>NZ_JBZWGR010000007.1:0-4678988 GCF_058661685.1 Enterobacter sp. 6722112 | reverse complement strand
AGTTCTCCGCAGGCCGCAACCGCTAAATGACAGAAAAATGACTGACTGCTGCATTCCACAGCAAAACCCCGCCTTATACCTTTTTACGCACAGACTTATCCACAATGATACGAAAAAGTAAAAATGTGCGAGCGTTGCGCAAACGTTTTCGTTAAAATGCTCGCGCTTCACAAGGATGCCTCGTCAGGTGTGTTAGATGAGTTTTTCACAGGAAAATTCATCTAACGCTCTCTGTAATCGTGAAATCCAGGGGATTTACCATGCAACAACGTCGTCCAGTCCGCCGCGCTCTGCTCAGTGTTTCTGATAAAGCCGGTATCGTCGAATTCGCTCAGGCACTTTCTGCACGTGGCGTAGAGCTGCTTTCTACAGGCGGTACCGCTCGCCTGTTAGCAGATAAAGGTCTGCCGGTAACCGAAGTGTCCGATTACACCGGTTTCCCGGAAATGATGGATGGACGCGTCAAAACCCTGCACCCGAAAGTGCACGGCGGTATTCTGGGCCGTCGCGGTCAGGACGACGGCATTATGGAGCAGCACAATATTGCCCCCATCGACATGGTGGTTGTTAACCTCTACCCGTTCGCCCAGACCGTTGCCCGCGAAGGCTGTTCTCTGGAAGACGCTGTTGAGAATATCGACATCGGCGGCCCGACCATGGTGCGCTCCGCAGCCAAGAACCATAAAGATGTAGCCATCGTGGTAAAGAGCAGTGACTACAACGCCATTATTAATGAGATGGATGCCAACGAAGGGTCCCTGACGCTTGAAACGCGTTTCGATCTCGCCATCAAAGCCTTCGAGCATACCGCCGCCTACGACAGCATGATCGCCAACTACTTCGGTAGCCTGGTACCTGCCTACCACGGTGAAAGCAAAGATCCTTCTGGCCGCTTCCCGCGCACCCTGAATCTGAACTTCATTAAGAAGCAGGATATGCGTTACGGCGAGAACAGCCACCAGCAGGCTGCCTTCTATATAGAAGAAGAGGTAAAAGAAGCCTCTGTAGCGACTGCCCAGCAGGTACAGGGCAAAGCCCTCTCCTATAACAACATTGCCGATACCGACGCCGCGCTGGAATGCGTGAAAGAGTTCAGCGAGCCAGCCTGCGTTATCGTCAAGCACGCCAACCCATGCGGCGTTGCGGTAAGTGCGTCTATTCTGGAAGCTTACGATCGCGCCTACAAAACCGACCCGACCTCCGCGTTCGGCGGCATTATCGCCTTCAACCGCGAGCTGGATGCGGAAACCGCGCAGGCCATCATCTCCCGTCAGTTTGTCGAAGTGATCATCGCGCCATCAGCATCCGAAGAGGCGCTGAAAATCACCGCGGCGAAACAGAACGTGCGCGTACTGGTTTGCGGCCAGTGGGCAGAGCGCGTTCCAGGCCTGGACTTCAAGCGCGTGAACGGCGGGCTGCTGGTTCAGGACCGCGATCTGGGTATGGTGGGCGAAGCCGATCTGCGTGTCGTCACCAAACGTCAGCCAACCGAGCAGGAACTGCGTGACGCGCTGTTCTGCTGGAAAGTGGCGAAGTTCGTGAAATCCAACGCCATCGTCTACGCCAAAGAGAACATGACCATCGGAATAGGCGCAGGCCAGATGAGCCGCGTTTACTCTGCGAAAATCGCGGGTATTAAAGCAGGTGACGAAGGTCTGGAAGTCAAAGGTTCCGCCATGGCCTCTGACGCCTTCTTCCCGTTCCGCGACGGTATCGATGCGGCCGCTGCTGTGGGCATCACCTGTGTGATCCAGCCTGGCGGTTCAATCCGTGATGACGAAGTGATTGCCGCTGCCGACGAGCATGGCATCGCAATGATCTTCACCGACATGCGCCACTTCCGCCATTAATTCCCGGAGCAGAAAATGAAAGTATTAGTGATTGGTAACGGCGGGCGCGAGCACGCCCTGGCGTGGAAAGCAGCGCAGTCTCCGCAGGTTGAAACCGTCTTTGTGGCACCGGGTAACGCCGGGACCGCGCTGGAGCCCGCGCTACAGAACGTCGCCATCGGCGTAACCGACATCCCGGCGCTGCTGAGCTTTGCCCAAAACGAGAATATCGATCTGACGATTGTTGGCCCGGAAGCACCGCTGGTGATCGGCGTTGTAGATGCCTTCCGCGCCGCGGGCCTGAAAATTTTCGGCCCAACGGAAGGGGCTGCGCAGCTGGAAGGCTCAAAAGCCTTCACCAAAGATTTTCTCGCGCGTCATAACATCCCGACGGCGGAATATCAGAACTTCACCGAGGTAGAGCCTGCTCTGGCTTACCTGCGTGAAAAAGGCGCGCCCATCGTGATCAAAGCCGACGGCCTGGCTGCCGGGAAAGGCGTTATCGTGGCGATGACCCTCGAAGAAGCGGAAGCCGCCGTGCAGGATATGCTGGCGGGTAACGCCTTTGGCGACGCGGGCCACCGCATCGTGATTGAAGAGTTCCTCGACGGCGAAGAAGCGAGCTTTATCGTGATGGTTGACGGCGAGCACGTTCTGCCGATGGCGACCAGCCAGGATCACAAGCGCGTAGGCAATGCCGACACGGGGCCAAACACCGGCGGGATGGGGGCTTACTCCCCTGCTCCGGTGGTCACTGACGAAGTACACCAGCGCACCATGGACCGCATTATCTGGCCAACAGTGAAGGGGATGGCTGCGGAAGGCAATACCTACACCGGTTTCCTTTACGCAGGCCTGATGATCGACAAGCAGGGTAACCCGAAGGTGATTGAATTCAACTGCCGCTTCGGCGATCCGGAAACCCAGCCGATCATGCTGCGCATGAAGTCCGATCTGGTTGATCTGTGTCTGGCGGCGTGCGAAGGCAAGCTGGACGAGAAAACTTCCGAGTGGGACGAGCGTGCCTCTTTAGGTGTGGTGATTGCTGCGGGTGGCTATCCGGGTAGCTACAACACCGGAGATGAGATCCACGGCCTGCCGCTGGAAGAGATTGACGGTGCGAAGGTGTTCCACGCCGGTACAAAGCTCTCTGACGACGACCGCGTGCTCACCAACGGCGGTCGCGTGCTGTGTGCGACCGCGCTGGGCCAGACCGTGGCAGAGGCGCAGAAGCGCGCCTATGCGCTGATGGCGGATATTCACTGGAATGGCAGCTTCAGCCGCCAGGATATCGGCTATCGTGCCATTGCGCGGGAGCAGGGAGAGTAATTTCACACCCTCACCCTAACCCTCTCCCACAGGGAGAGGGGATTTACGTCAGAAACTCTTCTCTGTCGGCTGCCAGGTGCAGAAATCTTCATTCGCCACCAGCAACAGCTGAGAGCCTTCCGGCGCTTCCAGCCATGCCACACTCACCTCCACAGATGAATGCCGCTGACGACGCTGAATGTGTTCGGTTGCCCAGGATTCAAGCTCAGGCTTCACTGTCTGCCCTTCGCAGGTGGTCACCGTGCCGTCGGCATGCCAGCGCCCCTGGCGCAGCACCACGCGGCCCTGACGCAGCGCATCGCTGGTCTGGCGGAGTTGTTCAGCACGGTAGCGGTAGAGAGCGACCTGATCGCTGGAAAGCTGCTGTTTCAGTCCACTGACCTCATGCTGCATAAAGCTCAGCTCGCCGTGGTCGTCGAAACGCACCTTCACGTGTTCGGGAGTCTTACTGTAGATATTCAGTTCAATGAGCGACAGCGCATCGCCCTGCCAGCGGTATTCTGCGGTCGAGGTGTTGCCGTTATGCCACGGGCTGAATGCGGTGAGCATATGGACTTCATCGCTGGAATCTTTGCGCCAGATCCTGACCGCACCCTGGTTGTCAGCATAGCCGCTGGCGGTAAACGGGGGGAGTGAGGAATCATGGCTACAGGCAGACAGCAACAGTACGCCTGCCAGCGCGAGCGTTCCACGCCAGAATGACAAAAGGGGCGTTGCCGCCCCTTCGTTAAAACTGTTCACTGCCACGCGTCTTACTTAACTGCGTCTTTCAGTGCTTTACCAGAAACAAATGCCGGCACGTTAGCTGCGGCGATTTTGATTTCTTTACCGGTCTGCGGGTTGCGGCCAGTACGCTCAGCGCGGTGGTTCACTTTGAAGGTACCGAAACCAACCAGTTGTACAGCATCGCCTTCTTTCAGAGACTCAGTAATAGCAGCCAGGGTAGATTCCAGAGCAGCTTTAGCCTGCACTTTAGACAGATCAGCCTTGTCCGCAATTACATCAATCAGTTGAGTCTTGTTCATAAGTTATCCTTTCAATGTGTTTATCGCTTGCTAAGCATCGAGTGCGACGAAAATGCCAAAAAAGCACTCTCCTGCATACACGCACCGATAGCCACTTTTTTTCGCCCCCCAAATGTAGACCAGACGGGGGGCGAAAGGGAAGAGTCGAGGAGTGACAAAACAGGCGTTAAATCACGTTTTGTTGTCTCATTGGTTAAAAATTATACCAATATTGCTCTCACCGGCCTCGCGAAGGTCCGCGCGAAGCCCTTTGATCAGCTCAATATCACGTTCTTCACACTCCGCCAGCAGACGGAAAATTTCCCACTGAATATCCCATTCCTGTTCAACCGCCGGGTTAGCACGCAGCTCCTCGTCGGTCATTTCACGGCCTTCCTGGGTCATTTCCAGCATCGCAACGGTGGTAATGGATGCCTTACTGACTTCAATGGCGTGTTCCAGGGTTTCACCGCTCAGACGGGAGTGGATCAGCTCGCTCAACGCCACACAGGCATCAATGGCCGGGTAGACGCCATACAGGTCGAAATCATCCGCAGCCGGAATAGCCTCTTCCAGCTTTTCGAGCTGAGAGTCAAAATTTACCTTCGCATCTTTGACCGTCAGCGTCTCCCAGATTAAATCCAGGATACGACGATAAATCTGGCCTTCGCCAAACGCCGTCTGCTTGCAGAACGCGGCATAGTTGGGATACATGCGCTCGCACAGGCAAGCCATAAACGTCACGTGCTGCCAGCTTTCCAGCTTCTCAAGGCGCAGATGAATCGGGTTTTGTAACATGATGATGTCTCGAATCGAAAATTAGCCGCAGTTTACCTGAATCACGGCTGAATTTCCTGCCAACGAATGAATGCCGGACGTGAAGAGGCCACGGCGTCAGCCCAGCGGGTTGGCTCAGGTAAACGGTAGCCCTTCATACAGCGTTGCACCCACGCCAGGGCGCTATCCATGCTGACCCGATGCCCGGTGGCGATAAACAGCGGGTTGCAGCGCGCTTTACTGCGCCAGACCCACGCCAGCTGCTCGCCTTTATGGATAAGCGGCGCCAGCGCACCCGGTTCGGCAGAGAGCGGCTCAAACGCGCCGCACAGGCGTTTTTTCGCTACGCCGATGGTCGGCACGTCCACCAGCAGACCAAAGTGGCTGGCGACGCCTAAGCGACGCGGATGGGAGATACCATGCCCATCAACAAACAGTAGATCGGGTTTTTGCGAGAGTTGCTCCCACGCGGCCAGCAGCGCGGGATATTCGCGGAAGGAGAGAAAGCCGGGGATATAGGGCATGGTGGTGGCGATACGCGCCACCTTGTACTCCACCAGCTCCAGCGAAGGGTATTTCAGCACCACCATCGCCGCTCGCGTCACTTCACCGCCCTGCTCAAACCCGACGTCCGCCCCGCCAATGTACCGCGGAGGGTCCGTATCCAGACGATCCTCGCGGATCACTGATGAAGCCAGTTCGATTTGCTGAGCGCGTAGCGACGCGAGATCCATAACCACTCCTTACTTATGATACTGGGCAGAAAGCCGATGCACCGCCTCCACAAATACGCCAGCGTGTTCTGGCGGTACATCCTGATGAATACCGTGACCGAGGTTGAAGACGTGGCCTTCGCCCTGGCCGAAACCAGACAGTATAGTCGACACTTCTTCTTCGATACGGGCAGGCTGCGCATAGAGCATGGACGGGTCCATGTTGCCCTGGAGCGCCACTTTGTCCCCCACGCGACGGCGCGCATCGGCAATATCGGTGGTCCAGTCGAGGCCCAGCGCGTCGCAGCCGGTGGCCGCCATCGCTTCCAGCCACTGACCGCCGCCTTTGGTAAACAGCGTCACCGGCACGCGACGGCCTTCGTTTTCACGCAGCAGGCCATCGACAATTTTGTGCATGTAGTACAGGGAGAACTGCTGATAATCACGTCCGGTCAGCACGCCGCCCCAGGTGTCGAAAATCATCACCGACTGCGCGCCCGCTTTAATCTGCGCGTTGAGATAGAGCGTGACGCTCTTCGCCAGCTTGTCGAGCAGGGCATGCAGGGCCAGCGGCTCGGCGTACATCATCTTTTTGATGACGGTAAAGGCTTTGCTGCTGCCGCCTTCCACCATGTAGGTGGCCAGCGTCCACGGACTACCGGAGAAGCCAATCAGCGGCACGTCGCCTTTCAGTTCGCGGCGAATGGTGCGCACGGCGTTCATCACATAGCCCAGCTCGCCTTCAGGATCGGGGATCGGCAGCTTATCAACGTCGGCTTTGCTTTTGATCGGAGAGGTAAAACGCGGGCCTTCTCCGGTTTCGAAATAGAGCCCAAGGCCCATCGCATCCGGAATGGTGAGAATGTCCGAAAAAAGAATGGCGGCATCGAGCGGGAAGCGGCGCAGCGGCTGGAGCGTCACTTCACAGGCCAGCTCGGCGTTTTTGCACAGCGACATAAAATCGCCTGCCTGCGCGCGCGTGGCTTTGTACTCTGGCAGATAGCGTCCCGCCTGGCGCATCATCCACACCGGGGTGACATCAACGGGCTGGCGCAGCAGCGCACGCAGAT
The DNA here is from genome assembly GCF_058661685.1 of Enterobacter sp. 6722112. NCBI lineage: Bacteria > Pseudomonadati > Pseudomonadota > Gammaproteobacteria > Enterobacterales > Enterobacteriaceae > Enterobacter > Enterobacter sp. 6722112. Next base: position 4,672,266 of record NZ_JBZWGR010000007.1, on the reverse strand, counting down.
AACGATCGTTCTTCAGTTCGGTCATTTTGCAGTTCCTTATTGCGTCAGTCCGTCAGTGTAACACTACTCATACTCGGCCCGACACATTGCCACGGTATCTTCTATCAGGCGACGCGCCACCGTTCCCGGTGGGGGCAGCAGCGGTAAATCGTCGTAGCGATACCAGTTCGCCTCCAGCAGCTCTTTCTGATCGATAACAATCTCGCCGCTGTCGTATTCCGCCATAAACGCGGTCATCAGGGACATCGGGAACGGCCACGGCTGCGACGTCACATAGCGCAGGTTTTTCACCTTAATGCCGCTCTCCTCCATCACCTCGCGCGCCACCGCCTGTTCCAGCGTTTCGCCGACTTCCACGAACCCGGCAAGGACGGTGTGAATGCCGTTGCGATGACGGGTATGTTGCGCCAGCAGGATGGAATCATCACGGCGGATGGCGACAATGATGCACGGTGCGATTTGCGGGTAGTAGCGTTCACGGCAGTGGCCGCAGAGCATTGCCCACTCGGTTTTGCTCGGGTGCATGGTATGGCCGCAGTAGCCGCAGTATTTGTGCGAGCGATAAAACTCCGCCAGCTGCACGCCGCGCCCCGCCAGCTGGAACAGGCCGACGTCCAGATCCAACACCTGACGAACGGATCCCATATCCTGACGACGAGCCTGTTGGATCAACCATACCGGATCGCCCTGCCACTCGCCGATCCGCAGCGCAGGTTGCCCGACGAGATCGAAGATGTCTGCCGCGCCGTAGGGTATCTCCCCACCGGGCAGCCATAATTTTTGTTCGTGACTGACGATCCACCAACCCAGATCTGATTTTTCAATAATACGATCCATATCTATTGCACTACCTTCGCTTCACTGACATGTTGTTAGCATTGTGGTTACATTTTGGATAAGCAGATCCCATTCTAAACCTTATGGAGTCGACCATGTTAAACCAGCTGGAAAGCCTGACTGAGCGCGTTGGAGGAAGTAACACCCTGGTGGATCGCTGGCTACTTGTGCGCAAGCATCTACTCGTGGCGTATTACAATCTGGTTGGTCTTAAGCCTGGCAAAGAATCCTTTATGCGGCTGAATGAAAAAGCGCTGGACGACTTTTGTCAGAGCCTGGTCGACTACCTCTCCGACGGCCATTTCAATCTTTATGAACGCATTATCCGCGAAATGGAAGGGACAACGCCGTATTTAGCGGCCAGCAAACTCTGTCCGCTGCTGGAAGCCAACACCCAGCAGATCATGGACTACTACGATTCCACGCTAGAGAACGCTATCGATCACGATAACTATCTTGAGTTTCAGCAGGCGCTTTCCGACCTTGGCGAAGCGCTGGAAGAGCGATTCACGCTGGAAGACAAGCTCATCGCCCTCGTGCTGGACAACAACCTGAATATCAGCACCAGCGATAACGTTGCGCGCCCTGCTTGAGTTCTTAATCGTTAACGAGTAATTTACAACCATTCGCCCCTCTCACGAGGGGGATTTTTCTTGTCGGAGTGCCCAGTGTGAAAGCACGGGCTGAGACCGTTAATTCGGGATCCGCGGAACCTGATCAGGTTAATACCTGCGAAGGGAACAAGAGTCACACTGCTGTTGTATCGCCCCTGAGGCGATCTTCTCTTGCTTCATCCGTCGTCTGACAAGCCATGTCCTTCACATCTGGAATGAGCTATGTCTACAACAAAACTGACCCGCCGCGAACAGCGCGAACACGCACAACGCTTCATCGACACCCTGGAAGGCACCGCTTTCCCGAACTCAACGCGCATCTACATCACCGGTTCACAGGCTGATATCCGCGTGCCGATGCGCGAAATCCAGCTCAGCCCGACGCTTATCGGCGGCAGCAAAGAAAACCCGCAGTTTGAAGACAACGAAGCCGTGCCGGTGTATGACACTTCCGGCCCGTACGGCGACCCTTCTGTTGCTATCAACGTACAGCAGGGTCTGGCAAAACTGCGCCAGCCGTGGATTGACGCCCGTAACGACTGCGAAGAACTGAGCGTGCGCAGCTCGGCGTATACCAACGCGCGCCTGGCCGACGACGGTCTGGACGAGCTGCGCTTTACCGGCCTGCTGACGCCGAAACGCGCTAAAGCGGGCAAATGCGTCACCCAGCTGCACTACGCGCGCCAGGGTATCGTCACGCCGGAGATGGAGTTCATCGCCATCCGCGAAAACATGGGCCGCGAGCGCATCCGCAGCGAAGTGCTGCGCCACCAGCATCCTGGTGAAGGGTTTGGCGCTCGCCTGCCGGAAAACATCACGCCGGAATTTGTGCGTGACGAAGTGGCCGCCGGGCGCGCCATTATCCCCGCCAACATCAACCACCCGGAATCCGAGCCGATGATTATCGGCCGCAACTTCCTGGTGAAGGTCAACGCCAACATCGGCAACTCAGCGGTGACGTCATCCATCGAAGAAGAGGTGGAAAAGCTGGTCTGGTCGACGCGCTGGGGCGCGGACACGGTGATGGACCTTTCCACGGGCCGCTATATTCACGAAACCCGCGAGTGGATCCTGCGTAACAGCCCGGTGCCGATTGGCACCGTCCCGATTTATCAGGCGCTGGAGAAGGTCAACGGCATCGCCGAAAACCTCACCTGGGAAGCGTTCCGCGACACGCTGCTGGAGCAGGCCGAGCAGGGCGTGGACTACTTCACCATCCACGCGGGCGTGCTGCTGCGCTACGTGCCGATGACGGCGAAACGTCTGACCGGTATCGTCTCACGCGGCGGTTCGATTATGGCGAAATGGTGCCTTTCCCATCATCAGGAAAACTTCCTCTACGAACACTTCCGCGAAATCTGCGAAATTTGCGCCGCGTACGACGTCTCCCTGTCGCTGGGCGACGGCCTGCGTCCTGGCTCCATCCGCGATGCTAACGACGAGGCGCAGTTTGCCGAGCTGCACACGCTGGGCGAGCTGACCAAAATCGCCTGGGAGTACGACGTGCAGGTGATGATTGAAGGCCCGGGCCATGTGCCGATGCAGATGATCCGTCGCAACATGACCGAGGAGCTGGAGCACTGCCACGAAGCACCGTTCTACACCCTGGGGCCGTTGACCACCGATATTGCGCCGGGCTACGACCACTTCACGTCAGGCATTGGCGCGGCGATGATCGGCTGGTTCGGCTGCGCCATGCTCTGCTACGTGACGCCGAAAGAGCACCTCGGGCTGCCAAACAAAGAGGACGTGAAGCAGGGGCTGATCACCTACAAGATTGCCGCCCACGCGGCGGATCTGGCGAAAGGCCATCCGGGCGCGCAAATTCGCGACAACGCCATGTCCAAAGCGCGCTTTGAATTCCGCTGGGAAGACCAGTTTAACCTGGCCCTCGATCCGTTCACCGCCCGCGCCTATCACGACGAAACCCTGCCGCAGGAATCGGGCAAAGTTGCGCACTTCTGCTCCATGTGCGGACCTAAATTCTGCTCGATGAAAATCAGCCAGGAAGTACGCGATTACGCCGCCGCGCAGACCATTGAAGTCGGCATGGCGGACATGTCGGAAACCTTCCGCGCGAAAGGCGGCGAAATCTACCTCAAAAAAGAGGAGGCATAATGTACCAGCCTGATTTCCCCCCTGTCCCCTTCCGCTTAGGGCTTTACCCGGTGGTGGACAGCGTGGCGTGGATCGCCCGCCTGCTGGAAGCTGGCGTTCGCACCCTCCAGCTACGCATCAAGGATAAACGCGATGAAGAGGTGGAGGCCGACGTGATCGCCGCTATCGCGCTGGGACGTCGCTACCACGCCCGCCTGTTTATCAACGACTACTGGCGGCTGGCGGTTAAACACCAGGCGTACGGCGTGCATCTGGGACAGGAAGATCTGGAAACGACCGATCTCAACGCGATCCGTGACGCCGGTCTGCGGCTGGGCGTTTCTACCCACGATGATATGGAGATCAACGTGGCGCTGGCGGCCCGCCCCTCTTACATCGCGCTCGGGCACGTTTTCCCGACGCAAACCAAACAGATGCCGTCCGCTCCACAGGGTTTGACGCAGCTGGCGGCCCACGTTAAGCGCCTTGCCGATTACCCCACCGTCGCCATCGGCGGGATCAGCCTTGAACGTGCGCCCGCCGTGCTGGAAACCGGCGTCGGCAGTATCGCCGTCGTCAGCGCCATCACCCAGGCGGCAGACTGGCAGGCCGCCACCGCGCAGCTTTTACAACTGGCAGGAGCAGGTGATGAAAGATCGTGATTTTATGCGTTACAGCCGCCAGATCCTGCTGGAGGATATCGCCATCGAGGGGCAGCAAAAGCTGCTCGCCAGCCGGGTACTGATTGTCGGTCTGGGCGGATTAGGCACCCCCGCCGCGCTGTATCTGGCCGGCGCGGGCGTGGGCACGCTGGTGCTGGCCGATGACGACGAGGTACATCTCAGCAATCTGCAACGGCAAATTCTCTTTACGACAGAAGATATCAACCAGCCTAAAGCGCACGTTACGCGCCAGCGGCTGAACCAGCTTAACCCCGATATCGAACTGGTCGCACTCCAGACGCGGCTGAGCGGGGAAGATCTGCAACGCGAAGTGGCCCTTGCCGACGTGGTGCTGGACTGTACGGACAATATGGCGACACGTCAGGCCATCAACGCGGCCTGTGTTGCGCAGAACACGCCGCTGATCACCGCCAGCGCGGTCGGTTTCGGTGGGCAAATAATGGTGCTTACGCCGCCGTGGGCACAGGGCTGCTACCGCTGCCTGTGGCCGGACGAGGCTGAACCGGAGCGTAACTGCCGCACGGCAGGCATTCTGGGCCCGGTGGTGGGCGTGATGGGTACTCTTCAGGCGCTGGAGGCCATCAAGTTGCTCAGCGGCATGGAGACAGAACGCAACACGCTGCGGCTGTTCGACGCCCGCTCCAGCGGCTGGCGTCATCTGGCGTTAAACCGTGCCAGCCACTGCCCGGTATGCGGAGGCCGCAATGCGCATTCTGTTTAACGATGAGCCGATGACGTGCGACGACGATCTCACCGTTGCCGCCCTGCTCGACATGCTGCGCCAGCTGAAGCCGGGAACGGCGCTGGCGCTCAATCAACAGATTCTGCCGCGCGAGCGGTGGGATCATCAGCAGGTCAATGAGGGCGACCAGATCCTGCTGTTTCAGGTTATCGCAGGGGGCTGAGATGTTACGTATTGCCGACAAAGTCTTTGATTCACATCTGTTTACCGGAACCGGAAAATTCGCCTCCCCGCAACTGATGGTGGATGCCATTCGTGAAAGCGGCAGCCAGCTGGTGACGCTGGCGATGAAGCGCGTGGATCTGCGTCAGCACAACGATGCCATACTTGCGCCGTTACTGGAGGCAGGCGTGACGCTCTTACCGAATACCTCCGGTGCGAAAACGGCCGAGGAAGCAATTTTCGCTGCGCAACTGGCGCGGGAAGCGCTCGGCACCCGCTGGCTGAAGCTGGAAATTCATCCGGACGCCCGCTGGCTGTTGCCCGATCCGATCGAAACCCTGAAAGCGGCAGAGAAGCTGGTGCAGCAGGGATTCACCGTTCTGCCCTACTGTGGTGCCGACCCCGTGCTCTGTAAGCGTCTGGAAGAGGTCGGCTGCGCGGCCGTAATGCCGCTGGGCGCCCCCATTGGCTCCAACCAGGGGCTGGAGACCCGCGCGATGCTGGAAATCATTATTGAGCAGGCGACCGTGCCCGTGGTGGTGGATGCGGGCATCGGCGTACCCAGTCACGCCGCGCAGGCGCTGGAGATAGGGGCCGATGCGGTGCTGGTCAATACCGCGATTGCGGTGGCCGACGACCCGGTGATGATGGCGCGTGCGTTCCGCCTTGCCGTGGAGTCCGGTCTGCTGGCTCGGCAGTCCGGCCCCGGCTCGCGCAGTGTTCAGGCGCAGGCCACCAGCCCGCTGACCGATTTTCTGGAGGCGCTCTGATGGCTACCTTTACCGATCGCTGGCGTCAGCTTAACTGGGACGATATTGCCTTACGCATCAACAGTAAAACCTCTGCGGACGTAGAGCGGGCATTAACAGCCAAACATTTGACGCGCGAGGATTTGATGGCCCTGCTTTCTCCGGCAGCCAGCGCGTACCTTGAACCAATGGCCCAGCGCGCGCAACGCCTCACCCGCCAGCGTTTTGGCAACACGGTGAGCTTTTACGTGCCGCTCTATCTTTCTAACCTGTGCGCCAACGACTGCACCTACTGTGGTTTCTCCATGAGCAACCGTATTAAGCGTAAAACGCTGGATGAGCATGAGATCGCCCGCGAGTGTGCGGCTATTCGTGAGATGGGTTTTGAACATCTCCTGCTGGTGACGGGTGAACATCAGGGCAAAGTGGGGATGGACTATTTTCGCCAGCATCTTCCAGCCATCCGCCGCGAATTTGCCTCGTTGCAAATGGAAGTGCAGCCTCTGTCGCAGGAGGAATATGCGGAGCTGAAAACCCTCGGGCTGGACGGCGTAATGGTTTATCAGGAAACCTACCATGAGGCGACCTATGCCCGGCATCACCTGAAAGGGAAGAAGCAGGATTTCATCTTCCGGCTGGAAACGCCGGACAGGCTGGGGCGCGCCGGTATCGATAAAATTGGGCTGGGCGCGCTTATCGGTCTGTCCGACAGCTGGCGGGTGGACTGCTATATGGTGGCGGAGCATCTGCTGTGGCTACAGCAGCAGTACTGGCAAAGCCGCTATTCCATCTCTTTCCCGCGGCTGCGTCCCTGTACGGGAGGCGTTGAACCCGCCTCGCTGATGGATGAGCGCCAGCTGGTGCAAACCCTGTGTGCATTTCGCCTGTTCGCGCCGGAAGTGGAATTGTCGCTCTCCACGCGTGAATCCCCCGCGTTTCGCGATCGCGCGATCCCGCTGGCGATCAATAACGTCAGCGCCTTTTCCAAAACGCAGCCGGGCGGTTACGCGGACGATCACCCGGAACTGGAACAGTTTGCACCGCACGACGGCCGACGGCCCGAAGCGGTGGCGGAAGCCCTGACTGCACAGGGGCTACAGCCGGTGTGGAAAGACTGGGATAGCTGGCTGGGAAGAGCCCCGCATTAGCGCTGAAACTGTCTGCAAAAATGCGAAAAGGTTACGAGGCGGCTCGTAAGATCATAACCGGGCGATTGAGGCGATCTGCCCGGTTTTCTTATGCTTAACCACGTCAGCAACGGACGCTGACCAGGGTGAAAATGCTTCTTCCTCGTTTCGCCCTGCCCTCCGCCTCTTAAACAAAATTCAATTGATACAATAAATACGTCGTTTCTTATCTACGCTTAAGATAAATCATCTCGTCGGTAATCGCCTTCTGTATAATTTACTACCAGCAACCGGACAGCGACTATGCTGAGGGTATCGACAGACGCAACGCGTCTACCATCTGGATTGATGTACAACTCATGGCACTCCACAGTAAAAAGCTCTCTTTTACCCGGCCAATTATGGTCAGCTTCGCGGGGATCCTGTTCAGTTTCGCGCTGATCGCCATCCTGGTCATCCTTTCACAGAGAAAGGATTTTCTTGAGGATTATCATAAAATTAATGGTAATTTCACCCATAATCTGGCGGTGAACTATACCGAATCCATCCTGCGAGAAAATGACTATATTCTTGGTCGCGCTGCGATGTACTTCGCCCGTAACGACAGAGTAAATCAGACAATAAATATCGATCCGACACACGGTTTGCAGATGTTGATGCATTTGCAGAACCTGATGCCGACGGTGTCGTCTATCTCTCTGGCGGACACAGAAGGGCGCCATCTGCGCGCGCCGGAAGTGCTGCCAACGGAGAAAAGTAAGTCGTTCGACGCCAGAAGCCGCCCATGGTTTGTCGGGCAAGCGGAAGCCAGCAACTTTCCTCACTACACCCGCCCCTATCTGGACTATTTCACCCAACATCCTACGGTCACTCTTTATAAGCCGGTCATTTCACCGGAAGGCCGTCTGAAGGGCACGCTCGCTTTCCATCTTGATTTAACGTCCATGGGGTATACCCTGCGCCAGATGGTGGCGCCGGTTCAGGGTGAGTTTTTTGTCGTGGAGCGTGACGGCGCCGTTGTGCTGCATCCGGACACGGGGGCGCTCTTTAAGCATTACGTAAGCGAAGCGCTGATGGACAAAATGACCAGCGGCGAAGGCCATCTTTTCGACCCCAAAAGTAAAACCTGGTATTACTACTACTCTTTCACCAATCCGGACTGGTTTGTAATTTATCGGGTCTCCGATACCACGCTTACCGTCATCACCCGGCATGAAACCACCGTCGTCGGCTGGGGATTTGCGCTGGCGGCAATCATCATCATTCTGTTCGGGCTTTACCTTCGTCATGCCTCGCGTTCTGTGCTGATGAACATTATCAATGCCATCAAAACCGGCGACGTCAACCAGGCGCCACGCCTTGAGGCGATGCTCAGCCATACCATTCGAACCAATAAAGAACGCGAGCTGGCCTATGTCCGTCAGGCCACCCATGATGCGCTGACAGGCTGCAAAAATCGCCGTGCGTTCGATAACGATGTGGATGAGCTGCTGACCGCTCATCAACCCTTCGTTCTGGCGCTGATCGACATCGATAACTTCAAATCCATTAACGACACCTGGGGCCACCTGAGCGGGGATATTGTGCTGCGCAACGTGGCGCGGGAAGGTATTCAGATCATGCAGCCGCACCACGTTTCCGTTTACCGCTACGGTGGAGAAGAGTTCGGCGTGATATTTCCGGCCGAGCTGATGAACTCCGCGCACGCGCTACTGGAAGCCTGGCGCACCGCCGTTGAAAAGCGGACCTGGCGGGAAGAGAACCTGCGAGTGACCTTCAGCGCCGGGATGGGAGAGTGGCACTTCGAACCGCTGGAACAATTTATCGGTAGCGTAGATGAAGCGCTGTATACCGCTAAACAACAGGGTAAAAACCGCATCGTAAGCACGGCCAGCCGATAATACCCTTCCTCAAATTCTGCCCGATCTGACGGGCAGAATGCTCTCCGCTGTAAAATTGTAACCGGTTTCAGAAAAATGCCGATTTCTTTGTGATGCCTGACACACAATCGCGGTAAAGCGGTTGTTGAAGCGGTCTGCACGGGATAATTATCAATAAACACATGTAGATCGAGGCTGACTATGAAGAACATCGTTTTATGCTGTGCAGCGGGAATGTCAACCAGCATGCTGGTTCAACGTATGAAAGATGCCGCGCAGAAAAAAGGAGTCGAAGTAACCATTAAAGCCGTTCCGGTCGCGGAGTTTAAAGATAACATCGCGACGGCTGATATCGTATTACTGGGGCCACAGGTTAAATACGAACAGGCAAAACTCCAGGCGCAGGCCGATCCGCTCGGAAAAAAGGTTGCGGTCATCGACATGATGGATTACGGCATGATGAAAGGTGATGCCGTACTGGAAAAAGCGCTCAAACTTCTGGAGTCATAATGGAAGACTTAGAAACCACGATTATGGAACTGCTTGTCAACGCAGGCGCAGCGCGCAGCGCGGCCCTGACGGCGTTGCAGATGGCGCGAAAAGGCGACTTTGATGAAGCCGAGAAAGCGATGGAAGAATCGCGTGAATATGTGAAACATGCGCATACGATCCAGACGCAGCTTATCGGTCTTGATGAAGGGACCGGGAAACTTCCGGTTAACCTGATCACCGTTCACTCTCAGGATCACCTGATGAACGCGATGGTTATTCAGGATCTGGCGGGCGATATGATTGAGCTTTATCGACGTATCCCGTTAGTGAACTGAAGACATACAGATGTAAAAAAACCCGCCGAGGCGGGTTTTTTATTGTCGGGTGGCGCTACGCTTACCCGACCTGTGATTCATATGCCCGGTAATTTTACCTACCGGGCATCAACGATTACTCGTTGTCGGAACCGCCCAGACCTGCGTTCAGCAGTTCTGCAAGGCTCGCGGATGCATCTTCGGCAGTCACCTGCGGTGCAGCTGGCAGTTCGCCCGCTGCGCGACGGCGCATACGATCCTGGTGGTACGCATAACCGGTACCGGCCGGGATCAGACGACCCACGATAACGTTCTCTTTCAGACCGCGCAGTTCATCACGTTTACCTGCAACAGCCGCTTCGGTCAGGACACGAGTGGTTTCCTGGAACGATGCAGCAGAGATGAAGGACTCGGTTGCCAGAGACGCTTTGGTGATACCCAGCAGATCGCGTGCGAAGGTCGCACCGATTTTGCCGTTCGCTTCCAGATCGCGGTTAGCGATCTTAACGCGTGAGTATTCAACCTGCTCGCCTTCCAGGAAGTCGGAGCTGCCCGCGTTTTCGATGGTTGCTTTACGCAGCATCTGACGAACGATAACTTCAATGTGTTTATCGTTAATCTTAACGCCTTGCAGACGGTATACGTCCTGTACTTCGTTAACAATGTAACGGGTAACAGCATGCACACCACGCAGACGCAGGATGTCGTGCGGCGCTTCTGGACCATCGGAAACCACGTCACCACGTTCTACGCGTTCACCTTCGAACACGTTGAGCTGACGCCACTTAGGAATCATCTCTTCGTACGGCTCGCTGCCATCTACTGGCGTAATAACCAGGCGGCGCTTACCTTTGGTCTCTTTACCGAAGGAGATGATACCGCTGATTTCAGCCAGGATCGCAGGCTCTTTCGGACGACGTGCTTCGAACAGGTCCGCAACGCGTGGCAGACCACCGGTGATGTCCTTGGTACCGCCGGATTCCTGAGGAATACGCGCCAGGGTGTCACCAGAGCTGATCTGTACGCCATCTTCCAGCTGTACAATCGCTTTACCCGGCAGGAAGTACTGCGCAGGCATATCGGTACCAGGGATCAGAACGTCGTTGCCCTGAGCATCAACGATTTTCAGTGCAGGACGCAGATCTTTACCGCCGGTAGTACGTTCAGCAGAATCCAGAACCACCAGAGAAGACAGACCGGTCAGCTCGTCGGTCTGACGAGTAATGGTCTGGCCGTCGATCATGTCAGTGAAGCGGATGAAACCACTTACTTCGGTGATAACCGGCATGGTGTGTGGATCCCAGTTTGCAACGGTTTCACCGCCAGCAACCTGCTCGCCATCACCTTTCGCCATAACCGCACCGTAAGGCACTTTATAGCTCTCTTTGGTACGACCGAATTCGTCGATCAGCTTCAGCTCGGTATTACGGGAAGTGATAACCAGTTTACCGCTGGAGTTCACAACCGACTTCGCGTTGCTGAGCTTGATGCTACCTTTGTTTTTCACCTGGATGCTGGATTCAGCAGCCGCACGAGATGCCGCACCACCGATGTGGAACGTACGCATCGTCAGCTGTGTACCCGGCTCACCGATGGACTGTGCCGCGATAACGCCGATAGCCTCACCTTTGTTGATGATGTGGCCACGCGCCAGGTCACGACCGTAGCAGTGCGCACACACACCAAAGTCGGTGTCACAGGATACAACGGAACGCACTTTCACGGAGTCAACAGAGTTCGCTTCCAGCAGGTCACACCACTGTTCGTGCAGCAGGGTGTTGCGTGGAACCAGAATGTCTGCGGTGCCCGGCTTCAGAATGTCTTCCGCGGTCACACGACCCAGTACGCGATCGCGCAGCGGCTCTTTAACATCACCACCCTCGATAACCGGGGTCATGGTGATACCTTCGAGGGTGCCACAATCGTCTTCGGTGACGACCAGATCCTGCGCAACGTCAACCAGACGACGCGTCAGATAACCGGAGTTCGCCGTTTTCAGTGCGGTATCCGCCAGACCTTTACGCGCACCGTGCGTGGAGATGAAGTACTGGAGTACGTTCAGACCTTCACGGAAGTTCGCGGTGATTGGCGTTTCGATGATGGAGCCATCTGGCTTCGCCATCAGACCACGCATACCTGCCAGCTGACGAATCTGTGCCGCAGAACCACGCGCACCGGAGTCGGCCATCATGTAGATGCTGTTGAAGGAGACCTGCTGCTCTTCTACGCCGTCACGGTTAATCACGGTTTCGGTTTGCAGGTTATCCATCATCGCTTTAGATACACGATCGTTCGCCGCAGCCCAGATATCGATAACTTTGTTGTAACGTTCGCCTGCGGTTACCAGACCAGACTGGAACTGCTCCTGGATCTCAGCAACTTCAGCTTCCGCTTCAGAGATGATCTCGTGTTTCTTCTCTGGGATGACCATGTCATCGATACCAACAGATGCACCTGAACGCGCTGCATAAGCAAAGCCGGTGTACATTGTCTGGTCAGCGAAGATAACGGTCGGCTTCAGACCCAGAATGCGGTAACAGGTGTTCAGCATTTTGGAGATCGCTTTCTTGCCCAGCGCCTGGTTGACGATGGAGAAAGGCAGACCTTTCGGTACGATCATCCACAGAATGGCACGGCCAACGGTCGTGTCTTTCAGGCTGGTGTGCGCAACGAACTCGCCGTTTTCATCTTTTTCGTATTCGGTGATACGCACTTTAACGCGCGCATGCAGAGAGGCCAGGCCAGCGCGATAAATACGCTCAGCTTCTTTCGGGCCAGTCAGCACCATGCCTTCGCCTTTGGCGTTAACACAGTCACGGGTCATGTAGTACAGACCCAGTACAACGTCCTGAGAAGGAACGATGATAGGTTCACCGTTCGCTGGAGACAGGATGTTGTTGGTAGACATCATCAGCGCACGCGCTTCGAGCTGGGCTTCCAGCGTCAGCGGTACGTGAACAGCCATCTGGTCACCATCGAAGTCGGCGTTATAGGCCGCACAAACCAGCGGGTGCAGCTGGATCGCTTTACCTTCGATCAGGACTGGCTCAAAGGCCTGGATACCCAGACGGTGCAGAGTTGGTGCACGGTTCAGCAGTACCGGGTGTTCGCGGATCACTTCGTCCAGGATATCCCAAACGACAGCTTCTTCACGCTCAACCATTTTCTTCGCGGCTTTGATGGTGGTGGCGAGGCCACGCAGTTCCAGCTTGCCGTAGATGAACGGTTTGAACAGCTCCAGTGCCATTTTCTTCGGCAGACCGCACTGATGCAGACGCAGGTATGGACCTACGGTGATTACAGAACGACCGGAGTAGTCAACACGCTTACCGAGCAGGTTCTGACGGAAACGACCCTGCTTACCTTTGATCATGTCGGCCAAAGATTTCAGAGGACGTTTGTTAGAACCGGTGATCGCACGACCACGACGACCGTTATCTAACAGGGCATCGACTGCTTCCTGAAGCATACGTTTTTCGTTGCGTACGATGATGTCCGGCGCAGCCAGATCCAGCAGACGTTTCAGACGGTTGTTACGGTTGATCACGCGACGGTACAGATCGTTCAGATCCGACGTTGCGAAACGACCGCCATCCAGCGGAACCAGCGGACGCAGATCTGGCGGCAGAACCGGCAGAACGGTCAGGATCATCCACTCTGGTTTGTTACCAGACTGAACGAACGCTTCCAGCAGTTTGATACGCTTGGTCAGCTTTTTACGCTTGGTTTCGGAGTTGGTTTCGTTCAGCTCTTCGCGCAGAGTTTCACACTCTTGCTCCAGATCCATGCTCTTCAGCAGGGCCTGGATAGCTTCCGCACCCATCTTCGCGTCGAATTCGTCACCGAACTCTTCCAGCGCGTCCAGATACTGTTCTTCGGTCAGGATCTGGTTACGTTCCAGATTGGTCATCCCGCCTTCGATAACCACATAAGATTCGAAGTACAGAACACGTTCGATATCGCGCAGCGGCATGTCCAGCAGCAGACCGATACGGGACGGCAGAGATTTCAGGAACCAGATGTGAGCGGTCGGAGACGCCAGCTCGATGTGGCCCATACGCTCACGGCGTACTTTGGTCTGGGTCACTTCAACGCCGCACTTCTCACAGATCACACCACGGTGTTTCAGGCGCTTGTACTTACCGCACAGGCACTCGTAATCTTTTACTGGCCCGAAAATACGCGCACAGAAAAGGCCGTCACGCTCAGGTTTGAACGTACGGTAGTTAATGGTTTCCGGCTTTTTAACTTCACCGAAAGACCATGAACGGATCATGTCTGGCGAAGCCAGAGCAATTTTGATCGCATCAAACTCTTCGGTTTTAGTTTGCGCTTTCAGAAACTTTAATAAGTCTTTCACGGATTTGCTCCCGTCGGAGTTAGCACACTCTGCTGTCGGGCGTTAACCCGACAGCAGTGACCTGTTTGAGCGAGAATTACTCGTCTTCCAGTTCGATGTTGATACCCAGCGAACGAATCTCTTTCAACAGTACGTTGAAGGATTCTGGCATGCCCGGTTCCATCTGATGGTTGCCGTCTACGATGTTCTTATACATCTTAGTACGACCGTTCACGTCATCAGACTTAACGGTGAGCATTTCCTGCAAGGTGTATGCTGCGCCGTATGCTTCCAGCGCCCACACTTCCATCTCCCCGAAGCGCTGACCACCGAACTGAGCCTTACCACCCAGCGGCTGCTGAGTAACCAGGCTGTAAGAACCGGTAGAACGAGCGTGCATCTTGTCGTCGACCAGGTGGTTCAGTTTCAGCATGTACATGTAACCTACGGTTACCGGACGCTCGAACTGTTCACCGGTACGGCCGTCAAACAGCGTAATCTGGCCAGACGTTGGCAGACCACCCAGTTGCAGCAGCTCTTTAATTTCAGCTTCTTTTGCACCGTCGAATACCGGCGTTGCAATTGGCATACCTTTGCGCAGGTTCTCTGCCAGACGCAGCACTTCTTCATCGCTGAAGGTGTTCAGGTCGACTTTCTGACGAACGTCGGTACCCAGATCGTAGGCACGCTGGATGAACTCGCGCAGTTTCGCGACTTCCTGCTGCTGTTTCAGCATGGCGTTGATCTTATCGCCGATACCTTTCGCAGCCATACCCAGGTGGGTTTCCAGAATCTGACCGATGTTCATACGAGACGGTACGCCCAGTGGGTTCAGTACGATATCTACCGGCGTACCGTTAGCATCGTGCGGCATATCTTCGATCGGGTTGATCTTAGAGATAACACCCTTGTTACCGTGACGACCTGCCATCTTATCACCAGGCTGGATCTGACGTTTAACAGCCAGATACACCTTAACAATCTTCAGCACGCCTGGTGCCAGATCGTCGCCCTGAGTGATTTTGCGGCGTTTCGCTTCGAGTTTTTTCTCGAACTCGTGTTTCAGTTCGTCATACTGCTCAGCCAGCTGTTCCAGCTGATTCTGTTTCTCTTCGTCGGTCAGGCCCAGTTCCAGCCAGCGATCGCGTGGCAGTTTGTCGAGCTTCTCAGCTTCAACGCCACCGGCAACCAGCACCGCATAGATACGGCTGAACAGACCTGCTTCGAGGATTTGCAGTTCTTCAGACAGGTCTTTCTTAGCCTGTTTGAGCTGCATCTCTTCGATTTCCAGCGCACGCTTATCTTTCTCAACGCCGTCACGGGTGAAGACCTGAACGTCGATAACCGTACCGGAAACACCGTTTGGTACGCGCAGAGAAGAGTCTTTAACGTCAGACGCTTTCTCACCGAAGATAGCACGCAGCAGTTTCTCTTCTGGCGTCAGCTGGGTTTCGCCTTTCGGCGTGACCTTACCAACCAGAATGTCACCGCCGGTCACTTCCGCGCCGATGTAAACAATACCGGATTCATCCAGTTTAGAGAGCGCAGCTTCACCCACGTTCGGGATGTCAGCGGTGATCTCTTCTGGCCCCAGCTTGGTGTCACGGGACACACATGCCAGTTCCTGAATGTGGATGGTGGTGAAACGATCTTCCTGAACCACACGCTCGGAGACGAGGATGGAGTCTTCGAAGTTGTAACCGTTCCACGGCATGAACGCTACGCGCATGTTCTGACCGAGCGCCAGTTCACCGAGGTCGGTGGACGGACCGTCTGCCAGCACGTCGCCGCGCTCAACTGGCTCACCCAGAGACACACATGGCATCTGGTTGATACAGGTGTTCTGGTTAGAACGGGTGTATTTGGTCAGGTTGTAGATGTCGATACCCGCTTCGCCCGGATACATCTCGTCTTCGTTAACTTTGATAACGATACGGGATGCGTCAACGTACTGAACGGTACCGCCACGCTTAGCAACTGCTGTAACACCAGAGTCAACGGCAACAGCACGTTCCATACCGGTACCAACCAGCGGCTTATCAGCACGCAGAGTTGGAACGGCCTGACGTTGCATGTTCGCACCCATCAATGCACGGTTGGCGTCATCGTGTTCCAGGAACGGGATCAGGGACGCACCGACGGATACCACCTGCTGGGTGGATACGTCCATGTAGTCAACCTGGTCGCGGCTGAACAAGCTGGATTCGCCTTTGCTACGGCAGGTAACCAGATCTTCTACAAAGTGGCCTTCGTCATCCAGGTTGGAGTTCGCCTGAGCGATAACGTAGTTGCCTTCTTCAATAGCAGACAGGTAATGAATTTCGTCAGTAACAACACCGTCGGTCACTTTACGATACGGGGTCTCGAGGAAACCGTATTCGTTCGTCTGTGCGTACACGGACAGGGAGTTGATCAGACCGATGTTTGGACCTTCAGGCGTTTCGATTGGACATACGCGACCGTAGTGAGTCGGGTGTACGTCTCGA
Organism: Enterobacter sp. 6722112; assembly: GCF_058661685.1. Lineage (NCBI taxonomy): Bacteria > Pseudomonadati > Pseudomonadota > Gammaproteobacteria > Enterobacterales > Enterobacteriaceae > Enterobacter > Enterobacter sp. 6722112. The sequence goes on along the minus strand of NZ_JBZWGR010000007.1, from coordinate 4,655,744 downwards.
ACTTCAAAGCCTGCGCGTTCACGGGTCAGACCGCCTGGGCCGAGTGCGGAGATACGACGTTTGTGCGTGATCTCAGACAGCGGGTTGTTCTGGTCCATGAACTGAGACAGCTGGCTGGAACCGAAGAACTCTTTCACTGCCGCAGAAATCGGCTTCGCGTTAATCATATCCTGAGGCATCAGGGTATCCAGATCGCCCAGAGACAGACGCTCTTTCACCGCACGCTCTACACGTACCAGGCCAACGCGGAACTGGTTTTCCGCCATTTCGCCTACGGAACGGATACGACGGTTGCCGAGGTGGTCGATATCGTCCACTTCGCCTTTACCGTTACGGATATCGATGAGCTTCTTCATCACTTCAATGATGTCGTCTTTGCTCAGGATACCGGAACCTTCGATCTCGTCGCGCAGCAGAGAACGGTTGAACTTCATACGACCAACCGCGGACAGATCGTAGCGGTCTTCGGAGAAGAACAGGTTCTCGAACAGGCTTTCAGCCGCTTCGCGTGTTGGTGGCTCACCAGGACGCATCATGCGGTAGATTTCGACCAGCGCGCTCAGACGATCGTTGGTTGGGTCGACGCGTACAGTCTCAGAGATGTACGGACCGTGGTCCAGATCGTTGGTGAACAGCGTTTCGATACGTTTGTGGCCAGACTGGCTCAGCTTAGCCAGCAGATCCAGGCTCAGCTCCATGTTCGCCGGGCAGATCAGCTCGCCAGTTGATTCATCAACGTAATCTTTCGCGGCTACTTTTCCTGCAATGTATTCAACCGGAACTTCGATGTGTTTGATATCATCTTTTTCCAGCTGGCGGATGTGGCGCGCGGTGATACGGCGACCTTTTTCCACATACACTTTGCCGTCGGCTTCGATGTCGAACGACGCGGTCTCACCACGCAGACGTTCCGGCACTAACTCCATCTGCAACTTGTTGTCGCGGATTTCAAAGATCACTTTCTCAAAGAACAGGTCCAGGATCTGCTCAGTGGTATAGTTCAGTGCACGCAGAATGATGGTTGCAGGCAGCTTACGACGACGGTCGATACGGACAAACAGGTTGTCTTTTGGATCGAATTCGAAGTCCAGCCATGAACCACGGTAAGGAATGATGCGTGCGTTATACAGTACTTTACCGGAAGAGTGCGTTTTACCTTTATCGCTGTCGAAGAAGACGCCCGGGCTACGGTGCAGCTGGGAAACGATAACACGCTCAGTACCGTTGATAACGAAAGTACCGTTGTCCGTCATGAGTGGAATTTCACCCATGTAGACTTCTTGTTCTTTAATGTCTTTTACGGTGCCTTCCGGCGCTTCGCGCTCGTAGATCACCAGACGCAGTTTTACGCGCAGCGGTGCGGAATAGGTCACGCCACGGATCTGACATTCCTGAACGTCAAACACCGGTTCGCCAAGGCGGTAGCTGACGTACTGCAGCTCGGAATTACCGCTGTAGCTCTGAATCGGGAACACGGAACGGAAGGCTGCTTCCAGGCCGTACTGCCCTTCAGGATCTTGCTCGATAAACTTCTGGAACGAGTCAAGCTGGATAGAAAGGAGATATGGAATGTCCAGAACTTGTGGACGTTTACCAAAATCCTTACGAATACGTTTTTTCTCGGTATAGGAGTAAACCATAGGGTTCCTCAGCTCGCTGACAAGTCGACCCATCTGCCCGACGAAGGGACAGTTTGTGCAACACCATTTTGTGGACCGGAAAATTGAATACTTTCCGCAATACCTGTTGCTATCACGCTTAAACCATTTCATTGCGATTTACACAGAGCGAGCACCCTGTCGCAGTATATTAAGTCGTCGATAGAAACAAGCATTGTCAGGACAACCAGCAGTCAAACAGTGTGAAATGCTGCTGATGCCTTACAGCGCAAAAAGGCTGGTGACTAAAAAGTCACCAGCCATCAGCCTAATTGCTTAGGCTGCAACCAGAAAAGTTGGCTTATTTAACTTCAACTTCAGCGCCAGCTTCTTCCAGAGATTTTTTCAGTGCTTCTGCGTCGTCTTTGCTCACGCCTTCTTTCAGCGCAGCTGGAGCAGATTCTACCAGGTCTTTAGCTTCTTTCAGACCCAGGCCAGTTGCGCCACGTACTGCTTTGATTACAGCAACTTTGTTCGCGCCAGCAGCTTTCAGAATTACGTCGAATTCAGTTTTTTCTTCAGCAGCTTCAGCCGGGCCCGCAGCTACAGCTACAGCAGCAGCAGCAGAAACACCGAATTTTTCTTCCATTGCAGAAACCAGCTCTACAACGTCCATTACGGACATAGCTGCTACTGCTTCAATGATTTGATCTTTAGTGATAGACATTTAAATTGTTCCTGAAAATCAGAATAAGTTTATACGTAAGCAAATGCTTTATAAAGATAACTGCGATTAAGCAGCTTCTTTCGCATCGCGTACAGCAGCCAGAGTGCGAACCAGTTTGCCAGCCGCAGCTTCTTTCATGGTTGCCATCAGGCGTGCAATTGCTTCTTCGTAGGTCGGCAGGGTTGCCAGGCGATCGATTTGCGATGCCGGGATCAACTCACCTTCAAAGGCTGCAGCTTTGACCTCAAATTTTGCATTCGCTTTCGCGAACTCTTTGAACAGACGAGCAGCAGCGCCCGGGTGTTCCATAGAGTATGCAATCAGGGTCGGACCAACAAACGTGTCTTTCAGGCACTCGAACTGAGTACCTTCAACTACGCGACGCAGCAGGGTGTTACGAACAACACGCATGTATACGCCAGCTTCACGACCTGCTTTACGCAGTTCAGTCATTTTGTCTACAGTAACGCCACGGGAATCCGCAACTACTGCAGACAGCGCGCCTTTGGCTACTTCGCTGACTTCAGCAACAATCGCTTGTTTGTCTTGAAGATTTAAAGCCATTAGCTTTGCTCCTGGATGTTTGCCGGAACTCATGTTCCGGAACTCACTTCACTCGACCCAACGGGAAGAGCGTCTTAATACGGTGAGCAGAAACAAGCCAGAGTATTTAAAATAATCTTAGCGTTCTGTCACCGTCTACGCAGGGGATTAAGTTTCTTGCGAAACACCTGCGGTCTTCGACGGAGGCCTGGATAGGCCAGGCTCCAACGAACAATTCTTTTAGCCGCTAACTTTTGTTAGCAAACGTGGGGGTAAGATTGTAGACAAAATCACCGCCCACGTAAAGGCATTAGTTTGCAGCAGCGCTCAGGCCAGCTTGGTCAACTGCAACACCTGCACCCATGGTGGTGGAGATGCTAACTTTCTTGATGTACACGCCTTTCGCCTGAGTTGGTTTTGCTTTTTTCAGCGCAACCAGCAGAGCTTCCAGGTTTTCTTTCAGTTTGTCAGCGTCAAAGTCCACTTTACCGATGGTGGTGTGGATGATGCCGTTTTTGTCGTTACGGTAACGAACCTGACCTGCTTTAGCGTTCTTAACCGCTTCAGCAACGTTAGGCGTTACAGTACCCACTTTCGGGTTTGGCATCAGGCCGCGTGGACCCAGAACCTGGCCCAGCTGGCCAACAACGCGCATTGCATCTGGAGAAGCAATAACAACGTCAAAGTTCATTTCGCCTTTCTTGATCTGATCAGCCAGATCTTCCATACCTACCAGTTCAGCGCCGGCAGCTTTAGCAGCTTCAGCGTTTGCACCCTGAGCAAATACAGCTACGCGTACGGAACGGCCAGTACCGTGTGGCAGTACAGTTGCGCCACGAACGTTCTGATCGGATTTACGAGCGTCGATGCCCAGGTTAACGGCAACGTCAACGCTTTCAACGAACTTAGCAGTTGCCAGTTCTTTCAGCAGAGCGATAGCTTCGTTGATGTCGTACTGTTTGGTCGCATCAACTTTGTCACGGATCACGGACATGCGCTTGGTCAGTTTAGCCATTTCTTAGTCCTCCACTACCAGGCCCATGGAACGTGCAGTACCTTCGATGGAGCGAGTCATCGCTTCAATGTCGGAACCAGTCATGTCGGCAGCTTTGGTCTGCGCGATTTCCTGCAACTGAGCGCGGGAAATTTTACCCACTTTGTCTTTGTTCGGCTTACCGGAACCAGACTTGATGCCCGCTGCTTTCTTCAGCAGAACTGCTGCTGGAGGGGTTTTGGTAACGAAAGTGAAAGAACGGTCAGCGTAAACAGTGATTACAACTGGGATTGGCAGACCTTTTTCCATGGATTCAGTTTTGGCGTTGAACGCTTTACAGAATTCCATGATGTTCACACCCTGCTGACCCAGAGCTGGACCAACTGGTGGACTTGGGTTCGCCATACCTGCTGCAACCTGCAGCTTGACGTAGGCTTGTACTTTCTTAGCCATTCTAAAATCCTCTGATTGGGTAATAACGCCTCGGAGAGGCTCCCCGTGAATAAAATTCGTTTTACGGGCCGGGGCCCATAAAAACAAAAGGCGCGAAATTGTATTCCAATCTCGCGCCCTGTGCAACGATTAAATCGTCGCTTTTTTGATCGCTGCTTAGGCTTTTTCTACCTGAGCAAAGTCCAGCTCTACCGGGGTCGCACGACCAAAGATAGAAACGGAAACTTTCAGGCGGGACTTCTCGTAGTCCACTTCTTCGACGACGCCATTGAAGTCAGCAAACGGACCGTCGTTAACACGAACCATCTCACCCGGTTCAAACAGCGTTTTCGGACGCGGTTTATCACCAACCTGCTGGAGGCGGTTCATAATCGCATCAACTTCTTTGTCGCTGATTGGCGCCGGACGGTCAGATGTGCCGCCGATAAAGCCCATCACGCGTGGTACGCTGCGCACCAGGTGCCAGCTCGCGTCGTTCATCACCATCTGAACCAGCACGTAACCCGGGAAGAATTTACGCTCGCTTTTGCGACGTTGGCCGCCACGGATCTCAACCACTTCTTCGGTCGGAACCATAACTTCGCCAAATAACTCTTCCATATTGTGTAATTTGATATGCTCACGCAGCGACGTAGCTACGCGGCCTTCAAAACCGGAAAACGCCTGAACGACGTACCAGCGCTTTTTAGGGGCTTCAGACATCTCAGAACCTCAGGCCAGTGATAAAGGATACCAGGCGAACCAGAATACCATCCAGTCCCCACAGGATCAGTGACATTACAGCGGTTACCGCCGCTACAATCAGCGTGGTGTGCAATGTTTCCTGGCGAGTCGGCCAAATCACCTTGCGGACTTCGGTACGCGCTTCGCGGGCAAACGCAACGGTCGCTTTGCCTTTCGTCGTCAACAGCGCGACACCACCCGCCGCAGCAATCAGAATTACCACTGCAAGCGCGCGTAGCGGCAGCATCATGTCACGATAAAGATAGTTGCCGACAATCGCCACAATCAGCAGCACGGCTACAACTACCCATTTCATCGCTTCCAGGCCGCGCCCGCTCCCTTGAGCTTCGGTATTCGCACTCATAAACCAACCTGTCAGAAGTATTCTACAAACATTTTCACCCCGCGAGTGCGAGGCAAACCAATCGAAATGCTATTCGCTTTTCGTATTATACGCTCTCCGCAGAGCCTGTCTCAGCAATGATTATGACAAAATTAATCACTGATGAGCCAGGTTCTGATGTGAAAGCGTGCAAAAAGGGCATCAAATGATGCCCTTTTATTGCGCATTGCGTCAAATGTTATCAGCGATTAGCCGAGAACTTTAGCAACAACGCCCGCGCCAACGGTACGGCCGCCTTCACGGATTGCGAAACGCAGACCGTCGTCCATCGCGATTGGGTGGATCAGCGTCACAACCATCTTGATGTTGTCGCCTGGCATTACCATCTCTACGCCTTCTGGCAGTTCGATGGTACCGGTCACGTCAGTTGTACGGAAGTAGAACTGTGGACGGTAGCCTTTGAAGAACGGAGTATGACGGCCGCCTTCGTCTTTGGACAGAATGTACACTTCAGATTCGAATTTGGTGTGTGGCTTGATTGAGCCTGGCTTCGCCAGAACCTGACCACGTTCGATTTCTTCACGTTTGATACCACGCAGCAGAACACCAACGTTCTCACCAGCACGGCCTTCGTCCAGCAGTTTGCGGAACATTTCAACGCCAGTACAGGTAGACTTCGCAGTCTCTTTGATACCAACGATTTCAACTTCTTCACCAACTTTGATGATACCGCGCTCTACACGACCGGTAACAACGGTACCACGACCGGAGATGGAGAATACGTCTTCGATTGGCAGCAGGAATGGCTTGTCAATCGCACGCTCTGGTTCTGGGATGTAAGAATCCAGGTAGCCAGCCAGTTCGATGATTTTCGCTTCCCACTCTGCGTCGCCTTCCAGCGCTTTCAGCGCGGAACCACGAACGATTGGAGTGTCGTCGCCTGGGAAATCGTACTGAGACAGCAGTTCACGAACTTCCATCTCTACCAGTTCCAGCAGCTCTTCGTCATCAACCATGTCGCATTTGTTCAGGAACACGATGATGTAAGGAACGCCTACCTGACGACCCAGCAGGATGTGCTCACGAGTCTGAGGCATAGGGCCGTCAGTCGCAGCAACAACCAGGATCGCGCCGTCCATCTGCGCAGCACCGGTGATCATGTTTTTAACATAGTCGGCGTGGCCTGGGCAGTCTACGTGTGCGTAGTGGCGAGTCGGGGTGTCATACTCAACGTGAGAGGTGTTGATGGTGATACCACGAGCTTTTTCTTCTGGTGCGTTATCGATCTGGTCGAAAGCACGAGCAGCACCGCCGTAGGTTTTAGCCAGTACGGTAGTGATTGCAGCGGTCAGCGTTGTTTTACCATGGTCAACGTGGCCGATAGTACCGACGTTAACGTGCGGTTTTGTACGTTCAAACTTTTCTTTAGACATCGATTGTCCCTCTAAGACACGGATAAATCGGTGATATCACCACATCAACCAGGCGAAAATGCCTGAACTGTTGAATACATTTACATTGAAACAGAGAGAAAGGGAGGGAGAAGTGAAGTGGTGCTGATACCCAGAGTCGAACTGGGGACCTCACCCTTACCAAGGGTGCGCTCTACCAACTGAGCCATATCAGCACGTATTGGAGCGGGCAGCGGGAATCGAACCCGCATCATCAGCTTGGAAGGCTGAGGTAATAGCCATTATACGATGCCCGCATCCTGAAACTCGGCTACCCAGTTCTTTCTGTAACAAAAAAAGAGATTTCTCTCTTTTCTGTTCGAGCTGGTCAATTTTTCCAACCAGCTCCGGCGGCGTTGTCGCTGCCAGAAAGTGGTGGTGGGGGAAGGATTCGAACCTTCGAAGTCTGTGACGGCAGATTTACAGTCTGCTCCCTTTGGCCGCTCGGGAACCCCACCGGACTTGATGGTGCCGACTACCGGAATCGAACTGGTGACCTACTGATTACAAGTCAGTTGCTCTACCTACTGAGCTAAGTCGGCATCAAGTAGCGCGCATTCTATGGAGACCTGCGCAGTCATGCAACTAAAAAATTGCATAAAACGTTCTTTCGCTCACATTTTATTCGAAACCAGGGCTAACCGCTGTAAATTCATCCGCTCACGGTTAAAAATTCAACATGAACGCCTGATTTCGGCACGCTATAGCCCCAGGTGATGCCTGCCCGGTTAAGCATCGCTTTCCCATATTTTTTCTTATTATTCCTCTCATCTGGTGTTAACCTCCTGCCCATTGTCCAAAATTAACTATGTGATGAGCCCGCACCCGCCGTTTCGTGATGGTTCACAGAAGCATGCTTATGAGCAAAAAAGAGCAAACGTTAATGACGCCCTATCTTCAGTTTAACCGTAGCCAGTGGGCAGCCCTGCGTGACTCCGTCCCTATGACACTGACGGAAGGTGAAATCGCACGGCTAAAAGGGATAAACGAAGATCTCTCCCTGGAAGAGGTGGCAGAAATCTATCTCCCCCTCTCTCGCTTGCTTAACTTCTATATCAGCTCCAATTTGCGTCGTCAGGCCGTACTGGAACAGTTCCTCGGCACGAACGGTCAACGTATTCCTTATATCATCAGTATTGCGGGCAGCGTGGCAGTGGGTAAAAGTACCACCGCGCGCGTGCTACAGGCGCTGCTGAGCCGCTGGCCGGAACACCGCAGCGTGGAGCTGATCACCACCGACGGCTTCCTGCATCCCAACGAGGTGTTGAAAGAACGCGGCCTGATGAAAAAGAAGGGCTTCCCGCTCTCTTATGATATGCACCGCCTGGTAAAGTTTGTTTCAGATCTAAAATCGGGCGTACCTCACGTTACCGCGCCGGTTTACTCGCATCTGATCTACGACCGCATCCCGGATGGCGACAAAACGGTTGTGCAGCCCGACATCCTGATTCTGGAAGGCTTAAACGTCCTGCAAAGCGGGATGGATTATCCTCACGATCCGCATCATGTGTTTGTCTCTGACTTTGTCGATTTCTCAATTTATGTCGATGCGCCGGAAGATTTGCTGCAACGCTGGTATATCAACCGCTTCCTGAAGTTCCGCGAAGGCGCGTTCACCGACCCGGATTCCTACTTCCACAACTACGCCCAGCTCTCTGAAGAAGAGGCTATCAGCGTGGCGACCGGGCTGTGGAATGAGATCAACTACGTCAACCTCAAAGAGAACATCCTGCCGACGCGCGAACGCGCAAGCCTGATCCTCACCAAGAGTGAGAAACACGCCGTCGACCAGATTCGTTTACGGAAGTAGATCTCAGACGTAAAAAAACCGGCTTAGCGCCGGTTTTTTTATTTATGCCTGCGGCTTTTCGCCGTTTTCATCCTGATCGACTGCGAAGCAGGCCACCAGCTGTCCGCCATAATCCTTCAGCTGTGGCTGCAACTGCGTGCACGGACCGAAGCGGCGACGGCAGCGGGCGTTGAACGCACATCCCGGCGGCGGGTTAAGTGGGCTTGGCAACTCGCCGGTCAGCTTAATGCGCTCCCGGCGGTCATCCGGGTTCAGTCTCGGCGTTGCAGACAGCAGCGCCTGCGTATACGGATGACGCGGGTTAGTAAAGATCTGATCTTTCGTCCCCTTCTCCACGCAGCGTCCCAGATACATCACCATCACCTCATCGGCAATGTGCTCAACCACGGACAGGTCATGGGAGATGAAGACGTACGACAGTCCCAGATCCTGCTGTAAATCCATCATCAGGTTAAGCACCTGCGCACGAACGGACACGTCAAGCGCTGAGACCGGCTCATCGGCAATCACCACGTCCGGGTCAAGCATCAGCCCACGGGCGATGGCAATACGCTGACGCTGACCGCCAGAGAACATATGCGGGTAGCGATCGTAATGCTCGGTTTTAAGCCCCACCTTCGCCATCATCGCCAGCGCTTTTTCACGACGCTGCTCTTTGCTCAGATTGCTGTTAATCAGCAGCGGCTCTTCCAGAATCTGCCCCACTTTTTTACGCGGGTTTAAAGAACCGTACGGGTTCTGGAACACAATCTGGATTTTTTGACGACGCAGCTTCTGCGCCTGCGGATCGTGCTTGAGCAGATCCTGGCCCTGATAGTAAAGCTCGCCGCCGGTTGGCGTTTCGATCATCGTCAGCAGACGGCCCAGCGTGGATTTTCCACAGCCCGACTCCCCGACGACCGCCAGCGTTTTACCGCGTTCAAGGCTGAAGGAGACGCCGTCCAGCGCTTTTACCAGGCGCTCGGGGGCAAAAATCCCCTTCTTCACCGGGTAATGTTTTTTCAGGTCGATAGCCTGCAACAGCGGCTGTTGCGTGGTGGCCTCGTGCGTACTCATAGTGTTGGCCTCCCGGCATCATCGAGTGGGTAGTGGCATTTTGACTGCCGACCATCGGCCAGCAGATTCAGCTCTGGCTCCTCGGCGCGGCATTTATCCGTCGCATACGGGCAGCGCGGATTCAGCAGGCAGCCCTGCGGACGGTCATATTTACCCGGAACCACACCCGGCAGTGACGCCAGACGCGCTTTGTCCTGGGCAAACTCCGGCAGCGCGCGCAGTAACGCCTGCGTATACGGGTGACGCGGCGCGCGGAAGATATCATGCGAACTTCCGGTCTCCACCACCTGACCCGCGTACATCACGATGATTTTGTGTGCCGCTTCCGCCACCAGCGCCAGGTCGTGCGTAATCAGCACCAGTGCCATATTCTCTTTCTGCTGCAACTCCAGCAGCAGCTCGATGATTTGCGCCTGGATGGTCACGTCCAGCGCGGTAGTTGGTTCATCCGCAATCAGCAGTTTTGGTCGACAGGCAATCGCCATGGCGATCATCACGCGCTGGCTCATGCCGCCGGAAAGCTGATGCGGGTAAACGTCCAGACGCGATGCTGGGTCAGGTATCCCCACCAGGTTCAGCAGATCGATAGCACGCTGGCGACGGGTTTTCTTGTTGCCGCCCTGATGCACCTTAATGGCTTCCATAATCTGGAAACCGACGGTGTAGCATGGGTTCAGGCTGGTCATGGGGTCCTGGAAGATCATCGCCACTTCCGCGCCCACCAGCTGGCGGCGCTGTTTTTCGGAAATGCGCTTCAGATCCTGACCGTTGAACTCCAGATTTTCCGCCATCACGCGGCCGGGGTAGTCAATCAGCCCCATAATCGCAAGCGAACTCACTGACTTACCGGAGCCCGACTCTCCTACAATCCCGACCACTTCGCCCTGATTAACGCTGTAGCTGATGCGGTCCACGGCGCGAAACGGTGTGCCTTCGTCGCCAAAGTGCACGGATAATTTATCTACATTTAATAACGCCATCTCGTGCCTCTTACTGCTTCAGTTTGGGATCAAGTGCATCACGCAGACCGTCACCCATCAGGTTAAATGCCAGCACCGTCAGCAGAATCGCCAGACCCGGGAAGGTGACGACCCACCAGGCGCTTTGCGCGAACTGCAACACGTCGGAGAGCATGGTGCCCCACTCCGGTGTTGGCGGCTGCGCACCCATGCCAAGGAAGCCAAGAGCGGCCATATCAAGAATGGCGTTAGAGAAACCGAGCGACGCCTGAACAATCAGCGGCGCAAGGCAGTTTGGGAAAATATTGATAAACATCTGACGCATCGCACCAGCACCCGCCACGCGAGAGGCGGTAACGTAGTCGCGGTTCACTTCCACCAGCACCGCCGCACGGGTCAGACGCACGTAATGCGGTAGCGCAACAAACGTCAGCGCAAGCGCGGCGTTACCAATCGACGGACCAAAGATCGCCACCAGCACCAGCGCCAGCAGCAGGCTTGGCAATGCCAGCATAATGTCGACGACGCGCATGATGATGTTATCAACGATGCCGCCGAAATAGCCTGCCACCAGGCCGAGTACGATCCCCATGATCAGCGACAGTACGACAACGAGGCAGCCAACCAGCAGCGACAGGCGTGCGCCGTACATCAGGCGCGACAGCACATCGCGGCCCACGTCGTCGGTGCCCAGCAGGTGCGTCAGGCTTCCGCCGTCCTGCCATGCAGGAGGTGCCAGCAGCGCATCGCGGAACTGATCAGCCGGGTTATACGGCGCAAGGAAGTTCGCAAACACCGCAATCAGGATCATGATGGAAACATACACCAGCCCGACGACCGCGCCTTTGTTGCGCTTGAAGTAGTGCCAGAACTCCTGCATCGGCGTCATTGGCACCGGTGCGGTGACCACTTTATTTTGAGTAACTTGTGACATGATGGCCCCTTACTTCTTATGACGAATACGCGGGTTCACCACGCCGTACAGCAAATCGACCAGCAGGTTGACGAGGATAATCATCGTCGCGACCAGCAGTACACCGCCCTGCACAACCGGATAGTCACGGCGTTGCAGCGCATCAATCAGCCAGCGTCCAAGACCCGGCCAGGAGAAGATGGTTTCGGTCAGGATCGCCCCCGCCAGCAGCGTACCGACCTGCAAACCGATAACGGTTACCACCGGCAGCATAGCGTTACGCAGGGCATGAATGATGATGACGCGCATACGGGTCAGGCCTTTAGCGCGGGCAGTACGAATATAATCCTCGCCCAGCACTTCCAGCATGGAGGAACGGGTCATACGCACGATCACCGCCAGAGGGATGGTGCCCAACACCATTGCAGGCAGGATCATGTGCGCAACCGCATCAATGAAGTTGCCCTCTTCGCCCCAGATCGCCGTATCAATCAGCATAAAGCCGGTTAACGGGTTGGTGTCGTCAAGGAAAACCATATCGCTGACGCGTCCGGAGACCGGCGTCAGGTTCCACTGCACCGAGACCAGCATGATCAGCATCATGCCCCACCAGAAGATAGGCATGGAGTAGCCGGTCAGTGCCAGGCCAACAGCGGTGTGGTCGAAAATAGAGCCACGCTTAACGGCAGCCAGTACGCCAACGGGGATCCCTACTGCGGTCGCGAAGATCATGGCGCAGATACCGAGCTCCAGCGTCGCTTTAAAGCGCGGTACGAACTCGTCCCACACCGGAAGACGGCTTTTCAGTGAAATCCCTAAATCGCCGTGCAACACACCCCAGATATAGTGGAGATACTGCTGCCACATCGGCTTATCAAGGCCGAGCTCAGCCAGCAGTTGCGCATGACGTTCAGGGGAGATACCACGCTCGCCTGCCATAATCATTACCGGGTCACCCGGGATCATATGGACGAAGGCAAAAGTGAGAAGGGTGATACCGATAAACGTCGGGATAACCAGTCCCAGACGTCGGAGGATGAACTGCAACATAACCCGGATTCTCTCTGATGACGCACGCCCAGTGGCGTGACGTCTGTATTGCTCACAAATGTAAATTCCCTCTCCCTGTGGGAGAGGGTTAGGATGAGGGGATGCATGCACGCCCCTCACCCCTGCCCTCTCCCACAGGGAGAGGGAGAACACCCTACTTATTATTCAACAGACACGTTTTCGAAGTGGTGTTTGCCCAGTGGATCAACCACGTAGCCCTTCACTTCTTTACGCACTGGCTCGTACACGGTGGAGTGAGCAACAATCAGAGCCGGAGCCTGATCGTGCATGACAACCTGAGCTTGCTTGTACAGTTCAATACGTTTGTTGTGATCGTCGGTCGCACGCGCCGGCTGGATCAGATCTTCAAATGGCTTGTAGCACCAGCGAGAATAGTTAGAACCGTCTTTCGCTGCCGCACAGCTGAACAGGGTCGCGAAGAAGTTGTCCGGATCCCCGTTGTCGCCGGTCCAGCCCATCATGACCGCCTGGTGTTCGCCCGCTTTAGCGCGCTTCAGGTACTCGCCCCACTCGTAGGTCACAATTTTGGCCTGTACGCCAATCTTCGCCCAGTCAGCCTGAACCATTTCCGCCATACGACGTGCGTTCGGGTTGTAAGGACGCTGTACCGGCATCGCCCACAGCTCGACGGTGAAGCCTTTGTCCTGGCCCGCTTCTTTCAGCAGCGCTTTCGCTTTCTCAGGATCGTAGGTGTAGTCCTTAATGTCGTCGTTATAACCCCACATGGTTGGTGGGATCAGGTTCTTGGCCGCAACGCCCGCGCCCTGGTAAACGGCTTTGATGATCGCTTCTTTGTTCACCGCGTAAGTCAGCGCCTGACGCACTTTCACGTCATCGAACGGTTTCTTCTCGGTGTTGAAGGAGAGATAACCCACGTTCAGGCCCGCCTGCTCCAGCAGGTTGATATTTTTGTCCTGCTTCATGCGCGCGATGTCAGCCGGGTTTGGATACGGCATCACCTGACATTCGTTTTTCTGCAATTTTGCGTAACGCACGGATGCGTCAGGCGTGATGGAGAAGACCAGACGGTCGATCTGCGGCTTGGTGCCCCAGTAGCCCGGGAAGGCTTTATACAGAATACGGGAATCTTTCTGGTACTGAAGCAGCTGGAACGGGCCGGTACCGATTGGGTTCAGGTCCACTTTTTCCGGCGTGCCGGCTTTCAGCATGTTGTCAGCGTACTCTTTAGAGAGAATCGAGGCGAAGTCCATCGCCAGGTCAGCCAGGAATGGCGCTTCCGGACGCGTCAGCACAAACTGAACGGTTTTATCGTCCACTTTTTTCACTTCAGCGATCAGGTCTGGCAGACCCATCCCTTCGAAGTATTCATAGCTGCCGCCAGACACTTTATGGTACGGGTTCTGGGCATTTTTCTGACGGTCGAAGGAGAACACAACGTCGTCGGCGTTAAAGTCGCGCGTAGGTTTAAATTCTTTGCTGTCCTGCCACTTCACGCCCTGGCGCAGGTGGAAGGTATAGGTTTTACCGTCTTCGCTGATATCCCACTTTTCAGCCAGGCCAGGAATTACTTCCGTGGTGCCGGTTTTAAATTCAACCAGACGGTTATAGATCGGTACAGAGCTTGCGTCGTAAGTCGTACCAGAGGTAAAGAGCTGTGGGTTAAAGCCTTCCGGAGAGCCTTCAGAACAGTAAACCAGGGTTTTTGCCTGTACGCTTGCTGCAACGGTCATGGCCACCAGGCTCAGACCAAGCTTCAGCATCCCTGACTTATTCAAGGAAATACTCATTATTGTGCTCCAATGTGATGTTTTGCTTTGTTGTGTTACGCCGCCTGACCTTTATTTATTTTTTACCCGGTCCGGTCGGTGATGCCCGAAGGCGTTAAAAGGGATAGAGAATCCTTTCAGAAGAGCGTTTGAGTTGCAGCGCAGATCCTCCCTGAAATGCCCCTCGTGCCCTACAATCTGTCAACAGAATGTGAAAACGTCAATACAGGTGGCGGGGATTTACGTGGAGTGTGAGAAACCGCAAACAAAGATTAAAAAAACCCTGACCGTGAGTTTTCAGCAGAGAAATTTATGCTACTCGCCATGATGCAGCACAATTATCTTCATATTTCGCAACACTCAGTGATTAAGTTTTATTCAGAATGGGTAAATTTTCTTACAGAATGGTGATTATCTGAGCACTAAATACCGCGAACGTTAAAACGCACAGCGAAAAATGCTGAGGTTATCCATAAGCAACGCGAAAAAAGATCAAACTATATATAAAAAAATACAATGGATTATGTCACAAAACCGCAAACAGGCAGGGGGAAGCAGGGCTAAGGGGTATTTTGAGGACTCGTGCGGGGTAACGCGTTAATGCAAAAAGGGCTAACCTTGCGGTTAGCCCTTTTTAGAATGTGGTCGGCGAGAGAGGATTCGAACCTCCGACCCACTGGTCCCAAACCAGTTGCGCTACCAAGCTGCGCTACTCGCCGAATGCGGAGCGCATCTTACTGCTGAGGTGCGCCCCCGTCAATCCCTTATTTTCAAAAAGCCATTCAACTGGCGATATTCTCGCCAGACCAGCTACTGCGCGGCTTTTGTGGTGTTATCAGGGAGTTTACACCAGTTGTTGTTTTCGTTAATCCCACCGTTCGGTGAGGTATAGCCCAGACAACCCATAATGGTGTCGTACAGCTCAACGTGACGGCGCGGTACCTTGATCTCTGCCTGCTGTTTCAGATGGGCAAACATTTTGGCTTTGTCCGGGTTTTCCAGGTACTTATCCGACATCCACATGATCATCGGCACGCGGAACTGCTCAGGCGGGGCCAGCTTACGCGGCGTACCGTGTAAATGCTCTTTCTCGTTGATGGACTCGCCGTGGTCGGCCGCGTAGATCACAATCGCTTTCTTATCGCGAAGCTGGTCGATCACCCGGCTGAGGAAGGTATCCACATACAGAATCGAGTTATCATAGGCATTGATCAGCTCCTGCTTGCTACAGTTCTTGTTAATGCCGACGCACTCAGGCGTCCATTTGGCGAAATCGCGCGTATAACGCTGATAGTAGCTGTAGTGTGAACCTTTGGTATGCAGAACAATAAGGTGCTTACCCTGCGGATGGTTTTTCAGCGACTGTTCCATCTCAGAGAGCAGCAGCATATCATCAACGTTCTTTCCGCGGTTACGCGGCTCGGCGCCAATCTGCTCGCGGTAGGCGATGTTATCCGCCATGGTGTTGGTGTAGAACCACATCTCACTTTGCATGGCGAACAGATCGGAGCTAAATCCAAGCTGCTTCAGAACAGCAAACACGTTTTGCTCTTTGAGAGTGCGCTGAGGATTATCACTCGCACCGCCCTCACGAACAAACATACAGCGCAACGAAAGCTTCGTGGCGGTATCGCAGGAGTAGCCGCGGTATGCCACCAGGTTCTTTTCCTGCGCCAGTTTCGGGGTGGTATCGCGGTCATAACCGAGAATACCCATATGATCCCAGCGCGTCGTTTCGCCGATAACGAAGACCACGTAAGTATCATCCAGTCCGTCAGCCGGAGCCTGGTAGGTGAACTTTTTGGTCGGGTTAATCAGCGATTTCACATCGCTGGATTCGTCCGCCTGAGCCCAGGCATAGAGACCTAGCGCCGACAGCCAGTTAGACGGCAGATACGAGTTAGCCACCACGCCGCCGTAGCTTGGCATATCTACGCCTGTCGCTTTTTCGATCCGCTTTTGCTGTTTTTCCATCAGGCGAATAGGCGCCCATACCAGCAGACCCGCCAGAAGAACGACGGCGACGTTGCGGATGCGTTGCCCACGGGTACGCAGCTGGCGTAACAGGGTATAGCGACAGGTATTACTCCAGATAAAGAAGAGCGGGATCAGGCAGGTCAAAATCGTCCACATGATGAACCCTTGCCCCACTACCTCTTTCGAGAGGTCGATGTCCGTGGTCATCACCGAGGCCACAATACCGTAGCCAATGACCACATTCATGAATGTCATGTAATAGCTTGCGGCGGCAGAGATAATCACCACCAGCGAGGCCAGAACCTGCCATGTACGTCTGCCAAAAAGCGAGAGCAGACGTAGCAGGAAGAAGGTTGCCAGAATTGAGCCAAACACTTCAATCGCGGCGAAAATCCCGTTTCTTACGGTGAGGTGTTCAAAATAACCTTCCACTCTTCTGAACAGCACCGCGCCATTCAGAAACAAACCGATATAGACAGCCAGCATCAGACACAATCTTTGCTGGGTAAGAGACCTGATATATTTCATGCAAACAACCCTGGGGGAAGGGGTATAAAGACCCGCCGAATCTCATTGAGAAAGCAGACAGAGTAAGTAGGTGCGAGATAAACCGTTATCAGAAACGTCTACAAGCGCGATAAGTAGACCACAGCGAGGAAGAAAAGTGGCAGCAGAGAATGTGAATCGATGAAAATTTTTACAAAATAACAAGTCCGGAAGTGATATTGCGATAAAAAAAGAGGCCCTGCGGCCCCTTTTTATCGAATCATGCATGCGCTTCTTTATAGACCTCGCGTTGCGGCTGACGAATCGTGGTGGACAGCGCCAGTGAAATAATCAGCAAGGCAAATATCACGCAGAATGTCACGTAGAAGCCACCAAACAGCGAGGCAATCAGCGATCCGCAAATACTGCCGATACCGAAGCCGAGATAAATCACACCGTAGTTTTTCGCCAGATTGTTCAGCCCGAAGAACTCGCTCACCAGCGACGGGAAGACGGTAATGGTACCGCCAAAGTTAAAGGCTACGCAGGCTATCGCCGCAAAGAATGTCGCTTCGTTCAGCGGAGCGAACAGCAGCGCTGCCATCCCCACCAGGGAGATCACCTGCCCCAGCGTAATCACACGGATCCTGGCGATTTTGTCAGACAGGATACCCAGTACCAGACGACCCGAGAGGTTAGCGATGGAGATGACCGTTACCGCGTTCGCCGCCGTCGCCGCGTCCAGCTTCACCATTCCCTGCGCGATATCTTTCGCCACGCCGATGACATACAGACCGCTCATGCAGGCCGTCAGGAACATCACCGCCAGCATCCAGTACTGCGGTTTACGCATGGACTGTGCAAGGGTGAAATCATTCTCCACCACACCGTTAACGGTTTTCACTTCCTGCTGCGGCGCGTCTTTCATCAGCGTTGCGCCGAAGAGGATCATCACCAGCACAATCACGCCCCAGATCATAAAGGTTTTCTCAAGCCCCACCGAGGCCAGCAGATGCGCATCGATGAATTTGAAGCCAAGGCTGCCCAGGCCATATGAACCAATGGCAAACGCGGAGATAAGCCCTTTACGCTCCGGGAACCACTTCACGCAGTTAGACAGCGTCAGCAGGTAACCTGCGCCGTCCGCCAGCCCCACCAGCACCCCGGCGCTCAGCCACAGCATCATCAGGTTGTCGGAATATGCCGTCAGGAAGAAGCCCACGCCCAGCAAGATCCCGGAGGCCATGGTTACACGCTTCACGCCGAAGCGCTCCTGAAGTTTGCCCGCCACGGAAGAGGAAATTGCTAACCCAAGACTCAGCAAGCCGAAGGAGAACGCCACCTGGCTTATCGGCGCGCCGAGCTTATCAGACAGGGCGCTGTTAAACAGGCTCCAGGTATAGACCGATCCCAGTGCGAACTGGGTAACGATGGTGCCGAATAGCGTCAGCCAACGCGTGCGGTTATAAGTTGATGTGTTCATGGCAGTGTCCTGCAAGATAAATTAAGGAAATTCGCTGAGGACACGATAAACAAAACCCCATAACACCAGGGGTAAAACGGCATGAAATGCAGGAGAAACGGAATGAAATGCCTGGAAGCGGGAATGAATGACCTTGCCGGAGAAGAAAAAGCTCAAAGGTGAGCGATCACTATCGCTACAGTCCCTGCCGTTATTGTATTAAATATGTTACCGCAGCGTTTAAAAAAGTGACAACCCTTTAAAATTTGGCGCTCAATCCCAGCGTATATAAATATTCTTCTTCAGTTTGCTGGTTATAGCTGATCTTCGCCCAGGGGTGTAAATCACCATACTGCGTATCGACACGCCACCCCAATGAGTTCACGCTGGCATGCCAGAGTGGATCGGTAAGCGACTGCGTGGTGGTTGTATCCTCAAACGCATTCACTGGTGCGGAGGGAGCGCCATCAGTGCGCCACGCCATTACGGGCCCGGTGGTGAAATGTCCCGCCACGGGAAAATTCCAGCCAACGCTCAGAACGGTTTCCGCATCTGAACCGGATGGGTCGTTCAGGGTAAACCCCGCAGCATTCTGCGTGCGGTTAATACGCTCCGCGAGAATATCTTCATAACGAGGTTGGTGATCGGCGTCCCATGTATAGCGTTCCATCGTATTACTTTGAGCATCTGAAACGATATATTCCTGTTGCCACGCAAAAGCGGTGTTACAAAAAAGCAGGCAGACTGAAACACCCACCAGGCCAGAAGCAGCATGGCGACCACTGATTTTTTTTATCATCATCAAAGCGACTCCAGAAAGAGCCGAGTTCGGCGATATATGTCATTGTTCGAAGAGGTATTAGGGCGTATAGCCCTGTATTAACTATTGTCTCTTTAGCAGACACGTCAAGCCGGGCAGATTGAAATTTTTGCGTTTACCGTATCAGGAAGGGAGATGACCTATGCAACGTTGCGGCTGGGTAAGCCAGGATCAGCTTTATATCGATTATCACGACAAGGAATGGGGCGTACCGGAAACCGACGGTAAAAAACTGTTTGAAATGATTTGCCTTGAAGGCCAGCAGGCCGGACTGTCGTGGATCACCGTTCTGAAAAAGCGTGAGAACTATCGCAAAGCCTTCCACCAGTTCGATCCGGCTGCGGTTGCCGCCATGACCGACGACGACGTGGAAAGGCTGGTTCTGGATACCGGTATCATCCGCCATCGCGGTAAAATTCAGGCCATTATTGGTAACGCGCGTGCTTATCTGGCGATGGAGCAAAACGGCGAACCCTTCTCAGCATTCGTCTGGTCGTTTGTGGATAACGAGCCGAAGGTGACGCAGGCCGCCACGCTTGCAGAGATCCCAACGTCGACCCCCGCCTCAGATGCCCTGTCGAAAGCGCTGAAAAAACGCGGCTTTAAGTTTGTGGGCACCACCATCTGTTACTCCTTTATGCAGGCCTGCGGGCTGGTCAATGACCACATTACGGGCTGCTTCTGCCATCCGGAGGGCCACCATGATCCGCAAATGGCAAAGTGAGGACACCGCTCCGCTTTTGAGTCTGTGGCTGGAGAGCACCACCGAGGCGCATCCGTTTATCGACGCAAGTTACTGGCAAGCGAATGAAGCGGTAGTGCGGGATGAATACCTTCCCGCCGCCGAGACCTGGGTCTGGGAAGAAAACGGTACCCTGTGCGGTTTTATCAGCGTCATGCAGTTCCAGTTCGTGGGGGCATTGTTTATCGCCCCGGCGTTCATCGGAAAGGGGATCGGGCGTGCGCTGCTGAACCACGTTCAGCAGCACTATCCGTATTTAACTCTGGAGGTGTATCAGAAAAACGTGCGGGCGGTGAATTTCTATCATGCTCAGGGTTTTCGCATCGAAGACAGCGCCTGGCAGGATGATACCCAACACCCGACGTGGATCATGAGCTGGCAGGCGGATCAAACGCCGTAAGGGTAAGCGCCGGCCCCTCATATTTCTCCACCCATGCCAGCGCCGTATTCCCCGCGCAGCCATTCCCCAGCTTCGAGCTGGGGAGATCTTTGGTCAGCACGTTTACGGCGCCGTTCTTACAAATACCGCCCTCGTCCAGCGCCAGATCCGGCCATGCGCCCTGATGAATGCAGAAAACGCCAGGGCGGATCCCGTCACTCACCACGGCGCCTGCCAGCACCTGCCCGCGCGCGTTCCAGACCCGAACGAGGTCGCCGTGGTTAATCCCCCGCGCCTTTGCGTCATCGCTGTTCAGCGCAATCGGCTCACGACCCGCCACCGCATACTGCTCGCGCAAAGCCGAATAGTTGAGCTGGCTGTGCAGACGATGGGCGGGATGGGCAGACAGCAGCTGAAGCTGCCCCGGCTGCGCATTGCCATGCCATTCGTCCGGCTCCAGCCACGCCGGATGTGGCGGACAGTCCGCGTAGCCAAAGCTGGCGATGCGTTCGCTGTAGATCACAATCTTCCCGCTTTCGGTTTTTAACGGATGATTCTCCGGATCGCGACGGAAGTCAGCAAAGCGCACAAACCGCGCATTCTGCTCGCTTTCCGGCATTTCGAAGAGTTGATTCGCCTCCCAGAACTCAGCGAATGGCGGCAGCGTCACGCCCTGCGCAGCCCCACGCTGGCTGGCAATCTGGTAAAACGTTTCCAGCCATTGCAGATCGGTTTTGCCCTCGGTGAAACGCTCCCGACCGCCCGCTTCCCACATTTCACTCAGGTCGGCAAAGACATCAAAATCATCCCGCGCTTCATCCCGGGGAGCCACGACGCGCTTCATCGGCACCATATGCTGATTGCTGTAATCCCCCGTCATGGTGAGATCGTTACGCTCGAACGAGGTCGTGGCGGGCAAAACGATATCGGCATGTTTCGCTGACGCGGTCCAGAAGCACTCCGAGATCACCACCAGCTCCGGTTTCTGCCAGGCGCGGATCAGGCGGTTAGTATCCTGGTGATGGGTGAAGTTGGCCCCACCCGCCCACCAGACAAACTTAATATCCGGGAAATGCCGATCCTGGCCGTTGTGCTGATAAAACCCGCCTGGGTTCTCCAGGGCTTCAACAATGCGTGCCACCGGAATTTTATCTACCGCGTCCACGCCACCCTGCACCGAGCCCTGCATGGAGGCCAGCACCGCGGCTTTTCGCGTCGGGTTGCCGCCGTTAGCAAAGTGATAGGAAAGCCCAAAACCGCCGCCGGGTGTGCCAATCTGCCCGAGCATCGCGGCGAGCGTCACCAGCATCCAGTGCTTCTGCTCGCCAAACTGCTGGCGCTGCATCCCCCAGCCGGACATGAGCATCGTGACACGGCTATGGAATAACGTCGCCAGTTCGCGGATTTTAACGGCATCAACGCCGCAAATCGCCGCAGCCCACTCTGCGGTTTTGGCGATACCGTCGGTTTGTCCCGTCAGGTAGTCGGCAAATTTATCGAAGCCCGTGGTGCAGCGCGCCAGAAATTCCGTATCGTGCCAGCCGTTCTCCACCAGGGTGTGGGCGATGCCCAGCATCATCGCCACGTCGGTGCCCATATGCGGCGCGATCCACTCGGCGCTGTCGCCGAAGAAATCCAGCGTTTCAGAACGCATCGGATCGATACAGATGATGCGCTTGCCGCTTTTGCGCAGCGCATCAAAGTAGGAAACGCCCTGCTCGTCGGACGCATTCCAGGCAATTTTCAGGGTATTGAGCGGGTTGGCGCTCCAGAGCACCACCACCTCCGCATGCTCCAGCACCAGCGGCCAGCTGGTCTGCTGCTGATAAACCTCATTCCCGCCCACGACATACGGCATGATTGCCTGCGCCGCGCCGGTCGAGTAATCGCCCAGATGGCCGGTGTATCCTCCGGCCAGGCTCATATAGCGTTGCAGCAGGGTTGCGGCCTTATGCAGCACGCCGTTCGAGCGCCAGCCATAGGAGCCGGCAAAAATGGACGACGGGCCATAGCTGTCGCGAATGCGTTTATGCTGGGTATGGATCAACGCCAGCGCGTCGTCCCAGCTCACGCGTACGAACTCATCCTGCCCACGAATACCCTGCGGCTTATCCGGTGACGCCAGAAAGCCTTTACGCACCATCGGCCAGCGGACGCGGGTTTTACTGTGTACCTGATCGCGAACGACGGTCTGTAAAGAGTTGAGATGGCGCGAAGGCAAAGCCCCGCGAGACGACAGCACAGTGTCGCCATCGGTTTCGACCAGCATCGGCCCCCAGTGGGCGGCGGTCAGAATGGTTTTTGTTGAGGTGCTCAAAGCGTGCGCTCCTGGTTGCGTGCAGGTGTTTCGGCCTTTCATTGAGGCAGTTTATCGTTTGTGACAAATTTCAGAGTTATACACTGAATTTTCTCCGTATCCGGACGTCATAATCCACTGCCACGTCCATCGTGGCAAAGAATAAAAAGGATTAAGGAAATAAGATGAAAAAACGCGTACTCGTTATTGCCGCTCTGGTGAGCGGCGCACTGGCTGTTTCTGGCTGTACAACCAACCCTTACACCGGTGAACGCGAAGCGGGCAAATCCGGCATTGGCGCGGGTATTGGTTCCCTGGTGGGCGCTGGCGTTGGCGCACTCTCCTCCTCCAAGAAAGATCGCGGCAAAGGTGCGCTGATTGGCGCAGCGGCAGGCGCAGCCCTGGGCGGCGGCGTGGGTTATTACATGGACGTGCAGGAAGCAAAACTGCGTGACAAAATGAAAGGTACGGGCGTGAGCGTGACGCGCAGCGGTGACAACATCATCCTGAACATGCCAAACAACGTGACCTTTGACAGCAGCAGCGCGACGCTGAAACCCGCCGGCGCAAACACCCTGACCGGCGTGGCCGCAGTGCTGAAAGAGTACAATAAAACTGCCGTGAACGTGATTGGCTACACCGACAGCACCGGCAGCCAGGATCTGAACATGCGTCTGTCCCAGCAGCGCGCCGATTCCGTGGCCAGCTCGCTGATCGCCCAGGGCGTAGAAGCGAACCGCATCCGCACCAGCGGCATGGGTCCGGCTAACCCGATCGCCAGCAACAGCACGGCGGAAGGCAAAGCGCAGAACCGCCGCGTTGAGATTACGTTAAGCCCGGTGCAGTAGTTAAAAGCAAAACGGCAACCCCGTTGCCGTTTTTAGTGTTTGCGCCCTCTCCCGTGGGAGAGGGTTGGGGTGAGGACATCAGACCGCAACCTCCGGTAAGCGCAGCGCCACCCGGCAAATTGCTTGATTCGCCAGATTTTCCCGCTAAGGTATTCTCATTAAATTCAGGGAAATCAGCGATGATCAAACCAACCCGGGCCACCATCAGCGACGTGGCGAAAGCCGCCAAAACCGGTAAAACCAGCATTTCACGCTACCTCAACGGCGAGAAACACCTGCTTTCCGATGCGCTGCTGGCACGAATCGAACAGGCCATTGCCGATCTCGACTACCGTCCCAGCCTGATGGCGCGCGGCCTCAAGCGGGGCCGCACCCGTCTGATTGGCCTCATCATCGCCGATATCACCAACCCCTACTCCGTAAACGTCCTCAGCGGCATCGAAGCGGCGTGCCGTGAGAAAGGCTTTACCCCGCTGGTCTGTAACACCAATAACGAGGTTGATCAGGAGCTGCATTACCTCGATCTGCTGCGCAGCTATCAGGTGGAAGGGATTGTGGTGAATGCCGTCGGGATGCGAGAAGAGGGGCTAAATCGTCTGCAACAATCGTCTCTGCCAATGGTGCTTATTGACCGAAAAATCCCGGAATTTGCCTGCGATGTGGTCGGGCTGGATAACACCCAGGCGGCCACCACCGCCACTGAGCACCTGATTGAACAGGGCTTCGAAGCCATTTTATTCCTGAGCGAACCGCTGGGCATGGTTAACACCCGCCGCGACCGCCTGGCTGCATTTCGTGCCACGCTGGCGCGATATCCCGGCGTGATCGCCGAGAATGCCGAAATCCCCCTGCATGAAGCCGGGCAGCTGGATAATACCCTGCGCCAGTTCCATACCCGCCATCGGGGTATGCGCAAGGCGGTGATCTCCGCGAACGGGGCGCTGACGCTTCAGGTTGCCCGCTCGCTTAAACGCATTGGCCTGCACTGGGGCAGCGACATCGGCTTACTCGGCTTTGATGAACTGGAGTGGGCAGAACTTGCTGGCGTAGGCATCACCACCCTCAAACAACCCACCTGGCAGATCGGCTATGCCGCGGTTGAACAAGTGGTTCGCCGCATTGAAGGCACCCGCGACGCCGTACGCGAGCAGGTTTTTTCCGGCGAGCTGATCGTTCGCGGCTCTACTGCCCGTTAATTCCCCCTTCGTGACAGCGATCATAAATTCAGCATCCCGATCTTTTCTTTGGAACCGGTTCCATCTAGCGTAATACTACCGATTACGCTCTGGAGTCAGGAAATGATCAGGAAAATTATGGTGGTCACCGCCGCGTATGGTGCGGATCAGGTGCGACAGGCAGGCGGTCAACGGGCAATGCTTCCCGTTATTGCCGGCGCGGGAGCTGATGGCGTTGAAATCCGCCGCGAGCTCTTCAGCAACGACGAGTTAATGGCCCTGCCTGCGCTCGGCGAGTCCATTGAACTGCTGGGTTTACTGGCGTGCTACTCCGCCCCGGCCCCCCTGTTTATGCCCGATGGCACCCTCAACACGGATCTCCCGCGCTACCTTAGCGAAGCCAGCGCCCTGAACGCGCTGTGGCTTAAAGTCTCGCTGGGTCATTTCAGCGACAAACAGCCGCTTGAAGCCCTGCGCGCACTGCTGGATGAAAGCGGCATGACGCTGGTGGTGGAAAACGACCAGACCGACTGCGGGCAGCTCGCGCCGATGCAGCGCTTCAAAGCCGCCTGCCGTGTAATGGCGCTGCCGGTCACGCTGACGTTCGATATGGGCAACTGGCTGTGGGTTGGCGACTCCCCGGAAGAGGCTGCACGTCAGCTGGCTCCCGCCGTGAGCTATATTCATGTGAAGGCCGCAGTCCCGCATAAGGCGCAGTTCCGCGCCGTCGCACCGGATCAGACCGATTCTCGCTGGCGGGATCTGCTTAATCAACTCCCTGCCGATGCGCCACGCGGTATCGAATTTCCGCTGGAAGGGACGGATCTCACCGCCGTCACCCGCCATTACGTCAACCTGCTGCGCGAGGAGTAAACCATGCACAAGACGCTGGATGTCATCACCATTGGCGAGGCCATGGCGATGTTTGTCGCCACCGAAACGGGCGAGCTGAGCGCAGTGGAGCACTTCATTAAACGCGTGGCAGGTGCCGAGCTGAATGTTGCTACCGGACTTGCGCGGCTGGGGCTGAATGTCGGCTGGGTAAGCCGCGTGGGAAATGACAGCTTTGGCCATTTTGTTCTCGACTCGCTGAAAAAAGAGGGCATTGATGCCGCAGGCGTGACCCTCGACGGACGCTTTGCGACGGGCTTTCAGCTGAAATCTAAAGTTGAAAATGGAACCGATCCCATCGTGGAGTATTTCCGCAAAGGCTCAGCGGCAAGCCATCTCTCCGTGGATGATTATCACGCCGCGTATTTCTCCTCCGCGCGCCACCTGCACCTGAGCGGCGTGGCGGCGGCGCTCTCGGCCAGCTCGTACGATTTACTGGATCACGCGGCTTCGGCAATGAAAGCACAGGGCAAAACGATCTCTTTCGATCCTAACCTGCGCCCGGTGCTGTGGAAAAGCGAAGCGGAGATGGCTGAGAAACTCAACCGACTGGCGTTTCAGGCGGACTGGGTTCTGCCTGGCATAAAAGAGGGAATGATCCTCACTGGCGAAAGTACGCCCGAAGGCATTGCTGATTTTTACCTCAACAGAGGGGTAAAAGCCGTGGTGCTGAAAACCGGTGCCGACGGCGCATGGTTCAAAACTGCCGACGGCGAGCAAGGCGCCGTCGCTGCGGTAAAAGTCGACAACGTGGTCGATACCGTGGGCGCGGGCGATGGGTTTGCCGTCGGGGTCATCAGCGCTCTGCTGGAGGGCAAACCGCTGTCGCAGGCCGTGGCGCGAGGCAACAAAATTGGTTCGCTGGCGATTCAGGTGCAGGGCGACAGCGAAGGATTACCAACACGAGCAGAGCTCGGCGTCTAAATTCCCTCTCCCTGTGGGAGAGGGCCAGGGTGAGGGCAGCAATCCGCACCAGATAATTAAGCCACCGTGTACCCTACAGACAACGGCGGCAACAACCTCAACAACAGAGGCAAGCCTATGAACAGTTCGACCAATGCAGTAAAACGCTGGTGGTACATCATGCCAATCGTGTTTATCACGTACAGTCTGGCGTACCTGGATCGTGCCAACTTCAGTTTCGCATCCGCCGCCGGGATCAACGAAGACCTCGGGATTACCAAAGGGGTCTCCTCCCTGCTGGGTGCCCTCTTCTTCCTGGGTTATTTCTTCTTCCAGATCCCCGGCGCGATTTACGCTGAACGCCGCAGCGTGCGAAAGCTCATTTTCATCTGCCTGATCTTATGGGGTGCCTGTGCGTCGCTTACTGGCGTGGTGAATAACATTCCTGCTCTGGCGGCTATTCGCTTTATTCTCGGCGTGGTTGAGGCGGCCGTCATGCCAGCAATGCTGATTTACATCAGCAACTGGTTCACAAAATCTGAGCGTTCACGTGCTAATACGTTCCTGATACTCGGTAACCCGGTCACCGTGTTGTGGATGTCGGTGGTTTCCGGCTACCTGATCCAGTCCTTCGGCTGGCGCGAGATGTTCATCATCGAAGGGGTTCCCGCGATTATCTGGGCCTTCTGCTGGTGGGTGCTGGTGAAAGATAAGCCAGCCCAGGCAAAATGGCTTTCTGAGGACGAAAAAGCCGCACTCCAGGCGCAGCTGGATAAAGAGCAGCAGGGGCTGAAAGCGGTGCGTAACTACGGCGAAGCCTTCCGCTCACAGAACGTTATTCTGCTGTGCGCACAATACTTTACCTGGAGTATTGGCGTGTACGGCTTTGTGCTGTGGCTGCCGTCGATTATCCGCAGCGGCGGTGAAAACCTTGGCATGGTGGAAGTGGGCTGGCTGTCATCCGTTCCTTACCTGGCTGCGACCATCGCGATGATTATCGTCTCCTGGGCATCGGACAAGCTGCAAAACCGTAAGCTGTTCGTCTGGCCACTGCTGCTGATCGCCGCTTTTGCCTTTATTGGCTCCTGGGCCGTAGGCGCGAACCACTTCTGGGCTTCGTATACGCTGCTGGTGATTGCGGGTGCGGCCATGTATGCCCCGTATGGTCCGTTCTTTGCCATCATCCCGGAAATGCTGCCGCGTAACGTCGCAGGGGGCGCGATGGCGTTGATCAACAGTATGGGCGCGCTGGGTTCGTTCTTTGGCTCGTGGTTTGTGGGCTATCTGAACGGCGCCACCGGCAGCCCATCGGCCTCTTACATCTTTATGGGGGTGGCGCTTTTTGCCTCGGTATGGCTTACTCTGATTGTTAAGCCTGCTAATAATCAACAGCTACCCGTCGGCGCACGCCACGCCTGAATCCTTTTAAAATCAACGGAGATTAGCATGAAGCCGTCCGTCATTTTGTACAAAGCACTGCCTGAAGATCTGCAAAAACGCCTGGAGGAACACTTTACCGTTACCCGGGTAAAGAACCTCAGCCCGGAAACCGTGGCACAGCACGCCGACGCGTTTGCCAGCGCCGAGGGCCTGCTGGGTTCGAGCGAAAAGGTGGATGCAGCGCTGCTGGAGAAAATGCCGAAGCTTCGTGCTACCTCAACCGTTTCGGTGGGATACGACAATTTCGACGTGGATGCGCTAAACGCGCGCAACATCCTGCTGATGCACACGCCGCATGCCCTGACGGAGACCGTCGCCGACACGCTGATGGCGCTGGTGCTCAGTACCGCGCGTCGCGTGGTGGAAGTGGCCGAGCGCGTGAAAGCGGGCGAATGGACGAAAAGCATTGGCCCGGACTGGTTCGGCGTGGACGTTCATGGCAAAACGCTGGGGATTGTTGGGATGGGCCGCATCGGTCTGGCGCTGGCACAGCGCGCGCATTTCGGCTTCAGCATGCCCATTCTGTATAACGCACGCCGTCACCACACTGAAGCCGAAGAACGTTTCAATGCCCGCTACTGCGAGCTTGATACGCTGTTGCGGGAAGCCGACTTTGTCTGCCTGATCCTGCCGCTGACGGATGAAACGCGTCATCTCATCGGCAAAGCGGCGTTTGAAAAGATGAAGAAATCGGCCATTTTCATCAACGCGGGTCGTGGTCCGGTGGTCGATGAGAAGGCGCTGATTGAGGCACTGCAAAACGGTGAGATCCACGCCGCCGGTCTGGACGTGTTTGAACAGGAGCCGCTGCCGGTGGATTCTCCGCTACTGACCATGCCGAACGTCGTCGCCCTGCCCCACATCGGCTCTGCCACTCATGAAACACGCTACAATATGGCGGCGACCGCCGTGGATAATCTGATTGCCGCGCTTGGCGGTAAAGTGGATAAGAACTGCGTTAACCCACAGATACAACAGTAGAAACGAAAAAACCCGCCAGAAGGCGGGTTTTTGAATTTTGTGCTACTGGGCTGGAAGCTTACAGGCTTACAACGTTACCAGCTGCTGGGCCTTTAGCGCCGCTTTCGATGGTGAAGGAAACTTTCTGACCTTCATCCAGAGATTTGTAGCCATCGTTCTGGATAGCAGAGAAGTGTACGAACACGTCTTTAGAGCCATCGTCAGGAGTGATGAAGCCGAAACCTTTATCAGCGTTGAACCATTTTACCAGACCAGTCATTTTAGCAGACATAGAAATTACCTTATTAACAAATATATTGTGCCTTCCGGCTTGATGGATTGCGTTACAGATTTTTAAGCGATGAAGGAAGGGTCACTACGAAGGGTATCTATGGATAACAATCTGGACTGCTTTACTAAACTGCTTTAGGTCTGTGTAACAAACCGACGGACATAGTTATACCGATGTGGTAGATGAATGACAAGCGTTATTTTCATCAAGCATAAAAAAAACCCCGCCGAAGCGGGGGTTTTTCTTATTCCGTAGCAGCGACCGCTGCGCTCCAGGCCTGGCTAAAGGCCTGGTGCTGGGACGCGAGCGGCCCGATCAGCGCATTGTACTGGCTCGCCTGCTGGGAGGTCGGGAACTGGATACCGTTAGAGACGAAGCTCACCTGCGTACCTTGTTCACTGATAAAGTCACCCACCTGAACCAGCTGCTGAGTAAAGACCTGCGCCGCCGGGATCAGCGGTTGCAAGGCGTTTGACGGCTTGGTCACGACTTTCTCATACACCTGGTCATAGACCGGTTTGAGATCCTCGCCCTGCTTCAACGCGGAACGCGACGCATCAGCCTGCATTTTGGCATTTTGCAGCTGCTGGCTCAGTACCCCAAGCGCGCCATTTGACTGGCGCAGCGGTTCGCGCTGGGTCATATAATCCTGTGGAACGCGAATAGCATTCACGCTATCCACTACCGGGCGAATACCGGAATCCATCGCCTGGCTTACCTGTTGTGAATAGCCATACAGAATGGCGTAATCCGACACGAATGGACCAAACTGTTTTTTCTGATCCGCAGTCAGCGTTGGTAAACGCTCGCCGCTACGCATCACTGTATTCTGTAAAAAATCGATAAACGCTTTGCGCTGATCGCCTTCTTTATCGAAACACCCACTCAGGCTAACAACCATCAACAACGCCGCAATAGGCGCAAACCAGCGAGAGCAGGACTTTCCTGTCGCCATTTTATTACTCCTTTCACCCAAAAAGCGCACACCGGCACACGCGTGCCCAACGCTGACAAGGATAGTCCAGGTCAGCCTTGCAAGATAGAGTTTTCATGCAAAACGGGTATTCCCGTTTTTGTACTGACTATTTACAAAAAAATACCTGTGCATCCCTACATATGACTAATCAGGTAATTAGCATAACTATCCATATAGCTGAAACGCGTAAAGCGATCGTTATCGCACAATTAATCACAGCCGTGACGATCCTGTGTCTGGTTTAGGGACTATTCTTAACAGGCTCTCTGATGTTCATGATCCCGATGTGTGATTTATGAGGAGTTCTCAATGGAATTAAAAGATCCTGAGTTTGAGCTGCTGAGCAGCCTGGAACAGATTATTTTTAAAGATGTACCGCCGACGGTTACCCTGAATCAAAAGTCCAATCCTTTTAGTGAATTTGAGCGTTTACGCAAAGGATCGGGCCTGAAAACAGATGAATTCGCAAGAGCGATGGGTGTCAGCGTAGCGATGGTGCTGGAGTGGGAGTCAAAACGTGAAAAACCTACCCCAGCCGAGCTAAAGCTGATGCGCCTGATCCAGGCAAACCCTGACCTTCGCAAGCAGTTAGCCTGATAAAGTTTGTTTGCCCCCGCCCTTGCGGGGGCTTGTGTTTACAGGCTTTCACATCGCCATCCCGTCTCTTCCCATACCAGTTCATGCGTCAGCTTCAGCCCTGCCAGAAAGGCTTCATCATGCGACACCACCAGCAGCGCGCCGGGGTAATCGGCTAAGGCCGCTTCAATAGCCTGAACAGAGGCCAGATCAAGATGGTTGGTTGGCTCATCCAGAAGCAACAGCTGCGTTGCCGCTTCACGCCACAATACGCAGGCCAGCGCGGCCTTCAGGCGCTCGCCGCCACTCAGTTCGGCCAGTGGTAGTGTCACTTTCTCTGCGCCCAGCTGAAGCTGCGCTAAACGGGTACGCAGCGCCCCCTCTTCGAGCGGCGTATTGCCCAGGCTAAGGTGCGTCATCACCGACTGCGACAGATCCAGCCGGGAAAGATGCTGATCGAGATAAGCACACCTGACGGAGACCTTACAGGTTCCCGTAACAGGGGCGGTTTCGCCCAACATCACTTTCAACAGCGTGGATTTTCCACAGCCGTTCGGCCCGCGTAGCGCCACGCGCATCGGGCCATCCATTCGCCAGTTTATCGGGCAGACAGGCACGTGCGGAAGCACCAGTTCTTCCAGCACCAGCACCTGTTTTCCTTCCGGGATTTCACTGCCCGGCAGGGTAAACATCACCGCGTTATCCTCTTCAACCCGCTCGCGTGCCTGGTTGACCGCAGCGTTCAGAGCATGATTTTGATCGCTATGCTGTTTTTTCCAGGAACCAATACGCTCTTTCGCCGCCCCTTTGTATTTGACCCGTTCAAACGAGGCGATGTTAAGGCTGTCGACCGTGCGAAGCGTTTTGGCTGAACGCCGCAGGCTGTCGTCATGCTCTTTATGCATACGGGCGCGGGTACGCTTGCGCTCGGTGGCAGCATGCTCCAGCGCGGCGCGGGCAGCCAGTTGCTCAGCATCACGCTGGGTTCGATAGTCAGCATAATTCCCCCCGTAGCTGCGCAAGCCCAACGCGCTCAGTTCAAGGATACGCGGTACCTGGGCCAGCAACTCACGGTCGTGAGAGGCCACCAGTACCCCGCCCTGATACCGGGAAAGCTGCTCGTAGAACCACACGCGGCCTTGCCTGTCGAGGTGGTTGGTCGGTTCGTCCAGCAGCAGGTAATCAGCATCTGCGGTGAATGCGCTGCACAGCAAAGCACGAATGCGCTCGCCGCCGCTCAGCTCTGCCGCGCGTTTATTCGGGTCAAAAGGGGGAAGTTTTGCAGCGATAAAAGCCTGGCTCAGCCGTTCAGCCAGATCCCAGTAACCGTCGAGCGTATCGAGATCGTCGGGTTCATAATGACCGCTGTCGATGCGCGTGCGCGCCGCAAAGATCGCGTCGTAACCAAGCAGTCCGGCAAGAGTCGTATCCGCAGAAATATCCTGCTGCTGCGCCACATAGACGTGTGTACCAAAGCGCTCAATATGACCGCTGGCGGGTTCATCAACCCCTGCCAGCAGCCGCAGAAGACGTGTTTTACCGCTGCCGTTGCGGCCAACCAGCGCGCACACTGACGCATCCAGAGAAAGATTCAGCGGACCAAAAAGGATATCGCCCGTCGCAAACTGACAGGTGACCTGATGCAAAATAAAAGAGGGGGACTGCGCAAAATGAGCCATAAGCACTCCTGAATGAAATCAAAACATCCCCTGCCGACGCGGTGCGTTGAGCAAGGATCGAAATTCATCAGTCGTGTTTGTTCATTTTTGGGGGGCGCTCCTGAGGGCGAAATTTAACGGGAACAAGAATAACGGCAATGCGCCGCCCATTTCAAGGTTAAATTTTCACCAGGCTAATGCCCGAGCGTAAAAAACCCGCCGAAGCGGGTCTCTCAATCAGATAAACGCAAACGCATCGCCAAACAGACGATCTTCCCGCGCGTCACGCTCGTTGCAGAACAGGTCGCGGGCAATTTTTGCCATTTCAAAGCGACCGGCAATATAGATGTCGTGCCCGGCCAGCGTCCCGTGATCCTGCAATACCGCAGTCAGCACCGTACCGCTGCGCCCGCGCCAGCCCTCTTCCGGCTGCTCGACAACCGGCTCGATGCGCAGGTTTGGATGATTTACGCTCAGCGCTTCCAGCTCAGACAGATCGTAAAGATGCTTCTCTTCACGGCCGCCCCAGTAGATGGTGATATCGCGATTCGGGTTGCGCGCCAGCGCGGTCAGCAGAATAGAGCGGACATATGAGAAGCCCGTGCCACCGGCAATCAGGATCAGCGGACGGTCTTCGTCTTCACGCAGCCAGGCCTCGCCGTGAGGAATATCGACCACGATTTCACGCTCTTTCAGGATGCGGTCCATCACGGCCATCGCGTACAGGTTAAGCTCAGACGCACCAATATGCAGCTCAATAAATTCCTTCTCTGCTGGCGTTGAGGCCATAGAGAAAGGACGCTTATCACGCTCGTCCATCACGACCATCAGGTACTGACCGGCACGGAATGAGAAGGCCGCTTCAGGAACCAAACGGACGCGATATACGGTGTCGGTAATAGCATCTACCGACGTCACTTTACAGCTTAAGGTTGTCATTCGCTCTCTCTGTCGGGAAGTCTATAGGGCTAAACGGTCTTATTCTGCCTTACCGTTATTCATTATGGCCAGCTCGTCCCAGATCGCGTCAATTCGCGCGGTCACGGCAGGATCTTTTTTGATCGGGCGACCCCATTCACGGTCGGTTTCGCCAGGCCATTTGTTCGTGGCATCCAGTCCCATTTTTGAGCCAAGGCCGGAAACCGGCGAGGCAAAGTCCAGGTAATCAATCGGCGTGTTTTCCACTAACACCGTATCACGCGCCGGATCCATACGCGTGGTGATGGCCCAGATGACGTCATTCCAGTCGCGGGCATTGACGTCATCATCGCAGACAATCACAAACTTGGTATACATAAACTGGCGCAGGAACGACCATACGCCCATCATCACGCGCTTAGCGTGACCGGCATACTGCTTCTTCATCGTCACCACCGCCAGGCGATACGAACACCCTTCCGGCGGCAGATAAAAATCAACAATTTCCGGGAACTGCTTTTGCAGGATCGGCACGAACACTTCGTTCAGCGCCACGCCAAGCACCGCCGGTTCATCCGGTGGACGGCCGGTATAGGTGGAGTGATAGATGGCATCTTCACGCTGGGTAATGTGGGTGACGGTGAACACCGGGAAGTTATCCACTTCGTTGTAATAGCCGGTGTGGTCGCCGTACGGCCCTTCGGGCGCCAGCTCGCCCTGTTCAATGTAACCTTCCAGCACAATCTCTGCGCTGGCCGGCACTTCCAGGTCACTGGAGATGCACTTCACCACTTCGGTTTTGGTGCCGCGCAGCAGCCCTGCAAAGGCATATTCAGACAGCGTATCAGGAACAGGCGTCACCGCGCCCAGAATGGTTGCCGGATCGGCACCCAGCGCGACGGAAACCGGGAAGCGTTCGCCCGGATGGGCCGCGCACCACTCCTGGAAATCCAGCGCCCCGCCGCGATGGGACAACCAGCGCATGATGAGCTTGTTTTTGCCAATCAGCTGCTGGCGATAAATGCCGAGGTTTTGACGCTCTTTATGCGGCCCACGCGTCACGGTGAGGCCCCAGGTGATCAGCGGTGCGGCATCGTCAGGCCAGCACTGCATGATGGGAATTTTGGTCAGATCCACCGCATCGCCTTCCAGCACTTTTTGCTGGCACGGCGCACCGCGCAGGCGTTTGGTGGGCATGTTCAGCACCTGCTTAAACTGCGGCAGCTTGTCGAACAGGTCGCGGAACCCTTTTGGCGGCTCCGGCTCTTTAAGAAAGGCCAGCAGTTTGCCCACTTCACGTAACGCCGTGACATCTTCCTGTCCCATCCCCAGCGCCACGCGGCGAGGTGTGCCAAACAGGTTGCACAGCACCGGCATGGCGTAGCCTTTTGGGTTTTCAAACAGCAACGCCGGGCCGCCCGCGCGCAGGGTGCGGTCAGCGATTTCTGTCATTTCCAGATACGGATCAACAGGAAGCGTAATGCGTTTGAGTTCGCCCTGCTTTTCCAGCAGCGCCAGGAAGTCGCGTAGATCGTGGTATTTCATGCAGTTAATCATGGCCTCTCTGTAAGCGCTTCATTATACGGCGTAAGACCGCGTGATGCTGTAATTTTGTTAAATTAGCGTGAACTTCCACGACTTACTCTCTTTTTCGCCATTATAATCACCTTAGCGATCCCGCCAGGGTTTTGGTATGCTTGCGCCCCGAACAATGGGAAGAGTGATTATGCAGGCCTGGTATTTACTGTATTGCAAACGCGGGCAACTTCAGCGCGCGCAGGAACATCTTGAACGTCAGTCTGTTAACTGCCTGACACCCGTGATCACGCTTGAAAAAATGCAGCGTGGAAGACGCACGACCGTCAGTGAGCCTCTGTTCCCGAATTACCTGTTCGTCGAGTTCGACCCCGAAGTGATCCACACCACGACGATCAGCGCCACGCGCGGCGTCAGCCATTTTGTGCGTTTTGGCGCTCATCCGGCAAGAGTACCGTCATCGGTTATTCATCAGCTTTCTGTCTACCAGCAGCCTGAAGATATTACCGATCCGGAAACCCCTTATGCCGGCGACAGCGTGGTGATCACCGAAGGCGCCTTTGAAGGCTTACAGGCCATCTTCGCTGAGCCGGACGGTGAAGCGCGCTCCATGCTGCTGCTCAACCTGCTGAATAAAGAGGTGTTGCAGAGCGTTAAAAACACCGATTTCCGCAAAGTTTAGAACTGCACGCCGAACAGACGACGCACGTTATCATCGGTTTGTGCTGCCAGCCACTGGGCATCTTCTCCGCGCCAGTGCGCCACTCGCTCAGCAATATGCCCCAGGTAGGCCGGTTCATTACGTCGTGATGGCAGTTTGGGCTGCATATCCCGGGGCAACAGATACGGCGCATCCGTTTCCAGCAGCAAACGATCGGCCGGGATAACGGGTAACAGCTCACGCAGTTCCAGCCCACGACGCTCATCGCAGACCCAGCCCGTGATACCCAAATACAGCCCGCGGTTCAGGCAATCCAGCGCTTCCTGACGGGAGCCCGTAAAGCAGTGCAACACCGCGCCCGGCAGTTTCTCCAGCCAGGGTTCCAGTAGCGCCATAAAACGTTCATGCGCATCGCGACAGTGCATAAACACCGGCATCTCCAGCTCTGCTGCCAGCGCGAGCTGGGCGGTAAATGCCTTCTCCTGCTCTTCAGGCGTCGAGAAGTTACGGTTGAAATCAAGCCCGCATTCGCCAATGGCAACCACTTCTGGCGTTTGTGCCAGACGATGAAGCGCCTCAGCGCTTTCATGCGTCCACTGGCTGCTGTCATGAGGATGCACGCCTGCGGTGGACCAGCAGTGTTGATAGCGTTGCGCCAGCTGCCGTGCCTGCTCACTCTCATGCAGATTCGTTCCCGTCAGTAGCAGCCCACCCACGCCGGCGGCAAAGGCGCGCGCCACCACCTCATCGTGGTCTTTCGCAAACTGGGCGCTGGTGAGGTTAAGCCCGATATCAAACATACGTATCCCCATATGACAACCGCCCTGACGGGCGGTTGGTTTTATTCTTTAGTAGTCTCTTCAGACGGCTCGTCTTCTTCGTCCCGGGTACGCCCCTTTCCGACGTAGAAACGAGCGAAGAACACGCCGACTTCAAACAGGCAGTACATAGGTATCGCCAGTAAGGTTTGCGAGAAGACGTCCGGTGGCGTTAACAGCATACCTACGACAAATGCCCCCACCAGGATGTACGGGCGCTTCTTACGCAGATCGTCAGGCGTGGTCACCCCCACCCAGCAGAGCAGGACAATTGCTACGGGCACCTCGAAGGCGACACCAAAGGCCATAAACAGCGCCATCACGAAGCTGAGGTAGCTGGCGATGTCCGTCGACACCTGTACCCCTTCCGGTGCGGTATGCGTCAGGAAGCCGAAGGCCAGCGGGAAGACAACGAAGTAGGCGAACGCCATGCCGATATAAAACAGCAGCGAACTGGACACCAGCAGCGGAATAACCAGCTTGCGTTCATGCTTGTACAGCGCGGGCGCCACAAATGCCCAGACCTGATACAAAATGACCGGCGCAGAGGCAATCAACGACACCCAGAAGGTCAGTTTGATCGGGGTAAAGAACGGTGAAGCAACGTCTGTTGCAATCATCGTCGCGCCCAGAGGCATCTGTTTAATCAGCGGCGCGGAAACCACCTGATAGATATCGTTGGCAAAATAGACCAGACATAAAAAAATGAGGAAAACCGCAATAATGCAGTTTAACAGGCGCTTACGCAGCTCAATGAGGTGCGTAATAAGCGGTTGAGTATCATCTACTGCCATGTTTACGCTTTATCACTCGACGAGGGGGATGATTCGGAAACGGGCGCGGCGGGTTTTACCTCAGCCGTTTTGACCACGGGCTCTTCCGGCGGCACCTGCTTTTTCACTTCGGGCTCCTGCGGCGATTGCTCTGGCGAAGCAGCCTGATGCTCCGCGCTGGAAGGCGTTACACCCTCGCGCTGCTCTTCGCTACCCTTCACCACCGGATTGTGGATGGTGTTTGCTTCATCGCTCGCCTTCTCAGGATCGTTAATACTGTAAGAACGCTTCATGGATTCAGCCGCTTCGCGCAACTCATCCATTGATGCTTTCAGCTCCGGCGTCAGGTTGTCCATGCTCGCCTTTTCAACCTTTTTCAGGCTGTCCTGAAATTCCTGAAGCTTCAGCTCCTGCGCCAGTTCGTTCTGCACGGTAGTTGCCAGCGAGCGAAGCGCCCGCACCCAGCCCACGACGGTTTTCACCGCAACGGGTAAACGCTGCGGCCCCAACACAATCAGACCAATCACAAAGACCAGCAGTAACTCACCAAAACCAATGTCGAACACGAATTACACCTGCTCTTTATCGTGACGTTTAGCCTCTTCCTTTTTGGCTTCGTCCTGCTTATCGGCGATGGATTTAGCGGTAAAATCAGCATCCTGACTGGTTTTTTCCTGCTTATTCTCATCATCGCTCATGGCTTTCTTGAAGCCTTTGATTGACGCGCCCAGGTCGGAACCAATCGATCCGAGTTTTTTCGTGCCAAACAGCAGCACAACGATGACGGCAATGATCACTAACTGCCAGATACTGATACCACCCATGCGTGTTCCCCAGTGATAGATGATTAATTAGTCAGATCGCATTATACGTATGCAATCTCTCGATAGCGACGCTAATTCAGCGCGTTTTTCGCCAGCCAGCAAGCCAGACAACCACACCGGCAGCCATAATCCAGGCTGGCATCATTTCCCAGTCCGGACGATTGATCAACAGCAACGTGCCGCTTATCAGCAGCGTCGCGCCAATTCCGAAGAGATAGCGGGACTGCCCCTGACGCACGCGACTGGATTGAAGCTCGTGCGCGATTTTATCCATGCTGTGCTGAAGGTTCTTGCTCTGACGCAAACTGTCGTAAACCAGTTCAGGAATTTCAGGCATTTTTTCAATCCAGAACGGGCCTTTCTCTTTAAGCGAGCGAACCAGGGCTGGAATACCGACCTGATCCTTAATCCAGGATTCGAGGAACGGTTTCGCGGTTTTCCACAAGTCTAACTGAGGATAGAGCTGGCGGCCTACGCCCTCAACGTAAAGTAATGTTTTCTGAAGTAAAACTAATTGTGGCTGCACTTCCATATTGAAACGGCGTGCGGTGTTGAACAGGTTGAGCAGGACGTGTCCGAAAGAGATCTCCGAGAGCGGCTTTTCAAAAATCGGCTCACAGACGGTGCGGATCGCAAATTCAAACTCTTCCACGTTGGTATCTGGCGGAACCCAGCCTGAATCCACGTGCAGCTCGGCCACCTTACGGTAGTCGCGATTGAAGAAAGCGATAAAGTTCTCTGCGAGGTAGCGCTTATCCTCTTTATTTAGCGAGCCGACAATACCGCAGTCGATGCCGATGTATTTCGGATCTTCCGGGTGCTCATAGCTGACGAAGATGTTGCCCGGATGCATGTCTGCATGGAAGAAGCTGTCGCGGAAAACCTGAGTAAAGAAGACCTGCACGCCACGCTCGGCCAGCAGCTTCATGTTGGTGCCCTGTTTTTCCAGCGCCGCCACGTCCGAGACCGGAATACCGTAGATACGTTCCATTACCATCATGTTCTGACTGCAATAGTCAGAATAGACTTCAGGAACATACAGCATCGGGCTGTCTTCAAAGTTTCGACGCAGCTGAATGGCGTTCGCCGATTCACGCAGCAGGTTAAGCTCGTCAATCAGCGTTTTTTCGTATTCCCGAACCACTTCCAGCGGACGCAGACGGCGACCATCCGGCAACAGACGCGGCACCCAGCGAGCCAGGCGATAAATCAGCTTCATGTCTGCTTTGATAACCGGCAGGATATCCGGACGAATCACTTTGATGACCACCTCTTTGCCATTTTCCTTCAGGCGCGCGGTGTGAACCTGCGCAATAGAGGCAGAGGCCAGGGGCTGAATATCGAAATCATCAAACCAGGTCTCGATGGGGATATTGCCCATCGCTTCTTCGATTTGTTTCTTCGCTCTCTCTCCGTCAAACGGAGCAACGCGGTCCTGCAATAGCGCGAGCTGATCGGCAATCTGCGGTGGGAAAAGGTCGCGACGTGTTGAGAGCATCTGTCCAAACTTGATCCAGACCGGGCCCAGCTCCTGTAACGCAAGACGCAGGCGTGCGCCCAGCTCCTGATCCTTATGGCGATTCGGCATCCAGAACAGCGTGCGACGCCAAAGCCGAAGCGGCAGGGTGATACGCATTCTGGGGATAAGCTCGTCGAGCCCGTAGCTCAAAAAGGTGCGAACGATAAAATAGAGGCGCCGAATTTCACCAGGCGTCATTTGCCCTCCAGTTTTTCCAGCCGTTTGGTTAACGCATCAACTGCGCGCTCAACTGCCGCGGTCTCTTCTGCAAACCAGGCGACTTCTAAAGGCCCCGGCGCCATACGCCACTCTTCGGTCAGCACCTCGGCAGCGTAGCGCTGTTGACGGAGCAGACCTTTACGAAGGAAAGCGGAACCCGTGCGCAGCGTTTTGCTTATACCTTCAGCCGCGATGTCGCCGATATAGGGCGCCATCAGTTCCGCCGGGTCGAATTCAGCCTGATCGCTGAGTGCAACGAAGTTCTGTACCACCTGAATATCGCCTTCGACCTCCAGCTCACCGCTGCGAATAAGCGCCGTCATCTGCTGACGGTCACGCAGTTTTGGCAATACGCTCATGTGCGTAATCACCGAGCAGTCAGCCTCGCCTTCCCACTCACCCAGAACGTCAAGCTGGCGTTCGCTGAAGACCAGCACAAGCGGCGTCGAGAACTCCTTTAAAACGATGCGCAGCACCTTTCCGTTAAGCCGCTGACGTGCGGTTTTCAGCGCCGGAGCGCGATACAGAAAGGCATTCAGCACATTCTCGATGCCAGCGGTGACTAAGGGTTTAATGGGCACGGGAAACCTCCACTCAGAACTTGTAACCACGATGCAGCGCGACGACACCCGCCGTCATATTGAAGTATTCCACGTTTTCAAACTCCGCATCCTGCATCATCGCTTTCAGCGTGTCCTGATCCGGGTGCATTCGGATGGACTCGGCCAGATAACGGTAACTTTCTGCATCGTTTGCCACCAGCTCGCCGATGCGCGGCAGAACGTGGAAGGAATAGGCATCGTAAGCTTTGCTCAGCGGGTCGATAATCGGTTTAGAAAACTCGAGTACCAGCAGTCGACCGCCCGGCTTAAGCACGCGGTACATGGAGCGCAGCGCTTTATCTTTATCGGTCACGTTACGCAGACCGAAAGAGATGGTGATGCAGTCGAACGTATTATCCGGGAACGGCAGCGCTTCGGCGTTGGCCTGAACATATTCAACGTTGCCTACCACGCCGATATTACGCAGCTTTTCGCGTCCCATTT
Organism: Enterobacter sp. 6722112; assembly: GCF_058661685.1. NCBI lineage: Bacteria > Pseudomonadati > Pseudomonadota > Gammaproteobacteria > Enterobacterales > Enterobacteriaceae > Enterobacter > Enterobacter sp. 6722112. Next base: position 4,615,181 of record NZ_JBZWGR010000007.1, on the reverse strand, counting down.
TCAGCATGGAGTCGTTGATATCCGCCAGCACCACGCGGCCGGTTTCGCCAACCAGACGGGAGAACTTAGCGGTCAGATCCCCTGTGCCTCCGGCTAAATCCAGCACCGTTTGTCCACGGCGCACGCCGCTGCAATCAATAGTGAAGCGCTTCCACAAGCGATGAATGCCAAATGACATCAAATCATTCATCACATCGTACTTCGCCGCCACGGAATGAAATACGTGGGCCACCATGTCAGCTTTCTGCGCTTTGGCGACAGTCTGAAAGCCAAAGTGCGTTGTGTCTTGTGAATCGTCAACCATCTCAGAGCCTGCTAATCAGTCAAATGTTCGTGAAGTGTAACAGATTGGGCGCATTTGCCCTACGTTTCAACCACCGTGAAAGAAACGCGCCGGCTGCGCTTCGGGGGATAAACTCGCCGCTAAATCGTTGTCTTCATTGCGGCTATTTTGCTTACCGTCGCCTTCACGCAGACGAAACTCTTCGTCCTGAGCGGTAGCCTGCTCCACCAGTTCCGGATTAATCTCGCGTTTAACTTCCACCCCCAGGCTGCGAAACGCCTCCGCCTGCGCCAGCAAATTGCCACGCCCGGAGGAGAGTTTTTTCATCGCCTGGCGGTAGTTATCCTGCGCGCGATCCAGGCTTTGCCCCACCGAGGACATATCGTCCACAAACAGCCGCATTTTGTCGTACAGCTTGCTGGCGCGATCGGCAATCTGCTGCGCGTTACGGCTTTGGTGCTCATAGCGCCACAGGTTGGCAATGGTACGTAACGCCACCAGTAGCGTGGTGGGGCTGACCAGCATAATGTTATTTTTCAGCGCTTCGGTGATCAGTTCGGGCTGTCTGTCGAGCGCCAGCAGGAACGCAGGCTCGACCGGAATGAACATCAGCACATAATCCAGCGATCGCAGCCCCGGCAACTGCTGATAATCTTTTCTGCCCAACAGACGGATATGGTTACGCACGGAGGCGATGTGCTCCTGCAACGCTGTTTCGCGGGTGTAGTCATCCTCAGCGTTGAAGTAGCGCTCATAGGCCACCAGCGTCATTTTGGCGTCGATAACCACATCTTTGCCCTGTGGCAGACGAACAATGACATCCGGCTGCATCCGCGAGCGCGCATCGTTCTCAATGCTGACCTGCGTTTCGTATTCGTATCCTTCGCGCAGGCCAGAGGCCTCCAGCACGCGCGTCATGACCACTTCGCCCCAGTTTCCCTGCGCTTTGTTATCACCTTTCAGTGCGCGCGTCAGGTTAACCGCCTCCTGCGCCATCTGCGCATTCAGCTGCTGGAGATTACGAATTTCATGCGCCAGCGTGTGGCGTTCGCGGGCTTCCTGACCAAAGCTGTCCTGTACCTGACGGCGAAAGCCATCCAGCTGTTCACGCAGCGGCGTCAGCAGGCTGTTCAGGCTCTGGCGGTTCTGCTCATCCACGCGGCGATTGCTGTGCTCAAAAATGCGGTTCGCGAGGTTCTCAAACTGCTCGCTAAGACGCTGCTCGCTGTTGATCATCTGACGGATTTTGTCTTCGGCGTGCAGTTGGGTGGACTCAAGACGGGTGGTCACTTCACGGAGATCGGCCTCCAGCGAGGTATTGATATCACGCAGATTGCGCAGTTCGTTATTGAGCAGTTCGCATTCGTCGCGCCAGTGGTCACTCAGCGCAAGCTGTTGTTTCGTCGCGCTAAGTTCAGCGACGATCTCCTCGCGCTCTGCCAGCTGTTCGGCTTTCTGCTGCGCATGCTGGTAGCCGGAAATGAGCCAGCCAATTCCCACGCTCACCAGCGCAATCACTGCATAAATCAGGATTGAGATATCCACAATGCCCCCTGCATCAACGTATTACCGCACAAAATAGAATTGTGCTGTATGAACGTCCAGTTTGAAAGGGTTTTCCTGCGAGGCGTTACGCAAAAAGAAAAGGCCGAGCATGTCGACCTTTCAGCACTGAAGAGAGAATTAGATCAGGCGGCGCGCCGCTTCAACCACGATTTTCACCGCATGGCTTTCAGTCTGCTTCATGGTTTCAGCGTTCGGGATCTCCTGCTGAGTACGGTTGACGATAACGCCCGCCACCATACCGGCACGCAGACCCTGGCTTGCGCACATGGTCAGCAGCGTCGCAGATTCCATTTCGTAGTTCATGACGCCCATCGACTGCCACTCTTCCATGGAGCCTTTGAAACGGCTCACCACGCGACCAGAGAAGGTGTCGTAACGCTCCTGGCCCGGGTAGAAGGTATCGGAAGAGGCAGTTACGCCCACGTGGGTGGTTGCGCCCACGGACTTCGCGGCTTCAACCAGCGCGGTGGTGCATTCGAAATCGGCCACTGCCGGGAATTCCATCGGTGCAAAGTGCAGGCTTGCCCCGTCCAGACGCACGGATGCGGTGGTAACCAGCACGTCGCCCACGTTGATGTGCGGCTGAATGGCGCCTGTGGTGCCGATGCGCAGGAAAGTACGAATGCCCAGCTGCGCCAGCTCTTCAACGGCGATAGAGGTAGACGGGCCACCAATACCGGTAGAGCACACGATCACCGCTTTACCGTCCAGCTCTGCGCGCCAGGTGGTGAATTCGCGATGCGCTGCCAGCTTAACCGGCTTATCCATCAGCGCGGCGATCTTTTCCACACGCTCAGGATCGCCAGGGACGATAGCAAGCGTAGCCCCTTGTAAATCGTTTTTAGTGAGGCCGAGATGAAAAACATCAGACTTAGACATAGGTGACTCCTCTGTGGGTCGGTTTGTCAGAAGAAGTAAAACGGTACTTTACAGAAGCAATGTGCATTATTTCGTGACACACCTCACCATGAATGAAAATGATTGCAGTTAATTTCCATAAAATAGTGATTCACATCACATTAACAAGTTATATCGCCGGGTGCTGCACAAAAGATAGACGCTATAAGGCACTGTGGATTGTTAACCTGGTGTCTATATTTATCTTTGCGCTAATCCATTCATTGGTACGGAGAATGCCATGACTGAAAAAACCGGTTTTGCACCTGCTGCGGCCCCGCATGCTTCAACCATCGTCTCAACCCCTGAAGAGGCCATTACCGCAGGCGAGACCTCCATTCCCTCCCAGGGAGAGAACATGCCAGCGTACCACGCGCGGCCAAAATCCGCCGATGGCCCGCTGCCCATCGTGATCGTGGTGCAGGAAATATTTGGCGTTCATGAACATATTCGCGACCTCTGCCGCCGTCTGGCGCTGGAAGGTTACCTGGCCGTTGCGCCGGAACTCTATTTCCGTCAGGGCGATCCGAATGATTACAGCGACATCCCGACGCTGTTCAGCAACCTGGTCAGCAAAGTGCCGGACGCGCAGGTGCTGGCCGATCTCGACCACGTTGCCAGCTGGGCGGCGCGCAACGGTGGCGACCCGCACCGTCTGATGGTGACCGGCTTCTGCTGGGGCGGACGCATTAGCTGGCTGTATGCCGCGCACAATCCGCAGCTGAAAGCCGCTGTGGCCTGGTACGGTAAACTGGTGGGTGAAAAGACCCTGAACTCGCCGAAACATCCAGTTGATATCGCCACCGATTTAAATGCCCCGGTGCTAGGGCTGTATGGCGGCCAGGATACCGGCATTCCGCTTGATACCGTCGAGACCATGCGCCACGCGCTGCGGGCGGCAAACGCGAAGGCCGAAATCGTGGTGTACCCGGATGCGGGACACGCGTTTAATGCCGATTATCGTCCGAGCTATCACGCAGAATCGGCGAAAGATGGCTGGCAGAGAATGCTGGCGTGGTTCAGCCAGTACGGCGGGAAGAAAGCGTAATACAAAAAGCCCGGTGGCGGCTGCGCCAACCGGGCAATCCAGCCCCACTACGCCTGACGCAAATTCTGCGCCGCCTGCACCATGTTCGCCAGCGCCGCGCGGGTTTCAGGCCAGCCGCGAGTTTTCAGGCCGCAGTCCGGGTTTACCCACAGGCGTTCCGCCGGAATGCGCTGGGCGGCTTTTTGCAGCAGCGATTCAATCCACTCCACGCTCGGCACGTTAGGGGAGTGAATGTCATACACGCCCGGCCCGATTTCGTTCGGGTAGTCGAACTCTTCGAACGACTCCAGCAGCTCCATGTCTGAACGCGAGGTCTCGATGGTGATCACATCGGCGTCGAGCGCGGCAATGGAGTCCATGATGTCGTTAAATTCGCAGTAACACATGTGGGTGTGGATCTGCGTGTCGTCCTTCGCGACGGCCGCGTTGAGGCGGAACGCCTCCACGCCCCACGTCAGATAAGCATCCCAGTCGCTGCGACGCAGCGGCAAGCCTTCACGCAGCGCCGGTTCGTCGATCTGAATGATGCCAATCCCCGCCGCTTCCAGATCCGCCACTTCATCACGCAGCGCCAGGGCGATCTGTTTGGCGATGGTTTCCCGGGATACATCTTCACGCGGGAACGACCAGCAGAGAATGGTCACCGGCCCCGTCAGCATGCCTTTTACCGGTTTGTCGGTCAGAGACTGGGCATACTTCGCCCACTCCACGGTGATCGCTTCCGGGCGGCTGACGTCACCGATCACCACCGGCGGCTTCACGCAGCGGGAGCCGTAGCTTTGCACCCAGCCGTTCTGGGTAAAGACAAAGCCGTCCAGGTGTTCACCGAAGTATTCCACCATATCGTTACGCTCGGCCTCGCCGTGCACCAGCACGTCCAGACCCAGACGTTCCTGCTCGACGATCGCCTGTTTGATGTGCTCCGCAATGCCGGTGCGGTAGTGATTCGCATCCAGATTGCCCTTTTTGAAGTCCAGGCGCAGGCCGCGGATCTCGGTAGTCTGCGGGAAGGAGCCGATGGTTGTGGTCGGCCACGCGGGCAGGTTAAAGCGCGCACGCTGGGCTTCGGCGCGCACTTCATACGGGCTCTGGCGCTGGCTGTCCCGGGCAGTGATGGCCGCCAGACGTTTTTCCACCGCCGGGTTATGCACGCGCGTCGAGTGACGGCGCGCCTGGATCGGCGCGCTCCAGTCGGTAATCGCTGCCGTGTCGCCGCTGTTCAACGCGTCGCGCAGCAGAGCCAGCTCCTCACACTTTTGCAGGGCAAAGGCAAACCAGCTTTTCACCTCAGGGTCGAGTCGGGTCTCCACGCTCAGGTCGATCGGGCTGTGCAGCAGGGAACAGGAAGAGGCTACCCACAATTCACGTTTACCGACAATCTCCTTGATTTGTGCATATTTCCCGGTGAGATCGGCACGCCAGACGTTACGACCATTCACCAGACCGGCAGAGAGCAGCCACTCCGCAGGCAGACGCTTGTGCAACTCTGCCACATCGTCTTTGCCGTGAACGAGATCAACGTGCAGACCCTGAACCGGCAGCGCGGTAATGGTGTCGAGGTTCGGCGTTACGCCCTCGAAATAGGTGGTCAGCAGCAGCTTCACCTGGCCCGTGAGCGCGTCATACGCCGGTTTGAAGGCATCCAGCCACGCCTGTGGCAGCTCAAGCACCAGCGCCGGTTCATCGATTTGCACCCACTGAATACCGCGTTTGCCCAGCTCAATCAGCACCTGCTTATAAACCGGCAGAATATCGTTCAGCAGGCTGAGGCGGTCGAACTGCTCGCCTTTCACTTTGCCCAGCCACAGGTAGGTGACCGGCCCCAGCAGCACGGGTTTCACCTGGTGACCCAGCGCCAGCGCTTCGTCCACTTCATCCAGAAGCTGGGTCCAGGTCAGTTTGAACTGCTGGCCCTTAACGAACTCCGGCACCATATAGTGATAGTTAGTGTTAAACCACTTGGTCATTTCCGCCGCTGCCGCTGGCTCACCCGTTGGCGCGCGGCCACGGCCGATGCGGAACAGGGTATCGATATCCACCGATCCATCGTTGTTCTGATGACGAGCCGGCACGTTGCCAAGCAGCAGGCTGGTGGTCAGAACATGGTCGTACCAGGCGAAATCGCCCACCGGCAGCAGGTCTACGCCCGCCTGTTTTTGCTGATCCCAGTGACGCGCGCGCAGCTCGCGCCCCACCGCCAGCAGTTCTTCGCGGGTGGCGTTACCCGCCCAGTAGCTTTCTTGCGCTTTTTTCAGCTCGCGACGCAGACCAACGCGAGGGAAACCGAGAGTGTGAGTGCGGATTGTCATGGCATACCCCTTGTAGAAATTCGTTATTTAGACGTCCAGATGTTTACACTTCTATAATTGGCAGGTACTGTATATTCCTCAAGCGCAAAATGTTCATGGCGAAGTGAAGGACTTTCATGATCGAGATAAAACACCTGAAAACGCTACAAGCGTTGCGGAATTGCGGTTCTCTTGCGGCGGCAGCGGCCACGCTGCACCAGACTCAGTCTGCCCTTTCTCACCAGTTCAGCGATCTGGAACAACGCCTCGGCTTTCGTCTTTTTGTGCGTAAGAGCCAGCCTTTGCGCTTTACGCCGCAGGGCGAAATTTTGCTTCAGCTGGCGAACCAGGTGCTGCCGCAGATTGCCAGCGCGTTGCAGTCATGCAACGAGCCGCAGCAGACCACCCTGCGCATCGCCATTGAGTGTCACAGCTGTATTCAGTGGCTGACCCCCGCGCTTGAGAACTTCCGCCAGAAGTGGCCGCAGGTGGAGATGGACTTCAAATCCGGCGTCACGTTTGATCCGCAGCCGTCGCTTCAGCAGGGTGAGCTGGATCTGGTGATGACCTCAGATATTCTGCCGCGCAGCGGTCTGCACTATTCGCCAATGTTTGATTTTGAGGTGCGTCTGGTGCTGGCCCCGGACCATCCGCTGGCCGCTAAAACGCGTATCACGCCGGAAGATCTGGCAACGGAGACGCTGCTGATTTACCCGGTACAGCGCAGTCGTCTGGATATCTGGCGCCATTTCCTGCAACCCGCGGGCATCAGCCCACAGCTGAAAAGCGTGGATAACACGCTGCTGTTAATTCAGATGGTGGCGGCCAGAATGGGGATTGCGGCGCTGCCGCACTGGGTGGTCGAGACGGTTGAACGCCAGGGTCTGGTGGTCACCAAAACCCTGGGTGAAGGACTGTGGAGCCGGCTGTACGCCGCCGTGCGCGACGGCGAGCAGCGTCAGCCGATTACGGAAGCGTTTATTCGCTCAGCGCGGAACCACGCGTGCGACCATCTTCCGTTTGTGCGGAGCGCGGAGCGACCCAGCGGCGATGTACCCACAGCGAAGCCAGGATCACCGTTCCCCCAATAAGGAAACTCGGCCAGTGCGGCTGCTCCTGCCAGATGGCGAGGTTCACCAGTAGCCCCGCCGGCACGTGCACATTGTTCATGATCCCCAGCGTCCCGGCGTCTACCTGCGTAGCGCCGTAGTTCCACATAAAATAGCCCAGCCCCGACGCCACCACGCCCAGCCAGACCAGAACGCTCCACTGCACGGAGGTAGTCGGCAGCTTTTGCGGATTGCCGAGCAGAAACCACGCCGCTACCGCGACAATCGCCGCGCCCATATAGAACCACGCAAACGCGTTATGCTGCGGCATCGGGCGGGTCTCCATCAGACGTTTGTAACCCACCATCCCGATGGCAAAGCTGATATTAGCGAGCTGGACGAACATCAGCCCGGTCCAGAAGTGATCGCTTACCTTGTCATAGCGAATAATCGCAGCGCCAATGACTGCCAGCGCAGCGCTCAGCAGATATCCCCAGCGCAAACGGCGCCTGCTGAGCAAGTCATAAATCAGCGTGATGTAGAGCGGCGTCAGCACGGTGAAGAGCAGAAATTCCGAGACGGACAGGTAAACGTAGGCCCGGAAGCTGAACAGGTACATGATGCCGAGCTGCATCGCGCCTACCAGCATGTACAGCAGTATCGTTTTTAGCGACTGCCCGCGGGTACGCAGGAACGGCAGGAACACCAGCGCCGCCAGCCCCACGCGCATCAGTACCGAGAAGTAGCTGTCGACCGATCCGGCAAGGTATTCGCCAATCAGACTAAAGGAGAAGGCCCACAGGATAGTGGTGATAATGAGTAGCGCCACAATGCTTGTCTCTCAGAAAGAAGGAGAGGCATTGTAGCGAACTCTTTAGTTGACATCTGAACAATAAACAATCAATTGAAGATTATTCAAGGAACAGTTTGCGCAGATACTTAGGCACGGCGTTATCGCCGTTGGTGCCGATCACTTCCAGCTCCGGGTGCAGATCTTTCAGGCGCTGGTGCGCGTTCTGCATGATGCAGCCTTTACCCGCCATGGAGAGCATCTCGGCATCGTTCATGCCATCGCCAAAGGCGATACAGTCTTTCAGATCAAAGCCCAGCCGTTTCGCTACCGCTTCCAGCGCGTGACCTTTGGACACCCCGCCCGCCATCACTTCCAGACAGGTCAGCGTGGAGAAGCTCACGTTCACGCGGTCGCCCCAGCGGGCGTTGATCGCCTGCTCCAGCGGCAGTAACTCCTCATGATTTACACAGGTGAAGAATACCTTGCTGATCCCTTCCGGCTCCAGCAGACCCGGCTCGTACAGTGAGTACTGGAATACGGCTTCCTTGAAGAAGCGCATCTCTTCCGGGCGATGGCGGTTCATAAACCACTCGTCGTCACGGTAAACGTTAGTCACGATATCCGGGTTGTTATGCACAATGCCGAACAAATCGGTGGCGATGTCACGATCGAGATTATGGGTAAAAATCAGGTTGCCGTCCGTGTCATGTACGCGCGCACCGTTAGAGGTGATCATGTACGACTTGATCTCCAGGTTATCGCGGATCTGTCCCACGTCCACGTGGTGGCGACCGGTGGCGAACACAAAGTTCACGCCACGGGCAGTCAGGAGTTTTAGGGTCTCTTTCGCATAAGGCGACAGGGTGTGGTCGGGGGAAAGCAGCGTGCCATCTAAATCAGATGCAACAACCTGGTACATAGGGATTTCAACCTCTGGTGGAAAACAATAATCAGTTATGCCTGTTGAAAAATTCAACAATGGCGTTGAGCGCGACTGAGCGCATAGCGTCCTTTTCAAAAAGGATCTCATGGTACGCACCGTTGATGACCAGCGGTTTACCCCCTTCACAGGGATGGCCCGCAGCGGCGCGAAGTTCACAATAGCGGTCATGCATGCGGTTATCCACCACACGCTCTTCTTCCGCCTGGATCAGGAGCGTCGGCGTGTCATCATCGCCTACGCCCGCCAGCACCTGCTCACCGGCATGAATACCTTCCCGCACCCAGTGCCAGGTGGGGCCGCCGACCCGCAGACGCGGTTCATCGGCATAAAAACGCAGGTTGCGGCGATAACGCTGTCGGCTGTGGGTTAACACGTTGATGGCAAACGGCAATGCCCGCCAGCGTCCTGTTCCGATGGCATAGCCTTCTCGAATGCGCTGATGGCCCTCAGCCCAGTCGAGAAGATGGCGCACCATCCAGTCAGGAAAACGTATCACAATGCCGTACATCGGCGCGGTCAGCGCAATGGCGTCACACTGGTGCTTATGGCGCTGCAAAAACAACGTCGAGATCGCCCCCCCCATGGAGTGGGCAAGAATATAACGCTTGCGCCACGGTCCGGGCTGCACTTCCTGCTGCCAGAACGCGGCCAGATCGTCGACGTAATCGCTGAAGTTATCCACGTGGCCGCGATGGGTATCCGGCAACATCCTGCCAGAAAGCCCCTGCCCGCGATGGTCGATAATTAACACATCAAAGCCCAGATGGAACAGGTCATACGCCAGCTCGGCATATTTGATATAGCTTTCGATGCGCCCGGGGCAGACCACAATCACCCGGTCATTTTTTTCATCACGGAAACGAACGAAGCGTACCGGGATTTCCCCGACGCCCATAAACTCATCTTCCTCACGCTGGCGCCAGAAATCGGTCAGCGGCCCCATGGAGAAAGCAGCAAATGCGTTTTCTCGTGTTTCCCAGTCCTTTTTCTGCTGAAACATTGGGTTTCCACCCCCCGTAATTCAGGGAATATCGTTTTTTTCGTCACCGGTCACAAAATGACTCAACAATAGCGTATTGTGGCATAAAAACAGACGATCCGGGAGTTTCAAATGACCTTCGAATGGTGGTTCGCCTACCTGCTGACATCCATCATCCTCAGCCTTTCACCTGGCTCGGGCGCAATCAACACCATGACCACCTCCATTAATCACGGCTATCGCGGCGCGGCGGCGTCAATCGCCGGTTTACAGACCGGGCTTGGCATTCATATTGTGCTGGTGGGGATTGGTCTGGGCACGCTGTTCTCCCGTTCGGTGCTGGCCTTCGAGGTGCTGAAATGGGCTGGCGCAGCGTATCTTATCTGGCTAGGTATTCAGCAGTGGCGCGCCGCAGGCTCGATTGATCTGCATACGCTCTCCCGGACGCAAACACGCGGCCACCTGTTTAAACGCGCGGTGTTCGTTAACCTGACCAACCCGAAAAGCATCGTGTTCCTCGCCGCCCTGTTCCCGCAGTTTATCGTGCCGCATCAGCCACAGGTGATGCAGTACGTGGTGCTGGGCGCGACCACCATTATTGTCGATATCATTGTGATGATTGGTTACGTGACGCTGGCGCAGCGAATTGCGGCGTGGATCAAAGGGCCTAAACAGATGAAGGCCCTGAACAAAGTCTTTGGTTCGCTGTTTATGCTGGTTGGCGCGCTGCTTGCGTCAGCGCGTCATGCTTAGCGAGAAATGATGAGATGAATGCCGAAGCCGGCGAACAGCGCGCCGGCAAAGCCGTCGATCCACTTCGCGATGCGCTGGTAGCCGCGACGCATCGCCGGTAAGGCAAACAGGCTTGCCACAACGGTAAACCAGGCGAACGTCTCAACAACGATCAGCAGAAAGATCCCCCAGCGCGCGCCCGCGCCGACGTTATCCCCTACAAACAGCGAGAACACAGAGCCGAAGTAGATAATCGCTTTCGGGTTCGCCAGGTTGGTCAGCAGCCCTTTCACAAAGCTACGGCCGCCCGTTGCCAGCTCAACCTTTGGCTCTTCCGGCTTTTTCTCTTCTTTCTTCAGCGCCCCGCGCAGCATCTGGTAGCCCATCCAGCACAGGTAAAGACCGCCGCCGACCATGATGATGTTATGCAGCCACGCCATTTTCGCCAGGATCAGGTTCAGACCGAGCAGCGCAACCGCCGCCCAGACCATGACGCCCATGGTAATACCGAGCACACCCATCATTGCCTCTTTGCGGGAGCGGCTGACGGCCGTTTGTGACACGAAGAAAAAGTCAGGGCCAGGGCTCATCAGCGCCACGATGTGCACTAACGCCACGGTGAGAAATAGCATTAACATAATTAGCTCGCGGGGAAATAATGTAGTGAGTCACCATCCTGGCACTTTTTCGCCCGGCTGACTACTCCTCGTCATCACCGTCGGCGTGAGAGCGGATGAGCGCCATAAACTCTTTCCCGAAGCGCTCCAGCTTACGCGTGCCAACGCCGTTGACGCTGAGCATCTCGCTGGCGCTGAGCGGCATTTGTTCGGCCATCTCGATAAGCGTCGCGTCGTTGAACACCACGTATGGCGGGATGTTCTCTTCATCCGCAATGGCTTTACGCAGCTTACGCAGCTTGGCGAACAGCTTGCGATCGTAGTTACCGCCGTAGGATTTCTGCATCACGCGCGGCTTCAGGGCGACGACGCGCGGAACGGCGAGCTTCAGTTCAACCTCGCCACGCAGGACCGGTCGCGCCGCTTCGGTCAGCTGAAGCGCAGAGTGCTGGGCAATGTTCTGCGTGGCAAAGCCGAGATGAATCAGCTGGCGGATGATACTCACCCAGTGCTCGTGGCTCTGGTCTTTCCCGATGCCATAAACCGGCAGCTTGTCGTGACCCATATCGCGGATACGCTGGTTGTTAGCCCCGCGCAGCACTTCAACGACGTAGCCCATCCCGAAGCGCTGGTTCACGCGTCCGATAGTCGAGAGCGCTTTGCGCGCGTCCATCAGGCCATCGTACTGCTTCGGCGGGTCGAGGCAGATATCGCAGTTGCCGCACGGTGCCTGACGCCCTTCACCAAAGTAGTTGAGCAGCACCAGACGGCGGCAGGTTTGCGCTTCGGCGAAGGCCCCCATCGCGTTAAGCTTGTGGCGTTCGATATCCTGCAACTGCCCCTGCGGTTTCTCCTCGAGACAGCGGCGCAGCCACGCCATATCCGCCGGATCGTAAAACAGCATCGCTTCCGCAGGCAGGCCGTCACGCCCGGCGCGGCCGGTTTCCTGATAGTAGGATTCGATATTGCGCGGAATGTCGAAATGCACCACAAAGCGCACGTTGGGCTTGTTGATCCCCATCCCGAACGCCACCGTTGCGACCACGATTTGCAGGTCGTCGCGCTGGAATTTCTCCTGCACGTCGGCGCGGATATGGTTCTCCAGCCCGGCGTGATAGGCCGCGGCGCTAAAGCCACGGTTTTGCAGACGCGCGGCGGTGTCTTCCACCTTCGCCCGGCTGTTGCAGTAGATGATGCCGGACTTTCCGCGCTGCTCCTGCACGTAGCGTAAGAGCTGATCCAGCGGCTTGAACTTCTCCATCAGCATATAGCGGATGTTCGGGCGGTCGAAGCTGCTGACCTGAATATACGGGTCGTTCAGCCCCAGCAGGCGAACGATGTCCTGACGCGTGGTGTCGTCCGCCGTAGCGGTAAGCGCCATAAACGGCAGTTCGGGGAAGCGCTGACGAAGCTGGCCAAGAGCGGCGTATTCCGGGCGGAAATCGTGCCCCCACTGGGAGATACAGTGCGCTTCATCCACCGCCAGCAGCACCGGATTCCAGTGCGCCAGATGATCGAGGAAGTTGTCCAGCATCAGGCGTTCTGGCGCGATATACAGCAGGCGGATCTGCCCGGTGCGGCACCCGGTCATTACCTCTTGCTGTTGCTCGCGGGTCTGCGTCGAGTTCAGGCAGGCCGCCGCCACGCCGTTGGCAAGCAGCTGGTCGACCTGGTCTTTCATCAGGGAAATAAGGGGCGATACCACGACCGTCAGGCCATTAAGCACCAGCGCGGGCACCTGATAGCAGAGCGATTTTCCGCCGCCGGTTGGCATGACCACCAGGCAATCGCGGCCTTCCAGCACGGTTTCAATGATGGTTTCCTGGCCAGGGCGGAACTGCTGGTAGCCAAAGGTTTCCTGCAAAACCTGTTTAGCCAGCGATTCCTGATTCAATACTTCCGCCTGCGCCACGTTAACCCCATATGCCAGAAATGAAACAGGCGCTATTTTCAGCGCCTGAGAGAGAAACTTCAACGTTTAACGCAAAAACATTCGAGCAGCTTAGAAAATATCGTTCAGCATGACGCCCACACCGACGCGGGTCTGATTGAAATTGTAGTCGATCAGCGATTCGCCATACCCGCTATACACCTGAGTATAAAGACGAACGTGTTTCGTTACCGGGTAGCTCAGGCCCAGCTCTGCACCGCCGTAGCCAGTATTCCAGTTGTACTGGCCTTTGGCGCTCAGCACCGCGTCACCCAGCTGATAGCCCACTTTAAGCTGATAGTAGCCCATATATTTGGTGATATCCGGGTTGTCATCGGTGCTGCCCACCACGTACCACGGCTTCACTTCCACCAAGAAATTGCCGTTCTGCGCCATCAGACGCGTATAGATGCGGTTCCAGCTGCGTGAGGTTGGGTCGGAACGACCGTTAGAATCGTGGTTATAGCCCACCTCCACGTCTCGCAGCGTCCAGCCTGCAAACTCATAATCGGTGGCGAAACCGAGGAACAGCTGCGGTTCATAGTTGGTTTCGCGGAACGGTGAAGATTCCCCGCTGTTGGAGAGCTGCCACCATGACTTCTGCGTGTAAGACGCGCCAAGCACCGAGTTCGGCCCCAGGATGCCGCGCCAGAACGGGAAGGCGAGGCTGAGCTGGAACTTCACCTCATCTTTACGCGCATTATCAGACCAGTTATAGGAGCTTATCGCCTCTTTGTTGAGATCGCTGGTCTGGGTGTAGATCACGTAGTTTGTATCATAAGGGTACAGCGTGAACGGATTGTCATGCTCCTGAAGCATATTGGCGATGATGCTGCCCTTAACGGCAGGTTTATCATGCACCTCTTTGATCGTCGCTTCCTGCGCATATGCTGTGAGGGGCAGCGCAACCGCCGCCAGTAACCAACCCAGATACGTCCGCATCGGTGGTGTTCTCCTGAAATGGTGACATTTAATGAATAGTTTTGTCCGGGCATTCTACAGACTTCTGCGATAACTTCCGCTTCCTCGTTTCTTAAAGTGGCATTCCTTTATCCCGAAGCATAAAATCAACATTTTGTTAACAACAAGGATGCCACGTCAGATGTCAGCCACACTCACCGCCGAAGAAACCTTAAAGCTCGTGGGCGAGATTTTTGTGTACCACATGCCATTCAACCGTGCACTGGGTCTTGAGCTGGAGCGATACGAAAAAGACTTCGCTCAGCTGAGTTTCAATAATCAGCCAATGATGGTCGGTAACTGGGCGCAAAGCATTTTGCACGGCGGGGTCATTGCCTCCGCGCTGGACGTGGCGGCCGGTCTGGTGTGCGTGGGCAGCACGCTGACGCGCCATGACACCATCAACGAAGATGAGTTACGCCAGCGCCTGTCGCGCATGGGCACCATCGATTTACGCGTCGACTATCTGCGTCCGGGACGCGGAAACCGCTTCACCTGCACCAGCAGCCTGCTGCGCGCCGGGAATAAAGTTGCCGTCGCCCGCGTTGAGCTGCATAACGAGGAGCAGGTTTATATCGCCAGCGCAACCGCCACTTATATGGTGGGTTGAGACGGCAAATTCGGGTAAAATTACTTCACTTTTTTGTAACGGATTTTCCCGATGGATGCTAAACAGACGCGGCAGGGCGTTTTACTCGCCCTTGCCGCTTATTTTATTTGGGGTATCGCACCGGCGTACTTCAAACTTATCGCCTATGTCCCGGCGGACGAGATCCTCACTCACCGCGTCATCTGGTCCTTTTTCTTCATGATTGCGCTGATGAGTATCAGCCGTCAGTGGTCAGGCGTCAAAACGCTGCTGAAAACCCCGAAGAAGGTCTTCCTGCTCGCTCTCTCTGCGGTGCTGATTGGCGGAAACTGGCTGCTGTTTATCTGGGCGGTGAATAACCATCACATGCTCGAAGCCAGCCTGGGCTACTTTATTAACCCGCTGGTCAATATTTTGCTGGGGATGATTTTCCTTGGTGAGCGCTTTCGCCGGATGCAGTGGGTGGCGGTGATTCTGGCCTTCTGCGGCGTGCTGGTACAGCTGTGGACCTTCGGCTCACTGCCGGTTATCGCCCTGGGGCTGGCGTTCAGCTTTGCCTTCTACGGCCTGGTGCGTAAAAAAATTGCCGTGGAAGCGCAGACGGGAATGCTATTTGAAACCCTGTGGCTGCTGCCTGTCGCCGCGATCTACCTGTTCGGTATTGCCGACAGCGCTACCAGCCACATGGGCAGCAACCCATGGTCGCTGAACCTGATGCTGATGGCCGCGGGCGTGGTCACGACGATCCCCCTGCTGTGCTTTACCGGCGCGGCAACGCGTCTGCGCCTCTCCACGCTGGGCTTCTTCCAGTACATTGGCCCCACGCTGATGTTCCTGCTGGCGGTGGTGTTTTACGGCGAGGTGCCGGGTGCGGATAAGATGGTGACGTTCGCCTTTATCTGGGTGGCGCTGGCCATCTTTGTTGCAGATGCGATTTATACCCAGCGCAGGGTGCGCAAAGGGCTGTGATGTTGCCCTCACCCTAACCCTCTCCCACAGGGGAGAGGGTTCCCCAGTAATTTGAAAGCAAAAGCGATAACGTTGCCTCAGAATAACTGAGGGCTTTCAGCGATGCCTCGGTCCGGCTGTAAATCGCTGAGGCGTTTCCTGTAGGCCGGGGCGAGGCGCAGGGATGCGCCGAGAGGGCGGGCTTTACAGGGATGTTACCTCCTCCCGTCCCCGATAAGCCGGAAGGAATAAGCCGAAGGCACCGCGAAGCGGCGATTTTCCGCCGGAAGCCCGGGTCGCCAGGGTGGTGGCGACTGAGCCACCCTGGCACGTTCACCGGTCATGTCGTGACAGAGTAGCAAGGAACATAAAGTGAACGGAATGACCACCAGAGCCGTATGTTCCCCCTCACCCCAGCCCTCTCCCTCAAGGGAGAGGGGGCCGTCTGTGCAGGCATTATTTTGTGGGGAACCCTCTCCCACAGGGAGAGGGAATTCGATCGTAGGGCGGGTAAGCGCAGCGCCACCCGCCAGATTTTTACAGCCAGTTCTTCCGCTTAAAGTACAGATACGGCGCCAGCCCGGCGAGGATCATAAAGATAATCGCCCCCGGGTAGCCAAAGCTCCACTTCAGCTCCGGCATAAACTCGAAGTTCATCCCGTAGCTGGACGCCACCAGCGTCGGCGGCAGGAACACCACGGACACCACCGAGAAGATCTTGATGATGCGGTTCTGCTCGATGTTGATAAAGCCCATCGCCGCCTGCATCAGGAAGTTGACCTTCTGGAACAGGGATTCGTTGTGCGGCAGCAGGGATTCGATATCGCGTAAGATCTCACGCGCCTGCTCCAGCTGACCGCCCGGCAGACGCGCCTTGCGCACCAGGAAGTTCAGCGCGCGCTGGGTATCCATCAGACACAAACGCACCTTCCAGCCGATATCTTCCAGCTCAGCCAGCGTGGACAACGCTTCGTCGTACTCATCGCCCTGATGGCCTTCCATGATCACGCGGCTCAGCTTTTCCAGGTCGCTGTAGATGTTTTCGATTTCATCCGCCAGCTGTTCGATTTTGGTTTCGAACAGATCCAGCAGCAGCTCATAAGCGTTGCCGTCCATCATCGCCTGGCTGCGGGCACGCATACGGTAGAGACGAAACGCAGGCAGTTCGCGCTCGCGCAGGGTGAACAGGCGGCCATCGCGGATGGTAAACGCCACGGTAGAGTTCCCCGCGTGGTCTTCGGCATCTTCGAAAAAGAAGAAGGAGTGAATGTGCAGGCCGTCTTCGTCTTCAAAAAAACGGGCGGATGCTTCGATGTCTTCCAGTTCCGGGCGTGTCGCCAGGCTTTGCCCCAGTTCAGATTGTACGCGAAGGCGCTCATCGTCGTCCGGCTCGACCAGATCCACCCATACGGCATCAATGAGGGGCTGTGACTCTTCGGCTTCAAGCCGAGTCAGTCGGTTATTTTCGAGTTGAAATGCGCTCAACATGACCGGGACTCCCAATGCAAAAAATATCGGACAGTTCGGTGGGCACACAGAAACAAATTGGGTTTCAGACCATTAAACAGCCTGACTCAGCGCGACGGGAATGATGCAGTCGCTGACAACCACTAAGGCCATCAGCAAGAGGAGATAGCCTTAGGAGTTGTTCCTGGATGACAGGGAATTGAGCCAGTATCTACTGGGTGTGTCCAAGGCGAATGTCCTCTTAGCGTAATCGTGCGCGCATGTTACGCCAGCAATAACTGTGGCGTCAACACGCAACGGAACGCTGAAGGGCATTAATTGACCTTCAACGTATAAGGCTAGCAGATTATTACAAAATAGTGATATTTTTCTGAAAGTTACACACTTTCCAGCTTGGCATAGGCTGCCACCAGCCATTTGATCCCCTGCCCCTGGAACGCTACCTGCAAACGGCTGTGCTCGCCGCTGCCTTCCAGGTTGACGATGGTGCCTTCGCCAAACTTCGAGTGGCGCACGCGCTGGCCCAGCTTGTAACCGGTGTCGGTTTCAGAGATCGGCGAGCCCATACGCTGATGGCTGACCGGACGGCTGATGCTGGCGCGCAGGCGCACCTCTTCCACACACTCTTCCGGCAGTTCGCCGATAAAGCGCGACGGACGGTGATACACCTCTTTCCCGTACAGGCGGCGGGTTTCCGCGTAGGTCAGGGTCAGTTTCTGCATCGCACGGGTCACGCCCACGTAGGCCAGACGACGCTCCTCTTCCAGACGCCCGCCTTCATCCAGCGACATCTGGCTCGGGAACATCCCCTCTTCCATCCCGACGATGAACACCTGCGGGAACTCCAGACCTTTTGCGGAGTGCAGGGTCATCAGCTGAACCGCATCCTGCCAGGTATCGGCCTGCCCTTCACCCGCCTCCAGCGCGGCGTGAGAGAGGAATGCCTGCAACGGCATCAGGTCTTCGTCTTCTTCGTTGTAGCTGAACTGGCGCGTTGCCGTCACCAGTTCCTCTAAGTTCTCAATACGGGTCTGGCCCTTCTCGCCTTTTTCCTGCTCGTACATGGTGCGCAAGCCGGAATCTTTGATCACCCGGTCGGTCTGGACGTGCAGCGGCATGTCGGCCGTTTCCTGCGCCAGCGCGTCGATTAACTCCAGGAAGCGCTGCAATGCGCTGGCGGCGCGCCCGGCAAGGGCTTTTTCCTGTAACAGCTCGCGGCACGCCTGCCACAACGTGAGCTGACGATCGCGCGAGGCCTGACGCACCACGTCCAGCGTACGATCGCCGATGCCGCGCGTCGGCGTGTTCACCACGCGCTCAAACGCCGCATCGTCGTTACGGTTGGCAATCAGACGCAAATACGAGAGCGCATCTTTGATCTCCTGACGTTCGAAGAAGCGCATACCGCCATAAATGCGGTACGGCATGCTCACCTGCAACAGCGCCTCTTCCAGCACGCGCGACTGGGCGTTGCTGCGATAGAGAATGGCACACTGCTCCAGCGCGCCGCCGTTCTCCTGCCAGGTTTTAATGCGGTTCACCACGAAGCGGGCTTCGTCGAGCTCGTTGAAGGCGCAGTAAATCGAAATCGGTTCGCCGTCGACGCCATCGGTCCACAGCTTTTTACCCAGGCGCCCGTTGTTGTTCTCAATCAGGGCGTTGGCCGCGCTCAGAATGTTGCTGGTAGAACGGTAGTTCTGCTCCAGACGGATGGTTTGCGCGCCGGGGAAATCGTTGAGGAAGCGCTGGATGTTCTCCACCTGCGCGCCGCGCCAGCCGTAGATAGACTGATCGTCATCGCCTACGATCATCACCTTGCCGGTATCCCCGGCCAGCAGGCGGATCCAGGCGTACTGGATGTTGTTGGTATCCTGGAATTCGTCCACCAGGATGTTGGTAAAGCGTTCACGGTAGTGTTGCAGGATATGCGGTTTGTTCAGCCACAGCTCGTGGGCGCGCAGCAGCAGCTCGGCGAAATCCACCAGACCGGCGCGATCGCACGCTTCCTGATAGGCCTTGTAGACGTTCTGCCAGGTCTGCTCGACCGGGTTACCGAAGCTCTGAATATGATGCGGACGCAGCCCTTCGTCTTTCTGACCGTTGATGTACCACATCGCCTGACGCGGCGGCCACTGCTTCTCATCGAGGTTCATCGCCTTGATCAGGCGTTTCAGCAAGCGCAGCTGATCTTCGCTGTCGAGGATCTGGAAATCCTGCGGCAGGTTAGCGTCCATATGGTGCGCGCGCAGCAGACGGTGCGCCAGGCCGTGGAAGGTGCCAACCCACATGCCGCCCTGGCTGGTGCCCATCAGCTGCGCGATACGGTGGCGCATCTCCGCCGCCGCCTTGTTGGTGAACGTCACGGCCATAATCGAGTACGGCGAGCAGTTCTCCACGCTCTGTAGCCAGGCGATACGGTGAACCAGCACGCGCGTCTTACCACTGCCCGCTCCAGCCAGTACCAGCAGGTTTGTACGCGAGGCGGCAACCGCGTCACGCTGTTTATCATTAAGGCTGTCGAGCAGGTAAGAAACGTCCATTGGCACCGTCACGTCATGTCGGGCAGGCAAATGTTTCCATTCGCCAAAACCCTGTTAATTTATACAGAACAATTGATGATTATATCAGCGTCGTGAGGGATGCCAACCGTGAAATTTCCACGTGCGGCAGAAGACGGCTATCCGGGGTAGTCATCAGATCGGCATTTTCCGGCTTGATCCAGCAGGCCTGCATGCCGCAGCGGATCGCCCCGGCGACGTCCGTGGTCAGGTCGTCGCCCACGTGCAGGATCTCACCGAGCGGCAAATCCAGTTTTTCCGCTGCCAGATGATACATATCGTTGAACGGCTTCGAGCGTCCGTGCGGGCCCGCGCGCAGCACGAACTGAAAATAGTTCCCCAGACCAAACAGTTCAGGCTGAGCGTTGCCGTTGGTGATGGCCACCAGCGGCCACTTTTCGGCGAGCTTCGCCAGCGTGTCGTGGGTCTCCTGCGGCACGTCGATCCGACTGCGCCATTTGGCGAAGTTTTCCATGGCCGCTTCGGCCCCCGTGGCCGCATCCTGCGCGCTCAGGCCGGCGTTGAGCATCGCCTGCTCAACCGCACGGCGGCGCCATTCGGTCACGTCGTGGTAAATCTCCGGTTCGGTTTCCCGCAGGGACTGACGCAGCTGCTGGAAGTCTTTGTTCTGCATCGCTTTCAGCGCAGGATGGTAGTTCTGCACAAACGCCAGCGACTCCTGCTCGGTACGCAGGATCACCGGGCGGTTATCGTAAAGAGTGTCATCAAGGTCAAACGTCAGGGCTGATATCTGACCGAGTGGGCGGTAAAAACGCATTATTTCCCCCGTTTGGCGCGTGGATGCGCCGCGTCATACACCGAGGCAAGGTGTTGGAAGTCTAAGTGGGTATAGATTTGGGTGGTCGACAGATTCGCGTGACCAAGCAGCTCCTGTACGCCGCGCAGGTCGCCGCTTGATTCCAGCATGTGCGTCGCAAAGGAGTGGCGCAGCTTGTGGGGGTGAACGTGGCTGTTCAGCCCCTGCTTAATGCCCCACTCCGCAAAGCGCTTCTGCACGTTACGCGCCGAGATCCGCTTGCCGAGTTTCGACAGGAACAGCGCATCTTCGTCGGCGCCAAACAGCCCGCGAAGGTCCAGCCAGTGCTCAATCCAGGAGACCGCGTTGCGGCCGATCGGCAGGCGGCGCTCTTTGCTGCCCTTGCCCATCACCCACACCTCGCCGGATTCCAGATCGAGGTGCTTTAAGTCGAGGTTCACCAGCTCAGAGAGACGCAGGCCCGCGCCGTACATCACCTCCAGCATCGCGCGGTCGCGCACGGCCAGCGGATCGTTAAGATCGATATCCAGCAGGCGGTTTACGTCGTCGACGTCGATATTTTTCGGCAGATGACGCGGGGCTTTCGGCGTGGCGATCCCTTTTGCCGGGTTGGCTTTCAGACCGCCCTGACTGACCAGCCAGTCGAAGAAACTGCGCAGGGCAGAGAGCCGGAGCGCCAGGCTCGCCGGGCTGAGATTTTTTTTACGGCTACGCACGACGAACCCGCGTACCGTGGCGGCGTCACATTGTTGCCAGCTTTTCAGGCCGATTTCATCGGCAATCTGCATGATGGCATCAAGCTGACGCTGATAGTTGAGCAGCGTAATAGGGCTGAGCTGGCGTTCTACGCCCAGATAGCGCAGAAAGCGGTTGACGTCAGTGGCGAGCAGTCCGTCCGTCATACGCGCTCAATCCAGCGCTCCAGCAGCTCAGGCAGCATCAGGGCGATCTCCTGCAACAGTTGCGTGCCCTGCCCCTGTTCATAATGATGCGCGTCGCGGCTGGTAAATAACATCACGCCCAGGTCACCATCGCGCCCCATCAGCGACATCGCCACCGAGCCGATAGCTTTGGCTTCCGGCAGCACCACCAGCAGTTCTGGCCCGTTAAGCGGCCCCAGATAGTGGTGCTCATGGCCCAGACGCTGAATGCGCAGCGGCTCAAACGCCTGACGGCTCAGCGCCAGATGGGTAAACCCGGACGGCGCGCCAATGCGCCAGCGGTCAGGGAAGAGACGGATCGTCGCGCCTGCCAGCCCCAGCTCGCGCGCCCAGCGGTGGAAGCGGTTGAGGAACTCTTCTAGACTGTGCGCGGAAGCCAGACGCGCCTGAAGGTGCAGTAGACGGTAGAACAGGCTTTCGTTATTGCTGGCCTGCTCCATCAGCAGCGTCATGTTCTCTTCGAGCTGATTGATGTGGTTGCGCGAGCGCGCCATGTGCCATTCAACCAGCGACACGGTCTCGCGAACCGGATGCGGCACGCGCATCCGTTCGACGACGCGTGCATTGCGGATAAAAAACTCAGGATTGTGCAGCAGGTAATCCACAACAGCGCTGTCGTCCAGCTCCGTTACAGGTTCCCGCAGTTCTTCCCCTGGTTGCTTCATAGATGGATAAACCCGTCATAAACATGTGTCGCCGGGCCAGTCATGTACAGTGGATGACCCGCTCCTTTCCAGGCGATATCAAGACGTCCGCCCGGTAATTCCACGCGAACCTCTTCTGCCAGTAACCCCTGTGAGATACCGACGGCCACCGCCGCACAGGCACCGCTTCCGCAGGCCTGGGTTTCGCCCGCGCCGCGCTCGTAAACCCGCAGGCGAATGTGTTCACGCTTCACCACCTGCATGAAACCGATGTTCGCCCGCTCCGGGAAGCGCTCGTGGCTTTCCAGCACCGGGCCGAGCGTTTCAACCGCCGCGGTTTGCACATCATCCACCTGAATCACGCAGTGCGGGTTACCCATTGAGACGACGCCGCACAATACTGTCTGCTCGGCGGCACGCATAATATAGGTCTTTTCCGCTTTGTTGGCGCGAAACGGCACGGCAGAGGGGTCGAAGTTTGGCTCGCCCATGTTCACGCGCACCAGTTCGTCGTCGGTGACGCTGAGCACCATCCGGCCGTTGGCGGTGCTGACGCGGATATCGCGCTTGTTGGTCAGCCCTTTCAGCCGAACAAAGCGGGCAAAACAGCGCGCGCCGTTGCCGCACTGGGAAACTTCGCTGCCGTCGGCGTTAAAAATGCGGTAGTGAAAGTCCAGGTCAGGATCGTAAGGCGGCTCCACCACCAGCAGCTGGTCAAACCCCACGCCCATGTGTCGATCCGCCAGGCGACGGATCAATTCCGGGGAGAAAAAGACATTCTGCGTTACCGCGTCGACGACCATAAAGTCGTTGCCAAGGCCATGCATTTTAGAGAACTGCATCATTTGCTCCATTGCGCGGGTACAGAACGTAATTGTCAGAGATTGACCTGAGTCGGGCCGCCGTTATTGCCGCGATCGTTGGTATCCGGCGTAGATGACTCGATACCACTTTGCACCGGTTTTGTCGGCGGTGGTGCGTTTTTATCCTCTGGCGGGAAGTACAGTGGTCCCTTCAGTCCACAGCCGGTCAGGCTAAACAGAGTGACAAGAACGACAAGCGTTCGGAAGACGTTTTTCATGTAGAGGTTGCCCGTAAGTTCAAATCTGTTTCTATCATCGCAGGAGAAGACACAAAAGCAAGAGTTTGCCGCTTTCCTGCAACGGGAATTATTTAGCGTTATACTGCCGCCATCACGAAAAACAGGAATAAAACCATGAACGACAGTGAATTTCATCGCCTTGCCGATACCCTGTGGATGACCATCGAAGAGCGTATCGACGACTGGGACGGCGACAGCGATATCGATTGTGAAATCAACGGCGGGATCCTGACCTTAAGCTTCGAAAACGGCAGCAAGATTATTATTAACCGTCAGGAGCCGCTTCACCAGGTGTGGCTGGCGGCGAAACAGGGCGGCTATCACTTTGATCTGAAAGGTGACGAGTGGATCTGCGATCGCAGCGCCGAAACGTTCTGGGATCTGCTGGAGCAGGCGGCGACGGCGCAGGCAGGCGAGGACGTGAGTTTCAGGTAGTTGCGTTGCCCGGTGGCGGCTACGCCTTACCGGGCCTACAACGGCTCGAACCGTAGGACGGGTAAGCGTTAGCGCCACCCGGCAACAGCGGCTCGGACCGTAGGCCGGGTAAGCGTTAGCGCCACCCGGCAACAGCGGCTCAAACCGTAGGCCGGGTAAGCGTTAGCGCCACCCGGCAACAGCGGCTCAAACCGTAGGCCGGGTAAGCGTTAGCGCCACCCGGCAACAGCGGCTCAAACCGTAGGCCGGGTAAGCGTCAGCGCCACCCGGCGAAAAGCCTCAGGAAAAATACTGCTGCAACAGCGGCGCAGTTTCCTGGTTAGCGGGCGCCGCCGGGGTAATCGCCTGCGTACGGAACGGGATCACCTGCGCTCGCCCATCCACATTCACAATCTGGTAGAACTGCGGCAGGTTGAAGTTGATAAAGCTTGAGCCGTAGGTAAAGCGATCGTGCGAGGACGAATAGAAGCGGCTGACGTCGCGCACCAGCTCCTCTTTGCTGCCTTCGCAGTGGTGATACACCTCGGCACGGTTGGTTTCATCCAGAATGTAGATGTTAAACCCGGCGTTATCGCCCGACTCTTCGAAGAAGAACTGAATAATCCCTTCACTCGCAAAGCCATCCACCACCTGCGGCAGCTTAACGTGATTGGTTTCCACCTGAACCGACAGGCCATGCAGTTTGTTGTGTGAAATCGCGCCGTAGAATTCAATGGCGTTTTCCAGCTTCTGCACCGACACGTTCAGGCGCTCAAAGAACAGCCCCCAGGTCTGGCCGGAGACGCGTAGCGCTTTAAAGCGCCCGGTTTCCTGTCGGGTGCTGGAGAGACGCAGTTCGATGCACTCAGACACCAGCTGCTGAACGCGGGTACGAATCAGGCCGCGCAGGTGCTGACTGTAGCAGAACACCTCCACGCTGTCCGGCGGCGCGGCGTCCTGGTGCATCTTGCCGAGGATCGTTTTCAGCGCCTCGATCATCGCCTGCTCGCCGTTAAAGTGCAGGGTACGCACTTCGTTCCACGAGTTGCGGTACAGCAGATCCACGCTGCCCACCAGGCAGTTTTGCTGCTCGCCAAAGCTAAAGACGTCCAGCTTGCGGAAGTCAAAGTGAACGACCTGATTGCGGAAGGCCGCCGTCGGGTCGTATTCCAGGTTGACGATGATCGCCAGATGGCGAATCTCACACGGGCTGTAGAGCGCTTTTGGCGTCGGCGCAGGCAGACGCAGCGGGAAGTGGTGCGAGACATCCGCCACCATCTCCTGCAACTTGGCTAAATCGACCACCTCGTTGCCTTTGATAAACAACCGGGTACGTGAGGTGAGAAGGCCGTTAAACCAGGCCCAGGCCACCAGCTTGTTCAGGTAGCGGTTATATTCCAGCGGCTGATGGCTGATGATCGAATCCATGCTTGGCGCACGGTTGTACAGATACCACCCGGTGCGGTTCGCGCGGCCCGGCGGCACGTAGATAAAGGTCAGATTCGGTTCAGACAGGTCAGGCGAAATCTGTGGGTTAACCAGCGTTACCTTGCCCGGCAACGCTTCAAACGCGGCGTACAGTTTGCGGGTCAGCACCCCGATATCCTGTGGGCTGGCAGAAACGCTAAGGTTGTTACGGCGGGCAAAGCGGATCAGGTTGCGGTAGCTCTGCATCATCGCATCAAGCAGTTCGTTGTGCGCCTCACGCACCTGATCGATCTTCCAGTTGGCGCGGTTGTCGAGCATGGCGAGACGCTCTTCGTCCCATCCCCACTCTTTGACTAACTGGCTGACGACTTCACGACGCCAGCCCACGCAGGCGCGTTCGCGGCTCAGTTTTTCACAGACTTTGAGATAGAAACATCGACGCACCAGGTCAAGACGCGTGGCGTCCTCAATGGCTGTCAGGTATTCGGTGACGCGTTCCAGCATCATGCAGTAGGCATCAAGACCGTAGGAGACGATCTCCCCGTCGTGCAGACGCTGTTTAATATCTTTCGCCAGCAGGCGCGGCGTGGGGTATTCCCAGGAGTAGGCTTCCAGCAGCAGGGTTTTCAGCACCGCTTTGTACGGTGAATCAATGCTCTTATAAAGCTGCCAGAGGCTTGCGCCAAAGTACTCTTCGGCGGACAGGGAGCTCAGGCCGCCCAGATCCAGCCACTCGTTTGGCGTCAGAACGCCCTGCGAGTAAAGCGACATGACGTAGTCGTCATAATTCTCTTCTTCATCGCACGGCACCATATTCCACAGAATACGTTTCCCGGCCAGGCGAACGGCAGTACGGTAAAACTCATCCAGCAACAGGATGTGCTGAGTCGAGCCGCAGTCTTCACCACCCAGACTGCCGCTTTCGTTATGGCGGAAACGGTTTTCATCAATCAGGAAGAAGCTCACTTCCACGCCGAGCGACGCCGCCCAGCTCTCCAGCAGGCTGCATTTACGCTGCAACAGCTGGCGCTCTTCATTGTCGAGCCAGGACTGATGGCAGACCCAGATATCCAGGTCAGAAGAGCAACTTTGCCCAACCGATGACGTGCTGCCCATGGAGTAAACCCCGGTAATCGGCAGCTCGCCTTTCGGCGAATCCTGCGGCGGCATACCACGGTAGAGTTCAAGTTCAGTCAGGTAATGCTGTTGGGTTTCATCAGGCGTGAAGAGGCAAATGCCCTGGGGAACGTTACCATCAAGGTAACCCGGCATCAGCGGATGGTGATAGTGCAACAATGTTGGCAGTAGACTGTATACCTGCTGGAAAGCAGGGCCCATGGCAGCAAGCGCGCGATCCACACGCAATTGATTGATGGCATCCAGTCTCTGTTTCAGAGTCTCAATATAGAGGTACAAGACGTATCGCCTGATGTTTCCGGGTGTCGCACGCCAGTCAGAACACAAAAAGCAGCGGACCCGCAGTATTTCAAAAAATAACCGTTACCCTTTTTTCGCCTTTTGCTTTTCTGGTGGTACAGACGAAAAAATGGTCTAAAACGTGATCAATTTAACACCTTGCCGGTTGACCGTAAAGAAAGATGCGCTACATACAAGTGTAGCATCGTTCTTGACGTGTAAATTCCTGAATACGGCGATGGCTGACGAGTACGCCGCCCTGTCCCTCTCACTCTTCATCAACCGTAAAACTGCCATCCGAGTGTCAACAATGTTAGGATGGTTAGCGATTGATAATGACGGTAACAAGCATGTTAGACAATGTTTTGAGAATTGCCACACGCCAAAGTCCTCTTGCACTCTGGCAGGCACATTATGTTAAGCAGCGCCTGGAAGCCTGCCACACCGGATTACGCGTTGAGCTGGTGCCAATGGTCACACGTGGCGATGTCATTCTGGATACGCCGCTGGCCAAAGTGGGCGGAAAAGGTCTGTTTGTCAAAGAGCTGGAGCTGGCATTGCTTGAGAACCGCGCCGATATCGCCGTGCATTCGATGAAGGATGTGCCCGTTGAGTTCCCGGAAGGGCTGGGGCTGGTGACCATCTGCGAGCGCGAGGATCCGCGCGATGCGTTTGTCTCTAATCGCTATGACTCGCTCGATGCGTTGCCGGCAGGCAGCGTGGTCGGCACGTCAAGTTTACGCCGCCAGTGTCAGCTGGCTGAACGTCGCCCGGATCTGGTGATCCGTTCGCTGCGCGGGAACGTCGGCACACGCCTTGGCAAGCTGGATAACGGCGACTACGATGCCATTATTCTTGCGGTTGCGGGCCTGAAACGCCTGGGGCTGGAAGAACGCATTCGCGTCGCGTTGCCGCCGGAGCTGTCGCTGCCCGCCGTCGGCCAGGGTGCCGTCGGCATTGAGTGTCGTCTGGTTGATGCGCGCACTCAGGCACTGCTCGCGCCGCTGAATCATGACGATACCGCCGTTCGCGTAAAAGCCGAGCGCGCGATGAATACTCGCCTCGAAGGAGGCTGTCAGGTGCCAATTGGCAGCTATGCTGAATTAACTGACGGTGAGCTGTGGTTGCGTGCGCTGGTTGGCGCGCCGGACGGCTCACAGATGGTTCGCGGTGAACGTCGCGGCAAGCCGCAAGATGCCGAGGCGCTTGGCGTATCGCTGGCGGAAGAGCTGCTGAATAACGGCGCGCGTGAAATTCTGGCTGAGGTCTATAACGGAGAGCCCCCTGCATGAGCATACTTGTCACCCGCCCTTCTCCCGCAGGAGAGCAGTTAGTGAGCCGTCTGCGCGCACTGGGGCAGGTGGCCTGGAGTTTTCCGCTGATTGAATTCTCCCCCGGTCGCGAGCTGCCTGAGCTCGCTGACCAGATGCGTCTCTTACAGGAAGGCGATCTGCTCTTTGCGCTGTCGCAGCATGCCGTGGAGTTTGCCCATGCGCAGCTGCAACAGCATGCCGTTAGCTGGCCTCACGCCCCCCGCTATTTCGCCATCGGGCGCACCACGGCGCTGGCCTTACATACCGCGAGCGGAATCGATGTTCGTTACCCGTTAGATCGGGAAATCAGCGAAGTCTTGCTACAATTACCTGAATTACAAACCATTGCCGGAAAGCGCGCGCTCATTTTGCGCGGCAACGGTGGCCGCGAACTGCTGGGCGAAACGCTGCGCGAACGCGGCGCAGACGTGACGTTTGTGGAGTGCTATCAGCGCTGTGCGAAACACTATGATGGCGCGGAAGAAGCAATGCGCTGGCACGCGCGCGGCATTAATACGCTAGTGGTGACCAGCGGTGAAATGTTACAACAGCTTTGGTCGCTGATTCCGCTTTGGTATCGCGAAAACTGGTTACTCCGCTGTCGGCTTCTGGTCGTCAGTGAGCGTCTGGCGAACCACGCCCGGGAACTGGGCTGGCAGGATATTCGGATCGCTGAAAACGCCGACAACGATGCGCTGCTGCGCGCATTACAATAACTCTCAAATGGGAAGCCATAATGACGGAACACGAAAAATCCTCCGCCGTGGTTGAAGAGACCAGGGAGACTGTGGACACCACGTCACAGCCAGAGACGACAGACACAACCGTTGAGAAGAAAAACGGCAGCAATAAAACCAGCCTCACGCTGAGCGTGATTGCCATCGCGATTGCGCTGGCCGCAGGCGTGGGTCTCTACGGACTGGTGAAGAAACAAGGCACCAATCAGACGGCCACCAGCGACGCGCTGGTTAACCAAATCACTGCCCTACAGAAAGCGCAGGAGGCGCAAAAAGCTGAGCTGGAAGGCGTGATCAAACAGCAGGCTGCCGCCCTCGCCGACGCGAACAGCAAACGTGAAGAGTTGACCAAACAGCTGAGCGAAGTGCAGGAAAAAGTCGCCACAATTTCGGGAACCGATGCCAAAACCTGGCTACTTTCACAGGCCGATTTTCTGGTGAAACTGGCCGGGCGCAAGCTCTGGAGCGATCAGGATGTCACCACCGCCGCCGCGCTGCTGAAAAGCGCCGACGCAAGCCTGACGGACATGAACGATCCGAGCCTCATCAACGCTCGCCGCGCTATTACGGAAGATATCGCCAGCCTGTCCGCGGTTTCTCAGGTCGATTACGATGGTATCATCCTTAAGGTAAATCAGCTCTCCAACCAGATTGATAACCTTCAGCTGGCCGATAACAACGACGATGACTCCCCGATGGATTCTGACGGCACCGAGCTGTCCAGCTCCCTGAGCGAATGGCGTATCAACCTGCAAAAGAGCTGGCAGAACTTTATGGACAGCTTTATTACCATTCGCCGCCGCGATGAAACTGCCGTGCCGCTGCTGGCGCCGAACCAGGACGTCTATCTGCGCGAAAACATTCGTTCCCGCCTGCTGGTGGCTGCCCAGGCCGTACCGCGTCACCAGGAAGAGACCTACAAACAGGCGCTGGATAACGTTTCAACCTGGGTACGTGCTTACTACGATACCAATGACGCAACCACGACCGCGTTCCTTGAGGATATCGACAAGCTGAGCCAGCAAAACATCACCATGAACGTGCCGGACAAGCTGGAAAGCCAGCCGATTCTGGAGAAGCTCATGCAGACGCGCGTGCGTAACCTGCTGGCCCAGCCGGGCGTTCCGGCAGAGCGTCCGGCTGAAGCACCTGCCGCCGCGCCAGCGCCTGAAAGCGCGCCGCAAGGAGAGTAATGATGCTAAAAGTCTTCTTACTCTTCATCCTGCTGATCGCCGGGATTGTACTGGGGCCGATGCTCGCGGGTCACCAGGGTTATGTATTGATCCAGACCGATAACTACAATATCGAAACCAGCGTAACAGGGCTGGTAATTATTCTGATCCTGGGTGTGGTCGTTCTGCTGGCAGTGGAGTGGCTCCTGCGTCGTATTTTCCGTACCGGCGTACATACGCGCGGCTGGTTCGTTGGCCGTAAGCGCCGTCGCGCCCGCAAGCAGACCGAGCAAGCGTTGCTGAAGCTGGCCGAAGGCGACTATCAGCAGGTTGAAAAGCTGATGTCGAAAAATGCCGACCATGCAGAACAGCCGGTTGTTAACTATCTGCTGGCCGCTGAGGCGGCGCAACAGCGAGGCGATGAGGCCCGCGCCAATCAGCATCTTGAACGCGCGTCTGAGCTCTCTACTAAAGATCCGATTCCGGTTGAGATCACCCGCGTTCGTCTGCAACTGGCGCGCAATGAAAACCATGCCGCTCGTCACGGCGTTGACCGTCTGCTGGAAATTACCCCTCGTCATCCGGAAGTGCTGCGTCTTGCTGAGCAGGCATATATTCGGACCGGCGCCTGGGGCTCGCTGCTGGACATTATCCCTTCCATGGCGAAAGCCGACGTGGGCGATGATGAACATCGTGATGAACTTCAGCGTCTGGCCTGGATTGGCCTGATGGATCAGGCGCGCGCCGATCTCGGCAGCGACGGCCTGAAAACCTGGTGGAAAAACCAGAGCCGTAAAACGCGCCAGCAGGTTCCTCTTCAGGTGGCGATGGCAGAACATCTGATTGAGTGTGACGACCATGACACCGCGCAGGAGATCCTCCTCGACGGTCTCAAGCGACAGTATGATGACCGCCTGGTGATGGTCATCCCGCGTCTGAAAACCAACAATCCGGAACAAATTGAAAAAGCACTGCGCCAGCAGATCAAAACCGTGGGCGATCGTCCGCTGCTGTGGAGTACGCTGGGCCAGTCTCTGATGAAACACGGCGAGTGGCAGGAGGCAAGTCTCGCCTTCCGCGCCGCGCTGAAGCAACGTCCGGACGCATTTGATTACGCCTGGCTTGCTGATTCGCTGGACAAGCAGCATAAGCCGGAAGAGGCCGCAGCTATGCGCCGTGATGGGCTGTTATTGACGTTGCAAAATAACGGAACGCAGCAGTAATTAACAGGAGGCCAGATGGCCTCCTTTTTTACGCCCATAAAAAAACGCCTGCTATAAAAGCAGGCGTTAAAACAGGTCTGTAAGACAACATATTTGGTGCTTCACTCAACGTTGTGTCCATGGTGTCTGATGAGGCCGAAGCGACATCTGTCAGTGGACGATAAGCACCGTAAACGGCTCTGCGTCATTCCTGAGTTTATGAGGCCTTAAGGCGAACATAAGAGATGGAATGAGCATCTACACGCATATTATTGCATGTAATGTGCCAGGTTTACACGCAGAACTTTTACATCGCGCAACATTTTAAGATAAAAGGAAATTATGCTGTTAAGAACCGCCTGAAGCCATACAACATCGCGCTGAAGGCGGCGATATGTCGTCACCAGGAGACAGGTTAAGAGGTAAAATAATAAATTCTTTAATATTAACGGGTTATATGTCGCTGAATCGCGACAAGGATATAGAGTGTTGTCGGGGAAAGGCTACAGGATAAAAAACGCAGAAAACAAAAAACCCCGCCGAAGCGGGGTTCAAAATTGGTCGGCGAGAGAGGATTCGAACCTCCGACCCACTGGTCCCAAACCAGTTGCGCTACCAAGCTGCGCTACTCGCCGATGTACTGCTTTTTTGAATTTTTAGTTCAACTCATTAAAAGTCGTGGTGCGAGGGGGGGGACTTGAACCCCCACGTCCGTAAGAACACTAACACCTGAAGCTAGCGCGTCTACCAATTCCGCCACCTTCGCAATTCACAACTCTTTCAATAATGGGGTGGCTAATGGGATTCGAACCCACGACAACTGGAATCACAATCCAGGGCTCTACCAACTGAGCTATAGCCACCACTGTATTCTTTCACGCGGTTCTGACTACTTCTCAGACCACCGCAGCTCTAGCGCCGGGACTAAAATGGCGCGCCCGACAGGATTCGAACCTGAGACCTCTGCCTCCGGAGGGCAGCGCTCTATCCAGCTGAGCTACGGGCGCTTAGCGCCGTTGCGGGGCTGGATATTACGTACCTCCGTCCCCGCTGTCTAGTGCTTTTTTGAAAAAAATGCGCGTTTGGTTATGGTTTGCACATTTTGCCGCTTATTCCTCCACTTTATGGGCGGAGCCACGGCGACCCAGGCCAAAAAGTTTATATGCAGCTGTGACGGCAGCCAGGAAGATCATCCCGACAAACAGCGACATGCGGGTATCTTCATTAAAGTACATTCCAATTAATACGCAAATCAGGAACGCCATCGTCAAATAGTTCGCATACGGGAACAGAATGGAGCGGAACGGATGGCTGGCGATCGCTTTTTTGTGCGCCTGTCGGAAACGCAGCTGGCTAATCAAAATGACAAACCACGGTACCATTCCCGGCAGCACGCTGGCGCTATAGACATAAACAAACACGCGCTGCGGATTCGGGATGATGTAGTTCAGGCAAGAGCCAATCAGCAGAATCACAATCGACACCGCTACGCCCGCCACCGGTACACCCACGCGGGAGACTTTACCCATCACCGCCGGCAGCTGTTTGTTTTGCGAGAGCGCGTAAAGCATACGCCCGCAGCTGTACATCCCGCTGTTACAGCCGGAGAGCGCCGCCGTCAGCACCACAAAGTTGATAATGGCGGCCGCCGCCGTGATGCCAATCTTAGCGAAGGTTAAGACAAACGGGCTGCCGGTGGTGCCGATCTCGTTCCATGGGAAAATGGTCACGATAACGAAGATCGCGCCCACATAGAAAATCAGGATACGCCACAGCACCTTGCCTACCGCGCTACGCAGCGTGACCTGCGGGTTTTTCGCCTCACCTGCGGTAATGCCGATCAGCTCAACGCCCTGATAAGAGGCGACAACGATACAGAGTGCGGTCAGGAAGCCTTTCCAGCCGCCGGCAAAGAAGCCGC
Organism: Enterobacter sp. 6722112; assembly: GCF_058661685.1. NCBI lineage: Bacteria > Pseudomonadati > Pseudomonadota > Gammaproteobacteria > Enterobacterales > Enterobacteriaceae > Enterobacter > Enterobacter sp. 6722112. The sequence goes on along the minus strand of NZ_JBZWGR010000007.1, from coordinate 4,582,466 downwards.
CGTGTCCGGTCAGGTTACCGAAACCAATCGCGTGCCCGCCGTTACCGAAACCAAAGAAGATGACACCCAGACCCACAACAATCATCACGATAATGGTGGTGACTTTGATCATCGCAAACCAGAACTCGATTTCACCGTAAAGGCGAACGGCGGCAAGGTTCGCCAGCGCCACAAGCCCTACGGCGATGAGCGCGGGTATCCACTGGGCCATCTCCGGGAACCAGAACTGCACGTAGACCCCGATGGCGGTGATCTCCGAAATCCCGACGGCCATCCACATAAACCAGTACGACCAGGCCGTGAGATAGCCAAAGAACGGGCTCATATAACGGTGGGCGTAAACGGCGAAAGAGCCCGTTACCGGCTCCAGAAACAACATTTCGCCCATTGAGCGCATGATGAAGAAGACGAACAGCCCGGCAATAATATACGCCAGCAGGACGGAAGGCCCCGCCCATTTCAGCGTGCTTGCCGAGCCCATAAACAGGCCAACGCCGATAGTCCCGCCCAGCGCGATCAATTCAATATGTCGAGCTTCCAGCCCACGCTGAAGCTCCGGTTTTTTCTCTGCCATAAATCCTCGGTTGTGTTTGCTGTTTCCCGACTTATTGCCGGGTATTGTTTTGAGGGGTACTGAAATACGGAGCGAATGGTTTCTTAAATTCTGGCAAATGGCAAACAATGCATTAAAAAAATGAATGCATTGTACAGAAATCCAGCAGTTTTACAGGGGGGGTTGCAGCGCGAACAGCAGATCGCGCTGCATATTGATTACATTTTCCCGGTGTAGTGCCAGGCGAGGTAGCGCAGCAGACGAATCTGTCGTTTGATACGCGTCGGTTGAGAGAGCAGGCGGTAGAGCCACTCCAGCCCCAGGTTTTGCCAGACTTTGGGCGCCCGCTTAACGTGGCCGGTAAAGACGTCGTAGGTGCCGCCAACGCCCATATAGAGCGCATCCGGGCTGACCAGACGGCAATCGCGCATCAGAATTTCCTGCCGCGGCGACCCCATGGCGACAGTGACAATTTTCGCCCCGCTGTCGCGCACGCGCTCATATAACGCCTGGCGATCTTCCGGCCTGAAATAGCCATCCTGGCTGCCCACGATGTTAACATTCCACTGGCTACGCAGCTTTTGTTCGGTCTGCGCCAGCACCTCTGGTTTGCCGCCAATCAAAAATACCGGCGTGCCTTCAGCGCCTGCGCGTTCCATAAGTCGCTCCCAAAGGTCAGCACCCGCCACGCGAGACACATTAGCGTCAGGAAACTTTTTACGAATTGAACGCACCACGCTAATACCGTCGGCATATTTAAACTCCGCGGCTTCAATCAGGCTTTTCACTTCCGCATTATCTTCAACCGCCAGCATTTTTTCTGCGTTGATGGCCACCAGCGTGCCCGATTTCATCTGCCCGTCCGCGAACAGGAAATCCAGCGCGTGTTGCATGTCACGCCAGCCAATAAGCTGTAGCCCACGCAGCGCGTAACGCGGGGCTGAAGTTGTATCCGTCATGATAATCCCTACTAGACTTGCGACAGCGTTGTGCTGCCCTGTGGCTCACGTCTGTGCACAAGCCCTGCACTGTCAAACAACCAGTACAGCAGTTTTGCCAGCAGCAGACAGAGACCGAAAACGACCATAAAGAACACCACGCGTGAGACGAACGAATCCAGCCCCTCGCGCGCGAGAACGATCATATTGAAAATGGCACCGAAACAGAAACTGTGCAAAACAGCGGCTTTGTAGCGGTTGGTCTCTTCGTTACCCAGCGTATATAGCCAGTCGAACCATTTTATGATCAGCCCGACCGCGATCGCGCCCGGCAGGATAAACCACGTTCCGCCCATCACTACCAGCGAGCCAATCAGGGTTGGGGAAATCGCCAGGCCCGAATGGTTGTTCAGCACTTCCCAGGTAAAGTAGTTCGCCGTGTTCAGGACAATACCGGGACGGTCAGGCCACAGCCACGTCGGTATAAAGACATAGAAATCGCGAACAATCGGCGCCAGCCCCTGGAATTCGATTTTGTCGTAGTTTTGCAGTAGCAATGCCAGGTTTTCCCACGGCGAGAAGGTGTCGCGCGTCAGATACAGGAAGGTATAAAACGCTTCGTCGCCCGCCACGTTCAGTCCGTAGCGCTTCAGCGCCAGCCAGAACATCCCCACAATGCCAAAGACGCCTGCCGCCGCCAGCATCCACAGCGAGATCCAGCCGCGAATAATGCCGATAAACAGGAAAATCGCGAAAGCGATAATGATGTTGGCGCGGGTGCCGCCGACGATCATGTAGGTCAGAATGCCAAATGCGACAGTGCTGACCAGGAAGAACAGCCAGGCTTTGCTGTCCTGACGCAGGAAAAAGACCACCAGCATCGCCGGAATGAAGAAATAGAAGAAACGCTTGAGCGCAACGCCGGAGACTTCGGCGGAGAAAATCTGGCTATAGGACTGCAACTTAAACAGTAAAAAGCCGTTATGCATGAAGAAAATCGCCACGCTGACGAGGGCAATAGTCATCAGCATAACCCACGTCAGATGGGTTTCTACCCGGTTCATGGTAAACAGCGGACGACGGGGTGTAGTGTCTTTCGCCGCGCGCAGGCGCGTTTTATAGGTGACGTAATACACCGCGTAGAAGCAGGTCGCAGAGAGCAGCGCCTGCAATAAGATTTCCGGCGGAGCGACGCCAACATCAAAGCGGAACACGAGGATGCTGGTCAGCGGGAAGCCAAAGAAAAAGGTCAGCAAAAACAGCAGCGAGAAGAATACGTTGAAGTTAAAACGTACGCGCCGGAATTCAAACCAGGTGAGCGTGGCGATAAACAGCGTGCTCAGCAGCCAGACCACCAGCAAGCCGCTAAATTGCAACTGGCTCATGCGTTGTCTCCTGAAGCAATACGCAGCGCGCGGTGCCACGGCGTGAGATAGTTCGGGCTGAAAAAGTCGATGCTATTTTTATCCACCAGCGTGAGCTGACGCTGCGCTTCCCGTACCACCTCGACATTAAGCGTGTCAGAGGTAAACAGCACCGGAATATGCTGTTCGGCCATGTCCTGCCAGAACGGGTTTTCGCGGTTGAGCACGCACGGTACGCCCGCCTGAATCAGCAGACACAGAGTACCAATCCCCTGCTGACGGGCAAAGATGAAATAGCCCAGATCGCATTTTCGCAGCAGCGCGAGATAGTCATCAAATTCCAGCTTATCGCTGAGAATGTGCAGATTTTCCGCGCTAAACAGCCCAAGCCCCTGCTGGCGAACGTCATCGATGTAGGCGTCGTTATTGGCGGGATAGCCCATCGGCACCACCACGTTCACCGTATCGCCAAACTGCTGATGCACCGCCCGCAGCGCCGCGACATGCTCGTTACTGCGATCGCCGGAATTTCCCACCAGGATAGTCAGTTTGCCCTCACGAACCGCGTCATTCGCCATGGTATTCAGTGCCGGATCCATACGGGTCGGAAAATAGAGCAGTTCCCCGCGAACCTTCGGGTGCTGTTTAGCAAAATAGTTGAGGTCGCCACGGGTAGCAAAAACGCAGCCCACGCGCGCCTGCGCCAGACGACGCAGCGGATAGAAAAGACGGAACTTCCAGCCGTGGGAGACTTCGTAGAGATCCGCTCCCCAGATATGCCAGCTGAACTGGGAACGTTTTATCCCGCCGCTTAACAGCGCCAGCCACAGCCCGGTATTGAATTGTCCGTGGAAGAAGAAACGCTGGCTTCGGTCCGCTTTGGCTTTCGCGACAACGGCTTTGGTCAGGGCCGCTTTGTCTGGCCAGAAGGTGATGTGCAATGCCGGACACGCCGCGCTCAGGCCGTTATCGCGTCCAACGACCATAAACTCGCGCGCATCGGGCGTGCCGGATGCCAGTTCATCGTTGAAGAACCGCAGAACGGTCTGGTTATGATGCGGGATATCCGATCCCAGTATGTGTATCAGTGCAGTCATGCGCGTTTACGCCAAAGTAAAAATACGCCGCAACAGGCAGCGAAATAAACGATATAAGTTGCCATATAGGCCTGAGCCGCCCCCAGCGCACCGTGGGTGGGGATCAGCCAGTGAGAGAATGCCGTCAGCAGCGCAAACTGGCCGATCTCTGCCAGGATATACAACCGCAGCGAAGCCTTCGCAATCACCAGATAGCCGAAAACGTATGCCCCCACTTTCAACACATCGCCGACCAGTTGCCAGGCAAACAGATCGCGCATGGCGGTAAACTTCGCCGAAAACAGCAGCCAGATGGCGAAATCACGCAGTAACCAGACGGTAAAGCTGGCGATCGCAACCGCCGGCAACACAAAACGCAGGGAGCGAAAAATCTCGCGGGTAATATCCTGCCTGGAAGTCAGGCGCGATAAGGTTGGCAGTAAATAGACGCTAAAGGAAGCCGTAATAAATTGGAGGTAAGCATCTGAAATGCTGCTCACGCCCTGCCAGATCCCCACTTCATCCCAGCTGTAATGCGCTGCCAGCAGGTTTCGCATCATCACGTAGGCAACGGGAAGCGTTACCGAAGTGATGAGCGCCATCAGGGTAAACTTTCCTAGCTGCCCCGCCAGCATCTTGTCCCACTGCGGTTTCAGGTAATTCAGCGGGACATTGCCTCTGCGCATCAGCATAAACGCTGCCGGAATGACAACGAGCGCAGGCACCAGCGCCAGCCCCAGCAGCGCGCCTTCATAGCCGCCCAGCCGATAGCAAAAGTAGTAGGCGATAACGCCGATGATGCTGCCGAGGATCAGCGCCAGCGCATTCCCGGCGGCATCACGGAAGCCTTTCATCAGCGCCAGCAGCAGGTTTGCCCAGGCGATCCCCATCTGAACGAGCGCCACCAGGCGCACCAGCCCCTGATAATGCGTGTGTCCGAACAGCCCCTGGCTGATGGGTGCCGCCGCCAGCAAAAAGACGACGGCCAGCAACGTAGAGAAGCCCAGCACCATAGCAGAGGAGGTGCCCACCACCGTGCGGAGCTTTTCGGCATCGTCATGATGCTGCGCGACGTATTTGGTGACGCCATTGAATATCCCGGCTCCCGCCAGCACGCCAAGCACCGTGACCAGCTGGCGGAAGTTCCCTGCCAGCCCAACGCCTGACGGACCAAATGAGACGGCCAGCAGCTTGACGACCAGTAACCCGGCGCCAATTTTTACAAGCGTGGACGCTGCCGTCCACACCGACGCTTTTGCCAGAGACATATCAGGCGAAATAACTCAGAAGCGAATTGATCACCGTACGCTGGTTCACCGGCGCGAGGTTGTAGAACAGGGGCAGACGGAGCAGACGTTCGCTCTCTTTGGTGGTGTAGCGGTCTTCACCGGCAAACATCCCGAAGGCTTCGCCAGCCGGGCTAGAGTGCAGCGGAATATAGTGGAATACCGCCATAATTTCCGCCTCTTTCAGCCAGGCAATCAGCTTGCTGCGATCGTCGTTATCGCGCAGCTTGATGTAGAACATGTGAGCGTTGTGGATGCAGTCTGCCGGAATAGTCGGCAGTTCAATACGTCCGGCTTTTGCCAGCGGCTCCAGCGCGTCGTAGTAGGTTTGCCACAGGGAGAGGCGTTGCAGATTGATGCGCTCTGCCGCTTCCAGCTGCGCCCAGAGATACGCGGCCTGCAAATCCGCCATCAGGTAGCTTGAGCCGATATCGCGCCAGGTGTACTTATCCACCTGACCGCGGAAGAACTGGCTGCGGTTGGTCCCTTTTTCACGGATCACTTCCGCACGCTCCACCAGGGCACGATCGTTAATCAGCGTCGCGCCGCCTTCGCCGCCTGCGGTGTAGTTTTTGGTTTCGTGGAAGCTAAAGCAGCCGATATGACCAATGGTGCCCAGCGCGCGCCCTTTGTAGGTGGACATCACGCCCTGCGCGGCGTCTTCCACCACAAACAGGTTGTGCTTTTTAGCGATGGCCATGATGGTGTCCATCTCACAGGCCACGCCCGCGTAATGCACCGGCACAATCGCCCGCGTTTTATCGGTGACCGCCGCTTCAATCAGCGTTTCGTCGATGTTCATAGTATCCGGACGGATATCCACAAACACGATTTTCGCCCCGCGCAGGACAAACGCGTTCGCCGTGGAGACGAAGGTGTAGCTCGGCATGATCACTTCATCGCCGGGCTGGATATCCAGCAACAGCGCCGCCATCTCAAGCGATGCGGTACAGGACGGCGTCAGCAGTACCTTGGCACTGTGAAAACGTTGCTCCATCCACTGCTGGCAGCGGCGGGTAAAACCGCCATCGCCACAGAGCTTGCCGCTGCCCATAGCAGACTGCATGTAATCAAGTTCAGTGCCCACAACGGGAGGCGCGTTAAATGGAATCATCTTGTCACCTGTATAACCAGTAGGCGGTGGCGTCGATGCTGGCACCACTCGCAATATAACGTTTAAGCGCAGCGGTGTTGCCCATCTGGGTTGCGACCCGCAGCGTCGATACCTGTTGTTGCTCCGCCCAGTGCAGCGCCGCCTGCATGAGTTTCTCGCCCATGCCGCGCCCGGCTAACAAACCGATGCGCGCCTCGTGCTCGTTGAGCCTGCGAAGCGAAACAAAACCCTGAATCTGCCCCCCGGCAGTACGGAACACCAGACAGACGTGGTCAAACGTGCCTTTGACCGCATTCTCTATCCACTGGGCATAAAAGCGGCCGCTGTCATCGGGCGCATACCAGGGCGCCCGGAAACGGCTCTGAGCGAAGGCCAGCGCCGCCATCTTACGCAGCGCGGGGATATCCTGCTCCGTTGCAATTTCCGCGCCCGGTGAGGCGTGGAGAGCCACGGTAACAGAGAGATCAACCTCACCCTCGACCAGCCGGAATCCGTGCTGCTGGAGGGCGTCCAGCAGATCGGCGCGGTCCGCCGGGATCTTAGCCTGTACGCGCTGCCAGGCGCTGAAGTCTGCTTCCTGCAACGCAGGGGCATTGTCGCGCAGACGCACTATCGCTGAGGGACGCGCAAAGAATGCGCTTTCCCACTCAAGGGCCTCCAGCACGCCGTTGAGGATACTCAACGCCACACGCCTTTGGTATCAACAACATACTGCTGACGTACGGCATCACCGGAAACCGCTTTGAACGCATTGTGATCCACCAGCAGCACCAGCACATCCGCCGTCGCCAGCGCGTCATCCAGGGCGGTAAGGGTGCAGTGACCGGCAAGTTTTGCCGGCAGCGCATGAATATTCGGCTCAACCACCAGCGTTTCACCGCTGTGCCAGGCAGCGATCATTTCGGCAATTTCCATCGCCGGGCTTTCGCGCAGATCGTCAATATTCGGTTTGAATGCCAGACCAAAGCAGGCAATTTTCAGCTCACTGGCGCGTTTGCCGCTGTCGGCCAGGCAATCCGCGACCGTGGCTTTGACCTGGTTGATAACCCAGTGCGGTTTGTGGTCGTTTACTTCGCGTGCGGTGCGAATCAGGCGTGCCTGTTCCGGGTTCTGCGCCACGATAAACCACGGATCGACCGCGATGCAGTGCCCACCCACGCCCGGCCCCGGCTGAAGGATGTTCACGCGGGGGTGACGGTTAGCAAGGCGAATAAGTTCCCAGACGTTAATCCCCTGATCGGCGCAAATCAACGACAGTTCATTCGCAAACGCGATGTTAACGTCGCGGAAGCTATTTTCGGTCAGTTTGCACATCTCGGCGGTGCGGGAGTTGGTCACCACACATTCGCCTTCAAGGAAAATTTTATACAGCTCGCTGGCGCGCGCGGAGCAGACTGGCGTCATGCCGCCAATCACGCGGTCATTTTTAATCAGTTCCACCATCACCTGGCCGGGCAGTACGCGCTCAGGACAGTAGGCGATATTGATATCGGCCTCGTCGCCCGCCTGCTGCGGGAAGCTGAGATCGGGACGCGCCTCGGCCAGCCACTGCGCCATCTGCTCGGTAGCCCCAACAGGTGAAGTGGACTCAAGGATAACCAGCGCCCCTTTCTTCAGCACAGGCGCAATGGATTTTGCCGCCGCCTCGACGTAAACCATGTCAGGCTCATGATCGCCTTTAAAGGGCGTTGGAACCGCAATCAGGTACGCATCGGCTTCTACCGGCGTGGTGCTGGCGCGCAGGAAGCCACCGTCCACCGCCTTTTTCACCACACGATCGAGATCGGGCTCCACGATATGAATTTCGCCACGGTTGATGGTTTCCACCGCGTGCGCGTTGATATCTACGCCAACGACCTGCTTTTGACGAGAGGCAAAGGCCGCCGCAGTAGGCAGCCCGATATAGCCAAGACCAACAACAGAGATGGTAGAAAAACTCATAGCGTTACCCGATTGTGTTTAAGTGCGTGCAAAATACGACCACAAGCCTGCCCGTCACCGTACGGATTGTGGGCCCGGCTCATCGCCTGATACTCTTCATCGTCATGCAGTAAGCGCGTGACCTCTTCGACAATACGACGCGGATCCGTTCCCACCAGACGCACGGTACCGGCAGTAACCGCTTCCGGGCGTTCGGTGGTTTCACGCATCACCAGTACCGGCTTACCGAGGGAGGGCGCCTCTTCCTGAATGCCGCCAGAATCGGTCAGGATCAGCCAGGCGTGGTTCATCAGCCAGACAAATGGCAAATAGTCCTGCGGCTCGATCAGGAGCACGTTTTCCACGTGGCCCAAGATACGGTTGACCGGTTCGCTGACGTTCGGGTTGAGGTGCACCGGATAGACAATCTGCACATCCTCGTTCTGCGCGGCGATTTCAGCCAGCGCGTGGCATATTTGCTCAAAGCCACGGCCAAAGCTTTCGCGGCGGTGGCCCGTCACCAGAATCGTTTTCTTGCCGTTGTTCAGGAACGGATAGCGCGCAGCAAGTTCTGCCTGAAGCTCGCTGTTAGCCAGCACGCGGTCACGCACCCAAATCAGCGCATCAATGACCGTATTGCCGGTGACGAAGATCTTGCTGTCGCTGATATTTTCGCGCAGCAGGTTCTGACGTGAGTTCTCGGTTGGCGCAAAATGGTACATCGCCAGGTGACCGGTGAGCGTACGGTTGGCCTCTTCCGGCCACGGGGAATAGAGATTGCCGGTACGCAGACCCGCTTCAATATGACCAACGGGGATACGCTGATAGAACGCGGCCAGGCTGGTCGCCACGGTGGTGGTGGTGTCGCCGTGCACCAGCACCACATCCGGCTTGAACGACTCCAGAATAGGCTTTAATTCTTGCAGAATACGGCAGGTGATTTCCGTCAGTCCCTGTCCCGGTTTCATTATATTGAGATCGTAATCCGGGACGATAGAAAAGAGGGTTAAGACCTGATCGAGCATCTCACGGTGCTGGGCAGTCACGCACACTTTCGCTTCAATATCAGGATCTCTGGCCAGCGCATGAACCAGAGGCGCCATCTTGATGGCCTCCGGCCTGGTGCCAAATACGGTTAGTACTTTCACATCGATTCTCTTCGATTAGACGATGAAGGCCGCAGCCTTCATCGTAGACGGCGTTCTTAGTTTGTGCGGCGACGCAATAACGCTACGCCAGCGCCAGTCAGTGCGCCCACAATCCCCCACATGATCATCAGGAATGCGCGACGCGGACTATCGCGTTTTACAGGCTCTTCAGGCGTTCTTAAATAACGATAGGTCTGAAAACGCGGGTCCAGCGTTGGACCGACGTTGAGCGTATTGAGCATGGCGCGGTTTTGGTCGTAATCAAGGTCAAAGTCAGGGCCAACGGCCTGGATATTTTCCAGACGTGCCTGAAGCATTGGGCGACCAAGAAGGAACATTTCTGAATCCGGGAGTTCGTCAGCCGGAACATCCGTTTCGCTACGGGAAATATTGTGCTGTTCCGCAATCTTCAGCGCCTGCTCAATATTATGTACGCGACGGGCGAAGATGGCCTTAGCGACCTCTTCCTGGCGTTTGACCTGCGCTTTCATCTGAATAGTACGCGCAGCCCAGGCGCCTTTCAGCTCGTCATTCAGATGACTGGCCGCGCGCTGGCTGGCAAAAGCAACGTACTGACGCAACAGGTTATTGGCGTCCGGCGCCGTTTCCGCAATCAGCTTCACGCTGTCGCTAACGTTACGGAGCACATCTCCAGGCATAAACTGAATGTTATTAATCAGGTCATCCAGCAGCGCGGCATCCGCTTTGCTGTTACCGACCATGCGCTGCTTGTAGTAGTCCGTCTGGGACCAGAAATCGCGACGTGTATCCCACGACGCCAGCTGCATCACAAACTCTTTGTAGGATTCATCCATCACCGAAGCCTGATCCGGGGTCGCCAGATTGGCCTTGATATCAAGATTACGCAGGAATTGCTGCTGGGAGTAGTAGCCTCCAAGCATATTCACCGTTGGTCGGTCTGTGATCGCCGTGGCGCTCCACTCTTGTTTTGCAAAGAAGGTGTAGGCAAGCGCTAACAGCGCGAACCCCAGGGCAATCCCCACAATCCACAGTTTGCCTTGCCATAACACGCGAAACAAACCACGAATATCCAGCTCGTTCTCAGTGCCCACTGATTTCGCTCCCGCCAACGGTTGAGTCATCATAGTCCCGGTTTTACTTAGTTAATGTTGTGTTTTTGCCACTGTTCCGACGCATCCTGCGTTTTAAACGTTTAATAAAACGCGCGACTTTCCATGCACGCTTGATGCAGTAACCGTACATGAAAAATGCTAGCAAGAATAATACCAACATTACCCATTCAGGAATGAAATGTGCGTATTCCGCGGCAACGCCAATCGCAGCCAGAATAGCAGCCGCAAGCGTAATCAACACAAATGCCTGACGAGACGTGAAGCCGGCGCGCATAATCAGGTGATGAATATGCTGCCGATCGGGAGAAAACGGGCTCATCCCTTTACGCAGACGGCGGTACATTATAGCGACCATGTCCATCAGCGGGATGGCGATAATCCAGAGAGCCGTTACCGGGCTGATAGGGTGCGTTTTACCCTGCGTGGTCTCCAGCAAGACCCAGATAACCGTAAAGCCAATCAGGGTACTGCCCGCATCGCCCATAAAGACTTTATAGCGACGCCCTAACACACCCAGATTCAGGCAGATGTAAGGCAGGATGGCGGCAATCATGGCAAAGCACCACATTGACAGGCTGTACTGGCCGTCAAACCATAAGATGATGCCGATAGCGCCAAACGAAACAGAGGACAGCCCACCGAGCAGACCGTCTATACCGTCAACCATATTAAAGGCGTTGATAGCCGCCCACACGGCAAACAGCGTCAGGAAGAAGCCGAATGGCCCAAGCACCAGCTCCCAGGGACCAAACACGTAGCCCAGGCTTCTGAGATAGAGGCCGCCTACCACCATCATAATGATGCCAATGGCCGCCTGTACCGTCGCGCGGAACTTCACGCTGATATCAAAACGATCATCAAGGGCGCCGACCAGTACCAGCACACCGGCACATGCCAGGTAGAGTGCGGCATGGGGGATATAGTAATCCGCGATCCCGAATGTGAAACAGATGCCTGCGTATACCGAAATGCCGCCCACCAGCGGAATAAGCCCCTGATGACGTTTACGGAAGTTCGGTTTGTCCACTAACCCAATTCTTTTTGCTACCTTGCGCGCAATGAACAAAAAACAGGTTGTGAATAAAAAAATACTGATCAGCTCAGTTACAGCAGTGAGTAGATTCACAATGGATTGCTCTCAACAAATGTTAGTCCCGGAAGTATAACCATGAAGCCTCTGCCTCAGAAGGATTAAAGATGGCTCATCACAACTCCCTTTGTATGTTTTTCAATCAATTATTTCTTTGACTGTGCAAACCTTCTTATTGTCGCACCGACAGGTCTAAATTGGGAGTGTGTGGTAATAGCGTATAGTCCATAAATAAAAAACGCCACGTAAAAACGTGGCGTTTACTGGGATTATTTGCGTTACGAGCGTTTCATCATGTCGAAGAAATCGTCGTTCGTTTTGGTCATCGCCAGTTTGTTAATGAGGAATTCCATTGCGTCGATTTCGCCCATTGGATGGATGATTTTACGCAGGATCCACATTTTCTGAAGCTCTTCCTGAGTGGTAAGCAGCTCTTCTTTACGGGTACCGGAACGGTTGTAGTCGATCGCCGGGAAGACGCGTTTTTCTGCGATTTTACGAGAAAGGTGCAGTTCCATGTTGCCTGTACCTTTAAACTCTTCGTAGATAACTTCGTCCATTTTGGAGCCGGTATCGATCAGCGCCGTCGCGATAATGGTCAGGCTACCGCCCTCTTCCACGTTACGCGCCGCACCGAAGAAACGCTTCGGACGATGCAGGGCGTTAGCATCCACACCACCGGTCAGTACTTTACCGGAAGCCGGCACCACGGTGTTGTAGGCACGCGCCAGACGGGTAATGGAGTCGAGCAGGATGATCACGTCTTTCTTGTGCTCAACCAGGCGTTTCGCCTTCTCGATGACCATTTCCGCAACCTGAACGTGGCGAGAAGCAGGCTCGTCGAAGGTAGACGCAACCACTTCCCCTTTCACCAGACGCTGCATCTCGGTCACTTCTTCCGGACGTTCGTCAATCAGCAGCACCATCAGCACACAGTCTGGATGGTTGTAAGCAATGCTCTGCGCGATGTTTTGCAGCAGCATGGTTTTACCGGCTTTTGGCGGCGCCACAATCAGACCACGCTGGCCACGACCAATTGGCGATGCCAGATCCAGCACACGAGCGGTTAAGTCTTCAGTAGACCCGTTACCACGCTCCATGCGCAGACGAGAGTTAGCGTGCAGCGGCGTTAAGTTCTCGAACAGGATCTTATTGCGGGAGTTTTCCGGTTTGTCGTAGTTAACTTCGTTAACCTTCAACAGCGCAAAGTAGCGTTCACCCTCTTTTGGAGGACGAATCTTACCTGAAATGGTGTCACCAGTGCGGAGGTTGAAACGGCGGATTTGGCTAGGGGATACGTAGATGTCGTCAGGGCCGGCGAGGTAGGAGCTGTCTGCGGAGCGGAGGAAACCAAATCCGTCTTGCAGTATCTCCAGCACACCGTCGCCAAAGATATCTTCGCCACTCTTAGCGTGCTGCTTCAGGATGGCGAAAATGATGTCCTGCTTGCGCATACGAGCCTGGTTTTCCAGTCCCATATTTTCGCCGAGAGTGATCAGCTCAGAAACCGGCGTATTCTTTAATTCGGTAAGATTCATAATGGTGTGGGTTCTTAAACTCGGGGTGATTCTCGAACTTAATGTTGTGAATGGTATGGCAGGGTCATCCATGCCTGTTTAGCGGCCATCACCTCATGTCTGTTCGCTGTCTGGTCACAGGGAAAGAACGCAGAACTGAAACGACAAGACGGATTGAGTGACAAGCCCGGAATCTAGCAACTTCACGCACTGTTTAAGTTAACAACGGGAAGTATCGGGTAAAACAAGATTCAAACAACAAGATATGTTTAAAACGTAGTCATAGCTAACTTAGCACGACTAAAGCCGGGCGTCCAGAGCTCGCCGTTAATTAGGCGTTCTGGACGCTCAGCTGAGAAACCTTACGCCAGGTTAGCGTCCAGGAACTCTTTCAGTTGACCTTTGGACAGTGCGCCCACTTTGGTCGCCGCCACGTCACCGTTCTTGAACAGCAGCAGGGTCGGGATGCCACGGATACCGTATTTTGGCGCGGTGCCCGGGTTCTGGTCGATGTTCAGCTTGGCAACGGTCAGTTTGCCCTGATATTCGTCAGCGATTTCATCCAGAATCGGAGCGATCATTTTGCAAGGACCACACCATTCAGCCCAGAAATCAACGAGGATCAGCCCGTCAGCTTTAAGTACGTCCGTGTCAAAACTGTCGTCAGTCAGGTGAATAATTTTATCGCTCATATATAACTCCACAGGAATAAGCCTGGTACGTTGGTTTTGTCTCCACCAACGACGTGTTGATGTCGCATTAACCAACTAAAGGTTGACTTTATTTCACCGGATACGCTTTCGTAAAGCAATAGTAAGCTGATATTCTACCACACTATGAGCAAAACACATTTAACAGAACAGAAGTTTTCCGACTTCGCCCTGCACCCAAAGGTGATCGAAGCCCTTGAAACTAAAGGGTTTCATAACTGCACGCCCATTCAGGCTCTCGCCCTGCCGCTGACGCTGGCCGGTCGCGATGTTGCAGGGCAGGCGCAAACCGGTACTGGCAAAACGATGGCGTTTTTAACGTCAACGTTTCATTATTTACTTTCTCACCCGGCGATTGCAGACCGCAAAGTTAACCAGCCGCGCGCGCTAATTATGGCCCCGACGCGAGAACTGGCGGTACAGATCCACGCAGACGCTGAGCCCCTGGCGCAAGCCACCGGCCTGAAACTTGGCCTGGCCTATGGCGGCGACGGCTACGATAAACAGCTGAAAGTGCTGGAAAGCGGCGTCGATATCCTGATTGGGACCACCGGCCGTCTTATCGACTACGCCAAACAGAACCATATCAACCTCGGCGCAATCCAGGTCGTGGTGCTGGATGAAGCAGACCGCATGTACGATCTGGGCTTCATTAAAGACATCCGCTGGCTGTTCCGCCGTATGCCTGCGGCAAACCAGCGTCTGAACATGCTGTTCTCCGCAACCCTGTCATACCGCGTACGTGAACTCGCATTCGAGCAGATGAACAATGCCGAATATGTTGAAGTGGAACCGGAGCAGAAAACCGGGCACCGCATTAAAGAAGAGCTCTTCTATCCTTCTAATGAAGAGAAAATGCGCCTGCTGCAAACCCTGATCGAAGAAGAGTGGCCGGATCGCGCGATTATCTTCGCGAACACCAAACACCGCTGTGAAGATATCTGGGGTCACCTGGCGGCAGATGGGCACCGTGTGGGCCTGCTGACCGGCGACGTGGCGCAGAAAAAACGCCTGCGCATTCTCGACGAATTTACTCGTGGCGACCTTGATATTCTGGTCGCGACCGACGTGGCGGCCCGTGGCCTGCACATTCCAGCCGTGACGCACGTCTTTAACTATGACCTGCCAGATGACTGTGAAGACTATGTACACCGTATCGGTCGTACCGGTCGTGCCGGCGCAAGCGGTCACTCCATCAGCCTTGCGTGTGAAGAGTATGCGCTGAATCTTCCGGCCATTGAGACCTACATCGGTCACTCTATTCCACAGAGCAAATACAATCCGGACGCGCTGTTGAGCGAACTGCCGCCACCTAAGCGCCTTACCCGTCCACGCTCCGGCAATGGTCCGCGTCGTTCCGGCGGTGCACCGCGTAATCGTCGTCGTTCAGGTTAAAAAATATGCTCAGCTCCACCTCGCTTTATGCGGCAATTGATCTCGGTTCGAATAGTTTTCATATGCTGGTTGTGCGCGAGGTGGCGGGAAGCATACAAACGCTGACGCGCATTAAGCGCAAGGTCCGCCTCGCGGCGGGCCTGAGCAGCGATAATCACCTCTCCCCGGAAGCCATGGAACGTGGCTGGCAGTGTCTGCGTCTGTTTGCAGAACGTTTGCAGGATATCCCGCTCAGTCAAATTCGCGTTGTTGCCACGGCGACTCTTCGTCTGGCGGTTAACGCTGGCGATTTCATTGCCAGAGCACAGGAAATTCTGGGCTGCCCGGTGCAGGTCATCAGCGGTGAAGAAGAAGCGCGTCTGATTTATCAGGGTGTGGCGCATACGACCGGCGGCGACGATCGTCGTCTGGTGGTCGATATCGGTGGCGCCAGTACCGAACTGGTCACGGGCACAGGCGCGCAGGCGACGTCACTGTTCAGCCTGTCGATGGGCTGTGTGACCTGGCTGGAACGCTACTTTACCGATCGAAACCTTGCCAAAGAGAATTTTGACGAGGCGGAAAACGCGGCGCGTGCGGTCCTGCGCCCGGTCATGGACGAACTGCGCTATCACGGCTGGAAAGTGTGTGTCGGCGCGTCCGGAACCGTTCAGGCGTTGCAGGAAATCATGATGGCACAGGGAATGGACGAGCGGATCACGCTTGCCAAACTCCAGCAGCTTAAACAGCGCGCCATCCAGTGTGGTCGTCTGGAAGAGCTTGAAATAGAAGGGCTGACGCTCGAACGCGCGCTGGTTTTCCCCAGTGGGCTCGCCATTCTGATCGCCATTTTTACTGAACTCAATATCCAGTGTATGACCCTGGCAGGCGGTGCGCTGCGCGAAGGTCTGGTCTACGGAATGCTGCACCAGTCGGTCGATCAGGACATCCGTAGCCGTACGCTGCGTAACGTTCAGCGCCGCTTTATTGTGGATATCGACCAGGCACACAGAGTGAGTCAACTGGCGTCACTGTTTGCCGATCAGGTGAAAAAAAGCTGGGATATTGAACCGTTAAGCCGCGATCTGCTGCTAAGCGCCTGTGCGCTACATGAAATTGGTCTCAGCGTGGAGTACAAGCAGGCACCGCTGCACGCGGCCTGGCTGGTGCGTAATCTCGATTTACCGGGCTATACGCCCGCCCAGAAGAAGCTGCTGGCCACCCTGCTGCTAAATCAGACTAACGCCGTCGATCTCTCTTCCCTTCACCAGCAGAACGCTGTGCCGCCGCGCGTGGCGGAGCATCTGTGTCGTCTGCTTCGCCTGGCGATCCTGTTTGCCAGCCGGCGTCGTGATGATTTGCTGCCAGCCATTACGCTGGCGGCAGACGATGAGAAACTGACGCTGACGCTACCGGAAAACTGGCTTGAGGATCATCCGCTTGGGGCGGAACTGATTGAGCAGGAGTACCAGTGGCAGAGCTATGTGCACTGGGCGCTTGATGTGAAGTGACCCTTTGAAGCGTGCCGGGTGGCGGCTTCGCCTTACCCGGCCTGCAAATAGTTATCCCTTCTCTTTGGCTTTTGCCAGCATCGCGCGAATGTTTGCCACGTTTGCCTGCCCTTTGTGCATACGCTCTTCAGCGGTAATGACTTTACGCTCCTGCTCCCAGATAAGATCGTCCTGAGGCAACTCCAGCAGAAAACGGCTCGGCTCCGGGCGCACCAGCTCACCATACTGACGGCGCTCTTTGCACAGCGTAAACGTCAGCTCCTTCTGCGCACGAGTGATCCCCACGTAGGCCAGACGGCGCTCTTCGTCGACGTTATCTTCATCAATGCTGCTCTGGTGCGGCAATAAGCCCTCTTCCATCCCCACCAGATAGACATACGGGAACTCCAGCCCTTTCGAGGCATGTAACGTCATTAGCTGAACCTGATCGGCCTCTTCTTCGCTTTCGCCGCGCTCCATCATATCGCGCAGCGTGAAGCGGGTGACCACCTGCGTCAGGGTCATGGGCTCGTCAATCTCAGATCCTTCAAGCATTTCGGTCATCCAGCTGAAGAGCTGGTTAACGTTTTTCATCCGCATCTCGGCTGCTTTCGGGCTGGCGGAGGTTTCATACAACCAGGATTCGTAATCAATGCCGTGGATCAGATCGCGAACTGCCGCCACAGGCTCGCGCTCAGCCAGACGCTGCACCTCACCCAGCCAGTGGGTAAAGCGGGTTAAGACGTCATAGCCGCGCCCGGTCAGGGTCTGGCTCAACCCCATATCGAAGCTGGCGGTGAACAGACTTTTGTTGCGGGTCATCGCCCATTCACCCAGCTTTTGCAGCGTCGCAGAGCCAATCTCGCGTTTCGGCGTATTCACGATGCGCAGGAAAGCGCTGTCGTCATCCGGGTTGGTCAGCACGCGCAAATAGGCCAGCAGATCCTTGATTTCCGGACGCGAAAAGAACGACGTACCGCCGGAGATTTTGTAGGGAATGCGGTTCTGCATCAGCATCTTTTCAAAGACGCGCGACTGGTGGTTTCCGCGATAGAGGATCGCGTAATCCTTGTATTCCGTTTTGTTGACGAAGTGATGGGCAATCAGCTCGCCCGTTACGCGCTCCGCTTCGTGCTCTTCGTTGTTGGCGCTGAGCACTTTCAGCTCGGTGCCGTAACCCAGTTCGGAGAACAGGCGCTTCTCAAAGACGTGTGGGTTATTGGCAATCAGGATGTTCGCCGCCTTCAGGATACGCCCGGAGGAACGGTAGTTCTGCTCCAGCTTAATCACCTGCAACGCCGGGAAATCTTTGCTCAGCAGCACCAGGTTTTGTGGTCGCGCGCCGCGCCAGGAGTAAATCGACTGGTCGTCGTCGCCTACCACAGTGAAACGCGCGCGTTGCCCTACCAGCAATTTCACCAGCTCGTACTGGCTGGTGTTGGTGTCCTGGTATTCATCCACCAGCAGGTAACGAATTTTGTTCTGCCAGCGCTCGCGTACCTCTTCATTCCGCTGAAGCAGCAGCGTCGGCAGCAGGATCAGATCGTCGAAATCCAGGACGTTGCAGGCTTTCATATGCGCGTCGTACAGTCCGTAGCAGTGGGCAAAGATGCGGTCGCGCTCGCCTTTGGCGCTTGCCGCTGCCTGGGCCGGCGTCATCAGATCGTTTTTCCAGTTCGAGATCGTCGAGATCAGCTGTTGCAACAGCACTTTGTCATCTTCGATCAGCCCTTCCGTCAGCTCTTTAAGCAGCGCCACCTGGTCGGTGTCATCGAAGAGAGAAAAGTTGGACTTCATGCCCAGCGCCGCGTATTCGCGCTTGATAATATCCAGACCCAGCGTGTGGAAGGTGGAGATCATCAGCCCGCGCGCCTCTTTACGGCCCAGCGTCTGGCCGACGCGCTCTTTCATCTCACGCGCCGCTTTGTTGGTAAAGGTGACCGCCGCGATATGGCGCGCCTGGTATCCACAACCCCGAATTAAGTGGGCGATTTTGTTGGTGATCACGCGTGTTTTACCGGATCCCGCTCCCGCCAGCACCAGGCAGGGTCCGGTGACGAATTCGACAGCTTGTTGTTGTCCGGGGTTTAAACGCATAAATGATCACTCAATGAAAGTCGGGAGAGGAGGAAAAACGCGTGGTAGTATACCGATCGTAAACTAGTCGACTCAAGGCACGATCATGGCAAAAACAGCAGCAGCACTGCATATCCTTGTTAAAGAAGAGAAACTGGCACAGGATCTGCTCGAACAGATTAAAAACGGCGCCGACTTCGGCAAACTGGCGAAGAAACACTCGATTTGCCCGTCAGGCAAACGCGGTGGTGACTTAGGCGAGTTCCGCCAGGGCCAGATGGTTCCGGCGTTTGATAAAGTGGTCTTCTCCTGCCCGGTGCTGGAGCCAACCGGCCCACTGCATACGCAGTTCGGCTATCACATTATCAAAGTGTTATACCGCAACTAATCAAAAGCCCGGTGCATTGACTCACCGGGCTTTTTTATTTGGCTGTTCCGGGGTTCAGATGCCGTCGCCGTATTCGAAGGTGTGATGAATACCGTTGAAGTGCTGATCCATATCCATCGACGGCTTATCGCTGTCTGGCTTACCGACGATGCGCGCCGGGACGCCAGCGGCGGTGGTGTGCGGCGGTACAGGCTGGAGCACAACCGACCCCGCGCCAATCTTCGCGCCGCGTCCGACTTCAATATTGCCGAGGATTTTAGCGCCTGCGCCAATCATCACCCCTTCACGAATTTTCGGATGGCGATCGCCGCTGGTTTTACCGGTACCGCCCAGCGTAACGGATTGCAGGATCGACACGTCATCTTCGATCACCGCCGTTTCACCAACAACAATGCCGGTGGCGTGATCGAGCATGATCCCGCGGCCAATTTTCGCCGCCGGGTGAATATCGACCTGGAAGGTCACGGAAACCTGGTTTTGCAGGAAGATGGCCAGCGCGCGGCGTCCCTCATTCCATAACCAGTGGCCGATGCGGTACGCCTGTAAGGCATGGAAGCCTTTGAGATACAGCAGCGGCGTGGAGTATTTATCCACCGCCGGGTCTCGCGTGCGCACAGCCTGGATGTCGCAGGCGGCAGAAGCAATCATCTCCGGATCTGCGGCGTAGGCCTCTTCCACCACTTCGCGAATCGCGATAGCAGGCATGATAGGGGAAGCCAATTTATTGGCGAGCATATAGCTCAGGGCGCTGCCGAGATTTTCGTGCTTAAGTAGCGTCGCGTGATAGAAACTGGCCAGCATGGGCTCACAGTCGGCCAACGCTCGGGCTTCGGCTTTAATATTATTCCAGACGATATCCAGTTCTTCACACGGCATTGCTTGCTCCAGACGATAGTTAATGACCAGCCAGTTCTGCGCTGGCTGGGTCATTCAGGTGACGATACTTCCCGGCTAATTGCTGCTGCGCTCGTCCTTGCGCGCACGACCTAATAAGGTCAATGCTGCCTCGCGCGCATTTTTTCCGCAATACAATACCTGATAAATTTCCTCGGTTATTGGCATTTCGACACCGAAACGGTGCGCCAGTTCGCGAACTTCTTTGGTATTGCGATAGCCTTCAACCACCTGACCAATCTTCTCCTGCGCGCTTTTTACATCGCTGCCCTGTCCGAGCATCATGCCAAAGCGGCGGTTACGCGACTGGTTATCGGTGCAGGTCAGCACCAGGTCGCCCAGCCCTGCCATTCCCATAAAGGTGGCCGGATCGGCACCCAGCGCTTCGCCCAGGCGGGACATTTCGGTCAGGCCACGGGTGATCAGCGCAGTACGCGCATTCGCGCCGAAACCGATGCCGTCAGACATCCCGGCCCCGATGGCAATGACGTTCTTCACCGCGCCGCCCAGCTGCACGCCGATAAAATCGGGGTTGCTGTACACGCGGAAGCTTTTGCCGCAGTGCAGCAGTTGCTGAAGATCGTCGGAAAATGCCTGGTCGGTGGACGCCAGCGAAATCGCCGTCGGCAAGCCCGCAGCCAGCTCTTTGGCAAACGTCGGCCCGGAGATCACCGCCAGCGGGATCGCTGTTCCCAGCGCTTCGCGGGCAACGTCCTGCAACAGACGTCCGGTTTCCGCTTCCAGCCCCTTCGTCGCCCACACAATACGCGCATCCGCACGCATCAGCGGCTTAATCTGACGCAGGACTTCGCCAAACACATGGCTTGGCACCACAATCAAAATATTGCGGCTGGCCGCCAGCGCGGTCGCGAGGTCGCTTTCCAGATACAGGGAGTCAGGGAACGGAACGTCCGGGAGAAACGCCACATTGCAGCGGTCGTGTTGCAACGTCGCGATATGTTTTGGATCGTGGCCCCACAGGACCACGTCGTGACCATTTCTTGCCAGGGTGATGGCAAGAGCGGTGCCGTAAGAGCCGGCACCGATCACAGTCATTGACGCATTAACAGTGCTCATCAGGCATCCTGATGTTGTTCGGTACCTTCGCCAGCCTGCTGCTGTAGATAGTTCATGAACAGCGCATCAAAGTTTACTGGCGCAAGGTTCAGTTGCGGGAATGTACCGCGAGAAACCAGGCTGGTGATGCATTCACGGGCATACGGGAACAGGATGTTCGGGCAGTATGCCCCCAGGCAATGCGCCATCTGGTTGCCTTCGATGCCGCCGATGGAGAAGATACCGCCCTGCTGAACTTCGCACAGGAATGCGGTTTCTTCGCCCAGAGAGGCGGTCACGGTGACACGCAGTACGACTTCATACACATCATCCGCCAGCTGGGTGGATGCGGTATCCAGATCAAGTTTAACCTCTGGCTGCCAGTCTTTCTGGAAAACGTGCGGCGCATTTGGCGCTTCGAAAGAGACATCCTTGGTGTAGATGCGCTGGATCTGGAAAGTCATCTCGGTGTTGTTTTGTTCTGACATGGAAAAACCCTTTTTAATTGTCCTAAAGTCTCTAGCTCAGCAGCGGATCGAGTCCACCACGGGCGTCGAGCGCATACAAGTCATCACAGCCGCCAATGTGCTGCGCATCAATAAAAATCTGTGGAACCGTTGTGCGACCACTGCGTTGGATCATCTCTTCGCGTTTAATCGCGTCACCATCGATCGGCAGTTCCTTGAACGTTACGCCTTTGCTGGACAGCAGCGCTTTCGCTCGGTGGCAGAACGGGCACGTTGCTTTGGTGTAGATCTCAATATTGGCCATCACTTAACTCCTTATTTACCGCGCACTAAAGGAAGATTCTCCCCGCTCCAGCCGGAGATGCCTTCTTTCAGCACCGTTACGTTTTCAAAGCCTGCTTTATGCAGTGCGCTGGCAGATTCCTGCGCCTGCATGCCAGTGCCGTCAACAACAATAATCGGCTGGGCTTTATGCTTCTCCAGCTCACCAATGTTGTTCGCTTTAATTTCCGCGGGCAGCAGGTTGATAGCACCTGCGATGTGGCCCTTGCGGAAATCGTCGCGCTGACGCAGATCGACAACCACGGCGTCCTCTTTGTTGATCAGACGTGTCGCTTCACCGCGGGTGATCACCTTAATTTTAGACGTCAGTCCCTTAAATGTGGTGAACAGTACAGCGACCAGCAGGCCAATCCACGCGATGCTCAGAACCGGGTGGCGGCTAACGAATTGCATAATTTCTTGCATGGGGGGTAACAACTCCCGACTAAGTGATTAAAAAAACCAGGACAGGAGTATACCTGTGCGCTGTGGCAAATACAGCCAGCGACATAAAGCTAATCTATTTTCTGCGGCATGCCACGTAAAAAAAGCCTCAAAATGGCCTGAGAACAGCCTTGCCCCCGCGCTTTCTTTGATCTTCTGCGGCTATTTTATCGATTCAGCTGTAGTAAAATTACGCAAATTTTTTGTCTCTTGAGCATGAGGTTGTCGCAATGTCGGTTTCTAAAAAACCTATGGTACTGGTGATTCTGGATGGCTATGGCTACCGTGAAGATCAACAGGATAACGCCATTTTCAACGCCAAAACCCCGGTTATGGATGCGCTATGGGCAAAACGTCCCCACACCCTGATTGATGCGTCTGGCCTGGAAGTGGGTCTGCCGGATCGTCAGATGGGCAACTCTGAAGTGGGTCACGTTAACCTGGGTGCGGGCCGTATCGTTTATCAGGACCTGACGCGCCTGGACGTTGAAATCAAAGAACGTACATTCTTTGCCAACCCAACGCTCACCGGAGCGGTTGATAAAGCCGTTGCCGCAGGCAAGGCCGTTCACATTATGGGTCTGCTCTCTGCGGGCGGCGTTCACAGCCACGAAGATCACATCATGGCGATGGTAGAACTGGCCGCCGAGCGCGGTGCGGAAAAAATCTATCTGCACGCCTTCCTGGATGGTCGCGATACGCCGCCACGCAGCGCAAAAGGTTCTCTTAAAGCGTTTGAAGATAAATTTGCCGCACTGGGCAAAGGCCGCGTGGCGTCCATCGTTGGCCGTTACTATGCCATGGACCGTGACAACCGCTGGGACCGCGTTGAGCAAGCCTATGATCTGCTGACCCTGGCAAAAGGTGAGTTCCAGTTCCCGACCGCCGTTGAAGGCCTGGAAGCGGCTTACGCGCGTGATGAAAACGACGAATTTGTGAAGGCAACCGTGATCCGCGCTGAAGGCCAGGCCGATGCCGCCATGGAAGATGGCGATGCGCTGATCTTCATGAACTTCCGTGCTGACCGCGCGCGCGAAATCACCCGCGCCTTCGTCAACAGCGATTTCGACGGTTTCGCCCGTAAGAAAGTGGCGAAGATCGATTTCATCCAGTTGACTGAGTATGCAGCGGATATCAAAGCCCCATGCGCGTATCCACCCGCTTCCCTGGAAAATACCTTCGGCGAGTGGATGGCGAAAAACGATAAAACGCAGTTGCGCATCTCCGAAACTGAGAAGTATGCGCACGTGACCTTCTTCTTTAACGGCGGCGTAGAAGAGCCGTTTAAAGGCGAAGACCGCATCCTGATTAACTCGCCGAAAGTCGCCACTTACGATCTCCAGCCAGAAATGAGCTCTGCGGAGCTGACCGAAAAACTGGTGGCCGCGATCGAAAGCGGTACATACGACACCATCATCTGTAACTATCCGAATGGCGACATGGTGGGCCACACCGGCGTGATGGAAGCAGCCGTTAAAGCTGTTGAAGCGCTGGACCACTGCGTTGAGCAGGTCGCAAAAGCGGTTGAATCCGTGGGCGGCCAGCTGCTGATCACCGCTGACCACGGTAACGCAGAACAGATGCGTGATCCGGCAACCGGTCAGGCGCATACCGCCCATACCAACCTGCCTGTTCCACTGATTTATGTAGGTGATAAATCAGTGAAAGCTGTGGAAGGCGGCAAGCTTTCCGACATCGCGCCAACCATGTTGTCGCTGATGGGTATGGAAATCCCTGAAGAGATGACTGGCAAGCCGCTGTTCATCGTGGAATAATCGCTCCCCATGAGGGGAAAGGCGATTTTTTCAATCACATGGGTCGTGAAGCCGCTTCGGTTATCAGTCAGACCTCTGCTTTGCGCCAGCGCACTCAGCGCTGGCGTATTGCTGTGCGCCGCATCCGCCCACGCGGATGACCGCGATCAGCTTAAATCCATTCAGGCCGATATCGCCGCCAAAGAGCGTGCGGTACGTCAGCAGCAACAGCAGCGCGCCACCCTGCTCGCCCAGCTTAAAAAGCAGGAAGAGGCCATTTCCGCCGCCGCGCGTAAGCTGCGTGAAACACAAAACACCCTTGCCCAGCTCAATAAGCAAATCGATGAAATGAACGCGTCGATTGCGAAACTGGAGCGTCAGCGCGATGCCCAGGAGCGGAACCTTGCTGCACAGCTTGATGCTGCTTTCCGTCAGGGTGAGCACACAGGCCTTCAGCTGATCCTCAGCGGTGAAGAGAGCCAGCGTGGTCAGCGTTTACAGGCCTATTTCGGCTATCTAAACCAGGCGCGTCAGGAGACCATTGCGCAGCTGAAACAGACGCGCGAAGAAGTCACCACGCAAAAAGCCGAGCTGGAAGAGAAGCAGAGCCAGCAGCAAACGCTGCTCTACGATCAGCAGGCGCAGCAGGAGAAGCTTGAGCAGGCGCGCAATGAGCGTAAGAAGACGCTCGCCGGGCTGGAGTCCTCTATCCAGGCAGGACAAAGCCAGCTGAGCGAAATGCGCGCCAACGAATCCAGACTGCGTAACAGCATTGCCCGGGCAGAAGCCGCGGCCAAAGCGCGCGCCGAAAAAGAAGCGCGTGAAGCGCAGGCGGTGCGTAATAAGCAGCAGGAAGCCTCCCGGAAAGGCACCACCTACAAACCGACTGAAAATGAACGTTCCCTGATGTCGCGTACCGGCGGCCTCGGCTCCCCGCGTGGTCAGGCTTACTGGCCCGTTCGCGGTACGATCCTGCATCGCTATGGCGAACAGTTGCAGGGTGAGCTACGTTGGAAGGGGATCGTTATCGGTGCGTCTGAAGGTAGCGAAGTCAAAGCCATCGCCGATGGCCGCGTGATCCTGGCCGACTGGCTACAGGGTTATGGGCTCGTGGTGGTGGTTGAACACGGTAAAGGCGATATGAGTCTTTACGGCTACAACCAGAGCGCGCTGGTCAGCGTTGGCACTCAGGTGCGCGCGGGTCAACCCATTGCCCTTGTGGGCAGCAGTGGCGGTCAGGGCCGCCCGTCACTCTATTTCGAAATTCGTCGTCAGGGTCAGGCGGTCAATCCACAGCCGTGGTTGGGAAGATAGGTTTTGCTTCAATTTCGTCGAATTGTTGTTTCCGTAGTCAGCGCACTGGCGCTGGCTGCACCGGTTTATGCAGGCAAACTCGCGATTGTGATTGATGACTTCGGTTATCGACCACACTATGAAAATCAGGTGCTGGCGATGCCGCCAGCCATCTCTGTCGCCGTCCTGCCTAATGCGCCTCACGCGCATGAAATGGCGACCAAAGCGCACAATGGCGGCCATCAGGTCCTCATCCATCTGCCGATGGCCCCCCTCAGCAAGCAGCCGTTGGAAAAAGATACCCTGCGCCCGGACATGAGCAGCGACGAGATCGATCGCATCATCCGCGATGCGTACAATAAAGTGCCGTATGCCGTGGGTCTGAATAACCATATGGGCAGCGCGATGACCTCCAGCCTGTACGGTATGCTGAAAGTGATGCAGGCGCTGGAGCGTTACAATCTCTATTTCCTCGACAGCATGACCATCGGCAACAGCCAGGCGATGCGTGCCGCTCAGGGGACGGGTGTAAAAGTCATCAAGCGCAAAGTATTCCTGGACGACTCCCAGAACGAAGCGGATATCCGCGTGCAGTTCAACCGCGCGGTACAGCTGGCGCGCCGTAACGGTTCGGCGATTGCCATTGGGCATCCGCATCCGTCTACCGTTCGCGTTTTGCAGCAAATGTTGTCGGGCTTACCCGCCGATATTACGCTGGTGCGTCCGAGCGATCTGCTCAATGAACCTCAGGTGGATACTTCTCGTCCGGGTAGCACGCAACCATCCGCAACGCAGCCGCGTAATCCATTCCGCGGCGTGAAGAACTGCACGCTGAAACAGCCGCCTGAACCGGTCTATGCAACCCGCTTCTTCTCGGTGATTGGCGAAAGCATCAGCAGCAGTACACTGGTTAAATACGTCCAGCAACAGTGGCAGGGTTGGGGAAAAAAAGCCTGATCGGCTAACGCCTATTCTGCCAGATAAGAGTCCGACTGCTCTTTTGCAACGGACTCTCTCTTTTCCCGATCCTGATACCAGGCCTTGAAATACTTCAAAAAACTGTACGCCGTGGCATAAAACCCTGTCACCACACCTACTTTGCCCTGACGCCAGGCACCGCTAAACAGATACCATTTGAAAAATGCGCCGATAGCGCTGATCGCGCCGCGACCAAGAGAGGGACGTATCGTCTGATATTGAACCAGGCGAGTGGTATATCCGTTTAATTTATTAAAAAGTTCATGCAGCGAATGAAACGTCTCATGTCTGACATAACCTGGAATACGTTCAGAACGGAGAAAACCTTCAACCTGATCGTCTACTGGCCGGTTATTAAATCGCGACTGCGTACGGTTAAAAAGACGCACCGGATAATCCGGTGATGAGACGGGATAAATCGTTCGGACATTTTCTCCCAAAACAAACCAGTGACGACATATCCGCCACGCCATATCCAGTTCGGGTTCATCGCCCATTTTTAATTCTAAAATAGCATCAACGGTTTCTTGATCGAGTATTTCGTCACTGTCCATGCACAGCACCCAGTCGTTATGCGCATGGGATACGGCATGGTTCATCTGCTCGCCGTGCCAGCTATATTTTTTGAATATGGGCGACAATCCATAACTCTGGCAAATATATATCGTCGAGTCTGTACTTCCGGAATCCACTATAACGAATTCATCTGCTATTTTTAAAAGAGGAGGAATAACATCGTGCAACGTTCTTTCGGAGTTAAACGTTAATAAGCAGACCGTTATTTTAAACATATTTTCACTCTCTCAATAACGACATAAAATTTTTCACTCATACTATCGAATTGAGAAGAGGCGATTAAAGTCTTAAATCGCACTTTTAAAATAAGCGCGTTTAAAATGTTTTCTTGTAAAAAGACAAAGAAATACAAAAAATCTATTTTATTTCAGTAAATTCTTTATAATGCGGTCAGATGAAGGGTAGCATACGGATTCAGACATGCCGCAAAAACGTAAAATCCTCCTCCTGGACACGGGCAAAGAATGGGGGGGAGGTACCAACAGTATGCTTGAGCTTCTGAAGCGAATCAACCGCGACAAATTCGACATTACTTGTTGTTTTTACAGTGATTATAGTCGTGCTGAAGGTCAAACGATTGGCCAGGTGCTCAATAGCATTGGGATCCCGCTACTCGTTATCCCTCAACGTAAGCAACCGGCATGGGCAAAACTACTGAAAGAAGCGGGACGTGGTCTGCTGTTTTTTTCGCGTTCAGCGCGCAAAGCATTTACGCGGCATATCGATACCCTGTGGCGCATTCGCCCCAACGTCAGCAAGATCGAGACCATTTTCAGGGAAGGTGGATTCGATACGCTGTATATGAACAACCAGCCAGGCTCTAACGAAGAAGGGTATCTGGCGGGCGCAAACCTGCATGCGCGGATAATCCAGCACTGCCGGATTGAACCGGTGCTGACCCCGCCGCTGGTGAAGTTGGTCAATGCCCATGCCACAAAAATCATCGCCGTCTCGCACGGCGTTGAACGCGTGTTGCTTCAGCATGGCGTCCGGCCAGCGCTGTGTACCACGGTCAACAATGCTATCGACATCCACCAGCCTTTGCCCGACCGACGCGCGATGCGCCAGCGCCTGAACATTGATGACGACACGTTTGTGTTCGGCAGCATTGGCTCGCTAATCCCTCGCAAAGCCAACCACCATACGCTGGAGGCGCTGGCACAGTTCAGCCAGAGGCACCCGCAGGCAAAATGGAAGATGGTGCTGGTCGGTGAAGGGGCGGAGCGCGGCGCACTGGCGGCACAGGCTGACGCGCTGGGTATTGCTGAGCACGTCATTTTTACCGGTTTCCAGAACACGCCTTTTGACTATCTCGCCACCTTTGACGCATTTATTCTGGCCTCGAAGAGCGAAGGCCTGCCGCGCGTCGTGCTGGAGGCAATGCTGCTGAATATTCCCGTGATTGGTTCAAAGGTGACCGGCACGGCAGAATTGATCGATCATGAGTCGACCGGCCTGCTGTTTCCCTGGAGCGACGTGTCGCAACTTGCTCAACATCTGGATAATATCTGGCAGGATCCTGCTCTGCGCGCCCGGCTCGCCGCTGCCGCACACCAGAATGTCTGCAACATGTATGCCATTGAAAGCTATGTTAACGGTGTCGAGGCCGTTCTTGGCGCGCAATAACCAAACGAGAAGAACATGTTTAAATTCCTGAATGCTCGCTACCGCCACATTACCGGGCGTCATAACATTCCTTACGCTTCCCTTCCGGTCACGCGCGATCTCGTTGCGGTGGATTCCATTGTGATCCCGTGTACGGGCGCGGATTTCGTCGAAGAGGCGTTATTGTCAGCGACCTTTGCAGAGCGTTATGCCACCGACGTCAGCGAGATTGTTATCGTCAGCGATCAGCCTGAATCCGCTTTCGGCGAGCTGCCGCCAAAAACCCGCGTTGTTACCCTCACGCTTCCAAAACGTGAAGAAGGTTACCGCTATAAGCAGATCTACCTCAGTCGTCTGGTGAAGCTTAACGCTCCGTTGCAGGCGCGCGGTGAAGGTGTGCTGATGATCGACTCCGATCTCAACCTGCTTAAAATGCCAGAGATCAACATGGCGGATATGCACATCTACTCCAGCTTCCGTCAGGGCAAAATGATTGCCAAGCTGGACGGCGCGCCAGCGGAGAAAGTGCCGGCATATTACAAAGAAACGGTGCGTCCGTATCTGGTCGATCACGTTAACGGCGCGTTTCTTGCAGCCACCAAAAAGACCTGGCGCCGTATCTGCCCGCTGTGGCTGACGCTGTTCCAGGATACCTGGGAGCTGATGGACGACACGCAGCCGCCGACCGATCAGCTGCCGCTCGCTGCGCTGCTGGACATGCTGGATGTAAAAACGGTTAACCTCGGTGACTGGATGAACTGGCCGGTCTCCAAGAAGATCGGCGGTCAGGAAGCCGTTGTGCCGAAAGAGGTGATTGGCGCGCACGGTGGTTTCCCGCTTTCCGAATGGCAGAAGTATCTGGAATCGCCGGATAACAAACTGCTGTTCAAAGGCCAGGATTACACCCGCAAAGTGCGTTACCTGACGGACGAAGAGAAAAAGAATCAGTAAAAAAAGGGGCCGCTGGCCCCTTTTTAATTACTTATCCCAGCTCAGGATCACTTTCCCTGACTGGCCGGACCGCATTGCGTCAAAGCCCTGCTGGAACTCATCGATGGAGAAACGGTGAGTGATAATCGGGGACAGATCCAGACCGGACTGGATCAGCGCGGCCATCTTGTACCAGGTTTCGAACATCTCACGGCCATAGATGCCCTTAATGAACAGCCCCTTGAAGATGACTTTGTTCCAGTCAATGGACATATCTGACGGCGGAATACCCAGCATCGCGATACGGCCACCGTGGTTCATGGTGTCGAGCATGGTGCGGAACGCCGGTGGCGCGCCGGACATCTCCAGACCCACGTCAAAGCCTTCGGTCATGCCCAGCTCTTCCATCACATCGGTCAGGCTCTCTTTCGAGACATCCACCGCGCGGGTGACGCCCATTTTGCGCGCCAGCGACAGGCGGTATTCGTTCACGTCGGTGATCACCACGTTGCGCGCACCCACGTGCTTCGCCACGGCTGCCGCCATAATGCCGATGGGGCCCGCGCCGGAAACCAGCACGTCTTCACCCACCAGGTCGAAGGAGAGCGCCGTGTGTACCGCGTTGCCGAACGGATCGAAGATGGAGGCCAGATCGTCAGAGATATTGTCCGGGATTTTGAAGGCGTTAAACGCCGGGATCACCTGGTATTCCGCGAAGCAGCCCGGACGGTTCACGCCCACGCCGACGGTGTTGCGGCACAGGTGGGTACGCCCACCGCGACAGTTACGGCAGTGACCGCAGGTAATGTGGCCTTCACCGGAGACGCGATCGCCAATGTTGAAGCCTTTTACTTCCTGGCCGATACCCACCACTTCGCCGACATACTCGTGACCGACAACCATCGGTACCGGAATGGTTTTCTGTGACCACTGGTCCCAGTTGTAGATGTGAACGTCAGTACCGCAGATGGCGGTTTTACGAATTTTGATCAGCAGATCGTTATGACCGACTTCCGGCTCCGGCACGTCGGTCATCCAAATCCCTTCTTCCGCTTTCAGTTTGGATAACGCTTTCATCATACGTCCTCAGGCAATGACGCCCAGCTGTTTGCCGATGCGGGTAAAGGCTTCCACCGCACGTTCAATTTGTTCAGGCGAGTGCGCCGCAGACATCTGGGTGCGGATACGCGCCTGACCTTTTGGTACCACCGGGAAGAAGAACCCGGTCACGTAAATCCCTTCTTTCTGAAGCTCACGAGCAAATTTCTGCGCGACAACCGCGTCGCCCAGCATCACCGGAATGATCGCGTGATCGGCACCGGCCAGGGTGAATCCTGCGGCACTCATTTTTTCACGGAACAGGCGGGCGTTAGCCCACAGGCGGTCGCGCAGCTCAGCCCCGGATTCCACCATCTCCAGCACTTTAATGGAGGCAGCCACAATCGCCGGCGCCAGGGAGTTGGAGAACAAATACGGGCGGGAGCGCTGGCGCAGCCACTCGACCACCTCTTTACGCGCGGCAGTGTAGCCGCCAGACGCGCCGCCGAGCGCTTTGCCCAGCGTACCGGTGATGATATCCACGCGGCCCATTACGTCGCAGTATTCGTGGGAGCCACGACCGTTTTCGCCGACAAAACCGACCGCGTGAGAGTCATCCACCATCACCAGCGCGTCGTATTTATCCGCCAGATCGCACACGCCCTTCAGGTTGGCGATCACACCGTCCATGGAGAACACGCCGTCGGTGGCGATCAGGACGTGGCGAGCCCCTGCTTCACGGGCCTCTTTCAGGCGCGCTTCCAGCTCCACCATGTCGTTGTTGGCGTAGCGGAAACGCTTCGCTTTGCACAGGCGTACGCCGTCGATGATGGAGGCGTGGTTCAGGGCGTCGGAGATAATCGCGTCTTCTGCGCCGAGCAGGGTCTCAAACAGACCGCCGTTGGCGTCGAAGCAGGAGGAGTACAGAATCGCGTCTTCCATTCCGAGGAAGTTCGCCAGCTTTTGCTCAAGCTGCTTGTGGCTGTCCTGCGTACCGCAGATAAAGCGAACGGAGGCCATACCGAAACCGTGGGTGTCCATGCCGTTTTTCGCCGCGGCAATTAGCTCAGGGTGATTCGCAAGACCTAAGTAGTTGTTCGCGCAAAAGTTGATCACATGGCTGCCGTCGGCAACGGTGATGTCCGCCTGCTGGGCAGACGTGATAATACGCTCTTCTTTGAACAACCCTTCCGCACGTGCGGTGTCGAGGTCGCTGTTTAACTGTTTGTAAAAATCACCACGCATTGCAATTCTCCAGACTCGGCAAATTTTGGCACATATTACCCAAACCAATAGTTCATGACGAGATGACGCAGTATCTCTTCTCGTTTTTGCAGCATAAATCACGCGTACCCCTGCTGCATATCGGTGAATGGCTGAAGCCTGAGCATTGTGATGATATGATAAAGAGATTAGCGTTCGGGATATTCCCCGACTCATACTTCAAAGGTTACAGTTATGATCATCGTTACTGGCGGCGCGGGCTTTATCGGCAGCAATATTGTTAAGGCCCTCAATGACAAAGGCATCACCGACATTCTGGTGGTGGACAACCTGAAAGACGGCACCAAGTTCGTGAACCTGGTGGATCTGAACATCGCTGACTACATGGATAAAGAAGACTTCCTTATCCAGATTATGGCGGGTGAAGAGTTCGGCGAGATCGAAGCCATCTTCCACGAAGGTGCTTGCTCCTCCACCACCGAGTGGGACGGCAAGTACATGATGGATAACAACTATCAGTACTCCAAAGAGCTCCTGCACTACTGCCTGGAGCGTGAAATTCCGTTCCTGTACGCCTCTTCCGCGGCAACTTACGGTGGGCGCACTTCAGATTTCATCGAATCCCGCGAATATGAGCAGCCGCTGAACGTTTACGGTTACTCCAAGTTCCTGTTTGATGAGTACGTACGTCAGATCCTGCCAGAAGCGAACTCGCAGATTGTCGGCTTCCGCTACTTCAACGTCTACGGGCCGCGCGAAGGCCACAAAGGCAGCATGGCGAGCGTGGCGTTCCACCTGAACACCCAATTAAATAACGGCGAAAGCCCGAAACTGTTCGAAGGCAGCGACGGCTTCAAGCGTGACTTCGTCTACGTGGGCGATGTGGCGGCAGTAAACCTGTGGTTCCTGGAAAATGGCGTGTCCGGCATTTTCAACCTGGGCACTGGCCGCGCGGAATCCTTCCAGGCGGTGGCAGACGCGACGCTGGCGTACCATAAGAAAGGCAGCATCGAGTACATTCCGTTCCCGGATAAGCTGAAAGGCCGCTACCAGGCATTCACCCAGGCGGACCTGACTAACCTGCGCGCCGCAGGCTACGACAAGCCGTTCAAGACCGTTGCCGAAGGCGTAACGGAATATATGGCCTGGCTGAACCGCGACGCATAAGCATGAAAATTCTGGTGATCGGCCCGTCATGGGTGGGCGACATGATGATGTCGCAAAGTCTCTATCGCACGCTCAAGGCGCGTTATCCCCAGGCGATAATCGACGTGATGGCACCCGCATGGTGCCGTCCGCTGTTATCGCGTATGCCGGAAGTGAACGAGGCGATCCCGATGCCGCTCGGACACGGGGCGCTGGAAATCGGTGAACGCCGCAAACTCGGCCACAGCCTGCGCGAGAAACGCTATGACCGCGCGTACGTGCTGCCTAACTCCTTCAAATCCGCCCTTGTGCCCTTCTTTGCGGGCATCCCGCACCGTACCGGCTGGCGCGGTGAAATGCGCTACGGCCTGCTGAACGACGCCCGGGTGCTGGATAAAGAGGCCTGGCCGCTGATGGTGGAGCGCTACGTGGCGCTGGCCTACGACAAAGGCGTGATGCGCAGCGCGAAAGATCTGCCGCAGCCGCTGCTGTGGCCGCAGCTCCAGGTAAGCGATGGGGAGAAATCCCACACCTGCAACGCATTTGGCATTTCGTCCGAACGCCCGATGATTGGGTTCTGCTCTGGCGCAGAATTCGGTCCGGCAAAACGCTGGCCGCACTATCACTATGCAGAGCTGGCGAAACAGCTTATCGATGAAGGCTATCAGATTGTGCTGTTTGGCTCGGCGAAAGATCATGAGGCGGGCAATGAAATTCTCGCCACGCTGAGCACCGAGCAACAGGCATGGTGCCGCAACCTGGCCGGGGAAACGCAACTCGAGCAGGCGGTTATCCTCATTGCCGCCTGTAAGGCCGTGGTCAGTAACGACTCTGGCCTGATGCACGTCGCCGCCGCGCTGGACCGCCCGCTGGTCGCGCTGTATGGCCCAAGCAGCCCGGACTTCACGCCGCCGCTGTCGCACAAGGCGCGCGTGATCCGTTTGATCACCGGCTACCACAAGGTGCGCAAAGGCGATGCCGCAGAAGGTTACCATCAGAGCCTGATCGACATTACCCCGCAGCGTGTTCTCGAAGAACTCAACGCACTGCTGTTGAGCGAAGAAGGATAACGGATGCGGGTATTGATCGTTAAAACCTCCTCAATGGGTGATGTTCTGCATACGCTGCCGTCGCTGACGGACGCCATGCGGGCCATTCCCGGCATCCGTTTTGACTGGGTGGTGGAAGAAGGCTTCGCGCAGATCCCCACCTGGCATGAAGCGGTTGATCGCGTGATCCCGGTGGCCATTCGCCGCTGGCGCAAAGCGTGGTTCTCCGCACAGATTAAAGCCGAACGCAAAGCCTTCCGCGAAGCGGTGCAGGCCCGGCGTTACGACGCGATCGTCGACGCCCAGGGGCTGGTGAAAAGCGCCGCGCTGGTCACGCGTCTGGCGCACGGCGTAAAGCACGGCATGGACTGGCAAACCGCCCGCGAACCGCTGGCGAGCCTGTTCTATAACCGTCGCCACCATATTGCGAAGCAGCAGCACGCCGTGGAACGTACCCGCGAGCTGTTCGCTAAGAGTCTCGGCTATGCAAAACCCGACCTCCAGGGTGACTACGCCATCGCACAGCATTTTCTGCGCGAAACGGACAAGGATATCGCGCCCTATCTGGTTTTCCTGCATGCCACAACGCGCGACGATAAGCACTGGCCGGAAACGCACTGGAGAAGGCTGATTGAACTAATGCAACCTAGCGGTATCCATATTAAACTCCCGTGGGGCGCTGAACATGAGCGGCAGCGAGCGGAACGTCTGGCAGCAGGTTTTTCCCACGTCGAGGTGTTACCCAAACTCACGCTGGCGCAGGTTGCCGCACAGCTGGCGGGCGCTAACGCCGTCGTTTCTGTGGATACAGGGTTAAGCCATTTAACCGCCGCACTGGATCGTCCTAATATCACGATTTTCGGCCCGACCGATCCGGGGTTGATCGGGGGTTACGGTAAAAACCAGCATCAGATGGTTAGCCCTACGCAACAAACGAAGGATATTAGCGCAGATGCTATTTTTTCATTTTTACAGGGCAGCCATCGGCTTTCCAACAGGGATATTTAACCCATGAGTTATGTATTTCTGCTGATTTTACTCTTTCCGGTGAAACTCATCCGGAAGCTGTTTCGAAAAGACACGGGCAAGAACCTTGTCATTCAGACAGCCAAAATCGGTGACTTTATTAATGCGACGCCTCTTCTGGCATATCTGCAAAAAAGCGATGTGTTGATCAGTCGCAGCGTTGGCGCGCTGGCGAAGCATGATGAGACTATTGAGCAGATCTATTTTATTGAGCAGCATAAGCGCAACCTGTGGCGTAAACTGTGCTTCGCGTGCAGGATCATGAACCGATACGACAACGTCTACCTGCTACAGCCCAACAGCGTGAACCTCTTTTTTGCCGCCGTCTGCAATGCCAAAAACAAACAATTTTTAAGCATTTACACGCGCAGGTGGTATCACGGGATTTTCTATCTCGCAGCCGACGGCACCGTTGAGCATGGCAAAAAAACGCTTTCGGTGACGAACTACCTGAAACTGGCCGACCGCTCGCTCACGTGGCAAGACTCTCCCAAGCACGCCACAAAGCCACTCTTCAAGCCGACGACCTGGCCGGCCATTCTTGATAAACCTGGCGTTATCCGCATCGGCATCAGTATTGCGGCGGGCAATAAAGCCAAAACCGTCCCTCCGGTTATCTGGAAGCGGATTGTTGATCAACTCGCTGATTTACCCTGCGAGTTTTATGTCTTCGGCGCGCCAAACGAACAGTCGTGGATGGACGATATCACCCGTCTTTACGGTGACATCCCCAATTTTATCAATCTTATTGGCAAAATTTCGCTGGAAGAGCTTCCCTGGGCCATTTCTAAGATGGACTGCTATATCGCGTCTGACTCGGGGAATGTCTACATCGCAGACGCCGTCGGCGTGCCGGTGGTCCTGCTGTTTGGACCGTGTTGTCACTATGAACAGCGTCCGCTTGGCAATGTGATGCTGATCGGGAATGACGATAACATTTGTTCTTATGTGTTTGAAACGCGCTATTACTTCCCGCAAGAACGGGAAGCGCTATTCTCTGTCACTGACTCCGCGTTACACGATCTTCAGCAGTTTATCCGTACATTACCAAAAGCCCGCTCACTGGCTAGCGCTACCGACGCTCAAGGAAACTAATTTTTATGGCTTTTTTAAGCGTCATTATTGCTGCGCATAACGCTGAAGCTACGCTGCACGCCACGCTTTCAAGCCTGCTGGCAGCAACCGATCAGGACACTGAAATTATTATTTTCAATGACAGTTCTGAGGATGCCACGCAGGCAATAATTGATGAGTGGTCGCCGAAATTTCCTCAGATCATAACGCGCACCGTGAACTTTCGTAACGTTGGCCGGGTAAGAAACAGCGCTGTCGCACTGGCATCGGGTGAGTATATTACGATGCTCGACAGTGACGATTGCTTAAAGCCTGGCAGCCTCAGGGACGCAATGGCCTTCCTGAAAGCGCAACGTCCGGACATGTTACTGACTCGTTTGCTTGAGATTCGCGATCCCCGGAAAATGACTTCAGACTGGCAGGGATTTAAGCCTGTGCCATTGTCACAACATGAAGCAATTGCTCGTTTCTTACGTCATAAAGACTTTCAGGCACATCTCATTGGCCAGTTTATTCATCGTAGTCTTTACGAGAAAAATCCCATACCTCCGATGTTATGTTATGAGGATTTCGCTGTCTTCCCGGGAATGTTGATGCAATCGAGCAAAATAGCCTATCAACGCCAGGGGCATTATTATTACATCAAGCGTCGCGACAGTTTGTCGAGCAGTCTGGACGCCAGCAAAATTTCAACGCTTGTCGAATGCACGTTACACATGGAAAGAACATTTCCGTCACGCTACAAACATCTCGTCAATTGCCACTGGTTTGATATTTACAGCAACCATCGGTCCTGTCTTATAGACCAACAATTGCAGCTCGTGAAACAACGCGTAAAGACCATGTATACATTGTCTTTTTTCCTGTCCACCGATGTTCGTTTTAGCTACAAAAAAAGGGTTATTGAGGCGTTATGGAAAAAATAAAACCACGGCTATATCAACTGACGATCGCTTTAAGCCTCATCTCCTTGATACTGGCTTTAGTCAGTTCTGGGAAGCAAAGAGAGTTTTTCTATATCGCTATTTACGTCAGTATTATTGGCCTGGCTTTCGAATATAAAAAAATCACTTTGCGACCTTTTACTATAGCGCTGCCCATTCTGCTGATTGGGTTACTTAACCTCGGCTGGTACTTACTCTATGAGTATCATAACGAGGGCCTCAACCTTTACAGCGACTACCTCGGTGCCAGCAAAAAGTTAATTTTAGCGAGTGTCCTGATTTTCTATATCGACCGCTTTAAGTTTTATATCGATAAGGATACCTTCAGGAAATTCTTCTTCTTCGCAACGGCCCTGGGGTTTGTGCTCGCCACAGGGTATGGCTTGTGGCAGGCCTCGCAAGGTATGACTCGCGTTGAGATGGCAATTAACCGTGCCACCGTTTCAGCCTATGTTTATTCTGTCCTGTCACTGGCTTTCGTATACAGTCTTTACCTTCAACAGAACGTGAAGCTGTATGTTGTTGCGGGCTTCACTATATTAATCTCTTACTTCGTCATACTGTTGACGGGGACCCGCGCTGCGATGGGTTTATATCTGCTTCTGGCAATTGTGCTCACGCTTTATCATTTCAGAAAGATTCATCTCAAATCCGCTCTCATCTTTTTATGTATTGTGGCCGGGATTGTTATCGTGAGCTACAAGCCATTGATTTCCCCAAAAATAAGGCAAACCCAAATAGAAGTTGAGAAATATCAGCAAGGCTATGACCGCACGTCACTTGGCGCACGTTTTTCGATGTGGACTGTCGGGATCGAGAATGGTCTTGCACATCCGTTGGGACAATCACTTGAAGACCGTGAAACGTGGACACGGCAGTATATAAAAGACGGCCATCCACATCTTGCTACCGCGCTCGTGTACATCAAAGTCCACCTGCATAATGAATTTATTGAGAAATACTCTTTGCAGGGGATCCCCGGCGTAGCGGTAATGCTCTTTTTCTTCGTTTCGATGATTGTGTATGCCTTACGAAACAGAAACGCGCTGCTGCTGACATCGATGCTTCTTTTGCTCTTATATGGACTGACAGATGTCATACTGCTCAGTTCAGAAGCCTTAATCTTCTTTATGATTTTGTTTGCGCTAAGTACACCTTTCTCACAAACAAAACAGCAATAACAAATATGCCCGCCTGGCGGGCATAACTATTTTTTGTACTGGTAAAACTCCGCCAGCGTCATCCCCACGGTCTTATCTGATAACCAGGTAAAGAGCTGCTCCAGATCCTGATACAGCCCCTCAATCGCGGCCTCGTCTTTAAAAGTAGGGCTCCCGCCAGGCATAAATTCCGACGAATGCAGCATGAATTCCACGTAGTCATTCCCCTGAGCCAGGCACTGCTGCGCAACCTTAATCATCTCCGCCGCATTTCCTCCGGACGGACGTAACCAGTTAACTGACGGAGAACGGTATTTACCGCGCAGACGATCATAACCCTGCTTCAGGGAATTCAGCCATGCCGGGTGTTTATACTGGATGCTCATCGGCACTTCGAGGAGAGGGCTGTTTCCCGGCCGGGAAATGTCGTCTACGTCCAAAAAGTAGGCACTATCGGGAAAATGCTGGTAATTCGTTCCGCCATTACCCTGCGGGACACCTTTCGCGTTGCGCCAGTTCACGCGCGGCGTAACGGAACAATCTACCTGATACCCCAGCTCAATCAGCAACTGGGCGTAACGGCTGTCGAATGCCCAGCGCCCGGCGCGATGGCTGAGCATTTTTGTCTGGAAAGTCTCTTCCAGTAAGCGGGTCATGAAGAGCACTTTCTCACGCATGACCTCGTCTGAAAACTCAATCAGATAAGGCTGCCAGCGCCAGTCATCACCGGTCAGATCGTGCTCCGGAGGGCTATTCCAGGCATGGAGATGCATTCCCACCTCACCCTGGCCGCGGGCTATGACCTCTTTCGCGAACTCAATGAATACCGGTTCGACTGCCATCTCGTAGTTGGTCAGCCAGACGGGCTTAAAGCCGAAGCGTTCACAAAGCGCCTGAAACCGCGCCAGGTAGCGCGCGTTTTCCGTTTTGATCACCCGGTGGTTCTGCCAGAGATTATCCCCTTCGGTATCGATCGTGATGATAAACGCTGGTTTTTTCATAATGAGCCCGCAAGACAAAATAGTTAGCGCTATGTTACGCACGCCCGAAAGCAGGAGTAAACCCTTCCAGGGAAATTCCTGACATTATGGAGAAAGAGTGCAAGTCGTTACCAGGTCTATTAGAATTGCCAATAGTACAACGCCGATAAGATGATGATGAATAACTTACCTGACACGCCTGATTTGCGCATTTTACTGATCAAACTTCGCCATCATGGTGACATGTTACTCACCACCCCCGTCATCAATTCATTACGCCAGAAATGGCCTGAAGCCCAAATCGACGTGCTTCTCTATGAAGAGACGCGAGACATGCTCGCCGCGCATCCGGCAATCAGGACGATCTATGGTATCGATCGTAAATGGAAGCAGCTGGGGACGCTGAAGCACCTGCAAAAAGAGTGGCAGTTGCTTCGTGCTTTACGTGCTCAGCATTATCATCTGGTGATCAATCTTGCCGATCAGTGGCGCAGCGCGATTGTTACCCGCTTCACCGGTGCACCGGTTCGGCTCGGGTTCGCTTTTAACAAGCGCAATAATGCCTTCTGGCGTTTTTGTCACAGTGAACTGGTCTCGGTCGCCAGCCATCAGTCGTTGCACACCGTTGAACAAAATCTCTCCATACTGTCAGCGCTGCCGGTAATGGCCAACCCTACCGTGACCATGGCTTACAGCGCGGATGACTGGCGCCATGCTCACCAAAAGCTGTCGCAAAAGGGCGTGGGAGACCGCTACATCGTTATTCAACCCACTTCACGCTGGTTCTTTAAGTGCTGGGATGAAGACAAAATGGCGCAAACTATCGCCGCGTTGCAGCAGGACGGCCACACTATCGTCCTCACGGCGGGACCGGATAAGAAAGAGCTGGCGATGATTGACCGCATTCTTGCCGCCTCCCCGCAGACGGGTGTTGTATCACTGGCAGGCCAGTTAACCCTGCGCCAACTGGCCTCGCTAATCGATCACGCGATCCTGTTCATTGGCGTTGACTCCGTCCCCATGCACATGGCCGCCGCCCTTCAGACGCCCTGCGTGGCGCTGTTTGGCCCGTCAAAATTGACGTTCTGGTCGCCATGGCAGGTTAACGGAGAGGTCATCTGGGCAGGTAACTACGGCCCGCTTCCCAACCCTGACGCCATTGATACAAAAACGACGGAACGTTATCTCGACGCCATCCCCGTTGATGCTGTCGTCTCCGCCGCTAGGAGATACCTGCAATGAAGCTTCATCGTCTGGCCATTGTGCGCCAAAAATATCGTCCGGATGGAGGAGCAGAACGTTTTGTCTCCAGGGCACTTACCGCGCTGAGCAATCAAAATCTTGAGCTCAACGTCATCACCCGCGAGTGG
Organism: Enterobacter sp. 6722112; assembly: GCF_058661685.1. Taxonomy (NCBI): domain Bacteria; kingdom Pseudomonadati; phylum Pseudomonadota; class Gammaproteobacteria; order Enterobacterales; family Enterobacteriaceae; genus Enterobacter; species Enterobacter sp. 6722112. Next base: position 4,541,999 of record NZ_JBZWGR010000007.1, on the reverse strand, counting down.
CAGGGCGAAAAGCAGGACGACTGGCATATTCATATTTGCGATCCACGAAAGTGGGGCCGCATCAGCCGTGAGCGCGGCTTTGCACACGCCGCGCGCGCGCTGTGGCAGCAACAGCAGTTTGATATTGTCCAGAGCCACGAACGTATTCCGGGCTGCGATATTTACCGCGCCGGGGATGGTGTACATCGACGCTGGCTGCTACAGCGTACGCGTATTCTTCCCGCCTGGCGCGCGAAGCTGCTTACGCACGATCGCTATCACCGCTACGTGATGCACGCAGAACGTGAAATGTACCAGGCTCCCGAGTTGAAAGCCGTTATCTGTAATGCGGAGATGATCAAGCGCGAAATCGTCGAAGACTTTGATATTGACGCAAAAAAGATACATGTGATTTATAATTCAATAGATTCCAGCCGCTTCGTTCCGGCAGAAGAGAGACAACGCGCTGTACTGCGTCAGCAATTTGGCTTACCCGCTGATGCCGTCATTTTCTGCTTCGTGGGTTCAGGGTTTGAACGCAAGGGGCTGGCAAGCGCTATTCGGGCTATAGCAGGAACCTCGGCGTGGCTGGTTGTGGTCGGTCAGGATAAAGCGGAAAGCCGTTATCGCGACCTCGCCCGTTCATTAGGCTGTGAGGGGCAAATCCGTTTCCTGGGGATGCAAAAAGAGACGCTGCCATTTTATCAGCTTTCTGATGGTTTACTGCTGCCGACGCTGTATGACCCTTTCCCTAACGTCATACTTGAAGCAATGGCCTGTGGATTGCCCGTCATTACGTCAGAGAGTTGCGGTGGTTCAGAATTTATTGAGCAAGGCCAGAACGGGTTTTACTGTGATGCACTTGATATCCACACATTGAAGGAGGCCGTCATGTCCATCCCTTCACTGGAAAAAAATAACAATATGGGGCTTGCGGCGCGTGAACGCGTCAGAGAAGCAACCCCTGAAAAACTATCAAGTCAGCTTATTTCGCTTTATCAAAAATTACTGGATTAATAATGCGCATCCTAATGATTATTGATGGTTTACCCGGTGGAGGAGCCGAAAAAACGGTTCTCACCCTCTCCAGCGGACTGACAGAACTGGGGCATCAGGTCACCCTTTTCTCCTTACGGAAGGTGTGCGACTACGCCATTCCGGAAGGCATCGATTTTCAGGTTGTGCAGGATACCTGTAAAAAACCCTGGCGGAAGCTGACCGAGATCCCGCGTCGCGCCCGTTTGCTGGATCGCGCCATCGAGCAGGCAGAACGCAGCGGTAAATTTGACGTCGTGTTCTCACATCTGCATAAAACCGACCGTATCGTGGCGCACAGCTGCGTGCTGGATCGGGATAAGGTCTGGTTCTGCGTACACGGGATGTTCTCCTTCTCCTATTTGCGCCATCGCAGCGGGCTTTCTCGCTGGTTTAAGCATTATAAAATCCGTCATACCTATGAAAACCGCAACGTGGTGGCGGTATCCGGCGCCGTGCTGCACGATCTGTCTGAAGTACTCGCGATCCCCCTGCGGCGCAAAGCGGTTATCCATAACCCCTTTGATATCCCTGAAATTCAGCGTCTGGCGGAAGCGCCCTTTGAGATGCAGGGGCAGGATTACATTATCCACGTTGGCCGTTTTCATGAACACAAACGTCACGACAGGCTGCTGCGGGCGTTTGCGCTGAGCAAGATCGACGCATCGTTGGTGTTGATGGGCAAAGGTTCTGACGCGAAAATAAATCAGCTCAAACAGCTTGCCGCTAAGCTGGGAATTGAAAACAAGATCGTCTTCCGCCCGTTCGAAACCAACCCCTACCCGTGGATCAAAGGGGCACGCCTTTTAGTGTTAAGTTCCGACTGCGAAGGTTTTGGTAATGTACTGGTAGAGTCCATTATCTGTCAGACCCCACCGGTGAGTACAAACTGCCCTGGCGGCCCTGCTGAGATCCTTACTGGCCCCCTGGCGCGTGGTCTGACAGCGTTAACCGACGAATCACTGGCGAAAACACTGGCAGAACTGTATGCCTCTCCGCCGGTTGTTGATCGCGAAACGATCGCATCGTTCGGTATCAACGCCATTTGCCAGCAATACATTGCTTTGGTCGACAACCAAAAATAATCAGGTTTCATATGCAAAATTCAGCGCCTTTATTAAGCGTGGTGGTGGCCGTTTATAACGGTGAAGCTTTTCTCGATCAGTTCTTTACCTGCCTTGTAAATCAACACATCGACAGTATGGAAGTCATCATCGTGAATGACGGTTCCACTGACCGCTCGATGCAGATTGTCGAAAAATGGCGCGAAAAGCTGCCACAGATGCAGGTTATTGAACAACCTAATCAGGGCGTGTCCATCGCGCGTAATACTGGCCTGGCCGTTGCGACCGGGCAGTATCTCTCTTTCCCGGATATTGATGATGTCTTCAAACCCGGCATGTACCAGCGTCTGCTGGATATGGCCGTCACGCAGAACCTGGATGTCGCCACCTGCAATGGCAACTACGTCTGGGAAAATAACAAAAAACCGTCTCGCCCTATCTTCCCTGAAGATAAGCTCGCCTCAACGGGCGTCATGAATGGCGCGGCATGGTTAAAAAAGGCGCTGGATTCACGTAAGTTCCTGCATGTGACCTGGCTGAATATCTATCGTCACGATTTTATTCGTCAGCACGGCTTCCGTTTCGAGCCAGGCCTGCGCCATCAGGATATCCCGTGGACGACTGAGGTGCTGCTTGCCGCGGAACGCGTTCAGTACACCAGCGAACGCTTTTACGACTACTACATTCACTCCGCCTCGGTATCGCACACCCCGGATAATGACGACACGCTGATTCGCTCTGCGCGCCATTATATGAAGATCCTGAAGATGCTTGATGCCATTAACCAGCGCTACCCGGATAAAGTGAAAAATATCCCGGCCTGTTACTGGCAAATCGCTAAAGAGGGTCTGGGAATTATTCATACCTTCGACAACATGAAGGATGAGGCGAAGAAATCAATGATAATCAAAGAGTTCTTCGACACCGGGATCTGGAAGCTCATCTGGAAAAGTGCCAAAAGCCCGCGTTTGCGCTGGCGCCTGGGCCGGCGCTACTTCCGTTTAAAACGGTATCTGGCATAAGAGATAGCTTTAGCACGCTTAAATGCTTAGAATTTCCCGGCCGAAACTAAAAAAACGGATAATCGCTTGGAATTGTTGTATACCGCCCTGCTCTACATCATTCAGCCACTGGTGTGGCTGCGACTGTTGCTTCGTAGCCGTAAAGCGCCTGCGTACCGTAAACGCTGGGCCGAACGTTATGGCTACTGCCGCAATAAAGTGGCGCCGGACGGTATTCTGCTGCATTCCGTGTCAGTCGGGGAAACGCTGGCCGCCATTCCACTGGTGCGTGCCCTGCGCCACCGTTATCCGTCACTGCCCATCACCGTCACCACGATGACGCCAACCGGCTCAGAGCGCGTGATGTCTGCCTTCGGTAAAGACGTGCATCACGTCTACCTGCCGTACGATCTCCCCTGCGCCATGAACCGTTTCCTGAATACCGTGCGCCCTAAACTGGTGATCGTCATGGAAACCGAACTGTGGCCGAATATGATTTCCGCCCTGCATGCCCGTAAAATTCCTTTGGTTATCGCCAACGCGCGTCTGTCGGAACGCTCGGCGAAAGGGTACGGCAAGCTGGGTAAATTTATGCGTCGCCTGCTCAGCAAAATCACGCTGATCGCCGCGCAGAACGAAGAAGATGCCGCGCGCTTTATCGCCCTCGGCCTGAAGCGCAACCAGCTTGCGGTCACGGGTAGCCTGAAGTTCGATATTTCCGTCACCCCTGAACTCGCCGCCCGTGCGGTAACACTGCGTCGTCAGTGGGCGCCGCGTCGCCAGGTCTGGATTGCCACCAGCACCCATGATGGCGAAGAAGCCATTATTCTTCAGGCTCACCGCCAGCTGCTGGAAAAATTCCCTGATTTACTGCTGATTCTGGTTCCTCGCCATCCTGAGCGTTTTAAAGATGCCCGCGAGATGGTGCAAAAAGGCGGTTTCAGCTTCACCCTGCGCAGCAGCGGCGAAATCCCCTCTGGCAGCACGCAGGTGGTGATTGGCGATACGATGGGCGAACTGATGCTGCTGTACGGGATCGCCGATCTTGCATTCGTTGGCGGAAGCCTGGTGGAGCGCGGTGGTCATAACCCGCTGGAGCCAGCAGCCCACGCCATCCCCGTACTGATGGGGCCACACACGTTTAACTTCAAAGATATCTGCGCGAAATTGCAGCAAGCCGATGGCTTAATCACCGTGACCGACGCGGATTCGGTGGTCAAAGAGGTCTCTACCCTTCTGACTGACGAAGATTACCGCCTGTGGTACGGTCGTCACGCCGTTGAAGTCCTGCATCAGAACCAGGGCGCACTGACCCGTCTGCTGCAACTTCTGCAACCTTACCTGCCGCAGCGGAGCCACTAATGTCAACGCGTCTGTCGGTCGTGATGATCGCCAAAAACGCCGCCGACCTGCTTCCGGATTGCCTGGCCTCTGTTGCCTGGGCTGACGAAATCGTCATTCTCGACTCCGGAAGTACGGACAACACGGCGGACGTTGCCCGTGCAGCCGGAGCAAAAGTCTTTACCGACACCGACTGGCAGGGCTACGGTATTCAGCGCCAGCGTGCGCAGGGTTACGCCACGGGCGATTACGTGTTGATGATCGATACCGATGAGCGCGTCACCCCGGAACTCCGACAGGCCATTCAAATGGTGCTTGCCGCGCCACAGCCCGGCGCGGTCTACAGTATCGCGCGTCGTAACTATTTCCTGGGCCGCTTTATGCGCCACAGCGGCTGGTACCCCGACCGCGTGATGCGCCTCTATGCGCGCGAGCGTTATCAGTACAACGACAACCTGGTCCATGAATCTCTGGCCTGCGATAGCGCTCAGGTCATCCCTCTGACAGGCGATCTGCTTCATCTGACCTGCCGCGATTTCGCCAGCTTCCAGCGGAAACAGCTGAACTATGCCACCGCCTGGGCGCAGGAGCGGCATACGCGCGGCAAGAAGGCCACGCTGACCGGCATCTTCACCCACACGCTGGGCGCGTTTCTGAAAACGCTGCTGCTGCGTGGCGGCGTGCTGGACGGCAAACAGGGCTGGTTACTGGCCGTAGTGAATGCCCAGTATACTTTCAACAAATACACCGAGCTGTGGGCGCTGAACCGCGGCTACTCAGAGAAAACGTGAGCCATGAGCACAAAAGCGATTTATCCGGGTACCTTCGATCCGATCACTAACGGTCATCTTGATATCATCACCCGTGCGGCGTGTATGTTCGACAAGGTGATTCTGGCCATTGCCGCCAGCCCGAGCAAAAAGCCGATGTTCGACCTGAACGAACGCGTGCAGCTTGCCACCGATGCGATTTCGCATCTGTCGAATGTTGAGGTCGTCGGATTCAGCGACTTGATGGCAAACTTTGCCCGTGACCGGCAGGCCAATATCCTGATCCGCGGTCTTCGCGCGGTAGCAGACTTCGAATATGAGATGCAGCTGGCACACATGAACCGCCATCTGATGCCGGAGCTGGAGAGCGTATTCCTGATGCCCTCCAAAGAGTGGTCCTTCATCTCTTCCTCACTGGTGAAAGAGGTGGCGCGCCATCACGGGGACGTTACCCACTTCCTGCCGGTTAACGTCCACCAGGCGTTGATGGAAAAGCTAAAGTAACCCTACTTCTGGCACTGACGGCAGTAAAACGTGGCGCGCTGAGCGTGCTTCGTGGCAATAATCGGCGTCCCGCAGGCTCTGCACGGCTCACCCTTACGGCCATAAACCTGCAACTCCTGCGCAAAATAGCCCGGCTTCCCGTCGCTTTGCAGGAAATCCTTCAGCGTCGTCCCGCCCTGCTCAATTGAGCGCAGCAGTACCGCTTTAATTACTCTGACCAGCAGCTCGCACTCCTGCGCCGACAGCGAGGAGGCCAGCCGATCGGGATGGATCCCGGCGGCAAACAACGATTCGCTGGCATAGATATTTCCCACGCCCACCACCAGCTTGTTATCCATCAGCCAGGGTTTAATCGGGGTTTTCTTTTTCGCGCACTTCTCTTTGAGATAATCCGCGTTAAACGCCTCTGACAGCGGCTCAGGTCCGAGATGCGCCAGCACGTTGTGTCCTTCCAGCTCTTTGGTCCACAGCCATGCGCCAAAGCGACGCGGGTCGGTGTAACGCAGCACTTTGCCGTTACTCATCACCAGATCAACGTGGTCGTGCTTTTCCGCAGGCAACTCTTCGGTGAGGATGCGCAGGCTTCCCGACATGCCCAGATGGATAATGATCCAGCCGTCAGGCAGCTCCAGCAGCAGGTATTTCGCGCGGCGCTGCACGCTCAGGACGGGTTTGTCGCTTAACGCGTGGATCTCATCGGACACCGGCCAGCGCAGACGCCCGTTGCGAACGACAGCATGAAGAATAGTCGCGCCAACCAGATGGGGCTCAATGCCGCGGCGGCTGGTCTCTACCTCAGGTAATTCAGGCATGGTTCCTCCGTTGAGATGCAGAATGCAAAAAACCCCGCAGTTGCGGGGTTTTTCAATACAAGGAGACTAAAATTATTTGATTTTAGCTTCTTTGTACAGTACGTGCTGGCGTACAACTGGATCGAATTTTTTCAGTTCCAGTTTTTCCGGCTTAGTACGTTTGTTCTTCGTGGTGGTGTAGAAGTGACCTGTACCAGCAGAAGAAACCAGCTTGATTTTCTCGCGAATACCTTTAGCCATGATTTATTTCCTCTTTAAGTACTTAGTACTTTTCGCCACGGGCACGCAGTTCGGACAGAACTGTATCGATGCCTTTCTTATCGATTACACGCATACCTTTAGCAGATACGCGCAGGGTGACAAAACGCTTCTCGCTCTCAACCCAGAAACGGTGAGAGTGCAGGTTCGGCAGGAAACGGCGTTTAGTCGCGTTCAGTGCGTGGGAACGGTTGTTACCGGTCACCGGACGCTTGCCAGTAACTTGGCAGACTCGGGACATGTCTATTCTCCAAAAATCAAATTAGCTCGAGCTTCGTATGGGGTATCGGCGCCTCGTCAGGCTTTACAGCCCGGTCATCGCATAGTTCTATTGAACTCTCGATTGCCAGGCCCAAATGCCAAACCCGAGATTCTCAAAGGTGGCGTAGTATACGCTGACTCGGCGGTGTGCTCAAGTCCCGAACAGACAAAGATCCCGATGGATCGCGAGAAAAGGCCTAAATCCAGCCACGTTCGGCAAAAGAAATGTACTCTCCGCGGCCAATTATCAGATGGTCCAGCACACGAATGTCCATGAATTGACAGCATTTGATAATACGTTCGGTAATTGCTTTGTCAGCTCTGCTTGGTTCTGCACAGCCAGAGGGGTGATTATGCGCGAGGATCACGCCGGCTGCATTCACTTTTATCGCTTCCCGCACAATTTCACGCGGATGCACCTCAACGTGACTCAATGTTCCCGAAAAAAGGCGGGTATGTTTCAGTACCCGGTTTTTGTTGTCGAGAAAGATCACCATAAAGATCTCCCGCTCCAGATCGGAGAGCTGGCTTTGCAGAAATTCGCGGGTCATGTCGGGGGTGAGGATCGGGTCTTCTTCCTCCATACGCACGTTGTAAAATCGCCGGGCCAGCTCGGCAATGCCCCGTAACTGGGCATATTTCGCCACGCCAATGCCCTCAACGTGCGTAAACGCCTCCAGCTCAGCGGTCAGCAATCCATACAGTGAACCGAAATGGTCTATCAGTTCTTTCGCCAGCGTAAATACCGTTTTCCCCGGCGTGCCTGTGCGTAAAAAGAGCGCCAGCAGCTCGTCGTCCTTTAACAACGTGACGCCATGACGCAGCATTTTTTCACGCGGTAGCAGCAGTTCAGTCTCTTCCATGCCCGGCCTCCTTCTGTTTGCCATTATGCTGCCACAGGCAAATTCGGGGTTCGACGCTGGCATTTCGTTCTTGCGTAACGCCTCGCAAAGTGAATTAAGGACATCATCACCCCGTTTTAGGGATTGTGATAAAATGCCCGCTCTCTGGTGAAACCTAACAGGAAAGAATCATGATGAGCCTGGCCGGTAAAAAAATCGTTCTTGGCGTCAGCGGCGGTATTGCTGCCTATAAAACGCCAGACCTGGTGCGCCGTTTGCGCGAGCGCGGGGCCGACGTACGGGTCGCGATCACCGAAGGCGGCAAAGCCTTTATCACCCCGCTGAGCCTGCAAGCCGTCTCGGGATACCCGGTATCCGACAGCCTGCTCGACCCGGCAGCCGAAGCCGCAATGGGCCACATTGAACTGGGAAAATGGGCCGATCTGGTTATCCTTGCCCCCGCCACGGCAGATTTAATTGCCCGCGTGGCAGCCGGTATGGCGAACGATCTGGTAACGACCATTTGCCTCGCCACGCCTGCGCCCGTCGCGGTTGTGCCCGCAATGAACCAGCAGATGTACCGCAACGCCGCTACCCAGCATAATCTGGACACGCTGGCCTCGCGCGGCCTGCTGATTTGGGGACCGGACAGTGGCAGCCAGGCCTGCGGCGACGTTGGGCCAGGGCGTATGCTCGACCCATTGACGATTGTTGATATGGCCGCCGCCCATTTCTCGCCTGTCAACGATCTGCAACATCTCAACATCATGATTACCGCGGGCCCCACGCGCGAGCCGCTGGATCCGGTGCGTTACATCACCAACCACAGCTCAGGCAAAATGGGCTTTGCGATTGCTGCCGCGGCAGCCAAACGCGGCGCGAACGTCACGCTGGTGAGCGGCCCGGTGTCGCTTACCACCCCTGCGTTTGTGCAGCGTATTGATGTAACGACCGCGCTGGAAATGGAAGCCGCCGTACAGGCACATGCTCAACAGCAGCATATTTTTATCGGCTGTGCGGCCGTCGCTGATTACCGCGCCGAAACCATTGCCGACGCCAAAATTAAAAAGCAAGGTGATGAATTAACAATAAAAATGGTGAAGAACCCGGATATCGTTGCCGGTGTCGCCGCATTGAAAACTCATCGACCTTACGTTGTTGGGTTTGCCGCAGAAACGAATAATGTGGAAGAATATGCCCGGCAAAAACGTACCCGCAAAAACCTCGATTTGATTTGCGCGAACGACGTATCGCTGTCCACGCAAGGATTTAACAGCGACAGCAACGCATTGCACCTTTTCTGGCAGGATGGAGATAAAGTCTTACCGCTTGAGCGCAAAGAACTCCTGGGCCAACACTTACTGGACGAGATCGTTACCCGTTATGATGAAAAAAATCGACGTTAAGATTCTGGACCCGCGCGTTGGCGAGCAATTTCCGCTGCCAACGTATGCCACCTCCGGCTCTGCCGGTCTTGACCTGCGCGCCTGTCTTGATGACGCCGTAGAACTGGCGCCAGGTGCAACGACCCTGATCCCGACCGGGCTGGCGATTCACATTGCTGACCCGTCACTGGCAGCGGTGATCCTGCCGCGCTCTGGCCTGGGCCATAAGCATGGCGTCGTGCTGGGTAACCTGGTCGGCCTGATCGACTCTGACTATCAGGGTCAGCTGATGGTATCCGTCTGGAACCGTGGCCAGGACAGCTTCACCATTGAGCCGGGCGAGCGTATCGCGCAGATGGTGTTTGTACCGGTGGTGCAGGCAGAATTTAACCTGGTGGCAGACTTCGACGCTACCGACCGTGGCGAAGGCGGCTTCGGCCATTCCGGGCGCAAATAACCGCCTGACAAACACGCATCTCACAGCGCCATAATGCAATAACAAACCGCAAACGTCAGTTTGCGGGTCGCTGTGTGGTTGCCAGCCTGACAAGTGCTTATTTTCAGGGGTATTTTGTAACATGGCAGAAAAACAAACCGCGAAAAGGAATCGTCGCGAAGAAATACTTCAATCTCTGGCTCTGATGCTTGAATCCAGCGACGGCAGTCAACGCATCACCACCGCAAAACTGGCGGCCTCTGTGGGCGTGTCAGAGGCGGCGCTGTATCGTCATTTCCCGAGCAAAACCCGGATGTTTGACAGCCTGATCGAGTTTATCGAAGACAGCCTGATCACGCGCATCAACCTGATTCTGAAGGATGAAAAAGACACCAGCACGCGTCTGCGTCTGATTGTGCTGCTGATTCTGGGGTTTGGTGAACGTAACCCGGGTCTGACCCGTATTCTGACCGGCCACGCGCTGATGTTTGAACAGGATCGTCTGCAAGGCCGTATAAACCAGCTTTTTGAGCGTATCGAAGCCCAGCTGCGTCAGGTTCTGCGCGAGAAGAAAATGCGGGAAGGCGAGGGATATAATACGGATGAGACCCTGCTGGCAAGCCAGATCCTGGCTTTTTGCGAAGGGATGCTCTCCCGGTTTGTGCGCAGCGAGTTTAAATATCGACCAACGGACGATTTTGACGCCCGCTGGCCGTTAGTGGCTGCTCAGTTACAGTAACGCCATCGCCGGATGGCGGCTTCGCCTTATCCGGCCTACGAACGGGTAGGCCCGGTAAGCGTAGCGCCGCCGGGCAATTGAATTATACGCCAAACTCTTCGCGGTATTGACGCACCGCCGCCAGATGATCAGCCATCTCAGGCTTCTCTTCCAGATACGCAATCAGGTCTTTCAGCGTGATAATCGACGTGACCTTGCAGCCATAATCGCGCTCCACTTCCTGAATAGCAGAGATGTCGCCGCGCCCGCGCTCCTGACGATCGAGCGAAATCAGCACACCCGCAAGCGTTGCGCCGTTAGCCTGGATAATCTCCATCGATTCACGGATCGCGGTACCTGCGGTGATCACGTCATCCACCAGCATCACACGCCCCTGCAACGCACTGCCTACCAGATTGCCGCCTTCACCGTGGGTTTTGGCCTCTTTACGGTTAAAGCAGTACGGTACGTCGCGGTCATGGTGCTCCGCCAGCGCTACCGCCGTGGTGGTTGCAATTGGAATGCCTTTGTACGCGGGGCCAAACAGCAGGTCAAAATCAATCCCGGAATCCACCAGCGCTTCGGCATAGAAGCGGCCTAACAGTGCCAGGTCGCGCCCGGTATTAAACAGCCCGGCGTTGAAGAAATACGGGCTTTTACGCCCGGATTTCAGCGTGAACTCGCCAAACTTAAGTACCTGCTTGTTAAGCGCAAACTCAATAAACTGGCGCTGATACGATTTCATGGATTTGCTCCTTTGTCTTTTCAGTCTTACAGGCAAAAAAAAGGCGACTCATTGGTCGCCTTAAAATCAATTTTCTAACGCCGCTTTCTGCGTCGCTACAATAGATTCGATTCCCCCTCGGGCCAACGCCAGCAAGGTGAGCAGTTCTTCGTGAGTGAATGGCTCGCCTTCTGCCGTACCCTGCACTTCAATGATGCGACCATCTTCGGTCATCACCACGTTCATGTCGGTTTCTGCGGCAGAATCTTCAACGTATTCCAGATCGCAAAGCGCCTCGCCGTTAACGATACCAACGGAGACAGCAGCAACCATCCCTTTCATTGGGTTGGTTTTCAGCTTACCGGCGGCAACCAGCTTGTTCAGGGCATCTGCCAGCGCCACACAGGCACCGGTAATAGAGGCCGTACGCGTGCCACCATCGGCCTGGATCACGTCGCAGTCCAGCGTGATGGTGAACTCACCCAGCGTTTTCAGGTCAACCGCGGCGCGGAGCGCACGCGCGATCAGGCGCTGGATCTCCATAGTACGGCCGCCCTGCTTACCTTTTGCCGCTTCACGGGCATTACGGGTATGGGTTGCGCGCGGCAACATACCGTATTCGGCGGTGATCCACCCCTGGCCCTGACCTTTCAGGAAGCGAGGCACGCCCTCTTCAATGGACGCGGTGCAAAGCACCTTGGTGTCACCAAACTCAACCAGCACGGAGCCTTCAGCGTGTTTTGTATAGTTACGGGTCAGGGTGACGGGACGCACCTGGTTGGCGCTACGACCTGCTGGACGCATGATGGATTCTCCGGCTTGAAACGAATGTGGCTGCGCATTATACGGATAAAGGACGCTTATTCCTATCCTGAGAAGCCCCTGAAAGCTATAATCCCCCCATCTCTCCTTTAAAAACGGGAATGTCTATGATCCGCAGTATGACCGCCTACGCCCGGCGTGAAATCAAGGGTAGCTGGGGTAGCGCTACCTGGGAAATGCGCTCGGTAAACCAGCGCTATCTGGAAACGTATTTCCGTATGCCGGAACAGTTCCGCAGCCTGGAGCCTGTGGTGCGTGAGCGTATCCGTACGCGTCTGACCCGCGGGAAAGTGGAATGTAACCTGCGTTTTGAGCCCGACGCCAGCGCGCAGGGTGAACTGATCCTGAACGAAAAGCTGGCAAAACAGCTGGTTAATGCGGCGAACTGGGTCAAAATGCAAAGCGATGAAGGCGAGATCAACCCGGTTGATATTCTGCGCTGGCCTGGCGTGATGGCCGCCGGAGAGCAGGATCTGGACGCGATTACCGCTGAGATCCTGGCTGCACTCGACGGCACGCTGGATGACTTTATCGTTGCCCGTGAAACCGAAGGCCAGGCGCTGAAAGCGATGATTGAGCAACGCCTTGAAGGCGTGAGCGCCGAAGTCGCTAAAGTGCGCGCTCATATGCCAGAAGTGCTGCAATGGCAGCGTGAGCGTCTTGTCGCCAAACTGGAAGAGGCGGAAGTTCAGCTGGAAAACAACCGTCTGGAACAAGAGCTGGTGCTGATGGCGCAGCGTGTGGACGTGGCTGAAGAGCTGGATCGTCTGGAAGCGCACGTTAAAGAGACCTACAACATTCTGAAGAAGAAAGAAGCGGTAGGCCGCCGTCTCGACTTTATGATGCAGGAGTTCAACCGCGAGTCGAACACGCTGGCGTCTAAGTCTATCAATGCAGAGGTAACCAATTCAGCGATTGAGCTGAAGGTCCTGATTGAGCAGATGCGCGAGCAGATCCAGAACATCGAGTAACATATCACCTGATATCAGGTAGAATCAAAACCCCACCAAAGCCCGCTAACCACGGGCTTTTTTCATATCACAAAGTTGCAGTTAGTATCATAAAAGCGCATATTTTCCGTGTACCCAGCAGTGTACAAATCCGTATATAGCTAAATCAAAATCGGGTACACAAGCACAGGTGAGATATGGGCAAGCTGACAGACACTCAGATCAAAGCATGGATAAGAGCCAATGAGCGGTTCGAGGGCAAATCGGACGGTAACGGCTTATATCTGCGCTTCAGAAATAACGACACAAAACCATCATGGCGGTTTCGCTACCGTCTGGCTGGTAAACCCCGCGTAATGACCATTGGCACCTATGGCCTGATGTCACTGGCTGAAGCGCGTCAGGAGACTAAAAGACTTGCTGCGCTTGTTACTGGCGGCCATGACGTTGCCGGAGAAAAGCAGGAAAGAAAGGCTGAAGCAAAAGCCAAAATTGAAGCGGAGCGGAACGACAAAACCGTTGCTGAGGTTGCCGAAGACTATTTCAGAAAGAAAGTGTTAGGCAAATGGAAACACCCCGACATTCTGCGCCGCCGTCTTGAGAAAGATATCAACCCGCGCATGGGGAAAAAGAAGGTCAAAGAGATAAAACCTAAGGATATCGACGCCCTAATTCAGGCAATCGTAAAGCGTGGTGCGCCATCCGTTGCCAATGACGTTTTACGTTGGGTGCGCCGCATCTTTGACCATGCTATCAAGCTGGGGATGATTGAAGTTAATCCCGCTGCTGCGTTTGATTCCAGTGACGCAGGCGGCAAAGAAAAGTCACGCGACCGCGCACTGTCCAGACAGGAACTGGTTCAGTTTTTCGAGGCCATGCGCATGGCTAAAGGCTTTAGCCGTGAGAATGAATTGACCATGAAACTTCTTCTGGTTACCTGCGTGCGCAAAATGGAGCTATGCGCTGCCCGCTGGAGTGAGTTCGATTTAACCAATGGCATTTGGTATCTGCCGGGCGAGCGCACAAAGACTGGTGACGGTATTGATATTCCCCTGCCTAAACAGGCCGTCGAATGGTTGGAGGAACTGCGCCTACTGTCCTGTAACAGCAAATGGGTATTACCAGCCCGCAAGCAACAACACAGGATGATCCCCCATATTCAAGAAAGCACCCTGCCCGTCGCACTGGCAAAGGTTAAGCATGAAATGCCAGGTGTGCCCAACTTCACCGTTCACGACATGCGACGCACAGCGCGTACACATCTGGCTGAATTGGGAGTTGACCCCATCGTTGCCGAACGGTGCCTCAATCACCGCATCAAAGGTGTCGAGGGCATTTACAACCGCCACCAATATTTTGAGGAGCGCCGGGAGGCTTTAGCGATGCTGGGCAACCTGATGGAAACGTTGGAACGTGGTGAAGATTACAACGTTCAACCGCTGCGGAAAGCATGAGGATTCCCCAGATAAAACTTCAATATCGTTTTTTCGCTTGTCCCGTTTGTCCCGTTTGTCCCATAAGAAAAAAGTGAATGTATTTCAGTTTGTTAGACAAAAAACAATGGGACAAGGGACGGGACAGACCGGGACAGGATTTTGTCCCACAAACCACAATCAGAACAAATAACAACCAAATTGGATGAGATATGAGCATTTTTGATGTTTTCGCCAAACAGACTGAACTGTACAACCGCTGGCTGGAAGCACTCCCCGAAAAAGATCGAGAGAATTGGGAGCGGGATGCGAGCGTTTTAGATGTTTTCAGAAAGAAGGATGAACTGTGTAACCGTTGGGTGGCATTACTCACCGGAAAAGAGAAGGAGGATTGGGAGCGAGATAGGAAAGAGGATTCGCGCCAAGCGAGTGACTGGTACGCAGGGAGAGCGCCGCGCATTGATAAATTCGTCGAGGACTTATGTAACGCCCCCATTAACACGCCCGTAGTGGACATTCCCGGCTTACTGGATGGAATGGACACTACGGAGATGATCAAGGGAGTGAAAAGATTTTTAAACGCCCTGAATCGGAATAAGACAGAGGGAAAGACACCGGTAAAGGACTGCTATGCCGAAGCGTACAGCGCCGTCATGGCGGAAAATGGCGGGAAAAAGCCAAAGCAGAAAGCGGTTTTATGCAAACTTGCAGAATTGGCTGATAACGCAGACCGGGCGGGAGACTTTAGCTACCCACTCGAGGCTGCGGATGTTGACCCGGCAGGCAATGAAATCAACGCGGATGGAGTCCGTCACTTCGGGACATCGGCCATTGGGAAATGGCACACAGAACTAAATAAAAAAAATTTTCCTACCTGACCCGTCGTAGGATTTTCATATTGCTATCGTTCGTTTGCGGGGATATCCCGTGACACTAACAAGCAATCAGAGGTGCTACATGATTAAGCAAAGTTACATCCGACCAAAAAATCTGGCTGAGGAATTGGGTATCTCAATGCCTTCTTTATGGCGCTGGGTTAAGGCGGGGAAGATGCCGCGACCAGTGAAACTATCCCCACGAGTAGCGGCTTTTTCAACTGAGGAGATCAATCAATGGCTGGAGGGGAAAAATGCTAATTGATGAGAAACGCTGTGAGGGCATTGGCCTGCCAAAACCGGAAAGTTTCGATACTGAGAGGACTTATGTGATCAAGGTGATGCTGGCCGGGAAATCAATCAACACGAGACAAGCCCGATATATCGGCATTGGCAACTTGCATAGTGTCGTTTCAAGCCTAGTAAACAGAAACAGAGTTAGCCTAACCAGAGTTCGTGGTGTCGTTAAAGACCCAGCCACGGGACAGCGGCCAGCCAATACGGTACTTACTGTGTACATGACACCAGAGCAGATCGAGGAGTACAAAGCAAAACGGCACCCCGAAGGATGCCGCTGATGATGCCAAATAACTCTTAATTCTTTCGCTGGCGGTGAAGTTTGCGACCGATCCGCCAGCCTCACTAACAGGTAAAATTATATATGAACAGTTGTCAGACACAACCCCTGATTGACACCATGCGCGATGCGGGTGTGATGCCATGCGCTATGCCGGAACTGACCCCCGGCGACGTGTCCCGATTCCGTATCGAGGGCGATAAATCCGGTTCCCTTAATGGCTGGATTTACCCCTTCCCCGATGGCGCTGGCTGCGTTTTCGGAAGCTGGAAGACTGGCGTTAGCGCATTTCACTTTGCTGATGGGATTCAGGTCAATAGCATTGAGCGTAAGCGCGTCATGATGGAAGCACGTCAGGCTATGGGGGAAGCACAGCGCAAAGCTGAGGTAGCTGCCGCCATTGAATGCCGCGCAAAGCTGAGCAGCGCAACGCCTGCCAGCAATAACCATCCATATCTGGTGCGCAAGAGCGTTAAAGCCCACGGCATTTATCAATCTGGTGACTGGCTATTAATTCCAATCCACGACCAGTACGGCGGTACACAATCCCTTCAATTCATCATGCCCGACGGTACAAAACGCTTTAAATCTGGCGGGCTTCTCAAAGGCGGACGCTATTGGTTGGGCGGTCACCTCATTAATGATGGCACCGTATTCATTGCTGAGGGGTATGCCACAGCCGCAACGGTTCGGGAGGTCACAGGCTGCCCGGTGTGTGTCGCCTTTACTGCCGGAAACCTGCGTGAAGTCACCGAAAGCGTGCGCTGCGAGTTCCCACGGAGCCGTATCATTATTGCCGCTGATAACGATGCCAATACCGACGGCAATCCCGGTCTGTCCAAAGCACTGGACGCGGCGCGGAGGTATCGCGCGGAAATACTCATTCCATCGACCAACGGCGACTGGAACGACCATAAAGACGAGCTGGCGGAGCAATGGAAGGTGATGGCATGAGTACGAACAACGTAATTGAGATGGCAGCGCACAAAGACAACCCGCCGGGCGATAAACTTCCGCCATTCTACTGGGTACACCGTGAATACGACCGGGAGCGCGGGGACGCTGGCGTTTACCTCTACAAAGCGCCAACGGAGAAGAACCCAAACCCTGCGCCAGTTTGCATATCTGACGTTATTGAGGTCACTGCCGAAACCAGAGATAACGATAATGAATCATGGGGAAAACTTTTAGCATGGTGCGACCGGGATGGGATACCAAAGCAATGGGCAATGCCAGCGACAGCCCTTTATGCTAATGGCGGTTCGGAAGCCATTAATATTCTGGTTGGTGGCGGTCTGCGTGTGTGGGATGAAAAAAGGTTTATCCACTACCTGAAAGGGCAGTCACACAATAGCCGACTGACATGCGTAACCCAGTGCGGATGGTTCAAACCATCGATTTACGTCACCCCAACGCGCACATTCAACGCCGTTGATAAGAATATGGTTGTCTATCAGATGAATGAGCGTGTGAAGCCTGAGCCACACAGCGGCACCGTAGAGACATGGCGTGATGAGGTGGCCTCTTTATGTGCTGGCAACAGCCGGTTGATGCTGGCGGTATCTATGCCGTTTCTGGCACCGATGCTAACCATGTTGGACGTTGACGGCTTCTGCTTCCATTACGTGGGCGCATCATCGTCCGGGAAGTCTCGCGCAATGAAGGTGGCCGCATCTGCAATTTCCGACCCACAGGCATATATCCGATCATGGAGGGCGACAGATAACGGTCTGGAGGGCATTGCCACGCGCCACAATGACGGCTTGCTGTGTCTGGATGAAATCGCACAGGTAGACGCAAGCAAAGTCGGGGAAATCGCGTACATGCTGCCGAACGGCATAGGGAAGCAGCGAAGCGCCAAAAGCGGGGCAGCCAAAGAGATTCAGCAATGGCGGCTGGCATTGTTATCCAATGGTGAAATTGACCTGAAATCGCACGCAGGCACAGCGCGTAAAAGCACATATGCCGGGCAGGAAATGCGACTGATTAACATCCCTGCTGATAACTGCGAATTTGCCTGTTTTGAGTCACTCCATGGCGAGGCCAACGGCGCACTATTCGCTGACCGCATCGACAGAGCAGTGTCAGAGAACCACGGGACAGCTTTCAACGCATGGCTTGAGTATCTGACTATCAACTATGACACCATTAAGAATGGCTGGCGTGAGTTCAAAGCAGACTTCCTCGCTCATGTATCTGACGACCCTACCGGACAAGTCGGGCGCGTGGCGGAGAAATTCGCTATTGCTGCCTACGCTGGGGAGCTATCGCGTGAGCTGACTGGCTGGAGTGAAGGAGCGGCCACCAAAGCGGCTAAGGTCTGTTTTGATTCATGGATTGAACGCCGGGGCGGAACTGAAAACCATGAAGATACGGAAATCATGGAGCGCATCACCCAAACGATTATTCGTGACGGCGCACGTTTTCAGGATGCCAATAAGCCGGACGAGGTGCCAGCTTCACGTATCGGCTTCATTAAAGACGATGAATACATGATTCCGGTGAGTGCCTGGAAATCGGTATTTGCCGGGCTTGACCATGCGAGAGCGGCGCGGCTACTTCAGGACAAGGAGATCGTCAGAAAGGAGCGGCGTTACTTGCCGGGATTAGACCGCATGTGGTGCTACATTATCCATAAAGATAGTCTGTCAGACTGATAACCGATACCCGCCAGCGTGCGGGTATTTTTTCGCCTCAACCCTGAGAAATTGGATATATTTCACCCAAATTAATCGAGTGGGACAAAATCCTGTCCCGGTCTGTCCCGTCCCTTGCCCCGGTATTTAAACGCTTAACCGGCTGAAATTAATGATATTTTTTCTCGTGGGACAAACGGGACAAACGGGACAAGCGAAAAAACGATATTGAAGTTTTATCCGATTATAAAATTAGTTACGAATAACAAGGATGAAGAATGTTAACTCGACCATATCAATCTACCCTTTTTTAAATATATAATCACTTTACTTTTCTGGTCTCTCAATGGTGTTATTTATGGCTAAATTAATATGTAAGAAGTGCGATCATGAATATGATAAAAATGATAAAACCTGCCCTAATTGTATGGCTGTAATTGACGACGCACAAGAAGAGCAGTTAACAGAGCATAGACAAAATCATAATAAATCCTCAGATATAAGCACTAATAAAATTTCGTTTTCTGAATTCAAGAAATTAAACAAGGAAGAAAAGAAAACATTTTTCAATCAAGGAGGAAAAATAACATATTCAAAAAAAGACAAAATAATCATCGCGCTTGGAGTGACATTTTTTTGTTTGTTTGCTTTAGGAGTTCTAAGTGTTATAAATGCTCCAGAGAAGCCTAAAACAGCGGAGCAGATCGCATCCGAAGCCGCTGAAAATGCTGAACGAAAACTCACTAGCGAACTTGAGGCTACATGTGTAAACAACGTAATAGCAAGACTCAAACTACCAGATACCATTGAAATTGACTATGGTAGCTTAAAAACAAACATGAAGAATGATTTAAACGGATATGCTGTTTATTTTAAATTTACCGCTGAGAATAAATATAGTATGACAGTACACAATGAAGCCCTTTGTACTTTCAAAGCGAATAAGAAAATCATTAAAGTTGTAATAAGATAACATTTTCGAGATTTTTGTACGGATTATTTATATTAATACTTTTCATCTTAAAGAAGTACACCTACCAGTCAGGCCGATATTTCGGCCTGACATTAATCACTCCTCGTATTCATTTATTTTTTGCCTGTAGTTTACCATTAGGCACCCTGATTTTACCCCTACCTATGGCTTACATTTGCTGACCCTTTACATGTGGTTAGCCGGAAAATAGTTAGCAATAGTTATCAATTTTGGTTGCTACTGACCTCAGATAAATCATGTATACCCACCAGAAACAGAAAAGCCCCGCATTGCTGCGAGGCTGTTCCGGTTCACTACGCTTCTTTTGATGCCGGATGGATGAGCCGACGCATTTATTTTAACCTTTCATGTACTACCGAGCTAGTACATTTGGTATAATTAATCATCAATTACTGCGCTATGGTGAACCCGAATGAATGAAGTAACTTCAATCCTCCTTGAGCAACGTCGAACCGCAGAACAACAACGCAAAACTGCCGAATCCGCACGCCACGCATCTGGTTTATATGCTGCCGGAAACGGCTGGTTTTCTCGTGCGATTGAGTTCGAGCATGTTTCCCCGCTGGGCTTGAGTGCCACCAAACTGGTTAGCCCGGAGCAGGTATGCGAGCGATATCAGCGCCAGTATGGGAAAGCACTGACCGTAGACCAGTTAAAGGCATGGGCAAATGCTGGCAATTTCCCACTGCCCCGTTCAGTTAATGGTGTGATCGGCTGGACTGCTGAATCATTAACGCCTGCGCTGAATGCCCTGAGCCGTAGCGGAGCCGGGCGCGGGTTTACTTCCATCTCACGAGCGGGAAGCCTGTAAATGAGTAAATCATCTGTAATGGCTGCGCTCAAAAAAGCACGTCTGGCGCGTGAAGGTGAAAGCACTGCGATGGGTGGAACCGGGCAACATGACTTCAATGCGAAATTCTACGGCAAGTCTGACACTGCCCCGATGAGCCAGAAGGTTTTTAACGCCAATTTCTATGCGGGGAAAGCATGACGGAAGCCTATGCGCTCTGCTTAATGACGTACTGCTATCTCATGGTGTATCGCCCCTGAATCCCCATCCCTGCTAAGCGCCGCCGAAAGGCGGTTTCTTTTATCTGGAGTGCGCCCAATGCTGAACGTGAACCGGCTGCCTAACAGTACCCGTCTGGAAATTGCCTCCGCTATCGCTGAGGAGGTTTTCGGGCTGGAACTGGATGACGAAGCGTTAATCCATGAACTGAGGCGCTACGGCTTCACACAGGCGTACGCTGAGGCGATGACTTACAGATTTGTGTCAGTCATGAATATTGATGAGGTGCCACAAAATCCACCAAAGCAGAAAAAGCCAATCAATGTGGCCGCATAACTCATGGCTTACAATTCTTTACCAAAGAATAAAAACGCACAGCATTTGGGAAGCACCTTCAAAAAACGTGTACCCATACATGTACCCAATGAAATATTCAAATTAATAAAACCCAACAATAACAAGACTTACAGGCACATAGTCAACTAACAGATCCAATATCGAGTAATTCCTTTCAGGGTGGTGTTGCCTCGCACACCACCCATTACTTTTTCTAATCCTTATTTAGCCTTACTTTCTTTTCCTCCCGCCTTATCACAAGCCCGCCAGGCATGCGTTGATAAATTTCTGTAGGGCAAACCCCCTCGCCTTAGAAAATCTCAATCGTGATCTTCCGCACAAATCGCTAATCTCCTCCTCTTCATTCCGGAGGGTTTATGCTGCTTCACATTCTCTATCTTATTGGCATTACCGCAGAAGCCATGACCGGCGCGCTCGCTGCCGGACGTCGCCGTATGGACACCTTCGGCGTGATTATTATTGCCACGGCCACCGCGCTCGGCGGCGGGTCCGTGCGCGATATCCTGCTTGGCCATTATCCGCTCGGCTGGGTAAAAAACCCTGAGTACGTCATTATCGTGGCAACGGCAGCCGTGCTAACCACGATTGTGGCCCCGGTGATGCCTCATCTGCGCCGCGTGTTCCTGGTGCTGGATGCGCTTGGGCTGATTGTTTTTTCCATCATTGGCGCACAAATCGCTCTCGATATGGGTGAAGGCCCGGTTATCGCCACCATTGCTGCCGTGATCACGGGCGTGTTTGGCGGGGTGCTGCGGGATATGTTCTGCAAACGTATCCCGCTGGTTTTCCAGAAGGAACTGTATGCCGGCATCTCCTTTGCCGCGGCAGTGCTTTATGTCGCCTTGCAGCACTATGTCACCAGCCACGATGTGGTGGTTATCTCCACCCTGCTGTTTGGCTTCACCGCGCGTATGCTGGCATTGCGCCTTAAGCTGGGCCTGCCCGTTTTTCATTACAAACACAATGCGCATTAATGTCAGAACGGGCAGGCGCCGGATAATCAATTACTCGAATAGTTGTAACCGTAGTGATGATAGCCGTAGCCGTAAGCGTTGCTTGCCCGCTTAACGACGCCGTTGAGAATCACCCCTTTGGTATTGACGCCACTCTGCTCCAGACGCTGTACACAGACCAGCATCTCCTTCACGCTGTTCATCCCGAAGCGGGCGACCAGCAGCGTGGTGCCTGCGCGACGACCGACAACAGCCGCGTCGGTGACCGCCAGGATCGGTGGCGTATCGATAATCACCAGATCGTAGCGTTCATTCGCCCAGTCCAGCAGCTGCTGGAAACGCGTATGCATCAGAAGCTCCGCCGGATTAGGGGGGATCTGCCCGCGCACGATGGTATCGAACCCGCCTTTATCGAAGGTCTGAACGCCCTGGGTATACTCCGCCTTACCGGACAATATTTCTGACAAGCCGCAGGTATTGTCGAGCTTAAACAGATCATGGGCATACCCGCGACGCATATCCGCATCAATATAGAGCACTTTCTGGCCCGCCTGCGCCACGACGGCCGCCAGGGTACTGCTGACAAAGGTTTTACCGCTGTCAGGCGTGGCGCCAGAGATCATCAGTATATTGTTCGCTGACTCCATCATCGCAAAATGCAGACTGGTGCGCAGGCCGCGAATCGCCTCCACGGAGAGATCGACCGGGTTATCCGCCGCCAGGAAGGGGATATGTTTGGTCTTATGGCGCAGCCCTGAGGACATAAAGTCTTTTTTGCGCAAACGCATCTTTTTAGCCAGCCATTCCGACAGCGGTACGGTGGCATAGACGTTAATCCCGTGCTCCTCCAGCTGCTCCGGCGTTTCAATGCCCATACGCAGCATACTGCGTGCCAGGATCCAGCCCACAGAGACGAACAGACCCAGGAGAACCCCCAGAACGACGACCAGCGCTTTTTTCGGCTTGACTGGCTGCGGCCGGGTCACGGCCGGATCGATAATGCGGACGTTACCAATTGCGCTCGACCGGGCGATGCTCAGCTCCTGTTCGCGGTTAAGCAGCTGCTGGTAGATAACGCGTCCGGACTCCACATCACGGCTCAGGCGCAACACCTCCTGCTGGGTTGACGGCATGGACGATACCCGTTTATTCAGGCGGTTTTTTTCCTGCTCCAGCGTCTGGCGTTTCTCAATCAGCGCCCGGTAGGTGGGGTGATCTTTTTTGTAGAGCTGCGAAATTTCCGCTTCCCGGAAGGTCAGTTCATTGAGCTGATTGTCCGCATTTACAATCTGCTCCAGCACCGCTTTTGCCTCCAGGTTCAGGTCAACGGAGTCATTTTGCTGGCGATAGCGGTTGAGCTTCTCCTCGGCCTGGTCCAGCTCGCTGCGCACCTGCGGAAGCTGCTGCTTCAAAAATTGCAGGCTTTTCGCATCCTGCGCCGCCTGGCGAGCCACGTTCTGTTGTAAATAGTTATCGGCGATGCAGTTAAGCACGCGCGCCATCTCATCGGGATCTTCCCCCGTGATGGTCAGGCCAAGCATCCCACTGTCCTTGCTGCGCTCGCTCACGGAAAAACGCAGCTGTAGCGCGTCAATGGCCTCCAGCTCGCTCAGCTGTGTAATCGTAAATTGCGTACCCGGCTTCGCCTGGATAGCGGCAATGGTAATGGCGATATTCGCCGCGCTCAGTGGCTGTCCCACGACGCCCTGTAACGTCACGTTATCGCCTTCCAGCTGATAGTGGCCCTTCTCGCCGACGGTCAGCGTCAGCTTTTGCGCCCGACCCGCGACAGGGGGAAGATTGAGCATACGGATATCGACGATGCCAGGCTGTTGCCCGGTGAGTCGCGCCCAGCCGCGTCCGACAAGGGGAAAATAGTTTTCACTTACCTGCGTGCGCAGGTTCAGGTCATCAATCGTTTTACCGAGGATCATGCGCGACTGGAGAAGCTGAAGCTCCGGCGCCGACTCAGGCGAGGAGTCAGGGATGAACTCGCTAAGGTTACTGAGTAGCGCGTTGCCCTGCTTCTGTTCCACCTGTATCAGCGCATCGGCCTGATAAACTGGTGTGGCAAAGAGCGCATAAAGCAGTGCCGCCAGCGTGAACAGCGCGGTAAGGATGAGAATAAATTTTCGGTGGTCGAGCAGCTCACCCAACAGGCGCACCAGATCGATCTCGTTATTCGCGGCAGACGCATCATGGGCGTGAAGGTTATTTGTTGACATAAAACGTAACTATCCCGTGTGATTAACTGAGCCGTTTCGCCCATTCCAGACTGGCCTGCTCCAGCAGCCCATAAACATATTCAAATGCGTCCCGGTTTTTACGGTAGGGGTCCGGGATCTCTTTTCTGCCCGTCCAGTGACCAAAGAGCATCATTTTGCCGCGCGCCTCCGGTGCGATAGCCGTGACCTGCTCGATATGTTCCAGCTCCATCGCCAGAATCAGATCGTAGTCGCGCACCATGGCGGGGGTGAGCCTGCGCGCCACGTGGCCCTCAAGCAGGGTGCCGCGTTCGGCGGCGATCTCTGTCGCCTGTGAATCGGCGGTGCGCCCTTCCAGGCCACAAATTCCCGCTGAATCGACCCGGGTGGCGGGAAGCAGCCGGCGCAGCAGCCGTTCCCCAATGGGAGAGCGGCAGATATTGCCGGTACAGATCACCAGGATGGCGTTAAACGTTAGTTTGGCCATGTTCTGATATATCTCCCTGTTTCAGTCAGGTCATGTACGCCGGTAATAGTCGGCACAAGCTGAGAGATCACGCGGTTCCAGCGCACCAGCGGCGCGGTGGTGACATAGACGATGTCGTAAGGCTCAAGCTGAAATTCGGTGCTCAACACCATCGCGGTGGCATCCCGGGCGTTAAGCTGGTAGACGTTGGCGATTTTGCCGTTCTGCTTGCCCTGCAACGGACGAATCACAAAGATCCCTGTGGCGTCGGCCATATCCTGATTTACGCCCTGCGCATTACCCAGCGCTTCCGCCAGCGTCATGCCGCTACGGTCCATCTTCAGGGTGCTCTGTTTACCCACCTCGCCCATGACAAACACTTTCAGGTCGTCATTACGGGGAATGAAGAGAATATCGCCCGGATAGAGGAGTTTGTTCTGGGTGAGATCGCCGCGCTGCATCAGCGCGTAGAGAGAAATGTGCGTGTCCTGGCCGTTATGGGTCAGCACCACGTGGCGCCAGTCCGCCTCCGACGTCAGGCCGCCTGCCGCATTGATCGCATCCATTATGGTCAGCGGAATGTTGGTGATGGGCTGCTGGCCCGACTTAGCCACTTCGCCCGTCACGTAGGCTTTTTGCGAGCGGAACGCCGCGACGCTGACATCCACCTGCGGGCTCTCAATCACCGAGTCCAGCCGGGCGGCGATCTCATCGCGCACCTGGGCCAGCGTTTTGCCGACGACGCGGATTTTGCCGATATAGGGGTAGAAGATCGTGCCATCGGCATTCACCCAGTTGCCCGTATCGCTGGCGCTACGGTACTGACCTGCGGGGGTGGTCAGCTCCGGGTGGTCCCAGACGGTAACCATCAGCACGTCGCCGACGCCGATGCGATATTGGTAGTTCTGAAGCTGGCGATCCAGTTCAGGATTCGCGCGGGAGTCGACTTTGCCAGGCAGCAACTGCTCCACCAGCCCCGGCGTGAGCGGATAGACGTTGACCATCTTATTCAGATCGTAATTGCTGTCAGGCAGATCGATAATATCTTTGCCCTGGGTGCTAAGTCCCTGGCCCGGTACGATAGTACAACCGCTTAACGCCATCATAGCCAACGCAAGCACGGAAAATTTAACGTTTTTCATTCAGGAAAATCATCTGGTTAAGTAATGCCTGTTTCATCCGGTACTACTGCCCTACCGGGGTTTCGCGTTCTGACGTCATGTCATAGAGCTGATATTTACGGCCTAACGTCTGGCCGCCATCACGCGTGAGAGGTGTCCACGAGACCACCGCCCGGTTGCGATTTGGGCCGATCGTCATCAGATCAAGCGGGATCGAGATGTAGAAGCCTTTGCTAAAGCCACCTTCGCCATAATCCTCTTTCGAGACGTTGGTCAGCGCCGCCCAGGCGCCTACCGTCACGCCGCTGTCGAATCGCTTCGCGACGTCGAGGGTGGCGCCTTTATCTTTCGCCAGGTACTGCCCGACGCTCAGCTTCATCAACACACTGTTGAGCTTCGCCGGGTTCCAGTAGGCGGTGATAAATCCGGTTGGCGCGCTGTAGTCGGTAAAGCGCATCATGTCGTCCCAGTCGCGCTGCTTGACGTAGTTCGCATCCACGCCCAGCGCCCAGTCGCTATCCAGCGGGCGCCAGAGCGCCTCTGCTCCCACGCCGCCGTACATGGTTTCGAGGTAGCCGCCATAAATCTGGGCATAGAAGCCGTGCCCCAGCGCATCGACATAGTTGGCCTGTAAGTTGTTGATGTAGAAGTCATTGCTGACATAATCTCGAATATGGGTTCTGACTCGCGGCAGGCTGGAGTCAGCGGGAAGCAGCGAGGATTTGAACTTGTCGTAGTTGTTATAGAGGTTGGCGAACACGCCGCCGTCGAGCAGCAGACGATCGGTCAGCCAGTAGCTGGCGCTGGCCATCACCCCCACCTGGAACATATAGAAATCTTCCGGACCGCCCAGCGACTGCGCCAGCGTCGGTTTGACGCTGTAGCTGAAGCGATCGGCGCGAATACGGTAGCCGCGCCCGAACGCTGTGGTATCCACAGGCTCGACGCGCTGCTGCCTGAGCGCCTCCTCCTGGCCGAGCGGCTGTCCCGCCAGCTGTTTGCGCAGGCTGGTGACATCGGTTTGCGTCGTGACCAGCGGCAGATGGTCACGCCGCTGGGTGATAGCGATCGTGTCGACCCCGTCGGGCAGGTTATTGATCAGAATACGGTTGGCGCGATCCACCGCTTCGCGCGGATCGCGATAGCGATACTGTTCGCCGGTCATGTATAAGGTATTGCCGTGCTGAAGGATCTCCGGCGCATCGAAGCCTGCGTTGTACTTAAGCGCGGTGAGCTGGTTTGCCGCCGAGGTATAGTCCAGCGTCTCGCCTGCCGGTGCCGGTTTCCAGGCCGGTTTCGGGTTATCACGCAGCGCGGGGCGCAGATCGTTAAAGTTGGTCCGCAGGGTGAAGCCAAACATCAGCGTATTGCCGCGCTCGTAGCTGAGGTTGAGATCGGCCCAGTCGGCAACGCGATAGACTGCCCCCACGTTGATATGGCTCGACTGCTTAATGGAGCCGGCAAAATCATCGGCATAATTGTTGCCGTCATACTCGAGCTTCAGGCGCAGGGGCTGCCAGGGCGTCTGATACTGGAGGCCGCCAAACAGCGACGTCGGACCACGAAACATATCGCTTAAGCTGATATCCCCGGCATCATGTGATTCGCCGCGGGTGCAATACTTATTGTTGTCGTGGCACAGCGGGTTACCCACGTTGTCGCTATTACCGGGATATCCCCAGGCTATTCCAAAGGTAAAATCGACCGGTCCGGCCATTTTACTGGCAACCAGATATTCACCGTCGAACAGGCCGGTGCCCGCAATATCGCGCTTGCCGAGCGCCACCTGCGGCAGGCTATAGTCCTCTTCCCACAGACGAACCTTAAAATCGAACGACTTATCCTTGTAGCTTTGATCGCCGCTGAAATCCTCGTCGCTGCTGTATTTGCGGGTGCGGACGTCGGTATAACGAATCGTCCCTTCCAGCCACGGAAAGAGCACGACCGAAGAGGAGTAAAAACGATACTGGTCGTTATCGCGGTAGTTGACGCTGAATTCCCCTTCCCGACCAAAGCGCGCGTCGGGCATTTGCATCAGGCCGGTGCCGCCAAAGTCGGACTGTGAAGGTCCGGTCGGATCGGGCCAGGTACGCAGTTCCGCGTGGCAGGCAGAAGAGATCGCCAGAGCAAGGCCGCTCAGTAAAAAAAGTTTGTTCATCAGTCAGGTATCCGCCGCGTCAGGAGCGCAACGATTTGCTCATTCAGACCGGTAAAATCGTCCGGCACCGCCCGGGGATCAAACCCCACCCACAGAACAGCGCCCGGCTCTGCTTCAATATGGCGTGCGTTCCAGTACGCCACCGGCGCAACAACCGTACTGCCGTCAGGATCGATAACGGTCACGTTATTCCTGTCGGCGCCAGCCAGCCGCAGCTGCCCCTGTAAGTAATCCCTGATGCTTGCGCCCGGACGCCAGGCCAGTTTCCCCGGTGTGGCGACCGCCCCCATCAGCGTGACGGTGCGGGGCGCAGGCGAGACCCACAGATCGTAACGGCCCTCAAGGGAACGATCGCCGCGGGCGTCGGTACGCACGGCGTCTGGATCGAGGCTGATAAACTGCCGCCCGACGATCCGCAGGGAGCGGGTCTGTGTAGCGACAGCGCGAATGGTCGCGATCCGCTCGTCATCGGCGCGATTCTGCCAGGCTGAAAGCGACGCCAGCACCTGCTGTTGCGTCTGTTGCGCTCGCCGCGTGGCGGAAGGGGTTGCGATGACAGCGCCCTGCCACCAGACGTTGTTCAGCTGCGGCTGGGTGACCAGCCGGGAGAGCGTATCGGCCTGTCCAGCAGACCACGTTTTGCCCGGCTGATGCACGGTAACGACGCTTGCGCATAAGGCGGGCAGGCTGAAGAGAGATAGCCCTACGCCAGGTAACCATTTTCTGAGTCTGTTCATGGGGCGGGCTTCAACATCGTCATGGCGACAGGGAATACGCCCGCGCCGAGCATCTGTTCGCTCTGGCGTACCTGGCCGGTGGCGGAATCAATCCAGAAGGTGTTATGCCAGCGACGATCGAGGCCGTCGGCCTGCACCGTCTCCTGCCAGACCTGACAACGTAGCGTGTTTCCGGCAAGGGTCAGGTTTTCCGTCCCGCTCAGGGAGAAGCGCGAGGTCAGGTGTGCGGAGCGATACCGCCCCTCTTCCTGCCAGCGCACATCACGCGACCACTGGCTGCCGTCGCGGAGCTGCGGCGTGTGGCGCAGCGGATCGTGCTCAAGATTGGTTACCTCAAGCAGGTTATAAGGAAGCTTGAGCGTGTGGATAAGGCGACCGTTATGCGTGACGATCATCGCATTATCCTGCGATAACCACTTACTGTTTCTCTGTTCGATGTATCCGAGAACCACCAGGATCCTCGGGCTATTATCCAGACGCAGGTACATGGTTGAGTATGGGAGCACCTGAATCTGCCCGTCCGTTACCGTCACATCCTGGCGCCCGTCCAGGCTGGCGTTAAAGGTCTCAATAATGCTCTGCTGGCTCGGCGTACATCCCTGGATCAGCAGAGTCATGATGAGCAGAATAAACAGTCTCACCAGAAATCCTTGATTAAATAACATTGAAATCAATTAAATACCCGGCTTTGATATCGCCACCGGGTCAAGTCGTTGCGCTGTTCAGCGCAAGGCTATATCGCCTTGCGCACCAGCCTTAGCGGGTAACTGTCGTCGTGGAAGTACCATTGCCTGAGTCATCGCCACTGTCGCTTGCCGCGACAACGGCTAACGTCGCTACGCCGGCAATCGCAGCGGTGGTGACAACAGCGGTTGTCCCAATCGCGCCTGCCGCCAGTCCCCCCGTAGTGCCAGCGGTAGTTCCCACCGTTGCTCCGGTTGTTGTACCGGTTGTTGCTGCGCTGGTGCTACCTGCTTCGGTGGTAGCGCCTATAGCAGGCAGGGCAGTCGCCAACGTGAGTGCCGTCAGCACTGTACAAAGCGTCCTTTTCATTTTTGGTCCTCATTCAAATGAAGGAAAATATGAGCACCTGGAAACCAGGTCCCGGTTAACGGGCATAAAGCCCGGGGCTGAATTCCGGCCCGACAGGGACGGAAAATCATCCATGTAAAAGCCCTGGGCTCTGAACACCAGCGCATATAAACTGCCAGGATATATTTCGGTACCCTTAATTGCTTCAATTGGAGTTCAGATAGTTAACTCCCTCACGGGGTGCAAAAAGAAAGGAAAACGCAGAAGTGATGCGAAATGCACCCCAGCGGTAACTACCTTAAAAATTTTGGATAAGATAATTCTTATAATAATTTGACGCAATGATTTCCGGCAGAATAAATATGACTAATTGTTAACCAGAAAACACTCAACATATTATTAATAAAATAGTTAAACAACTGAAATTAAAAGCAAAAATACGAACAATACTCAGGCTACATTGCCTACAACTCCTTCATTCCCGGCTATTGCTCTCGATTAATAGTGATTGAGATCAATTAAGCCGTTCTCTCAAAGAAAATAAAAACGCAAGCAGAGCAAATTCTGAAATTGGGTTCAGGGATAATATTTCCTCAAAATATATTTGCCATGAATAATTCATTTATATTCATAATTATTGCGTATATAAACCGCGTCTCATAAATACGCTATTCACGGCAGCGGAAGTGTGCCCCCTCGCCAGTCTGTTCAGGAGCGCACGCAGATTAAAATCCACCGATGTGCTCTGCGGCCAGCCATTTTGCCAGGGCATCAATCTGAGGCTGATGCAGCCAGTTTACGATCTGGCGGGCCTTCTCCTGCCCGACACCCGGCAGCATCCGCCACTCCGCTTCGCTTCGCTGAATCAGCGCCTGCCAGGTGCGATCCCCTGCCGCCTTGAGCGTCGACCGGGCCAGCGGTATTCCCATCGCGGTGATCCAGCGGATAAAAGGTCGCTCCCGCGCCAGGTTAAACTGATGCCACAGCGCAGCGCCATGCGATGCCGATATCCCCGCCGTCGCGGTGAGCTGCGCCTGCGTGAGCTGTAGCCAGGAGAAGAGGTGCTTAAACCGATGCGCCTGATAGAGGGTCCGCCATCCTGATTCGCCCATTCCTTCGATATCTAACGCCTGCCTGGAACTTAGCCACGTCAGCCGGGCAAAAAATTGCGCCATGCACTCCGGAGAGGCATAGAAACAGGTTAAGCCGTTATAGCGCGATGAGGGCGGCTGCGGTTTACTGCGATCCACATTGCGCCACACCACGTTATCCAGCCGGGGAATACCTTGTCCCGCCAGGCTTACCAGCACCTGATCGCCGGGGGCAATATCCAGCCTCTGCCAGCGGTTAACCGACCCTAAGCTGACGCGCTGTACGCGTTTATCGTCGAGCATCAGCGGCTCAAGCTGCGCAATCGCGGTGATCCGCCCGGTACGGCCAACGGTAAAGTGAATCGCTTTGACCTCCGTCACCTGGGCCACAGGAAGGTATTTCCATGCGACGACCCAACTCCCTTCCCCCGGCAGCCATCGCTCGCCCGGCGGCTCTGCCGAGGCGCGGACCACAATGCCATCCGTGGCGAAGGGCAACGAAGCCTTAAACCAGGCCGTCCGCTGCGCCTCCACGTCAGCCGCGTTTTTAACCGGCAGGGTATAGCGGGCCGTCAGGGTAAAACCTGCCTCCGCCAGCGCGGAAAGGCGTGCTTTCATCGCTTTTGGGCCGTTCGGCCAGGCCCAGATAAAAATGCCTGTCTGCTTCAGCGCTGCGCGATCGGTCGCGCGCATCATCGCTCCCGCTACCTTCGCACGCGCGTTCATCCCCCCCATCCGCTGCTGGATATGCCCGTCGCGCAGCAGAAAAAGTTCACCCTGCAACACGCTGTTGGCAAGCGGCCCGGCCAGCGTTTGCGGAATAGCGGGGATCATTCGCGCCTGTGCCGTCCACTCTTCCCCCTGTAAGCCGTCGCCCCGGCTAATCGCCTGCACCAGCTTGCCGTTTTTGTAGACCAGGGTGACCGCAACGCCATCCACCTTTGGCTGTACCCAGAGATCCTGCTGCGTCGCCATCCAGCGGCTAAGCGCCTGCTTGCTTTCTACCTTATGCACGCCGGTATGGGCGAAGGGATGTTTCACCGTCCCACTGGCAGCTGGAAGATCGTCGTGCAGCGGTTCATCGTGAAAACAGCGCTGCCACTGTTTTAAGCGGGCGTTAAGCCTGTCGTAAACGTCGTCGCTCACCTCGCTGCGGCCCTGCTTCCAGTAATCATCATTCCAGCGGGTCAGCTGCGCCTTCAGGGCCGCGATCTCCTGCCCGGCTTTAGCCGGTGACCAGACCGGGCAGATAGCCATCGCCCCGCTGCTTAAGAAGATCATCAGTATGCTTATCCATTTCACCATTATTACCCCTCCCTGTTTTGCGAAGGGTATACCCTGCCCGGGAGCCGCAGACCAGCTGCAAAATTGCATTTTACGAGCGCGCTTCAGCGCATTGTTTTTATTGCAGCAAAAAGAAGGTAAAAGCTGAAAACGGCACGCAAAATTTAATCATCCAGGGGAAAAAGTGTGACAAAGGCTACGTCACACAGCGGCGACGTGTATAATAAGCCCGTATGTAGGACTTCTTCGTTAACACATACAAAAGACTCTCATGGCTCAAGGCACGCTTTATATTGTTTCTGCCCCTAGTGGCGCGGGTAAATCCAGCCTTATTCAGGCACTGTTAAAAACCCAACCGTTGTACGATACGCAGGTTTCTGTTTCTCACACCACGCGAGCACCGCGTCCGGGTGAAGTGCACGGTGAACACTATTTCTTTGTGAATCACGACGAATTCAGAGCGATGATTGGCAGAGACGCGTTTCTTGAACACGCAGAAGTTTTCGGTAACTACTACGGTACTTCGCGTGAAACCATTGAGCAGGTTCTGGCGACCGGCGTGAACGTGTTCCTGGATATCGACTGGCAGGGCGCGCAGCAAATTCGTAAGAAAATGCCTGATTCGCGCAGTATCTTTATTTTACCGCCATCGAAAGATGAACTGGATCGTCGCCTGCGTGGTCGCGGCCAGGACAGCGAAGAAGTTATCGCGAAGCGTATGGCGCAAGCTGTTGCAGAAATGAGCCATTACGCGGAATATGATTACCTTATTGTGAATGATGATTTTGATGCCGCGCTGAGCGATCTCAAAACTATCCTTCGCGCAGAACGTCTGCGTATGAGCCGCCAGAAGCAGCGACATGACGCATTAATCACCAAACTGTTGGCAGACTGAACCCACTTTCAGTATCATGCCCAGTCATTTCTTCACCTGTGGAGCATTTTAAGTATGGCACGCGTAACTGTTCAGGACGCTGTAGAGAAAATTGGTAACCGTTTTGACCTGGTGCTGGTCGCCGCGCGTCGCGCTCGTCAGATGCAGGTAGGCGGTAAAGATCCGCTGGTACCGGAAGAAAACGATAAAACCACCGTTATTGCACTTCGCGAAATCGAAGAAGGTCTGATCAACAACCAGATCCTCGACGTGCGTGAGCGCCAGGAGCAGCAAGAGCAGGAAGCCGCTGAATTACAAGCTGTTACCGCTATTGCTGAAGGTCGTCGTTAATTAAACCTGCGGGTCGCCCTTGTATCTGTTTGAAAGCCTGAATCAACTGATTCAAACCTACCTGCCTGAAGACCAGATTAAGCGTCTTCAGCAGGCGTATCTCGTTGCACGTGACGCTCACGAGGGCCAGACACGTTCAAGCGGTGAACCCTATATCACGCACCCGGTAGCGGTGGCCTGTATTCTGGCCGAGATGAAACTCGACTACGAAACGCTGATGGCCGCCCTGCTGCATGACGTGATTGAAGATACCCCTGCCACCTACCAGGACATGGAACAGCTGTTTGGCAAAAGCGTTGCCGAGCTGGTGGAAGGGGTCTCTAAGCTTGATAAGCTAAAATTCCGCGACAAGAAAGAGGCGCAAGCCGAAAACTTTCGCAAGATGATCATGGCGATGGTGCAGGATATCCGCGTCATTCTCATCAAACTCGCGGACCGCACCCACAATATGCGCACGCTGGGCTCACTTCGCCCGGATAAACGTCGCCGCATCGCCCGTGAAACCCTCGAAATCTACAGTCCGCTGGCGCACCGTTTAGGTATTCATCACATTAAAACCGAGCTGGAAGAGCTGGGTTTTGAGGCGTTGTACCCGAACCGCTATCGCGTGATTAAAGAGGTGGTGAAAGCCGCTCGCGGTAACCGTAAAGAGATGATTCAAAAGATCCTCTCTGAAATCGAAGGGCGTTTGCAGGAAGCGGGCATTCCGTGCCGCGTGAGCGGTCGCGAAAAGCATTTGTACTCTATCTACTGCAAAATGGTGCTTAAAGAGCAGCGTTTTCACTCGATTATGGATATCTACGCGTTCCGCGTCATCGTCCACGATTCAGACACCTGTTATCGCGTGCTGGGGCAGATGCACAGCCTGTACAAGCCGCGTCCGGGGCGCGTCAAAGATTACATCGCCATTCCAAAAGCGAACGGATACCAGTCTTTGCACACCTCCATGATTGGCCCGCACGGTGTCCCTGTTGAGGTGCAGATTCGTACCGAAGATATGGATCAGATGGCGGAGATGGGTGTCGCGGCGCACTGGGCTTATAAAGAGCACGGCGGCGAAAGCAGCACCACCGCGCAAATCCGCGCCCAGCGCTGGATGCAGAGCCTGCTGGAGCTGCAACAGAGCGCAGGTAGCTCGTTTGAATTTATCGAGAGCGTTAAATCCGATCTCTTCCCGGATGAGATTTACGTTTTCACGCCGGAAGGGCGCATTGTCGAACTGCCTGCGGGCGCGACACCGGTCGACTTCGCTTACGCCGTGCATACCGATATCGGCCATGCCTGCGTAGGTGCCCGCGTCGACAGGCAGCCTTATCCGCTGTCGCAGCCGCTTTTCAGCGGACAGACGGTGGAGATCATTACCGCGCCAGGGGCACGTCCTAACGCCGCCTGGCTGAACTTTGTCGTGAGCTCAAAAGCGCGCGCAAAAATCCGCCAGCTGCTGAAAAACCTCAAGCGCGACGACTCCGTTAGCCTGGGGCGTCGTCTGCTCAATCACGCGCTGGGTGGCAGCCGCAAACTGGCAGAGATCCCGCCAGAAAACATTCAGCATGAGCTGGAGCGTATGAAGCTCGCCTCGCTGGATGACCTGCTGGCAGAGATTGGTCTCGGCAACGCCATGAGCGTGGTCGTGGCGAAGAACCTGCAACAAGGCGAAACGACAGCCGTTCCTGCCACCACGCAAAATCATGGTCACCTGCCGATCAAAGGCGCTGACGGGGTGCTCATCACCTTCGCCAAATGCTGCCGTCCTATCCCGGGCGACCCGATTATTGCGCACGTCAGCCCGGGTAAAGGGCTGGTGATCCACCATGAATCCTGCCGTAACATCCGTGGCTATCAGAAAGAGCCTGAGAAGTTCATGGCGGTCGAGTGGGATAAAGAGACGGCGCAGGAATTTATCACTGAAATCAAGGTGGATATGTTCAACCACCAGGGTGCCCTGGCGAACCTGACGGCAGCGATCAACACCGCCTCATCCAACATTCAAAGCCTGAATACGGAAGAAAAAGATGGCCGCGTTTATAGCGCCTTTATTCGCCTGACCGCCCGTGACCGTGTGCATCTGGCCAATATTATGCGCAAGATCCGCGTGATGCCGGACGTCATTAAAGTCACCCGTAACCGAAACTAGCATTATGAATTCAAAACGTTACGAGCGAATCTGCGAAATGCTCGCCAGGCGTCAGCCTGATCTGACGGTCTGCATGGAGCAGGTCCATAAACCTCATAACGTCTCTGCTATCGTCCGCACCGCAGATGCCGTCGGCGTGCATGAAGTCCACGCCGTCTGGCCTGGCGCACGTATGCGTACCATGGCCTCCACCGCCGCAGGCAGCAACAGCTGGGTATCCGTGAAAACTCACCAGACTATTGGTGAAGCGGTCTCGCACCTGAAAGGGCGTGGCATGCAGGTTCTGGCAACCAACCTCTCTGCTAAAGCCGTGGATTTCCGTGAGATCGACTACACCCGTCCGACCTGTATTTTAATGGGCCAGGAGAAAACGGGGATCACGCAGGAAGCACTGGATTTGGCCGATCGGGACATCATCATTCCAATGATCGGCATGGTCCAGTCACTCAACGTGTCGGTCGCCTCAGCGCTGATCCTGTATGAAGCGCAGCGCCAGCGTCAGAATGCCGGAATGTACGAGCGCAGCAACAGCATGCTGCCTGAAGAGGAGCAGCAGCGCCTGCTGTTTGAAGGTGGCTATCCGGTGCTGGCTCGCGTTGCGAAGCAGAAGAAATTGCCTTACCCCCACGTCAACGCGCAGGGCGAAATTGAAGCCGATGCCGAGTGGTGGTCCACCATGCAGTACGCGGGGTAAATCATGAAAGGCCGCCTGCTGGACGCCATACCGCTCAACAGCCTGACGGGCGTGGGCGCGGCACAAAGCAGTAAACTGGCGAAGATAGGCCTGCACACCGTGCAGGATCTCCTGCTCCACCTCCCCCTGCGCTACGAAGACCGTACTCAGCTTTATAAGATTGGCGATCTGCTGCCCGCTATTTACGCCACCGTTGAAGGGGAAGTGCTGAACTGCAACATCACCTTTGGCGGACGCAGGATGATGACCTGCCAGATCAGCGACGGCACCGGCATTCTCACCATGCGCTTTTTCAACTTCAATGCGGCAATGAAAAACAGCCTTGCCACTGGACGACGCGTACTTGCGTACGGTGAAGCCAAACGGGGCAAATACGGCGCGGAGATGATCCACCCGGAATACCGCGTGCAGGGCGATCTCAGCTCACCTGAGCTACAGGAGACGCTCACGCCGGTCTATCCAACCACTGAAGGCATTAAGCAGGCTACGCTGCGCAAGCTCACCGATCAGGCGCTGGAGCTGCTCGATACCTGCGCCATTAACGAGCTGCTGCCGCCGGAGCTGGCGCAGGGCATGATGAGCCTGCCGGAGGCGTTGCGCACCCTGCACCGTCCACCGCCAACGCTTCAGCTTGTTGATTTAGAGAGCGGTAAACACCCCGCCCAACGGCGTCTTATCCTTGAGGAATTACTGGCTCACAACCTGAGCATGCTGGCTCTGCGCGCAGGAGCGCAGCGCTTCCACGCGCAGCCATTAAGCCAGCGTGATGAGCTCAAAGATAAGCTGCTGGCCTCACTGCCGTTTAAACCCACCGGCGCCCAGGCGCGGGTGACTGCCGAGATCGAACGCGATATGGCGCTGGATGTGCCGATGATGCGCCTGGTGCAGGGCGACGTGGGTTCCGGGAAAACGCTGGTCGCCGCGCTGGCCGCTTTGCGCGCCATCGCCCACGGTAAGCAGGTGGCGCTGATGGCGCCGACGGAACTGCTGGCCGAGCAGCACGCCAACAATTTCCGTAATTGGTTCGCCCCGCTGGGAATTGAAGTGGGCTGGCTGGCTGGGAAGCAGAAGGGCAAAGCGCGCCTTGCGCAGCAGGAAGCCATTGCCAGCGGGCAGGTGCAGATGATTGTCGGCACGCACGCCATTTTCCAGGAACAGGTGCAGTTTAACGGCCTGGCGCTGGTCATTATCGACGAACAGCACCGCTTTGGTGTTCATCAGCGTCTGGCGCTGTGGGAGAAAGGTCTGCAACAGGGCTTCCACCCGCATCAGCTGATCATGACCGCCACGCCGATTCCGCGCACCCTGGCGATGACGGCCTATGCCGATCTGGATACCTCCACCATCGACGAACTCCCCCCGGGCCGTACGCCGGTGACGACGGTCGCCATTCCGGACACGCGCCGCAACGACATCATTGACCGCGTGCGCAACGCCTGCACCCACGAAGGACGTCAGGCTTACTGGGTCTGTACCCTGATTGAAGAGTCTGAGCTGCTGGAAGCGCAGGCTGCCGAAGCCACGTGGGAAGAGTTAAAGCTCGCCCTGCCGGAGCTGAACGTCGGTCTGGTTCACGGGCGCATGAAGCCTGCCGAGAAGCAGGCGGTGATGCAGTCGTTCAAACAGGGCGAGCTGCATTTGCTGGTCGCGACCACGGTCATCGAAGTGGGCGTGGACGTGCCGAACTCCAGCCTGATGATTATTGAGAACCCGGAGCGCCTGGGCCTGGCGCAGCTCCACCAGCTACGAGGCCGCGTGGGCCGTGGCGCGATCGCCTCTCACTGCGTGCTGCTCTACAAAGCCCCTCTGTCGAAAACCGCGCAGATGCGTTTGCAGGTATTACGCGACAGCAATGACGGCTTCGTCATTGCGCAAAAAGATCTGGAGATCCGCGGCCCGGGCGAACTGCTGGGCACGCGTCAGACGGGTAACGCCGAGTTTAAAGTAGCGGATTTATTGCGCGATCAGGCCATGATCCCCGAAGTACAACGCCTTGCGCGTCATATTCATGAACGCTACCCCGAACAGGCGGCAGCGTTAATTGAACGCTGGATGCCGGAAACCGAGCGGTATTCCAACGCCTGACGATCAGCCAAACATCGGCAGCATCAGGTAGAGCTTAATGACCAGCGCGTTGACGATATCAATGAAGAATGCGCCCACCATCGGCACCACCAGAAACGCCATGTGCGACGGGCCGAACCGTTCGGTGATCGCCTGCATATTCGCGATGGCCGTTGGCGTCGCTCCCAGACCAAATCCACAGTGACCCGCAGCCAGTACCGCCGCATCATAGTTTTTGCCCATCATGCGCCAGGTAACAAAGATGGCATACAGCGCCATGAACACGGCCTGCACCGCCAGGATCGCCACCATCGGCAGCGCCAGCGAGGCCATTTCCCACAGCTTGAGGCTCATCAGCGCCATCGCCAGGAACAGCGACAGGCTGACGTTCCCCAGCACGGACACTGCGCGCTCAAAGACGCGGTAGAAGCCCATCTGCGCCAGACCGTTGCTCAGGATCACCCCGATAAACAGCACGCAGACAAAGGTTGGCAGTTCGAAAGCCGTTCCCGCCAGCCATTGCGCAACGATTTTGCCCACGGTAAGGCAGATGGCAATCATGGCGATGGTTTCAATCATCACCAGCGAGGTGATGCTGCGGCCAACGTCCGGTTTTTCAAATGCGGTCGGCACCATTTCATCGTCTGGCCTGCCTTCCGGCGTGGTGGAGTGTTTCACCAGATAGCGCGCCACCGGGCCGCCAATCAGCCCGCCAAGCACCAGGCCAAAGGTCGCGCAGGCCATTGCCACTTCCGTTGCGTTTTCAAAGCCATAGCGTTCGATGAACAGCTTGCTCCACGCCGCGCCCGTTCCGTGGCCACCTGACAGGGTAATCGACCCCGCCAGCAGACCCATCAGCGGATCCAGCCCCAGCAGCGACGCCATACCGATGCCGATGGCGTTTTGCATCAGCAGCAGGCCCACCACAACAATCAGAAACACGCCCAGCACCTTGCCGCCCGAACGCAGGCTTGCGAGGTTAGCGTTCAGGCCGATAGTAGCAAAGAAGGCCAGCATCAACGGATCTTTCAGGGACATATCAAAATCTATTTCCCAGCCCATGCTTTTTTTCAGTACCAGCAGGGCCAGCGCCACCAGCAATCCACCGGCGACAGGTTCAGGAATGGTGTACTTTTTCAGAAAGGAAACACTGTGTACCAGCTTGCGACCAAGCAGAAGAACCAGCGTTGCGGCAACAAGGGTCGACAACGTATCGAGATGAATCATAAAAGGCTCCTGTTATGCGCGTGTTCCATACACACGCGGCGTTATCCTGGGCCGGGTGATGCTCGTCATGAGCCGCCGGCGCGAAAAGTGTAATTTTTTTTTCCTGTTCGTTGTAGAAAACCTGCTCACACCGGCAGATTTTCTCTCTTTTTTTTGCTGGCAATCGTTTGCTTTTACCAGGTGGTCAGCTAGAATGCCCGCTTTTCCACCGTGGGATTGCCGCCGATGTCTGTTAACACTCTGGAGTCTGCTGATGCGCAACCGATTGCGCAGAAGCAAAACAGCGAACTGATTTACCGCCTTGAAGATCGTCCCCCGCTGCCTCAAACCCTGTTTGCCGCCTGCCAGCACCTGCTGGCGATGTTCGTTGCGGTCATCACGCCGGCTCTGCTGATTTGCCAGGCGCTGGGGTTACCGGCGCAGGATACGCAACACATCATCAGTATGTCTCTGTTCGCTTCCGGCGTGGCCTCCATCATTCAAATTAAAGCCTGGGGTCCGGTGGGCTCGGGTTTGCTGTCGATTCAGGGCACCAGCTTTAACTTTGTGGCGCCGCTGATCATGGGCGGTACGGCACTGAAAACCGGCGGCGCAGATGTCCCGACGATGATGGCGGCGCTTTTCGGCACCCTGATGCTGGCAAGCTGCACAGAGATGATCATTTCCCGCGTTCTGCACCTGGCGCGCCGGG
This sequence comes from Enterobacter sp. 6722112, assembly GCF_058661685.1. Classification (NCBI taxonomy): domain Bacteria; kingdom Pseudomonadati; phylum Pseudomonadota; class Gammaproteobacteria; order Enterobacterales; family Enterobacteriaceae; genus Enterobacter; species Enterobacter sp. 6722112. The sequence goes on along the minus strand of NZ_JBZWGR010000007.1, from coordinate 4,502,135 downwards.
TGATCACCCCGCTGGTCTCCGGCGTGGTGGTGATGATTATCGGCCTGTCACTGATCCAGGTGGGTCTGACCTCCATCGGGGGCGGCTACGCGGCAATGAGCGACCATACCTTCGGCGCGCCGAAAAACCTGCTGCTGGCAGGCGTGGTGCTGGCGATCATTATTCTGCTTAACCGCCAGCGTAACCCGTACCTGCGCGTGGCATCGCTGGTGATCGCCATGGCGGCCGGTTACCTGCTGGCGTGGGCGCTGGGCATGCTGCCGGAAAACACCACCCCAACCAACAGCGCGTTGATTACCGTGCCAACGCCGCTCTACTACGGCCTGGGCATTGACTGGAGTCTGCTCCTGCCGCTGATGCTGGTCTTTATGATCACTTCGCTGGAAACCATTGGCGATATCACCGCCACCTCCGACGTGTCCGAGCAGCCGGTCTCCGGCCCGCTGTACATGAAACGTCTGAAAGGCGGCGTGCTGGCGAACGGACTGAACTCGTTTGTCTCGGCGGTGTTCAACACCTTCCCGAACTCCTGCTTTGGCCAGAACAACGGCGTGATCCAGCTGACCGGCGTGGCCAGCCGCTACGTGGGCTTCGTGGTAGCGCTGATGCTGGTGGTCCTCGGCCTGTTCCCGGCGGTGAGCGGGTTTGTGCAGCACATCCCTGAGCCGGTGCTGGGCGGCGCGACGCTGGTCATGTTCGGTACCATCGCGGCCTCTGGCGTGCGTATCGTCTCCCGCGAGCCGCTGAACCGCCGCGCAATCATGATTATTGCGCTGTCTCTCGCCGTAGGGCTTGGCGTCTCCCAGCAGCCGATGATTTTGCAGTTTGCCCCGGACTGGGTGAAAAACCTGCTCTCTTCCGGCATCGCCGCGGGCGGTATTACCGCTATTGTGCTGAATCTCATTTTCCCGCCTGAAAAGAACTGATCCCCACACGGCAGGCTGTCAATGCCTGCCGTGACATCTCTTTACACCATTCCCGCCTTGAGCATTGCGCATAAATCGTGCATAACACCCTTATGTGCGTTTCGCGGGAAGGAAGACCATGAAATTTATTGGAAAGCTGCTTATCTATCTTCTGGTAGCCCTGCTCATTGTAGTGCTCGCCTTTTATTTTCTGCTCCAGACCCGCTGGGGCGCATCGCAGGTCAGCAGCTGGATCACGGTGAATACCGATTACGAGCTCAACTTTGACCTGATGGATCACCGCTTTTCATCCCCTTCTCACATCCTTCTGGAAAACGTTACCTTCGGACGAGATGGCAAACCGGCCACGCTGGTCGCTAAAAAAGTGGATATTGGCTTAAGCAGCCGCCAGATCACCGACCCGCTGCATATGGATGCCATCACCCTGTTCGATGGCACGCTGAATTTATCGCCGCAGACGGCGCCGCTGCCGTTCCAGGCCGACCGTCTGCAACTGAATAACATGGCCTTTAACAGCCCGAATACGGAGTGGGATCTCAGTGCGCAAAAGGTGACCGGCGGCGTCAGCCCGTGGCAGCCCGAGGCGGGGAACGTACTGGGAAAAAATGCGCAAATCCAGATGAGCGCCGGGTCGCTCACGCTCAACGGCATACCGGCCAACAACGTGCTGATTCAGGGACAACTCAACGGCAAAGAGGTGGTGCTGAATACCATCGGTGCCGATATGGCGCGCGGCTCGCTGACGGGCTCGGCTCTGCGTAATGCCGACGGTGGCTGGGTTATCAACACCCTGCGTCTGAATGAGATCCGCCTGCAAAGCGACAAATCGCTGCTGGATTTCTTCGCCCCTCTCTCCACCCTGCCTTCGTTACAGATTGGGCGGCTGGAAGTGACCGATGCCCGTCTACAGGGGCCAGACTGGGCGGTAACCGACCTCGATCTCAGCCTGCGTAACCTCACCCTGAGTAAAGGTGACTGGCAAAGCCAGAAGGGACGGTTATCCATGAACGCCAGCGAATTTATCTACGGCTCGCTGCATCTGTTTGACCCTATCCTGAATGCGGAATTCTCCCCGCAGGGCATTGCGCTGCGTCAGTTCACCTCCCGCTGGGAAGGGGGCATGGTGCGCACCTCCGGCAACTGGCTGCGCGAGGGTCAGGCGCTGGTGCTGGACGACGTTGCCATTGCCGGGCTGGAATATACGCTTCCGGAAAACTGGAAAACGCTGTGGATGGACCCGCTTCCGGCATGGCTGAACAGCGTGACGCTAAAAAAATTCGGCCTGAGCCGCAACCTGGTGATCGACATCGATCCGGCGTTCCCGTGGCAGATCACCTCCCTCGACGGTTATGGCGCTAATCTGCGGCTGGCGCAGGATCACAAGTGGGGCGTGTGGGGCGGTAACGCAACCCTCAACGGGGCGGCAGCAACCTTTAACCGCGTCGACGTGCGTCGCCCGTCGCTGGCGCTGAATGCCAACGCCGCAACGGTAAATATTACCGATCTGAGCGCCTTTACCGAGAAAGGGATCCTGGAAGCAACCGCCACCGTGTCACAGCTGCCACAGCGACAAACCACCGTGAGCCTGAACGGGCGCGGTGTACCACTCAACGTTTTGCAGCAGTGGGGCTGGCCAGCGCTGCCGATTGCGGGCGACGGCAATATTCAGCTCACCGCCAGCGGCAGCGTGCAGGCCAATGCGCCGCTGAAGCCGACGGTGAATGGGAAGCTGAGCGCGGTGAATATGGATAAACGGCAGGTACAACAGACGATGACCGGCGGGATGGTGTCGACGGTGGCTCCGGCACAGTAAATAGCCGGGTGGCGGCTTCGCCTTACCCGGCCTACGATCTAATGTAGGCCCGGTAAGCGAAGCGCCACCGGGCATTTTTCCAGCTCAGAGGTGAACCACCACCTCATCCCCCTCGGCTTTCACCACCACACCCCATTCGCTGCCCGTATGTGAACCGCCTTTTACGCCGCCGACCTTCTGCACGTTGCGCAAGCATACCGACCAGTTTTGCGCATCTCCCGCGCCGGTAAAGGTCACGACTTCGCCCTGACGTGACGCCTTCAGCGCAAACACTACAGAACCGTCCGCCGCAGGCACTTCACTCACCGCCGTTGCGCCATCGCTCAGGTTGAAGAGCTGGAAGGCCGTCTCCTCGTGCCACGCATAGTCCGGCTTCTGGTTATTATTGCCGAGCGCCAGCAGCGTGTTGTCGCGCACATAGACCGGCAGGCTCAGGAAATCGTGCTGCTGCTTATGCCAGCGGCTACCCTCGATTTCATCGTTGTGCCACAGGTGCGTCCAGCGCCCATCCGGCAGGTAAAACTGCACGTCACCCGCCTCGGAGAACACCGGCGCCACCATCATTGAATCCCCCAACATGTACTGGCGGTCGAGGTAATCGCACGCCGGATCGTCCGGGAACTCCAGCATCATCGCCCGCAGCATCGGCGTGCCGAACTCGTGCGCCAGCGCCGCCTGACGATACAGGTACGGCATCAGCTGGCATTTCAGCTGCGTGAAGTGGCGCACCACATCGCAGGACTCGTCATCGTACACCCACGGCACGCGGTAGGATTTGCTGCCGTGCAGGCGGCTGTGGCTGGAGAACAGCCCGAACGCGCACCAGCGTTTGTAGACGTGCGCCGGAGCGGTGTTTTCGAACCCGCCGATATCGTGGCTCCAGAACCCGAAGCCGGACAGCCCAATCGACAGCCCGCCGCGCAGGCTTTCGGCCATCGACTCATAGTTGGCGTAGCAGTCGCCACCCCAGTGTACCGGGAACTGTTGCGCACCCACGGAGGCAGAACGGGCAAACAGCACCGCCTCTTCTTCTCCCACCGTCTCTTTCAGCACGTTCCACACCAGTTCGTTGTAGATGTAGGCGTAATGGTTATGCATCTTCTGCGGATCGGAACCGTCAAACCACTGGACCTCCGTCGGGATACGCTCGCCGAAGTCGGTCTTGAAGCAGTCGACGCCGATCTCCACCAGGCCTTTCAGTTTGTCCGCATAACACCTGCACGCGTCCGGGTTGGTGAAGTCGTAGATCGCCAGCCCCGGCTGCCATTTGTCCCACTGCCACAGGGAGCCGTCCGGGCGCTTCAGCAGGTAGCCCTTCTCTTTCAGCTCCCGGAAGATCGGCGATTTCTGGCCGATGTACGGGTTGATCCACACGCAGACCTTCAGCCCTTTCTCTTTCAGGCGGCGGATCATCCCTTCCGGATCCGGGAAGGTCACCGGGTCCCACTCGAAATCGCACCACTGGAAGGCCTTCATCCAGAAGCAGTCGAAGTGGAACACGTGCAGCGGCAGGTCGCGCTCGGCCATGCCGTCGATAAAGCTGTTCACCGTCGCTTCGTCATAGTTAGTGGTGAAGGAGGTGGTCAGCCACAGGCCGAACGACCACGCAGGCGGCAGCGCCGGACGGCCGGTAAAGCGGGTATAGCGGCTCAGCACTTCTTTCGGCGTCGGGCCGTCGATCACGAAGTACTCGAGATATTCCCCTTCCACGCTGAACTGCACTTTGGACACTTTCTCGGAGCCGACTTCAAACGAGACGTTTTCCGGGTGATTCACCAGTACGCCGTAGCCGCGGTTGGTCAGGTAGAACGGGATGTTTTTGTAGGATTGCTCGGTGCTGGTGCCGCCGTCGCGGTTCCAGGTTTCGACCGTCTGGCCGTTGCGCACCAGGGCGGTAAAGCGCTCGCCCAGGCCGTAGACCGTTTCCCCCACGCCCAGATCCAGACGTTCAAACACATAGTTGCGATCGGTATTGCTGTCCTGCACGTAGCCGTTGTTTTTCAGCTGGCTGCCGGTAATGCGCTGGCCGTTGCGCAGGAAATCCAGCGCCCAGAACTCGCCTTTGGTAACGCGCACGCTAACGCTGCCGCTTTTCAGCTCGGCAAATTCGGCGTTGTTTTCAATCTCAACTTTTACATCCTTCAGAACGTTCAGCGGATAGTGCGGACCGTTATTCAGCGCACCCTGGAAGTGCTCAATGCGCACCCCGACAATCCCTTCCTGCGGGGCAAACAGGCGCACCGTGAACATCAACGTGTCGAGCTGCCAGGTGCGTTCGCGCACGTCACGCGGCGCCACATACACCACCAGGTCATTGCCCTGCTGCTCCACGTCGAACACCTGCACCGGATAGGTCACATTCAGGCCCGGTTGAATAAGCCAGTTTCCATCACTGATTTTCATGCTTACGTCCTCTTAGTTCTGCAATTCTTTGCTGACCGGCAGGTTTTCAAACTCCTGCTGATTGCGGCGCGCGCCCTGCGCCAGCTCGCGCAGGATTTTGGTCAGGAATGGCGTTTTCAGCATGTAGAAGCGTTTGGCGATGATGGCGCTCAGCACGTAGCAGATCGCCGGAGCCAGCGTAAACAGGCCGATAATGATGCTGATGGTTGCGCTGTTCTGGGTTTTGGCTGCCGCGTCGTAGCCCCCACCTGCCAGCATCCAGCCGATCATCGCCCCGCCCAGCGCCAGGCCGAGCTTCAGCACGAACAGCGTGCCCGCAAAGCTGATGCCGGTCAGGCGCTTGCCGTTAGTCCATTCGCCGTAGTCGACGGTATCGGACATCATTACCCACTGAATCGGCGTCACCAGCTGGTGCAGCACGCCGATAACGAAGATGAAGCCGAACATCAGCACGGTGGCATGCATCGGCACGAAGAACATCGCCACGCTGACCACCGCCAGCGCGGCGTTGGTCCACCAGAAGATGCTGACCTTGCACTTCCAGTCGGTGAGCGGTTTTGCCAGCGCGGAGCCAATCAGGTTGCCGACGCAGTAGGTGGTGAGGAATGCGACGAATACTTCCGGCGAGCCCATGATCCAGGTGCAGTAGTACATCATCGCGCCCCCGCGCACGCAGACGGCGAGAATGTTGAGGATGGTGAGCACGCCGACGATGCGCCACTGGTCGTTTTGCCAGATGTCGCGCAGATCTTCCCGCATAGAGGTGGTGCTCGGCGGCACCTGGATGCGCTCTTTGGTGGTGAAGAAGCAGAACGCCAGCATCAGGAACGCGACCACCGACAGCACGGCGATCCCGCCCTGGAAGCCGAAGGCTTTGTCATCCCCGCCAATCAGGTTCACCAGCGGCATCATCAGCACCGTGGAGAGCATGCCGCCCGCCGTCGCCAGCACAAAGCGCCAGGACTGGAGAGAGATACGCTGCGTCGGGTCGTTGGTGATCACGCCGCCCAGCGCGCAGTAAGGGATGTTGACCACGGTATAGAGCAGGGTCAGCAGGGTGTAGGTAACGGCGGCGTAAACCATTTTACCGTTGAGGCTGAGGTCCGGCGTGGTGTAGGCCAGCACGCAGACGATGCCAAACGGAATAGCGCCGAACAAAATCCACGGACGGAACTTGCCCCAGCGGCTGCGGGTGCGGTCGGCGATCAGGCCCATGCACGGGTCGGAGATCGCATCCAGCGCGCGCGCCAGCAGGAACATGGTGCCGACAAACCCGGCGGGAATACCAAAAATATCGGTGTAGAAAAACATCATATAAAGCATGACGTTATCAAAAATGATGTGGCTGGCGGCGTCTCCCATGCCGTAGCCAATCTTCTCTTTTACTGACAATACTTCGCTCATCTTTTTATATCCTTCACGCTGTAGGGGGCGCTGAGACCGGTTGCATTGGTTTTAAACCATTGTTTCAAAGGCGGGTATTGCGTTTTCTGGTTAGCAGATTACGTTTCTTGTTTTTTGTGATCGCGGTAAATGTTGGGAGCACGAAAGGCTAACCTGAAGATTTTCTTAAGAATTAACCGAAACAGGGGTATGCAGGTCAAAAGAGAGGTGAAAAAAGTGGTGTGGGGTATGTGGTAAATGCCTGAAAGTAGCTATAATGCGCCCCGCCTCCATGTAGCAATGCAGGCGCGGAAGATCGTCATCTCCGGTGAGGTGGCTGGACTTCAAATCCAGTTGGGGGCGCCAGCGTTCCCGGGCAGGTTCGACTCCTGTGATCTTCCGCCAATTAGCCTCTACTGAACTCCACTGTCTCAAGTAAATCCCCTATAATACCCGCAATTAAAGCTGATTATGTTCTCCCGAGGTCTACTGTCTCTACCAGAATCAAGTGCATTCTGGGGGCATAATGGGGGGCATGATTTATAGCCCTATTTTGAGATGCCCCCAATGAAGCTAACAGTCAGACAAATTGATACAGCCAAACCCAAAGAGAAGCCGTATAAGCTATCTGATGGTGGCGGCCTCTACCTTGAAGTAACTACCAACGGCTCACGTTACTGGCGTTTAAAGTATCGCTACGCAGGTAAAGAAAAGCGTCTTGCTTTCGGCGTTTATCCCGAGATTTCTCTCGCTCAAGCACGCGAAAAGCGTGATGCTGCGAAAAAGCTGCTGTCTGCCGGAAGCGATCCCGGTGAAGTAAAGAAAGCAGAGAAAATTGCCCAAAAGCTTAACTATGAAAATACCTTCGAAGCTATTGCCCGTGAATGGCATCAGTTGAGAGCGGATCGTTGGTCATTACGCTATCGCGATGAAATTATTGATACCTTTGAAAAGGATATTTTCCCCTACATCGGTAAGCGCCCTATAGCTGAAATTAAGCCCATGGAATTGCTGGAAACCCTTCGTCGTATGGAAAAGCGTGGTGCATTAGAAAAGATGCGCAAAGTCAGACAGCGCTGCGGTGAAGTTTTCCGTCATGCGATTGTGACCGGACGCGCTGAATACAATCCAGCACCCGATCTCGCCACAGCCCTCGCAACACCAAAGAAAACACATTTTCCATTCCTGACAGCCGAAGAACTCCCTCACTTTCTTAGGGATCTTGCCGGTTACACCGGTAGCGTTATTACCAAGACTGCGACTCAAATCATCATGCTTACAGGGGTACGAACCCAGGAATTACGTTTTGCCCGCTGGGAGGATATCAATTTTGAAAAGCGGCTTTGGGAGATCCCTGCTGAAGTGATGAAGATGAAACGACCACACATCGTTCCGATGTCGGATCAGGTTGTCGAACTTTTTGAGTCACTTAAACCTATTACCGGGCTATACCCACTGGTATTCGTCGGACGTAACGATCGAACGAAGCCGATCTCAAAGGAAAGCGTTAATCAGGTTATTGAGTTATTGGGATATAAAGGAAGGCTGACAGGACATGGTTTCCGCCACACGATGAGTACCATCCTCCATGAAGAAGGTTTTAACTCAGCGTGGATAGAAACGCAGCTAGCACATGTGGATAAGAACGCGATACGTGGGACTTACAACCATGCGCAGTATTTGGAGGGGCGTAGGGAGATGATGCAGTGGTATGGGAACTATCTTGACAACCTTATTGTTGATAGAGATAGTTCAGTATACTTTCCAGACCTAAAAACCATTAATATGTAATATGTTAATTATCTTTATTAATGTATAAGCCATTGTGGGTATTTAAAGCAGATAAGAACAAATATGGTGCATATTAAAATATGCACCTGTATTTTCTAACGATAAAGACCCTCTAGTTGGGGCAATTTAAAAAAGTAAGATGCTTCAGACTTCTTAAATGCCCCAGTCGAGTTTTGGCGTAACTCTGCATTAATTAATACGCAGCATTTCTCAGCTCTTGTAATACCAACGTAATGAAGGTTTGTTTCTTGTGGAAGACTGGGATAAAGTGCTATATTTCTATCAACCTCATTTACTAATCTATATGGAAAAGACCATTCATCCATATCCAAATGTAATACTATTTTAAATTCAAGTCCTTTAGACTTGTGAAGTGTCATTACTTGAACTTCATTTTTATCTAATGGCATAAACTGCTTTAAGTACATACCATCTGATATAATTTCCAAAACTGCATTATCATTAGATTCAGTAAACTGAATGTTTAGCATTCCAGCGATTTCATGGAAGTAATTAATTAGTTCCTCATCAGTTAGATTACTCCTGAGAATTTTAATTTTTTTCCTTAATAAAAACTGATGGTTGTCATTCATGATTAAGCCATCAAATACTTTATTAATTAATTCTTGCGCAGTACCTATTGCCTTGTATCTATACGCTAGAAGATCTTTATATAAATCTGAACATTCTGTGCCCAATTTATCTAATGGCGTATCAATATAAACCCTGAAATTTGATGTCAATCCCGAGCATAGCAATAGTAATGACTGTTCTTTTCTTGCAAAAATAGCTATTTGGCTTGCTTGCTCCACGCCCCATTGACCTACATTTAACCATTTTGAAATCCATGATGATAATGTCATCGAAACATCTTTAAGATTTCCAGGCAATCTCTTCCTATAAACATTAATACTTTCACTTGGCAATAATACGAAATTTGAATCTAGTAGTCGAGATGCATAATTAATTATTGATGAATGACATCTATGATTTAAATTTATCTCAAAATGCTCAAAAATACTTTTATCTCTAACCAAGTCAAGTAACAACTCTGCATTTCCACCTCGAAACTCATAAATTGATTGCCAAACATCACCAACAGCAATAGAACATAAACCGATCTCATTTATTTTTAAAAATAATTGATGCTGTGATAAGGATGAGTCTTGATATTCATCTATAAATATATGGCTATATCTCGCTTTTATATATCGTTGTGCTGCAGGAGATTCATTGAGTATTTTTAAAGATAAGGCAGCAAATGAACTCATCCACAGCATTCCCTCATCATACAGTCTCTTATAGCCAGCGTCTTCATTGACATTAACAATTGATGGTGTTCCAAAAAAATCCTCCTTTAAGTAATATTTATAAGGAGAATCTAATTTCTTAAGTACTTTACATTCTGTTGGTTTGCCACCCCATATTTTGGGAAGAAACGGAATGATTATTTCATTTAAGCAAAAGCTATCAATCGTACCAAAAAAACTATGTTTTATATCGTGCCCATCGGCCTTACATCTACGCTCTAGTTCTGCACTTGCTTTCCTTGTAAAAGTAATAGCAATGACTCCTTTATGCTCAGGAAGACAACCGGTAATATTTCTAATTTTCTCTTTTATAACTGTAGTTTTACCGCTACCAGGGCATGCTGTTATTACCATACTTTTAGGGTAGTCAATGGCTGATGCTTGCTGAGTGGTTGGTGAAAAAACGCTCATTTCATTCACCTTTAACTATTTTTACAAGATGGTGTAACGGTTTAACCAAATCACCCATACTAAGTTTATCAAGGTCATTTTTAATTTTCTTAAGAAGTATACGCATTCTTATTGCTTTTTTCTTTTGTAAATATTCTATTGCGCTTTGGTTATTTTTTTTATCTAGTGCATCTAATATTGAAGCACCTAATTCTTCTACAAGATCAGTTTCCAAATCAATTTTTGATAAATATATTCCAGATCTATTCACTTCATCAGAAACTTTTTGCCAATCACCGTTAGCAAGAGTATCTTGAGAAGATATTTTTTTGTCGCTATGCTCAAACTTTTCTATACCAGCTATATCTAAACATCGATTAATCCCTGCATAGTGCCACTTTTCTTTATCTTTTAGCTTTGATACATCGTTATCAGTGCGCATTACCCATGGAATTTCTAAAGCATCTAGAATTGCTGCGTATATTTTAAATGATATTCCATCAACTGAAATCAATGAAATATTTAAATAATCTAGGTCAATTTTCAAACTTTTAGCTAAGGAATGATAAAACAAAATTTCGGATGGCCCTTCGATTAAGAAAACGCCATTTGAAAAAAATGATTCTGCTGGTAATATACTCATCCGATAGCTCATATCCTCCCAGCCATCTGAAATACCTTTTGAGCATCCTTCACTTGCGGCTACAGTGTGTCCCCCACGGTCAAGCAATCTTATTATAGAGTCTGGCTCAAAGTTTACCGCTATTTGGGGAGAATGTGATGAAATGATCGTTTGACCTGGGAGTTCAGCTATCAAATAATCAGCCAATTTTCTTTGTTGGTGAGGGTGTAGGTGTGCTTCAGGTTCTTCGATAACATAGAAGATGACTTCGTTATCGATATCATGTTCCTTAATACTTTTCGCTTTCCATAATGCTAATAATATTTGATTGTTCCGTCCGTCTCCTCCAAGCATTACGTTAGAACCATTTGTATTAGCTCCAAGTTGTAGATTATCAATTAAATCATTTATTCCAATTGCCCCAGTATCTAGTTGCACAGAATACTCTGAATAATGATGTGCAAGTTTTTTCAACTCATCGTTGACTTCTTTTGTAGCTCTTTCTACATATACAAGCTGAGATATTTTATCATTGATCAACTGCAAATCTGTACTTATCTCTCCTAATAAATCTTCATCTTCTTTTCTTTCATCAGAGTTCAATGATTGTTGGGCAATTTTTAAGAGTTGTCTTTTTTCTTTGCGGATAAATCTTTCTAAATCTCGTTGTGACTGAATATATTTTAGATTAACGAACTTAAGATAATAACGAGAGTTAATTTCTTGTAAAGACTCTAAAGAGTCACCTATAAAAAGTTTGTAGCTGAGATCAGATTTTTGTGCAACATACTTAATGAAAGATTCACCAGAGTCACTGACATTACCTTTCAAAATTGAAAGAACCGCATCTTCATTGATATCTTTAAAATGAAGAATAATCTCAAACTCTTCACATGAATTCCCATTTTCTAAATGGAAATCAAGCTCATTTGGTTCAATTTCTGAATCTGATACACTTTTATCTAATAGCATTCTTAGCGAATGCAGCATATTACTTTTGCCAACATCATTAGCTCCGATAATCAGAGTGTTCGAATTAAAATTGATATGTGCATCTTTAAAGTTTCTAAAACCTTTAAGTTTCAGATATGATATTTCCAACTTAAAATCCCTCTTTAAAGTAAAAAATCATATTTATAATGAGGTTTCACGTAAAGTATGCAACCTAATTTTGCTCATTTTTTGCAGCAGATCTATTAGTTGATTTGGTGAAACGAAGGGTCTACTATGATCATAAATATATGCTTTACCATATGCATTGATTCTGTTCTTTAAGCAACACAATTTCAAGGCCTCGTTAAATTTAATGAAAATCATAGCATTACAACTGTTCAAAAATCTCTCCGATGAAACCCGCCTGGGCATCGTGCTGCTGCTCAGGGAGATGGGAGAGCTGTGCGTGTGCGATCTTTGCACGGCGTTGGAGCAGTCGCAGCCCAAGATCTCCCGTCATCTTGCAATGCTCCGGGAAAGTGGTCTATTGCTGGACCGTAAACAGGGTAAGTGGGTTCACTACCGCTTATCCCCGCATATTCCTTCCTGGGCCGCTCAGGTGATTGAGCAGGCCTGGTTAAGCCAACAGGACGACGTACAGGCCATCGCCCGTAAGCTGGCATCGGCAAACTGCTCTGGTAGCGGTAAGGCTGTTTGCATCTAAAAAATTTGCCTGGACATATATGCTTTTACGAATGTGAGGTATTTAGAATGAAGACGTTAACGGTGTTTGACCCGGCAATGTGCTGCAGTACCGGCGTATGTGGCTCAGATGTCGATCAGATTCTGGTTGATTTTTCTGCTGATGTGCAGTGGCTGAAAGGACGTGGCGTACAGGTTGAACGTTACAACCTGGCGCAGCAGCCCATGAGCTTTGTTCAGAATGAGAAAGCGAAAGCATTCCTCGAAGCATCTGGCGCAGAAGGGCTTCCGCTACTGCTGTTGGACGGTGAAACGGTGATGGCAGGGCGATACCCAAAACGTGCTGAGCTGGCTCGCTGGTTCGGTATTCCGCTGGAGAAGGTCGGGTTAACTCCCACCAGCTGCTGTGGTGGTAATACTTCCTGTTGCTGAATATGTCAGGAGGACATATGAAATTCTTACAGAATATCCCGCCTTACCTGTTTTTTACTGGCAAGGGAGGCGTAGGAAAAACTTCTATTTCCTGCGCGACGGCTATCCGCCTTGCCGAACAGGGTAAGCAGGTTTTGCTGGTCAGTACCGATCCTGCCTCGAATGTCGGCCAGGTATTCGATCAGGCTATCGGTAACACCATTCGCCCTGTGACGGCAGCTCCTGGACTTTCCGCTCTGGAGATTGACCCGCAGGAAGCCGCCCAGCAATACCGCGCCAGAATCGTTGATCCTATTAAAGGTCTGTTGCCTGATGACGTTGTTAACAGTATCAGTGAGCAGCTTTCAGGAGCCTGTACCACTGAGATTGCGGCGTTTGATGAGTTCACCGGTTTATTGACAGACGCTTCCCTGCTGACCCGTTTCGATCACATCATTTTTGATACAGCGCCGACGGGCCACACGATTCGCCTTCTTCAGCTTCCCGGAGCCTGGAGCAGTTTCATCGAAAGTAACCCGGATGGTGCTTCCTGTCTTGGTCCAATGGCTGGGCTGGAAAAGCAGCGTGAGCAGTATGCTCATGCGGTAGAGGCGTTATCCGATCCTGAACGTACCCGCCTGGTTCTGGTTGCACGACTGCAAAAATCTACGCTGCAGGAAGTCGCCCGCACCCATGAAGAACTCGCCGCAATTGGCCTGAAAAACCAGTACCTGGTTATTAATGGTGTGCTGCCTAAAGCCGAAGCTGAACATGACGCCCTGGCCGCTGCGATATGGCAACGTGAGCAGGAGGCACTGGCAAATCTTCCTGCCGGTTTATCTGAGCTACCGACAGATACCCTATTACTACAGCCAGTCAATATGGTTGGTGTTTCAGCATTGAAGGGACTGCTGGATACCCATTCTGAGGCATTACCGCTCCCGGTAACGAACATCCTGTACACGCCTGAAAACTTATCGCTCTCTGGCCTGGTCAATGATATCGCTCGCAGTGAACACGGCCTGATTATGCTGATGGGCAAAGGTGGCGTAGGGAAAACCACGATGGCTGCTGCCATCGCCGTCAGGCTGGCAGACATGGGATTTGACGTGCATCTCACGACCTCTGATCCTGCTGCACACCTGAGTACAACGCTGAACGGCAGCCTCAAAAACCTGCAGGTCAGCAGCATCAACCCTCACGATGAAACCGAACGCTATCGCCAGCATGTTCTTGAGACGAAGGGAAGAGATCTGGACGAAGCAGGGAAACGGCTACTGGAAGAGGATTTACGCTCTCCCTGTACTGAAGAAATTGCCGTGTTTCAGGCCTTTTCCAGGGTGATTCGTGAAGCGGGTAAACGGTTTGTTGTTATGGATACCGCCCCTACGGGACACACGCTATTGCTGCTGGATGCGACCGGGGCTTACCACCGAGAGATTGCCAAAAAAATGGGGAGTAAAGGTCATTTTACTACCCCAATGATGCAGCTTCAGGATCCGGATAGAACCAAAGTTCTGCTTGTTACGCTTCCTGAAACCACACCGGTGCTGGAAGCGGCAAACCTGCAGGCTGACCTTGAAAGAGCGGGGATTTATCCGTGGGGCTGGATTATCAATAACAGCCTTTCCATTGCGGATACGCGCTCTCCGTTGCTTTGCCAGCGCGCTTGTCAGGAACAGCCTCAGATTGAGGCTGTTAAGAATCAGCACTCTAACCGTATAGCGCTTGTTCCGGTGCTGGCGTCAGAGCCTGCCGGTATTGAAAAACTCAGAGAGTTGATGAGTTAATTTTTTGGCATATACAGGGCGACAAAGTCGCCCTGTCAGGAGGTTTTATGTTACTGGCAGGCGCTATTTTTGTCCTGACCATTGTTTTGGTTATCTGGCAACCAAAGGGATTAGGGATCGGCTGGAGTGCAATGCTGGGCGCGGGACTGGCTCTGATATCTGGCGTTGTGCATGTGGGCGATATTCCGGTGGTGTGGAATATCGTCTGGAATGCGACGGCGACCTTTATTGCCGTGATTATTATCAGCCTTCTGCTCGATGAATCGGGCTTTTTCGAATGGGCAGCGCTGCACGTTTCCCGCTGGGGTAACGGTCGCGGACGTTTGCTCTTTACGTATATCGTTCTGCTCGGCGCAGCGGTGGCGGCACTGTTTGCCAACGATGGTGCGGCACTTATTCTGACGCCGATAGTCATCGCCATGCTACTGGCATTAGGGTTCAGCAAAGGCACCACGCTGGCATTCGTCATGGCTGCCGGTTTTATTGCCGATACGGCCAGCCTGCCGCTTATCGTGTCGAACCTGGTGAATATAGTCTCGGCGGACTTCTTTGGACTGGGCTTCACTGAGTATGCGTCGGTAATGGTGCCGGTGGATATTGCCGCTATTATCGCCACGTTGGTGATGCTGCATCTGTTCTTCCGCAAAGATATTCCACCGACTTACGACCTGGCTCTCCTGAAAGCACCGGCAAAGGCGATTAAAGATCTGACAACCTTCAGAACCGGCTGGATAGTTTTAATTCTTCTGCTGGTTGGGTTCTTTGTCCTTGAGCCGCTGGGTATTCCCGTTAGCGTGATTGCGGCTGTTGGCGCTGTGATCCTGTTTGCAGTAGCTAAACGAGGCCATGCCATTAACACCGGTAAAGTGCTGCGCGGTGCGCCATGGCAGATCGTTATCTTCTCGCTGGGGATGTACCTGGTGGTCTACGGTCTGCGCAACGCCGGGCTAACCGAATACCTTGCAGGTGTGCTGAACGTACTGGCGGATAAAGGACTCTGGGCTGCGACGCTCGGTACTGGCTTCCTGACGGCTTTCCTGTCTTCCATCATGAACAACATGCCTACCGTGCTGGTTGGCGCTCTCTCTATTGATGGCAGCACCGCAACAGGCGTTATCAAAGAAGCGATGATTTATGCCAACGTGATTGGCTGCGATCTGGGACCTAAAATTACACCTATTGGTAGCCTGGCAACGCTGCTCTGGCTGCATGTCCTTTCACAGAAGAATATGATCATCACCTGGGGATACTATTTCCGCACCGGGATCGTCATGACTCTGCCTGTGCTGTTTGTAACGCTGGCCGCGCTGGCGCTACGTCTCTCTTTCACTTTGTAATGAGATACTGATATGAGCAACATCACCATTTATCACAACCCAGCCTGCGGCACGTCGCGAAATACGCTGGAGATGATTCGCAACAGTGGTAATGAACCGACCGTTATTCATTACCTTGAAAATCCACCGTCACGCGATGAACTGGTCAAACTTATTGCAGATATGGGGATTACAGTACGGGCGCTGCTGCGTAAAAATGTCGAGCCTTATGAAGAACTGGGGCTTGCCGAAGATAAGTTTACTGACGAGCAGTTAATCGATTTTATGCTTCAGCATCCGATCCTGATTAACCGCCCGATTGTGGTGACACCGTTGGGAACGCGCCTTTGCCGCCCTTCCGAAGTGGTACTGGATATTCTTCCGGATGCGCAAAAAGGTGCATTTGCTAAGGAAGACGGCGAGAAAGTTGTTGATGAAACAGGTAAGCGATTGAAATAAACATAAAGGGGGCAGACGCCCCCTTATTCCTGCCTCAAGGCATAAGATCTGAACCTTCTGGCAGAGTACTATTGCCTTCACCAAGTTTCATTTGCAGCAAAACCGTGTCAAGCCAGCGGCCATGTTTGAAACCAATGTCCTTTAATGTGCCTATTTCAGTAAATCCTGCGCGGATATGCAGCGCAACAGAAGCAACGTTAGCGCTGTCACCCACAACAGCAATCATCTGACGATATCCCTGAGATTCGGCCCATTTTAATGCATGATCGAGCAGTGCTTTTCCGACGCCCTGGCGCTGATAAGCCGGATCAATATATATCGAATTTTCAACCGTGAACCGATAAGCATGGCGTTCGCGGTAACGGGAAATATAACAGTAGCCAATGATCGTATCGCCCTGCAGGGCGACATACCATGGGAATCCCCGAGACTGAATGCTCCTCAGTCGGTTAAGCATTTCCTGCATATCCGGAGGTTCGGTTTCGAAGCTACCTGTACCATGCAGAACATGGTGAGCATAGATATTGCGTATCGCGGTAATGTGCTGTTCTTCAGCTTTGATATTTCCTGCAAACGAGCAGCGAGTCATCCAGCGAGCATTACGTCTGCTGGAGAAATACCAGCGTCAACCGAGTGAGTCATTTACCTCTGCCAGCCTTACAAAAACCTGGCTGCAACTGCAGATGGCTCACCTGGAGCGGGAAGTCTTCATTGTAATGTATCTCGACAATCAGCATTGCCTGCTAGAGCGGGAAACACTGTTTACCGGCACGCTCAGCCATACCGAAGTGCATCCCCGCGAAGTGGTTAAATCAGCCCTGAAACATAACGCTGCTGCGGTCATTTTGGCGCATAACCACCCGTCCGGCACGACAGAAATTAGCCAGCAGGATAAACATGTCACTCAGCGAATTGCTAAAGCCTTGGCTCTGGTGGAAGTGCGTGTGCTGGATCATCTTGTGGTCGGGAACGAAGTGGTGTCTTTTGCTGAATGTGGCTTGTTATGAGGTGCAGAATGAAAATCATCAGTAAGCGCCAGGCGATGCATATTTATCGTCAGCATCCCGAATCCAGGCTATCTGCCTTCTGTACAGGCCACTACCAGTGGCATGGCAGTGTATGCCATTACTATGGATATGAAGTTCAGCATATCAGCGGCGTACTCGCTGTTTTTGTTGAACGTCGTCAGGACCGGGCAGGTCCGTACGCTATTCTTCGCTGCGTGACGGTGAACTAATCATCCCACTCAATCATTAAGGAGTATATTAATGCAGTCGACCACCATATCCGGCACATCGGCGAAGAACACATCCTGCCTTCAGTGGGGATTAAAACGTAATATCACGCCGTGCTTCGGCGCTCGTCTGGTACAGAAAGGCAAGCGCCTATACTTTTTGGCTGACCGGGCAGGATTTAATGGCTCATTCAGTGACGCAGAAGCATTGAGTCTGGACCAAGCGTTTCCACTAATGGTGAAACAGCTTGAGCGGATGCTGACAACTGGCGAGCTTGATCCTCACAACCAGCACTGCGTCACACTGCATCACAATGGACTTACTTGTGAAGCTGACACTCTCGGCTCTTATGGCTACGTTTATATCGCCATTTATCCCCATCAGCTATAACCAGTTAACACCTTCCTCTACTTTTATCAGGGAATCAACTCATGCATATTTCGACTGTACCGAAAACAGTGACGGTTTCGTCACGCCTGTCTCCTGTCCAAGTTTGGCAAAAACTATTAACGTATATTTTAGAGCATCATTACGGCCTCACGATCAACGACACACCGTTCAGTAACGATACGACGATTCAGGAACATATAGAGGCGGGAGTGAATCTTACTGATGCTGTTAATTTCCTTGTGGAACGATTCGAGCTTGTGCGCATTGACCAGAAGAGTTTCTCCTGGCAGGATCAAGAACCCTGGATAACATCTTTGGATGTTCATCGGGCACAGTCCAACCTTGGCTTGAAACGCCCATAAATCAGCCAACTGATCCTTAAGGAAAAACATGTGGGGGCATAATCGGGGGCATATCAGTAAAACGCATAGTAAAATAATCAATAAATTCAACATGATTAACCACCAAATGCGACTCCTGTGATCCCGTTTCCTCACATTATATCACGTACCTTCATTTCCATTTGTATTGTCATTACCGTCAAAATTAAGGAAACGAAATGAACTGGGCACTAGCTATTGCTACCATTTTTGCTACGCTAATAAGTCCCTTACTCGCTGTAAGAGTTCAGAAGATCATAGAAAAAAGCTCAGAAAAAAGAAATATTAAAATAAATATATTTACAGAACTAATGGCTACAAGATCTGCAGAAGCTCGCCTTTCTAATGAGCACGTTAGAGCACTTAACATGATCGATTTAGCATTCTATGGTGATATAAAAAGAAGTATAAACAAGAGAACAAAATCTGAGAAAAAAGTTCTTGATGCATGGAAAGAATATTTCACCCACCTATGTACACATTGCCCCGAAAATGAAAGTGGCAGTGCTATATGGAATCAGAATAGCGATAGACTGTTTGTAAGTTTACTTTCTGTAATGGCTGAAGATATAGGTTACGAGTTTGATCGAGTTCATTTGCAGAATGCTATTTATAGACCAATTGCGCACGGACAAATGAACCTAGATAACCAAAAAATTCGTAAAGGACTGGCTTCAATCTTCTCAGGTGAAAGTGCCTTGAAAATGGATGTGGCTTCGTTTCCTGATGCCCCTGATATTCATAAGTCGCAAGAAAACTAAACTACATTTTTGGCTCAATACCCAGTTTCCGTAGTTCTGTTCTTCCTAAGGTCTTGAGCCAATTCCCCAAACTCATCCCTTCAGCCTTCGCCGCAGCCTCAAACTGCGCCTTCAACTCTGGCGTAATACGAATCTGAAAAGTCGGTGCTTTTCCGGAAGTTGACTTATTAGGATCGCGTTTAGCCGTTGACATGTACGTACCTACGAGAGCAAAATACCATCATTCAGGTACGTACCTTAACACACGATAACCTGAGATTGAAACGCCCTCGCCAGGTACTCGCAATACCGGACGAGAGCTAACCTCACCAACTATCAAGGAGTTGATTATGGCTGATTCGCATTCTACCCCAGACACTGACCAATCCGGAACCGAGCGTTCATTAATTGTGGGATACCGCCCGAATGTTTACGACAAATCTACACCAAAAATCATCCTTTCCGGTAAGTGGTTGCGCGCAGCGGGGTTTGATACCGGACAGCAGGTCACGGTAAAGGTCATGAAAGGATGCATCGTTCTGGTGGCGTATAACGAGCAGGAGCAGCGTTTGCAAGATGATTATAAACGGACGAAAGCAAAGCTTATTGAGATAGAGGACGCGCTTGCAGCGATCCAAATTCCGCATGCTGGAAAGCGACTCGCAAAATCAAATACAAACCACCTGGCTTAGCGGCTGTTTCTGGCATACTACGAGCTTACAGGCATCAACCTTATGAAGCGGAGGCAGCATGACATATGAGGAATTAATAAATTCTCCAGCCGGTGAGTTCGTCATGTTTGCCAGCAAGGATGGAAAAGTTCGCATTGAATGCCGCTTCGAAAGCGATACGTTGTGGCTCTCACAGGCCACGATCTGTGAGTTATACGGCAAAGCCAAAGCTACGATCAGCGGGCATATCAAGAATATTTTTGATGAGGGTGAACTGGTCGAAAATTCAGTTGTTCGGTTTTACCGAACAACTGCCAGCGATGGTAAAGTATATAACGTTCAATACTTTAGCCTGCCCGTCATTCTCGCCATCGGCTATCGCGTCCGATCCACGCGAGGTACGCAGTTCCGCCAGTGGGCCACCCAAACGCTCCAGGAATACCTGGTTAAAGGCTTCGTTATGGACGACGAGCGCCTGAAAAATCCGCCTGTGGGATCTTCCGCCGTCCCTGACTATTTCGATGAAATGCTGGAACGCATTCGCGATATACGGGCCAGCGAACGCCGGGTCTATCTTCGCGTGAGGGAGATTTTCGCATTAGCTGCTGACTATCAGCCGTCGCTCAAAGAAACCACGCAATTCTTTCAGACCATCCAGAATAAACTGCATTTTGCCTGCACTGGGCACACCGCTGCTGAGTTGATTCACCAACGTGCGGACGCCACTCAACCGCATATGGAGCTGACCAGCTATAAAGGCGAAGAAGTCCGTAAAAGCGATGTCACCACCGCAAAAAATTATCTGTCTCAGGATGAGGTGAGCGAGCTTAATCGCGTCGTTAATATGTGGCTCGATTTTGCCGAAGATCAGGCCAAACGCCGCAAGCAGGTATTTTTACGAGACTGGCAAACCAAGCTCGATCAGTTTCTGCAATTTAATGACCGGGACGTTTTAGAAGGAGCAGGCAAAATCAGCAAGAAAACGGCTGATGAAAAGGCGTGCTCAGAATACCTCGAGTTTGAAAAAAAGCAGCGCCTGCTGAAAGAAGCCGAAGGTAAGAAAGATATCGCCAGCTTATTAAAATGGGATAAGCAGGCTAAGCGCTAATCCCGGCATAGGTTCATTATTTAATGATATTCATCATTTCAATATTTGATGCTTTTTTTAGTGACTATTATTCTTGCGATGGAAGAATAGTCATAAATCAACCTTATAAATTTTTAAACGTCAATTGATACCATCCATATCTCGCAACTACAACTTTCTATTAAACCAACCAAAATTCTTTAACATTCCTGTTTTGAAATGAAAGTCACAATTTAAATCCATTATGAAGAGTAGTTTCCCTCAGTCTATAAAAGGAGATTGAGATGGCTATACCTGTTTACTTATGGCTCGAGGATGATTCAGGCCGGAGGATTAATGGATCTGTCGATATAAAAGATCGCGAAGGTTCAATAGAAGTGATTGAATTTATGCATTCTATAGAACAACCTATAGATAAATTCTCCGGTAAAATCACTGCAAAACGCATTTGTAGTACCTATGCATTCATGAAAGAGATTGATTCATCATCCTCTTATCTATACAAAGCCTTATGCACTGGGCAAACACTTAAAAAAGCAGAGTTCATATTTTACAGAATCAACTATAACGGACTTGAAGAGGCTTACTTTAAGACAACTTTAGAAAATGCAAGAGTAGTTCAAATTGAACCACTCATGTTTGACATTAAACTACCGCGAAACGAACGCTATACACATTGTGAATATGTAGATCTAACATATGAAAAAATAACATGGCATTACATAGATGGAAACATCATTCATTCTGATACCTGGAAGGAACGCGCTTAAGGAGAAAGTATGTCCTGGGAATATGATGTAAAAGAGCACAAATTTTATCTGGATGGTGTCTACCAATTTGATGCAGATTACGCAGGTGCTAGTGGTTACAAAAACGATCCGTCACAAGAATGTGTAAAAAACAGCGGACCGCTGCCACGAGGTACCTACACTATTGGGTCCCCTCATAATTCAGCCCACACCGGGAAATATACTCTCAGCCTCACGCCCTACTCGACAAATGATATGTGTGGTAGAGACTCATTTAAAATACATGGTAAAAGCAGTTTGCACCCTGACGACTCTTCAGAGGGCTGCATCATTGCTCCTCTGAGTGCCAGAAGGAGTATCTGGAAAAGCAACGATACGGTATTGATAGTCAAATGAAGCGTTTATTTTGTTTATTGCCATTACTCGTTGCAGTCAGTTCGCACGTCTCAGCAACGGAAATGACCGGCTTCGCGACCGAGTATTACGATGAAGACGGATCACTGACGGAAATTTCTACAACAGTGCCCCTTTCACCGACCATCGCTATAAGCAAGCAAGCCGTACGAATGGAGGTTACTCACCTGTCAGATATCACCAGCACACCAGTTAACAAAGACAGCTCAGCACGCTGGGTCTGCCTTCATGACGACGATGGCACGAATTACTGGTTCATTTCTGATAACGAAATGGGTGCAGGATTGTTAACTGCGCTAGTTATTGCCAAAGATGGCATCCATAAAGAGTGTGCTAAAACAACGGAACCTGTCAGCGTCTCAGTCGCGAATGTTCCATTGTTGAATGCTACTCACAGGAATCTAATTGAAATGTTCGGCAAGAAAGGGATCGCCAAAAAGAAAGCGATACTTTTTTATCAGGAGACGCCAGTACAGAATGGATTCATCCAGAGTAATACGGTCTCGTATTACTTCGATGGCGAAAAAGTGCGTGGTGTAATCATCGGGCAAATTACCAGTAACTAGCTTGCAGACGCCCTCTGCAGAGGGAGAGGGCGTTAAGCCTGTCCACTCAACCGCATATGCAACAATGGAAACGGATTCCCCTGCCCATCCAGTTCCGAGCGCCCGACCTGCTCAAACCCCATATGACGATAAAACGCCACCCCCTGCGGATTCTGCTCATTCACGTCCACTTCATTTACGCCGAATTCTGCAATGGCATATTGCAGCAGCATTTTGCCGATACCCTTCCCCCGGCTCGCATCATCCACAAACAGCATTTCAATGCGATTTTTATCCACGCCCAAAAAGCCGTGAATAATACCCACGTCATCCCGGGCAATCACAACCCTGAGATTAGGCAAATATGCGTTGAGCAATAACGGACGCAGCGCCGCGATATCGCTTTCCTGCAAAAAGCGGTGCGTGGCGCGAACGGACGACTCCCAGACTGCGACGAGGCGTTCAAATTGTGAGGGGTGTGCGGCTTCTATTTTCATGATGATATTCCGGTTGAGTAAAGTTTCAGGGCAGCAATGTAATGATATTCAGCTCTGCGAAGTGCGCCACACGCCAGGCGTACAACCATACTCCGTCTGAAAATGACGAATAAAGTGCGCGCAGTCGCTGAACCCCATCCGCTGCGCAATATCCGTCACGCTTTGCTGTGAGTTCTTCAGCAGCCAGCAAGCATAGCGCAGTCTGGCACTGCGGATAAATTCGCGGGCCGTTTTGCCGAATTCTGCGTGGAACAGACGGTTGAGCTGGCGTTCACTCAATGCCACTTCTCGCGCAAGCCCGGCGGTGGTGAGCGGCCGGGTCAGGAACTGTTCTATCAGCATGACGGCGCGGCGCAACCGCGAGTCAGGGATAAGCGCAAAATTCGCCGGACGCGGGGTGGCAATTTCATGCGGAACGAGCGACAAACGCTGACAGGTGGTGCTGGCGATATCATCCCCGGCATGGGCGCGGATAAGCTCAGTTGCCAGCGTCAGGGTGGAAATACCGCCCGGGCAGGTCAGCACATCGCCATCGTCGATGAAATCATACCCTTGCTCAGCATAAACCAGCGGGAAAGCCTGCCGAAATGCATCAAGGTGGAAAGGATGGATGGACGCTCGTCGTTCATTCAGCAATCCTTCCTGTGCGAGGACAAAACTGCCGGTGCCAATGCCAATGAGCGGAACCCCGGCATGGTGGGCATGTGCCAGATACGCTTTATCCCCCTGATACCCTAAGTCCAGATACTGCAATTCACCGCCGATAACAGCAAGATAGTTAAAACTGTCCGGCGGCGCATGGGGAGAATCCGGTCTCATGATAATCCCCGCATTGCTGATAATCGGGATATCAGGAAATTCACTTATCAGGCTGATTTTAAATGCTAATTTATCCTGAGCTTTCGCTGCATAACGCAGCGCCTCCAGCAACCCGGAGACGGCCAGGAGTGAATAACGGGGCCATAATATCAACCCAATATGCAGACACTTTTCCGGTACTGATTTCCCCCCATCGGAGGAGTCAAATACACTTTTCATTTACTTGCCAAATTTAAAATTAATTACATTATCGCAACATGATCTGTCGCACTTTTTATTTCTAAGGTAATCCTGATATTTTAAATCAAGCATAAATGAGACGGGAGGAAAATATAATGTTTTTCTCGTTTATATCATTCTTTTTTTGAACCACGACACACATATGTCGGTAATGTTCCTAAGGTAAAGATATAGTTACCATTATGTTGTTCATTGATCCGCATATAAATACTCTTGCCCGGATAGACAAAGAATTGCGGTTCATATTTTTCCAGCCAGCTGTCGTCGACATTATCGTCCGGGAACGTCATATTTTTTTCTGACGTCAGCAAATAGAGATGATCTTGTCTCTCCACCCGAAAGGAAATTTTCCTGTCAATGGTTTTACCCGGATCGCTCTTTGCCCGGCCATTCATGCTCAGGGTGCCGAATTTCCCGTCGAAGGTGTAATTCAGCCAGACCGTCAGCGTCTCATCCGGATGGTGCTGTACCAGATTAGCCTGGCATGAAAAAGGCTGAACGTAAGTTCGGTGCCACAGGTAATAGCCCGTCAGCACGCCTGCCGTGACGAGGCCCGTCACGATGATATACAGCATCTGCCGAAAACGAGTCATGCTAGCTATCCTTCAGGAAATAATCAGATATACAGCGGTTCGGTTCTTTCATTGGCCGGTCGCAGCGAATAACCGACGCACGAGGAAGCAGAGCGTACCAGCTGATGTAAACCCAGGGATATTGCGCGCATTCAGCCTTGAATTGTTCCACATAGGTCAGCGCGGAAGCGCGTTCAGCGTGAGTCTGAATGTCGTTCGCAAGATAAACGCGACAGGCTCCGACGGATGCCGCAAAACGGTAATCCTCAACAAAACGGTTTTCTGTGGCGTTCATATATCCCGTCACGCCTGCCCCGGCCAGGACGATCAATAGCCCCATGACGAAAGCCAGCCAGCGCGTGGGCTTCCTGGCAACGGGCGTTGCTGGCTCGGAGGATGCAGAGACCTCCTCGATCGCTGGCGCCTCCACACATTGTTCCTCTGCGGGTTGAGGCGCGACAGGTGAAGACTCTCTGACGGTTATTTGCGTGTCGCTTGCCAGCGTCAACCCAATCCGCGGAATGGTAACGATAGGGTCAGTTTCAAAACCAATCTTTTTGAGCCCTTTGCGCAGGATGGAGATGTTCTGGTAATAGGTATTGGAGGAGACAAGCATGCCGCGGCTTTGCCAGACAATATCAAGGAACTCTTGCTGAGTGACAATCGACCCCGCTCTGTCGATTAATAACAACAGGCATCGGCCTGCTGGCGAATTTAACACAACCACACGGTCAGGATTGTTGATATCACGTAACGTGCTGGCCGCAGGATGAAATTCGACGATATTATTTATAATGTAATGCTTATGCATAGGGGCAGTATGAATTCTCCGGTTAACAGATGTTGAACCTGGGTCACCGCATGTATGGGATGACATTCACGTCGGGATTAATGTGACTGATTAACGTCATGCTGTATATCTTCGCCATTGGCGAAAAATCTTAATTTATATTTCATCCCTTAAGCTTCACTGAACCTGCATAAGAACTCAACCCTTGTAGAATGCGGCTTGCAGAGCCGCTTCATCCGCGATCATCCTCATTATGATGTTTTGTGAAGTGAATTTCCGCTCCACAGAAGTATCTGACTACCGGCAGCATCTCATTTATCAGGGCCTCATCTTTTGGCGCGCTCCTCGCCTCTTGACATTGACAAATATCTACATAAAAAAACATTGTACGCCACGGACATGCGTGTCTGAAATATTCAGCACCCTTAAGCCTTAAGTTTTCTCAACCTGACCAATATCAATAACTTACATGGTTTTTGTATGCTTTTAAGCCACCTTTCTATCAGTTTTTATCGATGATAACATTCGTAAATTGTTATTCCCCGTCAGCAACTTCACACCCGCACTGACACCAGACGACAAACTCCTTACAAAACATTTATCAAAGCTAAATTTTCATTAAAAATAGCGGCTATCATAATTTACAGAAAGCGAAGCGGAATAAGACCAATCAGAGGGAAGCGTCGTAACCGGTCTCGATCTTAGTAATTAATACAATTTTAGATTAATTCAGATTACCTCTTTATTGGCCGACGTATAGTAGGCCTACAGTATGCAATACGTCATTGCTTCGAGAATACTGGCGATAACCTTATAAATAATTCGCCTGATTACTATTATAAATCGAGGAATAACATGACGAACAATAGCCAAATAACACAGCATATAACTGTTGCACTGATGGGCGGCGATCATTATGCAAGAAACGGCATTAAAACGTTATTAAGCAGCATCCGCGACGACCTTCACATCATTATCATCGAAGGAGGTTATCAGGAACTGGATAAGGCGCTGTCGTCGATTCGTATCGATATCTTATTTATATCCGGCGCAGAGAAATACCATACAGGGTATGACTCACTGAAATATTTAAAAAAAATCAAAGTCACGCAGCCTGAAGTGATTATCTGCCTGTACTCAACCTCTGCCCATTCCCTGTTATGGGTCCGGGAAGATATTGATGCCTATATCTCGCTACAGAACACGGTTTATCAGTGGCGGATAAAGCTAGCAAAAATGGTCGATAGCCATTATCGGCCCCAAAAGCAGCCAGCGGCGTTATCGCTGACGCCTGGAGAAAGGAGGGTATTAAAGGAACTCAGGAACGGACTGGATATACGTTACATCGCAGAACTGGAGAAACTTTCTTATCGCCGCGTGAGCGCCTTAAAAAGCTCAGCGATAAGGAAACTCGGGCTCAGGAATAAGACAGATTTGCTGGTCTTTTTAACCAGTTAGACCTGCCGCTTTCAGAGCAAATCTCGTAATAAAAAAATCAAGGAACTATGAAATGAAAGCACGCCTTACTTGCCATTCTCTGCTGGCATTAAGCATTGCCGCCCTGCTGCCAGCGGGCGCAGCACTGGCCGCCACCACCAGCGGCGGCACGGTTAACTTCAGCGGTAAAGTGGTGACCTCCGCCTGTGCCATCAGCGCCGGTAGCGCCAATATCGACGTCGACATGGGTGAAGTGCGTACCGCCACGCTGGCTGCCGCAGGCAGTGAAGCCAGTACCGCAAAAGCCTTCTCCATCACCCTGGAAGATTGCGAAATCGCCGATACCTCGGCGTCCACGGAAGATAACCCTATTGCCGCAACGACCGTGGCTATCACCTTCACCGGTACACCGGACAGTACCGATGTGAATAGCCTGGCTGCGGGAGTAAACGGCGGCGCGGGCTCGGCGCAGCATGTCGCTATCCGTCTTTATGACGAACAGGGCAACGTCGTCAGGCTGGGTGAGCCGGCAGCAGCGATCCCCCTGCGTGCGGGGGCGAACATCCTGAACTTCAGCGCGAAATATTACTCCCCACTGGGCAACGCCACGGCGGGTGATGCCAGCGCGGTCGCCACCTACACCGTGACCTATTCGTAATCTTCAGGCCCGGTCTGCTGGCCGGGTCTGACTCAGCTTTCAGGAGACGCACTATGCGCGTAAACACATGGATTTGTCTGGCTGGCACGTTATGTTCATCCGCCGTGTACGCAGGCGGCGTGGGGTTAGGCGCAACGCGGCTGATCTACACCGGCGCGGCTACGCAGACGATGATGCAGGTAAGAAATACCCACCCTGATGCCACGTTTCTGATCCAGTCCTGGATGGAAGACGAGAAAGGGAGCCGTACCAACGACTTCGTCATCACGCCGCCGCTGTACGTCATGAAGCCCGCCAGCGAAAGCGCGGTGAAAATCATGTTCAGCGGCGACGCCCTGCCAGCCGATCGCGAGACGCTGTACTGGATGACGGTCAAAGCTATCCCACAGCAGGTTAAAAACGGTTCCGGCAATTCGCTGCAATTCGCCTCTGCCAACCGCATCAAGGTCTTTTATCGCCCGGAGCGGCTCAGGGAAGGTGCAGGGGAGGCATGGAAAAACCTTGCCGGCGCCTACCGCGCGGGCAAGGTCACGCTGACCAACCCAACGCCGTATTACCTCACCACCATTAACGTGAAAATTGATGGCAGGCCGGTGTCGCCCGTCATGGTGCCGCCGAAATCCAGCGTGACGCTGGCAGACACCTTCAGCCATGCGAGCAGCATGAGCTACCAGACGATTAACGATTATGGGGCCTGGACGCCCGTTACCCGCACGTCATTGTCCCAATAATAAAAACAGTAAGGCGTGACCACATGAAAATTAAAATCCTGTGCGCCACGGCGATCGCCCTGGTGATTCGGCAAGCCGTGGCTGCCGAAAGCGAGCTGCAATTTAATCCTGCGTTTCTCAACGGCGAGCGCGCCAACAGCGCCGATCTCGCCTGGGTCAACGCCGGGAGCGCGTTGCCGCCGGGCGAGTACAATCTTAACGTGTATATCAACACCCAGTTCGCGTTCACAGGTAACGTCACGTTTCGCGTCGCTGAAAACACCGCCGGTGAAGCCCTGCCGTGCCTTACGCCTGCGCAATTCGCCGCACTTGGCATCGACAGCCGTCAGGCTAAAGGGGGTGAGCTGCCGCCTGCGCAGCGGTGCATTTTTTTAACCCGGTCATTCGCCGATACCCGGTTTGATTTTGACCAGAGGACGCTTACCCTCAACTTCACCGTACCGCAAAGCGCGATGCGCGCTCTGCCGCGCGGGTACGTCAACCCGGAGAGCTGGGAGTCCGGCATCCCTGCCGCGTGGCTGAACTATGTGGTCAATGGCGCGAATAATGACTACCGGGGCGAGACGCGCACGCGGGAACAACAGCTGTTTGTGAGCCTCAACAGCGGCGCCAACCTGGGCGCATGGCGGCTGCGTGATTTCACCACGTGGACCAAAGAGAGTAACGAGCTCACCCACGTCCAGACCTGGCTACAGCGGGATATCCGCGCCCTGCGTGCCCAGGTTTATGCCGGTGAAACGTTCACCTCATCGCAGGTGTTTGACGCCGTTGGCCTACGTGGGGTTGCCCTGAAGACCGATGACAATATGTTGCCCGCCAGCCTGAGCGGTTACGCGCCCGAAGTGCGCGGCATCGCGCGCGGCAATGCCACGGTGACGGTTCGCCAGAACGGTAACGTCATCTATCAAACCTCCGTTCCGCCGGGGGCGTTTGTGCTGAAAGATCTCTATCCGACCTCTTCCGGCGGCGATCTCGCGGTCACCATTCAGGAGAGCGACGGTAGCCAGACGCAATACACCCTGCCCTTTGCCAGCGTGCCGAATCTGGTGCGTAACGGTCAGGTCAAATATGCTCTGGGTGCGGGGAAATACCGCCCTGCGGGCAATCAGATCACGCCCTCCTTCGCGCAGGGCGAGCTGTTCCTGGGCTGGCGATACGGCCTCACGTTTTATGGCGGGGCGCAGTTTTCCGATCGCTACAACGGCCTGGCCTTCGGTATCGGGCAGAATCTCGGCCGCTTTGGCGCCTACTCCCTCGACCTCACCCATGCCCGCAGCCAGCTGGCTGATAACCAGCACTACACCGGTGATTCGGTGCGCCTGCGGTACAGCAAGCTGCTGAACGATATCGGTACGCGAGTCAATTTCTTCTCGCTGCGTTACTCAACGGCAGGGTTTTATACCCTCAGCGATACCACTTACAAAGGCATGGCGGGCGGAGCGCCAAAACAGACCGTGGAAGACGATGGCACCGTCACCACTCACTACGACACGGTTTACAACCTGCATATGTCGCGTAAGGCAAAAAATCAGCTGCTGTTGTCGCAGCCGATGGGCGAATACGGCGCGCTGTCGCTGTCCTGGGATCAACAAACCTACTGGAATACGTCAAAAACCACGCAAAGTTTGCAGTTCGCGTGGAACGCGACGTTTCGTAACCTGTCGCTTGGCATCAGCGCCCAGCGTAGCTCTGGCCTGTACGACAACAAGAAAGACAATATCCTCGCGTTGTCCCTGTCGGTGCCGCTGGGTAACCCGGCGCTGTCGACCCGTCTCCGTTTTACCGCTACCCATGCGGATCCCGCTGGCACCACCGCCAGTACCGGTGTCAGTGGTTATCTGCCGGGGCAGGAGAATCTTTTCTATAGCGTCAACCAGCGCTACAGCGCGCAGCAGCACTACGGCGGCGATGCCGCGCTGCAATACGAGGGCGCGTGGGGAGACTATAACCTGGGCTACAGCTACGCCGGTGACTCCCGCAACCTCAGTTACGGGATGAGCGGCGGTGCGGTGCTGCATGAGGATGGTCTGACGCTGAGCCAGCCGCTCGGGAACACCAATATTCTGGTGAAAGCCCCGGGCGCCAGCCATGTCGCCGTGCTCAACCACAAGGGCATCAAAACCGACAGCCGGGGCTATGCGGTGATCCCGTACGCCACGCCGTATCGCGTTAATCAGGTTGCGCTGGATGTCACCACCGTGGGCAATGACGTGGAACTTGAGAACGCCATCGCCAATAAAATCCCCACCGACGGGGCACTGGTTCGCGCCACCCTCACCACGCGTCAGGGGGCAAAAGCGATGTTTATCGTACGTCACGCTAAAGACGTGCTCCCCTTCGGCACGCTGGTCTCGTCAGAGGATGACAAAGCCAGCGGTATCGTCGGCGACGGCGGCAGCGTGTATCTGACCGGCCTGTCAGCGGAGGGAACCTTGCATGCCGTATGGGGGCGCAACAGCGCCCAGCGCTGCACGATCCGCTATGCGTTGAACCCGCAGAATTATCACGCCCGCACCGGGCTTTATTCCCAGGAGGTCATATGTCAGTAACCACCCGGTTCCTCCCCCTGATCCTGCTGATGTTCATCACCGTTCCCGCGCGCGGCTATGACGTGCTGGTTTCCGTGACCGGCAACGTGATCGGCAATACCTGCATTGTCTCGGAAGATTCGAAGGAGCAAAACGTGCCGCTGGGCACCCTCGGCGTGAAGCAATTTAGCGAGGCGGGCGCGGTCAGCAATATCAAAACGCCCTTCACGCTCACCCTTGAAGCATGCGGCCCCACCTTTGCTGGCGTGAAAATCCGCTTCAGCGGTACGCCGGATGACGAGAACCCGCAGCTTCTGAAAGTCGCTGACGGCGGCGCGACCGGCGTGGCGGTGCAGATTCTGGATAAAGACAGCGTACTTATCCCGCTGGACACCCAAACCGCTGCTTACGGCGCGGCGGGGGATGACAGCGTAAAAATGACCTTCTATGCGCGACTGGCCGCCACGGGTGCGCCGGTCAATGCCGGAGACGTTTCGGCAGTGGCGACCTGGACGACGGAGTATCAATAATGCGTTTACTGTTTTTAGCCCTGTTTTTCATGTCCTCTCAGGCACTTGCCCTCTCCTGGACATCGGATATCACCCTTTCGCCAACGCCCATGTCGTGGTCCGGCCCGGCAGACTCCATCGTGCCTGGAAAGACGATCGGCTCTGAATGGAGCGCCTCTGCGAGCGTCTCGGAAGTGTTCTGGTGCGGCCTGGTATTTACCTGCTCCAAAGGGACGCTGGAGCCGAGCAGCAGTATAACCGCCACCGGCATCACGGTTATTCTTGATGGCGCAAATTACATGGTATTTGAAACGGGCGTGCCCGGCATCGGCTTCATTCTTGGGCTTAAAGATTATAACGGCACCACCTATGTCCCGATGCAGACGGGCATTACGCAGAGCTATCCGGCCGATGGGACTAACGGTTACGCCACCGCACTGGGCTGGTCGGCAAAAGTGACGTTTATCAAGACCGGCGTTCCGCTGAAATCCGGCGTATACCAGACCCCGACCATTAACGCGGCGATCCTGACGGCCTATAACAACGAAGTGAAAACCGCGCAGGTGATCATCAACCCCACCACCATCACGGTGACGGCAAGCGGCTGCACGGTAGGCACGAAAAGCGCCAACGTCGACCTGGGCACCATTGATATTCACACGCTGCCCAGCGTAGGCAGCACCTCGCCGTCGGGGGAGTTTAACGTCAGCCTGACCTGCGATGAGAACGTGGCGGTTAACGCAGTGATGACCGATCAGACCACACCGTCAAATACCTCGTCGGTCGTGACGCTGACCGGGGACTCCACGGCCTCCGGCATTGGCGTACAGTTTTTCTATAACGGTACCGGGCCGCTTATGATGGGGCCGGACAGCTCGTCCGCAGGTACGACGGGACAGTTTTTCATCCAGACCACCAGCTCGGCACAAACGCTGTCCCTGCCGTTCCAGGCGCAGTACATCCGAACCGGTGAACTGGTCCCCGGCTCGGCCAACGCCCTGGCAAGCATCACCTTTTCGTATCAGTAGGTTAGTGCTTCACCCACACCAGCTGATCGACCCGGAAGCCCAGCTCGCGTGCGGTGTTCAGGTAGTCCTGTTTTACCGCATCCGGAATGGTCGGGGTGCGCGATAAAATCCACAGATAGTCGCGGTTCGGGCCGCTGACCAGCGCGTACTGGTACTTATCATCCAGCTTGATCACGTTATAGCCGCCGTAGAACGGGCCGAAGAACGATACCTTCAGCGCAGCCGTGGTCGGTTTGCCGGTAAAGTACGCCTTTCCTTCGCTCTCATTCCATTTTTTCTTCACCGGATCGTAGCCGCGGTTCAGTACGCTGATACCGCCATCGCTGCGCTTGCCGTACGTCGCGGTGACCTGTTCCAGACCGCGCTCGAAGCGATTTTCCAGTCGGGCGACTTCATACCATTTGCCGAGATAGCGGCTGGCATCAAAGCCGGTAATGGGCTGCACGCCTTTCGGCGGCGTGGGAGATTTACAGGCAACCAGCGTCAGCGCAATGGCGACACCGGTAACGACAGGCCATAGCCTCATGAGAACTCCTTTCATTTACGCGGTTGGACGTTAAGTGTAGCGCACCCGTGCGGCGCTTCATCCCGTCGGGGAATATTCGTAGTATATTGAGACAACTCCTTCTCTTCGGATGCAGACATGGCTTACTCCATCGGCGAATTCGCCAGACTCAGCGGCATCACCGCCACCACGCTGCGGGCGTGGCAGCGACGCTATGGCTTGCTCAAACCCGAGCGTACGGACGGCGGTCACCGCCTGTACAGCGATGAGGACGTTCAGCAGGCGCTGAAAATCCTCGACTGGGTAAAAAAAGGCGTACCCATCGGTCAGGTAAAATCACTGCTGGAACGCCCTGCGCCGCGCCGCGCCAATAACTGGCAAACCCTGCAACAGGCCATGCTGCAAAAGTTGCAGGAGGGGAAAATTGAGTCCCTGCGTCAGATGATTTACGACGCCGGACGCGAATACCCAAGGCCAGAGCTGGTCACTAACGTGCTGCGTCCGTTGCGCAGCCAGATATCGGCCAACGTCGCCGCCGCCATGACGCTGCGTGAGATCCTCGACGGCATCCTCATCGCCTATACCTCGTTTTGCCTTGAGGGCGATAAAAAAGCGCCGGGCGATAACATCCTCATCAGCGGCTGGCATCTGAACGACCCCTGTGAGATCTGGCTTGAAGCTCTGACGCGCACCGGCCAGGGCCACCGCATCGACATACTGCCGGTTCCCCCTGCCGCGCTGGCCCCGGAAATTTTCCCGGACCGCAAATGGCTGCTGGTCACCAGCGGTAAACTTACCGCCGTGCGGAAAAAGCAGGTTGCGCAGTGGCAGCAGCAGGTTTCCCTTGAGGTGATTATCCTCTGATTATTTTCTGCTGAGGCAATCTTCACGAAAAGTTGAATATTTTTTCGCACAGCGAGTGCTAACGTTTTCCTGTCACCGACAACTCAACAGGAAAACACGATGAAAAAGACACTCCCTTTGATGATGCTGGTTACAATGGCTTTCGCGCCTGCCGCGTTCAGCGCCCCGGCAGGCACCCTGAGCGTTCACGTTCTGGACCAGCAAACCGGTATGCCGCCAGCGGATGTGGCCGTCACGCTGGAGAAGCAGGAGCAGGACAAGTGGACCCCGATTGCCAGCGGTAAAACCGACCACGACGGGCGCATCAAATCGCTCTATCCGCAGGATCAGGATATGGCGCCTGGCGTGTATAAAGTGACCTTCAAAACCGCCGATTACTTCCACGGTAAAAAGCTGGACTCCTTCTTCCCGGAAGTGCCGGTGCTGTTCACCGTCACCCGCACCAATGAAAAACTGCACATCCCGCTTCTGCTCAGCCAGTACGGTTACTCAACCTACAAGGGCAGCTGATTGCTCTTGATTTTAAAGACGATTTAAAAATAATCCCGCCAATACTTGGACAAATACGCATTGTTGTGTAACTTTTAGGTATGAGATCGGGAGGTGCACACCATGACAACAAAACCTGTGCTGGGTATTAGCGGATGTTTGACCGGTTCCGCCGTTCGCTTTGACGGCGGGCATAAGCGTATGGGCTTTGTGATGGATGAGCTGGCGCAGTGGGTCGCTTTCCGTCCGGTATGCCCTGAAATGGCTATCGGCCTGCCCACGCCTCGTCCGGCGCTGCGTCTGGTGATGACCACCGGCGGCGAGACAGAAATGCGGTTCAGCAAAGCGCCGCACGATGACGTCACGCAGAAGATGGCCGCATTTACGGCGGATTATCTGCCGAAAATCGGCGATCTGGCGGGTTTTATCGTCTGTGCAAAATCGCCCAGCTGCGGCATGGAGCGCGTGCGGCTGTACGACGAAAACGGCAACCGGGGCCGCAAGGAGGGTGTCGGGCTGTTCACCGCCGCCCTCCTTGAAACTTTCCCCTGGCTGCCCGTCGAAGAAGACGGTCGCCTGCACGATCCGGTACTACGGGAAAACTTTGTTGAGCGCGTTTTCGCTCTCCACGAACTGAACGTAATGCGTAAAAATGGCCTGACGCGCCGTGCCCTGCTGGACTTTCACAGCCGCTATAAGCTTCAGCTTCTGGCGCACCATCAGGCAGGCTACCGTGAAATTGGTCCGTTCGTGGCATCACTGCACGAGTGGGACGATCTGGACGCGTTTTTCGTGACCTATCGCGACAAGCTGATGACGATCCTGAAAAAACCCGCTTCGCGGAAGAATCACACTAACGTGCTGATGCACATTCAGGGCTATTTCCGTAACCAGCTGAACAGCCGCCAGCGTGGAGAACTGCGGGATGTGATCCTGCATTACCGGGACGGGCTGCTGCCGATCCTCGCGCCGCTGACGCTGCTGAAGCATTATCTGGCTGAATACCCTGACCGGTATCTGATGACGCAAAACTACTTTGATCCCTATCCTGATGATTTGGGTCTGCGTCTGGCCGTTACCTGATAAGAAAGAAGCGAAGGCCCTGTTGACCCACAGAGGCCCAAAGCAGTACCCCGTTTAGACGACACCCTCACTGTCGTCTTTTTTTTGCGCTCAGCGTAGAATACTGTAATTCTGTACAGGTTAAGCGTGCGCAGCGGAGTACCCCGATGATCAAAAATTTGCATATTCAGAACTACCGCTCAATTCGCGATATGTCGCTTGAGCTGGAACAGCTCAATATCGTGTTCGGCCCCAACGGCACCGGAAAATCCAATATTTATAAAGCGATTTACCTGATGCACAGCGCGGCGCAGGGGCAATTCTCCCAGGCGCTGGCGAACGAGGGGGGAATTTTGAAAGTGTTCTGGGCGGGCAAAACCCGCAGCGACCAGCTACGACGCATGAACCTGGCGGTGGAAACGGAAACCTATGAATATGAGCTTCAGGTCGGGTTCGTGGAAAAGCTGCCCTACCCCTCACAGTTTCAGCTCGATCCGGTGATCAAAGAGGAATCTATCTGGCTCGGCGGACAGCACCGTCGCCCGTCGTCACAGCTGATGAAGCGTAAGAATCAGGCGGTATTCCTGAACAACGTGCATCACGAAAAAGTGACCCACAGCGGTACGCTGTATGAGAACGAGTCGGTGTTCGGTCAGCTCGGTGAACCGCACCTCTACCCCGAAGTGTCGCAGATGCGCGAGTCCCTGCGTAACTGGCGATTTTATCACGAGTTTTCCGTCTCATCCGGCTCGGCGATCCGTGCCCCGCAGGTGGGCTTTCGTTCCCCGGTGCTGGCCAGCGACGGCGCGAACCTGGCCGCCGCGTTTCAGACCATTGTCGAAATTGGCGACGAGCTGCTGCTGATGCGCATTCTCGACCAGGCCTTCCCCGGCTGCGTGTTTTACAGCGACAACACCGGCGGGCGCTTCCGCATGATGATGCAGCGCGAGGGGCTGAGCAGACCGCTGGAACCGGCAGAGTTCTCCGACGGCACGCTGCGTTTTTTGTGCCTGGCGGTGGCGCTGTTAAGCCCGCGCCCTCCCGCATTCATCGCCCTCAACGAACCGGAAAACAGCCTGCATCCGCAGATGCTGCCCGCTCTGGCAAGCCTCATTGCCGAGGCCAGCCGCTACTCGCAGATCTGGCTCACCAGCCACTCGCCGGAGCTGGCGCAGTTGATTGAGAAGCACCGATCGTTTTCGCTGTATCAGCTGTCGATGGCGGAGGGGGAGACGAGGATGGAGAGGCTGGGGTAATTGCCAGGTGGCGCTACGCTTACCTGGCCTACTGGCGAGTACGAAACGTCTTGCGCCACTCCGCCGGGCTGACGCCAAAGCGCGCCTTAAATTGCTGCCGATACGTCACCGCTGATAAAAACCCCACCTGCCCGGCGACATTTTCGATTGGCAGGTTGCCGGACTCCAGCAGGATCTGGCTGCGCCGCAGGCGCTCGGCGGTAAGCCAGTCGGCAACGCTCATGCCCGTCGCTTTGATAAAATGGCGGGTCAGCGTGCGCCGGCTCATCGACACCACTTCCGCAAGAGAGTCCAGGTTATGCGGTTCGGAAATATGCTGCTGAAGGTAGTCAATCAGACAGTTAATCCGCCCATCACGGGTATCTTTCGGCACAGGTTGCGCAATAAACTGCGCCTGCCCGCCCTCTCGGTGCGGCGGGACGATCATCCGGCGGGCAATCTGATTGGCGACGACGCTGCCAAAGCGCTGGCGGATGATGTACAAACAGCAGTCGAGCGCGGCGGCGGTACCCGCCGAGGTAATCATATTGCCGTCATCCACGTAGAGGGCGTTGATATCCAGTCGGACGTCCGGAAATAGCGACTGGAACTGGCGTTCAAACTCCCAGTGAGTGGCGGCCCGTTTGCCGCTGAGTATGCCCGCATAGCCCAGCACAAACGATCCCAGACACAGCCCAACAATTTCCGCCCCGTTGTCTCTGGCCTGAACCAGGCTGTCGAGCAGCGTCTGAGGCGGGCGCTCCAGAACGTGCTGCCAGTAGGGTACAACCACAATTTCAGCCGATGCGATCGCGGAAAAATCCTGCGTCGCATGCAGGGCAAAACCGTCTTTCGAGTTCAGGAATCCCGGTTTTTCAGCGCAGATCGTGACGTTAAAGCGCTTTTCCCCGGATACCGTGTCGCCAAACAGGATGCATGGGACGGAGTAGTGGAA
Source organism: Enterobacter sp. 6722112 (assembly GCF_058661685.1). Lineage (NCBI taxonomy): Bacteria > Pseudomonadati > Pseudomonadota > Gammaproteobacteria > Enterobacterales > Enterobacteriaceae > Enterobacter > Enterobacter sp. 6722112. The sequence continues at coordinate 4,464,756 of NZ_JBZWGR010000007.1, read as the reverse complement.
CGGGCTAAACCCGTCCACCGCGACAATGGCAACGTTAATAAGCGGCATCTGTCTCTCCTGTCCCCTTTAACAGTCAGAATATAACGGTTTCGCCGTCCTGGGGAATGCTCACCGCGTCACCTGCCTCGTTGGCATCAACATACTCGCGCAGCGCGCGGCGGGTCAGCAGGCAGTGGTTGAGAGCTTCCATATGGGTCGCGACAAGCTGCGCCTGTGGCAGCTGGAAGTGGACGTTCAGCACATCTTGCTCGCCCATGATAATTGGCCCGAAGCCAATCACATGCGCATAACCGGCATTAAGCACCACCACATCCGGCTGGTGTTTTTGCAGGTCGGCGGCCACCTCTTCACGCCAGATCGTATCCCCGGCGATATAGAGCGTCTTCTCATCCGGGTGGCTGAAGACCACGCCGCAGGCTTCGCCTAGCCGTTCTGCCAGTTCCGGCACCGCGTAGGCGCGGTCAGTACCGTGCTGGCCGCCGTGGGTTTTCACTATCCGGATATCGCCGTACGTTGTTTCCCCGGTCATGATCGTCAGGTTGGTAAATCCCTGGCTGCGCAGCAGCGCGGCATCGCTATCATTTTGCACGTAGATCGGCTTGCCTTTGGCGATCAGCTCAACGGCGTGCTGATCCCAGTGATCGGCATGGGTATGGGTGACGATCACCGCGTCAGCATCCAGAAGCGTTTGAACGTCAACGGGAAGCTCGACCATCGGGTTGCGAATATCAGCCCGCGCCGTGCCGGGAAAACCCGGATAAGTGCCTTTTGGCGCCAGCATTGGGTCGATTAAAAAGCGTTTTCCCGCGTAAGTGATCAGCTGGGTGGCATTGCGAATTTGCGTAATGTTCATGGGCTATCCTCCGGTTGGTATGAGAAGGAGAATAGCCCCAGGGTGCCGTTAAGAATGTGGGCTAAAGGGCGATGATCGATGAAATCGGGTCAATCGATAAACCGCTTGCGTACCCTTTCCAGCGGCGCAATCAGCAGATTGATAAGCGGCTTACGATCGATAACGATATCGGCGTTCACCGTCATTCCGCCCATCAGCATGCGCTTTTTCTTGTCCGGGTCGGTAAACCAGGAGGGGACGCGCACTTTAGCCAGGTAGTAGTTCTGCCCCTCCTGGAGCGGGATCAGCGCCGAATGGGCATCAATGTTTACCTCATAGAAATCGGACAACGTCGCTTCCACGGAACCGTATTTGTCTACGGGCCAGGAGTCGAAGCGCAGCTTGACCTTATCGCCTTTCGCCACGCGCCCCACCCCCGTTGCCGGAACATACAGGTACCCCTCCATCGTCGCCGCGGTATTTTTACGGATCACCACCACCACCTCGCTATTTTGCGTAATGGCCCGGCCAGGCGGGAAGTTAATCGCCACCACGTAACCGTCGGAAGGGGCCAGCATCGCCATGGTGGAACTTCCCCGGCTGGACAGGTTGCGGTCAATTTCGCTGATGCGGTTTTTCACATACAGCTGCTCTTCGCTCAGAGAGTCAATTTGCGACTGGGTGCTGTCGGTCAGGCTGGTTTTTCGTGCCTCAAGCTCAAGAATAGTGCTCTCCTCCAGCGTCAGGTTGAGCTGCGCATTGAGCACATCGTTGTGGCTTTTATCGAGATCCACTTTGGAGACATAGCCCTTCCCGGAGACGGATTTCCACGCCTCGTAGGTGTCGGTGCTGTTTTTTAACAACGCGCGCAGCTTCTTCACCTTATCGCGGGAAACGGCGATCTGCTTGTCAGTGAGAGCCAGCTGCTGCGCCAGATTTTTGCGATACGACGCAATCGAGTCCTCAATGGCCTGGATGCGCTGCTCGCTGCGCTTCTTCTCCGCTTCCATCTGCTGGCGGTCAAACTGCACCACCGAGCCCTGCTTGCCGCCATAGTCCTGCGACACGGTGAACAGCGGATCGTTTTCCTTCACGTACTGGCCCGGCCGTACGGCAAAATCCACAAGCGTACCGGACTCTCTGGCGCGGACTTCCACATCGCCCTGCGCCGGGATCAGCACCCCGCGTGCCAGCGTGGTTTCCGAAAAGTTAAAGACAATCGCAAAGACCAGCAGGCAGAGAAAAAAGGTGATGAACAAGGTCAGCACGGCTTTCAGCCGTGGCGCGTTGATGTGATAGCTTTTTGAGAAATGATGCGGGATCAGCGCCCGCCGCTGTCGGCTTCGGTTTTTTAATTTCACGATATGTCATCCATGATAAATCACTGAAAGATCGTCCCATGCACTCCAGAGCGTGGGGGTTTTGCGCAGCGCGTTCAGCGTGTCGGCGGCGGCCTGACGGTAATCCTCTGGCGCATACGCCTGACTCTCCAGCCCAAACTCCACCGCATGCAGCGAACAGATCGGCAGCAGCGTTCGGACGCTGTAGCCATAGCGCGATAAAAACCGCGTTGAGACATCCGTTAACCACGCCTTTTGATCCCCTGCCTGGGTGGAGAACAGCGGCGCATCCGGCAGGCGTTCGTCCATCAGCAGCACCGTCACCAGGCGGTGAGGGGCGAAAAACGAGCTGGCGCGTCGGCCTTCGTGCGCGGCCATCAGCTTATGCAGCGCAGGGTGACGGGTAATAAACTGAAAGCGCACATCGGCTGGCGCGGTGGCGAGCAGCGCATCCACGATCAGACCAAAGCCCGCCCAGCGCATTCCCAGAAGCAGGGTGCGAGATGAACTGTAAAACGCCTGCTCCTGCGTCCACTGCGCCACGTACGCGTGCAGATCGAAGCGGACGTTGCGCGCCCAAAGCGCGGGCGGGAAGATCTGCTCCACGAAGTTAAACCCGCTCAGCTCATGGGCGTTCTGATGCAGAAAATCAGCCGGGACATCGGCCTCCGGGCAGCGCATAAACTGGCTGTAGTTTTGCGTGATCCGGTTTGCCAGCAGCGTGCGCCCGGCCTGGCGCGCGCAGAGTCGCGCATAGAGACGCGGCAGAAACATCATTGCTCATTCTCCCGCAGGGTGCCGTTTTCCATGGTATAGAGACACCCCTGACAGCCCACCACGTCCGGCGAGTGGGTGACAAACACCAGGCCAATCCCCAGGCTACGCAGGTTCGCCAGCACTTTCTGCGCGGTCGTTTTATCCAGGTTCGCCGTCACTTCGTCACAGAGCAGAAGCTTAGGCTGGCTGTACAGGGCGCGCGCCAGAACCAGACGCTGCATCTCCCCGGCAGAGAAAAAGGTGTTCCCCGGCAGCATCTCCGTTTCGTAGCCGTGCGGCAGCCTGGCGACGACGTGGTCCACCTCCGCCAGCCGACACGCGGCAATGACCTGCTCTTTATCCGGTGCGCTGTCAAAGCAGGCGATGTTGTCCAGAATCGAGCCGGTGAAGAGAATATCGTCCGCATGGACGATGCGGATGTGCTGACGCAGCGAGGAAAGATCGCACTCCTCAATGGGGATCTTATTGATCCGCAGCGTGCCAGACGATGCCAGCAGCATGCCGGAGATCAGACGCAGCAGCGTGGTTTTCCCCGACCCGCTCTGGCCCACAATCACCGCTTCTTCGCCCTGCTTCAGGGTCATATTGATATGCTGTAGCGTGGCCTCCCGGCCAGGATAGGCAAATGAGACATCCTCAAATTGCAGACAGACCGGCGAGGTGACAATCCGCTTCCCAAACTGGCTGGTTTCAGAGGGGGCAAACAGCAGGTCGCCCACGCGATCCAGCGGCCCCTTGAGGGCATTTTTGTCCAGCAGCTTCTGCGCCACCTGCACCATGGCATCGGAAAAATAGCGCTTATAGCTGATATTGGCGTAAAGCATCCCGATGCTCATCTGCCCTTCCAGGATCAGCCACGCGCCAAAGCAGACCACCAGCAGCTGCTCGGCATTGATCACCAGCAGCGAAGCCACGTCAAAGCGGGCCAGCAGCCGCTCTTTACGCATCAGCCCGGCGATGTGTTCGCGCTGGGATTTATCCATCACCGCATCCCGGGCCTGCTCCATATTGTTCGCTTTGAGCGTAATGATCCCTTTCTGCGTCTCCACCAGCAGGGATTCATACTGGGCGGTGCGCTCGATGGAGTCATCCACCGCGCGTTGATAGGGGCCGATCAGCGAAAAGCGGATCAGGAAAAACACGCCCATCAGCAGCATCGTCAGCAGCGCAATTTTGACGTTATACAGCAGCATAAACAGCAGGCTGGTGACGGCGATCAGGCTGGAAAAGAGAATTTGCACGTAACCATTGCTGATGAACTCCGCGCAGGCGTGGAGCGATTTTTCAATGGCCAGCACGATGCCCGGCGGGCGCGAGCGGAACCAGCTGGTCTGGGTGCGCAGCATGTAGTGGCGCACGGACTGGCTTAAATCGTCATAGGCAATGTTACTCATCAGGATCTCAAGCAACTGCTTGAGGAATTTACCGATGACTTCAAAGATAAAGACGATAGCGAAGATCGCGGTGAGCAGGATCACCAGATCGCTGTCGCTGCGGGAAATGGCCTCATCCATAATCAGCTGCACGTAGGTGGGGCTTGCCAGCATGGTGATGAGGGTAAAAATACAGAGCACAAACAGCAGCAGCTGGCGCTGAAACAGGCTCGGGGATTTATTGGCTAACCGGCCAAGCGTGAGCTTTTCATCCGGGGATTTCTTTTCGAAGCACGGCGTGGGCTTAAGCTCAAGAACATAGCCGGAAAAGAGTTTTTCCGCCTCTTTCAGACGGTAACGACGCACGCCGCTGGCGGGGTCGTGAACGGTCACGCTGCGGCTGTCGATCTTCACGATGACCACGAAATGGTTGCCGCGCCAGAAGGCGATGAGCGGCAGCTCAGACGTTTCTATTTCAGTGATTTCGCCTTTAAGCACCCGGCCAGACATATTTTTATCGCTGGCAAGGGTCATCAATTCCGCCATTGAGGTTCCCGCATCGGCGGAAACGGAAATCTCCCGGCGCAGCTGGCTGACGGAGACATGGTGGTCGTAGTGCCCCAACACCATCGCCAGGCAGGCCAGTCCACATTCGGTAAATTCATGCTGGCGAATAACAGGGGTCTTACCCTGTTTTTTATACTGAAAGAGCGAAAACATAATGATCCGTGGCTGAAATAAAAAAATGGCCCGGCAATGCGGGCCATGCGTACAACGTGCTTCTCGCTTAGGCGCTGAAGAAACCGCCGATGAAGCCGCCCACCAGGCCGAACACGCCGCCGATGGTGCCGCCCAGCGCGCCTAACATCTGGCTGCCCGCGTTATAGCCCGCGCTTGCGCCCTGAATAGCGGCAGCAAACGGATCCCAACCACCGATGATGGCCTGTGCTTTTTTGAAATCGATAACTTGCATGAGTCTTTTCCTGTTAACGTGAATTAGTTGTAGCTACCAACCAGCGCACCCAGGAAGCCCATTGCGCCACCCAGAATTCCGCCAACCACACCGCCAACCATGCCCATGATGCTTGCGCCGGTGTCGTAACCCAGCTGTGCACCTTTAACCAGACCAGCGAACGGGTTTAACGCGCCACCGATAATGTCTTTCGCTTCTACGAATGAAATCGCTTTCATTTTTATCTCCTGTAGTGATGGATCTTTAGCATGATGCTAAAGGCTAATTTCCTTTTATGAAGGAAAGCGGTTGCTACGGGCAGGTGGTAAGCGGAATGATTTTATTGCCATAAATAATCATCCGCCTTGCAGCCTGCCGGGCATTATCTATTTCCAGCCGTTGCCCCGGCGGAATATATTTTGAATTGTTGTATTGCGTACTGCACCCTTCCGAGGAAACATATTTAAAATAGGTATTCCCGGTATTACTCACCACCCCGTTGCTAAACGCATAATCAAAATGTCGTGTCCATGGACGGACAATCAAAATAGCCTCAAGCGAGACCACCACATCCGACTGGATGCGCTGGCCTTTGCGCGTGATAACCTTTGCCTGGAGCGGCGTCTCGGTGAATTTTACGCGATAGTATCGCTCTTTGTTGTCATGCGGGCCGGTATAATAAAATTTAAAACCCGCGCGTTCACCGCTCCCCAGCGTTAATTGCTTAGGCGAATACATGACTTCGCCGTCTTTTATTTCGGTTTCTTTTCCCTTCTCTTTAGGAACGTCTACCTGAATAAGCGAAACGGTATAATTCTGACGCTCGCTGGTATCGTTTTTTATCGGCTGAAAAACAACTTCTCTTTCGGGAAGAAAATCAATACTCAGACTTTCGATAATTAAAGCATTTGCCCCTGTGGAAATGAAGCAATTTATTGCAAAAATAGCCAGGAATTTTCCAGTCATGGTTGATTAATTCCAGGATGCGCTAACATCTATTCTTCCCTGCGCGGTCACTTCGCCAAACCAGCTATTTCCGTCATAGGTGGTTTTCGATACCGGATTATCCATAACGAACTGGAGGATCAGCGGTGTTTTCCAGAGCCACATATCGGTCACGCCGGAACTCATTTTGTCCCACTCTTCCGCATGGGTGGCCGGCGCCGGGATCGACAGTACTTCGCCTTTACAGTTGTGCGCCATCAGCGTCTGGCTTTTCCCCACCAGCACGTTGCCCGGAATGGGAACCGTGAAACCGTTGCCGCTAAAGGCGCAGTAGTCCACCCCATTCAGGCTTTGGGTAGGCCCGGTGACTTTTACCGTGACCGCAATCGCCGCATCTTTTTGCGCCCCGCTGTAGGTGATGGTGTAGGGGATCTCAATGGGCGCTTCGCCGATAATGCCTTTCCCGGAGCCGCCCAGACCGTCAGGATCGAGGGTGTAATCCGGGTTGTCTGGCACAATCTCCAGCCCGGGCTCGATAGGGTTAATCACCAGGCCGCCCCCCGGCTGGAAGCAGAAATCCGCCGCCAGCGAGCTGTTGCCGGGCGTCAGACACAGGCTGACGATATTGCCAATGTTGCTGCCGTCCCCCGCCTGCGCCACGCTCAGAATTAACGCTTTCGGCAAAAAGATTTTAAGGGACGCTTTGCCGCCGTTTTTCTGCGGCGCTGCAAGGAAGGTGTTCGCCAGGACACGCGTATCGCTCAGGATACCGCCGGAGATACTGTACCAGGTGTTTTCATCGAAGGTCAGCTCGGCGGCAAGCCCGGTGCCGCCGCTCATGTGCGATTGCAGCACGCTGTTGACGCGGGAAGAGGTGAGCGCCAGCCCCCCGTTGTAACCGGAGATATCCTCCCCAACAAACGTGTATTCGAGCAGGTCGCACAGGACGCCAGAGACCGTGTTGCGGGTGTATTTGGTGCAGGTGGCCCCCGTTGATCCATCGACAATCGTCACCTCACCGCTGATCGGGTCAATCCCCAGGTTAAGCGCCCTGGCGTTGGTCATGGTCAGCGTGCCCACCTTGTGAAGCGTATTGGTGGTGGTCACTTTGTTGATGGAGCTGATTTGCGGCGTGGAGGTGATGGTCACTTCATCCCCTGGCGCGGCGTTGAGCAGATAGTTAAAGAACGGATCGCCCAGTACCCAGCGCCCGTATGACGTGCCGGGCTCCATCACCGGCGGCTTAACCACCATCGACGTGTCGGTATAGCTGGTCGTCGGGGTGTACCCCGTGTTGCCGCAGGACGAGGAACACGCCGTCCCTTTGAAGAACGGAGAGGCGCTGGAACCGGTCACCGAAAAGTCGATGGTCAGCGCGCTGCCTGCCGGACCGCTGTAGCTGTTGTCCGGGATGTAAGTGGCGATACCGTTATTCGTTTTCGCACTCAGGGTCGGCCACTCGCGCGAACCGTGTAAAAACGCGGTCGACGTGCTGTTCAGACTAAACAGCCCCGCGCTGTTTCCCGTCCCGTTATTGTCCGGGTTATTAATGGCGAAATAGGGCAGCTCCTGCGCCTGGGCCGCCGCGCTCATCAGCAGTAAATTAAGAGCGAATATCTTTTTCATCGTCACGTTCCTGCGTTCCTTTTGCTTCCTGCCAGACAAAATCGCCTTTGTCGCAGGAGATGTCCCCGAGCCACAGCGCACCGCGGTTAGACTCGATGTCCAGGCGCACTTCGCAGACGCTGTCGTCCGGCGTGGCGATACTCAGGACAGGGTTGTTCTTATCAACGTCGATCACGAAGCGTCCGTCGTTTTCCGTCCGGGTCAGCCCGACATGGTTTTTGATCTGCATGGCGCCAACCGGGGCCCCGTTTGCATCCACAAGACGACCAAACAGGGTGACGATTTTCTTCACCTGCGGCTTCATCACCACGGTATTGCCCGGATAAACCGTGATATGGCGACGCGCATTCGCGCCAATCTCATAGCTTTCCGTACCGGTTTCACTGTTCATCACTTCCAGGTCATAAGCCTGGTATGCCGGCAGCGACAGCCAGGTTTTATCCCCTTTGATGCGTTCTGCCCGGCCGTTAAGCTTCAGGGTCAGCGCTTCATCAGATTTGAGACCGGTACTGACAATCACCCCTGCGCTTTCGGTGCCTTTCCCGGCGGCGATGGCCTCTTTGGACCAGCCCACGCTGCCGTCACTGGTCAGCGTGGAGTTCCAGCCTTTACTCATGCCGCTCTGGACGCTGAGGATGTTGCTGTTCCACGGCGTGTCGAAGTTCACGCTGCCGCCGCCGCTTACGCTGCGATCCTGGCGGCTGTTAAAGGCTTTCGAGACGTTGGCGGTAGCCGATTTCAGGTAATCGCCCTCAAACTGGCGGCTGGCGCTGACGTTCAACGCCGTGCCGGTATCGCGATTGTGGGAAACGCCAACCGACACGGTATTGCCGAGCGGTATGGCGAAATCGAGCATTACGTAACGATCTTTCTCTTCGTAATACCCGTCGTATTTGTTGCGCGACATCCCCACCCGCAGGCGCGCCGTACCGTAGCGACCGGCGTATAACCCCTGGGAGTAGTCCAGCTGATAGCGTTTATAGCGATAGAGGTCGTCTTCCTGACGCATCAGGCTCAGGTTGCCTGCCGAGGGCAGGCCGAATGACGGCAGGCTAAAGGAAGCGCCCCAGGTGTTGCCCTTGCTCTCATAGATATCCAGGAACTTGCCGCTGGAGAGCTGTTCATGGGAGTACCACACCGAGCCGATCTGCCACGGCAGGCTGAGATTCGCCCCATAGTTGGCGCGATACGTTCCGTCGGAGGCGGCCATGGTCTGGGTATTCACCGAGAAATAGCCCGTCAGGTTCAGGGAGGCCCACAGCTCGCTGACGATGTGTTCCCGCATCATGTAGGTAGAGGCGTTCCAGTCGACCATCCCGCTGCGCTTGCTGAACGAGGCTCCCACCAGCGACATGGTGTCTTTATGTTTGGTGTCGTAATCGTAGTAGTAGGTGTTATCCTGCTCGTTTTTGCGTTTCGCGTATTTTTTATAATTGACGACGGATTTATCGCGGCTATACATCCCGCCCCACATCTGCCAGCGCAGCGTTTCCGACACGTTGCTGGAGAACGGTTTATTTACGGTGTACATGCTGCGCGACACGGTGCGGCTTCCGCTCACCACTTCAACTTCGACGCTGTAGATCCCGTAGGGCAGGCTGCTGGTGTCAATTTCATGGTTGCCGACGTCAAAGCGCTGAATGCCGATAAGCTGCCCGTCACGGCGAATACGGGCCTCGCCCGCCGTGGGGAAATAGACCACCACCGGCGTCAGAGAGAGCGTGTTGTCGCGCTTGCGGGAGTTGGCCTGGTTGCCCATGGAAACGCCGTAGACTTCCCCGCCTGAAATCCCGCTGACGCTCGCCAGAGACTGCATCGCCCAGCCGTTCAGCATGCCCGCGGCGTAGCGCATCCCCTGATAGTCGCGCTCCCACATAACCGCGTTCATCTGGGTATCGCTGCTGTTCTCGTTGACGTAGCCAGAGCCGTCGATCAGCACATGATCGACGCCCATTGAGATCCAGTTTCTCGCGTTCAGATAGCCCGACGACCAGCTGTCACCGTAGCCGCTCTCGGTGTGATACGCTCCGAGGTTGTAGGAGAACGTGCCGCTCAGGTCGTCAGACTCCGGCGCATCAATGTCCACCTCACGCGGGCGAATATTCACCCCGTAGTCGCTCTGCGACAGATTCAGCAACAGGCGCATTTTTTTCTGATCCAGTTCGAACGCCGAACCCGCGCTAACAGGAATACGCATCTGGTCATCAAACTGCTTATCGTTAATGCTTTGCAGTAACGCCCGCATCTCTTTTGACAGACGAATGCCGTTATCAGACTCCTGGACCTGAACATCCCTCAGCCCCAGCTTCAGATCTTTTGCAAAGAGCGTCACGTCACCGATACGAACATATTCGCTCGCCGTGCCTTCGTGGTTCCCTTGTTGTGCTGAGTGTGGACGCGTATTCACCAGATAGACGGGAATTTTGATCCCCTGCTCCAGCAGTGCATAAAGCGAGTCGGGAAAACGGTAATTAGCGATAACCACGGAGCTTGAGGCTGCATGCGCAAGCGCGGGCAGCGTGCCGGATGCGCAAGCCATCATCACCGGCAACACTAATTTATTTTTCACCATGCATCCTTACTTAACAGGAATGAACTGTTTCAGGTCCCATATTCCGAGATGAAAATGGTTATCCGTAACGTTGATATCCTCGATAGCGCGCGAGGTCTCTGGCATCAGGTAGAAGTTTTTGCTACACGGCGTGCCGGGGGATTCCGGATTCGGCTTCAGGCAGGTCCCGGTCGCATTGACGCGAAACGAGGTGTTCCCTTTATTGGTTATTTTTCCCGCCACATAGACGAAATCAATCTTCTTATCCCGGGGCTGAACCACCAGAATGGTGCTCACCACCGCACGCGTCATCCCGGTGCCGTTTTTTGGCGAACCGCTGTCCACCTCTTCGCTTACCCCTTCATCCGTGAAGGTAATGCGGTAGTAACGCTCTTTGTTATCGGCGTTCCCGTGATAGTAAAATTTGACAATATTGCTGGTACCGGCGGGCATTACCATGCGCGTGGGCGTCAGCAACAGTTCGTCCACTTTCTCCGGATTAATGACGATCCCTTCATCCATTGGGCTGCTGATCCGCTGTGCGCGAACAGAAACAATACGCACGCTGTCTGCTTCGTTTTTTATTTCCTTGGCGGTGGAGTCAGCATCCGCAGAAATAATGGTGGTGACTTTTCCCACATTAATGGCCAGCGCGGAGGAAGAGATAAATAATAAAAATAAGAAGGTGGATTTGAGGTTAAACATGCTATTTCCCTAAACAGGGGCTTGCGCCCCTGGATCGATCAGGCCTTAGCCCCAGGTTGCGCGGAACGCAACAGACACGGTCCCTTCCCACAGGCTGTTGGTCAGGTCTTTGAACTCTTTCGCAGTACCCGCGTTGTCCTGAGCGGAGTCAACGTAGAAGACGAATTTGTCCTGGCCGGTAATTTCGGTATCTGCCGCCGCGCCTGCACTGGTGGTCAGGTTCCACAGGCCAGAAGAGACGCCGGTGTTAGAAGAAGAATCAACCAGCGTGGTCCATGCGGTCGATTTCGCCCCCACGGTGCCACCGATAGAGCCCAGGTCGTTACCGCCCCAACGCGCACCCACTTTCAGCTTGGTCGCTTCACCACCCACGCTGAACAGCGTGTTGTTTGAATCGTCGAGGATAGCTTCGAGTTTGAAGCTGGTCGCCGTAGAGTGATCGCCACGGATAGCCACATCAAACAGACCGGTATCGGTGTTGAAAGATTTGGTATTGGCGCTGTAAACGAAGTTCAAAGCACGCGTTGGCGTAACAACCAGATCGGATTCGCTGTCTTTGGTCGCGGTTGCCTGCCAGGTGGCAGAAGCCGTCGTTTCAGCTGCATTAACTGCGCTCAGGGCAGAAACAGACAGCAGGGAGCCCAGAACGATAGCGTTCAGTTTGTTCATTTATTTAGTCCTTCAAAAAAGAATCCACGTGTATAAAAAGGGGAGCCCCTTTTTCGAGGCGGAGTATAGACAGCCGCAAAATAACGAGGCAATACAGAAAAATTCACTCGACGGAGAGTAACAATAAAAATATAAATAAATTTCTCGTATCTTATTGTTACGTATTGAGTAAATTACTCAATTTCCCGAGTAATAGATAAATATCGATTTTTCAATAAAGAGAAATATCAGGACGTCGGGACAGCCACACACATCATTACAGGCAACACCAGCCCTTAATTAACCACGCATGTTTTTTTACGCTGGTAATATAGAAGAAGTTGATATTATCAAGTAACATTTCGTTTACAACGCCATCCGGCGCCGCATCATCTTCAGATTTATTCAGCTTTTTATCCTTAATATAAAAGATATTGCTGCCGTCGACTTTTTCCACGCTGAGCGTGTAATTTCTGTCAATCAGGTAGCTTTTGCCCTCTTTCTTGAGTACGCCTTTATGAATAACCGTCACAACATCTTTGTTGTTAAACAGGAAAAGCGTGGTTAGCGACATATCGGTTGACTCACCCGTGGAATAGGTTTTCCAGGAAATGGTATCTGACTGGCAGCCAAACCCCTCATCCTGCGTTCTGGTAAAATAGACCCATAACAACGCGATGACAGACAGCGCCAGTACGATACTGAACAGTACACTCATTTTAGTCCTTGACATATTTTAACTCCCGGTCAGGCTTCTGTAAGAAATGCAGTTCTTATAATCGTCGATACTGTCCTGCTGATAACAGATGGCCAGGAAATAATTTTCTATCTGCGACTTTTTAAACCTGGAATAGTAAGCATCTGCAACCTGATGTTGACAGTCGATATGTTGACTGGCGATGACCTCTTTTACGTGATTAAAGTAGTGCTGTCGCGGCTGATACATATTCTTATCGATCAGGTATATCGTACACCTGTCCACTTTACCGAGCAGATGCATATCAGAATCTTTCAGGCTCTCGGCATAGGAATCCCGCTGGTGCAACAGTAAAACAGCGGTGCCGGTAACAATAATCAATAATAACGTGCAGAGAGAAATAAAGAGTCTGTGCAGCGATATTATTTGTTTAGGCGGATCGGCATCTTTCTTATGCGCTAGGGAAGGTGCGAACAAGTCCCTGATATGAGATCATGTTTGTCATCTGGAGCCATGGAACAGGGTTCATCATGAGTCATCAACTTACCTTCGCCGACAGTGAATTCAGCAGTAAGCGCCGTCAGACCAGAAAAGAGATTTTCCTCTCCCGCATGGAGCAGATTCTGCCATGGCAAAACATGGTGGAAGTCATCGAGCCGTTTTACCCCAAGGCTGGTAATGGCCGGCGACCTTATCCGCTGGAAACCATGCTACGCATTCACTGCATGCAGCATTGGTACAACCTGAGCGATGGCGCGATGGAAGATGCTCTGTACGAAATCGCCTCCATGCGTCTGTTTGCCCGGTTATCCCTGGATAGCGCCTTGCCTGACCGCACCACCATCATGAATTTCCGCCACCTGCTGGAGCAGCATCAACTGGCCCGCCAATTGTTCAAGACCATCAATCGCTGGCTGGCCGAAGCAGGCGTCATGATGACTCAAGGCACCTTGGTCGATGCCACCATCATTGAGGCACCCAGCTCGACCAAGAACAAAGAGCAGCAACGCGATCCGGAGATGCATCAGACCAAGAAAGGCAATCAGTGGCACTTTGGCATGAAGGCCCACATTGGTGTCGATGCCAAGAGTGGCCTGACCCACAGCCTGGTCACCACCGCGGCCAACGAGCATGACCTCAATCAGCTGGGTAATCTGCTGCATGGAGAGGAGCAATTTGTCTCAGCCGATGCCGGCTACCAAGGGGCGCCACAGCGCGAGGAGCTGGCCGAGGTGGATGTGGACTGGCTGATCGCCGAGCGCCCCGGCAAGGTAAGAACCTTGAAACAGCATCCACGCAAGAACAAAACGGCCATCAACATCGAATACATGAAAGCCAGCATCCGGGCCAGGGTGGAGCACCCATTTCGCATCATCAAGCGACAGTTCGGCTTCGTGAAAGCCAGATACAAGGGGTTGCTGAAAAACGATAACCAACTGGCGATGTTATTCACGCTGGCCAACCTGTTTCGGGCGGACCAAATGATACGTCAGTGGGAGAGATCTCACTAAAAACTGGGAATAACGCCTTAAATGGCGAAGAAACGGTCTAAATAGGCTGATTCAAGGCATTTACGGGAGAAAAAACGGCTCAAACATGAAGAAATGAAATGACTGAGTCAGCCGAGAAGAATTTCCCCGCTTATTCGCACCTTCCCTAGCGTATCGAATGCTTCAGAAGCAGATTCTTCGCTAAGCGTTGAAATAACCGGCGGCCTGACCGTGTGGTGTTCAATATGCGCGGCAAGGCTAAATCCCTTGCCACGTATCGTTTTTATCAGTAAAGGGTCGCAGCCTAATGTACGAAATGCTTTTCTGATTTCACTTATGGCAACATTCAGACTCACCGAAGAACCAGAGAAACCATGATCCTCCCAGACCTTCTTTATCAGGTCGTCTCTGTCGAGTGTTTTACCATTATTGATGATAAGTTCATAAAGCAGACGACCCGCCTGGTTAGATAACTTAATGGATGACTCTTCCTCTCCATTAATCATGATCATACCGGTGTCGACTTCATAAAGCATTGTAAGATCAATGAGATACTTCATATTATTATTACGCCATTGTTAAATTTTTGTGCATTTGCCAGGCAATAATAAGTCTAAAGTTTGTGTGGTCAAGTCGCGTGATATTAATTGAGAGATGAATTCATAAAGCTTCATTAATTAACGATTATTAAAGCATTAATAAAAATCTTCGAACCAACGCATTTAGGTTAAAACATTAAAAAAAACATACTGAAAAGATTATAATCTTAAACTTTATAAGTTGTTGGAATAATGTTTTGTTATGTACTTTTTTAGTGCAACATAATATCGTCAAAGCATTCTCCCGAGTCGCCATGCGTCTAGCCGGTACATCAGGGACATGTGTAGCCGATTAACATTCATTTTAAATAACACAAATCTTCATGGAGTTTATCATGTTCAAATCGATCATGACCGTATCACTGCTGGCCGCCGCTATTGCCTCTACCAGCGCAGTGGCCGCAGACAATTCGGCGGGTGGTATCATTAACTTTACCGGCGCTATTACCGATACAACCTGTACCATTAACGGCGGTAAAAGCGCGGACTTTACCGTTGCGCTTTCCCCTATTTCGGTAAAAGATGCGGGCACCACGGTTGGCCTGATCACCCGAAATAAAAAATCTATTGCGCTGACATTCTCTGGTTGCTCACCAGCAGCCGGAACGACCGGTACCCCGCTGAAAGTTTATTTCTCCAGCGCGGATAATATTTCCACTGACGGTAAATACCTGCTGAATAACAGCGTGAACGAAAGCGATGCCAGCGTGGCACGTAATGTCGGCTTTGCGTTAGTGGAGCCAGGTTCGTCTACGCCTATTACCCTGAACCAGCCTTACACGACAAATATTATGGGTACAGCGACCGCGCCAGATTCCGAAACGCTGACGCTGGACGTTTATTACTATAAAACAAACGCCGCTGCCGCCACCGTGGGCGAGTTAAGCTCCAACGTAACGTATACCATTTCCTACCTGTAATAGTGATTATTCAGGCTCTGTTTTCGCAGAGCCTGTATTTAAGGTTGCAATCATGCGCAAGGCAATTTTGCTGGCAGGCTTACTGCTAAGCACGGGTCACTCATGGGCCAATATTGTCATTAATGGCACCCGTGTCCTTTATCCTGAAAATAACAAAGAGGTGATCGTCCAGTTAATGAATACGGGCGATGCGCCGGCTCTGGTACAATCCTGGATAGATGACGGTGATATTAATTCCACGCCGGAAACAGCCAATGTGCCGTTTCTGTTGTCGCCGCCGGTGATAAAGGTTAACGAACATAATGGTCAACAGCTTCGTATTAAAAAGCTGCCGTCCAGCTTGCCTGCGGATCGCGAATCCGTCTTTTTCCTGAATGTCCTCGACATTCCGCCCAGACCTGAAAATCTGCAAAACCAGAATACCGTTCAGCTGGCGATTAAATCCCGTATCAAACTTTTTTATCGGCCCGCTGCGCTGAAAGGCACGCTGGATGACGCGGTGGCGAAACTGACGCTCGCCGCCGACGGCGATCGCTTTCGCATTACAAATAACAGTCCGTTCCATATTACGGTCGCCAATATTTCGCTGGGTAAAACGAAATTGCTCCAGGAGTCCCCGATGGTTTCCCCGTTTGGGCAGCTGACGGTCGCCGCCAAAAATACGGTTAAGCGCGGACAGACCTTCCAGCTGATGTATGTGGACGATCTTGGCGCGTATAAAACCCGGACTTTCACCAGTCAGTGATCGGAAAGACTCACCATGAAAATGAAACAAAACAGACTCTGTCTGCTGGCAGTCTGCACGCTTCTGCTTTCGCATAAATCAGGGGCCGTCTCGTTTGATCCCTCCCTGCTTGCTGGCGCATCCGGTGAGTCCGATTTGTCTCGCTTTTCCGAAAACAACGCCATGCCTGCCGGCAGTCAGGAGATGGATATCTACGTAAACGGCAGCTGGAAGGGACGTTATACCGTCATCTACGGCGAGCAGCGTGACGACATCCGCCTTGCCTGGAAAGATGCCCGGTCGCTGGGCATCAACACCACGTCCGTGCCTGCGCCCGCCATTGCGCACGGGCAGGTTCAGCTGCGCGATCTGGTTCAGGGCGGTGAAGTCAAAACCGATACCAGCACCCTGAGTCTGGCGCTTACCGTTCCGCAGGCGGCCGTGCTGCGTACTGAAGAAGGTTACATTGCCCCCCAGTTCTGGGACGAGGGGATACCGGCGCTGATGCTCTCGTGGAACACGACCTGGTATAACACCCGCGCGAAAGGCACTGCGAAAGACACAAATGATGATTTTTATGCCGGGCTGGATTCCGGCGCCAACCTGTTCGGCTGGCAGTTTCGCGACAGCAGCGCCTGGCGGAAAACCGCCAGCGGAGAGAGTAGCTGGCAGAATAATACCCGCTACCTGCGCCGTCCCCTGGCCTCGCTGAAATCCAACCTGACGCTGGGTGACTTTTATATTCCTGGCGATCTGTTTGATTCCCTGCGCGTGCGCGGCGTGTCGCTGGCGTCGGACATGAAGATGCGCCCAAATTCACAGCAGGGTTTTTCACCAGTGGTTCACGGCGTGGCACGGACGAACGCCCTGGTGAAAGTTATCCAGAATGGCAACGTGATCTATCAGGAGAACGTGCCGCCGGGCCAGTTTACCCTCGACAGCATTCAGCCTACCGGCTCCGCGGGCGATTTGCTGGTGGTGGTGCGTGAAGCGGACGGTTCACAGCAGTCCTTCACGGTGCCGTTTTCCGCCGTGCCCGGGATGCTAAAAGAAGGGGTGAGTCAGTACAGCGTGGTGGCGGGTAAAGTGCACCAGAACACGCTCGATGCCGAACCCGCATTCATGCAGGCCACGCTGCGCTACGGGTTTAATAACCTCATCACCGGGTATACCGGGACGATTATTAGCGATAACTACCAGGCCGGGCTTGTCGGTACCGGGTGGAACCTTCCCTTTGGCGCGGTCTCGTTTGATGTCACCCACGCCAAAACCACCCTACAGGATCGCACCAGCAGCGGTCAGAGTTATCGCGTGTCGTACAGCAAATTTATCGATACCACCGCCACCAACTTCACCCTGGCAGCCTATCGCTATTCCACTAAAGGCTATTACAGCTTCAGCGACGCGCTCTATTCGCGCGAAGGGTATCAGCGCCTGAGAGCGCAGTACGACGACTATGAAGATCGGTTTGGCGTCGCGCCCGACATGTCGCTAAGCACCTGGGACGCCCTGCGCGCGGCGCAGCCCAAGAATACCTTTACGCTTAACCTTAATCAGCGCCTGCTCGATAACTGGGGCACGGTGTTTGTCTCCGGCACACAGCGCGATTACTGGAACTCACAGCAAACCACGCGCGAATATCAGATGGGCTATTCCAACGCCATCGGCCGCGCCAGCTATACCCTGTCGGCCAGCCGGGTACGGAACAGGGACAGTGAAGAAGAGACGCGCCTTTACCTCTCCCTCAGCCTGCCGTTCTCGCTGTTTGATAATAATGCGTGGATCACCTCCAGCCTGACGGCCAGCGATTCGCATTACGAACAGAGCAATATCAGCATGAGCGGAAACGCGCTGGCGTCGAACCGCCTGAGCTACACCCTCTCCGGCAGTAATGCGCGGGGGGGTAAAAATGCGGCAAGCGTTAACGCCGCGTACCGTTCGAACTTCGCGACACTCTGTGGCTCTTACAGCGAATCCTCCGACTACCGCCAGACCGGGCTCAGCGGACGCGGAAGCCTGGTGGCCTACCCGTGGCACGTTCTCGCCTCAAACGAAACCGGCACAACCATGACTATCGTCGATGCGCCAAAGGCGGAGGGGCTGATGGTGAACGGCGATGAAAGTATTATGACGAACCGCGATGGCGTGGCGCTGGTGCCTTACGCCACCCCGTATCGCAAAAACGCCATTACGTTAACCGAAACGGAAAACAGCGCAGGCGCGGAGGTGATCGGCAATATGGCTAACGTGGCGCCTTACGACGGGGCGGTGAGCTATATCCGCTTCGAAACCGACAAGCGCCAGTCATGGGTACTTCATGCGACGCGCGCCGACGGCAAACCGCTGCCCTTTGGCACCGAAGTGCTGGATGAACACGGTGGATCTGTCGGGTATGTCGGCCAGGCCAGCGTACTGTATATCCGCGCTGAACAGCCGCCACGCACGCTCAACGTGCATCTCCGCGGCGGGAAGTGCGAAATCTCCTCCCCGGCCTGGGGGCTGAACAGCCCCTCATCGGTTTGCCATTAATTACGGATTATCAAAATGTTACGATCATTCATGTTCCTGCTCCTCACCAGCATTAGCGGGATGAGCTATGCCACCTGCTCCGGCAGCAGCATCGTTTATGGCACACCGATTACCATTGATTTATCGGATAAGCTGAGCCCGGCCACGCCCACATGGACCGGCAGCTTCAGCACCCAGTACAGCGGCTCGTTCAACTGTACGACGGGTAACAGTGAATTTTCTTACACGCCGATCCTCTCGACCGACAGCAAATACGCGACCATCCTCGGGTTCAGCAACAACAAGTATATGGTGCGGGCGGAGATCACCAATCCCCCGGCCAATAAAACCCTGTCTACCAGCGGTAGCCATACGGCGTCTGAGCTGAACACACCGTTTACGGTTCGCTTCACCCTCGTTAACCAGAGCGGTACCACCCTGACGGGGGATACGGCGAACATGAGCGACGTTCTGTTCGTCAGCGACATGAGCGGGTTATCCATCTGGGAAATCATCACCTGGCCAATCAATCAGGTCATCAAGATAGCGCAGTGGTTATTCAGCGGGTTCAAGTGGCCTTACGACAACCGAGATATGTTTGGTCAACCGATGATCATCAAATACGCGCCGAAACTGACTACCTGTTCCTTTGATAATGCGGGGCTGACCGTGGCGCTGCCGACGCTCGGCATTCCCCAGCTCAGTGCATCCTCACAGCCGGGGCTGACGCCTTTTTCACTGAACATGAGCTGTCAGAACGTCGGGGTTAATGGCAATTCCGATCGGGCAATTGAGATGTTTCTGTCCAGCACGCAGCTGCTCTCAACCGACAGCTCGGTGCTGATCGACAGCAGCAGTAGCGCGGCGCAGGGCGTGGGGCTCCGCCTGATAAAACGTGACGCCCCGCAAACGCCGGTGACCTTCTCTACCTCAACCACCAGCCGTGGCAACGCCACGATGATTTTCAGCGTGGCGGCTGGCGCGGCGCTGGACGAACATTTCACCCTTCCGATGGCGGCGTACTATTACGTGTGGGCGCCCGCCCAGGTGAGCCAGGGTAAGATCAATACATCGGCTACGCTGAATATTATCTATCCCTGATGTGAACTATTCCTCCATCTTTCCAACCGCTTGCACATACTTAATCAGTTCGCTGTGGTTGGAAAGATTCAGCTTTTTCATTGCATTGTGTTTCTGTGTCGCAATGGTACTGACCGAACGGTTTCGATGACGGGCAATCTCCGTCGTTGAAAATCCTTCCACGATAAGATGAAGCACCTCCCACTCTCTGGCCGAGAGGATGGAACGCGCCCGGGAGCCGGACCGCATTACCCGCCTGAGCCACGAAGAGATCGACGGTTTTTGCCCGTCCGCCATGAGCAACGCGGGTAATTCCTTTTTCAGTTCAGTCAATTCATCCTGCTGACTGATGGTTAATTCAAATTTCATCTCCAGAACTTTTTTTAACAGCCCGTAAGGCAGCTCGGGCACCAACAGAACACGCCTGACGTGATGGATTTTACATAAAGATGTAAAACGGCTGCTGACCTCCGCACTCCACTCTTTATGATTAAGCAGATAATTAAATTCAGTGAAGAAAACATCCACGTTATTATCCGCCACCGCCGCCAGCGCCTGTTCAGTGGAATCGACCTGAGTAATGTTCAGTACGTAATCGGGTAAAAGATCATGGAGCGCCCGGAATATTATCTCTTTAAATATATTTATTTTGTAAAACACCATTACCCTTACGATACGTTCAGTATTATTCATGTCTTTTCTAAATTCTCGTGACCGGAGGAAAATGATAATAGTTTATGTACTCACCACTCACAACCTCTTCGCGCCAGGATTTTATCCTTCTCAGGCTTAAAAATCTGAACAAGGACATTAAATTCATAGAAAAAATTCTATTTTATTCTGCACGCCGTTTCCCCTCGCAGATAAAGCCCTGTCGATAATCCTGCCACGATCACAATTTTTCTTACAGGAACAGCAGTAAATCACTGAAAAAGCGGTGGATTAACCCCATTAATCAACTACCTAACACTTAATATCCACTCCTTTACAGAATAAAAACCTGTCATGAATATTATTAGAAGATTAAAACAATTGCATATACCATTAAAACCATTTTTCAATTTTATCTTCCGCTAATAATTGGCTTCAGCTTTACTCGACGGTTTGTATTGGCTTACATTGATGCCATCGCATCGCGTTATTTAAAAAAGTGCTCGCTATTCTTTTAATAAGAGAGTGCGAACCGCCATTTTCTCTTATATGGACTGTTTACTCAGCGAAAGGAGAATGCCAATGCAAAATAAAAAAACAATTCACGTTGCCGTTGTTGACAGCTGCGAATTCACGATGATTGGCCTGCAATCGCTTGGAAAGCGTGAGCCTGATGAAAAACACAACGTTATTTTCCATGGATTTACCCATATCGAAGAACTTGCTTTGAGTGAACAACTCTTTGATATCATCATTTATGATCCGTTGAATACGCGTCATTTCCGGGTGACGACGAATGACGACATTCTCTGCATAAAACAGAAACAAGTGACGGCGAAGATCTATATCTATTCGTTATCCGCCGGCTATTTGAAATTTAAACATGTTGATGGAGTCATCAGCAAAAGAGTCTCCCTGGGGGATATCAAAGCGCTGTGGCAAATACTGATGAGCCAGACGCCGCAAGAGTCTGGCCGTTATAACGTAGGCATGACGACCCGCTTACGCACCCCGGCGAGGCTGTCCAGCGAGGAGGCCAGCGTATTGCGCGGCTATTCCTGTAATCTCAAAACCAAGCAAATCGCCCGCCAGCTGGGGTGTAACGTCAGGCTGGTTTACTTCTATAAGAACAACGCCATGAACAAGCTTAAAGCCGTGCGTGGCCCCTCGTTTTACCAGAGCATTCGCTGGATCCTGAATTAAGAATTTGACCGTGTGTCGTTTGCCTTTTGTTCCCGTGTCCGCGGGAACCTTTTTTCATTTCCTGAAGGCTGTTCCATGTATACCGTTCTTCCCTCTCCCCTGTTGCAACGTATCTCAGGGCTGCGATTCCAGCCGCTTGTCGATCTTCATTCGGGCCAGGTGTTCGCGCATGAAGTTCTCGTGGAGATCCATAACGTCAATCTTGAGGTGCTGTTTGCCTCGCTGCCCTCGCGCAGCGCGCTGCAAATCTTCTTCTGGCAGGCCAACACCCTGTTACAGATACCCGCCCGGGACGCTTACTGGCTAAACCTTCCGGCAGAACACCTTCTCGACGAACGCGCTATCCGGTTGTTGCTGGCGTTACGCCATCAGCAGCGGTTAACGATTGAAATTCAGGATCCACTCACCATCACACGGCTGAGCGAGGCTGAGCAACGTCGTCTTCATGCCACGCTTGTTCGGTTAAAAGAGGCGGGATGGCAAATCTGGCTGGACGATTTAACCCGGGAGTTGGCTGAGGCGTTCGCGCGGCTTGCGCTGCCGCTGGATGGGGTAAAAATTGACCGCTCAGCGCTGCGCGAGCGCGCGCCGCTTGCCCCGTTTGTACAGGAGGTCAGGGCAGGTATCGCGCAATCAATTCTTATAGAAGGCATCGAAAACTCGCGGGATCTGGCGCGCGCCCGCGCGTCCGGCGCACAGTCTGGTCAGGGTTTTCTGTGGCCCGAAAGCCGAACCGATGCCCGCGTAACGCTTTGACGGCCAGCGGAGCGCTGGCCTTTTTACCGGGGCTTACCAGCCCGGCACCGCGCCACCGTTAAAAATGGTCTCCGCCGCTTTCGCCACTTCCGGCGACTGATAGGACTGGATAAATTCCTTCACGTTTTCGGCGTCTTTGTTCTCTTCACGCGTGACCACAATATTCACGTAGGGTGAGTTTTTGTCTTCGATAAAGACGCTGTCGTGTACCGGAGAAAGCCCCGTTTGCTGGAGATAGGTGGTACTGATGATGGCCACATCCACTTTCGGATCGTCCAGCACGCGCGGCAGCTGCGCCCCTTCCAGCTCCATAATCTGTAAGTTTTTCGGGTTCGCGGTAATATCCAGCGCCGTTGGCAGCAGGCCAACATCCGGTTTAAGGGTAATCAGCTTCTCTTTTTGCAGCAGCAACAGCGCGCGGCCAAGGTTGGTGGGATCGTTTGGAATCGCAATGGTTGCGCCGTCCTTCAGCTCAGAGACCGATTTAATCTTTCGGGAGTAACCCGCCATCGGGAAGACGAAGGTATTGGCCACGGCGACCAGCTTGTAATTGTGCGCCTTGTTATCTTCTGCGAGGAACGGGCGATGCTGGAAGACGTTGGCGTCCAGTTCGCCCTGGTTGGTGGCATCGTTGGGTAGCAGCGAGCCGCTAAAGCCCACCAGCTCAACATCCAGACCGTATTTCTCCTTTGCCACCTTTTTGGCGACTTCCGCCACGTCCTGCTCAGCGCCATTGATCACGCCGACTTTAATGTGTCTGGCATCATTGCCGCCCTGATCACAGCCCGCGAGCAGCAGGCCAGTCAGGAGAAGCGCACCCAATCGAAGTTTCACGAGACAGTTCCTTTTGATAGACGTTTTGAAGACTATATCGACAACGAGACGGCAGGCTAAAAAACGAAAAGGAATCAGTAAGACGGTTAAGTTATATGCGGCCTGTTGCCGGGTGGCGCTGCGCTCACCCGGCCTACGTGACGGGGGAAGTGTAGGCCCGGTAAGCGTAGCGCCACCGGGCGATGGGCATCAGGCTACGGTAGTCCAGGCGCAAGCAGAACCGCTTCCCTCACGCCTGCCGACGCAGCGGCGCTTCGCGCAAAAACCACGACAGCACAAACGCCAGCACCATAATCCCCGCCGCCAGCATGAATACCGCATGGATCGCCGAGCCGAACGCATCCAGATAGTCCAGACGCAGGGCATCAGGCAGATGGTGTATGGCAACGGGATTAAGTTCGCGCGGCAGTTCCGCCCCTTCCGGCAGCCTGTCGATCAGGCCTGATTGCAGAATATGGGTGAACACCGCGCCAAACAGCGCAACGCCAATCGCCCCGCCAATGGAACGGAACAGCGTCACCCCAGACGTCGCGACGCCGTATTGATCGGCTGACACGCTGTTCTGCACCGCCAGCACCAGCACCTGCATCACCAGTCCCAGCCCCATGCCCAGCACGCCGGTAAACAGGTACAGCTGCCAGGTTGGGGAGGTGATTGAAATGCGCGTCAGTAATACCATCCCCACCACGCCGAGCAGCGTGCCGAGGATCGGGAACAGACGATATTTCCCGGTACGGCTGATGATGCGCCCGCTGATGATGGAGGTGAGCAACAGCCCCCCCATCAGGGGGATCAGCTGCAAACCGGCCTGCGTCGGCGTGGCGTCTTTTACCACCTGTAAATAGAGCGGCAGGAAAGTGACGGAGCCAAACAGCGACATGCCGATAATAAAACCGATCAGGCTACAGAGCAGGAAGCTGCGGTCGCGGAAGAGCGACAGCGGGATAATCGGCTCCCACGCCAGCCGCTCTTCGTAGATAAACCCGGCGATCCCCGTCAGGCCGAAGGCCAGAATGCACCACAGCTGCGGGTCGCTCCATTGGCGGATCGTCCCGCCCTCGGTGGTAAACAGAATGATGCACAGCAACGCCATGCTGAGGTAAATCGCCCCCAGGTAGTCAATCTCATGCTTGCTGCGCCGCGCGCTGCCGTGGAAAACCGCGCCAATCACCAGCAGGGCAAACAGCCCCAGCGGCAGGTTGATGTAGAAAATCCAGCGCCAGGATGCGTGCTGAACGATAAACCCGCCGATCAGCGGCCCTATCACCGTCGCCAGGCCAAACACGCCGCCAAACAACCCCTGATAGCGACCCCGATCGGCAGGCGGGATCACGTCCGCCACGGCAGCCATGCTGATCACCATCAGACCGCCGCCCCCCAGCCCTTGCAGGGCGCGCATCAGCACCAGCTGGGTCATGTTCTGCGCCAGACCGCACAGCGCGGACCCTACAAGAAACAGCACAATCGCGATTTGCAGAACGATTTTTCGGCCAAACAGATCGCCGAATTTGCCGTACAGCGGCACCACGATGGTCGAACTGAGGATATAGGCCGTTACCACCCACGAGAGCTTATCCAGCCCGCCCAGCTCACCGACGATGGTCGGCAGCGCGGTGGAGACAATGGTCTGATCCAGCGCCGAGAGCAGCATCACCAGCAGGAGTGCGCTGAACAGCAGCTTAATCGACGGCGCCTTTTTCGCAGGTTGAGTCATTACGTCGGACTCCATAAGACATCACTTGAAATTAATTAATCGTATAATTAATATTTGTGGAAGTGATGAATAAGATCAAGAGATACGGTGACCATGCCAGCACAAAAGGACAATTCTGAACCCCGCCGCCCCGGTCGGCCACGCGGCGGCAAGCGCGTTACCGCCAGCCGTGAACAGCTGCTGGATATCGCCCTGAACCTCTTTTCCCGCCAGGGGATCGCCAATACGTCGTTGAACGCCATCGCCCGCGAAGCAGGCGTGACGCCCGCCATGCTGCACTACTACTTCAACTCCAGAGAACAGTTGCTGGATGCGATGATTGAGGAGCGCTTCCTGCCGTTACGCGAGCGGATCGGGGCGATTTTCGCCGACAACCGGGATTCGCCGGTGGATGCCCTGACGGAAATGGTCAGGGTGCTGGCCGAACTGGCGGAAAAGTATCGCTGGTTTGCCCCGCTGTGGATGCAGGAGGTGATTGGCGAGATGCCGGTACTGCGCACCCATTTGCAGGCACGCTTTGGCGATGAGAAATATCACACCACGCTGGCAACCATCAAAGGCTGGCAGCAGGAAGGAAAGCTGAATCCGGCGCTGGCCCCCGAACTGCTGTTCACAACGCTGCTGAGCCTGGTGCTGGTGCCGTTCTCCCGCATGCGCAATGACGAGAGGCTAAGCGCCCTCTCACCGGAGATCGTGGTGCGCCACGTGTTAGCCGTGATTGGCACCGGGATCGGCGGTTAAAGATGTTTGGTCAGATAGTGTCTCTGCATTCCCTGATAAGGGTAATCCTGCAAGGACATCTGCACCTGATAACCCTGCTTTTCATAGAACGGGCGCGCCTGGAAGCTGACCGTATCCACCAGCGCGTGACGACAGCCTTTGCGACGGGCCTCCTCTTCAGCCGTTTTGATAAGCTGGCTTCCCACGCCCGTTCCCCGCACGCTGTCGCTGACCCACAGATAGTCGATGTTCAGCCAGTCGCCTTTCCGTACGCCGATTAACCCGCCCAGCATGACGCCATTGTCGTCTCGCATATATACGCCAATATCGCCGCCAAACGACGGCAGATCTAAAAACTGCGCGTTATAGGCTCTTAGCCCCGTTAATAATTCTTCTTTTTCTTCGGCTGTGACATTATCTGTAATGCTCAGATGCATAATTCTCTCCTTATTTTCAGCGCAATCTGAATATCTCACAGCTTAACCTTCATAAAAACTCCTTATTTTCTCCATTGTTTATACCTGGAAATATTCATTCAATATGTAAATAAAAAAAGCCTTTCCAATAGTCTCCGAAAACGTATAATGAGAACGATCATTCTCATTTTTTACGGTAGCCGACAATGAGTACAAAGCTGGAAGAACGACAAAAACTGCGCCAAGACGAAATCATTACCGCCGCGCGCCGCTGCTTTCGCGCCAGTGGATTTCACGCTGCCAGCATGTCGCAGATCGCCAGCGAAGCCAGGCTCAGCGTCGGACAAATCTATCGCTATTTCAGTAACAAAGACGCGATTATTGAAGAGATGATCCGGCGCATTATCGACTCACGTATTGAAGAGATGCAGGGCAAAACCCTGGTTGAAGGGATGCCGCAGGCGCTTGCCTGGCGCCAGACGCTTAACGAAGACGATGACGCGCTGATGCTCGAAATGTCCGCAGAGGCCACGCGCAATCCGCTGGTGGCAAACATGCTGATCGAAGCCGAAGCCCGCATGTTCGCCAATGCCTGTGAGCACCTGAAAAAGCAGTTCCCTCACCTGAGCGATGAGCATATTCGCTGCTGCGTGGAGATTACCGCCGTGATGATCGAAGGCACGATTTACCGTCGACTCACGCCTTTAAAAGTACCATCAGAACAATTAGAGCCTATATACCAGAATATTTTAAATATGATTTTCTCTGCGAAGTAATCGCATGTGAATAATTAGCGGAAATAAGTAATTTCCCTTTTTTCATTTCTGGCTCAGCCAGAGATGCGGGATCGCTGTGCTTTTAATTAGCCCTCCTCCCTGTTAAGCGATTAACAGGGCAGGCTTCGTTCACCCTGGAAAAAGATTATGAAAACCATAACAACCTCCATCGCGGCATTACTCCTCCTGACAGGGTGCGATAATGCGCAAACATCTGCTCCTCAACGTCCTCTTCCGGAAGCGGGGATTGTCACCCTCATGAGCCAGCCGGTGTCCGTCGTCAGCGAGCTGACCGGCCGCACCGCCGCCGCAATGAGCGCCGAAGTGCGCCCCCAGGTAGGTGGCATTATCCAGAAGCGCCTGTTCACCGAAGGCGATACGGTCAAGGCCGGGCAGGCGCTGTATCAGATCGATCCTTCCAGCTACCGCGCCGCGTATGATGAAGCCGCCGCCGCACTGAAACAGGCGCAGGCGCTGGTGCAGGCCGACTGCCAGAAAGCCCGGCGTTATGCGCAGCTGGTGAAGGACGACGGCGTATCACGTCAGGATGCGGAAGACGCGAAGTCCACCTGCGCGCAGGACAAGGCCAGCGTCGAGTCAAAGAAAGCCGCGCTGGAAAGCGCCCGCATTAACCTCAACTGGACCACCGTCACCGCGCCGATTGCCGGACGTATCGGCATCTCCTCTGTGACCCCCGGCGCGCTGGTGACCGCCCAGCAGGATACCGCGCTGGCCACCATTCGCGGGCTGGACAGTATGTACGTCGATTTAACCCGTTCCAGCGCCGATCTGCTGCGTTTACGCAAGCAAACCCTCGCCAGCAACAGCGATACGCTGAACGTGTCGTTGATTCTCGAAGACGGCAGCAGCTACAGCGAAAAAGGCCGCCTGGCGCTGACCGAAGTGGCGGTGGATGAGTCTACCGGCTCAGTTACCCTGCGCGCCGTCTTCCCGAACCCGCAGCATCAGCTTCTGCCGGGCATGTTCGTTCGCGCCAGAGTGGATGAAGGCATCATGAATGACGCGATCCTCGCCCCGCAGCAGGGCATCACCCGCGACGCCAAAGGCACCGCCACCGCGCTGGTGGTGAACGCCAGCAACAAGGTGGAGCAGCGTCAGCTCGAAACGGGCGACACCTACGGCGACAAATGGCTGGTGCTGAGCGGTTTGAAGGCGGGCGATAAGCTGATTGTGGAAGGCACCGATAAAGTCACCGCCGGGCAGGAAGTGAAAGCTGAAGAGATGAAAACCAACGGAGGAAACGCCTGATGTTTTCCCGTTTCTTCGTGCGTCGCCCGGTCTTTGCCTGGGTTATCGCCATTCTCATCATGCTCGCCGGGATGCTGGCGATCCGCACGCTGCCCGTTGCGCAGTACCCGGACGTGGCTCCGCCGTCGATCAAAATCTCCGCCACCTATACCGGTGCCTCCGCACAGACGCTGGAAAACAGCGTGACGCAGGTGATCGAGCAGCAGCTCACCGGGCTGGATAACCTGCTCTACTTCACCTCCACCAGCAGCTCGGACGGGTCAGTGAGCATTACCGTCACGTTTGAACAGGGAACCGATCCGGACACCGCTCAGGTACAGGTGCAGAACAAAGTCCAGCAGGCGGAATCGCGCCTGCCGACCGAGGTGCAGCAGTCCGGGATCACCGTCGAAAAATCCCAGAGCAACTTCCTGCTGATCATGGGCGTATATGACAAAACCGACACCGCCAGCAGCTCGGATATCGCCGACTGGCTGGTGATTAATATGCAGGATCCGCTGGCGCGCGTGGATGGCGTCGGTAGCCTACAGGTGTTCGGTGCAGAATACGCGATGCGCATCTGGCTCGACCCGGCGAAGCTGGCGTCGTACTCGCTGATGCCCTCCGACGTGCAGAGCGCGATTGAAGCGCAGAACGTGCAGGTTTCCGCCGGTAAAATCGGCGCGCTGCCCTCGTCGAACGCCCAACAGCTGACCGCCACCGTCCGCGCTCAGTCGCGTCTGCAAACGGTCGATGAGTTCAAAAAGATCATCGTCAAGAGCCAGTCCAACGGTGCGGTGGTGCGCATCAGCGACGTCGCGCGCGTGGAGATGGGCAGCGAAGATTACACCGCCACCGCGAAGCTGAACGGCCACCCGGCGGCGGGTATGGCGGTGATGCTCTCACCGGGCGCCAACGCGCTTAACACCGCCACAGCGGTAAAAGATAAGATCGCCGAGTTCAAAAAGTCGATGCCGGAAGGCTACGACGTAGCCTATCCGAAAGACAGCACCGAGTTCATCAAAATCTCCGTTGAGGACGTGATTCAGACGCTGTTCGAAGCCATTATCCTCGTGGTGGTGGTGATGTACCTGTTCCTGCAAAACATCCGCGCGACGCTGATCCCGGCGCTGGCGGTGCCGGTGGTGCTGCTGGGCACCTTCGGCGTGCTGGCGCTGTTCGGTTACTCCATCAACACCCTGACGCTGTTTGCGATGGTGCTGGCGATAGGGCTTTTGGTGGATGACGCCATCGTGGTGGTGGAAAACGTCGAGCGTATTATGCGCGACGAAGGGCTGCCCGCCCGGGAAGCGACCGAAAAATCGATGGGCGAAATTTCCGGCGCGCTGATCGCCATTGCGCTGGTGCTCTCTGCGGTATTCCTGCCGATGGCCTTCTTCGGCGGCTCTACCGGGGTCATTTACCGCCAGTTCTCGGTCACCATTATTTCGGCGATGTTCCTCTCCGTGGTGGTGGCGCTGACCCTGACGCCCGCGCTGTGCGGCTCGATCCTGAATCACACCGCTCCGCACAAAAAGGGCTTCTTCGGCGCGTTTAACCGCTTCTACAGTAAGACCGAGCACGGCTATCAGAACAAGGTGCTGCGCGCCCTGCGCCGTTCCGGTGGCATGCTGGTGATCTACGCCCTGCTCTGCGGCGCGATGGGGTTCGCCATGCTAAAACTGCCGGGCAGCTTCCTGCCAACCGAAGACCAGGGTGAAATCATGGTGCAGTACACCCTGCCCGCCGGCGCAACCGCGGTGCGTACTGCCGAGGTAAGCCGCCAGGTACGCGAGTGGTTCCTCACCAAAGAGAAAGCCAATACCGACGTGATCTTCACCATTGAAGGCTTCAGCTTCAGCGGCAGTGGCCAGAACGCCGGGATGGCGTTCGTCTCCCTGAAAAACTGGTCAGAGCGCAAAGGCAATGAGAATACCGCCCAGGCCATTGCCCTGCGCGCCACGCAGGAGCTGAGCACCATTCGGGATGCCACAATTTTCGCCATGACGCCCCCGGCGGTGGATGGTTTAGGCCAGAGCAACGGCTTTACCTTTGAGCTGATGGCCAGCGGCGGCACCGACCGCGACGCGCTGCTGAAACTGCGTAACCAGCTGATTGGCGAAGCCAACCAGGACAACTCGCTGCACGCCGTGCGCGCCAACGATCTGCCGCAGATGCCGCAGCTTCAGGTGGATATCGATAACAACAAAGCCGTGTCGCTGGGGCTCTCCCTGAGCGATGTTACCGACACCCTCTCCAGCGCCTGGGGCGGCACCTACGTGAACGACTTCATTGACCGTGGCCGCGTGAAAAAGGTCTACATCCAGGGCGACAGCGACTATCGCGCGGTGCCATCGGATCTTAACAAATGGTATGTGCGCGGCAGCGACAGCACCATGACCCCGTTCTCCGCCTTCGCCACCACCCGCTGGGAGTATGGCCCGGAAAGCCTGGTGCGCTACAACGGCTCGGCGGCGTATGAGATTCAGGGCGAAAACGCCAGCGGCGCCAGCTCCGGTACGGCGATGAGCAAAATGGAGCAGCTGGCGAATAACCTGCCGTCCGGCAGCACCTGGGCATGGAGCGGTTTGTCGTTGCAGGAAAAACTGGCAAGCGGTCAGGCAATGAGCCTCTATGCCCTCTCGATCCTGGTGGTGTTCCTGTGCCTGGCGGCGCTGTATGAGAGCTGGTCGGTGCCGATTTCGGTCATCATGGTGATCCCGCTAGGGGTGCTGGGTGCGGCGGTTGCCGCCTCCCTGCGCGGCCTGAACAACGACGTCTATTTCCAGGTGGCGCTGCTGACCACCATCGGTCTGTCGTCGAAGAACGCTATTCTGATTGTCGAGTTTGCCGAAGCCAAAGTGGCCGAAGGCTACTCCCTGACGCGCGCCGCCCTGCGGGCCGCCCAGACGCGTCTGCGTCCGATCATCATGACCTCGCTGGCGTTTATCGCAGGCGTGACGCCGCTGGCGATTGCCACCGGCGCCGGGGCCAACAGCCGCGTGGCGATCGGTACCGGTATTATCGGCGGGACGCTGGCCGCGACGCTGCTGGCCATCTTCTTTGTTCCTTTATTCTTTGTACTGGTGAAACGTCTGTTCTCCGGTAAGCACGCAAACCGGAGGTCATAATGTTTCGTGTAACCGTATTAACGTTAGCGCTGCTGAGCGCGGGCTGTGTGTCATTAGATCCCACGTATCAGCGCCCGGACGCCCCCGTCCCGGCGACGTTGCCGGGCGCCCATGGCGAAGCCAACGCCGTGGTGAGCCAGTGGCAGCAGGTGATGAATGATGCGCGGTTGAAAAGCGTGGTGACGATGGCGCTCAACAGCAACCGCGACGTGCAAAAAGCGATTGCGGATATCGACGCCGCCCGTGCCCAGTATGGCGAAACGCGCTCGTCCCTGTTCCCGACGGTGGACGCGGAACTGAGCCACACCCGCAGCCGCACGCTGGCGAGCGGCGTCGCGACAAGTGACGAAGCCAACGGCGCGGTCTCCAGCTTCGAACTGGATCTGTTTGGCCGCAACCAGAGCCTGTCGCGTGCCGCGCGTGAAACCTGGCTTGCCAGCGAATTCACCGCGCAGAACACGCGCCTGACGATGGTCAGCGAGCTGACCACGGCCTGGGTGACGCTGGCGGCGGATAACAGCAATCTGGCGCTGGCGAAGTCCACCCTGGAGAGCGCCGCAAACTCACTCAAGATTGTGAAGCGCCAGCAGGAAGTGGGCGTGGCAGCGGCAACGGACGTCAGTGAAGCGATGGCGGTTTACCAGCAGGCGCGCGCCAGCGTGGCGAGCTACCAGACGCTGGTGATGCAGGACAAAAACGCTCTCAACCTGCTGGCGGGCGATACGGTGCCCGAGAACCTGCTGCCCGACACGCTGGAGAGCCTGAGCGACAACGCCATCACGCTGATCCCGGCGGGCGTCAGCTCCAGCGCGCTGCTGCGTCGTCCGGACATTCAGGAGGCGGAACATAACCTGCTGAGCGCCAACGCCAACATCGGCGCGGCGCGCGCCAACTTCTTCCCGACCATCTCGCTCACCGCCAGCGCGGGCGTCGGCAGCGATTCGCTGTCGTCCCTGTTCAGCCACGGGATGAAGGTCTGGTCGTTTGCACCTTCCATCACCCTGCCGCTGTTCAGCGGCGGCAACAATATGGCGCAGCTGCGCTATGCGGAAGCCGAGAAAAAAGGGTTAATTGCGACCTATGAGAAAACCATCCAGAGCGCGTTCAAGGACGTGGCCGACGCGCTGGCCCGGCGCGAAACGTTGAGTGAACAGCTTGATGCCCAGCGTGAATACGTGGCGGCGGAGCAAAAAACGCTGGATGTGGCGACGCGCAGTTACAAGGCTGGCGCGGGCGATTATCTGACGGTGCTCACCGCGCAGCGGTCGCTGTGGTCGGCGCAGGAATCACTGATTGCCTTGCAGCAAACCGACCTGGAAAACCGCATCACGCTGTGGCAGTCGCTGGGCGGCGGGATCCAGTAACATCACTGCCGGGCGGCGCAACGTTGCCCGGCCATCAGAGTAAATACCTATGGCAAAACTCTCTTTTTCTTTCGCGGCCATCCTTGGCCTGCTGACGGCGATCGGGCCGCTGTGTTCCGATTTTTATCTTCCGGCGCTGCCGGAGATCGCCACCCAGCTCAACACCTCCACAACGCTGACGCAGCTTTCTCTTACCTCGGCGCTGATTGGCCTGGGGCTGGGACAACTTTTTTTCGGCCCGCTAAGCGATCGCATCGGACGTAAAACGCCGCTGCTGTTCTCACTTTTGCTGTTTGTACTGGCTTCAGTGCTTTGTGCCAGCACGCAGAATATTTACGCCCTAATCGGCTGGCGATTTGTGCAGGGCGTTGCCGGGGCGGGCGGCTCCGTACTTGCCCGCTCTATCGCCCGTGATAACTATCATGGCACGATGCTAACGCAGTTTTTTGCCCTACTGATGACGGTCAACGGCATCGCGCCCGTGGTGTCCCCGGTACTCGGTGGCTATATCGCGTCGCATTTCGACTGGCGGATGCTGTTCTGGGTAATGGCAGGGGCGGGTCTGGCGCTGCTGATCGTCAGCCAGCTTTTTATCCGCGAGTCCCTCACAGAGAAACAGGGCGGGGGATCGCTGACGCAAACCGCCAGGACGGTACTTAAAAATCGTCGCTTTATGCGCTACTGCCTGATCCAGGCCTTCATGCTGGCGGGGCTGTTCGCCTATATCGGGGCATCCTCCTTTGTGATGCAAAACGAGTATGGCCTGAGCGCCATGCAGTTCAGCCTGCTGTTCGGTGTGAACGGTATCGGCCTGATCGTCTCAGCGCTGATTTTCTCCCGTCTGGCACGCCGACACCCGGCGGAAGGGTTAATGCAAATAGGCCTGGTGTTGGCCGTAACCTGCGCGGGGCTGACGTTGCTCTTTGCGTGGATGCAGCTTTCCGTTCCGGCACTAATTGCACTCTTTTTCACCGTCGCATTTAACAGCGGGATCAGCACCATTGCGGGTTCAGAAGCGATGAGCGCAGTCGACGCGAAGGAGTCCGGCACAGCGTCAGCCATTCTGGGCATGCTGATGTTTTTATTCGGCGGGATCGCAGCGCCTCTTGCCGGTATCGGCGGAGAAACGATGCTGAAAATGAGTCTCGCGGTGTTAGTAAGCTATGGCATTGCACTGGCGATCGGATCTCGCACGCAGAATGCGTAAATTCATACTTTTGGCTTGAATCGCGTTGATGAATGTAACGATATATTTCAGGGGAAGCATGTGACTTTCAAAGGAGGTTTCGATGAAATCTGCACACCTGGTTTGCCTGCTCGTTTGCCTGATTTTCGCTGCGTTTGTTCACGCGCAGGAGAAGAGCGCTCCGGAGAAAGAGGCCCAGATAAAACAGCAGGTCCTGAAAGATGTGAAGAAAACCTGTACCCCGCAGAAAAAGCAGAGCGATAAGGCCTGGCAGGCGATGATTTTGTCGTCTGAGGCCAATCAGCTGCTGATCAAAAACGCCATCACCGCCGTGAAGCGTGACAACCTGGACGCCTACTGGGATGCAGTAAGTCAGGTGGATTGTATGGAAGATTACTGAGGGTTGAGCGCCGGGTGGCGCTGCGCTTACCCGGCCTACATCACACGTTTAACGCTTCCGCACATCCGGAATAATCAAATCACCGCGCAGAACGTAGGACCCGAGCATCTGCGTTTTCTCTGTCAGCCAGCTCACGATGCGCGCCGCCATGGCGTCCATGGAATACTCAATGGCCGGGATCACCGGAATACCCGGCAGATGCAGCGAACCGCCGAGGCTGAAAACCATGATGTCTTCCGGTACCGATTTATTAAACGCCTGTAACTGCGGGATCACCCGCTGGGCTTCCTGCTCATCCGCCACCAGCAGCGCGTTGAAGTTCAGCGTGGACGCGTTGTTGAGTAATTCCTGAAGCGCAACGGACGATGAAGTCGCGTCCATAAACACGAGGTTGCGATTAAAGGGCAGGAAGTTTTTCTCCAGCGCGTGTTTGTAGCCCAGCAGCACCTGATCGGCAAAGCCGCTGCCTTGCGGGTGGATCAGCGCTATCTGGCGACGCCCCTGGCTGGTGAGATAGTTACAGGCCGTTTCAGCCGCGAACGCGTGATCGAACTGAATGCTATTGGCGTTATCGGCTTCCATACAGTCGACCAGAATCACGTTGTCCATGTCCACGTCCAGCGGGAAACGCGCGCCAATCACCAGAATGTCATCACATAAACCGCAGGAGAGTTCTTCAAGGGCGTTCATCACTTCTGTTTTTGTGTGTGCGAAACGCAGCAGCAGATGTTTTTGATGCTGGCTGAGGTGTTTTTCCAGCGCGTACAGGTAACCGGTGGTCTGGTTAATGTTTTCCTGCGCGCAAATCACCCCAATGCAGCCCGTCGACTGGCTGAGCAGCGACTGGGCGATCACGTTGGGACGATAGTTCAGCTCGTCCACCGCTTTCAGAACAGCCTGGCGGCTGGCTTCTTTAACGCCACGCGACCCGCTCAACACCCGTGATACCGTGGCTTTGGACACCCCGGCCAGACGCGATACATCGTTGATTGTAGACATCTCTCTCCCCTGTCAGACGCAACTGGCGTCTGTAATTTCCATCACCGCTACGGCTCACATTATAGCCACAACGGAGTATATCCGTTTCCGTTTTCCATGGAAACCGATTTTCCGTTTCCACTCAATTTGATGCCAAAACAGCCAAATTATGTGACCCACATCCGGTTAATTAGCCTCATAAGTATTGGATCTTGATGGTTATCACACTTCTGTCTTTTATAAATGGAAACCGGTTTCCGTATCATGTCCAATCATCCTCGCAATAACTTTTTACATTTTGAGGATGGTTGTCGATGTTCAAGATTATGCTGTGCTGCTCTGCCGGGATGTCCACCAGCCTGCTGGTCAGCAAAATGATCGATGTTGCAAAAGAACGGGGCTTGCCCGTGAAGATAGATGCGTATGGCGTATCCGAATTTGATACGCAGTTTCCGCACTATCAGGTGGTGCTTCTCGGACCGCAAGTGAAATACATGTTAAAGACGCTCTCAGACAAGGCAGCGACGCAAGGCATTCCGGTGCAGCCCATCGACATGATGGATTACGGCATGCAGCGTGGCGATAAAGTACTGGACTATGCTCTGTCGCTCATCGAAGCGGCACACTAAAAGGTGTTCACATGAGTTCGTTATATCAATCCATGGTCGCGGTGATTGAGCAGTCAATTACGCCGCTGGCCGCGAAGCTCGGTCAGCAAAAGTATGTGATTGCCATCCGCGACGGCTTTACCGCTGCGCTGCCGTTTATGATCATCGGCTCGTTTATGCTGGTGTTTATCTTCCCGCCGTTTTCGGCGGATACCACCAACAGCTTCGCCCGCGGCTGGCTGGATTTCTCCGAGACCTACCGCGAACAGCTGATGCTGCCGTTTAACCTCAGCATGGGCGTGATGACCTTCTTCATCTCGGTAGGGATTGGGGCAAGCCAGGGGCGTCAGTTTAACCTCGATCCGGTGATGTCCGGCCTGCTGGCCTTTATGGCCTTCCTGCTGGTCGCCGCGCCCTATGCCGATGGCAAAATTTCGACCCAGTATCTCTCCGGTCAGGGGATCTTCACTGCGCTTATCACCGCGATCTACTCCACTCGCGTCTATGCGTGGCTGAAACAGAACAACGTCACCATCCGCCTGCCGAAGGAAGTGCCGACCGGCGTGGCGCGTTCGTTTGAGATCCTGATCCCGGTGATGGTGGTGATCGGAACGCTGCACCCGCTGAACCTGTTCATTGAAGCGCAGACCGGGATGATCATCCCGCAGGCGATTATGCACCTGCTGGAGCCGCTGGTGTCGGCGTCTGACTCGCTGCCCGCCATTCTGCTCTCCGTGCTGCTGTGCCAGATCTTCTGGTTCGCTGGTATCCACGGGTCGCTGATTGTCACCGGCATCATGAACCCGTTCTGGATGGCGAACCTCTCTGCAAACCAGGCGGCGCTGGCGGCGGGCGCGGCGCTGCCGCACGTTTATCTGCAAGGTTTCTGGGATCACTACCTGCTGATTGGCGGCGTAGGCTCCACCCTGCCGCTGGCGTTCCTGCTGCTGCGTAGCCGCGTTACCCACCTGCGCACCATCGGCAAAATGGGCGTGGTGCCAAGCTTCTTTAACATCAACGAACCGATTCTGTTCGGCGCACCGATCATCATGAACCCGATGCTGTTTATCCCGTTCGTGTTTGTTCCGCTGGTCAACGCCTGCCTGGCGTACGGCGCAACCAAACTCGGCTGGCTGGCTCAGGTGGTTTCGTTAACCCCGTGGACCACGCCCGCGCCGATTGGCGCCTCGTGGGCGGCGAACTGGGCGCTGAGCCCGGTGGTGATGTGCCTGGTCTGCATGGTGATGTCCGCCCTGATGTACCTGCCGTTCCTGCGCGCCTATGAGCGTACGCTCATCAAAAATGAAGAGCAGAAAGCCCAGGCAACCGTCGGCACCGCTGAAACAGTCAGCAATTAAGTCAAAGAGGAAGGGTCATGAAATACGCATTTCCCGATAACTTCTGGTGGGGCAGCGCAAGCTCCGCTCTCCAGACGGAAGGGGCAAGAGAGGGCGAAACCACGTGGGATTACTGGTTTGCCCGCGAGCCGAACCGTTTTCACAACGGCGTGGGGCCGCAGCACACCTCCACGTTTTATCAGCACTGGAAAACGGACATTCAGCTGTTAAAGCAGCTGAACCACAACAGCTTTCGCACCTCGATTAGCTGGGCGCGCCTGATCCCCGACGGTATCGGTGAAGTGAGCCCGGACGCGGTCGATTTTTACAATCAGGTCATTGATGAGCTAAACGAGCAGGGTATCACGCCGTTTATCACCCTGTTCCATTTCGACATGCCGATGGCGATGCAGGAGATTGGCGGCTGGGAAAACCGTGACGTGGTGGACGCGTACGCCCGCTATGCGCAGATTTGCTTCGAGCTGTTCGGCGACCGCGTGCTGCACTGGTTTACCTTCAACGAGCCGATTGTTCCGGTGGAAGGCGGTTATCTGTACGACTTCCACTACCCGAACGTGGTGGATTTTCGTCGGGCAGCCACCGTGGCGTATCACACCGTGCTGGCCCACGCGAAGGCCGTTCAGGCTTACCGCGCCGGACACTACGCGGGTGAGATCGGCATCGTGCTCAACCTGACGCCGTCGTACCCGCGCTCCCGGAACCCGGCGGACGTGAAGGCGGCGCACATAGCGGATCTGATGTTTAACCGCAGCTTCCTCGACCCGGTGCTGCGCGGGGAGTATCCGGCGGACCTGGTGGCATTGCTGAAATCTTACGATCAGCTGCCCGCCTGCAAGCCGGAAGACGGTTTCCTGATTGCGGAAGGGAAAATCGACCTGCTCGGCGTTAACTACTATCAGCCGCGTCGCGTGAAGTGTCGCGACAGCGCGGTGAACCCGCAGGCGCCGTTTATGCCGGAGTGGTTCTTTGATAATTACGAGATGCCGGGCCGTAAGATGAACCCGTACCGCGGCTGGGAAATCTACGCGCCGGGTATTTACGATATTCTGGTTAACCTGCGCGATAATTACGGCAACCCTCGCTGCTTTATTTCGGAAAACGGCATGGGCGTCGAAAACGAGCAGCGCTTTATTGAAAATGGCCAGATTAACGATCAATACCGCATCGATTTTATTTATGAGCATTTATCGTGGCTGCACAAAGGTATTAGCGAAGGCTGCAATTGCCTTGGCTATCATATGTGGACGTTTATTGATAACTGGTCGTGGTGTAACGCGTATAAAAATCGCTACGGTTTTATTCAGCTCGATGTAGAGACGCAGCAGCGCACCATTAAAAAAAGCGGAGAGTGGTTTGCCGCCACCGCCTTAAATAATAGTTTTGATAAAGAGTAATGATGATGATCGCACTAGAAGAAGCCGTAATGGAAATTATCGTCAACGCCGGCCAGTCCCGCAGCCTGTGCTTTGAAGCCCTGCACGCGGCGCGTCAGGGCAACCTTGACGAGGCCAAAAGCCTGCTGCGCGAAGCCGACGGCTACGCACGCCAGGCGCACAAGATGCAGACCAAACTGATCGAGCAGGATGCGGGCGAAGCCCGCCAGCCGATGACCTTAATTATGGTGCACGCCCAGGATCATTTAATGAATTCCTTATTAGCGCGCGAGTTATCCGAAGAAATTATTCATTTATATCAGAGATAGTCTATGGCGAAATAATTACTGTAATACCTCTGTACCCTAAATAGAGATCCACTTGTTCTGATGATAGCGACATACTCTGTCAGATCGGAGCGGGATGGTTATTGTCTGAATAAAATTAAACTATATTGAGATAACCATGAATACGATTAAAAAACTTCCAGTAACCATG
Organism: Enterobacter sp. 6722112; assembly: GCF_058661685.1. NCBI lineage: Bacteria > Pseudomonadati > Pseudomonadota > Gammaproteobacteria > Enterobacterales > Enterobacteriaceae > Enterobacter > Enterobacter sp. 6722112. Next base: position 4,425,775 of record NZ_JBZWGR010000007.1, on the reverse strand, counting down.
GCGGTTATCGCCGCGCTTTGCCCAATTTCCGTCCTCGCTCAGGAATTCACTCAGGAGCAAATCGACGCCATTGTGGCGAAAGCGGTGGATAAAGCCCTGGCCGAGCGTCAGGCCAAAATGGATGCTGCGGTCGCGAAAAAAGCGGACGTGGTGACCGAGCCGCAGAGCGCGGCGCAATCTCCGGATATGGCGATCCCGTTCGGGGTTAAATTTACCGGCTACGCCCGCTACGGCGCGCACTTCCAGGCCGCCGATCAGAAATACGTGGCGGTGGACGGCTCCTACAACGGCGCGTCCGCCATTGGTCGTCTGGGCAACGAAGGCAACGGCGGCGAGTTCCAGCTCTCTAAAGCCTTCAAGGGCGAAAACGGCGCCATCTGGGACATCAACGTGATGATCGACCACTGGGGCGACGAAGTTAACCTCAAGAAAGCCTACGCCGGCGTGACCAACATTATGGCCTCCAACCCGAACGCCTACTTCTGGGCGGGTCGCGACTTCCACCAGCGTCCGCAGCAGGGCATCAACGATTACTTCTGGATGAACCACGACGGTCAGGGCGCCGGGGTGAAGAACTTCGACATCGGCGGCGTGCAGTTTGACGTGGCCGCCGTGGCAGCGGTGGAATCCTGTAGCCCGGAAGTGATGGAGGACGAAGCGAACCCGTCGCGCATCACCTGTACCGGCGGGTCCGGCACGGGCGACAAAGGCAACTACGCCGCGACGTCTAAAATCCATGGTATGAAGCTCGGTCCGCTGGATCTGGAGCTGTACGCCAACTACGGCTTTGACTCGAAAGCGGTGGAGAGCGACGAACGTCTGAACGCCTGGCAGGGCGGCGTGGTGCTGAGCCACACCAACGACAGCGGCGTGAACAAGGTGATTGCCCGCTACTCCGATAACGCGGACAACAGCGTGTTCAACAAAACCGAGGATCTGACCACGGTCTACGCCAGCTTCGAAGGGCTGTACAAATTCACCCAGGCGACGCAGGTGGAGTATCTCCTCGCCTTCCATGACTACGACAACAGCCGCGATAAGACCGACAACCGCAAGAACTACAACGCCATCGTGCGCCCGATGCACTGGTGGAACGACGTTCACTCCACCTGGCTGGAAGCGGGCTGGCAGCACGTGGATTACGACAACGGCGGCGACAACAAGGGCTGGAAGCTGACCCTGTCGCAGAACATGTCTATCGCCATGGGGCCGGAGTTCCGTCCGATGCTGCGCTTCTACGTGACCGGCGGCAAGGTGGATAACGAACGTACCGCGCGCGTGAACAATACCAAAGATGAGACGCTGGACGACTTCAACGTCGGCGCGATGTGGGAGGCGTGGTTCTAGTACAGCGACGTTTGTTTCGCCCGGCGGCGCTGCGCTTGCACGGGCCTACAAAACCTTGTAGGCCGGGTAAGCGCAGCGCCACCCGGCAAGATCCCATGTTATGCTACAAAAAAACCAACATAACAGGGGAGAACATGGGTTCCACACGCAAAGGGATGCTCAACGTCCTGATCGCCGCCGTTTTATGGGGCAGTTCCGGGGTTTGCGCGCAGTACATCATGGAGAAAAGCCACATCTCTTCGCCTTACCTGACCATGGTTCGTCTGCTGTTTACCGGCGTGATCCTGCTGACGCTCTCCTTCGTTCACGGCGACAAGATTTTCTCGGTCGTCAAAAACCGCAAAGACGCCCTCAGCCTGCTGTTTTTCTCGCTGGCTGGCGCGCTTACCGTGCAGCTCACCTTCCTGCTGACAATTGAAAAATCCAACGCCGCGACGGCCACCGTGCTCCAGTTTCTGTCGCCGACCATTATCGTGGCATGGTTTGCGCTGGCGCGGAAAACGCGTCCCGGCATATTTGTCTTATCCGCGATTTTCACGTCGCTTGTGGGTACCTTCCTGCTGGTAACCCACGGCGACCCGACGTCGCTCTCCATCTCGCCGGCCGCGCTGTTCTTCGGTATCGCCTCGGCGTTTGCCGCGGCGTTTTATACGACGTACCCGTCGACGCTTATCGCCCGCTACGGCACGCTGCCGATTGTCGGCTGGAGTATGTTGATTGCGGGACTAATGCTGACGCCGTTCTACGCCGGACGCGGCACCACCTTCGTGATCGACGGGGGCCTGCTGCTGGCGTTTTTCTACCTGGTGGTGATAGGTACCGCGCTGACGTTCAGCCTGTATCTGAAAGGCGCACAGATGATCGGCGGGCCGAAGGCGAGCATTCTGAGCTGCGCCGAGCCGCTGAGCAGCGCGCTGCTGTCGGTGGTGTTGCTGGGGGTGGCATTCACCCTGCCGGACTGGCTGGGGACGCTGCTGATTGTGTCGTCGGTGGTGTTGATTTCGATGGATTCGAGAAGACGGGTTCAGACATCGGCGTAGCCTGATGCCCTCACCCCAACCCTCTCCCACGGGAGAGGGAGAAAAGCACTACTTCGCCTTAACCTTCCCCGCCACCAGCAGCGCGGTCAGCAGCATCAGCGTGCCGGAAATTACCAGCGGCGAGGTCAGCCCCAGGTGGTCGAGCGCTACGCCGCCCACCGCCGCGCCGCAGGTATTCGCCAGCTGGATCACCGCCACCTGAATCGACCCGGCTTTTTCCGCCTGATCGGCAAGCGAGCGGGTGATCCACGTCGACCAGCCCACCGGCACCAGCGCAAAGGCAAAGCCCCAGATAATCGCGATCGCCGAAGCGACCCACTTATCGCTGCCCCACAACACCAGCGCCGCGGCGCTGATCGCCAGCACCAGCGGGGCACCCGCCAGCGCCACCTTCAGGGAGCGCTTCAGGAACTGGGACGACAGCGAGGTGCCGACAAAACTGGCGATCCCGAAGCTCAGGAGCACCAGCGTCAGGCCATCCACGTCAAAGCCCGCCATGGTCATATACACCGGGCGGATATAGGTGAAGAAAGCAAACTGCCCGGCAAAGGCCATGAAGATGGCGGTCATCCCCGCCAGCACGCCCGGGCGCTTCAGCAGCGCGAACATGTTCTGTTTGTGGTGCGCCGCTTCCCCCGGAAGGGACGGCAGCGCCTTCCACACCCAGATAATGCACAGCACGCCCATCACCGCCGCCGCGTTGAACACGTTACGCCAGCCGATAATCCCGCCGAGGAAACTGCCCAGCGGCGCGGCGATCACCAGCGCGATGGAGACCGCGCCGAAGATGACGGACAAGGCTTTTGGCACCGTACGCGCGGGCACCAGGCGCATGGTCAGCGAGGCCGACATCGCCCAGAAGCCGCCTAATCCCAGCCCCAGGCAGGCACGGCCGAGCAGCAGCAGGGTGAAGCTTTCAGCGAAAGAAACCAGCAGGCAGGAGAGCGTCAGCAGCACGCTGAACAGAATGACCACCTTGCGGCGGTCGATGGTGCCGATCGCCTGGGTGATAAACAGGCTGGCGAACATCGCCACAAACGCGGTGACGGTCACGGACTGCCCCGCCACGCCCTCGGAAATGCCCAGATCCTGCGCCATCGGCGTCAGCAGGCTGACCGGCAGGAACTCGACGGTGATCAGGCAGGCGACGCAAAATGCCACGGAGAAAACCGCCAACCAGTTGGGGCGTGAAACCTCTTTGGCCTGCGGTGTAGTCGTGGGCTGGGTATGTTCTGTCATGGCATCACCTGAAGATAAAAACGTGCGGAAAAGTCGCGCAGTTTATCATCAAAAGTGTGACGAATTTAACGTTTCGACAACTTTTGTCGTTTTTTAATGCCGGGCGGCGCTGCGCTTGCGCCGGCCTACGGGCTTGTAGGCCCGGTAAGCAAAGCGCCACCGGGCAAAATTACCCGCGAGCCTTAAGAGCGGCATTCGCTAATCCCACGATCCACTCCTGATGCCCGTTAATCATTGGGTTCGGCACCGTGCGCGCTAATTCCTGCGCCGGCACGCCTTTCTGCGACTCCTGAGTCAGAATGCGCACGCGGTTTCCCGGCAGGTCTTCAAACAGCCAGGCGTGGATCACGTCCAGACGCGAATTTGCATCCCCTTCTACCCAACCGTGCCACGCGATACGCGCGGCTTCGCCCTCCACGGGCGGAACATACTCCGTCACCTGCGCCTCAACCGGGAAGCCAAAGGTGGTGAAGCGGAAGCGGGCGTTGGCGCTCAGCGCCGGGCCGCTGCCGTCGTGAAAACGGATATCTTCGGCGTTGCTGTAGTAGTTCGGCCACAGGGTGGTGTCGTTGAGCTGCGCCCAAATCTCTTTTGCGCTCAGCCCGGCGACGATGATTTCGTTGGAGGCAAAGTTATCGGTGGTGCCGGGCAGGTAGTCGTTCGGCCAGATAATGGCGGATTGTTTCATGGTTCACCTCATCGGTTAGTTGATAAGGTGATGGTGCGCCTGCGGGTGATATAAATCTAATGACGATGCTTTATACTCTTCATCACGTTTTGTGATATCAGTGCAGGTAAAACACGCCCTCTTCCGGCAGGAAAAGCTGGTTGTAGCGCAGCTGGAAGGCGTTGAACTCCTGCGGGTCTGGCTCTATCTCGCGCATAAAGCCGAGCGCGAGGCGGATTTGCGCGTCGGTGATCGGCGCGGCCAGACGGGCTTTACGCAGCATGCGGTGCCAGGTATGCAGATTCTCTTCGCTGGCGTCGACGATGCAGACCTGCCAGATCAGCAGCACCTGGGCGGCATTTAGCAGATGCGCCTCGTCGGGGCGTTCAAGATAGCGGATAAACTCATTGCCCGGCGTTTTACCGAACTGGTCAATCATCGACTCGACCGGCATCGGGGTGATCCCCAGCCGCTCGCTTAAACGTTTGATGGCGCGGCGGGAGTCTGAGGTCAGGACACGAAATCCAACCACAAACACCACGGCAAGCGTTGCCAGCATTATCCAGACCATGCGTTCTCCTTAGACTAGCCGCCCATCATAGCGGGAAACGCAGCGCGTCAACAGCGGGCAGCGCCATAATAGTAAACGGAAAAGAGGTGGAAAAACGTCATGAAAGCGGATCTGCGCACGCTGGATCTTAACCTGCTGAAAACGCTGGATGCCCTACTGGACGAACGCAGCGTCACCCGCGCGGCGGCGCGTCTTGCCCTGACCCAGCCAGCGGTAAGCGGCATGCTTAACCGCCTGCGGGATTACTTTGAAGACCCGCTGTTTATCCGCGCGCCGCACGGCATCGTGCCTACCACCCGGGCGGAAGCAATGGCGGCTCCCGTCAAACGCATTCTGGCAGATATCGACGAGCTGCTTCAGCCGATCGCCTTTGATCCGCTCACCGCAACGTTCACCTTCACGCTTGCCGCGACCGACTACGCCCTGCGCGCGGTCGTCGTGCCGTTTATCGCTGCGCTTAAGGTGCAGGCGCCGGGTATTCGCGTGCGCGTGGTGCCTGTGGAATCTGACCGTCTGGTCAGCCAGCTCGAACAAGGCTCTGTCGACGTGGCGCTGATCACCCCGCACGCCACGCCAGATGAGCTTCACAGCCGGGCGCTTTATGATGAACGGTACGTTTGCATGATGCGTGCCGATCATCCGGATGCCGGACAGCCCATGACGTTAGACCGGTTTTGCGCCCTGGAGCATGTGCTGGTCTCTTACGAGGGCGACGGTTTTCGCGGCGTAACGGATGGCGCGCTGGAGAAAACTGGCCGAACGCGGCATGTTGGCTTATCGGTGAGTAACTTTTTAGTCCTGCCGGACGTGCTGGCCCTCAGCGATATGATTGCCGTTGTGCCATCACGCATAGCGGAAAAGCAGACGGGGATGTTCGTCTGCGAGACGCCGGTTCCCGTGCCCGGCTTTACCAAAAGCATGGCCTGGCACGGCAGAACGCACCGCAACCTCGCGCAGGCGTGGCTGCGCGGGCTGTTGCTGGAGACCAGTCAGCGCGCCTGAAGCCCTTTCAGCAGCGCCTCGTGGAAGCGGGCAGGATCCTGCATCTGCGGCGCGTGGCCCATGTCGTTAAATTCAATCAGCGTCGCGTGCGGAATGCGCTTCGCCGTCTCTTTGCCCAGCACCGCGTAATTGCCGAGCGTCTTGCGGATCTCCGGTGGGGCGAGATCCTTCCCGATGGCGGTGTTGTCCTTCGTGCCGATCATCAATAATACCGGCATCTTCAGCTCGCTAAATTCATAGACGACCGGCTGGGTATAAATCATGTCGTAGAGCAGCGCCGAGTTCCACGCCACGCGCGCTTTGCCCGGCCCGTTGTTTAACCCGGCAAGCATGGTGACCCAGCGCTCGTACTCCGGCTTCCACTCCCCGGCGTAGTAGGTGTTTTTCTCGTACTGACGAATACCGTCGGCGCTGACTTTTAGCTCGCGCTGGTACCACTGGTCGACCGTAATATGCGGCACGCCGCGCGCTTTCCAGTCTTCAAGCCCTATTGGGTTCACCATCACCAGCTGCTCCACCTGCTGCGGCCACATCAGCGCGTAGCGGGTCGCCAGCATGCCGCCGGTCGAATGGCCGATAACCGTGACGCGATCAACGCCCAGCGTTTTCAGCAGCGCGTGGGTGTTATCCGCCAGCTGCTGGAAGGTGTACTGATAATGCTCCGGCTTGGTGGATTTGCAGAAGCCGATCTGGTCGGGTGCGATCACGCGATACCCGCTGGCTGCAAGCGCGCGGATCGTGCCGTCCCAGGTGCCAGCGCAGAAGTTTTTGCCGTGCATCAGCACCACGGTGCGGCCGTTGGGTTTTTCCGGCTTCACGTCCAGGTAAGCCATATCCAGAGGCTGGTTCTGCGAGGTAAAGGTAAAGTGTTTTACCGGCCAGCCGTAGTCAAAACCTTCCAGCTTCTCGCCGTAGGTGGGGGCATCCGCGGCCATTGCGGGGGAGGCCAGCGCCATCAACAGCGCCAGGCAGGACAATCGTCGGGTCAACATGCAAGCTCTCCGTTAGCAAAAGGGGCTAAGGCTGCACGAAAGGCGGCAGCAAAAAAAACTGTAGAGCATGGAGAGGGGCGGGTGTGTAAAGCGGGGTAAAGGTAGGATACGCAAATAAAAAAAGCCCAGCATCACACACCGGGCAAAGAAGTTACCTGCACACTCAGGCTACTTTTAATTTCTGCGCACGGTTCTCACGGCGGATCTTACGCTCTTCCAGCACCGCAACCATCGCCATCAGGACGATACAGCCAATCGCTGCCGCATCCAGCGCGGCAAAGGTGCCCGCCCAGCCGGTGAGGCCGAAAATTGGCGTGCCGTCGGCGATCATGCCCAGACCGAGCTTGGCGAAGCTGTCGCCGATCAGGTAAGCGAAGGTGCCTTTAATCCCATCGGCTGCGCCGATCGCTTTTTTCGGCACAAAGCCAACCGCCGCCACGCCGATCAGCAGCTGCGGACCGAACACCAGGAAGCCGAGCGCAAACAGCGACGCCAGGTAAACGTACTGGTTGCTGGCGTGCTGGTAAACGCCGAGCGTGGCGATAATCAGCGCCAGCGCGACGCAGGCCACCAGCGCGCGACGGCCGTTGGCGAGGTCCGAGAGCCAGCCCCACAGCAGGGTGCCGACCAGCGCGCCCACCTCGAACAGAGTGAAGCCCTGAATCGCCACCTCTTTCGAGAGCTTCAGCTCCTGGAAGGCATACACGGTGGACCACTGGTCGATACCGATACGCACCACGTACAGGAAGATGTTCGAGAAGCAGAGCAGCCAGATCACTTTGTTTTTCAGCACGTACTCAACAAAGATCTGCCATTTGGACATCTCGTTTTCTTCGGTCTCTTTGTCCTCCTCGCTGATCTCCTCCCCGAACAGCTCTTCAGCTTTGCCGAGGCCGTAGGATTCCGGGGAATCGCTGCCGTAGCGCAGGCCGATAAAGCCGACAATCAGGGCGATAATCGACGGGAAGATAAACATGCCAATCACGTGGCCGTCGAACAGGTAGTTCGCACCGAACAGCGCCACGCCGGCCGCGCCCGCTCCGCCGAGGTTGTGGGAGATGTTCCACATGCCGAGGTACGAACCCCGCTTGCGGCGCGGGGTCCATTTGGTGATGGTGGAGTAGCTGCACGACCCGCCGGTGCTCTGGAAGAAACCGCTCAGGGCGTAGAAGGCGATCATCAGGAACAGGCTGACGGAGCCTGCGCCCATGCTGGCGCTGAAGCCGAGCATACAGATGGCGGAGAGGATCAGCATAAACGGCAGGAACTGCTTGGTATTTTTGCCGTCCGCGTAGTAGGACACAACCGTTTTCCCCACGCCGTAGGTGATGGAAAAGCCCAGGCCAATCATCCCCAGCTGCGTCATGCTCAGCCCGTAGGTTGAGATCATGTCGTTCTGCGCGATGTTAAAGTTTTTGCGGATCAGGTACATGGTCAGGTAGCCGATGAAGACCACCAGATAGGACTGCATGAACGGTTTGAACCACATCTTGCGCCGCACGTCGAGCGGCAGATCCAGGGTCGGCTTGCGCACCTGATTTAAGAAGGCCAGCATGACTGAGTTACTCCTGAGCTGATTTTTGCAGCATTGTAAAAACCAGCCAGGAGAGATGCCTGAGACAGCGTCCAGGTGAAACCGGGAAAATTTCTTAGTTTTGCGCGTCTCGGCAGCAAAAGGTGAGGCGCGTCACGCTTCGCGCGGTGCCTGCGCGTGCAAAAACGGCAGCAGCAGCAAGGCGGAGATGCCCGCCGCGATGGCGATCACCGCGAAGAACCCGCTCCAGTGCCAGATGTCGATCACCCGCGCCAGCGGCCAGCCGGAGAGCGATGCGCCAAGGTAGGCAAACAGCCCGACAAAGCCCGTCGCCGCGCCTGCCGCCTCTTTGTGGGAACACTCCGCCGCCGCCATGCCGATCAGCATCTGCGGGCCAAAGACGAAGAAGCCGATGGTGAAGAAGCACGCCGCCTGCATCACGTAGCTGGCGAACGGCATCAGCCACAGCGAGCCGACGGAGAGTAAGATCCCGGCAGCAAAAATCAGGTTCATCGGACCACGGTTGCCGTTGAACAGCTTATCCGAGCCCCAGCCCGCCACCAGCGCGCCGATAAACCCGCCCAGTTCAAACATGGTCACCGCCGAGTTGGCGGTCACCAGATCCACGCCGAGCGTCTCGGACATGTACAGGTTGCCCCAGTCGTTGATGGCCGCGCGCACCACGTAGACCAGCACGTAGCAGAGCGACAGCAGCCAGATGTAGGGGTTTTTCAGCACGTATTTGGTGAGGATCTCCTGGCGGGACAGCCCGGCCCCTTCCTGCTGCTGGGCGATCTCCATCTCGTCGTGCCGCCAGTCACCTACCGGTGGAAGGCCGACGGTTTGCGGCCTGTCGCGCAGGCGCCAGCAGAGGAACAGCCCGGCGACAATCGCGAGGCCACCGGCAATCATCATCCCCGCGCGCCAGCCGTAGTGCAGCGCCGCCGCGCCGACCACCATCGGGATCAGCGCCCCGCCGACGTTATGCGCGGTATTCCATATCGCCCACCAGCCGCCGCGCTCGTTGCGTGAGTACCAGGCAGTGAGCAGGCGGGCGCAGACCGGCGCGCCCCAGCCCTGGAAAAAGGCGTTCAGCGCCCACAGCAGGGCGAAGGCCCATAGCGACGTCGAGAAGCCAAACAGGATGTTCACCACCCCGGTGGCGATCAGCCCAACGCCCATAAAATAACGCGCGTTGGAGCGGTCGCTGACGATGCCGGAGAAGAACTTCGACAGGCCGTAGGTGATGTAAAACAGCGTCGCCAGCAGGCCGATATCGGTGCGCGTCATCACGCCGCTGGCGAGGATTTCCGGTGCGGCGGCGTTGAAGCTTTTGCGGGTGAAATAGAACAGCGCGTAGCCGAGCCAGATGGTAATCAGGATATGGCGACGCCAGTAGCGGTAGCGGGCATCGATTTCCGCTTTGTTGCTTAGCGGGGCGGCGCTGGCGGGGGTTTTAAACATGGTGCGTCCTTAACGGCAAACTGACGCTGACGCGCGTCCCGTGGGTGCAGGAGATGTTCAGCGTGCCGCCCAGCGCCTTTACGCGCTCGCGCATGCCCGCAAGACCAAACCCCTGCTGGCCGGAGCCCGGCGGCAGGCCGCAGCCGTCGTCTTCAATCACCAGCATCAGGCGCTCGTCCTGCTGCCAGCCCTGGATCGTTACCGCGCTGGCGCTGGCGTGTTTGACGATGTTGTTCAGCCCTTCCTGGCAGACGCGGAAAAGGGTCACGCGCTGGCCTTCGCTCAGCACAGGTTCGTTAATGCGCCAGTCGAGATGGCTGACAATCCCGCGGCTCTCCAGCTCCATCTCGCGCATCAGAGAGCGTATTGCCTGCTCGAGCGAAAGATCGTCAAGCTGGCGCGGGCGCAGCCGCCCTAACAGGCGACGAACGGAATCATAGACGCCCAGCGAAAGCTGTTCGATATGCGCCCCGCCCTGCTTCACGCCCGCGTTTTCTGCCGCCAGGCGCTGAATAATGCCCGCCTGGGTGCGGATGGCGGTGATGGTCTGGCCGATGTCATCGTGCAGCTCGCGAGCAACCTCCTGGCGCACGCTCTCTTCCGTCTCCAGCAGACGCTCCGCCAGACGGCGGTTGCGCGCCAGCTCGGCTTGCAGAGACTGGTTCAGCTCGCGCAGGCGCTGTATGCCCGCGCCGAGCAGCAGCCCGGTCAGGCTCTGGGCCAGCAGCGAGAGCAGCAGATCTACCGGGTGATCGTGCCAGGTCTGGCTGGCAATCAGCGCGATGGCGTTCATCAGCGTGGCGATCAATGCGCCCTGCCAGCCGTAATGCCAGGCAAGGGCGATGATCGGCAGCGCCAGACAAAACGGCGTGAAGCGTGATAATTCAGCGGGCAGACCAAGCTGCAACCACAGGCTCACCACAAACAGCAGCAGATACCAGATCAGGTGCCGGGCGCGCCAGTTCACCGGCTGGGAGACCAGCGCCGGGCCGAGCGGCTGCCAGACGGTGCTGGTAAGGTAATGCCAGAAAACCAGGCAGGTCGGGGCCAGCGTCAGGCCGCCGGTAAGGGTCAACAGCAGGGCGTTAAGCACCTCCTTTTCACCCAGCCACGGCAGGGACTGCAACAGCGCGGCGGCAATCAGCGCCGCCCCCTGACGCAGCAGCGTGCGCCAGTCGCGCTGGTGACGGTAGCGGGAAATCAGGGCGACCGGGATAAGCGTGAGCAGGCTTCCGGTCATCAATAAAGGCAGATGCGCCAACGCCACTTCCTGCGCCAGCCAGATCAGCATCAGCCACTCTGCGCCCAGCAGCACCGGCCAGTAGCCGCGCGGGCATTGCAGCATTAGCCCCAGCCGCAGGCCAAAGGGGAACAGCAGCACCGCCAGCTCCGGGCGCTCGACAAGATGCAGGCTGATACTCCACAGACAGAACCACGCGGCGGAGAAGATGAAAAAGCTGGCAACAACGGCGATCAGCCGCGAAAACAGGGAGTTCATTGCCAGCTGTCAAACATACGGCGCGCCAGCTCGACATCGTTACTGACGTTGAGTTTTTCCATCAGGTTGGCGCGATGAACGTGAACGGTCTTTGGCGACAGCCCCAGCTCTACGGCAATCTCTTTCACCGACATGCCCTGGGCAAGTTTCTCTGCCACCTGGCGCTCGCGTCTGGTGAGCGGATCCTGCCGTCCCGCCGCCAGCTTGATGGCAATATCCGGCGTCAGGTAGCAGCCGCCGGTGGAGACGGTACGCACGGCGGCAATCAGCTCGTCCGGGCTACAGCGTTTAGAGAGAAACCCGCGCGCCCCCGCGTTGAGCGCCTGCTCGACCAGCGCCGGGCTGTCGTGGACCGAGAGCATAATCGTCGCCATCCCTTTCGGCAGCTGGCTTAACAGCTCCAGCCCGGAGAGGTCCGGCATGGAGATATCGCAGATACAGACCTGCACCCCGCGTCCCGGCAGGCCCGCCAGCGCCTCGCGTCCTGAGCCAAACTCGGCCACGACCTGAAAATCCGGTTCGAGGTTTAAAAGCTGGGCAAAGCCGGAGCGAACGATAAGGTGGTCGTCGATAAGGGCGATGGTGGTCATGCGTGTTCCTGCGGTCTGAAAATGCCGGATGGCGCTGCGCTTATCCGGCCTACAAGAGCGAAAGACGCTTACCTTAAGCGATTTACTCAAAAAACACCGCAATTTTGTTAAACATGGTGGGATCGGACTGGTTGCGTGCCACTTTGGTGACGTCCTCCAGCTTGTCGATCTGCGCCATCATCTGCTCCAGACGCTGGTCGTCGTTCACCAGTAGCCAGATGCGGCTGTGCTCGCTGCCCTGAATCGGCAGACACAGAATACCTTCCACGTTAAACGCCCGACGGGCAAAGAGCCCACAGACGTGGGTCATGACGCCTGGGTGGTTGCGGACGGTGAGTTCCAGAATGACGTTATCACATTGTTTCTGCATGGCTTATTCCCCCACCATCTCAGTATTTGCCGCACCCGGCGGCACCATCGGATACACTTTTTGTTCAGGGTCGATACGCACGTGGATCAGCGCCGGGCCAGGGCGAGAAATCGCATCCTGCAACGCCGCGTGGGCATCTTCTTCGGCGTTCAGATCGCAGGTGTGCAGGCCAAAACCAGCGGCAATCTGCATGAAGTTGATCATCCCCGGATAGGTCGCCGCAAACACGCCCTGCTTGTAGAACAGGCTCTGCTGCTGGTGCACCAGACCCAGCGCCTCGTTGTTCATCAGAATGATTTTGACGTCTAACTGGTTTTCGGCCGCCGTCGCCATCTCCTGAATATTCATCATCAGGCTGCCGTCACCGGAGAAGCAGATCACCTTACGGTCCGGGTTGGCGAGCGCCGCGCCAACCGCTGCTGGCAAGCCGAAGCCCATGGTGCCAAGGCCGCCGGAGGTCAGCCACTGGCGCGGGCGGTTCAGCGGATACGCCTGAGCGGTCCACATCTGATGCTGGCCGACGTCGGTGGTGATAATCGCGCTGTCATCCACGCAGGCGGCGACGGCGTTGATAAGACCATAGTGGCTCAGCGGGTCGCCCTCGGTTGGGATAGCGCCCGGGAACTCCCGTTGCAGATCGGCTACCAGCTGGCGCCAGTCCGCGCGGTCGGTTGCCTCCGTCTGCGGGATCAGCTGCGCCAGCACCTCGGCCACGTCGCCCTGGATCGCCACGTGCGGCTGCTTGATTTTACCCAGCTCGGCGCGGTCGATATCCACGTGAATGATTTTGGCGTTCGGGCAGAACTGCTCGGTTTTGCCAATCGCCCGGTCATCAAAACGCGCCCCCATAACTATCAGCAAATCCGCCTCTTGCAGGATGTAGTTGGTGCTGCGCGCGCCGTGCATGCCCAGCATGCCGAGAGAGAGCGGGTGCGCTTTTGGCAGCATACCCAGCGCCATCAGGGTCATAGTGGTGGGCAAATTAGCTTTTTCAGCGAACTGGCGGATTTCATCCGCGGCGTTGATCGTCCCGCCGCCCAGATAGAGCACCGGGCGTTTGGCGGCGTTGATCATCGCCGCCGCATCGCGCACGCTCTCAGCGCTGAATTCTGGCGCGGGGGCACGGTCACCCGGCTCCGGCAGAACGTCGATCTCAATTTCTGCGGTCTGGACATCCTTAGGAATGTCTATCCACACCGGGCCCGGGCGGCCAGACTGCGCAATGCGGAACGCATCGCTGATAACCTGAGGCAGCTCGCTGATATCGCGAACTAAATAGTTATGTTTGGTGATGGGGATAGAGATGCCGTAGGTGTCGACTTCCTGGAACGCATCGGTGCCGATCATCGAGGACGGCACCTGGCCGGTAATGCAGATCAGCGGAATGGAGTCGAGACGCGCGTCGGCGATGGCGGTCACCAGGTTAGTGGCGCCCGGCCCGCTACAGGCCATACAGACCGCCGGTTTACCCTGGGTACGCGCCATGCCCTGGGCGATAAAGCCTGCGCCCTGCTCGTGGCGCGCCAGCACGTGGCGGATCTGTGTGCTTTGGCTTAACGCATCATACAGCGGCAGTACGGTCCCACCCGGGATGCCCGCAACGGTGGTGATGCCCTGTCGTTCCAGTAAATGAACAATCAGCTGCGCGCCTGTAAAACGCGTCTTGGTGGATGTTGTGCCCGAACTTGCCATGCTCCAGTCCTTTTCTTCTGAGCCAGCCTTCCGGGGAGGGTCCTAAACGAAAAACCCCGCCCGGTTTGCGCCGGCGGGGTTTTGGATTCGTGTGTTGATCCAGTCCCTACGGCGCATTGCCGACGACCACCACCACACGCACGACGACCACTGCGGCAGGTTGCGCAGTTTTTAGTAGGGTCGAAGTGAAGATGGATGAAGTCATTGGGGACCTGTGTTTGGAATCATTAATTGAATTTATACAAACACAGGTTTTCGGATGTGACAATGGAAATATTTTCATCTGCGCAAAAATGCGTCAGGGATCACGTTTCAGTACGTTGCTCGCTCATTCCAGGTGTCACTATAGATGACATTGCCGTCGCAATGCTTCCAGGTGATTTTCTCGTAGCGTATGAGAACCGTTTCAAGGTGGGTTCCGGTGTTTGCGCCGGGATACAGGTCTGGTGTGATTGAGGTTATTTTCACATTCTCCAGGAAGATATTAAAATACTCCTGTTCAAAACCCGCCTCATTAATCTGATACATCTTAATAGTGGCTGACTTGAGCGTTCTTCCCGTACTCAATGCGCGAAAGAGAAGCGGGGTTACACGATCAAATTCTTTTTGAAACATGATGGGCATGTGTATACGCGTACCCGTCAATTTCCCGGTATTCCCGTCGACCGGGACGTTGACATTATGAGTGAACGTTTTAAGTTCAATTGCACCTTCACGCCCTGACACAAGGCAAGGGCCAACCATGGGAGAACCATTTTCATCTGTTAAAAACAAATAAGCTGGGTTTGACATAAAAATCCTTTTAATAACATTTAATCGTATTTATCAAAGTGGCCAAAAATCATCGGGTGAACAATAATAAACACAACGATAGCAATGAATATTAGTAAGACCCAGTGGTCAGGTACCAACCACAGGAACAAAGAGGCGCACGCAAAAATATAAACAGGGAATAAAATATCCGTTAATAGAATTGATAACAGACTTTTAAACATGCTCCTTGCCCTTTAAGTCTTTATAAATTGCATCGAAATCCTTATAGAATCCCAACTGCACCTTCTTAATGAGTTCAGACAGGAAAGGCTCAAAAAAGTAGTAAAGCATCTCCAGTTGTGCGGCATAGAGGGTGGCGTAATACTTAGGGTCCAATGTTTTCAGGCGACGAGCAGCAAGAGCGCACTTCTGTTCCGTTCCAATCAATTGAAGCGCCATGACTACGTTAGGTACGCGGCGTGCAAGCCGTTCGACGACGATTTCAGACAGCAGGCCAGATTCGGAAAGGGATTTGGCCAGACCCCATGCTATCGCTAAACGCGCGGCCTTGCTGGTCGGTATGTTATTAACAAGCCCGGTTACTTTTGAATCCATCTTACGAACGCGATTGTTTTCATTTCCATTTTCAGAATCGGAAATAACACTTTCAAAATAAAGATATATACCCAATAAACCTCAAGATGCAGGTTTGAGCACCTGAAAATGATCGTTAATTCGGGACGTCAGAAAACCCGCTATCCCCGGTAACGTATGGCTGAAAAATTCAGATATTGCATCCCTGAACTCCCTGCTGTTGCTGAAGTAGCGGTTATTCCGGGCATGTTCGTTCATTAACTTCCACATTCGTTCTATCGGATTCAGGTTCGGGCTGTACGGCGGGAGGTAATGAAGTTTTATATTTACCACCTCCGCCCAGTCTTTCACTAACTGTGAACGGTGATAACCAGCACCATCCAGAATAACATGAACTTTCTGCTGATAATCTGGATAAATTTTACGTATCTCATTGAAAAAACGAGATACGTTGTATTCATTAACCGTTTTATATTCGCAGATTAGCGGATGTTCCGGGGCCTTCAGATTCAGCGCCCCCATGATATTCAGCCGTGTACGACTACCTGTTGTTTTTACCGCTTTTCTCTGGCCTTTACGTATCCAGCCATAACCTATTTTGGTGGCCTGAGTCGGATGGACAGCATCAATAAAAAGAACCGGTTCATCACCTGCGGTGGCTTTGAGTTCCTCATAATATTCAATGAATTGCTTTTGTTTCTCTTCACTGAATTTATGCGGGACGCCTGACGGTTTTTTATAGGTGAAGCCGTTCCGGTGCAGCCACTTATTCATTCCCGGAATGCTGAAAACGATGTTCCATGTCCGCGCGACAAACGCGACAATATCACGGGTATGGTAAAATAAATTGTCGGATAAGTGGCTGATTAAAAAAGCCGTTTGTTCAGCGCTGAGTTTGCTGTCTGAGCCGCCATTTTCGGGCTTCAGCTTGCCTTTGTTCAGAAACTCGCTGATATGGTGGTCAACAGTAGTCTGATGCAGGCGTAAAGCCTGAGCGATCATGGCCGAACTCCAGCCCTCGGAGGCCAGAAGAATGGCTTTAATGCGATCGCAAACGCGCTTATCACGACTGGAGTCATGAAGACGCTCAAGTTCAGCTTTTTGTTGGTCAGTGATAAAGATTTTCATGGGGACAGCATGATCTCCTGTTGCTGAAAAATCAAGCGTCTTCAATGATCACGGGTATAGCATGTGTGCTATTACATCGCGATAACGGTAAAGCGAGAGAATTGAGAGGTACATTCTCTTTTCTTCTGAGAGAAGCTCGTCACACACATCGTGATAGCTGGGGATTAAGCATGATGAGTACCAACTTACACGCTCAATTCCTGAGTAAATATCAGAGCCGATCCCCTGTAATGCTTTCCATGTCCCTGCTACGCCCTGCTGTCCATAAATAGCCAACTGCCTGTCGCTTTGGAACTTCATCTTTAAATAATCAGATGCCTGCATAATGTATCCATACTATGCGCGTGGTTATAGATAGTACAATGAAAAATCGAATAATTCAAATTAAGGAGGGTTAACCCCGCAAATATTTAAGGAAAATATAAATTAGTTCATTATTATTTACTGCAATTATAGTCGATACCATTTTTTCACTTTCAGAAGAGTATTGATGTCTGGAATGAGTTTATGTATTGAGAGACGTAAACTTGTATAAGTGGCCTAGAACCAGAACCACTGCTTATTAGAACTTATTAAATTAATCATTGAATCATACTGCATGCCAGCCGCACCCATTGCCAATAAGTCAACAAGCACCTTTTCTGGGCTGCCCTGAAAACAAAAAACCCCGCCTAAGCGAGGTTTTTATCAGGGTTTTGCGGTTGGTTGCCGCAGAACACACTGTGTTACGTCAACGCGAAAAGTATACGCGATCGAAGACGAACGCGCAATTCCGGCACGGATTTTGACGTTTTTGAGTATGGATCGCCTTCCAAATTTTGTCCATAAAATACTGTTCATACATACAGTATTTATCTATACTGAGGGTGTTCGCAGTGAGCGAGGGGGCCGCAGTTTACCGGCGCAACGAAGTCCTGGCTGAAACGGGTGGTGCCGTCAGTGCCTTAACCCCTGAAGTGAGCACACTGTGTTACGTCAATCCAGGTGCTGGCCACAGGCGGCGGAAAGGTACGCCAGCATCGTGCTCCTTTTAACCAAAAGGAGACGCGTATGAGCGTCGTGGATATGGTCATACTTGTCCTCAAACTCATTGTTGCTGTATTGCAACTGCTTGATGCTGTCCTGAAATACGTTCGGTGATTCAGGTTCAAGTCGCACCTGAGAGGGGCGGGCAACCGCCCCTCTTTAATAACGAGGGAATGCTATGTCGCGTCTGTTAATTGAGCCTGTCACGCCCGATGAACCCGGGTATATCGCCCTGAAGGCGGAGAGTATCGCGTTGAATTTCAATATGCTGCGCAGGCTGGAAGAGAACTGGCAGCGGGGTGAAAACCGCTTTAACGCGCCGGGTGAAAAACTGCTGGGGGCGTTTCTTAACGGCAGGCTGGTGGGCGTGTGCGGCCTTAATCGCGATCCGTTCAGCCAGCAGCCGCGCGCCGGACGTATTCGTCATCTCTACGTCAGCGAGAAGTGCCGTGGGCAGGGCATAGGCAAACAGCTTTTGACCGTGGTGATGGCGGATGCCAGCATCTGGTTTGATTTTCTTAATACCCATGCGCCGGAAACCGCGTACGGATTTTACCATCGGGCGGGCTTCAGGCTGGTGTCAGACGAACCCCGGGTGACGCACCGCCTTTTTTGCGCAGTGTAAGCGGCTGGCAGCATCGACGGGTGAATGTTACAGTTGGATGACATTTCACCAACCGATACGCCATGACCATCACCGTTTTCTGCATTTTACTGTTCGCCGCACTGCTGCATGCCAGCTGGAACGCCATCGTTAAAGCCGGAACGGATAAACTCTACTCGGCGATCGGAGTCAGCGGTTCAGCCGCGCTTATTGCCCTGATTTTACTGCCCTTCTCTCCTCAGCCAACTGCCGCAAGCTGGCCATATTTGTTCGTCTCCTGTGCGTTACAGGTGGTGTACACCGTGCTGGTAGCGAAGACCTATCAGGTCTCCGACATGAGCCAGACCTACCCCCTTATGCGCGGGACGGCTCCTCTGCTGGTGGCGCTGATCAGCGTATTAATGCTCGGGGATCATCTCTCCTGGCTTGCCTGGTCCGGCATTGGGGTCATTTGTCTGTCGATTCTGGCCATGGCGATGAACGGCCGCATGCAGTCACGCAAGGGGATCTGGCTGGCGCTGCTGAACGCCTGTTTTATCGCCGGGTATACCCTGGTGGACGGCACCGGTGTGCGACTCTCGGACACTGCGCTGGGCTATACGCTCTGGACCTTCTTCATGAACGGTTTCTGCCTGCTGAGCTGGGCAATGGTGGCGCGGCGTCGCGAAGCGTCCAGCTACCTGCGCCTGCACTGGAAAAAAGGGCTGCTCGGCGGCGTCGGGACGATGGGATCTTACGGTCTGGCACTCTGGGCGATGACCCAGGCACCGCTGGCTGTGGTCGCGGCACTGCGTGAAACCTCTATTCTCTTCGGCGCATTAATCGCATTTGTGCTTTTAAAAGAGAAGGTTGCCGGCCTGCGCATCGCGGCGGCACTGGGTATTGCTGCCGGTGCGGTCCTGCTGCGCCTGGCGTAATTCGCTGGCAACATTAGTTGCCGATCTTGTTTACAAATCCTGCCTTCACGTCTTCTGTCATTCATCACAGTAATGCTTAAATTGTCATCTCTCTGTGGTAGATTCCTCGCGCATTTATGGGAATGCGTAGTCACTTATTCTTTATTTATCTCTTTTGGCAAAAGTATTCAGCGACATGAAAAAGCAACGGAACGTGAACTTATTGTTGATGCTGGTGTTACTGGTGGCCGTCGGGCAGATGGCACAAACCATCTACATTCCGGCGATTGCCGATATGGCAAAAGATCTGAGCGTCCGCGAAGGTGCAGTCCAGAGCGTGATGGCAGCCTATCTGCTGACCTATGGCGTTTCACAGCTGGTTTATGGTCCCCTGTCCGATCGCGTCGGGCGTCGTCCGGTTATTCTGGTGGGCATGAGCATTTTCATGGTAGCGACGGTGATTGCCATTACCACTCACAGCCTGACCGTCCTGATTGCCGCCAGCGCCCTTCAGGGCGTGGGCACCGGCGTTGGCGGGGTTATGGCGCGTACCCTGCCGCGTGATATGTACCAGGGCACACAGCTTCGTCACGCCAACAGTCTGTTAAATATGGGTATTCTGGTCAGCCCGCTGCTGGCCCCGCTGATTGGGGGTCTGCTGGACACCGTCTGGTCCTGGCGCGCCTGTTACGCCTTCCTGCTGGTGCTGTGCATTATTGTCACCTTCAGCATGGCGCGCTGGATGCCGGAAACCCGCCCAAAAGACGCGCCGCGCACGAAGCTCATCGCCAGCTACAAAACGCTGTTCGGTAATGGGTCCTTTACCTGTTATCTGTTGATGCTAATCGGCGGCCTGGCGGGAATTGCGGTGTTTGAAGCCTGTTCCGGCGTGCTGCTGGGCGCAGGCCTTGGCCTGAGCAGCATGGTGGTGAGTATTCTGTTTATTCTGCCGATCCCGGCGGCGTTCTTTGGCGCATGGTTCGCCGGACGTCCGAACAAGCGTTTCTCCACGCTGATGTGGCAGTCGGTGATCAGCTGTCTGCTGGCCGGGCTGATGATGTGGATCCCGGGGCTGTTTGACGTGATGTCGGTCTGGACGTTGCTCATCCCGGCAGCGCTGTTCTTCTTCGGCGCGGGCATGCTGTTTCCCCTCGCCACCAGCGGCGCGATGGAGCCGTTCCCGTTCCTCGCAGGCACGGCAGGCGCGCTGGTGGGCGGTTTGCAGAACATCGGTTCCGGCGCGCTGGCCTGGCTTTCGGCTATGATGCCGCAGACCGGGCAGGCGAGTTTGGGCCTGCTGATGACGCTAATGGGGCTGCTGATTTTGCTGTGCTGGCTGCCGCTGGCGTCGCGTGCCTCGCATCACGAACAGCCGGTTTAACCGCATGATGGCCCGGCTTCTCGCCGGGCTTTTCACAGACGGGCGCAATCATCGCCTGCAATAGCCGCTCTGGGGCAGGCCGCCACGCCCCCTCTTCCCCGTCATAAAACTGAATATCGGCGTTTATCGCATACGGGATGTTGGCCTGTTGCAGCTCGCACGCCATAAACGTGGCAAACGCCATCTGCGAGGCGGTTGGCGTCAGGCTTTTCGATTCGCCCACGCCCCAGCCGCCAACCCAGCTCACGTGCCCGGTTTTTTGCTGCCAGTGCAGCGCGGCGTTGATTCGGTTACGGATAGCCGCTTTCTCAGCCGCGGTTCCGGACGTCCACGGGTATTTGCCGTTCGTTTTCAGCGGACCCCAGGGGAAAATATGCCACTCCGCCAGCAGGTAATTCTGGCTGTGCGCGGGCAGCTTCAGGCTGGATAAATCCTCCGGCGCGGCGCGCAGACGAGGGGCGATAAAAATCATGCGGCTGGCATCAATGGCGTGAATGTCTTTGATCGCTTTCTCATACACCCGGTTGAGCGAAGCAACGTTGTGGTTGAGCTTGTCCGCCGGTTCGTAGATCAGGTCAAAGCCCAGCAACGGCGAGCGCTGACCAAAATAGTGCGCCACGGCAATCCACCAGTTAATCACCTCTTTTTCGGTATCCGCTTTCGGGTCGTTTTTATATTCATCGGCCTGATAAGCGATGATGGGGATGACGCCGTATTGCTCACAGGCCTCCACCAGCTTACGCAGGTGAATCAGCCGCGCTTCCGTCGGTTCGCCCGCCACCCGGATACGGACATGGTGTATGCCTTTCACCTGAAAATCACGGACCACCAGCGGGTCGAACTCGCGGATACCGCGCTCGGTGCGTGCCCAGTCGACATCCATTCCGACGCCCAGCATCTGCGCGTAACGGGCAGCCGTCAGCGGCGGCTCAGCGGCAATCGCCCAGCCGGAAGAGAGTAAGATCGCAGTGGCAATAAAAGGCTTTAACACGGTTTACCCTGGATAAATCAAAAGCATTACCTGTATTTAGCACGCTTTTTCACATTTGGTGTAGAGCGAAAGCGTAATAATTCTTCAACCCGCCAGTTCTCTTAGCCAGCCGATAAAGGCGTCAATTTTCGGCCACTGACGGCCGGGAAGCGTTGAGACGTAATAATGCTGATGGCACTTGAGAGTTTTCCCATCAAAGGGTGCGATCAACTCCCCTCGTTCGAGATGTTTTTGCACCAGCCGCTTTCTCCCCATCGCCACCCCCACATTATTCATGGCCGCGATAATGGCTAAATCAGAGCGATCGAAGCCAATACCCGATGACAACGGCATATTCGCCGCGTAATGCTGCGCCCAGCTCAGCCACTCATCCGTACCGGAATCATTGCTCCAGGCCTGACGGTCGTGCAGTAACGTGCAGTGGCTGAGGTTATGAGGGTTTTTCAGCAGTTCATGCTCCCGGGCATACGCCGGCGAGCAGACGGGCAAAATCTCTTCATCCATCAAAAAGTGATGAGAAAGGTGGTTTGGCGGCGTATCGTCGAAATAGAGCGCCAGATCGATGCCGGTTCGCTGCATGTTGACGTAATCATTACCAGTCAGAATAGTAAGTGAAATCGACGGGTAGCGGCGGGTAAAATCCCCCAGCATCGGCACCAGCCAGCACTGGGCGATCGACGGCCGGGAGTACACCGTTAGCGTACCTGACAGCGCCTGGTTTTTAATATCCAGGATCTCCTGATTCAGGGTGTCGAGGGACGATTTCAGCGTCCAGTAAACGCGCTTGCCTTCCTGCGTCAGCTCCACTTTACGGTGTGAGCGGACAAACAGCTGAATGCCCAGCTCCTCTTCCAGCAGATTTATGCGGTGGCTCACCGCGCTGGGGCTGAGCGACAGCTCCGCCGCCGCCAGCGCGAAGGACTCATGCCGGGCGGCCACTTCAAAGGTGTACATTTTCGACAGTTGCCAGCCGTTTAACAGCCGGTTTCTGCCTTCATTCGCATCGGTCATCACAATTCCCATACGTAATTTCTGCGTTCAGCATACCGCTCAAGAATGAATTTATGTGAACCTAATACGAGTTAAGTGCGCTTTTTAGAACACAGTCACTCAGTTGATCCAATCTGGCTCATCTGAACGCCAATTTATATCGTTTGTCAGCCCACGCCGTTTTTTCGTCCAATACCCCCAGATGACATAAGGGTGAGGTGAGATATGGGATCTCAGGTCTGGGTTGTGGCAACGCTGCTTGTCAGCATCGTATTGATTGTTTTAACCATCGTAAAACTGAAGTTTCACCCGTTCCTCGCGCTGCTGCTGGCAAGCTTTTTCGTCGGCGCGATGATGGGGATGAGCCCGCTGGATATGGTGAACGCCATTGAGAGCGGGATTGGCGGTACGCTGGGCTTCCTGGCGGCGGTTATCGGTCTTGGCACTATTCTCGGCAAAATGATGGAAGTCTCCGGCGCGGCAGAGCGCATCGGGATTACGTTGCAGCGCTGCCGCTGGCTGTCGGCGGACGTGATTATGGTCCTGGTCGGCCTGATCTGCGGCATTACGCTGTTTGTGGAAGTGGGCGTGGTACTGCTGATCCCGCTGGCGTTTTCCATCGCCAAAAAGACCAACACGTCGCTGCTCAAGCTGGCCATTCCGCTCTGTACCGCACTAATGGCAGTGCACTGCGTGGTGCCTCCGCATCCGGCCGCGCTGTTTGTCACCAATAAATTAGGGGCGGACGTCGGGACGGTGATTGTCTACGGTCTGATGGTGGGCCTGATGGCGTCTCTGGTTGGCGGCCCGCTGTTCCTGAAGCTGCTCGGCGATCGTCTGCCCTATAAGCCGGTTCCGGCGGAATTTTCAGACCTGAAGGTGCGGGAAGAACACACGCTGCCGTCGCTGAGCGCCACGCTGTTCACCGTGCTGCTGCCGATTGCCCTGATGCTGGTGAAAACCATTGCCGAGCTGAACATGGCAAAAGAAGGCTCGCTGTATACCCTGCTGGAGTTTATCGGCAACCCCATCACCGCGATGTTTATCGCCGTGTTTTTTGCCTACTACCTGCTGGGGATCCGCCAGCACATGGGCATGGGCGCAATGCTGACCCATACGGAGCACGGCTTTGGCTCTATCGCCAACATTTTGCTGATTATCGGCGCGGGCGGCGCGTTCAACGCCATCCTTAAAACTAGCGGTCTGGCGGAGACGCTGGCGCATATTCTCTCGAACCTGCATATGCACCCTATCCTTCTCGCCTGGCTGGTGGCACTGGTGCTGCACGCCGCCGTCGGTTCGGCAACGGTAGCGATGATGGGTGCCACGGCGATAGTGGCGCCGATGCTGCCGCTCTACCCGAACGTAAGCCCGGAGATCATCACCATTGCCATCGGGTCCGGCGCTATTGGCTGCACGATCGTGACCGATTCTCTCTTCTGGCTGGTGAAGCAATACTGCGGCGCGACCCTGAACGAGACCTTCAAATACTATACGACGGCGACGTTTATCGCCTCGGTGCTTGCACTTGGCAGCACATTCCTGCTTTCTTTCATTATCTGAGCGCGAAGAGACGTATTATGGAAAACGCAACTATCACTACTTTAACCGCACAG
The DNA here is from genome assembly GCF_058661685.1 of Enterobacter sp. 6722112. Lineage (NCBI taxonomy): Bacteria > Pseudomonadati > Pseudomonadota > Gammaproteobacteria > Enterobacterales > Enterobacteriaceae > Enterobacter > Enterobacter sp. 6722112. The sequence continues at coordinate 4,401,790 of NZ_JBZWGR010000007.1, read as the reverse complement.
TTTCCTCTGGTTGAGGATCTGATTGCCCTGAAAGAAACCACCTGGCTTAACCCGCGCACCACGACGCTGGCGGAAGGATTGCCGTATGTCGGGCTGACCAAAGCCGACGTGGACGACGCGCACGCGCGCCTGAAACGCTTTGCGCCGTATCTGGCGAAAGCGTTCCCGGAAACGGCGGCAACGGGCGGGATTATCGAATCCGACCTGGTCGCGATCCCGGCGATGCAGGCGCGGCTGGAGAAAGAGTCCGGTAAGGCCATTCCAGGCACGCTGCTGCTGAAAAAAGACAGCCATCTGCCGATTTCCGGCTCGATCAAAGCGCGCGGCGGCATCTATGAGGTGCTGACTCATGCGGAGAAACTGGCGCTGGACGCCGGGTTGCTGAGCCTTGAAGACGACTACAGCGTTCTGCTGGAGCCGCGCTTTAAGAACTTCTTCAGCCAGTACAGCATCGCGGTGGGCTCAACCGGCAACCTGGGGATGTCCATCGGCATTATGAGCGCCCGCATTGGCTTTAAGGTGACGGTGCATATGTCCGCCGACGCCCGCGAGTGGAAGAAAGCCAAACTGCGCAGCCACGGCGTGATCGTCGTGGAATATGAGCAGGATTACGGCGTGGCGGTGGAGCAGGGACGCAAAGCGGCGGAAAGCGATCCGAACTGTTTCTTCATTGACGATGAAAACTCCCGTACGCTGTTCCTGGGCTATGCGGTTGCTGGCGAGCGCCTGAAGGCGCAGTTTGCCGAGCAGGGCCGCGTGGTGGATGCCGATCATCCCCTGTACGTCTATCTGCCGTGCGGCGTCGGCGGTGGTCCCGGCGGCGTGGCGTTTGGCCTGAAGCTGGCCTTTGGCGATAACGTCCACTGCTTCTTCGCGGAGCCAACGCACTCACCATGTATGCTGCTGGGCGTTTATACCGGGCTGCACGATGAGATTGCGGTGCAGGATCTGGGCATTGATAACGTGACGGCGGCGGACGGTCTGGCGGTAGGGCGTGCGTCCGGCTTCGTGGGCCGCGCGATGGAGCGCCTGCTCGACGGGTTCTATACCCTCTCCGATCAAAGCATGTACGACATGCTCGGCTGGCTGGCGCAGGAGGAAGGGATTCGCCTGGAGCCGTCGGCGCTGGCGGGGATGGCCGGGCCGCTGCGCGTGCAGGCGGATGCCAACCCCACGCACCTGGTCTGGGCGACCGGCGGCGGCATGGTGCCGGAGGATGAGATGGCGAAGTATTTAGCTAAAGGGAAGTAATTATGCCGGGTGGCGGCTACGCCTTACCCGGCCTACAGTTCGCGGCAGTTGTAGGCCCGGTAAGGCGCAGCCGCCACCGGGCTTATAAGCTCATAATTTGCTGAATGTGAGTAACTGCAAAGAGTAAAGACAGAGACAGCACAGCCAACGCAATCAGGAACTTATCCCGCACCGCTTTCGGCTGCGCAAAGTCGTTCTGCGCCACGTCCATCAGGTTACGGCTGCGGGTGTAGCGCCATAAAATGACGGCTACCAGCGCCAGCACAACAATGGAGATCCAGAATGGCGCCCCCGTGCGGTGCCAGTTGTGCTTAATGGCAAGAGCGATCAGCGCGCCATACCCCAGCAGCGTGCGCAGCCAGGCCAGCGAGGTTCGCTCCGGCTGAAGCCCGGGGTCCGCTTCCCGCCGTGCTTTGCGGCTATCCGGCATACAACACCAGTAACATCACTACGCCCGCAACCATCAGCAAAATCGTACTAATGATGAGCAAGCCGCGCGTGTAGGGGAGATCCTGCTTCAGACGCATCGCCTTTTCATTTCTAAGCCAGCGCAGATAGCCATAAATCGCCAGCACACCGGCAATCAGGCACAGCAGCAGGGCCAGCACTTCGCGAATCAACGGGGTGGCAAAATCGGGGGCGAGCTGATCAAGACCGACACCTGCGGCCAGAAAGCCCAGGGCGGTGCGGATCCACGCTAAGAACGTGCGTTCGTTAGCCAGTGAGAAGCGGTAGTCCGGTGCTTCACCGAGGCGGGAAATGTTCATGAAGGTTCCTTGTCGTGCTGCATGCAGGCTTCAGCATAGCGTAATTCAGCCAGGACAAGGAGACCGGCATCTGGCGATGCCGGTCAGGAAAATTAATGCAGTTCCGGCCAGTACTCTTTGTTGGCTTCAATCAGATCGTCCAGAATCGCCTTCGCCACCGACGCGCTCGGTACGGTTTTCGACAGGGTAATCGCCTGCCATAGTTTCTGATACGAGCGCTGCTCCCAGGCGTCCACCACCAGTTTTTCCACCGCCACCTGCTGGCTCATGAGCCCTTTCTGGAAGTGCGGAATATCACCAACGGTCAGCGGCTCCGGTCCGTTGTGGCCGACCAGACAAGGGATTTCTACCATCGCGTCGGCGTCAAAATTATGGATAGCCCCATTGTTAGGCACAATCAGCAGCATACGTTCCTGGGTATTAAAGGCGATCGCGGTCGCCAGATCGACGATGTACGACGCATGTTCGTCGATTTCCAGTTCACCGGCAGAAGAATGACCGGCTTCGATAATCGCCCGGCATGAACTGAATACATGCTTCTCACGGTGATCCATCACTTCATTGGCGCGGGTACGCTCCGGGTTGGAATGGGCGACCACATAGTCCGGGAACAGGTAATACTTCAGGTAGGTGTTCGGCATGGTGTCCGGATCCAGCGCCTGTACGTCTTTAGCCTTGGCGAAAGTATCATTCCAGCTCGCTTCAGTATGCGCATCTTCCGAAGGCGGAACATAACCGTTTTTCGCCACGTATTCGCGCAGTTTCGGCATCAGATCGTTGCCGTTCAGATCTTCAATCGACGTCCACCAGCCGAAGTGGTTCAGACCGTAGTAGCGCACGCGCATCTCTTTGCGGTCTTTCAGACCGACGATTTGCGCCATACGTCCTTCAATGCCGATCGGCATGTCGCAGATGTTGAGAATTTTCGCGTTCGGACGCAGGCGGCGCGTGGCTTCCGCGACAATCGCCGCCGGGTTGGAGTAGTTCAGCATCCACGCGTTCGGGGAGTACTGCTCCATGTAATCCACCAACTCCAGCACGCCGCCGATGGAGCGCATGCCGTAGGAGATGCCGCCCGGCCCGCACGTTTCCTGGCCCAACACGCCGTGGCGCAGCGGGATTTTTTCATCTTTTTCACGCATGGGGTATTTGCCCACGCGAATATGCGCCATCACGAAATCCACATCGGTAAAGGCCGCTTCAGGATCGGTGGTGTAACTAAATTCAATCTCCGGCGCCTGCTCCTTAAGGATGATTTTGCACGCCTCGGCGATGATCTCCTGACGTGCTCCGTCATTGTCATAGAACTTCAGCGCACGCAGCGGGAAACGGTCACGGTTGGCTAACAGCATCAGGACGATACCAGGCGTGAATGTACTGCCGCCGCCTGCAATAACAACTGAGAATTTTTTCATGATATAGCCTCTGTCAGAGTGGTTTGTTCGTTTGTTAAGGGGGTTTTCATCAGCGATTCCAGCTGGTCGCGCACCTGAGGAACGTGCAGACCGACAATCACCTGTATGCCGTTGCCGCGCCGCACCACACCGTGTGCGCCCAGGGCTTTGAAGACGTCGTCGCTTTGGGTTTTCGTCATATCCACCAGGGCGATACGCAAGCGGGTGGCGCAGTTATTGATACTTTCGATGTTTGCTGCGCCGCCGAGCGCCTGTAAGAACCCAGCAGCCTGCCCGACCTGCTGGCTGGCTGCCGCCGGGGCGGTGGTTTGCCCGCGCGCGGCCTTATAGTCGGCTTTGTTGTAGAGTTTGATTTCGCTCTCTTCCCGGCCCGGCGTTTTGAGATTCAGACGTTCGATAAGCGTTCTGAAGACCACGAAGTAGATCCCGGTGAAGCAGAGGCCGATGCCAATCTGGGTGAATACCGTCGAGGCGTGGTTATGGAACATCGGGATCCAGTTTTGCGGCAGGAACTGGTCCAGCAGACCGCCCCCCATGTTCCCCACCACCCCGAAGGTATACATCACCGTCGCCATCGTTGCGGCCAGCACGGCGTGGATGGCAAACAGCAACGGCGAGATAAACAGGAAGGTGAACTCCAGCGGTTCGGTAATGCCCACCAGCACGGCGGTAAGCGTGGCCGGGATCAGCAGACCTGCCACTTTGACGCGGTTCTCCGGCGACGCGGTATACCAGATAGCCAGCGCAATACCGACTGAGCCAAACACCTTAGAGTTGCCGTGCAGCGCGAATCCGCCCTCCGGAAACAGCGTTTTCAGCGGCACAGTGCTCTGGCTGAATTCCTGAAGGTGCTGTGCCCAGTAGACCTGAATGCCGCCTTCTACCGCAGCCGGGCCGAAGATAAACGGGCCGTAGACAAAGTGGTGCAATCCGGTTGGGATCAGAATGCGTTCCAGGAAGGTATAGACCCATACGCCCAGCGCACCAGCGGTACGTAGAAAGGCCTGCAACGACTCAATACCCATCTGCACTTTCGGCCATCCCAGCAGCGTCAGCCAGGCGCAGGGGATCATGACGAAGAACGCGAGGATAACGACAAACGAGGTGCCCTGGAAAATCCCCAGAAAGACCGGCAACGGCTTGTCGAAAAATCGATTGTGGATGGCGGTGACGAGCCCGGAAATGATAATCGCCCCGATGATGCTGGTATCAAGCGTTTTGATTCCGGCAATCATCGCCAGCCCGCTGCCGGCAGTGGGTTCAGCAGAGAAGTCGACGCCAAAGAAGTGACCCCAGGTCATCCCCATCGCGTTGATAAAGTAGTTCCAGGTCAGGAAGCTAATCAGCACCGCCAGACAGGCGCGGCCCTGCGCCTGCTTTGCCAGGCCAATCGGTAAGCCGACAGCAAAAATCAGCGGCATATTTCGGAACACCGCCCAGCCGCCCTCTTCGATGATGTGAACAATTTGCGCGAACAGATTATCCGGCGCGGTTAAGGCCTCACCGACAAACAGCGGATTGCGAAGCATGATGGCGATCCCAACCACGATCCCGGCAAAGGGAAACAGCAAAACCGGGGTGAACATGGCGCCGCCAAAACGTTGTATTTGACTGAGCATTTTTAAATCCTCATGAAACAACCTGTAGGGGATAGAGGCCTTTATGGTTTTTTACTGGCCTGAGGTGAGCATAAGAACTTACTGATGCAGCAACATGGTATGCCGCTGCGATTCGTGATCGCATTCATGGTTTTAATTTGACCAATCAGGTCTACTTTTTAAACTAAACATAGACAAGTTAAGACGTAATCCACGCCATGATGTGCGCAGAGAGGTCTACTGGTGATCTACAAATCAATTGCCGATCGGCTGCGGCTGCGGCTGAATTCCTCGGACTACAACATTGGTAGTCCGTTACCTGGAGAAAAAGCGCTGGCAAAGGAGTTTGGCGTAGCCCGGATGACCATCCGCAAGGCGCTGGATCTGCTGGTAAGCTGGGGGCTGGTTGAACGTCGACACGGCAGCGGGACGTTCGTGGCGCGCAAAGACGTTCATCATGAAACGACTAACCTGACCGGGCTGGTGGAGGTGCTGCGCCAGCAGGGGAAAGAAGTGCAGAGCAAGGTGTTGCAGTTTGAAGTGATGCCCGCGCCGCCCGCTATCGCCAGCCAGCTGCGGATTCAGGTTGATGAGCGGATCTATTTTTCAAGGCGGGTGCGTTACGTGGACGGAAAACCGCTGATGCTGGAGGACAGCTTTATGCCGGTGAAGCTGTTCCGCAATCTTTCCCTGGCGCATCTCGAAGGATCTAAGTTTGATTACATCGAGAAGGAATGCGGGATCACCATCAGCGGCAACTACGAGAGCCTGACGCCGGTGCTGGCAGATAAACAGCTGGCCGGTTATATGAATGTGCCGGAACAGACGCCGCTGCTGCGCATCACCTCCCTTTCCTACAGCGACAGCGGCGAGTTCCTCAATTATTCCGTGATGTTCCGGAACACCAGCGATTACCAGGTGGACTACCATTTGCGGCGTATCCACCCGGAAGACTTGTTAGCCCATCCCCCAGAACAGCACCGCCAGTAGCTGCGGGGTGATGATGCGCAGAAACATCACCAGCGGATAAACCGTGGCGTAGGACAACGCCGCCGCGCCGCTGGTGGCGTGCAGGTTGTTGGCGAACGCCAGCGCGGGCGGATCGGTCATGGAACCGGCCAGCATGCCGCACAGCGTGAGATAGTTCATTTTAGCGAAGATACGTGCCAGTAATCCGACCGTTATCAGTGGGATAGCGGTAATAAATATGCCGTATCCTACCCAGCTCATCCCTTCGCCGTTCACCAGAGTATCGACAAAATCGCCGCCGGATTTCAGCCCCACCACTGCCAGAAACAGCACGATGCCTAACTCCCGCAGCGCCAGGTTAGCGCTCGGCGGCATAAACCAGTAGAGCTTGCCGACAGAGCCGATACGCCCGAGAATCAGCGCCATAATGAGCGGCCCGCCTGCCAGACCCAGCTTCAGTGCTACCGGGAAGCCGGGCACGTACAGGGGGATGGAGCCAAGCATGACGCCAAGCCCGACGCCGATAAAGACCGGCAGCATCTGCACCTGCTGGAGTTTTTGCTGGGCGTTGCCTACCATGTCCGCTACGGCATCAATGGATGAGGGACGCCCGACGAGGTTGAGAATATCACCGAATTGCAGGCTGGCATCCTGGCTGGCCACCAGCTCGACACCGGCGCGGTTAAGCCGGGAGATCACCACGTCATAACGCTCTTTAACCTGCAAATCGCGTATTTTCTTGCCCAGGACTTTCTCATTGGTCACTACCACCCGCTCCACGCGCATGTCCGTTCCACGGGTTGAGAGTGATGTATCCACCTCCTGACCGATCACCAGCCGGGCATTGTTTAAATCCGCCGGTTGCCCTACCAGATGCAGGAGATCGCCGTGCTGAATAAGGGTATCCGGTGAAGGCACCATCAGCGTTTCATCACGTTTCAGGCGGGAACAGATAATGGTCGCGCTGTTCAGAATGGGAACATCCTGTATCGCCATATTGTTCAGGTTGGGGTTTTCGACGCGAATGTTGATGGTTTTAATGAGCGCATGGCCGTTGGTCAGCGTGCTTTCATGCTCTTTTGCCTCCTGCTCGACGTTAACGCGGAACAGCACGCGCACCAGCCACATCGAGAGCAAAATACCGCAAATGCCAAACGGATAGGCCATGGCGTAGCTCATCCCCATCTGATCGACGACATCAGCAGGGATACCCAGATCGCGCAGAATTTGCTGGCCCGCCCCGAGCGCGGGCGTATTCGTGACGGCGCCGGAGAAGATGCCCAGCACAACGGGCAGCGGAATCGCGAAGAGTTTATGCAGAATGGCGGTAACCAGCCCACCCATCACGACGATGCCGAAGGCAAAGAGATTAAGGCGTAAACCGGAGACGCGCAGGGAAGCGAAGAAGCCAGGTCCCACCTGAATACCGATGGTATACACAAAGAGGATCAGGCCGAACTCCTGGATGAAATGCAGCATATCGGCGCTGAGCACCCACCCAAGCTGGTCGGCAAAATGGCCGACAAAAATCCCGCCGAACAGCACCCCGCCGATGCCAAATCCGACGCCGCGGATTTTGATATTCCCCAGCCATAGCCCCACTACCGCGACAAGGGCCAACACGCTAACGGTTAACGCGATATCACTCATGATCCACATCCTGTGTATAACCATAGTTATGCTAAGGATTCTCTCAGAGCTGACGGCGGTTGTATGGGCGATGGCGCACAAAAAAGCCCTGCCGGGGCAGGGCTTCATGGCATCTGTGAGCGAGTCGGGTGGCGGCTGCGCCTTACCCGACCTACAGGATCGGCAGGTTTTCCACCCGGCAAAAACGTGGTTTAGCTGTTCAACGCCGGGCGTTCGCTAATGGCGATGCGCTGAGGCGCAATGGCTTCCGGCACGTTACGGGTGAGGTCAATGTTCAGCAGCCCGTTAGTGAACGTCGCGCCAGAAACTTCCATATGGTCTGCCAGGGTAAAGCTCAGGCTAAACGGCTGAGTGACAAGCCCCTGATGCAGCCATTTGGTCTCGGTGTCTGGTTTTTCCGGTGACCCTTTCACGGTCAGGCGCGTACCCTCCAGCTGGATGTCGAGATCTTCCTGGCGGAACCCGGCCAGCGCAAGCGTGATGCGGTAGTGGTTATCATCGCTTTTTTCGATGTTGTACGGCGGAAAGGTCTGCTGTTCGGTTGCGCTTTGCAGCGCGTTAGCCAGTTTGTCAAAACCTATCCACTGACGCAGCAGGGGGGATAAATCGTAGTTACGCATACTAAATCTCCTTCTGAGAAGCGAGTTCGGCACAGTTTAATTTTGTGCACAGTTGTACCTGCAAACCCTTGCGGATTCGCATATGCTCCCGTTACGGCAAGCAAGTTCGGGTGGGCCGCTCACGCGACCCGCGTAATTAGTTGATTTCGATACGACGCGGTTTTTTCTCTTCCGGAATCACACGTTCCAGTTCGATAAACAGCAGGCCGTTCACCAGGTTCGCGCCCTTGACGTGGATGTTCTCAGCCAGCTGGAACTTGCGCTCAAAGTTGCGCTCTGCGATGCCCTGGTAGAGGTAGGTTCGTTCTTTCTGCTCGGCCGTATGGGAGCCTTTCACCACCAGCAGATTGTCCTGCGCGGTGATCTCCAGTTCGCTCTCTGCGAAACCGGCAACAGCAATCGCAATGCGATAGTGGTTTTCGTCAACCAGTTCAACGTTGTAAGGAGGATAGCCGTTGCTCTGGCTCTGGTTGTTTTCTAAGTGGTTGAACAGACGATCGAAACCAATGGCAGAACGGTATAGCGGAGAGAGATCGAAATTACGCATGGATAAATGCTCCTGAAATCAGCGAGAAAATGTAGCCTTCCACCATGGACAGGCTTCTGCTTCCCCGAACACCCATCAGGCGTGTCCGTTATCGGGTTACATTCTTAAAATGGGTCTGGATACGGCCTTTTCAAGACTGTTGATGTGAGATTTTTTTGCACTTTGCTGGTTGTCGCATAGACTCAGGGGCACAGCACAAAGGGTTAAATTGCGATGACGACCACAGTGCGGGAGTTTTGAGCTATCCATTTTGGACGCGCCTCGCTATAACCCTGAGTTGCAGGTCAATGCCGTGCTACTAAAGATGACTGAGTGATGATGAGAAATGTTCTGATTAAGCTGGCGTCGTTCAGCGGGGTTGTTTTACTTTGCGGGTGTTCGAGCGTGATGTCGCACACCGGCGGTAAAGAAGGAACATATCCGGGGACGCGCGCCAGTGCCGCAATGATCTCTGATGATGAGACAAACTGGGGTACCAAATCTCTGGCGATTCTTGATATGCCGTTTACGGCGGTTGCCGATACGCTTCTGCTGCCGTGGGATATGTTCCGCACCGACAGCTCAGTGCGTTCGCGCGTTGAGAAAAGCGAGCAGGAAAAGCTGGCGACCAATTCCGTCATCCCGCCCGCAGAGATGCCTCCACGCTAATTCTGTGCGGTTTCCGTTAGCCACAGCTGGCGGAAACCGTCCTTCTCTTCCATCCATGCAATAAATCGTCCGTCCGGGGAAAACACCACAGCGTCAGCAGACGGCGGATTGCCGTGATCGGACGTCAAAAACGTCACCTCTCCGGTCTGCGCATCGCAGCAGGCAATACGGCCTGCAAGCACAAATCCCAGCCCGTTGCCGGAAGGATGCCAGTTAAAGGCCGACTGAATATCACGCTCAGTGTGGGTCAGCTGACGCGGCTCGCCGCCCTCAGGGGAGATAAGCCACAGCTGCACAACGCCGTTATCGTCCCGCATTAAAAACGCAATCTGCGTCCCCTGCGGATTGCTGCGCACCCAGTGGCGCGGTACGTTCACCAGCCCCGGATACGCCTTCTGATGGGTGAAGGTTAAGCGACGTTGCGTTACGCCCGCAGGCGGCGCGGGCATTGTATCAGGCGTTCCCTGCAACGGCGCATCGCCCGCCCGTTTCCAGCCCTGCTCGTCTTTGGGGAGATCGACAATAAACAGTTCGGGCACTTTCTCGCCTTTCGCAGACACCGTATCGCCGATAAACGCCAGCCTGTCGTTGCCCACCCAGCCCTCTTCATAGGCGCGGTTTACCTCATCGCTGCCCGGTTTCGGGTTCGGCGTTGTCCGGCTTACCAGTACGCTCCAGAAGGTGCCGGCATATTCCCGCGGATGGTTCCCCTGTGGGTTTACTGGGCCAAAAGGCGCCGCCACCCCGACGTTACGCAAATCCAGCTGCGGATCGCGCGCGTGCAGCACATGGTCGTTGTAGGTAAAGCTGACGAACTGCCCGTTCGGGCTAAAAACGTGGACGTGGCTGCCGCCACGCAGCGCCCCTGCGGTGTAAGGCGCGGTGATATCCATTGCATCAAGATTGCTCACCTGACCATTGTGCGCAATCACCCCCTGACGATGGTGAAAATCATACTGCCAGTCTGCATCCGGGTTTTTCGGGCCGTGGATAAAAACATATTTGTCCTGCGCCGGATGAACGGTTACCACGCCGACATGCGCGCCGTCAGTCGCACGGTAGATCGCCTCAACCTCGCCCGTACTAACATTGACCCGCTCAATGGTTTCACCGGTAAACGACGCGCCGGACGGGCGGACATCATAGACAAGCCACTGGCTGTCTGGCGTCCAGGTGTTGATGTTGGTGAGCTGGTGGTTGCGGGAAGCGAAGGTGATTTGTTTCATGAAAATACCCTGATGCGCGGTTATCGCATCAGGGTAAAACATCCGAAGGGATTAGCCTACTCGTTTAACGTCGCCGACCAGCAGGATGTAGGAGAGCGCCCCGATCAGCGCCACGGCAGAGATATACACCAGAGCCGGACCAAAGCCGTAGTCCTGCGCCAGGTAACCGATGACCAGCGGTACGGTGATCCCGCCCAGGCCGCCAACGAAGTTAAACACGCCACCAGTCAGGCCGATCAGACGCATCGGCGCCAGGGACGACACCAGCGACCAGGTGATGGAGGCAAAACCGTTTCCGAAGAACGCTACCGCCATCAGGGTCATGATCCACACCGGATCGTTGGTGTAGTTCGCTCCCATGATGCAGGTAGAGATCAGCAGTCCGCAGATAATTGGCGTTTTACGCGCAACGCCCAGTGAGAAGCCTTTTTTCACCAGTTTGTCCGCCAGCCAGCCCGAGAGCAGCACGCCGAAAAACGCCGCAAGGAACGGTACGGTGGTCATAAAGCCCGCCTTCAGCGCGGTAATGCCCTTCTCCTGCGTCAGATAGTTCGGGAACCAGGTGAGGAAGAACCACAGCGTGGAGGTCACTGCGAACTGGCCCAGATATACGCCCACCAGCTTACGGTGGAAGACCAGCTTCCAGTCCGCTCTGGTCAGCGGCTGGCGCGCCTCTTTTTTCACCGGCGCATCGCCGTCCACCAGGCCACCGCCGTCGCGGATGTAGTCCAGTTCGGCTTTGGTGATGCTTTTGGTCAGGCGCGGCGGCTGATAAACCTTAAACCAGATGAGCGACCAGATAATGCCGATCCCGCCGGTGACGATAAACACCCAGTGCCAGCTCAGCAGCTCCTGGATCCAGATTAACAGCGGCGTCAGAAACGCCAGACCAACAAACTGCCCGGAGGTGTAAAAACCAACAGCGGAAGCGCGTTCGTGTTCAGGGAACCAGCTGGTCACCATGCGGTTGTTGGTCGGAAACGCCGGCGCTTCAAACACCCCGGTGATGGCGCGCAGGCCAATCAGCGACATCAGCCCGGTCGCGAAGCCCTGGAACAGGGTCGCCACGGACCAGCCAAAAATAGCGATAAAGTAGGTCAGACGTGAACCCACGCGGTCAAGGAACCAGCCACCGGGGATCTGACAGAGCGTATACAGCCAGGCAAACGCCGAGAAGACGTAGCCCATTTCCGCTTTGGTGATGCCAAACTCTTCCTGAATATGAGCCGATGCCACGGCAAGGTTGGCGCGGTCGACATAACAGATGACCACGGTAATAAAGATCATGATCAGCGTCAGGTAACGACGACGCCCGGTTTTTGCAGCAGTAACTGGAATATCCATCGCAATCTGTCTCCAGATTTTGGGCATAGCGAAGCCGCTCACCATGCCCTGTAATTTACAGAGGGTTATATTTTTTCTATGTACGTTTTTTTTGCCCGGTGGCGCTTCGCTTACCGGGCCTACGAGAGAGTAGGCCGGATAAGCGTAGCGCCATCCGGCGATTTACCACTCGGCTACGGAACCGTCTTCAAGACGCCACAGTGGGTTACGCCAGTCCGGCGCACTTTTACTCAGCTCAATGACTTTGGCTTCGTCGATCTCCACGCCAAGGCCCGGCTTTGTTAACGGTTTAAAGAAACCACCTTCCATGCTGAAGTCTTCTTTGTTTTTCACAAAGTCGAGCAGCTCCGCGCCCTTGTTATAGTGTATGCCCATGCTTTGTTCCTGGAACACCGCATTGCGGGAGACGAAGTCGACGTGCAGGCAGGCCGCCAGCGCAATCGGCCCAAGCGGACAGTGCGGCGCCAGCGCCACATCGTAGGCTTCTGCCATTCCGGCAATTTTGTAGCATTCGGTGATGCCGCCCGCGTGGGAGAGGTCCGGTTGCAGGATCGCAATGCCGCCCGCTTCCAGCACGCGTTTAAACTCGAAGCGCGAGAACATGCGTTCCCCCGCCGCGATGGGAATGTGCGTCTGTTCAGCCAGTTTCGGATAGTATTCCGCCTGCTCGGCCAGCACCGGCTCTTCGATAAACAGCGGGCGATACGGCTCCAGCTCTTTAATCAGCACTTTGGCCATTGGCGCGCTGACGCGGCCGTGGAAATCCAGACCAAACTCAATCTCGTTGCCGAAAGCCTCGCGGATTTGCGCCACGGTGTTCACCGCCCGGTCTACCGCGCGCGAGTTGTCTATAACGCCCATCTCTTCGCAGCCGTTGAGTTTGAAGGTGTCAAAACCGATGTTGCGCAGTTGCCGGATACCGTTGATCACTTCCGCAGGGCGGTCACCGCCCACCCAGCTGTAGGCTTTGATTTTGTCGCGCACCAGGCCGCCCATTAATTGCCAGACCGGGGCATTCAGCACTTTGCCTTTGATATCCCACAGCGCCTGATCAATACCGGCGATGGCGCTCATCAGGATCGGACCGCCACGGTAAAATCCCGCCCGGTACATGACCTGCCACAGGTCGTTGATGCGCGCCGGATCCTGGCCAATCAGGTATTCGCCCAGCTCGTGAACCGCGGCTTCAACGGTGCGCGCACGGCCTTCAATCACCGGCTCGCCCCAGCCAACCACGCCTTCGTCGGTTTCGATTTTCAGGAACATCCAACGCGGGGGTAAACGATACGTGGTGAGTTTGGTTATTTTCATTGCACTGCCTCTCGATACGCTTTCACAAATGCTGCCGCCTGCTGTGCGGTACGCTCAACGGGCTGCCCGGCACGATAGAGATCGCTGCCCAGCCCGGCGCCCACACAGCCCGCTTTTATCCACTGCACCAGGTTTTCCGGCGTGACGCCACCCACGGCAAAGACCGGCACGCTGGCGGGTAAGACCGCTTTCAGCGCTTTGATGTAATTCGGACCAAAGGCCGACGACGGGAAAATTTTGAGAGACTGTGCGCCCGCATCGAGGGCGGCAAAGGCTTCTGTGGCCGTGGCGCAACCCGGGCAGACGGTCATGCCGTACTCCACCGCCCGGCGGATCACCTCGGGGTTGATATTCGGTGTGACGATAAGCTTGCAGCCCATCTTCGCCAGTTCATCCACCTGCTCCGGCTGTAATACGGTGCCAGCGCCAATCAGCGCCTTATCACCAAACGCCTTCACAACTGCCGGAATGCTTTTTTCCCACTCCGGGGAGTTGAGCGGGATTTCCACCGCGTCGAACCCGGCGTCGATCACCGCGCCAACGTGCGCTAAGGCCTCACCGGGCGTGATACCGCGCAAAATCGCGATCAGGGGAAGTTCAGTTTGCCACTGCATGAGCGATGCTCCTTATGCCTGCCTGAAATGCCGTGTCGCCTTCCACCGCAGCAACATCCCGTCCGATAGCGTGGAACGCCTGGCGGTAACGAGACGTCAGCGATGAACCCGCGACGAGCGTGATGGCCTGCTGCCCGGCGAACGCGTCGCTCAGGGTGGCGACTTCTGCGCCAATCAGCAGGCCGGACAGAAATTCGCTGACCTGTTCGCGCGGAAGATTTCCCAGCACGTGCGAGGCGCGAACCTCAAAAAGTTGCGGCAAAACGACAGGGGAGGCGATCCCGCGCTCAAGCCCGGCGGCAAACGCTTCCGGCGAAGGGGTCTGCTCCGGCAAACCGGCCCCCACCAGCGAATGCTTAAGCAGCAAGTGGTGCAGTTCGCCGGTCATCACGGTGCGGAAATCATGAATTTGCTCAGCATCCGCCAGAACCCATTTGCAGTGCGTCCCGGGCATGACGTAGACAGAAGAAGGAGAAAGGGTGCGCGCCCCGAGCAGCTGCGTCTCTTCGCCGCGCATCACGTTATGGTTATCGTCGCGAGAGACGCATAAACCGGGAATAATCCAGACATTGTCGTCAACGGACGTTAACTGCTCGCCAACGGCGGTGAAATGCACCGGAACCGACAGGTAAGGCGCGACCTTCCACCCCACGTTACTGCCGACCATTCCGGCCATCACCACTGGCGTTGTACCGTCGCGCCAGTTTTGTGTCACCTCTGCTAACACCGCTGCGGGGGATTTACCGTTCAGGCGCGTCACACCTGCTTCTGATTGCCTGCTTTCCAGGCACTGCTCACCCTGGTAGAGCCAGGCGCGCAGATTGGTCGATCCCCAGTCAATTGCGATGTAGCGTGATGTCATGTGATTTCCTTCAACCTTCGTGTCGAGCTGGCGATCATGGTCAGCGCCGCCTGCTCTGCCGCATCGCCGTCCTGATGCCGTATCGCATCGAACAGCGCTTTATGTTCCTGAAGCGTTTTCGGCATGTTGGCCTCATCGCCCATCCAGGTACGTTCAAATACTGCTCGCTGTAGCGAGCTGATCGCCACGCTAAGCTGCTGTAAAACCGGGTTATGCACCGACTGCAATACCGCTTCGTGGTAGCGAATGTCCGCTTCGTTGAACGCCTCCCGATTCTGGTTATTGGCGATCATGTCATTTAAAGCCGACTCAATCTGAGCCAGGTCACCTGACGTTGCGCGCTCAGCCGCCCAGCGGGCGATAGCCGGTTCCACCAGATTTCGGACTTCGCTCATCGCGCCGATAAGCCGTGGGTCGTAGTCGTTTTCCAGCACCCATTGCAGAACATCGGTATCGAGGTAGTTCCACTGGTTACGCGGCGCCACAAACGCGCCGCGATAGCGCTTCATTTCAATCAGCCGCTTCGCCATCAGCGAGCGGAACACTTCCCGGATGATGTTGCGCGAGGTTTCAAACTCCTCGCACAGTTCCGCCTCTGCTGGTAGCGGCGAACCGGGAACGTATTTGCCACCCACAATCTGAGTGCCCAGCGTGATGACAATGCGATCGGTTTTATTGAGTGTCATGGAGAGTCCTTGTGCTCTGTAAGTCCATCACTACTTTACCGCGACCGCTGAATTTCGCCTCACTTTTGCAGTACAAACGTGAGGCCTTCCGCCTTTGCTGTGGTGATAATGTAGTACAATCAATTAATGTTGTACTACAATACAGATCACAAAAAGAACAATTCGATAAATTCAGGGCCAAAAAAAGCCCCGGTTAATAACCAGGGCTAATCTTTCAAAGCACTTGTTACGACAGAACGAATTTCTCGATCGCCCAGGCAACGCCGTCTTCCAGGTTAGATTTGGTCACGAAGTTCGCCACTTCTTTTACCGACGGGATGGCGTTATCCATCGCCACGCCCATGCCCGCATATTCGATCATCGCAATATCGTTTTCCTGGTCGCCCAGCGCCATGATCTCCTCAGGCTTGATGCCCAGCGCATCGGCAAGCGATTTGACGCCCGTGCCTTTATTGACGCGTTTATCAAGGATTTCGAGGAAGTACGGCGCACTTTTCAGCACGGTGTATTTCTCTTTTACCTCAGCCGGAATGCGTGAGATGGCTTTGTCGAGAACCGCAGGTTCATCAATCATCATCACTTTCAGGAACTGGGTCGCCGGGTCCATTTTCTCCGCTTCGCAGAACACCAGTGGAATGGTTGCAACGTAGGACTCGTGCACCGTGTAGTAGCTGATATCGCGGTTGGCGGTGTAAAGCGTATTGCGATCGAGCGCGTGGAAGTGAGAGCCCACGTCGCGGGAGAGTTTTTCCAGGAAACGGTAGTCATCATAGCTCAGTGCAGTTTGCGCCACCGTGCTGCCATCGGCTGCCTTTTGCACCAGCGCGCCGTTATAGGTGATGCAGTAATCGCCAGGCTGGTTCATGTGCAGCTCTTTCAGGTAACTGTGCACCCCGGCATACGGGCGTCCGGTGGTGAGCACCACGTTCACGCCTTTTTCGCGTGCGGCGGCGATCGCATTTTTAACGGCAGGAGAGATAGTGTGGTCTGGCAGCAGCAGCGTGCCGTCCATATCGATTGCAATGAGTTTGATAGCCATGAGGTCCCCGGGATAAATGAGTGCTACCTCATGCTAACGCGATTAAGCACACAAAAATAGAGCTACCTTGCGCAACAAAAAGCCCCTTTTACGTTTATCCCGGGAACGGGAACTCACTCGCGGGTGAGAACGATTTTGCCAAACGCACCGCGATCCAGATGTTCAAGCGCCTGTTCCAGCTCGTCAAAGCGGTAGCGATGCTCAATCACCGGTTTTAACTCCGTGACATCAACAGCACGGACAAAATCTTCCAGCGCCCGGCGGTGTCCAACCCCAATCCCCTGAATGACGGGAGATTTCAGCAACAGCTCGCTTGCAGGCAGAGAAATTTCTGTCCCGGCCAGCACGCCAATGACCGATATCCGCCCATGAACGGCAACGGCGCGCAGGGAATGTCTCAGGTTCTCCCCACCCACCGTTTCGATAATATGGTCGATGCCGCGATCCTGCGTCAGTGCCAGCGTATTTTCAGCCCAGTCGCCTTTCAGTCGGTTGATGCCCTGGCTGGCCCCCAGCTTTTTGGCCCGCGCCAGTTTTTCATTACTCCCCGACGTAACAATAACTTCTGCGCCGTGCGCTTTTGCTATCTGCAAAGCGAATAGCGCCACACCGCCCGTCCCTTGTACCAGCACCGATTGCCCGGCGCGTAAATGACCGCGCTCCACCAGCGCGAACCATGCGGTAAGCCCCGCGCAAGGAAGCGTGCTGGCCTCAGCGTCATCCAGGCTTTCCGGGGACGCCACCAGCGCGTTTTCACTCACAATCACATATTCGGCCAGCATGCCCTGGAAGTATCCACCGGACGTTTTATAGGGCAAATCGCGCGCGTCTGCCTGCGGCTTGCCGTCGATCCATTCCGGGAAGAAGGTTGAGATGACGCGTGCGCCGGGCTTGAAACGCGTAACGCCTTCGCCGATGCTGTCCACCACGCCTGCCATGTCAGATGCTGGGGTAAACGGGAAGGAAAGCGGAATCGGCATCGTGCCTTCAATCACCATTTTATCCCGGTAGTTGAGCGCAACGGCTTTAACCCTTACGCGAACCTCCCCCGGGCCTGGCTGTGGAACAGGCTCCTGAACGAGCCTGAGGCTTTCACGACCAAGGGCATCCATTGACCAGCGTTGCATTGTTTCAGTCATTTTTTTCTCCTGTCATCAGATGATTTTCAGTTCTGACAGTCTACCGTTGACTCAGCGTCGCCAGTGGCGATAAGTTTTCCCTTCATTGATGACCAAATTGACACAATCCGTCCATGACCGATACGCTGAAAGATATTCCCGTTTTCGTTGCCTCCGTTGAGGCAGGAAGTTTTGCCCAGGCCGCCGTCCGTCTGCATTTGTCGCGCTCGGCGGTAGGAAAAAGCATTGCTCGTCTTGAAGAGAGGCTGGGGGTTCGTCTGTTTCATCGGACCACCCGCAGTCAGAGGCTGACCGATAACGGCGCGCTTTTTTATGAACGCTGCCTGCGCGCGCTGGAGGAGATCCGTGGCGCTGAATCGCAGCTTGAAACCGGAAAACATCAGGTCAGCGGTCGGCTGCGTGTTGCCGTGCCGGTGCTGTTTGGTCGCCAGTGTATCGCCCCGCTGCTAATAGAGCTGGCGCAGGAGCATCCAGGGCTTGAGCTTGAAATGTCCTTCAGCGACCGCGTCGTGGATCTCGTGGAAGAAGGGTTTGATATGGCGGTGCGCAATGGCGCTCTGGCTGACAGCAGCGTGCTGGTCGCCAGAAGGCTGGGGGAGCACCGGATGGTGCTGTGCGCCGCGCCGGATTATCTGCTTAAGAATGGCCAGCCGCAAACCGTTGATGATTTACGCCAGCATACGGCCATTAACTACACGCGTGCGGGCAGAGTCCTACCCTGGCAGCTGATGGATTACGATGGCACGTCGCGCACGTTTATTCCCCGCTCATCGCTCAATATGGATGATTTGCAGGCGATCTGCGACGCGGCGCTGGCCGGCCACGGCCTTGCATGGTTACCCTGCTGGATGGTCATTAAAGAAATTCAGCAGGGAGATCTTGTCCCGCTCTTAAAGCAGGCCCCGGATGTACGCTTCGACGTTCATGCCGTCTGGCAGCAGACGCCACACCTGCCGCTAAGGGTAAGAATTGCCATAGATATGCTGGTCAAACGTTTACCGGCAGTGATGTCGCTGGAGTTTCCTGCGTCCATAAAAAAGCCGCGCTGAAGCGCGGCCAGTTATGCTGTCGTAAAGCGACGATTAAATATCGATATTCGCCGCCTTCAGGGCGTTCTCTTCGATGAAGGCGCGACGTGGTTCAACCGCATCGCCCATCAGGGTCGTGAACAGCTGATCCGCTGCGATTGCGTCTTTAACGGTGACGCGCAACATGCGACGGCTTTCCGGATCCATGGTGGTTTCCCACAGCTGATCCGGGTTCATTTCGCCCAGGCCTTTATAACGCTGAATAGAGAGACCACGACGGGACTCTTTTACCAGCCACTCCAGCGCCTGTTCGAAGCTGGCTACCGGCTGACGACGTTCGCCACGTTCGATAAACGCATCGTCTTCGATCAGACCGCGCAGCTTCTCGCCGAGGGTGCAGATACGGCGGTATTCCGGACCGGCCACAAATTCGTGCTCCAGCGGGTAGTCGGTATCGACGCCGTGGGTACGCACGCGGACGATCGGCTCGAACTGCTGCTCAGCGTTCTGCTGGACGTCGAACTTCCACTGGCTGCCATGCTGCTCTTTCTCGTTCAGCTCGCTCACCAGGGTGTTCACCCAGCGGGTGACGGTCTGCTCGTTGCTCAGATCGGCTTCGGTCAGGGTCGGCTGGTAAATCAGCTCTTTCAGCAGCGCTTTCGGATAGCGACGCTCCATACGGCCAATCATTTTCTGCGTGGCGTTGAACTCGGAGACCAGACGCTCCAGCGGCTCACCGGCCAGCGCTGGCGCGCTGGAATTTGCGTGCAGGGTCGCACCATCAAGGGCGATCGCGATTTGGTACTGATCCATCGCGTCGTCATCTTTAATGTACTGTTCCTGCTTGCCTTTCTTCACTTTGTACAGCGGCGGCTGGGCAATGTAGACGTGGCCGCGCTCAACGATTTCCGGCATCTGACGATAGAAGAAGGTCAACAGCAGCGTACGGATGTGCGAGCCGTCGACGTCCGCATCAGTCATGATGATGATGCTGTGATAGCGCAGTTTGTCCGGGTTGTACTCGTCGCGACCAATGCCGCAGCCCAGCGCGGTGATGAGCGTCGCCACTTCCTGAGAAGAGAGCATCTTGTCGAAGCGCGCTTTCTCAACGTTAAGGATTTTACCCTTCAGCGGCAGAATCGCCTGGTTCTTGCGGTTACGGCCCTGCTTCGCAGAACCGCCCGCGGAGTCCCCTTCCACAAGGTACAGTTCAGACAGCGCCGGGTCGCGTTCCTGACAGTCAGCCAGTTTGCCCGGCAGGCCTGCCAGGTCCAGCGCGCCTTTACGACGGGTCATTTCACGCGCTTTACGCGCCGCTTCACGGGCACGCGCCGCATCGATAATTTTACCCACCACGATTTTCGCGTCGGACGGGTTTTCCAGCAGGTATTCACTCAGCAGTTCGTTCATCTGCTGTTCAACCGCCGATTTCACCTCAGAAGAGACCAGCTTGTCTTTGGTCTGTGAGGAGAACTTCGGATCCGGCACCTTCACGGAGACCACGGCAATCAGGCCTTCACGGGCATCGTCGCCGGTGGCGCTGACTTTCGCTTTTTTGCTGTAGCCTTCTTTGTCCATGTAGGCGTTCAGGGTTCGGGTCATCGCCGCGCGGAAGCCCGCCAGGTGCGTACCGCCATCGCGTTGTGGAATGTTGTTGGTGAAGCAGTAGATGTTTTCCTGGAAACCGTCGTTCCACTGCAAGGCCACTTCCACACCGATACCGTCTTTTTCAGTAGAGAAGTAGAAGATATTCGGGTGAATTGGCGTTTTGTTCTTGTTCAGATACTCAACGAACGCCTTGATACCACCTTCGTAATGGAAGTGGTCTTCTTTGTTGTCGCGTTTGTCGCGCAGACGAATCGACACGCCGGAGTTCAGGAACGACAGTTCACGCAGGCGTTTCGCCAGAATGTCGTACTCGAATTCGGTGACGTTGGTGAAGGTTTCGAGGCTCGGCCAGAAACGCACCATGGTACCGGTTTTATCGGTATCACCCGTGACGGCCAGCGGAGCGTCAGGCACGCCGTGCTGGTAGATCTGACGGTGAATTTTGCCTTCGCGCTGGATAACCAGCTCCAGCTTTTGCGACAGAGCGTTTACTACGGATACGCCTACGCCGTGCAGACCGCCGGAAACTTTATAGGAGTTATCATCGAACTTCCCGCCTGCGTGCAGAACGGTCATGATGACTTCCGCAGCAGATACGCCCTCTTCCGGGTGAATACCGGTTGGGATACCACGACCGTCATCGGTAACGGACACGGAGTTGTCCGCATGGATCGTGACCACGATGTCTTTACAGTGACCCGCGAGCGCTTCGTCGATAGCGTTATCTACCACCTCGAATACCATGTGGTGCAGACCGGTGCCGTCATCCGTGTCGCCGATATACATACCCGGGCGCTTACGCACCGCATCCAGCCCTTTCAGGACTTTGATACTGGAGGAGTCATAAGAATTCGACATCAACGTTTCTCGCTCATTTCAACTTGGGTTAATCCGTTATTTTACCCTTTTCCACGGTAAACATCTTCGAATTTTCGTCCGACATGTCTATAACGTGTTCAGCACTAATGGCGCTGACGAAAACCTGCGACTGCGTGGCTTTTAAGCGGCTGGCAAGCAGCCCGCGCCGCGCGTCGTCAAGTTCCGAGGCAAAATCATCTATCAGGTACAGGCAGCGTCGCCCGCTCTCTCGAGTGAGGAACTCCCCCTGCGCCAGGCGCAGCGCGCACATCAGGAGCTTCAGCTGCCCGCGCGACAGCGTGTCTTCCACCGGCGCACCGTCGGCACGAATGCGGAAATCCGCCTTGTGCGGGCCGTGCGCGGTGTAGGTCAACATGCGATCGCGCTCGAAGCTTCTCTCTAACACCTCGGCATAATCCGTCTCTTTTTCCCAGCCACGCTGAAAAGAGAAGGTGAGAGAGAACTCGGGTAAAAACTGTTTACAGGTGTCGGCCATGTCTTCGGCGATACCTGCGCTGTATTCGGCACGCCAGCGGCTGATTTGTTCCGCAAGAGGGATGAGTTCCATGTCCCACGGACGCAGCTGAGCGTAGCGCGTGACCTGGCGCAATGCGGCGTTACGCTGTTTAAGCAGACGCTTCAGGTTGCTCCAGGCGTTAAAGAAACCGGCTTCATTGTGAAAGCATCCCCAGTCGAGGAACGCTCTTCTGTATTTGGGGCCGCCGTTGAGTAAAGTAAACCCCTCGGGCGTAATCAGCTGCATCGGCATCAGCAGCGCCAGCTCCGCCACTTTGTGGCCATCGGTGCCGTCGATGCGCACCTTGCTGTCGCCCTGCTTGTCTTTGGTCAGGCCGATGGCGGTTTCCCGCTCTGCGCCCTGCAAACGCCCGTGCAGAACAAAAGATTCCTGCTCGTGGCGAATCACGCGACCAATCTGCAAACTGCGAAACGCCCGGCCGTGGCCGAGCGTATAGATGGCTTCCAGCACGCTGGTTTTGCCGCTGCCGTTCGCGCCAACCAGGAAGTTAAAGCCAGGGGATAAAGCGAGATCCGCGCTTTCGATATTGCGAAAGTCGCGGATCAACAGACGGGTGAGCGACATTACAGTCTCATTGGCATGACAACATAAGCAGCCGACTGTGATGCGGCATCTTCAATCTGTACGCTCGAAACGGAGTCAGTCAGCAGGATGCGAACGTTCTCGCATTTCAGTGCATTCAGCACATCCAGCACATAGCTGACGTTGAAGCCGATTTCCATCTCAGCCCCGGCGTAGGTGACGTCCAGAATCTCTTCTGCCTCTTCCTGCTCCGGGTTGTTGGCGGTGATTTTGATCTGGTTTTCACTCACGTACAGACGTACGCCGCGGAATTTCTCGTTGGAGAGAATAGCGGCACGCGCGAACGCCTGCTTGAGGATGTCGCAACCCGCCTCCAGCGTTTTATCCGGGTTCTTCGGCAATACGCGGCGATAATCCGGGAAACGACCGTCTACCAGCTTCGATGTGAAGACAAAATCGCCCACGTGGGCACGAATATTGTTGCTGCCGATCTGCACGCGCAGCGGCGTGTCGCCGCCGTCGAGCATGCGCATCAGTTCAATTACGCCTTTACGCGGTACGATCACCGAATGGTTTGGCAGTGAATCGCCAATCGGCATGGAACAAACCGCCAGACGGTGACCGTCGGTCGCCACGGTACGCAGCTCTTCACCTTCGGTTTCGAACAGCATGCCGTTTAAGTAGTAACGAACGTCCTGATGCGCCATGGAGAACTGCGTGGCTTCAATCAGACGCTTCATCGTCGCCTGTGGCAGGGTGAATTCAACTTCGCTCTGCCAGTCGTCCAGGTTCGGGAAGTCCGCAGCGGGCAACGTGGAGAGGGAGAAACGGCTGCGGCCAGAGCGCACCAGCATGCGGTCGCCCTCCAGCTGCACTGCGATTTCAGCGCCTTCCGGCAGCCCACGGCAAATATCAAAGAATTTACGTGCCGGAACCGTGGTCGCGCCCGCGTCGTGCGGCTGAGTCAGCGTAACGCGCGCGATCATTTCCATTTCCAGATCTGTGCCGGTCAGCGACAGCGTACCGTCCGCGACCTGAAGCAGCAGGTTTCCAAGAATAGGCAGCGTAGGGCGGCCGCCTAATGGGCCACTCACCTGTTGCAGCGGTTTTAATAAATGTTCACGTTCAACGGTAAATTTCATAGCGTCACGATGATAATGTTCTGATTAAATTGGAAAAATCTTCTTTTATGTCGTGGCTTTCTTCGCGTAACTGCTCGATCTTGCGACAAGCGTGCAGCACGGTCGTATGGTCACGGCCACCAAACGCATCACCGATTTCCGGCAGGCTGTGGTTGGTTAGCTC
Source organism: Enterobacter sp. 6722112 (assembly GCF_058661685.1). Lineage (NCBI taxonomy): Bacteria > Pseudomonadati > Pseudomonadota > Gammaproteobacteria > Enterobacterales > Enterobacteriaceae > Enterobacter > Enterobacter sp. 6722112. Next base: position 4,378,245 of record NZ_JBZWGR010000007.1, on the reverse strand, counting down.
TTTTGCCAGCGCCATCGCCATCTGACGCGGACGCGCCACCGAGCGGGAACGACGTTTAGACAGTAAATCTGCCACTTTGATCTTGTAGTACTCAGCCACCGTCTTCTGAATATTGTCGATAGTGACCAGTTTTTCCTGCAAAGCCAATAAATCGCGCAGCGCTTCACGCACAAAATCGATGGTGATCGCCCGACCGGTGAAGTTGGCGTTGGCGATAACGCGATTCAGCGCCCCTTCCAGTTCACGCACGTTGGAACGCAGACGCTTGGCAATGAAGAACGCCACTTCACCCGGCAGGCGAATGTCGTTCTCGTCGGCTTTTTTCATCAGGATCGCGACGCGGGTTTCCAGCTCCGGCGGCTCGATCGCCACGGTCAGGCCCCAGCCGAAGCGGGATTTGAGACGATCTTCAACGCCGTTGATCTCTTTTGGATAACGATCCGAGGTCAGAATGATCTGCTGATTGCCTTCCAGCAGGGCGTTAAAGGTATGGAAAAACTCTTCCTGCGATCGTTCTTTATTGGCAAAGAACTGAATGTCATCGATCAGCAGCGCATCAACGGAACGGTAGTAGCGTTTAAACTCTTCGATCGCATTGTTTTGCAGGGCTTTTACCATGTCCTGAACGAAGCGTTCGGAGTGCATATACACCACTTTCGCATTGGGCTTACGCGCCATAATGCCGTTACCCACCGCATGCAGCAGGTGCGTTTTACCGAGACCCGTGCCGCCATACAGAAACAGCGGGTTGTAAGCGCCACCGGGGTTATCGGCTACCTGGCGAGCCGCCGCGCGCGCCAGCTGGTTCGACTTACCTTCAACGAAGTTATCGAACGTGTGTTTCACGTTAACGTTAGAGCGGTAGGTAGGCTCAGCGGGGGCCGGAACGTTATCCCAGCCCTGACGAACCGGTGCAACGCGAGGCGCTGGCGCGGGCGCCGCCTGTGCAGGGGCTGCCACATTGACAACTTCACGAACGGTTTGGGTGACCGGCTTTGTGCCCACTTCAAAACGCAGCTGTGGGGCATCTGACCCGCAGAAATCGTTCAGCAGTCCATTGATGTTATTAAGGTATTTATCCCTTACCCAATCGAGCACGAAACGGTTTGGCGCATACAAAGCCAGCGTGTTATCGCTCAGTTCCGCCTGCAACGGGCGGATCCACATACTGAATTCTGTGGCTGGTAACTCATCCTGCAATCGGGCAAGACACTGCTGCCAAAGCGAAAGTGACACGGCGGACTCCACTCGAACAATAAAAGAAAACTATTGAATATTCATGATTGTTGGCGCACATCGACATGACCCTGTGCAAAAGGGTGATGTGCGAACCGCTATCTGCGGTTATACCCGGCCTGGATCGCTGGATCCCGATCGGGACCGCGGATCATAGCCTAAACTGAGCCAGAGATCTTCTGTTTCTCACAGATTCTTCCCGATTTATCCACAGGAAGATCCGGAATCGGGTAAGTGTAAACGATCCTGACGCGAGTGCCTCGCGATTTAGGCCGCATATTGGAAAATTTAATGAGCACAGACAATTTTTGGCTTAAATGATCTAACGAAGATCCGGGACGATCCTTGCGCTTTATCGTTGAGCCCGTATAATCCTCGACCCGGCGCGTGATGCTCATCTTCCTGCGTCGTCCGCTGCTCATTTTCCACGCGAAAACGTGCGGAAATACACAGGGATTTAAGGAAAGAGAATTGACTCCGGAGTGTACAATTATTACAATCCGGCCTCTTTAATCACCCACGGCTTCGGCGTCCGTCATTCGAAACTCGGTCGGGCATCCGCAAAAGTCATGAATTTTTTCAAGTTTAGGTAGAAATCGCCATGAAACGCACTTTTCAACCGTCTGTACTGAAGCGCAACCGTTCTCACGGCTTCCGTGCTCGTATGGCTACTAAAAATGGTCGTCAGGTTCTGGCACGTCGTCGTGCTAAAGGCCGCGCTCGTCTGACCGTTTCCAAGTAATAAAGCTAACCCCTGAGTGGTTAAGCTCGCATTTCCCAGGGAGTTACGTTTGTTAACTCCCACTCATTTCACTTTCGTCTTCCAGCAGCCATTACGGGCTGGCACGCCGCAAATCACCATCCTCGGCCGCCAAAATTCGCTGGGGCATCCCCGCATCGGTCTCACAGTCGCCAAGAAAAACGTTAAGCGTGCGCATGAACGCAACCGGATTAAACGTCTGACGCGTGAAAGCTTCCGTTTACGTCAGCACGAACTGCCTTCAATGGATTTCGTGGTGGTGGCTAAAAAAGGGGTTGCCGACCTCGATAACCGTGCTCTCTCGGAAGCGTTGGAAAAATTATGGCGCCGCCACTGTCGCCTGGCTCGCGGGTCCTGATAGCCCTCATTCGGGTCTATCAACGCCTGATTAGTCCGCTACTCGGGCCACACTGCCGTTTCACGCCAACATGCTCAAGCTACGGAATTGAGGCATTGCGCAGGTTTGGAGTGATAAAAGGCAGTTGGTTGACGGTGAAACGCGTATTAAAATGCCACCCTTTACACCCAGGTGGAGACGACCCCGTCCCTCCAGGACCTTTTGATACCAGAGAACACTAACGATGGATTCGCAACGCAATCTTCTTATCATCGCTTTGTTGTTCGTGTCTTTCATGATCTGGCAGGCATGGGAGCAGGATAAAAATCCTCAACCCCAGCAGCAGACCACGCAGACCACGACCACCGCAGCGGGTAGCGCCGCCGACCAGGGCGTACCGGCCAGTGGCCAGGGGAAACAGATTACGGTTAAGACCGATGTGCTTGAGCTGACTATCAACACCCGTGGTGGTGATGTTGAGCAGGCGCTGCTGTTGACCTACCCGAAAGAGCTGAAGTCTACCGAACCGTTCCAGTTACTGGAAACCACGCCTGAATTTATCTACCAGGCGCAGAGCGGCCTGACCGGTCGTGATGGCCCGGATAACCCGGCTAACGGTGCGCGTCCACTGTATAACGTCGAGAATGACACGTTTGTGCTGGCTGATGGTCAGAACGAACTGGTTATCCCGATGACCTACACCGACGCGGCAGGCAACACCTTCACCAAAACCTTCACCCTGAAACGCGGTGAGTATGCGGTGAACGTGGGCTACAGCGTACAGAACGCCGGTGCGAAACCACTGGAAATCTCTACCTTTGGTCAGTTGAAGCAGTCCATCAATCTGCCGTCTCACCGTGACACCGGAAGCAGCAACTTTGCGCTGCATACCTTCCGTGGCGCGGCTTACTCCACGCCAGATACCAAGTACGAGAAATACAAATTCGACACCATTGCCGATAACGAAAACCTGAACGTCAGCTCTAAAGGCGGTTGGGTCGCAATGCTGCAACAGTATTTCGCGACGGCGTGGGTACCGAATAACGACGGTACGAACAACTTCTACACCGCGAACCTCGGCAACGGTATTGCAGCCATCGGCTACAAATCTCAGCCGGTTCTGGTGCAGCCGGGTCAAACCGGGAAACTGGCAAGCACCCTGTGGGTCGGCCCGGAAATCCAGGACAAAATGGCTGCCGTTGCGCCGCACCTGGATCTGACCGTCGATTACGGTTGGTTGTGGTTCATCTCTCAGCCGCTGTTTAAGCTGCTGAAGTTCATCCACAGCTTCCTGGGTAACTGGGGCTTCTCCATCATCGTTATCACCTTTATCGTTCGTGGCATCATGTACCCGCTGACTAAAGCGCAGTACACCTCCATGGCGAAGATGCGTATGCTACAGCCGAAGATTCAGGCTATGCGTGAGCGTCTGGGCGATGACAAACAGCGTCAGAGCCAGGAGATGATGGCCCTGTATAAAGCAGAGAAAGTGAACCCACTGGGTGGTTGCTTCCCGCTGCTGATTCAGATGCCAATCTTCCTTGCGCTGTACTACATGCTGATGGGTTCCGTTGAGCTGCGCCACGCGCCGTTCGCTCTGTGGATCCATGACCTGTCCGCACAGGACCCGTACTACATCCTGCCGATCCTGATGGGCGTGACGATGTTCTTCATCCAGAAGATGTCTCCGACCACCGTGACCGACCCGATGCAGCAGAAGATCATGACCTTTATGCCGGTCATCTTCACCGTGTTCTTCCTGTGGTTCCCGTCAGGTCTGGTGCTGTACTATATCGTCAGCAACCTGGTGACCATCATCCAGCAGCAGCTGATTTACCGTGGTCTGGAAAAACGTGGCCTGCATAGCCGCGAAAAGAAAAAGTCCTGATTCGGTAACTTAACGCTAAAATAAGGGCGGTCGATTGACCGCCTTTTTTATTTGTATTGAACGAGAGCAACCATGAGCCATAACGACACTATCGTCGCCCAGGCAACCCCACCGGGACGCGGTGGTGTAGGCATTCTGCGCATCTCCGGCCTGAAGGCGCGTGAGGTGGCCGAAGCGGTGCTGGGTAAACTGCCAAAGCCGCGCTACGCTGATTATCTGCCGTTTAAGGATGCCGACGGCACACCGCTGGACCAGGGCATCGCGCTGTGGTTCCCCGGCCCAAACTCCTTCACCGGCGAAGACGTGCTGGAGCTTCAGGGTCACGGCGGCCCGGTGATCCTCGACCTGCTGTTAAAACGTATTCTGACCCTGCCTGGCCTGCGCATTGCAAAGCCGGGTGAGTTCTCCGAGCGTGCTTTCCTCAACGATAAGCTCGACCTGGCGCAGGCCGAGGCGATTGCCGACCTGATCGACGCCAGTTCCGAACAGGCAGCCCGCTCCGCGCTGAATTCGTTGCAGGGGGCATTTTCCACACGCGTGAATCACCTTGTGGAAGCACTTACTCACCTGCGAATCTATGTCGAAGCGGCTATCGACTTCCCGGACGAGGAGATCGACTTCCTCTCAGACGGTAAAATTGAAGCTCAGCTCAACCAGGTGATGAACGATCTCGATGCCGTTCGCGCCGAAGCGCGCCAGGGCAGCCTGCTACGTGAAGGAATGAAGGTGGTGATTGCTGGTCGCCCCAATGCCGGAAAATCGAGCCTGCTGAACGCCCTGGCGGGCCGTGAAGCGGCGATCGTGACCGACATAGCCGGCACCACCCGCGATGTCCTGCGCGAGCATATCCATATCGACGGCATGCCGCTGCACATCATCGACACCGCTGGCCTGCGCGATGCGAGCGATGAAGTCGAGCGTATCGGTATCGAACGCGCCTGGCAGGAGATCGAGCAGGCCGACCGCGTGCTGTTTATGGTGGACGGCACGACAACCGACGCCGTTGACCCGGCTGAAATCTGGCCAGACTTTATCGCCCGTCTCCCGGCTAAACTGCCGATCACCGTGGTCCGCAACAAGGCCGACGTTACCGGCGAAACGCTGGGCATCAGCGATGTGAATGGTCACTCACTTATTCGCCTGTCGGCCCGTACCGGTGAAGGCGTGGAAGCCCTGCGTAGCCATCTCAAACAGAGCATGGGCTTCGACACCAGTATGGAGGGCGGCTTCCTGGCACGTCGTCGTCACTTGCAGGCGCTGGAAGAGGCGGCTCGCCACCTTGAGCAGGGTAAAGCCCAGCTGATCGGCGCGTGGGCCGGTGAACTGCTGGCGGAAGAGCTGCGTCTGGCGCAGCAGAACCTGAGTGAGATCACCGGGGAGTTTACGTCGGACGATCTGCTGGGTCGGATTTTCTCGAGCTTCTGCATTGGTAAGTAATTCCCGTTAATACAGGGTGATTTCCTCCAGGGAAATCACCATTGTCCAAATGGCAACTCGCTTAATCCCTCCACGCCCCCTATCCTGCTTGCCTGCATCTATGGGGGATTTATGGCTCGTTTTCTGTTCTGTAGTTTTGCGCTGGTTCTGCTGTATCCGTCCGGCATTGATATGTATCTGGTGGGGCTACCGCATATTGCCCGCGATCTGGGTGCCAGCGAGGCGCAGCTGCACATCGCGTTTTCGGCCTACCTCGCGGGAATGGCGTCGTCGATGGTATTTGCCGGGAAAATCGCGGATAAAGCAGGCCGTCAGCCCGTCGCCATTACGGGTGCAGTTATCTTTGCGCTGGCATCAGTACTGTCTTCAGTAGCTCAGGAAAGCACAATGTTCCTGTCAGGCCGTTTTATCCAGGGCATTGGCGCGGGTGGCTGTTACGTGGTGGCGTTTGCTATTCTTCGCGATACCTTAAGCGCCCAGCGCCGCGCTAAAGTGCTGTCGATGCTGAACGGCATTACCTGCATCATCCCGGTGCTGGCACCGGTTGTAGGCTACCTGATTATGCTTAAATTTCCGTGGCAGAGTCTTTTCTGGACCATGGCCGCAATGGGCGCCATCGTCTTTATCCTGTCCGTGACGGTGCTGAAAGAGACCCATCCCGGTTCGCAACAGCCATATCACACCGCAACCCTCCATCCGGCTGAAAAGCTGATGAATCGCTTTTTCCTGAGTCGGCTGACAATCACCACGCTTAGCGTGGCGGTGATCCTCACCTATGTAAACGTTTCCCCGGTGTTGCTGATGGAGACGATGGGCTTCGATCGCGGTGAGTATTCGACGGTGATGGCGCTAACCGCGATGGTGAGCATGGCGGTTTCATTCTCCACGCCCTTTGCGCTCAACATCTTCCGCCAGCGCACGCTGATGCTCACCTCACAGACGCTGTTCCTCGCCGCAGGCGTGATCCTGGCGACCGCCACCTCACACGCTGTAATGCTGGTGGGCATTACTCTGATCTGCGCCGGATTCTCCGTCGGCTTTGGTGTGGCGATGAGTCAGGCACTTGGCCCGTTTTCATTGCGGGCAGGCGTGGCAAGCTCGGTGCTGGGCATTGCGCAGGTCTGCGGTTCGTCACTGTGGATTTGGCTGGCGGCGGTGATCGGCCTTAACGCGCTGAATATGCTGATCGGGGTTCTGATTGGCTGTAGCATACTCTGCATTACCTTACTTATGGTCATCCAGCCCGCGGCGCACTATGAAGAAGCCCATCAGCAGTCTCGATCTTAATCTTTTACTTTGCCTGCAACTTTTGTTGCAGGAGCGCAGCGTCACCAAAGCCGCGAAGCGGATGAACGTGACGCCGTCCGCGGTGAGTAAATCGCTGGCGAAGCTGCGCGACTGGTTCGACGATCCGCTGTTTGTGAAAACGCCTTTAGGGCTACTGCCCACGCCGCTGACGGTGAGTCTGGAACAGGACTTGGCCGACTGGATGCAGATTGGCAACCAGATCCTCGATAAATTCCACCATAGCTCTCCAGGCGGGCTTAAGTTTGTGCTCGCCGCCGAAACACCGCTGATGCTGATCCGCTTTAATACCCTGCTGGAGCAGGTGAATGAACGCTACCCACAGGCGACGGTGAAGCTGCGCCAATGGGATTACGATTCGCTGGACGCCATTACGCGCGGAGAAGTGGATCTGGGCTTCACCGGGCGTGAAACGCACCCTCGCTCGCGCGAACTGCTAAAGCTGATGCCGTGGTTTATCGACTACGAAATCCTGTTCAGTGACCGTCCGTGCGTGTATTTGCGCGAGGATCATCCCGCGCTCCAGGAAGCGTGGGATCTGGAGACGTTTCTGCGCTACCCGCATATCAGCATCTTCTGGGAACGCAGCGACACCTGGGCGCTCGATGAGGTGCTAAGGGAGATGGGCCGGGAGCGTAACATCGCCATGAGTTTGCCCGGTTTTGAACAGTCGATGTTTATGGCAGCCCAGCCGGATCACAACTACATTGCCACTGCGCCGCACTACTGCCATCACTACAATCAACTCCACCAGCGTAATCTGGTCTGTCTGCCCATTCCCATCGATGAGGCGCAGGCAGAAAAGCTCACCGTCCCCTTCACGCTGATCTGGCATAAACGGAACAGCCATAATCCGAAAATCCTCTGGCTGCGCGAGACGATCAAAGCGCTGTATACCGCACCAGGTCAGGTTTTTGCCTAAGATAATGTAAAGTTCGGTGCTCAGGCTTCTCTTATTTCCATTTACTGATTAAAACAGAAGCTGAGTTAAGCGATAATCATGTAACCGTTTAACCGACTACGACCATTATCAAGGAGCGAAAAATGGCTACGCATTTTGCACGAGGAACATTAACGGAAGGGCATCTCGTATCGGCCAGAATATCTTCAGCCTGTCACAGTGAGGCGCTCAAACTACCTGAACACCGCAGGACGCGGTTTTTAGCTTCCAGAGCGCTCCTCGCAGAACTGCTTTTTATGCTCTACGGCACCAGCGAATTACCGGACATACTCACCCAGCCAGAAGGTCGCCCGGTTTTTGCGGACCCGGCACTCCCCCATTTTTCCATTGCGTATACCGGCAACATTGTTGGCGTCGCGCTGACGACGGAAGGTGATTGCGGCCTGGATATGGAGCTACAACGCGTCACGCGCAGCTTCCATGGTGCGAACGCGCTCGATGAATACCCGCTCTCCAGCAATGAAAAGCTGTGGATACGTAACCAGAACGACCCCGTTGAAGCCAGAGCGCAGCTCATTACCCTTCGCCAGAGCATCCGCAAACTGAGCGGCGCGGCGTCAGACGACGCCAGCCTGTTGCAGCTGCTCCCCGGCTCCGGACGCCTGCGCGCGACAAAAGCCTCGCTGGTAGAGGCGCTCTGCGACGCTGAGGACGTACTGATCTGGTCCGTTGCGGTGACCCCCGCCATCGAACGGCTGAAAATCTGGGAGTTTGACAGCACTCGCGGTTGGCGTAGTCTTCCGGATGTACCTGAGCGCGCCAACGAGCCCGCCGCGCGCCTGATGCGATTAACCAGTTTACCGGCAGAAAAAGCATACACCCATAGCTGATCCGTCCAGGATCATCATGATGAAACAGGAGTAATCATGTCTGATACGTTGAAAGTTGTTACGTTACTGGGAAGCCTGCGCAAAGGTTCTTTTAACGGGATGGTTGCCCGTACGCTGCCGCAGCTGGCGCCTGCGGGAATGGAGATCAGTGCCCTGCCGTCCATTGGCGACATCCCGCTTTATGATGCTGACGTTCAGCAGGAAGAAGGGTTCCCGCAGAGTGTGGAAGCGATAGCCGAGCAAATCCGTCAGGCTGACGGCGTGGTGATTGTGACGCCTGAGTATAACTACTCGGTGCCGGGTGGTCTGAAGAACGCCATTGACTGGCTGTCCCGTTTACCGGAGCAGCCGCTGTCTGGTAAACCTGTGCTGATCCAGACCAGCTCAATGGGCGCCATCGGCGGCGCGCGCTGCCAGTATCACCTGCGTCAGATCCTGGTGTTCCTGGATGCGATGGTGATGAACAAGCCGGAATTTATGGGCGGCGTGATTCAGAACAAGGTCGACCCGCAGACGGGTGAAGTGGTGGATCAGAGTACGCGTGACCATCTCTCTGGCCAGCTGACCGCGTTTGGGGATTATATTAAGCGGGTGAAGGCCTGATAAAAAAGCCCGGTGGCGCTAGCGCTTACCGGGCCTACATTCGTCAGTAGGTCAGGTAAGCGAAGCGCCACCTGACACCACCAGCATCTTAGTGTGCATCAATAAACACAATCTTCAGCACAAACAGCAGCGCCACAATAATCACGCACGGGCTAAGTTCGCGGAAGCGGCCGGTACCGATCTTCATCACGCAGTAAGAGATAAAGCCCAGCGCGATACCTTCGGTGATCGAGAAGCTGAACGGCATCATCACCGCGGTAATAAATGCCGGAACGGCTTCCGTCAGATCTTCCCACTTCACGCGCGCCAGGCTTGAGGTCATCAGCACGCCGACGTAGATCAGCGCGCCGGCTGCCGCGTATGGTGGCACCATCCCCGCCAGCGGAGAGAGGAAGATCACCAGCAGGAACAGCAGACCCACAACTACCGCCGTCAGGCCGGTACGACCACCCACGGACACACCGGAAGAGGATTCAATGTAAGCGGTAACAGACGAGGTACCGATGAAAGAGCCTGCAACGGAAGAGATGCTATCCACATACAGCGCCTGCTTCATGCGCGGGAATTTGCCTTTTTCATCTGCCAGACCCGCTTTGTCGGTCACGCCAATCAGCGTACCGGAGGAGTCAAACAGGTTGACCAGCATGAAGGAGAAAATCACCCCGGCCAGTCCCAGGTTCAGCGAGCCCGCCAGATCAACGTGGCCAATCACGGTAGAGACGCTCGGTGGCGCAGAGACGATACCGTTGTAATGCACGTCACCCAGCATCCAGCCCAGCAGTGTGGTCACAATGATAGAGACCAGCACCGCAGCATGGATGTTGCGCGATGCCAGGATCGCGATGATAAAGAAGCCCAGCACGCCCAGCAGCACGCTGTGAGAGGTCAGGTTACCAATGCTCACCAGCGTTTCCGGGTTCGCCACGATAACGCCAGCGTTTTTCAGCCCCATCATGCCGATGAACAGACCGATACCGCTGGTGATGCCCACGCGCAGGCTCACGGGAATGTTCGCAATCATCCAGTAGCGCACGCGGAAGATGGTCAGCAGCAGCAGGCCGACCGCGCCCCAGAAAATAGCGCCCATCCCAACCTGCCACGGCAGGCCCATCGCCTGAACCACCACGAACGCAAAGAACGCATTCAGACCCATTGCCGGGGCCAGCGCCACGGGCAGATTAGCGAAAACGCCCATCAGGATGCTGCCAAGGGCCGCGATCAGACAGGTGGTTACAAAGACGGCGCTGGTGTCCATGCCAGCCACGCCCAGAATTTGCGGGTTAACGAAAACGATATAGACCATCGTCAGGAAGGTAGTAAAACCGGCGATCACTTCGGTGCGTGCCGTTGTGCCGTGCTCGCGCAGTTTGAACACGCGCTCAAGCAGCCCCTGACCAGACGTCTGGGTAGTGTGTTGTTGACTCATCATCAATTTCCGAACAAGGAGGGAAAATTCGTCGCTATCCTATACCAAAATGCGACAATAGTGGCGGTTACGGGATACTTTTTTCATTGATTTTGCTTATACGGCAACGATTGCGTCCCGGTGAACTGCCGTACGAAAACGTTAAACTTGTTAAAAGGGAAAGGCATGTCCGGAATTGAAGCGGTATTTTTCGACTGTGACGGTACGCTGGTCGACAGTGAGGTCATTTGTTCCCGCGCGTATGTCGCCATGTTCCATGAATTTGGTATTACGCTCGATCTCGAAGAGGTGTTCAAACGCTTTAAGGGCGTGAAGCTGTACGAGATCATCGACATCATTAACGAAGAGCACGGGGTGGATCTGGTGAAAGCGGATCTGGAACCGGTGTACCGCGCCGAGGTCGCACGCCTCTTCGACGCCGAGCTGGAAGTTATCGCCGGCGCTAACGCGCTGCTGGATGCGATGACGGTGCCGATCTGCGTAGTCTCTAACGGACCGGTCAGCAAAATGCAGCACTCGCTCGGCAAGATGGAGATGTTGCACCACTTCCCGGAAAAACTGTTCAGCGGCTACGATATCCAGCGCTGGAAGCCCGATCCGGCGCTGATGTTCCACGCGGCGAAGGCGATGAACGTCAACGTGGAGAACTGCATTCTGGTGGATGACTCATCTGCCGGCGCGCAGTCAGGGATTGATGCGGGGATGGAGGTGTTTTACTTCTGCGCCGATCCGCACAACAAGCCGATCGACCATCCAAAAGTGACAACCTTTACCGATCTGGCGCAACTGCCAGCGTTGTGGAAGGCGCGCGGGTGGGATATTACGCGTTGAATTAACGTAGGGCGGGTAAGCGTTAGCGCCACCCGCCACACATATCACTCTTTCGGATCTTTACCCGCCAGCAGCTTGTCCAGCTCGTCGCCGCCCACGTGTCGGAAATCCTGCCCCTTCACGAAATAGAAAATGTATTCGCAAATGTTCTGGCAACGGTCACCGATACGCTCGATGGAGCGCGCACAGAACAGCGCGGTCAGTACGCTTGGAATGGTACGAGAATCTTCCATCATGTAGGTCATCAGCTGACGCACAATGCCTTCGTATTCCTGGTCAACTTTCTTGTCTTCACGGTAGATACGGACCGCTTCGTCCAGATCCATGCGCGCGAAAGCGTCCAGCACGTCGTGCAGCATCTGCACGGTGTGGCGCCCGAGAGACTCCAGGCTCACCAGCAGCGGCTGGTGCTGCTGGGAGAATTTCTCCAGCGCGGTACGGCAGATTTTATCCGCCACGTCACCGATACGCTCCAGCTCGGCGATGGTTTTGATGATCGCCATCACCAGACGCAGGTCGCTCGCCGTCGGCTGACGCTTCGCAATGATGCGCACGCAGGCTTCGTCGATGGCGACTTCCATCATATTGACGTTGTGGTCGCCTTCAATAACGCGCTTCGCCAGCTCGCTGTCCTGGTTGTGCATCGCCGTGATCGCGTCAGAAAGCTGCTGCTCGACCATGCCGCCCATGGTCATCACCTGGGTGCGAATGCTTTCCAGCTCTGCGTTAAACTGGCCGGAAATGTGTTTATTAAGATTGAGGTTGTCCATGGTTTCTCCACATGCACTAAGGCAAATCAACCGTAGCGGCCAGTAATATAATCTTCGGTTTGTTTCTTCGCCGGACGAGTGAACAGCGCGTCCGTATCGCTGAACTCAATCAACTCGCCCAGATACATAAACGCCGTGTGGTCAGAACAACGTGCAGCCTGCTGCATGTTGTGGGTCACGATCACCACGGTGTAATCCTGCTTCAGCTCGGTGATCAGCTCTTCGATACGCCCGGTTGAGATCGGGTCCAGGGCTGAGCACGGCTCATCCAGCAGCAAGACTTCCGGGCGAATGGCGATACCGCGCGCAATGCACAGACGCTGCTGCTGACCACCGGAGAGAGAGTACCCACTCTGGTGAAGTTTATCTTTGGTTTCGTTCCATAATGCGGCCTTGGTCAATGCCCACTGCACGCGCTCGTCCATATCCGCACGGGAGAGCTTCTCAAACAGACGCACACCAAAGGCGATGTTGTCATAGATCGACATCGGGAACGGCGTGGGTTTCTGGAATACCATCCCCACTTTCGCACGCAGCAGGGCGATATCCTGGGTATTGGTCAGGATGTTGTCACCGTCCAGCAGAATTTCACCTTCTGCGCGCTGCTCCGGATAGAGCGAATACATTTTGTTAAAGGTGCGCAGCAGCGTGGATTTGCCACAGCCGGACGGACCGATGAATGCCGTTACCTGGTTCTTTGCGATATCCAGGTTGATATTCTTCAGGGCATGGAATTTGCCGTAGTAGAAGTTCAAATCACGAACCTGAATCTTACCCGGGGCAGTATCAACCATACTCATTGACTCATTTCCTCATTCGGCGCCGCGATGTGCCGCGCCGTAAAAATTTAACCGTGTTTCTTCTTCGCGAAAATGACGCGCGCCAGAATGTTCAGCAACAGTACGCAAAGGGTGATGATCAGCACCCCGGCCCAGGCCAGCTGCTGCCATTCCGCGAATGGGCTCATCGCAAATTTAAAGATCGTCACCGGCAGGTTGGCGATCGGCTGCATCATGTCCGTGCTCCAGAACTGATTGGAGAGGGCGGTAAACAGCAGCGGTGCGGTTTCACCGGCGATACGGGCGATAGCCAGCAGGATACCGGTCATGATCCCCGAGACGGACGCTTTCAGGGTGATAGCCGAAATCATCTTCCATTTAGGCGTACCCAGCGCGTAAGCCGCTTCACGCAGGCTGTCCGGCACCAGTTTCAGCATGTTTTCAGTGGTACGAATAACGATAGGCACCTGCAACAGCGCCAGCGCAATCACACCCGCCCAGCCGGAGAAGTGTTCCATTTGCGCCACCACGATGGTGTAAACAAACAGACCCACGACAATCGACGGGGCAGAAAGCAGAATGTCGTTAATGAAGCGGATGACTTCAGCGATCCAGGACTTGCGGCCATATTCCGCCAGATAGATACCCGCCATGATGCCCAACGGCGTACCGAAAACGGTCGCCCACAGGATCAGCAGGCCGCTGCCCGCCAGGGCGTTTGCCAGACCACCACCCGCCGTGTTCGGCGGCGGCGTCATCTCGGTGAACAGCGCCAGGGACATTCCATCAATACCCCGGGTGATGGTGGACATCAGGATCCAGATCAGCCAGAACAGGCCGAACGCCATCGTCGCCATGGAAAGCGTCAACGCAATGCGGTTTTTAATCCGGCGCTTTGACTGCATTTTGCGACGGGATTCCGCAAGCTGAGCGGTGTTTTGCATGTCGAGAGTCGCCATTAGCGTGCCCCCTCGTTTTTAGCCAGACGCATAATCATCAGCTTGGAGATAGCCAGCACAATAAAGGTGATAACAAACAGGATCAGGCCCAGTTCCATCAGCGCGGCGACGTGCAGCCCGGATTCCGCTTCGGCAAATTCGTTCGCCAGCGCAGAGGTAATACTGTTCCCCGGCATATAAAGCGAGGCGCTGTCGAGCTGGTAGGTGTTGCCGATGATAAAGGTGACCGCCATGGTTTCACCCAGCGCGCGGCCTAAGCCCAGCATAATGCCGCCAATCACCCCGTTTTTGGTGAACGGAAGGACGATGCGCCAGATAACTTCCCAGGTGGTGCAGCCGATGCCGTAGGCGGACTCTTTCATCATCACCGGGGTTTGTTCGAAGACATCGCGCATGACCGCCGCAATGTACGGAATAATCATGATGGCGAGGATCACACCTGCCGCCAGAATGCCGATACCGAATGCCGGGCCGGAGAACAGCGCCCCCACAAACGGAATGGCAGAGAGAACGTTACCGACCGGCTCCTGGAAGTACGTCGCAAACAGCGGCGCGAAGATAAACAGGCCCCACATGCCGTAAACGATACTTGGGATGGCCGCCAGCAGTTCAATGGCGATACCCAGCGGACGTCGCAGCCAGCCTGGCGCCAGTTCCGTCAGGAACAGGGCAATACCAAAGCTCACCGGAACCGCAATCAGCAGGGCGATAAAAGAGGTCACCAGCGTGCCGTAAATCGGCACCAGCGCACCATAAATATCGTTCGGCGCATCCCACTCTTTGGTCCACAGGAAGGCGAAACCAAATTTTTGAATGCTCGGCCAGGAGGAGAAAATCAGGGACACGATAATGCCGCCCAGCAGCAATAGCACAATCAGCGCAGCCAGTTTCACCAGCGCGCTGAAAATCATGTCACCTTTTTTACCCGGAGGGTTAAATGCAGGCTTGGTTGCAGCCATAAATTACTCTTCTGTTTGAGACGTTTTTACGAATATGCCCGGCGGCGCTGACGCTTACCGGGCCTACAGAGTAAACCGTAGGGCGGGTAAGCGCAGCGCCACCCGCCATCTTCGTTAAATATATCCTGTTAATACAGCGCTTTACCGCTGCTGTCTTTCACGTTGGTTTTCCATGCAGCACGGATCTGCTCAACCACGCTGTCTGGCAGGCTGGCGTAATCCAGATCGTTAGCCTGTTTGCCGCCATTTTTATATGCCCAGTCGAAGAACTTCAGCACTTCAGCACCCTGCTCAGGCTTCTTCTGCTCTTTGTGGACCAGAATGAAGGTGGTAGACGTGATAGGCCATGCATCGTCGCCTTTCTGGTTGGTCAGGTCCTGCGCGAAGGATTTGCTCCAGTCAGCGCCTTTCGCGGCGTTGGCGAAGTTCTCTTCGGTCGGGCTAACCGGTTTGCCGTCGGCAGAAACCAGTTTGGTGTAAGCCAGGTTGTTCTGCTTAGCGTAAGCGTATTCTACGTAACCGATGGAGCCTGGCAGACGCTGTACGAAGGCTGCGATACCGTCGTTGCCTTTACCGCCCAGACCGGTTGGCCAGTTAACGGTAGAGCCGGAACCGACTTTAGATTTCCACTCTTCGTTCACTTTCGCCAGGTAGCTGGTGAACACGAAAGAGGTACCAGAGCCGTCAGCACGACGAACCACCGCGATATTCTGCGAAGGCAGCTTAACGCCCGGGTTCAGCTTAGTGATGGCTTCGTCATCCCATTTTTTGATTTTGCCCAGGTAGATGTCACCCAGGGTTTTGCCGTCCAGCACCAGCTCGCCTGATTTCAGGCCAGGGATGTTAACAGCCAGCACAACGCCGCCGATCACGGTCGGGAACTGGAACAGGCCTTCCTGATTCAGTTTCTCATCAGACAGCGGAGCGTCGGATGCGCCGAAATCAACGGTATTCGCGGTAATTTGTTTTACGCCACCGGAGGAGCCGATACCCTGATAGTTGACCTTGTTACCGGTCTCTTTCTGGTAGGTATCCGCCCATTTGGCATACACCGGCGCAGGGAAGGTTGCACCAGCGCCAGTCAGGCTTGCTGCTGCAAAGGCAGAGAAAGCGCTCATTGATAAGGTCGCGGCGACAACAGTTGCGACAGTGGTACGCATAACTTTCATAATGTCTCCTGCAAGGATTTCGTAAATCATTGTTTAAGTGGCTACGATGAGCAAAATAGGACAAACAGGTGACAGATAAATGTACGAAATATGACAGTTTTATGACAAAGCCAGCGACAGATGTAACCACTTGAAAAATATAGCCATTAATTCACGACATGGTCATATTTTTGTCATCTTTTTTGTAATGAAACAGTTTTAGCGTAGCTGATATGACAACGGCTGTCATAAACAGCCGTTGTCATTTTAATGTGCGATTTCAATCGTCAGAGTTGCCGTTGCATTGAACTGGCCTGGTTTGGGTCTCGCTCCCGTTGCGCTGGCAGGTGCGCTTGAAAATGTCAGCGATCCCAGCGTATCCCCCATGATGTCGGGAATTTTAGTCGTTTCTGCTTCAAGGTTGCCGCCATTCGTATTCACTTCCCGATTGTATTTGTCGTAGACCTTAATTCCTACGTCTTCGTTGTCCGTCGCAATCATCGAATTATCAGAAGCCACGGCTGAGGCATGCAGGGTTGCGCCGAGCTTGTCGTAGAACATCATATTGGTGCATTTGATGTTCACGGTACGCGTGATTTTGCGATCGGTCAGCGCTTTCCCTTTCGTCGACGAAAACTCTGACGCCAGGATTTTATTGAAATCAAAAACAATGGCCTGCCCCTCGTCAATCTCACAGGATTGAGGAACCGTCACTGTTCCCTGAACAATCACATCAGAAATAATCTCATTCGAGACGGTACGCGGATCGATGGTGGCATAGATATTCGCCACCACCGTCGCCGGGATCGTCATCACCCCGGTGAAGGCTTTTTTAACGTACAAATAGATCTGCCCCGAGCCGCCGCTATAAAACGTGGTGGCGGAACTTACGCCGCTGTGACATTGATAGGGAGTACCGGTTTTATTAGGCAGATGATCAAAGGGCACTGCCGTATAACCGACACCGAGTATGTAAACAAGCAGGCCGATATCAACGTTATCATTCAGGTTAAAATAGGCGACATTGTTCCTGCTTCCCGCAGGCACCAGCGCTGGATTAACGACGCTGGTGATATAGGTATGATCGTAACTCTGATTCGGCCCGGTCAGACAGTAGCAGGTACCTTTAAACGAGGTATTGTTGTTATTCACATTAATAAGCGTTGACGTTCCGGCTATATTGTCCGTAATGGAAAACTGCTCTGTAAAATTCAGGTAGTTATGATATTTGCCATTGTCTGGCGCGCAGTAGCCGGTTGGGGCCGCATGCGCATAGAAGACGCAGGTCAGTAAGGCTAAAAGACCGTATTGCAGTTTCATTTTAATCCTTTATCGACACGTGACGGGCATCTGCACCAGTCCAGCGTCAGGCTGTTGTTGAAGCGTGTATTCCGCCCGACAGGTTGCGCCGTCGTTAAGCGTCAACGTAAATTGCCCCTTTTCCGGCAGGCCTGAGAGATAGAGTTCGCCCTCTTCTCCGACAATGCCCGTAACGCTTCCGGTGTCCAGCGTTGCCGATCCCGTTGCCCCAAAAGGCGCAGGTTTGCCATTGCTGAGATGAACGTTGAAAAGGATGCGGTAGCCGATATGCGTAACGAATTCCGCTTTTACTACCGCTCCACGGGTGGGAACCAGATTCTGGACGCTTTTTTCCAGTTCAACATTGCCAGAGGCAAAGTCGCTGTCGCCAATTGCGATACGATTTTCATCATAGGGTGACAGCTGCGTTTTTACGGTGTAGCCGCGCCAGTCCGTCGCGACACCGCTGCTGTTTTCCACCGCCAGGCCCGCCGCTCCTGGAGCTTTCACCAGCGCGACGGTTTCTCCCATTTCCTGTGAGAAGGTGACACCTTCTGAATGCAGTAGAATGCCGCCGCTGACGCCATAATTGAGACTTCGGGTTTCGTTGCTCCAGGCATAGTTACCTTTCATGGAGCCATAAGCCGCGTCCCATGCCAGTCCCGCATTCCCCCCCGTACTGCCGCCACTTTCATCAACGGATTGCTGTATGTTCCAGTTCAAGTTGTTGTTCTGAAGCAGCCTTCCGTTCAGGCCTACCTGATGGGAGACGCTGTTTTTATTGTTGCCAGTAACGTTATAGTTGGCGTAGGTGTTCGGTAACCACTGGGAGAGCGGAAGCGAGAGTGACAGCATGAAAACGTGTTCGTTTTCGCCATCCTTTTCCCAGTCCCCATCGTGATGATTCGCAGTATCGGTATAGTTCCATGACGCATTCCACGTCATCTGTTTCCAGCTGTTGCTGTAACCAATCTGGATCAGCCGTTCAACGCTATCCGTTCGCCAGTACTGTTCACGGCTCAGCGTCAGGTAAATATTTCCATACCCCTGCGCAAAAGGTTGTGTCCACGTTCCCTCCAGACGGCTTCTGCGGTTACCCGTTTGCCAGAACGTCTCGCTATCGCTCCTGCGGGAAGCCCACTCATCCAGGGTATAAAATCCTTCCGTTGAATAGCGATAGCCTACTATTCGCAGGCTGGTATTACTTACATCGAACGTCTTGGAATAGAGAAAACGCCAGGATTGCCCCTGCTCCGTATCATCGACAAAACGAGACGCCGCATGGGTGACATCCATCGATATCGCCCCGATCTCGCCGAGATCCTGACCAATACCAGCCGCTATGGCAGTGTAATTCTCAGCTAACTGTGTGCCGCCATACAGCGTCATTCCCCCTTGCATGCCGCGTAAAAGCTGAGCCTGCAATAAATCAGGTGAATAGCGATCGCTGTTGTTCAGTTCGCCAATGCTGATATCAAAGTCCGTCTGGCCTTCCCGTCGCAATATCGCCAGGGAAGCATAAGGCTGCGTAAAATGCTGCTCACTACCATCTTCTTCTTTGATCGTAACGTCGAGATCGCCCCCACTGCTGGTGGTGTTGAGATCGGTCAGGGCAAACGGCCCCTGAGGAACAGCAGATTGATAGATAATGTAGCCATTCTGACGAATGGTGACGACGGCATTACTTTTAGCAATGCCCCGGACGACGGGTGCGAAGCCGTTCAGACTATCCGGCAGCATGTCATTATCGGTATACAGGCGCACGCCGCGCACCTGGCTGCTATCGAATAGATCATTTGCCGTCCAGGTATCCCCCATCATTATCTGGCTTCGCAGGCTGGCAATATCACGTTGTAAATACGTACTCGCAGAATGATAACTGCCGTTGCTGTTTACCGCATTGAGGGTGCTGTAGTTGCGAAGTCGCCAGCTGCCAAGGTTAATACCGCTACGCATGTTCAGATAATACAGATCGTCACTGTCATAGTCTGATTTCAACGTCTGGGTGGTTGAAAAATCATAATTCACCATCAGGGCATTAATACCCTGATCCCAGCGTGAAGGCGGAATGGCGTCACGCGCTGAAGAATCCATATAAATCTGCGGTATAGAGACCCGTAACGCGAGCTTTTCGTCATCCAGAACCCATGTAGCTCCCGCCAGCGGGGGAACGGGCTCGCAGCGGCTGGTGTTAATCGTAGCCAGTGCTTTTATGGCATCCACTTTTATGCCAAACGTAGCCAGCGTATTTTTTAAGTCGCGGAAACAGGGCTGGAGTGCGCTCTCGTTGTTTGTTCGAAAAAAATGGATTTCACGGCGCTCAAAAAAGCGCTCGTTGATATAAATATCAACCTGATAATCCCCTTCAGGGAGATTATCGGGCCGGCTAAACTGACTGATATCAATGTCGACCGGATGTTCAAGTTCTAACAATCGTGAGTTAAAGGTTTCACCAGCAGCGTGCCCGGAATACGTGCCGCTGACCCACAGCGACACCAGGGATAACATAAAATAGATGCGCTTCAACGTTAACCATCTCGCCTGAGTCAAAGGGGGTGTTTGATGGCGTCGCTTATCGCGCCATAATCATTGATGCTATGCCAGATGAGTGTCTTACTCGCGACACCAGCGGGTAAGGGAATGTTGAGCGTCTCAAAGGGCTTAATCATCGCCAAATCCAGCGGTTTGCCGTCTACAGCAACATCAATAACGTTGATATGGATAGCCGTAGGATTATTAACCACCAGGGTATTGCCTTGTTTGCGCCAGATGACTTTTAGGCTGGCGGTTTCAGGCTTTTCAGTAATGCTGGCAGGGCGCCAGAATAACTTAATGCGCGTTTTAATCGCGATTTCCAGCTTGCTGTTCTGTTTGTCCGGCGTTGGAGGGATATTCTTAACATTCAGCCAAAAGACAGATTCCCGCTCGGTGGGTAAATCGCCTTTTGTTTTAATAATGCGCAATACGCGCTCCTGTTTTGGCTCCAGCCTTGAAACAGGAGGAATAACGGTAAACGGTGGTTTCGTTTTCTCTGTGGCTAAAAAAGGATCAATCCATGCCTGAATCAGATAGGGTAAGGAAGTATCATTATTTATTACAGAAATAGTGGTATCTGTTTTATTGCTGGGGAAAATAATCCGCGTACCACCGATAATAATCCCACCCCATGAGGGAGAGGCACACACGACTAAAAAGAGAATAATAAAAATATCGATAAAACGCCTGCGCATATCATATCCTGTGACAGGCCTGCGAGGTTTCGCTGTCCATTAGACGTAAAGAAACCTGCCTTGCCAGGCCTGATTTTATTTCGGAAAGCTAGAGGTTAATTACTGTAAGTGATAGTAAATTCAGAATCCGCATTTGCCACACCTGGCGTTACGGTTGCGGAGGTAGCCATATAGCGAGCCATGAACGGCAGTGTCGCCTTGCCATCAGCGTCGATATCTGCACTGACTGACTGGTTGTAAAGCTTCAGCAAGCTGTTGTCAGCACGGTTGTAGATGGCAACGGCAACCCCTGTAGCTCCACCAGCGTTCAGTTTAAGGTAACCGTCTCCATCTTCTGTACCATCAAAGCGAGCGGTGGCTTTTTTATATGTATCAGGGCAATTTTCAAGATCGATCTGGAAAGCCTGTACGGAAGCCGTCGAGCCTGCACCAGAAAAGGCGGATTTATTGACTTTACCAAGGTCAACGGTTTGAGTTTGTGTTGGCGCAGTAACCTCACAGGTGCTGTCAATAATTTCGCCTGTAAAGTGTACAGTACCATTGCCGTTCCCCGCGTGCGCCTGCCAACCTAAAATCAAAGATGAGCAAACTAATGCGCTTTTAAAAAGTTTTCCATTCATTATGACATTATCCTGAAGTTATGAATAATCATGTTTCATTATTAAAACAAATATTGCCGAACCATCCCGGCCAGGAAATAGTAAACTGAAAAATGAAAATAACAAGGAGAAATAATATTGTATTAATTATTACTGATGGAATAAGAGAATAAACATAAGCGTTTTATTACTTAATATAATTTTATATCACACAGAAAAGTCGACACACTGTAATTAGTTTTTATTTAATAAGAAGTGGGAAACTTTATTTTTCAGAAAATATTTATGTTTTGATATAAAAATAACCCCGTAATCATAAATTAACGGGGTTATTCCTAAGTGATATATAATATTATTCTACGGTAACAGACTTCGCCAGATTTCGCGGCTGATCAACGTCGGTGCCTTTGATCAGCGCGACGTGATAAGCCAGCAGTTGCAGCGGAACGGTATAGAAGATCGGCGCAATCACCTCTTCCACATGCGGCATCTCGATGATGTGCATGTTGTCGCTGCTGGCGAAACCGGCATCTTTATCCGCAAAGACGTACAGAACACCACCACGGGCGCGCACTTCTTCGATGTTAGATTTCAGTTTTTCCAGCAGTTCGTTGTTCGGTGCCACCACGATAACCGGCATATCCGCGTCGATCAGCGCCAGCGGGCCATGTTTCAGTTCACCTGCCGCGTAAGCTTCAGCGTGAATGTAAGAGATCTCCTTCAGTTTCAGCGCGCCTTCCAGCGCAATCGGATACTGATCGCCACGCCCCAGGAACAGGGAGTGATGTTTGTCAGAGAAATCTTCCGCCAGCGCCTCAATGCGTTTGTCCTGAGACAGCATTTGCTCGATACGGCTCGGCAGCGCCTGAAGGCCATGCACAATGTCGTGTTCAACGGAGGCATCCAGACCTTTCAGACGCGCCAGTTTCGCCACCAGCATCAGCAGAACGGTTAACTGAGTGGTAAACGCCTTGGTGGAAGCCACGCCAATTTCAGTACCGGCTTTGGTCATCAGCGCCAGATCGGATTCACGTACCAGCGAAGAGCCCGGCACGTTACAGATGGCCAGCGAGCCCAGGTAACCCAACTCTTTAGACAGACGCAGCGCCGCCAGGGTATCAGCCGTTTCGCCAGACTGAGAAAGGGTGATCATCAGGCTGTTACGACGCACCGCAGATTTGCGGTAGCGGAACTCAGACGCGATTTCCACATCACACGGCACGCCCGCCAGGGATTCAAACCAGTAGCGCGAGACCATACCGGAGTTATAAGAGGTACCGCAGGCCACGATCTGAATGTGCTCGACTTTGCCCAGCAGTTCGTTGGCATTGGCGCCCAGCTCGCTCAGATCCACTTCGCCGTGGCTGATGCGCCCGGTCAGGGTGTTTTTAATGGCGTTTGGCTGTTCGTAGATCTCTTTCTGCATGTAGTGACGGTAAGCACCTTTGTCGCCCGCGTCGTATTGCAGGTTTGATTCGATCTCCTGACGCTTAACCTGCTCGCCTTTCGTGTCGAATACGGTCACGCTGCGACGTGTCACCTCGGCAATGTCTCCCTCTTCCAGGAAGATAAAGCGACGGGTAACCGGCAGCAGCGCCAGCTGGTCGGAAGCGATAAAGTTTTCACCCATGCCCAGACCAATCACCATCGGACTACCGGAACGCGCGGCCAGCAGCGTGGACGGGTCGCGGGAATCCATGATCACCGTACCGTAAGCACCACGCAGCTGAGGGATAGCGCGCAGCACCGCATCACGCAGTGTACCGCCCTTTGCCAGCTCCCAGTGCACCAGGTGAGCAATCACTTCGGTGTCGGTTTCAGAGACGAAGGTATAGCCGCGCGCTTTCAGTTCTTCACGCAGCGGTTCGTGGTTTTCGATAATGCCGTTATGCACCACCACAATGTGTTCAGACACATGCGGGTGTGCGTTGCCTTCAGATGGCTCACCGTGGGTCGCCCAGCGGGTATGTGCAATACCGGTGCCACCGTGCAGCGGATGTTCTTCCGCAGCCTGGGCCAGCATCTGCACTTTACCGAGACGACGCAGACGGGTCATATGACCTTCTGCATCGACCACAGCCAGACCGGCTGAGTCGTAACCACGGTATTCCAGACGACGTAAACCTTCGAGAAGGATTTCAGCAATATCACGCTGCGCAACTGCGCCAACAATTCCACACATAGTTAGATTTCCTGATTATGGCGTTATGCCATGCGTTGTCGCTGACCTGTATTTGCCCTTTCCGGGCGCCCCGAGCCTTGTAGAGAGTGGGGTTATTTTTATGGGTACTGCTTGTGGGGGGAGATATATATTTATCTCCTCTCCCGGGTTTGCCTGATGTCGGCTACGCCTTATCAGGCCTACTCAATCGTAGGGCGGGTTAGCATAGCGCCACCCGCCTTGTTGTTACTTCTTCTTCACCGGGCGTTTCCAGCCCTGCTTGCTGACCTGCGGCACACGGCTTAACACCAGCTCGTTCTCGGCCACATCGCGCGTAACGGTTGTCCCGGCGGCAATGGTCACGCCTTTGCCCACGGTGACGGGCGCCACCAGCTGGGTATCGGAGCCTACAAACACATCATCACCGATGATGGTTTTAAACTTATTGGCACCGTCATAGTTACAGGTGATGGTTCCAGCACCGATGTTTACGTTGTCGCCAATTTCCGCATCGCCCAGATAGGTCAGATGACCGGCTTTCGAGCCCTTACCCAGACGCGCTTTTTTCATTTCCACAAAGTTACCTACGTGAGCGCCTTCCAGCAGCTCAGCGCCCGGGCGCAGACGCGCAAACGGGCCGATGGTACATGCCGCCTCAAGATGGGCATCTTCCACCACGCTGTACGGGCTGATTTCGCAGTCGTCACCGATCACGCTGTTTTTAATCACGCAGCCAGTGCCGATTTTGACGCGGTTGCCCAACGTGACGTTACCTTCCAGGATAACGTTAGTATCTATTTCAACGTCGCGCCCGTGGGTCAGCGTGCCACGCAGATCGAAACGCGCCGGATCGCGCAGCATAACGCCCGCGAGCAACAGCTTTTCTGCCTGCTCGGACTGGTAAATACGCTCCAGGCGAGAAAGCTGGAGACGGTTGTTTACCCCGTCCGTTTCGCTGATGCGAGCCGGGTGAACGGCGGCAATTTCACGCCCTTCGTGGTACGCCATCGCAATAATATCGGTGATGTAGTATTCACCCTGCGCGTTGTTATTGTTGAGTCTGGACAGCCAGCGCTTCATATCCGCACCGTTCGCAATCAGGATGCCGGTGTTGATCTCCTGAATCTGGCGCTGTTCGTCAGTGGCATCTTTATGCTCAACAATCCCGGTTACCTTGCCGTTTTCACGCGTAATGCGGCCATAGCCGGTTGGATCGTCCAGCACGACGGTCAACAAACCGATGCCGCCCTGCGGTTTGGCTTCACGCAGGCGAGTGAGGGTTTCAACGGAGATCAGCGGGACGTCGCCGTAGAGCATCAGGATATCTTCATCATCAGCGAAGAAGGGTGCAGCCTGCTGCATCGCATGGCCTGTACCCAACTGTTCTGCCTGTAGCACCCAGTTGAGATTGTCATCACGCAGCGTTTTTTTCAGCAGGTCGCCGCCATGTCCATAAACCAGATGCACCTGGCTGGCGCCTAATTCATTCGCTGCATCAATAACATGCTGAACCATTGGCTTTCCTGCCAGCGTGTGGAGCACCTTAGGCAGATCGGAATACATGCGGGTACCTTTGCCTGCGGCAAGGATCACCACGCTCATCGCACTGTTTAACATACGCATCCTGACGGTAGTTTGTGTGAGAAGTAAAAACGTTTGATGCTTAAAATTCTACATCTTTTTCATCATGAATTAAGGCCGAAAAAAAAAGCCAGTCTGGGATCCAGACTGGCTTTTGTGCTTTTCAAGCCGGTGTTACATCGCTTTTTTGGTCAACTCGATAACGCGCAGTTTCGCGATCGCTTTGGCCAGCTCCGCAGACGCCTGAGCGTAATCCACGTCACCATGAGAGCTGCTAATGTGCTCTTCAGCCTTACGCTTCGATTCCAGGGCTCGCGCTTCGTCGAGATCCTGGCCACGAATAGCGGTATCGGCCAGAACGGTCACACTGCCTGGCTGCACTTCAAGAATGCCGCCGGACAGATAGATAAACTCTTCATGACCGAACTGTTTAACGATGCGGATCATACCAGGCTTAATGGCGGTGAGCAGCGGTGCGTGACCCGGGAAAATACCCAGTTCACCTTCACTACCCGTTACCTGGATTTTCTCGACCAGACCAGAGAACATTTGTTGCTCTGCGCTGACGACGTCCAGGTGGTAAGTCATTGCCATATCACCCTCCGATTAAGGCGTTAAAGTTTTTTGGCTTTTTCCACGGCTTCTTCGATGGAACCAACCATGTAGAACGCCTGCTCTGGCAGGTGATCGTATTCGCCTTCCATGATGCCTTTAAAGCCACGGATGGTGTCTTTCAGGGAAACGTATTTACCCGGTGCACCGGTGAATACTTCCGCAACGAAGAACGGCTGGGACAGGAAGCGCTGGATCTTACGCGCACGTGCTACCACCAGTTTGTCTTCTTCAGACAGTTCATCCATACCCAGGATGGCGATGATGTCTTTCAGTTCCTGATAACGTTGCAGCAGGGACTGTACGCCACGCGCGGTGTCGTAGTGCTCCTGGCCAACAACCAGTGGATCCAGCTGACGGCTGGTGGAGTCCAGCGGATCAACGGCCGGGTAGATACCCAGAGACGCGATCTGACGGCTCAGTACCACGGTTGCATCTAAGTGAGCAAAGGTGGTGGCTGGGGATGGGTCAGTCAAGTCATCCGCAGGTACGTATACCGCCTGAACGGAGGTGATAGAACCGGTTTTGGTAGAGGTGATACGTTCCTGAAGAACACCCATCTCTTCCGCAAGCGTAGGCTGATAACCTACCGCTGAAGGCATACGACCCAGCAGTGCAGATACTTCAGTACCGGCCAGGGTGTAACGGTAGATGTTATCAACGAACAGCAGAACGTCACGACCTTCGTCACGGAACTTCTCAGCCATGGTCAGGCCGGTCAGCGCAACGCGCAGACGGTTTCCTGGTGGCTCGTTCATCTGGCCGTAAACCAGGGATACTTTATCCAGAACGTTGGAGTCGGTCATTTCGTGGTAGAAGTCGTTACCCTCACGAGTACGTTCACCCACGCCCGCAAACACGGAGTAACCGGAGTGCTCGATCGCGATGTTACGGATCAGCTCCATCATGTTTACGGTTTTACCTACACCCGCACCACCGAACAGACCGACTTTACCGCCCTTCGCGAACGGACACATCAGGTCGATAACTTTGATGCCGGTTTCCAGCAGTTCCTGAGAGCTGGACAGCTCTTCGTAGGAAGGTGCCGCGCGGTGGATAGCCCAACGCTCTTCTTCACCGATGTCGCCTTTCATGTCGATTGGCTGACCCAATACGTTCATGATACGACCCAGCGTTGCTTTACCTACCGGGACTTCGATCGGGTGCTCAAGGTCTTTTACTTCCAGACCACGACGCAGACCGTCGGAAGAACCCATGGCGATGGTACGCACGATACCGCCGCCGAGCTGCTGCTGAACTTCCAGCACCAGGCTCTCGTTACCATTCTGTACCTCAAGCGCGTCGTACACGCGTGGTACGGCGTCCTGAGGGAACTCGACGTCCACCACGGCGCCGATTACCTGGACAATCTTTCCAGTAGCCATCTTGAATCCTCTACGTAATTCGT
This sequence comes from Enterobacter sp. 6722112, assembly GCF_058661685.1. NCBI lineage: Bacteria > Pseudomonadati > Pseudomonadota > Gammaproteobacteria > Enterobacterales > Enterobacteriaceae > Enterobacter > Enterobacter sp. 6722112. The sequence goes on along the minus strand of NZ_JBZWGR010000007.1, from coordinate 4,351,126 downwards.
AAACCTGGTTAAACCGCGGCGGCCCCCGAGACGATCTCGGTGAGTTCCTGAGTAATGCTGGCCTGACGAGCTTTGTTGTAAACCAACTGCAGCTCTTTAATCAGGCTGCCGCCATTATCGGTCGCGGCTTTCATCGCCACCATTCGTGCGGCCTGCTCGCTGGCCAGGTTTTCTACAACGCCCTGATAAACCTGAGATTCAACGTAACGACGCAGCAGGGTATCCAGCAGCGGTTTCGGATCGGGTTCATACAGGTAATCCCAGGCTTTCTGTTTCAGCTCGTCATCTTCTGATGCCGGTAACGGCAGCATCTGAGTGAGCGTAGGCACCTGAGACATGGTGTTAATAAATTTGTTGCTGACAACGTACAGTCTGTCCAGACGGCCTTCATCGTAGGCCTGCAACATCACTTTAACCGGGCCGATCAGTTCGGACAGGGACGGGTTATCACCCATACCGGTCACCTGAGCGACAATGTTGCCGCCAACGGAGTTAAAGAAAGAGACGCCTTTAGAGCCAATCAGTGCCAGATCGCACTGAACGCCTTTATCGGACCAGCCTTTCATATCCGCCAGCAGTTTTTTGAACAGGTTAATGTTCAAGCCGCCACACAGACCACGGTCAGTCGACACCACCAGGTAGCCCACGCGCTTAACGTCGCGTTCTTCCAGGTAAGGGTGCTTATATTCCAGATTACCGTTCGCAAGGTGACCAATCACTTTGCGCATGGTCTCTGCATAAGGACGGCTGGCCGCCATGCGATCCTGCGATTTACGCATTTTGGAAGCGGCGACCATCTCCATCGCTTTAGTGATCTTTTGCGTGTTCTGGACGCTTGCGATCTTACTACGTATCTCTTTTGCGCCGGCCATGAGCTTCTCCTCAATGCCAGACGGCTTGTCCTGAGACAAGCCGCCGGACGATTACCAGGATTGGGTTGCTTTGAAGGAATCGAGGATAGCTTTCAGCTTGCCTTCGATTTCGTCGTTATAGCCACCGGTCTGGTTGATCTCTTGCATCAGCGGAGCGTGATCACGGTCGACGTAAGCCAGCAGAGCGGCTTCGAAGCTACCGATTTTCGCCAGTTCCACATCTTCGAGGTAACCGCGTTCAGCCGCGAACAGTACCAGGCCCTGCTGAGCAACAGACATTGGCGCGTACTGTTTCTGCTTCAGCAGCTCGGTCACTTTCTGACCGTGGCTCAGCTGTTTACGGGTTGCTTCGTCCAGATCGGATGCGAACTGAGAGAACGCAGCCAGTTCACGATACTGTGCTAGCGCGGTACGGATACCACCGGACAGTTTCTTGATGATCTTGGTCTGAGCAGCACCACCCACACGGGATACGGAGATACCCGGGTTAACCGCCGGACGAATACCGGAGTTAAACAGGTTGGTTTCCAGGAAGATCTGACCATCGGTAATGGAGATTACGTTGGTCGGAACGAACGCAGAAACGTCACCCGCCTGGGTTTCAATGATCGGCAGAGCGGTCAGAGAACCTGTTTTACCCTTCACTTCACCTTTGGTGAAGTTCTCGACGTATTCCGCGTTAACGCGGGAAGCACGCTCCAGCAGACGAGAGTGGAGGTAAAATACGTCGCCCGGGAATGCTTCACGTCCTGGTGGACGACGGAGCAGCAGGGAAACCTGACGATAAGCAACGGCCTGTTTAGACAGGTCATCGTATACGATCAGCGCATCTTCACCGCGGTCACGGAAGTATTCGCCCATTGCGCAACCGGCGTATGGCGCCAGGTATTGCAGTGCAGCAGATTCAGACGCGGTTGCTACCACAACGATGGTGTTAGACAGTGCGCCGTGCTCTTCCAGTTTACGAACCACGTTGGAAATGGTGGACGCTTTCTGGCCGATAGCCACGTACACACATTTGATGCCGGAATCACGCTGGTTGATGATGGCGTCGATTGCCATCGCGGTTTTACCGGTCTGACGGTCACCGATGATCAGTTCACGCTGACCACGACCGATTGGGATCATGGCGTCAACGGACTTATAACCCGTCTGCACTGGCTGATCAACGGACTGACGGTCGATAACGCCTGGTGCGATAACTTCGATTGGGGAGAAGCCATCGTGCTCAACCGGACCTTTACCGTCGATTGGCGCACCCAGGGTGTTAACAACGCGACCCAGCAGGCCACGGCCAACCGGTACTTCCAGAATACGGCCAGTACACTTAACCTTCATGCCTTCGGCAAGGTCAGCGTATGGACCCATCACAACGGCACCTACGGAGTCGCGCTCCAGGTTCAGTGCGATAGCGTAACGGTTACCCGGCAGGGAAATCATCTCACCCTGCATACAATCGGCCAGGCCGTGGATGCGGATAACACCGTCACTTACAGAAACAATAGTACCTTCGTTGTGAGCTTCACTCACAACATTGAACTGAGCAATGCGCTGCTTGATCAGTTCGCTGATTTCGGTGGAATTCAGTTGCATGCTCCAGTCCCCTTAAGACTGCAAGACGTCTGCAAGGCGCTCAAGACGGCCGCGTACGCTGCCATCAATGACCATATCACCCGAGCGGATGATTACGCCTGCCATTACAGACTTATCGATTTTGCAATTCAGCTTAACTTTGCGTGACAGACGTTTTTCCATCGCGGCGGTGATTTTCGCAAGCTGTTCGTTACTCAGTTCAGTCGCAGAAGTTACTTCAACTTCAGCGGTAGCTTCACTAAGGGCACGTAAGTGCTCAAACTGCTCGAGAACATCCGGGAGCACACGGAGACGACCATTTTCCGCCATCACCTTAATCAGGTTCTGGCCGTTGGCATCCAGTTGCTCTCCGCACACGGCGATAAACGACGCGGCGAGGGTTTCAGGCGCTAACGCACCAGAAAGCAACTCGGCCATTTGTTCGTTTTTCGTCACCTCAGCGGCAAACGCCAGCATATTCTGCCAGCGATCGACATTTTGGTGTTCGACAGCAAAGTCAAAAGCTGCTTTGGCGTAGGGGCGAGCTACCGTAACAAATTCAGACATCAGCCCCTCCCTCCTTACAGTTCAGCGACAAGTTTGTCCACGATGTCGCTGTTAGCAGCTTCATCCACGGAACGTTCGATGATCTTCTCGGCGCCAGCAACAGCCAGAATCGCAACCTGCTTACGCAGTTCTTCACGAGCACGTTTACGCTCAGCTTCAATTTCAGCCTGAGCCTGTGTCACGATCTTAGTACGTTCCTGTTCTGCTTCAGCTTTGGCTTCGTCCAGGATCTGAGAACGGCGTTTGTTAGCCTGTTCAATGATTACCTGAGCTTCAGCTTTCGCTTTTTTCAGCTGGTCTGTCGCGTTGGCCTGTGCAAGGTCCAAATCTTTCTTAGCGCGTTCTGCGGAAGCCAGACCGTCAGCAATTTCTTTCTGACGTTTTTCAATGGCAGCCATTAAAGGCGGCCATACATACTTCATGCAGAACCAGACAAAGAGAATAAACGCGATGGCCTGGCCGAGGATTGTTGCGTTCATGTTCACAGCACAATACCTCTTAAATTTCTGTGGCTTGGGGTTTTAAAACAACTACTACGCGACAGCAAACATCACGTACAGACCCAGACCTACAGCGATCATTGGGATTGCATCCACCAGACCCATAACGATAAAGAACTGAGTACGCAGCAGAGGAATCAGATCAGGTTGACGCGCTGCGCCTTCCAGGAATTTGCCCCCGAGGATGCCGATACCGATCGCAGCACCGATAGCCGCCAGACCCATCATCACAGCGGCAGCCATGTACAGCAGATCCATATTCAGGTTTTCCATGACAGTCTCCAGTTTGTTTCAATTAAAACGTAGTAGTGTTGGTAAAAAATCAGTGCTCTTCAGACGCCATCGACAGATAGACGATCGTCAGAACCATGAAGATAAAGGCTTGCAGCGTAATGATCAGGATGTGGAAAATGGCCCATGGCACATTCAGAATCCACTGTGACCACCACGGCAGAAGACCCGCGATCAGAATGAAAATCAGCTCACCCGCATACATGTTGCCGAACAGTCGCAGACCCAGTGAAACAGGTTTGGACAGCAGGCTAACGCCTTCCAGGATCAGGTTGACCGGAATAAACGCCCAGTGGTTGAACGGCTGCAAGGTAAGCTCTTTCACAAAGCCGCTTACGCCTTTCATTTTGATGCTGTAGAACAGAATGAGGATAAATACGCCCAGCGCCATCGACAGGGTGATGTTCACGTCGGCAGACGGAACCACGCGCAGTGCAGGCAGGCCGAGTACGTGCTCACCGATCCAAGGTAAGAAATCGATAGGCAGGAGGTCCATCAGGTTCATCAGGAAGACCCAAACGAACACGGTCAGGGCCAGCGGAGCAATCAGTTTGCTCTTACCATGGTACATGTCTTTCACGCTGCCATGGACGAAGCCGATGATCATCTCGATGAACGTCTGGAATTTCCCTGGAACACCGCTGGTCGCCTTTTTAGCAACGCTGCGGAACATGGCCAGGAACAGAAGACCCAAAACCACCGAGAAGAACATGGAGTCGATGTTGATCGTCCAGAAGGTGGCCGGGGGGTTATGTGGATCCACCAGCGAGAATGTACGCAGGTCCAGCTGAAGGTTATTCAGATGGTGACCTATGTAATCCTGCGGCGTCATATTTTCTGAAGCCATGATGCCTTTTACCCTTTGTTATTGATTACAGCTGGAGCCAGAACTTGTACCACCAGCACCAAAACCCACGTTGCTATCAGCGGCATGAATACCACTTTCAAAACCGCCAGCGCCATCACCAGTAGAGCAAAGGTCAGCAACACCTTACACACTTCGCCGAGAGCGAAGGACCAGGCCACGCGGCCTTTGGCGGGTGTATGCGCCTGATGACGCCAGGCAAAAATCATAAACAACACGTTTGGCAGAACCACCGCCAAACCTCCGCACGCGGCGGAGATGCCCCAGAAGGGGTCTTTGAGGCTAAACAGCAGTCCACTTGCTATCACAGCCAGAAACTGAATGAACAGAAGCTTACGAGCAACGTTTCTACTCAAGAGCGACACAGACATCACGTTTTTACTCCTGCTCCCTTCGAGGTATGCCGCGTGTCGTATAAAACGTCCTTTAAGGCTCAGAGTCAAGCATCAAAAAGCGGTCAAATTATACGGTGCGTACCCGTGATTTCAAACATTAAGTAGCGAAAAGGTGAATAAATGTTTAAATATTTTTCCCCAGTCCTATTTTTCAACTTTTGACCTAAGTGCCGACCTTCAGGCAAAACTGCAAACAGCGCGGAAACGTTGGTGATAAAGCGTGCACGAGATCACAAAATACACATTTGCGATAAAGTGGTATTTATCAAAGACGTAAAACGATTTATTTCATCTGTATGAAATTAAAGCAAAAAAATCGCAACTATTTTTAAAACAGAGCCATATACAACAAAAACCTTTTATTGACATTCTTAATAAATATTTAACATTCCATTCTTGTTGCCTTTACCCACTTTTAGCAGGCTGATATTTTCATGGTTGATTATCCTCAGAGTGAACAACTCACTTCAGGTTAACCATAAGAAAACCCATGGTAACAACAAGGTTAAATTAACAACGGCCAAAACAGACGGGATGTGCTGCTTTTTAACACGATCAGAACAGCACAAATTCCACATTTTTTATTAATTTTTAAAAAGTGTTTGGCTTAATTATCACCAGATGACGCTCACCTTCGAGCTGAGGGATCTGAAGTTTCTCAATGGATTCGACAGCAAAACCGTCCGGAAGCAGCTCGATTTCGTCCCCCGGAAGTTGCCCTTTCAGCGCATAAAAACGCCCCTTCTCCGCCGGCAGGTGTTTGCACCAGCTCACCATGTCATTGAGTGACGCAAATGCGCGGCTGATAACGCCGTCAAACGGTGGCTCAGCCGGGAACTCCTCTACCCTGCTCTGCACGGGCGTGATGTTTTCCAGCTTCAGCTCATGCTGGACCTGGCGTAAAAAGCGTACGCGCTTACCCAGGCTGTCCAGCAGCGTGAATTGACTCTCCGGTCGAACAATAGACAACGGAACGCCCGGCAAGCCCGGGCCGGTGCCCACGTCGATAAAACGTTCCCCGTTCAGATACGGCGCCACGACGATGCTATCGAGAATATGGCGAATCAGCATCTCGTTGGGATCGCGTACGGAGGTGAGGTTGTACGCTTTATTCCATTTGTTCAGCATATCGACATAGGCCACCAGCTGATTTTTCTGGTGATCGGTGAGCGAAATACCTGCCTGTTCCAGCAGACGAGAGAGTTTATTGAGCACGGTGGATACCTGTTGAGAAACTTAAGTGGCGGGTGGCGCTTCGCTAACCCGCCCTACGGGTTCAGTAGGCCCGGTAAGCGCCACCGGGCAATTTTCAGAGCATTACGCGCTGCGGCGCAGCATACCCTGCTTTTTCAGCCACACCAGCAGAATCGAAATCGCGGCAGGTGTGACGCCGGAGATACGTGAGGCCTGGCCAATCGACACAGGTTTGTGATCGTTCAGCTTAGCGATCACTTCGTTGGAAAGGCCCGTCACCTGACGATAGTCCAGCATTTCCGGCAGCAGCGTGTTTTCGTTGCGCTGCTGTTTTTCGATCTCATCCTGCTGACGCGCGATGTAGCCTTCGTATTTCACCTGGATTTCGACCTGCTCGGCCGCTTCCGCGTCTTCAAGGCCCGGCGCGAACGCGGTCAGTTTGACCAGATTCTCGTAGGTGACTTCAGGACGGCGCAGCAGATCTTCCCCGCTGGCTTCGCGCGACAGCGGTGCTGTTAAGTGAGCGTTTACTTCGGCAGCGGTTTCCGCCTGCGGATTCACCCAGGTGGTTTTCAGGCGCTGACGTTCCTGTTCGATACGCTCCAGCTTCTCGTTGAAGCGCGCCCAGCGTTCGTCATCCACCAGACCCAATTCACGGCCCACCTCAGTCAGACGCAGATCGGCATTGTCTTCGCGCAGCATCAGGCGATATTCCGCACGAGAAGTAAACATGCGGTACGGTTCTTTGGTCCCCAGCGTGCAGAGATCGTCGACCAGAACGCCCAGGTAAGCCTGAGAACGCGCCGGTGCCCAGCCCTCTTTCTCGGCAGAGAAGCGAGCGGCGTTCAGACCGGCCAGCAACCCTTGTGCGGCAGCTTCTTCGTACCCGGTGGTACCGTTAATCTGGCCTGCGAAGAACAGACCCTGGATGAATTTGCTTTCCAGCGTCGGCTTCAGGTCGCGCGGATCGAAGAAATCGTACTCAATAGCGTAGCCAGGACGAACGATCTTCGCGTTTTCCATGCCCTGCATTGAACGCACAATCTGCATCTGCACGTCGAACGGCAGGCTGGTGGAGATGCCGTTTGGATAAATTTCGTTAGAGGTCAGCCCTTCAGGTTCGAGGAAGATCTGGTGCTGGTTACGATCGGCAAATCGCATCACCTTGTCTTCGATCGACGGGCAATAACGTGGGCCGATCCCTTCGATCACACCGGCGTACATTGGGCTGCGATCGAGGTTATTGCGGATCACGTCATGGGTTTTTTCATTGGTGTGCGTGATGTAGCACGGCACCTGCTGCGGATGCTGAGCCGCATTGCCCATGAACGAGAACACCGGCATCGGGTTATCGCCGTGCTGCTGTGCGAGCACGCTGAAATCAATGGTGCGCGCATCAATACGCGGCGGCGTACCGGTTTTCAGGCGGCTTACGCGCAGCGGCAGTTCACGCAGACGACGAGATAACGGAATCGACGGCGGATCGCCAGCACGGCCACCGCTGTAGTTGTCCAGACCAATATGGATTTTACCGTCCAGGAATGTCCCGACCGTCAGCACAACCGCTTTTGCGCGGAACTTAAGACCCATCTGGGTCACGGCGCCAACAACACGATCGTTCTCCACGATAAGATCTTCTACCGCCTGCTGGAAGATCATCAGGTTCGGTTGGTTTTCCAGCGCGGTGCGCACAGCCTGACGGTAAAGCACGCGGTCTGCCTGTGCACGGGTGGCGCGAACAGCCGGACCTTTACTCGCGTTTAGTATCCTAAACTGAATGCCCGCATGATCGATCGCTTTCGCCATCAGGCCGCCAAGTGCATCCACTTCTTTTACCAGGTGTCCTTTCCCAATGCCGCCAATCGCCGGATTACAGGACATTTGTCCCAGCGTGTCGATATTGTGTGTCAAAAGCAGGGTCTGCTGACCCATTCGCGCTGCGGCCATTGCGGCCTCAGTGCCTGCGTGACCCCCGCCAATGATGATGACGTCAAAAGGATCCTGATAAAACATGGTGGTCTGCCTCGCGTAAAGCGGTATGAAAATGGATTGAAGCCCGGGCCGTGGATTCTACTCAACTTTAGTCTTTCGAGAAAGCATTGGGATCCTGGGCTATTAAAAAGAAGATCTTTTTATTTAGAGATCTGTTCTATTGTGATCTCTTATTAGGATCGCAGACCTCTGTGGATAAGTCCGATCCCATAAATAAGATCATGCAGTTAGGAAGGATCGTTTGCTGTGAATGATCGGTGATCCTGGACCGTATAAGCTGGGATCAGATCGCCACTTTATACACAGGTCAAAAACTAAACCAACGTTGTTCTTTGGATAACTACGGCTTAATACGAGCTTTTAACCAGAGTTATCCACATCTGATCGCACGATCTTTAATCGTTTTTGAGTAAATTTTTCCATTCCGCGAGCCAGATCTCGGCTGGATCTTCGGGAATATCATGATCGAGGATGTTGATCTTTAGCGTTTCACCCAGCTGTTTTGCTCCGCAGGCGGTCACCGCAGCTTCTACTTTCTCTATGGCGCCACAGAAAGTGTCATATTCACGGCTGCCGATCCCCACAGCGCCAAACCGGACGTTTGACAGATCGGGCTGTTGTTCCAGCAGTTCGTCATATAAAGGTTGCAGGTTATCCGGCAGATCGCCCGCGCCGTGCGTGGAGGTGATCAGCAGCCAGACCCCGTCAGTCGGGAGATCTTCCAGCAGCGGTCCGTGCAGCGTTTGTGTAGAAAAGCCCGCATCTTCCAGCTTCTCAGCCAGATGTTCCGCTACATATTCCGCACCGCCCAGGGTGCTGCCGCTGATAAGAGTAATGTCCGCCATTGATCGCTCGCTCAGATAAAGAGGCGGCCATTGTACGCTGTGAACGAGCTGGGATCTACCTGTGGAAAATGTGGGAATGAAATTGCCCGATCACGGGCGGATAGTACGCATGATCGGGTTTTGCAGGGAGATCAGGGTTTCAGTGGACTGAATTTCATCGATTGTTTGGATCTTGTTGATAAGTACCTGCTGGAGGGCGTCAATGGATCGGCACATCACCTTTATAAAGATGCTGTAGTGCCCGGTGGTGTAGTACGCCTCGGTGACTTCATCCAGCGCGTTCAGTTTCTCCAGCGCGGAGGGGTAATCTTTGGCGCTTTTCAGAATAATGCCGATGAAGCAGCAGACGTCGTAGCCAAGTTGCTTCGGGCTGACATCAATGCGTGCGCCGGTGATGATCCCGGCCTGCTTCATTTTCTCGACGCGAACGTGAATGGTCCCCGGGCTGACGCCAAATTGTTTCGCCAGTTCGGCATACGCGGTGCGTGCGTTGGCCATTAGCGCTTCCAGAATGCCGCGGTCCAGATTGTCGATCTGATAATTTTCCATAGGTTTTTCTTATGAAGATTAATGATTCCCTCTATTCTAGCGTCTTATTTTAACGAATCAAAAGTGAAGGCGGCTTTTTATTGATGGGTTATTGAATTAAGCGCCTGTTCTGTTGCTTAATCAGTATCAACAGGACGCAGGAGTATAAATAATGAAAACCGCTTACATCGCAAAACAACGCCAGATCAGTTTCGTAAAATCCCATTTTTCCCGCCAGCTGGAAGAGAAGCTTGGCCTTATTGAAGTTCAGGCGCCGATTCTGAGCCGCGTGGGTGACGGGACGCAGGATAACTTGTCTGGTTGCGAAAAAGCGGTACAGGTAAAAGTGAAAACACTGCCAGACGCCCAGTTCGAAGTGGTTCATTCCCTGGCGAAGTGGAAGCGTCAAACCCTGGGACAACACGACTTCAGCGCGGGCGAAGGGCTTTACACGCACATGAAAGCCCTTCGCCCCGATGAAGACCGCCTTTCCCCGATTCACTCTGTCTACGTTGACCAGTGGGACTGGGAGCGCGTAATGGGAGATGGCGAGCGTCACGTCGGTACGCTGAAATCCACTGTTGAGGCGATCTACGCCGGGATCAAAGCAACCGAAGCGGCCGTGAGCAAAGAGTTTGGTCTGGCACCGTTCCTGCCGGAAACGATCCACTTTGTTCACAGTCAGGAATTGCTGAGCCGTTTCCCGGATCTGGATGCCAAAGGCCGTGAACGCGCGATCGCCAAAGAGCTGGGCGCGGTATTCCTTATCGGCATTGGCGGGAAATTGTCTGATGGTAAACGTCACGACGTCCGTGCGCCGGATTACGATGACTGGAGCACCGTGGGCGAAAGCGAATATGCCGGTCTGAACGGCGATATTCTGGTCTGGAACCCGGTTCTGGAAGATGCGTTTGAACTCTCTTCGATGGGGATCCGCGTGGATGCTGAAGCACTGAAGCGTCAGCTGGCCGTGACCGGTGATGAAGATCGTCTGCAACTGGAGTGGCACCAGGCACTGCTGCGCGGTGAAATGCCGCAGACCATCGGCGGTGGTATTGGCCAGTCTCGTCTGACCATGCTGCTGCTGCAACTCTCTCACATTGGTCAGGTACAGTGTGGGGTCTGGCCGCAGCAGGTACGTGAGAGCGTCGGTTCTCTTCTTTAATTAACGTCGCCAGCGTCTGAGCAGGCGGCTACGCAACCCGGTATCAAAGCGCCAGATATGATCGAAGATGCGCATGATGCCGGGTTTTCCATGTGCAGACATCGCCACGGCATGGAAACGGTGCTGGTGCACGCGCTGCATCTCCTTCACTTTATTCACGACGTCGTCCGGCAGCCGCTGGGCAATAAAATCGGAAATCACCACCGCATCCGCGTCGTACCAGTCTCCGCCCTGCATGCGCTCAATGATGCTGCGAAAACAGCTGGCCAGATCGGTGCCGCCGCGAAAGCGCTGGCTTAAAAAGCGGATCGCCTGCTCCAGCCCCTGTGGGCTGGTCAGTTCATACCCCACCACTTCGCTGGAAAATAACATGATGTAGCAGCGACGACGATCGGCGAGCGCCACGCGCATCAGGGCCAGGCAGAACGCTTTTGCGCACTGTTCATTAAAGCCCCCCATCGATCCGGACGTATCGACGCAAACAATAAATGGGCCGCGCGGTTGCTCATCAAAATCCTGGTGCACTACCGGACGCTGGCTGATCTTCTCGCGCCAGGCTTCGCCATGCAGTCGATAGGTAATGAGCTGTTTTTCCACCAGCCGACGATAAAACTCATACTCCAGTTCGGTCATTCCCAGCGTGCTGAGTTCCGTGGGCAGCAGGCGCAGGATGTCATCGCTTTGCTGTAGCCCGTCCACCTGCTCCGGTACGGTGGAGGGTTCGCGTACCAGCGTACGGAAGGTCTCCATCGGCGCATCTTTCTTTGGGACCGACCGGGCCTCCCGGGAGCGGCCGAGCTGTTCTGCAAGCTTCATCAGCTCCGGCTGTTGCGCCAGAAAGTCGCCGTACTTCACGATCAGCTGATAATCGCCCCGCTTTAACTGGCCGGCACTCATATCCCAGAGTCGACCGGCGGCGTTTTCATTCTCCACCAGCACCTGTTCTAAATGGCCGCTCAGGGTCATTCGCTCCTGGACTTCACTGAGCAACTGTTCGCGCTCTTCGTCCAGCAACTGCTGATTAAGGGCCGTGGCCTGGACCACAAGGCTCAGACGCCAGCGCTGTAAAAACAGCGTATGCAGGGCGGGAGTAAAGCTGGGGTTGTCAGTGACCAGCGCTCTGGCCTGGCTGGCAAACGGGGAGTGAACGTTATCAAGCAGCGTCAGGGTTTGCTGTAGCTGGGCAATAAACTGCGGTGTTGAAAGCCGCTGGCACTGCTGGTAACCAGCCACTTCCTCTGTCAGTTCCGGCGGGACTTCCGTCTCCTTAAACCGCTGTCGCAGGTTATCGCGCCAGCGGGGCAGATCGTCCGTCATTGCTTTTCGGAGCTTCGGGAATTTTTCAAAGAAGGCCGCCAGCTGCGGTGAAGCGAGCAGGGTAATGACGACCTCTTCGATCAACCCTTCTTCGCTAACCGCCAGCATGACGTTAAGCGTGTCCAGCGTTAGCATTGACGCGCCTGTTTGATCTGCGCGCTGACATCCTGCAAGCTGGCTTCAATGCGACCTAACCAGTCGCTATGGATAAAGAGGCATTTCTGCTGCTCGCTGAAGCGCGTGTGCTGCTGATGCCATTCGTTATCCAGCGCGTCGAGCTGCTGTTTGATCTCCTCCGGAACAGTATCGGAGGCCGTGCCCGGCAGCGCCAGGCGCGATCCCTGAAGGCTGACGTCGCGGATCACAAGGTGCTGGCTGCTGTCGACTTCCATCGACAGCGGCTGTGCAAAGCCGATACCGTTGAGTTTACCGCGGATCTCACCGCCTTTATCCAGCCACTGAACCAGCGCAACGCGTTCGATCGTCACGTGCACAACCTGCATATCATGAAGCTTCAGCGGTTGCTGAAGAAGAAGCGTGAGCGAGGCGTCAGTCAGCCCGGCGGGCAGTTCATAGTGCGGTTTACGGGCAAACATCCCGCCAAGACGGTTCACCTTCAGCGCGGTTTTGTCACTTTGCTGCTGCTGGAGCTGAAGGCGACGTTGGGCAATCGCGCCTAGTTGATTAAGCATCGACTGTTGACCCCACGCGTGTCCGGTCATCAAAACGTCCAGCTGCTGTTGCATCAGATTCATCCCTTCTGCGTCGTGCCACAGGCAGTCTTTCAGCAGGATCAGATCGATTGGGGCGACAGCATCGCGGCCGCTAAACAGCGCGCTTGCCTGGAGCAGGCGAATGGCTTTTTTCCAGCGACGATCGGAGACGTACGGCGCGGAAGGCAGCAAATCAAGCTGCTGGCGCAGCATAAAGATCAGCTCAAAAACGGGATCGGGCAGTTTTATCTTGCCGATCTCCTCCTGCCACTGGTGGTATTCCTCGTCCGTGACCTGCAATGACGCTGCCACCGGGTTTTCGTTTTCATCCTGCTGGCTTACCAGCATGGAACGGAAGTTTGATTTATCCTGGACTTTATCCAGCCACAGGCGGATCAGCATACGGTCATACAGCGCTTCCAGGCTGCTGTCGGCTTCGGGCAATTCGTTAGACGCGGCCACCAGCAGGCGCATGGGGATCTTCTCTTCGCTGGCGCCGTTGCGGAAGCGGCGTTCGTTAATTGCCGTCAGCAGGGTATTCAGAATGGCCGGGCCGGCTTTCCAGATCTCATCAAGAAAGACGATTTCCGCTTCCGGAAGATAGCCCGCCGTCAGACGTTCATAGCGTCCCTCATCTTTTAACGCCTGAATGGAGAGTGGGCCGAAAACTTCTTCCGGCGTGGAGAAGCGCGTCATCAAATACTCGAATGCGCGCGCGTTCTGGAAAGCGAATTTGAGGCGGCGTGCGATCAGACTTTTGGCAATGCCCGGCGGGCCCAGCAGAAATACGCTTTCCCCACTCAGCGCCGCCAGTAAACAGAGGCGAATGGCGTGGCTACGCTCGTAAAGGCCTTTCTCCAGCGCACTGCTGAGGCGGGAAATTCTTTCTGCTAATAAATGTGAGTGAGCCATAATAGTTTTGCATCCTTTCGCCGTCGTGGCGGCTAATTGAAGCGAGTATAGACGTTTCGGTCTGGCCTGGTAATAGGCTGAAGTGCGGCGCTATTTTCTTTGCGCTACATTAATGCGGCTGCATTTAGGGGTACGATTTTGCATTGAATCGTGCATACTGTGCGCTTTTTGTGGGCCAAGGGACTAAGCACACATTTGTTATTCAAACGAAAAGACTAGTCTATGAGCACTGATAATAAGCAATCATTACCCGCAGTAACGCTTGCGGCGATCGGGGTTGTCTACGGTGATATCGGCACCAGCCCGCTTTATACGCTTCGTGAATGTCTGTCCGGTCAGTTTGGTTTTGGTGTAGAGCGTGACGCCGTATTTGGTTTCCTCTCGCTCATCTTCTGGCTGCTGATCCTGGTGGTCTCCCTTAAGTATCTCTCTTTCGTAATGCGGGCTGATAACGCGGGCGAGGGCGGTATTCTGACCCTGATGTCCCTTGCCGGGCGCAATACGTCCGCAAGAATGACCTCCGTGCTGGTCATCATCGGCCTGATTGGCGGCAGCTTCTTCTATGGAGAAGTCGTGATTACGCCGGCGATTTCTGTAATGTCGGCCATAGAGGGGCTGGAGATTGTCGCGCCACAGCTTGATACGTGGGTGGTGCCACTCGCTATTATCGTGCTGACGTTGCTGTTTGCCATACAAAAACACGGTACCGGGCTGGTGGGTAAGCTGTTCGCGCCTATTATGCTGGCCTGGTTCCTGATCCTGGCGGCGCTGGGCTTACGCAGTATTATCGCCAACCCGGATGTCCTGCACGCGCTGAACCCAATGTGGGCGGTGCATTTCTTCCTTGAATATAAAGTGGTGTCGTTTGTGGCGCTGGGCGCGGTGGTGCTGTCCATTACCGGTGTTGAAGCGCTGTATGCGGATATGGGCCACTTCGGGAAACTCCCTATTCGCGTCGCCTGGTTTAGCGTGGTCTTGCCTTCACTGGTGCTGAATTACTTCGGTCAGGGCGCTCTGCTGCTTGCACACCCTGAAGCGATTAAAAACCCGTTCTTCCTGCTGGCGCCGGACTGGGCGCTGGTTCCGATGCTGATCCTGGCGACGCTGGCGACGGTCATTGCCTCTCAGGCTGTCATTTCCGGCGTATTCTCCCTGACGCGTCAGGCCGTGCGTCTGGGATATCTCTCCCCAATGCGCATTATCCATACCTCGGAGATGGAGTCTGGCCAGATCTACATTCCCTTCGTCAACTGGCTGCTCTATTTCGCGGTGGTGATTGTTATCGTCAGCTTTGAGCACTCCAGTAATCTGGCGGCGGCGTACGGTATCGCGGTAACCGGAACGATGGTGTTGACCTCTATTCTCTCCACCACCGTGGCGTACCGTAACTGGCACTGGAATAAGTTCCTCGTGGGGCTGATCCTGGTTGGCTTCCTCTGCATCGACGTGCCGCTGTTCTCTGCGAACCTCGACAAGATTGTCTCCGGCGGCTGGCTGCCGCTGACGCTGGGTCTGGTGATGTTTATTGTGATGACGACGTGGAAGAGCGAACGTTTCCGCCTGCTGCGTCGTATGCATGAGCACGGTAACTCTCTTGAGGCGATGATCGCCTCGCTGGAGAAATCCCCACCGGTGCGCGTGCCGGGCACAGCGGTGTATATGTCTCGCGCGCTGAACGTGATCCCGTTTGCGCTGATGCATAACCTCAAGCACAACAAAGTGCTGCACGAGCGCGTGATCCTGCTGACGCTGCGTACCGAAGATGCGCCGTACGTTCACAACGTGCGTCGCGTACAGATTGAACAGCTGTCGCCAACCTTCTGGCGCGTGGTGGCAAGCTACGGCTGGCGCGAAACGCCGAACGTGGAAGAGGTGTTCCACCGCTGCGGTCTGGAAGGCCTGAGTTGCCGCATGATGGAGACGTCGTTCTTTATGTCCCATGAGTCGCTGATCATCGGCAAGCGCCCATGGTATCTGCGCCTGCGCGGCAAGCTGTATCTCATTCTGCAACGTAACGCCCTGCGTGCGCCTGACCAGTTTGAGATCCCGCCTAACCGCGTGATTGAGCTGGGGACGCAGGTCGAGATTTAACCCTTCTGAATATGCCGGGTGGCGCTGCGCTTACCCGGCCTACCAGACCCGTAGGCCCGCGCAAGCGTAGCGCCGCCGGGCAATTTTCCTCTATTGCATTTCACTTAGCGAAACGTTTCGACGTTGATCACAAATCCGTTACGTCATGATGGTTTTCTGAACACTTCTGCGGCTACACTGTTTTTAGCGAAACGTTTCGCTAGTGGAGCAAAAAATGAAGAAAGGCACAGTACTCAACTCAGAAATCTCATCGGTGATTTCCCGTCTTGGGCATACCGATACGCTGGTGGTTTGCGATGCAGGCTTACCGGTTCCGCGCAGCACAACCCGTATCGATATGGCGTTAACGCAGGGCGTACCCTCGTTCATGCAGGTACTGGAAGTGGTCACCGCGGAGATGCAGGTTGAGGCGGCCATTCTCGCGGCGGAAATCGAACAACATAATCCGCAACTCCACGAAACGTTGCTCAGCCACATTGAGCAACTGCAACAGCACCAGGGAAACACCATAGAAATTCGTTACACAACGCACGAGCAGTTCAAACAACAAACCGCAGACAGTCAGGCGGTGATTCGCAGCGGGGAGTGCTCCCCGTATGCGAATATCATTCTCTGTGCTGGCGTCACCTTCTGAGGCCATCATGGACGCATTACTGCAACTCAAAGGGATCGATAAGTCGTTCCCGGGCGTAAAAGCCCTCTCCGGTGCGGCGCTGAACGTCTATTCCGGGCGCGTCATGGCGCTGGTGGGCGAAAACGGCGCCGGCAAATCCACCATGATGAAAGTGCTGACCGGTATCTACCAACGCGATGCCGGTTCGCTGCTGTGGCTGGGTAAAGAGACCACCTTTAACGGCCCGAAATCCTCTCAGGAAGCGGGCATCGGCATCATCCACCAGGAGTTGAACCTGATCCCGCAGCTCACCATTGCGGAGAACATCTTCCTCGGCCGTGAGTTCGTGAACCGGTTTGGCAAAATCGACTGGAAAACCATGTATGCCGAAGCGGACAAACTGCTGGCGAAGCTGAATCTGCGCTTTAAGAGCGACCGACTGGTGGGCGACCTTTCCATCGGCGATCAGCAGATGGTGGAAATCGCGAAGGTGCTGAGCTTCGAGTCGAAGGTCATCATTATGGATGAACCGACCGACGCCCTGACCGATACCGAAACCGAATCCCTGTTCCGCGTGATCCGTGAGCTGAAATCCCAGGGCCGCGGCATTGTCTATATCTCACACCGCATGAAAGAGATCTTCGAGATCTGCGACGACGTCACCGTCTTTCGCGACGGGCAGTTTATTGCCGAGCGCGAAGTGGCAACCCTGACCGAAGATACCCTGATTGAAATGATGGTGGGACGTAAGCTCGAAGATCAGTATCCGCATCTGGAGAAAGCGCCGGGAGAAATCCGCCTGAAGGTGGATAACCTCTGCGGGCCGGGTGTGAATGACGTCTCCTTTACTCTGCGCAAGGGCGAGATCCTTGGCGTCGCGGGCCTGATGGGCGCGGGGCGAACCGAACTGATGAAAGTGCTCTATGGCGCACTGCCGCGCACCAGCGGCTACGTTAACCTTGACGGCCATGAGGTGGTCACCCGCTCGCCGCAGGATGGCCTGGCGAACGGCATTGTCTATATTTCCGAAGACCGTAAGCGCGACGGCTTAGTGCTGGGCATGTCGGTGAAAGAGAACATGTCCCTGACGGCGCTAGGCTATTTCAGCCGAAGCGGCGGCAGCCTGAAACACAAAGATGAGCAGCAGGCGGTCAGCGATTTTATCCGTCTCTTTAACGTTAAAACCCCATCGATGGAGCAGGCGATTGGCCTGTTGTCCGGCGGGAATCAGCAGAAAGTGGCGATTGCCCGCGGGCTGATGACGCGCCCAAAAGTGTTGATCCTTGATGAACCTACCCGCGGCGTGGACGTGGGCGCGAAGAAAGAGATATATCAGCTGATTAACCAGTTCAAGGCCGACGGTCTGAGCATCATTCTGGTCTCTTCCGAGATGCCAGAGGTATTAGGCATGAGCGATCGCATTATCGTCATGCATGAAGGGCATCTCGGCGGTGAATTCACTCGCGAGCAGGCCACCCAGGAAGTTCTGATGGCTGCCGCTGTGGGCAAGCTTAATCGCGTGAATCAGGAGTAAGAAGATGACTACCCAGGCTGTTTCTGGTCGCCGCTATTTCACAAAGGCATGGCTGATGGAACAAAAATCGCTGATTGCCCTGCTGGTGCTGATCGCGATTGTCTCGACCATGAGCCCGAACTTTTTTACCGTCAATAACCTGTTCAACATTCTTCAGCAGACCTCCGTCAACGCCATTATGGCGGTGGGGATGACGCTGGTGATTTTGACCTCGGGTATCGATCTGTCCGTCGGTTCCCTGCTGGCCCTCACCGGCGCGATCGCCGCGTCGATTGTTGGTATTGAGGTCAACGCGCTGGTGGCCGTTGCCGCTGCCCTGGCGGCAGGTGCGGCAATTGGCGCCGTAACCGGCGTGATTGTGGCGAAAGGTCGCGTTCAGGCGTTCATCGCCACGCTGGTGATGATGCTGCTGCTGCGCGGTGTGACCATGGTGTACACCAACGGCAGCCCGATTAATACCGGTTTTACCGATAACGCCGATCTGTTTGGCTGGTTCGGTATCGGTCGCCCGCTGGGTGTCCCGACCCCGGTCTGGATCATGGCTATCGTCTTCCTGGCGGCATGGTACATGCTGCACCATACCCGTCTGGGTCGTTATATCTATGCGCTGGGCGGTAACGAAGCGGCAACGCGCCTGTCCGGTATCAGCGTTAATAAAGTCAAAATTATCGTTTACTCCCTGTGCGGCCTGCTGGCGTCTCTGGCGGGCATCATCGAAGTGGCGCGCCTCTCTTCCGCGCAGCCAACGGCGGGTACGGGCTATGAGCTGGATGCCATCGCGGCAGTGGTTCTGGGCGGTACGAGCCTTGCGGGTGGTAAAGGTCGCATTGTTGGGACATTGATCGGCGCACTGATCCTCGGTTTCCTGAATAATGGTTTGAATTTGTTAGGTGTTTCCTCCTATTACCAGATGATCGTTAAGGCAGTGGTGATTTTGCTGGCGGTACTGGTAGACAACAAAAAACAGTAACTGACGACACTACAGGACATCTTAGATATGAACATGAAAAAACTGGCTACCCTGGTTTCTGCTGTCGCGCTGAGCGCAACCGTAAGTGCTAACGCCATGGCGAAGGACACCATCGCGCTGGTTGTCTCTACCCTGAACAACCCGTTCTTCGTCTCTCTGAAGGATGGCGCGCAGAAAGAAGCAGATAAACTGGGCTACAACCTGGTGGTGCTGGATTCTCAGAACAACCCGGCGAAAGAGCTGGCTAACGTTCAGGACTTAACCGTTCGTGGTACCAAAATCCTGCTGATCAACCCAACCGATTCCGACGCGGTCGGTAACGCCGTGAAGATGGCAAACCAGGCGAAGATCCCGGTCATCACCCTTGACCGTCAGGCAACGAAAGGGGATGTGGTCAGCCACATTGCGTCTGATAACGTACTGGGCGGTAAAATCGCTGGCGACTACATCGCGAAGAAAGCAGGTGAAGGCGCGAAAGTGATCGAGTTGCAGGGGATCGCCGGGACTTCCGCGGCCCGTGAACGTGGTGAAGGTTTCCAGCAGGCTGTAGCGGCGCACAAATTCAACGTGCTGGCGAGCCAGCCGGCAGACTTCGACCGTACAAAGGGCCTGAACGTCATGCAGAACCTGCTGACCGCGCATCCTGATGTGCAGGCGGTATTCGCACAGAACGACGAAATGGCGCTCGGTGCGCTGCGTGCGCTCCAGACTGCGGGTAAATCAGATGTGATGGTTGTCGGATTTGACGGCACGCCGGATGGTGAAAAAGCAGTAAATGATGGCAAACTGGCTGCGACCATCGCTCAGCTGCCTGAGCAAATTGGCGCGACTGGCGTGCAAACTGCCGATAAAGTGCTGAAGGGCGAAAAAGTTCAGGCCAAATATCCTGTTGACCTGAAACTGGTCATTAAGCAGTAAAGGCGATTCAGGCAGTCGCTGGCTGCCTGAGGGACACCAAATAAAAGAAAAGTGTGGCATACGCCACCGGGTAATACCGGTGGCGCTCTCAGATGGACACCTCAATACATGAAAACCGCAGGCAACCTCGTCGTCCTTGGCAGTATCAATGCCGATCACATTCTTAACCTTGAAACGTTCCCCACTCCGGGCGAAACCGTCACTGGCAATCAGTATCAGGTGGCGTTCGGCGGTAAGGGCGCAAACCAGGCGGTTGCCGCCGGACGCAGCGGGGCGAATATCGCGTTTATCGCCTGTACGGGTGATGACGATACCGGCGAGCGCGTACGCAAACAGCTGGCAAGCGACAACATCGACATTGCACCCGTCAGCGTGGTTGCAGGGGAATCTACCGGCGTGGCGCTGATTTTCGTCAATGCGGAAGGTGAGAATGTCATCGGTATTCATGCAGGGGCTAATGCCGCGTTAACGACTGAACGCGTCGAAGCGCAGCGTGGAATCATCGCCGGAGCGGAAGCCCTGCTGATGCAGCTGGAGTCACCGGTTGAAAGCGTGCTGGCCGCCGCGAAAATTGCGCATGAAAATCATACGTCTGTCGTACTTAACCCTGCGCCTGCCCGTGTATTATCAGATGAGCTGCTGGCGCTGGTGGATATCATCACCCCGAACGAAACCGAAGCGGAAAAGCTGACGGGTATCCGTGTCGAAAATGATGACGATGCCGCGCGTGCCGCGCTTGCACTGCATGAAAAAGGCATCGGCACCGTAATCATCACCCTCGGCAGCCGTGGGGTGTGGGCTAGCGTCAATGGCGAAGGCCGTCGCGTACCGGGCTTTAAGGTCAAAGCCATTGATACCATCGCCGCAGGAGACACCTTCAACGGTGCGCTGGTAACGGCGCTGCTGGAAGGAAAAGCAATGGATGACGCGATCCGCTTCGCGCATGCCGCCGCTGCGATTGCGGTGACGCGTAAAGGCGCTCAGCCTTCTGTTCCATGGCGTAAAGAGATTGATGAATTCTTAAGTCAGCAGGGGTAACGCTTGGCCACAATGAAAGATGTCGCCCGTATGGCGGGCGTTTCTACCTCGACTGTCTCCCACGTAATCAATAACGATCGCTTCGTCAGCGAGGCGATTCGGGAGAAAGTTGACGCTGCAATTAAAGAACTCAACTATGCGCCGTCTGCGCTGGCCCGCAGCCTGAAGCTCAACCAGACGCGCACCATCGGCATGCTGATCACGGCCAGTACCAACCCTTTTTATTCTGAACTGGTGCGCGGCGTGGAGCGCAGCTGCTTCGAGCGCGGCTACAGCCTGGTGCTGTGCAATACCGAAGGCGATGAGCAGCGCATGAACCGTAACCTGGAAACGCTGATGCAAAAACGCGTCGACGGGCTGCTGCTGCTCTGTACCGAAACGCATCAACCTTCGAAAGAGATCATCCAGCGTTATCCTTCTATTCCCACGGTGATGATGGACTGGGCGCCGTTCGACGGCACCAGCGATCTGATCCAGGATAACTCGCTGCTGGGCGGCGATATGGCGACTCAGCATCTGATCGATAAAGGTCATACCCGCATTGCCTGTATTACCGGCCCGCTGGATAAAACCCCGGCGCGCCTGCGTCTGGAAGGCTATCTTTCGGCCATGGAACGGGCGGGGCTTGCCATTCCTGATGGCTATCGCATCACCGGCGATTTCGAATTTAACGGTGGATTTGAAGCAATGCAGAAACTGCTGGCGCAAGAGCCGCGTCCGCAGGCGGTGTTTATCGGTAACGATGCGATGGCATTCGGAGCATATCAGGCGCTGTATCAGGCGGGATTACGTGTTCCGGACGATATGGCGATCGTCGGTTACGATGATATCGAACTGGCGCGCTACATGACGCCCCCACTGACCACCATCCATCAGCCGAAGGATGAACTGGGCGAGCTGGCCATCGATGTGTTGATCCACCGCATGGCCCAGCCCACGCTGCAACAGCAACGTTTGCAGCTTACTCCTGTTCTGATGGAACGCGGTTCGGTTTAGCCTTCTCTTTGTGACGCTCTTTAATCAGGTTCCGGCCGTCTTTTGGTTTTAACAACATAAAGACCACCGCCGATACCACGGTAAGCGCGCCCATAGTGATAAAGGTATAGTGGAACTGCTCAACGGTATTTGTACCGTCAAACCCTTCATAAAACCGCAGTACCGCCGCGCTCACGGCAACCCCGAGGCTGATCGACAGCTGTTGAGTGACCGCCAGTACGCTGTTGCCGCTGCTGGCATTCTCGTCGGTGAGGTCCGCAAGGGTGATGGTGTTCATCGACGTAAACTGCGTCGACATGGCCATACCCAGCACAAACAGCGGCAGGATCAGCATCCAGATTGGTAACGCCGCAGATTGCAGGGAGAACTGCGCAATCATCAATCCGATAAAGATCGTCACGCCAACCAGCGTCTTACGATAGCCAAACCAGCGCAGCACCTGCGTGACCGTCGATTTTGCCAGAATCGAGCCCATCGCCGTGGGCGCCATCATGCAGCCAGCAATCAGGGCCGGATAGCCGAAACCGACCTGGAGCATCAGCGGCATCAGGAACGGTACGCAGCCCGTGCCCAGACGCGAGGCAATATTGCC
The DNA here is from genome assembly GCF_058661685.1 of Enterobacter sp. 6722112. Classification (NCBI taxonomy): domain Bacteria; kingdom Pseudomonadati; phylum Pseudomonadota; class Gammaproteobacteria; order Enterobacterales; family Enterobacteriaceae; genus Enterobacter; species Enterobacter sp. 6722112. The sequence goes on along the minus strand of NZ_JBZWGR010000007.1, from coordinate 4,328,646 downwards.
CGCGATCCCGACGGAGAACGTTCGGGTGTTAAACAGAGATAAAGAGATAAGCGGTGTCGGATGGCGACGCGCATGACGTATATATAGAAGGAACAGCAGAATACCGCTGAGGATGACGGCCAGCGCCAGCCACGTCGCTACGATTTTCTCGCCAAACAGCTCCATCCCGCTGGAGAACAGGACCAGGCTCAGGCCAAACAGGAAGAAACCACCCATATCGAAGCTGCGTCTTGGCGTGGTGAAGTTCGGCATATATTTGCGGGCATAAATCAGCCCTGCCACACCAATCGGAATATTAATCAGGAAGATCCAGTGCCAGCTAGCCCAGGTCACCAGTACGCCGCCGAGAACCGGGCCAAGTATCGGGCCGACCAGGCCCGGCATAGTCACAAAGTTGAGCACCGGGAGCAGTTCGCTGCGCGGATAGGCGCGTAATAACGCCAGACGCGCGACGGGCATCATCATCGCGCCGCCTATCCCCTGTAGAACGCGGAAGATAACCAGTTCCGTCAGAGAGGTGGAGAGGGCGCAAGCCAGAGAACCGAGCGTGAACAGCGTCACCGCCAGCATGAACACTTTGCGTGTGCCGAAACGATCGGCCAGCCAGCCGCTGACCGGAATAAGCATCGCCACTGTCAGGGTGTAGCTGATGATGGCGGATTGCATCGCCAGCGGGGAGCGGTTAAGGCTTTGGGCTATGGCGGGAAGGGCGGTATTGAGGATAGTGGCATCCAGTGCCTGCATAAAGAACGCCATGGCTGCAATCCACGGCAGTCCGGCCATACTGCGTGCTTTTTTCTCTGTCATTTATTTATCTGCTGGTGGGTTGGCGCGGCCAGCAACGCCTGGCACGCACTCAGGGCTCGCTGCCCGTCGCTCTCCTGAATGGCATCGACTATCGCCTGATGCAGATCCAGCTTCACCACCTCATCCTGCGTGATAGAGGTAAAGTAAGTGTGGTACACAGAATGGAATAAAGAAGCAAAGGAGGTCAGGAAAGGATTTCCGCTCATATTATAGATATGTTCATGCCAGGCCATATCGACCGCTATCCAGCGCTCGCGGTTAAAGTGCTTTTTCAGATCCACCATCTCTTCCATCAAAGTATTGAGCTGCGCTTTTTGCTCGGCTGTGCCGAGCGTGGCGGCAAGCAGGCAGGCCTGAGGCTCAAGACTGCTGCGCATGACCAGAAAGTGATCGACGACCTGATTAAAGTTATCTTCGGTCATCCACCAGGTGAGTAACTCCTGATCGAGAAAGTTCCAGTTTCCCTGAGGCATAACGCGGGTGCCAATGCGCGGGCGTGGAAGCACCATCCCTTTCGCCGTTAATGTTTTTACCGCTTCGCGAACGGCGGTACGGCTAACGCCAAACTGATCTCCCAGCTCCATCTCGCTTGGCAGGATGCTACCTGGAGCATATTTACCCGCTAAGATCAGCTGCGCCAGTTTCTCTGCCAGCACATAGGACAGGTTTTTTTGAGCTGCCAGCTGTTGTGCGCTTAATGGCATCGCTTTTATTCCTTAAATATTGATGCGGTTAATTATGCCATCTCAGGTGTGATTGTGGTTGCAGATACATCAAATAGAACAATTTGTAGCTTGAACTCATCGCTTTTGGTGAAAAAAAACACGGTCAGAAACTTTTTTTAAATTTCCTCTTGTCACTTCAGAAGAACTCCCTATAATGCGCCTCCACTGACACGGAACAACGGCACGCAAGCCGCCGGGTCAGCAGAGAAAAGCAAAACAAACGCTTGACTCTGAAGCGGGAAAGCGTAATATGCACACCCCGCGCCGCAGCGAAAACGAAGCGGCACTGCTCTTTAACAATTTATCAGACAATCTGTGTGGGCACTCAAAGTGACATGGATTCTTAATGTCCTCGGACACTAAATGAATACCAAGTCTCAACGAGTGAACACGTAATTCATTACGAAGTTTAATTCATTGAGCATCAAACTTTTAAATTGAAGAGTTTGATCATGGCTCAGATTGAACGCTGGCGGCAGGCCTAACACATGCAAGTCGAACGGTAACAGGAAGCAGCTTGCTGCTTCGCTGACGAGTGGCGGACGGGTGAGTAATGTCTGGGAAACTGCCTGATGGAGGGGGATAACTACTGGAAACGGTAGCTAATACCGCATAACGTCGCAAGACCAAAGAGGGGGACCTTCGGGCCTCTTGCCATCGGATGTGCCCAGATGGGATTAGCTAGTAGGTGGGGTAACGGCTCACCTAGGCGACGATCCCTAGCTGGTCTGAGAGGATGACCAGCCACACTGGAACTGAGACACGGTCCAGACTCCTACGGGAGGCAGCAGTGGGGAATATTGCACAATGGGCGCAAGCCTGATGCAGCCATGCCGCGTGTATGAAGAAGGCCTTCGGGTTGTAAAGTACTTTCAGCGGGGAGGAAGGCGATAAGGTTAATAACCTTGTCGATTGACGTTACCCGCAGAAGAAGCACCGGCTAACTCCGTGCCAGCAGCCGCGGTAATACGGAGGGTGCAAGCGTTAATCGGAATTACTGGGCGTAAAGCGCACGCAGGCGGTCTGTCAAGTCGGATGTGAAATCCCCGGGCTCAACCTGGGAACTGCATTCGAAACTGGCAGGCTAGAGTCTTGTAGAGGGGGGTAGAATTCCAGGTGTAGCGGTGAAATGCGTAGAGATCTGGAGGAATACCGGTGGCGAAGGCGGCCCCCTGGACAAAGACTGACGCTCAGGTGCGAAAGCGTGGGGAGCAAACAGGATTAGATACCCTGGTAGTCCACGCCGTAAACGATGTCGACTTGGAGGTTGTGCCCTTGAGGCGTGGCTTCCGGAGCTAACGCGTTAAGTCGACCGCCTGGGGAGTACGGCCGCAAGGTTAAAACTCAAATGAATTGACGGGGGCCCGCACAAGCGGTGGAGCATGTGGTTTAATTCGATGCAACGCGAAGAACCTTACCTACTCTTGACATCCAGAGAACTTTCCAGAGATGGATTGGTGCCTTCGGGAACTCTGAGACAGGTGCTGCATGGCTGTCGTCAGCTCGTGTTGTGAAATGTTGGGTTAAGTCCCGCAACGAGCGCAACCCTTATCCTTTGTTGCCAGCGGTTAGGCCGGGAACTCAAAGGAGACTGCCAGTGATAAACTGGAGGAAGGTGGGGATGACGTCAAGTCATCATGGCCCTTACGAGTAGGGCTACACACGTGCTACAATGGCGCATACAAAGAGAAGCGACCTCGCGAGAGCAAGCGGACCTCATAAAGTGCGTCGTAGTCCGGATTGGAGTCTGCAACTCGACTCCATGAAGTCGGAATCGCTAGTAATCGTGGATCAGAATGCCACGGTGAATACGTTCCCGGGCCTTGTACACACCGCCCGTCACACCATGGGAGTGGGTTGCAAAAGAAGTAGGTAGCTTAACCTTCGGGAGGGCGCTTACCACTTTGTGATTCATGACTGGGGTGAAGTCGTAACAAGGTAACCGTAGGGGAACCTGCGGTTGGATCACCTCCTTACCTTAAAGAACCTGCCTTTGTAGTGTCCACACAGATTGTCTGATGAAAAGTAAATAGCAAGGCGTCTTGCGATTGAGACTGTACGTCCCCTTCGTCTAGAGGCCCAGGACACCGCCCTTTCACGGCGGTAACAGGGGTTCGAATCCCCTAGGGGACGCCACTTGCTGGTTCGTGAGTGAAAGTCACCTGCCGTCATATCTCAAAACTGACTTGCGAGTCATGTTTGAGATATTTGCTCTTTAAAAATCTGGATCAAGCTGAAAATTGAAACGACACACAGCTCATGTGTGTTCGAGTCTCTCAAATTTTCGCAATCAGAAGATGAAACATCTTCGGGTTGTGAGGTTAAGCGACTAAGCGTACACGGTGGATGCCCTGGCAGTCAGAGGCGATGAAGGACGTGCTAATCTGCGAAAAGCGCCGGCGAGGTGATATGAACCTTTGACCCGGCGATGTCCGAATGGGGAAACCCAGTGCAATCCGTTGCACTATCGTTAACTGAATACATAGGTTAACGAGGCGAACCGGGGGAACTGAAACATCTAAGTACCCCGAGGAAAAGAAATCAACCGAGATTCCCCCAGTAGCGGCGAGCGAACGGGGAGCAGCCCGGAGTCTGAATCAGCTTGTGTGTTAGTGGAACGGTCTGGAAAGTCCGACGGTACAGGGTGATAGTCCCGTACACGAAAATGCACATGCTGTGAACTCGAAGAGTAGGGCGGGACACGTGGTATCCTGTCTGAATATGGGGGGACCATCCTCCAAGGCTAAATACTCCTGACTGACCGATAGTGAACCAGTACCGTGAGGGAAAGGCGAAAAGAACCCCGGCGAGGGGAGTGAAAAAGAACCTGAAACCGTGTACGTACAAGCAGTGGGAGCCTCTTTATGGGGTGACTGCGTACCTTTTGTATAATGGGTCAGCGACTTATATTCTGTAGCAAGGTTAACCGTATAGGGGAGCCGAAGGGAAACCGAGTCTTAACTGGGCGTTAAGTTGCAGGGTATAGACCCGAAACCCGGTGATCTAGCCATGGGCAGGTTGAAGGTTGGGTAACACTAACTGGAGGACCGAACCGACTAATGTTGAAAAATTAGCGGATGACCTGTGGCTGGGGGTGAAAGGCCAATCAAACCGGGAGATAGCTGGTTCTCCCCGAAAGCTATTTAGGTAGCGCCTCGTGAACTCATCTTCGGGGGTAGAGCACTGTTTCGGCTAGGGGGCCATCCCGGCTTACCAACCCGATGCAAACTACGAATACCGAAGAATGTTATCACGGGAGACACACGGCGGGTGCTAACGTCCGTCGTGAAGAGGGAAACAACCCAGACCGCCAGCTAAGGTCCCAAAGTCATGGTTAAGTGGGAAACGATGTGGGAAGGCACAGACAGCCAGGATGTTGGCTTAGAAGCAGCCATCATTTAAAGAAAGCGTAATAGCTCACTGGTCGAGTCGGCCTGCGCGGAAGATGTAACGGGGCTAAACCATGCACCGAAGCTGCGGCAGCGACACTATGTGTTGTTGGGTAGGGGAGCGTTCTGTAAGCCGTTGAAGGTGTGCTGTGAGGCATGCTGGAGGTATCAGAAGTGCGAATGCTGACATAAGTAACGATAAAGCGGGTGAAAAGCCCGCTCGCCGGAAGACCAAGGGTTCCTGTCCAACGTTAATCGGGGCAGGGTGAGTCGACCCCTAAGGCGAGGCCGAAAGGCGTAGTCGATGGGAAACAGGTTAATATTCCTGTACTTGGTGTTACTGCGAAGGGGGGACGGAGAAGGCTATGTCAGCCGGGCGACGGTTGTCCCGGTTTAAGCATGTAGGCGGAGGTTCCAGGTAAATCCGGTACCTTATTAACGCTGAGGTGTGATGACGAGGCACTACGGTGCTGAAGTGATAAATGCCCTGCTTCCAGGAAAAGCCTCTAAGCATCAGGTAACACGAAATCGTACCCCAAACCGACACAGGTGGTCAGGTAGAGAATACCAAGGCGCTTGAGAGAACTCGGGTGAAGGAACTAGGCAAAATGGTGCCGTAACTTCGGGAGAAGGCACGCTGATGTGTAGGTGAAGCCCCTGCGGGTGGAGCTGAAATCAGTCGAAGATACCAGCTGGCTGCAACTGTTTATTAAAAACACAGCACTGTGCAAACACGAAAGTGGACGTATACGGTGTGACGCCTGCCCGGTGCCGGAAGGTTAATTGATGGGGTTAGCGGCAACGCGAAGCTCTTGATCGAAGCCCCGGTAAACGGCGGCCGTAACTATAACGGTCCTAAGGTAGCGAAATTCCTTGTCGGGTAAGTTCCGACCTGCACGAATGGCGTAATGATGGCCAGGCTGTCTCCACCCGAGACTCAGTGAAATTGAACTCGCTGTGAAGATGCAGTGTACCCGCGGCAAGACGGAAAGACCCCGTGAACCTTTACTATAGCTTGACACTGAACACTGGTCCTTGATGTGTAGGATAGGTGGGAGGCTTTGAAGCGTGGACGCCAGTCTGCGTGGAGCCAACCTTGAAATACCACCCTTTAATGGCTGGTGTTCTAACGTAGACCCGTAATCCGGGTTGCGGACAGTGTCTGGTGGGTAGTTTGACTGGGGCGGTCTCCTCCCAAAGAGTAACGGAGGAGCACGAAGGTTGGCTAATCCTGGTCGGACATCAGGAGGTTAGTGCAATGGCATAAGCCAGCTTGACTGCGAGCGTGACGGCGCGAGCAGGTGCGAAAGCAGGTCATAGTGATCCGGTGGTTCTGAATGGAAGGGCCATCGCTCAACGGATAAAAGGTACTCCGGGGATAACAGGCTGATACCGCCCAAGAGTTCATATCGACGGCGGTGTTTGGCACCTCGATGTCGGCTCATCACATCCTGGGGCTGAAGTAGGTCCCAAGGGTATGGCTGTTCGCCATTTAAAGTGGTACGCGAGCTGGGTTTAGAACGTCGTGAGACAGTTCGGTCCCTATCTGCCGTGGGCGCTGGAGAATTGAGGGGGGCTGCTCCTAGTACGAGAGGACCGGAGTGGACGCATCACTGGTGTTCGGGTTGTCATGCCAATGGCACTGCCCGGTAGCTAAATGCGGAAGAGATAAGTGCTGAAAGCATCTAAGCACGAAACTTGCCCCGAGATGAGTTCTCCCTGAGACCTTGAGTCTCCTGAAGGAACGTTAAAGACGATGACGTTGATAGGTCGGGTGTGTAAGCGCAGCGATGCGTTGAGCTAACCGATACTAATGAACCGTGAGGCTTAACCTTACAACGCCGAAGGTGTTTTGGCGAAGAGACAGACAATCAAATTTCAGCTTTGATACAGATTAACAGAATTTGCCTGGCGGCTTTAGCGCGGTGGTCCCACCTGACCCCATGCCGAACTCAGAAGTGAAACGCCGTAGCGCCGATGGTAGTGTGGGGTCTCCCCATGTGAGAGTAGGGAACTGCCAGGCATCAAACAAGTGAAGAGGCCATCCGGAAGGATGGCCTTTTTGCGTTTGTACGTCGAAAAACGGCAGGCCGGGCAAGGCGAAGCCGCCACCCGGCAGATCTCAGACTGCACACCACGCCAAAATAAACGCTGCAATCCCCTCCACATTATTCAAATCCAGAACCGGTACTTCCAGCGACAACGCAACGTCACTGGCCACGGCAATCACATGCTCATCCAGCATTAGTTCGCTAACATCATGCCCGGCGCCGTTTCTGAACAGCAAGATCTTAGGCACGGCCTCATGCTTAAACCCCTCAACCAGCACCAGATCCAGCGTGGAGTGATCCATCCGGCTGACAAGATAAGCGAGATCCAGCGGTGCTTCATCCGGTGTTTCTGTCATTAACGCCCAGCGCTGGTTACTCGCCACCATCGTTTGTGCAGCGCCAGCCTTACGCAGCTCATAGCTATCTTTCCCCGGCTTATCGACATCCATGTTATGGTGCGTATGCTTAATCAATCCGGGACGAATGCCTTTGGCGCAAAGTGCAGGTATTAGTTTTTTTAGCAGCGTAGTCTTCCCGGTGCCACTCCAGGCAGAGATCGCTAATACGGGGATCATTTCTTCTCCTGCATTATCTGCAAATCTTCCGTCGTGTTTACATTCACAAACGCCGATTTCATGTCGCTGAAATCAACGGAATGCCCTCCGGACTGACGCATAAATACCATAACGCGTCGCTCTCCTGCGGCCAGGTAATCTTCCAGCGCTGATATTAACGAGCGATTAATCAATGCGATCGTTGGATGGTCGCGTTCACCGTCGTGTACCCAGACGACGGGAGCACCACCGCGCCGCTGCACCAGACGTTCAACCAGGCAGGACGGGATGAAGGGCGTATCACATGAACAAAAGAGAAACCACTCTCCATGCGACTGCTGCATAACGGAAAGCATTCCCGCCAGCGGACCGGGGTAGTCCACCAGGTTATCCTGATAAACCGGATACCCGCTGCGCTGATAAATATCAACATGTCGGTTAGCGCTGATCGCCATCGAGGACACCTGATCTGCAAGCGTATCAGCAACATGCTGCCATAATGGTGTGTTATTCAGGAGCTGAAGCCCCTTATCCTTTCCGCCCATACGCGTTGCCCTGCCCCCGGCCAGAACAACTCCGATGATTTCCTGGCATTGATTCACGAATATCGCCTCTTTTATTGTGGGATTGACCCTGCTAACGTGTCTCTCTAAATGAAAGGAGCACTACCATGAAATGTAAACGTCTTAATGAAGTCATTGAGCTTCTCCAGCCGGCCTGGCAAAAAGAGCCAGAGCTGAATCTGATGCAATTTTTACAGAAACTGGCGAAAGAGTCAGGTTTTGATGGCGAACTGGCAGACCTTTCTGACGACATCCTGATCTACCACCTGAAAATGCGTGACTCGGCTAAAGATGCTGTTATTCCTGGCATTCAGAAAGATTATGAAGAGGATTTTAAAACCGCATTACTGCGTGCCCGAGGCGTAATTAAAGAGTAAAAGCTTGTAAGCGGAGCCACCGAAATCGCCACAAGATGATATCCTGAATCATTCGTATAATTTCCGGATGATCGGATGAACGACCAGGCTTTTACTTTCCAGACACTACACCCGGATACCATTATGGATGCGCTGTTCGAGCAGGGTATTCGGGTGGATTCCGGGTTAACCCCTTTAAACAGCTACGAAAACCGTGTCTACCAATTTCAGGACGAAGAGCGCCAGCGCTTTGTCGTAAAGTTTTACCGTCCACAGCGCTGGTCCGCAGAACAAATTCAGGAAGAGCATCAGTTTGCCCACGATCTGCTGGATGATGATGTTCCCGTTGCGGCACCGCTCAAATTCAATAACCAAACGCTGCTGACCCATCAGGGCTTTTACTACGCGGTATTTCCGAGCCTGGGCGGAAGACAGTTTGAGGCGGATAATATCGATCAGATGGAATGGGTTGCCCGCTATCTGGGGCGCATTCATCAGACGGGACGTAAAAAACCGTTTGTTGCCCGTCCGACGATTGGTGTTCAGGAATATCTTATTGAGCCGCGACAGGTATTCGAAACATCGGCGCTGATCCCGAATGCCCTAAAGGATAATTTCCTCACGGCGACCGATAAGCTTATTGATGCTGTAAAAGCCTGCTGGCGGGATGATATTACTACTCTGCGCCTGCACGTTGACTGCCACGCCGGGAATATTCTCTGGCGTGAAGGGCCGCTATTTGTCGATCTTGATGACGCACGTATGGGACCCGCGGTGCAGGATCTGTGGATGCTGCTCAACGGTGATAAAGCCGAGCAGCGCATGCAGCTTGAGACCATAATTGAAGCTTATGAAGAATTTAGCCCCTTTAATTCAGACGAAATTGCCTTGATAGAACCTTTACGTGCGATGCGATTTGTTTATTATCTCGCGTGGTTAATCAGGCGTTGGGAAGACCCGGCTTTTCCCCGAAATTTCCCCTGGCTTACCGGGGAGGATTACTGGCGCAACCAGATATCCACATTTACCGCGCAGGTTAAGGTTCTACAGGAACCCCCTTTGCAATTAACGCCGATGTATTAATTGGACACACCCAGGAGAGAGTTAATCATGAAAAAAATTTGGCTGGCGCTGGCTGGTATGATTCTGGCATTTAGCGCAACTGCTGCGCAGTTTACCGACGGCAAGCAGTACATTACGCTGGACAAGCCTGTTGCTGGCGAGCCTCAGGTGTTGGAGTTCTTCTCCTTCTACTGCCCGCACTGCTACGAGTTTGAGCAGGTACTTCATGTTTCTGACAACGTGAAGAAAAAGCTGCCGGAAGGCACCAAAATGACGAAATACCACGTTGAGTTCCTTGGTCCACTCGGTAAAGATCTGACTCAGGCATGGGCGGTCGCGATTGCGCTGGGTGTGGAAGATAAGATCACCGCGCCTCTGTTTGAAGCCGTACAGAAAACCCAGACCGTACAAACTACGGCAGATATCCGTAAAGTGTTCGTGGATGCCGGTGTTAAAGGTGAAGACTACGACGCTGCCTGGAACAGTTTCGTGGTGAAATCTCTCGTGGCACAGCAGGAAAAAGCTGCCGCTGACTTCCAGTTGCAGGGCGTGCCGGCGATGTATGTTAACGGCAAATACCAGGTGAATATGCGTGGTATGGACACGACCAGCATGGATATCTTCGTACAACAGTACGCTGATACCGTGAAATACCTGGTTGAGAAAAAGTAACAAACATAAAGAAAAACGCCGGTCACTGACCGGCGTTTTTGTATGAAGATTTAATCTTAGCTATCTGCTCGTCTTTCTCTTTCCAGAGTGTATTAAGCCAAAGCTGGAAACGACGTTTGAAGTTTTTATCGTTGACATAATCCCCGTGCAGTTCAGTGTTGACGGGCATCAGATCAACGCGGACAACGATACGCGTCAGCCTGCCGCTGAGCATATCGTAGAACGGCGTCCTGTCATTTTCCGGATAGCAGAGCGTTACGTTCAACAATTTATCGAACTGCTCACCCAGCACGTTGAGCGCCATTGCGATGCCCGCAGCCTTTGGCGGCAACAGGTTCTGATAAGGAGAACGAGTCTGCTGGCGCTTCTCTTCGGTAAAGCGTGATCCTTCGACGAAGTTAACAATGGTGGTGGGATGCGCGCGAAACTTCTCGCAAGAACGGCGCGTGGTTTCCACGTCCTTACCGCGGCGTTCCGGATGACGAATTAAATAGCTGCGTGAATAGCGTTTCATAAACGGCATATCCAGCGCCCAGCAGGCCAGTCCAATGAAAGGCACCCAGGCCAGCTGCTGTTTCAGAAAGTATTTGTTCATCGGAATGTGTTTGCGAAACAGTACGCACAATACAACGATGTCGGCCCAGCTGTGGTGATTGCAGATCAGCAGATACCAGTTCTTTTTGTTCAGCTTCTCCAGCCCCTGAACATCCCACTTCAGCCAGGGGTTCAGATGCAGCAGGATCGCCAGCCCTTCACACCAGCAGTACATCATAAAATTACAAAAAGCAGACACCGCGCGCCATACCGGAGGGACAGGCAGCAGAAGTTTAATTATTCCGGCAACGATGATTGGCACAGAACAGGCGATGGTAACCAGAATAGTTAAAATGACGCTTAACCATAATGTTATCGCTGCGAGTATTCTCGACATAATGAATTTATTCAGATAGTTAGCTGTAATTGAGCAGCCGGCTATCCGGTGCTGGGCGCCGATCTTATCAGAAATTCGCTCAGACCAGGGCGGTTTCACACCAGGAGGCTGCGGCTTTTCCTGCCAGGCAGCGAATTTTTGCATATAGACAGAGTGCTTAAGTCTTATATCCACATAGACTAAATAAACATCAGTGAAGCGCGATCTTAAGTGATCTTATAGCAATGCTTTGATTTTATTAGATAAATAATTTTTCAGTATCACTTTTATAAATCTGTTATTCACCTGTATTAAAAATATGCACAAACTTATCCACAGTTTTGTTTTGCGAGCGATCTTCCCGATCGCAAAATCTTTTTCTGTATAAAGCGCTAAAACCTGATGTTTTCATCCTTCTGTGGCATCCTTTACCCATAAATTCATAAAAGGCACGGACATTATGGTTCAGATCCCAGAAAACCCACTTATACTCGTCGATGGCTCTTCTTACCTGTATCGGGCGTATCATGCGTTTCCTCCTCTGACCAACAGCGCAGGGGAACCTACCGGCGCAATGTACGGCGTGCTGAATATGCTTCGCAGCCTGATTCTGCAATACCACCCAACCCATGCGGCCGTGGTGTTTGATGCAAAGGGTAAAACCTTCCGCGATGAATTATTTGAGCACTACAAATCTCACCGTCCCCCTATGCCTGACGATCTGCGTGCGCAAATTGAACCGTTGCACGCTATGGTGAAAGCGATGGGGCTGCCACTGCTGGCGGTCTCAGGCGTTGAAGCTGATGACGTAATTGGTACCCTGGCGCGCGAAGCGGAAAAAGCAGGCCGCCCGGTTCTGATCAGTACCGGTGATAAAGACATGGCGCAGCTGGTAACGCCCGGGATCACGCTGATCAACACCATGACAAACACCATTCTTGGCCCGGAAGAAGTGGTCGCCAAATATGGCGTGCCGCCAGAGCTCATTATTGATTTCCTCGCCCTGATGGGCGATTCCTCGGATAACATTCCTGGCGTACCGGGCGTAGGCGAAAAAACAGCTCAGGCGCTGCTGCAAGGGCTGGGCGGGCTGGATACGCTGTATGCAGAACCCGACAAAATTGCCGGTCTTACCTTCCGTGGCGCAAAAACCATGGCCGGAAAGCTCGCCGATAACAAAGAGGTGGCTTATCTCTCCTATCAGTTGGCCACCATCAAAACTGACGTAGAGCTGGAGCTTACCTGCGAGCAGCTGGAAGTGCAGGAACCCGCCGCCGACGAACTGCTTGGCCTGTTCAGAAAATACGAATTTAAACGCTGGACCGCGGATGTTGAAGCCGGGAAATGGCTTCAGGCGAAAGGGGCTAAACCTGCGGCGAAGCCGAAAGAGACCATCGTTGTCGATGCCGAAGAGCAGGCAGAAGAAGAGGCGGCAGCGCTCTCCTTCGACAACTATGAAACCATCCTTGAAGAGTCACGGCTCATCGCCTGGATTGAAAAGCTGAAAAAAGCGCCAGTATTTGCTTTCGATACCGAAACAGACAGCCTTGATAACATTACGGCTAATATGGTGGGCCTGTCATTCGCAACGGAGCCGGGTATTGCAGCCTATGTTCCGGTGGCTCACGACTATCTGGATGCGCCGGAGCAAATCTCCCGCGAGCGCGCCTTTGAACTGCTGAAGCCGATTCTGGAAGACGAGAAAGCGCTGAAGGTCGGGCAAAACCTGAAGTACGACCGCGGTATTCTGCAAAACTACGGCATTGAGCTGCGTGGTATCGCTTTTGACACCATGCTGGAATCTTACATTCTGGACAGCGTGGCGGGCCGCCATGATATGGATTCCTTATCCGATCGTTGGCTGAAACACAAAACCATCACCTTTGAAGAAATTGCCGGTAAGGGCAAAAATCAGCTGACCTTTAACCAGATCGCGCTGGAAGAAGCAGGCCGCTACGCCGCGGAAGACGCTGACGTCACGCTACAGCTGCATCTCAAAATGTGGCCGAAATTGCAGAAGCACGAAGGGCCGCTGAATGTGTTCCAGAACATTGAGATGCCGCTGGTGCCTGTGCTGTCCCGCATTGAGCGCAATGGCGTTAAAATCGACCCAACGGTGCTGCATAACCACTCTGGTGAGCTGGCGCAGCGCCTGACCGAGCTTGAACAGAAGGCTCATGAGCTTGCTGGCGAGGCATTTAACCTGTCTTCACCGAAACAGCTGCAAACCATCCTGTTTGAAAAACAGGGTATCAAGCCGCTGAAGAAAACCCCGGGTGGCGCCCCTTCAACGTCTGAAGAGGTGCTGGAAGAGCTGGCGCTGGACTATCCGCTGCCAAAAGTTATTCTGCAATACCGTGGTCTGGCTAAGCTGAAATCGACCTATACCGACAAACTGCCGTTGATGATCAACCCGAAAACGGGCCGCGTGCACACCTCCTATCACCAGGCTGTGGCGGCGACCGGGCGACTTTCGTCAACCGATCCTAACCTTCAGAACATTCCGGTGCGTAATGAAGAGGGCCGCCGTATTCGCCAGGCTTTCATTGCGCCAGAGGATTATCTGATTGTCTCCGCGGACTACTCGCAAATCGAACTGCGTATTATGGCGCACCTGTCACGCGACAAAGGCCTGCTGACGGCCTTTGCCGAAGGGAAGGACATCCACCGGGCAACCGCTGCCGAAGTGTTTGGGCTGCCGCTGGAGAGCGTGACAAACGAGCAGCGTCGTAGTGCAAAAGCGATCAACTTCGGTCTGATTTACGGCATGAGTGCCTTTGGTCTTTCACGCCAGCTCAATATCCCGCGTAAAGAGTCGCAGAAGTATATGGATCTCTACTTCGAGCGGTATCCGGGCGTGCTGGAATATATGGAACGTACCCGCGCACAGGCGAAAGAGAAAGGATACGTTGAAACGCTGGATGGCCGTCGTCTCTACCTTCCGGACATCAAATCCAGCAACGCCGCGCGCCGGGCTGGTGCTGAACGTGCTGCGATCAACGCCCCTATGCAGGGCACTGCGGCGGACATCATTAAACGCGCAATGATTGCCGTCGATGCCTGGCTCGAAAAAGAGAAACCGCGCGTGAAAATGATCATGCAGGTACACGATGAACTGGTCTTTGAAGTTCATAAAGACGATCTGGAGACGGTCTCTCAGAAGATCCATGAACTGATGGAAAACAGCATGAAGCTGGACGTACCATTGCTGGTGGAAGTGGGTAGCGGCGAAAACTGGGATCAGGCTCACTAAGGGTTATCGGAATAACGCGCGTTTTATGTAAGTAAGCAACATAAGTACGCGCGTTTTGTGACGATCATTAGAATTCCCTATGTAAAGAATGAAAAAAAACTACAAAAAGTGCTTTGTCCAGCGATAAAAAAAGAGTAGAGTTAACGACGTAGGGTACAGAGGTAAGATGTTCTATCTTTCAGACCTTTTACTTCACGTAATCGGATTTGGCTGAATATTTTAGCCGCCCCAGTCAGTAATGACTGGGGCGTTTTTTATTGCGGCAAAGAAAGTTTCAGGCGAAAAAAAGCGCGGTCATCGCCGCGCCTGTTGTTACTCTGCTTCCGCTTCAGTCGCCGGTTCCAGATCGTTAAACCAGCTGTCGAGCTTCTGTCGCAGTTTATCCACGCCCTGCTTTTTCAGCGAGGAGAACGGTTCAACCTGTACATCACCGTTGAATGCCAGCACCGCTTCACGAACCTTGTTCACCTGCGCCTTGCGCGCGCCGCTTGCCAGCTTATCCGCTTTTGTCAGCAGCACCAGCACCGCAATATCGCTTGCCACCGCCCAGTCAATCATCTGCTGGTCGAGATCTTTTAGCGGATGACGAATATCCATCAGCACCACCAGACCTTTCAGACACATGCGTTTTTCCAGGTATTCACCCAGCGCACGCTGCCATTTGATCTTCATCTCTTCCGGTACCTGCGCGTAACCGTAGCCCGGTAAATCGACCAGGCGTTTGCCTTCAGCCACTTCAAACAGGTTAATCAGCTGAGTACGGCCAGGTGTTTTTGAGGTACGCGCCAGGTTTTTCTGATTGGTGAGCGTATTCAGGGCACTGGATTTTCCCGCATTGGAGCGGCCAGCAAATGCCACTTCAATCCCTGTGTCTGAGGGCAGGTGGCGAATATCGGGCGCACTGGTGACAAAATGCGTCTGTTGGTAGTTCCAGGTAGTCACGTGGTCGTCTCCAAAAATCG
The DNA here is from genome assembly GCF_058661685.1 of Enterobacter sp. 6722112. NCBI lineage: Bacteria > Pseudomonadati > Pseudomonadota > Gammaproteobacteria > Enterobacterales > Enterobacteriaceae > Enterobacter > Enterobacter sp. 6722112. Next base: position 4,313,342 of record NZ_JBZWGR010000007.1, on the reverse strand, counting down.
TAATCTGCGGGGATTATACCTGAATGCGGGCAAAAGGCTTTTCCCTTCGTCATTGACATGTAAGTGAAAGCCCTACGGAATGTAAGAGATCTGCCCTTAAGCGTATGAGAAATTTAAGAGAAATCGCAGGCGCTAAAAAACTCAAAATATTAAAATTCAAAGAGTTATTAATGAGTAATTATCTGAAAATCCGGTTTTGTACCTTTTCATAGCTTGTTAGTTTAAGGGACCAAGGTAAAGTGTGTGCCAGGGCGAGGATGCCAACAGGATAACGACTTAAGGATAAGGGTCAGGAGCGCCAGGAGGCGAAGACTCAGGATTGTCAGGACGACCGGCGCCTGGAGGCGTTTTTAACAGGAAACGGAACCGTATCACGGACGGTAGTAGCCAAGGGATAAACAGGGTTTGTTGCAGGCAAACAGGGAATGTCTGACCCGTTAAGGGTTGTGAGTCAGGAAAAAAGGCGACAGATTGCTCTGTCGCCTTTTTTCTTTGCTTGCTTTCTGCTAGATTTCGCCGCAATTCTATACTGAAGAAAACGACTTAAAGATAAAACATCATGAAAAAACCGACCTCCGCTGCGGGCGTGAAACGCCCTGCAAAAGCACGCCGCAAAACGCGCGAAGAACTGAATCAGGAAGCGCGCGATCGCAAACGCGATAAAAAACATCGTGGCCATGCTGCGGGTAGCCGTGCTAACGGTGGCGGTGCCGCAGGCGCTTCTGCAAAAGGCAAACAGCAGAAAGATCCTCGTATCGGCAGTAAAACTCCCATTCCACTGGGCGTGACAGACACGCCGGTCACTAAGCAGCACAAACCAAAGAGCGAGAAACCTATGCTTTCACCGCAGGCTGAGCTGGATATGCTGGAGAACGATGAGCGCCTGGATGCGCTGCTGGAACGTCTTGAAGAGGGTGAAACCCTGACCGCTGAAGAGCAGTCCTGGGTGGACGCCAAACTGGACCGCATTGATGAACTGATGCAGAAGCTGGGTCTGTCCTACGATGATGAAGAAGACGAAGAGGAAGACGAAAAGCAGGAAGATATGATGCGTCTGCTGAAAGGTGGAAACTAACATTTGCACCCGGCAGGTACACTCGTCCTGCTTATAACCCTTCCGGTTATATGTTATCTGGTGTGGTTATTCGTTAAACTACGGCGGTTGTCGCGGCGACAGAAGTGGCTGCGCACCCGAATGATGGCCCGCAACGGGACCAGAACGGGCCGCCGTATACGAACGCGACACCAACGGAAGGAGTGAGCATGTCTGTACCATCTATCGACTGGGATTTGGCCCTGATCCAGAAATATAACTATTCCGGGCCGCGTTATACCTCATACCCCACCGCGCTGGAGTTTTCTGATGCTTTCGGCGAGGCGGATTTTCAGCAAGCTGTGGCGCGCTATCCCGAGCGCCCGCTGTCGCTCTACGTCCATATTCCGTTCTGCCATAAGCTCTGCTACTTCTGCGGCTGCAATAAAATCGTTACCCGCCAGCAGCACAAAGCCGATCAATACCTCGATGCGCTCGAACAGGAAATTCTGCACCGCGCACCGCTGTTTAAAGGGCGTCACGTCAGCCAGCTTCACTGGGGCGGTGGTACGCCAACTTATCTGAATAAAGCGCAGATCAGCCGCCTGATGGCGCTGCTGCGCGGCAATTTTAGTTTTAACGACGACGCCGAAATTTCGATCGAGGTCGATCCGCGTGAAATCGAGCTGGATGTGCTGGATCATTTACGCGCCGAAGGTTTCAACCGCCTGAGTATGGGCGTACAGGACTTCAACAAAGAAGTACAGCGCCTGGTAAACCGCGAGCAGGACGAAGCGTTTATCTTTGCCTTACTCAACCATGCGCGTGAAATCGGCTTTACCTCAACGAATATAGACCTGATTTACGGCCTGCCGAAGCAGACGCCGGAGAGCTTCGCCTACACGCTTAAACGCGTGGCTGAGCTTAACCCGGACCGTCTGAGCGTCTTTAACTATGCGCACCTGCCGACGCTGTTCGCCGCTCAGCGCAAAATCAAAGATGCGGATCTGCCTTCCGCCCAGCAGAAGCTGGACATTTTGCAGGAGACCATCGCCTCGCTGACCGAAACCGGCTATCAGTTTATCGGAATGGATCACTTTGCCCGCCCTGACGATGAACTGGCGATTGCCCAGCGCGAAGGTGTTCTCCACCGTAACTTCCAGGGCTACACCACCCAGGGCGATACCGATCTGCTCGGAATGGGCGTCTCCGCCATCAGCATGATTGGCGACTGCTACGCCCAGAATCAGAAAGAGCTGAAGCTGTACTATCAGCAGACAGACGAAACCGGCAACGCGCTGTGGCGCGGCATTGCGCTAACGCGCGACGACTGCATCCGTCGGGACGTAATTAAGGCGCTTATCTGCAACTTCCGTCTCGAATTTCGCGAGGTGGAGTCGCAATGGGATCTGCAATTCAGCGATTACTTTGCCGAAGACCTGAAGCTTCTGGCGCCGCTGGCGAAAGACGGGCTGGTGGATGTGTCGGAGAGTGCGGTTGTCGTCACGCCGAAAGGACGTCTGTTGATTCGTAATATCTGCATGTGCTTCGATGCCTATCTGCGTCAGAAGGCGCGTTTACAGCAGTTCTCGCGGGTGATTTGAGCTGCAATGCCGGGTGGCGCTTCGCTTACCCGGCCTACATCTCGCACTTATGTAGGCCGGGTAAGGCGAAGCCGCCACCCGGCTTTTCATCAACAGCTCGTTAGCTAAACAGCCCAACCAGTGCCGCACACAATACCGCCGCAACGGCAGTTTGTGGCGTGTGGCTTTCTGCTGCTCCGCTCGAAAGCAAAGTCACTAATGATTCCAGCATGATGCTCCCCCCTGTTTCCGGGCACGATCATACAAAACTCATCGGAACAGTAAAGCGCAAAATAACGGCACTTTGCGCTCAATTAGTAACCTTTACACAGCGGAGTAAGATCACTCCATTCCCAGCTCTTTCAGCTTGCGCGTCAGGGTGTTTCGACCCCATCCCAACAGGCGAGCCGCTTCCTGTTTGTGGCCCTGGGTATGACGAAGCGCGGTAGTCAACAGCGTGCGCTCCATCTCAGGCTGCGCTTCGGAGAGCAGATTTTGATGACCGGAACGCAGCGCGCGATCTGCCCACTGCGCCAGCAGCGTCGCCCAGCTGTCCGGCAGCGCATGTCCGGCGGTGCTTTCGGGCACGGTGGCTTCAAACAGCTCGGCGGGGAGATCCTGAATCAACACTTCCTGTCCGGCGGCCATCACGGTCAGCCAGCGACAGGTGTTTTCCAGCTGACGCACGTTGCCCGGCCACGCCAGACGGGTGAGGGCGGCATCCGTTTCCGGATGAAGCTGCTTGGCTTCCACGCCTAGCTCGCGGGCCGCCACTTGCAGGAAATGGCGCGCCAGACGCGGGATATCTTCCCGACGCTCGCGCAGCGGCGGGAGGTGGACGCGGATCACGTTCAGACGATGGAATAAATCCTCACGGAATTTCCCCTCCTGCACGCGCAGCTCCAGGTTCTGGTGCGTCGCGGCAATAATACGCACGTCCACCTTCACCGGCGCATAGCCGCCCACGCGGTAAAACTGGCCATCTGCCAGCACGCGCAGCAGTCGGGTCTGAACATCCAGCGGCATATCGCCGATTTCATCCAGGAATAGCGTTCCGCCGTCAGCCTGTTCAAAGCGTCCCTGACGAATGGTATTTGCCCCGGTAAACGCCCCTTTTTCGTGGCCGAACAGCTCAGATTCAATCAAATCTTTGGGGATCGCCGCCATGTTCAGGGCGATGAAAGGCGCTTTCGCCCGCGGGCTGTGGCGATGCAGGGCGTGCGCAACCAGCTCTTTACCGGTCCCTGATTCACCGTTAATCAAGACGCTGATAGACGAGCGCGACAGACGCCCGATGATGCGAAACACGTCCTGCATGGCCGGCGCTTCACCGATGATGTCCGTCGTAGGCCCGAAATCCGGCGCGTGTCGGGGCTGCTGTTGCTCCTGATAGTGACTGATGGCGCGTTCGACCAGGGCAACGGCTTCGTCGATATCAAACGGTTTTGGCAGGTAATCAAACGCCCCCTGCTGGTAGGCGCTAACGGCGGCATCCAGGTCGGAGTGGGCGGTCATTATGATGACCGGAAGCATGGGGTGGCGCTGTTTGATCTGCTTTAAGAGCGCCAGTCCGTCCATGCCCGGCATGCGAATATCCGAGAGCAGAACGTCCGGCGTTTTGGTGGTGAGTGCGTCGAGCACTTCGCTGCCGCTCTCAAATGTCGTGCAGCTTAATCCCGCTCCTGTGAGCGCGCGTTCAAGCACCCAACGGATGGAGCTATCGTCATCGACTACCCAGACTATCCCTCGTTGCATAAACGTCACCTTTATTTTTTAATCGGCAGGAAAACCGAAAACTCGGTATGTCCCGGCCAACTGGTAAATTCAATTTTGCCGGAGTGTTGGTCAATCAAATTACGGGCGATGGATAACCCCAGCCCGGTGCCGCCTTCGCGACCGCTGACCATCGGGTAGAACAGGGTGTCCTGGAGATGCGGCGGGATCCCCGGCCCGTTATCTTCCACATCAATACGTGCCGCCAGACGATAACGCACGCCGTGCAGCGTCAGCTGGAACGCGGTGCGGGTACGCAGAATAATTTCGCCACCCTCCGGGCCCAGCGCCTGCAACGCGTTACGCACAATGTTCAACAGCACCTGTTCAATCTGGTCCGGATCGTGCGCCAGCTCCGGCAGGCTTGGGTCGTAATCACGCACCAGCGTGACGTTATCTGGCAGCTCCATAGAGACGAGTTTCACCACCCGCTCCGCGACCTTGTGAATGCTTTCTGAAACATGCATCCCCGGCTGCTGCGGCCCGAGCAGACGATCGACCAGATTACGCAGACGGTCCGCCTGCTCGATAATGACGTTGGTATACTCCGCCAGGGCAGGGTCAGGCAGCGCTTTGGTCAAAAGTTGTGCCGCACCGCGTAAGCCGCCCAGCGGGTTTTTAATTTCATGAGCCAGCCCGCGCACCAGGTCGCGCGCCGCAATCTGCTGCGCATGCTGAAGCTGCTCCTGGCTGAGACGACGCTGGTTATCCATCGGCGCCATTTCCAGCAGAATCATGCCATCCGGCAGGCGCTGTGCGGTGAGGGACAAAATATGCGAGCGTCCGTCAATCACCAGCGTCACTTCGTTATCGGTGAAGCCCTGACCCGCCTGCAAACTCTCCTGCATCAGGCCAATATTCAGCGAGAAATAGCTCAGCAGTTCCGGCAGCGGCGTGCCAAACAGTTTACGGGCGCTTTGGGCGAGCAGCTGCTGCGCCGCCGGGTTGGCGTAATGCACCGCCAGCTCGTCGTCGACCAGCAAAATACTGTTAATCAAAGAATTGAGGATCTGCCCAGCATCGGGCAGCGTGCCAGTTGCCATTCAGCAGTCTCCTGGAGTCGTTGCACTATTTTAGTGCAGTATAGCGTTTTAGAGGTAAAAAGCGCGTGAGATCAGGTTGTTGGTGGAGAAAAAAGCCCATCCGAAGATGGGCTAAAGTTTCCACGGCAACTACTCCCGACGCGTATGCGCCGGGTAAAACAAATCAATTAAACGCTGTAGTACAGTTCGAACTCAACCGGGTGCGGCGTCATGCGAACGCGGTCGTTTTCTTCGGTACGCAGCGCGATGTAAGCGTCGATAGCTTCATCGGTGAACACGCCGCCAGCGGTCAGGAACTCACGGTCTGCGTCCAGCGCTTGCAGGGCTTCTTCCAGAGAGCCGGCAACCTGTGGGATCTCTTTCGCTTCTTCTGGCGGCAGGTCGTACAGGTTTTTGTCCATGGCTTCGCCCGGGTGGATCTTGTTCTTGATACCGTCCAGACCGGCCATCAGCAGTGCTGCGAAGCACAGGTATGGGTTAGCCGCCGGGTCCGGGAAGCGCACTTCGATACGACGCGCTTTCGGAGACGCCACCACCGGGATACGGATAGACGCAGAACGGTTACGGGCAGAGTAAGCCAGCATCACCGGTGCTTCGTAACCTGGGACCAGACGCTTGTAGGAGTTGGTGGTCGGGTTCGCCAGGGCGTTGATCGCTTTAGCGTGCTTGATAACACCGCCGATGTAGTGCAGCGCCTGCTCAGACAGACCCGCATATTTGTCGCCAGAGAACAGGTTGGTGCCGTTCTTGGACAGGGACATGTGGCAGTGCATACCGGAACCGTTGTCGCCGAACATGGGTTTTGGCATGAAGGTCGCGGTTTTACCGAAACGGTGCGCAACGTTGTGCACAACGTATTTGTAGATCTGAATCTCATCCGCTTTCTTAGTCATGGTGTTGAAGCGGGTTGCGATTTCGTTCTGGCCAGCCGTTGCCACTTCGTGGTGGTGCGCTTCAACAACCAGGCCCATCTCTTCCATGATCAGACACATGGTAGAACGGATGTCCTGTGAAGAATCGACCGGAGGAACCGGGAAGTAACCGCCTTTCACGCCCGGACGGTGACCTTTGTTACCACCTTCGTATTTGGTGGAAGAGTTCCATGCGCCTTCGATGTCATCGATAGCGACGTGGGAACCAGAAATGGAAGCGCCAAAACGGATGTCGTCGAACAGGAAGAACTCTGGCTCTGGCCCGAACAGAACGGTGTCTGCGATGCCGGTAGAACGCAGGTACTCTTCAGCGCGTTTTGCGATGGAGCGTGGGTCACGGTCATAGCCTTGCAGCGTGCCAGGTTCCAGGATATCGCAGCGGATGATCAGCGTAGGTTCTTCGTAGAACGGGTCAATGAGCGCAGTGGTTGCGTCTGGCATCAGAACCATGTCGGATTCGTTAATGCCTTTCCAGCCGCCAATGGAGGAGCCGTCAAACATTTTGCCTTCTTCAAAGAATTCGGCGTTCACCTGATGAGCAGGGATCGTGACGTGCTGTTCTTTACCTTTGGTATCGGTGAAGCGCAGATCAACAAACTTCACTTCATGTTCGTTCAGCATCGTCAAAACGTGTTCAGCGGACATACTTAACTCTCCAGATTGGTCATTGTCGTCGTGGTAACGAGGTCTTCAAATCGGCTGGGCTGCCATATTTTTACTGTATTTCTGTAAAGCGAAATCTGTGCCAACTTTTAAAACACCCCAAAAAGGCGTTATCATGCGCACCATAGTGCAGAAGGGCTGCACCACATTGGATTTGTTGCACCATTATAGTGCTTCTGTGTGAACATCGAGCACCATATTGGTGCAATTTACGTTAAAGTGCCCTTTTACCGCTCCGTGAAAGCGATCACAAAGCATCTCTGCAATACTTGTTTGCGGGGGATGTTTGTGATCCTGTTTTGTAGTGCGATTAATCCGTGTACAATAACGCGCTATTTCTAAATGCCTGAGGCAAAGTTGTGATCGAAAAATTGCGTAATATCGCCATCATCGCGCACGTCGACCATGGTAAAACTACCCTGGTTGATAAGCTGCTACAGCAGTCCGGTACGTTTGATGCTCGTGCCGAAACTCAAGAGCGTGTGATGGACTCCAACGATTTGGAGAAAGAGCGTGGGATTACCATCCTCGCCAAAAACACCGCTATCAAATGGAATGACTACCGTATCAACATCGTTGATACCCCAGGGCACGCCGACTTCGGTGGTGAAGTTGAGCGCGTGATGTCCATGGTGGATTCCGTGCTGCTGGTGGTTGACGCATTTGATGGCCCTATGCCGCAAACGCGCTTCGTGACCAAAAAAGCATTTGCCCACGGCCTGAAACCTATCGTTGTGATCAACAAGGTTGACCGTCCTGGCGCGCGTCCTGACTGGGTTGTTGACCAGGTCTTCGACCTGTTCGTTAACCTCGACGCGACCGACGAACAGCTGGACTTCCCTATCGTTTATGCGTCTGCGCTGAACGGTATCGCCGGTCTGGATCACGAAGACATGGCGGAAGACATGACTCCGCTGTACCAGACGATTGTTGACCGCGTTCCTGCGCCAAACGTTGACCTGGAAGGCACCCTGCAAATGCAGATCTCTCAGCTCGACTACAACAACTACGTTGGCGTAATCGGCATTGGTCGTATCAAGCGCGGTAAAGTGAAGCCTAACCAGCAGGTCACTATCATCGATAGCGAAGGCAAAACCCGTAACGGTAAAGTCGGTAAAGTTCTGACTCACCTGGGTCTTGAGCGTATCGAGAGCGACATCGCTGAAGCGGGCGACATCATTGCCATCACCGGTCTGGGTGAACTGAACATCTCCGACACCATCTGCGATCCGCAGAACGTCGAAGCGCTGCCAGCCCTGTCCGTTGATGAACCAACCGTATCCATGTTCTTCAACGTCAACACCTCTCCGTTCTGTGGTAAAGAAGGTAAGTTTGTTACCTCTCGTCAGATCCTTGACCGCCTGAACAAAGAGCTGGTGCACAACGTTGCGCTGCGCGTTGAAGAAACCGAAGACGCTGATGCATTCCGCGTTTCGGGTCGTGGTGAGCTGCACCTGTCTGTTCTGATTGAGAACATGCGTCGTGAAGGTTTCGAGATGGCGGTTTCCCGTCCGAAAGTTATCTTCCGCGAAATCGATGGCCGTAAACAAGAGCCATTCGAAAACGTAACGCTGGACGTTGAAGAACAGCACCAGGGTTCTGTGATGCAGGCACTGGGTGAGCGTAAAGGCGACCTGAAAAACATGAATCCAGATGGCAAAGGCCGCGTACGTCTCGACTACGTGATCCCAAGCCGTGGCCTGATCGGCTTCCGTTCTGAGTTCATGACCATGACTTCCGGTACCGGTCTGCTGTACTCCACCTTCAGCCACTACGACGACGTTCGTCCGGGCGAAGTGGGCCAGCGTAACAACGGCGTGCTGATCTCCAACGGTCAGGGTAAAGCGGTTGCGTTTGCGCTGTTCGGTTTGCAGGATCGCGGTAAGCTGTTCCTGGGCCACGGCGCTGAAGTTTACGAAGGCCAGATCATCGGTATTCACAGCCGTTCTAACGACCTGACGGTAAACTGCCTGACCGGTAAGAAACTGACCAACATGCGTGCGTCCGGTACTGACGAAGCAACGGTTCTGGTTCCACCGATCAAGATGACGCTGGAGCAGGCTCTGGAATTCATCGATGATGACGAACTGGTCGAAGTGACGCCTCAGTCAATTCGTATCCGTAAACGTCACCTGACCGAGAACGATCGTAAACGTGCAATGCGCGGTGCGAAAGAAGAGTAATTCGGTTATGCCGTAGGCCGGGTAAGCGCATGCGCCACCCGGCAACGAAAAAGCCGCTGAGCGATCAGCGGCTTTTTTTATTAGAACGAATACCGCAACCCTAAACGGATCCGGTACTGCTCGCGGTTGTAATCATTCCATCGGTCCAGCCACTGTAGCTCAAGATACGGCAGCCAGTTTCTGTCGATCTTATAGCTGAATTTATTGGTAATTTCCCAGTGATGATCTTTGCCATTTTTGCTGTGGTAATCATTCACCCGCTGGAAAAAGTGCGGCTCAAAGGTGTAGAAAAACGCATCCGTCACTTTGAAATTCCAGTAGTTGGCAAATTCATGTGTGTCGTTCTTATCCATCTGCCCGTTATAGTCCGGCGTATCGTAATTGTTATGGTTATAGCGATAGCGGAACGTCAGATTAAACCAGTCCGTAAATTTATAGTTAGTATCTAAATAAACCGCGCCACCTGATCCTGCGCTGCTGTCATTAATCAAGCCGCCGGGCTGGAAGGTCAGTTTGTCGGTCGGTTTGAAGAGTGGATACCACCCCTCAATTTCGTTATAGCTGTGCTTCAGTTCGTCCCATTTCCCCACGTTATAAGCGTTGGTGAACATCAGTCCCGCGCCCATATCGAAGTTATAGCCCGCACGCAGGATCACTTCGTGCAGCTCAGAGGCGGTGTTGTAGGCTTCGCGCGTTTCGACATAGGCCCCGGCAAAAACCGGGCAGGACACAGACGACACGATCAGTACGGTGATGATTCTTTTCATAATTTGTCCATGTATCAGGTACAGAAAGGCCTCCCTCCTGATAAACAGGAAGGACATACTGGCCGGATTTATTGTTATAAAGTGACTGCTGACGCTTTATTGTTGGTGGTTATCTCAGGGGTATTTGCTGTCTGTTTTTTCCGTTTTCCAATCTCCTCGATAATAAAGGCGAAGCGCGCTTCGTTGAGTTTATAAAACAGCCCCATGGTCACGGCGGCAACGATCGCCAGGCCGCACGGCCAGAGGAAAATAAGCTGGCGCAACCCAAGCAGCGTGCCTGCGCTCTGTACGGCATGGGGAACATAGCCAATCTGGGTCAGCATGATACCGGGCAGAAAACCGGCCAGCGCCGCGGAGATTTTGCGCGAGAAGGTATAGCCGGTATACACCGACCCTTCGGCGCGGATCCCGGTTTTCCACTCGCCGTAATCAACCGTATCCGGCACCAGCGCCCAGTTCAGGCTGTTCACAAACGCGGTGCCGAAAAAGGCCATGCAGGAAAAGAGCACGAACAGCAGGGAACTGGTTCCCCAGACGAAGTTCAGCACGTCGCCCACCGCCCATAGCGTCAGCCCGCCCAGATAGACCGGCTTCTTGCCAAAGCGCTTCACCGCGCCAGGCACCAGAAACACGCCAATCAGAATGCAACCCATGCTGAAAAAGCCCATCCACGACAGGAGATGCAGATCGTTCAGCACGTACTGGGTGTAATAGACCTGAATCGCCAGCTTGATGTTAAACGCGGCGAGGGTACACAGGTTGGCGATGCACAGCACCAGCAGCGGCGGATTGCGGAAAATCGCGCAGAACGATTTCAGAATGCCGGGCTTATGGTGATCGGGCGTAAGCTCGACGTAGCGCTCTTTCACCCCGCTGTAGCACCACCACATGCAGAACAGTCCCCCGGTGACGAACACCAGCGCGGCCACCAGATAGCCGAGTGAGGGCTGGCTGACGAACAGCGCCTGAATCGGCATAAAGCCGACAGTACAGAGCAACAGTCCTACCGTTGCGCCGCCCTGACGCCACGCCGCAAGCTGCGCGCGCTCGTTCGGGTTTTTGGTGATGGCCGGAACCATTGCACCGTAGGCGCAGTTCATCAGGCTGTAGCAGAGGCCAAACATCATGAAGAGCACGGTGGCGAGGGCCGTTTTCACCGTCAGGCTAAAGTCGTTGGCCATAAACTGCGCCGTGGCCACCAGCGCCACCGGAACGGAGGCGTAGAGAATGAATGGCCGGAATTTGCCCCGCGCGCCGATATTACGCCGGGAGTCCAGCAGCACCCCGGTCAGCATGTCGGTAAACGCGGTAAAGAACTTGGCGACCAGAAAAATGATGCCGCCGTAGAACGCGGGCATGCCCAGCTCGTCCGTGTAAAACTTTAGCAGATACAGCGTGCCAATACACAGCATCAGGTTCGAGCCAAAATCACCCATCCCGTAGGCGCACTTCTCTCGCAGGCTCAATTTCAGGGTTAACGGATCAGTATTATGTGTCATGGTCGATCCTCAAAGCGCCCCGCAGGGCGCTCAATCACGTCATTTATGCCGTACGTTTGCGCAGCTCAATTTCTTCCACGATGCGCACATACATCTTCTCGTTAAGGTTGTAGAAGCAGCCCATCGCCACGATGGTGATGACTGCCAGCAGACTCGGATAGATAAATATCAGCTGCCGTAGCCCTTCAACCGTGCCGGCGGATTGCACCACGTTGGGCACATAGCCGATCTGCGTGAGCATGATCCCCGGGAAGAAGCCCGCCAGCGCCTGCGATACCTTACGGAAGAAGGTAAAGCCGGTGTAGACCGTCCCCTCGGAGCGTACGCCGGTGCGCCACTCGCCGTATTCCACGGTATCGGACACCAGCGCCCAGTTCAGGCTGTTCACGAACGCGGAGCCGAAGAACGCCAGGCAGGAGAACGCCACGAAGCTCACCGAGCCGCCGCCGAAGAAGTAGTTAAGCAGATCGCCCGCCACCCAAATCGTCAGCCCGCTGATGTAGACCTTTTTCTTGCCGAAGCGCCGCACCGCGCCGGGCATCATAAAGACGCCGATAAAAATACAGCCCATGCTGAAGAAGCCCATGTACGACAGCAGGATCGGGTCGTTCAGTACGTACTGCGTGTAGTAGACCTGAATGGCGAGCTTAACGTTAAAGGCGCCCAGCGTGCACAGGTTAGCGATGCACAGGATAAACAGCGGACGGTTCCCGGCGATGGCGCGAAACGACTGCAACAGCCCCGGTTTCTGCGCCGGGTTAGCAGGCTGCGTCTCGACGTAACGCTCGGTTACGCCTTTATAGCACCACCACATAAAGAACAACCCGAACAGCGAGAAGAGGGTGGCGGCAAAGATGTAGCCAAGCTGGTCGTTGCCCTCAATCAGGTTCATCACCGGGACAAAGCCCACCGTACAGAGCAGCAGACCCAGCGTGGCGCCGCCCTGGCGCCAGGCGGCCAGCGAAGCACGCTCGTCCGGGTTTTTGGTAATGGCGGGCACCATCGCGCCGTAGGAGCAGTTCATCATGCTGAAGAACAGGCCGTACAGCATGAACAGCACCGTCGCCATCACCGTTTTACCGGTAATTTCAAACGGTGTGCCGACGAAGTTAGCTATCGCCAGCAACGTTACCGGGAAGGCTGCATACAGCACGAACGGGCGGAATTTCCCTTTCGGGCCGATCTTGCGCCGGGAATCGAGCATGATCCCGGTGCCCATGTCGGTGAAGGCGGTAAAAAACTTTGCAATCAGGAAGATAATCCCGCCGTAGGTGCCAGGCAGCCCCAGCACGTCGGTGTAGAACTTCAGCAGATACAGCGTGCCGATATCAAGCAGGATGTTAGAGCCGAGATCGCCCATCCCGTAGGCGAGTTTTTCTTTAAACGGCAGGCGCAGGGTTGCCGGATCAGAAGTATGTTGACTCATTATTGTTCTCCGTCTGCCCGCAGGTTTCCCCGCGGGCGAGCCTTATCAGATATGACGTAAGGTGCTAAACAGATCTGCCCATTCGCTGTGCTGGCGATAGAAGACCGGCGGTTTGCCGAGCGGGGCATCAACGGTGATGGCACCGCCCTGGCAGGTTTCCCCGGTCCACGCATTGACCCAGGTGTCCTGCGGCAGATAGAGCGACCAGTCGCGGCGTCCCTCTTCATGAACCGGCGCCACCAGCAGATCGCGGCCAAACAGGTACTGGTATTTCAGCGTGTAGGCGCGCGCATCGTCCTCGAAGTGCAGGAACAGCGGGCGCATCACCGGTAGGCCGCTCTTCGCATTCTGCGCTACCGCAGCTTTGATGTACGGCTTCAGAGTGGTGAAGACGGTGGTCATGCGCGCGAAGTGGGCGATAGTTTCCGCGTCGCCATCGAACTGCCAGTTATCGCCAGGGCGGTTGCCCTCGTGGGTACGCATCATCGGCGTAAAGGCGCTGAAGTCGCACCAGCGCAGCAGCAGCTCTTTGCTGCGCTTCATCTCGAAGAGGGTCGTATAGCCGCCAATGTCGCTGTGGTGCAGCCCGTGCCCGGTCATCGCCAGCGACAGCGCCGCCGGTACGACGGACGCCAGACCATCGTCCAGGCTCCAGTCGACGTTCTGATCCCCCGCCCACATCATCACCGAGTGTTTCTGGCTACCGGTGTAGCCCGCGCGCATGAAGAACAGGATCTCCCCGAGCTTGCCGGTCTCCTCCAGCGCTTCGTAGTTACATTTCGCCCACAGGGCAGGCCAGGCGTTATGCATGATCTCCGCGCTCACGCCGTTGTGCAGGAAGGTATCGGTCGGCAGATATTCCCCGAAATCGGCCATCCAGCCGCCGCAGCCCAGTTCGATCAGGTTCTTTTTGATCACCTCTTTGTACCAGCTGTAGGCTTCCGGGTTAGTCAGGTCGATAACGCCCGCGTAGAACTCGCCGAACTCAACGTGGTAATCCTTGCCGTCGGCATCTTTGGTCAGATAGCCGCGCTTCGACGCCTCTTCGCAGAGATCTTTATCGCTGGCGACGTACGGGTTGATATAGGAGAGGAACTGCACGCCTTCCTCTTTCCACTGCGCAATCCGCTCATCAAGCTGCGGATAGAGCGCGCTGTTCCACTTCCAGTTCCACATTACGCGTTTGCCAAAGGAGGTCATCCGGATGCCGGACCAGTCCTGCGCCCAGATGCCGTTTACCTTCACGCCGCCCTCGCGCATGGCGTCGAGCTTCTGCTGACACACCTCGGTGCCGCCCTGAATACCCAGCGTCACGCCGTCGTAAACCCAGTCCGGCAGTTCAGGCTGACGCCCCAGCAGGCCGGTCAGTTTTTCCAGCAGATCGACGTAGGTTTCTGCGCATTCGAAGCGCAGCGTGGCGTTATCTTCCCAGAATGCCAGCTCGTGGAAGTCCGGCGCGCTGAAGTCGAAGTTCATATAACAGCTGTTATCCACGTGGCAGTAGTACTTCTGGGTGCTCACGAAGGTAGGCTGTGGGAAGAAGGTCCAGTAGTAATCGCCGCCCGCGTTCTCTTTGCAGTCGGCCTGCCAGGTGACGTAAGTCTGCTTGTTGCGGCCCACGCCCTGCTCGCTGGTCCACAGCGGGAACGGCTTGCCGCGCAGATCGAAATACGAGAACTGCTCGCCGCAGCCGTAGATATGATCGTCAGGCTGAGCCGCCAGCCGCAGCCAGATGCGGTTATGGCTGGCGGCGTCATTTTTCAGCTTCAGCTCCAGACGGCCCTCACCATCCACGCCCACCAGCAGCGTCGCGCTCACCGCGTCGCCGCGGGTAAAGCGGATTGCCCAGCCCGCGCTTTGCTGCGTGACGGTCGCGTTCGTCAGGGCAATCTTTTCGTTAAGCTTGTCTTTGATGCTGAAATTGCCGCGAAACATCTCGATATCCGCTTCGCCTGCACCGATCCACAGGCAGGGGGCATCCGCAGAGTGGGATAAAATCAGACGGTCCTGCCAGCGCAGGGTGAAACCACTTTCGTTATTTTTCAGGTCAATATTGTGTAGGGTACGCATAAAAACTCCGTCTTTATTATTTGGCCAGGCTATCCAGTAATCCGGCGGCTACGGCAGGGGCTAAGCCCGGCGCCAGCGGCAGGCGGGGGATCACCAGGCAGTGCAGCAGGTGGTAAATATCCTGCTTGCCGTCCCAGACTTTGGTGGTCACTTCGTTATTGGTGTCCAGCTCCTGCCACCAGGAACCGTTTTCGTAATCCATCAGGTACTTGATGCAGTAATCCCACCATTTCTGATACCAGGCTTCGTACTGCGCCTCGCCAGTGACGGTGTAGAGGGCATAGGCCGTGCCCATCGCCTCGACGATTGGCCAGCGCACGCGTTCGCGCACGATAGGCTTGCCGTCCCAGCCCACGGAGTAGACAAAGCCGTCCGCCCCGTCGGGTGCCCAGGCGTCGCGAATAGTGGCGTGAAACAGGCCTTTCGCATCTTCCAGCAACCATTCCGGCGGGGTTTCAAAGCGGGCTTCCAGCGCGGCACGCAGGTGCAGCATCAGGCGGCCCCACTCGATCCAGTGTCCCGGCGTGCCGCCGTAGGCGCGGAAGCGGTGGGCAGGGTTATCGATGTTGTAATCGCGGATCGGGTTCCAGCTGGTGTCGAAATGCTCGTTAACGCGGTACTCCCCTTTGCGCGCCACGTCGTGAATAATCACCGAGGCGATGCGCAGGGCGCGGTCGAGCCATTTCCGGTCGTGGGTCACGTCATAGACGATGAGGAAGGCTTCCACGGCGTGCATATTGGCGTTACCGCCGCGATAGTCTTCCGTTTTGCTGAAGGCTTCGTCCCAGGACTCCAGGCACATCTGCTCCTGTTCGCTCCAGAAGTAGCGCTCAATCACCTCGATGGCATTGTCCAGCAGCTTGCGTGCCTGCGGGTGGCCGGTGGTGACGGCGCTCGCCGCGCCCAGCAGGACGAAGAAATGCTGATAGCCCTGCTTGGACGCATCAATCACGCCTTCATCGTTTACGCAGGCGTACCAGCCGCCGTGCTGTTTGTCGCGCAGCGGACCGTTCAGGGCATTAATGCCGTGCTCAACCAGGGCGTACGCGCCGGGACGCCCCATGTTCGCCGCCACTGCGTAAACGTGCAGCATGCGGGCGGTGATCCACAGATGGGTGCCCATATCGCTGCGCACCTGCCCGTTATTGCCCAGCCAGCCAAAGCCGGTCGGTACGGCGGCGTTTTTACCGAAATCGAGAATGCGGTCGGTCTCTTGTTCGAGCCAGCGGTTATGGCTCAGGGTGTTAAACCATTTCATGTTCGGGTCCTTTCTTAACGGCGAGCCATCATTTCGTCGACGATCTCACCCAGACGCTGAAGTTTTGGTACGGAAATATCACGCAGCATCAGCTCGGTGTCCGGCAGGCCAATCACCGATGACCAGACGGCGCGACCGGCTAAAAAGCCTGATGCCCCCGCCTGCATGGCGACGCTTACGGCACGCGGGAATAACTTATCGTCCACGCCGGAGGAGAGGATCACCCACGGCATGGCGATGTTCTCGTTCAGCTTCTGCGAGGCCGTCAGCAGTTCCTGCTGCGTGCCCTTGCCAAACAGCGGCATTTCCACTTTGTAGAGGTCGGCACCGCTGTTGCCCAGCTCTTTGGCCGCATCGATAATCGCCTGCTCGCGGTCAAACGCGGCGCCGCGGCGCGGTGGACGCACAACCGGCTCGATAATGCTCAGCAGTCCGTTGTCGTGGCACAGCGTATTGAACGCCTTCACCATCTCCAGGCGCTGCTGTGGATCTTCATCGCTGCGCCACAGCACCAGCAGCTTCAGCGCCTTGCCGCCATCGCGTTTAACCGCCTGCGCGTCGACGTTCTTGTCGATCACCACGCTGTCGACCGGAATGCCGTTCCCCGGGATAAACTCGTCGGCGGCGACAATCATTGCGCAGCTTTTGGCCACGGCCTGCTGCTCGACAATCTGGCGGTAGCAGAACTGCTGGTCGACGAGGATCGCAGAGGCGTACGGCGACAGAATTTTTGCCGCATTGACTTTAAAATCCGTCAGATGCTGGTCGGTTACCGGCACCGGCGCGCCTGCGGCGGCAAACATCAGGCGCATCGCTTCGCGCTGATCCACGGCCAGCATCGCAAAACCGCCGGAAGGTCGGGTGATATCTTTCAGGGTGTACATCGTCATTCCTCAGTCCTTTCGTATCAGTGTGTTTTTTTCAGCCCGGCAGATGCGCGAACCTGTTCAAGAATGGCTGTCCAGTCTTCGCGCCCGCGCCCGGCGGCGCGTGCCTGGTTGTAAACTTCGCGGGAAGCCGCGCCCAGCGGCATCGGAACGTGGAGCTGGTTGGCCACGTCGAGGGCGATCCCCAGATCCTTATGCGCAAGGTCGATCATGAAGGCGGGTGAAAGATCCCCTTTCAGCACCTTGTTCGGCCATGACGTGGTGAAGTGGCCTTTACCCGCCGGTGTGCCGCTCATCACCTTGAGCGCCACGTCAAAGGAGAGGCCAAGCGCTTCGCACAGTACGGCGGCCTCGGCGGAAAGGGCGTTCAGGGCGATGCTCATGTAGTTATTGATGAGCTTCACGCGGATGCCCATGCCCGGCCCGCCAGCGTTAATCAGTTCATTGCCCATCGCCATTAAGACGGGGGTGGCGCGCTCAATCTGCGGCGCCGTACCGCCCGCCAGCAGGAGCAGCGTACCGGCGATGGCATGGTCAGAGGTGCGTCCGACGGGCACGTCCATCAGGCTGAAGCCTTGCTCAGTCATGTCGCGGATCAGCGCGTCGGTTTGCAGCGGGTGAATGGTGGACATATCAATGACCAGTGCGTCGCGGGATAACCCTTCGCACACGCCGTGCTCGCCGAACAGCACGCTGCGCACCAGGTCGCCGTTTGGCAGCATAGTGATCACGAATTCGGCATCCGTTGCTGCCTGTGCGGGCGTAGCCGCCGCCCGGGCTCCGCTCTCTACCAGCGCCTGAACCGCCTGCGGGTTCACATCAAAAACGTTAAGCTGGTGGCCCTGTTTCAACAGATTCTTCGCCATGGGCGCGCCCATCTGTCCTAAGCCGATAAATGCGATTGCTGACATGCCTCTCTCCTGTCACATCGTGTCAATTTTTGCGCGTTTGTGGTGTCTGTTTTTGATCGTATTTGTAATTTATAGTCAAAAAATTGACACGGGTCACTTTTTAAACATTTGGTGAAATTAAAATGAAGGCATCAGAAATCGCAGAAGGAATCACCATGACTCGCATCGTTTGTGTCGGCATTACCGTGCTGGATCGCATCTGGTATCTCGATGATTTACCGAAAGAAGGTGGGAAATATGTCGCAAAAGATTATACGGAAGTGGGCGGCGGCCCGGCGGCAACGGCGGCGGTGGCAGCCGCGAAACTGGGTGCGGAAGTGGATTTTATTGGCCGGGTGGGGGACGACGATACCGGCAGACGGCTGCTCGCGGAGCTGGAATCCCTGGAGGTGAATACCCGCTACACGCGCGTGTGTAAGGGTGCCCGATCGTCGCAATCGGCGGTGCTGGTGGACGCAGGTGGGGAAAGAGTGATTGCCAACTACCCCAGCCCCGATCTCCCTGCGTCGGCAGACTGGCTGCAAGAAATCGACTTCTCTCAGTGGGACATTGTCTTAGCCGACGTGCGCTGGCATGACGGGGCAAAACAGGCATTTACCCTGGCCCGCCAGCAGGGCGTACCGACGCTGCTGGATGCGGATGTCACCCCGCAGGACATCGCGGATCTGATTGCCTTAAGCGACCACGCGGCCTTCTCCGCGCCAGGACTGCGGCGGTTCACGCAGCTGGATGAAACCGAAAACGCACTTAAGAAAGCACAAACGCTCACAAATGGACATGTGTATGTCACACAGGGGCGAGACGGCTGTTTCTGGCTGGAAAACGACACGCTATGTCATCAGCCTGGTTTTGAAGTGAACGTCATTGATACCACCGGGGCGGGCGACGTGTTCCACGGTGCGCTGGCGGTCAGCCTGGGGCAGAAATTACCCGCCGCAGACGCCGTGCGTTTTGCCAGCGCCGTCGCAGCACTGAAATGTACAAAGCCCGGCGGGCGCGCGGGTATACCCGACTGTGATCAAACCCGCTCTTTTTTGTCACTTTTTGTATAAAATGCGGGGCGTGATGGTTTTCAGAGGACAGCCCATGAGCCTTACCGAACTGACCGGCAACCCGCGTCACGATCAGCTGCTGACGCTGATTGCCGAACGCGGCTATATGAACATTGATGAACTGGCGCAGCTGCTGGATGTCTCCACGCAAACCGTGCGCCGGGATATCCGTAAGCTCAGCGAGCAGGGGCTGATCACCCGTCATCACGGCGGCGCGGGCAGGGCATCCAGCGTGGTCAACACGGCGTTCGAACAGCGTGAAGTCTCGCTTACCGAAGAGAAACGGGCGATTGCCGAAGCGATTGCGGACTATATTCCCGACGGTTCGACCATTTTTATCACCATCGGGACGACCGTGGAGCACGTTGCCCGGGCACTGCTTAACCATAATCATCTGCGCATCATCACTAACAGCCTGCGGGTGGCGCACATTCTTTATAAGAATCCGCGCTTTGAGGTGATGGTGCCCGGCGGTACGCTGCGCCCGCATAACGGCGGCATTATCGGTCCTGCGGCAACGGCGTTCGTGTCAGGATTTCGCGCAGATTACCTGGTCACCAGCGTCGGGGCGATAGAGCACGACGGCGCGATGATGGAATTTGACGTTAACGAAGCCAGCGTGGTGAAAACCATGATCGCTCACTCCCGTCACATTTTACTGGCGGCCGATCATACGAAATACCACGCCTCCGCGGCGGTTGAAATCGGCAACGTGGCGCAGGCGACGGCGCTGTTCACCGATGAGCTGCCCGGCCCGGCGCTGCAAAATCACCTCAAATCCAGCAAGGTTGAGGTTGTCGAAGTCAATTCCGGAGAAGAGCAGCAGGCTGGCTGAAAATCCTATGGCCCGATATTGCGATTCGGGCCTTTCCTTTCTCTAAGCTGAATCTGGCGCATAGCTAAAGTTTCTCTTTCCCGCTACAGTTACTTTTCCACGGCGAAAGGAGATAAACATGCTTTATATCTTTGACTTAGGAAATGTAATCGTCGATATCGATTTTAACCGGGTGCTGGGCGCATGGAGCGATTTTAGCCGTGTTCCGCTGGCGACGTTAAAGCAGAATTTCGCGATGGGTGAGACTTTCCATCTGCACGAGCGCGGTGAGATCAGCGATGAAGCGTTCGCAGAGCGTTTCTGTCAGGAAATGGGTCTCTCGTTAAGCTACGAGCAGTTTTCCCACGGTTGGCAGGCCATATTTGTCGCGATCCGCCCCGAAGTGATCGACATCATGCACAAGCTGCGCGAGCAGGGGCATCGTGTCGTCGTCCTGTCGAATACCAACCGCCTGCATACCACCTTCTGGCCGGATGAATACCCGGAAATCCACGCGGCGGCAGATAAGGTGTATCTCTCCCAGGAGATGGGGATGCGTAAACCTGAGGCGCGCATCTATCAGGCGGTATTGCAGGAAGAAGGATTCACGGCGGCGGATGCGGTCTTTTTTGACGACAACGCCGATAATATAGAAGGGGCTAATCAGTTAGGTATCACCTCCATTCTGGTGACCGGAAAAGAGACGATACCGAACTACTTTGCGAAGCAGTTATGCTAAAAACCGTTCATCAAAAAGCCAATCACCACACGCGCCCGCTGAGGGCGTGGCTGAAACTCCTCTGGCATCGCATTGACGAGGACAACATGACCACGCTGGCGGGCAATCTCGCTTACGTGTCCTTGCTCTCGCTGGTGCCGCTGGTGGCGGTGATTTTTGCGCTTTTTTCGGCGTTTCCGATGTTTGCCGATGTGAGCATGCAGCTTCGCCATTTTGTTTTCGCGAACTTTATTCCTGCCACCGGCGATGTGATCCAGAACTACATTGAACAGTTTGTCGCAAACTCCAGCAAGATGACGGCGGTGGGGGCATGTGGGCTTATTGTTACCGCGCTGCTGCTGATGTACTCCATCGACAGTGCGCTCAACACCATCTGGCGGAGCAAAAAAGTCCGCCCGAAGGTTTACTCCTTTGCCGTCTACTGGATGATTTTAACCCTTGGCCCATTGCTGGCGGGGGCAAGCCTGGCGATCAGTTCCTACCTTCTTTCGCTGCGCTGGGCGACCGACTTAAACAGCGTGATCGATAACGTGCTGCGTATCTTCCCGCTGATTTTATCGTGGCTTTCGTTCTGGCTGCTCTACAGCGTGGTACCAACCACGCGCGTACCCAACCGGGATGCCGTGGTGGGTGCGCTGGTCGCGGCGTTGCTCTTTGAGCTGGGCAAGAAAGGATTCGCGCTTTATATCACCATGTTCCCCTCTTATCAGCTGATTTACGGCGTGCTGGCGGTGATCCCCATTTTGTTTGTCTGGGTCTACTGGACGTGGTGTATCGTCTTGCTTGGCGCCGAAATAACTGTCACTCTCGGGGTCTACCGCGAACTCAAAAAAGCAGCAGAAGCTGAAAAACAACAAGAAGCAGACCAACCATGATTGCATTGATTCAGCGCGTAACCCGTGCCAGCGTCACCGTGGCGGATGAGGTGACGGGTGAAATTGGCCCAGGACTTTTGGTGCTCCTGGGTGTCGAAAAGGATGACGACGAACAAAAAGCCAACCGCTTGTGTGAGCGCGTACTGGGCTACCGCATTTTCAGCGATGCGGAAGGCAAGATGAACCTGAACGTTCAGCAGGCGGGCGGCAGCGTGCTGGTGGTCTCCCAGTTTACGCTGGCCGCGGATACCGAACGCGGCATGCGCCCGAGTTTTTCGAAGGGCGCGGCACCGGATCGCGCAGAAGCCCTTTACGAGTACTTTGTTGAGCGCTGTCGCCAACAGGACATGAATACACAAACCGGACGATTCGCTGCGGATATGCAGGTTTCGCTGGTGAACGATGGCCCCGTCACATTCTGGCTCCAGGTATGAGCCAACTGGCGGCATGGCCGCGGGTAACAAGAGAGAGTACAGCTATGTATCACCTTCGAGTACCGCAAACGGAAGAAGAATTAGACGCTTATTACCATTTCCGCTGGGAAATGCTGCGCAAGCCACTGCATCAACCTAAAGGCTCTGAACGCGACGCCTGGGACGCGATGGCGCACCACCAGATGGTGGTTGATGAAGAGGGCAACCTCGTTGCCGTGGGACGTCTGTATATCAATGCCGACAACGAAGCTTCAATCCGCTTTATGGCCGTTCATCCCTCCGTGCAGGACAAAGGCCTTGGAACGCTGATGGCTATGACGCTGGAATCCGTTGCCCGTCAGGAAGGGGTCAAGCGTGTCACCTGTAGCGCCCGCGAAGATGCCGTTGAGTTCTTTGCCAAGCTTGGTTTCGTGAATCAGGGGGAAATCACCGCCCCGCAAACTACGCCGATTCGTCACTTTTTGATGATCAAACCCATCGCCACGCTGGACGATATTCTCCATCGCGCCGACTGGTGCGGGCAGCTCCAGCAGGCATGGTATCAGCACATTCCGCTCAGTGAAAAAATGGGTGTGCGTATTCAGCAGTACACCGGGCAAAAATTTATTACCACCATGCCGGAAACCGGCAACCAGAACCCGCACCATACCCTGTTTGCCGGCAGCCTGTTTTCACTCGCCACGCTCACCGGCTGGGGACTGATCTGGCTGATGCTGCGCGAACGTCATCTCGGCGGCACCATTATTCTGGCCGATGCCCATATCCGCTACAGCGCCCCGATCAGCGGCAAGCCGAGCGCGGTTGCTGACCTGGGCGCACTGGGTGGCGATCTCGACCGTCTGGCGCGTGGACGTAAAGCACGCGTACAGATGCAGGTGGAGCTGTTCGGCGATGAAACGCCAGGCGCGGTGTTTGAAGGCACCTATATCGTTCTGCCAGCGAAGCCGTATGGCGCGTATGAAGAGGGCGGGAACGAGGAGGAGTAGTCTCCTTTTCATTCTCGCCCGGCATGGTTAATGCGCCAGGCAATATCTCGCATAACGTCTCGCGCTGACTGGCTAATTCCACCCAACTGGAAGAAGCCGTGAATTACACCCCGCCATCGTGGAGCGGTACACTTCACGCCTTGCTCCGTGAGGCGCTGATAAAGCGCCTCGCCTTCGTCGCGTAACGGATCATACTCCGCGGTAACAATATGGACCTTCGGCAGACCGCTAAAGTCGTTGCGCCACAGTGGGCTGACTTCAGGATGTTGACGGTCGGCTCCAGCCAGATACATTTCATAGCCGCTCAAAAGGGTATCGCGAGTAATCACGTAATCCATGCCATTGAGGGTATAGCTTTCAAAACTGGCCGTAGCGTCGAGCATGGGGTAGATAAGAATGAGCTGCGCGGGATCCCAGAGACCTTTGGCCTTAAGCCGCAATGACGTTACCAGCGCAAGATGACCTCCCGCACTGTCTCCACAAAGTGTAATCCGGTTTTTATCCACACCTAATTGTTCTGCATTTTGCCAGACAAGATCTGCCGCTCTCTCTGCATCGTCATGCGCAGCGGGGAAAGTATGCTCGGGTGCGAGTCTGTACTGAACCGCAATGACCCGACAGTTACCGTAAAACGCCAGTTGGCGAAGCTGATTATCATGGGTTTCAAACCCACCGCTGACAAAACAACCGCCATGATAGTAGAGGACACAAGATAACGTTTCAGGGGCATTGAAAGGCGAAAATACCCGAAAGGTCATATCCTCAAGAACAAGCGTTTCAACCTGGACACGCGTTTCTGTTTCCCCGGCTAGCGCTGTGCTGGCGACATATCCGCTTCTCCGGTCATCAATACTCTGCTT
This sequence comes from Enterobacter sp. 6722112, assembly GCF_058661685.1. Taxonomy (NCBI): domain Bacteria; kingdom Pseudomonadati; phylum Pseudomonadota; class Gammaproteobacteria; order Enterobacterales; family Enterobacteriaceae; genus Enterobacter; species Enterobacter sp. 6722112. The sequence continues at coordinate 4,289,554 of NZ_JBZWGR010000007.1, read as the reverse complement.
TCGCGAGGAAGGTCGTCCTGCGGCAATAAACTCCTGTACCAGCTTATCAATACCCTTTTCCAGTGCCATGATTACGTCCTTTTACTGTGTTTTTATACAGTTTATAGCCTGGTTTACAGCAGATGAAAACAGAGAAATGTTGAGAGGTGCATATTGTGGAAAGTGGCTCGCAAAATCGATCATTCCCTAAAAAACGTCCTTTCACCCTAAATTGATAAAGAGTATTTTGCCTGAAAATTAACCAAAGATGATATACTAAGGTGATATATGAGCGTTTTGGCGGAACTTGATATGGGCAGAATACTTATTGATTTGTCTGATGACGTGATTCAACGTTTGGATAATCTCAAGCAATTGCGAAATCAGCCACGTGCTGAACTGCTTCGGGAAGCGATAGAACTGTATCTCGACCAGCAGAGTTCTTCTGTTATCCGAAATGCGCTTGGTCTGTGGGGAGACAGAAAAGAGGACGGGCTTGAGTATGAACGCAAGCTGCGTGAGGAGTGGTAATCATGGAGCACATGGCAGTGTTTGATACCAATATTCTCATTGATCTCTTCAACAACCGTGTTGAAGCTGCGGATGCGATTGAGCATACCGCGTCGCATCGTGCCATCAGCTTAATTACCTGGATGGAAGTAATGGTGGGCGCTCGCAGGCATGGTCATGAAGCGAAAACGGCAGCCGTGATGGGCGCTTTTGAAATTATTGATGTGTCTCGGGATATTGCGGAAAGAAGCGTTTTACTACGTGAGAAGCATGGAATGAAACTGCCTGATGCTATCATTCTGGCCACAGCGCAGAGCAGAAAATGTCCGTTGATTTCTCGCAACACGAAAGATTTTGCGGGTATTGACGAGGTCCTTACGCCTTACCAGGTGTAGGCCGGGCAAGCTCGCGCCGCCCGGCACTCTCACAGGAGATTACTCCCCTTCACCCGGGAACAGGAACGGGTTGATCGAGCTGCGGGCAAAGCCCTCCTGCTCCATCTTCGCGTCCAGAATCAGCGAGGCGAGATCGTCGGCTACGGCTTCGACTTTCGGGTCTTTTTCCTGATACAGAATCTTCAGGTAGGTCCCGCAGTCGCCGCAGCTCTCCGCTTTCACCGCCGCGTCTTCATTTTCCAGCGACCAGTAGTTCAGATCGCGGGTCTGTTCGCAGTTGCTGCACTTGATGCGCACCACGTGCCACTCGGTTTCACACAGGTTGCAGTGCAGGTAGCGCAGCCCCTGAGTGGTGCCGATTTGCACCATGCTGGAGACCGGCATTGAACCACACACCGGGCAGAACTGGCGCGCTTCGCCGTATTCGGCGCGGGCTTTACCTGGAATCAGGCTCGCCATTTGCGCCCAGTAGAGCGACAGCGCAGCCCAGATGAACGGCGCTTTATCGCTGCTCACCAGTGAGAAGTCGGAAGCAAACAGCGCGCTCGCCATCTCTTCCAGCTCCTGATCGGAGGCTTTTTCCAGGTTCTCAATGACTGCCAGCGCCGTGCCGCTCATCTCGGGCTTCAGCTCGGCGATCAGGGAATGCAGCAGCTTATGCCAGTGCTTGTCGCGCGGCAGGACGTGAATATCCAGCGGCGGTTTGCCCTGCTCATTGGCTTCCTTGATGCGTGCGGTCAGGTCCATTTGCAGCGGATGGTCGTACAGCACCACTTCCTGCGCATGGGCGACCAGCGCGGCAAAACGCAGAAAATCGCCCAGCGGGTTGTTCTCTGCCAGCTCGCGCAGACGCTCTGCGCGGCGGTTGTAGAGGTTCTTGAGTCTGGGGAATAACAACGGCGGAATATACTCCGCCGTACGTTTCTCGCTCGACCCCAGCTCATCTTGCGGGATTATGCGAATACTCATTCAGATGACTTTTCCTGTTTCTGGCGGACTTCTCGGTACCAGCGCGGGTGATGTTTCTTCGCCCACGTTTTGGTGACCCAGCCTTCCACCATCGCGGTAATGGTGCCTTTCACCCAGAGGGCGGCGTAAATATGCACCATGATAACCACAATTAACGCCACTGCGGCAAATGAATGCAGCATCAGCGCGAATCGGATCACCGGGATTGAGAAAGCAGGCGCAAAGTACGGACGCCAGATGATCACGCCGCTCACCAGCAACAGGACCAGGAAGATAATCGCCGCCCAGAATACGCATTTCTGGCCGAAGTTATAACGCCCGGTATCACCCACTTCCTCGTTGACGACGATCTTACGAATATTCTTCGCCCAAAAGATATCATCCCGATTGATTAGGTTATGGTGCCAGTAACGGAAAAACATGATGATGAACGACGCGAACATGATGACGCCCACAAACGGGTGCAGTATACGCGCCAGCTGTGGTGTCCCCATGATCTGCATCAGCCAGTTGAAGGACGGGAAGAAGAACCCCAGCCCGCTTATCGCCGCCAGCATGAAGCAGAAGGCGGTGACCCAGTGGTTGATGCGTTCCGGCGCGGTGTAGCGCACGATGGTGTCACGTTTTCTCATTTGCGCACCTCGTCTTTCTCTTCATGCAGGTTGTCGTCTTCCTCTTCCGCACGGTTCGGACCAACGCCGACGTAGTGGAAGATGCTCGCTGCGAAGGTGGCCGCAAAACCGACCGCGGCCAGCGGTTTCCAGATGCCTTTCCAGAACTTCACGGTCGCGCTGATTTCCGGGTTCTCCGGCAGGCCGTGATACAGATTCGGCTTGTCGGCGTGGTGCAGCACGTACATCACGTGCGTACCGCCAACCCCGGCCGGATCGTACAGGCCTGCGTTATCGTAACCACGGGTTTTCAGCTCGCCCACGCGCTCTGCCGCCAGCGTTTTCATATCCTCTTTGGAGCCAAAGTGGATAGCGCCAGTTGGACAGGTCTTCACGCACGCTGGCTCCTGGCCGACATTTACGCGGTCAACGCACAGCGTACATTTGTAGACGCGGTTGTCTTCCGGGTTCAGGCGCGGCACGTCAAACGGACAACCCGCGATGCAATAGCCGCAGCCAATACACTGCTCGGACTGGAAGTCGACGATGCCGTTGGCATACTGAATGATAGCCCCTTCTGACGGACACGCCTTCAGGCAGCCCGGATCCGCACAGTGCATACAGCCATCTTTGCGGATAAGCCATTCCAGTTTGTCGTTCTGCTCCACTTCCGAGAAACGCATTACCGTCCAGGACTTGGCGGTCAGGTCCGCCGGGTTGTCGTACACCCCGACGTTGTGACCCACTTCGTCACGGATGTCGTTCCACTCTGAACAGGCCACCTGACAGGCTTTACAGCCGATACAGGTGGTCACGTCGATAAGCTTCGCCACTTCCTGCTGGTGGTCCCGCGCCTGAGGCGCGGGCGTGAAACCGTTAGTCGCGGAACGACGGATAATGTCTTGAGATTGATAAGCCATAAGTCGTCTCCGTTACACCTTTTCCACGTTCACGAGGAAGGCCTTAAACTCCGGCGTCTGCGTGTTCGCATCGCCGACGAACGGCGTCAGGGTGTTCGCAATGAACCCTTTCTTCGCCACGCCCTCATAACCCCAGTGAATTGGGATGCCGATGGTATCCACCTGCTGACCGTGAACGTTCAGCGTGCGAATACGCTTGGTCACCACCGCCTTGGCTTTGATGTAGCCGCGGTTAGAGGAGACCTTCACGGTATCGCCATGGGCAATGCCGAGTTTGTTCGCCAGCTTCTCGCCGATCTCCACAAACTGCTCCGGCTGCGCGATGGCATTCAGCAACGCGTGCTTGGTCCAGTAGTGGAAGTGCTCGGTCAGACGGTAAGTGGTGCCGACATACGGGAACTTGTCCTTTTTACCCAGCGCTTCAAAATCGCCCTTGAAGATGCGGGCTGCCGGGTTAGAGACCACGTTCGGGTGCAGCGGGTTGGTACCCAGCGGCGTCTCAAACGGCTCGTAGTGTTCCGGGAACGGACCTTCCGCCATCTTATCGATAGCAAACAGGCGCCCCATCCCTTCAGGCTGCATGATAAACGGCCCGACATCGCTGCCTGGTGCGGCAGTGCTGTAGTCCGGAATATCCACGCCGCCCCATTTCGCGCCGTCCCACTTCAGCAGCTGACGCTTCGGATCCCACGGGTTGCCCTGCGGGTCAGCTGAGGCGCGGTTATAGAGGATGCGGCGGTTAAGCGGCCATGCCCATGCCCAGCCCAGCGTATTGCCGAGGCCCGACGGGTCGGCGTTATCGCGGTTGGCCATCTGGTTGCCTTTCGGCGTCCAGCTACCGGCAAAGATCCAGCAGCCGCTGGAGGTCGTACCGTCATCGCGCAGGTGCGCAAAGGTGCTGAGCTGATCGCCTTTCTTCGCCAGCACCGCACCGGTCGCCGGGTCGATAACGTCCGCCAGCGCCTTACCGTTGCTCTCCATCGCCACTTCTTCCGGAGACGGATTCTCTGGCGTCGAGTAGTTCCAGGTCATGTTCAGCACCGGCTCAGGCGTTGCGCCGCCTTCAGCCGCGTACATTTTACGCAGACGTAAGAAGATACCGGCCAGGATCTCGCCGTCGTTCAAGGCGATGCCCGGGGCATCCGCGCCTTTCCAGTGCCACTGCAACCAGCGGCCGGAGTTGACGATAGACCCGTTCTCTTCCGCGAAGCAGGTAGACGGCAGACGGAACACTTCGGTCTGAATCTTCGACGGATCGACATCGTTCGACTCACCGTGGTTCTGCCAGAACGTCGACGTTTCGGTATTGAGCGGGTCAATCGTCACCAGGAACTTCAGCTTCGACAGAGACTCGACAACCTTGTTCTTGTTCGGGAACGACGCCACCGGGTTAAAGCCCTGGCAGATATAGCCGTTGACCTGGCCCTGGTGCATCATTTCGAAGTACTGAAGTACGTCGTAACCTTTGTCCCACTTCGGCAGCCAGTCAAAGCCCCAGCTGTTTTCCGCCGTCGCCTTGTCGCCGTAGAAGGCTTTCATCAGCGAGACGAAGAACTTCGGATAGTTGCCCCAGTAGTTCACCTGGCCTTCGAGCAGCGGTTTTGGCGTGCTGGCCGTCAGGTAGGTTTGCAGATCGGTCTGTTTCTCGCTCGGCAGGTTCATGTAACCCGTCAGGCTCTGAGACAGCAGGCCGAGGTCGGTCAGACCCTGAATGTTGGAGTGACCGCGCAGGGCGTTCACGCCGCCGCCTGCCATCCCCATGTTGCCGAGGAGCAGCTGAACCATCGCCATGGTGCGGATGTTCTGCGCGCCGATGGAGTGCTGCGTCCAGCCGAGCGCATACAGGAACGACGCGGTTTTATCTTTCGCGCTGGTTTCCGCAATCAGCTCGCACACCTTCAGGAAATCCGCTTTCGGCGTCCCACAGATGTTTTCGACAACCTCCGGCGTATAGCGGGAAACGTGCTCTTTCAGCAGGTTCCACACGCAGCGCGGGTGTTGCAGGGTGGTGTCGCGCTTCGCAAAGCCGTTTTCGTCCAGCTCGTAGTTCCAGCTGGTTTTGTCGTATTTGCGTTTTTCGGCGTCATAACCGCTGAACAGGCCATCTTCGAAGTGGTAATCCTCACGCACGATCAGGCTGGCGTTGGTATAAGCTTCGGTGTACTCGCGGTTATATTTTTCGTTGGTCATCAGGTACAGCAATACGCCTGACAGGAAAGTGATGTCAGTACCTGAACGAATAGGGGTGTAGAAATCCGCCACTGACGCTGTACGCGTAAAGCGGGGATCGATCACAATCAGCTTCGCGCCGTTGTGGATTTTGGCTTCCATCGCCCAGCGGAACCCGACAGGGTGCGCTTCAGCGGCGTTACCGCCCATCACCACAATGAGGTTGGCGTTTTTGATGTCGACCCAGTGGTTGGTCATCGCACCGCGACCAAATGTTGGAGCAAGACTTGCTACCGTTGGTCCGTGTCAGACACGCGCCTGGTTGTCGACCGCGAGCATACCGAGTGCGCGCGTAAATTTCTGGGTTAAATAGCCGGTTTCGTTACTCGACGCTGAAGCACACAGCATGCCGGTGGAGAGCCAGCGGTTAACGGTGGTGCCTTCGGCATTCTTCGCGATAAAGTTGGCATCGCGGTCTTCTTTCATCAGCTTAGCGATGCGATCGAACGCTTCCTCCCAGCTGATTTGCTGCCATTTGTCAGAGCCGGGAGCGCGATACTCAGGAAACTTCAGGCGGCTTTCGGAGTGGATAAAATCTACCAGACCGGCCCCTTTCGGACACAGCGCACCACGGTTGACCGGGTGATCCGGATCGCCTTCGATGTGGAAAATGGATGCTTTGGCGTTTTTCGCACCGTCGCCGAGGCTATACATTAACAGCCCACAGCCGACGGAGCAGTACGTACAGGTGTTACGGGTTTCGCGGGTGCGCAGCAGTTTATACTGCCGTGTTTCCGCCAGCGCTACACCGGGCGCAAAGCCCAGTGCCGCCGCCGTGGTGCCTGCCATACCGCCAGCGCAGATCTTAAAGAACTGCCTTCTGCTGACCTGCATGGGTCACTCCTTGGTTCATTACGACATTGCTATGTAGTTTTACTTTGCGGTTGAGAATTAACCGCAAAGGAGAAAAATTTGCATTAATCCCTCATTTCTCCGAGGGATAAGCCCAGAATACCACAATGTCGGTACGCCTGTTCTAACGGGGTTAAAACAAAGTGAACGTATTATCACGGCATTGATTATAAAATGTGATATCAATCACATTTTATCCTGTGCATGTTAAAGAGGTGTAGCAGCTGATCGGTTGCACCCCTCCGTATTGAGTAGGAGAATGGTTGCTGAAAAGTTGATCCATACTATGCGTAAGGCCTGCCGTTTGTGTTGCAATAGCAGGCTCACTTCCGTGGTTGTTCAGGAATACCGTTGTGTCTAAACAAAACCGTGCTGCCCACGTGTCGCCACTGCCTGCGGGCATTGTGGAACTGTCGGTACACAGACCGCCTCACATTTCACATGCCACGCCGGATTTTCTGGCGGAAGAGGTCCCCGTTGCCCTGGTTTACAACGGGATTTCGCATGTGGTGATGATGGCTTCGCCGAAAGATCTGGAACTGTTCGCCATAGGTTTTTCCCTCTCGGAAGGCATCATTGCGCATCCGCAGGAGATCTACGGTATGGATGTGGTTCAGGCCTGTAATGGTCTTGAAGTACAAATCGAACTCTCCAGTCGTCGCTTTATGGGGCTGAAAGAGCGCCGCCGGGCGCTGGCCGGACGTACCGGCTGCGGCGTGTGCGGCGTTGAACAGCTTAACGATATCGGTAAGCCCGTCGCGCCGCTGCCGTTTACCCAGACCTTCAACCTCGGTAACCTCGACAAAGCCCTGGAGCACCTCAATGATGTCCAGCCCATAGGTCAGCTGAGCGGCTGTACACATGCTGCGGCGTGGGTGCTCCCGTCGGGCGAGATCGTCGGAGGTCATGAAGATGTGGGCCGCCATGTGGCGCTGGATAAGCTGCTGGGCCGTCGCGCGCGTGAAGATGCCGTCTGGCAGCAAGGGGCCGCGCTCGTTTCCAGCCGCGCCAGCTATGAAATGGTGCAGAAAGCGGCCATGTGCGGCGTGGAGATCCTGTTTGCGGTGTCGGCTGCGACAACGCTGGCGGTCGAAGTGGCAGAGCGCTGCAACCTGACGCTGGTGGGGTTCTGCAAGCCGGGCAGGGCGACAATTTACACCCATCCGCAGCGATTAATTGTTAATCAGTAATTTTGAATGAGTATAGCAAAACCTTCCGCTTTTAGTTGTTCATGATGAGGGCTAGTATTTATCTCATCAAGGCACGGTGCCTTATCTAAACAACTTAACGAAAAGGTTTATCTCATGAAAAGCATCAAAACTTTTGTCGCTGTAATCGCTCTGGCTGCTTCTTTCGGTTCTTTCGCTGCGCAGACTGTGACTGCATCCGCCTCTACCCTCGATGGCGCAGAAGCCAAAATCGCCGCACAGGCTCAGGAAGCGGGCGCGTCATCCTACAAAATTACCCAGGCATTCACCGGTAACCGCGTACACATGACCGCTGAACTGAACAAATAAGTCATATAGCCGCTGTCCCTTGCTCTTCGGAGCAGGGACAGGTTTCATTCTGCTCCCCTGTTTTAACCCGCCTTCCTGTACAAACCGCCTGTATTTTCAACCTGACAGAAGATAGCCATATCCTCCGGGATATTTCTTATTGGTTGAATAATAACTATAATGTGCCGTCCGGTTGAGTTACCCTTACTTAAAAATCAGCAATCTCATACATGATCTAAATACAAGGTCTGACCAGTTCTTTTAATTCATTTCAATAATGTATGATTTCATGTCTTTCAGACTGTATTTCGGGGTTTATTATATAAATAATCAATAATTGATCCCAAATAATAAGGAAATCCTCAGGCTTTAATCCTAAAGAGATTCGGAGTCATTGACCCCGGTTATTCATGATGATAGTTTCAAAAACAATATTAAATCTTTACCCCTAAAACCAAATATTTCTCTTTTGGTTTATTTTGTATTTAACTCATATAAGGAAATTAAATGAACGCGATGTTTAAAAAAGGAGTGCTGGCATCTGTACTGGCAGTAGCGGCGTCTTCAGCAATGGCGGCTTCCAGTGTTGATATTCAGGTTACGGGGAAAATTGTTCCGTCTTCCTGTACACCGGCATTTATTAGCGGTGGCGGTATTGCTGATTTTGGTACCATGAAGGTGGCTAGTCTGAATTCCACCACCCCAACCCCTCTGGCGGATGTTAAAATTATCCCTATTTCTATTACCTGTGAAGAAGCGACCCGCGTTGGCGTGACCTTTAACGATTCGCATGTGGATTCTGCGCCTACGGAGAATATGCCGGTGAACTTTATTGATTCGGATTTCATTACCAGTGCGGGTTTTACGGCTGGCCTGGGGATGTATGGCGATAAGAAGATTGGCGCTTATTCAATGGGTATCCAAAAGACCGACGGGGCGACGACTAACGGAGACGGTGTAAACCTTTATCCAATCTTCACCAGCGATAACGGCGCATCATGGGGAGTTAAAAGCGGGTTTCGCTACTTACAGGTGAAACCTGATAAGAGTGAGATTTATTCCTTCACAGATCAAGCGACCGGTACAGTGGCACCTGTTGCACAAACTAAAATTAACTTCAACGTGGGCATTGCCGCGATGATTAACCCAACCAACGATTTAAATATCACGGATGAAGCCACCCTGGACGGCTTAACCAACGTTGAGCTGGTTTATCTGTAATCACCCCCACGTATCATGAAATACCTGACACCTCACCCCGGTGGGGTGTCCTATACCAATATTAATGGACTAATATTATGCTGCTTTTAAAGAGAACGCTGATCTGTGCCTGCCTGCTGGCCTCATTCAACGGTATGGCTGCCGGGATGGTGCCGGATACCTCGCTGCTTATTGTCAATGAAGACAAGCAGGGGGCCAGCATGGATGTCAAAAACACCGATGCTGAAGCACAGCTGCTGTACACCAAAATTATTGATCTCCCGGACGACCCCAAACCGGGTCTGATTGCCACGCAGCCGGTTGTGCGCGTAGATGCGGGTAAAACCCAGCGCGTGCGTTTTGTGCTGAAAAATAGTAATGAGCCGCTGAAGGTGGAACATTTTAAGCGTGTCATTTTTACCGCTATCCCACAGCGTGAAAAAAATAAAGTTAAAGTGGTGTTTAGCCAGAACCTTCCCGTCATTATTCACCCGGCTGGCCTGGCGGTAAATATTGAACCCTGGAAGGCACTCACCTGGCAGATAAAAAATGGCAATGTCACGGTTGAGAATAATACGCCTTATGTCGTCCGACTGGAGCAAAAGGTGAAATTAATGGCCTCGGGTACGATCGCGACATTAGCTAAGACCTACATTCTTCCTGGCGAAAAAATGACGGCCAGCGCGTCAGTCAAAATATCAGCATCCGAAAAACAAATCGAAATCTATCCGGCAACGCGTTATGGCTACAAGGCAGGGAATTATATCGCCGACCTTCAGCAATAAAATCACTTAACAAACATGGAGTAGTTATGTTAAACGGTTCCTGTAAAAAGGGAATGCTCGTGTTTTGCCTTAGCGTGCTGGCATTTAATATTCGGGCTGAGATTTCCTCTAATGCGAATGAATCTCTGGAACTGGCGCGAGCCATATTTGACAGCGATGCTTTAAAAAATAACGGGCTTGATCCGGCCATTGCGGATTACTATTCCCTCACTCCCCGTTTTACCCCTGGCTACCATAATGTGACGGTTAATATTAATGGTAAGCAGCGCAATATTATGCCCGTGAAATTTGATGAGGAAGGAACGCCCTGTATTGATAAAGCGTTTCTGGAAAACGCGGGCCTGATTAAACAGACGAAAAGAGGCACCTGCCCGAAGATTTATCACTACTGGTCCGGATCAACGATTCAGACTTCGCCGGATATTGATGAAATATCGGTTGTTGTACCGCCTGAAGCGATCGACCCTGATTATGGCCGACAGTTCGCCGAGGTGCGTGGCGGACGTGCAGCCATGCTGAATTACTCCATGTTTGGCACCCATGATCACTATGATGATGAGAACGCTGACCGTTTCCAGTCGACCTTTGAAATGGGCTTTAATGCCGGAGACTGGATTGTGCGCAGCACGCAGTTCATTAGCGACGGCAGCGATCAGGATTTTGATGTCGACTCCCTCTACACATATGCCCAGCGTACCTTTACCGATTATGGCGTGATGGTGCAGGGTGGCCAGATTAACATCGCCAACAGCCGCTTCAGTATTCCGGGAATTTACGGGGTCCAGATGATGCCGGATACCGCACTCACTCCTCAGGTGGGGACGGGCGTCGAAGTCAGCGGTATTGCCCGTAATCCGCAGGCGCGCGTCGATATCCGCCAGGGCGGACAGCTTATTTACTCAACGCTAGTTCCTGCCGGTCCGTTCAACCTGGATGACGTGCCGCTGGCGAACCTCAACACCGACCTGAACGTAACGGTCACCGAGACTGACGGCAGCGAAAACCGATTCACTGTCTCGGCAAGTACGTTCCGCAGCAATCATATAGGCCGTGCCCCGGGCTTTACGCTGGCTATGGGCCGCGTTGAAGACATGGACTCACGCTTTGAAAATCCGTGGGTGGTGTCCGCCAACAACGGCTGGTCTGTCAATAAGCGTGTCAATTTCCTGGCCGGTATGGTGATGGCGGATAACCACTATTATGGCTTCTCCGGCAACCTCGATACCATACCCATGCAGAACCTGTATGCCTCGTTGGGTTTTCTGGCGTCAATAGACAACCAGACGCAAACCGACGGCAACAAAACGACGCTGGATCTGGGTTACTCCCTGCCGTGGGGCATTGGGCTTTCGCTGGGCGGTAGCTATGGCACACCGGACTATCGCGAGATGGCGGAACTTTACGGCGACGATGACGATATGTCGCAAACCAAATACGACACCAGCGTCGGTATCAACTGGTCGAGTACCACGCTGGGCCGCTTTTCCCTCAGCTATTATCGCAACGAGAGCTGGAACAGCGACTATGACAGTCGCCGGTTTATCTCGTCGTGGTCACAGACTTTTAAATACTTCAACGTGAGCGTGAACTGGGAGTCGGATGTCAGCCGGCACGACAGCAGCGACAACGATCAGTTTTACGTAAACGTGTCGATCCCGCTGGGACGCTCAGGCGTGACAACCAGCTCCTGGTATCGCGAGAGCGAAGGTAAGCGTCGCGGGCGATGGGCTCGCTCAACGCTGAGAACCAGTACACGGTGGGGGTCACTCAGGACCAGGAAGAGAACACCACCAGCTGGGACAGCTCGCTGAACAGTAATCTGCATTACACCAACCTGGCGCTGGCGGCAGGAGGAGATAACGACAGCAATACCAACTACTCAGCAGCATTAAGCGGCGGGATTGTCGCCCACAGCGACGGGGTGACCTTCTCGCCTTACCGCGTGACCGATACGTACGCCATTGCCAGACTGGATAAACCGGTGGCTGGCATCGAGATAGGTACCCCGCGCGGCGCGGTATGGACCGATAAATGGGGCCAGGCGATTATTCCTGCGCTGTCGCCATTCCGTGAAAGCACGATTGAGATCAACACGGAAAGCCTGCCAGGCAATCTGGACGTAAGAAATGGCAGAACAGCGATCAAAGCGTCTCACGGCGCTGTGGCGAAGTGGGAGTTTGCGACGTTAAGCCAGCGCCGCGTGCTGCTCAGTATACGCCGTGCGGACGGTACGCCGCTGCCGGAAGGTGTCTCGATTGTGGACGCGGCAGGGGAGTATGTGACGAGTGCGCCAGAAGACGGCGTGATCTTCCTGAACGATATCTCTGCCAGCCAGCAGCTGTATGCGAAGCTGGATGAAGGGCGTTGCAGGCTGACGTACACCCTGCCGGAGGCAGAACCGAATAAATTCTATGAAGAGGTGACAGGGAAATGTCTCTGAATAACGTTTGTCAATACGCGCTGATGCTTATGCTGCTCTGCGGCGCAGCGGGACTTTCGGGAATGGCGCAGGCCGATGACGGCGCCTGTGAAATGATGTCGGCGGTGAAGAAAGTCGATTACGGGCGCTACCGTAAAGAGGATATGCGGCAAACGTCCGCTGAACATATTGGCAAAGTGTACAACGGTTATGCTTCTGTGATGCGTGAAGTTCAGGTTTCGGTGCTGTGTCCGGATGTGCGCAAAATGCGCATCTCCGTAGACGGGATTGCCCGACAGAACCTGGCGTATCGTTTTACGGACAGCGGCGCGATGAAAATCGAATTCAAAGATGGGCGGGTGGACGGGAACCCCGTGCAGCTGGCCGCGGTCGATATTGGCGCGGTAGCCGTTCAGGGAGGCGCTTCTCAGGTGACGCTAAAGCCGGAAAAAGCGCTGGCTGCGGTAAACGGTACAGAAGTGGCGGGCGAGCAGTTTGTCGCCACCATGATGATCACGACCTATCTCTCTGACAAGGCGTTTAGCGTTACTAACACCACGGATTTTGAAGAAACGCTGACGCTTAACGTCGATACGCTTCCTGCGCATTAACCCCTCAGATGCCCGGCAGCGCTGTTCTGTCGGGCATTTTCTTAGTGGATCCCCGCCAGACGCAGCAGCGCCGTCACCACCGCCGCCGCGACGATCACCACAATTAACGGCATTTTGCGCCAGGCCAGAAACACCGCGAACCCCACCCCCAGTACGCGCGCCATCCCGGCAAAATGGTCCCCTTCATAAAACGTTGTTGCCAGCGCGACGGAGAACAACAAAACGGTTGCCGCGTCTGAAAGCAGCGCCTGCGACCGTTCAGAAAGCGCCAGCCGGCTACCGAGTTTCGCCCCGCCGAGACGCATCAGATAGGTTCCGGCAGAAAGAATGGCGATGCCGAGAATAAAGACCGTCATGTTTTCCATTATTTTTTCCTCGCGGCAAGGCCGAGCAAAGAGAGCAGCACCGGCAGGCCAACCGGCGCAAACGGTACGGCGGCCAGCGACAACACTGCGCCGCTACAGGCGCGGATCAGCGTGGTACGGTTTTTAAATGCCGGCACCACTAACGCCAGCAGGATCGCCGGGAACACCGCGTCCAGCCCGATGGTTTCCGGGTCCGGCAGCAGCTTGCCGACCATCGCGCCCAGCACCGCCCCCAGCGGCCAGATGATTGCCACGCCCAGGCCGCACAGCCAGTAGGCCGCTTTACGCTGCTCGGCGGTTTTTTGCGACAGGCCGAACACCACACTTTCATCATTCATGATATGACAGCCCAGAAAGCTCAGGCCGCGCTTGCCCACCAGTTCACGCACCGTAACGCCGAACGGCACATGGCGCGCGTTAACCAGTAAACCGGCTGCTGCCGCTGCCAGCGGATTGCCGCCGCTCGCCACGATGCCGATAAACATAAACTCGGATGCGCCTGCCAGCACCGTGAGGGAGAGGACAAACGGTACCCACAGCGGGAAACCGTAGGCCATCGCCAGTGAGCCATAAGACATGCCGACCACGCCCACCGCGAGGCAGACCAGGACGATCGCTTTTATCGTGTCGCCTTTCAGGCAAGAGAGGTGATTCTTCATACCATTTTAGCCATATCGAACGTATTTCCATTATAATGAACGCATCAGAAACGTTTTACAAGACGAACGATTCGTTCGTTATAGAGAGAAAGAGGCCGTTATTATGACGCAGCCAATCAGCGTGATCGCCAAAAGCCTGGTGCGAGAACGCTTGCGAACCGGGCTCTCACTGGCGGAAATTGCCCGCCGTGCCGGGATCGCCAAATCCACGCTTTCTCAACTGGAGTCTGGCAACGGCAATCCTAGCCTGGAAACGCTGTGGTCGCTTTGTGTGGCGCTGGATATTCCGTTTGCCCGGTTACTGGAGCCGCAGCAACCCGTCACGCAGGTGATCCGCCGCGGCGAGGGCACAAAAGTCGTCGCCGGGCAGGCGAACTACGAGGCGATTTTGCTCGCGGCGTGTCCGCCTGGCGCGCGTCGTGATATCTATCTGCTGCTGACTCAGCCGGGGGCAGACCGTATTTCCCAGCCCCATCCGCCTGGTTCGGTTGAGCATATTATCGTGACCCAGGGGCGGGCGATGGTCGGACTGATCGACGCGGCGGAAGAGCTCGGCCCGGGAGATTACATTTGCTACCCCGCTGACCAGCCGCATATCTTTAAGGCGCTGGAGCCAGATACGCACGCGCTGCTGGTGGCGGAACAAAACTAACAAAGATACGGAAAATCATGTCGCTTAAAGCCATTGCCAAAGAACTGGGGCTGTCTGTTACCACCGTCAGCCGCGCCCTCAACGGGTATGACGACGTTTCTGCTGAGACGCGCGCCCGCGTGGAAGCGGAGGCCCAGCGCCGTGGCTACCGACCAAATACCTTTGCCCGTCGCCTGAAGATGGGCAAAATCGACGCCGTCGGGCTGGTGTTTCCGGTGCATCCTGTTCCGCTCAATAACAGCGTTTTTATGGACATGGTCGGCGAAATTAGCCACGAACTGGCGCGACATGAGATTGACCTGCTGCTCATCGCTGACGACGATCTGGCGGACAAACACAGCTATATGCGCATGGTGCAGAGCCGACGCGTGGATGCGCTGATTGTGGCGCATACGCTGGATCACGATCCGCGTCTTGAGCAGCTACAGGCCGCCGGGTTCCCGTTCCTGGCGCTCGGCCGCAGCCAGCTCCCGCAGCCGTACGCGTGGTTCGATTTCGACAACTATGCCGGCACATATCAGGCCACCCGCTGGCTGATCGAGAAAGGCCATCAGCGCATTGCGCTGCTGGGCGAAAGCAACAACCAGGCATTCATCACCCAGCGCCGCCAGGGCTACCTGGACGCGCTGCGGGAAGCCGGACTTTCCAGCGAATGGCTGCGCGCCATGCCCCCTTCGCGTCGCGTGGGGTATGCCACCACGCAAGAACTTCTCTCCCTGCCGCAGCCGCCCACGGCCATCATTACCGACTGCAACACCCACGGCGACGGCGCAGCGATGGCCCTGGCGCAGATGGGGCGCTTAACCGGTGAAAATGCCGTTTCGCTGGTGGTCTATGACGGCTTACCGCAGGACAGCATTGTCGATATCGACGTCGCGGCGGTGATCCAGTCTACCCGTCAGGGTGTCGGGAAACAGATTGCCGATATGGTGCGCCAGCTGATTAATGGCGACGACATTGACACCCTTCAGGTGCTCTGGCAGCCAGAATTCTCCCCAGGCCAGACTGCCTGATTACACCAAAAATTCCAGACCCGATCACAGATCCGAAACGTTTTGGTTTGTATCCGAAACGTTTCGGATCAACACTCAGGACATCCCGATGACAGGAGATGTCTGATGCAAGATTCCATTTTTCGACTTGAAAGCAATACGGTTGACGTGGTGGTAAAAACCCACCCGTTCGCCGAAATTCTCTACTGGGGGGCACACCTTGAGCACTTTTCGCCGCAGGATGTGCTGAGTATTGCGCGCCCGGTTGCTAATGGCAGGCTGGACGTCGACTCCCCCGTCACGCTGATGGCAGAGCTGGGGCATGGGCTGTTTGGCTCGCCGGGCATCGAGGGGCACCGCCAGGGGCTGGACGGATCGCCGGTATTTAAAACCACGCAGGTGCAGCAGGCGTTAAACGCCCTGACAATCACTGCTGAAGACGAGCATGCAGGCCTGCGTCTGACCAGTGAAATAACGCTGGATGCCAGCGGCGTACTGGTGGTGCGTCATGGGTTAACCAACCTGAAAACGCAGGCGTGGCAGGTGGATCGCTTTGCCGTGACGCTGCCGGTGGCCGAACGCGCGCAGGAGGTGATGGCCTTCCACGGACGCTGGATCAGGGAGTTTCAGCCGCACCGCGTGATGCTTGAACATGACAGCTTTGTGATTGAAAACCGTCGGGGTAAAACCTCCCATGAACATTTCCCGGCGCTGATTTCAGGTACGCCGTCATTCAGTGAAATGCACGGCAACGTCTGGGGTATACATCTGGGCTGGAGTGGTAACCACCGCCTGCGCGCAGAGGCGAAAACCGATGGCCGCCGCTATATGCAGGCCGAAGCGCTCTACCTGCCGGGTGAAATGGCGATTGAAGAGGGGGAAACGCTCTGGACGCCGCGCCTGTATGCCAGTCACTCCCCGCACGGGCTGAACGGCATGAGCCAGCAGTTCCACCGCTACCTGCGCGACAATGTTATCCGCTTCCCGGAAGATAAACCGCGCCCGGTGCACCTCAATACCTGGGAGGGGATCTACTTCAACCACGACCCGGACTACATCATGCGCATGGCCGACGAGGCCGCAGCGCTGGGTGTCGAGCGCTTTATCATTGACGACGGCTGGTTCAAAGGCCGCAACGACGACCACGCCGCGCTGGGCGACTGGTATCTGGACGAGAAAAAATACCCGAACGGCCTAAAGCCGGTAATCGATCACGTTAAACAGCTCGGCATGGAGTTTGGTATCTGGGTTGAGCCGGAGATGATTAACCCGGATTCCGATCTGTATCGCGCGCACCCTGACTGGGTGCTGGCGCTGCCGGGCTACGCCCAGGCGACCGGGCGACACCAGCTGGTCCTCAATCTCAATATTCCGCAGGCCTTTGAATATCTGGTCGAACGCATGAGCTGGCTGCTGGGCGAACACGCGGTCGACTACGTGAAATGGGATATGAACCGCGAGCTGGTGCAGCCAGGGCACAAGGGCAAAGCCGCCGCCGACGCCCAGACGCGCCAGTTTTACCGCCTGCTGGACGTGCTGGGCGAGCGCTTCCCGCACATTGAGTTTGAATCCTGCTCGTCCGGCGGCGGGCGAATCGATTATGAAGTGCTGACCCGCTGCCACCGCTTCTGGGCGTCCGACAACAACGACGCGCTGGAGCGCAACACTATCCAGCGCGGCATGAGCTACTTCTTCCCGCCGGAGGTGATGGGCGCGCATATCGGTCACCATAAATGTCACGCCACCTTCCGCCAGCACAGCATTCAGTTCCGCGGGCTGACGGCGCTGTTTGGTCACATGGGGCTGGAGCTGGATCCGCTCACCGTCGATGCGCAGGAGCGTGAAGGCTATCGCCATTACGCCGCGCTGCACAAGCAGTGGCGAGAGGTCATTCATCACGGCACCCAGTGGCGCGTGGATATGCCGGACGCCACCACCCTGGCGCAGGGTATAGTGAGCGAAGACAAGACGCAGGGGCTGTATTTGGTCAGCCAGCTCGCGATGCCGGATTACACCCTGATGATGCCGCTGCGCATGCCGGGGTTAGACGCCAGCGCGCTGTACCGCATCACGCTGCTCGATCACCCGAACATCCAGATTACGGGCGAGGGCGGGCACACCATGCGTAAGCTGCCGGCGTGGATGAACGCGCCGCAAACGGTAAGCGGTGAGTGGCTGATGCAGGCGGGTATTGCACTGCCGATTCTGGATCCGGAAACCGCCATTCTGATTGGTGTGGAACGCGTGTAAGGGTGACGGGCCGGGCAACCGGCCCTCCGTTGAGGATAAAAATAATGAACACAACAACCTGTACCCACAAAGACAACCCTAATTTCTGGATCTTCGGGCTGTTCTTCTTTCTCTACTTCTTCATCATGGCCACCTGCTTTCCGTTCCTGCCGATCTGGCTGTCGGACATCATCGGCCTGAACAAAACCCATACCGGGATTGTTTTCTCCTGCATCTCGCTGTCGGCCATTGCCTTCCAGCCGGTGCTGGGGGTCATTTCGGACAAGCTGGGGCTGAAAAAACACCTGCTTTGGATCATCTCGGTGCTGCTGTTCCTGTTCGCGCCGTTCTTCCTGTACGTCTTCGCCCCGCTGCTGAAAACCAATATCTGGCTGGGGGCGCTGAGCGGTGGGTTGTATATCGGCTTTGTCTTCTCAGCGGGGTCGGGGGCGATTGAGGCCTATATTGAGCGCGTAAGCCGCAACAGCTTTTTTGAGTACGGCAAGGCGCGTATGTTCGGCTGTCTCGGCTGGGGGCTGTGCGCCTCAACTGGCGGCATCCTGTTCGGCATCGATCCGTCGTACGTCTTCTGGATGGGGTCGGCCGCGGCGCTGTTGCTGATGCTGCTGCTGGTGGTCGCGAAACCGAAGCCTAACCAGACGGCGCAGGTGATGAACGCCCTGGGCGCGAATCAGCCGCAGATCACCGCTAAAACCGTCTTTACCCTGTTCCGCCAGCGCAGAATGTGGATGTTCATCCTGTACGTGATTGGCGTGGCCTGCGTGTATGACGTCTTCGACCAGCAGTTTGCCACCTTCTTCAAAACCTTCTTCGCCACGCCGCAGGAGGGGACCCGTGCCTTTGGTTTCGCCACCACGGCGGGGGAAATCTGTAACGCGATCATTATGTTCTGCTCGCCGTGGATCATTAACCGCATCGGCGCGAAAAACACGCTGCTGATTGCCGGGGTGATCATGGCGACGCGCATTATCGGCTCGTCGTTTGCCACCACCGCCGTGGAGGTGATTGCCCTGAAGATGCTGCACGCGCTGGAAGTCCCGTTCCTGCTGGTGGGGGCATTCAAGTACATCACCGGGGTGTTTGATACGCGCCTGTCGGCCACCATCTACCTGATTGGCTTCCAGTTTGCCAAACAGTCGGCGGCGATCTTCCTCTCCGCCTTTGCCGGAAATATGTATGACCGGGTCGGCTTCCAGGAGACGTATCTGATACTGGGCTGCTTCGTGCTGGCGATCACGGTGGTGTCGGCGTTTACGCTGAGTGGCAGGCGGGAGATTGCTGCCGCCTCGGGGGCAGCAGCGTTAACACATCAGTCCAGGTAAAACACCTCTTTCAGCGCCGAACTCACCGGGCTGTTATCCGGGTTCGACGGCATAACGTCACCCATATATTTCCACCAGCGCTGGCAGACATCGGTGTTTGCCACCGCGTTCCAGCGCTCTTCCGATTCAATCTCCACCGTCGCAAACAGCAGGTTGCGAGCTTTGTCGAGATAGATGGCGTAGTGGTGCGCGCCGTGGGCTTTCAGTACCGCCTCCAGCTCAGGCCAGATCGGGTTGTGGCGACGTGCGTACTCCTCGTGCGCGTCCGGGTTTACCTGCATCACAAACGCTTTGCGGATCATAAAGCCTCCAGGTACAGCTCGCGGACCTCATCGCGGCTGGCGGTGCGCGGGTTGCACGGCGCGCACGGGTCGGCGAGGGCTTTATCCAGCCAGCCTTCAATATCGGCTTTGGCGACGCCGAGCTGGCTAAATCCGGACGGAATGCCGACGCGAGCGCTCAGGTCGCGAATCGCCTGAATGGCCGACATGCTGGCGGCTTCGTCGCTCATGCCGCGCGTGTCAACGCCCATCGCCTGCGCCACGCGGGCGAAACGTGCGACCGCGTTCGGGCGGTTAAAGTTTTCGATGATCGGCAGCAGAATGGCGTTGCACACACCGTGCGGCAGGTTGTGCGTCGCGCCCGGCTGGTGCGCCAGGGCGTGCACCAGCCCCAGACCGGCGCTGTTAAACGCCATGCCCGCCAGATACTGACCAAAGGCCATCTGCTCGCGCGCTTCCAGGTTGTGACCGTCGTCGACCGCTTTCGGCAGCCACAGGTTGATCAGGCGAATCGCTTCCAGCGCGTTGGCATCAGTCAGCGGGTGCGCGCCGACGGACACGTAGGCTTCAATCGCATGAGTCAACGCATCCATGCCGGTTGCGGCGGTCACGGAGGCGGGAATATCGAGCATCACGCTGGCATCGTCCACGGCGATATCCGGGATGATGTTCGGGTCGATAATCACCTCTTTCACCTGCCGCGCGGCGTCAATGATCACCGCGTTGCTGGTCATCTCCGCCGCCGTGCCTGCGGTGGTGTTGATCGCCACCAGCGGCACGCCCGCGTTTTTCACCTTGCCGACGCCGGAGTAATCGGTTGACGGACCAGGGTTGGCGGTGAGGATTTTGATCGCCTTGGCAGTATCAATCGGGCTGCCGCCGCCAAAGGCAATCAGGTAATCACACTCCGCATCCTGATATGCCGCATAGCCTTTTTGCACCAGCGCTTCCGTCGGATTCGGGAATACCTCATCGAACAGGTGATACGACATCTGATGGGCGTCGAGCGCGGAAAACAAACTGTCGAGCAGGCCAAGTTTCACCAGCTGGCCGTCGGTGACAATCAGCGCTTTTCCCCACTGTTTGTTTGCCACCAGATTGACCATATCGCCGATCGCGCCCGCGCCGTGCAGGCTGATTTTTGGAAGCGCCAACATAAAGCTCATGATAATTCTCCTTAATTACTGTGATTTTTATGCCCGGCGGCGCTGCGCTTGCGCGGGCCTACGGTTAAGTAGGCCGGGTAAACGCAGTGCCACCCGGCTATGAGATCCGTCTTCGCTGCATCACCCGGCGGGTAATAATCGGCAGCGAAATCACCACGATCAGCATCGCGCCGATAATCACCGACATCACAATGCCGGGCACGTTGAGCAGGCTCAGGCCGAAGGTCACCAGCCCCATCAGGAAGGCGGCGATAATCACGCCCACCATGCTGCCGGACCCGCCGAGAATATTGACGCCGCCGAGCACCGCCATCGTCACCACCGCCAGCTCCCAGCCCATCGCGATGGTCGGGCGGGTACTGCCCAGACGCGAGGTGAGCAGCACCGACGCCAGGCCGGACATCAGTCCTACCAGCGCAAACAGGATCAGGTTGTGGCGCTTCACGTTGATGCCGGAGTACCACGCGCCGGTCGGGTTGTTGCCGATGGCGTAGGTGCGGCGGCCAAAATTGGTGCGGTGCAGCACAAAGGCAAACAGAGCGGCCAGCACGATAAACAGCGCGAACTCAAACGACAGCGCGCCCCAGACGTAGCCCTGGCCGAACCAGGCGAAGCTCTCCGGGTAGCTGTTCAGCGCCTGGTCCCCGAGCAGGATGTAGGTGATCCCGCGGTACAGGCTCATGGTGCCGATGGTGATGACGATGGACGACAGGTTAAAGCGCGTCACCAGAATACCGTTGAACAGCCCGCACAGTAGCCCGACGCCTAATCCCACGCACACCAGCAGTGGCGTATCGACGCCCGCTGCCGCGCAAAAGCCCATCACCGTGGAGCTGAGCGCGATGGTGGAGGCCACAGACAGGTCAATTTCCCGGGCGATAATCAGCATCGCCATCGGCAACACAATGATCGCTTTTTCCGTGAAGTTGAACGTCGCGTCGGAGAGGTTCCAGATATTGAGGAAGTAGGGCGAGGCGAGCGCGTTCACCACAAACACCGCCAGCGTCACCGCCAGCAGGAAGCCCTCCCAGCACAGCAGGCGCTGGAAGATGCCCGGCGCAGAAGTGGGTTTGAACTCTTCAGATGTCATCATTTTGCTCATGGTTTCACCGCCAGTTTCTGACGTGCCAGCGCCGCGTCGCGCAGGATCAGCCTGCCTTTGCGCCTGTTGCCGCGCTCGTTCAGCAGCACAGCGATGACAATGACCGAGCCGGAAATCGCCATCTGCCAGAACGGGGAGACGCCGATCACCGGCAGGGCGTTGTTGATGACGCCAAGGAACAGCGCCCCGAACAGACAGCCGAGCACGCGGCCGGTGCCGCCCATGGTGCTGATCCCGCCAATCACACAGGCTGCCACCACCTGCAATTCAAAACCGTTAGCGACGTCAACATACGCAACGGCAAAGCGTGATATCCACAGGTAGCCGCAGAACCCGGCCAGCAGACCGGAAAGGCAGAAGCTGATGAACTGCATTTTCCCGGCGTTGATCCCGGTGTAGTACGCTGCCGTGGCGTTCCCGCCTGCGGTGTAGAGCGCCCGTCCGGTGCGACTGTAGCGCAGGAAGTAGCCCACCAGCAGCAGTACGGCGATGGCGCACCAGCTCAGCACCGGCAGGCCCAGCACTGACGCACGCGGCAGGCCGAGGAAGTTTGCACCCATCTGGTTGGAGTTCACCCAGCCGCCGCCGGAGAGCAAAAAGATCATTCCGCGGTAGATGCTCATGGTGCCGAGTGTCACCACAATCGCCGGAATGCCCAGTTTCCACACCAGCAGGCCGTTTATTGCGCCCATCAGCAGCCCAAGCGCGCTGGCAAGGATCAGCAGCGCCCAGACGGGCACGTCCGGGTAATGGAAATTAATCAGGGCGACAATCATCCCGGTCAGGGCCAGATTAGCCGCCATCGACAGGTCGATGCCTTTAGTGAGCAGCACCATCATCTGCCCGAGCGCGAGGACGATCAGAATGGCGGTGTCGTTAAACATCTCCACCAGGTTGCCCGGTGCGATAAACGATGGCACGCGGCTGCCAATGGCGACGACCATCAGGACAATCACCGCGCCAAGCAGCGCCTCGCGGTGTTTTAACAGTGAGGTAAGCATTATGCCGCCTCCTGTTTTGCACCGCTGGCGGCGCTGACGATGGTTTCCGCCGTCGCGTCTCCCGCCTGGTATTCGGCCAC
Source organism: Enterobacter sp. 6722112 (assembly GCF_058661685.1). Classification (NCBI taxonomy): domain Bacteria; kingdom Pseudomonadati; phylum Pseudomonadota; class Gammaproteobacteria; order Enterobacterales; family Enterobacteriaceae; genus Enterobacter; species Enterobacter sp. 6722112. The sequence goes on along the minus strand of NZ_JBZWGR010000007.1, from coordinate 4,266,708 downwards.
CATCAGCCCCTCGTGCATGACGATAATGCGATCCGCCATGCCCATCACTTCCGGCAGTTCGGACGAGACCATAATCACCGCCAGCCCCTGACTGACCAGCTCGGACATAAACTGATGCACGGCTGCCTTTGAGCCGATATCGATGCCTTTTGTTGGCTCATCGAGGATGATCACGTCAGGGTGCGTCGCCAGCCATTTGCCGATCACCACCTTTTGCTGGTTGCCGCCAGAGAGGGTCTCCACCGCCTGCTTCCAGCTGAAGGCTTTCACTTGCAGGCGTTTGGCGTACTCGTCCGCCAGCTTCCATTCGCGGTCGTCATGCAGCACGCCGTTCGGATTGAGCCTGCTGAGCTGAGGCAGGCTGATGTTCTGGGCAATCGGCAGGGCGATAATCGCCCCCTGTTTCTGCCTTTCTTCCGGCACACAGACGATACCGGCCTTGATCGCATCCGCAGGCTGGCGGAAGCGCCGGGGCTGTCCGTTGAGGATAATTTCCCCGGACGATGGCCGCGTGACGCCGGAAAGCGCCTGCATCAGCTCGGTACGCCCGGCACCCACCAGCCCGTAAAAGCCGAGGATCTCCCCTTTACGCAGGGAGAACGAGATATGCGCAAACTCGGTCGGATGGCAGAGGTTTTTCACCTCCAGCACCGTCTCGCCTTTTTCGCAGTCGATTTTCGGGAAGGTTTGGGTAATGGCGCGCCCGACCATCATCGACACCATCCGCTCCTCGGTGATCTCATTTATTGCCCCTGCACCGACGGACACGCCGTCGCGCAAAATGGTGTAGTGATCGGCCAGCTCAAAAATCTCGTCGAACTTGTGGGAGATAAACAGGATGGCTTTTCCCTCCTGCTTTAAGCGCTCCACAATCTGGTAAAACTCGAGGATTTCATGCTGTGACAGCGCCGCCGTGGGTTCATCGAGGATCACCACCTGCGCCTCAAACGACAGCGCGCGGGCAATCGCCACCATGTGACGCTGGGCGATGCTCAGGGTTTTCAGCGTTGCGCGCGGGTCGATTTGCACCTCAAGGCGGGCGAGAATAGCCTGCGCCCGGCGGTGCATTTCCGGCCAGTCGAGCTTTTTCAGGAAGCCTTTGTGAAGGTACTGACCGACAAAGATATTTTCGGTGACCGAGAGTTCATCGAACAGGACGGTTTCCTGGTGAATGGCGGTGATGCCCATTTTATGCGCCGACTCCGGCGTCGGAAGGTGAACGGGGATCGCCTTGTAAAGAATTTCGCCCTCGTCGGGCTGGTATATGCCGGTCATCACTTTGACCAGTGTCGACTTGCCCGCGCCGTTTTCGCCGATAAGCGCCGTCACTTTGCCGGGCCACAGCGCAAGCTGCACGTTCTCAAGAGCACGCACGCCGGGGAACACCTTGGTGATGCCAGAAAGCTGTAGCAATGGGGTCATGATAGTTCTCCGTTTGGTTCACCCTCACCCCGACCCTCTCCCAAAGGGAGAGGGGGTTAACGTTCCCTCTCCCTTTGGGAGAGGGCTAGGGTGAGGGGGGAAAGGATCAAAAGATTTTTGAGAACTTATCAATATTGCTGGCATCGTAAACGAACGGCTCGGCCATCGCGCCGTTGCCGTCGGCATCCAGCTTCACTTTGCCCAGCTTGCCCATGCTGGCCTCGCCTTTCGTGGCGTTGCCTTTCACCAGGTCATCCGCCAGGTAGGTTGCGGCATAGCCCAGGTCAATCGGGTTCCAGATGGCAAAGCTCTTGCTTGCGCCGGACTTCACCGCGCCCGCCATCTCAGACGGCAGGCCTAAACCGGTGACGTACACTTTGCCAATCTTGCCCTGGTCCTTCACCGCCTGCGCGGCAGCCACAATGCCCACGGAAGAAGGCGAAACAATAACTTTCAGCTCCGGGTAGGTTTTCAGCAGGCCGACAGCTTCGCGGTAGCTCTTGTCAGAGAGATCGTCCCCGTAGGCCACGGTCACCAGATTGACGGACGGGTACTTCGGCAGCACCTTTTTCATCTCCGCAATCCAGGTGTTCTGGTTGGTGGAGGTTGGCGTGGCGCTCAGCACCGCCACATCGCCTTTCTCCACGTTCAGCGCTTTCAGGGCATCGGCGGCGAGCTTGACGTTGGTTTCGCCAATCAGGGCGTTATTGGACGGGTTGAGGTGGATCTGACGCCCGGCTTTCGCCACGCCGGAATCCCACGACACAACCTTGATGCCGCGCTGCATCGCTTTTTTCAGCACCGGCACGACGGCGTCCGGATCGTTCGCGGAAATCGCGATCGCATCCACGCCCTGGGCGATCAGCCCGTTCAGCACCTCGATCTGCGCTTCCGCCGTGGTGGTGGTCGGGCCGGTATAAATCACTTTTACATCGCCTAACTCTTTGGCCGCCTCCTGCGCGCCGACGTTCGCTGCCTCGAAGAATCCATTCCCTAAGGACTTCGCCACCAGGGCGATTTTCACTTCTGCTAAAGCGGAACCGGACAACGCCAGAGCGGCAACGGTGAGGATCAAGCTTGCTTTTATTTTCATTGCTTTTACTCCACTGACTTGAGTTAGTTGTAGGGATTGCAGGTGGTTTTCACCCCGTCTCGGTGAGCGGGGCGCGATGTTGTTATTGGTACAAATCTAACGCCGACTGCATGGGGGTGACGCCAAAGCGTTTACCCAGGGCGATCAGTTCTTCCCGGATGATGGTCTGCTTCATGCCGCCCATGGAATAGACCTTCACCAGCACTTCCGCGGATTTCTCGGCGGTGTCGATCAGGCCGAAGGTTTCATCCAGCGTCGGGCCGCTGCCGAAGACGCCATGGAACGGCCACAGCACCAGTGAATGTTTCTGCATGTCCGTCGCGGTTGCCTGGCCGATTTCGTCGGTGCCCGGCACCATCCACGGCAGAATGCCGACGCCGTCCGGGAACACCACCAGACACTCGGTGCTGCCTTCCCACAATTTGCGGGTGAAGAAATCAGAATTGTTTTCCAGCACGTAGGTCAGGGCGATCAGGTTGGTGGCGTGGCAGTGCATGATCACGCGGTCCTTGCCATTGGTCGCCTTGATGCGCTCGCAGTGGGAGAGGAAGTGCGCCGGCAGCTCAGAGGTTGGCACCGCCTCATCCGTCAGCCCCCACAGAATGTGGTAGCCCGCGCCGTCGCTATCCACTTTCACTACGCCGAGGTTGGCCTGCGGGTCGAGCTGAACGTTGCGGAAGAACTTCCCGGAACCGGTGACGATAAACGGCGTGTTGGCGAGCAGCGGCATCGGCTGGCTCAGGGCGATATAGCGCGGCTTCTGGTGGAAATCGGCTGCGAACGGTTCGATATCCGCATCGTCCAGGCGTAGCGTCAGGTTGCCGCCGTTGCGCTCGTCCCAGCCCTTCAGCCAGGCGTCGGAGGTGGCTTTGATCATGCCCTGGACGAACCAGGAGGTGGTGATGGTCTGCATACTGTGTTTCCTTTGAAAATGCCGGGTGGCGCTACGCTTACCCGGCCTACTTTTACCTGTAGGCCCGGCAAGCAACGCGCCGCCGGGCAATGTTTTTTACTGACGAGCGGCAAGAACGTCTTTCTCATATGCCCGCACGTTGTCCAGCCACTGGCTGCCCGCAGGCGCATCGTGACGCTGGCAGTACATCTCCCACACCGCCTGCCACGGCAGGGATTTCTGCTCTTCCAGCAGCGCCAGGCGCGCGGTGTAGTCGCCGTTTTCTTCCAGCTGTTTCAGGGCGGCGACAGGCTCCAGCAGCGCGCGCAGCAGGGCTTTCTTCATGTTGCGGGTGCCGATAACCCACGCCGCGATGCGGTTGATGGAGGCGTCGAAGAAGTCGAGGCCAATGTGTACGCGGTCGAAGAGGTCGTGGCGGATGATTTCGCTGGCAATCGCCTGGGTTTCGTCATCCAGCAGCACCACGTGGTCGCTGTCCCAGCGCACCGGACGGCTGACGTGCAGCAGCAGGCGCGGCACGAAGAGCATGGCGGCGGAGATCTTGTCGGAGATCACCTCGGTTGGGTGGAAGTGGCCGGCATCCAGGCACAGCGCGGTCTGGCGGCTGGTGGCATAACCCATGTAGAACTCGTTCGAGCCGACGGTGTAGCTCTCGGCGCCAATGCCGAACAGCTTGCTCTCGACGGCGTCGATGTGGTGCGCCGGGTCCAGCTTCTCGCTGATGGCTTCATCCAGCGCGGCCAGCAGGCGCTGGCGCGGGGCCAGTCGGTCTACGGTGATATCCTTCATGCCGTCCGGGATCCAGATGTTCATCACCGACGGCGTGCCAAGCTGCTCGCCGAAATACGCAGAAACGCGGCGGCTGGCTTTGACATGGTCGATCCAGAACTGGCGGATTTCGTCGTTGACGTGCGCAAGGGTAAAGCCGTCCGCGCTCAGCGGGTGCGAGAAGCAGGAGGGGTTAAAGTCCAGGCCCAGCTTGTTGGCTTTCGCCCACGCCACCCAGTTCGTAAAGTGCTCCGGTTTGATTTCATTACGCGCCACCGGCTCGTCGGATTCGAGATAAATGGCGTGCAGATTCAGGCGCTTTGGCCCGGGGATCAGGCTCAGCGCCAGCTCCAGATCCGCACGCAGTTCGGTGGCGTTGCGCGCTTTGCCCGGATAGTTACCCGTGGCCTGAATCCCCCCCGTCAGGGAACCGCCCGGGTTCTCGAAGCCAGCAACGTCATCACCCTGCCAGCAGTGCATGGAGACGGGCAGACGGTCGAGCTGGCGCAGCGCCTCTTCGACATCCACGCCGACGGCGGCGAAACGCTGTTTAGCCAGGTCCCAGGCTTGTTCAAGTTGAGTGGTCATGCGCAAAGCTCCTTAGTCAGTCGTTTTTGCTGAAACTGCGCCCGGTAGCGGGCAATTTCATGGCAGGGATGGGGGGTGAAGGTGGTCAGGCTGTTATTCGCCGTCACCACCGAACGGAAATCGTCGACGTTTGAAAGTTCGTCCAGGGTCATCAGCTGAATGCCGATATTGCCGAGCGTGGAGGCTTCAATCGGACCTGCCACCACGGTAATGCCGCAGGCATCCGCGCAGAGCTGGTTCAGCAGCTGGTTCTGGCAGCCGCCGCCCACGATATGCAGCTGCGTGAACGGTTTGCCGCGAAGGTCAGCCAGCTCGCTCAGGATGTCGGCATAGAGCAGGGCGAGACTGTCAAAAATGCAGCGCGCCAGCTCGGCGGGGCGGGAAGGTACCGGCTGTCCCGCTTCAAAACAGGCGGCCTGGATTTCAGCGCTCATGTGCGCCGGATTGATAAAGCGGTCGTCGTTCGGGTTAATCAGGAAGGTGCAGGCCTTCAGCGTTTCGGTTTCCGCGATAAGCGCGGGCAGGTCGGTGATGTTCTGCTCTTTCCGCACCCGCTGGAGCAGCCACAGGCCCATGATGTTCTTCAGCACCCGGTAGCGCCCTTCGGCGCCACCTTCGTTAGTGATGTTCGCCGCCAGTGCGGCATCGCTGGTGTAGGGTGTTTTGCTCTCAAAGCCCATCAGCGACCAGGTGCCGGAAGAGAGGTACGCCGCGTCTTTGCCGGCGAGCGGCGAGGCAATGACCGCGCTCGCGGTGTCGTGACTGGCGACGGCGACAACAGGGATTTCATTCCCCTGCGGGCAAAGCCAGTGGCCGATCACATTGCCCGGATGGGTTGGCGCGCCGAACCAGGACGGCGAGGCGCCCGTCCAGGCCAGCAGATGTTCATCCCAGTTATCGGTGTTGATGTTAACCAGCTGCGTGGTGGTGGCGTTGGTGTATTCCCAGTTCATGTTGCCGGTCAGACGGTAGCTTAAGTAGTCCGGGATCAGCAGCGCATGCGCCACCTTTTCGACCAGCTCTGGCTGTTGCTCAACCACCGCGCGCAGCTGATACAGCGTGTTAAACGGCAGAAACTGAATGCCGCTGCGACCATAGATGTTCTCCTTGCCAAGCTGGGCAATGGCGTGCGCCATTAGCCCATCGGTGCGGCTGTCGCGGTAGGAGACGGGCAGGCCGACGCGTTCGCCGTGACTGTCCAGCAGTAGGTAATCCACACCCCAGGTATCAATACCGATACTGTCGATGCGAATACCGTCTTCGCAGACGTTGTGAAGTCCGGTGCGGATCTCTGCTTCCAGGGCGTCGATATCCCAGGTAACAAAACCGTCCTGTTTTTGCAGACAATTGGCGAAACGGTGCATTTCGCGAAGCGTAAGGGTGTGCAGGTCGCAGTCCCAGGTGGCGAGCATTACACGGCCGCTGGATGCGCCTAAATCGACAGCCACACAATGGCGAAAAGTCATGGTCGGGTCCTTTCTTAAGTCATTAGCGAGGAGTGTAAGAAAGGGAAGAAATAGCCACCTTCTCGCCACTGACAGCCCAAATCTCGCGCTGGCAAGAAAGCAAAGATGAACGTGAGGGAGTTCACAGTTTCCAGTAATGGCGGGGTTTGCAGGCAGTGTGACGCTGACCGCATTTCCTGATCTTTCCGTCTGTTTCTTGAAAAACCGACAGCTTTTGCGCGGTTTGCTGTCAAAAATTTAAGGTGAGCGTGGAAGGCCTTAATTACTATTTTGAGAACTTTTCTCATTGGTGGGGGCCGTTATGACCGTACTGCACAGCGTCGATTTTTTTCCTTCGGGGGCTTCGCCGGTCGCGATTGAGCCACGGCTGCCTCAGGCTGCGTTCCCGGAGCATCATCATGATTTTCATGAAATTGTGATTGTTGAGCACGGAACGGGCATCCACGTGTTTAACGGTCAGCCGTATACCATCAGCGGCGGTACGGTGTGCTTCGTGCGCGATCACGACAGGCACCTGTATGAACATACCGACAACCTTTGCCTGACCAATGTGCTCTATCGTTCTCCGGATGCGTTCCAGTTTCTCTCCGGGCTGAATCAGCTGTTGCCGCAGGAGAAGGACGGTCACTACCCCTCGCACTGGCGGGTGAATCAGTCCACGTTGCAGCAGGTGCGTCAGCTGGTGAGCCAGATGGAGCAGAGCGAGGATGGACAGGAGACGCACGCCATTGCTACCCGCGAGCTGCTGTTTATGCAGCTGCTGGTGCTGCTGCGGCGCAGCAGCCTGGTGGAAGGGCTGGAAAATAACGACGCGCGCCTGAATCAGCTGATGGCCTGGCTGGAAGATCATTTTGCCGAAGATGTCTGCTGGGAAACGCTGGCGGATGACTTTTCGCTCTCGCTGCGCACGCTGCATCGTCAGCTCAAGCAGCATACCGGGCTGACGCCGCAGCGCTACCTCAACCGTCTGCGCCTGATCAAAGCGCGGCACCTTTTACGTCATACCGACGAAAGCGTCACCGATATCGCCTATCGCTGCGGATTCGGCGACAGTAACCACTTTTCGACGCTTTTTCGCCGGGAGTTTAACTGGTCGCCGCGCGATATTCGTCAGGGGAAAGACGCGTTGCTTCAGTAACGCGAGGGCAGTCACCGTTTTTTTGCTGCAAAAAGGCTAATAATGTCCGGTTATTCGCCGTAGAGGTTGTGGTGTGGCTGCTCAGCTCATTCTTCGCAAAGATGATTTTTTTGCCTCCGCGAGTCAGGCCGTCGCGGTGGCCGACCGCTACCCGCAAAACGTCTTTGCCGAGCACACCCACGAGTTTTGCGAGCTGGTGCTGGTATGGCGAGGCAACGGCCTGCACGTCCTCAACGACCGCCCCTACCGCATCACGCGCGGAGACCTGTTCTACATCCGCGCTGAAGACAAACACTCCTACGCCTCGGTTAACGATCTGGTGTTGCAGAACGTCATCTACTGCCCCGACAGACTTAAACTGAATGTCGACTGGGCGGGCAATATCCCCGGTTTTCATGATGCCAGAGGCGAACCGCACTGGCGCTTAAGCAGCAACGGCATGGCTCAGGTGCGCCAGACGATTTCCCAGCTGGAGCAGGAGAGCCAGAAGAGCGATCCGGTGGCAAACCAGATGTCGGAGCTGCTTTTTGCCCAGCTGGTGATGACCCTGAAGCGGCATCGTTACGCTACGGATAATCCCTCTGCTACCACGCAGGAAGCGCTGCTGGATAAGCTCATCACCCGGCTTGCGGGCAGTCTGAACAAGAGTTTCGTGCTGGAAAAATTCTGCGAGCAGGAGCAGTGCAGCGAGCGCGCGCTGCGCCAGCAGTTCCGCACCCAGACGGGGATGACGGTCAACCACTATCTGCGCCAGCTGCGCATCTGCCACGCCCAGTACCTGTTACAGCATACGGAGCTGATGGTGAGTGAAGTGGCGATGCGCTGCGGCTTTGAGGACAGTAACTACTTTTCGGTGGTGTTTAACCGTGAGGTGGGGATGACGCCGGTTCAGTGGCGTCATCGCAGTCGAAAGGCAGCGTAATCAGTTCGCCATGCCGAGGCCGACGATATTGGCCGCAATGATAATCACCACACAGCCCAGGCTCAGCACGCCAACCGGACGACGCCCGGCATTGTTCCACTCTTTCAGCACCAGCCCAACCAGCCCGCCGCACAGCACGTAGAAGCTCATGTGCAGCATCCAGCTCATGTAGTCATACTGCGCCGGAATACTGGCGTGACCCCAGGCGTAGAAGAAGAATTGCAGATACCACATCAGACCGCCGAGGGCGGAGAGCAGGACGTTGGTGACGATCAGCGGTTTTGCCAGCGAGAAGTCGGCTTTTACCGACAGGTTCTTCACTTTTGCCAGACGAATGAAGCAGAAGCCGAGGTTTACCAGCGCGCCGCCGCCCATGATCACCACGTAGCTTGGCAGGGCAACGTACAGCGGATCGACGCCCAGCGCCGCAGCGGCGTCGTGCATCGGTTTGGCGGCGTTCATGGCGAACGACATGCCCGCCGAGAATACGCCGCACATCACCGCCAGCAGCAGCCCTTTCTTCAGGTTGAACTCTTCGGCTTTGATGCCCATCTTGCGTTCTTTCAGCTGGCCTGCGCGGGTGACGATGCCCACGCCGATCACCGCCACCAGCACGCCCAGCAGCGTCATTCGCCCGCCCTGAGTGTTGATCAGCACGTCGAAGTGGCCGTTGAGGATTGGCGTCATCAGGGTGCCAACAATCAGCGTAATGCCAATCGCGATGCCAATCCCCATCGACATGCCTAGGTAGCGCATGGTGAGGCCGTAGTTGATATTACCGATGCCCCACATCGCGCCGAACAGGAATACCGGCAGCAGGGTGGAGGCGTTGAAGGAGGAGAAGTAGCCCCAGAAATCGGGCAGCAGCATGGCGCTGATTGTCCACGGCAAAATCAGCCAGGACACGGTGCCGCCAACGGACCACATGGTTTCCCATGACCAGCCTTTCACCTTTTTAAACGGGGCATAGAAACAGGCTGCACTGGCCGCGCCTATCAAATGCCAGAAAATACCCATCGTAATCGCATGATTCATTTTTACATCCTCATCGTTTTTATAGCCGGAGGCTTCCCGCCGACTTGATGAGTGTAAAAATGAGGCGGTTTGGGAACCTTCAGAAGGTTGCCGCACTTTTGTTCAGGATGGCAATCACCACGTTAAGCACGTGAGCAGACTCACAATTTTGTCATTTATCAAAAATCTAATAACCTTATAAAAAATACGGCATTGATAATCATTTTCAATATCATTTAATTAACTATAATGAACCAACTGCTTACGCGGCATTAACAGCTGTGCCGCCCGACAATAATGGAGAGGATTATGAGTTATACACTGCCATCCCTGCCGTATGCCTACGACGCACTGGAACCGCATTTCGACAAGCAGACGATGGAAATCCATCACACTAAACACCACCAGACCTATGTGAACAACGCGAATGCTGCGCTGGAAAGCCTGCCAGAGTTCGCTAATCTGCCTGTTGAAGAGCTGATCACCAAACTGGACCAGCTGCCGGCAGACAAGAAAACCGTGCTGCGCAACAACGCGGGCGGTCACGCTAACCACAGCCTGTTCTGGAAAGGCCTGAAAACCGGCACCACCCTTCAGGGCGACCTGAAAGCGGCTATCGAGCGTGACTTCGGTTCCGTTGACAACTTCAAAGCGGAATTCGAAAAAGCCGCTGCAACCCGTTTCGGCTCTGGCTGGGCGTGGCTGGTCCTGAAAGATGACAAACTGGCGGTCGTTTCTACCGCTAACCAGGACTCCCCGCTGATGGGTGAAGCTATCTCTGGCGCATCCGGCTTCCCAATTCTGGGTCTGGACGTGTGGGAACACGCTTACTACCTGAAGTTCCAGAACCGTCGCCCTGACTACATCAAAGCCTTCTGGGATGTAGTGAACTGGGACGAAGCAGCAGCGCGTTTCGCCGCTAAAAAATAAGGTTGCATTGACGCCTGTGAGAAGCGAGTCTGATGACTCGCTTTTTTTGTATCTGAAGGAGTGGAGATGCATTACCCGGTGAATGTGTTTACAGGCAAGGTAAGGGAGTACGAAGGCAGCCGCCCGAGCGCCATCGCCAAAGTGCAGGTCGACGGTGAGCTGACGTTGACCGATCTCGGGCTTGCGGGTGACCAGCAGGCTGAAAAGAAAATCCACGGCGGGCCCGATCGCGCGCTGTGCCACTATCCGCGCGAGCACTATCAGCACTGGAAAGCCGAATTTCCTGAACAGGCGGACCTCTTCGTCGCCCCCGCGTTTGGCGAAAATCTCTCAACGGAGGGGCTGACGGAGAAGAACGTCTTTATCGGCGATATTTACCGCTGGGGCGATGCTTTGATTCAGGTCACCCAGCCGCGCTCACCGTGCTTTAAGCTTAATTACCATTTCGGCATTCAGGATATGTCGGCCCAGCTGCAAAACGCGGGTAAAACCGGCTGGCTGTATCGCGTTGTGCAGGCGGGACAGGTTTCGGCGGATGCGCCGCTTGAGCTGGCTTCGCGCTTGAGTGAGGTGTCGGTATACGAGGCCTGCGCAATTGCCTGGCATATGCCGTTTGATGACGAGCAGTATCACCGCCTGCTGTCAGCGGCGGGATTATCCACCAGCTGGACCAGAACGATGCAGAAGCGGCGGTTAAGCGGCAAGATCGAGAGCAGTTCGCGGAGATTGTGGGGGAAAGAGGTTCCGTAGAAAGTAGGCCGGGTAAGGCGAAGCCGCCACCCGGCACATACGGTTACGAACGCTTATACAGCGGCAGCCATAGCGTTAACCTCAGCCCGCCCAGCGGGCTGTCATCGGCTTTCACCCAGCCACGGTGCTGTTGCATGGCGGTTTCAACAATCGCCAGACCTAGCCCCGTACCACCAGATTCACGGTCGCGCGCCTCGTCGGTGCGGTAGAACGGACGGAAAATCTGCTCGCGATCTTCCGGGCTGACGCCAGGACCATCGTCATCGACAATGACGGTAATCCCGTCTTTATCCACCGAAAACGCCACTTCAATCTTCGTGTGCGAATAGCGCAGGGCGTTACGCACGATATTCTCCAGCGCGCTTTCCAGCGTGTTGGGGTTACCGTAGAGCGGCCACGGGCCCGGCGGGAAGTTGACGGTGAACGATTTGCCCATCTGCTCCGCTTCGAACGCCGCGTTGTCCAGCACCTCATGCCAGAGGTGATTGGCTTTCACCGTTTCGCTCACCAGCGCGTTTTTCTGCTGATTGCGCGACATCACCAGCAGATCGTTGATCATGCTGTCCAGGCGATGCGCTTCCGTCTCAATACGCTCCAGCTCTTTGCTCTCGCCGCTGCGGCGGCGCAGCAGGGCGGTACCCAGCTGTAAGCGCGTGAGCGGCGTCCGCAGCTCGTGGGAGATATCCGACAGCAGGCGTTGCTGCGCGGTCATCATGCGGTCAAGAGCAGAGACCATCTGGTTAAAACTGGTTCCGGCGGCCAGGAACTCCTGCGGCCCGGATTCCAGCTCCGGATGCTGCCTCAGGTTGCCCTGCGCCACTTCGTCCGCCGCATTTTTCAGCTTACGCGCCGGTTTCGCCAGGCTCCACGCCAGCCATAACAGCAGCGGGGAACTGACCAGCATCGTGACAATCAACAGCAAAAGCGGACGGTCAAACAGCAGGTTGATAAAGTCGGACTGGGAACTGCTCGCAGGGCGAATCAGATAGAGCTGGTAATTGTCTTCCCCATCCCGCACCGAGAAAGGACCGACCATCTCTACCCGACCATATTTCTTTTTCTGTGGGTGATCGGCATTATCCGCCTGGCCAATAAAGTTGCGGATAATCTGCATTTCATTGCGATCGGCCCCAATCACGCGGCCTTCACTGGTGACCAGTAAAAGACGTTGTCCGGGGGGCGCCCACTTGTCGATAGCGCGAAACAGCCTGCGCCACCACATTAAATCGTTCGGCGGATCGTTTGCCAGCTCCGCTTCCACGTGCTGCTCGATCATCACGCCCTGACGTTGCTCGCTGTCGAGTAGCTCCGTCATCTGGCGTGAGTCGAGTTTTGGCAACATCAAAACGAGCATTAAAACCAGTGCCAGCGTCAGCCAGAAGATGGCGAAGATGCGGGCGGTTAAGCTGCCTATCATGAAGCGGAAACCATCAGATAACCACGACCACGCAGGGTTTTGAACCAGGGATGACCGTCTTTACGCTCCGGCAGCTTACGGCGCAGGTTCGAGATATGCATGTCGATGGCGCGGTCAAACGGGGTGAGGCGTTTGCCCAGCACTTCCTGGCTTAAGTGTTCACGCGACACCACCTGGCCGAGATGCTGCGCCAGCAGATACAGCAGGGTGAACTCGGTGCCGGTTAGCTCCAGCGTTTCACCGTCGAAGCTCGCTTCCTGGCGGCCCGGGTTCAGGCTCAGGGAGTCTACTTCCAGCGTAGGCGAGCTGTTGTCGGTATTCTGCTGCTGCTCGCTCCAGTGAGAGCGGCGCAGGATCGCGCGAATACGGGCCACCAGTTCACGGTCGTTGAACGGCTTAGGTAAATAGTCATCCGCACCCAGCTCAAGGCCGAGTACGCGGTCAAGCTCGCTGCCGCGTGCGGTCAGCATAATGACGGGGGTCTGGTGTGTCTGGCGAAGCTCTTTCAACGTATCAATACCGTTTTTCTTCGGCATCATGACGTCGAGCAAAAGTAAATCGATGCTGTCGTCAAGGAGACTCAGCGCCTGTTCCCCATCATGGGCAACCAGGACGTTGAAACCTTCCATGTCGAGCAACTCCTTTAAAAGAGATGTGAGCTCTCGGTCATCATCAACTAACAGGATTTTATTCATTGTTTAAATACCTCCGAGGCAGAAATTACGACATCAAGGCTATCTAATCCATGACTTTACGTTGTTTTACACCCCCTGACGCATGTTTGCAGCCTGAATCGTAGACTGTCTCTCGTTGAATCGCGACACGAAAGATTTTGGGAGCAAGTGATGCGCAAAGTTACCGCTGCCGTCATGGCCTCAACGCTGGCCTTCAGTGCGTTTAGCCAGGCTGCTGTAGCTATCATCAGCGATAACGGTTCCTCAGCAGAGGGCGCAACGCAGCACAGCAGCCAAAGCCATATGTTTGACGGCATAAGTTTAACCGAACATCAGCGTCAACAGATGCGAGATCTGATGCAGAGGGCAAGACACGACCAGCCCCCTGTTAATGTTAGCGAAATGGAGACAATGCATCGCCTTGTCACCGCAGAAAATTTTGACGAAAGCGCTGTACGCGCTCAGGCCGAAAAAATGGCGCAGGAACAGGTTGCCCGCCAGGTAGAGATGGCGAAGGTTCGCAACCAGATGTTCCACCTGCTAACGCCCGAGCAGCAAGCGGTTTTGAATACCAAACATCAGCAACGGATGAACCAGTTGCGTGAGGTTGCACGGATGCAGCGAAGCTCAGATATGACGCTTTTCAGTAGCAATAGCAGTACCCGTAGTAACCAGTAAACCCTGTTTTCCTTGCCATAGACACCATCCCTGTCTTCCCCCACATGATGTGGGGGTTTTTTTTGCCCATCGTTCAGGTTTGTTAACGCTTTATTCATCCTTTCACTCCACCACCATCCGTTATACTAGCGCCATGGCATGACAGGAGTGTTTATGAATCAATCCTATGGACGGCTGGTAAGCCGGGCCGCAATAGCCGCGACGGTGATGGCGTCGTGTTTGCTGATCATTAAAATTTTCGCGTGGTGGTACACCGGGTCGGTCAGTATTCTGGCGGCGCTGGTGGATTCACTGGTGGATATTGCCGCCTCGCTGACCAACCTGCTGGTGGTGCGCTACTCGCTGCAACCGGCGGATGAAAAGCATACGTTTGGCCACGGCAAAGCGGAATCGCTGGCTGCGCTGGCACAAAGCATGTTTATTTCGGGCTCCGCCCTTTTCCTGTTTTTGACCGGCATTCAGCACCTTATTTCGCCTTCTCCGATGAACGATCCGGGCGTTGGCGTGGTCGTAACGGTAGTTGCACTTATAAGCACACTTGTTCTTGTAACGTTCCAGCGCTGGGTTGTACGCAAAACACAAAGCCAGGCTGTACGGGCCGATATGCTTCATTATCAGTCTGATGTTATGATGAATGGGGCTATTCTTATTGCGCTCGGTCTGGCCTGGTATGGCTGGCATCGGGCCGATGCGTTGTTTGCGTTAGGGATAGGGATCTATATTTTATACAGCGCGTTGCGGATGGGGTATGACGCGGTGCAGTCGCTTCTTGACCGTGCGCTTCCGGACGCAGAACGTGATGAAATTTATGCCATCGTGACCAACTGGCCTGGCGTCAGTGGTGCTCACGATCTTCGTACGCGGCAGTCAGGGCCGACCCGCTTTATTCAGATTCATTTGGAAATGGAAGACAACCTGCCACTGGTTCAGGCGCATATGGTCGCTGAACAGGTGGAGCAGGCGATTTTGCAGCGTTTCCCTGGGTCAGACGTCATTATTCATCAGGATCCGTGCTCTGTCGTACCCAGGGCGTTTTGAGCTTTCGTAATTCGTTGTAAAAAAGTGAGCCAGAGCAGCATTTTGTGGATAAATTACCACCATATGGCCTGACCTGAATCAATTCAGCTGGAAGGGATTGATATACTATTTGCAGTATTCGACGGTTGAACAGTTTCTTCCGGCAGCAGATTTCAATTTTGCATTCCTAAGTTCAGAGGTAGTCATGATTAAGAAAATCGGTGTGTTGACAAGCGGCGGTGATGCGCCGGGCATGAACGCGGCAATCCGTGGGGTTGTCCGTGCAGCGCTGACGGAAGGTCTGGAAGTTTTTGGTATCTATGACGGTTACCTGGGTCTGTATGAAGACCGCATGGTTCAGCTCGACCGCTACAGCGTGTCTGACATGATCAACCGTGGCGGTACTTTCCTCGGTTCTGCGCGCTTCCCGGAATTCCGTGACGAACACATCCGTGAAGTGGCTATCGAAAACATGAAAAAACGGGGTCTGGATGCGCTGGTGGTTATCGGCGGCGACGGCTCGTACATGGGTGCAAAACGTCTGACTGAAATGGGCTTCCCGTGCATCGGCCTGCCTGGCACCATCGACAACGACATCAAAGGCACCGACTACACCATCGGTTACTTCACCGCGCTGGGTACCGTTGTGGAAGCGATTGACCGCCTGCGTGACACCTCTTCCTCACACCAGCGTATTTCTATTGTTGAAGTGATGGGCCGTTACTGCGGTGACCTGACTCTGGCGGCGGCAATTGCCGGTGGCTGTGAGTTCGTGGTGGTGCCGGAAGTGGAATTCAGCCGTGAAGATCTGGTCGCTGAAATCAAAGCCGGTATCGCGAAAGGTAAGAAACACGCCATCGTTGCTATCACCGAGCACATCTGTGACGTTGACGAGCTGGCGAAGTACATCGAAACCGAAACCAAACGCGAAACCCGCGCGACCGTTCTGGGTCACATTCAGCGTGGTGGTTCCCCAGGCCCGTACGACCGTATCCTGGCGTCCCGCATGGGCGCGTACGCGATCGAGCTACTGCTTCAGGGCCACGGCGGCCGCTGCGTCGGTATTCAGAACGAGAAACTGGTTCACCATGACATCATCGATGCCATTGAAAACATGAAGCGTCCGTTCAAAGGTGACTGGCTGGACTGCGCGAAAAAACTGTACTGATTGGCTCTGTTGCCCGGTGGCGGCAAGGTAAATGCAAAACGGTAACCCTTGGGTTACCGTTTTTTATGGTTGCTCCCTCTCCCGTGGGAGAGGGTTGGGGTGAGGGCATCAGGCCGCTCATTCACTTTTTTTATTCCTGCACGTTATAGCCAATCTTTTTTTATTCTTTAATCATCGGTTAGCTTTCTGGCACGCTGCATTCATCAAAACACTACACAAGAGAGCTGGGCGATGAATAAATGGGGCGTGGGGTTAACATTATTGCTGGCATCGACCAGCGTTCTGGCAAAGGACATTCAGTTACTGAACGTGTCGTACGATCCGACGCGTGAACTATACGACCAGTACAACAAAGCCTTCGCGGCGCACTGGAAACAGGAAACCGGCGATAACGTGGTGGTTCGCCAGTCTCACGGCGGTTCCGGTAAGCAGGCGACATCGGTGATCAACGGTATTGAAGCCGACGTGGTGACCCTGGCGCTGGCTTATGACGTGGACGCGATCGCGGAGCGTGGCCGTATCGACAAAAACTGGATCAAGCGTCTGCCGGACAACTCTGCGCCATACACCTCGACCATTGTCTTCCTGGTGCGTAAAGGCAACCCGAAACAGATTAAGGACTGGAACGACCTGATTAAGCCAGGCGTGTCTGTCATTACCCCGAACCCAAAAAGCTCCGGCGGCGCACGCTGGAACTATCTGGCAGCCTGGGGCTACGCGCTGCACCACAACAACGGCGATCAGGCCAAAGCACAGGACTTCGTCAAAGCACTGTTTAAAAACGTCGAGGTGCTGGACTCCGGCGCGCGCGGCGCAACCAACACCTTCGTCGAACGCGGCATTGGCGACGTGCTGATCGCCTGGGAAAACGAAGCCCTGCTGGCGACCAACGAGCTGGGTAAAGACAAGTTCGAGATCGTCACCCCGAGCGAATCGATCCTGGCTGAGCCGACCGTCTCCGTCGTCGATAAGGTTGTTGATAAGAAGGGCACCAAAGCGGTGGCGGAAGCCTATCTGAAGTACCTCTACTCACCTGAAGGGCAGGAAGTTGCGGCGAAAAACTTCTACCGCCCACGCGATGAGGCCGTCGCGAAGAAATACGAAAACGCCTTCCCGAAACTGAAGCTGTTCACTATTGATGATGTGTTTGGCGGCTGGACCAAAGCGCAGAAAGAGCACTTCTCTAACGGCGGCACCTTCGACCAGATCAGCAAGCGCTAAGCGTTTTACAAAGAACGACACGGTAACCCGGTGTGAGAAATCCGCCGGGTTTTTTATTTGGTCATCATTTTGCGTTACTCTTTTGCCTCTATTGAAAACAGGGAACGCGTTGTGAAAAAAATTATCTTACTGATTCTGATCGTTATCGCCCTTGCCGCAGGCGGCGTGTACTGGATGAAAGCGGGTAATCCGAATGCGTTGCGTCATATCGTTCTCGACCAGTGTGTGCCCAACCAGCTGCATAACCGTAACCCGGCACCGTGTGCGCAGGTGAAGCCAGATGCGGGCTACGTGGTGTTCAAGGACCGCAACGGGCCGCTGCAATACCTGCTGATGCCCACGTACCGTATCAACGGCACCGAAAGCCCGCTGCTGACTGAGCCGCAGACACCGAATTTCTTCTGGCTGGCATGGCAGTCTCGTCATTTTATGAGCATGAAACGGGGGGCCGACGTGCCTGACAGCGCCGTTTCGCTGACCATCAACTCCCCGACCGGGCGCACGCAAAACCATTTTCATATCCACATCTCCTGTCTGCGCCCAGACGTGCGCGAGAAGCTGAACGCGTCGCAGGGGCAAATCAGCACCCAGTGGTTACCGCTTCCGGGCGGGCTGGAAGGGCATGAATACCTTGCCCGTCGGGTGACGGAGAACGAACTGGTGCAGCGCAGCCCGTTTATGATGCTGGCGGAAGAGCTGCCGGAAGCCCGCGATCATATGGGACGCTTCGCGCTGGCGATGGCGCAGCAGTCGGACGGCTCGTTTGTATTGCTGGCGACAGAGCGTAACCTGCTTACCTTTAACCGCGCGTCGGCTGAGGAATTGCAGGATCATCAATGCGATATCCTGAAGTGACCCCACCATAAATAGCGTTTACTCGCCCTGCCTGTCGCCGTAGACTTGCTGAAAAATTCTACAGGAGACAGGTATGTCGCTCTGGTTAACGCATCCTCTGCTGCTTCCCTCGCTGATCGTCGGCGTCACCATCGTGCTGTGGGCGACGTCGCTGTTGCCGGAATTTATCACCGCGCTGCTGTTTTTCACGGCGGCGATGACCGCCAGAATCGCCCCGCCGGAAGTGATCTTCGGCGGCTTCGCCTCGTCTGCCTTCTGGCTGGTGTTCAGCGGCTTTGTGCTGGGTGTGGCGATTCGGAAAACTGGCCTAGCGGACAGGGCCGCCCAGGCGCTGTCGGCAAAGCTTACCGACTCCTGGGTGCTGATGGTGGCGAGCGTTGTGCTGCTGAGCTATGCCCTGGCATTCGTGATGCCGTCGAACATGGGACGTATTGCGCTGCTGATGCCGATTGTCGCCGCGATGGCGAAGCGGGCCGGCATTCCTGATGGCTCGCGGGCCTGGTTTGGCCTGGCGCTGGCGGTCGGGTTTGGCACCTTCCAGCTCTCGGCCACTATTTTGCCCGCCAACGTGCCAAACCTGGTGATGAGCGGCGCGGCGGAAGGCTCATACGGTATCCACCTCAACTATGTCCCGTATCTGCTGCTGCACACCCCGGTGCTGGGTATTCTCAAAGGCCTGATTCTGATTGGCCTGATCTGCTGGCTGTTCCCCGGCAACCCGAAACCGGCGAAGGATCTCGCGCCATCGGAACCGATGGGGCGTGACGAAAAACGACTCGCCTGGCTGCTGGCGGTGGTGTTGACGATGTGGGTGACGGAGAGCTGGCATGGCGTTGGGCCAGCGTGGACGGGGCTGGCGGCCTCGGTCATCGTTATGCTGCCGCGCATCGGTTTTATCACCGGGGAGGAGTTCTCGGCGGGGGTGAATATGCGCACCTGTATTTACGTCGCGGGTATACTCGGGCTGGCCATTACGGTGACGCAGACCGGTATCGGTGCGGCCGTAGGCGAGGCGTTGCTCCATATCATGCCGCTGGATGCAGACCGCCCGTTTACCAGCTTCCTGGCGCTGACGGGGATCACCACGGCGCTCAACTTCATTATGACCGCCAACGGCGTTCCTGCGCTGTACACCACGCTGGCGCAGAGCTTCTCCGACGCGACCGGCTTCCCGCTGCTGTCGGTGATCATGATTCAGGTGCTGGGGTATTCCACGCCGCTGCTGCCGTATCAGGCGTCGCCGATTGTGGTGGCGATGGGCTTAGGGAAAGTGCCTGCGAAGGCGGGGATGCTGCTCTGTCTGGCGCTGGCGATTGCGACGTATCTGGTGCTGCTGCCGCTGGATTATTTGTGGTTTAGCGTGTTAGGTCGTTTGTAGGGCGGGTTAGCGAAGCGCCACCCGCCACAAAGGCAATTACGCCTGCTTAGCCGCTTCTGCCGCTTTAACGATCACCGCGAAAGCGTCTGCTTTCAGGGATGCGCCGCCAACCAGTGCGCCATCGATGTCTGGCTGGGTGAACAGCTCAGCTGCGTTTGATGCGTTAACGGAACCGCCGTACTGGATGATGACCTGCTCAGCCACTTTCGCGTCTGCTTTTGCAATGTGGTCACGGATGAACTTGTGCACCGCCTGTGCCTGCGCTGGAGTTGCAGATTTGCCGGTACCGATCGCCCAGACTGGCTCGTAAGCGATAACCGCGCCTTCGAACGCTGCCGCGCCCTGGGTTTTCAGCACAGCGTCGATCTGACGTGCGCACACTTCTTCGGTTTTGCCTGCTTCGTTTTCTGCTTCGGTTTCACCGATGCACAGAACCGGGATCAGACCCTGCTCTTTCAGCACAGCGAATTTCTTCGCGATGAACTCATCGGATTCTTTGTGATAGATGCGACGCTCGGAGTGGCCGATGATGATGTATTTCGCGCCGATATCTTTCAGCATTTCAGCGGAGGTTTCACCGGTGAACGCGCCAGACAGGTTAACGTCAACGTTCTGCGCGCCCAGAATGATGTGGCTGCCGTCAGCGGCACGTTTAGCCAGATCCAGGTACATATCCGGCGGAGCGATAGCAACCGCGCAGCCGGTCACGCCAGCCAGCTCTTTACGCAGGTTAGCAACCAGTTCGTTTACCATGTGGCGGCTGCCGTTCAGTTTCCAGTTACCCATCACTAAAGGATGTCGCATTTCAATTCTCCACGCTCAATAAGCGAATTAAGGAATATGGCCGCCCTGTCGGGCAGCATGGTCTGTGAATCAGTATAGAGATTTTCCCTCGAAAGGCTTTGCTTTTTGTCATTAATTCGCCCCCTCGAGTGCGTCTGATAGGGCCAGCTTAATCGGTTCAACCGCGAAGGTCAGCCCCTTTTCGCCGTTATCTGCGACGACATAGCGAACGGCACCTTCCGTATCGGCGTAATAGCGTTTGTTTTTCCCGGCGGTAAGCAGTTTTTGCAGCTTTTGCTGGCTTTGCGCTTTCGTGAAGGTGGGGGTAAAGGCGCGCAGAATAGCGCTCATGTACTCCAGCGCTTTCGCTTTCGCCGCTTTCTGCTCTGGCCCCTGAATCGGCAGCCAGGTGATCTGCATACTTTTGATTTTTAACGTTCCGCGCTCAAGGGCGGTAGAGGCATACAGATTCTCGTTAATTTTGCTGGCCGCGCGGGTCAGGGTCGGCGTATCGCGGGCGCTGTCAATCGCACGGAACTCTCCCAGCGGAAGTGAGGGGTTTTCTTTGTTGAAGGCTTCGCGGAACTGGCTGATAGATTGATCGAAAGAGGGGGCGCCCGCCAGAAGATAGGGGGCGGTGACCGGGGAAGCCGTTTCCGAGGCATACAGGGAAAAACTGGCGCTCAGCATCGCTAAACACAAATAAAGAGAGTGTGCCGAACTTTTCATCAACATTGCCCCTGGCCGTCATTGCCCATGATTAAAACGATATCTGGTCGGCTTGTCAAAAGGTCACAACTCCAGGGTAAAATGCGGGCTAAACAATAATAAGGAACCTTACATGACCATACAGCAGTGGCTGTTTTCATTCAAAGGGCGTATTGGACGCCGTGACTTCTGGATCTGGATTGCAACGTGGGTTGTCGCCATGCTGCTTCTGTTTTTTGTTGCCTACAACGCATGGCTGAGCACGCAAACGGCGGCATTTGCGCTGGTCTGTTTACTGTGGCCAACCGCCGCCGTAGTGGTGAAACGTCTGCACGATCGTGGCCGCTCCGGCGCATGGGCTTTCCTGATTATTCTGGCGTGGATGCTGGTGGCGGGGAACTGGTCAATGCTGCCCTCAATCCTCCCATGGGTGGTGGGCAGACTGCTGCCGACGGTTATCTTTGTAATGATGGTTGTCGAACTGGGCGCGTTTATCGGCACCCAGAGCGAGAACAAATATGGAAAAGATACCCTTGAGGTGAAGTACCGCTGATCACCAGTAGTGTTCGGCGGTCATGTGGCCCGGCCGGCGGCGAAGGTGCTTCGTCATCTGCCGGGTATCCTTCAGCAACTGCTGCGTATCGCGTACCATCTGCGGGTTACCGCACAGCATCACATGGCTGGTTTCGGTATTCAACGGTAAACCCACCGCTTCTTCCAGCGCGCCGCTTTCAATCAACGCCGGAACGCGACCGGTTAACGAGCCGGCTGCGGTTTCGCGGCTGACCACCGTCTGAATTTTTAACTTCCCGCCATATCGCTGTTCCAGCGCCTGCATCTGCGGCAAATAGCTCAGGTCTGCGGCGTAGCGCGCGGCGTGAACCAGCACGATATTTTTAAAGCGCTCCAGATCTTTGCCGTATTGCAGAATGGAAAGATACGGGCCAATGGCCGTGCCGGTCGCCAGCATCCAGAGCGTGTCACAGTCGGGGATTTCATCCAGCACGAAGAACCCCGCCGCGTCGGAGACAATCTGCACTTCATCGCCCGGCTTCAGCGCGGCGAGGCGTGGGCTGAGCTTACCGTCCGGGACGGTGACCAGATAGAACTCAAGGTCCGGGTTATCAGGCGCATTAACGTAAGAGTAGGCGCGCTGTACGCGTTCACCGTCGATATCCAACCCGAGCTTGGCAAACTGCCCGGCAGTAAACGGATGAACGGGAGCGTGCAGCGTGAGGCTAAATAGCGCATCGGTCCAGAACTGTACCTTTGTGACTTTACCTGTTACCCAGTCCGCCATGATCTTCTCCTGTGCTGTTTCTCTCTTCTATCTTCCGTACTTGCGGGAAACATTTCCAGCCCATTCGGGCCGGAAAGCTCTATCGATCAAACGGTTTTACAGAATGTGCGTCTGTACGTCCGGATCTTTACGATCGAGATAATGAATGGACTTAATGCGACGAATGGTGCGGGATTTACCACGGATCAGCAGGGTTTCAGTGGTGGCCATGTTGCCCTTGCGGGTGATGCCGTCCAGCAGATCGCCTTTGGTGATGCCGGTTGCGGAGAAGACCACGTTATCGCTGCGGGCCATCTCGTTCAGCGCGAGCACTTTATTGGCCTCGATGCCCATCGCCGCGCAGCGCGCCAGTTCGTCTGCACCAATGCGAAGGTTCTCGTCGCTGTCGCCTTTGACCTCATGGCGTGGCAGCAAACGCGCCTGCATATCGCCGTCCAGCGCGCGGATCACTGCCGCAGAGACCACACCCTCCGGCGCGCCGCCGATGCCGTAAAGCACGTCGACTTCGCTGTCAGGCATGCAGGTCAGAATAGAGGCGGCAACGTCGCCATCCGGAATAGCAAACACGCGTACGCCGAGCGCTTGCAGGTACGCAATGGTGGCGTCGTGGCGCGGTTTCGCCAGAATGGTCACGGTGAGTTCGCTGAGCGCTTTACCCAGCGCCGCAGCGATATTGCGCAGGTTGGCGTCCAGCGGCAGGCTAAGGTCGATAGCGCCTTTAGCGCCAGGACCGACGATCAGTTTTTCCATATACATATCGGGGGCGTTGAGGAAGCAGCCCTTATCGCCCACCGCCAGTACCGCCAGCGCGTTGGCCTGGCCCATCGCCGTCATGCGCGTGCCTTCAATCGGGTCGACCGCGATATCCACCGCATCGCCTTTGCCCGTCCCGACTTTTTCACCTATATAGAGCATCGGCGCTTCGTCGATTTCGCCTTCGCCAATGACGATAGTGCCATCGATATTGACCTGATTAAGCACAATGCGCATGGCGTGGACGGCAGCGCCGTCTGCGGTATTTTTGTCGCCACGGCCCAGCCACTTGTAGCCTGCGAGGGCGGCAGCTTCGGTGACGCGGGAAAACTCGATAGCAAGTTCACGTTTCATGAGGTACTCGTACAATCAAAAGGAATTGCACGAAGTTTATCACAGAGTGGGGTTACGAGTTCCCTCTCCCCTAAGGGGAGAGGGTTAGGGTGAGGGGGATTACTCGTCGTGCTCTTCCCACGCCAGGGCACGTTTCACCGCTTTCTTCCAGCCGCTGTAGCGGTAGTTGCGCTCGGTGGTTTCGATGCCAGGACGGAATTCGCGTTCGATAACCGCTTTTTCCTGAAGCTCGTCGAGGTTTTGCCAGAAGCCAACCGCCAGACCTGCCAGATACGCCGCGCCCAGCGCCGTCACTTCTCGCACCTCAGGACGTTCAACGCGGGTGCCCAGAATGTCGGACTGGAACTGCATCAGGAAGTTGTTCGCGACCGCACCGCCGTCCACGCGCAGGGCGTGCAGACGAATGCCGGAGTCAGCCTGCATCGCTTCCAGCACGTCGCGCGTCTGGTAGGCGATGGATTCCAGCGTCGCGCGAATGATGTGGTTTGAGTTCACGCCGCGCGTCAGGCCGAAAATCGCGCCGCGGGCATACGGATCCCAGTACGGTGCGCCCAGACCGGTGAACGCTGGCACCACGTACACGCCGTTGGTGTCTTTCACTTTGGTCGCGAAGTATTCGGAGTCAAACGCGTCGCTGATCAGCTTCATCTCGTCGCGCAGCCACTGAATGGAAGCACCCGCCATGAATACCGCGCCTTCCAGGGCATAGTTCACTTCGCCGCGCGGGCCGCAGGCGATGGTGGTCAGCAGACCGTTTTCTGATTTCACCGCTTTCTCGCCGGTGTTCATCAGCATAAAACAACCGGTGCCGTAGGTGTTCTTCGCCATCCCTTCCTTGACGCACAGCTGGCCGAACAGGGCCGCCTGCTGGTCACCGGCGATACCGGCGATAGGAATACGGGTGCCACCTTTACCGCCAATGTTGGTCTGGCCGTATACTTCAGAAGACTTACGGACTTCTGGCAGCATCGCGCGCGGAATGTCCAGCGCGTCCAGCATCTTGTCATCCCACTCAAGGGTGTTGATGTTGAACAGCATGGTGCGCGAGGCGTTGGTATAGTCGGTAACGTGAACGCGTCCCTGAGTCATCTTCCAGATAAGCCAGGTATCGACGGTGCCGAACAGTAGCTCGCCACGTCGTGCGCGCTCGCGTGAACCTTCCACGTGGTCAAGGATCCACTTCACTTTGGTGCCGGAGAAATACGGGTCAACCACCAGGCCGGTGGCGCTGCGCACGTACTCTTCCATTCCTTCGCGCTTCAGCTGTTCGCAGATCTCTGACGTACGACGGCACTGCCAGACAATGGCGTTGTAGATGGGCTTACCGGTTTCGCGCTCCCAGACCACAGTCGTTTCACGCTGGTTGGTGATACCGATAGCGGCAATCTGGTCAGAACTGATGTCGGCTTTCGCCAGCACTTCCACCAGCGTGGAGCTTTGCGACGCCCAGATCTCCATCGGGTCGTGTTCTACCCAGCCTGGACGCGGATAAATTTGCTCAAATTCGCGTTGAGACACGCTGACAATGTTCGCGTCATGATCCATTACGACAGCGCGGGAGCTGGTGGTGCCCTGGTCGAGCGCAACGATATATTTTTTTTCGGTCATGGTATGTGTCCCGTAGTCAGATTACAGCGAAGCTTTTTGTTGTGTGGTGGAAGCCGTCTCTTTCTCCTCTTCCACACAGGTGTCGCACGGTAAGTGGCGACCAATTAATTTGCGATAGCCGAATGCGCCCAGCGCCGCCCCTACGATTGGCCCGAACAGCGGAACCAGGAAGTAAGGAATGTCTTTGCCGCCCGTGAAGGCGACATCGCCCCATCCCGCAAAGAAGGCGAAGGTTTTTGGACCCAGGTCACGCGCCGGATTCATCGCAAAGCCGGTCAGCGGACCCATGGATGCGCCGATCACCGCAATCAGAAGGCCAATCAAAAGTGGTGCCAGCGGGCCGCGCGGAATGCCGTTTCCGTCGTCGCCCAGCGCCATAATGACGCCCATCAGAATAGCGGTAATCACCATTTCAACTGCGAACGCCTGCACAAAATTGATATGCGGATTCGGATACGTTGAGAAAATGCCTGCCAGATCCAGACTTTCGACACTGCCACGCACCATATGATGCGTCTGTTCGAAGTCGATGAAAAGATTGTAATAAAGCCCGTAAACTAACGCCGCTGCGCAAAAGGCGCCGGCAAATTGCGAAATGATGAAAGGAACAACTTTGCGTCCGTCAAAGCACGCGAATAGCCACAACGCGATGGTCACCGCCGGGTTAAGATGTGCGCCGGAAACCCCTGCGGTCAGGTAGATGGCCATCGCCACGCCCAGACCCCAGATAATACTGATTTCCCACTGACCAAAACTGGCACCCGCCACTTTCAGTGCTGCGACACAGCCTACTCCGAAGAATATCAACAACCCGGTACCCAGGAACTCGGCAATACACTGGCCTTTTAAGGTTGATGTCTGACTCATAATCGGAATCCTGCAAAAGAGTAATGTTTATTGTTTGCGTGACCGCCCGTGACAGTCACGATGCCCTGTAGACATAGTGTTAATTTATCGTTAACGAGCACAAACGAGAAATATCGAAATCTAAATGTGTGGTCTGCGTCAATAAAATGAGCGTTTTCGCGCCATAAAGCGCGTTTTTGCATCAGATAATGATTATGGGCTGAATCATTTCTTTAACTTATGGGTTAACAACTTAGGGGTATATGCGGCGAACGCACCAGGACGAGGCCGAAAAGTGTTGCAAACCGCGATCTGCGTGGCATGCCGCTGGACAGGGGCGACGGCGCTCCATACAATCGGAACATATGTTGTGCGCGTTTACGTTAAAGCGTCGCCTTGCAATTCAGGAGAGGTAGGATCATGTCTTTAGAAGTGTTTGAGAAACTGGAATCGAAAGTACAGCAGGCGATTGACACCATCACGCTGCTGCAAATGGAAATTGAAGAGCTGAAAGAAAAGAACAACTCCCTGTCACAGGAAGTTCAGAATGCTCAGCACAGCCGTGAAGAACTGGAGCGCGAAAACAACCAGCTGCGCGAACAGCAGAACGGCTGGCAGGAACGCTTGCAGGCGCTGCTGGGACGTATGGAAGAAGTTTGATTTCCTTAGGGAATGAATTGAACAGGCCGGGTAAGGCGAAGCCGCCACCCGGCTTTTTTATGGTTTCCCTAACCGATATCAAACCATAAAAAAGGCCGCCCTGGGCGGCCTTAACGCTACTTGTCCTGCGCTGTCGTAGCAAAAGCAACAAACCCAACAGGTTCATCGCTCTTTACAACGAGTACGCTGGCGACAATGAACGCGATACATAAATAGCGTTTCATTATGCGGTCCCTGCTGCTTACCGCTCCACCGTTCACCACCGGTGATAAGTCGGTGGACACAAGCCCGGTTAAAGGTTGCTTTACGGTTGTGAATACACCTTTCCCTGGACCGATGCCCATTTGCGAGATGGCGGAAAGGGACACAGCATCATAATGAGCAACAGCTGCGGAGTTAAGGTTTCCACACATAATTAGGAATTTATAAAGGGTCGACAGGGGTTACCTGAGGAATGAACCAGGGTAAGATAAAAATCCTGGTTAAAGGTTGCAATATCACCCAACGGACCGCGAATCCCGAGGGACAAAAAAACCGCCACATTGCTGTTGGCGGTTTTTTTATGCATCTCGCTTACCGATTAACTACTCAATATCCAGCGCATCCTCAGAAAGGATAATGCCGGTATTGTCAGCATAAAGGTGGTCACCCGAGAAGAAGGTCACGCCGCCGAAATTGACGCGCACGTCGCTTTCGCCGATGCCTTCACCCGCTGCGCCAACCGGAATGGCGGCAATGGCCTGAATACCGATATCCAGGTCTTCGAGATCGTCCACCTGGCGCACGGAGCCGTAGACCACAATCCCTTCCCACTCGTTTTGCACCGCAAGGCGGGCGAGGTCCGCATCGATCAGTGCACGGCGCACTGAACCGCCACCATCCACCAGCAGGACGCGACCACGACCGTTCTCTTCGAGCAGATCGTACAGCAACCCGTTGTCCTCGAAACATTTCACCGTGATGATTTGTCCGCCAAACGACGACCGTCCACCAAAGTTGGAGAACAGGGGTTCAACGACGTTGACATCTTCCTGGTAGATGTCACAAAGCTCGGAGGTATCGTATTTCATAGGTTTAACGCTCTGTTGCTGCGAATGTGTTCAGTATATCGTGCGAAATGCGTTGTTGGCAAAATCATCAATTGTTAATTGATATTTGTCAGCTAACTCAGCGTCTGGCTTAAGACAATCCCGATGACGAACAGCAGGTTAGTCAGTAACGCGCCTTTTACCGTACGTTCCAGCATCGGTGGCATGGCGGCCGGGCTGAGTTCACGCATGACGTAGCGGGCCTGCTTAATCAGCAGCGGTGCGGCGAGCACAAACAGCCAGCCCCAGAGGCTGTGCAGCGAACTCAGATTGAACAGCGCCAGGCAGACCAGCGCGCCGATGAGCAGGCAGGCGTGATAGCGGCGTGCATTCACCGGACCCAGACGCACGGCCAGCGTGTTTTTACCGTTCTCGCGGTCGCTATCGATGTCGCGCAGATTATTGATATTCAGCACCGCCGTCGCCAGCAGACCACAGGCGGTCGCCGGCAGGAACAGGGCAGGGATCACCGTGTGCGCCTGTAAGTACCAGCTTCCCATCACGCTCAGCCAGCCGAAGAACACCAGCACGGAGATGTCGCCCAGACCAATATACCCGTAAGGACGCGTCCCGACGGTATAGGTAATGGCTGCAATAATGGCGAGCAAGCCCAGCACCAGGAAGCCAATGAAATCACTGGTGGTTTTCGAGGCGACCGTCACCAGCGCCAGCCCGGACAGGCAAATCAACACCACGGTGATAATCAGCGCCCGCTTCATCTGTGCCTGGGTAATCACCCCTTTTTGCATGCCGCGCAGCGGCCCGATGCGGTCAGGCTTGTCGCTGCCTTTTACCGCATCGCCGTAATCATTGGCGAGATTAGAGAGGATTTGCAGCAGCCCGGCGGTGACAAGCGCCAGACCTGCTACCAGCGGATCGAAATGACCCTGCCACCAGGCAAGCGTGGTACCGACGATAATGGCGGCAAAAGCCAGAGGAAGCGTTTTAGGACGCAGACTTTCGAGCCACGCCTGTGTACGGCTGATATCAGTCATAGTTATTTAGCCAATAAAAATGGGGGCCATAGCCCCCATCAACAGTGATGAAAATGCATTGAACGCGATTATAGAATAAAACGGCTCAGATCTTCATCTGCCACTAACGCATCCAGGTGTTTGCCCACATAGTCTGCGTCAATGGTAATGCTTTGACCGTTAAGGTCGCTCGCATCATAAGAGATGTCTTCCATCAGGCGTTCCAGCACGGTGTGCAGACGACGCGCACCGATGTTCTCGGTGGTTTCGTTGACCTGCCACGCGGCTTGGGCGATGCGCTTGATACCGTCATCGGTAAATTCAATGTTCACGCCTTCGGTCGCCATCAGCGCTTTGTACTGTACGGTCACAGAAGCGTTTGGCTCAGTCAGGATACGTTCGAAATCTTCGGTGGTCAGCGCCTGCAACTCGACGCGGATTGGCAGACGTCCCTGAAGTTCCGGGATCAGGTCAGACGGGCTGGCAATCTGGAACGCACCGGAGGCGATAAACAGAATGTGGTCAGTTTTAACCATGCCGTGCTTGGTGGAGACGGTGCAACCTTCCACCAGCGGCAGCAGGTCGCGCTGAACGCCTTCGCGTGAGACATCCGGGCCGGACGCATTGCTGCGCTTACAGATCTTGTCGATTTCGTCGATAAACACGATACCGTGCTGCTCAACCGCGTCGATAGCATCCTGTTTCAGCTCTTCCGGGTTAACCAGCTTCGCGGCTTCTTCTTCAATCAGCAGCTTCATCGCGTCTTTGATTTTCAGCTTACGCGCTTTCTGCTTCTGTCCGCCCAGGTTCTGGAACATGGACTGCAACTGGCTGGTCATCTCTTCCATGCCCGGAGGCGCCATAATTTCTACGCCCATTGGCGCGGCAGCGAGATCGATCTCAATCTCTTTGTCGTCCAGCTCGCCTTCGCGCAGTTTTTTGCGGAATGCCTGACGCGCAGCAGAAGGTTCAGGCTGCTGTTCAGCCTGTCCCCAGTTGTTTTTTGCCGGTGGGATCAGCACGTCGAGAATACGCTCTTCGGCCATCTCTTCGGCGCGATAGCGGTTTTTCTCAATTGCCTGGACACGCACCATCTTAATCGCCGAGTCGGTCAGGTCGCGGATGATGGAGTCCACTTCTTTACCCACATAGCCCACTTCGGTGAACTTGGTGGCTTCAACTTTGATGAACGGCGCGTTAGCCAGTTTGGCCAGACGACGGGCGATTTCGGTTTTACCCACACCGGTCGGGCCGATCATCAGAATATTTTTTGGCGTCACTTCGTGGCGAAGCTCTTCGTCGAGCTGCATGCGACGCCAGCGGTTACGCAGTGCGATAGCCACGGAGCGCTTGGCGTCGTCCTGGCCGATAATGTGCTTGTTCAGTTCGCTGACAATTTCGCGTGGGGTCATTTCAGACATGGGCGATCCTTACGCTTTAGACGGTAATTCTTCGATGGTGTGATTGTGGTTGGTATAGATGCAGATATCACCTGCAATATCCAACGCTTTCACCGCGATATCGCGCGCGTTCATGTCGGTATTTTCCAACAGCGCACGGGCTGCGGCCTGGGCGTACGGGCCGCCAGAGCCGATGGCAATCAGGTCGTTTTCAGGCTGAACCACGTCGCCGTTACCGGTGATGATCAGCGAGGCGTTTTCGTCAGCCACGGCCAGCAGCGCTTCGAGCTTGCGCAGCATGCGGTCGGTACGCCAGTCTTTTGCCAGCTCAACGGCGGCTTTCACCAGATGACCCTGATGCATTTCCAGTTTGCGTTCAAACAGTTCAAACAGCGTGAAGGCATCAGCCGTGCCGCCTGCGAAACCGGCGATCACTTTGTCGTTATAAAGACGACGTACTTTCTTCACGTTGCCTTTCATGACGGTATTACCCAGCGTGGCCTGGCCATCACCGGCAATTACCACCTGGCCGTTACGGCGTACACTTACTATTGTTGTCACGAGCAGACCCCCTGGTTACAGATTCGGGAAACAGAAGCCCTGAGCCTGTGCTCAGGGCTGAATTAAATGATAGATGGGGGGGATTTTGGGGGTTTCAACCCCCGGAGGCGAGTCGAATGCAGTTTGTGTGGCCAGCCACTTTCAAACGGGAAATGGTGCCGTCTGCGTTTTCTTTGCCTTTGACCGGTCCAATCACTACGCGATTCCAGCCGTTGTTGGTGGTAATGCGAGAGTCAAATCCTTCAAATGCCAGCTGAGCACGCACCGTTTCTGCCTGTTCGGCGCCTTTAAACGAACCGCACTGAACCATCCAGCGGCGTTCATCTTTTTTCTCAGCCGTCTGCTTCGGTGCCTCGGTCTCTTTGGTGACCGGCGCAGCCTGCTGCGTTTTTGGCTGTTGCGCAGTGGTATGCGCAGGCGTCTGCAACAGATCCTGATACGGCTGTGCCGTTTGCTTCTGCGGCTGCGCCTTCGGTTGCTGCTGGACAGGCTGAGTTTGTACGGTACGCGTCTGCTGCTGCGGTTGTGAACGCGGCTGCTGTACCGGCTGCGTCTGCGTCCACTGCTGCTGTTGCGTTTGCTGCTGAGCCTGACGCTGGCGCTGCAACGTTTGCTGACGCTGCGCCGGGGTTTGTTCGTTCCACGGTACTTCGTTCAGCTGCGTAGGCTGCTGGCGCATGTCCGCCTGCATCTGAGCGAGCAATTGACGCTGTTCGTCCGTCAGCTGATCGGCATTCTTTACTTCACCCCCGGCAGAAGGCTCGGTAGGCGCACGTACGCCAGGCTGGCGGCTTTCCAGCTCTTTAATGTAGCGCCAGCGCTCTTCAGGCTTCGGCGGCAGGCCGTTGCCGACGACCTTGTTACCCTGAAGGGCTTCAGACTCTTCTTTTTTATGATGCGTAATGAAGTAGAGGCCGCCAATAAAGGCCACCAGCACAGCCGCAGCAATGGCGACCATAGCTGGGGAGACAGCAGACAGGCTGCGTTGCTTGCTTTTTGAACTACTCTTTTTGCGTCGCGAAGGTGCCGGCTGGCCGCGACGTACATAATCTCGTTGTGCCACTATCGTTTCGCTGTATTTATTCGTTCGTCAGCCCGCCATGTTACTTAAGCGACGGGGCTTTGACCAGATAAGGGTGTCGAAAGGTATTTACTTTAAGTTAATGCCTGGGTAGAGCCGCGCACAATCAGCTCACAATCCAGTAGCCGTGACCCACTGCTAACTGTTTGACCGTGCAGCTGATCCAGCAAAAGCAGCATCGCTTCACGGCCGATGTCATACCGCGGCTGTGCAACGGTCGAAAGCGGCGGATCGCAAAACTCCGAAAGTGAAATATTATCAAAACCGATTATCGACAGGTCCTGCGGCACGCGCAGGCCGTGACGTTTGGCGTAGGATAACGCCCCCAGCGCCATCACGTCGCTGTGGCAGAAGACCGCGGTGGGCGGTTCTGGCAAGGACAGCAATTTTTCCAGCGCCTGCCCGCCCGCTTCAAAGGTGAAATCACCGCGCGCAATGTAGTGCGGATCGACGATAGCCCCGGTACGGCGCAGCGCCTGAACGTAGCCCTGCAAGCGGTAATGACACAGCGGCATCTCTTCTGGTCCGGCGATACAGCCGATACGCTTATGCCCCAGTTCCTGAAGATAGTTCACGGCGTTGAATGCGGCGGTGAGGTTATCGATATGAACGGTTGGCAGCTCCAGCTCCGGCGCGAATTCGTTCGCCATGACCATCGGCGGTAAATTGCGCTGTTCTTCAATGCTGGCATCAAACGGCAGGCGTGAGCCAAGCAGCAGCATGCCATCAATCTGCTTGGTGATGATCAGGTCGATGAACGTTTTTTCCTGCTGGTTCTGGTGAGCACAATCGCCAATCAGCACCAGATAGCCCTGGGCGGCGGCCGTGACCTCAATGCCGCGGATGATTTCGCTGAAGAAGGGATCGCAGATATCCGGCACGATCACCAGGATGGTGCGGGATTCGTTGCGTTTAACGTTGCGCCCCATGGCTTGCGGGAAATAACCGACCTCAAGCGCCGCCTTTTCAACCCGGTTTCGGGTCGCCTGGGAGACTTTGTCAGGGTTCATCAATGCGCGGGACACGGTTGCTGTTGAGACTTGTGCTTTCTCGGCAACGTCTTTCATGGTCGCCGAGGCAACCTCTTTCCTGGACTTCAACGTCTTCTCCTCGCCTGAACACCGAACTGCGGACAGCACCATTTTTACAGATAGTTAATGGAATCGGTTACAGAATTTTCATAAAAAGTGTGAGGCGCATTAAATTTTTCGATCCGTCTTCAGCCTTCAATCGGATCGACGTCAAGAACCCACTTCACTTTTCGCGCTTCCGGTAGGGTATTGATCAGCGCCAGCGTGCCGCTGACGATCTGCTGTAAACGGATACGCGAGGGGTGCTGAAGTAAGAGTTGCCAGCGGAAACGGCCCCCGCGTTTCGGGGCGAGCGCGGGTACCGGGCCTAAAATCCACAGCTGATTATCCACCAGCGGGCTGGCTTGCAGGAGGTTTCTCAGCTGTTGCAGGAACAGCGGCGCCTGCTGGTTATTATGATCTTCCGCACGGATGATAACGTGGCTGGTCCACGGAGGAAGCTGCATCGTCTGACGTTCGGCCAGCGCCTGGTCCGCGAAGGCGTCATAGCCTTTGTGCAGCAGAGTTTGCAGCAGCGGATGTTCAGGGTGGTGCGTTTGCAGCACCACCTCGCCCTGCTTACCCGCTCGACCAGCGCGACCGGCAACCTGGGTATAAAGCTGGGCGAAACGCTCGGCGGAGCGAAAATCCGCGGAGAACAGCGCGCCGTCGACGTCCAGCAGGGCGACCAGCGTCACGTCCGGGAAGTGGTGCCCTTTCGCCAGCATCTGAGTACCAATCAGGATGCGCGCGCCGCCGCGATGCACTTCCGCCAGTTGCTGCTCCAGCGCCCCTTTACGGCTGGTGGTATCCCTGTCGATACGGGAGATGGGTACGTCCGGGAAGAAGGGCGCGAGCGCCTGTTCAAGCTGTTCCGTTCCCAGACCGACCGGCACGATGTGCGTTGAGCCGCAGGACGGGCACTGACGGGGGACCGGACGCTGGCTGTCGCAGTGGTGGCAGCGCAAATGGCGCTGAGCCTGGTGGAAGGTGTAGTAGTGATCGCAGCGCGGGCACTCCGCGATCCAGCCGCAGTCGTGGCACAGCAGCGCAGGCGCGAAGCCGCGGCGGTTCAGGAACAGGATCACCTGGTTGCCCGCCTGCAAATGCTGGCGCATGCGGCTAATCAGCGCAGGCGCTAACCCGGCCTGCACCTGCTGGCCTTTCAAATCCAGCACATGCTGAATGGCCGGGCGGGCATTCCCCGCACGGCGCGTCAGGCGCAGCATGTGGTATTTACGCTGGCGAACGTTGTGCAGCGTTTCAAGCGCGGGGGTGGCGGACCCGAGAATAATGGGGATTTGCTCGCTGTGGGCGCGGTACACGGCTAAGTCGCGGGCGTGATAGCGCCAGCCTTCCTGCTGTTTATAGGAGCTGTCATGCTCTTCATCGATTACGATAACGCCGAGATTTTTAAAGGGCGTAAACAGCGATGAACGGGTGCCGATCACAATTGCTGCTTCGCCGTTTTTCGCTTTCAGCCAGGCGCTGAGGCGCTCGCTGTCGTTCAGGCCGGAGTGCAGGACCTCAACGGGCGCATTAAAGCGTTCACGAAAACGCGCGATGGTTTGCGGCGTCAGGCCGATTTCCGGCACCATCACCAGCGCCTGTTTGCCCTGCGCGAGCACGTTTTCCAGCACGCTCAGATACACTTCGGTTTTACCGGATCCGGTGACGCCCGCCAGCAGCCAGGCGGAAAAATGGTCGGCGGCGCTGTGAATCGCGCCCACGGCGGTGGCCTGCTCGGTATTCAGACGCAGACGATCGCCCGAGACGGAAAAGCCGTCGCGCCAGTCGTGAAGGGCAGGTGCTTCACTGGCCAGCTCGCTCAGCCCTTTCTTCCTTAATGCCTGCAACGCGGTTTCGCTTACCTCAAGCTCGTCGACCTGATGGCGCCAGATTTTTCCCTGGCGCAGCGCGGCCAGCGCCTGCTGCTGTTTCTGCGAGCGCTTCAGGCTGTTAATGTCCACCGCCTGGCCCTGCTCGGTGGCAAACCAGTACCACATTGGCGCGTGGCTGGCGCTCTTGCCCTGGCGCAGCATAATGGGCAGGGCATGGAACAGCACGTCGCCAATCGGATGATGATAATAATCTGCCGCCCACAGCAGCAGTCGCCAGGTGCTGGTGGAGTAAACCGGCTCGCTGTCCAGCACCTCAACAACCGATTTCAGCTCGTTAAGCGGCAGTTCGCTGTGTTCGCTGACGGACACCACGATCCCCACGCGCTGCTGTTTGCCAAACGGCACGGTCACGCGACAGCCCGCTTTGGCGCTCATGCTGTCGGGCAGCAGGTAGTCAAAGGTGCGGGGAAGCGGAACGGGCAGGGCAACGTGAGCGACGGGCATCGAATCTTCCTGACTTGAAAAGTGGCGCGTTAGTATACACATTAGTGAAAGCGGCGTGCGGATCAGTTTGCATACGTTGGTCAAATTCTGTATGATTCGCCGCCTTTGGTGTATTTTACGCCAAAGAACTTACATTCAACATCGCGTGGTGTCTGGCGTTAGGGCTGGAAGAGCGACGCGGCCTTAACTGAGGTTCTCCCATGAAAAAAGATATTCACCCGAAATACGAAATGATTACTGCAAACTGCTCTTGCGGTAACTCTATCCAGATCCGCTCTACCGTGGGTCACGATCTGAACCTGGACGTGTGCGGCAAATGCCACCCGTTCTACACTGGTAAGCAGCGTGATGTTGCAACCGGTGGCCGTGTTGACCGCTTCAACAAGCGTTTCAGCATCCCGGGCGCTAAATAAGTTTCCCGAAAAAAAGGCACCGCAAGGTGCCTTTTTTGTATCCGCTTATCAGTATTCCCACGTATCCGGGTCGATACCCAGTTCACGCATGATCACCTTCGCCTCTTCTGGAATTTCGTCACTGCGCTCTTTGCGCAGATCGTCATCGTTCGGCAACGGTTGGCCGGTAAACGCATGCAGGAACGCTTCGCACAGCAGTTCGCTGTTGGTGGCGTGACGCAGGTTGTTCACCTGACGACGCGTACGTTCATCGGTGAGGATCTTCAACACCTTCAGAGGAATGGACACCGTGATTTTCTTGACTTGCTCACTCTTCTTACCGTGCTCAGCGTATGGGCTGATATATTCGCCGCTCCATTCAGCCATGAGATACCTTTAATCCTCTCAGTCATTAATCTAAAGGTGCAAAACCGGTAACCATCAGTTTTGAACCGTAATCTTGCGTAGTTTACCGTAGAGACGATACCGAGGCACGGATATTGCCGCTGTAGCGTGTCCTAAAGCATATAATTTTAACGGCTATTTGCACATTGCTCAATCTATACGCAAAGAAGTTTAGATGTCCAGATGTATTGACGTCCATACTTTCAATGTTTACTCTGGTGCCTGACTTTTCACCTCATTCGCCAGGAAGCCTCACCATGACGCGTAAACAGGCCACCATCGCAGTGCGTAGCGGATTGAATGATGACGAGCAGTACGGCTGCGTTGTCCCGCCAATTCATCTCTCCAGCACCTATAATTTCACCGGATTTAATGAACCCCGCGCGCATGACTACTCGCGTCGCGGCAATCCTACGCGTGACGTCACGCAGCGCGCGCTGGCGGAACTGGAAGGCGGCGCGGGTGCGGTATTAACCAATACCGGCATGTCTGCCATTCACCTGGTGACTACGGTGTTCCTGAAACCTGGCGATCTGCTGGTGGCGCCGCACGACTGTTATGGCGGCAGCTATCGTCTGTTTGATAGCCTGGCGAAACGTGGCTGCTACCGTGTGCTGTTTGTCGATCAAAACGACGAACAGGCGCTGAAACAGGCGCTTGCCGAGCAGCCGAAGCTGGTGCTGGTGGAAAGTCCAAGCAATCCATTGTTGCGCGTAGTCGATATTGCGAAAATTTGTCAGCTCGCAAGGGATGCGGGAGCGATAAGTGTAGTGGATAATACGTTCCTCAGTCCGGCCCTTCAGAACCCACTGGCACTGGGTGCCGATCTGGTGTTGCATTCATGCACTAAATATCTGAACGGCCATTCTGACGTAGTAGCAGGTGTGGTGATTGCCAAAGATCCTGAGGTAGTCACCGAACTGGCATGGTGGGCCAATAACATTGGCGTCACCGCGGGCGCGTTCGACAGCTATTTGCTGTTGCGCGGCATCCGTACGCTGTCGCCGCGTATGGACGTGGCGCAGCGTAATGCCCAGGCGATCGTGGATTTCCTGAAAACCCAGCCGCTGGTGAAGAAGCTTTATCACCCGTCGCTGCCGGAAAATCAGGGGCACGAGATTGCCGCGCGCCAACAGAAAGGATTTGGCGCGATGTTAAGTTTTGAACTGGACGGTGACGAGCAAACGCTGCGTCGCTTCCTGAGCGGGTTGTCATTGTTTACGCTGGCGGAATCCTTAGGGGGAGTAGAAAGCTTGATCTCCCACGCCGCAACCATGACGCACGCAGGTATGGCACCCGAAGCACGTGCCGCCGCCGGGATTTCCGAGACGCTGCTGCGTATCTCGACCGGTATTGAAGATTCTGAAGATTTAATTGCCGATCTGGAAAATGGCTTCCGGGTCGCAGCCAAGGGGTAATCATGAGTGTGATAGCGCAGGCAGGGACGAAGGGTCGTCAGCTGCACAAGTTTGGTGGTAGTAGTCTTGCTGATGTGAAATGTTACCTGCGTGTCGCAGGGATCATGACCGAGTATTCACAGCCGGGGGACATGATGGTTGTCTCTGCGGCGGGCAGCACCACCAACCAGTTGATTAGCTGGCTGAAACTGAGCCAGACCGATCGCCTCTCTGCGCATCAGGTGCAACAGTCCTTACGTCGTTACCAGAGTGAACTGATTGCCGGTTTGCTGCCTGCGGACGTGGCGGACGGGCTGATTAGCGCTTTTACGCACGACCTTGAGCGTCTGGCCGCTCTGCTGGACAGCGGCATTACCGATGCAGTGTATGCGGAAGTGGTTGGCCACGGTGAAGTGTGGTCTGCGCGCCTGATGGCCGCCGTGCTGCAACATCTTGGTGTGGAAGCCGCCTGGCTCGACGCGCGTGATTTCCTGCGTGCCGAACGTGCCGCGCAGCCGCAGGTGGACGAAGGGTTGTCTTACCCGCTGCTGCAACAGCTGCTGGTGCAACATCCTGGTAAATGTATTGTCGTCACCGGTTTTATCAGCCGCAGCAATGCTGGCGAAACCGTTCTGCTGGGCCGCAACGGCTCTGACTACTCGGCAACGCAGATTGGCGCCCTGGCGGGCGTGTCCCGCGTCACCATCTGGAGCGACGTGGCCGGTGTCTACAGCGCGGACCCGCGCAAAGTAAAAGATGCCTGCCTGCTGCCGCTGCTGCGTCTCGACGAAGCGAGCGAACTGGCGCGTCTGGCGGCCCCGGTGCTGCACGCGCGCACGCTACAGCCGGTTTCCGGCAGCGACATCGACCTGCAACTACGCTGTAGCTACACGCCGGATCAGGGTTCCACCCGCATTGAACGCGTGCTGGCATCCGGTACGGGCGCGCGCATTGTCACCAGCCATGATGACATCTGCCTGATTGAGTTCCAGGTGCCTGCGGGCCAGGATTTCAAACTGGCACACAAAGATATCGACACCATCCTGAAACGTGCCCAGGTGCGTCCGCTGGCCGTTGGCGTACATAACGATCGTCAGCTGTTGCAGTTCTGCTATACCGCTGAAGTGGTGGACAGCGCCCTGAAAATTCTGGATGAAGCGGGCCTGCCGGGCGAGCTTCGCCTGCGTCAGGGGCTGGCGCTGGTGGCGATGGTGGGCGCGGGCGTCACCCGTAACCCGCTCCACTGCCACCGCTTCTGGCAGCAACTGAAAGGTCAGCCGGTGGAGTTCACCTGGCAGTCGGAAGAGGGCATCAGTCTGGTTGCCGTGCTGCGTAAAGGGCCAACCGAAAGCCTGATTCAGGGTCTGCACACCTCCCTGTTCCGCGCGGAAAAACGCATCGGCCTGGTACTGTTCGGGAAAGGGAACATCGGTTCCCGCTGGCTGGAGCTGTTCGCCCGCGAGCAGGTAACGCTTTCGGCGCGTACCGGGTTTGAATTTATTCTGGCAGGGGTGGTGGACAGCCGCCGCAGCCTGCTGAACTACGAAGGGCTGGACGCCAGCCGGGCGCTGGCCTTCTTTAACGATGAAGCGGTTGAGCAGGATGAAGAGTCGCTGTTCCTGTGGATGCGCGCGCACCCGTACGACGATCTGGTGGTGCTGGATGTGACCGCCAGCGAACAGCTGGCCGATCAGTATCTGGATTTCGCCAGCCACGGTTTCCACGTCATCAGCGCCAACAAACTGGCGGGCGCGAGCAGCACTGATAAATACCGTCAGATCCATGACGCATTCGAAAAAACGGGCCGTCACTGGCTGTATAACGCCACCGTTGGCGCGGGCCTGCCAGTGAACCATACCGTGCGCGACCTGATTGAAAGCGGCGACAGCATTCTGGCGCTGAGCGGGATCTTCTCCGGCACGCTCTCCTGGCTGTTTTTGCAGTTTGACGGCACCGTTCCGTTCACCGACCTGGTGGATCAGGCGTGGCAGCAGGGCTTAACCGAGCCGGATCCGCGCGTTGACCTTGCCGGTAAAGATGTGATGCGTAAGCTGGTGATCCTGGCGCGTGAAGCCGGCTACGACATTGAGCCGGGTCAGGTACGCGTTGAGTCTCTGGTGCCTGCGGGCTGCGAGGAAGGGTCCGTTGATCACTTCTTCGAGAACGGTGACGAGCTGAACGAGCAGATGGTGCAACGTCTGGAAGCGGCTAACGAGATGGGCCTGGTGCTGCGTTATGTGGCGCGTTTCGAGGCGAACGGTAAAGCGCGCGTGGGCGTGGAGGCGGTGCGTCCTGAACATCCGCTGGCGGCGCTCCTGCCGTGCGACAACGTCTTCGCCATCGAAAGCCGCTGGTATCGCGATAACCCGCTGGTGATCCGTGGCCCGGGCGCGGGACGCGATGTCACCGCCGGAGCCATTCAGTCTGATATTAATCGTCTGGCTAAGCTGCTGTAACCCCTCACCCTAACCCTCTCCCCAATGGGGAGAGGGCGTGCTTCTCACCCCCATCATGAACGCCCTTCATCTTTCCTGAACAAACCTCACCGTTAATGTTGATTATTTCTGTTGACGTCATCCCGCTTTTCCGTCATTTTTACATCTGGACGTCTAAACGTATAGAAGTTCACAACACAACAAACAACGACACGCGAAAGATAGAGGTAAGGTATGAGCTTTTTTCACGCCAACCAGCGGGAAGCCCTGAATCAGAGCCTGGCCGAAGTAAACGGCCAGATTAACGTCTCTTTTGAATTTTTCCCGCCGCGCACCAGTGAAATGGAGCAAACCCTGTGGAGCTCTATCGATCGTCTGAGCAGCCTCAAGCCGAAGTTCGTCTCCGTGACCTACGGCGCCAACTCCGGTGAGCGTGACCGCACGCACAGCATCATTAAGGGCATTAAAGATCGAACCGGTCTGGAAGCGGCACCGCACCTGACCTGTATCGACGCCACCCGTGATGAATTGCGCGCCATTGCCCAGGACTACTGGAATAACGGCATTCGCCACATTGTGGCCCTGCGCGGCGACCTCCCGCCAGGCAGCGGCAAGCCAGAGATGTTTGCCGCCGATCTGGTCGGGCTGCTGAAAGACGTTGCCGACTTTGATATCTCCGTGGCCGCCTACC
This sequence comes from Enterobacter sp. 6722112, assembly GCF_058661685.1. Taxonomy (NCBI): domain Bacteria; kingdom Pseudomonadati; phylum Pseudomonadota; class Gammaproteobacteria; order Enterobacterales; family Enterobacteriaceae; genus Enterobacter; species Enterobacter sp. 6722112. The sequence continues at coordinate 4,226,445 of NZ_JBZWGR010000007.1, read as the reverse complement.
CTGAAGTTCACCCGGAAGCCAAAAGCGCCCAGGCGGATCTGCTCAACCTGAAGCGTAAAGTGGAGGCCGGTGCTAACCGCGCGATTACTCAGTTCTTCTTTGACGTGGAAAGCTACCTGCGCTTTCGCGACCGCTGCGTCTCGGCGGGTATTGATGTCGAAATCATTCCTGGCATTCTGCCGGTCTCGAACTTCAAACAGGCGAAGAAATTCGCAGATATGACCAACGTGCGCATTCCGCTGTGGATGTCCAAAATGTACGAAGGGCTGGACGACGATCCGGAAACACGTAAGCTGGTGGGGGCCAATATCGCGATGGACATGGTGAAGATTTTAAGTCGCGAAGGGGTGAAAGATTTCCATTTCTATACCCTGAACCGCGCGGAAATGAGCTACGCCATTTGCCATACGCTCGGTGTTCGCCCGGCGCTGTAAAGTAAAAAACCCCTCATAAAATGAGGGTTTTTTAATCGAACGGAGAGTTAAAAGGTATTAGCTATCGAATCTGTGGATTAATTCAACTATCTCTTATCGCTAGTGGTGTATATCGTAACGGTAACACTGTAAAGGGAGCATAGCGATGAGCATGTCAGACGAGACCAATAACGCGGCATCCGCCGGCAAATGTCCGTTCCACCAGGGCGGCGTCGATCATAGCGCGGGTGCAGGTACCGGCAGCAAAGAATGGTGGCCTAAACAACTTCGCATCGATCTACTTAATCAACACTCCAGCCGTTCTAACCCTCTGGGTGAAGACTTCGACTACCGCAAAGAATTCAGCAAGCTCGACTATTCCGCCCTTAAGGGCGATCTCAAAGCACTGTTAACCGACTCACAACCGTGGTGGCCTGCCGACTGGGGCAGCTATGCGGGCCTGTTTATCCGTATGGCCTGGCACGGTGCGGGTACCTATCGCTCCGTTGACGGTCGCGGCGGCGCCGGACGCGGTCAGCAACGCTTTGCACCGCTGAACTCCTGGCCGGATAACGTCAGCCTGGATAAGGCTCGCCGCCTGCTGTGGCCAATTAAGCAAAAATACGGACAAAAAATCTCCTGGGCTGACCTCTTTATCCTCGCGGGTAACGTGGCGCTGGAGAACTCCGGCTTCCGCACCTTTGGTTTCGGTGCCGGGCGTGAAGACGTCTGGGAACCGGATCTGGACGTGAACTGGGGCGATGAAAAAGCCTGGCTGACCCACCGTGACCCGGAAGCGCTGGCGAAGCGCCCGCTTGCGGCCACCGAAATGGGCCTGATTTACGTTAACCCGGAAGGGCCGAACGCCAGCGGTGAACCGCTGTCTGCGGCGGCGGCGATCCGCGCCACCTTTGGCAACATGGGCATGAATGACGAAGAGACCGTCGCGCTGATTGCGGGCGGCCATACGCTCGGTAAAACGCACGGCGCAGGTGAAGCCACGCACGTGGGCACTGACCCGGAAGCGTCGCCGATTGAAGCGCAGGGCCTGGGCTGGGCCAGCACGCACGGCACCGGTATTGGCGCTGACGCCATCACCTCCGGGCTGGAAGTTATATGGTCTCAAACCCCGACCCAGTGGAGCAATTACTTCTTCGAGAACCTGTTCAAATACGAATGGGTGCAGACGCGTAGCCCGGCGGGCGCAATTCAGTTCGAAGCCGTGGATGCGCCGGAAATTATGCCTGACCCGTTCGACCCGTCGAAAAAACGCAAGCCAACCATGCTGGTCACCGACCTGACGCTGCGTTTTGATCCGGAATTCGAGAAAATTTCCCGTCGCTTCCTGAACGATCCGCAGGCCTTCAACGAAGCCTTTGCGCGCGCGTGGTTCAAGCTGACCCACCGCGATATGGGGCCAAAAGCGCGGTACATCGGCCCGGAAGTACCGAAAGAAGATCTGATTTGGCAGGATCCGCTGCCTCAACCGGTGTTCCATCCGACGCAGGAAGATATTGAAAGCCTGAAAGCGGAAATCGCGGCCTCTGGTCTCTCCGTGAGCGAGCTGGTTTCCGTGGCCTGGGCGTCGGCATCGACCTTCCGCGGCGGCGACAAGCGCGGCGGTGCCAACGGCGCGCGTCTGGCGCTGGCGCCTCAGCGCGACTGGGATGTGAACGCCGCAGCGGTGCGGGCGTTACCGGCTCTGGAAGCCATCCAGCGCACCACCAACAAAGCTTCACTGGCCGATATCATCGTGCTGGCGGGTGTCGTAGGCGTTGAGCAGGCTGCGAAAGCCGCAGGTGTTTACGTCAACGTACCGTTCACCCCGGGCCGCGTGGATGCGCGTCAGGACCAGACGGACATCGAGATGTTTAACCTGCTCGAACCGGTTGCTGACGGTTTCCGCAACTACCGTGCGCAGGTGGATGTATCCACCACGGAGTCGCTGCTGATCGACAAAGCCCAGCAGCTGACCCTGACTGCGCCGGAACTGACGGTGTTGATCGGCGGTTTGCGCGTACTGGGTGCAAACTTCGATGGCAGCAAGAATGGCGTGTTTACCAACCGCGAGGGCGTGCTGAGCAACGACTTCTTCGTTAATCTGCTGGATATGAACACCCAGTGGAAGGCGACCGACGACTCAAACGAGCTGTTTGCCGGTAGCGATCGCGCCAGCGGGGAAGTGAAATACACCGCGACCCGCGCCGATCTGGTCTTCGGTTCAAACGCCGTCCTGCGTGCGCTGGCCGAAGTTTACGCCAGCAGTGATGCACACGAGAAGTTCGTTCGTGATTTTGTTGCCGCATGGGCGCGAGTGATGGATTTGGACCGGTTTGATGTGAAGTAACCATTGTGCCGGGTGGCGGCTACGCCTTACCCGGCCTACAAATTAAAGTGCCATGTAGGCCGGGTAAGCGCAGCTCCACCCGGCTTTTTTCGTTACTCCCACTCCTGCAAGAACCGCTGTCCGTACTGGTCCGCCACCAGCAGCGCCGCATAGACCTGATCCGGCGTGACGCCGCCAGGCATGTTGTGAATGGTTTCCCCTTCGGCGCAGGACGCCTCCGCGATCAGCCGCATTTTGGCCGGAATATCCTCTTTGATATTCAGCTGCGCCAGCGTGATCGGCAGCCCAACACTGTGGCAAAGCGCGGCGACGGTCTCAATTTCTTCAACCGGCGCGTTCTCCAGTACCAGTTGCGTCAGCGTGCCGAACGCGACCTTTTCACCATGGTAGAAATGATGCGCATCCGGCACCGCCGTCATGCCGTTGTGAATGGCATGCGCCGCCGCCAGCCCGCCGCTTTCAAAGCCCACGCCGCTGAGATAGGTGTTGGCTTCGATAATGCGTTCCAGCGCCGGTGTGACCACGTGCTGTTCCGCCGCCAGCATCGCTTTCTCGCCCTCTTCAACCAGCGTGTTGTAGCACAGCTCTGCCAGCGCTAACGCTGCCTGCGTGCACTTGCCGCCCGCCATGGTCGTCGCGCCGCTACGTGAGCAGGCACGCGCTTCAAACCAGGTTGCCAGGGCATCGCCAATCCCGGCGGCCAGCAGGCGCGCAGGTGCGCCCGCCACCACTTTGGTATCGACAATCACCATGTTCGGGTTGTGCGGCAGCATCAGGTAGCGATCGAACTCGCCGCTGTCGGTATAAATCACGGAAAGGGCGCTGCACGGCGCATCGGTGGAGGCAATGGTCGGGGCAATGGCCACCGGCACGTCCATAAAGTGGGCCAGCGCTTTGGCAGTATCCAGCGTTTTTCCGCCGCCGATACCCAGCACCGCCAGACAGTCAGCGCTGTCGGCCAGCTTTTTCAGGCGATCGATTTCATTTTGCGAACATTCGCCACCAAATGGTGCAATTTCGGCATGGAGTCCGGCTTTTTTAAAACTCTGGCGCAGGGTTTCTTCAGCAAAACCCAGCACAAATTTATCGCCCACCACCAGCCAGCGATTTGCCAGCGGCTTCAGGTAGTCGCCGAGGCGAGTGAGAACATCTGCGCCCTGGATGTATTTTCCCGGGGATTGAATGACACGGTCCATAACATTACTCCCTTAGTGTTTGAGGTAAATTCTGTCCTGTTCGAACTGCACTAAGAGTGACTCTACTCCCGGCGTGCCGGTCATTTGTTGCGCTACGTCTAAGGGAAACGTGATTGCCTTACCGGTGGCAAAGATTGAGGGGGAGATCAGGGAAGGGGGAAGATCGAGAAGTGCCCGGCAAGCGTAGCGCTGCCGGGCACTGAGCATTAACCGGTGTTGCGCATACCTGCCGCAACGCCTGCTATCGTTACCATCAGCGCCTGTTCAACGCGCGGATCCGGCTCTTTACCTTCCTCCTCCGCCAGACGCGAACGGTGCAGCAGTTCAGCCTGTAAAACGTTCAGCGGGTCGGTGTAGATGTTACGCAGCTGGATAGACTCGGCGATCCACGGCAGGTCTTCCATCAGGTGGGAGTCATTAGCGATATCCAGCACCACTTTAATATCGCCTTCAAGCAGCTCGCGCAGCTCTTTACCCAGCGCCCACAGCTCTGGTTTCACCAGACGCTGATCGTAGTATTCCGCCAGCCACAGGTCGGCTTTCGAGAAGACCATCTCCAGCATGCCCAGACGGGTAGAGAAGAACGGCCAGTCACGGCACATGGTTTCCAGTTCGCTCTGCTTTCCGTCTTCCACCACTTTTTGCAGCGCCGCACCGGCACCCAGCCAGGCCGGCAGCATCAGACGGTTTTGTGTCCAGGCGAAGATCCACGGAATGGCGCGCAGGGATTCAACGCCGCCGGTCGGGCGACGCTTGGCCGGGCGCGAACCCAGAGGCAGTTTACCCAGCTCCTGCTCAGGCGTTGCTGAGCGGAAGTAAGGCACAAAGTCTTTGTTTTCACGCACGTAGCCGCGATAGAGGTCGCAGGAGATGTCAGACAGCTCGTCCATGATCCGGCACCAGGACTTTTTTGGCTCCGGCGGCGGCAGCAGGTTGGCTTCCAGGATCGCACTGGTATAGAGCGACAGGCTGCTGATGGTCACTTCCGGCAGGCCGTACTTGAAGCGGATCATCTCACCCTGCTCGGTCACGCGCAGGCCGCCTTTCAGGCTTCCTGGTGGTTGAGAGAGCAGCGCTGCGTGTGCAGGCGCACCGCCACGACCAATGGAGCCGCCGCGTCCGTGGAACAGGGTCAGTTCAATACCGGCTTTTTCGCAGGTTTTGATTAGCGCATCCTGCGCCTGATACTGCGCCCAGGAGGCTGCCATCACGCCCGCATCTTTCGCGGAGTCGGAATAGCCAATCATCACCATCTGTTTGCCCTGAATAAAGCCGCGATACCAGTCGATGTTCAGCAACTGGGTCATCACGTCGTTAGCGTTGTTCAGGTCGTCGAGGGTCTCAAACAGCGGGGCCACTGGCAGAGCATAGTCAATGCCCGCTTCTTTCAGCAGAAGGTGAACGCCCAGCACGTCGGACGGGGTCTTCGCCATGGAGATCACATAGGCGGCCACCGATCCTTTCGGCGCATCCACGATCGCTTTACAGGTGTTGAGCACTTCGCGGGTGTCGTTGCTTGGCTCCCAGTTGCGCGGCAGCAGCGGGCGCTTGGAGTTCAGCTCGCGGATCAGGAACGCCTGTTTGTCGGCTTCTGACCAGCTTTCATAGTCGCCGATGCCGAGGTAGCGGGTCAGCTCGCCCAGTGCTTCGGTATGACGGGTACTTTCCTGACGAACGTCGATACGCACCAGCGGCACGCCGAAACACTTCACGCGGCGCAGGGTGTCGAGCAGTTCGCCGTTGGCAATGATGCCCATCCCACAGGCCTGGAGCGATTTATAGCAGGCGTACAGCGGCTCCCAGAGCTGTTCGTTCTGGCTCAGCAGACCTTCCGGCTTCGGCAGGCGCTGGCCTTTAAGGCGCGCTTCCAGCCAGGCCTGAGTGGCCATCAGCTGACCGCGCAGTTTTTTCATCAGGAAACGGTACGGTTCGCTGGCGCCTTCTTCACCGGCCAGCGCGCGCAGTTCCGGCGTGGCTTCCACCATCGACAGCTCGGAGATCAGCACCTGAATATCTTTCAGGAACAGGTCGGTCGCTTTCCAGCGGCTCAGCAGCAGGACGTGACGGGTGATTTCCGCCGTCACGTTCGGGTTGCCGTCGCGGTCGCCGCCCATCCAGGAGGTGAAGCGCACCGGAACAAAATCAACCGGCAGGCGGTAGCCCAGGTTCTCTTCAAGCTGTTCGTTCAGCTCGCGCAGGTAGTTGGGGACCCCTTCCCACAGGCTGTTTTCCACCACCGCAAAGCCCCATTTGGCTTCGTCGACCGGGCTTGGGCGATGCTTACGAATTTCATCCGTGTGCCAGGACTGGGCAATCAGCTGGCGCAGACGGCGCATAAGCTGGTTACGTTCGTAGTCGGCAATGTCTTTGTTATCCAGTTGCTTCAGACAGTTGTTCACTTCCACCATTTTGTGGATCAGCGTACGACGGGTGATTTCGGTTGGGTGTGCGGTCAGCACCAGCTCCAGCGAAAGGGATTCCACCGCTTTTTTGATGGTCGCTTCGTTGAGGTCGGGCTGGTCTTTGAGTTTACGAAGGGTGCGGGCAATGACTTCCGGGTTGCTGGCCGCTTCGCCTTTTGGCGAAATGCTGTGGTATTGCTCAGCGGTGTTTGCCAGGTTCAGAAACTGGCTGAAGGCGCGGGCAACGGGCAGCAGCTCATCGTTAGAGAGGTTCTGCAAGGTGGTGAGCAGCTCCTGACGATTGGCCTCGTTACCGGCGCGGGAAGATTTGGACAGCTTGCGGATGGTTTCAACGCGGTCGAGGATGTTCTCCCCCAGTGCGTCTTTGATGGTATCTCCAAGCACTTTGCCGAGCATACTGACATTACTACGCAACGCGGAATATTGTTCGTTCATAAAAACCCAGTCACCCCATCATTTTTGTTTATGCCCATGCGAAAATCTTCTGGACATTATTTTGTCATCTCCCTTTATAAAGCCACGTAAAACCCCCGTCGTCAATTGCTGCGAAAACGGTTCAGCAAACGAATAAATGTGGGCAATTTACGAAATTTAATTCGTATTGCGTCAGATAAGAGATGCTTATGGGAATGTGACGAAGATCATGCGATTTGTTGCCCTCACCCTAACCCTCTCCCACAGGGAGAGGGGACTGTTCGGTGCGTTTTTAATGCCAGCAGAAGTGATGCACAACCTGGGTAATGAGTTCGCGAGTGGGCTTGATGAAGCGGGTTTCGAGATATTCGTCCGGCTGGTGGGCCTGGTTGATGGAGCCAGGGCCCAGAACCAGCGTCGGGCACAGCGTCTGAATAAACGGCGCTTCGGTGCAGTAGTTCACCACGTCGGTTTTCTCACCGAGCAGTTTTTCCACCACCTGAACCAGCTGATGGTCAGGCGGACATTCGTAGCCTGGAATCGGCGGATGCAGTTCGGAGACCGTCAGACGGCCCGGCCAGCGCTCGCTGACCGGTGCCAGCGCTTCGTTCAGTAAGCCATCCAGATCGCTCAGCGTCATGCCCGGTAGAGGACGGATATCCATATGCAGTTCGCAGCAGGCGCAGATACGGTTGGACGCATCACCGCCGTGCAGGCTGCCGAGGTTTAGCGTCGGATACGGCACGGTGAACGCCTCGTAGTGATAGCGCTCTTTCAGATCGTCGCGCAGGGTCATGATGCGGCCAATCGCGTCATGCATCAGCTCGATGGCGTTCACGCCGCGCGCCGGATCGCTGGAGTGGCCGGACTGTCCGAGCACGCGCACCGCGGTAGAAATATGGCCTTTGTGCGCCCGAATCGGTTGCAGAGAGGTCGGTTCGCCGATGATCGCGCAGTCAGGACGAATCGATGTGTTTTCAGAGAAATAACGTGCGCCCGCCATGCTGGTCTCTTCATCGGCGGTCGCCAGAATGTAGAGCGGCTTTTTCAGGGTTGTCACGTCCACGTCACGCAGCGCGTCGAGGATAAAGGCGAAAAAGCCTTTCATGTCGGCGGTGCCCAGACCATAAAGCTTGTTGTCATGCTCGGTCAGCGTGAACGGATCGCGCGTCCAGCGGCCATCATCAAACGGCACGGTGTCAGTGTGGCCAGCCAGCAGCAGGCCGCCCGCGCCATGTCCGGTACTGGCGAGCAGGTTAAATTTGTGGCGTGTTCCGGGGACGGGCTGAACCTCAACGTTAAACCCAAGATCGCTAAACCAACCCGCCAGCAGATTGATTAAAGACTCATTGCTCTGATCCAGGGCTTCTTCCGTCGCGCTGATGGAGGGTGTGGCAATCAGGGCGCGGTAAATCTCGATAAATGGCGGTAAGTTCATTTTCATTGTTGACACACCTTAGGTCGTGATAGTATCAATATTCATGCAATAAATGTGAATAAAAATACATTATCGTTGAGCATAAAGGAACCCGATGTTGAATACGCTGATTGTAGGCGCTAGCGGTTATGCGGGCGCAGAGCTTGTAAGCTACGTAAATCGCCACCCTCATATGACCATAACCGCTTTGACCGTGTCAGCGCAAAGCAATGATGCCGGAAAGTTAATTTCCGATTTGCATCCACAGCTTAAAGGCGTGGTTGATTTGCCTTTGCAGCCCATGTCTGACATCAGCGAGTTCACCGACGGCGTTGACGTTGTGTTTTTAGCCACGGCGCATGAAGTTAGCCACGACCTGGCACCGCAATTTTTAGCGGCCGGCTGCGTGGTCTTTGATCTCTCCGGCGCGTTTCGCGTTAACGACAGCGCGTTCTACGAAAAATATTATGGTTTCACCCATCAGCACCCGGATCTGCTCGAAAAAGCGGTGTACGGCCTGGCGGAGTGGAGCGCTGACAAAATGAAAGAAGCGGATCTGATTGCCGTGCCGGGCTGCTACCCGACGGCGGCGCAGCTTTCCCTGAAGCCGCTGATCGACGCCGGTCTGCTGGATCTGAACCAGTGGCCGGTGATCAACGCCACCAGTGGCGTGAGCGGCGCCGGGCGCAAAGCGGCGATCTCCAACAGCTTCTGCGAAGTGAGCCTTCAGCCGTATGGCGTGTTTAATCACCGCCATCACCCTGAAATCACGACGCATCTGGGTGCGGACGTCATTTTCACCCCGCACCTCGGCAGCTTCCCGCGTGGGATCCTCGAAACCATTACCTGCCGCCTGAAGCCGGGTGTGACCAAAGAACAGGTGAGCGAGGTCTTCACGCAGGCGTATGCGGATAAACCGCTGGTGCGCCTGTATGACAAAGGCGTGCCGGCGTTGAAAAACGTGGTTGGCCTGCCGTTCTGCGACATCGGCTTTGCCGTGCAGGGCGAGCATCTGATTGTGGTCGCCGCAGAAGATAACTTACTCAAAGGCGCTGCCGCACAGGCAATGCAGTGTGCAAATATTCGTTTCGGCTTCCCTGAAACGCAGGCTCTTATTTAAGGTGTGATGATGAATCCATTAATTATCAAACTCGGTGGTGTACTGCTGGACAGCGAAGAAGCGCTGGAGCGCCTGTTTACCGCACTGGTGAACTATCGCGAATCACACCAACGTCCGCTGGTGATTGTGCATGGCGGCGGTTGCGTGGTGGATGAGCTGATGAAAGGGCTCAACCTGCCGGTGAAAAAGAAAAATGGCCTGCGCGTGACGCCAGCGGATCAGATTGACATCATTACCGGCGCGCTGGCGGGAACGGCGAACAAAACGCTGCTGGCGTGGGCGAAGAAACACCATATCGCCTCCGTTGGCCTCTGTCTGGGCGATGGAGATAGCGTAAAAGTGACCCAGCTCGACGAAGAGCTTGGCCATGTTGGACTGGCGCAGCCAGGTTCGCCTGAGCTGATTAACACCCTGCTGGAAGGCGGTTTCCTGCCGGTGGTGAGCTCAATCGGCGTGACCGAAGAGGGCGAACTGATGAACGTCAATGCGGACCAGGCGGCGACGGCGCTGGCGGCAACGCTGGGCGCAGACCTGATCCTGCTCTCCGACGTGAGCGGCATTCTGGACGGCAAAGGCCAGCGCATTGCGGAAATGACCGCCGCAAAAGCCGAGCAGCTGATCGATCAGGGCATTATCACCGACGGCATGATCGTTAAAGTTAACGCCGCGCTGGATGCGGCCCGCACGCTGGGCCGCCCGGTGGATATCGCCTCCTGGCGTCACGCAGAGCAGCTTCCGGCGCTGTTTAACGGCACGCCGATTGGCACGCGTATTCTGGCTTAAGATTCTGTGCCGGATGGCGCTTCGCTTATCCGGCCTACGTGAATTTTGTAGGCCCGGTAAGCGCAGCGCCACCGGGCAAAAATATCATCATTAAGGAAATTCGTTATGGCACTTTGGGGTGGGCGTTTTACACAGGCAGCGGATCAGCGGTTCAAACAGTTCAACGACTCTTTGCGCTTCGACTACCGCCTGGCCGAACAGGATATTGTCGGCTCTGTGGCCTGGTCCAAAGCGCTGGTGACCGTTGGCGTGCTGACCGCAGACGAACAGCAGCAGCTGGAAGAGGCGCTGAACAACCTGCTGGAAGAGGTGCGTCTGGATCCGGAGCAAATCCTCCAGAGCGATGCCGAAGATATTCACAGCTGGGTGGAAGGCAAACTGATCGACAAAGTCGGCCAGTTGGGTAAAAAGCTCCATACCGGGCGTAGCCGTAATGACCAGGTGGCGACCGACCTGAAGCTGTGGTGCAAAGAGACCATCGGCGAACTGCTGGCGGCGAATCGTCAGTTGCAGAGCGCACTGGTGGACACCGCGCAGAGCAATCAGGATGCGGTGATGCCGGGTTATACCCACCTGCAACGCGCGCAGCCGGTGACGTTCGCGCACTGGTGTCTGGCCTACGTTGAGATGCTGGCGCGTGATGAGAGCCGTTTACAGGATACCTTAAAGCGTCTGGACGTCAGCCCGCTGGGCAGCGGCGCGCTGGCCGGTACGGCGTATGAAATCGACCGTGAGCAGCTGGCAGGCTGGCTGGGCTTTGCCTCCGCCACCCGCAACAGCCTGGACAGCGTCTCTGACCGTGACCACGTGCTGGAGCTGCTCTCGAATGCCTCTATCGGGATGGTGCACCTGTCGCGCTTTGCCGAAGACCTGATCTTCTTTAACTCTGGCGAAGCCGGGTTTGTAGAGCTGTCCGACCGCGTGACGTCCGGCTCCTCCCTGATGCCGCAGAAGAAAAACCCGGATGCGCTGGAGCTGATCCGCGGTAAGTGTGGCCGTGTGCAGGGCGCGCTGACCGGTATGATGATGACCCTGAAAGGGCTGCCGCTGGCATACAACAAAGATATGCAGGAAGACAAAGAGGGGCTGTTCGACGCGCTCGACACCTGGCTGGACTGTCTGCATATGGGCGCGCTGGTGCTGGACGGCATTCAGGTGAAACGTCCGCGCTGCCAGGAAGCGGCGCAGCAGGGGTATGCTAACTCTACCGAGCTGGCGGACTACCTGGTGGCGAAAGGCGTACCGTTCCGCGAGGCGCACCATATTGTGGGTGAAGCGGTGGTGGAAGCGATTCGTCAGGGTAAAGCCCTTGAAGAGCTGGCGCTTGCCGACCTGCAAAAATTCAGCGCGGTTATCGGGGATGATGTCTACCCGATTCTGGCCCTGCAATCCTGCCTGGATAAGCGTGCAGCGAAAGGTGGCGTGTCGCCGAAGCAGATAGCGCAGGCGATTGCGGATGCGAAAAACCGGTTGGTTTGAATAGTGCGGGCTGGTGCCCTCACCCCGGCCCTCTCCCACAGGGAGAGGGAGAAAAACGGAGCCTGGCTTAGTGCTGGGCTTTTTTTTACGCAAAAAAAAGCGGACCACGGGGTCCGCAAAAGTTCACGTTGGCTTTAGTTTTTCGAGTTTTGAGAGAAACTCGCTGACGGTGCGGGGACGTCAAGGGTCAAACACGTGCCGCCTCGTCTATGTGATGTATTATTCAACAGAATGCTTGATAGGGATAATCGTTCGTTGCTATGCTATCTATCGCCATGAACTATCGTGGCGACGGAGGATGAATAATGAATATTCGTGATCTTGAATACCTGGTAGCGTTAGCTGAGCATCGCCATTTTCGCCGCGCGGCAGACTCCTGCCACGTCAGCCAGCCAACGCTGAGCGGTCAGATCCGCAAGCTGGAAGATGAGCTGGGCGTGATGCTGCTGGAGCGCACCAGTCGTAAGGTACTGTTCACGCAGGCAGGTCTTCTGCTGGTGGATCAGGCGCGCACCGTACTGCGCGAGGTCAAAGTGCTCAAGGAAATGGCAAGCCAGCAGGGGGAAGCGATGTCCGGCCCGCTGCATATTGGCCTGATCCCAACCGTTGGCCCGTACCTGTTGCCGCAAATCATTCCGATGCTGCACCAGACGTTCCCGAAACTCGAAATGTACCTGCATGAAGCGCAAACCCATCAGCTGCTGGCGCAGTTAGACAGCGGCAAGCTCGACTGCGCGATCCTGGCGCTGGTCAAAGAGAGTGAAGCGTTTATTGAAGTACCGCTGTTCGATGAGCCGATGATGCTGGCGATCTATGAAGATCACCCGTGGGCGAACCGCGATCGCGTGCCGATGGCCGATTTGGCCGGTGAAAAACTGCTGATGCTGGAAGATGGCCACTGTCTGCGCGATCAGGCGATGGGCTTCTGCTTCGAAGCGGGTGCCGATGAAGATACCCATTTCCGCGCAACCAGCCTGGAAACGCTGCGTAATATGGTGGCGGCGGGAAGCGGTATTACGCTGCTGCCGGCGCTGGCGGTGCCGCACGAGCGTAAACGTGATGGCGTGGTCTATCTGCCGTGTATTAAGCCGGAGCCGCGTCGCACCATTGGTCTGGTTTATCGTCCGGGGTCACCGCTGCGCAGCCGCTATGAGCAGCTGGCAGAGGCCATCCGGGGTGCGATGGATGGCCATTTCGACAGCGCGTTAAAACAGGCGGTTTAAGCCGTTCAGCGCAGCTACCCGATAGGCTTCCGCCATGGTCGGGTAGTTAAAGGTGGTGTTAACGAAGTACTCAATGGTGTTACCGCCACCTTTTTGCTCCATGATCGCCTGGCCGATATGAATGATTTCCGCCGCGCGTTCACCGAAGCAGTGAATACCGAGGATCTCTTTCGTCTCGCGATGGAACAGGATCTTCAGCGTACCCACGCTCATTCCCACGATTTGCGCCCGCGCCAGATGTTTAAACTGGGCACGACCCACCTCGTAAGGCACCTTCATGGCCGTCAGCTGCTGCTCGGTTTTGCCGACAGAACTGATTTCCGGAATGGTGTAGATGCCCGTCGGGATATCTTCAATCAGATGCGCCGTCGCTTCACCTTTCACCAGCGCCTGTGCGGCGATGCGGCCCTGATCGTACGCGGCGGAGGCCAGGCTTGGGTAACCAATCACGTCGCCCACCGCGTAAACGTGCGGCAGCGCAGTCTGGTACATGCTGTTGACCTTGAGCTGACCGCGGCTGTCGGTTTCAAGCCCGATATTCTCCAGCTGCAATGAATCCGTGTTGCCGGTACGGCCGTTGGCGTACAGCAGGCAGTCCGCCTTCAGCTTCTTACCGGATTTCAGGTGCATGATCACACCGTCGTCGCAGCCTTCGATTTTCTCGTACTCTTCGTTGTGGCGAATCACCACGCCGCTGTTCCAGAAGTGGTAGGAGAGGGAATCTGACATCTCCTGATCGAGGAACGCCAGCAGCCGGTCGCGGGTGTTGATCAGATCAACTTTGACCTCCATTCCCCGGAAAATCGACGCATATTCGCAGCCAATCACGCCCGCGCCGTAGATGATCACATGGCGTGGCTCGTGGTGCAGGCTGAGGATGGAGTCGCTGTCGTAAATGCGCGGGTGCGAGAAATCCACGTCTGCCGGATGGTAAGGACGGGAGCCGCAGGCGATCACAAATTTTTCAGCGGTGAGCGTCTCAACCGAACCGTCGTGGCACTCCAGCGCCAGGGTTTGTTCATCCACAAAATGCGCGTTCCCTTGCAGAATTTCACAGTGGTTGCGCTCATAGAAACCCTGACGCATGCGCGTCTGCTGGTTAATGACCGTGTCTGCGTGATTCAGGATATCGGCAAAGGAGGAGCGAAGAAGTCGGGAGTGGTCGCTGTAAAGAGGGTTCTGGTTAAATTCGATAATGCGGCTAACGGCGTGGCGGAGGGCTTTCGAAGGGATGGTGCCCCAGTGGGTGCAACCGCCGCCGACGTTATGGTAGCGCTCAATAACCGCTACTCTGGCTCCCTGTTTTACCAGACCCATAGCAGCACCTTCGCCGCCGGGGCCGGAACCAATAACTATTGCGTCGTAATCGTAGGAATGTGGCATGGCAAGGCTTACCTGTTCTTATACATAAAAGCAACAGAATCATAACATCATTGCCAGGGTAACCCAATTATCGTTGTGCTTTTTTCGGGCAGTGGAGCACAAACCGCCCGTAAACAATCATTCACAAAGCCAGGTAAACAGATTAATTTTATTCTCTGGTATAGTGCCAACGGGCCTTTGGAAGGATTCAACTATCGTGATGGGCGTAAGAGCACAACAAAAAGAGAAAACCCGGCGTTCGCTGGTGGAAGCCGCATTCAGTCAACTGAGTGCTGAGCGGAGTTTTGCCAGTTTGAGCCTGCGTGAAGTGGCGCGCGAGGCCGGGATTGCGCCAACGTCCTTCTATCGTCATTTCCGTGATGTGGATGAACTGGGCCTGACCATGGTCGACGAGAGCGGTTTGATGCTGCGCCAGCTTATGCGTCAGGCGCGTCAGCGTATCGCCAAAGGCGGCAGCGTGATCCGCACCTCCGTGTCGACATTTATGGAATTTATCGGCAATAACCCTAACGCGTTTCGCCTGCTGTTGCGTGAGCGTTCCGGAACGTCAGCCGCGTTTCGTGCCGCCGTCGCGCGTGAAATTCAGCATTTCATCGCGGAACTTGCCGACTATCTTGAACTCGAAAACCATATGCCGCGTGCGTTTACTGAAGCACAGGCCGAGGCGATGGTGACGATTGTTTTCAGCGCGGGTGCCGAAGCGCTGGATGTCAGCATTGAACAACGTAAGCAACTCGAAGAGCGACTGGTATTGCAGCTGCGGATGATTTCTAAAGGTGCGTACTACTGGTATCGCCGTGAACAAGAGAAGTTGGCACATCAAAACGATGAGTGAAGGTGAGTAATGAAACAGTCAGGTCAGGATAAAGGAACGCTGTTGCTGGCATTGATCGCTGGCTTATCCATCAATGGTACGTTTGCGGCGGTTTTTAGCTCAATTGTACCGTTCTCGATTTTCCCGATTATCGCGCTGGTGCTGACGGTGTACTGCCTGCATCAACGTTATCTGAACCGCACCATGCCGGTTGGGTTACCGGGACTGGCCGCAGCCTGTTTTATTCTGGGTGTACTGTTGTACAGCACCGTGGTGCGCGCAGAGTATCCGGATATTGGCTCTAACTTCCTGCCTGCGGTACTGTCTGTGGCGCTGGTGTTCTGGATTGGCTCGCGCATGCGTAGCCGCAAGAGCCAGTTACCGGAGTAATGAATTATTTGTAGGGCAGGTAAGCGAAGCGCCATCTGCCAAAAAATGCCGGATGGCGCTACGCTTATCCGGCCTACAGATCACCGTGCGGTAAGTAAAACGCCGCACTCCATATGGTGCGTATACGGGAACTGATCGAACAGCGCCAGACGTTCAACCTTGTGCGTCTGGCTTAATGTTTCCAGATTCTTGCACAGCGTCTCCGGGTTACAGGAGATGTACAAAATACGCGGGTAAGCCTGCACCATCTTCTCGGTTTCGCTGTCCAGGCCACTGCGCGGCGGATCGACAAAAATTGTCTCACACTGGTAGCTCTTCAAATCAATCCCTTGCAGGCGGTTAAACTCGCGTACGCCGTTCATCGCCTGGGTAAATTCTTCTGCCGCCATACGAATAATTTGTACGTTATCAATATGGTTAGCGGCGATGTTGTACTGCGCGGCGGCCACCGACGGTTTGGCGATTTCCGTCGCCAGCACGCGCTCGAAATTACGCGCCAGCGCCAGCGAGAAGTTGCCGTTACCGCAGTAGAGCTCCAGCAGATCGCCCTTAGACCCTTCTGTCGCCTTCAGCGCCCACTCAAGCATCTGCACGTTCATGGCGGCGTTCGGCTGGGTGAAGCTGTTCTCTACCTGACGGTAAACCATCTCTTTACCTGCTACCGGCAGACGCTCGTCGATGTAATCCTGGTCCAGCATGATTTTGGTTTTGGTCGCGCGGCCAATCAGGTGCACGTTGATGTTCTGCGCGCGCAGCGCATCGCGCAGGGCTTCTGCCTGCTCGCGCCACTCGTCGGTCAGCGCTTTGTGATAGAGCAGAGAAACAATGGCCTGATTGCTTTGGGTGGTCAGGTAGTCAATCTGGAACAGCTTGTTGCGCAGCACCGGATTATTGCGTACACCGTCGATCATTAGTGTCATCAGCTGGTTGATGAGCTCACTCGCCGCCGGAAAACTGTCTACGCGAATACGGGATTTCGTCTGCTGATCGAAAATGATGTGGTACAGGTCATCGCCATCGTGCCAGATGCGGAACTCAGCGCGCATACGGTAGTGGCTGACCGGAGAACGAAACACCTCGGGAACCGGCGCGTTGAAAGGCGTCATCATACTTTGCAGGCGGACAACTTTTTCTGCCAGCTGTGCGTCGTACTGTTCTGTCGGGAGGTGTTCGGGGGTCATGATGCGTCCTGAGTGATAAAGAATTACGCGGGGATTGTAGGGATTGTGCAGTGGATGTCCAGATTTAATGGCTAATAGCTATCTGGACATCTATACGTGTCTAATTGTAGCATTCTGTTTCCGGTCTCCTGAGAGTGAAAAGGGAATCCAGTGCAAATCTGGAGCTGACGCGCAGCGGTAAAGACTGGCGGGATGAGAGTTGTAGACACTGTGAAAATGGGAAGTCTTCATCCGTATAACGCCACCCAGCCCGAAGACCTGCCGGGATCACGTCGCATTTGGTTTCATCATCGCGTGCTATCGATGAGGCCTGCGGCATCCTTCTTATATTGTGGATGCTTTAACAATGATTAAAAAAGTATCGCTGTTGACGGCATTTTCCGTCACGGCATTTTCGGGCTGGGCGCAGGAAAGCGCCGACTCGTTGGTGGTGACAGCAAACCGTTTCGAACAACCAGCAAAAACCGTTCTGGCTCCGACCTCCGTCGTGACCCGTGAGGATATTGAACGCTGGCAGGCAACGAGTGTTGTGGAAATCATGTCACGCCTGCCGGGTGTGGACATCGCACAAAGCGGCGGGATGGGGTCGACCTCTTCAACGTTTATTCGCGGTACGGAATCCCGCCATGTTCTGGTACTGATTGATGGTATCCCCCTGAATAATGCCGGGATCAGCAATGTTCCCGATTTAAGCCAAATTCCGACGTCGCTGATTCAGCGTATTGAGTACATTCGCGGCCCACGTTCGGCGCTGTATGGCTCCGACGCGATTGGCGGTGTGATTAACATCATTACCGGGCGCGACAAGCCGGGTGCGGAAATTTCTGCGGGTGTCGGTTCAAAGGGGTATCAAAACTATAACGGTGCCTTCCAGCAGGTGTTCGATAAAACCAAAATCACCATGGCCGGTGATTATACCTATACCCGTGGTTTTGATATTGCCGCAAAAGATGCCCCGCGCCAGCCAGACCGCGATGGTTTTATGAGTAAATCGCTGTTTGGCTCGGTGGAGCAGCAGTTTACCGACAGCGTCAGCGGATTCGTCCGTGGCTTTGGCTACGATAACCGCTCCGCGTATGACGGTTACGATCACTATGGTGCGACCGGCATTGATGGGCGGCCGGACACGCGTCAGGTTTACAGCCAGAACTGGGACACCGGGTTGCGCTATAACCAGGGTATTTTCCAGTCACAGCTGGTGGCAGGGTATGGCCGTAGCAAAGATCAGAACTATGATCCGAAAAAAGGCCGCTACGCTGACTCCGCAACCATGGATGACGTGAAGCAGTACACCACCCAGTGGCTGAATACGGTTGACGTGGGGCACGGCAATATCGGCGCGGGTCTGGACTGGCAGAAGCAGAAAACCCAGGCGGGTCCGGGCTATCTGGAAAAAGGTTACGAACAACGTAATACCGGCGTGTTCCTTTCGGCGATGCAGCAGTTCAACAGCGTGACGCTGGAAGCGGCGGCGCGTAATGACGATAACTCTAATTTTGGCAATCACGCCACCTGGCAGACCAGCGCCGCATGGGAGTTCATCGAGGGGTATCGCATCATCGGTTCTTACGGTACAGCGTATAAAGCACCGACCATGAGCCAGATCCACAGTAAAGATTACGGTAATCCGGATCTGAAGCCAGAAGAGAGTAAGCAGTGGGAAGGTGGCTTTGAAGGTCTGACGGGGCCGGTAAACTGGCGTGTGACGGGCTATCGTAATGATATCGATAACCTCATTAATAGCGACCCGCGGACTTACCGTTATTACAACGTCGATGAAGCCCGTATTAAAGGAATCGAGGCGACGGCCCAGTTCGACACTGGCCCGGTAGGGCATCAGATTTCTTACGACTACGTCGACCCGCGTAATGCGAAAACTAACGAAGTCCTGGCTCGTCGCTCAAAGCAACAGGTTAAGTATCAGCTTGACTGGCAGGTGTGGGATCTCGACTGGAATCTGGCGTACCGTTATCTGGGCACTCGCTATGACGTTGCCGTTGATCCGAATACCTACGCCACAGAACGCGTGAAAATGGGCGGCGTCAGCCTGTGGGACGTCGCGGTTTCATATCCTGTCACCTCTCATCTCACAGTTCGTGGTAAAATAGCCAACCTGTTCGATAAAGATTACGAGACAGTTTATGGCTACCAAACTGCAGGACGGGAATACACCTTGTCTGGCAGCTACACCTTCTGATCCGCGTCCCACCGTGCTGGTGTTTGATTCCGGCGTCGGTGGGCTGTCGGTCTATGATGAGATTCGGCAGCTCCTGCCGGATCTCCATTACATCTACGCCTTCGATAACGTCGCGTTCCCGTATGGGGAAAAGAGTGAAGACTTTATTGTTGAACGTGTGGTTGAAATCGTCACCGCGGTACAAAAGCGTTATCCCCTGGCGCTGGCGGTCATTGCCTGTAATACGGCAAGCACGGTCTCTCTTCCTGCCCTGCGCGAAAAATTCCCGTTCCCGGTTGTGGGCGTTGTTCCGGCAATCAAACCTGCGGCGCGTCTGACGGCGAACGGCATTGTGGGGTTGCTGGCTACGCGCGGTACGGTAAAACGTCCTTATACGCGTGAGCTTATAGAGCGCTTTGCCAATGAATGCCAGATCGCCATGCTCGGCTCCGCGGAGCTGGTGGAAATGGCGGAAGCGAAACTGCACGGCGAGACGGTATCGCTTGAAGAGCTGCGCCGTATTCTGCGTCCATGGCTGCGGATGCAGGAACCACCGGATACGGTTGTTCTCGGCTGCACCCATTTCCCGCTATTACAGGAAGAGCTGTTAAAGGTTCTGCCTGAAGGGACCCGGCTGGTGGATTCCGGTGCTGCGATTGCGCGTCGGACGGCCTGGCTGCTGGAACACGAGGCGCCGGATGCGAAATCAGCGGATGCGAACATCGCTTTCTGTATGGCGATAACAAAAGAAACCGAACAACTTTTGCCCGTTTTACGTCGTTATGGCTTCGAAACGCTCGAAAAACTGGCGCTGTAGCACGGTTTTGAGCAAAAAAGAGACGGTTGAACGTTTTTTTTCAAAGAGGGGTTGTCAACGTCGGAGAACTCCCTATAATGCGCCTCCACTGACACGGAACAACGGCTTACAAGCCGCCGGGACAGCGGGGTTCAGAGATGAATGCCAACAGAGAAAAGTGAAAATAATTGCTTGACTCTGAATGAGGAAAACGTAATATACGGGACCTCGCAACGATGAGCTGAAAGCCGCGTTGCAACTGCTCTTTAACAATTTATCAGACAATCTGTGTGGGCACTCAAAGTGACATGGATTCTTAATGTCCTCGGACACTAAATGAATACCAAGTCTCAACGAGTGAACACGTAATTCATTACGAAGTTTAATTCATTGAGCATCAAACTTTTAAATTGAAGAGTTTGATCATGGCTCAGATTGAACGCTGGCGGCAGGCCTAACACATGCAAGTCGAACGGTAACAGGAAGCAGCTTGCTGCTTTGCTGACGAGTGGCGGACGGGTGAGTAATGTCTGGGAAACTGCCTGATGGAGGGGGATAACTACTGGAAACGGTAGCTAATACCGCATAACGTCGCAAGACCAAAGAGGGGGACCTTCGGGCCTCTTGCCATCGGATGTGCCCAGATGGGATTAGCTAGTAGGTGGGGTAACGGCTCACCTAGGCGACGATCCCTAGCTGGTCTGAGAGGATGACCAGCCACACTGGAACTGAGACACGGTCCAGACTCCTACGGGAGGCAGCAGTGGGGAATATTGCACAATGGGCGCAAGCCTGATGCAGCCATGCCGCGTGTATGAAGAAGGCCTTCGGGTTGTAAAGTACTTTCAGCGGGGAGGAAGGTGTTGAGGTTAATAACCTCAGCAATTGACGTTACCCGCAGAAGAAGCACCGGCTAACTCCGTGCCAGCAGCCGCGGTAATACGGAGGGTGCAAGCGTTAATCGGAATTACTGGGCGTAAAGCGCACGCAGGCGGTCTGTCAAGTCGGATGTGAAATCCCCGGGCTCAACCTGGGAACTGCATTCGAAACTGGCAGGCTAGAGTCTTGTAGAGGGGGGTAGAATTCCAGGTGTAGCGGTGAAATGCGTAGAGATCTGGAGGAATACCGGTGGCGAAGGCGGCCCCCTGGACAAAGACTGACGCTCAGGTGCGAAAGCGTGGGGAGCAAACAGGATTAGATACCCTGGTAGTCCACGCCGTAAACGATGTCGACTTGGAGGTTGTGCCCTTGAGGCGTGGCTTCCGGAGCTAACGCGTTAAGTCGACCGCCTGGGGAGTACGGCCGCAAGGTTAAAACTCAAATGAATTGACGGGGGCCCGCACAAGCGGTGGAGCATGTGGTTTAATTCGATGCAACGCGAAGAACCTTACCTACTCTTGACATCCAGAGAACTTTCCAGAGATGGATTGGTGCCTTCGGGAACTCTGAGACAGGTGCTGCATGGCTGTCGTCAGCTCGTGTTGTGAAATGTTGGGTTAAGTCCCGCAACGAGCGCAACCCTTATCCTTTGTTGCCAGCGGTTAGGCCGGGAACTCAAAGGAGACTGCCAGTGATAAACTGGAGGAAGGTGGGGATGACGTCAAGTCATCATGGCCCTTACGAGTAGGGCTACACACGTGCTACAATGGCGCATACAAAGAGAAGCGACCTCGCGAGAGCAAGCGGACCTCATAAAGTGCGTCGTAGTCCGGATTGGAGTCTGCAACTCGACTCCATGAAGTCGGAATCGCTAGTAATCGTGGATCAGAATGCCACGGTGAATACGTTCCCGGGCCTTGTACACACCGCCCGTCACACCATGGGAGTGGGTTGCAAAAGAAGTAGGTAGCTTAACCTTCGGGAGGGCGCTTACCACTTTGTGATTCATGACTGGGGTGAAGTCGTAACAAGGTAACCGTAGGGGAACCTGCGGTTGGATCACCTCCTTACCTTAAAGAACCTGCCTTTGTAGTGTCCACACAGATTGTCTGATGAAAAACAGCAGTAAAAAACCTCTACAGGCTTGTAGCTCAGGTGGTTAGAGCGCACCCCTGATAAGGGTGAGGTCGGTGGTTCAAGTCCACTCAGGCCTACCAAATTTTTGCTGATGCTGCGTTGCGGCGACATTCACATACATAAGTATGCTTCGTGTCACCACGCCTTGCCTCAACAAAAATTACCGGTACAGAGGTGACTACGATGGGGCTATAGCTCAGCTGGGAGAGCGCCTGCCTTGCACGCAGGAGGTCTGCGGTTCGATCCCGCATAGCTCCACCATCTTTTACTGCGAACACAAGAAAACTTCAGAGTGAACCTGAAAAGGTGCACTGCGAAGTTTTGCTCTTTAAAAATCTGGATCAAGCTGAAAATTGAAACGACACACAGCTCATGTGTGTTCGAGTCTCTCAAATTTTCGCAATCAGAAGTGAAACATCTTCGGGTTGTGAGGTTAAGCGACTAAGCGTACACGGTGGATGCCCTGGCAGTCAGAGGCGATGAAGGACGTGCTAATCTGCGAAAAGCGCCGGCGAGGTGATATGAACCTTTGACCCGGCGATGTCCGAATGGGGAAACCCAGTGCAATCCGTTGCACTATCGTTAACTGAATACATAGGTTAACGAGGCGAACCGGGGGAACTGAAACATCTAAGTACCCCGAGGAAAAGAAATCAACCGAGATTCCCCCAGTAGCGGCGAGCGAACGGGGAGCAGCCCGGAGTCTGAATCAGCTTGTGTGTTAGTGGAACGGTCTGGAAAGTCCGACGGTACAGGGTGATAGTCCCGTACACGAAAATGCACATGCTGTGAACTCGAAGAGTAGGGCGGGACACGTGGTATCCTGTCTGAATATGGGGGGACCATCCTCCAAGGCTAAATACTCCTGACTGACCGATAGTGAACCAGTACCGTGAGGGAAAGGCGAAAAGAACCCCGGCGAGGGGAGTGAAAAAGAACCTGAAACCGTGTACGTACAAGCAGTGGGAGCCTCTTTATGGGGTGACTGCGTACCTTTTGTATAATGGGTCAGCGACTTATATTCTGTAGCAAGGTTAACCGTATAGGGGAGCCGAAGGGAAACCGAGTCTTAACTGGGCGTTAAGTTGCAGGGTATAGACCCGAAACCCGGTGATCTAGCCATGGGCAGGTTGAAGGTTGGGTAACACTAACTGGAGGACCGAACCGACTAATGTTGAAAAATTAGCGGATGACCTGTGGCTGGGGGTGAAAGGCCAATCAAACCGGGAGATAGCTGGTTCTCCCCGAAAGCTATTTAGGTAGCGCCTCGTGAACTCATCTTCGGGGGTAGAGCACTGTTTCGGCTAGGGGGCCATCCCGGCTTACCAACCCGATGCAAACTACGAATACCGAAGAATGTTATCACGGGAGACACACGGCGGGTGCTAACGTCCGTCGTGAAGAGGGAAACAACCCAGACCGCCAGCTAAGGTCCCAAAGT
The DNA here is from genome assembly GCF_058661685.1 of Enterobacter sp. 6722112. Lineage (NCBI taxonomy): Bacteria > Pseudomonadati > Pseudomonadota > Gammaproteobacteria > Enterobacterales > Enterobacteriaceae > Enterobacter > Enterobacter sp. 6722112. The sequence continues at coordinate 4,203,433 of NZ_JBZWGR010000007.1, read as the reverse complement.
CATGGTTAAGTGGGAAACGATGTGGGAAGGCACAGACAGCCAGGATGTTGGCTTAGAAGCAGCCATCATTTAAAGAAAGCGTAATAGCTCACTGGTCGAGTCGGCCTGCGCGGAAGATGTAACGGGGCTAAACCATGCACCGAAGCTGCGGCAGCGACACTTATGTGTTGTTGGGTAGGGGAGCGTTCTGTAAGCCGTTGAAGGTGTGCTGTGAGGCATGCTGGAGGTATCAGAAGTGCGAATGCTGACATAAGTAACGATAAAGCGGGTGAAAAGCCCGCTCGCCGGAAGACCAAGGGTTCCTGTCCAACGTTAATCGGGGCAGGGTGAGTCGACCCCTAAGGCGAGGCCGAAAGGCGTAGTCGATGGGAAACAGGTTAATATTCCTGTACTTGGTGTTACTGCGAAGGGGGGACGGAGAAGGCTATGTCAGCCGGGCGACGGTTGTCCCGGTTTAAGCATGTAGGCGGAGGTTCCAGGTAAATCCGGTACCTTATTAACGCTGAGGTGTGATGACGAGGCACTACGGTGCTGAAGTGATAAATGCCCTGCTTCCAGGAAAAGCCTCTAAGCATCAGGTAACACGAAATCGTACCCCAAACCGACACAGGTGGTCAGGTAGAGAATACCAAGGCGCTTGAGAGAACTCGGGTGAAGGAACTAGGCAAAATGGTGCCGTAACTTCGGGAGAAGGCACGCTGATGTGTAGGTGAAGCCCCTGCGGGTGGAGCTGAAATCAGTCGAAGATACCAGCTGGCTGCAACTGTTTATTAAAAACACAGCACTGTGCAAACACGAAAGTGGACGTATACGGTGTGACGCCTGCCCGGTGCCGGAAGGTTAATTGATGGGGTTAGCGGCAACGCGAAGCTCTTGATCGAAGCCCCGGTAAACGGCGGCCGTAACTATAACGGTCCTAAGGTAGCGAAATTCCTTGTCGGGTAAGTTCCGACCTGCACGAATGGCGTAATGATGGCCAGGCTGTCTCCACCCGAGACTCAGTGAAATTGAACTCGCTGTGAAGATGCAGTGTACCCGCGGCAAGACGGAAAGACCCCGTGAACCTTTACTATAGCTTGACACTGAACACTGGTCCTTGATGTGTAGGATAGGTGGGAGGCTTTGAAGCGTGGACGCCAGTCTGCGTGGAGCCAACCTTGAAATACCACCCTTTAATGGCTGGTGTTCTAACGTAGACCCGTAATCCGGGTTGCGGACAGTGTCTGGTGGGTAGTTTGACTGGGGCGGTCTCCTCCCAAAGAGTAACGGAGGAGCACGAAGGTTGGCTAATCCTGGTCGGACATCAGGAGGTTAGTGCAATGGCATAAGCCAGCTTGACTGCGAGCGTGACGGCGCGAGCAGGTGCGAAAGCAGGTCATAGTGATCCGGTGGTTCTGAATGGAAGGGCCATCGCTCAACGGATAAAAGGTACTCCGGGGATAACAGGCTGATACCGCCCAAGAGTTCATATCGACGGCGGTGTTTGGCACCTCGATGTCGGCTCATCACATCCTGGGGCTGAAGTAGGTCCCAAGGGTATGGCTGTTCGCCATTTAAAGTGGTACGCGAGCTGGGTTTAGAACGTCGTGAGACAGTTCGGTCCCTATCTGCCGTGGGCGCTGGAGAATTGAGGGGGGCTGCTCCTAGTACGAGAGGACCGGAGTGGACGCATCACTGGTGTTCGGGTTGTCATGCCAATGGCACTGCCCGGTAGCTAAATGCGGAAGAGATAAGTGCTGAAAGCATCTAAGCACGAAACTTGCCCCGAGATGAGTTCTCCCTGAGACCTTGAGTCTCCTGAAGGAACGTTAAAGACGATGACGTTGATAGGTCGGGTGTGTAAGCGCAGCGATGCGTTGAGCTAACCGATACTAATGAACCGTGAGGCTTAACCTTACAACGCCGAAGGTGTTTTGGCGAAGAGACAGACACGATTTTCAGCCTGATACAGATTAAACAGAATTTGCCTGGCGGCTGTAGCGCGGTGGTCCCACCTGACCCCATGCCGAACTCAGAAGTGAAACGCCGTAGCGCCGATGGTAGTGTGGGGTCTCCCCATGTGAGAGTAGGGAACTGCCAGGCATCAAATTAAGTAGTAAGCCGGTGTATTAATCCGGTGGTTACAGAAGTATTCGGTGGAGCGGTAGTTCAGTCGGTTAGAATACCTGCCTGTCACGCAGGGGGTCGCGGGTTCGAGTCCCGTCCGTTCCGCCACTTATTAAGACATTAAGCCTGCCTTTCCGGCAGGCTTAATGGCAAAAACTTTAGGGGCGTAGCTCAGTTGGTAGAGCACCGGTCTCCAAAACCGGGTGTCGCGAGTTCGAGTCTCTCCGCCCCTGCCATATAGAATCCTTTGCTTCGGCAAAGGATTTTTTTTGCCTGCAAAACAGCTCAACACCTTCCTGAAGAATAAGCAGCCTGCGTTTCCGCAGGCTTTTGCGTTAATCCAGTATGCTGGTTTTTAACAGATCTTTTATCTGCGACTGCTTATCGCTGTTTTGCAGCCAAATGGCATACAGCGGCCTGGAGAGCGTTGTCGAATCGGTGACAACATGGAGTGTAGGTTTATTATCCGCCCAGCGAACAGGTAACCAGGTACAGCCTTTCAATGCGGGAAGATGCTGGCATGCGATCTCCGCTGAGCTTGTCGTGAGCTGCGGGATATCATCGCTGGCAATTAACCCCGTCTCGTGTTGCTGAAAATCAGGCCCCCATTCCAGGCGTAAATAATTCAGGTCGGCCTTCATCATTGCAGGCTCCGATGCATAGAGCGCCAGGCTAAACTGTCCAACAATCTGGCTGCTAAATTCGTCCATCTTGGGGGCTTCTGTGGTGATCAGCAGATCAAGCTGCCGCTCGTGGAGTTGCTTAACCAGCGACTGACGTTGCGCAATCCTCGCCTCAAATTGCAGATGGTTGTGTGTGCGATATAGCCGCATAAGCCATTGGCTGAGCATGCATTCCCATAGCGATGCGCTGGCACCGATCGAGAATTCATTATGCCGGGAGGTGTGCGCAACCTCCTTTCGCGCTGCCTGCCAGGTATTCATCAGGGTTTCTGCATAAGGCAACAACTTTTCACCAGCCGGAGTTAAACGAATATTGTTGCGATGGCGGGTAAAAAGGTTCACACCCAGTTGATTTTCCAGCTGTCGAATACGAAAACTGACTGCTGACTGCGTCAGGTAGAGGGCTTCAGCTGCTCGCCCAAAGTGTCGCGTTCTGCTCACTTCGAGGAAAGTTTTTAGCAATTCCGTATCCACATCTTTCTCCACAAAATTATTTGTCGTTATGATTTAAATGTTTTGTTTTACACTCTGTCAAGCGTAACTAATACTCCGCGCCATAAATAGCTCGGCCAAAGAATTAGGAGCGTGTAGGATGGCGGAAAGCTTTACGACGACTAATCGTTTTTTCGACAATAAACATTACCCGCGCGGGTTCTCTCGTCACGGCGATTTCACTATCAAAGAAGCTCAACTTCTTGAGCGCCATGGTTATGCCTTTAACGAGCTGGATCTGGGTAAACGTGAACCGGCAACCGAAGATGAAAAACAGTTTGTCTCTGTTTGCCGTGGTGAGCGTGAGCCGCAGTCTGATGCAGAACGTGTATGGATCAAGTATATGGCTCGCATTAAGCGTCCTAAGCGTTTCCATACGCTGTCTGGCGGTAAGCCGCAGATGGAAGGTGCAGAAGACTACACCGAGTCTGACGATTAAGAAGAGAAGGGGCTACGGCCCCTTTTTTTATGCCAGCATTTTTTGCAGATGCAACAGCAGCCGATCGATCGCACGATAACTTAATGCCTCCTGCAAATGCCGCCTCTCTATTCCGGGGCAGCCCTCCACGTCGGCGACCGTGCGCGCTACTTTCAACAAACGCTGCCACGCGCGAATGGATAGCCCAAACCGCGTCAGTGTCTCTTCCAGCCAGCCTGCATCTTCAGCGTTGAGAGAACAAAACTGTCGGATCCCGCTGTTATCCAGCCGGGCATTCAGCCTGTTCTGACGAGCATACTGCCGCGCCTGCGCCGCAATAACCCGTTCACGCACAGTTGCTGAGCTTTCGCCCCTAATACCGGTTTGCCTCAGCAGACCGGGCGGGGGCAGGGGGATCTCGAGAGATAAATCAAAACGGTCGAGGAAGGGGCCAGACAGCTTACTCAGATAGCGCAGCGTCTGCTCCGGCGTACAGCGGTTATGATTGCCCTGATAATGACCCGTAGGGCTAGGGTTCATCGCCGCGACTAGCTGAAACTGCGCAGGGTAGCTTATTTTGGCCCGAGTACGAGACAAATGGATTTCGCCGGATTCAATCGGCTCCCGCAATGCATCCAGCACGCGGCGTTCAAACTCTGGCAATTCATCCAGAAACAAAATGCCGTTGTGCGCCAGTGAGATTTCACCCGGTCCGGGGATCGAACCCCCGCCCACCATCGCGGTAAGAGACGCACTGTGGTGTGGAGAGCGGAAAGGACGGCGGCGCCACTGTTTATGCAGCGACGTAGAACTGACCAGGCTAAATATCGCGGCGCTTTCCAGTGCTTCATGATTATTGAGGGGTGGCAACAGGCCGCTCAATCTGCTCGCCAGCATCGTTTTCCCCGTGCCTGGCGGACCTATCAGTAACAGGTTATGCCCACCCGCGGCCGTTATCTCTAACGCCCGCTTACCCTGTTCCTGACCCATAATATCGCTGAGATCTTCGGGCGAAGCTGGCGCCACCTCGTCATTCTCCTGCGGCTCGGCAAGCTCGTGTCGGCCTTCCAGCCAGGCGCAAACCTCTTGCAAATGTCCTGCGACAAGACACCCCTTTTCGGCGATAAGGCTTACTTCAGAGGCATTTTCATTGGCCACAATGATTTGTCTTCCCGCGCGTATGGCTTCAAGCGCACCCGAGATTGCTCCGGGAACGCCTCTTAACGCGCCTGTAAGCGCTAATTCACCCACGAACTCACACGAGCTTAGCCCTGGCGTATTGAGCTGTTCAGAAGCCGCGAGAAGCGCTATAGCAATAGGTAAATCATATCGCCCTCCCTCCTTTGGCAAATCGGCGGGCGCAAGGTTAATGGTGATCTTCTTCGCCGGAAAAGCATAACCGCTATTAATAATTGCGCTGCGCACGCGATCCCTCGCCTCTTTAACGGTCGTTTCTGGTAAGCCGACCAGCGTCAGTCCGGGCAGTCCATTACTTAAATGAACCTCTACAGAAATAAGCGGTGCCTTCACGCCGATGGCCGCGCGTGTATAAACAACTGACAGTGACATAAGCCCTCCTTGGCGGTGACTATGCCAGCATCATTTTTTCCTGTTTAGCACTAATTCACTGAATTACGGCGCTCGTTCCAGCCTTTTAGCGGCAAAATGTAATCCTTACATGTCGGTGGAATCGGCCTCGCAGAAAAGAAATCATGCGCGCCTTGCCGGATGAAGCAGGACAAAAAAATGAAAAATCTTCATTTCTATTTTTTCCCTATATAAAACAACGATTTTGAAAGAAATAGTTCGCATGCTACAGATATAGGTCATAAAAAAATCTTGTGTCAGATGAAATATCTGTGGTAACTCTTTAGGTATTCCTTCGAACAAGATGCAAAAAGAACTGAAAATGACAGCCCTTCTACGAGTGATTAGCCTGGTCGTGATTAGCGTGGTGGTGATTATTATCCCACCGTGCGGGGCTGCACTTGGACGAGGAAAGGCTTAGAAATCAAGCCTTAACGAACTAAGACCCCCGCACCGAAAGGTCCGGGGGTTTTTTTATGACTAAAAAACTTAAATGAGGAGCAGAGAATGACGACTAGCACAAAATTCTGTTTCTCCAGATTTATGACGGGGAACTAACTATGAATGGGGCACAATGGGTAGTACATGCGTTGCGCGCGCAGGGAGTCGAAACCGTATTCGGTTATCCGGGTGGCGCAATTATGCCGATTTACGATGCACTGTATGACGGCGGCGTGGAACACCTGTTGTGCCGACACGAGCAGGGCGCAGCGATGGCCGCCATCGGTTATGCCCGTGCGACCGGTAAAACCGGCGTCTGTATGGCCACCTCCGGTCCGGGCGCAACGAACCTGATCACCGGCCTGGCTGACGCGCTGCTCGATTCCGTACCCGTGGTGGCGATCACCGGCCAGGTGGCCTCTCCGTTCATCGGCACCGATGCCTTCCAGGAAGTGGATGTGCTCGGTTTATCGCTGGCCTGCACCAAACACAGCTTCCTCGTTCAGTCTCTCGAAGAGCTGCCGCGGGTGATGGCCGAAGCGTTCGAGGTTGCCAGCTCTGGCCGTCCTGGCCCGGTTCTGGTTGATATCCCGAAAGATATCCAGGTTGCACTCGGCGATCTGGAGCCGCATTTCTCTACCGTGGAAAGCGATAATGCGTTCCCGCATGCAGAGGTGGAAGAGGCGCGTCAGATGATGGCGCAGGCCAAACAACCGATGCTGTACGTAGGCGGCGGCGTGGGCATGGCGCAGGCTGTTCCGGCGCTTCGCGCGTTCATTGCGACCACGCAAATGCCCGCCACCTGCACGCTGAAAGGTCTCGGTGCGGTAGAGGCGGATTACCCGTACTACCTCGGCATGCTGGGGATGCATGGTACCAAAGCGGCAAACCTGGCGGTGCAGGAATGCGACTTGCTTATCGCCGTCGGCGCCCGTTTTGACGACCGCGTTACCGGCAAGCTGAATACCTTCGCGCCGAACGCCAAAGTGATCCATATGGACATCGACCCGGCGGAGATGAGCAAACTGCGTCAGGCGCATGTCGCGTTGCAGGGCGATCTTAACGCGCTGTTACCGGCGCTGGAGCAGCCGCTGGATATCAACCCATGGCGTCAGCACACCGCTGATATGCGTACTGAACACGCGTGGCGTTACGATCACCCAGGCGACGCCATCTATGCGCCGCTGCTGTTGAAACAGCTGTCAGACCGTAAACCCGCAGACAGCGTGGTAACGACGGATGTCGGCCAGCATCAGATGTGGTCAGCCCAGCACATGACCTACACCCGCCCGGAGAACTTTATCACCTCGAGCGGCTTAGGCACGATGGGCTTCGGTCTGCCAGCAGCCGTTGGCGCGCAGGTTGCCCGCCCGAACGATACCGTTATCTGTATCTCCGGTGACGGCTCCTTCATGATGAACGTCCAGGAGCTCGGCACCGTGAAGCGTAAGCAGTTACCGCTGAAGATCGTCTTGCTCGATAACCAGCGTTTAGGCATGGTTCGCCAGTGGCAGCAGCTGTTCTTCCAGGAGCGTTACAGCGAAACGACCCTGACCGATAACCCCGATTTCCTCACCCTGGCCAGCGCCTTCGGCATTCCTGGCCAGCACATCACCCGTAAAGACCAGGTTGAAGCGGCACTCGACACCATGCTGTCAAGCGAAGGGCCATACCTGCTTCATGTCTCAATCGACGAGCTTGAGAACGTCTGGCCGTTGGTACCGCCCGGTGCCAGTAACTCACAAATGCTGGAGAAATTATCATGATGCAACATCAGGTCGCCGTGCAGGCTCGCTTCAACCCGGAAACGTTAGAACGCGTATTGCGCGTGGTTCGCCACCGTGGCTTTCAGATTTGCTCTATGAATATGGAAACGGCCACCGACGCGCAGAACATCAGTATCGAATTAACCGTTGCCAGCCCGCGGCCGGTCGACTTACTGTTTAGTCAGTTATCAAAACTGGTAGACGTTGCCCATGTTGCCATCTGCCAGAGCACAACCACATCACAACAAATCCGCGCTTAAGCGTGACAGGACGAAAAAATGACGACAAAAAAAGCTGATTACATTTGGTTCAATGGTGAGATGGTTCGCTGGGAAGACGCGAAAGTTCACGTGATGTCCCACGCGCTGCACTACGGCACCTCCGTGTTTGAAGGGATCCGTTGCTACGACTCTCACAAAGGGCCAGTGGTGTTCCGCCATCGCGAACACATGCAGCGTCTGCATGACTCAGCCAAAATTTATCGTTTCCCGGTCTCCCAAAGCGTTGATGAGCTGATGGAAGCCTGCCGCGAGGTGATTCGCCAGAACAAACTGACCAGCGCCTATATTCGTCCGCTGGTCTTCGTGGGTGATGTCGGCATGGGCGTCAACCCGCCCGCTGGCTATAACACCGATGTGATCATTGCCGCGTTCCCGTGGGGCGCCTACCTGGGCGCGGAAGCGCTGGATCAGGGGATCGACGCAATGGTTTCTTCCTGGAACCGCGTGGCGCCAAACACTATCCCGACTGCGGCTAAAGCGGGCGGTAACTACCTTTCCTCACTGCTGGTCGGCAGCGAAGCGCGCCGTCACGGCTATCAGGAAGGTATCGCGCTGGATGTGAATGGCTACATCTCCGAAGGCGCGGGTGAAAACCTGTTTGAAGTGAAAGACGGCATTCTGTTCACCCCGCCATTCACTTCGTCCGCGCTGCCGGGCATCACCCGCGACGCCATCATCAAGCTGGCAAAAGATCTGGGTATCGAAGTGCGCGAGCAGGTACTGTCCCGCGAATCCCTGTACCTGGCTGACGAAGTGTTCATGTCCGGTACCGCGGCTGAAATTACGCCGGTGCGTAGCGTCGATGGCATTCAGGTGGGCGAAGGCCGCTGTGGCCCGGTCACCAAACGCATTCAGCAAGCCTTCTTCGGCCTGTTCACCGGCGAAACAGAAGACAAATACGGCTGGTTGGATCAGGTTAATCACTAAATATAAATTTGGGACGGCACGCACCGTCCCATTAAATAGTCAGACGGGAGTAAATAAAGCATGCCTAAGTATCGTTCAGCCACCACCACCCACGGCCGTAATATGGCGGGTGCCCGCGCACTGTGGCGCGCCACCGGAATGACCGACGCCGATTTCGGCAAGCCAATTATCGCCGTGGTGAACTCCTTCACCCAGTTTGTGCCGGGCCACGTGCACCTGCGCGATCTCGGTAAGCTGGTCGCCGAGCAAATCGAAGCCTCCGGCGGCGTGGCGAAAGAGTTCAACACCATTGCGGTGGATGACGGTATCGCAATGGGCCACGGGGGAATGCTCTATTCACTGCCGTCGCGTGAGCTGATCGCCGACTCGGTGGAGTACATGGTTAATGCCCACTGCGCCGATGCGATGGTCTGTATCTCCAACTGCGACAAAATCACCCCGGGGATGCTGATGGCCTCCCTGCGCCTGAACATTCCGGTGATCTTCGTCTCCGGTGGCCCAATGGAAGCGGGGAAAACCAAGCTTTCCGACAAAATCATCAAGCTCGACCTGGTCGATGCGATGATCCAGGGCGCGGACCCGAAAGTCTCTGACGAGCAGAGCGACCAGGTGGAGCGCTCCGCGTGTCCGACCTGCGGCTCCTGTTCCGGTATGTTTACCGCCAACTCCATGAACTGCCTGACCGAAGCGCTGGGTCTTTCTCAGCCGGGTAACGGCTCGCTGCTGGCGACCCACGCCGACCGTAAACAGCTGTTCCTTAACGCGGGCAAGCGCATCGTTGAGCTGACCAAACGCTACTACGAGCAGGACGACGCCAGCGCGCTGCCGCGTAACATCGCCAGCAAAGCGGCGTTCGAAAACGCCATGACGCTGGATATCGCCATGGGCGGTTCCACCAACACCGTTCTGCACCTGCTGGCCGCCGCGCAGGAAGCTGAAATCGACTTCACCATGAGCGACATCGACAAGCTCTCCCGCAAAGTGCCGCAGCTGTGTAAAGTCGCGCCGAGTACCCAGAAGTACCACATGGAAGATGTCCACCGTGCGGGTGGCGTGATTGGTATTCTCGGCGAGCTGGATCGTGCCGGGCTGCTGAACCGCGACGTGAAAAACGTGCTCGGCCTGACGCTGCCGGAGTCGCTGGAGCAGTACGACGTGATGCTGACCAAAGACGACGCGGTGAAAAACATGTATCGCGCCGGTCCGGCGGGCATCCGTACCACCCAGGCGTTCTCGCAGGATTGCCGCTGGGACACGCTGGATGACGATCGCGCCGAAGGCTGCATTCGCTCGCTGGAACATGCCTACAGCAAAGACGGCGGTCTGGCCGTGCTGTACGGTAACTTCGCGGAAAATGGCTGCATTGTGAAAACCGCAGGCGTGGACGACAGCATCCTGAAATTTACCGGCCCGGCAAAAGTGTATGAAAGCCAGGACGAAGCGGTAGACGCTATCCTCGGCGGCAAAGTGGTGGAAGGCGACGTGGTGGTCATTCGCTACGAAGGGCCGAAAGGCGGCCCCGGCATGCAGGAGATGCTCTACCCGACCACCTTCCTGAAATCGATGGGCCTCGGCAAAGCTTGCGCGCTGATCACCGATGGTCGTTTCTCTGGCGGCACGTCAGGCCTCTCCATTGGTCACGTCTCGCCAGAAGCGGCAAGCGGCGGCAATATCGCGATCATCGAAGATGGCGACCTGATCGAAATCGACATTCCGAACCGCGGCATTCAGCTGAAGCTGAGTGACCAGGAGATTGCGGCCCGTCGTGAGGCGCAGGAAGCCCGCGGCGACAAAGCCTGGACGCCGAAAGATCGTCAGCGTGAAGTCTCCTTCGCCCTGCGCGCTTACGCGAGTCTTGCCACCAGTGCAGATAAAGGCGCGGTGCGCGATAAATCTAAACTGGGGGGCTAATGATGGCCGAGTCACAACCCTTATCCGCCGCCCCGGAGGGGGCGGAATACCTGAGAGCGGTACTACGCGCGCCGGTCTATGAAGCGGTGCAGGTCACGCCCCTGCAAAAAATGGACAAACTCTCTTCGCGTCTCGACAACGTCATTCTGGTGAAGCGTGAAGACAGGCAGCCGGTGCACAGCTTCAAGCTGCGCGGCGCCTACGCGATGATGGCCGGGCTGACGGACGAGCAGAAAGCGCGCGGGGTGATTACCGCCTCGGCGGGCAATCACGCGCAGGGCGTGGCGTTCTCCTCGGCGCGTCTGGGGCTGAAGGCGCTGATCGTGATGCCGGTCGCCACCGCAGATATCAAGGTCGACGCGGTGCGCGGGTTCGGCGGAGAAGTGCTGCTTCACGGCGCTAACTTTGACGAAGCCAAAGCCAAAGCGATTGAGCTGGCGCAGCAGCAGGGCTTCACCTGGGTGCCGCCGTTCGATCACCCGATGGTGATTGCCGGGCAGGGTACGCTGGCGCTGGAACTGTTGCAGCAGGACGCCCATCTCGACCGCGTTTTCGTCCCGGTGGGCGGCGGTGGCTTAGCCGCAGGTGTGGCGGTGCTGATCAAACAGCTGATGCCGCAGATCAAAGTGATTGCGGTTGAAGCGGAAGACTCTGCCTGCCTGAAGGCGGCGCTGGACGCCGGACATCCGGTAGATCTGCCGCGCGTCGGGCTGTTCGCCGAGGGCGTGGCGGTGAAGCGCATTGGCGACGAAACGTTCCGCCTGTGCCAGGAGTATCTCGACGATATCGTCACCGTCGACAGCGACGCTATCTGCGCGGCGATGAAAGATCTCTTCGAGGATGTGCGTGCGGTGGCGGAACCATCCGGCGCGCTGGCGCTGGCGGGAATGAAAAAATACATCGCCCAGCACAATATTCGCGGCGAGCGTCTGGCGCACGTGCTTTCCGGTGCCAACGTGAACTTCCACGGTCTGCGCTACGTTTCCGAGCGCTGTGAGCTGGGTGAGCAGCGTGAAGCGCTGCTGGCGGTGACCATTCCGGAAGAGAAGGGCAGCTTCCTGAAGTTCTGTCAGCTGCTGGGCGGTCGTTCGGTAACGGAGTTCAACTACCGCTTTGCCGATGCCAAAGATGCGTGCATTTTTGTCGGCGTGCGTCTGAGCCGTGGCGTGGAGGAGCGCAAAGAGATCCTCAGCCTGCTGCATGACGGCGGCTACAGCGTGGTCGATCTCTCCGACGACGAGATGGCGAAGCTGCATGTGCGTTACATGGTCGGCGGCCGTCCATCCAAGCCGCTCAAGGAACGCCTGTTCAGCTTCGAGTTCCCGGAATCGCCGGGCGCGCTGCTCAAATTTTTGCACACGTTGGGTACGCACTGGAACATCTCTCTGTTCCACTACCGCAGCCATGGCACCGACTATGGCCGCGTGCTGGCGGCGTTCGAGCTGGGCGAGCACGAACCGGATTTCGAAACGCGCCTGAACGAGCTGGGCTATGAGTGCCATGACGAAACCCACAACCCGGCGTTCCGTTTCTTCCTGGCGGGCTAAGGTTTGAACTGCGTGTAGGCCGGGTAAGCGCAGCGCCACCCGGCTTTAGTGGTTCGGCAATATCGTCCAGAACGCATCAATAAGCGGCTCATGCAGCCGCTTTTTTTGTGCGCACACGCCGAGCTCGAACGGCGTTTTCTCATCGCTGCGTTCTAAAATCATCACGCGATTGCGCACCGGCTCCGGGCTGTTTTCCAGCACCACTTCCGGTAGCAGCGCTACGCCGCAGCCGAGCGCCACCATCGATACCATCGCCTCATGGCCGCCGACCGTGGCGTAAATCGACGGGTTACTGATCTTCTGGCGGCGGAACCACAGCTCAATGCGGCGGCGCACCGGCCCCTGATCGGCCATGATAAACGGCACCGTGGACCAGTCCGGTTTCTCCACCGAAACCTGGTTGCGCACCGGGCAGGGCAGCGCCGGGGCAATCAGCACTACCGCCAGATTCTCCAGCATCGAGAACGCCACCGCCCCCGGCAGCGTTTCAGGTTTTCCGGCAATCGCCAGATCCGCTTCGCCCGTAACCACTTTTTCCATCGCGTCGGCGGCATCGCCAGTGGTGAGCTTAATTTCAACCGACGGATGTTCCGCGCGGAAGCGGTCGAGAATGGGGGGAAGATGGCTGTAGGCAGCGGTCACGGAACAGAAAATATGCAGCTCGCCGGAAAGCGACGGCCCCTGCTGGTCGATGGTGTGCCGCAGCTGCTGATACTGTAATAACGTCTGCTGAGCAAAGATGCGCAGCTCTTCACCTGCTTCCGTGAGGGTGACGGTGCGGTTATCGCGCACGAACAGCGGCTGGCCGAGGTCTTCCTCAAGGCGCTGGATCTGGCGCGACAGCGTGGAGGGGCTGACGTGCATCGCCCGGGCGCTACGGCCAAAGTGACGGCTTTCCGCCAGGTGCAGGAACATTTTCAGATCGCGTAAATCCACCGATTCCACTCCCTCTTTTTACATTGCATAAATTGCAATGTGACGTTGTGAATATATCAATTTCCGCAATAAATTTCCTGTTGTAATGTGGGTACATTCTCGCTGAAACGCGAACCGAACAATAAGACACACAACATCACGAGGTATCACCCATGGCTAACTACTTTAATACACTGAACTTGCGCCAGCAGCTGGCGCAGCTGGGCAAATGCCGCTTCATGGCGCGCGATGAATTTGCTGATGGCGCGAGCTACCTTCAGGGTAAAAAAGTGGTCATTGTCGGCTGTGGCGCACAGGGTCTGAACCAGGGCCTGAACATGCGTGACTCCGGGCTGGATATCTCCTACGCCCTGCGTAAAGAAGCGATTGCCGAAAAGCGTGCTTCCTGGCGTAAAGCGACCGAAAACGGCTTCAAAGTGGGTACCTACGAAGAGCTGATCCCGCAGGCGGATCTGGTGGTTAACCTGACGCCGGACAAGCAGCACTCTGACGTTGTGCGTTCCGTACAGCCGCTGATGAAAGACGGCGCCGCGCTGGGTTACTCCCACGGCTTCAACATCGTTGAAGTGGGCGAGCAGATCCGTAAAGACATCACCGTAGTGATGGTGGCACCGAAGTGTCCGGGCACCGAAGTGCGCGAAGAGTACAAACGTGGCTTCGGCGTACCGACGCTGATCGCCGTTCACCCGGAAAACGATCCGAAAGGCGAAGGCATGGCGATTGCCAAAGCCTGGGCAGCGGCCACTGGCGGCCATCGTGCGGGCGTGCTGGAATCTTCCTTCGTTGCGGAAGTGAAATCTGACCTGATGGGCGAGCAGACCATCCTGTGCGGCATGCTCCAGGCCGGCTCTCTGCTGTGCTTCGATAAGCTGGTGGAAGAAGGCACCGATCCGGCATACGCGGAAAAACTGATTCAGTTCGGCTGGGAAACCATCACCGAAGCGCTGAAGCAGGGCGGCATTACGCTGATGATGGACCGTCTGTCCAACCCGGCAAAACTGCGCGCGTTCGCACTCTCTGAACAGCTGAAAACCATCATGGCGCCGCTGTTCCAGAAACACATGGACGACATCATCTCCGGCGAGTTCTCTTCCGGCATGATGGCGGACTGGGCGAATGACGATAAGAAACTGCTGACCTGGCGCGAAGAGACCGGTAAAACCGCGTTCGAAACCGCACCACAGTATGACGGCAAGATCACCGAGCAGGAGTACTTCGATAAAGGCGTCCTGATGATCGCGATGGTGAAAGCGGGCGTTGAGCTGGCGTTCGAAACCATGGTGGATTCGGGCATCATTGAAGAATCTGCGTACTACGAATCGCTGCACGAGCTGCCGCTGATCGCAAACACCATCGCCCGTAAACGTCTGTATGAGATGAACGTGGTGATCTCCGATACTGCCGAGTACGGTAACTACCTGTTCTCTTACGCCTGCGTACCGCTGCTGAAAGAGTTCATGACCACCCTGCAAGCGGGCGATCTGGGCCAGGCGATTGCGGAAGGAGCGGTTGATAACGCGCAGCTGCGTGACGTCAACGAAGCGATTCGCAGCCACGAAATCGAGAAAGTGGGCCAGAAACTGCGTGGCTACATGACCGATATGAAACGTATCGCGGTAGCAGGCTAAACACGACGAATCGGGTGGCGTAAGCCACCCGAACTGTTTTAGCTACGCAATATCGCGCCGGGATAACCCAGCTGGCGCCACGCCTCATACACCACCACCGACACCGCATTCGACAGGTTCATGCTGCGGCTGTCCGGCATCATCGGAATACGAATTTTCTGCTCAGCGGGCAGGGCATCCAGAATGGTGGCCGGCAGGCCGCGGGTTTCCGGACCAAACATCAGATAATCCCCGTCCTGATAGCTTACGGCGCTGTGCGCTGGCGTACCTTTGGTGGTCAGGGCGAACATGCGCTGTGGTTTTTCGGATCCCAGAAACGCGGCGTAATCGTGATGACGAACGACGGCGGTAAACTCATGGTAGTCCAGCCCCGCGCGGCGCAGACGTTTGTCGTCCCACGTAAAGCCCATCGGCTCAATAATGTGCAGACGAAAACCGGTGTTGGCGCACAGGCGGATAATATTGCCGGTGTTCGGCGGAATTTCTGGTTCGAATAAGACGATGTTAAGCATGCTGCCCCCTTAATTGCGGGGGCAGAATAGCAGAAAAGAGAGGGACTAGGCGACGCCCGGCTCCTGCGCGCGGCTATACAGCATTTTGTAGACGGTTGCCGCCGCAGCCACGAGAGCAGGTACGCTGAGGATCATTAAAATACTGTCCGCCTGCCACTGCATGGAAAGAAGCTGGGCGCTGGTCATGGTGCCCGCCACGCCGCCGAAGCGGCCGATCCCCTGCATCCAGGCGATACCCGTCGCTCGGCACTCGGTAGGGTAAAAGGTGGCGGCCAGGGTCTGCATGCCCGACTGCGCGCCGTTCATCGCGATCCCCATCAGGAAAATTAACCCGCCAAACAGGGCGATATGGTTATGCTCAATGCCGAGTAAAAGAATCAGGCCCATCGTCAGCACGAAACCACACGCGACCACCTTGTGCGCTTCCCAGCGATCCATCATCCAGCCCGCGAGCAAAATGCCAGCGGTGCCGCCGAAGGTGAACAGCGAGGTAAGCCAGGCGGATTCCGTCAGCGCATATCCCATCCCCTGCATCAGCGTTGGCATCCAGCTCAGCAGGACGTAATAAATCACCAGCCCCATAAAATAGGTGACCCACAGCATCAGGGTGCCGGGCAGCCAGGGCATGGAAAACAGCTGCGACACGCTGCCTTTTTTCGACGCGACTTTCTCCTCCGCGAGGAAAAAGCCCGTGACGCTATCCAGCGTGCTGCGGGCGAACCGGCTGGCGATGCGGCGAACCTGGGCGACGTCTTTCCCGCGCTGCACCAGAAACTTCACCGACTCCGGCAACAGCAGCGCCAGCAGCACCGTTAAAATCAGCGGCGCAATCGCGCCGGTCAGCAGCACGCTTCGCCAGCCGTGGTGAGGGATAAGCCAGGACGAGATCGCCCCGCCGCCCGCCGCACCCAGCGGAAAGCCGCAGTACATGGTGTTAATTACCATGGCGCGGCAGCGCTGGGGGGCAAACTCGGAGATCAGCGTGATGGCGTTAGGCATGGCAGCGCCGAGGCCCAGGCCCGTCAGAAAGCGCCACAGCGTCAGGGTATTCAGACTTTGCGCCCAGGCCGTGCCCAGGCTCGCCAGGCCGAAGAACAGGCATGAAAAGACCAGTACGCGCTTGCGTCCCATCCGGTCCGATACCGGACCTGCAATCAGGGCTCCCAGCGACAGCCCCAGCAGCGCCGCACTCAGCACCGGCCCCAGATCCTGTTTATGTATTCCCCACTCTGTCGACAGCGTAGGCGCAATGTAACCCATCGCTGCGGTATCAAACCCATCAATCGCCAGCACCAGAAAGCCCAGCACAATAAGAAGCCAGTGAAACCCTGAAAAAGGACTTTCATCGATCACCTGCTGAATATCCACCCGACCTGAATACGTCATACGTTCCCCTCCGATGTGATGTTGTTTTTGTGTTCTTGTATTTGCTTGTCTATACAATTGCGGAGAGGCGGGGTGTGTCAAATTTTCTTATCCAGAATGTTACGCAGGTGTTATTTTCAACTAAAAAAGCGCCCGAGGGGGAAGTCGGGCGCGGAAGAAGGGAAGGCTAACCGGGGGAGATCAGGCCGCGTTTCCCTGAGAAAGAGGGGCCAGCGCCGCAGGCAGCTTACTGAGCTCCTGCACCAGAGAGTCTTTGCTGATTTCACCGATTGTTTTCGCACCGGTCAGCGTCATCGCCACCTTCATCTCTTTCTCGATCAGGTTCAGCAGATTCGCCACGCCCGCCTGGCCGCTGGTGGCCAGCGCGTACAGGTAAGCACGGCCCAGCAGCACGCTGTCCGCGCCCAGGGCGATCATGCGCACCACGTCCAGCCCGTTACGGATGCCGCTGTCGGCCAGGATCGCAATATCGCCTTTCACCGCATCGGCAATGGCCGGCAGGGCGCGGGCGGAGGAGAGCACCCCGTCAAGCTGGCGGCCACCATGGTTAGAGACCACGATCCCATCGGCGCCAAAACGTACCGCGTCGCGGGCATCTTCCGGGTCGAGGATCCCTTTGATCACCATCGGGCCGTCCCAGAATTCGCGGATCCACTCCAGGTCTTTCCATGAGATCGACGGATCGAAATTGTTCGCCAGCCAGCCGATGTAATCCTCCAGCCCGGTCGGTTTACCCAGGTAGGCCGAAATATTGCCCAGATCGTGCGGACGGCCGTTCACGCCCACATCCCACGCCCACTGCGGGTGCGTCACCGCCTGCCAGTAACGGCGCAGGGCCGCGTTAGGGCCGCTCATGCCGGAGTGGGCGTCGCGGTAGCGCGCGCCGGGGGTCGGCATGTCGACGGTAAAGACCAGCGTTGAGCAGCCCGCCGCTTTGGCGCGCTCCAGTGCGTTGCGCATAAAACCGCGATCGCGCAGGACGTACAGCTGGAACCACATCGGGCGCTTGATAGTTGGGGCGACTTCTTCAATCGGGCAGACGGACACGGTGGAAAGGGTAAACGGAATGCCTTTGGCATCTGCGGCGGCGGCGGCCTGCACTTCACCGCGACGGGCATACATGCCGCATAAACCGACAGGTGCGAGCGCTACCGGCATGGAGAGCGTTTCGTTAAACAGCTTCGTCTCAAGGCTCAGGTCAGACATATTCTTCAGCACGCGCTGGCGCAGGGCCACCTCCGACAGGTCTTCCACGTTGCGGCGCAGGGTGTATTCGGCATACGCCCCGCCGTCAATGTAGTGGAACAGGAACGGGGGCAAAATGCGCTGCGCCGCGGCGCGATAATCACTGGCTGCTGAAATAATCATGCTTTGTTCTCCCTGGAAATATCACTCTCGCCAGGCAGACGGGTAATACGCGCCTGTCGGGCCTGATCTTCATCGAATCGTTTAATGGTGGTATGCACGAAGCCGAGATGCGCCATCATCGCCTTGCGCGCGGCCTCGGCATCACCGGCCAGAATGGCGTTGAGCACCGCCTCGTGCTGTTCGGTCAGCTGAGCAAACACCGGCGGGACCAGATACATGCGCTGGCGGCTCTGCTTCACGGAGGATTGCAGCAGGTCGAAGAACCCGCGCATGGTTTGCAGCAGCACCACGTTGTGCGAGGCCTCGGCAATCGCCAGATGGAACCGCACGTCCGCCTGGGAGGCGATGTCCGGGTCGCTGCTTTGCGTGGCCTCAAAACAGGCTTTGAGCTTCTCTTTGTCGGCGTCGGTTGCCCGCATCGCCGCGTGCCACGCTGTACTGGTTTCGATGGCGTGACGCGCTTCGAGGATGTCGAAGCTGTAGTCCGGGTCGTTTTCCATCAGCGTCTTCAGCGGCTGCACGATGTTTTGTTCGGACCAGTCGTCATGCTGCCAGCGCACGAAGGTGCCGCCGCCGCGACGGCTCAGCAGCACCCCTTCACTAACCAGCGTCGCCAGCGCCTCGCGCAGTGAGTTGCGCGACACGCCAAGCTGAGCGGCAAGCTGACGCTCGGCGGGCAATCTCATGCCCGCTTCCAGCTGTTGTTCTTCTATCAGCGCCCGTACGCGAGTGGCAATCTCGTCGGACAGGCGTCTGGGCATCACTATCATGGAATCATCCAGGTTAAGACATAGGCCTGCAATGTGGTGATCACGCCCACCATGCAGGTAAATATCAGGCTGTGTTTAACGGTAAAGCGGAACAGATCCGACTCTTTGCCTACCAGCCCCACCGCGGCACAGGCAATGGCGATGGACTGCGGCGAGATCATCTTCCCGGTCACGCCGCCGGTGGTGTTCGCGGCGACCAGCAGCACGTCCGAGACGCCAATCTGCTGCGCAGCCGTGGCCTGTAGGGCGGCAAACAGGGCGTTAGATGACGTATCTGAACCAGTCAGGAACACCCCCAGCCAGCCGAGGAACGGCGAGAAGAAGGTAAACGCGTGGCCGGTATGCGCCAGCGCTAACGCCAGCGTCGACGACAGGCCGGAGTAGTTCGAAATAAACGCGAACGCCAGCACCATGCCGATGGAGTAAATCGGCAGCATCAGCTCTTTAATCGTCGCCGCAAAGGTCTGCACCGCGGCGGCAGGCTTCATGCGCAGCCACACTACGGAAAGGATAGCGGCAAACAGGATGGCCGTGCCGGTGGCTGAGAACCAGTCGAACTTAAACACTGCCGCATATGGCGTGGCGTCGTGCACCACCGGCGGCATACGGGCGACCATTTTGTCGAGGAACGGCACGGAGATATTAATCACCATGTCGTACAGCGCGCCGCCCGGGGCGAACAGGGCTTTAAAAGGCGGAATGCTCCACAGCGTCACGGTGGCGGTCAGGAACAGGAACGGTGACCATGCGCGCACAATCTGTCCGGCGGTATAGCCGGTGCGCGCCAGCGTCTGATCCACGTGCGATGCGCCCATGTCAGCAAAGCGGAAGATACGTACCGGCTGCCAGCGTTTCAGGAACAGCGTCAGGCAGACCAGCGACACCAGGGAAGAGATGATGTCCGGCAGTTCCGGGCCGAGGAAGTTGGAGCTGAGATACTGGGCAATGGCGAACGAACCGCCCGCTACCATCACCGCAGGCCAGGTCTCCTTCACGCCGCGCCAGCCGTCCATAATCGCCATGATCCAGAACAGCACGATAATGGTCAGGAACGGCAGCTGGCGACCCACCATCTGGCCGATCTCGAAGCTGTCCAGCCCGGTCACCTGGCCCGCCACCAGAATCGGAATGCCCATCGCGCCAAACGCCACCGGGGCGGTGTTCACAATCAGGCACAGGCCAGCGGCATACAGCGGGTTAAAGCCCAGCCCGACCAGCAGAGCGGCGGTGATCGCCACCGGCGCGCCAAATCCTGCCGCCCCTTCAAGGAACGCCCCGAAGGAGAAACCGACAATCAGCATCTGTAAACGCTGGTCCGGTGTAATAGAGAGAATCGACGAGCGAATAATGTCGAACTGCCCGGTTTTGACCGAGATTTTGTAGACAAAGACGGCGGCGATGATGATCCACGCAATCGGCCACAGGCCGTAGAAGAAACCATACACCACGGAGGCCAGCGCGCGATCGACCGGCATTTTATAGAAGAACAGCGCCACCAGCAGGGCGATGGCAACGGTGTACGTTGCGGCAAGGTAGCCCTTCAGCTTGAGCTTAATTAGCGCAAAGAAGAAGAACAGGATCGGTAGCGATGCGATCAGGCTCGACAGCCAGATATTCCCGGCCGGATCGTAGTTTTGTTGCCAGAGGCTCATGCAGGTCTCCTGAGGACCACACAGGTGTTCGGTCGGGTGAGTCTCTGCTCATCTCAGCGTCACACTTAGTGTAAAAGTGGTCCGTCCAATATTGTGATGTAGGGTTAATGGCAATAAATGGTTAACCAAGTGTTGCTATTCGGCAATGGTTTTGTGAAGTGGAGCATCAAAACTGTGAACGATGGATAGCTTTGCACATGATTGGTAGGACCAAACCCGCAAAATTAACTTACCGTGTGCGATGGGAGCGGTAGTCAGGTGGAGAGCATTACATTCGTTTTTGAGCAGATACGACGCGTAAAAGATGTTGAATAAAATGGGGAGGTGATAATATTACGTGAATTGAATGAGGTTTGTTTGCTTTATTTGTGTTTTTGAAAAGCTGTATATATGTGAGCAGAGTGATTTATTTCCTATAAATAAAATTTTTTTTGGTTAAAAATGCGAAATCTAAGCTGTAGCAAAAAATTTTAATTAAGGTAAATTTCACATATAGATTTTAACAGTGTATTACAAACGATCAATTGCTGATCGATAAAGAAATATCCTGTTTAACCGTGATTTTTCAGGATAAAGGGCAAGAATTTTTTGCTGAAGTGACATTTTTTGGCTAATAATATTCTGAAATAAATTGATCAAACAATGATCAGTTGGCTCTCTTGTAATTTAGTTACGGTATTAAAAGCAAATTAATAATTATCAGGGCAATCGAAAGGGGTTAAATTTGTTAGCTGAGTGTTAATTCCAGAGTGTTTACAGACGCGGCGTACTGCTTTTCAATACGTAGACGTTAAAAGGCATATGATTTACTATTTATTCAGAAGCAACGTTACAGAAGACATTAAATTTATTACTAACCACAACGTATTCAGTGTTATTTTCGGCCAGAAGTCATTTCCTCAGTTGCAGGATATCTGTGTATGGCCTTCTGAAAATATACGGATTATCACCATGGGATGGACCCTGCTTTATTCTATAAGGTCGCGTCACCCATTCTGCTAAAACCCTTTTGGTGGCGTTTTTAAATCCTTATAGCGGTTATTGTACCTGGTACAACAAGTCTATATCTGTTTAATTTACAGAGGGGAAAGTGTTCCAAATGAAAATCAAAAATGTGGCGCTGGCGATTGCCGCGGCGGGGCTGCTGTTATCTTCTCAATCAGTACTGGCAAGCAGTGATTCTGGTGTTAATGCTTCCCTGGATACAGGCGCTGGCTCGCAGAGCACAGGCGGCGTGATCAACTTTACCGGGAAAATCACCCTTATTTCCTGTGATATTACCCCTGCGTCAAAAAGCAAAACGGTAGACCTCGGCGCGTGGGCGAAAAGCTACTTCGACGATCACAGCGAAACGACGCCGCGTGAGTTCAAAATCAACGTAGAGAACTGCCCGGAGACGGTTGAATCGGTTGCGGTACTGTTTGACGGAACCAAAGATACGGTGAATGACACACTGCTACAGGTTACGCCAGGCGAAGGTATGGCGACGGGCGTCGGCGTGAAGCTTTATAACAGCGATCGCAGCACCGCGATTAAACCGGGTACGGTATCTGAAACAACCGCACCGGATGCTGAAGGCAATGCTGAATTAACGTTTTATGCCTCTCTCGACAAAGACGGTTCGGAAATTAACGCGGGCGACGTCAATGCCGTTTCCAACTTCCTGATGGTTTATAACTGATTTCACTCTCAGCCACCTCCAGAGATAATAATGATGAAACGTTTATCGTATATTATGCTCACTGCATTAATGGTTAGTTCTGCGTCAGTTTCCGCTGGCGTTGTAATGGGGGGAACACGGATCGTATACCCACAACACAGCAAGGAGGTGGCATTTTCTGTTTCTAATATGGAAAGTGCGGTTCCCTATCTTATTCAGTCGTGGGTTGAAGGTGATGGGCAGGATAAAAATAACGCTGCGCCATTTATTGTCACACCACCTCTGTTCAGACTTGATCCGGAGCAGACCAACACGCTGCGTATTCAATATACCGGCGCTCCGCTGCCCACAGATCGTGAATCTGTATTCTGGCTCGATATTAAAGCGATTGCGCCAAAGCCAAAAGAGAGCAGCAACGAATTACAAGTTAACGTTAAATCGAAATTTAAAATTTTCTACCGCCCGGACAACCTTAAAGGGGACGCTGCCACTGCCTGGCAGAAAATAACGTTTTCGCGGACGGGAAAAGGGCTTAAGGCCGCCAACCCGACGCCATACTACGTCTCTTTTTATCGACTGTCCGTTGGCGGGCATAAAATTGAGCAGCCGGGCATGATCGGTCCAGGGGAAATCCGCGAATGGCCTGTGTCCGCCTCCGGGGGCGTAAGCTGGTCGGCTATTAATGATTTTGGTGCCATCACCGCCACCCACACCCAGCCTCTTTAAGACCATGTCTTTTCGCCTGTTTCGTTACGCGCCGCTTTCGGTGTTGCTGCTTAGCTTCAGCCGCGCGGGGATGGCCGAGGATTACTTTGATCCCGCCGCGCTGGAGCTTTCCTCTACCGAACAGAAAACGGCGGATCTGCACTATTTCTCTGAAAAGGGCGGGCAGATGCCAGGCACCTGGCTCGTGACGCTGGAGATTAACGGACGCGAGGAGCGGCATCAGGAGATCACCTTCGTCAATGAGAAAGGCAGCCTGCAACCCGTTTTAAGCGTATCGCTGCTGGAAGCGCTTGGGGTGAATGTCAGGGCCATTCCTGCATTCTCACGGTTGCGGGAGGGAGAAACGTTCACGCACCTCGCGGATTTCATTCCGGCAGCGCGAACCTCCTATGATTTCAACCAGCAGCGTCTCTTTCTCAGCCTGCCGCAGGCGGCGATGAAACACCGCAGCCGTGGCTACGTGCCGCAGTCGCAGTGGGACGATGGTATCCCGGCGGCCTTTACTGATTACAGTCTGTCGGGCGGCCAGGCACATCATCAGCGTGGCGTCACGACATCCAGCTATCTGAGCCTGCGTAACGGTATCAATCTGGGGGCGTGGCGGTTGCGCAACACCTCCGCCTGGAGCCACAGCGACGCGGGCGGCGACCATTTTCAGTCGCAAAGTAGCTGGCTGACCCGGGATATTCGCCGTCTTAACAGCCAGCTACGGATCGGCGATGCCTGGACCGCAGGCGACGTCTTCGATAGCGTGGCGTTTCGCGGGGTACAGCTCACATCAAGCGAAAGCATGTTGCCCGACAGCCAGCGCGGCTTCGCACCAACCATCCGCGGCGTCGCACACAGCTTCGCTAAAGTCTCCGTTTCGCAAAATGGCTATGTGATCTATGAAACCTGGGTGGCCGCCGGGCCATTTATCATTAACGATCTGTTCCCCGGCGCACAAAGTGGCGATCTACAGGTGACGGTCACGGAAAGTGACGGCTCAACGCGCGTCTTTACCCAACCCTATTCTGCGGTGCCGTTTATGCGACGCCTGGGCAGCCTGAAATACAGCCTCAACGCCGGACGATTTCACTCCGGCTCCGGCGATGCGCGTTCACCTGAGTTTGTTGAAGGCGCTTTCTTCTACGGTCTGCTCTCCAGGATGACGGTGTATGGCGGCTTTCGTACGGCGAGCAACTATCAGGCCGGTGCAATTGGCGTAGGCAGAGGGTTTGGCGCATTTGGCTCGCTGGGCATTGACGATACGCTGGCAAAAAGCTGTTTACCCAATGGCAAAAGCGCGATGGGGCAGGCGTGGCGCATTCAGTATCAGAAAGATTTCAGCGCTACCGGCACCGCCTTCAACCTGGCGAGTTATCGCTATGCCTCGCGCAATTACTATGAATTCAGTGAACTGAATCAGTCTGACAGCCAACAGCTGCAACTCAATAATCGCCGTAGCCGCTCGCAGGTCACCTTCTCACAGACGCTGGGTCAGTTCGGCAGCCTCAGCGTCTCGGCATGGATGCAGGATTACTGGCATACGTCCGGGCAGGATAAAACCATCCACATTGGCTGGTACACCAGCTGGCGAGGCATTTCCTGGGGCGCGGGGTATGACTACACCGACTCAGCGCTTGAGCAGCATCCCGATCGTACCGTGTCGTTTAACGTCAATGTTCCGCTTGGTCACTGGTTACCGGACAGCTCGGTCAGTTACTTCATCAACCACAACAATCGTGGGATGACCACTCAGCAGGTGTCACTCAACGGCAGTGCGCTGGCGAATCGCAACCTTAATTACAGCGTTCAGCAGAGTAAGGCCAGCGAGGGACAAGCCGACAGTACCAGCCTGGCGCTGCAATACAACGGTGGCTACGGCAACGTCAGCCTCGGTTATGACCACAGCCGAAGCGGTAGCAACGCGAGCCTCGGACTCGCCGGAGGCGTTATCGCCACGCAGTATGGCGTCACGCTTAGCCAGCCGCTGGGCGATACCGTCGCCCTGCTACGCGTGCCCGGCGCGGCGAACGTTGAGCCGGAGGGCTACAACGGGATCCATACCGACAGCCGCGGCTATGCGGTCATGCCAACGCTCTCGGCGTACCGCAAAAATACCGTCAGTCTTGATACGGCGACGCTGGGTGAGAACGTCGACGTTGAGCAGAGCGGTCTGACGCTCATTCCCACCAGCGGCGCGGTGGTGCTGGCCAATTACAAAACCCACATTGGTTATCGCGTTCTGTTTTCCCTGCGCTACCACGGCGAACCGTTGCCGTTTGGCGCGCAGGCTGAAGTGGTGGAGCAGAACCGCCATTCTGCAAACCGAAGCATGGTCGCTGACGGCGGTCAGGCCTACCTGAGCGGCGTACCAGAGCGCGGCACCCTGCGCGTCAGCTGGTATCAGGACGGGGAGCAGCAGCAATGCCAGACACCTTTCAGACTGGGGAAAGCTCATATGGCCCCCGGTATCGCCACGCTGTCCGTTGAGTGCCATTAGAGGAATATCATGCGTCGTTTTATTCACTGGTTTTTCTATCTGAGCCTTCTTTCGCTTTTTGGCATGCTGAGTTTTCATGCCCATGCCCAGACTTCAACCTGCCGCACCACGCGCGATCAGTGGGTCGTTCAGGTGCCTTATGCCATTGGGTATGCGCCCGGCACGGCGGACTGGACGCAGATATCTGCGCCGATACAGTCTACCGGGGCGGATTTCTACAGCTGTGATGGCGGGAATGATGCCTGGCGTAGTATCGGCTTTGTCGACGTGGATAACCCCGTCGGCACCGTGGTTGGTGAAGACGGCGCGTCACGTCACGTCTATAAAACTCAGATCGACGGCATCGGCTACGCGCTGGGGTTCCGGGAACAGCAGTACTGCGGCGCCGATGCGGTACGCTATATTGACGGCACAAGTCAGGTGAATGGCAATGAGTCCAGGCGCATTTGCGACGCATCGCAAAACCCCGCCTTTGCCAGCGCCTCAATGTATAAAATGCAGTTCTGGGTGGTGTTTTACAAAATTCCAACGACCAGCGCCATGCCTGACGATAACGCCAATTCCCAGGAGCAAAATGTCGGATCGCTGATATTGCAGGCGGGAGAAAATCAAGCCAGCGCCACCAACGTGGCGACACCGGTACAGATCCATCTCGCCAGCTTCACCGTCAGGCGTACCAGCTGTTCAGTGGGCTCTCGCAGCATTCTTGTTCCCATGGGGAGCGTGAGCCAGCGTGAATTTCATGGCATAGGCTCCCGCGCCGGAGGCGGACGCTTCAGCATTCCGGTGACCTGCGAAAATAACACGGCGGTGAAGATGGGTTTCTTTGGCGATACCACGCCGGGCAACGATCGGGCGCTGGCATTGACGAAGCAGGAGGATAGCGCCAGCGGTGTCGGGATCGAACTGCTTTACGGTGACAATACCGGTTCGGTTCAGGGGCAGGTGGTACCGTGGAACACCCCACAGGTGTCAGCATTTGGGCAAGTGGGGGATAACCAGACGCAAACCTTCTGGTTTGATGCCCATTACCTTCAGACGGAAGAGAACGTGACGGCGGGAAAAGCGGATGCGATGGCGACGTTTAACCTGATTTACAACTGAGTTTCCCCTGCCGCAGCGGCAGGGGAGGACGATCAGAACGCGGTCTTACAAAAACCCGTCATCTCTTTCAGGCCCATTTCGCGACCAAGCTCAGTCATCGGGTGCACCACCACCAGGCCACGGACGCTTTTCTTCAGCTTGCCCATGTCGGCCTGCTCTTTTTTGGTGATCGCGCGGCGATGCGGCATGTTCATCAGCTTCTGCGCTTCTTTACTCAGCTTCTGGCCTTTCACTTCGCGCAGGCGTTCAATTTCCGCCTCCAGCTTCACGGACTCTTTTTCCAGCTCGGCATATTTCTCGGCGGAATCGACCAGGGAGAGGCCAGCCATCTGATGGCGGATCAGATCCAGACGGTCGCTCAGGCGTTTAATTTCGTTCTTTTCGACTTCTTTCATGACAAATAACTCTGAAAACGGGGAATTTACAGGGAAGGATACACCAATGTGTGCGGGCTTACTTCTGAAACGCTTTTTTTAAGCTGATTTTAGAAATCAGCTCAGTCAGGGAAAGCACCATGGTGGAGCGCACAACCTGTTGATAACGCAGCTTTTGCATCGCGTACAGATCAGGGTCGCTGTTATCAAACTGAGGTGCGGGAGGGAGCGCGGATACGCAGTGCAGTTCGCCGAAGGGCCCCAGTATCTCATCATCGGTAAAGGTGTACTCATTACCGTCATGATTGAGCTCTTCGCGCAGCGCCATTAACAGCTCGGCGTCTTCATACTCCTGGCGGTTCAGCACGCCAAGACCGTAAATCAGCTTCAGCCGTACCGATAAATCGCCCAGCGGTCCGTCTCCGTCCAGTAACGGTTCTACAGCATACTTTACCGCGTAGTCGTCTTTGCGAAACACCTGAAGCACCAGAATGTTCACCGCCTCGGTTAACAGCTCGACGGCGGCAATCAGGAAACTTCGTACGGTTTTGCCAGCATTCAGACGCTCAAGCACACGATTTTCAAAGGCCTGGGTTTGTTCCATTATTGCCTGCATATCTGACAATCTGTTATTCGGGCGCAGGCTAACCTGCGCCGGACTCTGCATCATTTGGTTGCGTTGTATGCGCTGACCGCCTCCGCAACTACGTCACTGTTGGCATCCAGACCGGAGATCTGCGCCAGCGCAGCCTGCGCGCCTTTGTCATCAATCAGCTGAGCCAGCTCAATCGCCTGCGGGTCCTGCTCGCTGCGGTAGTGCATGGCGGCAGCGATGCCCTTCACCAGGTTAGCGTGCGGCAGGCCGTATTCCAGCGTGCCCAGCAGCGGTTTAATCAGGCGGTCGCCCGCGCTTAGTTTACGCAGCGGCTGACGACCCACGCGCTCAACGTCATCTTTCAGATACGGGTTTTCAAAACGACCGAGGATTTTCTGGATGTATGCCGCGTGTTTATCAGCATCAAAACCGTAGCGTTTGATCAGCACCGCGCCGCTCTCTTCCATTGCCCCTTTGACCACCGCACGGATGTTCTCATCGAGGATCGCGTCACGAATCGTCTG
Organism: Enterobacter sp. 6722112; assembly: GCF_058661685.1. NCBI lineage: Bacteria > Pseudomonadati > Pseudomonadota > Gammaproteobacteria > Enterobacterales > Enterobacteriaceae > Enterobacter > Enterobacter sp. 6722112. The sequence continues at coordinate 4,175,554 of NZ_JBZWGR010000007.1, read as the reverse complement.
ATGACCGGCCAATTTTCCGAGGTACGCGGTTATAGCATGCCCGGTGTTCAGCGTGAAGAGTTTACGTTCGACAAATGCCATCAGGTTATCGGTTAATTCCATTCCCGGAATGGTCGGCAGCGCACCCTTAAACTGGGTTTTATCCACGATCCACTCGCTGAAGGTTTCCACGGTCACTTCCAGCGGGTCGTTGGTGGCGGATGCTGACGGCGGAACGATGCGGTCAACGGCGGAATCCACAAAACCCACGTGCGCTTCAACCCAGGCTTTATCTTCGTCTGCGACGGTCGCAAGAACATGGCCTTTCAGCTGCGTGGTGCCGCGCACCATGTTTTCACAGGCGATGATGTTCAGCGGCGTTTCAACGCCCTGTGCTTTACGCTTCGCCAGGCCTTTCGCGACCGCCGGGGCGATACGCTCAAGCACCACCGGACCCACGGCGGTGGTGACCAGATCAACGCTCGCGATGAGGTCAATCACGTCGTCGCCAATGCTGCTTACCGCGTTGACGCCAGAGACCGTTTCAACCTGTTCGTTTTCACCCACCACGTGAACCTGATAGCTATGACGGGCATTCAGGGCATCCAGAACCACCTGATTCACATCGGCGAATGTCAGGGTAATGCCCGCGTCTGCCAGCAGTTTACCGATAAAGCCACGACCGATATTACCTGCGCCAAAATGTAATGCTTTCATAGTGTTAACCTTCATCAATGTTTTTACCCGAGAGGGCTGGGGTGAGGAACGTTTTCCCCTCACCCTAGCCCTCTCCCCGGGGGGAGAGGGAAGAGGCGCTGTTACTTGTTCAGCAGGGCCAGAACTTCTTCAACGCTGGTGGTGTTGGCCAGACGCTCAATAACCGTTTCGTCATCCAGCGCGTTGGTCAGGCTGGTAATCACCTGGATATGCTCGTTGTTGCGAGCGGCGATACCAATCACCAGACGGGCGATGTCGTCCTCTTCTTCACCGAAGCGCACACCATCAGGATACTGACAGAACACCACGCCGGTTTTCAGCACGCGGTCTTTGGCTTCCACCGTACCGTGTGGAACCGCGATGGATTCACCCAGGTAGGTTGGGGTCAGCTTTTCGCGTTCCAGCATCGCCTCAACGTACTCAGGCTGAACGTAGCCGCCTTTCACCAGCTGCTCACCGGCGAAGCGAATGGCCTCTTCTTTATTGGTCGCCGTGCGGCCAAGGAAGATGTTTTCAGCGCCCAGTTTGAACAGATGCGCGTTGCTCTCGTCGAAGCTGTCTTGCAGGCTGGTACGCACTTTCACTTCGTTATCTTCATGGCGCTGCGCCGCCACCAGGCGTTCGGTCAGGCTGGCGTACAGGCCGCTGTCGAGGAAGTTGGTCAGGGAAATGTGCTGTGCCTGCGGTACCTGACGCATAGCGCGTTCGGTCAGATCGCGGTGCGTAATCACCAGGTCAACGTCCGGCGGCAGGCTGTTAATCGCGCTGTTGGTGACGGAGATGTTGGTCAGACCCGCATCCTGCACTTTCTTCCGCAGTACGCCCGCACCCATTGCGCTGGAGCCCATACCGGCATCACAGGCCACGATGATTTTACGCACGTGGCTCAGGTCGTTAGAGACATCACCCGCCGCCAGCGGCGTTGCGCCTTTGGATTCGGCTTTCATGTCATGCATACGACGGGTTGCCGCTTCGATATCGTCGTCTTCTTTCACCTTGCTGGTTTTCAGCAGGATAGCGGAGGCCACGAAGGAGACCGCCATGGCCGCACAGATCGCCGCGATGTTCGCGAAGTAGGCGCCTTTCGGGGTCATCGCCAGCACCGCCAGGATAGAGCCTGGAGAAGCAGGAGACACCAGACCACCGCCCAGTACGCTCAGGGTGAACACGCCGGTCATACCGCCAAGGATAACGGCCAGGATCAGACGTGGGTTCATCAGCACATACGGGAAGTAAATTTCGTGAATACCGCCCAGGAAGTGAATGATCGCCGCGCCGCCAGCAGACTGTTTCGCGCTGCCGCGACCAAAGAACATGTACGCCAGCAGAACGCCCATACCTGGACCCGGGTTCGCTTCAATCAGGAAGAAGATGGACTTGCCGAAATCGTGTGACTGCTGAATACCCAGCGGTGAGAAGATACCGTGGTTGATGGCGTTGTTCAGGAACAGGATTTTCGCTGGTTCAACAAAGATAGACGCCAGCGGCAGCATGTCGTGCGCCACCATGAAGTTAACGCCCGCCGCCAGCAGCTTGGACAGCACTTCAACCGCCGGGCCAATGCCGAGGAACGCCAGAATGGCGAGGATCATCCCGATGATGCCCGCAGAGAAGTTGTTCACCAGCATTTCGAAGCCGGATTTGATCTTGCCATCAACCCAGACGTCGAATTTCTTGATTGCCCAGCCGCCCAGAGGACCGGCAATCATCGCACCGAGGAACATCGGCATATCCGCACCGACGATCACCCCCATGGTTGTGATGGCACCCACGACGCCACCGCGGTCACCGCCAACCAGACGACCACCGGTATAACCGATGAGCAGTGGCAGGAGATAGGTAATCATTGGGCCAACAAGTTTTGCCAGCGTTTCGTTAGGCAACCACCCTGTCGGAATAAATAATGCGGTGATAATACCCCACGCGATAAACGCGCCGATATTTGGCATCACCATGTTGCTGAGGAAACGACCAAAGCTTTGCACTTTGATCTTGAAATCGGATGACATAAAACACCCCTTCTTATGTTTACGCTTAGGCTTGTGGCCCGAGGTTTATCGTTAATGTGCGGCGGCAGAGGTAGCCGGGCCCTGTTCTGATGCTGTGAAATCTGGCACTGAATCGTTCAACTGTCCAGACAGTGAAATTTTGTGTGATCTGAATCACATGAATGTAGGGGGTGAGGACATTAATGAAGTGATCGCGATCACATAACGAGTGTGTAAAAAAAATACATCGCTCAGAATTACGCCAAAATGGGCGGTGTTTTGTGATTTGCATCACAATGTTAAGTTGGTTGTTTGTTTCCAGATTGTGATTTGATTCACAAAATATTTTTATGCAGATTTCTCCCGTATCCCCTCATGGCAGGAATGCGATACGCACACCTGCCTTTTTCCACGGCTTGATCCATACTGACCTCTTTGTGGGCATTAAGGATAAGCAATGAAACTCATCGGCAGTTATACCAGTCCTTTCGTGCGTAAGATTTCGATTCTCCTGCTGGAGAAAGGGATTGAATTTGAATTCGTAAATGAACAGCCCTACAACGCAGAGAACGGCGTTGCGCAGTACAACCCGCTGGGGAAAGTCCCGGCGCTGGTAACGGACGAGGGCGATTACTGGTTTGATTCCCCGATCATTGCGGAGTACATCGAACTGCTTGGCGTTGCGCCAGCCATGCTGCCGGCGGATCCAAAAGCAGCGCTGGCGATGAAGCAAATTGAAGCCCTGGCGGATGGCATTATGGATGCGGCATTGACGTCCGTACGCGAGCAGGCAAGGCCCGCCGCCCAGCAGTCAGAAAATGAGCTGCTGCGCCAGCGCGAAAAAATCAGCCGCAGCCTGGATATGTGCGAACAGCTGATCCGCGACGGGAAAATTCAGAGCGATAGCCTGAATCTGGCGACGATCGCCATCGCCTGCGCCATTGGCTACCTCAATTTCCGCCGCGTCTCGCCGGGCTGGTGCGTGGATCGTCCGCTGCTGGTCAAACTGGCGGAGACGCTCTTCCAGCGCGAAAGTTTTGCCCGGACTGAACCGCCAAAGGCTTGATGCGGGTTATAACACTTCCTGGCGGGAGGCGGTACAATCCCCCCACATGTTAACTCCCTCTCCCGTCGGGAGGGGGGAAGATATTTACTCGCCAGGCGCATTCATGACTACTCATCATTCCCTCTACAGCCAGATCCCCGCTACCGATCGTCTGCTTCGTGACCCGCGCATCACTGCGGTGCTGGAGCAGTTTGGCCATACTGCAACGGTCGGCATGCTACGCCAGCTTCAGGACGATGCGCGTCGCCATATTCAGGCTGAGAACGCGCTACCCGGCTGGTGCGTGGCGTGGGAGCAGGAAGTTGAACGCAGGCTGAGCAAGCACGGGCAAAGCGCGTTGCGCCCGGTTATTAACCTGTCAGGCACGGTTCTGCACACCAATCTGGGCCGGGCACAGCAGGCCGAAGAGGCAACAGAGGCCGTCACCCGTGCCATGCGCTCGCCGGTGACGCTGGAGTACGATCTGGACGGCGCCGGGCGTGGGCATCGCGATCGCGCACTGGCGGATCTTCTCTGCCAGATCACCGGCGCGGAAGATGCCTGCATTGTGAATAACAACGCGGCGGCGGTGCTGTTAATGCTGGCGGCCATCGCGAGCGGAAAAGAGGTTGTCGTCTCTCGCGGCGAGCTGGTGGAGATCGGCGGGGCGTTTCGTATTCCGGACGTCATGCGCCAGGCGGGCTGCACGCTGCATGAAGTGGGCACAACCAACCGTACCCATGCAAAAGATTATCGCGCGGCGGTGAATGAAAACACCGCCCTGCTGATGAAAGTGCATACCAGCAATTACCACATTGAGGGTTTCACCAAAACGGTGGAAGAGGCCGAACTGGCCGCCATCGGGCGCGAGCTAAACGTGCCGGTGATTGCCGATCTCGGCAGCGGGTCGCTGGTGGATATGCGCCAGTACGGTCTGCCGAAAGAGCCCATGGTGCAGGAAATGGTTGCCGCGGGCGTAAGCCTGGTCAGTTTCTCCGGTGATAAATTGCTGGGCGGGCCGCAGGCGGGGATTATCGTCGGCAGGCGCGAGCTGATTGCGCAGCTACAGCAGCATCCGCTGAAGCGCGCCCTGCGTGCCGATAAAATGACGCTGGCCGCGCTGGAAGCCACGCTGCGGCTCTATCTCCACCCGGAGAAACTGGCTGATCGCCTGCCCACGTTGCGTTTGCTGAGCCGTGATGCGGCCTCCATTCGCGCGCAGGCGGAAGCGCTACTGCCGCAGGTTGCTCCTCATTACCCTGAGTTTGACGTTCGTAACGAGCCTTGCCTGTCGCAAATTGGCAGCGGCTCGCTGCCGGTGGACAGGTTACCGAGCGAAGCGCTGACGTTCACCCCGCGCGACGGACGCGGAAGCCAGCTTGAGGCGCTGTCGGCGCGCTGGCGCGCATTACCGACGCCGGTGATTGGCCGGATCGGTGACGGGCGCATGTGGCTGGATTTACGCTGTCTGGAAGATGAAGTGCGGTTTCTGGAGATGATGTTGAAATGATTATTGCCACCGCCGGTCATGTTGACCACGGCAAAACCACGTTATTGCAGGCCATTACGGGCGTGAATGCCGATCGCCTGCCGGAAGAGAAAAAGCGCGGCATGACCATTGACCTGGGTTACGCCTACTGGCCGCAGCCCGACGGTCGCGTGCTGGGCTTTATCGACGTGCCCGGCCACGAGAAGTTTCTGTCCAATATGCTCGCGGGCGTGGGCGGGATCGATCATGCTCTGCTGGTGGTCGCGTGCGATGACGGGGTGATGGCGCAAACGCGCGAGCATCTGGCGATCCTCCAGCTGACGGGAAACCCGCAGTTGACCGTCGCCCTCACCAAAGCGGACCGTGTGGATGAGGCGCGTATCGACGAGGTGCGTGAAGAGGTGCTGGCGGCGCTGAGTGAGTACGGTTTTAGGGATGCCGCACTGTTTGTCACCGTGGCGACAGAAGGCCGCGGTATCGACGCTCTTCGCGACCATTTGCAGCAGATCCCGTCTCGTGAACATGCCAGCCATCACCGCTTCCGTCTGGCGATAGACAGGGCGTTTACCGTGAAAGGGGCTGGGCTGGTGGTGACCGGCACCGCGCTGAGCGGCGAAGTGAACGTGGGCGATACCCTGTGGCTGACGGGCGTGAACAAACCGATGCGCGTGCGCGGGCTTCACGCGCAAAACCAGCCGGTGGAACAGGCCCACGCCGGGCAGCGTATCGCCCTGAATATTGCCGGTGATGCCGAAAAAGACCAGCTTAACCGCGGCGACTGGCTGCTGGCCGACGCACCGCCGGAGCCTTCTGAACGGATCATCGTTTCACTCCAGACCCACACGCCGCTGACCCAGTGGCAGCCGCTGCATATCCACCACGCGGCCAGCCACATCACCGGACGCGTGTCGCTGCTGGAAAACGATCTCGCCGAACTGGTGTTCGACTCCCCGCTCTGGCTGGCGGATAACGACCGCCTGGTTCTGCGCGATATTTCGGCGCGGGAAACGCTGGCGGGCGCGCGCGTGGTCATGCTGGATCCGCCCCGTCGCGGCAAGCGTAAGCCCGAGTATTTACAGTGGCTGGCCGCACTGGCCCAGGCCCGCGATGATAAGTCTGCGTTAGATATCCACCTTGAGCGTGGTGCGGTGGATCTGGCGGCGTTCGCGTGGGCGCGCCAGCTCAGCGGCGAAGGATTGCGTCTTCTGACGCAGGAGCCAGGTTTTATTCAGGCCGGCAACAGCCTGCTGAACGCGCCGGTGGCGGCGCGCTGGCAGCGCAAAGTGCTGAGCACGTTGGCGACCTACCATGAACAGCATCAGGATGAGCCCGGCCCGGGCCGTGAACGTCTGCGGCGCATGGCGTTGCCCATGGAAGACGACGCGCTGGTGTTGTTGCTGATTGAAAACATGCGTGAAAGCGGCGTGATTGCAAGTCATCACGGTTGGCTGCACCTGCCGGAGCACAAGGCCGGTTTTACCGCTGAGCAGGACGCGGTCTGGCAAAAAGTGGCGGCGCTGTTTGGCGATGAACCGTGGTGGGTGCGCGATCTGGCGCGTGAAACCAATACCGATGAGCAGCTGATGCGTCAGGTACTGCGCCATGCGGCGCAGCAGGGGATGATTGTGGCGATCGTGAAAGATCGTTATTACCGCAACGATCGGATCGTGGCATTTGCGAACCTGATCCGGGAGCTGGATCAGGCGCGCGGATCAACCTGCGCCGCAGACTTCCGCGATCGGCTGAACGTAGGACGCAAACTGGCGATTCAGATCCTGGAGTATTTCAACCGCATCGGGTTTACGCGTCGTCGTGGCAATGACCATGTGCTACGCGACGCGCAGTTATTTCCTTAAGCGTTAAGCGCTGCGCGCCTGCTTCTGCTTAGCCAGCCAGACCGCACCCAGCCTTCCCGCCTGGTTACCCAGCTCGCAGGGAAGGATGGGCACCCGGAGCGCTTCCCACTCCTCGAATCGCTGTAGGTATTTATCCAGCAGGAGATAGATTTTCTCCTGCTCGCTAATGCCGCCGCCAATCAGCACCGCCTGCGGATCAAACATGGAGATCACGCTGTAGATGCCCCGCGAGAGGAAATGCGCCCACTCTTCTATGGCCTCACGCAGATGCACGTCGCTGTCCATGCGTCTAAACAGCTCCTCACCGTCAGGCATCTCATCTTCCGACACGGCCAGCGCGCGGCGGCAGGCTTTCATCAGGCCGCTGGCGGACGCCACTTCGTGCATCGGCTCGCCGTTGTTGCCAACGGGCAGCACGCCAAACTCACCCGCCCGGTAGTGCGACCCACGGTAGAGATCGCCCTCCATGACGATACCGCCGCCGATGCCGGTGCCGATGGTGATGCAGACAAAATGCTCATAATCCTTACCGGCGCCCTGCCAGCGTTCGCCCAGCGCCGCGCAGTTGGCGTCATTTTCGGTTGTTACGGGGAGATCGGTCAGCTGTGCGAAAAGCTCGCACAGGTTTTCACCGTCAAGGTAATCCAGCGCCCCGGCCTTGGCCGCTTCGCCAGTATGGTGATTGATGTGGCCCGGAAAACTCACGCCGATGCCGACGATCTCATGCTCCTGGCGGTACTTATCCACCACCGCTTTCCACTTCTGTTTGAAGGTGCTTTCATCGTCAGGCGTATCATATTCATCGGATGTCAGTTCTTCGCCGTTTTCGTTGATCACGCCGTGTTTGATGTGGGTTCCGCCCACGTCAAAGCCGATAAATAGCTGCATTGCATCGTTCCTCATGAGCCCCTGAGCTATTAAGTATGGCTCCGGCGGCAGAAACGAAACGTAAAGTACGGTAATCCGTGATACGGCTCGTAAACCCGTTACCGGCTGGCGAGAAAATCACCAGCCGGAACTACCCTTGTTGTACACCTACTGCAAGGAGACGGTCATGACAAACAATCCTCCCTCATCGCGTATCCAGCCAGGCGAGTATGGTTTTCCCCTTAAGCTGAAGCCCCGCTATGACAACTTTATCGGCGGCGACTGGGTGGCGCCCGTCGACGGCGGATACTATTCCAACCTGACGCCCGTTACCGGCCAGCCGCTGTGTGAAATTGCCAGTTCGGGCAAGCGGGATATCGATTTAGCGCTGGATGCGGCGCATAAGGCGAAAGATAAGTGGGGACAAACGTCCGTTCAGGACAGAGCGGCCATTTTGTTCAAAATCGCCGATCGGATGGAGCAGAATCTGGAGCTGCTGGCGACCGCGGAAACGTGGGACAACGGCAAGCCGATCCGGGAAACCATGGCGGCGGACGTGCCGCTGGCGATTGACCATTTCCGCTATTTTGCGTCCTGCATTCGTGCCCAGGAGGGGGGAATAAGTGAAGTTGACAAAGATACCGTGGCGTATCACTTCCACGAGCCGCTCGGCGTGGTGGGGCAAATTATTCCGTGGAACTTCCCGCTGCTGATGGCGAGCTGGAAAATGGCGCCCGCGCTGGCGGCGGGTAACTGCGTGGTGCTGAAACCTGCACGCTTAACGCCGCTTTCGGTACTGCTGCTGATGGAGGTGATTGGCGACCTGTTGCCGCCGGGGGTCATTAACGTGGTCAACGGGGCCGGGGGAGAGATCGGCGAATATCTGGCTACTTCAAAGCGTATTGCTAAAGTGGCGTTTACCGGCTCAACGGAAGTGGGTCAGCAGATCATGCAGTACGCGACCCAGAACATCATTCCGGTCACCCTGGAGCTGGGCGGGAAATCGCCGAACATCTTCTTTGCCGACGTGATGGATGAAGAGGACGCCTTCTTCGACAAAGCGCTGGAAGGGTTTGCGCTGTTCGCGTTCAACCAGGGTGAAGTCTGCACCTGTCCGAGCCGCGCGCTGGTGCAGGAATCCATTTATGAGCGCTTTATGGAGCGGGCGATCCGGCGCGTGGAGTCGATTCGCAGCGGTAACCCGCTGGATAACGTCACCCAGATGGGAGCGCAGGTATCGCATGGCCAGCTGGAAACCATCCTCAACTATATTGATATCGGTAAAAAAGAGGGGGCCGATGTGTTGACCGGCGGTCGCCGTAAGGTGCTGGGCGGCGATTTGCAGGAGGGTTACTACCTTGAGCCGACCATCCTGTTCGGTAAGAACAACATGCGCGTTTTTCAGGAGGAAATTTTTGGACCGGTGCTTGCCGTCACCACGTTTAAAACCATGGACGAGGCGCTGGAGCTCGCCAACGACACGCAGTATGGCCTGGGGGCGGGCGTCTGGAATCGTAACGGTAATCTGGCCTATAAAATGGGCCGCGGCATTCAGGCCGGACGCGTATGGACAAACTGCTATCACGCCTATCCGGCTCATGCGGCGTTTGGCGGCTACAAGCAGTCGGGCATCGGGCGTGAAACCCATAAGATGATGCTGGAGCACTACCAGCAAACGAAATGTCTGTTGGTCAGCTACTCCGATAAACCGCTGGGGCTGTTTTAATCTCCGGGCTCAGGCCGTCCCGGGTGGGGTGACCTGAGCCGGGTTAAAGCCGGGTGGCGGCTTCGCCTTACCCGGCCTACGAGAGTGTCCGCATTTTTATCTGCAACATGACATGCCTCCTTCTTCTTTTCTCGACGCCTCTTCCTGTTTCGACAAAGCCTGGCTGCACTGCCTTTTTTAATGCGCTAATGTCATTCAATCCAGTAGTGGTGGTGTGTATCATGCGTATAATCAGGGAAGGGTTGGGATGTGAAAAGTGCGGATATTATTGCTGTTCTGGTTTGCCATGGCTGGAAATGTGTAAGAACGAAGGGAAGCCATCATCAGTTTCGCCATCCAGTGCAAAAAGGGTTGGTAACCGTTCCGCATCCTAAAAAGGACATTAAACCGGGCACTCTCGCACAGATCTGGCGACAGGCGGGCATTAAACACTGATATCAGGAGTAGTTATGTTTTATCCGGCTTACATTCATTCTGATTCCGACGGTAGCGCCAGCGGTTTCTTCCCCGACGTTCCGGGATGTTTTTTTGCGGGGGATTCACTTGATGACGCTTTTCAGGATGCACGTGATGCGCTCACGGCGCACTTCGAAGCGCTGTTTGAAATGGATGAAGCATTGCCTCTCCCGGGTAATGTCGAAGTGCACCTTGAAAATCATCCTGACGACTTCACAGGCGGGCAATGGTTGCTGGTGGATATTAATATGAAGCAGTTCGACGGCAGAGCCGAACGCATCAACATCACGATGCCTCGACGTTTGCTGGTGAAGATTGATTCCTTTGTCAGCGAGCATCCTCAATTCGGCAATCGAAGCGCATTTCTGGCCGAGGCAGCACGTCGCGTGCTGCCGTAGCATTCACCCTCTCCCGTGGGAGAGGGCTGGGGTGAGGGCAACAGGCCGCAGTTATTCAGCTTTCATCCACCCATATCCGCATTTCCCCTTCTCCCCGGTTTGCCCAGCTAAACCACGGAATAAAGATCAGCGTCCGGGGCTGACGTTCTACCGGCGAGTGGTCGTACTGCCACAGAGCATCAGTGTCCTTCGCCTGACACCCGATCCCTTCCGCCTGTATCAGCATCTTGTGCGCGAAAATGCCTTTGCCTTCGAAGACCCGAAACGCGCTGTCCTGGGGCAAAGAAAGGTTATGCAGATTTGCGCCGTTATCGGCTTCTTCCAGGCAGTAAACCAGCGGTCCACGCTGCAATGCGACTTTCCCCGCCTGCTGGCGCACCTGCGGGTTGCCGTACACGCGGCGGACCGGCATCGGTAACGTCAGCGTCAGCGTGTCGCCTTCCTGCCAGCTTCGGTTGAGGTATAAGTATCCACGGGAGACCTCGCCTGTAATGGTCTGACCATTGAGCGAAACAGCCGGTTCCGCACACCAGTCCGGCAGCCTCAGGGCCAGCGTGTGAGTCACCGGAACTGGTGAGGTAATCTCGATTTTCACCTGCTCATGCCACGGATAGTTCCCGCTAATCCGCAGCTGGAGGATGTTATCCCCAACCGGAATGGCGACGTCGTTCCCCACGTACAGGTTGATCAACAGCGCGTCCGGGCGAACGGTATAAATGTAGTGCCCCAGCGAGGTCAGCACGCGCGCAATATTCGGCGGGCAACAGGCGCAGCCGAACCAGCGCTGGCGCACCGGTTTGACGTGGTCATAGATATGGTTAAAGGCCAGGGTTTTCGGGTGCACTTCCAGCGGATTCACATAAAAGAAATGCTTACCGTCCAGCGCCATGCCGCCCAGCACCGTGTTGTACAGCGCGCGCTCCATCACGTCGGCGTAGTGGCCGTCCGCCTCCATCTCCAGCATCCGGCGGGCAAACATCATCAGGCCGATGGAGGCGCAGCTTTCGGCGTAGACCGTATCGTTGGGCAGATCGTAATCGCTGCTGAACGCCTCGCCGCTGCTTTGGGAGCCAATCCCGCCGGTGATGTACAGTTGGCGCTGTGCCATGTTGTTCCACAGCCGCAGGCAATCCTGACGTTTCCCCTCGTCGCTGCTCAGGCGCGCCAGATGTGCCATGCCCGCCATCAGATAGACAAAACGCACGGCGTGGCCGATGGCCGTTTGTTGTTCCGCAAGGGGCAGATGCGCCTGGCTGTAGGCTTTGTCCTTGACCATCCACGCCGGGCCATAGGTGTTCCAGTATGACGTTCCGCCGCGCTTCTCGTATTCGATATCGTAGAAGTGAGGCTGCGCGCCGCGTTCCTCAATAAAGTATTTCACCAGATTGAGATAGCGTTGCTCCTGCGTGACGTCGTACAGCCGCATCAGCGCCAGCTCGATTTCCGGGTGGCCAGGGTAACCGTGCAGCTGGTTTTCGCCCGGGCCAAACACGCTGTCGATATGATCCGCCAGCCTGCACACCACGTCCAGCAGGCGGCGTTTTCCGGTTCCCTGGAAATACGCCACGCCCGCTTCAATCATATGTCCGGCGCAGTACAGTTCGTGGCATTCGGCCAGATTGGTCCAGCGCTCGGCCGGTGCTTTCACCGTGAAATAGGTATTGAGATAGCCATCTTCGCACTGCGCCGCTGCGACCAGCTCGATCGCCTCGTCGGCGGTTTTTTCCAGTTCAGCATCCGGCTTCTGGCACAGCGACCACGCCACGGCTTCGAGCCATTTCGCCACGTCGCTGTCCTGAAAGACCATCCCGTAGAACTCCCCCTGTTCCAGACCGGCCGCAATGCGGAAGTTGGCGATGGCGTGGCTGGGTTCGGCCTCCGCCACGCGATCGTTAAGCGCATCCCACTGGTAGGGGATCACCACATCGCGGACCAGCCGTTGGTACTGACCAAGAAACGGGTCGTTGATTTTCAGCTGATGCAGGTCGGCTTCCATTATGGTCATATCGTTCTCCTCAGGACTGTACATGACGCTGGCGCAAATCGGTGGCAATGCGCGACATCACGGGATTGTTAAGCCTGCACCAGCGGATAGCGACCGCCAGCAGCAGGTGGAAAAGGGCAGGAAGCAGCGTCTCCATGGCGGAGATGCCCTGCAATGAGGCGGGTGTCTGGTTACCTGCGCCTGGCTGATAGGCCACGGCAATAAACACCAGGCTGATGATCCCGGCGCTGGATGCCCACGCGAGCTTGATGAAAAACAGATTGAAGGCGAAGTTCATCCCCGATGAGCGCACGCCGGTTTTCCATTCGCCGTAGTCATCGGCAAAGGCCATCAGCGAGAAGTGCAGCGGCAGCGTGAAGCCCAGGATCACGCCGTTACTTAAAATCACGATTAGCCAGAGCGTCTGGTGCGCCGGGCCACCCGGCAGGAACCACATTCCCACCGCAAGAGCAGCGAGTACCAGGTTGGTGTAGTAGTAGAGTTTGACGGTATCGATCCGCCGCGACAGCGGACTGACGATCACCGCGCCCAGAATGGCGGCAAAGGTCACCATGGTGAAAAACAGCGAGGTGTACGCCGTGCTGCCCTGAAGCACGTAGGTGATGAAGTACATGTATCCGCCGCCGCGAATGTTGAAGACGTTGATCAGCAGAAACGACATCACCAGCATCAGCAGCAGCTGATCATTTTTACGCAGGCCCGCCAGGTGCTCGCGCAGGGTGAATTTACCCATCAGCGCAAGCGGGACGCGCTCGCGCACCCAGAAGAAGCAGCACAGGAACATCACCACGGCGATGGCGCACAGCACGCCGACGCCCAGCTGATAACCCCGGGCGGCATTGCCCTGTCCCAGCTCTGACACCAGCCACGGCAGGCCAACGGAGACCAGAAAACCCGCCACGCCGCACAGTACGAAGCGCCAGGACTGGCAGGATATAACCTCGTTGTGACGGGTGGTCATGGTGTTGATCAGCGCGCAATATGGCACGTTGATGGCGGTATAGCCCACTGAAAGCAACAGATAGGTGCCGAACGCCCAGGCGATTTTCACGCCCATGCTGGCGTCCGGGACGGTGAAGGTCAGCACGCCGACGATCCCGATCGGAAGCGCGACCCACAGCTGCCAGGGACGAAAACGCCCCCAGCGGCTCTGCGTGCGGTCGGCAATCACGCCCATCACCGGATCGGAAATCGCGTCAAATACCCGAAGGGCAATAAACAGCGTGCCCACCAGCGCGGGCGTCAAGCCAAATACATCGGTATAGAAAAAGGTCAGGAAGTTCATGATCAGGCAGGTAATTACCGTGCCGCCCGCGTCGCCCAGGCCGTAGCCAATTTTCTCGCGGACTGACAACCGGTCATCGGCTGCCTGTTTTGCAACTTCTGCGTCTGTAATCGGTGTGGAAGTCATGGGGTAACTCCTCGATAAACGATTTTTTTATCGTATTTGTGCAAGGTACCCCATTTATTCTGCATTCAACGGGCAGACCAACAAGGGAAGGGAAAAGTATAAAAAGGTGACGATTCCGACCTGATGGTAAAACTGTGAGTTTGATCGAACCGTTCTGCTGATATTTATTAATAATCAAGGGATAAAGACAATATCAGCCACTATAAAAGCGGAAAAATGAATATCCATGCTTGAATTATCCATAGCACTTCCGATCAGGGTTCAAAATGGCGGGTTATTTATCTCCCGGGGCGTGGGCCGTCATCCCGCACGAAAATTATCTTCGTGGGAGATAATTTTTGTCGAAAAAGGGACATTAACGATCCAGGAGGAAAATACGCTGTTTGAGGTAAACGCTGGCGAGAGTTTATTACTTTGGCCGAAGCGGCGGCATGTCGGCGTGGAAGATTTTCCGGGCGATCTCAAATTTTACTGGCTGCATTTTGAGGTGGATGAACGCTTGCCGGTGTTGCCAGGCGCGACGCCGCTGTCGATTGAGCAACACTGTAGCGTGCGGGATCCGCAATATGTTATTGCGTTATTCCGTCAGTTTTTAAGCGAGCAGGAAAAATTACAGCGTAGCCAGGCGCTGGAGATAATTTTGCTGTTAATTTTGCAGCAGATATCGCTCTCGCCGGGATATGAAGATAAAGCGGATGATGCGGGCGCGGCAATGGCGTGGAAGGCCAAGCAGCTTATCCGCACGCACTTTCATTTGCCCCTGTCCACTTCGCAGCTGGCAAAAGAGCTGCACTGCAACGCAGATTACCTGGGGCGGGTATTTCGTCGGACGTTTCATTTAACCCTGACGGAGGCAATTCACCGCCAGCGCGTCAGGGCCGCTGAAAAACTGCTGCTGAACGATGCGGCCTCATTAACTGAAGTGGCCGCCCGGTGCGGTTTTAATGACGTGGGTTATTTCCGGCAAATATTCTCAAAACATACCGGGTTAACGCCCGCCGTCTGGAAACGGCGGTACTGTAAAGAGCATATTAATTCCGGATGATCACTGGCCGTAATAGGCATTTGCGCCATGCTTGCGCAGGTAATGCTTATCCAGCAATTCCTGCTGCATAACCGGAAGCTGAGGTGCAAGCTGGCGCGAGAAAAGCCCCATATAGGCGCACTCTTCCAGCACCACGGCATTGTGTACCGCATCGGCAGCGTCTTTGCCCCAGGCAAACGGGCCGTGAGAATGAACCAGCACCGCCGGGACCTGCATCGGGCTTATGTCGCGCTCCTCGAAGGTTTTGATAATGACTTCCCCCGTCTGGTATTCATATTCACCCGCGATTTCAGCCGGGGTCATCAGCCGCGTGCAGGGGATCGCACCGTAGAAATAGTCCGCGTGCGTCGTGCCCCACGCGGGTAAATCCTGCCCCGCCTGCGACCAGATGGTGGCGTGGCGGGAATGGGTATGCACAATGCCGCCAATTTCCGGGTAACGACGATACAGCGCGAGATGGGTCGGGGTGTCGGAGGAGGGCTTTTTACTCCCCTCGACCACTTTACCCGTGGCGATATTTACCACCACCATATCTTCTGCGGTCATCACGTCGTACTCCACGCCGGATGGTTTGATCACCATCATGCCGCTGGCACGGTCAACCGCGCTGACGTTGCCCCAGGTGAACGTCACCAGCTGGTGGGCGGGCAGGGCGAGATTTGCCGCCAGCACCTCGGCTTTGAGTTGTTCTAACATGTCATGCCTCCTTCCTGCATTCGGGCTTCAATCCAGCGGCGCGCCTGGATGATCTCCAGCACCGGCTCTTTGGCTTTCTCGGTCCACATTTCAATCAGAAATGCGCCGCGATAATTAAGTTGATTCAGCGTGTTAAACACGCCAACGAAATCGACGCAGCCCTCGCCAAACGGCACATCGCGGAACTGTCCGGGGCTTTGCTCGGTAACGGGCCGGGTATCTTTCAGGTGGATAGCGGCGATGCGGTCAATGCCCAGCGTCAGCTCGGCGGTGACGTCGTTGCCCCACGCGCTCAGGTTGCCGACGTCCGGGTAAACGCTGAACCACGGCGAGGCGAGCATGTCGTCCCACTTTTTCCACTTGCTGATGGAGTTCATAAACGCAGTGTCCATGATCTCTACCGCCAGCATTACCTGCGCGGCGGCAGCCTGCTCTACGGCCCACGCCAGCCCTTCGGCAAAGCGCTGTTGCGTGCCCTCATCGTGTTCCTCGTAGTACACGTCATAACCCGCAAGCTGGATGGTGCGAATACCCAAATCACGGGCCAGCCGGATGGCTTTGGTCATGATCTCGCGGGCGCGTTCGCGCACGATTTCATCGCGGCTGCCAAACGGGAAGCGACGATGGGCAGACAAGCACATCGACGGGATGGCCACGCCGGTCTCCAGCATCGCTTCCACAAGAGAGGCGCGCTGCGTGGTACTCCATTCAAGGCGCGATAAACGCTCGTCGGTCTCATCCACCGACATCTCCACAAAATCGAAGCCGCAGCTTTTTGCCAGAACCAGGCGCTCCGGCCAGGAGAGATCTTTTGGCAGCGCTTTTTCGTAAATGCCTAACGGATGCTGACGCATGGTTACTCTCCCCAGATGTCGCGGATTTGCGAATGGAATGCCTGTGCCACCTGCGGCGGATTATCGGCGCCTGCCAGCGCGCGCCCGGCAATGAAGGCTTTGACGTTGATCTGCTTAAACAGCGACAGGTCAGCGGGGGTGATACCGCCAGTTATAGAAAGCTGCAAACCGATATCGGACAGCGCCTTCATTTTGCTGAGATCCGCCTCACCCCACTGCTGGCCGCTGGCCTGTGCGTCGCGCCCGCGGTGGTAAATCGCCTGCTTCACCCCGATGCGATGCCACGCGCGCGCGTCGTCCAGCGTCCAGTTGCCAAACAGCTCCATCTGGATCTCGCCGCCGCCGCGCAGTGCGACCTCGTGGCCACGTTCAACGGTGGCCAGCGGGGCGGCACAGATGATGGTCATCCAGTTTGCGCCTGCGCCAAACGCCTGCTCAGCCAGCGTTTCTCCGGCATCGGCGACTTTCCAGTCCGCCACGATAATTTTATCCGGACACTGCGCACGCAGGGCGCGAACGGCGTTTAGCCCTTCGGTCAGGCATAGAATGGTGCCGGCTTCGACGATGTCGACGTGATCGGAAAGCGTCGCGACATCGCGCTGCGCGGCCTGAAGCGAGGTGTGGTCGAGCGCCAGCTGCAATAATGGTCGGCTCATAGGTCGTACTCCTTAACACGGGCGTGATAGCCCTGTAATGCTGAAATCAGTAGCTGGTAACGGTGATATTTGCGCTGGTAGGCGGCATGGGCACGCATGTCAGGTTCAATCATCCGGATGTCATGCCTGAGGGCGCGCTGAGCGGCGTAAAAATCGGGATAAAGGCCTGTACCGACGAGCGCGGCCAGCGCCGCACCGGAACAGCCGGTCTCTTCCACCTGCGGGAGTTCAATCGCCAGGCCGCTGACGTCTGCGAGCATCTGCATCCACACGTCCGAATGGGTTGGGCCGCCCGTCACACGCAACGCCTGCACGTGGGGAAAGCGTTCGAGCATACGGTTGAGGTGGGTCATGTGGCTGAATACCACCCCTTCATAAACCGCCTGGAGGAGGTGCGCGCGGGTATGCAGCGCCTGCAAGCCATAGAAGCCGCTGGTCATCTCCAGCCCGGCGTTGCTGCCGTAGAGGAAAGGCAGGAAGAACACATCGCTTTCAGCTTTTGGCAGGCTGGCCACGGCGTGGTTAATCTCATCGAATGACATATCGCCCCATTGGGCCGTCAGCCATTCCAGGTTGCCGGACGACGTGGGGCTGGCTTCATGAACGATGAACTGCTGCGGATGGACGTAGCGGCCATAGACGTAGGGGAAAGGCTCGTTGTCGCGGATGCCGTGGGCAATCCCACTGGTTACGGCCCAGGTCCCCATTACGGCATTCAGCGTATGTTCGTCATGCAGCCCGGCGCAGATCGCGGTGGAAACCACATCAAACAGTCCACCAACGACGGGAGTACCCGCCGTGAGACCGGTCAGTGCGGCTGCCTGAGCGGTGATTTCCCCGCAAATTTCTGCTGAACCGATAATAGGTGGCAGGGCACCGTCAATGTCGCTGATGCCGAGCCAGCGCGTGAGCTGCGGATCGTACTGCCCGGTATTCATGTTGTAGAGATTGGATTCCGAGATGTTGCTCTCTTCGCAGCCTTTGACCCCGGTCAGACACCAGCGCAGGTAATCGTGCGCCATCATCACGCTGCCAATTTGCTGATACCGCTGCGGCTCGTTCTCTTTAACCCAGCGCAGGAGTGAGGCCGGATGCCCCGTCCACAGCGTCTGGCGAGTATGCGGATAGAGCTTTTCGGGTATACCGTCCTGCTGCCAGCGTTGCACGATCTCCAGCGCACGGCGATCGGAGGAGAGTATGGCGTTACCCAGGGGGCGATCCTGTTTATCGAGCAGAAACAGCCCCTTGCCCTGGGCTGAAATGCCAACGCCTTTGATCTGACCGCCGTCAGCGCCTGAATTTTTGAGCAGCAGGGCGACAGTTTTGTGGCAGTGCTGCCAGAGCTGGTGCATATCCCGCTCGGCGTAGCCGGCGCGGGGGCTGAGCGTGGCCACTGAGCGGCGTTCAATACAGACTTCTTTGCCCTGGCTGTTGTATAAACCGGCTTTCAGATAAGTACCGCCACAATCGATACCCAGCCAGAAGGGCTCTTTTTCACTCATCTTCTTCTCGCTTAATTGCCGGGTGGCGCTTCGCTTACCCGGCCTACGGTTTGGTTTAGTGGGTCAGGTGAGGGCCTCAGGCCGCACGTTTATGTGGAGTCACCGTGGGGTTGGGCTCTGCTCCGGCATCGCATTTCGCCGGTAACAGCAGGGCCAGCAGCGATGCCAGCGCCAGCGAAACTGCCAGGCAGTAAACGCCTGCGTCTTTGCTGTACAGGGTGATCAGTACGCCTACCGCATAAGGACCGCAGAACCCGCCGAGGTTGCCCAGGGCATTAATCACGCCGCGAGCGCCACCCGCCATCTCAGCGCTGAACAGACGCGCCGGTATGGTCCAGAACACCCCCGCTGCGGATTGCAGGAAGAAGCCACAGCCCACCAGCGCGGCATAGGCCAGCCAGGTGTGCTCTTTCAGCGCCACGGAGAGGAACATGCAGAGCGCAAAGCCAATCAATGGCAGGGAGACAAACAGCTTGCGCTTGCCGGTGCGGTCAGAGAGCGAAGAGAACAGGAACATACCGGCAATAGCGCCGATGTAAGGCAGAATGGCGAGCATTCCCACCTGGCCGATGCTGGTGTGCGTCAGCTCCTTCAGAATGGTGGGCAGCCAGAGGGTGTAACCGTAAATGCCAGTCTGGTAGAAGAAGTTGAGGGCGATCAGCTGCCACATGGTTTTGTCAGACAGCACCGCGCTGAGCGAGGCGTTTTTCACCTCTTTACCCGCAATGGCCTGCTGCTCTGCCGCCAGCGTTTGTACCAGGTAGTTTTTCTCGGCCTCAGAGATCCAGCGTGCTTCCTGCGGTCGGTCGTAGACGGTGAACGCCCACAGCACCAGCACAACAACGGACATCAGACCTTCAATAATGAACAGCCAGCGCCAGTCGAGAGCGGTAATAATCCAGCCCGACAGCGGGGCGGTGATGATCCCGGCGATGGGCACGAACATGATCACAATCGCGTTGGCGCGGCCGCGCTCGGCATCCGGGAACCAGTTACTGATCATCGTGAGCACAACGGGCAGCATCCCACCTTCCGCCACGCCGAGTAAGAAGCGCAGCACCAGCAGCTGATACTGGTTGGTCACAAGCCCGGTCAGAACCGAGATCACCGCCCAGGCAACCAGCGACCAGCCGATAAACTTCTTACCGCTGCCGTGCACGGCAATTTTGCCGCCGGGAACTTGCAGGAACAAATAGCCGATAAAAAAGATCCCCCCCGCCAGGCCCGCCATCGTGGCGGAAATGCCCAGCTCTTCATCCATACCGCCGGGCATCGCAAAAGCTATATTTACGCGGTCCATATAGGAAATAATGCAGGCGATAAGAATAGGGGGAATGATCCTTAGCCAGCGCTGGCGCGGAATGTCCGCGTGTAGAGCATTAGAAGAAATATTCATAGTTAATATCTCATTGAAGGTAACCGGAAAATGTATTCTTTATTTTTATTGTGACGCTTTATTCATAGCGCTAATGCCGTCGCGCAAAATAGCGATGCGATGGCTGACGTCAGCATTAGCATTTATTTCCAGTAATTTAATACCGGAGAATTTCAATGTTGCGGCGCTCGCCGCAGTAAACAGCGTTTTTACATGTTCAGTGGACATGAGACTGTCGGCGCAGAACGAAGAAAACGGCGCGTGCAGATCCTGCCATTCTCCATACTCACCGTGAGGGGTCGTGCCCGAAAACATCAGCGCCCCCAGCTTCCCGGCAGCGAGTGCCGCCTGAACATGTTCCAGCGGAAGGGCGGTGTTGCGACCTTCGATGGCCGAACGTGCCCAGTTGATACAGACGCTGATATCGGTCTCTTTCACTACCTCCAGCACCTGCTCTAAGGGCAAGAACCCTTTACGCGGCGCCGGGCCATTCATCGCATCACAGTGTTCCAGCACCAGATCGCAGCCCCAGTCCCAGCTCGCGATTTCCCGTACCGAGCGGGAGAATGCTTCTGTCGCTTGCTCGACAGAATCATTACCCGCCTGCGGTGCGGCCTGCATTTCCAGAGCGATCACTTTCCCGGGAAAGCGGGTGTTAACGGCATCAATCTTTTGATGCAGATGGCGGTAATATTCAATGCACGCTTTACGCTGTTCTTCGTCCGCGGACGCCAGGCCAAACGCGCCGTTGCTGCCGCGGCGGCGCATGGTTTCCATAACGGCTGTGACAACGATCTGCCAGTCGCCCGGCGTATGACAAAACAGCCATTCATCACCAAACGGATGGAGATTTTCAAGGCAAGGTTGTTCCAGCCCGCGAATATTTGGCGTGTCGGAAAGTTCCCGCCAGAAGGCGTATTCTTCCTGCTCCCCTTTCTGGTGAAATGAGGGTGCACAGGGGTACGCACCAATAATAAAACCGGTGTTGGTCATTTCGCATTCCTGTATTTATCAGAAAATTAATCTAATTCGCTGATGGCCACTTTCACCACAATTTTACGAATTGCGGATCCCTTGTTTTTAATACAGGCAGGACGGTGAACATCCTGCGGGAAAAATATGGCGTAACTGCCAGGTATCATTTCGATAAATGACTCATGTTCGCTGTCGTGATAAAAAATAATATCCCGTTGCTCCAGCAATGATTCGCTGATTTTGTTATTCCCGGTATCAATAGCAATACCGATTTTTTCTTCGCCCCAGGCCAGAAACTGGATATCCAGATAGCGGCGATGGACTTCAGGGCGGTTCTCGTGCTGTTCCTTTGTGGTGAGGTCGAGAACCTGGGCGAAAATGTTGCGGCCTTCAATTTCGATCACGCCCGGCGCCAGGGTGGTGAAATCCGTGGTACGCAGAAAATTAAGCGCCTTTTCTATCGCCAGCGGCAGGCGACATGGATTTGGCTGTGCAATATGTCCGAATATCATGACCCACTCCTTACAGAGACTGGATTTTCGCCCACACGCTGTCGTCAACCGTGATGCCGTTGCGGCGATTCTCCTCCAGCAGGCGTGTGAACTCATGGCCTGGCAGACGGACGGCGACATTTTCATCAGCGCGTTCTGCGGTGGTGATGAAGTCCATGATGCGCTGTAGTTTGGCATCGCGGGTTGGACCGTCGATCAGGCGATCCACTTCGATGGCGATAAAGATCTGCGATACGCCGTATTCGTCGCTGTTGTCCTGGGTCACTTCCGCGACGGACGCGCCGTCAGAGAGCAGGGTGGCGATCATGTCGAGCACAATCGACAAGCCGGAACCTTTCCAGTAGCCCATGGGCAGAATGCGACGGTTTTTCTCAATCACGCCCGGCTCTCTGGTCAGATTGCCTTCATCGTCAAAGCCGCCGTCGACCGGTAATTCGCGTCCGGCCAGGCGATTCACCTCCAGCATGCCGTAGGAGAACATCGACATCGACATATCGACCATGGTGATTGGATTCGACGGGATAGCGACGATCAGCGGGTTTGTGCCGATGCAGCATTCTTTTGATCCCCACGCGGGCATCACGGCAATAGAGTTGGTCCAGCAGATGCCGATATAGCCTTTCTCCGCCGCCTGCCAGCCGTAGCTGCCGCCGCGCATCCAGTGGTTAGCGTTACGCAGCGCCACCAGGCCGATCCCGTGATCGGACGCCAGCTCGGTAGCACGGTCCATCATCTTCTTCGCCGTCAGGTTGCCGATGGAACGCTGGGCATCCCACTGTTCGATGGCACCTAATGTCGTTACGCGTTTCGGCTGGGCGTCAGGGATGATGTCGCCTGCGTCAAGCTGCTGAATAAATCGCGGGAAGCGGTTGACGCCGTGTGAATAAACGCCGGACTCCGTGGTGCGGGCGAACATCTCGGCGCAGGCGTCTGCGGTATCCGCTTTTACACCGCGATCGAGCAGAACCCGATTGAACGCCGCTTTCAACTCTTCGAAGGTCACTTTCATCCCTGTTCTCCTGTTTTTTTAGGGGCAAGTGCGAGTGCTTTTTTATCGCTAAATTTCACTATACGAAATCTGATTTCAAATATAACGATCAAATTTTGTCAGATCAACGACATTCACGTTTTTCAAAATCGATTAAAATCAAATGGTTGTGTTTTTTCTGTTGAGATCGTGAACTAAACCACACTTTGCGCTACCATCAGGGCGCGATAAACAGGAGCCATTTGATGAGCATAAAAGAGAGCGAAATGACGCAAGAAAAAGAGAGGCCAGCAGGTAGCCAGAGCTTGTTTCGCGGCCTGATGCTGATTGAAATCCTCAGTAACTATCCGAACGGGTGTCCGCTTGCGCATTTATCAGAACTGGCGGGGCTGAATAAAAGCACCGTGCACCGGTTATTGCAGGGGTTGCAGTCGTGCGGGTACGTGACGCCGGCGCCGGCGGCAGGGAGCTATCGTCTGACCACCAAATTTATCGCCGTCGGGCAAAAGGCGCTTTCATCGCTCAATATTATTCACGTGGCGGCGCCGCACCTCGAGGCGCTGAACATTGCCACCGGCGAAACGGTCAACTTCTCCAGCCGTGAAGATGATCACGCGATCCTGATTTATAAGCTTGAGCCGACAACCGGTATGCTGCGCACGCGCGCATATATCGGCCAGCATATGCCGCTCTATTGTTCTGCGATGGGCAAAATCTATATGGCGTTTGGCCATCAGGATTACGTGGCGAGCTACTGGGAAAGCCACCAGGAACAGATCCAACCTTTGACCCGCAACACCATCACCGAACTGAGCGCGATGTATGATGAGCTGGCGGAAATTCGCGATCACAGTATGGCGATGGATAAAGAAGAGAACGAACTGGGTGTGTCATGTATCGCCGTGCCGGTCTTTGATATTCACGGGCGCGTGCCCTATGCCATCTCCATTTCGCTGTCGACGTCGCGCATGAAGCAGGTGGGTGAGAAAAACTTGCTAAAACCGCTGCGTGACACGGCGGAAGCTATCTCGAAAGAACTGGGGTTTAACGTGCGCGAGGCGTAACTGATGAACCGATTTATTCTGACGGATCCAGAAAAATGTATCGGGTGCCGCACCTGTGAGGTGGCGTGCATGATGTCGCATCAAAGCAGCGCCACGCCAGAAGCGCTTACGTCACGGATCCGCGTGGTTAAGGGGGGTACCTTCACCACGGCCGTGGGCTGCCACCAGTGTGAAGATGCGCCCTGCGCGAATGTCTGCCCGACGGGGGCCATTCACCGTGCTGCGGGAGCCTGGCTCGTTGAGCAGGCTCGCTGTATCGGCTGCAAAAGCTGTATGGTGGCGTGCCCGTTCGGGGCAATGCAGGTTCGGGTCGTGGAAGATCGCGTTCAGGCGCTGAAATGTGATTTGTGCGCGCATCGCGAGGGCGGTCCCGCCTGCGTCGAAGCCTGTCCCACCCACGCGCTGCGCTGCATAGACCCCGCCAGATTACGCGCGGAACGGCTGCGTAATCTGGCCTGAGGTTTTATTAACCGGCTTCGCGCCAGGCGTTCTCAATCTCTTCGGCGAGAATTTTCACACCCGCTTCGATTTTTTCCGGGTCCGGGACGTAGTTCATGCGCATGCACTGGTGCGTGTGCGGCCACGGCTTATCCAGCCCCGGGAAGAAGTAATCCCCTGGCACCATCAGTACGCCACGTTTTTTCAGACGCTGATAAAGCAGCTCTGTCGTAATGGGCAGATCCTTAAACCACAGCCACAGGAAAATTGCCCCTTCCGGTTTATGGATCAGGCAGCGTTCTTCCGGTAAGTAGCGGCGAAGGATGGCAATAGTTTCCTGAACGCGCTGAGAGTAAAACGGCTTAATCACCTCATTCGACAGGCGCAGCAGGTCGTTACGCCTGATCATCTCGCACATCATCGCCGGGCCGATGCCGCCAGGAGAAAGGCTAATAATGCCGTTCATGTTGGTAATGGCGGTGATGATTTTCTCGTTAGCAATGATAATGCCGCAGCGGCTGCCCGGCAGGCCCAGCTTGGAGAGGCTCATGCAGAGGATGATATTCGGGTTCCATAGCGGACGCGCTTCGCTGAAGATGATCCCCGGGAACGGTACGCCATAGGCATTATCGATCACCAGCGGGATGCCGTGCTGATTCGCCAGCGCATCCAGCTTCATCAGCTCGTCGTCGGTGATCACGTTGCCCGTCGGGTTGGTGGGACGTGATACGCAGATCATGCCCGTCTCTTCACCGATATGCAGATGTTCAAAATCGACGTGATATTTGAACTGGCCCTCTGGCAGCAACTCGATATTCGGACGTGCGGAAACAAACAGGTCTTCTTCGAGGCCGGCATCGGCATAGCCGATATACTCCGGTGCCAGCGGGAACAGCACTTTTTTCGTGGTGCCGTCGGCGCGGCGTCCGGCGAACAGATTGAATAAGTAGAAAAACGCGCTCTGACTGCCGTTTGTCAGTGCAATATTCTGTTGTTCGATATCCCAACCCAGCGCTTCCCGCAGCATTGCCGCCAGAAGCGTCAGTAGTTCTGTTTTACCCTGAGGGCCGTCGTAATTACATAGCGCATCGGTTGCTTTACCGTTTTCCAGCATCTCTGCCAGCAGCGTCTGGAAGTAGGTGTTCATCTCCGGAATTTGAGCCGGGTTTCCGCCACCAAGCATGATAGCGCCTGGGGTGCGCAGCCCGTCGTTGAGGTCCTCCATCAGGCGGGTAATGCCTGAATGGCGGTTAAATTTGTCGCCGAATAGTGAAAACGTCATAGCAGGTGATCTGTCGGGCTTAATATGAAAGGCAGTAACCATAACGCCAGCACCGTGTTGGTGCAAATCGGCGAATGTGGTCGGATTTGTTGTTTTATGTGGTAGGTTTGTATTTGTGTGGTGAATTGTTCTGGTGAACGCCCCTCACACCGGCCCTCTCCCCCTGGGGAGAGGGTTAGGGTGAGGGGGTCTATTGATTACCCGCCCACACCACCATCACCTTATCGCCCTTGTGCTCGCGCACAAAGCCGTAGCCCTCTTTCATTGACAGCGTTGTTTGCTTGCCTTCACCCACCGCCGGATGACGGGCGCGGAACTGCCCCAGAAGCTGCCAGTGGGCGACAGTTAACGCCTGTTTACCCGTGACGTCCTGCCAGTTCATATCCGAACGGGTTCCCTGTAGCGGATCGGAGCCCGTCGGGCCGAATGGACGCTCTGATTCATCGCCGTAATAGATCTGGACGCTTCCCGGTGCCAGCAGCAGTAACTCAGCGGCGCGCTGGCCCCCTTCACGGAACAGACGCGTATCATGGGAGGAGAGATAGCTCAGCACATTAAAACTTTGCAGCTTTTCTGCCATTTGCTGCCAGGTCAAATCCATATCGGCCAGACAGTCCACCGCTTTCGCCGCCTGCTCCTGATAGTCAAAGTTGATCATCGCATCGAAGCCGTGGCGGTAATAATCGCTCTGCATCACGCCGTGGCCCCAGGATTCACCGGTCATCCAGAATGGCGCATTGTCGAGTTTTTTGTCCGGGTTGGCGGCTTTCCACGCGGCCAGCGCCTGGCTGGCCTGGTTTTTCAGTTGCTGCCAGGCTTCAGGCTCAACGTGCTTAGCGGTATCGACCCGGAAGCCGTCGATGCCGTAGTCACGTACCCACTGGCTGAGCCAGTGGGTCAGGTAATCTCGCGGCGTGAAATTCGTCATCACTTTCGCGTTGGTGTCGGGCTTGTGTTGATAAAAGTTCGGCAAACCTGACGGGATCTTAGATTCCGTTTTCAGATCCGGCAGGAAGGCCAGCGACATGGTCAGATCGTCAAAGCCCGGGTTGTCATAATCACCGATATCGGTACGGATCCATTTTTTACCCCACCATTTTTCCCATGCGGCTTTGTCACTGAAGTTGATGTAATCGTTGAAGCTGTGCCAGCTTTGACCGGCGCCTGGCTTCCAGTCAGTCCAGCGCTCGCCGAGGGTTTTTTTCAGCTCATCGCCCTGCAAATAGAGCGCGCCAAACTGATACTCCTGCATATCTGCAAGCGTCGCATAACCCGCGTGGTTCATGACAATGTCAAACAGGACGCGGATACCGCGCCTGTGCGCGTCGTCGACAAGCTGGCGTAAATCATCTTCGCTGCCCATGTTGGCGTCGAGTTTCGTCCAGTCCTGAGTGTAATAGCCGTGATAGGCGTAGTGGGGGAAATCCCCTTTGGTGCCGCCGCCAACCCAGCCGTGGATTTGCTCCAGCGGTGAGCTTATCCAGAGCGCATTCACGCCCAGTTGCTGAAGGTAATCCAGTTTGCTGGTAAGCCCTTTCAGATCGCCGCCGTGGAAAGTACCAATCTCCTGCATACCGTCTTTATGGCGGCCATAGCTGTTGTCGTTGGTGGGGTCGCCATTTACGAAGCGATCGGTCAGCACGAAATAGACGGTGGCGTTTTGCCAGCTGAATGGCGCGGGTTTGTCCGTCTCGGCGCGCTCAAGCAGCAGCAGGCCATTGCTGTTGGCGGCTGGCTGAAGAATTACTTTGCCGTTTTGAACGGTCGCGGTCTGTTTGCTGTAAAAATCACGCACCACCGTGCCTTCCGGAAAGGTGTTAACGACATCGATCGTGAGCGGTTTGCCGTCCCACTTCGGGCACTGGCGGGTAACGTTTGCGACAGGCTGTGGCGCCGCACTTTGTACCGTCAACATCAGCGTCGGCGTTCCCGAGCGCGTATCAATACGCATCTGATAAACGCCGTCACGGAATAACCGCCACTGCGGTGGGGTCCCTTCGCAGGGTTTGAGCGACAGCATCTCGTTGAGTTTAATGGCACCTGTCGGCTGCCAGCACGCGTTATCAAGACTCAACGTCAGCGGGCGGGTACCCTTCGCAAGCGTTGCCTGGCTGGTAAAGACGCCGGTACCTTCAGCGCTAAACGCGTTAAATTCCGGCGATGACCAGTCGGCATGCGCGAATGCGGGTAACATCAGAACAGCTAATGCAGTGCGTTTCATTCCATTTTCCTGTCGCGGCATTTTTGACCAGTGTGCCACTCGGCTCAGGGGAAAAACTCCTCCTCTGAGGCTTTCTGCCAGGAGGACGCGAAGGGATGAGTGATCCCGCGCAAAATTAGGCAGTTATCTGCGATATCGCGCACATTTTTCCAGTGCTGGTGATTTAATGAGCATGTTCCGGATGACATAGTTTCGGAATTGGACTATTTGTATACGTGCTCTTGAGGACTATTTTTGGTATGATTTGAGATTCCGCTCTCAAATTTTTGAAGAAAATAAGGTGTTGGAATGTTTATATCCGACCAGGAGACCTAATGATATCGACTCCCATTCGACGATATGGGGCCGCGATACTCATGTTACTCACCATGGCATTTTCAGGTGAGGTGCTTGCAAAGACGCACGCGGATACAACGAGTAAGAAAGCCCACGTAATAAAGACGACAAGCAGTAAGGTTAGCAGTAAACAAGAGTATTCTCGCAATAGTGCAAAGAGTAGTTCACTTCCTGATTTGCGAAAATACCCTTCCGGGACACCAAGGAAAAAAGCGTTTCTCCGGACGGTAATGCCTTACATTAAAAGTCAAAATGCCGCGATTACTGCGGATCGTAACTGGCTGATCTCCAAACAGTACGATAGCCGCTGGTCGCCGTCTGAGCGCACTCGCCTGAAAGACATCGCCAAACGCTATAAAGTGAAGTGGAGCGGGAACACGCGTCGTGTGCCGTGGAACACTCTGTTAGAGCGTGTGGACATTATTCCAGGCAGTATGGTCGCGACAATGGCCGCCGCCGAAAGCGGTTGGGGCACCTCGAAGCTGGCGCGCAACAACAACAATCTGTTTGGCATGAAATGCGCAAAAGGTCGTTGTACTAATGCACCCGGCAAGGTGAAGGGCTATTCACAGTTTGAATCGGTGAAAGATTCCGTGAATGCCTATGTGGTGAACCTGAACACCCATCCGGCCTACTCCTCGTTCCGTAAGTCACGCGCTCAGCTGCGTAAGGCGGATCAGGAAGTAACGGCTACGGCGATGATCCACAAGCTGAAAGGTTATTCCACTCAGGGACAGCGTTATAACAATTACCTGTTCTCCATGTACCAGGATAACCAGCGTCTGATTGCCGCACATATGTAATGAAAAACGCCTTCCACTTGAAGGCGTTCTTTTTTCTAGAGCAGGACTTCACTGTACCGTTCCCGGTACTCCTTCGGCGTGGTGTCATACTCTTTTCTGAACACCGAATAGAAATACTGAAGCGACGGATAGCCGCACATCTGTGAAATCTCGTTGATCGACAGCGAGGTGGAGATCAGCAGACTGCGCGCTTTCTCCAGCTTTTCCGCATGGATCACGGCGTGAATCGTCTCACCGACTTCCTCTTTGAACCGCTTCTCCAGATTCGAACGTGAAATGCCGACCGAATCGAGCACCTGATCGACCTTAATCCCTTTGCAGGCATGATTGCGAATGTAGTGCATCGCCTGAATCACGGCCGGATCGTTTAAGGAGCGGTAGTCAGTTGAGCGACGCTCGACCACGCGAACGGGCGGAACCAGCAGACGCTGGAGCGGCAGGGATTCGTTGGCTAACAGTCTGTGCAGCAGCTTTGCGGCCTGATAGCCCATCTGACGGGTACCCTGAGCCACGGATGAGAGCGCCACGCGCGACAGATAGCGCGTAAGCTCTTCGTTATCAATACCAATCACGCACAGCTTTTCAGGCACCGGAATATGCAAATGTTCGCACACCTGTAATACGTGGCGGGCGCGGGCGTCCGTCACGGCGATAATCC
Organism: Enterobacter sp. 6722112; assembly: GCF_058661685.1. NCBI lineage: Bacteria > Pseudomonadati > Pseudomonadota > Gammaproteobacteria > Enterobacterales > Enterobacteriaceae > Enterobacter > Enterobacter sp. 6722112. Next base: position 4,146,212 of record NZ_JBZWGR010000007.1, on the reverse strand, counting down.
CTGTCTGGGGTGGCAGAGTTTGCAGCCAGTCAGCCAGGCGATTTTGTGCGTGCTGCCAGTTTTCTGGCGCGGTTTCCAGCCCCTGATAAACGACGCCGCGATACTTCTCCTGGGCAACCAGCTGGCAGAAGGCATATTCACGCTCCATCGCCCAGCGCTTTCCGCTGGTGGCGGGCAATCCGTAAAACGCAAAACGATGTACGCCTTTCTCCTTTAAATGGAGGAAGGCGGTCTCGACCAGAGCATGGTTATCCGTGGCGATATAGTGAACGGGGGGGTAATGTTCCGGTGTATGGTAAGAGCCGCCAACGCCCACGATAGGCACGTCGACGCCACTCAGCAACTGTTCAATCACGGGGTCGTCAAAGTCAGCGATGACCCCGTCTCCCAGCCAGTCTTTGATGTTCTCCAGACGGGTACGGAAATCTTCTTCGATGAAAATATCCCATTCGGATTGCGACGCCTGCAAATATTCGCCAACCCCTTCAACCACCTGCCGGTCATAGGCTTTGTTGGCATTGAATAACAACGTAATGCGGTGACGCTTTTCAAACATGGCTCATTTCCCAAATTAGTCACGATAGTGTTATCAGGCGCGCCGCTTGGTGGCAGAGTCCATCCAGACTGCCAGCAAAAGAATGGCACCCTTGACGATATACTGCCAAAACGTCGGCACGTCCATCATACTCATCCCGTTATCCAGCGAAGCCATAATAAATGCGCCCATCACCGCTCCCGCCACGCTGCCAATGCCCCCGGCGAGGCTGGTCCCGCCAATCACGCAGGCGGCGATGGCGTCCAGCTCGGCAATATTACCCGCAGACGGGGAGCCCGCCCCCAGTCGCGAACTGAGGATCAGCCCCGCGATGGCCACCATCAGGCCGTTGATGGCAAAGACGGCGAGTTTGGTGCGTTCTACGTTGATACCAGATAAACGCGCGGCTTCCAGATTGCCGCCGATGGCATAAATACGGCGACCGAATGCGGTACGTGTGGCCATAAACATTCCACCTAACAGCAACAGCGCCAGCAGCAGAACGGGCGTTGGGACGCCGCGATAATCGTTTAACAGCCAGATGGCGCCCAGCACAATCACCGCAGTAAGCGCCTGACGGCCGACAACCGAGGTTGAGGCAGGCGAGGCCAGCCCCAGCGCCTGGCGACGCATGCGTCCTCGCCATTGCCACGCGACAAACGCCATCAGCCCAACCACGCCGATCGTAAAACCGACGCCATCAGAGAGGTAGCTTTGGCCAATCTGGGACATCGAGGCGCTGGTCGGGGAGACGGTGGTGCCGTTGGTGATCCCAATCAGAATGCCGCGGAAGGCCAGCATCCCCGCTAAGGTGACGATAAACGACGGGACTTTACGGTAGGCCACCCACCAGCCATTCCACGCCCCCAGCAGCAGACCTAGCACCAGCGTGACCGCAATCGTCAGCGGCAGCGGCCAGCCTAGCCAGACGTCAAAAATTGCCGCCACGCCGCCGAGCAGACCCATCATCGACCCTACCGACAGGTCAATTTCCGCTGAGATAATCACAAAGACCATCCCCACCGCCAGGATCCCGGTGATGGCGGTCTGACGCAGCAAGTTAGAGACGTTACGTGCGCTCAAATAGGAGCCATCGGTCATCCAGGTAAAGAACAACATGATCACGATAATGGCGGCAATCATTACAAAAACTTGCAGATTCAGCGATTTAAGTCCTGCGAACGCACCGGGCGTCGGAACAGCGACTTTGATATCAGACGGGTTGCTTTTCGACATGGCGTTCGCTCCTTAAGGCAGCTTCCATCACCTGCTCTTGCGTCAGGTTCTGGTTGTTCAGGTTGGCTTTGAGTTTCCCTTCATGCATGACCAGCACGCGGTCGCTCAGCCCCAGCACTTCAGGCAATTCGGACGAGATAACAATGACGGCAATCCCTTGCTGCACAAGCTGGTTGATCAGCTTGTAGATTTCATACTTCGCGCCGATATCGATCCCGCGGGTGGGTTCGTCCAGAATTAAAATGCGCGGATTAAGCAGCAGGCAGCGCGCCAGAATCGCTTTCTGCTGGTTGCCGCCGCTCAGGCGTCCTATCGCCAGCTCCGGCGAGGAGGTTTTCACCTTTAGCCGGGCAAGCGACTGGAGAATACACTGCTGTTCTGCGGCATCATCCAGGCTGCCCAGCGCGCCGGAAAACTGGCTGAGCGCCGCCAGCGTGATATTTTTTCCCACCGCCATTACCGGCACGATGCCGTCTTTTTTGCGGTCTTCTGGCACCATGGCAATGCCCTTAGCAATAGCCTGCTGGCAGTTGTCGATTTTTACCGGCTGACCGTCGATATAAATTTTGCCTTCCCAGCGCCCCGGCCAGACGCCAAAGAGACACTGCACGGCCTCGGTTCTTCCCGCACCCACTAAACCCGCAATGCCGAGAATTTCGCCGCGGTGCAGCGAGAAGGAGAGGTTATCCACGCGCTTGATATGGCGGTTAACGGGATGCCACGCCGTCAGGTTTTCCACGCGCAGGAGCTCTTCGCCGATGGTGTGCGGTTCGTTGGGATACAGCGCGGTGAGTTCGCGACCCACCATCATGGTGATGATGTCATCCTCGCTCATGCCTTCTGCTTCACGCGTGCCGATGTGCTGCCCGTCGCGGATGACGCAGATGGTGTCGGAAATGGCTTTCACCTCATTGAGCTTGTGCGAAATATAGATGCAGGCGATACCGTGGTTTTGCAGATCGCGGATGATATTGAGCAGTACGGCGGTTTCCTGTTCGGTGAGTGAGGCGGTTGGTTCGTCGAGGATCAGCAGGCGCACCTGTTTGTTCAGCGCCTTGGCGATCTCGACCAGCTGCTGCTGGCCTAAACCTAAGTCGCCCACGCGCGTATCCGGTGAGATAGCCAGGCTCACCTGAGCCAGCAGTTTTTCGCAGCGCAGCGTCATGGTGTCGTAATCCAGTACGCCGTGGCGTGAGAGTTCGGCACCGAGAAAGATATTTTCCAGCACGGTAAGGTGCTTCACCAGCGCCAGCTCCTGGTGAATGATAGCGATGCCTTTACGTTCGGTATCGCGAATGTGCGTGGCCTGGAGCACCTCACCGGCAAAAACAATTTCGCCCTCGTAGCTGCCGTGCGGGTAGATCCCGCACAACACTTTCATCAGCGTGGATTTTCCCGAGCCATTTTCGCCGCACAGCGACATCACTTCGCCGGGATTCAGCCGCAGGCTTACGTTATCGACTGCTTTCACCGCTCCGAAGGCTTTGGTGATGCTTTTCATTTCAAGTAAATAAGACATAACTGCTCCGCATAGCCCAACAGATGAACAGGGCAGGTCAATGCGCCCCTGCCGGGCAGGGGCTGCGCTGGATTACAGTTCACTCTTCTTATGGAAACCGTCTTTCACCACGGTGGCGTCAATATTCTCTTTGTTGACTTCGATAGGGGTAAGCAGGCGAGCAGGTACGTCTTTCAGGCCGTTATTTAACGTCGCGTCTGCTTTAGGTTGCTGGCCATTGCCCAGCTCAACGGCAATTTCGGCGGCCGTATTGGCAAGCTCGGTAATGGGCTTATACACCGTCATGGTCTGGGTACCCGCGATGATGCGTTTTACACCCGCAAGGTCGGCGTCCTGGCCGGAAATAGCGACTTTCCCGGCCAGACCCTGCGCGCTCAGCGCCTGAATGGCGCCACCCGCAGTGGCATCGTTAGAGGCCACCACCGCATCGATTTTGTTGTTATTTGCGGTCAACGCGTTTTCCATAATTTTCAGCGCGTTTTCCGGTAACCAACCGTCAGCCCACTGGTCGCCGACGACTTTAATTTTGCCCTCGTCGATATACGGCTTCAGCACTTTCATTTGTCCCTGGCGGAACAGTTTGGCGTTGTTATCCACAGGCGAGCCGCCCATCAGGAAATAATTCCCCTGAGGCACTTTTGCGACCAGGCTTTTAGCCTGTAATTCACCCACCTTTTCATTGTCGAACGAAATATAATAATCAATATCGGCATTATTAATCATGCGGTCATAAGCCAGGACTTTTATCCCTTCCTGTTTCGCTTCTTTCACCACGTTGCTTAATACCTGGCCGTTATACGGGATAATGACCAGCACATCGACGCCACGGTTGATCATATTCTCGATTTGCGACATTTGCGTCTCTTCGTTGCCGTTAGCGGACTGAACGAACACCTCCGCGCCGAGAGATTCCGCTTTTTTAACAAAGATATCGCGATCTTTTTGCCAGCGCTCCAGGCGTAAGTCATCAATCGCCATGCCGATTTTGACCTCTTTGGCGTGTCCGGCAAAGCTTGCAAGCAGGAGAGTAGTGCAGAGCGTTAGGGTCAGGTTCTTTATCTTCATAATTATTAGGCCTTTTTGTAGGGGTATGTGTAGCTGAGATAAAAGAAACGTTCACTGCTGAGACGCAGCAAATTTTTAACGTGGAAAGGCCTGCTGGCAATTACAGATTTTTATCTTCTCATTACGATATTTGGTTTATTTCTGAATTTATGACCGCGATCGGATTTTAAAAAGCGTAACCTATTAATTACATTTGATTCTGGAATGCGCGCCGAAAAATAGTTTGTCTGCGCATTATTTTGCGAGCCAGCGCACAATTGCGCATTATCTCAATAGCAGTGTGAAATAACGTAATTGAGCAACCTCCAATGTCTATTCACTATTACTCCAGAAGCAAGACCACGCCGCATACCCTGATTATGGAGCTCAATATGCAAGCTTATTTCGACCAACTCGATCGCGTTCGTTTCGAAGGCACGAAAACGACCAATCCTTTAGCATTTCGTCACTACAACCCGGATGAGCTGGTGCTGGGTAAGCGCATGGAAGATCACTTGCGCTTTGCCGCCTGCTACTGGCACACCTTCTGCTGGAACGGTGCCGATATGTTCGGCGTGGGCTCTTTTGACCGTCCATGGCAACAGCCGGGCGAGGCCATTGAGCTGGCGAAGCGTAAAGCCGACGTCGCGTTCGAGTTCTTCCATAAGCTGAACGTGCCGTACTACTGTTTCCACGATGTGGACGTGTCGCCGGAAGGGGCATCGCTGAAAGAGTATCTGAACAATTTCGCGCAGATGGTCGACGTACTGGCTGAAAAACAGCAGCAAAGCGGCGTGAAGCTGCTCTGGGGTACGGCTAACTGCTTTACCAATCCTCGCTATGGCGCGGGTGCGGCAACCAACCCGGACCCGGAAGTCTTCAGCTGGGCGGCAACCCAGGTCGTGACCGCGATGAACGCCACGCATCAGTTGGGCGGTGAGAACTATGTACTCTGGGGCGGTCGTGAAGGCTATGAAACGCTGCTGAATACCGACCTGCGTCAGGAGCGTGAGCAGATTGGTCGCTTTATGCAGATGGTTGTGGACCACAAACACAAAATCGGTTTCCGCGGCACGCTGCTGATTGAGCCAAAACCACAGGAGCCAACCAAGCATCAGTATGATTATGATGTCGCCACCGTGTATGGCTTCCTGAAGCAGTTTGGTCTGGAAAAAGAGATCAAAGTGAATATTGAGGCTAACCACGCTACCCTGGCGGGCCACTCGTTCCATCACGAAATTGCCTCTGCGATTGCGCTGGGCATCTTCGGCTCTGTCGATGCTAACCGTGGTGATCCACAGCTGGGCTGGGATACCGACCAGTTCCCGAACAGCGTGGAAGAGAATGCGCTGGTGATGTACGAGATCATCAAAGCGGGCGGTTTCACCACCGGCGGCCTGAACTTCGACGCCAAAGTGCGTCGCCAGAGCACCGACAAATACGATCTGTTCTACGGGCATATTGGCGCGATGGACACCATGGCGCTGGCGCTGAAAGTAGCGGCCCGTATGATTGAAGACGGTGAGCTGGATAAGCGCGTGGCGAAGCGCTACAGCGGCTGGAACAGTGAGCTGGGCCAGCAAATTTTGAAAGGTCAGTTATCGCTTGCGGAGATCGCGAAGTACGCTGAACAGCATCAGCTTGCGCCGCAGCATCAGAGCGGCCATCAGGAGCTGCTGGAAAACCTGGTCAATCACTACCTGTTCGATAAATAACAGCATCCAGGCCCGGTAAGCGCAGCGCCACCGGGCATTTTCGTCAAAGGAGCCACCACATGTATATCGGGATCGATCTTGGCACGTCGGGGGTGAAAGCCATCCTGTTAAGCGAGCAGGGCGATGTATTAGCCACGCAGACTGAAAAGTTGCAGGTTTCACGTCCGTATCCGCTTTGGTCGGAACAAGATCCGGAGCAGTGGTGGCAGGCGACAGAGCGTGCGATGAAAGCCTTAGGCGAGCAGCATAGCCTGCGCGACGTGAAGGCGCTGGGCATTGCCGGGCAAATGCATGGCGCAACGTTGCTGGATAGTCAGCATCGCGTTCTGCGCCCGGCTATTCTCTGGAACGATGGCCGCTGTGCGGCAGAGTGCGCGATCCTTGAGGAGCGTGTGCCTGCATCCCGTGAAATTACGGGCAACCTGATGATGCCCGGTTTTACCGCGCCAAAACTCCTGTGGGTGCAGCGCCATGAGCCTGAGATTTTTCGTCAGGTGGCGAAGGTTCTGTTGCCGAAAGACTACCTGCGTTTTCGCATGACGGGGGATTTTGCCAGCGACATGTCTGACGCCGCGGGCACGATGTGGCTCGACGTGGCGAAACGGGACTGGAGCGAGGCGATGCTGGATGCCTGCCAGCTGACGCGCGACCATATGCCTGCGCTGTTTGAAGGCAGTGAAATCACGGGGGCTTTACAGCCTTCTGTTGCTGAACGCTGGAACATGCCAGCCGTACCTGTCGTTGCCGGCGGCGGCGATAATGCGGCGGGTGCGGTCGGCGTGGGGATGGTCGAGGCAGGGCAGGCCATGCTCTCACTCGGTACCTCCGGCGTCTATTTTGCCGTCAGTGACGGGTATCGTAGCAACCCTGGAAGCGCCGTACACAGCTTCTGCCACGCGTTGCCGGGTAAATGGCATTTGATGTCGGTGATGCTGAGCGCGGCTTCCTGCCTCGACTGGGCGGCAAAGCTAACCGGAATGGCGGACGTCCCGGCGCTTATCACAGCGGCAAAGCAGGCAGATGATAATGCCGGTGCGGTTTGGTTTTTACCGTACCTTTCCGGCGAGCGGACGCCGCATAACAACCCGGAAGCGAAAGGGGTGTTCTTCGGTCTTACCCATCAGCACGGCCCGGCAGAGCTTGCGCGCGCGGTGCTTGAAGGCGTTGGCTATGCTCTGGCGGACGGAATGGATGTCGTGCATGACTGTGGACTGACGCCATCCAGCATTACGTTAATTGGCGGCGGTGCACGAAGCAGCTACTGGCGGCAAATGCTTTCCGATATCAGCGGGTTGCAGCTGGACTATCGTACGGGAGGCGATGTCGGCCCGGCGCTCGGTGCGGCACGGCTGGCGCAAATTGCGCTGAACCCGGATAAACCACTGCACCAGCTTTTGCCCCAGCTGCCGCTTGAACGGCAGCATCGTCCTGATGCGAAAAATCATGCTCGCTATGCTGAAAGACGAGACGTGTTCCGCAAAATCTATCAGCAGCTTTTGCCGCTAATGTCATAAACAGGAGCCGGGTGGCGCTAACGCTTACCCGGCCTACCAGCCTTCAACCGGGTTAGCTTACAAACCTGCGCGTATCGATTCTTTGCAGCAACATTGACAGCAGCAGGCTGACAACCAGCGTAACGGTAAATATCCAGACAATATCCAGCACCGGCCAGCTTTTAAGCTCAACGCCGCGGGTGCGCAGGGCGTGGATCACCAGCGCGTGAAAACCGTAAATGCCCAGCGAGTGGCGAGAGATAAACCCCAGCACCGGAAGCGGGCGGGCATTCAGGGTGTTTTTAACCAGCGTCAGCAGAGAGATCGCGCAGATAAAGACCATCGGCCCGCAGTAGAGATACCAGGTATCGGCAAAGTTGCCGCGCCATTGCAGCTCATGCAGCGTCCCGCGAGAGATAATAAACACACCGACGAGAAACGCGGCCGCGCATAGCCAGTTTATTCCTCGCTTTTGCGTCTCCAACATGCCAATGGCGCGCCCCAGCATGCCGTACAGCACGTAATAAAACGTATCCCCGGTGATATAAAGGTTAACGGGCAGCCATTCAAAGCCATCAATTTTCTGTGAAACGGTATTCGGGTTGGCCACGATCCCGATTATTACCATCAAGGCCAGCAGCATTTTACCGCTGACGTTTTTTACCTGAATTAACGGTGACACCAGATAGATAACGATTATCGCGAAGAAAAACCACAGATGATAGAACACCGGTTTTTGCAACAAATTGAGCAGGGAACGTTCAGCGTTAATTGAAGTGAACAGGATGATATAGAGCAGCGAAATGGCGCTGTAAAACAGCAGACAGGAGACAATACGGATGAAATGTCTTGGCTGCGCGCTACGCTCGCCAAAAAAGAGAAAACCGGAAATCATAAAGAACAGCGGGACGCTCACGCGGGAGGCCGAGTTCAGAATATTGGCGACATCCCAGTTAACAGGGCTGATACTGTGCGCGTTCGTGACATACCAGGTCGTTGTGTGGATCATCACCACCATCAGACAGGCTATTCCCCGCAGGTTATCAATCCAGTTAATTTTTGACTGCATCAGTTCCTCTGTATTCCTGATAAAAAAAGTGTGACTGCGATTGTGTAAAACTTTTCCCTTGGAAAATTCTGAGTTTAGCCAGGCTAACTTGTAGGGAGCTGGCGAGATTCGCAGAATGACGGACTTTAATCTATAAACGTGTTGCTACTAAAAATAACAGCCACTGACCAGGGCGGTAATAAAAATGATGATGAAGCGTGGGGTGTCACTCTTTCTGTTGCTCTTATTAACAGGATGCAGTGCTTCTGAGGAGATACCTGTCCAAAAAGCGCAGCAGGGGAAAATGAGCCCGGAGCGTTCCCTGAATATGGAACAGCTGTGCAGGGATCAGGCGGCTCACCGCTATAATTCCGAAGCACAGAAAATTCATATAAACGGCTTCGAGCGCTTTCAGGGCAGCTATGAACTGAAAGGCTATACGGCGCGTAAAGAGGGCTTTGTCTGCTCTTTTGATGCAGACGGCCAGTTTTTACATCTCTCAATGCGTTAAATTGCTCGTATAAGCAGCAACCAGAGCCTTCGCAGGTTCTGGCTGTAGGGCTTATTCCCCAATTTTCCCTAAACAACCCCGTTTCGTACTGTATATCTTGCAGCCAGCGGGTATACTGATCCCTTCCATTTAAAACCACACGTATCCAGCACGAAATACTATGCAAAAGTTTGATACCAAGACCTTCCAGGGCCTGATCCTGACCTTACAGGATTACTGGGCTCGTCAGGGCTGCACCATTGTTCAACCTTTGGACATGGAAGTTGGCGCAGGCACCTCACACCCGATGACCAGCCTGCGCGCGTTAGGGCCAGAGCCAATGGCGACCGCCTATGTGCAGCCATCCCGTCGTCCGACCGATGGCCGTTACGGCGAAAACCCGAACCGTTTGCAGCACTACTATCAGTTCCAGGTGGTGATTAAGCCATCACCCGACAACATTCAGGAACTGTACCTCGGGTCACTGAAAGAGCTGGGTATGGATCCAACCATTCACGACATTCGTTTCGTGGAAGATAACTGGGAAAACCCAACGCTGGGTGCCTGGGGTCTGGGTTGGGAAGTGTGGCTGAACGGCATGGAAGTGACCCAGTTCACTTACTTCCAGCAGGTTGGCGGTCTGGAATGTAAACCGATTACCGGCGAAATCACCTATGGTCTGGAACGTCTGGCCATGTACATTCAGGGCGTAGACAGCGTTTACGACCTGGTCTGGAGCGACGGCCCGCTGGGTAAAACCACCTACGGCGACGTGTTCCATCAGAACGAAGTGGAGCAATCCACCTATAACTTCGAATACGCGGACGTGGACTTCCTGTTCACCTGCTTCGAGCAGTACGAGAAAGAAGCCCAGCAGCTGCTGGCGCTGGAGACTCCGCTGCCGCTGCCTGCCTACGAGCGTATTCTGAAGGCTGCCCACAGCTTCAACCTGCTGGATGCCCGCAAAGCGATCTCCGTGACTGAACGTCAGCGCTACATTCTGCGTATTCGTACCCTGACCAAAGCCGTTGCAGAAGCTTACTACGCGTCCCGTGAAGCCCTTGGCTTCCCGATGTGCAACCGAAACAAATAAGAGGCGGCCATGTCTGAGAAAACTTTCCTGGTGGAAATCGGCACTGAAGAGCTGCCACCAAAAGCCCTGCGCAGCCTGGCTGAATCTTTCGCTGCGAACGTCACTGCTGAGCTGGATAACGCTGGCCTGGCGCACGGTAAAATTGAGTGGTTTGCTGCGCCGCGTCGTCTGGCGCTGAAAGTGGCAAACCTGGCGGCGTCCCAGCCGGATCGCGAAGTTGAAAAACGTGGCCCGGCCATTGCTCAGGCGTTCGACGCGGAAGGCAAGCCGAGCAAAGCGGCAGAAGGCTGGGCGCGCGGCTGCGGCATCACCGTTGATCAGGCTGAGCGTCTGACCACCGACAAAGGTGAATGGCTGCTGTACCGTGCCCATGTGAAAGGCGAAAGCGCCGAAGCGCTGCTGCCTGACATGATCGCGACCTCGCTGGCAAAATTGCCGATTCCTAAGCTGATGCGCTGGGGCGCGTCCGACGTACACTTTGTGCGTCCGGTTCACACCGTGACCCTGCTGCTGGGCGATACCGTTATCCCGGCGACCATTCTGGGCGTGGCGTCCGATCGCGTGATCCGCGGCCATCGCTTTATGGGCGAGTCGGAGTTCACTATCGACAATGCTGACCAGTACCCGCAGATCCTGCTGGAGCGCGGCAAGGTCATTGCTGACTACGAACAGCGTAAAGCCAAAATCAAAGCGGACGCAGAAGACGCGGCGCGCAAAATTGGCGGTAATGCCGATCTGAGCGACAGCCTGCTGGAAGAGGTGACTTCGCTGGTCGAATGGCCGGTTGTACTGACCGCGAAATTCGAAGAGAAATTCCTGGCCGTTCCGGCAGAAGCGCTGGTTTACACCATGAAGGGTGACCAGAAGTACTTCCCGGTTTACGCCAACGACGGCAAGCTGCTGCCAAACTTCATCTTCGTGGCGAATATCGAATCGAAAGATCCGAGCCAGATTATCTCCGGTAACGAGAAAGTGGTGCGTCCGCGTCTGGCGGATGCCGAGTTCTTCTTCAATACCGACCGTAAAAAACGTCTGGAAGACAACCTGCCGCGTCTGCAAACCGTACTGTTCCAGCAGCAGCTGGGTACGCTACGCGACAAGACCGACCGTATCGCGGAGCTGTCCGGCTGGATTGCCCGTGAAATTGGCGCCGACGTTAACCACGCTACCCGTGCGGGCCTGCTCTCCAAGTGCGACCTGATGACCAACATGGTGTTCGAATTTACCGACACTCAGGGCGTGATGGGTATGCACTACGCGCGTCACGATGGCGAAGCGGAAGACGTGGCGGTAGCCCTGAACGAGCAGTATCAGCCGCGCTTTGCCGGTGACGATCTGCCGTCTAACCCGGTTGCCTGCGCCGTGGCGATTGCCGATAAGATGGACACCCTGGCGGGTATCTTCGGTATCGGTCAGCATCCGAAAGGCGACAAAGACCCGTTCGCGCTGCGTCGTGCTGCGCTGGGCGTGCTGCGAATCATCGTAGAGAAGAACCTCAACCTCGATCTGCAAACGCTGACCGAAGAAGCGGTACGTCTGTACGGCGATAAGCTGACCAACGCGAAGGTTGTGGATGATGTTATCGACTTTATGCTCGGTCGTTTCCGCGCGTGGTATCAGGACGAAGGTTACTCCGTTGATACCATTCAGGCGGTGCTGGCGCGTCGTCCGACCCGTCCGGCAGATTTCGATGCGCGTATGAAAGCGGTATCCCACTTCCGTACGCTGGAAGCGGCGTCTGCGCTGGCCGCGGCCAACAAGCGTGTATCCAACATCCTCGCGAAATCCGACGAAACGCTGAACGAGCGCGTCAACGCTGCAACCCTGAAAGAGCCGGAAGAGATTTCTCTGGCGATGCAGGTTGTGGTGCTGCGCGACAAGCTGGAGCCGTATTTCGCGGAAGGTCGCTACCAGGAAGCGCTGGTGGAGCTGGCGGAGCTGCGTGACATCATCGACGCCTTCTTCGAGAAAGTGATGGTGAACGTGGAAGATAAAGAGCTGCGGATTAACCGTCTCTCAATGCTTGAGAAACTGCGTGAGCTGTTCCTGCGCGTGGCGGATATTTCGCTGCTGCAATAACGTAAAAAACCCGCCCCTGACAGGCGGGAAGAACGGCAACTAAACTTTTTCTCTTCGTAGGCCGGGAAAGCGTAGCGCCTCCCGGCAAAAGCCCGATGGCGCGATGCTTATCGGGCCTACGTTACTTTGAGATACTTTTTCTTTACACCCTCTCAAACACCGTCGCGATACCCTGACCCAACCCGATACACATCGTTGCCAGACCAAACTGGGCATCTTTGCGTTCCATCAGGTTAATCAGCGTGGTACTGATACGCGCCCCGGAGCAGCCCAGCGGGTGACCGAGGGCGATCGCGCCGCCATTGAGGTTAATCTTCTCGTCGATCTGATCCATCAGCCCCAGATCTTTAATGCACGGCAGGATCTGCGCGGCGAACGCTTCGTTCATCTCAAAGAGATCGATATCACTTGCGCTCAGCCCCGCTTTTTTCAGCGCCAGTTTTGATGCCGGAACCGGGCCGTAGCCCATGATGGAAGGATCGCAGCCCACGACCGCCATCGAACGCACGCGGGCGCGTGGCGTCAGGCCTAATTCGCGGGCGCGGCTTTCGCTCATCACCAGCATCGCGGCGGCACCGTCGGACAGGGCAGACGAGGTGCCCGCCGTTACCGTGCCGGTGACCGGATCAAACGCCGGACGCAGGGTAGAAAGCGCTTCGACCGTGGTTTCCGGGCGGATAACTTCGTCGTAGCTGAACTGCTTCAGTACGCCGTCTGCGTCGTGACCGCCGGTTGGGATGATCTCATTCTTAAAGGCACCAGACTGCGTGGCGGCCCAGGCGCGGGCATGCGAGCGTGCGGCAAACGCATCCTGCATCTCACGGCTGATGCCGTGCAGACGGGAGAGCATCTCGGCGGTCAGGCCCATCATACCGGCGGCTTTCGCCACGTTGCGGCTCATGCCAGGATGGAAATCGACCCCGTGGCTCATTGGCACGTGGCCCATGTGTTCCACGCCGCCCACCAGACAGGCCTGCGCATCGCCGGTCATGATCATCCGCGCCGCGTCGTGCAGCGCCTGCATCGACGAACCGCAAAGACGGTTGACGGTGACGGCCGGAACCGAATGCGGGATCTCCGCCAGCAGGGACGCGTTACGGGCAATGTTGAAGCCCTGCTCCAGCGTCTGCTGCACGCAGCCCCAGTAGATATCGTCCAGCGCTGCTGGGTCCAGCGCCGGGTTACGCGCCAGCAGGCTACGCATCAGGTGCGCGGAGAGATCTTCCGCGCGCACGTTACGGAACGCACCGCCTTTTGAACGGCCCATCGGGGTGCGAATCGCATCAACAATGACAACCTTTTCCATTGTGACTCCTTAAGCCGTTTTCAGTTCGCCAACCGGACGGGCTGGCTCAACTGCTGGGTAGTAGGGTTCGTTATGGCGCGCTTTGTTACGCAGCCCTTCCGGCACCTCATAAAGCGGGCCGAGGTGCTGGTACTGCTGAGCCATATCGAGATAGCGGGCGCTGCCGAGCGTATCCAGCCAGCGGAACGCGCCTCCGTGGAACGGAGGGAAGCCGAGGCCGTACACCAGCGCCATATCCGCTTCTGCCGGGCTGGCGATAATGCCTTCTTCGAGGCAGCGCACCACTTCGTTGATCATCGGGATCATCATCCGGGCGATGATCTCATCGTCAGTGAAGTCGCGTTTCGGCTGACTGACGTCGGCCAGCAGGCCATCCACCGCCGGATCTTCTTCTTTTTTCGGTTTGCCTTTGCTGTCTTCTTTATAGCGCCAGAAGCCCAGACCGTTTTTCTGACCAAAGCGGTTGGCGTCGAACAGGGCGTCAATGGCGTCGCGATAGTCTTTCTGCATGCGCTGCGGGAAGCCCGCCGCCATCACCGCCTGCGCGTGATGGGCAGTGTCGATGCCGACAACGTCCAGCAGATACGCCGGGCCCATCGGCCAGCCGAACTGTTTTTCCATCACTTTGTCGATTTTGCGGAAGTCTGCGCCGTCGCGCAGCAGCTGGCTGAAACCGGCGAAGTACGGGAACAGCACGCGATTAACGAAGAAGCCCGGGCAGTCGTTAACCACGATCGGCGTTTTGCCCATCTTGCTCGCCCACGCCACCACTTTGGCGATGGTTTCGTCGGAGGTTTTTTCCCCACGGATCACTTCGACCAGCGGCATGCGGTGCACCGGGTTAAAGAAGTGCATCCCGCAGAAGTTTTCCGGACGCTTCAGCACGCTCGCCAGTTCGCTGATCGGAATGGTGGAGGTGTTAGAGGCCAGCACGGTTTCCGGACGCACCTTGTCTTCGGTTTCGGCCAGCACCGCTTTTTTGACTTTCGGGTTCTCGACGACCGCTTCAACCACCACGTCCACACGGTCGAAACCGCTGTATTCCAGCACTGGCTGGATGGTGGAGATCACGCCTGCAAGCTTCAGACCGTCAATTTTGCCGCGCTCAAGCTGTTTATTCAGCAGCTTGGCCGCTTCGGTCATGCCCAGCGTCAGGGATTTCTCGTTGATGTCTTTCATCACCACCGGCACGCCTTTCCAGGCAGACTGGTAGGCGATGCCGCCCCCCATAATGCCCGCGCCGAGTACCGCCGCGTGTTTTGGCGTTTCAACGTTTTTGGTGAGTTGTTTGGCTTTGCCTTTCACGAACTGATCGTTAAGGAAGATACCAACCAGCGCGCGGGCTTCGTTGGTGTGCGCCAGCGGGACAAAGCTCTGGTTTTCAAGCTTCAGAGCGTCATCACGGCCCAGACGGGCTGCCGCTTCAATGGTTTTCACCGCCGTGATCGGCGCCGGGTAGTGTTTACCCGCCGTCTGCATCACCATGCCTTTGGCGATGGTGAAGCTCATGGTGGCTTCAATTTTGCTGAGCTTTAATGGCTCCAGCTTTGGCTGACGTTTGGCTTTCCAGTCGAGATCGCCGTTAATCGCCTGACGCAGAATGGCGATAGCACCCTCAATCAGTTTTTCAGGCTTAACCACGCCGTCCACCAGGCCGATTTTCTGCGCCTGTTCTGCGCCGACATCTTTACCCGCGGCAATGATCTCCAGCGCGCTGTCGGCACCCAGCATGCGCGGCATACGCACGGAACCGCCAAAGCCCGGCATGATGCCCAGCTTGGTTTCCGGCAGGCCGATGCGCAGGTCCGGCGTCGCCAGACGGTAGTCGGTCGCCAGCACGCACTCGCAGCCACCGCCCAGCGCGTAGCCGTTAACGGCGGAAAGGGTCGGGACAGGCAGATCTTCCAGACGATTAAAAACGCTGTTGGCAAAGTGCAGCCACTGGCTCAGCTGTTCTTCGGGCACCAGGAACAGCGACAGGAATTCGGTGATATCCGCGCCAACGATAAAGGCCGCTTTGTTGGAGCGCAGCAGCAGCCCTTTCAAATCTGATTGCTTTTCAAGTACATCCAGCGCCTGGCCAAGACTGGCCACCGTCGCGGTATCAAGCTTGTTCACTGAGCCGGGGGCATCGAACACCAGTTCGGCAATGCCATCTTCCAGCCAGTCTACGTACAGGGTGTCGCCTTTGTAGAGCATGTCGGTCTCCTGAATCCAGCAATTGGATCTGGTCATACCAGATGAAACGGAGTGTGGAATTTATGTTAATAAAATGCAAATTAGTCATTAAGAAATTGCTGCGCTGATCACGGTCGGTGGAAATCACGCAGCCGGAGTGAGGTGTGCTAAGATGCGATGACTTGAGGTCAAAAAAACGAAAGGAAGAATGATGGACTCACTGGCTTCGCTTTATAAAAATCATATCGTTACCCTACAGGAACGTACCCGCGATGTACTGGCCCGCTTCAAGCTGGATGCCCTGCTGATCCACTCCGGCGAGCTGATGAATACTTTTCTTGATGACCATGCTTATCCCTTCAAGGCTAACCCGCAGTTTAAAGCCTGGGTGCCTGTCACGCAGGTTCCAAATTGCTGGCTGCTGGTGGATGGCGTGAACAAGCCGAAACTGTGGTTCTACCTGCCGGTCGATTACTGGCACAACGTGGAGCCGCTGCCGACCTCATTCTGGACCGAAGAAATTGACGTGATTGCGCTGCCAAAAGCAGACGGCATTGGCAGCCAGCTGCCAGCGGCGCGCGGCAACATCGGCTACATTGGTCCGGTTCCTGAGCGTGCGCTGGGTCTGGATATTCCGGCAGATAAACTCAACCCGAAAGGCGTGCTGGATTATCTGCACTACTATCGCGCCTACAAGACCGACTACGAACTTTACTGCATGCGTGAAGCGCAAAAAACGGCGGTGAATGGCCACCGTGCGGCGCACGAAGCGTTCCAGTCCGGTATGAGCGAGTTCGATATCAATCAGGCTTACCTGACGGCGACCGGCCACCGCGATACCGACGTGCCGTACAGCAACATCGTGGCGCTGAATGAACATGCCTCAGTTCTGCACTACACCAAACTTGATCATCAGGTTCCGGCTGAGATGCGCAGCTTCCTGCTGGATGCGGGGGCTGAGTACAATGGCTATGCGGCAGACCTGACCCGTACCTGGGCGGCGAATGCGGACACCGATTTTGCGCAATTGATCAAAGACGTGAACGACGAACAGCTGGCGCTGATTGGCACCATGAAGGCCGGAACCAGCTACGTGGATTATCACATCCAGTTCCATCAGCGCATCGCTAAACTGCTGCGTAAGCATCAGATTGTCAAAGACATGAGCGAAGAGGCGATGGTTGAGAACGATCTGACCGGGCCATTTATGCCGCACGGTATCGGCCACCCGCTGGGTTTGCAGGTTCATGACGTCGCGGGCTTTATGCAGGATGATACCGGTACGCACCTGGCGGCGCCGTCTAAATATCCTTATCTGCGCTGCACCCGCGTTCTGGCGCCGCGTATGGTATTGACCATCGAGCCGGGCATCTACTTTATTGAATCCCTGCTGGCGCCGTGGCGCGAAGGGCAATTCAGCAAGCACTTCAACTGGGAGAAAATTGAAGCGCTGAAGCCGTATGGCGGCATTCGTATCGAGGATAACGTGGTTATTCACGAGAACAGCATTGAGAACATGACGCGAGATCTGAAGCTGGCCTGATGGAAAGCTGGCTGATACCGGCCGAGCCGGTCACCTTTGTTGAGGAAATCAAGAAAAGCCGCTTTATCACGCTGTTGGCGCATACCGACGGCGTGGAGGCGGCGAAGGCGTTTGTCGAGTCCGTCCGCGCGCAGCACCCCGATGCCCGCCATCACTGTGTGGCGTGGGTCGCGGGGCCGCCAGACGACTCACAGCAGCTTGGGTTCTCTGACGACGGTGAACCGGCGGGTACGGCCGGAAAACCGATGCTCTCCCAGTTGATGGGCAGCGGCGTGGGTGAAATCACCGCCGTCGTGGTCCGCTACTACGGGGGCATTTTGTTAGGCACCGGAGGGCTGGTTAAAGCCTATGGAGGTGGTGTCCAGCAGGCGCTTAATCTGCTGATAACAACCCGCAAAACGCCACTTACGGAATATACTTTGTTATGCGATTACGCCCAGCTATCGGGTATCGAAGCACTGCTTAAACAGTTTAACGGTGTCATCGCACACAGTGATTATCAGGCAATGGTGCAATTACGCGTGGCGCTTCCTCAGGCGGAACTGGCTGCTTTTTCAGCAAAACTCGCTGATTTTAGTCGCGGTTCATTGCAATTACTGCCGATTGAAGAATAATCCCCACCTCACAATTTTGAATACCTAAGGAAGCGGCAGAGATGCATTTTCGTGCCATTACCCGAATCGTTGGATTGCTGGTCATACTTTTCTCCGGGACAATGATCATTCCCGGACTGGTGGCGCTCATCTACCGGGACGGCGCGGGGCGTGCATTTACGCAAACCTTTTTTGTCGCGCTGACGATTGGCTCCCTGCTGTGGTGGCCAAACCGCCGTGAGAAAGGTGAACTGAAATCCCGGGAGGGGTTTCTGATTGTGGTCCTGTTCTGGACGGTACTGGGAAGCGTGGGTGCGCTGCCGTTTATCTTCTCCGAACAACCGAATCTCACCGTCACGGATGCGTTTTTTGAATCGTTCTCTGGATTAACGACCACCGGGGCTACCACGCTGGTGGGGCTGGATTCGCTCCCGCATGCGATTCTCTTTTACCGGCAGATGCTCCAGTGGTTCGGCGGTATGGGGATCATCGTCCTGGCGGTGGCTATCCTGCCGATTCTGGGCGTCGGGGGGATGCAGCTTTACCGGGCGGAGATGCCCGGCCCGCTGAAAGATAACAAGATGCGCCCGCGTATTGCGGAGACGGCGAAAACCCTGTGGCTTATCTATGTCCTGCTGACGGTGGCCTGCGCGCTGGCGCTGTGGTTTGCCGGGATGCCTGCGTTTGATGCCATTGGGCATAGCTTTGCGACTATTGCTATCGGCGGGTTCTCCACCCACGACGCCAGCGTCGGCTACTTCGACAGCCCGACAATCAATACCATCATTGCCATCTTTCTGCTGATTTCAGGCTGTAACTACGGTCTACACTTCTCGTTGCTTAGCGGACGGAGCCTGAAGGTGTACTGGCGCGACCCGGAATTCCGGATGTTTATTGGCGTCCAGCTGACCCTGGTGGTTATCTGTACCTTGGTACTGTGGTTCCACGATGTTTATAACTCGGCGGTCACGACCCTGAACCAGGCCTTCTTCCAGGTGGTATCGATGGCGACAACCGCTGGTTTCACCACGGACAGTATTGCGCGTTGGCCATTGTTCCTGCCGGTGCTGCTGTTGTGCTCTGCGTTTATCGGCGGTTGCGCCGGGTCAACGGGCGGCGGTCTGAAGGTGATCCGCATCCTGCTGCTGTTCAAGCAGGGGAACCGTGAGCTGAAACGTCTGGTCCACCCGAATGCGGTTTACAGTATTAAGCTGGGGAACCGCGCGCTGCCGGAGCGCATCCTCGAAGCGGTGTGGGGATTCTTCTCCGCTTATGCACTGGTCTTTATTGTCAGTATGCTGGCGATTATCGCCACGGGCGTGGATGATTTCTCTGCCTTCGCCTCTGTGGTGGCAACGTTAAACAACCTGGGGCCGGGGCTGGGCGTCGTGGCGGATAACTTCGCCAGTATGAACCCGGTGGCGAAGTGGATCTTAATCGCCAATATGCTGTTTGGGCGTCTTGAGGTCTTTACGCTGCTGGTGCTGTTTACCCCAACATTCTGGCGTGAGTAAGGAGACATTGGTGAAAACGTTAATTCTTTTCTCAACGCGTGACGGACAAACGCGTGAGATTGCTTCATATCTGGCTTCTGAACTCAAAGAGCTGGGCATTTATTCTGATGTGGTGAACCTGAATCGCACAGAGCAGATTGCCTGGCAGGATTACGACCGCGTGGTCATTGGCGCTTCAATTCGTTACGGCCATTTCCATCCGGCGCTGGATCGCTTTGTGAAAAAGCATACGGCGGAGCTCGCTCAACTGCCTGGCGCGTTTTACTCGGTCAACCTGGTTGCCCGTAAAGCGGAGAAGCGTACGCCGCAGACCAACAGCTATACGCGCAAGTTTTTGCTAAGTTCGCCATGGCAGCCCGATATCTGTTCTGTCTTTGCTGGCGCGCTGCGTTACCCGCGTTACCGCTGGTATGACCGCTTTATGATCCGCCTGATCATGAAAATGACGGGCGGGGAAACGGATACGCGTAAAGAAGTGGTTTATACCGACTGGGCCCAGGTCGCCAGTTTTGCCCGTGAAATTGCGCGTTTAACGGACGATGCGCGGGATAAATAAGCGTTGAGTTTGAAAAGTGAGCGAACGGAAAGTTTTTTGTATTTAGTGCTTGTCACTTCAGAAGAACTCCCTATAATGCGCCTCCACTGACACGGAACAACGGCACGCAAGCCGCCGGGTCAGCAGAGAAAAGCAAAACAAACGCTTGACTCTGAAGCGGGAAAGCGTAATATGCACACCCCGCGCCGCAGCGAAAACGAAGCGGCACTGCTCTTTAACAATTTATCAGACAATCTGTGTGGGCACTCAAAGTGACATGGATTCTTAATGTCCTCGGACACTAAATGAATACCAAGTCTCAACGAGTGAACACGTAATTCATTACGAAGTTTAATTCATTGAGCATCAAACTTTTAAATTGAAGAGTTTGATCATGGCTCAGATTGAACGCTGGCGGCAGGCCTAACACATGCAAGTCGAACGGTAACAGGAAGCAGCTTGCTGCTTCGCTGACGAGTGGCGGACGGGTGAGTAATGTCTGGGAAACTGCCTGGTGGAGGGGGATAACTACTGGAAACGGTAGCTAATACCGCATAACGTCGCAAGACCAAAGAGGGGGACCTTCGGGCCTCTTGCCATCGGATGTGCCCAGATGGGATTAGCTAGTAGGTGGGGTAACGGCTCACCTAGGCGACGATCCCTAGCTGGTCTGAGAGGATGACCAGCCACACTGGAACTGAGACACGGTCCAGACTCCTACGGGAGGCAGCAGTGGGGAATATTGCACAATGGGCGCAAGCCTGATGCAGCCATGCCGCGTGTATGAAGAAGGCCTTCGGGTTGTAAAGTACTTTCAGCGGGGAGGAAGGCGATAAGGTTAATAACCTTGTCGATTGACGTTACCCGCAGAAGAAGCACCGGCTAACTCCGTGCCAGCAGCCGCGGTAATACGGAGGGTGCAAGCGTTAATCGGAATTACTGGGCGTAAAGCGCACGCAGGCGGTCTGTCAAGTCGGATGTGAAATCCCCGGGCTCAACCTGGGAACTGCATTCGAAACTGGCAGGCTAGAGTCTTGTAGAGGGGGGTAGAATTCCAGGTGTAGCGGTGAAATGCGTAGAGATCTGGAGGAATACCGGTGGCGAAGGCGGCCCCCTGGACAAAGACTGACGCTCAGGTGCGAAAGCGTGGGGAGCAAACAGGATTAGATACCCTGGTAGTCCACGCCGTAAACGATGTCGACTTGGAGGTTGTGCCCTTGAGGCGTGGCTTCCGGAGCTAACGCGTTAAGTCGACCGCCTGGGGAGTACGGCCGCAAGGTTAAAACTCAAATGAATTGACGGGGGCCCGCACAAGCGGTGGAGCATGTGGTTTAATTCGATGCAACGCGAAGAACCTTACCTACTCTTGACATCCAGAGAACTTTCCAGAGATGGATTGGTGCCTTCGGGAACTCTGAGACAGGTGCTGCATGGCTGTCGTCAGCTCGTGTTGTGAAATGTTGGGTTAAGTCCCGCAACGAGCGCAACCCTTATCCTTTGTTGCCAGCGGTTAGGCCGGGAACTCAAAGGAGACTGCCAGTGATAAACTGGAGGAAGGTGGGGATGACGTCAAGTCATCATGGCCCTTACGAGTAGGGCTACACACGTGCTACAATGGCGCATACAAAGAGAAGCGACCTCGCGAGAGCAAGCGGACCTCATAAAGTGCGTCGTAGTCCGGATTGGAGTCTGCAACTCGACTCCATGAAGTCGGAATCGCTAGTAATCGTGGATCAGAATGCCACGGTGAATACGTTCCCGGGCCTTGTACACACCGCCCGTCACACCATGGGAGTGGGTTGCAAAAGAAGTAGGTAGCTTAACCTTCGGGAGGGCGCTTACCACTTTGTGATTCATGACTGGGGTGAAGTCGTAACAAGGTAACCGTAGGGGAACCTGCGGTTGGATCACCTCCTTACCTTAAAGAACCTGCCTTTGTAGTGTCCACACAGATTGTCTGATGAAAAACAGCAGTAAAAAACCTCTACAGGCTTGTAGCTCAGGTGGTTAGAGCGCACCCCTGATAAGGGTGAGGTCGGTGGTTCAAGTCCACTCAGGCCTACCAAATTTTTGCTGATGCTGCGTTGCGGCGACATTCACATACATAAGTATGCTTCGTGTCACCACGCCTTGCCTCAACAAAAATTACCGGTACAGAGGTGACTACGATGGGGCTATAGCTCAGCTGGGAGAGCGCCTGCCTTGCACGCAGGAGGTCTGCGGTTCGATCCCGCATAGCTCCACCATCTTTTACTGCGAACACAAGAAAACTTCAGAGTGAACCTGAAAAGGTGCACTGCGAAGTTTTGCTCTTTAAAAATCTGGATCAAGCTGAAAATTGAAACGACACACAGCTCATGTGTGTTCGAGTCTCTCAAATTTTCGCAATCAGAAGTGAAACATCTTCGGGTTGTGAGGTTAAGCGACTAAGCGTACACGGTGGATGCCCTGGCAGTCAGAGGCGATGAA
Source organism: Enterobacter sp. 6722112 (assembly GCF_058661685.1). Taxonomy (NCBI): domain Bacteria; kingdom Pseudomonadati; phylum Pseudomonadota; class Gammaproteobacteria; order Enterobacterales; family Enterobacteriaceae; genus Enterobacter; species Enterobacter sp. 6722112. The sequence continues at coordinate 4,123,822 of NZ_JBZWGR010000007.1, read as the reverse complement.
GGACGTGCTAATCTGCGAAAAGCGCCGGCGAGGTGATATGAACCTTTGACCCGGCGATGTCCGAATGGGGAAACCCAGTGCAATCCGTTGCACTATCGTTAACTGAATACATAGGTTAACGAGGCGAACCGGGGGAACTGAAACATCTAAGTACCCCGAGGAAAAGAAATCAACCGAGATTCCCCCAGTAGCGGCGAGCGAACGGGGAGCAGCCCGGAGTCTGAATCAGCTTGTGTGTTAGTGGAACGGTCTGGAAAGTCCGACGGTACAGGGTGATAGTCCCGTACACGAAAATGCACATGCTGTGAACTCGAAGAGTAGGGCGGGACACGTGGTATCCTGTCTGAATATGGGGGGACCATCCTCCAAGGCTAAATACTCCTGACTGACCGATAGTGAACCAGTACCGTGAGGGAAAGGCGAAAAGAACCCCGGCGAGGGGAGTGAAAAAGAACCTGAAACCGTGTACGTACAAGCAGTGGGAGCCTCTTTATGGGGTGACTGCGTACCTTTTGTATAATGGGTCAGCGACTTATATTCTGTAGCAAGGTTAACCGTATAGGGGAGCCGAAGGGAAACCGAGTCTTAACTGGGCGTTAAGTTGCAGGGTATAGACCCGAAACCCGGTGATCTAGCCATGGGCAGGTTGAAGGTTGGGTAACACTAACTGGAGGACCGAACCGACTAATGTTGAAAAATTAGCGGATGACCTGTGGCTGGGGGTGAAAGGCCAATCAAACCGGGAGATAGCTGGTTCTCCCCGAAAGCTATTTAGGTAGCGCCTCGTGAACTCATCTTCGGGGGTAGAGCACTGTTTCGGCTAGGGGGCCATCCCGGCTTACCAACCCGATGCAAACTACGAATACCGAAGAATGTTATCACGGGAGACACACGGCGGGTGCTAACGTCCGTCGTGAAGAGGGAAACAACCCAGACCGCCAGCTAAGGTCCCAAAGTCATGGTTAAGTGGGAAACGATGTGGGAAGGCACAGACAGCCAGGATGTTGGCTTAGAAGCAGCCATCATTTAAAGAAAGCGTAATAGCTCACTGGTCGAGTCGGCCTGCGCGGAAGATGTAACGGGGCTAAACCATGCACCGAAGCTGCGGCAGCGACACTTATGTGTTGTTGGGTAGGGGAGCGTTCTGTAAGCCGTTGAAGGTGTGCTGTGAGGCATGCTGGAGGTATCAGAAGTGCGAATGCTGACATAAGTAACGATAAAGCGGGTGAAAAGCCCGCTCGCCGGAAGACCAAGGGTTCCTGTCCAACGTTAATCGGGGCAGGGTGAGTCGACCCCTAAGGCGAGGCCGAAAGGCGTAGTCGATGGGAAACAGGTTAATATTCCTGTACTTGGTGTTACTGCGAAGGGGGGACGGAGAAGGCTATGTCAGCCGGGCGACGGTTGTCCCGGTTTAAGCATGTAGGCGGAGGTTCCAGGTAAATCCGGTACCTTATTAACGCTGAGGTGTGATGACGAGGCACTACGGTGCTGAAGTGATAAATGCCCTGCTTCCAGGAAAAGCCTCTAAGCATCAGGTAACACGAAATCGTACCCCAAACCGACACAGGTGGTCAGGTAGAGAATACCAAGGCGCTTGAGAGAACTCGGGTGAAGGAACTAGGCAAAATGGTGCCGTAACTTCGGGAGAAGGCACGCTGATGTGTAGGTGAAGCCCCTGCGGGTGGAGCTGAAATCAGTCGAAGATACCAGCTGGCTGCAACTGTTTATTAAAAACACAGCACTGTGCAAACACGAAAGTGGACGTATACGGTGTGACGCCTGCCCGGTGCCGGAAGGTTAATTGATGGGGTTAGCGGCAACGCGAAGCTCTTGATCGAAGCCCCGGTAAACGGCGGCCGTAACTATAACGGTCCTAAGGTAGCGAAATTCCTTGTCGGGTAAGTTCCGACCTGCACGAATGGCGTAATGATGGCCAGGCTGTCTCCACCCGAGACTCAGTGAAATTGAACTCGCTGTGAAGATGCAGTGTACCCGCGGCAAGACGGAAAGACCCCGTGAACCTTTACTATAGCTTGACACTGAACACTGGTCCTTGATGTGTAGGATAGGTGGGAGGCTTTGAAGCGTGGACGCCAGTCTGCGTGGAGCCAACCTTGAAATACCACCCTTTAATGGCTGGTGTTCTAACGTAGACCCGTAATCCGGGTTGCGGACAGTGTCTGGTGGGTAGTTTGACTGGGGCGGTCTCCTCCCAAAGAGTAACGGAGGAGCACGAAGGTTGGCTAATCCTGGTCGGACATCAGGAGGTTAGTGCAATGGCATAAGCCAGCTTGACTGCGAGCGTGACGGCGCGAGCAGGTGCGAAAGCAGGTCATAGTGATCCGGTGGTTCTGAATGGAAGGGCCATCGCTCAACGGATAAAAGGTACTCCGGGGATAACAGGCTGATACCGCCCAAGAGTTCATATCGACGGCGGTGTTTGGCACCTCGATGTCGGCTCATCACATCCTGGGGCTGAAGTAGGTCCCAAGGGTATGGCTGTTCGCCATTTAAAGTGGTACGCGAGCTGGGTTTAGAACGTCGTGAGACAGTTCGGTCCCTATCTGCCGTGGGCGCTGGAGAATTGAGGGGGGCTGCTCCTAGTACGAGAGGACCGGAGTGGACGCATCACTGGTGTTCGGGTTGTCATGCCAATGGCACTGCCCGGTAGCTAAATGCGGAAGAGATAAGTGCTGAAAGCATCTAAGCACGAAACTTGCCCCGAGATGAGTTCTCCCTGAGACCTTGAGTCTCCTGAAGGAACGTTAAAGACGATGACGTTGATAGGTCGGGTGTGTAAGCGCAGCGATGCGTTGAGCTAACCGATACTAATGAACCGTGAGGCTTAACCTTACAACGCCGAAGGTGTTTTGGCGAAGAGACAGACACGATTTTCAGCCTGATACAGATTAAACAGAATTTGCCTGGCGGCTTTAGCGCGGTGGTCCCACCTGACCCCATGCCGAACTCAGAAGTGAAACGCCGTAGCGCCGATGGTAGTGTGGGGTCTCCCCATGTGAGAGTAGGGAACTGCCAGGCATCAATCAAGTGAAGAGGCCATCCGGAAGGATGGCCTTTTTGCGTTTCTGCACCTGCTTCCTTTCCATAAACAAATCACCTATCCCCCCATATATACGGTAAACTATCCCGGTTTTTGCATCAGGATAGCGTCTATGAATCACTCCCTTAAGCCCTGGAATACCTTTGGTATTCAACGGAATGCTAATCAAATTGTACGTGCCGACAGTGCTCAGCAGTTGCTGAATGCATGGCAAAACGCAACAGAAAACGGTGAACCCGTACTTATTCTGGGCGAAGGAAGTAATATCCTGTTTCTCGATGATTTTGCGGGGACGGTAATCGTCAATCGCATCATGGGGATTGAGCGTAAAGAGAGCGCTGACAGCTGGCATTTACACGTGGGTGCTGGCGAGAACTGGCACCATCTGGTGCAATATACCCTTGAAAAAGGGATGCCAGGGCTGGAAAACCTGGCTCTGATCCCGGGCTGTGCAGGATCATCTCCTATTCAAAACATCGGTGCCTACGGCATCGAACTGAAACACGTCTGCGAATATGTCGACTGCATCGAACTCGCGACCGGAACGGCGAAGCGCCTGACCGCAGAGCAGTGCCGCTTTGGCTATCGCGACAGCATTTTCAAGCACGACTATCAGGATCGTTTCGTCATTGTGGCCGTTGGCCTGCGCCTGGCGAAAGCCTGGAAACCCGTTCTGACTTACGGCGATCTGACCCGTCTCGACCCGGCTACCGTCACACCGCGTGAGGTATTTGATTCCGTATGCCACATGCGAATGACCAAGCTCCCGGACCCGAAAGTAAACGGAAATGCGGGTAGTTTCTTCAAAAACCCGGTGATCAGCAGCGAAAATGCAAAAGCGTTTCTCGCCGGCTGGCCAACGGCCCCGCATTATCCTCAGGCGGATGGTAGCGTGAAGCTGGCCGCAGGCTGGCTTATCGATCAGTGTGAATTAAAAGGTACGACTCTTGGTGGCGCTGCTGTTCATCGTCAGCAGGCGCTGGTACTGATCAACCAGTCCAACGCGACAAGTGAGGATGTCGTCAACCTGGCGCATCATGTTCGCCAGCGCGTGGGCGAAAAATTCAACGTCTGGCTGGAGCCTGAAGTTCGCTTTATTGGCCGAACGGGCGAAGTGAATGCCGTGGAGACCATTGCGTGAAGGACAATACTATCCCGTTAACTCTCATCGGTATCCTTGCCGATGGCGAGTTTCATTCTGGCGAGCAGCTGGGCGAACAGCTGGGCATGAGCCGTGCTGCGATCAATAAGCATATTCAAACGCTCCGCGACTGGGGCGTGGATGTGTTTACGGTGCCGGGAAAAGGCTACAGCCTGCCGGAACCGATCCAGTTACTGAATGAAGAGGTCATCCGCAGCCAGATTGGGCACGGTAACGTCGCGGTATTGCCGGTCATTGATTCGACGAACCAGTATCTGCTGGATCGCCTGAGCGAGCTGAAATCCGGTGATGCCTGCGTTGCCGAGTACCAACAGGCAGGGCGTGGCCGCCGGGGGCGTAAGTGGTTCTCACCATTTGGCGCCAACCTCTACCTTTCCATGTACTGGCGGCTTGAACAGGGGCCAGCTGCGGCCATCGGGCTGAGCCTGGTCATCGGCATTGTGATGGCAGAGGTGCTGCACGATCTGGGTGCCGATCAGGTGCGGGTAAAATGGCCCAACGATCTGTATCTCAACGATCGAAAGCTGGCGGGGATCCTGGTTGAACTGACGGGAAAAACAGGCGATGCCGCACAGATCGTCATTGGGGCGGGACTGAACATGGTGATGCGAAACGTGCAGAACGATGTCGTGAACCAGGCCTGGACCAACTTGCAGGAAGCGGGGATCACCATCGATCGCAATACGCTTGCCGTCCGCATGATCAATGAGTTGCGTAGTTCGCTGACGCTCTTTGAACAAGAGGGGTTAGCGCCATTCCTGTCCCGCTGGGAAAAGCTGGATAACTTTATTAACCGACCGGTGAAGCTGCTGATTGGAGATAAAGAAATTTACGGCACATCACGCGGCATTGACGCGCAGGGCGCGTTGCTTCTTGAACAGGATGGCGTGATTAAGCCCTGGGTGGGCGGTGAAATTTCGTTACGAAGTGCGGAGTAACCCTCTCCCCACAGGGGAGAGGGTGTAGCAGGTCATCACTGCGGATACGGCACCCAATCCCCGGCATTCAGTCGGACATAAGGCTTATTCTGATACTGGATCACCACCGCATTGGCGTTTTCCGATACCTCCGCCGTTTGCGGCAGCCCGCTGGTGAGTTGATCCCAGTTCACGCTATCTTCCACAAACAGCTTACCGTCTACAGCGCGAGCAACCAGTTCCGAGATAGCCAGATAGCTGCTTGGCTGGGTGATTTCAATGGGCGCTCCCTGATGCGGCGCCTTCATGCCAAAGAACTTAATCCCGGCCGGAACGTTAGTGATGGACGGGCTTGGGATATCGCGCAGACCAGACACCTGCATCCTGTCGCCTTTCAGCGCCCCTCCGTGTTCTGGTGCTACCACCACCATCACTTTGCGACCTGATTTTTCCAGCTCGTTGAAGAACGCGTTCAGCTCGTCAAAGAACTTCTGAGCACGGGCCTTATAATCGGCCGTTTTACTCACGCCGGGATAATGGTTCCCGTCGTGCAGCGGCAGCGTGTTATAGAACGTCGCACTACGTGTCCCTTCCTCTTTGCCGACGGTATCTAACCAGCGCTGAAGCACGGCGGTATCGTCATACACTGGCGAGCCATCAAAGCCCAGCAACGTTACCGGCAGCCCTTTCTGGTCCATCAGCGGGGCCTGCATGCCACCCTGTTCACGCACTTCTTTCAGGAAGTTACCGAACTGACCGTTATGGCCCATCATCAGGTGCTGGGTAAAGCCCAGTTTTGCGAGGTTATCAAACAGATAACACTGGTTAGCTGCCGGCTGGTAGAGGTTCTTATGCGAAGGCTGTCCGCAGCTGGCGCGCAGCAGGCGGATAGCCGCCGGGCCGCTGTACGACGTGGCCGAGTTGAAGTCCTTAAACTGAATATCGAAATGCGACCACAGCGGGTGCGACATCAAACCAGCCGCGTCAACGTCAGCCCAGGACAGAGAACAGATGTTAATGACCAGCAGCTCAAACGGCTGAGCATCGGCAGGCAGCGCGTCCGGGAATTTCGTCTGACGCTTATCTTCCGCAGCGTAAAAACTGGAGAGCCACGCGTTCAGGTTAGTGGATGTCGGCGGTGCAGTCTGCGCAGGAATATCCCCAACCACAGGCGTATCCCCTGCTGTCGCAACGGTCGCGGCGGCGGAACCGCCCGTGGTGGTAACGGTTGTTGTCGGCTGACCGGCTGGCCACAGCGAGAAGCTCGGGCCCGTCAGCGTCAGCACGTTTAGCCAGATCATAATTGCGACGACAAACACCGTCACCCGGATCCACTGAGACAGGAACAGCCAGGCGACCAGCAGGACAAATACCGCGCCAATCATCTGCCAGTTAATAAAGCGCTCAACCAGATCGAGCATATAGTCCGCACTGAAACCTGCGACCTGGGAGCCCTGGCTCATGATGCTTTCAGGGCCGGGCAGCCAGGTATCATGCCAGAACAGGGCGAAACCGATGGGGATAGCGACCCAGTGACGTATACGGTGCAGCCTGAGGTTCGGGATTGGCATCAGCAGGAATGCCATAAACACCAGGTTAAGCAGAGGGTGGAAATTAAGATAGCCTGCCCACAGCAGACCAAACTTCACCAGAAAGTAGAAATTCCAGCCGGACAGGCCGCGCCAGTATTGCCAGAGTGGCGATGGCGCCGAAGAGGTATAGGTAGAATTAGTCATGTTTTCGGTTTGCCTTGACGTTCGGAGCGCGAGTCAGTGTTCCGGCGGGTTTAATATAGCGAGGTTTGACGAACAGTAATCTGATCGTATCGCGAATACGGCGCAGGGAATGGCGTGCATAGTAGCCAAGCGGCAAAAAAATCAGCGCGCACAGAACAACCAGTTGGATGATATCGCTGATATTCATAATGGCGCGCTCTCCTTGTTCTCATCCAGTAAGCGTAGCGGCTCGGGTACCCGTCGCCAGACATGCCCGTCATGTTTCGCGTTCAGAACCGGTTTGGCGCCGCTTGTGACAGGCAACGGTTTGGCCCACTTTTCAGGTGGCAGGGCACGCATCTGGACAAGCTCAGCCGCGATCAGGTTATCTTCAAACCAGACCATACGGTTCGAGAAGATATCCGCGGTAGGAAGCGGGAAGATATGGTTAAGCGCAGTATCCAGATCGTTCACCCGGCAGAAGGAGAGGAACAGCACCAGGCGGTTATCGCCAATGGTCATGATGTCCCCGATACGGTTAGGGCGGCACAGAGTAAGCGCCTGCTCAACGCGAATACCCGGCACGGGGCGCAGGGCAACCATCACCCCTTTTCCGTCTGCCGGTAACAGCGTATTGCTCATCATGTTGCCCACCGCATCGCAGAAGGTGTCCCATTTCTGGTAGCCGCGCAGTTTCATCGGCTGCGTCATTGAAAGCAGGGTGCTGATATCTTCCGGAACATGTCGATTAAACTGCTGGCCCTGGATGCTTTCGATCAGCGTCAGACAGCGCGACAGGGGAGCATTCCACGGAATGACCATATTCGCGCCGCAGCCCAGTAATAAGCGCTCATCGGTGGCGCGCAGGCTGGTATTATTTTCACGCACCACAATTTTTAACGCGCTGCCGCGCTGGCGACGTAATGTGTGAATGTGCCTTGCCAGCGTTTCGATTTGGTTATTCTGGATCAACGAGAAGATAATAGTCGCCGCCTGCGTGGTGCGCGCCTCATCAAATAAGGCTTCATTGGTATCGAACAGTGACCAGTGCTCAGACAGTGCAGGCGCACCTTCCAGTACCGCAATATGGCTCAGAACACGTTTTTCATCACTGCGTGGCTGAACTACCGTCTCTTCCTGTTGAGCAAGATGCCACTCATCCCCGACTTGTTTGAGTGTAAGTTGTTGTCGGGAGCTCACCCCTTTTTCATTGCACCAGAAAGCCACGTCGTAAAGATGGCTGTCGGTCTGGACCCGAATACTGGCCAGGCCATAGAGAGAACGGTATTCACTCATTAAAAGTGAAAAAAGCTTGTCATTATTACTGCCTGGGTTAACAACCAATAAGGTGCAATTTTGATTTTTTGCCCATCTGTTGATTCTTTCCAGCCATTTCAGCAGCTTTTCAGACGGTATATTTTGCAGGCCATCATTAGAGCATTTTAGAATCAGTAAATAGTGTTCAGGAACAATAGAACACTGAATATCGTGGGGTAAAAAGTATAGACTGTCAGCTTCCGCAGGCATGGAAAATAATCGTACTGTCTGGGGTCCACGGTCACTGTCGAGTCTGATGATTGACTTCGGCTCTTCGCCCATCGTAATGACGGCCACGCGGGAATCCTTCCCCTGCGCCGCTATCGTCTGGTTTACCAGACTGATGGCATCTTCATTACGATCCGTATTAACCCACCAGACTCCTCCGACTGGCATGTGGCGCAATTCGTCCCATAATGACTGGATGCCAATAGAAAATATGGAGTCCACGGTGTCCCTCTTTTCGTCGAATTTCTATGTCTCTCAGTTTACTAGCGAAAGCGTAGAAATAAACCTAACATTGAAATTAAAGAACATCAGATTTAGCATGTAAATGAAATTTAGTGGGCAGGACGCCTCGCTGCATCTGAATCTTATGATTTTACTCAAAGGGATGAAAAAAGAATGCAAAATAACGAACCCGCAACCCCAGTCGACTCAAGTCTGGGTTACACATTCCAGAACGATTTTTTGGCACTCACGCAGGCTTTTTCTTTGCCTGAAATAGATTACACCGATATTTCCCAGCGTGAACAGTTGGCGGCGGCTATTAAACGTTGGCCGTTATTAGCTGAGTTTGCCCAACAACAATAAGGAAGCCATTGATGGCTGTACTAGGATTACAGGGCGTCCGTGGTGGGGTGGGTACAACTTCCGTTACCGCGGCGCTGGCGTGGTCATTGCAGGTATTAGGTGAATCGGTACTGGTCATTGATGCCTGTTCCGATAATTTGCTGCGCATGTCATTCAATGTCGACTTTACGCATGCAAACGGCTGGGGACGCGCGCTTCTGGACGATAAAGACTGGCGGGATGCGGGTTTGCGTTATACCTCCCAGCTCGATTTGCTTCCCTTTGGTCAATTGACCGAAACCGAGCGCGGGAATGAAGCCGCGTACCAGCGCCTGTTCTCTCGCTTCATCACCGCATTGCAGAGCCTGAAAGAGAGCGGGCACTATCAGTGGATCCTACTGGACCTGCCGCACGGTGCCGCGTCGCTGACCCGCCAGCTGCTGGCGCAGTGCGACCATGTGCTCTCCATCGCGAACGTAGATGCGAATTGTCATATCCGTCTGCATCAGCAGCCGATGCCTGCCAATGCCCATATTCTGATCAACGATCTGCGCATTGGCAGCCAGATCCAGGACGATCTCTACCAGGTCTGGCTCCAGAGTCAGCGCCGCCTGTTGCCGATGGTGATCCATCGTGACGAAGCGATGGCGGAGTGCCTCGCGTCCAAACAACCTCTCGGGGAGTACCGTAGCGATTCACTGGCGGCGGAAGAGATCCTGACGCTGGCCAACTGGTGTCTGCTGCACTTTGCTAAACGGCCGGAGCCTGCCGGGAGTTCAGTATGAGCCGCCTGACTAACTGGCTGCTCATTCCGCCGGTCAGTTCGCGCTTAAGTGAACGCTACCGCCATTACCGTCATCACGGCGCCTCGTCGCTGAGCGCTGCGCTGGGCTGTTTGTGGATGATTCTGGCGTGGATGTTCATCCCCCTCGAACATCCCCGCTGGCAACGCATTCGTGCGCGCCACGGTGAACTCTATCCGCATATCAACCCTGACAAGCCGCGTCCGCTGGATCCCGCGCGCTACGCTATTCAGTCCATCTGGCTACTAACGACCTCAACGGGCGCGGAGAAAAAAACGTCCCGCTGGCGCAGCTTCGATCGTGTGCAGAACCTGCGTGAACACTACCACCAGTGGCTTGACCGGCTACCTGACCGGGTGGGCGACAAAACGGGTCATTTAGATAACCACAAAGAGCTCGGGCACCTACACCCGGGCTTGCGGCGTTTTATTCTCGGCGTGGTTGTGGTGTTCTCGCTGATTCTTGCGCTGGTCTGTATTACCCAGCCCTTCAACCCGCTGGCGCAGTTCACCTTCCTGATCCTGCTGTGGGGCGTGGCGCTGCTGGTGCGGCGCATACCAGGGCGTTTTTCTGCCCTGATGCTGATTGTGCTATCGCTGACCGTTTCCTGCCGCTACATCTGGTGGCGATATACCTCAACGCTGAACTGGGACGATCCGGTCAGCCTGGTGTGCGGCTTAGTGCTGCTGTTTGCTGAGACTTACGCCTGGATCGTGCTGGTGCTGGGTTACTTCCAGGTTATCTGGCCGCTGAATCGACAGCCGGTGCCGCTGCCAAAAGACACGACCCAGTGGCCTACGGTTGACCTTTTCGTGCCGACCTACAACGAAGATCTGTCGGTGGTAAAAAACACCATTTACGCCGCGCTGGGTATCGACTGGCCGAAGGATAAAATCAAAATCTGGATCCTCGATGACGGTGGCCGTGCCGAGTTCCGCCAGTTCGCGGACGAAGTGGGGGTAGAGTACATCGCCCGTACCACGCATGAACACGCGAAAGCCGGTAACATCAACAATGCGCTGAAATATGCCAAAGGGGAGTTCGTCTCTATTTTCGACTGCGACCACGTGCCAACGCGCTCGTTCCTGCAAATGACCATGGGCTGGTTCCTGAAGGAGAAAGAGCTGGCGATGATGCAGACGCCGCACCACTTCTTCTCGCCGGACCCGTTTGAACGTAACCTCGGCCGTTTTCGTAAAACCCCGAACGAGGGCACGCTGTTCTATGGACTCGTGCAGGACGGGAACGACATGTGGGACGCAACGTTCTTCTGCGGCTCCTGTGCGGTGATCCGCCGGAAACCGCTGGATGAAATTGGCGGGATCGCCGTCGAGACGGTCACGGAAGATGCGCACACCTCGCTGCGTCTGCACCGTCTTGGCTATACCTCCGCCTACATGCGTATTCCTCAGGCTGCGAGGCTGGCGACGGAATCCCTGTCGGCGCACATCGGCCAGCGTATTCGCTGGGCCCGCGGCATGGTGCAAATTTTCAGGCTCGATAACCCGCTGATGGGTAAAGGGCTGAAGCTGGCGCAACGGCTGTGCTACGTCAACGCCATGTTCCACTTCCTGTCCGGTATTCCACGGCTTATCTTCCTCACTGCGCCGCTGGCGTTCCTGCTCCTTCACGCTTACATCATCTATGCGCCTGCGCTGATGATTGCCTTGTTCGTTCTGCCGCACATGATCCACGCCAGCCTGACGAACTCGAAGATTCAGGGGAAATATCGCCACTCCTTCTGGAGTGAAATTTACGAAACGGTGCTGGCCTGGTACATCGCGCCGCCAACCATGGTGGCGCTGATTAACCCGCATAAAGGGAAATTCAACGTCACCGCGAAGGGCGGGCTGGTGGAAGAGGAATATGTCGACTGGGTGATCTCCCGGCCCTATATCTTCCTGGTGCTGCTGAATATTGTGGGCGTGATTGTTGGGATCTGGCGCTACTTCTACGGCCCGGAAAACGAAATTCTGACGGTCTTCGTGAGTATGGCGTGGGTGTTTTATAACCTGATTATCCTCGGTGGCGCGGTGGCGGTATCGGTGGAGAGCAAACAGGTTCGCCGCGCGCATCGCGTCGAAATAAGCATGCCAGCGGCCATTGCCCGCGACGATGGACATCTCTTCTCCTGTACCGTACATGACTTTTCGGATGGCGGTCTGGGTATCAAGATCAACGGTCAGGCGAAGGTGCTGGAGGGGCAGAAGGTCAACCTACTGCTTAAGCGCGGCCAGCAGGAGTATGTCTTCCCGACGCAGGTGGTGCGTGTGAGAGGAAATGAAGTGGGTCTGCAACTGATGCCGCTGACCAAAAAGCAACACATTGATTTTGTGCAGTGTACGTTTGCCCGCGCGGATACGTGGGCTCTCTGGCAGGACAGCTTCCCTGAGGATAAGCCTCTGGAAAGCCTGCTGGATATTCTTAAGCTGGGGTTCCGTGGCTATCGTCACCTTGCAGAATTTGCCCCGTCGTCGGTGAAATTAATTTTCCGGTCACTTACTTCACTGGTTTCCTGGGTCGTGTCGTTCATTCCGCGTCGACCTGAGCGAGATGAAGCGAAGCAGGCGGACCCGGTTATGGCTCAACAATGATGATAACGCGATGAAAACAAAACTTTCCTGGTTATGTGCAGTGGCAATGGGGATGAGTGCGCTCCCTGCAACAGTGGCTAACGCAGCGCCTGATAACGCAGCGGCCACGCCCGCGCCAACGGTGCCTGTCGTCGCGCAAGCGACCGATCCGGTTGTGACGGCCGCGCCGGGGCAGACGGAAAACGTCGTCCCGAATCAGCCGACGACGGGGAATACGCTGCCCGCCGACAACCCGGTGGTTGGGCAGGTCATGCCTGGCGTGCCGGGAGCCAGTGCGCCGGTGGTTGCCGAAAATACGCCGTCGCGTGATGTTAAGCTGACGTTTGCCCAGATCGCGCCTCCTCCGGGCAGCATGGTTCTGCGCGGCATCAACCCAAATGGCGGTATCGAATTCGGTATGCGCAGCGATGAAGTCGTGTCGAAAGCGATGCTCAACCTGGAATACACCCCATCGCCGTCGCTGCTGCCGGTGCAGTCCCAGCTTAAGGTCTATCTGAATGACGAGCTGATGGACGTCCTGCCCGTCACCAAAGAGCAACTGGGTAAGAAAACCCTGGCTCAGGTGCCGATTAATCCGCTGTTTATCACCGACTTTAACCGCGTGCGTCTGGAGTTTGTCGGCCACTACCGCGATGTCTGTGAAAACCCGGCCAGCAGCACCCTGTGGCTGGATGTCGGCCGTAACTCTTCGCTTCAGATGACCTATCAGCCGCTGGCGTTGAAAAACGATCTCTCCGCCTTCCCGGTGCCGTTCTTCGACCCGCGTGATAACCGTCCGCTGAACCTGCCGATGGTCTTTGCCGGCTCTCCCGATGTGACCGAACAGCTGGCGGCCTCTATCGTGGCATCCTGGTTTGGTTCCCGCTCCGGCTGGCGTGGTCAAAGTTTCCCGGTCATGTACGACAAAATGCCGGACAAAAACGCGATCGTGTTTGCCACCAACGCCAAACGTCCAGCTTTCCTGCGTGACCATCCGGAGGTGAAAGCGCCCACCATCGAGATGATCAGCCATCCGGACAATCCGTACGTGAAGCTGTTGGTGATCTTCGGCCGTGATGACAAAGATCTGGTGCAGGCGGCGAAAGGCATTGCGCAGGGGAATATCCTGTTCCGCGGTAACAGCGTTGTGGTGGACGAGGTGAAACCGCTGCTGGCACGTAAGCCTTATGATGCGCCGAACTGGGTACGTACCGACCGGGCCATCACCTTTGGCGAACTGAAAACCTATGAAGAGCAATTGCAGTCAACCGGGCTTGAACCTTCTCCTGTCAGCGTGTCGCTGAACCTGCCGCCGGATCTCTATCTGCTGCGCACCAACGGCATTGATATCAATCTGAACTACCGTTACACCGCGCCGGCGACCAAAGACAGCTCGCGCATGGATATCAGCCTCAACAACCAGTTCCTGCAATCGTTCAGCCTGACCAGCAGCCAGGAGACAAACCGGTTGATGCTTCGTCTGCCTGTATTACAGGGGCTGCTGGATGGCAAAACCGATGTGTCGATCCCGGCGCTGAAGCTCGGTGCGGTGAACCAGCTGCGGTTTAACTTCCAGTATATGAACCCCATGCCGGGAGGATCGGTGGAAAACTGCATTACCTTCCAGCCGGTGCAAAACCACGTGGTGATTGGTGACGACTCCACGATCGACTTCTCGAAGTATTACCACTTTATTGCGATGCCGGATCTGCGTGCCTTTGCTAACGCCAGCTTCCCGTTCAGCCGCATGGCAGACCTCTCTGAATCGATTGTCGTGATGCCAAAAGCGGCCAACGAAGGCCAGGTTACCACGCTGCTGGACACCATGGGCACCGTCGGGGCGCAAACCGGCTTGCCGGCGATCAACGTGACGGTGACGGATGACGGGAGCCAGATCCAGAACAAAGATGCCGATATCATGGTCATCGGCAACATTCCGGACAAGCTGAAAGACGAGAAGCGCGTCGATCTGCTGGTGCAGGCGGCTCAGTCATGGGTTAACACGCCGCTGCGTCAGACCGAGTTCCCGAGCATCATGCCGGACAGCGGCGATCGTCAGGCCAATATCAGGACGACCGTAAGCTCAACGGGTCCGATGGCCGCGATTGTCGGCTTCCAGTCGCCGTATAACGACCAGCGCAGCGTTATCGCCCTGCTGGCGGACAGCCCGCGCGGGTATGAGCTACTCAACACGGCCATGAACGACAGCGGTAAACGGGCGGCAATGTTCGGTTCCGTCTCGGTGATCCGTGAGTCGGGGGTAAACACCCTGCGCGTGGGGGATGTCTACTACGTCGGTCATCTGCCGTGGTTCGAACGCCTGTGGTACGCCCTGTCTAACCACCCGGTGCTGCTGGCCGTGCTGGCTGCGCTCAGCGTTGTACTGCTGGCGTGGGTACTGTGGCGTCTGCTGCGAATCATCAGCCGTCGTCGTCTTAACCCGGACCATGAGTAAGCGGTGATGAAAATCTTTCGCGGGTGTGTAGTCGCAGCGTTGATGCTGGCGGCGGCGAATCTTCACGCCGCCTGTCGCTGGCCTGCCTGGGAGACGTTCAAGCAGGATTATATGAGCGAAAGTGGGCGCGTCATTGATCCCAGTGACGCGCGCAAAATCACCACCTCCGAAGGGCAAAGCTACGGACTGTTCTTTGCCCTCGCGGCAAACGATCGCAAGGCGTTCGATCTGCTGCTGGCATGGACGCGCGATAACCTTGCCGAGGGAGATTTAACCCAACATCTCCCGGCCTGGCTGTGGGGGAAAAAGGACGACGAAACCTGGGCGGTTATCGACCCTAACTCCGCGTCTGATGCCGATATCTGGATTGCCTGGTCGCTGCTGGAAGCCGGGCGGCTGTGGAAAAATCCCGATTACACGCGCACGGGTAAGGCGCTGTTGACGCGCATTGCCAGTGAGGAAGTGGTGAAGGTGCCGGGGCTGGGTTCTATGCTGCTGCCGGGTAAAGTCGGTTTTGCCGAAGAGAGTGTCTGGCGCTTCAACCCCAGCTACCTGCCGCCGCAGCTTGCGAGCTATTTCACCCGTTTTGGCGCGCCGTGGACGACGCTCCGTGAAACCAACCTGCGTCTGCTGCTGGAGACCGCGCCTAAAGGATTTTCCCCGAACTGGGTGAAATACCAGAAAAAGGGCGGCTGGCAGCTGTCGCAGGATGCATCCCTGATCGGCAGCTACGATGCGATTCGCGTCTATCTGTGGGTAGGGATGATGAACGATAACGATCCGCAGAAAGCCCGGCTACTGGCGCGTTTCAAGCCCATGGCGACCACCACAATCAAACAAGGCTTGCCGCCGGAGAAAGTGGACGTCGCGACCGGGAAACGCACCGGAGATGGGCCGGTAGGGTTTTCTGCCTCCCTCCTTCCGTTTTTACAAAACCGGGACGCGCAAGCGGTGCAACGCCAGCACGTCGCCGATCGTTTTCCCGATAACAATGCTTATTACAGCTACGTTCTGACCCTCTTTGGACAAGGGTGGGATCAGCATCGTTTTCGTTTCACCGTGCAAGGTGAATTACTACCGGACTGGGGCCAGGAATGCGCACGTTCACACTGAATCTACTCACCTTATCGCTTGGCCTGGCGCTAATGCCCTTGGCCCAGGCCGCCAACTCCCCGCAGCAGAGACAGCTGCTGGAACAGGTCCGTCTGGGGGAATCCACCCAGCGTGAGGATTTAGTGCGCCAGTCGCTCTATCGCCTTGAGCTGATCGACCCCAACAACCCGGACGTGATTGCCGCGCGCTTCCGCTACCTGTTACGACAGGGCGATACGGCGGGCGCGCAAAAAGAGCTGGATCGCCTGAAAGGAATGGCGCCCGATTCCAGTGCCTATCAGTCCTCCCGTACTACCATGCTGCTCTCCACGCCGGATGGTCGCCAGTCCCTCCAGCAGGCTCGCCTGCTTGCCACCACCGGGCACACCCAGGAAGCCATTGCCGCGTATGACAAACTGTTTGACGGTAAGCCGCCCAGTGGCGACATCGCGACGGAGTACTGGAACGTGGTGGCGAAAGAGCCAGCCCGCCGCAACCTGGCCATTAATCAGCTTAAGAAAATAAACGCCAGCAGTCCGGGCAACGTCCCGCTACAGTCCTCGCTGGCACAGCTTTTGTTCCAGAGCGGACGGCGTGATGAAGGGTTTGCGGTGTTACAGGAGATGGCCAAATCGAATAATGGCCGCAGTCAGGCGTCGGACATGTGGTACCAGCAGATCAAAGATCAGCCGGCCAGCAGCGCCAGCGTTACCGCGCTGCAACAATACCTGAGCGTGTTCAGCGATGGCGATAACGTGACGGCGGCGCGCGCCCAGCTTGAAGCGCAGCAAAAACAGCTCGCCGATCCGGCGTTCCGCGCCAAAGCCGAAGGGTTAGCCGCAGTGGATGCCGGGCAGGGCAGTAAAGCGGTAACGGAGTTGCAAAAAGCAGTCAGCGCCAACCACGCCGACAGTGAAGCCGTAGGCGCGCTGGGGCAGGCCTATTCTCAGAAAGGCGATCGCGCGCGCGCGGTTGCGCAGTTTGAAAAGGCGATCGCCCTCGATCCGCAGAGCGATAACCGGGGCAAATGGGACAGCCTGCTGAAGGTCAACCGATACTGGCTGCTGATCCAGCAGGGGGATAACGCCCTGAAAGCCAACAATACGGCCCAGGCCGAACGCTATTACCAGCAGGCGCGCAATATCGACAATACCGACAGCTACGCGGTTCTGGGCCTCGGTGATGCGGCGGCGGCGCGCAAAGATAACGACGCGGCCGAGCGCTATTACCGCCAGGCGTTGCGGATGGACAGCGGCAACAGCAACGCGGTACGCGGTCTCGCCAATATTTATCGCGCGCAGTCACCACAGAAGGCGACGCAGTTTATTCAGTCGCTCTCTGCCAGCCAGCGCCGCAGCATTGATGATATTGAACGTAGCCTGACGAACGAGCAGTTGTCAGCCCAGGCCGAACAGCTGGAAAGCGAGGGGAAATATGCGCAGGCCGCAGAAATTCAGCGCCGACGCCTTGTGCTTTCCCCGGGCGACGTGTGGATCACCTACCGACTGTCACGCGATCTGTATAGCGCGGGTCAGCGCAGCCAGGCGGATAACCTGATGCGTCAGCTGGCAAGCCAGAAACCGGGCGATCCGGATCAGGTTTACGCCAGCGGGCTGTACCTGTCCGGTAACGATCAGGACCGGGCGGCGCTGGCGCATCTGAACACGCTGCCGCGCGACAAGTGGAACGGCAACATTCAGGCGCTGGCGGACCGCCTGCAAAGTAACCAGGTGCTGGAAACCGCCAACCGCCTGCGCGACAGTGGAAAAGAGCAGGAGGCGGAAACGTTGCTTCGCCAGCAGCCTCCGTCCACCCGTATCGACCTGACGCTGGCGGACTGGGCTGAACAGCGTGGCGATCATGAGGCCGCGAAAACAGCCTACAACACCGTCCTGCAACGCGAACCGCAGAACGAAGACGCGATCCTCGGCCTGACCGAGGTCTATCTTGCCCAGGACAACAAGGACGCGGCGCGCGCGGCGCTGGCGAAACTGCCCGCGGCACAGAACGGCGAACCGCTCTCCATCAATATGCAGCGCCGGCTTGCCATGGCGCAGGCTGGCCTGGGTGATCATGCCGCGGCAGAAAAGACCTTCAACGCCATTCTTCCGCAGGCCAAATCGCAGCCGCCTTCGATGGAAAGTGCGCTGGTGATGCGCGATGCCGCCCGTTTCCAGGCACAAAATGGTCAGCCTAAGCAGGCGCTGGACACCTGGAAAGATGCGATGGTCTCATCGGGCATCACAACGACCCGTCCGACCGATAACGACAGCTTTACGCGGCTCACGCGTAACGATGAGAAAGATGACTGGCTGAAGCGCGGCGTGCGCAGCGATGCAGGCGATCTTTATCGTCAGCAGGATCTGAACGTCACGCTGCAACACGACTACTGGGGCTCCAGCGGCACGGGAGGCTATTCCGACCTGAAAGCGCACACCACCATGCTCCAGGTTGATGCGCCGCTGTCGGATGGACGTATGTTCTTCCGTAGCGATCTGGTCAATATGAACGCCGGTTCCTTTGCCACCGATAACGGAACCTACGATCCGACATGGGGTACCTGTGCCGAAACGCCATGTCACGGCAGCACGAACCAGTCGGCCAACGGCGCCAGCGTGGCCGTCGGCTGGCAGAACAAAACCTGGGCGTGGGATATCGGTACAACGCCGATGGGCTTCGACGTGGTCGATGTGGTGGGTAGCCTGAGCTACAGCAACGATTTAGGGCCGATTGGCTACACCCTGAACGCCCATCGCCGTCCGATTTCCAGCTCGGTGCTGGCCTTCGCCGGGCAAAAAGATCCCAATACCGACACCACCTGGGGCGGCGTGCGTGCCACCGGTGGCGGCGTGAGCATGAGCTACGACAAAGGCGAAGCTAACGGGATCTGGTCAAGCCTGAGTGCCGACAGCCTCACCGGGAAGAATGTCGAAGATAACTGGCGCGTCCGCTGGATGACCGGCTATTACTACAAGCTCATCAATCAGAACAACGAACGCCTGACGGTGGGCGTGTCCAACATGCTCTGGCATTACGATAAGGATTTAAGTGGCTATTCGCTGGGCCAGGGCGGTTACTACAGTCCCCAGGAGTATGTGTCGGGTGAACTGGCGTAAACGCACAGAGAACTGGTCATGGGAGCTGGGCGGCTCCGTCTCCTGGTCTCATTCAAAAACAAAAGATGTGATGCGTTATCCGTTACAGGGGCTGATCCCGGACAATGAGCCAGGCCGTTATACCGATAAAGGTGTAATGGAAACCGGAAGTAGCTCGTCAGGGACGGGTTATACCGCAAGGGCGATTGTTGAACGCCGCGTGACGTCCAACTGGTTTGTCGGACTGGGCGTCGATATTCAGGAAGCAAAAGACTATACCCCGAGCCATGCGCTGCTCTACGTTCGGTATTCTGCCGCGGGCTGGCAAGGTGATATGGACTTACCACCGGAACCGCTGGTGCCTTATGCAGACTGGTGATCGGATTTTTTCTTAATCTAATTGTAAGTCTCTCTTAAAAGTGCAGCTATCGGGTATACTCGGGCGCACCAGGTTTACACCCTGGTGCGCCCTGCGCTTCGAGTTTTGTGGAGAGTCATTTTGCGTGTCAGCCGTTCCTTAACGATCAAACAGATGGCGATGGTGTCTGCCGTCACAATGCTGTTTGTCTTCATCTTCTGCGTCATTTTGCTGTTTCACTCCGTACAGCAGAATCGCTATAACACGGCTTCGCAACTGGAAAGTATTGCCCGCTCGGTGCGGGAACCCCTGTCAGCCTCGATCCTGAAAGGGGATATCCCCGAGGCGGAATCCATCCTGAAGCGCATTCAGCCCGCCGGTATCGTGAGCCGCGCGGATGTCGTGCTGCCGAACCAGTTCCAGGCGCTGCGGATGAGCTTTATCCCGGAGCGTCCCGTCCCGATGATGGTGATGCGCCTGTTTGAACTGCCGGTGCAAATTTCCCTGCCTCTCTATTCCCTGGAAAGACCGGCTAACCCGCAGCCGCTGGCCTACCTGGTGCTACAGGCCGACTCGTACCGCATGTATAAATTCGTCATGAGTTGGGTTGCTACGTTAGTGACTACTTACTTACTTTTGACACTAATGCTGAGCGTGGCGCTGACGTGGTGTATCAACCGGTTAATTGTGCATCCGTTGCGCCGCATAGCCCGGGAGCTGAACGACCTCTCTCCACAGGAGCACATGGGGCATCAGCTTCCCTTGCCGCGCCTGCATCACGACGATGAAATTGGCATGCTGGTCCGGAGTTACAATATCAACCAGCAGCGTGTCCTGCGTCAGCAGGAAGAGCTCAGTAGCAACGCCACCCGTTTTCCGGTATCCGATCTGCCAAACAAAGCGTTTTTAATGGCCTTGCTGGAGCAGACCGTCGCCCGCCAGCAGACCACCGCGCTGATGGTGATTGCCTGCGAAACCTTGCAGGACACGGCGGGCGTGCTGAAAGAGAGCCAGCGCGAGATGCTGTTGCTGACGCTGGTGGAAAAGGTGAAATCCGTTCTGGCGCCGCGCATGGTGCTCACCCAGGTCAGCGGTTATGACCTGGTGGTGATCGCGCACGGTGTTAAAGAGCCGTGGCACGCCATTACGCTAGGTCAGCAAGTACTCACTGTCATTAATGAGCGGCTGCCCATTCAGGGTATCCAGCTTCGCCCGAGCGCCAGCATCGGTATTGCGATGTACTACGGGGGGCTGACCGCCGAGCAGCTTTATCGTCGGGCCTTCTCGGCCGCATTCACCGCGCGCCGGAAAGGCAAAAACCAGATCCAGTTCTTTGATCCGGAGCAGATGGAAAAAGCCCAGCAGCGCCTGACGGAAGAGAGCGACATTCTGACGGCGATGGACAATCGCCAGTTTGCGCTCTGGCTACAGCCGCAGGTCAATTTGCGCACGAGTGAAGTGACCAGCGCCGAAGCGTTGCTGCGTATGCAACAGCCGGACGGCACGTGGGAGCTGCCTGAGGGGATGATCGAACGTATCGAGTCCTGCGGCCTGATGGTCACCGTCGGCTACTGGGTGCTGGAAGAGTCCTGCCGCCAGCTTGCGGCCTGGCAACAACGGGGCATCACGCTGCCGCTGTCGGTGAATCTCTCTGCGCTACAGCTGATGCACCCGACCATGGTGCCGGAGATGCTCGAGTTGATCCACCGCTACCGCATTCAGCCCCACACGTTGATCCTGGAAGTCACCGAGAGCCGTTGTATCGACAATCCTGACGATGCTGTCGCCATTCTGAAACCGCTGCGTAATGCCGGGATCCGCATTGCGCTGGACGATTTTGGTATGGGGTATTCCGGCCTGCGTCAGCTCCAGCACATGAAAACGTTGCCGGTGGACGTCCTGAAAATCGACAAAACCTTTGTGGATGGGCTGCCGGAGGATTGCAGCCTGGTACAGGCCATTATTCAGATGGCGCACAGCCTGAATCTGCACGTAATTGCCGAGGGTATTGAAACCGACGCCCAACGTGAGTGGCTGGCTGCGGCGGGCGTGGAGAGCGGACAGGGCTTCCTGTTTGACCGCGCCGTACCGACGGATATCTTTGAGCAACGCTATCTCGCCGACGCTGGCAATAACGCAAAAGTGTAATTTTGTTGCTGGCTTGTGCGAGCCAGCTCAAAGTTCTTAACATTTGTGTTTCAAATTTGAACCCCGTTTATTTCTGTCCTGTTATGTGGGTGTTATTTTAAAGCCGCAGGTTAACCATAACCTTACAAAGCCTGTAGTTTTTCTTTCCAGGGACACCCTATGAAAACCTCACTCTTCAAAAGTCTTTACTTCCAGGTCCTGACAGCCATCGCCATCGGTATTCTGCTCGGTCACTACTACCCGGAGCTGGGCGCGCAGATGAAACCGCTTGGCGACGCGTTCGTTAAGCTCATCAAAATGATCATCGCGCCGGTCATTTTCTGTACCGTGGTGACCGGTATCGCTGGCATGGAAAGCATGAAGGCGGTCGGGCGTACGGGGGCGGTTGCCCTGCTGTACTTCGAGATTGTCAGTACCATCGCGCTAATTATCGGCCTGATAATTGTCAACGTAGTACAGCCTGGCGCGGGCATGAACGTCGACCCGGCCACGCTGGATGCGAAAGCGGTGGCGGTTTACGCTGAACAGGCGAAAGATCAGGGGATTGTTGCCTTCCTGCTGGACGTGATCCCGAGCAGCGTGATTGGCGCGTTCGCCAGCGGAAATATCCTCCAGGTGCTGCTGTTTGCCGTGCTGTTTGGCTTTGCCCTGCACCGTCTTGGCAGCAAAGGGCAGCTGATTTTTAACGTCATTGAAAGCTTCTCGCAGGTGATCTTCGGCATCATCAACATGATCATGCGTCTGGCCCCGATTGGCGCCTTTGGCGCGATGGCCTTCACCATCGGGAAATATGGCGTCGGCACGCTGGTACAGCTTGGCCAGCTGATCGTCTGTTTCTACATCACCTGTATTCTGTTTGTGGTGGTGGTGCTCGGCTCCATCGCCCGTGCGACCGGCTTCAGCATCTTCAAATTTATCCGTTACATTCGTGAAGAGCTGCTGATTGTCCTCGGCACATCCTCTTCGGAGTCCGCGCTGCCGCGTATGCTCGATAAAATGGAAAAGCTGGGCTGCCGTAAGTCAGTGGTGGGGCTGGTTATTCCTACGGGCTACTCCTTTAACCTGGACGGCACCTCGATATACCTGACGATGGCGGCGGTCTTTATTGCCCAGGCCACTAACAGCCACATGGATATCTTCCATCAGATTACGCTGCTGGTGGTGCTTCTGCTCTCTTCAAAAGGGGCGGCGGGCGTAACGGGCAGCGGATTTATCGTGCTGGCGGCCACCATTTCGGCGGTGGGCCATCTGCCGGTGGCGGGCCTGGCCCTGATCCTCGGTATTGACCGCTTTATGTCTGAAGCCCGTGCGTTAACCAACCTGGTCGGCAATGGCGTGGCGACGATTGTGGTGGCGAAGTGGGTGAAAGAGCTGGATCACAAGAAGCTTAACGATACGCTGAATAACCGCACATCTGAGGACAAAACCCCCGGTTTATCCTCTTAATCCCTCATAAATGCCCGTATTCCCTTGTGGGGATGCGGGCACCTGCGCATAATAACTGTTCATACCTGTCATAATTCGACAAGATTTTTTTTGGGTATATTTCACTTCCGCCCGTGACGTTTAGTCGAACACGCTGTCTAATCGGAAGGTTTTCATCGTCATCTTTGAGTGCTCACGTCGCGAGACACTCTCTTTAACCAGGAATGTTGATCAGGGGTTCACATGCAGGGCACAAAAATTCGACTCTTAACCGGCGGTTTGCTGATGATGGCAGCAGCCAGTTATGTGCAGGCAGATGCGCTCCAGCCAGACCCGGCCTGGCAACAGGGAACACTGGCGAACGGTTTCCAGTGGCAGGTATTATCCACTCCGCAACGTCCGAGCGATCGCATTGAAATCCGTCTTTCTGTGAATACCGGCTCCCTCACTGAAAGCACCCAGCAGACCGGCTTAAGCCACTTTATTCCTCGACTGGCGCTCACCCAGAGCGGCAGTTTGCAGGCGGTTCAGGTGCGTTCTTTATGGCAACAGGCCATCGATCCGAAACGCCCGCTGCCCCCGGCTGTGGTCTCCTATGACTACACCATGTTTAACCTGAGCCTGCCCAACAACCGTAACGATCTGCTTAAAGAAGCACTGACCTATCTTTCGGATGCCACCGGCAAACTGGCGATTACGCCTGAGACCGTTAACTATGCGTTGAGCAACAGCGACATGGTGGCGACCTGGCCGACGGATACCAAAGAAGGCTGGTGGCGCTACCGCCTGAAAGGGTCAACGCTGCTTGGCCACGACCCGGCAGAGCCGCTGAAACAGCCGGTTGATGCCGCGCAGGTGAAATCTTTCTACCAGCAGTGGTACACCCCGGATGCCATGACCCTGATTGTGGTGGGCAACGTGGACAGCCGTGCGGTGATAGAACAGATCAACAAAGCATTTGGCGATCTGAAAGGGAAGCGTGAAACGCCCGCCCCTGTTCCTACCTTGTCCCCGCTGCGTCCTGAGACGGTCAGCATCATGACGGATACCGTGCGTCAGGATCGTCTTTCAATGATGTGGGATACGGCCTGGCAGCCGATCCGCGAGTCTTCTGCGCTGTTGCGTTACTGGCGTGCGGATCTCGCGCGTGAAGCGCTGTTCTGGCACGTTCAGCAGACGCTCAGCAAGAACAACGTGAAAGATATTGGCCTGGGCTTTGACTGCCGAGTGCTGTTCCAGCGCGCCCAGTGCGCCATTAACGTGGAATCGCCGGGCGATAAGCTGAATGCCAATCTCGGCGTGGTGGCGAAAGAGCTGGCTAAAGTGCGGAAAGAGGGCCTGTCTGAAGAGGAGTTTAACGCGCTGGTGGCGCAGAAATCCCTCGAATTGCAGAAACTGTTCGCCACCTATGCCCGCGCCGATACCGATATCTTAATCAGCCAGCGCATTCGCTCCTTGCAGAATCAGGTGGTGGATATCGCGCCGGAGCAGTATCAGAAACTGCGTCAGGACTTCCTGAACGGTCTGACCGTGGAGATGCTGAATCAGGATCTGCGTCAGCAGCTGTCGCAGGATATGGCGTTGATTCTGTTGCAGCCGAAAGGTGAGCCGGAATATGACATGAAAGAGTTGAAGGCCACCTGGAGCGCCATCATGGCGACGCCGCCGCAGCCAGCGCAAACGGCAGCCGATGATTTACACCAGGATGCGAGCGATATTCCGCAGGGCCAGTAAGCTCTGCGTTCCCTCAGCCCTGAGGGAGAGGGTTAGGGTGCGGGCATCAGCCCGCACAGTCCTTAAGCAGGCATCGCCTCGCGCGGAATAATCGCTCCGCGATACTGAATCACCGTGCTGGCCGTCAAATGACCGCGCTGCGCCGCCGCTTCCGGCGTCCCCCCCGTCAGACGTACCGCCAGATACCCCGCGCTGAAAGAATCTCCCGCCGCCGTGGTATCGATTACCTTCTCTTTCGCCAGCTTCACCGCCGGCACCTCTGTCACGGCTTCACCTGCAACCGCCACCAGGCAAGACTCCGCCCCGCGCTTGATCACCACTTCGCTGACCCCGGCAGCCTGCGTCCGGGCAATGACCTCATCAACCGGTTTTTCGCCCCACAGAGCATCTTCATCATCCAGCGTCAGGAAGGCGATATCGGTGCATTCGAGCATCTGCTGGTAGACCTGCTGCGTCTCTTCGCGGCTGGCCCACAAACGCGGACGGTAGTTGTTATCGAAAATCACCTTACCGCCATTGGCACGGCATTCGCGCAGCAGTGACAGCAGCTTTTCACGGCTCTCCTGGCTCAGGATCGCCAGGCTGATCCCGCTCAGGTAGAGGTAATCGAAGGTCGCCAGTTCTTCGCAAATGGCAGCGGCGGCCTCGCTTTCCAGCCAGAATTTGGCGGCCGCTTCATTACGCCAGTAATAGAAGGTGCGCTCGCCGGTGCTGTCGGTTTCGATGTAGTACAAACCCGGCAGGCGGTTTTCCATTCGCTGGATCAGCGAGGTCCCAACGTTTTCACCCTGCCAGGCTTCCAGCATCTGCTGGCTGAAGCTGTCCGTTCCCAGCGCGGTAACGTAGCTCACGCTCAGCGCGTCGGGGGCGACCTGACGGGCAATGTAAACGGAGGTGTTCAATGTATCGCCACCAAAACCGCGGCTGACTTCCGCGCCTTTCTGGGACAGCTCAATCATGCATTCGCCAATCACGGCAATTTTTTTAGACATAGTCGTGAACCTGAACAAAGAAATTAAGGGTAGTGTGCGCTGTGTGTTTTTTATGGTCAACTATATTAAAACGACGTTCCATTATTTTTTTTGAGCCAGCGCGTATTCCGGCA
The DNA here is from genome assembly GCF_058661685.1 of Enterobacter sp. 6722112. Classification (NCBI taxonomy): domain Bacteria; kingdom Pseudomonadati; phylum Pseudomonadota; class Gammaproteobacteria; order Enterobacterales; family Enterobacteriaceae; genus Enterobacter; species Enterobacter sp. 6722112. The sequence goes on along the minus strand of NZ_JBZWGR010000007.1, from coordinate 4,098,070 downwards.
TATTTCTGTCATCTTAATTTCATTTTCCCGGTGAATTGAACATAAAGTTCTCACCTGGCGGGCCGATAACTCAGTGACGAGTCCAGAAAGGCTATCCCATACAACAGGACATCCGAAATGAAGTCAGAGCAGGTTATCCAGCGGCTGAGCACTACGCCTGAGGCAAGTATTGAGAACTTGCAGGAGCATCGCTACTGGCTGCAATGTGAGCGAGCGTACACCTATCAGCCCATCTACCGTACCGATGGTCGGTTAATGGCGATTGAGGTGTTAACGGTCGTCACTCATCCATCGAATCCTTCACAGCGTATTGCACCGGACCGCTATTTTGCGGAGGTTGCCGTGCGTCAGCGTATCGACGTGCTGGAAGAGCAGCTGAGAATGCTGGCGACGAAGCAGGCGTTCTTCGAGCAGCACGGTATTCTGGCGTCGGTGAACGTGGATGGCCCAACCCTGATGGCGTTACGTCAGAACGCGACATTGCAGGCGCTGATTGCCACCTTGCCGTGGATGCGCTTCGAGCTGGTGGAACATGTTCAGCTGCCACAGGACTCCTCGTTTGCCTCGATGTGTGAGTTTGGCCCGCTGTGGCTGGATGATTTCGGTACCGGTATGGCCAACTTCTCCGCCCTGAGCGAAGTGCGTTATGACTACATCAAAGTGGCCCGCGATCTGTTTATCATGCTGCGCCAGACGCCGGAGGGACGGAACCTGTTTACGATGCTCCTGCAACTGATGAACCGCTATTGCCAGGGCGTCATTGTGGAAGGCGTAGAGACGCTGGAGGAGTGGCGCGACGTGCAAAATTCCCCGGCAGCGGCGGCACAGGGTTATTTCCTCTCTCGTCCTGTCCCCATGGATACCCTGGAAAAGGTGATAACCACCCTCTGATCTGCCCGCTTCCCTTTGTCTGAACTATAGTTTTAGAGGCAAGTTCATCAGGAAAGGGGACAACAATGACAAAAACAACCAGGGTGATTTCCTGGACAGCAGGGATTTTCTTGTTGCTGATCGTGGTCTTAATCATCATTATCGCCACGTTTGACTGGAACCGGCTCAAACCGACCATCAACCAGAAAGTCTCAACCGAGCTAAACCGCCCCTTCGCAATACGTGGCGATTTGGGTGTCGTGTGGGAGCGCCAGAAAGAGGAAACCGGCTGGCGAAGCTGGGTGCCATGGCCGCACGTTCACGCCGACGACATCATTCTCGGCAACCCGCCGGACATCCCCGAAGTGACCATGATCCACCTGCCGCGCGTGGAAGCCACGCTGGCGCCGTTAGCCCTGTTAACCAAAACGGTGTATCTGCCGTGGATCAAACTTCAGCAGCCCGACGCGCGGCTAATTCGCCTGTCAGAGAAAAACAACAACTGGACGTTCGATCTCGCCAGCAGCGGCGATAAAGATCAGAATGCGCAGCCCTCTTCGTGGTCTTTCCGCCTCGACAATATTCTGTTCGATCGGGGGAGGATCGCTATTGACGATAAGGTGAGTAAGGCTGACGTGGAGATCCTCGTCGATCCGCTGGGCAAGCCGCTGCCGTTTAGCGAAGTGACGGGCAGTAAAGCCAAAGGCGATGACAGCAAAGCGGGCGATTACGTCTTCGGCCTGACGGCGAAAGGGCGCTACAACGGCCAGCCGCTGACCGGTAAAGGCAAAATCGGCGGCATGCTGGCGCTCAGGAGTGAGGGCACGCCGTTCCCGGTGCAGGCGGATTTCCGCTCGGGCAACACCCGCGTGGCGTTCGTGGGCACGGTTAACGACCCGATGAACATGGGCGGCGTCGACCTCCAGCTTAAGTTTGCCGGGGATTCGCTGGGTGAACTGTACGATTTGACCGGCGTGCTGCTGCCGGATACCCCGCCGTTTGAAACGGACGGGCACCTGGTTGCCAAAATCAACACCGAAAAATCGTCCGTCTTTGACTACCGGAATTTTAACGGGCGCATCGGCGACAGCGATATCCACGGCACGCTGACCTACACCACCGGTAAACCGCGCCCGAAACTGGAGGGGGACGTTGAATCCCGCCAGCTGCGTCTGGCCGATCTTGGTCCGCTGATTGGCGTAGATTCGGGCAAAGGCACGAAGTCTAAAGAGGTTAAAAAGGACGTTCAGCCTGCGGGTAAAGTGCTGCCTTATGACCGCTTCGAAACCGACAAATGGGACGTGATGGATGCGGATGTACGCTTCAAAGGACGTAAAATTGAGCATGGCAGCACGCTGCCGCTGAGCAACCTCTCGACCCATATCATCCTGAAAAACGCCGACCTGCGCCTGCAACCGCTGAAGTTTGGCATGGCCGGGGGAACCATCTCATCGAATATCCACCTGGAGGGGGATAAAAAGCCAATGCCGGGAAGGGCGGAGATCCAGGCGCGTCGGCTGAAGCTGAAAGAGCTGATGCCGGACGTGGAGCTGATGCAGAAAACCCTCGGTGAGATGAACGGCGACGCGGATATTCGCGGCACGGGTAACTCGGTAGCGGCGCTGCTGGGTAGCGGAAACGGCAACCTGAAGCTGCTGATGAACGACGGGCTGGTGAGCCGTAACCTGATGGAGATCCTGGGGCTGAACGTCGGGAACTTTATCATCGGGCAAATCTTCGGTGACGACGAAGTACGCGTTAACTGCGCGGCGGCAAATCTGGATCTGGTCAACGGCGTGGCGCGTCCGCAGATCTTCGCCTTCGACACGGAAAACGCGGTTATCAACGTCACCGGTACCGCCAGCATGGCGTCCGAGCAGCTGGATTTAACCATCGATCCGGAAAGTAAAGGCATTCGTATCATTACCCTGCGCTCGCCGCTGTACGTTCGCGGAACCTTCAAAGATCCGCAGGCGGGCGTGAAGGCCGGGCCGTTGATTGCGCGTGGTGCGGTCGCCGCCGCGCTCGCTACGCTGGTCACTCCTGCGGCGGCGCTGCTGGCGTTGATTTCGCCGTCGGAAGGCGAAGCGAATCAGTGTCGGACGATTTTGTCGCAGATGAAGAAGTAGTCCCGTTTCTCCCTCTCCCTGTGGGGAGAGGGGGCTCCAGTAATTTGAAAGCAAAAGCTATAACGTTGCCTCAGAATAACTGAGGGCTTTCAGCGATGCCTCGGTCCGGCTGTAAATCGCTGAGGCGTTTCCTGTAGGCCGGGGCGAGGCGCAGGGATGCGCCGAGAGGGCGGGCTTTACAGGGATGTTACCTCCGCCCGTCCCCGATAAGCCGGAAGGAATAAGCCGAAGGCACCGCGAAGCGGCGATTTTCCGCCGGAAGCCCGGGTCGCCAGGGTGGTGGCGACTGAGCCACCCTGGCACGTTCACCGCTCATGTCGTGACAGAGTAGCAAGGAACATAAAGTGAACGGAATGACCACCTGAGCCGTATGTTCCCCCTCACCCCAGCCCTCTCCCTCAAGGGAGAGGGGGCCGTCTGTGCAGGCATTATTTTGTGGGGAGCCCTCAGCCCTGTGGGTGAGGGCTGAATCGTAGGCCGGGTAAGGCGTAGCCGCCACCCGGCATTCACTTACAGCGCCTGATGCTTCGTCTCGTGCGTCAGCAGCAGCGCAATCAGCGTCAGCGCTGCCATTGCCGCCAGATAGACACCCACATAGAACAGGCCATAGTTCGCCTGAAGCCATGTGGCGATATACGGAGCCACCGAGGCGCCCAGAATCGACGAAACGTTATAGGAGAACGACGCGCCGGTGTAACGCACTTCAGTCGGGAACAGCTCCGGCAGCAGCGCGCCCATTGGGCCAAAAGTCAGCCCCATCAGGCTCAGGCCAATCAGCAGATACGCCATCACCAGCGCAGGGCTACCTGAACCCAGCAGCGGCGGGAAGACAAACAGCGCGAACAGAATAATCAGCGAGGTGATGACGATCATGCTTGAACGACGGCCAAATTTATCCGCCAGCAGGCCCGCGATGGGCACCATCACACCAAATCCGATGACCGCCATCATCAGCATCCACAGCACTTCGTTACGCGGCAGGCCCAGGCCGACCGGCGCGGCGGCGGTACTGAAGGTCATGGAGTAAACGGTCATGATGTAGAACAGCGTGTAGGTTGCCAGCATGATGAACGTGCCCAGCACGGTCACGCGGAGGTGTTTGGTCAGCAGCGTCCCCAGCGGAACTTTAACCTGCTTTTTCGCCGCGGCGACTTTAGCGAAGACCGGCGTCTCGTGCAGCGACACGCGAACGTACAGGCCAATCAGCACCAGCACGGCAGAGAAGACGAATGGAATACGCCAGCCCCAGTTCATGAACTGTTCATCAGTCAGCAGCCAGGAGAGGAGCAGGAAGGTGCCGTTAGCGAAGAAGAACCCAATCGGTGCGCCCAGCTGCGGGAAAGAGCCATACAGGGCTCGTTTGCGCGCCGGGGCGTTTTCGGTCGCCAGCAGTGCCGCGCCGCCCCATTCCCCGCCCAGCCCCAGACCCTGCCCAAAGCGCGCCAGCGCCAGCAGCACAGGCGCCAGAATGCCAATAGTTTCATAGGTCGGCAGCAGGCCGATGGCGACGGTGGAGATCCCCATCGTCAGCAGCGAGGCAACCAGCGTCACTTTACGGCCGACGCGATCGCCAAAATGCCCAAAGACCGCTGAACCAATCGGACGCGCAACGAAGGCGATAGCAAAGGTGGCTAAAGACTGTAGCGTGGCTGCCGTCGGGTCGCCCTGAGGGAAGAAAATATGCGGAAAGACAATGACCGCAGCGGTGGCGTAAATATAAAAGTCGAAGAACTCAATGGCGGTGCCAATCAGCGATGCGACGACGACTTTATTGCGCGAGTTGACCGGAACGTGTTCCGCCCCTTCGTTAAGTGTGGTGGCTGTTGCTTGCATAATATTTTCTTATTTTTGGACGAACGAAGGGCCATATTAGGCATAGCAAAAGCGACATTTCAATCTGTAACAAAGGCGTGGTGTGGTCATAAAAGCAACAAAAAGCGGATAATTTTCAGACCAGCGAAAACACTTCCATGAAATGCTTCACACTTTTTAAATATCAGTCATTAAAACTGGTTTTGCGTTAAATAAAAAGTTACGACCTGGATTTATATGCTGAAATGGCGGATCGGGCTGAAATATCAGCCCGACATGATATCAGCGGTGGGTTTTACCCGGCATGCGCGGGTCATCTTTATACTCTGCCGTGGCGATCCACGCGGCGCAGAACAGCGTCAGGCGAGCGAAGAAATAGAAGAAAGCCATCAGCCCCAGCACCGAACCAAAGGCCGCGCCGGAGGGAGACTTCACCAGCGACGGCAGCGTATAGGTCATCACAATCTTGATCACCTCAAAACCAATGGCGGCAATCAATGTCCCGCGCATCAGCGCCTTCTTGCGCGGACGATGGCGGGGCAAACGCCAGAAGATCCAGAAGAACAGAAGGTAGTTAGCAAAGATAGAAATGGCCAGCCCAATGCCGCGCCAGGCCGGTTTCAGCCATTCAATGTAATCCAGGTACAGCGCGGAGATAATCATCTGCTGCGCGGAACCGGCGACCGAGGTGATGGAGAGCGTAATGACCAGCGCCACCAGCAGCCCAATCAGCGAAATAAAGTCGCGCAGATACTTCACCCATATCTTCTCCTGATCCTGCGGTCTACGCTCCCAGACGTCACGCGACTGGGCGCGAATAGCCTCACGCAGGTTGCCCATCCAGTTCACCCCGGAATAGAGCGCAATCAGCAACCCGACGATACCCACGGTGGTACGCTGCTGCACGGCGGTGTTGATGGTGCTTTTGAGCGTTGCGGCGAGCGTCTGGTCGCTGACGTTGGTCAGGATCTTATTGAAGATGTCCTGCAACAGCGTCGGGTGAGACGCCAGCACAAAACCGGCGGCGGCAAATGACACCATCAGGATGGGGATCATCGACAGGAACGAGAAATAGGTAATCGCCGCGCCAAACTGATTTCCCATGCGGTCGTTAAAGCGCTCAGCGGCGCGTATCAGGTGAGCAATCGCGGGTATCTGCTGAATTTTTTCGGCTATGCCGGTCACGGTGCCCAGCGCTTTACTGGCCGTTCCAGGCTCTTTCGGCGCTTCAGGTTCGTTATCCATCTTTTTGATGGGTTCATAATCTAAATGTTGAGTCGGTCGTTGCGGGTTATTTTCCGGCGTCACGCGCATTTTCCTTTTCGTTGAGCTGGATGTTACTGAATTATAGCTTGTGACTAGTCGACGTAACCTTTTGTGAGTTCGGTAAGCCACTCCATAAACACATGCACCCGGCGGGAGAGGTTACGGCGGTGGGGATAAATGAGGGAGACGGGCATCGGTTCAGCCCGGTATTGCGGCAGGATCTCAACGAGTTTTTTCGTGCGCAGGACATCACGTACCCCGACGCGCGGAACCTGAATAATGCCAAGCCCGGCGATACAGGCGGCCTGGTAGGTTTCCGTGCTGTTAACCGTCAATACGCCTCCCGTTTTTACCCACTGGGTCGCGCTGCCGTTGTAATACTCAAAACCCTGCGGACGCGTGCCCAGCGTGGCGGAGTAGTGGATGAGGGCATGCGAAGCCAAATCGTCCAGCGTCTCAGGGTAGCCGAATCGCGTCAGATAATCCGGGCTGGCGCAGTTAATCACCGAGAGTTTCCCAAGCGGGCGGGCGATAAGCCCGGAGTCCTTTAAGTTTCCCACGCGAACCACGCAGTCAAATCCTTCGCGGATGACATCGACCAGACGATCGCTGCTACTCAGCTCCAGCTCAATGCCGGGAAACTGTTGTAAAAATGCAGGCAGTTTCGGAATGACTACATTTCGCGCAATGGCAACGGGCATATCCACACGTAGCCGACCGCTGATGGTTGAAGGGTCGTGCAGGAACATGCCGTCCAGTTCGTCCAGATTCATCAGCAGATCTTTAGCGCGCTCGTAATAAACCATGCCGTCCTGCGTCAGGCTGACGCGGCGGGTAGTGCGGTGCAGCAGCTGCGTGCCCAGTGCGTTTTCCAGTGCCTGGATCTGTCGCGATACGCTCCCCTTCGGCAGGCTTAGCGTCTCCGCCGCGCGGGAAAAACTTTCCAGTTCCGCGACCCGAAGGAAAAGCTGCATTGCGTGTATTTTATCCATAGATGTGGGTCATTGTTGTTATGAATGAAACAGTGAAGCGCTGACGGCACTATTTATTGATTTTCTACCATCTAATAAGCTCTTTCTCAATCTTCATCACAGCCGAAACGAGGTGAATTATGAGTGAACGTATTGCTTTAGTGACGGGCGGTAGCCGCGGCCTGGGGAAAAATGCCGTTTTGAAGCTGGCCGCGGAAGGGACAGGCATCATCCTGACCTGGAACAACAGCCAGCAGGAGGCGCAGGAAGTTGTGCGCGAAATCGAGGGAACAGGTGGAAAAGCGGCAGCATTGCAGCTTAACGTCGGCGATACGGTAAGCTTTTCGCGCTTTGCTCAGCAGGTGAAGGATACCCTCAAACACATCTGGCAACGTGACACCTTTGACTATTTAGTGAACAACGCAGGTACAGGGTTATACGCACCCTATACCGAGACGACGGAAGCGCAATTTGATGATGCGCTGAACATTCACTTCAAAGGGCCGTTTTTCCTCACGCAACAGCTGCTGCCGCTCATAAAAGACGGAGGGCGGATCCTGAACGTCTCCAGCGGACTGGCCCGTTTTACTCAGCCCGGTTCAGGCACCTACGCGGCAATGAAAGGGGCGATGGAAGTGCTGACCCGCTATCAGGCAAAAGAGCTTGGTGCGCGCGGAATTTCCGTCAATATCATCGCGCCCGGCGCGATTGAAACCGACTTTGGGGGCGGACGCGTGCGGGATAATGCGGAGCTTAACCAGCTGCTGGCCTCGCAGACAGCGCTGGGACGCGTGGGCCTGCCCGATGATATTGGTGACGCCATTGCGGCGTTGCTCAGTGACAAACTGGGCTGGATGAATGCGCAACGTATTGAAGTTTCAGGCGGTATGTTCCTGTAATGTTCAGTCTTAAGGGGGAGGGAACCCTCTTAAGGAAATCCTTAAAACAGGTATGTCTAAATGCTGGAAGATATAAAGAGAGCTGGGTGATTTGTAACCTCTCCATTCATTGAGTTTTTTCTTAAAAAATGCCTCTGTAGAATCCCCCTTCGCTATTCTCAGAGGAGTAAAACGATGCGAGTAATCATGTTTGACAGGCAGTCATTATTTATTCATGGAGCGATGTACAGTTTGCAGAAGTTAATTCCGAAAATAGAGATGACAGGGGCTCGTCAGACTGATGAATTATGGGCGCAATTATCCGCGTCACCCTCCGCTATCGTCATGATAGATGGGTATTTAATTCGTGATAATGGTGTGGCTTTACTGGAAGAGATTATGGATCGTTTTCCAGCGTCGCGCGTGGTGTTGGTGTTAACGAAAAAAGAGCGACGTTGGGTTGAGCAAATGTTTCAGCGCAACGTGGTGGCGATAATTCCCCGCAATGCGAATCCCGAACGCTTTTCCGCAGTGCTGGATTCCGTATCGCGTGGAATGGTCTGTTTTCCCGGCGAGTGGCTGAAGCAGCACTCCTCTCAGGATGAACTGGCAGTGTTAAGCGAGCGCCAGCGTGAGGTATTGAAGTTACTGGCGGCCGGAGAGTCCAATAAAGAGATTGGTCGTAATCTCAACATCAGTGCGGCAACGGTAAAAGCCCATCTTGAGACGCTTTTCCGGCGTCTTGATGTCAAAAACCGGACGCAGGCCGCGATGTACTACACCCGGGCGACGGCCTGAAGGATCTTCTCAGGCAGAGGGGACTCTTCCCCAAAACTGAAGAGGGTTAATATCAGGGCGTCATGCTGCTGTTGGGTTAATGGGCGTTTGTTCATTTCCCGCAGTAGCGCCTCACATAATTGAATATCATTAAAAAGCAAATTCTCCGCCTCAATCGGCGTGATGAGACTGTTAAATTTTTCCCACTGGCGAATCACGTGACCATAACCAATAACCCATATACCCTTTTCGTCACGGTATTTCTCCAGGGAAAGACCCTGTTGTTTTTTAATTAATGCGATTGCAGCAGAAGATATCTGCATTGCATAACCCGTCATAAGCGTTTCCTCTTAGTGGCGCGACTATAGAGGAAACGCCTCCGGGGAAATATCCGCCAAATGGCTGTTGATCAGGTTTAACTGAACGGAAATTCCTTTTTCAGTAAACCGAATAGCCAGTCGTTATGCCATTGCCCTGAAAGGAAATAACTCTCACGCAACTCACCTTCCAGTTGAAAACCTGTTTTTTCCAGCAGTCGCCTTGAGGCGATATTTCCCGCCGTCACGGTGGCGGTGAGCCGACGGATATTACCCTGAGTCAGCGCGAAATCACACACAGCCCGCAGAGATTCAAAGCCGTAACCTTTCCCCTGCGCAGAGGGCGCAAAGAGAAAACCGACTTCAGCACAATCTGCTTCCCGGTGCACATAGCCGGTTACGCCCAGCGGCGTCTGGCTGGCCGTCTCACGCACCACAAGGCAGAGCCAGTGCGAGCTGCCCGGCATCCACGGCAACAGACGAGACTCAAAGGCTTCCCGAATGTCCGCCTCGCTACGCGCAGGGGCGACAAAACGCATCACCTCAGGATTTTGCTGTAGCGACAGAAAAAAGGGCCAGTCTTGCTCTTGCAGCGGCGAGCAGGTGAGACGCGCGGTGGTTAAGGTGGGCATGACGATCCTCCGGAGGCATTGCAAATGATTATAAGGTTGTCACTTTATTTCAACAGAAAGTCAGGTATGTTTAACCTCATATAAATAAAAAGAAAAACGACTTTTAATGCCGCTTTAGCGGTACTCATTGTCTCTCAAGGAAAACAATGATGATTAGCTCATCGCATCATACCCGCGAACAGTTTGAACACTGTCTGGCAGCGATCCGTCAGGCGTCTGTTGAAATTTTACTTCTGTTGAATGTACATGTTTCTGAAGGAAAAGATCCACGCTGGTTTCTGGAGCAACTGGATAGCGCCCGCCTGGGGCTGGGCGGGTGGGGCGCCGTAGCCAGGAAGCTGAATCTGAATGATGCGGAAATGACGGCCTTTACGCTGCAATTACGCTTGCTTCAGCAGCGTGTTCCCCAGTATGAAAGCGGGCAGGATGTCAGCGAAAATCAGCTGATTGCGGCGATGCGCTTCGTCACCTCCCTTGAATATCTGCGTCTGCAACAGCCCCTCCTGACCTACGAAACCGGGAGGGTGCCAGAGAAGGAGAGCCAGCTTCAGGCGCAGAAACAGGTGCGTGCCATTGAGCTGATGATTAAAGGGCTGATACAGCAGGCGTGGCCCGATCCGGTGCGGCTGAATAATCATCTTAAGACCTTGTTTAACGCTGAACGCGTGCGTCGCTGGCTGAAAAACGGTGAGATTAATGATGTTCTGAGCGGCATGTTGTTCAGCGAACTGGCCCAGCTGCTGGTGGATAAAAAAGAATTTAGCCGCTACTACGCGCCGCTGTTTAACGCTCCGGACATGCTGACGCTGCTGGTAGAGCCCCGCAAAACCCTGCAAACCTTCCTCGAAGATATTCGACAAATCCGCAACAGCATCACCGTGCAGCAGCCGTTAAGCGGGGCGCAAATCCAGCTGCTCGACTGCTATTACACGCAGATCACCCGCTCCGTTCAGCGCGCGTTTGAGGAAGGGCGGACACGCGTTAACCCGGCGGCGCTGATGGCGGTGGACGAAAGCGAGCTGCACGCGTTCTGGGAAAAGGCGCAAAAAATGGACCGCACCACAGGCGGCGATCTTTTTGAAGTGCGCGACAGTATAGAAAAACCGACTCAGCGCGCCGCGCGTACGCCAGAGCAGCGCGAACAGCTGATTTCCGGCGTGCTGTGGGGAGCGGTTGGCGTGATGGTTATCGCGATTGTCGTGGGGGGATTCTGGCTGGTGACCAGCAGTAAACCGCAGCCGGCTGTGGCCAGTACGGCATCTCCCGCGCAGGTGCAGGAAATGCGCGAAACGCCTTCCTCACGCGAGACGTTAACCCGCATGGGTGTTACCTGGGATGAGAATAATTTCCGCTCGGCCATCAATCGCAATGACACCCGCGTGGCGCTCCTGTTTTTGCAGGGCGGGATGGACTGGAAAATGTCATGGACGGAGGAGGCGTTGTCGGCAGGCTACGACGATGTACTGGAAGTAATGTTGCGCTACCGCCTGCAAATGACAGAGCAAAAGCCCTGCCGACGCTTTATTAATACGCTTAGCCATGCGATGGCGAACGGCGAATCGCTGACGCCTATGCGTAAGCAGTACCTGGAAGCATTCTGTACCGTTCCCGCGGTGGTGAAACGCCAGCAGCACGACGCCGATATGGCAACGCGCCGCGCGAAGACGCAGCCCGATGCCAGCACAAAAAAATGGCAGTCCATCCAGACTGCCATTTATGAGGTGATCCGCTGATTATTTTTCCCCCTCACTCTGCCCCTCAGGGGAGAGGGGCAGGGTGAGGGGTGAGGCTCAGGGCTCCCCATACAGCCCAATCAACCGCCGCACCACGCCATTCGTCCAGCCGAAGCCATCCTGCAACGGATACTCACCCCCGCCACCTTCGCGTGGCGTGCTGCTGGCGATGTGGTACTTCTCAATCAGCTTATGATGGGTTTTGTAGTAATGGTTCACCGTGTGCAGCCAGCTCCAGGCGATCTCATCTCCCAGCGAGTCGTTGCCGTACTGCTTGAACCCCTGGATCGCCATCCACTGGAGCGGCGCCCAGCCGTTCGGCTTATCCCACTGCTCCCCGGTTTCATATTCGGTGGCGAGAATACCGCCCGGCGTGAGCAGACGGGCTTTAACGGCATCGGACAGCCGTTCAGCCTGCTCATGCGTCGCCATGCCCACATAGAGCGGCACAATGCTGGCCGCAGAGAACAGCGCCAGGGCTTCACGCCGCCAGTCGTAATCACGATAACAGCCGTTCTCTTCGTCCCACAGATAGCGGTTCACCGCCGCGCGCCGGTCGCTGGCTTTCTGGCGGAACAGATCAGCCGTCTCTTTATCCCCTTTCGACGCGGAGATATTGGCGATAGCGCTCTCCAGTTTGAACAGGAATGCGTTCAAATCAATGGGGATAAATTGTGTCGTGCGGATGCTGGCCAGCCGCGCAGGATCGCGCAGCCAGCGGGATGAGTAATCCCATCCTGAGGCTGCCCCGGCGCGCAGGTCGCGATACACCTCGTTCGGCGGACGACCGGAATGACGGGCGGTTTCCACATCCTCAATCCACGATTCATCTCGCGGCGTGTCGCGATCGTCCCAGTAGCGGTTGAGCAATGAGCCATCCGGCATGCGTACCGCACTGCGATAGGCCTGATTGAGCAGCAGCGATTCCGCCCCGTCCATCCAGAAGGCGTACTCCATCTTAAGATGCTCAAGATAGCGCTTCGCCCCGCGCACGCCGTCCTCTTCAAACAGCTCCACCATCAGGGCAAAAACGGGCGGCTGGGAGCGGCTGAGATAGTAGGTACGGTTGCCGTTCGGGATATGGCCGTAGCGCTCAATCAGCCAGGCGAAGTTATCGGCCATACATTTCAGCAGATCGTTACGACCGCTTTCAGCAAGCCCCAGCATGGAGAAGTAAGAGTCCCAGTAGTAGGTCTCACTGAATCGCCCACCGGGCACAATATAGGCCTGAGGCAGCGCCAGCAGCGACGACCAAGGGATGTGATCCTGCGGCTCGCGCGTCAGCACCGGCCACAGATTATCAATATGTTCTTTCAGGGACAGGCCGGGGTCAGAGACGTACTCTTTGCTGTAGTCCTCCGGCAGCCAGAAGTGATTCTCCACAAAGCGCGCCAGGTCAAAATCACGGTGACGACGCACCTTGCGATAGCGGATCAAAATATCCAGCGGATCCATCTTCGGCGCGCAGTCGGGAAAGGTTTTGCTGTCCGCAAACAGCCGCGACGACTGGACGTGTTCAAACAGTTCAAGGTAGCGGTCTGCGGGCGTAAGGGCATCGGACGCCGGCAGCCCTTCAATCATTTCCGGTTCCGGCTCTGCCTCGATCATCTCATCCAGTTTTAACTCACAGGGATCGGTTTCGTAGCGCAGCTCTTCTGCAATCTCGAACTCGATATCCTCGGCAGTCTGTAGTTTCTGGTTGAACATGGTGTTCAGGACCTCCGGTTTTTGTCGTAACCAATACGGGTTTTTCCCGGCTATCTTTAAAGCGTAGACATTCGCTTCGGTTAATGCGGTGCGAAGTGTGCGGTAGATCACGCTTTCAAAATGGATTTAAACACGCTGAAAATCAGATATCCCTTTGATTATGAAATTATTAAATCAGAATCTTTGGAAACAGAGCAGGAATAAAATTCAGAGCATTCGGTATTCTGCATATAAGCACGGATTAATGTGCCTGACGCGCATCGCCCTGAAGGCTGTTGGCGGTTTGACTGGCTTTCTGGCTGGCGCCTTCGCTTTTATCCATCGCCTTGCTGGCTGCTTTTTCCGCATGGGCGGCGCTGTACGCAGCCAGATGGGAAATCACGATGGCGTAAATGCTCATTAACGACACCCACAGAATGCTGTTTTTCCACCACAGCAGGGTAGGAATAGTCAGTATCGCCCAAACCAGCGCGAGAACAAGGTGCATTTTGGCCATCAGTTTTGCGGTGATCTTTACGTGCATTTTCATATCTCTAATCTTTTTCCGTAGTAACAGGCGAACGCGTAGCGCTTTCTAAGATTAGTTAATTCCACCGCGGGTATCGGGTTATTTTGTTACCGTTTGTACACCCGTTGGGTTTACCCGCCAAAGGCATAAAAAAACCGGCCAGCTGGCCGGTTTTGTTGCGGATCAGACGGATCAGCGCATAGTCACAAACTCTTCCGCCGCAGTCGGGTGGATCGCCACGGTGTTATCGAAGTCTTTCTTCGTTGCGCCCATCTTCAGCGCCACCGCGAAGCCTTGCAGGATCTCGTCCATGCCGAAGCCAATGCCGTGGATGCCAACGATCTTCTCTTCCGGGCCCACGCAGACCAGCTTCATGCGGCACGGCTGACGGTGCGAGGTGACCGCGGTATACATCGCGGTAAACGCCGATTTATACACTTTCACCTGGTCATCGCCGTACTGCTCACGCGCCTGCGGCTCGGTTAAGCCGACGGTACCGATTGGCGGGTGGCTGAAGACCACGGTCGGGATGTTGCTGTAGTCCAGATGTTCGTCCGGCTTGTTATTAAACAGACGCTCGGAAAGACGACGTCCCGCCGCCACGGCAACCGGCGTCAGCTCTACGGCGCCGGTGTTATCACCGACGGCATAAATGCCCGGTACGCTGGTGTTCTGGAACTTATCAACGACAATGTAGCCTTTTTCATTGGTTTTCACCCCGGTTGCGGCCAGGTTGAAGTTGTCGGTGGCCGGTTCACGACCAATCGCCCAGATCAGGCAATCAACGGTCTGGCTGCGGCCATCTTCCAGCTCCAGAGTCAGGCTACCGTCCGCATTTTTCACCACCGCTTTTGGCACGGCGTTGGTGTGCAGGGTTGGGCCTTCGGCGTTCATCACCTCGACCAGCGTGTCGACGATCAGCGGGTCAAAGCTGCGCAGCGGCGCGTGTTTACGCACGAACAGGTGCGCTTCCGCTCCCAGGCCGTTAATCACGCCGGCCAGCTCAACCGCGATGTAACCTGCGCCCACAATGGCCACGCGTTCTGGCAGAGCAGGCAGCTCGAAGAAACCGTCGGAGTCGATACCGTATTCCGCGCCCGGAATGTTCGGGTGGCTCGGACGGCCGCCGGTGGCGATCAGGATGTGATCGGCGGTGATCGTCTCGCCGTTCACTTCGATCGTCTTCGCATCCACGAAACGGGCGAAGCCGCGGATCACGTCGACGTTATTCTTGCCCAGCACGTTATCGTACGAGGTGTGAATACGGTCGATGTAGGCGGTACGGCTGGCGATCAGTTTATCCCAGTCGAAGTGGTTGATGGTGGTGTCAAAGCCGTAGTCCGGGCCATACATATGGATAGCTTCACGGATTTGCGCGGCATGCCACATCACTTTCTTCGGTACACAACCCACGTTCACGCAGGTGCCGCCGAGTTCTTTGGCTTCAATCAGCGCACACTTCTGGCCGTACATGGCCGCACGGTTGATGGAGGCGATGCCGCCGCTGCCGCCGCCGATTGCGATGTAGTCATAATGCTTAGTCATAGCGTTGTCCTTAATCGTGAATTGCCGCGATTGTATACCTGAAATCAATAGTTTCCACCGATGGCTGCGATTACTCCGGCACGATCCAGCTCACGGTGGCGTGACCCGTACCGGCTGGCACCAGCGTTTTGTGCAGCCACGGCAGCACGTTGTTCATCTGTGCTTCGAGCTTCCACGGCGGGTTAATGACGATCATGCCGGACGCGGTCATGCCGCGCTGGTCGCTGTCAGGGCGCACCGCCAGCTCAATTTGCAGGATTTTACGAATGCCGGTCGCTTCGAGGTCTTTGATCATGCGTTTAATTTGCGCGCGCAGCACTACCGGATACCACAGGGCATAGGTGCCGGTCGCAAAGCGTTTGTAACCTTCGTTAATGCCGGTCACCACCGCCTGATAGTCGGTTTTGATTTCGTACGGCGGGTCGATCAGCACCAGGCCGCGACGGGAAACCGGCGGCAGTTTGGCTTTCAGCTGCTGGTAGCCATCGGCTTTGTCCACGCGGGCGCGGTTATCTTTCTGAAACTCAGAACGCAGCAGCGGGAAGTCGCTCGGGTGCAGCTCTGTCAGCTGAAGGCTGTCCTGCTCACGCAGCAGCTGGCGGGCAATCAGTGGTGAACCCGGGTAGTAACGCAGTTGGCCGTTGCGGTTGAAGTGATTCACCACGCCAATGTACGGCTCCAGCTCGGCAGGCAGATCGTCCTGCTGCCAGATACGCGCAATCCCTTCCAGATATTCACCGGTACGCTCGGCATGCTCGCCGCTCAGCTGATAACGGCCCGCGCCCGCGTGGGTGTCCAGATAAAGGAACGGTTTATCCTTTTCTTTAAGCGATTCGATGATCAGGCTCTGAACGGTATGTTTGAGGACGTCGGCGTGGTTGCCTGCGTGGAAGCTGTGGCGATAACTGAGCATGGGTAATGATATTCCGCTGAATTGACGATTTGCCACAGTTTACAGCAGAACGGCACAGATTACCCGCAGGCCCGGTAAGCGCAGCGCCAACGGGCGTTTTTCGACAACCTTCGGCATTGAAATCCTCTACACTTAACCCCATTACTGAAAACAATATGCACAGCGCCGGATGCGCGCTTCATTCATCTATTTCAACAGGACAGCGTTTATGACCAATCCATTACTGACGCCTTTTTCGTTGCCACCGTTTTCTAAAATCCTCCCTGAGCATGTGGTTCCGGCCGTTACCCAGTCGCTGAACAACTGCCGTGCGGCGGTAGAAAGCGTGGTCGCGCAGGGCGCGCCGTACACCTGGGAAAATCTGTGTCAGCCGCTGGCCGAAGTGGACGACGTGCTGGGGCGTATTTTCTCCCCGGTGAGTCACCTGAACTCGGTGAAAAACAGCCCGGAGCTGCGTGAAGCCTACGAACAGACCCTGCCGCTGCTCTCTGAGTACAGCACCTGGGTCGGTCAGCATGAGGGGCTCTACAAAGCCTACCGCGACCTGCGCGACGGCGACCACTATGCCGAACTGAACACGGCGCAGAAAAAATCGGTCGATAACGCCCTGCGTGATTTCGAACTGTCCGGGATTGGCCTGCCAAAAGAAAAACAGGTTCGCTACGGCGAAATCGCCGCGCGCCTGTCCGAGCTGGGCAACCAGTACAGCAACAACGTCCTCGACGCCACCATGGGCTGGACGAAGCTGATTACCGATGAATCTGAACTGGCGGGTATGCCGGAAAGCGCGCTGGCGGCGGCAAAAGCCCAGGCCGAAGCGAAAGAGCAGGAAGGCTTCCTGTTAACGCTGGATATCCCAAGCTATCTGCCGGTGATGACCTACTGCGACAACCAGGCCCTGCGCGAAGAGATGTACCGCGCCTACAGCACCCGCGCCTCCGATCAGGGGCCGAATGCCGGTAAGTGGGATAACAGCCCGGTGATGGCGGAGATCCTCGCCCTGCGCCACGAACTGGCACAGCTGCTGGGCTTCGACAGCTATGCCGATAAATCCCTTGCCACCAAAATGGCCGAGAACCCACAGCAGGTGCTCGACTTCCTGACCGATCTGGCGAAACGCGCCCGTCCTCAGGGTGAAAAAGAACTGGCTCAGCTGCGCGCCTTTGCGAAAGTGGAGTTCGGCGTGGACGAGCTTCAGCCGTGGGATATCGCGTACTACAGCGAAAAACAGAAACAGCACCTCTACAGCATCAGCGACGAACAGCTGCGTCCGTACTTCCCGGAAAACAAAGCCGTTAACGGCCTGTTCGAGGTGGTGAAACGCATCTACGGCATTACCGCGAAAGAGCGTACCGACATCGACGTCTGGCATCCGGACGTGCGCTTCTTCGAGCTGTATGACGAGAAAAACGAGCTGCGCGGCAGCTTCTATCTGGATCTTTACGCGCGTGAAAACAAACGTGGCGGGGCGTGGATGGACGACTGCGTGGGCCAGATGCGTAAAGCGGATGGTTCCCTGCAAAAACCGGTCGCCTACCTGACCTGTAACTTCAACCGCCCGGTGAGCGGCAAACCTGCGCTGTTTACCCACGATGAAGTGATCACCCTGTTCCACGAGTTCGGTCACGGCCTGCACCACATGCTGACCCGCATCGAAACCGCTGGCGTCGCCGGTATCAGCGGTGTGCCATGGGATGCGGTCGAGCTGCCAAGCCAGTTTATGGAAAACTGGTGCTGGGAGCCGGACGCGCTGGCATTTATCTCCGGCCATTACGAAACGGGCGAACCGCTGCCGAAAGAACTGCTGGATAAAATGCTGGCGGCGAAAAACTACCAGGCGGCGATGTTCATCCTGCGTCAGCTGGAGTTCGGCCTGTTCGACTTCCGCCTGCACGCCGAGTTCAGCCCGGAGCAGGGGGCGAAAATCCTCGAAACCCTGGCTGAGATTAAAAAGCAGGTCGCGGTTATTCCAGGCCCTACCTGGGGACGCTTCCCGCACGCGTTCAGCCATATCTTCGCAGGCGGGTACGCCGCAGGCTACTACAGCTACCTATGGGCCGACGTGCTGGCGGCAGATGCCTTCTCGCGCTTCGAAGAAGAGGGGATTTTCAACCGCGAAACCGGTCAGTCGTTCCTTGATAACATCCTGACGCGCGGCGGTTCAGAAGAGCCTATGGAGCTGTTCAAACGCTTCCGTGGCCGCGAGCCGCAGCTGGATGCGATGCTGGAGCATTACGGAATCAAAGGCTGATTGCTACGTGAAGATCTGCTTAGTAGATGAAACAGGCGCCGGGGACGGCGCCTTATCTGTTCTGGCGGCCCGCTGGGGGCTGGAACATGATGAAGACAACCTGATGGCGCTGGTGATGACGCCGGAACATCTGGAGCTGCGCAAGCTCGATGAGCCAAAGCTTGGCGGGATTTTTGTCGATTTTGTCGGCGGCGCGATGGCGCACCGGCGTAAGTTTGGCGGCGGTCGCGGTGAAGCGGTGGCCAAAGCGGTCGGCATTAAAGGCAGCTATCTGCCGGACGTGGTGGATGCCACGGCGGGGCTGGGGCGCGATGCCTTTGTGCTGGCGTCTGTCGGCTGTCGGGTGCGGATGCTGGAGCGTAATCCAGTTGTCGCCGCGCTGCTCGACGACGGGTTGACGCGGGGCTACGCGGACCCGGAAATCGGCCCGTGGTTACAGGAACGTTTGCAACTTATTCATGCCTCCAGCCTGACGGCGCTGACCGATATCACCCCGCGCCCGCAGGTGGTCTATCTCGACCCCATGTTCCCGCATAAGCAGAAAAGCG
Source organism: Enterobacter sp. 6722112 (assembly GCF_058661685.1). Classification (NCBI taxonomy): domain Bacteria; kingdom Pseudomonadati; phylum Pseudomonadota; class Gammaproteobacteria; order Enterobacterales; family Enterobacteriaceae; genus Enterobacter; species Enterobacter sp. 6722112. The sequence continues at coordinate 4,079,213 of NZ_JBZWGR010000007.1, read as the reverse complement.
CGCTGGTGAAGAAAGAGATGCGGGTGTTTCAGTCTCTGGTGGGGCCAGATTTAGATGCCGATGGCCTGCTGGAGCCGGCTCGTCAGCTGGCGACGAAGCGGGTGGTGGTGAAGCGGCCGGACTATGCGCCGCCGCTGGCGGACGTTGCGACCACTAACGCGGTGACCACGAAAGGGCATCGGTTTGATATTTATTCGGGAACGCCAGAATAGTGCGGGCTGATGCCCTCACCCTAACCCTCTCCCACAGGGAGAGGGAACAAACATTAAAAACGGCAACCGTGTTGCCGTTTTGCTTTTACCTTGTAGGCCCGGTAAGCGTTAGCGCCACCGGGCTTTTTTGCACTTACTCGTCTTCTTCGTCACGCAGTGGAACAATCAGCATATCCACGTGTACGGTGTTAATCAGCTGGCGCGCGGAAGACATCAGCTTGCTCCAGAAGTCCTGGTGATGACCGCATACCACCAGGTCCATATCGTATTTCTTAATCGCATCAACCAGCACCTGGCCCAGATCGCCGCTACCGCTTAAGGTTTCAGTGATTGGATAGCCCGCGTTGGTAGAAAGCTCGCTCAGCGCGTGGTGAGTCTCTTCGGAGATGCGTTTCTGCATATCGCCGAGATTCACGTCGATCAGACCGGTGTAGAGGTCGGAGTAATTCACATCAACGTGAATCAGCGAAACTTTCGCGTTGTAGGGACGTGCCATGGATACTGCTTTATCAACCAGCACTTTACTCTCCGGGGAGAGGTCTACCGCGATGAGAATGTGTTTGTAAGCCATAGTGTTACTCCTTCCTTAAGTTATCGATGACTAAATGGGAAAGCCGTCGTCTGATGCTTTCATTACGGCCCAGTTAAACATATTTTTCAAGCTTTGGTGTTGATAACGATTAACCTTGTGGCAAAAAAATTAACGGATCTCCTACACTATTTAATGAGCCGTTCGGATATTAAAACGCGAACCGGATCGACTTTTGGTCATTCTTTCACTGAACTGTCTGTCAGGGCATTGGGGTGCGGTAGCTCAGGAGCCTTGCTTCGTGGGCGGACGCCGGGGAGGATGTATGATTAGCACCGTCGCATTGTTTTGGGCGTTATGCGTGGTTTGCATAGTGAATATGGCGCGCTACTTCTCATCGTTACGTGCGCTGTTAGTGGTACTTCGTGGTTGCGATCCGTTGCTTTATCAGTATGTGGACGGTGGAGGGTTCTTCACCTCGCACGGACAGCCCAGCAAGCAGATGCGTCTGGTGGGGTATATCTACTACCAACGCTACCGCGATCACCACGATGAAGAGTTTATCCGTCGCTGCGAGCGCCTGCGTCGTCAGTTCATTTTGACCAGCGCCCTGTGTGGTCTGGTTGTGGTGAGTATGATTGCGCTGATGATTTGGCACTGAGCATAAAAAAAGCGGGCCAGTTTCCTGACCCGCTTTTTTGTCGCCTTCAGCCGATTAAATCAGCTTCAGCGAAATCCAGTACAGACCGCCAGACAGCAGGATGGACGCCGGGAGGGTGAACACCCAGGCCATCAGAATGTTGGTCACGGTTTTACGCTGCAAACCGCCGCCGTCAACAATCATGGTACCTGCCACGGACGAAGAGAGTACGTGGGTGGTGGAGACTGGCATACCGGTGTAGCTCGCCAGACCGATAGATACCGCTGCCGTCATCTGCGCGGACATACCCTGCGCATAGGTCATGCCTTTCTTACCGATCTTCTCACCGATGGTGGTCGCCACACGACGCCAGCCAATCATCGTACCGATACCCAGCGCCAGCGCGACCGCCATGATGATCCAGATTGGCGCGTACTCAATGGTGTTGAGCATATCGCCTTTCAGTTTCTTCAGCAGACGTTGGTCGTCAGCATTAACCTCTGGCAGCTTCGCGACTTTATCCGTCACGTCGGAGATACAGAGCATGATGCGACGCAGTTGACCACGCTGTTCAACAGCCAGTTTGTCATAGCTTTCGATATCGGCCAGCATACCTTTCGCACGTTCCAGCGCGTTAATCGCGTTTGCCGGATGGCAATGGAACTCGCCCGGTGCCGTCGTTGCGCCTGACTCCGGAGAAGGAATCAGCTGGTCCACGCCGGTCGCTTTCTTCAGCAAATCAGGATGCTGCTGGAAGTAAGTCTCAACGTTGTTTACCGCATCACGGGTACGGGTGATTTCGTAACCGGAGGCGTTCATGTTAACCACGAAGCCCGCCGGTGCGACGCCAATCAGAACCAGCATCACCAGGCCGATACCTTTCTGACCATCGTTCGCGCCATGAGAGAAGGCGACGCCAATAGCGGAAATGATCAGCGCGATACGCGTCCAGAACGGCGGCTTTTTCTTGCCGTCTTTCTTCTCACGCTCTGCTGGCGTCAGATGGATACGCGCACGTTTTTTCGTGTTGCTCCAGTAGCGACGCAGGATGAAAATCAAGCCACCCGCCACCACCAGACCGACGATAGGGGAGATGATCAGAGAGCCGAAAATACCGAGAACTTTCGGGATATTCAGCGCATCAACGACGGAGGTCCCGGTCATCAGGGCATTGGTTAACCCGATACCGATAATCGCGCCGATGAGGGTGTGAGAGCTGGATGCCGGCAGGCCGAAATACCAGGTACCGAGGTTCCAGATAATCGCAGCAAGCAGCATTGAGAACACCATGGCCAGGCCATGACCGGAACTCACGTTAAGCAGCAGATCCGTTGGCAGCATATGCACAATGGCATACGCAACGCTCAGTCCGCCCAGGAGGACACCAAAAAAGTTAAATACCGCCGCCATCACGACCGCAAGCTGCGATCGCATTGCGCGAGTGTAGATAACCGTTGCTACTGCGTTTGCAGTGTCGTGGAAGCCGTTGATCGCTTCGTAAAACAGCACAAAAACCAGAGCAAGCAATAATAAAAGCCCGGTATGTAAATCCAGGCCGGCAAACAAATGTAGCATAGGACGTTACGCCATTTTGAGGACATGAACGCGGCGCATTATCCAGGACAAATGCGCAACGGGCAAAGTGAAATATAGACTTTTTTTGACATACCACCTGATTTGAGAAATGTGCCTGAAAGGATAATCTTTAAATATCAATGAAATGGCTTTGTAATATCTTTTTACGCTGGTGCGACCACTGAGGAAACTTTACAATCCGCGGCAGTTAACGAAGAGGATTTTGACGTGGAAAGGTTTGATGCCGTAGTAATTGGCGCCGGTGCGGCGGGTATGTTTTGTGCGGCGATGGCCGGACAAGCGGGTCGTCGCGTGCTGCTGCTGGATAACGGAAAAAAGCCTGGCCGCAAGATCCTGATGTCTGGCGGCGGGCGATGCAACTTTACTAATCTTTATGTCGAGCCTGCGGCCTATTTGAGCCAGAACCGTCATTTTTGCAAATCTGCGCTGGCGCGCTACACCCAGTGGGATTTTATCGAGCTGGTGGGTAAACACGGTATCGCGTGGCATGAGAAGACGCTGGGGCAGCTGTTCTGCGACGACTCCGCGCAGCAAATTGTCGATATGCTGGTGGCCGAGTGCGAGAAAGGCGGCGTAGTTATGCGCCTGCGCACCGAAGTGCTGGACGTCGCCCGTGACGAGCAGGGCTACACGCTGCAACTCAACGGTGAAACCGTCAGCGCCGATAACCTGGTGATCGCCAGCGGCGGCCTCTCGATGCCGGGGCTGGGCGCTTCACCGTTCGGCTATAAAATTGCCGAGCAGTTTGGCCTGAAGGTACTGCCCACCCGCGCCGGGCTGGTACCGTTCACGCTGCATAAGCCGCTGCTGGAACAGCTTCAGACGCTCTCCGGCGTGTCTGTGCCGTCGGTCATTACGGCCGAAGACGGCACGGTGTTCCGCGAAAATCTGCTCTTTACTCATCGCGGACTCTCGGGCCCGGCGGTATTGCAGATCTCCAGCTACTGGCAGCCGGGGGAGTTTGTCTCCGTAAACCTGGTGCCGGACTGCGATCTGGACGCCTTCCTTAACGAGCAACGCGCCGCGCATCCGAATCAAAGCCTGAAAAATACCCTGGCGATGCAGCTGCCGAAGCGTCTCGTGGAGTGCTTGCAGGTATTAGGGCAAATTCCGGATGTCGCGCTCAAGCAGCTCAACAGCCGCGAACAGGAAGCGCTGGTGGAGACGCTGACGAACTGGCGCGTACAGCCAAACGGCACCGAAGGCTACCGCACGGCGGAAGTGACGCTGGGCGGCGTGGATACAAACGAACTCTCATCCTGCACGATGGAAGCCCGCAACGTGCCGGGTCTTTATTTCATTGGTGAAGTGATGGACGTGACCGGCTGGCTCGGCGGGTATAACTTCCAGTGGGCGTGGGCCAGTGCCTGGGCATGCGCGCAGGCACTCGCTGATGTCCGAGGACAATAAAGTTGTACACAAAGCACTAAAGTTGTAACCATTCTCAAAAAACGACGCTAATGTTGTATACTTACTGAATGTGTAGTTATAGGGTTGGAGACTATAAAATGCACATATAGGTACGTATCAATGTCGTTTTTAGGGTACGATCATGGCTAGGGGTAGGCGTCTCAAATCCTATTTGGATTATGAAAATGCGCTAGGTGACGGCATAGGAGTGGGCTATGGCCAAAGTTATCAGCCCTGGCTTAGAGCTCAGGACGTTAAATCCCGTGGAAACCGTTCGATAGTCTTTGGCCTTAAGACGTTTCGAAACCATCATCTCCTTTCTTCTGTCGAAAGTAACTTTTTCTATCTGGCTGAGTTTAATGACTCGGTGATTGATATCCGGGAACAATTCCCACTCTTTCCTCTCCGGCTTACCCAACAAATAGCAAATCATCTACATTTTCAACATCCTATGGTGAGGGGAGTAAGAGGAGTACCTGTCGAAGTTCTGAATGTTATGACAACCGATTTTTTACTGACCTTGAGAACTCCTGAAGGCGGACTTCGATACAAAGCTATAGCAGTAAAACATAACGAGAGCATACCTGAACGCGAAGCCCAAAAACTTGAAATAGAGAGGATGTTTTGGCAGTTGATTGATGTTGAGTTTCAAATTTATGTTGGCTCGGAACTCAATAACGTCGTCGGTAAAAACATTTGCTGGGCTACTTCTGTATTAAGAGATGGTTCTGAATTTTATGATAAATATCCTCTTGATAAAATCCTATGGAAGCTTAAACCAGATGTTTATCCCATAGTAGGACTACGTGCAATGATTTCATCAATCTTTGGGGTAGATGCACAAGAAGCGATGATGTTATTGCAGGCAATGATTGGATTAAAAATGATAAATGTTGATTTATCATATCCAATACTCGAAACCGGTCTGATAAAGATAATTTCCAATGACCACTATATAGGACTGAACGCAAATGGATATTATTAGGAATTCAGTCTGGCTCTCTCAAGGCACTGATTTGCTTGCAGAGGGACTTTACCGTGTTTTGGATTTTGACAGAAAGGTCGATTTGTTAATTTTGTTTAAAATAAAATCAGAAAGAACGGGTAAGCCAATCCCTTTCTCATTTTCAATGTTTAAATATTATATTGAATCAAATAGCATAACTTGTAAAGATTATATATATCCTTCATATATGTTAGTAGATGAGAAAGAAATAACAGATAAAGACAGAGGAAGGCGAGATGAAAATTACAATATCATTAAAGATCTTGTAGATGACAGAATGTTTCTGTTCGACTATGCATTACATAAAAAGTCGCACCTTTTAATGGATTACTCCAGAAATAAAAAAATATCACAATATACTATCAGAACGCTTCTGGCGTTGTATTGGCGACATGGGCAGGATATTTATGCATTGCTACCCGCATTCTCGAACTGTGGCGCCGCTGGGAAAAGTAGAATCAAACATGAAATTAAACTTGGGAATTCCAAAAAAAACAGAGCATTACCTAATGAACGATCACGTGTTTTCATTCTTAATGAAAGAGATATAAATAATATTAGAAAATCTCTCATTACGTATCATTATAAAGTTAACGGAGATACGATAAAGAAAACATTAGAGAGACATATTGATTTGTATTTTAGGGATGAAATTAAAACAGCAAACCTAGAAAATAGAGCTCCATATGTTCCTTCTTTAAAACAATTTTCATACTGGAATAAAAAACTCTTCACTAAAGATTTCTCGATAAATAAGAAGAACACGAAAAAAGAAATAGACCTCAAAATGCGGGCGCTTTTAGGTAGTGTGGCTAATACAACTGTTTTGCCGGGTGATGTTTTCGAAATAGACTCAACTGTCGCTGATGTACATCTTATTTCGAGTTTAAACAGACGAAAAGTCATTGGGCGTCCTACTATTTATACAGTGGTGGATCGTGCAACAAGAATGATTGTTGGCCTTCATGTTTCTTTATACCATGCTTCATGGCGAGCCGCCCGACAAGCGTTAGCAAATTGCTTTATGCCAAAAAAAGAATATTGTAGATTATTTGGAATCTCTATTACTGATGATGATTGGCCTTGTTCTCACATTCCATTAACATTGATGTGTGACAACGGGGAGATGATTGGTCTTAAACCTCAGGAAGAGATGACCCCCCTGACAAAGCTTGAGTTTGCGCCAGTCGGTAGAGGCGACAGAAAAAGCATTGTTGAACGCTGTTTCGGCATTCTGAATGATGAGGTTATTCATAGGCTTATTGGAACAACACGAAGGGGAAAGATTGTTAAAGGAGAGCCAACACCGCAATCCAGGGCTTGTTTAACGATTCAGGAGGTCACGTCTTTACTGATTCGGGAGATACTTGCACATAATCAGAGAACGTATGAGGAACTGGCTTATATCAATCCCTTACTGATTGAAAATGATCTCGTAATATCACCAAAAAATAGTTGGATGATAAGCTTAAAGCACGGGAGATTCAGCGCAAGAGCCGTTGGGGCCGACGAAGTGATCGCACGATTGTTAATCCCTGTGAACGCTAACATTACCGCCGGTGGGATTCAGTACAATAATCTTTTTTATGAATGTGATCCTGAAATTGCATCAGGTGTCAGAGTATTTGGAAGAACCACTTGTGAAGCAAGAATAGATGACAATTGCGTAGATTATATATATGTAAGATTTGACAAAAATAGCATTTTCAAAAAACATTACCTACTTAAGAAAAGAGATGTATTTAAAGGGAAAGCTCATCTTGATACAGATGTAATGGCTGATTGGGTAGATACTCAAAAAGAAATTAATTTATTTACTCTGGATTCGCTCAGCAATATCAATAATAAAGATGAATTTAACAGGAAAGGTAACGAAAGATTAAATGAAATATACGAATCTCGCCGGGTACATGGTAAAGATATTAAAAAGAACAGGAAAAATGAACTTGATTCATTAGGGCGAACTCATGTTGCTAATGGAAGATCTGAACCCCTACTTCCTTCATCCAGTAATGTTCTGCTTTTGCCTGGCCGGGAGGAGAAACAAAGATGGTTAAAAGGTAAGAAGAAGACTGAGGACGCAGAATAATGAACCTTATACGGCGCGTTTCAGCGATATATAAAGAACAGGAGTTACCTGAGTATCGTGGCAATCCCTTAATTGAAGCACTTCCTGAAGCGCTTACGGAAGATGAAGTACTTCTGGAAATGAGTTATTTCCCCGAAATTGACGAAAAAATCCGCTGGACTGCCCCGGCGAATGTTAGAGAGCAGTATGTCGAACGTATAAAGAAATTCCGTTGCCCTCAAACCAATCTTATCCAGGCTTATAAGATGATCTTACGGGCACTTAGGGAAAGCTATGCAGCTCGTAATCCTTTAAAAAGCGGAACAATTCAATATCTTCATTACTATGGAAATGAGCGTCCTGATATTGAGCCAGAAAGTGGATATTTTAAATCCCAGGCTGAAACTATTACGATAGTTGGAATGAGTGGTTCTGGAAAAACTACCATGATTGAGCAAGTCATGGATCATTTCCCTCAGATTATAGAACACAGCAGCTATAAAGGAGTTTTTCCCGGCTTCAGTAAGCAAATTGTATGGGTAAAGATTAATTGTCCATACAATTCAAGTGTGAGAGACCTTTGTGAAGAGATTTTACAAAAATTAGATGATGCAATTGGTATTGAACGAACGGTAATGGTGCCAACTTACTGATTTAGTGTATGATGGTGTTTTTGAGGTGCTCCAGTGGCTTCTGTTTCTATCAGCTGTCCCTCCTGTTCAGCTACTGAAGGCGTGATGCGTAATGGCAAAAGTACTGCCGGGCATCAACGTTATCTCTGCTCTCACTGCCGTAAAACATGGCAGCTCACCTTCACTTATGCCGCTTCTCAGCCCGGTACGCACCAGAAAATCATTGATATGGCCATGAATGGTGTTGGATGCCGGGCAACCGCCCGCATTATGGGCGTTGGCCTCAACACGATTTTACGTCACTTAAAAAACTCAGGCCGCAGTCGGTAACCTCGCGCATACAGCCGGGCAGTGATGTGATTGTCTGCGCTGAAATGGACGAACAGTGGGGCTAGGTCGGTGCTAAATCACGTCAGCGCTGGCTGTTTTACGCGTATGACAGGATACGCAGGGTGGTGGTAGCCCACGTCTTCGGTGAACGCACTCTGGCCACACTGGAGCGTCTTCTGAGCCTGCTGTCGGCCTTTGAGGTCGTGGTATGGATGACGGATGGCTGGCCGCTTTATGAATCACGCCTGAAGGGAGAGCTGCACGTAATCAGCAAGCGATATACGCAGCGCATTGAGCGGCATAACCTGAATCTGAGGCAACATCTGGCAAGGCTGGGCAGGAAGTCACTGTCGTTCTCAAAATCGGTGGAGCTGCATGACAAAGTCATCGGGCATTATCTGAACATAAAACACTATCAGTAAGTTGGAGTCATTACCCGTCGCTGACATCGTGCAACGACACAGAGCTAACGCTTAGGGTGTCATTTCGCCCTCAGCCGGAACCGACCCCATACAGCCGGGCAGTGACGTCATCGTCTGCGCGGAAATGGACGAACAGTGGGGATACGTCGGGGCTAAATCGCGCCAGCGCTGGCTGTTCTACGCGTATGACAGGATACGGAGGACGGTTGTGGCGCACGTCTTCGGTGAACGCACTCTGGCCACACTGGAGCGTCTTCTGAGCCTGCTGTCGGCCTTTGAGGTCGTGGTATGGATGACGGATGGCTGGCCGCTGTATGAATCCCGCCTGAAGGGAAAGCTGCACGTTATCAGCAAGCGTTACACTCAGCGCATTGAGCGACATAACCTGAATCTGAGACAACATCTGGCAAGGCTGGGACGGAAGTCACTGTCGTTCTCAAAATCGGTGGAGCTGCATGACAAGGTCATCGGGCATTATCTGAACATAAAACACTATCATTAAGTTGGAGTCATTACCTGAACGAACTACACCTGAGATTAGAAATGGTGCTCTGGCTCGCCAGATTGCACAAAGAATTAAATCATCATTTTTGGGTATCCTTGTTATTGATGAAATGCAGAGGCTTAAATTTTCAAGAACCGGGGGTGAGAGTAAGTTGATTGATTTTTTACATGAAATTGTAGATTCCATGGGGGTATCTATGGTTTTTTGTGGAAATCATCCTTTTGACGAGACGCTGACAAAGAAAATGAGAATTGCCAGGCGGGCAGAGTCTGGTGGTTACATGAAAATTAAGAATGTTAGATACGATTCACAAGACTGGCAATCGTTTATTCATTATTTATGGCCATTACAATGGACAAATGTTGAAACTCCATTAAATGATGAGTTAAACGAAAAATTATTCATTTTATCTAAAGGCAATATTGGATTGGCTCAGATGATTTATCGGGGGGCACAATTAAAGGTTATCGGTAGCGGCAATGAAATCATCACTGGCGCAGTCTTGTCGGCCTCTGTACCGGTACTCGTGAGTCATACGGAGGAATATAAGGATACTCCACTCCCGGGGGCCGCGACTGAAGATGAGGAAGCTAAATGGCTCTCTGCATCTAATGAGGGTGATCTTGACCCTCCATCTCCGAACAGCTTTTGTATCTTAAGTTAACGATGTCCGCTGCCGCCGGTATTCCCTCGGGGAGTGATATCCCAGCGCGCTGTGCGGGTGGTTTTCATTGTAATGCGTGAACGCTACTGCAAGGTTTCGCAGTGCTGTTCTCACATCCGGTTTTGGCATGAACGCGATATAGTCTTCTTTCATCGTTTTCACGAACCGTTCGGCCATGCCATTACTCTGCGGGCTGCTCACCGCTGTTGTGCAGGGCTCCAGATTCAGCTCTCTCGCGAACCTCCGCGTTTCATACGCGGTATACGCTGAACCGTTATCCGTCAGCCACTGCACCGCTGTGTCGGGCAACCTGTCGCCGAAGCGCTTTTCCACCGACCTCAGCATCACATCCTGCACGGTCGAACTGTCATAGCCTCCCGTGCTTGCTGCCCAGTCTATGGCCTCACGGTCGCAGCAGTCCAGCGCGAACGTTACCCGCAGTTTTTCGCCGTTGTCGCAGCCGAACTCGAAGCCATCTGAACACCAGCGCATATCGCTTTCTGCCACCGCTATCTTGCCCTTATGTTCACGCTTCGGTCGCTCTGGTTTGTGATGCAACAACAACAGGTTATGCTCGCTCATTATCCTGTAAAGCCGTTTGGCATTCACAGGTGGCTGTCCCTCTGTGCGACGTTGCTTGCGCAGGATGCCCCACACGCGTCGATAACCATAACTCGGCATATCGCTGATAATGTTGAGGATAGCCGACAGTATTTCTGCGTCTGCTTCTTCATTACGCCGGTTACAGCGCCTGTCCTGCCAGTCGGCAGAACGGTTAATCCGCAGTGACAGTTGCGCACGCGACACGCCCATGGTCCGGCTGACCATGGCTATTCCCCGTCCTTTGGCAACAAGGGCGCGTGCGCTATCCATTTTCGCGACTGACCGTACTCCACGGCTTCTTTCAGGATCTCAACTTCCATCGTTTTCTTGCCCAGAAGGCGCTGAAGCTCCCGGACCTGCTTCAGAGCAGCAGTAAGCTCAGAAGCAGGAACGACTTCCTCTCCAGCCGCAACGGCGGTGAGGCTGCCTTCCTGATATTGCTTCTTCCACTTAAACAGCAGGCTGGGCTGGATACCATGCAGGCGGGCGACATGGGAGACATTCATACCCGGCTCCATCGTCTGCTGGATAATGGCGATCTTCTCCTGAGGAGTTTTACGTTTACGGACTTCTTGCCCTAACAGGATCCCGGTCATCTCAAAATTGGCGTTAGTGTTAGACATATATTCAAGCCTATCTCTTATCTGGAGATACAGCTACTGTCCGGTGTTTCAGGGGGCTACATCACTGCATCTAATGAGGGTGATGCTTCGGCTAAAATCATGGCAGAGAAGTCCCTAAAGTCTTTGATCCCTGGGGATATAGACAGGCCACAGCACAAGGAATTCGTAGGAAAAATAGACGAGGTTTTGCGCAATTTCGACGAGAAAATACTGTCTCTTGACCACGATCTTGTTATCAACAGAACAGCTGAAAAGAAAAATACCTACGATGCTCTTCAGCGTTGCGGGCTTATAAATATAGATCCACTTAATAAATTGTAATGAGGTAACAGTTCGTAACGGTCAAAGAGAGGTGTGGGAAATGAGAATGTTGCCTGTTTTGCCTGATGAATCCTTGTTCAGCCGGTTTTGTCGGACAACTACCGTGTACGGTATGTCCCCATCTTCTCTGTTAACGATCATTTTCAACAAACCTGATATGAACGTCCATCCAATTCTCAATTCAGGATTAAAGGCTATTTCTCTTCATACATCCGAAAGTGCAGATCAGCTCTGGCATGAACAGACTTTACTCCCTCTTTTTGCCTGGGCACTACCAATCAGTCGTAATGAAATTATGGATTTCAACACGACCCCTGCCAGGCTTAATCGATTGTGCCGCCTTAGTAATTTTTCACTAGGGCAGCGCACACTATTGAAGTTTTGCCCGGTTTGCGCTCGTGAAGATACTTTTCATTATGGTGTTACTTATTGGCATCTGGCGCATCAGCTTCATGGGGTTACAACCTGCCATCGGCATCCGGTAGCGCTTGAAAGCATCCATGTCCCTTCTTCACCGCACATACGTATTGGACTGATGCCTCCTGTTTCGTATACAGAACAACTTAGCAATGAGATAGACTTCGATTTTGCTAAGTTTTGTTATGAGTCCCTAAATATAATCAGAAGAAAAGATATTACACACCCCAATTACATGGATGTACTTAAAAAGTTGAATTTATTATCATTGGATGGAAATTTAAAGAAAAATGTATTCTACGCACATGTTTATGCTAAGTGCCAGTTATTTGGGGAGGGTTCATCGGGAATTATACCAACATCCCTAACTGATTATCATTACTGGGAGCCTATACTCAAAGACAAATGTTGTCAGCATCCCACAAAGCATCTTTTGCTTTGTTATTGTTTGTTAAATACTTGCTGGCCAACGTATGCAGGAAGTCGTACTAATAAAAAGAAAGAAATCTTTAAAAGTCATAAGAAATACAGTTTTCATATAGTTGAAAATAATACTAGTGTTAGCAACCTTGGGAAGGAATTTAGTCGCAGCAGATGTTACATTAAAACACTTATTTATAAAAAATACCTGAGGGCGTTTAAGCGAAACACAAAAATTAATATATTCACTGAATTGCTTATCAAGTCTATGGCTGTAAGGGGGTTTAGTCTGGCATCCATAGCTGAGAAAAACTCATTATCGGAAGGAGCTGTATCCTCTGTAATTTCATCTTGTTACGGTTTATGCTCATGGCGTAAAAAATGTAAAAAAGATTCTTTAAGACGGCGTCATAAGCAGAAAATATTAAGATTTATACATAATCAATCCGTTTCTATAACACGAAAGTTAGTCAAAGAAAGTTGTTATGCAAGTTTCTATTGGCTAAATAAACATGAATGTGACTGGCTTAATTCCTGTCTTCCTAAAACAATACGATGCTATAAAAATAAAAGAGTAGACTGGAGCGAGAGAGATATTATCTCATCATCATTAATAAATGATGTTTTATCTCAGGGGCAGTACTCGATGTCACTTACAAGTCTAGATGCTTTACTGGGAGGGCATGGCTGGCTTTTGAAATACAGAGATAAACTACCAATGACAATGATACTTCTCAGAAAAATGGAACTAATTAAATAAGAGGGAGTTATATGGTTTACGAAAATGAATTGTGGCACAGTTTTCTTCTGCGTTCACAGATAATGTATAACTTATCCAATTGCAGGAACATAATATCAAAGCATGGCGCACTAAGGTACGATGCCTTTCCTCGTTTCGAACTGATTGATATGTACAAATTGCATAGCTTGCAGGATATATATGACATTCTTGCCACTAGAAATGGTTATATACTAACTTCCAATATAGTGTCGTTATCTTCTGGTGTTTACGGGTATTTTAACGCTGTTGAAGATGCCTGTCGGAAAAATTTTCACATAACTAATTCATATCCATTGGTAAACATCTCAAACATTCGTTACTGTCACAAATGTATTGTTGAAGATATACACTCTAAAGGCATTGGTTATCTGCGTCATAGATGGTTGTTTGAATCTAAATGTGCAGTTCATAGTACCAGTTTATATGAGGTTTGTTTTGATAACTATTTGAATGCAGTGAAAGGACTTAGTGACTTAATTATAAGTGGAATAAATCCTCATGGTTATTGTTCCCTTGTGGTTGACGTTTCAAACCCTTTCAAAAATCCAGTGTATATATTACCATGTGCACGTAATAAAATTTTAAAATGGATTTCGGACAATAAAAATATGCTGATTTACTTTCTCTTTGATCTCTTCAAATGTAAGTCGCATTCAAGTTTATCTAAGGTTATCGAAGTCAAGATAATGCATGATAGATATATTTCTGCGGTGTTCAAGATGTTAAGTGAAGTTAATTTTTGTAATTTCAACTCATTTATTTCTGATATTTTTGAGGACGTAAGTTATGCCTCTATCGGACTTGATGATTATTCTGTTAATGTGCATTTTCTCAGGCTAAGGGCTGTAGATTGTAAATTTTGCCAGTTGAATGGTAAATATTTTTGCTCACTTTACAATGTAAAACTTCTTCGCTAATTTCACTTCATTTATAAAATACTAAGAAAGCTAGTTAGATAAGGTTTTATATTTTGACTGGGGCAGGAATAAATTATCACTCATAGAGTTTCCCTGGGGGTTACCACCTGTGTATGATGCCGGTTAGCAACAACGTCTAAAAGACCTGCGATCACGTGGGTCCCTCTCCAGCAAAGGGGCAAGGGGTGCTATATAACGGTGTACTGCTTACCCAATACGGCCTTGTATTTGAAAGATGCCGCATCTTGGCAAGATTCGTATTACAGCCTATAGTCTGTTAATGAGCATTACAGCCTATATGCTGTAAATCCCTGCGTTATGCTTGTTAACCCGTCGATACGGAAGGTCACTTATGAACACTCAATACGCTTTGAAGACTTTGAATCAGTTACGTCCTGTTTTAATCGGCTTTCGCAAAGCCAATGGACTGACGCAAAAAGATGTTTCTGAACGTTTGGGTATAACACAGCAAACTTATGCCCGACTAGAGGCCAACCCTGCAAGTGCGGGTTTTGAGCGTTTGTTTAGGGTGTTCAGCGTCCTTGGAGTGGAGATCGTACTTTCATCCAGGGAACCATTGTCAGATGCAAAGCCCGAATACGGAGCTATGCACAATTATTCTTCACTTCCAGCCAGGCGGGAGAAATGGTGACGCCTGGCGCTTCCCGGTCTAATTTTTCTTCAACAAGATTAACCCCTTAGCGGCCTGAAGTATCAGGTTGCGATAGAGCCTTTCATTTCTTCTGTTATGTTAAATACACCATTTTGAGCTATTTCGCTCGGCCTTAAATTATCTCTTCATTCTTCAGTGAAAATTTTATGTCGATCACGTTATCGATGAATTTAGGAAATAATCCGTAAATGAAAATCTATCTTCTTTTAAATTCATCAGTGTCAGTAGCAAATATTACGCATAAAAGAATGGTTATTATTATCATTTAAATTATAAAGCTCATGAGTCAATTCCAAAAAATATAATAAGCATTGAAATCATTACCCGTGATTCTGGAGTTTTAACTTTGCCATGTAACCAACCACAAGTTAGTTTCCGGTGTTTTGAGGGGCAGTAAAGTTCTGAAAGCGCGACCAGATCATAATCCCGAAATGTCGTTAAGATATTCTGAATAACGGTTATCCCTGCTTGTTGGCAGGCCTTTGAAAATATATTTTGTATTCAGGTTGCAGCAAAACGCTTTCTTACACACAGGACTTCATATGCGGCTCAGAAAATTAAAACTGAAAAACTTCAGAGGCTACAGAAACTCTACTGAAATCATTATTGATGAAAGCATGACGGGTATTGTCGGTCGTAATGACTTTGGGAAATCAACGCTTCTGGAAGCGCTGGCTATTTTTTTTGAAACAGAAGGAATGAAGGCTGACAAGAATGACATGAACTGTTTCAGCCTAAGAGAAGGGGACGGCCGTTTTGAAATAGCCTGTGAATTTGATGACCTGCCCGATTTTATCATGATCGACGACAGGGTGCAGACCACGCTCGCCTCAGAACATCTGCTGAATGAGGACGGCAATTTTGAAATCGTCAAAACGTTTAAAGCAACGACCTCAGGAAAACCGGAGCAGACCTGCATCCGCTGCATCCACCCGGATGAGGAGCCCCTGAGAAATTTACTGGGCATGAAAATTTCTGAGCTCAAGGCGGTGGGAAAAGAAGTTGAAAAAAATGTGGCGGATAAACGCACTGCATCGTTATGGCGTCAGGCCATCAGGGAAGCCGCAGCCCCCTATACCTGTTCGGAAATTATGCTGGATGTCGATAAAGAGTTCGGAACCGACACAAAATCATTATGGGGTAAGATCCTCGATTTGCTGCCCACGTATGCGATTTTCAAAGCCGACAGGGAAAGCAGCGACGGGGATTCCGAAGCTAAAAACCCCTTACAGCAGGCCGTAAAAGACGCTCAGGCTGCGCTGCAGGACAAAATTACAGCGCTGGAAAATGAGATTCAGGACAGCGTCCTGGATGTCGCACAGAGAACGCTGGATAAATTACGTGAAATGGCCCCCGAACTCGCCAGTGAACTGACTCCACGATTTAAGGAGAAACCCAAGTGGACCTTCAATTTCACCCTGGACGGGGAAAATGGCATCCCCATCAATAAGCGCGGCAGCGGGATAAGGAGGCTTATCCTGTTGAATTTTTTTCGGGCTGAGGCTGAAAAGAATGTCGCGGGGACGCCCAGAAATGTGATTTATGCCATAGAGGAGCCTGAAACGTCACAGCATCCGAACTATCAGATGATGCTGATGAAAGCGTTACTGGCACTGGCAGGCCAGCCGCACCGTCAGATTATCGTCACCACCCATGTCCCGGCGCTGGCCGGATTAATCCCTGTCGAAGGCGTACGTTATGTTACCCGAAATGAGGCGGGTGAACCCGTAGTAAAAATGCCGGATGACGCAGTGCTGAAGGAAGCCACTGAAAGCCTGGGGGTGCTGCCAGAGACCGGTATGGAAAGGGCGCAGGGGATTGTTCTGGTAGAGGGAAAGTCGGATGTTACTTTCCTGAGGCATGCGGCCAGTTCATTAAAACAGTCAGGTGCGCTGCCAGCCTCTCTGGAGGACGTGAAAATAGTGCCAGTCCTCATAGGAGGGTGTGGTAGCGTCAAACACTGGGTTACATTGAATCTGGCCAAAGATCTGGGGCTTCCCTGGTGCGTATTTCTGGACTCCGATATTGGGGGAGACCCTGCACAGGTTCTGTCCATCCAGAAGCGTAAAAAAGAAGTAGAGGAGGCCGGTAAGGTATTTTTCGCTACGCGCAAACGTGAGATAGAAAACTATCTGTGCCCGGATCTTATCGAGGAAATTACTGGTGTAGCCGTCACGTTTACGGACACCTGTGACGCTAAAAAAATAATCGGCCGGGCTGTGGGAATGAAACCCGATAATGTACTAGATAAATTCTGGCCTCAGATGACATCAGAAAGAATCATCTCAAGATCAACCTATCATGACGGAACGCAGGAGAGAAGCGAGCTGGTTGAGATCCTGAGCGACATTGTATCCATGACGAGATAATGTATTAAATAAGCATCTCAGGTGCATATATTCCGGTCCTCAACAAAGGACCGGAGTACAGAGTAGTAAAAACCCGCAATTAATCGGGTTTGAATTATATAAAGATTAACCGACTCCCGCGCCCAGGAACGATGTAAAATCACGCTTGTCGTGACATTTCTACAATGTTTACTTTTGACTATCAAGCCATTTATTCATCTGCTCAATTTCACCTTTTTGAGCTTTAATGATGTCCTGCGCGAGCTTTCTCATTTTCGGATCTTTTCCGTATTTGAGCTCGGTCTCAGCCATTGCTATTGCCCCTTCATGGTGCGCTACCATGCCTTTCGCAAAAGCCTTGTCGGGATCGGACTCATTTACGGCAGCCATCATTTTGTCATGCATGTCTTTCATGCCAGCCATATATTCCTGTGACGAAGCCGAGGTAGACATATCAGTCATTTTCATTTCTGAATGTTCTGCTGAAATCGCTGGCAGGGATAACATCAATACTGCAAATAAAGTGTTTCTGGCTTTCATAAAAAATATCCTTTTAGCGTTGATGCCCGTTAACTGTAGCAGAATCTGATAAAAATGCCCCCTGTAGGGGGCAAAGATGTTGCCATATATCCGGTTACGGAAAAATCTATCAAGGAAATAAGGACAGCACAGATACTTCCCTCGCCGTCAGCCTGCACTGAGCATGCGACGATGCGCTTCGGCCATGGCCTGATGTGGGCCAGACTGACCGTTATTCATAAATTCATGGGCAACTGCAGCTCTTTCATGCTCATTCATTGCCGCTAATGACTTCGACGGCCCGGTAGGGGAAACGGTCTGACTTCCCATCATCCTCTGATGACTTTCCACCATTTTCTGGTGCGCATCCGCCGACCCGTTCGTCATGGTTTCATGAGCAATAATGGCCTGTTCATGCTGGTCCATACCGGCCATACGAGGTGCAGTCCCCTGGATCCCGACAGGAGCCGCAGCAGACTGCATCTGGTGAGCAGGTGCCTGTGCATTGTTGACCCGCTCATGGATATTCACGGTTTCAGTGGCCCAGGCCGAAGAAATTAAGCCAAAGCCCAACAAGGATGCTAATACGATATTTTTCATGATAACTCTCCATTTCTTAATTAGTGATGTCCGGGGGAGTACAACCGGTGTTTTCAGTTCCATAACTGAAACAGGTTCGGAAGTGTTTATTTCTCCGGGAGGGGACTGGATATTCATTTCCTGGCGTCCACTGACGCCGGATATTGATAAAGCAATCCAGCCTTCCTGATAAGTTGCACTAATTATATCGAATGGCTTCTGTTTGCTGCATGACAGGCTAATGACATCTTTGTCATTTAAATCTTTATTCCCAGCACTGGGTGTCCGGAATCATTTTCTCCAGTCTGGGCACGGATAAGATAAAACGCGTTGAGTGTACGTCCGATTCCACCTGCACTCTTCCGTGATGTGCTTCCACGATTGACTTCACAATCGCAAGGCCGATGCCGCTGCCTTCTCCTTTTCGTTGTCTGGACGGATCCACCCGATAAAAACGGTCAAACAACCTTGATAAATGCTCTTCAGGGATTGGTTTCCCCGGATTTTCAATCACAAGGTCAAAAAAGCTCTCCTGCTCTCTTATTGAGACGGTGATTGCCTGTCCCTCTGGGGTATAACGCAGGGCGTTGGATAACAGATTATTGATCGCTCTTCTGAACATTTGTGGATCTCCCTCAACCAGGCAGGGCATCCCGTTAAATTTGAGCATAATATTGCGTTCTTCGGCCCAGGCTTCGAAAAACTCGAAGACTTTCATGACTTCTGCTCTGAGGTCAAACCGAACCCTGTCAGGTATCAGCTGATTATTGTCCGCCTGTGCCAGGAACAGCATGTCGCTGACCATTTTGGTCATCCGGTTATACTCTTCAAGGCTGGAATAGAGGACATCCTCAAGTTCCTTCTGCGTTCGATCCTGACTCAGAGCGATTTCAGTCTGCGTCACCAGATTGGTGATGGGTGTTCTGATCTCGTGCGCGATATCGGCAGAGAAATTGGCCTGGCGGGTAAAAACATCCTCAATCTTTCCAATCATATGATTGAACGAGATAACCAGCTGCTCCAGCTCAATGGGAACGCGTGTCGGTTCCAGCCGCGCATCAAGATTCTCGGAGGTGATGTTTTTAATGGCATTGCTGACATTACGAAGGGGCAGGTGCCCCTGACGGACAGCAATGCGAATGATCAGAACAATCAGCAGGCTTATCACGACGGCAATCGCAATCAGATTTTTTTTCAGCGCATCGAGGTAATGGAGATGGAAATTAATGGAGAGGCCAGTCAGCATGACATAGTTCTGCTGTTTGCCCTGAAATGTCGCCTGGCCAGAGGAGGCGATAATCCGGTACGTTTCCATCTTCATTCCGGACCCGGTATCCATCGCTCTCGCAGTATCCTCCACCGTCCAGAGAAAGACATCCCGTGCGCGGCTGTGCTCGCTAAAATCGGCTGAATTCACGGCCGGGCGTAGTGCTGCCCCCTGCGCAGAGCTGTACAGCACCTCACCCCGGGGATTGAGGAGCAAAAGGGCAACGTTGCGGTAGCTGGCGATCGATTCCTTTATTTTGCTTACTTTTTTTTCATCCGGATCTGCCGGGGACTGGAGTATACGGCTCAGTGTGGTGCTGATTTGTTGCAGATCGCTGACATCCTGCTCGGCAAAATGCTTTTCAACAGAATGCAGCATAAACCAGGTGAAGGCGATAAACGCCAGTATTGTGGACAGGCTGATAAAAAAGGTCAGCCGCAGAGCGAGTGAGAAAGGTCGTCTGGACGGTTTGCTATGCATCCGGGATCTCCAGCATGTAGCCCACGCCCCGCACTGTCTGGATCAGTTTTGTCCCGTAATCGTTGTCTATTTTAGCGCGGAGTCGCTTTACTGCGACATCAATCGCGTTAGTGTCGCTGTCAAAATTCATGTCCCAGACCTGAGAGGCAATCAGGGAGCGGGGAAGAACTTCTCCCTGATGGCGAATGAAGAATTCCAGCAAGCTGAACTCTTTACTGGTGAGCACAATGCGGTTCCCGGCGCGGCTGACTTTTCTGGATACGAGATCAACCGAGAGGTCAGCCACTTTAAGCTGGCTTTCCGTGATCATCGTGTTTCCCCGCCTGAGGAGGGTTCTTACCCGGGCGAGCAGTTCAGCAAACGCAAAGGGCTTCACCAGATAATCGTCCGCACCCAGCTCAAGTCCTTTGACCCTGTGTTCAATCGTGCCAAGGGCCGTCAGCAGTAATACCGGCATCCCCTTTCCGGCACTGCGCAGCATACGGATGATATCCCAGCCGTTTACATCAGGCAGCATGATATCCAGGATGGCTAAATCATACTCGGCTGTCATGGCAAGATGATATCCGGTCAGACCATTATCAGCGTGATCCACGACGAACCCCGCCTCTGTCAGCCCCTTGCTGAGATATTCACCTGTTTTAATTTCGTCTTCAACGATTAATATTTTCATCATGCTCCCCGGCTGGCTGCTAATGTCATTTTATTGCGCCCACGATCGTTATCAACGGATTACAGCAAAAATGACAACATTGTCATTATCCTGTCACCCGGCAAACAGAGAGCGTTCGGTAAAGTATCCCTATCAATACTCTGGACTTCGTTTGAACCATTTACCAGGTCTGCCTGTACGAGAAGCGTTATGTTCAAATTAAAATTACTCAGCATCAGTACCATATTCATCCTGGCTGGTTGTGTTTCTCTGGCACCTGAATATCAGCGTCCGCCAGCTCCGGTTCCCCAGCAGTTTTCATTGTCTAAAAACAGTCTGACGCCTGCGGTAAACAGCTATCAGGATACGGGCTGGCGAAACTTTTTTGTCGATCCCCAGGTCAGCAGGCTGATCGGTGAAGCCCTGAATAATAACCGTGATTTGAGAATGGCTGCCCTGAAGGTTGAAGAGGCCCGGGCCCAGTTCAACGTCACGGATGCAGATCGTTATCCCCAACTGAATGCCTCATCCGGGATCACATACAACGGTGGTCTGAAAGGTGACAAGCCGACCACACAGGAGTACGACGCGGGTCTGGAGCTCAGCTATGAGCTCGATTTTTTTGGCAAACTTAAGAACATGAGTGAGGCTGATCGCCAGAACTACTTTGCCAGCGAAGAAGCCCGTCGTGCCGTACACATCCTGCTGGTCTCCAACGTTTCACAGAGCTATTTCAGCCAGCAACTGGCGTACGAACAACTCCGTATTGCGCGGGAAACGCTGAAAAATTATGAACAGTCTTATGCATTCGTTGAGCAACAACTGGTGACCGGGAGTACGAACGTTCTGGCGCTTGAACAAGCCAGGGGGCAAATCGAAAGTACCCGCGCCGAAATAGCCAAACGAGAAGGCGATCTGGCTCAGGCAAACAATGCCCTGCAACTGGTGCTGGGAACGTACCGCGCAGTTCCGTCAGAAAAAGGGATTAAAGGTGGGGAGATCGCACCAGTAAAATTGCCACCAAATCTGTCGTCACAAATATTGCTGCAGCGTCCGGATATTATGGAAGCGGAATACCAGTTGAAAGCGGCTGATGCCAATATTGGCGCAGCGCGAGCGGCTTTTTTCCCGTCCATTACCCTGACCAGTGGTCTCTCCTCAAGCAGTACGGAGCTGTCCAGCCTCTTTACGTCAGGAAGTGGAATGTGGAATTTTATTCCTAAAATTGAAATTCCTATATTTAATGCTGGCAGGAACAAAGCCAATCTGAAGCTGGCTGAAATTCGCCAGCAACAGTCCGTGGTTAATTACGAACAAAAAATTCAGTCAGCCTTTAAGGATGTTTCCGACACGCTTGCGCTGCGCGACAGCCTTAGCCAGCAACTTGAGTCACAGCAGCGTTATCTTGATTCACTTCAGATAACTCTACAGCGTGCCAGAGGATTGTATGCAAGTGGTGCTGTCAGTTACATCGAAGTGCTGGATGCAGAACGTTCCCTCTTCGCGACGCAGCAAACCATTCTCGATCTTACCTATTCCCGACAGGTTAACGAAATTAATCTGTTTACCGCGCTGGGTGGCGGTTGGGTAGAGTAAATTTATTCAATTAATCAGGAAATTAAAATGCGTAATTCACTTAAAGCCGTTTTATTTGGTGCCTTCTCTGTCATGTTTTCTGCCGGTCTTCATGCTGAAACACATCAGCATGGCGATATGAATGCTGCCAGTGATGCTTCGGTACAGCAGGTTATCAAGGGCACCGGTATCGTTAAAGACATTGATATGAATAGTAAAAAGATTACCATTTCGCACGAAGCAATCCCGGCGGTGGGCTGGCCTGCAATGACCATGCGCTTCACTTTTGTTAATGCAGACGACGCTATCAATGCCCTGAAAACCGGCAACCATGTCGATTTCTCGTTTATTCAGCAGGGCAATATCTCCTTACTCAAAAGCATTAACGTTACGCAATCCTGATTAACAGTCCGGAGCGAATACATCCAGTGCGCCTGAACATTCATTATGGGATTACTGTGAATGAATAATCGTGCGCATATGCCAGGTGTTTTGATTTTTCAGCGAGAAATTGTATGGCTTCTTTAAAGATAAAATATGCTGCAATAATTATCAGCAGCCTCATAGCAGGGGGGCTGATATCGGTTACTGCCTGGCAGTATTTAAACTCATCACAAAAAACAGTACCAGCAGAACAAAAGGCACCGGAGAAAAAGGTACTTTTCTGGTATGACCCTATGAAACCGGATACCAAATTTGATAAACCCGGAAAATCGCCTTTTATGGATATGGACCTTGTGCCGAAATATGCTGATGAAAGTGGCGATAAAAGCAGTGGCGGGATCCGTATCGATCCAACTCAGGTTCAGAATCTGGGATTAAAAACGCAAAAAGTCACGCGAGGAATGCTGAATTATTCTCAGACAATCCCGGCTAATGTCAGTTACAACGAATATCAGTTTGTCATTGTGCAGGCGCGTTCTGACGGTTTCGTCGAAAAAGTGTATCCCCTGACGATTGGCGATCATGTGAAGAAAGGCACTCCGCTTATCGATATCACCATTCCTGAATGGGTTGAGGCACAAAGTGAGTTTCTGCTGTTATCCGGTACAGGCGGTACGCCAACCCAGATAAAAGGGGTTCTGGAGCGACTTCGTCTGGCTGGTATGCCGGAAGAGGATATTCAAAGGCTGCGTTCAACCCGCACAATCCAGACCCGTTTTACCATTAAAGCACCTATTGATGGTGTCATTACTGCATTTGACCTGCGCACCGGCATGAATATTTCCAAAGATAAGGTGGTGGCTCAGATTCAGGGGATGGACCCGGTCTGGATCAGCGCTGCAGTGCCAGAATCTATCGCCTATCTGCTGAAAGATACGTCGCAGTTTGAAATTTCGGTACCGGCTTATCCGGATAAAACATTCCATGTCGAAAAATGGAACATTCTTCCCAGCGTGGATCAGACAACCCGCACGCTTCAGGTCCGCCTCCAGGTTACTAACAAGGATGAGTTTCTCAAGCCGGGCATGAATGCCTATCTCAAACTGAATACCCAAAGTCAGGAGATGCTGCTGATACCAAGCCAGGCCGTTATCGATACCGGCAAAGAACAGCGCGTGATTACTGTTGATGATGAAGGCAAGTTTGTGCCGAAACAGATCCACGTTCTGCATGAATCACAGCAACAGTCCGGCATTGGCTCCGGTCTTAATGAAGGCGATACCGTGGTGGTCAGTGGCCTGTTCCTCATTGACTCCGAAGCCAATATTACGGGCGCGCTGGAACGTATGCGCCACCCTGAAAAAACAGAAAACAGTATGCCAGCAATGTCTGAGCAGCCTGTAAATATGCATTCAGGGCACTGAGGAGACGACGATGATTGAATGGATTATCCGGCGCTCTGTCGCCAACCGTTTCCTGGTCATGATGGGCGCACTGTTTCTCAGCATCTGGGGCACATGGACGATAATTAACACGCCGGTCGATGCGCTGCCTGACCTGTCAGATGTGCAGGTCATTATTAAAACCAGCTATCCCGGACAGGCTCCGCAGATTGTAGAAAACCAGGTCACCTATCCGCTTACCACCACCATGCTGTCCGTACCTGGCGCAAAAACCGTGCGTGGCTTTTCACAGTTCGGTGATTCGTATGTGTATGTCATTTTTGAAGACGGGACCGATCTGTACTGGGCCCGTTCGCGCGTGCTGGAATACCTGAATCAGGTTCAGGGCAAACTGCCTGCGGGTGTGAGCTCTGAAATCGGTCCGGACGCCACGGGAGTGGGCTGGATATTTGAATATGCCCTGGTCGATCGCAGCGGAAAACACGACCTTTCAGAACTGCGTTCTTTGCAGGACTGGTTTCTGAAATTTGAACTGAAGACCATCCCGAACGTGGCTGAGGTAGCCTCGGTTGGTGGCGTGGTGAAGCAGTACCAGATTCAGGTCAATCCGGTAAAACTGTCCCAGTATGGGATCAGCCTGCCCGAAGTGAAACAGGCTCTTGAATCGTCTAACCAGGAGGCCGGTGGTTCATCCGTTGAAATGGCCGAAGCGGAGTATATGGTCCGTGCCAGCGGTTATCTTCAGAGCATTGATGATTTTAATAACATCGTCCTGAAAACAGGTGAGAACGGCGTGCCGGTTTATCTGCGGGATGTTGCCCGCGTGCAGATCGGGCCCGAAATGAGGCGTGGTATTGCCGAGCTGAACGGCCAGGGAGAAGTCGCTGGCGGCGTGGTGATCCTGCGGTCGGGTAAAAATGCGCGCGACGTTATCACGGCAGTGAGGGATAAACTGGAGACGCTGAAGGCCAGCCTGCCGGAAGGCGTTGAAATCGTGACCACCTACGATCGCAGCCAGTTAATCGACCGGGCGATTGATAACCTCAGTTCCAAACTTCTGGAAGAGTTTATCGTGGTGGCCATCGTCTGTGCTCTGTTCCTGTGGCACGTACGTTCTGCCCTGGTGGCGATTATCTCTCTGCCGCTTGGCCTGTGTATCGCCTTTATCGTCATGCACTTCCAGGGACTGAACGCCAATATCATGTCGCTGGGAGGGATAGCGATTGCCGTCGGTGCGATGGTGGATGCCGCCATTGTGATGATTGAAAATGCGCACAAACGGCTTGAGGAGTGGGATCATCAGCATCCGGGTGAGCAGATTGACAACGCCACCCGCTGGAAGGTGATTACCGACGCCTCCGTGGAAGTGGGACCCGCGTTGTTCATTAGCCTGCTGATCATCACCCTGTCCTTTATTCCTATCTTTACCCTGGAAGGGCAGGAAGGTCGTCTGTTTGGCCCGCTGGCATTCACGAAAACGTACTCCATGGCGGGAGCGGCCGCACTGGCCATCATCGTCATTCCTATTCTGATGGGATTCTGGATCCGGGGGAAAATTCCTGCAGAGACCAGTAACCCCCTGAACCGGGTGCTGATCAAAGCGTATCATCCTTTGCTGCTGCGGGTCCTCCACTGGCCAAAAACAACCCTGCTGGTTGCGGCCTTGTCCATTTTCACGGTTATCTGGCCACTGAGTCAGGTGGGCGGTGAATTTCTGCCGAAGATTAACGAGGGCGATCTGCTGTATATGCCGTCGACCTTGCCTGGCGTCTCTCCGGCAGAAGCTGCAGCGCTCCTGCAGACAACAGACAAGTTAATCAAAAGCGTTCCTGAAGTGGCTTCTGTATTTGGCAAGACCGGTAAAGCAGAGACCGCAACGGATTCCGCGCCGCTCGAAATGGTGGAAACCACGATCCAGCTCAAACCTGAGGATCAGTGGCGTCCCGGCATGACAATTGACAAGATTATTGATGAACTCGACAGGACAGTCCGTTTACCGGGTCTGGCAAACCTCTGGGTGCCGCCTATCCGTAACCGTATTGATATGCTCTCAACCGGGATCAAAAGCCCGATAGGTATCAAAGTGTCCGGGACTGTTCTGTCCGATATCGACGCGACGGCGCAGAGTATCGAGGCGGTAGCCAAAACCGTGCCTGGCGTGGTGTCTGTCCTGGCTGAGCGACTTGAGGGCGGGCGCTACATCGATATCGATATCAACCGGGAGAAAGCCTCCCGCTACGGGATGACGGTAGGTGATGTCCAGCTGTTCGTCTCTTCAGCAATCGGAGGTGCTATGGTGGGTGAGACAGTTGAAGGGGTGGCCCGGTACCCTATTAACATTCGCTACCCGCAGGATTACCGGAACAGTCCGCAGGCGCTGAAACAGATGCCGATCCTGACCCCGATGAAGCAGCAGATCACGCTGGGCGATGTCGCGGATATTAACGTCGTTTCTGGACCAACCATGCTGAAAACCGAAAATGCCCGGCCAGCCAGCTGGATTTATGTTGATGCCCGCGGCAGGGACATGGTGTCGGTGGTTAACGACATTAAGACGGCCATCAGCGAGAAAGTGAAACTGAGACCGGGAACCAGTGTGGCATTCTCCGGACAGTTTGAACTGCTTGAGCATGCCAACAAGAAACTGAAGCTGATGGTGCCGATGACGGTGATGATCATTTTCATCCTGTTGTATCTGGCATTCCGCCGGGTTGACGAAGCCCTGCTGATCCTGATGAGCCTGCCGTTCGCCCTGGTTGGCGGAATATGGTTCCTGTACTGGCAGGGCTTCCATATGTCAGTGGCGACCGGAACCGGGTTTATCGCCCTGGCCGGGGTGGCAGCAGAGTTTGGCGTGGTCATGCTGATGTATCTGCGTCATGCCATTGAAGTGCACCCGGAATTGTCCCGTAAAGAGACGTTCACACCGGAAGGTCTTGATGAAGCCCTTTATCATGGTGCCGTGCTGCGTGTCCGGCCGAAAGCCATGACCGTGGCGGTGATCATCGCGGGTCTGCTGCCGATACTCTGGGGAACCGGCGCAGGTTCAGAAGTCATGAGCCGTATTGCGGCCCCCATGATTGGCGGGATGATCACAGCTCCGCTGCTGTCTCTGTTCATTATTCCTGCCGCCTATAAACTCATCTGGCTGCGCAGACATAAAAAGAGCGTGTCATAACCCTGAAAGGACACCCCTGCGGGTGTCCTTTTGCATAAATTCACCCTGACGTCAGGGTTTACATCGATAACATACAGAGGTGAGTATGAAAAAAATAATTTTAATGGCCCTGGCTTTTGGCCTTTCACTTCCGGCAATGGCAGGTGAAAAAGTAATAGACATGTACAAGTCTGAAAACTGTGGTTGCTGTTCCCTGTGGGGCAAGGCGATGGAAAAGGACGGGTTTGAGGTACGGACCCACGTCATGAATGATCAGGCTCTGTCAGCCCTGAAAGAAAAATATGCTGTTCCTGCTGAGCTGAGAAGCTGTCATACCGCAGTTACTGGTAATTTGATCATTGAAGGTCATGTGCCTGCCACAACGATACATAAGGCAATGCAGTCTGGTTCAGGGATTTATGGCCTTGCCACCCCCGGTATGCCTGCGGGAAGCCCGGGAATGGAGATGGGGGCCCGTAAAGAGGCTTACGATGTTATCGCATTCTCTCCGGAGGGCAGTAAAAAGATCTTCCAGCGAATCGAATAGTCAGCGGAACGGCTGATAACGGGACGCCGGTAGCAGGCACTCCTGTGCCGGCGACATTCGTGGTAATCGCATCCATGACATAACCTGAATACAGAAGACGCTTCAGGTTTGCATAAGGAGAGTTACTGTGAAAAATGACAATGCAGTGCAACACAACAACCAGACTGCCTCTGAACAGACATTATCCCCGGACGAGAGTCACGTATTGCATAAGGTGAGAGATCCCGTGTGCGGGATGACAATCATGCCCGATAAGGCGCACAGCAGCATTCGATACCAGGAGCATCAGCTTTATTTCTGCTCCGCCAGCTGTGAGAGCAAATTTAAAGCTCATCCCGATCATTATCTTACAGAAGATGCCAGTGAACATTCCCATCACCACCATCACCACCATCACCACGAGGTCATCCCTGATCAGATAAAACGTAAGCGTCGTCTCAGCACCGTCTGGCAGATCCTGAAATTCCTGAGAGGATAATGGACACCAAATATGGTGGACGCTATCCATGAAATCATTAACCGCAGTGCGTAAAAAAAGCCCTAATTATCCCGTTGAGTTCAAAATCAAAATGGTTGAACTCTCGCATCGACCAGAGATCTCCGTAGCGCAACTCGCTCGTGAGCATGGGATCAACGATAATTTGCTGTTCAAGTGGCGCCAGTACTGGCGCGAAGGAAAACTACGTCCTCCTTCAACAACAGAAAACAACGTGCCTGAGCTGTTCCCGATAACACTTGATGCCGAAGATGTTGTCCCTGCAACCTCCCCCCGGTCACAACCTGTAGCTGCTGCGGCACCTGAATCACTCAATATCAGCTGTGAAGTGACGTTCCGGCACGGATCACTCCGTCTGAATGGTGCCATCAGCGAAAATATCCTGAACCTGCTGATACGGGAGCTCAAACGTTGATCCCATTACCATCAGGGACAAAGATCTGGCTGGTCGCTGGCATCACCGATATGAGAAACGGCTTCAACGGCCTGGCGGCAAAGGTGCAGACGACGCTGAAAGACGATCCGATGTCAGGTCACGTTTTTATCTTCCGTGGGCGTAATGGCAGTCAGGTAAAGCTCCTCTGGTCTACCGGCGATGGACTGTGTCTGCTGACCAAACGGCTGGAGCGCGGCCGCTTCGCCTGGCCGTCAGCCCGGGATGGCAAAGTGTTCCTCACACCGGCACAGCTGGCGATGCTCCTTGAAGGTATCGACTGGCGGCAGCCTAAAAGACTGCTTACGTCACTGACTATGTTGTAGGCCTCTTTATCCTGGTCGACGCTGAATGAGCCTGGTAATATACCCGGTATGAACAGCTTACTTCCTGACGATATCGATGAACTGAAACGTCTCCTTGCCGAACAGGAGGCGCTGAACCGTGCCCTTCTGGAAAAGCTGAACGAGCGTGAACGCGAAATAGATCACCTGCAGGCGCAACTGGATAAGCTGCGCCGGATGAACTTCGGCAGCCGCTCCGAAAAAGTCTCCCGCCGTATCGCGAAGATGGAAGCCGACCTTAAGCAGTTGCAGAAAGAAAGCGATACCCTTACCGGCCGGGTGGATGACCCGGCCGTGCAGCGCCCGCTGCGGCAGACCCGTACCCGCAAACCGTTCCCTGAATCACTTCCCCGTGACGAAAAACGGCTGCTGCCGGCAGCGTCATGCTGCCCGGAATGTGGTGGTGCGCTGAGTTACCTGGGTGAAGATGCCGCCGAACAGCTGGAGCTGATGCGCAGCGCCTTCCGGGTTATCCGGACAGTACGTGAAAAGCATGCCTGTACTCAGTGCGATGCCATCGTGCAGGCCCCCGCGCCTTCACGGCCCATCGAGCGGGGTATCGCAGGACCGGGGCTGCTGGCCCGCGTGCTGAGTTCAAAGTATGCAGAGCACACCCCGCTGTACCGCCAGTCTGAAATATACGGCCGCCAGGGTGTGGAGCTGAGCCGCTCACTGCTGTCGGGCTGGGTGGATGCGTGTTGCCGGCTACTGTCACCGCTGGAAGGGGCGCTTCAGGACTATGTGCTGACTGACGGTAAGCTCCATGCTGATGACACGCCTGTCCCGGTGCTGTTGCCAGGTAATAAGAAAACGAAGACCGGGCGGTTGTGGACGTACGTTCGTGACGACCGTAACGCCGGGTCAGAGCTGGCGCCGGCAGTGTGGTTCGCTTACAGCCCGGACAGAAAAGGTATCCACCCGCAGAGCCATCTCGCTGGCTTCAGCGGTGTTCTGCAGGCGGATGCGTACGCCGGGTTCAACGAACTGTACCGCAATGGACAGATAACGGAAGCTGCCTGCTGGGCTCATGCCCGCCGCAAGATCCACGATGTGCACGTTCGCACCCCGTCAGCGCTGACGGAGGAAGCCCTGAAACGGATCGGTGAGTTATATGCCATCGAGGCGGAAATAAGGGGGATGCCGGCGAAGCGACGCCTTGCAGAACGTCAGCAAAAAGCTAAACCGCGGCTGAAATCCCTGGAAAGCTGGCTGCGTGAAAAGGTGAAAACGCTGTCGCGACACTCAGAACTGGCGAAAGCGTTCACGTACGTACTGAACCAGTGGCCGGCGCTGGCTTACTATACTGACGACGGCTGGGCCGAGGCAGATAACAACATAGCTGAGAATGCGCTACGGATGGTCAGCCTGGGCCGCAAAAACTACCTGTTCTTCGGTTCGGATCATGGAGGAGAGCGGGGAGCGCTGCTGTACAGCCTGATCGGGACATGCAAACTGAACGGAGTGGAGCCAGAAAGCTACCTTCGCCATGTGCTTGATGTTATAGCTGACTGGCCGATAAACCGGGTCAGCGAACTACTCCCCTGGCGCGTAGCACTGCCAACTGAATAACACATCCCCGTCAATACGGTTCTCGCTGCACGCTTACGATAAAACAGCCTCACCACCAGGCGGAGAACGATATTTCTGAAGGTGTGTGGACATGCCCGATGCACCCGGAGATACGCCGTCGTGGTCCAGGAAGCTGTCCTGTCTGTGGAATGGCACTGGAACCACTCGTAGCCACGGCATCCACGGGGCCAAGCGATGAACTTCGCGACATGACAAGACGCTTCTGGCTGGGGTTGTTGCTGGCGTTTCCGGTTCTGATACTCGAAATGGGATCTCATCTGTTTCCCGCCTTGAGAAATATAGTATCGCCACAGTACAACACATGGCTGCAGCTGCTTCTGGCCTCTCCTGTCGTGTTGTGGTGTGGCTGGCCATTTTTCGCCCGGGCCGGGATGTCGTTACGTAACCGTTCCCTGAATATGTTTACCCTTGTTGCTATGGGGACCGGCGTAGCCTGGGTTTACAGCGTCATTGCAACTGTCTTCCCCTCCTGGTTTCCTGCATCGTTCAGAAACATGGATGGCCTGGTGGCCGTTTATTTTGAAGCCGCGGCAGTAATTACGGTGCTTGTACTGCTGGGACAGGTTCTTGAGCTGCGGGCACGGGAACAAACCTCAGGTGCCATTACTGCGCTTCTGAACCTTGCCCCCAAAACCGCCAGGCGGCTGGACCATGACGGTCATGAAACGGATATTAATGCGGAAGATGTCCTGCCTGGCGATAAGCTCCGCATCAGACCTGGGGAGAGTATTCCGGTCGACGGTATCGTGGTCGAAGGCACAACAACCGTTGATGAATCGATGGTGACCGGGGAGTCTATGCCGGTTACCAAAACGGAGGGTGCCCCTGTCATTGGGGGGACGATTAATCAGACAGGTAGTCTTATCATCCGTGCAGAGAAAGTCGGAGATGAAACGATGCTCTCACGAATTGTTCAGATGGTCGCTGATGCACAGCGTTCGCGAGCCCCCATCCAGAGAATGGCTGACAGCGTTTCAGGCTGGTTTGTTCCTCTGGTGATACTTATCGCGGTTGTTGCTTTCGTGATCTGGTCTGTCTGGGGGCCCGAGCCCAGGATGGCGCACGGTCTGATTGCGGCTGTGTCGGTCCTGATTATTGCCTGTCCCTGCGCGCTGGGGCTGGCCACGCCGATGTCGATAATGGTGGGGGTGGGCAAAGGAGCCCAGGCCGGGGTGTTAATCAAAAATGCCGAAGCCCTTGAGCGTCTTGAAAAAGTGGACACGCTGGTTGTCGACAAAACAGGCACGCTCACGGAAGGTTCGCCTACGGTGACAGGAATTATCAGTCTCAGTCCGGGTGGGGAAGCCTCTCTTTTGCGTGTAACGGCCGCAGTGGAAAAAGGCTCGCAGCATCCGCTGGGTATGGCAGTCGTCAGAGCAGCACAGGAAAAGGGGATCGCAATACCCGCAGTCACTCATTTCGATGCGCCGTCGGGTAAAGGTGTCACAGGCGATGTCGAAGGTCAACGGATTGTTATTGGTAATGAACTGGTTATGCAGGAAAACAGTATCGTTGTTGATAATCAAAAGGCCGTTGCGGATACGTTGCGGATGGAAGGCGCTACCGTTATCTATGTGGCCACGGACGGGGACCTTGCAGGCCTGATAGCTATTTCGGATCCCGTGAAAGCAACCACGCCGGATGCACTTAAAGCGTTGCGTCAGGCGGGGATCCGCATCGTTATGCTCACCGGGGATAACCAGCTTACCGCTGAAGCAGTCGCACGGAAACTGGGAATAGATGAGGTTGAAGCCGGGATTCTGCCGGATGGCAAAAAAGCAGTGATAACCCGACTGAAAGCGTCTGGCCATGTGGTTGCGATGGCCGGAGACGGTGTGAATGATGCCCCGGCGCTGGCAGCGGCTGACGTGGGAATAGCCATGGGAACGGGTACAGATGTGGCAATTGAAAGTGCCGGAGTCACCCTTCTCAAAGGCGACCTGATGATACTGAACAGGGCCCGTCATCTGTCAGAGATCACCATGAAAAATATCCGACAGAATCTGTTTTTTGCATTTATCTACAACGCACTTGGTGTGCCGGTGGCTGCAGGCCTGCTTTATCCTGTGTATGGAATACTGCTGTCGCCAGTTATTGCGGCGGCGGCCATGGCTCTTTCTTCCGTCAGCGTCATTGTGAATGCGTTGCGTCTGAAAAGTGTCAGGCTCGGGAAATAACACTGAGTGAAGGGTCTGTTATGAACAGAAGGAGTCCAGTATGAAAAGTACCACCTATGCGCTTATTGCTGTCGCCGCGATCGCGGCATTTGCCCTCCTGCGAGAACACTGGTCACATGTGGCAGGTTACTGGCCATATCTGTTATTGCTGGTCTGCCCGCTAATGCATCTTTTCCACGGCCACGGAGGGCATGGGGATCACCAACATCACGGAAGCGAAAACGATAAAAAAAATTAATCCGGCAAACGGGGCCGCGTCGCGGTCCCGTTATCAGTCCAGGTATCGTTCGTAGTCTCTGGCATGCGCAAAGGCATGCTGTTCGAGTTTGTTATCAGCGGGTGCCGATGCCCGGAACGCCAGTGAATTAACAGGATTGTTATTGATGACCAGCTCGTAATGTAAATGAGGACCGGATGAACGTCCGCTGTTACCGGATAACGCAATAGCACCTCCCCGGGTAACTCTGGCCCCTTTAGTAACGAGTATTTTATTGAGGTGGAGATAGCGAGTTTTAACACCGGCTTTTCCCGTTACTTCAACAAAATATCCCATGGTACTGTTGTATTCGGCCCGGGTGATTTTTCCGTCGATGACGCTGACTATTTTCGTGTTCATGGGCATGGAATAATCAATGCCATTATGGGGACTCACTTTTCCCGATACCGGGTTAAGTCTTGCAGGATTGAAAGGTGAACTGAGTCTTGCTGTGGCTGGTAACGGATAATCGAGACTGCCTTTCCCGGAAGTATCGGAAAGATTATAGAACTTTTTGTCTGATATACGATACGCCGTGTAATTAAATGAGCCGGACGTAAATTTATAAGCCACTACACGTGATTTTCCCGCTTTCTTTTGCAGTACGAGTTTTAATGATTCATTTTTTTTCAAATGCCGAAGATTAAAGCGGGAAGGCAAAGAGCGCTGAAGGATAGCGATCTCGTTCGATTCCAGCCCCGAGCGGGTGGCTGAAAGGTAAGCATTTTCTTTTACGACATCGGTAGAATACATTTACTGGAATTCGCCGTTAGCATGAACACTGCGGCGTATGCTAGGGGTTTTCAGGAGGCGTGTCATCTGCCAGTTAATCGGGAGCACCGTTGATGGTCGTCATTTTTGTAACATATCTTGTTTCCCGTTTGCTCCTGAAGATCTGGGAACTGTATGACCAGCCTGACGGTGATGATTAACGGGACTGAAACAGGTTACGGCAGAGCAATATGGGGCTCATGTCCTGCTACGTAACCCGTCAGTAAAGCCCTGCTAAGCACTAACCCGCTTGCAGTTACCTGGAGGAATACAGGCCGGGAAGCTTTCTTGCCTGTGTCTGATGAGCTTCCGCACCGGCATTATTGACCTGCTCATGCACGAGGGCGGCTTTCTCTCCGGCATTCAGTTCGTTAAAAGAAGAAGAGGAGGTCTTTGAATTTGCACCACTGTCGGACAGCATTTTTTTATGTTCCTCAATCATTTTCTGATGTGCATAGGACGCGCTGTTGTTCATAAATGAATGAGCAACAATGGCCCTTTCATGTTCATTCATTTCAGAGAATGAGGGCGTGTTGTTTTTATTAACCCTGTCCGGTAAGTTTTCATGCGTCGAGGAATTCACATGACTGACGGCTGAGGCATTATTAACAAATCGATGTGCTTCATGGGCAATATCACTGGACTGAGCAAAAGCTGCCCCACAAAATAAAGCTGTAAACGCAGTGGCCGTGATTAATATATTCATGTGTAATTACCTTCTGAGGTACATAAAAGATGTCCTTATGATCATATATAAAAATAATCAACCTGTGGGGAAGATGACGTAAATGTAATACAGCTATGTACATTACACGATTGTAATGAATTTGTTTCTTAAGGTGTGCTAGATTCATTTCATTGTAAGTGGATGAACCAGTAATTTAATTTAAATCGGTTCTCGAATTCTGTCAGTAACCATACTTTAAATAAGGGAATGCGCATGCTGTTGAAAACGTCTCGACGAACTTTCCTGAAGGGGTTAACCCTCTCTGGCGTAGCCGGAAGTCTTGGCGTATGGAGTTTCAATGCGCGTTCCAGTCTGAGCCTGCCAGTTGCCGCATCCCTGCAGGGTACTCAGTTTGACCTGACCATTGGTGAAACGGCCGTCAATATCACGGGCAGTGAGCGTCAGGCCAAAACAATCAATGGAGGCCTGCCGGGGCCCGTTCTTCGCTGGAAAGAAGGTGACACCATTACCCTGAAGGTCAAAAACCGTCTTAATGAACAGACGTCCATTCACTGGCACGGCATTATTCTTCCGGCCAATATGGATGGTGTTCCGGGGCTGAGTTTTATGGGCATAGAGCCTGATGATACCTACGTTTACACCTTTAAGGTTAAGCAGAACGGGACTTACTGGTACCACAGCCATTCCGGTCTGCAGGAACAGGAGGGGGTATACGGTGCCATTATCATCGATGCCAGGGAGCCAGAACCGTTTGCTTACGATCGTGAGCATGTGGTCATGTTGTCTGACTGGACCGATGAAAATCCTCACAGCCTGCTGAAAAAATTAAAAAAACAGTCGGATTACTACAATTTCAATAAACCAACCGTTGGCTCTTTTTTCCGCGACGTGAATACCAGGGGGCTGTCAGCCACCATTGCCGATCGGAAAATGTGGGCTGAAATGAAAATGAATCCGACTGACCTCGCGGATGTCAGTGGCTACACCTACACCTATCTCATGAACGGGCAGGCCCCGCTGAAAAACTGGACCGGACTGTTCCGTCCCGGTGAAAAGATACGCTTACGGTTTATCAACGGCTCGGCAATGACCTATTTCGATATCCGTATCCCCGGGCTGAAAATGACGGTCGTGGCTGCAGATGGCCAGTATGTAAACCCGGTTACCGTTGACGAATTCAGGATTGCCGTTGCCGAAACCTATGATGTCATTGTGGAGCCTCAGGGTGAGGCCTATACCATCTTCGCACAATCCATGGACAGGACCGGTTACGCTCGAGGGACACTGGCCACGAGAGAGGGGTTAAGTGCTGCCGTTCCCCCCCTCGATCCTCGTCCTCTGTTGACCATGGAAGATATGGGTATGGGGGGAATGGGACATGATATGGCAAGAATGGACCACAGCCAGATGGGAGGCATGGATAACAGCGGAGAGATGATGTCTATGGACGGTGCTGACCTTCCGGATAGCGGGACATCCTCCGCGCCCATGGATCACAGCAGCATGGCCGGTATGGATCATTCCCGGATGGCCGGAATGCCGGGTATGCAAAGTCATCCTGCGTCAGAAACGGATAACCCACTGGTTGATATGCAGGCGATGAGCGTCTCTCCGAAATTAAATGATCCGGGTATTGGTCTTCGAAATAACGGAAGAAAGGTTCTCACGTACGCGGATTTGAAAAGCCGCTTTGAGGATCCTGACGGACGTGAACCTGGCCGTACCATAGAACTGCATTTAACCGGCCACATGGAAAAGTTTGCCTGGTCATTTAACGGAATCAAGTTTTCAGATGCCGCACCGGTGCTGCTGAAATACGGTGAGCGGCTCAGGATCACGCTGATCAACGATACCATGATGACTCACCCCATTCACCTGCATGGTATGTGGAGCGATCTGGAAGATGAAAACGGTAATTTCATGGTTCGTAAACACACAATAGATGTTCCCCCTGGTACAAAACGCAGTTACAGAGTGACAGCAGATGCGCTTGGCCGCTGGGCGTATCACTGCCATTTGCTCTATCACATGGAAATGGGAATGTTTCGTGAAGTCCGGGTGGAGGAATGATGCGAATGAAGAGAAATTTGAAGGCCATACCTGTTCTGGTCGCCTGTTTGTTTACCTCACAGCTTTCTATTGCGGCGGGCTCCGTCTCTGCAGATCCCCACGCCGGGCACGACATGTCTGCCATGCAGATGCCAGCAGATGAGAATTTCACTGAGATGACGTCAATGGAGCCCATTGTAACTGAGAGCAGAACGCCAATTCCGCCTGTTACCGATGCCGACCGGAAGGCTGCATTCGGCAATTTACAGGGGCATGCGATTCACGACAGTGCGATTAATTATCTGGTTCTGCTGGATCAACTGGAATGGCAACGGTCGGATAACACCAACAATTTCAGCTGGAGTGTTAACAGCTGGATTGGAGGCGACACAGATCGGATTTGGCTAAAGAGTGAAGGTGAACGAAGCAATGGGGAAACGGAGGCGGCTGAAGCGCAGTTACTCTGGGGACATGCGGTTGGCCCATGGTGGGATTTGGTTGCGGGTGTCAGGCAGGATTTCAGACCTGCTTCTGCCCGGACCTGGGCTGCTGTCGGTTTTCAGGGGCTGGCACTCTATAATTTTGAGTCTGAAATTACGGGTTTTGTCAGTAATGGCGGAAAAGCAGCCCTTCGTCTGGGAGGAGAATACGACGTTTTACTGACTAACCGGCTCATACTCCAGCCATCCTATGAGGTGAATTTCTACAGTCAGGATGATGAATCGCGGGGTCGCGGCAGGGGACTGACTGACACAGAGCTGGGGCTCCGGCTGCGCTATGAAATACGCCGTGAGTTTGCACCCTATATAGGCGTTTCCTGGAATCAACTTTACGGGAAAACATCCGATATGGCGAAAAGAGAAGGTGAGAAAGACCATCAGGTAGTATTCCTGGCGGGAGCCAGAATCTGGTTTTAACGCACTGATATAAAACACTCAACTAAACAGGTAAATAAAATGTCGATTTTAAATAAAGCCATTCTTACAGGTGGCCTCGTTATGGGCGTTGCTTTCTCTGCTATGGCCCATCCGGAATTAAAAAGCTCTGTGCCACAGGCTGATTCAGCCGTAGCGGCCCCGGAAAAGATTCAGCTTAATTTCTCGGAAAATCTGACCGTGAAATTCTCAGGTGCAAAATTAACGATGACGGGTATGAAAGGCATGTCATCACATTCTCCGATGCCGGTCGCGGCAAAAGTGGCGCCAGGCGCTGACCCTAAATCGATGGTCATTATTCCGCGAGAGCCTTTACCCGCTGGCACTTATCGTGTTGACTGGCGCGCGGTTTCTTCAGATACGCACCCTATTACCGGTAATTACACCTTTACAGTGAAGTAATATTATGAACGACCTGATTATGATTGTTATTCGTTTTCTTCTTTATCTGGATTTGATGGTAATATTTGGATTGCCATTTTTTCAGATATATGGAATAAGCGGTGTCAGACATGAAACCTATAACCTGACTAATTTCAGGTCGTTTATAACCTTTGCTGTTGTTACAGGCATCATTCTTACTGGCATTAATATGCTCCTGGTATCTAATGCCATGAGTGGAGTAACTGACCTCAGAGAATTATCCATCCATGTTATCGAGATGGTGATAGAAGAAACTGATGTGGGTATTAGCTGGATTGTCAGGCTCTGTGCCCTGTTTACCACACTCGGTGCTTTGTTCCTTTACACTAATAAGAGAGTATTGTCCTGCCTGCTGATGACGATGAGTGGGGGCGTGGCGCTGGCTACACTTGCCTGGGGAGGACACGCCGTTATGCATGACGGTCTGCATTACTATCTCCATTTACTGAGCGATCTGACCCATCTCGGCGCTGCAGGTGCCTGGACAGGTGCTCTGGTTGCATTTGCTATCCTGCTGATGCGCAGAAACGAGCATAATGCACAGAGCGTCATTGTGATATCTGACTCCCTGGCAAAATTTGCCACGGCAGGAACGGTGATTGTTGTAGCCCTGATCCTGAGTGCGCTGGTCAACTATCTGTATATTGCTGAGGGTAACTTAACTCCCTTATTCAATAGTTCCTGGGGGAGGATATTGCTTGCCAAGACGGCTCTGTTTGTTCTGATGCTTCTTCTGGCTGCAGCAAACCGGTTTCACCTGGGTCCCCGGCTTGAAGTTATGGTCAGGGAAGGGAATTATGATCGCAGCGTTGCCCTGATGCGAAACAGCATCCTGACAGAATTCGTTGTTGCGATTATCATTCTGGGCGCCGTAGCGTGGCTCGGAATGCTTGCTCCGTCTCAGGTCAGCTAGGGGACAGCCAAAGCTCATGCGTGAGATTTTTACTTTCATATCAGCGAGTTGACCATGCAGCGTATTTTAATCGTTGAAGACGAACAAAAAACAGGTCGTTACCTGCAGCAGGGACTGGTTGAGGAAGGCTATCAGGCCGATCTCTTTAATAATGGCCGCGATGGTCTCGGGGCCGCGTCGAAGGGACAGTATGATTTGATAATACTGGACGTGATGCTGCCTTTCCTCGACGGGTGGCAAATCATCAGCGCACTGAGGGAGTCCGGGCACGAAGAACCGGTCCTGTTTTTAACCGCAAAGGACAACGTGCGGGACAAAGTGAAAGGACTGGAGCTTGGCGCAGATGACTACCTGATTAAGCCCTTTGATTTTACGGAGCTGGTTGCACGTGTAAGAACCCTACTGCGCCGGGCACGCTCGCAGGCCGCAACAGTCTGCACCATCGCCGATATGACCGTTGATATGGTGCGCCGGACCGTGATCCGTTCGGGGAAGAAGATCCATCTCACCGGTAAAGAATACGTTCTGCTTGAGTTGCTGCTGCAACGCACCGGAGAAGTGTTACCCAGGAGTCTTATCTCGTCCCTGGTCTGGAACATGAATTTTGACAGTGATACGAATGTGATTGATGTCGCCGTGAGACGTCTGAGAAGTAAAATTGATGATGACTTTGAGCCAAAACTGATCCATACCGTTCGCGGTGCCGGATATGTCCTGGAGATCAGAGAAGAGTGAGGTTCAAAATTTCCCTGACCACACGCCTGAGCCTGATTTTTTCTGCGGTGATGCTTACGGTATGGTGGTTATCAAGTTTTATCCTGATTAGCACCCTTAATGGCTATTTCGATAATCAGGACCGCGATTTTCTGACAGGTAAACTTCAGCTCACCGAAGAGTTTCTTAAAACAGAGACGTTCAGGAACAAAACGGATATTAAGTCATTATCAGAAAAAATAAACGATGCGATGGTGGGGCACAATGGCTTATTCATTTCTATAAAAAACATGGAAAATGAAAAAATTGTTGAACTCTATGCCAAAAATTCTGTTGTTCCAGCGGTCCTGCTTAATAAGTCAGGTGATATTCTCGACTATATGATCCAGACGGAAGAAAATAACACCGTGTACCGCAGTATCTCGCGGCGGGTTGCCGTGACGCCGGAACAGGGTAAAAGCAAACATGTCATCATTACGGTTGCCACGGATACTGGGTATCACACCCTGTTTATGGACAAACTCAGTACCTGGCTGTTCTGGTTCAATATCGGTCTGGTCTTTATTTCTGTTTTTCTGGGCTGGCTGACCACACGTATTGGTCTGAAACCGCTACGGGAAATGACCAGTCTGGCTTCCTCCATGACCGTACACAGCCTGGATCAGCGTCTAAATCCCGATCTGGCTCCGCCGGAAATCTCTGAGACCATGCAGGAGTTCAATAATATGTTTGATCGCCTGGAGGGGGCATTCCGGAAACTGTCAGATTTCTCGTCTGACATCGCGCATGAGCTGCGCACACCAGTCAGTAATCTGATGATGCAGACGCAGTTTGCACTGGCTAAGGAAAGGGATGTTTCGCATTACCGCGAAATTTTATTCGCTAACCTGGAAGAACTGAAAAGGTTGTCACGAATGACCAGTGACATGCTTTTTCTGGCACGTTCAGAGCATGGTCTGCTGCGGCTGGATAAACATGATGTGGATCTGGCAGCCGAACTGAATGAATTACGTGAGTTGTTCGAGCCCCTGGCAGACGAAACAGGAAAGACAATCACGGTTGAAGGAGAGGGCGTTGTTGCCGGAGACAGCGATATGCTCCGACGTGCTTTCAGTAACCTGCTTTCCAATGCAATCAAGTATTCTCCCGATAACACCTGTACAGCGATACACCTTGAGCGTGACAGTGACTGTGTGAACGTGATGATTACGAATACGATGTCCGGCCAGGTTCCCGCTAATCTGGAACGTTTGTTTGACCGGTTCTATCGCGCAGACTCATCAAGGTTCTACAACACGGAAGGCGCGGGGCTGGGATTATCAATTACAAGGTCGATCATTCATGCTCACGGCGGCGAGCTGTCAGCAGAACAGCAGGGGCGTGAAATTGTGTTCAAAGTGCGCCTGTTAATGGATTAATCCCGTTGTTCAGGAGAAACCTGGAAGGTGACAAAATTGTCATCATTCAGTCACGCGATAAACAGAGGCGGTTTTTTATAATTATTCATAAATCAGGAGCAGCGTGATAACACAATCACCTGGTTCCTGGAGTGATGATTAACCCGCCCTGAGATCAACTGCTTTCTCTGTTATAAGCCATTGATTGTTTGGGTATGTAAACACCGGAGACCCAACCATGAAAAAGATTCTCGTATCATTTGTTGCCATTATGGCTGCCGCTTCATCTGCCATGGCTGCAGAGACAATGAACATGCATGACCAGGTAAATAATGCACAGGCACCTGCCCACCAGATGCAGTCATCTGCTGAAAAAAGTGCAATTCAGGGAGACAGCATGACAATGATGGATATGAGCAGTCACGATCAGGCCGCAATGTCCCATGACATGATGCAAAACAGCAATTCTGCTGCCCACCAGGACATGGCTGAAATGCATAAAAAAATGATGAAAGCTAAACCCGGAGCTACCAACGAAACAGCAAAGTCATTTTCTGAAATGAGCGAGCATGAGAAGGCCGCAGCTGTACATGAGAAGGCGAATAATGGTCAGTCTTCCGTTGTTCACCAGCAGCAGGCTGATAAGCATCGCAGTCAGATCACCCAGAATTAACCCGCAGCTCCACTTGTTAGACCCTCATTTGACGCCGAAGTCACTGGCTTACGCTCCCGTCCGGGAGCGTTTTTTTTTCCCATATATCAAACTTTAACTCTGAAGAGGTGGAAGTATCTGACCAACACTGTCACGTAACGCCAGATAACTACAAAAACACCTTTTTCCTCCTGTAAATTGCAGTTCCTGCAAGAACATCAAGGCATAATGTTGGAACAGCGTGTGATACACACTTAGCATCATGTTTTGTATGTGTTTTTTTTAAAACTTTACAACTTTAAAGTCTTTTTCAGGTTAAAGGATACAACTTTAATGTCTCTACACAGCTGAAAAGAACGGTTAATATTTATTTTTTTAGCGTGCTGCGTCCTTAACGGGTCCACGCTTTTTATTGTGTGCATGGTGTTTTGTCTTCTTAAAAGGGTTGTCTATGTCTGCTGCTCATCTCGGTTTCCCGACGGAAACCGTTGTTGTCTTCGTGGTGATGGCCGTTGGGGCGATGTTTATCGACCTCTTCATGCACCGTCACGATAAACCGATCTCGCTGAAAAGCGCGGTCATGTGGTCCATCTTCTGGGTCATGATGGCGATGGCCTTCGCCGGATTCTTATACGTGCACCACGGCGCGGAGATGGCCAGTCTGTTCCTGACCGGCTATGCGCTGGAAGAGGTGCTCTCCGTCGACAACCTGTTTGTGATGATGGCGATCTTCGCCTGGTTTGGCGTGCCGGATAGATATCGTCACCGCGTGCTCTACTGGGGCGTGCTCGGGGCGATTGTGTTCCGTGGTATTTTTGTTGCCATTGGCACCAGCCTGCTGAGCCTGGGACCGTATGTTGAGGTCATTTTTGCGCTGGTCGTCGGCTGGACGGCGGTGATGATGCTGAAACGCAATGAAGAGAGCGATGAAGTAGAAGATTACTCCAACCATCTGGCGTACCGCCTGGTGAAACGCTTCTACCCGGTGTGGCCAAAAATCAGCAGCCATGCGTTTATCCTGACCCAGAAAGAGGTGGATGCCGAACTGGAGAAACCTGAAAACAAGGATGTGATGGTAGGCCGCGTGAAGAAGGCGAAGCGCTACGCGACGCCGCTGCTGCTCTGCGTCGCGGTGGTGGAGCTGTCCGACGTGATGTTCGCCTTCGATTCCGTACCCGCAATCATCGCCGTCAGCCGTGAGCCGCTGATCATCTACAGCGCAATGATGTTCGCGATCCTCGGCCTGCGTACCCTCTACTTCGTGCTGGAAGCGCTGAAGCAGTATCTGGTGCATCTGGAGAAAGCGGTAGTGTTACTGCTGTTCTTCGTGGCGTTCAAGCTGGGGCTGAATGCGACCGACCACTTCTGGCATCACGGTTATAACATCGGCGCCACGGCAAGCCTGTTTGTGGTGCTGGGGGTACTGGCGCTGGGGATTATTGCGAGCGTGATGTTCCCGGGAAAACGTGAGGCCTGATGTACCGCTTTTCTCCCTCTCCCTGTGGGAGAGGGCCGGGGTGAGGGCACCGGGCCGCACCTAACCCTTAATTGGTGAATTTCGGCGCTTGCTCGGATGATGAAAATGCCGCC
Source organism: Enterobacter sp. 6722112 (assembly GCF_058661685.1). Taxonomy (NCBI): domain Bacteria; kingdom Pseudomonadati; phylum Pseudomonadota; class Gammaproteobacteria; order Enterobacterales; family Enterobacteriaceae; genus Enterobacter; species Enterobacter sp. 6722112. The sequence continues at coordinate 4,036,105 of NZ_JBZWGR010000007.1, read as the reverse complement.
AGTGCGGATCCTGCGCCGCCGCCAGCAACTCGTGGTCGCCACGCGTGTCGCCCCAGGCGCGCAGGTGATACGCGTTCAAATCCCCATACACCTTCTCCAGCCTCGCCACCTTCTGGGCACAACGGCAGTTGTGGCCGGTGATCCGCCCGGTCAGCTTGCCGTCTTTCACTTCCAGCTGAGTGCCAATCAGCTTAATGCCGAGCTTATCGGCCCACGGCTGCAATACCAGCGCCGGGGAAGCAGAGCAAATCGTCACTTCCGCACCGGAATTGACCTCGTTGGCGACGGCCAGCACACCTTCCGGGCGCATCAGCTTGTTCCAGTATTTTTCACAGAAGGCTTCCGCCTGCTGACGTAACCAGTGCTCATCCACCCCCGTCAGGAAGGTTTTGATCAACACCTCTTTCAGCTCATCTCGCGTCAGCTTGCGGCGCACACAGTGCAGCGTAGGCAGGGCCATGCGCACCAGTCGGCCAGCAAAGTAGCGCTTGCCAAAGGCAAAGCGCAGGAACGGGATAAAACTGTCGTGGTGCGTCAACGTACCATCAAAGTCAAAGACAGAGAGCACGCTGGACTTCGCCACGGCTTCGTCGGCAATCATATTGGTCATAAATACGTCTTAGCTGAAATACACATTCTGTTCACTAGTTTACCTGCTTTACCTTCACAGTCCTTATATCAGGTCGCATTTTTTCCTGAACCTGTGGCCTGACGGGTCAAACAATGTCATCCACCACGCCGCCGTCAACGCGCAGCGCCGCGCCGGAAGTCGCGGAGGCCTGCATGGAACAGACATATACCACCATATTTGCCACTTCTTCCACCGTGGCGGCGCGCTGGATCACCGAGCTGGGGCGATTCGCCATCACGAACTCTTTCGCCAGCTGTTCCAGCGATTTACCGGTTCTTTCGATCTCGTCTTTCATCATCGCGGCAAAACCGTCCGACATTGTCGGGCCCGGCAGCACGCTGTTCACCGTCACGCCGCTGCCTGCCACGAACTTCGCCAGACCGCGCGCCAGCGAGAGCTGGGCGGTTTTTGTCACGCCATAGTGGATCATATCCGCAGGAATATTGCAGGCCGATTCTGACGAGATAAACACTACCCGACCCCAGCCCTTTTGTACCATGCCGGGCAGCAGGGCACGAGAGAGGCGCACGCCGGACATCACGTTGGTCTGCCAGTAGCGTTCCCAGGTCTCGTCGTCCGTGGAATAAAAATCCTGCTGGCCATAGATCCCGGCGTTATTCACCAGAATATCGACGTGCGAGGCGACCCTGAGCAGTTCGTCAACGCCCTCCTGCGAGCTTAGATCGGCGATGGCGGCACGGACCTGTACGCCAGGCACCACCTGCTGTAGCGCCTGAATGCCTTTGTTCACCGAGTCGACGCTGCGCCCGTTCACGATCACTTCCGCACCGCTCTCCGCCAGCCCGCGGGCGATGGCAAACCCAATACCGCCGGTGGACGCGGTCACCAGCGCTACTTTCCCCGTTAAATCAATTTTCATCATTCGCTCCTTGTCATCTTATGGTTCAAAACTTAAAGCGTAGCACTTGACGATGACGGCTCCTGTTTAAAAAGGCGCAACAGCGTCTCAACCTGCTCGTCCAGCGGGCTGAGGGAGCGTTTGACGATGAGGTGCAGCGGCGTGGCGCGACGTACGCCGTGGCTGAGCGGCAGCGTTTTAAGGATGCCCTGCTGGAGCGGGGTCTGAATGCGTTCTTCCGGTAACCAGCCGTATCCAACCTGATACATCACCGCTTCGATCGCGGCATCGATGGTGGAGAAGGTCCACGACTCCCCGGTGGGGTGAGCGGTGGGCTGGCTGTCTGCGATCTGAATGCGCGGCCACGGTCGTAGCACCTCGTCGTTAAGCGGTGTATCCAGCGCAAACAGCGGGTGAGCGTGATGCGCGACGGCAACAAAATCGATATTCATCAGCCATTCCCCCAGGCCGGTAATGTCCTGGCGGCGGGTTAAGACCATCACGTCGGCTTCATCATTGAGCGCATCCGCGCGGCTGTTTTCCAGCACCTCGGTAAGCCGCACCTGCGTTTGCGGGTACAGCTGCTGAAACTGGCGCAAAATCGCGAACAGCCGGCTGCGCGGAAAAATACTGTCTACCATCAGGTCGATACGGGTTCGCATCCCGCTGCGCAGGGTCGCAGCGCGCGTTTCAACATAGGCGAAGGCTTTCAGCAGCGGTTTAACCTGATTCAGCAACAGCTCACCCGCCGGTGTCAGCACGGCACGCCGTCCCTCTGTCATCAGGAGCGCCACGCCCAGCCGCTCCTGCAACAGCGACAGGTTATAGCTGACCGAGGACTGGCTGCGGTGGGTCTCTTCCGCCGCCTTAGCGAAGCTGCCAGCCTCGATGACTCTCTCCAGCAAGGCCCACTGTTCGAGCGTCGTCTTGTGCATAATTAATCTAAATTTTGGATGAATTTGATTCAAACATAGCGTTATTTATTCATTTTTTGAAGGGGTACGATCGTCTCATCAAAACAAAGGAGACATCGTATGAGCACCTTCGATAAACATGATTTAAGCGGCTTCGTCGGCAAACATCTGGTATATACCTACGATAATGGCTGGAATTACGAAATTTACGTTAAAAACGAAAACACCCTGGACTACCGTATTCACAGCGGTCTGGTGGGCAACCGTTGGGTGAAAGATCAGCAGGCCTACATTGTTCGCGTTGGGGAGAGCATCTATAAAATTTCCTGGACGGAGCCAACCGGTACCGACGTGAGCCTGATCGTGAACCTGGGCGACAGCCTGTTCCACGGCACCATCTTCTTCCCGCGCTGGGTCATGAATAATCCGGAAAAAACCGTCTGCTTCCAGAACGATCACATTCCACTGATGAATAGCTACCGTGATGCCGGGCCAGCGTATCCAACCGAAGTGATTGATGAATTTGCGACCATCACCTTCGTGCGCGACTGCGGTGCGAATGACGACAGCGTTATTGCGTGCGCGGCCAGCGAGTTGCCAAAAAACTTTCCTGATAATTTAAAATAAGCGCGACAATTAACTAAAAAGAAAAGTTCCCGACTCATTTCATATTTATTGGAAATGGTCGGGGATTTTTTTATTTGTTGATGTTTGGTTTAGATAATTGACTTTAATACGGTGAGCGGAATCACATAATAAATAATTCATAATTACTTAAACTATTGTTTAATAATGAATTTATATAAATTCACCCCTCCTTTTTATCACCATCTTAATTTTTCCCTAAGAAATGAACGTTACCTTGAGATGAGTTTATGGTTCGTTGAAATAAACGAATCGGCATTTGGTTAATATCAAAAAGTTGCCATGCATAACTCAAGGAAATTAATAATGCGTGATTTTTTGCCTTTTTCCCGGCCCTCAATGGGCGCGGAGGAAATCGCCGCGATACAGGAGGTAGTAACCTCCGGCTGGATCACCACCGGGCCGAAAAATCAGATGCTTGAAGAGGCGTTCTGTACGCTTACGGGAAACCGTCATGCGATTGCCGTCTCCTCTGCCACGGCGGGGATGCACGTCACCCTGATGGCGATGGGGATTGGTCCCGGCGATGAGGTGATTACGCCCTCCCTGACCTGGGTATCGACGCTGAATATGATCGTGCTGCTGGGTGCCATACCGGTGATGATCGACGTCGACAGAGACACGCTGATGGTGACGCCTGAAGCGGTCGACGCCGCCGTTACGCCTCGCACCAAAGCCATTGTGCCGGTTCATTATGCGGGTGCGCCGTGCGATATTGACGCCATCCGCGCCGTCGGTGAACGTCACGGTATTCCTGTCATTGAAGACGCGGCCCATGCCGCCGGAACGTACTACCACAGCCGTCATGTGGGCTGGCGGGGCACCGCAATTTTCTCCTTCCACGCCATCAAAAACATGACCTGCGCCGAAGGTGGGCTGGTGGTGACGGATGACGAGCAGCTGGCGCAAAACATCCGTAGCCTGAAATTCCACGGTCTGGGCGTTGATGCCTATGACCGCCAGACCCATGGCCGCGCGCCGCAGGCCGAGGTCATCACCCCGGGTTTTAAATACAACCTCGCGGATATCAACGCCGCGCTGGCGCTGGTGCAGCTCGGCAAGCTGGGCGAAGCCAACAGGCGCCGTCGCGACATTGCCGACCGCTACCTGCTTGAACTCTCGGATACCCCTTTCCAGCCGCTGTGCATTCCGTCATGGCCGCATCTGCACGCCTGGCACCTGTTTATCATTCGCGTGGATGAGGCCCGGTGCGGCCTCTCGCGTGATGCCCTGATGGCCGCGCTGAAGGAGCAGGGCATCGGTACGGGCCTGCATTTCCGTGCGGCACATACGCAAAAATACTACCGCGAGCGTTTCCCTGATGTGTCGCTTCCGAACTCTGAATGGAACAGCGCGCGTATTTGTTCTCTCCCTCTTTTCCCGGACATGACCCATGACGACACAACCCGCGTCATTACCGCGCTCCATCAGCTTGCAGGACATTGATATGTTCAGTGCGCCGCCTGTACAAAAAGTTTCCGTGGTGATCCCGGTCTATAACGAGCAGGAGAGCCTGCCGGAACTGATCCGCCGCACGACTGCCGCCTGCGAGACGCTCGGCAAAGCTTATGAAATTCTGCTGGTTGACGACGGCAGCAGCGACAATTCCGCGCGGATGCTGACCGACACCGCGCAGGCGGAGGGCAGCCACATTGTTGCCGTACTGCTCAACCGTAACTACGGCCAGCACTCGGCAATTATGGCCGGGTTCAGCCACGTTACGGGAGATCTGGTGATTACCCTGGATGCTGATCTGCAAAACCCGCCGGAAGAGATCCCGCGTCTGGTCGCCAAAGCCGACGAAGGCTACGACGTGGTCGGCACCGTGCGGCAAAACCGCCAGGACAGCCTGTTCCGTAAGCTGGCGTCTCGCACCATCAACCGTCTGATCCAGCGCACCACCGGTAAAGCGATGGGCGACTACGGCTGCATGCTGCGCGCCTATCGCCGCCACATCGTCGACGCCATGCTGCACTGCCATGAGCGCAGCACCTTCATTCCGATTCTGGCGAACACCTTTGCCCGTAAAGCGACGGAGATCCCGGTGCTGCACGCCGAGCGCGAGCACGGGGAGTCAAAGTACAGCTTCATGCGTCTCATCAACCTGATGTACGACCTGATCACCTGCCTGACCACCACGCCGCTGCGCCTGCTGAGCGTGTTCGGCAGCGTTATCGCGCTGGCCGGGTTTGCGCTTTCCGTTCTGCTGGTCGTTCTGCGGCTGGTCTTTGGTCCCCAGTGGGCGGCGGAAGGGGTCTTTATGCTGTTTGCCGTGCTGTTCACGTTCATTGGCGCCCAGTTCATCGGTATGGGTCTGCTGGGTGAGTACATTGGCCGTATTTACAACGATGTTCGCGCGCGTCCGCGCTATTTTATTCAACGTGTTGTCCGTCAGGAGCACCTGGCATCTCAAGAGGAAAACCACCCATGAAAACCGTCGTCTTTGCCTATCACGATATGGGTTGCACGGGCACGCAAGCCTTGCTGGACGCAGGCTTCGACATTACCGCCATCTTCACCCATCCGGATGTTGCCGGGGAAAACCACTTCTTCGGCTCGGTGGCGCGTATTGCGGCTGAACACGGTATTCCGGTTTACGCCCCGGACGATGTGAACCATCCGCTGTGGGTGGATCGTATTCAGAAGCTTGCGCCGGACGTGATTTTCTCTTTCTACTACCGCAATCTGCTTTGCGACGACATCCTGAGCGTGGCGACAAAAGGCGCATTTAACCTGCACGGCTCGCTGCTGCCTGCCTACCGTGGCCGTGCGCCGCTGAACTGGGCGCTGGTTAACGGTGAAACGGAAACCGGCGTAACGCTGCACAAAATGGTACGCCGTGCCGATGCGGGCGGTATCGTGGCACAGCTGAAAGTGGGCATTGGCGCTGATGAAACGGCGCTGGAGCTGCACCACAAGCTCTGCATCGCCGCGCAAAGCCTGCTTCGCGACGCGCTGCCGACGATCCGTCAGGGGACTTTTACCGAAACCGCGCAGGACGAAAGCAAGGCAAGCAGTTTTGGTCGCCGCACGCCGGAGGACGGGCGACTGGACTGGGCGAAACCGGCGCGTCAGCTGCATAACCTGGTGCGCGCCGTGACCGACCCGTGGCCGGGCGCGTACAGCTTCGCCGGGGTCAGTAAATTTATCGTCTGGAAATCCCGCGTGCGTGAGGACATTCCGGCGGCAAAACCGGGCACCGTCATCTCCGTCTCTCCGCTGATTGTGAGCTGCGGCGAGCAGGCGCTGGAGATCGTCACCGGACAAACGGATAACGGGCTGTACGTGCAGGGGGCGCAGCTGGCGCAGTCTCTGGGGCTGGTGGCGGGGGCGCTGATCACCAGCGCGCCGGTGGTGGCGATCAAACGCCGCACGCGCGTCTTAATCCTCGGCGTAAACGGGTTTATCGGTAACCATCTGACCGAACGGCTGCTGGAAGACGACAATTACGAGATCTACGGTCTCGATATCGGATCCGATGCGATCGGTCGATTCCTCACTAATCCCCGTTTCCACTTCGTTGAAGGGGACATCAGTATCCATTCCGAATGGATCGAGTACCACATCAAAAAATGTGACGTGGTGCTGCCGCTGGTGGCGATTGCCACCCCGATTGAATACACCCGTAACCCGCTGCGCGTGTTCGAACTCGATTTCGAAGAGAACCTGAAGATTATCCGCGACTGCGTGAAATACGATAAGCGCATCATCTTCCCGTCGACGTCGGAAGTGTACGGCATGTGTACCGACAATAACTTCGATGAAGACACCTCCAGTCTGGTGGTCGGGCCGATTAACAAGCAGCGCTGGATCTACTCCGTCTCCAAGCAGCTGCTGGATCGCGTGATTTGGGCCTACGGCGAGAAAGAGGGACTACGCTTTACCCTGTTCCGTCCGTTTAACTGGATGGGGCCGCGCCTGGACAACCTGAACGCCGCGCGTATCGGCAGCTCCCGCGCCATCACCCAGCTGATCCTCAACCTGGTGGAAGGTTCGCCCATTAAGCTGATTGAAGGTGGCAAACAGAAACGTTGCTTCACCGATATCAGCGACGGTATTGAAGCGCTGTTCCGCATCATCGAAAACAAAGACGGCCGCTGTAACGGAGAGATCATCAACATCGGTAACCCGGACAACGAAGCGAGCATCCGCGAGCTGGCGGAAATGCTGCTGGCAAGCTTTGAACGTCACCCGCTGCGCAGCCAGTTCCCGCCGTTTGCCGGTTTCCGCGAAGTGGAGAGCAGCAGCTACTACGGCAAGGGTTATCAGGACGTTGAGCACCGCAAGCCGAGCATCCGCAATGCGAAGCGCTGCCTGAACTGGACGCCGACGGTGAAGATGGAGCAGACCATTGATGAAACGCTCGACTTCTTCCTGCGCACCGTGGAGCTGTCGGAACAGGCATCATGAAAAAGGTCGGTTTACGCATTGACGTCGACACCTTTCGCGGCACGCGCGAGGGTGTGCCGCGGCTGCTGGAACTGCTGAGCAAGCACGACGTGCGTGCCAGCATTTTCTTCAGCGTCGGGCCAGACAACATGGGGCGTCACCTGTGGCGCCTGGTTAAACCGGCCTTTCTGTTCAAAATGCTGCGCTCGCGCGCGGCATCGCTCTACGGCTGGGATATCCTGCTGGCCGGAACCGCATGGCCCGGCAGGCGCATCGGCGCGGAAAATGAAGCGATCATCTGCAAGGCCGCGCAGCATCATGAAGTGGGGCTGCACGCCTGGGATCACCATGCCTGGCAGGCCTGGGCGGGCGTGTGGGATATCCCCCGCCTGGCGCGTGAGGTTGAGCGCGGCGTGCTGGAGCTGGAAGCCATTACCGGCCAGCCTGTGCGCTGTTCCGCCGTGGCGGGATGGCGGGCCGACCAGCGCGTGGTGAAGGCCAAAGAACACTTTGCCTTTCGCTACAACAGCGATTGCCGGGGCACCGGACCGTTTTTACCGCTGCTGGGGGAAAACCGAACCGGCACGGTGCAGATTCCGGTCACTCTTCCGACGTGGGATGAAGTGGTCGGGCGCGAGGTGAGTGCCGACAGGTTTAACCGTTACATTCTGGATGCGATGCACCGCGATGCCGGTACGCCGGTTTATACCATCCATGCCGAAGTGGAAGGCATTGCGTATCAGCAGGATTTCGACGCGTTGCTTGCGCTGGCGGCGCAGGAGGGCATTCAGTTCTGCCCGTTAAGCCAGCTGTTGCCGGAGGATCCTGGCACGCTGCCCCTGGGAAAAATCGTCCGTCGTGAAATGGCTGGCCGGGAAGGCTGGCTTGGCTATCAACAAACCGTGAGCCCGGCACTATGAAAACAGCCCGCTATGGCCTGACGCTTCTCGCCCTGTTTGTCGTTTACTACCTCCTTCCGGTCAACCTTCGCCTGTTATGGCAGCCTGATGAAACGCGCTATGCGGAAATCAGCCGCGAAATGCTGGCCTCCGGCGATTGGGTGGTCCCGCATTTCCTCGGGCTGCGTTACTTTGAAAAACCCATTGCCGGTTACTGGGTGAACAGCATCGGGCAATGGCTATTTGGACACACCAATTTTGCCGTTCGCGCGGGGGCGATATTCTGCACCGGGCTGACGGCGCTGCTGGTGATCTGGCTGGCCTGGCGTCTCTGGCAGGATAAGCGGGTGGCGATCTTCTCCGGCCTGATCTTCTTAACCCTGTTCCTGGTCTATGGCATCGGCACCTACGCCGTGCTGGATCCCATTATCACCCTCTGGCTGGTGGCGGCTATGTGCAGCTTCTGGCTGGCTTCGCAGGCGAAAACGATAGCCGGAAAAGCGGGGGGCTACATTCTGCTGGGGCTGGCCTGCGGCATGGGCGTCATGACCAAAGGCTTCCTGGCGCTGGCGGTACCGGTGATTGGCGTGCTGCCGTGGGTGATTGCGCAACGACGCTGGAAGGAGGTGCTGGTTTTCGGCTGGCTGGCGATCCTCAGCTGCGTACTTATCGTCCTGCCCTGGGGGCTGGCAATCGCTCAGCGTGAACCCGATTTCTGGCGTTACTTCTTCTGGGTGGAGCATATCCAGCGCTTTGCCCGGAGCGATGCCCAGCATAAAGCGCCGTTCTGGTACTATCTGCCGTTCCTCATCGCGGGAAGTCTGCCGTGGCTGGCGATGCTGCCGGGCTCGCTGCGCCTGGGATGGCGAGACAGAGAAAACGAGAGGGCGGGGCTTTATCTGCTGGGCTGGATAGTGATGCCGCTGCTGTTCTTCAGCATCGCCAAAGGCAAGCTGCCGACCTATATCCTGCCGTGCTTTGCGCCGCTGGCGATCCTGATGGCGCGCTACGCCTGCACCGTCGCCGAAAAAGCGTTACGTATTAACGGTGGGATCAATATCGCGTTTGGCGTGCTTGGCATGCTGGCGGCGCTGGTGGTATCGCCATGGGGGCTTGCTAAACATCCAGTCTGGACACCGGTCGAATTGTACAAAGTCTTCTGTGCCGTGGTGGCGTTTCTGGTCTGGGCCTCGGTGGGCTGGTTTACCCTTAAAAATCCGCAGCGCTGGTGGCTGGCGGCGCTTTGCCCTGCCGGGCTGGCCCTGCTGGTGGGTTTTGCGATCCCGGACCGGGTAGTGGATTCCAAACAGCCGCAGTCGCTGGTGGATTCCGTTCGCGAGCCATTACAGATGAGTAAATTCGTCCTGGCGAACAACGTTGGTATAGCCTCCGGGCTGGCGTGGGAGCTTCAGCGTAATGACATCATTTTGTATGGGCAGAGCGGTGAGCTGAAATACGGCCTGGATTATCCGGACGCTAAGGGGCGTTTTGTGAGCAAAGATGATATCGCGCACTGGCTTGAAGCGCATCGTCAGCAAGGACCGGTGTCGCTGGTGATCCTGCTGTCGAAAAACGACGACCTGGCCCGCGCCGGGCTGCCAAAACCGGACAACCTGACGATTCAGGGGCGTCTGGCTTACCTGCAATATCTGCCGCAGTGATGGCCTGGATCTGGCTGGTGCTGGCAAGCCTGTTGAGCTGCGCAGGTCAACTGTGCCAGAAACAGGCGACCCGGGCAGGCGGCGGTCAGCAGGTCGCCCTGTGGCTTGGGCTGGCCCTGCTGATGCTGGGTGGCGGGATGGTTGCCTGGCTGGTGGTATTGCAGCATCTGCCCGTCGGGGTGGCGTACCCCATGCTGAGCCTTAACTTTGTCTGGGTAACGCTGGCGGCAAAAATCGTCTGGCATGAGCCTGTCCCGCTACGTCACTGGCTGGGCGTCGGGTTGATTATCGTCGGGGTTATTTTGCTGGGAGGAAGCCTGTGAACGGTGCGTGTTGGGCGTTATGCAGCGTAGTGTTAGTCAGCGTGGCGCAGCTGCTGCTGCGTCATGCGATGGTGACGCTGCCCCCGATGAGCGACGCTTTCTGGGCAGCCCTCTGGCATATAGCCCCCGGTACGGGCGCGCTGATGCTGGGGCTGACAGGCTATTGCGCCTCAATGGGCTGCTGGTATCTGGCATTGCATCGTATGGCGCTCAGCAAAGCGTATGCCTTGCTGAGCCTCAGTTACATCCTGGTGTGGAGTGCTGCAATTTTACTGCCCGGCTGGGGAGAATACTTTTCCTGGCGCGGGCTGGCGGGCGTCGGCTTGATTATACTCGGCGTGCTGGTCATTTTTATGCCGCAGAAATACCGGAGTAAGTAACCGCTTCCGCCGTTAAGGTGAAAGGCGTAGGGGTACAGACCGCCAGGCTCAGCGAGCCGAAGCGTAGCTGACTGACCGGGAGGGGCTGGGCGGTGCTGTCAATACTGACAATCTGCCACGCGCTGCCGCCACGCTGTTTGACGATCGCCTCTTTGCGCGTCCAGATACGCCAGAATGCGGAAAGCTGCTCTTCCGGCGCTTCACGTTCCAGCTCGTCATGTTCGGTGAGGCTGAAAACGGCATTCGCCAGCGCCTGCCAGTTCTCCCGCGGGCGGATCACTTCGATATCGCAGCCCACTTCACCTTCATCGCTCATCAGCAGGGCAATGTCGTCCCCGCTGTGGCTCAGGTTAAACCACAGAGGATGGCCGTTAGCGAAGGCCGGTTTTCCCTGCTCGCCGTAAATTATCTCGGGAAGCGGTGAGGGGGATAAGGTTCTGGCGAGCAGCGTCCGGCCTGCAAGCCAGGAAGCGTGTCGTGCACCCTGAGGTGCCATGTCTGCGAGCGTTGACGCCAGCGGGTCCGCGCTAAGGGTGGAGATCTTTCCCAGTACAAACTGGTACATAGTTACGCCCAGCGTTTAATGATTATCGAGGTATTGATGCCGCCAAAGGCAAAGTTATTGCTCTGAATAAATTCGCAATCAATCGGGCGGGTTTCCCCCATAATATAATCTAAAGCGCCGCATTGCTCATCCGGTTGTCTTAAATTGAGCGTTGGCGTGAACCAGCCCTCCCGCATCATGTGCAGACTCAGCAAGGCTTCCAGCGCGCCGCAGGCGCCCAGGGTATGGCCGAAATAACTCTTTAAGGATGAGATGGGCACGCTGTCGCCGAAAATGGCGGCGGTCGCCTGACTCTCGGCGATGTCCCCGCGATCGGTTGCCGTGCCGTGGGCAGAAATGTAGCCAATCTCCTGAGGGCCAAGGCCCGCCATCGCCAGCGACTGCGCCATACACACCTGCATGGTTTCACGCTGGGGCTGGGTGATGTGCGCCGCATCGCAGTTGGTGGCAAAGCCCACGATCTCGCCATAGATTGTCGCCCCGCGCGCTCTGGCGTGATCCAGCGCTTCCAGCACCAGCGTGCCCGCCCCTTCGCCAATCACCAGACCATCGCGCTGAACGTCAAACGGCGACGGCGTGGTTTTTGGCGCGTCGTTACGCTGGCTGGTGGCAAACAGGGTATCGAAAACCGCCGCTTCCGACGGGCACAGCTCTTCCGCGCCGCCTGCCACCATCACCGTCTGGTAGCCGTGACGAATCGCTTCCCAGGCGTAGCCAATCGCCTGGCTGCCAGAGGTACAGGCGCTCGAGGTGGGGATCACCCGTCCGCGCAGGCCAAAGAACAGCCCGGTATTCACCGCCGTGGTGTGCGGCATCATCTGCACGTAGGTGGTGCCGGTGATGTTGTGGGTGTGCTTTTCGGTGAGCATAGAGGCAAACTCGCTGACCGGCCCGGTGCTGCCGGTCGACGAGCCGTAGGCGATGCCGGTCTGACCGTTGGTCAGCACCGCGTCGTCGATCAGTCCCGCCTGCTCCAGCGCCAGCTCGGTGGCGCGGGTAGAGAGCAGCGACACCCGGCCCATGGCGCGAATGCGCTTACGGGTATAGTGAGCGGGGAGAGTGAAGTCTTCAATCGGCGCGGCGAGCAGGGTTTGCAGGCCGTCATACGCCTGCCACTCCGTCATGGTACGCACCGCATTTTCATACTCGCGCAGACGGCGCGAGATGGTCGGCCAGTCCTCGCCGAACGCGGTGACGCCGCCCATGCCCGTAATCACTACCCGGCGGGTCATAGCATGCCTCCGTTAATCGAAATCACCTGACGCGTCACATAGCCTGCTTTATCCGACATCAGGTAACTCGCCAGCCCGGCGACCTCCTCGGCCTGGCCCATACGCTGCATCGGGATCATCGACATCGCCGCGTGCAGCGCAGCTTCGTCCATCTCGATCATGCCGGTATCGATCAGCCCCGGCGCGATGCAGTTGACGGTGATTTTGCGTTTTGCCAGCTCGGTGGCGAGCGCTTTGGTGGCGCCGATGATCCCGGCTTTCGCCGCGCTGTAGTTCACCTGCCCACGGTTGCCCATAATGCCTGACACCGACGACAGAGTGATGATCCGCCCGCCCTTGCGGGTGCCGATCATCGGCATAATGCAGGGATGAATGACGTTATAAAAACTGTCGAGATTGGTGTGGATCACGCTGTCCCAGTCATCGTCGCTGAGCGCCGGAAAAGCACCGTCGCGGGTAATACCGGCGTTACTGACCACGCCATACCACGCGCCGTGGTCAGCGATCTCCTGTTCCAGCACCGTGCGGCACTGCTCGCGGTTGCTCACGTCGAAGGTGAGTAAACGGCCCGCGCCGCCTGCCTGGACAATCGCTTCCAGCGTCTCCTGCGCGCCCGCTTCATCACGATGGTAATGCACGCCGACGGTGAAACCGTCCGCCGCAAGCTGAAGGGCGATAGCGCGGCCAATGCCTTTGCTGGCGCCGGTGACCAGTACGGATCTCATGATGGTGTTCCCTGGTTGAAAAGTGTGGTTAATTCTTCCTCGCTCGGCTGGAAGGTGTTCACGCGGCCCGTGGCGAGGGAGACACTATCCGCATGAATGGTGCACTCGAAGCTGCCAAAGCGTTCATCCTGCATCAGACGTTCGATGGTGATGATCAGCGTGCTGCCTGCGGCAAAATGCCCTGCGTCGCACACCAGCTCGCGCGCGCCCAGCACCATGCCCAGCGCACAGTGCGGCAGCCCTTTTTGCATCCGGTGCCATTCAGACCAGACGCCCACGGTCTGGGCCATCAGCTCCAGCGCAAACCAGCCAGGCAGGTTGCCGTCCGCGTCCAGGAACGGAGCCAGAACGCCCCGATCGTTCACCGTCACGCTGCAAACGGCGCGGTCATCGGTGACGCTTTCCACGCTCTCAAGCAGCAGCATCGGCGTGTCGTGAGGAAGATAATCCCCGGGAGGTAAGTAGCGCATCATACCCTCCCCAGCAGAAGGCTGGCGTTGTTGCCGCCAAACGCGAAGGAGTTTGACAGGATCGCCGGTTTATTCAGCGGTGCGCTCTGGTGCAGCAGGCCGAAGGCGGGCAGGGTGTCGTCTGGCGCGTAGCGGGAAAAATCCTGCGGCGGCAGCGGCAGATCTCGGGTCAGGATCAGCCAGCTCAGGGCGGCCTCGGTGATCCCCGCTGCGCCCAGCGTGTGGCCGGTAAGATGTTTCGTGGAGCTGCACGGCACTCGGTCGCCAAAGAGATCGTGGATCACCTGCGCCTCAATGCGATCGTTCAGCGGCGTGGCGGTGCCGTGCAGGTTGATATAGCCGACGTCCGCCGCCGTCATGCCCGCCTCGTTCAGCGCCTGGTTGATGGCGCGGATCGCCCCTTCGCCCTGCGGATGCGGGGCGGAAATATGGTACGCATCGCTGGATTCCCCCGCGCCCAGGAGCGCAACCTCGCCCGGCTCGCGGGTCAGCACCATCAGTGCCGCCGCTTCGCCAATGGTGATCCCCCGACGGTGGCGGCCAAACGGTTCGCACAGGGTTGGGGAGAAGGACTCCAGGCTGTTGAAGCCGTTGACCGGCATGCGGCTCAGGCTGTCGGCCCCGCCGACGATGGCGACGTCCACCAGCCCGGCGTCAATCAGACGACGACCGCTGACGATCGCCCGCGCGCTGGAGGAGCAGGCGGTTGAGATGGTATACGCCGGGCCGTCCAGCGCAAGCCAGCGGGCGAGAAAGCGCGACGGATCGCCCAGCTCCTGCTGCGGATATTGCCACTGCGGGCTGCTCTCGCCGTTCTGCGCGCGGCGCACGTACTCATCACCCTCGTCCAGCCCGGAGGTGCTGGTGCCCAGAACAACCGCCACGCGGTCGCGCCCCACGCGCGCAATGGCCGCATCGACGGCGGGCCGGATTTGCGCCAGCGCCGCCAGCAGCAGTTGGTTGTTGCGGCTGCGATGCGCAGAAAAAGACCCGGGGACAGGGGGAAGTTCACCCTCCACGCCCCCCAGCACGGCCTCGGGTAAGCCCTGTAGCCAGCCCGCACGCTGACGCATCCCGGGGGCCACGCCAGCGATCAGGTTCGCCGCTATTTCATCAGCCGAGTTGCCGAGCGCGTTGACCATGCCAACGGCAGAAAGGTAAATCATCTCAGTCACCCAGATATTGAATGGTGATGTGGTAGTGAAATGCGTGCTGCACAATGCTAATCGGCTCGCGCCTGCCGTTACGGTTCAGGTAGACAATTTCCGTGACCAGTTTGCCCTCGGGGTTGCGCAGTTCGCGTCTGGTGTCAGTATCGTTCAGCGTCCAGCCTTTCGGCAACTGCGGCTGCCAGGCGCTGAGCGGCCAGTGGCTCAGCATCACGTCGGCCAGCACCTGGCTGGCTGGCGGCAGCTGTGGCATCACAACCGACTGCTCGGTGTGGATCCCGATGTCGTCGTAGGTGGCGAGGAACAGGCGGATCCCGACGGAGGAGAGGCCGGCAAGCGTCACTTTATTTTCATCGGCGTTCAGCATTACCAGCAGCGACTGGGTCTGGCCTTTAAAACTGCCGGTAAGCAACTGCTGCGCGCGGATGGCAGGCGTGATGCCCGGCGGGGGCAGCGTGACGCGGGTGCCGGGCTGGAGCCAGGCCTGAGGGCGTGCGTCATCGCGGTTCGTCGTATGGCTACACCCCGCCAGCAGCAGGGCCAGCATCACTGCCGCCAGGCGAATGAAACGGGTCATGGTAAGTTCTCTTTGTTAGACGGCATCGCCAGCGGGGCGAGCAGGAACGCGGTGAAGATACCGCTCACCAGCACAATGCCAAAGCTGCTGATGGCCTGAGTGGTGCTGAACACCAGCATCCCCAGCGTCAGCAGGGTAGTCATCATGGCGAGGGTAATCGCCAGCATGGAGGTCAGCGGCGTGCCGCGCGGGTTGCTGAAAAACAGCGTGTAGTTAATGCCAATGCCGAGGACCAGGACCAGCGCCAGCAGGGAAAACAGGTTCACCGGATGGCCCGTCACGGCCAGCGCCGCCAGCCCGCCGGCCAGCGACAGCACGGACGGCACCAGCGCCACCAGCCCTTTTCGCCAGCCGAGGCGTAGCATCGCGCCGCAGGCAATCACCGCCAGCGCCACGCCCAG
Organism: Enterobacter sp. 6722112; assembly: GCF_058661685.1. Lineage (NCBI taxonomy): Bacteria > Pseudomonadati > Pseudomonadota > Gammaproteobacteria > Enterobacterales > Enterobacteriaceae > Enterobacter > Enterobacter sp. 6722112. The sequence continues at coordinate 4,020,265 of NZ_JBZWGR010000007.1, read as the reverse complement.
CAGCCCCGTCAGCAGCGAGCGGTAGAGCGCAAACAGGCTGTCGAAGCTGGCCTTACGGTCAACCCAGACGACCCCGGGATGGCGGGCGGCCAGCTCACCGAGCGCGGCGCTGTTTCTGACGCCATCGACCGGGACCAGCACACCGCTTTTGCCGTCCGGCAGCGTCAGCCACAGCAAACGCCAGCCCTCGCTGGCCGGGCTGGCGAGCCACGCTTCCACGCTGACAGGCATGGCGTTCAGGTTCGGTGGGACGGCGTTCAGCCCCGTGCTTTGCAGCATTTTCATCACCGTCGGCGCGGCGTTACGCAGAAGATGCAGATCGCTGTTCTGCCGCGCCAGCGAGTTCAGCGGCAGGGTGCGCCAGCGGGTTAATTCACCGGCTTTTTGCGCCTGCGCCAGCGCCGGGGTAAACGCCTCCAGCCGCTCCAGCGTTTCCTGAGCCGACGCGCCGTACACCACGAACCACTTCTGATCGACATTTTGCCCGGTCAGGGCGGTGATGGTTTTTTCCTGCGCCAGAATGTCCTGCGGCAGCGCCTGAAGCCGGGCGATATCGTCATCCACCCGCAGGCTGGCGATCCCGATGGCGGAGAGCAGCGCCAGCGCTACCGGCAGCCCGACAGAGAGGGCTTTACCGTCGCGCCAGGCGTTCAGCCAGCGCTGCATAATCCCTCTCAGGGGGACCGGGCGGACCGGCATGCCCCGGCACAGCCACGGATGCCAGAACATTACCGTCAGGCACGAGGCGCTCAGCCCTGCGGCGGCGAACACCGCCATCTGACGAATGCAGGGGAAGGGGGCCAGCATCATGAAGAGATACGCCACGACGGTGGTCAGCAGCGCCAGCAGCAGCGCGTTACGTACCTTCGCCAGGCTTTGCCAGGGCGAGTGTTCCGCGCCGTGCACCATCCGCTCCGTGAGGTAGTAAATCGTATAGTCCGCCGAGATGCCGATGATGCTCATGCTCATCACCAGCGTCATCAGGTGCAGTTCACCGAACAGCAGCAGCGTCACGACCGTCCCCGCCAGCGCGCCGATGGCAATGGAGAGCAGGCTCAGCAGCAGCGGACGCACGGAGCGAAACACCGACACAATCAGCAGGATCACCCCGAGCACCGTGGCGACGCCAAGCGTGGAAATATCGTTTTTAGCCTGCTGGCTGGCGTAATCGCTGTAGAACACCGTCCCGCGCGAGAGCAGCTGCGCCTGTGGATACTGGCTTTTCAGCGTCTGCTGCAACGCGTTAAGGGTAGTCACCAGCTGGTGGGTTTGCTGCATATCAAACGACGAGCCCGCCTGCTCGCCGTGCAGCAGATACCAGTAGTTCCCGGCCGCGTCTTTTGTCACCAGCCAGCCGTCCATCAGCTGCATCTTCTGGCTGTTTTTCGCCAGTGCGAGCTGCGCGCCGCGCATCAGCATCAGCGGATCGTTTTGCAGCTCCTTGCCGCTCACGCCGGAAAAGGCGGAGTAGAGCTGGGACAGGACCCACTGTGCCTGTGCTTCACCGCCGTTTTGCAGGCGGGCGCGGGTGGCCGGATCGACCAGGCCATTGCGGTGCTGCCAGAAGAAATCTCCCCAGGCCTGTTGCCCGGCGGCATCCAGCGGACCTTTTACGACACTCAGCGCCTGGCTGCGTTGCAGCAGGGTTAACCACTGCTTCGCCACGCGCGGGTCCGGCTGTTTGCCGGGGCTGACCAGCCAGATGAGCTGGCGGTCGAGGCGCTGCATAAATCCGTCGTTGAGAGCGGGAGGGATCGCGCCGAGCGTCTGTTTCGGCAGCATGGCGAGCACGCTGCTGTTCAGCCGCGCGCCGGGCAGCAGCGACAGCAGCACGCCCAGCAGGATCAGGCATACCGCGGCCCACAGCAGCGCCGGGCGCAGGGCGTTACGGTGCGGCAAAGCGCTGGCGTTCTGCATCGGTCAGGCGGGCGGGCGTCAGTTGGTGGCGGGAGAGGGCGATATCCGTCGTGTCGCCCTGCTTATCGTTCAGGCGAATGGATTCCAGATAGATCGCCCCCTTCAAATCAAGGGTGGAGAAAATCTTGTCCAGCGGCGTGGTGACGGGCGTCAGCACCAGCGACCAGCGGCCTTCGCCCAGGTCTTTGAAATCGACGCGGAAGTTCTCTTCCAGCACCTTGCGGTCGGCCTGGAACAGCGCCCGCAGCAGATGGTTGAACTGGAACATCTGCGGGTTAGTGTCGGCGGTAATGGTCTGCGGCGGCTGACCGTTGACGATCTGCACCATCCGTTTGTCATCCAGCAGCAGCGTCATCGGGAAGGGCGCTTTTTGATCCCACAGCAGGCCATTGTCACGGGCGATCAGCATCTCCCCCTGCGAGCGCAGGGGCTGAGGCATATCCTTGATCGTGCGGATCTGTTCGAAGTGTGCGCGCACTACCGGTTGCTCCGCAAACCGCTGTTGCAGTTCATCCAGCGTGATCGCGTTCACCAGCGGGCTTACCAGCAGCGCGAGTAGCGTTATCCATTTCATGGCGCGATCCCCATGCGTTCGAACAGAATGGCCGGGCTGACAAAGCACATCTCCCGGCTTGCTTCTTCCACCGCCACCTGAATCGTGTAGCCGGTGGTGGTGCGTTTCCCGGTTTGCGCGTCGAAGATTTGATAGGCGATGCGCAGACGGTTTTCAACCTCTTCAATGTGGGCGCGGACGCGAATGCGCTGCTCGAAGGTCACCGCGTCGCGGTATTTCACCCGGGTATCCACCACCGGCCAGACGTAGCCGGACGCTTTCATCTGGCGATAGCCGTAATCAAACTGGTTGAGCAGCGCTTCGCGGGCAATCTCAAAGTAGCGGAAGTAGTTGCCGTGCCACACCACGCCCATCATATCGACGTCGTGGAACGGAACGGTGATTTCAACTTCAGCCGTAAAGCGGGGATCGGTCAGCACCCTTTACTCCTTCTCGTTGACCTCTGGCAGCTGCCAGAAATCGAAAAAATTAAACCAGTCGAGCGGCGACAAGAGCGCGTAATGCTCCAGCCGCTGCGCATAGCGGTCGACGGTCTGCTGTAGCGCCTGCTGGCGTTCGCCGCGCGGCAGCAGCAGCGGGTCGGCAAACGGCTCGCAGTGCAGGGTCAGCTTTCCCTGCTGACAGAGGGCAAAAATCAGCACCACCGGGCAGCGCAAAATGGACGCCAGGATAAACGGCCCCTGCGGGAACGGCGCGGGCTGGCCCATAAATTCGCTCCATATCACCCGCCAGCTACCGCCGCGCTGCGGGGTGACGGCGATGCGATCGCCCACGATCGCCACCCATTCGCCGCGATCCAGCTTCTCTTTAATGAGGATCGCAGTCTCCGGGCCAATGTCGGTGACCGGCATCAGGTGAATGCCCGCCTGCGGTGCCATCTCCTCCATCACCTGCTTAAAGCGTCTGGCGTTGTCGCTAAAGACCAGCGCGTTGATGGTTTTTGCCCCTTCGCGCTGGGCCAGCGCCCGACAGGCTTCCACATCGCCAAGATGCGACGCGAGCAGCAGTTTGCCCTGAGGATCGTCGAGCCCCAGCGCCTCCTGCGCGCCTGGCGCAAAGACCAGATCGCGATGGAGTTTCATTTCGCCGCGCCAGCTGGCCACTTTATTCAGCATGGCATGACCGAAGCGCAGGAAGTGGGAAAAACTGTTTAGCCGCGCGAGGGGCGGCATTTGCCGCTGTGCCATCACCGTTTTAACCCGCGCCAGCCACTGCTGCGACGCCTGGCGCGCAGAACGGGCGGTCAGCCAGTATACGGCGGTGACCGGCCACAGCAGGGCGGTAAACGCCTTACGCCCCAGCAGCTGCCAGACGCGCAGCATCAGGCGCATGCCCCATAATCCTTTTACCTCCTGCTGCTGCGCCCAGTGCTGTGAGCGGCGACGCATCAGCAGGGAAGGAATGCGCGGCAGCATGCCGAGAAACAGACGGGTATGCATCAACGAGATGCGCACGTTGTCTTTCAGGGCATCAAAATGGGATACCCCGTCCGGCGGATAGGTCACGCGGGTGGGCAGAAAATAGCTGGTGTTGCCCTGCCAGTAGAGGCGCACCATCACTTCGGTATCAAAATCCATTCGCCTGCCGAGCGGCGTGGTTGCTGCAAGGCGCAGAACCGGGGCTATCGGGTAAACGCGAAACCCGCACATACTGTCTTTCAGTTGCAGGGAGAGGGTTTCAATCCAGACCCAGACGTGCGTTATCCAGCGCCCGTACAGGCGCGAACGGGGGATTGAGTCATCGTAAACGGGCTGCCCGGAAATGAGCGCATCGGGATGACGCCCGGCCAGCGCCAGCAGTTTGGGAATGTCCTCGATAGCGTGCTGGCCGTCAGCGTCCACCTGAACGGCGTGGGTGAAGCCGCGATCGGCGCAGGCTTTCAGCCCCTGCATCACCGCCGCGCCTTTGCCGCTGTTTTCGGCCAGCCGCAGCAGTGTGATCTGCGGACGATCCGCCGCCAGCGCTTCAAGCGTGCGGCGCGTGGTTTCATCGCTGCCGTCGTCCACCACCAGACAGGGCAGATCGAAAGGTGCCAGGCGCGCCAGCACCGAAGCCATCATCGCCCCGTGGTTGTAGCAGGGGATCAGCACGCAGGGACGGAAGGTTACTGACATAAGCGAATCTTCCCGCTGCTGGCGGTGTGGCGCTGGTTACCCGCATGGCGCTGGTAGCTAAAGGTCAGCAACTGGCGTTCAGGCTGCCAGGCAAGGAGCAGCGTGACCGTGTTCTCCGGCAACAGCGGGGCGGCGAACTTCACGTTCTGAATACTGTGAAAACGGTAGCCCGACGCCAGCGCGGCGGCGTAATGCATCACCCAGTCGAGCTGCGCCACGCCCGGCAGCAGCGGCTGTACGGCGAAATGTCCCTTAAACCAGAGCAGGTCAGGATCAAGATAAAAGGTTATCTCCAGATGCTGTGGATCGGGCTGGAGGCGCCCGATTTCAGGGATCTTCATGAAACAACTCCTGTAGCTGCGCAGTCACGCGCTTGTTCATGCTGTTGACCGGGATTTCATCAACGATCCGCCAGTAGCGCGGTACGGCAACCGGTTCAAGCCAGGGGCGAAGGGCGCGTCGCCAGGCGAGCTCCTGCGCTGTTTTGCTCTGTTCGTGTTGCTGACGCACCGCTTCATTCAGCACCAGCAATACGCCAATGCCCTGACGCCCGCCGCGCGTCACCGTCAGCGCGGCGGCCTCGCGGATGCCGTCCAGCGCCAGCAGGCGGCGCTCAATGTCATCGAGCGAAATGCGTTTATCCTCAATTTTGACCACCCGACCACGACGCCCGACGAGGCTGAACTGCCCGTCAGCCGTGAAGTGCAGGATATCATCCAGCACGATTCCCTCCGCCTCGGGGATCAGCGGCGACGTCACGCGATCGCCGTGAAACGCCACGCCGGGAAAAGGCTGCCAGCGCGTGCTTTCCTCCTGACGGTAGCGCCAGGCCATTACGCCCGTTTCCGTGCTGCCGTATATTTCATCCGGCCAGACGTTGAGCCAGGCCTGAACCGCGGCGACCTCCAGCCAGGGCAGTGCGCCGCCGGCGGAGACGAGCAGGTTGACGGGGGGCGGCGTCAGCGACGCGTCCAGCCGCTTGAGAAACGCCGGACTGCTGATGAAAAGATAGCGTTTATCGTCGGGAAGGGCAGAGAGCTGCTCGGCATAGTTGAGCAGGCTGGCATGCAGCGGCAGGCCGAGCGCCATGGGTAAGACAACACGAAACGTCAGGCCATACAGGTGGTGCAGCACCACGGAAGCCACGACGTGACAGCCCGCCAGACGCTCGCCAAAATGCGCCGCCAGCAGACGAGCCTCACGATCAAGGCTGACCACCGGCTTACTTACCCGCTGCGGCGAGCCGGTCGAGCCGGAGGTGTAAAGCTCGATCGTGCGCATCTCACCGATGGCAGGCAGCGGTGAAAAGGGATGGCCTGCCCGCTGCGCGGAAGCCACCCGCAGCTGTCGCCCCTGAAAATCGAGCGTGGTGTCGCTCAGGACGCCGCTGAACAGCGCCCGCTGTTCGTTAAGCTGCGCCGCCCGGCTGTGCCCGGGGAGGACCGGCGTTTTACCCGCATGCAGCGTCGCCAGCAGCGCGACAATAAACAGATAACCGTTTTCGATGCACAACGCCCAGCGCTCGCCATCTTCACGACGCAGCGTGTCGACCAGCTGAGTGACGTCGTGGCGCAGATCGCCAAGCGTCCAGAGATGGTCGTCCTGCCAGGCGACAGGGGTGTCGTCAGGGCGGGGCGCACTGAGCCACTGGCTAAGCGGAAGAGGGTTAAGCATCGTTTTTCATCGCCCGTTGTCGCACCACCCACTCGCCAGCCATCAGCGTGCCCATCAGGAGATAGGCAATCATCCCATTCCACAGCGTCCACAGACGGATATCGGCGTGTAATACGGTAAACAGCGCGATCGCCCCGTTGATAATAAAAAAGCCGCACCAGACCTGGGTAACCCGGCGCGTGTAACGTACCCCGACGGGGGAGAGATCCGGTTCACGCAGGCGCGCCAGCCGTTCAACGACAGGCATTGCCGTCCACAGCGAACCGCCAAACACCACCAGCATCACCAGATTCACCACCACCGGATATAACAGCACCCACTGGTGCGCGTGCAGGACGTAGCTCGCCGCGCAAAGCGCTATGCCAGCCAGCGCCACGCTCACGAACAGATAACGCAGGGGGCCGCCCTGCCGACGGGCCTGGCAGACGCGCAACAGCAGCACCAGCGCCATCACGGGCAGTATCCCGTGCAGGCTATTATTCGCCAGCCCGAAGCCGATCAAAAACGGCCATGCCAGCAGCATCAGCCCCGTCAGGGCGGGAAGAACTGGAATCGAACGCACGTTACGCGTCGCGCTGAAGCTGTTCCACAACGTCCACGACGTCCTGCACCGTGCGCACCGCTTTGAAGGTTTCGGGCTTGATTTTATGGCCCGTTTTCTTTTGCAGGTGCACCACCATATCGACGGCATCAATGCTGTCGAGGTCCAGATCCTCGTAAAGACGTGCCTCAGGGGTAATATCCTCTGGGGCGATTTCAAACAGCGTAATAAGAAGCGCAGAGACTTCCTGATAAATCGTTTGTTGTTCTGTCATAGCGGTCATTCTCAGGCGCGTTGTTGATGGATAAAAGCCGCGAGCGTGGCAACGGAATAGAAGTGCTGACGCATCTCGTCACTTTCGGCAGAAAGCACTACGCCGTACTGATTTTTTACCGCCAGACCCAGCTCAAGGGCGTCGATTGAGTCCAGACCGAGGCCGTCGCCAAAGAGCGCGGCGTCTGTATCAATATCCTCTGGGGTAAGTTCTTCCAGATTCAGCGTAGAGATAATGAGATTCTTAATTTCAAGATAGAGCGCTTGCATCTTTCGTTCCTGACAAAGATTGAAGACCGGTTGTTAACTGATGCTGCATATGCCGGTTTAACTGCCTTGCTGCCAGCGCGGGTTCGTGCTGACTCGCATCATAAAAATCATGAATGTTGATGCGTTCGCGAACATCCACGGTGAAAACAGGTTTGTTGGGGGGCACGTTATACCAGCTGCTCTGTTTATCCAGCATCCGTTCGCTACAGTGGATCACCACCACGCGCAAGGCGCTGTTGCAGCGAACGGCGATATTCGCCGCCCCACGTTGCAGGGTCATGGCTTCCCCCACCCGGGTGCGGGTGCCTTCGGGGAAGATAAGCAGGGTGTCGCCCTGGGCCAGACGCTGCTGGCTTGCGGCAAGCAGCGTGTCGGCTTCGCTGTTAATCAGATAGTCAGCCGCGCGGATCACGCCGCTGACGAACGGGTTACGCAGCAACGCGCTTTTCACCAGACAGTCGGTTTCGTTCATCACCGACGCCAGCAGAACGTAGTCCAGCAGCGAGGGATGATTCGCAATCACCAGACAGCCCCGCTCGGCGCGCAGAACGTCCAGGTTGTTGAAACGGTAATCCAGCACCCCTGCACCGCGTACCACCGCGAGGAACAGGCGAAAACTGGCAGAAATAGTGCGGCGTGCCAGGCGGCGACGTTGAGTGCGGTCGCGCTGGAAAATCAGCAGCAGGTTAAACCACACCAGCGACAGCGTCAGCCCGCCGAGGCCGAACAGGACGAAGCACAATCCGGTCATCAGCATCCGCCATACCCGATCGAGGCGGGAACGTAACCCTCTCATTGGCGCGTCCATTGCCACAGCAGGCGCTCGCCCGGCAGGGTAAACTGGCGCTCGTCCCGCAGGTAATGGCGAAGGAACTGGAGACTTTGCGGCAGCGCGGGCTCTTCAGGCGCGCGGTTGACGTGCGTTTCACAGCTGAGCGTATTTCCCGCCTCAATCACCAGCGCCAGCGCGTAGGGCCAGACGGGCATCTGCGGCGGCAGCCCGGCGTGATAAAAATCAGGCAGCAGACCGTCGAAATCCACCAGCAACACGCGGGAGTAGCCCGCATGCAGCAGGCTCAGCACGTCGCACAAGCTCTGCTGGAAGGTATCCATACCGGCGGAAACCGACGAAGAGACAACAGGCTGACGCGCGGCGATAGTAAGATTGCCGACCGCCGAGTTGTGTACCGACATGGCAAAATCGGTGGGGGAAACGGGCTGTTCTGCCGCCAGGGCCTGGAGAATACGGAAATTGCGCTCCAGCTCCCCATGACGGCTGCTGTAGACGACGGCATCGATGCGGTGTTTGCGCAGCATCATCAGGCCAAGATCGACGGCCAGCCTGCTGCCTGAATTCAGGCGGCGGGCGGTCATCATCGGCAGATCGGTCAGTTTCGCCAGCGGTGCAGCGGGATCGATGGCGTCAGACCGGCGTGACCATGCCTGCCATTCGTCGGCATCGCTGAGTCCTGGCGCTCTTGCCTGCCAGTCGATAAGGGTAAGTGTAAATTTCATCTACGCGCGTCCGCGATAAACCTGTTTCTGTGACTTTTTCTTCGCCAGCGCGATTTGCTGCGCACATCGTACAATGTTGTCGTCGCGCTGGCGAATAAACGTCACTTTTGACCCTTTCCACCCGGTTATCCCGGCAAACGGCTTTTTGGCCGACCCGGACCCAGAAGAATGGCGAGTTTACTGCCTCCTTTCGTGGTTTCCATCCAGATTTTACAGACGCTGGTGAGCGGCACGGAGAGCAGCATGCCCACCGGACCCAGCAGCCATCCCCAGATCAGTAACGATAAAAACACCACCATCGTCGACATGCCCAGACGGTGGCCCATCATGCGCGGCTCGAGAATGTTACCCAGCACCATATGCACGACAAGGAACAGCGCCCCTACCAGCATGCACTCATAAAAACCGTTAAACAGGAACGCCTGGATCATCGGCGGAACGGCGGAAAGCACCGCGCCGATATTGGGTACGTAGTTTAGTAAAAAGGCCAGCACGCCCCACATCAGCGCGAACTGCACGTCCAGCAGTACCAGCCCCAGCCAGACGATCACGCCGGTCCACAGGCTTAACAGCGTTTTCAGCGCCAGATATTTGGATACGCCCTTCAGCGCGCGGTGCAAGCCGGCAATGTGGATCTGAGGATTGTTCAGGGCAAAACGCAGTTTATACGGCACGTGGCGTACTTCGAACAACATAAACACCACCGTCATCACCAGCAGCAGAATGCTGGCCATTGCCCCGGAAAGCCCGGTCATCAACGTGGTGGCGTAGGTCATCACCTTCTCGGAATCCATCCGACGCAGCATCCGTTCCGGTGAGATATGCAGATTCACGAACGGCAACATGCGCTGAAGATCGACCAGCTTGCGCGTCAGCTCTTTATTGTACTGCGGCAGCATGGTGGAAAATTCGCTCAGCGAGGCAGCGAGCACGCCGAACAGCGCCGTCAGGACAACCAGCATCACCATCACCACAATGGTAATCGCGACCGGGCGGCTGATGCCCCGGCGTAAAAACCATGTCACTAGCGGGTTGAGCACAATGGCGAAAAACAGCGCCAGCAGAAGCTGAACAATGATATCCGCCGCCGCGTGGATACCCGCAAGGATAACCACCAGGCAGGCAAGTTTTAATAAAATATGAAGTCCGGCTTTGTCGGGCGGGCTGGCAGTCATAAGAATTCCTTTTTCCGGGGGGCGTGTTAATTGTAGTGCGCCGGATGGGCTTCGTCTGGCGTGTTAGTCTGAAAGTCGTGGCAAAAAAATGGCCCCCGGCGCAAGCGACGGAGGCCACAGCATCCTGGTGAACGATTACTGGATCACGAGGGTGTTAATGATGTTTTCAGCGGCGGTCTGCGCTTTCTGCTGATTGTCTGCCGGCAGGGTGATCTGCATGGTCAGCAGTTTATTGTCCACCTTGCCGAGCACCACGGAGGAGTAGGCGGTCTGGCCTTTGGCAGAGATGATGCTGTCCAGTTGTTGCAGCGTGTGGCCTTTCAGTTCAACAGACTTGTTGGTGACCACCTGAAGCTGCGGGTCGCGGCTGCGCTGCTGATCTTCCAGGCGTTTGGCCAGCACGCCCAGATCTTCGCTGGTATCGTCACCGACGATCACAATCACCGCTTTTTGGCCGGTGGCATCGGAATAGACGTGCATATTGTTCGCCTGGGTACCCAGCTTACCGCTCTGGTCGGTCATGTCCGCAGGCAGAGAGAAACTGAGTTTGCCATCCATCAGGCTCACCGGCTGACCGGTGGCGTTGCTTTCTGCTGACGCGCCCTGAGCAGGCGTTTTGGTGTCGCTGTTATCACAGGCTGCAAGGCCAACAACCAGCAGGCCAATCCCGACATATTTAACCAGATTGCGCATTGACTTCTTCCTTTCGATAAACGGCCATAACGGCTCATTCGTTCATCTTATCACAACTGATAAAGCGAACCCTTAACCTGCCTGCAATGCGGAGATTTCAGATTTATCTGCCAGCCTTTTCAGCAGCATATTCAACAGTACGCCGTACATCGGCAGGAAGAAGACCAGACTGATAAGCACCTTAAAGGCGTAGTCCACCAGAGCGATTTCCATCCAGTGTTCTGCCATGAAGGCGTCCGGGCTGCGCCAGAAGGCGATGAAGAAGAAGGCCAGCGTATCGCTCACGTTACCGAACAGCGTGGAGGCCGTTGGCGCCATCCACCAGCGATGGTTTTGACGCAGGCGGTTAAACACGTGGACATCGAGGATCTGCCCGAGGGCATAAGCCATAAAGCTGGCGGCGGCAATACGCGCGACAAACAGGTTGAAGTGCATCAGCGCGTCGAAGCCCTGCCAGCTGCCCATGTAAAACAGCGAGGAGATGGCGTAGGAGACAAACAGTGCCGGGATCATCACCGCAAAAATAATCCGCCGCGCCAGCGGTGCGCCAAATATACGCACGGTTAAATCCGTCGCGAGGAAAATAAACGGGAAACTGAACGCGCCCCAGGTGGTATGGAAACCAAAAATGGAGATGGGGAGCTGTACCAGATAGTTACTGGAGATGATCACCAGCAGATGAAATAGCGAAAGCCAGAACAACGCCTTGACGCGCTGCGATTGTGTAAAGGAGTTCATATTGTACCTTTTTGATTAATATTTGGGGTGAGGGAACCCAATAAAGCCGCCGCATGATACTGCTTTGACGACACTTTGCAATGGCTAATTTTCACGCAATCGTTAACCTGGTTTGCATTGGCGATAGCGGGGCGTAAACTACAGCCGTTTTTACCTGAACGAGAAGAAAATGACCGACCTGTTTTCCAGCCCAGACCACACGCTTGATGCTCAGGGCCTCCGTTGCCCGGAGCCGGTAATGATGGTGCGCAAAACCGTGCGCAACATGCAGACCGGCGAAACGCTGCTGATCATCGCTGACGACCCGGCTACCACCCGTGATATCCCCGGCTTTTGTACCTTTATGGAACATGAACTGGTGGCGCAGCAAACCGAGACCTTGCCGTACCGGTATTTGATTCGTAAGGGGTAAGTGCGGCCTGATGCGCGGCGGCGCTTCGCTTGCACGGGCCTACGGGTGTAGTAGGTCGGGTAAGGCGCAGCCGCCACCCGACAAGTACACATCACAATTTCGAACCATCGTTTCAAAATTTCGCGCTTTTGTGAGGCGCTTCACCCTCCCTTTTCCAGCCGTAGTCTAATTTTTAAGCGTCAAAAACTAAAACATCGTTTTAACGCTTATCTCACTACCCTGGAGTTGACTCAATGAAAACGACCCTCAAGCCGTTACTGGCCGCGCTGTGTCTGTCTGCTTTCGCCTGCACCGTTTCTGCCCAGACCATTAAAGCCGCCGATGTGCATCCCGAAGGCTACCCGAACGTGGTGGCGGTTCAGCACATGGGTGAAAAACTCAAACAACAAACCGATGGCAAGCTGGAGATTAAGGTCTTTCCCGGCGGCGTGCTGGGGGATGAAAAGCAGATGATTGAGCAGGCGCAGATGGGGGCGATCGACATGATCCGCGTCTCTATGGCGCCGGTGGCCGCCATCCTGCCGGATATCGAAGTGTTTACGCTGCCCTACGTATTCCGCGATGAAGACCACATGCACAAGGTGATCGACGGGGATATCGGCAAGCAGATCGGCGACAAACTCACCGCCAACCCGAAATCGCGTCTGGTCTTCCTTGGCTGGATGGATTCCGGCACCCGTAACCTGATCACCAAAGAGCCGATCGTCAAACCGGACGATCTGAAAGGGAAGAAAATCCGCGTGCAGGGCAGCCCGGTGGCGCTGGCCACGCTGAAAGCGATGGGGGCGAACTCGGTGGCGATGGGCGTCAGCGAGGTTTACAGCGGCATGCAGACCGGGGTGATCGACGGCGCGGAGAACAACCCGCCAACCTTTATCGCCCACAACTATATGCCGGTCGCCAAAAACTACACGCTGAGCGGCCACTTCATCACCCCGGAAATGCTGCTCTATTCCAAAGTGAAATGGGACAAGCTCAGCGCTGACGAACAGCAAAAGATCCTGGTGCTGGCCCGCGAAGCGCAGTTCGAGCAGCGCAAGCTGTGGAATGCGTATAACGACCAGGCGCTGGCGAAAATGAAGGCCGGCGGGGTGCAGTTCCACGACATCGATAAAACGGTGTTTATCAAGGCGACAGAGCCGGTGCGCGCGCAGTATGGCGATAAGCATCAGGATCTGATGAAAGCCATCGCTGACGTCCAGTAAACCGGAGTACGTATGTCCGAACTCTACCTGAAGTGGATGGACCGTCTGTACCTGTTCGCCATGGCGGTGGCAGGTATTTCGCTGTTGGTGATGACGATTGTCATCCCCATCGGCATTTTTTCACGCTACGTGCTCAATCGCGGCGAATCCTGGCCGGAGCCGATCGCCATTATCTGCATGGTGACGTTTACCTTTATCGGCGCGGCGGTGAGCTACCGCGCCGGGTCGCATATTGCGGTCAACATGCTCACCGACCGCCTGCCCGCGTCGCTGCAAAGAGTGTGCGCGCGGATGGTGGATCTGCTGATGCTGCTGATTTCAGGCCTGATGTGCTGGTACAGCTACTGGCTGTGCGTCGAGCTGTGGGAGCAGCCGGTGGCGGAGTTTCCGCTTCTGACCTCCGGCGAAAGCTATCTGCCGCTACCTGTCGGGTCGGCCATTTTGATCCTGTTTGTGCTTGAACGCCTGCTGTTTGGCTCGCAGGAAAACCGTCCGGTCGTGCTGATCGGCAATCACAGTTAAGGGGTGAACAATGGATGCGTTTGTTTTGTTATTCACCCTCGCCATTTTGCTGGCGCTGGGGATGCCGGTGGCCTTCGCCGTCGGGTTAAGCGCCGTGGCGGGGGCGTTGTGGATCGATCTGCCGCTGGAGGCGTTGATGATCCAGATCACCAGCGGGGTGAATAAATTTACCCTGCTGGCGATCCCGTTCTTCATTCTTGCCGGGGCGATCATGGCGGAAGGGGGCATTGCCCGACGGCTGGTCAACTTCGCGTACGTTTTTGTCGGCTTTATTCGCGGCGGGCTGTCGCTGGTGAACATCGTGGCATCAACGTTCTTCGGCGCGATTTCCTGCTCGTCGGTGGCGGATACGGCGTCTATCGGCAGCGTGATGATCCCGGAGATGGAGAAGAAGGGCTATCCGCGCGAATACGCGGCGGCGGTGACGGCCAGCGGGTCGGTGCAGGCGATCCTGATCCCGCCCAGCCACAACTCGGTGATTTACTCCCTGGCGGCAGGGGGAACGGTCTCCATCGCCACGCTGTTTATCGCGGGCGTGCTGCCGGGCCTGCTGCTGGGCGTGAGCCTGATGGTGCTCTGCCTGTGCTTCGCCCGCAAGCGCGGCTATCCGAAAGGGGACAAAATCCCGTTCAGGCAGGCGCTGAAAATCATGCTCGATGCTCTGTGGGGGCTGATGACGGTGGTGATTATCCTCGGCGGGATCTTGTCCGGGATCTTCACGGCGACCGAATCTGCCGCCGTGGCCTGCCTGTGGGCGTTCTTCGTCACCATGTTCATCTACCGCGATTACAAGTGGAATGAGCTGCCGAAGCTAATGTGTCGCACGGTGAAAACCGTCACCATCGTGATGATTTTGATTGGCTTTGCCGCGGCGTTTGGCGCGGTAATGACCTACATGCAGCTGCCGATGCGCATCACCGAATTCTTCACGTCGCTGTCCGATAACAAATACGTGATCCTCATGTACCTCAACATCATGCTGCTGCTGATTGGCACGCTAATGGACATGGCGCCGATCATCCTGATCCTGACCCCGGTACTGCTGCCGGTGACCAACTCGCTGGGGATCGATCCGGTGCATTTCGGAATGATCATGATGGTGAACCTGGGGATTGGGCTGATCACGCCGCCGGTCGGGTCGGTGCTGTTCGTGGCGAGCGCGGTGAGTAAGCAGAAGATCGAGCACGTGGTGCGGGCGATGCTGCCGTTTTACGGTATGTTGCTGGTAGTGCTGGGGATGGTGACATACATCCCGGCGATATCATTGTGGTTGCCGGGGGTGCTAGGGATGCAGTGACGCCGTTTTATGCCGGGTGGCGGCTACGCCTTACCCGGCCTACGGTTACGGTTCGGAGATGTTGTAGGCCCGGTAAGGCGTAGCCGCCACCGGGCATTTTTACCGACGGCGCAACAGCCGCAACGCGTTCGCCGTAACCAGCACCGTAGCCCCCGTATCCGCCAGCACCGCCAGCCACAGTCCGGTCATGCCGAGCAGGGTGGTGACGAGGAATATCCCCTTCAGCCCCAGCGCAATCCCAATGTTCTGGCGGATGTTGGCGCGCGTCGCCCGCGCCAGGCTAATCATCTGCGCCAGCCCGGTCAGGCGGTTGTGCGTCAGCGCCGCGTCGGCGGTCTCCAGCGCCACGTCGGTGCCGCTGCCCATCGCAATGCCGATGGTGGAAGCCTTCATTGCCGGGGCGTCGTTTATCCCGTCCCCGACCATCGCCAGCGGGGCATGACCGTTCAGCTCGGTTACCGCGCTGACTTTATCCGCAGGCAACAATCCGGCCTTAAACTCCAGCCCCAGCTCGCCGGCAATCGCCGCCGCCGCACGCGGGTTATCACCGGTCAGGATCACGCCCTGTACCCCCAGCCTGTGCAGCGCGTCGACGGCGTCTTTCGCATCGTCACGCAGGGTGTCGCGCAGCGCCAGCATGCCCATCGGTACACCGTCCTGCATCACGGCAACGACCGTCTGCCCGGCCTGCTCTAATGCCTCAACCTGTGGATTCGGGAACGCGCCTGCCGCGGCGATCAGCACTTTTTTGCCTTCGACCACAGCCTCAATCCCTGACCCGACCAGCGCTCGCTGGGCGGTTGCCGGAGGGATGGTCAGCCCGCGCCCCTTCGCTTCACGCACAATCGCCTGCGCCAGAGGGTGGGTGGAGCCCTGTTCAACGGCGGCGGCCAGTATAAGCAACTCGTCTTCACTGATGTCCTGCGGATACACGCCGGTCACCTGCGGCTTGCCGACGGTCAGCGTGCCGGTTTTATCGAAGGCGATGTGCTGAATCTGGCTCAGCTGTTCCAGCGCCGCGCCGCCCTTAATCAGCGCCCCGCGACGTGCCGCCGCCGCCAGCCCTGAGGTAATCGCCGCCGGGGTGGAGATCACCAGCGCACACGGACAGCCGATCAGCAGCAGCGTCAGCCCTTTGTAAATCCAGCCCTCCCACGGCGCGCCGAAGAACAGCGGCGGGACGACGGTGACCAGCAGCGCCACCAGCATGATGGCGGGGGTGTAAATCCGGCTGAAGCGATCGAAAAAGCGTTCTACCGGCGCGCGGCGCTCCTCGGCTTCTTCTATCAGCCTGAGGATGCGGTCGATGGCGCTGTCGCCCGGTTCGGAAAGGACCGTCAACTGCACCAGTCGGTCGACGCTGGTGGCGCCCGCAGGCACCTTTTCACCTGCCGCGCGCGCTACCGGGATGGATTCCCCGGTCAGGGCGCTTTCGTCAAAGCTCGCGGTGGCGGTAATGAGGGCCCCATCGGCTGGCAGACGTCCGCCTGCGGGCACTTCAATCACGTCGCCCGGGCGCAGGGTATTGATGGCGACCGTTTCACGCTGACCATGAATAACCCGCGTGGCGGTTTCCGGCTTCAGCGCCATCAGCGCGCTCACCCCTTTACGCGCCCGGCTCGCCGCCCAGCCCTCAAGGCGTTCGCCAATTAAGAACAGCAGCAGCACCATCGCCGCTTCGGCCGTCGCGCCAATAAACAGCGCCCCGATAGCCGCCACGCTCATCAGCGTTTCGATGGCAAACCAGCTGCCGCTTCTCATCAGACGCAGCGCCTGACGCGCAATCGGGAACAGGCCAACCAGCGTGGTGGCGATAAACGCCAGGTTGCCGAACGGGTGGTTGATTTGCTCCAGCCCCCAGCTCAGGGCCATCATGATGATGAGGGTAATGAGCGGCAGATTTTCTTTTAGCGGGGACGTTTTTTCTGCGGGCGCCGTTTCGCTGCGCAGGGTATAACCCGCTTTGCTGACGGCGGCTTCAACCTGTCTGCTGACGTCGTTTTCGGCGCTGACCAGCAGCTTTTCGGTAGCGAACAGCACCTGAACGTGTTTCACACCCGGCACCTGCTTCACCGCATTTTCCACTTTGCGGGCGCAGGCCGCGCAGTCCATGCCGTTGACCACCCAGCTGTAGTGATTGCCGTTTTCAGGCAGCGCTTCGGTCCGGGTTTCGCACGCGCCCTCGCAGCAGCATTCCTCTTTTGGCGGAACCGGGCTGAGCTTAAGTGCCGAGAATTGGGGAACTTTTTTAGGTATTTCTGGAGTCGACATGGCAGTCTCCGGTAATGATAATTTTCTCATTAACCGCAGCATACACTCTGGAGTCGACTCCAGAGTCAAGCGTTATTTAGATATACAGCGAACGCACAATCAGGAAGTGTCCGGCAAAGTAACAGGCGGCGGAAATCGCATTATCCGCACGGAAGCGGCGGCGATAGTGGCTGCCCAGCCAGACGATATTACCCAACAGCAACAGTGCGGCACCGAAGAACGCAGACATTGCCGGAGCGGTCGGACGGAAGAACCACAGCTCGCCCGCCAGCCACACCATCACCAGCGTCATGGCGATAAACGTACAGACCGGGAGACGCATCTCTTCCAGACGCGACCAGATCACCGCGATCAGCAGGGCGCCAATCACCAGCAGCACCAGCGGCAGCGGCCAGAAGAAGGAGAGCGTCATCTGGCTGGCAAAGTAGATGGTATAGAGCAGATGCGACAGGAAGAACGCCCCCACGGCGTACAGCAGGCGCTGGCGCGGCAGCAGGGTTAAGGCATCGCCAATCAGGGAAGCACATAGCCCCGCGAGGACAAGATAGCTAACGGCGTTAAACATCGGGGCCTGCCAGGCAAGCAACAGCAGGAGTAATAGCGTGACGGGTTTAAACAACCAGCGCTGCCAGGCTGGGCCACGGTAAGACGCATCGACGTAAAGCCATGCGGAAAAACAGACAGCGATAAATGACCAAAGCATATTAACTCCCTGTAACTGTTGAGGCTGAATGATCAGTTCCTGATCCAGTGTAGTGACGCGAGCGGGCGTTTGGCAATGCCGGGGCAGGCGAGGTATCCTGAATTCCGCATAATCTGATGGGATTTTTCAATGAGCAAGATGCCGCTGTTTTTCATTATCGTGGTGGCGATTATCGTCATTGCCGCCTCGTTTCGCTTCGTGCAGCAGCGCCGTGAGAAGGCCGACAATGACGCCGCGCCGCTGATGCAAAAGCGCGTGGTGGTGACGAACAAGCGTGAGAAGCCGCTTAATGACCGCCGCTCCCGCCAGCAGCAGGTGACGCCTGCGGGCACAACGATGCGCTATGAAGCGAGCTTTAAGCCGGAAACCGGCGGGCTGGAGATGACCTTCCGCCTGGAGGCGCAGCAGTACCACCAGCTGACGGTGGGGGAGAAAGGCACGCTGAGTTACAAAGGGTCGCGGTTTGAAGGTTTTGAACCGGAGCTGTAATTTTCCCCTCACCCCGGCCCTCTCCCAAGGGGAGAGGGTGTAATCGTCCCCTCTCCCCTTGGGAGAGGGTTAGGGTGAGGGGCCTACTTCTTCACCTGCGCCTTAAACTTCTTCATCCACACCAGCAGCTCAAACACGCCGAAAATAAACACCCGCAGCTGCTGCCAGCCGGTCATCGGTGGGCCATCTTTAGGCAGACCGTTTTTCAGCATCACCATCTGCAAGGCATGCATGAACGCGGTAAAAATCAGCGCCACGTTAATAAAGATATTCAGCGGACGCGGGAACGGGTGCACCAGATTCAAAATCAAAAATGCCCAGACGCACAGCATCAGCACGCGCCCTACGTTAATCAGTACTGGCATCGGATCCTCCTTGTGCCTGACGGTGATACAGACGATAAGCCACCTGGCCGGCGACCTTCTCGCGGTGTAGATCCCAGTGAACGGGAACGGGCGGCAGGCCATTTTCCACTTCGCTTTCAACGTAAATCAGCGCGTCGTCTGCCAGCCAGCCATTTTTTTCCAGCAACGATAATGTCTCTTCCAGCAGCCCTTTACGGAACGGCGGGTCAACAAACACCACGTTGAACGGCGTCCCCTGTTGGGCGAGGAAGCTCAGCGTGTTGGTATTCACCACTTTCGCGTTGGTTGCCTTCAGCGTAGCCAGATTTTGCTGCAATGTCTGCGCGACGCCGCGCTCCATCTCCAGCAGCGTGGCGCTGGCGGCATAACGCGACAGCGCTTCCAGCCCCAATGCACCGCTTCCGGCGAAGCAGTCCAGGCAGTTGGCGTCTACCATAGACGGGGCGAGCCAGTTAAACAGCGTCTCGCGAACGCGGTCCGTGGTGGGGCGTAAACCGGGGCTGTCCGGCACCGGTAATTTCCGGCCTCGCCACTGACCGCCGATAATGCGAATTTGACCGGCCGGGGCGCGGGTGGGTTTCTTCATCTCAGGAAAGCTCTGTTAACCATTGCCCTGCGATTGCGGGCGGTGATGTCAATTAAGTAAAGTGTTAGACTATTTCATCATTTTTTTAGCTTCCCTGTATATAGCGCCGCGAGGAGTGTAGTCGCAGATGGCAAAACAAAAAAAACGTGGCTTCTTTTCCTGGTTGGGTTTCGGTGAAAAAGAGCAAGAAACAGAACAGAAAACCGAAGAACAGCAGGTTGTAGAAGAGCCGTCACAGCCTGAAACGCCTGTCGAAACCGCTGCGGTTGTCGAAGCGGAAGAGCCAGCCCACAGCAAAGAAGAGATTGAATCCTTTGCCGAAGAGGTGGTTGAGGTTACTGAACAGGTTCAGGAGAGCGAAAAACCAGAGCCGGTTATCGTTGAAACCCTTAACGAAGCGCCGCAGGCCACTATCGAACACGAAGAGCTGCCGCTGCCGGAAGAGGTGAAAGCTGAAGAGGTTTCTGCCGAAGAGTGGCAGGCCGAAGCGGAAACCGTTGAAATTGTTGAGGCGGTGGAAGAAGAAGCGGCCCTTGAGCCAGAGTTGACCGACGAAGAGCTGGAAGCCCAGGCGCTGGCGGCGGAAGCGGCTGAAGAAGCGGTCATCGTCGTGCCGGTGGAAGCGCAGGCCGAAGAAGAGATCGTTCAGGAGCAAGAAAAACCGACCAAAGAAGGTTTCTTCGCGCGCCTGAAGCGCAGCCTGCTCAAAACCAAAGAAAACTTAGGTTCCGGATTTATCAGTCTGTTCCGCGGCAAAAAGATCGACGACGATCTGTTTGAGGAGCTGGAAGAGCAGCTGCTGATTGCGGACGTGGGCGTGGAAACCACCCGGAAGATCATCGCCAACCTGACCGAAGGGGCGAGCCGCAAACAGCTGCGTGACGCCGAGGCGCTGTACGGCCTGCTGAAAGACGAGATGGGTGAAATTCTCGCAAAAGTTGACGAACCGCTTAATATTGAAGGCAAAATGCCGTTTGTTATCCTGATGGTTGGCGTCAACGGCGTGGGCAAAACCACCACCATCGGCAAGCTGGCGCGCCAGTTTGAGCAGCAGGGCAAATCGGTGATGCTGGCGGCGGGCGATACCTTCCGTGCGGCAGCGGTGGAACAGCTTCAGGTGTGGGGCCAGCGCAACAATATTCCGGTTATTGCTCAGCACACCGGCGCGGATTCCGCGTCCGTGATTTTCGATGCCATCCAGGCGGCGAAGTCGCGTAACGTGGACGTGCTGATTGCGGATACCGCAGGGCGTTTGCAGAACAAATCGCACCTGATGGAAGAGCTGAAGAAAATCGTTCGCGTCATGAAGAAGCTGGACGAAGATGCACCGCATGAAATTATGCTGACTATCGATGCCAGCACCGGACAGAACGCCATCAGCCAGGCGAAACTGTTCCATGAAGCGGTAGGACTGACCGGGATCGCGCTGACCAAGCTGGACGGGACCGCGAAAGGCGGGGTGATCTTCTCCGTGGCCGACCAGTTCGGCATTCCTATCCGTTACATCGGTGTGGGCGAGCGTATTGAGGATTTACGTCCGTTTAAAGCGGACGACTTTATTGAGGCACTATTTGCCCGAGAGGACTAACAATGATTCGCTTTGAACACGTCAGCAAGGCCTATCTCGGCGGGAGACAAGCGCTACAGGGGGTGACATTCCACCTCCAGCCAGGCGAGATGGCATTCCTGACCGGCCATTCCGGCGCGGGGAAAAGTACCCTGCTCAAGCTGATCTGTGGGATCGAGCGGCCAAGCGCCGGGAAAATCTGGTTCAGCGGCCATGAAATTAGCCGTCTTAAGAACCGTGAAGTGCCGTTCCTGCGTCGTCAGATTGGCATGATTTTCCAGGATCACCACCTGCTGATGGATCGCACGGTTTTCGATAACGTCGCGATCCCGCTGATTATTGCTGGCGCCAGTTACGATGATATCCGCCGTCGCGTTTCGGCGGCGCTGGATAAGGTCGGGCTGCTGGACAAAGCGAAGAACTTCCCGATCCAGCTCTCCGGCGGTGAGCAGCAGCGCGTGGGTATCGCCCGCGCGGTAGTGAACAAGCCTGCCGTTTTGCTGGCGGATGAACCGACCGGTAACCTGGACGATGCTCTCTCTGAAGGGATCCTGCGTCTGTTTGAGGAATTTAACCGCGTGGGGGTCACGGTACTGATGGCGACGCACGACATGGGGCTGATCTCCCGCCGTTCGTACCGCATGCTGACCCTGAGCGACGGGCATTTGCACGGAGGCCACGGTGAATAAGCGTGATGCAATGAACCAGATTCGGCAGTTCAGCAACCGGTTTGACCGTTTCCGCAAGCCTCAGGGCGGCGGGGACGGCAATCGCAATGCGCCTAAGCGTGCCAAAGCGGCACCGAAACCGAACTCCCGCAAAACCAACGTCTTTAACGAGCAGGTGCGGTACGCCTTCCAGGGCGCGTTGCAGGATCTGAAAAGCAAACCGCTGGCGACGTTCCTGACGGTGATGGTGATTGCCATCTCCCTGACGCTGCCCAGCGTCTGCTACATGGTTTACAAAAACGTAAACCAGGCGGCGTCCCAGTACTATCCGTCGCCGCAGATCACCGTTTATCTGGATAAAGCCCTCGACGATAACGCGGCGGCTCAGGTGGTGGGGCAGATTCAGGCCGAGCAGGGCGTGGAGAAGGTGAACTATCTTTCCCGCGATGAAGCGCTGGGTGAGTTCCGCAACTGGTCCGGATTCGGCGGCGCGCTGGATATGCTTGAAGAGAACCCGCTGCCCGCCGTGGCGGTGGTGATCCCGAAACTCGATTTCCAGGGCACGGATTCGCTCAACACCCTGCGCGACCGCATTACCCGCATTAACGGGATTGATGAAGTGCGCATGGACGACAGCTGGTTTGCCCGTCTTGCCGCCCTGACCGGGCTGGTAGGACGCGTGTCGGCGATGATCGGCGTGCTGATGGTGGCGGCGGTGTTCCTCGTCATCGGTAATAGCGTGCGCCTGAGCATCTTCGCCCGTCGCGATACCATCAACGTGCAGAAACTGATTGGCGCAACGGATGGTTTCATCCTCCGCCCGTTCCTTTACGGCGGCGCGTTATTAGGTTTTTCTGGTGCATTTCTTTCATTGATATTGTCAGAAATTTTGGTGATGCGGCTGTCGTCTGCCGTGACTGAAGTGGCGCAGGTTTTCGGAACTAAGTTTGATATCAGTGGCTTAGGGTTCGATGAGTGCCTGCTGTTGCTGCTGGTGTGCTCCATGATCGGCTGGGTGGCGGCATGGCTGGCAACGGTTCAACATTTACGCCACTTTACTCCCGACTAATAAAAGCGTGATATAATCTTTCCCTGCACCGAGATGTTCGCTTGCAGGGAAAGCGTCCCTGTTGTCTCTTCCCCTGTAATCATCTTCATGTCACATTTTGTGCGTAATTTATTCACTGTTGCACCTGGAACTTGTGGATAAAATCACTGTCTGATAAAAGAGTGAATGCTAATCTCGTTGCTCAAACGCTTTGGCATGGTTGTTGCCTGACGGGGACAACCTGGACCAGAAGAAACATTGAGAGGAATGAATGACCAAAGAAATGCAAACTTTAGCTTTAGCCCCTGTTGGTAACCTGGAATCTTACATCCGGGCTGCGAACACCTGGCCGATGTTAACGGCTGAGGAAGAAAAGGAGCTTGCTGAAAAGCTGCATTACCAGGGCGATCTGGAAGCAGCTAAAACGCTGATCCTGTCTCACCTGCGCTTTGTTGTTCACGTTGCTCGTAATTATGCGGGCTACGGCCTGCCGCAGGCGGACCTGATTCAGGAAGGTAACATTGGCCTGATGAAGGCGGTACGTCGCTTTAACCCGGAAGTGGGTGTGCGACTCGTCTCCTTCGCCGTGCACTGGATCAAAGCGGAAATTCACGAATACGTCCTGCGTAACTGGCGTATTGTGAAAGTCGCCACGACGAAAGCGCAGCGCAAACTGTTCTTCAACCTGCGTAAAACCAAGCAGCGTCTGGGCTGGTTCAATCAGGATGAAGTGGAAATGGTGGCGCGCGAGCTGGGCGTTTCCAGCAAAGACGTCCGCGAGATGGAATCCCGTATGGCCGCGCAGGACATGACGTTTGATATGTCTGCCGACGACGACGCATCCGACAGCCAGCCGATGGCCCCGGTTCTGTATCTACAGGATAAAACCTCTAACTTTGCTGACGGCATTGAAGAGGATAACTGGGAAGACCAGGCGGCGAACAAGCTGACCTTCGCGATGGAAGGCCTCGACGAGCGTAGCCAGGATATTATCCGTGCCCGCTGGCTGGACGAAGATAACAAGTCCACGTTGCAGGAACTGGCCGACCGCTACGGCGTCTCCGCTGAACGTGTGCGTCAGCTTGAGAAAAACGCCATGAAAAAACTTCGCGCCGCTATCGAAGCGTAATTTCCGCGAAGTACACCGAGAACCCTCGAATGCAAATTCGGGGGTTTTGTTTTTTTAGCGCCCGCTCTGGCGAATTTCTTCCCCCTGGCAAACACTTACTGATGCGCTAAGCAGGCGACTTTCAGAGGGTGACAGGGTGAAAAATAACGAACTGAACGACCGGCGTTTACAGGCGACGCCGCGCGGTATCGGCGTCATGTGTAACTTCTATGCCGATAAAGCCGAAAACGCCACGGTGTGGGACGTGGAAGGTAACGAGTATATTGATTTTGCCGCCGGGATCGCCGTGCTGAATACCGGGCATCGTCATCCTAAAGTTATCGCCGCCATCGAAAAACAGCTTCACGCCTTTACCCATACCGCTTATCAAATCGTCCCCTATGAAGGTTATGTGGCGCTTGCCGAGCGCATCAACCAGCGCGTACCCATAGAGGGGCCAGCCAAAACCGCCTTCTTCTCAACGGGGGCGGAAGCGGTCGAAAACGCGGTGAAAATCGCCCGCGCGTACACCAGACGTCCCGGCCTTATCACCTTCGGCGGCGCGTTCCACGGCCGTACCTTTATGACCATGGCGATGACCGGCAAAGTGGCGCCCTATAAGCTCGGCTTCGGCCCGTTCCCCGGCTCGGTGTACCACGCGCAATTCCCCAACAGCCTGCACGGGGTTAGTACCGCCGAAGCGCTAAAAAGCCTGGAGCGCATCTTCAAAGCCGATATCGCGCCCGATCAGGTGGCGGCAATCATTATTGAACCGGTTCAGGGCGAGGGCGGGTTCAACGTCGCGCCCGCTGATTTTATGCAGGCGCTGCGTGCCCTGTGCGATACCCACGGGATTTTACTGATTGCCGACGAAGTGCAAACCGGCTTCGCCCGTACCGGCAAGCTGTTCTCCATGGAAAACCACTGCGTGAAGCCCGATCTGATCACCATGGCGAAAAGCCTGGCGGGCGGGATGCCGCTCTCTGCCGTCTCTGGCCGGGCGGAGGTGATGGATGCGCCCGCCCCGGGCGGGCTGGGCGGAACCTACGCGGGTAACCCGCTGGCGATTGCGGCGGCCCATGCGGTGCTGGATGTGATTGACGAGGACGATCTCTGCACCCGCGCGGCGCATCTCGGGCATCATCTGGTCGAGGTGCTGAATAAAGCGAAGGATGGCTGTCCGTATATCGCCGATATCCGTGGGCAGGGCTCGATGGTGGCGGTAGAATTTACCGATCCGCAAACCGGACAGCCGTCGCCCGAATTTACCCGTCAGGTTCAGGAGCGCGCGTTGAACGAAGGGCTGCTGCTTTTGAGCTGCGGCGTTTACGGCAACGTTATTCGCTTCCTCTACCCGCTCACCATCCCCGAAGCGCAGTTCCGTAAAGCGCTGGATATTATTTCCGCCTCGCTGACACGATAAAGCCAAAAGCCCGGCTGAAATGACAGTTGGGCTTATCATATTTTCATTTCAAATTAGCTATTCCAAAATCATAAAAATGGGGTATGTTTTAGCAGAGTATGCTGAAAAAGCGCGAACAGCACGCCTATAACTGAAATAAAGCGCTACACAACAACATCACAACAATCGTTATAACCATAATAATGGGGAATCTCAGGATGAACATGAAGGGTAAAGCGTTACTGGCAGGATGTATCGCGTTGGCATTCAGCACTATGGCCCAGGCCGATATTAAAGTGGCCGTGGTGGGCGCGATGTCCGGTCCGGTAGCACAGTACGGCGACCAGGAATTTACCGGCGCGGAACAGGCGGTTGCAGACATTAATGCTAAGGGCGGCATCAAGGGCGAAAAGCTGCAAATCGTAAAATATGACGATGCCTGTGACCCGAAACAGGCGGTCGCGGTGGCGAACAAAGTGGTCAACGACGGGATTAAATACGTTATCGGTCACCTGTGCTCCTCTTCCACCCAGCCCGCGTCTGACATCTACGAAGACGAAGGCATTCTGATGATCACGCCGGCCGCGACGGCGCCAGAGCTGACCGCGCGCGGCTATAAGCTGATCCTGCGTACCACCGGTCTGGACTCCGATCAGGGGCCAACCGCCGCGAAATACATCGTGGAAAAAGTGAAGCCGCAGCGCATCGCGATTGTTCATGACAAACAGCAGTACGGCGAAGGCCTGGCCCGTGCGGTGCAGGATAACCTGAAAAAAGCGAACGCCAACGTGGTGTTCTTTGACGGTATCACCGCCGGTGAGAAAGACTTCTCGACCCTGGTCGCGCGTCTGAAGAAAGAAAATATCGATTTCGTTTACTACGGCGGCTACCACCCGGAAATGGGGCAGATCCTGCGCCAGGCGCGTGCGGCGGGTCTGAAGACGCAGTTCATGGGGCCAGAAGGTGTCGCGAACGTTTCACTGTCTAATATCGCGGGTGAATCCGCTGAAGGGCTGCTGGTGACCAAACCGAAGAACTACGACCAGGTGCCTGCGAACAAACCTGTTGTCGATGCCATCAAGGCGAAGAAACAGGATCCAAGTGGTGCGTTCGTCTGGACCACCTACGCAGCGTTGCAGTCTCTGCAAGCGGGCCTGAACCAGTCAGCCGATCCGGCGGAGATTGCCACCTGGCTGAAAGCGAACTCGGTGGAAACCGTGATGGGGCCGCTGTCCTGGGATGAGAAGGGCGATTTGAAGGGCTTCGAGTTCGGCGTGTTTGACTGGCATGCCAACGGCACGGCGACTGACGCAAAATAAACGCAAAAAGGCAACGCAAGTTGCCTTTTTTAATGTTTTCTCCCTCTCCCCGTGGGAGAGGGCCGGGGTGAGGGCATCAGCCCGCTCAGCCCTCTTTTGCCCGGTGGCGCTTCGCTTACCGGGCCTACTATGAGCACCTCGCAGCCGCCACCCGGCTTTCTTTTAGCGCTTCTCCCACCCGTTCGCCTGCGCCGTAAATCCCAACGCCTGCATAAACGCCGCCATCACGCCGCGATCCTCTACGCCCACGTCGGCCATCCACCAGGAGGTTACGCTCGGGTTTTCGCGGATCACCTCTTCAATCAAATACTGCCCGACCCCGCGACGACGGGTCACGTCGCGCACGCGCAGGGAGTCCAGCGCCCCTTCCGTGCCGCTCAGCGTTACGCGGACGGCGGCCAGCAGACGTTCATTAAAACGCGCGGCATAGATGCGGTGGTTTTCATCGACGGCCAGCGATGAAGGGGAATATTCCGGCCAGATCTTGCCCAGGTCGATACGATCCTGGTCGCTAAAGGTCACCAGACGCACGATAGTCAGTTTCATTAGCTGCTTGTCCAAATCAAAAAGAGTAGGGCCAGTGTACTCAATTTATTTGCTCAGGCACTTTCTCTTTTTCTTCCCATTTACCAGGTGATTAGTTTTTTGGCAGCGCGATGGGCAGTTTGAAAACACATGGATCGAAAAATAAGCAGAATTTTAACCTGAAGGGCAGTGATTTATTCGGCGCTTTGTACCGTTATTTTATGCTGCAAACCGCGCTTTTATTTGTTTATCTCCGCCTAATTTCAGAATATTATCTTTGCTTAATCGCCTGAAAAATAGAGATTTTAGTCTGGTTTTTGACAAAAAACTGCGCTAAACCATTAAAGGCACTGGTAAAAATAGCGTTGTTCATAAAAAGTACAGAATGCTTTTTAACCATAATAAAACAAAATATAAACATGACATCACGAATGGGGATTCAGAGATGAAAAGGAACGCGAAGACGTTAATCGCGGGGATGGTCGCACTGTCGATCTCGCATGCCGCTATGGCAGACGACATTAAAGTTGCGGTAGTGGGGGCGATGTCCGGCCCTGTTGCCCAGTGGGGTGACATGGAGTTCAACGGCGCGCGTCAGGCCATCAAAGATATCAACGCCAAAGGCGGCATCAAA
Source organism: Enterobacter sp. 6722112 (assembly GCF_058661685.1). Classification (NCBI taxonomy): domain Bacteria; kingdom Pseudomonadati; phylum Pseudomonadota; class Gammaproteobacteria; order Enterobacterales; family Enterobacteriaceae; genus Enterobacter; species Enterobacter sp. 6722112. The sequence goes on along the minus strand of NZ_JBZWGR010000007.1, from coordinate 3,992,660 downwards.
GGCGACAAGCTGGTAGGCGTGGAGTATGACGACGCCTGCGATCCTAAACAGGCCGTCGCGGTCGCCAACAAAATCGTTAACGACGGTATCCAGTACGTCATCGGGCACCTGTGTTCTTCCTCCACGCAGCCTGCGTCTGATATCTACGAAGACGAAGGCATTCTGATGATCACCCCGGGTGCCACCAACCCGGAACTGACCCAGCGCGGCTACCAGCACATCATGCGTACCGCCGGTCTGGACTCCTCTCAGGGGCCAACCGCCGCCAAATACATCCTCGAAACCGTTAAGCCGCAGCGTATCGCCATCATTCATGATAAGCAGCAGTACGGCGAAGGCCTGGCGCGTTCCGTGCAGGATGGCCTGAAAAAAGGCGGCGCAAACATCGTCTTCTTCGACGGCATTACCGCTGGTGAGAAAGACTTCTCCGCGCTGATCGCCCGCCTGCAAAAAGAGAATATCGACTTCGTTTACTACGGCGGCTACTACCCGGAAATGGGGCAGATGCTGCGCCAGGCGCGCGCCACCGGCCTGAAAACCCAGTTTATGGGGCCAGAGGGCGTCGGTAATGCCTCCCTGTCCAACATCGCGGGCGATTCTGCCGAAGGCATGCTGGTGACGATGCCAAAACGCTATGACCAGGATCCGGCGAATAAGGCTATCGTGGATGCGCTCAAGGCGCAGAAGAAAGATCCGAGCGGTCCGTACGTCTGGATCACCTACGCGGCCGTGCAGTCTCTGGCCACCGCGCTGGACCGTACCGGCAGTAAAGAGCCGCTGGATCTGGTGAAAGATTTAAAAGCACACGGGGCGAACACCGTGATTGGGCCGCTGAACTGGGATGAGAAAGGCGATCTGAAGGGATTTGAGTTTGGTGTCTTTAAGTGGCACGCCGACGGGTCTTCCTCGGTCGCCAAATAATCATCCCACCGCCCGGCTCACCGGGCGGGTATAAAAAGGTTTTCTTATGTCCGAGCAGTTTCTCTACTTCTTGCAGCAGATGTTTAACGGCGTCACGCTGGGAAGCACCTACGCGCTGATCGCCATCGGCTACACGATGGTTTACGGCATTATCGGCATGATCAACTTCGCCCACGGCGAGGTGTACATGATCGGTAGCTACGTCTCCTTTATGATTATCGCCGCGCTGATGATGATGGGCATCGACAGCAGCTGGCTGCTGGTGGCCGCCGGGTTTGTCGGCGCGATTGTGATCGCCAGCGCCTACGGCTGGAGTATTGAACGGGTGGCCTACCGGCCGGTGCGCAGCTCCAAACGCCTGATCGCGCTGATCTCCGCCATCGGTATGTCCATTTTCCTGCAAAACTACGTCAGCCTGACCGAAGGTTCACGCGACGTGGCGCTGCCAAGCCTGTTTAACGGCCAGTGGATTGTGGGGGCCAGCGAAAACTTCTCTGCCACCATCACCACCATGCAGCTGGTTATCTGGGTTGTGACCTTTATTGCCATGCTGGCCCTGACCCTGTTCATCCGCTACTCCCGCATGGGACGCGCCTGCCGCGCCTGCGCGGAAGATCTGAAGATGGCGAGCCTGCTCGGGATTAACACCGACCGCGTGATTGCCCTGACCTTCGTGATCGGCGCAGCGATGGCGGCGGTGGCTGGCGTGTTGCTCGGCCAGTTCTACGGCGTAATCAACCCGTACATCGGCTTTATGGCCGGGATGAAAGCCTTCACCGCGGCGGTACTGGGCGGCATCGGCAGCATTCCGGGCGCGATGATCGGCGGCCTGATCCTGGGCGTGGCCGAAGCGCTCTCCTCGGCGTACCTGAGCACCGAATATAAAGATGTGGTGTCGTTTGCCCTGCTGATTCTGGTGCTGCTGGTCATGCCTACCGGTATTCTGGGCCGTCCGGAGGTAGAGAAAGTATGAAACCGATGCATTTTGCGATGGCGCTGCTCTCTGCCGCCATGTTCTTCGTCCTGGCGGGCGTCTTTATGGGCGTCCAGTTAGGACTGGACGGCACGAAGCTGGTGGTGGATACCGCTCCCGACATCCGCTGGCAGTGGGTGTTTATCGGCACCGCTGTGGTGTTCCTGTTCCAGCTGTTGCGTCCGCTGTTCCAGAAGACGCTGAAAAACGTCTCCGGGCCGAAATTCGTCCTGCCGGCGATCGACGGTACAACGGTGAAACAGAAGCTGTTCCTTGTGGCGCTGCTGGTGGCTGCCGTGGCGTGGCCGTTTATGGTCTCGCGCGGGACGGTGGATATTGCCACCCTGACCATGATCTACGTGATTCTGGGGCTCGGTCTGAACGTGGTGGTGGGGCTGTCTGGCCTGCTGGTGCTGGGCTACGGCGGGTTCTACGCCATCGGCGCGTACACCTTCGCGCTGCTGAACCACTATTACGGCCTCGGCTTCTGGACCTGTCTGCCGCTGGCGGGGCTGGTCTCTGCCGCGGCGGGCTTCCTGCTCGGCTTCCCGGTGCTGCGCCTGCGCGGTGACTATCTGGCGATTGTGACCTTAGGCTTCGGCGAAATCGTCCGTATTCTGCTGCTCAACAATACCGAAGTGACCGGCGGTCCGAACGGCATCAGCCAGATCCCGAAACCGACCTTCTTCGGCCTGGAGTTCAGCCGTACCGCCCGTGAAGGCGGCTGGGATACCTTCAGCAATTTCTTTGGCATCAAGTACGATCCGTCCGACCGCGTGATCTGGCTCTATCTGGTGGCGCTGCTGCTGGTGGTGATTACCCTGTTCGTGATCAACCGTCTGCTGCGCATGCCGCTGGGCCGCGCCTGGGAAGCGCTGCGCGAAGATGAAATCGCCTGCCGCTCCCTGGGCCTGAACCCGACCCGCATCAAGCTGACCGCATTTACCATCAGCGCCGCGTTTGCCGGTTTCGCCGGGACGCTGTTTGCCGCACGTCAGGGCTTCGTCAGCCCGGAATCGTTCACCTTTGCCGAATCCGCCTTTGTGCTGGCGATTGTGGTGCTCGGCGGAATGGGCTCGCAGTTCGCCGTGATCCTCGCGGCTATCCTGCTGGTGGTCTCCCGCGAGCTGATGCGCGACTTTAACGAATACAGCATGTTAATGCTGGGTGGTTTGATGGTGCTGATGATGATCTGGCGTCCGCAGGGTCTGCTGCCGATGACCCGTCCACAGCTGAAGCTGAAACGCACACAGGCGAAAGGAGAGCAGGCATGAAGCCTTTATTATCCGTTAACGGCCTGATGATGCGCTTTGGCGGCCTGCTGGCGGTCAACAATGTGAATCTGGATCTGCACAAGAAAGAGATTGTCTCCCTGATTGGCCCGAACGGCGCGGGAAAAACCACGGTCTTTAACTGTTTGACCGGCTTCTACAAGCCGACGGGCGGCACCATCATGCTGCGCGACCAGCACCTTGAAGGGCTGCCGGGCCAGCAGATTGCCCGCATGGGCGTGGTGCGCACCTTCCAGCACGTGCGTCTGTTCCGCGAGATGACGGTGATTGAGAACCTGCTGGTGGCACAGCATCAGCAGCTGAAAACCGGGCTGTTCTCCGGCCTGCTGAAAACCCCGGCCTTTCGCCGCACGCAGGAGGAGGCGCTCGACCGCGCCGCGACCTGGCTCGACCGTATCGGCCTGCTCCAGCACGCCAACCGCCAGGCGAGCAACCTCGCTTACGGGGATCAGCGTCGCCTTGAGATCGTGCGCTGCATGGTGACCCAGCCGGAGATCCTGATGCTCGACGAACCAGCGGCAGGTCTCAATCCGAAAGAGACCAAAGAGCTGGACGAGCTGATTGCCGAGCTGCGCGACCATCACGACACCACCATCCTGCTGATTGAGCATGACATGAAGCTGGTGATGGGCATTTCGGACCGTATCTACGTGGTAAACCAGGGCACGCCGCTGGCAAACGGCACGCCGGAAGAGATCCGCAACAACCCGGACGTGATCCGCGCATACCTTGGTGAGGCATAAGATGGAAAAAGCGATGTTAACGTTCGACAAGGTCAACGCGCACTACGGCAAGATCCAGGCGCTGCACGACGTCAGCCTGCACATCAATCAGGGCGAAATCGTCACCCTGATTGGCGCCAACGGCGCGGGTAAAACCACGCTGCTCGGCACCCTGTGCGGCGACCCGCGCGCCACCAGCGGGCGGATTGTGTTTGACGGCAAAGATATTACCGACTGGCAGACGGCTAAGATCATGCGTGAAGCGGTGGCGATTGTCCCGGAAGGGCGCCGCGTATTCTCCCGCATGACGGTGGAAGAGAACCTGGCGATGGGCGGTTTCTTCGCCCATCGGGATGAATTCCAGACCCGCATCAAGTGGGTGTACGAACTCTTCCCGCGCCTGTGGGAGCGTCGTATTCAGCGAGCGGGCACCATGTCCGGTGGCGAGCAGCAGATGCTGGCGATTGGCCGCGCGCTGATGAGCCAGCCGCGCCTGCTGCTGCTGGACGAGCCGTCGCTTGGTCTTGCGCCGATCATTATCCAGCAGATTTTCGACACCATCGAGCAGCTGCGCAAAGAGGGGATGACCATCTTCCTCGTCGAGCAGAACGCTAACCAGGCGCTGAAGCTCGCTGACCGTGGCTACGTGCTGGAAAACGGGCGCGTGGTGCTCTCCGATACCGGCGATGCGCTGCTGGCGAACGAAGCGGTGCGGAGCGCGTACCTGGGCGGCTGAGCCGTCTGTATTGCCCGGTGGCGCTTACGCTTACCGGGCCTACGGATACCATGTAGGCCGGGCAAGGCGCAGCCGCCACCCGGCTTTTTTCATATTAACCCCCTTCACACAACCATCATCCCCCTGACGCCTGGCTGTCACTTATCTGTAAACAAACAGTTATTTTTCTGTCATTCGAGCATGTCATGTTACCTCGCGAGCATAAAACGCGTGATATCGCGCATCCGGCACAATAAGAGAGATGACAATGACATCGTTACGACACACAGCTTTGGGTCTGGCACTGGGTCTGGCTTTTGCGACGAACGCAATGGCTGTGACCACCATTCCGTTCTGGCATTCCATGGAAGGGGAGTTGGGTAAAGAGGTTGACTCCCTGGCGCAGCGTTTCAACGACACCCACCCGGATTACAAAATTGTGCCGGTGTACAAAGGCAACTACGAGCAGAGCCTGAGCGCGGGCATCGCCGCCTTCCGTACCGGTAACGCGCCTGCGCTGTTACAGGTTTATGAAGTGGGCACCGCCACCATGATGGCCTCCAAAGCCATCAAGCCGGTCTATGAAGTGTTCAAAGAAGCGGGCATTAACTTCGATGAATCCCAGTTCGTACCGACCGTCTCCGGTTATTACACCGATTCCAGAACCGGCCACCTGCTGTCCCAGCCGTTTAACAGCTCCACGCCGGTGCTGTACTACAACAAAGACGCCTTCAAAAAAGCCGGTTTAGATCCGGAGCAGCCGCCAAAAACCTGGCAGGATCTGGCGGAGTACACCGCGAAGCTGAAAGCGGCGGGGATGAAGTGCGGCTACGCCAGCGGCTGGCAGGGCTGGATCCAGATTGAAAACTTCAGCGCCTGGCACGGGCTGCCGGTTGCCACCCAAAATAACGGCTTCGACGGTACCGACGCGGTGCTGGAGTTCAACAAGCCGGAGCAGGTGAAGCACATCGCGCTGCTGGAAGCACTCAACAAGAAGGGCGACTTCAGCTACTTCGGGCGTAAAGACGAATCCACCGAGAAGTTCTACAACGGCGACTGTGCCATTACCACCGCCTCGTCCGGCTCGCTGGCGGATATACGTCACTATGCCAAATTCAACTACGGCGTGGGCATGATGCCGTACGACGCCGACGTGAAGGGCGCGCCGCAAAACGCCATCATCGGCGGGGCGAGCCTGTGGGTGATGCAGGGTAAAGACAACGGCACCTACAAAGGCGTGGCCGAGTTCCTCGACTTCCTGGCGAAGCCGGAAAACGCCGCCGAGTGGCACCAGAAGACCGGCTATCTGCCGATCACCAAAGCCGCGTACGACCTGACCCGCGAGCAGGGCTTCTATAGCAAAAACCCAGGGGCGGACATCGCGACGCGCCAGATGCTGAACAAGCCGCCGTTGCCGTTCACCAAAGGCCTGCGTCTGGGCAACATGCCGCAGATCCGCACCATCGTGGATGAAGAGCTGGAAAGCGTGTGGACCGGTAAGAAAACCCCACAGCAGGCGCTGGACTCTGCGGTAGAGCGCGGAAATCAGCTGCTGCGCCGCTTTGAGCAGTCGACGAAATCGTAATCCGTGATTCGCCCGGTGACGCGTAGCGATCCGGGCCTACGGGGATCGTGCGGGCTGATGCCCTCACCCCAACCCTCTCCCACGGGGAGAGGGAGAAATATTTGTAGGCCGGGTAAGGCGTAGCCGCCACCCGGCATTGTTCAGGAACCTAATCTCAATGTCCTCATCCCGTCCGGTGTTCCGTTCCCGCTGGCTGCCGTACCTGTTGGTCGCACCGCAGCTGGTCATCACCGTTATCTTCTTTATCTGGCCTGCGGGCGAAGCGCTGTGGTACTCGGTACAAAGCGTGGATCCGTTCGGGCTTTCCAGCCAGTTTGTCGGGCTGGACAACTTTACCGCGCTGTTCCACGACAGCTACTACCTGGACTCCTTCTGGACGACGATCAAATTCAGTGCGCTGGTCACCGTGAGCGGTCTTGTCGCGTCGCTGTTTTTCGCCGCGCTGGTGGATTACGTGGTGCGCGGCAGCCGTCTGTATCAGACCCTGATGCTGCTGCCCTACGCCGTGGCTCCTGCCGTGGCCGCCGTGCTGTGGATCTTCCTGTTTAACCCAGGGCGCGGGCTGATTACCCACTTCCTGGGCGAATTTGGCTACGACTGGAACCACGCCCAGAACAGCGGTCAGGCGATGTTCCTGGTGGTGTTCGCCTCGGTGTGGAAGCAGATCAGCTATAACTTCCTGTTTTTCTTTGCCGCGCTACAGTCTATCCCGCGTTCGCTGGTGGAGGCCGCCGCCATCGACGGTGCAGGGCCGGTGCGCCGCTTCTTCCGGCTGTCGCTGCCGCTGATCGCCCCGGTGAGTTTCTTCCTGCTGGTGGTGAACCTGGTGTACGCCTTCTTCGACACCTTCCCGGTGATCGACGCGGCGACCGCAGGCGGTCCGGTGCAGGCGACCACCACGCTGATCTACAAGATCTACCGCGAAGGCTTTGCGGGGTTGGATCTCTCCGCTTCTGCCGCGCAGTCGGTGGTGCTGATGTTCCTCGTCATCATCCTCACGGTGGTGCAGTTCCGCTATGTCGAAAGTAAGGTGCGCTACCAATGATTGAGAACCGTCGCGGGCTGACGATTTTCAGCCATACCATGCTGATTTTAGGGATTATCGTCATCCTGTTCCCACTGTACGTGGCCTTCGTCGCCGCCACGCTGGACACCAAAGCGGTGTTCGACACGCCGATGACGCTGATCCCAGGCGGGCATCTTTTCGAGAACATGAAGACCATCTGGACCCAGGGCGTGGGCGCCAACAGCGCGCCGTTCTGGCTGATGATGCTCAACAGCTTCATCATGGCGTTTGGCATCACCGTCGGCAAAATTACGGTGTCGATGCTCTCAGCGTTCGCCATCGTCTGGTTCCGCTTTCCGCTGCGTAACCTGTTTTTCTGGATGATTTTCATCACCCTGATGCTGCCGGTAGAGGTGCGTATCTTCCCGACGGTGGAGGTGATCGCCAACCTGAAGATGCTCGACAGCTACGCGGGCTTAACCCTGCCGCTGATGGCCTCGGCGACCGCCACCTTCCTGTTCCGCCAGTTCTTTATGACCCTGCCGGATGAGTTGATTGAAGCCGCGCGCATCGACGGGGCCTCGCCGATGCGCTTCTTCCGCGACATCGTGCTGCCGCTGTCGAAAACCAACCTCGCGGCGCTGTTTGTGATCACCTTTATCTACGGCTGGAACCAGTACCTGTGGCCGTTGCTGATCGTTCAGGACGTCAACCTCGGCACCGCCGTGGCAGGCATTAAAGGCATGATCGCCACCGGCGAAGGCACCACCCTCTGGAACCAGGTGATGGCGGCGATGCTGCTCACCCTTATCCCACCCGTAGTCATTGTTTTAGCCATGCAGCGCGCGTTTGTCCGCGGCCTGGTCGATAGCGAGAAATAAGATGGCAGGTTTAAAATTACAGGCAGTTACCAAAAGCTGGGACGGTAAAACCCAGGTCATTCAGCCGCTGACGCTCGACGTGGCGGACGGGGAATTTATCGTGATGGTCGGCCCGTCCGGCTGCGGAAAATCCACCCTGCTGCGTATGGTGGCCGGGCTGGAGCGCGTAACATCCGGGGATATCTGGATTGACCGCCAGCGCGTCACCGAGATGGAACCCAAAGATCGCGGTATCGCGATGGTGTTTCAGAACTACGCCCTCTATCCGCACATGAGCGTGGAAGAGAACATGGCCTGGGGGCTGAAAATCCGCGGCATGGGCAAAGGCCATATCGCGGAGCGTGTGAAAGAGGCCGCGCGCATTCTGGAACTTGACGGCCTGCTTAAGCGCCGCCCGCGCGAGCTCTCCGGTGGCCAGCGTCAGCGCGTGGCGATGGGGCGCGCCATCGTGCGCGACCCGGCGGTATTCCTGTTCGACGAACCGCTGTCAAACCTCGACGCCAAACTGCGCGTGCAGATGCGCCTTGAGCTACAGCAGCTGCATCGCCGCCTGAAAACCACGTCCCTCTATGTGACTCACGATCAGGTTGAAGCCATGACCCTCGCCCAGCGCGTGATGGTGATGAACAAAGGCATCGCCGAGCAGATTGGCACCCCGGTGGAGGTCTACGAAAAACCGGCCAGCCGTTTTGTGGCGAGCTTTATCGGCAGCCCGGCGATGAATCTGCTGGACGGGCGGATCAATACGGCGGGAACCCACTTCGAGCTGGAAAGCGGGATGGCGTTGCCGATCAACTGGTACTATCGTGGCTACGCCGGGCGTAAGATGACGCTCGGTATCCGCCCGGAGCATATTGGTTTGACGTCTCAGGCGGACGGCGGCGTGCCGCTGGTGATGGACACGCTGGAGATGCTGGGCGCAGACAACCTGGCGCACGGGCGCTGGGGCGAGCAAAAGCTGGTGGTGCGTCTGCCGCACCAGGAGCGCCCGAAGGCAGGCAGCACGCTGTGGCTGCATATGCCGGAAAATCACCTGCACTTATTTGACGGTGAAACAGGACAACGAGTATGAGCAACTGGCCTTACCCCCACATCGTCGCCCACCGTGGCGGCGGTAAACTGGCGCCGGAAAACACCCTGGCGGCAATTGACGTTGGCGCGCGCTACGGCCACACGATGATCGAGTTCGACGCGAAGCTGTCGAAGGACGGCGAAATTTTCCTGCTGCACGACGACAATCTCGAACGCACCAGCAACGGCTGGGGCGTGGCGGGCGAACTGCCGTGGCGTGACCTGCTGAAGGTGGATGCCGGTAGCTGGTACAGCGGCGAATTTAAAGGCGAACCGCTGCCGCTGCTGGCGGAAGTGGCGGACCGCTGTCGTCAACACGGCATGATGGCCAACATCGAAATCAAACCGACCACCGGCACCGGGCCGCTGACGGGTAAAGTGATTGCCCTTGCCGCGCGCGAGCTGTGGGAAGGGATGACCGCGCCGCTGTTATCGTCGTTTGACATCGACGCGCTGGAAGCCGCACAGGCCGCCGTTCCGGAGTTGCCGCGCGGGCTGCTGCTGGATGAGTGGCGAGAAGACTGGCGCGCGCTGGCGACCCGCTTAGGCTGCGTGTCGATCCACCTCAACCATAAGCTGCTGGATGAAGCGCGCGTGACGCTGTTGAAGGAGGCCGGTCTGCATATCCTGGTGTATACCGTCAACAAACCCCAGCGTGCAGCCGAGCTGCTGCGCTGGGGCGTGGACAGCATCTGTACCGATACGATTGACCAGATTGGGCCGAACTTTATTTATTAAGCATACTGCCGTTCTGCTGGGTCGGCAGCATGTGCTGCTGACCGCTGCTTTGCGACACCCCGCCCCCTAACATCCCACCGTTTGAGTTTGGCAGCGGCTGCTCCCGCATCTGGCCCTGCTGCACGCGCTGGGTGTTGGTATTCATCTGGTTTTGCAGGTGCTGCTGCTGCACCTGGGTCTGCGTTTTTAACTGCTGATTGAGCATCCCTTTCTGCTGCTGTTGCTGGCTCATCATCTCCGTCTGCATACGCTGCTGGCTCGGAATGACGTAGCCCGGCTGGTTCGGGTTGTTCAGGGTGTTGATTGGCTGTGCGAGCGCGGCGAACGGAAGCAGCGCGGTCAGGATCAGTAATCGTTTCATGGTTATCTCCTCCTTTGAGGCTTCTCTTAAGTTTACCCTGATTCCGGCATAACGATGATTTTTTAAGAGTTGTGAACCAGGCTTAAGCGGGGAATATGGGCCCCTTCACCTGGAGAACAATAATGATGAAACCAACCTTTTTGCGCTGGGTCGCCATCGCTGCGCTGATGGCAGGCGGCACATTTACCGTGGCGGCCAACCCGCCCGCCGCTCCTCCGGTCTCTTACGGCGTGGAGGAGGATGTTTTTCACCCCGTGCGGGCGACGCACGGCATGGTGGCCTCGGTTGACGCGCTGGCAACGCAGGTGGGCGTCGATATTCTTAAGCAGGGCGGTAACGCGGTGGATGCGGCGGTTGCGGTGGGATATGCGCTGGCGGTGACGCATCCACAGGCGGGGAACCTGGGCGGCGGCGGGTTTATGATGCTGCGCACCAAAGACGGTAAAACCACGGCCATCGACTTCCGTGAGATGGCGCCGAACCAGGCTTCCCGCGATATGTTCCTCGACGATCAGGGCAATCCGGACAGTAAAAAGTCTCTGACCTCGCACCTTGCCTCCGGCACGCCGGGCACCGTTGCGGGCTTCTCGCTGGCGCTGGAAAAATACGGCACGCTGCCGCTGAATAAAGTGGTGCAGCCTGCCATCAAGCTGGCGCGCGACGGCTTCGTCGTCAACGACGCGCTGGCGGACGACCTCAAAACCTACGGCAGCGAAGTCATTCCCAATCATGAGAACAGCAAGGCTATCTTCTGGAAAGACGGCGAGCCGCTGAAGAAGGGCGATAAGCTGGTGCAGAAGAACCTCGCAAAAAGTCTCGAACTGATTGCTGAAAACGGTCCGGACGCCTTCTATAAGGGGCCGATTGCCGATCAGATTGCCGATGAGATGCAGAAGAACGGCGGGCTGATCACCAAAGCGGATCTGGCGGAATATAAGGCGGTGGAGCGCGAGCCGATCAGCGGCACCTATCGCGGCTACGAGGTCTTCTCCATGCCGCCGCCGTCCTCCGGGGGGATTCACATCGTGCAGATCCTCAATATTCTGGAAAACTTCGATATGCACAAGTTCGGCTTCGGTAGCGCCGATGCCATGCAGGTGATGGCGGAGGCGGAGAAGCGCGCCTACGCTGACCGCTCGGAATACCTTGGCGATCCGGACTTCGTGAAGGTGCCGTGGCAGGCGCTGACCAACAAAGCCTATGCCAAATCGATTGCCGACGAGATCGACATCAACAAGGCTAAGCCGTCGAGCGAGATCCGCCCGGGCAAGCTGGCGCCGTACGAAAGTAACCAGACCACCCATTTCTCGGTCGTGGACAAAGACGGAAACGCGGTGGCGGTGACGTACACGCTTAACACCACCTTCGGTACCGGGATTGTGGCGGGCAACAGCGGCATTTTGCTGAACAACGAGATGGATGATTTCTCTGCCAAACCGGGCGTGCCGAACGTCTACGGGCTGGTCGGCGGCGATGCGAATGCGGTCGGGCCGAAGAAGCGCCCGCTGTCGTCCATGTCGCCCACCATCGTGGTGAAAGACGGCAAAACCTGGCTGGTGACCGGCAGCCCTGGCGGGAGCCGGATTATCACAACCGTGCTGCAAATGGTGGTGAACAGCATCGACTTTGGGATGAACGTCGCCGAAGCGACTAATGCGCCGCGTTTCCACCACCAGTGGCTGCCGGACGAGCTGCGCGTCGAGAAGGGCTTTAGCCCGGACACCATTAAGCTGCTTGAGCAGCGCGGGCAGAAGGTGGCGGTGAAGGAGGCGATGGGCAGCACCCAGAGCATTATGGTCGGGCCGGACGGGGCGCTGTTTGGCGCATCGGACCCGCGTTCGGTGGATGATTTGACGGCGGGGTATTGATTTTTTTGCCCGGTGGCGCTGCGCTTACCGGGCCTACAATGGCATGCACGTAGGCCGGGTAAGGCGAAGCCGCCACCCGGCAACAAACTACTTCATACGCGCCATATAATACGCGTCCACATATTCGCCGTTGCGCAGGGCGTAGCGCCTGCCGGTGCCTTCAATCTCAAACCCGTGCTTTTTGTACACCGCGATTGCCGGTTCGTTATCCACAAACACCGTTAACTCGATGCGGTCGACGCGCAGCCAGTTGTCGCACATATCGATCATGGTGCGAATCAGCGCGCTGGCCACGCCGCGGTTATGCCACTGCGCGCCAACGCAGATACCGAAATCGGCAACGTGGCTGCGGCGTGGTCGCTGGGCGACATCAATGGTGAGGTGGCCGACCACGATATCATCAATGCAGGCAACCAGCTGTTTAATGCCCGGCTGTTCGCCTAGCCGCATTTGCCACATTTCCATTGAAGGATGAGGAACCTGTAGCGTGTTGTGGTACACCTCCGGCTGGGCGTGGATCTGACGAATGGCGTCGTAATCTTTCGGTTCAGCGTGGCGTATCACTATCTCACTCATTCCTTGTTCCTCAGTCAGTTAAAAGTCCCTTCCAACATCAGTGACTTTAAAAGTTGAGTCAATCGCTATTTTTTGCAAAAAGTGTTGGACAAGTGCGAATGAGAATGATTATTATTGCTCTGCATTCAGGAAGACCTCTACGGGAACCTGAAAGCACGACATTGCTCACATTGCTTCCAGTATTACTTTAGCCAGCTTCTCGCTGGCTTTTTTTTGCCCTTTTTCTCCCTTTCCCCGTAGGAGAGGGCTGGGGTGAGGGCAAAACATGCGCTATGGTAAAACCCAGTAACCTTCCAAAAGGACTGAGCCATGACACTACATTGTGCATTTATTGGATTTGGCAAAAGCACCACGCGTTACCACCTTCCGTATGTTCTTAACCGAAAAGAGACCTGGCACGTGGCCCATATCTATCGCCGCCGCGCGAAGCCAGAAGAGCAGTCTCCGCAGTATTCCCATATTCATTTCACCAGCGATCTTGATGAGGTGCTTAACGACCCGCAGGTGAAGCTGGTGGTGGTCTGTACCCACGCTGACAGCCACTTTGACTACGCGAAACGCGCGCTGGAAGCGGGTAAAAACGTGCTGGTGGAAAAACCGTTCACCCCGACCCTCGCCGAAGCGAAGGAGCTGTTCGCGCTGGCGAAAAGCAAAGGGCTGACCGTCACGCCGTATCAGAACCGTCGCTTTGACAGCTGCTTTCTGACTGCAAAAAAGGCAATTGAGAGCGGCAAACTCGGCGAGATCGTGGAAATCGAAAGCCACTTCGATTACTACCGCCCGGTGGCGGAAACCCAGCCCGGACTGCCGCAGGACGGATCTTTCTACGGTCTCGGTGTGCACACCATGGACCAGATCATCTCCTTGTTTGGCCGCCCGGACCACGTGGCGTATGACATCCGCAGCCTGCGCAATAAGGCCAACCCGGACGATACCTTTGAAGCGCAGCTGTTCTACGGCGACCTGAAAGCCATCGTAAAAACCAGCCATCTGGTGAAAATCGACTACCCGAAATTTATCGTTCACGGCAAGAAAGGCTCCTTTATCAAGTACGGTATTGACCAACAGGAGACCAGCCTGAAGGCCAATATCATGCCGGGTGAACCGGGCTTTGCGGCAGATGATTCCGTGGGCGTGCTGGAGTACGTGAACGACGAGGGCCTGACGGTCAGGGAAGAGCTGAAGCCGGAAACGGGCGACTATGGACGCGTCTACGATGCGCTGTATGACACCCTCGCCACCGGCGCGCCGAATTATGTCAAGGAATCTGACGTTCTGACCAACCTGGAAATCCTTGAACGGGCCTTCGAACAGGCTTCTCCTGCCACGGTAACCCTCGCCAGATAAGCAAAAATGGCTCCTCTGCGCTTGTTCTAAATTTTTGAACAGAGGAGTCAATTTTCACCCTCTATGATCCCAGGGCGTTTGCGTCCACACTTACTCCATCGAAACGAACTGAGGGTGAAAACAATGATCTACTTACGCAAAGCAAACGAACGTGGTCACGCGAATCATGGCTGGCTGGACTCATGGCATTCATTCTCGTTTGCCGACTACTACGACCCGAACTTTATGGGCTTCTCCGCACTGCGCGTGATTAACGACGACGTGATTGATGCAGGCCAGGGCTTCGGTACCCACCCGCACAAAGACATGGAAATCCTGACCTATGTGCTGGAAGGGGCGGTTGAGCACCAGGACAGCATGGGCAACAAAGAGCAGGTTCCGGCGGGCGAGTTCCAGATTATGAGCGCGGGTACCGGGGTGCGTCACTCTGAGTACAACCCGAGCAAAACGGAAAAACTGCACCTGTATCAAATCTGGATCATTCCAGAAGAGACCGGCATCACGCCACGCTACGAGCAGCGCCGCTTCGACGCGAAACAGGGCAAACAGCTGGTGCTGTCCCCGGATGCGCGTGAAGGTTCCCTGAAAGTGCATCAGGATATGGAGCTGTACCGTTGGGCGCTGGCGAAAGATGAACAGTCTGTACACCAGATTGCCGCTAACCGCCGCGTGTGGATCCAGGTGGTGAAAGGTGAAGTGTCCATCAACGGCACCAAAGCGACAACCGCCGATGGCCTGGCAGTCTGGGATGAGCAGGCGCTCTCCGTGCATGCCGACAGCGAAAGTGAAATTCTGCTGTTTGACCTGCCGCCGGTCTAAATAATTTCTCAACCTTCCCTTTAAACGGGGAAGGTTGAGCTTTGTCCGTGATAAACTGAGCAAATCTCTCACTTCAAGATTTCTCAGGACGATGAAAAAGAAACGCCCCGTACTTCAGGATGTCGCCGATCGCGTCGGTGTGACCAAAATGACGGTCAGCCGTTTTTTACGTAACCCGGAACAGGTTTCCGTGGCGTTGCGTGGCAAGATTGCCGCCGCCCTTGATGAACTGGGTTATATCCCCAACCGCGCGCCCGATATTCTCTCCAATGCAACCAGCCGTGCGGTGGGCGTCCTGCTTCCTTCCTTAACCAACCAGGTATTCGCCGAAGTGCTGCGTGGCATTGAAAGCGTCACCGATGCGTTTGGCTATCAGACCATGCTCGCCCACTACGGGTACAAGCCGGAACTGGAAGAGGAACGTCTTGAATCCATGCTTTCCTGGAACATCGACGGCCTGATTTTAACGGAACGTACTCACACCCCGCGCACGCTGAAAATGATTGAAGTGGCAGGCATTCCGGTGGTGGAACTGATGGACAGCCAGTCGCCGTGCCTCGATATCGCCGTGGGGTTCGATAACTTTGAAGCGGCGCGTCAGATGACGGCTGCGATTATCGCCCGTGGTCATCGCCATGTGGCCTATCTGGGTGCGCGTCTGGATGAACGTACTATCATCAAACAGAAGGGATATGAGCAGGCGATGCTCGACGCCGGTTTAACCCCGTACAGCGTGATGGTGGAGCAATCTTCTTCTTACACGTCGGGTATTGAGCTGATGCGTCAGGCGCGACGCGAGTATCCGCAACTGGACGGTATTTTCTGCACCAACGATGACCTTGCGGTCGGCGCGGCGTTTGAGTGCCAGCGTCTGGGGCTCAAGATCCCGGATGATATGGCGATTGCCGGCTTCCACGGCCACGACATTGGCCAGGTGATGGAGCCGCGTCTGGCGAGCGTCCTGACCCCGCGTGAACGCATGGGCCGCATAGGTGCAGAACGCCTGCTGGCGCGCATTCGTGGTGAGGCAGTTACTCCTAAAATGTTAGATTTAGGTTTCACCTTGTCACCAGGTGGATCTATTTAATCCGACAAATTTGAAGTAGCTCACACTTATTCACTTCGCGCACGTTTGGATATTGCTTCTCTTATGCCCCGGCAGGACAATGTTACCGATAACTGTTACCCGTAACAATTGACTGAGGGACACCCTTTGAGCACGACTAATCACGATCACCACGTTTACGTCCTGATGGGCGTGTCCGGTAGCGGTAAATCTGCCGTGGCGAGCGAAGTGGCGCATCAACTCCAGGCTGCGTTTCTTGATGGTGACTTCCTCCATCCGCGCAGCAACATCATGAAAATGGCTTCCGGCGAGCCGCTGAACGACGACGACCGCAAACCGTGGTTGCAGGCGCTGAATGACGCCGCGTTCGCGATGCAGCGCACCAATAAAGTCTCCCTGATCGTCTGTTCCGCGCTGAAAAAAACCTATCGCGACCTGCTGCGCGACGGCAACCCGAACCTCTCTTTCATCTACCTGAAAGGCGATTTTGGGGTGATTGAAAGCCGCCTGAAGGCGCGTAAAGGCCACTTCTTCAAAACCCAGATGCTGGTAACGCAGTTCGAAGCGTTGCAGGAGCCGGGTGCTGACGAGCAGGATGTCTTAGTGGTTGATATCGATCAGCCGCTGGAAGGTGTTGTTGCCAGCACCATCGAGGTTATTAATAAAAGGCAGTAAGTTTTGAGTACATTAACGCTAGTTTTGACAGCAGTGGGTTCCGTATTGCTGCTGCTGTTTTTAGTGATGAAGGCACGTATGCACGCCTTCGTTGCTTTGATGGTGGTTTCTATTGGTGCCGGTCTCTTTTCCGGCATGCCGCTCGACAAAATCGCGGCGACGATGGAAAAAGGGATGGGCGGCACGCTCGGCTTCCTGGCCATTGTGGTGGCGCTGGGCGCGATGTTTGGCAAGATTTTGCACGAGACGGGCGCGGTCGATCAGATTGCCGTCAAGATGCTGAAATCCTTCGGCCACAGCCGTGCGCACTACGCGATTGGTCTGGCCGGTCTGATTTGCGCGCTGCCGCTGTTCTTTGAAGTGGCGGTGGTGCTGCTGATTAGCGTGGCGTTCTCCATGGCGCGGCATACTGGTACCAACCTCGTGAAGCTGGTCATTCCGCTGTTTGCGGGCGTGGCGGCTGCGGCGGCGTTCCTGCTGCCGGGGCCTGCGCCGATGCTGCTGGCCTCCCAGATGCATGCTGACTTTGGCTGGATGATCCTGATTGGCCTGTGCGCGGCAATTCCGGGGATGATTATCGCCGGTCCGCTGTGGGGCAACTTCATCAGCCGCTACGTTGAGCTGCACATTCCGGATGACATCACCGAGCCGCACCTGGGCGAGGGCAAAATGCCATCCTTCGGCTTCAGTCTGTCGCTGATCCTGCTGCCGCTGGTGCTGGTGGGCCTGAAAACCATCGCTGCGCGCTTTGTGCCGGTGGGGTCAACCGCTTACGAATGGTTCGAATTTATTGGTCATCCGTTCACCGCGATCCTGGTGGCGTGTCTGGTAGCAATTTACGGCCTGGCGATGCGTCAGGGCATGCCGAAAGACCGCGTGATGGAGATCTGTGGTGCCGCGCTGCAACCGGCGGGGATTATCCTGCTGGTGATCGGGGCGGGCGGCGTGTTCAAGCAGGTGCTGGTGGATTCCGGCGTTGGTCCGGCGCTGGGCGAAGCGCTGACCGGGATGGGGCTGCCGATTGCAGTCACCTGTTTCGTGCTGGCTGCGGCGGTGCGTATCATTCAGGGCTCCGCGACCGTAGCGTGCTTAACCGCCGTGGGTCTGGTGATGCCGGTGATTGAACAGCTGAACTACTCCGGTGCGCAGATGGCGGCGCTCTCTATCTGTATCGCGGGTGGCTCGATTGTGGTTTCTCACGTTAACGACGCGGGCTTCTGGCTGTTCGGTAAATTTACCGGCGCAACCGAAGCGCAAACCCTTAAAACCTGGACGCTGATGGAAACCATCCTCGGCACGACGGGTGCGGTTGTCGGGATGATTGCGTTTACGCTGCTGAGCTAATCCCTGTTTTCTCCCTCTCCCTGTGGGAGAGGGTTGGGGTGAGGGCATCAGGCCGCAGAGGGCGTATTTTGTCGGGTGGCGGCTTCGCCTTACCCGACCTACAAAAACCTCAGGTCCCGTAGGCCGGGTAAGCGTAAGCGCCACCCGGCTTTTTTACAGCGGCACGATGCCTTCCTTTGTGCGCAACCAGCGCGGCGCTTTCAGCGTATCACTGTAAAACCCCACTAAATCCTGCAACAAATCTCCTGCGACTCTTTTATCGCTCGCCGAGAGCGTTCGAGCCAACAGCATTTGCGTTAGCAACTGGCAATACCGTCCTAACTGATCCACTTCCGGCTCGAAGACCGGCACGTCCAGCGGCAGGTCATCCACCGTCAGGCTGGCTTTTAGATATTCCGGAACAGGTTCAAGCAGCGTGGGCTGGAGCAGGGCGAGGCAGGCGGAAAGCCGTCCGCATAGCGCCATCTTTTGTGCTGAATCGTCACATTCAACCAGCACGTCTACGAATCGCTCGCAGTTGTCTGCCAGTTCGGTGAAATCGGTAGTGTGATCGAACGGGGTAGTAAATAAAGTGTGAGAAAAGTTAGGGGGAGTAGTCATAAGACAGCCTCTAATGAGTTGAGTTGACCATCTTTGGAGGGACCAACCCCACTGGTGATGGACTGAACGGAGTTGGTCCTACCGGCCTCATCAGCTACCGGCGCGCCTTGCGGCGCCACCGTCCAGCCCACCATTGAAGTGTAACTGACTGCGCGATAAAAAGAGATTCATCGCGGATGAGGATAACAGGGGACCAACCCTGACGCCTGATTTTGCAGGCGCGGCAAGAAGATACTGCGTTGGGGGCGGAGTGGCAAGAGAGGCTCTGGAAGGCGGCTCGCAAAACGAATGAATATTTTTGATGGTAGAGGCATCAGGTCCCGTAGGCCGGGTAAGCGCAAGCGCCACCCGGCTTTTTTACATCTTCACCCTTTCATCCACGCCCGGATCCCGTCCAGGAACATCTGCGTTGCCATCATCACCAGAATTAGCCCCATCAGGCGCTCCAGGGCGTTTACCCCTTTCTCACCCAGCAGGCGCAGGAACAGCGACGACTGCAACAGGATAATAAACGTCCCGCCCCAGGCGATCAGCAGGGCAATCACCAGATGGCTCATCTGATTCGGATACTGATGCGACAGCAGCATCAGCGTCGCCAGAATCGTTGGCCCGGCGACCAGCGGAATTGCCAGCGGCACGATAAACGGCTCTTCACCCGCAGGCAGGCCGCTGCTGCTGCCCTCCGCGCTCGGGAAAATCATCTTAATAGCAATCAGGAACAAAATGATCCCGCCGGAAATGGAGACCGTTTCGGCGCGTAAGTTCAGGAAAGCGAGGATTTTTTCACCGGCGAACAGGAAGATAAACATCACCAGCAGGGCGATGAGCAGCTCGCGGATCATGATCGCCCGGCGGCGCTTCGGCTCGGTATGCTTCAGCACCGACATGAAGATCGGCAGATTACCGAGCGGATCCATAATCAGGATCAATAAAACCGCTGCGGAAATGATTTCACTCATCTTAAATTATCCCTGATACTTATTGTGGTCATTGCGATGATTAGCACTTTTTCTGATTGCCGGGCAATCATCGATTAATTTCGCTTGCGACTTTGGCAGCATTTTGTAATGTGAAGCATATCCCAGTTCAATACTGGCTTGCACAATCAGCACACACCCCTTGCAGGAAAAAAATGCTATGAAAAAAGTTGGTTTTATCGGCTGGCGCGGTATGGTCGGCTCTGTACTCATGCAACGCATGGTTGAAGAGCGCGATTTCGACGCCATCCGCCCGGTCTTCTTCTCCACTTCCCAGCTCGGCCAGGCTGCACCGTCCTTTGGGGGTACCACAGGCACGTTGCAGGATGCTTACGATCTGGAAGCGCTGAAGGCACTCGACATTATTGTGACCTGCCAGGGCGGCGATTATACCAACGAAATCTATCCGAAGCTGCGTGAAAGCGGCTGGCAGGGCTACTGGATTGATGCGGCCTCTTCGCTTCGCATGAAAGACGATGCCATCATTATTCTTGACCCGGTTAACCAGGGCGTCATCACTGACGGCCTGAACAACGGCGTGAAAACCTTTGTTGGCGGTAACTGCACCGTCAGCCTGATGCTGATGTCCCTCGGCGGCCTGTTCGCACAGGATCTGGTGGAGTGGGTCTCCGTGGCGACCTACCAGGCGGCCTCCGGCGGCGGCGCGCGTCATATGCGTGAGCTGCTGACCCAGATGGGCCAGCTGCACCAGAGCGTCGCTGCCGAGCTGGCAGACCCGGCGTCCGCCATCCTCGACATCGAGCGTAAAGTCACTCAGCTCACCCGCAGCGGCGAGCTGCCGGTGGATAACTTTGGCGTACCGCTGGCCGGTGGCCTGATCCCGTGGATCGACAAACAGCTGGATAACGGCCAGACCCGCGAAGAGTGGAAGGGCCAGGCTGAGACCAACAAAATCCTCGGCACCGCGAACACCATTCCGGTTGACGGTCTGTGCGTGCGTATCGGCGCGCTGCGCTGCCACAGCCAGGCCTTTACCATTAAACTGAAAAAAGATGTGTCTATTCCGACCGTGGAAGAGCTGTTGGCCGCACACAACCCGTGGGCGAAAGTGGTGCCAAACGATCGCGATATCACCATGCGCGAACTGACCCCGGCAGCCGTTACCGGCACGCTGACCACCCCGGTTGGTCGTCTGCGCAAGTTGAACATGGGGCCGGAGTACCTCTCCGCGTTCACCGTTGGCGATCAGCTGCTGTGGGGTGCAGCCGAGCCGCTGCGCCGTATGCTGCGCCAGCTGGCGTAATAATTTGTTAAACACGGGGGGTGATTGTCACCCCCTTTTTTTGCGTACTACATGGAGTAAAACGCAGATGTCTTATTTTTTATCAGGAGGACCCACGACGTTGGCTATGCTTTAAGGAAGATTTATTTCTCACCTGAGGGTAGGGCGGAGCAGAGAGGATTAACTGCACCGTTTAGGTCACATTAAAAGTCGTCCCGGAGCGCGTAAAAAGGGCGACATAAAAAAACAGGATGAACACCATGTCCGATCGTATTTCGAGAGACGTGATTAATGCGCTTATTGCGGGTCACTTTGCCGACCCCTTTTCTGTGCTAGGGATGCACCGTACAGAGGCCGGACTGGAAGTTCGGGCGCTGTTACCGGATGCAACAGAAGTGTGGGTTATCGAACCCAAAACCGGCCGCAAAGTGGGTAATCTGGAATGCCTCGACTCGCGTGGCTTCTTCTCGGGCGTCATGCCCCGCCGTAAAAATCCTTTTCGTTATCAGCTTGCCGTTATCTGGCACGGTCAGCAAAACCTGATTGACGATCCCTATAGCTTCGGCCCGCTCTTAAAAGAGATGGACGCCTGGCTGCTGTCCGAAGGGACCCATTTACGCCCCTACGAAACGCTGGGTGCCCATGCGGATACCATGGACGGTATCACCGGCACGCGTTTTGCCGTATGGGCGCCAAACGCCCAGCGCGTCTCCGTCGTCGGGCAGTTCAACTACTGGGACGGTCGTCGTCACCCCATGCGCCTGCGCCGGGAAACCGGCATCTGGGAGCTGTTTATCCCCGGCGCGCACAACGGTCAGCTCTACAAATTCGAGATGATCGATGCCAACGGCAAGCTGCGCATTAAATCTGACCCGTACGCCTTTGAGGCAGAGCTACGCCCGAATACCGCCTCGCTGATTTGCGGCCTGCCGGAGAAGGTTGTCCAGAGCGAGGAGCGCAAGCAGGCCAACCGCTTTGATGCGCCAATCTCCGTCTATGAAGTGCATCTCGGCTCGTGGCGTCGCCACACCGATAACAACTTCTGGCTGAGCTATCGCGAGCTGGCGGACCAGCTGGTGCCGTACGCCAAATGGATGGGCTTTACCCATCTGGAGCTGCTGCCGATCAACGAACACCCATTTGACGGCAGCTGGGGCTATCAGCCAACCGGGCTGTATGCGCCCACGCGCCGCTTCGGCACGCGCGATGACTTCCGCTATTTCATCGATGCCGCGCACGCCGCCGGGCTGAACGTGATCCTCGACTGGGTGCCGGGCCACTTCCCGTCGGATGATTTTGCGCTGGCAGAGTTCGACGGCACAAAGCTGTACGAGCACAGTGACCCGCGCGAAGGCTATCACCAGGACTGGAACACGCTGATCTACAACTACGGTCGCCGTGAAGTATCGAACTACCTGGTCGGGAACGCGCTGTACTGGATCGAACGTTTCGGCATTGATGCCCTGCGCGTGGATGCGGTGGCGTCGATGATCTACCGCGACTACAGCCGCAAAGAGGGGGAGTGGATCCCGAACGAGTATGGTGGCCGTGAAAACCTCGAAGCGATTGAGTTTCTGCGCAACACCAACCGGATTATCGGCGAGCAGGTGGAAGGCGCTGTGACCATGGCAGAAGAGTCCACCGACTTCCCGGGCGTTTCCCGTCCACCGGCAATGGGTGGTCTGGGCTTCTGGTACAAATGGAACCTCGGCTGGATGCACGACACGCTCGACTACATGAAGCTCGACCCGGTTTATCGTCAGTATCACCACGATAAGCTCACCTTCGGGTTGCTCTATAACTACACCGAAAACTTCATGCTGCCGCTGTCGCACGATGAAGTGGTGCACGGCAAGAAATCCATTCTCGACCGCATGCCGGGCGACCCATGGCAGAAGTTTGCCAACCTGCGCGCTTACTACGGCTGGCTGTTTGCTTTCCCGGGTAAAAAGCTGCTGTTTATGGGCAACGAGTTCGCTCAGGGCCGCGAATGGAACCACGATAGCAGCCTTGACTGGCATCTGCTGGAAGGTGCGGACAACTGGCACCACGGCGTACAGCGTCTGGTCCGTGACCTGAACCTGACCTATCGCCATCACAAAGCGCTGCACGAGCTGGACTTCGATCCGTACGGCTTTGAGTGGCTGGTGGTGGACGACCACGAGCGCTCGGTGTTTGTCTTTGTGCGCCGCGACAAGGCGGGTAACGAGGTCATTGTCGCCAGCAACTTCACGCCGGTGCCGCGCGAACACTACCGCTTCGGCATTAACCAGCCGGGTAAATGGCGCGAAATTCTCAATACCGACTCCATGCACTACCACGGCAGCAACGCGGGTAACGGTGGCCTGGTGCAGAGCGATGCCATTGAAAGCCACGGCCGTCCGAACTCCCTGAGCCTGACGCTGCCGCCGCTTGGTACAATCTGGCTGGTGCGGGAGGGTGAATGACGCAGCTTACGGCAGGTAAACCCGAACCGCTCGGGGCGAGTTTTGACGGAAAGGGGGTGAACTTCACGCTCTTTTCCGCCCATGCGGAGCGGGTGGAACTCTGTGTGTTTGACGGGGAAGGTAACGAGCACCGTTACGATTTACCGGCGCGCACGGGGGATACCTGGCATGGCTACCTGGCCGGAGGACGGCCGGGGATGCACTACGGTTTTCGCGTACACGGCCCCTGGGAGCCCTCTCAGGGGCACTGGTTTAACCCGGCGAAGCTGCTGATTGACCCGTGCGCGCACCGCGTGGACGGTGAGTTTAAAGATGACTCGCTGTTCCACGTTGGCTACGGCGAACCTGACCACCGCGACAGCGCGCCCGTCGCGCCCAAAAGCGTGGTGGTGCACGATCTCTACGACTGGGAAGACGATGCCCCGCCGCGCACGCCGTGGGGCAACACCGTCATTTATGAAGCCCACGTTAAAGGGCTGACATATCTGCACCCGTCAATCCCTAAAGAGATGCGCGGCACCTACAAAGCGCTTGGGCATCCGACGATGGTCGCGTACCTGAAGCACTTAGGGATCACCGCGCTGGAGCTGTTGCCCGTGGCGCATTTCGCCAGCGAGCCGCGGCTACAGCGTCTTGGGTTAAGCAACTACTGGGGCTACAACCCGCTGGCGATGTTCGCCCTCGACCCGCGCTACGCGGTGCAGCCGGAGAAGGCACGGGATGAGTTTCGCGATGCGGTGAAGGCGCTTCACGCGGCGGGTATCGAGGTCATTCTGGACGTGGTGCTGAACCACAGTGCGGAAAGCGATCTTGACGGCCCGACGCTCTCACAGCGCGGAATCGATAACCGTAGCTATTATTGGATCAGGGACGACGGCGATTACGAGAACTGGACCGGGTGCGGTAACACCCTCAACCTCAGTCATCCGGCCGTTACGCATTACGCGTACGAGTGCCTGAAATACTGGGTTGAGACGTTCCACGTGGACGGTTTTCGCTTCGACCTGGCGCCGGTGATGGGGCGCACCCCGGCGTTCAGCCAGCAGGCGCCGCTGTTTGAGGCCATCAAAAACTGCCCGGTGCTCTCAAAGGTTAAGCTGATCGCGGAGCCCTGGGACATCGGAGAGGGCGGTTATCAGGTGGGGAATTTCCCGCCGCTGTTTGCCGAGTGGAACGACCACTTCCGCGATGCCATCCGCCGCTTCTGGCTGACGCGCGATCTGTCGCTGGGGGAGTTTGCCGGTCGCTTTGCCGGCTCCAGCGATCTCTTCAAGCGTGACGGCAAACGTCCGTCGGCCACCATTAACCTGCTGACGGCACACGACGGTTTTACGCTGCGCGACTGCGTTTGTTTCAATCAGAAACACAATGAGGCAAACGGCGAGGAGAATCGCGATGGGACTAACAATAACCATAGCTTCAACCATGGTATAGAAGGGTTAGGCGGAAGTCTGGATGTGATCGAGCGGCGACGCGCCAGCGTTCATGCGCTGCTGACGACGCTTTTGTTGTCGCAGGGCACGCCGATGCTGCTGGCGGGCGATGAGCACGGCCACAGCCAGCACGGCAACAACAACGCCTATTGCCAGGACAACACCCTGACCTGGCTCGACTGGGGAGAAGCGAACAGCGGGCTGACCCATTTCACCGCGGCGCTGATCCATCTTCGCCAGCGCATCCCCGCGCTCACCGCCGACCGCTGGTGGGAAGAGGGCGACGGAAACGTTCGCTGGCTGAATAAAGACGCGCAACCGTTAAGCGCGCAAGAGTGGCAACACGGCATACCCTGTCTGCAAATCCTGCTTTCGGATGCGTGGCTGGTGACGCTGAACGCGACGGATGACGTCGCAGAGATTGTTTTACCTGACGGGGAATGGCGAGCCATTCCTCCCTTTGCCGGAGCGGATAATCCGGTTGTTATGGCTGTCTGGCACGGGCCTGCGCACGGAGTGTGCGTATTCCAAAGATGATAAAAAAGGAGTTAGTCATGGTTAGATTAGAGAAGAACGATCCGTTAATGTTGGCGCGCCAGCTACCATTAAAAACAGTTGCCCTGATACTCGCGGGCGGGCGTGGTACCCGTCTGAAAGATTTGACCATCAAGCGCGCCAAACCGGCCGTTCACTTTGGTGGTAAGTTCCGTATTATCGATTTTGCACTTTCCAACTGCCTGAACTCAGGCATTCGCCGTATTGGCGTCATTACCCAGTATCAGTCGCACACGCTGGTGCAGCACATTCAGCGCGGCTGGTCATTCTTCAGCGAAGAGATGAACGAATTTGTCGATCTGCTCCCGGCGCAGCAGCGCGTTCATGGGGAGAACTGGTACCGCGGCACGGCGGATGCCGTGACCCAGAACCTCGACATCATTCGTCGCTACAGCGCGGAATACATCGTTATCCTCGCCGGGGACCACATCTACAAGCAAGATTACTCCCACATGCTGATCGACCACGTCGAAAAAGGGGCGCGCTGCACCGTGGCGTGTCTGCCGGTGCCTGTTGCGGAAGCAACCGCGTTTGGCGTGATGCATGTAGATGGCGACGACAAGATTATCGACTTTGTCGAAAAACCGGCGAACCCGCCAACCATGCCGGGCGACGACACCAAATCGCTCGCCAGCATGGGGATCTATGTCTTTGATGCCGATTATCTTTATGAACTGCTGGAAGAGGACGACAAAGACGAAAACTCCAGCCACGACTTCGGTAAAGATATCATCCCGAAAATTACCAAAGCTGGCATGGCGTATGCACATCCCTTCCCGCTGTCCTGCGTGCAGTCCGATCCGAATGCGGAGCCTTACTGGCGCGATGTGGGAACGCTGGAAGCGTACTGGAAAGCCAACCTCGATCTGGCGTCCGTCACGCCTGAGCTGGATATGTACGACCAGAACTGGCCGATTCGCACGCATATGGAATCGTTGCCGCCGGCGAAGTTCGTTCAGGATCGCTCCGGCAGCCACGGCATGACGCTCAACTCGCTGGTCTCTGGCGGTTGCATTATCTCCGGTTCGGTGGTGGTGCAGTCCGTGCTGTTCCCGCGCGTGCGTATAAACTCATTCTGTAATATCGATTCGGCAGTTCTGCTGCCGGATGTCTGGGTAGGACGCTCATGTCGTCTGCGTCGCTGCGTTATCGATCGTGCCTGCATCATTCCCGAAGGGATGGTGATTGGGGAAAACGCGGAAGAAGATGCGCGTCGTTTCTACCGTTCGGAAGAGGGGATCGTGTTAGTAACACGGGAAATGTTGCGGAAGCTGCAAATCAAACAGGAGCGATGATGCAGGTTTTACACGTATGTTCTGAGATGTTCCCGTTGTTAAAAACGGGCGGCCTGGCGGATGTTCTTGGTGCATTACCAGCGGCGCAAATCGCCGGAGGGGTGGATACCCGCGTGTTGTTGCCCGCTTTTCCGGATATCCGGCGCGGTATTCCCGATGCAAAGGTTGTTACCCGTCGCGAGACCTTCGCGGGACGTATCACCCTGCTGTTTGGACATTACAATGGCGTAGGGATTTACCTGATTGATGCCCCGCATTTATACGATCGACCCGGCAGCCCGTATCACGATACCAACCTGTACGCCTATACCGATAACGTGATGCGCTTTGCCCTGCTCGGCTGGGTGGGGGCGGAAATGGCCGTCGGACTGGATCCGTTCTGGCGTCCGAACGTGGTGCACGCGCATGACTGGCATGCGGGGCTGGCTCCTGCGTATCTGGCGGCGAAGGGGCACCCGGCCAAATCGGTGTTTACGGTGCACAACCTGGCGTATCAGGGCATGTATTACGCGCATCATATGAATGACATCGATCTGCCATGGTCGTTCTTTAACATGCACGGACTGGAGTTTAACGGACAGATTTCGTTCCTGAAGGCGGGTCTGTACTACGCCGACCACATCACGGCGGTCAGCCCAACCTACGCGCGGGAAATTACCCAGCCGGAGTTCGGTTACGGTATGGAAGGGCTGCTGCAACAGCGCCACCGTGAAGGTCGCCTGTCGGGCATTCTGAACGGCGTGGATGAACAGATCTGGAATCCGGAAACGGACCTCCTGCTGGCGGCGCGCTATGGTCGCGACTCCGTGGAGGACAAAGCGGAGAACAAGCGCCAGCTACAGATTGCGATGGGGCTGAAGGTCAACGACAAGGTGCCGCTGTTTGCGGTGGTCAGCCGCCTGACCAGCCAGAAAGGGCTGGATCTGGTGCTGGAAGCGCTGCCGGGATTACTGGAGCAGGGCGGCCAGCTGGCGCTGCTCGGCGCGGGCGACCCGGTATTGCAGGAAGGTTTCCTCGCGGCCGCGGCGGAACATCCGGGGCAGGTGGGCGTGCAGATTGGCTATCACGAAGCGTTCTCGCACCGCATCATGGGCGGCGCGGACGTGATACTGGTGCCGAGCCGCTTCGAGCCCTGCGGCCTGACGCAGCTCTATGGTCTGAAATACGGCACGTTGCCGCTGGTACGCCGCACGGGCGGGCTGGCGGATACGGTGTCTGATAGCTCCCTCGAAAACCTGGCGGACGGTATCGCCAGCGGGTTTGTTTTCGAGGACAGTAATGCCTGGTCGCTGCTTCGGGCGATCCGGCGTGCTTTCGTCTTGTGGTCCCGTCCATCCCTGTGGCGTTACGTACAACGTCAGGCGATGTCCATGGACTTTGGCTGGCACGTTGCGGCGCAGTCCTACCGCGACCTTTATCAACGCTTGATGTAACGAGGCGAAGTTACTGATATGAATGCTCCATTTAGCTACTCTTCCCCCACGCTCAGCGTTGAGGCGTTGAAACACTCCATCGCCTATAAGCTGATGTTTACCATCGGGAAAGATCCCGTTATTGCCAACAAACATGAGTGGCTGAACGCCACGCTGTTTGCGGTGCGTGACCGTATGGTCGAACGCTGGCTGCGCTCTAACCGCGCCCAGCTTTCGCAGGAGACGCGACAGGTCTATTACCTGTCGATGGAGTTTCTGATTGGTCGCACCCTCTCCAATGCGCTGTTATCGCTCGGGATTTATGACGACGTCAAAAACGCACTGGAAGAGATGGGGCTGGATTTAGAAGAGCTGATTGACGAAGAGAACGACCCGGGGCTGGGTAACGGTGGTCTCGGGCGTCTTGCCGCCTGTTTCCTCGATTCACTGGCGACGCTGGCGCTGCCCGGGCGCGGCTACGGTATTCGCTACGACTACGGTATGTTCAAGCAGAACATCGTGGATGGTCGTCAGAAAGAGTCTCCAGACTACTGGCTGGAGTACGGTAACCCGTGGGAGTTCAAGCGCCACAACACGCGCTACAAGGTGCGTTTTGGCGGGCGTATTCAGCAGGAAGGGAAAAAATCCCGCTGGGTGGAAACCGAGGAGATCCTCGCCGTGGCCTATGACCAGATCATCCCCGGCTACGACACCGATGCGACCAATACGCTGCGCCTGTGGAACGCGCAGGCCAGTAGCGAGATCAACCTGGGTAAATTCAACCAGGGTGACTACTTCGCGGCGGTGGAAGATAAAAACCACTCCGAGAATGTGTCACGCGTACTGTATCCGGATGACTCGACCTACTCAGGCCGCGAGCTGCGCCTGCGTCAGGAGTATTTCCTCGTCTCGGCAACGATTCAGGATATCCTTAGCCGTCACTATCAGCTGCACAAAACCTATGCGAATCTGGCGGAAAAAACCGCCATTCACCTCAACGATACCCATCCGGTGCTGTCGATCCCTGAGCTGATGCGCCTGCTGATTGACGAGCATAAGTTCAGCTGGGATGACGCGTTTGAAGTAACCTGCCAGGTGTTCTCGTACACCAACCATACGCTGATGAGTGAAGCGCTGGAGACGTGGCCGGTGGATATGCTCGGCAAAATTCTGCCGCGCCATCTGCAAATCATCTTCGAGATCAACGACTACTTCCTCAAGACCTTGCAGGAGCAGTACCCGAACGATACCGGTCTGCTGAGCCGCGCCTCGATCATTGATGAATCCAACGGGCGTCGCGTACGCATGGCCTGGCTGGCGGTGGTGATCAGCCACAAGGTGAACGGCGTGTCAGAGCTGCACTCGAACCTGATGGTGCAGTCCCTGTTTGCGGACTTTGCGAAGATCTTCCCGACGCGTTTCTGCAACGTGACCAACGGCGTCACCCCGCGCCGCTGGCTGGCGCTGGCGAACCAGCCGCTCTCCGATGTTCTGGATGAGAACATTGGCCGCACCTGGCGCACGGATTTGAGCCAGCTGAGCGAGCTGGAGCAGCACATTGATTTCCCGACGGTGAATAAAGCGGTACGGGAAGCCAAGCTGCTGAACAAGAAGCGTCTGGCGGTCTGGCTGGCGATGCATCTGAACGTGGTGGCGAACCCGAAAGCGCTGTTCGACGTGCAAATCAAACGTATCCACGAGTACAAGCGTCAGCTGATGAATGTCCTGCACGTTATTACCCACTACAACCGCATTAAGGCTGACCCGACGGCGGAGTGGGTGCCGCGCGTGAAAATCTTTGCCGGTAAGGCGGCGTCCGCGTACTACATGGCGAAGCACATCATTCATCTCATCAACGATGTGGCGAAGGTGGTGAACCACGATCCGGACATTGGCGATAAGCTGAAGGTCGTGTTTATCCCGAACTACAGCGTGAGCCTGGCGCAGCTGATTATTCCGGCGGCGGATCTCTCTGAGCAGATTTCCACGGCGGGGACGGAAGCATCCGGCACCAGCAACATGAAGTTTGCCCTGAACGGCGCGCTGACTATCGGCACGCTGGACGGCGCAAATGTCGAAATGCTGGAGCATGTGGGCGCGGAGAATATCTTTATTTTCGGGAATACGGCGGAAGAGGTGGAGGCGCTGCGCAAGCAGGGCTACTCGCCGCGTGAGTATTATGAAGAGGATGACGAGTTACGCCAGGTGCTGACGCAAATCGCCACCGGCGTGTTTAACCCTGAGGAGCCCGGACGCTATCGCGATCTGGTGGACTCGCTGATTAACTTTGGCGATCACTATCAGGTGCTGGCGGATTACCGCAGCTACGTGGATTGTCAGGATAAGGTGGACGAACTGTACCGTCAGCAGGAGAAGTGGACCAGCGCCGCGATGCATAACATCGCCAACATGGGATACTTCTCGTCGGACAGGACCATCAAAGAGTATGCCGAGAATATCTGGCATATTGATCCGGTGCGGTTGTAAAAACAAAGCCCGGTGGCGCTGCGCTTACCGGGCCTACGGGATCGAGTAGGCCGGGTAAGGCGGAGCCGCCACCCGGCTTTTTTTTAATTACGACGCCAACGACAATTCACGCTTTCCCGCATGTTGTTGCAACCATTGCGCCACGCGAGACTGCTGCTCGGCATTCAGCCACATCCCTTCTTTAGTACGACGCCAGATAGCATCGTCCAGACGGCGCACCCATTCGTGTTCCACCAGATAGCGCAGTTCCGCTTCGTACAGCTCATGGCCAAAATGCTCGCCCAGATCGGCAATCTCTTTCGCCTCGCCGAGGAACAGTTCGGTGTTGCTGCCGTAGGTACGGGCATAGTGGCGCGCCATTCCTTCGGTAATGAACGGGAAGCGGCGACGCAGCTTCGCGGCGTAATCGTCGCGGTTATCGCCGATATCGCCGCCAGGCAGCACGGCGCCTTTCGTCCATGCCGGGCCGATGCCTTTGTAATACGGCGCCAGTTTCTCCAGCGCGTGCTCCGCCAGTTTACGGTAGGTGGTGAGCTTACCGCCAAACACCGACAGCAGGGGCGCCTGACCGTCCACGTCATGAATATCAAGCGTATAGTCACGGGTGATGGCCTGCGGTGAGTCAGACTCGTCATCACACAGCGGACGCACGCCGGAGTAGGTCCAGACCACGTCATCGCGCGCCAGCTGTTTCTTAAAGTGCGCGTTGTACACTTTCAGCAGGTAGCTGACTTCACTCTCGTCGATCTCTACGTTTTTCGGATCGCCTTTGTACTCTACGTCGGTGGTGCCGATGATGGAGAACTCGTCCATCCACGGGATCACAAACACGATGCGCTTGTCTTCGTTTTGCAGGATATAAGCCTGTTTCTGGGTATGCACGCGCGGCACCACAATGTGGCTGCCCTTGATCAGGCGGATGCCGTACGGAGAAGGCAGGTGCATACCGTCATCGAAGAACTGTTTTACCCACGGGCCGGTAGCGTTCACCAGGCCGCGCGCTTTCCAGCTGAACTTCTCGCCGGTATCCACGTCTTCCGCTTCCACAATCCACAGGCCGTTTTCGCGGCGTGCGGCGGTCGCGCGGGTACGGGTTTTCACCTCGCCGCCTTTCTTCTCGACCATCTGCGCGTTAGCCAGCACCAGACGCGCATCGTCCACCCAGCAGTCGGAATATTCGAAACCGCGCACGATTTCAGGCTTAAGGACCGACTCTGAGCCAAAACGCAAACCAGTCGAACCCGGCAGGCTGGTGCGTTTACCCAGATGATCGTACATAAACAGACCAATGCGGATCATCCACGCCGGACGCAGATGCGGGCGATGTGGCAGGCGGAAGCGCATCGGGATCGCCAGATGCGGAGCCATTTTCAGCAGTACTTCGCGTTCGGCCAGCGCTTCGCTGACCAGGCGGAATTCGTAGTGTTCCAGGTAGCGCAGGCCACCGTGGATCAGCTTGGAGCTGGCGGACGACGTCGCGCAGGCGAGATCGTTAGCTTCCAGCATCAGCACGGATAAACCGCGTCCTGCGGCATCAACCGCAATACCGGCACCGTTGATGCCACCGCCTATCACAATCAGATCTTTGGTTTCCATAACACCCTCATGCACTTTCGTTAAAGCTCAAAAATGTTCGATATCGCTCATAATAGCAAAGGAACGCGCTTTTGGTAACATCAAAAAAACAATTTAGAGTGATATGGATAACATAATGGCGTTTACCCGCCGCCAGGACGTACACTACGGGGTAAAATAGTGCGGTCTGATGCCCTCACCCCAGCCCTCTCCCACGGGGAGAGGGTGATCCGTTTCCCTCTCCCTCCGGGAGAGGGTAGGGTGAGTGGAAAACCGCACCACACCTGAATATAAGATGAGAACACCATGGATCAGTTTGAATGTATTAACGTAGAAGAAGCCCA
This sequence comes from Enterobacter sp. 6722112, assembly GCF_058661685.1. NCBI lineage: Bacteria > Pseudomonadati > Pseudomonadota > Gammaproteobacteria > Enterobacterales > Enterobacteriaceae > Enterobacter > Enterobacter sp. 6722112. Next base: position 3,960,332 of record NZ_JBZWGR010000007.1, on the reverse strand, counting down.
CCAGAAGATGCACCACGGACAAGCGGTGCTGGTGGATATCCGCGATCCGCAGAGCTTCGCGATGGGCCACACGCCGGGCGCATTCCATCTCACCAACGACACGCTGGGCGCGTTTATGCGCGATAACGACTTCGATACCCCGGTGATGGTGATGTGCTATCACGGCAACAGCAGTAAAGGCGCGGCGCAGTATCTGCTCCAGCAGGGTTACGACGCGGTGTACAGCGTCGATGGCGGCTTCGATGCCTGGCATCGTCATTTCCCGGCAGAAGTTGAATACGCGTTTGAGCGCTGATCCCGCTATACTGTCCCCTTTTGTGTGGAAATAAGCGACCGCTGCCCATGTTGATGATCACCTCTTTTAGCAACCCGCGCGTCGCCCAGGCGTTTGTCGACTATATGGCGACGCAGGGCATTATCCTGACTATTCAGCAGCATACACAGACGGATGTCTGGCTGGCAGACGAAAGCCAGGCCGGCCGCGTGAACGACGAGCTTGCGCGTTTTCTGGAAAACCCCGGCGACCCGCGTTATCTGGCGGCAAGCTGGCAATCCGGCCAGACCGGCAGTGGCCTGCACTATCAACGTTTTCCGTTTCTCGCCACCCTCCGCGAGCGCGCAGGACCGTTTACGCTGCTTTTGATGGCTGCCTGCATCATCGTCTTCATTATTATGAGCGTGGTGGGCGACCAGAGCGTGATGATTGCCCTCGCATGGCCCTACGATCCCTCCCTGCAATTTGACGTCTGGCGCTACTTCACGCATGCGCTGATGCACTTCTCGGTGATGCATATCCTCTTTAACCTGCTGTGGTGGTGGTATCTCGGCGGGGCGGTGGAGAAGCGGCTCGGCAGCGGCAAGCTGATTGTGATCACCCTTATCAGCGCCCTGTTAAGCGGCTACGTGCAGCATAAATTCAGCGGTCCGTGGTTTGGCGGGTTATCCGGCGTGGTGTACGCCCTGATGGGTTACGCCTGGCTCAGAGGCGAGCGCGACCCGGATAGCGGCATCTATTTACAACGTGGATTAATAACCTTTGCGTTAATATGGCTTATTGCCGGATGGTTTGATCTGTTTGGTATGTCTATCGCCAATGGTGCGCACGTTACCGGCCTGGCGGTTGGGCTGGCGATGGCGCTGGCCGATACGCTCCATGCGCGAAAACGAACATAATTCCCAGGGATATTTCATGAAACAAACACAACGTCATGACGCCATTATCGAACTGGTAAAAAAACAGGGATACGTCAGTACTGAAGAGCTGGTGGAGCAGTTTGCCGTCAGCCCGCAAACCATCCGTCGTGACCTCAACGACCTGGCCGATCAGAACCGTATTCTGCGTCACCACGGCGGCGCCGCGCTGCCGTCCAGCTCGGTGAACACCTCATGGCATGACCGTAAGGCGACGCAAACGGCAGAGAAAGAGCGTATCGCCCGTAAAGTGGCGAGCCAGATCCCGAACGGCGCGACGCTGTTTATTGATATCGGCACCACGCCGGAAGCGGTCGCCCATGCGCTGCTGAACCACGAGAACCTGCGCGTGGTGACCAACAACCTGAACGTGGCCAACACGTTGATGCAGAAAGACGATTTCCGCATCATCCTCGCGGGCGGCGAACTGCGCAGCCGCGACGGGGGCATCATCGGCGAAGCGACGCTCGATTTTATCTCTCAGTTCCGCCTCGATTTCGGCATTCTGGGGATCAGCGGCATCGACAGCGACGGCTCGCTGCTGGAGTTTGATTACCACGAGGTGCGCACCAAGCGTGCGATCATTGAAAACTCACGTCACGTGATGCTGGTGGTGGACCACTCCAAATTTGGCCGTAACGCGATGGTCAACATGGGCAGCATCAGCATGGTGGATGCGGTTTACACCGACGTAATGCCGCCGGCGGGCGTGATGCAGGTAATTAAGGATAACAATTTGCAGCTGGAATTGTGCTAGCGGTTGTGTCGGGTGGCGCTGCGCTTACCCGACCTACAAAATTTTCTCCCTCTCCCTGTGGGAGAGGGCCGGGGTGAGGGCATCAGACCGCAGAGGATCTACACTCCATATCCCATCATCTTCAACAGCTGCTGTGCATGCTGCACCGCATCCTGTCGATGCGCTACGCCCAGCTTCTGATACAGATTGCGAATGTGCGTTTTGATGGTGGTCGCCGCCACCGCCAGCTCACCGGCAATCTGCTCGTTGCTGTAGCCGGAATAGATCAGCCCCAGCACCTGCCATTCACGCTGGGTGAGCGGGCTGGTGCGGATAAGCTCCGGCACTTCCGGATGGTTCAGCAGACGTTCAACAAAGTTCTCATCGAAGTGCGCAAACTTGTGGCGGTGGTGCTGGTTAATCTCTCGCAGAATGCGCTGGGCGCGATGCTGATCCAGTTCTGGCAGTGTGTTGAGCTGAATCAGCTGGCGCAGCTGCTGGGCCATCACTTCACCCTCAATCACAAAGTGGCTGATAAACCCGGTGCGGTTCGCCAGCTGCAACGCTTCCAGCAGTACGCGCTGGGCATCGTTTTTACGTCCCGCCTGCCAGTAAAGCTGGTTTAACAGCAGCAGGTTGCGGTTTAAATCGCTCATCAGGCGCAGGCTGCGGGCGTTTTCGTTTAACTCTTCCAGCACAATCTCGGCAGGCTCAAAGTCACCCAGCAGGATCTGCACGCGAGCGATGTTGCGCCACTGGCTTTGCAGGAAGTGGTTATTGGCAAATTCCGGTTTAGGCGTATGACGCAGCCAGTTGGCGGCGGACTTTTTATCGCCGGTCATCTGCCAGTAAATCACCCGCACCTTATCGGCGTTGGATACCCAGTCGCTATGGTACTGCCCGTTGCCGAGCAGGTTTTCCAGGCGGTTAAGATGGTTGCGGGCATTATCCAGGTCGCCGCGCGCCAGCGAGCACTGCACCAGCAGAGCCAGACACTGGAGCTGCTGCTGCGGCTGGAAGCTCGAAAGGACATTCAGACCCTGGCGGGCGCTGCTTTCTGCTTCATCCAGACGCGACCATGCCCACAGCAGCTGAGCGCGAATACGCAACAGGAACTCGTGCATCGGCAGCTGTTCCAGATGCTGTTCACGGATCAGCTGGAACGCTTTCTCCTGGTTTTCCCAGGCGGCTTGCAGGAACCCCTGAGCAAATAAAATCTCGCTTTGCTGGATCAGGCTCCAGAGGGCGTAATGCCAGACATCGTGGCGGCGCGCCATCTGTTCGGTTTGCTGCATGAGTGAAAGCGAACGCGTGAGATCGCCCTTACAGTGCAGCACTTCGCCGTGTACCGAGGTGGCCACAATACGGCTGTAAAAATTCGCCAGCGGCAGCTCATCCAGCGCGACCATCGCCAGCCGTTCGGCTTCCTCAGGGTCACCGTCGTTAATCGCCACCTGCGCACGCAGGGCGTTAAATTCGCCATGCAGGGTGGTATCCATCTCGCTTTCCATCTCCTGCTCGGCGCGCGCCAGCAGGGTATTCACTTCGCTGTAGCGATGCTGGCTCTGCATCAGCCAGGCCTGGAGCAGCACCAGACGCGGATTCTCCAGCAGGCTTTCCCACGGCAGCGCTTTTAACGACTCTTCCAGCAGCGTCAGTTCACTGTGGTTGAACAGTCCCCACGCGTGGTTGAGCAGAATATCGCGCAGCATACCGGCATCCCCGGCGGCCAGCGCATGGTGGATAGCTTCGCTCGGGAAACCTTGCGCCATCCAGCTTTCGGCGGCGGCGCGGTGAATGTCAGGCAGCTCTGCGGCCAGTTCCCACTGGCAACGCTGGCGCAGGAAGCTGCCAAACAGCGGATGGTAGCTAAACCATTCGCCGGGATCGTCCATGCGCGTCAGGAACAGACCCTGACGTTCAATCTCTTCGAGCTGAAGCTGCCCGTTTTCAATGCCGGTGACGCGTACAATCAGCGCATCGTTCATGGAACGCAGCAGGGAGCTTTTCAGCAGGAAATGGCGGGTGGAGAGGTCAACGCTGTCGAGTACCTCATCCACCAGATAATCCGACAGGTGGCTGGCGTTGATGCCCGCCAGGCGGCGTGCGGACTGATGCGTCGGGCTGTTGTTTTGCCGCGCGGAGAGGGCAATCAGCTGAAGCGCCGTGGCCCAGCCGGCAACGTCATCGCACAGGCGGCTGCTTTCCGACGCCTCAATCGGAGACGTCAGGCGGCAGTCAAAGAACTGCTTCGCTTCCTGATGGGTAAAGGCCAGCTGCTGACTGCCGATTTCCAGCAGCTGATCGCGCACGCGCAGGTTGGCAATGCCCAACTGCGGAAGGTTACGCGACAGGACAACCAGCGTCAGGTTTTCCGGCTGATGGCGCAGGAAGAAACGCATGGACTCGTGAATAACCGGGTTGGTGATCAGATGATAATCATCAATCACCACATACAGCGGGCGATGCCATTCGGCCAGCTCGATAAACAGCTGGGAGAAAAGAGAGGACAGGCTGGCGTACTGGCGCTTTTGCACCATCACCTCGCTGGTGACGCAGTGTCCGTTGGTTGCCTGCTGAATCGCGGCTATTAAATAGCTGGCAAAACGCTCCTGCTGGTTATCCCCTACATCCAGGGAGTACCAGCCAAGATCGCTTTTACCTGCCGCCCATTGCGAAATGAGCGTTGTTTTTCCATAACCCGCAGGACTCGTAACCAGCGCCAGTCGGAAATTATGCGCACCGGAAAGTTTAGCCAGCAGGCGCTCGCGGACCACAGTATGGTCAAGACGAACCGGGCGACTTAATTTGGACGGAATCAACATAGTTTTCACTTCACTGTGGGGAATGAGAGAATTTATTTTTTTTGCGCTTCGTAATTAATATCTATAAGTTCGGCCAATAGAGGAACTATTGCAAGTTATGTCTGGGTTTGGAGGCTCTGAATTTGCACTCTGTCACAAAACATTCTCATCACTGATGGAACTTTCCGTAAATGGCTGGATGCCGCGCTGCTTCTGGCTTGTGTGCATAAGTCGCGGTTGCGCTGAAACTGGTTTCAGAAAGAGATAATGACGCTGAAGTTAATTAACTTCGGGGAAAGTTGCATCGGCTTAATAGGGGTGCTGAATAATCCCGACGCGCGGAAATATTATTCTACGTAAGTAATCATTTCAGCGATGATTAATTTCCTCCGAAACTGCATTTCATTTCTTTGACGCTCATCCGGGATCGCTTTTTCAGCGAAGCGCACACTCACACAGTGGCCTCGATCACACTTTTATGCTCATCCCCGCTACTCCTCCCTGTCTAATCCCCGACAGGAGGAGGAAGAGGCGCAATGAGCCAGGCACACTAGCGCTAAATGTTTTTACTCTCTACAGGATGCCGATTCCCTATGTCACAGCCTACTTTCAACAAAGCTCAATTTCAGGCTGCCCTGACGCGTCAGTGGCAGCGTTTTGGCCTTCATGCTGCAAACGAAATGACGCCTCACCAGTGGTGGCAGGCGGTGAGCGGGGCGCTCGCAGAGCAGCTGGACGCTCAGCCTGTGACGAAGCCCGTGAAAGGCCAGCGTCACGTTAACTACATTTCAATGGAGTTCCTGATTGGCCGTCTGACGGGTAACAATCTGCTGAACCTTGGCTGGTATCAGGAGGTCGGTGACGTGCTGAAAGAACACGACATCAACCTGACCGATCTGCTGGAAGAAGAAATTGATCCGGCGCTGGGTAACGGCGGTCTGGGACGTCTGGCAGCCTGCTTCCTGGATTCCATGGCAACCGTGGGTCAGTCGGCGATTGGCTATGGCCTGAACTATCAGTACGGCCTGTTCCGTCAGTCGTTTGCCGACGGCCATCAGATGGAAGCGCCGGACGACTGGCACCGCAATACCTATCCGTGGTTCCGCCACAACGCGCAGCTGGATGTGCAGGTCGGGATTGGCGGGAAAGTCACGAAGCAGGGGCTCTGGGAACCGGCGTTCACCATTACCGGTGAAGCCTGGGATCTGCCGGTACTCGGCTACCGTAACGGCGTGGCGCAGCCGCTGCGTCTGTGGCAGGCGAAGCACGCGCATCCGTTTAACCTGACCAAATTCAACGACGGTGATTTCCTGCGCGCCGAGCAGCAGGGGATCGATGCCGAGAAGCTGACCAAAGTCCTCTACCCGAACGACAACCATCTGGCGGGTAAAAAGCTGCGTCTGATGCAGCAGTACTTCCAGTGCGCCTGCTCCGTGGCGGACATTCTGCGTCGCCACCACCTGGCGGGCCGCAAGCTGGCTCAGCTGCCGGACTTCGAAGTTATTCAGCTTAACGACACGCATCCGACCATTGCCATCCCGGAACTGCTGCGCGTGCTGATCGACGAGCATCAGCTGAGCTGGGACGACGCCTGGGCCATCACCAGCCGCACCTTCGCCTACACCAACCACACCCTGATGCCGGAAGCGCTCGAGTGCTGGGATGAGAAGCTGGTGAAAACGCTGCTGCCGCGCCATATGCAGATCATCAACAAGATTAACGACCAGTTCAAAACGCTGGTGGAGAAAACCTGGCCGGGCGATAAGGCCGTCTGGGCGAAGCTGGCCGTTGTGCACGACAAGCAGGTGCGCATGGCGAACATGTGCGTGGTCAGCGGCTTTGCGGTGAACGGCGTGGCCGCGCTGCACTCGGATCTGGTGGTGAAAGATCTCTTCCCGGAATACCACCAGCTGTGGCCGACTAAGTTCCATAACGTGACCAACGGCATCACGCCGCGCCGCTGGATCAAGCAGTGCAACCCGCTGCTGGCCGGTCTGCTGGACAAGACCCTGAAGAAAGAGTGGGCCAACGACCTGGACCAGCTCATCAACCTGGAAAAACAGGCCGACAACGCGAAGTTCCGCGAGCAGTACCGCGCCATTAAGCTGGAGAACAAGGTTCGTCTGGCCGAGTTTGTGAAAATGCGCACCGGAATTGAGATCAACCCGAATGCGATTTTCGATATCCAGATCAAACGACTGCACGAGTACAAACGTCAGCACCTGAACCTGCTGCACATTCTGGCGCTGTACAAAGAGATCCGCGAGAACCCGCAGGCCGACCGCGTCCCGCGCGTGTTCCTGTTCGGTGCGAAAGCGGCGCCGGGCTACTACCTGGCGAAAAACATTATCCTTGCCATTAATAAAGTGGCGGCGGCGATCAATAGCGATCCGAAAGTGGGCGACAAGCTGAAGGTGGTGTTCCTGCCGGACTACTGCGTTTCTGCGGCTGAAATGCTGATCCCGGCGGCGGATATTTCCGAGCAGATCTCTACCGCCGGTAAAGAAGCGTCCGGTACCGGCAACATGAAGCTGGCCCTGAACGGCGCGCTGACCGTCGGCACGCTGGACGGTGCGAACGTCGAAATTGCCGAGAAGGTCGGCGAAGAGAACATCTTTATCTTCGGCCATACTGTTGAAGAAGTGAAAGCCATCAAAGCCAAAGGGTACGACCCGGTGAAATGGCGTAAAAAAGATAAAGTGCTGGATGCGGTGCTCAAAGAGCTGGAAAGCGGGAAGTACAGCGACGGCGACAAGCACGCGTTTGACCAGATGCTGCACAGCATGGACAAACAGGGCGGCGACCCGTACCTGGTGATGGCTGACTTCTCGGCTTACGTTGAAGCGCAGAAGCAGGTCGACGTGCTGTATCGCGACCAGGATGCCTGGACCCGCGCGTGTATCCTGAACACCGCGCGCTGCGGTATGTTCAGCTCTGACCGCTCAATCCGTGATTATCAGGCTCGTATCTGGCAGGCAAAACGCTAAGGAAGCGCGATGGAGAGTAAACGTCTGGACAGTGCCGCGCAGGCGGCGGGAATTAGCCTCAGTTACATCAATGCGCACGGCAAACCGCAGTCTATTGGTGCGGACACCAAAAGACGTTTGCTGGATGCCATGCACAAAACCGACGCGAAAGCGTCGGGTGCGCCGGTGCCGAACGTCAAGGTCTTTACCGCAGGCAAAAAGATGCCGCTGGCGGTGGAAGGGCGCGGCGAGTTCAGTTGGCTGCTCACCACCGAAGAGGGGCATCAGCACAAAGGCCATGCCACCGGCGGCAAAACCCTCAACCTTCCGGCGAAGCTGCCGGAGGGCTACCACACGCTTACGCTGACCCGGGACGACCAGCGTTTTCACTGTCGGGTGATTGTGGCGCCAAAGCGCTGCTATGAGCCGCAGGCGCTGCGTGAAGGCAAAAAGCTGTGGGGCGCCTGCGTGCAGCTCTATACCCTGCGTTCGGACAGCAACTGGGGCATTGGTGATTTTGGCGACCTGAAAAAGATGCTGGCATCTGTTGGTGAGCGCGGCGGCGCGTTCATCGGCCTCAACCCGATCCACGCCCTCTATCCGGCGAATCCGGAAAGCGCCAGCCCGTACAGCCCGTCTTCCCGTCGCTGGCTGAACGTGATTTACATCGACGTTAACGCGTTAGACGATTTCAAAAACAGCAAAGAGGCGCAGGCGTGGTGGAAGCTTGAGACCACGCAACAGCTGCTGAAACAGGCCCGCGATGCGGACTGGGTTGATTACGCCTCCGTTACCGCGCTGAAAATGGCGGCTCTGCGTCTGGCCTGGAAGGGCTTTGCGAAGCGTGACGACGAGCAGATGGCAGCCTTCCGCCAGTTTGTGATGCAGGAAGGTGAGAGCCTTTACTGGCAGGCAGCGTTTGATGCGCTGCATGCGTATCAGGTTCAGGAGGACGAGATGCGCTGGGGCTGGCCGGTGTGGCCGGAAGCCTATCAGTCCGTTGATACCCCGGAAGTGAAGGCATTCTGTGAGACGCATGCCGACGAGGTGGATTTCTATCTCTGGTTGCAGTGGCTGGCGTACAGCCAGTTTGCCGCCTGCTGGCAGGTGAGCCAGGGCTATAACATGCCGATCGGGTTGTATCGCGATCTGGCTGTCGGCGTGGCGGAAGGCGGGGCGGAAACCTGGTGTGACCGTGAACTTTACTGCCTGAAAGCTTCTGTGGGGGCGCCGCCGGATATTCTGGGCCCGCTCGGTCAGAACTGGGGCTTACCGCCGATGGATCCGCACGTGATGACGGCGCGTGCCTACGAGCCGTTTATCGACCTGCTGCGCGCTAACATGCAGAACTGCGGTGCGTTGCGTATCGACCACGTGATGTCCGTGCTGCGCCTGTGGTGGATCCCGTACGGTGAAACGGCTGACCACGGGGCGTACGTGCAGTATCCGGTGGACGACCTGCTCTCAATCCTCGCGCTGGAGAGTAAACGTCATCAGTGCATGGTGATTGGCGAAGATCTCGGTACCGTGCCGGTGGAAATTGTCAGCAAGCTCCGCGACAGCGGGGTTTACTCCTACAAAGTGCTCTATTTTGAAAACGACCATGAGAAAACCTTCCGCGCGCCGAAAGCGTACCCTGAACAGTCAATGGCAGTCGCGACGACGCATGATCTTCCTACGCTCAGAGGCTACTGGGAAAGCGGCGACCTGACGCTCGGCAAAACGCTGGGTCTCTACCCGGATGAAGAGGTTCTGCGTGGGCTGTATCAGGATCGCGAGCTGGCGAAGCAGGGGCTGCTGGATGCGCTGCATAAGCATGGCTGTCTGCCGAAGCGCGCCGGGCATAAGGCGTCGCTGATGTCGATGACGCCAACGCTTAACCGTGGCTTACAGCGCTATATTGCCGACAGCAACAGCGCGTTGCTTGGTCTGCAACCGGAAGACTGGATTGATATGGCGGAGCCGGTAAACATCCCCGGCACCAGCTATCAGTACAAAAACTGGCGCCGCAAGCTGTCCACAACGCTTGAAGCGATGTTCGCCGATGACGGGGTGAACAGGTTGATTAAGGATTTGGATAAACGGCGAAAAGCAGCCGCGAAGAAATGATAAAAAACCCGCCAGTGGCGGGTTTTTTATTGCCCGGTGGCGCTAACGCTGACCGGGCCTACGTGCATTAAGTAGGTCGGGTAAGGCATAGCCGCCACCCGACTTAATACATCAAACCACCATATTCAACAGCAGCACCCCGACCAGACCGCACACCGAAATAATGGTTTCCAGCGCGGACCAGGACTTGATGGTTTCACCGATGGTCAGGTTGAAGTACTCCTTGAACAGCCAGAAGCCCGGATCGTTCACGTGGGAGAAAATCACGCTACCGGAACCAACCGCGATAACCATCAGCTCAGGGCTGACGCCCGTGGTCGCAATCAGCGGCGCAACGATACCGCCCGCGGTAATCGCCGCAACGGTCGCAGAGCCCAGCGCGATACGCAACACCGCGGCAATAGACCATGCCATCAGCAGCGGGGAGACGTTGGTTTCATGCATCATGGCCGCGATGTATTTATCCACGCCGCTGTCGACCAGCACCTGCTTGAACGCGCCGCCACCGCCGATGATCAGCAGCATCATGGCAATGATTTTGATGGAAGAGGTCAGCGTGTCGTTGATCTGATCCATGGAACGACCACGGTTAAGACCGAAGGTGAACATGGCGATCAGGACCGCAATCAGCGTCGCCATCACCGGGTCGCCCAGGAACTCCGCAACGGACAGGAACGCGTGACCTTTCGGCAGAACCATCTCTGCTATGGCACGCATCGCCATCAGGATCACCGGTACCAGTGAGGTCCAGACGCTGACGCCAAAGCCTGGCATCTCTTCTTCAGTAAAGGTTTTGGCGCTGTACAGCCCTTCCGGGATAGGCTTATCAATGCCTTTCAGGAAGCGCGCATACACCGGGCCTGCCAGAATCACCGTCGGGATCGCCAGAATCGTACCAAACAGCAGGGTTTTACCCATATCGGCATGGAAGATGGTGGCGATAGCCGTTGGGCCCGGATGCGGCGGCAGGAAACCGTGGGTGACGGACAGCGCCGCAGCCATCGGCACACCCACGAACAGCAGCGGGATGTTGGCGGCAGCGGCGATGGTGAACACCAGCGGCAGCATCAGCACGAAGCCCACTTCATAGAACAGCGCGAAACCGACGGTAAAACCGGTTAACACCACCGCCCATTGAATGTTCTTCTTACCAAATTTGTCGATCAGCGTGGTGGCAATACGCTGTGCGCCACCGCAGTCCGCGAGCATTTTACCGAGCATGGCGCCGAAGCCCATGATCAGCGCCAGGCTGCCGAGCGTACCGCCGACACCGGCTTTAATGGAGCTGATAACTTTAACCAGCGGCATTCCCTGCATCAGACCGACTGCAAGTGCCACCAGAACCAGAGCGATAAATCCGTTCATTTTGAAGCGGATCATCAAGAGCAGTAATAACACAACACCGATAGCGACGATGACTAATGGCATGATTGACCTGGCCTTTGAATTGTTATGGGTAACGTCATTGTTTCAACGACAAATTCCGGTTGTCCCAACTGGGAACAGAGTGTTAACGGCACTCATACTGATGCCTGCGAAAACGTTAAGTTTAGTCGGCTGTTATAAGGGTGTTGAGTGCCCACGAGAATGATACGGGTAACATGCGGTGATTGAGAATCACCCAGGGAGGCAAAATTTGAATTATGAGACGCAGGTCAACATACAGAGGGGGAGGCAAGAAAAAGTAGGCCCGGTAAGCGCAGCGCCACCGGGCAATACAGACGGGTACTGAATCAGTAGTAAGAGTGCTCGCCGCGCTGGTGCTCGGTCAGATCGCGCACGCCTTTCAGTTCCGGGAATTCGTTCAGCAGCTGCTTCTCGATCCCTTCTTTCAGGGTTACATCAACCATGGAGCAGCCGTTACAGCCGCCGCCGAATTGCAGAATCGCCAGACCATCTTCGGTGATTTCCATCAGGGAAACACGTCCCCCGTGGCCGGCCAGCTGCGGGTTGATCTGCGATTGCAGCAGATATTCCACACGCTCCATCAGCGGGGCATCGTCAGAGACTTTACGCATCTTCGCGTTTGGCGCCTTCAGCGTCAGCTGAGAACCCAGCTGGTCAGTGACGAAATCAATCTCCGCATCTTCAAGATACGGCGCGCTCAGCTCATCAACGTACGCGGTGAGCTGTTCAAATTTAAGGGCAGTGTCAGTTGCTTCCACAGCATCCGGAGGACAATAAGAGACACCACATTCTGCATTCGGAGTGCCTGGATTGATCACAAACACGCGGATCTGCGTCCCTTCTTCCTGATTTGCCAGCAGTTTGGCAAAGTGCGCTTGTGCAGAATCGGAAATACGGATCATAGCTTTGGCCTAATAGTTGACTAAATTACCTGGGTATAATCATACGCCCATTGAAGAAGGGCTACAAGGTACGGCACAGACACCATACCTGAACTGACGCGGCGCCGCTTTGCAAAAGCAGTCGGGAAAGTTCAGCCACGGTACTGCCCGTGGTGACGACATCATCCACAATCGCGATATGGAGGCCGTTGACCGGCAATTCAAGGCGAAAGGCGTTTTTCAGGTTCCTTTTGCGCGACCGGGCGTTGAGCCGGTGCTGAACGGCAGTGGCATGAGTACGTTTCAGCGCAGAGGCTGGGTACCGGCAACCCAGCCAGTGGGCGAGCGGACGGCACAGCAGGTCGCTCTGATTGTATCCCCGCCGCCAGTGCCGACGCTGAAACAGTGGCACGTTCACAAGCGTGTCGACCGGCGGCAGCCCGCGCGTTCTTCGCGCCTGTAATACCGCCAGTAACAACAGGCGTGCCAGGGGCTGCGCCAGTGCAGTCTGGCTGGAAAACTTAAACTGATGAACCAGACGACTCAGCGGCAAAACGTAATCATCTACCGCCACCAGCGCGCTCCACGGCGGCGCTTTTTTCAGGCAACGGCCGCAGGGGAGCGTCTGGCTTACGGCAGGCAAGCCGCATTGCGGACAGCCCTTCAGGTAACCCAGTGCTCGCGTGCAAACGGAACAGACGCCCCACGCGCGCATCGCAAGTGGCATTCGGCATAGCCAGCACAAGCCGGGCACTGTTAGCATACGCAACCTCCATGTGAAAAAAGAGAACGTTAACTGATGAAGACGCTGTGGTGGCAGACCGTTGGGACGGGAAATTGTCATCTTGTGCTGCTGCACGGATGGGGACTGAACGCCGAAGTGTGGCGTTGCATAAGTGAGGAACTGGCCTCGCAATTCACGGTACACCTGGTGGATCTACCGGGCTATGGCCGCAGCCACGGCTACGGCGCGATGACGCTCGACGACATGGCGGAGCAGGTTCTGGAAGCGGCGCCGCAAAAAGCCGTCTGGCTCGGCTGGAGCCTGGGCGGGCTGGTGGCAAGCCAGATTGCGCTGCACCATCCTGCACGGGTCCAGGCGCTGATCACCGTTGCCTCATCACCCTGTTTCAGCGCCCGCGAGGCGTGGCCGGGCATCAAACCTGAGGTGCTGGCCGGGTTCCAGCATCAGCTGAGCGAAGACTTCCAGCGGACGGTGGAGCGTTTCCTGGCATTACAGACGATGGGAACAGAAACCGCCCGTCAGGATGCGCGGACGCTGAAGCAGACGGTGCTTTCTCTGCCGATGCCGGAGGTTGAGGTGCTGAACGGAGGGCTGGAGATCCTGAAAACGGCCGATCTGCGCGAGCCGCTGGCGTCGTTAACGGTGCCACATCTGCGTATTTATGGCTATCTGGATGGACTGGTTCCGCGCAAGGTGGTTCCGCTGCTGGATGCGCTGTGGCCGGAGAGTAAATCAATGGTGGTTGCCAAAGCGGCACATGCGCCGTTCATCTCTCATCCTGCTGAGTTTTGTTCGGCGCTGTCCGGTTTTATCAGCGAAGCGTCCACCACTCCCTGAGACAGGCTTTACCTTCAGGACAACTCTTACAACTGCCGGACAGACAACCGTCCGGCTCTTCCTGAATGCGCACGGCTTTCCCCATGGCCTCCAGCCTTTCCAGCATGGCATCGATCATCGGCTGCGGCGTATGCAGGCTGAGGCTGAGCTGCTTCGCCTCCATTCGCCCCTGTAACGCCAGTAAGTCACGAACCTGAATCAACGATGCCATCTTTCTTCCCCTTAGTGACAGTCGCCCGCAGGGCTGCTACAGCAGGTCGTCGGGGTTTTGCGCGTTGCCAGCAGGTTAACGTCAACGCGGCTACGCGCCCGGCGCAGCAGGCCAATCACCATCACGTTAAACAGGATCACCGCGAGGATACAGACCAGGCTGTAGCGCGGATGCTGGCTGTAATTGACGGCCTGATAAAACACGGTCGCCAGCGAGTAGGCAATGTTCAGCCCCCACAGAATGGAGAAGCCCATCCAGCCGCGGCTGGACTCACGGGCAATGGCGCCCATGACCGAGATGCACGGAATATAGAGCAGGACGAAGATCAGGTAGCTGTAGGCCGCCGACGCGCTGCCAAATTTCTGGCCCATCACGCCCATTGCTCCGGTCGCCATTTCGCCGTCGCCTTTGCTGGCTTCAATCGGGTTCGCCAGTACGCTCAGGCTGAAGGTGTCTTTCAGGCTCTGCCAGGTTTCTTCCACCGCGCCAAGCAGTTCATCGCCGAGGTTGAACGCTGTCGGATTAAACTCCTCTTCCTGGATGTTTTCCGCGGTGTAAAGCGTGTTCAGGGTGCCGACAACCACCTCTTTTGCCATCGCGCCGGTGAACAGGCCCACGGTTGCCTGCCAGTTGTCTTCCTGAACGCCAATCGGTTTGAAGACCGGCGTAATGATCCGGCTGACGGAGGCCAGGGCAGAGTCATTAATGTTGTCCGCGGCCTGGCCGCTCAGAGTGAAGCTGTTCAGGGCGCTCAGGAAAATGCTGACCACCACAATCACCTTACCGGCGCGCAGAACGAAGCCCTTCAGGCGCTGCCATGTCTGAATAATCAGGCTTTTCAGATGCGGAACGTGATAAACCGGCAGTTCCATCACGAACGGCGACGCTTCGCCACGCATGATGGTGTGCTTCAGCATCAGGCCGGTGAGAATAGCCATCACGATACCCAGCACATACAGGGAGAAGACGGCCAGCGCTCCTTCCTGACCAAAGAACGCCGCGGCAAAGACCGCGAAGATCGCCAGCCGCGCGCCGCAGGACATGAACGGCGCCATCATGATGGTCATCAGGCGTTCGCGCGGGGCATCCAGCGTACGCGCGCCCATGACTGACGGCACGTTACAGCCAAAGCCGACAATCAGCGGCACGAAGGATTTGCCCGGCAGCCCCAGCGCCTGCATCAGGCGGTCCATCACGAAGGCGGCGCGCGCCATGTAACCGGAATCCTCAAGGAAGGAGAGGAACAGGTACATCATGCCGATCTGCGGCACCAGCGGCAGGACGGTATTGATCCCGCCGCCGATCCCCTGCGCAAGGAAGATGGTCAACCATTCCGGGAAGTGGAGGGTGTAGCCCAGCCACTGAATACCGTGCACGAAGATAGCGACAGAGCCGCCATCAAAGATAGGTTGTAATGCACCGCCGATGTTAATGGCGAGCAGGAACATCACATACATCACCAGTAAAAAGATCGGTAAACCGAGGAAGCGGTTGAGCACAATTTTATCCACGGCGGCGGTGAAGCGGCTGGGTTCAGCGGTTAATGCATTGCTGACCACGTCACAGATAGCGGCGATGGCCTGATAGCGCGCATCCGCAATGTGCAGGGCCGGGTCATCCAGCTCGTCGCTAAGGCGAGCCTGTGCGACATCCAGCTTATCCGCCGCATCGCCTGCGTAGGCGCGGCTGTAGATATCGCCTTCCAGCATTTGCAGGCCAAGCCACAGACGTTGTCTGGCGGGCATGCTGTTATCCATCTCCTGCGCCAGCTGCCCGGCTTCGCGCAGCAGCGGCTGGGCGTAGTGCACCAGTTCGACGTCGGCATTGCCCGTGTGGCGGTCAATCGCCAGCTTCAGGGCGTCAATGCCGCGAGCGCGGGTGGAAACCAGCGGAACCACCGGGCAGCCCAGACGGGCGGAGAGGGCATCGACGTCGATGCGCAGCTTTTGCTTCTCCGCGATGTCGAGCATGTTAAGCGCCACGATGCAGGGAATACCCAGCTCCAGCAGCTGTAACGTGAGATACAGATTTCGTTCGAGGTTAGAGGCATCCACCACGTTGATAAGCAGATCCGCGTCGCCGCTCAGAATATAGTGGCAGGCAATTTGCTCATCGAGAGAGGTCTGGGATGAAATCGTGGTGAGGGAATAGGTCCCCGGTAAATCAACCAGCGTGACCTGATTATCTGTCGTGGTGAACTGGCCTTCTTTGCGTTCAACCGTCACGCCTGCCCAATTTCCCACACGCTGGCGTGCGCCAGTTAACTGATTAAATAAGGTTGTCTTGCCGGAATTAGGATTGCCAATTAAGCCAATAGTTAATTTTTTCATTGTAGTAGACTCACTGAAACCGCTGGCTTGTTAACGGGATAAAGATTCAATTTCAATTAATGCGAGATCTTTTTTACGCAGAACCAGATTAACGCGTCGGGTTTCGATATGAACTGGATCGCCCAACGGCGCAACGCGCACAACCTGGAATGATGAGCCGGGTAGCATGCCCAGTGACAGGAGCTTCTGCCGATAGGCCGGGCTTATCTCACGGGTAAAACCGATAATTTTCCACGCACTGTCTGGAGTGAATTGCATAGCGCCTGATTCCACGATAGGTTAAATAATCTACACTGCGATGATAATGAGAATAGTTTTTATCAGCAATAATAAAAATGTGACGGGATGTTGTTAATCGTATTAATTTGCGGTCTGCTTGACCTTGCTCAATATTTTCGAAATTGAGGTGAAAATAAAAAGAGGGCTATTTGTTAATGAGGTGATAATTCGTGGTTTAAATATGGATACAACATATTTATTTTAATTCCCTGCGGCCTGCTTGCCGGGCGGCACTGCGTTTGCCCGGCCTACAAAACCGTAGGCCCGGTAAGCGTCGCGCCACCGGGCATTTACAGCATTAGCGTTTCTTACCCATCGCCGCTGCCAGCGCATCCATCATCGCGCTGTTGCCCGCCGGCTGTGCGTCACGTCCGCGTGGCTTCGCGGCTTTCGCTGCCGGACGCTGCTGTTCACGGCCACCGCCATTACCGCCACGGCGCGCGTTAGTGTCGCCCGGCTGCTCGTCCAAACGCATGGTCAGGGCAATACGCTTGCGCTGGAGATCCACTTCCAGCACTTTCACCTTCACGATGTCGCCCGCTTTGACCACGGTGTGCGGATCTTCAACGAACTTGTCGGCGAGGGAAGAGATATGCACCAGACCATCCTGATGCACGCCGATATCCACAAATGCGCCAAAGTTGGTGACGTTGGTTACCGCCCCCTCCAGCACCATGCCCGGCAGCAGGTCGTTCATGGTTTCTACGCCCTCAGCAAAGGTCGCGGTTTTAAACTCAGGGCGTGGATCGCGGCCCGGTTTTTCCAGCTCTTTGATGATGTCGGTGACCGTCGGCACGCCGAACTGTTCGTCGGTGAAATCCACCGCTTTCAGGTTACGCAGCGCGCTGCTGTCGCCCATCAGGTCTTTCAGCGCCTGCCGGGTGGCGGCCAGGATACGCTCGACAACCGGATAGGCTTCCGGGTGAACGGTAGAGGCATCCAGCGGGTTATCGCCGTGGTTGATGCGCAGGAAGCCCGCGCACTGCTCAAATGCTTTTGGCCCCAGACGGCTCACCTTCAGCAGCTGCTGGCGGTTCTGGAACTGACCGTTTTCATCACGCCAGGCGACGATATTCTGCGCCATCATACGGGTCAGGCCCGCCACGCGGGTCAGCAGGGGCACGGAAGCGGTGTTCAGATCCACGCCAACGGCGTTAACACAGTCTTCCACTACCGCATCCAGCTTACGCGCCAGCTGCGTCTGGCTCACGTCGTGCTGATACTGGCCCACGCCGATGGATTTCGGGTCAATCTTCACCAGCTCCGCCAGCGGATCCTGCAAACGACGGGCGATAGAGACCGCGCCGCGCAGGGAAACGTCCAGATCCGGGAACTCCTGCGCTGCCAGTTCCGAGGCGGAATAGACAGATGCCCCCGCTTCACTGACGATCACTTTCTGCGCCGTCACTTTCGGGAACTGCTTCTGCACGTCGAGATAGAAACGTTCAGTTTCTCGGGACGCCGTACCGTTACCGATGGCAACCAGCTCAACGTTGTACTTCTCGCACAGCGCGGCGACGACGACAGCCGCTTTCGCTGCCTGACCGGTGTGCGGGTAAATGGTGTCGGTGGCAACCAGCTTGCCGGTGCCGTCAACCACGGCCACCTTCACGCCGGTACGCAGACCCGGATCGAGACCCATGGTGGCGCGCAGGCCAGCTGGCGCCGCCATCAGCAGGTCGTGCAGGTTACGGGCGAAGACGTTGATCGCTTCGTCTTCGGCGCGCTCGCGCACGGTGCCCATCAGCTCGGTTTCGAGGTGCATCAGCACCTTGATGCGCCAGGTCCAGCTCACCACGCCTTTGCGCCAGCTGTCCGCCGGGGCGTTGTTCAGGCGCAGGCCCAGATGGTCGATAATGATCTGCTCGCAGTGGCTCTCTTTTGGCGGCTCGTCAAACTGTGGATCGGCATTCAGGGAGAGTTGCAGCACGCCTTCGTTACGGCCGCGGAACATCGCCAGCGCGCGGTGAGACGGCGCGGTAGAAATGGGTTCGTGGTGATCGAAGTAGTCGCGGAATTTCGCGCCTTCTTCCTCTTTGCCGGACACCACGGTGGAGACGATATGCGCGTTCTTCCACAGGTAATCACGCACTTTGGCCAGCAGCGCCGCGTCTTCGGCGAAGCGCTCCATCAGAATATAGCGCGCGCCGTCCAGCGCGGCTTTGGTGTCCGCTACGCCTTTATCGGCGTCGATAAATTTGGCGGCTTCGGTTTCCGGATCGTGAGACGGCTCGTTCCACAGCAGATCGGCCAGTGGCTCAAGGCCGGCTTCGATCGCAATCTGCCCGCGCGTGCGGCGCTTCGGTTTGTACGGCAGATAGAGGTCTTCGAGCTCGGTTTTACTCAGGGTACCGTTAATGGCTTTTTCCAGGTCACTGGTCAGCTTGCCCTGCTCGCCGATAGATTTGAGGATCGCCTGACGTCGGTCTTCCAGCTCGCGAAGATAGCCCAGACGGGTCTCCAGGTTTCGCAGCTGCGTGTCATCCAGACCGCCGGTGACTTCCTTACGATAACGTGCAATAAACGGCACGGTGTTCCCTTCATCAAGCAGGCGAACGGCAGCTTCTACCTGTTCGGCTCTGGCCTGAAGTTCACCCGCAATAATGCGGCAGAGCGACTCTTTCATCATGGTCAGTTCATCTTGTGGATCGAAAATCAGGGGGATAGTTATACGGGCTGACACCAAAAAATGCCAGCCGGGGAGGGCGCTCTCGGACTATTTAACATACTCGATTTCGTTGACGTACCAGCTTGCTTCACCCGCAGGCGTCTGGACAACGGCTAAATCGCCTACCTCTTTTTTCAGCAGGGCGCGGGCCATGGGTGAGTCGATAGAAATGTAATCCTTACGACCGAAAATTTCATCGTAGCCGACGATACGAAAACGCAGGGTGTCGCCGCTGTCGTTTTCAATTTCGACCCACGCGCCGAAGAAGACTTTACCTTCCTGCTGCGGGGAGTAATCGACAATTTTGAGATTCTCGAGGCACTTCGTCAGGTAGCGTACCCGGCGATCGATTTCGCGCAGCCGCTTTTTATTGTACTGGTAGTCCGCATTCTCGCTGCGGTCGCCCAGGCTTGCTGCCCAGGTGACTTTTTTGGTCACTTCCGGACGCTCTTCGCGCCACAGGTAATCCATCTCTTTTTTGAGTTTCTCGTACCCTTCACGGGTGATCAGAGGCGTTTTCATGGTGCAGTCTTTAATGCCGGTTAACTGTCTTTGCGCACAATACGTAGCGCACAGTGTAACAGACAAGATTAATAATGATTTATGTGATGAAATGAACAGATAAGCTGCTGTTAAATATGCTTTGTAACAATTTCGTCTAGAATTTATACCAGAATTTGCTGGTCGAACCCGTGCACTTTTTTAGAATACGCTGTTCCAGGCTTATCCGAACCTTTGGGAGTACACACAATGCAAGAGAACTACAAAATTCTGGTCGTAGATGACGACATGCGCCTGCGTGCGCTGCTGGAACGTTATCTGACCGAGCAGGGCTTCCAGGTTCGTAGCGTCGCGAACGCGGAACAGATGGATCGTCTGCTGACGCGTGAATCTTTCCACCTGATGGTGTTGGACCTGATGCTGCCTGGCGAAGACGGGCTCTCTATTTGCCGCCGTCTGCGCAGCCAGAGCAACCCGATGCCGATCATCATGGTGACGGCGAAGGGTGAAGAAGTTGACCGCATTGTCGGCCTTGAGATCGGCGCTGATGACTACATTCCAAAGCCGTTCAACCCGCGTGAACTGCTGGCGCGTATTCGCGCCGTGCTGCGTCGTCAGGCGAACGAGCTGCCGGGCGCGCCATCTCAGGAAGAGGCCGTCATTGCATTCGGTAAGTTCAAGCTGAACCTCGGCACCCGTGAAATGTTCCGTGAAGATGAGCCAATGCCGCTCACCAGCGGTGAGTTCGCGGTGCTGAAAGCGCTGGTCAGCCACCCACGTGAGCCGCTCTCCCGTGACAAGCTGATGAACCTGGCGCGTGGTCGTGAATACTCCGCGATGGAGCGTTCTATCGACGTGCAGATCTCTCGTCTGCGCCGCATGGTGGAAGAAGATCCGGCGCATCCTCGTTATATTCAGACCGTGTGGGGTCTAGGCTACGTGTTTGTTCCGGACGGCTCTAAAGCATGAGGCGAATGCGCTTCTCGCCGCGAAGTTCGTTTGCCCGCACGCTGTTATTGATCGTCACCCTGCTGTTTGTCAGTCTGGTGACGACCTACCTGGTGGTGCTGAACTTTGCAATCCTGCCGAGCCTTCAGCAGTTTAATAAGGTGCTGGCATACGAAGTGCGTATGCTGATGACCGACAAACTGCAACTGGAGGACGGCACGCAGTTGGTTGTTCCCCCGGCGTTCCGTCGGGAAATCTACCGTGAGCTGGGCATTTCTCTCTACTCGAACGAAGCGGCGGAAGATGCCGGCCTGCGCTGGGCGCAGCACTATGAATTCCTTAGCCAGCAGATGGCGCAGCAGCTTGGCGGCCCGACGGAAGTGCGCGTTGAGGTCAATAAAAGCTCGCCGGTTGTCTGGCTGAAAACCTGGCTGTCACCCAACATCTGGGTGCGCGTTCCGCTCACCGAGATTCATCAGGGCGACTTCTCGCCGCTGTTCCGATACACCCTGGCGATCATGCTGCTGGCCATCGGTGGCGCATGGCTGTTTATTCGTATCCAGAACCGACCGCTGGTCGACCTGGAGCATGCGGCATTGCAGGTCGGTAAAGGTATTATCCCACCGCCGCTGCGTGAGTATGGCGCATCGGAAGTGCGCTCGGTAACGCGTGCGTTTAACCACATGGCGGCAGGCGTTAAACAGCTGGCGGACGACCGTACGCTGCTGATGGCGGGGGTCAGCCATGACCTTCGCACCCCGCTGACGCGTATCCGGCTGGCAACAGAGATGATGGGCGAGCAGGATGGTTATCTTGCAGAGTCCATCAACAAGGATATCGAAGAGTGTAACGCTATCATCGAGCAGTTTATCGACTACCTGCGCACCGGGCAGGAGATGCCGATGGAGATGGCGGATCTGAATGCGGTTCTGGGCGAAGTGGTTGCCGCCGAAAGCGGCTACGAACGTGAAATTGCGACCGACCTTCAGGCAGGTGAGATTCAGGTACGTATGCACCCGCTCTCCATTAAACGCGCGGTGGCGAATATGGTGGTTAACGCGGCGCGGTACGGCAACGGCTGGATCAAAGTCAGCAGCGGTACGGAACTCAACCGCGCCTGGTTCCAGGTGGAAGACGATGGTCCGGGCATTAAGCCTGAGCAGCGTAAGCACCTGTTCCAGCCATTTGTGCGCGGCGACAGCGCGCGCAGCACCAGCGGAACCGGCTTAGGCCTGGCGATTGTGCAGCGTATTGTTGATAACCATAACGGACTGCTGGAAATTGGCACCAGCGAGCGGGGCGGTTTGAGCATTCGTGCGTGGTTACCGGTGCCGGTTTTACGGGGGCAGGTGAAAGAGAGTTAAAAAAGGGGGGGGCCTGATGCCCTCACCCCGGCCCTCTCCCACGGGGAGAGGGAGAAAACATTAAAAAAGGCAACTTTCGTTGCCTTTTTGCTTTTACCTTGGTCCCGCACTCACCAGCGCAGCACCGGCCGGGGTGTCGGTATACTTCTCGAAGTTTTCGATAAACAGTTTCGCCAGCGATTCAGCCTTCTCACGCCACTGTTCCGGTGAACCGTAGGTGTTACGCGGATCCAGGATACGCGTATCCACGCCCGGCAGCGCTGTTGGGATCGCCAGATCGAACATCGGCAGCGTAAAGGTCTCAGCGTTATCCAGCGAACCATCCAGAATCGCGTCGATGATGGCGCGTGTATCTTTGATGGAGATACGTTTGCCCGTACCGTTCCAGCCGGTGTTCACCAGGTACGCCTGGGCGCCGGATGCCTGCATGCGTTTCACCAGCACTTCCGCGTACTGCGTTGGGTGCAGCGACAGGAACGCCGCGCCGAAGCAGGCGGAGAAGGTTGGGGTTGGCTCGGTCACACCGCGCTCGGTACCCGCCAGTTTAGCGGTAAAGCCGGAGAGAAAATGGTACTGCGTCTGGCTGGCGGTCAGGCGGGAAACCGGTGGCAGCACGCCGAACGCATCCGCGGTCAGGAAAATCACCTTCGTGGCATGACCCGCCTTCGATACCGGCTTGACGATGTTCTCGATGTGGTAGATCGGGTAAGAGACGCGGGTGTTTTCCGTTTTCGAGGCATCGTCGAAGTCGATAGAACCATCGGCACGCACGGTGACGTTTTCCAGCAGCGCATCGCGGCGAATCGCGTGGTAGATATCCGGCTCTGCCTCTTCCGACAGGCGAATGGTCTTCGCGTAGCAGCCGCCTTCAAAGTTAAACACGCCGTCATCATCCCAGCCGTGTTCATCGTCGCCAATCAGACGACGTTTTGGATCGGTGGACAGCGTTGTTTTACCGGTGCCGGAAAGGCCGAAGAACACTGCTACATCGCCTTTTTCCCCGACGTTCGCCGAGCAGTGCATGGAGGCGATACCGCGCAGCGGCAGCAGGTAGTTCATGACTGAGAACATCCCTTTCTTCATTTCGCCGCCGTACCAGGTACCGCCGATCAGCTGGATACGCTCGGTCAGGTTGAAGGCGATAAAGTTTTCGGAGTTCAGACCCTGCTCTTTCCACTGCGGGTTGGTGCATTTCGCGCCGTTCATCACGATAAAGTCAGGGGTGAAGTCTTGCAGTTCTTCATCGGTCGGACGAATGAACATGTTCTTCACGAAATGCGCCTGCCAGGCCACTTCAGTAATGAACCGTACGGAGAGACGGGTGTCGGCGTTAGCGCCGCAGAACGCATCAATAATAAACAGACGCTTGCCGGAAAGCTGATGGGTGACAAGTCCTTTCAGATGCTGCCAGGTTTCCGGGGAGAGCGGTTTGTTATCGTTCTTCCCTTTGCCCTTATCAGCCCACCACAGCGTATCGCGGGTGGTGTCGTCTCGGACGATATACTTATCTTTAGGCGAACGACCGGTAAAAATACCCGTATCGACGGCGATAGCACCCAGGTTCGTCAACACACCGCGCTCGTATCCTTCCAGTGCCGGATTGAGCTCTTCCTGATACAGCGTATCGTAATCGGGGTTGTAGACCACTTCCTGGACGTCGTGAATACCATAAGCCTTGAGATCTTGCGGGGTTAAACCATTAACACGCATATCACTGCTCCTTAGCCAATATGTACTGCCTGAAATTGTAGGGTTTTTCTGGGGATGTTAACCGCGACGGGGCTCATAGATTTACGTATCTGGTCAAAACCCTTACTAACGGAAAACGCTGCGACTCCAGTCACAGGGCGGGCAGATTATCGCAGGAATCGCTTTTTGGATGGGGAAAATGTTCTTAAAAGGTTAATCTCTGGTGAATTTATCCAGAAGAATGTGAATGTAATCGCATACATGTAAGAAAATTACGTAAGGGTTACACTGGCAAAACGATTCAGGTCTCTTGGGTCAGCTATTTTCAGAGTTTGAGGTGGGGGCCAGAGTTTTGCTTTGATGAGACAATAGATTTTTCATGAACAAGGGATGAGAAATGGAAAACCGTGAGACGTTATCCCCTTCAACGCGCGTAGCCGTCGTGCTGGCGGGGGCTCTACAGGGCGTAATTTGCTATGTAATCACGTGGTATATCGAGTACGCAAAATTGCCATCGGATACGCTGTGGCTGATGTGTGTAGTACCTGCCACCGTGGTAATGACAACCACATTGTCGCTTGCCATGACGTCATTCAAAAAGCCATTTTTGTGGCTGTCACTCGGGATGATTGGCGCGGCAGTCGCGGGGATGGGCGGCTGGCTTAAGTGGAGCGTTGCGGGGCTGGACAACTGGGATACCAGAAATGCGGTGCTCCTTTTCGGTTTTCATCTGTTCCTGATGACGCTTCTCCTGTTGCCATGGCTTCAGCGACGCCTTGAGACCGCACCGACGGACGCTTTCTACCGCGATTTCAACGATAAAAACTGGCATAACGCGCTGACATTTCTTCTTGTTTTTGTCTCGAATGGGCTGTTCTGGCTGGTGCTTTTCCTCTGGGCTGAGCTTTTTAAACTCATTGGCATCTCTTTTTTTGATCGGCTTTTCTTTAATTCTGACTGGTTTATTTCAGTGGCGATTGGTGTGGTTTCAGCCAGCGCGGCAGTACTTGCGCGTATGCAGGTTCGGCTGATTCTGGCATTGCAAAATCTCCTTACGCTTATCGCGACAGGTTTGCTTCCACTGATGGCTGCGCTGGCGCTGCTCTTTATAGGCATATTGCCCTTCGTTGGCTTAGAGGCTGTTTCAGCACGGATCTCGGCTGCGGGCTTACTGACGACGCTGGCGCTGTTACTGTTATTGCTGGTGACTGTCGTATGGCACCCACAACGTCAAAAGCTGCCTTACTTCTCTCCCCTGCGAGGAATGATTCATCTTGCCGTGATTATCGCTCCTGCGTATCCCGTCCTGGCGGGCTGGGCGCTCTGGCTGCGCATCGCACAGTATGGCTGGTCACCGGAGCGTCTGTACGGTGTGCTGATTACGATAGTGGCGCTGGTCTGGACGGTAGGATTCTGTCTTAGCGTACTTTTTTACCGTCGGGATCCACAAAGGCTCCAGGCTCATATCACTCCGGCTACCGGATTACTGGCGCTGATCTTCCTGGTGTTGGTCTATACACCGGTGCTTGATCCCTGGCGTATCAGCGTTGAAAGCCATATGGCGCGTTATCAGGATGGCAGAATAAACGCAGACCAGGTAAGCCTGTATATGCTCAGCAATACCGGACGAAAGGGGCGAGAGGCGATGCAAATGCTGCAAAATGATCCACAGTTTATCTCAAACCCAAAACGCCAGCGTGAAATAAATGGTCTTCTCTCCGGGAACGCTGGCGGAGCAGGTAAGATGACCGCCGCGATGCTGGAAAAACAGATCCAGCTCGCACCGGGAATGGCCCGTCCTGATAAGGCATTGTGGCGAGCCATGCTCAGCAATCAGTATCGCTTTGAGAGCTGCGATAGCGCCCAGAGAAACTGTTTACTCATGCCGCTGGATCTTAACAGCGACGGCAAGCCGGAAGCCGTGCTATTTCAATTTACCGATCGCAGGATCGTGGCTTACACACAAACCAACACGGGCTGGAGGATCGCCGGGGACGCGTGGAAAATGCCGGAGGCGTTGACCAGAGAAGAACTTGACCGCGCATTAAGGCAGAGGAAAGTGAAATCTGTCGTGAAGCCCTGGGCGGATATTGAGATTTTTGGGGAGCGTGTCGATATGAGCTACGACAGTTACAATAATGCGCAGTGGCGTTAGTGCTTTTTCTTGCCGGGTGGCGCTACGCTTACCCGGCCTACAATTAGCAATCATATCAAAAAATTGCACAATTCATTGTAGGCCCGTGCAAGCATAGCGCCGCCGGGCAACAGGCTCAGAGCTTAGTGAACCTGCGGGTCCGCCGGAGAGGCGTTATTGCGGATCTCCGCGATATCCATGGAATTGAACACGTAGTGCGTACCGCAGTAATCACAGTGCATATCGATCTCACCGTCTTCCGCCATGATGCTGTCGATCTCTTCATCCGGCAGCGTTTTCAGGGCGCCAGCACAACGCTCGCGAGAGCAGGTGCACTTAAATTCCACATCCTGCGGATCGTAAACCGTCACTTCTTCTTCGTGGTACAGACGCCACAGCACGTCGGTCGCCGACAGGGTGAACAGCTCTTCCGCTTTGATGGTTTCCGTCAGCGTTGCCAGATGCTCGAAATCATTGGTCTGCGCATCCTGCGCAGGCAGAACCTGAAGCAGCATACCACCGGCAGCAGGCTGACCATCCACTTCACCGGTGCGGATGAACAGGCGGGTTGGCAGCTGTTCGGAACGCATGAAGTAATCTTCCAGGCAGGCGGCAAGCGTGTCGCCTTCCAGACCGACAACGCCCTGATAGCGCTCACCCTCTTCAGGCGAGATCGTGATAACCAGGTAGCCATTTCCGACCAGCGTTTTCAGATCCGCATTTTCAGGGATATCGCCCTGAACGCGCGCCACGCCGCGCATCTGCTGCTGGTTATTGCCGTTGATCACCGCCAGCGACATCGGGCCATCACCCTGCAACTGAACGGTAATATCGCCAGCGAACTTCAGCGTGGCGGTCAGCAGGCTGGTGGCAACCAGCAGTTCGCCCAACAGGGTTTTCACCGGCAGCGGGTAGTTGTGGTTTTCCAGAATCTGTTTCCAGGTTTCGGATACGGTGACCAGCTCGCCGCGCACGGCGAATTGTTCAAACAGATAGCGGTGTAATTGGTCGTGTTGGGCCATTTTCATCTCTCGTGCAGGTGAGGGTTACTCGCTCTCACCGTGTTTAAATTTCATCAGATCGCGGCGCTCTTTTTTATCCGGTCGCCGGTCCGGGTGAGGCATGGTCAGCGCATTCATCTTGCGCGCCAGCGCGGTTTTCTCGCGCTTCTCTATGCTTTCGGCCGTCTCTTCATACAGCAAAACGGCTTCGGTTGCGGGCCGCCGCTGCTCGGTAATGGCTTTCACCACCACCGTTTTCTCATCGTTGCCCTGGCGAAGCGTTAGCGTGGCATTCAGTTCAACCAGCTTGCTCGGTTTGCTGCGCTGACCGTTGTAATGCACCTTTCCGCCATCAACCATTTCACGGGCAAGGGCGCGCGTTTTGTAAAAACGGGCGGCCCACAGCCATTTATCCAGTCTTACCCCATCAGCGGGTTTTTCTTTCATGGCGTCTCCTTCACGGTGAGTGAGGGGATCATCCGGCGATAGTCGTTCAGCCCCGGATGTCGCAGATAGCTTTTTTCAGCCAGGCCGGAATCCGGATTAGTCACGCCCAGACAATAGCGAATGCCAAAAGCGGCCGCAGAATCCAGAATCGGCTCGCTGTCGTCAATAAACAGCGTGCGTTCCGGCTGTAAACCGGTCTCTTCCACCACGGCATGCCACAACCGCTGATCCTCTTTCGGATAACCAAATGTGTGGGTGGAAAGCAATAAATCAAGGTGTGAAGCAAGACCGGTATGTTCCAGCTTCACGGCCAGGTTATGGGGATGCGCATTCGTCAGCAAAATGCGGCGCTTACCGCAGGCTTTCAGCGCATCCAGGAACGGGACCGTATCGTCGCGCAGTACGGCGCGTGCGCCCTGGGCGGTGGTCATGGCACAAATATCCAAACCGAGTCGCTCGCTCCAGTAGTCAAGACAGTACCAGTTTAGCGTATGCTGCACCGCGCTATATTGCGAACGAATGAATTCCTGCGCTTCCGCCGGGGAGATCCCCTGCTGTTCACCGTATGTTTCCGGGACCAGCTTTTGCCAGAAATAGTTATCAAAGGCGAGATCAAGCAGCGTGCCGTCCATATCAAGCAGGACGGTATCGACCGCCTGCCAGTCGATATTAAGATGCATAAGGGGGAACTCCAGCCAGAAGAAACGTGCGCGACAGGGTAGCACAACTTGTCGCGCAGGGACGTTATCCGATCAGGCTCTCGGAAGAGGAGATCAGTTTCGGGTTCAGGCAATTTTCGTAGTAGGCCTGGATTTCTGCCAGCCGCGTGCGGGAACGCTGATAGCGGCGTACGGCCTGATAACCGTTCCAGACAATGCACGCCAGCATTGCAATCAGCAGCAGGGATGTCCCTATATAGCGCCACAGGCCAGCGCTATCCGGCATACGGTGCAGGCCAATATGACGCGTGCCGTTGGCGTCGGTAAAGAGGGTGGTGACGATCCCTTCCGCGCTGAATGGCGTCTGCATCAGCATCTGCGCCAGACGCTGGAATTCGCTCCACTGCTCCTGGGCAGGATAGTCATACAGCGAAACCTGCGGATAAGGTTGATCCACCAGGTCGCTGCCTTCATCGCTGGCAATCACAAAACCGCCGGGCGCCGGGCTGTTAAGCGCCTGGGCGGCACGGGTGGTTTCACGCATCACGAAGGGGGCGGTAGAGGTCGCCACCAGGTTATCCAGCGACTCGGCGCTGACCGGACGCAGAAGCACGTTCACACCGTCCAGGCGTCCCGCTTCGGCGCGTTTCACCAGCGCGTCCCAGTCTTTGCTGTTGCCGAGGTTGACCAGCGCGTTCTTGAGCCGGATACAGTCATCCTGGGCGGAACAGAGATCCTCTGTTTTCAGGACGATTTCGCCAAAGTCATCCAGCAGTACCATGCCCGACTTCTGAATAGCCGAACGCAGGGCAGGGCTGACGCGAGAATCATCATCCGGTTTTGGATGGAGCTGGCGATTAATCGTCTGGGTGAGCGCAGTGGCCTTGTTGACCACATCCGATTCCGGCAGCGGTAGCGGAGAGGCGTCATTCCAGATGATCTGAGAGCAGTCGAACGGCGCGAACGGCGAGTTCTGGCGCGTGTTCCAGGCGCCCGGCGTGTGGATATTACACATCCCGGTGCCTTTGAGGCGCAACGTATCTCCCACGCGTACACCCGCTTCTTCGAGCTGCTGTACGCTGGTGGCTTCCACAGTTTGCGCCCCTTTGATCCACGACAGGGTAAATTTAATCGGCATATCCAGCGGCACGAAGAGCAGCAGCATGACGAAGATTAACGCGGCACCACCGGCAATCACCGCGCTGCGGAGCCAGTGCTGAAGCGGGAAGTTTTTCACTTCGTCGTGCAGGGATAAGTAGCGCCCCTGGCGTACAACGTGGCGGTCGAGATAGATATCAATATCCGTTTTGTGGCCAAGGTCCTGCGCAATCCACGGCTGCCAGTGGCGCGGATAGATAAGATCGATGATCCCGAGCGAGATATTGTTGATATGTTCCTGATCGTTCTCACCGAACAGTCCCCAGCGTTTTGGGGTTCCGCGCAGGCAGTGAATTTCGCGTAATGACGTTTTTGCCGGCGGAGCAAATATGCCCCACAGCCCGGCGGCCAGAAGCAGTACTGCGCCACCCGCGAGCCACGGAACAAACACGTCCGGCGTCAGCAGGCAGATGAAAAAGAGCAGGAACGAGGCGACAATCAACACCGCTTCGCGAATGCCATCCGGGCGGCTCAGGACGTACTCTTCATGCGTCTCCTGGCGGATGTTCAGCAGTTCGATCTGCTCAGTCTCTTCACCGCGAATAGAGGCCTGCGTTCCGCTTGCGCGTTCCAGCGCAAAGCGTGGCGCTTCCTGAACATATTCGCTCAGAGTATGACCATTGAGGGAGATAACCAGTGGCAGCGTATCGGTATGGATGAGCTCGACGCTGTTTTCGTCGTTAATATACTGCTCCCAGAAGGGAGGCAGGTGCACTTCAACAGAGTCGAGATAGTAACGCCACTTGTTGGGATCGTCGGTTGTAATGCCGTAGCGGGTAATGGAGCGCGTTACGCACAGAACGGTGTCACTTTGGGCGTTCAGGTTGAGCGATACGGGGGCGGCGCTGGCACCGGTAGGGCCAGGCGAAAGCCGGGATCGGTTCAGCGTGTCGAGATACTGCTCAACGGTGCTGCGTTCCTCTGGCGAAAGCTTGCGCGTGTTTGCCCCGGCAAACGCGTTCAAAAAGGGCAGCCGATAACGGCGATGTACGCGGCGCCTGAATACCCACACCGCAATCGACGCGCAGGCCAGCACAGCAGCGAGAAAAATCAAAATGGTGCTCATGCTTTCCCCATCTTACTTATCTTCTTACAGGTGTTGTCAGTCGCACCTTTTGTACAATGAATGAGATTCTGTGGTCGGCTATCGGCAAGTATGGAGTCTAACTTGAGCATGTTGACGCGCATCCCAGTGACCGGTAATGATAACAAAGCCTGTTCCGGCGCGATATCAGCAAATTCCTGGAAACATTTCAACCTCTTGACATTTGTTTTGAAATGAGAATCGCCTACAGTTACGTTGCATAAATGTAAATAAAGAGCAATTGACATTGCCGAAACCGTGCGGCGTATCGCACAATAAAGCCAGTTCACCCAGCAAAGACCCGTCAAGATGACCAAACCCTTACAAAAGCCCACCATTCTGAATGTTGAAACCGTCGCGAAATCGCGTCTGTTTAATGTCGAAAGCGTGGATCTGGAGTTCAGCAACGGTGTGCGTCGTGTTTATGAGCGTATGCGCCCCTCCTCGCGTGAAGCGGTGATGATTGTGCCCATCGTCGACGAGCACCTGATCCTCATTCGTGAATACGCCGTGGGCACAGAATCCTACGAACTGGGCTTCTCCAAAGGACTGATCGACCCGGGCGAAACGGTGTTTGAAGCGGCAAACCGGGAGCTGAAAGAAGAGGTCGGTTTTGGCGCGAAAGAGCTGACGTTCCTGAAAAAGCTGAGCATGGCGCCGTCCTATTTCTCCAGCAAAATGAACATCGTTGTCGCGGAAGATCTCTATCCTGAATCGCTGGAAGGAGACGAGCCGGAACCGCTACCGCAGGTTCGCTGGCCGCTGGCTCATCTGATGGATTTGCTGGAAGATCCTGACTTTAACGAGGCGCGCAACGTGAGCGCACTGTTCCTGGTGCGGGAGTGGCTGAAGGGGCAGGGGCGTTTGTAGCGCCACCATTAAAAACGGCAACGGAAGGTTGCCGTTTTGCATTGACGTTGTAGGCCGGGTCAGGCGTAGTCGCCACCCGGCTTTTTTGTTGGCGTCAGAACAGCTCGTGCGTTTCGCCGTTATCAATCAATTCCGTACCCACCTCATGCACTGCCTGCGTGGTTGGCTGAGTGCCCTCGATGAAATACTCGGCACGGCTGTTACCGCCATTCGCGAGCTGTCCGGTACTGCGGTCGATATTCACCGTCACCACGCCCGGTGGAGGCGTTATCGGCTGCTCTGGTACGCCCTCGAGAACGGCCTTCATGTATGCATCCCAGGCAGGTTGCGCACTCTTCGCGCCGCCTTCGTAACCGGAAATCTGATCTTTAATCGCGCCAGAGGCGGTCGTGCGCCCCAGATCGCGGCGGTGATCGTCAAAACCAATCCAGACGGAGGTGACAACCCCCGGGCCATAACCTGAGAACCAGGCATCTTTTGAACTGTTGGTTGTCCCGGTTTTGCCGCCGATGTCGTGGCGCTGCAAATCGCGGCCCGCTCGCCAGCCGGTGCCTTGCCAGCCCGGTTCACCAAAGATGTTGGTGTTCAGTGCGCTCTTAATCAGGAACGACAGCGGCGTGCTGATCACGTGCGGGGCATACTCCTGCGCGCCACTCTGGGCGACCAGCGCCTGATTGGCCTGTTCCAGCTGAGGCTGCGGCACCGCCAGATTCTGACGTTCCTGAGAGATCGCCACATCTTCCATATCCTTGTTTTCCAGGACATTGGATTTTGGCGTGTCGCCGTAAATCACCGGAATATCGCATTCAGGGCAGGCAATTTTCGGTTTCGCTTCAAACAGTACGCCGCCCTGATCGTTCTCTATTTTGCTGATGAAATACGGATCGACCAGGAAGCCGCCGTTCGCCATCACCGAGTAGCCACGCGCAACCTGGAGCGGCGTAAAGGACGCGGAGCCGAGCGCCAGAGATTCAGTATGAACGATGTTTTGCGCCGGGAAGCCAAAGCGTTGCAGATACTCTGCCGCATAATCCACGCCCATCGCACGCATCGCGCGAACCATGACCACGTTCTTCGACTGGCCAAGGCCCTGGCGCAGACGGATAGGGCCAGCGTATTGCGCCGGAGAGTTCTTCGGCTGCCAGTCAGAGCCCGCACCGGCATCCCAGCGGGAAATTGGCACGTCGTTGAGAATGCTGGCGAGAGTCAGCCCCTTATCCATCGCCGCGGTATACAGGAACGGTTTGATGTTCGAACCAACCTGACGCAGCGCCTGGGTCGCGCGGTTAAATTTGCTCTGGTTGAAATCGAACCCGCCAACCAGCGCCATCACGGCGCCGTTCTGCGGATTGATGGAGACCAGCGCAGAGTTTACGTCCGGCACCTGCGCCAGCCACCAGGCATCGCCGACCTGACGCACCCAGATTTGTTGTCCGGTTTGTACGACATCGGTCACTTTACGTGGCGTTGGCCCCTGAAGTGTGTCAGAACGGTATGGACGCGCCCAGCGGACACCCTCCATGCGCAGCGAAACGGATGTGCCATCGGCCATCATCGCCACCGCTTCCTGTGGATCGGCCTGGGTGACGACCGCCGGACGCAGCGGGCCATAGGTCGGCAGCGCTTTCAGGGAATCCGTGATTTTTTTACTGTCCCATTCGCTTTCACCCACTTTCCACAGCACGTTGGACGGGCCGCGATAGCCGTGACGCATATCGTAATCCATCACGTTATTACGCACCGCCTGCTGGGCAGCCTGCTGCACCTTGCGGGTCACGGTGGTATAGACGCGATAACCATCTTCATACGCTTTATCACCGTAGCGACTCACCATCTCCTGGCGAACCATTTCAGTAAGATACGGTGCAGAGAAGGCGATTTCCGGCGCATGGTAATTGGCGTCAATAACGTCGCTGCGCGCCTTATCGTACTCAGACTGGCTGATATAGCCTTCGCTCAACATACGCGACAGCACCACGTTACGGCGCGCGGTGGCGCGGTCCAGCGAGTAGAGCGGGTTAAACGTGGATGGCGCTTTTGGCAGGCCGGCAATGGTCGCCATTTCGCTCAGCGTGAGCTGATCGATCGGCTTACCAAAATAGACCTGAGCCGCAGCCCCTACGCCATAGGCGCGGTAGCCCAGATAGATCTTGTTGAGGTAAAGCTCAAGGATCTCGTCTTTGCTCAGCAGTTGCTCAATGCGGATCGCGAGGAACACCTCTTTGATCTTACGCATCAGCGTCTTTTCCGGGCTGAGGAAGAAGTTACGCGCCAGCTGCTGGGTAATGGTACTTGCCCCCTGAGAGGCATGACCGGAGAACAGCGCCACGCTTGCCGCACGGAAAATACCGACCGGATCGACACCGTGGTGCTCGTAAAAACGGCTGTCCTCGGTGGCGATAAAAGCCTTCACCATCACGGGTGGAATTTGATTTAAGGTCAGAGGGATACGACGTTTCTCGCCGTATTGCGCCATCAGTTCACCATCGGCGCTATAGACCTGCATAGGGATCTGAAGCCGCACATCACGAAGCGTGGCGACATCAGGGAGTTGCGGCTCGACATATTTGTACAAACCAATAATCGAGCCTGCTCCCAGCAGAATGCAACAGACTGCAAGGATCAATAAATACTTTACGAACTTCACCGGAGATTTCCCATTTGGTTTAGCCTGGGCAGTTTCTAAACAATCGCGCGGTAGTATAAAGGCAAGCCTGATTCATTGATATAGCCGTCACTCCGACGGGCGATAAGGAGATCGTGAAGCATGGCTTTTAAAACGTGGCAAACAGGCGTTCATATTCAACAGGATAAGGTGGTTGCGGTAGCGCTGACCAGAGAGCGGGCCGGTTGGCGTTTACGGCGCTGGTGGGCGGTGCCGCTGTCGGACGTCGTTATCGGGGAAGGCAAAATACTTAAGCCAGAACAGCTGGTTAACGCATTACGTGGCTGGCGGAAAACATTGCCGCACTCGCATCGGGTATTTCTCTCATTTCCGGCGACGCGCGTTCTGCAACGCGCGTTGCCCCGTCCATCCGTTACCTTGCGTGACAGCGAACAGCTCACCTGGGTAGGCGCCGCATTAGCGCGTGAGCTGGAGATGCCCGCCGATACGCTCTGTTTTGACTACGCGCAGGATACGTTCAGCAACACTTTTCAGGTTACCGCAGCGCAAAACAGAGAGGTCGATACCCTGTTGACGCTGGCGAACGCGCTGCGTTTGCGTCTGGCAGCAATCGCCCCGGATGCCGGCGCGCTGGCTAATCTTCTCTCTGCTGTTGCCCCCGCCCGGTGCGTCGCCTGGAGAGATCAACACCAGTGGCTATGGGCGATGCGTCACCAGTGGGGGCGGCGCTATACCACAGAAGCGGCGACGGTGAATGAACTGGCGGCGCTGCTTGCGCTTTCTCCTTCTGATATCGCCGTGTTTGATGCTGCCCGCGATCCCTGGGAAGCGGTGACGCTGTGCCAGCCGCCGTTGCCGGAATGCGGTGCTGGTTACACCGTCGCCCTGGCGCTGGCCATGAGCGAGGCGCCGTAATGAGCATGCCCAATCTTTTACCCTGGCGTCGGCAGCAACGTAATCAGCGCCTGCGTTTCTGGGGGCTGCTGTTTGCTGGCTCATGGCTGGTGATGCTGGCGGGGAGTATCAGCCTGCGGGCGACGCAGACTCTCGCGTTACAGGCGTTGCAGAGCGAACTGGCCGGGACACGTGCGGTACAGAAAGTATTGAGAGCCCGTCAGCCGCAGTCAGCGGGGCAGAAAACCCATTCGCCGCCGTCTGATCCGGCCTGGCAACCTGCGCTGGAGTCCCTTGCCAGCGCAATGCCCCGGCAGGCGTGGCTGACGGCGCTGCGTTATCAGCCACCCTCGCTGACCCTGACCGGCTATACCACCTCACTGCCAGCGCTCTCCGCCATGACCGATGCCCTGAAAAGGGTGACGGGATTTAACCCCGGACCGGCAGGCGAAATGCAACAGGATAGCCAGGGGCGATGGATGTTCTCTTTTCAACTACATAGCCGGAGGTAGCAGGTGGGTATCTGGTATCAACGCTGGACTAATGCACGTCCTTCCCGGCGCGTCCTTTGCTGGTTGATCGCATCGGGGCTTGTTGCGTGGGCAATTTGGGGACTGCTGCTCAGGCCCGCTGCTCTGCGTTACGCCGATATTCAGGCGCAGGCCATCAGTGCGAAGCGAATCAACGCCTCGCTGTGGCCAGAGGCCGGACGGAGAGCAGTGGTTACGCAAGTGATGCCCTCGCGGCTCTTTTCTCCCCTGGCTTTTCAGCGTGAGGGCGCAAGGCTGGTGTACTGGAAGCCGCAGCAGAGTGGGGGAGAGCTGGCGCTGGATGCCTCCTGGGGCGCGGTCCCGGCGCTCTTTTCCCGGCTGGCGCTTGAGAACGCGCGGGTGAGTGCGTTTTCCATCACCCCACAGGGCAAACAGTTACGCCTCAGCCTGCAACTGGAGATCGGTCATGCGCAGTAAAGCCCGTTTGCTGATCCTGCTTTCTCCACTTTTCCTGACCGGGATGCGGGATCCCTTCTCTGTACCGGAAGAGCGTTGCGCAGCCGGGCAGCTCAGCCAGTGGCGGTATCAGGGGGTAGTCAGCGGCAGCAGGGATATCGGCCTTATGCAGGACGGGCAGAAACGCTGGCACCGGGTAAATACGCAGGTGCGGTTACCGACAGGCTGGCGGGTGAGCGCGATAGATAAACAACAACTGACCGTTGATGTCGGCGACATGTGCGAGCCGAAGCGATGGACATGGCAACGAGAAGGAACGAAAAAAAGTGAAGATAAGGATAGGGCTGTTACTGGCGGCACTCAGCCAGCCCCTGTGGGCCGCGACGCCAAAACCAGTCACCCTGCTGGTGGATGATGTCCCGGTGGTGCAGATATTACAGGCGCTGGTGGCGCAGGAGGATCGCAATCTGGTGGTGTCGCCGGATGTCAGCGGTTCGCTTTCGCTGAATTTAACGCGGGTGCCCTGGAGACAGGCGCTTCAGACGGTAGTGAACAGCGCCGGGCTGGTATTGAGGGAAGAG
Source organism: Enterobacter sp. 6722112 (assembly GCF_058661685.1). Lineage (NCBI taxonomy): Bacteria > Pseudomonadati > Pseudomonadota > Gammaproteobacteria > Enterobacterales > Enterobacteriaceae > Enterobacter > Enterobacter sp. 6722112. Next base: position 3,924,265 of record NZ_JBZWGR010000007.1, on the reverse strand, counting down.
GGCGGCATTTTTTATGTGCATACGGCGGCCTGGCAACGGGAGCAACAGACGCGTAAAGAGCAGGAGCGGGCCCAGCGTCTGCTTGACGCCCCGCTGCACTCTCACAGCATTCCGTTTGCTTATGCGGATGCGGCCGAATTGCAAAAAGCGGCAGAAAAGCTCTTAAGCCCGAAAGGCAGTCTCTCCGTCGACAAGCGCACCAACCGTTTTCTGGTCAGGGATAACCAGACGGTGGTGGATATGCTCCAGCGCTGGGCTGTGCAGATGGATCTGCCCGTCGAGCAGGTGGAACTGGCGGCGCAGATTGTGACCATCAGTGAAAAAAGCCTGCGTGAACTGGGGGTGAAATGGAACCTCGCTGACGCAACGGAGGCCGGTAAGGTGGGTCAGGTCACGACGCTGGGGGCGGACCTGTCGGTGGCCAGTGCAACCACCCACGCAGGGTTTAACATCGGGCGCATCAACGGCAGGATGCTGGATCTTGAGTTGTCGGCGCTTGAGCAAAAGCAGCAGGTGGATATCATCGCCAGCCCGCGGCTGCTGGCATCGCACATGCAGCCGGCCAGCATCAAGCAGGGCAGCGAAATTCCGTATCAGGTTTCCAGCGGCGAGAGCGGGGCGACATCCGTTGAATTTAAAGAGGCGGTATTAGGCATGGAGGTCACGCCGGTGGTCCTGCCGGGCGGTCGCGTGCGCCTGAAACTGCATATCAGTGAAAATATGCCCGGCCAGGTGCTGCAACAGGCAGACGGCGAAACGCTGGCGATCGATAAGCAGGAGATCGAAACGCAGGTTGAGGTAAAAAGTGGGGAAACGCTCGCGCTGGGCGGGATCTTTTCGCAAAAGAATAAAACCGGACGCGACAGCGTGCCCGTGCTGGGCAACATTCCGTGGCTGGGTCAGCTGTTCCGCCATGACGGAAAAGATAATGAACGGCGCGAGTTAGTGGTGTTTATCACGCCACGTCTGGTCAGTATTCAGTAATGGGTAACGATCCCCGCAATGATTTTGCATTCAGTTTGTTGCAGATGTTTGACGTGGGGCATGAATTAGCATACAAGGAGTACCGATTTGAGTTGGACTTACGTCTTATTTCCTTATGCGCCGGGAACGGTGATTTAATCAGTTGCCAAACAAGCCGGAGTATTGAGATAATTTTTCGTCTGACTCTCGCTCTATTGCAAATGAGGTTTCAGTTCATGTCCTGCTACGCCGGGTGTCTGCGCAGCGGGGATTACCATTAACGAATAGTCTTAGTAGTACCGAAAAAATGGCAGAGAAACGCAATATCTTTCTGGTTGGGCCTATGGGTGCCGGCAAAAGCACTATTGGGCGTCAGTTAGCTCAACAACTCAATATGGAATTTTACGATTCTGATCAAGAGATTGAGAAACGAACCGGAGCGGATGTGGGCTGGGTCTTCGACGTAGAAGGCGAAGAAGGTTTCCGTGACCGAGAAGAAAAAGTGATCAACGAACTCACGGAAAAACAGGGCATTGTGCTGGCAACTGGCGGCGGCTCTGTAAAATCTCGCGAAACCCGCAACCGTCTCTCCGCCCGTGGCGTAGTGGTCTATCTTGAGACGACCATCGAAAAACAGCTGGCACGCACGCAGCGTGATAAAAAGCGCCCGTTGTTGCAGGTTGAAACACCGCCACGTGAAGTTCTGGAAGCTTTGGCCGATGAACGCAATCCTCTCTACGAAGAGATTGCTGATGTGACCATTCGTACTGACGATCAAAGCGCTAAAGTGGTTGCAAACCAGATTATTCATATGCTGGAAAGCAACTGATTCTGGCTTTATATACACTCGCCTGCGGGTAAAAGCATTTAAGGTGGATGTCGCGTCATGGAGAGGATTACAGTTACTCTCGGGGAACGTAGTTACCCTATCACCATCGCGGCTGGTTTGTTTAACGACCCAGCTTCCTTCTTACCACTGAAAGCGGGTGATCAGGCGATGCTGGTCACCAACGAGACGCTGGCTCCGCTTTATCTCGACCGTGTACGTCACCTGCTTGAGCAGGCGGGCGTGAAGGTCGACAGTGTGATTCTGCCCGATGGCGAGCAGTACAAAAGCCTGACGGTACTGGATACCGTCTTTACCGCACTTCTGCAAAAACCGCATGGTCGTGATACAACACTGCTTGCCCTGGGCGGCGGCGTTGTGGGCGATCTGACCGGTTTTGCAGCCGCCAGCTATCAGCGCGGCGTGCGCTTTATTCAAATTCCAACCACGTTGCTCTCACAGGTCGATTCTTCTGTGGGCGGTAAAACGGCGGTTAACCATCCGCTCGGCAAAAACATGATTGGCGCGTTCTACCAGCCTGCCTCGGTGGTGGTGGATCTCGACTGTCTGAAAACCTTGCCAGCGCGCGAACTGGCGTCCGGCCTTGCAGAAGTGATCAAATACGGCATTATTCTTGACGGGGAATTCTTCACCTGGCTGGAAGAGAATATGGATGCGCTGCTGCGCCTCGACGGGCAGGCATTGGCCTACTGTATTCGCCGTTGTTGTGAGCTGAAAGCAGAAGTCGTTGCCGCAGATGAGCGTGAAACCGGCTTACGTGCTTTACTGAATCTGGGGCATACGTTTGGTCATGCGATCGAAGCCGAAATGGGCTACGGTAACTGGCTTCACGGTGAAGCTGTCGCTGCCGGAATGGTTATGGCGGCGCGAGCCTCTGAACGTCTGGGGCAGTTCAGGCCGGAAGAGACAGCACGTATCATCGCGTTGCTTAAACGTGCTGGCTTGCCGGTGAGTGGTCCGCAGGAAATGTCTGCGCAGGCGTACCTTCCCCACATGATGCGCGATAAAAAAGTATTGGCAGGTGAGATGCGTCTGGTACTCCCGCTTGCAATAGGGAAAAGTGAAGTGCGCGGCGGAGTGCCGCACGAAGTCGTACTTGGCGCTATTGCTGATTGTCAGCAGGCGTAACAACTAGAAAGGTCAGACCGCTGTAACAGGTGGTCGTTTTAGCTTCAGGTAAATGCAGAGTCGTTGGCAGAAGCCTTTGAGTGGGGTGTTAAATGGATGAATTCAAACCAGAAGACGAGCTGAAACCCGATCCCAGCGATCGTCGTACTGGTCGTTCTCGTCAATCTTCAGAACGTGATAACGAGCCGCAGATCAATTTTGACGATGTCGAACTGGATGCAGACGATCGTCGCCCTTCGCGTAGCCGTAACGCGCGAAATGAGCGAGAAGACGAGGAGTATGAATCCGAAGAAGAGTTAATGGATGAACAGCCTGTTGAACGTCGTCCGCGCAAACGTAAAAAAGCGGTAGCGGCAAAACCGGCCTCCCGTCAGTACATTATGATGGGCCTTGGCGTTCTGGTGCTGGTCTTGCTGATTGTCGGCATTGGGTCCGCGCTAAAAGCACCTTCTACCAATTCTACCGAGCAGACGGCGTCTGCCGAGAAGAGCATCGACCTGTCTGGTAACGATGCGAGCAACCAGGCGAATGGCGCTCAGCCTGCGCCGGGCACCACTTCCGCAGAGCAGACCGCAGGTAACACCAACGCTGGCCAGGATATCTCTCTGCCGCCTGTCTCTGCGACCCCGACTCAGGGCCAGGCGCCTGCGACGCCTGAAGGTCAGCAGCGTGTTGAAGTTCAGGGCGATCTGAACAATGCGCTGATGCAGCCGCAGAATCAGGAGCAGGTTAACGCTGCCGTGGTGAACTCCACGCTGCCAACTGAACCAGCCACCGTTGCGCCAGTTCATGGCAGCAATGCCCAGCAGCAAACGGCGACAACGGAAACCAAACCGCGCCAGACGCAGACTGCGCCACGCCAGGAGCGTAAGCAGGCTGTGATTGAGCCGAAGCGTGAGACGAAACCGCAAACCGTGGCAAAAGCGCCAGAAACGAAAGCGCCAGCGCAGACAAAACCTGCGGTGAGCCAGCCGGTTAAAGCGCCAACGCCTGCGGCAACCACTGCACCGAAAGCAACGGCGACCACAACCGCGCCTGCTGCAACAACACCTTCTGCAACAACACCTGCGGCTCCCGCAGCCAAAACGGGCGCTGCATCAGGTAAAACGACGGGCAACGTGGGTTCTTTGCAGTCGGCCTCTTCCAGCAACTACACCCTTCAGCTGAGCAGTTCGTCTAACTATGACAACCTCAACGCCTGGGCGAAGAAATCGAATCTGAAAAACTACGTGGTTTATCAGACGACCCGTAACGGTCAACCGTGGTATGTGCTGGTGAGTGGTATTTATGCTTCCAAAGATGAAGCAAAACGTGCCGTTTCCACGCTGCCAGCCGACGTGCAGGCGAAAAACCCGTGGGCGAAGCCGATTCATCAGGTGCAGGCCGATCTGAAGTAATGTTTAAAGCGCAGGATGCTGTCGGAGCTTTCTCCACAGCCGGAGAAGGTGTAATCAGTTAGTCAGCATGAAAAAAAATCGCGCTTTTCTGAAATGGGCAGGGGGGAAATACCCCCTGCTCGACGATATTAAAAAGCACCTGCCGAAAGGCGAGTGTCTTATCGAGCCCTTCGTGGGTGCTGGATCGGTGTTCCTGAATACCGATTTTTCTCGTTATATCCTGGCGGATATCAACAGCGACCTTATCAGCCTTTATAACATCGTCAAACTGCGTACCGATGAGTATGTGGAAGAGGCGCGGAAGCTGTTTACGCCAGAGAACAACAACCCGGATGTCTACTATCAGTTCCGCGCTGAGTTTAATCAAAGCCAGGATCCGTTCCGTCGCGCGCTGTTGTTTCTTTATCTCAACCGCCATGGCTACAACGGTCTGTGCCGGTATAATCTGCGTGGCGAGTTTAACGTGCCGTTTGGCCGCTATAAGCGTCCCTATTTCCCGCAGGACGAGCTGTATCACTTTGCTGAAAAAGCGCAGAATGCCGAGTTCTACTGTCTCTCCTATGAAGAGTGCATGGATCTGGCGGGCGTAAACTCGGTGGTCTACTGCGACCCGCCTTACGCGCCGCTGTCTGCCACGGCAAATTTCACCGCCTACCACACCAATAGCTTCAGCCCGGCCGAGCAGGCTCGTCTGGCTGAGATGGCGGAAAAGCTGGTCAGCAAAAGAATTCCGGTGTTAATTTCGAATCACGACACGCCTGATACGCGCGAATGGTACAAAGCCGCGAAGCATTTTCAGGTAAAAGTGCGGCGTAGCATTAGCAGCAACGGCGGCACACGTAAAAAGGTGGACGAACTTCTGGCGCTTTATCGACCCTGAGCCTTTGCCCGCCGGTAAACACATTTCAAGGAGATGCGGATGAAACAGTTTTTGATTGCCCCCTCAATTCTGTCGGCCGATTTTGCCCGCCTGGGTGAAGACACTGCCAAAGCTCTCGCGGCTGGCGCGGATGTCGTCCATTTCGACGTTATGGATAACCACTACGTTCCCAACCTGACCATCGGTCCGATGGTGCTTAAAGCACTGCGTAACTACGGGATCACCGCGCCCATTGACGTGCATCTGATGGTGAAACCGGTTGACCGCATCGTGCCTGATTTCGCCGCGGCGGGTGCCAGCATCATCACTTTCCACCCGGAAGCCTCCGAACATGTTGACCGCACGCTACAGCTGATCAAAGAGAACGGCTGTAAGGCGGGACTGGTCTTTAACCCGGCGACCCCGCTGAGCTATCTCGACTACGTGATGGACAAGCTGGACGTGATCCTGCTGATGTCCGTCAACCCGGGCTTTGGTGGTCAGTCATTTATCCCTCAGACCCTCGACAAACTGCGTGAAGTGCGCCGCCGTATCGATGAGTCTGGCTATGATATTCGTCTGGAAGTGGACGGCGGCGTGAAGGTCAATAATATCGGTGAGATTGCGGCGGCAGGAGCGGATATGTTCGTCGCAGGCTCCGCCATCTTCGATCAACCGGATTACAAAAAAGTCATTGATGAAATGCGCCGTGAACTGGCGAAGGTAAGTCATGGATAAATTGCAGGCTATTCGGGGTGTAGCATTTGACCTCGACGGCACGCTGGTCGACAGCGCGCCAGGATTAACCCGCGCCGTCGATCAGGCGCTATATGCCCTTGAACTCCCCGTTGCAGGCGAAGAGCGCGTCGTGACGTGGATTGGTAACGGTGCAGACGTGCTGATGGAGCGCGCGCTGTCCTGGGCTCGTCAGGAGCGTGCCTCTCAGCGTTCCGCGCAAGGTAAACCGAGTGTTGACCACGCGGATATTCCCCAGGATGAGCAGCAGCGTATTCTGCGCAAACTGTTCGACCGTTTCTACGAAGAGACCGTCGAAGAGGGTAGCTTCCTGTTCCCGGATGTCGCTGAAACGCTGAGCGCGCTACATGCCAAAGGCATCCCGCTGGGACTGGTGACTAACAAGCCGACACCGTTCGTTGCGCCTCTGCTGGAAGCGCTGGATATCGCGAAATACTTCTCCGTAATTGTGGGCGGCGATGACGTGCAGAATAAAAAGCCGCATCCGGAACCGCTATTGCTGGTGGCAGGAAAATTATCCTTAGCGCCTGCGGAGCTGCTCTTTGTCGGGGATTCCCGCAATGATATTCTGGCTGCCAGAGCGGCAGGTTGCCCGTCGGTTGGGTTGACCTACGGCTACAACTACGGTGAAGCCATTACGTTGAGTGAGCCGGACGTTGTGTTCGACCACTTCAAAGATTTGTTGCCCGCACTCGGGCTCTCGCACAGTGAACATCAGGAATTGAATAATGACTAAGCCCATCGTTTTTAGTGGCGCACAGCCTTCAGGTGAACTGACCATTGGTAACTACATGGGTGCGTTACGTCAGTGGGTGAGCATGCAGGATGACTACCACTGCATTTACTGCATCGTGGATTTGCATGCTATCACCGCGCGTCAGGATCCCGAGAAGCTGCGCAAAGCAACACTTGATACGCTGGCGCTGTACCTGGCGTGCGGTATCGATCCAGAGAAGAGCACCATTTTCGTTCAGTCTCACGTGCCAGAGCACGCGCAGCTGGGCTGGGCGCTGAACTGCTACACCTATTTCGGCGAGCTGAGCCGCATGACCCAGTTCAAGGATAAGTCTGCCCGCTACTCTGAAAACATCAACGCCGGTCTGTTTGACTATCCGGTGCTGATGGCGGCCGACATTCTGCTGTACCAGACCAACCAGGTGCCGGTGGGTGAAGACCAGAAGCAGCACCTGGAGCTGAGCCGCGATATTGCCCAGCGCTTCAATGCGCTTTACGGTGACGTGTTCAAAGTGCCTGAGCCGTTTATTCCGAAATCCGGCGCGCGCGTGATGTCGCTGCTGGAGCCGACCAAAAAGATGTCCAAGTCTGACGATAACCGCAACAACGTTATCGGCCTGCTGGAAGATCCGAAATCAGTGGTGAAAAAGCTCAAGCGTGCGGTGACCGACTCCGACGAGCCGCCAGTGGTGCGCTACGACGTGCAGAACAAAGCGGGCGTGTCTAACCTGCTGGACATTCTCTCCGGTGTGACCGGACAGAGCATCCCTGAGCTGGAAAAACACTTTGAAGGCAAGATGTACGGCCACCTGAAAGGCGAAGTGGCAGACGCCGTTTCCGGCATGCTGACCGAGTTGCAGGAGCGCTATCACCGTTACCGTAACGACGAAGCTTTCCTGCAAAAAGTGATGAAAGAGGGCGCGGAAAAAGCCAGCGCGCGCGCCTCCGAAACCCTGAAAGCGGTGTACGACGCTATTGGGTTTGTGGCGAAACCTTAAGCCGCTTTGCCGGGTGGCGCTTACGCTTACCCGGCCTACGGGACCGTGCAGGTCGGGTAAGGCGGAGCAGCCACCCGACAAAACTGACGAAACAAAAAAACCGGGACATCCCCGGTTTTTTTACGCCTGAAAAACGCTTACTGCTGTGCCGCCGGGCCGCAACCGCCGATGATCTTCGAAATGGAGATCGCCGGGTGAAGCAGGTAATCGTAGCTGCAATTATTTTTAGTATTTTGAACGTGACCGGTGCAGGCCGTCAGAGTTGATAACAGACCGACCAGAACGGCAGCTTTTGCCAGTTTGAACATACGCATTCCTTGTCAATAAATCGAAAATTGGATGTAACACGAGGGAATAAATGGAAAAGTTCCATTATGCGGGCGGTATGTTATCGACTGAGGTAAGAAGGGAGTAGTCCGCTTAAAGACTACTCCCGGGAGAGATTATGCGTTAGTGGCTGGAGAACCAGTTCAGTTTTTCGCGCAGGGCTACCACGCGACCCACCACAATCAGCGCCGGGCTTTCAACCTGCTGCGCCAGCTCGCCCAACTGCGTCAGCACGCCATCGACCACGCGCTGCGTAATGGCGGTGCCGTTTTCCACCAGTGCGACCGGCATATCTGCTTCCATGCCGTGCTCCAGCAGTTTCGCCTGGATCGTGGCTGCCTGATTTAGCCCCATATAGAACACCAGCGTCTGCTTTTCAGCGGCCAGATTATGCCAGTCCAGTTCGCTGCCGGTTTTCAGGTGGCCCGTCACCAGGCGCACGCTCTGGGCATAGTCGCGATGGGTTAACGGAATGCCGGAATAGGCAGAACAGCCGGACGCCGCCGTAATGCCCGGCACCACGGAGAACGGAATACCCGCGTTGCACAGGGTTTCCAGCTCTTCGCCGCCACGACCAAAGATAAACGGATCGCCACCCTTCAGGCGCACCACGCGCTTTCCTTTTTGCGCTTCCCGCAGCAGGGTCTGGTTGATCTCCTCCTGCGGTACGCAGTAATAACCTGCCCGTTTGCCGACGAACACGCGGTCAGCATCCCGGCGCACCAGATTCATGATGTCATCAGAGACCAGACGGTCATACACCACGATGTCCGCCTGCTGGATCTGCTGGAGACCCTTCAGCGTCAGCAGGCCCGCATCGCCGGGACCTGCGCCCACCAGCACCACTTCACCGCGATGGTCCAGCGGCTCGCTCAGGAGCTGTTCGGTCGTCTCTTCAACGGCTTTGGTGTCCTGATTGGCAAGGGACTGCGCCAGCCTGTCGTTGACAAAGAACTTCTCCCAGAAGCGACGGCGTTCGCCCACGGTTGCGAAGGTTTGCTTCACGCGGGAGCGCAGCTCCCCGGCGTATTGGGCAATCTGACCAAGATGCTGCGGCAGCACGGCTTCCAGTTTTTCCCGCAGCAGACGGGCAAGAACGGGCGAGCGCCCGCCGGACGACACCGCAATCATCAGCGGTGAACGGTCAATAATCGACGGCATGATAAAGCTCGCCTCTTTCGGCGCATCCACAACGTTACAGAAGATGCGGCGCGCTTCGCAGGCGTCGCTGACGCGCTGGTTAACGTCATCGTTATCCGTTGCGGCGATGGTCAGCCAGCAGGTATCCAGCAGGGATTCATCAAATTCGCCCTGCACCTGGGTGAGCATCCCTTCCTGCGCCCAGACGTCAAACTGTGGGGCAAAGGTGAGGGCGTTGACGGTCAGCCGGGCACCCGCCTCTAACAGCAGGCGTGCCTTGCGTTCAGCCACATCGCCGCCGCCCACGAGCAGGCAGTCGCGGTTGCGTAATTGACAAAAAATCGGCAGGTGATCCACGACGTTACCTCACAGCATTCATGGCGGGGGAAGAATTGACGTCAGGATAACAGCAGGAATCGTACAGAACATACGGTTTTTCCTGCCGTTACCCATAAGGGGTCATAAGCCTTTCCTATTGAAAAGGCGAGAGGTTACGCTTTCAGCTGCACCTCGCCGTCCTTCACGCGGACGTCGTAGTGTTTGACCGAGAAGCTTTCATCTTCCATGCAGAGTCCGTCGGTTAAGCGGAAGCGCTGCTTTTTCAGCGGGCTGGCAACCCACAGCTCGCCCTGGTGCTCCGCAATCAGACCGCGGGAGAGCACGCTGGCCTCGAAGAACGGGTCGATATTGCTGATGGCATAGACCTGTTCATCGTGGCGAGGGCGGAAAATCGCCACCTGCTCGTTGCCCAGCAGGGCACAGACGCCGGTTGCTGGCAGAATGTCGTTAATATTGCAGATGTTTACCCACTGGCTCATGCGTTTTCCTCCACCAGCATCACCGGAATACGTTCATACGGGGTCGCTGGACGATGCTGTTCGCGCTCCGGCACCACCTGCACGTTCGGGTCGCGCTGGGTGCTGTTGATAAAGTGTTTGAAGCGCGTCTGCGCTGCTGGCGTGTTCACGGTTTCGGTCCACTCGCAGATCACCGCCTCGCGCAGGCGAGTCATCTCGGATTCCAGCTGTTCATTCAGACCCAGCTTGTCGTCGATAATGACCGACTTCAGGTAGTCGATGCCGCCTTCGAGATTATCCAGCCAGGACGCGGTACGGGTCAGCTTATCGGCGGTACGAATGTAGAACATCATGAAGCGGTCGAGGTATTTGATCAGCGTATCGCGATCGAGATCGGCGGCCAGCAGATCCGCGTGGCGAGGTTTCATCCCGCCGTTACCGCACACGTACAGGTTCCAGCCTTTCTCCGTGGCAATGATACCCACATCTTTCCCCTGTGCTTCCGCACATTCACGGGTACACCCTGAGACGCCGAACTTCATTTTGTGCGGCGTACGGATGCCTTTGTAGCGGTTTTCCAGCTCTACGCCGAAGCCCACGCTGTCGCCCACGCCGTAGCGGCACCAGGTGCTGCCCACGCAGGTTTTCGCCATGCGCAGCGCCTTGGCGTACGCGTGACCGGTTTCAAAGCCCGCTTCAATCAGCTGACGCCAGATTTCCGGCAGGTCATCTTTCTGCGCTCCGAACAGGCCGATACGCTGGGAGCCGGTGATTTTGGTGTACAGGTTAAACTCACGGGCGATACGGCCCACGGCGACCAGCCCTTCCGGGGTAATCTCCCCTCCGGCAGAACGCGGGATCACCGAGTAAGTCCCGTCTTTCTGAATATTGGCCAGGAAGTTATCGTTGGTGTCCTGAAGCGGAGTGTGTTCTGGTTTGAGCACATATTCGTTCCAGCAGGACGCCAGCAGGGAACCGACGGTTGGCTTACATACTTCACAGCCATAGCCCTGGCCGTGTTTCTCCAGCAGTTCGTCGAAGGACTTAATGCCTTCCACGCGGATCAGGTGATACAGCTCCTGGCGAGAGTAAGCGAAGTGCTCGCACAGGTTGTTGTTCACTTCAATGCCCTGTTTTGCCAGCTCGGCGTTCAGCACCTGGGTGACCAGAGGAATACATCCGCCGCAGCCGGTCCCGGCTTTGGTTTCCGCCTTCAGCGCCGCAACGGTGTGGCAGCCTTTGTTAATGGCGGAGATCAGCATGCCTTTGGTCACGTCGAAGCAGGAACAGATTTGCGCGCTGTCCGGCAGTTTATCCACGCCGATGGACGGCTTACCGCTGGAGGCGTGCGCCGGGAGGATTAGCGCGTCCGGGTTCTCCGGCAGCTCAATGGCGTTCAGCACCAGCTGGAGCAGGTTACCGAAGTCGCTGGTATCACCCACCAGCACCGCCCCGAGCAGGGTTTTGTTGTCCTGGCTGACGATGAGACGTTTGTAGACTTCTTTGCTTTCGTCCAGATAAACATAGCTGCGGGAGTTCGGGGTGCGGCCATGCGCATCACCAATACCGCCCACGTCCACGCCCAGCAGCTTCAGCTTGGCGCTCATGTCTGCGCCGGTGAAGGCGTTTTCGCTGCCGAGGATATGGTCAACGGCGACCTGCGCCATTTTGTACCCTGGTGCAACCAGACCGTATACGCGGTTATTCCAGCTGGCGCATTCGCCGATGGCGTAGATATCCGGATCGGAGGTCTGGCAGGTATCGTTGATCATGATCCCGCCGCGCTGCGCAACGGCCAGACCGCACTGGGTGGCCAGCTTATCGCGCGGGCGAATACCGGTGGAGAAGACGATGAAATCCACTTCCAGCTCGCTGCCGTCTGCAAAGCGCATGGTTTTACGCGCTTCGGTGCCTTCCTGCACGATCTCTTTGGTGTTCTTGCTGGTGTGAACCTTCACGCCCATGCTTTCGATTTTACGGCGTAGCTGGTCGCCACCCATATGGTCCAGCTGTTCCGCCATCAGCATCGGGGCAAATTCGATGACGTGGGTTTCAACGCCGAGGTTTTTCAGTGCGCCTGCCGCTTCCAGACCCAGCAGACCACCGCCGACAACCGCGCCGCGTTTGCTTCGACGTGCGCAGGATTCAATGGCGTTGAGGTCTTCAATGGTACGGTAAACGAAGCAATCCTGGGTTTCCGACCCTTTAATAGGCGGGATCCACGGATACGAGCCCGTCGCCATGATCAGCTTATCGTAAAAAACCGTACGTCCGGCGCTGGAGTGGATCACTTTCTCCTGACGGTTGATGGTGATAGCGCGTTCGCCCACCAGCACTTTTACGCCATGCTTCTCGTAGAACCCTTCACGCACCAGAGAGAGCTCTTCGGCGGTATGGTGAGAGAAGTAGGAAGACAAGTGCACACGGTCGTACGCCTTGCGGGGTTCTTCACAGAACACGGTAATATCGAACTGCTCAGCATCGGCTTTATCGAGAAGATCCTCAATAAAGCGGTGGCCGACCATGCCGTTACCGATGATAGCGAGTCTGACTTTGCTCATTTTTGCCTCGATTTCTTTTCTATTACTGCCTACCTTAACGATTCAGCAGGGGCACTTATTGATGCAAATCAAATACGCCTTCACCTACCCCTTAGGGGGTATATCTATGATTTGTCAGGTTTTTTATAAGTGACGGATATTGTTTGATTTTTGTGCTTGCTCGTTTTTCGCACAAAATTAGTGGGGTTTTTACCCATCGGCGGGCAGGGCGGGTGAGCAGGGGGAAACCCCTTTGCAGTACGCAAAGGGGTTATGGCGATTAGTGGGTAGCTGTTGCCGGGTTGTGTTGACGGTGGCGGGTCACAAAGCCCAGCACGAAGCACATGATGAATACCACTGCATACAGACCGTTAGCGGTATGCAGCGCCGCCAGCGGGCCGCTGTGCGCAACAATCGGGCCCGTGACCACGAAGGTCAGCATGGTGCCGATGGTGCCGCAGGTCAGCACGAAGTTCACCAGCTTTGGCGAAGCCACTTTGGTCTGAAGGGAGCCAAGGGTGATGATTGAGGTATAGATCGCGCTGGAGAAGAAGCCCAGGGTCAAAATGAACCACGGCATATGTTCCGGGGAACCGTTGATGAACAGATACATCAGTACGGTTGCCAGACCTGCCAGGACGGTCAGAATACGTTGCAGGTCGAAGAAGCGCAGGATAAAGCTAAACGCCCACATGCCGAACATGTAAGACATCCAGAAATCGCTCACCAGCTTGCCCGCGTCGTTCAGGCTCATGCCCAGACCTTTGGCATATTCCGGTACCCAGGAGATAAAGCCCAGCTGGCCGAGGATGTAGCACAGGGCGGCAATGGAGAGGAACAGCACGCCGATACCCCATTTTTCTTTCGCAACCGGCTCGGACGTAGTCTGCGCTTTTTTGCCCAGCACCGGGAACTCGCAGCCGAAGGTGAGAACAAAGATCGCGACATAAACCAGACCAATGCAGGCATACACCCAGTACCACTCAATGCTGCGCGCCAGAAGATACGCGGCGACCATCGGGAAAATCATCCCGGCCATGCTGAAGAAGGAGTCGGTGAACAGCAGACGCGCGCCGCGCTGGCGGCCTTCATACATGTGCGTAATCAGGAACGTACCGATCGACATGGTGATCCCGCTCACCAGGCCCAGCACGAACATGGCGGCAGAGAAGAGGGCGATGCTGTGGCTCAGCATCAGGCCCGCCACGGCGGCAACCATCAGCACGAAGCCGAAACGCAGCTGCGTTTTCAGCGGCACGATTTCCATCAGCCAGGCATTCAGGAAAATAGAGATCAGGATCCCCGCGTTCAGGAAGGTGAAGGTGTTACTCATGCTGGAAACGGGCAGCTGGAAGTAGTCTGCGATATTTCCCATCACCATCCCGGTGACGATCACCAACGCGCCGGTCAGGGCGTAAGAGAAGAAGCTGATCCATGTGAGCTTGATGCGATTGCTGTTAGTCATGTCTGGCCTGTTAAAAGTAAAGAAAAACGCAATGACTGCGTTTGAGCGGGCAGATTTTAGTCGCGAAAGTGATCTAATTAAATCTTTTCAGAAAATTTTGAGCACAATTGCAGGCTTTAACGTGATGTAGATCACATTGCGTTGCGGGCTGAACAATCGTTTGCGCGGTAATAATTGTTTCAATTTGGTAAAATTAGGTAAAAGACTGGTCTGGGTTCATACTGCTCTTTAGAATCAAGCCATTCGCTTTTTATACTGCGCTTTGTTAAGGAATTCTCATGCTCAAATCAACACTGGCGGCTGTCGCAGCTGTGTTTGCTCTTTCTGCCGTTTCCCCTGCTGCGCTGGCAGCCAAAGGAGACCCTCACGTCCTGCTGACTACCTCTGCGGGGAATATTGAGCTGGAGCTGGATAGCCAGAAAGCCCCTGTTTCGGTGAAAAACTTCCTCGACTACGTGAACAGTGGTTTTTATAACAACACCACGTTCCACCGCGTGATCCCGGGCTTTATGATTCAGGGTGGCGGTTTTAACGAGCAGATGCAGCAGAAACAGCCTAACCCGCCCATCAAAAATGAAGCAGACAACGGCCTGCTGAACAAGCGCGGCACCATCTCCATGGCGCGTACGGCGGACAAAGACAGCGCCACCAGCCAGTTCTTCCTCAACGTGGCTGATAACGCCTTCCTGGACCACGGTCAGCGCGACTTTGGCTACGCGGTGTTCGGCAAAGTGGTGAAAGGCATGGATGTGGCGGATAAGATCTCTCAGGTTCAGACTCACGATGTCGGTCCATACCAGAATGTGCCGACTAAGCCTGTCGTCATTCTCTCCGCGAAAGTGCTGCCGTAACGTTCCCTCACACGGGCACATCTTGCCCGTGTCTTTCCACCCTCCCTGCGAAAGCGTGTTTTGCTGCTTATACTTGTGGCAAACGGACTATTCAGGGAGGCGTAGTGAAAAAACTCACCGACAAGCAAAAATCCCGTCTCTGGGAGCAACAACGTAAGGTCAATTTTCAGGCCAGCTGCCTCCTTGAAAAAGGCAAGGGTCCCGCTGAACCCGATATCGAGACGCTGGAACTGGGGCCTTCCGCACCGGGTTTACCCCATCTGTGTCTTATTCACCGCCATTTATTCCGCAACGAAATGAAAGGCGCGGGCGAGCTGCGTACCGCCGATATTTCTAAGGGCGACATTCCTTTTTGCCATTTCGAGTACATCGAGAAAGTGGGTAATGAGCTGATGGCTTCGCTGGAAAGTGATAAATATCTGGTGGGCCTTCAGAAAGCAGAGTTTACAGACAGAATCAGTCATTACTACTGTGAAATCAACATGCTACATCCGTTTATGAGCGGTAATGGCGTGGCCCAGCGGATCTTCTTTGAACAACTGGCTATTCATGCGGGCTATGTGCTGAACTGGCAGGGGATCGACCCGAACGACTGGGCAGCCGCCAATCAGAGCGGGGCAATGGGGGATTTGACAGCCCTGAACGCCATCTTTGCCAAAGTTGTGAGCGAAGCGCGGGAATCTGCGTAAAATAGGGCGGCCATTTTTTCAGGAGCCGCCATGATTCTGCTGATTGATAACTACGATTCCTTTACCTGGAACCTTTACCAGTATTTTTGTGAGCTGGGGGCAGAGGTGGTTGTCCGCCGTAACGATGAGATCGCGCTGGCTGACATTGACGCGCTGGCACCCCAGAAAATCGTGATTTCGCCGGGGCCGTGTACCCCTTCGGAGTCTGGCATCTCGCTGGAGGTCATCCGCCACTATGCGGGCAAACTGCCGATTCTGGGCGTCTGCCTGGGTCACCAGGCCATTGCGCAGGTCTTTGGCGCCACCATTGTCCGTGCCGCGAAAGTCATGCACGGCAAAACCTCACCGATCACGCACACCGGTACCGGCGTATTCCTGGGGCTAAACAATCCGTTAACCGTGACGCGCTACCATTCTCTGATCATTGATCCGCCGACCCTGCCGGCCTGCTTTGAGGTTACCGCCTGGAGCGAGACGCAGGAGATCATGGGCATTCGCCACCGCGAGTACGATCTGGAAGGGGTGCAGTTCCACCCGGAAAGCATTCTCAGCGAACAGGGGCACGCGCTGCTGGCCAATTTCCTTAATCGCTGAATATCTGTTGCCTTGTTGTGATTTTTTATGCATATTTTGTGATTATATTTTCACAGGCACTGTGACATAAAAATGGATGGTCATGACATGGCAACTGAACAACCAGCAATTACCCGCGCGACATTTGATGAAGTGATCCTGCCGATTTATGCACCGGCTGAGTTTATCCCGGTGAAAGGCAGAGGCAGCCGCGTCTGGGATCAGCAGGGCAACGAGTATGTTGATTTCGCAGGCGGTATTGCGGTGACGGCGCTGGGCCATTGCCATCCTGCGCTGGTGGACGCGCTGAAAACACAGGGCGAAACGCTGTGGCACACCAGCAACGTGTTCACCAACGAACCGGCGCTGCGTCTGGGGCGTAAGATCATCGATGCCACCTTCGCCGAACGCGTGCTGTTTATGAACTCCGGCACCGAAGCCAACGAAACCGCCTTTAAGCTGGCGCGCTACTACGCAACCACGCGTCATAGCCCGTACAAAACCAAAATCATCGCCTTCCATAACGCCTTCCACGGTCGCTCCTTCTTTACCGTTTCCGTTGGCGGCCAGCCGAAGTATTCCGACGGCTTTGGTCCGAAACCTGCGGATATCATCCACGTGCCGTTTAACGATCTGCACGCCGTTAAAGCGGTGATGGACGATCACACCTGTGCCGTGGTGGTCGAGCCCATTCAGGGGGAAGGCGGCGTCACGGCGGCCACCCCGGAATTTCTGCAAGGGCTGCGCGAGCTGTGCGACGAGCACCAGGCGCTGCTGGTGTTTGATGAAGTGCAGTGTGGGATGGGGCGTACCGGAGACCTGTTTGCTTATATGCACTACGGCGTAACGCCGGATATTCTGACCAGCGCGAAAGCGCTCGGTGGCGGTTTCCCGGTCAGTGCGGTGCTCACCACCCAGGATATCGCTTCCGCATTTCATGTGGGCTCACACGGCTCTACCTACGGCGGTAATCCGCTGGCGTGCGCCGTGGCGGGTGCGGCGTTCTACATCATTAATACGCCGGACGTCCTGAATGGCGTGAATGCGAAACGCGACCTGTTTGTGAAACATCTCCAGCAGATTGATGAACAGTTTGATGTCTTCAGCGACATCCGCGGCATGGGGCTGCTGATCGGCGCCGAACTGAAGCCGCAGTACAAAGGCCGCGCGCGCGATTTCCTGCACGCCGCCGCGCACGAAGGGGTGATGGTGCTCAATGCCGGGCCGGACGTGATGCGCTTTGCGCCATCGCTGGTGGTGGAAGACAAAGACATCGAAGACGGACTAACCCGTTTTGCCGCGGCGGTCGCGAAGATCGTCAGAGGCTAATACGCGGTTCGTTTTAACCGACGCGTTAACCAAATCCCGTGATGCGGGCGCTGACGCCATGCCACCGACGAAATGGTGTGCATGGTGTTCAGATGCCCCAGCACGCGCTGCAAATGCTGCTCCAGGGTGCTCATCGGCCCATGGGTCAGCGTCTCCGGCGCTTCCAGAATGTTCGAATCCCCTGACTCGCCCGGCGCGTCATACTCCAGACGCTGCTGACAGCGCTGCAACGCAATTTCACACGACTGCAAATAGCGCTGCGCCAGATCCGGCGTCAGCATCGTGTGCTCCCGCGCCAGCGTCGTCATGGCATTGATGTGCTCGACGATAAACTGGCTGTGCGTGACCCACAGCTTCATGTCAGCCAGATAGTGCGCGTTAAAGCCCGGCTCCTGCATGGCCTGGTTAAGGGAGTTGAACAGGGCGTTATGCGCCTGGTTGACCTTCATGCGCTCGTAGGCCAGCGGAGAGGGCTGCGGGTCATCGCTCAGAATAAGACGAATGGCCTGCTGATCGGCTTCGAGCGCGTCGTGGGCGTTCTGCCTCAGCAGCCCGCTTTGCCACTGCGGCCACAACCAGACCATGCCGCCAAAGGCGATCAGGCAGCCAATTAGCGTATCGACCAGCCGGGCAATAATAAACTGTTCCCCGTTAAGCGTGAGCAGTTGCAGGGTATACACCGCCGTGACCGTAAAGCCCACCATCGCCCAGCCGTAGTTTTTGCGGATGATCAGGTAGCTCACCAGCGTGATCGCCAGCATACCGGCCAGGGTATAGCCTTCCGGCACGTGAAAGTGCAGCGTCACGCCCGCGATAATCAGCCCCGCCATCGTACCGCCCGCCCGATGCAGAATGCGCACCCGCGTGGCGCCATAGCCGTTCTGGGTGACAAACAGCACGGTCATTAAGATCCAGTAGGGTTTCGGCAGGTGCAGGGCCATTCCCATCAGGCTGGCGATGCTCAGCATCACACTGATCCGCGCGGCATTGCGCAGGGCGGAAGATTTCAGTGATAGATAGCTTTTGAGCGCGGGCAGCAGCGGCAGCCGTTTTTGCTTATCGGCCATCAGGTCCCGGGCATAAAGCGGGCGCTGGGTGCGTAACACCCGGGCGATGCGGCTGAAATGCCAGGCAGCAAATTGCCCGACCGGGTTATCCGCGTGCTGACGCGCAATCTTTTCCAGCGCGCCGAGCTGTTTGTCCATGTTAAAGCGCGTCGGGTAGCGGTGATAGAGGATATCGTCAGCCAGCACCCGCAGGCGGGCCGCGACGGTCTGCGCGTTCCAGCGGATCACCGCTTCCGCATGGCTGCGCTCCACCAGCTTTTGCACCTCTTCCGGATTATGAAGGCTGACGGAGATATGCTCCTGCAAATCCAGCCCGACCTGGAAGGTTCGCAGCAGCGGCTTGTATTCATGATTTTTGTTGGCGGCAAGCATGTGCAACTGCTGATAGCACTGGCTGATCAGATCCACCACTTTTTGCTGGCGCGCCAGCAGCGGCGGCAGGGATTTTTCCGGGTCGGTATGTTGAGTGAGCAGGGTGTATTTTGCTTCGCAGTATTCAGCAAGCTGCACGTAGAGCAGGCTCAGGGATTCGCGCAGCGGCTGTTCCCGCCACAGCCAGAACCAGAACCAGTTAAACAGCCCGTACCATAGCGTGCCGAGGGCGTAAATCAGCAATGGCTCCCACACCGGCATATTGCCCGCAAGGCTTAAGGTGAAGATGGCGGCAATCAGCGACGCGGGAAGCAGGCGGGCGTGCAGCGAGCTGATTTCGGCGGTGACGCCGAGCGTCATCGCCAGCACGGTCAGGATCAACGGCAGAGGAATGTCGCGGGCCAGTAAAAGTTGTACGGCAAGGCTACAGCCGGCAAACAGGCAGCCGCCAATAATCAGACGTTTAAAAAAGCGTTTATGCGGCGTATCCAGACCGGCAATGTTGCAGCAGGCGGGCACGAGGG
This sequence comes from Enterobacter sp. 6722112, assembly GCF_058661685.1. Classification (NCBI taxonomy): domain Bacteria; kingdom Pseudomonadati; phylum Pseudomonadota; class Gammaproteobacteria; order Enterobacterales; family Enterobacteriaceae; genus Enterobacter; species Enterobacter sp. 6722112. The sequence continues at coordinate 3,904,908 of NZ_JBZWGR010000007.1, read as the reverse complement.
AAAACAGCAGGCCTTGCTGAAGATGTCCGAGGATCAGGCCCACGGCCACGGGAAGACACAGCACCAGCGTTTGTCGTAGTGCGTAGTTAACTTCCGGGTGATAGATCAGCCTGCGCCACATGAGGAGTAGAGACAAAAACGGCGTGCCACCCTGCGGCGGCACGCCGTTTGACCGAAATTAACGGGTTCCGTAGACCACGATAGTTTTACCGTGGGCAGAGATCAGGTTCTGGTCTTCCAGCATCTTCAGGATACGGCCCACTGTTTCACGGGAGCAGCCGACGATCTGACCGATTTCCTGACGGGTAATTTTAATTTGCATACCGTCAGGGTGGGTCATGGCGTCTGGCTGTTTCGCCAGGTTCAACAGCGTCTGCGCGATACGACCGGTCACGTCCAGGAAGGCGAGGTTACCCACCTTCTCAGAGGTCACTTGCAGACGGCGTGCCATCTGGGAAGAAAGACGCATCAGGATGTCAGGGTTGACCTGAATCAGCTGACGGAATTTCTTGTAAGAAATTTCAGCCACTTCACATGCTGTTTTTGCACGAACCCAGGCGCTACGTTCCTGGCCTTCTTCAAACAGGCCCAGTTCACCGATAAAATCGCCCTGGTTCAGATAAGAAAGGATCATCTCTTTCCCTTCTTCATCTTTGATCAGCACGGCCACCGAGCCTTTAACGATGTAATACAACGTTTCCGCTTTTTCACCCTGGTGAATCAGCGTGCTCTTTGATGGGTACTTATGAATGTGGCAATGAGACAAGAACCATTCGAGAGTCGGGTCTGTTTGCGGTTTGCCAAGCACCATGCGCTGTTATCCTCTGTTATAAGCTGTCACCAGAGTCATAAGATGCATCCGGACTCTGGGGTTGCAATCGAATTCTTACCCATACCTGGGAAGTCGGCTGTCGTAACGTTTCGCAGCCAGTAAAGTTTGATGTCCTCTGCATACATGTGTAACGTCAATGTATTACTGTAGCATCCAGAGTGTTTTAGCATAGCTTTCGCCGCGTGTCTCCTGGTGTCTCGCTTCAGCATGACGCAGGTCGCCTTCCGTTGCGAGAAATGTAACGTACACGTAATCTGTCATAAAAAATGCAACGTTGGAGTGAGTGAATATGCAAGCGCGTGTGAAATGGGTTGAAGGGTTAACGTTCCTGGGCGAGTCTGCTTCTGGGCACCAGGTTTTGATGGATGGCAACTCCGGCGATAAAGCGCCAAGCCCAATGGAAATGGTGCTGATGGCGGCAGGCGGATGCAGTGCGATCGACGTGGTGTCGATCCTGCAAAAAGGCCGTCATGACGTGACCGATTGTGAAGTGAAGCTGACGTCGGAACGTCGTGAAGAGGCGCCCCGCCTGTTCACGCATATTAATTTGCACTTTATCGTCACCGGCAAAGAACTGAAGGACGCGGCGGTCTCGCGTGCGGTTGACCTGTCTGCGGAAAAATACTGCTCTGTGGCGTTAATGCTGGAGAAAGCGGTAAAAATCACCCATTCGTATGAAGTGATCGCGGCTTAATTTTTGGCGGGTGGCGCTTCGCTGACCCGCCCTACAAAAGCACGCCCGTAGGCCCGGTAAGCGCAGCGCCACCGGGCAAAACAATTCACGCGATCTGCTTTCCTTCCATCAGCCGCTGCACCAGCGGTGTCATGATCAGCTCCATTGCCAGCCCCATTTTTCCGCCCGGTACCACTAACGTATTCATGTGCGAAATAAACGAACCCTGTAGCATCGCCAGCAGCCAGGGATAATCAATGCCTTCCAGGTTGCGGAAGTGGATCACCACAAAGCTCTCGTCCAGCGACGGGATGCTTTTTGCAGCGAACGGGTTAGAGGTGTCCACGGTGGGGACGCGCTGGAAGTTAATGTGGGTTCGGGAGAACTGCGGCGTCAGGAAGTTGATGTAATCTTCCATGGAGCGCACCACCGAGTCCATGACCGCCTCTCGCGAATGGCCGCGCTCGCTCATGTCACGCGTCAGCTTCTGGATCCACTCAAGGTTAACAATCGGCACCACCCCCACCAGCAAATCCACGTGGCGCGCCACGTCGTGCTGAGGCGTCACCACGCCGCCGTGCAATCCTTCGTAAAACAGCACGTCAGTCGGTTCCGGCAGCGGCTGCCAGGGCGTGAACGTGCCGGGGACCTGGTTCCAGGGCACGGCTTCATCGTAGGTGTGGAGATACTTGCGGGACTGCCCGGTACCGCTTTGCCCGTATTCACGGAAGGTTTGCTCCAGCAGGCCGAAGTCATTGGCCTCCGGGCCGAAGTAGCTGATGTGTTTACCCAGATCGCGCGCCTTGCGGATGGCCATATCCATCTCCGGGCGCGTGTAGCGGTGAAAGCTGTCGCCTTCTACCTCTGCCGCCCGTAAGTTAAGCTGGGCGAAGATCTTGCGGAAGGCGAGGCTGGTGGTAGTGGTTCCCGCCCCACTCGAACCCGTAACGGCAATAACCGGATGTCTGGCAGACATAGCAACTCCCTGACTGGAAAAGTGTAAAGATCAGCCGTGAAACGCGTTGCGTGGCATGATATTGACCGTCTCATGCAGTTCGGACCATACCAGCACCACGTCGCCGCTTTTAAGCTGGCGCTTAACATCGTTGACCTTTTGTTCAAGCGAACGTTCATGTTCACCATAATCGGTGCCTTCGCGCAAGACAAAGCTTTCAATCAGATTATCGAGCGTGTCGGGAGAGAGATCCTGCCAGGGAATAATCATTATTTACCGTCCAGATAAGCCGTTAACCAGTCGGGAATACGCGTCTCAAGCCACATTTTTGGCCGACGCAGCGTGCCGCCGACAAAGCCGACGTGTCCCCCGAATTGGGTGAGCTGATACTCCACATTGGCCGGCAGATGATCGGGCGCCGGAATCGAGTGGTGATCCATAAACGGATCATCTTTGGCGTGGATAATCAGCGTAGGTTTCGTGATTTGGTTCAGTAAAGGCATGGCGCTGCACTGACGGTAATAGTCAATCGCATCGGCAAAGCCGTGAATTTTCGAGGTGATCAAATCATCAAACTCGCGCAGGCGCTTCACGCGTTTGAGCTGTTGCAGCGTCACAGGCAGCGTATCCGGATAGGCCTTCAGCTTGCGCGCGGCGTTGGCTTTCAGCAGGTTGAGCAGGTAGCGCTGGTACACTCGCGAAAACCCCTTTTCCATATGATAGCTGCACTGCTCCAGCATAAAGGGCGCAGAGACGATCACCGCCGCATCCAGCGGTACGGCGTCGCTCTCCTTCGCCAGCAGGCAGGCCAGCATATTGCCGCCCAGCGAATACCCCACCGCTGCCGTTGGCGCCTCGCCGAAATTGTCTCTTAGCCAGCGCAGGAACCAGGTACCGTCCTCGGTTTCACCCGAGTGATAAATACGTTTCTGACGATTAGGCTCGCCGCTGCATCCGCGAAAATGCATCACTACCCCAAGCCAGCCGCGGGCTTTCGCCGCCTCAATGAGACCGTGTGCGTAAGGGCTGTGCAGGCTGCCTTCCAGACCGTGAAACACCACCAGACGGGGTTTATGTCTGGCCCGATCCGGATCTTCGCTCCAGGCGAGATCCAAAAAATCGCCGTCCGGCAAATCCAGCCGTTGCCAGTGCGGGGTGAACTGTACCTTGCGGCGGATCAGGCGCGGCAGCATGGTTTGCAGGTGAGGGTTAGCCACACCGCGCATGGGCACGAACTCTGCGCTCTCTTCGGCTGCAATGTCGAAGTCTGAGGGAATGATTTGGGTCATAAGGGCGATGCTGATTCTTGTCAGAAATTAACTATACCTTCCGAATTGTACCCCGTTTAGCCCGTTTTTCCGAAACATGAACTGATCCCGATCACAAATATTTACCTTGATTATTACTCTCAGGCTAATGATTTGGCTCTACGCTTAATTGATGCCTTTCTCACCAGAGCGCACACTTTACTCAACGTTAAGCAAATCAGAATGATGTGCTGAATCAGGAGGTTAATAATGTTATCTGGGCAAACACCCACCCGGCAATGGAACACCCGACGCAGTGAGAAAGCGCGTCGTCTGGCGTCCGTACCGGTGCAGGGCAAGGTACTGCCAACCGGCGATCTTGTCGCCATGCTGGAAAAACTGATCGCACCAGGCGACAAAGTCGTTCTGGAAGGCAACAACCAGAAGCAGGCGGATTTCCTTTCCCGTTCACTGGCGGAAGTGAACCCGCAAATCGTGCACGATCTGCATATGATCATGCCGAGCGTGGGCCGCAGCGAACATCTGGACATCTTTGAGAAAGGCATCGCCCGCAAGCTGGACTTCTCCTTCTCCGGTACGCAAAGCCTGCGAATCTCCCAATTGCTGGAGGATGGTCAGCTCGAAATCGGGGCGATTCACACCTACATCGAACTCTACTCACGTTTATACGTCGACCTATCGCCAAACGTGGCGCTGATTGCCGGTTTTAAAGCGGACCGCAAAGGCAACCTCTATACCGGGGCGAGTACCGAAGATACTCCGGCGCTGGTGGAAGCCGCCGCGTTCCATGACGGCATCGTCATCGCGCAGGTGAACGAGCTGGTGGACGACGAGTGCGACCTGCCGCGTGTGGATATTCCGGGCTCGTGGATTGATTTTGTGGTGGTTGCCGATAAGCCGTTCTTTATCGAACCGCTCTTCACCCGTGACCCGCGCCTGATCAAACAGGAACATATCCTGATGGCGATGATGGCGATTAAAGGCATCTACGCTGAACACCAGGTGCAGTCCCTGAACCACGGGATTGGCTTTAACACCGCAGCGATCGAGCTGCTGCTGCCAACCTACGGCGAACAGCTCGGACTCAAAGGCAAAATCTGTAAACACTGGACCCTGAACCCGCATCCAACGCTGATCCCGGCCATCGAAAGCGGCTGGGTGGAGAGCGTCCACTGCTTCGGCGGCGAGCTGGGAATGGAAGAGTACATCCGCGCCCGTCCTGACGTGTTCTTTACCGGTGCCGACGGCTCCATGCGCTCTAACCGCGCCTTCTGTCAGCTGGCAGGTCAGTACGCGGTCGATATGTTTATCGGCTCCACGCTACAGGTCGACGGTTACGCTAACTCCTCAACCGTGACTCGCGGCCGTCTTTCCGGCTTCGGCGGCGCGCCAAACATGGGCCACGATCCGCACGGTCGTCGCCACGCCACACCGGCCTGGCTGAACATGATCACCGAGCCTGACCCGATGCAGCGCGGTAAAAAGCTGGTTGTGCAGATGGTGGAAACCTTCCAGGCGGGCGTGAAGCCAACCTTCGTGGAAAAACTCGACGCCGTTGAGGTCGCGAAAGCCTCCGGTATGCCGCTGGCGCCGGTCATGATTTACGGCGATGACGTCACCCACGTGCTGACGGAAGAGGGGATTGCTTACCTCTACCGGGCGAAAGATCTGGAAGAGCGTCGCGCCATGGTCGCCGCCGTGGCGGGTATCACCGATATCGGTCTGGGCGTTGACGCCAAACGCGTGGCGGAACTGCGCCAGAGCGGCAAGGTTGTGTATCCGGAAGATATGGGCATTCGCCGCACCGATGCCACCCGTTCGCTGCTGGCGGCCGGTAGCGTCGCGGACCTGGTGGAATGGTCCGGCGGTCTTTACAACCCACCTGCGAAATTCCGGAGCTGGTAATGAAACTTCTGCCCCAGATCCAGGTTGAAGGCGGTGCCGAATGGCTGGCGCGAACCGCCACGCAGTGTCTGATTGACGAAGCACGTTTAAGCCCCAAGCCCGGTCTGGTGGACAGCCGGGGGAACGGCGCGCACCACGATTTATCGCTTGCGCTGATGGAGCGCTCCGCTCACAGCCTGACCCCCACGTTTCAGGCGCTGGCGCAGCAGAGCTGGCAGCGTCCGGCGGATATTGCCCTCAGGCAAACCGTTGGCCGCCTGGGTCGCGAAGGTGAACGGCAGATGATGGCCGCTACCGACGGCGTGAACACGCACCGTGGCGCGATCTGGGCGCTGGGATTGCTGGTGAGCGCGGTGGCGATGCTGGGCGGCGATGCCCGGGCGCAAACCGTCGCGAACACCGCCGCTCAGCTGGCGAAGCTGCCGGATGACGCGGCGCCGAAAGTGTTCAGCAAGGGGTTACGCGTTACGCACCGCTACCGTGTGCTGGGCGCGCGTGAAGAGGCTCAGCAGGCGTTTCCGCACGTTATGCAGCGCGCGTTGCCGCAGCTTCGCCTCAGCCGTCTCAACGGCAGCAGCGAAACGCAGGCCAGACTCGACGCGCTGATGGCGATCATGACCTCGCTCACCGACACCTGCGTGCTGTCGCGCGCCGGCATGGAGGGGCTGGACGCCATGCAGAACGGCGCCCGTGCGGTGCTGAACGCCGGAGGATGCGCAACCCTCGCGGGGCAGCAGGCGCTGGCGCGGTTAGACCGTCAGATGCTGGCGCTTAACGCCTCGCCGGGCGGAGCCGCAGACCTGCTTGCCGCCACGCTGTTTCTTGACCGCGCCGAAACGCCCTATTCAAAGCATTAAGAGGATGTTATGGAAAAAATCACATTGACCGTGCCCGCCAGCCGCGAAGTAAGCGGCAGGGCGCTGGCAGGGGTCGTCGGTTCCGGGGATATGGAGGTGCTTTTCACCGCCGAACCGGGCCAGACCTTAACCATTGATATCACCACCTCCGTCGACAACAGCCGCGGGCGCTGGGAGGCATTGTTCAACCGCCTGCAAACCGTCAGCAGCCTGCCCGCAGGTAAGCTGACCATCCACGACTTCGGCGCGACGCCGGGCGTGGCACGCATTCGTATCGAACAGGTTTTTGAAGGGGTGAACCATGCGTGATGACAGCAGCTTTATCGAATTAAAAGCGCGCCAGCGTGCGCAGGCGCTACTCGACGACGGCAGCTACCGCGAACTGCTGGATCCATTTGAAGGCATTATCTCTCCGTGGCTTGGGCCACAGGGGATTGTTCCTCAGGCCGATGACGGCATGGTGGTCGCGAAAGGGACCATCAACGGCCAGCCTGCGGTGGTGGTGGCGATTGAAGGCACCTTCCAGGGCGGCAGCATGGGCGAAGTGTCCGGCGCCAAAATGGCGGCAGCGCTGGAGCTGGCGGCGGAAGATAACCGCAACGGCATTCCGACTCAGGCGGTGCTGTGCCTCGAAACCGGCGGCGTACGTTTGCAGGAAGCCAACCTCGGCCTGGCGGCGATTGCCGATATCCACGCCGCGATCGTTGACCTGCGTCGCTATACCCCGGTCGTCGGGATTGTCGCCGGGACCGTGGGCTGCTTCGGTGGGATGTCTATCGCCGCGGCGCTGTGCAGCTACCTGATTGTGACCCGCGAAGCGCGGCTCGGCCTCAACGGTCCGCAGGTTATCGAGCAGGAAGCGGGCATTGAAGAGTATGACTCCCGCGATCGTCCGTTTATCTGGAGCATGACCGGCGGCGAAGTACGCTTTGAAAGCGGGCTGGTGGACGCGCTGGTGGGCGACGGCGTGAACGCGGTGAAAGCCGCGATGAACGAAGCCATCGCCAAAGGCGTACCGGCGAAACATCGCACCGATAACTACGACGATTACCTGAACCGTCTGACGAATTTCGACACCCGCAAACAGGCCGATGCCGAACAGATTAAAGCGCTTTTTGCCCGGGAGGTGAAATGATGACTAACTCAATTAGCCGTGGCGAACTCTGGCTGGAAACTCTGGCCCCGAACGCGAAACGTCTGGAGGGGTTATGCCCGTCCGTGCAGGCCGCAGACGGCGAGCTAAACGGTGAAACGGTGCGTTTTGTCACCGTGGTGCCGGACGCCAACAACCACTTCCCGCGCGCGGCGCAGGGTGAAGTCGGCCTGCTGGAAGGATGGACGCTGGCAAAAGTGGTCAGCGAAACCGTCGCCGCCGACGCAGATAAAGCCGTGAAGCGCCCGATTGTGGCGGTAATCGACGTCCCAAGCCAGGCCTATGGCCGTCGCGAAGAGGCGTTTGGTATCCACCAGGCGCTGGCCGGCGCCGCTGCCGCCTACGCTAATGCGCGGCTGGCGGGTCATCCGGTGATTGGTCTTATCGTCGGTAAGGCCATGTCCGGCGCGTTTCTGGCGCACGGCTACCAGGCTAACCGTCTGATTGCCTTCAACGATAAAGGCGTGCTGATCCATGCCATGGGCAAAGAGTCTGCGGCGCGCATTACGCTGCGTACCGTTGAGGCGCTGGAAAAACTGGCTGCAACCATTCCGCCAATGGCGTATGACATCAGCAACTACGCCACGCTGGGGCTGCTTTCCGACCTGCTGGATATCAGCAATCCGGATGCCCCTACCGAAAGCGATCTGACGCGGGTGAAAACCACCCTGCAACAGGCCATCAGCGACGCTCGTCAGGACACCACGTTGAAAAACCGTCTGGGTGCTGACAACCGCCGCAGCTCGGCGCTCGTACGTGAACGTATACGAGCCAGCTGGTAAGTAAAAAGAGACCTGCCAGATGCATCACCCCGTGGGCGCGCCCGTTGCGTCCACGCGGGAACCTGCATCCTGAAAATAATAAACATCGCGCCAGTGCTTAAACTTTTTTACTACAGGTGATTTATGACTTACGTAATTGTTCATGCTCTTGCACCGATTTTCGTCATCATGCTGCTGGGATTCTGGGCCGGTAAGGCAAAGATGGTCGATAACAAAAATGTTTCCCTGCTGAATATCTTCGTGATGGATTTTGCACTCCCGGCTGCGCTGTTCAGCGCCACCGTGCAAACCCCGTGGACCGGCATCGTGGCGCAGTCGCCGCTGATCCTGGTGCTCACCCTGGCGATGTGGATCACCTATGCGGTCATCTACTTCCTCGCGACGAAAGTGTTTAAAAAATCCCCGCAGGATGCGGCCGTGCTGACGCTTACCGTCGCCCTGCCAAACTACGCGGCGCTTGGCCTGCCGATTCTGGGCAGCGTGCTGGGCGAAGGCCCTTCAACCTCACTGTCCGTGGCGGTCTCCATCGCCTGTGGTTCAGTGTTGATGACCCCGTTCTGCCTGCTGATTCTGGAGCGTGAGAAAGCCCGCGCCGAAGGCAATAACTCGGGTTCAACGCTTTCCATGCTGCCGGTGCTGATGTGGCGTTCCATTAAAAAACCGATCGTGATGGGCCCGCTGCTGGGTGTGATCCTGTCCGCTATCGGCATCAAAATGCCGGAGCTGGTACTGGCGGCGATTAAACCGCTGGGACTGTCTGCGACCGCTGCGGCGTTGTTCCTGACCGGGGTGATCCTCTCCGCGCGTAAACTTCAGATCAACACCATGGTGATCACTTCCACTATCGCCAAGCTGCTGATCCAGCCAGCGATTGCCTGGGGTATCGTTTTAATCTTCGGTCTGCACGGTTCTGTGGCGATCACCGCCATCCTGATGATTGCGCTGTCCGCGGGCTTCTTTGGCGTGGTGTTCGGTAACCGCTTTGGCGTGCAGTCGCCGGATGCTGAAGCCGTGCTGCTGTTGAGCTCCGTACTGTGTATCCTGTCGCTGCCGCTGTTTATCTCGCTGACTTCAGGAATGTAATCATGACCACAACATTACGCCCACACGACCTCATCTGGCTTACCGCGCGCGACGCCCTGGAAGGGATTACCGAATCCTGGGTGGACGCGGCCTGGCATGCCGGACTACCGGTAGTGGTGCGGCGTGATGTTGATAATGAAGGCCGTATTCCCGTTGGCGTGCGCGGATTGCGCCGCGACCAGCGGGCGGCCGGATGGGTGAAGCCTGAGAACGTGTTGCGCGTGGTGTCGCCCGAAGATTTGAGCGTTGCCGCCGACCTGCTGCGTTCGCCGTTTATCACTCAGCCGCCGGTTCAGGTGGCGCTTCAGCTTGCGCAGCAGTCGTGGCCGTGGACGTGGGGGATAACCGGCAGTACGGGTTACGCGCTGGCGACCGGCATTCCGGTGATCCACGCCGACAGCGATCTCGATCTGCTCATCCGCGCCCCGCGTGCCGTTTCCCCTGAGGCGTTTACTGGCTGGCAGGCTCAGCTCAGCCGTGCGTTGTGCCGGGCGGATACGCAGGTGGACACGCCCGAGGGCGGATTCGCGCTGGCGGAATGGTTACGCGACGGCAAAACGCTGCTAAAAACGCAATGTGGACCGCGCCTGGTGGCGGATCCATGGCACAGGGAGGAGTAATGAAAATACTGTTTACCTTTCCGGGGCAGGGCACACAGCATGAAGGTATGCTGCAAAACCTGCCGGGAACGGAGCTGGAGCAGGCCCGTGCTGTGCTGGGGGCGGAAGTCGATACCCTGGACAGCGCATGCTCGTTAACCCACACCCGTGCGGTTCAGCTTTCGCTGTTGATTGCCGGCGTGGCGTGGGCGCGCGAGCTGGAACGTCGCGGCGTGTCGCCGGATATCGTCAGCGGGCTGTCCATTGGCGCTTATCCTGCGGCGGTTATCGCCGGCGCGCTGGACTTTACGGACGCGCTGAAGCTGGTGGCGTTGCGCGGCGATCTGATGGAGCAGGCATACCCGCACGGCTACGGCCTGACGGCGATTATGGGGTTGACCCTGCCGCAGGTGGAAAACCTGATTCAGGGGACAGGAACCTATATCGCTAACCTGAACGCCGAAACGCAGATTGTGATTGCGGGAACCGATGACGGCATGGCGCAGGTGGCGGAGCGCGCGCTGGCGAAGGGCGCAAGCAAGGCTAAGCGGCTGGCGGTGAGCGTGCCGTCGCACTGCGCGCTGCTGGCGGAACCAGCGAAGAAGCTGGCAGCAGCGTTTGAATCGGTCACGCTTTCACGTCCGCGCTGTGCGTACCTGAGCGGCAGTACCGGACGCGTGCTCTGGCAGCCGGAGAAAATTGCCGACGATCTGGCGATGAATATGGCGCGAACCGTGCGCTGGCAGGAGGCGGTGATTTCCGCTAACGAGCGCGAAGCGCGGCTGGCGATTGAGATGCCGCCAGGGGGTATTCTGACCTGTCTGACGCGGCAGGCGGCGTGGGAAGGGGAATCCATTTCGCTGGAGCGCAGCGGGGTGGACGTGGCGGTGCATCTGGCGGGTCGGCTTCAGCGGTAAGTTTTAGCCCGGTGGCGGCTGCGCCTTACCGGGCCTACTCCCGGATTGTAGGCCCGGTAAGCGTAGCGCCACCGGGCAATAACATCAGGCACTATCCTGCAAACTTCTCGCATACATCCGCCCTTCCGCGGCCAATGCCCGCAGGCTCGGATCCTGCTCGCGGTTGCGGGCAAAGACGATCGCAATCAGCTGCTGCATCTGGTACGGCTGCGCCAGCTTCAGTAGCTGCACCGAATTTTCATACACTTTCTTCATCCTGCCCGGCATCAGCGTAAACCCGACCCCCGCCTGCACCAGACTCAGCATCGAGAAGATATCGTTTACGCGCGTCACAATCTCCGGCTCGAAACCGGCGATATGAAACGCTTCCTGAAACCCGGCGTAAGTGGCGAACCCTTCCGCGAGGGCGACAAACTTCTGATCTTTATAGTCACGCAGATCGGCGGGGCCGCTGGTATTCAGCGTGGCAGAGGCCGGTGCGGCAAGGAAAATATCGTCATGGAACAGAGGAAGCACTTCGAGGCTGTTACGGTCGATATCGCTTTCGGAAATAGAGATTAAAATCGCATCCAGCGATCCCTCATCCAGCATATGGAGCAGGGTTTCGTTCGAGCCCATCGTCAGATCCATCTCCAGATCCGGACGGCGCAGCTTCATGCCCATTATCAGGCGCGGCACGGTTTCCAGCGTCAGCGAGTAGAGCGTGCCGACGCGCAACCGTCCCTGGCCGATACCGGCGATCTTGCGCGACTCTTCCAGCCCGCGCTCCATCACCTGCATCACCTCCTGACAATACTCCAGCAGCGTCCACGCGGAGGGGAGGGCAATCAGGTTACGCCCTTTGTGAGCAAAGAGCGGGCAGCGGACGTTCTCTTCGAGGGTATGCAGCGCGCGGTGCACGCTGACACCGCTCAGGCCGAGCGTTTCGGCGGTACGTGCGATATTGCCCTTCTCCATGAACGTCATGAAGATGCTGAGCTTACGGAATGTAATCTCGCTCGTGGTATCGAAGCCCATAACCCTCCCGGCGTGTTAGTCGGCTTGCAGCATCGCTTCCAGCTGTTCCTGCGCGTCCAGCCATGCCATTTCGCACTCTTCGAGGCTGGATTTGGTTTTCGCCTGAGTTTGCAGACAGTCCGTCAGCTCCGCTTTGCGGCTCTGATCGTACAGTTCGCTGTCGCCCAGCTTCTCTTCGACGGCAGCAAGCGTGGCGTTGAGCTTTTCCATCTCTTTTTCGAGACGGGCAATCTCTTTACGCAGCGGCTGCGTCTGGGTGCGCAGTTCCGCTTCACGGCGCTTCTGGTCTTTACGCGCCTGGGCGCTGTTGGCGTTGTCTTTCGCTGACTCTTCCGGCTGGTTTTCCTGCTTCTGCACTTCCGTCAGCCACTGCTGGTAATCTTCCAGATCGCCGTCGAACGGCTCCACTTTGCCGCCGTGCACCAGATAGAGATCGTCGGTGGTGGAGCGGATCAGGTGGCGGTCGTGCGATACGACAACCAGCGCTCCTTCGAACTCGATCAGCGCTTCGGTCAGCGCCTGACGCATGTCGAGATCGAGGTGGTTGGTTGGTTCATCAAGCAGCAGCAGGTTTGGACGCTGCCAGACGATCAGCGCCAGCACCAGACGGGCTTTTTCACCGCCGGAGAAGCGCTCGGTGTTTTCAGTCACCTTATCGCCCTGGAAGCCAAAGCCGCCGAGGTAGTCGCGCAGTTTCTGCTCCATCTCCTGCGGCGCCAGGCGCGCCAGGTGCTGGATCGGCGATTCATCCGCGCGTAAAAATTCCAGCTGATGCTGGGCGAAGTAGCCAAGCTTGATGCCTTTCGCCAGGCCGATTTCGCCGCTGACCGGGTTAAGCTCGCCCGCCAGCAGCTTGATCAGCGTCGATTTACCGGCGCCGTTACGTCCCAGCAGACCAATGCGTGAACCTGGCACCAGGTTGAGCTTGATAGAGTCGAGGATAATGCGATCGCCATAGCCCGCGCTCACTTTTTCCATTTTCAGCAGCGGGTTCGGCAGGCTCTCCGGCTCGCGGAAGCTGAAGTGGAACGGGTTATCCACGTGCGCCGGGGCGATCATCTCCATGCGTTCCAGCATCTTGATGCGGCTCTGCGCCTGCTTGGCTTTTGACGCCTTGGCCTTGAAGCGATCCACAAAGCTTTGCAGGTGCGCCACGCGCTGCTGCTGGCTTTCATACATCGCCTGCTGCTGGGCAAGGCGCGTCGCGCGCTGGCGCTCGAAAGAGCTGTAGTTGCCGGTGTATTCGAACATGCTTTGCTGTTCGATATGAATGATTTTATCCACTACCGGATCGAGGAAGTCGCGGTCGTGAGAGATCAGAATCAGAGTGCCCTGATAGCTCTTGAGCCACTTCTCCAGCCAAATAACCGCATCAAGATCGAGGTGGTTGGTTGGTTCATCGAGCAGCAAAAGGTCGGAGCGGCAGATCAGCGCCTGGGCCAGGTTAAGGCGCATGCGCCAGCCGCCCGAGAAATCGCTCACCGGGCGTTCAAGCTGTTCGTTGCTGAAACCCAGACCGTGCAGCAGGCTGGAGGCACGGGAGCGAATGGTCCAGGCATCGATGGCGTCCAGCTTGCCGTGGACGGTGGCGATGGCGTGGCCGTCGTTGCGTTCGTTGGCGGCGTTGAGCTCCGCTTCGAGCTTGCGGTATTCACGGTCGCCGTCGATAACATAGTCGAGCGCGGGTTCGCTCAGCGCGGGCGTCTCCTGGTTCACCCAGGCGAGCTGCCAGTTGCCCGGGAAGGTAAAGTTACCGCCATCCGCGCTTATCTCGTTTTTCAGCAGCGCCAGCAGGGTGGATTTACCGCAGCCGTTTTTGCCGACCAGCCCCACTTTCTGGCCCGGGTTGATGGTAGCAGTCGCGTTATCCAGCAGGACGCGCACGCCGCGACGAATTTGTAACGAGGAGAAAACAATCATAGAAGCGCCGTATGTTCCGACTATGTTAATTTGTCATTATGATAATGTAAGGTGTGGGCCATTTTCCCCACCGGGCCGCCATGGTAGCCCAAAACGACAACAATACACAAAAACAGAACCGGGAGGGGAGTGATGTCTCAGACAGCGAAAGTGCTGCTGCTGTATGCCCATCCGGAATCACAGGACTCGGTGGCGAACCGGGTGCTGCTTAAGCCGGCCACACAGCTCAGTAACGTAACGGTGCACGATCTCTACGCGCACTATCCTGATTTTTTTATCGATATTCCTTACGAGCAGGAACTGCTGCGTCAGCACGACGTGATTGTGTTCCAGCATCCGCTTTATACCTACAGCTGTCCGGCGCTGCTCAAAGAGTGGCTGGACCGCGTGCTGAGCCGGGGCTTCTCCAGCGGGGTGGGGGGCAACCAGCTGGCGGGAAAGTACTGGCGGAGTGTCATTACCACCGGTGAGCCGGAAAGCGCTTACCGTCACGACGGGCTGAACCGTTACCCCATGAGCGACATTCTGCGGCCGTTTGAGCTGACGGCGGCGATGTGCCGTATGCACTGGATGAGCCCGATTATTATCTACTGGGCACGGCGGCAGGATCCGAAAGCACTGGCGAGCCATGCCAGGGCCTATGGCGAATGGCTGGCGTCACCGATTCCGGCGGGAGGACGCTAATGGACGGTTCGAATTTACTCCTTGCCGGGGTGCTGTTTCTGTTTGCCGCCGTCGTCGCGGTCCCGCTTGCCGCGCGTCTCGGCATTGGCGCGGTGCTGGGCTATTTGCTGGCGGGGATCGCCATTGGCCCCTGGGGGCTTGGGTTTATCAGCGATGTGGATGAAATTCTCCACTTCTCCGAGCTGGGCGTGGTCTTCCTGATGTTTATCATCGGGCTGGAGCTGAACCCCGCCAAGCTGTGGCAACTGCGGCAATCTATTTTTGGCGTCGGGGCGGCGCAGGTGTTACTCAGCGCGGCCATTCTCGCGGGACTGCTGATGTTGACGCAGTTTTCCTGGCAGGCCGCGGTGATTGGCGGGATCGGTCTTGCGATGTCGTCGACGGCGATGGCGCTTCAGCTGATGCGCGACAAAGGGATGAACCGCAACGAGGCGGGGCAGCTGGGTTTTTCGGTGCTGCTGTTCCAGGATTTAGCGGTGATCCCGGCGCTGGCGCTGGTGCCGCTGCTGGCGGGCTCCGGAGACGATCATTTCGACTGGATGAAGATCTCCATGAAGGTGCTGGCCTTCGCGGGGATGCTGATCGGCGGACGGTTTTTACTGCGTCCGGTATTCCGGTTTATTGCCGCATCCGGCGTGCGCGAGGTATTCACCGCCGCAACGCTGCTGCTGGTGCTTGGCTCAGCGCTGTTTATGGATGCGCTGGGGCTGTCGATGGCGCTTGGGACGTTTATCGCCGGGGTGCTGCTTGCGGAAAGCGAGTACCGCCACGAGCTGGAGACCGCCATCGATCCGTTTAAGGGGCTGCTGTTAGGGCTGTTCTTTATCTCGGTGGGTATGGCGCTTAATCTTGGCGTGCTCTATACCCATCTGCTGTGGGTTATTGCGAGTGTCGCCGTGCTGGTGGCGGTCAAAACGCTGGTGCTGTATGTCCTCGCGAGGATTTACGGGCTGCGCAGCTCGGAAAGAATGCAGTTTTCCAGCGTGTTAAGCCAGGGTGGAGAATTTGCGTTTGTGCTGTTTTCCACGGCGTCGTCTCAGAAGCTGTTCAAAGATGACCAGATGGCGCTGCTGCTGGTGACGGTTACGCTGTCGATGATGACCACCCCGCTGCTGATGAAGCTGGTGGACAAACTGCTGTCGCGCCGCCTGAATCCCGCAGACGATGAAGACGAAGCGCCGTGGGTGGAAGATGATAAACCGCAGGTGATCGTCGTGGGCTTTGGTCGCTTCGGACAGGTGATTGGTCGCCTGTTGATGGCGAATAAAATGCGCATTACGGTGCTGGAGCGCGATATCAGCGTCGTCAACCTGATGCGCAAATATGGTTATAAGGTGTACTACGGCGATGCGACGCAGCTTGAGCTGTTGCGCTCGGCGGGGGCAGAGGCTGCGGAGTCCATCGTCATCACCTGCAACGATCCGGAAGACACGATGAAGCTGGTGGAGCTGTGCCAGCAGCATTTCCCGCATCTGCATATTCTGGCGCGTGCGCGTGGACGTGTGGAGGCTCACGAACTTTTGCAGGCGGGTGTGAAACACTTCTCCCGCGAAACCTTCTCCAGCGCGCTGGAGCTGGGACGCAAGGCGCTGGTTTCGCTGGGTATGCATCCTCACCAGGCGCAACGCGCCCAGATGCATTTCCGCCGGCTGGATATGCGAATGCTGCGTGAACTGATGCCCGTGCACAGCGACACGGCGCAGATCTCCCGCGTGCGGGAAGCGCGTCGCGAACTGGAGGAGATCTTCCAGCGTGAGATGCAACAGGAACGACGCCAGCTCGACGGCTGGGATGAATTTGAATAAAGGGTAACGAAAGATGGCTGTACGTAAACGCTTTATCGCGGGCGCAAAATGCCCATCCTGCCAGGCGCAAGATACACTGGCCATGTGGCGTGAAAATAATATCGATATCGTTGAATGTGTTAAGTGCGGTCACCAGATGCGTGAGGCCGACAAAGAAGCCCGCGATCACGTTCGCAAAGAAGAGCAAGTGATCGGCATTTTTCATCCAGACTAGCGATATGCTCTGAGTTTTTTTAAGCTTAAGGGTACACGGGTGCAGATTTCCGCTACAATCTGCGCCAGCAATTTTCCCACGCTCAGGAGATATCATGAAAGTAGCAAAAGACCTGGTGGTCAGCCTGGCCTATCAGGTACGTACAGAAGACGGTGTGTTGGTTGATGAGTCTCCGGTGAGTGCGCCGCTGGACTACCTGCATGGTCACGGTTCCCTGATTTCCGGCCTGGAAACGGCGCTGGAAGGCCATGAAGTTGGCGACAAATTCGACGTTGCTGTAGGCGCGAACGACGCTTACGGTCAGTATGACGACAACCTGGTTCAGCGCGTTCCTAAAGACGTATTCATGGGCGTTGACGAGTTGCAGGTTGGTATGCGCTTCCTGGCGGAAACTGACCAGGGGCCGGTTCCGGTTGAAATCACTGAAGTTGAAGACGACCACGTTGTGGTTGACGGCAACCACATGCTGGCGGGTCAGAACCTGAAGTTCAACGTAGAAGTTGTTGCGATCCGTGAAGCGACCGAAGAAGAGCTGGCTCATGGCCACGTTCACGGTGCGCACGGTCACGACCATGACCACGATCACGGCCACGACGGCTGCTGCGGTGGTCACGGCCACGACCATGGTCATGACCACGGCCACGGTAAAGGTGGTTGTGGTAACGGCGGCTGCGGTTGCCACTGATTCCGTACTCCGGAAAATAAAAAAGCGGGATAATCCCGCTTTTTTTACGCCTCAATAATGAGGTGGTGGCGTCTCTTCTGACTGAGAGGCAATGTTTGACGGCTGCGTGGCCTTCAGCTTTTCCGTCAGCAGGCGCATGTGATCGCGCAGTTTTGCCATTTCAAGCTCATGGGCCGTCACGGTCTGGTTCAGTTCTTCGATGGTGATGTCCTGAAAAGCCAGGCGGCTTTCCAGCTCAGCCAGTCTCGCTTCGATCGTTGTATCCTTCATCATTCACCTCGTTTATCTCTCATTCGCCATAATGGACCAGCGGCGGCGAAGTTTAGCTGACTTTTTCCCTAAGTACAGTATCCATCTCCCTGACAAGAAACTTATTTAAACAAAAATAGTCTGAAAAGAAGCGACATTCGGGGGAGTCTGTCTGTAGATTTCTTCCACAACGTTTTATAGTACGTCACTCATTTACGTTTAACACTGGGGTGAGAGACCTCAGGTCCTGGAGATATGGATGAAATCACTGTTTAAAGTTACGCTGCTGGCGACCACTATGGCTGTAGCGCTCAATGCGCCGCTGTCTTTCGCTGCTGATACTGCTGCGAAGCCTGCTGCGACTACAGACAGCAAAGCGGCATTCAAAAATGACGACCAGAAATCCGCCTACGCACTTGGCGCGTCTCTGGGTCGTTACATGGAAAACTCTCTGAAAGAACAAGAGAAACTGGGCATCAAACTGGACAAAAACCAGCTGATCGCAGGGGTTCAGGATGCGTTCGCAGACAAGAGCAAACTGTCTGACCAGGAAATCGAGCAGACTCTGCAAGCGTTTGAAGCGCGCGTGAAAGGCGCCGCTCAGACCAAGATGGAAGCAGACGCTAAAGATAACGAAGCGAAAGGCAAAGCCTACCGCGACAAGTTCGCTAAAGAGAAAGGCGTTAAAACCTCTTCTACTGGCCTGATCTATAAAGTTGAGAAAGAAGGTACCGGCGACGCGCCTAAAGACAGCGACACCGTTGTGGTGAACTACAAAGGTACGCTGATCGACGGTAAAGAGTTCGATAACTCTTATACCCGTGGTGAGCCTCTCTCCTTCCGTCTGGATGGTGTGATCCCGGGCTGGACCGAAGGCCTGAAGAACATCAAGAAAGGCGGTAAAATCAAGCTGGTCATCCCACCGGATCTGGCTTACGGCAAAACCGGCGTTCCGGGTATCCCGGCTAACTCCACGCTGGTATTTGATGTAGAACTGCTGGACATCAAACCGGCGCCGAAAGCGGATGCGAAAACAGACGCACCGGCTGACGACAAAGCCGCAGCAGCTAAGAAGTAATCCTGAAAAAAACCGCCGCCTTTACAGGCGGCGGTTTTTTTATTGCGGGGCAGATATAATTAACACTGGAAAGCGTTATACACGCTGTATTAATTTAGTTGTCCGTGTAGATAATGAGCCTGCCCTGAAAACCTAACGACAGGCTCCTGAAAAGGAGTGTTTTTTTCATGTCCAGGTCGCTTTTAACCAACGAAACCAGTGAACTTGATTTGCTGGATCAACGTCCATTTGACCAGACCGACTTCGATATTCTGAAATCCTACGAAGCGGTAGTGGACGGGTTAGCGATGCTCATTGGTTCCCACTGCGAAATCGTATTGCATTCCCTGCAAGATCTTAAGTGTTCCGCTATCCGCATTGCGAATGGTGAGCACACTGGCCGTAAAATTGGTTCGCCAATAACCGACCTTGCATTGCGTATGTTGCATGACATGACCGGCGCGGACAGCAGCGTCTCAAAATGCTATTTCACCCGCGCCAAAAGTGGCGTGCTGATGAAATCAGAAACGATCGCGATTCGAAATCGCGAACACCGGGTAATCGGTTTGCTGTGCATCAACATGAACCTTGATGTGCCATTCTCGCAAATCATGAGCACCTTCATCCCGCCAGAAACGCCGGACGTGGGCTCATCGGTGAACTTTGCTTCTTCGGTTGAGGATCTCGTGACCCAGACGCTGGAGTTCACCATTGAAGAGGTGAATGCCGATCGCAACGTATCCAACAACGCCAAGAATCGTCAGATCGTCCTGAACCTCTATGAGAAAGGGATTTTTGATATCAAAGATGCCATCAACCAGGTGGCCGATCGCCTGAATATCTCCAAACACACGGTTTACCTCTATATTCGCCAGTTCAAAAGCGGCGACTTCCTGGGACAAGACAAGTAATGCGTTTTGCGTTAATGGTGACGGGCCCGGCGTACGGTACCCAGCAGGCCAGCAGCGCGCTACAGTTTGCCCATGCGCTGCTTGATGCCGGTCATGAACTGGCAAGCGTCTTCTTTTATCGCGAAGGCGTATATAACGCGAACCAGTTTACGTCTCCGGCGAGCGATGAGTTTGACCTCGTGCGCGCCTGGCAAAAATTAAACGAAACGCAGGGCGTTGACCTGCATATCTGCGTCGCGGCGGCACTGCGTCGCGGCGTGACGGATGTGACCGAAGCCGAACGCCTTGGTCTGGCGGGGGCTAACCTGCAACCGGGCTTTTCGCTCAGCGGACTGGGTGCCCTGGCACAGGCGGCGTTGACCTGCGACAGAGTGGTGCAATTTTGATGAAGCGCGTAGCGTTTGTTTTTACTTCTGCGCCGCATGGCAGCGCTTCAGGCCGGGAAGGGCTGGATGCATTGCTCGCGACATCGGCTTTAACCGAAGATATCGGCGTCTTCTTTTTAGGCGATGGCGTATTCCAGCTTCTGGCAGGCCAACAACCGCAGGCCATTCTTGCGCGCGACTACATTGCGACCTTTAAAGTTCTGCCGCTCTATGACATTGAAACCTTCTATGTGTGCGCCGACTCGCTGGCCGCGCGTGGGTTAAACGAGAAAACACCGTTCGTGCTGGACGTGACGATCCTGACATCTGCTGCGCTGCGCGAACAACTCTCTCACTACGATACCGTTCTGACTTTCTGAGGCTGTCATGCTCCATACCCTGAGCCGTTCACCGTGGCAATGCGATATCGACACGTTACTGAGCATGCTGCGCGAAGGTGATGATCTGCTGCTGATTCAGGATGGCGTGCTTGCGGCGCTTGAAGGCAGCCGTTTTGTTGAAATCCTCGCTAATGCCCCCATAACAGTCTCTGCGCTGAAAGAGGATCTGGATGCGCGGGGTCTTTCTGGTCAAATTTCAGCCAAAATTGACGTGGTTGGCTATACTGATTTCGTCAATCTTACTGTGACGCACGCCAGTCAAATGAACTGGTGATTTGAGATCGCTGTATATTTCTTGACACCTTTTCGACGTAGCCCTAAAATTTCGCGTCCTCATATTGTATGAGGTCGTTTTATTACGTGTTTACGAAGCAAAAGCTAAAACCAGGAGCTATTTAATGGCAACAGTTAACCAGCTGGTACGCAAACCACGTGCACGCAAAGTTGCAAAAAGCAACGTGCCTGCGCTGGAAGCCTGCCCGCAGAAACGTGGCGTATGTACTCGTGTATATACCACCACTCCTAAAAAACCAAACTCCGCACTGCGTAAAGTATGCCGTGTGCGTTTGACTAACGGTTTCGAAGTGACTTCCTACATCGGTGGTGAAGGTCACAACCTTCAGGAGCACTCCGTGATCCTGATCCGTGGCGGTCGTGTTAAAGACCTTCCGGGTGTTCGTTACCACACCGTTCGTGGTGCGCTGGACTGCTCAGGTGTTAAAGACCGTAAGCAGGCTCGCTCCAAGTACGGCGTGAAGCGTCCTAAGGCTTAATGGTTCTCCGTTAAGTAAGGCCAAACTGATTTATCTTAATGTCAAACTAAACTCGTAGAGTTTTGGACAATCCTGAATTAACAACGGAGTAATCCCATGCCACGTCGTCGCGTCATTGGTCAGCGTAAAATTCTTCCAGATCCGAAATTCGGATCAGAACTGCTGGCAAAATTTGTAAATATCCTGATGGTAGATGGTAAAAAATCTACCGCAGAAGCAATCGTATACAGCGCGCTGGAGACCCTGGCTCAGCGTTCTGGTAAAAATGAACTGGAAGCCTTCGAAGTCGCTCTCGACAACGTGCGCCCGACTGTAGAAGTTAAGTCTCGCCGCGTTGGTGGTTCTACTTATCAGGTTCCAGTTGAAGTTCGTCCGGTTCGTCGTAATGCTCTGGCAATGCGTTGGATCGTTGAAGCTGCTCGTAAACGCGGTGATAAATCCATGGCTCTGCGTCTGGCGAACGAACTTTCTGATGCTGCGGAAAACAAAGGTACCGCAGTTAAGAAACGTGAAGACGTTCACCGTATGGCAGAAGCCAACAAGGCGTTCGCACACTACCGTTGGTAATCCCTTCGGAGTCGTAGTCACCAGGCGGGCGCTTCAGAGAAGCCGCCCGCTCTGGGTAACTTAACTGAACGCCTAAAGATATAAACGAGGAATCAAATGGCTCGTACAACACCCATCGCACGCTACCGTAACATCGGTATCAGTGCGCACATCGACGCCGGTAAAACCACTACTACCGAACGTATTCTGTTCTACACCGGTGTAAACCATAAAATCGGTGAAGTTCATGACGGCGCAGCCACCATGGACTGGATGGAACAGGAGCAGGAGCGTGGTATTACTATCACCTCCGCAGCGACTACTGCATTCTGGTCAGGTATGGCTAAGCAGTACGAACCGCATCGCGTAAACATCATCGACACCCCAGGGCACGTTGACTTCACCATCGAAGTAGAACGTTCCATGCGTGTTCTTGACGGCGCGGTAATGGTTTATTGCGCAGTTGGTGGTGTTCAGCCACAGTCTGAAACCGTATGGCGTCAGGCAAACAAATATAAAGTTCCACGCATCGCGTTCGTTAACAAAATGGACCGTATGGGTGCTAACTTCCTGAAAGTTGTTGGCCAGATCAAAACCCGTCTGGGCGCGAACCCTGTTCCGCTTCAGCTGGCAATTGGTGCTGAAGAAGGTTTCACCGGCGTTATCGACCTGGTGAAAATGAAAGCCATCAACTGGAACGAAGCAGATGCGGGCGTTACCTTCGAATACGAAGATATCCCGGCAGAGATGCAGGACCTGGCTGACGAATGGCACCAGAACCTGATCGAATCCGCAGCAGAAGCTTCTGAAGAGCTGATGGAGAAATACCTGGGTGGTGAAGAACTGTCTGAGCAAGAGATCAAATCTGCTCTGCGTCAGCGCGTTCTGAACAACGAAATCATCCTGGTAACCTGTGGTTCTGCGTTCAAGAACAAAGGTGTTCAGGCGATGCTGGATGCGGTAGTTGACTACCTGCCATCCCCGGTTGACGTTCCTGCGATCAACGGCATCCTGGACGACGGTAAAGATACTCCGGCTGAGCGTCACGCAAGTGATGACGAGCCGTTCTCTGCACTGGCGTTCAAAATTGCTACCGACCCATTCGTGGGTAACCTGACCTTCTTCCGCGTTTACTCTGGTGTGGTTAACTCCGGTGACACCATCCTGAACTCCGTGAAAGCGGCGCGTGAACGTTTTGGCCGTATCGTACAGATGCACGCTAACAAACGTGAAGAGATCAAAGAAGTTCGTGCGGGCGACATCGCTGCTGCTATCGGTCTGAAAGACGTGACCACTGGTGACACCCTGTGTGACCCGGATCACCCGATCATTCTGGAGCGTATGGAATTCCCTGAGCCGGTAATCTCCATCGCAGTTGAACCAAAAACCAAAGCTGACCAGGAAAAAATGGGTCTGGCTCTGGGCCGTCTGGCGAAAGAAGACCCATCATTCCGCGTATGGACTGATGAAGAATCTAACCAGACCATCATCGCTGGTATGGGTGAACTGCACCTGGACATCATCGTTGACCGTATGAAGCGTGAATTCAACGTTGAAGCAAACGTGGGTAAACCTCAGGTTGCTTACCGCGAAGCGATTCGCGCGAAAGTTACCGATGTTGAAGGTAAACACGCTAAGCAGTCTGGTGGTCGCGGTCAGTACGGTCACGTTGTGATCGACATGTACCCACTGGAGCCGGGCTCTAACCCTAAAGGTTACGAGTTCATCAACGACATCAAAGGTGGTGTAATTCCTGGCGAATACATCCCTGCCGTTGATAAAGGCATCCAGGAGCAGCTGAAAGCTGGTCCTCTGGCTGGTTACCCGGTTGTAGACATGGGTGTTCGTCTGCACTTCGGTTCTTACCACGACGTTGACTCCTCTGAACTGGCGTTTAAACTGGCTGCGTCTATTGCCTTTAAAGAAGGCTTTAAGAAAGCAAAACCAGTTCTGCTTGAGCCGATCATGAAGGTTGAAGTAGAAACTCCTGAAGAGAACACCGGTGACGTTATCGGTGACTTGAGCCGTCGTCGCGGTATGCTGCGTGGTCAGGAATCCGAAGTAACTGGCGTTAAGATCCACGCTGAAGTTCCGCTGTCTGAAATGTTCGGATATGCGACTCAGCTGCGTTCTCTGACCAAAGGTCGTGCATCATACACTATGGAATTCCTGAAGTATGATGATGCGCCGAACAACGTTGCTCAGGCCGTTATCGAAGCCCGTGGTAAGTAATCCACAGGATTAAAACCTAAGTCCCGTGCTCTCTCCGAAGGGGAGAGCACTATAGTAAGGAATATAGCCGTGTCTAAAGAAAAATTTGAACGTACAAAACCGCACGTCAACGTTGGTACTATCGGCCACGTTGACCATGGTAAAACTACCCTGACTGCTGCAATCACCACCGTACTGGCTAAAACCTACGGCGGTGCTGCTCGTGCTTTCGACCAGATCGATAACGCACCAGAAGAAAAAGCTCGTGGTATCACCATCAACACCTCTCACGTTGAGTATGACACCCCGACTCGCCACTACGCACACGTAGACTGCCCAGGCCACGCCGACTATGTTAAAAACATGATCACCGGTGCTGCGCAGATGGACGGCGCGATCCTGGTTGTTGCTGCGACTGACGGCCCTATGCCTCAGACTCGTGAGCACATCCTGCTGGGTCGTCAGGTAGGCGTTCCTTTCATCATCGTGTTCCTGAACAAATGTGACATGGTTGATGACGAAGAGCTGCTGGAACTGGTAGAGATGGAAGTTCGTGAACTGCTGTCTCAGTACGATTTCCCAGGCGACGACACTCCAATCGTTCGTGGTTCCGCGCTGAAAGCGCTGGAAGGCGAAGCAGAGTGGGAAGAGAAAATCATCGAACTGGCTGGCTACCTGGATTCTTACATCCCAGAACCAGAGCGTGCGATTGACAAGCCATTCCTGCTGCCAATCGAAGACGTATTCTCCATCTCCGGTCGTGGTACCGTTGTTACCGGTCGTGTAGAGCGCGGTATCATCAAAGTTGGTGAAGAAGTTGAAATCGTTGGTATCAAAGAGACTGCGAAGTCTACCTGTACTGGCGTTGAAATGTTCCGCAAACTGCTGGACGAAGGCCGTGCTGGTGAGAACGTTGGTGTTCTGCTGCGTGGTATCAAACGTGAAGAAATCGAACGTGGTCAGGTTCTGGCGAAGCCAGGCTCAATCAAGCCACACACCAAGTTCGAATCTGAAGTGTACATTCTGTCCAAAGACGAAGGCGGCCGTCATACTCCGTTCTTCAAAGGCTACCGTCCACAGTTCTACTTCCGTACAACTGACGTGACCGGTACCATCGAACTGCCAGAAGGCGTAGAGATGGTAATGCCAGGCGACAACATCAAGATGGTTGTGACGCTGATCCACCCAATCGCGATGGACGACGGTCTGCGTTTCGCAATCCGTGAAGGCGGCCGTACCGTTGGCGCGGGCGTTGTTGCTAAAGTTCTGGGCTAATTAATTAGCCCTGAAATAAAAAGGACGCTCCGGCGTCCTTTTTTGTTTTCTGCCGTTGGGGCATTGTCATAAAAATTCGCATTTTTTGCTTTCTCCCGCCACGTATTCCGACGCCCGCGCTATTGTAATCATAACCATTCTCACTTACACTTTGCGCATATTTTGAACGGGAGTCTTTATGTACGTTTGTTTATGTAATGGTGTAAGCGACAAAAAAATTCGTCAGGCCGTTCGCCAGTTTCAACCACAATCTTTCCAGCAGCTTCGCAAGTTTGTTCCGGTGGGAAATCAATGCGGTAAATGCGTTCGCGCAGCGCGTGAGATCATGCAGGACGAACTGATGCAGATCCCGGAATTCAAAGAGATCGCGTAAGCCTCTATCTTTTTTTTGACATCCCCGTAGCCCGATCTACGCTTCAATGAGTGGAAGCGGAGGGACTATATAATGAAAGGTGATGTTAAAATCATAAGTTATCTCAATAAATTATTGGGAAATGAGCTTGTCGCAATCAATCAGTATTTTCTCCATGCAAGAATGTTTAAAAACTGGGGACTGACTCGCCTCAACGATGTTGAATACCATGAGTCCATTGATGAAATGAAACACGCCGATAAATACATTGAGCGTATTTTATTCCTCGAAGGCATTCCTAACCTACAGGATCTCGGAAAACTGGGCATCGGAGAAGATGTCGAAGAGATGCTGCGTTCTGATCTCCGGCTGGAGCTGGAGGGTGCAAAAGATCTGCGTGAAGCCATTGCCTATGCGGACAGCGTACATGACTACGTCAGCCGCGATATGATGATCCAGATCCTGGCCGATGAAGAAGGGCACATCGACTGGCTTGAGACCGAACTGGATCTCATTAGCAAAATTGGCCTACAGAACTACCTTCAGTCTCAGATCAAAGTGGAAAGTTAATCAGGCTTTCCCAGCCAACGCATAAACCCGCTGCCGCCAGAAATGGCCCAAAAGGCAGTGGGTTTTTTAATGCCTGCTTATCAGGGGTAAACAACGAGAAAGCAACCAGATACAGCAGAGCCATTAACGCGGCCACTAATGCCAGTATTGGTAGTACACACCAGCCATGCCATGCCCCCAGCGCCGCCAGATATTTTATGTCGCCATATCCCATCCCTTCACGTCGGCAGATGAGCCGGTATCCCCAATAGATAATGGCGAATCCGGCATATCCTGTCATCGCACCCACTACCGCGCTCGGCAAAAAATCAGGATGGAGACAAAGCTGGTAGAGCAGGCCCGTCCATAGCAGCGGACAAAGAAATTTATCGGGAAGAAGCCCCGTGCGGATATCGGTGCGAACAAGCAAGGCCGATAACGCAAAATAGATCAACAGAAAGGGGAGGGACAGTAGCATAGCGAGAGCCTCAAAATGGTTTGAGCGCATACTCGTAATAATCTGCATGCCCGGCAATGTGTAAAAACAGCAATTGCGTAGCGGCTTCATACAAAGAGTTGAGAAGGGATACTTTGCATAAAAAATTGCGCGGCCTTACGTATAGTACGTCTTTGGCGCTTAATTTCTAAACGGCACTTGCGTCTTTCTCTGATTTACGTATAATGCGCGGGCTTGTCGTAATTGACGGCGGGTTCAATCTGAACCAGAGTAGCTCACTTTGTTACTCAACAATGCTCCCAATTGGGGAGCTACGTAAGAACGGTTACACTCTCCCATCAATCGTAATGGGTTTGAGGAGTAATCATTTTCGTTTATAAAATAATTGGAGCTCTGGTCTCATGCAGAACCAAAGAATCCGTATCCGCCTTAAAGCGTTTGATCAT
This sequence comes from Enterobacter sp. 6722112, assembly GCF_058661685.1. Taxonomy (NCBI): domain Bacteria; kingdom Pseudomonadati; phylum Pseudomonadota; class Gammaproteobacteria; order Enterobacterales; family Enterobacteriaceae; genus Enterobacter; species Enterobacter sp. 6722112. The sequence goes on along the minus strand of NZ_JBZWGR010000007.1, from coordinate 3,877,967 downwards.
CGTCTGATCGATCAATCAACCGCGGAAATCGTCGAGACTGCTAAGCGCACTGGTGCGCAAGTCCGTGGTCCGATCCCGCTGCCGACCCGCAAAGAGCGCTTTACCGTTCTGATCTCTCCGCACGTTAACAAAGATGCGCGTGATCAGTACGAAATCCGCACTCACAAGCGTCTGGTTGACATCGTTGAGCCAACTGAGAAAACCGTTGATGCTCTGATGCGTCTGGATCTGGCTGCCGGTGTAGACGTGCAGATCAGCCTGGGTTAATCAGGTCATCGAGCGATTGAGAGGTTGAAACAATGATTGGTTTAGTCGGTAAAAAAGTGGGTATGACCCGCATCTTCACTGAAGATGGCGTTTCTATCCCAGTAACCGTAATCGAAGTTGAAGCAAACCGCGTTACTCAGGTTAAAGATCTGGCTAACGATGGCTACCGCGCTATTCAGGTTACCACTGGTGCTAAAAAAGCTAACCGTGTAACCAAACCAGAAGCGGGTCACTTCGCTAAAGCTGGCGTTGAAGCTGGCCGTGGTCTGTGGGAATTCCGTCTTGCTGAAGGCGAAGAGTTCACCGTAGGTCAGGACATTAGCGTTGAGCTGTTTGCTGACGTTAAAAAAGTTGACGTAACCGGTACCTCTAAAGGTAAAGGTTTTGCTGGTACCGTTAAGCGCTGGAACTTCCGTACCCAGGACGCTACTCACGGTAACTCCTTGTCTCACCGCGTTCCGGGTTCTATCGGTCAGAACCAGACTCCGGGCAAAGTGTTCAAAGGCAAGAAAATGGCAGGTCAGCTGGGCAACGAACGTGTAACCGTTCAGAGCCTGGACGTAGTACGTGTTGACGCTGAGCGCAACCTGCTGCTGGTTAAAGGTGCGGTCCCGGGTGCAACCGGTAGCGACCTGATCGTTAAACCAGCTGTGAAGGCGTAAGGGGATAGCAATGGAATTAGTATTGAAAGACGCGCAGAGCGCGCTGACTGTTTCCGAAACTACCTTCGGTCGTGATTTCAACGAAGCGCTGGTTCACCAGGTTGTTGTTGCTTATGCAGCTGGTGCTCGTCAGGGTACTCGTGCTCAGAAGACTCGTGCTGAAGTAACTGGTTCAGGCAAAAAGCCATGGCGCCAGAAAGGTACCGGCCGTGCGCGTTCAGGTTCTATCAAGAGCCCGATCTGGCGTTCAGGTGGCGTGACCTTCGCTGCGCGTCCACAGGACCACAGTCAAAAAGTTAACAAAAAGATGTACCGCGGCGCGCTGAAAAGCATTCTGTCCGAACTGGTACGTCAGGATCGTCTGATCGTTGTCGAGAAGTTCTCTGTTGAAGCGCCTAAAACTAAGCTGCTGGCACAGAAACTGAAAGACATGGCTCTGGAAGATGTGCTGATCATCACCGGTGAGCTGGACGAGAACCTGTTCCTGGCCGCGCGTAACCTGCACAAGGTTGACGTACGCGACGCGACTGGTATCGACCCGGTTAGCCTGATCGCCTTCGACAAAGTCGTAATGACTGCTGATGCTGTTAAGCAAGTTGAGGAGATGCTGGCATGATTCGTGAAGAACGTCTGCTGAAGGTGCTGCGCGCACCGCACGTTTCTGAAAAAGCGTCTACTGCGATGGAAAAAACAAACACCATCGTTCTCAAAGTTGCTAAAGACGCGACCAAAGCAGAGATCAAAGCTGCTGTGCAGAAACTGTTTGAAGTCGAAGTCGAAGTCGTTAACACCCTGGTAGTTAAAGGGAAAGTTAAACGTCACGGACAGCGTATCGGTCGTCGTAGCGACTGGAAAAAAGCTTACGTCACCCTGAAAGAAGGCCAGAACCTGGACTTCGTTGGCGGCGCTGAGTAAGTCGGAGGAGTAATACAATGGCAGTTGTTAAATGTAAACCGACATCTCCGGGTCGTCGCCACGTAGTTAAAGTGGTTAACCCTGAGCTGCACAAGGGCAAACCTTTTGCTCCGTTGCTGGAAAAAAACAGCAAATCCGGTGGTCGTAACAACAATGGCCGTATCACCACTCGTCACATCGGTGGTGGCCACAAGCAGGCTTATCGTATTGTTGACTTCAAACGCAACAAAGACGGTATCCCAGCAGTTGTTGAGCGTCTTGAGTACGATCCGAACCGTTCCGCGAACATCGCGCTGGTTCTGTACAAAGATGGCGAACGCCGTTACATCCTGGCCCCTAAAGGCCTGAAAGCTGGCGACCAGATTCAGTCTGGCGTTGATGCTGCAATCAAAGCAGGCAACACCCTGCCGATGCGCAATATCCCGGTTGGTTCTACCGTTCATAACGTAGAAATGAAACCAGGTAAAGGCGGTCAGCTGGCGCGTTCCGCGGGTACTTACGTTCAGATCGTTGCGCGTGACGGTGCTTATGTCACCCTGCGTCTGCGTTCTGGTGAAATGCGTAAAGTCGAAGCAGACTGCCGCGCTACTCTGGGCGAAGTTGGCAATGCTGAGCATATGCTGCGCGTTCTGGGTAAAGCTGGTGCTGCACGCTGGCGTGGTGTTCGTCCTACCGTTCGCGGTACTGCGATGAACCCAGTCGACCACCCACATGGTGGTGGTGAAGGTCGTAACTTTGGTAAGCACCCGGTAACTCCGTGGGGCGTTCAGACCAAAGGTAAGAAGACCCGCAGCAACAAGCGTACTGATAAATTTATCGTACGTCGCCGTAGCAAATAATTTTAGAGGATAAGCCATGCCACGTTCTCTCAAGAAAGGTCCTTTTATTGACCTGCACTTGCTGAAGAAGGTAGAGAAAGCGGTGGAAAGCGGAGACAAGAAGCCCCTGCGCACTTGGTCCCGTCGTTCAACGATCTTTCCTAACATGATCGGTTTGACCATCGCTGTCCATAATGGTCGTCAGCACGTTCCAGTCTTTGTTACCGACGAAATGGTTGGTCACAAACTGGGTGAATTCGCACCGACTCGTACTTATCGCGGCCACGCTGCTGATAAAAAAGCGAAGAAGAAATAAGGTAGGAGGAAGAGATGGAAACTTTAGCTCAACATCGCCATGCTCGTTCTTCTGCACAGAAGGTTCGCCTTGTTGCTGACCTGATTCGCGGTAAGAAAGTGTCGCAGGCCCTGGACATCCTGACCTATACCAACAAGAAAGCTGCGGTATTGGTCAAGAAAGTACTGGAATCTGCCATTGCTAACGCTGAACACAACGATGGCGCTGACATCGACGATCTGAAAGTCGCGAAAATTTTCGTAGATGAAGGCCCAAGCATGAAGCGCATTATGCCGCGTGCGAAAGGTCGTGCAGATCGCATCCTGAAGCGCACCAGCCACATTACTGTGGTTGTGTCCGATCGCTGAGACTCTGGAGACTAGCAATGGGTCAGAAAGTACATCCTAATGGTATTCGCCTGGGTATTGTAAAACCATGGAACTCTACCTGGTTTGCGAACACCAAAGAATTCGCTGACAACCTGGACAGCGATTTTAAAGTACGTCAGTACCTGACTAAGGAACTGGCTAAAGCGTCTGTATCTCGTATCGTTATCGAGCGTCCAGCTAAGAGCATCCGTGTGACTATTCACACTGCTCGCCCTGGCATCGTTATCGGTAAGAAAGGCGAAGACGTAGAAAAACTGCGCAAGGTCGTAGCGGATATCGCTGGCGTTCCTGCACAGATCAATATCGCTGAAGTTCGTAAGCCTGAACTGGACGCTAAATTGGTTGCTGACAGCATCACTTCTCAGCTGGAACGTCGCGTTATGTTCCGTCGTGCTATGAAGCGTGCTGTACAGAACGCAATGCGTCTGGGCGCTAAAGGTATCAAAGTTGAAGTTAGCGGCCGTCTGGGCGGCGCGGAAATCGCACGTACCGAATGGTACCGCGAAGGTCGCGTACCGCTGCACACTCTGCGTGCTGACATCGACTACAACACCTCTGAAGCGCACACCACTTACGGTGTAATCGGCGTTAAGGTATGGATCTTCAAAGGTGAGATCCTGGGTGGTATGGCTGCTGTTGAACAACCGGAAAAACCGGCTGCTCAACCTAAAAAGCAGCAGCGTAAAGGCCGTAAATAAGGAGCGTCGCTGATGTTACAACCAAAGCGTACAAAATTCCGTAAAGTGCACAAAGGCCGCAACCGTGGTCTGGCGCAGGGTACGGATGTTAGCTTCGGCACTTTCGGTCTGAAAGCTGTTGGCCGTGGTCGTCTGACTGCACGTCAGATCGAAGCAGCACGTCGTGCAATGACCCGTGCAGTTAAGCGTCAAGGTAAGATCTGGATCCGTGTATTCCCGGACAAACCGATCACCGAGAAGCCACTGGAAGTTCGTATGGGTAAAGGTAAAGGTAACGTGGAGTACTGGGTTGCCTTGATCCAACCGGGCAAAGTCCTTTATGAAATGGACGGTGTTCCGGAAGAGCTGGCCCGTGAAGCCTTCGGCCTGGCAGCAGCGAAACTGCCTATCAAAACCACCTTTGTAACTAAGACGGTGATGTAATGAAAGCAAAAGAGCTGCGTGAAAAAAGCGTTGAAGAGCTGAACGCTGAGCTGCTGAACCTGCTGCGTGAGCAGTTCAACCTGCGTATGCAGGCTGCAAGTGGCCAGCTGCAACAGACTCACCTGCTGAAGCAAGTGCGTCGCAATGTTGCGCGCGTTAAGACTTTACTGACTCAGAAGGCGGGTGCGTAATGACCGATAAAATCCGTACTCTGCAAGGTCGTGTTGTTAGCGATAAAATGGAGAAATCCATTGTTGTAGCTATCGAACGTTTTGTGAAACACCCGATCTACGGTAAATTCATCAAGCGTACGACCAAACTGCACGTACATGACGAGAACAACGAATGTGGTATCGGCGACAAGGTTGAAATCCGTGAATGCCGTCCACTGTCCAAGACTAAGTCCTGGACGCTGGTTCGCGTTGTAGAGAAAGCGGTTCTGTAATAGAGTACGCATTCTCAATACGAATAAACGGCTCAGCGATGAGCCGTTTATTTTTTCTACCCATATTGCAGAAGCGGTGTTATAATGCCGCGCCCTCGATATGGGGCTTTTTAACGGCTCTGATTTTAGAGTCTCAGGTAGTAGTTGACATTAGCGGAGCACTAAAATGATCCAAGAACAGACTATGCTGAACGTCGCCGACAACTCCGGTGCACGTCGCGTAATGTGTATCAAGGTTCTGGGTGGCTCGCACCGTCGCTACGCAGGCGTAGGCGACATCATCAAGATCACCATCAAGGAAGCAATTCCACGTGGTAAGGTCAAAAAAGGTGATGTGCTGAAGGCGGTAGTGGTGCGCACCAAGAAGGGTGTTCGTCGCCCTGACGGTTCTGTCATTCGCTTCGATGGTAATGCATGCGTTATTTTAAACAATAACAGCGAGCAGCCTATCGGCACGCGTATCTTTGGGCCGGTAACTCGTGAACTTCGTACTGAGAAGTTCATGAAAATTATCTCTCTGGCACCAGAAGTACTCTAAGGAGCGAATCATGGCAGCGAAAATCCGTCGTGATGACGAAGTTATCGTGTTAACCGGTAAAGATAAAGGTAAACGCGGTAAAGTAAAAAATGTTCTGTCTTCCGGCAAACTTGTCGTTGAAGGTATCAACCTGGTTAAGAAACATCAGAAGCCGGTTCCGGCCCTGAACCAACCAGGCGGCATCGTTGAAAAAGAAGCTGCTATTCAGGTTTCTAACGTTGCAATCTTCAATGCGGCTACCGGCAAGGCTGACCGTGTAGGCTTTAGATTCGAAGACGGTAAAAAAGTCCGTTTCTTCAAATCTAACAGCGAAACTATCAAGTAATTTGGAGTAGTACGATGGCGAAACTGCATGATTACTACAAAGACGAAGTAGTTAACAAACTCATGACTGAGTTTAACTACAATTCTGTCATGCAAGTCCCTCGGGTCGAGAAGATCACCCTGAACATGGGTGTTGGTGAAGCGATCGCTGACAAGAAACTGCTGGATAACGCAGCAGCTGACCTGACAGCAATCTCCGGTCAAAAACCGCTGATCACCAAAGCACGCAAATCTGTTGCAGGCTTCAAAATCCGTCAGGGCTATCCGATCGGCTGTAAAGTAACTCTGCGTGGCGAACGCATGTGGGAGTTCCTTGAGCGCCTGATCACTATTGCTGTTCCACGTATCCGTGACTTCCGTGGCTTGTCCGCTAAGTCTTTCGACGGTCGTGGTAACTACAGCATGGGTGTCCGTGAGCAGATCATCTTCCCAGAAATCGACTACGATAAAGTCGACCGCGTGCGTGGTTTGGATATTACCATTACCACTACTGCGAAATCTGATGAAGAAGGCCGTGCTCTGCTGGCTGCCTTTGACTTCCCGTTCCGCAAGTAAGGTAGGGTTACTGAATGGCTAAGCAATCAATGAAAGCACGCGAAGTAAAGCGCGTAGCTTTAGCTGATAAATTCTTCGCTAAACGCGCTGAACTGAAAGCGATCATTTCTGATGTGAACGCTTCCGACGAAGATCGTTGGAATGCGGTTCTCAAGCTGCAGTCTCTGCCGCGTGATTCCAGCCCGTCTCGTCAGCGTAACCGCTGTCGTCAAACAGGTCGTCCACATGGTTATGTGGGCAAGTTTGGGTTGAGCCGTATCAAACTGCGTGAAGCCGCCATGCGCGGTGAAGTGCCAGGCTTGAAAAAGGCTAGCTGGTAATTACCAATTGAATCACGGGAGTAAAGACAGATGAGCATGCAAGATCCGATCGCGGATATGCTGACCCGTATCCGTAACGGTCAGGCCGCGAACAAAGTTGCGGTCACCATGCCTTCCGCCAAGCTGAAAGTGGCAATTGCCAACGTGCTGAAGGAAGAAGGTTTTATCGAAGATTTTAAAGTTGAAGGCGACACCAAGCCGGAACTGGAACTTACTCTCAAGTATTTCCAGGGTAAAGCTGTTGTAGAAAGCATTCAGCGTGTCAGCCGCCCAGGCCTGCGCATCTATAAGAAAAAAGATGAGCTGCCAAAAGTAATGGCTGGTCTTGGTATCGCAGTTGTTTCTACCTCTAAAGGTGTTATGACTGATCGTGCAGCGCGCCAGGCTGGTCTTGGTGGCGAAATTATCTGCTACGTAGCCTAATCGGAGGAAAGAATGTCTCGTGTTGCTAAAGCACCGGTCGTTATTCCTGCCGGCGTTGATGTAAAAATCGACGGTCAGGTTATTACGATCAAAGGTAAAAACGGCGAGCTGACTCGTACCCTCAACAATGCTGTTGAAGTTAAACATGCAGATAACGCTCTGACCTTCGGTCCACGTGATGGTTTCGTGGATGGATGGGCTCAGGCTGGTACCGCGCGTGCCCTGCTGAACTCAATGGTTGTTGGTGTTACCGAAGGCTTCACTAAAAAGCTTCAGCTGGTTGGTGTAGGTTATCGTGCAGCTATCAAAGGGAATGCAGTAGGCCTGTCTCTGGGCTTCTCACACCCTGTTGAGCATCCGCTGCCGGCCGGTATCACTGCAGAATGCCCGACTCAGACTGAAATCGTGCTGAAAGGCGCTGATAAACAGCTGATCGGTCAGGTTGCAGCAGATCTGCGCGCCTACCGTCGTCCTGAGCCTTATAAAGGCAAGGGTGTTCGTTACGCCGACGAAGTCGTGCGTACCAAAGAGGCTAAGAAGAAGTAAGGTAACACTATGGATAAGAAATCTGCTCGTATCCGTCGTGCGACCCGCGCACGCCGCAAGCTCAAAGAGCTGGGTGCAACTCGCCTGGTGGTACATCGTACCCCGCGTCATATTTACGCACAGGTAATTGCACCGAACGGTTCTGAAGTTCTGGTAGCTGCTTCTACTGTAGAAAAAGCTATCTCAGAACAATTGAAGTATACCGGTAACAAAGACGCCGCAGCAGCTGTAGGTAAAGCTGTAGCTGAACGCGCTCTGGAAAAAGGCATCAGCAATGTTTCCTTTGACCGTTCCGGGTTCCAATATCATGGTCGTGTCCAGGCACTGGCAGATGCTGCCCGTGAAGCTGGCCTTCAGTTCTAAGGTAGAGGTGTAAGATGGCTCACATCGAAAAACAGGCTGGCGAACTGCAGGAAAAGCTGATCGCGGTAAACCGCGTATCTAAAACCGTTAAAGGTGGTCGTATTTTCTCCTTCACAGCTCTGACTGTAGTGGGTGATGGTAACGGTCGCGTTGGTTTTGGTTACGGTAAAGCGCGTGAAGTTCCAGCAGCGATCCAGAAAGCGATGGAAAAAGCCCGTCGCAATATGATTAACGTCGCGCTGAACAACGGTACCCTGCAACACCCAGTTAAAGGTGTTCACACGGGTTCTCGTGTATTCATGCAGCCAGCTTCCGAAGGTACCGGTATCATCGCCGGTGGTGCAATGCGCGCCGTTCTGGAAGTTGCTGGAGTTCATAACGTTCTGGCTAAAGCATATGGTTCCACCAACCCGATCAACGTGGTTCGTGCAACTATTGATGGCCTGGAAAATATGAATTCTCCAGAAATGGTCGCTGCCAAGCGTGGTAAATCCGTTGAAGAAATTCTGGGGTAATTGACCATGGCAAAGACTATTAAAATCACTCAAACCCGCAGTGCAATCGGTCGTCTGCCGAAACACAAGGCAACGCTGCTTGGCCTGGGTCTGCGTCGTATTGGTCATACCGTTGAGCGCGAGGATACTCCTGCTGTTCGTGGTATGGTCAACGCGGTTTACTTCATGGTTAAAGTTGAGGAGTAAGAGATGCGTTTAAATACTCTGTCTCCGGCCGAAGGCTCTAAAAAGGCGGGTAAACGCCTGGGTCGTGGTATCGGTTCTGGCCTCGGCAAAACCGGTGGTCGTGGTCACAAAGGTCAGAACTCTCGTTCTGGCGGTGGCGTACGTCGCGGTTTCGAGGGTGGCCAGATGCCACTGTACCGTCGTCTGCCGAAGTTCGGCTTCACCTCTCGCAAAGCAGCGATCACAGCGGAAATCCGTCTGTCTGACCTGGCGAAAGTTGAAGGCGGCGTTGTAGACCTGAACACGCTGAAAGCGGCTAACATTATCGGTATCCAGATCGAGTTCGCGAAAGTGATCCTGGCTGGTGAAGTTTCTACTCCGGTAACTGTTCGTGGCCTGCGTGTTACTAAAGGTGCTCGTGCTGCTATCGAAGCTGCTGGCGGTAAAATTGAGGAATAAGTAGCAGATGGCTAAGCAACCGGGATTAGATTTTCAAAGTGCCAAAGGTGGATTTGGCGAGCTGAAACGCAGACTGCTGTTTGTAATCGGCGCGCTGATTGTGTTCCGTATTGGCTCTTTTATTCCGATCCCTGGTATTGATGCCGCTGTACTTGCCAAACTGCTTGAGCAACAGCGAGGCACCATCATTGAAATGTTCAACATGTTCTCTGGTGGTGCTCTCAGCCGTGCTTCTATTTTCGCACTGGGTATTATGCCGTACATTTCGGCATCGATTATTATCCAGCTGCTGACGGTCGTTCATCCGGCCCTGGCAGAGTTGAAGAAAGAAGGGGAGTCTGGACGTCGTAAGATTAGCCAGTACACCCGTTACGGCACTCTGGTGCTGGCAATATTCCAGTCGATCGGTATTGCTACCGGTCTTCCGAATATGCCTGGTATGCAAGGTCTGGTATTAAACCCAGGCTTTGCATTCTATTTCACCGCTGTTGTAAGTCTGGTCACAGGGACCATGTTCCTGATGTGGCTCGGCGAACAGATTACTGAACGAGGTATCGGTAACGGTATCTCAATCATTATCTTCGCCGGTATCGTTGCGGGTCTCCCGCCGGCCATCGCCCATACTATCGAGCAAGCGCGTCAAGGCGACCTGCACTTCCTCCTGTTGCTGTTGGTTGCAGTATTAGTATTTGCAGTGACGTTCTTTGTTGTCTTCGTTGAACGTGGTCAACGCCGCATTGTGGTGAACTACGCTAAACGTCAGCAGGGTCGTCGTGTCTATGCTGCACAGAGCACACATTTACCGCTGAAAGTGAATATGGCGGGGGTTATCCCGGCTATCTTCGCTTCCAGTATTATTCTGTTCCCGGCAACCATCGCGTCATGGTTCGGGGGCGGTACTGGTTGGAACTGGCTGACAACAATTTCGCTGTATTTGCAGCCTGGGCAACCACTTTATGTGTTACTCTATGCGTCTGCGATCATCTTCTTCTGTTTCTTCTACACGGCGTTGGTCTTCAACCCGCGTGAAACAGCAGATAACCTGAAGAAGTCCGGTGCATTTGTACCAGGAATTCGTCCGGGAGAGCAAACGGCGAAGTATATCGATAAAGTAATGACTCGCCTGACTTTGGTTGGTGCGCTTTATATTACTTTTATCTGCCTGATCCCGGAGTTCATGCGTGATGCAATGAAAGTACCGTTCTACTTCGGTGGGACCTCACTGCTTATCGTTGTTGTCGTGATTATGGACTTTATGGCTCAAGTGCAAACTCTGATGATGTCCAGTCAGTATGAGTCTGCATTGAAGAAGGCGAACCTGAAAGGCTACGGCCGCTAACTGGTCGCCTGAGAAGTTACGGAGAGTAAAAATGAAAGTTCGTGCTTCCGTCAAGAAATTATGCCGTAACTGCAAAATCGTTAAGCGTGATGGTGTCATCCGTGTGATTTGCAGTGCCGAGCCGAAGCATAAACAGCGCCAAGGCTGATTATTTCGCATATTTTTCTTGCAAAGTTGGGTTGAGCTGGCTAGATTAGCCAGCCAATCTTTTGTATGTCTGTACGTTTCCATTTGAGTATCCTGAAAACGGGCTTTTCAGCATGGTGCGTACATATTAAATAGTAGGAGTGCATAGTGGCCCGTATAGCAGGCATTAACATTCCTGATCAGAAACATGCTGTGATCGCATTAACTTCGATCTATGGCGTCGGCAAGACCCGTTCTAAAGCCATTCTGGCTGCAGCGGGTATCGCTGAAGATGTTAAGATCAGTGAGCTGTCTGAAGAACAAATCGACACGCTGCGTGACGAAGTTGCCAAATTTGTCGTTGAAGGTGATCTGCGCCGTGAAATCAGCATGAGCATCAAGCGCCTGATGGATCTTGGTTGCTATCGCGGTTTGCGTCATCGTCGTGGTCTGCCAGTGCGCGGTCAGCGTACTAAGACCAACGCACGTACCCGTAAGGGTCCGCGCAAACCGATCAAGAAATAATCGGGGTGATTGAATAATGGCAAAGGCACCAGTTCGTGCACGTAAACGTGTAAGAAAACAAGTCTCTGACGGCGTGGCTCATATCCATGCTTCTTTCAACAACACCATCGTTACTATTACTGATCGTCAGGGTAACGCATTGGGTTGGGCAACAGCCGGTGGTTCCGGTTTCCGTGGTTCTCGCAAATCCACTCCGTTCGCAGCTCAGGTTGCAGCAGAGCGTTGCGCTGAAGCCGTAAAAGAATACGGCATCAAGAATCTGGAAGTTATGGTTAAAGGTCCGGGTCCGGGTCGTGAATCTACTGTTCGCGCTCTGAACGCCGCTGGTTTCCGCATCACGAATATTACTGATGTGACTCCGATCCCTCATAACGGTTGTCGTCCGCCGAAAAAACGTCGCGTATAACGCTCGTTTTTTAGGTTAGTTGGAGATAGAAAATGGCAAGATATTTGGGTCCTAAGCTCAAGCTGAGCCGTCGTGAGGGCACCGACTTATTCCTTAAGTCTGGCGTTCGCGCGATCGATACCAAGTGTAAAATTGAACAAGCTCCTGGCCAGCACGGTGCGCGTAAACCGCGTCTGTCTGACTATGGTGTGCAGTTGCGTGAAAAGCAAAAAGTTCGCCGTATCTACGGTGTGCTGGAGCGTCAGTTCCGTAACTACTATAAAGAAGCAGCACGTCTGAAAGGCAACACAGGTGAAAACCTGCTGGCTCTGCTGGAAGGTCGTCTGGACAACGTTGTATACCGTATGGGCTTCGGCGCGACTCGTGCTGAATCACGCCAGCTGGTTAGCCATAAAGCAATCATGGTAAACGGTCGTGTTGTTAACATCGCTTCTTATCAGGTTAAAGCGAATGACGTTGTTAGCATTCGTGAGAAAGCGAAAAAGCAATCTCGCGTGAAAGCCGCTCTGGAGCTGGCTGAGCAGCGTGAAAAGCCAACCTGGCTGGAAGTTGATGCTGGCAAGATGGAAGGTACGTTCAAGCGTCAGCCAGAACGTTCTGATCTGTCTGCGGACATTAACGAACACCTGATCGTCGAGCTTTACTCCAAGTAAAGCTTAGTACCAAAGAGAGGACACAATGCAGGGTTCTGTGACAGAGTTTCTAAAACCGCGCCTGGTAGATATCGAGCAAGTGAGTTCGACGCACGCCAAGGTGACCCTTGAGCCTTTAGAGCGTGGCTTTGGCCATACTCTGGGTAACGCACTGCGCCGTATTCTGCTCTCATCGATGCCGGGTTGCGCGGTGACCGAGGTTGAGATTGATGGTGTACTTCATGAGTACAGCACCAAAGAAGGCGTTCAGGAAGATATCCTTGAAATCCTGCTCAACCTGAAAGGGCTGGCGGTGAGAGTTCAGGGTAAAGATGAAGTTATTCTTACTCTGAATAAATCTGGCATTGGCCCTGTGACTGCAGCCGACATCACCCACGACGGTGATGTTGAAATCGTCAAGCCGCAGCACGTGATCTGCCACCTGACCGATGAGAACGCAGCTATTAGCATGCGTATCAAAGTTCAGCGCGGTCGTGGTTATGTGCCGGCTTCTGCCCGAATTCATTCGGAAGAAGATGAGCGCCCAATCGGCCGTCTGCTGGTCGACGCATGCTACAGCCCTGTAGAGCGTATTGCCTACAATGTTGAAGCAGCGCGTGTAGAACAGCGTACCGACCTGGACAAGCTGGTCATCGAAATGGAAACCAATGGCACAATCGATCCTGAAGAGGCGATTCGTCGTGCGGCAACCATCCTGGCAGAACAACTGGAAGCTTTCGTTGACTTACGTGATGTACGTCAGCCGGAAGTGAAAGAAGAGAAACCAGAATTCGATCCGATCCTGCTGCGCCCTGTTGACGATCTGGAATTGACTGTCCGCTCTGCTAACTGCCTCAAGGCAGAAGCTATCCACTATATCGGTGATCTGGTACAGCGTACCGAGGTTGAGTTGCTGAAAACGCCGAACCTGGGTAAAAAATCTCTTACCGAGATTAAAGACGTGCTGGCTTCACGTGGTCTGTCTCTGGGCATGCGCCTGGAAAACTGGCCACCAGCAAGCATTGCTGACGAGTAACCGGATCACAGGTTAAGGTTTTACTGAGAAGGATAAGGTCATGCGCCATCGTAAGAGTGGTCGTCAACTGAACCGCAACAGCAGCCATCGCCAGGCTATGTTCCGCAACATGGCAGGTTCACTGGTTCGTCATGAAATCATCAAGACGACCCTGCCTAAAGCGAAAGAGCTGCGTCGCGTAGTTGAGCCGCTGATTACTCTTGCCAAGACTGACAGCGTTGCTAATCGTCGTCTGGCATTCGCCCGTACTCGTGATAACGAGATCGTGGCAAAACTGTTTAACGAACTGGGCCCGCGTTTCGCGAGCCGTGCCGGTGGTTACACTCGCATTCTGAAGTGTGGCTTCCGTGCAGGCGACAACGCGCCGATGGCTTACATCGAGCTGGTTGATCGTTCAGAGAAAGCAGAAGCTGCTGCAGAGTAATCTGTAGTAACGTAAAAAAACCCGCCTCGGCGGGTTTTTTTATATCCGCAGAATCTCCACTTATCTACAATGTCTGTATCTTTTCTGCTCACCCCCTGGAGTTCATTATGTGGTTGCTCGATCAGTGGGCTGAACGCCATATTTGCGATGCCCAAAACAAAGGCGAGTTCGAAAATCTTCCCGGCAGCGGTGAGCCGCTGATTCTGGACGATGATTCACATATTCCCCCTGAATTACGGGCCGGTTATCGCTTACTGAAAAACGCAGGTTGTTTACCGCCTGAACTTCAGCAACGCAATGAAGCCGTCGAGCTTGCCGATCTGCTTAAAGGCATTCATAAGAATGACCCGCGGTACTCCGAAATCAGTCGTCGGTTGGCGCTCATCGAGCTAAAACTGCGCCAGACGGGAATGAATACTGACTTTTTGCATGGTGAGTACAGTGAAAGGTTAATGCAAAAAATAAACGAGGAGTAGCCATGTACCGCATAGGTGAACTTGCGAAGCTTGCTAACGTAACGCCGGATACTATCCGCTACTACGAAAAGCAGCAGATGATCGATCATGAGGTCAGAACGGAAGGTGGATTTCGCCTTTATACGGATAACGACCTGCAACGCCTTCGTTTTATCCGCTATGCACGGCAACTCGGCTTCACGCTGGAGTCGATCCGTGAACTGCTGTCGATCCGTATCGATCCTGAACATCATACGTGTCAGGAATCTAAAAGCATCGTTCAGGCCCGGCTGGATGAAGTTGAAGGACGCATTCAGGAGCTGCAAGCCATGCAGCGATCTCTGCAAAAGTTAAATGACGCGTGCTGCGGTACCGCTCATAGCAGTGTTTATTGCTCAATACTGGAAGCTCTTGAACAGGGCGCCAGTAGTGAAACTCAGGGTTGTTGATTTTTTATCAGCCAGGGACTAGACTCCCGCCGACATTAACTATGCTCAGGAGAAATGATGAGCCGCTATCAGCATACGAAGGGACAAATTAAGGATAACGCCATTGAGGCATTGCTTCACGACCCGCTTTTCAGACAGCGTGTTGAGAAGAACAAGAAAGGAAAAGGGAGTTATTTACGTAAAGGTAAACATGCACAACGGGGTAACTGGGAGGCCAGTGGCAAGCAAGCTAATCGCTTTTTTACCACTGGCCTTTCTGTTTCTGTCGCCTGATCAAACGCGGTTGTTCTGCTCTTTTAACAGATCGCGAATTTCAGTCAGTAAGACTTCTTCTTTAGTTGGTGCTGGCGGGGCAGCAGCCGGTTCTTCTTTTTTACGGTTAAGTCTGTTGATAAGTTTGATCGCCATGAAAATGGCAAATGCCACGATCACGAAATCAAATACGTTCTGAATGAATACGCCATAGTGCATTACAACCGCAGGGATATCGCCCTGAGCCTCCCGAAGGGTGAAGGCGAACTGTTTGAAATCAATGCCTCCAATCAACAGTCCTAACGGCGGCATAATAATGTCGGCGACTAATGATGAAACGATCTTACCGAACGCCGCACCAATAATGACACCCACAGCCAAATCCACCACATTCCCGCGCATCGCAAATTCGCGAAACTCTTTAATAAAACTCATTATGTTCTCCTTGTGCCAGCTGACGCCTATAAGTTTAACAAATGATTAGCTAATTGCCATTGGGGATAAATAATCGTTATGAAAAATAAAAGGCATGAAAATTAGAAGGTTAATATTTGGGTGCTCTCGTCTGAGCACCCAAATCATTACAGGAAGAACGGGCTTGGCTGGAATAAACGCTCGACGTCGGTAATAAATTTTTTATCGGTCAGGAACATAATAACGTGGTCACCCTGCTCAATACGTAAATTATCATTGGCGATCATGACATCGTTACCTCGCACTACGGCGCCGATAATGGTGCCTGGTGGAAGTTTAATTTCGTCGATCGCGCGACCAACAACGCGCGACGTCGTTTCATCCCCATGAGCGACGGCTTCAATGGCTTCAGCAACACCACGACGAAGAGACGACACGCCGACAATATCCGCTTTACGTACATGGCTTAGCAGGGCAGAAATGGTGGCTTGCTGAGGCGAAATAGCAATATCAATTACGCTACCCTGTACCAGGTCGACATAAGCCTTACGCTGGATAAGCACCATTACTTTTTTCGCCCCCATACGTTTAGCGAGCATGGCGGACATAATATTCGCTTCGTCGTCGTTGGTGACGGCAATAAAAAGATCAACCTGATCGATATGCTCTTCGGCCAGCAATTCCTGATCCGAAGCATCGCCATAAAACACGATAGTATTCTGAAGCTTTTCAGCCAGCTCCGACGCGCGCTGTTGATCTCGTTCGATCAGCTTCACGCTGTAGTCTTTTTCCAGCCGTCTCGCCAGACCTGCGCCAATATTACCGCCGCCAACCAGCATAATACGTTTATACGGTTTTTCGAGACGCTGAAGTTCACTCATCACCGCACGGATATGCTGAGAAGCCGCAATAAAGAAGACTTCATCCCCGGCTTCGACAATGGTGGACCCTTGCGGACGAATAGGTCTGTCGTGACGGAAAATCGCCGCAACACGCGTATCGATATGTGGCATATGCTCGCGCATTGTCGACAGGGCATTACCAATCAGCGGGCCGCCGTAATAAGCCTTCACAACCGCCAGGCTTACTTTTCCTTCCGCAAAGTTCACAACCTGCAACGCGCCCGGGTACTCAATCAGACGATAAATACTGTCGATAACCAGCTGTTCAGGGGCAATAAGATGGTCGATAGGTACTGCTTCGGAATTAAACAGCTTTTCCGCATCCCGGACATAGTCCGGGGAGCGAATGCGGGCGATGCGGTTCGGTGTGTTGAAAAGCGAGTAGGCCACCTGACATGCAACCATGTTGGTTTCATCAGAACTGGTTACTGCAACCAGCATGTCGGCATCGTCCGCGCGCGCCTCCCGAAGCACACGTGGGTGAGAGCCGTGCCCCTGTACAACACGAAGATCAAACTTGTCCTGCAAAACGCGCAGGCGATCGCCATTGGTATCCACAATGGTGATATCGTTGTTTTCGCCCACGAGATTTTCCGCCAGCGTTCCGCCAACTTGCCCTGCGCCCAGAATGATAATTTTCATCTTTCGTGACCTGTTCTCAACATCACTCTTTGATTAGCTTAGCGTAAAAGAAACCATCACCCTCTTCTGCGCCCGGCAGGTTTTGCAGACCCGGGTGCTCAGGTGTTCCCGTATCATGCAGCGTAGCGTCCGGGGTGCGTTTCAGGAAAGCCGCAATTTGCTGACGGTTCTCTTCCGGAAGAACAGAGCAGGTTGCATACACCAGGGTTCCGCCGGGTTTGAGATGCGGCCAGATGGCATCCAGAATTTCGGATTGCAACTGGGCAAGCTCCTTGATATCACGATCGCGACGCAGCCATTTGATATCGGGATGACGACGAATCACGCCAGTTGCTGAGCAAGGGGCGTCCAGCAAAATACGATCGAACCTGGTATCACCACACCAGTCTGCGGGTTTACGTCCATCGCCTTGCTTAACCTGAGCTTTCATACCCAGACGCTTGAGGTTGTCATAGACGCGTGAAAGACGCTGCTCATCAACATCCACGGCCATCACGCTGGCCTGCGGCGCCACTTCCAGAATATGCGTTGTTTTCCCCCCTGGCGCTGCACAGAGATCAAGGATCTGCTCCCCGTCTTTCGGTTCAAGCCAGGTCATGCAGCCCTGAGCGGATGCGTCCTGTACCGTTACCCAGCCCTCTTCAAAACCGGGTAATGCATGTACCGGTGCAGGGGAGGCTAAACGAACCGCATCAGGATAAGCAGCGTGTGTGAAGCCGCTCATTCCGGCCTCTTCCAGCAGGGCCAGCCATGCGTCGCGGGTATGATGGTTACGATTGACGCGTAACCACATCGGCGGACGTTGGTTATTGGCATCCACAATGTCTTGCCATTGCTGTGGGTAGGCTTTTTTAAGGCGATTCAGCAGCCATTCAGGGTGCAGGAAGCGCGATTCGCTTTGCGCAAATTCTGCCAGCAGTTCGTCCTGCTGACGCTGGAACTGACGCAGCACGCCGTTAATCAATCCTTTCAGCTGGGGACGTTTAATCGAAACGGCACCCTCCACTGTCTCAGCCAGCGCAGCATGAGGTGGAATGCGGGTATGAAGAAGCTGGTAGAAACCGACCATGATCAAATAATGCACGGTACGCTGCTTGCCGCTCATCGGGCGTGACATCAGCTTATTAATTAACCATTCAAGCTGAGAGAGGGTGCGCAGCACGCCAAAGCACAGCTCCTGAAGCAGGGCTTTGTCTTTATCGGAAACCTTTTGTTGCAGTGCAGGCAGGACATTACTCAGTGACTGGCCCTGCTCAATAACCTGCTCAACGGCCTGAGCCGCCATAGTGCGTAGATTTTGTCTTTTCATAACCGTAAAAATAAAAATGCCCGGAAACACCGGGCCTTAAGAGTAAATTTGTTCAGGCAAGGCGATTGCCAGGGATGAACCATTCACGACGGGAATTTAATAGATCCTGCGCGCTCATTGCCTTTTTACCGGCCGGTTGCAGCGATTCAAGATTCAGGATCCCTTCTCCGGTCGCAACCTGGATACCGTTTTTGCTGGCGTCGATAATCGTACCGGGCTCTGCCGAAGTATTGCCGTTAATAACTGAAGCTTTCCAGACTTTCACTGGCTGCTCATCAATCATCAACCAGCTCATCGGCCATGGATTAAAGGCGCGGATGCAGCGTTCGAGTTGAGCTGCTGACAGGGACCAGTCGATCCGGGCTTCTTCTTTACTCAGTTTTTCAGCATAGGTCACCTGTGCCTCATCCTGCACTTCAGGTGTCGCTGTATTGTCAGCAAGCTGTTGCAGCGTCTCAATCAGCCCCTGTGGGCCGAGATCCGCCAGCTTGTCATACAGCGTGGCGCTGGTATCTCCTGCGGTGATGGGACACGCCAGTTTATACAGCATGTCGCCCGTGTCTAAACCTACGTCCATCTTCATGATTGTCACGCCAGTTTCAGCATCGCCTGCCCACAGAGCGCGCTGAATAGGGGCTGCACCACGCCAGCGTGGGAGCAAAGAACCATGAACGTTAACACAGCCCAGGCGGGGCATATCGAGTACCGCTTTCGGCAGAATGAGGCCGTAAGCCACAACTACCATCACGTCAGCGTTCAGATCTGCCACTAACTGCTGGTTTTCCTGAGGTCGTAATGACGCAGGCTGGAATACCGGTAAACCATGCGTTTCTGCCAGCACTTTAACCGGGCCAGGCATCAGTTTTTTACCGCGGCCAGCCGGACGGTCCGGCTGAGTAAATACGCCAACAATCTGATGACCAGACGATAGCAGCGCGTCGAGATGACGCGCTGCAAAATCAGGGGTACCCGCGAAGATTATACGTAGTGATGTAGACACGTTATTCCTTGTATCCGGGGGGCGTTAAGCGCGAGAACGCAAACGATCCAGTTTCTCAACTTTCTGACGAATACGCTGTTGCTTCAGTGGTGAGAGGTAATCGATAAACAGTTTACCGACCAGGTGATCCATCTCATGCTGAATGCAAATCGCCAGCAGATCGTCGGCTTCCAGCTCAAACGGATTGCCGTCACGATCCAGTGCGCGGATTTTAACTTTTTCGGCACGTGGCACCAAAGCGCGCTGTTCAGGGATAGACAGACAGCCTTCCTCAATACCTGTTTCGCCGCTTTTTTCCAGCAGCTCAGGGTTAATCAGCACCAGGCGCTCATCGCGATTTTCAGAAACGTCGATCACAATAATACGTTTGTGAATGTCTACCTGGGTCGCGGCAAGGCCAATGCCTTCTTCAGCGTACATGGTATCGAACATATCATCGACGATACGCTGAATTTCTGCATTCACTTCTTTAACCGGTTCCGCGACGATGCGAAGGCGCTCGTCAGGAATATGTAACACTTGCAAAACTGCCATAAATTTCCAGAGTCGTGTTCAGGAGTTGATAAGAATATTACTTCTATTCTAGACAAATCCCCGGTCGATTGACAGCATCAGTGACCAATCGCAAAGATTGCTGAGGCTGCTTATGGCAGAGAAAAGGATGACGTCCACAGAGATATGGTTACGGCTTATAAACATCGGGTCGTTATACGGTGACGCGATGCTGGAGATTGCGCAGAGGCTGCTTCGCCAGGCAACCGTCGATGCTGAAGCTGTCAACGCGTCAGGGCTTTCGCCCAAACATGCCGTAAAGTTTTTTTCGTTCAGTGAGAGTGAGCTTGAACGTAGTCTGGAATGGCTGGAACACACCGACAACCACCTTCTCACAGCGGATGATCCTCGCTTTCCGCCATTGTTACGTTCTATACCTGATTTTCCCGGGGCGCTATTTGTGCGAGGCCGCGTTGACGTGCTTAATAGCATGCAGCTTGCGGTTGTGGGCAGCCGTGCGCCCTCGTGGTATGGCGAGCGGTGGGGGAAAATGCTGAGTGAACAGCTGTCCCAATGTGGCTTTACGATCACCAGTGGCCTGGCTTGCGGCATCGATGGTGTGGCACATCATGCGGCGTTGTCAGCAAAAGGGCGAAGTGTCGCTGTGCTTGGCAATGGTCTTTTTAGTCTCTATCCGCGTCGTCATCACATTCTGGCTGAGCATCTTATCGCTTCAGAGGGGGCGATAGTGTCTGAGTTTTCACTTTCGACATCGCCCAGACCGGGTAACTTTCCACGGCGTAACCGGATCATCAGTGGGTTAAGCCAGGGCGTGCTGGTGGTCGAAGCTGCGATTCGGAGTGGATCGCTGGTTACCGCAAGGTGCGCACTGGAGCAGGGGCGTGAAGTTTTTGCGCTACCCGGCCCGTTGGGGAACCCTGGCTGCGAAGGCCCTCACTGGCTGATAAAACAGGGGGCGACGCTGGTGACCTGTAAAGAGGATATCCTGGAAAATTTGCAGTATGGATTGCATTGGTTGCAGGATGATCTCCAAAAGCGACATATTTCATCGGATCAGGAGGCAGTAGCATTGCCATTTCCCAAGCTCCTGGCTAACGTAGGAGATGAGGTAACACCTGTTGACGTTGTCGCTGAACGTGCCGGCCAACCTGTGCCAGTAACGGTAGCACAGCTACTCGAACTGGAGTTAGCAGGGTGGATCGCAGCTGTACCCGGCGGCTATGTCCGATTAAGGAGGGCATGCCATGTTCGACGTACTGATGTATTTGTTTGAGACTTACATCCACAACGAAGCAGAAATGCAGGTGGATCAGGACAAATTAACACGGGATCTGACCGACGCAGGTTTTGAGCGGGAAGATATTTATAATGCGTTGATGTGGCTGGATAAGTTGGCTGATTATCAGGACGGCCTCGCCGAACCGATGCAGCTTGCTTCTGACCCATTGTCTGTGCGCATCTATACAGCTGAAGAGTGTGAAAGGCTGGATGCCAGCTGCCGGGGATTCATTTTATTCCTCGAGCAGATTCAGGTGCTAAACCTCGAAACGAGAGAGATGGTGATAGAGCGCGTCATGGCGCTGGATACTGCTGAGTTTGAACTGGAAGATCTCAAATGGGTGATCCTGATGGTTCTGTTCAACATCCCAGGCTGTGAAAATGCCTATCAGCAAATGGAAGAATTACTCTTTGAAGTGAATGAAGGTATGCTGCATTAATTCTATGTGCAGCAACAAGAGTTGTTATGGCCAAATCAGCACTCTTCACGGTGCATAAAAACGAGCCCTGCCCACAGTGTGGGGCTGAACTTGTTATTCGGTCCGGGAAACACGGTCCGTTTCTCGGTTGTTCACGCTATCCGGAATGTGATTATGTCCGTCCCCTGAAAAGCCAGGCGGACGGACATATCGTCAAAATTCTGGAGGGACAGCTTTGTCCACTCTGTGGCGGCGAACTGGCGCTGCGGCAGGGGCGGTTCGGGATGTTTATCGGATGCAGCCGCTATCCGGAATGTGAACATACGGAACAAATTGATAAACCAGATGAAACGGCAATTGCCTGCCCTCAGTGCCAGCGTGGTCAATTGGTGCAGCGCCGCTCTCGTTATGGCAAGACCTTCCATTCGTGCGATCGCTATCCTGAATGTCAGTTCGTTATCAATTTCAAACCAGTAGCGGGCGTCTGCCCTCATTGCGATTATCCGTTACTTATAGAAAAGAAAACCGCGCAAGGCTTGAAACGCTTTTGCGCCAGTAAACAATGTGGAAAGCCGGTTTCGGCGGATCAAATCAGTGAATAATAACCTGCCATCAGGCTCCATCGCGCAGGCGGTGGACATCCTGAAAAAAGAAGAAGTCATCGCCTATCCAACAGAAGCCGTTTTCGGGGTCGGGTGCGATCCTGACAGCGAAGTCGCCGTTAACCGTCTGCTGGCGCTAAAACAGCGGCCTGTCGAAAAAGGATTGATTTTGATCGCTGCGAACTACGAGCAGCTTAAGCCTTATATTGATGATTCCATGCTGACACCTGCACAGCGGGAAACCATTTTCTCTGCGTGGCCTGGTCCCGTGACGTTTGTTTTCCCTGCACAACCGACAACGCCGCGCTGGCTAACCGGGCGTTTCGATTCACTCGCGGTACGCGTTACCGACCATCCCTTGGTGGTGGAGTTATGCCAGGCATTTGGTAAACCCCTGGTTTCAACCAGCGCCAACCTGACCGGGCTTCCCCCTTGTCGGACAACAGAAGAAGTTCTGGCGCAGTTCGGGAATGATTTCCCTGTAGCCGTGGGTGAAACCGGGGGGCGTCTTAACCCGTCAGAAATTCGCGATGCCTTGACCGGCGAACGTTTTCGCCAGGGATAATGTTATGGAAACCTATGCTGTTTTTGGTAACCCGATCGCGCACAGCAAGTCGCCTCTGATCCATCAGCTGTTTGCAGAGCAATTGCAGATAGATCACCCGTATGGTCGGGTTCTTGCGCCTGTTGATGCATTTATACCGACGCTGAATAGCTTTTTTGATGCGGGTGGTAAAGGTGCGAACGTCACGGTGCCTTTTAAAGAAGAGGCTTTCGGGCGTGCGGATGAGCTGACCGAGCGTGCGTCGCTCGCTGGTGCCGTCAATACCCTTAAGCGGCTTGAAGATGGTCGCCTTCTGGGCGATAACACCGATGGCATAGGTTTACTCAGCGATCTGGAACGACTGTCGTTTATTAAACCAGGCTTTCGGATCCTGCTGATCGGCGCGGGTGGCGCGTCGCGCGGCGTATTGCTTCCTCTTCTTTCGCTGGATTGTGCGGTGACAATCACCAACCGTACCTTCTCCAGAGCAGAAGAACTGGCGGCGTTGTTCGCACACACAGGCAGCGTAACTGCGGTAGCACTTGACGATCTCGCGAGTCACGAATTTGATCTTGTGATTAATGCCACCTCAAGCGGCATTAATGGAGAGATCCCGGCGATTCCTGCATCCCTGGTTCATTCCCACATCTACGCCTATGACATGTTTTATCAAAAAGGGAAAACGCCATTTCTGACCTGGTGTGAACAACAGGGGGCAAAACACGTGGCTGATGGTCTGGGCATGCTGGTGGGGCAGGCGGCTCATGCGGTGCTACTCTGGCATGGCGTGTTACCTGCTGTAGAACCGGTGATCGAAAAGCTGAAACAGGAACTGATGGCATGAATCAGGCGATTCATTTTCCCGACAGAGAAATCTGGGATGAAAATAAGCAAGCGGTTTGTTTCCCGGTGCTGGTGCATGGAATGCAGCTCACCTGTGCGATTAAAGGGGAGACGTTGCATCAGCGCTTTGGTGGTTCAGATCCGTTAGCGGTCTTTTGCGAAAATCGCTGGGATCTGGAAGAGGAAGCCAGCGATTTGATCCGCGATCAGCAGGAAGACGATCAGGGTTGGGTCTGGTTATCCTGATCCAGATAGTCATTCTTCCATTTAACGTAATTGTTCGCTGAGTATTTCAATCCTTCGATCTCCGCCTCTTTTAGGGGGCGGATCTGTTTAACCGGACTGCCTAAATAGAGATAGCCACTTTCCAGACGTTTGTTTTGCGGAACAAGGCTTCCTGCGCCAATCATTACGTCATCTTCTACTATGACGCCATCCAGCAAAATCGATCCCATCCCAACGAGCACCCTGTTACCGATTGTGCAGCCGTGGAGCATCACTTTATGACCGACGGTGACATCTTCCCCAATGATGAGCGGATTGCCCTCAGGGTTATAAGATGACTTATGAGTCACATGCAGCACGCTGCCGTCCTGAATATTGGTGCGTGCACCGATCGCAACGTAGTTAACATCGCCCCGGATCGCGACGAGTGGCCAGATGCTGACATCCTCGGCCATGCGAACATCACCAATGACCACGCTGCTGGTATCGATCATCACGCGATCGCCTTTTTGGGGGAACAGATCTTTATAAGGACGTAATACTGCAAACATATCTACCTCGATACAGATGAGCGCTATTAAAGAAGACTTTGATCGTATTCCTGGATCGAGGCAAGGCAAAATGCGTCAATTTTTAAGCGGATCGGGTGGGTTTTCAGCGAAAAGAACGGAAAATCATCAGTTGGAAAAAAAGATCTAAAAAATACTTGTGCTAAAAACTGGGATCCCTATAATGCGCCTCCATCGACACGGCGGATGTGAATCACTTCACAGATAACCCGGTCGGCTGAAGAGAAAAAATCCTGAAATAACGGGTTGACTCTGAAAGAGGAAAGCGTAATATACGCCACCTCGCGACAGCGCGCTGAAGCGCGTCGCAACTGCTCTTTAACAATTTATCAGACAATCTGTGTGGGCACTCAAAGTGACATGGATTCTTAATGTCCTCGGACACTAAATGAATACCAAGTCTCAACGAGTGAACACGTAATTCATTACGAAGTTTAATTCATTGAGCATCAAACTTTTAAATTGAAGAGTTTGATCATGGCTCAGATTGAACGCTGGCGGCAGGCCTAACACATGCAAGTCGAACGGTAACAGGAAGCAGCTTGCTGCTTTGCTGACGAGTGGCGGACGGGTGAGTAATGTCTGGGAAACTGCCTGATGGAGGGGGATAACTACTGGAAACGGTAGCTAATACCGCATAATGTCGCAAGACCAAAGAGGGGGACCTTCGGGCCTCTTGCCATCGGATGTGCCCAGATGGGATTAGCTAGTAGGTGGGGTAACGGCTCACCTAGGCGACGATCCCTAGCTGGTCTGAGAGGATGACCAGCCACACTGGAACTGAGACACGGTCCAGACTCCTACGGGAGGCAGCAGTGGGGAATATTGCACAATGGGCGCAAGCCTGATGCAGCCATGCCGCGTGTATGAAGAAGGCCTTCGGGTTGTAAAGTACTTTCAGCGGGGAGGAAGGCGATAAGGTTAATAACCTTGTCGATTGACGTTACCCGCAGAAGAAGCACCGGCTAACTCCGTGCCAGCAGCCGCGGTAATACGGAGGGTGCAAGCGTTAATCGGAATTACTGGGCGTAAAGCGCACGCAGGCGGTCTGTCAAGTCGGATGTGAAATCCCCGGGCTCAACCTGGGAACTGCATTCGAAACTGGCAGGCTAGAGTCTTGTAGAGGGGGGTAGAATTCCAGGTGTAGCGGTGAAATGCGTAGAGATCTGGAGGAATACCGGTGGCGAAGGCGGCCCCCTGGACAAAGACTGACGCTCAGGTGCGAAAGCGTGGGGAGCAAACAGGATTAGATACCCTGGTAGTCCACGCCGTAAACGATGTCGACTTGGAGGTTGTGCCCTTGAGGCGTGGCTTCCGGAGCTAACGCGTTAAGTCGACCGCCTGGGGAGTACGGCCGCAAGGTTAAAACTCAAATGAATTGACGGGGGCCCGCACAAGCGGTGGAGCATGTGGTTTAATTCGATGCAACGCGAAGAACCTTACCTACTCTTGACATCCAGAGAACTTAGCAGAGATGCTTTGGTGCCTTCGGGAACTCTGAGACAGGTGCTGCATGGCTGTCGTCAGCTCGTGTTGTGAAATGTTGGGTTAAGTCCCGCAACGAGCGCAACCCTTATCCTTTGTTGCCAGCGGTCCGGCCGGGAACTCAAAGGAGACTGCCAGTGATAAACTGGAGGAAGGTGGGGATGACGTCAAGTCATCATGGCCCTTACGAGTAGGGCTACACACGTGCTACAATGGCGCATACAAAGAGAAGCGACCTCGCGAGAGCAAGCGGACCTCATAAAGTGCGTCGTAGTCCGGATTGGAGTCTGCAACTCGACTCCATGAAGTCGGAATCGCTAGTAATCGTGGATCAGAATGCCACGGTGAATACGTTCCCGGGCCTTGTACACACCGCCCGTCACACCATGGGAGTGGGTTGCAAAAGAAGTAGGTAGCTTAACCTTCGGGAGGGCGCTTACCACTTTGTGATTCATGACTGGGGTGAAGTCGTAACAAGGTAACCGTAGGGGAACCTGCGGTTGGATCACCTCCTTACCTTAAAGAACCTGCCTTTGTAGTGTCCACACAGATTGTCTGATGAAAAGTAAATAGCAAGGCGTCTTGCGATTGAGACTGTACGTCCCCTTCGTCTAGAGGCCCAGGACACCGCCCTTTCACGGCGGTAACAGGGGTTCGAATCCCCTAGGGGACGCCACTTGCTGGTTCGTGAGTGAAAGTCACCTGCCGTCATATCTCAAAACTGACTTGCGAGTCATGTTTGAGATATTTGCTCTTTAAAAATCTGGATCAAGCTGAAAATTGAAACGACACACAGCTCATGTGTGTTCGAGTCTCTCAAATTTTCGCAATCAGAAGATGAAACATCTTCGGGTTGTGAGGTTAAGCGACTAAGCGTACACGGTGGATGCCCTGGCAGTCAGAGGCGATGAAGGACGTGCTAATCTGCGAAAAGCGCCGGCGAGGTGATATGAACCCTTGACCCGGCGATGTCCGAATGGGGAAACCCAGTGCAATCCGTTGCACTATCGTTAGCTGAATACATAGGTTAACGAGGCGAACCGGGGGAACTGAAACATCTAAGTACCCCGAGGAAAAGAAATCAACCGAGATTCCCCCAGTAGCGGCGAGCGAACGGGGAGCAGCCCGGAGTCTGAATCAGCTTGTGTGTTAGTGGAACGGTCTGGAAAGTCCGACGGTACAGGGTGATAGTCCCGTACACGAAAATGCACATGCTGTGAACTCGAAGAGTAGGGCGGGACACGTGGTATCCTGTCTGAATATGGGGGGACCATCCTCCAAGGCTAAATACTCCTGACTGACCGATAGTGAACCAGTACCGTGAGGGAAAGGCGAAAAGAACCCCGGCGAGGGGAGTGAAAAAGAACCTGAAACCGTGTACGTACAAGCAGTGGGAGCCTCTTTATGGGGTGACTGCGTACCTTTTGTATAATGGGTCAGCGACTTATATTCTGTAGCAAGGTTAACCGTATAGGGGAGCCGAAGGGAAACCGAGTCTTAACTGGGCGTTAAGTTGCAGGGTATAGACCCGAAACCCGGTGATCTAGCCATGGGCAGGTTGAAGGTTGGGTAACACTAACTGGAGGACCGAACCGACTAATGTTGAAAAATTAGCGGATGACCTGTGGCTGGGGGTGAAAGGCCAATCAAACCGGGAGATAGCTGGTTCTCCCCGAAAGCTATTTAGGTAGCGCCTCGTGAACTCATCTTCGGGGGTAGAGCACTGTTTCGGCTAGGGGGCCATCCCGGCTTACCAACCCGATGCAAACTACGAATACCGAAGAATGTTATCACGGGAGACACACGGCGGGTGCTAACGTCCGTCGTGAAGAGGGAAACAACCCAGACCGCCAGCTAAGGTCCCAAAGTCATGGTTAAGTGGGAAACGATGTGGGAAGGCACAGACAGCCAGGATGTTGGCTTAGAAGCAGCCATCATTTAAAGAAAGCGTAATAGCTCACTGGTCGAGTCGGCCTGCGCGGAAGATGTAACGGGGCTAAACCATGCACCGAAGCTGCGGCAGCGACACTTATGTGTTGTTGGGTAGGGGAGCGTTCTGTAAGCCGTTGAAGGTGTGCTGTGAGGCATGCTGGAGGTATCAGAAGTGCGAATGCTGACATAAGTAACGATAAAGCGGGTGAAAAGCCCGCTCGCCGGAAGACCAAGGGTTCCTGTCCAACGTTAATCGGGGCAGGGTGAGTCGACCCCTAAGGCGAGGCCGAAAGGCGTAGTCGATGGGAAACAGGTTAATATTCCTGTACTTGGTGTTACTGCGAAGGGGGGACGGAGAAGGCTATGTCAGCCGGGCGACGGTTGTCCCGGTTTAAGCATGTAGGCGGAGGTTCCAGGTAAATCCGGTACCTTATTAACGCTGAGGTGTGATGACGAGGCACTACGGTGCTGAAGTGATAAATGCCCTGCTTCCAGGAAAAGCCTCTAAGCATCAGGTAACACGAAATCGTACCCCAAACCGACACAGGTGGTCAGGTAGAGAATACCAAGGCGCTTGAGAGAACTCGGGTGAAGGAACTAGGCAAAATGGTGCCGTAACTTCGGGAGAAGGCACGCTGATGTGTAGGTGAAGCCCCTGCGGGTGGAGCTGAAATCAGTCGAAGATACCAGCTGGCTGCAACTGTTTATTAAAAACACAGCACTGTGCAAACACGAAAGTGGACGTATACGGTGTGACGCCTGCCCGGTGCCGGAAGGTTAATTGATGGGGTTAGCGGCAACGCGAAGCTCTTGATCGAAGCCCCGGTAAACGGCGGCCGTAACTATAACGGTCCTAAGGTAGCGAAATTCCTTGTCGGGTAAGTTCCGACCTGCACGAATGGCGTAATGATGGCCAGGCTGTCTCCACCCGAGACTCAGTGAAATTGAACTCGCTGTGAAGATGCAGTGTACCCGCGGCAAGACGGAAAGACCCCGTGAACCTTTACTATAGCTTGACACTGAACACTGGTCCTTGATGTGTAGGATAGGTGGGAGGCTTTGAAGCGTGGACGCCAGTCTGCGTGGAGCCAACCTTGAAATACCACCCTTTAATGGCTGGTGTTCTAACGTAGACCCGTAATCCGGGTTGCGGACAGTGTCTGGTGGGTAGTTTGACTGGGGCGGTCTCCTCCCAAAGAGTAACGGAGGAGCACGAAGGTTGGCTAATCCTGGTCGGACATCAGGAGGTTAGTGCAATGGCATAAGCCAGCTTGACTGCGAGCGTGACGGCGCGAGCAGGTGCGAAAGCAGGTCATAGTGATCCGGTGGTTCTGAATGGAAGGGCCATCGCTCAACGGATAAAAGGTACTCCGGGGATAACAGGCTGATACCGCCCAAGAGTTCATATCGACGGCGGTGTTTGGCACCTCGATGTCGGCTCATCACATCCTGGGGCTGAAGTAGGTCCCAAGGGTATGGCTGTTCGCCATTTAAAGTGGTACGCGAGCTGGGTTTAGAACGTCGTGAGACAGTTCGGTCCCTATCTGCCGTGGGCGCTGGAGAATTGAGGGGGGCTGCTCCTAGTACGAGAGGACCGGAGTGGACGCATCACTGGTGTTCGGGTTGTCATGCCAATGGCACTGCCCGGTAGCTAAATGCGGAAGAGATAAGTGCTGAAAGCATCTAAGCACGAAACTTGCCCCGAGATGAGTTCTCCCTGAGACTTTAAGTCTCCTGAAGGAACGTTAAAGACGATGACGTTGATAGGTCGGGTGTGTAAGCGCAGCGATGCGTTGAGCTAACCGATACTAATGAACCGTGAGGCTTAACCTTACAACGCCGAAGGTGTTTTGGCGAAGAGACAGACAATCAAATTTCAGCTTTGATACAGATTAACAGAATTTGCCTGGCGGCTTTAGCGCGGTGGTCCCACCTGACCCCATGCCGAACTCAGAAGTGAAACGCCGTAGCGCCGATGGTAGTGTGGGGTCTCCCCATGTGAGAGTAGGGAACTGCCAGGCATCAAATTTAGCGTGCTGATATGGCTCAGTTGGTAGAGCGCACCCTTGGTAAGGGTGAGGTCCCCAGTTCGACTCTGGGTATCAGCACCACTTTATACTTAGGTTAAAGTTCGGCAAGAAGTAAAAGAATTTGTCTGGCGGCTTTAGCGCGGTGGTCCCACCTGACCCCATGCCGAACTCAGAAGTGAAACGCCGTAGCGCCGATGGTAGTGTGGGGTCTCCCCATGTGAGAGTAGGGAACTGCCAGACATCAAACAAGTAGAAAGGCCATCCGAAAGGATGGCCTTTTTGCGTTATCGCTCCAGCCAAACCAATTCCCTCATTCGATATTCCTGCTGTCGCCATTAATACCTCACGGACGTATTAAAGCGTTTTACCCTACTGAAACTGAAGTTGTGGAATGCATTATGCTGGCTCGCAGCAGCGTTAAATCAATTAAATGTTATGTACAGGTATGGGGTATAGCGGGGAGTAAGGTAGCGTATTGAATTTAATTAATATCTGATGCTATTCGTGATGAGGAATATACGTTCCTTATATCAGGGAAAAATAAAAGCGCGGCGATGGCCGCGCTTTTAGAAGCCTTATTTAGTCAGGGCGACAATACCGAGTGTCAGGCCAGCGATTGCCGCGGCGCCACCAGCAATCGCACCTGCTGTTTCCCAGTTATCCTGGGTAGTGCCCTTCATACAGGTATTGGTGTGAACCAGTCGCCCCTGATCGTCGTATACCGGTACACATGGAGAGTCGTGCGCGCAACCAGCAAGCAGCGCAGCGAGAAGTGCAACGGAAAGGAATCTTTTCATGATGTTACCTCAGTATGAACGCTTATTCGCTAAAGAGCCGATACAGCAATTAACGAACTGATGATTATTTTACCACCGCACTAATACCATGCAGCACGGGGAATAATCTCAATTTGTGTGGATTGTAAAAATTATGAAGAAAAAAGCGCGGGCACTGATTATTAATGGAGGAAATGTGAAGAGGGGATGTGTTTTTACATTGTTTTCAGGAAATAAAAAAGGCACCAGAGGTGCCTTTATGATTTTCATTAATCCTTGTGCTTTGTAAACCGTCTCCGGACAACCACAAAGAAAACAGGAACAAAGAAAATGGCCAACAGGGTGGCTGACAGCATCCCGCCCATCACGCCCGTCCCGACCGCATTTTGTGCCCCACTACCTGCACCGCTGCTGATGACCAGAGGCATAACACCAAGGATGAATGCCAGGGAAGTCATCAGGATAGGACGCAGACGCATACGCGAGGCTTCAAGCGTGGCTTCGATAATCCCTTTGCCTTCTTTATCCATGAGATCCTTGGCGAACTCAACGATCAGTATGGCGTTCTTGGCTGATAAACCAATTGTCGTAAGCAGACCAACCTGGAAGTAAACGTCATTGTTCAGCCCTCGCATTGATGCAGCCAGAAGCGCGCCGATCACCCCCAGCGGCACAACCAGCATGACCGAGAAGGGAATTGACCAACTTTCATAGAGGGCCGCCAGACACAGGAACACCACAATCAGTGAAATGGCGTACAGCGCCGGAGCCTGATTCCCGGAAAGTCGTTCCTGATAAGACATCCCCGTCCAGTCGTAGCCGATGCCGGAAGGCAGTTTTGACGCAAGGCTTTCCATAAACGCCATTGCCTCACCGGTACTTTTGCCAGGGGCAGACTCACCGAGGATCTCCATTGATGGCATCCCATTGTAACGTTCCAGACGCGGTGAACCGTACACCCAGTGAGAGCTGCTAAAGGCAGAGAAAGGCACCATTTCGCCGTTAGCGCTACGCACATACAGGCCGTTAATGTCTCCGGGTAGCATACGGAAGCGAGCATCAGCCTGGACATAAACTTTTTTCACCCGTCCGTGATCGATAAAGTCGTTCACATAGGTGCCACCCAGCGCTGTTGAAATCGTCTGATTGACGTCAGACACGCTCACACCCAGCGCCTGTGCCTTCTCCTGATCGACGTCCAGCTTGAACTGTGGCGTATCTTCCAGTCCGTTAGGACGCACGCGGACCAGTAAGTCAGGATGTTCTCTCACCATGCCCAGCAGCTGGTTACGCGCCTGGGTTAACTGCGTATGCCCCAGGTTTGCCTGGTCAATCAGTTCAAAGTCAAAGCCTGTTGCGGTACCCAGTTCAATAATGGCAGGCAGGTTAAACGGAAATACAAGACCGTCTTTGATCTGGCTGAACGCTTTCGTCGCGCGGCTGACAATCGCCTCAACGCCGTTTTCCTTGCCCGGACGTTCTTCCCATGGCTTCAGGCTGACGAAAGCGATACCGGAGTTCTGCCCCTGTCCGCTAAAGCTAAAACCGTTTACGGTAAAGACCGATTCAACGTTCGCTTTCTCTTTCGTCAGGTAATAATCCTGAACCTGATCGAGTACCTGCTGAGTACGCATTTGCGTCGCCCCTGCCGGCAACTGAACCATCGTCATAAACACCCCCTGATCCTCTTCCGGCAGGAAGGAGGAAGGCAGGCGCAGGAACAGAACTGCCATGCCGCCGACGATGATGACGTAAACCAGCAGATAGCGGCCGGTCTTACGTAAAATGCCGCTTACGCTGTTGCTGTAGTGCTCCACACTCTTATCAAAGAGCGCGTTAAACCAGCCGAAGAAACCACCTTTCTTTTCATGATGTTCGCTGGAAACCGGTTTGAGCAGCGTGGCACAAAGAGCAGGCGTTAATATCAACGCCACCAGTACCGACAAGGCCATCGCGGAGACAATGGTCAGCGAGAACTGACGATAGATAGCCCCGGTTGAACCACCAAAGAATGCCATCGGAATAAATACCGCCGAAAGCACCATGGCAATGCCCACCAGGGCGCCCTGGATTTGCTCCATCGACTTCTGCGTCGCCTCTTTTGGCGGCAGCTTGTCCTCAACCATGACGCGTTCTACGTTCTCGACCACCACGATGGCGTCATCGACGAGCAGACCTATAGCCAATACCATCCCGAACATCGTCAGGGTGTTAATGGAGAACCCGAACGCAGCCAGTACCGCAAAGGTGCCCAGTAACACCACGGGCACGGCGATCGTCGGAATAAGCGTTGCCCGCAGGTTTTGCAGGAACAAGTACATCACCAGGAACACGAGAACAATCGCTTCAAACAGTGTCTTCACCACTTCATGGATTGAGATCTTCACGAAAGGTGTGGTGTCGTACGGATACACGACTTTCAGGCCCTGAGGGAAGAAGGGCTGCAACTGCGCCAGTTTACTCTTGATGGCGGCAGCGGTATCCAGCGCGTTTGCGCCAGTCGCCAGCTTGATCCCCAGCCCCGTTGCTGCCTGGCCATTGATTTTGGTGACCATGTTGTAGTTTTCGCCACCCAGCTCAATGCGGGCCACATCTTTCAGGTGGACCATTGAACCGTCCTGGTTCACCTTCAGCGTCACACGACCAAACTCCTCCGGCGATTTCAGACGCGTTTGAGCAATAATTGAGGCGTTCAGTTGCTGCCCAGGTACGGACGGTGTTCCGCCCAACTGGCCCGCAGCAATCTGGTCGTTCTGCGTTTTTAGCTGGTTAATGATATCCAGCGGCGTGAGCTGATATTTGTTCATCGCGTTGCTATCCAGCCAGATGCGCATTGCATACTGGGCACCGAACAGCTGCACGTCACCGACGCCGGAAGTACGGCTGATCGCATCTTTTACGTTAGAAGCGACATAGTCGGAGATATCATCCTGCGTGAGGTTTTTATTGTCCGACACAAAGCCTGCAACCAGCAGGAAGCTGCTGCTGGATTTCTCCACGCCGATCCCCTGCTGCTGCACTTCTTGTGGCAGCAGCGGCATGGCGAGCTGAAGTTTGTTCTGAACCTGCACCTGCGCAATATCAGGATCTGTACCCGACTCGAACGTCAGGGTGATGGTGACGTTACCAGCGGAATCACTGGTGGACGACATGTACATCAAATTATCGATACCGTTCATGTTCTGTTCGATAACCTGAGTGACGGTGTCCTGTACCGTCTGGGCATCAGCGCCCGGGTAGGTTGCTGTCACCGCAACCGCCGGCGGCGCAATGGTCGGATATTGCGCGACCGGTAGTTTTAAAATGGCCAGCCCGCCCGCAATCATCAGAATGATGGCGAGTACCCAGGCGAAAACAGGCCGTTGAATAAAGAAATTAGCCATGTCGTTATTCCTTAACTGGCTGGAGTCGCTGCGGTATCAGGAATAGCCACGACGGTGACGCCAGGGCGAACTTTTTGCAGGCCGCTGATAATGACGCAGTCGCCGTTTTTGAGGCCTTCCGTGATCAGCCAGCGATCGCCAATCGCCTGCGGTGCAACGACAGTGCGTGATTCCACCTGGTTTTTCTCATTTACCACAAGCACGGTGGCATCTCCGCGTGGTGTACGGGTTACCCCCTGCTGAGGAACCAGAATGGCATCAGGTTGCGTACCTTCATCGATGCGCGCACGGACAAACATACCCGGTAACAGCATATGCTGTGGGTTAGGGAAGAGGGCGCGAAGGGTGATTGAGCCGGTACTTTCATCTACCGTGACATCAGAGAACTGGAGCGTCCCTTTCAGCGGATAAGGCTGGCCATTTTCCATCAGCAACTCGACGCTGCTGGTGTCTCCCTTTTGCAGGCTCGTCTGCTGCTTCAGGCGCATAAAATCGCTGCTGGATTGCGTCACATCGACATAAATGGGATCGAGTTGCTGAACCGTCGCCAGTGCAGTTGCCTGGCCATTAGTGACTAACGCCCCTTCGGTGACGCTGGATTTACCTATACGCCCGTTGATTGGGGATGTGACTTTCGTATAGGCCAGGTTGATCCGCGCGCTTTCAACGCCAGCCTTCGCGGCAACCACGCTCGCATCCGCCTGCTGGGCAGTTGCCACCGCCTGATCGTACTCCTGCTTGCTCACATATTGCGTACCAACCAGCGGAACGTAACGTTTCACCGTCAGATGGGCGATATTCGCCGCCGCCTGTGCTTTTACCAGTTCACCTTTCGCATTGTCGTAGGCTGCCTGATAGGTGGCCGGATCGATTTGATAAAGGGATTCACCCGCTTTAACGTCGCTGCCTTCGGTAAAATTACGGTGCAGAATGATACCACTTACCTGAGGACGAACCTCCGCAACACGATACGCGTCAGTTCTGCCGGGCAATTCTGTCGTTACGGCCAGTGGCGCGCTTTTAACAATATGAACACTGACCTGAGGAGCTTGCGCATGCTGCTGTGGGTTTTCTTGCCCATCGCACCCGGTGAGCAGCGCGGCACAGACAATGAAACCGGATAAGGGTAAGCATCTGAAGTGATTCGTCATTACTGTTCCTTAAACTACCCTTGAGCCGATATTTGCCATGAATCGGTGAAAGGGTGTGAGGCAAAAAATAGAAATGTAGCCGCGTATAATAATGAGGGTGTTTAATGTTTTTTAATTTATAAGTGCTGATGGAGCTTTTAAAAGTAAAAATCGGAATCTGACACAGTGCATTCGGTATTCTTTTTCTGTCAGGATAATCAACGAAATGTTTTCGGTGAATGCTATTCATATATTTTATGAATTTTATGTATTCGATTTATTCACGTGAATTATAAATTAAATGAATTGACTTTTTTTGTGCAAAATTAACACGGGTTTTGGTTAATACTTTGACTACACGACCACGGCAATATCCTTTGATAACGTATCAATTTTATGAGTAATGAGTAGCAGGTTATGGTGCGCAAAAAAAAAGAAGAGGCTCAAAAGACCCGCCAGCAGCTGATTGAAGCCGCTATCGGGCTATTCGCGACGCGTGGCGTATCCAGCACCACGCTTACCGACATCGCCGATGCTGCTCAACTCACTCGCGGGGCGGTTTACTGGCATTTCTCGAGTAAAGCGGAAATATTTAATGCAATATGGGATCAGCAATTGCCGATGCGTGAGATGATTCGTGACAGGTTAATACTTTCCGAAAATGACGACCCTTTGTTAATGCTTCGTGAACAATTTATTGTCGCACTACAATATATTGCGAGCGAGCCGCGGCAATATGCGCTTTTACAAATTTTGTATCATAAGTGTGAATTTCATGACGATGTGATTTCAGAATGTGAAATACGCAAGCGGATCGGTTTAAACGATGATTATCTTCGCAAGACGCTAAAGCGATGCATTGCTCGTAACGTTATCTCTTCGCAAACCAATATTGAACTAGCGCTGATTGTTTTCCACGCCTTTTTTAGCGGTGTCATTAAAAATTGGTTAATGGATAGCAACAATTTTAATCTGTACAAACAAGCACCGGCGCTGGTGGATAATATTCTGGCGACACTAAATATCACCCGAGTGGCGCCAGTGGTTTACGATACAGCCTCATGATCGCGTCCGGGGTGGCGACATCTCCCCGTGCTGGCACTGTTCCATAATAGCTTGCGCGGTAATCGGTTTGCCCAGCAGGTAACCCTGTAGCGTATTGCATCCCAGTTCTGTCAGAAAGGTTTGCTGCGCTGCGGTTTCGACCCCTTCCGCCACGACCTTCAGATTCAGCGTTTTTGCCAGGGCGACAATCGCCGAGACAATCGTCGCATCTTCGCTCTCACCACTTAACTCTTTCACAAAAGCACGATCGATTTTCAACTCGCAGGCGGGGAGTCGCTTAAGATACAGAAGGCTTGAGTAACCGGTGCCAAAATCGTCTATCGAGGCTTTTACTCCCGCATCCGTCAGCGCTGTCAGGACACGAACGCTTTCGTCCGGATTGTTCATTGCCGTGGTTTCGGTCACCTCCAGGATCAACATGCCGGGTGGTACGCTATGGCGCGTCAGACAATCGAGAACTGTTTTAACCAGCGACGGCTGTTCCGAACTGCAATGTAGAAAGATTCACCGCCATTGACCAGTCCGTGTGGCCCTGAAGATGCCATTCATGCAGCTGGCGGCAGGCCTCGTCGATTACCCAGTTTCCAATCGGAATAATCAGCCCCGTTTTCTCTGCCAGCGGTAGAAACAGGTCAGGGGAGAGTAACCCCTGTTTGGGATGCTGCCAGCGTAACAGCCCTTCGAACCCGAGGACTGGCCCGGCAGGAGCGTGGAATTTAGGTTGATAAAGCAGGCGTAACTCATTACGGTCGATGGCTTGCCACAGATCATTCATCAGCTGAAGATGCGTCTGCGCCAGCGTATTCATTGACGGCTGGAAGAAGTGATAGCCGTTACGACCCATATGTTTCGTGTGGTACATCGCAGCATCAGCGTTAAACATCAGTTCACGATCGGTTTTGCCATCGTGTGGATAGAGCGCAATGCCAATGCTCAGGGTGACCATCAGTTCATAAGGATCGAGATGGAACGGGCTATCAATGACGCGCACCAGTGAATTTGCCAGTGAGGCAGCATCATCCGGAGTGGCGGTTTCGGCCAGCAGGACGAATTCATCCCCACCGATACGCGCCAGCGTGTACTGGCCTTTCAACTGCAACAGCAAACGCTGAGTCACCGCTACCAGAAGCTTGTCACCGACATCATGACCATAGGCATCGTTGACGGTTTTAAAGCCGTCGAGATCCATAAACATCAGCGCGAAAGGGCTTCCTTCGCGATCGGCCTTGCTGATGGCCTGATCGAGGCGATCCTCAAGCAGAATACGATTGGGTAATCGCGTCAGCGTATCATGCAACGCCAGCTGTGCGAGTTCACGGTTCGCTTCTGCCAGTGATGAGGCCAGCAGCGAGGTACGAGCCTGAAGGCGGGCATCGAACATCGACACCAGCAGCGTAATCCCCAGAATAGCGAGCGCGACCACGCTAACCAGTATCGCCAGCCAGCTCCCGTTAATGCCATGATGGTGGACCATCGTCGACATCGGAAATTGTGCTGCTTCCATGCCAGCGTAATGCATGCCAGCGATAGCGATGCCCATGGTGATCGCCGCCCCCAGCCGCATCAACGCCATTCGTGCAGCTTCCTGACGTAAACGGAACGTCAGCCAAAGAGCGGCCAGTGAA
Organism: Enterobacter sp. 6722112; assembly: GCF_058661685.1. Lineage (NCBI taxonomy): Bacteria > Pseudomonadati > Pseudomonadota > Gammaproteobacteria > Enterobacterales > Enterobacteriaceae > Enterobacter > Enterobacter sp. 6722112. The sequence goes on along the minus strand of NZ_JBZWGR010000007.1, from coordinate 3,840,517 downwards.
GCGGCAAGGGCAATGACCACAGAGATAGCCACCCACGTTTTATCCCAGACAATACCCGGTGTGACCTCCAGGGCAGCCATACCGGTGTAGTGCATGGCAACAATGCCCGTTCCCATCACGACGGCGCCAGGCAGTAACCGACGCAAACGTAGCTGCTCGCCGCTAACGAGCCACAGGGCGAACATTGACGAGCTGATGGAGATAACCATCGAAAGCACGGTCAGGGCCGCGTTGTAACTCATGCTCATGGAAAGATCCATCGCCAGCATACCGATGAAATGCATCGCCCACACGCCAATCCCCATCGAAACACCGCCACCTGCCAGCCAGACGCGTGCAGCGACGCCCTGGCTTCCGGCAACGCGCGCAGCCATATTCAGCGCGGTGTAGGCGGCAAGAATGGCAACGATAAAGGAGATGACTACGAGGATTTGGTTGTATTGGCTAACCAGCATGGTCTATTCACTCGTTGTGAGACGTTAAGCAAGAGCGGTTGGAAAGGGCACAGACATTATCATCGTCAGGAAATGACGAAAAGTGATTTAAATCCCTGTTTTTATTAGGTGTTAACAGGGGTTTTACAGGATGGAAGCGGTTAGTCCAGCTCTGAGCAGTTGACCAGTTTAAGCGGGTTCACGGAATTCATATTGCGACATTTATCGGTTTCGGTGCTCATCAGTTCAATCCACTGCATCAGCAGCGCATCGAAAATGAAAATAGAGACAGCAAAAACGACCAGCCACCAGTATTTACGAATCATGTGTCATTCCGCGAAAAGAGAGCCTGTAAGTTGGTGGAAATATACACGAAAAGCGGACGTTGAAAAGTGGGGAAAGGGAAGGTTTACAAAGCGTTGACGGTTGCCTGTCCGGGCGATAAAAAAGGCGCTTCCCCATGCCGAAGAGCGCCTTTTTAAACAAGCAGTTAGCTAATCGAAATTAGTTCATGCCGTACTGTCAGATTAGCTGTTTTCATGCTTTGTGGTGGTTTTTATATTTTATTTAAAATCAATTGGTTATATGAAATTATGACTGTATATTGTTCCAGTGCTTTTTGTTGTTTATGCTATTATGCAAGCAATTCTGTATAAACATTTGTATAAACACTTTGGGCTGGGTGGTGGTCTATGGCTGGCGAACTTAACAAACTGAGCGACAGGAAGTTAAAGGGATTACATGGCATCCCGGCCAGTAAGATTGAGTTTTATGCTGATGGTGCCGGGTTGAGTGCTAAGGTAACGAAAGCTGGTGGCATTAGCTGGGTGTTTACTTACCGACTCGACGGGCAGAAGCTGCATCGGCTGACTCTGGGGCGCTACCCTGATATGAGTCTCAAAGAGGCCCGTTCCTCGCGTGATAAATGTCGTCAGTGGTTGGCCTCTGGTAAAGACCCAAAGCACCAATTGGCGCTAACTACTCAGGAAACGCTTAAACCGGTCACGGTGCAGGAAGCTATCGAATACTGGATACGCGAATATGCGGAAGAAAATCGTGCGAACGTTGAGCGGCACAAAGCGGAGCTACGCAAACATATTTACCCTTACATTGGGAAAATGGCGCTCGCTGACTGCGAAACCCGATACTGGCTTGACTGCTTCGACAGAATGAAAAAGAAAACGCCAGTTGCTGCGGGTTATGTATTCCAGATGTGTAAGCAGGCTCTGAAATTCTGCCGCGTTCGCCGTTACGCCGTCAGTACCGCCCTTGAAGATTTGAGTATTCCCGATGTTGGTAAAAAGCAGGCGAAAAAAGATCGGGTATTGAAAGATAAAGAGGTTGGGGGATTGTGGGCTGCTATATCGTCCGGCGATGTTTTTCTGCCTTACTACACAAACTTACTCAGGATCACCACTTTGTTTGGTTGCCGCACCCAGGAGGCCAGATTGTCAGAGTGGGCCGAATGGGATATGGAGGCGTGGGTGTGGACAGTACCAAAAGCGCATAGTAAAGGCGGTGAAAAGATTGTGCGTCCAGTTCCAGAGGCGATGCGTTCATTTATTGAAATGCTCCACGATGAAACAAAATCATCCGGCTACCTTCTTGGGGTTGTGAAGAATAGCGAAGCGGTTAGCCAGTGGGGCCGTAGTGTTTATAAAAAACTGGGGCATTCTGAACCGTGGACATTGCATGATCTACGGCGAACGCTTGCAACGCATATGAATAATATGGGTATAGCTCCGCACGTTGTTGAACAGTTGCTGGGCCACTCAATGCCAGGGGTTATGGCGATTTATAACCGTAGTCTGTATCTGCCGGAGAAACTGGACGCGCTGAATAAGTGGTATGATCGCTTAGAACTTCTTGCGGGTAATCATCAAAATGTGGTTCTGTTAACTGTAGAGAATAGAGATTAAACTGGTCTTGCGAGTCTAGGTCGGCCAACCGAAAAGCGGGAAACCCTACCCGCCTGGCTCGCAAGTTAATTAGGGGCGTTGAGGGTGGCGTCATGAATATTCCAATACCAGAATATTGTACTTTAGAGCGAGCATCAAAGTTAATTGGCTGTGAGATTGGCGACTTACTACATTTTGGTGAGATTGGTACGGTAACTATTTGTATTAAAGTACCTTCATCAACAAAGGCAATGGTTCATGTCTTCAAAAAAGATGAAGAAACCGTTTATGATATTGAAGCAGAATGGTCTTCTCGCGGAAAATACTCTGAGTTTGTGACTGTTGATGAACCAATGGAACATGCAGAGGATTATGAATATGAGTTTAGAATTCCTGCTTTTATCAGTGGCCTGTGGGGTATGTTGCGTTGTTCTGATTTTGGTCAACCATTTACACAAATTCCCTGTGAAGGTATGGTGGTCTTGACTGGTACTGACAGACCATTTCTTGCAATTCTAGATTTTCCCGGTTCGGAGTGGGGTGTTGAACAATTATTAAACATACAACCGGAAGATATGTATATATTAGGTGCTGACATCGAAAAAATTATAAATTATGCAGGGAAGAGATTGCCTGATAGATCGGATGAACATATCGATAATATCAATGTTAAGCCCAATGGTGAATTATTGGTGAGACATGAAGATAAATTATCGACCAAAACAATAAATAGCCGTGCGCAATTTATCAAGTCACTTTTATACACAATGTACGATTCTGATGTTGCTGAAAATCCAAGAAAATACTTTGATAATCCTGATAGTGAAATAAGTGAGCTTTTTAAAGCAAAAGGAATAAAGGCTCCCAATGGCAGGACTGTGCAAGCTTGGTTAAGTATGGTTGATATTCCCTTCATTGAAGGAAAATCATAACTGGAAAATCCAGTAATTTTCCGGAAAATTCCAGCAGAGCATTTTTCTAGACGTAACAATAGCCTCCACAAAACGCAGAAACAGTGGAGGCAACATGCCAAATATCATCTTTACCCCGCCAAATCCTGAGCAACGCCGCAGCCTTCTGGAAGAGTACGGATTCAAGTTCGATCGCCGTATTCGTGAAGATGAGTGCAGTGAAATGACCAGTCTTTCCCGTTCCAGCCGTTGGAAGATGGAGCAAGAGGGCCGCTTTCCTCCCCGCTGCCACTTTGGCCGCAATAGCTGCGCTTGGCTTCTTTCGGATGTGCTCTGGTGGGTTCGGAACCCTCCTGCCGTGGAAAACGTCAATAATCCGTACAGCCGCAAATCAGCATAATTAACTACAGGTAATCAACGATGAAAAAATTAAATGCCCGCGTGGGGCAGGGATTCGATCACTCTGAAAACAGCCTGATTGATAATTCAGTACCAACGATGAGCAGCTTGCAAATGGTTGAATACATCAATGCTGATCGGAAAGCAAAGTCCGAAGCGGAGGGGTTGGCTTTCCCGTGTAAAGAATACCGGGTACTGCAACACAAGGATTTTCTCAAGAAAACTCCGAAGGTTTTAGGTGGGGAGCACTCAGCGAAATTTTTCGCTCAGTACAAAGACAGTACAGGAAGATATCTGCCTTGCTATCAGTTCCCTAAGCGCGAAGCCTGCCTAATGGCTATGAGCTACAGCTATGAACTTCAGGCGGCAGTATATGACTACATGGAAGAGCTGGATCGCCAGAAGGGCGGTTATCTGGCCCATACCATCAATGAACTTCAGCATATTGTTGCTTCCGCTCGTCAGTTCTCCGATGAGGATTCGAGTGATGCAGGTCTTCGACTGAGAAAACGTCAGGATGATTTAGTGCTACTGGAGAGAGCGGAATATCTGGTTAAAAACCTGAGTCAGTTACCGCTTAACTTCGGGGGAGGTACTTCTGGTGAGAAATAAAACAAAGGCAGCTTTGCAGAGCTGCCAATGTCACTACGAAAAACCGAAACAGATTAAGCATACCAGGGTTAATGCTGGTGGTCAAAGAATGAGCCAGCGCAATTCTGCGCCCGCTGATTTTATTCAGCCTTTTGGCTCAATACCTTTCTTTCGGAGGGCTTCCCGGCCTAATTCCTTCATCCAATTTGCGAGACTAACACTCTCTGCTTGGGCTTCTTTTTCAAATTGCTCTTTAAGTTCGGGGGGGATTCGAATCTGGAACGCTGGTGCTTTCCCCGCTCCTTTTGGTTGCCGATCTCGTTTAATGGGTGTTGACATGTGCGTACCTATTGGCGTACTGTTTTCTTTAATAGGTACACACCTTAACACGGTGCTATCTAAAAAAACAACGCCCCGGACTGTTCGAGCAGTACCGAGGCGTCTCACCAAACCGTTAAGTGAGGTAACAGTTATGGCTGACAATCAGTCTACCCAAACTCGCCCGGAATTTACATGGAGATTTCTCTCCACCTCTGAGCGATACCCAACCGCAAAGCCGTTGGTAATCTACGTCAACGCATCCAGTGAGCAGGAAGCCCGAGACACCATGCCCGGCGTAACCCTCGTTTTCGCTGCCCGCCTGCCGTTCCACGCATTTCAGAGTATGGAGGTGCGCCATGCGTAAGGTCAAATGGTCGGAAATTGACATTGAAGATGAACTGCGCCGCCTGGAAGCGTTGCTCTCAACATCGCTGTATATGAATTTTGATGATGAAACCGAGTACAGCGTTGCGATGGATCTGATCAGCATGTCGTTGTCCCGCGTTCGTGAACTAAAAGCGGCAAGTGAGGTGACCCATGCGTGATATTTACCATCAGCTTGTTAAGAGCACTCCTGATTTTAAAAACTTCACTGATGAGGCTTTGGCTGAATCCAGCGATTTATATTCTGCTGGCGCATTTGCCATCAATAGTGCGCTCACACTGATCGGCAATCTGGCGTTTGATGCAACCAATGCAGAGGACTATTCCGATGAAGATGCCCGGCGTGATTTGATCCTTGTAAGCCATGCATTGCGTCACCTTCCCAGAATGGCGCAAGCACTCAATCAGAGTAGTGATGCTGCGGATTATGTGCGTACCCAGCGTAATAACGCGGGGGAGCAATCATGATCAGTAACTTGAAATTTAACGAGCTGGAAAACCGTGTCGATTTGCTGGTTAGCCGCGTCCTGGAGTTAGAACAGCAGGTGCGCACACTCACCGAAAGCCAGGGGGGAGATATTCCCCCCGGTATGGCTCCGGTCGCCACACTGGCGGCTGAGTTCGGCATATCGACGAAAAAAGCCGAAGAGCTGGCAAAAAACACGGGCGTAATGCTGGTAAGGATGAAAGCTGGTGGCTTTATCGCGCCGGATAGCAAATTCAGAGAGGTGGCGAGGCAGGTTCTGCGCGGCGCGAAGCGCAAATATGGATCGGCGTACTGGTATCACCCATTACTTGGCAAATTTCAGATGAGCGGAGGTATCCCACAATGACCGATATTTTTGAAGTGCTGGGATCGTTGTTCAGTAAGCTGACTGAAACCGTTATTGCTCATCAGATAGCGGAGACCGGTTCGGCGACATTGCTGGTGGAAAGCGATAAGTATATGGCCCGTTATCGCTTCACGCTGGAACCAGTGGCCACCTATAACGTGTTGGCGAAAACAATGGTTTTCGGTTGTGCTAAAGAGTTTGGCCGTGATCAGGGATTAACAAGGCTGCGCGATATTCTGCTGACCTGCTTTACCGACGATGGCGATATTAGCGAAATGGGGTTGCAGATAGTGAAAAGCTGCCACCTTGAATACCTGCATGAAGATTTGGAAGCGGATCTTTCCAATAAGGTGCTGCACTGATGAAGATGAAAAACGCTCCAAACATTAAGTGTCTGCCAAAGGACAAGTTTACTGAGGCGATTATTTTTGCAGGTGATGATGCTTATTCACACGCGCAGCACTGGATCGAGAGCGAGGGGAAAAGGGCGGGGGATGATGTGCCGCCAGTATATCTGGGTAAAAAACAGCTGGAGGAGCTTGAAAGGCTGAATATCATCGATCAGGGGCGTCGTTGCGTCCGCGTGATTAGAGCTGGTGAGCTTTCAGAAACTCAGGTGAGTATCATTGCTACCAAACTGGCACTGTCTGATGTGAAAGAGGCACGTTTGTTTAACGGTATGTTTGAGCCCCAGCCAAAAGAGAACTGGACGGATGTACTTCCACGGCTAAGGGAAGAGGCCGAGCGTGGGGAAAGTATTGTGGTAAATCTGCCTGTGAAAAAAAGGGAGCCAAAGCCTGAACCGGGTGATGAACTGAAACCCCGCGTAGAGAGCCGTAACGATGGCCTGTACTGGATCACGCCAAAGGTGGATAAGGACAGCGGAGAAATAATCAATAACGAAACGTGGTTGTGCTCGCCTCTCGAGGTGGTGGGGTCCGGTAGTGACGGTGCCGATCGCTATCTTGTTTTGCGCTGGCGTTCGCCGCGTGGCCACGAAGATATTACTAGGGCGATCCCCTGTGCTGATATCGGTGAGCGTGACGGCTGGCGCTCACTTAAAGCTGGTGGAGTGAATGTGACCACTAAAAGCACCTTCAGGGCGATTCTGGCCGACTGGTTGCAGCAATGTGGTTCAGGGCGCGAATGGATCATAAGCCATACCACTGGCTGGCATCATGGGGCATATATCATGCCTGATGGTGAAGTGATTGGTGATCCAGAAACCCCCATCCTCTTTAACGGTCGCAGCGCTGCATCTTCCGGGTATGCCATTGCTGGTACTGCTGCCACCTGGCGGGATTCCGTCGCCCGTCTGGCCGGTGGCAATCCGTCGATGATGCTGGGCGTGGCAGCGGCATTATCCGCGCCGCTTATTGGCCTGGTGGGTGCTGATGGTTTCGGCGTCCATTTGTTCGAGCAGTCGAGCGCCGGTAAGACCACTACCGCCAATATTGCGAGCAGCCTGTGGGGTGAGCCTGATGCGTTGCGGCTTACCTGGTACGGTACTGCGCTTGGCATAGCAAACGAAGCGGAGGCGCATAACGACAGCCTGTTACCGCTTGATGAGGTAGGACAGGGCAGCAGTGCCAAAGATGTTGCCACGTCTGCTTACACCCTGTTTAACGGTGCTGGAAAGTTGCAGGGAGCCAAAGAGGGCGGCAATCGGGAGCTTAAACGCTGGCGCACTGTGGCGATCAGCACCGGGGAAATGGATATTGAAACCTTCCTGGCTGCTGGTGGGCTGAAAGTGAAAGCGGGCCAACTGGTGCGCTTGCTAAACATCCCTATGGAGAAATCGACGGCCTTTAACGGTCTGCCAAACGGCAAGGCTCATGCTGACGCACTGAAAGAAGCCTGGATTGATAACCACGGGGCGGCGGGGCGTGAGTGGGTTAAATGGCTGGCGGCTAACCAGCAGGAGGCTAAACAGGCGGTGCGTGACGCGCAAACGCGCTGGCGCGGCCTCATCCCGGCGGATTACGGTGAGCAGGTACACCGCGTGGCCGAACGCTTTGCAATCCTCGAAGCCGCGCTGGTAACTGGTGCATCAATCACCGGATGGAGTGAACAGGCCAGCCGTGACGCTATCCAGCATAGCTTTAACGCCTGGGTGAAAGAGTTCGGCACGGGTAACAAAGAGCACCAGCAGATCATCGAGCAGTGCGAGGAGTTCCTGAATGCCTACGGTTTAAGCCGCTTTGCACCGTTGCCCTATGATCCGTCCAGTATGCCGATTCGCGATCTGGCCGGGTATCGAAAGCGCAAAAGCAGCCATGATGATTCGCCGCTGGTGTTCTATACGTTCCCCGCAACGTTTGAGAAGGAGATAGCTCAGGGCTTTAACGCCCGGCAGTTTGCCCGCGTGCTTGCCGCTGCTGGCTTGCTTTCTGAGCCGTCCAGCGGGCGTGGATACCAGCAGAAATCCCCGCGTATTGATGGGCGTCAAATCAACGTTTATGTGCTTCACCAGGTTGCGGAAGATGGAGAAGAATAAATTACACATGTGAGGGTTATTAATGTTGGTTCAGTTGGTTCAGTGTCTATTGGTTATGTTCATATGGCTGTTTTATATGGGTTTAATGTCAAAAAAATGAACCAACACTGAACCAACAAATAGCAGTTTTGAACCAACAAACGGGCAGTTTGAACCAACATTTTAGAACCTCATGGACTGAACCAACATGAAAATACCCAATGTTGGTTCAAATCGGGGCTTTGTTGGTTCACTCATCGAAAAATAATCCTTATAAAACAATAATCTTTACAAATTGAACCAACTGAACTGACTGAACCAACATAGTTTTGTATATATACGTGAAAAATAAAGAGGTCATTAATGAAACTGATTGGCAAAGATAACGGGCATATGAGCGATCTCAAGTTTCTCTACAGCGCCGTTGATGAGCTTTCAAATAAAGATGAGATTACGGTGACGGATTTTCTGGCTCTGAGCGCTTTTGTCACTTCTGAAAAACTTGATCTGGAATCGTACCAGTCTGGGCTGGAAGAAGGGGGGCAAGAGTTGTCGAAAGACGCCAGCGCTTACCTCGATCTTCTACAGATGATTGCGGCTGATTTGTCGTACCCAACCTCTGGCCTTGAGAACGCTATCCATAGCGCACAATCAACAGCAAGCTGGGCTTTCTATCAGTGGGGGCTGGATAAAGAATAATCATCCAGCCATATAAGCTAAAGGCCTGGTTTTTCCCAGGCCATATTTTAAAGCAGACCTAACAGCGCAGAAGCGCCAGCGCCAACGATACTGGCAACGGTGCTATTTTCCAGTAACTGTTTCAACATTGATTTAGCCTGTGGATCTCCAGATTTAGCTACTTTCTCGACAAGTTCAGTAATACTGATATTCACCAGCATATGATTACTTTCACCTATTTGAACTTGCTCACCACTGACGGAGCCAATATTAAAAGTTTTCATGCTCTTTGCTGTCCTGTGTGCGTCGGAAGAAAGATTCTCTACGGATAATGTAAGTAAGTGAGGATGCGTTGTACCTGCGTTCAGCGTTCCGTTCTCTGATATTGAAAGATCGACAACTTTAAGGCTTAACTCACGGCTTCCAATCTTCTGAATCAGAATATCGCCCAATTCAATTTGCGGTTCGTCAGTAAACGGGATATCTACCTGATTTTTTCCTGTGTTCCGGCTTCCTTTAAACTCCTCGCCGGAAATTAAAAAAATATCCGGGTATGCCATATCATCAAAATCGAAGTCCATAAAATCCCCCCCCAGAAGTGGTGTTTTTCCCGTTCATATTATCAAACTTTGTAAATTATTTGTTCTCCTGTTTTCGCTGCTGTTTGCGACAACATAGAGGTGTTTACTCATTGATTATTATGTATATCTTGAAGAGTGGCACTCAGACGTGAGCCGCCACTGTCCACCTGGTTTTTTTCCCGTTCTGCGACGGTTTCCTTTCCAGGTGGACATCCCTCCAAGCGCAGGTTTCACGTCTCAACATTAATTGTTACGGAAACCACTCCATGAAGAAATTACTTGAATTACGCCAGCAGAAAACCGCACTCAAAACCCAGATGCGTTCCATGCTGGAAAAAGCTGACAGCGAAAAGCGAAGCTTGAACGATGAAGAGGGAAAGCAGTTCGACGAACTCCGCGCCCAAGCTGATGCGCTTGAAGTTGAAATTACCCGCCTTGAGGCTGTCGCCGACGATCAGCGCAATTTGCCTGGTACTTCTGTTGAAGGTAAAGGTGTAAGCAACGATGAGCTGCGCCACTACATCATGACCGGCGATACCCGCTCTCTCTCCACGTTGGTGCAGGCTGACGGCGGCTATACAGTTATCCCTGAGCTGGACAAAGATATCATGCGCCAGTTGCAGGATGACAGCGTTATGCGCTCCATCGCCACGGTGAAGACCACCAAAACCAACGAATACCAGAAGCTGGTGTCAGTGGGCGGCACTACCGTTAAGCGCGGAACCGAAGGCGAAGCGCGTACCGAAACCAGCACACCGAAGATGGAGCGCGTTGATATCAAACTCAACCCGATCTACGCCTACCCGAAAACCACTCAGGAAATCCTCGACTTCTCCGAAGTTGATATTCTGGGTTGGCTGTCTTCCGAAATCACCGACACCTTCACTGCTACCGAAGAAACCGACTTTGTGAACGGCGACGGTGATAAAAAATCCAAAGGGTTCCTGTCCTATCCGCGTGCGGCCACCAGCGATAAAACCCGTCCGTTCGGCACGCTGGAGAAGATGGAAGCTGCTGCCGTTTCCTCTGATGGTCTGATCGACCTGCTGTATAAACTGAAAGCCAAATACCGCAAAAATGCCGTATGGGTGATGAACTCCAACACTGCCGCTACGCTGCAAAAGCTGAAAAACGGCAACGGGGATTACATCTGGCGCGATCGTCTGGTTGCCGGTTCTCCCGATACGCTGCTGGGCCGTCCGGTTCAGTATCTGGAAACTATGCCGGATGCGGAGGCAGGTAAAGCATTCCTCGCGGTAGGCGACTTCAAGCGCGGCTATTTCATCGTGGATCACACCACTGGCGTGCGTACCCGCCCTGACAACATCACCGAACCGGGTTTCCTGAAAATCCATACCGATAAATACCTGGGCGGCGGTGTAGTGGATTCCAACGCCATTAAGGTGCTTGAGCTTTCCGGCTCCGGTTCCTGATCTGACGTTTAAGGGGCTTCGGCCCCTTTTTGCCCTCTGTGGAGTCCAGTAATGAAAACAATAGATTTTGAAATCCGCACCTCCGATCTGAGCGCCAGCAATAAAAAGCTGGTGGGCTATGCCGTGCGATGGAACAGCCTGTCAGAAATTATCTGGGATGAATTTCGTGAGCAGTTCGCGCCGGGGGCGTTTAAAGACAGCCTGGCATCCGGTAGCGATGTGCGTGCGCTGTACGAACATAACTATACCCAACTGCTGGGGCGTACCAAATCCGGCACGCTGGTGCTGTCCGAGGACGATACCGGGCTGCGCTTCGAGCTGACCCCGCCGAACACCCAGCTTGGGAATGATGTGCTGGAGCTGGTGGAGCGCGGTGACATTTCCGGCATGAGCTTTGGTTTCCGTGCGTCAAAAGATTTCTGGGATACAGCGAAATTACCTTACACGCGAACCGTCATCACTGCTGAACTACGCGAAATCACCGTTACTTCTATGCCTGCTTACCCTGAGTCCGGCGTGGAGATTGCGCACCGGTCGCTTTTCTCCCAACATCCTGAACTGCGCCGCGCTGGCGATAACCGCCGCCGCTGGGCTGAATTAGCGGGGCTGTGATATGTGGAAAATCTGGCCTCGTAGCCGTAAGTCTGAACAACGCAGCATGACCATTGATGAGTTAATGGCGTGGGCAGGGATTCCAAATACCGGATCAGGCGAATATGTGTCTGCGGGTACTGCGGAATCTCTGCCTGCGGTGATGAACGCCGTGTCAGTTATCAGTGAGGCCGTGGCAACAATGCCCTGCTACCTTTACCGCGTCCGTAATGATAACGGGCGAGAGGCGCGGGAATGGCTGAGCAATCACCCGGTAGATTTTCTCCTGAACGAGCAGCCGAACGACTGCCAGACGCCTTACCAGTTTAAACGCACGATGATGCGTCACTGTCTGCTGAACGGTAACGCCTATGCGGTGATCCAGTGGGGCCGAGACGGGCAACCGCAATCCCTGCACCCGTATGCGCCTGGGAGCGTTGTTCCTGAGCGTATCGGCCAGCATAAATATAAATACACCGTTACTGAGCCGTTTACCGGGGCTGTGCGCACCTACCTGCAGGAAGAGATTCTGCACCTGCGTTACTCCACCGATGATGGTTTTCTGGGGCGTTCGCCGATCACCATCTGCCGTGAGGCGCTGGGGTTAGGTCTGGCCCAACAGCGCCACGGTGCCAGCATTATGAAAGATGGAATGATGGCTTCGGGGGTAGTGGTAACTAAAGAATGGCTCGACAGCGTGAAGGGCAAACAGGCAATGGATGCGCTGGAACGTTACAAAGGTGCCAGAAATGCCGGGAAAACGCCGATCCTTGAAGGTGGCATGGACTATAAGCAACTTGGCATGAGCAATCAGGATGCTGAGTGGCTGGCCTCCCGGCGCTTCTCCATTGAAGACATTGCCCGCATGTTCAACGTGTCCCCCATCTTCCTGCAGGAATACAGCAACAGCACCTACAGCAACTTTAGTGAGGCGAGCCGCGCATTTCTCACCATGACGATGCGTCCGTGGCTGGCGAACTTCGAGCAACAAATTAAATCCGCGCTGCTGGTGGCCTCTCCCGTTCCGGGAACCCGCTATCAGGTGGAGTTTGACTCTGTTGACCTTCTCCGTGCCACACCTACCGAGCGTTACGCCACTTATGAGCGCGGTATCAAGAACGGGATTATGAACCCGAACGAAGCCCGTGAGCGTGAGGGTATGCCGCCGCGTGAAGGTGGTGACGAATTCAGTCAGGCATGGAAGCAGGAAGTGAAGATCAGTAAAGATAGCAAGGACGGTGACTTATGAGAGCCGGAGGACTGAGAAGCCGCGTCACTATCCGGGTATTCACTACCGACCGTGATTCAACTGGTCAGGTTATTCAGGTGTGGGAAGACGGGGAAACCATCTGGGCTGAGGTTAAGGGGATCAGTGGTCGTGAACTGGTGGCGGCTGGTGCTGAGGTTGCCGAAGCAACGATCCGCGTCTGGGTGCGATTCCGCCGCGATATTACTGCCGCCAACCGCCTGAAGGTGCTGACTGGCCCGTTTGCCGGGGCAACGCTCAACATCATTGGACCACCGATACCGGACTCAGGCATGACGCATCTTGAAATTCTCTGCAAACAGGGGACCGAGAAATGACAACTGAAATCACCCTGGCTGAAGCAAAGCTGCATTGTCGTATTGATGGCAATGATGAAGACACGCTGATACAGGCGTACATCGATGCGGCGCTGGAGGTTTGCCAGAAGCATATCGGTAAGCGATTTGATAACGGTCTGGAGTTTACCCCCGCTATCAGGATCGGCTGTCTGATGTACGTCTCTCAGCTTTATGAGTACCGCACGATGATTGGTGACACTGAGGCGAAAGAGGTTCCGCTGGCTATATCTGCATTGTGGTCGGTCTATCGTGATGTGGGGGTGTACTGATGCCGTGGCAACCAATGCGCCGGTGCACCGAGCCGGGATGTAATAAGCGGGTGAGGTCCGGCAAGTGCGATGAGCACAAGCGAGAAGCATGGCGGGAACAGGATGCCAGACGCGGACACCGCCGCGCCCGTGGTTACTCAGTCTCATGGGAGAAGTATCGCGCTCAGTATCTGAAACGTCACCCCCTGTGTGTTGAGTGCCAGAAGCTGGGCCTCTACGTTCCTGCGAAGATTGTCGATCACATCATCCCTATCAACGGCGGTGATGATGTTCTGTTCTGGCCTGAGTGGAATCACCAGCCGTTATGCCAGACGCATCATAACCAGAAGACTACGCAACAGGACCCCATCACCAAAGCGAACCGCAAAGCAGGGCTCTACATCGAGCAGGAGGAACGGGCAGCGCAGCGCAATAACTGGATGTATGAGGCCCGCGATGAATGAGAAAGATGTGGTGAATCTTTATCAGTCGCTGGCCCGCTGCCGTGATGGGTTTATGCAGACCCGCACCAGATGCAATGAGCGCCAGCCAGTGAAACGCATGAGTGAGCGTGAGCGGGAGGTGATGGAATGCTTCCGCAACCGCTGACAGACCGCACAGATGGGGTGGGGGAGGTTTTCAGGACAAAACCCCAGCCGCAAGGCACCACCCGCCCCCTCAAATTTTTACGCACGGTGATTTTTTTGAAAATAAAACGCGATGGAAACGAGAAATTTTTATGGCAAGACCACCAAAACCGCCAGCTTACCTTGATGAGTTAGCCGCGCAGCAGTGGAAAGCGAAAGCGAAGCAACTGGCCGAGCGTGGCGATCTGACACCCGCCGACTGGAACAACCTTGAGCTTTTTTGCGTCAACTATTCGATGTACCGCAAAGCAGTGGAAGACCTTGCCAGCCGTGGGTTTAGCATTGTTAACAGCCAGGGTGGAGAGAGCCGAAATCCGGCACTGAGTGCAAAGGCCGATGCTGAAAAAATCATGATTAAAATGTCGTCGCTGCTGGGCTTTGATCCGGTAAGCCGTCGCCGTAACCCGGTGGAAACGGAAGAGGAGGACGAGCTTGACCGTCTGGAATGAGTACGCAAATGCGATAAAAACGGGTGAAATTCCGGCCTGTAAGCGCGTAAAACAGGCCGTGGAAAGGTACTTTGCAGACCTGAATGACCCCCGTTATGAGTTCGATACGGCGACCGTAGAGCGGTTTATTGCGTTCTCCCGGCTCTGTCCTCACGTCAAAGGCCCGCTTCGGGGCCAGCCAATCGAGCTGGAGCCGTGGCAGCAGTTCGCCTTTGCTAACCTGCTGGGCTTTAAAGTCAGAGAGACAGGCCGCCGTAAGTACAGCAGCGCCTTTATTGAGGTGCCGCGCAAGAATGCCAAATCCACCGTGGCCGCCATGCTGGCTAACTGGTTTCTGGTAATGGAGAAGGGCCAGCAGGATATCTACACGGCGGCGGTGAGTCGGGATCAGGCCCGAATAGTGTTCGACGATGCCCGCCAGATGTGCCTGCTGTCAAAACCGCTGAAAAAGCGCGTAAATATTCAGGCGCATAAGGTCATTTTCCCGAAGAGCAACAGCCTGCTAAAGCCGCTGGCGGCGAAAGCGGCCACTATTGAAGGGACTAACCCCAGCCTGGCGATTGTCGATGAGTACCACCTTCACCCGGATAACGGCGTTTACTCCGCCCTTGAGCTGGGTATGGGCGCCCGTCCGGAGGCGATTTTGTTTGCCATCACTACCGCCGGGAGTAACGTTGTCTCTGCCTGTAAACAGCATTATGACTACTGCTGTCAGATTCTGGCCGGGGAAGAGAGCAACGATTCACTGTTTGTCCTGATCTACGAGCTGGACGACGAAAGCGAGGTTGAGCAGCCGGAAATGTGGATCAAGGCCAACCCTAATCTGCATGTGTCCGTTGACGCGGCGAAACTGGAATCCACCATCCAGAAAGCGCGGGGTATACCGTCACAATGGGTGGAGATGCTGACCAAGCGTTTCAACATCTGGTGTCAGGGTTCCACACCGTGGATGGGGGCTGGTGCATGGGATGCCTGTGCACTCGATTATGCCGAAGAAGATCTGGCCGGGATGGAGTGTTACGCCGGATTTGACCTGTCCTCGACCAGCGATATTACCAGTGTGAGTTACGCTTTCCCGTTTGAACGCGAGATCAGGCTTCTTACCCGGCACTATCTGCCCGAAGCGCAGCTACTTAATGTTGCTAACAAAAATCGTGCCATCTATCGGCAGTGGGTAAAAGCGGGCTGGATACGAACCACCCCCGGCGACTGCATCGACTATGATCGCATCCGTGACGATATCCTGCGCGATGCTGAAACCTTCAATATCCGGCTGGTGGGCTTTGATACGTGGAACGCCACACACTTGCGCACCCAGTTGCAGGGGGCTGGCCTCGATGTAGAGCCGTTCCCGCAAACATATCTTAAATTCAGCCCGGTAGCGAAATCCTTTGAGGTTTTTGTTAACCGCAAGGTGGTACGTCATCGTGGCGATCCGGTTCTGGCCTGGGCGATTGGCAACGTGGTGATGGAGTCCGACGCCAACGCCAACATTAAGCCCAATAAAAAGAAGTCCTCCAACAAGATAGACCCTGCGGTTTCTGCGCTTATGGCGTTCGGCACATTCCAGGCAGAGCACGAGGATTTTGCATTCGATATGAGCGATAGCCATAAGCAGCGACTTGCGGAATTTACCGGGATTTGAACATGCTCAAACACAAGAAAATTGAATCTGTTATCGACGAAATGGCACGTCAATTGGGCCATGAACTTAACGGGCAGGATAAGCTGGTGATCCGTACTAAAACAGCTATGGTTTTGGCAGCTAAACAGCGGCACCGCCAGCGGATGGAAGCGCCCCCCTATCAGTGGCGAAAGCCAGATAAATTAAGGCGTTGAAAGAGGTTCATCTCCCATAAAGCACCAGTATTGTTCTGGTGCTTTTTTGTTTGTTCAGACAAAACTGTATAAACATCTGTATAAACATTAATAAAAAAGGCGCTATCCCATGCCGAGTAGCGCCTTTTTATTCAATAACATAGCTGAAATGTATCAGTTCATGCCGTGTTTTTTCAGTTTCTTACGCAGGGTACCACGGTTGATGCCCATCATCAGGGCAGCGCGGGTTTGATTACCACGGGTGTATTGCATCACCATGTCCAACAGTGGCTGTTCAACTTCAGCCAGTACCAGCTCATACAGGTCATTAACATCCTGACCGTTCAGTTGAGCAAAATAGTTCTTCAGTGCCTGTTTAACCGAGTCACGCAGGGGCTTTTGAGTCACCTGATCCTGAGAGTTAACGGTAGAAACGGTCAGTACGTCAGAATTTACGCGTTGTTCGAACATAGTTCTGTCAGCTCTTTATTTCATTACGCAAGATTTTCGAAGTATGCCTCCAACGCCTCCAGCTGTTCGCTGGCATCCTCAATGGCGTTGAATGTGCGCCGAAACTGGTCATTTGGAGCGTGCTCCTGGAGATACCAGGAGACGTGTTTACGCGCAATTCGGTACCCTTTTGCCTGGCCGTAGTGGTCATGCAATTCCCGAACATGCGAACAAAGCAAGCGCTTGACCTCTGCCAGAGGCAGCGGGGCAAGCAGCTCCCCAGTGTCCAGATAATGCTGGATTTCCCGAAAGATCCAGGGTCTTCCCTGAGCGGCACGTCCTATCATCAGAGCATCAGCTCCCGTATAGTCGAGCACAGCTCTGGCTTTAAGCGGGTCAGTAATGTCGCCATTCGCGATAATCGGAATGGAAACTTTCTGCTTAACTGCCCGAATGCTGTCGTATTCAGCTTCACCGTTGAACAAACAGGCGCGAGTGCGTCCATGAATGGTCAGGGCCTGAATGCCACAGTCTTCGGCCAGTTGGGCAATCTCTACGCAGTTACGGTGTTCCGGCGACCAACCCGTGCGAATCTTCAACGTAACAGGAACGTCCACTGCGCTGACAACCGCCGTCAGGATTGACTTCACCTGGTCGGGGTATTGCAGAAGGGCTGAACCTGCAAGCTTGCGATTCACCTTTTTGGCCGGGCAACCCATATTGATATCAATAATCTGGGCGCCACTTTCCACGTTAATACGCGCGGCATCTGCCATCTCTTCAGGCACGCTTCCGGCAATTTGCACGGTGCGGATACCTGGTTCATCCACGTGCACCATCCGAAGGCGGGACTTATCGCTTTCCCAAACCTGCGGGTTAGACGACATCATCTCGGAAACGGTTAATCCTGCTCCCATCTCGTAGCACAGCGTCCTGAACGGCCGGTCGGTAATACCTGCCATTGGGGCTGCGATCAGGCGATTTCTGAGCTGGTGGTGTCCGATGCGCATGAGTTAAGAAATGACCATACTGTGACTGCAAGGCGGCGTATATTACGCATTTTTTGCACGAGATGAAAGGCCAAACTTTGAACAATCCTCTGTTGTAGATCAAGGAATCGCCAGTCATTCTTTTTGGATAAGATTATTCGCTATTTAAATCATTGTGTTATGAATAAATGAACATTTTGTGGGCGCTTACAATTTCCCGTAACTTCTCATCATTTCTGAATAAATGAATCAATTGTCCGGGATAATCTGCTGCTATAAGCAGCAGATTATGGCGCTTCTTTGCGATCTGCGTCGCATTTCAGCACAGGATATCAGCGTAAAAAAATCGACTTATTCAACAACCAGACGGCCATGAAGCGGTTGAACCGGGCGGCTGTTTTCATGGTGCATGGTGTTAGTGAATTTTTGCAGCTGTTCAGCAGAGACGGTCTGCGGGTGCTTGAGCACCAGCCATGTCACCCCTTCTGAACACGGTGGCGTGGTCAGAGAGCCGCTAAAACGCCAGTAGGTTTTATCCGTGGGCAGTAATTTATTCATATCGAGGGTTGGCTTAATCGTTACGTTCTGGTCAACCTGTCCAGGCATCACGCCCCAGAGTTTATCCAGTTCAGTGTTTGCCGCGCCCTGATCGAACATAACGGCAACGACCGTCAGTTCGCCGTCAGCGTTTTTATGGACCAGATGCATTTCCATTGCGTATTTTTTACCGTGCACCGTGTTTTCGGATGGCGCATGGAAATGGAACTGCTGTAACGTCCAGCGCTGTTTATCAAGCGTGATGCTGTCGCGTGTATCGGCATTTTCACTTGCCTGGATAGTATGGCCGTTGTTTGTCAGAATGACCGGGCCGTCGATATAGTGCGTTTCCAGCGGAGAGATGTGGGCTTTGACCGTGTTATCTATGTTGACCGGCGACTGATACATTCCGCTTTTACACGTCTTGTACGCCTCGTCCAGTTCGCCCCAATGTTCCGGTGCGCCTTCTCCCTGATAACTCCAGTGTGATGCGTAAGCCGTAGCCGAAATCATGCTCAGCGCCAGCAGCGCTGCCTTGCCTGAAATGTGTTTCATCATATTCTTCCTGTGAATTTTATTATCCAAATCAATGAGTAACATTATGATTTGTGCGGTTATTTTATCGAAGAAAGGAAGAAGGCGGGAGAAAAAACCGAAGGGAAAAGGCGTGGTCAGACGACCACGCCAAACGCTTATTTTTTACGGCCGGTGATGCGACACCACTCTTCTTTCTCGACCACCGGGTCGAGCGCGAAGAGATCGGCGTAGGCTTCACAGACGCTGTCTGCCTGGCTGGCAAGGATACCGGACAGGCCCAGCAGACCGCCTTCAACCGGCAGCACGCTGATTAACGGCGCCAGCTCGCGTAACGGGCCAGCCAGGATATTCGCGACCACAACATCGGCTTTCATCGCCTCTGGCTGTGCATCGGGCAAATACAGTTCAAGGCGATCGGAAACGCCATTACGCTCGGCGTTATCACGGCTGGCCTGAATCGCCTGCGGATCGATGTCGATCCCGATGGCTTTGGCGGCGCCCAGTTTCAGCGCCGCGATAGCAAGGATCCCGGATCCGCAGCCGAAGTCGATCACGGTTTTGCCTTCCAGATCTAGGCCATCCAGCCATTGCAGGCACAGGGAGGTTGTCGGGTGGGTGCCGGTGCCGAACGCCAGACCCGGATCCAGCATCACGTTGACGGCGTTTTTATCGGGAACTTCACGCCAGCTTGGGCAGATCCACAGACGCTGACCAAACTGCATCGGATGGAAGTTGTCCATCCACTCGCGTTCCCAGTCTTTGTCTTCCAGCTGTTCAATTTTATGCGCGAAACCCACGCCCAGCAGCGGATGGTTTTCCAGAATCGCCACGACCTCTTTCATGTCGGTTTCTGCATCGAACAGGCCGATAACGTCCGTATCACCCCACAGGCGCGTTTCGCCTGGCAGCGGCTCAAAGACCGGCGTGTCATGCGTGTCCTGGAAGGTGATAGAGACCGAACCGGCCTCCATCAGCGCATCACTCAGTTCTTCGGCGTTCGCGCCGGTTGTGTTCAGTTTTAATTGGATCCACGGCATGGCAAAACTCTTTATTTATCAGTAGAAATCAGGGCAGTTTGTGGCACCGGTCGACCAAAACGGTTTCCCACCACAAACGCCAGTAAACTTATCAGTAACGAAGGCACGATCGGATGGAAGCCCAGATACTGAATTTTAAACGTGGCGAGAACAGCATACAGGACGCCCCCGACAATCATGCCGCTTAATGCACCCGCGGCATTCGCGCGTTCCCAGTAGAGCCCCAGCACCAGCGGCCACAGGAAAACGGCCTCCAGCCCACCAAAGGCGAGCAGGTTCAACCAGATGATCATCTCCGGTGGACGCCACGCGGCCAGCAGCAGCAACGCCCCCAGCACCAGGGTAATCACCGCCGACATGCGCTTGAGGCGTCGCTCATTTTCGACCTGTTCAGGACGCAAATTCAGATAGAGATCTTTAATGATCGTAGCGGAACTTTGCAGCAACTGAGCGTTGATGGTCGACATAATGGCCGCCATGGGTGCGGCGAGGAAAATCCCGGCGGCAAACGGCGGAAGCACTTTCACCATCAGGGTTGGAATGACCAGATCCGGTACGGTAAGGTCAGGGATCACCGCGCGTCCCAGCGCACCCGCCAGGTGCATACCGAACATCAGGATCGCCACCACAATTGTCCCGATAATGATCCCGCGGTGCACCGCTTTGCTGTCTTTATATGAGATGCAGCGCACGGCGGTATGCGGCAGGCCAATCACGCCAAAGCACACCAGTACCCAGAACGAGGTCATAAAGGTTGGAGAGAGGATGTCATCCGCCCCCTGCGGTGAGACCAGTTTCGGATCGATCGCTTCCAGGGTTTCAACCGCATGGCTCAGGCCCCCTGCGGCATGCACGATACCCACCAGCAGAACGAGGGTGCCAATGAGCATCACCATCCCCTGCATCGTGTCGTTGAGTACGCTGGCGCGGAACCCGCCAAATGCGGTATACAGCGCGATACTCACACCGAAAATGACCAGGCCCGTCTCATAGGGGATCCCGGCTGCCGTCTCCAGCAGTCGCGCCCCGCCGATAAACTGCACCGTCATTGCGCCAATAAACGCCACCAGCAGACTCAGGCTTGCCAGCCATACCAGCAAGCGACTCTGATAGCGGGCAAACAGCATATCGTTCAGCGTTACGGCATTGTAGCGACGGGCCAGAATGGCAAACTTTTTACCCAGTATGCCCAGAGAGAGCCAGATGGCAGGCAGCTGGATCATGGCCAGCAGTACCCAGCCCAGCCCGTACTTATAAGCGGCGCCGGGGCCACCGATAAACGAGCTGGCGCTGATGTACGTGGCGGTCAGCGTCATGGCCAGCACGACGCCACCCATAGAGCGGCTCCCGAGGAAATACTCGTTCAGAAAGGTGCCGGTCGAACGTTTACGCATCGCATAAACCGACAGGCCAAACACCAGGAACAGGTAAGCGATAAGGGGCAGAATGACTTCAAGCTGCATCATCGTCCTCCAGTGAAATATCGCGATAGATGAATTTCACCATCGCCCAGCACAGCAGGATAAACACCAGCGGCAGCAGCAGGCAGGCCATTTCAAACCAGTGCGGGAGGCCGGTAATGCCAATCGCCGAATCAGGTAAGTAAGCAGTTACTAACCACGCGGCGAGATAGAGAAGGGTCAGCCACAGCGCCCAGCGCGCTTCTTTATGGGCCTGAACAAAACGTTTGTCCATTTTTTGTCCCTTGTGGATGAAGAAAGCGGGGATTGTACATGATGGGGCTTAGCGATCCCCAGAAATAAAAAAGGCCGGATAATCCGGCCTTTTAGCAACACTGGTCTTTTACTTCTCGTTCAGACCGAGTTTTTTCTCCAGGTAGTGGATGTTAGTCCCACCATTCTGGAAGTGCTCGTCGCTCATAATGCGCATCTGGAGATCAACGTTGGTTTTGATCCCGTCGATGATCAGCTCCTGAAGGGCGTTCTTCATGCGGGCAATGGCCACGTCACGGTTTTCGCCGTAGCAGATCAGCTTACCGATCATTGAGTCATAATACGGCGGTACGGTGTAACCGGCGTAGATATGGGACTCCCAGCGCACACCAAAGCCACCCGGCGCGTGGAAACGCGTGATTTTACCCGGGCTTGGCAGGAAGGTATTCGGGTCTTCGGCGTTGATACGGCACTCTACCGCATGGCCTTTAACCACAACTTCTTCCTGTTTGATGGACAGCGGCTGACCGGCTGCGATACGCAGCTGTTCTTTGATCAGGTCAACGCCGGTGATCATTTCGGTAACCGGGTGTTCAACCTGAATACGGGTGTTCATCTCAATGAAGTAGAACTCGCCGTTTTCGAACAGGAACTCAAAGGTACCCGCCCCGCGATAGCCGATATCGACACACGCTTTGGCGCAACGCTCACCGATGTAGCGACGCAGTTCAGGCGTAATGCCCGGCGCTGGCGCTTCTTCGACCACTTTCTGGTGACGACGCTGCATGGAGCAGTCACGTTCTGCCAGATAGATCGCGTTGCCCTGACCGTCAGCCAGCACCTGAATTTCGATGTGGCGTGGGTTTTCCAGGTATTTTTCCATGTACACCATGTCATTACTGAAAGCCGCTTTCGCTTCCGCTTTGGTCATGGAGATGGACTGCGCCAGTTCAGCATCGCTGCGTACAACGCGCATACCGCGACCGCCGCCGCCGCCGGACGCTTTGATGATCACCGGATAGCCAATGCGTTTAGCATGGGCGCGGTTAGCATCCATATCGTCGGTCAGCGGGCCGTCAGAGCCCGGTACGGTTGGCACGCCGGCTTTTTTCATCGCGGTGATGGCAGACACTTTGTCACCCATCAGGCGAATGGTGTCGGCTTTCGGGCCAATGAAGATAAAGCCAGAGCGTTCAACCTGCTCAGCAAAGTTGGCGTTCTCAGAGAGGAAACCATAACCCGGGTGAATCGCGACCGCGCCAGTGATTTCGGCGGCGCTGATGATCGCCGGGATGTTCAGATAGCTTTTTACGGACGGAGCCGGACCGATACAGACCGTCTCATCCGCCAGCAATACGTGTTTTAAATCGCGATCCGCGCTTGAGTGCACGGCCACGGTCTTGATGCCCAGTTCTTTACAGGCACGAAGAATACGCAGTGCAATCTCGCCACGGTTGGCGATAACAATTTTATCCAGCATGTTCGCCTCGTTACTCGATGACGACCAGCGGCTCGTCAAATTCTACCGGCTGACCACTTTCGACCAGGATCGCTTTCACAGTACCTGATTTGTCTGCTTCGATCTGGTTCATCATTTTCATGGCTTCAACGATGCACAGGGTATCGCCTACGTTGACTTTCTGACCCACTTCGATGAACGCCTTCGCGTCCGGGCTCGGGGTGCGGTAGAAAGTACCAACCATTGGGGAACGTACGATGTGACCACTGATTTCTGTTGCAGCCGCAGGTGCCGCTTCTGCTGCCACTGGTGCAACGGCTGCGGAGAGCGCAGGCTGCTGCACTGGCGCAGCGTAAGCTTGCTGCATTACCGGGAAGCTAGCGGCCGGGGCTGCACGGCTGATGCGTACAGACTCTTCGCCTTCAGAAATTTCCAGTTCGGAGATGCCTGATTCTTCAACCAGCTCGATCAGTTTTTTAATCTTACGAATATCCATGAGTGGGTTCCGTACTCTTGTTTAGTGTGATTGTGACAAGCGTTTTACCGCTGTCTGTAAAGCGTATGAATAGCCGTCTGCACCCAGCCCACAAATCACGCCAGCGGCGATATCTGACAGGTAGGAATGGTGGCGGAACGGCTCTCGGGCGTGCACGTTACTCAGGTGGATCTCGATAAACGGGATACTCACCGCGAGCAGTGCGTCGCGTATAGCAACACTGGTGTGCGTAAACGCGGCCGGATTGATCAGGATATAGTCCACAGTGTCTTTAGCCTGATGAATACGGTCGATGATTGCGTACTCCGCGTTTGACTGAAAATGGTCCAAATCCACATTCAGCGAGGCTGCTTCCGTACTCAGACGGTTAACAATTTCGCTCAATGTCAGCGTGCCGTACTTCTCTGGCTCACGGGTGCCGAGCATGTTCAGGTTCGGACCGTTCAATACTAAAATTTGGAATTTGTCAGCCATTGTGCCGCTATCTCCTGCGATTTTCGGGTAAAAAACAACATATACCCTCAAAGCGCAATTGTCACCCTTTCAGAGGCCTAAAACCCCTGTCCGGAAAACCGAAGTCGCACATTATAACGATTTCGTAGCATTTGGCAGCTAAATACTGGTCTTATCAGGGAAGATTATCAACCGCTATCCGAAAAAGATTCGCGGTTGATAAATAATCTGCGGGAAAACGCACAGTTTCGTGAACTATCGCAACCACTGGCGGAACTTCTTGTAACGCCACGCTAAAAGGGCCAGGGCCAGCAGGGCGTAGATGACCGGCTGAGGGGATAAAATCTTCACCGACCACAGGTAATGAATCGGGGCGAGGATCGCGACAAGATAGACGAAGTTGTGCAGCAGTTGCCAGCGTCGACCCAGTTTTCGCTGCGCATACTGCGTGGATGTCAGCGTCAGCGCCAGTAAAACCAGCCAGCTTACGATACCCAGCGTCAGATAGGGACGCGTCACAAGTTCGCTGCCAAGGAGTGCCAGGTTGTTAATGCCCAGTTCCAGCAGGGCGTAGCTGGTGAGATGCAGCGTCGCCCAGGCAAAACACCATAGCCCTAAAAGCCGACGGGTGCGTATCAATAATGGCTGTTTAGCGTAGCGCGCCAGCGGTGAGACGAGCAAGGTCGCCAGCAAAAATTTCAGAGCCATCCGACCCGTAAAATGCTGAATATCTTTCGCCGGATCGGCACTAAACTGTCCCTGGCTGGCTGCCCAGAAGAGCCAGATAAAGGGGAGCAATCCTGCTAAATGCAGGAGTACCTTCAGCCAGGTTATCTGCTTTGCCGTTAAACGCACTTAGAAGTTCTCCCGTAAATTCAGCCCACGGTAGAGGGATGCCACCTCATCCGCATAGCCGTTAAACAGCAGCGTTGGCTGGCGTTTAACATCCAGCGCGCCGCCGGAGCCGATAAAACGTTCCGTTGCCTGCGACCAGCGCGGATGGTCAACGTGCGGGTTAACGTTGGCAAAAAAACCATACTCGTCAGGCGCAGCCAGGTTCCAGGTGGTGGGGGGGCGTTCACGGGTGAGCTTAATGCTGACGATCGATTTGATGCCCTTGAAACCGTATTTCCACGGTACGGTCAGGCGAATGGGCGCCCCGTTTTGCGGCGGTAGCGCTTTGCCATAAACCCCGACGGTGAGCAGCGTAAGCGGATGCATGGCTTCGTCGAGACGTAAACCTTCAACGTAGGGATACTCCAGCCCGCCGCCGATAAACCGATCCTTCTGGCCTGGCATCTCGTCCGGGGCGTAGCGCGTCTGGAAGGAAACATACTTCGCGTTGCTGGTGGGCTCAACCAGCGCCAGCAGTTTATGCAAAGGGAAACCTACCCACGGCACCACCATCGACCAGGCTTCCACACAGCGCATACGGTAAATGCGCTCTTCAAGTGGGAAGCGGGTGGTGAGGTCATGATGATCCAGCGTCAGCGGTTTTGCCACCTCGCCATCTATCTTCAGCGTCCAGGGATCGGTTTTCATGCTCCCGGCGTTGGCGGCAGGATCGGCCTTATCGAGACCAAACTCATAGAAGTTGTTATAGCCGGTGACTTTATCTTCCGGCGTCAGCGCCAGTTTATTCTGCCACTGCGCCGGTTTGGTGAAGTTAAGCGGTGCGCCGGAGGGGGCTTTCGGGCGATCGTTGCCCTTAAACCAGTCGAGCAGATCGGCATGGGCCGCAGGGGTGAGCGTCAGGGCGGTGGCGCTGATGCCAAGCATTTTCAGGATCTGGCGGCGCTGTAGCATAAAGACAGATTCAGACGTTACGTCGGCTTCCGTCAGTTTTCGGGTTTTCATGGCATCCTCCGTCAGGCGTTTTTCTAAGCATGACGGAGGAGGAGGGTTAGCGCGAATATGTCACGAAAATTTGAAGATTAGGCGATTTTAACCAGCGCACGACCGTGGAACTGATTGTCCATGATTTTATTGGCGAACTCTGGCGCCTGGCTCAGGGTAATCTCAGTGGCGCTCTGGTCAAAGAATGAGGCTGGCAGATCCTGCACCAGACGTTCCCAGGCCTCAGCTCGCCGCTCGGCTGGGGTCATGACCGAATCGACACCCTGAAGACGCACGTTACGCAGAATAAATGGCATCACCGTCGTCGGCAGGGCAAAACCACCCGCCAGTCCACAGGCCGCCACGCAGCCGTCGTAATTCATTTGCGCCAGCACCTTCGCCAGCACTTTGTCGCCGACGGTATCTACTGCGCCAGCCCAGACCTGTTTTTCCAGCGGGCGGGTCTCGGCGAATTCGTCGCGGCTCAGAATGCGGCTTGCGCCCAATTGACGTAGATAATCATGCGTACTTTCGCGGCCTGAGACGGCAGCGACCTGATACCCCAACTTGTGCAGCAGCGTGACGGCCGTGCTGCCCACGCCGCCGCTGGCGCCGGTGACGACAATTTCGCCAGAGTCAGGGCGGATCCCGGCCTCTTCCAGCGCCATCACGCACAGCATGGCGGTGAAACCTGCCGTGCCGATGATCATCGCCTTACGACCGTCCAGGCCTTTCGGCATCGGGACCAGCCAGTCACCTTTTACGCGCGCCTGCGCTGCCAGTCCGCCCCAGTGGTTTTCACCTACGCCCCAGCCGGTGAGCAGCACCTGCTGTCCGGCGTGAAAACGTGGATCTTCACTGGTATGTACGCGGCCTGCAAAGTCGATTCCTGGCACCATCGGGAAATTTCGGATGATTTTACCTTTTCCCGTAATGGCCAGCGCATCCTTATAGTTCAGGCTGGACCAGTCGATATCTACGGTCACGTCGCCCTCCGGCAGGCGGCTCTCCTCGATGGCTTGCACTGAGGCAACGGTTTTGCCGTCCTTCTGTTCTAAGATCAAAGCCTGCATACTGGGTCCTCACTAGGTTTGATGATGGGAAAATATGTTCTGATGACTATACTCGCTCAATGAAACGCAGTGCCGATTTAACGCAATAAATTGCCAGATACGCCAGGTTTGGTAGTATGCCGCATTTGAAATGCAAGTTAGTGCTCACTTGCACCCCCCTTCAACCCACGGAGTAATCTCAAGGATGCGATTAACGACGAAGTTCTCAGCTTTTATCACCTTGCTGACGGGGCTGACCATATTTGTCACGCTAATCGGCTGCTCGCTGAGCTTTTACAATGCCATCCAGGATAAGCTGGTTAACCGGGTTGAATCGGTTGCATCGGTTATCGACACTCGCCTGATTGCAACCTCCTTCCCGGCGCTTTCGCGTGAGCTGGATGAGTTAATGGTGCCTGTGGATATCGTGCAGATCGACATTAAACAGGGGAAGCAGACCGTTTTCAGCCATACCCGCCAGGGCAGCTATCGTCCTGCCGGCACGGTAGATCAGTATCGGGACGTCACGGTTAATTCACTTAAACATCCGGGTATGACAATTCATCTGATGTACCAGGATCCGATGAGCAACTATTTACGCTCGCTTATGACCACCGCGCCCTTAACCATCGCCGTTGCCTTTATCGTACTGCTGATTTTCCTCGCCGTTCGCTGGCAGCGTCGTCAACTTTCCGGCCAGGAACTGCTGGAAACACGCTCCGTGCGGATACTGAATGGCGAACGGGGTCCACAGGTGCGGGGATCGGCTTATGAATGGCCATCACGCACCAGTAGCGCCCTGGACGTGCTGCTCTCCGAAATCCAGTTTGCCAGCGATCAGCGTAGCCGTATGGACACGTTGATTCGCTCTTACGCCGCGCAGGATAACAAAACGGGCCTCAACAACCGTCTCTTCTTTGATAATCAGCTGGCTACCCTTCTTGATGACCCCGAAAAGGTGGGTACGCATGGCGTGGTAATGATGATTCGCCTGCCCGACTTCGATCTGCTCCGTGATACCTGGGGTCAGCGCGTGGCGGAAGAGAACCTCTTTACGCTGATTAACCTGCTGTCCACCTTTATTATGCGCTACCCCGGCGCGTTACTGGCACGCTACCACCGCAGCGACTTTGCCGTCTTGCTGCCGCATCGCACCTTAAAGGAGTCCGAGAGTATCGCCAGCCAGCTGCTGAAAGCCGTCGATGCGCTGCCCCAGAGCAAAATGCTCGACAGAGACGATATGGTGCATATGGGCATCTGTGCCTGGCGCGGCGGTCAGTCGACGGAGCAGGTGATGGAACATGCGGAAGCGGCCACGCGTAACGCCGTATTGCAGGGGGCGAACGGCTGGGCAGTCTATGATGATACGCTGCCGGAGAAAGGGCGCGGCAACGTGCGCTGGCGAACCCTGATTGAACAGATGCTTAGCCGGGGCGGACCGCGCATCTATCAAAAACCGGCGGTCATGAAGAATGGTCATGTTCATCATCGTGAGCTGATGTGCCGTATTTTTGATGGCACAGAAGAGGTTATCTCCGCGGAATATCTGCCCATGGTGTTGCAATTCGGATTGTCCGAAGAGTATGACCGTCAGCAAATCACCCGTCTCATTCCGTTTTTATCGTACTGGCCTGAAGAAAATCTGGCTTTACAGGTGACCGTCGAATCGCTGATCCGTCCGCGTTTCCAGCGCTGGTTACGTGACACGTTAATGCAATGCGAAAAATCGCAACGCAAACGCATTATTTTTGAACTTGCAGAGGCAGATGTAGGTCAACACATCAGCCGGTTGCGCCCGGTAGTGCGTTTAATCAATGCGCTTGGGGCTCGCGTGGCGGTAACCCAGGCGGGTTTGACGCTGGTGAGCACCCGCTGGATCAAAGAGCTGGATGTTGAATTATTGAAGCTGCATCCGGGTCTGGTAAGGAATATTGAAAAACGCACGGAAAACCAGCTGCTGGTACAAAGCCTGGTGGAAGCGTGCAAAGGAACGCAAACGCAAGTATTTGCCACAGGCGTACGTTCACGCAGTGAATGGCAGATGTTGACAGAGCGCGGCGTGACGGGCGGTCAGGGGGATTTTTTTGCCGCCTCTCAGCCGCTTGACACCAATGTGAAAAAATATTTGCAAAGATACTCTGTTTGACCTGCCGTTTACTTTGTTTTCACGTAGAATATCGCGCCTGTAGCTTTGAGTAAGACGAGCATAAAAGCCAGTGAACGACCTTTAGTGGGTTACAAGTGAAAGTGAGGGACGCTGCTGTTTACTCAGCCCTGAGGGATTCAGGGGATGAATTTGTAACAAAGGAAACGTGCTGCACTAATTTTCACCGTAGCAGACGATTTTTGCGCCTTGTCGCTGCTGCGTGTGGTTGGTAAAGTAAGCGGATTTTGTTTTCCGCCCCAGCTTTCAGGATTATCCCTTAGTATGTTGAAAAAATTTCGTGGCATGTTTTCCAATGACCTGTCCATTGACCTGGGTACCGCGAATACCCTTATTTATGTAAAAGGACAAGGCATCGTATTGAATGAGCCTTCCGTTGTGGCCATTCGTCAGGATCGTGCCGGCTCGCCAAAAAGCGTGGCCGCAGTAGGTCATGATGCGAAGCAGATGCTGGGCCGTACGCCGGGCAACATCGCCGCGATCCGCCCTATGAAAGACGGCGTTATTGCTGACTTCTTCGTGACCGAAAAAATGCTTCAGCACTTCATCAAGCAGGTTCACAGCAACAGCTTCATGCGCCCAAGCCCGCGCGTGCTGGTGTGTGTGCCGGTTGGCGCAACCCAGGTTGAACGCCGTGCGATCCGTGAATCCGCTCAGGGTGCCGGTGCGCGTGAAGTGTTCCTGATTGAAGAACCGATGGCTGCGGCAATTGGTGCGGGTCTGCCGGTTTCTGAGGCTACCGGTTCTATGGTGGTGGATATCGGTGGCGGTACCACTGAAGTGGCCGTTATCTCCCTGAACGGTGTGGTGTACTCCTCTTCCGTGCGTATCGGCGGCGACCGTTTCGACGAAGCCATCATCAATTACGTTCGCCGTAACTACGGCTCTCTGATCGGTGAAGCAACCGCAGAGCGCATCAAGCATGAAATCGGTTCTGCCTATCCGGGTGATGAAGTACGCGAGATCGAAGTTCGCGGTCGTAACCTGGCTGAAGGCGTGCCACGCGGATTCACCCTGAACTCCAACGAAATCCTGGAAGCGTTGCAGGAGCCGCTGACCGGCATCGTGAGCGCGGTGATGGTTGCGCTGGAACAGTGCCCGCCAGAGCTGGCTTCCGATATCTCCGAGCGCGGTATGGTTCTGACCGGTGGTGGTGCGCTGCTGCGTAACCTCGACCGCCTGTTAATGGAAGAGACAGGTATTCCTGTCGTAGTTGCAGAAGATCCACTGACTTGCGTCGCCCGTGGTGGTGGCAAGGCGCTGGAAATGATCGACATGCACGGCGGCGACTTGTTTAGCGAAGAGTAGTCGGGTGTGAGAGGGTAGCAATTCGCTACCCTTTCTCTCTGACGCGAGAATACGCATAGCCTATGAAGCCAATTTTTAGCCGTGGCCCGTTGCTACAGTTTCGCCTGATCCTGGCGGTTCTGGTTGCGCTCGGGGTCATTATTGCCGATAGCCGCCTCGGTACGTTCAGTCAGATCCGAACGTACATGGATACCGCCGTCAGTCCTTTCTACTTTATTTCAAATGGTCCCCGTGAACTGCTCGACTCCGTGTCGCAAACGCTCTCATCGCGTGACCAGCTCGAACTCGAAAACCGTGCGTTACGCCAGGAACTGCTGCTGAAAAATAGCGAGCTGCTGATGCTGGGGCAATATAAGCAGGAAAACGCCCGTCTGCGCGAACTGCTCGGCTCGCCGCTGCGCCAGGATGAACAGAAAATGGTCACCCAGGTAATCTCCACCGTAAACGATCCGTACAGTGATCAGGTGGTGATTGATAAAGGCAGCGTGAACGGCGTATACGAAGGTCAGCCTGTCATCAGCGATAAGGGCGTCGTGGGCCAGGTTGTGGCGGTTGCCAAACTGACCAGCCGCGTGTTGCTGATTTGCGATGCCACCCATGCACTGCCGATTCAGGTGCTGCGTAACGATATTCGCGTGATTGCCGCCGGTAATGGCTGCACGGACGATCTGCAACTGGAACACCTGCCTGCCAACACGGATATCCGCGTGGGCGACGTGCTGGTGACGTCCGGTCTGGGCGGTCGTTTCCCTGAGGGCTACCCGGTTGCGGTTGTCTCTTCCGTGAAGCTCGACACTCAGCGTGCCTACACCGTGATTCAGGCGCGTCCAACGGCCGGCTTGCAGCGTTTGCGCTACCTGTTGCTGCTGTGGGGCGCCGATCGTAACGGCGCTAACCCGATGACCCCGGAAGATGTGCATCGCGTGGCCAACGAACGCCTGATGCAGATGATGCCGCAGGTGTTGCCTGCGCCGGATGCGATGGGACCACCTGCACCCGTACCGGCTCCGGCGACGGGGTTAACGCAGCCGCTGCCGGATGCGCCCCCACCGCCGCAAGTCTCGGGTGGAGGGCAGTAGTGGCCAGTTATCGTAGCCAGGGGCGCTGGGTAATCTGGCTCTCATTCCTCGTTGCACTGTTGCTGCAAATTATGCCCTGGCCGGACGACATTCTTGTTTTCCGGCCAAACTGGGTATTGCTCATTTTGCTCTACTGGATCCTTGCCCTGCCGCACCGAGTAAATGTCGGCACAGGTTTTGTGATGGGTGCCATACTGGATCTTATCAGTGGCTCTACGCTTGGCGTCCGCGCCTTATCCATGAGCATTATTGCGTATCTCGTCGCACTCAAATTCCAGCTCTTTCGTAACCTTGCGCTCTGGCAACAGGCGCTGGTAGTGATGTTGTTGTCGCTCGCTGCGGATATCGTTGTTTTCTGGGCAGAGTTTTTAGTGATCAACGTCTCTTTCCGACCGGAAGTGTTCTGGAGTAGTGTAGTAAACGGTGTGCTCTGGCCGTGGCTGTTCCTGCTGATGCGTAAAATTCGCCAGCAGTTTGCCGTGCAATAAAAGGTTTCTATGACGTCTTTGTATCTTGCCTCCGGTTCTCCGCGTCGCCAGGAACTGCTCGCGCAGTTGGGTGTCTCCTTCGAACGCATCGTTACCGGTATCGAAGAAAAACGTGCTGAGGGTGAAAGCGCTCAGCAGTATGTCTCTCGTCTGGCGCGTGAAAAAGCGCAGGCGGGCGTGGCATGCGTGCCGCGTGACTTACCGGTGCTGGGTGCGGATACCATCGTCATTCTCAATGGTGAGGTGCTTGAGAAACCCCGCGACGCAGACCATGCGGCGCGGATGCTGCGTAGCATGTCCGGACAAACCCATCAGGTGATGACGGCGGTAGCGCTGGCAGACAGCCAGTACGTTCTGGATTGCCTTGTGGTAACGGAAGTGACGTTCAGAGTCCTCACCGACGAGGAGATCGCCGGCTATATCGCCAGCGGTGAACCTATGGATAAAGCAGGTGCATACGGTATTCAAGGGTTGGGTGGCTGTTTTGTCAGGAAGATAAATGGCAGCTATCACGCCGTAGTCGGCTTACCGCTGGTGGAAACGTATGAGTTGCTGAGCAATTTTAACTCACTGCGTGAGGGAAGGGATAATTATGACGGCTGAATTGTTGGTAAACGTAACGCCATCGGAAACCCGTGTGGCCTACATTGATGGTGGCATTCTTCAGGAAATTCATATTGAGCGTGAAGCGCGACGCGGAATCGTAGGCAATATCTACAAAGGTCGTGTCAGTCGTGTCCTGCCGGGTATGCAGGCGGCTTTTGTAGATATTGGGCTCGATAAGGCGGCGTTTTTACATGCCTCCGATATCATGCCGCACACCGAATGCGTGGCAGGCGAAGAGCAAAAGCAGTTTGCCGTGCGCGACATTTCTGAGCTGGTGCGTCAGGGCCAGGATCTGATGGTGCAGGTGGTAAAAGATCCGCTGGGCACCAAAGGCGCGCGTCTGACCACCGACATCACCCTGCCTTCACGCTATCTGGTCTTTATGCCGGGGGCGTCGCACGTCGGCGTGTCACAGCGTATTGAGAGCGAAAGCGAGCGTGAGCGCCTGAAAAAGGTGGTCAGCGCCTACTGCGACGAGCAGGGCGGGTTTATTATCCGTACCGCGGCGGAAGGGATCAGCGAAGAAGATCTGGCCTCGGATGCGGCCTATCTGAAGCGCGTCTGGACCAAAGTGATGGAGCGTAAAAAACGCAACCAGACCCGCTACAGGCTGTACGGTGAGCTGGCGCTCGCTCAGCGCGTATTACGCGATTTCGCCGACGCCCAGCTTGACCGCATCCGCGTGGACTCCCGTCTGACGTACGAAGCCTTACTGGAGTTCACCGCCGAATACATCCCGGAAATGCCGGGTCTGCTGGAGCATTACACCGGACGCCAGCCAATATTTGACCTCTATGACGTTGAAAACGAAATCCAGCGTGCGCTGGAGCGTAAGGTTGAGCTGAAATCGGGTGGCTATCTGATCATCGATCAAACCGAAGCGATGACCACCGTCGACATCAACACCGGCGCGTTTGTCGGCCATCGCAACCTCGATGACACCATCTTCAACACCAACATAGAAGCGACGCAGGCCATCGCGCGTCAGCTTCGTCTGCGTAATCTGGGCGGCATTATCATCATCGACTTTATCGATATGAACAATGAAGATCACCGCCGTCGCGTGCTGCACTCACTGGAGCAGGCGCTGAGTAAGGACCGCGTGAAAACCAGCATCAATGGCTTCTCGCAGCTCGGTCTGGTGGAAATGACCCGGAAACGGACCCGCGAAAGCGTGGAACATGTCCTGTGTAATGAGTGTCCAACCTGCCATGGACGCGGAACGGTAAAGACGGTGGAGACGGTCTGCTACGAGATCATGCGTGAGATTGTCCGTGTCCATCATGCCTACGACTCAGACCGTTTTCTGGTCTATGCTTCCCCTGCGGTGGCGGAGGCCCTGAAAGGGGAAGAGTCGCACGCGCTGGCAGAAGTGGAAATCTTTGTCGGCAAACAGGTAAAAGTACAAATTGAGCCGCTCTATAACCAGGAGCAGTTTGACGTCGTCATGATGTAAACGCAGTTCGCTGCGAGATTTAAGGCTGACAAGGAGAGACGCGTGAGGCGATTGCCGGGGATTTTACTGCTTACAGGGGCAACGCTGGTCGTGATTGTCGCGTTGCTCGTGAGCGGGCTGCGTCTCGCCTTGCCGCATCTGGACAGCTGGCGTCCGCAGATCCTGGCAAAAATCGAATCCGCCACCGGCCTGCCGGTGGACGTGAGTCATATCGAGGCAAGCTGGCAGAACTTTGGCCCGACGCTTGATGCGCGGGATATCAGCGCCAGCCTGAAAGATGGCGGCCACCTCAAAATCAAACGCGTCACCCTGGCGCTGGATGTCTGGCAAAGCCTGCTGCATTTGCGCTGGCAGTTTCGCGATCTCACCTTCTGGCAACTTCAGCTGATGACTAACACGCCGCTGCAAAGCGGCGACAGCGATCGGGGGCTGGAAACCAGCCGTATCAGCGATCTGTTCCTGCGGCAGTTCGATCATTTCGATCTACGCGACAGCGAAGTGAGCTTTATAACTCTTTCCGGCCAGCGCGCTGAGCTGGCGATCCCACAGCTGACCTGGTTAAACGGGAAAGATCGCCACCGCGCCGAGGGGCAGGTGAATCTCTCCAGCCTGAACGGGCAGCACGGCGTTATGCAGGTGCGGATGGATCTGCGTGACGATAATGGCCTGCTGAACAACGGCAGGGTGTGGCTACAGGCGGACGACGTGGACGTGAAGCCGTGGCTCGGTGAGTGGCTACAGCAAAACATGCAGCTGGAGACCGCGCGCTTCAGCCTGGAGGGCTGGATGACCCTGACGAACGGGACGTTCGCCAGCGGCGATATCTGGCTTAAGCAGGGGGGCGCGAGCTGGAAGGGGGAAAACCATCAGCATCAACTTTCCGTCGATAACCTCACCGCACACGTGACGCAGGATAAAGGCGGCTGGCAGTTCGCTATACCGGATACGCGCATCTCCATGGATAACAAACCCTGGCCGCGCGGCGCGCTGACGCTGGCGTGGATGCCGGAGCAGGACGTCGGCGGGATAAACGGTAAACGCAGCGACGAGCTGCGTATCCGCGCCAGTAACCTGGATCTGACGGCGATCGAAGGGCTGCGTTCAATGGCCGCAAAACTCTCCCCGGAGCTGGGCGAAATCTGGCTGGCGACGCAGCCGAGCGGGCAAATAAACCGGCTGGCGCTGGATGTTCCGCTCCAGGCTACGGAAAAGACGCGTTTTCAGGCGGTATGGAAAAATCTCGCATGGAAACAGTGGAAACTGCTGCCGGGTGCCGAGCACTTCAGCGGTAAACTGGAAGGAAGCGTGGAAAACGGCAGGCTGACGGCAGAAATGCAGGACGCGAAAATGCCGTACGAAACGGTCTTCCGTGCGCCACTGGAGATCGAAAAGGGAAATGCCATCCTCAACTGGCTGAAGAATGACAAAGGTTTTCAGCTCGATGGCCGCGATATCGATGTGAAAGCCAAAGCGGTACATGCCCGCGGTAATTTCCGTTATCTACAGCCTGAAGGCGATGAGCCGTGGTTGGGTATTCTGGCGGGCATCAGCACGGATGACGGTTCGCAGGCGTGGCGCTACTTCCCGGAAAACCTGATGGGGAAAGCGCTGGTGGACTATCTCAGCGGCGCTATTCAGGGCGGCCAGGCGGATAACGCCACGCTGGTCTACGGCGGCAACCCGCACCTGTTCCCGTATAAGCACAACGAAGGCCAGTTCCAGGTTCTGGTGCCTCTACGCAACGCCACCTATGCCTTCCAGCCGGACTGGCCGGCGCTGAAGAATCTGGATATTGAACTCAACTTCCTGAATGACGGCCTGTGGATGAAGACGGACAGCGTTGCGCTGGGCGGCGTAACGGCAAGCAACCTGACGGCAAACATCCCGGATTACTCCAAAGAGAAACTGCTGATTGATGCGGATATTAAGGGGCCAGGTAAAGCGGTTGGCCCGTACTTTGAAGATACGCCGCTGAAAGACTCCCTGGCAGCCACCCTTCAGCAGTTGCAGTTAGATGGCGATGTGAATGCTCGCTTACATCTGGATATCCCGCTGGACGGTGAAATGACCACCGCCAAAGGCGACGTTAGCCTTAATAACAACAGCCTCTATATCAAGCCGCTGGACAGCACGCTGAAAAACCTCAGCGGTCAGTTCAGCTTTGTTAACGGCACGCTGAAAAGTGAGCCGCTGAAAGCGACCTGGTTCAATCAACCCGTCAATATCGATTTCTCCACCACCGAGGGCGATAAAGCCTACCAGGTGGCGGTCAATATGGACGCGAACTGGCAGCCGTCACGCATGGATGTTCTGCCGAAGCCGATTGAGAATGCGGTGGACGGCGCGGTGTCATGGAATGGCAAGGTCGCCATCGACCTGCCTTATCATGCCGGTGCGCGCTATAACGTCGACATTACGGGCGATCTGAAAAACCTCAGCAGCCAACTTCCCGCGCCGCTGAATAAGAAAAGCGGTGAAGCATTGCCCGTCAATGTTAAGGTTGCGGGCAACCTTAACAGCTTCGATTTAACCGGAAACGCTGGTGGAACAAACCACTTCAACAGCCGCTGGCTGCTTAACCGCAAGCTGACGCTGGACAGAGCGATCTGGACGACGGACAGCCGTACCACGCCGCCGCTGCCGGAGCAGGCGGGCGTTGAACTGAATCTCCCGCCGATGGATGGCGCAGAGTGGCTGGCACTGTTCCAGAAAGGTGTCGGGCAAAACGTCGACCAAACGGCGCAGTTCCCGCAGTCCATTACCTTGCGCACGCCTGCGCTGACGCTGGGCGGGCAGCAGTGGAACAACCTGAGTATTGTCTCCCGGCCGACGGTAAACGGCTCAAAGGTCGAGGCGCAGGGGCGTGAGATCAACGGTTCGTTGACCATGCGCGATCACGCGCCATGGCAGGCGGCTATCCGTTACCTCTATTACAATCCGACCTTTACGGCGTCTAAAGCAGAGTCGACAAGCGCTTCTCCTGTCAGTGGCAGTGGGAGGTCGCGCGTGGATTTCAGCGGCTGGCCCGATCTCCAGTTGCGCTGTGCGGAGTGCTGGCTGTGGGGGCAAAAATATGGCCGTATCGACGGTGATTTTGCTATTCAGGGCAATACGCTGAGCCTCTCTGGTGGGCTGGTGGATACCGGCTTTGGCCGCATGACTGCCGCTGGCGAATGGGTGAACAAACCGGGTGAACAGCGCACCTCGCTGAAAGGCGATATTAAAGGCAACAAGCTGGACGCCGCAGCTAACTTCTTCGGCATTAGCACGCCGCTTCGCGGATCGTCCTTCGATGTGAATTACGATCTGCACTGGCGCGCAGCGCCATGGACACCCGATGAAGCTTCGCTTAACGGCATCCTGAAAACCCACTTCGGTAAGGGGGAGATTGCCGATGTGAGCACGGGGCGCGCCGGGCAGATCCTGCGTCTGCTGAGTTTTGACGCGCTGCTGCGCAAGCTGCGCTTCGACTTTAGCGACACCTTCAGCGAAGGTTTCTACTACGATTCCATTCGCAGCACGGCGTGGATCAAAGACGGCGTTCTGCACACCGACGACACGCTGGTGGACGGCCTGGAAGCGGATATCGCGATGAAAGGGTCAGTGGATCTCGTGCGCCGCGAGCTGGATATGGAAGCCGTAGTGGCGCCGGAGATTTCCGCAAGCGTGGGCGTTGCGGCAGCCTTTGTGGTCAATCCGATCGTCGGGGCGGCGGTGTTTGCGGCCAGTAAAGTGCTGGGACCGCTCTGGAGCAAAGTCTCGATTCTGCGCTATCGCATTACCGGGCCGGTTGATAAACCACAGATTAATGAGGTGCTGCGCCAGCCGCGCAAAGAAGCACAGCAATGATTTGACGTGGGCAGGTAATTGCCTCACTCTCAATAAATACGATCTTTATACCGCCACTGGCGGCAACGAACGAGTAGCAATAGATGAGTCTGAACCTGGTAAGTGAACATTTGCTCGCAGCGAACGGCCTGAGCCATCAGGACCTGTTCTCCATTCTTGGTCAACTGACCGAACGCCGCCTCGACTACGGCGATCTCTATTTCCAGTCGAGCTATCACGAATCCTGGGTTTTAGAAGACAGCATCATTAAAGATGGCTCTTATAACATTGACCAGGGCGTCGGCGTGCGCGCCGTCAGCGGCGAAAAAACCGGTTTTGCCTATGCAGACCAGATAAGCCTGGCCGCGCTGGAGCAGAGCGCGCAGGCGGCGCGAACCATTGTGCGCGATACAGGCGACGGACGGGTGAAAACGCTGGGTGAAGTGCAGCACGCTGCGCTCTATACCAGCATCGACCCGCTGCAAAGCATGAGCCGCGAAGAGAAGCTGGACATCCTGCGTCGCGTGGACAAAGTGGCTCGCGCGGCGGATAAACGCGTGCAGGAAGTCTCTGCCAGCCTAACCGGTGTTTATGAACTGATCCTGGTGGCGGCGACGGACGGTACCCTGGCGGCGGATGTTCGCCCGCTGGTGCGTCTCTCTATCAGCGTGCAGGTTGAAGACGACGGCAAGCGCGAGCGCGGCTCCAGCGGTGGCGGCGGTCGTTTTGGTTATGACTGGTTCCTGGGTGATGTTGACGGCGAAGCCCGCGCGGATGCATGGGCAAAAGAAGCCGTGCGCATGGCGCTGGTCAACCTGTCTGCCGTGGCTGCACCCGCCGGTACGTTGCCGGTGGTACTGGGCGCAGGCTGGCCGGGCGTGCTGCTGCACGAAGCGGTCGGTCACGGCCTGGAAGGTGATTTCAACCGTCGCGGGACGTCCGTATTCAGCGGTCAGATGGGGCAGCTTGTCTCCTCAGAGCTGTGTACCGTGGTGGATGATGGCACCATGCTCGACCGTCGCGGCTCGATTTCTATCGACGATGAAGGTACACCGGGTCAGTACAACGTGCTGATCGAAAACGGCGTACTGAAAGGCTACATGCAGGACAAGCTTAACGCGCGCCTGATGGGCGTTGCGCCGACGGGTAACGGCCGTCGTGAATCCTACGCACATCTGCCGATGCCGCGCATGACCAATACTTACATGCTGCCGGGCCAGTCCACGCCGCAGGAGATTATCGAATCCGTTGATTACGGTATCTTCGCGCCAAACTTTGGCGGCGGTCAGGTGGATATCACCTCCGGCAAATTTGTCTTCTCTACCTCAGAGGCGTATCTAATTGAGAAGGGCAAAGTGACCAAAGCGGTGAAGGGCGCAACCCTGATTGGCTCCGGCATTGAGGCCATGCAGCAGATTTCCATGGTCGGTAACGACCTGAAACTGGATAACGGCGTGGGCGTTTGCGGCAAAGAGGGCCAGAGCCTGCCTGTGGGCGTCGGTCAGCCTACGCTGAAAGTGGATAATCTGACGGTGGGCGGCACGGCGTAAATTTTCCCCCGCACTCTAACCCTCTCCCCAACGGGGAGAGGGGAAAAGCCTACTCTTTCCTTCTACCTCGCATGCCCTGAAACAGCTCCGCCACTTCCACAAAATAGTCCGTCAGATAGTTAATACAGACCTGCACCTTCAGCGGCAGCTTGTCCTTTTCGGTATAGAGCGCGTACACCGGACGCGGATCGGACTGGTAGCGCGGGAAGAGGATCTCCAGCACGCCGCTGTTGATCTCGTTGATCACCCACATCAGCGGTACGTAGGCGATCCCGGCCCCGGCCACCAGCCAGCGTGAGATGGTCATCGGATCGTTGGTTACGAAGCGGCCTTCAGGCAGCAGTTTAGTGGAAAGCCCTTCCGGCGCGATCAATTCAAATTCGTTATCTGGCCGAACGCTGTATTCCAGCCACGAGTGGTTGCTCAGGTCGGCAGGTTTTTCCGGCACGCCATACTGTGCCAGATAGCTTTTCGACGCGCAGACCACCATCGGCATGCTGCCCAGTCGACGCGAGAACAGGCTTGAGTCCTGCAACGCGCCAACGCGGATCACCACGTCTAACCCATCGGCAATCAGGTCCGGTGCCGGAATGCCCGTTACCAGATTAACGGTTAAACCGGGATACTCTTTCAGCATTTCCGCCGTCATGGCAGCGAGAACATTTTGTGCCATAGTTGAAGAACACCCGATACGCAGCGTGCCGATAGGCGTGTTGTTAAAGGCATAGAGCTGCTCGTGAACATCCTGCACCTCATGCAGCATTCGACGGCTGCCCTGATAGTAAATTTTACCCGCTTCCGTCAGCCCGATGCTGCGGGTGCTGCGGTTGAGCAGCTTCACCTGGAGCTCATCTTCCAGTTTTGACACTGTCTGGCTAATGGATGAGACGCTCATTTGTAGCTGACGTGCTGCGGCGGTAAAAGAGCCTTGCTCAACCACTTTCGCAAAGACGGACATGCGTTTTAGACGTTCCATTATTCACTCTGGCTTAAAAGTGATTTAGATCACATATGATAGATAACAGCATAACAGTTACGTTAATATATTATTAATTACATAACGGCTGCGCCACTCTCGCCCGGCAATTCTTGCTCTCCTGCGGCGGCGCGAGCTTAAAAATCCAGTAACCTGCACTCTCTTTAATCAAGGTCAACATGAGTCTGTTTCCCGTTATCGTGGTGTTCGGTTTGTCGTTCCCACCGATATTTTTTGAGCTTCTTTTATCACTGGCGATCTTCTGGCTGGTGCGCAAGGTGCTGGTCCCTACCGGGATTTATGATTTCGTCTGGCATCCTGCATTGTTCAATACCGCGCTGTATTGCTGCCTGTTCTATTTAATATCGCGCATGTTTGTCTGAGGTTGATGTGAAAACGCTAACAAGAAAAATCTCCCGCACTGCCATCACTATGGCGCTGGTCATCCTGGCGTTCATCGCTATTTTTCGCGCCTGGGTTTATTACACCGAATCCCCGTGGACGCGCGATGCGCGTTTCAGCGCGGAGGTGGTCGCGATAGCGCCCGATGTCGCCGGTCTCATTACGGCGGTCAACGTCCACGATAACCAACTGGTGAAAAAAGATCAGGTGCTGTTCACCATCGACCAGCCGCGCTATCAAAAAGCGCTGGAAGAAGCGGAAGCCGACGTGGCGTATTACAACGCGCTGGCCGCTGAAAAACGCCGTGAAGCAGGTCGCCGTAACAAGCTGGGCATCCAGGCCATGTCCCGGGAAGAGATTGATCAGTCCAATAACGTGCTGCAAACCGTGCTGCATCAGCTGGCAAAAGCGCAGGCGACGCGCGATCTGGCGAAGCTCGATCTGGAGCGTACCGTTATCCGCGCCCCGTCCGATGGCTGGGTGACCAACCTCAACGTCTATGCGGGTGAGTTTATCACGCGCGGCTCTACTGCCGTGGCGCTGGTGAAACAGAACTCCTTCTACGTCCTCGCCTATATGGAAGAGACCAAGCTGGAAGGCGTGCGTCCGGGCTATCGCGCCGAAATCACGCCGCTCGGCAGCAACCGGGTCCTGAAGGGAACCGTGGACAGCGTGGCCGCGGGGGTGACCAACTCCAGCAGTACCAATGATACAAAAGGGATGGCGACCGTCGATTCTAACCTCGAGTGGGTTCGCCTGGCGCAGCGCGTACCGGTACGCATTCGTCTGGATGAGCAGCAGAGCAACCTCTGGCCCGCAGGCACCACCGCGACGGTGGTGATCACGGGTGAAAAAGACCGTGATGCCAGCCAGGATTCTATCTTCCGTCAAATCGCCCATCGCCTGCGCGAGTTTGGTTGATCGCTATGGGCATTTTTTCCATCGCCAGCCAGCACATCCGCTTCGCCGTGAAGCTGGCATGCGCCATTGTGCTGGCGCTGTTTGTTGGCTTCCATTTCCAGCTTGAAACGCCGCGCTGGGCCGTTCTGACCGCCGCGATCGTCGCCGCCGGTCCAGCCTTCGCGGCGGGTGGCGAACCTTACTCCGGGGCAATTCGCTATCGCGGGATGCTGCGTATTATCGGCACCTTTATCGGCTGTATCGCCGCCCTGACCATTATCATCCTGATGATCCGCACGCCGCTGCTGATGCTGATTGTGTGCTGTATCTGGGCGGGTTTTTGCACCTGGGTCTCTTCGCTGGTGAAGGTGGAGAACTCGTACGCCTGGGGTCTGGCGGGGTATACCGCGCTGATTATTATCATCACCATTCAGAGTGAACCGCTGCTTGCTCCGCAGTTCGCCGTGGAACGTTGTAGCGAGATTGTCATTGGTATCGTCTGCGCGATTGTCGCAGATCTGCTCTTCTCTCCGCGATCCATCAAGCAGGAAGTCGATCGTGAGCTGGACGCGCTGATTGTTGCTCAGTACCAGCTTATGCAGCTGTGCATTAAGCACGGCGACAGCGAAGAGGTCGACAAGGCCTGGAGCGCGCTGGTGCGCCGCACGCAGGCGCTGGAAGGGATGCGCAGTAATCTCAACATGGAGTCTTCCCGCTGGGAGCGGGCCAATCGTCGTCTGAAAGCGATCAATACCGTCTCGTTAACGCTGATCACCCAGGCGTGTGAAACCTACCTGATTCAGAACACCCGCCCCGAAGTGGTAACGGATACTTTCCGCGAACTGTTTGATGAGCCCGTGGAGACGGTGCAGGACGTGCATCGACAGCTTAAACGCATGCGTCGTGTGATTGCCTGGACAGGAGAACGGGATACGCCAGTCACCATTTATACCTGGGTTGGCGCCGCAACGCGCTACCTGCTCCTGAAACGCGGCGTGATTAGCAACACCAAAATCAGTGCGGCGGAAGAAGAGGTATTGCAGGGCGAAGTGGTGATCAAACCGGAGTCCGCCGAGCGCCACCATGCGATGGTTAATTTCTGGCGTACCACCCTGGCCTGTATACTCGGCACGCTGTTCTGGCTGTGGACCGGCTGGACGTCCGGCAGCGGCGCGATGGTGATGATTGCCGTCGTCACCGCGCTGGCGATGCGTCTGCCCAACCCGCGCATGGTCGCGATCGATTTTCTGTACGGCACCTTTGCGGCGTTACCCATTGGCGCGCTCTACTTCCTGGTGATTATCCCCTCGACGCAGCAAAGCATGCTTTTGCTCTGCATCAGCCTGGCGGTGATGGCGTTCTTTATCGGGATTGAGGTACAAAAACGCCGTCTGGGATCGTTGGGTGCGCTGGCGAGCACGATTAACATCATCGTGCTGGATAACCCGATGACCTTCCATTTCAGCCAGTTCCTGGATAGCGCATTAGGTCAGCTGGTGGGCTGTTTCCTGGCGATGATGGTGATCCTGCTGGTGCGGGATAACTCTCAGGCGCGGACAGGGCGTGTGCTGCTGAATCAGTTTGTGTCGGCCGCCGTATCGTCATTGACTACCA
This sequence comes from Enterobacter sp. 6722112, assembly GCF_058661685.1. Lineage (NCBI taxonomy): Bacteria > Pseudomonadati > Pseudomonadota > Gammaproteobacteria > Enterobacterales > Enterobacteriaceae > Enterobacter > Enterobacter sp. 6722112. Next base: position 3,797,330 of record NZ_JBZWGR010000007.1, on the reverse strand, counting down.
ACACCGCGCGGCGCAAGGAGAACCACCTGCCGGCGCTCTATCAGCAGCTGTTCCTGTTGCTGAATAAATTCCCGGGCGATGTCGCCCGCTTCCGCCTGGCGTTAACCATGATTATCGCGCACCAGCGTCTGCGGAACGCGCCAGTGCCGATCAACGATGATTTGTCCGCCTACCACCGCCAGCTACGGCGAACGGCGGACCATGTGATATCGGCATCGAGTGATGACAAACGTCGCCGCTACTTTAAGCAACTGCTGGAGGAACTGGATATCTACCAGGAGAAACTGCGGATCTGGGAAGCGCCGCCGCAGGTTACCGAGCCGGTAGAGCGGCTGGTGTTTATGCTGCACCGCTACCAGAATGCGCTGACAGACAGCTAATGAAGAGAAAACCGACGCCAAAAGCGTCGGTTTTTTTGTGGCTATACTTATTCTTGCAGGTTCAAACATCCAGGAAGGGAGGACACATGACAACCCAGGCTCTTCAGGACAGTATCCTTTTTCAGACCGGGTATCTGGTTAACGGTATCTGGAAAACACTCGACACCACGTTTGATGTGCTAAACCCGGCCACGGGTGAGGTGGTCGCGAAAGTGGCGAAAGCAGGGAAAGCCGAAACCGAAGAGGCCATTGCGGCCGCGACGAAGGCCTTTCCCGCATGGCGCGCAAAAACGGCAAAAGAGCGCTCCACGATCCTCTATCGCTGGTATGAACTGATTATCGAGAACAAAAGCTGGCTCGGGCGGCTGATGACTACCGAGCAGGGCAAGCCGCTGAAAGAGGCTGAAGGTGAGGTGGACTACGCTGCCAGCTTCATTCAGTGGTTTGCCGAGCAGGCCAAGCGCGCCAACGGTGAAATCATTCCTCCGGTTAAACCCGGCTCCCGTATTCTGGCCACTCGTGAACCTGTCGGGGTGGTTGCTGCTATCACGCCATGGAATTTCCCGATGGCCATGCTCACCCGTAAGCTCGGTCCGGCGCTGGCAGCAGGATGTACCGGCGTCATCAAGCCTGCAAACAACACGCCGCTGAGCGCCTTTGCGCTGCTGACGCTGGCGAAGCAGGCCGGTGTGCCGGATGGTGTGCTGAATGCGGTCGCGGGGAGCACCTCAGAAATTAGTGACGCCATTATGGCCAGCCATGACGTGCGCAAAATCTCGTTTACCGGATCAACCGCCGTCGGGAAAACGCTGGTTCGCAATTCCGCAGAGACCATGAAAAAGGTATCGATGGAGCTGGGCGGTAATGCGCCATATATCGTTTTCGAGGACGCGGATATTGAGGCCGCCGTCAAAGGCGCGATCGCCAATAAGTTCCGTAACGCCGGGCAGGTCTGCGTCAGCGTAAACCGTTTCTATATTCAGGAGACGGTCTATGACAAGTTTGTCAATCAACTTGCCGATGCGGTGAAGGCGCTGAAGGTGGGTAACGGTCTGGACGAGGGCGTCATTGTCGGCCCGCTGATTGAGCCTTCGGCTGTCGAAAAAGTCCGTGAGCACGTCGAAGATGCGGTAGCGAAGGGCGCCACGGTGCTGGCTGGGGGTAAACCGCACGAACTTGGCGGCAACTTCTGGATGCCAACCGTACTCGGTGACTGCCATGAAGGCATGAAGCTGGCAGAAGAGGAGACCTTTGGTCCCGTTGCCGCCTGCTTCCGCTTCACGTCGGAAGACGAAGTGGTTATGCGCGCTAACAATACGCCTTACGGGCTGGCAGCCTACTTTTATACCCAGAATCTCTCGCGCGTGTTCCGCGTCTCGCAGGCCATTGAGAGCGGCATGATCGGAATTAATGAATGTGCGGTCTCGACCGAGCTGGGTCCGTTTGGGGGCGTAAAAGAGTCCGGGCTGGGCCGCGAAGGGTCCGTGCTGGGGCTGGAGGAGTTTCTGGAAGTCAAAACCCTGCATATCGGGGGATTATAATAGACAGGGCGGCATTTGCCGCCCGCCTGTACCGGGTGGCTGGCAATGAAAATTTATACCTTTGATTTTGACGAAATTGAGAGTCAGGAAGACTTCTATCGCGAGTTTATTCGGGCGTTCGACCTGGAGCGGGGCAGCGTAAGCAATCTTGATATGCTGTGGGATGTGGTTACCGGCGATCGTCTGCCGTTACCGCTGGAAATCGAATTTACCCATCTGCCTGAAAAACTACGCAGACGCTTTGGTGCATTGATTTTATTGTTTGATGAAGCGGAGGAGGAGCTGGAAGGGCAACTGCGTTTCAACGTGCGCCAGTGATAAAAAAGCCCCTGACCGGGAGGTCAGGGGCAAGTCGTATGATGAGATACGACGAGGGTTTATTTGTACAGTTCTGCGGTAGCGTGCCAGTGGTCGCCACTGCGCGCTTCGATGATGCGATAGGATGACGCACCCTGTTCTTCCGCTTTTTTGTTCAGCATGTCGTGCATGTCCATCGGAGACGTACCGATGGCGCCAACAGAAACAGTCCCGATAGCCTGACGGGATTGTGCCTGTTCAGCATTAATGGTGTCGGCTGCAAACGCACCGAATGACAGGACTGACAGTACGCTCAGGGCAGCTACAGTGGTTTTAATTTTCATGATTATTTACCTCGTCAATTATTTTACTGGGGTCTTTGTTCTGTGACCCTCATCACAAAATCAAGTATACACTAATCACGCAAAAAATTAATACCAGACTAATGGTTTCGTCTGTTATTACGCGTTAAAAAATTCATTTTTTATAACGAGAATGCATAAAAAAGGGCAGCACAATGCGAGGTTTGTGGTTTTTTCTTGAATAAATCAAAGGGATAGGACAATTTGATTTTTAGTGCGATTTTGCGGCATATCATTCACTGAATGAATGTTAACAGGCGGTAAAAAGCACTATTTGCAAAAGTAGCAGGCAGAGAAAAGCAGGGTAAAACGAGGCAAGAGCAGAATGATCCCCGCAGCCAGGCGCTACGGGGCAGACAATTACAGCTCCTGTTCGAACAGGACCAGAATCGCTTCGTAGAGGTCTTTCACCGAGAAACCATTTGCCGGGGTGGTAAAAATGGTGTCATCGCCAGCGATAGTTCCGAGGATCCCCTCTGCTTTACCCAGCGAGTCCAGCAGGCGGGCAATCAGCTGGGCTGCGCCCGGGCTGGTGTGGATCACGACCACGGCATCGTTGTAGTCGATGTCCAGAACCAGGTTTTTCAGCGGGCTGGAGGTCGTTGGCACGCCAAGTTCAGCAGGCAGGCAATAAACCATTTCCATTTTGGCGTTGCGCGTACGCACCGCACCAAACTTGGTTAACATGCGAGAGACCTTCGACTGGTTGATGTTGTCGAAGCCTTGTTCCTGCAACGCCTGAACAATTTCTCCCTGAGAACTGAATTTCTCTTCTTTGAGTAGCGCTTTAAACGCCTTTACTAATTCTTCTTGCTTAGACGAGCTTCGCATAAGTCACCCGGAATATGACGATAGAAACAACATTATTATGCATGTGGATGAATTTTTATGCAAATTATCTACCTGGCACCAGGCTGAAATAATGTTATGAAAGGGAGAGATTTTATCAGATTTTGTTATCGGAAAACATGCCTGGGTCACGCCGCGCAAATAAGCTTAAAAGTAAATTAAATGTTATCAAAATGATGTTGTTTTGGTGGCGTGGCAGGGTGTATTGTAACCCCCTCTTAATTCGTTGTTGCCTGCATCCCGATAGTATTCAGGTGAAGGCGAAAGACGTGCGACCTCAAATTCTTTAGCGATGAAAATTGTAATTAATGACGTGCTGAATTATGGTCGCCGCAACGGAGTTACAGATACTTAAGTTAACCATAATAAGGAGTTTAGGATGAAAGTCGCAGTCCTCGGCGCTGCTGGTGGTATCGGCCAGGCGCTTGCCCTACTACTGAAAACCCAACTGCCTTCAGGCTCAGAACTCTCCCTGTACGATATTGCTCCGGTAACCCCAGGTGTGGCGGTTGACCTGAGCCACATCCCGACAGCTGTGAAAATCAAAGGCTTCTCCGGTGAAGATGCGCGTCCTGCGTTGCAGGGTGCCGACGTGGTGCTGATCTCCGCGGGTGTTGCGCGTAAACCGGGTATGGATCGTTCAGACCTGTTCAACGTCAACGCGGGCATCGTGAAAAACCTGGTTCAGCAGATTGCTGAAACCTGCCCGAAAGCGTGCATCGGGATCATCACCAACCCGGTGAACACCACCGTTGCTATCGCAGCAGAAGTGCTGAAGAAAGCGGGCGTTTACGACAAGAACAAACTGTTCGGCGTAACTACGCTGGATATCATCCGCTCCAATACCTTCGTGGCTGAGCTGAAAGGCAAGCAGCCAACGGAAGTGGAAGTGCCGGTTATCGGCGGTCATTCTGGCGTGACCATCCTGCCTCTGCTGTCGCAGATCCCGGGCGTGAGCTTCACCGAGCAGGAAGTGGCTGACCTGACCAAACGTATTCAGAACGCAGGCACCGAAGTGGTGGAAGCGAAGGCGGGTGGCGGTTCTGCAACCCTGTCTATGGGCCAGGCGGCGGCACGTTTCGGCCTGTCTCTGGTTCGCGCGTTGCAGGGCGAAAAAGGCGTTGTTGAATGCGCCTATGTTGAAGGCGACGGTGAACACGCGCGCTTCTTCTCTCAGCCGCTGCTGCTGGGTAAAAACGGTGTTGAAGAGCGTAAGTCTATTGGCACGCTGAGCGCGTTTGAGCAAAACGCGATGGAAGGCATGCTGGATACGCTGAAGAAAGACATTACGCTGGGCGAAGAATTCGTTAACAAGTGATCTTATCCCGGTAAAAAAAACGGAGCGTTAAGCTCCGTTTTTTTATGCCCGTCAGTTAGTGGCCGGGTATTCCTGGATGGTGACCTGAATCGTCAGCTTCTTGTCATTACGCATGACTTCAACAGGGATGATGGAGCCCGGGCGAATCTCAGCCACCTGGTCCATGGTTTCCAGCGCAGAGACCGCTGGCGTACCGTTGACGGAAAGGATAACGTCGTTCACCTGGATACCTGCGTTGGCCGCCGGGCCGCCAGGCGCCACTTCGTTGACCACAATCCCCTGGATCTGATCGATACCACCGCCCTGCGTATGCATCGGCGCGATTTCACGCCCGCCAATACCGATGTAGCCACGGATCACGCGGCCATCACGGATTAGCTTGTCCATGATCTTGGTCGCCAGCTGGAACGGAATGGCAAAGCCAATCCCTTCCGGCGTTTCGCCGTCGTTGCTCTTGTCGAAGGAGAGGGTGTTAATGCCCATCAGTTCGCCCAGAGAGTTCACCAGCGCACCGCCGGAGTTACCGTGGTTGATCGAGGCATCGGTTTGCAGGAAGTTCTGTCGCCCTGACGGGTTCAGGCCGATTCGACCGGTCGCGCTGATGATCCCCTGAGTGATGGTCTGGCCCAGGTTGTACGGGTTACCGATCGCCAGCACCACATCGCCGATGTGCGGCGTGCGTTTGCGATTAATCGGGATAGTCGGCAGACCGCCCGTGGCGTTGATCTTCAGCACCGCCAGGTCGGTAAGGCTGTCCGACCCCACCAGCAGGGCTTCAAACACGCGGCCATCCTGTAAGGCGACGATAATCTGGTCGGCATCGTTAATGACGTGTTTATTGGTGATGATGTAGCCCCGGTCATCCATGATCACGCCGGAACCGAGCGTGCGGATCTCCAGCTGGTTATGAGCGGAACTGTTAAGCCCGCGGTTATAGACGTTAACCACGGCGGGGGCAGCACGGCGTACCGCCTGATTGTACGTTGCAGGCGTTTCATCCGTGCTGTCGAACTGAGGAGCCGACAGTTTGTTGAACTGGCGTAAAGATGGCATAGCCACCAGCAGCAGACCGGCAACGATCAAACCAATGACAATTGAACGAAAGAGCTTTAAAAGCATGATGCGTGTGTCGTTAAAAAAGGAACGGTTTGCAGCATAACATGAGTTATCCGGACATCACACGCAGCGGCGATGTCCGGAGTCGCAAATGGTTAACGCAGTAAAATGTAGAGGGTGTCGTTGCCACGGATAATTTGCAGGGCAATGACCGCCGGTTTACTCTCCAGCACCTTACGCATTTCGGCAATAGACTGCACGCGAGTGCGGTTCACGCCCACGATCACGTCGTCCTGATGTAAACCTGCCTGCGCGGCCGGGCTGCTCTTCTCAACGGTAGTGACGGTAATGCCTTTCGTGCCGTTTTTAAGCTGACCGTCGCTCAGCGTAGCGCCCTGTAGAGCAGGGGAGATCTGTTCTGCGCTGGCGGAAGAGGAGGTGCTCTTGTCCAGCGTCACTTCCACGGTCAGTGGTTTGCCCTCGCGGATCAGGCCCAGCTTCACTTTAGCGCCCGGCTCCGTGGTGGCAATACGTGATCGTAATTCAGCGAAGCTGCTCAGCGGTTTATCGTTCAGGCTGACAATAATGTCGCCGGATTTCACACCCGCTTTCGCAGAGCCTGAGTTGGGCAGCACTTCGCTGACAAACGCCCCGCGCTGGACGTTGAGCTTAAAGGCTTTGGCGATATCGGCGCTCATCTCCATGCCTTTGATGCCCAGCAGACCGCGCTTAACCTCGCCAAACTGAATCAGCTGTTGAGACAGGGTTTTCGCCATGTTACTCGGAATGGCAAAACCAATCCCGATGCTGCCGCCGCCTGGCGCGAGGATAGCGGTGTTGATGCCGATCAGCTCACCGTTCAGATTAAGCAGCGCACCGCCGGAGTTGCCCCGGTTGATGGAGGCATCGGTCTGGATGAAGTTTTCCAGCCCTTCGAGATTCAGGCCGCTGCGCCCCAGGGCGGAGACAATCCCGGAGGTGGCGGTCTGGCCTAAACCGAACGGGTTACCGACTGCGACGGCAAAATCACCGACGCGCAGCTTATCGGAATCTGCAATGGCGATCTGGGTCAGGTTGCTGGGGTTTTGCACCTGTAGCAGGGCGATATCACTCTGATCGTCACCGCCGATCAGTTTGGCGTCAAACTCCCGACCATCGTTCAGCTGAACGCTGATTTTATCGGCCTGGCTGATCACGTGGTTATTGGTCAGGATATAGCCCTTAGCCGCGTCGATAATCACCCCTGAGCCCAGGCCTTCAAACGGCTGAGCCTGCTGATCCGGCGCGTCTTCGCCAAAATATTTCTTCAGCTCTTCAGGAATACGCTGGCTTTGGCGTGCCGTCCCTTCCACCTGAACGCTGACTACCGCAGGCAGGACTTTTTCAAGCATCGGCGCAAGGCTGGGAATGGCTTCTTGTCCAGGCACCTGCGAAGGCAGTGCCGCACTGGCGGGGAAGGACGCCGAGAGAGATAACCCGACACTTAACGCTAAGGCGCTCAACAGCTGGTTTTTTTTCTTCATTGATGCTGACTCTCGTATCCTGGAATGAAAAAGAACGGCCCCAAAAACATCTTGATGTTATTGAATTTTCAACCGCTGAACAATGAGGTGTTTGACTAAATAATAGCTGGGGACGGGAAGAAAGGACGGGCGCATAAGGTACGCCCGTAAAATTTATTCAGGTTGTGCGATTAATCGCGTTTTACGCCACCGCGCAGCAGGCCGGACGCGCCGTCTGAATAGTCGCGTGGCATCTGAACCGGAGCCTGATCGTTACCGGCTTCAGAATCAGCCAGACGATTGCGGAAGGGGTTGGTCTCCGCGGTCATTTCCGGCAGCAGGCTGCTGGAGCTTTTCGCCATGTGCTGGTAGAGCTGGCGATAATCTGTCGCCATGTTGTCCAGCAGCTCAGCGCTACGGGCAAAGTGGCTGACCAGCTCTTCGCGATATTCTTCCAGTTCGGCTTTGTTCTTTTCCAGTTCGTATTGCAGTGACTGCTGCTGACGCAATTTGCGGTTACCGAAACGCATGGCCACAGCACCAATGATGATGCCGACGACTAAACCGATTAGCGCATATTCCCAGGTCATGAACTTCTCCCGTTGTCTTGTTGTTCCGTAGGGTGTTGGCTCGGCTCCTGCCTGTGCCTGATTATGCCACTATAACCGCTATTTCCGCAGAAGTGGAATCCTGACGTATCATCGCGTAGTGTAGAACGGCCTTTTTTTCATCAGCCACGCGCGCTGGTGAGGTTTAACTAAAGGAATAACAACAACATCATGCAAAACCTGTCCCCTTCATCGCGTTACCAACTGGCCCTGAGCGAGGGCACACACCAGCCGGATGATGTCCAGCGTGAAGCGGTTAACCGCCTGGACACGATTTATCAGGAACTTCTGGCGAAACCCGCCGATGCGGTGCAGAGCAGTGGGCTGAAGGCGGCATTCGGCCGTTTACTGGGCAAAAAAGAGTCCACGGTAAACGCACCGGTTCGTGGCTTATATATGTGGGGCGGCGTTGGGCGGGGTAAGACCTGGCTGATGGACATGTTCTACCAGAGCCTGCCCGGCACGCGTAAGCAGCGCCTGCACTTTCACCGTTTTATGCTGCGGGTCCATGAAGAGCTGACGGCGCTCCAGGGCGAAACCGACCCGCTGGACATTGTGGCCGATCGCTTTAAGGCGGAAACGGACGTGCTCTGCTTCGACGAGTTCTTTGTTTCCGATATTACGGATGCCATGCTGCTGGGGGGGCTTATGAAAGCGCTGTTTGCGCGTGGGATCACCCTGGTGGCGACCTCCAATATTCCGCCGGATGAGCTTTATCGCAATGGTCTCCAGCGGGCGCGTTTCCTGCCGGCCATTGATGCTATCAAACAGCACTGCGATATCATGAACGTCGATGCCGGCGTCGATTATCGTCTGCGCACATTAACGCAGGCACACCTGTGGCTTTCGCCATTGAATGCCGACACAGCCCGCGAGATGGATAAACTGTGGCTGGCGCTGGCGCTGGCGGGAGCGCCGCGGGGTAACGCGCCAGCGCTGGAGATTAATCATCGTCCGTTGCCGACGCTTGGCGTAGAAAACCAGACGCTGGCCGTCTCGTTTGCAACGCTCTGCGTGGACGCCCGCAGCCAGCATGACTACATTGCACTTTCGCGTCTGTTCCATACCGTTATGTTGTGGGATGTGCCCGTTATGACCCCACTCATGGAGAGCGAAGCGCGCCGCTTCATCGCGCTGGTAGATGAGTTTTACGAGCGCCACGTTAAGCTGGTGGTCAGCGCCGAGGTGCCTTTATATGAGGTTTATCAGGGCGAGCGCCTGAAGTTTGAGTTCCAGCGCTGCCTGTCGCGCCTGCAAGAGATGCAGAGCGAAGAGTACCTCAAGCGTGAGCATATGCCGTAATAAATGCTCCCCTCTCCCCGTGGGAGAGGGGCTGGGGGTGAGGGCACCAGACCGCACAATACCTGACCCCGAAAAACCCATTCCAAATCACATTTAAGGGTCGATCTTTGACCTCAACTTCTCTATAATCTTGCGACCCCACGTTACGAGAAGGTTTTTTTCCCGAAACTTTCTATGTGTCGGCATGTGCTATTCGAAGGGGTAGGTTTGCCGGACTTTGTCGTGTGAACCTCAACTGACTAAACGTTTGGGTGTTCACCAACGTGTAACTTATTATTTGGGTAAGCTTTTAATGAAAACTTTTACAGCTAAACCAGAAACCGTACAGCGCGACTGGTATGTTGTTGACGCGACCGGTAAAACTCTGGGCCGTCTGGCTACTGAACTGGCTCGTCGCCTGCGCGGTAAGCATAAAGCGGAATACACTCCGCACGTTGATACCGGTGATTACATCATCGTTCTGAACGCTGACAAAGTTGCTGTTACCGGCAACAAGCGTACTGACAAAATGTACTACCACCACACCGGCCACATCGGTGGTATCAAAGAAGCGACCTTTGAAGAGATGATTGCCCGCCGTCCTGAGCGTGTGATTGAAATCGCGGTTAAAGGCATGCTGCCAAAAGGCCCGCTGGGTCGTGCTATGTTCCGTAAACTGAAAGTTTACGCAGGCAACGAGCACAACCACGCGGCACAGCAACCGCAAGTTCTTGACATCTAATCGGGATTATAGGCAATGGCTGAAAATCAATACTACGGCACTGGTCGCCGCAAAAGTTCCGCAGCTCGCGTTTTCATCAAACCGGGCAGTGGTAAAATCGTAATCAACCAGCGTTCTCTGGAACAATACTTCGGTCGCGAAACTGCCCGCATGGTAGTTCGCCAGCCGCTGGAACTGGTTGATATGGTAGAAAAACTGGATCTGTACATCACCGTTAAAGGTGGTGGTATCTCCGGTCAGGCAGGTGCGATCCGTCACGGTATCACCCGCGCGCTGATGGAGTACGACGAATCCCTGCGTTCTGAACTGCGTAAAGCTGGCTTCGTTACTCGTGACGCTCGTCAGGTTGAACGTAAGAAAGTGGGTCTGCGTAAAGCACGTCGTCGTCCACAGTTCTCCAAACGTTAATCCATTCTGCTTACGCAGAACGATTGGCGAAAAACCCGCTTCGGCGGGTTTTTTTATGGATAATGCGCAGGTTATCCACAGTAACATTTCATATATCTTCTCTTTTTCCACATTTCCGGAATCCCCTCACCACAAAGCCATCAAAATCTGGTAAACTATCATCCAATTTTCTGCCCAAATATCGGTGAATACTCGATTTTTGTTCGATTCTTGAACAATGTGTCTTCTCTGGGATGGGCGATACATCATCTGGCTGGCCCCGTTGGGCTGGTAGCAGTAAAAATTCTGAATATACCTGGAGGTTTTCATGGCTGTCGCTGCCAACAAACGTTCGGTAATGACGCTGTTTTCTGGTCCTACTGACATTTATAGCCATCAGGTTCGTATCGTGCTGGCCGAGAAGGGTGTCAGTTTTGAGATCGAGCATGTGGAAAAGGATAACCCGCCTCAGGATCTGATCGATCTCAACCCGAGCCAAAGCGTACCGACGCTGGTGGATCGCGAGCTGACCCTGTGGGAATCCCGTATCATTATGGAATACCTGGATGAGCGTTTCCCGCATCCGCCGCTGATGCCTGTTTATCCTGTTGCGCGTGGCGAAAGCCGCCTGTACATGCAGCGTATCGAGAAAGACTGGTACTCGCTGATGAACGTTATCGTCAACGGTTCCTCTTCTGAAGCGGATGCTGCACGTAAACAGCTGCGTGAAGAGCTGCTGGCGATTGCGCCGGTATTTGGTCAAAAGCCTTTCTTCCTGAGCGACGAGTTCAGCCTGGTGGATTGCTACCTGGCTCCGTTGCTGTGGCGTCTGCCAACCTTGGGCGTAGAGTTCAGCGGCCCTGGCGCGAAAGAGCTGAAAGGCTACATGACTCGCGTCTTTGAGCGCGACTCTTTCCTGGCATCTTTAACTGAACCGGAACGTGAAATGCGTCTCGGCCGAGGCTAATGACTGTGGAAATGTCACAACTTTCACCACGCCGTCCGTATCTGCTGCGCGCCTTCTATGAATGGCTGCTGGATAACCAGCTCACGCCGCACCTGGTTGTGGATGTGACGTTGCCGGGCGTGCTGGTTCCAATGGAATACGCGCGCGACGGACAGATTGTACTGAATATTGCGCCACGCGCAGTGGGTAACCTGGAGCTGGCGAACGACGAAGTGCGCTTTAATGCGCGCTTCGGCGGCGTGCCGCGTCAGGTTTCCGTGCCGCTGGCAGCTGTGCTGGCTATCTACGCCCGTGAAAACGGTGCGGGCACCATGTTTGAGCCGGAAGCGGCTTATGATGAAGAGGTTGCCAGCCTGAATGATGATGAGGCATCCGATGAACGCGAAAGCGACACGGTAATGTCTGTCATCGATGGCGATAAGCCCGATCATAATGACGACACCGATCCGGATGACGAGCCACCACCACGCTGTGGTCGTCCCGCACTGCGCGTTGTGAAATAAACAAACAGGCCCGACGGGCCTGTTTTGCTTTCGGTCCCTTTTCGCCCCCTCTAATTTCCTGTGTTATGATGAACTGTTTTCCTTCAATGGCACCGGACTGCAATGAAACCGACTGATCTTAAAGCTGAAAACTCTGATGAAACCATTGGTCGCAGCCTGCGCCGTCGGCCGCTGGCGCGCAAAAAACTGTCTGATATGGTGGAAGAAGAGCTGGAGCAGATGATCCGTCGGAAGGAATTTGCCCAGGGAGAGCAGTTACCCTCCGAGCGCGAACTGATGGAGTTCTTCAACGTGGGTCGCCCCTCGGTGCGCGAAGCGCTGGCGGCGCTAAAGCGTAAAGGGCTGGTGCAGATTAACAACGGTGAACGTGCCCGCGTAACCATGCCGTCTGCCGATACCATCATCAGTGAATTGTCGGGAATGGCGAAAGACTTTCTGACCCAGCCCGGCGGTATTGCCCATTTCGAGCAGCTTCGCCTGTTCTTTGAATCCAGCCTTGTTCGTTATGCCGCAGAATATGCCACTGACGATCAGATTGCGCAGCTCACAAAAGCCCTGGAGATCAACAGCCAGTCCCTGGATGACAACACGCTATTTATTCGTTCCGATGTCGATTTTCACCGCGTGCTGGCGGAGATCCCCGGCAATCCGATCTTCAATGCGATCCACGTTGCGCTGCTTGACTGGTTAATTGCGGCGCGTCCTAAAGTGCCGGACGCAGAGCTTTATCAGCATAATGAAGTCAGCTATCGCCAGCATATCGCAATTGTGGATGCGATCCGCCGCCGCGATCCCGATGAAGCGGATCGGGCGTTGCAAACTCACCTTAACAGCGTCTCCGCCACCTGGCACGCTTTCGGCCAGCATTCAAAAGCCAAAAAATAACGATCCTTTAGTGAAGCAGATCGCAATATAAGCGTTCTGTATTCTACTGCTGCTTAATTGATCTGGTATAACAGGTATAAAGGTATGTCGTTATAACAAACACACGATCGATTGAGGTAACTATGGCAACGCAATTACGCGGCGTAATGGCCGCACTCCTGACCCCGTTTAACTCTGAGCAGATGCTGGATAAAGAAAGCCTGCGCCGTCTGGTGCGGTTCAATATTGAACAGGGTATCGATGGGCTGTACGTCGGCGGTTCAACGGGAGAGGCCTTTGTACAGAGCCTTTCGGAACGAGAGCAGGTGATGGAGATTGTGGCGGAAGAGGCGAAGGGGAAAATCACGCTCATCGCCCATGTTGGCTGCGTCAGCACGGCGGAAAGCCAGCAGTTAGCCATGGCCGCCGCCCGCGTCGGTTTTGACGCTGTATCCGCCGTCACACCGTTTTACTATCCCTTTAGCTTTGAAGAACATTGCGATCATTACCGTGCAATTATTGATTCGGCGGATGGTCTGCCGATGGTGGTCTATAACATTCCGGCGTTAAGCGGCGTGAAGTTAAGCCTGGATCAGATCAACACGCTGGTAACGCTCCCCGGCGTCGGCGCGCTGAAGCAAACCTCCGGCGATCTCTTCCAGATGGAGCAGATCCGTCGCGAACATCCGGATCTGGTGCTCTATAACGGCTATGACGAGATCTTCGCCTCCGGCCTGCTGGCCGGCGCGGACGGGGGGATCGGCAGCACCTACAACATTATGGGCTGGCGCTACCAGGCGATCGCTAAAGCGGTTCGTGAAGGGGATAACGCCACCGCACAGCGCCTGCAAAGCGAATGCAACACGGTGATCGATCTGCTGATTAAAGCCGGGGTGTTCCGTGGTCTGAAAACGGTTCTGCACTATATGGACGTGGTATCCGTGCCGCTGTGCCGTAAGCCGTTTGCCCCTGTGGATGAAAAATTCGTGCCAGCGCTGAAAGCGCTGGCGGAGCAGCTAATGGCGGAAAAACGCTAACGCATAGCCGGGGGCGCTTCGCCTTATCCGGCCTACAAAAACATGCTACGTAGGCCGGATAAGGCGCAGCCGCCATCCGGCAAAACGACAGAGAAATCGTCGGGAGAGTGAAATGAGTAAGTCTACCCAAAGCATCCCGTGGTACCGCCATCTTACCCGTCCTCAGTGGCGCGCCTTCTCCGCCGCCTGGCTGGGATATCTGCTTGATGGCTTCGATTTTGTATTGATAGCCTTAGTCCTGACAGAAATAAAAAGCGAGTTTGCCCTGACGACAGTGGAAGCGGCGAGCCTGATTTCGGCGGCCTTTATATCGCGCTGGTTCGGCGGCCTGCTGCTGGGCGCCATGGGCGACCGCTATGGCCGCAAGCTGGCGATGATCACCAGCATCGTGCTCTTTTCCTGCGGTACGCTGGCCTGCGGTTTTGCGCCGGGTTACGTCACCCTGTTTATCGCCCGCATGGTGATAGGCATGGGGATGGCGGGGGAATATGGCTCCAGCGCAACCTATGTGATTGAAAGCTGGCCAAAGCACCTGCGCAACAAGGCGAGTGGTTTTCTGATTTCCGGTTTCTCCGTCGGCGCCGTGGTTGCGGCCCAGGTCTACAGCCTTGTCGTGCCCGTCTGGGGCTGGCGGGCGCTGTTCTTTATCGGCATTCTGCCCATCGTCTTTGCCCTGTGGCTGCGGAAAAATATTCCGGAAGCTGAGGACTGGAAAGCGAAGCACGAAGGCAAAGCCCCGGTGCGCACCATGGTTGATATTCTGTATCGCGGCAAATACCGCGTCATCAATATGGCGATGACGCTGTTTGCCGGTACGGCGCTGTGGTTCTGTTTTGCAGGCGAACTCAACAACGCGGGGCTGGTCGTTATTCTCGGCCTGCTGTGCGCCATCGTCTTTATCAGCTTTATGGTGCAAAGCAGCGGTAAACGCTGGCCGACGGGCGTCACGTTGATGGTTGTCGTGCTCTTCGCCTTTCTCTACTCCTGGCCGATTCAGGCGCTATTACCCACTTATCTGAAAACCGACCTGGCCTATGATCCGTCAACGGTGGCGAAGGTGCTGTTCTTTAGCGGCTTCGGCGCGGCAGTAGGCTGCTGCGTGGGTGGTTTTCTCGGTGACTGGCTTGGCACCCGCAAGGCCTATGTCTGTAGCCTGTTGGCCTCACAGCTCCTGATTGTTCCCGTCTTTGCGATCGGCGGCGCCAATGTCTGGGTGTTGGGCTTGTTACTCTTTTTCCAGCAGATGCTGGGGCAGGGGATCTCTGGGATCTTACCCAAACTCATCGGTGGCTATTTCGATACCGACCAGCGTGCGGCGGGTCTGGGCTTTACCTACAACGTTGGCGCGTTGGGTGGCGCGATTGCCCCGGTGATTGGCGCGCTGTTGTCGCAGGATATGGCGCTGGGCACGGCCCTGGGATCGCTCTCCTTTGGCCTGACGTTTGTGGTGATCTTGCTTATTGGTCTGGATATGCCCTCCCGCGTTCAGCGCTGGATCAGGCCAGAAGCCCTGCGTACGCATGACGCTATTGACGGTAAACCTTTCAGCGGAGCCGTCCCGTTTGGCGGCGATAAAAGCGCTTTAGCGAAAAGCAAAAGTTAATCCGCTTGCCCGGACCTGTACCGGGCACATTCGTAAGGGATGAAGTATGTCACAACGGGATAAAAACATTTCCGAGCGGGGCGGTGCTATGACGACACTGGCGATAGACATAGGTGGAACTAAACTTGCCGCCGCCCTGGTGGATGACGGTTTACAGATCCACGCGCGACGCGAATGCCCTACGCCCGCCAGTAAGACGCCTGACGCACTGCGTGAGGCGCTGGCTGAGCTGGTCAAGCCGTTACAGACCCAGGCAACGCGTGCGGCCATTGCCTCAACCGGAATCATTCAGGACGGCAATCTGCTGGCGATTAACCCGCAAAATCTCGGAGGATTGCACCATTTTCCGCTGGTGCAGACGCTCGAAGACATTGCTGGTTTGCCGACCCTGGCGATCAATGATGCTCAGGCTGCGGCATGGGCGGAATATCACGTTAGTGCGAAGGAAATTAAAGACATGGTATTCCTGACTGTTTCAACGGGCGTGGGGGGCGGCGTAGTCAGTAACGGGAAACTCGTGACCGGAAGCGGCGGACTGGCAGGGCATCTTGGGCATACGCTCGCCGATCCAAACGGCCCGCAATGCGGATGTGGTCGCGTGGGGTGCGTGGAAGCCATCGCGTCTGGTCGCGGTATTGCCGCCGCAGCCAGGGGAGAGCTTGCAGGATGCGATGCAAAAACGATTTTTGCGCGCGCGGCAGAGGGAAATAAACAGGCGGCGGAACTGGTACAACGTTCTGCACAGGTACTGGCGCGGCTTATTGCCGACACGAAAGCGGTGATGGACTGCCAGCGCGTGGTGATAGGCGGCAGCATCGGGCTGGCAGGAGGGTATCTGGCGCGGGTCCGCGCGTATCTTGAGGAGCATCCTTCTGTTTATCACGTTGAATTAACCGCCGCGCACTATCGACACGATGCGGGCTTACTGGGCGCGGCGCTGTTAGCTCAGGGAGAAAGATGATGTTTTTTGGTGAGATTCGGACGCTTCCCTCCACGGGGTTGCATCCCGTTCTTCTGGAGGCGCTAACCCTCGCGCTGGCTGCCCGTCCGCTGGAAAAAGCGGCAGGACGTTATGAGCTTCGCGGTGAGGATATCTTCATGAATGTGATGACGTTTGCCACGCAGTTTCCAGACCAGAAGAAAGCGGAACTGCATGAGCAATATATTGATATCCAGGTGTTATTGACGGGAGAAGAGCGCATCCTCTTTGGCGTGACGGGCTCGGCACGCCAGCGTGAAGATTTTCATCCTGAAGAAGATTATCAGTTGTGCAGTGAGATTGCAGATGAACAGTGTGTCACCCTCCGGTCGGGGATGTGCGCCGTATTTATGCCGGGAGAGCCACATAAGCCAGGATGCGCAATCCTTGAGCCAGGCGAGATAAAGAAAGTCGTGGTGAAGGTACGCGCCCGCTTGCTGGATACGTAGTTTATAGGCCTGATGGCGCTTCGCTTATCAGGCCTGCGGGCATAACGTAATTTGCAGGCCGGATAAGGCGCAGCCGCCATCCGGCAATGTTATTCGATATTCTGGCGCTTAAACGTCACCGCTTCCGGCTGCGTCAGGTGCAAGGTTGTCTGGCTGGGCACCGTCTCGGCAATCACCTTGCCGTGGCGAACAGAGTATCGTGCCGGCGTCTGGCGACGAACTGCATCAAACCCATTCTCTGCCGGGAGAATCACCAGGTTTGCTGTATTCCCAACGCGCACGCCATAGTCCTGCAAATCGAGCGTTTTCGCGCTGTGGGTAGTGATCAGGTTAAGCCCATCATTTATTTGCCCGTAACCCATCAGTTGGCAAACGTGCAGCCCCATATGCAGAACCTGAAGCATATTCGCGGTTCCCAGCGGATACCACGGATCGAAAACGTCGTCATGACCAAAGCAGACGTTGATCTCCGCTTCAAGCATTTCTTTGACGCGTGTGATGCCTCGGCGTTTGGGATAGGTATCGAAACGGCCCTGCAAATGCGTGTTAACCAGCGGGTTTGCCACGAAGTTAATGCCTGACATTTTTAACAGGCGGAACAGTCGGGACGTATACGCGCCATTATAGGAGTGCATCGCCGTGGTATGGCTGGCGGTCACGCGTGAACCCATTCCGTCACGATGTGCCAGTGCGGCAACGGTTTCAACGAAGCGCGATTGTTCATCATCAATTTCATCACAGTGGACATCGATCAGTCGGTCGTACTTTCTGGCCAGGGAAAACGTTTTATGCAGCGACTCAACGCCATATTCACGCGTAAATTCAAAGTGGGGGATTGCGCCGATGACATCCGCCCCTAAACGCACGGCTTCCTCAAGCAGTTCTTCACCGTTCGGATAAGAAAGAATGCCTTCCTGCGGGAATGCCACAATTTGCATATCGACCCACGGGGCGACTTCCTGCTTCACCTCCAGCATGGCTTTCAGTGCCGTAAGGGTGGGGTCCGAGACGTCAACGTGTGTACGTACGTACTGAATGCCGTTGGCGATTTGCCACTTCAGGGTCTGCATCGCGCGAGTTTTAACGTCTTCGTGGGTAAGCATCGCCTTGCGTTCGGCCCAGCGCTCGATTCCCTCGAAAAGCGTGCCGGACTGGTTCCAGTTCGGTTCACCCGCCGTTTGCGTTGTATCCAGATGGATATGCGGCTCGATGAAAGGAGGGATAACCAGCCCGCATTCGGCGTCCAGCACCTGACCGACTGGCGCAGAGGCGGTTTCCTGAGGATCGATACGGCTGAAGCGTCCGTCCTCAATCGTGATTTGCCATAAACCCTCTTGCCCCTGCAAACGGGCCTGACGGATAGTGAGGGAATTATTCTGCATGGGAAACCTCCGAAGGATTAGCAAGGGTACGTTTGGCGAATGGGTTTAACACCAAATAGCTGAAGATGCCACCCAATACTGCGTTAACGGGGACAATTCCCGGAATGTAGTGCCCGGCAGCAACACCCAGGGCGACCGAGAAAATGGCAATCCAGTTAACGGACACAAATTTTGCGTGGTCGAAGCTGGCATAGCGGCGGCGATTAATCAGGTAGTCGGCGATAATCACCCCGCCAACCGGCGGAATCGCTGCCGACAAAAAGGTCAGCCAGCCAACGAAGTTGTTGTATAGCCACAGCGCGCACAGCGTACCGATAATGCCATTAACCACCGACAGCGTACGGCTGGAAAGACCAGTAATATTGGCGAAACCCAGACCAGAGGCGTACAACGCGTTGTCATTGGTGGTCCAGATATTCAGGCCAAGAACGACAATGGCCGGCAGCAGCAGTCCCTGGGCGATCATCACGTCAGAAATATCGGCCTGTCCTACGGCGGCAGCGCCTGCCGCACCGAAGATAAACATCAGCGAGTTGCCAAGGAAAAATGCCACCATCGCCACCAGAACGGCACCTTTGGCATTGCGGCCAAAGCGGACGAAGTCGGCGGTCAGCGTGCCTGCGCTGATAAACGAGCCTACGACCAGCGCCAGCGCGCTGGAAAAGTTGAGCGGCGTCTGCGGCACAATGGATTTGAGGTGGTCCAATCCTCCCACGCCGTCCACCGCCAGCCAGACGGAGTAGCTACCCAGGATGACGATAGCGGGTACGGCGATGATGGATAAAATCGTCAGTGCCGAGATGCCAAAAAAAATGGTTAACGTCATCAACAGGCCGGAAACTGCAATCAGGATGTTCACGTCGATGCCCGTGGCTTTACTCACCGGGATGGCAAACATCGCTACGCCGACGCCAAACCACCCTACCTGCGTACCGCCTAAAAGCATGGAGGGAAGCCAGGAACCTTTTATACCGAACGAGTAACGCGCAAGAAGATGGGTTGAGAGGCCGGTTTTTGCGCCAATGTAGCCAAGAAAAGCAGTGTAAATACCGAGGAGGAGATTGCCGAAGAGAACTGCGAGGAAGAAATCATTATAGGAAAGACCGGTACCGAGCGTGCCTCCGGTCCACATACTGGCGGAAAAAAACGTTAACCCTAACATCACAAAAGTGAGTGGAACCACGCCTTTCCGCGCCGCCAGAGGGACGGGGCCCTGGCTATAATTGTTATCTTGCGACACAATGCCTCCTTGAATTTTGGCCAAAAAATCCGCCGCATAATATACATTTTTTTCACGAAAGCAAACGTTTACGTCGGGATTTACGCTGCTTTTTTGCTTAAAAAGGCACCATTAACTTAAGGGTAGGCTACTGAAAACAGGCTCCCCAGCGTTCCGCTTTATGCTTCTGCCGGGGAGTCAGAGGGGCTTACACTTCCAGGAAGTTCATGATCCCGTCAGCCGCTTTACGGCCTTCGGCAATCGCCGTGACCACCAGGTCAGAGCCGCGAACGATGTCGCCACCGGCGAAGATTTTCGGGTTGCTGGTCTGGAACGCGTTATCGCTGCCTTCTGGCGCAATGATGCGGCCTTGAGAGTCCAGCTCTACGCTGTGCTTCGCCAGCCACTCCATGCTGTGAGGACGGAAACCAAACGCCATCACCACGGCGTCAGCCGGGATCACGTGTTCAGAACCGGCCACGATCTCCGCGCGACGACGGCCTTTCGCATCTGGCGCACCCATCTCCGTGCGCGCCATCTTCACGCCGCTCACTTTACCGTTGGCATTCACTTCAATACCCAGAGGCTGGATGTTGAACTGGAACTCGACGCCCTCTTCACGTGCGTTTTTCACTTCGCGCTTAGAGCCCGGCATGTTCTCTTCGTCACGACGGTAGGCACAGATGACATGCGCCGCATTCTGGCGAATGGAGGTACGCACGCAGTCCATCGCGGTATCACCGCCGCCCAGCACCACCACGCGTTTGCCTTCCATGCTGACGAACGGCTCATCGGCGGTCTCGCCGTAGCCCATTAGCTGTTTGGTATTCGCAATCAGGAACGGCAGCGCGTCGTACACGCCTGGCGCATCTTCGTTCTCCAGACCACCGCGCATGGACTGATAAGTGCCTACGCCCAGGAACACGGCGTCGTAATCTTTCAGCAGGTCGTCGAGCTGCACGTCGCGGCCCACTTCGGTGTTGAGTTTGAACTCAATGCCCATGCCGGTGAAGATTTCGCGGCGGCGGGTCATCACCTCTTTCTCCAGCTTGAAGGCCGGGATACCGAAGGTCAGCAGGCCGCCAATCTCCGGGTGGCGATCAAAGACCACCGCCTTCACGCCGTTACGGGTCAGCACGTCCGCACAGGCCAGGCCTGCCGGGCCCGCGCCGATAATCGCTACGCGCTTGTCGGTTTGACGCACACCGGTCATATCCGGGCGCCAGCCCATCTCGAACGCTTTATCGTTGATATAGCGTTCGATGTTGCCGATGGTTACCGCGCCAAACTCGTCGTTCAGCGTACAGGAGCCTTCACACAGACGATCCTGAGGGCACACGCGGCCGCACACTTCCGGCAGGGTGTTGGTCTGATGAGACAGCTCGGCGGCTTCAAAAATACGCCCTTCGTTGGCCAGCTTCAGCCAGTTCGGGATGTAGTTATGGACCGGACACTTCCATTCGCAGTAAGGGTTACCGCAGGACAGGCAGCGGTCTGCCTGTGCTTTGGCCTGGCCTTCTGAAAACGGCTCATAGATTTCAACAAATTCAATTTTACGGATCTTCAGCGGTTTCTTTGGCGGATCAACACGCTGAAGGTCGATAAACTGGTAAACGTTCTGGCTCATCTGAATTCCTTACTGCGCCTGCACGCGCAGCTCTGCTGCGCTACGACTACGGTGACCCAACAGGGCTTTAACATCGCTGGACTTCGGCTTCACCAGCGCGAATTTCGCAGAGAACGCCGGCCAGTTGGCCAGGATCTCTTCGCCGCGCGAAGAACCGGTATGCTGCACGTGTTCGGTAATTAAACCGCGCAGGTGTTCTTCGTGGATGGCCAGCGTATCAACGTCCAGCACTTCCACCAGCTCCGGGTTCACGCGTTTGCGGAACTCACCGTCTTCATCCAGGACGTAGGCAAAACCGCCCGTCATGCCCGCGCCAAAGTTCACGCCGGTTTTACCCAGGACGCACACAATTCCGCCCGTCATGTATTCACAGCCGTTATCGCCGATGCCTTCCACCACGGTGATGGCGCCGGAGTTACGCACCGCAAAACGTTCGCCCGCACGGCCCGCGGCAAACAGACGACCGCCGGTTGCGCCGTACAGACAGGTATTGCCGATGATGCTCGCTTCATGGCTGCGGAAGGCTGAACCAACCGGAGGACGCACCGCCAGCAGACCGCCCGCCATGCCTTTTCCGACGTAGTCGTTGGCATCGCCGGTCAGGTATAACTCAACTCCGCCTGCGTTCCACACGCCGAAGCTCTGACCCGCGGTACCGCTGAAGTGCGCGGTAATCGGATCCGACGCCAGACCCTGGTCACCGTGCGTTTGCGCGATGTAACCGGAGAGGGACGCACCCACGGAACGGTCGGTGTTGCGGATATCAAACCAGAACGTTTTGCTCTGCTTCTCATCCACATACGGCTTCGCCTGTTGCAGCAGCTGTGCGTTCAGCACGCCGTTGTCGAACGGCGGGTTGTTCTCGGTACAGTAAACCGCTTTGCCAGGATGCGGCTGAGCGGTTTCCAGCAGCTTAGACAGCTCCAGCTTCTGCTGCTTGGCCGTGAAGCCCTCAAGCTCTTTCAGCAGGTCGGTACGGCCAATCAGGTCTACCAGACGCTTCACGCCCAGCTGCGCCATCAGCTCGCGGGTTTCACGGGCGATGAAGTCAAAGTAGTTGGTCACTTTGAACGGCAGGCCGTGGTAGTGATTTTTACGCAGCTTTTCGTCCTGGGTAGCAACGCCCGTTGCACAGTTGTTCAGGTGGCAAATACGCAGGTATTTACAGCCGAGCGCAACCATCGGGCCGGTACCAAAGCCGAAGCTTTCCGCTCCCAGAATCGCCGCTTTGATGATGTCGAGGCCGGTTTTCAGTCCGCCGTCCACCTGCAAACGGATCTTGTGACGCAGGCCGTTAGCGACCAGCGCCTGCTGGGTTTCCACCAGGCCGAGCTCCCACGGACAACCCGCGTATTTCACGGAGGAGAGCGGGCTTGCGCCGGTGCCGCCGTCGTAACCGGCGATGGTGATCAGATCCGCATAAGCTTTCGCCACGCCGGTGGCAATGGTGCCAACGCCCGGTTCGGAAACCAGCTTCACGGAGATCATCGCTTTCGGGTTGACCTGTTTCAGGTCGAAAATCAGCTGCGCCAGATCCTCGATAGAGTAGATATCGTGGTGCGGCGGCGGGGAGATCAGCGTCACGCCCGGCACTGAATAGCGAAGCTTAGCGATGTATGGGGTGACTTTATCACCCGGCAGCTGACCGCCTTCACCCGGTTTCGCACCCTGCGCGACTTTAATCTGAATCACGT
The DNA here is from genome assembly GCF_058661685.1 of Enterobacter sp. 6722112. Taxonomy (NCBI): domain Bacteria; kingdom Pseudomonadati; phylum Pseudomonadota; class Gammaproteobacteria; order Enterobacterales; family Enterobacteriaceae; genus Enterobacter; species Enterobacter sp. 6722112. The sequence goes on along the minus strand of NZ_JBZWGR010000007.1, from coordinate 3,774,683 downwards.
CGGCGTTAACCAGGTACGCAGGCGTTACGCCAAAGCGACCAGACGCCACCTGCTTAATACGGGACACTTTATTGGTGCCATAGCGGGCCGGATCTTCACCGCCTTCGCCGGAGTTGGAGTTGCCGCCGATGCTGTTCATGGCTTCCGCCAGCGCTTCGTGGGCTTCCGGGCTCAGCGCGCCGATAGACATCGCCGCGGTGTCGAAACGTTTGAACAGCTCAGACGCGGGTTCAACCTCGTCAATGCTGACCGCTTCATCACCCGGATTGAGGGCAATGAGATCGCGCAGCGTCGCTGCCGGACGGTTGTTCACCAGCTCTGCATACTGCTGATAATCGCTGTACTCGCCGCTCTGCACCGCCTGTTGCAGCGTGCGCACCACGTCCGGGTTATAAGCGTGATACTCACCCCCGTGGACATATTTCAGCAGACCGCCCTGTTCCAGCGGCTTACGTGCCAGCCAGGCGCGCTTCGACAGGTTCACCAGATCCTGCTGGAAGTCAGCAAAACCGGCGCCGCCGATACGGCTGATCACGCCCTGGAAGCAGAGGTTGGCGACGTCGTCATGCAGGCCGACTGCTTCAAACAGCTTCGAGCAGCGGTAAGAGGCGATGGTCGAGATGCCCATTTTGGACATGATTTTGTACAGACCTTTGTTGATGCCGTTACGGTAGTTCAGCATCACGGCGCGGTAGTCTTTGTCGATCGCGCGGGTATCTACCAGGCGGGCCAGCGTTTCGTAGGCCAGATACGGGTAGATTGCCGTGGCGCCAAAGCCTAACAGCACCGCAAAGTGGTGCGGGTCGCGCGCGCTCGCGGTTTCAACGATGATGTTGGCATCGCAGCGCAGGCTCTTGTCCACCAGACGCGTCTGGATAGCCCCCACCGCCATGGGTGCAGGCACCGGCAGACGGTTTTTCGCGATGTTGCGGTCAGACAGCACCAGCAGAACGGTGCCGTTACGCACCATCTGCTCGGCTTTATCGCACAGCGCGTTCACCGTCTCTTCGAGGCTCGTTTCGGTCACGTCGAAGGTGATATCGAGCGTGTCGGCGCGATAGTGCTCCTCGGTCATGGTGGTGAGCTGTTTGAAATCGGAGTACAGCAGGATCGGTGATTTAAAGGTCAGACGGTGCGCCTGGCCTTCAGCTTCACAGAAGACGTTCATCTCACGGCCGATGCTGGTGGCCAGCGACATGACGTGGGCTTCGCGCAGCGGATCGATTGGCGGGTTAGTGACCTGCGCAAACTGCTGACGGAAGTAGTCATAAATAATGCGTGGCTGGCTGGAGAGCACGGCAAACGGGGTATCGTCACCCATTGAGCCGACCGCTTCCTGGCCGTTTTCACCGAGCACGCGGATAACCGAGTCCAGCTCTTCCGCGCTGTAGTTAAACTGCTTCTGGAAGCTCGCGAGGGTGTCATCGTCCAGCTCGCGGCTGCCCACTTCTTCGTCCGACAGATCTTCAAACGGCACCAGACGACGCACGTTTTTCTCCATCCACTCTTTGTACGGATGGCGGCTCTTCAGATCGTTGTCGGTTTCGGCGGAATGCAGAATACGCCCACCGCGGGTGTCGATCACCATCAGCTCGCCCGGTCCGACGCGGCCTTTCTCGACCACTTCGTCTGGCTGGTAATCCCAGATCCCGACTTCAGAGGCACAGGTGATGAGCTTGTCTTTGGTAATAACGTAGCGCGCCGGACGCAGACCATTACGGTCCAGGTTACAGGCGGCAAAACGACCGTCGGACATAACGATGCCCGCCGGGCCGTCCCACGGCTCCATGTGCATGGAGTTAAAGTCGAAGAACGCGCGCAGCTCAGGGTCCATATCCGGGTTGTTCTGCCAGGCCGGTGGCACGAGCAGACGCATGGCGCGCACGATGTCCATCCCGCCCGCCAGCAGCAGTTCCAGCATGTTATCCATGGAGCTGGAGTCCGAGCCGGTTTCGTTCACGAACGGCGCGGCATCGTGCAGGTCCGGGATCAGCGGCGTCTGGAATTTATAGGTACGGGCGCGGGCCCACTGGCGGTTGCCGGTGATGGTGTTGATCTCGCCGTTATGCGCCAGGTAGCGGAACGGCTGCGCCAGCGGCCAGCGTGGAACGGTGTTGGTGGAGAAGCGCTGGTGGAACAGGCAAATGGCCGATTCCAGACGCAGGTCCGCCAGGTCCAGGTAGAAGCGCGGCAGGTCAGCCGGCATACACAGACCTTTATAGATGTTCACAAGGTTAGAGAGGCTACAGACGTAGAACTCTTTATCATCCAGAAGACGTTTTTCAATGCGGCGGCGGGCGATAAACAGACGGCGTTCCATATCACGCGGACGCCAGCCCGCAGGCGCATTGACAAAAATCTGTTCAATACGAGGCAGCGAGGAGAGGGCGATTTCACCGAGCACCCCTTCGTTGGTTGGCACATCGCGCCAGCCGACGATCGACAGGGTTTCACGCTGAAGTTCTTCTTCAACGATGCGGCGTGAGGCGGCAGCTTTTTCAGGATCCTGATTCAGGAACAGCATACCGACAGCGTAGTTTTTGGCTAAACGCCAGCCGCGCTCTTCCGCTACGATACGGAAGAAACGATCCGGTTTTTGCAGCAGCAGGCCGCAACCGTCGCCGGTTTTACCATCGGCAAGGATGGCGCCACGGTGCTGCATACGGGCCAGTGCGTGAATAGCAGTACGCACTACCTTGTGGCTAGGTTCGCCTTCTATGTGGGCGATCAGGCCGAAACCACAGTTATCCTTCTCAAGGGATTTATCGTACAACATATCAGTGAACCTCCCCAGGCTCGTCGGGCTTCCCACTGAACTTTACCGTGGCGCACAGGCGCAGAAAGAGCATGGCGACGGGGTTAGCGTTTCATACGCGGACCTCGCATTCGCCCTCTTTTTCATCCTTTCGCGCAGGTAAACAAGTTTGAGGACTTGCTTCAGAGGGAATCTCAATTACTGCATAAATATGATGAGCAGGCCGCTCATCCAGAAAGCTTCCAGCGGATTTCCAACTTATCGGGAATTGGTACACAGGTCAAATGGCAATCTTATTTATACAAAAATGTGCTAAAGCGTAGTTATCTTTTTGTTTTTAATATGTATTTAACTATTTTTACAACCACTTAAAGCACCGGGGAGGTGCAGGGGAGTGTGATCTGACTCACTATATGAAAGCGGTATTATCGATGCAGCGTGCTGAAATGCAGATTTATAGCAGAATATTAATCTGGTGTTGCATTCAAACCCGCATAAAATCACTGTTTTTCAGTCCTGGCGCTATAAATGAAAAAAACCATCAGAACATAAGGAAAAGTAATTACGTACAGGGTGAATGAAATCTCGGTAATCGTGATTATTTATTCAAACAGATAAAGGCCGTCCAGGGCGATTGATCCAGGTCATCGCCGACAGAGGCTAAAAATGGCAGGCTTGTCCCCTTTCTTCGGGACGGTCTATCAGATTATGCAGTTACAGAAATTAGTCAATATGTTTGGCGGGGATCTTTTGCAGCGCTATGGGCAAAAGGTTCACAAACTGACGCTGCACGGCGGCTTTAGCTGCCCGAATCGCGATGGCACCATCGGGCGTGGTGGCTGCACTTTCTGTAACGTGGCCTCGTTTGCTGACGAGGCCCAGCAGCATAAATCTATCGCTGAACAGCTCGCCCATCAGGCGAGTCTGGTGAATCGCGCGAAGCAGTATCTGGCCTATTTCCAGGCCTACACCAGCACGTGGGCTGAGGTGCAGGTGCTGCGCTCGATGTATCAGCAGGCGGTTGCTCAAGCGAACATTGTCGGGCTGTGCGTGGGGACGCGTCCGGACTGCGTGCCGGAGGCCGTGCTGGATTTACTTAGTGAGTACAAAGAGAAGGGCTACGAGATCTGGCTGGAGCTGGGCTTGCAGACCGCGCATGACAAAACCCTGCACCGTATCAATCGCGGGCATGATTTCGCCTGCTACCAGCGCACCACGCGTCTCGCCCGTGAGCGTGGATTAAAAGTCTGCTCGCATCTGATTGTCGGCTTGCCAGGAGAAGGGCAGCAGCACGGGCTGGAAACGCTGGAAAAAGTCGTCGAGACCGGCGTGGATGGCATTAAGCTGCATCCGCTGCATATCGTGAAGGGCAGCATAATGGCGAAAGCATGGGAAGCGGGGCGGTTAAGTGGTATCGAACTCGACGACTATACGGTGACGGCGGGGGAGATGATTCGCCACACGCCTCCGGAGATTGTTTACCACCGCATCTCGGCCAGCGCCCGCCGCCCAACGCTTCTGGCACCGCTCTGGTGTGAGAACCGCTGGACGGGGATGCTGGAAATCGACCGCTATCTACAGGAGAACGGCGTACAGGGGTCGGCGCTTGGCCGCCCGTGGGTTCCCCCGCTACCGGCGACGGCCGCCTAGCAGACTTCCCAGCATGCCGCGTACTATCTGGTTGGTAATCTGACGCGTCGCGCTTTTTGCCATGGTCTGAACCACGCCATCGCGTTTGCCGCCGCGTGGCCCGGTGCTACCGAACAGAATATCTTTCAGCCCGCCGAGAATGCCGTCGTCCACGGCAACAGATTGCCCTTTTGCGGCAGGGGCATCCTGCGATTCGGCAGTCGCCTGCACCCCTTTTTGCAGCATCTCGAACGCGGATTCGCGATCCACCTCGTCTTCATACTTCCCGTACACCGGGGAGTGATTAATCAGGGCGTTGCGTTCATCGTCCGTTACCGGCCCCATGCGCGAGCAGGGCGCAATCACCATCGCACGCTCGACAACTGTCGGGCTGCCTTTTGCATCGAGGAACGAAATCAGCGCTTCACCGGTACCCAGCGCCTGAATGGCGGTTTCGGTATCAAAGGCCGGATTGGCGCGCATGGTTTGCGCCGCGGCTTTCACCGCTTTCTGATCTTTCGGCGTAAAGGCGCGCAGGGCGTGCTGCACGCGGTTACCCAACTGCCCCAGTACGTTGTCCGGAATATCCGACGGGTTTTGCGACACAAACCAGACCCCGACGCCTTTGGAGCGGATCAGGCGGATAACCTGTTCAATTTTATCCAGCAGCACCTGCGGCGCGTCGTTAAACAACAGGTGCGCTTCGTCAAAGAAGAACACCAGTTTGGGTTTTTCCAGATCGCCTGCTTCCGGCAGTTGTTCGTACAGTTCAGAGAGCATCCACAGCAGGCTGGCGGCGTAAAGCTTCGGCATCTGGTAGAGCTTCTCTGCGCTCAGAATGTTGATGATGCCTTTGCCGCTGCTGTCGGTACGCATCCAGTCTTTGATATCCAGCATTGGCTCGCCGAAGAAGTGTTCGGCACCCTGTTGCTCCAGCGTCAGGAGCCCACGCTGAATGGCGCCCACCGAGGCGCTGCTGATATTGCCGTACTGGTTCTGGAAGGATTTGGCGTTATCGCCAATGTACTGGGTGATGGCGCGCAGATCTTTGAAGTCGAGCAGCAGTAGCCCCTGATCGTCGGCGATACGGAAGATAATGTTCAGTACCCCGGACTGCACGTCGTTGAGGTTAAGCAGACGGGCCAGCAGCAGCGGGCCGAGGTCGGAGACGGTGGCGCGCACCGGATGGCCTTTTTCGCCGAAGATATCCCAGGCCACCACCGGATTACCGTGCGGCGTCCAGTCGGTGATGCCGATATTTTTCAGGCGCTCGAGGAGTTTTTCTGACGCTGCACCTTCCTGAGCCACCCCGGTTAAATCGCCCTTCACGTCAGCCATAAATACCGGCACGCCAGTCTCTGACAACGACTCAGCCAGCTTTTGCAGGGTGACGGTTTTTCCCGTCCCGGTCGCGCCGGTGATCAGGCCATGACGGTTCGCCATCGCGGGCAGTAAAAACAGCTCTTTTTCCAGCGTCCTGGCGATTAACAATGGTGTACTCATGATGCACGTCCTCTCGTAGTCCTGGGTGGAGTATAGGCAACCTGACGGCAAAATGTCTGCGTAAATTCCTCACTTTGCGGCGCATTATCCAGTGCGGACTATGCTTTTGCATACGGTAAACAAAATTTTGGGAAACTATGTCCAGATTCTTTTTTAACGACCGCAAACAGCTTGTCAACGATGCCATTGAAGGCATACTTCTCTCGGCGCCGCACGGTAATCTCGTCAAACTGGATATCGATCCGGCCATCCGCGTGGTGGCACGCGGCGACTGGGATAAAAGCCGCGTGGCGGTGATCTCCGGTGGCGGCTCCGGCCATGAACCGGCACATGCCGGGTTCGTCGGTAAAGGCATGCTTACCGCAGCGGTGTGTGGCGATCTGTTCGCTTCCCCAAGCGTCGATGCGGTCCTCAATGCCATTGTGGCGGTGACGGGCGATCGTGGCTGCCTGCTGATTGTGAAAAACTACACCGGTGACCGGCTTAACTTTGGCCTGGCGGCGGAAAAAGCCAAACGCTACGGCCTGAAGGTCGAGATGGTTATCGTGGCGGATGATATCGCCCTACCGGATAACAAGCAGCCGCGTGGTATCGCGGGAACGGCGCTGGTGCATAAGATTGCGGGATATGCGGCAGAACAGGGGAAATCGCTAAACGACGTGCGGGATATTGCGCAACAGGCCTGCGATAACCTCTGGAGCCTGGGGGTTGCGATGCAAACCTGTAACCTGCCGGGTAGCGATGATGAAGAAGGACGCATCAGGCAAGGCCACGTGGAGCTGGGGCTCGGGATTCACGGCGAGCCGGGGGCATCGGTGGTGGATACGCAGAACAGCAGGGCGATTATCGATACGCTGGTGACGCCGCTAAAAGCCCAGGCGGGTGACGGGCGCTTTGCGGTGCTGATCAACAACCTCGGCGGCGTGTCAGCGCTGGAGATGGCTCTGCTCACCAAAGAGCTGGCGCATTCGGCGTTGAAAGAGAACATTGCGTATCTGATTGGCCCGGCGCCGCTGGTGAGTGCGCTGGATATGAAAGGCTTTTCGCTAACGCTGTTAAAGCTCAACGATTTCTTCGAGAAGGCGATTCACGCCGAGGTCGAGACGCTGGGCTGGCAGAAGCCCGTCGCGTTCGCGCCCCTGCGTACCGTCCCCCATAGCGCCCTTCATGATCGCGTGGAATATACCCCGTCGGACAATCCGCAGGTGAGCGAGGCCGTCGCCTCGGTAACGAAAACATTGATCCAGCTGGAAAATCGCCTTAACGCGCTGGATGCCAAAGTAGGCGATGGCGATACGGGCTCCACCTTTGCGCAAGGGGCGCGGGATATTGCGCAGCGACTTGAGGAGAACAACCTGCCCCTTAACGACGTGCCGACATTACTCCTGCTGGTGGGGGAGCGGCTGGCAACGGTGATGGGCGGATCGAGCGGCGTATTGATGTCGATCTTCTTCACGGCGGCAGGACAAAAGCTTCACGATGGACAGTCGCTACCTGAAGCATTGCTGAGCGGACTGGCGCAGATGAAGCAGTATGGCGGTGCAGATCTCGGCGATCGTACGCTGATCGATGCCCTGCAACCGGCGCTGGAGGCGTTACAGAAAGGCAATATTCAGGCGGCAGCGCAGGCCGCGCAGCAAGGGGCTGAAGCAACGGCGAAAATGGCGAAAGCTGGCGCGGGGCGTTCGTCGTACGTGAATAAAGAGAATCTGGACGGGGTGATGGATCCGGGGGCGGTCGCGGTGGCGGAAGTGTTTAAGACTATGGTAGATGCAAAACGGTAACAACCGTTACCGTTTTTAGTGTTTGCGCCCTCTCCCTGTGGGAGAGGGTTGGGGTGAGGGCATCAGGCCGCACATTCCCCGGCAATCTCACATCAGAAATCCGCTTTCAACACCACGCGGTAGCGGGCTTTGCCGTCGCGCACGTGCTGGATCGCTTCGTTGATTTTTGACATCGGATACAGTTCGGTGGTCGGTGCCACTTTTGTGCGTCCGGCAAACTTCATCAGCTTGCGCAGCTCGTACGGTGTACCGGTCGCGGAGCCTGACACGCTGCGATCCCCGCCGATCAGGGTAAACGCCGGAACCGGCAGCGGCTTCATCACCGCACCCACGGTGTGGAAGTTACCGCCGTAGGCCAGGGCTTCAAAGTACGGCTGCCAGTCGAGATCGACATTGACGGTGTTGATGATCAGGTCAAACTGGCCTGCCAGAGCGGTGAGCGCCTGGGGATCGCGACTGTTCACCACTTTATCCGCACCCATCGCCAGCACTTCCTGCTCTTTCGCCGGGTTAGAGCTAAACGCCGTCACTTCACAGCCCATCGCGTGCAGCAGCTTGATGGCAATATGCCCCAGCCCGCCAATCCCGATCACGCCCACGCGGCTGGTGGCGGTAATGTGATGCATCAGCAACGGTTTAAAGACGGTGATGCCGCCACACAGCAGCGGACCTGCGGATTCAATATCAATGCTGTCCGGCAGCGGGATAACCCATTGCCAGTCGGCGCGCAGCTTATCGGCGAAACCGCCCTTGTTAAGGATGGTCGGCGTTGCGCCCTCAAGGCAGTTTATCTGGTTGCCGCTGATACAGGCGTCGCAGTGGCCGCAGCTGCGTGCCGTCCAGCCGATACCCACGCGCTGGCCCACTTTCAGCCCTTTGTCCTGCGCAGCGCTGCCGAGCGCCACGACGCGGCCAATGACTTCGTGTCCGGCCACCAGCGGATAGCTGGAGAAGCCCCATTCGTTATCGATCATCGAGAGATCTGAGTGGCAGATCCCGCAGTAATCAACCTGTACTTCGACGTCTTCCGCTTTTAGTTCGCCCGCATCGTACTCGTACAGCTCAAGTTCTGCACCCGCCTGCGGTGCGGCGTAGCTTTTTATCTTCGACATCGCATTTCCCCTGTTTTGGTGTGAATTGTGAGTGTAGAGCATTCAGTTTACAGACGCTTAACAGAAGACGGCAGGAACAAAACTTACAGATTTTTCAGCATCCTGACTTCGCAGTCCACGTGGCCCGTGCAGCCCAGTGGCGCATCAATATGCTCAAAGCCGAGATGTTCATACAGGCCAATGGCCTCTTTAAGGAAAGCGGTGGTTTCAAGGTAGCAACGTTTAAAGCCCTGTGAGCGTGCATGTTCCAGGGCGACCAGCGCCAGCTTTTTCGCCAGGCCTTGTCCGCGTATCGTTGGCAGGAAATACATTTTCTGAAGTTCACAGATATCCGGCTCGCTGCAAAGCAGTGGGGCAATGCCGCCGCCGCCCACGACCTGGCCGTCCTGCTCGATGACCCAGTAGGCATGGCCCGGCTGGCTGTACAGCTGAAAAAGTTCGTCCAGATTTGGGTCGGCCACGGTGTAGCCTTTGTCGGCGGTCAGGCCATATTCGGCAGAAACCGTGCGGATAACGGCGGCGATAGCCGGGTTGTCCTGCTCAGTGATCCGACGCATTGTCGTCGCGACGGGGGTAATCACGCTCATAGCATTACTCATGACAAAAATTGACACACAACTGCTGTTAATAGCACCGCAGAAAGGGGAGTGCAAGCGAGGAGTTTTCAGGAAGGATACCCCTTACGCCCTGAAGCGTAAGGGGTAAAAGCATTACAGCGCCGCGATAACCGCCTGCTGCTCGATCAGTTTGGTCTTCGCATCGGCGAAGGCAACCAGACGCTCACGCTCTTTGGCGATGACCGCTTCCGGCGCGCGGGCCACAAAGCCCTCGTTCGCCAGTTTGCTTTCGATTTTGCCAATTTCCACGTCGACTTTCGCCACTTCTTTCGCCAGACGCGCCAGCTCCGCATCTTTGTCGATCAGGCCCGCCATCGGGATCAGCAGCTCCGCGCCGTCGATGATTTTGGTCACGGAAACCGGACCTTTGTCATCGGCAGGCAGCACGGTGATGCTTTCCAGACGCGCCATGGTTTTCAGGAAGGTGTTGTTCTCGGTGACGCGACGAACGGCAGCTTCGCTGCAACCGCGCAGCAGCAGCTCCAGTGGTTTACCCGGAGCGATGTTCATTTCCGCGCGGATGTTACGTACCGCAACGATCGCCTGTTTCAGCCACTCGGTATCCGCAGACGCGGCTTCATCCACTTTCGCGGCGTCGAATGCCGGGAACGGCTGGAGCATGATGGTATCGGCGTTAATACCGGCAATCACCTTCACGCGCTGCCAGATGGTTTCGGTAATGAACGGAATGATCGGGTGCGCAAGGCGCAGCAGACCTTCCAGAACGGTAATCAGCGTATTACGCGTGCCGCGCAGTTCCGCTTCAGAACCGCCGTTCATGACCGGCTTCGCCAGCTCCAGGTACCAGTCGCAGAACTGGTTCCAGGTGAATTCGTACAGAATGCCTGCCGCGATGTCGAAGCGGTAGCTGTCCAGCGCGTCGCGGAATGCTTTCACCGTCTGGTTAAATTCCGCGAGGATCCAGCGGTCTGCCAGAGACAGGGTCATTTCGCCGCCGTTAAAGCCGCAATCCTGATCTTCGGTGTTCATCAGCACGAAGCGGCTGGCGTTCCACAGCTTGTTACAGAAGTTACGGTAACCTTCCAGACGCTTCATATCCCAGTTGATGTCACGACCGGTGGAGGCCAGCGCCGCCAGGGTGAAGCGCAGGGCGTCGGTACCGTGAGATTCTATCCCGTTCGGGAACTGCTTCTCGGTACGCTTGCGGATTTTCTCCGCCAGCTGCGGCTGCATCATGTTGCCGGTACGTTTTTCCAGCAGCTCTTCCAGAGAGATACCGTCCACCATATCCAGCGGGTCGATAACGTTACCCTTGGATTTGGACATCTTCTGGCCTTCGTCGTCGCGGATCAGGCCGGTCATGTAGACGGTATGGAACGGAACCTGCGGCTTGCCGTCTTCGTCTTTGATGAAGTGCATGGTCATCATGATCATGCGGGCGATCCAGAAGAAGATGATGTCGAAGCCGGAGACCATCACGCTGGTTGGGTGGAACTGACGCAGCGCGTCGGTGTTTTCCGGCCAGCCGAGGGTGGAGAAGGTCCACAGCGCGGAGGAGAACCAGGTATCCAGCACGTCTTCGTCCTGGCGCAGGGCAACGTCAGCGCCCAGGTTGTTTTCCTGACGCACTTCCTCTTCGGTGCGGCCAACGTAGACATTGCCTTCGTTGTCGTACCATGCCGGGATACGGTGACCCCACCACAGCTGACGGGAAATACACCAGTCCTGAATATCGCGCATCCAGGAGAAGTACATGTTTTCGTACTGCTTCGGCACGAACTGAATGCTGCCGTTCTCAACCGCTTCCACAGCCGGTTTCGCCAGCACGTCGGCACGCACGTACCACTGGTCGGTCAGCATTGGCTCGATAACCACGCCGCCACGGTCGCCGTACGGCACGGTCAGATCGTGAGGTTTAATCTCTTCCAGCAGGCCGAGTGCGTCAACGGCGGCTAAGATGGCTTTACGCGCGGCAAAGCGCTCCAGCTTCTGGAACTCAGCCGGGATGTCGCTGGAATAAACGTCGGATTCGTTGCCTTTGGTGTCATACACTTCTGCGCTTTCGCGGATATCGCCGTCGAAGGTCAGAATGTTGATCATCGGAAGTTGATGACGACGACCGACTTCATAGTCGTTGAAGTCATGCGCCGGGGTGATTTTCACGCAGCCGGTGCCTTTTTCCATGTCGGCGTGTTCGTCGCCCACAATCGGAATACGGCGGTTCACCAGCGGCAGCACCACGAATTTGCCGATCAGATCTTTATAACGCGGATCTTCCGGGTTAACGGCCACGCCGGTATCGCCCAGCAGGGTTTCCGGACGGGTGGTCGCCACCACCAGGTAATCTTTACCGTCGGCGGTTTTTGCGCCGTCGGCCAGCGGATAGCGGATGTGCCACATGGAGCCTTTAGACTCGCGGTTTTCCACTTCCAGGTCAGAGATGGCGGTGCGCAGTTTCGGGTCCCAGTTGACCAGGCGCTTGCCACGATAAATCAGGTCTTCTTTGTACAGGCGCACAAAGACTTCTTTCACGGCGTTGGACAGGCCTTCATCCATGGTGAAGCGCTCGCGCTCCCAGTCTACGGAGTTGCCGAGACGGCGCATCTGACGGGTAATGGTGCCGCCGGATTCCGCTTTCCACTGCCAGATTTTGTCGATGAACGCGTCGCGACCGTAGTCGTGGCGGGTTTTACCCTCTTCAGCGGCAATTTTACGCTCAACCACCATCTGGGTCGCGATACCCGCGTGGTCAGTCCCCGCCTGCCACAGGGTATTTTTGCCCTGCATGCGCTGGTAGCGGATCATGGTATCCATGATGGTCTGCTGGAAAGCATGCCCCATATGCAAACTGCCGGTGACGTTCGGCGGCGGGATCATGATGCAGAAGGACTCTTTGCTTTCGTCGCCGTTAGGCTTGAAATAGCCCTGCTGTTCCCAGTGCTCGTAAAGCGGCTGTTCGATATCGCGTGGGTTATATGTCTTTTCCATTATTTCCAGGTTGCCGTATTCAGGTTAAAACCGGCCAGGCGGTACGCTTTGTAGCGTTCGCGCGCCAGTTGTTTCAAAGATTCTTCGTAAGGGACAAAGTCTACCACTTCTGTGAAAGCGGTGGCAAAATCTGCAAAGTCTGTCCGCAGGCTAATGAGAATGTCGCGCGCGCTGCTGTTGCGTTTTTGCGGCCAGGCAATCTCCACCGGTGCCCCGCCGCGTGGACCTTCGCCCGACAGGTTATGCGGAACAAAACTCTCCGGCGGGCGCGCCCATAGCGCTTCATCCAGGCGAATCGCCTGCTGCTCATCTTCACAGGCAATCAGGACGCGTTTACCTGCGCGCCAACGTTCTGCGGCAATTTCACACACCAGCTGTTCAACGGCGCTGAGGCCATCCTGATGGGTGTCATTGTCCAGAAGGTAGAACGTTGCATTCTTCATATATGGGGCTTCTTGTCGTGGATTTAAATGCAAAGCCGGGTGGCGCTTCGCTTACCCGGCCTACGGTTGAGTGGCGTGTAGGCCGGGTAAGGCGTAGCCGCCACCCGGCGTTTTACATCACTCGTCGCCGTTAAAACCCGCACGATTGAGCAGGAACTGCGACAGCAGTGCCACCGGACGTCCGGTCGCGCCTTTGGCTTTACCGGAGCGCCATGCGGTCCCCGCGATGTCCAGGTGCGCCCAGTTGTACTTGCGGGTAAAGCGCGCCAGGAAGCAGCCCGCGGTAATTGCTCCGCCAGGACGACCGCCGATGTTCGCCATGTCTGCGAAGTTAGACTCCAGCTGTTCCTGGAACTCGTCCCCCAGCGGCAGACGCCACGCGCGGTCGCCGGCCTGCTCGGACGCGCCGATCAGCTCATGCGCCAGCGGGTTGTGGTTCGACATCAGGCCGGTGATGTGATGGCCCAGCGCGATCACGCAGGCGCCGGTCAGGGTAGCCACGTCGATAACCGCTTCAGGTTCGAAACGCTCAACGTAGGTCAGCACGTCGCACAGCACCAGACGGCCTTCGGCGTCGGTGTTCAGCACCTCAACGGTCTGGCCGGACATGGTGGTCAGCACATCACCAGGACGATAAGCGCGGCCGCCAGGCATGTTTTCGCAGCCCGCCAGCACGCCGATCACGTTGATGGGCAACTGAAGTTCCGCGACCATGCGCATGACGCCGTAAACCGCCGCCGCGCCGCACATGTCGTACTTCATCTCATCCATGCCTTCTGAAGGCTTGATGGAGATACCGCCGGAGTCGAAGGTCAGCCCTTTACCGACGAGCACGATGGGTCGCGCATCTTCTGACGGATTGCCCTTGTACTCAATGACCGACATCAGGGATTCGTTCTGGGAGCCGTTACCGACCGCCAGATAAGAGTGCATCCCCAGCTCTTTCATCTGCTGTTCGCCGATAACGCGGGTGATGACGTTCTTGCTGTAGGCGTCAGCCAGCTGGCGCGCCTGAGACGCCAGGTACGCGGCGTTACAGATGTTTGGCGGCATATTGCCAAGATCTTTTGCCGCTTTAATACCGGCGGCAATGGCCAGACCGTGCTGAATAGCGCGCTCGCCGCTGGTCAGCTCGCGACGGGTTGGCACGTTAAAGACCATTTTACGCAGCGGGCGACGCGGCTCGCTTTTGGTGGTCTTCAGCTGATCAAAGCTGTAGAGGCTCTCTTTTGCGGTTTCGACGGCCTGACGCACTTTCCAGTACGTGTTGCGGCCCTTAACGTGCAGCTCCGTCAGGAAGCAGACGGCTTCCATCGAACCAGTATCATTCAGTGTATTAATGGTTTTCTGAATAACCTGCTTGTACTGGCGCTCATCAAGCTCACGTTCTTTACCACAGCCAATCAGCAGAATACGCTCGGACAGGACGTTCGGAACATGGTGCAGCAACAAGGTCTGCCCTGGTTTGCCTTCCAGTTCGCCACGGCGCAGCAGGGCGCTGATATAACCGTCGCTGATTTTATCGAGTTGCTCGGCGATCGGGGAGAGTCGGCGTGGTTCAAAGACGCCCACAACGATGCAGGCACTCCGCTGTTTCTCCGGGCTACCGCTTTTTACACTGAACTCCATGCACTACGCTCCTGAATCTTAAAGACAACGGCGGCGGCTACGGATAGAATTGAAACCTTTCGTAACTCATGTCCGCCGTTGTGGTGACTTCGTGTTAATCTTACGTTACTACGGTTTCGACACGTCAATAAATGTCATGAAGCGCGAATCCGCCGGGTTTTTTAATCTTAGCGATGATTTCGACGACTCAAGAGAATAAATGACGTTTAAGCCATGAAACAAGCTAAATTCCTGCATAAGACGAGTTTTAACGGGCGTATTTAAAGTGATAATCATAAGATATCTGGTTCGGGAGACGCTGAAGAGCCAACTGGCGATCCTCTTTATCCTCCTTCTGATCTTTTTCTGTCAGAAGCTGGTCAGGATCCTCGGCGCGGCGGTTGATGGCGAAATCCCAACGAATCTGGTGCTTTCCCTGCTCGGGCTTGGCGTGCCGGAAATGGCGCAGCTTATCCTGCCGTTAAGCCTGTTCCTTGGTCTGCTGATGACCCTGGGTAAGCTCTATACCGAAAGTGAAATCACCGTGATGCATGCCTGCGGCCTCAGTAAAGCCGTACTGGTAAAAGCAGCCATGGTGCTGGCGCTGTTTACGGGCATTGTTGCCGCGGTTAACGTCATGTGGGCGGGGCCGACCTCCTCTCGTCATCAGGATGAGGTGCTGGCGGAAGCAAAAGCTAACCCGGGGCTGGCGGCGCTGGCGCAGGGGCAGTTCCAGCAGGCTACCGACGGTAACTCCGTGCTGTTTATCGAAAGCGTCGATGGCAACCGCTTCAATGACGTGTTTCTTGCTCAACTGCGCCCGAAAGGTAACGCTCGGCCTTCTGTGGTGGTGGCGGACTCCGGTCAGCTGTCTCAGCGTAAAGACGGCTCTCAGGTTGTCACGCTGAACAAAGGAACGCGTTTCGAAGGCACGGCTATGCTGCGCGACTTCCGTATTACCGATTTTCAGAACTACCAGGCCATCATTGGCCATCAGGCCGTCGCGCTCGATCCCACGGATACTGAGCAGATGGATATGCGCACCTTAATGAATACCGATACCGATCGTGCGCGTGCTGAACTGCACTGGCGTATCACGCTGGTATTCACCGTATTTATGATGGCGCTGATGGTGGTTCCGCTGAGCGTGGTAAACCCGCGCCAGGGCCGCGTGCTGTCGATGCTGCCAGCGATGCTGCTGTATCTGGTGTTCTTCCTGCTGCAAACCTCAATCAAGTCTAACGGCGGGAAAGGAAAAATTGACCCGATGATCTGGACCTGGGTCGTGAATGGTTTGTATCTGCTGCTGGCAGTCGGACTCAACTTGTGGGACACGGTGCCTGTGCGTCGTCTTCGTGCCCGGTTTACGCGTAAAGGAGCCATCTAATGCAGGCGTTTGGCGTACTTGACCGCTATATCGGTAAAACGATTTTCACCACCATCATGATGACCCTGTTCATGCTGGTGTCGCTCTCGGGCATTATCAAATTTGTCGACCAGCTGAAAAAAGCCGGGCAGGGGAGTTACGACGCGTTGGGCGCCGGGATGTATACCCTGCTCAGCGTACCAAAAGATGTGCAGATCTTCTTCCCGATGGCGGCCCTGTTGGGGGCGCTGCTGGGCCTGGGGATGCTGGCTCAGCGTAGCGAGCTGGTGGTGATGCAGGCATCGGGTTTTACCCGTATGCAGGTTGCGCTGTCGGTGATGAAAACCGCGATCCCGCTGGTGCTGTTGACCATGGCGATTGGCGAATGGGTCGCGCCGCAGGGCGAACAGATGGCGCGTAACTACCGTGCTCAGGCTATGTACGGCGGTTCACTGCTCTCCACGCAGCAGGGATTATGGGCGAAAGATGGTCAGAACTTTGTCTATATCGAACGCGTGAAAGGGGACGATGAACTGGGCGGCGTGAGCATCTATGCCTTCAATAACGATCGTCGTTTACAGTCGGTGCGTTATGCCGCCTCCGCTAAATTTGATGCGAACAACAAGCTGTGGCGGTTATCCCAGGTTGATGAATCTGACCTGACGAACCCGAAACAGATCACCGGTTCGCAGACCGTTAGCGGTACCTGGAAAACCAACCTGACGCCGGACAAGCTTGGGGTGGTAGCGCTCGATCCCGATGCGCTCTCCATCAGCGGTCTGCATAATTACGTGAAGTATCTGAAATCGAGCGGACAGGATGCGGGGCGTTACCAGCTCAACATGTGGAGCAAAATCTTCCAGCCGCTGTCCGTGGCCGTGATGATGCTGATGGCGCTATCGTTCATCTTTGGACCGCTGCGTAGCGTGCCGATGGGGGTTCGCGTGGTAACCGGTATCAGCTTTGGTTTTGTGTTCTACGTCCTCGATCAGATTTTCGGTCCGCTGACGCTGGTGTATGGCATTCCGCCAATTATCGGCGCACTGTTGCCGAGCGCCAGTTTCTTCCTGATCAGCCTCTGGATGCTGCTAAAACGCTCCTGATAAACCTTCTTCCTCGCTCCCGGTTGCCCGGGGGCGAGGCTAATCTCCTGTTTCACCCCGCACTTTTTCTCACAACCTTCAACGCCTCGCCGTGAATTTGAGTATTATTGAGCGATAAAGTCGTGAAGGGATCCTCTATGAAGCAAATTCGAATGCTGGCCCAGTACTACGTCGACCTGATGATGAAGCTCGGGCTGGTGCGTTTTTCCATGCTGCTGGCGCTGGCGCTGGTCGTTCTGGCCATCGTCGTGCAAATGGCCGTGACCATGGTTCTGCATGGTCAGGTCGAGAGCATCGACGTGATCCGCTCTATTTTCTTTGGCCTGCTGATTACCCCATGGGCGGTCTATTTTCTCTCCGTGGTGGTTGAGCAACTGGAAGAGTCCCGACAGCGTTTATCGAAACTGGTGGATAAGCTGGAAGAGATGCGCGAGCGCGATCTCAAACTCAACGTCCAGCTCAAGGACAACATTGCCCAGCTGAATCAGGAAATTTCAGACCGTGAGAAGGCGGAAGCCGAGCGTCAGACCACGCTTGAGCAGCTAAAAGTTGAGATGAAAGAGCGTGAAGTGACGCAGATCCAGCTTGAACAGCAATCCTCTTTCCTGCGCTCGTTCCTCGATGCGTCGCCGGATCTGGTGTTCTACCGTAATGAAGATAAAGAGTTCTCCGGCTGTAACCGGGCCATGGAACTGTTGACCGGGAAAAGCGAAAAGCAGCTGATCCACCTGAAACCTCAGGATGTCTATTCCGAAGAGGCGGCAGCAAAAGTGATGGAGACGGATGAAAAGGTCTTCCGCCATAACGTTTCGCTGACCTATGAGCAGTGGCTGGACTATCCTGACGGGCGCAAAGCCTGCTTTGAGATCCGCAAAGTGCCTTATTACGACCGGGTGGGGAAACGTCATGGTCTGATGGGCTTTGGCCGCGATATCACCGAGCGTAAGCGCTATCAGGATGCGCTGGAGCGCGCCAGCCGGGATAAAACAACCTTCATCTCCACCATCAGCCATGAACTGCGCACCCCGCTGAATGGCATTGTGGGGCTGAGCCGCATTCTGCTGGATACCGAGCTGACCAGCGAGCAGGAAAAATACCTGAAAACGATCCACGTCTCGGCGGTCACGCTGGGCAATATCTTCAATGATATTATCGACATGGATAAGATGGAACGCCGTAAAGTTCAGCTCGACAACCAGCCGGTTGATTTTACCGGTTTCCTCGCGGACCTGGAAAACCTGTCAGGTTTACAGGCTCAGCAAAAAGGGTTGAGCTTTGTGATGGAGCCAACGCTGCCGTTGCCGCATAAAGTGGTGACGGACGGCACACGTCTGCGGCAGATCCTGTGGAACCTCATCAGCAACGCCGTGAAGTTTACCCAGAAGGGGCAGGTTGCGGTGCGCATTCGCTATGACGAAGGCGACATGCTGCACTTTGAAGTTGAGGACTCGGGTATCGGCATTCCTCAGGAGGAGCAGGATAAGATCTTCGCCATGTATTATCAGGTTAAAGACAGCCACGGCGGTAAACCGGCGACCGGTACGGGCATTGGACTGGCGGTGTCGAAACGTCTGGCGAAAAGTATGGGCGGGGATATCACCGTTGCCAGCCAGCCGGGTAAAGGCTCCACCTTTACGCTTACCGTCCACGCGCCTGCCGTGGCGGAAGAGGTGGAAGATACGTTTGAGAACGACGATATGCCGCTGCCAGCCCTGCACGTCCTGCTGGTGGAAGATATTGAGCTGAACGTCATTGTCGCCCGGTCGGTACTGGAAAAACTCGGTAACAGCGTGGATGTGGCGATGACCGGGAAAGCCGCGCTGGAGATGTTCACGCCGGGCGAGTACGACCTGGTGCTGCTCGATATTCAGCTACCGGACATGACCGGGCTGGATATCTCCCGCGAGCTGACGCGCAAATATGCTCCTGACGAGCTGCCGCCGCTGGTGGCGTTGACCGCAAACGTGCTGAAAGATAAAAAAGAGTACCTCGAGGCCGGTATGGACGATGTGCTCAGCAAGCCGCTGGCGGTACCCGCCCTGACGGCGATGATCAAGAAGTTCTGGGATACCTGTGATGAAGAGGAGAGCACCATGACGTCTGTTGATAGCGCTAAAGCCCAAACGATACTGGATACCGCCATGCTGGAGCAGTATATCGATCTGGTGGGACCAAAACTGATCACCGATGGCCTGGCCGTGTTCGAAAAAATGATGCCGGGCTATCTGAACGTGCTCGAATCCAACCTGACGGCGCGTGACCAGAAGGGCATCGTCGAAGAGGGACATAAAATCAAAGGCGCGGCAGGATCGGTCGGGTTACGCCATCTCCAGCAGCTGGGCCAACAGATTCAGTCGCCTGATTTACCTGCCTGGGAAGATAATGTAGGTGATTGGGTCGAAGAGATGAAACAAGAGTGGCAAAACGATGTGGCAGTGCTGAAAGCCTGGGTGGATGCCAGAAAAAAATGACCCCGGCTATACCGGGGTGCGCGAATACTGCGCCAACACCAGGGAAATCGTGGCTGCGCCTGATTTTTGTGGGTTGTTTTCGCATGGACGCCGCCTGAAAATTGAGGCCGCACGCAGATAAGATAGCAAATCTTAAACAGTTTGTTACATGAATCAGTGAAATGTGTGAAGCATAGCGTTTTAATCAGAATTTTTAATGTGCTTCAGCGAGTTGCATAGAAGGATCGTCAGAATGAAAAAGATTGGTGTCGTGCTGAGCGGATGTGGTGTTTACGATGGTTCAGAGATACATGAAACCGTATTAACGCTGCTGGCATTATCGCGCCAGGGGGCAGACGTTATCTGCTTCGCCCCGGATAAAACCCAGGCAGACGTGATTAATCATCTCACCGGCGAGCCAATGGCGGAAAGCCGTAACGTGCTGATTGAAGCGGCGCGTATTGTGCGCGGCGATATTCACCCGCTGGCACAGGCCGATGCCGCTGAACTTGATGCGCTCATCGTGCCGGGCGGTTTTGGCGCGGCGAAAAACCTGAGCACGTTTGCAACGGAAGGCACGGCGTGTCATGTCGATCCCGATTTGAAAGCGCTATCGCTGGCGATGCATGCGGCAGGTAAGCCGCAGGGCTTTATCTGCATTGCGCCGGCCATGCTGCCGAAGATTTTTGATTTCCCGCTGCGGCTCACGATCGGAACCGACATTGATACCGCTGAGATTGTCGAGGATATGGGCGGCGAACACGTGCCATGTCCGGTAGACGACATTGTGGTGGACGAGGACAACAAGATCATCACCACGCCAGCGTATATGCTGGCGCAGAACATTGCCGAGGCTGCCGCAGGCATTGAAAAGCTGGTGGACAGAGTGCTGGTCCTGACCGAATGAGTCGTAAATTCTCCCCCGGCGGGTGGTTAAAACGGATCCTGCTGCGTATTGTGATGGTCCTGGCTGTGTTCTGGGGCGGCGGTATTGCGCTGTTCAGCATCCTGCCCGTCCCGTTCTCGGCCGTGATGGCAGAGCGGCAGATTAGCGCCTGGCTCTCTGGGGATTTTGGCTATGTTGCCCATTCTGACTGGGTCAGCATGGATGCAATCTCGCCGTGGATGGGGCTGGCGGTCATTGCGGCAGAAGATCAGAAATTCCCGGACCACTGGGGTTTTGACGTGGCGGCTATCGAGAAGGCGCTGGATCATAATGAACGTCATGAAAACCGCGTCCGCGGCGCATCGACGCTTTCTCAGCAAACGGTAAAAAACCTGTTCTTATGGGACGGTCGCAGCTGGGTGAGAAAAGGGCTGGAGGCCGGGCTGACGCTGGGCGTCGAGACGGTGTGGAGCAAAAAACGCATTTTAACCGTCTACCTGAATATCGCGGAATTTGGTGACGGCGTATTTGGTGTCGAAGCGGCATCGCAGCGCTATTTTGGCAAGCCCGCCAGCAGGCTGACTATGTCCGAAGCGGCACTGCTTGCCGCCGTGCTGCCGAACCCGCTGCGTTTTAAGGCCAGCGCCCCGTCAGGCTACGTGCGAAGCCGCCAGGCGTGGATTATGCGTCAGATGCGCCAGCTGGGTGGGGAAGGGTTTATGGAGCGAAATAATCTTAGGTAGGGCGGGTAAGCGCAGCGCTACCCGCCGACATGGCGAACGTTAGTCTTCGTCAAACCCGGCGTTGAACAGGGCAATCACTGCCGCCAGCGCTTCTTCTTCCTGCGGGCCGGTGGCTTCAACTTCAATCTGACGGCCTTTGGCAGAATCCAGCATCAGTAGCGCAATCACGCTGTTGGCTTCTGCCTCGGTTCCCTCGTCGTTGCGCAGCAGCACCTCAGCATCAAAACCCTGCATCAGTTCAAACAGCTTCATCGCCGGGCGCGCATGCATGCCCAGCTTGTTGGTGATTTCGACGGTCTGTTTTACGGTCATGTTTTGCGTTTTTCCAGCGTGCGATGACGGGACTGAACGTTCTTCCCGCGTGAGCGGAAGTAATCGGCCAGCTGTTCGGCAATGTAGACCGAACGATGTTTACCGCCGGTACAGCCAATCGCCACCGTCAGGTAGCTGCGATTGTTTGTTTCCAGCATAGGTAACCATAGCTCAAGGTAGCTTCGCGTCTGGTAGATAAAATTGTGTACTTCTGTGTGTCGATCGAGGAACGCTGCCACCGGCTTATCCAGACCGGTCATCGGACGCAGTTTCGGATCCCAGTGTGGGTTCGGCAGGAAACGCACATCAAAAACGTAATCCGCATCGATAGGTATGCCGTGCTTAAAGCCGAAGGATTCAAACACCATCGTCAGTTCGCGCTCGCGCTTGCCGAGTAAGCGCGTACGCAGCATTTCCGCCAGCTCGTGGACGGACATTTCGGAGGTGTCGACAATCAGGTCGGCCCGGGAACGCAGCGGCTCAAGCAGATCGCTCTCTTTATCGATGGCGCTTTCCAGCGAAAGATTTTTACTGGAGAGCGGATGCAAACGACGTGTATCGCTGTAGCGACGGATCAGCGTGTTGCGGTCAGCGTCCAGGAACAAGAGCTGAGGCGAGAAGCATTCCGGCAGGCTGTTCATTGCCTGCTCGAAGATTTCCGGCGATTCCGGCATGTTACGCACGTCGATACTGACGGCGGCAGAGATTTGCCTGTCCCCCAGCGTCCGCGCCAGATCGGGTAACAACACTACCGGCAGGTTATCTACACAGTAAAATCCCATGTCTTCCAGCGCGCGCAGGGCCACGGACTTCCCGGACCCCGAACGACCGCTGACGATCATCAGCACCATGTTCCGTTTCTCCTCAGGGCAGCCGTTCTGAAGGCCCTTTCCCGATTATGCCTCATCCTGATTGCCTTCTGCTTCAGTGATAATTTGATAAAGCTCTTCATCACTTTGGGCTGAGCGCAGTCGACGACAAATGGTTTTATCCGCCAGACGTTTGGCAACCAGCGACAGCGTGTGCAGGTGGGTTTTGGTCTGATCGGCAGGAACCAGCAGCGCGAAAAGCAGATCCACAGGCTGGTTATCGATGGCGTCAAAAGCGATAGGCGTTTCCAGTTGCACAAACACCCCCACGGCACGCAGCGTATCTTCTTCCAGCTTGCCATGCGGGATCGCAATGCCATTGCCGATGCCGGTACTGCCCATTTTTTCACGGGTCAGAATGGCTTCAAACACGATCTGCGGCGGCAGACCCAGCTGTTTTGCGGCCAGCTCACTGATGATTTCCAGCGCACGTTTTTTGCTCTGGCAGTGAACGCCACTGCGGGTACAATCCTGGTTAAGGACATTGCTCAGTTGAAGAGCGGAATCGTTGTTTATCATAATTTCACCTAAGCGCTAACTGTACAAATGGCCTGTTGTGTTTCACAACAGGCCGTCCTGCACCCGTTAACTGCCCGGACAATTAGTGTTGTTTCAGTTTATCTTTATGTTTATTGAGCTGTCTCGCAAGCTTATCAATCAAGCCGTCGATAGCCGCGTACATGTCTTGCCCTTCCGCACTGGCATGGAGTTCCCCTCCGTTGACGTGCAGGGTCGCATCCGAGATATGCGTCACTTTCTCCACTTTCAACACAACATAGACCTGGTTGATCCTCTCGAAATACTGCTCGAGTTTCGCAAACTTAGTGTTTACAAAATCGCGTAAAGCCTCAGTAATCTCGACGTTATGTCCGGTGATATTGAGCTGCATAGTGTCTTCCTTATCGGTTGTGTCAAACCAGTTGTTTACGCTGGTTAGACGGCGGAATGGATAAAGACTCTCGATACTTCGCGACAGTACGACGTGCCACCATAATACCCTGATCGGACAGCATGGTGGTTAACTTACTGTCACTGAGTGGCTTCGCGGGGTTCTCCGCGGCGATCAACTTCTTCACCAGTGCGCGAATAGCCGTTGACGAGGCTTCGCCGCCGCCTTCGGTGTTCACGTGGCTGGAGAAGAAATACTTAAGCTCAAAAATACCGCGTGGGCTGTGCAGATATTTCTGCGTGGTCACGCGGGAAATGGTTGATTCATGCATCTCGACGGCCTGGGCGATGTCTGCCAGCACCATCGGTTTCATAAACTCTTCGCCCTGCTCAAAGAACGCCTGCTGCTGTTCGACAATACAGCGGCTGACGCGCAGCAGCGTGTCATTACGGCTCTCCAGGCTCTTGATCAACCAGCGTGCTTCCTGAAGGTTGCTGCGAATGTATTGATTATCAGCGTCGTTACGGGCGCTGGTGCACATGGAGGCGTATTGCTGGTTGATTTGCAGGCGAGGAATGCTGTCGGCGTTCAGTTCAACGACCCACCGGCCATTGTGTTTTCTCACCAGCACATCAGGAATGACATATTCCGGTTCGCTGGTCTGGATCGACTGCCCCGGACGCGGATCGAGCGACTGGATCAGATTCACCGCTTCCTTCAGCACCTCTTCTTTCAGGCGTGTGACGCGCATCAGGGTGCGGAAGTCGTGATTCGCCAGCAGATCCAGATGATCGCTGATGATGAGCCGGGCTTCGTCAATCCACGGTGTCTCTTTGGCAAACTGCGAAAGCTGGATCAGAAGGCAGTCGCGCAGATCTTTCGCGGCGACACCTATCGGGTCGAAACGCTGAACGCGTTTCAGAACGGCTTCGATCTCTTCCAGTTCAATCTCGTCATTGCCGATGCTTTCAAGAATCTCGTCCAACGTCACGGTCAAATAGCCCGTGTCGTCAACGGCATCGACAATCGAGGTGGCAATGGCGCGATCGGTATCGGAGAAAGGGGTCAGCTCTACCTGCCACATCAGGTAGTCCTGAAGCGACTGGGTGGTTTCGCCCTGGTAGACCGGGAGTTCATCGTCCTGGTAGTCTGCACGTGTCCCGGAAGGGGTACCCGCGGTGTAAATTTCATCCCAGCTGGCATCCAGCGGCAGTTCGTCCGGCATCTCTTTCTGTTCGAGCGCATCTACGGAGTCGAGCGTTTCTGTGTCCTGCGTCTGCTGGGCGTCTACCTCGTCATGAAGATCGGTTTGCTCCAGCAGCGGATTGCTGTCCAGCGCCTGCTGGAGCTCCTGCTGGAGTTCTAACGTGGACAGCTGCAACAGACGGATTGCCTGCTGTAGCTGCGGCGTCATGGCCAGTTGCTGGCTGAGCCGTAATTGCAAACCTTGCTTCATGTTCAGAGCGTTTTTCTCCGGTTCGGCGTGACTTAACCTCTACCCTATCAGAGTCTGAAGTCTTCCCCAAGGTACACGCGCTTAACATGCTCATCTTCGAGGATTTGCTGCGGCGTACCGTGGGCAATCAGATGGCCCTGGCTCACTATGTAGGCGCGCTCACACACGGCCAGCGTTTCACGAACGTTGTGGTCCGTGATCAGTACGCCAAGCCCGCTGTCGCGCAGGTGCTCAATGATACGTTTGATATCGATAACGGAGATGGGGTCAACGCCCGCAAACGGTTCATCCAGCAGGATGAATTTTGGGTTTGCTGCCAGCGCGCGCGCAATCTCAACGCGGCGGCGTTCACCACCGGACAGCGCCTGGCCGAGGCTGTCACGCAGATGCTCGATATGAAACTCTTCCATCAGCTCGTTCGCACGGTCAGAGCGCTGCTCGCTGGTCAGATCGTCACGGATCTGGAGCACGGCCATCAGGTTGTCGAACACGCTTAAGCGGCGGAAAATAGACGCTTCCTGCGGCAAATAGCCGATGCCACGACGCGCGCGGGCATGCAGCGGCAGCAGGCTGATATCTTCATCATCGATGATGATGTTGCCGGCGTCACGCGGGACGATGCCCACCACCATGTAGAAGGTCGTGGTTTTACCCGCCCCGTTAGGGCCAAGCAAACCCACGATTTCGCCGGAGTTGACGGTCAGACTGACATCTTCGACGACGCGGCGGCCCTTATACGCTTTCGCGAGGTTTTTTGCAGTTAAAGTTGCCATAACGAATTAGTTACTCTTTTTCTGTGCCGGAGCCTGACCGTTGTTCTTGTCCTGCAACTGCGAAGGCACAAGCACGGTCGTGACGCGTTTGCCTTTTTCGCTGGAGGCCTGCATTTTCTGCTCTTTCACCAGATAGGTGATCTTGTCGCCTTTGATATTGCTGTCCAGCTGTTCTAGGTAAGCATTACCGGTCAGGATGACCAGATCCTTCGCCAGTTCATAGTGCATATGCGAGGCATGGCCTTTCACCGGCTTGCCGTTGTCCTGCATCTGGTAGAAGGTGGCCGGGTTGCCATAACCATCGATAATCTCTTTGCCCTGCTCGCCGCCCGGACGGGTAACGACCACTTTGTCGGCGTTGATTTTAATGGTGCCCTGGGTCATGACGACGTTGCCGGTAAAGGTGACGACGTTACCCTGCATATCCAGAGACTGGGTATCGGATTCAATATGAATCGGCTGTTCGGTGTCGCCAGTCACAGCAAGCGCGGGAAGACTGGCCGCCAGCAGCGCGCTGGCGATAACAACTTTAAGGCTGAGTTTGTTTGTTTTGAATTTCATAGGAGGTTCTAACCTTTTCAATCAGCTCGGCGTTTTTGCTGCGTAAGTTCCCGCGCATTCTTAAACCGCTGGAATTAAATGTTGTGCCATACAGGGTGACTAGATCCTGCGACGTGACATCCTGGGTGACCAGGTTGATCTGGGCGTTATCCGTCGTAATTTTTCGCAGTTGCGCGTCAGCGGTCAGGGCGTTGACTTCAACGTGACCATACAGGTAAAGCATACGGTCATTTGTCAGTTTTGCCCGGTCAGACTTGATAGACCACGTCGGCACTTTGTCCGTATCAAAGGTGGTCATGACCGGTTGGGTAAACCACGAGGTACCGTCATCTGAAAAATATTCTACATGCTGAGCAACGAGGCGATAGTTCAGCGCGCCTTCCGGGCTATAGACCACGGTGTCGCTGTGATCGCTTTTGTAGGTCGGGTCGCTCGTGTTAACCACTTCCGCTTGCGTATCATCGCGGTCAGCGAGGTTGACGCCAATCAGTACCAGGGCGACAAGCGCAAGCAGAATGATAACCCAACGTCTGGTTTTACTCATATCGATTGCCCTTTCGCCTCATCAAGCTTGCCCTGCGACAGCAGAAGCAGATCGCAGACTTCACGGACGGCGCCGCGGCCACCGTGAATATGGGTAACGTAATCAGCACGCGGGATCAGCAGCGGGTGCGCGTCAGCCACGGCGATGCTCAGACCCACCTCCGCCATCACTGGCCAGTCGATCAAATCATCCCCGACGTATGCCACATTCTCTGGTGCAATGGCCAGTTTTCCCAGCAGATCCCGGAAAGCTACCATCTTATCAGACTGCCCCTGATAGAGATGGGTAATGCCCAGCGTTTCACACCGATCTTCTACCAGTTTAGCTTTCCGCCCGGTGATGATAGCAACTTCAATACCGGACGTGAGCGCACAGCGGATACCGTAACCGTCGCGAACGTTAAAGGCTTTCAGCTCTTCGCCGTTATTGCCCATATAAATCAGACCGTCGGAGAGCACACCATCCACATCGAGGATCAACAGGCGGATATTTTCCGCCTTTGCCATCATGTGGGCGCTCACCGGGCCATAACAGGTTGCAAGGGATGCACCCGCATTACTCATTGTCTTATCCTTCATTACACTACGCCAGCGCGCAGCAGATCATGCATATGTACCACACCCAGCAGTTGGTCGCCATCGGCAACCATCACTGAGGTAATATGACGGGACTGCATCAGGTTCAGCACATCTACCGCCAGCGTGCCCGGACGGACGCGGATCCCGCCTGGCGTCATCACATCAGCAATGCCCAGCGTTCGGACATCCACACCCATATCGAATACCCGGCGCAGGTCGCCGTCGGTGAAAATGCCCTGAATCTTCATCAGATCGTCGCAGATAACCGTCATGCCCAGGTTTTTACGGGTGATCTCCAGTAACGCGTCGCGCAAAGAGGCCTCTTTGCTCACGTGCGGGATCTCATCTCCGGTGTGCATAATATCGTTAACCCGCAGCAGCAGTTTGCGCCCGAGCGCGCCGCCGGGATGAGACAGGGCAAAATCTTCAGGCGTAAAACCGCGGGCTTCCAGCAGCGCAACGGCAAGGGCATCGCCCATCACCAGCGCGGCGGTTGTGCTGGAGGTCGGCGCCAGCCCCAGCGGACAGGCTTCTTTAGGCACTTTCACGCACAGGTGAATATCCGCCGCACGCGCCATGCTGCTTTCCGGTCGGCTGGTCATGCAAATCAGCGGTACGTGCAGACGCTTCAGCACCGGGATCAACGCCAGGATTTCATTCGATTCCCCGGAGTTGGACAGCGCAATAACCACGTCCTGCGGCGTAACCATGCCGAGGTCACCGTGCGCGGCTTCACCGGGATGAACGAAGAATGACGACGTGCCGGTACTGGCAAAGGTCGCCGCCATTTTGCGTCCGATATGGCCGGATTTGCCCATCCCCATCACCACGACTTTGCCGGCACAGTAGAACATCTTCTCACAGGCCAGACTAAAATCCTGATTAATGTACTGATCTAACTGCGCCAGACCTTCACGTTCAATCTCCAGAACGTCTTTGCCTGCTTTCTGAAAGTCAAAACCCGGCTGCAATTCTATTTGCGACATAATGCGTTTCCGTTTACCCAGAGAGAAGAGGCGAAAGCCAGTACAGCATCGCCAGCCATACGATAAATCCACCCGTCAGCAGCGCGCCTGCGCCTTTGCCGATCTGCTCTTTTCGCCGCCAGCAGAGCAGGGCGAAAATCACGCTGACCAGCAGCATCACACCGTAATCGCGCGTGAAAACCATAGGGTTAAACGGCCCCGGCGAGATTAGCGCCGGCAGCCCCGTCACGATCGCGATATTGAAAATATTCGAGCCAATGATATTGCCGATGGCGATATCATCTTCCCC
This sequence comes from Enterobacter sp. 6722112, assembly GCF_058661685.1. NCBI lineage: Bacteria > Pseudomonadati > Pseudomonadota > Gammaproteobacteria > Enterobacterales > Enterobacteriaceae > Enterobacter > Enterobacter sp. 6722112. The sequence goes on along the minus strand of NZ_JBZWGR010000007.1, from coordinate 3,746,478 downwards.
TTTACGCGCCCCGGCGATGGCGGTGGCCAGCTCTGGCAGGCTGGTGCCGATGGCGATTACCGTCAGACCGATTGTCAGTTCGCTCATCGCAAACGCGTTCGCCAGCACCGTCGCGTTATCGACCACCATCCGCGTGGCCATTGGCATGATGATCAGCGCGACGCCCAGCCACAGCAGGGCGACGGGTAAGGTCCCTTCCCGGGGCAGCTCGGCGAGATGCTCACGCGTAAGGCTATCGTTACCCTGTTTTTCCGCCAGACGTGCGATCTTCACGCTGTAAAGCAACCAGATCACGGCCAAGGCGAGCAGGAATATACCGTCACCGACGCTCAGCACCCCGTCATAAAGTACGTAGCCTGCCAGCAGACTGACGACTAACATTAACGGCAATTCCCGGCGCAAAACATCAGAATGCACGCGAAATGGATGCAGTAATGCGGCTAAGCCTAAAATCAGTAAGATATTGACGATGTTAGAGCCAATCGCGGTGCCGATAGCGAGGTCGACCTGCCCATGCAGCGAGGCTGAAACAGAAACGATGATTTCAGGAAGCGATGTGCCTACACTGACCACCGTCATGCCGATAATGATGGGCGGCATGCCAATGAGTCGACAGAGAATGGATGCGGCAAAGACCAAACGGTCAGCACTGTAGACCACCAACAGTAAACCAATTATTAACAGTGCTGTTGCTAAAAGCATCAAAAGTCCTTTCTTCAGGTATACTCGCTGGTCCACTGCGCACGAATGTTGGCGCCAGAAGAAGTCTGAGACGTAACGAATTCCTAATTTTGACTTTATGCGCCGGAAAAGTAAAACAAATGCCAGCTTTCGCTAACCCCAATAGTGAATATTCTGTAAAAATGCGGGGTTTAGGGCTGATTTACGCTTCATGCCAGCCGTGAAGCAAGGTAAGTAAGGAACCATAAATGAGCCAAACGATGGCGAATATAGTCGATGTCCGGGGCGTCAGTTTTTCTCGCGGCAACCGGTTAATATTTGATGATATTTCGCTGACCGTGCCGCGCGGTAAAATCACCGCCATCATGGGGCCGTCAGGGATCGGTAAAACCACGTTGCTGCGTCTTATCGGCGGGCAAATCCCCCCTGACAGCGGCGAAATTCTCTTCGACGGCGAAAATGTCCCGGCGATGTCTCGCTCGCGCCTCTACACGGTTCGCAAACGGATGAGCATGCTCTTTCAGTCGGGCGCGCTGTTCACGGATATGAACGTTTTTGACAACGTGGCCTATCCGTTGCGTGAGCACACCCATCTTCCTCCTGAGCTGTTGCACAGTACGGTGATGATGAAGCTTGAAGCCGTGGGGCTGCGGGGGGCTGCGAAACTCATGCCGTCCGAACTCTCGGGTGGGATGGCGCGCCGCGCCGCGCTGGCGCGTGCTATTGCCCTGGAACCCGATTTAATCATGTTCGATGAACCGTTCGTCGGGCAGGACCCCATCACCATGGGCGTGCTGGTGAAGTTAATTTCGGAGCTGAACAGCGCCCTTGGCGTCACCTGCGTGGTGGTTTCCCACGACGTGCCGGAAGTGCTGAGTATCGCTGATTACGCCTATATTGTGGCTGACAAAAAGATCGTCGCCCACGGCAGCGCGCAGGCGTTGCAGGAGAATGGCGATCCGCGCGTGCGGCAGTTCCTGGACGGTATCGCAGATGGGCCGGTGCCTTTCCGCTATCCGGCGGGCGACTATCATGACGATTTACTCGGAATAGGGAGTTAAGCCACTCATGCTGTTAAATGCGTTGGCGGGTCTTGGACACCGTGGCCTAAAAACCATCAGTACGTTCGGGCGTGCCGGATTAATGTTGTTCAACGCGCTGGTCGGCAAACCGGAGTTCCGCAAGCATGCGCCGTTACTGGTACGGCAGCTTTATAACGTCGGCGTGCTGTCGATGCTTATCATCATCGTGTCGGGTCTGTTTATTGGCATGGTGCTGGGGTTGCAGGGGTATCTGGTGCTGACAACCTACAGCGCGGAAACCAGCCTTGGCATGCTGGTGGCGCTCTCGCTGCTGCGTGAACTCGGGCCGGTGGTTGCCGCGCTGCTGTTCGCCGGGCGTGCCGGGTCAGCGTTGACGGCGGAAATTGGCCTGATGCGCGCCACCGAGCAGCTCTCCAGTATGGAGATGATGGCAGTCGATCCGCTGCGCCGGGTAATCTCGCCGCGCTTCTGGGCCGGGGTTATCTCCTTGCCGTTACTGACTATCCTCTTTGTGGCGGTAGGTATCTGGGGAGGCGCGCTGGTTGGCGTTAACTGGAAAGGCATTGATGCCGGATTCTTCTGGTCTGCCATGCAGGACGCCATCGATCTGCGGATGGATCTAGTGAACTGTCTGATCAAGAGCGTGGTTTTCGCTGTGACGGTTACCTGGATTGCGTTGTTTAATGGTTACGATGCCATTCCGACGTCGGCGGGCATTAGCCGTGCAACGACGCGTACTGTCGTACATTCGTCGCTGGCCGTTTTAGGTCTGGATTTTGTGCTCACCGCACTGATGTTTGGGAATTGAGTTCATGCAAACGAGAAAAAATGAAATTTGGGTTGGCGTGTTTCTGCTTCTGGCGCTGCTGGCCGCGCTGTTCATCTGCCTGCGAGCGGCGGACATCACCTCTGTTCGCGCCGAGCCGACGTATCGTGTCTACGCGACTTTCGATAACATCGGCGGCCTGAAAGCGCGCTCACCGGTGCGTATTGGTGGCGTCGTTATCGGACGTGTCGCTGACATTACGCTTGATGAGAAAACCTATCTGCCGCGCGTCGCGATGGATATCGAAGAGCGCTATAACCACATTCCGGACACCAGCTCGCTTTCTATCCGCACCTCTGGCCTGCTGGGGGAGCAATATCTGGCCCTTAACGTTGGTTTTGAAGATCCTGAGCTGGGAACGACTATCCTTAAAGACGGTAGCGTAATCCAGGATACCAAGTCAGCGATGGTGCTGGAAGATATGATTGGTCAGTTCCTTTACAACAGTAAAGGGGATGATAAAAAGTCTGACGATGCCCCTGCGCAGAGTGAAGACCACACCAACGTCGAACCGACGCCAGGCGCGACGAATTAATTTCAGGAGAAGTCATTCATGTTTAAACGACTGTTAATGGTTGCCATGCTGGTCATTGCCCCTCTTACCGCGGCGCACGCTGCGGATCAGAGTAACCCGTACAAACTGATGGATGAGGCCGCGAAGAAAACCTTCGACCGTCTTAAAAACGAACAGCCAAAAATCCGTTCTAACCCTGATTATCTGCGTGATGTGGTGGATCAGGAACTGCTGCCGTATGTGCAGATCAAGTATGCGGGCGCACTGGTGCTGGGCCGTTACTACAAAGACGCGACCCCTGCACAGCGCGAGGCTTACTTTGCGGCGTTCCGTGAATACCTGAAACAGGCTTACGGCCAGGCGCTGGCGATGTACCACGGGCAGACCTATCAGATTGCCCCTGAACAGCCGCTGGGCGATGCCACTATCATTCCTATTCGCGTGACGATTATCGATCCAAACGGTCGTCCACCGGTTCGTCTGGACTTCCAGTGGCGTAAAAACAGCCAGACCGGAAACTGGCAGGCGTACGACATGATCGCTGAAGGCGTCAGCATGATCACCACTAAACAGAACGAGTGGAGCGATCTGCTGCGCACTAAAGGCATCGATGGCCTGACGGCTCAGCTTCAGTCCATCTCTCGTCAGAAAATTACCCTGGACGAGAAGAAGTAATGTCACAGCAGCTTAGCTGGGCGCGTGACGGCGAGACGTTGACGCTGACGGGAGAGCTGGATCAGGATCTGCTTAACCCGCTGTGGGACGCTCGCCATAACGCGATGCAGGGCGTGACGCTGATTGATCTCCATGGCGTTACGCGGGTAGATACCGCCGGTATCGCCCTGCTGGCGCACCTGGTGGCCACGGGCAAAAAGCAGGGGAGCAGCGTTACCCTGACGGGGGTAAGCGATAACGTGATTACCCTTGCACAGCTTTACAATTTGCCCGAAGACGTATTACCTCGCTAATTTTTTCAGTACGTTACTTCTGAAAGCCCCGACAGTTTACGCGTCGGGGCTTTTTGCTTGTTTAAGACCGCGCCACTTTGCTCTAAGATGTTGAGCTTGTTTTCACTATCAGATGATGTAGACCCCATGGAAAATAATGAAATCCAGACTGTGCTGATGAATGCACTCTCCCTTCAGGAAGCCCACGTCTCTGGCGATGGCAGTCACTTCCAGGTTATTGCTGTGGGTGAGATGTTCGACGGAATGAGTCGCGTGAAGAAACAGCAGGCTGTGTACGCGCCGCTGATGGAATACATTGCGGATAACCGCATCCACGCCCTGTCGATTAAAGCGTTCACCCCACAGGAGTGGGCACGCGATCGCAAACTAAACGGTTTTTGAGCTGAGGGCGAAACGCCCGCAGCACGGTTGAATTTATAAGAGAGCAAACGATGGATAAATTTCGTGTACAGGGACCCACGCGTCTCCAGGGCGAAGTCACAATTTCTGGCGCTAAAAACGCCGCGCTGCCCATTCTTTTCGCTGCGCTGCTCGCAGAAGAGCCGGTAGAGATCCAGAACGTACCGAAGCTGAAAGATATCGACACGACCATGAAGTTGCTCGGCCAGTTGGGCACCAAAGTGGAGCGTAACGGTTCCGTCTGGATCGATGCCAGCAACGTGAACAACTTCTCAGCGCCGTATGAGCTGGTGAAAACCATGCGTGCTTCCATCTGGGCGCTTGGTCCGCTGGTGGCGCGTTTCGGTCAGGGACAGGTTTCACTGCCGGGCGGATGCGCTATCGGCGCGCGTCCCGTTGACCTGCATATCTTCGGCCTGGAAAAACTCGGCGCAGAGATCAAGCTGGAAGAGGGTTACGTTAAAGCGTCCGTCAATGGTCGTCTGAAAGGCGCGCACATTGTCATGGACAAAGTGAGCGTGGGCGCAACGGTCACCATCATGTCGGCTGCTACGCTGGCAGAAGGCACTACCATCATCGAAAACGCCGCCCGTGAGCCGGAGATCGTGGATACCGCGAACTTCCTGGTCGCGCTGGGGGCGAAGATCAGCGGGCAGGGCACAGACCGTATCACCATCGAAGGCGTTGAACGTCTGGGTGGTGGTGTGTATCGCGTACTGCCAGATCGTATCGAAACCGGTACCTTCCTGGTGGCCGCGGCCATTTCTGGCGGTAAGATTGTCTGCCGTAACGCCCAGCCGGATACCCTGGATGCGGTGCTGGCGAAACTGCGCGATGCGGGTGCGGATATCGAAATCGGTGAAGACTGGATCAGCCTCGATATGCACGGGCAGCGTCCTAAAGCCGTTAACGTGCGTACTGCGCCACATCCGGCATTCCCGACGGATATGCAGGCACAGTTCACGCTGTTGAACCTGGTGGCCGAAGGCACGGGCTTCATCACGGAAACTATCTTCGAAAACCGTTTCATGCACGTACCGGAACTGATCCGTATGGGTGCGCATGCTGAGATTGAAAGCAACACGGTAATTTGCCACGGCGTTGAAAAACTGTCCGGTGCGCAGGTGATGGCGACCGATCTGCGCGCGTCTGCGAGCCTCGTATTGGCAGGTTGTATTGCGGAAGGGACTACCGTTGTCGATCGTATCTACCACATCGATCGTGGATACGAGCGTATTGAGGACAAACTGCGCGCGCTGGGTGCAAATATCGAGCGTGTGAAGGGCGAGTAATCGTTCCGGCACCCCCCTGCCATAACAGGCCGGGGGATTGCTGTTCCTGTCAATCCTGGTGCATCAGTCCTGATGTGCTTTCTTCGTTTTGCCCTGGCGCATCATGCGCGTTCTGTCGATAAATTCATGGGTAATAGGATCGTGGTAGCGTGACGGCCATATCACCCACGGATGCGTATCCAGCGCCGTCGCGATAATCAGTTCCCCCTTCGGCCATGGGCGGGTCAGGGCGTTTGCCAGCGTCGACGAGCTTAGCCCATGACGACGTGATTCGGCAGCCAGCGATGTTCCTTTTTTACGCAGTGCCGCAATAATGTCAGCAGAATGCCAGTCGATGAATTTTGTATCCATAATGCTGTCCTTGTGTTCGTTATCGTCCACGTCGTTTCGTGTGAAAAGACAGCATTACTATACTCACTTCGAACATGTGTTCTAAAAAGTTCATGTTACGAGAAGCAATATTCAGAATAAGGCACGGCTTTATACATGCGGCCTGTAACCCGATGGGCTTACGCGGAAATGTAATTTATTGGTGTGTACTGGAATCTCCCTGCGTGGGCGCAGGGAGATGAGGAGGGGATTATCGGTCGCGCTGGACGGCGATGTGCGCGAGGCCGATTAGCGCATCACGCCATGGGCTGTCGGGAATGACCTGAATGGCGGCGATGGCTTTGTCCGCTTCTTCTTCAGCGCGCTGACGCGTCCATTCCAGGGAGCCGCAGATAGCCATTGTTTCCAGTACCGGTTCCAGAAGATGGCGTCCATTTCCCTGCTCGATAGCCTCCCGGATCATTTTCGCCTGCTCTGGTGTGCCATTGCGCATCGCGTGGAGCAGCGGCAGCGTTGGCTTGCCTTCGTTCAGGTCATCGCCGACGTTTTTACCGAGCGTTTCGCCATCCGCGCTGTAGTCCAGCAAATCATCAATCAGCTGGAACGCGGTGCCGAGGTAACGGCCATAGTCCTGAAGGCCCTTTTCCTGAGCTTCGCTACAGCCTGCCAGAATGCCGGAGCATTGCGCGGCGGCTTCGAACAGACGTGCGGTCTTGCTGTAAATCACCCGCATATAGTTTTCTTCGGTGATGTCCGGGTCGTTGACGTTCATCAGCTGTAGGACTTCACCTTCAGCGATAACGTTCACGGCTTCTGACATCACTTCCAGCACCTTCAGCGAGCCAAGGCTGGTCATCATCTGGAAGGCGCGGGTATAGATAAAATCGCCTACCAGAACGCTTGCCGCATTACCAAACGCGGCGTTGGCGGTGGCTTTACCACGACGCATGTCTGATTCATCCACAACATCGTCGTGAAGCAGGGTGGCGGTGTGGATAAATTCGATCAGCGCCGCGATCGTGACGTGGGCATTTCCCTGATAGCCAACCGCGCGTGCGGCCAGAATGGCAATCATCGGACGAATACGTTTACCGCCGCCGCTGACGATGTAATAGCCCAACTGATTGATCAGCTGAACGTCAGAGTTGAGTTGCTCCAGGATTGCTGCATTCACACCCGCCATATCTTGCGCGGTTAACTCATTGATTTTTTCTAAATTCATCGCAAAAGCCGGGCTTTTTATCCTGTTTATCCCACACGAGATGGGTACACAAAGGGTTTCGGTTTATAAATAGTATTGCTGATTGTACTGAAAAAACGGCTCAGATAAACGTTACCGTATGTGTTGTGTTTTTTTTCTTCATGTATTGATGGTAGCACTTGTCAAAGGCTCGCGTTTTGCGTAATATTCGCGCCCTATTGTGAATATTTATAGCGCACTCTGAATCATACGAGGATGTGCGCGGAAGCGGAGTTTATATGTACGCGGTTTTCCAAAGTGGTGGTAAACAACACCGAGTAAGCGAAGGTCAGACCGTTCGCCTGGAAAAGCTGGACATCGCAACTGGCGAATCTGTTGAGTTCGCTGAAGTTCTGATGATCGCAAACGGTGAAGAAGTCAAAATCGGCGTTCCTTTCGTTGATGGCGGCGTTATCAAAGCTGAAGTTGTTGCTCACGGTCGTGGCGAGAAAGTTAAAATCGTTAAGTTTCGTCGTCGTAAACACTATCGTAAGCAGCAGGGCCACCGTCAGTGGTTCACTGATGTGAAAATTACTGGCATCAGCGCCTAAGACCTGAGGAGAGATTTAAATGGCACATAAAAAGGCTGGCGGCTCCACACGTAACGGTCGCGATTCAGAAGCTAAACGCCTGGGCGTTAAGCGTTTTGGTGGCGAATCCGTTCTGGCGGGTAGCATCATCGTTCGTCAGCGTGGCACCAAGTTCCACGCGGGTACCAACGTAGGTTGCGGTCGTGACCACACTCTGTTTGCTAAAGCAGACGGTAAAGTGAAATTTGAAGTTAAAGGCCCGAACAACCGTAAATACATCAGCATCGTTGCTGAGTAAGGTTTTCTCGGTCCGGTAACGGATTAAAGCCCCGCAACGTGTTGCGGGGCTTTTTACATTGGAAACCCGGAAAATTTTCTGTAGGGAAAACGGGCATGAAGCAGCAGGCCGGCATGGGTATTCTTTTGGCGCTCACTACCGCAATGTGCTGGGGTGCGCTGCCAATTGCAATGAAGCAGGTACTGGAAGTCATGGAGCCACCGACGGTGGTGTTTTATCGCTTCCTGATGGCAAGCATAGGCCTGGGCGCCATTCTGGCCGTCAAAGGTAAGCTGCCACCGCTGCGCATCTTCCGAAAACCGCGTTGGCTGGTGTTACTGGCTATCGCGACGGGCGGTCTGTTCGGTAACTTCATTCTGTTCAGCTCTTCCCTGCAATATCTTAGCCCTACAGCGTCGCAGGTGATTGGTCAGCTTTCACCGGTCGGCATGATGGTCGCCAGCGTATTCATCCTCAAGGAGAAGATGCGCGGCACGCAGATCATCGGGGCAAGCATGCTGCTTTGCGGGCTGGTGATGTTCTTTAACACCAGCCTGATTGAGATTTTTACCCGCCTGACGGATTACACTTGGGGTGTCATTTTTGGGGCGGGCGCAGCAACGGTCTGGGTGAGTTATGGCGTCGCGCAAAAGGTGTTATTGCGCCGTCTTGCCTCACAGCAGATCCTCTTTTTGCTGTACACTTTGTGTACACTGGCATTATTGCCTTTAGCGAAGCCGGGTGTAATTACCCAGCTCAGCGACTGGCAACTGGCGTGCCTCATTTTTTGTGGGCTGAATACGCTGGTCGGTTATGGCGCTCTGGCTGAAGCCATGGCGCGCTGGCAGGCAGCACAGGTGAGCGCCTTAATCACGCTTACCCCGCTGTTTACGCTGTTATTTTCAGATTTGTTATCAATGGCCTGGCCCGATGTCTTCGTCAAGCCGATGCTCAACCTGTTGGGTTATCTCGGTGCGTTTGTCGTGGTTGCGGGCGCGATGTATTCCGCCATTGGTCATCGTCTCTGGGGGCGTTGGCGCAAAAATGAAGCGGTTGTAATAGTCCCCCGCTCAGGCGAATGAGTTACGGAGAGTAAAATGAAGTTTGTTGATGAAGCGACGATTCTGGTCGTGGCAGGTGATGGCGGTAACGGTTGTGTAAGCTTCCGCCGTGAAAAATATATTCCTCGTGGCGGTCCTGACGGCGGTGACGGTGGGGACGGTGGCGACGTGTGGCTGGAGGCGGATGAAAACCTCAACACGCTGATCGACTACCGTTTCGAAAAATCTTTCCGCGCCGAGCGTGGCCAGAACGGCCAGAGCCGCGACTGTACCGGTAAACGCGGTAAAGACGTGACGATCAAAGTGCCGGTGGGTACGCGTGTCATCGATCAGGGCACGGGCGAAACCATGGGTGATATGACCAAACACGGTCAGCGCCTGATGGTGGCGAAAGGCGGCTGGCATGGTCTGGGTAACAGCCGTTTCAAATCTTCCGTTAACCGTACCCCGCGTCAGAAAACCATGGGTACCCCGGGTGATAAGCGCGACCTGCAACTGGAACTGATGCTGCTGGCGGATGTGGGGATGCTGGGTATGCCAAACGCCGGTAAATCGACGTTTATCCGTGCGGTCTCTGCGGCGAAACCCAAAGTAGCGGATTATCCGTTTACGACGCTGGTGCCGAGCCTGGGCGTTGTCCGTATGGATAACGAGAAGAGCTTTGTGGTCGCTGACATCCCGGGTCTGATTGAAGGGGCAGCAGAAGGCGCCGGTCTGGGTATTCGCTTCCTGAAGCACCTTGAGCGTTGTCGCGTACTGTTGCACCTCATCGACATCGATCCAATCGACGGTTCCGATCCGGTTGAAAACGCCCGTATTATTATCGGCGAGCTGGAGAAATACAGTGAAAAACTGGCGCAAAAACCGCGCTGGCTGGTATTTAACAAGATCGACCTGATGGATAAAGCGGAAGCTGAAGCGAAAGCTAAAGCGATTGCCGACGCGATGGGTTGGGAAGATAAGTACTATCTGATCTCTGCCGCCAGCCAGGTTGGCGTGAAAGATCTCTGCTGGGATGTGATGACCTTTATCATCGAGAATCCGGTTGTTCAGGCAGAAGAGGCGAAACAGCCTGAAAAAGTCGAATTCATGTGGGATGACTACCACCGCCAGCAGCTCGAAGAGCTGGAAGCGGAAGAAGATGATGAAGACTGGGACGATGACTGGGATGAAGACGACGAAGAAGGCGTCGAGTTCATCTACAAGCACTAACCCCTGTATAAAGCCCCTTAACGGGGCTTTTTTTTATCCTATTTTCGCCGGTAACCAACAGCTGGCGATGAGGCCGCCCTCAGCGCCGTTCTCCAGCGTTAAATGGCCATGATGGAGCTGTACGATACGCTGTACGATGCTCAGCCCAAGGCCGCTGCCGCCGTAGCGCTGGTCGAGACGTCGGAAAGGTTCGGTGATCGACTGGCGGTGCGCCTCATCAATACCCGGCCCCTGATCGGTAACGCTCACCCGGGTACCGCCCTCCGTCGCTGTTAATGCCACTTCAATGGTTGTGCCTGCCGGGCTGTAGCGGGCGGCATTCTCCAGAAGGTTCCTTAGCATCAGACGTAACAGGACGGCGTCCCCCTGAACCGTCAGCACGCTGTGGGCCGGCCATATTACCGTATGCTCTTTGGCTTCATGCTCCAGGCTGAGCGGAGCAATGATCGTCTCCGTCCAGTTCACGGTATCGTAATGGCCGCTGGCCATCGCCTGCCCGGCACGCGCCAGCATCAGCAGCTGTTCCACCGTGTGCATCAACTGATCGATACGGCTTATCAGTGGCGTGGCCTGCGGGGAACCGGACTGAGCCATCAGTTCCAGATGGAGCCTGATCCCCGCAAGCGGCGTACGTAACTCGTGTGCCGCATCGGCGGTAAACAGGCGTTCCTGTTGAATAGTGTGGTCCAGCCGGGCGAGGAGTTGATTGAGCGACGTGGTCACAGCGCCTATCTCTTCCATATCGGAATACATCGGCAGGGGAGTCAGATTATCCGCCGAACGGTTCGCAAGGCTGGCGCGAAGTTTGTTGAGTGGTCGGGTGATCCAGGTGACTGCCCAGAATGAGAAGAGCAGGGTAAAACCGACCATCACCAGAGAAGGGACCAGCAGGGAGGCAATGGCTTCGCGGATCTCTTTTTCGACATGGTTGTTGCGCGCTTTGGCGGACAACGTTTCGTTCACCAGAAAACCGATCTGCTCGCGGCTCTCATGCCACAGCCAGACTACGCTAATGAGTTGAAAAAATAGCAGAATAACCGCCAGCAACACCATTAATCGCCGGCGCATACTGTTCATTTCTGGCTCTCCAGACGGTAACCCACGCCGCGTACGGTTTTGATGCGATCTTTACCGAGCTTGCGCCGCAGATTATGAATGTGAACTTCAAGCGTGTTTGATCCCGGATCGTCCTGCCAGGAGTAGATGTCCTGTTGCAGCGTTTCACGGTGCACGGTCTGCCCGCTGCGCATGATCAGGCGCGTCAGCAGAGCGAACTCTTTTGGCGTCACTTCCACAGGCTGAGACTGGCGCAACACCTGCTGAGTTTGCAGATTGAGGGTGATATCTCCGTCCGTCAGCAGGTTGTCGCTGTGGCCCTGATAGCGGCGGATCAACGCCCGTACGCGAGCCTGTAGCTCGGCAAGGGCGAAGGGTTTTACCAGATAATCGTCAGCGCCAGAATCCAGCCCGTTAATTCTGTCTTCAATGGCATCGCGGGCGGTGAGAATCAAGACGGGATTCTCAACCCCGCGACGACGCCACTGGCAGAGCAGCGTCGCGCCGTCTTTATCCGGCAGCCCCAAATCCAGGATCACGAGGCTGTATTCACCGCTCTGGATCAGGGCATCTGCTTCAGCGGCCGTGGTGGCACAATCCAGGGCGTAGCCTTCATTCCCCAGCGCCAGCGCTAACCCTTCCTGCAATAACAGATCGTCTTCAACTATCAGTAGTTTCATCGCTAGTTATTCTGGTAGATGTCCTTATAGAGCCTGCTTTCGAAACGCACCAGTGGAATACGGCGATTGCGCTGGTCAGCCGGTTCGACGGCATAGCCGGAAAGATACTGCACAAATGCCATGCGTTGTCCGCTGGCGGTAGTGATAAAACCGGCAAGGTTGTAAACGCCTTGCAGGGAACCCGTTTTGGCTGACACTTTGCCATCCACGCCCGCAGCGTGAAGGCCCGCGCGGTACTGAAGAGAGCCGTCATGTCCGGCAAGCGGCAGCATCGTAATAAAGTTTAGCTCAGCGTCATGCTGAGCAATGTACTGCAACACCTGCATCATGGTGGCCGGCGAGATCAGGTTATGACGCGATAAACCGGAACCATCGACGGCGATCGTATTGCCCAGATCGATACCCGCCTGCTGGCGCAGGATCTGACGTACGGCATCAGAACCGGCCCGCCAGGTGCCCGGCACACCAAAGCGCGCGTGCCCGATCATGCGGAACACCGTATCGGCAATCATGTTATCCGACTTTTTCAGCATAATCTTAAGCAAATCATGCAGTGGCGCGGACTGTTTGCTGGCAATGACCGTGCCTGGCTCATTCACCTGCGTCTGGCGCAGCAGCGTTCCGGTGTAGGTTATGCCCGCCTGCTTCAGCTCATCTTTAAAAATGGCACCGGCATAGCCTGCGCCATCCTGAATGGCGAAGGCCAGCGGGAGGGGATCGGACCGCTGGGTCAGGCAGCCGGTGAGCGTATAGCGATTGAGATCGCCCGGTACCACGTCCAGCTCGCAATACTGCGCCTCCGGGGAGCCTTTCGCCAGCGTCCGCACCTGGCTGAACATCGTGACCGGGTAGTATGAGGCCACGCGGATAAAAGCTAAGTCATTTGGTTTTGGCGCGCTGTAAAGCGATACGGAGAAGCAGTTACGGTCAACGATGGCGGCGGCTGGCGGGGCGCTAAAGCACTGCGTCATGTCGTTCCACGGCCAGCCAGGCGCTTTATCGTGGCTGGCGAAAATGGAGGTGTCGATCAGCACGTTGCCATCAATTTTTGTTACGCCGGATTTTTTCAGTACCGCCACCATATTGCGGACATCCTGGCGCTTAAAGGTGGGATCGCCACCAAAACGGGCGATAAGATCGCCTTTCAGTTCGCCACCCTCAACGTTACCTCTGGTTTCAAGGGTGGTAGTAAAACGGAAGTCAGGCCCGAGCTGGAGCAGGGCGGCGAGGGCAGTGATCACCTTCTGGGTACTGGCAGGCAGCGCCATCTGTTGACTGTGATAGTCAATCTCGGGAGCCTGCGCGCCAACCTTCTGCACCATCAGGGCAAGGTTCGCGCCGGCGGGCAGTTGATTAATGTACTCATCAACATTCGCGGCCTGAACGGTGAACGTTATACTGGTAGTCAATCCGATGATAAAACTGGAAAATCGCATAATCTCGCGCTAACAACCCGAAAACAAACCGTCATACTACGGTGCATGGCACTGTAAAGTAAACGATGACCCATAGTGAACTTCGCGGTAAAATGCGTATCAAATTGAAAAATTGCTGCTGACCTGGGGCGTTGCTCCCGGGTCGGTTTTCTTTTTGCTTCTGGCCTGTTCAGGTGGGCTGGAGCAGGGAACACTGCTCCCAACAGGAATGTTTAAGAGGTATAACAAATGCAAGCTATTCCGATGACCTTACGTGGTGCCGAAAAACTGCGCGAAGAGCTGGATTTTCTCAAATCCGTGCGTCGCCCTGAAATCATCGCCGCTATCGCGGAAGCGCGTGAGCATGGCGACCTGAAAGAGAATGCTGAATACCACGCGGCGCGTGAGCAGCAGGGTTTCTGTGAGGGGCGCATTAAAGATATCGAGGCGAAACTGTCTAACGCGCAGGTTATCGATATCACCAAAATGCCAAATAATGGCCGTGTGATCTTCGGCTCTACCGTCAGCGTCCTGAATCTGGACAACGACGAAGAGCAGACCTATCGCATCGTGGGTGATGATGAAGCGGACTTCAAACAGAACCTGATTTCGGTGAACTCGCCGATTGCTCGTGGCCTGATTGGCAAAGAGCAGGACGATGTGGTCACCATCCGCACCCCTGGTGGTGAAGTGGAATACGAAATTATTAAGGTTGAATACCTGTAATTCGCTTCTCTACTAAGATGTTGATACATTGTAAAGAAAAGAAAAAGGCCGCATAGCGGCCTTTTATCAACTCAAGGAGCATGGCATTTTGCTCGCCTGCTGAAAGAAATCCCTCGTTTCACACAGAAAATGTGTTCGATTCAGGATATCCTTAACGTGGCAGCGAGATTTTGCGCTCTTTAGATGGGCGATAGAGCACCAGCGTTTTACCGATGACCTGTACATTACAGGCGCCGGTTTCGCGCACGATGGCTTCCACGATCAGGTTTTTAGTGTCTCTGTCTTCAGACTTCAGAGGCGATTTTCACCTTGATCAGCTCGTGGTGTTCCAGCGCTTGTTCAATCTCGGCAAGCACCCCTTCGGTCAAACCATTGTTGCCAAGCATCACTACAGGCTTGAGCGGATGTGCCAGACCTTTAAGGTGCTGTTTTTGTTTAGTACTCAGATTCATCGTATATTTTTGCTTACGTTGGGATTGAAAACGGTTCATTCTACCGCCATCTCCCTAATATCGCCAAATAGCTGCGTAGAAATTTACGTCACAGGCAAGCAACGATGAACCAGGACGGAAATGTTAAATGACAGGTAAAAAGCGTTCTGCCAGCTCCAGCCGCTGGCTTCAGGAACACTTTAGCGATAAATATGTTCAACAGGCGCAGAAAAAGGGGTTGCGTTCCCGCGCCTGGTTTAAACTTGATGAAATACAGCAAAGTGACAAACTTTTTAAACCGGGAATGACGGTGGTCGACCTCGGTGCGGCACCTGGCGGATGGTCCCAGTATGCGGTTACGCAGATCGGCGGAACGGGCCGAATCATCGCATGCGATCTTTTACCAATGGATCCCATCGTCGGTGTCGACTTCCTTCAGGGCGACTTTCGTGATGAATTAGTGCTTAAAGCACTACTTGATCGTGTAGGTGACAGTAAGGTCCAGGTTGTCATGTCGGATATGGCGCCAAATATGTGTGGAACACCGGCGGTGGATATCCCCCGCGCCATGTATCTGGTGGAACTAGCGTTAGAAATGTGTCGTGATGTACTAGCGCCTGGTGGTAGTTTTGTTGTGAAGGTGTTTCAGGGCGAAGGTTTCGAGGAGTATCTTAAGGAAATTCGCTCCCTGTTTGCGAAGGTCAAAGTTCGTAAGCCGGACTCTTCCCGGGCCCGTTCCCGTGAAGTGTATATTGTAGCGACCGGGCGAAAATGATAACCGGTAGATTTCAGGCGAAAGTTTGAATGAAACTGGATATAGAGTATCCTGACGCTGTTTTTAACACAGTTGTAATATGAGGTTAATCCCTTGAGTGACATGGCGAAAAACCTAATACTCTGGCTGGTCATTGCCGTTGTGCTGATGTCAGTATTCCAGAGCTTTGGGCCCAGCGAGTCGAATGGCCGCAAGGTGGATTATTCTACCTTCCTGCAAGAGGTCAATCAGGACCAGGTTCGCGAAGCGCGTATCAACGGACGTGAGATCAACGTTACCAAGAAAGATAGTAACCGTTACACGACTTACATCCCGGTGAACGATCCTAAGCTGCTTGATAACCTTCTGACCAAAAACGTCAAAGTGGTAGGCGAGCCGCCGGAAGAACCAAGCCTGCTGGCTTCTATCTTCATTTCCTGGTTCCCGATGCTGCTTCTTATCGGCGTCTGGATCTTCTTTATGCGCCAGATGCAGGGCGGTGGTGGCAAAGGTGCCATGTCGTTCGGTAAGAGCAAGGCGCGTATGCTGACGGAAGACCAGATCAAGACCACGTTTGCTGACGTAGCAGGTTGTGACGAAGCAAAAGAAGAGGTGGGTGAACTGGTTGAATACCTGCGCGAGCCGAGCCGTTTCCAAAAACTGGGCGGTAAGATCCCGAAAGGCGTCCTGATGGTCGGCCCTCCGGGTACCGGTAAAACCCTGCTGGCAAAAGCCATCGCGGGTGAAGCGAAGGTGCCGTTCTTTACTATTTCAGGTTCTGACTTCGTTGAAATGTTCGTGGGTGTCGGTGCATCTCGTGTGCGTGACATGTTCGAGCAGGCTAAGAAGGCAGCACCGTGCATCATCTTCATCGATGAAATCGACGCCGTAGGCCGCCAGCGTGGCGCAGGCCTGGGTGGTGGTCACGATGAACGTGAGCAGACGCTGAACCAGATGCTGGTTGAGATGGACGGCTTCGAAGGTAACGAAGGTATCATCGTTATCGCGGCAACTAACCGTCCGGACGTACTCGACCCTGCGCTGCTGCGTCCAGGCCGTTTTGACCGTCAGGTTGTGGTCGGTCTGCCGGATGTTCGCGGTCGTGAACAGATTCTGAAAGTGCATATGCGACGCGTACCGCTGGCGCCAGATATCGACGCGGCAATCATTGCGCGTGGTACTCCAGGCTTCTCCGGTGCGGATCTGGCTAACCTGGTCAACGAAGCAGCACTGTTTGCCGCTCGCGGTAACAAGCGCGTGGTGTCCATGGTGGAATTCGAGAAAGCGAAAGACAAAATCATGATGGGGGCGGAACGTCGCTCCATGGTGATGACGGAAGCGCAGAAAGAGTCCACGGCATATCACGAAGCGGGCCACGCGATTATCGGTCGTCTGGTGCCGGAACACGATCCCGTACACAAGGTGACGATTATTCCGCGCGGTCGTGCGCTGGGTGTGACCTTCTTCCTGCCTGAAGGCGACGCGATCAGCGCCAGCCGTCAGAAGCTGGAAAGCCAGATTTCAACCCTGTACGGCGGTCGTCTGGCTGAAGAGATTATCTACGGTGCGGAACATGTTTCCACCGGTGCGTCGAACGATATTAAAGTGGCGACAAACCTGGCGCGTAACATGGTGACTCAGTGGGGCTTCTCCGACAAACTCGGTCCGCTGCTGTATGCAGAGGAAGAGGGCGAAGTATTCCTGGGCCGCTCTGTGGCAAAAGCGAAACATATGTCCGATGAAACGGCACGTATCATCGACCAGGAAGTGAAAGCGCTGATTGAACGTAACTACGCTCGCGCCCGTCAGATCCTGAACGACAATATGGACATCCTGCATTCGATGAAAGATGCGCTCATGAAATATGAGACCATCGATGCACCGCAGATTGACGACCTGATGGCGCGCCGCGAAGTGCGTCCGCCGGCAGGCTGGGAAGACCCAGGCGCGTCTAACAATTCTGACAACAATGGCACCCCGCGTGCGCCGCGTCCGGTCGATGAACCGCGTACGCCAAACCCGGGCAACACCATGTCAGAGCAGTTGGGCGACAAGTAAGTCACTGCTGTTGAAGCGTTTGTCTGTATCTCAAACCCTGGAGCTTGCTCCGGGGTTTTTCTTATCTGTTTAACCACATTAATCCCAGGGACTTCACCATGAAACTATTCGCCCAGGACTCGCATCTCGACCTTTCACATCCCCATGTGATGGGGATCCTGAATGTCACGCCTGATTCCTTCTCTGACGGCGGCACGCATAATTCGCTTATCGACGCGGTTAAACACGCGAATTTAATGATTAACGCGGGTGCCACCATCATTGACGTTGGAGGGGAGTCAACGCGGCCTGGCGCGGCGGAGGTTTCGGTGGAAGAAGAGCTGGCGCGCGTGGTGCCGGTGGTAGAGGCTATCGCCCGGCGCTTTGAAGTGTGGATCTCCGTTGATACCTCCAAACCCGAAGTGATCCGTGAAGTGGCGAGAGTGGGCGCTCACATTATCAATGATATCCGCTCGCTGACCGAGCCGGGCGCGATTGAAGCCGCCGCAGAAACCGGGCTACCGGTGTGTCTGATGCATATGCAGGGTCAGCCTAAGACAATGCAGGAGGCGCCAAAATATGAAGATGTGTTTGCCGACGTCACCCGCTTCTTTACTGAGCATATCGAACGCTGTGAACGTGCGGGTATCGCAAAAGAGAAATTGCTGCTCGACCCGGGCTTCGGTTTCGGTAAAAATCTCTCACACAATTACGCGTTGCTTGCGCGCTTATCAGAGTTTCATCAGTTCGGCCTGCCACTGCTGGTGGGAATGTCGAGAAAATCGATGATTGGTCAGTTGTTGAATGTCGGGCCGAGCGAACGTCTGAGCGGCAGTCTGGCCTGCGCGGTGATTGCCGCGATGCAAGGTGCACACATCATTCGCGTCCATGACGTAAAAGAAACAGTAGAAGCCATGCGTGTGGTGGAAGCCACACTGGCAGCGAAGGAAAACAAACGCTATGAGTAATCGTAAATATTTTGGTACCGATGGCATCCGTGGGCGCGTAGGCGATGCGCCAATTACCCCTGACTTTGTCCTGAAGCTGGGCTGGGCAGCGGGGAAAGTGCTGGCGCGTCATGGCTCCCGTAAGATCATTATTGGGAAAGATACCCGTATTTCGGGTTATATGCTGGAGTCCGCGCTGGAAGCCGGGCTGGCGGCGGCGGGGCTTTCAGCTTCCTTTACGGGGCCAATGCCGACCCCTGCTGTTGCCTATCTGACCCGCACCTTCCGTGCGGAAGCGGGCATCGTTATTTCCGCTTCCCATAACCCGTTCTATGACAACGGTATCAAATTCTTCTCCATCGACGGCACCAAACTGCCGGATGACGTGGAAGAGGCGATTGAAGCGGAAATGGAAAAAGAGATCACCTGTGTTGACTCCGCTGAGCTGGGTAAAGCAAACCGTATTGTCGATGCCGCAGGCCGCTACATTGAATTCTGCAAAGGCACTTTCCCGAATGAGCTGAGCCTGGCACACCTCAAAATTGTGGTGGACTGTGCCAACGGTGCGACTTACCACATTGCGCCGAATGTGTTCCGCGAGCTGGGTGCGAAAGTGATCACTATCGGCTGCGAGCCGGACGGTCTGAACATCAACGAAGAAGTTGGCGCGACAGACGTGCGTGCCTTGCAGGCGCGTGTCCTGGCTGAAAAGGCCGATCTGGGTATTGCCCTGGATGGCGATGGTGACCGTGTGATCATGGTTGACCACGAAGGTAACAAGGTCGATGGCGATCAGATCCTCTACATCATTGCGCGTGAAGGCCTGCGTCAGGGGCAACTGCGCGGTGGCGCGGTGGGCACGCTGATGAGCAACATGGGGCTCGAACTGGCGCTGAAACAGCTCGGTATTCCGTTTGTCCGTGCGAAAGTGGGTGACCGCTACGTGCTGGAAAAACTCCAGGAGAAAGGCTGGCGTATTGGCGCGGAAAACTCCGGCCACGTGATCCTGCTCGATAAAACCACCACCGGTGACGGTATTGTGGCGGCGCTTCAGGTTGTTGCCGCGATGGCGCGTAACCATATGAGCCTGCACGATCTGTGCAGCGGCATGAAAATGTTCCCGCAGATTCTGGTCAATGTGCGTTTCACCGCGGGTAAAGGCGACCCGCTGGAAAATGATAACGTGAAAGCGGTGATGGCAGAGGTGGAAGCGACTCTTGGCAGCCGTGGGCGCGTCCTGCTGCGTAAGTCGGGTACCGAGCCGCTGATCCGCGTGATGGTGGAAGGCGAAGACGAAGCGCAGGTAACTGAATTTGCGCACCGTATTGCGGATGCAGTCAAAGCTGCATAATCTTTCAGAATAAGTGTTTAAAAAGGCGGCGTTTGCCGCCTTTGTTTTAAGCAATGAATGGCTTTTTGCTGTTTTTTTCCGCAGTTGATGCAATGCCTCGAAAATGCCCTTGCGAAGGTGATTCGCTTTGGTTAGTATTCACACCCGCTTCAGTGGGAAACAAAATCCTGCTAATTGGTCGAAGCATTGGTATGCGGCAAATCCGCAAGGAACAGGTTGATTATGTACGAAGCTCTTTTAGTTATTTTCCTTATTGTAGCCATCGCTCTCGTAGCGCTGATTATGCTACAGCAAGGTAAAGGCGCTGATATGGGAGCCTCCTTCGGAGCAGGCGCTTCCGGTACGCTGTTCGGTTCAAGTGGTTCTGCGAACTTCATGACCCGTACGACGGCGATTCTGGCTACGCTGTTCTTCATCATCAGTCTGGTGCTGGGCAATATCAACAGCAACAAGACCAGTAAAGGAAGCGAGTGGGAAAATCTGAGCGCGCCAGCAAAAACTGAGCAAACTCAGCCAGCTGCACCGGCTAAGCCAACCAGCGATATCCCGCAGTAAGTATTCCGTACCGAGGTGGTGGAATTGGTAGACACGCTACCTTGAGGTGGTAGTGCCCTAACGGGCTTGTGGGTTCGAGTCCCATCCTCGGTACCAATATTCCAGAAGAAAGACGTCGCAAGACGTCTTTTTTTTCGTCTGTACATTCTGTGTATCCGATCTTTTGTAGGGCGGGTAAGCGCAGCGCCACCCGCCGTTTTGCCCGGTGGCGCTGCGCTTACCGGGCCTACGAAGACCACAAAAAAGGCGCCCAATGGGCGCCTTTTGCATGACTTGCTGTCGATTATTTCTTATCGCTGTGTTCCAGGTTCTCAACCTGAGGGAGGCCATTACCGGAACTGGCGGAGAGCAGGCCATTCTCAACATAGTTGAACAGCTTCTCACGGGTATCGGTGATGTCCAGGTTACGCATGGTCAGCTGGCCAATACGATCGTCCGGAGAGAACACTGACTCACCTTTCTCCATGGTCAGACGCTCTGCTTTATAGGTCAGGTTGTCAGACACGGTATTGAGGATGGAGTAATCATTTCCGCGACGCAGTTCCAGCGTCACTTCGCCGGTGATTGCGCTTGCCACCCAACGTTGCAGGGCGTCACGCAGCATCAGCGCCTGTGGATCAAACCAGCGACCCTGATACAGCAGTTTGCCCAGCTGACGGCCATGAGAGTGATACTGCTCAATGGTGTCTTCGTTGTGAATACCGGTCAGCAGACGCTCGTAAGCGATGTGCAGCAGCGCCATCCCCGGAGCTTCGTAAATGCCGCGGCTTTTCGCTTCGATGATACGGTTTTCGATCTGATCGCTCATACCCAGCCCGTGACGACCGCCGATGCGGTTTGCTTCCAGCATCAGTTCAACATCGTCGGAGAAGGTTTTACCGTTCAGGGCAACCGGATGACCACGTTCGAAACGCACGGTCACTTCTTCCGCCGGGATCTTCACGTTCTCATCCCAGAACTTCACGCCCATGATCGGGTTAACAATTTTTACGCTGGAGTTCAGGAATTCCAGGTCTTTCGCTTCGTGCGTCGCACCCAGCATGTTGGAGTCGGTTGAGTAGGCTTTCTCAACGGACATCTTGTAGTCAAAGCCGCAGGCAATCATAAACTCAGACATTTCATGACGGCCACCCAGCTCGTCGATGAAGTCGGTATCCAGCCACGGTTTGTAGATCTGCAACTCGGCGTTGGTCAGCAGGCCATAACGATAGAAACGTTCAATATCGTTGCCTTTATAGGTGCTACCGTCCCCCCAGATGTTCACGCCATCTTCTTTCATGGCGGCAACCAGCATAGTGCCGGTGACGGCACGACCCAGCGGGGTGGTATTGAAATAGGTCAGGCCGCCGGTCGTATTATGGAAAGCACCGCACTGGATTGCGGCAATCCCTTCGGCAACCAGCTGCTTACGGCAGTCGATCAGACGTGCGTTCTCTGCGCCATATTCCATGGCACGACGAGGGATCGCGTCATAATCTTCCTCGTCCGGCTGACCCAGGTTCGCAGTATATGCATAAGGAACCGCTCCCTTCTGGCGCATCCACAGCAGTGCAGCGCTGGTATCCAGGCCGCCAGAAAAAGCGATGCCAATACGTTGTCCTACCGGGAGATGCTTGAGAATCGTCGTCATATAATAAAACCCTGCTTGATTGACTGATTAGAGACCGCTTTCGCTCTCGATGCATGTTTATGCAAAATAAGTGAGTATTCATTTAATCATCTTTTATCGACGACCGAAAGAGACGTGTGCGTTTTTTGTAAAAATTTCCCTTTTATTGCCCTGGCTGAAGTTGGGTTGACAGGTGGGGTCAACTATCAATATACTGAACGCCGATTTTACGTCCCGTCTTCGGTACCAAATCCCAGCATTATTTGCAAATTCTGTCCAAAACGCGTAGAATTTGCCACGTTTCAGGCGCGGGGTGGAGCAGCCTGGTAGCTCGTCGGGCTCATAACCCGAAGGTCGTCGGTTCAAATCCGGCCCCCGCAACCACTTTCCCATAAAGTTCTTTTTCAAATATACTGTGAAGACTTAGAGCCTTCGTAGCTGGATTTGAAAAAATGCTTTCGGAGAGTGCTCCAGGCCACAGTTGTGGCTATAGGGTTCAGTTATCTAAAGCCCCGATTTATCGGGGTTTTTTGTTATCTGACTACAGAATAACTGGGCTTTACGCCCTTTTTTTATGTCTTGGGGGTGGGCTTGTCCACATTAGAGCAAAAATTAACAGAGATGATTACTGCGCCGGTCGAAGCACTGGGCTACGAACTGGTCGGCATCGAATTCGTTCGCGGCCGTACATCCACACTGCGCATCTATATTGATAGTGAAGATGGCATCAATGTTGATGATTGTGCTGATGTCAGCCACCAGGTGAGTGCGGTTCTTGATGTTGAAGATCCGATTACCGTTGCGTACAACCTGGAAGTTTCCTCACCTGGCCTCGATCGTCCGATGTTCACGGCCGAGCACTACGTGCGCTTTACCGGTGAAGAAGTGGCTCTCGTTCTGCGTATGGCCGTACAGAACCGCCGTAAATGGCAGGGAATTATCAAAGCCGTTGATGGTGAAATGATCACGGTGACAGTCGAAGGCAAAGATGAAGTGTTCGCGCTGAGTAATATCCAGAAGGCGAACCTGGTTCCCCACTTTTAACAGTCTGGATTGAGGTGAAAAGCCCGCGATGAACAAAGAAATTTTGGCTGTTGTTGAAGCCGTCTCCAACGAGAAATCACTGCCGCGTGAGAAGATTTTCGAAGCGCTGGAAAGTGCACTGGCTACAGCAACCAAGAAAAAATACGAACAAGAGATCGATGTTCGCGTAGAAATCGATCGTAAAAGCGGTGACTTCGATACATTCCGTCGTTGGGTAATCGTTGAAGAAGTGACCCAACCGACCAAAGAGATCACGCTGGAAGCGGCACGTTTTGAAGACGAAAGTCTGAACGTGGGTGACTACGTTGAAGATCAGATTGAATCTGTTACCTTCGACCGTATCACCACCCAGACCGCGAAGCAGGTTATTGTGCAGAAAGTGCGCGAAGCCGAGCGCGCGCTGGTTGTCGATCAGTTCCGCGATCAGGAAGGCGAAATCATCACTGGTGTGGTGAAGAAAGTGAACCGCGACAACATCTCTCTGGAGATCAAATCCGAAGGGCTGCCGGGTAACGCTGAAGCCGTGATCCTGCGTGAAGACATGCTGCCGCGTGAAAACTTCCGCCCAGGCGACCGTATTCGTGGTGTGCTGTATGCCGTACGTCCTGAAGCGCGTGGTGCACAGCTGTTCGTGACGCGTTCTAAACCAGAAATGCTGGTTGAACTGTTCCGTATCGAAGTGCCGGAAATCGGCGAAGAAGTTATCGAAATCAAAGCGGCGGCCCGCGATCCGGGTTCCCGTGCGAAAATTGCGGTGAAAACCAACGACAAGCGTATCGACCCGGTCGGTGCTTGCGTCGGTATGCGTGGCGCACGTGTTCAGGCGGTTTCTACCGAACTGGGCGGCGAGCGCATTGATATCGTTCTGTGGGACGATAACCCGGCGCAGTTCGTGATCAACGCAATGGCACCGGCTGATGTGGCGTCTATCGTTGTTGACGAAGACAAACACACCATGGATATCGCTGTAGAAGCGGGCAACCTGGCGCAGGCGATTGGCCGTAACGGTCAGAACGTACGTCTGGCGTCACAGCTGAGCGGCTGGGAACTCAACGTGATGACCGTTGATGACCTTCAGGCCAAGCATCAGGCTGAAGCCCACGCGGCGATCGATACCTTCACCAAATACCTGGACATTGACGAAGACTTCGCCACTGTGCTGGTTGAAGAAGGTTTCTCTACGCTGGAAGAACTGGCCTACGTGCCAATGAAAGAGCTGCTGGAAATTGACGGTCTGGATGAACCAACCGTTGAAGCCCTGCGTGAACGCGCTAAAAACGCACTGACCACCCTGGCGCTGGCTCAGGAAGAAAGCCTTGGCGATAAGAAGCCGGCTGATGACCTGCTGAATCTGGAAGGTCTTGATCGTGCGATTGCGTTCAAGCTGGCTGCCCGTGGTGTTTGTACGCTGGAAGATCTCGCTGAGCAAGGCGTTGATGACCTGGCCGATATCGAAGGTTTAACCGACGAGAAAGCCGGCGAACTCATCATGGCCGCACGTAATATTTGCTGGTTCGGCGACGAAGCGTAATAAACTGTAGCAGGAAGGAACAGCATGACTGATGTAACTGTAAAATCGCTGGCTGCTGAGATTCAGACCTCCGTGGACCGCCTGGTACAGCAATTTGCTGATGCAGGGATCCCGAAGTCCGCTGATGACTCGGTGACCGCGCAAGAAAAACAAACCTTGTTAGCGCACCTGAACCGTGAACACGGCTCTACGCCTGACAAGTTAACGCTACAGCGTAAAACGCGTAGCACGTTGAACATCCCTGGTACCGGTGGCAAAAGCAAGTCGGTACAAATTGAAGTCCGCAAGACGCGCACCTTTGTAAAACGTGATCCGCAAGAGGCAGAACGCCTTGCCGCGGAAGAGCAGGCACAGCGTGAAGCGGAAGAACAAGCTCAGCGTGAGGCAGAAGCCACTGCCAAACGTGAAGCAGAATTAAAAGCTGAACGTGAGGCCGCAGAAAAAGCGAAACGCGACGCCGGTGAAAAAGCGAAGCGTGACGCTGCGGAAAAAGACAAAGTGAGCAATCAACAGACCGACGAAATGACCAAAACTGCCCAGGCTGAAAAAGCCCGCCGTGAAAATGAAGCTGCCGAGCTGAAGCGTAAAGCGGAAGAAGAAGCCCGCCGCAAGCTTGAAGAAGAAGCTCGCCGCGTCGCCGAAGAAGCGCGTCGCATGGCAGAAGAAAACGAGAAGAACGGTGTGAATACCGCTGAACCAACTGAAGATACCAGCGATTATCACGTCACCACGTCTCAGCATGCGCGTCAGGCAGAAGACGACAACGACCGCGAAGTTGAAGGTGGTCGTGGCCGTACTCGCAGTGCAAAAGCTGCGCGTCCTGCGAAAAAAGGTAACAAACACGCCGAATCAAAAGCTGACCGTGAAGAAGCGCGTGCAGCGGTTCGCGGCGGTAAAGGCGGCAAGCGTAAAGGTTCCGCTCTCCAGCAGGGCTTCCAGAAGCCTGCTCAGGCCGTTAACCGTGACGTTGTGATCGGCGAAACCATCACCGTTGGCGAACTGGCTAACAAGATGGCGGTGAAAGGCTCTCAGGTCATCAAAGCGATGATGAAACTGGGCGCAATGGCCACCATCAACCAGGTCATCGACCAGGAAACCGCACAGCTGGTTGCCGAAGAGATGGGCCACAAAGTTATCCTGCGTCGTGAAAACGAGCTGGAAGAAGCAGTCATGAGCGACCGTGATACGGGCGCAGCGGCTGAACCGCGCGCACCGGTCGTGACCATCATGGGTCACGTTGACCACGGTAAAACCTCTCTGCTTGACTACATTCGTTCTACTAAGGTTGCCTCCGGCGAAGCGGGTGGTATTACCCAGCACATCGGTGCTTACCACGTAGAAACCGAAAACGGCATGATCACCTTCCTGGATACCCCAGGCCACGCAGCGTTTACCTCAATGCGTGCTCGTGGTGCTCAGGCAACGGATATCGTTGTTCTGGTTGTTGCTGCCGACGATGGCGTGATGCCACAGACCATTGAAGCTATCCAGCACGCGAAAGCGGCGCAGGTGCCTCTGGTTGTCGCAGTTAACAAAATCGATAAGCCAGAAGCCGATATGGATCGCGTGAAGAACGAACTGTCCCAGTACGGCGTTATGCCGGAAGAGTGGGGCGGTGAAGCGCAGTTCATCCCTGTATCTGCAAAAGCAGGTACCGGTATCGACGACCTGCTGAACGCTATCCTGCTTCAGGCTGAAGTTCTGGAGCTGAAAGCGGTTCGTAAAGGTATGGCGAGCGGCGCGGTAATCGAATCCTTCCTGGATAAAGGACGTGGTCCGGTTGCAACCGTTCTGGTTCGCGAAGGTACTCTGCACAAGGGCGACATCGTTCTGTGTGGTTTCGAATACGGTCGCGTTCGTGCGATGCGTAACGAACTGGGTCAGGAAGTGCTGGAAGCGGGTCCGTCCATTCCAGTGGAAATTCTCGGCCTGTCCGGTGTTCCGGCTGCCGGTGACGAAGTCACCGTGGTACGTGACGAGAAGAAAGCGCGTGAAGTCGCTCTGTATCGTCAGGGTAAATTCCGTGAAGTGAAGCTGGCTCGTCAGCAGAAATCCAAACTCGAGAACATGTTCGCCAACATGACCGAAGGCGAAGTTCACGAAGTGAACATCGTTCTGAAAGCGGACGTTCAGGGTTCTGTGGAAGCGATCTCCGACTCCTTGCTGAAACTGTCTACCGACGAAGTGAAAGTGAAGATCATCGGTTCTGGCGTAGGTGGTATCACCGAAACCGACGCAACCCTGGCAGCAGCGTCCAACGCGATCCTGGTTGGCTTCAACGTTCGTGCTGACGCATCTGCGCGTAAAGTGATTGATGCTGAAAGCCTGGATCTGCGTTACTACTCCGTCATCTATAACCTGATTGACGAAGTGAAAGCAGCGATGAGCGGCATGCTGTCTCCTGAGCTGAAACAGCAGATCATCGGTCTGGCTGAAGTACGTGACGTGTTCAAATCACCGAAATTCGGTGCGATCGCGGGCTGTATGGTTACCGAAGGGACCATCAAGCGTCACAACCCAATCCGCGTACTGCGTGACAACGTGGTTATCTACGAAGGTGAGCTGGAATCCCTGCGCCGCTTCAAAGATGACGTTAACGAAGTCCGTAACGGCATGGAATGTGGTATCGGCGTGAAGAACTACAACGACGTTCGCGTTGGCGATATGATCGAAGTGTTCGAGATCATCGAAATTCAGCGTACCATCGCGTAATCTTCGTCAACTGAAGATTAATTAGCGTAGGCCGGGTAAGCGAAGCGCCACCCGGCAGTAATTTTAAAAAGGGGCTTAAGCCCCTTTTTTGTCTGGAGAATTTATTATGGCGAAAGAATTTGGTCGCCCACAGCGCGTCGCGCAGGAGATGCAGAAAGAGATCGCTCTCATTCTGCAACGTGAAATCAAAGATCCACGCGTGGGTATGATGACCACCGTGTCTGGCGTGGAAATGTCCCGCGACCTGGCGTACGCCAAAGTGTTTGTTACTTTCCTGAATGACCAGGATGAAGACGCCGTGAAGAACGGCATTAAAGCGTTGCAGGAAGCCTCTGGTTTCATCCGCTCTCTGCTTGGCAAAGCAATGCGCCTGCGTATCGTGCCAGAGCTGACCTTCTTCTACGACAACTCGCTGGTTGAAGGTATGCGTATGTCCAACCTGGTGACCAGCGTGGTGAAACATGACGATGAGCGTCGTGTTAACCCGGCGGACGACAGCAAGGAGGACTGATGAGTCGTCCTCGTCGTCGCGGTCGTGACGTGCATGGCGTGCTGTTGCTGGATAAACCACAGGGCGCATCCAGCAACGACGTGCTGCAAAAAGTGAAGCGTATTTATAACGCCAACCGTGCAGGGCACACTGGCGCGCTGGATCCGCTGGCAACCGGCATGCTGCCGATCTGCCTGGGGGAAGCGACAAAGTTTTCCCAGTACCTGCTGGATTCGGATAAGCGCTACCGCGTGATTGCCAAACTGGGCCAGCGCACGGATACCTCCGATGCAGATGGCCTGGTGGTGGAAGAGCGCCCGGTGACCTTCAGCGCGGAGCAACTTGATGCGGCGCTGGACAGCTTCCGTGGTGATACGCTACAGGTGCCGTCGATGTATTCGGCGCTGAAATATCAGGGCAAAAAGCTCTACGAATATGCGCGTCAGGGCATTGAGGTTCCGCGTGAAGCTCGTCCGATTACCGTGTATGAGTTGCTGTTCATTCGCCACGAAGGTGATGAACTCGAGCTGGAAGTACACTGTTCGAAAGGGACCTATATCCGCACCATCATTGATGACCTCGGTGAAAAGCTGGGCTGCGGCGCGCATGTGATTTATCTGCGTCGTCTGGCGGTCAGCAAATATCCGGTCGAACGCATGGTGACGCTTGAGCATCTGCACGCCCTGGTTGAACAGGCGCAAGCGCAGGGCGTTGCGCCAGCCGATCTGCTGGACCCGCTGCTGATGCCAATGGACAGTCCGGCAGTGGACTTCCCGGTTGTTAATCTTCCTTTAACATCGTCCGTTTACTTTAAGAACGGAAACCCGGTTCGCACATCGGGGGCGCCGCTTGAGGGCCTGGTACGCGTGACGGAAGGTGACGAAGGGAAATTCATCGGTATGGGCGAAATGGACGGCGAAGGGCGTGTGGCGCCGCGTCGTCTGGTCGTCGAATATCCGGTCGAAGCGTGACGGTGATAACGCCTCACCTTGCGATAAGCAGGGGAGACGAGTAGAATATCGCCGCTTAACGCCTGGTAAATTGTTTAACAATCTGCGGGGCGTACATGGGATAGCTGAATTAGAGATCGGCATCCTTACATTCTTTATACTTTGGAGTTTGAAAATGTCTCTAAGCGTTGAAGCTAAAGCTAAAATCGTTTCTGAGTTTGGTCGTGGTACTAACGACAGCGGTTCTACCGAAGTTCAGGTTGCACTGCTGACTGCACAGATTAACCACCTGCAAGGTCACTTTGCAGAGCACAAAAAAGATCACCACAGCCGTCGTGGTCTGCTGCGTATGGTTTCTCAGCGTCGTAAACTGCTCGACTACCTGAAGCGTAAAGATGTTGCACGCTACACCGCGCTGATCGAGCGTCTGGGCCTGCGTCGCTAATTCTTGCGAGTTTCAGAAAAGGGGGCCTGATGGCCCCTTTTTTCAACCAGACGGCAGCAATTCAATGGAAACTATTGTATTGTTGCTATAAATGATCTTCATTGCAGAGGTTCGCGCGGCTAATGAGAGGCTTCACCCATGGGGGTGTCGGTTGTCATTAGTCGCGAGGATGCGAAGAAGGTCGGGTTAAATCGTCAGCACACCTGAGGTGTGCTTTCAAACATTTAAGAAAGGACAGAATTTTGCTGAATCCGATCGTTCGTAAATTCCAGTATGGTCAGCATACCGTCACGCTGGAAACCGGCATGATGGCGCGTCAGGCTACTGCTGCCGTTATGGTAAGCATGGATGACACCGCTGTATTCGTTACCGTAGTTGGCCAGAAAAAAGCTAAACCAGGTCAGGACTTCTTCCCACTGACCGTTAACTACCAGGAGCGTACCTACGCTGCCGGTAAAATCCCGGGTGGCTTCTTCCGTCGTGAAGGCCGTCCAAGCGAAGGCGAAACCCTGATCGCGCGTCTGATTGACCGCCCGGTTCGTCCGCTGTTCCCGGAAGGCTTCGTAAACGAAGTTCAGGTTATTGCGACCGTTGTTTCCGTTAACCCACAGGTTAACCCGGACATCGTTGCTATGATCGGCGCATCTGCGGCCCTGTCACTGTCTGGTATTCCATTCAATGGCCCAATCGGTTCCGCGCGCGTTGGCTACATCAACGACCAGTACGTACTGAACCCAACTCAGGAAGAGCTGAAAGAGAGTAAGCTGGACCTGGTTGTTGCCGGTACTGAAGCCGCGGTTCTGATGGTTGAATCCGAAGCTGAACTGCTGAGCGAAGATCAGATGCTGGGCGCTGTGGTATTTGGCCACGAGCAGCAGCAGATCGTTATCCAGAACATCAACGACCTGGTGAAAGAAGCCGGTAAACCACGTTGGGACTGGCAGCCAGAAGCGGTGAACGAGGCGCTGAACGCACGCGTTGCTGCACTGGCAGAATCTCGTCTGAGCGACGCATACCGCATCACCGACAAACAGGAGCGCTATGCTCAGGTTGATGTGATCAAATCTGAAGTGACCGCGACCCTGGTTGCCGAAGACGAAACGCTGGACGCTAACGAGATTGGCGAAATCCTGCACGCCATCGAGAAAAACGTTGTTCGTAGCCGCGTCCTGGCAGGCGAGCCGCGTATCGATGGCCGTGAAAAAGACATGATCCGTGGTCTGGACGTGCGTACTGGCGTACTGCCACGTACTCACGGTTCTGCGCTGTTCACCCGTGGTGAAACGCAGGCGCTGGTAACCGCGACCCTGGGTACCGCACGTGACGCACAGATCATCGACGAACTGATGGGCGAGCGTACTGACAGCTTCCTGTTCCACTACAACTTCCCTCCGTACTCTGTGGGCGAAACCGGTATGGTTGGCTCACCGAAGCGTCGTGAAATTGGTCACGGTCGTCTGGCGAAGCGCGGCGTGCTGGCAGTGATGCCAGAAGCAGACAAATTCCCGTACACCGTACGTGTGGTGTCTGAAATCACCGAATCCAACGGTTCCTCTTCTATGGCTTCCGTGTGTGGTGCCTCTCTGGCGCTGATGGATGCAGGCGTGCCAATTAAAGCCGCCGTTGCGGGTATCGCAATGGGTCTGGTGAAAGAGGGCGACAACTACGTTGTTCTGTCTGACATTCTGGGTGACGAAGACCACCTGGGCGATATGGACTTCAAAGTAGCGGGTTCCCGTGACGGTATCTCTGCCTTGCAGATGGATATCAAAATTGAAGGTATCACCAAAGAGATCATGCAGGTTGCTCTGAACCAGGCTAAAGGTGCGCGTCTGCACATCCTGGGCGTGATGGAACAGGCGATTAATGCGCCGCGTGGTGATATTTCTCAGTTCGCCCCACGTATCCACACCATCAAGATCAATCCAGACAAGATCAAAGATGTTATCGGTAAGGGCGGTTCTGTTATCCGTGCACTGACCGAAGAAACGGGCACCACCATCGAAATCGAAGATGACGGTACTGTGAAAATCGCAGCAACCGACGGCGAGAAAGCGAAATACGCTATCCGTCGTATCGAAGAGATCACGGCAGAAATCGAAGTGGGCCGTATCTACAATGGTAAAGTGACCCGTATCGTTGACTTTGGCGCATTCGTTGCCATCGGTGGCGGTAAAGAAGGTCTGGTACACATCTCTCAGATCGCTGACAAGCGCGTTGAGAAAGTGACCGATTACCTGCAAATGGGTCAGGAAGTACCGGTGAAAGTTCTGGAAGTTGACCGCCAGGGCCGTATCCGTCTGAGCATTAAAGAAGCAACCGAGCAGTCTCAGCCTGCTGCGGCACCGGAAGCCCCGGCTGCTGAACAGCAAGGCGAGTAAGGTTGCCATTTGCCCTCCGCGCAGGCGGAGGGCTTATTATCAGGCAGGACGCCTTGTTAAGCCGCCGGGGGACAGGACGTTCATCCAATAGTTGTCTTCGGGAGTGGGAAATGAAGCCTTTTTTGCGCTGGTGTTTCGTTGCGACAGCTTTAACGCTGGCAGGATGCAGCAACTCTGCCTGGCGTAAGAGCGAAGTCCTCGCAGTGCCATTGCAACCGACTTTGCAGCAGGAAGTCATTCTGGCACGCATGGAACAAATACTTGCCAGTCGGGCTTTAACCGATGACGAACGCGCACAGCTTTTATATGAGCGCGGAGTGTTGTATGATGGTCTCGGTCTGAGGGCACTGGCGCGAAATGATTTTTCACAAGCGCTGGCGATTCGACCTGATATGCCTGAAGTATTCAATTACTTAGGCATTTATTTAACGCAGGCAGGCAATTTTGATGCTGCCTATGAAGCGTTTGATTCTGTACTTGAGCTTGATCCAACTTACAACTACGCGCACTTGAATCGCGGTATCGCATTGTATTACGGCGGTCGTGATAAGTTAGCGCAAGATGATCTGCTGGCGTTTTATCAAGACGATCCTAATGATCCTTTCCGCAGCCTGTGGCTTTACATCGTTGAGCAGAAGCTCGATGAGAAGCAGGCCAAAGAAGCACTGAAACAGCGCTTCGAGAAATCGGACAAGGAACAGTGGGGATGGAACATTGTCGAGTTCTACCTGGGCAACATTAGCGAAGCAACGCTGATGGAACGCCTCAAGGCGGACGCAACGGATAACACCTCGCTCGCTGAGCATCTCAGTGAAACCAACTTCTATTTAGGTAAGTACTACCTAAGTCTGGGGGATATGGACAGCGCTACGGCACTGTTCAAATTAGCGGTTGCTAACAACGTACATAACTTCGTTGAGCACCGTTATGCATTGTTGGAATTATCGCTCTTGGGCCAGGAGCAAGACGACCTGGCAGAATCGGACCAGCAATAGCTGACGACATAAACATCAGCCCGTAATCTTTTGATTGCCATCACCTTCACTGGTGAGGGCGTTGTTGTTCGTCAATACACCTAATTTGAGCCGGTTCACACTTTTCAATGAAAATTGCTAATCATTTTCACGATGAGCTAAGTAGACTGGCCGCCATTAATATCGAGGCACTTGTACTACATGGCTGAATTCGAAACCACTTTTGCAGATCTGGGCCTGAAGGCTCCTATCCTTGAAGCCCTTAACGATCTGGGTTACGAAAAACCATCTCCGATCCAGGCTGAGTGTATCCCACACCTGCTTTCTGGTCGTGACGTGCTGGGCATGGCCCAGACTGGTAGCGGTAAAACCGCAGCATTCTCGCTGCCGCTGCTGAACAACATTGATCCGGACCTGCGCGCGCCGCAGATCCTCGTCCTGGCTCCAACCCGTGAACTGGCTGTTCAGGTTGCTGAAGCTATGACGGAATTCTCTAAACATATGCGCGGCGTAAACGTGGTAGCCCTGTACGGCGGCCAGCGTTATGACGTGCAGTTACGCGCCCTGCGCCAGGGTCCACAGATTGTTGTCGGTACGCCGGGCCGTCTGCTGGATCACCTGAAGCGCGGTACCCTGGACCTCTCTAAACTGAGCGGTCTGGTACTGGACGAAGCCGATGAAATGCTGCGTATGGGCTTCATCGAAGACGTAGAAACCATCATGGCGCAGATCCCGGAAGGTCATCAGACCGCTCTGTTCTCTGCAACCATGCCAGAAGCGATCCGTCGCATTACCCGCCGCTTCATGAAAGAGCCGCAGGAAGTGCGTATTCAGTCCAGCGTGACCACTCGCCCGGACATCAGCCAGAGCTACTGGTCTGTGTACGGCATGCGCAAAAACGAAGCGCTGGTACGTTTCCTGGAAGCAGAAGATTTTGATGCGGCGATCATCTTCGTTCGTACCAAAAACGCGACCCTGGAAGTGGCTGAAGCCCTGGAGCGTAGCGGCTACAACAGCGCAGCGCTGAACGGCGACATGAACCAGGCCCTGCGTGAGCAGACTCTGGAGCGTCTGAAAGACGGTCGTCTGGATATCCTGATTGCAACCGACGTGGCAGCACGTGGCCTGGACGTTGAGCGTATCAGCCTGGTTGTAAACTACGATATCCCAATGGACTCCGAGTCTTACGTTCACCGTATCGGCCGTACCGGTCGTGCGGGTCGTGCAGGCCGTGCGCTGCTGTTCGTTGAGAACCGCGAGCGTCGTCTGCTGCGTAACATTGAACGCACCATGAAGCTGACCATTCCAGAAGCCGAGCTGCCAAACGCAGAACTGCTGGGCAAACGCCGTCTGGAAAAATTCGCCGCGAAAGTACAGCAGCAGCTGGAAAGCAGCGATCTGGATCAGTACCGTGCGCTGCTGTCCCAGATCCAGCCTGTCGCTGAAGGCGAAGAGCTGGACATGGAAACCCTGGCCGCAGCACTGCTGAAAATGGCGCAGGGCGAACGTAGCCTGATCGTGCCACCTGATGCGCCGATGCGTCCTAAGCGTGAGTTCCGTGACCGTGACGATCGTTTCGAACGTCGTGGCGACCGTAACGACCGTGGTCCACGTGGTGACCGTCCAGAGCGTGGTGGTGAAGACCGTCCACGTCGCGAGCGTCGTGACGCTGGCGAAATGGAACTGTATCGCATTGAAGTGGGCCGTGATGATGGTGTTGAAGTTCGTCACATCGTTGGCGCGATCGCTAACGAAGGCGACATCAGCAGCCGTTACATCGGTAACATCAAGCTGTTCGGTTCCCACTCCACCATCGAGCTGCCAAAAGGCATGCCGGGCGAAGTACTGCAACACTTTACTCGCACCCGCATCCTGAACAAGCCGATGAACATGCAGCTGCTGGGCGATGCACAGCCACGTCCTGACCGTGGCGGCGAACGTCGTGGCGGTGGTCGCGGTTTCGGTGGCGAGCGTCGTGAAGGCGGTCGCAGCGAAGGTCGCGGTGGTGAAGGCCGTCGTTTCTCCGGTGAGCGCCGCGAAAACCGTGGTCCACGCCGTGAAGAAGGCGCCAGCCGTCGTCGTTTCGGTGACGCGTAAGCCTTTCGCTTCTGACGTAAAGTAAAGTATACAGCCCCGATAGTTGCTATCGGGGCTTTTTTTATTCCTTTTGTACTCTTGTACTGGTACAGTGCAACACACTAAAATGCAGAACCACATTTTTCACTGGAGATAAGGCCGCATGGCAACACTAACCACCACCCAAACGTCACCTTCGCTGCTTGGCGGCGTGGTGATCATCGGCGGAACCATCATTGGTGCCGGGATGTTTTCCCTGCCTGTGGTCATGTCCGGTGCGTGGTTCTTCTGGTCGCTGGCGGCGCTGGTTTTCACCTGGTTCTGCATGCTCCATTCCGGGCTGATGATCCTTGAAGCAAACCTGAACTACCGCATTGGCTCCAGCTTCGACACCATCACCCGAGATCTGTTGGGCAAAGGCTGGAACCTGGTGAACGGGCTGTCCATCGCGTTTGTACTCTATATCCTGACCTACGCGTACATTTCAGCGAGCGGGTCGATTCTGCATCACACCTTCTCAGAGATGTCGCTGAACGTTCCGGCGCGTCTGGCGGGTCTCTGCTTCGCGCTGGTCGTGGCGTTTATCGTCTGGATGAGCACCAAAGCGGTCAGCCGCATGACGGCGATCGTGCTGGGCGCAAAGGTCATCACCTTCTTTCTGACCTTCGGCAGCCTGCTGGGGCACGTCACGCCGGCCACGCTGTTTAACGTTGCGGAAGTGAACACCTCCTACACGCCGTACCTGCTGATGACGCTGCCATTCTGTCTGGCGTCGTTCGGCTACCACGGCAACGTACCGAGCCTGATGAAATACTACGGCAAGGATCCGCGAACCATCGTGAAATGCCTGGTTTACGGCACGCTGCTGGCGCTGGGGCTGTATGTGATCTGGCTGCTGGGGACGATGGGTAACATCCCGCGTCCGGAATTTATCGGCATTGCGCAGAAGGGCGGTAACATTGATGTGCTGGTACAGGCGCTGAGCGGTGTGCTGAACAGCCGCAGCCTGGATCTGCTTCTGGTGGTCTTCTCTAACTT
The DNA here is from genome assembly GCF_058661685.1 of Enterobacter sp. 6722112. Classification (NCBI taxonomy): domain Bacteria; kingdom Pseudomonadati; phylum Pseudomonadota; class Gammaproteobacteria; order Enterobacterales; family Enterobacteriaceae; genus Enterobacter; species Enterobacter sp. 6722112. The sequence continues at coordinate 3,710,903 of NZ_JBZWGR010000007.1, read as the reverse complement.
TGCGGTAGCGAGCTCATTCCTCGGCGTGACGCTGGGCCTGTTTGACTACCTGGCGGATCTGTTTGGTTTTGATGACTCTGCTATGGGGCGCTTCAAAACCGCGCTGTTGACCTTCCTGCCGCCGATTGTGGGCGGCCTGCTGTGGCCGAACGGTTTCCTGTACGCCATCGGCTATGCGGGACTGGCGGCCACCATCTGGGCGGCGATTGTACCGGCGCTGCTGGCGCGCAAATCACGTAAGCGCTTCGGCAGCCCGAAATTCCGCGTCTGGGGCGGAAAACCGATGATTGCGCTGATTCTGGTATTTGGTATCGGCAATGCGGTGGTGCACGTGCTGTCGAGTTTTAATCTGTTGCCGGTATATCAGTAAGTTTTTGTGCCGGATGGCGGCTACGCCTTATCCGGCCTACGCGATCCCGTAGGCCCGGTAAGCGAAGCGCCACCGGGCAAAGCAAAAAACTACCCCACCAACTCCTCTTTCACCTGCATCGCTAAATCAAACGAATGCAGACGCGCCTGGTGATCGAAAATCTGGCCGTTAACCATAATCTCATCCGCCTGGGTTTCACGCAGCACCGCCTCCAGCCCGTGACGCACTTTCGCCTTATCACCCACCAGCGACATACTCAGAGCCTGCTGCACGCCATACTGCTCGGAGGCCGACCACAGCTGATGCATATTCTCTACCGGCGGCGGCAACTGGCCCGTCTCGCCGCGACGCAGCTTCACAAACGCCTGCTGCATAGAGGTAAACAGGAATTCCGCGTCGCGGTTGCTGTCGGCGGCAATGATATTGATACACACCATCGCATACGGCTTCTCCAGACGTTCAGACGGTTTGAAGTGCGTACGATAAAGATGCAGTGCCTGATGCAGCATATCCGGTGCGAAGTGGGAAGCGAACGCGAACGGCAGCCCCAGTTGAGCGGCGAGCTGTGCGCTGTACAGGCTTGAGCCTAACAGCCATACCGGGATCTTTTCCCCGTACCCCGGCACAGGACGCACGTGCGGGTTCGGATCCCGCGCGTCAAACCAGTCCACCAGCTCGGCCACATCGCGCGGGAAGTTATCGATATCGCCGCTCATATGGCGACGCAGGGCGCGCATGGTCGGCTGGTCGCTGCCCGGCGCGCGGCCAAGCCCTAGATCAATACGGCCCGGATAAAGGGTATTCAGCGTCCCGAACTGCTCGGCAATCACCAGCGGGGCGTGGTTCGGCAGCATCACACCGCCGGAGCCCAGGTGCAGAGTGGTGGTATTCGCCGCCAGATAGCCAATCAGCACCGAGGTGGCGGCGCTGGCGATGCCCACCATATTGTGGTGCTCCGCCAGCCAGTAGCGGTGATAGCCGCGCTTTTCGGTAAGCTGAGCAAGATCGAGAGAGTGCGTGAAGGCTTCTCTGGCCGAGGAGCCTTGTGGGATCGGCGCCAGATCCAGCACCGAAAACGGAATGGTTTTGTCAGTCATAACAGCTCACTTTGTCGACGGTCAATCTTTAATACTGCATTAAAAAATGATAACCGTTGTTAACAAAGTGAGCCTTTTTTACGCCTGCAATTCCAGCCCGGCGAGACGTCGCCAGTAACCGTTGCAGTCGCTGTTTGCGGTCAACGGTAGCGGCGAGGCGCCGTTTTCGTTGGCGCGGAAGGCGTCCAGCATCGCGAAAACACCGGTATCAAGCGGCGAAAGACGCACCATATCCACCAGCCCGTGCATTGACGCCAGTTCGTTGCCGAGGTTATAGACGTAACCGCTCATGGTCTGAATGCCGTTGAGGACAAACACCTGCTGGTTCTCCTGCGACAGCATACTGCGGCCGTTCGGGTACTTAATGCAGCAGGTTTCGCACTCGTCTTTCGGGCGATCTTCGGAACGTGCGGTGAAGCAGCGGGCAGAGTAGGCCAGCGGCAGATGCCCATAGCTCAGGACTTCCACTTCAAACTTGTTGCGAATGCCCAGCTCTTCGCACTGATTCAGCAGGTTGGCCAGCCAGTCGCGGGAGAGCTCTACTGGCATGCACCAGCGTGTCATCCCCTGTTTGAGCAACAGGCGCAGGGTCACCGCGTTATAGCAGTTCAGCGCATGTCCGGCGACAAACGGCAGCTTACGCTCGGCACACAGGTTTACCACGCCCAGGTCGCTCGCCTCCAGCAGGAACTCACCGTTTTCGACGTAGCGCTTCAGCTCGCCCAGTTCAGAGGACGCCTGCACCAGCGCCAGCGTCGAGAGCACCACCTGCTTGCCGCTGCCGGCCAGGTTTTTCGCCATATCCAGCCAGTCGCCCACTTTGGTGGCGCGGCGCTTGCTGCACACCGCTTCGCCGAGGTAAATCACATCGGCGCTGCTGTTAGCCGCCTGCTGGTAAAAATCTTCCAGCGTCTCTTTTGGCCAGTAGTAAAGCACCGGCCCTAATGAATATTTCATGATTATCTCACTGCCATTTACGGTGGTACGCGCCGAGCGTAGTTTGGGTGCCTTCAGACATCGCGCCGAGCGTCTCCATCCAGGCCGCTTGTGGAGCATAGTTTTGCGGGTCCGCCATGCAGCGGTCGATGGCCTGACGCCACACCTTCGCCACCTGGCTCACGTAGGCCGGGCTGCGCTGGCGGCCTTCGATTTTCACCGAGGCAATATTGGCGGCCAGCAGTTCCGGCAGCAATTCCAGCGTGTTGAGGCTGGTGGGCTCCTCCAGCGCGTGGTAGCGCTCGCCGTCCACCAGATAACGGCCTTTGCACAGCGTCGGGTAGCCCGCGTTTTCACCGTCCTGATAGCGGTCAATTAACACGTCATTCAGGCGTGACTCCAGTCCCTGCGGCGTTTGCTGCCAGCGAACGAAGCGGGCAGGCGAGCAGGCACCGACGGTATTTGGCGATTCCCCGGTGAGATAGGAAGAAAGATAGCAGCGGCCTTCGGCCATGATGCACAGGCTGCCGAAGGCAAAAACCTCCAGCGGCACTGGCGTGACGCGCGCCAGTTGCTTAACCTGATGAATAGAGAGCACGCGCGGCAGCACCACGCGGGCTACGTCAAAGTGTCGATGATAAAAACGCACGGCCTCTTCATTGGTGGCCGATGCCTGAACAGAGACGTGGCGCTCAATATGCGGATAACGTTCTGCCGCATACTCAAGCATGGCGAGGTCGGCCAGGATCAGCGCATCGGCGCCCAGCTGGGCCGCCATATCCACGGCGCGCTGCCAGCGGGCATAGCCATCAGGATGGGCAAAGGTATTGATGGCGATGTGCAGTTTGCGCCGGTGCTGGTGAACGAAGTTAACGGCTTCCTGAAGCTTTTTCTCCGTAAAGTTAAGACCCGCAAAATGGCGGGCGTTGGTATCATCTTTCAGCCCGATATAGACCGCATCGGCCCCATTTTCGATGGCCGCCTTAAGCGCCGGAAGGTTTCCGGCAGGGCAGAGCAGCTCCATAATTTATCCCGATGTTGTCGATCGCAGGGATCGTAAAAAATGTTAACGAGCTGGGATTTTAATTAACCCATACGCGACAATTTTTGATTTAAGGCAGCTAATGGCGTATTGATGGCACCAATAATGAGGTATACCGGACAACGGTTTGTTGATTTACGCCGCTATCTTCTTGTCGGGATATGGCAAAATAGCAGGACTATAGCTATCAGGGAGTAAAGCTCGTGCTGGATAAACTGCGTTCACGTCTCGTACAATTTGGTCCATCAATGCTGAGCGTGCCGGTAAAACTGGCGCCGTTCGCGCTTAAACGCCAGGTGCTGGAACAGGTACTGAGCTGGCAGTTCCGCCAGGCGCTACAGGACGGTGAGCTGGAGTTTCTGGAAGGCCGCTGGTTAAAGATTGAAGTGCGCGATATCGGGTTGCGCTGGTTTACTTCCGTTGAGAACGATCGGCTGATCGTCCGTGAAACCGCCGAGGTGGATGTCAGCTTTAGCGCGGATGCCAGCGATCTGCTGATGATTGCCGCGCGCAAACAGGATCCGGACACGCTCTTCTTCCAGCGTCGTCTGGTGATTGAAGGCGACACGGAGCTCGGTCTGTACGTCAAAAATTTAATGGATGCCATTGAGCTGGAGCAGATGCCGAAAGCGCTGCGTATGATGTTGATGCAAATGGCAGATTTCGTTGAGGCCGGGCTAAAAACCCCGCCGGACAGTAAACACACTTCAGTAGGTGAGCCATGCTGATTCGAGTCGAAATTGGGATTGATGCGCCGGGTATCGATGCGTTGTTACGCCGCTCTTTTGCAGGCGACGCCGAAGCCCAACTGGTTCACGATCTTCGCGAAGATGGCCTGATTACGCTGGGCCTGGTTGCCACCGACGATGAAGGGCAGGTGGTCGGCTACGTGGCCTTCAGCCCGGTGATTGTGCAGGGCGAAGAGTTGCAGTGGGTCGGCATGGCGCCGCTGGCGGTGGATGAAAACTACCGTGGCCAGGGCCTGGCGCGACAGCTGGTCTATGAAGGGCTGGATTCCCTGAATGAATTTGGCTATGCCGCTGTCGTCGTTCTGGGCGATCCGGCGTTCTATGAACGTTTAGGTTTTGAGCCAGCGGCTAAACACGATCTGCGCTGCCACTGGCCGAGCACGGAAACATCTTTCCTGGTGCATCCTCTGGCGGATGATGCACTCGACGGCGTTACCGGTCTGGTGGAGTACCACGATCATTTCAATCGTTTTTAAGCAGGCTTTCGCGTAGCGCCTCGAAAGAGCCGTCCCCGTTGACGAGACGCTCTTTCTGGCGCTTCGTCAGCTGCTTGATGCGGTATTCCAGCCTGAGCGCCAGGGATCTGTCGCCCACGGCGGCTGAAAACGCTAACTGAAGTTCACCTTTCCCCCGCAGTGCTTTCGCCCCTTTCCCCGTTTGATGTTGTAAAAAACGCCGTGCTACATCGGTAGTGATCCCGGTGTAGAGTGCGTTATCAGCGGTTCGGACAAGATAGAGAAACCAGCACACGGTAAACAGATTCAGTATGTTAAGGTGAACGCACCATAGCATGAGAGAGAGCGAAAATGGAAACACTGGCCGCCATTAACCGCTGGCTGGCAAAGCAGCATGTCGTGACCTGGTGCGTCTGTAAAGACGAGGAGATGTGGTGCGCAAATGCCTTTTATTACTACGATCCCGAGCGCGTGGCCTTTTACGTGATGAGCGAAGATAAAACGCGGCATGCGCAGATGACGGGCCAGCGGGCAAAAGTGGCGGGCACGGTAAACGGTCAGCCTAAAACCGTTGCGCTGATCCGCGGGGTCCAGTTTAAAGGCGAAATTCGTCGCCTGGAAGGTGAGGAGAGCGACGCGCAACGTAAACGCTATACGCGCCGCTTCCCGGTGGCCGCGGCGCTAAAAGCCCCGGTGTGGGAAATCCGCCTTGATGAGCTGAAATTTACCGACAACACCCTGGGCTTTGGCAAGAAGCTGCACTGGTTACGCGCCGAGCAGGCGTAGCGCTTCACGGTTAAACGCTGGCAGATCGTCCGGTGTACGGCTGGTGATCAGCTGATCGTTATCGTTCACAACTTCCTGATCGTAGAACTCGGCTCCCGCGTTTTTCAGATCGATAACGATCGGCTTCACCGCGGTGAGCTTACGCCCGCGTACCACCTCGGCGCTGATCAGCAGCTGCGGACCGTGGCAAATGGCAAATACCGGTTTACCGGTGCCGACGAAGTCACGGGTAAAGGTGACGAAACGCTCGTCTCCGCGCAGGGAATCCGGTGAATGACCGCCCGGTAACAGCAGGGCGTCGAAATCCGACGGGCTGACGTTATCAATGGATTCGTCAATGGTCACGCTGGCTTCGCCCTTATGGCCCTTCACGGTTTTACCCGCTTCTTTCTCGATGGTGACCACCTCGTGGCCCGCCTTGCGGAATGCCTCTGCTGGCGACGTAAATTCTGAATCTTCAAACTCGTCGGTAATCAAGACTGCGATTTTTTTACCCATGCTTCCTCCGTTGTTTTCGCTTCAGACTGTTTTTTTCCCGTTTGTGGTAAATACTTACCGGTAACAGACTTTTAAGTGTGGTAGAGCAGGCCCAGAACGCAAACGGACAATTCTGTAAAGGGGATAAGATGAGTCAGGTACTGATTACCGGCGCAACCGGGCTGGTGGGTGGACATCTGCTGCGGCTGCTGATCCAGGATCGGCATATCAATTATATCGCCGCCCCGACGCGTCGCCCGCTGTTGGATATCACCGGCGTCTATAACCCGCACGATCCACAGCTCACCGACGCGCTGGCGCAGGTGCAGGATCCCATTGATATCGCCTTTTGCTGCCTTGGCACCACCCGACGGGAAGCGGGTAGTAAAGAAGCTTTTGTCCATGCGGATTACACACTGGTGGTGGATACCGCCCTGACGGCGAAAAAGCTGGGCGCAAAACATTTCCTGGTGGTCAGCGCGCACGGCGCGAACGCAGGCTCGCCGTTTTTTTACAACCAGGTGAAGGGCAAAATGGAAGAGGCGTTAATCGCGCAGAAATGGGAGCGCCTGACCATCGCGCGGCCTTCCATGCTGATGGGGCACCGTGACGAACGTCGTTTTAACGAGTCTTTTTTCGCTCCGCTGTTTCGCATTCTGCCGGGTAACTGGAAGTCCATCGAGGCGCGGGATGTCGCGCTGGCGATGCTAAAAGAGGCGCTGGCTCCGTCGCAGGAGGGGGTTAATATTATCCCTTCGGCAAAACTGCGTGAAATCGCGCAGGGCGAGGCGTAAACTTCCCCGGCTTATTAAATAACACCTTCCGGGGAATGGTATGACTGGTCAGTCTTCATCTCAGGCGGCAACACCTGTTCAGTGGTGGAAGCCCGCACTCTTCTTTCTCGTGGTCATCATTGGCCTCTGGTATGTGAAATGGCAGCCGTACTACGGTAAAGCCTTCACCGCCGCCGACACCCACAGCATCGGTAAATCGATTCTCGCGCAGGCCGATTCCAGCCCGCTACGCGCGGCGTGGGATTACGCCATGGTCTATTTTCTTGCCGTCTGGAAAGCGGCGGTATTGGGCGTATTGCTGGGCTCGCTGATTCAGGTACTTATCCCGCGTAACTGGCTGGTGAAAACCCTGGGACAGCCGCGCTTGCAGGGCACGCTGCTGGGGACGATTTTCTCCCTGCCGGGCATGATGTGCTCCTGCTGCGCCGCACCGGTGGCGGCGGGTATGCGCCGACAGCGTGTGTCGATGGGCGGCGCGCTTGCCTTCTGGATGGGTAACCCCCTGCTGAACCCGGCAACGCTGGTGTTTATGGGCTTCGTTCTCGGCTGGCATTTTGCGTTTATCCGTCTGGCGGCTGGCCTGCTGACGGTGGTGCTTGTCGCTACGCTGGTGCAGCACCTGGTGAAAGACAACGAGGCCGGGCCTGCCTCCGTTGAGCTGGACGTCAGCGAGCCGCAGGGCAGTTTCTTTGCTCGCTGGGGCAAAGCGCTGTGGCAGCTTTTCTGGAGCACCATTCCGGTCTATATCCTGGCCGTACTGGTGCTGGGGGCGGCGCGCGTCTGGCTGTTCCCGCATGCGGATGGCGCTATCGACAACACGCTGATGTGGGTGATTGCGATGGCGGTGGCCGGGTGCCTGTTTGTGATCCCAACCGCGGCGGAGATCCCGATTATTCAGACCATGATGATGGCTGGTATGGGGACCGCACCGGCGCTGGCGCTGCTCATCACGCTGCCGGCGGTGAGCCTGCCGTCGCTTATCATGCTGCGTAAGTCATTCCCGGCGAAAGCGCTGTGGCTGACTGCGGGGCTGGTGGCGTTGAGCGGAGTTATTGTGGGGAGTATGGCGCTTGTGTGAAAAAAGCCCGGCGGCGCTAGCGCTTACCGGGCCTGTAGTCAGGTGGTAATTACTTAATGTAAGTAAAGGCGGTGGTGACGTGTTTCACGCCGCTCACCCGGCTGGCGATATCCGCCGCCGCTTTCCCTTCACGTTCCGTCACCAGACCCAGCAGGAATACTTCGCCGTTCTCCGTGGTCACTTTCACGTTTGAGGATTTCACCTGGTCGGTACCCAGCAGCTGGGAACGCACTTTGGTGGTGATCCAGGTATCAGATGACGCGGTGCCGAGACCAATCGGCTGGCCCTGGCGGATCTCGTTAAACACTTCCGCCGTGCCTTCCACACCCATCGCGATCTGTTTGGCGCGCGAGGCGAGTTCAGGATTTGGCGCCTGGCCTGCCAGCAGCACTTTGCCCTGATAAGCCGTCACGTTGATGCGTGCTTCCTTCTTGATCTGCTCGTCTTTCGACAGCGCACTGTTTACGCGCAGCTCAAGCGTACCGTCATCCACCTGCGTCCCAACGGTGCGCGGATCGGTCGCTGCTTTGGTGCCGACCGCTGCGGTGCCGACTACAGCGGCAGCGATGCATCCCTGAAGCAGTAATGCAGACATCACGACTGCAAGGGCCGATAAAACCTTCATGAGAACTCCTTAATCATCCTGGTGAGGGAAAAGCGTGTTATCGATCAGATCGCATAAGCAGTTCACCGTGAGCATATGCATCTCCTGGATGCGGGCGCTACGGTGCGAAGGAATGCGGATCTCCACATCCTGCGGCCCCAGCAGGCCAGCCAGCTCTCCGCCGTCGTAACCGGTCAGGGCGACAATCGTCATATCCCGGGTCACTGCCGCTTCAACCGCTTTAACGATATCCCGGCTGTTACCGCGCGTGGAGATCGCCAGCAGCACGTCTCCGGCATGGCCTAAGGCGCGCACCTGCTTGGCGTAGATTTCGTCATGCAGACGATCGTTGGCAATCGCAGTTAAGACCACGTTATCGGTGTTTAGTGCAATGGCAGGTAAACTCGGGCGCTCGGTTTCGAAGCGATTGATCATGCTGGCAGCAAAATGCTGTGCGTTAGCAGCGGACGTGCCATTGCCACAACAGAGGATTTTGTTGCCGTTGAGCAGCGACTGAACCAGCGTCATCGCTGCACGCGAGATCGCGTCCGGAAGGGCTTCCGCCGCGGCAATCTGCGTTTGAATGCTTTCTGTGAAGCACACTTTAATTCGTTCGAGCACGGTATCCCTTTAAAATCTTATTTATGCGTCTTCGCCAAACGCGTTTTTAAGCCAGTCGATCGCATTTCCGGTGAAGGCTACCACATCGAAACGGCAATCCACAGTATCAAAACTCCCATTATGGCGGGCAAGCCACAAGTGGGCAGTCTGTAATAATTTTTGTTGTTTGGCGAGCGTCACGCTGGCGGCAGCACCGCCAAAACGGGACGACTGTCGGTAGCGAACTTCAACAAACACGATGGTCTGACCGTCTTTCATGATCAGGTCAATCTCGCCGCCGCGCCCGCGAACGTTGGCGGCGACAAAGCGCAGTCCTTTGCCTTCAAGCCAGCGACGCGCCTTTAACTCCCACGCGTCGCCGGTCTGTTTACGGCTTAACTGGCCGGGACAATCTGCCCCTGCTGGTATTTGAGCCATGATAACTTCCTGTTAATCACACAATCCTGATCGGCGGTCAGATCGCCGGTATTCCCGTTAAGCTCGAAGCCCGGTACCTGACGCATCTGGGTGAAGTGGTTTGCCAGCGCCCAGGCATCGACGCCCATCGCGTACAGACGCGCCAGGGAATAGTCATTGCGCACCGCGCCCAGCGCCTGCTGCATCAACTGCGGGTTGCTGCCTGCCAGCATGGGGATCTCGCTGTATTGCAGTCCTTCCATTTCCAGACGGAAATCCGGGCCTGCGGTACCCTGTGCGCTGCGTGAGCTGGCGTAGAGCGTTGCGCCGCTCTGGCTGCCGTTACGCATGGCGATCATCGGTTTGATAAAGGCGATCTCTTCCGGGGTAGCGACGATGTATGCCGAATCCACTTTACCGCCGCCGCTGATTTGCGCGTCGGTAGGTGGCGCCGGGATCGTCAGACCGCCGATGGTGACGCTCTGCTGCTGCGGCAGGCTGGCGGATACCGGGCTACCGTTGAGGGCAATACCTGCCCCGCCGTTCACGCCCGCTCTCAGTTCGGAAGCTGAGCCAAATTTCTGCTGCAACACCACGCCACCGCCAAGGGTCTGCCACTCTTGCGCAAACGCGTTGGCAACGCGATCGCCCAGCGTGCTGCGTGGGATCAGCAGCAGCGGCGCCTGCTTGCCCTGCTCGTGAATATGGCGGGCCGCATCGCGGGCTTCATCCTCCGGAGAGAGGGCGAAGTAACAGATATTGGCGCGGTTCTGAACCTGCTCAGGCTGGTTAAGCGCCAGCACGTTCAGCGTGGTGTTGCTCTTCATCAGCGCTTCCACGTTGTTTTTCAACAGCGGGCCGACAACGATGCTGGCCCCGTCCTGCTGAACCTGCGCCAGCACCTGGTCAAGCGGCTGGGCGCTGGTGTCGTAGATTTTCAACTCTGCACCAGGATAAGCGCTGGTGGTGGCCACAGCCTGCGGCTGGGTTGCTGGCTGCTGTTCCGGCTGCGCGGTTTGCGGCTGAGGTTGTTCTGCCGTCGCGGGCGCCGGTGTTTCAGCCGGGGCCTGTGTTGCCGCAGGCGCTGGGGTAGCAGGCTGCGTCGTTGGGGCGGTAACCGGATTCTGCATGGTGCCCTGCGCAGGGGTTTGCGCGGTGGTCAGGTCGCTGGTTTCGGCGGCGGACGGGCTGACAACGTCATTCACATTCGCCGCCTGTGCAGCCTGCGCCGGAACCGCGCTGCCGCTGACGGCGGTGGTGCCGTTTTTCGCGGCTTCAAAACCTTGCTGAATGGCGCGACCAAACACCGCAGCCTGACCGTTTAACGGCAGCAGCAGGGCGATTTTGCTGGTGGAGGCGGGCTTAAAGTTTTGCACGTTCACCAGCTGCGTTGGCAGCATTTTCGCTCCCGGGTTTTGCGGGTAACGCTTTTGCCAGTCGGTAATGCCGGCTTTCAGCATGTTCGGATCGCTGCGGTTGTTGAACCACATCTGTTGCAGATCCAGCCAGCCTTGCAGGACATTTTCATCGGCGTTGATTACCAGCGCCTTGGCCTGATCCTGGGTCATGGAGGCGAGCGCCTGCCAGGTTGCGTCAATATTTTTTTGCTTGTCTGCACCCGCGAGCAGAGGCTCCTGGGCAATCAGCGCGCGGAGTAGCGTCAGGGAAGGGCGACCCTGCTCAGCGGTGATACCGGCCTGCCAGAAACGGGCCTGCTGGTTTTTATCCAGCGTGCTGAGATCGATGGTGCCGAGGATCTTCTTCGCGCCGTCGTAATCTTTTTGCGCGACCTTCAGTTCTGCCGACAGCAGCGTCTGCTCATGGCGCTGAGTGTCGTTAAGATCCTGCGGCAGCTGGCTGAACAGCTCGGCGGCCTGCTGGGTTTTCCCTTCTTTCAGCAGTGCACGAATGGCGAGTAATTGCCAGTTGATCCTGGTATCATTTGTACTCTGCGACATTTGTTGCAGATAAAAGCCAGAATCAGCCTGAGCGGATCCCTGCATATGAGCAGTGCTCTGGTCAGGTGCCTGGGTGCCGCAGCCGGTAAAGATCAGGGCTGCCAGCAGGAGGGGCACGCTGTGCGCGGCTTTTTTTCGAAGAAACGTTAACGGTACCATACTGTATCCAGTGATTTTTTTACGCAATGCTCAATATTAAATCGGCAATACGGACGAAACAATGAAACAACACGAAACGGCAGATAATTCTCAAGGCCAGCTTTATATTGTACCTACTCCTATCGGGAATTTGTCTGATATTACCCAACGTGCGCTCACCGTATTGCAAGCTGTTGATTTAATTGCGGCTGAAGACACCCGTCATACCGGTTTACTGCTACAACACTTTGCCATCAACGCCCGTTTGTTTGCCCTGCACGATCACAATGAGCAACAAAAAGCCGAAACGCTGGTGGCGAAGCTTAAAGAAGGGCAGAACATCGCGCTGGTCTCCGATGCGGGAACGCCGCTGATCAACGATCCGGGCTACCATCTGGTACGCACCTGCCGGGAAGCTGGCATCCGCGTTGTGCCGCTGCCGGGGCCGTGCGCGGCGATTGCGGCGTTAAGCGCTGCGGGTCTGCCGTCCGATCGTTTCTGCTACGAAGGTTTCCTGCCAGCTAAATCCAAAGGTCGCCGCGATGTATTAAAGGATCTGGAAGCCGAACCGCGTACGTTGATCTTCTACGAATCCACTCACCGTCTGCTGGAAAGCCTGGAGGATATGGTGACCGTCTGGGGCGAAGGGCGCTACGTGGTGCTGGCGCGCGAGCTGACCAAAACGTGGGAAACCATTCACGGTGCGCCGGTCGGCGAACTGCTGGCGTGGGTGAAAGAAGACGAAAACCGCCGCAAGGGCGAAATGGTGCTGATTGTCGAAGGCCACAAAGCGCAGGAAGACGCTCTGCCTGCCGATGCGCTGCGTACGCTGGCCCTGCTACAGGCTGAACTTCCTCTGAAAAAAGCGGCGGCGCTGGCGGCGGAGATCCACGGCGTGAAGAAAAATGCGCTGTATAAATATGCGCTGGAGCAGCAGGGGGAGTAAGACCCTGCCGCCTGTTTTGCCGGGTGGCGGCTTCGCCTTACCCGGCCTACACCGTGTCAAAGCCTCACTATTTCCCCGGCATCGCCTCAAACACCAGCGTTTCCAGCGGTTGCAGCGTAATCACCACAGCGTTTTTATACTCCTCTGGTACGGTCGAATTACTGCCGTACACGGCTTTCAGGGTAAACTGGGAACGCTCTCCTGCCGGGATCTCAAAATCTTTGGTTAAATCCAGGAAGTAACGTTGCGGTTTATCCGACGGGTTTCGTAAGCCAAAAATCGCTTTGTCTTTACTCCATGAGGCCCAGCCGTAAACCTCAAGCGAAGTTGGGTCACCGCCAATCCAGTGAGTATCCACCAGCACGCTGGCATTCTCACGCGACCATTTCGCCGCCTGCGCCAGGGTATCCCACTTCGCCTTATTCAGCATGGACGGCGTAATGTACAGCTCCTGAAGCTGAGTTCCGGTTGCAAAGTAGCTCCAGACCTGATCGGCAAAATCGCTGTCTGTTTGCACTTTCTCGAGTCCATAGTAAGCGTTCTCTGCGCTGACGATCCCGTGGTACATCAGTGAGTTCAGCGGGAACAGCGGACCTTTACGCACGATGGATCGCCAGGTTTCGGCATCGCGGTAGGTCATCCACTGCTGCACTGGCGTGCCGGGGCCGTACAGGTTGATATCATCGCCCTGACGCCAGATTGAATCAGCATAGAACAGCCAGGACGGGCTGGCGTCGGTGCCGGTGGTCAGGTTGATAAACAGGTTCGGATTTGCGCTGCGCATGTTGTGCAGCAGGGCAATGGACGCGTCAAAATCCGATGCAAATGGGCTGCCCTTGATATGCGAATTGGCGTTACCCATTCCGTCGAGCTTGAACGAGGTAATATGCTCGTTTTTGATCAGCTTGATGATCTGATCGTTAAAGTTTTTAAAATAGTTCGGCCCCGACAGCGCCAGCTTGCCGTCTACGGTTTCGAAACCATACTCTTTTGCATGCGAGACGCGAATATCGCGCGGCTTGTTGTATCCGCCCCACGGAGAAAGCCACAGCCCAACCGAGCTATGCAGGCTGTCGGCTTTTTCCCTGACTTTGCCAAAACCGTTGCTGAATGCCGGGCCAAACAGCCAGCGTCCGGTGCGATCGTCCCAGCCATCGTCCAGCAGGAACGCGTCCAGCGCCACCCCGCGTCCGGCAATAAATTCTTTATTCCATTCGTCCATCCGCCCAATGACATCCTGCTCGGAGTAAGGGGTAAAGAAGCCGATGTCCATCCAGCTGTTGTAGTGCAGGTAAGGCTTATAAGGCCGCGGACGCACGGCATCGATAAACTGGTTTACGCTGCGGCGCAGCTGATTAGTTTCCGGGAAAGTGCCGAACCAGGTGGTAAAACTAACCGGTGTCTCAGGCAGAATTGGCGTTTTCAGCTCCACGTTGAGGTTCGTGGTGGCTTCATAAGCGTAAGTATTCACAATCGGTTTGTCTGGCAGGATGAAGAACGAGTCGGCCACGATTGGCGAGCTGTTAATCGCCCCGTCAACGTAAGGTGCCTGAGACTGCTTCTTCGTCGGGAAGAAGGTAATTTTCGCTACGTCCCGCGGCTGCCCGACGGCGGCGATGGTGTAGCCAATGCTGGCGTATTTTCCCTTCACCAGGTTCAGTTTCACCGTTACGATAAAATCCGGATGCGTAAAGTCGATGACTATCGCATTGTCCTGCTTTTCGACGTGCTTGATTTTGAAATCAGCGGTGTGGATTTTTGTTTCATCCGGTAGCGTCAGAAAGAACAACTCCTGGGGCGTGAGCGGATGGTTAGCTTTGCTGTCCGTTACCACTACCGTTGCGTTTGCATCATCAAACGAAAGGGCAATATTGTCGTTACTGAGCGCGTAGTTTGCTGCCGCCGCACCATGAGAAACACAGAGAGTCAGCAGCGAGAGAGTGAGCATTTTTTTCATCGGGGTAAGATCCTTATCAGTAATGCTTCAGCATTCGGTTGATGGACTGTTCCAGCCAGTAGCGCTGGGTGCCGAAGTTAATACGCAGGTAGTTTTCGCCGTTTTGTACGTAGTGGCTGCCATCTTCAATGACCACGCCAGCCTGTTTTGCGAAATGTTGAGTTAGCGCCGTCGCACTGCGATCGTCCGCACTGACGTCTATCCAGGCGAGATACGACGACTCCGGGTTCATCATCTTCCATGCAGGGAAATGGGTCTGAATGGCATCCGCAAGGTAGCGGGCATTGCCGCGCAGATAACCATTCAGCGCGTCGAGCCATGGCAGACCTTGCTGATAAGCCAGAATAATTCCCCACACGCCGAAGATATTGGGCGAGGTAATGGAGTTCTTCTCCAGCTGCTGGCGGAAACGCTGGCGCAGCGAATCGTCTGGAATCATTGAGTAGGATGTTTTTAGCCCGCCAAGGTTGAAGGCTTTATTGGGGGAGGTCAGCACAATCAGGTTGTCCTGGGCGGCACAGCCCGAAGTCAGACAACTGACGAATGTACCGTCCAGAATGTGCTCGGCGTGAACCTCATCAACCACCAGAATCGTGCCGTAGCGCTTACAGAGATCGGACACCTGACGTATCTCATCCGCGCGCCAGATTCGGCCCGAGGGGTTATGCGGCGAGCAGAAGAACCACAGTTTTGGACGGTGAGTTTTGAGCTGAACTTCAATCAGATTAAAATCCAGCTGATAGCGGTTTTCCTTCACGCTCAGCGGATTTGCAAGCACCCGCACGCCCTGTCGCTGTGTCGCCATCGCAAACGGGTCATACACCGGGGTATTCATCATCACGCAGTCGCCGGGTTTGCAGAACGCCTGAACCGTATAGTGCAGCGTGGAAACGGTGCCGTAGGTCAGGGTGATCCATGACTTATGCACCTCAACCTGATGACGGGTGCGCTGGAAGGCGATGACCGCATCGTAGAATTCGTCGAAGCACCAGGTGTAACCGAAGGTGCCATGCTCCACGATGCGCTGGAAGCCTTCAATCACGGCGGGTGGCGAGGTGAAATCCATGTCTGCTATCCACAGCGGGATAAATCCCTCCGGGACATCACCGAAACGCGAGCACACAAACGTATGATCCCATTTACGGCATTTATCGCTTTTACGCTCAATGATTCTGTCGAAATCAAACACAACGTCCCCCTGTTAAATTAAGGCTTCAATGCCGGATTTGACGCTCTGCACCTGCGGACCGATGATCACCTGAACGCTGTGGGCATCAAGCACCACTACTGACAAGGCGCCCGCGGCCTTCAGCGCCTGCTGGTCGATAAGCCCCATATCTTTTACCACCAGACGTAAGCGGGTAATGCAGTTGTCGAGCGACTCAATATTCTCTTTACCGCCAAGCGCGCGAAGAATAAGCCCATGATCGTATTTCGATTTTCCACGTGCCCGGGTATTGGCTTCCACCGCCTGGAGCGCACCCTGCGCGTCAACCTCACGGCCCGGCGTTTTAATATCGTGCCTGAGGATGTACCAGCGGAAGACGAAGAAGTAGATAGCAAACCAGGCGATACCCACCGGGAACAGCAGATACCATTTGGTCGACATCCCCTGCATGACGCCGAAGATCAGCAGATCCAGAATGCCGCCGTCGGTGTTGCCGATGGTGACGCCGAGCAGCGCCATCACCATCAGCGACAGGCCAGACATAACGATATGAAACGCGTAAAGCACAGGGGCAATAAACAGGAACAGGAACTCAATCGGCTCTGAAATACCCGTGACAACTGAAACCAGCACGCCTGAAAGCAGCAGCCCTTTAATCACCGGACGGTTTTCCGGGCGCGCGGTGCGGTAGATAGCGTAAGCCACGGCAGGCAGGCCGAAGATAAATGTCGGCATAAACCCTTGCGATAAAAATGCCGTAACGTGCGGGCTAAACGGCAGGCCAGCTTTCAGCTCGGCGTAGAAAATGTTCAGCGCACCGGCCACTTCCTGGCCGTTAACCATCTCAATGCCGCCCGCCGGGGTGAAGCGCACCATCGCCAGCAGGATGTGGTGCAGGCCAAAAGGTTTGAGCAGCAGTACGCCTACGCCATACAGGAATGGCCCAAAGACGCTGGTGCTCTGGATGATATGACCAATCCCGGCAATGCCCATTGCCACATATTCCCACAGCAGGGGGATAAACAAGCCGACCAGCGACAGGGTGAGGGCGGTAATGATGGGCACAAAACGAATGCCGCTAAAGAAGGCAAACGCGTCGTGCAGCACCGTGTCCTGGAAACGTTCGTGCAGGAAGTAGGTGATCACCCCTACCACAATGCCGCCGAGCACGCCCATCTCCAGCGTTTGAATGCCAAGCACAATGGATTGTCCCACCTGTCTCATGGTGGCGGCATCCGCAAGCTGGTGGGTGGCGGTCAGGTAGTAGTTGATGCTCATGTTCATCAGCATGTAGCCAACGAATCCGGCAAAAGCGCCCACCGCTTTATTACGTCTGGCAAGGCCCATCGGGATCGCCATGGCAAACATCAGCGGCAGATAGGTAAAAGCAAAGCCGCCGACCATGGCGATAAAACCAAAGGTGAGCTGCGTTAACTCGCCGCCCAGAAAGGGAAAACTTTTGATGGTGGAAGGGCTGGTGACAGAACTACCGATACCTAACAACAACCCCATAAAGGCCAACAGTGAGACCGGGAACATAAACGTCTTTCCCAGGCTCTGGAAAAACTCCCACGCTTTCGATTTAAACGACTTTTCCTGTGTCATGTAGGGACTCCTCGGTTTTTTAGGATAATGGAAGGCGCTGTCCGGCTTAAGGACGCGCCTTCATATTTGCGAGGCTTATAGTTATTTTTTTAGGTACTAACGTTATGCGCGATGGGTTCAGGCTTCAGCCGCAAGCAGCAGCCGGTTCGCCGAGCCGCAAACGGTGATTTTGCTTCTGACCACCTCTTTCATGGCATCCATGCCGACGCGCATGTAGAAGCGCGGATCGTTGCCCTGTGGGTTCTCGGCAAACCAGGCTTTGACTGCGTCAGAGAAGGCGATTTTCAGCTCTGTTGCGACGTTAACTTTGCAGACGCCCAGCTCAATGGTGCGGCGCACATCCTCATCCGGCACATCACTCGCACCGTGCAGCACCAGCGGCACTGTCACTACCTCGCGGATCTCGGCCAGCCGCTGGAAGTCGATTTTTGGGCGTTTGGTATAAAGACCGTGCGCGGTACCGATGGCAACGGCGAGGCTGTCCACGCCTGTCATTTCGACAAAGCGTTTTGCTTCCTGCGGGTCGGTCAGGAACGCGCTTTCGGCGTCGACGCTCATGTCATCTTCCACTCCGCCCAGTCGGCCCAGTTCGGCCTCGACGCTACAGTCGTTGAGGTGGCAGAAATCGACGACCGATTTCACCAGCTTGACGTTTTGTTCGAAGGGGTAATGGCTACCGTCGATCATTGCGCTACGTACGCCGGCATGGACTTTGCGGCGAATGTCGTCCAGCGATTCGTGGTGATCGAGGTGTAGCGCCAGCGGCATGTCATAAGTAAGGGAATATGCGCTGCACAAGGCGTAGATCTCTTCCAGCGCAATATGTTTAAACGTCCCCGGCGTACCCGCGAGGATCACCGGCGATCGCATTTCGCTACAGACTTCGAGGATCGCCTGGATCGTCTCGGCGTTATGGATGTTAAAGGCCGGAACGGCATAGCCCTTCGCCTGTGCGTCCTGCAAAAGATATTTGGTAGAAATAATACTCATGAGCCTGTCCTCTTAAGCCTGCCACGGATGAATAACGACGCCCTGGACCACACGGTTAACCGTACCGCTGGCGGATGGCGTATCCGGCGTATTGCCAACGTGCAGAGACTGGGTCAGTGCGAAGACCTGGGCGTACATCAGGAAGCAGAACGCCTGCTCCATATCGTTAAATGAACGGGAAGGCGGCAGCAGGATATGCGGGCCAGCTTCAATGACCGGATCCGTTTCGGCTGCAATGGCTACCACGCGCATGGCCTGACGATCGCGTCGCAGTTCGGCGAGCAGATCCCGATCGTACTGACGCGTATACGGATGGCTGGAGACAAACACGACGACCAGCGTTTCGTTGTCCACCAGCGACTTAGGCCCGTGACGGAAACCCGTTGGCGAATCGTAGAATGCCGCCAGCTTGCCGGCGGTCAGCTCCAGCACCTTCAGCGCAGACTCCCGTGCGGCGCCCTGTAATCCACCGCTGCCCAGATAAACAATGCGTTTCCACGGTTCGTTACCAAAGACGCCGGGACTGAAATCGCCAAGCGATGTGAGGATCGCCTGACAGCGATCGGACACGTCGCGGAACGTTTTGCTGTTGATCGTTTCCGGTGCGAATACCGCCAGGCAGCTCGCCATCATGGTGGTGATGCTGCTTGTCATCGCGAACCCGCGATCGTGCGTTTCGGCTGGCATGAGCAGAGCGCAGGCGTTATCGCTGTCGACAGCATTCTGGTACAGGCTGCCTGCTTCATTACAGGTGATCGACAGGTGGTAGCACTCCGGTACAAACTGATTCGCCAGCTCAACGGCGGCGACGCTCTCCGGGCTATTGCCAGAACGGGCGAAAGAGACCAGCAGCAGCGGGTGCGAAGGGCTGAAATAATCCATCGGGTTGGTGACCAGATCGGTCGTAGGTATCGCGGTGATGTTTTTCCCCGTGTGGCTGGCAAGCCATGGCGCAATGATGTCGCCGATAAAAGCAGACGTACCCGCGCCGGTCAGAACGATCCGCAGATCGGGCTTGCGCAACAGTGGCGTCAGAAAACTGTCGATCGACGCGCGCAGATTATCAATATTGTTGAGCGAGCGAAGCCAGCTGGCTGGCTGCTGGCGGATCTCTTTTTCGGTCCAGGTGCCGGTGGTGGCGATAGTGGTTTGTGGCATAACTCAGTCCTTAGTCGTGTGAATTCCACATCAGACGCTGGCAAATGTGTCGCTATCTTTCGTTTCGTTTCACTTGTTCACTTTAGCAGTTAAATAAAATTTATAGAAAAGAAATCGAAAGTTCAATGGCGAAAAAGAAATAAAACGAAAAGTGTGATCGCGAAAGGAAAGGCGAAAATCAAGGAAAGGAAAAGAAAGGCCTTACGATCGTCTTCCGTAAGGCCAACAGGGCACACTGTGAAGGGGCTACAGGGAAAGAGCCTGACCCTGGATCCAGATCTGCCGGAGGTGTAAACCCGCATCCAGCGCAAGAACATTGGCGCGTTTGCCTGGCGCTAACGTTCCCAGCAGGTGATCCATACCGAGCAGACGAGCAGGATGCAGCGAGGCCATATGGATTGCGTTTTCTGGGGCGATCCCCGTATGCTCCACCATATTTCGCACGGCGGCATCCAGCGCGAGCGTGCTGCCCGCCAGCCCGCCTGAGGCCGTGCGGACAACGCCGCCCTGCATCTCGACATTTTCACCACACAACGTATAGCGCCCATCAGGCATACCCGCCGCCTGCATGGCATCGGTAATCAGCACCGTACGATCCTTCGCGCAGCAACAACATAGCCGCATGGCTCCAGGATGAACGTGATGCCCGTCGGCAATAAGCTCCAGCCACGCGCGTGGGTCCGTAAGCCCGGCGCCAACCATGCCGGGCTCCCGGTGGTGTAACCCCGTCATGCCGTTGTAGCAGTGCACCAGCCCGGCTGCGCCTGCATCAAATGCGGCCAGGGTTTGCGCGTATGTAGCGGCGCTGTGGCCCAGCATGACGCGTATCCCTTTTTGCTTGAGGTGATGGATCGCCTTCAGGGCATCCACTTTTTCCGGAGCAAGCGCCACTACCCGCAGCGTGTTCTGCGAAACCGCAATCAGCTCATCAAGTTCCGCGAGATCCAGTTCGCGAAACAGTTCTGGCGGGTGCGCCCCTTTGTTCTGCGGTGTAAAGTACGGGCCTTCCAGATAGCTGCCCAGGATCTGCGCGCCGGGGCCACCGGCATGACAGCGCCGGGCAATGCGCCGTAACGCGCCATGGATCGCCTCCAGCGGAGCGGTGACGGTGGTAGGCAGAAACGCCCCCACGCCTTCACGCGCTTTGTGCATGGCTAACCGGTCCAGCACGTCGGGCGCATCATCCATCACATCCACACCCGCGCCGCCGTGGACGTGAATATCAATGTATGCCGGGCAAAGCAGGTCTGCCTCGCGGGTATTAACCCCTGCCGGAATCGGCTCGATGGCGGTGATGACGCCTCTATCCATACGCAGCTGATGGTCATCCAGCCAGCCCTGCCCGGTAAGCAGACGACGCGCGCGCAGCAGTTGCCTCATATCCCTTCCTCGGCGGGCGCTTCCTCGCGACAGCGTGCAAGTTCATCCACCAGGCTGGTCAGGCCGCGATGGCCGCACTCCAGCGCCTGCAAACGAAAGGCTTCACTGCTTAACCCGTCGCGCTCCAGAACCATCTCCAGCAAAAGCTGGAGATTGGTGCCGGTGATCACTTCGCTGCCGGGGCGCTGCATCGCGAGGGTAGAGGCCACACGAAACGGCGTACCGCCGAGAAGATCGGTGAGAAACACGATATCGTGCTCTGCATCCAGTTCATTCACTGCCTGCTCAAGCTGCGCGGTCAGCCGCGCAGTGGTGGAGCTTTCCGGAAAATCGATGGCGATAAACTGCGGCTGTTCGCCGAGGATTTGCTTCATCGCCTGTTCCAGCCCGCTGGCAAAACCGCCGTGACCCGTCAAAATAATGCCTAACATCGCAACCTCTTTGCTTTTTACAGGAAGTGACAGAATTTACCGACAACGCCCAGCACCACGGTGATACCAATCAGGCGCAGCGGGCTCCAGCCACGGCGTACCAGCCAGAACATGGTCAGGGTGTAGACCAGCGGCAGAAAGGCGGGCATCAGTTTGTCGATCACATCGGTTTGCAGTTTGACGACCGCATCCCCGGCTTTAATCTCGAGTGTGGTATTCAGGCGCACATAGGTTGCCACAAGCGCGCCGATCACTGTCATCCCGACAATGGACGCAGCATGACCAACCTTTTTGGTGTTGGCCTTGATCAGCGGGATCGCGGCGACACCCATTCGGTACGCATAGTGCGCCAGACCAAAACGCAGGCCGAGATGCACCACGTTAAACAGCACGATAAAAACCACCGCGCCAAGAATGGAGCCCTGTAGCGCAAGGCTGGCGCCAATCCCCCCGCAGATGGGCAGCAGGGTCAGCCAGAACATGGCGTCACCAATGCCACCGAGCGGTGCGCCGACGGCAATTTTAGTGCTCTGGATGCTGTTCACATCCTGCTTGGAACGCTCCATTGCCAGAATAATGCCGATGACGAAGGTCACCAGGAACGGGTGGGTGTTAAAGAAGCCCATATGGCCTTTCATGGCGCGCGCCAGGTCCCGCTTATTGGTGTGGATCTTTTTCAGCGCGGGCAGTAGCCCATACAGCCAGCCGGAGGCCTGCATACGCTCGTAGTTAAACGAGGCCTGTAGCAGCATGGAACGCCAGGCGACACGGTTAATATCCTTTTTCGTTAGCTCAGCACCAATACTCTGGTCTTCGTAGACGTTTTCATTCACGCCGGTCAGCAGTGTCTCTTCACTTTCAGACACGCCCGGCAGGGTGGTGTGATTAGATGCCATCTTCAAATTCCTCTTTCTGGGCCGCAGGCGCCGTGGGTTCAGGCGATTTGCGCAGCAGGTCGATCAGCGCCATCGCCAGCGCAGCCGCGGCAATCGCCAGCACCGGGAGTTTCAGCCAGGCCGCGGCGACAAAGCCGATAATGAAGTAAGGGATGTAAACGTTTTTCATCATGATCTTCAGCAGCACGGCGAAGCCGATCGCTGGCATGATGCCGCCCGCGACGCCGAGACCGTCGATCAGACGTTCCGGCAGCACGTCAATGGCGGTTTTCGCATGTTCAGCCCCGAAGTAGATGGGCAGAAACGCGCACAGGAAGTAGAAGACGCCGAGCGCCAGCAGTGCCAGATAGTTGACCCGTTCAATACCACGGGTGTCTGCGTTAGCCGCCATGCGATCGCAGCGGGACATCACGCCGGACATCACCGAGAAGAGGAAAGTGATCCCCATCTGAACCGCCACGGCAAACGGCACGGCGACCCCAACGGCGACATCCGGCTTCACGCCTGTAGTAATGGCAAATGTGGTGCCAACGATGGTGCCGATAATCACGTTTGGCGGCTGCGCGCCCGCCAGCGGCGCGAGTCCCATCCAGACCAGTTCTAACGTACCGCCGGTCAGAATTCCGGTGTGCAAATCGCCCAGAATCAGGCCAACCAGTGGCCCGAGCACCACCGGACGGTGCATGTGTGTTAAGCCGTTAAACATATCCAGGCCCGCTATAAAGGCGAGAAGCCCCAGCGCGAAAGCCTGCAACAGACTGATTTCCATTGTGAATCCCTCAGAGCAGTTTAAAGAGATCCAAAGCAGTCTCTGTTGGAACGCCCTGAACGAAGCATTCCACTCCGGCCGCCTTCAGGCCGTTAAACGCGGCGATATCGTTCGCGTCTACAGATACCGTTTTGGCAATTTGCTGTTTGCCACTGGCGTAATGCATATTTCCGACGTTAATACGGGTGATGGGCACGCCGCCCTCGACCAGCGTTAAAAAATCAGCCGGTGTTTTACAGACCAGCAGAATTTTCTGCCGGTCGGCGGCGCGATGAATGTTGTCGATCACTTTTTGCAGGGACCAGAAACGCACGGCGATGCCTTCCGCCAGCACCATCTCCATCAGGTTTTGCTGAACCGGATCGTCTGCAACCTCGTCATTTGCCACCAGCACCAGGTTCGCCCCCGCAAACCCCACCCACTGTACGCCCACCTGACCGTGGATCAGGCGTTCATCAATGCGGCATAAGACAATGTTTGGCATAGCGTTTTCCTCTTTTTAATTATGCGTGTTGAGTCGTTACGCCTTCGCAGGCGGCATGGTACTGCTGGAGTATGTCCTGAATGTGGTCGAGGATGAGTTCCCGTGGTGTGGACCTGAGAGCGCCATCGCGAACTTTGCTGTACTGCAACGGCAGATACTGGCTGATCAGCGGCAGCGGGATCGGTTCATCCGCCAGGTTGCGTACCAGCCGCTCAAAGGCGTCGTCAATCTGGCTGTCTGGCCAGTAATAGCGCACGCGGTCGGAATAGCTGTAACCGCGCGCCAGGCGACGGGCATTGCCGTCGCCGTGATAGTGGCTTTGCCAGTATTCCGGGCGATCGAGCATCACGTTTTCCAGGACGTGACGCAGCCCTGAGCAGGCTTTTGCCGGCAGCAGCTCTTCTTCAATTGCTGCCAGTGAGAACAGCGCTTCGCGCAGCGCGAAGGTTAGCGCAGGGCCGACTTTCAGAATGGCGAAGTGATCTTTCACCAACTGGCGCAGCGCCTGCGGCGTCTGGTAATCGGTAGAGTGTGCTTCAAATACAAGCGTGTCGTAGGCTTCAACCATCTCGCTCAGCGCGACGGCTTTATGCGGTTGATAGTCACAAACCTGCGCATGGTCGAACTCAACGCCAGGCTGAACCACCAGGCCAATAATGCGCGGCCAGATGTCGCTTAACCCTTCCTTCTCGAATGCGTGGCGGTGTGCCTCAAGCGTGGCGCGTGCCGCCTCTGGCGTGGTGACCTCAAGCTCGGTCAGCGTCTCGTGTGCCCCACCGGGAACCGGAACTTCCGTGCCGATAACGTAGACCAGATCGGCTATGCCAAATTGCTCGAGACAGGTGGTTTCGGCAATTTTAGCCAGCCGAGCGGCACGCCCGGCAACGATTGCATCGGTTAACGGAACCGGGTCGTCTTCGCAGGACATGCTGCAATCGAGGTGAATTTTTTTAAATCCGGCCGCCACGTAGCTTCTGATCAGATCGTCGGCGTTCGCCATCGCCTGCGAAGCCGGCAGGTTTTGCCAGCGGTTTGGACCTAAATGATCGCCGCCAAGGATCAGCTGCGAGGTGGGGAAACCAAGAGATCCCGCCAGCTTGCAGACAAACCCATAAAAATCGGCGGGCGTCATACCGGTATAACCGCCAAACTGATCCACCTGGTTTGAGGTGGCTTCTATCAGCAGGGGCGTCTGTTGTGAATGGGCGTAACGTAGTGCAGCTTCAAGTACCAGTGGATGTGCGGAACAGACGGCATAAATCCCGTTTGTATTCCCCCGTTTATGTTGTTCCACCATTTCTGTCAGATGTTTCACTTTCCTCTCCATTTCGGATGGTGTTGGTATTTATCTTTCGTTTTGTTTCATTTGATACTGCATTATGGTGAGGTAAAAATAAAACGAAAGATAATAGTTTTCCGATCTGTTTCACAAAAGAAACATAATGAAAGGTTTCAGTGGCGGTTAAGCTTGCGTCCGCACACCATACAGGGCTTGCATTCCCTCAAAAGAAAGGCGTTAATAAGCAAAACGAAATGAAACGAAAGTGTATTTACTAAGGAGCTCGTATGAGCAGCACCGATTCGTCCGCAGAGAAGCGCATCACCGGCACCAGTGAAAGGCGAGAGCAGATCATTCAGCGGTTGCGGGCGCAGGGAAGCGTGCAGGTTAACGATCTTTCTCTTTTATTCGGCGTGTCGACGGTGACGATCCGTAACGATCTGGCCTTTCTGGAAAAGCAGGGGATTGCCGTTCGCGCTTACGGCGGCGCGCTGATTTGCGAAGGCAATGCCCCCGGCGTGGAGCCGTCCGTTGAGGACAAAAGTTCCCTTAATACGGCAGTGAAGCGCAGCATCGCGCAGGCGGCGGCTGAACTGGTGAAGCCGGGTCACCGCATTATTCTGGACTCCGGCACCACAACCTTTGAAATTGCCCGCATGCTGCGCCAGCACACCGATGTCATTGCCATGACCAACGGGATGAACGTGGCAAACGCGCTGCTGGAAGCGGAGGGCGTAGAGCTGCTGATGACCGGCGGGCACTTGCGCCGTCAGTCGCAGTCCTTCTACGGCGACCAGGCGGAGCAGTCCTTACAGAATTACCATTTTGACCTGCTGTTCCTGGGCGTCGATGCCATCGATCTCGACCGGGGGGTGAGTACGCACAACGAGGATGAAGCCCGTCTGAACCGCAAAATGTGCGAGGTGGCGGAGCGTATTATCGTTGTCACGGACTCCAGCAAGTTTAATCGTTCAAGCCTGCATAAAATTATTGATACCCAGCGGATCGACATGATTATCGTTGATGAAGGCATTCCGGCGGAAAGCCTGGAAGGGTTACGCAAAAGCGGGATCGATGTGGTGCTGGTCTAAAGGGGCTTTTCCCCTCACCCTAACCCTCTCCCCATAGGGAGAGGGTTCCCCAGTAATTTGAAAGCAAAAGCGATAACGTTGCCTCAGAATAACTGAGGGCTTTCAGCGATGCCTCGGTCTGGCTGTAAATCGCTGAGGCGTTTCCTGTAGGCCGGGGCGAGGCGCAGGGATGCGCCGAGAGGGCGGGCTTTACAGGGATGTTACCTCCGCCCGTCCCCGATAAGCCGGAAGGAATAAGCCGAAGGCACCGCGAAGCGGCGATTTACCGCCGGAAGCCCGGGTCGCCAGGGTGGTGGCGACTGAGCCACCCTGGCACGTTCACCGGTCATGTCGTGACAGAGTAGCAAGGAACATAAAGTGAACGGAATGACCACCAGAGCCGTATGTTCCCCCTCACCCCAGCCCTCTCCCTCAAGGGAGAGGGGGCCGTCTGTGCAGGCATTATTTTGTGGGGAACCCTCAGCCCCATAGGGGGGAGGGGACTGCCCGGTGCGGTTTTTTACCCTCTCCCCTGTGGGGAGAAGGCAGGATGAGGGGCCATCAGGTCACCGGCGCCGGGTTAAACACCGCCAGCGAGTTATGCAATCCCCATTGATCGGAGAAGGTTTTCTTCCGCCCGCTTGCCACATCCAGAATGAAGTGGAACAGCTTCCAGCCCACCTCTTCAATACTCTCTTCCCCGGTGGCGATGGTGCCCGCGTTGATATCCATTAAGTCATACCAGCGGTTTGCCAGCTCGGTGCGGGTCGCCATTTTGATCACCGGTACCGCCATCAGGCCGTACGGCGTGCCGCGCCCGGTGGTAAAGACCTGTACCGTAATGCCGGACGCCACCTGCTGGGTGCCGCACACGAAATCACTGGCAGGCGTTGCCGCATAGATCAGGCCGCGTTTGGTTGGTCGCTGGCCAGGGGAGAGCACTTCCACAATCGCGCTCTGGCCGGATTTGGCAATCGATCCGAGGGCCTTTTCCACCACGTTGGCCAGGCCGCCTTTCTTGTTACCCGGAGACGGGTTGGCGCTGCGGTCGGTTTTGCCCATGTCGAGATAGTTATCGTACCAGGCCATCTCCTCCAGCAGGCGTTTGCCCACCTCTTCGTTGACGGCGCGCGGCGTGAGCAGGTGGATAGCATCACGCACTTCGGTCACTTCGGAGAACATCACCGTGGCGCCGCAGCGCACGAACAGATCGGAGGCATAACCGACCGCCGGGTTAGCGGTGACGCCGGAAAACGCATCGCTGCCGCCACACTGTGTCCCAACGACCAGTTCAGAGGCCGGGCAGGTTTCACGCTGGCGTTTGTTCAGCTTCTCCAGATGGCGCTCTGCCACCTGTAAAATGTCGTCGATCATCGATCTGAAGCCGACATGGTGTTCATCCTGAAGACGCACAATACTGGCATCGTCAACCGGAATGGCTTTCACATCTTCCGTACCCTGCAACAGGCGTTCTGGCTGCAATTTTTCACAGCCGAGACCAATCACCATGACCTCACCGCCAAAGTTTGGGTTAAGGGCGATATTGTGAATCGTGCGGATCGGCACGACCGCTGCGGGCGCGTTGATCGCCACGCCGCAGCCGTACAGGTGGTTAAGACCCACCACGCCGTCAACGTTGGGGTATTTCGGTAGCAGATCGCGCTCAATAATTTTCACCACATAATCCACTACGCCCGCCACGCAATGCACGCTGGTGGTGATGCCAAGCAGGTTTTTGGTTCCCACGCTGCCATCCGCGTTGCGGTAACCTTCGAAGGTATAACCCTCCAGCGGAGGCAACGGCTCAGGGACGCGGGTAGCCAGCGGCAACGACTCCAGCGGCGGGGCGGTGGGCAGCTCAACCAGCGACTCCTCAATCCAGCTACCCTGCGGGATAGCGCGCACCGCATAGCCGATGACTTCGCCGTAGCGCACGATTTCGCCCTGCGCCGGGATATCGACCAGTGCGACTTTATGCCCCTGCGGAATGTGCTCAATCAGCTCCGGGCCATCCGGAAAGCGGGTGCCAGCTTTTAAGCCATTGTCGTTGACAATAATCGCCACGTTATCGGTATCGTGCACTTTTATATAGAACGCCGTCGGCGACGCCTGTCGAATTTCAATATCGGCCATTGTTCACTCTTCTCCAGCAAAATATCTGATACTAAATATAGCCAGATGGTTAATTGTTTCTTATTGAGGAAATAAAGAATGCCAGGAGAGGAAAGGTGAGAATGTGATCGCGATCGCTCCCGAACCACTAATCGTTGATTCTGTGCATCAGCGCCCACTGTGTTGGGCATATGCTCAAAATAGCGTGCTACTCCCGTTGGATAATTGAGCATTGAGACAATGTGCTGCCGGGTGGTGACGATTATACTGAATGACGATTTTATAACGCCAAAATTCAGTCAGGAAAATAAATATAACGCTGACGCTGAGTCGGAATAAATAAGAAAAGCTACTGGCTAAAACTGCGGAATTAAAAAAGGTATAAGTAATGAGTAACGACATCTTCCCGAATAAATTTAAAGCGGCCCTCGCGGCGCATCAGATTCAGATTGGCTGCTGGTCTGCGCTGGCCAACCCCATCAGCACCGAAGTGCTGGGCCTGGCCGGGTTCGACTGGCTGGTGCTGGACGGCGAACATGCGCCAAACGATATCAACACGTTTATTCCGCAGCTGATGGCGCTGAAAGGCAGCCACAGCGCGCCGGTGGTGCGTTTACCCACCAACGAGCCGGTGATCATCAAGCGTCTGCTGGATATCGGCTTCTACAACTTCCTGATCCCGTTTGTTGAAACGGAAGAAGAAGCGGTGCTGGCCGTGGCGGCGACCCGCTACCCACCGGAAGGGATCCGCGGCGTGTCCGTCTCGCACCGCGCCAACATGTTTGGCACCGTGCCGGACTATTTCGCTCAGTCCAACAAGAACATCACCATTCTGGTTCAGATCGAGAGCCAGCAGGGGGTCGATAACGTCGACGCTATTGCCGCGACGGAGGGGGTAGACGGCATTTTCGTCGGCCCGAGCGATCTGGCGGCCGCCTTTGGTCATCTGGGCAACGCCAGCCATCCGGACGTGCAGCGCGCAATTCAGCACATTTTTGCCCGTGCCAAAGCGCACGGTAAACCGTGCGGCATTCTGGCGCCAGTGGAAGCCGATGCCCGCCGCTACCTGGAGTGGGGCGCAACGTTTGTTGCCGTGGGCAGCGATCTCGGCGTATTCCGCGCCGCCACGCAGAAATTAGCGGACGCTTTTAAAAAATAACCATCATTGAGGAAACAGATTATGACGCTGAAAGTGGGTTTTATTGGCCTGGGTATCATGGGCAAACCAATGAGCAAAAACCTCATCAAAGCAGGTTACTCACTGGTGGTTTTAGATCGTAATTCAGACGCGGTGGCAGAGGTGATTGCGGCTGGCGCAGAAACGGCGACAACCGCAAAAGCGATTGCTGAGCAGTGCGACGTGATTATCACCATGCTGCCAAACTCCCCGCACGTGAAAGAGGTGGCGCTGGGTGAGAACGGCATTATCGACGGCGCGAAGCCGGGTCTGGTGGTGATCGACATGAGTTCTATCGCACCGCTGGCAAGCCGCGAAATCAGCGAGGCGCTGAAAGTGAAAGGTGTGGAGATGCTGGATGCGCCAGTCAGCGGCGGCGAACCGAAAGCCATCGACGGCACCTTGTCGGTGATGGTGGGGGGCGATAAAGCCGTGTTTGACAAATACTACGACCTGATGAAAGCCATGGCTGGCTCCGTGGTGCACACCGGTGAAATTGGCGCAGGCAACGTCACCAAGCTGGCAAACCAGGTGATTGTGGCGTTGAACATCGCGGCCATGTCCGAAGCGCTGACGCTGGCCACCAAAGCGGGAGTTAATCCGGATCTGGTCTATCAGGCCATTCGCGGTGGTCTGGCGGGCAGCACCGTGCTGGATGCCAAGGCGCCGATGGTGATGGATCGTAACTTCAGGCCGGGCTTCCGCATCGATCTGCACATTAAGGATCTGGCGAATGCGCTGGATACCTCCCACGGCGTGGGCGCGCAGTTGCCGCTGACTGCCGCCGTCATGGAGATGATGCAGGCGCTGCGTGCGGACGGTCTGGGCACCGCCGATCACAGCGCGTTAGCGTGCTATTACGAAAAACTGGCGAAGGTTGAAATTGCTCGCTAATGACGTCCTGCCCGGTGGCGTTACGCTTACCGGGCCTACGGCTCAGGCATACAACTATGAAAATCGTAATCGCGCCAGACTCTTATAAAGAAAGCCTGTCTGCCACCGAGGTGGCGCAGGCGATAGAAAAAGGATTTCGGGAAATTTTCCCCGACGCTCATTACGTGTCTGTTCCCGTTGCTGACGGCGGAGAAGGTACGGTTGAAGCGATGATCGCTGCGACGCAGGGCACCTGGCAGCAGGCTGTCGTCACCGGCCCGTTAGGGGAAAAGGTGAAGGCCAGTTGGGGGATCTCGGGCGACGGTACCACCGCGTTTATCGAGATGGCCGCCGCCAGCGGCCTGGTGCTTGTTCCTCCCGCGCAGCGTAACCCGCTGGTCACGACGTCGCGCGGGACGGGGGAGCTGATCCTCAGCGCGCTGGATAAAGGCGCGCGCAACATCATTATCGGTATCGGCGGGAGCGCAACCAACGATGGGGGCGCGGGTATGATGCAGGCGCTGGGCGCGAAGTTTACGGATGCGAACGGGACGGAGATCGGCTACGGCGGCGGCAGCCTGATGGCGCTTAACTGGATTGATATTTCCGATCTCGATCCGCGTCTTCAGGGATGCGCAATCCGCGTCGCCTGTGACGTGACGAATCCGCTGGTCGGTGAAAGCGGCGCGTCGCGTATCTTTGGCCCGCAAAAAGGCGCCACGGAGGAGATGATCCTCGAACTCGACGCCAATCTTAGCCACTACGCCGGGGTGATCAAAAAATCGCTGCGCATTGACGTCAACCGGGTTCCGGGGGCTGGCGCCGCGGGCGGCATGGGCGCAGCGCTGATGGCCTTCCTGGGCGCTGAGCTGAAAAGCGGCATCGAGATTGTCACTCAGGCGCTCAATCTTGAAGAACATATTCACGACTGCACGTGGGTGCTGACCGGGGAAGGGCGCATCGACAGCCAGAGCATTAATGGCAAAGTGCCCGTCGGTGTGGCGAGCGTCGCCAAAAAATACCATAAGCCGGTGATCGGGATTGCCGGAAGTCTGACGCAGGATGTGGGTGTGGTGCATCAGTACGGCATCGACGCGGTGTTCAGCGTACTGACCCGCATCGGTTCACTGGAAGAGGCGTTCCAGGGAGCGTATGACAACATTTACCGCGCCTCGCGGAATATCGCGGCCACATTGCAGGTAGGCATGCGTAGCCAGGGGTGACAGCGGCGCGCAAACCCTCTATACTGCGCGCCGAAGCTGACCAGACAGTCGCCGCTTCGTCGTCGTCCCTTTCGGGGGAGACGGGCGGAGGGGAGGAAAGTCCGGGCTCCACAGGGCAGGGTGCCAGGTAACGCCTGGGGGGGAAACCCACGACCAGTGCAACAGAGAGCAAACCGCCGATGGCCCGCGCAAGCGGGATCAGGTAAGGGTGAAAGGGTGCGGTAAGAGCGCACCGCGCGGCTGGTAACAGTCCGTGGCACGGTAAACTCCACCCGGAGCAAGGCCAAATAGGGGTTCACATGGTACGGCCCGTACTGAACCCGGGTAGGCTGCTTGAGCCAGTGAGCGATTGCTGGCCTAGATGAATGACTGTCCACGACAGAACCCGGCTTATCGGTCAGCTTCAACTTCTTACGAAACCCCGCTTCGGCGGGGTTTTTGCTTTCTGAAGGTTGCAGGCCGGGTAAGCGAAGCGCCAAACGACATCAATTCTCAATTTTGCGACGCTAAGCACATTTCACTATTTGCCTGACTGTGTGTTCCTCTCATCTGCTGCGCATGATCGTAATCACAAAATTTAACGCTGTAAAATTAGAAAATTTTAGTGTTGAGAAGATGTTGTAAATGTTTAGTCAGTGATGCCGAATGTTATTCATTTGATAATTTAATATTGAATCTATACCCGTGATCATTGAAGACGCTTGATTTTTCAGCAACAGGAGATCATGCTGTCCCCATGAAAATCTTTATCACTGACCAACAAAAAGCTGAACTTGAGCGTCTTCATGACTCCAGTCGTGATAAGCGCGTTTGCGATCGCATTAAAGCCATTCTTCTGGCCTCCGAGGGCTGGAGTTCGGCCATGATCGCTCAGGCTTTACGCCTGCATCAGACTACTGTTGACCACCATATCAGCGAGTTTCTGAACAAAGGCAAGCTGAAGCCCGAAAATGGCGGCTCAGACAGCAAACTCAGCGCTGAACAAACGGCTTTTTTAATCAGCCACTTATCCGACAATTTATTTTACCATACCCGTGATATTGTCGCGTTTGTCGCGCGGACATGGAACATCGTTTTCAGCATTCCGGGAATGAATAAGTGGCTGCACCGGAACGGCTTCACCTATAAAAAACCGTCAGGCGTCCCGCATAAATTCAGTGAAGAGAAACAAAAGCAATTCATTGAATATTATGAGGAACTCAAAGCCACCGCAGGTGATGAACCGGTTCTTTTTATTGATGCTGTCCATCCGACTCAGGCCACCAAAATAGGTTATGGCTGGATACGTAAAGGCCAGAGAAAAGCGGTAAAAACAACAGGTAGTCGTACACGGCTGAATATCATGGGGGCGCTGAATCTGAAGGCCCCGGAACATCCGCTAATCTGCGAATATAAAACGGTTAATGAATACAACGTATCTCGTTTTTTCAATGAGATACGTAAAATTTATCCAGATTATCAGCAGAAAGTTCATGTTATTCTGGATGGTGCTGGTTATCACCGTTCACAGTTAGTGAAAGACTGGGCGGAGGTGGTAAATATAAAACTTCATTACCTCCCGCCGTACAGCCCGAACCTGAATCCGATAGAACGAATGTGGAAGTTAATGAACGAACATGCCCGGAATAACCGCTACTTCAGCAACAGCAGGGAGTTCAGGGATGCAATATCTGAATTTTTCAGCCATACGTTACCGGGGATAGCGGGTTTTCTGACGTCCCGAATTAACGATCATTTTCAGGTGCTCAAACCTGCATCTTGAGGTTTATTGGGTATAAAAACATTCTTCTGGTGAATGTGTGATATATCCCACTCTTTAACCGGAAAGTGAATAAATATTCCTGGTAAAGTTGATAAACCACAAAAATGTTTTAAAGGAATAATGGTGTTTTATTAACCTTTAATTGCCTGAAAGATAGCCTTTATTAATATTTTTAAAGCAAAAAAATTCACGCTGGTTATTGCCATAAAATAAATTTATTACCGCGTTTTTTATTGATCAATATCAGCGTAAATGCGTATTTTTATTGTGATAAGCATTTAATTTATAAAGACATAAATAGATTTCTGGTGCGATTGAAAACAGAGCGTCCTGGCAAATTGTGAGTAACAGCACATACCCCCTGAAACAATATTGGGTAGAATCCGCTGCGTCATAGGGAAATAAGCGCAGAATATTATGAATACTATTATTCTACCGAAAACACAGCACCTCGTGGTATTTCAGGAAGTCATCAAAAGTGGCTCCATAGGTTCTGCTGCAAGACAACTGGGGCTGACGCAACCTGCCGTCAGCAAAATCATCAGCGACATCGAATCCTACTTTGGGGTGGAAGTGATGGTGCGTAAGAACACCGGCGTAAAACTCACTGCCGCCGGTCAGGTGCTGCTGTCCTACGCTGAGTCGATCACCCGCGAAATGAAAAACATGGTGAGCGAGATTAACAGCCTCAGTTTCAGTACCGTCATGGACGTCTCTTTTGGCTATCCGTCGCTGATTGGCTTCACCTTCCTGTCCGGGATGATCAAAAAATTCAAGGAAGTGTTCCCGAAAGCGCGCGTCTCAATGTATGAAGCGCAGCTCTCTTCATTCCTGCCCGCCATTCGCGATGGCCGGCTGGATTTCGCCATCGGCACGCTGAGCGACGGGATGCAGCTTCAGGATCTTCACGTTGAGCCACTGTTTGAATCCGAGTTTGTGCTGGTGGCGAGTAAATCACGAACGTGCACCGGCCCGACCAGACTGGCATCGCTCACGCACGAGCAGTGGGTGATGCCGCAAACCGATATGGGCTACTACAACGAACTCCTGACCACCCTGCAAGACAACCACATAAGCATTGAAAACATCGTCCAGACCGATTCCGTCGTCACCATCTATAACCTTGTCCTCAATGCCGATTACCTGACGGTGATCCCCCGTGACATGATTGCGCCATTCGGCTCGGACCAGTTTATTGTTCTGCCGGTGGAAGATGAATTACCCGTGGCGCGTTATGCCGCCGTGTGGTCAAAAAATTACAGTATTAAAAAATCGGCGTCAGTATTAGTTGAACTGGCAAAACAATATTCGTCGATGAATATCGAAAAACGACGATAGAAATAATGATGATTTAAAACACCCGGAGCGACGCTTTTTAACGCTCTGATACCCTGACTTTGCCTGAAAACAATGAATTATTATAACGAGGATATTATGCACATTACTTACGATCTCCCGGTGACCATTGAAGATATTCAGGACGCCAGAAAAAGACTGGCGGGAAAGATCTATAAAACCGGTATGCCGCGCTCGAATTATCTGAGCGAACGGTGTAAGGGTGAGATATTCCTGAAATTTGAAAATATGCAGCGTACCGGTTCGTTTAAAATACGTGGGGCATTTAATAAATTAAGCTCGCTGACCGATGCGGAAAAACGCAAGGGCGTGGTGGCCTGTTCCGCAGGGAACCACGCGCAGGGGGTCTCTCTCTCCTGCGCCATGCTCGGCATCGACGGCAAAGTGGTCATGCCGATGGGCGCGCCGAAATCCAAGGTTGCCGCCACGCGTGACTACTCTGCCGAAGTGGTGCTGCACGGCGAGAACTTTAACGACACCATCGCCAAAGTGAGCGAAATCGTCGAGATGGAAGGGCGCATTTTTATCCCGCCTTACGACGATCCGAAAGTCATTGCCGGCCAGGGCACCATCGGCCTGGAAATCCTCGAAGATTTATATGACGTGGATAACGTGATTGTCCCCATCGGCGGCGGCGGTTTAATTGCCGGTATTGCGACAGCAATTAAATCCATCAACCCGACTATCAATATTATCGGCGTGCAGTCTGAAAATGTGCACGGAATGGCGGCATCGTATCAGGCCGGAGAAATAACCAGTCATCGTGTTACCGGCACATTAGCTGACGGCTGCGACGTGTCTCGCCCAGGTAATTTAACCTTCGAAATTGTTCGTGAATTAGTCGATGACATTGTGCTGGTCAGCGAAGACGAGATTCGCAACAGCATGATCGCGCTTATTCAGCGAAATAAGGTGGTCACGGAAGGTGCCGGTGCGCTGGCGTGCGCGGCGTTATTAAGCGGCAAGCTGGACCACTATATTCAGGGCCGAAAAACCGTCTGCATTATTTCCGGCGGCAATATTGATCTCTCCCGTGTTTCCCAAATTACCGGCTTCGTTGACGCATAAAGGATGACTTATGAGCAACACAGAAAGCATTATCGTTGGCCAGACAAAAACGTCCACCTGGCGTAAATCGGATACCACCTGGACGCTCGGCCTGTTTGGTACCGCCATTGGCGCAGGCGTGCTGTTCTTCCCTATCCGTGCAGGCTTTGGCGGCCTGATCCCTATCCTGCTGATGCTGGTACTCGCGTTCCCGATTGCCTTTTACTGCCACCGCGCGCTGGCGCGTCTGTGTTTGTCCGGCAGTAACGTCTCCGGCAACATCACCGAAACGGTGGAGGAGCATTTTGGTAAGACCGGCGGGGTGGTGATCACCTTCCTCTACTTCTTTGCCATTTGCCCGCTGCTGTGGATTTACGGCGTCACCATTACCAACACCTTTATGACCTTCTGGGAAAACCAGCTCCAGATGCCCGCCCTGAACCGCGGCGTGGTGGCGCTGTTCCTGCTGCTGCTGATGGCCTTTGTTATCTGGTTCGGTAAAGACCTGATGGTGAAAGTGATGAGCTACCTGGTGTTCCCGTTCATCGCCAGCCTGGTGTTAATTTCTCTCTCGCTGATCCCGTACTGGAACTCGGCGGTGATCGACCAGGTTAACCTGAGCGATATCGCCTTCACCGGTCATGACGGCATTCTGGTCACGGTGTGGCTGGGGATCTCCATCATGGTCTTCTCCTTCAACTTCTCGCCTATCGTCTCCTCGTTTGTGGTCTCCAAGCGCGAAGAGTACGAACCGGAGTTCGGGAAAGAGTTTACCGAGCAGAAATGTTCCAAAATCATCGGTCGCGCCAGCCTGCTGATGGTAGCGGTGGTGATGTTCTTCGCCTTTAGCTGCCTGTTTACGCTCTCTCCGCAGAACATGGCGGACGCCAAAGCGCAGAACATTCCGGTGCTCTCTTACCTGGCGAACCACTTCGCGTCGATGTCAGGCAGTAAATCCACGTTCGCCACGGTGCTGGAATACGGCGCCTCCATCATCGCGCTGGTCGCTATCTTTAAATCCTTCTTCGGCCACTATCTGGGCACGCTGGAGGGGCTGAACGGTCTGATCCTCAAGTTCGGTTACAAGGGCGACAAGAAGAAAGTCTCCGTGGGCAAGCTGAACACCATCAGCATGGTCTTCATCATGGGCTCCACCTGGATTGTGGCCTACGCCAACCCGAACATCCTGGACCTTATTGAAGCCATGGGTGCGCCAATTATCGCCTCTCTGCTGTGCCTGCTGCCGATGTACGCCATCCGCAAGGCGCCTGCGCTGGCGAAATACAAAGGCCGGACCGAGAACATCTTCGTAACCGTGGTCGGCCTGCTGACCATTCTGAACATCGTGTACAAACTGTTTTAAACCAAAGCTCAGGAAGAGCGGAGCCATACCATGATTGAGTTTCCGGTAGTACTGGTCATTAACTGCGGATCGTCCTCTGTTAAGTTCTCGGTGCTGGACGCCGCAGGCTGCGATGCCCTGATGACGGGCATTGCGGACGGCATCAACACAGAAAAAGCCTTTATTTCCGTGAATGGGGGTGAGCCGGTCAGACTGGCTCACCAGGACTACGAAGGGGCGCTGGCCGCCATCGCCCTGGAGCTGGAGAAACGCAACCTGATGGGCAGCGTGGCCTTGATTGGCCATCGCATTGCCCACGGCGGCGACCTCTTCAGCGAGTCGACCCTGATCACGGAAGAGGTGATGGCGCAGATCCGCCAGGTCTCCCCGCTGGCGCCGCTGCATAACTACGCCAACCTGAGCGGCGTGGAAGCCGCCGGGCGCCTGTTCCCCGGCGTGCAGCAGGTGGCGGTATTTGATACCAGCTTCCACCAGACCATGGCGCCGCAGGCGTATTTGTACGGCTTGCCGTACCGCTATTTTGAAGAGTTGGGCGTGCGTCGCTACGGTTTCCACGGCACCTCTCACCGCTACGTGTCGGCGCAGGCGCACGCGCTGCTCGGGCTCTCTCCCGATGACAGCGGCCTGGTGATTGCCCATCTCGGCAACGGGGCGTCCATCTGCGCGGTGCGTAACGGCGTAAGCGTGGACACGTCCATGGGGATGACGCCGCTTGAAGGACTGGTGATGGGCACGCGCTGCGGCGACGTGGATTTTGGCGCGATGGCGTGGATTGCCCGGCAGACCGGCCAGTCGTTCGAGGATCTGGAGCGCGTGGTCAACAAAGAGTCCGGGCTGCTGGGGATCTCTGGCATCTCCTCCGATTTGCGCGCGCTGGAGAAAGCCTGGCATGACGGCAACGAGCGGGCGCGGCTGGCAATAAAGACCTTTGTCCACCGGATTGCGCGACATATCGCCGGTCATGCCGCGTCCCTGCACCGTCTGGATGGCGTGGTGTTTACCGGCGGGATCGGTGAGAACTCCGTGCTTATCCGCGCGCTGGTGGTGGAGCATCTTAAGGTGTTTGGCATCATCCTCGACGAGTCCAAAAATGCCCTGCCGGGCAGCGCGGGCGAGCGCGTGATCTCCACCGAGTCGTCCCGCGCGGCCTGCGCGGTGATCCCTACCAATGAAGAAAAAATGATCGCACTGGACGCCCTCCGTCTTGGGAAGGTTACTCCGGCTGCGGCTTACGCCTGATAAAGCGAGAATCTGATGAAAGTAACAATCGATACGGGCGTCGCGCCTTACAGCGATGCATGGGCCGGGTTTCGCGGTGAAGAATGGAAAAACGCCATTAACGTGCGCGATTTTATTCAGCATAACTACACCCCTTATGAAGGCGATGAAGCTTTCCTCGCGCAGGCGACGCCAGCAACGACGGCGCTGTGGCAGAAGGTGATGGTCGGCATTCGTCAGGAGAATGCTACTCACGCTCCGGTGGATTTTGACACCAACATCGCCACTACTATTACCGCGCACGGGCCGGGCTATATTGATCAGGAGCTGGAGACGATCGTTGGCCTGCAAACCGACAAGCCGCTCAAGCGCGCCCTGCATCCGTACGGCGGGATCAACATGATCCGCAGCTCGTTCGAAGCCTACGGTCGCGAGATGGATCCGCAGTTTGAATATCTCTTCACAGACCTGCGCAAAACCCACAACCAGGGCGTGTTTGACGTTTACTCCCCGGAGATGATGCGCTGCCGCAAATCGGGGGTGCTGACCGGTCTGCCGGACGGCTACGGGCGCGGACGCATCATCGGCGACTACCGTCGCGTGGCGCTGTACGGCATCAGCTATCTGGTGCGCGAGCGTGAATTTCAGTTCGCCGATCTCCAGGGGAAACTGGAGCGCGGAGAAGATCTGGAGGACACGATCCGCCTGCGCGAGGAGCTGGCGGAGCATAAACGTGCGTTGCTCCAGATCCAGCAGATGGCGGCGAACTATGGCTTTGATATTTCACGTCCGGCGATGAATGCGCAGGAAGCGGTGCAGTGGGTCTACTTTGCCTACCTTGCCGCAGTGAAATCCCAGAACGGCGGGGCGATGTCACTGGGGCGCACGGCCTCGTTCCTCGATATCTACATTGAACGCGACATGCAGGCAGGAAGGCTGAATGAGGTGCAGGCCCAGGAGCTGATCGACCACTTCATCATGAAGATCCGCATGGTGCGCTTCCTGCGCACGCCGGAGTTCGACACGCTCTTCTCCGGCGATCCGATCTGGGCCACGGAAGTGATTGGCGGCATGGGGCTGGATGGCCGTACGCTGGTGACCAAAAACAGCTTCCGCTACCTGCATACCCTGCACACCATGGGGCCTGCGCCGGAGCCAAACCTGACGATCCTCTGGTCCGAACAACTGCCGATCGCGTTCAAGAAATACGCCGCGCAGGTGTCGATCGTCACCTCCTCGCTGCAATACGAGAACGACGATCTGATGCGCGCCGACTTCAACAGCGACGACTACGCCATTGCCTGCTGCGTCAGCCCGATGGTGATCGGCAAGCAGATGCAGTTCTTCGGCGCACGCGCCAACCTGGCGAAAACGCTGCTGTATGCAATCAACGGCGGGGTGGATGAGAAGCTGAAGATCCAGGTGGGGCCGAAAACCGAGCCGCTGCTGGATGAGGTACTGAATTACGACACCGTAATGGCGAGCCTCGATCACTTCATGGACTGGCTGGCGGTGCAGTACATCAGCGCGCTGAATCTCATTCACTACATGCATGATAAATACAGCTACGAAGCCTCGCTGATGGCGCTGCACGACCGGGACGTCTACCGCACCATGGCCTGCGGCATTGCCGGGCTGTCGGTGGCGGCGGATTCCCTGTCGGCCATCAAATACGCCACGGTAAAACCGGTGCGCGACCACACTGGTCTGGCGGTCGATTTCGTCATCGAAGGCGACTATCCGCAGTACGGCAACAACGACGATCGCGTGGACAGTATCGCCTGCGATCTGGTTGAGCGCTTTATGAAGAAAATCCAGGCGCTGCCGACGTACCGCAACGCGGTACCGACGCAGTCGATCCTTACCATCACCTCCAACGTGGTTTACGGGCAGAAGACCGGCAACACGCCGGACGGACGTCGCGGCGGCACGCCGTTTGCGCCTGGCGCCAACCCGATGCACGGGCGCGACAGAAAAGGGGCGGTGGCGTCGTTAACCTCGGTCGCCAAGCTGCCGTTCACCTATGCCAAAGACGGGATCTCCTACACCTTCTCCATCGTGCCGCAGGCACTGGGCAAGGACGAGCCGGTGCGCAAAACCAACCTTGTTGGGCTGCTGGACGGATACTTCCACCACGAAGCGACCATTGAGGGCGGGCAACACCTGAACGTCAACGTGATGAACCGGGAGATGCTGCTGGATGCCGTCGCCCATCCGGAAAACTATCCGAACCTGACGATCCGCGTTTCAGGTTATGCGGTGCGGTTTAACGCCCTGACGCGCGAGCAGCAGCAGGACGTGATTTCGAGGACGTTTACGCAGGCGATGTAATACAGGCTTCATCTTCAGCCTCCTCAAATGGGGAGGCTTTTAATTTTGTGAACGCCGTCAATTTTAGAAAACTTACTCTCCTTTCTGCTATCCCGAAGTAATATTATTCTCTCGCTTTAGAAAATCCCTATAAAAGTTGTGACTTTTTTCTCCCGCGCTCCGGATATGATCTTCCCATATCAATAACTCACACCTGCACCCTCTGACTCGCAATCGCTGGCGATCGGAACCTTATAAAAACAACCAGTTACCCTACAAAATAAGCGAGTGCCCAATGAATATGGCAACAAACAGCAGTGTGATTGTGAGTGATTCCCCTGCGGCAAGGCGGGCGGGAATGAGCGAAAGCGAATGGCGAGAGGCGATCAAATTCGACAGCACCGATACGGGCTGGGTCATCATGAGTATCGGGATGGCTATCGGCGCGGGCATCGTTTTTCTTCCTGTGCAGGTCGGGTTAATGGGGCTGTGGGTGTTTTTACTCTCGTCGATAATTGGTTATCCGGCTATGTACCTGTTCCAGCGCCTGTTTATTAATACGCTGGCGGAATCACCGGAATGCAAAGATTACCCGAGCGTCATTAGCGGTTATTTAGGTAAAAACTGGGGCATCTTATTGGGTGCGCTTTATTTCGTGATGCTGGTGATCTGGATGTTTGTCTATTCCACGGCTATCACCAACGACAGCGCATCCTACCTACACACCTTCGGCGTAACCGACGGTTTGCTGTCGGAAAATCCGTTCTACGGCTTATTCCTGATCTGCATTCTGGTCGCCATTTCGTCGCGCGGTGAAAAACTGCTGTTTAAAGTCTCCAGCCTGATGGTGCTGACCAAATTATTTGTGGTAGCGGCGCTGGGGCTTTCGATGATTGGCCTCTGGCATTTAGCCAACGTCGGTATGCTGCCGCCGATGGGCCTGCTGATTAAAAACGCCATTATTACGCTGCCTTTCACCTTAACCTCCATTCTGTTTATTCAGACATTAAGCCCGATGGTGATTTCCTATCGTTCACGGGAAAAATCCGTTGAGGTGGCGCGTCATAAAGCGCTGCGGGCAATGAATATCGCCTTTGGCGTGCTGTTTGTGACGGTCTTTTTCTACGCGGTCTCCTTTACGCTGGCGATGGGGCACGACGAGGCGGTAAAAGCCTACGAGCAGAATATTTCCGCCCTGGCAATCGCAGCACAGTTCATCAGCGGTGACGGTGCGGGCTGGGTCAAAATCGTCAGCGTGATCCTCAACATTTTTGCCGTGATGACCGCGTTCTTTGGCGTCTATCTCGGCTTTCGTGAGGCGACGCAGGGCATCGTGATGAACATCCTGCGCCGCAAAATGCCGGCGGAGAAAATCAATGAAAGCACCGTCCAGCGCGGGATTATGCTGTTCGCTATCCTGCTTGCCTGGAGCGCGATTGTGTTAAACGCGCCGGTGCTGAGCTTTACCTCCATCTGTAGCCCTATTTTCGGGATGGTGGGTTGCTTAATTCCGGCGTGGCTGGTCTACAAAGTGCCCGCACTTCATAAATATAAAGGCGTATCGCTGGTGATTATTGTGATTACCGGGCTGCTGCTTTGTGTTTCTCCTTTCCTCGCCTTCTCATGAGGTTAAATAAGGTCGTAACGATGTCTGAGCAAATTAATCCTTTATGGAACCATTTTATTCGCGCCGTGCAGGAAGAGGTAAAGCCTGCGCTGGGCTGTACCGAACCCGTCTCGCTGGCGCTGGCGTGCGCGATGGCTGCCGGACAGCTTGACGGTGAGGTGACGCGTATCGAGGCGTGGGTATCGCCGAACCTGATGAAAAACGGGCTTGGCGTAACGGTGCCCGGCACCGGTATGGTCGGTTTACCCATCGCGGCCGCGCTGGGGGCGACAGGCGGTAATGCACACGCCGGGCTGGAGGTGTTGAAAGACGCGTCGGCCGAGGCGCTAACGCGCGCCAAAGCACTGCTGAACGCAGGTCTGGTGCAGGTGAAATTGCAGGAGCCGTGCGAGGAGATCCTCTATTCACGCGCCTGCGTTTACGTCGGTGAATCCTCGGCGATGGTGACCATCGCTGGCGGGCACACTCGCGTGGTGGAGGTAGTTTGTCAGGGCGAAACGCGCTTCAGGCTTGACGATCGTCAGAGCCAGAACAACGACGATCCGCTGGCGGTACTCTCGACCACCACGCTGTCGCAGATCCTTGAGTTTGTAGAGCAGGTGCCGTTTGACGCGATCCGCTTTATCCTCGATGCGGGGCGGCTGAACGATGCGCTCTCCCGCGAAGGTTTGCGTGGCAACTGGGGGCTGCATATTGGCGCGACGCTCAATAAACAGCGCGCACGCGGCTGGATGGCGCAGGATCTGGGTTCAGACATTATTATCCGCACCAGCGCAGCCTCGGATGCCCGCATGGGAGGCGCGACGCTGCCGGCGATGAGCAACTCGGGTTCCGGGAATCAGGGCATCACCGCCACCATGCCGGTAGTGGTGGTGGCTGAGCACGTTCAGGCCGATGACGAACGGCTGGCGCGGGCGCTGATGCTCTCGCATCTGTCGGCTATCTATATCCACTACCAGCTTCCGCGCTTGTCCGCGTTGTGCGCGGCGACAACGGCCGGAATGGGGGCAGCGGCGGGTATGGCGTGGCTGATGGGCGGATCTTACCAGACCATTGCCATGGCGATCGGCAGTATGATCGGCGACGTGAGCGGGATGATCTGCGATGGGGCCTCTAACAGCTGCGCAATGAAGGTCTCGACCAGCGTCACCAGCGCCT
The DNA here is from genome assembly GCF_058661685.1 of Enterobacter sp. 6722112. Classification (NCBI taxonomy): domain Bacteria; kingdom Pseudomonadati; phylum Pseudomonadota; class Gammaproteobacteria; order Enterobacterales; family Enterobacteriaceae; genus Enterobacter; species Enterobacter sp. 6722112. Next base: position 3,668,043 of record NZ_JBZWGR010000007.1, on the reverse strand, counting down.
GGAAAGCCGTGATGATGGCGCTGGATGATACTGCGGTGACGGGTAACGAGGGGATTGTGGCGCACGACGTGGAACAGTCTATCTCTAACCTGTGCGCCCTGGCGTGCCGCTCAATGCAGGCGACGGACCGGCAGATCATTGAGATTATGGCGAGTAAGGTGTTGTGATTTAATCCAACCCGTTACCCCTCACCCTAACCCTCTCCCATAGGGAGAGGGAACCGATCGAGCGAGGGGGCGTGTTGATCTTAAACCGGCAAATCAATCAGCAGCGCGCGCAGCGGCGTATCGGCAACCAGGGTGATATTCGCTTCGTCACGAATAAACGCCCCGTCACCGCAGGTGAGCGCTTCTTTCTCTTCCGTATGCGTGACCGCATGCACCGTTCCGTGAATGGACTGCAAATAGGCACGCGGGCCATGAAGCTGGAAGCTCGCCTGTTCACCTTTTTTCAGTTCGATATGGTGCAACCACACCTGCTGGCGCAACTGCAAGCTGCCTTTGCTGCCGTCTGGCGAGGCAATCAGCTGCTGTTTACCGCCCTTCAGATCGATTTTTTGCACCAGCGGATTTTCCCGCTCCGGACAGGCATCCAGCCACAGCTGCATGCGGGTCAGCGTTTTATCTTTGCTGAGGTTATGCTCGCTGTAGCTAATACCTGGCTGCGTGGAAATTAACAGCGCCTCGCCAGCCTTCGCCTGGACATGATTGCCCTCGCTATCGCGGTATTCTGCCTCGCCTTCCAGGATCAGGTTCAGGATATCGACTTTAGGGTACGTGCGCGGCTGGAAGGACGCGCCCGGGGCGAGCACTTCCTGATTCAATACGCGCAGTGAAGCGTAACCGAGGAGTTTAGGGTCAAAGTAGTGTCCAAAGGAAAAGGTGTAGCGGGCCTGCAACCAACCGAAATCGGCTTGTCCGCACTGTTTCGCTGTTCTTGTCGTAATCATAAACTTGACCTCTCTTTACACTAAATCAATGGTAAAGGTATGGACGCTGCATTGTTAGCCAGATATTCTGCCTGGTATGTTCAAATTTCCTGAATGAGAACGAGATGGCTAAAGAGAGAGCATTGACGCTTGAGGCGCTTCGCGTCATGGACGCGATTGACAGGCGCGGCAGTTTTGCCGCGGCGGCAGATGAACTGGGGCGCGTTCCGTCTGCCCTGAGCTATACCATGCAAAAGCTGGAAGAGGAGCTGGATGTTGTGCTCTTTGACCGTTCCGGTCATCGAACAAAATTCACCAACGTTGGGCGGATGCTGCTGGAGCGCGGCCGCGTATTGCTGGAAGCGGCGGATAAGCTGACGACGGATGCCGAAGCGCTGGCCCGCGGCTGGGAAACCCATCTGACGTTAGTGACCGAAGCGCTGGTGCCCACCGAGGCGCTGTTCCCGCTGGTGGACAGACTGGCCGCGAAAGCCAATACCCAGCTGTCGATCATCACTGAGGTGCTGGCCGGGGCGTGGGAGCGTCTTGAGACGGGCAGGGCGGATATCGTGATTGCGCCGGACATGCATTTCCGCTCATCGTCAGAAATCAATTCGCGCAAACTGTACAGCGTGATGAACGTCTACGTCGCAGCCCCGGATCACCCTATCCATCAGGAGCCGGAGCCGCTCTCTGAGGTCACGCGCGTGAAATACCGCGGTGTGGCGGTCGCGGATACCGCCCGAGAGCGCCCGGTGTTAACGGTACAGTTGCTGGATAAACAGCCGCGACTGACGGTAACGTCGCTGGAAGATAAGCGACAGGCACTCCTGGCGGGGCTGGGCGTGGCGACTATGCCGTATCCGTTTGTCGAAAAGGACATTGCAGAAGGGCGGCTGCGCGTCGTCAGCCCGGAATACACCAGCGAAGTGGATATCATTATGGCGTGGCGTCGCGACAGCATGGGCGAAGCCAAATCGTGGTGTTTGCGTGAAATTCCCAAGCTCTTTGCCCACCACAACAAATAAGCGTAGGCCCGGTAAGCGTATGCGCCACCGGGCAGAATTTACGCGCTTGCCTTAGGATCCGGACCAAAGCGGTTTTCGCCCGGCGTTCCGCTCTGACAGTTGAAAATCAAAATCACGATCCAGCCGATAAGCGGGATCAACAGCAACAGCAGCCACCACGCCGAACGATCGGTGTCGTGAAGACGACGAAACAGTACGGCCCATGAAGGCAGCAGAACTAACACACCATAAATGGTGGTGAGAATGCCTTCACCCCCCTCGCGTTCCCAGCCGAGGATCTTGTCCACAATGCCCAGCACCATAATCAGGACGAAGTTCACCAGAACGAACATCCAGTACTCTTTACGGCGGGCACGGCCACCAAATCCAACGTAGTTGCGCAGTACTTTTAAATACCAGTCCATTTTTCCTTGCCTCTTAATCAGTCAATCACTTGTTTTCTAAGCGATCGAGGTAAGGATAGATGTATGCTGTGAATTAAAAAAGGGAATCAATTGATTCCCTAAATAATTATCCGAAACGCACGTCGCGCCCGTGCGGTTCATCCAGGTCCTGCCACGGGCCAATGGAGATAATGCCCGTTGGGTTGATGGTCTTATGACTGCGGAAATAGTGGGTGCGAATATGGTCAAAATTGACCGTCTCCGCAATCCCCGGCATCTGATAGATGTCGCGCAGGAAACCGTGCAGGTTCAGGTAATCACTGATGCGATGCTTGTCGCACTTGAAGTGGGTGACATATACCGGATCAAAGCGGATCAGCGTCGTCCACAGGCGGATGTCTGCTTCGGTGAGGCGATCGCCCGCTAAATAACGATGCTGGCCGAGGATCTGCTCCAGGCGCTCCAGGGATCCAAACACGTTGCCGACCGCTTCGTCGTACGCTTCCTGACTGGTGGCAAAGCCCGCTTTGTAGACGCCGTTGTTGACGTTGTCGTAGATCCAGCCGTTCAGCTCGTCAATTTTCTCGCGCAGCTCAACCGGGTAGTAATCCCCGGCGCGTGCACCGTGAGCGTCAAACGCGGTATTGAACATGCGAATGATTTCAGCGGATTCATTGCTGACGATCGTCTGGTTTTTCTTGTCCCACAGCACAGGCACCGTTACGCGTCCGGTGTAGTGCGGATCGGCGCGCAGATAGAGCTGATACAGGAAATCGTGATGATAAAGCTCATCACCCGTCGCGGCCGGGAAGCCACTGTCGAACGTCCAGCCGTTTTCCAGCATCAGCGGGTTGACCACCGAAACCGGAATTAACGATTCGAGACCTTTAAGTTTGCGCACAATCAGCGTGCGGTGCGCCCACGGACAGGCGAGAGAAACATACAGATGATAACGATCTTTTTCCGCCGCAAAGCCCCCTTCGCCACTCGGGCCGGGTGCGCCGTCGGCGGTCAGCCAGTTACGGAAGGCCGAAACAGAGCGCTTAAAGCGTCCACCGGTGGATTTGGTGTCATACCAGACATCCTGCCAGACGCCGTCTACGAGTTGTCCCATTTTTTACTCCTCCGTCAGATAGCAAAAGCGAGGAGATGTCTCCTCGCTTTGAATGTAATCATTATAGCCTGCTTACCACTTCTTATTCAGAAGACGGTCGATGCTGTAGGCGCCCGGACCCGTGATAGCCAGCAGCAGGAAGCCGCCCGCGATGGTCAGGTTTTTCATGAACATCAGGGAGTTCACGCCTTCCGCAAAGTTGCTGTGGAAGATGAACGCGGTCAGCAGGGTAAAGCCTGCGGTGAACAGCGCCGTAGTGCGGGTCAGGAAACCGAACAGCACTGCCAGGCCGCCGCCGAACTCAAGCAGAATGGTCAGTGGCAGCAGGAACCCCGGCACGCCCATCGCTTCCATATACTGCTGAGTGCCCGCATAGCCGGTAATTTTGCCCCAGCCTGCGGTGATGAACAGAACAGGCATCAGAATACGCGCTATCAGTACACCAACATCTTCTAATTTTTTCATTTTACTCTCCAGGAAACCACATCAGCGGCTAAACGTTATTTGCTTGCAAATTCGGGTAGATACCGCGTCTTTGCTGTCGATGGAGAGGAGTGTAAACGGGGCGGATGGCAAATGTTAGCAAGGAAAACTGTTAATCTTCTTCAAAGATATTGAGTAAGGGAGGGGGTTTTGCCGGGTGGCGGCTACGCCTTACCCGGCAAGAAGGCTAGCGCAACTGCTGCTGTCGCAGCGTGGTTTTCACCAGACGCCAGGCGCTCCAGGCGCCAAAGCCGCGGCGTGCCCAGCGGATCAGCATGTTAGGATGCCGAACCGACCAGATCGCCATCACGCTGCTGCCGACCAGCGCCCATGAGCGCAGGCTCAGGACCGTGTTCCAACCGCGGTCAAACCGATGCGTGGCTTCAACCCAGTCTCGACGGCTGGCAGACAAATCCAGCCGCTGCTGCTGGATTTGGCTCAACAGATACGCTTTCCGCTTTTGACGTTCGGCTTTGTCGCTCACGACTTATCATCCTCCAGCAGGGCGCGGTCGTTGGCCAGCTCCTGGCGCGTATGGCGCAGGAAGGTCGACGTGCGCGCTTTATGCAGGGTCCAGATACCGCCTATCAGCGCCGCCACCAGCAGAACCACGGTAGTCGCAATCATCGCGTTCAGACGATACTGTGGATCGATAGCCCAGATGATTAACACCATCAGGCTCATCAGACCAAACGCGGCAAAGAGCATCGTAAGCCCAAGCATGAGCAGCATCTGGAAGAGGTTGGCTTTCTCCTCTTCCAGCTCCACTACCGCAAGCCGGACGCGCGTTTCGGCAATCCCGACCAGCGTCGTAAGAATACGCTGGCCGATGCCGAGGACGTTTTTAGCAGGCCCTTGTGCGTGACGTGGATCTTCCATAATCAACGACGCGTCAGCAGGACACCCAGCACCACACCCACTGCGGCGCCAATACCTACACCCGTCCATGGATTATCACGTACATATTCGTCTGCGCGCGCTGCCGCTTCGCGGGTTTGTTTCGCCAGCGCATCACCGGTTTCGCCCAGACGGTAACGGCTCTCTTTCAGTGCCTGCTCCGCTTTGCTGCGCAGTTTACTTACTTCTTCTTTCGATTTATCCGCAGAAGAGTTCAGCACCTCTTCCAGGGTGTCCGCCAGGGATTTCAGTTCAGCGCGCAGATTTTCTGAAGTTGTATCTTTTGACATGATTCTCTCCTGTTGAGATTTCCGTTAACTCAATAATCGCGAGCTTCCAGCGCTTTCAGTTCGTCCTGCGCCTCTTGCAACTTCCTCTCGCGCTTGGCAATTTTTTCCGCATCACCTTTCTCTTTCGCTTCCTGTAGGTCTTGACGGCGCTCGGCTATCTCGTCCTTCTGTTCAGCGATTTTTTCCTGATGATCGGCACGCAGCTTGCTGTCCGTACAGTTGTCTTTCACTTCGCTCAACGCTTTTTTCAGCCCGTCGATCCGGTGCTGATTGTTATGCTTTTCGGCATAACTGATTTCGCGTTGGATATCCTGTTCTTTCTCCTGACAAAGAGACATAGCGAAGGAAGCTGTGCTTAAAGAAAAAAGGGCCAGAGCCAGAGTGATGCGGTATTTCATTATAGAAACCTTCCATTGTGTTACGGCGTAAGCCGTGTTCCAGAACTATGCGGAGAACATCTGAGGGGTGCTCCGCGTACTTAAGCATAGTAAGTAAACGGGAGTTTCACCAAAGTAGGTGAAAATATTCGGAATCTTAGTCGTTAACCAAATCGATGCGACGTGTCGCGTAACCGTGACATCCAGGAGGCTACGTGGCTGTCATCATCCTGTTGCGCAATGATGTAACCCTGCGGCAGCGTGCGGTCCAGCACGGCTTTCGCCGCGGCGCTTTGCGCACTGGAGTCAAATTTTATCAGCAGCACATCGTCTTGCGGCGTGATGCTCTTAAAGCGGATCCCGTTTGCGTCCAGATGATGCCAGATGGAAAAACCATCCGGCACGCTGGTTCCCTGGCTCACAGGACGGATAGCCAGCGTCGACTCCTGATGCTGTAGCGCAGACCACAGCAGGATAAGAGCGCTGAACATCATCAGCGCGACGATAGCGTAAGAGAAGCGGCGCAGCGCGAGCGGGGAGATAACCATCGTTAACCCCTGGCTCCGTATTTCTTCTTCCACAGTACGACCAGGGACCCGACCAGGCCAAACACCAGCAGAACGACGGGCAGCAGCATCAGGCAAGACATCAGCTGATCTTCATATTTCATAAAGACCGGCGTTTTACCCAGCGCGTAGCCGAGCGTGGTCAGGATCAGCACCCACAGCAAGCCGCTCATCCAGTTAAAGAACTGGAAGCGCGTACTGCTCAGGCCGGACAAGCCCGCAATGGTGGGCAGCAGGGTGCGTACGAATGCGATAAAGCGGCCGATTAGTAAGGCGGAAAGCCCATGCTTATGGAAAAGGTGGTGCGCTCGCTGGTGGTAATGGGCCGGAAGGTGCGAAAGCCAGTTCTGAACGATTCGCGTGTTACCCAGCCATCGCCCCTGAATGTAACTCACCCAGCAGCCCAGGCTGGCGGCAATGGTCAAAAGCAGGACCGTTTGCGGGAAAGCCATCGCCCCTTTTGCACAGAGCACCCCGACCAGCACCAGCAGGCTGTCGCCGGGTAAAAAGGCAGCAGGCAGCAGACCGTTCTCAAGGAACAGGATCATAAATAACACAAAGTAGAGCATGCCAATCATGGACGGGTTGGCCAGCGTTTCGAAATCCTGAGCCCAGAGGGCGTTCAGTAGTTGGGTCAAAAGTTCCATTCAGTGTTCCTGGAAATCGGTTAACGTCACGCCTGTCATTCGGGAAAACAGCACGGCGACATTGTTATGATTTCATTATGGTCGCTCGCGGACACATTGATGTGTGGCCAACACTGTTCCCTGTTAATTGGCTGGTTAGCAAGCACTAACTTACAAAATAACGAAGTGAATCCAATTGTAACAAAGCCCGACGTTCTGCGTCACAGAATTTGAGGGGAAACACGATTTTGGCGTAAGCCACGGAGGGGAGCGAGATATTTTACAAAGGCTGACACTATAGAGGTTTTCTTACCCTGTCTGGCCGGAAGGCGCGGCGGTGCGCCTGCCAGCCGTTCGGGGGATTATTTTGCGAGATTGGTCGCGGTATCGAGGTGAACGACCGGATTATCGGCAAAAAGATAGCGGTCAGCGTTAAATTCAAAGTCATCACTTGTTTCATTAAACAGCATCTGTTTGGTGTTCTCCAGGTGCTGCCACATTGCCAGTTTCGCCGCATGCGGATCTTTACGAATCAGAGCCTTAAGAATCTGGTCGTGGTCGTCACACCAGTTATCTACCGTACGGGAATCAATGTGATCGTGCAATTTCTTCCAGTACGGGTTGTGAACGCGCTGAGTCCACATTTTTTCAACGATTGCCGCCAGCGCCGTGTTCTGAGTCGCAAGGGCGACCTGGACGTGGAATTGCAGGTCCCATTCGGAATCGCGGAAACATTTTTCTTTACGCGCATGATCCTGGATTTCCATCAGCTTCATGATGTCCTGCTTGGTCACCTGCGTCGCAGCAAATTCCGCAATGTTGCTTTCAATCAGCTGGCGAGCCTGGAGAAGCTCAAACGGACCGTAGCTGGCAAACTCCAGACTTTCGTCCGGGGTGGGGGAGTGTTTCGCCTGGCTGGAAATCACATGAATGCCGGAACCTTTGCGTACCTCAACATACCCTTCCACTTCCAGCATGATGATGGCTTCGCGGACCACCGTGCGGCTGACGCTTTTTTCATCCGCAATGAAACGCTCAGCGGGAAGTTTATCACCGACAAGATAGACCCCTTGCTCGATGCGATCTTTCAGCTCGGCGGCAAGTTGTTGATATAAACGACGTGATTCGGTGATTTCCATATGCGCTCCAGGCAGGGTACGGCGAATGATTTGTTATACCACTTTTGCGTGCCACTCTCCAGATTTCACCATGAAAAAAGCCGCCCGGAGGCGGCTTTTGAGAAGATTTTGCCGGGTGCGCTTCGCTTGCGCGGGCCTATGGGTTTTGTAGGCCGGGTAAGGCGTAGCCGCCACCCGGCACAACAACGCTAACTCTGCGTCGCCGGTCCCCCAAGGGACTCTTTCGCCAGTTCATCGGCGGATTTGCTCTTCAGCACCGTCCAGATAACCACCGCACCCATCAGGTCGAAGATAGCCAGTACCGCGAACAGCGGGCTGAAACCAATCGTATCTGCCAGCGCGCCGACCACCAGCGCAAACAGGGTACTTGCGGTCCAGGCGGCCATCCCGGTCAGGCCGTTGGCGGTAGCGACTTCGTTACGACCAAACACGTCGGACGAGAGCGTAATCAGCGCACCGGACAGAGACTGGTGAGCAAAGCCCCCGATACACAGCAGGGCGATAGCCACGTAAGGGCTGGTGAACAGGCCGATCATGCCCGGGCCGATCATCAGCAGGGCGCCCATGGTGACCACCATCTTACGGGACACAATCAGGTTCACGCCAAACCAGCGCTGGAACAGCGGTGGCAGGTAGCCGCCGACGATACAGCCCAGGTCTGCAAACAGCATTGGCATCCAGGCGAACATCGCGATCTCTTTCAGGTTAAAGCCGTAAACTTTAAACATGAACAGCGGGATCCAGGCGTTAAACGTACCCCAGGCCGGTTCTGCCAGGAAGCGTGGCAGGGCGATACCCCAGAACTGACGGGTGCCCAGGATCTGCCAGACGGACATCTTTTTGCCGTTGTCGGTCTGATGCTGAGATTCCTGACCATTGATAATGTAGTCACGTTCTTCGTCAGACAGCTTTTTCTGATCGCGTGGGTGTTTATAGAAGATCAGCCACGCCATGGCCCAGGCAAAGCTCAGCACACCGGAGATGATGAACGCCATCTGCCAGCTGTGCATCACAATCGCCCACACCACCAGTGGCGGAGCAATCATCGCCCCGATGGAGGAGCCCACGTTGAAGTAACCGACAGCGATTGAACGCTCTTTTGCCGGGAACCATTCAGAGCTGGCTTTCAGACCCGCGGGGATCATCGCTGCTTCGGCAGCACCTACCGCACCACGCGCCAGCGCCAGTCCGCCCCAACTGCCGGCCAGCGCGGTCGCCCCACAGAAGACGGCCCAGGCTACAGCGAAGAAGGCATAACCAATTTTTGTACCCAGAATATCAAGAACATAACCTGCAACAGGCTGCATTACGGTGTAAGCGGCAGAGTAAGCCGCAATGATGTAAGAGTATTGCTGCGTGGAGATATGTAACTCTTCCATCAACGTTGGCGCCGCTGCTGCCACGGTGTTACGTGTCAGGTAGCCCAGCACGGTGCCGAGCGTCACCAGTGCGATCATGTACCAACGTAACCCTTTAATTTTACGCATGTAAAACCTCATCGTTATGTTATTTCCGTGTCGGGACACGGCAACAACTCAACCGTTGCCGGGAGCTGTTCTGTAACGGGAGGGGCGTAACCGGGAACCTGTCCCGGAACGGCCCGAACCTTGCCATAAGTAATCGTGCTAAGTCGGCTTCCGTACCGTTAAATCCGATGTATCAAACACCGGTAATGCATTCCGTCGGCTTATAGTTTGCGACGGCGAAAAGATAACTTGTCATACAACTTTAAAAGGTGAGTGACATCACAAAAGTGTGAATCTTTGTAGGGACATTATGCGGCGTGCGCAAAGCCAGAACTGGCGCGGTCTGCGAGAGGGTTTACCCCTTTGAGGGTAATTTATTTGTCGACGTTTATTGATCTAACTCACGAAAAAAACGTCGGACTCTGGAAATTGGTGTGATAACTTTGCAGCATCTGAACATAAGCTTTCTGACGCTCCCGTAATGAGGAAGACGATAATGACACCGTTTATGACCGACGATTTTCTGCTAGATACCGAATTTGCTCGCCGCCTGTACCACGACTACGCAAAAGACCAGCCGATTTTCGACTACCACTGCCATTTACCGCCGCAGCAGGTTGCCGAAAATTACCGTTTCAAAAACCTGTATGATATCTGGCTGAAGGGTGACCACTATAAGTGGCGCGCAATGCGCACCAACGGCGTGGCCGAGCGCCTGTGTACCGGCGACGCGACCGATCGCGAGAAGTTTGACGCCTGGGCCGCTACCGTTCCTCACACCATCGGTAACCCGTTATACCACTGGACGCACCTCGAACTGCGTCGTCCGTTTGGTATCACCGGCAAGCTGCTTTCTCCCGCCACGGCGGATGAAATCTGGGATCAGTGCAACGAACTGCTGGCGCAGGATAGCTTCTCGGCGCGCGGCATCATGAAGCAGATGAACGTGAAGATGGTGGGCACCACCGACGATCCGGTCGACTCTCTGGAGCATCACGCGGTTGTCGCGAAGGACAGCACCTTTGACATCAAAGTGCTGCCAAGCTGGCGCCCGGATAAAGCCTTCAACATCGAGCTGCCGACATTTAACGACTACATGGCGAAGCTGGCGGAAGTTTCGGATACCGACATTCGTCGCTTTGACGATCTGCAAACCGCGCTGACCAAACGTCTGGATCACTTTGCCGCACACGGCTGTAAAGTGTCTGACCACGCGCTGGACGTAGTGCTGTTCGCGGAATCCAGTGAAGCTGAGCTGGACAGTATTCTGGCGCGTCGTCTCTCCGGCGAAGCCCTGAGCGAGCACGAAGTGGCGCAGTTTAAAACCGCGGTGCTGGTGTTCCTCGGTGCGGAATATGCCCGTCGCGGCTGGGTTCAGCAGTATCACATCGGCGCGCTGCGTAATAACAACCAGCGTCAGTTCAAACTGCTGGGCGCGGACGTAGGCTTTGACTCCATCAACGACCGTCCGATGGCGGAAGAGCTGTCAAAACTGCTGAGCAAACAGAACGAGCAAAACCTGCTGCCAAAAACCATTCTGTACTGCCTGAACCCGCGCGATAACGAAGTGCTGGGCACTATGATCGGCAACTTCCAGGGCGAAGGGATGCCGGGCAAGATGCAGTTCGGTTCCGGCTGGTGGTTTAACGATCAGAAAGACGGCATGGAGCGTCAGATGACGCAGCTGGCGCAGCTCGGCCTGCTGAGCCGCTTCGTTGGCATGCTGACCGACAGCCGCAGTTTCCTCTCCTATACCCGCCATGAATATTTCCGCCGCATTCTGTGCCAGATGATTGGCCGCTGGGTGCACGCGGGCGAAGCGCCAGCGGATATCCAGCTGCTGGGCGAAATGGTGAGAAACATCTGCTTTAACAATGCGCGTGACTACTTCGCCATTGAACTGAACTAAGGCCGTTTGAGGTTGATATGCAATACATCAAAATCCATTCGCTGGATAACGTTGCCGTCGCGCTGGCCGATTTAGCCGAAGGGACGGAAGTGACCTTCGACAACCAGTCGGTGACGTTACGCCAGGCCATTGGACGTGGACATAAGTTTGCCCTGATCCCCATCGCGAAAGGGGAGAACGTGGTGAAGTACGGTTTGCCCATCGGTCATGCGCTGGCGGATATTGCGCCGGGTGAATACATTCATTCCCACAATACCCGCACCAATCTCAGCGATCTGGACGAGTACAGCTATCAACCTGACTTCCAGGCAGAAGAAGGACAGGCGGCCGATCGTGAGGTGCAGATCTACCGCCGCGCCAGCGGGGAGGTGGGGATCCGCAATGAACTGTGGATCCTCCCGACCGTCGGCTGCGTGAACGGGATCGCGCGTCAAATTCAGACGCGTTTCCTGAAAGAGACCAACAATGCTGAAGGCACCGACGGCGTGCATCTGTTCAGCCATACCTACGGTTGTTCCCAGCTGGGCGACGACCACATCAATACCCGCACCATGCTGCAAAATATGGTGCGTCACCCGAACGCGGGGGCGGTGCTGGTGATTGGCCTCGGTTGTGAAAACAATCAGGTCGACGCCTTCCGCGACACGCTGGGCGAGTTCGATCCTGAGCGCGTGCACTTTATGGTGTGTCAGCACCAGGACGACGAAGTGGAAGCGGGCGTTGAACAGCTGCACCAGCTGTATGAGGTGATGCGTCACGACAAGCGCGAGCCGGGCAAGCTGAGCGAACTGAAGTTTGGCCTGGAGTGCGGCGGATCTGACGGGCTTTCCGGCATTACCGCTAACCCGATGCTGGGCCGCTTCTCAGATTACGTGATTGCCAACGGTGGCACCACGGTGCTGACCGAAGTGCCGGAGATGTTCGGCGCAGAGCGCATTCTGATGAGCCACTGCCGCGACGAAGAGACCTTTGAGAAGACCGTCACCATGGTCAACGATTTCAAACAGTACTTCATCGCCCATAACCAGCCGATTTATGAGAACCCGTCGCCGGGAAACAAGGCGGGCGGGATCACCACGCTGGAAGAGAAATCCCTGGGCTGCACCCAGAAAGCGGGCGCCAGCCAGGTGGTGGACGTGCTGCGCTATGGTGAGCGTCTGAAAACGCACGGTCTGAATCTGCTGAGCGCACCGGGCAACGATGCGGTCGCCACCAGCGCGCTGGCGGGGGCGGGCTGTCACATGGTGCTGTTCAGTACCGGACGCGGCACGCCGTACGGCGGATTTGTGCCAACGGTGAAAATCGCCACTAACAGCGAGCTGGCGGCGAAGAAAAAACACTGGATCGACTTTGATGCCGGCCAGCTGATCCACGGCAAAGCGATGCCGCAGCTGCTGAGCGAATTCGTGGACACGATTGTGGAATTTGCCAGCGGCAGGCAGACCTGCAACGAGAAGAACGACTTCCGCGAGCTGGCGATCTTTAAGAGTGGTGTGACGCTATAAGTGCTTTGTCGGGTGGCGCTAGCGCTTACCCGACCTACTAAACCCTGTAGGCCCGGTAAGGCGTAGCCGCCACCGGGCTTTTCTTTTTAACTGCGCAGGGCGTTCTTCGCTAAACGCGCGTCTTCCGCCTGACAGGCCGCTGCGGTAAACAGCACGTCGGTAGAGGAGTTCAGCGCGGTTTCGCAGGAATCCTGCAATACGCCGATAATGAAGCCGACCGCGACAACCTGCATGGCAATCTCGTTCGGAATACCGAACATGTTACAGGCCAGCGGGATCAGCAGCAGCGAGCCGCCCGCCACGCCGGATGCGCCACAGGCACACAGTGATGCAACGACGCTCAGCAGCAGCGCGGTTGGCAGATCCACCGGAATGCCCAGCGTATGCACCGCCGCCAGCGTCAGCACGGTGATGGTGATCGCCGCACCTGCCATGTTCACGGTTGCACCCAGAGGAATCGACACCGAATAGGTATCGCGATCCAGATTCAGCTTCTCCGCCAGCGCCATGTTGACCGGAATGTTTGCCGCCGAGCTGCGGGTGAAGAAGGCATACACGCCGCTTTCACGCAGGCAGGTCAGCACCAGCGGATACGGGTTGCGGCGGATCTGCCAGAACACCAGCAGCGGGTTGATCACCAGCGCCACCAGCAGCATACAGCCGACCAGGACGACCAGCAGCTGCGCGTAGCCCCACAGTGCATCGAAACCGGTGGTTGCCAGCGTGGAGGAGACCAGACCAAAGATCCCGACTGGCGCAAAGCGAATCACCAGCTTCACCATAAAGGTGACAGCGTTGGACATATCGTTCACCAGGTTTTTCGTGGTCTCGTTACCATGACGCAGCGCGAAGCCCAGACCGATCGCCCAGACCAGGATGCCGATGTAGTTCGCGTTCATCAGCGCGGTGACGGGGTTAGAGACCATGCTCATCAGCAGACCGCGAAGCACTTCCACAATCCCGGACGGCGGGGTGATATCACCGGCCGCGCTGGTCAGGTGCAGCGTGGACGGGAACAGGAAGCTAAACACCACGGCCGTTAAGGCAGCAGAGAAGGTTCCCAGCAGATACAGGAACAGAATAGGGCGAATGTTGGTTTTTTGTCCGTGCTGGTGGTTGGCAATCGACGCCATCACCAGCATCAGCACCAGTACCGGGGCGACGGCCTTAAGTGCGCCAACGAAAAGGGTGCCGAGCAGCCCCGTCGCTTCCGCGGCAGGTTTTGACACCATCGCCAGCAGAATACCCAGTACCAACCCGACCAGAATTTGTTTTACAAGACTGCCCTGCGCCAGGCGCGCGAACAGACCGCGTGATTGTGTGCTCATACGTTATTCCTGAGTGAAATTGCGTTCCATCCTGGATGTGCTCTAAGTCACATTTGTGTCCGGATGTAAGTATTTGTTTGCCTGGTTGAGTATCAGGGAAAGCAGCGAAAGGCGGAAGCGTAAAATGCTGGATTTTACGTGTTGCGTCATGTTTTTTAACTATTGGTTAACGAAAGTGCCGGGTGGCGCTGCGCTTACCCGGCCTACGGGGTGACGTTGTAGGCCCGGTAAGCGTAGCGCCACCGGGCAAAACGCACTAAGCCTGCTGCTTCTTATCGTGCTGGCGGTTAACCCAGGTATTGATAATCAGCGTCACCAGCAGAATGCCAAACACCACGCCGAGCGAAATGGCGATCGGAATATGGTAGAAATCGACGATCAGCATCTTGATACCGATAAACACCAGAATCACCGACAGACCGTACTTCAGCATTGAGAAGCGCTCTGCCGCACCCGCCAGCAGGAAGTACATCGCACGCAGGCCGAGGATGGCGAACAGGTTTGAGGTCAGCACGATGAACGGGTCGGTAGTGACCGCGAAGATAGCCGGGATACTGTCCACCGCGAAAATCACGTCGCTCAGTTCGACCAGAATCAGCACCAGCAGCAGCGGGGTGGCGAACAGCAGGCCGTTCTTACGCACGAAGAAATGCTCGCTCTCGATCTTGTCCGTCATGCGCAGATGACCCCGGATCCACTTCACCAGCGGCTTATCACCGATCCCGGTATCGTCTTCTTTCGCCAGCGCCATTTTTACCCCGGTGAACAGCAGGAACGCGCCAAATACATACAGCAGCCATTCGAACTGGGTAATCAGCCAGCTACCGGCGAAGATCATGATGGTACGCAGGACAATAGCGCCCAGCACGCCGTACACCAGCACGCGACGTTGCAGAGCCGCAGGCACGGCGAAGTAGCTGAACAGCATCAGCCAGACGAAGACGTTATCAACCGCCAGCGCTTTTTCAATCAGATAGCCGGTGAGGAAGGCGAGTGCCTGAGGATCGGCCACCGCGCGGCCTTCGGTTGAGGCCAGATACCACCAGAAGGCGGCGCAGAAGAGGAGTGAGAGGGTAACCCATACCAGCGACCAGACGGCGGCGTGCTTGACGCTCATGCCGTGCTCGCCGCGACGACCCTGCAAAAAGAGGTCGATTGCCAGCATGATGAGCACGACAACCGCGAATCCGCCCCACAGCATTGGAGTGCCGACAGAATGCATACTATTTTCCTTACACATAAAAAACAAAAACGGCCATGGTCAGAAGACGATAGCCGTTAGCTTTTTATGCATAGACCTCGCCTTCCGGCAAGGTCTCACTTACAACCACGAAGGTTGCCCGGCGACCGGATGCGGTTTTGCACGCATCGTAATGACGATCCACCGGCGAAGAAGTTACTCCCCTTTGCAGGTAACAAATTATGTCAGACCATCGGTTTCGTCAATGGTCTGCACGATTTCATTACACAGTTTTACGCGACGGCTTCCACATTCACGCCGTCTGCGGGGAAGATCACGCCAGTCTGTCGGCGGATCTCCGTTTGCAGCTTCGCCGTGGTGCGGCTGATCGCCAGCCCCGGGTGGTTCACTTCGTTGTCTTCTACCAGACGGGCGAAGACCTCTGCCTCATAGAGCATAGTGTTAATATGCTGAGGCTGCGTCAGCTCCTGCGCTTTGCCGCCGCGGGGAACGATGCTTAGCTTCTGGCATTCGGAGATTTTTTCGATCACCAGCGAGCCGTCTTCGCCCTGAATTTCGCTTGGCAGTACGGAGTCACTGACCTTCGAGTGCTGCAACGTCACGCTAAAATCACCGTAGTCCAGCACCACAACGCCGTGTGCATCCACGCCGCTTTCCAGCAGGCTGGCGGTGGCGGTTACGCCGTGCGGTTCACCCCACAGGGCGACCGCAGAGGCCAGGCAGTAAAAACCGATATCCATAATCGAGCCATTCGAGAATGCCGGGTTAAAGGTGTTCGGGTTTTCGCCGTCCAGGTAGCGCTGGTAGCGCGAGGAATACTGGCAGTAGTTGATAAAGGCTTTACGCACTTTGCCAATTTTCGGCAGCGATTGCTGCAACAGCAGGAAGTTCGGCAGGCTGGCGGTTTTGAACGCTTCAAACAGTACCACCTGGTTTTCGCGGGCAAGCGCAATGGCGGCTTCCACTTCCTCAATATTCGAGGCGAGCGGCTTCTCGCAGATCACATGCTTTTTGTGGCTGAGGAACAGCTTCGTTTGCGGGAAGTGCAGAGAATTCGGGCTGGCGATATAGACCGCGTCAATGGCGTCGCTTTGCGCCATCTCATCGAGCGAGGTGAACAGATGTTCAACCAGGTAGTCATTCGCAAAACTCTGCGCCTGCTCAAGGCTGCGGGAATAGACTGCGGTGAGCTTATATTTGCCGGTTTCGTGGGCGGCGTCGACGAACTGGCGCGTGATCCAGTTCGTACCGATGACTGCGAAACGTATCATAAACGGTTACGTACTCCGTAGCAGGGAACCTAAAGCCACTGTAGCACGTCATCATGACATTTCGCGTGCGCTACTGCGCATTACTCTTTAACGATAAATGCGTCAGCCACAAACGGGTATCAAACTCCAGCTGGTGGTACTGCGGCTCCATATGGCAGCACAGGGAGTAGAACGCTTTGTCGTGCTCTTTCTCTTTCAGGTGCGCCAGCTCGTGCACCACGATCATCCGCAGAAAGGCTTCCGGCGCATTGCGAAAGACGGTCGCGACGCGGATCTCCGCTTTGGCCTTCAGCTTGCCGCCCTATACGCGGGAGATGGCGGTATGCAGGCCGAGCGCGTTTTTCAGCACGTGGATCTTATTGTCGTACATCACCTTGTTGATCGGCGGGGCGCTCTTAAGATACTGGTTTTTCAGATCCTGCGTATACTGCCAGAGGGCTTTGTCAGTCGCGAAATCATGCGTGCCCGGGTAGCGTTTTTCCAGCACCGCGCCGAGCTTTCCCGCGGCAATCAGGTCACGAACCTGGGAAAGTAAATGCTCCGGATAGTCCTGGAGATAAGTCAGCTGGTTCATCAAAACCCCAAAATAGTGTGAAAACGGGTATACTCACGCACCCTTTTCAGGGATACGCCAAATTTTACCATTCAGGAGGGCCGATGAGCCACTTAGACAACGGTTTCCGTTCACTCAACCTTAAACGTTTCCCGGAAACGGACGACGTTAACCCGCTTCAGGCGTGGGAAGCGGCGGATGAATATCTGCTGCAACAGTTGGATGGGACTGAAATCAGCGGCCCGGTTCTGATCCTGAATGACGCGTTTGGCGCGCTGGCCTGCGCGCTGGCGGAACATGCGCCTTACAGTATCGGCGATTCTTACTTAAGCGAGCTGGCGACGCGTGAAAACCTGCGTCACAACGATATCGAAGAATCCAGCGTGAAGTTCCTCGACAGCACCGCGGACTACCCGCAGGCGCCGGGCGTGGTGCTGATTAAAGTGCCCAAAACCATGGCGCTGCTGGAGCAGCAGCTTCGCGCGCTGCGTAAGGTCGTGACGCCGGATACGCGTATTATCGCGGGTGCCAAAGCGCGCGATATTCACACCTCGACGCTGGAATTGTTCGAGAAAGTGCTCGGCCCGACCACCACGACGCTTGCCTGGAAAAAAGCGCGCCTGATCAACTGTACCTTCAGCGCACCGGCGCTGGCCGACGCGCCGGAGACGCTGAGCTGGAAGCTGGAAGGCACCGACTGGACCATCCACAACCACGCGAACGTTTTCTCCCGTACCGGTCTGGATATCGGCGCACGCTTCTTTATGGAACATCTGCCGGAAAACCTGGAAGGGGAAATCGTTGATCTCGGCTGCGGTAATGGCGTGATTGGCCTGACGCTGCTGGCGAAGAACCCGGAGGCCAGCGTGGTGTTCAGCGACGAATCGCCGATGGCGGTGGCCTCCAGCCGTCTGAACGTGGAAACCAACCTGCCGGAGGCACTGGATCGCTGCGAGTTTATGATCAATAACGCGCTGTCGGGCGTAGAGCCTTTCCGCTTCAACGCGGTATTCTGTAACCCGCCGTTCCACCAGAAGCACGCCCTGACGGATAACGTCGCGTGGGAGATGTTCCACCACGCGCGCCGCTGCCTGAAAATCAACGGCGAGCTGTATATCGTGGCCAACCGCCACCTGGACTACTTCCACAAGCTGAAGAAGATTTTCGGCAACTGCGTCACCATTGCCACCAATAACAAATTCGTGGTGCTGAAATCGGTGAAGCTGGGGCGTCGTCGGTAAGATTGGGTATGTGCGGCCTGATGCCCGGTGGCGCTTCGCTTACCGGGCCTACAATGGCCTCGAGCCCGTAGGCCGGGCAAGCGAAGCGCCGCCCGGCAATGCCCTAGATCGCCAGAGCTAACTTCGTCCCCTGCGCAATTGCCCGCCGCGCATCCAGCTCCATCGCTACATCGCACCCGCCGATCAAATGCACCGTTTTCCCCGCCTCACGCAGCGGATCCGCCAGATCCCGCTTCGGCTCCTGCCCGGCGCACAAAATCACATGATCCACGCGCAGCAGTTGCGGTTCGCCGCCGATCAGCACGTGCAGCCCGTCGTCGTCGATCTTCTGGTAGCTCACCCCCGGGATCATCTTCACCCCGCGCGAGAGCAGGGTGGCGCGGTGGATCCAGCCCGTGGTTTTCCCCAGCCCTTCACCCGGCTTGCTGGCTTTACGCTGGAGCATCACGATCTGACGCGGGCTTTTCGGCAGCTGCGGACCTTCCGGGCGTAAACCACCGGACTGACTGAGGCTGGTATCAATGCCCCATTCCACGCAGAACTCAGCGATGTTCTGGCTGGTGGCTTCGCCCGGCTGGCTTAAATACATCGCGGTATCAAAACCGATCCCGCCGCAGCCGATGATCGCCACCTTCTCGCCAACCGGCGCTTTGTCCCTTAATACATCCAGATAGCTCAATACCTTCGGATGATCGATGCCTTCGATCGCTGGCGTGCGCGGGGCGATCCCACTCGCGAGGATCACCTCGTCGAAACCGATCAGATCCGCCGCGCTGACAAACTGTTTAAGCCGCAGATCGACGCCCGTCACCTCGATCATCCGGCGGTAATAGCGCAGCGTTTCGTAGAACTCCTCTTTGCCGGGGATCTGTCTGGCGATAGTAAACTGCCCGCCGATTTCCGCCAGCGCATCAAACAGCGTCACGCTGTGCCCGCGCGAGGCGGCATTGACTGCAAACGCCAGGCCCGCCGGCCCTGCACCCACCACGGCCAGACGCTTCTTGTTGACCGCAGGAACGATCGGCATTTTGGTTTCATGGCAGGCGCGGGGGTTAACGAGGCAGGAGGTGACCTTGCCGACGAAGATCTGATCCAGACACGCCTGGTTGCAGCCGATGCAGGTATTAATCTCGTCCGCACGGCCGCTTTGCGCTTTGGAGAGCAGTTCGGCATCCGCGAGGAACGGGCGCGCCATCGATACCATATCGGCATCGCCGCGTGAGATCACATCCTCCGCCACCTGCGGATCGTTAATGCGGTTGGTGGTGACCAGTGGAACGGAGACTATGCCTTTCAGCTTGCGCGTTACCCAGCTGAACGCCGCGCGCGGCACCGGCGTAGCGATGGTCGGGATGCGCGCTTCGTGCCAGCCAATCCCGGTGTTGATGATGGTGGCGCCAGCGGCTTCAATCGCCTGCGCCAGCTGCACGGTTTCGTCGAACGTGCCGCCGCCCTCCACCAGGTCGAGCATCGACAGGCGGAAGATGATAATAAAATCCGCACCCGCACGTTCACGCACCGCGCGCACCACCTCCACGGCAAAACGCATCCGGCGGGCATAGTCGCCACCCCATTCGTCGTCGCGCTGGTTGGTGCGTGCGGCGAGGAATTCGTTGATCAGATAGCCTTCCGAGCCCATCACCTCAACGCCGTCGTAGCCCGCTTCCCGCGCCAGCGCCGCGCAGCGGGCAAAATCGTCTATCAGCGCCAGGATCTCGTCGTGGCTGAGGGCATGGGGAGTAAAGCGGTTAATCGGCGCCTGAATAGCCGAGGGGGCAACCAGGTTCGGCTGATAGCTGTAGCGTCCAGTATGCAGAATTTGCAGGGCGATTTTGCCGCCCTCGCGGTGGACCGCGTCGGTCACAATGCGGTGATGCGGCAGCTGTGACGCATCGTTCAACACTGCGCCGCCCTCCATCGTCACCCCGGAAGGGGCAGGGGCTACGCCGCCGGTGACAATCAGCGCCACCCCGTGGCGCGCGCGCTCGGCATAGAAGGCTGCCAGACGTTCAGCCCCGTCCGGACGCTCCTCCAGCCCGGTGTGCATCGAGCCCATCAGCACGCGGTTTTTGAGGGTGGTGAACCCCAGATCGAGAGGGGCGAATAACGACGGGTAGCGGCTCATAGTCTCTTCCAGTGTAAAATTATTGTTATGTGGTCGGATGAGTTACTAATTTAGCCAGCGGCAGCGGAAAGGTAAAAGCGGGATCGAATGATTGTGATAGATCTCAAAGAACTTCCCCGGTTGCGCTGCGCTTACCGGGGCTACAAACCGTAGGCCGGATAAGCGCAGCGCCATCCGGCGTATTTTACGGCGCCGCTGCCCGCACCAGCCCCGGTGCCTGCCACATCGACGTCGTCAGCCCGCTGTCCACCAGCCCAAGCTGGTCGGCATACACCGCCTGCCATTTCTGCATCATGCCGTCGTACAGCTCGCGGTGCTGCGGGTTCGGCGTGAACTCGCGGCTCCACTTCACCAGCCGCTCGCCCGTCGAAGCCATATCCGCAAACAACCCCGCGCCAGCACCTGCCGCAATCGCGCAACCCAGCGCCGTCGCTTCCTTCACTTCCGGCACGCGCACCGGCAGCCCGGTAACGTCGCTTAAAATCTGGCTCCACAGGGCGCCTTTGGCCCCGCCGCCCGCAAACACCAGGCTCTCAAACGTCACGCCGGAGAAGCGCGAAATCTGCGCCAGGTTGCAGGCCGAGACGATGGCCGCGTTCTCTTCCAGCGCGCGGAACAGCGTCGCTTTGTTGCACTTTTCCGGGTCGATGGAGAGGTTAATAAACGACGGCGCTGCGTGATACCACTGCTTAAAATGCATCGCGTCGGAGAAGATCGGCATCACGCCGTGGGAGCCCGCCGGGACGCGGCTCGCCATCTCTTCGAGCAGGGAGTAGGTGTCCATTCCCATTCGTTCGGCAATCAGCTTCTCTTCGGCGCAGAAGGCGTCGCGGAACCAGCGCATGGTTAGCCCGGTAAAGAAGCTGATCGACTCCGCCTGCGCCATGCCGGGGATGACGTGCGGGTTTACGCGGATGTTCATCTCAGGGTCGGTGCGCACCTGCGGCAGATTCACCACCTGCTGCCAGAAGGTGCCGCCGAGAACCGCCGTTTGTCCGGCGCGCACCACGCCCAGCCCCAGACAGCCCAGCTGCACGTCGCCGCCGCCCATCACCACCGGTGTGCCTTCGCGCAGGCCGCTCTGCTGCGCGGCCTCTTTGGTGACAGCGCCCAGCACGGTGCCGGTCTCTTTCACCGGGGAGAGGATATCGGCGCGCAGCCCGGCCATGTCGAGCAGCGCCGGACGCCAGTCGCGGGAGAAGAGATCCAGCATGCCGGTGGTGCCCGCATTGGACGGATCGACCGCCAGCTCCCCGGAGAGCTTCGCCGCCAGCCAGTCGCTGATCATGGTGATGGTGGCGGCTTTACGATAAATATCCGGACGATGGTGCGCCAGCCACAGCAGGCGCGGCATGGCGCTGAGGGCAAGCGTCTGGCCGGAAACATCATACACTTCGGATTCAAACCGGTAGTCGTGGATCTCTTTGAGTTCAGCCACCTCGCGGCTGGCGCGGGCGTCGACGTTGGCGCAGGCCCAGATAGCCTCGCCGTTGCGGTCGTACAGCACAATCCCTTCGCGCATCGAGCAGCAGGCGACGGACTGAATATCCGCCGCGCTCAGGCGTGCGCGCTCCAGCGCCTGATGAATACACCGGCAGGCCAGCCGCCAGTTGGTGTCGAGGTCGAACTCCATCGAGCCCGGCACGTTCTCCACGCTCAGGTGCTTCCACTCGGCCTGGCCAACGGCAATCTGGTTGCCCTGTAAATCAAAAATCACGGCGCGAACGCTGCCTGTCCCTGCATCTAACGCTAAAAGGTAACTCATGAGCTTGCCTCGTGTCAGGCGCAGGGCTGCTCTTATCCGGCCAGAGCCAGCACCGCGCGGGCTGTCGTCTCTTCCGTCACCAGGCCATTAATACGGCGACCTTTCAGTGCGGCATAAATCGCAT
Source organism: Enterobacter sp. 6722112 (assembly GCF_058661685.1). NCBI lineage: Bacteria > Pseudomonadati > Pseudomonadota > Gammaproteobacteria > Enterobacterales > Enterobacteriaceae > Enterobacter > Enterobacter sp. 6722112. The sequence goes on along the minus strand of NZ_JBZWGR010000007.1, from coordinate 3,645,724 downwards.
CGGCTTTCTCTTCCCCTCCGGCCACGCCTACGATGGTGGGCAGCTGCGCCAGTTCATCGAGCGTGACGCCCAGTAATTCTTTGTGGATCTCCAGCTCCTCAACGCATTCCCCTTCGGCATTAAGGAAATAGCCAAGGATATCGCCCACCGCGCCTTTACGGGCGTACATCAGCTGTTCACCTTCGCTGATATAGCCGGAGCGCAGTATCGTCGCGTCACGGCGCTGGTTTACCGAGCCAATCCCGACCACCGCCACGTCAGCCGCGGTGGCGGCGAGGATCACGTCCCGCACGCTGGTTTCGCGCTTTAAGATCCCGGCGGCTTCAGCGGATGACACGCGAAGCGGGGCGGGGATCATGCTGACGCTACAGGCTGCATCCAGCTGGCCGATACCGGTCATATACGGCCCGACGCCGCCGGAGAGCGTCACCAGGCGGATCTGCTGCGAGCTGATAAAGCCGCTTAAGTGTTGCAGACTGCTCATGGTGGTTTCACCGAAGCCCACCGCTAACAGCTGGCCGGGTTGCAGTACGCCCATCAGCGACTGTGCCGCGCCAATGCCCAGCCGCACGTTCATCGGCGGCGTATTCAGGGCGGGCATCACGCGCACCAGCTTCAGGCCAAATCGTTGTTGCAGCTCGGTTTCCAGCGCCAGGCAGCCCTCGTAGCGGGAGTTGATCTGCACGCGGATCACCCCGGACTGACGGCCTTTCTCCAGCAGGCGGGAGATCTTCAGGCGCGGCAGCCCGAGCCGTTCGCCGATGTCGTTCTGGGTCAGCCCGTCGTGGTAGTAGCACCAGGCCACGCGCGCCACCAGCTCCTCTTCCGCCAGTGCCAGCCCGGCAAACCGTCCTTCTTCCGCAGTGCGTTTATCGCTCATAATTGAACTCTTATAAAAATTTAGATCATATGTTCGTGATGGTGCGACGTGAAAATGTGAGCCACGCGACAAAACGGATCTTTTCGATCGTTTCCGCTTTATCTGAATCTCAATCGATAAAACTGTGATCCCTGCACGGTTGTAAATATAGTTCACCGTCTACGCTTTTGAACATTATTAAATCTAAAAATCATTTGTTCAATAGCGGAGCGATGATGACACCACTTCTCGACGCGCGTGATATCAGCAAGCAGTTTTCAGGCGTACCGGTCTTAAAAGGCATTGATTTCACGCTGCTTGCGGGGCAGGTGCATGCGCTGATGGGCGGTAACGGCGCGGGAAAATCGACGCTGATGAAGATCATCGCCGGGGTAGAAACCCCGGATAGCGGTGAACTTTCGGTGGCGGGTGAGTCTTTTGCACGGCTTACCCCGGCGCAGGCGCACAGGTTAGGCATTTATCTGGTGCCGCAGGAGCCGCTGCTATTTCCCAACCTGACGGTGCGGGAAAACATCCTGTTTCGTCTGCCGCGAGAGCGCGATCGGGAAAAACGCCTGGCGGAAAAACTCCGGCAGCTGCAATGCCAGCTTAACCTCGACGCTACCGCCAGCACCCTCGAGGTGGCGGACCAGCAGATGGTGGAGATCCTGCGCGGGCTGATGCGCAACGCCAGAATTCTGATCCTTGATGAACCCACGGCCTCGCTGACGCCCGGTGAAACCGAACGGCTGTTTCGCCAGATCCGCGCCTTGCAGGATCTTGGCGTCGGGATTGTTTTTATCTCGCATAAGCTGCCGGAGATTCGACAGCTGGCGAGTCACGTCTCAGTGATGCGCGACGGCGCGGTGGTGCTCAGCGGCGAAACTGCGCATTTTGACGATAACGCCCTGATCGCCGCCATGACGCCTGTAAGCCGGGAAGCATCCCTGAGCGATACGCAAAAGCTGTGGTTGGCGCTGCCGGGCAACCGCCGCACCCAGGCGCAGGATTTTCCCGTGCTGCGCGTGGAAGCGCTCACCGGGGAGGGCTTTATCGATCTCAGCCTTGAGATTTACGCCGGGGAGATTGTCGGTCTGGCCGGGCTGGTGGGGTCCGGGCGCACCGAGTTTGCCGAAACGCTCTACGGCCTGCGTCCGGTTCGCGGCGGGCGGGTGTGGCTGGAGAGCCAGGAGATCACCGCCGATCCGGTCAGTTCACGCCTGCAAAAAGGGCTGGTCTATCTGCCGGAAGACAGGCAGGTGTCCGGCCTGTTTCTCGACGCGCCGATCCGCTGGAACACCGTGGCGCTGAACGAGCCGTCGCTCTGGCAGCAGCGAAAGCGGGAGTCTGCGGTAGTGGAACGCTATCACCGGGCGCTGGGGATCAAGCTCAACCATGCGGATCAAACCGTGCGCACGCTCTCCGGTGGTAATCAGCAGAAGGTGCTGCTGGCGCGCTGTCTGGAGGCCAATCCGCTGCTGCTGATCGTCGATGAACCGACGCGCGGCGTGGACGTATCGGCGCGCGCCGATATTTATCAACTGCTGAAAAGCGTGGCGGCGCAGAACGTGGCGGTATTGATGATCTCAAGCGATCTTGATGAGTTTCCCGGCCTCGCGGACCGCGTGCTGGTGATGCATCAGGGCGTACTCAGCGGCGAACTGCCGCGCCACGCCGTCAGCCTCGACCGGATGATGGCGCTGGCGTTTGGAGGGCAATCATGAAGATCTTACTGAAAAACCGCGAGTTGAGCGCGTTTCTGGCGATCCTCGCCCTGTTCGCCGTGCTGGTGGCGCTGAACCCGTCCTACTTCAGCCTGCAAACGCTGGGGATGATTTTCGCCAGCGCGCAGATCCTGATTTTGCTGGCAACCGGCGCGGCGCTGGTGATGCTGACCCGCAATATCGACGTCTCAGTTGGCTCCATCGTCGGGCTGTCTGCCATTGCCGTCGGCGTGGCGCTCAATAGTGGCTACAGCCTGCCCGTTTCAATCCTCTTCGCGCTCTCGACTGGTGCGCTGGCCGGAGCGTTCAACGGGTTTCTGGTGGTGGGCCTGCGCATTCCGGCGATTGTCGCCACCCTCGGCACGCTGGGGCTGTACCGCGGGGCGATGCTGCTCTGGACCGGCGGGAAGTGGATAGAAGGGCTGCCGCCGGGGCTGAAATCTCTCTCTGAGCCCGCCGCCGTCGGCATTTCGCCGCTCGGCATGCTGGTGTTGATTATCGCGGCCACCGGCGCGTGGACGCTGTCGCGCACCGCCTTTGGACGTGATTTTTACGCCGTGGGGGATAACCTCGCCGCCGCGCGCCAGCTGGGCGTGGCGGTGAACCGCACCCGCATGATCGCCTTTACCCTCAACGGCATGCTGGCGGCCTGCGCCGGGATTGTGTTTGCCTCACAGATTGGCTTCGTGCCCAACCAGACCGGCAGCGGGCTGGAGATGAAGGCCATCGCCGCCTGCGTGCTGGGTGGCATCTCGCTGCTGGGCGGCACCGGCACGCTGGTCGGCGCCTTCCTCGGCGCGTTCTTCCTCACCCAAATCGATACCGTGCTGGTGCTGTTCCGGCTCCCGGCCTGGTGGAACGACTTTATCGCCGGGCTGGTGCTGCTGGGTGTGCTGGTGCTCGACGGGCGGCTGCGTCAGGCGCTCTCACGGCATCAGCGGGCGCTGAAATACAGCCGTTTCCAGCCGGGTAACAAAGGGGGAAAGCACGTTACCCCGTTTCCGAAACGCAAAAAAGAGGTGGCGTAAATGAGGCTTAACTGGGAAAGCGCGCTGCTGATTTTACTGGTGCTGGAGATCCTGCTCTTCGGCGCCATCAACCCGCGCATGCTTGATATCAACATGCTGCTGTTCAGCACCAGCGACTTTATCTGCATTGGCATCGTGGCGCTGCCGCTTACGCTTGTGATTATCAGCGGCGGGATCGATATTTCCCTCGGCTCAACCATCGGCCTGTGCGCCATCGCGCTGGGGGTGATGATGCAGGCAGGGTGGCCGATGGCGGTTGCCATCCCTCTGACGCTGCTGCTCGGCCTGCTGTGCGGGCTGGTGAATGCGGCGCTGATCCACTACACCGGCATCAGCCCGTTGGTCATTACCCTCGGCACGCTCTACCTCTACGGCGGCGGGGCGCTGCTGCTCTCCGGCATGGCGGGGGCGACGGGCTACGAGGGGATCGGCGGCTTCCCGGACAGCTTTACCACCTTCGCTAACCTCACGGTGGTGGGCCTGCCGATCCCGCTGGTGCTGTTCGCGGTGATTACCGCTTTCTTCTGGCTGATTACCCACCGCGGGCGCTTTGGTCGGCATCTGTTTTTAATCGGCCAGAATCCGCGTGCGGCGCGCTATGCGGCGCTGTCGGTGAACGGCATGCCGTACGCGCTGTACGGCCTGGTGGGGGTAGCCTCGGCGGTTGCCGCGCTGGTGATGGTTTCCTATTTCGGTTCCGCGCGCTCGGATCTGGGGCGCGATTTACTCATGCCCGCGCTCACCGCCGCCGTACTCGGCGGGGCAAATATCTACGGCGGGTCAGGTTCGGTTGTCGGTACGGCGCTGGCGGCGCTGCTGGTGGGGTACCTGCAACAGGGTTTACAGATGGTCGGCATCCCCAACCAGGTGTCGAGCGCGCTGTCAGGGGCGCTGCTGGTTGTGGTGGTGATGGGACGTTCGCTGAGTCTGCACCGCGAATGGGTGCGTTCTCTCTTCAGAAAACTATCCGGAGCGTAAGATGAAAACAAAACTATTCGTCCTGGCAATGGCCCTCAGCTTCGCTTCGGCGCAGGCGGCGGACCGCATTGCCTTTATCCCGAAACTGGTAGGCGTGGGATTCTTCACCAGCGGCGGCAACGGCGCGAAAGAGGCGGGGAAAGATCTCGGCGTGGACGTGACCTACGACGGCCCGACCGAGCCGAGCGTCTCCGGCCAGGTGCAGCTGATCAATAACTTCGTCAACCAGGGCTATAACGCCATTATCGTCTCCGCCGTGTCGCCGGACGGCCTCTGCCCGGCACTGAAGCGCGCGATGCAGCGCGGAGTCAAGGTCCTGACCTGGGATTCCGACACCAAACCGGAGTGCCGCAGCATCTACATCAACCAGGGAACGCCGGAGCAGCTCGGCGGCCTGCTGGTGGAGATGGCGGGCAAACAGGTCACCAAACCGAACGCGAAAGTGGCGTTCTTCTACTCCAGCCCGACCGTTACCGACCAGAACCAGTGGGTGAAAGAGGCAAAGGCCAAAATCGAGAAAGATCATCCTCAGTGGCAGGTCGTCACCACCCAGTTTGGCTATAACGACGCCACCAAATCTCTGCAAACCGCCGAAGGGATCTTAAAAGCCTATCCGGATCTGGATGCGATCATCGCCCCGGACGCCAACGCCCTGCCAGCCGCGGCACAGGCGGCGGAAAACCTGAAACGGGAAGGGGTGGCGATTGTCGGCTTCAGCACGCCGAACGTGATGCGCCCGTACGTTGAGCGCGGCACGGTGAAAGCCTTCGGCCTGTGGGATGTGGTGCAACAGGGCAAAATTGCGGTCAATGTCGCCGATCGTTTACTGAAAAAAGGCGATCTTAACCCTGGCGACAGCGTCGACGTGAAAGATATCGGGACGCTGAAGGTCGAGCCGAACAGCGTGCAGGGCTACCAGTATGAGGCGAAGGGCAACGGCATCGTGCTGCTGCCGGAGCGGGTGGTGTTCACCAAAGAGAACATCAACAAATACGATTTCTGACGGGGGAGCAAATGGCTGATTTAGATGACATCAAAGACGGCAAGGATTTTGGCATCGGCACGCCGCAGCAGAATGTGCCGTACACCCTGAAGGGCTGCGGCTCGCTGGACTGGGGAATGCAGTCGAGGCTTGCGCGCATCTTCAACCCACAGAGCAACCGCACGGTGATGCTGGCCTTTGACCACGGCTACTTTCAGGGGCCGACCACCGGCCTTGAGCGTATCGATCTCTCCATCGCGCCGCTGTTTGGTGAAACCGACGTGCTGATGTGCACCCGCGGCATCCTCAGGAGCCAGGTGCCAGCCGCGACCAACAAACCGGTGGTGCTGCGCGCCTCCGGCGGTAACTCGATTCTGGGCGAGCTGTCCAACGAGTGCGTGGCGGTGGCGATGGAGGACGCGCTGCGCCTGAACGTCTGCGCGGTGGCGGCGCAGGTGTATATCGGAAGCCCGTTTGAGCATCAGTCGATCAATAACATCATCAAGCTTGTCGATGCGGGGGCGCGCTACGGCATGCCGACGCTGGCGGTGACGGGCGTCGGGAAAGAGATGGCGCGTGACGCGCGCTATTTCTCGCTTGCCAGCCGCATCGCCGCCGAAATGGGAGCGCAGTTCGTCAAAACCTACTACGTGGACGAGGGCTTTGAAAAAGTGACCGCCAGCTGCCCGGTGCCGATTGTCATCGCAGGGGGCAAAAAGCTGCCAGAGCACGAGGCGCTGGAGATGTGCTGGCGCGCGATCGACCAGGGCGCATCCGGCGTGGACATGGGGCGCAACATCTTCCAGTCCAGCGCGCCGCTCGCCATGCTGAAGGCGGTGAAGAAAGTGGTTCATGAGAACCTGAGCGCTCGGGAGGCGTTCCAGTTCTGGCAGGAAGAGAAACAGGGAGAAGCAAAATGAACGTGACGCTGGTGGAGATTAATATTAAACCCGAGCGGGTAGACGAGTTTCTGGAGGTATTTCGCGCCAACCACGAGGGGGCCATCAAGGAGCCGGGAAACCTGCGCTTTGATGTCTTGCAGGACCCGCGGGTGAAAACCCGCTTCTTTATCTACGAGGCCTATAAGGACGAAGAGGCGGTGCTGGCGCATAAGCAAACGCCACACTATCTGGCGTGCGTGGATAAGCTTGAAGAGCTGATGTCAGAGCCGCGCAAAAAACGCTGTTTTGTGGGGTTGTTGCCGGAGTAGCGGCTTTGCCCGGTGGCGCTGCGCTTACCGGGCCTACGGGGGATGGTGCGGTGTTTGCCCGGTGGCGCTGCGCTTACCGGGCCTACGGGGGATGGTGCGGTGTTTGCCCGGTGGCGCTGCGCTTACCGGGCCTACGGGGGCGAGATGGTGCGGTATTTGCCCGGTGGCGCTGCGCTTACCGGGCCTACGGGGGATGGTGCGGTGTTTGCCCGGTGGCGCTAACGCTTACCGGGCCTACGGGTACGGGGGGGGTGATTTTGTAGGCCGGGTAAGCGAAGCGCCACCCGGCGTTGTTCACGCCAGCTCCAGCAACTGAATACGCGCCGTCGCGCCCGGCATCAGCTTTTGCAGATTGCTCACCAGCTCATCGCCAGCTTCCTGTAATGCCGCCAGCGGCATCGACGGCAGGCTTTCGAGAATAAACCACATGGATTGCGCCTGGCTGTCCAGACGCGTGCGTACCCCCTGTCGCCAGTTCCAGCGGCGGCAGGTGACGCCGAGATCGTCACGCCAGATAACTTCGCCTGGCTCCGGATTTTCTACAACCGGCTCACCTTCTTTAAAGGTATCAAACGGCTCGCTGCCGTCGGCCAGCGTCAGGCGCGGCGCTCCCGAGTAAGCCGCCAGATTTTCTCCCCCTACCGGAATAGCGTAGCGGATACTGATGGCATTATAGACATCCACCACCGGGTCGAGCGGCGGCAGCGAACTGTCTCTCATCACGCGCTTGCGCAGGGCCGAGGCCGAGCAGGGCGTACGTTTGGGTTTTGCACCAAAGGCTTTAAACACCTCATCCCAGGCGGCGAGATGATTTTCTGCCCAGGGCACATCATCATTGAGCATCTGCTGGCAGGCCTGCGCCAGCGCAGCGGGCGCAACCTCCGGTTGGGTAATCGGGGCAGCTTCAACCAGAATGCTCAGTGCCCGAAAGCCGGGCGCGATCCCGACAAGTCGCGAATCTATTGACGGTGTTAGAAGAGACATAAATAATCCTGTATTGACTGTTTTATACCATGGTAGTGACCAATGACTGATAAAGTCAATATAATGACCGATGCGGGCGCCGATGTTGCCCAGGTAAGCCTGGCCGTGGCGAACCGTATCCGCAGCTGGCGGAAAGAGAAAAAGCTGTCGCTGGACGAGCTTTCCCGCCGCGCCAGCGTCAGCAAAGGCATGCTGGTGGAGATCGAAAAAGGGGCTGCCAACCCCAGCATTGCCATTCTGTGCAAACTGGCCGCCGCGCTTGGCGTCTCGGTGGCAGACATCGTTAACGTCTCCAGCGAGCCGCAGGTACACATTATTCAGGAAGAGGCGATCCCGGTTCTGTGGCAGGGCGCACAGGGCGGTTATGCCAGATTGCTGGCAGGCACCGCAGGCCCGGACATGATTGAGCTGTGGCAGTGGGAGATGCAGCCGGGAGAGCGCTTTACCTCTTCGGGGCATCCGGCGGGAACCTTTGAGCTGCTGCACGTGAACGAAGGCATGTTAACCCTGACGGTGGACGAGACGGTGGTACAGGTTAATGCTGGCGCGTCGGCGGTAGCGAAAACGGAAGCGGCGCACGGCTATGCCAATGAGGGAGAAAAAGTGCTGCGCTTTACCATGACGGTAGCGGAGTTTCACCGCTAGTGTCGGTCCGCTGCCAGGATACCCCCGCGAGCAATTATTTCACCGTGCGGGCGATCGAGGGCAATATCCGCCCCTCGTCGCTCAGCGACTGCCAGGTGAGCTGGCATCTGGCAGTCCCTTTACACCAGTCCGTTTGTCGCTGGCTCAGAGGGGCGACAACGCCGGCGTTATCCACCCGCGTTCCGTTAACGGAAAGCTGATACAGCGTGACGTAATAAGGCGACGGGTTTTCAACCGTCAGCCCGTCGGCGGTCAGCTGCCAGCGTAGCTGACGATAGGCCAGCGCCGGTTCGCCCTGAAGCCCCTCCGGGCGATAGATAAACTTCATGCTGGAACGTACCGCCATCTGAACGTTATCGCTGTGACGCTGGCTGGCCGGAATGGAGGCAATGCTTAGCGTGAAAAGCGTTTCGCGATCGGCAGGAAGCGGCGCATCGGCGCGAAACAGACGGATCTTATTCTCACGTCCGGGCTGGAGTGCAAAAAGTGGCGGCGTCGCGGTAAACCACGCGGTGGCCGCTTCGGGGGGCTGCTGCGCCCCCGGCCATCGGCCGCCGCGATAAATTTTTGTGCCAATCAGATACGGCAGCGAGGACTTATTGCGCACGGTGACGCTGATAGCGCGCTGATCCTGAGGATAAACAAACCGCGTGCCGCCAATCACCACCCCGGCCTGAGCAGGCAAGAGCCAGAAAGACGCGGCGGTCAGCAGGGCTATCCCCGCTTTTTTCAGCAGGCTGGCCTCACGCATAGGTCAGCACAAAGGTGGCGGCAGCGTTAGCCACCCCCGGCGTAACGGCGTTCGTCACGGCGAGGTAGCGGGCGTAAAAATGCAGCGCCAGGGTGGTCTGGTCATTGCTTAGCGCGAACGGCAGGCTTTCATCCCCCATGGCGATCAGCGATTTATCAGGATTATAGAGGCCGATAGCCACGCCGGTTGCATAGTCCGGCCCGCCGGTCAGGGCCAGCAGATCGCTATTGTTACCGTCCGGCGTGCCTTCAAAATGGGTGCTGACGGCGGATAACCCGGCGCCGCAGGCTTCAAGGTTAATAGTGAACGGCTCATAGGGCGTTTCGTTTTTTTGCCCGGCCAGCTGGCGGGCCGCCACATCATGCATCTCCACTACCAGCTGTTCCGAGCCGGGGGAGACAATACAGGTTTTGCCTTTCACCACGCCGGTAATATAGACCGTGCCGTCATGGGCGAGCGTCTTGCCTGACAACAGCAGCGCGCAACAGATAAATAACCTGTTCAGGATCGTCATTCTGTCTCCTTACTGGTAAAGCAGATCGAAATACATCACGGCGGTGGCGTTGCCGGTGGTGACCGTCGGCAGCGTAGATTTATAGCGCAGGAAGAAGGTCAGCGTGTTATCGCCCGGCAGCAGGGGATATAGCGGCGACTCGGTATTATTGATCGGGACAGACGCCCGCGCGCTGTCGAGCAGCTCGACTGCCAGTCCGGTCGCCATCATGTGCTGCGTCCCTTTTCCCGTATCTGAGAGGGCAAGCAGCGTGGGATCGTTGGCGTCCGCGTCGCCGGTAAACCAGACGGTCGTGCCGCCGATTGCGCGGGTGCAGTTTTTGAGCGTGATGGCAAACTGCTTTTCCGGTGTCGTGGCGCCCACGCGCGGAAATTCCTCTATCGTAAATTCACCCAGGTCGATCGTTTGCTCTGCGCTGTTAGTATCGACGTTACAGGATTCCCCAACGATGGTGCCGATAAACTGCACGTTAAAGCTTGTGTCGTCAGCCTTCACCAGCGGCGGGTTTAACAGGGCCACGCTCAGCCATACGGTGTTTTTCCATGAAATGGTCATTACGCTTCCTCAGGCGAAATCAATGCGTAACAGCGCCAGCGCCCTGAAGACGCCCAGCTCTGGCGACTGCCCGGTGGTGCTGATGGGGTAGGCTTGCAGCGTCACGTCCGCGCGTCCTGACATATCCGTGGTAAAGGGGACGCTGCTTGAGAACACGTTTGGCCGCAGGATCTCGCCCTGCGGGCTGGTCACGACGACGGCCACGTCCGGGTTATCCGTCGCCAGCGCGTTGGCGAAACGAGCGTCTGCCGTCCCCTGTACCCGCAGGGTGAGCTGCGCCGGTGAGTTGACATCAGCGTTGCATTCGATCGGCACGGTAAAGGTTTTTGGCGCTACGCTGTCGGGTCGCTGTCCGGCCTGGGTGAAATCGCCGTGGTAGAGTGCCCCAAAATCGACGGTGACGGTTTGCCCGGCGTTAATCACGCAGTTTTGCGGGACGGTTATTACGCCGCTGTAGGTGATCTGATAAACGATTACGGTGGGCCGGTCATTTTCCGTCGTGGTGACATAGACGTTAAACATCAGTTTCGGCGGGATCACGACCGAGCCGATGAACGGCCTGACAATCTGTATTTTGAAGGTCAGATTGCTGTCGTTCACCGGGAAGACGCCGCCCGTATCCACCTCTTCATGCCCCCCCATGTGGACATACTCCACCGGCGGATAAAAATCGCCGATGGTGGCATCATGGATTTTCATCGCACCGATAATATAATCCGGATCAAGCTGTAAATATTTCCACTCGCCTTCCGTTTTGACCACGGGGAAAGGTGAGATATAGGTACGATAGGTGCGCTTCTCCCAGTTGCCTGGGGGACAGGTGGCGTTGACGTGGATATCCTGGGTTCGGTTCAGCTCTGTACCGTTGCCCTTGATGTTTTGATCCGTGGTGAGCGTGGTGGTCAGATCGTAATTCACCATGGAAATTCCGCCGTTAGCGTTTTTGCACGTTGCGGCCAGGCTGCTCAGCGAAAAAAGTAGCCCAGCGGCAGAGAGAAGCATCATCCTTAATTTCATTTATGAACACTCCATGGTGATCCGCAGCAGCGGCTGTTTGCTTTCAGGTAAGTGGTAGTTGGCCGTACAGCGCTTATCCGCCCCTTCTCCCCATTGCGCCTTCAACACTCCCTTTTGGCTCAGGCCGGAGAGGTAGGTTTCGCCTTCTTCGCCTACGATGGTGTCGCTGCCGTTATCGTCGCGGGAAACCATGGCGCCAAACGGCACCGGCTTGCCGTGGTAGCGCAGCGTTACCAGCGCGCGTGCGCCCAGACGGGCGTTAAACGTGGCGCGCACGATGGCGCCGTGGGTCGGCACCACGCTGGTGACGGCATCATCGATATCCATGGCGTCTGAGAGGGAGTTAATGTCCAGCGCCATCCTGTTCAGATGGTAGGCCGAGGCGTAAGGCACCACCGCATAGCCGCGTCCGTCGGTATGGATACCGGGTTCATTCTCGACGCTGACGTCCGCTGCGCCCGGTACGGCAATCAGCACGTTGGTATCACCCAGTGGCTGGCTTAAGGTGATGCCGTTGCGGTGGGCTACCACGCCTCCGCTCAGGCCGTAGGTCACTTCCCGATAATCGCCGTTATCGCTGTAGTTGTAGCCCAGGCTGGCGTTGCCGTAGGCGGCATCGTATTCCAGACTGGCGGAACCTTGCGAGCCAGCCCCCTGGCTGGCATAACCTTCCTGCACGCTGTAGTTAAGGTTGTTCTCCGCCAGCAGCGTGCCGTTAATCCCCGCGTTCTGAGACGTTTCTCCATGTTTATTGGCGCTCATGCCGTAGGTGGCATAGGCGTAGTTCCGCTTCTGGCTGACGTCATTGGCAGGTGAAAGCCACTGGCTAAGCGGGAAGGAAAGGTTAATCGCATAAATCTCATCGCTATCCGACATGCCCGGCGATTTGTTGTAGTTGTAGGTCAGGCTGTATGAGATCCCGGCCCAGGTACCGCTGTATCCCACCTGGACGAGCGTGTTTTTGTCGTCCGTGTGCCAGTAGCTCTGCTGGCTTCCGGTCACGAACAGCGAGCCGAGCCTGCCTAGCTGCTGCGAAATATTGAATTGAAGCTTGCCGCGTTTAGTCCAGTTGAGGTTGTAGTAGTCCAGCCAGTTCGTGGCCTCATTCGCGTCATCCTGCTCCGCATCGCCCGTATAGCCCTGCATATGTGTGTAGGTTGTCTCATCCAGGTTATAGAACCCGGACGTGGAGTAGCGGTAGCCCAGCAGCTGGAAGTTCGTACCCATCTTGTTGAGGGATTTGGCATACAGGAAACGAAGAGACTGCCCCGTATGGCTGGTGTCGTCGGCCAGCGTACTGCGCGCGTGGGTAACGTCGAGAGAGACGGCGCCAAAGTTGCCCATATTGAGGCCAGCGCCAAGAGCCAGCGCGTGATAATCGCCGGAAAGCTGTGAGCCGCCATAGACGGTTACGCCCTGCGGTAGCCCCCAAATCAGCGTGCCCTGGGCAAAATTCACCTCGTCCTGCTGACCGTTATTGCTGCGGTACTGTGCCGCCGTCAGGGCATACTTCACCCGCCCTTCGCGCTGGAGGAGCGGTACGGCGGAGTAAGGAACGGAATAGCGGGAGATACTGCCGTCCGTCTCCTTCACTTCTACCGTGAGGTCGCCGCTGGAGGAGGTTGGGAAGAGATCGTTAATGGCGAAGGCGCCGGGCGGAACGTAGCTCTGGTAAAGACTATAGCCGTTCTGCTTGATGGTGACCTGCGCGTTGCTTTTGGCAATTCCGCGAATGGTGGGCGCAAAGCCTTTCATGCTGTCTGGCAGCATGTTGTCGTCCGAGGCGATCTGCGCGCCGCGAAAGGGAAGGCTGTCGAAAATTTCCGACGAGGTATAGCTATCGCCCACCGTCAGTCTGCCCTTTAGCGGAATCACCGTCCGCTCAAGATAGGTGTTGATATGTTCCCATTCGCTATGGCGGTTCTCGTCGCTGTTATAGTAGTTCCACGTCGAGTAGTCCCGCAGACGCCACGCACCAAGATTCACCCCGCTGTTCAGGCCGAGGAAATAGCTTTTGTGGGTTGTGCCGTTTTCGCTGCGATCGCGGCTGTATGAGCCGCTAAAGTTATAGTTCAGCAGCAGAGCGTTAATACCTTCATCCCACTGCTCTGGCGGGATATAGCCGCGCGCGTTGTTGCGTAATGCGGCCTGCGGAATGCTGATTTCCAGACGCTGCTGTTCGAAATTAAAGAGAGTGGCAGCGGCCGGAATAATGGCGGCAATGTCCACGCAGCTGTCGGCTTTCGCGGCGGCCAGCGCCGGGAATGCCTGAACGTTGACGCCCAGGTTTTCATACGCTTTGGGCGTCAGGCAGGCCATTAGCCCCGTGTCGTCGCCCTGTACGGCTCCGTCCGTTACGGTTCTGGCGATAAAGTTGATATCGCGGGTGGTGACAAATGTCCCATTCAGCCAGAGATCCACGCGATAGACGCCCGGCGCCTGGCCATTTGTTGAAAAACGGGAGAGATCCGCCACGGCGGAAGGATCGCTCGACAAAAATGCCGGGTTAAAAAAATACTCCGCGCGCACGGTGATGGACGAAAGGAGTCCCGCAATCGTCAACGCCAGCGGCGTTAGCGACGCTCTGACGAGCGCGTTAAATCTTCGTGGCTGAACACGCTTCATGTCTTCCCTTACCTGCGAGGCTTTTAATGACAAAACGTCATACGTAACGCCGTATACGACTTATTTCGCGCATGACTGAACGGGCGTGTTGGCACCAAAGTCATTAACGGTCTGAAACCTCACGCTGCCAGTGCCGCCACCGGGGATCTCCACCACCAGGTTATTTTTGGGCGCTACCATGTTATTTGCCAGATGCGTGCTGCCGACGAAAAACTGAACCAACGAAACGTAATAAGGCGATGGATTGGTAATAGTGACTTTTCCATTGGTGACTGAGCAGGTTAATGTTTTGGGCGCATCAATAGAGAGCGACGGCAATTTTTTCGGCCGGATAAAAAGTTTAATAACGCTCTGGGTGGCAATTTGTAGCGTATTACCGGAAAGCTTATTTTTCTCGACGGAAGGAATGGCTTTGCTGTTCAGATAGAAAACGCTTTCACGATCGACAGGCAGATCGGGGCCCACGTACATAATACGCAGGGTATTCTCTTTTTTAGGATGGATAACAAACAGCGGCGGCGTAATGACAAAATCCGCTGATTTTGCCCCTTCGGCGTTGGACACCCAGCTCTGAATTAAAAAAGTGGTATTCGTTGAAGAGTTAATAATGGCTAATGAAGCCTGCTTATCACCCTGGGGATAAATCACCCGGGTTCCCCCGAGCGCGATACCGCCTGCGCTGGCAGAACCGGCCATCCCCATCGCGAACAGAGCCGTTAGCGCGCCAGCTATCAGACGAGTCAGTTTACAGCGTGATGTAATGATACGCATTGTTCCCTCAGTTTCTCATGTGTCAGGCTTCTTGCCTGTGAGTCAGTTATTGGTAAAAAACGATGAACCAGACCTGCGCGTTCGCGGTACCAGCGTTGACGCTATCTTCGGTAGCGCGATACCTGGCGATATAGCTCAGCCGGTTTTCACCGTCCTGCAAAGGTCTGTACCAGGGGGGCGCGGTGTCTGGCTTTACCAGGTTCCCCATCGCATCGAATAGACCGATACCAATCCCGGTGGCGGCGCCAGGCCCATAGCCCGCGCGAAAAACCTGGGGATCGTTGCCGTCAGACTCGCCGCTAAACAGCACCCCGGCGCGCTGGCTTACGCTGGTGTCGCATGCTTCCAGCGTGATGAAGAAGGGTACCGGTTTGGCCCAGTCACCGGCGGCGATGAACTGGCTATTGCGTACCTGTCCCATATGCACGATTTGATCCTGGGAATCCATGCTGACGGAACAGGCCGCATTGACGACCTGACCCTGAAAGGTCACGCTTCCATCGTCCTTTGCCGCGGCTGGCAATACGGCAAAAAGCGCAGTGCCGGCTATCAGCAGCGCCCGATTTATGGATTGCTGCATTGCGAACTCTCTAACGCTTGCCGGACAACGCTTCTCCGCCCGCAGGCGAAGAAGCGAGATCGGCTAACGAATCAGGAATAAACCATCTGGAACGTTGCGACGGAGGAGACGTTGCCCGGCTCGGCCGCGCCTGTGGCCACGTAATCCACGCTCAGCGGGATGATGTTTTCGCCGTTGATCAGCTTAACGTTGGAGGAGGTATCGCCAATGTTCAGCGCCTGGCCGTCCGGCCCGAACAGTTGCAGCGCAACGTTTTTGGCCGAGCCTGCGCCAGCGGTGTTCGCCAGGCTGCCTTCTACAGCAGGGTCCTGCTGGCCGTTAAAGATCACGGCGGCATTCTGGCTAACGGTGGCGTCGCAATCTTCCAGAACGATTTTAAAATCTTCTTTCTGGTTGGCCTGCATGCCGACCGTTGTCAGCTTGACGGTACGCACCTGGCTCAGGGTAACGGTCTGGTCTACGGAGTCAGCCGCGACGGAACAGGCGGCGTTTACCACCTGGCCGACAAAGTTGACGGTCCCGCCGGAAACGGTAACGGTATCGGCCTGCGCATTAATTGCCATGCCACCAGCCAGCGCGCCGGCAACAGCCATTGCTATAACTTGCTTTTTCATACAAATCCTTTTTAGATAAACATCATGCTGTCAATTGAAATAATATATTCACAATGTCATGTGAATCTTTTTTCGAGGCAGTGGTATAGGATATGTTTTTAGATTAATATATTATTTTTACCCAGGGCGTTGTTACTGGTTTTATATCATCCGCCACTGCGCTGATGAATGAGGGGATTCTACGGATTAAATAATATTATATCAATGTGATAATGGGTTGATGTTTTATTAGTTTTACTAAATATAAAATTAACTCATAATTTATTTGTTTGAATGATAGTGCACGCCGTCAGAACCGCATTTCTATTCGCTGGTCGGTTTTATTAATGTCTGCGATGAATGTCATCGTGGTTTTGTTAATAATGCAAGACGTTACGGCTGTCATTATTCGGACATGCGTTGGGAATGCGGTGGTGTTATTATCCGGCTGCTTTTACAATCTGATATTACATAAAGAAATATTTTAAATTTATATGATGAACCGTGTTTGCACTTATGCACATTATTCCTCAGTCTGACTGCATAAAGAAATCCCTGGCGTATCCCAGGGATTTCTTTGCATATCGCCCTGATACTGCTAAAAGGGCAGGAAAAATAAATGTTCAGGCGGATGTTACGGCAATACGTAATGCCGCCAGCGCTTTACGCGCCGCCTTCAGCACTTGCTCACACTGCTCAATGGTAAGCGTCAACGGTGGCTCAATGCGGATGGTTTTCGAGTTGTTAAGCGTTCCCGCCACCAGTACCCGCTGGCGGAACATCTCGCTTGCGAAGCTATAACCGGTTTCGTTATCAACGAACTCAATCGCCATCAGCATCCCTTTCCCGCGCGCATCCTGTACCAGATCCGGATATTCCCGGCCCAACTGACGGAAGCCGTCCAGCAGCATGTCGCCTTTCTGCTCCGCTTGCGCGGGCAGGTTTTGCTCCAGCAGCACGTTGATGGTGGCCAGCGCCGCCGCACAGGCCAGCGGGTTACCGCCAAAGGTGGTGGTATGTAAGAACGGGTTATCGAACAGCACCGAGAAGACCTCCTCAGTGGCGACCGTTGCGCCAATCGGCATCACGCCGCCACCGAGCGCTTTCGCCAGGCACAGAATGTCCGGCTGAACGTTCTCGTGCTCGCAGGCGAACATCTTGCCGGTGCGCCCCATCCCGGTCTGCACTTCGTCGAAGATCAGCAGCGCGCCAAACTCATCGCACAGCTGACGCACGGCGGGCAGATAGCCCTGCGGCGGGAGGATCACGCCGCCTTCACCCTGAATCGGCTCCAGGATCACCGCCGCCACGTCGTCGCCGGTTTTACGGCATTCACTCAGCACGATGCGCATGGCGTTGATGTCGCCAAACGGCACGTGGCGGAAGCCCGGCAGCAGCGGCATAAACGGCTTGCGGAAGGTAGATTTAGCGGTCGCCGACAGAGCGCCCAGGGATTTCCCGTGGAACGCGCCGCTGGTGGCGATAAAGGTAAATTTCCCGCGCGGCGACTGGTACGCTTTGGCGAGTTTAATCGCCGCTTCGACCGATTCGGTGCCGCTGTTGCTGAAGAAGCTGTATTTCAGCTTACCGGGCGTTAAGGCTGCCAGCGTTTTCGCGAGCATGGCGCGAAGCGGATCGAGCAGTTCCTGGCTATGGAGAGGTTGTTTCGCAAGTTGATTCTGTACGGCGGAAACCACAACTGGATTACGGTGCCCCACGTTGAAAATACCAAAACCACCCAGGCAATCGATAAACTCCTGTCCCTGGGTGTCGACAAGCGTATTCAGACTGCCCGCTTGCCACTCTACGGCTCCGTAATCCCCGCCGGCGGTAACAGATTTGCGATACTCCAGAAAACCTGGATTCACATGCTCCTTAAAGTAATCAATGACCTCACGGTTAAGTTGTTTCATCTCCTCATGATCAAGCGTTCGCTTCTCAATGAGATTCAGTGCGTGCGCGGTACAGGCAAGAGCCGAGGCGCTGGAAGGTAACCTGTTCAAAATATGCTCCCGGGGATCGCGTATCACATGATACTGAGTTAAGTATTGCAGGGATTACGCCACCTCAGATGCCTTAACAAAAATCGGGATAAACGCCAGGTGAAATCAAAGTTGCACAATATTTAATCATGCCATCGCGCGCCGCACGGGATAAGGGATAACGAGCCGGGGATGGGGTGTCGTCAATTGCACTGCTCCAGGGCAGGGAATGCGCCTTAAGTGTGCACCGGGGTATCATGCTTTGTAGGTAGTTTCATGCCGAAAGTATTTTAAATCAATTAATTAGAAAAACGTACGAAAAGTGCGGTTTAACCGAGATTTGCGATCTCAATCATATTTAACAACTAAAGATAAATTTTTTATCGCCGAAAAAACATAAGCCACAAAATTAACATTCAAATAACCTGCAAGGGATGCTCACTATGTCCTCTCCTGACTATGTCACCCAGAATGAATATCCGCTGGACGATGACACCACGCTTATGTCGACCACCGACCTCCACAGCTACATGACCCACACTAACGACACCTTTGTGCAAGTGAGCGGCTTTACGCTCCAGGAGCTGCTCGGGCAACCGCACAACATTGTGCGTCATCCGGATATGCCGAAAGCGGCTTTTGCCGACATGTGGTACACGCTGCAAAAGGGCGAACCCTGGAGCGGGATTGTCAAAAACCGACGTAAAAATGGCGATCACTATTGGGTACGTGCCAATGCGGTACCAATGGTGCGTAACGGCCAGATGACGGGCTATATGTCCATTCGTACCCGCGCCACGCAGGACGAGGTCGCCGCGGTGGAGCCGCTTTATAAGGCGCTCAACGAAGGACGCTGCAAAAAACGCATTCATAAAGGGCTGGTGGTGCGCAAAGGCTGGCTCGGCAAACTACCGGCGATGCCGCTGCGCTGGCGCGTGCGTAGCGTAATGGCGGTACTTTTCGCGGTGATGGCCGCAACGCTTGTTGCCAGTGCCGCGGGCTGGGCTTCGCTGGTGGCGGCAGCCGTGGTGATGCTGCTTGGCACCCTGGTGTTTGAGCAACAGATTGTCCGCCCGGTGGAAAACGTCGCACGGCAGGCGCTCAGGGTCGCTACCGGAGAGCGTAACAGCGTGCAGCATCTTAACCGCAGCGATGAACTGGGGCTAACGCTGCGGGCCGTCGGACAGCTGGGGCTGATGTGCCGCTGGCTGATCAACGACGTCTCCAGCCAGGTGGTGAGCGTGCGCGACGGCAGCGACAGGCTGGCGCAGGGCAATGAAGATCTCAACGACCGCACGCGCCAGACCGTGGCTAACGTGCAGCAGACCGTGGCAACAATGAACCAGATGGCGGCGTCGGTGCAGAGTAACTCTGAGACCGCAGCCGAAGTCGACAAGCTATCGATGGCCGCCAGCAGCGCGGCCACGCAGGGGGGCACCGTGATGCAGACCGTGGTGAAAACCATGGATGACATTGCCGACAGTACCCAGCGCATTGGCTCTATTACCTCGCTTATCAATGACATCGCCTTCCAGACCAATATTCTGGCGCTGAACGCTGCGGTTGAGGCGGCACGCGCGGGCGAGCAGGGGAAAGGCTTTGCGGTGGTGGCGGGCGAAGTGCGTCATCTTGCCAGCCGCAGCGCGAACGCGGCTAACGATATTCGCAAGCTGATCGACGCCAGCGCCAGCAAAGTGCAGTCGGGCGCCGAGCAGGTCCACGCCGCGGGACGTACTATGGATGATATTGTCGAGCAGGTGAAAAACGTCACGCAGCTCATCGCGCAGATCAGTCACGCCACCTCAGAGCAGGCGACAGGCCTGACAGAGCTGACCCGTGCTGTGGCAGAGCTGGACAGCATTACGCAGAAAAATGCTGACCTGGTCGAAGAGAGCGCGCAGATTTCCGCGATGGTTAAGCACCGGGCCGGACGCCTTGAAGATGCGGTTACCGTGCTGCATTAAGAAATGTATGCTTCGATAAAGCCGTTTATTCCTCCGGGATAAACGGCTTTTTTGTTTTTCAGAATAAGTTATGTTGTTAATGAAATATTAAGTAACTAAAAAAAGCGCCCGGTTTTTAATTGTTACAATCCAGATTCATTGAGAGTGAAAAATAAAAAAACGATCAAAGTCATAAAGTTAGCGTGTTTCCTGTCGATAACAGCGATCGTCTGAGAAATAATCACATCGATGGGGTAAATATGTTCATACATGACGTAAAGATCGGCACGAAATTATTTCTGGCGTTTGGATTATTTATTGTCCTGATGGTCGTCAGCGCAAGCTTGTCTCTGATGAGCCTGAATCGGGCAAACAATGGAATGCAAACCATCCTTACCAGCGACTATCCAACGACGGTAAAAGCGAACCAGTTAATCGACAACTTCCAGGAATTTATAAGCACGCAGCAGCTCATGCTGCTGGACGAACAGGGGACGTACACGGCGCAATCAGAGCAGCGTCTGAAGGCGATCAGCGAGCGCATCTCCTCAATCCTGAGCGAGCTGGACAACGCTCTCAAGGATAAAAAATCCCAACAGGTGCTGGCCGATATCCACGGCGTACGCCAGCAATATCTTGACTCGCGCTACCGCATTTTGCAGGCCGTGCAGAATAACGACCGTGCGGGCGCGATAAACGAAATGATGACCAACACCCTGAATCTGCAACAGTCCTATAAAGCGAAAGTGCAGGCGCTGATTGCGATCCAGGACCATGAAATGCAGAGTGCGGGCGAGCAGGTGGAAGGCGATTTCCGCACCAATCGTCTCCTGCTGGTCCTGATTACGCTTTTCAGCGTCGCGGCAGCCAGCCTGACTGGCTGGTTCATTGTGCGATCCATTACCCGACCGCTGAACGACGCGGTGAATTTTGCGGAGGCCATTGCCGATGGCGATCTCACCGGCAGCATTATCTCGCACGGTAAAGATGAAACCGGACTGCTACTCACCGCACTGATGGAGATGAAAACGCGCCTGCTGGAGATTGTGCAGCAGGTGCAAACCGGATCGGAAAACATCTCCAGCGCCGCCGCGCAGATTGTCGCGGGAAACCAGGATCTGGCTGCCCGCACGGAGGAGCAGGCCAGTTCCGTTGAACAAACGGCCGCGTCGATGGAGCAGATCACCGCTACGGTGAAGAACACCGCGTCCCACACCGGAGAAGCGACGAACCTGTCTGCCGATGCGGCTGCCGTGGTCAAAAACAACGGCGAGATGATGAAGCAGGTCACCAGCAAGATGCGCCTGATTAACGGAACATCGAACAGGATGTCCGACATTATCGACCTGATCGACGCCATTGCCTTCCAGACTAATATTCTGGCGCTAAACGCGGCGGTCGAAGCGGCGCGCGCGGGTGAGCATGGTCGCGGCTTTGCGGTGGTGGCGGGCGAGGTACGCCAGCTCGCGCAGAAAAGTGCAACATCTGCGAGTGAGATCCGCCAGCTGATTGAAAGCTCCACAAGCCAGACGCAGGACGGCATGAACCTTGTGGAGAAAGCCAGCGGGCTTATCAACGGCATGGTCGGCAACGTGGAGGAGATGGACGTAATCCTGCGTGAGATTCGCCAGGCCAGCCATGAACAGACGGAAGGCATCTCGCAGATCAACAGCGCGATTGGCCTGATAGACGCCACCACCCAGCAGAACTCCGCGCTGGTGGAGGAGTCCGTTGCGGCGGCGGCATCCCTTAACGAACAGGCGATGCACCTGAAAGAGCTGGTCCGGGTGTTCCGCGTGAGCGACGGCGTGCTGGCTTAATCCAGCTGGGAGATCTCCAGCGCCGCGCGGTCAATCACGCCGATAATCTGTTTCAACTGCGCGTCGCTGAGCTCTCCCTGATTAACCTTCAGATCCAGTACCGCTTTGAAGTTATCCAGCGCCCGCTTCATCTGCGGGTTTTTGCGCAGCTGGAACCCGACGGAGCGCGCCTTGATACGCGTCTGGATCTGCTCCAGCTGTTCCCGGTTGTCATCCAGCCATTGCTGTCCGGCGGCATTAATCGCAATCCGCTTCCGGCCGTTCTCTTCTTCGGTAATAGTGATAAGCGCCTGATCCTGCAAGTAATCCAGCGTCGGGTAGATCACGCCAGGGCTAGGCGTGTAATGTCCCTGCGTCAGGTTTTCGATCTCTTTAATCAGCTCGTAACCATGGCTCGCGTTGCGGGTCAGGATATCCAGGATCACCAGCCGCAAATCGCCATGACCAAAAAATCGTGGCCGGCGTCCGCCGCCGTCGTGTTCGTGTCGCATGTTTTTCCCTCAATTTGATATATCTAAACTATATCTAAGATATATTCAGATGTAATCTAAAAAATCTTGATTTCTTAGTTAATAGCAATCATTATCATTAAAAATTCATTCCGATATATCGTATTCACCTGAGAAGGGCATCAACATGGCATCTACCCGTTACCCTCAACGTGTCCGCAATGACCTGCGTTTTCGTGAGCTGAACGTGCTGCGCACTGAGCGAGTCAGCGCAGGATTTCAGCGCATTGTGCTAGGCGGCGAGGCGCTGGAGGGCTTTAGCTCTCGCGGCTTTGACGACCATACCAAAGTCTTTTTCCCGGCACCGGGCACCACTTTCGTGCCGCCTGTGGTGACCGATGAAGGCATCGACTGGGGCGACGGCACGCGTCCGCAGGCACGTGACTATACCCCGCTGTACGATGACGAAAAACATGAGCTGGCGCTCGATTTCTTCGTTCATGATGGCGGCATTGCCAGCAACTGGGCGGTAGAGGCTAAGGTGGGCGACAAGCTGACCATCGGCGGGCCGCGCGGTTCGCTGGTGGTGCCGGAAGATTACGCCTGGCAGCTGTACGTGTGCGACGAGTCGGGGATGCCCGCGCTGCGCCGCCGTTTAGAAGGCATCGCAAAACTGCCTGTTCGCCCGGCGATCCACGCCATCGTCACCGTGGGCGATGCGGCGTATCAGGACTATCTGGCACACCTGAGCGGGTTCAACATCACCTGGGTTATCGGCCACAACGAGCAGGCGATGGCCGACCATCTTGCCGCGCTGGCCGTGCCGGAAGAGGATTACTTTATCTGGCTGACCGGGGAGGGGAAGGTGGTGAAACGCCTGAGCCGTCAGTTTGAAAGCGACGCAATTGACCCGCAGCTGGTGCGTGCCAGCGCGTACTGGCACGCCAAATAATCAGGCAGCGGGATCCAGCTGCGCTTCGCTCACCTGATGTTCGAGCGAGGCGCATACCTCTTTCAGCGCTTTCTCCTGCTGGGCAAAGTAGGCTTCCATATTGCTGAGCGACGAGACGAGCAGCCAGGACTCTTCCTTCTCCAGCTCTGCCAGCTCGTTCACCAGGGTGTCGATTTGCTCACGCACCTGCGCCATCTTTTTACGAATACGTTCAAGGTCGTTCAGCCTGTCGCTCGCCATCATTGGTTCGAATCCTTGTTGCAGACGGGCGACCAGCGAGCGAATGGCCTTCACGTCGCCGCGCTGTTTGGCCTGGTTGAGTTGCACCATCATCCTGTTGGCTTCCTCTTTTAAATCATCGGCAACCAGATCCGGGTGGCATAGCTTGCTCGCCTGACGCCAGAGCCGCTTCAGCTCGTTCCGATCCTCTTCTGAGAGATCCTTGCCTTTACGCAGGCGAACTTCGGCATCATGATGCTGTTCGCGATACTTCTTGTACTCTTCGTTGGCCTCATCGCGCGCCTGACGTGCCGGCTCTTCTTCACGCGTTAAACCGGTCTCCAGCTCCATTGCTTCGGCCAGCAGGTTGGCAATCAGATTGCTTTGCTGCTGAAGATGTTTGCGCGCCTCTGCCGCCTGAACGGAATCCGCAGGCAGATCTCGCCAGCGCCGGGTGAGCGTTGTCAGAACCTCTACGGCCTGCGCCATATAGTCCTGGCAGCGGCGGTAATCCTCTTCCCGACGACGCGTCTCCGCCTGCTGACGACGCAGGTTAAGCTCCGCCAGCGTTTTACGCAGGGCGAGGATCTGCTGCATCAACGGCCCGAGGCGGGAGAAATAGAGATCGTTGAACTCATCTAGCTGCTGTACCCGGGCGTTACGGCGATCAATCAGATCGCGCAGACGCTCTTCCAGGGCTTTCAGCTCCAGCTTGCTGGCCGCCAGCTGTGGGTCACGCCACGGGGTAACGGCGCGCTGGCTTTGCAGCCAGGCGGTGATAGCGCGAAGGGCTGCGGTATAATTTTTCTGCTCAAGCGCCGCGACGATGGACAGGAGTTCATCGTCAAAGGCTTCCTCTTTGAGACGTTTCAGCTGGCTCCGGATGATGTCGTCATCTTCCAGCTCAATGGCATTTTTAATGATTTCTAGCCGTTTGATCGGTGTGCTCATGATGCCTTTCGCTCTGGAGCTTAAGTATTTGAGTTAAGGTTAGTTGTTGTAAAAGCTACAGGAAATAATACACACGGATGATGATCGGCGCGATGGGGGATTTCTTTAGTTTTTAGGGTTTGTGAAAGAGTGAGAGTTATTGAATCTTCCTTCTGGAACGGGGAGCACGGGGTTAAATGTGACCTTAGAGTTCACTTTTGAATGCGTGAACCGAGAAACTCGAAAATTTGGGGTTCTGGAGGCGTGCAGCGGCAGCGGTACGCCGCAATAACTGCCAGAGAATGCTTAACAGCATTAAGCATGATTAAAATATCCCAAATGTATAAGAAGTGCGGAGAGCTGGAACCGGGTTATCTTGCCGGTGTTGTTATCGGTCGGAACTAACAAGCCGTGACTAAAAGAGAGGATCTCTATACTACCTTCTCTATTTTGAACATTCACAGATCCCTTAATCGGGTTGCCGCCATCATCCTTAAGCCATAGATAAGCAGGAATAGCCATTTTTAAAACTCCATTTCCATTGAGGGTAAACCCTCATTAATGACTAAATACGGATCGCAGGTGATACAAATTGTGTTATAGGTTCGTGTTATTTAATTTCGTTACTTATTGATGTTGCAAATAAAATTAATAAATTGATCTTCAGCAGTACGCATTACCGTTATTGCTCTTATGTTGCCCTTTTTGCCTGGCAGAAAGGAAGAACGATGGCATGTATACCGATTTATCCACCCCGCGGGCTGGAGATATTGCGCGAACACATAAGGCTCGCGCGGGCGCGTCACGAAGTCCAGAATATGGCCGCCCCGCTTACGTATACGTGGTTTTATGAGCGAGTAAGAAACGGCGGGCCGTGGGATTACAAACAACATAAACGGGCTTATGCTGACTTCGGGAATTTCCATTACGGCGCTGTGGGTTATGCAGCGTGCATCCCTGCAAAGATTTTGCTTATTGCTGCCGGCGCGGCGCAGTGGAAAGCCGGCACATCAAGACCCGAATGGGGTAATTTCACGGGGACCCCGCCGTTTGGTGGTGATCCGATTGACCAATTTTGGATAAAGCAAGGCATCGACTATGTTAAACAGCATCACTTTTAGGACGCTGCACTGGATCGCCACTATTCTTATGGCCCTGGCGGTCGCGGGGTACTGTTATTTCCAACATATACAGCGTTTAACTGTTAGTGATCGGCTATATCAAGTTCGCCAGCTCACGCCCCGGACCTGGTTATACATTACTGAGTATGACGGCTCGAACATGACCACCGGGGAAGTGTATCGTTATTTTTTAGCGAGTAAGATTGACGGTGATCCGCTGGTGGCTCTCGAAAAACAACATATCGCGCCCACGCTTACAGCGAATACCGCCCGCGCAAAAGTTGAAGGCATAGGCAACAATATCTCATTTACTGTTCACGGCACTGTGTACAGCTTTACAACGTCCGCATTTTTTTATGATGCTGAGGGAATAGCGGCCGCGCCGTCAATTGACTTAACGGCCCGTGGCGAGAGCTGGGACAAGGGGAAATTTAGTCGATAGATAAATATTTATTTAAAAATCCCTTGCGGTCGGGTCAATGATCCGATGAGCCGCGTGTAAGTTTTCACGGCGTACCCGTAGCCGTTCATGGGGCAGAAGTACATTGTGGTTGTCCACCGGGTTCGAACAGGGTGATTGCCCCGCCCGGCCAGTGGCTGGGACGTGGACGTGACCCGGTTGATGTTGCCAGGGAAGAACACGCCGCAAAGCTGGCAGCAGAACAGCCAGCATAAGCATTATTGAGGGGGGCAAGCAGAACCGAAGCAGTGATGAAGATCCGTTTCATTCATACCCTTGCAATAGTGGTTACTGCATGAAGGTGATTAGATCCAGGAGTGTATGAACGGTAATAAATTAACTATAAAACACTATGGTTAATTTTTTGGAATATCCCCGGCATATCCCTGGAAAAAAGAGGCTGGTGGGTAACTCCTCGCCAGCCCTTGCTGTATTTGGTGGCCCCTGCTGGACTTGAACCAGCGACCAAGCGATTATGAGTCGCCTGCTCTAACCACTGAGCTAAGGGGCCGTGGCGGTGAATTATAAAGTAACTCCCCTCAGCAATCCAGCCATTCACACCTGCCTGCTGTTTTTATAAACAACGCATAATCAATCCTTTATACTTACCTTAAGATGCATAGACAGGAGTAGAGATGATCAACGATATTCTGGCCCCTGGCCTGCGGGTGGTGTTCTGCGGTATCAATCCGGGTAAGTCATCGGCGCACACCGGTTTTCACTTTGCTCATCCGGGAAATCGCTTCTGGAAGGTGATCCACCAGGCCGGTTTTACCGACAAACAGCTTAAGCCGGAAGAAGAGCAGCAGCTGCTGGATACGCGCTGTGGCATCACCATGCTGGTCGAGCGACCCACGGTACAGGCAAGCGAAGTGAATCTGCATGAGCTGCGCGCTGGCGGGCGTGAGCTGATCGCGAAAATTGAAGACTATCAGCCCGCGGCGCTGGCGATCCTCGGCAAGCAGGCCTACGAGCAGGCGTTCAGCCAGCGCGGCGCCAGCTGGGGTAAGCAGAACATTACCATTGGCGTAACGCAGGTGTGGGTGCTGCCAAACCCGAGCGGGCTGAACAGGGCGACGCTGGACAAGCTGGTGGAGGCGTATCGGGAACTGGATGAGGCGCTGGTGGTGAGGGGGCTTTAGCTCCTCTGCGGCTTGATGCCCTCATCCTGACCCTCTCCCACAGGGAGAGGGAATAAACAAAAAAAAGCTCCCGATTGGGAGCTTTTTCATTTCAGGACCGATTAATCGTCCAGGAAGCTACGCAGCACTTCAGAGCGGCTCGGATGGCGCAGCTTACGCAGCGCCTTCGCTTCGATCTGACGGATACGTTCGCGGGTAACGTCAAACTGTTTACCCACTTCTTCCAGCGTGTGGTCGGTGTTCATGTCGATACCGAAACGCATACGCAGCACTTTGGCTTCACGGGCGGTCAGGCCAGCCAGCACGTCGTGCGTAGCGGCACGCAGGCTCTCGGTGGTGGCAGAGTCCAGCGGCAGCTCGAGGGTGGTATCCTCGATGAAATCACCCAGATGCGAATCTTCATCATCACCGATTGGCGTTTCCATGGAGATTGGCTCTTTAGCGATTTTCAGCACTTTACGGATCTTGTCTTCCGGCATCAGCATGCGTTCAGCCAGCTCTTCCGGCGTCGGCTCGCGGCCCATCTCCTGCAACATCTGGCGAGAGATACGGTTGAGTTTGTTGATGGTCTCAATCATATGCACCGGAATACGGATGGTGCGCGCCTGGTCTGCGATAGAGCGGGTGATCGCCTGACGGATCCACCAGGTAGCATAGGTGGAGAACTTGTAACCACGACGGTATTCAAACTTATCTACCGCTTTCATCAGACCGATGTTGCCTTCCTGAATCAGATCCAGGAATTGCAGGCCACGGTTGGTGTATTTCTTGGCGATAGAGATAACCAGACGTAAGTTCGCTTCAACCATCTCTTTCTTAGCACGGCGGGCTTTCGCTTCACCGATGGACATACGACGGTTGATGTCTTTCACCTGCTCGATGGTCAGGCCGGTCTCTTCTTCAATCTGATGCAGTTTTTGCAGGCCGCGCTGTACGTCTTCTTTCACGTCGTGCAGCTTTTCAGACCACGGCTTGTTCATCGCGATAGCGGCGTTGAACCAGGTTTCGCTGGTTTCATTGCCGGTGAAGAGGGTAATGAAGTTCTTCTTCGGCATTTTGCACTGTTCAACGCACAGCTTCATGATGATACGTTCCTGGGTACGTACGCGATCCATCATCACGCGCATGCTGTTCACCAGGTAGTCGAACTGTTTTGGCACCAGGCGGAACTGTTTGAACACTTCAGACAGCTTCAGGATCTCTTCCTGAGCGGCGGCATGGCTGCGGCCTTTCGCTTTGATGGTGTCACGCGTCACTTCGTACTGGGTACGCAGCTCGGCAAACTTCTCACGCGCCAGTTCAGGGTCGATGCTGTTGTCATCGTCGCTGCTGTCGTCCTCTTCTTCTTCATCTTCGTCTTCGTCGTCATCCATCTCTTCCTGAGACAGCTCAGAACCGACGTGAGTGGCGGTTGGCGCCATATCTTCTTCAGCGTTCGGGTCGACAAAGCCAGTGATCAGATCGGACAGACGCGCTTCTTCCGCTTCAACGCGATCGTACTGCTCCAGCAGATAGGTAATCGCTTCCGGGTATTCGGCAACAGAGCACTGAACCTGGTTGATCCCGTCTTCGATGCGTTTTGCGATGTCAATTTCGCCTTCGCGGGTCAACAGTTCAACGGTACCCATTTCGCGCATGTACATGCGGACCGGGTCAGTGGTACGCCCGATTTCAGATTCCACGCTGGACAGGACCTGTGCAGCAGCTTCTTCCGCATCTTCGTCAGTGTTGTTGGAGGTTTCAGTCAGCAACAGATCATCGGCATCCGGTGCTTCTTCCATCACCTGAATGCCCATGTCATTGATCATTTGGATGATATCTTCGATCTGATCTGAATCGACGATATCTTCCGGCAGATGGTCATTGACCTCGGCATAGGTCAGATAGCCTTGCTCCTTACCGCGTTGGACAAGAAGTTTCAGCTGTGACTGCGGGTTTTGCTCCATAAGACGGTATCCACACTTAATTCGTTTGATTGGTGTCGGCGATGGGCTGCCAACCTTTAAAGCGAGGGCGTACTTATATTTTTGCCGCTGCCTCTCAGTGCGGCTGCCGGGGGCTTCCCGATCGATATTCGGCACTTAAGCCGTTAAATTCATTTTTTTTCCAGGGCTTGTCTGATTTCCCAGAACTCCCTGCGCTCTTCACTGCTTAAACCATGCGTGCGATCGCGAGCTATCAACTCTTCTTGTCGCTGTTCAAGCATTGAATCAAAGATTCGGTTTAGCGTGTCGGTGAACATTTTTTCAACATTCTCATCCCTTATATCGTTCCAGGCTGAGAGTTTTTCAAGTGTTGAGTATTCATTTGTCCCACGATAGTTCTCTAGAAGCTGCCCCGTATTAAGGCCTGGCTGTGCAACACAAAGACTTACTAACTCGTTGAACAAGCTGAGTCCTGGTAGTTTGCTCTGCACTAACCCATGCAAAGGTGGAACCAACGGAGCCAGATTCGGGTTTTGCACCAGCAGCCCTATAAGTATACGCATAGGAGTTTGTTTTATCTGCTGAGTGGGGCGTACGACACCACTTTCTGCCTGTTTTGGCATTAAACGATCAAGCTGGGCGTCGTCAAAAATTCCCAACTTCAGACCTAGCATCTGGCGCAGCTGAATACGGTGCGCATCGCCAGGGACCTGACTGATAAGCGGCAACGCTAGTGCAGCCAGTTGCGTACTGCCATCCGGTGAACTCAAATCGACCCGTGGCAATAGACTGTTAAATAAAAACATTGAGAGCGGCTGAGCCTGCTCCATCCTTGCTTCAAATGCCTCTTTACCCTCTTTACGAACCAGCGTATCCGGGTCTTCACCATCGGGCAGAAACATAAAGCGTAGCTGACGTCCGTCTGTCATGTAAGGCATTGCGGTTTCAAGCGCACGCCATGCGGCATCTCGGCCTGCACGGTCGCCGTCGTAACAACAAATGACGTTGTTAGTCGCCCGGAATAACATATGCATATGGTCGGCTGTAGTCGATGTTCCCAGCGAAGCAACGGCATAATGAATACCGTATTGCGCCAAGGCAACCACATCCATATATCCTTCGACAACCAACAATCGTGGTAGCTCAGCATTATGCTGCTGGGCTTCATAAAGGCCATAAAGCTGGCGGCCTTTATGAAAAATCTCTGTTTCCGGAGAGTTAAGGTATTTCGGCGTATCATTACCCAATACACGTCCACCGAAACCAATCACCCGGCCCCGTTTGTCGCGAATCGGGAACATCACTCGATTGCGGAAACGGTCATAAGTTCTTCCCTGGTCGTTGTTGACCAGCATTCCGGCATCGAGCAGCAGTTTCCTGTTGTCGACATTACCACCGAAACGTTTTAACGCGTTATCCCAGCCTGGCGGAGCAAAACCAATTGCAAACTGCTGAACAATCTCGGCACTTAGACCTCGTTGATTCAGATACTGGCGTGCTGGTTCGGCGTTGGGTTGGGTGAAGGATTGCTGATAAAAATCATTTAACCCTTCCATTAATTGATAGAGATTTTGCCTCTGATGGCGTTCTATCTGACTCAGGCCAGTTCCCGCTTCATACGGCACTTCAAGGTTATGCATCGCCGCCAGCTCTTCGACGGTTTCAACGAACTCGAGCTTGTCGTAGTTCATCAAAAAATCGACGGCATTACCGTGTGCGCCACAGCCGAAGCAATGGTAGAACTGTTTTTCACCGTTTACGGTGAAAGAGGGGGTTTTTTCGTTATGGAACGGACAGCACGCATGGTAGTTCTTGCCCTGCTTTTTTAGCTTCACCCGCGCGTCGATGAGATCGACGATGTCGGTTCTGGCAAGCAGGTCATTGATGAAAACGCGTGGGATTCTTCCGGCCATATGCCCCAAAAATTTAAGCGACTTATAAACGAAAACAAGCCGCGCATTCCTTCCGGAAGCACGGCCTTACGACTACAACTCTGTCTGTCAATTGAGGGCTGTGGCCCTCAACAGATTAGTACAGACGAGTACGGCGTGCGTTTTCGCGAGCCAGTTTCTTCGCGTGACGTTTCACAGCGGAAGCTTTAGCGCGCTTACGTTCGGTCGTTGGTTTTTCATAAAACTCACGACGACGAACTTCAGCCAGAACACCTGCTTTCTCGCATGAACGTTTGAAGCGACGCAGTGCTACGTCGAACGGCTCGTTTTCACGTACTTTAATTACCGGCATGTAACTCTCACCTTTAATAAATTCGGTTTGCCGCTGGCATCAACGCCAGCTTATTTCAAAATGGTGCGGAATTTTACTGCAAATGCTGCTGCTTTGTAAAGCACCGATGCGATTTTGAAAGGGACTTTAATAAGGGTGAGGAGTATACACGAGGCTTCTTCCTGGGGCGAACAAAGTTTTACAACAATCCGCCCAGGCTCTACACTGCGCGGTATTGAAAAGAGGTAAAACAAGTCATGCGTGTACTGGGTATTGAAACATCCTGCGATGAAACCGGCATCGCGATTTACGACGACGAAAAAGGGCTTCTGGCCAACCAGCTGTATAGTCAGGTGAAATTGCACGCTGACTACGGCGGCGTCGTGCCTGAACTGGCCTCTCGTGACCACGTGCGTAAAACGGTTCCCCTGATTCAGGCGGCGCTTAAAGAGGCCGGGTTGAGTGCAAAAGATATTGATGCCGTGGCCTATACCGCAGGGCCGGGCCTGGTCGGCGCGCTGCTGGTCGGCGCAACGGTAGGGCGTTCGCTGGCCTTCGCGTGGGATGTTCCGGCCATTCCGGTTCACCATATGGAAGGGCACCTTCTGGCGCCGATGCTGGAAGACAATCCGCCAGAGTTCCCGTTTGTGGCGCTGCTGGTTTCCGGTGGGCATACCCAGCTGATTAGCGTAACGGGCATTGGCAAGTACGCGCTGCTGGGCGAGTCGATCGACGATGCTGCCGGTGAAGCCTTCGACAAAACCGCCAAGCTGCTGGGGCTGGATTACCCGGGCGGCCCGATGCTGTCGAAAATGGCGTCGCAGGGAACGGAAGGGCGCTTTGTCTTCCCGCGACCGATGACCGACCGTCCGGGGCTGGATTTCAGCTTCTCTGGCCTGAAAACTTTCGCGGCCAATACTATCCGCAATAATGACGACAGTGAGCAGACCCGTGCCGATATCGCCCGTGCGTTCGAAGACGCGGTGGTGGATACGCTGATGATCAAGTGCAAGCGCGCGCTGGATCAGACCGGCTTTAAGCGCCTGGTGATGGCCGGTGGCGTCAGCGCTAACCGCACGCTGCGCGCGAAGCTTGCCGAAATGATGCAAAAACGTCGCGGGGAAGTGTTCTATGCGCGTCCGGAGTTCTGTACCGATAACGGGGCGATGATCGCCTACGCCGGGATGGTGCGTCTGAACGCCGGCGCAACGGCTGACCTGAGCGTGTCCGTGCGTCCGCGCTGGCCGCTGGCGGAACTGCCGGAGGCGTAACCCTCACCCTAACCCTCTCCCACAGGGAGAGGGGATCATGGCTCTACACCCGCAACATTCCTTTCTCTTCCAGAAACGCAATAATCGTCGCCAGCCCGTCACCCGCTTTCAGGTTGGTAAACGTCCACGGACGCTCGCCGCGCATGCGATTAGTGTCGCGCTCCATTACCTCCAGCGACGCACCGACGTACGGCGCGAGGTCGGTTTTGTTGATCACCAGAAAATCGGATTTGGTGATCCCCGGCCCGCCCTTGCGCGGGATTTTTTCCCCTTCGGCCACGTCGATGACGTAGATGGTGAGGTCCGCCAGCTCCGGGCTGAAGGTCGCGCTCAGGTTATCCCCGCCGCTTTCCACGAAGATCAGATCCAGATTGCCGAACTTCTCGCTCAACGCTTCCACCGCCGCCAGGTTCATTGAGGCATCTTCGCGGATGGCGGTATGCGGGCAGCCGCCCGTTTCCACGCCCACGATGCGCTCTGGCTCCAGCGCACCCGCCTCGGTCAGGATGCGCTGATCCTCTTTGGTGTAGATATCGTTGGTCACCACCGCCAGGTGATAGGTGTCGCGCATCGCCTTGCAGAGCGCTTCCAGCAGGGCGGTTTTGCCCGACCCTACCGGGCCGCCCACGCCCACGCGCAGGGGATGTTTGTAATCAGCCATGTTGACTCCTCAGGAACGGAATAGTCGTGAATATTGGGTTTCATGGCGCGCGGAGGCGATGGCCGACAGCGGCGTAGCGGCCCCCAGCGCGTCGTCGCCACGTAAAAATGCCTGTTCAAACCCGGCGGCAAAATGGTCGCTCAGGTCGATAATCAGCTGTTGTGCGGCCTGCTGCCCAAACGGTACCAGCTTGACGCCCACCATCACCGCGCTCTCTATCCAGCTGTAGCCCAGGCTCAGCGCCAGCTCGCGCGCGTTAATGCCCCAGCGCACGCCGAGCCACGCCATGCCGCCGAGCTGGCTTCGCATCAACAGCGGCAGCCATTCTGGCGGGCAGGCGGGTTCCCAGCTTTTAATCAGGCGCGTAAAGGCCGCGCCACGGTTGCGTTCTTCATCGCGCAGCTCGCGCGTTTCCCGGCAGGCGAGCAGGTATGCCGTCCAGCGTTTTGCTGCCGCGATGTCCTGCTTCGCGCAGGCACAATACAGGCGGATAAACAGCGGCAGGTCGACGCAGAAAAAGCTCTGCTCCATCTGCTGGATCTGCCAGCGCCTGAAGGCCTCAGCGTCCGTGACCCACCCGGCCTCGACAGCCCACTCCAGCCCCTGCGACCAGGTAAACGATCCGACCGGCAGGCTACTGCTGGAGAGCTGCATCAGGCGCAGCCGCTGGCGGGCGTGCTCCATCAGCTCATCAGCGCCAGCAGGGCGGAGACGATCAGCCCGCCACCGAAGGTTTTACGCAGGCCGTCGTGACGGCGCAGCAGCAGCCCTGCCGCGAAGCTGGCACACAGCACCGTGGCGCTGGCTAACATAAACCCGCTGGTGAAGAGCCAGAAGCTGTGGCCGGACATCTCCACGCCGTGCGCCCAGCCGTGGAACATCGCCAGGGCTGGCACCGCCAGCAGCAGGCGATTTTCAGTCTTAAACATCATCACGCCGCAGACCGCCAGCGAGGCGATAATCAGCATCTCCATGCCGCTAAAGCCGCCGAGCAGGCTGCCCGCAACGGCACCAGCAAGCATCATGCCGAGCGTCGCTAACGGCAACAGCAGCTTGCGGCCGCTCAGGGCGGAGAGCACGCCAGCCCCCGTCAGCATCAGCAGGTGATCCAGCCCGGTCAGCGGATGGAGAAATCCGGCCTGGAAGCTGTCGGTCCCGTGGCCGGGATGTGCGAGCGCGGGAACGGAAAAAGCCAGCAGTAACAGCGGTAAGTACTTGCGCATGATGAGTCCTTAATGTGAATGAGCGTGAGAGTGGCTATGGCTGTGGGCATCGCTGGTGTAAGCGCCCGCTTCCGGTTCAAATGGCAGGTTGGCGAAGGTCACCTCCAGCCCGAACTGACGCAGCATATCGTCGAGGACGTGGTCGTGGTGGTAGCGCAGTTCGCCAGGCATTATTTGCAGCGGTACGTGACGGTTGCCCAGGTGATAACAGGCGCGGGCGAGCAGGAACGGGTCGGCGCAGCGCACCACGGAAACCGACTCCGGGGCGGCGATCACTTCGATCACCTCGCTGCCATCGTCGGTAGTCAGCAGGTCGCCCCCGCGCAGTAGCAGGCCGCGCGGCAGCATTAGCCCGGCTTCGCGGCCGTCGTTCAGCGCCACGCGGGCGCGGCTTTTTACCCTCACATCAATCGGTAGCGTGACGCTGGCGGTAATCGGATGCGCATGGTCCAGGCGTTGGGTTAAATAGATCATCATGACTCCTCAAAACAGAAAATAGCGTTGCGCCATCGGCAAAACCTCTGCCGGTTCGCTGGTGATCAATTCGCCGTCGACGCGTACCTCATAGGTTTGCGCGTCAACGGTGATATTCGGCTGTAAATCGTTGTGGATCATGTCGGCCTTTTTCACCGACCGGCAGCCTCTCACCACCGCGGTGGCACTTTGCAGTCCGAGCCGTTGCGG
Organism: Enterobacter sp. 6722112; assembly: GCF_058661685.1. Taxonomy (NCBI): domain Bacteria; kingdom Pseudomonadati; phylum Pseudomonadota; class Gammaproteobacteria; order Enterobacterales; family Enterobacteriaceae; genus Enterobacter; species Enterobacter sp. 6722112. The sequence goes on along the minus strand of NZ_JBZWGR010000007.1, from coordinate 3,610,903 downwards.
AATGCCGCTGGCATCAGCAGCCTGAGAGACAAACGTCAGCCGCGTGGCGTGGCGTGCGGCACCAAGGGCACCAAACATCGGGCGGTAATGTACCGGCTGCGGCGTGGGGATCGAGGCGTTGATGTCGCCCATCGGCGCGCAGGCGATCATCCCGCCTTTGACGATGGTGGCGGGTTTGACGCCAAAGAAGGCGGGGGACCAGACCACCAGATCCGCCAGCTTGCCCGCCTCAATAGAACCGACCTCATGGGCGATGCCGTGGGTCAGCGCCGGGTTGATGGTGTATTTGGCGACATAGCGCTTCACGCGGAAGTTATCGTTATCGCCGGTCTCTTCCGGCAGTGTGCCGCGCTGCACCTTCATGCGGTGCGCCACCTGCCAGGTGCGGATAATCACTTCCCCCACGCGGCCCATTGCCTGTGAATCTGACGAGGTGAGCGAGAACGCGCCGATATCGTGCAGCACGTCTTCGGCGGCGATGGTCTCCCGGCGAATGCGGGATTCGGCAAACGCTACGTCCTCGGCGATATCCGGGTCGAGGTGATGGCAAACCATCAGCATGTCCAGGTGCTCGTCGATGGTGTTGACCGTGTAGGGCAGCGTCGGGTTGGTGGAGGAGGGCAGAATATTCGGGTGCGCGCAGGCGGTGATGATATCCGGCGCATGGCCGCCGCCCGCCCCTTCGGTGTGGAAGGTGTGGATGGTGCGCCCATCGATGGCGGCCAGCGTGTCTTCGACAAAACCGGACTCGTTCAGCGTGTCGCTGTGCAGCGCCACCTGAATATCCATCTCTTCAGCGACCTCCAGCGAACAGTTGATGGCCGCAGGCGTCGCGCCCCAGTCTTCGTGGATCTTAAGCCCGATGGCACCTGCGGCGATCTGCTCGCGCAGCGCGTCCGGGTTGGAGCCGTTCCCTTTACCCAGCAGGCCAATATTCACCGGTAGCGTATCGGCTGCCTGCAACATGCGGGCGATATACCACGGCCCCGGTGTGCAGGTGGTGGCGTTTGTGCCTGCCGCAGGCCCGGTGCCGCCGCCGATCATGGTGGTGACGCCAGACACCAGCGCCTCTTCCGCCTGCTGCGGACAGATCCAGTGGATGTGGGTGTCGATCCCGCCTGCGGTGACGATCTTCCCTTCGGCGGCGATCACTTCCGTTGCCGCGCCAATCGGGATCGTCACGCCGGGCTGGATGTCCGGGTTTCCGGCTTTGCCGACGGCGAAGATCCGCCCATCTTTTACGCCGATATCCGCTTTCACGATCCCCCAGTGATCGACGATCAGCGCGTTGGTGAGCACCAGATCCACGCAGTCGTCGGCGGTCATCTGCCCCTGTCCCATGCCGTCGCGGATCACTTTTCCGCCGCCGAATTTAACCTCTTCGCCGTAGATCGTGAGATCGTCTTCCACTTCGATCCACAGCTCGCTGTCGGCCAGCCGCACTTTATCCCCGGTAGTGGGGCCGAACATATCGGCATACGCCTGGCGTGAAATCTCAGCCATGTTTCACCTCGCCCATGACCTCGCCGCGAAAGCCGAAAATGCGCTGTGCGCCCGTCACCTGCACCAGCGTCACTTCCCGCTTCTGGCCGGGCTCGAAGCGCACGGCAGTGCCGGCCGGGATGTTCAGCCGGTAACCTCGGGTGGCTTCGCGATCGAACTTCAGCGCCGGGTTGACCTCGTAAAAGTGGTAGTGCGATCCGACCTGGATCGGCCTGTCGCCGTGGTTTTCCACGATCACACTTCGGGTTTCGCGCCCGACGTTGAGAGCAATGTTTCCGGACTGGATCCGGTATTCGCCTGGGATCATCACGCGCTCCTTACACGATCGGGTTGTGGACGGTGACGAGCTTGGATCCGTCCGGAAAGGTGGCTTCCACCTGGATATCCGGGATCATCTCCGGCACGCCTTCCATCACCTGATCGCGCGTCAGGACGTGGCGGCCGGCTTCCATCAGCGAGGCGACGGTTTCGCCATCGCGCGCGCCTTCCATAATAAAGGCGCTGATCAGCGCGACCGATTCCGGGTAATTGAGCTTTACCCCGCGCGCGAGGCGGCGTTCGGCAACCAGCGCGGCGGTGAACAGCAACAGCTTGTCTTTTTCTCTGGGAGTCAGTTCCATAGCGTTTCTCTTATGTTTGCCAGATGCGCGGCGAACAGGCGGTTTTGGAAGTTAAAAGCGGGCGAAGCGACTGCCAGATATCGCGCATCACCCGCTGACAAATCAGGTTGTCGTGGGAGAGAAAACGCACCGACAGCAGATCGTCGGTGAGCGTCGCCCCGCCAACGTTTTCCAGCGGGGCGAGAAGCGCACGCACCGCGTCGAGAAGTGCTTCCCGGGCCGGATAGAACAGCAGCGTGCCGACCCACGGATGGTCCGCGACGGGCGTCAGATCGCCACCGCTGAGATGCAGTCGCTCAATCAGACGCGGCTCGCCATCCACCCACACCTCAAGGCGGTTCTCCAGCGTGCCGTGGCTGAAGGTTTCGTTTATCACCGGACGGCCCAGACAGTACAGCTCCCACGCCAGCAGCGTGCTGGTGGCGTGCAGGTGAAAGACGGAACGCAGCGCGGCGTTAGCGCCGGGGAAAATAATGGTGTCCTGCGGCAGCCACTCCAGCGTGGCCTCTTCGTCGAGGTAAAAATGCTGACTGAGGCAGGCCAGCGGGCCGTTGCTGCGATAGAACTTACTGGCGCCGGGCATGGTGATGAGGGCATGGCTTTTGGCGTCGAGCCGCACGGAAATATCCAGCGTATCTCCGCCCACAATTCCGCCTGGCGGGTGCAGCAGGTAAAGGTGGCAGGTTTCCCCTTCGGGATAAAACGGACGCTGAACGGTGAGCGGCCCGCTGTGACGCGCGGAATGGAGGAGGGTTTTCTCAGGGGTATGACAAAACTGGAGGGCAAGCGAGGCCTGCCAGCCTTTGTATGAATTATCAGTGACCTGAGTTGCTAACATGGTGCTTCCATTTCCACACTATCGGGGTACGTTTCAGTATGCCCTGGCGGAAATGAAGGCTGTCATATGAGTCGCTTATGGATAAAAAAACGGCTCATGTGAGCCGGTTTCAGTAATGCAGGCCGGGTAAGCGCAGCGCCACCCGGCAAGAAAGGCTAGCGATAATCCTCTGCATCCACATCATACCCCGACGGCTCCCAGCGGATCGCCAGCAGCGACGCCAGACCGATAAACGGCGCCAGCGCAATCACCCAGAACACGGCGGTATCCAGCGAGGCGACCAGCAGCGGGAACAGAAACAGTGACAGCGTTGAACTGCTGCGCATCAGCGTCTGGTTAAGCCCCACGCCCACGCCGCGCAGCGAGGTCGGGTAGCTCAGGGAGGCAAACGTCATGGTATGCGCACCTGGACCAAAACCCTGACCAAACAGGAACAGCGCCAGCATCGCGACGGCGAATACGCCTTCCGTAGCCCCGTCAGGGCGGCCAATCAGCGCCAGGCCGAGCAGTGCCGTAAGCTGGCACGCATAACCCGCCAGAGACATCCGCCATGCGCCGAAGCGCGGAACATAGCGCACCGCCAGCAGCCCGCCGACAAACGCGAACAGCAGGTTAAGCGCCAGCGAGATCAGAATGGTCGTCAGCATCGACTGCACAAAGAAGCTGGAGATGATCACCGGCAGGCCAAAGGCTACGGCGTTATAGGCGAACGAGGAGACCACTGACAGCAGCGTGGCGAGCGTGGTACGCCGCAGATAGATACCGCGGAACAGGTTCAGGTAGTTCGACCATTTTGCCTTGTTCACGACAGGCGCGGGCTGGTCGAGCGCATCCTGCGGTACGTGGGCATTAATATTGTAAGACTGCCGCAGGATGGACGCCGCCTCCTTCAGATTGCCCTGATTCGCCGCCCAGACCGGGGATTCGCTCATATAGCGGCTGCGGATGGCGATAATCACCAGCGCGGGCACCGCGCCAAAGCCAAGGATCAGACGCCAGAGCCAGTCGCTGTGGCTTTCCGGCAGCACGGCGTAAAAGAAGAGCACCAGAAGATAAGAGATGCTGATGGCCGCGTACCAGGTGGGGCACCACATTGCGACGCTGGAGGCTTTATTCCCCGGGCCTTTCAGCCTGGCGAACTCGCTGAGAAACGCCATCGCGACGGGAAGGTCGATCCCAACGCCAAGACCCATCACAAAGCGCGCGCCCGCAAGCACATATTCGTTCGGGGCCAGCGCACAGGCGATAGCGGCAACGACAAAGAACACCATGTCGGCCATAAAGACGCGGTAGCGCCCGATTTTATCAGTAAGATAGCCGCCGAGCAGCGCCCCGACAATCGCGCCAAAGGTAATCGCCGAGGCTACCATGCCGGTACCGGCGGGCGTCAGGTTAAATTCGCGGGTGATGTCTTTGATGCCGAATGCCAGCGCGCCGAGATCGTAGGCATCGAGGAAAATTCCCCCGAGCGCGATACCGACCACGATGCGGGCATTGGCCCGGCCCTGAGAGCCGTCGTTAACCAGACGTGAAACGTCCGATGCGCTGCGTACCCACTTGATGTCGCCATCCGGGGTGTTTCCTGCCGTTGGAAGGGGAGTTGAATCTGTGATTTCTGCCATTTTCTTTTTGTGTGGTTGTGTTGTGTCTCTAACAGTTACCACAGGCAGAAGGTGACAAAAATCACATTTGGTTATAAGGCATAACGAACGGTTTACTGAGCGTCTTTCTTTTTACGCCTGAGCTTCGTCCAGATCTTCGTTTCCTTACGCCGCCACAGGCGCTGAATGTTGTCGTGGTGGCGCAACAGGATCAGACACGAGAGCATCGACACCGGGAAGGTAAACTGCGGTTTAAACCACCAGACATAAAACGGGGCGATCAGTGCGCTGACGATGGCGCCCAGCGACGAATAACCGCTCAGCAGAATGGTCAGCAGCCAGGTGCCCGCCATCACGCCGGTGAGATCCCAGCCGATCGGCGCAATCGCGCCAAACGCGGTGGCAACGCCTTTACCGCCTTTAAAACCAAAGAAAACGGGCCAGATGTGGCCGACGCAGGCGGCGATGGCAATCAGCCCCAGCCAGAAGGGTGTGACGCCGAGCGCATACGCGCCCCAGACGGGAAGCATTCCTTTCAGAACATCAAAAATCAAAACCGCTACGGCTGCTCCCTTGCCGCCAATTCGTAGTACATTGGTCGCCCCCGGATTCCCGGAACCACTTTCACGCGGGTCAGGCAACCCGGCGATGCGGCAGACCAGAATGGCGCTGGAGATTGAGCCGCAAAGGTAGGCGAGGATAATCATTCCAGGCGCGATTGCACTCATAACGCTGTTCCGTTTTGAAAATGTATCTGTATTCTCAGCATCTGTGGATAATACGCATAATTCGCCGGAAGTGGTATCCGGTTTAGCCAAAAAGCAGGCAGGTCGTGATGGATATTGTATTTATAGAGCAACTTTCGGTAATCACCACAATTGGTGTTTACGACTGGGAACAGACCATCGAGCAGAAACTGGTGTTCGATATCGAAATGGGCTGGGACAACCGCAAGTCAGCAAAAAGCGATGATGTGAATGACTGTCTGAGCTACGCCGACATCAGTGAAACGGTCATCGCCCATGTGGAAGGGCAACGTTTTGCGCTGGTAGAACGCGTGGCGGAAGAGGTAGCAGACCTGCTGCTGAGCAAATTTAACTCCCCATGGGTGCGCATTAAGCTAAGCAAGCCGGGAGCGGTGGCGCGCGCCGCCAATGTGGGCGTGATTATCGAGCGTGGCACAAATCTGAAAGGAAAGATTTAACGTCATAATAGCTAAACCATTTTAGGTTATATCGGTCTTAAAGCTGTATCTTTCACGGTTGTCCGCGTGGGACACCGTTTTTTTATATCTTTTTAGGGGTTTATAGATGAGCGATATGCACTCGCTGCTGGTTGCGGCAATACTGGGTGTGGTCGAAGGATTGACGGAGTTTTTGCCGGTGTCCAGTACGGGCCATATGATTATCGTTGGCCATCTCCTGGGCTTTGAAGGCGATACCGCAAAGACGTTTGAGGTGGTGATCCAGCTGGGCTCTATCCTGGCGGTGGTCGTGATGTTCTGGCGACGTCTGTTTGGTCTGATCGGTATCCACTTCGGGCGTTTGCCGCAGCGTGAAGGAGAGGGCAAAGGGCGCCTGACGCTGATTCATATTCTGCTCGGGATGATCCCGGCGGTGGTGCTGGGGCTGGTGTTCCACGACACCATTAAATCGCTCTTCAACCCGATTAACGTGATGTACGCGCTGGTTGTCGGCGGCTTCCTGCTGATTGCCGCCGAAGTGCTGAAGCCAAAAACCCCGCGTGCGGAAGGTCTGGACGATATGACGTATCGCCAGGCGTTTATGATTGGCTGCTTCCAGTGTCTGGCGCTGTGGCCGGGCTTCTCCCGTTCAGGGGCAACCATTTCCGGCGGGATGCTGATGGGCGTGAGCCGTTACGCGGCGTCTGAGTTCTCGTTCCTGCTGGCGGTGCCGATGATGATGGGTGCCACCGCGCTGGATCTCTACAAAAGCATCGGCTTCCTGACCGTGGGCGACATTCCGATGTTCGCCGTGGGCTTTATCACCGCCTTTATTGTGGCGTTGATCGCCATCAAAACCTTCCTGCAACTGATTAAGCGTATTTCGTTTATTCCGTTCGCGATCTACCGCTTTATCGTCGCGGCTGCCGTGTACGTGGTCTTCTTCTGATGACCGACCGCCCTCAGTCTTTCGGCTGAGGGCAACGTTTTTCCTTCCACGCTGCAACAGCATCAATCCGCCGCTTCGTCAGCTCTTCGCGGATCGCCGGGCCTTTAAACCCTGCCTCCACTACCTCTTTTGTTGGCACCGCTTTCGCCACGTCCCACGCCTCACGCAGCAAACGACCTTGTGGATAATCGGACGCTTCAAACCCGGTGCGGCCGCGCACGTCGGCTTCGCTGGTCAGCGCAATTTGCTCCACGCGCTGCGGTTTGCGCCAGGCGTCGATGTTATCAAACAGCCTGACGATGGTGGCGGGTTTCAGGATCGGGAAGGTGTGGATCAGGTCGTGAAACTCGGCCACCAGTTTTGCCAGATCGCGAATGTCATTCGGCACGCGCAGGCGCTGGCAAAGCCCTTCAACCAGCTTCACGCCAGCCGGACCGTGCCCGTGGTGGCGTGGCCACAACTCCTTTGGCGTTAACCCTTTGCCGAGGTCATGGCAGAGGGTGGAAAAGCGCACGTCCACCTCCGGGCTGAGCATGGCGGCCATGCTCAGCGTCATCAGGGTGTGAATGCCGGTATCAATTTCCGGGTGCCATTTCGCCGGGGCGGGCACGCCAAACAGCGCGTCTATTTCCGGGAACAGCACTTTCAGCGCCCCGCAGTCGCGCAGAACCTGGAAAAAGACCTGCGGATTACGGGTAGTCAGGGCGTTTTCGGTCTCTTTCCAGACGCGTTCTGGCGTCAGGTGTTCCAGCTCGCCCGCGTCGGTCATGGCCGTCATCAGCGCCATCGTCTCGTCGGCGATGCGGAAGCTGAGATGGGCATAACGGGCGGCAAAACGCGCCACGCGCAGTACGCGAAGCGGATCTTCAGAAAAGGCGGGGGAGAGATGGCGTAAAAGACGGTCACGCAGATCGTTCTGGCCGCCGTAGACATCGATAATATGGCCGTTTTCGTCCTGCGCCAGGGCGTTAATGGTGAGATCGCGGCGCAGTAAGTCCTGCTCCAGCGTCACATCCGGCGCGGCATAGCAGGTGAAGCCGGTATAACCGGAACCGGATTTCCGTTCGGTACGCGCCAGGGCGTACTCTTCCCGGCTTTTCGGATGGAGGAACACAGGAAAATCGCGGCCTACCTGCTGGTAGCCCGCGTCAATCATCGCTTCGGGCGTGGCACCGACCACGACCCAGTCTTTATCTTTGACCGGCAGACCTAATAACGCATCACGTACCGCACCACCGACCAGATAACTCTTCACGCCAACACTCCCGTTTTCTCTTTTCGCAAGATGATACGTAAGTGTGGCAGAGAAGACGAGTTAGTTCATCCAGCGGTCTTTACGTTTACGGCTCGGGATAAGGTGAGGAAGCACCAGACCCAGCACCAGACCGACGCCAAGCACCCCGCCGCCATACATAAACCACTGCATGATGATGGTGCGTTGTTTGTCATCCAGCTGTAGATTCGCGGCGTTCACTTTCTTCTGCGCGACGATGAGCTCATTTTTCAGCTTCTGATTTTCATCTTTCAGACCGGCGATCACGCTGTCGCTTTGCGCCACTTTCTGCTGCATCTCTGCGGTGCGCTGGTTCCAGGTGCCGTCAATGTTGTTCAGCTTATCGGTCAGGGTTTTCACCTGATTTTCCAGGTCCGGCACGCGGGTGCGCAGGCTTGGCACCGTGCTCAGCTCTTTCAGCGGGATCCATGAGGTGCGGCCAGAGCTGTCACGAACCTGACCGTAATTGGTGTCTGCATTGGTTTGCAGCAGAGTCACTTCCTCGCCGGCATTTACCGTACCCACGAGGCGATAATTGTCTCCAGGGCCGCTGCGTACCCAGGTATTCAGTTCATCAGAAACGTAACGTTTCTCTTCAGCGTGGACCGCGGTTGCGGCGCTAAAAGCGAGTAAAGTAAGTCCAATCAGGCGTAATTTAAGCATATCAGTCGTTATTTTCATAAAAAGTGGAACGATAGTAGTGGTATCAGTGTCGCTACGCAAAGGATTCATCATCAATCGGAATCATCTGTGTCATGATTTCCACCGCTTTAAACTTTTACGCCCGTCAAATTGCTCATTGCGTGGCAATTTGGCGCAAAATACTATGTACTGACAAACAAATGGCGAGGAAGTTCGCCTTCATCGACGCGTCTGTGACGCACGCAAAAGTACAAGGCTATGGCACAAGAGATCGAATTAAAGTTTATCGTCGAAAAAGACAGCGCTGACGCGCTCCGCCAGCATCTGAATACGCTGTCCGGCGAGCACCATGAACCCGTACAGCTGCTCAACATCTATTACGAAACGCCGGACAACTGGCTGCGCAACCACGATATGGGCCTGCGCATCCGGGGTGCGAACGGGCGCTACGAGATGACGATGAAAATCGCCGGTCGCGTGGTGGGCGGTTTGCACCAGCGTCCGGAATACAATATCGACATCAGTAAGCCAGAACTTGAGCTGGATCGTTTTCCGGCGGAAGTGTGGCCGGAAGGAACGCTGCCCGCAACGCTGTCGGCAGAGGCGCAACCGCTGTTCAGCACCGATTTCTGGCGCGAAAAATGGCTGGTGACGGAAGGCAAGAGCCGCATTGAGATCGCGTTTGATCGGGGTGAAATTAAGGCGGGTGAAGAGCAGGAGCCGATCTGCGAATTGGAACTCGAACTGCTGGAAGGCGAGGCGAGCGACGTGCTGAAGCTGGCGCACAAGCTGGTGAACCAGCCTGGCCTGCGTCAGGGCAGCCTGAGTAAAGCGGCACGCGGCTATCACCTGGCCGCCGGGAATGCGCCGCGCGTGCTGCGAGAAACCCCGATTCTGCGCGTTGTGCCGAAAGCCTCCGTTGAGCAGGGCATGGAAGCGGCGCTGGAGCTGGCGCTCTCTCAGTGGCAGTACCACGAGGAGCTGTGGGCGCGTAACGTGAAAAATGCCAAAAAACAGGTGCTGGCCGCTATGGGGCTGGTGCGTCATACCCTGACGCTCTTTGGCGGCATTGTACCGCGTAAAGCCAGCACTCACTTACGTGATTTGCTCACTCAAACCGAAACGCTGATGCTTTCCGACGTGTCGGCACAAACGGCGATCTACAGCCCGCAAAACGCCGGCGCGAAACTGGCGCTGACCGAGTTTCTGGTGACGCGCGGCTGGCGCACGTTCCTCGATGCGAAAGGGCAGACCAAAATCGCGGAAAACTTCAAACGTTTTGCGGATATCCACCTCTCCCGTCACGCGGCCGAGCTGAGAACCACCTTTGCGCATCCGCTGGGCGACCAGTATGGCGATCAGCTTCCCCGCCTGGCGCGTAACATCGACAGCATGTTGCTGCTGTCAGGTGCGTATGAGGGCGTGAAGGCGCAGGCCTGGCTGGAGAACTGGCAGGGGCTGAAGCATGCCATAGAGACCCGTCAGCAGATCGAAATCGAGCATTTCCGCAACGAGGCCATTTCGCAGGATCCGTACTGGCTGCACAGCGGAAAACGTTAATTCTGGCAAGGAACCCCTGATATGCCGCTTTCTTCGCAGTTACAGCAGCACTGGCAGACCGTTTGCGAACGCCTGCCTGAGTCGTTACCCGCGTCATCGTTAAGCGAGCAGGCGAAAAGCGTGCTCACGTTCAGTGATTTTGTGCAGGAGAGCGTCAGCGCCAACCCGGACTGGCTGGCAGAGCTGGAAAGCGCGCCGCCGCAGGCGGACGAGTGGCGGCATTATGCTGGCTGGCTGCAAACCGCGCTGGCAGAGGTGGCAGACGAAGCCACGCTGATGCGCGTACTGCGTCAGTTCCGCCGCCGGGTGATGGTACGCATTGCCTGGGCGCAGGCGCTGGAGCTGGTGAGCGAAGAGAGTACCTTGCAGCAGTTGAGCGAGCTGGCGCAGACGTTGATTGTCGCCGCGCGGGACTGGCTCTACGCCGCCTGCTGTAAAGAGTGGGGCACGCCGTGCAGCGAAGACGGGGTTCCGCAACCGCTGTTGATTCTGGGGATGGGCAAGCTGGGCGGCTGCGAGCTCAATTTCTCCTCAGACATCGATCTGATTTTTGCCTGGCCGGAGAACGGCTCCACGCGCGGCGGTCGTCGCGAGCTGGACAACGCCCAGTTCTTTACTCGCCTGGGGCAGCGGCTGATTAAGGCACTGGATCAGCCCACCCAGGATGGTTTTGTCTACCGCGTGGATATGCGTTTGCGTCCGTTTGGCGACAGCGGTCCGCTGGTGCTGAGCTTTGCCGCGCTGGAAGATTATTACCAGGAGCAGGGTCGCGACTGGGAGCGTTACGCGATGGTCAAAGCGCGGATCATGGGTGACAGCGACGATGCCTGGGCCAACGAGCTGCGCGCCATGCTGCGCCCGTTTGTGTTCCGCCGCTACATCGACTTCAGCGTGATCCAGTCCCTGCGAAATATGAAAGGGATGATTGCCCGCGAGGTGCGTCGCCGTGGCCTGAAAGACAACATCAAGCTCGGCGCGGGCGGTATTCGTGAGATCGAATTTATCGTCCAGGTCTTCCAGCTAATACGCGGCGGGCGTGAACCTTCTCTGCAATCCCGCTCGCTGCTGCCGACCCTGAGCGCTATCGAACAGCTGCATCTGCTGCCGGAAGGCGATGCGCAAACGCTGCGTGACTCTTATCTCTTCCTGCGTCGTCTGGAAAATTTGCTGCAAAGTATCAACGACGAACAGACCCAGACGTTACCGGGCGACGAGCTGAACCGGGCGCGTCTGGCCTGGGGGATGCGGGTGGATGACTGGGCGGCGCTGACGGAACGGCTGGAAGCGCATATGGCGGGCGTGCGCCGCATCTTTAACGATCTGATCGGCGACGACGAAAGTGAATCGCAGGACGATGCGCTCTCCGAGCACTGGCGCGAGCTGTGGCAGGACGCGCTCCAGGAAGATGACACCACGCCGGTGCTGGCGCACTTAAGCGACGATGCCCGCCATCGCGTGGTGGCGCTGATTGCCGATTTCCGCTTCGAACTGAACAAACGCGCCATTGGCCCACGCGGTCGTCAGGTGCTGGATCATCTGATGCCGCATCTGCTGAGCGATGTCTGCTCCCGCGAGGATGCGCCGGTGCCGCTGTCGCGCATGATGCCGCTGCTGAGCGGGATCGTCACGCGTACCACTTACCTCGAACTGTTAAGCGAGTTTCCCGGTGCGCTGAAGCACCTGATTTCCCTCTGCGCCGCCTCGCCGATGGTGGCGAACAAGCTGGCGCGTTATCCGCTGCTGCTGGACGAACTGCTCGACCCGAATACGCTGTATCAGCCTACGGCGACGGATGCCTACCGCGACGAGCTGCGTCAGTATCTGCTGCGCGTACCGGAAGAGGACGAAGAGCAACAGCTTGAGGCGCTTCGTCAGTTTAAGCAGGCGCAGATGCTGCGCGTGGCGGCGGCAGATATCGCCGGCACCCTGCCGGTAATGAAAGTGAGCGATCACTTAACCTGGCTGGCGGAAGCGATCATCGACGCGGTTGTCCATCAGGCGTGGGTGCAGATGGTGGCCCGCTACGGGCAGCCGAAACACCTTGCAGAGCGCGAAGGCCGCGGTTTTGCGGTGGTGGGTTACGGCAAGCTGGGCGGCTGGGAGCTGGGCTACAGCTCCGATCTGGATCTGATTTTCCTCCACGACTGTCCGGCAGACGTCATGACCGACGGCGAACGTGAGATTGACGGGCGGCAGTTCTACCTGCGTCTGGCCCAGCGCATTATGCACCTGTTCAGCACCCGCACCTCATCCGGCATTCTGTATGAAGTGGATGCGCGTCTGCGCCCGTCCGGCGCGGCAGGCATGCTGGTCACCTCGACGGAGGCTTTCGCCGACTATCAGAAGAACGAAGCCTGGACGTGGGAGCATCAGGCGCTGGTGCGCGCCCGCGTGGTATACGGCGATCCGCAGCTCAAAACGCAGTTCGATGCGATCCGCAAGGCGGTCATGGCGACCCCGCGCGAGGGCAGTACGCTGCAAACCGAAGTGCGGGAAATGCGGGAGAAGATGCGCGCGCACCTTGGCAACAAACATCGCGATCGCTTTGATATTAAAGCCGATGAAGGCGGCATTACCGATATCGAGTTTATCACTCAGTACCTGGTGCTGCTGCACGCGCACGATAAGCCGAAGCTGACCCGCTGGTCGGATAACGTGCGCATACTGGAACTGCTGGCGCAGAACGACATTATGGATGAGCAGGAGGCGCAGGCATTAACCCGCGCCTACACCACGCTGCGTGATGAGTTGCACCATCTGGCCTTACAGGAACAGCCGGGCCATGTGGCGCTGGACTGTTTCGCCGATGAACGCGCGCAGGTGACCACAAGCTGGCAGAAGTGGCTGGTGGAACCGTGCGTAACAAAACAAGTGTGATATTATCGCGCGCAAATTGTGAATCTTTCTGGAGTCAGGAATGAAAGTAACACTGCCAGAGTTTGAACGTGCTGGAGTTATGGTTGTCGGTGATGTGATGCTGGATCGCTACTGGTATGGGCCGACCAGCCGTATCTCTCCGGAAGCGCCGGTGCCGGTAGTTAAGGTCGACACCATTGAAGAGCGTCCAGGCGGCGCGGCAAACGTGGCGATGAACATAGCCTCGCTGGGCGCGCATTCGCGTCTGGTGGGCCTGACCGGCATTGACGATGCGGCGCGTGCCCTGAGTCAGTCGCTGGCGGACGTGAACGTGAAGTGCGACTTCGTTTCTGTTCCGACCCACCCAACCATCACCAAGCTGCGCGTCCTGTCGCGTAACCAGCAGCTGATCCGCCTCGATTTCGAAGAAGGATTCGAAGGCGTTGATCCTGAGCCGCTGCACGAGCGTATTAGCCAGGCGCTGGGCAATATCGGCGCGCTGGTGCTGTCTGATTATGCCAAAGGCGCGCTGGCGAGCGTGCAGACCATGATCCAGCTGGCGCGTAAAGCCAGCGTACCGGTACTGATCGATCCGAAAGGCACCGATTTTGAGCGCTATCGCGGCGCAACCCTGCTGACGCCAAACCTCTCTGAGTTCGAAGCGGTGGCGGGCAAGTGCAAAACTGAAGAAGAGCTGGTTGAGCGCGGCATGAAAATCATCGCTGATTTCGAGCTGTCTGCGCTGCTGGTGACCCGTTCCGAGCAGGGCATGACGCTGCTGCAACCGGGCAAGGCGCCGCTGCATATGCCAACCCAGGCGCAGGAAGTGTACGACGTGACCGGTGCCGGTGATACGGTGATTGGCGTGCTGGCGGCGACGCTGGCGGCGGGTAACTCCCTGGAAGAAGCGTGCTACTTCGCGAACGCCGCGGCGGGCGTGGTCGTTGGTAAACTCGGGACCTCCACCGTTTCGCCAGTCGAGCTGGAAAACGCGGTGCGTGGGCGTGCGGATACCGGCTTTGGCGTCATGACCGAAGACGAGCTGAAAGTGGCCGTTGCTGCCGCGCGCAAACGCGGTGAAAAAGTGGTGATGACTAACGGCGTGTTCGACATCCTACATGCGGGTCATGTCTCGTATCTGGCGAATGCGCGCAAGCTGGGCGATCGCCTGATTGTGGCGGTCAACAGCGATGCCTCAACCAAACGTCTGAAGGGTGAAACGCGTCCGGTGAACCCGCTGGAGCAGCGCATGATCGTGCTCGGCGCGCTGGAAGCGGTGGACTGGGTGGTCTCATTTGAAGAAGACACCCCGCAGCGCCTGATTGCCGGAATTCTGCCTGACCTGCTGGTGAAGGGCGGTGATTACAAACCAGAGCAAATCGCAGGTAGCGAAGAGGTCTGGGCGAATGGCGGTGAAGTGATGGTGCTCAACTTTGAGGACGGGTGTTCAACCACCAACATCATTAAGAAGATCCAGAAAGACAGTCAGTAAAAAACGGGCCAACAGGCCCGTTTTTTTATGTCGGGTGGCGGCTGCGCCTTACCCGACCTACGCGTTCATCCAGGCCCGGTAAGGCGTGGCCGCCACCGGGCACAACAGGCCGCACTTATGCCTGGTCATCCACCGGTGGAATAGCTGGCGCTGGCTTCACTTCTTCCGGCGCATTGCGGCTCTCCAGCTCGCTCAGACGCTGTTCCAGCAGCGCCAGCTTCTCGCGGGTGCGCAGCAGCACCTGCGTCTGCACGTCAAACTCTTCGCGACTGACTAAATCAAGGCGAACCAACTGTGCCTGCAACGTCTGGCGGATTTTCTTCTCAACGTCATCACCAAACTCACGAATACCTTTCGGCATGGACTCATGAACCTGACGCGCGATCTGCTCAATTTTCTTTGGGTCAATCATTGTCGTTTCCCTTGATGAAAAGGTGTTAGTGCCTATTGTAGCGCGTCATGCCGTGGGTTAAACAAAATTGTTTGAAGCTTATGCATTGCCCAGGGTAATCAATAGCGTTATAGTTATCTCGCTTATTCTCAGGGCGGGGCGAAATTCCCCACCGGCGGTAAATCAGCTTAACGCTGAAAGCCCGCGAGCGCTTTGGGTGAATTCTCAAAGGTCAGCAGATCCGGTGTAATTCCGGGGCCGACGGTTAGAGTCCGGATGGGAGAGAGTAACGATCCAGTCGGGCATGGCCCGCTCACGTTATTTTTTTGCCGCTAGTACGGCGCTCCTAAGACTGCCCTGATTCTGGTAACCATAAAGTTAATGAGGTTTTTTTACCATGAATCAGACGCTACTTTCCTCTTTTGGCACTTCAACTCAACGTGTTGAACATGCACTGGATGCACTGCGCGAAGGCCGCGGTGTGATGGTGCTTGACGATGAAAACCGTGAAAACGAAGGCGACATGATTTTTGCCGCCGAGAACATGACCGTTGAGCAGATGGCGCTGACCATCCGTCACGGTAGCGGCATCGTATGCCTGTGCATCACCGAAGACCGTCGCAAGCAGCTTGATCTGCCGATGATGGTTGAAAACAACACCAGCGCCTTTGGTACCGGCTTCACCGTGACCATTGAAGCAGCGCATGGCGTAACCACCGGTGTGTCGGCGGCTGACCGCCTGACTACCGTGCGTGCAGCGATTGCTGATGGTGCGAAACCATCCGATCTGCACCGCCCTGGTCACGTCTTCCCGCTGCGCGCGCAGCCGGGCGGCGTGCTGACCCGTGGTGGTCATACCGAAGCGACCATCGATCTGGTGACGCTGGCTGGCTTCAAACCCGCAGGCGTGCTGTGCGAACTGACCAACGATGATGGCACCATGGCGCGCGCGCCGGAGTGCATCACCTTTGCGCGACTGCACAATATGCCAGTGGTGACGATTGAAGATCTGGTTGAGTACCGCCGGGCGCACGAGCGCAAAGCCAGCTAAACATGCTGATGTGAAAAAGCCGGGGAAACCCGGCTTTTTTGTTTCTAGTGGTAGTTAATTTTGAACAGTACCACGGTTTCAAACGGCCCGGACTGAATCGCTTTCCCTTCTTCCCGTGAAAGTTCAGCCGTGTAGTTTTGCTCAACATTCATCGTATCGCCCGTAAAATCGGCGTACTCCTTGTACTGGTTGAAGGTGTAAGGCTCCGTTCCGTTAAGAATACGCAGCTTTAACCCATTCCCTATCAGTACCGCGGTGTCGTCTGCGCTAAGCGTTTCGGTTGTGTAAAACGACGAGTCCATCTTAAATCCGTCCGAGCACTGGGCATCCTGCACTTTGGTGGTTCGTATTGAAAACGTGCGCATACGCGTCTGCTGATTCACAATGTCGCGCGCGCTGAAGGCGCCGAAGTCGATCTCCTGATTTTCAGGGAAAATGCTAAACGTCGCTCCACAATCAAGCACCGTAATGTTTTGCAGTCCGTTGATGTGATACTTGAGGTTCTTCGCGTCGGCCATCTGATTAACGCCACCCTTACCGTCAAACTGCACAACGATGTAATCGCTGAGCGAACTGATATAACCATGTGGCGGCATAGCCTTAATTCGCACGAAAAGTCGTAATCGGGCGACGAACGTGCGTGAAATATGGATATCATCCGGATTGCCGGAGCAGATGCGATTCTCCCAACCCATCTGGCGGATTTGATCCGCGGTGTAAATGGTGATGTTATCGTTGTCCAGGCACTGGCGGGTATCCACGCCGTTGGGCTGGCCCGTGGCATCGTAATCTATGCCTTCATAGGTGACGCCCAGTTCATAATAGGGATCGGTTGCGGCAGGATAAGGGTTCACCCATGCAAAGACATCTTCCAGCTCAAAATTGCTCGTGACGTTGTTATCACACGTCACCGGAATTTTAATGTCATCAGACTCCCATATTTTTTGACCAACCTGAGCGTTGCTGGGTATCGCAAAAGGGGTGATCGTTTTTGTCTCCTCGACGGGGCCGCCAGATCCACCCAGATAGCAGTTAAGCGCCAGCGCATCTTTCAAAGGCAGCGCTGAAAGCAGCAGTATAAACAGGAAACTAGCGAGCTTTTGCATCTTTATCGATTTTCCGTTCGGTAAGTTTACATAGCGCCGTTCCGGTGCACTGCACGTCGACTTTTTTTAGGGCGCCGTAATCGTCGATATAGCCGATGCTGTAATAACTACCGTGGTAATCGCCGGTAGAGGCGGTTGCCGTGGCGAAAGGCGCAATCATCAGACTGTCAAAACCCGGCAGCATGGTTTTGGCATTTTTGCTCAGCCACGCCAGCGTGATGTAGTACGGCGTAGGGTTGTGGATCGTGAGTCCTTTCGCGCTGGCGGTAATTTCCATGCGCATTTCAGTCAGTTCGCCAGATTTTTTGCGAATCGCTTCCGGACGCCAGAACAGCTTAATTCGGCTCTGCATGGCAACCTGCATCACGCTGCGCTCCTCGCTGGCGCTGGTGCTTTTTGGCGGTACTTCACGCAGGTTGAAATAAAACAGCGATTCCCTGTCTTTTGGCAGCTGGCGGGTAGCGGCTTGTTTAACAATTCTTACCTGCGACGAGGCGCCTGCTTCGATACGTTGAATAGGGGGAAGCGCCATAAAGTGCGTATCTTCTTTTTGCCCCTTTTCATCTTCAATCCAGGAGAGCGCCAGATAAGGCAGCGCCTTGCTCTGGTTGTCCACTTTCAGGCTGCTGGCCTTGTCGCTTTCTGGAAAAACAATGCGCGTGCGGTCCAGATTAATGGCCGCATGGGTGGTAAATGCTGTGCTGATTAGCATCAGGCACAGGCTTTTAATCGGCGTTAATTTCATGATGATTTCTTACTGACACGGCAGTATCAACTGCATACTGTTTTCTAAGTGAGAAGGTAACGAGAAGCGACACTGTTGGTTGTCGCCCCATGTCACGCGAAACTGCTGTTCTGGCTCAACGGCGCCCAGCCAGACGTGGCCTTCATCGGCCACCATCCCAACCTGCAAATCGCTTTCTTCCAGGCGAACAATCGCCCCGAGCGGTGGCGTTCCTGATGACATCCGCAGAACGCCTGCCACGTCCTGACCTGCACGCGTGGCAATCTGACGAAAACCAATGGCCCCCTCAGTCCAGGTTGAGGTCACGACGCGGTTGTCCACGTCCACGCCATCCGGAAGGTTGTTCATATTGATCTGCACGCTGTAGGGGGAATAGCTGGAGAATGACGGCAAAACGCCGATGCCAAAACGGTTGGTCTCATCTCGCGACATGTTCAGCGGGATATTGCCTACCCCGTCGGTGCTGACCATTACGCGGGGTTCATTACCGTAGCTGCGCCGGTGCAGCGCGGCGCCTTTCACCGTTGAGGTGAAGGAACCGCTCCAGCTTGCGCTAAGGGAGTTATATTCGTCAGCTTTATAGCTGCCGGAGAGATTGAGATCGCCGTACGCAGAATAATGCTGATAATTCCCGCTGACCTGCGCGCCGGAATCTGGCTTCCCGCTCTCCGCGCCCGCGGAAACGCCCCAGGTGTTATTGCGATCCGACGTGTCGTACCACGACACGTTATGGCTCAGCGTGTCGCGGTTACGCAGGTCATAGTTAAGTCGATGATCGGGATCGAGCGGTACGCTGAGCGAGAGATAGAACTGAGTATCGTCACTTTCGTCTTTCTCATCGTAATGCGTTTTACTCCAGGACAGGGTTACGCCAAGGTTCTTCCAGCGGCCCATATCAAAGTTGTAGCCCGCCGTGATACTGCCGGTCGTGGAGGGTGAATCATTCCACCATGTCTGACGCAGCATATTGACGTACAGGTTCAGGGATAACGCCGAAATGTACTGGCTTGCCGTCACGCTCAGGGTTTGTTTTTCCGACTGGCGGTCACCGTCGTCATAATCAAGGTAGCGGGCGTAGCTCAAAAACTGTGGATCTGAGTAGCGGTAGCTGGCGAGCGTAAGCTGACTGCCGGTGGTATCGAAACGCTTGCTGTAGTTAATGCGATAGCTGTAACCCGTCTGGCTGCGCTGGTGTGGCAGCTGGCTGGTGGCCTGCGTGACGTCAAAAGAGAGCGCCCCCAGCCAGGCCATATTCTGGCCGATCCCGGCAGCGAGGGAACGATAGCGGTCGCCATCGGCCAGCGTACCGCCATACAGGGAGGTGTGCGACAGCATGCCCCAGGAAAATTCGCCGCTCATGAAGGCGTTATCTTCAACGTCATGGGAGGCGCCCTGGCGCGCTTTACCCGCCGCGAGCTTGTAGCGCACCTGACCCTTGCGCGTTAAAAATGGTACGGATTCGGCCGAGACCTGGAAGGTGCTGACGCGTCCATCCTCTTCCGTGACTTTGACGTCCAGCGTGCCCTGAACCGACTGGTTAAGATCCTGAATAACAAAAGGACCTGGCGGCACTTTACTCTGGTAAATCACGCGATTGGCAAGGCTTACGGTTACCGTGGCGTTGGTTTGCGCTATCCCGGTAATCTGCGGGGCATAGCCGCGCAGCGACCATGGCAGCATACGTTCATCGCTGATTAGCGATGCGCCGGTGTAGGTAAAGGCGTCAAAAATTGCGGACTGGAAATCCGTTTCACCCAACGTCAGTTTCGCACCGATCGAGGGCAGAGGGCGGAACATATACACGCGTGAAAAACGTCCATTATGCTCCGAGCCTGCGTCAGTATGGCTTTGCGTGTACTGGTAATCGCTGCGTAGCCGCCACGCGCCCATGTTCGCACCGGCGGTGCCATAGGTATTGGCGTTGTCATTGTTGCTGCCGCTATTGGGCTGATAATGGCTGGCAAAAAGATTGTAATCCAGCAGTACGCCCGGCACGCCGATGTCCCAGGTGGATGGCGGCATCCAGTCAACCGCACGGTATTGCAGCCACGCCTGGGGGATGGTCACTTTCAGGGTCTGGCTGCCTTGCTCAAAAGTAAATCGGATGTCGGGTCTGGCGGAGAAATCAACGCATCCCTCTTTCTCAGGCAAAGCGTGGCGAAAGTCATCCTGCAACGCAAAGGTATCGACCAGCTCGGGGGGAATACAGACCTGAACGGCGTTATTTATTTCTCGCCAGCGAAGCTGCCAGCCATTTGCCAGCGGAATATCATTGACGGCAACCGTAACGAAATAGCTTCCCGGCGTAACCGATATTTGATCTTTAAACAGTGATAAATCGACGCTGCCGCGCTGATCTTTATCGATGGCGTTTATATTAAACTCGGTGGCAGAGGCAACTTTCGTCATTAACAGGGACGCAATGATGATTATCCATTGTAATTTGTATGTCATCATCCTGTTACTCGAGTAAATAGAGAGTGCCGACCGGCATGAATTACCAGTCGGCTGGTGCCGTGACGTAACAGAATTATTTGTACATCAGGACGTAGTTAGCCGTGGCTTCAACCTGGCCTGCCGTCGCAGTTTTACCTGTAGGGACTTCCATAACCGCTTTGAAATGCAGCGTCTGGGTGGTTGAACCCGCCAGCAACTCAACCTCGTTGGCCTCTCCCAGCGTGATAGCAGACTCCGCGTTATCCAGCAGACGCACCCCCACGTTCTGCGCACCGCTTGCATAGGTGTTGCTCATCAGGCTGGTATCCGCCGCGTCTGTCGCTGCGCTGGTAAAGGTCACATCCACTTTGGTAATTGGCGTGTCGGTCTCGTCTGCCGGATCGTCAAGCTGGCAGTTTTCCAGATTGATATCGACCGGAACCGGGGTAGATTTTTTGTTGGCGTTGATAACGGCCGTGGTCACTTCACCCAGATCGACTTCTTTATCAACGCTGTCTGGTGCGATACTGCACGGTGCGTCAATAACAATACCTTTGAATTTGATTTTTCCTGAGCCTTGATCATCTGCAAAAGCAGCACCCGATACAATGACTGCCATAGCCGTCGCTAACAGTAGTTTTTTACCCATATACATGAAAATATCCTTTTTCAGAGTGATTCATAATGTGAATATTAATTTCAGAATACTCGCGAAGTATACGAATTGGGGTGGGGAGACGCGATTAACATGACTTAAATATATTTTTAGATGGTTTTAATTAATATTTGCAGGCTATTTTAAGAGGCGTGGTTTTTCGGGGTTTTAACAGGTCTATATTTTTCAGGTTATTATAGGTGAAATATATAGGATTGTTTTTTTGAATAATATATAGCCTCCGTATAAAACGGAGGCTATATATTCTTAGCCAATACCGGCCGTTTGCAGCAGTACCAGACTCATCCCCATCACTGACATTCCACACAGTACGCCGTAGCTGGGGTTATTGTTGGGATCGATCTCTTTCGCCAGCGGCATCAGCTCATCGACAGAGAGCGCGACCATAATCCCGGCCACGGCAGCCATAATCGCAGCCATCACAATCGGGGAGACGAGGCTACCGAGGATCAGCCACGCCAGCACGCCGCCGAGAATTTCAGCCATCCCGGAGATACCCGCCCAAAAGACAGCCGTACGTTTTGAACCCGTGGCGGCATAAACGGGCCCGGCAACGGCAAGTCCTTCAGGAATATTGTGCAAAGCCACGGCCAGCGCCACACCAAAACCCATTTCCAGGTTGCTGCTGGCCGTGACATAGGTGGCGATACCTTCCGGAAAGTTATGCAGGCTGATACCCAGCGTCAGCAGAATGGCCGTGCGTTTGATATTGCCCGGGATGGGGGTAACGCTTTTTTGCATTAAATCCTGCGGGTGCGCGTGAGGAAGAATACGGTCGAGCGCAAAATAACCCAGCAGTCCAATGATAAACATGCCATAGCCCAGAACAGGCGACATACCTTCGGTGTGAAGCGCGGCGGGCAGCATCTCCATCAGCGAGATAAGCAGCATGATCCCGGCGGCGAAACCCAGCGAGAAGGCCAGAAGGCGATTAGAGGGTTTTTGCCCGAGTACCCCGAGGAACGCACCGATAAAGGTTGCGGCGCCCGCGAGTAAGGTCAAAATCAACGGTACTGACATGCATTCTCCTTAAGCGATATCTGACATTCAAATTTCCTGATGATGATCTTCACGGTTATCTGCGTTCATCTTCACCTGAATGCGCGTAATGTAGGCCCATCACATTGACACCTCCTCTAAGGATATCACCATGTCTTCTTCTCGTATGCCAGCACTGTTTTTAGGCCATGGCAGCCCAATGAACGTCCTGGAAGATAACGTCTATACCCGTGCCTGGCGTCAGCTGGGTGAGACGTTACCGCGTCCGAAGGCAATTGTGGTGGTCTCTGCGCACTGGTTTACCCGGGGTACCGGTGTGACGGCTATGGAAGCGCCAAAAACGATTCATGATTTTGGCGGCTTTCCGCAGGCGCTGTATGACACGCATTATCCTGCTCCGGGCTCCCCCGAGCTGGCGCAGCGGCTCGTTGATCTGCTCGCCCCTGTTCCGGTTGCGCTGGACAAAGAAGCCTGGGGCTTTGACCACGGCTCATGGGGGGTGTTGATCAAAATGTATCCGGATGCCGATATCCCGATGGTGCAACTGAGTATCGACAGCACCAAACCGGCTGCCTGGCACATGGAGATGGGGCGTAAGCTGGCTTCGCTTCGTGATGAGGGCATCATGCTGATTGCCAGTGGCAACGTGGTACACAATCTGCGTACGGTACGCTGGCACGGTGAAAATACGCCGTACCCCTGGGCAACAGCCTTTAATGACTATGTAAAAGACAACCTGACCTGGCAAGGGCCGGCCGAACGACACCCTTTGGTGAACTATCTGGATCACGACGGCGGTTCGCTCTCTAACCCGACGCCGGAACACTTCTTGCCATTGCTGTATGTATTAGGCGCGTGGGATGGTCAGGAGGTTATTACAATCCCGGTCGACGGTATTGAGATGGGGAGCTTGAGTATGCTGTCGGTGCAGGTGGGGTAAAAACATGTCGGGTGGCGGCTTCGCCTTACCCGACCTACATATTGAGCGTAGGCCCGGTAAGCGTAGCGCCACCGGGCAAGTCTTACTCGACGAAAATATGCGGGTAGAAACGCGACAGATCCTGCGTAATCAGCGCGCGATCTTCGCGAATGCCAATCCCGGCAGGCTGATCGTTAATAAGCCAGCTGCCGATCAACGTATAGCTGTCGCCAAACTTCGGCAGTTGATAAAACGCCTGGACGATCATCCCTTCTTCACCGTACGGCCCTTCAACCGCTTCCAGCGTTTTACCGTTTTCGATAATCGAGACGTTTGCCCCTTCACGGGAGAAGATTGGCTTAACGACGTATTTCTCCATCGGTGGGAAATCATCTTCAGCAAAGTAAGCAGGCAGCAGGTTCGGGTGATTCGGGAACATCTCCCACAGCATCGGCAGCAGGGCTTTATTGGAGATAATGCTCTTCCAGGCCGGTTCCAGCCAGCGCACGCCGGCGTCTTCCAGTTTGGTAGAGAACATTTCCCGCAGCATGTATTCCCACGGATAGAGCTTGAACAGGTTGCTGATGACCTGATCCTGCATGTCCGTAAACTGACCTTTTTCACCTAAACCGATATCTTCGATATAGAGGAATTCCGTCGCCACTTCCGCTTCGGCTGCGCAGTCCTGCAAATACTGAACCGTACCGCGATCTTCTTCGGTATCGCGGCAGCAGGCGAGGTGCAACAGGTTGAAACCGTGCTGTTCACGCAGTTCGACGAAACGCTCAATCAGCTTTTCCTGAAGGCTGTTGAACTGGTCGCTGCCTTCGGGCAAGTTTCCGGCATTCGCCTGATCTTCCAGCCAGATCCACTGGAAGAACGCGGCTTCGTACAGAGAGGTTGGTGTATCCGCGTTGTTTTCTAAAAGCTTCGGTTCACCCACGCCATCCCATGCCAGATCGAGGCGAGAGTAGAGCGAAGGCTGGTTCGTTTTCCAGGACTGACGAACAAAACTCCAGGTGTGCTTCGGAATGCGGAATTTGGTCATCAGCTCATCGCTGTCGATGACTTTTTCTACTACCTTCAGGCACATCTGGTGCAGCTCTGCGGTTACCTCTTCAAGCTTTTCGACCTGAGCGAGCGTGAGCTTATAGTAAGCATCTTCACACCAGTACGGCTCGCCGTACATGGTGTGAAAGTTGAAACCGTATTCGGTGGCTTTTTCGCGCCAGTCCGGGCGCTCAACAATACTGACTCGTTCCATGATCAGCCGCCCATTGAGCGAGTTGAGGAGCCGGTCGCACTACGCTGCATGGTGGTTTGTTTGGCAACAGACTCACCAAAGCCGCCACGGGTAATGGTGCTGGTGGTGGCTGGTTTCGGCGCCATTGCGGTTTTCGGTACGGTCATCGTACGGCCTGGCGTTGCAGCACCGTAACCCTTGCCGGTGGCATCGGTGTATTTACCGTAGGCCGGGCTGTTCGGGTTTTTGGAGCTAAACAGCGGCTGCTGCTGGTAGCCCGCACCGCCGCTCATCAAACGGCCCATCATATAACCCGCCATCAGCGGCATCCAGAAGCTGCCGCTGGACTGTGCCTGCGCCTGGTTTTCCGGTGCCATACCCGCCTGAGCAGGTGCCTGCTGGCACTGGCCTTCACCGAATTCGGCTACACAGTCTTCGCGAGAGGCATATTTCGGCGCGGTACGTTCCGCTTCTTTGAGGGCGTTGTTATAGGCCGTCGTACACTCAGCGGCTTTACCGGTTGCGCTCGCGCAGTCGTCGGCGTTTTGATACAGCGAAACCGTTTCGTCGTTTTGCTCACAGCCTGCCAGCATAAAGACGGCGGTGACCGCCAGCGCGACAGGTGTCAGGTGGCGTGCGTTCCAGCTTTTGCGGAACGACGCGTGATTCATCGTTTTTGTCCGTTTCATATTTGTCTTCCAGGACCCAGTGGTAATAACGCTCAGGATAGAGGATGAGTGGTTGAAAATGAAGCGAAGAGGGGCGAAATGCGGGGGATCTTTACGTTGGCTTACGTTCAGGTGTGATTTTGCGCCGGGTGGCGCTGTGCTTACCCGGCCTACGGTTAAGTAGGCCCGATAAGCTCAGCGCCATCGGGCAAGGCTTAATGACGGAACGGATTCGTACCGCTGCTGGCAGGTGCGGTGCTACGCGCTGCCGCTGGCTGCGCAAGCGGGGCGCTGCTGTTAGGGGTGAAATTATCAACGGCGGCATCCTGCTGTGGATTTTCCGGCGCGACGCTGTCAGGCGACGTAGGGACCGGTTTGCCCAGCGTGCTGTTCAGCATTTGCAGATCCTGCTCGTTCAGCGTACCCAGCGCCTGCTTGATGTTCAGCTGGTTAATCAGATACTGATAACGTGCGCTGGAGAGCTGCTGTTTCGCGTTATACAGCGTGGTCGTTGCGTCTAACACGTCCACGATGGTACGCGTACCTACGGAGTAACCCGCTTCGTTCGCATCCAGTGAGCTCTGGGCAGAGACGACGGCCTGTTTATAGGCGTTGATGCTGCTGATAGAGGCATTTACGTTGTTGTAGGAAGAACGCACGGTCTGCACCACGTTGCGGTGTGCGCTTTCCAGCTGCTCGCTGGCATCCACAAAGTTGTACTGCGCCTGTTTAACCTGAGAGTTAACCATCCCGCCCTGGTACAGCGGCAGAGAGAAGCTCAGACCCACTTTGTTCTGGCCAACGTTGCTGTCGTCATAGGCCTGAGAGGTCGTTTTAGACCCGCTGTAGCTGGTGTCCGATACGCCGGTAGAGGCGCTCAGGCTCAGAGTTGGCAGGTGACCATCCTGTGCAAGACGGATCTGTTCGCGCGCCAGATCCTGGCTCAGGCGTGCCTGCAACAAGGTCAGGTTGCGGTTTTCCGCTTCTTTCAGCAGGGCGTTAACCGCCTGCGGTTTGTCCGTTTTGAAACTATCCACGTTCAGAGAGGCCAGCTCAGGATAGTAGTTACCGGTGACCTGACGCAGTGCTTCCAGGGCGTTGTCGAGGTTGTTACGTGCGGTCACTTCGTTAGCCAGTACGGTATCGTACTGTGAACGGGCGTTCTGCACGTCAGTAATGGCGACCAGGCCCACGTTAAAACGCTGGGTGGTTTGATCTAACTGACGGTAAACCGCCTGTTTCTGCGCTTCGGTGTAGGAGAGGGCGTCAATCGCGCTCAGAACCTGGAAATAGGCGGTCGCGGTATTCAGGATCAGCGTCTGCTGATCGGTCTGATAGGTGACATCCTGAATGCCGGCGCTCTTTTCCTGCAAGCTCAGTTCCCGCCATTTGGACATGTCGAACAGGGTTTGTGTAAGCTGTAAAGAGGCGCTGGTGGCATTCGAATCGATGCCATTGTTATCGCGAAAACCGTTAGTGTAGGTATAATCTGCACCTAAGCCTAACTGCGGCAGCAGTGGACTACGTGCTTCGTTAATCTTTTCAAACGCAGCATCACGATCGGCCGCTGATTTACGTAAATCAGGGTTGCCCAGACGTGCCTGCTGGTAGACCTGTAACAGGTTTTCTGCCTGGCTCATTGCACTGAAGCCCGTCAGGCTCAGGCCGATAAGGATGGGGAGCAATTTCTTCATTTGCATTCCTTGTTGTGAAGCAGTATTAGCGCTGATCTAATTAAAAATAATTGCCGATTCTAACAGAATCATCCACACCAAAAGGTTGGCGTAACGTGCCATCTGGCGGTAATTTGCTCCAATCTACCATATAGCCATACAAACGGCAGCCAAACAGCCTTGAAATTCACAATTTCATCACCATTGCTACCAGGACTCGACCGATGCAAAAACCAGAAAACGTGCCTGTCACCTTCGCCAAAAACGATGTAGAAATTATTGCACGAGAAACGCTTTATAGCGGTTTTTTTTCAATGGAACTTTACCGTTTCAGGCATCGTCTGTTTAACGGTGAGATGAGCGGTGAAATCAAACGCGAAATTTTTGAGCGCGGGCATGCGGCTGTGTTGCTACCCTATGACCCTGTGCGTGATGAAGTGGTGCTGGTCGAACAGGTGCGTATTGCGGCTTATGATACCAGCGATACGCCATGGTTGCTGGAGATGGTGGCAGGGATGATCGAAGAAGGTGAGTCGGTCGAAGACGTCGCTCGCCGTGAGGCGCTGGAAGAGGCGGGCCTGGCGATCGGCCGGACGAAACCGGTGTTGAGCTACCTGGCAAGCCCGGGTGGGACAACGGAACGTTCATCTATTATGGTGGGCGAAGTGGACGCCAAGACAGCGGAAGGGATCCACGGTCTGGCAGATGAAAACGAAGATATTCGGGTTCATGTGGTGAGTCGGGAGCAGGCTTACCAGTGGGTAGAAGAGGGGAAAATCGACAACGCAGCGTCTGTCATCGCCCTGCAATGGCTACAGCTGCATTATCAGACATTACGACACGAGTGGAAAAAATGAAGCGTTATACACCTGACTTCCCAGAAATGATGCGCCTGTGCGAAACCAATTTCGCCCAGCTGCGCCGCCTGCTGCCGCGAAACGACGCGCCCGGCGAAACGGTGAGCTATCAGGTGAGCAACGCGCAGTATCGGTTAACGATAACAGAATCAACGCGCTACACTACGCTGGTGGAGATTGAGCAAACGGCGCCGAGCATCAGCTACTGGAGCCTGCCGTCGATGACGGTACGTCTTTATCATGACGCGATGGTCGCTGAAGTGTGTTCAAGCCAGCAGATCTTTCGCTTTAAAGCGCGGTATGATTACCCGAATAAAAAGTTGCATCAACGCGACGAAAAGCATCAAATTAACCAGTTTTTAGCCGACTGGCTAAGATATTGTTTAGCACATGGAGCAATGGCGATTCCGGTTTGTTAGCGTCATAAACCTACCTAAGGACACCATTTGGAAAGCCTGTTGAACCTGACTGTTGCTGGTGGGGCGCCAGTCAGGATATTACAAATCACCGACACCCACCTTTTTGCCGAAAAGCATGAGACGCTTCTGGGCGTGAACACCTGGGAGAGTTATCAGGCGGTTCTTGACGCGATCCATGCTGAAAAGCGGCCATGCGATCTGATCGTCGCGACGGGCGATCTGGCGCAGGATCAATCCTCCGCAGCCTATCAGCATTTTGCTGAAGGGATTGCGAGCTTTAGCGTGCCTTGCGTCTGGCTACCGGGCAATCACGATTTTCAACCCGCTATGTACAGTTCGCTTCAGGATGCGGGGATTTCACCGGCAAAATGTGTCTTTGCGGGGGACCAGTGGCAAATTCTGCTCCTCGACAGTCAGGTGTTTGGCGTTCCGCACGGTGAGTTGAGCGACTATCAGCTTGACTGGCTGGAGACAAAACTGGCCGCCGAACCGAATCGCAATACGCTGCTGTTGCTGCATCATCACCCGCTGCCGGCGGGCTGTAGCTGGCTCGATCAGCACAGCTTACGCAACTCTGCGGCGCTGGACGGCGTACTGGCGAAATTTCCGCGCGTGAAAAATTTGCTGTGCGGGCACATTCACCAGGAACAGGATCTCGACTGGAATGGTCGCCGCCTGCTCGCGACGCCCTCTACCTGCGTGCAGTTTAAGCCGCACTGCGCCAACTTTACGCTGGATACCATCGCACCGGGCTGGCGCTGGCTGGAACTGCATGCCGATGGCTCGCTGACCACCGAAGTTTGCCGTCTGACCGGGGCTCAATTCCGCCCGGATACCGCTTCGGAAGGCTATTGATGTCGACGCTTCTCTATCTGCATGGGTTTAACAGCTCACCACGATCGGCGAAAGCGACGCAGCTTCGCCAGTGGCTGAGCGCGAATCATCCCCACGTGGAGATGATTATTCCGCAGTTGCCCCCTTATCCGGCGGATGCGGCAGAGATGCTGGAATCGATCGTGCTTGAACACGGCGGCGAATCGTTTGGCGTTGTCGGGTCGTCGCTCGGCGGCTACTACGCCACCTGGCTGTCGCAGTGCTTTATGTTACCCGCTGTCGTCGTCAACCCGGCGGTCCGGCCATTTGAGCTGTTAAGGGACTTTCTTGGCGAAAACGAGAACCCCTACACCGGCCAACAATATGTGCTAGAGTCACGCCATATTTACGATCTCAAAGTTATGCAGGTCGACCCGCTTGAAGCGCCCGATCTTATCTGGCTGCTGCAACAGACGGGAGATGAAGTGCTGGATTACCGCCAGGCAGTGGCGTATTACGCATCCTGCCGCCAGACTGTAGAAGAGGGCGGTAACCATGCTTTCACGGGCTTTGAAGATCATTTCACCCAGATTGTCGATTTTCTTGGACTGCACAGCCACTGACAATCAATGCGAATTGCTAGCTTAAATCATGACGCAAACCTATAACGCTGATGCCATTGAGGTACTCACCGGGCTTGAGCCGGTTCGCCGCCGCCCGGGGATGTACACCGATACGACGCGCCCAAACCACCTGGGCCAGGAAGTAATTGATAACAGTGTGGACGAAGCGCTGGCAGGCCATGCCAGACGCGTGGACGTTATCCTGCACGCCGATCAGTCGCTGGAAGTTATCGACGACGGCCGCGGCATGCCGGTAGATATCCACCCGGAAGAGGGTGTTCCAGCCGTTGAGCTGATCCTCTGTCGTCTGCACGCGGGCGGTAAGTTCTCCAACAAAAACTACCAGTTCTCCGGCGGCTTGCACGGCGTGGGGATCTCCGTGGTTAACGCCCTGTCAAAGCGCGTGGAAGTGAACGTTCGTCGCGATGGCCAGGTGTATAACATCGCGTTTGAAAACGGCGAAAAAGTGCAGGATTTGCAGGTCGTCGGGACGTGCGGTAAACGCAACACCGGCACCAGCGTCCATTTCTGGCCTGACGAAAGCTTCTTCGACAGCCCACGCTTTTCCGTTTCTCGCCTGACGCACCTGCTGAAAGCCAAAGCGGTGCTGTGCCCGGGCGTGGAAATCACCTTTAAAGATCACGTAAACAACACCGAACAGAGCTGGCGCTACGAAAAGGGTCTGAACGACTACCTGTGCGAAGCGGTTAACGGCCTGCCGACCCTGCCGGAAAAACCGTTCGTCGGGAATTTCGAAGGTGACACCGAAGCGGTGGACTGGGCGCTGCTGTGGCTGCCGGAAGGCGGTGAGCTGCTGACGGAAAGCTACGTCAACCTGATCCCAACGCTGCTCGGCGGGACGCACGTCAACGGCCTGCGTCAGGGGCTGCTGGATGCGATGCGCGAGTTCTGCGAATACCGCAACATTCTGCCGCGCGGCGTGAAGCTTTCCGCAGAAGATATCTGGGACCGCTGCGCCTACGTGCTCTCCGTGAAGATGCAGGATCCGCAGTTTGCCGGTCAGACTAAAGAGCGCCTGTCGTCACGCCAGTGTGCGGCGTTCGTCTCCGGCGTGGTGAAAGATGCGTTTACCCTGTGGCTGAACCAGAACGTTCAGGCCGCAGAAATGCTGGCTGAAATGGCCATCTCCAGCGCCCAGCGTCGCCTGCGCGCGGCGAAGAAAGTGGTGCGTAAAAAGCTGACCAGCGGCCCCGCGCTGCCGGGCAAGCTGGCGGACTGTACCGCCCAGGATCTCAACCGCACCGAGCTGTTCCTGGTGGAAGGGGACTCGGCAGGCGGATCGGCCAAGCAGGCGCGCGATCGTGAATATCAGGCGATCATGCCGCTCAAGGGTAAGATCCTCAACACCTGGGAGGTCTCGTCTGATGAAGTGCTGGCCTCGCAGGAAGTACACGACATCTCCGTGGCGATCGGCATCGATCCGGACAGCGACGATCTGAGCCAGCTGCGCTACGGCAAGATCTGTATCCTCGCGGATGCGGACTCCGATGGTCTGCACATCGCCACGCTGCTCTGTGCGCTGTTCGTGAAGCACTTCCGCACGCTGGTGAAAAACGGTCACGTCCACGTGGCGCTGCCGCCGCTGTACCGTATCGACCTTGGCAAAGAAGTCTACTATGCGCTGACGGAAGAAGAGAAAGCGGGCGTGCTGGAGCAGCTCAAACGCAAGAAGGGCAAACCGAACGTTCAGCGCTTTAAAGGGCTGGGCGAGATGAACCCGATGCAGCTGCGTGAAACCACCCTGGATCCGAACACCCGCCGTCTGGTGCAGCTGACCATCAGCGATGAAGACGAACAGCAAACCAACGCCGTGATGGATATGCTGCTGGCCAAGAAACGTTCTGAAGACCGACGTAACTGGCTCCAGGAGAAAGGCGATATGGCGGATATTGAGGCCTGATGTCCCCTCACCCTAACCCTCTCCCACAGGGAGGGGGTTAGGATCGTAGGCCCGGTAAGCGTTAGCGCCACCGGGCTTTTTTACGTCAAAACTCCATCTTCACCGTAAACTGCACTTCACGCGGGTCGCCAATCTGGTTGCCCAGGTTGTTGGTCGCAATCGACGACGTGTAGTAGGTCTTATCGAACAGATTCTTCACGTTCACCTGTAGCGTCACCGGATATTGCAGCTTCATTTTGTACGCCGCAAATGCATCCGCCACGAAATAGCCCGGCAGATAATAATCCGCACCGTTAGTCGCTGAGCGGCGGCTTACGCCGTGCCCGCCGCCGCCAATTGTCAGCGTATTCCCGGCAAACGCATTGTGAATATCGTACGTCAGGAACAGGGAGCCGGTATGGCGCGGTACGTTCGGCAGCGGTTTGCCCGCGTAGTCCGGGTCTTCCAGCACCTTCGCATCGGTATAGCCGTAGCTGGCGATAATGTTGGTGTTCTCGGTCAGCGATCCGGCGAGATCCACTTCGACACCCTGCGAGCGCACGCGGCCCGCGGTTTTGGCGACGGTTTCATCACCGACGCTCTCGGTGTACAGCACGTTGCGCTTGTGGATATCAAACAGCGCGATGTTGGCGGTAATGCCGTCGAACAGGTCGAATTTAGCGCCTATTTCATACGCGTTCGACGTTTCCGGCGGCAGGTCGCCGATGTAGCTCGCAATGGACGACTGCGGCATAAACGTCTGGGAATAGTTGGCAAACAGGGAGACTGCCGGCGTGAGCTTGTATACCAGGCCCAGCTTCGGCGTCCACTGGTCGTCGCGGCTGTCGGTGTTGACGTTAAACGGACGGCCTTTGCCCGCGTACTGGGTGTAATACTGGTAGCGCAGTCCGGCAACGGCGATCCATTTATCGGTCAGGTACAGCGCGTCCTGCGCGTAGGCGGAGTAGCTCTCCTGCTTGATGGTTTGATCGCTGTCGGCTGCCGAGACGGTGGTGCACTTGCCGAGGCTGCCGTAGCTCGGGTTGTAAATATTGAAATCCTTAACGTTCTTACAACGGATCATGTCCGTGCGCAGCAGATCGTAATTCTCATACGACACGCCGGTCAGGATCTCATTGTAAAAGCCCGCGATGTCCACGTTCCCCTGCAAATCTGCCCGCGTTGTGTGCATACGCTGGGTCGAACCCTGGGTCGCATCCACGCGGCGGGTCAGGTTGCCGGTTTTTGAATCGTAGGCCATCACGCGAGCCTGGTTATCGCTGTACTTATCCTGGCTGTAGCTGTAGTCGAACTTCGCGGTCCACTGGCTGTTGAGCCGATACTCCGCGTTAAGCTGAGCGAGGTCGGACTGACCGTCGGTCACGTTAAATGGCTCATCAAAGCGGGTTTTGCGATCGACGTCGACGGCCTTTTTGGTGTTGAGATCGAAGATCGTTCCGCGATCGAACGGCGTTTTATAGTCGCGATGCGAATAGAGCACGGTCACGGTGGCATCATCGCCGAACCAGGTCAAAGACGGGGCGATAAAGGTGCTGCGTTCGGTGCCGAAATTACGCCAGTAATCCTCGTCCTGATACTCCCCCGTCAGGCGATAGGCCAGACGCGTACCTTCAATTGGACCGGTGACGTCAAACTGTCCGCTACCGCCGCCAAAGCTGGTTGATGTGGCAGAAATCGAGCCGCCGAAGGTTTTCTCCGGGCGTTTGGTCACCACGTTAATCAGGCCGCCGGGGTCGAGAATACCGTAAAGGGTCGAGGCCGGGCCTTTTAGCACCTCCACGCGCTCGGTTGCGGCATTGAAGCTGCGCGGCAGCACGGTGCGCAGGCCGTTGGTCATGATCGAGCCATCGCGGTTTGCGCCGAAGCCACGGCGCACGAAGGCATCCTGCGTGCCGCCCAGGGTGTTGGTCTGCACCACGTTGCTGACGTTATACAGCGCCTCGTCTAGCGTGGTCGCGTTTTGGTCTTCCAGCACTTTATCGCTGACGGTATTGACCACCTGCGGGATGTCCAGCATCGGCATGTTGGTCAGCGTGGCGGTGGAGGTGTTCAGGGGCTGATAGCCGCTGGTGGCGTCGGTGGAAGCGTAAGGATCGGCAGTGACGGTAAGCGTCTCACCGTCTTTTGCTGCTGCGTGCACCAGAGGCGCCATGAACAGGAGTGAAAAGAGCGCGCGCCCTTTTACCCCGGCGAATGAAGGTGTGAACTTAGCCATTACATCTGTTTTCCCAAAATATCCTGCGATGAAATGCTCGCGGAAGAATGTGTGAGTCATTGCCCTTACGCTCTGTCCGTTAGCCTCTACGGCATCGGACTTGTAATTGAGAATCATTCAAGCATGAGGGCATGTAGTAGTAAATGGAATAAATAAAAATTTCGCTACAGAGGTTTCTCTCTGGCTAACACGCTTCGCTTTCTTCTTTAAGCTATTGAAAATAATTAATAAAAATGAATTTTAATTTGTGCGGTGACGCTCAATTATCCCTGGGATTTACAGGGTATATCTTCGCTTGACTACTACATGGAGCGGCGGCAAACTCACAAAAGAGAATGAGTTTTATTTTTATTTGTTGGTTTTTTTTCTTACGTTGGCGTTCACGTGGCTCACTACATCAAAAAGCCGGGACTGGTTCTTGAGAACCTCTCCGCGGGTTACCAGAAAAAAATCATCGTTGATGATATCTCCCTTGCGATCCCCCAGCAGAAAATGACTGTTCTGGTGGGCGCAAACGGCTGCGGAAAATCGACGCTGTTAAGTACCCTCGCACGGCTGCTTCAGCCGCTCGGCGGCAGCGCGGTGCTGGACGGCAAAGCCATCCACTCGCAGCCAACCAAAGCGGTCGCCCGCCAGCTCGGGATCCTGCCGCAGTCTCCGCTGCTTCCAGAAGGGTTAACCGTATTTGAGCTGGTCTCGCGCGGACGTTTCCCCTGGCAGAACGTGATGCGCCAGTGGAGCGAGGAAGACGAGCGGGCCGTGGAAGAGGCGTTACGCCTGACCGGAACGGCAGAGTTTGCCCATCATCTGGTTGAAAGCCTGTCCGGCGGCCAGCGCCAGCGCTGCTGGATCGCTATGGTGCTGGCGCAGCAAACGCCCTATATCCTGCTGGATGAACCCACGACGTACCTCGATCTTCGCTACCAGGTGGAGATCCTCGAACTGCTGCACACGCTGACGCGCCGGCACGGGCGCACCGTGGTGGTGGTTCTGCACGATCTCAACTTCGCCGTGAATTACGGTGATTCGCTGGTCTTTTTACGTCAGGGAAAGGTCGAGGGGGTACTGCATGAGGGCGACGCCTGCACGCCGGAGCTAATCAAAGCGGTGTTTGACGTCGACGTGCATATGTCGGTTAACCCGCTGACCGGCAAGCCGTTCTTTATGCCGTTCCGTCAGGCTGACGACAAACCATGATGCGCACATCTGTGGCCTTTATTCTCTTTACGCTGCTGCTTCTGGCAGGCGCGATTGCGCACCTGAGCATCGGGGCGCGCGTTATCGCCCCCCGGACGGTAGTAGACGCATTTTTCCACTTCGACCCGCGCAATTTTGAGCATAGCGT
The DNA here is from genome assembly GCF_058661685.1 of Enterobacter sp. 6722112. Classification (NCBI taxonomy): domain Bacteria; kingdom Pseudomonadati; phylum Pseudomonadota; class Gammaproteobacteria; order Enterobacterales; family Enterobacteriaceae; genus Enterobacter; species Enterobacter sp. 6722112. The sequence goes on along the minus strand of NZ_JBZWGR010000007.1, from coordinate 3,576,286 downwards.
GATCGTCAGGCTGCGCTTGATGCGGCTGTGCGCCGCCCTGGTGGCGGGCGCGGCGCTCGGCGTCGCGGGCGTGCTGCTGCAATCAGTGATCCGCAACCCGCTCGGCGAGCCGCATATCCTGGGGCTGAATGCAGGGGCGGCGCTGGCGGTGGTGCTGACGAGTGCCCTCGGGCTGTCGCTGCCGTTTGGCCGCCCTCTGATAGCCGCAGCTGGCGCCGCCGCGCTCTTTTTGCTGGTGCTAACGTTCTCCTCATCCGGGCGTACCGGTCTCACGCCGATGAAGGTCACGCTGTGCGGCGTGGCAATGTCGGCATTTGCCTCATCGATAACCGCCACGGTGTTGATTCTGGATGAACAGACGCTGCTGGCCATGCGGACCTGGCTTGCGGGGGATGTGGCGGGAGTCACCGGCGAGACGATCGCTAGCGCCGCGGGGGCCGCTGCCGTGGGTTTTGCGCTGGCACTCTGGCTGTCGCCGTCGCTGAACATGCTGGCGCTGGGCGAGAGAATGGCGCAGGGGCTTGGCGTGTCGCTGCTGAAAACGCGCCTGCTCGCGCTGCTGGCCATCGCCCTGCTGTGCGGCGCGGCGGTTTCAGTTGCCGGACCGATCGGGTTTATCGGACTCGTGGTGCCGCAGCTGATTCGCCGTCTGGTATCGGTGGACCTGCGCGTGATGGTGCCGCTTTCAGCTCTCTGCGGGGCGCTGGTTCTGCTGATGGCGGATATCGCCGCCCGTACGCTATTTACGCCGTATGAGCTGGCAACAGGCGTGATGACTGCGCTGGTCGGCGCGCCGGTCTTTATCCTTATGGCGTCAAGGATGTTCAAATGAACCGGGCTGGATTGAGGGCAGTACGATTTTTCTCCTTCTCGGCGCTGGTTCGCCCGAGGGCGCTGCTGTATCTGGCCGTATTATCGCTTGCCGCTCTCCTGCTGCTAAGTTTTGGCCTGACGCACGGTTCGCTGCCCATTCCTGCTTCCGCCATCGGACGTGCGCTGTTTTATCCTGAACGTCTGACGGCGGATGCGCATTACATTGTGATGGATATCCGCCTGCCGCGCCTGCTGATGGCGGTGCTGTGCGGCGCGATGCTCGGCATGGCGGGGGCGGCCATGCAGTCCATTACCCGCAACGGCCTTGCTGACCCCGGTCTTATCGGCGTGAAAGAGGGCTGTAGCGCGGCGGTGCTGCTGCTGATTTTTCAGTTTCCGGGATTGGGGCCGTACTGGCGTCCACTTATCGGCATGGCCGGTGGGCTGCTGACCGCGCTGCTGGTAGTGGCGCTGGCGCGTGATATCTCGCGCCCGCGATTCATCCTGATCGGCATCGGCGTGTCATGGGCGTTTGCCGCCGCGATGGGGGTCTTTATGACGACCGCCGACGTGCGCGACGTCCAGACGGCGATGCTGTGGCTGGCGGGGAGCCTGCATGCAGCAAGCTGGACGCTGGTCAGCATCGCTGCTGCCTGGACAGTGCCGGCGTTTGCGCTGCTGCTCTTTACCGCACGCGCCGCAGACGTAGCCTTGCTCGGCAACCACACTGCGACGGGGCTGGGCGTGCGGACTTCACGCCTCGCGCTGCTGCGCGTGTTTGCCCCCGTGGTGCTCACCGCGGCCTGCGTCTCCTGCGTGGGGAGTATCGGCTTTGTCGGGCTGATTGCCCCGCACATGGCGCGCCTGCTGCTGCGCGGAGGGCAAACGGCACTGCTGACGGGAAGTGCCGTACTGGGCGCGCTGCTGGTGCTGCTGGCGGATAACGTCGGGCGGCTGGCATTTCTCCCGTTGCAGCTGCCGGCGGGAATTGTCATTTCACTGATTGGCGGACCGTTTTTCCTGCTGCTGCTCTGGCAGCGTCGGGATCGATTTTAGGGGATAAAAATGCGCGTATTTTTTGCAATGCTGGTGCTGGTGGGTTTTGCTGTAGGAGCCGCAGAGCCAACGCAGACGTTTACTGACGACCTGAACCGCAACGTGGTGGTGCCGGTTAACCCGAAGCGGATTGTGTCCCTGCACGACCTGGATATCACCATTCCGCTGATCGAGCTTGGCGTACCGCCGGTTGCCAGCCATGGCCGCACCCGACCGGACGGCAGCCATTTTCTGCGTTCCAGCGGTATGCTGACGGGCATCGATTTTGATAATTCCGACATCACATTCATCGGCACCGCGGATATCGATATTGAAGCCATCGCCGCGGCGAAGCCGGATCTTATCATCACCGAGCCGACCCGCAACACGCCGGTCGAACAGCTGGAAAAAATTGCCCCGACGGTGAGTATCGATCACCTCGACGGCGGTGCGCCGGAGATCTACCGCAAGCTGGCGCAGCTTACCGGGACAGAGGCGCGGCTGAAGATTCTGGAGCGTCGCTATCAGGAGCAGATCGAGGCGCTAAAGGCGACCATCGATACGAGCAAACTGACCGTCTCGGTGATTCAGGCCAATCAGGGCAAAATCAACGCCATGCACAGCTACCACTCGCTTGGGCGCGTGCTGCGCGACGCAGGGTTCAGGTTCCCGCCACTGATTGAGAGCATCCCGGAGGGCGGGCGCATCGACGTCAGCGCCGAGCGCCTGCCGGAGCTGGATGCTGATTTTGTCTTTGCCACCTGGCGCGGGGACACCGGCGGAAAACCGCAGGACGAGCTGGCGGCGATGGATGCGGTGATGCCGGGCTGGTGTCAGTTTCTCAACGCCTGCCGAACCGGGCATTACGTGCTCATCTCCCGCGAGGAAGCGATCTCAAATTCATTTGCCTCGCTGGGGCTGATGGCCGCGCAGGTGCAGTCGCAGATAGCGGGCCGTCCGCTGCCGGAGGCCGCACGATGATCCGAAAAATTGATGTCTACGGCGACCGCCTCCGCTCGCGGGCGCACCAGCTGACGCCGCGTCTGCTGCAGGTGGCGAGCTATATCAATGAAAATCGTGAAGCGGTTATGGAGCAGACGGCAATGGAGATTGCCGCTGTGCTACACACCTCGGACGCCACCGTGGTGCGTGCCATTCAGGCGCTTGGGTTTGGCGGGCTGCGGGATCTCAAGCAGACCCTGGAGCAGTGGTTTGGCCCGGTGGTCACCTCCAGCGAGAAGATGTCCACCACGGTAAACACGCTTACCAGCGACGTCGACGCGAGCATCGATTTTGTGCTGGAAGGCCATCAGCACACCTGCGCGGTGTTGTCCGAACCGGGCAACCGCTACGCGATGGCGCAGGCCGTGTCGCTGCTGGCGCAGGCGAGACAGGTCGCTATTTTTGGCATTGGCGCATCCGGCATTCTGGCCGAGTACACCTCGCGACTGTTTAGCCGTATAGGCTTGCCTGCGATCCCGCTCAACCGCACCGGTATTGGCCTCGCCGAACAGCTGATTGCCCTACAGCGCGGTGACGTGCTGGTAATGATGGCGCAAAAATCCGCGCACCGGGAGGGGCAGACCACGCTGCGCGAAGCGAAGCGCCTGGGTATTCCCACCATTTTGCTGACCAACGCCACGGACTCGCGCTTTAGCAAAGAGGCAAGCGTAGTGATCCACGTCCCGCGCGGCGGCGAGAAGGGCAAAATCCCGCTGCACGGCACGGTGCTGCTGTGCCTGGAGATGATTATTCTGTCCGTCGCCTCCACCGAGCCGCAGCGCACCATCAAGTCGATGAAGCGCATCAACGAGTTACACCGCGGATTAAAGCCGGGGAAGAAGAGCGGATGATCTTCCCCCTCTCCCCGTGGGAGAGGGCTGGGGTGAGGGCGTCAAACCGCACGATGGTTCTTCCTGTACTGCAACGGCGTCTCGCCAATCCCCTTTTTAAATGCGCTGATAAACCACGTCACGTCGGAAAATCCCGCCTGTGCGGCAATGTCACGCACGCTCGAATCCGTGTGGAGTAAACACTCGCACGCCTTACGCAACCTTAGCGTGTTCAGGTAGTCGTGAATTTTTTCGCCCGTTTCCGCATGGAATTTTCGCGATACGTAACTGCGCGATTTACCCAGCTCTTCGGCCAGCGCATCCAGACGAAATTTCTCCTGATAATGCTCGTCGAGCCAGAACATTACCTGGCTGGCGATCCCCTGGCTGTTGCCCGGCTCACCGTCGCGATCGTCGGGGAGCATCGCGAACAGGCCGATCAGCAGGCTGGCGATGCTCTCGCCGTTCATCGGCGGTTTATAGCAGCTAAACAGATGGTGGATATGGTGGTGACAGTGGGCTAAATCGGCGACCCACGCTTCGCCGCCACGGCGTGACAGCCGCTCCAGGCGCTGCCGGGTCTGGGGAAAATCCCGCAGGATCTTCAGCACCGCGTGCTGGTCGAGATGAATAATGGTGCGGCGGTAAATTGCCTCCGCCTGTTCGTCCACCATGACCTTGTGCAGCGTAAAAGGCGGGAAGAAAAACAGTCGTCCGGGGCGCATGGTGTAGTGACGATTATCGACAATCGCCACGCCAAAGCCCTCTTCCACATAGAGGATCTCCAGACACTGATGCCAGTGATGGTAGCGCACCGTATTGGCAAACAGGCGGCTGAACGAGGCTACGGTATCGTTCAGGGTGATCAGTTCAAGAAGATCGGATGTTGGCGTGTCGCGCATAGTGCAATAAAACTCAACTTTTTCCCGTCTGACTGTCTTTATAAACCACCTTTTTAAATTTTCTCAACTGGAGGTTTATTCATCGTTCACGCCTGTGACATGGCTAACATTTCTGCCCCTTGCGGATTCACTATGCTTTGCCGCAGTTGATTACGAGGGCGAACCGATGTGGGCGGCAAACATAGAAAAATCAAATCCGTTGTCTTCACGCCAGGAGGTAGTGGCGTCGTTGAATGCACTTTTACAGGCGCTGGACACGCAATTTCCGGCGAACCGTTCGCGATTCCCGCTGGGCAACACCTGCGCCCATTACACCGCGGATATTGCGCAGATGGAGGGACTTTCCCGCGCGCTCTGGGGGCTGTTTCCGCTGATGGCATCCGGCGAAAGCACGCCGTTCAGCGAGAAGTACCTTACTGCCATTAAGCTTGGTACCGACCCGCAAAGCAGCGGCTACTGGGGTGAAACTGGCCCGTACGATCAGCGTCTGGTGGAGATGGCGGCCTACGGTCTGGGGCTCGCTCTGCTGGGGGATAAACTCACCGCGCACTTTACCGGGCGCGAGGTGATGAACCTGCACGCGTGGCTCAACCAAATCACCGACGCGCAGATGCCGGACAGCAACTGGAACTATTTTGCCATTATGGTCCAGCTCGGCTTTAAGCGCGCCGGCCTGCCGTACGATCGGGCCGCCATTGACCACCGCTTTGCGCTGATGGACGCCTACTACCTCGGCGATGGCTGGTATTCCGACGGTCCCGGCCGCCCGAAAGATTACTACATCTCCATGGCTTTCCATTTCTACGGCCTGATTTACGCCACCCTGAGTGACGACGAGGCGAGGGCGAAGGTGCTGCGCGAGCGCTCGCGTCTGTTCGCGGAAGACTTTATCTACTGGTCCGCCGCCGATGGCGCCTCGGTGCCGTTTGGCCGCAGCCTGACCTACCGCTTTGCCATGGTTGCCTTCTGGAGTGCGGTGGCCTTTTCTCAACTGGACGTCTTCACCCCGGGCATCGTGAAGGGCATTGTGCTGCGGCATCTGCGCTGGTGGCAGCAGCAGTCGATTGTCGATCGCGACGGTATTCTTACCCTGGGGTTTGCGTATCCGAACCTGGCGATGTGCGAGGATTACAACTCCCCCGGTTCACCGTACTGGGCGCTGAAAACCTATCTGATTCTGGCGCTGCCGGAAGCACACCCGTTCTGGCAGGCGGAAGAACAACCGCTGCCCGCGCTTGCTGAAAAACATGTGATTCCGCATGCGCAGCAGATCCTGATGCATTCGAAAGATTCGCAGCACGTCGTCATGCTCACCGCCGGTCAGCTGGAGCTGAACAACTACGTCAACACCGAAGCGAAATACACCAAATTTGCCTACTCCAGCCGCTTCGGATTCACCCTTGAGCGCGGGCGTTTTGGCCTGAAGCATGCCGCCTGCGATTCCATGCTGCTGCTGGCGGACGGAGATGACTATTTCCGCGGTCGTCGCGAGTGCGAAGAGGTTCGGGTGGATGAAAATTACATTTTCTCGCGCTGGTTGCCGTGGCGCGACGTGCAGATTGCGACCTGGCAGATCCCGTTCGGGGAGTGGCACCTGCGCCTGCACCGTATCAACAGCGCGCGCACTCTGCAAACCGTCGAGGGCGGCTTTGCGGTGATGAAAACCGCCCACCAGGTGCGCGAACGCGGTTGTTATCTGTTGGCTGAAAACGGCAGCAGCGTCATTGTCGATCTTTCGCCGATCATTCAGCGCCAGCCAGACAGCATCGTCACGCCGCCGAACAGCAGCATTATGTTTGCGGAGTGCGCCTCCATTCCGCTGTTGAAAGCTGACCTCCCGCAAGGGGAAAGCTGGCTCTGTTGCGCCGTTCTGGCTGGCGGAAAACAGCCCGCTGCGGCGACGCCGCAGCTGAATATAACCCATAACCAGGTCGTGATTCGCGAACCCGGAAGCGAACGTAAGCTGTCGTTCACATTATAAAAATCTGGCCCTACACCCCGGCGAGGATGATATGAAAAGCACATCGACAACCAACAGAACTGAATATTACAAAATCAGCAGCTTTATCTTTCTCTATTTCTTTACCTGGTCTGCCAGTATTGGTCTGCTGGCGATCTGGCTCGGTCAGAAAGCCAACCTGAGCGGATCGGTGATTGGAACCGTCTTTGCGGTGAACGGGATATTCTCCGTTATTCTCAAGCCGATCTACGGCTATATTCTCGATAAGATCGGCATGAGCAAATATCTGCTCTATTTTGTGGTGATCATGTCGGCCCTGATGGCGCCATTCTTTATTTATGTTTACCAGCCGCTGTTAATGTCTAATACCCTGCTGGGGATTATTATCGGCGCGCTCTATTTAAGCTTTGCCTGGTACGCGGGCGTGGCGGCGTGTGAATCCTATTCCGACCGCTTTAGCCGTTTGAATGGCATGGAGTTCGGGCAGATCCGTATGTGGGGATCGCTCGGTTGGGCGGTGGCGTCATCTTTCTCCGGCCTGCTGTTCAACCTCTCACCGGCGTATAACTTTATTCTCGGCAGCGTGGCGTCGGTGGTGATGCTGATTGTCCTTCTGAGCCTGAAAGTGAACACTAACTCCGCTCACGCAGGCGAGGTGCTGACGAAAGAGAAAATAGCCCCGTCTGACGTTTACGCCCTGCTGCGTAACCGCAAATTCTGGGCCTTCTGCCTGTACGTGGCGGGCGTGGCGTGGATGATGTTTATCGCCGAGCAGCAATTCTCGCGCTATTTCGTCACCTTCTTCGATGATATTCATGAGGGCAACGCCGTATTCGGCTATCTCGGGACCGTACAGTCGGGCATGGAATTTGTCATGTATATGGTGGTCCCGCTGTTTGTGAACTTTATTGGCGCCAAACGCGGGCTGTTAATTGTCGGGCTGGTGGTTGGGGCGCGTCTGATTATTTCCGGCATGTGTGATTCACACCTGTTAATTTCAGTGCTTAAGCCGCTGTACGGTCTGGAAATTTGTCTCCTGCTGGTGTCAGTATTTAAATATATCGCCGAGCATTTCGACAAGCGCGTCAATGCCACCATGTATTTACTCGGCTATCAGGCGATGCTCTACGTTGGCAACGTGGTGGTCTCTTCCCCTGCCGGCTATATGTATGACCGTATTGGCTTTGAGCACACCTATATCATCATGGGCGCAACGGCGCTGACCTTTACCCTTATTTCTGCTTTTACGTTATCCGCCTGTCAGAGCAAATGGCGCGGGGCTCGTGCGCTGAACGTAGTAGAAACGTCAACACGATAAATTACGCCGTCAAAGAAGGAACCGAAATATGTTAAGTCGTATCAAAGAAGAACGTCTGCCTGTTATCGTTGCGCCCGTTGACTCCCGCGCATTCAGCGATGAACTGAATTCGGCGCGCAGCCACGTTCTCGACCTGATTAGCCGTCATTTAACGGAGTTCGGCGACAAATTCCCGGCGGAAACCTGCCAGAACGGTTTTTATCCGCTGACTGACAACGTGGAGTGGACCACCAGCTTCTGGACCGGGCAGCTGTGGCTGGCATGGGAGATGAGCGGCGAGGAAAAATTCCGCGCGATGGCGGAAAAACACGTGCGCTCGTTTGGCCTGCGCATCGCCGGGCGCAACGACACCAACACCCACGATTTAGGCTTCCTCTACACGCTCTCCTGCGTAGCCGCGTGGCGGCTGACCGGAAGCCGCGAGGCGCGCGGCTTCTCGCTGCTGGCGGCGGAAGCCCTGCTGGAACGCTTCCACGAGAAGGCGAAAATCATCCAGGCGTGGGGCGATCTCTCCGATCCGGAGCAGGCCGGGCGGATGATCATCGACTGCAACATGAACCTGCCGCTGCTCTACTGGGCAACGGAGCAGACGGGCGATCCGCGCTTTGCCGACGCCGCAAAAGCGCACGTCATGCAGGCCGCGACATACCTCATTCGTGACGATGCCTCCACCTTCCACACCTACTATATGGATGTGGCAACCGGCGCACCGCGCTACGGCAACACCCAGCAGGGCTACGCCGACGACTCCTGCTGGTCGCGCGGGCAGGCTTGGGGCATTTACGGTTTCCTGCTGAGCTATATCTATACCGGCGACGAAACGATGATCGCCCTGTCAAAACGGCTGGCGAACTACTTCCTCAATCGCCTGCCGGAAGACTACGTCTGCCACTGGGATCTGGCGCTGGTGGGCACCGACGCACTGCGTGATTCTTCCTCGGCGGCAATTGCGGTGTGTGGACTGCTGGAGCTGGTGAAACATCTGCCGGTCACAGATCCGGATCGCGAACGTTACCTCGAATGGGCGAAAGGGATTATGTCCTCGCTGACAAAGCACTATCTGATGGGCAAAGAAGAGAAGGGCAACGGGCTGCTTAAGCACTCGGTGTATCACCTGGCGAGCAATAAAGGCGTGGATGAGTGCACGAGCTGGGGCGATTACTTCTACGTTGAGGCACTGGTGCGTTTTACGCAGAGCTGGAAACTGTACTGGTAAAAACAGTCGGGGGGTAACCCCCGACTTATCGATCACGCTTTCGGAATACGCAGCGTCTGACCGGGATAGATCTTATCCGGGCTGGAGAGCATTGGGCGGTTAGCCTCAAAAATCTTATTGTACTGGTTGGCATCGCCGTACACGGTTTTAGAGATTGCGCTCAGGGTATCGCCGGATTTCACCGTATAGTAGGTGGCTTCATCTTTGGCATCTGTTGCGGTGATATTGTTCTCCACTTCGCTGACGCCCGCGATGTTGCCGACGGCGACCTGGATTTTTTCTTTCTGCTCCTGCGTCAGCCCGTCGCCCGTCACGCTGGCCTTGCCGTCAGTGACGTTAACCTGAACCTTATCGGAACCGGGAATGTTGAGTTTCTTGAGGTGCTCGGTGATTTTGTCGCCCTGACCTTTATGATCGGTCAGGTTATCCCACAGCTTTTCGCCTGCTTCTTTTACGAAGTTAAAAAGTCCCATTCCATCCTCCTGTTAACAATGAAGTCAGAATAAGCATAGCAGTTGAGTATTAAGATGATACAAAAAGCCCGGTGGCGCTAGCGCTTACCGGGCCTACGAGTCAGGTTTTGTAGGCCGGATAAACGCAGTGCCACCCGGCAAATTTCACGGAACTTAAACCCCTTGCTCCAGAATACGGATATGGGTATCCAGCACGTCACCTTTTACCGCCTCACTCCACGCTTTCATGTGCGGAGTCTGCAAATGCGCTTCAAGGTGCGCGACGGTTTCCCACTGCTCAACCATGATGATTGAGTCTGGCGCGGTCGCCTGGAAGCTTGCGCTGGTGGCGGCGTCCACCATCGGCGCGTAGCCGTGGCAGCCTTCTTCTTTCAGTACGGTCGGGATGATCTTCGCGAACTCATCCAGTACCGCCTGGCGGTGATGTTGGCCAGGACGCGTACGGATTTCAGCAATAACGGTAAGCATAATTAACTCCTTCTAATTCCAGGCTACCAGTTAAGCAAAAATTTCCGCGAGATGCTTGCGATATTCTGCGATATAGCGCGGGACGTCCGGCATTTTAATCACGTCGTTGACGATAAAGGTCGGCAGCGGCTCCATACCCAGGAACTGATTCGCCTTGTGGAACGGCAGATACGCGCCGTCTACGCCCACGCCTTCGAAGAACTGATCTTGCTCAGTGAACGCTTCTAGCGGGGCATTCCAGGTCAGGGAGAGCATGTATTTCTTGCCCTGAATCAGGCCGCCGGAACCGTATTTTTTAGACGCGTCTGAGCGGGTGCGGCCGTCGCTGGCATACAGCGAACCGTGACCTTCGGTAAACACATCGTCCATGTATTTTTTCACGGTCCACGGTGCGCCCATCCACCAGCCCGGCATCTGCCAGATAACCACGTCGGCCCACAGGAAGTTCTGCACTTCGGCCTTCACGTCGTAATCGCTGTCCGCGCGCACGACCTTAACATCATGTCCGGCGTCGCGCAGGAAACCATCCGCGACCTCGGTCAGGGTGTCATTGAGCTGGCCTTTAGAGTGCGCAAATTCTTTCGCGCCGTTGATAATCAGAATATTGCTCATTATTTGTCCTCGATGCTGAGAGTATGCCGGGTATTCTACGCGCGAGGACGGAGCGGAAAAATAAGCAAAATGTGCAAAGTCTTTTGCGCTCAGCGCAATAATGGCTACCAGCTGACGGTCACCTCAAAGCCCCCTTCCGGCGCATTGCCCAGCGAGACGCTCATCCCATGTAACGTCGCGATACGCTTGACGATAGACAACCCCAGACCGCTGCCGGTGGCGTCCTGGCCCGGTGGACGATAAAAGCGCTCGCCGAGACGCGCCAGCGCATCGGAAGAAATGCCCGGGCCGTTGTCGCGCACGGTAAAGCTTTGGGTATGCAGCGTCACGTCCACCACGCTGCCGCGCGGGCTGTAACGAACGGCGTTGTCCAGCAGGTTACGCGCCAGAAGGCTCAGCAGTAGCGGCTGTCCGTGACGCATCACCTCGGGCGCGTTGACGTTGAGCCGAATATCAATGCCCGCCTGCTGCGCCGGATGCCAGATATCCAGCACCGCGGATTGCAGCAAATCGGCCATCATCACGGGTTCGACGTCATCAAGATTATCCAGTGAATCCAGGCGCGACAGGGTGAGAAGCTGGTCCACCAGCCGGGAGGCGCGGTCGATGCCCGCATGCAGCTGCCCCAGCGCTTTAGACTGCGCCCCGGGATCGTCAAGGGAAAGCTGCGCCACGTCGGTTTGCACCTTCAGCGCGGCCAGCGGGCTGCGCAACTCATGGGCGGCATCCGAGGTGAAGCGGCGCTCGCGGGCCATCATCTCCTGCGTACGGGCGAAAAGATGGTTAAGCGCATCAAGCAGCGGGCGAACCTCCGTCGGCACGCCGTGGGTGGGCAGCGTATCGGTCGCATCCGGCGAGCGCGAGCGCAGGGTCTGCGCCAGTTTTTTCAGCGGTTTCAGTTCCCGGCTCAGCAGAACAATCAGCAACAGTAGCATTACGGGCAGCGCCACCAGCCACGGCGTCAGCTGCGAGCTGACCACGTCCAGCGCCATATCCTGTCGGTACTCCCACTCCTGGCCAACCACCACGCGGTATTTCCCGTCCGGAGAAGTCAGCCACAGGAAACGCCATTCGTCGTTGTCATCCTGCAAGCGACCGTCATCAAACCCGTCCCGGCGGTAGAGGTAAGGTATGTCGCGCCCGTTTTCGCCGTCGTTAAGCACCATGCTGCCGTCGGCGGTGAAGATTGCGAAGGCCAGCGCATCGTCGTCCAGATGGCCGTGTTTGGCTTTTTTCGGTACCTCGCGCATGCGTTCCGGGGCGCGGAGTTCGTCCACGTCCATCGTCAGCAGCCGTTTGGCAAACAGCATCTGCTGGGTATCGAATAGCTTATCGAGCTTGTCGGTCGTCTGGTGCCAGGCCACCACGCTTGCGGCAAACCAGGCCGCCAGGGACAGCAACAAAAAGAGGAGCGTCAGGCGCAGCTTCAGGCTCAGGCGTAGGGTCAGTTTCATGCGTCACCCAGGGTATAACCGATGCCGTGCACGGTGCGGATAAATTCGCTGCCGAGCTTGCGGCGTAAATGATGAACGTGGACTTCGACGGCGTTGCTGGAGACGTCATCATCCCAGTTGTAGAGTTTCTCCTCGATGGTCTTGCGCGGCAGCACGCGGCCCGCGTTGCGCATCAGCAGCTCCAGCAGGGCGAACTCTTTGGGTTTGAGCACCAGCGTTTCGCCCTCCAGCGTGGCGACAAGACTTGCCGGATCGAGCGTGACCTTGCCGTGACGCAGCTCGCTGCGCGCCTGCCCGTGACTGCGGCGCACCAGCGCTTCAAGGCGGGCCGCCACTTCAATCAGCGCGAACGGCTTACACAGGTAATCATCCGCCCCCAGGCGTAACCCTTCGACGCGCTGATTCAGCGCATCCCGCGCGGTCAGGATCAGCACCGGTTCGCTCTTACCGCTTTCGCGCCAGGCGCGCAGGATCTCAAGCCCGTCGATTTCTGGCAGCGTCAGGTCCAGCACCACGGCATCATACGGCGCGGTGTACAGGGCCGCCTGCCCGGTTTTACCGTCGGTAAACCAGTCCACGTTAAAGCCCATTTTGCTTAAGCCCGCTTTGATGCCGTCGCCGATGAGCCTGTCGTCTTCTACCAGTAAAATGCGCATATTTCCTCCTTGATGCCGTCAGTAAACCTTCTGCAAGCGCCTGCTGTACAGTAAAAATAAATAAATTTTCCCCTTAAGAAGTTGTTAAGGTTTACCCTGTTTAATGGATTGTGAAACGACATTAAAGGGAGAGATAAAGATGAAAAAATTCGCTGCAATTGCTGCCATCATGATGATGACCACGGCCCCTGTCTTTGCTGCACAGGGTGGCTTCTCTGGCCCATCTGTGACACAGAACCAGACGCAAACCCAGCAGGGTGGCTTTGTCGATAACAACGCCAACCTCACCACCGCGGCTAAAGTGAAAGACCTGAAGGACGATGCCTGGGTGAAGCTGCGCGGGAACATTACCGAGCGCCTGTCCGATGACCGTTACACCTTCCGCGATGAGAGCGGCACGGTGGTGGTGGAGATCGACCACAAGCGCTGGAACGGCGTGACGGTGACGCCCCAGGATAAAGTCGAACTCCAGGGTAAAATCGATAAAGACTGGAACGAGTTTGAAATCGACGTGAAGCAGGTTATCAAGCTGAACAAATAACCCGGAAAGGGCCGCTTATGCGGCCCTTTTTCTTTGTGACTCAACTCGCCAGATGAGGTAGTATCTGCGGCAATATTGCCTGAAACCCATCGGTTTCTGAGTTGAGGAATCACACGTAATGAGCGATATGGCAGAGCGCCTCGCGCTACATGAATTCACGGAAAACGCCTACCTGAACTACTCCATGTACGTCATCATGGACAGGGCGTTGCCGTTTATCGGGGATGGCCTGAAGCCCGTTCAGCGCCGCATCGTCTATGCGATGTCCGAACTGGGGCTGAATGCTACCGCCAAGTTTAAGAAATCCGCCCGTACCGTCGGCGACGTGCTGGGTAAATACCATCCGCACGGCGACAGCGCCTGCTATGAAGCGATGGTGCTGATGGCCCAGCCGTTCTCTTATCGCTATCCGCTGGTGGATGGCCAGGGGAACTGGGGGGCACCGGACGATCCGAAATCCTTCGCGGCAATGCGTTATACCGAATCCCGCCTGTCTAAATATGCCGAAGTGCTGTTGGGCGAGCTGGGGCAGGGGACGGTCGACTGGGTGCCAAACTTCGACGGTACGATGCAGGAGCCGAAGATGCTGCCTGCGCGTCTGCCGAACATCCTGCTGAACGGCACGACCGGTATCGCCGTGGGCATGGCGACGGACATTCCGCCGCACAACCTGCGTGAAGTGGCAAAAGCCGCCATCACCCTGATTGAGCAGCCGAAAACCTCGCTGGACGATCTGCTGGATATTGTGCAGGGGCCGGACTATCCGACCGAAGCCGAGATCATCACCTCGCGCGCGGAAATCCGCAAAATCTACCAGAACGGTCGCGGCTCCGTGCGCATGCGCGCGGTGTGGACCAAAGAAGACGGGGCCGTGGTGATCACCGCGCTGCCGCACCAGGTGTCCGGTGCGAAGGTGCTGGAGCAGATCGCCTCCCATATGCGCAATAAAAAGCTGCCGATGGTGGACGACCTGCGCGACGAATCGGACCACGAAAACCCGACCCGTCTGGTGATCGTGCCGCGCTCTAACCGCGTGGACATGGAGCAGGTGATGAACCACCTGTTCGCCACTACCGATCTGGAAAAAAGCTACCGCATCAACCTGAACATGATTGGTCTGGACGGTCGTCCGGCGGTGAAAAACCTGCTGGAGATCCTCACCGAATGGCTGGCCTTCCGCCGCGATACGGTGCGCCGTCGTCTGAACCATCGTCTGGAAAAAGTGCTTAAGCGCCTGCATATCCTCGAAGGTTTGCTGGTGGCGTTCCTCAACATTGACGAAGTGATCGAGATCATTCGTACCGAGGACGAACCTAAGCCTGCCCTGATGTCGCGCTTTGGCATCAGCGAAACCCAGGCCGAAGCGATCCTCGAACTGAAATTGCGCCATCTCGCCAGACTGGAAGAGATGAAGATCCGCGGCGAGCAGAACGAGCTGGAAAAAGAGCGCGATCAGCTTCAGGCGATTCTGGCATCCGAGCGCAAGATGAACACCCTGCTGAAGAAAGAGTTGCAGGCCGATGCCGACGCCTTTGGCGACGACCGTCGTTCTCCGCTGCACGAGCGCGAAGAGGCGAAGGCGATGAACGAGCACGACATGCTGCCTTCCGAGCCGGTGACCATCGTGCTTTCCCAGAGCGGCTGGGTACGTAGCGCTAAAGGCCACGATATCGACGCGCCGGGTCTGAGCTACAAATCTGGTGACAGCTTCAAGGCGGCGGTGAAGGGCAAGAGTAACCAGCCGGTGGCGTTCATCGACTCCACGGGCCGCAGCTACGCCATCGACCCGATCACGCTGCCGTCTGCGCGCGGCCAGGGCGAACCGCTAACTGGCAAGCTGACGCTGCCGCCGGGCGCCACGGTGGACCATATGCTGATGGAGGCCGACGATCAAAAACTGCTGATGGCGTCTGATGCGGGCTACGGCTTTATCTGTACCTTCAACGATCTGGTGTCGCGTAACCGTGCTGGTAAGGCGCTGATTAGCCTGCCGGATAACGCACACGTCATGCCGCCGCTGATCATCGAGAACGAAAGCGACATGCTGCTGGCGATCACCGCTGCCGGACGCATGCTGATGTTCCCGGTCAGCGATCTGCCGGAGCTGTCGAAAGGGAAGGGCAACAAGATCATCAGTATCCCGTCAGCGGAAGCGGCAAAAGGCGTCGATGGCCTTGCGCATCTCTTCCTGCTGCCGCCGCAGAGCACGCTGACCATTCATGTCGGCAAGCGTAAAATCAAACTGCGTCCGGAAGAGTTGCAGAAGGTGGTGGGTGAGCGTGGACGTCGCGGCTCACTGATGCGCGGCCTCCAGCGAATCGACCGCGTGGAGATCGACTCGCCGGCGCGCAGCAAAGCGGACGACAGCGAAGAGTAACCTGTTTCATCCCCCCTCTTTCCGGAGGGGGAATTACCATAAAATTTCCCGTAAAAACGTTGTTAATTCGTGCGTTGCGATTAACAATACGCGCTCGTAATAAAGTCCTTACCTGGCCACAGGTGAAGTATAATTGTCAGCTGTCAGGGCTTCAGAGGTCGCTATGCTATACATTGTTCGTCTCATTCTTACCGTTATTTATTGCATTCTGGTCTGTATTTTCGGATCGATTTATTGCCTGTTCAGCCCGCGTAACCCAAAGCATGTCGCGACGTTTGGCCACATGTTTGGTCGTCTTGCGCCGCTGTTTGGCCTGAAGGTTGAAAAGCGTCTGCCTGAAGGGGCGGAGAATTTCGGTAACGCCATCTATATCGCTAACCATCAGAACAACTACGATATGGTGACGGCCTCAAATATTGTTCTTCCGCCGACCGTAACCGTGGGTAAAAAAAGCCTGCTGTGGATCCCGTTTTTCGGTCAGCTGTACTGGCTCACCGGTAACTTACTGATTGACCGTAACAACCGCGCCAAAGCGCATGGCACCATTGCGGAAGTGGTGGATCAGTTTAAAAAGCGCCGGATTTCCATCTGGATGTTCCCGGAAGGGACGCGCAGCCGTGGTCGCGGCCTGCTGCCGTTTAAGACCGGCGCGTTTCATGCTGCAATTGCGGCAGGCGTTCCAATTATTCCCGTGTGTGTTTCCAATACATCGAATAAGATTAATCTTAACCGTCTGAATAACGGACTGGTCATTGTCGAAATGCTGCCGCCGGTAGATACCTCAAAATACGGTAAAGACCAGGTGCGCGAGCTGGCCACGCACTGCCGCGAGCTGATGGCTCAGCATATTGCGCAGCTCGATAAAGAAGTTGCAGAGCGAGAAGCCGCCGGTAAGATTTGACCCGGTGTCGTGTAAGGGAAAACGAATTCCCGCGTTGTTAGTCGTTTCAGATGGAGCTTATATGTCACTCAGTCGGCGTCAGTTTATTCAGGCTTCGGGTATCGCCCTTTGTGCGGGTGCGATGCCGCGGACAGCCAGCGCCGCCGGGCAGCAACAGCCGCTGCCTATTCCGCCGTTGATTGAATCCCGTCGCGGGCAGCCGCTATTCCTCACGCTTCAGCGTAGCCACTGGTCCTTTACCCAGGGAACGCGCGCGCAGGTATGGGGCATTAACGGACGCTACCTCGGGCCGACCATTCGCGTGTGGAATGGCGATGACGTTAAGCTCATCTACAGTAACCGTACGACGGAAAATGTCGCGATGACCGTCAGTGGTTTGCAGGTGCCGGGGCCGCTGATTGGCGGCGCGGCACGCATGATGTCGCCGAATGCCGACTGGGCGCCCGTCCTCCCGATTCGTCAGAGCGCGGCGACATTGTGGTATCACGCCAACACCCCGAACCGCACCGCCCAGCAGGTCTACAACGGCCTGGCCGGAATGTGGCTGATTGAAGATGAGGTCAGCAAAACGCTGCCGATCCCGAATCACTACGGCGTTGATGATTTCCCGATCATTATTCAGGACAAGCGGCTGGATAACTTCGGCACGCCGGAGTACAGCGAGCCGGGCAGCGGTGGTTTTGTGGGCGATACGCTGCTGGTTAACGGCGCGCAAAGCCCGTATGTCGAAGTGTCTCGTGGCTGGGTGCGCCTGCGTCTGCTGAATGCCTCTAACTCGCGCCGCTACCAGTTGCAGATGAGCGACGGCCGCGCGCTGCACGTGATTTCAGGCGATCAGGGGTTATTACCTGCGCCGGTATCGGTAAAACAGCTGGCGCTGGCGCCGGGCGAACGTCGTGAGATCCTCGTGGATATGACCAACGGGGATGAAGTGTCCGTGACCTGCGGCGAAGCGGCAAGCATTGTTGACCGTATTCGCGGCTTCTTTGAACCGTCGAGCGTGCTGGTCTCCACGCTGGTGCTGACGCTGCGCCCGACCGGCCTGTTGCCGCTGGTGACCGACAGCCTGCCGATGCGCCTGCTGCCGCAGGAGATTGTGACCGGCCCGGCAGTACGCAGTCGCGATATCAGCCTTGGCGACGATCCGGGCATCAACGGTTCGCTGTGGGACGTAAACCGCATTGATATCACCGCCCAACAGGGAACATGGGAGCGCTGGACCGTCCGCTCGGAGATGCCGCAGTCGTTCCATATTGAAGGGGTGTCATTCCTGATCCGCAACGTCAACGGGGCGATGCCGTTCCCGGAAGACAGGGGCTGGAAAGATACCGTCTGGGTGGATGGCCAGGTCGAACTGCTCGTCTACTACGGTCAGCCTTCCTGGCCGCACTTCCCGTTCCTGTTCCACAGCCAGACGCTGGAGATGATGGACAGGGGATCGGTAGGGCAGATGCTGGTGAATCCGGCACCATAAAACGCTTTCTCCCTCTCCCTGTGGGAGAGGGTTGGGGTGAGGGCAACAGCCCGCACAATACCCCTTCATTTCCCCCGGTAAACCAGCGTATAATCCCGCTCCTTTTGTCTATTTTTTCTTCGGAAGCATTATGAGCGCTATTTCCCTGATCCAGCCGGATCGCGACCTCTTCTCCTGGCCCCAGTACTGGGCAGCCTGCTTTGGACCGGCGCCGTTCCTGCCGATGTCCCGGGAAGAGATGGATCAACTGGGCTGGGACAGCTGCGATATCATTCTGGTGACGGGCGATGCGTATGTCGATCACCCGAGCTTTGGCATGGCGATCTGTGGCCGTATGCTTGAAGCCCAGGGCTTCCGCGTGGGGATCATCTCCCAGCCTGACTGGAACAGCAAAGACGACTTTATGCGTCTGGGCAAGCCTAACCTGTTCTTCGGCGTGACCGCGGGCAACATGGACTCGATGATCAACCGCTATACCGCCGACCGTAAGCTGCGCCATGACGACGCTTACACGGCTGACAACGTGGCGGGTAAACGTCCCGATCGCGCGACCCTCGTCTACACCCAGCGATGCAAAGAAGCATGGAAAGACGTGCCGGTGATCCTGGGCGGCATCGAGGCGAGCCTGCGCCGCACCGCACACTACGACTACTGGTCTGATACCGTGCGCCGTTCGGTGCTGGTGGATTCGAAAGCCGACATGCTGATCTTCGGCAACGGCGAGCGTCCGCTGGTGGAGGTGGCGCATCGCCTGGCGCAGGGTGAACCGGTCAGCGAGATCCGCGACGTACGCAACACCGCGATCATGGTGAAAGAGGCGCTGCCGGGCTGGAGCGGGGTGGATTCCCGCATTATCGATATGCCGGGCAAAATCGACCCTATCCCGCATCCGTACGGTGACGATCTGCCGTGCGCGGATAACAAACCGGTTGAGCCGAAGAAAGCGGAAGCGAAGGCCGTGGTGGTGCAGCCGCCGCGTCCGAAGCCGTGGGAAAAAACCTATGTGCTGCTGCCGTCTTACGAAAAAGTAAAAAGCGATAAAGTACTTTACGCCCACGCGTCGCGCATCTTACACCATGAAACCAACCCCGGCTGCGCGCGAGCGCTGATGCAAAAGCACGGCGAGCGCTATATCTGGGTTAACCCACCGGCGATCCCGCTCTCTACCGAAGAGATGGACAGCGTCTTTGCTCTGCCGTACAAGCGTGTGCCGCATCCGTCATATGGCAACAGCCGTATTCCGGCGTACGAGATGATCCGTTTCTCAATCAACATCATGCGCGGCTGCTTCGGCGGGTGCTCATTCTGTTCGATCACCGAACATGAAGGCCGTATTATTCAGAGCCGTTCCGAAGAGTCGATTGTTAACGAGATCGAAGCGATTCGCGACACGGTGCCGGGCTTTACCGGCGTGATCTCCGATCTGGGTGGTCCAACGGCCAACATGTACATGCTGCGCTGTAAATCGCCGCGCGCCGAGCAGACCTGCCGTCGTCTCTCCTGCGTCTATCCGAGCATTTGCGAGCATATGGACACCAACCACGAGCCGACGATCAATCTTTACCGTCGCGCCCGTGACCTGAAAGGCATCAAGAAGATCCTGATCGCCTCCGGCGTGCGTTACGACATTGCGGTGGAAGATCCGCGCTACATCAAAGAGCTGGCGACGCACCACGTTGGCGGTTATCTGAAGATCGCCCCGGAGCACACCGAAGAAGGCCCGCTGTCCAAAATGATGAAGCCAGGCATGGGCAGCTATGACCGCTTTAAACAGCTGTTTGATACCTATTCAAAACAGGCGGGGAAAGAGCAGTATCTGATCCCATACTTCATCTCCGCACACCCCGGCACCCGTGATGAAGACATGGTGAATCTGGCGCTGTGGCTGAAGCAGCGTCGATTCCGTCTGGATCAGGTGCAGAACTTCTACCCGTCGCCGCTCGCCAACTCGACGACCATGTATTACACCGGCAAAAACCCGCTGAGTAAGATTGGTTATAAGAGCGAAGACGTGGTGGTGCCGAAAGGGGATAAACAGCGCCGTCTGCATAAAGCGCTGCTGCGCTATCACGATCCGAAAAACTGGCCGCTGATCCGTCAGGCGCTGGAAGAGATGGGGAAAAAGCACCTGATCGGCTCGCGTCGTGATTGCCTGGTGCCAGCGCCAACGCTGGAAGAGATGCGCGAAGCGCGCCGCCAGAACCGTAACACGCGCCCGGCGCTGACCAAGCACACGCCTATTGCGCATCAGCGTTCGAACGGTGTTGCGGGAACGAAGAAGAACGTAAAACGTAAGACCGGTTAAACCTGTAACAATGCCCGGTGGCGCTGCGCTTACCGGGCCTACAGGTCTAACCCTCTCCCCTCCGGGGAGAGGGCAGGGTGAGGGGATCACCCGCCAAACTGATCCGGGTCCGGCCCAAGCCGTTTGCCCTGATCCAGCTTCGCAATTTCACCCAGCTCGTCTTTATCCAGGCGGAAATCCCAGACGTCGAAGTTCTCGGCGATACGCGATGGCGTGACCGATTTCGGGATCACCACCAGACCGCTATCCAGATGCCAGCGAATGACGATCTGCGCCGGGGTTTTACCGTACTTATCCGCCAGTTCACGGATGATTTTCTGGTCAAACACCCCTTCGCCGCCCTGGGCCAACGGGCTCCAGGATTCGGTCTGGATCTTGTGCGTGGCGTTCCATGAATGAAGCTGGCGCTGCTGCATCAGCGGGTGCAGCTCAATCTGGTTAATCACCGGCGCGACGCCCGTTTCATCAATCAGGCGTTGCAGATGATGAACCTGGAAATTACAGACGCCGATGCTTTTTATCAGCCCCTCTTTTTGCAGTTCAATCATCCCTTTCCAGGCATCAACGTAATGGTCGATAGCCGGTACCGGCCAGTGCATGAGATAAAGATCGACGAAATCGAGCTGGAGTTTCTCCAGACTCTCCTGCAACGCTTCGCGGGGACGCTTTTGATCGTCGTTCCACAGCTTGGTGGTGATGAAAAGCTCATCCCGGGGAACGCCGGCGCTGGCAAGCGCTTTCCCCACGCCGTCCTCGTTTTTATAGGCGGCGGCGGTATCGATGGACCGATAGCCGACTTCCAGGGCTTTATGAATGGCGGAGACGACCTCGTCGTTACCGGCTTTCCATACACCTAGCCCCAGCTGGGGCATCACGTTGCCGTCCTGTAGCTTGATTACGGTTTGGTTTGCCATTTTTCCTCCTTCAGGTGCTCATCGCCGGAGGGAACCTCCGACGATGTGATGTGCATTAAGTCTGGACGAAATGTCAAAAAACGAAAGTCAGGATCCTAAAAACGCTTAGCGTGCCGCTTCGTAAATACGACGGCTGACGTCCAGGGTGATGTCGCCATGCTCGCCGATCTGCGTCATGCCGTGTGCTTCCAGTTTCGCCAGCAGGGCAGGGATGGAGCTGCCGTCCAGGCCGTAGCCAGAGAGACGCGTTGGCACGCCCAGGCTTTCAAAGAAGTGACGGGTGGCTTCAATCGCGGCATCGATACGCGCATCGTCGGAACCGTCGGTGATGTTCCACACGCGTTCGGCGTACTGGAGCAGTTTGGCGCGTTTAGCGTCACGTTTTTCGTTCCACAGCGCAGGCAGAACCACCGCCAGCGTCTGGGCGTGATCCAGGCCGTGCATCGCCGTCAGCTCGTGGCCGAGCATATGGGTAGCCCAGTCCTGCGGCACGCCTGCGCCGATCAGGCCGTTCAGCGCCTGGGTGGCAGCCCACATCACGTTGGCACGCACGTCGTAATTTTCAGGCTCTTTCAGCGCTTTTGGACCTTCTTCAATCAGCGTCAGCAGAATGCCTTCCGCGAAACGATCCTGAATTTTGGCGTTTACCGGGTAAGTAACGTACTGCTCAACGGTGTGAACAAAGGCGTCGACCACGCCGTTCGCCACCTGACGCGCAGGCAGGGTATAGGTGTAAACCGGATCGAGGATCGCGAACACGGGCTGAACGTGTTCGTTCATAAAGGCCTGCTTGTCACCGGTGGTTTTACGGGAGATGACCGCGCCTTTGTTGGACTCTGATCCGGTGGCCGGCAGCGTCAGCACGGAGCCCATCGGGATCGCACTGCTGATGTCGCTGCCGCCCGTTTCCAGAATATGCCACGGGTCGATGTCGTCAGCGTAATGGGCCGCCGCCGCGATGAATTTGGTGCCGTCCAGCACGGAACCGCCGCCGACCGCCAGCAGGAAGGTAATTTGCTCCTCACGGGCGATTTTTACCGCGTTCATCAGCGTTTCATAAGACGGGTTAGGCTCGATACCGCCGAACTCGCGCACGTCCAGACCTTCCAGAGCGCTGTACACCTGATCCAGTACGCCGGTTTTTTTCACGCTGCCGCCGCCGTAGGTAATCAGGACGCGGGCGTCAGCGGGGATTTGCGCGCGCAGGTCGGCGATGGCGTCTTTACCAAACAGAATGCGGGTTGGGGTATGAAGATTAAAGTTGTTCATGGCTTGTTCCCTGTAGTGGGTAAAAAATCGTGGTGGCGCAGAAGGCAACCTGATGCTGCTCATTGTGGCGGGCAGGCGCTATCCTCTCAATGCACATTCCTGCCGATGTCTTGCCCATTTCTACAGCGCGCTGGAGAAACGGTAAGAAAATGCGCACACTGTCAGCGTCGGAAACCGTACCCGGAGTAACTGAAAATGAACCGTGATGCCATCTGCCGCCAGCTAACGTCGCAGATTAAAAGACTGATAGATAACGGAAATGATTCGGCTGAGCTGCTGCCGGATATCCGATTGCTGTACGGTACCCAGCCCGGGACGCGCACCCCGGTGATGTATCAGCCCGGCATCGTGTTTCTCTTTTCTGGCCATAAGATTGGCTATATCAATGAGCGCGTGTTCCGTTACGACACCAATGAATATCTGCTTCTGACAGTACCTTTACCCTTCGAATGTGAAACTTTCGCGACAGAGGAGGTACCGCTGGCCGGGATCCGCGTCAACGTCGACATCCTCCAGTTGCAGGAGCTGCTGATGGAGATTGGGGAGGACGAACTTTTCCGGCCGTCAATGGCGGCAAGCGGTATCAACTCCGCGACCCTGTCGGAGGAAATTCTCTGCGCGATTGAACGCCTGTTAGACGTGATGGAAAGGCCGCTGGATGCGCGTATTCTCGGAAAACAGATTATCCGCGAAATTCTTTACCATGTGCTGCTGGGACCGGGCGGCGGGGCGCTGCTGGCGCTGGTAAGCCGACAAACGCACTTCAGCCTGATTAGCCGCGTGCTGAAGCGCATCGAGAGCCAGTACACGGAAAACCTCAGCGTTGACCAGCTGGCAGCGGAAGCCAATATGAGCGTCTCGGCGTTTCACCATAACTTTAAATCCGTCACCAGCACGTCGCCGTTGCAGTACCTCAAAACCTACCGTCTGCATAAGGCGCGGATGCTGATGATCCACGATGGCATGAAGGCCAGCGCCGCGGCGATGCGGGTCGGGTATGAAAGCGCGTCGCAGTTTAGTCGGGAGTTTAAGCGTTACTTCGGCGTCACGCCGGGGGAAGATGCGTCACGTATAAGAACAATGCAGGGAGCCTGAGGGGAAACGGAGGCCGGGTAAGCGGTAGCGCCACCCGGCTTTTATTTATGCGCTGCAATACTTTTTCTTAATCACCACCGCAATGGTACCCACCAGCCCTGCAACCAGCAGGAAAATCGGCAGGATCATCAGGAAGGTCATCACCTGGTCTTCATGGCGCTTAACAAAGGGGATCATATTCAGCGCGTAGCCGAGCGTGGTGACCACGCCTACCCAGAGCAGGGCGCTCAGCCAGTTGAAGAACTGGAAGCGGCGGTTAGAGAGGCCTGAAATACCCGCCATGGTAGGCAACAGGGTACGAACAAACGCCAGAAAACGCCCGGCAAGTAACGCCAGCAGGCCGTGACGGTCAAACATGCAGGTCGCGCGCTGGTGATATTTATGCGGCAGCTGCGCCAGCCAGCCTTTCACCACGCGAGTGTTTCCAAGCCAGCGCCCTTGCAGGTAGCTCAGCCAACAGCCGAGACTGGCCGCAGAGGTGAGGATCACCATTGTCGGTGCGAAGTCCATCACGCCCTTGCCGATTAACGCCCCTGCGAGCAGGAGCAGGCTGTCACCGGGTAAAAATGAGGCTGGCAGTAATCCATTTTCCAGAAACAGCGTCGCGAACATCACGAAATAGACAATCCCGACGACATGCGGGTCCGCCAGCGCGGCAAAATCGTGTTGCCAGAGCGCCGTGATGATATTTTGAATAACAGCCATGGACTTTCCTGTGGAACAGCAGATATAACGCTATTGTACTCCCAATTTTGCCTGTCGGGGTTGATCGCAGGCGCATCTCATACAGACTTTTCTGCTTGCGGTGTTCAGAATAGCGTCCGGGGAGTACATTTCAGCCAGCACTTTACACGATGCGCTCAAATCCTGCCGATAAATCCGCAATTAAATCGTCCACATTTTCCAGCCCGATATGCAGGCGGATTAAGGTCCCCTCGAAGTCCACCTCGCCGCCCGGGCGCAGGGCCGCAATCTGCTCCGGCTGGTTGGGCAGGATCAGCGATTCAAACCCACCCCATGAATAGGCCATGCTGAAGAGGGTAAAGTTATCCAGATAGCTTGCCAGTTCGGCGTCATTCAGGCGCTTTTTAAGAACAAATGAGAACAACCCGCTGCTGCCCGTAAAGTCACGTTGCCAGTATTCGTGGCCCTTGCTGCCCGGCAGCGCCGGATGGTTAACGCGCTCCACCTGCGGATGCAGCGCCAGCCACTGTGCAATTTGCAGGCTGCTTTCGTGATGCTGACGCAAACGCACACCGAGCGTACGGATGCCCCGGCTGGTCATGTAGGCGGTATCGGCATCCACCATCTGGCCCATCAGGTAGGCGTTTTCACGCAATTGATCCCAGCAGCGGGCGTTAGACACCGCCGTACCGATCATGCCGTCGGAATGGCCAATCAGGTATTTGGTCGCCGCCTGAATGGAGATATCGATGTCAAATTCCAGGGCTTTAAACAGCACACCTGCCGCCCAGGTGTTGTCGATCATGATGATCGCTTCCGGCGCTATGCTGCGCACCGCCTTCACGATGGCCGGGACGTCATGCACTTCCATGGTGATGGAACCGGGAGATTCCAGGAACACAACGCGCGTGTTGGGCTGAATAAGCGCGGCAATACCGGCCCCAATCAGCGGATCGAACCAGCTGGTGGTGACGCCGAGCTTGCTGAGTATTTTGGTGCAGAAGTCCTGGCTTGGCTCGTAGGCGGTATTGGTCATCAGGACGTGGTCACCCTGTTCCACAAACGCCAGAATGGTATTGGCGACCGCCGCCGCGCCGCACGGGAACAGCGCGCAGCCCGCGCCGCCCTCCAGTTCACACATGGCTTCCTGCAACGAGAAATGGGTTAACGTGCCACGACGACCGTAAAACAGCCCGCCCTTCGCGCGATTACGCGTAGCGATTTTTTTATCTTCAACGGTATCAAACACCAGCGAGGAGGCGCGCTGGATCACGCTGTTGACCGAGCCCTGCGTGTATTTCTTACTGCGTCCTGCCTGCACCAGCGTGGTCTCAAGCTGCTTTTTAGTCATGTTCGCTAACCCTATTTTTATACGTCTGGACGTCCAGACTACCACGATTGTCAGAATGTGCATCCGGATGCTTATCGAATAAGCAGAAAATATTATCAAAAATTCGCATAAGAAATTTTTACTGCGTAAGCGCAAGGAAAGTGAGCGAAAATTACGGCACTATGTAAATACTAATGAGAACTACTATCAATTCGACGACGTTTTGATATTATTACGTTCAGATTTTGTGATTTGCGTCCTGGAGATACAGAGTGGGTAATAATTTGATGCAGACGGATCTCTCCGTTTGGGGCATGTATCAACATGCTGACATCGTAGTTAAGATTGTGATGATCGGCCTGATTCTGGCGTCCGTGATCACCTGGGCTATCTTCTTCAGCAAGAGCGCCGAACTTCTTTCACAAAAACGCCGCCTCAAGCGTGAGCAGAAGCAGCTGGCGGAAGCCCGCTCTCTGGATCAGGCTTCTGATATCACCTCATCCTTCCATGCGAAAAGCCTGACTACCCTGTTAGTGAACGAAGCGCAGAACGAGCTGGAACTCTCCGCAGGCAGTGAAGATAACGAAGGCATTAAAGAGCGTACCGGCTTCCGTCTGGAGCGTCGCGTTGCGGCCGTGGGTCGTCATATGGGCCGCGGTAACGGCTACCTGGCGACTATCGGCGCCATCTCCCCGTTCGTCGGCCTGTTCGGTACCGTCTGGGGCATCATGAACAGCTTTATCGGTATCGCCCAGACGCAGACCACTAACCTTGCGGTCGTGGCGCCGGGTATCGCAGAAGCGCTGCTGGCCACGGCTATCGGTCTGGTTGCCGCTATCCCGGCGGTTGTTATCTATAACATCTTCGCGCGCATGATTGGCAGTTACAAAGCCACACTGGGTGACGTTGCCGCGCAGGTTCTGCTGCTGCAAAGCCGCGATCTGGACCTGAACGCCAGCGCCGTTAAACCGGTACATGCGGCGTCCAAACTGCGCGTAGGTTGATTGTATGGCAATGCGTCTTAATGAAAATCTGGACGATAACGGTGAAATGCATGAGATCAACGTGACGCCGTTTATCGACGTGATGCTGGTTCTGCTGATTATCTTTATGGTTGCCGCACCGCTGGCGACGGTGGACGTGAAGGTGAATCTGCCTGCGTCCTCCAGCCAGCCGCAGCCGCGTCCGGAAAAACCTATCTACCTGTCCGTGAAGGCCGATAAGTCCATGTTCCTGGGCAACGATCCGGTAACGGATGCCTCGGTTATTCCGGCGCTGGACCAGCTGACCGGCGGCAAGAAAGACACCACCGTTTTCTTCCGCGCGGATAAAACCGTCGATTATGAAACCATGATGAAGGTAATGGACACGCTGCATCAGGCGGGATACCTGAAGATTGGTCTGGTCGGCGAAGAGAAAGCGGCCGCGAAGTAAAACGAAGGCTTTTGCCGCCTTCCCTGCCGGGTGGCGGCGTCGCCTTACCCGGCCTGCATTCCGCAACAATCATTGTTGACTCACACTGAAGGCGCCGTCGGCGCCTCTTCATCAAGCGCTACACAGGTCACGTTTGAAGTTCGGTAATGACCTTCCGAGAGTTTACGGGTCAGGCGCAGGGTGGCTGTCTCGCGTGCCAGCAGGTACTGATAGTTCGCCTCCAGTCGCCCGAGGATCTTCTCTTTAAGCTCAGGGCGCTGTTCAATAATGGCGTTCATCACCGCGCCGTAAATCTCCTCCTTGGCCTGCAAGGCGTAAATCTCCCGACGATTCTGCCATTTCAGGCGCACCAGCGTGGCCGGAATCGAAACCAAATCCTGCGTAATTCGCGTCATCTCGTCATTTTTTATCTTTTTCAGGGCGTCGAGATTCTGCTTTAAGATAAATTCATCGCTTTTCTTATCATCTAAAGTCAAATAAACGTTATTACCGCTGTCATCATTCACGTTAATCTTCCCCCAGGTTATAAAAAATGGGATTGTTTTTTTCACGCGTAATTAAATTAAGCCAAATTTCATTGCCGGCCTCATTTATTTGCTGCGTTTTCTCGGTCATTATTTGACTTAGCGTCTGGGCATCTATTTCCCCTTCGGCCTGTAAATCATTTAGTAGATGAACTAAGGCTTCAATCTTGATGGCGCGAAATAAACGCTCTTTTAAATGGCGATCGTGCTCTTCCAGCACCATATTACGGGATTTGCCGGTGCGTGAAACACCAATTAATATGTCGGCTTCATAGTCGGAGAGTTTTCTTTTTCCTTGAGTGAAATTCGCCTCTTTATCTGCTTCCGTCGAAGGCTGTTCCACAGGCGTAATGTGGTACTTTGCCGGGACAAGATTGTCGGGCAGCATTTTAATTTCCTTTAATTTCAAAAAAGGTGGGGGTGGAAAAAGGGTGAGATTCGTTGACAATAACATGAGGCAATTTTAAAATAAAAAAAAATGGAGCCTACCCATGAACAGCATTTTCTTTACGGTCATAACGTTACTATTACTGACCGCTGGCGTGCTTTTATTGATGCAAGAGTTAAATAAACCGAAAGCGTCAAAAGACGTCAGTGAACCGCCGCAGCCTGAATTGATGTCGAAAGAGGAGGGGGAAGATCATTTCTCCGTATTGATGAACGCCGTGACGCCGGTCTGGTACTGGCGGGTAAATCACGAATATATCGATTTTCTCCATGCGACAATTAAGCGAATGAAAATGGCTGAAATTAATGATACGCCCGGCCTGTTCGACGCGCAGCGCCGTTGTAGCGACCTTAATTCGGCGGTTTATAAATATTACGACAATATCAAAAAGCGCTGTCTGAATGGCGAGAAGGTGTCGTACTCCGATTTAGACGTATTAAATCTGCGCCAGTGTTTTCGCGAGTTTAGCCTGGAAGCCTACCCGGAACTGGTCGCGCTGGTCTGGCCGGAGTATGCGCGTCCGGATGTGGATCCCAACGAGGTATAGTTGAGATATACTGAGCGCTGGTTTCGTTTGCAGACAGGATTTTATGGAACGCTTCTTTGAAAACGCAATGTATGCCTCTCGCTGGCTGCTCGCACCCGTCTATTTTGGTCTCTCCCTGGCGCTGGTCGCCCTGACGATCAAGTTCTTCCAGGAGATATTTCATGTCCTGCCAAACATTTTCTCCGTGGCAGAAGCCGATTTGATTCTGGTTCTGCTGTCGCTGGTGGATATGACGCTGGTGGGGGGATTACTGGTGATGGTGATGTTCTCCGGTTATGAGAATTTCGTCTCTCAGCTTGATATCGCCGAGCACAAAGAAAAGCTCAACTGGCTGGGGAAAATGGATGCCTCATCGCTGAAGAATAAAGTCGCGGCGTCGATTGTGGCGATTTCGTCTATACACCTGTTACGCGTCTTTATGGACGCGAAAAACGTCCCGGATAATAAGCTGATGTGGTATGTGATTATCCACCTGACGTTTGTGCTGTCGGCGTTTGTGATGGGGTATCTGGATAAGATCAGTAAGAAATAGATTCACCATGCCCCTCACCCTGCCCTCTCCCCAGAGGGGAGAGGGTGTTCAAGTTCCCTCTCCCCTCTGGGGAGAGGGTTAGGGTGAGGGGCGAAAGCATCGGACCGCACTATTTATTTATCCGACGACGCCTGCCACAAATTCAGCTCACCATCCGCAACGTGCTGGTCAATCCGCGTCAGTTCATCTTCGCTAAAGCGCAGGTTATTCAGCGCCTGAACGTTCTCTTCCAGCTGCTCCGGGCGGCTCGCGCCAATCAGCACCGACGTTACACGCTCATCTTTCAACAGCCAGCTTAGCGCCATCTGCGCCATCGTCTGCCCGCGCGCGTGCGCCATCTCGTTCAGCAGACGAAGGCTGCTCAGGTTGGCTTCCGTCAGCATTTTCTCCGTCAGGCCGCGCACTTTTTTCCCTTCGCGTTGCATACGTGAACCGTCCGGAATACCGTTCAGGTATTTTCCGGTGAGCAGGCCCTGTGCCAGCGGGGTAAAGGCGATACAGCCCGTTCCGTTTTTCTCCAGCGCGTCCAGCAGGCCAGTCTTGTCGACCCAGCGGTTAAGCAGGTTGTAAGACGGCTGGTGGATCAAAAGCGGGATCTTCCACTCGCGCAGCAATTCGGCCATTACCGCCGTGCGTTCCGTGGAGTAGGACGAAATGCCGACGTACAGCGCTTTTCCGCTCTGCACCGCGTGCGCCAGCGCGGCGGCGGTCTCTTCCATCGGCGTGTTTTCGTCTACGCGGTGAGAATAGAAAATATCCACATACTCCACACCCATGCGTTTCAGGCTCTGGTCGAGGCTGGCGAGCAGGTATTTACGTGAACCGCCCGAACCATACGGCCCTGGCCACATGTCGTAGCCCGCTTTGGTGGAGATGATCAGCTCGTCACGATACCCGGCAAAATCCTCCCGCAGCAGACGGCCAAAATTCTCTTCAGCGCTGCCTGGTGGGGGGCCGTAGTTGTTGGCAAGGTCAAAGTGGGTAATACCGAGATCGAAGGCCTTACGCAGCAGCGCGCGCTGGGAATCGAGCGGCTGAACGTGACCGAAGCTGTGCCACAGGCCCAGCGACAGTGCCGGTAAGCGCAGGCCGCTTTTGCCGCAGTATCGGTACTGCATGTTTTCGTATCGGCCGGTGTAAGGGTGCCAGGACATGATGTCTCCTTTCTTGTCGGTGAATTTTCGAAACAACGTTTTCATTCTATGCCGACTCGATAACAAAAAAGTATATTTTCTGCGGTATCTGCCGATAAAGAGGGTAGTACTCGCCTCTGGGCGAATTCACCCTCACGGCAAGGAATACTCAATGAAGATGCTTCGTAATTTCACCATCCGTTTCGTCATGCTGACGATACTGGGGATCTTTTGTGTCATGTGGGCAGGCGTGGGGCTTTACAGCACCTGGTCTCTGTCTCGTGTTTCTGATGGTAATGATGTTGACCGCCAGCTGGTCCGGCAAATGACGGTGCTGAGCCAGGGCAACGATCAGTATTTCCGTTTCGTCACCCGCCTGAGCCGGGCGATGGAAGTTAAAGCGGCGGGCGGCACGCCGGACCTGGCTCCTGCTCAGCAGGCGCTGGATAACATGAGTAAAAAGCTGGCAGAGATGAAAGCTATCTCTCCGGGCCCGATGGATGAAAAGGTGTCTGCGCAGGTGATTTCCACCTGGCAGGCGCTGCTCGATCGGGGCGTGACGCCGCAGATGGCGCAGGCGAAGCAGGCGACGCTCGAAGGCTATCGTCAGCATGCCAACAACGTCACGCCGCCGCTAAGCCGTGCATTCGGGGCAGCGGCTGAGAACTTTAACAACACCGCGTCGAAGGCGCTCGACAGCACGCGCGTGGTGGTCGACGGCCTCACCAGCATGACCCGGACGGTGATTATCACCGCCACGATCGTGGGTCTGTTGATCCTGCTGTTCACCGACCGCTACCTGGTGGCGATACTGGTAAAACCGCTGGATCGTATCCGTCAGCAGTTCCGCCAGATTGCGCAGGGCGATCTCAGCCAGCCGATTGAATCCTTTGGCCGCAACTGCGTGGGGCAACTGGTGCCGCTGCTGAGCGCCATGCAGGACAGCCTGCGGGAAGCGGTCAGCACGATTCGTTCCGGCAGCGAGAATATCTGGCGCGGGGCAACGGAGATCTCCAGCGGGAATAACGATCTCTCTTCGCGTACCGAAGAGCAGGCCGCCGCGCTGGAAGAGACCGCGGCCAGCATGGAGCAGCTAACCGCAACGGTGAAGCTGAACGCCGAAAGCGCGCGCCAGGCCAGCCAGCTTGCGGATGTCGCCTCCAGTACGGCCAGCCGCGGCGGCTCGCTGGTGGAAGATGTGGTCACAACCATGAGCGGCATTTCGGACAGCTCGAAAAAAATCGCTGAAATCACTACCGTCATCAACAGCATCGCCTTCCAGACCAATATTCTGGCGCTGAACGCCGCGGTGGAAGCGGCCCGGGCCGGGGAGCAGGGGCGGGGCTTTGCGGTCGTGGCGGGTGAGGTGCGTAATCTGGCCAGCCGCAGCGCGAATGCGGCAAAAGAGATCGAAGGGCTGATTGCAGATTCCGTTGCCCGCGTGGAGCAGGGGGCGCAGCTGGTGAACGATACCGGCACCACGATGGAAGCGATCCTGCGCGACGTGACGGAAGTGACCGTCATTATGAAGCAGATCGCCACCGCGTCAGAGGAGCAGAGCAAAGGTATTTCTCAGGTCGGCGTTGCCATCACGCAGATGGACGGCGTGACCCAGCAGAACGCCTCGCTGGTGGAGCAGGTTTCCGCCGCCGCCGCCGCACTTGAACGGCAGACCGAAGAACTCCAGCGCTCAGTGCAGAAATTCCGTCTCACCGCGTAACCTCTCGTGTCAGGCCGTCTCTGGCGGCCTGACGTTTATCGCTCTGAATAATCTGTGTCACCTGCGACAGCTGACCAATTTTCACTTCACTTGCCCGCATAAATTTACTTTTGTCGATCAGCAGCAGCGACTGGCTGGCGCGGTTTAACAGCAGCGCCTTAAAGCCCGCGTTGTGCTCGGACGGATCCCAAAGGACGCCATGCTCATCGACCCCTTCACACGAGAAGATGAACAGATCGATCTCCAGCCCTTTTAGCTGCGTCACCAGCGCCGGGTTAACATAGCAGCGATACTTACGCTCAAGCGTTCCGCCGGAGCAGATAAGCGTGATCCGCTCGCGCTTTGCCATCTCGTGGCAGATAGGCAGACTGTTGGTAAATACGGTGAGGTCGATGTCCGGCAACTGGCGCGCCAGATGAAAGCAGGTTGAGCTGGCGTCGAGGGCGATGGTCATCCCTTCGCTGATCCAGCCCAGCGCGTGGCGGGCAATATCGGCTTTGTCGGCATAATGGCTTTTCAGGCGTGCGCCAAAGGGTTCACCGCTGTCGCGGCTGTCCGGATGAATCAGACGCGCGCGCCCGTGCTGGCGCAGAAGCTTCCCCTGCTGCTGCAACGACTTCAGATCCCGGCGGATCGTCTCTTTGCTGACGGAGAGCTTTTCAGCCAGCACATCGGTAGTCAGCCAGTCGCTTTTACTCAGCAAGGTGATAAGACTCTGCTGTCGGGTCGCTTTTAGCGTCTGGTCTGACATACGAGGCTCCTTGCGCACGCGTGCTGACGCATTTTTCTCATCGCGGAAGAAGGGCGGCGAACCGCCCGGTCATGGATCAACCCTGACGTTTATCTTCCGTCTGGGTATCGAAGTCGCTTGCTGAATGACGCTCATGTAACTGCTCGTTCAGCTCGCCGTTGGTACGGTTAACAATGCGCCCGCGTTTAACGGCCGGACGATTCGCCACATCTTTTGCCCAGCGCTGCACGTTGGTGTACTTCCCGGCATCCAGGAACTCGGCGGCGTTATACACGCTGCCCAGCGCCACGCAGCCAAACCATGGCCAGACTGCCATATCCGCAATGGTATATTCCTCACCCGCTACGTAACGACCGCGCGCCAGCTGTTTGTCCAGCACGTCGAACAGGCGTTTAGCTTCCATGGTGAAGCGATCGATAGCGTACTCAATCTTCACCGGTGCGTAGTTATAGAAGTGGCCAAAACCGCCGCCGAGGAACGGGGCCGCGCCCTGTAACCAGAACAGCCAGTTCAGGGTTTCCGTTCGTCCTGCCGGATCTTTTGGCAGGAAGTGACCAAATTTCTCGGCCAGGTAGAGCAGGATATTGCCGGATTCAAAGACGCGCGTCGGCGGGGTGGTGGAGTGGTCACGCAGGGCCGGGATCTTCGAGTTCGGGTTCACGTCGACAAAACCGCTGGAGAACTGATCGCCCTCACCAATGCGGATTAACCATGCGTCGTATTCCGCGCCCGTCACGCCTAGCGCCAGCAGCTCTTCCAGCATGATGGTAACTTTCTGTCCATTCGGCGTACCGAGAGAGTACAGCTGGAGCGGGTGCGCGCCCACAGGTAGCTCTTTCTCATGCGTCGCGCCCGAGACGGGACGGTTGATATTGGCGAACGCGCCGCCGTTATTCTGTTTCCATTCCCACACTTTCGGTGGCTGATAGGTGTTATCTGACATGTTGGCCTGCCTTTTTGGTGTTGTGTTGAGGCAGTGTAGCAGGAGATGCAGGAACCGTTTAACGATGCGAGCGTAATGGGCAGGGCGGGTGTATGATAACGCCACCTCTGTCAGTTAATTACAACGTGCAGACGACGACAACCCCACAAAAAAATTGCCGCCTGCCTGTTTTAGGTTGGACACATGCGTAAAGGAACGTTAAGCAGTGACGCACCCTTCGGGACGTTATTAGGTTATGCGCCGGGTGGCGTGGCGATTTACTCTTCAAATTACGGCAGTCTCGATCCGCGTCACTACCCGGAAGACGCGGAATTCCGCAGCTATATCGGCAACGAATACATGGGCCATAAATGGCAGTGCGTTGAGTTTGCGCGCCGTTTCCTGTTTCTCAATCACGGGTTTGTTTTTACCGACGTCGGGATGGCGTGGGAGATCTTCTCCCTGCGTTTTTTGCGCCAGGTGGTAAACGACAATATTTTGCCGCTACTGGCCTTTGCTAATGGCTCAAAACGCGCGCCGCAGGCCGGTGCGCTGCTCATCTGGCAAAAGGGCGGTGAGTTTCATGAAACCGGCCACGTCGCCGTCATTACCCAGCTGCTGGATGACAGAGTGCGCATTGCCGAGCAGAACGTTATTCACTCCCCGCTGCCGATGGGGCAGCAGTGGACGCGCGAGCTTCGTCTGAGCGTGGAGGACGGTTGCTATACGCTTCATGACACGTTCAACGATACCGTGATCCTCGGCTGGATGATCCAGACGGAGGAGACGGAACACAGTATTCCTCAGCCGGAGATCGACGGTGAACTGCTGAAAATCAGCGGCGCGCGATTGAAGAACAACCGTCAGTTCGACGGAAAATGGCTCAATGAAAACGACGCCCTGCAACAGGCGTACGTTCGCGCCAACGGCCACGTTATCAACAACGATCCCTGCCAGTACTTCACCATTACCGAAAGCGCCGAGCAGGAGCTGATCAAAGCCACCAACGAACTGCATCTGATGTACCTTCATGCCACCGACAAGGTGCTGAAAGACGACAGCTTACTCGCGCTTTTCGACATCCCGAAAATTCTCTGGCCGCGTCTGCGTCTTTCATGGCAGTGGCGTCGTCACCATATGATCACCGGTCGTATGGATTTCTGCATGGATGAGCGCGGCATCAAGGTTTACGAGTACAACGCGGATTCCGCCTCCTGCCATACCGAGGGCGGGCTCATTCTTGAAGAGTGGGTGAAAAACGGCTATCGCGGCACCGGCCACAATCCGGCGGAAGGCTTGCTGGAGGAGCTGACCGGCGCATGGAAGCACAGCCACGCGCGGCCGTTCGTCCATATCATGCAGGACAACGATATCGAAGAGGATTACCACGCGCTCTTTATTCAGCGCTCGCTGATCCAGGCCGGGTTTGAAACCAAAATCCTGCATGGACTGGGGGCGCTGAGCTGGGATGCCGCCGGGCAACTGATTGATGATGAAGGCCGTCACGTCAACTGCGTATGGAAAACCTGGGCGTGGGAAACGGCGATTGAGCAGATCCGCGAGGTGAGCGAAACCGAGTACGCCGCCGTGCCTATCCGCACCGGTCACCCGCAAGGTGAAGTGCGCCTGATTGATGTCCTGCTGCGCCCGGAAGTGCTGGTCTTTGAACCGCTGTGGACGGTGATCCCTGGTAACAAGGCGATCCTGCCGGTGCTGTGGCAACTGTTCCCGAACCACCGTTACCTGCTGGATACCGATTTTGAGGTCAACGATCTGCTCAAACGGACCGGTTATGCCGTTAAACCGATCGCCGGACGCTGCGGGAGCAATATCGATCTGATCGGCGCCCAGGACGAACTGCTGGACCAGTCCAGCGGCAAGTTTGTCGACCGTAAAAACATCTACCAGCAGCTATGGTGCCTGCCGAAAGTTGACGGCAGATACATTCAGGTCTGCACTTTTACCGTGGGCGGGAACTATGGCGGAACCTGTCTGCGCGGGGATGACTCGCTGGTGGTGAAGAAAGAGAGCGATATTGAACCGCTGATTGTGGTGAAAGATAAATAACGTCTCCCTGTTATAAAAACGCCCCCGCAGGGCATGTTGCGGGGGCGTTTCATTACTGCTCTTCCTCTTCCTGCTGCTCGCTGATCTTCAAATCAATGATCCGGCCAATCTGGTCATGGTAAACCGTCAGCAGGTTGTACTGGCTCATCTCGGACATAATTTGCGGCGTGACGTTAAAACTTTGGGCAAGCTCGTCATGGCGCAACATTTCCGGATGACGCCGCCTCACATGCGCGCGGCGGCGATTGTACTGATACCACAGGATCAGCAGCCAGCCGTTGAACGCCGCAATCAGCAGATAGACCAGCACCGTATTAAAAGAGGCGATAATCACGCTCCAGCGGTGATCGCCCTCCTCGGTTAACTGCATCCACAGCCTGGCGTACAGGAAAAACAGGAATCCTCCCCAGGCTATCAGCGTTAATGCGGCATCGAAAAGACGCGGTGCCAGCCGATGTTCAGTCAAAATTAACGTATTCTCGTTCATTGAATGCTCCCTTTACCCCGGTCCGGACTGATCCAGCGCGCGCGGGCGCGTTTACGTTTAAGCATGACTTTCGGAAATGCCACAAGGGTGGTAAACAGGCCAATCATCCAGTACACCATCGGGAACCAGATTACCCAGAACAGCGAGCCTGCCACTTTCCGCTCGTAGCGCCGCTCGATATACAAACTGACGAGGAATTGCAGCAGGCACATCACACCCAGCAGCAGCCCGGTAAACGCCGGGGGAAACAGGCTCGCAACGGCCAGGTTCGCGGGAAGAGGGATAATATGGCTGAGAATGAACAACACCACGGTTGCCCCATAGGCAAACGCCCACAGCGTTGATAGCGCGTACTCAAGAAACAGGGGCCACATGCGATGATGCTCCCAGCGGGCCATCTTGCGCAGGTTAACCAGAAACACCTCTGCCCCCCCCTGCGCCCAGCGCAGACGCTGTTTCCACAGCCCCTTTAGCGTCTCCGGCATCAGGATCCAGCACAGTGCCCGCGGCTCGAAAAAGATATCCCAGTGGCGAAGCTGAAGCTTCCAGCTTATGTCGATATCCTCTGTGATCATGTCCGGGCTCCAGTACCCGACATCCGCCAGCGCCTGTCGGCGAAAGGCGGCGATGACGCCGGAGACGGTAAAGACCCGGCCATAGATCCGCTGCGTTCGCTTGATAAGGCCAATAATGGAAGAAAACTCGCCCACCTGAATGCGGCCAATCAGCGTTGAGCGCGTGCGAATACGCGGATTCCCGGTGACGGCCCCAACGTGGGGATACTGAATCAGCGGTGCCACCAGATACGCCGCGGTGTCGCGGTCGAGCAGGGCGTCGCCGTCAATGCAGACCAGCAAATCGCCCCGGGCCGCCGCAGCGCCGGCCTTGAGCGCCACGGCTTTCCCCTGGTTCTCCGCGAGATTAATCACCCGCAGGCGCGGTTGCTCTCGCGCCAGCTGTTGCAGTACCTCCGCCGTGTTATCAGAAGAACCGTCATTGATGGCGATAACTTCCACATTCCAGTACCGCTGACCCAGCGCGGCGCTAATGGTCTCCCGTGCGTTGCGTTCCTCATTGAAGCAGGGAATAAGAATCGAGATTAACGGCTCACCGGCTAAGGCGGGGGCGGGTGTTGCGTTATCCCACGACCAGTGCCGTTCAAGCTGAAACCAGAAATAGAGGCCGCCGGTTACCCAGAGCACGGACATAAACAGCGGCCAGAAAAAGACAAAGTCCAGAATCAGTTCGCCGGTAAACAGCGCGGCTACGCCTAACGGCAACCCGAATACCAGACACAAAATAGAGAAGGCGATAATGCGATCAGTCATTGTCAGGATACCAGTACGAAGAAAATTCAGGCCTGATACGCGAAATATCAGGTTGGTTGTTGAGGAAGTCGTCGGGGTAATAACCGTAATTTTTGATGCCGTTCAGCTGGAGCACCCGCATCCACTCCACCAGACGTTCATCGGCTACGGCACGCTGCGGTTTCTGTGCCCAGTTCCTGGCCTGTAGCTCAAAAATCGTTTTACTCAGCGCGCCGGGGCGTGCGGCGACGGCTTTGACTAAACGCGTCAGCCAGGCATTGCTCTCTTCTGCCGGGACGGACTCCATCAGCGGCATTGCCATCGGCACCGTCCAGTCGTAGGCCGCCAGAAAATCATCGAGATTTTGCGCAAACCATGCCTCGCTTTCCGGCTCGAGAATGGGCAACGCGAACATGTTCCGCGCGGTTTTGATCTGCGGGCCACGGATGTTTTTCACCGCCTGGCTCAGGGTGCGGGTAAAGCCGATAAGCCGCTGACTCTTCTGCCGGGTCGTGTCCTGCCCGGCATCGTCAACGTCCGTCAGCACCGCATCGTCATGAAATAAGATCCCATTGAAGCTGGCATAGCGGGCCAGATCTTCATAGATCTCCGTCACCTGCTGGCGAACCTGCGGACTCCACGGGGAGAGCCTGATATAGGGCTCGGCGGCCACGGTCAACGCTCCCGTTTGACGATCCCGGCGCTGCACGCGCGGCAAGGCTGGACTGAGATCGAAAGAGAGAACCGGCATCCACGCGAAGACTTTCACTCCCGCGCGGGTTTGTAGCTGCCAGGCGACAAAATTAAAGAGATCGGCCCGGACCGGGAGCCGACGGTTGGGGAAATAGAGCGCATCGATCCTGCCGTCGCCCCGCGGATCCGAAAACGCCTGGAGAAACACATGGCTGATTTTCATGTCGTAGACCCGCTGGACGAGTTTGTTGATGTTTTTCGTCTGCTGGGCCGGATCGGGATCGTAGACGTAATCGAGATCGACATGCATGACGCGCACCGGGTCAAACTCCTGAACGCGGCTAACCGTGTTGGCAAAGGTTTTTATCGACGGATTTCCAGCGATCAGCAGGCGCGGGATGTTGCCGAGGTCGCGCACGTTTCCCAGCCCGTCTTCCAGGGTAAAGGCCAACTGATAGCCCTGTTTCTGGGCGATAGCGAGCGACGTACCGTTGGCAGCCCCATAGGGCCACACCCAGGCACGCGGCGCTTTTCCCGTCACCTGGGTGATTTTATCGGTGACTTTGCGTACGTCTGCGGCGATCCGCTGGTTGAAGTGTTCATCGGTTTCGTAATGCCCCGTCGCGTTATCGAAAAAACGGTTGGCGATGGCGGGTTCACGGCTTCCCTGCGGGTTGGCCGGAATGCCGTAATGCGAGGCCCAGGTATGCGAGCCAATCTCAATCAGCGGGGACTGGCTGAGCTCGCGAACCATATCCCAGGTGGCAAAGCGATCGCGGGGCGTCATCAGACCGCCGAAGTTAACTTTTTGATTTGCCGGCGTATCCACCCAACTGCCCACCGGCGCCCACAGCGCAGGAACGTTCCAGGCCTGAAGCAGAGGCCAGACCCGGGTGTAAAAGCTGCTGTAGCCGTCGTCAAAGCTGAGCAAAACGGCTTTCGGCGGCAGCGCTTTTTTCCCTTCATGCGCATCCAGAATGTCCTGCACGCTGATGGCGTGATAGCCGTTGTGCAAAAGCCAGCTTATCTGCTCGTTTAACGCGCTGGTGCGAACGGAGAGGTAGCGCTGATCGGCGGCATCATCTTCAACGTCGTGGTAGGCCAGGACCAGAAACTGATTCTCCGGCCAGGGTTTGCTGGCCTCCAGCTGCGGCCTCTTTTCAGGGGCCATAAAGGAGAGCGGCTGCGCGCAGAGGCTCGCGCTGAGGCAGAGCCAGCCGATGACGATCAGGCTTACAGAAAAACGTGTGTTCAGCATATTCATCCTTAAAAGCGTAAAGTCGCATCTAACGTGACGGAGAGATTGCTCTCGCGTTTGCCGTCGTAAGGGCGCTTATCCCAGTTCAGCATCACGCCAGTATCGACAACGTTGTTCCACTGGATGCGTTGCCCGTAACCCAGCAGGGTAACGGCACCCGCGGACTGATTTTTCTGCCAGTAGCTGCCCCCTCCTGCCACGAACTGCTGGCTCCAGAGGGTGTCGTAGTGGCGGTACATCTCATGGTCAACGGACAGGGCAGCCGTCACGGACAGATCCCGTGCCGGGTTGTAATAGAGCGTATTCCGCAGGCTGTTTTTACTGGCGGCGATCCCCGGTTCGAGATCCAGCGTCAGGGTCGGGGTCTGCCAGAGACGCTCTTTCCCAGAGAGGGTGTATTCCTGACGGCGGTTGTGGTCCGAGAAGCGGCTGACGGCGGCGTTGAACTGGTATTCACGTCGCTCGTTTTGATACCAGCGCACCCCACCTTCACCCCGGTTGGCGCTGATCCCATTGCGTAATGCCCGTAAGGGTGTCGCACGTGACAAGTGTTCGAGGTTACCGCTGACCTGCCAGTTATCACTCAGGCTGTAGGTTGTTGAGAGCCGTGCGCCCGGCCTGTTTGTGCCGTGATAGCGGTTGCTGGAGAGCTCGGCTTCGAGCGTGAGGTCACGTGGGCGCCACTCAACGCCGCCCAACAGGTGGCGGCTGATGCCTTTACCTTCGTCGAAATTCCCCTGGGCATAGCGGGCGCCGGCAAACAGCCGCCAGTTATCCGCCACGGGCGGGCCATAGAGCGTGGCGTCCCAGCTCATGTCGTGGCTACCGCTGACGGGGTTATCTGAGTGCAATCCTTTACCCGCGTTCAGACGCAGCTCAGACATGTGGTGGACCGCTCTGAGCCTGTCCAGGCGACGGGCGCTGCGATCGGCGGGGGCGCGAGCAATCACGTCATCAGCCAGTAAATCCATCTGACGCCACTCCTGAAGGTCCATTGCGACGTAAGCCTGCTGTTTTTCAAGCTCCAGATTCGCGGGTTCAAGCGCCTCTGCTTGTTTAAGCTTTTGCTCGGCCGCGCGCGGCAGGCCTCTGGCCTGAAGCAGGGCGGCATAATCAATCTGTAATCCCTGATTTCCCGGCGCCGTTGACGCCAGACGATACGACAGCTTTTCGGCCTCCGGCAGGGCGTTGGTCGCCAGCAAATAGTTAAGTTTGAGAGACTGTCCGGTGAGCCACCGATCGTTCGGCTGAGCGGTCGGGGATCCGAAATCGTAGCGGGTCCAGGGAACGCTGCGGGTCTCGCGCTCAACGTAGCGGCGGGCGGTCTGATACTGCCCCGTATCCAGCCAGGCGTAGAAAAGCGCATGCTCCTCATCCTGCGGATCGGAGGCGTAGTGTGGATAGCGTTGCACAAGCGAGAAGGCGGCGACGGCATTTTTCTCCTGCAAATATGCAGAGATCACCCAGCCGATGGCCCAGTCCGGCACCGGATGCTGTGCGGCCGTCAGCGACTCGTATTCGCTAATGACCTGCCGGTAATCACCCTTCGCATACAGGGCGCCAAGCCGATCGATACGGGCAAGGATGACGTCTTCAGCCGCCTGCGGGTCGTTTTGCCAGCGAGAAAGCAGGGCCTGGTAACGATCTAATGCGTTTTGTGCCAGCCGCAGGCGCTCTTTCTCCGTTCTGCCAGGCACATCCGCCAGGCGTACCCTTTCAGCCGCGGCGTTACGCTCAAGGCGGCGGCGCTCCGCGGGAGACATCGCCACACTTTGCGACAGCCAGAGTGCGGGCGTGCTTACCCGGTTTTCCGTTAACGCATCGATCGTCTCGCGAAGAAGGGCATTATTCCCGGGTGCGGCGTTCAGCGCGCGCATGTCCGCCAGCAGCCGGTCCCCGTTTTTTCCCTGGCGCATCCAGACATAGGAGAGCGTCTCAAGGTGCGCGGGAGAAGGAGCGTCCTTAACCAGCTGCCGGGCTTCCGAAAGC
This sequence comes from Enterobacter sp. 6722112, assembly GCF_058661685.1. Lineage (NCBI taxonomy): Bacteria > Pseudomonadati > Pseudomonadota > Gammaproteobacteria > Enterobacterales > Enterobacteriaceae > Enterobacter > Enterobacter sp. 6722112. The sequence continues at coordinate 3,534,845 of NZ_JBZWGR010000007.1, read as the reverse complement.
GCGAGGCGATCTCTGCGGGCATCGGCCAGGGTCTTAACATAGCCGATGCGGTAATCGTCGTTATCCGGCGCAAGGCTGAGCGCCTCTTTCCACAGCGATAAGGCGGATGGCCAGGCTTTTTGGTTTCTTCTGGACTGGGCGACGGCAGCGATGGCGCGAGCGGGCAGCGGCATATAAATACCATAACGCTGCCAGACCCGGATAACCTCATCATCGCGTCCTGCCCAGGAGGCTACCTGTAACCAGTCCGCGACCTGTCCGGGTGTTAAAGCATGTTGTTGCTCATAGCGCTGTAGGTAATCAAGAAACAGAGCGTAATTACCGTTACGTGCCTGTTGTATCTGATGCTCATAAACGGATTCATCAGCCTGAACCAGAACAGGAAAGAGTAAAAGCAGGAGCAATAATATTGTGGTGCGATAAAAGAATAACATAGTGAAGCTAAGCGATCTTTCCATATCTATTTGCCATTTGTTTATCGTGAATCCATTGCATAACACGGCCGCCTTTTAACTCTGTGTTAAAGGGCATAAAGGAGAACATTAAATCTGAATGATGCTACGTTATGGGGTACTTACTTAAAGGTAATTATGAGCCCTCATCTCAGTGGTCTGATTGGGCTTAATGTACACCCGATATGTTGGGGGATAAATAAGTTGAAAAGCGGCTGGGAGGTTTTGAGATAATTCTGGAAGAAGTAAGTTTTTTAGATAATTCAGTGCAGGATTGTTCTTTTTAACTGATTGATGTTAAATGTTTTTTCTTTTGCTTCTTCCTGTTTTTTTATATTAGAAATGAAGTTCTGCTGAGTTAATTAAAGTACTTTCTGGTGCATGTTTGGGAAGTTTCATGACAAAAATTCTTAATGTTCAGAGAAGTGACTTTTCTGAAATTCTTTTTTATTTATAATTAACGCCAGGCATTGAGTGATAGTCTACAAAAAGTCTAGCTCACCAATGTCATATTGAGGGATGATCAAAGCCAGAAAACATTTGCCGTTAATGTAAAACGCTATAAACGAAAGCGTTCTTGTTTCTTAAGAGGCGGGCTTGCTTTAATCTAAAAGGGATGGTTAGTGGCGACTTCAATAGTGTTAGTGACTCAGGATTGTTTCCTTGTCAGGGGGATGCGGCTATTTTTCCCGGATATAATTTGCCTCAGTTCGATAGACAGAAACATATTTGATACCGACGCAAATGAATATACTGTACTGATTGATAGCCGTACGCCGCTCCGTTTATATGATTACCTGATACGCCATCCGGCCAGAACGAGAAAAACGATCTGCTGCGTTATGCTGGATATGCGTCCTCGAGAGGAGGATCTTCTCAGTATGAAGCTGTTTATGAACACGTCGCTTACGGCTCCGGATATGGCGTCGTTATTCAATCTGGTGCTTGATATGAAAGGCAGGCGTCTGACAACCAAATGGCTGCTTAACTTACGGCTGAGTCGACACGAAGCGATAATGATCAGGTTGCTGAAGGCAGGGAGGTCAATGGAAGAGATTGCAGATAAGCTGAATATGTCGGTTAAAAGCCTCTATCGCAAGCGAACGGTGCTGTCGGAGCGGTTAGGAGCAGGTAACTTCAACGAGGCGTGTTTGTTTATCTTTAAAAACAAACTGCTGGACGTGGTTGGGAACGATCCCTAGCTTCGTCAGAAGCCAAAAGCAGAAACCCGCCACGAGGGCGGGTTCTTTTCATGGAAATAATTCAGAACGACCAGCGCAGATTGGCGTTAACAGAGTTGACGCGGGTATCCGCACCATATTGTCCCTGGTAACCCACATCCAGCGTCGCAGCACGCGACAGCTGTACGCTCACGCCGATATCACCGACCATCACATCCTCATCCACGGCCTGTCCCTGAGTAATGAACGCGTCGCTGCCCGCAAACGCCATGCGCGAAGAGGTATTCTTATCGCCATAGGCGTGCTGCCAGCCCAACGAACCGTAGAGGTTAACGTGCTTCGGCAACTCGGTCACACCGCGCAACCCGAGTGTCGTATAGAAGGTGTTCATCGTTTCGTTACGGACGCTCAGCGCAGCGGCACCGCCGTCTTCCCTGAAGCTGTCGGTATGCAGCCGGATGTACGATAAATTGACGAACGGCTCAATATTCCTGTCTGGCTGGCCGAAACGGTAGCCCGCTTCGGTGAACGCCAGCAGGGAGTTCGCGTCGTAATCTGACTTCAGCCGATCCGAGAAGCCGCTGAAATCAACATTGCGCTCGCCTTCGATCTTGTGCCAGGTGTAACCCAGCGCGCCGCGAAGGGAGAACGCATCCTGTTGACCCGCCGCATACAGACCAAGGTGATAGTTGTCGGTATCCGTTGAGGAGCGACGGCTGTCGACGTCATAATCACCCCGGCTGTAGCCGAAGTAGCCGCCGACACGCACGTTATGGTCCGCCAGTTTGCGATCTGCCCCCAGCAGGAAGCCGGTGGTGTTGCCGTCCAGCTTGCCCACGTTACCGTCGCCGCTGTTTCGGCTCCAGGAGCTGAAGGTCTGGCCCCAGACGCCATTGTTTTGCGGCTCCGGCTGCTGCACCAGCGACATGGCTAACGGTGGTATCGGCAGGCTGTCGTTATCAAACGCGCGCTGCATCCGCTGGTTTAACACGTTAAACACCTGCGTGCTGCCAGCGATCAGGTTGGACTGCATTGACGGATAAACTTCACCAGAAAGCTGGTTGAACGCCTCGCGCGCTTCCGGTGCGCTCAGCAGAAGCAGCGAGTTATACAGCGCCAGCGACGGGCCGCTTTGCGTCAGCGTGGAGAGCGCGCCTGCGGTATTCCACTGGTTGCTGCTTTGGGCCACGGTCTGGAAAATGCCCGGCTTGCCGCTGCCCGGGTTTTCACCGCCAGGATTCTCACCGCCCGGGTTTTCACCACCAGGATTTTCGCCTCCGGGGTTTTCACCGCCAGGATTCTCACCGCCAGGGTTTTCGCCTCCGGGGTTTTCTCCTCCGGGGTTTTCTCCTCCAGGATTCTCGCCACCGGTCTCTTTCTGCGCGATGGTCAGATCGACGGCGTTGGTGCTTTGCTTAAGCGCCACGTCGAGGAATGCGGATTTGGAGATCGCTCCGGCGAACTCACCGTCGATTCCCCCGTCGGAGGTCAAAATGCGGTAGCTTTGGCCCGTTTTATAGCTGGTTTGCGGATCCAGCGCGGTGACCTGTACCTTAGCCTGATTGCTGATGGTGGTTTTGCCCGATACCAGTAGCTGGTCGCTGCGGCCATCTGCTGCGATATCGACGTCATAGAAGGATTCGCCGATAAAGTTCAGATAGCGTTTCAGCGTCAACGTACCGATATTGCCGTCGCCGGGCGAGATATGTCCGCCGGACAGGATCTCGGTCTGGCCCAGCGTCCCGTTGCCGCCCAGCGTTCCGCCGGACTTGATTGACGCGGCACTGCTGTAACCCACCCCGTTGCTGACGTCTGAACCCGCCGTCGCGTTGAGGATCAGCGTACCGCCGTTCTCCGCGCTAAGGGTCTGGACGTCAAAGATATCGTCTTCTGGCTGGGTATTAATATTGCTGGCAATGATGACTTTACCGCCCCGCGCGGTTACGTTCGCCTTGAGTGCGGAAAGATCGCCGTTCAGCGTCGTCTGCCCGGAGGTATTGATCACATCACCTTCACCGCTCATCGTGTTGCTGAAGAGGTAATTTCCGTCGGTATGGTTGAAGTAGACATAGCTGCCGAACAGTCCGCCACGCAGGCTGATTGCCGTCTTCGCATCGAGGGTACCTGCGCCGCCCGCCGTGCCAAGCGTTGGCTCAGTTAAACCCGTGCCGGTGTCCATATTGCCGCGGCTGCCGATGATGAGCGCACCCCGGTTCGAGCCGGAACCCGATGTCCCCACGATCAGCGCATTGCTGCCAGCGGAAAATGAACCGCCGTCAATCACAGACAGCACGCCATTGCCGTAATCGCCCACGCTCACGCTGCTGCCGCTGGTAAAGCGCGAGTCCTTGCCCGCAATAACCAGCTCGGCGGTTTTCCCTGCCCCGGAGACGCCCGCCACCTGCACGCCGCCAACGTTAACCACCCCGCCGTTCAGCACGTCCAGGTCGCCATAAAGCGTCAACGTACGGCCAACGTTCCACTGTGACCCGCTCCCCGTGACGGTGGCTTTCGGGCTCAGCGTGTCGGTTTCACCCGGTCCGGTACCGTTGCCGATGCGTGCATCGTAAGCGGTATTGAGCGCAGCGCCGTCTTCAATCGCAAGCGTGGAGCGTGCGCCCAGATCGGTGCCTACGCTAAGAAAATTACTGGTCACACGAGAGCCGGCACCCGTGGCGATTAGGTGGCTGTCGTAGCCGCGGGTGGTGCCGACAACGATCTCCTTCGCGCTTGCCAGCGCGCCCTCTTCGACTCGCAGGGTGCCGAGGCCAAGATTCAGGTCGCCGCGCAGGACGTACCGATCGTTCACCGCGTTAAGCTCAGCGTCTGGCCCACGGACCGTGACCACGCTTTCATAAATTTTGCCGTCGAACAGCCGACCGATATTGATGTTATAGGCGGTGATTTTGCCATTATCGATCAGCAGGTTTCCGCGTTGGTTACGTCCAACATAAACATCTCCGGTGTAACCCAGCGTTTCGGTAATACGCGACTCGCCATCAAAAAAGGCATCGGCTGCACGCGCGACATCGGCAGGTAAAAAAAGTAACAGCGGCGCGGAAAATAGAGCGAGGTAAAGTCTGGAAAGCGGTGTCTTAACCGCTAAAGAATGTGATGTAGAGTTATTCACGGGCTATCTCCGTACTCATTAGCATGATGTCAGGAACATCGTTTTTATATGAAAACTCAGATACGTCAGATAACGTAAAAGGCGTTATTTCAGTACGCCTTTTAATGCGGTGCTAATTATTTATGTGTGACAACTGGTGTACAGGTTGGCGCGCTCAGCGTCGGTGCAGATCCTAAAATTCCCGGCATCATCATCGATGAACAATCGAAAATACGCCCTTTTTCTGTCGTGGCGCGATAAGAGAGTTTTTGTCCTCCCAGTGCGTCCGGCTGGGCGCCATTAACGTTGGATACGGTTATTTCATCCGATGAGCCCAGTCCCAGCATTTTAGCGGTCTCCGCCTGTAGGAGTGGAATAGCCTGATCGGTTTTCAACGTGGAACAACCGGCTAGCATCAACGTAACGGTTAAAACGATGAGTGGTTTTTTCATAAATTATCCTTGATATCCAACCAGTTAATTTCACTGATTGTATTTATGTTTTCTTTTACCCAAATCAGCGAATAATATATTTCTCTTTCCTAATCGAAAAAACCCTCCTAAAGTAGGGTGGGTAGATAATAATTCATCTGTACTCTAAGATATGCGAAGGTAAAAGGAGGCTCCTTTGGGACAGAATTATGCGTTAGTCGTTGATGACCATCCATTGGTAGCAAGCGGCATCGCCAATTTTCTGATTACACATTGCCAGTTTAAGCAGGCGTGTGTGGTGACGAATGAGGATGATTGCTACCGCCAAATTAGGGATCATGGCCCGCCACGTTTGCTGGTAATCGATTTTTGGCTCTCTTCCGGAACGGCCCTGAAATTACTCAAAGAAGTAAAGCAACTTTACCCACAGGTACGACTCCTGGTGGTCAGCGGGGATGACAATAATGATATCTGGCGCAAAGTTAATGCCGCCGGGGGACACGGTTTTGTATTGAAAAGCGAGCCACCTGAGATGTTCTCGCGGGCCGTTTTCGCACTCACTGATAATCAGACCTGGTTTCCTGAGGGAAACGAAATTTCCGTTAAGACGAATAATGAGAAGTTAAGTAAATTTAACTTAACGCCGCGACAAATAGACGTGTTAAATATGATTATGCGCGGCCTGCCAAATAAACGCATCGCCGCCCAGCTTTCAATTTCTGAGCCCACGGTCAAAGAACACATCAGCAATATATTGAAAAAGATAGGCGTTAACAGCCGGGTCGAAGCCATCACGCTTCTGCATGGCAAGCAGGAACCGTCGGAATGAGGTTTTTTCAGAGCTTACAAAATGATGGTATCTCTCCTCCGGCGCAGATCCGTTTGCTAAACAACACCTTTCTGCGGCTGGTATTTAGCTTTAGTGCAGTGCCCTTTGTTGGTATTCCTTTCGCCATCTGGATTTATATGCTTGGGGACGACCTCGGCCCAACGATTATCTGGATAATTATTTATCTGCTATGTGCCGTGGCGATACGAATATTGCACCGACGCTATCAGCGTGAAGCGAAAGAAAACGGTGAAAGGGACGTTCTGCGACGCTGGCTTCCGCGTATTAATAATATTGCCTTTATTCACGGGCTGGGAATTTCATCTCTCTATTTAATTACGCCACAGACGCAGAATTTTGACTTTTCCCTGTTACTTAATATCAGCATTGCCGCCATCGTCGCCGCCAATGCGACGCATCTGACGCCTGTCATCAGTACCTTTACGCGTTTTTCTTCGCCTCCTGGGGGGTGCTGAACCTCGGTATTATCTGGCGGCTGGATGAGTTGATGTTCATCGTGCTCATGCTGAATCTGCTTTACGGCTTCGCGATTTACCGCCATGCGTTAACTTCCCATGCGTTCTTTATTCAGCAAGCGCTGCTTGAGGAAAAAAGCTCACGCCTTGCGGAACAGTTTCGTCAGGCCAAAGAGGACGCGGAGCAGGCATTGCTGGATAAAAATCAGTTTCTGACCACCGCCAGCCACGATCTGCGCCAGCCCGTACACGCAATGGGCTTTCTGATCGAAGCCATCCTCCACCGAAACCGGGACGACAGCCTGACGCCGCAACTCCTTGACCTTCAGCAGAGCGTTCGCTCGGTGCATTTAATGCTCAATTCTCTGCTCGATCTGAGCAAAATAGAATCCGGGAATGTCCTCTCTGCCCCGACCAAAGTGGATATCAGTGCTCTGCTCGACTCGGTCATCACGCTGTTTCGTGAAGAGGCCAACAGCCGCGCGCTTAGGCTGTGCATCCGGCGGCCTAAACGCCGTATCGACGTGATGGGCGATCCGCTGCTGGTGCGACAGTCCCTGATTAACCTGATTCAAAACGCCCTTCGCTACACGCTCCAGGGCGGGGTGCTGGTCGCCATCCGACCGCGCGGTGACGAGTGTATGGTGGAGGTGTGGGACACGGGAGTCGGTATCGCCGATGAAGAGAAGGGCAAAATCTTCTCACCTTACTACCGCCCCGAGCTGGCATGGAAGATCGACAGCGCCGGGCACGGGCTGGGACTGGCCGTCGTTGCCCGTTGTGCCAAGCTGATGAAGGTGAAATACGGAATGCAATCCATTGAAGGTAAAGGCTCACGCTTCTGGATGCGCTTTATCCAATATGCTGGCGAAGACATCGCGCTGGATGCCCCGCCCGCCGCTGATAACACCGCCACGCCGGTACGCTATGCGCCGCTGCACGGTTCCTGCCTGGTCGTTGATGACGACCCGCTGGTGACGTCTGCCTGGGAGAGCCTGATGAGCGTCTGGGGAATCGACGTACGCTGTGCGGCCTCGGCTGAAGAAGCGTTTGCCATAATCGACGACGGCTTTACGCCGTTCGCCGTGCTGTGCGACCAGCGCCTGCGATCGGGCGAAAGCGGCTTCGACATCCTGAAAGCGCTTTTTGACCGTCTGCCGGATATGAGCGGCGCGATAGTCAGCGGCGAATTTAATTCTCCGGTTCTGCTGGAGGCGGAGCAGGAGGGTTACCTGGTGCTTCGCAAGCCTCTTGAGCCGGCTAAACTGCATGCGCTGCTGACGCAGTGGTCGGGGTGTCGTTAAGGGAATGCAGAAGTAGTGGTTCTGGCGGGCTTAGAAAGCAAAAACCCCCGCCAAAGGCGAGGGTTCGAAATAAGTGGTGCCCGGACTCGGAATCGAACCAAGGACACGGGGATTTTCAATCCCCTGCTCTACCGACTGAGCTATCCGGGCAACGGGGCGCATTAAACCCGATCCTCCCTCCGGCGTCAACGAAATTTGTTGCTTTCGGTGCAGACTGCACACTCTCTCACCATTTCGTCGCAAACTTAAGCGAAAAAGCGCGTCCAGAGCGCGGAAAGCGGCATCGCGAGCAGCAGGGCAGGGAGCATGTTCACCACTGCAAACATCTTAATGCCACAGATGCGCAGCCCTGTCGCCAGCAGCAACAGGCCGCCGACGGCGGTAAAGTCTGCCATCATCGCTGGCGTTGTCAGCGGCAGGATCAGCGTGGCGCAGGTGGCCAGCGCCAGCTGAATAAGCAACATCGGCACACAAATCGCGGCGACGGCGATGCCGAGGGTGGTGGCAAAAATGGTGGCAGTAAAGAAATCCAGAAACGCTTTCGCAATCAATATGCTGGGATCGCCGGTCATCCCTTCCTGCATCGAACCGAATATCCCCGTGCCGCTGGCGCAGAACAGAATAATGATCGCAACGTAGTTCTGAATAAACGACTCGTGCGTGCCGTGCTTTGCCTTGCCCGGTCGGGCAATCAGATTTTTGGCTTTGCCTACCGCGTGATTAATACCTTTTTCCAGATAGCAAAACTCGCCGATGAGCGCGCCGAGCAGCGTCGCCAGTACCATCACCGGCAGGTTGGCGCATTTCACCACTAAAAGGATACCAATCCCTAACGACGCCAGGCCAAAAATAGAAGGCATGGAGACGCGAATACGCTCCGGCAGGCGCTGACTTAATACTGCCCCAAGTACACCGCCCAGCAATACGGCTCCCGCATTGATAAAGGGTCCAATTACCACGTTTAACTCCTGTTATTTAAGCACTGGCATTGCATGATTATGGCACGTTCGTCCCTGATTACGCTTAGCTTTGGGAGGCGTAACGCATACTGATTCCTTCTTGCACCTGAAAATAAAAGGTGACATGATTGCGCGAATTTTCTCCTTCCTGTCTCACCGTTCGGTGAGGGTGTTTGCGCTTATGAAAACCATGAAAATTGCCGTCAGCCGTGAGCTGGTATCCAAAGTTTCTACGCATCGCGAAAAAGTTATGCTGGATAACACTGATTTCACCGATGTGGCGGCAGTCGTCATTACGGTTGTTGAAAGCTACAGCGGCATTCTCGCATTGCTGAAGCGTACGGGCTTTCAGCTACCGGTATTTATGTTCTCAACAGAGCCAGGAGAGATGCCAGAGGGTGTCACGGCGATCATCTCAGGTAAAGCACAGGAATTGCTGGAACTGGAATCTGCCGCCTGCCGGTATGAAGAGAACCTGCTGCCACCCTTTTTTGACACCCTGAGCCAGTATGTGGCGATGGGAAACAGCACCTTTGCCTGTCCGGGTCACCAGCACGGTGCCTTTTTCAAAAAACACCCGGCGGGGCGGCAGTTCTATGATTTCTTCGGTGAGAACGTTTTTCGCGCCGACATGTGCAACGCTGACGTTAAGCTGGGCGATCTGCTGATCCACGAAGGCTCCGCCAAGCACGCGCAAAAGTTCGCGGCGAAAGTGTTCAACGCGGATAAAACCTACTTCGTGCTGAACGGCACGTCGGCGGCCAATAAAGTGGTGACCAACGCGCTGCTGACACGTGGCGATCTGGTGCTGTTCGATCGTAACAACCACAAGTCCAACCATCATGGGGCGCTGATCCAGGCCGGGGCAACGCCTGTCTATCTTGAGGCAGCCCGTAATCCGTTTGGTTTTATCGGCGGGATTGATGAGCACTGCTTTGATGAGGCCTGGTTGCGGGAACTGATCCGTGACGTCGCGCCGCAGAAAGCCGCCGAGGCGCGCCCGTTCCGTCTGGCGATCATTCAGCTCGGCACCTACGATGGCACGATCTACAACGCCCGTCAGGTGATCGACAAGATCGGTCACCTTTGCGACTACATCCTCTTTGACTCCGCCTGGGTCGGCTACGAGCAATTTATCCCGATGATGGCGGAAACGTCTCCGCTTCTGCTGGAACTGAACGAGAACGATCCGGGAATTTTCGTGACCCAGTCGGTCCACAAGCAGCAGGCCGGGTTCTCGCAAACGTCGCAGATCCATAAAAAGGATAACCATATTCGCGGTCAGTCGCGCTTCTGCCCGCACAAGCGGTTGAACAATGCGTTCATGCTGCATGCCTCCACCAGCCCGTTTTACCCGCTGTTTGCTGCGCTGGACGTGAACGCCAAGATCCACGAGGGCGAGAGCGGACGCAGGCTGTGGGCGGAGTGCGTCGAGCTGGGCATTGAAGCACGCAAGGCCATCATCGCCAACTGCAATATGATCAAACCGTTTATCCCGCCGGTGGTGGCGGGGCGGCCATGGCAGGATCACCCCACGCTGGCTATCGCCAGCGAGCGTCGCTTCTTTAGTTTTGAACCGGGTGCAAAATGGCACGGTTTTGAAGGCTATGCCCGCGAGCAGTATTTCGTCGATCCGTGCAAGCTGCTGCTGACCACGCCGGGCATTGATGCTGAAACAGGGCACTATACCGATTTCGGTATTCCGGCGACCATTCTCGCCCACTACCTGCGCGAGAACGGCATTGTGCCGGAGAAGTGCGATCTCAACTCCATCCTGTTCCTGCTGACGCCAGCCGAGAGCGCGGAGAAGCTAATGCAGCTCGTGGCAATGCTGGGGCAGTTTGAACAGCATATTGAAGACGACACACCGCTCGCGGATGTGCTTCCGACCATCTGTCAGAAATACCCGGTGCGTTACCGCGACTACACGATCCGTCAGCTGTGCCAGGAGATGCACGACCTCTACGTCAGCTTTAACGTGAAGGATTTACAGAAGGCGATGTTCCGTGAGGAGAGCCTGCCTGCCGTGGTGATGAACCCGCAGGATGCCAACCAGGAGTATATTCGCGGGAACGTCGAACTGGTGCGTATTCGTGACGCCGAAGGACGCATTGCCGCCGAAGGTGCGCTGCCATACCCGCCGGGCGTGCTGTGTGTGGTGCCCGGGGAAGTCTGGGGTGGAGCAGTACAGCGCTATTTCCTGGCGCTGGAAGAGGGCATTAATATGCTGCCGGGTTTCTCGCCAGAGTTGCAGGGCGTTTACAGCGAGAAAGATGCGGACGGGATTAAGCGGCTGTATGGATACGTATTGAATGTCTGAACGTAGGCCGGGTAAGCGTTAGCGCCACCCGGCGAGTGCCCGGCGGCGCAAGCTTACCGGGCCTACAATACTGCGTCAGGCTTCTGCGCGGCGGTACATCCTTCTCGGATGCCCAATCTTCCCGTACAGCATCTCCACCGTCAGAAAACCCACCTCCACGCAGTGTTCCAGATAGCGCCGGGTGGTGGTTTTACTCAGGCCCGTCTCGCTCACCACCTCATCCACCGTAAAACAGTGCGCCGCCTTGTTGTTAAACAGCATTTGCACCCGCGCCAGCGTGTTCTCCTCTATCCCTTTGCTGCCGTTGTCCAGGCGATAGTTTTTCGCCTGCAATTGATAGAGTGAATCTACGTTCTGCTGGTCGACGATCTTCCAGACGCGCTGCTGTTCGGCAAACTGCACAAAACGTTCCAGCGACTGGCTCAGGCGCTTCCAGGAAACCGGCTTGAGGATGTAGTCGAACGCGCCGTTACGAATTGCCTGGCTACAGGTGTCCATATCGCTGGCGGCGGTGATGAAAATCACCGAGCAGTTGGCGCGGGTGAGCATCGGGTTGCTGATAAGGGTGATGCCTTTGCCGTCCGGCAGGTAGTTATCCAGCAGCATCAGCTTCGGCTGTTTGCTCTCCAGTTGTACCTGCGCGTCGGCCAGCGACGCGGCAATCCCCACCAGCCTCAGACGCGGATGTTTACCGATAAGCTCCGCGTGCAGTTGCGCCAGTTCGTTCTCGTCTTCAACAATCAGTACGTCGATAAGTTCATGTTGCATAGTCGGTATCTTCCAGTTCCTGTACGGGGTGCCGGGCCGTTCCCGTGGCGGGAATAAACAGTGAGAAAATGGCACCGCGTGGGGTGTTATCGGCAACTTCAATTGCACCGCCAGCCTGTGTGACATAGCTTTCAATCAGATACAGGCCAATACCATGATCGCCGCGCGTTTTGGTGGTGATGCCGCGCTCAAAGATCCGGTCGCGGATCTCCGGTGTGATGCCGACGCCCTGGTCGGCGACTTCAATAATCAGTTCCTGCTCGTTCAGCTTTATCAGCACGTCCACCGGGGCATGCGGGAGCGGTGCACGCTGGGTCGCTTCAATGGCGTTATCCAGCAAGTTCCCGATGATCGAGATAAGTTCCGATTCGAGCAGCGGCAGGAACGGTTTATCCACCCGGCAGGCCGGGTCGAAACTCAGCTCAACGCCTTTTTCACGCGCGCGGGCGGCCTTTCCAAGCAGCAAACCACACAGCGTCGGAGAGCTAAAGCGGGACGAGATAAAGTCCAGCAGCTCCTGAGCGTGTTCCGACTGCGCCTGTATGTAGCGAATCGCTTCGTCATAACGGCCCATATGCAGCAGGCCGGACAGCGTAGTCATGCGGTTCAGCTGTTCATGGCGCATGATGCGCAGGTTATCAACGTAGCGCTTCACCTGGCTGAGCTGGGCGCTGAGCGAGTCGATCTCGTTGCGATCGCGAAAGGTGATCACCCAGCCCTGCAACGCATCTTCCAGCATGATCCGCACCCGGCTGGCAATAACTGTGAGATCGTTAAAGCGACAGATCTCATCGTGGGTGTCTTTCGCAAGCATGGTTTGCGCGTTGAAGAACGGGACGGGCGCGATCACCTGGCTGATGAGTTGACCTCGCAGTTCGCGGGCGGGCTGGCGTAAGCCTAATAATTTACGCGCCGCCTGGTTGATCACCTCAATGCGGAGATCGTCGTCGATGGCAATCACCCCTTCATAAATGGATTCCATCATCGCCTTTTGCTGGCGCACCAGCAGGCCGATTTCGCGCGGCTCCAGAGAGAATATCTGCTTCTTGATGCTGCGGGTGAAGAACCAGGAGAAAATAAACAGGGCGATAAGCAGCAGCACGGCGGCAATCAGGATATTAACCACCTTGCTGACGGTGATGGTGTCTAGATAGCTCGTGAGATAGCCTACCGAAACAATCCCCACCACCTGCCCGGCATCATTAAAAATGGGCGCTTTGCTGCGCAGCGAAATGCCTAACCCGCCCTTGCGGATGGTGATGGTGCTTTTGCCGTGTAATACCTCGTCGTTATCTCCGCCAACCAGCGTTTTGCCTACCCGGTCGGCAAACACGGAGTGGAAAAGATGCAGCCCCTTATTGTCACCAATCACAATAAAACTGGCGTCGCTGCGGGCGGCTATTTTCTGCATAAAGTCATGGATACCCAGGATATCCTTTTGTTCGACTTCTTTTCGCAGGGTAGGAATAAGCGCAATTTCTTCGGCCTGTATTTTTGCGCGCGCGCTCATTTCCTGATAAAGCTGCCTGCCGACATCGACATAATAATATCCGCCCAGTAATGCGAACAGCACTGAGAAAAAGGCGACCAGCGAAATAAACAGCTTGATCTGAAACGATACTTTCATAACTATCACGCGAGATATCAACAGGTCGGCTGAATATACCCAATAAACCTCAAGATGCAGGTTTGAGCACCTGAAAATGATCGTTAATTCGGGACGTCAGAAAACCCGCTATCCCCGGTAACGTATGGCTGAAAAATTCAGATATTGCATCCCTGAACTCCCTGCTGTTGCTGAAGTAGCGGTTATTCCGGGCATGTTCGTTCATTAACTTCCACATTCGTTCTATCGGATTCAGGTTCGGGCTGTACGGCGGGAGGTAATGAAGTTTTATATTTACCACCTCCGCCCAGTCTTTCACTAACTGTGAACGGTGATAACCAGCACCATCCAGAATAACATGAACTTTCTGCTGATAATCTGGATAAATTTTACGTATCTCATTGAAAAAACGAGATACGTTGTATTCATTAACCGTTTTATATTCGCAGATTAGCGGATGTTCCGGGGCCTTCAGATTCAGCGCCCCCATGATATTCAGCCGTGTACGACTACCTGTTGTTTTTACCGCTTTTCTCTGGCCTTTACGTATCCAGCCATAACCTATTTTGGTGGCCTGAGTCGGATGGACAGCATCAATAAAAAGAACCGGTTCATCACCTGCGGTGGCTTTGAGTTCCTCATAATATTCAATGAATTGCTTTTGTTTCTCTTCACTGAATTTATGCGGGACGCCTGACGGTTTTTTATAGGTGAAGCCGTTCCGGTGCAGCCACTTATTCATTCCCGGAATGCTGAAAACGATGTTCCATGTCCGCGCGACAAACGCGACAATATCACGGGTATGGTAAAATAAATTGTCGGATAAGTGGCTGATTAAAAAAGCCGTTTGTTCAGCGCTGAGTTTGCTGTCTGAGCCGCCATTTTCGGGCTTCAGCTTGCCTTTGTTCAGAAACTCGCTGATATGGTGGTCAACAGTAGTCTGATGCAGGCGTAAAGCCTGAGCGATCATGGCCGAACTCCAGCCCTCGGAGGCCAGAAGAATGGCTTTAATGCGATCGCAAACGCGCTTATCACGACTGGAGTCATGAAGACGCTCAAGTTCAGCTTTTTGTTGGTCAGTGATAAAGATTTTCATGGGGACAGCATGATCTCCTGTTGCTGAAAAATCAAGCGTCTTCAATGATCACGGGTATATATCATCTTTTAAAGCCAGGATGCCCGCTTTGCCGAAAACTTGTGATCCCTTGCACAGCGCAGCCTGTAAAAGATTTTTCCGAAAGTCTCATCCTCTTAAGGTTAAATGAATAAATGTTATTTCTTTGTTCAGTTAAGAAAAGAAACCATAAAAACCACGGCAATAAATAAGGCGTAAGTCACATTAAATAAAAGAAACCATTAAAACCATAGCGTCCATTAAAACTTCGCTTTTAATATGCCATCCCTCACATAAAGTAAGCCTTTGTGACTCTAAGCTGAACGCACAAAATAACTAAGGGGCTTATTATGAGCACAACTGACGATTCATTCTCTGTTACCCACGACCCGATTGATATTCTGCGGCCATCGCTCAAAGAGCGCTGGTGGCATATTATGGATACCTGGAAAATCGGCATTATTCCTCTGCCGCTGTTCGTTCTGGCGGGCGCGCTGATTGCGATTGATTGCCTGGGCGGAAAACTGCCGAGCGACATTGTGGTCATGGTGGCCACGCTGGCCTTCTTCGGCTTTGCCTGCGGTGAGTTCGGCAAACGCCTGCCGATTGTCGGCAAGCTCGGTGCGGCGGCAATTTGCGCCACCTTTATCCCTTCCGCGCTGGTCTATTACGGCCTGCTGCCGGACGTGGTGGTTGAGTCCACGACCAAATTCTATAAATCCACCAATATTCTCTACCTCTATATCTGCTGCATTATCGTCGGCAGCATCATGAGTATGAACCGCACCGTGCTGATCCAGGGCTTCCTGCGCATCTTCTTCCCGATGCTGTGCGGTGAAATCGTCGGCATGATTGTCGGCATGGGTGTTGGGCTGGCGCTGGGCCTCGAGCCGTTCCAGATCTTCTTCTTTATCATTCTGCCGATCATGGCGGGCGGCGTCGGGGAAGGGGCGATCCCGCTCTCTATCGGCTATGCCACCCTGCTGCATATGGATCAGGGCGTGGCGCTCGGCCGCGTGCTGCCGATGGTGATGCTCGGCGGCCTGACGGCGATCATTATCTCCGGCTGCCTCAACCAGCTCGGTAAACGCTACCCGCACCTGACCGGTGAAGGCCAGCTGATGCCGAATCGCGCCAACGCTGATGCCACTGTTTCCCAACCTGCGTTCTCCGGCAAAGCGGACGTGACGACCATCGCCTCGGGCGCGCTGCTGGCGGTGCTGCTGTACATGCTGGGCATGCTCGGTCACAAGCTGATTGGTCTGCCAGCGCCGGTGGGCATGTTGTTTATGGCGGTGCTGGTGAAGCTCTGCAACGGCGCCTCTCCGCGTCTGCTGGAGGGTTCCCAGGTGGTGTACAAATTCTTCCAGACCTCCGTGACCTACCCAATCCTCTTCGCTGTCGGCGTGGCGATTACCCCATGGCATGAACTGGTGGCGGCGTTCACCGTCAGCAACCTGCTGGTGATTGTCAGCACCGTTTCCGCGCTGGTGGCGACCGGATTCTTCGTTGGCAAAAAGATTGGTATGCACCCGATTGATGTCGCCATCGTCTCCTGCTGTCAGAGCGGGCAGGGTGGCACCGGTGACGTGGCGATCCTGACCGCAGGCAACCGCATGAGCCTGATGCCATTCGCCCAGATTGCTACCCGTATCGGCGGCGCGATTAACGTCTCTGTCTCACTGCTGATTCTGGGCAACTTCCTCGTTTAAGTTTTCAGGAAAGAACAATGAAACTCGCAAGCTTTTTATACCAGGGAAAACGCAGCTACGGCATCGTACAGGCCGAAGGCGTGATTGATTTGGGCCGCCGCCTGGGCGACCGCTATGGCGACCTTAAAGCGCTGTTGCAGGGGAACGGGCTGGCGCAGGCCACCCGTTTTCTGAACGACGCGGTGGATGTACCGCTGAACGCCATCACCTTCTTACCGGTGATTGTCCAGCCGGAAAAAATCCTCTGCGTGGGCATGAACTATGCCGACAAGCGCAAGGAGTTTGACCAGCACAACCCGGCCCCGACGCTGTTTGTCCGCTTCCCGGATTCACAGACCGGCCACAACGAGCCGGTGCTGAAGCCGCGCCACTCCAGCGAGTTCGACTACGAAGGCGAGCTGGCGGTGATCATCGGCAAAGGCGGGGAGAACATCAGCCGCGACGACGCCCTGCGCCACGTGGCGGGCTACAGCTGTTACATGGACGGCTCCGCCCGCGACTGGCAGCACACCTGGTTCACCGCCGGGAAAAACTGGCGCCAGACCGGGGCGTTCGGCCCGTGGATGGCGACGGCGGATGAGATCCCGGACCCGCACAGCCTGGCGATCCGCACCTGGCTGAACGGCCGCATGGTGCAGGAGGACAACACCAGCAGCATGATCCACAAGGTGGCGGAGCTGATCGAGTACATCAGCACCTTCACCCGTCTCAGCCCGGGCGACGTGATCATCACCGGCTCGCCTGGTGGCGTGGGTAAAAAGCGCAACCCGCCGCTGTTTATGAAGGAGGGGGATCGCATTGAGGTGGAGATCGAGCATATCGGTCATCTGAGCAACGTGATCGTGGAAGCGCCAGCCGTCGGGCTCGCGGCAGCGCACTGAGTAAGGCGGCAGCATGCAATCGCAACCCATTGATTTTCGGCACACCGTTGTGGCGAAACACCCGGAACGCTTAAGCCAAATCCGCTACCTGCTGGCAGACAGCGGCCTTGGCCTGGACAACGACATCACGCTGTTTGTCGAAGCCTGGTCCGGCGCGCAGCTGGTGGGTTGCGCCGGGCTGGCTGCCAACGTCATCAAATGCGTGGCGGTCAACGAGCAGCTTCGTGGGGAAAACCTCAGCGCGCGTCTGCTGGCAGAGGTGGAAAACGCGGCGCTGGAGCGCGGCCATTTTCACCTCTTCCTCTGCACCCGTCCGTGCAATAAGGAGCGCTTTGGCCGCAGCGGTTTCTGGCCGATTGCCCAGAGCGGGAACAACGCGGTGCTAATGGAGAACACTCCGCAGGGGATCGCGCGCTACTGCCGATCCCTGCGCGCTAAGCGCAGGTGTGGGGAAAAAACGGGCGCGATCGTGATGAACGCCAATCCCTTCACCCTCGGCCATCGTCATCTGGTGGAGCAGGCAGCGGCGCAGTGCGATGCCCTGCATCTGTTTGTGGTGCGTGAAGACGCCTCGTTCTTCCCGTTCAGCGCGCGCCTTGAGATGGTGCGTGCGGGCGTGGCGCATCTGCCGAACGTGGTGGTGCATGAAGGCTCGCAGTACATCATCTCCCGCGCCACGTTTCCGGCCTACTTCCTGAAGGAGACCGGCAAAGTGCAGCAGGCGTGGAGCGAGATCGACGTGCTGATCTTCCGGGACTATATCGCCCCGGCGCTGGGCATCACGCACCGCTTCATCGGCTCGGAGCCGTTCTGCGACATCACCCGGCAGTACAACCAGACGCTGCACGACCTGCTGGCCTCGCACATCGACGTGGTGGAGATGCCGCGCATCAAGGCCACCGGCAACGCCATTTCGGCCTCGGAAGTGCGCCGTTTACTCAAGACACAGCAGTTTTCCCGGATCCGGGAGATTGTCCCGGACTCCACCTTCGCGCACCTCGAAGCACATTATCGTGCGAGTGCGGAAGTCGCATAACTATCAGGAATTTATCATGAATATTGTAAGGGAGGCGCTGGCCGGAACGCAGGAGTCCAGCGACCTGATGGTGAAAATCGCCCCCGCTCACGGTGAGCTGGAGATTGTCATCCACAGTGAAGTGATTAAGCAGTTTGGCGAGCAGATACGCCAGGTGGTCAACGACACATTGCGCGCCATGAACGTGCACCAGGGATTAATCATTATTGAAGACAAAGGGGCGCTGGACTGTGTGATCCGCGCTCGCCTGCAAAGCGCGCTTCTGCGTGCCGCCGATGAACAGGCCATCAACTGGGGGGCGCTGAAATGAGCAAACTCCGCCGCAGTATGCTGTTCCTGCCAGGCGCCAATGCCGCCATGCTCTCTACCGCCTTTATCTACCGCCCCGACTCCATCATGTTTGACCTTGAGGACGCCGTGGCCCTGCGCGAGAAAGACACCGCACGCATGCTGGTGTTCCACGCGTTGCAGCACCCAATGTATCAGGATATCGAAACCGTGGTGCGCATTAACCCGCTGAGCACGCCGTTTGGCCTGCTGGATCTGGAGGCCGCCGTGCGCGCGGGCGTGGACGTGATTCGCCTGCCGAAAACCGACACCCCGGATGATATTTACGAGCTGGAAGGCCACCTCGAGCGTATCGAGCAGGAGTGCGGGCGCGAAGTGGGTTCCACCCGCGTGATGGCGGCGATTGAATCGGCCATTGGCGTTATCAACGCCGTGGCGATTGCCCGCAGCTCCCCGCGCCTGATCGGCATCGCGCTGGCCGCCTTTGACTACGTGATGGACATGCAGACCGAGCGCGGCGACGGCACCGAGCTGTTCTATGCCCGCTGCGCCGTGCTGCACGCCGCACGCGCCGCCGGTATCGACGCCTTCGACGTGGTGTGGTCCGACGTTAACGACGAAGCCGGGTTCCTGCGCGAGGTCGACCTGATCCGCAAGATGGGCTTCAACGGCAAATCGCTGATTAACCCGCGCCAGATAGACCTGCTGCACAACGCCTACGCCCCGACTCAGGAAGAGGTGGATCACGCCAAAAGGGTGATTGAGGCGGCAGAAGAGGGCGAGCGTAACGGCCTGGGCGTGGTGTCGCTCAACGGCAAAATGGTGGATGCACCGATTATTAACCACGCGCAGGTGGTACTGGAGCGCGCGGCGGCCTCTGGCGTGCGTCGGTAAGGATGACATAATGAATCAGACAGAACTTCTCCATGTAAATTTCCCCCATCTGCGGGATCTGAAACCCTTTGATACCGCCCACAGCGCGACGCCGTGGCTGGCGGACAGCGAGGCGAAGCACAGCCGCAAGCTCTGCGCCTCAATTGAAGAGGCGGTTAAGCGCAGCGGCTTGCAGGACGGGATGACCATCTCCTTCCACCATGCCTTTCGCGAAGGCGACCGGGTGATCAACACCGTCGTGGCGCTGCTGGCGCGGATGGGCTTCAAAAATCTGACCCTGGCTTCCAGCTCGCTGATGACCTGCAATGACGCGCTGATCGAGCATATCGAGAGTGGCGTCATCACCCGGATTTACACCTCCGGCATGCGCGGCAGGCTGGCGGATGCCATCTCCCACGGGCTGATGGACGAGCCGGTGCAAATTCACTCCCACGGCGGGCGCGTGAAGCTGCTCCAGGACGGCGAGCTGAATATCGACGTGGCGTTTCTCGGCGTGCCGTGCAGCGATGAGTTTGGCAACGCCAACGGGACGCACGGAAAATCGTGCTGCGGTTCGCTGGGCTACGCCATGGTGGATGCGCACTTTGCCCGTAAGGTGGTGCTGCTGACCGAAGCGCTGGTGCCATTCCCCAATATGCCCGCCAGCCTGGTGCAGGATCAGGTGGACTACATCGTGCAGGTGGAGAGCGTGGGCGACCCGGCGAAAATCAGCGTCGGCGCGGCGCGCGTCACCAGCAACCCGCGCGAGCTGATGATCGCCCGCTATGCGGCGGACGTGATTGAACACTCTGGCTATTTCAAACCAGGCTTCTCGATGCAGACCGGCTCCGGCGCAGCGGCCACCGCCTGCACCCGTTTTATGGAAGAGAAGATGGAGCGCGGCGGCGTGAAGGCGCGCTTCGCCCTTGGCGGCATCACCGGCAGCCTGGTGGATCTGCACGAGAAGGGGCTCATCGAAAAGCTGCTCGACACCCAGTGCTTTGACGGCCAGGCAGCGGCCTCGCTGGCGCGCAACCCGAACCACGTGGAGATCTCCACCAACGTCTACGCCAACCCCGGCAGCAAGGCGGCAAGCTGCGACCAGCTCGACGTGGTGATCCTCAGCGCCCTGGAAATCGACGTCGACTTTAACGTCAATGTCATCACCGGCTCCGATGGCGTGATGCGTGGCGCATCCGGCGGACACTGCGACGTGGCGGCGGCAGCCAACCTGACCATTGTGGTCGCGCCGCTGCTGCGAAGCCGCATCCCGACCGTCGTGAAGCGCGTTACCACCCGCCTCACGCCGGGGGAGAGCATTGACGTGCTGGTCACCGACCACGGTATTGCGGTCAACCCGGCGCGCCCGGAGATCCGCGAACGACTTATGGAAGCAGGGCTGAAGGTTGTAGATATCAACGCGCTGTATGAGCGAGCGATTTCGTTGACAGGCGTACCGAAACCGATTGAGTTCACCGACAAAATCGTCGGGGTGATCCGCTACCGCGACGGCAGCGTGATCGACACCGTTCGACAGGTAAAGGAGGAAGTGTGACTATTGCGACACCCGTGCGGACGGGTGTCAGCCTGGACGAACTGCTGGCGGCGAAAGAGCGCCGCGCAGCGCGCCAGGCTGACATGCTTGCGCACTATCAACAACCGGTGATCTCCCTCACGCTGGTTACGCCCGGGGAAATCAAAGACAGCCTTCGCTATCGCAACACCATGGGCGTGGCGCTGCAAATGTGCGACCAGCTGCTGTGGGAAAACCGCTGGCAGGTGCTGGACCGTAAGGTGCTGTGGCTACCCACCGGACCTGAAGCCTTGTGGTGCATCGCGCATCCGGCGGCGGAAATTAAGGCGCACTGTGCAGAACTGGAGCAGACGCACCCGCTCGGCAGGCTGTGGGATCTGGATGTGATCTGCCCTGAAAACGGCCACGTCGGGCGTCAGTCGCTGGGGGCGAATCTCAGACGCTGCCTGATCTGTGACGAGCCCGCCCACGCCTGTTCCCGTTCGCGCAATCACCCCGCTGAGCAGGTGGTTTCCCGCGTGGAGAAGATGATCGATGACTGGTTTGCTCGCGACTGAACCGCGCCCGGTTGATCTCCCTGTGCTTGCCGCAGAGGCGCTGTGGCAGGAGCTGGAGCTGACGCCAAAACCGGGGCTGGTGGACAGGCTCAATAACGGCTCCCATCGCGATATGGACCATGCCTTGTTTGTCCGCAGCATTATGGCGATTACGCCGTGGTTTGCCCGGTTTGCGGAACTGGGTGAAGCACATGCGGCCAAACCTGCCGATCGGCAGTTGCGGATTCTTCGCCCAATGGGAATGGCCTGCGAGCAGGCAATGTACGCCGCCACGGGCGGGGTAAATACCCACAAGGGCGGGATTTTTGCCCTCGGTTTGCTCTGCTTCGCCGCCGGGCGTGTGAAAAATATCTCTGCGGATAGCCTCTGTTGTGAGGTAAGTAACATCTGTCATGGGCTGGTGGCGAGGGAGCTGGCCGGGCGCAGTGGGCAGGCAACGGCGGGGGAGCGGCAGTTTCAGCTGTACGGTTTAACCGGCGCGCGTGGCGAGGCAGAAAGCGGCTTTGCCACGGTGCGTAAGGCTTTGGATGCGTGGAACGGTCAGTCGCTTCACGGCCTGCTGTTGCGCCTGATTGCGGTAAATCAGGACAGCAATCTCGTTTCGCGCGGCGGCATTGAGGGGCTGCGCTACGTTCAGGGCTACGCGCGGGAATTACTGGCTAACGGCTGGGACTGCGAGGCGTTGCTGAAGATGGATAAGGCATTGATTGAACGCAATCTGAGCCCGGGCGGCAGCGCGGATTTGCTGTCGGTGGGGTGGGTGCTTTCTGGAATAAAATAGCCGGGTGGCGGCTACGCCTTACCCGGCCTACGGTCTGGTTTTGTAGGCCCGGTAAGCGCAGCGCCACCGGGCACAACAATCAATGCGCGATCGGCTGCGCAGCGTGCGGCTCGCGCACGTGCTTGTACTTGAACAGCGCAATGAACGCGAAGAACAGCACCAGCGAGTACCCGGCGAAGATCAGCCACACTGGCTGCCAGTTGGTGATGCCGTTAGTGGTATACATCTCAACCACTTTGCCGCTTACCACGCCGCCCAGAATACAGCCGAAGCCGTTGGTCATCATCAGGAACATGCCCTGCGCACTGGCGCGGATTTCAGGCTTCACCTCTTTTTCCACAAACACCGAGCCGGAGATGTTGAAGAAGTCGAAGGCACAGCCGTAAACAATCATCGACAGAACCAGCAGCACGGTGCCGAACGCGCTCGGGTCGCCATAGGCGAACAGACCGAAGCGCAACATCCAGGCGGCGATACTGATCAGCATGACGTTCTTGATACCGTAGCGGCTCAGGAAGAACGGGATGGTCAGGATGAACAGCGTCTCGGAGATCTGCGAGATGGACATCATCACCGACGCGTGTTCGACGATAAAGCTCCCGGCAAACAGCGGATCGTTATCGAAGCTGTGCAGGAAGGTATTACCGAACATGTTGGTGATTTGCAGTTCCGCGCCCAGCAGCATGGAGAAGATAAAGAAGATCGCCATGCGCTTGTTTTTAAACAGTGCGAAGGCGTCCAGGCCAAGCATGGTGCTCCAGCTCTGGTTTTTCTGCTGATTAGATACCGGAATGGTGGGCAGTGTCAGGGTGAACAGCGCCAGCAGTACGGAGAGCGCCGCGCCGATGTAGAGCTGCATATGGCTCAGCTCGAAGCCCGCGAAGCTCACGCCCCACATCGCCATGATAAAGCCGATGGTGCCCCAGATACGGATTGGCGGGAAGTCGGTGACGATATCCAGACCGGCAGATTTCAGGCGATAGTAGGAGATGGTGTTGATCAGGCCAAGCGTTGGCATATAGGCCAGCGAGTTAAGCAGGATCACCATGAACATCGCCCCCGGCGTGGTCACTTCGGCCGCCATAAACAGCGTCCCCGCACCCACCAGGTGGCAAAGCATATACAGCCATTTCGCGCTTAGCCATTTATCCGCCACGATACCGAGCAGCGTTGGCATGAAGACAGCCGCAATACCCAGCGAGCTGTAAACGGCACCGATCGACGCACCATCGAACTTGAGCGTCACAAACATATAGGAGCCGAGTGTAGTCAGCCAGCTACCCCACAGGCAGAACTGCAGAAACGACAAGATTTTAAGCTGCAGCTTAAGGTTCATGTTACTTTCCTCACAAGTGAGCGGGAGATATGTTGTTTTGGGAACATTCAGGGTTGTTATTTGATGCAATTCTATCAGTTGGCAACGATATGTTTTGTTACCTCCCGCAAAAAAATGCAATCCACATTAATTTGCAGTCTGGATTGTGATGCAAATAGCATTTTCGTATGGGTGGGATGAGATGGGTGCGGTCTGATGTCCCCTCACCCTAACCCTCTCCCAGAGGGAGAGGGAACTTGAATACCCTCTCCCTCTGGGAGAGGGCAGGGTGAGGGGTAGCTTTTTAGCGGCGACGGTAGTTCTTCTGCGCCGTATTCACCTTATACAGATAGCGGCGTGATTCCGCAGACGGGTGGCGGGTGGTGAGGGTTGAGTAGACATCCCCCGGCGCCATGCTGTTGATGATGTTCGCGGCCTGCACTTTGTCATTTGAGAAGACGCGCAGCACGCTGCCCGCCCCGCCGTTATAGGCGGTGATCACCGCATAGCGGCGTGAGGTTGGGTTATCAATCCCGCCCAGGTAGACATTGTTCAGCATCGCCAGGTAGGCCGTACCGGTATCAATGTTGCTTTGCGGATCGAACAGGTAGCTGCGGCTCGGCGTGCCGGATTTCCCCTGCGCGCGGAACACGTCTTTACCGGCGCTGTGCTGTACAACCTGCATCAGCCCCAGCGCGTCGGAACGGCTTACCGCGTAGGGGTTGAACGAGGACTCGGTCTGCATAATCGCCAGGATCAGCGACTCATCCACGCCATACTTACGCGACGCCTGACGCACCATGCCCAGATACTTATGCGCACGCTTGTCGAGGTGGTTCGGCACCAGGTTGATCGTGACGCTGTAGATTACTTTCAGGCCGTTAGTGCGGCTTTTCAGGCGCGTTTGCAGCAGGTAGTCGGCGAATTTCGTGGCGCGGCCTTCCCAGCGGATCGGCTGACCGGTCTGGTCAACGACCTGGCCATACAGGAATGGCTCTTTGGAGATGGTGATGTCATCGGCATCAGAGTAGAGGTCGATAGACCCCGGATCGTCGCCCATCAGCAGGGTTTTGATGATGGCCTGACGTAAATGCGCCGCAGGTTCAGTCCCCGCGATGGTTTCAACCGTAATCGTACCGTCATCGAAGTTGATGTGGCTACGGGTCTGATAGGCGTCGGTGTACTTAACGTAGTCCTTCGGTCCGGCAATAAGAACTTCGTTAAATCCCCATATGTTCTCGATGTTGTGGGCAAACTGCCCCATCAAAATGTCAAAACCGTTGGTGTCCTTGACCCAGGCTTCGTTGTATTCATCGCCTTTTTTGGAAGAACAAGACACAAGCAACGGCGCAACAAGGGCTAGCGCTAAAAGTTTTTTCATCATTCCGGGAGTGCGTGTTGTGTTTGCTTTGGGGTTGCTGTTGCCGGGTGGCGCTGCGCTTACCCGACCTACAAAACCGTAGGCCCGTGCAAGCGCAGCGCCGCCGGGCAGCAGCTGCGCGTTATTATTTTTCCGGTGGCGTATAGCCTTCGATGTGGACGTCTTTACCTTCGAACAGGAAGTTCACCATCTCCTGCTCCAGCAGTTTGCGGTGTTCCGGGTTCATCATGCTGAGCTTTTTCTCGTTGATCAGCATGGTCTGCTTCTTCTGCCACTGTCCCCAGGCTTCTTTGGAGATCTCGTTATAGATGCGCTTACCCAGATCGCCCGGGTAGAGCTGGAAATCCTGGCCTTCAGCGTCGCGCTGTAGGAAAGTACAAAAAATGGTTCTGGCCATACTCATTCCTCTTTGTCTTGCCGATGCTAAACCATTGCTCCGACACGTAATTGCTGTAACAGGCGCTCCACGGGAGCCGCCAGCCCGACTGATGGCGGTTGCGCTAAGTTATACCAGAGAGCGGTGCCTTCATCCATGCACGACGTGAATGAGGACACGGGAAGCCACATCGGCACAATATCCAGATGGAAATGGCTGAAGGTATGACGGAACGCGTTGAGTTGCGTCAGGGTATCGGCCGCAATGCCGCGCTGTTCAAGCCATGCCCGAAGCGAGATTTCATCCTCAAACTGTGGGAAGCAGTATAGACCACCCCACAGGCCACTCGGCGGGCGCTGAGCGAGAAAAACCTCGTCGCCATGCTGCATCAGCAGCATGTACCCGGTGCGTTCAGGCAGCGTCTGCTTCGGTTTTTTCCCCGGATACTGCGCCCAGGTGTGGTTCGCATACGCCACGCAGAGGTTGTTTACCGGGCAGAGTTCGCACTTCGGTTTTGAACGGGTGCAGACCATCGCGCCCAGATCCATCATCGCCTGGTTAAAACGCTCCACCCCTTTCGCCGGAGTGACCGTTTCACTGATCTCCCACAGGCGTTTCTCAACCTCTTTCTTGCCCGGCCAGCCATCTACGGCGTAGCAGCGTGCCAGCACCCGCTTGACGTTGCCGTCGAGAATAGGGAAATGCTTGCCTAATGAGAGGGAGAGAATGGCGCCTGCGGTGGAGCGCCCGACGCCGGGCAAATCCGCCACCTCGTCAAAGGTTTCCGGGAATTTACCGTTGTGGCGGGTGGCGACCTGCTGTGCGGCTTTGTGCAGGTTGCGCGCGCGGGCGTAATAGCCGAGGCCGGTCCACAGGTGCAGTACCTCGTCCAGCGGTGCGTTGGCCAGATCGGTGATAGTCGGGAAGCGCGCCATAAAACGCTCGAAGTAAGGAATGACCGTCGCGACCTGCGTTTGTTGCAACATCACCTCGGAGAGCCATACTTTGTAAGGCGTTTTTTCAATTTGCCAGGGCAGGGTTTTACGCCCGTATTTGTCGTACCAGTCCAGCACCTGGGCTGAAAATTGAGAGGCTTGCATGGTCATCGATTCGCTTAATCAGGGACGCAGATTGCAGCACAGCGTCAATCTGCTGTAAACCGGATCTTTCCCATGCTTGCATAGAAGCCTTAACTTTGGATAATGCCCGTTTCCCGAACATTCTCACAAGCAGACAACTCTTTTATGAAAAACGACGTCATTTCACCGGAATTTGATGAAAACGGTCGCCCGCTGCGCCGTATTCGCAGCTTTGTCCGCCGTCAGGGGCGCCTGACAAAAGGGCAGCAACACGCGCTGGACAACTACTGGCCGGTGATGGGCGTTGAGTTCAGCGAGCAACCGCTCGACTTCACCGACCTGTTTGGCCGCGACGCGCCAGTGACGCTGGAGATTGGTTTTGGCATGGGCACCTCGCTGGTGACCATGGCAAAAGCGCGCCCGGAGCAGAACTTCCTCGGTATCGAAGTACACTCGCCGGGCGTCGGTGCGTGCCTGGCAACGGCCCACGAAGAGGGCGTTGAGAACCTGCGCGTCATGTGTCACGACGCGGTGGAAGTGCTGCACAAAATGATTCCTGACAATTCTTTGAACATGGTTCAGCTCTTTTTCCCTGACCCATGGCACAAAGCGCGTCATAATAAACGCCGTATCGTTCAGGCGCCGTTTGCCGAGCTGGTGAAAAGTAAGCTCAAGTTGGGCGGCGTTTTCCACATGGCAACCGACTGGGAACCTTATGCGGAACATATGCTGGAAGTGATGTCGTCCCTGGACGGGTATAAAAATCAGTCTGAAAGCAACGACTACGTACCGCGTCCGGATTCACGTCCGGTGACAAAATTTGAACAGCGTGGCCATCGTCTTGGTCACGGCGTATGGGACTTAATGTTCGAGAGGGTGAAATAATGGCAAAGAATCGTAGCCGTCGTCTGCGTAAAAAGATGCACATCGAAGAATTCCAGGAAGTGGGTTTCTCCGTTGCCTGGCGCTTCCCGGAAGGCACCAGCGTTGAGCAGATCGATCAGGACGTTGATGCGTTCATCAACGAGGTGATCGAGCCAAACAAGCTGGCCTTCGACGGTAGCGGCTATCTGGCGTGGGAAGGTCTGATTTGCACCCAGGAAGTGGGGAAATGCACCGAAGAGCATCAGGCGCTGGTACGCAAATGGCTTGAAGACCACAAACTGGAAGATGTCCGCGTTAGCGAACTTTTCGACGTTTGGTGGGACTAATAAAGCAAGAACGGGCCAGCATTAGCTGGCCCATTTTGTCTGAGGGAGTGTTAAAGATGCGCAAAACGTTGCTGGCTGTTGCTTTACTGGCAATCGGAACCACCGCCCATGCGGAGTATAAATGTAGCGTCACCCCGCGTGATGACGTGGTGCTGAGTCCGCAAACCGTGCAGGTTAAGGGCGAGAATGGCAATCTGGTGATTACGCCGGATGGCAACGTGACCTTTAACGGCAAACCGCAAAACCTGACGGCCGCCCAGCGCGAGCAGGCGATGGACTACCAGGCCGAGTTGCGTACCGCGCTGCCCTGGATCAACGATGGCGCGCTGACCCGCGTTGAAAAGAGCCGCGTGGCGCTGGATAAAATCATCACCAAAGAGGTGGGGGAGAGCAGCAATATGCGCACCCGCCTGACGAAGCTGGATAAACAGCTGAAAGAGCAGATGAACCGTATTATCGAGACGCGCTCTGATGGCCTGACGTTCCACTATAAGGCGATCGATCAGGTGCGTGCCGACGGTCAGCAGCTGGTGAACCAGGCGATGGGCGGCATTCTCCAGGACAGCATCAACGAGATGGGCGCCAAAGCGGTGCTGAAGGGGGGCGGTAATCCGTTGCAGGGTGTACTGGGTAGCCTGGGCGGACTGCAAACCTCGATTCAGAACGAGTGGAAGAATCAGGAAGCCGATTTCCAGCAGTTCGGCAAAGACGTGTGTAAACGCGTGGTGTCGCTGGAAGACAGCCGGAAGGCGCTGGTGGGGACGCTGAAGTAACGCCTCTGCGCGCAGGACCCCTCACCCCGGCCCTCTCCCACAGGGAGAGGGAGTTAGAGTTCCCTCTCCATGTGGGAGAGGGTTAGGGTGAGGGCATCAGGCATTGCAGTCGTTGAAGAATGATATTTAACACTTCATCTTCGTTAACGCGAAATTCATTATTCCAGAACCGTACGACTTCCCATCCGTTCGTATTCAAAAACGCGGTACGACGTGAATCATAGTTCTCCTCATCCTGATGTTGCCCACCGTCCAGCTCAATAATCAGCTTCGCCTTAAAGCAGGCAAAATCCACGATATACGGCCCAACCGGCATCTGACGACGAAACTTATACCCGAAGAAACGACGACCTCTGAGCAAATACCAGAGGCGTACTTCTTCGGGTGTCATTTGTTTGCGGAGTTGTTTTGATTTTTCCATCCCCACACTCTGCCAGCCTTTCCCTCAGCCAGCAGAACGGGATGTAAAATTCTGAATCAGCCTTCAGGATTTTCAGCGAGGAACAGCTCAAGAAGGGAGTTTAAGAACAGCTTGCCGTGCTCGGTGATCTGCCAGGACTCATCACACTCGGTCAGATACCCCTGCGCCAGCGCCTCGTCAATCTGCGGACGAATCACTGACTCCGGCAGCCCGGTATAACGCGTAAATTCCGCGCGCGGTGCGGCTTCCAGCAGACGGAAGCGGTTCATAAAGAACTCAAACGGCTTATCCGCCGCCTCGACGTCGTGCTGACGCTCCAGGTAGCGGCCTTCCATATACCCGCGCGGGTGACGCGTTTTGGCGGTACGCAGAATGCGTCCGTCCGGGAAGGTCACTTTGCCATGTGCGCCGCAGCCAATTCCCAGATAATCACCAAAACGCCAGTAGTTCAGATTGTGCTGACACTGATAGCCCGGCTTCGCATACGCCGACGTTTCGTATTGCTGATACCCCGCCGCGGTCAAAAGCTGGTGGCCCTGCTCGAAGATATCCCACAGCGCGTCATCGTCCGGCAGCACCGGAGGACGGGAACCAAACAGGGTGTTAGGCTCAATGGTCAGCTGATACCACGACAGATGCGGCGCATTCAGTTCAATCGCCTGACGCAAATCGTCCAGCGCTTCTTCGAGCGACTGATCCGGCAGGCCATGCATCAGGTCGAGGTTAAAGCTGCGCAGCCCAAGCCCCGTTGCCAGGTTTGCCGCGCGTTTTGCCTCTTCTGGGCCGTGGATACGCCCCAGACGCTTCAGCTTTGGCTCGCTAAAGCTCTGCACGCCGATAGAGATACGGTTCACGCCCGCACGCTGATACTCGACAAAACGGTCGGCCTCAACGGTACCGGGGTTGGCTTCCATCGTAATTTCAGCATCCACTGTCAGGTTCAGGCGTGCGCGCACGCCATCCAGCAGCGTCTGCATCGCCGGGCCTGAAAGCAGGCTCGGTGTACCGCCACCAATAAAAATGGTCTTCACTTCACGTCCCTGTGCGTACGATACATCAGCATCCAGATCGGCCAGCAGATGCGCGACGTAATCATCGTGCGGCACTTCGCTCTTCAGCGCGTGCGAGTTGAAATCGCAGTACGGGCATTTCTGCACGCACCATGGGATGTGAATATAAAGACTCAGAGGCGGCAAATTAGCCATTACGCAGTGCTTCCAGTAACAGTTTCAGGGCGCGTCCACGGTGGGAGATCGCGCTTTTCTCTTCGCGGGTGAGTTCCGCAGCGGTTTTTCCCTCGGTCGGGACAAAGAAAATCGGGTCGTAACCAAAGCCGCCGTTGCCCGCCGCTTCAAGGGTGATCACGCCCGGCCAGCTGCCGTGACAGACAATCGGCGTGGGATCTTCCGCGTGACGCATGTAGACCAGCACGCAGTGGAACTGCGCGGTACGCTGTTCGTCAGGGACGTCTTTCAGGGCCACAAGCAGCTTTTCCAGATTCTGCTGGTCGGTGGCGTCCACCCCGGAATAGCGGGCGGAGTAAATCCCTGGCGCACCGCCCAGAAAATCCACGGCCAGACCGGAGTCATCGGCTATCGCGGGCAGTCCGGTGATCTGCGCCGCATGGCGCGCTTTTAGAATGGCGTTTTCGATAAACGTCAGGCCGGTCTCTTCGGCGGAGTCCACGCCCAGCCCGGTCTGGGCCACCACGTCCAGCCCAAAATCATTTAATAGCGAGGCCAGCTCGCGCACTTTACCGGCGTTACCGGTGGCGAGAACAACTTTCTGCATGGTTTAGTCCTGTTCTTTCAGAGCCGCGACTTCCGTCGGGATAGATTGCGGGTTAAGGATTTTTACCTGTTTATGCCGGCCAAGTTCACCTTTCTCAATGATGACCTGGCTTTTAGCGACGCGAAACTGTTTAGCCAGATATTTGGTCAGATGCGCATTCGCCTGGCCGTCAACCGGCGGGGCAGTGATGGCGACTTTTAGCTCGTCGCCATGCAGCCCAACAATACTGTCGCGGCTGGCTTTCGGCTGAATGTACAGCCGCAAAACCAGCCCGTCGGCGCAGGGGCTAACTGCACTCATAACGCCATCCACAGCCCCGGCAGCAGCATATTACCCGTCGCCTGTAACAGTTCCGCGATACCCATATTCAGCACGTACAGCAGCAGAACGAGAAGCATCGGGGAAAAGTCGATTCCGCCCATTGCAGGCAGCAGGCTACGAATCGGACGCAGCAACGGTTCAGTCAGCTGAATCAACGCGTACTCCACCGGGCTACGGCCCCGGCTTACCCAGCTCATGATCGCCATCACCAGCAGGACCCAGAAGATCAGCGAGCCGACGGTTTTAACCAGGATCAGAACGGCTGAAATCCAGATAATCGGCTGGAAAGTGATGACCATAAACAGCACGATCGCTTTGATAACGCTCAGAATAAACGCCATCAGCAGAGATGAACTGTCAATTGGCCCCATTGCCGGAATGACGCGGCGAAGCGGCCCCACAACGGGCTGCGTGATTTTCACGATAAATTGTGAGAATGGATTGTAAAAATCACAACGGGCCCACTGCATCCAGACGCGCAACAGCAGCGCCATCGTATACAGTTCAATGACCGTTGAAAGCAGGAAAGTCAACGTCTTCATGGCGTTCCTCAGGTTTCCTTATTATTGGGGGTAATCGCGCGCACCGAAAATTGCCGTGCCGATGCGCACCATGGTGCTGCCTGCCGCGATGGCGGCTTCCATATCGTCCGACATGCCCAGAGAAAGCGTGTCTACCGTGTCATAGCGCGCCTTAAGCGCCTCAAATGCTACAGCCATTTGCTGTGCCACGGCAAACTGCCTTTCATAACTTGACTCTGGCGCCGGGATAGCCATCAGCCCGCGCAGGGTTAAGCGCGGCAGCGCCGCCACGTCTGCCGCCAGCGCCTCCAGTTCGCCCAGCGTAATGCCGGACTTGCTGTTTTCATCGCTGATGTTGATTTGAATCAGCACGTTAAGCGCTGGCATCTCCATAGGGCGCTGGTCGCTCAGACGGGTAGCGATGCGCAGACGATCGATGGTGTGGCACCAGTCAAAGTGCTCTGCTACCAGACGGCTTTTGTTCGACTGTAGCGGACCGATAAAGTGCCATTGCAGGTCTGTATTTCCCCGTTCCCGGAAAGCGCGAATTTTATCCACGCCTTCCTGCACATAGTTTTCACCAAAGGCACGATGACCGGCGGCTATCGCTTCTGCGATGGCGCTCGCAGGCTTAGTTTTGCTGACTGCAAGCAACGTAATTTCTTCTGGAGCACGGCCGCAACGCGTTGCCGCGGCTGAGATTTTGTCCCGGACCTGTGCCAGGTTATGCGCAATGTCGTTCATTTTCCGAGGAGTAGTCTATGGATGTGGAAGAAATTGTGGCCCTTAGTGTAAAGCATAACGTCTCCGATCTACACCTGTGCAGTGATTCGCCACCGCGCTGGCGCAGGTCAGGTCGTCTTGAACCTGCGCCGTTTCCGCCCCCGGATGTGGAGGCGTTATTAAAAGCGTGGCTCAACGACGAACAGCAGGGCGCATGGTGGGCAAACGGGCAGGTGGATTTTGCCGTTACCCTCGCAGGCCGTCAGCGGCTGCGCGGCAGTGCGTTTAAGCATATGCACGGCGTTTCGATTGCGCTGCGGCTGTTGCCGCTGACGTGCCCGCAGCTCTCTGCGCTAGGTGTGCCGCGAGCGATCCCGGAACTACTGTTCAATGACAATGGCCTGATTCTGGTCACCGGCGCCACCGGCAGTGGGAAATCGACCACCCTGGCCGCTATGGTCGATTTCCTCAATCACCAGACGGACGGGCATATTCTGACCCTGGAAGATCCGGTGGAGTTTATGTACCAGAGCGAACGTTGCCTGATCCAGCAGCGGGAGATAGGCCAGCACAGCCCGTCCTTTGCCGAGGCGCTGCGCAGCGCGCTGCGTGAAGATCCGGATGTGATTCTGCTTGGTGAGCTGCGCGACAGCGAGACGATACGCCTGGCGCTGACGGCGGCGGAAACCGGCCATCTGGTGTTAGCCACGCTGCACACGCGCGGCGCGGCGCAGGCGATCGAGCGCCTGGTCGACACCTTCCCGGCGCAGGAGAAAGATCCGGTGCGTAATCAGCTGGCGGGAAGCCTGCGTGCGGTCCTGGCGCAGAAGCTACGTCAGGATGTCCAGGGCGGGCGCGTGGCGCTGTATGAGCTACTGGTGAATACCTCGGCGGCGGCAAACCTGATCCGCGAAGGCAAAACCTGGCAACTGCCGGGCATTATTCAAACGGGGCAGCAGGCGGGAATGCAGAACTTTGAGCAGAGTCTGGCGGAGCGACGGGCGCAGGGGCGGCTGTAGCCCCGGCGCTCAGTAACCCTGTTCGAAATAGCTTTCGAGAATAATGACGGCTGAAGCTGAATCCACGCTGCCTTTGTTCAGCGCCCGGAAGCCACCGTGCTCGAACAGGCCAGCGCGTGCCTCGACGGTGCTCAAACGTTCATCGTGCAGCTTAACGGAGACGCCAAAGCGGCCATGGATTTTGTTCGCGAATTTGCGCGCGCGGGCGGTAAGCGGTTGCTCGGTGCCGTCCATGTTTAGCGGCAGGCCGACAATCACGTCGTCCGGCTGCCACTCTTTGAGCAAGCGCTCAATAAGGTTCCAGTCCGGCGTGCCGTCGTTAGCTTTCAGCGCCGTGAGCGGGCGAGCGGTGCCGGTGATCCGTTGACCCACAGCGACGCCGATGCTTTTGGTGCCGAAGTCGAAGGCGAGAAGGGTGCCGCTCATTACGCGTGCCCCGCAACGCCAGGCATGGTCAGAATATCAATGCCAATCAGTTTTGCCGCGTCACGCCAGCGATCGGCGATAGGGGTTTTAAACAGGATATTCATATCCGCAGGGGCTGTCAGCCAGGCGTTGTCCAGAATTTCTTGTTCCAGCTGCCCTTTTTCCCAGGAGGCGTAGCCGAGCGCAACCAGCACCTCAGAAGGCTGACTGGCAGTGCCCAGCGTTTCAAGCACGTCGCGAGAGGTGGTGACGACGGTGTTATCGGAGATACGAATGCTGGACGAGAAAACCGGCGGGGTATGCAGGATAAAGCCACGATCTTCTGCAAGCGGGCCGCCGAGCATCACCGGTTTATCGAGACGGATTTCCGGCAGCCGCGCTTCAGCAGGGATTTTCAACTTGTCCAGAATGCCTTCCACCTGGAGGTTTTCCAGCGGCTTATTGATGATAATCCCCATCGCGCCGTCTTCGTTGTATTCGCAAATATAGACCACGGAGCGGCGGAAAATCGGATCCTGGAGAGCAGGCATGGCAATAAGAAAGTGATGCTGTAAATTCATTGTCAGAGGTACTGTTTCCTGGTTTAAAAAGCGACAGCGCCCAGTATGGGGATAAACACAGGCGCTGTCACAGGTTATTTCTGTAAACGTTTTTCGATAGCGTCCATCAGCATTCCGGTGATCGAGATCGGGAATTCCGCTTCGATTTCACGAATGCAGGTCGGGCTGGTGACGTTCACTTCGGTCAGACGATCGCCGATGATATCGAGGCCGACGAAGATCAGGCCTTTGGCTTTCAGCGTAGGGCCGACGCGGCGGGCAATTTCCCAGTCGCTTTCGCTTAACGGACGCGGTTCGCCACGGCCGCCAGCCGCCAGGTTGCCACGGGTTTCCCCTCCCTGCGGGATACGCGCCAGGCAGTAAGGCACCGGCTCGCCGTCTACGACCAGCACACGCTTGTCGCCGTCTTTAATGGCTGGCAGATAGTTCTGCGCCATGCAGTAGCGGGTTCCCAGCTCGGTCAGCGTTTCGGCAATCACGCCAATGTTCGGATCGCCCTCTTTCACGCGGAAGATCGACGCGCCACCCATGCCGTCCAGCGGCTTCATGATGATGTCGCCGTGCTTCTGCCAGAATTCTTTCAGCTGCGTTTTGCTGCGGGTGACGAGCGTTTCCGGCGTCAGGTCAGAGAACCATGCGGTATAGAGCTTCTCGTTGCAGTCGCGCAGGCTCTGCGGCTTGTTGACGATCAGCGTTCCTTTCTCTTCGGCACGCTCAAGGATATAGGTGGCGTAAATGTATTCGGTGTCGAACGGCGGATCTTTACGCATCAGGATCACGTTAAGGTCGGCCAGGGCAATATCCTGCTCGGTACCGAATTCGTACCATTTTTCGTAGTTCTGCTCGACGTTAACGATGCGGGTGCGTGCGCGGGCTTCACCGTTGATCAGGTAAAGATCGTTCATCTCCATATAGTGGAGTTCATAGCCGCGACGCTGCGCTTCCAGCAGCATAGCGAAGCTGGAGTCTTTCTTGATGTTAATGTTTGCGATGGGGTCCATCACGATGCCGAGCTTAATCATCTTCTTCTCCGGTTATGGGTCAGGCTTTGCTTCAACCCAGATCGCCAAATCGCACCTGTAGCGCGGTAATGGCGGTGAGTGCCGTTGTCTCAGTGCGCAGAACGCGAGGTCCCAACAAAATATCAGTAAACTGGTAACGCGCCGTCATGGCAATTTCGTCAGCCGACAGGCCGCCTTCCGGGCCAATCAGCAGGCGTACACGCTCAACGGGCAGCGGCAGCGTATTGATGCTGGCGCTGGCGCGCGGATGAAGATTGAGCTTAAGCCCGCTTTCCTCTTCTGCACACCAGTCCTCCAGATCCATCGCCGGGCGGATCTCCGGGATACGGTTGCGGCCGCTCTGTTCGCAGGCCGCAATGGCAATTTTTTGCCACTGCTGGATCTTTTTGTTCAGACGTTCCGCATCCAGTTTAACGCCGCAGCGCTCAGAAAAAAGTGGCGTAATGAGGCTTACACCCAGTTCAATGGATTTCTGAATGGTGAACTCCATCTTTTCCCCACGCGACATCACCTGGCCCAGGTGAATGTGCAGCGGGGATTCCCGGTCGTCCACGTCGCCACGCAGCACCTTCACGTGCACGCTTTTTTTATCGGCGCGCGTAATTTCAGCGTCGAAAACCTGATTAGAGCCGTCAAAGAGCTGAATCGCCTGGCCGGCCCCCATGCGCAGCACGCGACCTACATGGTTTGCGGCATCATCAGACAGGGCGATTTCGCCGCCTGGGGTAATCAGTTCAGGGTGATAGATGCGAGGGATGCGCATAGTCAGAAATTCCATGTGTCATGCGATATAAGCGAATTGCCGTAGTGTAGGTTAGCTCTTTTGCGCCTGGCAAGCCCGCTGGACGTAAGGGTTGTGATTCCCCTGGACTTTGGCGATACGTTCGTCGCGCTGGCATTCCCAGTCCGTCACCGGGTAGAGCTTGTCCCAGGCATTGAAGAGCTGCGTCTGCTGGCGGGAAAGATTGAGATCGTAGCGGTCGCGCATATAGAAATAAGTGCGGGCGATGCTGCCGCGCGCGCGGGCAGGCGGTTCGGCGACTTTCTCTTTGAAATCGACCTTCATGGCGCACTGACCGTACTGGCCTTCGCCACCGTTCCACTGGCTGTACATGAAGTTTCCGCGGTCGCCATTGACCTCACCCACGGCGGGTTGCAGGTTGTGCATATCGCTTTCCATCTGGCGGTAGACCGGATCTTTTGCGCAATTTTTACGTCCACCGTCCTGCCAGCACTGGCGCTGGTGGCCAAACTGCCAGGCCGGAACAACGTGTTCCCATTCGATTCGGCTGGCGCGATTCTCGTTCTTGCGCACCTTATAGCCGCAGGATCCCAGATCCACGACCCCTTTCTTACCCTGCCAGTTAATTTTACAGCCGCAGTAGAAATCACCCGGTACGTCGGCGTTAATCTTTACGCCTGCGGTTTTTGCCTGAGAGAAACTGTGAATACCGTCGGCCAGAGCATGGCCGGATAGCGCTGTCGCCAGAAAAGCGACCGCGAGAGAAACATTACGGGACATCTTACACTCCGTGTCAAAACGAGCCCGCAACGTAACGAATGTTGTTCCCGTATGCAATCAGTCAGATCAGGAAAGTTCCTGAAAGTTCGAGTGATTATTCCGCAACCAGCGGTTCGCCGCACTTTACGCAGCGATAGGTCGCCTCGCCGCGCACAACGCGGTTATGGCGGCGGACGGTAAGCTGGTGCTGCTGACACTGGCAGCGGTAGGGGAAGGTATTGCGGCGTACCGATTCCAGCTCGAACTGATGGGTGCGGCGGGCCTGAACCCCGAGCACCGCCTCCATCATCCATTTCCACTCTTTGCCGTGCGGCGCGACGCGGCCAAAGTGTTTCCACACCAGCAGGTGCGCCAGCTCGTGCGGGACGACTTCGTCGATAAACGCCTGCTGGTTTTCCATCATCAGCACCGGATTCAGGCGGATCTCATACGACTCCAGCCAGGCGGTGCCTGCCGCGGTGCCACGCTGCTGATAGACCAGCTTCGGTTCAGGATAATTGCGGCCGAGCTTCAGGTTGGCCTGGGCGAGTTTTTCCCGCAGGCTGCGCATGACGGCTTGCTGAATGGCGATGGGGAGACGGGGAGCTTTCATAGGGGCAGAGCATAAAGCGGGAAGCGGGGAGGCGCAAGAGGCGCCTCCCGCAGGAGGATCAGTCGTGTGCGCCGATTTCGCGCAGAGGACGACCTTTCATCAGGTTACGTTCAATGTGTTCCAGTGAAACATGTTTGGTTTCAGGAACCAGCCAGATAGTGAGAACGATAAAGAACAGGTTCAGACCGGCGTAGACCCAGAAGGTATTGGCGTTACCCAGGGTATTGAGCATGGTCAGGAACGTTGCGCCGACGATCATGTTGGCAATCCAGTTGGTTGCGGTAGAACAGGTGATACCAAAATCACGCCCTTTCAGCGGCTGGATCTCAGAGCACAGCACCCAAATCAGCGGACCGGCGCTCATCGCAAACCCAATGATAAACATCAGCAGCATCGCCACGGCGAAGTACTGTGCCGTTGGAGAGTGAATGCCCATGTGCATCATGGTACCCAGCACGCCCATCCCGACGGCCATCACCAGGAAGCCCAGCGTCAGGGTTGGCTTACGTCCCCAGCGGTCCACCAGACCGATAGCGATAAAGGTCGCCAGCACGTTGGTCAGGCCGACGATCACGGTGCCCCACATCTGCTCGGTGGTGTTGGTGTAGCCCGCCAGTTCGAAGATTTTCGGCGCGTAATACATGATGACGTTCATCCCGGTGAACTGTTGCATGATCTGTAACAGCACACCGAGGAACACCGCGCGGCGGAAGTTGCTGTTCTCTTTGAACAGCGCCCAGCCGGACTGTTTGACCTTCAGGCTTTCGCGGATCTCTTCCAGCTCGTTTTTGGCTTCGGCGCTGGTATCACGCAGGCGTAAGAGCACGCGTTCGGCATCATGGAAGCGGCGTTTGGCGGCGAACCAGCGCGGACTGTCCGGCAGGAAGAAGACGCCAATCAGCAGCAGGATGGCTGGAATGATGATTACGCCCAGCATCCAGCGCCATGCGCCGCTGTAGCTGAATGCGGTATCCGAGAGATAAGCCCCCAGAATACCGATGGTGATCATCAGCTGATACATGGAAATCATGCTGCCGCGGATTTTTTCCGGAGCGATTTCAGACAGGTACAGCGGGGCAGTATAAGACGCCACGCCCACTGCCAGACCGAGCAGCACGCGGGAGATGATCAGCACTTCAACGTTAGGCGCAGCGGCAGAGAACAGTGAGCCGGCAACGAACAGGATCGCGCCGATCATCAGGCTCTTTTTACGCCCGAGCTTAAAGGAGAGCCAGCCGCTACCGACCGCGCCGACGGCGGCACCGAACATCATGGAGCTAACCACCCATTCCTGAGTGTGTGCGCTAATCTGGAACTCATCGGTGATGAAAGGTAATGCACCGGCAATTACGCCAATATCCAGGCCAAAGAGTAATCCTGCCAGAGCGGCGAGGAAGCAGACGAAGAACGTCATTGCCTTATTGGACGTACGCCCCTGTTTATTATTGTCAGGCATTATGCCCTCCAGTTGGGTTATCAGTTTTTACGATATTAAGAGTAGGTGAGCGGCTCATAAAAATATGTGAGTCAAATCACAACGGTGTAATCGGTTACACTGGCTTGTAACCGTAAAAATAATTAAAGCTTTGAAAATATAGAGGTAAATTAATTGATGTGCATCGCGTTTGCACAAATTTCAGACTTAACTGAAAGGGAATGTAACAGCAGAAGAAATGCGATCATGCAAAGAGAATATTCTGAAAGCGGGGTATAGAGAGTGAGGTGTAAACGGTTCCAAACATTGCCGGGTGGCGGCTGTGCCTTACCCGGCCTACAAAAACTCACTACCCGTAGGTCGGGTAAGGCATAGCCGCCACCCGACATAAAAAAGGCCAGCACAAAGGCTGGCCTGTTTAAGCTACTGGCAGTCGATTATTTCAGACCGGCAGCATCACGCAGCAGGGCGGCTTTGTCGGTTTTTTCCCATGGGAAATGTTCGCGGCCAAAGTGACCGTACGCTGCGGTTTCCTGGTAGATTGGGTGCA
Organism: Enterobacter sp. 6722112; assembly: GCF_058661685.1. NCBI lineage: Bacteria > Pseudomonadati > Pseudomonadota > Gammaproteobacteria > Enterobacterales > Enterobacteriaceae > Enterobacter > Enterobacter sp. 6722112. The sequence continues at coordinate 3,495,596 of NZ_JBZWGR010000007.1, read as the reverse complement.
GCAGATCCAGCATCTGAATCAGACCGTATGGACGCAGGTCGAAGAACTCACGCACCAGCAGGGTCAGCTGTTCAGAAGGCACTTTTTCAGTACCGAAGGTTTCCACCATGATGGAGGTTGGCTCAGCCACGCCGATAGCGTAGGAAACCTGGATCTCACAGCGGTCAGCCAGACCGGCAGCAACGATATTTTTCGCCACATAACGTGCAGCGTACGCCGCAGAACGGTCAACTTTAGACGGATCTTTACCGGAGAATGCGCCGCCGCCGTGACGTGCCATGCCGCCGTAGGTATCTACGATGATTTTACGACCGGTCAGACCGCAGTCACCCATTGGGCCGCCGATAACAAAGCGTCCGGTTGGGTTGATGAAGAATTTGGTCGCAGAGCTCAGCCATTCAGTTGGCAGAACCGTCTTGATGATCTCTTCCATCACCGCTTCTTGCAGGGATTTCTGGTCAATCTCTTCAGCATGCTGCGTGGAAAGAACCACTGCATCGATACCGACGATTTTCCCGTCGTCATACTGGAAGGTCACCTGGCTTTTCGCATCCGGACGCAGCCACGGCAGGGTGCCGTTTTTACGCACTTCAGCCTGACGCTGCACCAGACGATGGGCGTAGGTTACCGGCGCTGGCATCAGCACGTCGGTTTCGTTGGTTGCGTAGCCGAACATCAGGCCCTGGTCACCCGCGCCCTGTTCCAGCGGATCGGCACGGTCAACGCCCTGGTTGATATCCGGAGACTGTTTGCCAATCGCGCTCAGTACGGCGCAGGAGTTGGCATCAAAGCCCATATCAGAATGTACATAGCCAATCTCACGCACCGTGTTACGGGTGATCTCTTCGATATCAACCCATGCGCTGGTGGTGATCTCACCGCCAACCAGAACCATGCCGGTTTTGACATAGGTTTCACACGCTACGCGCGCCTTTGGATCCTGCGCCAGGATCGCATCCAGCACCGCATCGGAGATTTGGTCAGCAATTTTATCAGGATGTCCTTCTGATACGGACTCGGACGTAAACAGGTGTTTTGCCATGTTTTATTTCACCTAAGAGGAATTTGGTTAGCTCAAGCTGCTGTGTGGAATAGCCATAGGAGATAATTCTACCAAGGCCTACAGGATTTTGACACTGGCAGTCTGAGTGTTAATCGGTATGGATGGATTAACATCTGGACGTCTATTTTAGGTCACTTCTTCACCCGATTTCCAGTTTTTTTTGACTCACCTCTCACTGCGTTGAAAACACGGCTGGAAATTTTTCCTGACGACGCTGGCAACCTGCGCATTTTTGTTTTGCTTTTTAGCGACCTTCTCGGTATAAAACGCGGCGCGCGGCTCATATAAAATAAGCGCTCGATGAACACATCGTGTCGCCACTTCCAGCCGGGTTAAGCAGTGAACTTTTAGCTTTGGCTTGTGGTCCGTTTCAGCAGAGGCGGCCGTGGAGGTGATACGAGATAATGAACCATCGTTTTCCGCTCATTCAGCGCAGCCGTTCTGGCGCGCATTTGATTCCCACCCGCACTTCTGGTCTAAACACCTGCCGATGTTATACCCATCTCGGTGCTTCTCAGGATTCCAGAGCCGGTCACGCTTTGTGAAAACTGAACAAGGGCGCTCTTGTTAATACAGGAGTTTTCTCGTGGTTTCGCCGAACCTTGTCATACAGAGTTCGGATACGTGTTTTACAATGATATGAATAAGAAACCGGTCGCACGGTCTGGATTTCAGCATACTCTGCTGGGAAATGGAGCCGTTAATGGGTTGTTATCGCCGTATAACGCTGCGATAGTAGTCAACTGTTTTACACTTAATACAAAGAGTTGAGGTTCGCTATGTCTGACGACATGTCTTCGCTTTCGCCTTCGTCAGCAGGCGAACAGGGTGTACTACGTTCTATGCAGGAGGTTGCGATGAGCTCCCAGGAAGCCAGCAAGATGCTGCGCACTTACAATATTGCCTGGTGGGGCAATAACTACTACGACGTTAACGAGCTGGGCCACATCAGTGTCTGCCCGGATCCGGACGTCCCGGAAGCGCGCGTGGATCTCGCTAAACTGGTGAAAACCCGTGAAGCGCAGGGTCAGCGCTTGCCTGCACTGTTCTGCTTCCCGCAGATCCTGCAACATCGCCTGCGTTCTATTAACGCCGCGTTCAAACGCGCGCGGGAATCGTATGGTTATAACGGCGACTATTTCCTCGTTTACCCGATCAAGGTCAACCAGCACCGTCGCGTGATTGAATCCCTGATCCACTCCGGCGAGCCGCTGGGCCTGGAAGCAGGCTCTAAAGCGGAGCTGATGGCGGTTCTGGCGCATGCGGGCATGACCCGGTCGGTGATCGTCTGTAACGGCTATAAAGACCGCGAATACATTCGTCTGGCGCTGATTGGCGAGAAGATGGGCCACAAGGTCTATCTGGTGATCGAGAAGATGACCGAAATCGCGATCGTGCTGGAAGAGGCCGAGCGTCTGAACGTGATCCCACGCCTTGGCGTGCGTGCGCGACTGGCGTCGCAGGGTTCCGGTAAATGGCAGTCTTCCGGCGGTGAGAAATCCAAGTTCGGCCTTGCGGCGAACCAGGTGCTTCAGCTGGTGGAAATTCTGCGCGAGCGCGGCCGTCTGGACAGCATTCAGCTGCTGCACTTCCACCTCGGCTCGCAGATGGCCAATATTCGCGACATCGCCACTGGGGTGCGTGAATCCGCGCGTTTCTACGTTGAGCTGCATAAGCTCGGCGTGAATATTCAGTGCTTTGACGTGGGCGGCGGCTTGGGCGTGGACTACGAAGGGACCCGCTCGCAGTCTGACTGCTCGGTAAACTATGGCCTGAACGAATATGCCAACAACATCATCTGGGCGATTGGCGATGCCTGCGAAGAGCACGGCCTGCCGCACCCGACGGTGATCACCGAATCCGGCCGCGCGGTCACCGCGCACCATACGGTACTGGTCTCTAACATCATTGGCGTTGAGCGTAGCGAAATCACCGAAGCCACGCCTCCGGCAGACGATGCCCCACGTTCCCTGCAAAGCATGTGGGAAACCTGGCAGGAGATGCACGAGCCGGGCACGCGTCGTTCCCTGCGCGAATGGCTGCACGACAGCCAGATGGACCTGCACGATATTCACGTCGGCTACTCGTCTGGCACCTTCAGCCTGCAAGAGCGCGCGTGGGCCGAGCAGCTCTATCTGAATATGTGCCACGAAGTGCAGAAACAGCTCGACCCGAGCAACCGCGCGCACCGTCCGATTATCGACGAGTTGCAGGAGCGTATGGCGGACAAAATGTACGTCAACTTCTCCCTGTTCCAGTCGATGCCGGATGCCTGGGGTATCGACCAGCTGTTCCCGGTTCTGCCGCTGGAAGGGCTGAACCACGCCCCGGAACGCCGCGCCGTGCTGCTGGACATCACCTGTGACTCCGACGGCGCAATTGACCACTACGTCGACGGCGACGGTATCGCGACCACTATGCCAATGCCGGAATACGATCCGGAGAACCCGCCAATGCTGGGCTTCTTTATGGTGGGTGCGTATCAGGAGATCCTTGGCAACATGCACAACCTGTTTGGTGATACCGAAGCGGTTGACGTGTTTGTCTTCCCTGACGGCAGCGTGGAGGTTGAGCTGTCCGACGAAGGGGACACCGTGGCGGACATGCTCGAATACGTTCAGCTGGATCCGAAAAAACTGCTCACCCAGTTCCGCGATCAGGTGAAAAATACCGGTCTGGACGATGCCTTGCAGCAGCAGTTCCTGGAAGAGTTTGAAGCGGGTCTGTACGGGTATACGTATCTGGAAGACGAGTAAGAAAACCTCCCTCTCCCTGTGGGAGAGGGGCGGGGTGAGGGCATCAGGCCGCTGTGCCGCCGATGCCCGGTGGCGCTGCGCTTACCGGGCCTACGAATGTAGGCCGGAGAAGGCGAAGCCGCCATCCGGCAGAATGCTATACTCACTTGAACCCGTATGAATTAACGGCGATAATTCGCCCCAATATGCGATTTACGAATCAATCCCTTCCTCGTCGGGTTTAACGACGCGGAGGGGATTTTTTTTCATCTGTTTTTAATGTATCGACTTTATAAGAGGTCAGGACATGAGCACTTTAGGTCATCAGTACGATAACTCTCTGGTATCTAACGCGTTTGGTTTTTTACGCCTTCCGATGAACTTCCAGCCGTACGACAGCGATGCGGACTGGGTGATCACCGGCGTACCGTTCGACATGGCAACGTCCGGTCGCGCGGGGGGACGTCATGGCCCGGCGGCGATCCGTCAGGTTTCCACCAACCTGGCCTGGGAGCACAACCGCTTCCCGTGGAACTTCGACATGCGCGAGCGCCTGAACGTGGTGGACTGCGGCGATCTGGTGTACGCCTTCGGCGACGCGCGTGAGATGAGCGAAAAATTGCAGGCGCACGCCGAGAAGCTGCTGGCGGCCGGTAAACGCATGCTCTCCTTCGGCGGTGACCACTTCGTGACCCTGCCGCTGCTGCGCGCCCACGCGAAGCACTTCGGCAAAATGGCGCTGGTGCACTTCGATGCGCACACCGACACCTACGCGAACGGCTGCGAGTTCGACCACGGCACCATGTTCTATACCGCGCCGAAGGAAGGCCTGATCGATCCAAACCACTCCGTGCAGATCGGCATCCGCACCGAGTTCGACAAAGACAACGGCTTCACCGTACTCGACGCGGGCCATGTGAACGATCGCGGCGTGGACGATATTCTGGCTCAGGTTAAGCAGATCGTCGGCGACATGCCTGTCTATCTGACCTTCGATATTGACTGCCTGGATCCGGCATTCGCACCGGGTACCGGTACGCCGGTGATCGGCGGCCTGACATCAGACCGCGCCATCAAGCTGGTGCGCGGCCTGAAGGATCTGAACATCGTCGGGATGGACGTGGTGGAAGTGGCTCCGGCCTATGACCAGTCCGAGATCACCGCGCTGGCCGCGGCGACCCTGGCGCTGGAAATGCTCTACATCCAGGCGGCGAAAAAAGGCGAATAAGCCTTACGCGCTGATTGCTGCTGCGCGCCGCATGCGCAGCAGCAACATTCCCCCGGCAAGCAGGGTGACAACCTGCGAGACGACCAGCACCGAAAAGCCTGAACTGACCGACCCCACCGATCTCATCACCATCCCCATCAGCAGCGGAATAAACGCCGCGCAGATATTGCCGATCCCATTGATTATGCCGTAAGCGCTGCCCACCGCTTCCCGCGCGGCGTGATGCTGGATCACCGCCGGAATAGCCGCTCCCTGTAGCCCCCAGAAGACGTTAGCCGAAAGCATAAACAGCGCCAGCCAGGCAGGCTGATGGCTGAGCATCAGCGCGACAACGGAGAGTGCCGTCAACGTACCGCCCACCACAAACAGTACCGGGCCTGTTCCGGACGCATTTTATCGAGCAGCACGCCGCCCAGAAACTTTGACCCCAGACTGAGCAGGAAGGGGATCGCCGCAAGCCAGCCCGTGGCATGCAGCGAGAAGTGGTGCTCGTCACGCAGCCACGCGGGTAACCAGGCGCTGCTCCCCCAGAGATAGCTCAGGGTGGCGATTTCAACCACCATGATCCAGCCCAGCAGCGGCGTCTGCCAGGCCAACGTGAAGGTGTGAACAAACCCCGGCTTTTTCGCGGTCGGGAGCTTGCGCGGCGCGGGCAGAAAACGCCAGATTAAGCCGCCGCCGAGGAGAAGGTTGATTGCCGCCAGTGCATAAAACGATCCGGCCCAGCCCAGATGCGACATCAGCCAGGTCACCAGCGGAAAGCCCACGGCCAGCCCGAGCGAGACGCCCAGCGCGGTCACGGCGTTGGGTTTGCCGATCTCTTGCGCGCTAAAGTTATCGCTGATAAAGCGCGTTTTCAGTGAAAAAAGCGGTCCCTCCGCGATCCCCAGAATCACGCGGGCGAAGAGCATTCCCGTCAGCGAGCCGAGCAAAGGTGAAGCCGCGCAGACCGCGGCCCAAATCGCAATGCTGCTTAATAATCCCTGCCGATAATGAAGTTTGCTTTCAATAACCGGCGTTAATAATAAAGCGGAAAATCCATAACCCAGAAGAAAGCAGGTCATGAGCAGGCCCTGTAACATTCTGTTTTCATTTAACTGAAAATGTTCGGCAAATTCCGGGTTTAAAATCATTACCGAGATATTTACCCGATCGACGTAGGAAATAATAATGAGTAATAAAAGTGCAATCGTGCCTTGCCATCTTGCCGTCATCATGTCCGCCTTACGTTTTTTGTAACTTATATTTTTCATCAATGTGATTGTCACGGAGCTAAAATGGTTCGCCTGTGAAACTCTTTGTTTAATAAAGATAAATAAAAAATAAGTTTCACAGGTGAAACGCGATAGAGGTAACGTTCATTTATTTTTAGAGAGTAAAAAGAAAAGAAGTCAATCTGTTTTATTGAAAATAAGAGTCCATTAAAAAAACCTATTTCTCACGCTGCAATAATGAAAATTTCATATCGCTGCATTTTTTCGTGATCCCTTGCACACTTAGTTAATTAATTGCCGATCGATTAACAAATTCGTCACATTGTCGCTTGACGAAACATTCATCGCTTTTATATTGACCGTATTAAATAAGAAACAGAGTTTCATATATGAAACAAAAGCCTGGAGGATCGTGATGAGCTGGATAGGCGTATGTGACGCAGAACAAGTACAGGAAGATTTCCCTTTTAGCGGCAACGTCGACGGTAAAGAGATCGGCGTTTACCTGATCGACGGTGAATATTACGCGCTGGAGGACGTATGCCCGCACGCCTATGCCCTGCTGAGTCAGGGCTTCGTGGAAGACGGCAAGGTGGAATGCCCGCTGCACGAGGCGGTGTTCGACGTCAAAACCGGCCAGTGTCTGCACGGCCCCGGAGGACGCAACCTCAATCGTTACCCGGTTCGGGTTTTTGAAAACCAGATTCAGATTACCTTCGTTGAGGAGACCGTGGCATGAGCGACACGCTGAACTACAACCCGGCGCTGCCGGAAAGCCGCCAGTTTACCCCGCCGGCAGAGGGCGGTAATGGCGCCATTCATAAGCCGGGTGATTACACCAACCTGATCTGGCAGACCCGCAGCCGCGAGCCGGAAAGCTGGGAAGTGAAGCTGATTGCGACGCTGGAAGATCTCTTCGAGCAGGGCGTTGAAACCTTGCCGGAGCTGGTAAGCGGGCTGAACGCGGTGCGTATGCACGACCAGCAGGGCGAGCCGTGGAGCGACGCCAGCTTCCAGGCATTCTTACAGGTTAACGGCTACTGAGGGCAACGCGATGACGACGACCGTACAAAACTATCTTGATAAAGGCCTGCGCGGCCTCTGGTATCCGGTGCTGGCGAGCTGGGAAGTGCAGTCTGCGCCGGTGGGCATCACCCGCCTGGGCGAGCAGATTGTGGTCTGGCGCAATAAAGATGGACAGGTTCAGGCGCTGGAGGACCGCTGTCCGCATCGCGGTGCGCGCCTGTCGATGGGCTGGAACCTCGGGGACCGCATTGCCTGCTGGTATCACGGCGTAGAGGTGGCGGGCAACGGCGAGGTGAAAGACGTGCCCGCCGTGGATAAATGTCCGCTGGTCGGCCAGCAGTGCGTGCGCAGCTATAACGTGCAGGAGGCGCACGGCGCCATCTTCCTGTGGTTTGGCGTCACCGCGGACCAGCAGCCGGACGAACTGACCTTCCCGGATGAACTCGCCGACACGGAAAACTTCAGCAACTTCCTCTGCACCGCCGCGTGGAAATGCAATTACCAGTACGCGCTGGAAAACGTGATGGACCCGATGCACGGCACCTATCTGCACTCCTCGTCGCACTCGATGGCGGAAGGGGATCGCAAGGCCGACATGGTGCTCCAGCCGACCAAAACCGGTTTTATTTTCGAGAAGAAAGGGCAGAGCGGCGTCAACTTCGACTGGGTTGAGCTCGGCAACAGCGGCACCTGCTGGATGCGCCTCTCTATTCCTTACAAGAAGCGCTTCGGACCGGGCGGCCACTTCTTTATCGTCGGCATGGTGGTGCCGGAAGATAACGACAACTGCCGCGTCTTCTTCTGGCGCATCCGCCGCGTGCAGGGCTGGCAGCGCGATATGTGGCGCTTCATGTACCGCAACCGTCTGGAAAAACTGCACTGGGAAGTGCTGGAGCAGGACCGTGTGGTGCTGGAAAGCCTGGCGCCAAACGCGCGCGATCATGAATACCTGTATCAGCACGACGTTGGCCTCTCGCGCCTGCGCCGCATGATGCAAAAGGCCGCCAAAGAGCAGCTGGCGATGCGTGAAGCACAGCAGGGAGCCGCCTGATGAATGGGCTGCTAAGCGGCAAGCGCATCGTGGTGACCGGCGCCGCGCGCGGGCTGGGCTACCACTTTGCCCAGGCCTGCGCGGAGCAGGGTGCGAAGGTAGTGATGTGCGACATCCTTCAGGGCGAGCTGGCCGAAAGCGCCCACGGGCTGAGCGAGCAGGGCTATGCGATCGAATCGCACGCTATCGATCTGGGCGATCCGCATTCTATTGAGCAGGCGTTTAGCGCCATTGGCGAGCAGGGGCCGATTGACGGCCTGGTCAACAACGCGGCGATGGCAACGGGCGTGGGCGGCAAAAACATGCTTGATTACGATCCGGATCTCTGGGATCGGGTGATGAGCGTCAACGTGAAAGGCACCTGGCTGGTGACGCGCGCCGCCGTGCCGCTGCTGCGCGAAGGGGCAGGCATTGTGAACGTGGCGTCCGACACCGCGCTGTGGGGCGCGCCGCGCCTGATGGCCTACGTTGCCAGCAAGGGGGCCGTGATTGCCATGACCCGTTCAATGGCGCGCGAACTGGGGGAAAAACGTATCCGGATCAACGCCATCGCACCGGGGCTAACCCGCGTCGAGGCGACGGAATATGTCCCCGCCGAACGGCATCAGCTCTACGAAAACGGACGCGCGTTAACCGGCGCGCAGCAGCCGGAAGATGTCACCGGCAGCGTGGTCTGGCTGTTAAGTGATCTGTCGAGGTTTATCACCGGACAGCTGATCCCGGTCAACGGCGGTTTTGTCTTTAACTAAGGTAGGGCGATGATGGCAAACGATCAGGAAGTGAAGTATCTGGTGCCGGGGCTGGAGCGCGGTTTACAGCTGCTGTTGGCCTTTGGCGAGCAGCATCGCGATCTGACCTTTGCCGAACTGCACCGGCTGGTGGATATGCCGAAGGCTACCGCCTATCGCGTGGTCCAGACGCTGGAGTACATGGGATTTCTGGAGCGCAACACGCGCACCAATACCTTTTCGCTGGGCATGAACGTGCTGCGTCTTGGCTTTGAGTACATCGCCTCGCTGGACGTGGCGCAGGTCGGCCAGCCGGTGATCGAGCAATTGCGCGACGTGAGCCAGTGCAGCAGCCATCTGGCGATCCGCGACGGGCGCGACATTATCTACATCGCCCGCGTCAGCGCCGCCGGGTCGCGCATCAACCAGGTCAGCATTGGTACCCGCCTGCCGGTGCACTGCACCTCGCTCGGCCGCATGCTGTTGACCGATATTTCCCGCGCTGATTTCGAACAGCTGTTCCCGCATGAGCGTCTGCCGGGCAACACGCCGGGGCAGCTTTACGACCGTGAAGCCCTGTGGCAGATGGTGCAGCAGGACAAAGCCCGCGGGTATGTCATCGGCGAATCCTTCTTCCGCCACGGCATCTCCTCCATCGTCTACCCGGTGTATGACCGAAGCGGCCGCGTGGCGGCGGTGGTCAGCATTCTGGTGCCGTCGGAGGAGATCCCGCAGAGCGACCGCGAGCGCCTGCAAAACGAGGTTCGCCTCGCGGCGGATAAAATTTCTGGCTTCTTAGGGTATTTGTCACAGGCCAGTTAAATCAGTGAGTTAACGTCAGGCGCTTGACTGCGTCGGGCATGTTTTACGCCCAGTCTGGGCCAGATGAGGCAACGAACGATGAGTGTAACCGGAATTGAAAAGCTGGAATTTGGTGTGGAAGACCTGACGCACTGCGCCAAATTTATGCGTGATTTTGGCCTGACGGGCGATGCCAGCGGCCAGCGTTTCACCACCCTGAGCGGCGCGCGCGTGGAGCTTAACCCGATCGACAGCCCCGACCTGCCGCCCGCATTTGAAGCGGGCAACACCCTGCGCCGCATGACCTGGGCGGTTGCCAGCCAGTCTGATCTGGACGCGCTGCGCCCGAAGCTGGCGCAACAGCCAGGTTTTCGTGAAGTGGGCGACGCGCTGGAGTGCCTGGACCCGAACGGCATGACGCTGCGCGTGCAGGTGACCCAGCAAACTGACGTGGAGCTGAACGTCGAGCCGATTAACCAGTGGGGCGATGCCCGCCGTATCGACACCCCCAGCCCGGTTTACGATCGCGCCCAGCCGATCAACGTGGGGCATGTGGTGTTCTTCGTGGAAGAGCTGGCGGCAGTGGAGAAATTCTACCGCGAGGTGCTCGGCTTCCAGGTCTCGGACCGCTATATCAACCGCGCCGTGTTCCTGCGCTGCGGCGTGCGCGGCGGCCATCACAACCTGTTCCTGCTGCAACTGCCGAACCGCAAGCGCGGCCTCAACCACGTGGCCTTCACCGTGCGCGACATCCACGAGGTGATCGGCGGCGGTATCGCGATGAATAAACATGACTGGAGCACCTTTATCGGGCCGGGCCGTCATCCGGTGTCGTCGGCGTACTTCTGGTACGTCAACAGCCCGACCGGCGGGGCGTTTGAGTATTACACCAACGATGATTACCTGACGGAAAACTGGCAGCCGCGTGAGCTGGAGCATTCCCTGGTCTCCTTTACCGAGTGGGCGGTGGAAGGCGGGATTGACCATGACACACGCCGCCAGCAGAAAAAGCCGGAGGCGGTATGACGTCGCGCATTGTCATTATCGGCGGCGGCCAGGCGGGCGGCTGGGCGGCGAAAACCCTGCGCGATGAGGGTTTCGACGGCGAGATTTGCGTGGTAGCGGAAGAAGAGTGGGATTTCTACGAGCGCCCGCCGCTGTCAAAAGCGTCTTTGCTGGAGCCGGACGCGGCGCTCCCAAGGCTGTTTAGCGACGAGGTGCAGCAGGCGCTGAACCTGGCCTGGTACCGGCCGCTGCGCGCTGAATCTGTCGATCGCGATGAGAAAAAAGTCGTTCTTAGCAACGGCGAGCAGCTTAGTTACAACATCCTTTTAATCGCTACCGGCGGTCGGGCGCGCCTGCCTTCGCAGGCGTGGGCCAGCCATCCGCAGGTCTATACCCTGCGCCACTGGCAGGACGCGCAGCGCCTGAAAAGTCGTCTGGCGGAAAGTAAAAAACTGGCGATCGTCGGCGGCGGCTGGATCGGACTGGAGATTGCTGCCTCGGCGCGGAAAAGCGGCGTGGCGGTCACCCTGTTCGAGCAGCAGCCTGCGCTGTGCATGCGCTCGGTGAGCGGCGAGGTGTCGCAGCGCCTGGAGGCCATCCACCGCGAGCAGGGGGTGGAGATCCGTACCGGCTGCGGTGCGCTGGAGCTGGAGGACGACGGCGGCCTGCCGGTCATCCACTGCGACGGCCAGCGTGAAACCTTTGATGCGGTCGTGGTTGGGATCGGCGTCGATCTCAATCTGGAGCTGGCGCGCGATGCGGGGCTGAAAACCGGGCGCGGGATCGTGGTGGATGCCCAGGGACGCACGACGGATCCGTTCATCTTTGCCGCAGGAGATGTCGCCCAGCACCATCACTACGGGCTGTGCATCCAGTCCTGGGCCTTCGCCCAGAATCAGGCTGCGGCGACGGCGAAAGCGATGCTCAACCCCGATGCGCCAGGCTATGACGACGCGCCGTGGCTGTGGTCGGATCAATATCAGCACAATATTCAGATCCTTGGTATTCCGCAGCCAGGCAGCAGAACGGTCGTGCGTGAAGAGGCGCTGTACTTCTCGCTGGACGACAACGGGAGGCTGACGCAGCTGGTGGCGTTCGACGATGCGCGTACCGTCAAGCTGGCGAAGCGCTGGATGGCGGCGGGGCGGGATCTGTCCGACGTGCCGCTCGCCGACCCGACCTTTTCACTGATGTCACTGCGATAGCTAACCCGCACCCGTAGGGGGAGAGATGACCACACTAGAGACTAACACCGCACCGGTTGAGGCGAGCGGTGAGGGGACCCGCACGCCCGAAAAAGCGGTGCGCTGGGCCATCCCGCTGTTGCTGCTGGCCTGCGTGCTGCTGGCGTTTTTCGACAAAATCAGCATCGCGGCGCTCTTTTCGGATACCCATTTCCAGCAGGCGATGGGCATTGATTTCGACACCACGCGTCTCGGCATTTTGATGAGCGCTTTCCTGCTGAGCTATGGCTTCTCATCGGTGTTTTTAAGCGGTTTAGGCGACAAAATCGCGCCGCTGCGCCTGCTCACCGGGATGATGGCGGTGTGGTGCGTGCTGATGGTGGCGATGGGCTTTACCCATAACTACACGCTGATGATCGTCCTGCGTATTCTGCTGGGCGTGGCGGAAGGACCGCTGTTCCCGCTGGCCTTTGCCATCGTACGTCACAACTTCCCCCAGCATTTACAGGCACGCGCCACCATGCTGTGGCTGCTGGGTACCCCGGTGGGCGCGGCGATTGGTTTCCCGCTCTCCCTCTGGCTGCTGAACACCTTTGGCTGGCAGAGCACTTTCTTTGTGATGGCCATGCTTACCGTGCCGGTGCTTATCTTTGTGCGCATTGGTCTGCGCGGGATCCGCCTGGAGGCAAAACCCGGCACCTCGCAGGCGTCCCGGGACGAGCGGCGCGCGGCGCGGCGTGAGCTGTTCGTCAGCCCGCACTTCTGGATCATCTGCATCTTTAACATCGCTTTCCTGACCTATCTGTGGGGCATCAACGGCTGGCTGCCGGGCTACCTGATCAAAGGCAAAGGCATTCATCTGGAGCACGCGGGCTGGCTGTCGTCGATGCCGTTCATCGCCATGCTGGCAGGGGAAGTGATTGGCGCGTGGCTCTCGGACAGGGTCGATAAGCGCGCGGCGGCATGCTTTATCTCCATGGCGGGGGCGGCCGTCGGGCTGGCGGCGGTGATGCACCTTGATACCCCGCTGGCCGTCATCGCGGCGATGAGCTTCAGCACCTTTATGTGGGGCACCGGCGCACCCAACATTTTCGCCCTGCTGGCGAAGGCCACCCATCCCCGGGTGAGCGCCACGGCGGGCGGTATCTTCAACGGGCTGGGAAACTTTGCGGGCGCGCTGTCGCCGGCGGTGATGGGCGCGCTTATCGCCTTCACCCACAGCATGGATTCCGGGCTGATTTTTCTGGCGGTGATGGCGGCGGTGGGCTGCGTCCTGTTACTGCCGCTGCTGAGACGTTACTGAGGAGAGTGTCATGACTGATTCAACCGTAACCAACACAACAGGCATCAAACCTGACCATCTGACGATGGAAGAGTGGGTCGAGTCGCGCATCGCGCGCTTCGAAGGCCGTAAATACGACTGGAACGCGCTGAAGTTCCAGGCCGATTTTGACCCGAAATACCGCCGGGCGCAGATGCGCTACATCGGCACCGGCGCAACGGGCGTCGCGAACGACACCAACACCGTGCAGGCGGACCATTTTACCTTCTCCACCATGGTGCTGCCGTCGAAGTGCGAAGGACCGCTGCACCTGCACGACGACGTGGAAGAGGTGTTCTTCATGCTCAAGGGGCAGATCACGCTGATGATCCAGGACGGCGACAACTACACAGAAACCGTGCTGCGTGAGCGTGACCTGATCTCCGTTCCGCCGGGCATCTATCGCGGCCTGTTTAACCACGGCGAAGAAGAAGCGCTGATGTGCGTCATGCTGGGGACCAACAAGCCGGAAATCCCAACCTATCCGTCCGACCATCCGCTTTCCAAAGTGAAGCGGAACTAAGGGGGGCATGATGACGGGTTTTCGTGAACAGGGAAGCGGTATTCCGCTGATGCTGCTGCACGGGATCAGCTCCGGCGCCGCCTCCTGGCACAAGCAAATGGCGCTGAACGGTTTTCGCGTGCTGGCGTGGGACATGCCCGGTTACGGCGAAAGCCCGATGCTGGCCGTAGCGCGGGCGAACGCGGGGGATTACGCCGACGCGCTGGCGGCGATGCTGGATCGCGCCGGTGTCTGGCAGGCAGTGCTGGTCGGCCATTCCCTGGGGGCGCTGGTGGCCAGCGCCTTTGCGGCAAAGTTCCCGGATCGCGTCATTCATCTGGTGCTGGCCGACGCCGCGCAGGGGTACGGCAATGCCGCGCCGGAGCAGCGGGAGCAGGTCTGGCGTAACCGCGAGCAGCAGATGGCGCTGGGGGGCGACATCCTCGCCCAGACCCGCGCCGCGAAGCTGCTGCGCCCCGGCGCGCGCGCGGAAGATATCGCCACCGTCGCGGCGGGCATGCGGGCGCTGCGCCCGGAAGGCTACCTTGCCGCCGCGTGGATGCTGGCGCATGACGATATCCACGGCTGGCTTAAACGCTACTCCGGCACGTTTGAAGTCTGGTGCGGCGAGCAGGATGCCATCACCCAGCCGGAACTGGTTCAGGGTCTGGCGCTGCGCTACGGCATGCCGTTTATCGCCATTCCGCAGGCCGGGCACGCCAGCTATCTCGATAACGACGCGTTTTTCAACCAACAGCTTTTACGCATTAACGAAGAGGTGCGCGATGAATGCACAAATTGACGGGCGCGTAGCGGTCGTTACCGGCGGTTCTTCCGGCATTGGCTTTGAAACGCTGCGCCTGCTGCTGGGTGAAGGGGCGAAAGTCGCCTTCTGCGGCCGTGACCCGGACCGGCTCGCCAGCGCCCATGCGACGCTGCAAAACGAATTTCCTCACGGGGAGATTTTTGCTTACCGCTGCGACGTGCTGAACGCCGACGAAGTTCAGGCCTTTGCGGATGCGGTACAGGCGCGTTTTGGCGCGGCGGATATGCTGATCAACAACGCCGGGCAGGGCTACGTGGCGCACTTCCATGACACCCCGCGCGAGGCGTGGCTGCACGAAGCCGAACTCAAACTGTTCGGGGTGATTAACCCGGTGCAGGCGTTTCAGCCTCTGCTGGAGCAGTCCGACATTGCCTCTGTTACCTGTGTGAACTCCCTGCTGGCGCTACAGCCGGAGGAGCACATGATCGCCACCTCTGCCGCTCGTGCCGCGCTGCTGAACATGACGCTGACGCTGTCGAAAGAGCTGGTGGGCAAAGGTATTCGCGTCAATTCCATTCTGCTCGGCATGGTGGAATCCGGCCAGTGGCAGCGCCGCTTTGAAAACCGGGCGGACAAAAGCCAGAGCTGGCCGGAATGGACGGCGGATATCGCGCGCAAGCGAGGCATTCCGATGGCGCGCCTCGGCAAGCCGCAGGAGCCCGCGCAGGCGCTGCTGTTCCTCGCTTCGCCGCTGGCCTCGTTTACCACCGGCGCGGCGCTGGACGTTTCCGGCGGCTTCTGCCGCCATCTGTAAGGACACATCATGAAAAAGGTAATGTTGATTGGTTTTGGCGCCATGGCGCAGGCGGTGATTGAGCGCCTGCCCGCCGGCGTGGCTATCGGCTGGATCGTGGCGCGCGCGTCTCACCATGCCGCCATTCACGACCAGTTTGGCGATGCGGTTGAGGCGCTGACGTCGCCGATGGCGTGCGCACAAACGCCGGATCTGGTGCTGGAATGCGCCAGCCAGCAGGCGGTGGCCCAGTACGGGGAAGAGATCCTGCGTCGCGGCTGGCATCTGGCCGTCATTTCCACCGGCGCGCTGGCGTACAGCGCGCTGGAGCAGCGTCTGCTTGCTGCGGGCGGAAAAATGACCCTGCTTTCCGGTGCGGTGGCCGGTATCGACGGGCTGGCGGCGGCGAAAGAGGGCGGCCTTGAGCGCGTTACCTATCAATCGCGCAAAAGCCCGGCCAGCTGGCGCGGCAGCTATGCCGAGCAGCTTATCGATCTGAATGCGGTGTCAGAGGCAAAGGTCTTTTTTGAAGGCAGCGCCCGCGAGGCGGCGCGCCTGTTCCCGGCGAACGCCAACGTGGCGGCGACCGTGGCGCTCGGCGGCGTCGGGATGGACGACACCCGCGTGCAGCTGATGGTTGACCCGGCAACGAAACGTAACACCCACACGCTCCATGTGGAAGGATTGTTCGGCGAGTTTCATCTGGAGCTGAGCGGACTGCCGCTGGCTTCTAATCCTAAAACCTCCACCCTGGCGGCACTGAGCGCGGTGCGCGCCTGCCGCGAGCTGGCCCTGAGCTGAGGAGAGACGATGGACGATCTGAAGATTTTTATCGGCGGCCAGTGGCGACACGGCGGCGGCAACCCGATGCAGAGCCACTTCCCGGCAGACGGGTCGATCAACGCGACGCTGAACGCCGCCAGTCTGGATGACCTTGAGGAGGCGGTAGACGCCGGGGAGCGCGCCTGGCGCGATCCCGCATGGCGTAACAGCCTGCCGCACATGCGCGCGAAGATCCTGCATAAGGTTGCCGATCTCATTGAATCCCGCATCGACGCGCTGGCGCAGATGCAGAGCCGTGATAACGGCAAGCCGCTGGCGGAAGCGCGCGGGCTGGTGATGAGCGCGGCGGGAACGGCGCGCTACTTTGCCGCCGCCTGCGAGCTGCTGGAAGGGGAACTTCCGACGCCGCGCCAGCCGGATCTGCTGACGCTGAGCCGCTATGAGCCCCTTGGCGTGGTGGCGGCCATCACGCCGTGGAACTCGCCGATTGCCAGCGAAATGCAGAAGGTCGCACCGGCGATTGCCGCCGGGAACGCGGTGATCCTCAAGCCCGCCGAAGCCACGCCGCTGATGGCGCTGGAGCTGGCGCGGATTTTTGAACAGGCCGGGCTGCCCGCCGGGCTGCTGAGCGTCCTGCCGGGTAAAGGCTCGGTGATTGGCGATGCGCTGGCGCGTCATCCTCGCGTGCGCAAAATTTCCTTTACCGGCGGTACCACCACGGGCCGTCATCTGGCGCACGTGGCGGCGGAAAAACTGATCCCGGCCTCGCTGGAGCTGGGCGGCAAATCGCCGACCATTGTGCTGGAGGATGCTGATATCGAACAGGCCGCGCGCGGGATCTGCTATGGCATTTTCAGCTCGGCGGGGCAGGCGTGTATCGCCGGGTCGCGGCTGTTTATCCACGAGAGCATTTACGCCCCGCTGATGGCGAGGCTGCTGGAATTAACTCGCGGGCTGCGTGTCGGACATCCGTTTACCGACGGCGTGCATGTCGGACCGCTGATCGGCGAAAAACATCGCCAGAGCGTGATCCAGTACGTCGAACTGGCGAAGCGTGAAGGGGGCCGCGTGCTGTGCGGCGGCGAGATCCCCGCCGATCCCGCTCTGGCAAACGGCAGCTTTTTCCAGCCCACGATTATCGAAGGGCTGAGCAACATCGCCCGCGCCTGTCAGGAAGAGATCTTCGGCCCGGTGCTGGTGGCGATGCCGTTTGGCGATGAAGCCACGCTTATCCGCGAGGCGAACGACTCGGTTTACGGCCTGGCGGCGGGGATCTGGACGCGCGATACCGGGCGCGCCCTGCGTCTCAGCGAGCAGCTGGAGGCAGGCACGGTGTGGATCAACACCTACAAAGTCTTTGCGATTTCGACCCCGTTCGGGGGCTTTAAAGAGAGCGGTCTGGGCCGCGAGAAGGGTATCCAGGGGCTGAAAGCCTGGATGCAACAAAAGAGCATTTATCTGGCGACGGGTAACAGCGTCAACCACTGGTGCGACTGAGAAAGGGTGAGCAATGAGCGAAATGATAACCGTCGGCGACGCCATCGCCAGAACGCTGGAGCAGTATCAGGTTGAGGCCATCTACGGCGTCATCTCTATTCACAACCTGCCGATCGCGGATGCGGTTGGGCAGCGGGGCAATATCCGCTTTGTGCCCGCGCGCGGTGAAGCCGGTTCCGTCACCATGGCCGATGCCCACGGGCGCTTTTCCGGCCTCGGCGTGGCGCTGACCAGCACCGGCGCGGGGGCGGGGAATGCGGTAGGCGCGCTGGTGGAAGCCATGAATGCCTGCACGCCGCTGCTGCATTTAACCGGGCAGGTTGAGAAAGCCTGGCTGGACGCCGACACCGGGTTTATCCATGAAACCCGTGACCAGCTGACCTTCCTGAAGGCCAGCTCAAAACGGGCGTACCGCATCAGCAATGCGAATCAGGCGATAGCGATTCTGCATAAAGCTATCCAGGACGCGCAGACCCCGCCGTGCGGACCGGTCTCGGTGGAAATACCGATTGATATTCAGGGCGCCAAAATTCCGCTGTCGCTGGTGACTAAACCGGTTAAACCGGCATCGGTTCCAGCCGTGGATACCGGAATGGTTGACGCGCTGTGGGCGCAGCTCAAGCAGGCGAAACAGCCGCTGCTGTGGCTGGGGGGCGGGGCGCTGGGCAGCGCTGAGGCGGTGAAAACGCTGGCGGATGCGGGTATCACCGTGATTTCCAGCACCCACGCGCGCGGCGTGCTGCCGGACAGCCACCGCGCCAGCCTTCGCGCGTTCCACAACTCGCCGTCGGTTGAGGCCCTGATTGCGCAGTGTGATTTTACGCTGGTGGCCGGTTCTCGCCTGCGCAGCAACGAAACCCGATCCTGGACGCTTGAGCTGCCTTCCCCGCGGGTGCAGATCGATATCGACCCGGCGGCGGCAAGCCGTAACTACCTGATGGATAGCACGTTGATAGCCGATTGTTCAGCGGTGCTTGGCGCGCTGGCTGAAAAAGTACAGGGCCGCGAGTGGGGCAGTCCCCAGTGGGATATGCAGGTGCAGCAGGCGGTCGGGCAAGCTGAGCAGGGGCTGCGCGAGCAGTGCGGCGCCTATGCGAAGCTTAACGACGCCATAGCAAAAGCCCTGCCGAAAGATGGCCTGCTTGTGCGCGATATCACCGTGTCCGGCAGCCTGTGGGGTAGCCGCCTGTTCAGGGCTAACGGTCCGCTGATGAACATTCACTCCCTCGCCGGGGCGATTGGTATGGGGCTGCCGATGGCCATCGGCACCGCGATTGCCAACCCGCAGCGCAAGGTGGTGGGGCTGGTGGGCGACGGCGGCCTGAGCCTCAATTTAGGCGAGCTGGCGACGCTGGCGCAGGAGAAAGCCAACGTGACGCTGCTGGTCATGAACGACGGCGGCTACGGGGTGATGCGCGGTATTCAGGATAAGTATTTCGGCGGGCGTCAGTATTATAACGCGCTGCATACGCCGGACTTTACCCTGCTGGCGCAGGCGATTGGCCTTCAGGCGTGGAGCGTTGAGCGGGCAGAGGATTTTGATGCGGTGATGACGGAGGCGCTGGCGATGCCGGGGCCGTCGGTAGTGGAAGTGCGGATGGGGCAGATTGGCGCCCTGAAGTTTGCCGGGCCGCCGCAGAAGACGCTTTACTAGCTGTTTCCCCTCATCCTAACCCTCTTCCACAGGGAGAAAACGGTAGGCCGGGTAAGGCGAAGCCGCCACCCGGCTTTTTTCATCAGAACACGTTAAACGGGTATTCCACGTAAGCGCGGATCTCGTCCCCGCCGACGTTGTACTCGCTGGCGTTGCTGGAGACGCGCAGTACGGAGTAGCGCAGCTTCAGCTTCAGATCTTTCGCCGGGCCATCCTGCACCTGGTACTGGATCTGGTTAAACCACTCGTGTTCTTTGCCATTGCTGGTTTCAGAGGTTTTGATGTTATCGCCGCGCACGTAGGCGGTGGTCCAGCTCAGGCCCGGTAAGCCAAGGCCGCCAAAGTCCAGACCGTAGGATGCCTGCCAGGAACGTTCATCTTCGCCGTTGAAATCAGACCAGTAGGAGTTCGCCAGCCAGATGGTGTTACCGCCGTCACCCACTCCGCCTTTGTCGCGATAGCCGCCGTAGTTGTAGCCGGTACTGCCGCTGCTCTGCTGGTACGCCACTTTGAACGTGTGAATGTCCCAGATATAGCTCGCTGCCAGGCTCCAGATGGTGTTGCTGCGGCCCGTGTTGAGGCTGTCCGCGTAATGCTGGTCGAGACGGGAGTTATAGCCGTTGAAGTCGAGCACCAGCTGCTGCCCGGTACTGAACGGCTGTTTGAAGTTCATGCCCAGGTACTGCTTGTTCATCACCTCTTCGTTATGAGAGGCGTACAGCGCGCCGCTGAACTGGTCGTTAAACTGATAGCTCGCACCGCCGAAGGAGAGGCTCTTCAGTCCGCTGTCGTGGCGGTCATCGCTTTTACGCTGCTCGTCGGTGAAGTAACCGGCGTTGACTTCCAGACCGTCGATCTCTTTCGAGGTCAGCAGGGTGCCGGTGTAGCTTTCAAACAGCAGGCGGGAGCTGTCGGATGTAATGATTGGCAGTTCAGGACGCTGGTTCCCGTAGCTCAGCACGGTATTGGAGATGCGCATTTTGGCCGTCGCGCCAAACTTTGCCAGATCGGATTTTGCCCGGCCGTCGTCTTCCTGCTTAAAGAAGTCGATGCCGCCCGCGCCGCTCTTGCCGCGGCCACCGTCCAGACGCACGCCATACTGCGCGATACCGTCCACGCCGAAGCCCACCAGCCCTTCGGTATAGCCGGATGCAAACGTGGCGATGATCCCCTGACCCCATTCGGCTTTGTCCTGCTGGCCCTGATGGTAGTCGCGGCTGATATACGCATTGCGTAAAAACAGATCCAGATGGCTGTCGTCAATAAAACCCTTGCTGTCGGATTGCTGGCTTGCGGCGGCAGGTAATGCGGCAAATAAACTTAAAGCAATTAATGATAATTCTTTTTTCACGGAGGGAACGTCTCTGTCTGGATATATTAATTTGAATAACTGCGGAAGAGATAATTACCGGAAAAAGTAACCTTTGCAATAATTATGTGACCAGACATTTCAGAGTGGCAGGGTAGATTTGGCGGGGCTTTCAGGGGTGTTATCGATACGTGCTTTTAAGTTAACAATTCATGCGAAATAAAAAGGAGGCAAAACTGCCTCCTTCTGAAATTATTTAATTCCGTCTGCCGCCATACGGTCGCGAATATGCTGCGCACGCTCTTCCGAAGCCGGGTGATCGTCAAACATGGAGCTTTGACGGCCCTCCTCCAGTTTCGCCAGTTTTTCGAAGCTGGTAGCTAAACCCGATGGATTGATGCCGCGTTTGCGCAACAGATCGTAAGAGTAGTCATCCGCTTCCGACTCCTGACGCTGGGAGAACTGCGAGTTCACCAGTTTTTCGCCCACGTCGCCCAGCTGCGACTGGGACAGGCTGCCGACGATGCCGCCCGCAGAGGCCGCCGCTGCGCGCACGGCATTGGTGCCCAGCGCAACCTGCATCCCTTTCTTCACGTGACCCAGTGCAACGTGACCCATTTCATGGCCGATCACCGCTTCCACTTCGTTGTCGGTCATCATGTCCATTAGGCCGCTGTAAACGCGGATACAGCCGTTCGCCATCGCAAAGGCGTTGACGTCTTTCGCCATATACACCTTATAGTTCACCGGCTGACCGTTAATGTTGTCGCCCAGCGCGGAAGCAATCTTGTTCAGACGCTGCGTGTAGGTGCTGTTTGCCGGGGCAAGCGTAGCTTTTCCATCCATATCCTTACAGGCCTCGTCGCTCAACGCTTTCACCTGCGCATCGCTCAATGAGTAGGCCTGAAAAGCTTCTGCGCCTGAGGTCATCAGGCCGTTAGAATCCATATTCTGACAGCCGCTTAGCAGGAGCGTTGTTCCCACAGCCAGCCCGATTGCACGCATTTTCATGATGTTGCTTCCGTACTCGTTAATCTGAATTAATTCCGAAAAATGCACCGTCAACGAAGCCGGTGTCGGGCTAAGTATAAGGAATATCGACAGGGGCGGGCGAGCAGATTGCGCAACATGCGAGCATGATCCAGAGATTTCTTAAGCTGCAAAAGAATGGTCCATGTACATGCCCTGCGGCTTGGGTTACATTGTTGGCACTTTTTTCCGGCGTAGCCCAAAACGCGCTGTCGTCAAGGGCATGGCCTTTAACAGTCCGATCTGGAGTTAAAATGTCCTCACGTAAAGAGCTTGCTAATGCTATTCGTGCGCTGAGCATGGACGCAGTACAGAAAGCCAAATCCGGCCACCCGGGCGCCCCTATGGGCATGGCTGACATCGCCGAAGTCCTGTGGCGTGATTTCCTTAACCACAACCCGCAGAACCCATCATGGGCAGACCGCGACCGTTTCGTGCTGTCTAACGGCCACGGCTCTATGCTGATCTACAGCCTGCTGCACCTCACTGGCTACGATCTGCCAATCGAAGAGCTGAAAAACTTCCGTCAGCTGCACTCCAAAACTCCAGGTCACCCGGAAGTGGGCTACACCGCTGGCGTTGAAACCACTACCGGTCCGCTGGGTCAGGGCATCGCTAACGCCGTAGGGATGGCGATTGCAGAGAAGACGCTGGCGGCGCAGTTCAACCGTCCTGGTCACGACATCGTTGACCACTTCACCTACGCGTTCATGGGCGACGGCTGCATGATGGAAGGCATTTCTCACGAAGTGTGCTCCCTGGCAGGTACCCTGAAGCTGGGCAAACTGGTTGCGTTCTATGACGACAACGGTATCTCCATCGACGGTCACGTTGAAGGCTGGTTCACTGACGACACCGCCGCACGCTTCGAAGCCTACGGCTGGCACGTTGTGCGTGGCGTTGATGGCCACGATGCTGACTCGATTAAACGTGCCGTAGAAGAAGCGCGCGCTGTGACGGACAAACCGTCTCTGCTGATGTGTAAAACCATCATCGGCTTCGGTTCGCCGAACAAAGCGGGTACGCACGACTCCCACGGCGCGCCGCTGGGTGACGCGGAAATTGCACTGACCCGTGAAGCTCTGGGCTGGAAACACCCTGCATTCGAAATCCCATCTGAGATCTACGCTCAGTGGGATGCAAAAGAAGTGGGCCAGGCGAAAGAAGCGGCCTGGAACGAGAAGTTCGCTGCCTATGCGAAGGCCTTCCCTCAGGAAGCGGCTGAGTTCACCCGTCGCATGAAAGGCGACATGCCGTCTGACTTCGACGCGAAAGCGAACGAGTTCATTGCTAAGCTGCAGGCGAACCCGTCTAAAATCGCGAGCCGTAAAGCGTCTCAGAATGCGATTGAAGCGTTCGGTCCTCTGCTGCCAGAGTTCCTCGGCGGCTCCGCTGACCTGGCGCCTTCTAACCTGACTATCTGGTCCGGTTCTAAAGCGATCAACGAAGACACTGCCGGTAACTACATCCATTACGGTGTACGTGAATTCGGTATGACTGCGATTGCCAACGGTATCTCTCTGCACGGTGGTTTCCTGCCGTACACCTCTACTTTCCTGATGTTCGTTGAATATGCACGTAACGCCGTGCGTATGGCTGCGCTGATGAAACAGCGTCAGGTGATGGTCTACACCCACGACTCCATCGGTCTGGGCGAAGATGGTCCAACTCACCAGCCGGTAGAGCAGGTGGCTTCCTTGCGCGTGACCCCGAACATGAGCACATGGCGTCCATGTGACCAGGTTGAATCCGCGGTGGCGTGGAAATACGGCGTTGAGCGTCATGATGGCCCGACCGCACTGATCCTCTCCCGTCAGAACCTGGCGCAGCAGGAGCGTACCCCAGAGCAGCTGGCAAACATCGCGCGCGGTGGTTACGTGCTGAAAGATTGCGCAGGCCAGCCTGAGCTGATCTTCATCGCGACCGGTTCTGAAGTTGAACTGGCCGTTGCCGCATGGGAAAAACTGACTGCTGAAGGCGTGAAAGCGCGCGTAGTCTCCATGCCGTCTACCGATGCGTTCGACAAGCAGGATGCCGCGTACCGCGAATCCGTACTGCCTAAAGCGGTCTCCGCTCGCGTGGCGGTGGAGGCGGGTATCGCTGACTACTGGTACAAATACGTGGGCCTGAACGGTGCTATCGTCGGTATGACCACGTTTGGTGAGTCTGCGCCGGCTGAACAGCTGTTTGAAGAGTTCGGCTTCACCGTTGAGAACGTTGTCGCTAAGGCGAAAGAACTGCTGTAACTCTCCCAGTGAGGCAAAACGGGTCGCTAAGGCGGCCCGTTTTTATTTCGATGGTATTTTTTTTGTGTTAACAACATATATTTGGTGATTCCCATCACAAATACGTAAAGTCATAATATGTGTAATTTGCAATGAATATCACATATATAGACTTGCTTTTTTATTTCTTGTTTTTAACGATATGTTTTCATTCGTTTTATTAAAATGCGTTCTGACACGCTCGCCATTTTCTCCCCGTTTGATTTCATTTTACCGCAGGCGTATTTTGTTTTTAGCGATACGTTGTACCCTAAAAATAAAATAAGGATGATATATGCGGTTAATTGATTATTTCCCTGAATCCTCAATATCAATAAAATCCGCAGCAAAGGACTGGCAGGAAGCCATTGATTTGTCCATGTCGTCTTTGCTGCAAAATCATTATATTAGCGCTGGTTATATTGAAGCAATTAAAACCTCGACGCTCACTAATGGTCCTTATTACATTCTCGCTCCGGGTGTAGCGATGCCTCATGCCCGTCCGGAGTGCGGTGCCTTAAAAACAGGTATGTCATTAACGCTTCTTAAACAGGAAGTGCAGTTTGCCGACGACGATGAGCCCGTGAAATTACTCATTGGTTTATCGGCGGCGGATGCGGATTCACATATCGGCGCTATCCAGGCATTAAGCGAATTATTATGTGAAGAAGATAAACTGTCGGCGTTGTTAACCGCTAAGTCAGAAAAGCAGTTGGCGGATATTATCGCTCGCGCATAATTATTCTCTCCTTTACAGGACATTATTATGGAACACAAGTCTGCTCGTGCAAAGGTCCAGGCTTTTGGGGGCTTTTTGACTGCAATGGTCATCCCGAATATTGGCGCTTTTATTGCCTGGGGATTTATTACCGCATTATTTATTCCAACCGGCTGGATGCCAAATGAGCATTTTGCCAAAATTGTCGGTCCGATGATCACCTATTTATTGCCGGTGATGATTGGCTCTACCGGTGGACACCTGGTTGGCGGCAAACGTGGGGCGGTGATGGGGGGGATCGGCACTATCGGCGTGATTATCGGCGCGGATATTCCTATGTTCCTCGGCTCAATGATCATGGGGCCACTTGGCGGTCTGGTGATTAAGCACATCGATCGGCTGCTGGATAAACGCATTCCCGCTGGTTTTGAGATGGTCATCAACAACTTCTCGCTGGGTATTGCGGGCATGCTCCTCTGCCTGCTGGGATTTGAAGTGATCGGCCCTGCGGTGTTAATTGCCAATAACTTTATCAAAGAATGTATTGAAGCACTGGTGCATGCGGGCTATTTGCCGCTGCTGTCGCTGATTAACGAACCGGCAAAAATCCTGTTTTTAAATAACGCTATCGATCAGGGTGTTTATTATCCGCTGGGAATGCAGCAGGCTTCCGAAACGGGTAAATCCATCTTCTTTATGGTGGCCTCCAACCCCGGGCCGGGATTAGGTCTGCTGCTGGCTTTTACTTTTTTTGGCAAAGGGATGGCAAAGAAATCAGCCCCTGGCGCGATGATTATTCACTTCCTGGGCGGCATTCATGAGCTCTATTTCCCTTACGTACTGATGAAACCGCTGACGCTGATTGCGATGATTGCTGGCGGCATGAGCGGAACGTGGATATTTAATATGTTGGGCGGTGGTCTGGTAGCTGGCCCAAGTCCGGGTTCGATTTTCGCCTATCTCGCGTTAACACCTAAGGGTGCTTTTCTCGCAACGATTGCTGGCGTAACGGCAGGCACTCTGGTCTCTTTTGCAGTCACCTCCCTGATCTTAAAAATGGATAAAAGCCATGAAGCTGAAACGGAAGATACTTTCAATGATTCTGCCAACGCCGTAAAAGCCATGAAGCAGGAAGGCAAGTTTTCTTATCGGGATATTAAGCGCATCGCTTTTGTCTGCGATGCCGGAATGGGCTCCAGCGCTATGGGCGCGACGACATTCCGCAAGCGTCTGGAAAAGGCCGGGCGAGATATCGACGTAAAACATTACGCCATCGAAAATGTGCCTGACGATGCGGACATTATTGTTACCCATGCCAGCCTGGAGGGGCGTGCTAAACGGGTCAGTGACAAACCGTTAGTGCTGATAAAAAACTATCTCGGCGATCCGCAGCTTGACGATCTCTTTAAGCATTTAACGGCGAATTAATCTATCTGGTTTCTGGAGTCATTATGAAAACGAAAGTGGCTGCCATTTATGGCAAGCAGGATGTTCGTATCCGTGAATTTGAACTGCCCGAAATGAGCGACAATGAACTGCTGGTGAGCGTAATTTCTGACAGCGTTTGTTTATCAACCTGGAAGGCAGCGAAATTAGGCAGTGAACATAAACGTGTGCCGGACGATCTGGAAAATCATCCGGTCATCACCGGACATGAATGCGCCGGGGTGATTGTTGAGGTCGGGAAAAATCTGACCGAAAAATATAAAAAAGGTCAGCGCTTTGTTTTACAACCGGCAATGGGATTACCGACCGGTTATTCTGCTGGCTACAGCTATGAATATTTTGGCGGCAATGCGACGTATATGATTATTCCAGAAGTCGCAATTAATCTGGGCTGCGTTTTACCTTATCACGGCTCCTATTTTGCGGCGGCTTCGCTGGCGGAACCCATGTGCTGCATTATCGGCGCGTATAACGCCAATTATCATACGACGCAATATGTCTATGAGCACCGGATGGGCGTGAAACCGGGAGGTAATATTGCGCTTCTGGCCTGCGCCGGGCCGATGGGAATTGGCGCTATTGATTATGCGATTAACGGCGGGATTCAGCCGTCGCGCGTTGTGGTGGTGGATATCGATGAGGCTCGCCTTGCGCAGGCGGAAAAACTCCTGCCGGTTGAGCTGGCGGCACAAAAGGGTATTGAGCTTATCTATGTCAATACCTCCGAACTGGAGAACCCTGCCGCTACGTTACGCGCATTAACTGACAATGCAGGCTTTGACGACGTGTTTGTCTATGCCGCGGTTCCGGCGGTCATTGAACTGGCAGACGATCTTCTCGCCGAGGACGGGTGCCTGAATTTCTTCGCCGGACCAACGGACAGCAATTTCAAGGTGCCGTTTAATTTTTACAACGTCCATTACAACAGTACCCATGTGGTGGGCACCTCCGGCGGCTCGACGGAGGACATGAAAGAGGCGATTGCGCTGAGTGCGACGGGCCAGCTCCAGCCGTCGTTTATGGTGACCCACATCGGCGGCCTTGATGCGGTGCCGCATACGGTACTCAATCTTCCGGACATTCCTGGAGGCAAGAAGCTTATCTATAACGGTGTCACCATGCCGTTAACGGCCATTGCCGATTTTGCCGAAAAGGGCAAAACCGATCCGCTTTTCCGGGAGCTGGCAAGGCTTGTGGAAGAGACGCACGGCATCTGGAATGAAAAAGCAGAGCGCTATCTGCTGGCGCAGTTTGGTGTGGATATTGGGGAGGCGGCGGCATGATGTCTCTGGCATGGCCGCTCTTTCGCGTTACGGAACAGGCGGCGTTGGCCGCCTGGCCGCAAACCGGGTGCGGCGATAAAAACCGAATCGACGGGCTGGCGGTAACCGCCATGCGCGAGGCGCTAAACGCGATAGCGATGCGCGGGCGTATCGTTATCGGCGAAGGTGAGATCGACCATGCGCCAA
The DNA here is from genome assembly GCF_058661685.1 of Enterobacter sp. 6722112. NCBI lineage: Bacteria > Pseudomonadati > Pseudomonadota > Gammaproteobacteria > Enterobacterales > Enterobacteriaceae > Enterobacter > Enterobacter sp. 6722112. The sequence goes on along the minus strand of NZ_JBZWGR010000007.1, from coordinate 3,468,010 downwards.
TGCTGTGGATTGGCGAGGAGGTCGGAAGCGGCATCGGCCCGGCGGTGGATATTGCCGTCGATCCCATCGAGGGCACCCGCATGGTGGCGATGGGGCAAAGCAATGCGCTGGCTGTGATGGCGTTTGCGCCTGAGGGCCGCCTGTTTCATGCCCCTGATATGTACATGAAAAAACTGGTGGTTAACGCAGCGGCAGCCGGGGCAATCAGCCTCGATCTCCCGCTGGCAGACAACCTTCGCAACGTTGCCCGGGCGCTGGGCAAGCCGCTGGAGCATCTGCGGATGGTGACGCTGGACAAACCGCGCCTGCAAAATGCAATTGCCGAGGCGACGCAGCTGGGCGTGAAAGTGTTTGCGCTGCCCGATGGCGATGTCGCCGCCAGCGTTCTGACCTGCTTACAGGATAATCCCTATGATCTGATGTACACCACAGGCGGCGCGCCGGAAGGGGTGATCTCCGCCTGCGCGGTGAAAGCGCTGGGTGGCGATATGCAGGCGGAGCTGATCGATTTTTGTGAAGCGAAAGGGGAGAGTCCTGAGAACCGTCGGGTCGCCGTGCAGGAGCACCGTCGCTGTGCGGAGATGAAGGTGGAAGTCAATCGTATCTATACCCTTAGCGAACTGGTAAAGGGCAATGACATCCTGTTCAGCGCGACGGGCGTGACGGGTGGCGAACTGGTTAAAGGTATTCAACAGGTTGCGAAGGGTGTGCGCACGCAAACTTTACTGATCGGCGGCGCAGATCGAACGTGTAATATAATAGACTCTCTGCATTCACGGTGATTTATCGAGATACAAATGACGACGCTGACAGAAGACGATGTGCTTGAGCAACTGGATGCTCAGAATAACCTCCTCGCATTCATGACGACGGCACAGTCTTTTTTACTCCAGGGCATTAAATGTTTTCTGCCGTCGCTGTTTGTCGATAACGATGAAGAGATCGTGGAATATGCAGTGAAGCCGTTACTCGCCCGGAGTGGGCCGCTTGATGACATCGATGTGGCGTTACGCCTGATCTATGCGCTGGGGAAAATGGAAAAATGGCTCTACGCCGACATAACGCATTTTTCGCAGTTTTATCAGTATCTGAACGAGCAGGATACGATCCCTGGCTTCGCCGATGACATCACCTGGGATTTTATCAGCAACGTTAATTGCATCACCCGTAACGCGACGTTATTCAGCGCGCTGGAGTCGATGAAATTTGCTGACTTTGCCGCATGGTCTGAGGTGCGCTTTACCGCAATGATCAAGACGGCGCTCACCCTGGCGGTAACGACAATTTTAAAGGAACTTACGCCGTGAAAATTGGGCTAACGGTCAATGGGCTATATGTAGAAGCACATTATCCTGACGACGAAATTGAAAATGTTCATAAGCCTTTGCTGCGGCAACTGGCGAAACGGCATTTCGCCAGCGCCAGCAGACGTACGATTGTTTTTCTCAGCGCCCCGCCCGGTACGGGCAAGTCCACGCTGACCGCCTTCTGGGAATATCTCTCTCGTCAGATGGAGGGGCTCGCTCCGATTCAGACGTTGCCAATGGATGGATTTCATCACTACAACGTCTGGCTGGAAGCGCATAACCTGCGCGCGTACAAAGGCGCTCCGGAGACCTTTGATGTCGACAGGCTGGCGCAACATCTGCGGCAGATAAAAGAGGGCGACGGTACCTGGCCGCAGTATGACCGGCAAACGCACGACCCTGTCGAAGATGCAATCGTGGTAACGGCCCCTGTCGTGATTGTTGAGGGTAACTGGCTGCTGCTTGATGACGAACGATGGCGAACGCTGATGGAATACTGTGATTTTTCATTGTTTATTCGCGCCCCCGCCGAAGCCTTACGTACGCGCCTGGTTGGACGTAAGCTGGCCGGCGGACTCTCTCAGGCCGACGCCGACGCGTTTTATGCGCGCACCGACGGGCCAAACGTGGAGCGTGCTTTGCGTCACAGCCGTCCTGCCAATGTTGAACTGATGATGTCGGCAAATGGCGAATACCGACTCGTCTGATCCTCAGCGGCTTTCAGTAGGGGCTCCGGTCGACCCGCCGCGTTTTTACGTGGCGGGATGAAAAGGGATTATTCCGGAAAAATGTGATGGAGATCAGATAAAATCGCTCTTAATCTGGACAGAGATTCCTTTTATTCCCCGATTCGCTTATTCTTGCTGAAGCGTTTCAGTCGATTAAATGTTCGACAATTGACCAATCAATCGCAGTTTGTGACAGCAAGGATTCCCCTTCGGGCGTCGCTGGATTACTCTTTCAGCCACCTCAAACTCAGGGATAGCTTTGCAGGAGATCTATGACCGTACGCGTAGCGATTAATGGCTTCGGTCGCATCGGACGCAACGTGGTTCGTGCTTTATATGAATCCGGGCGTCGTGCGGAAATCACCGTGGTGGCAATCAATGAACTGGCGGATGCTGCGGGCATGGCGCATTTGTTGAAATATGACACCAGCCACGGTCGCTTTGCCTGGGACGTTCGCCAGGAAAGGGAACAGCTGTTCGTCGGTGACGATGCCATCCGCGTGCTGCATGAGAACAGTATTGAAGGGCTGCCCTGGCGCGAACTGGGTGTGGATGTGGTGCTGGACTGTACCGGCGTGTACGGTAACCGTGAACATGGCGAAGCGCATCTGAATGCTGGCGCGAAAAAAGTGCTGTTCTCCCATCCCGGCAGTAACGACCTCGACGCCACCGTCGTGTTTGGCGTCAACCAGCACGAGCTGCAAGCTGAACACCGCATTGTCTCCAACGCCTCCTGCACCACCAACTGCATTATTCCGGTCATTAAACTGTTAGACGATGCGTATGGCATTGAATCCGGCACCGTGACCACGATTCACTCCGCCATGCACGATCAGCAGGTCATCGACGCCTACCATCCGGATTTACGGCGCACTCGCGCGGCGAGCCAGTCCATCATTCCGGTGGATACGAAACTGGCTGCCGGGATCACCCGTATTTTCCCGCAGTTTAACGACCGTTTCGAAGCGATTGCCGTGCGCGTGCCGACGATAAACGTCACCGCAATCGATCTTAGCGTGACGGTGAAAAAACCGGTAAAAGCCTGTGAAGTCAACCTGTTGCTGCAAAAAGCGGCACAGGGAGCATTTCATGGTATAGTTGACTATACGGAATTACCGTTGGTCTCAGTAGATTTTAACCACGACCCGCACAGCGCCATCGTGGATGGCACGCAGACGCGAGTCAGTGGTGCGCACCTTATCAAGACGCTGGTCTGGTGTGATAACGAATGGGGCTTTGCTAACCGAATGCTCGACACCACGTTAGCCATGGCCGCAAAAGGTTTCAGGTAGAGCGCACCTTGCGCTTGCAAAACTTTAAGAATCAACGAGAGGATTCACCATGTCTGTAATTAAGATGACCGATCTGGATCTGGCAGGTAAACGCGTTTTCATCCGTGCCGATCTGAACGTACCGGTTAAAGATGGCAAAGTGACCAGCGACGCGCGTATCCGTGCATCTCTGCCAACCATTGAACTGGCTCTGAAGCAGGGCGCTAAAGTGATGGTCACCTCCCACCTGGGCCGTCCAACTGAAGGCGAGTACAACGAAGAGTTCTCTCTGCTGCCGGTTGTTAATTACCTGAAAGACAAACTGTCCAGCCCGGTTCGCCTGGTGAAAGATTACCTGGACGGCGTGGAAGTTGCCGAAGGTGAGCTGGTTGTTCTGGAAAACGTTCGCTTCAACAAAGGCGAAAAGAAAGACGACGAAACCCTGTCCAAAAAATACGCTGCGCTGTGCGACGTATTCGTGATGGATGCATTCGGTACGGCTCACCGTGCGCAGGCATCTACCCACGGTATCGGTAAATTCGCAGACGTCGCCTGTGCAGGTCCGCTGCTGGCTGACGAACTGGAAGCGCTGGGTAAAGCTCTGAAAGAACCAGCTCGTCCAATGGTCGCTATCGTTGGTGGTTCTAAAGTTTCTACCAAACTGACCGTACTGGATTCCCTGTCCAAAATCGCTGACCAGCTGATCGTTGGTGGTGGTATCGCGAATACCTTCGTTGCTGCGCAAGGCCACAACGTGGGTAAATCCCTGTACGAAGCGGATCTGGTTGACGAAGCCAAACGTCTGCTGAGCACCTGTGATATCCCGGTTCCAACTGACGTTCGTGTAGCTACCGAGTTCTCCGAAACCGCTACCGCAACCCTGAAATCTGTTAACGACATCAAAGATGAAGAGCAGATTCTGGACCTGGGCGACGTTTCTGCACAGAAACTGGCTGAAATCCTGAAAAACGCAAAAACTATCCTGTGGAACGGTCCTGTCGGCGTGTTCGAATTCCCGAATTTCCGCAAAGGGACTGAGATCGTGGCTAACGCTATCGCAGACAGCGAAGCGTTCTCTATCGCAGGCGGTGGTGACACCCTGGCAGCTATCGATCTGTTCGGTATCGCTGACAAGATCTCCTACATCTCCACTGGTGGCGGCGCATTCCTCGAATTCGTGGAAGGTAAAGTCCTGCCAGCAGTAGCAATGCTCGAAGAGCGCGCTAAGAAGTAAGCCATTCAGGGGCAGGGAAACCTGCCCAATTTTCAGCGCGCTTATCAGAGCTCGCACCTTTTCTAACGGCCGAAGATACAGGACTAAGCAACATGTCTAAAATTTTTGATTTCGTAAAACCTGGCGTTATCACTGGTGATGACGTACAGAAAGTGTTCCAGGTAGCTAAAGAAAACAACTTCGCTCTGCCAGCAGTTAACTGCGTAGGTACCGACTCCATCAACGCCGTACTGGAAACCGCTGCAAAAGTTAAAGCACCGGTTATCGTTCAGTTCTCTAACGGCGGCGCTGCGTTCATCGCAGGTAAAGGCGTGAAAACTGACGTTCCTCAGGGCGCTGCTATCCTGGGTGCTATCTCTGGCGCACATCACGTTCACCAGATGGCTGAGCACTACGGTGTTCCGGTTATCCTGCACACTGACCACTGCGCGAAAAAACTGCTGCCATGGATCGACGGTCTGCTGGACGCAGGTGAAAAACACTTCGCAGCAACCGGTAAGCCACTGTTCTCTTCTCACATGATCGACCTGTCCGAAGAGTCTCTGGAAGAAAACATCGAGATCTGCTCTAAGTACCTGGCGCGTATGTCCAAAATGGGCATGACCCTGGAAATCGAACTGGGTTGCACCGGCGGTGAAGAAGACGGTGTGGACAACAGCCACATGGACGCTTCTGCTCTGTACACTCAGCCAGAAGACGTTGATTACGCTTACACCGAGCTGAGCAAAATCAGCCCACGCTTCACCATCGCAGCGTCCTTCGGTAACGTACACGGCGTATACAAACCAGGTAACGTGGTTCTGACCCCGACCATCCTGCGTGATTCTCAGGAATACGTGTCTAAGAAACACAACCTGCCGCACAACAGCCTGAACTTCGTCTTCCACGGCGGTTCCGGTTCTTCTGCTCAGGAAATCAAAGATTCCGTAAGCTACGGCGTAGTGAAAATGAACATCGATACCGACACCCAATGGGCAACCTGGGACGGTATCCTGCAATACTACAAAACCAACGAAGCTTACCTGCAAGGTCAGCTGGGCAACCCGAAAGGCGAAGACCAGCCGAACAAGAAATACTACGATCCACGCGTATGGCTGCGCGCTGCCCAGACTTCTATGATTACTCGTCTGGAGCAGGCATTCAAAGAACTGAACGCGGTTGACGTTCTGTAATTTGAGCTGTTCATAGCGTCAAGAAGGTCCGCATATGCGGGCCTTTTTTTATGCCTTTTCAATAGCCTGATGCCTCTGTTTTTGTGATCTGTTTGGCAATATCATGGCTTTTTGTTTACCCTTTACTGACCTGCCTGTCTCCGTGTGGGATAGATTTTGTGGTTTTTATGAGCATAAGGAAAGATAAATGGAAGATCTCGGTGTTGTAGATAGCATCAATAACGCTGGCTCCTGGCTGGTGCGCAACCAGGCGCTCCTGATTAGTTACGCTGTGAATATTGCGGCGGCAATCGCCATTATTATTGTGGGGATGATCGTTGCCCGCACGGTTTCCCGGGGCGTTAATCGCGTAATGCTATCCCGTCATATCGATGCAACCGTTGCTGATTTCCTTTCTGCGCTGGTGCGTTACGGGATTATTGCGTTTACCCTCATTGCGGCAATGGGGCGGGTCGGTGTACAGACCGCTTCGGTCATTGCCGTACTTGGTGCCGCTGGTCTGGCCGTAGGTCTCGCTCTTCAGGGCTCGCTGGCTAACCTTGCAGCTGGCGTACTGTTAGTGACGTTCCGTCCTTTCCGTGCCGGAGAGTATGTTGATCTCGGTGGCACTGCGGGCACCGTGCTGAACGTGCAGATTTTTTCTACCACGCTGCGTTCGGCAGACGGCAAAATCGTCATTGTGCCAAACAAGAAAGTTATTGATGGCAACATTACTAACTTCTCTCGTGAGCCGGTTCGCCGTAATGAACTCATTATCGGGGTTGGCTATGATTCAGATACTGAGTTGGTGAAAAAGCTGATTACCGATATCATCGAATCAGATGACCGCATTCTTAAAGATCGCGAAATGACCGTTCGCCTGAACGAGTTGGGCGCGTCATCCATTAATTTTGTGGTGCGCATCTGGAGTAAAAGCGGCGATCTGCAAAACGTTTACTGGGACGTGCTGGAGCGCATCAAGCGTGATTTCCATGCCAACGGTATCAGCTTCCCTTATCCGCAGATGGACGTAAATCTCAAACGCGAGAAAGCAGCCGAATAATTTGCTTTAACGTAGGCCCGGTAAGCGTCAGCGACACCGGGCTTTTCTTTAATTAGCCCGGCTAATCCCCAATTAATATTATCAATTTCCTCTAATGTCGTTCCCGCAGTATAGTCTGCCTCCAGGACAACTCTGCGAGAATTACGTCATGTTATCTTATTATTTTCAGGGGCTTGCGTTAGGCGCGGCCATGATCCTTCCCCTTGGTCCACAAAATGCGTTTGTGATGAACCAGGGCATTCGCCGCCAGTATCATCTGATGATTGCCCTGCTGTGCGCGGTGAGCGATTTGCTACTGATTTGCGCCGGGATTTTTGGCGGCAGCGCCTTGCTGATGCAGTCGCCGTGGCTGCTGGCGCTGGTTACCTGGGGCGGCGTAGCGTTTCTGCTGTGGTACGGGTTTGGCGCCCTGAAAACGGCCATGAGCAGCAATCTTGAGCTGGCGAGCGCCGAAGTGATGAAGCAGGGGCGCTGGAAGATTATCGTCACCATGCTCGCCGTGACGTGGCTTAACCCGCACGTTTATCTTGATACGTTCGTGGTGCTCGGCAGCCTGGGTGGACAGCTGGACGTTGAGCCCAAGCGCTGGTTTGCGCTCGGTACGGTCAGCGCCTCCTTCCTCTGGTTCTTTGGTCTTGCGATCCTGGCGGCATGGCTGGCGCCACGTCTGCGCACCGCTAAAGCGCAGCGCATTATCAATACCCTGGTTGGGCTGGTGATGTGGTTTATTGCCTTCCAGTTGGCGAAAGAGGGCATTCATCACGTACAGGGATTGTTCAACTAAGCGTTGTCTTATGGACATCTGAACAAGACCCGCTAAGCTTGCTGGCATGAGCCCTGTTGATGGGGCACTCTTCGCAACATGGAGGAATGACAGTGAAGTTTAAGGTGATGGCCCTGGCGGCATTAGTAAGTTTAGGTACGGTGTCGGTGCAGGCGAATGAACTGCCAAACGGCCCGCACATTGTCACTTCAGGCACGGCAAGCGTGGATGCGGTACCGGATGTTGCAACCCTGGCAATTGAAGTGAACGTGGCGGCGAAAGATGCTGCTTCCGCCAAGAAACAGGCAGACGATCGTGTTGCGCAATACCTCTCTTTCCTGGAACAGAACGGTGTCGCGAAAAAAGACATCAGCTCTGCGAACCTGCGTACCCAACCGGATTACGACTACCAGAACGGCAAAAGCATCCTGAAAGGCTATCGCGCCGTGCGTACTGTGGAAGTGACTGTACGCCAGCTTGATAAGCTCAACGGATTGCTGGATGGTGCGCTGAAGGCTGGGCTGAACGAAATTCGTTCCGTCTCGCTGGGCGTTGCGCAACCGGAGAAATATAAAGACGAAGCGCGTAAAGCGGCGATTGATGATGCCATTCATCAGGCGCAGCAGCTGGCATCCGGCTTCAAGACCAAGCTCGGTCCGGTTTACAGCGTGCGCTACCACGTTTCAAACTACCAGCCAAGCCCGATGGTTCGGATGATGAAGGCGGACGCCGCGCCGGTTTCTGCTCAGGAAACCTATGAGCAGCCAACCATTCAGTTCGACGATCAGGTTGATGTGGTGTTCCAGCTGGAGCCGACTGAAAAGCCAGCTCAGTAACCCGTAGGCCGGGTAAGGCGAAGCCGCCACCCGGCTAGTTTTTCAATCCTGTCTTAACACCTTATGCCCAAACGCCAGCAGCGCGTCAGTGACGTTGCGCATCATGCGGCTTTCCGGCGCAAAACGGTGCCAGTACAGCATCCGGCGCTGATACAGCCCCGGGGTTAAATCAATCAGCTCACCGCTTTTCAACTCTTTCTCAATCTGCAAATGCGGGATCATGCAGCAGGTGGTTCCCTGACGCGCGAGCTGTACGAAGGCTTCGGACGAGTTAACGATATGACACGGTACGCTGCCCGGCGGCAGATCGAAGTTTTGTTGCAGGAAGGCCTGATGCATATCGTCCAGATGGTCGAAAGCGACGGCAGGCGCTTTCAGCAGCGCGGCGCGGGTCACACCGTTCGGGAAGTAGCGCTCGGCAAAAGCTTTTGAACCGACAAACAGGTAATCCAGCGCGCCCAGCTGATCCACCAGACAGCTTGGCAACGCCTGAGGCTGAATACTGACCGCACCAACCACTTCGCCGCGACGCAGGCGCTCCTGGGTGCGGGTTTCGTCTTCAACCTGGAGATTCAGGCGGATAGGGGAGTCGGCCAGCACCGGCGCAAGGGCCGGCAGCAGCCAGGTTGCCAGACTGTCGGCGTTCACCGCCAGCGACAGCAGCAGCGGCGTGGAGCCGGTCTGTTCATCGCCCAGCCACTCATCTTCCAGCAGTTCAACCTGCCGCAGCAGGGCGAGGAGCTTTTGTCCTTGCTCCGTCGGACGCGGCGGTACGGTACGCACCAGCAGCGGCTGCCCGAACATGTTTTCAAGCTGTTTGATACGCTGTGATACGGCGGACTGGGTGATGCACAGCTTTTGCGCCGCGCGCTCAAAACCGCGTTCACGAATAACTGCATCAAGTGCCTGTAGTGTTCTGTAGTCCGGACGTTTCATTGCTCTGGCTGACTCCTTAATTTTGCTTAATCTGCACTATGACACAATTTTCCCTTCGTGGCAGACGAAATCCATTCGACGTGTTCTATAATGCGCCCTGAGTTTTCACACCACAGGCAAAACGATCATGACGCAGGATGAACTGAAAAAAGCAGTAGGATGGGCCGCTCTCCAGTACGTACAGCCGGGTACCATTGTCGGTGTTGGTACGGGGTCGACGGCGGCGCACTTTATCGATGCGCTGGGCACGATGAAGGGGCAGATCGAGGGCGCGGTTTCCAGCTCCGATGCTTCCACGGAAAAGCTGAAAAGTCTCGGCATCACCGTTTTCGACCTCAACGAAGTGGACCGTCTGGGCATTTACGTTGATGGCGCGGATGAAATCAACGGCCATATGCAGATGATCAAAGGCGGCGGCGCGGCGCTGACGCGCGAGAAGATCATTGCCTCCGTTGCGGATAAGTTCATCTGCATCGCGGACGCCTCCAAGCAGGTCGACATTCTGGGGAATTTCCCGCTGCCGGTCGAAGTGATCCCGATGGCGCGCAGCGCCGTGGCACGTCAACTGGTGAAGCTGGGTGGTCGTCCGGAATACCGTCAGGGTGTGGTGACCGACAACGGCAACGTGATCCTCGACGTTCACGGCCTTGAGATCCTCGATGCCATTGCGCTGGAAAATGCGATCAACGGCATTCCAGGCGTCGTTACCGTAGGGTTATTTGCCAACCGTGGCGCGGACGTGGCGCTGATCGGCACGGCTGACGGTGTAAAAACCATCGTAAAATGATCTGACGGGGGGAGCACTCCCCCCGCTAAAAAATTTTTGAAAAGCTAAATTCGGTGACTTGTGTCACGTTTTTCCGCCTCTTTTGCCGATCCTGCCGCGTTCGTAATTTTCCGCAGCATTTTCCTCTGCCATTTTGCTCTGTATGACTTTTCTTCAGAGTGCCGACGCAAACGTTCATATTGCTGCAATAGTTTTTTTTGATATGTTGGCTGCACGGGATTTATATCCAGCACAACATCAGTTCAGATAAAAACAGGGTCGGGTAAATGGCAAAGGTATCACTGGAGAAAGACAAGATTAAATTCCTGCTGGTTGAAGGCGTGCACCAGAAAGCGCTCGATAGCCTTCGCGCAGCAGGCTACACCAACATCGAATTTCACAAAGGCGCGCTGGACACTGAAGAGCTGAAAGCGTCCATCCGTGATGCCCATTTCATTGGCCTGCGATCCCGTACCCAACTGACTGAAGACGTTATTGCTGCGGCGGAAAAGCTGGTGGCGATTGGCTGTTTCTGCATCGGCACCAACCAGGTTGATCTGAATGCCGCCGCAAAACGCGGTATCCCGGTCTTTAACGCGCCGTTCTCTAACACCCGTTCCGTGGCGGAGCTGGTGATTGGCGAGCTGCTGCTGCTCCTTCGCGGCATTCCGGAAGCTAACGCCAAAGCGCACCGCGGCGTGTGGAATAAGCTGGCTGCGGGCTCCTACGAAGCGCGTGGTAAAAAGCTTGGGATTATCGGTTACGGCCACATCGGTACGCAGCTCGGTATTCTGGCGGAATCCCTCGGCATGCACGTGTTTTTCTACGATATCGAAAGCAAGCTGCCGCTGGGTAACGCGACGCAGGTGCAGCATCTCTCTGATCTGCTGAATATGAGCGACGTGGTCAGCCTGCACGTGCCGGAAAATGCGTCCACCAAAAACATGATGGGGGCGGAAGAGCTGGCGCTGATGAAGCCGGGCTCTCTGCTGATCAACGCCGCGCGCGGTACGGTGGTCGATATTCCTGCGCTGTGCGATGCGCTGAAGCGTAAGCATCTGGCGGGTGCGGCGATTGACGTATTCCCGACGGAACCGGCCACCAACAGCGATCCGTTCACTTCTCCGTTGTGCGAGTTCGACAACGTGATCCTGACGCCGCACATCGGCGGTTCTACTCAGGAAGCTCAGGAGAATATCGGCCTGGAAGTGGCGGGTAAGCTGAGCAAATATTCCGACAACGGTTCAACGCTCTCTGCGGTGAACTTCCCGGAGGTGTCTCTGCCGCTGCACGGTGGGCGTCGTCTGCTGCACATCCACGAAAACCGTCCTGGCGTGCTGACCGCCATCAACCAGATCTTTGCTGAGCAGGGTGTTAACATTGCCGCGCAGTATCTGCAAACTAACTCGCAGATGGGTTATGTGGTGATTGATATCGAAGCGGATGAAGACATCGCCGAGAAAGCATTGCAGAGCATGAAGGCCATTCCGGGGACGATTCGCGCGCGCCTGTTGTACTGATGGTGCGGTCTGTGGCGTCGGGTGGCGGCTACGCCTTACCCGACCTACAGTTGTCGTGCGGTCTGTGTGTCGGGTGGCGCTTACGCTTACCCGACCTGCAATGTTCGAGGATTTATGTAGGCCGGGTAAGGCGTAGCCGCCACCCGGCTTTGTTCTACCAGGTCCAGGTTTTACTGGGCGTCACCACCGCCGGCAACGGCACATCCCATTTCTCTACGGGTAATGCCTCCACGCCCTGGCAATCATGCGCATACCCCACCGGCTGCAATCCGTACTGCTGCCAGTTTTGTAGCGTCCTGTCATAGAATCCCCCGCCCATGCCTAATCGCTGGCCCTGCTCGTCAAACGCCACCAGCGGCGTAATCAGCACATCCAGCCCGGAAAGCGGGAGCACGTCGCGCACGTCGAGTTTAGGTTCGGTGATTTTCAGACGATTCACCACCAGCTCGCTGTGCGGATGGTAGTGCAGAAACAGCAGATTGCCCGGGCTAAAGGGATGCAGAACCGGCAGGTAAACTTTTTTCCCGGCGCGCCAGAGCTGGTCGATAAGCGGTTGGGTATCCAGCTCACCATCAAACGAGATAAACAGGGCGACGGTGTTTGCCATCACCACAGGGGGATAGGCCATCATGCGGGCGGCGGCCTGCTGAGCAAACTGTGCCTGTTGCTCGGCGCTTAGGGCGCGACGACGCTGGCGAATAAGCTGACGGATGTCCTGGCGTGAAGCAGAAACTTCAGGGAGTTGAGTCATGGTAGTCGGTAGAAGAAAAGAGAGGGAATCTCCGAGATGCCGCCGCAGGCTGTAACCCTTGAACCCTTGGTTCAAGGTGAATGTGTCGTCATAGTTTTAAGGCTTCTCGGACGTACCGAGCATGCTCACCAACCATGGAGCGCCACATTCTTGTGGTATGAAATATCGGCTCAGGGGACTGGCCCGCTTGCGAACATCTCAGAGAAATTTTGTCTTCACAGTTACTCTACCATAGTCAACTGAGAAGTGTTATTCAAACTTTGGTCCCGGTCTTTCGGGGCTGCGACCTTGATCAAGCAATGCCTGTTCTATGGTCTGCTGGAGCATTTTAATGCGCTGCTCCATGCTTGCCGCGTAATCGCGGGTCTTCGCTTTTTCCTGAGTCAGTTCATAGCTGATGTTCAACGCGGCGATGAAAACCAGCTGCTCAGTATTTGTGACTCTAGTGCGTTCTTTTAGATCTTGCAACCGCTGATTCAAATCGTCCGCAGCCTGATTCAAGGCATCCCTTTGTTCAGGCGGACAATTCACTCGCAGTGAACGGCCAAAAATCTGGAGATCGACGGGTTGTGCAGACATGCCACCTTCCTGCTGATTGACTGCGCTGCCTTCGCATACTGCCCCGGGGGCTGCGAAGGGGCGACACTATAGCTACCCTGATGTGAAGATACAAGCCCTTTTCTGGTATCACCAGGGTCCAAAGTGGTAGCATATCATGAATATCCTCCCTTTGATGACGAATGCGTATGTCTATACAGAACGAAATGCCTGGTTACAAGGATTTAAACCAGTTACTGAACCAGCAGGGAGTCGGTCTGACCCCTGCCGAAATGCACGGTCTGATCAGCGGCATACTGTGCGGCGGAAACAGCGACAGCTCATGGCAGCCGCTGATCCACGACCTCACCAACGAAGGGCTGGCGTTTGGCCACGAACTGGCGGAAGCGCTGCGTAAAATGCACGCCGCAACCAGCGATTCCCTGGAAGACGATGGCTTTCTTTTTCAGCTTTATCTGCCTGAAGGCGACGATGTCAGCGTCTTCGATCGCGCTGATGCGCTCGCGGGTTGGGTAAACCACTATCTTCTTGGCCTGGGCGTAACCCAGCCTAAACTGGATAAAGTGACCGGCGAAGCGGGTGAAGCGATCGACGATCTGCGCAACATCGCCCAGCTCGGCTACGATGAAGACGAAGACCAGGAAGAGCTGGAGATGTCTCTCGAAGAGATTATCGAGTACGTACGCGTGGCGTCTCTGCTGTGCCACGACAACTTTACGCGCTCGCAGCCGACCGCGCCGGAAGTTCGCAAGCCAACATTACACTAAGAAAAATAACGCACAGGAGGGTGTCATGGTTATCTCCAGTCAAGAGTATTCTCGCCGTCGTCAGGCGCTGCTGGCAAAAATGCAGCCGGGAAGCGCTGCCCTGATTTTCGCCGCGCCGGAAGTGACGCGCAGCGCCGACAGCGAATACCCCTATCGCCAGAGCAGTGATTTCTGGTACTTCACCGGGTTTAACGAGCCGGAAGCGGTACTGGTGCTGATTAAAAGCAATGACACCCACAACCACAGCGTGATTTTTAACCGCGTGCGCGATCTGACCGCGGAAATCTGGTTTGGCCGCCGCTTAGGACAGGAGGCGGCGCCAGAAAAACTGGGCGTGGACCGCGCGCTGGCCTACAGCGAAATCAACCAGCAGCTCTACCAACTGCTGAACGGTCTGGACGTGCTCTATCACGCCCAGGGCGAATACGCGTATGCGGATGACATTGTTTTCACCGCGCTGGATAAGCTGCGTAAAGGCTCACGTCAGAATTTGTCTGCACCCGCCACCCTGACGGACTGGCGACCGATGGTGCATGAGATGCGCCTGTTCAAGTCTGAAGAAGAGCTGAACGTGATGCGCCGCGCGGGCGAAATCAGCGCCCTGGCGCATACCCGCGCCATGGAAAAGTGCCGTCCCGGTATGTTCGAGTACCAGCTTGAAGGCGAAATTCACCATGAATTTAACCGTCACGGCGCGCGCTTCCCGTCCTATAACACCATCGTAGGCGGCGGGGAAAATGGCTGCATTCTGCACTACACCGAAAACGAAAGTGAACTGCGCGACGGCGATCTGGTGCTGATTGACGCCGGCTGTGAATATCAGGGTTACGCGGGCGACATCACCCGTACCTTCCCGGTGAACGGTAAATTCACCTCCGCGCAGCGTGAAATCTATGACATCGTGCTTGAGTCTCTGGAGACCGCGCTGACGCTGTTCCGTCCTGGCACCTCCATCCAGGAGGTTACGGGCGAGGTGGTGCGCATCATGATTACCGGGCTGGTGAAGCTCGGCATTCTGAAAGGCGATGTGGACACCCTTATAACCGAAAACGCCCATCGTCCGTACTTTATGCACGGCCTGAGCCACTGGCTGGGGCTGGATGTGCATGACGTCGGGGCATACGGTCCGGAACGTTCGCGCGTGCTGGAGCCTGGCATGGTGCTGACCGTTGAGCCGGGGCTGTACATCGCGCCGGATGCCGACGTGCCGGAACAGTACCGCGGGATCGGCATTCGTATTGAAGATGATATCGTCATCACCGAAACCGGTAACGAAAACCTGACCGCGACCGTGGTGAAAAAAGCTGACGACATCGAGGCGCTGATGGCGGCGGCACGCGGATGAGCGTAATCATCGTTGGCGGAGGCATGACCGGCGCTACTCTGGCGCTGGCTATTTCGCAGTTAACCCAGGGCCAGCTTCCGGTGCATCTCGTCGAGGCGGTCGCGCCGCAGGCGGCCGATCATCCCGGTTTCGACGCCCGCGCTATCGCGCTGGCGCAGGGAACCTGTCAGCAGCTTGCGCGTATTGGGATCTGGCAGGCGATAGCGGATTGCGCAACGGCGATCGGCACCGTTCACGTCAGCGATCGCGGGCATGCCGGGTTTGTGACGCTGGATGCCCACGATTACCGGATCGAGGCGCTGGGACAGGTTGTCGAGCTGCATAACGTAGGGCTGCGGCTGTTCCGTCTGTTACAGGACGCGCCTGGCGTCACGCTGCACTGTCCGGCGCGCGTCGCCAGCTTTAGCCGTCGTGACGAGGCCGTCAGCGTGACGCTGGACAACGGCACCACGCTGGAGGGGCAACTGCTGGTGGCGGCAGATGGTTCACGCTCCGCGATCGCCACGCAGTGCGGCGTCGAATGGCGCTCTGAACCCTATGGGCAGGCGGCGGTCATCGCTAACGTCTCTACGGCTGGCGCGCATAACGGCAGGGCATTTGAGCGCTTCACGGAGCACGGCCCGCTGGCCATGCTGCCGATGTCGAACGGGCGCTGCTCGCTGGTATGGTGCCATGCGCAGGATCGGGCCGATGAGGTTCTCTCCTGGTCCGACGAACGTTTTTGTTCCGAGCTGCAAAAAGCCTTCGGCTGGCGGCTTGGGCGCATCACCCATGCCGGAAAACGCGTGGCCTATCCGCTCGCGCTGACGACCGCATCGCAGACTGTCTCCCATCGCGTCGCCCTGCTCGGCAACGCCGCGCAGACGCTGCACCCCATCGCCGGGCAAGGCTTCAACCTTGGCCTCCGTGACGTGATAAGCCTGGCAGAGCTACTGGCCCGGACGTGGAGCGAACAACAGGATTGTGGCGCATACTCGGTGCTAAGCCATTACCAGAAACGACGCCAGGCGGACAAAGCGGCGACCATTGGCGTCACCGACGGTTTAGTCCACCTGTTTGCCAATCGCTGGGCACCGCTGGTTGCGGGTCGCAACCTTGGGCTGATGGCGATGGAACTGTTCATTCCGGCACGTGACGTGCTGGCGCAGCGGACCCTGGGTTGGGTCGCGCGTTAAGGAGTATTGACCGTGCAAAATGTTGATGTCGCCATTGTGGGTGGCGGAATGGTAGGACTGGCGCTGGCCTGTGGTTTACAGGGCAGCGGCCTGCGCGTGGCCGTGCTTGAGCAAAAAGCGCCGCAGCCTGTGGCGCAGGATGCACCGCCGGAGCTGCGCGTCTCGGCGATCAATGCCGCCAGCGAAAAGCTACTGACGCACCTTGGCGTCTGGTCTGAAATCGTGGCGCTGCGTGCCAGCTGTTACCATGGCATGGAAGTGTGGGACAAAGACAGCTTCGGCCATATCGCGTTTGACGATGAAAGCATGGGCTATAGCCACCTTGGACACATCGTTGAAAACGCGGTGATCCACCACGCGCTGTGGCAGAAAGCACAGCAGTGCAGCGACGTCACGCTGATCGCACCGGCGAAACTCCAGCAGGTGGCGTGGGGCGAAAACGACGCGTTTATCACTCTTGAAAGTGGCGACATGCTGACCGCGCGTCTGGTGGTGGGTGCCGACGGCGCCAATTCCTGGCTGCGTAACAAAGCGGATATTCCGCTGACCTTCTGGGATTACCGCCATCACGCGTTGGTGGCCACAATCCGCACCGAAGAGCCGCACGGCGGCGTGGCGCGCCAGATTTTCCATAATGACGGCATTCTGGCCTTCCTGCCGCTTGCCGATCCGCATCTCTGCTCCATCGTCTGGTCCTTAGAGCCGGAGAAAGCGCAGCAGATGCAGGAGGCGACGCCGGATGCCTTCAGTCAGGCGCTATGCGTGGCGTTTGATAACCGTCTGGGCCTGTGCATGCTTGAAAGCGAACGCCAGACGTTTCCGTTAACCGGTCGCTACGCGCGTCAGTTTGCCGCGCACCGTCTGGCGCTGGTGGGGGATGCGGCGCATACCATTCATCCGCTGGCCGGGCAGGGGGTGAACCTCGGCTTTATGGACGCGGCTGAGCTGGTTGAAGAGCTGCGTCGCCTGCATCGGGAAGGCAAAGATATTGGCCAGCATCTGTATCTGCGTCGCTACGAGCGCAGCCGCAAACACAGTGCGGCGATGATGCTGGCGGGGATGCAGGGTTTCCGCGAGCTGTTTGCCGGAGCGAATCCGGCGAAAAAACTGCTGCGCGATATTGGCCTCAAGCTGGCCGACACTCTTCCCGGCGTAAAACCGCAGCTTCTTCGTCAGGCAATGGGCCTCAACGATCTTCCCGACTGGTTACGTTAATCTCGATCCCCGTCACACTTTATTTTCCCGGCCTCCGCGCCGGGGAAATTTCCTCGTTTGAAATAATCTAATTTCACGTCATTTTTCGCATTAGAAAATCTAATCTTACTATTTTTATGTTACGGAAATTCGGCCCGTTTTTCCGCACGAAATATCACCATCTGCTAAATTCTGTTAGATCATTGTTAATTTTATGCGGGTTTAATCGCATTTTCCCAGTGAATAACTCTGTAGGCTTCTCAGCGATTTTTGGTCATAAGCTAATGTGATGACCCGTTTTACCTTATGGTTAACCGCCGGTTTCGGTGGTAAGTTCAGGTAAAAGAGAACGTTTGCGTCGGCCCCCGATCGCGAGGCCGACACCGGGTTTCACGGTGAATTTTTCAACGAGGAAAAGATGGCTCAACAGACTCCTTTGTACGAACAGCACGTGTTGTGCGGCACCCGCATGGTGGACTTCCACGGCTGGATGATGCCGCTGCACTACGGCTCGCAGATTGATGAGCACCACGCGGTGCGCACCGATGCCGGTATGTTCGACGTGTCTCATATGACGATTGTCGACCTGCGCGGTAGCCGCACCCGGGAGTTTTTGCGTTATCTGCTGGCAAATGACGTCGCCAAACTGAAGACGCCGGGCAAAGCGCTCTATACCGGCATGCTGAATGCCTCGGGCGGCGTGATTGATGACCTTATCGTCTATTACTTCACTGAAGATTTCTTCCGCCTCGTTGTAAACTCCGCCACCCGCGAAAAAGACCTCTCCTGGATCACCCAACACGCCGAACCTTATGCCATCGACATCACCGTCCGTGACGATCTGTCACTGATCGCCGTGCAGGGGCCGAACGCGCAGGCGAAAGCCGCGTCTCTGTTCAGCGACGAGCAGCGCAAAGCCACCGAAGGCATGAAGCCGTTCTTCGGCGTGCAGGCGGGCGATCTGTTTATCGCCACCACCGGCTACACCGGTGAAGCGGGCTACGAAATTGCCATGCCAAACGATAAGGCCGCTGATTTCTGGCGTGCGCTGGTGGAGGCGGGCGTGAAGCCTGCGGGCCTGGGCGCGCGCGATACGCTGCGTCTTGAAGCGGGGATGAACCTCTACGGTCAGGAGATGGACGAAGGCGTCTCTCCGCTGGCGGCCAACATGGGCTGGACCATCGCGTGGGAACCGGCTGACCGTGATTTTATTGGCCGTGAAGCGCTGGAGATGCAGCGCGAGAAGGGCACTGAACAGCTGGTAGGCCTGGTGATGAAAGAAAAAGGCGTTCTGCGCGGCGAGCTGCCGGTGCGCTTCACCGATGCCGATGGCAATCATCGCGAAGGCGTGATCACCAGCGGAACGTTCTCCCCGACGCTCGGCTACAGTATTGCCCTGGCACGCGTGCCGGCGGGGATTGGCGAAACGGCGGTGGTGCAGATCCGCAACCGCGAAATGCCGGTCAACGTGACCAAACCGATTTTTGTTCGCGCCGGTAAGCCGGTCGCCTAACTATTTTTATCAGGAGAACTTCAATGAGCAATGTGCCAGCAGAACTGAAATACAGCAAAGAACACGAGTGGCTGCGCAAAGAGGCGGACGGCACTTACACCGTTGGGATCACCGAGCACGCGCAGGAGCTGCTGGGCGACATGGTGTTTGTTGATCTGCCGGAAGTGGGCGCAACCGTGAGCGCAGGCGACGACTGTGCGGTGGCGGAATCCGTTAAAGCGGCCTCTGACATCTACGCCCCGGTAAGCGGTGAAATTGTTGCCGTGAACGACGCGCTGAGCGACTCCCCGGAGCTGGTCAACAGCGAACCGTATGAAGGCGGCTGGATCTTCAAGATCAAAGCCAGCGACGAAGCGCAGGTTGCCGCGCTGCTGGATGCGACCGCGTACGAAGCACTACTGGAAGACGAATAACGTTGTGCCGGATGGCGCTGCGCTTATCCGGCCTACAGGTCAACGTAGGCCCGGTAAGCGTTAGCGCCACCGGGCAACAGCGTTACAGATAACTACGATTCACTGCACGTTTCAGGAACCATCGCTCATGACACAGACTTTAAGCCAGCTTGAAAACCGTGGCGCCTTCATTGAACGTCACATTGGGCCGGATGCTCAGCAACAGCAGGAGATGCTGAAGACAGTTGGCGCGGATTCATTAAACGCACTGATCGGCCAGATCGTGCCAAAAGACATCCAGCTTGCCACGCCGCCGCAGGTAGGCGAGTCCACGACGGAGTTCGCCGCGCTGGCGGAGCTGAAGGCCATCGCCGGCCTTAACAAGCGCTATAAGTCTTATATCGGCATGGGCTACACCAACGTGCAGTTACCGCCGGTGATCCTGCGTAATATGCTGGAAAACCCGGGCTGGTATACCGCTTATACCCCGTATCAGCCAGAAGTCTCCCAGGGCCGTCTGGAAGCGCTGCTGAACTTCCAGCAGGTGACGCTGGATCTGACCGGTATGGATATCGCCTCTGCCTCGCTGCTGGACGAAGCCACCGCCGCCGCCGAAGCGATGGCGATGGCGAAGCGCGTGAGCAAGCTGAAAAACGCCAACCGCTTCTTCGTCGCGGCGGACGTGCATCCCCAGACGCTGGACGTGGTGCGCACCCGTGCGGAAACCTTCGGCTTTGAGGTGATTGTCGACGACGCTGAAAAAGTGCTGGATCACCAGGACGTCTTCGGCGTGCTGTTGCAGCAGGTGGGCACCACCGGCGAAGTACACGACTACGGCGCACTGATCGCCGAGCTAAAATCCCGTAAGGTTATTATTAGCGTCGCCGCTGATTTTATGGCACTGGTGCTGCTGACGGCGCCAGGTAAACAGGGCGCGGATATTGTCTTCGGCTCAGCCCAGCGTTTCGGCGTGCCGATGGGCTACGGCGGCCCGCACGCGGCGTTCTTTGGCGCGAAAGATGAATTTAAACGTTCCATGCCAGGCCGTATTATCGGCGTATCGAAAGATGCCGCCGGTAACACCGCGCTGCGCATGGCGATGCAGACCCGCGAGCAGCATATCCGCCGCGAGAAAGCGAACTCCAATATCTGTACCTCGCAGGTACTGCTGGCTAACATTGCCAGCCTGTACGCGGTGTTCCACGGTCCGGCAGGCCTGAAGCGCATTGCCAGCCGCATCCACCGTCTGGCCGATATCCTGGCCTGCGGTCTGCAACAGAAAGGTCTCAGACTGCGTCATGAACACTATTTCGATACCCTGTGCGTCGAGGTGGCAGACAAAGCGGCCGTGCTGGCGCGCGCCGAGGCAGCGCAAATCAACCTGCGCAGCGACATTCACAATGCGGTCGGCATTACGCTGGACGAAAGCACCACCCGTGACGATATCCTGACCCTGTTCAACGTATTGCTGGGTGACGCACACGGTCTGGACGTTGATACGCTCGACAAAGAGGTTGCGCTCGACAGCCGCTCCATTCAGGAAAGCATGCTGCGCGACGACGCGATCCTGACTCACCCGGTGTTCAACCGCTATCACAGCGAAACCGAGATGATGCGTTACATGCACTCTCTGGAACGTAAAGATCTGGCGCTGAACCAGGCGATGATCCCGCTGGGCTCCTGCACCATGAAGCTGAACGCCGCGGCTGAGATGATCCCAATTACCTGGCCTGAATTCTCTGAGCTGCACCCGTTCTGCCCGGCTGAGCAGGCGGAAGGTTATCACATGATGATCAACCAGCTCTCCGACTGGCTGGTGAAGCTGACCGGGTACGACGCGCTCTGCATGCAGCCGAACTCCGGTGCGCAGGGTGAATACGCTGGTCTGCTGGCGATCCGTCACTATCACGAAAGCCGCAATGAAGGCCACCGTGATATCTGCCTGATCCCAAGCTCTGCCCACGGTACCAACCCGGCTTCTGCCCAGATGGCAGGAATGGAAGTGGTGGTTGTGGCGTGCGACAAAAACGGCAACATCGATCTGGCCGACCTGCGTGCCAAAGCCGAGCAGGCGGGCGACAAACTCTCCTGCATCATGGTGACCTACCCATCCACCCACGGCGTGTACGAAGAAACTATCCGTGAAGTGTGTGATGTGGTGCATCAGTTCGGTGGCCAGGTTTACCTCGACGGCGCAAACATGAACGCCCAGGTGGGCATCACCTCTCCGGGCTTTATTGGCGCGGATGTGTCGCACCTGAACCTGCATAAAACGTTCTGCATTCCGCACGGCGGTGGCGGCCCGGGCATGGGTCCTATCGGCGTGAAGGCGCACCTGGCGCCGTTTGTCCCAGGCCACAGCGTGGTGCAGATCGAAGGCATGCTGACCCGTCAGGGCGCGGTCTCCGCGGCACCGTTCGGCAGCGCCTCTATCCTGCCAATCAGCTGGATGTACATCCGCATGATGGGCGCGGAAGGGCTGAAGCAGGCCAGCCAGGTGGCGATCCTCAACGCCAACTACATCGCAACGCGTCTGAAGGACGCCTATCCGGTGCTCTATACCGGTCGCGACGGTCGCGTGGCGCACGAATGCATCCTCGATATTCGTCCTCTGAAAGAAGAGACGGGCATCAGCGAGCTGGATATCGCCAAGCGTCTGATCGACTACGGCTTCCACGCGCCAACCATGTCGTTCCCGGTAGCGGGTACGCTGATGGTTGAGCCGACCGAATCTGAAAGCAAGGTGGAGCTGGATCGCTTTATCGACGCCATGCTGGCTATCCGCAGCGAAATCGACCGCGTGAAAGGCGGGGAGTGGACGCTGGAAGATAACCCGCTGGTGAACGCGCCGCATACACAGAACGAACTGGTGGCAGAGTGGAACCACGGTTATACCCGCGAGCTGGCTGTCTTCCCGGCAGGTGTGGCAAACAAATACTGGCCAACCGTGAAACGTCTTGATGATGTTTACGGCGACCGTAACCTGTTCTGCTCCTGCGTACCGATGAGCGAATACCAGTAACGTTGTTCCTGTAGTAACGTAGGCCGGGTAAGGCGAAGCCGCCACCCGGCTTTTTTATTGGGAGAAAAGAATGGCAATTGCACTGGTCACCGGCGCCAGCCGGGGTATTGGTAAAGCCACCGCGCTACAGCTGGCAAGCGAAGGCTACACCGTTGCGGTGAATTTTCATCACAACATCAAAGCCGCGACGGACGTCATTAATCAGATCGTGGACGCGGGTGGTAAAGCCTTTGCCGTGCGCGCGGACATCAGCGATGAAGCGCAGGTGATGGCGATGTTCGACAGCATCGATCGCGAAGGTGAGCCGCTCGCCGCGCTGGTGAACAACGCCGGGATTTTGTTTGAACAATCCACGATCGAAAACCTCTCCGCTGAACGTATTAACCGCGTGCTGGCTACCAACGTCACCGGCTATTTTCTCTGTTGCCGTGAAGCGGTGAAACGCATGTCGCATAAACACGGCGGCAAGGGCGGCGCGATTGTGAATGTCTCCTCGGCGGCATCACGGCTGGGCGCGCCGGGGGAATATGTGGATTATGCCGCCTCAAAAGGGGCGGTGGATTCCCTGACCACCGGCCTCGCGCTGGAGGTGGCGGCGCAGGGCATTCGCGTTAACGGCGTGCGGCCAGGCCTGATTTATACCGATATTCACGCCTCCGGCGGCGAGCCGGGGCGTGTGGATCGGGTGAAGTCGATGTTACCGATGCAGCGTGGCGGTCAGCCGGAGGAGGTCGCCCAGGCCATTGTCTGGCTGCTGAGCGACAAAGCCTCCTATGTCACCGGTAGCTTCCTGGAGCTGGCTGGCGGGAAGTAACGCTACGACGCCAGCCACAGCCGCAGGCGCATTCCCCAGCCACTGGTCCAGCCGGTGGTGATCGACTTCACTTCACCGTGAGAGATCACCACCAGCGTTGGCGTAACCTTAACGTCCCACTCACGCGCCAGTTCTCCACTGGCGTCGTTGACCGTGGGCATCATCGCCTTCTTCTTCCTCATCCAGGTTTCGAGCGTCGCGTTATCGCCCGAGCGCAGCGCAACCGACATCACGTTACCCCCGTCCGCGGCAAGCGCCGCCACCGACGGCGTGGTGTAGCGGCATACGCTGCACCATGTCGCCCAGACGTAGACCAGCAGCGGTCGCTCCTTACTCATGGCGATAAGATCGACGGGCTGGCCGTCGAGGGTGTGCAGTGCCGTCGCGGAGAAATTCTGCGGCAGCGCGGGCTGGCGGAAATAGTCCACCGCCAGGCTCACGGCTACGCCAATCAGCAGCCATACGCCCAGCTCGCGCAGCAGGCGCGGAAGCTTACTTGCCACGGGCGTTTGCCAGCTGTTCTTTGACCAGCCCCTCCAGGTCGTCATACGGAATTGCGCCCGCCACCATCTGGTCGCCGATAATGGTCGCCGGGGTACCCTGAATATTCAGCACCTGCGCCAGGATGAGGTTCATCTTTAGGCTGTCCATGGTTTTATCATCCGTTTTAATGCTGTCCGTTCCGGTCTTTACCTTCGCGGCGGCGATGCTGGCGTCATCGTGATAGCCCTTTTTCATCATCAGCCGCTGGTGGAGCGCCCAGAATTTATCCGGCGCCTGCTGCCACGTTGAGAGTGCCGCTTTCGCGGCATTTACCGAGCTTTGTCCCTTGAACGGCAGCAGTTTGACGATGAGCTGCACGTCGGGATTTTCCTGCACGATTTTCTCAAGCATTGGGTCGAACTGCTTGCAATACGGGCAGTTGTAGTCAGTGAAGGAGACGATGGTCAGCTTCGGCGATGTCGCGCCGGTTCGCGGGCTGTTGGGGTCGTTAAACAGCAGTTTTGCCAGCTGGTCGCTGGAAGCGTCATCAGAAGGTGCGGCGAAACCGAACGTTGATAACGACAGCAGAAGTAAAGCAACGAAGGCTCTCATGTTATTTTCCTTTTGCATCGGACAGGGTGCTCAGCACCGCTTCGCGGCTTAACAACGCAGGCAGCACGTGGCCCTGCGGTAATCCCGGTCCGTAGATCTGGTTAAACGGCACGGCGGCGCTGCCGCGCGTGGTTAAGAACTGGCTGATGGTATCTGAGGGGCGGCTCCAGTCGCCGCGCAGGGCGACAACGTCCGGGGCGGAGAGCGCATCCTGCACGTCGTCGCGCAGCAGCACGTTGTATTTATTGGCTTTACAGGTCACGCACCAGTCGGCGGTCACGTCGACGAACACCCGTTTGTTCTCCGCCAGCGCGCGGGCAATGGCCTGCTCGCTGAGCGGCTGCCAGTGAATACGATCGCGGCGGGAACCCTCGCCGCCGGAACCGGATACAAACGCGACCGCCCCGGCCACCACTACAGCTAATACCCCGGCTCGCAGTGCCGTTTGCCAGCGGTAGCGCCAGGCGGTGACCAGCAGCAGCGTAAGGATCAGGAGCACGCCCAGCGTGATGACGGGCAGGCTGCCAATGTGCACCGTCAGCAGGCTCAGCAGCCACAGCGATGAGCCGAGCATCATCATCCCCAGCACTACGCGTACGACGTTCATCCAGCGTCCCGGACGTGGCAACCGCTGGGCCAGCCCCGGCCAGGCCGCCACCAGCAGCCACGGCAGGCTCATGCCGATACCCATCGCCAGGAAGATCCCCCACAGCAGGGGAAGCGGCGCCGCCAGCGCGACCGAGACCGCCGTACCCAGGAACGGTGCGGTGCAGGGCGTCGCCAGCAGCGTGGCAAACGCGCCTTGCCAGAAATGACCCGCAAGCCCGTTGCCGCCGCGCGTGGCGAGGAAGGTGCTGGCGCCGGAAGGGAGACGGATTTCAAACAACCCCAGCAGGCTGGCGCTGAAAAGCACCATCACCAGCGCCATCGCGCCAATAAACCACGGGTTCTGGAACTGGATCCCCCAGCCGAGCGCCTGATTGCCTAAGCGTAAAACCGTCATCATCAGCGCCAGCGCGAGGAACGAGATCACGATCCCGGCTACCGACGCAAGAAACTGTCGGCGTACCTGACCCCGCGCCTGCCGTTCGGTTTGCATCAGCGTGCCCAGCTTCATGGCCAGCACGGGCGGGCAGTACGCAGGGCATGACGTTAAGGATCAGACCGCCCGCCAGCGCCATCAGCAACACCCAGCCTAACGAGAGCGTCGGCGCGGCGTTCCCCGGCTGAATGCTCAGGCTGGACTCCTGCGCCTGCCCGCTATCGGCCAGAACCAGCGACAGGGTTTTGCCGCTGAGGTTGGGCGCGGCCTCGCCCCAGCTGTCCGTCACGGGCACGGTGGCGACCAGCGAGTCACCGCGCACGGTGAGGGCCGGTTTGCCGAAATCAACATCATCCATACTGTCGATAAACAGGGACGGCGCCTGCCAGCCTGCGTCACGCTGCGCCGTTACGGTCAGCTTGCCGGGGGCATAGGTGGCGTTAAGCGTTGAGGTCAACCCGCCGCTGAGCGGAAGGGTGCCCATGGCCCGACTGAAATCGTAATCAAAACCGGCGCCTGCGGATGCGGTCATGTTCAGCGAAAACGGGTAGTCGGTAAGAATACAGACGTTGCTACAGGTGGAGAGCGTCAGTACGCCGCTCAGGATCTTCGGGACGTCGCCCCGCAGAGTGATGGGAAAGCTGACATCGCCGTGGTAGCCCTGCGTGGTGATGCCCGCGACGTCGAAACGCTGCGGCACAGGCCAGCGCCAGATCGCCTCGACGGGCTGATGCCATTTAATCGCGGGTGCGACGCCGCCTTCACCCGGCGAGCGCCAGTAGGTTTTCCAGCCTTTTTGCAGGGCGACGTCCAGCAGCAGGCGGGTTTCGCCAGTGCTTTCGGGTTGCGCACGCAGCCTGACGCTGGCGTGCTGATTATCGGCGGCGCGCAGCCAGCCGCTGTCGGCAGCCTGGCTGAGGGGCAGCCATAGCCAAAGCAGGCAGACCAGCAGTCGCCTGAATACAGTAAACATAAATTTTCTCCGTAAATGATGAATTAACCTGAAGTAACAGGCGAAGGCTCATTCACGGAAGACGCATAATCGCAGATGCACCCTTAACCGGGGCGGGGAGATAACGCGGGGAGGCCACTGCCGTTCGCGGCGCGGTGGACTGGCTGCCAGCAACGCCAGCAGCAGGGTGACGGCAATCAGGGCGCCTTCAAACAAAACAGGCGGGACCGACATCAGCGACTTGGCGCTAAGCTCACACGGGGTTACCGGTGCGTCGGCACTCTCCTGCCCCTGCTGGACAGACTGGCTCGTGGCGGTGACGTTCATGACAAGCGCGTGCATCCCGGCCATCCGCTGGGCGGTGCATATCAGCACCACCAGGCAGGCCAGGGCTACAAGCAGGATAGCGTTGCGTTGTCGCTTGATCATGTTCGCCTCAAATATTCAGGACGCCTATATTATCGGGCGAACATATTTTGGCAACGCAAAAGCTGTAAAGAAGTGTCTGGAAGATAAGCGGTTTGCCCTCTCCGCTTGCAGAGAGGGCGAGCCATTACAGCGTTTCGCCGTTGCTGGCAATGACGGTTTTATACCACTCAAAGCTCTTCTTACGGGAGCGGGACATGTCACCGGTACCGTCGTCGTGCTTGTTGACGTAGATAAAGCCGTAGCGCTTACTGTACTGGCCGGTGGTGAAGGAGACGCAGTCGATGCAGCCCCACGGCGTGTAGCCCATCAGATCCACGCCATCCCAGGTCACCGCCTTCATCATCTCTTCCACGTGGGCGCGCAGGTAGTCGATGCGATAGTCATCGTTGATGCTGCCGTCCTCTTCCACGGTGTCGTAGGCGCCGAAACCATTTTCCACGATAAACAGCGGCTTCTGATAACGCTCGTACAGTTCACACAGCGAATAGCGCAGGCCTACCGGATCAATCTGCCAGCCCCAGTCGGACGCCTTGACGTGTGGGTTCGGCACGCTGCCCTCGAAGCCGGAAATGGCGTCACCGGTACCGCCTTCCGCTTTGACCGCGTTGGTCATGTAGTAGCTGAAACCTAAGTAATCGCAGGTGCCTTCACGCAGGATCTGCTCGTCGCCAGCTTCCATTTTGATGGAGAAGCCACGGCGCTCCCACTCGTTCAGCACGTAAGACGGGTAATAGCCGCGCAGCTGTACGTCGGTAAAGACGTAGCGCTCGCGCATGGATTCCTGAGCGAACATGACATCTTCTGGCTTGCAGGAGTATGGATAGAGCGCCACCATCGCCAGCATGCAGCCGACTTTCATTTCCGGGTTAATGCGGCGTGCGGCTTTCACCGCCAGCGCGCTGGCCACGAACTGGTGGTGCAGCACCTGGTACATGGTCTCTTCCGGGTTGTCGTGCTCGGTATAGACCACGCCAGAGCAGCAGTAGCCGAACAGCGGCGCACGCCAGTTGCGCTGGTTGTTGATTTCGTTGAAGGTCATCCAGTATTTGACCTTATTTTTGTAGCGCTCAAATACCACTTCCGAGAAGCGCACAAAGAAATCGACCACTTTACGGTTGGTCCATCCGCCATATTCCTGAACGAGGTGCAGCGGCATTTCAAAGTGGGAGAGGGTGATAACCGGCTCGATGTTGTACTTCAGCAGTTCATCGAACATGTCGTCGTAAAACTTCAGCCCCTCTTCGTTTGGCTGAGTTTCGTCGCCTTTCGGGAAGATGCGCGTCCAGGCGATGGAGGTACGGAAACATTTGAAGCCCATCTCGGCAAACAGCCTGATGTCTTCTTTGTAATGGCCGTAGAAGTCGACGGCTTCGTGGTTGGGGTAATATTTGCCTTCAATCACTTCCTGCGTGATTTCTCGCGGAACGCCGTGTGCGCCGCCGGTGAGCACGTCGCAGATGCTTGGCCCTTTGCCGCCTTTGTTCCAGCCGCCTTCAACCTGGTGCGCCGCTACCGCGCCGCCCCATAAAAAATCTTTCGGTAAGGTGAGTTTTTTCATCTTTGCTATTCTCAATTCAGGACTTATTGATTTCGAGTCTAGCAAAGCGGAATTAAATGTCACGATATAACATTTTGCGGAAATTGTAATTTGTCACATCAAAAAAACAGGATGTTTTATTCTGTTAATTTCTTCGCCAGTTTCCGGCCTAATGATTCCAGAATATAGATGACGGGAATTTGCGTGGTGATATCGTAAACGCCGCCAATGCGCGTTTGCGGTACGTGCCAGGAGAGGTTAAAGTCCGCCAGCTTTGCGAGACGTGAATGTTCGTGGCTGGTGACTGAGAGCACCTTGCAGTGGTGCAGGCTGAACTGGCTGGCGAAGCGCAGGATCTCCTCGGTCTCGCCGGAGACGGAGAGTACAATGGCCAGCGCATTTTTAGCCATGTCGTTAGTGACCGGGAAATAAGGATCGTCGATATGGTTACTGAATTTCCCGATATTTGAAAAGAAACGTGCGCCATATTTTGCCAGCGATCCGGAGGTGCCCGCACCGACAAAAATAATTCGTTCAGATGATAAAATAATATCGACCGCGTTATCTAATAGCGCATCAAACTCTTCGTTATTTACGCTTTTAAAGAAGCTGATGATTTCACTGGCACCAAAATTCGCCTGCTGCGGCTCGTTCTGCTCCAGATAGAGTTTAAAGCGCACCCGAAATTCCGAGTAACCATCGCAGTTGAGCTTGCGGCAGAAGCGCAGGATAGTGGTAGTGGAAACGCCCGCCGCATCCGCCAGCTCGCGGATGGTCATGTACATCACTTTATCGCGGTTCTTAATGACATAGTTGTAGACCATCATTTCCAGATTGTTGAGGCTGGCAATGGCGGAATGGCTGAACATACTCACAATGGCTAAACTCGCTGTCGGACACTATTCCTGAAGCATACCATGATGACGAAGGGCGGGAGACGGATTTATCTCCTTGATTACTTAGATGTTAATGAAATTATTTACACCTGTGCGGTGGATTGTTTTTACATTATGCTGATTTATAAGGATAAATCATGAATGTGGATTTATTTTAGCTAACAGGTGTTCACTGGAATCATTCTCAGTTAGCATAGACTGGCGATGAATAATCATCTTTTGTTTTCCCGGAGTTAAGTATGGTGAGCAGACCATTAATCGCACAGGGATATTCGCTGGCTGAGGAAGTAGCCAACAGTATAAGCCACGGCATTGGCCTGGTTTTTGGGATTGTCGGCTTAGTGTTATTGCTGGTACAGGCAGTGGATACCAACGCCAGCGCGATGGCCATTACCAGCTACAGTCTGTATGGCGGGAGTATGATCCTGCTTTTCCTGGCCTCAACGCTGTATCACGCTATTCCGCATCAACGGGCGAAGATATGGCTCAAGAAATTTGACCACTGCGCTATCTATCTTCTTATTGCGGGTACCTATACGCCGTTTTTGCTGGTGGGGCTCAACTCACCGCTGTCGCGTGGCCTGATGATTGTGATCTGGAGCCTGGCGCTGCTGGGGATCCTGTTTAAGCTGACCATTGCGCACCGGTTTAAAGTGTTGTCGCTGGTTACCTATCTGACAATGGGCTGGCTGTCGCTGATTGTGGTGTATCAGTTAGCCATTAAGCTGGCGGTGGGGGGCGTGACGCTTCTGGCGGTGGGCGGGGTGGTCTACTCGCTGGGCGTGATTTTCTACGTCTGCAAGCGTATCCCGTATAACCATGCCATCTGGCACGGCTTTGTGCTGGGCGGCAGCGTGTGCCACTTCCTGGCAATTTATCTGTATGTTGGGCAGGTGTAGTTTTTTTGTAAGGTGCGGTCTGATGCCCTCACCCCGACCCTCTCCCACAGGGAGAGGGAGAATATCAACACCGTAGGCCCGGTAAGCGCAGCGCCACCGGGCGATACAGCATCAATCTTCCAGAGAATACGGTAGCGGCTCAATGCTGAGCGTGTTTGCATCATCCCGCACGCGGAACACGCTGTCGGGCTCCATATCATTATTCATGACAACCTGCACCAGCAGGCGGCCATCATCGAGCTGGACGGCGGCTAACACGGTGCCGGTACGGCGCCAGTTTTCGCCCATCTTCATCTCAAGATCTTCACCTGCTTCCGGCACACGGCTGGCGTGACCAGCCAGCGTCCACAGGGCGCGTTTGTTCGCGCCGCGGAATTTCGCACGCGCCACCATTTCCTGACCGGTGTAGCAGCCCTTCTTAAAGCTGATACCACCCAGCGCCTGGATGTTTGTCGCCTGCGGGATAAACTGCGCGCTGTTTGCCGCGTCAATCACCGGCAGGCCCGCTTCGATGTTCAGCGCCAGCCACTGCTGGCTGTTGTTGAGCTGTGCTTCACCGCGCAGGGCGTCAGTGACGCGTTCCGCCGTTGCTTCGTCGGTTACCAGCAGGAAGCGCTCCGCCGGGTGTTCGAACCACAGAATGGAGGTCGCTCCCTCGCTGACCAGCTGTTTTTCAGCATCCGGCAGCTGGGTAAACAGGTTTTTCAGCGCTGCACGCGCCTGGAAACCCGCGACCCCCAGCAGAACGTGTTCATCGTCCGGGGCGATGGTGACTTTAGAAAAGACCGCGTATTTTTTCAGCTCTTTAAGCTGGGCGTCACGCAGGCTGCGGCGCTCAATAAAGGCGAATCCGTCCTGACGGCGGAACAGACGCAGGTTGCTCCACATTTTGCCTTTTGGATCGCAATGCGCGGCCAGCAGATGCTGGTGCTCAGTCAACTGCGCCACGTCCGCCGTGACCTGGCCTTGCAGGTATTTTTCACTGTCCGCACCAGTCAGTGTCGCCAGTGCCCAGTCATCAAGAGTAATCAGCGTCAGCGGCAGACGCGCAGAGGCGGCGGGCTGGCGAGGAGAAAATGGTGTAAATGCCATAGTGATGTCCTGAATTGCTTAACGCTTTGATAATACCTAATGGTAAAAGAGACTGTATTCAATGCAAGCGCTTTCAGCAGGCCATTCGTGCCATTACGCGGTTATGCGTGGCGCTACGCAAAATAGTGTAATCCGCTGTCTTTATAAGGATTATTCAGGGAGCCTGCTCGAGGTTCGCAATATTCCAGTAAAGAAACGGTCAAAAACACGTTACACTAGCAGGTGTTCCCGGAGAGCAATAATGAATACCAAACGGGATACCGACTGTGCCAAACGTAATGCAGGAAACAGAACATGGATATTAACAACAAGGCCCGTATTCACTGGGCGTGCCGTCGCGGCATGCGTGAACTTGATATCTCCATCATGCCTTTCTTCGAGTATGAGTACGACAGCTTAAGCGATGACGATAAGCGCCTGTTTGTCCGTCTGCTTGAGTCTGACGATCCGGATTTATTCAACTGGCTGATGAATCACGGCAAGCCCGCCGACACCGAGTTGCAACGGATGGTGCAATTAATTCAAACACGGAATCAGGAACGTGGTCCTGTGGCAATCTGATCTTCGCGTCTCGTGGCGCTCACAGTGGATGTCCTTACTGCTCCACGGGCTGGTGGCGGCACTGGTGTTATTGGTGCCGTGGCCGCTTAGCTATACCCCTCTGTGGTTGCTATTGCTGTCGTTTGTGGTGTTTGACAGCGTGCGCAGCCAGCGTCGAATCAACGCCCGTCAGGGTGAAATTAAGCTGCTGATGGATTCTCGCCTGCGCTGGCAGGGAAAAGAGTGGGAGATGATGGGGACGCCGTGGATGCTTAATACCGGGATGATGCTACGGCTGCGTCGGGTCGAGGATAACCGTCGCCAGCACCTGTGGCTGGCCGCAGACAGTATGGATCCTGCGGAGTGGCGAGATCTGCGCCGGTTGATCGTGCAACAGCCGACGCAGGAGTAAATCAGCTGAACTGCTCGGCCATCTCACCCAGAATCTGCTCGCACCAGCTCTGGAGGCGCTCGTCGCTAAGATCGTACTGGTTGGTTTCATCCAGCGCGAGCCCGACAAACAGCTGACCGTCGGCAATAATCGGTTTTTGACTGGTGAACTCATAGCCTTCCGTAGGCCAGTAGCCGATAAAGGTCGCGCCCTTTGGCGCCAGTTTGTCGTGCAGCATGCCGAGTGCGTCAAGGAACCACTCCCCGTAGCCCAGCTGGTCGCCCATGCCGTACATCGCAATGATTTTGCCTTCAAAATTGACTGAATCGAGCTGATCCCAGATGGCTTCCCAGTCTTCCTGAATCTCACCAAAGTCCCAGGTAGGGATACCCAGAATCAGCACATCGTACTGCTCCATCAAGGCAACCGCGTCATCTTTCAGGTTATGCAGCGTCACCAGTTCCGGGCCAATGATGTCACGAATTTTCTCCGCCGCCATTTCGGTGTAGCAGGTGCTGGAACCATAGAACAGACCAATATTCATCGCGTAACTATCTCAATTCTTGCTATGACTTTGCGCGTAGTGTACCAGAAACCGATGGCATTCAGGCATAATGGCCAGATTGCAGAACCAAAGGGGCTGATGTGGAAAAGGATCTCGCACTCATCGAACAGTTTCTCGACGCGCTGTGGCTGGAGAAAAACCTCGCTGAAAATACGCTCAGCGCCTATCGTCGTGATCTCACGCTGCTGGTCGAGTGGCTGGCACATCGTGGGCTGACGCTTGAAAGCGCGCAAAGCGATGACCTGCAAGGGTTACTGGCTGAGCGGATGGAAGGGGGGTACAAAGCCACCAGCTCTGCACGTCTGCTGAGCGCCATGCGCCGCCTGTTCCAGCACCTGTACCGCGAGAAGATCCGCGCGGATGACCCCAGCGCACTGCTGGCATCGCCTAAACTGCCTCAGCGGCTGCCAAAAGATCTCAGCGAAGCACAAGTTGAGAGATTATTACAGTCGCCCGCAGTTGACCTTCCGCTGGAGTTACGCGAT
The DNA here is from genome assembly GCF_058661685.1 of Enterobacter sp. 6722112. Classification (NCBI taxonomy): domain Bacteria; kingdom Pseudomonadati; phylum Pseudomonadota; class Gammaproteobacteria; order Enterobacterales; family Enterobacteriaceae; genus Enterobacter; species Enterobacter sp. 6722112. The sequence goes on along the minus strand of NZ_JBZWGR010000007.1, from coordinate 3,434,981 downwards.
AAAGCCATGCTTGAACTATTGTATGCCACGGGCTTGCGCGTTTCCGAGTTGGTGGGCCTGACGATGAGCGATATCAGCCTGCGTCAGGGCGTGGTGCGCGTTATCGGTAAAGGGAACAAAGAACGGCTGGTGCCGCTGGGTGAAGAGGCGGTCTACTGGCTGGAGACGTATCTGGAACACGGGCGTCCGTGGCTGCTGAACGGCGTCTCCATAGATGTATTGTTCCCGAGCCAGCGCGCGCAGCAGATGACGCGACAAACGTTCTGGCATCGCATTAAACATTACGCCACACTGGCGGGTATTGACAGTGAGAAGCTGTCGCCGCACGTTTTGCGTCACGCCTTCGCGACGCATCTGTTAAACCACGGCGCTGATTTACGCGTGGTGCAGATGTTGCTTGGACACAGCGATCTTTCAACGACGCAAATATACACCCATGTCGCGACGGAACGCCTGCGGCAGCTACACCAACAGCACCACCCTCGCGCGTGAGTGCCGACGAATTGTTACAGGAACAAATATGAAAAAGTCTTTAGCGCTGCTCACCCTGCTGGCAGCTTCGGTTTCCGGTATTGCCCATGCGGACGATGCCGCCATTAAACAGTCTCTGACGAAACTCGGCGTCGCCAGCAGCGAGATCCAGCCAGCGCCGGTGGCTGGCATGAAAACGGTGCTGACCAACAGCGGCGTGCTGTACGTGACCGAAGACGGCAAACACATCATTCAGGGGCCTATGTACGACGTGAGCGGCGCGCAGCCGGTGAACGTCACTAACCAGCTGCTGATGAAAAACCTGAACGCGCTCGAAAAAGAGATGATTGTCTACAAAGCGGCGCAGGAAAAGCACGTTATTACCGTCTTCACCGACATCACCTGCGGCTACTGCCACAAGCTGCATGAAGAGATGAAAGACTACAACGCGCTGGGCATTACCGTGCGTTACCTGGCTTTCCCACGCGCCGGCGTGCAGAGCCAGCCTGAGCAGGATATGAAAGCGATCTGGTGTGCGAAAGACCGCAACAAGGCCTTTGATGACGCGATGAACGGCAAAGGCGTGAAGCCCGCGTCCTGCGATATCGACATCGCTAACCACTACGCGCTGGGCGTGCAGTTTGGCGTGAGCGGTACGCCAGCCATTGTGCTGAGTAACGGCTACGTGGTGCCGGGCTACCAGGGTCCAAAAGAGATGAAAGCGTTCCTCGACGAGCACCAGAAACAGATGGGTGGTAAATAATTCGCGTGAAAGCCCCGATAAGACTGCGCCGCCGCGATGCGGGTGAAACCGCGGATTTACCAGACACGCTTCCGCTGCTGCTAAAGCGGCTGTATGCCAGCCGTGGCGTGCGTACGGCAAGCGATCTTGAGCGCAGCGTCAAAGGCATGCTGCCCTGGCAAGCACTGAGTGGCATCGAAAAAGCGACTGAAATGCTCTACGACGCGTTCCGGGAAGGCACGCGGATTGTCGTGGTGGGCGATTTCGATGCAGACGGCGCAACCAGTACCGCGTTGAGCGTGCTCAGCCTGCGTGCGCTGGGCTGCGATAACGTGACTTACCTGGTGCCGAACCGGTTTGAAGACGGCTACGGCCTCAGCCCGGAAGTGGTCGATCAGGCCCACGCCCGTGGCGCACAGATGATCATGACCGTGGATAACGGGATCTCCTCTCATGCGGGGGTTGATCATGCCCATGCGCTGGGGATCCCGGTACTGGTCACCGATCACCACCTGCCAGGCGAAACCCTGCCTGCCGCCGAAGCCATCATTAACCCGAACCTGCGCGACTGCGATTTCCCGTCGAAATCGCTGGCCGGAGTAGGGGTGGCATTTTATCTGATGCTGGCGTTACGCACGTTGCTGCGAGATAAGGGCTGGTTCGAATCGCGTGGGATTGCCGTGCCGAACCTCGCGGAGTATCTCGATCTGGTGGCGCTGGGAACCGTGGCGGACGTGGTGCCGCTCGATACCAATAACCGTATTCTCACCTGGCAGGGCTTAAGCCGCATTCGGGCGGGTAAATGCCGTCCGGGGATTAAGGCGCTGCTGGAAATTGCCAACCGCGATCCGCTGAAGCTTGCGGCAAGCGATTTAGGCTTTGCCCTCGGCCCGCGCCTGAACGCGGCGGGGCGGCTGGACGATATGTCGGTTGGCGTCGCGCTGCTGCTGTGCGAAAACATCGGCGAAGCGCGTGTGCTGGCCAGTGAGCTGGACGCACTCAACCAGACCCGTAAAGAGATTGAGCAGGGGATGCAGGCTGAAGCGCTGACCCTGTGCGAAAAGCTGGAGCGCAGCGGTGATACCCTGCCGGGCGGGCTGGCGATGTATCACCCTGAATGGCACCAGGGCGTGGTGGGCATTCTGGCGTCGCGCATTAAAGAGCGTTTCCACCGCCCGGTGATTGCGTTCGCCCCCGCCGGGGACGGCACGCTGAAAGGCTCCGGTCGTTCCATTCAGGGACTGCATATGCGCGACGCGCTGGAGCGTCTGGATACGCTGCATCCGGGGTTGATGATCAAGTTCGGCGGTCACGCGATGGCGGCAGGCCTGTCGCTGGAAGAGGCGAAGTTCGACGAGTTTCAGCGTCTGTTTGGCGAACTGGTCACCGAGTGGATCGATCCGGCTCTGTTGCAGGGTGAAGTGGTTTCTGACGGTGAGCTTTCACCGGCTGAAATGACCATGGAGGTGGCGCAGATGCTGCGCGATGCCGGCCCGTGGGGGCAGATGTTCCCGGAGCCGCTTTTCGACGGACGTTTTCGTTTGCTGCAACAGCGCATCGTGGGCGAACGCCATCTCAAAGTGATGGTGGAACCGGTCGGCGGCGGACCGCTGCTCGACGGCATCGCCTTTAACGTTGATACCTCCATCTGGCCGGACAACGGCGTGCGCGAGGTTGAGCTGGCCTATAAGCTGGATATTAACGAGTTCCGCGGTAACCGCTCCCTTCAGATCATCATCGACAATATCTGGCCAATTTAGCGTCAGTAATCTCTATAAAAAAGGGCGTGGATTCGGTACAATCCCGCTCTTATCACCGCATTTTGACAAGCTCATAAAAGAAAACAGACCATGTTTGAAATTAATCCGGTAAAAAACCGCATTCAGGACCTCACGGAGCGCTCTGACGTTCTTAGGGGGTATCTTTGACTACGATGCCAAGAAAGAGCGTCTCGAAGAAGTAAACGCCGAGCTGGAACAGCCGGACGTCTGGAACGAACCTGAGCGCGCTCAGGCGCTGGGTAAAGAGCGTTCCTCCCTCGAAGCCATCGTAGATACGCTGGATCAAATGGCGCAGGGTCTGGAAGATGTTTCTGGGCTGCTGGAGCTGGCTGTCGAAGCCGACGACGAAGAAACCTTTAACGAAGCCGTGGCAGAGCTCGACGTGCTGGAAGAGAAGCTGGCGCAGCTGGAATTCCGTCGCATGTTCTCCGGCGAATACGATAGTGCTGACTGCTATCTCGATATTCAGGCAGGTTCTGGCGGTACCGAAGCGCAGGACTGGGCGAGCATGCTGATGCGCATGTACCTGCGCTGGGCGGAAGCGCGCGGTTTCAAAACCGAGATTATCGAAGAGTCCGAAGGTGAAGTGGCGGGTATCAAATCCGTTACCATCAAGATTATTGGCGATTACGCCTACGGCTGGCTGCGAACTGAAACCGGCGTTCACCGCCTGGTGCGTAAGAGCCCGTTCGATTCCGGCGGCCGTCGTCACACCTCCTTCAGCTCCGCGTTTGTCTACCCGGAAGTGGATGAAGATATCGATATCGACATCAACCCGGCGGACCTGCGTATCGACGTTTACCGCGCATCCGGCGCGGGTGGTCAGCACGTTAACCGTACGGAATCTGCGGTGCGTATTACCCACATTCCAACCGGGCTGGTAACACAGTGCCAGAACGACCGTTCCCAGCATAAGAACAAAGACCAGGCCATGAAGCAGATGAAAGCGAAGCTTTATGAGCTGGAGATGCAGAAGAAAAATGCTGAGAAGCAGGCGATGGAAGACAACAAGTCCGATATCGGCTGGGGCAGCCAGATCCGTTCTTACGTCCTTGATGACTCCCGCATCAAAGACCTGCGTACCGGGGTTGAAACCCGCAACACGCAGGCGGTGCTGGACGGCAGCCTGGACCAATTTATCGAAGCAAGTTTGAAAGCAGGGTTATGAGGAACCAACATGTCTGAACAACAAGCACAGGGCGCTGACGCGGTAGTCGATCTTAACAACGAACTGAAAACCCGCCGCGAGAAGCTGGCAGCGCTGCGCGAGCAGGGCGTGCCGTTCCCGAACGATTTTCGTCGTGACCATACCTCAGACCAACTGCACGCAGACTTCGACGGTAAAGAGAACGAAGAGCTGGAAGCGCTGAACGTTGAAGTGTCCGTGGCGGGCCGCATGATGACCCGTCGTATCATGGGTAAAGCGTCCTTCGTGACCTTACAGGACGTTGGCGGCCGCATTCAGCTGTACGTCTCTCGTGACGACCTGCCGGAAGGCATCTACAACGAGCAGTTCAAAAAGTGGGACCTCGGCGATATCCTGGGCGCTAAAGGTAAACTGTTCAAAACCAAGACCGGTGAACTGTCTATCCACTGCACCGAACTGCGTCTGCTGACCAAAGCCCTGCGCCCGCTGCCGGACAAGTTCCACGGTTTGCAGGATCAGGAAGCGCGCTATCGTCAGCGTTACCTGGATCTCATCTCTAACGATGAATCCCGTAAGACCTTCAAAATTCGCTCCCAGATCATGGCCGGTATTCGCCAGTTCATGGTTAACCGCGACTTTATGGAAGTAGAAACCCCGATGATGCAGGTGATCCCAGGCGGTGCCTCTGCCCGTCCGTTCATCACCCATCACAACGCCCTGGACCTGGACATGTACCTGCGTATCGCGCCGGAACTGTACCTGAAGCGTCTGGTGGTCGGCGGTTTCGACCGCGTGTTTGAGATCAACCGTAACTTCCGTAACGAAGGTATCTCCGTACGTCATAACCCAGAGTTCACCATGATGGAACTCTATATGGCGTATGCGGATTACAAAGATCTGATCGAGCTGACCGAATCCCTGTTCCGCACCCTGGCGCAGGACATTCTGGGCACCACCCAGGTGCCTTACGGTGAAGAGGTGTTCGACTTCGGCAAGCCGTTCGAAAAACTGACCATGCGCGAAGCGATCAAGAAATACCGTCCGGAAACCAACATGGCGGATCTGGATAACTTCGACTCTGCGAAAGCGATCGCTGAAAGCATCGGTATCAAGGTTGAGAAGAGCTGGGGCCTGGGTCGTATCGTGACCGAAATCTTCGAAGAAGTGGCCGAAGCGCACCTGATTCAGCCGACCTTCATCACCGAATACCCGGCGGAGGTGTCTCCCCTGGCGCGTCGTAATGACGAGAACCCGGAAATCACTGACCGCTTCGAATTCTTCATCGGTGGCCGCGAAATCGGTAACGGCTTTAGCGAGCTGAACGATGCAGAAGATCAGGCGCAGCGCTTCCAGGATCAGGTTAACGCGAAAGCGGCAGGCGACGACGAAGCGATGTTCTTCGACGAAGACTACGTGACCGCGCTGGAGCACGGCCTGCCGCCGACGGCTGGCCTGGGTATTGGTATCGACCGTATGGTGATGCTGTTCACCAACAGCCACACCATCCGCGACGTGATCCTGTTCCCGGCGATGCGTCCGGTGAAATAAGCCTTTAAGACGTAAAAAAAGCCCCGTGCGTTTATCGCCGGGGCTTTTTTATTGCGCCGCGAAGGCGCTGAGTTTTTCACGCGCGGTGTTCGCTTCCTGCACCATCCACGGGCTAAATGCCCACGGTGTGGCGTCCAGCGCGCGGAATAGCGCGTCCAGCTCCACCCACTGATACTCCATTACTTCATCGTCATTGATTGCGAGGGTATTCGTTACGCGGGCGGCATAGACCGGGCAGATTTCGTTTTCAACGATCCCTGACGGGTCGGCTTCACGGTAGCGGAACTCCGGGGCAATGGGGGTGATGTCTGTGATTTCGGCGCCGACTTCAAAGCGGCAGCGGCGGATAATCGCCTGCTCTGTCGCTTCGTCGGCCTGTGGATGGCCGCAAACGGAGTTGGTCCATACGCCGGGCCAGGCTTTTTTACTTAATGCGCGCCGGGTGATCAGACATTCTCCATTAGCGTTAAACAGCCATGAAGAGAAGGCCAGGTGTAGCGGGGTGTGTGACGTGTGCGCGGCGTACTTCTCCTGAGTGCCAATCACCTTTCCCTGGTCATTTACCAAAATAACGTGTTCTTGAATACTCATTGATGCTCCAGTGCCAAAATGCTTAATGGTTCAGCACCATCAGCGGAATTATTATACTGCATTCTTATGCGAACGGTTTGGCCCACAGAGCGGAAAAGGGCATGACCCGCATCAGTTTGGGCTGCTATCATAGTGCGCCATTCACGCTGACCGAGGAGCTGTTTTGTTTGCAGGAAGCCTGACGAGAAACCCGATCATTGCCGTTTTCTGCCTGACGCTGACGCTACTTGTAGCAGGATGCTCGGGGAGTAAATCTTCGGATATGGGCAGTTATTCCGGTGCAGTCTATACCGTTAAGCGCGGGGACACGCTCTACCGCATCTCACGCGCCACGGGAACCAGCGTGAAGGAGCTGGCGCGCCTGAATAATATCTCTCCACCGTATACTATTGAGGTAGGGCAGAAGCTCAAGGTTAACGGCGGTTCCTCCTCAGGGAAAAAGTCCTCAACGCGTAAAACAGCCAAAGTCACGCCATCCTATCAGGTGCCTAAATCATCCTGGCCGCCGGTCGGTCAGCGCTGCTGGATCTGGCCTGCAAGCGGAAAAGTGGTTGCGCCGTACTCGCTCTCGGAAGGTGGCAATAAAGGTATTGATATCGCTGCCGCACGCGGCACACCGGTTTACGCTTCAGGGGCCGGGAAGGTGGTCTATGTCGGTAACCAGCTTCGTGGATACGGTAACCTGATCATGATTAAGCATGGTGAGGACTACATTACGGCGTATGCGCATAACGACACGATGCTGGTCAATAACGGGCAGAACGTGAAGGCGGGGCAGAAGATTGCGACCATGGGCAGTACCGGGACGGATACGGTTAAGCTGCACTTCCAGATCCGCTATAAGGCTACAGCCATCGATCCGCAGCGTTATCTTCCGGCGCAGGGCAGTAAGCCGAAGTGTTAAGTGATTATTTAATCGCCACTTAGTGGGGTAAAGGCTTGTATGAAGAGGCGTAAGGTCTATAATGCCTTACGCACCTCAAAGCGGGCGTAGTTCAATGGTAGAACGAGAGCTTCCCAAGCTCTATACGAGGGTTCGATTCCCTTCGCCCGCTCCAGAATTTCCCCAAGTAGAACCGTTCAAAAACTTTCTTTATTTCAGTAGGTTGCTCAGTAGCGCTGACTAACTTGTTTAGGCGTTATGTCCTGTAGAGCATTGACGTCCTCCCTGCACACGAAATGCAGGTAACCCTCTGACAGTCTTATGAAATCGCTGTGCTTCGCTTGTCTTCTAACCTCTAAGGGGCTTAATGGTTTCTGTTGTCTAAAACCAGAAGAGAAAGAGCCAGCGTGGCAGCTGGCTATGTTTTTAGTATGGTGATGCGGTTAAATAGACAGGGACGGAGTAGATCGAGCCACCTGCCAGATAATCCGCAGGGCTGTGAAAGGTGTAAATGGTTCCCTTCACGGAAAGGTAGATCGCATTATTCTCGACCTTCTTCAATGCATCTTTGTCCGTGGTGATCATGAAAGGCTGGTGATCGTTCTCCAGACTCGCCATAAACACTTTATCATCTTTGGTTACATCATAGAGATAGAAACGGTAGGAAAAGCCTGTGGTGGCTCCTGCACTCGCTTCTGTGATGTAAAGATTAGCCAGATTGTTAACTTTCACCTTCTTAATAATCACTTGCTCAAGTGGTGAGAAGTACAGCAAGTTGTATATCCCATAGGCGACAACAGCCAACAGGATCAGAAGTAGATACCGCTTCTTAAAAACCTGTGCGTTTTGCATAGTCGATACCCGCTCTTATCCAGTACTGGTCGTTAGGATCATCACCGTAAGGCGTTGAGCCAAACCAATCACCAAAAGCCGGATCCGTTGTTCCTGCGCGGCTTTGCGTTAAGCCATAGGTAAGCTGGAATAGACATTTTCACTTTTTCCTCATGCTGTTATAAAAAAAACCATAGAGAAAGTGTACCTATGTGTGAGAGGGCAATAAACGATTAAATCTAACAAAATCATTAATTTAAATGTGATTAAATTTGAGTTAAGTTAAACTAAAGGGAAGGTAGGCATTGCACCCTCTCGATTATTGCAAAGCCCGTATGTAATCTGGCAAGGCTTTCAATTGGCTATCTTTCATCGCCGGAACAGGAATACCCCTATCAGTCTTTCCTGTACTGGCGTACCTGCTTCCCCCTTTCGTTCATTGTTATGATCGGTTGTCGGCATAACACGCTAAGTTGCACATTTCCTGTACCCTGGATACCCTGAGATTAATCCTAATAACTCAAGGGTGAGTATGGCTACCGGGAAGAGAAAGAACCAAAAGGAATCACCTGAAGAAGAGTTAGATCGCTTGCTGGGTGAGCTTGAACTCACAGAGGAGCAACGGGAGTTTATCGAATCCATGCGGGAGGATAAGGGCGATCCCAGTAGTGAGTAACGCTTGCCTTCAGCCGAGCGAATACGAATGGCCGCATAACGGCATTGTAAAGATCTCTTCTCCTCATGAGGGCTTTCCGTCAGCGTCGATGGCTCAGCGAACCGTGCCAGAAATTGTCCTGAAATGATGCGGTATTCAGACCGGATCGGACTACTATTCATTATGATTTATCAATGCATTATACCCTGACCATGTGCATGTAAAATCGCGGAGCCGGGAGAGTTGACGGCAATGTAAAAGAAATCATGAGGAAAGAAATATGGCTGCTACAAACGGTATGATTGATACTGATGACGCTGTAATTTTACTCATCGACCATCAGAGTGGCTTATTCAACACGGTACGTGATGTGCCTGTGCCAGACCTTCGTAACTATGTGACAGCGATTGCCAAAGTTGCCACGCTTTTAAATATCCCGGTGATCACCACGGCCTCTGTTCCTGACGGTCCCAATGGCCCGCTCATCCCGGAAATTCACAAATATGCACCCCATGCCGTGTATGTTCCACGCACCGGGCAGATTAATACCTGGGATAATCCGGCGTTTGTGAAGGAAGTGGAAAAGACGGGCAGAAAGACCCTGATTATTGCCGGCACGCTCACCAGCGTCTGCATGGCGTTCCCTGCGGTTAGCGCTGTCCAGGAGGGGTATAAGGTTTACTGTGTTGTGGATGCCTCGGGGAACTGGTCCAAAATCGCGACCGATACCACCATCGCGCGCGTGGCTCAGGCGGGGGCGATCCCTACCGATACGTTTGCCATTGTCGCTGAATTAATGAGAACCTGGAACCGCGCGGAAGGCTCTCGCTTTGCTGAGATCCTGGCAGAGCATGTCTGTCCGGAATATAAGTGCCTGATTGAAAGTTTCGGCAAAGCTCAGGAAATTGCCAGAACGGGCCCGGAAACCAATCTGGAGCATTATAAGTAAGTCCGGATAAATCTGTATAAAAGTTCCTGGATTTTATCGTCCTGTACCTGAACGTATTACAGGTGCAGGACGTAGCGGCGTCGTATTCCGGACGTCGCTGAATTGTCAGAGATATTAAGAGGGGCTGAACCGCGCATAATTTAAAATTAAACCCTCTTCCATTTTACGTCATCAGGCGCCCCTGTTATATCTGTCGGCCAATTTTTTATTTCCTGGATCGCAGATGAAAACACGACTCCTCCTGTGCGCGGGCTTATTTGCCGCCTCCAGTGCCCATGCCAGCGCCCTCTATTTTTATGAAGCCGGCACCGAAGATACCGCGCTTGCCGGAGCAGGGCAGGCGGCTCGTGCGCAGGACGCCTCGACAATCATGACCAACCCTGCTGGCATGACGCGCCTGCCGGATCATATGGTCACTGGCGGGTTACAGGTTATGGATGGCTCCATCGACAACCAGCTGGATAACCATGCCCATCAAAGCCCCGGCGACGTGATGAAAACCATCCCGAATGCCAGCGCCTTTTATAGCCAGAAGATAAACGATGATCTTTATGCCGGGATCGGGCTTTACGGTAATTACGGTCTGGGGATCGATTACGGTAGCTGGGCGGGCGACAGGCTGATTAAAAAAAGTACCCTGGTTGCAATGACGCTCAGTCCTTCACTGGCATACAAGCTCAACGACCGACTCTCAATAGGGGCGTCCGCCAACGTTAATTACGGTTATTTCTCGCTGACCCGCAACGTTAATGATAATGACTATCGGCAGCATGATGAGGACTGGGCCATGAGCTATCGGCTTGGGCTACTCATGCAACTGACCGACCAGACGCGAGCCGGTATTACATGGAACAGCGAGACGAACTATCGCTACTCTGTTGACGGCAAAGCTCGCATGCAGAATGGCGCCTACGACCTGCCGGTGTCGGCACAAATCAGCGCGCCGCAGCAAATCATGCTCAGTCTTGTGCATGATATTAACCCGCGGTGGTCGGTTATGGGCGATCTCGGCTGGCAGGACTGGAGCCAGTTCGGTGCCCCGCAAATCGTCGTTGGGGATCGGCAACTGAACAACGTCAGCCGCCTGAAGGATACGTGGCACGGCGCGGTGGGCGTGCAGTATCGTCCAACACCTCAGTGGCGACTGAATATCGGTGTGGCGTTCGACAGCTCGCCGTATGAGAGTCAGAGTGATGTGGCCTTAACTTTACCCACCGGGGATGAGTGGCGATTTGGCACGGGAGCCCAGTATCAGATCACCCCGGCCAGCAATATTGGTATTGCCGTGTCGTATCTTCATATGCAGTCGTCGCATGTGAAATCCCCGACGGCGTTTGCCGGAAGTTACGATCATCCTTATCTTTGGTTTGCCAGCGTCAACTACAGCTATCAGTTTTGATCGGCTAACCGCTTAAAATATATGGTCTATAATGGCAGATATTGAATGTCAGAAGGTTGTACCATGCATATTTTACCGCCTGTTCGACCCGAAAAATCCATCGAACGACTGACCGCCATCCTTGAGCCGATAGCGGAGAAAGTGCACGTTGTTCCGCGTAAACGACTCACCTGGTTACGGAAGGGGAAACAGCAGATGTACCTCTTTCTGGAAGGAGAGCTGTCCCTGCTGCGGGCTTCGGATGGACTGGTGGTAGTGACCGTTTACGAGCCGCATTTGTTTGGTATTGCAGAGATGATCCAGCCTACGCAGGGGCACCTTCTCCGTGCTGAAAGAGAGTCGACTATTTTACGTCTCGATGCGGACAAGGCGGCTGAGTTGTTTCGTGCCGAGGGCGTCTGGGAGGATGTCGCCGCGCTGCTCTCATACCATACGGCCTATTTAATATTCCGTGATGCCCAGGTACTCCAGCAGCGTACCTATTCCGTTATTCGTAACCACCTTCAGGAAATGATTTTGCTCCCGGAAGAGACGCGTTTGCGTACCACGATTCTGGAATATATCCAGGATCGTACGCTGCTCTCTCGCAGCAGTATACTCAATGTATTATCTGCCCTTAAGCAGGGGGAATATATCGCCTTTAAGCGCGGTGGATATCTGCTTGAGGTCAGACATTTACCCGAGTCATTCTAGCGGAAGTTTAAAATTAAACAGAAATGCAATTAACGCTACCGTTAATTTTCTATATCGTTTGCTTTCTCAGATTTAACATTATCAAGTAAACGGTATATTTATGAAAAAGACAGTTATCGCATTGATTATGGCTAATGCATTTACCGCCACTTCCGCGTTCGCCGCCGCTGATGCGGGCACCTGGTATAGCGGGGCGAAATTCGGCTGGTCTCACTATTTTGATACCAATATGGGTTCAAAAGCGTTTGAGAACACGCATTCCGATCACTTCGATTTTAACCATGATAATGTCGGCGGGGGTGTTTATACGGGTTATCAGATTACCCCATGGCTTGCGGTAGAAGGTGGTTATGATTATTTAGGTAACATGCAGATTAAAGGTCAGCATGGCGCCGGGGCGCAAATGAAGACGCAGGGGCTGCAAATGTCTCTGAAGGCCAGTTATGCCCTGACCAGTGACTGGGATATTTACGGCCGTGCCGGCGCAATGGGCTATCGCGCTGAATCCGATGTAAGTGGTCACAATCGTTTTGAAACCGGTGTGCGCCCGCTTGCAGCCGTGGGTACTGAATACGCTTTCAATAAAAACTGGGCGGGCCGCCTGGAATATCAGTGGGTAAGCAACGTGGGCAATGTTAACCAGATCGGCGTGAGCAGCGACCTGAGTTCCGTCACCGCAGGGCTTAGCTATCGCTTTGGTCAGTACGACTGATGCCCGTGATATGCCCATTAATAAAAACCCGGCTGCTTATGTTGCCGGGTTTTTTATTTTCAGCTGGTGAATAACGGTTCAAGAATGATATGAATATTTTGCAGGCCCGTGACATTATTATCTTTCAGGTATTGCTGATTAACCATATCTAACTGTTCCAGTTTGGTCAGCGAGGCATAGACGCGTTGAACGTCACTGTCCGCAACAAAAATTTCTTTTGCGGTGGTGTCTTGTAGATACTGTGATTTTACGCTGCGCGTTAAGGTCTCGAACTGCTGTTTATTTTCCTGATAAAGAGACGCGATATGCGATATCTGTGCCTGCGGCGGTTTTTCCCCCGGCAACACCAGTGGAATTTGCAGATGATTAATTTTTTCAACATTGTCTGGTTGGGGAGAACTACAGGCTGTTAATGTGCTGAGGGTTAATACAGCGAAAAAGAACGGCAGGCTCTTCATCGAATCACTCCGGGGAAATAACTGGACTCAGCATTATCCCTTAAGGACGCAGCGACGAAAGAATAAACTAATTTATTTATAAACGTTATCTCCATAGGTTAAAGATAAGCCTGGTGATAGCCTCCTTTCCCCCCATGTACCGCCAGCGTGAATATAACTCCTCGAGGAAGTATGAAATTTAAAACTCTCGTTAGTGCGATAGCCGTTGCTGGTCTGCTATTAGTGTCGTTGACCTCATTGCCTGTCCTGGCACAAAAGGAAGGGAAGGGAGCCACTGCCCATACGAAAGAGATGAATGATGCACTTTATGATCAACTGCCCTTCTTTGATAAGACGGATTTCCGAAATGCGCACAAAGGCTTTATTGCCCCGCTGCCACCCGCGGTGATTAAAGGCGAAAAAGGCGCCGTTATCTGGAACCCCCAGAAATACGCTTTTATCAAAGAAGGGCAAAAAGGGCCGGATACCGTCAACCCGAGCCTGTGGCGTCAGGCGCAGCTGAATAATATTGGCGGTCTGTTTGAGGTCACGGAAGGCGTCTACCAGATCCGTAACCTCGATCTGTCGAATATGACGGTTATAGAGGGCAAAGAGGGGATCACGGTTATCGATCCGCTGGTGTCTGCGGAAACGGCCAAAGCGGGCATGGATCTTTACGTTCAACATCGTGGCAAACGCCCGGTTGTTGCCGTTATTTATACCCATAGTCATGTCGATCATTATGGCGGCGTGCGTGGCGTAGTCGATGAAGCGGGAGTGATAACCGGCAAAGTGAAAGTCTATGCTCCAGCAGGTTTTATGGAAGAGGCGGTATCGGAAAATATCATGGCCGGAAATGCCATGAGCCGCCGTGCCAGTTATATCTACGGAAACCTGTTAAAGGCCAATGTAAAAGGTCAGGTAGGGGCGGGTCTGGGGACGACCACCTCAGCCGGGACGGTCACGCTTATCGCGCCCACTCACGCCATTACCGAAGACGGGCAGAAAGAGATCATCGACGGTCTCACCTATGATTTTATGCTGGCGCCGGGGTCGGAAGCGCCGTCTGAAATGCTCTGGTATGTGGAAGAGAAAAAGCTGATTGAAGCAGCGGAGAACGTCACTCACACCCTGCACAATACTTACTCGCTGCGCGGGGCGAAAATACACGATCCGCTGGCATGGTCAAAATACATCAATAACGCTCTCGATCGTTGGGGGGATAAAGCGGAAATTATAATCGCGCAGCACCACTGGCCCACATGGGGTAATAAGAAAGTGGTGAAGCTGATGAAAAGCCAGCGTGATATCTACCGCTATATCAACGACCAGACGCTGAGGCTGGCGAATAAAGGGCTGACGAGGGATGAGATAGCCGCTAATTTCGCCCTGCCTTATGGGCTGGCAAAATCCTGGGCAGGCCGTGGCTATTACGGCTCGGTAAGCAACAATGTCAAAGCCACCTATGTCTACTATCTTGGCTGGTTCGACGGCAATCCGGCGACGCTCAATGAACTGCCTCCGGTCGAGGCGGCGAAAAAATATGTCGATTACATGGGCGGAGCCCGCGCGATCCTTGAAAAAGCCCGGGTTGATTATGCCCGGGGAAATTACCGCTGGGTGGCGCAGGTGATGAATAAAGTCGTTTTTGCCGATCCCAATAATAAGGCGGCGCGCGAACTGGAAGCGGACGCGTTTGAACAGCTGGGATACCAGGCTGAGTCAGGACCCTGGCGTAACGCCTACCTCACCGGTGCGCAGGCGTTGCGTAACGGCGTGAAGAGGATGCCGACGCCCAATACCGCCAGCCCGGATGCGGTCCGTGCCATGTCGACTGAGATGATTTTTGACTACTTCGGCGTTCACCTTAACGGCGTCAGAGCCGCGAATGCCAGAGGGATTTTTAACGTTGATCTGGGTCGCGAGGGCGGCAAGTACAAGCTGGAGCTGGAGAATGGCGTGCTGAACCATAGCGCCAACGCTCAGGCAGAAGATCCGGATGCAACCATTACGCTCAGCCGCGAAACGCTGAATAAAATCATCCTCAAAGAGACCACGTTGAAAAAGGCGCAACAGGCAGGAGAGGTGACGATCGTCGGCAATGCCGCGAAGGTAAACGAAATGCTGCGCTGCATGGAGAGCTTCAGCTTCTGGTTTCCTGTCGTCACCCCTTAAACGTAAAAAAGGCTGCTTTCGCAGCCCTTTAGCTTTCGCCTGCAACAATTTGCCGGGTGGCAGCTTCGCCTTACCCGGCCTACACTCTGCGCGCCTTGAGCGCTAGATGACGCCATCCCCGCCGTCTGAACACCACACCTGCCCGGAGGTGTATGAACACTCATCCGAGGCCAGGGTGACATACAGCGGTGCGATCTCCACGGGCTGTCCCGGGCGTCCCAGAGGGGTACTCTCGCCAAAATGTTTCACTTTTTCCTGTGGCTGCCCACCGCTGGGCTGAAGCACGGTCCAGTAAGGTCCCGGCGCTACCGCGTTCACGCGGATCCCCTTCGGTCCCAGCTGTTTCGCCAGCGCTTTGGTGAACACCGCCAGACAGGCTTTGGTCTGCGCATAGTCAAGCAGTACGGCGCTCGGTTTCACCGCCTGTACAGATGAGGTGTTAATGATGGAGGCGGGGGCTTTCATGTGGCGCAACGCCGCCTTTGTGATCCAGAAAGGCGCATAGACGTTGGTCTTAAAGGTCGCGTCAAAATCTTCCGTGGTCAGTTCTTCCAGCGACTCACGGTACTGCTGGCGGCCTGCGTTATTCACCAGGATATCCAGCCCGCCCAGTTTTGAGACGGCCTGCTCCACAAGGCTCTGACAAAAAGTTTCGTCCCGCACATCGCCCGGAAGCGCGACGGCATTCCGTCCTTCCGCTTTAATCAGGGCGATGACTTCCGCTGCGTCTTCTTCCTCTTCCGGCAAATAGTTAATCGCGACATCTGCCCCTTCGCGGGCATAGGCAATGGCTACCGCGCGTCCTATGCCGGAATCGCCCCCGGTAATTAGCGCCTTCTTACCGGCAAGACGACCATGCCCTTTGTAGCTCTTCTCGCCGTGGTCGGGTACGGGTTCCATCTCTGAGGCCAGGCCCGGTGGCGTCTGAGGCTGCTCCGGGAAAGGTGGCGTTGGGTAAGCGTTCGTACGTTGTTCATTATCACTCATAGCTAACTCCTTGTTAGGGGTGAGATTTGATGGATAGTTACAGCGTTAACGCTTCGCTGAATTATTTTTGCAAGTGGCTGACCCGCACTACGGGTGGGGATGATTTTTTATCGAGCGAGCCGCTAATACTGATCATGTTGTCAGGTTCCACGGTTCTGTCGTCAAATACGGCTTTCGGGATAATAACGTCGATTTTCCCGGTTTTATCCTGGAAAACGTATTTATCGCCATTGCCATCAATAAGATTGCCGCGCAATGAAATAGAGGCACCATCATGCATCTCTTTGGCCTGAGTAATGGTCATAATGCGCGCATCATCGGTACCACGATAACCGCTGTCCAGCGCATGCGGCGGTGGCGGCGCGTCACCCTTTTGTAACCCGCCGTTATTATCTGCCCATGCAGTAGGGATAATTAATATTAACAAGGCTGAAATCACTGATAATTTCATCTGATATCCTTCATTTTGGATGTCTTGACTTATTAAGTATTGTTGCTATTCCTTTATGTGGCAAATGTGATAAGTCTTAAAAGCATTTGCACAGGAAAATCATAAATTTCGGCAATTAAGCGAAACGGTGACCACAGCCATGGAACCAAAAAATGAAAAAGTGCCTGGGATAAAAGAGAGTAGCCGTTTACTGACGTTTGAGTATGCATTTCGCCAGGTGGGTTTTATTGTGCTGTTAGGGAAGGTGCGAATAAGCGGGGAAATTCTTCTCGGCTGACTCAGTCATTTCATTTCTTCATGTTTGAGCCGTTTTTTCTCCCGTAAATGCCTTGAATCAGCCTATTTAGACCGTTTCTTCGCCATTTAAGGCGTTATTCCCAGTTTTTAGTGAGATCTCTCCCACTGACGTATCATTTGGTCCGCCCGAAACAGGTTGGCCAGCGTGAATAACATCGCCAGTTGGTTATCGTTTTTCAGCAACCCCTTGTATCTGGCTTTCACGAAGCCGAACTGTCGCTTGATGATGCGAAATGGGTGCTCCACCCTGGCCCGGATGCTGGCTTTCATGTATTCGATGTTGATGGCCGTTTTGTTCTTGCGTGGATGCTGTTTCAAGGTTCTTACCTTGCCGGGGCGCTCGGCGATCAGCCAGTCCACATCCACCTCGGCCAGCTCCTCGCGCTGTGGCGCCCCTTGGTAGCCGGCATCGGCTGAGACAAATTGCTCCTCTCCATGCAGCAGATTACCCAGCTGATTGAGGTCATGCTCGTTGGCCGCGGTGGTGACCAGGCTGTGGGTCAGGCCACTCTTGGCATCGACACCAATGTGGGCCTTCATGCCAAAGTGCCACTGATTGCCTTTCTTGGTCTGATGCATCTCCGGATCGCGTTGCTGCTCTTTGTTCTTGGTCGAGCTGGGTGCCTCAATGATGGTGGCATCGACCAAGGTGCCTTGAGTCATCATGACGCCTGCTTCGGCCAGCCAGCGATTGATGGTCTTGAACAATTGGCGGGCCAGTTGATGCTGCTCCAGCAGGTGGCGGAAATTCATGATGGTGGTGCGGTCAGGCAAGGCGCTATCCAGGGATAACCGGGCAAACAGACGCATGGAGGCGATTTCGTACAGAGCATCTTCCATCGCGCCATCGCTCAGGTTGTACCAATGCTGCATGCAGTGAATGCGTAGCATGGTTTCCAGCGGATAAGGTCGCCGGCCATTACCAGCCTTGGGGTAAAACGGCTCGATGACTTCCACCATGTTTTGCCATGGCAGAATCTGCTCCATGCGGGAGAGGAAAATCTCTTTTCTGGTCTGACGGCGCTTACTGCTGAATTCACTGTCGGCGAAGGTAAGTTGATGACTCATGATGAACCCTGTTCCATGGCTCCAGATGACAAACATGATCTCATATCAGGGACTTGTTCGCACCTTCCTTAGCTATTATCGTGGCCGCGATAGCCGGCCTGTTTTCCAGCGGCGCGGTCAGCGACGTGGAGAAAACAAACGAAGCAAAATCCCTGACCCTGAGCTATGAGCGCTTCGGTCGCCGCCAGACCGAATCGCGGATGGCACTGACGTTTCCGGTGACGTCTGAGGGGAAATATACCCTCAGCATGACCAGCGAAAGCAGCGACGCGTATGAGCCAGGCAGCGTCTGGCCACAGCCGGACAGCATGTACAGCCGGGGGAATACCCTGTTTCTCGTCTACGATCGTTTACAACAGACCGATAAATTTACCGTTTTGTTATTTATCACGCCGTCAAAAGCAGGGAAGTGGACAAACAGTATCCGCGTAAACAACGAGCCAGATATCCATTTCTGGCAGTTTATTTACCCCTAGGAGTCGAATATGGACATGGTTTTTCGTGCCCTGGCAATTTACCTGTTTCTGGTCATTGTGTTTAAAGTTGCCGGGCGACGCGCTCTGCTACAAATGACCAGTTTTGACCTTATTTTGCTCTTAATTATCAGTGAGGCGACACAACAGGCGCTGCTTGGCGAAGATTTCTCCGTCACCGGCGCGATGATTACAATAACGACGCTGGTGGTTGTGGATATTATTTTTGGCCTGCTGAAAAAATATTTTTCCACTGTCGAAAATATTCTTGATGGCACGCCGGTGATATTGGTGGAGAACGGTGTTCCCCTTGCCGATAAACTGAAAAAGGTCGATGTATCCTGTGATGATATATTGGTATCAGCCCGCCAGAATCACGGTATTACAGAATTGAAGGAGATTAAATACGCTATTCTTGAGCGTAATGGTCATATTTCTATTATTCCTGACGAAAATTAAGGGGCAACGCGATGAGCAACCTTATTCACGACAGCAACAGCACCATCAGCGAGCTGACGAAAAAGCTCGCCACTCAGCTTACGGACAGAGGTTTGCGGTTAACCACCGCAGAGTCCTGTACCGGCGGCAATCTCGCTGTTGCGCTTTGTGCCGAAGAGAACACGGCGGAATTTTATGACGTTGGCATGGTGGTGTTCAGCGATGCGGCGAAGGAGAGGATCCTCGGCGTGCGGCACGAAACCATTGAGCGCTTCACCGCCGTCAGTGAACAAACGGTGACCGAGATGGCCGCTAAAATTCGCGAAATTGCCGAGGCGGATATCGGCCTTGCCATCAGCGGCTATGCGGGACCGGAAGGCGGCGACGATGGCACCGCAGCCGGTACGGTCTGCTTCGGCTGGAATATTTGCGGACAGACCGAAACCTGCACCGTGCTGTTTTCCGGTGAATGTCAGGATGTGGTGGATAAAGCGGTGCGTTATTCCCTGTCTGAACTGATCGAAATACTCTCCGGCTGGGATAACGTCTGAAACAAGGGGAAAGGCTATGGCTGTGATCGTTATTACCGGCGGTACGGCGGGCGTGGGGAAAGCCACGGCGCTGCACTTTGCCAAAGCGGGCTACGATGTGGGCATCATTGCCCGCGACGAGCAGAGCCTGCGCTCCACAGAAGAGGAGTTGCGCCGTTTTGGGATCAACGCCCGTGCCGTTCAGGCCGACGTGGCCGACAGCAAGGCGGTGACCGATGCTGCTAACGAGATTGAATACCGGCTTGGGGCCATCGATGTGTGGGTGAATAACGCTATGGGCGGGATGCTGGCGCCGTTTCGCACCATGTCCCCGGAGGAGTTTCGCCGCGTCACCGAGGTGACCTATCTGGGCTATGTTAACGGCACCCGCGCCGCGCTGGAGTTAATGACCCCACGCGATCGCGGAACGATTATTCAGGTTGGCTCCGCGCTGGCCTACCGTTCCATTCCCTTGCAGTCAGCCTACTGCGGGGCGAAAGCCGCAATCCGCGGATTTACCGATGCTGTGCGCACCGAACTGATGCATGAAAACAGCCGGGTGCAGATCGCAATGGTACAGATGCCGGGCCTCAATACGCCGCAGTTCGAGTGGGCGAGGAATAAATTTGCCTGGGCGATGCGCCCGGTTCCTCCCGTTTTTCAGCCGGAAGTAGCTGCCAGCGCTATTTTTAAGGTGGCGCAGAAACCGGTGCGGGAACTGTGGGTGGGCAGCAGCACCGTCCAGTCGATTGTCGGGCAATTTCTTTTCCCCGGCTTTCTGGATCGGCTGATGGTTAAAAAGGCCTGGGAAGGGCAGATGACCGATACGTTAAATGCGGATGACCGTCAGGACTATCTGGATCAGCCGGTTAACGACCTGCATAAAATCCACGGGCACTTCACCGACGAAGCAAAAGAGCGCGCTATCAGCGTCACCTCCGGCATGCCGGGGAAAGTGCTGCTCGGCTCCCTTGCCGTCACGGGCGCGATCGTGGCCCGTCTGCTGCTCTCGCGGAGACGATAATCAGCGCAGTGCGGTACGATCGGTCCAGAACCAGCGGTAGCCATAGCCGCTGAGGTTAAGCGCGACGGTTTTGCCGCACACCAGCGCGTCGTCGTAACGTTTGTCCGCCAGGCAGGCGGTCCAGGTCGCATGCCGGATCCCTCTGGCGGTAAAATTAACGGGCTTATCGCTGAAGTTAACGAAGGTCAGAATGCTGCGCGTGTCGGTTTCGTAATAGATCCCCAGTACCGCATCGCTGTCGATATTAATAAGACGAAACGGCGCGACGCCGATCTCAGGGAATTCCGAGCGCGTATTGGCGATATCGATAATGCAGTGCAGGAGTGAGTTGCGGTGCAACAGCGAATCCGCCACGTTGATTTTTTGATAGCGGTACGGGCCGTGGTCAATCATCGGGGCGACAAAAGTTTCCGGGTCGGCATCTGAGAAACCGCCGCCTTGCGATCCGGCCCACTGCATCGGGGTGCGTACGGCGTAACGCTCCTCAAGATCCAAATCATCCCCCATGCCAATCTCATCCCCGTAGCGCATGACCGGTACGCCCGGTAGCGAAAACAAGACCGCATGGCAAAAGGCCAGCCGCTTTCGATCGCCATTAAGCATCGGCGCCAGACGGCGGCGGATACCTCGCTGATACACACTCATCTCTTCGTCAGGGGCAAAGGTATCGATGACGGTCTGCTTCGCTTTTTTTCCTATCCCTTCCAGATCCAGCTCATCATGATTGCGCAGCCAGTTGGCGAAGCAGCAGGAGTCCGGTGGCACAATCATCTTCTTCACCGCGTTGCGCAGCGGTCGTGCGCTCTTCTCTGCCAGGCTGACGTAAAAGTACTTATTGAGCCAGAAATTCAGCACCAGGTTGAGCCGGTCGTTCTGACCAAAATAATCTTTGTAGGCCTCGACCTCCACGTCGACTTCGCCGAGCAGGATCGCGTCCGGGTTACGCTGCCCGATAAGACGGCGCAGATGCTCCAGGATCCACAGGCCGCGTTTTTCATCCCCACGTCCGGCCTGTTTTGTCAGGTGCGATGCCGCATCCAGGCGAAAGCCCGACACCCCGAGCTTTAGCCAGAAGATGATGATGTTCTCAATCTCCTTTAGCACCGCAGGGGAGGCGAGATTGAGATCCGGCTCGTGGTGATAAAACATATGCCGGTAGTATTGCCCCGCCTCGTCGTCCCATGTCCAGATGCTCTTCTCCACGCCGGGGAACATCGGCGGCGTATCGTCGTCGTCCGTGTCGGACCACAGGTAATAGTCACGGTAGGGTGACTGGGGGTTGCGGCGGGCCTGTTGAAACCAGGGATGCGCATCCGAGGTATGCTGGATCAGCAGCTCAATAATGACCTGCATCCCCAGCTCCCGCGCCTGTTCAATAAAGGCGATGATATCGTTGAGCTTGCCGAAGCGGGGATCGACCTGCAAATGGTCGCTCACGTCATAGCCTTCATCGAGAAAAGGCGTGAGGTAAAACGGGGTGATCCAGATAACCGTCGCGCCCATCCGACGGATGTAGCGCAGCTTCGCGGTGATTCCGGCGATGTCGCCACAGCCATCGCCGTTAAGATCGTAAAACAGGGCGGTATCAATCTGGTAAATAATGGCGCGTGTATGCCAGCCTGCCATAGCAATCCTTAATGATAACCTTCGGTATCAGACACTTTGCCCCGGAAGACGTAATAGCTCCAGGCGGTATAAACCAGGATCACCGGGATGATTAACAGCGTACCAATCAGCATAAACAGCTGGCTGGCAGGCGGCGCGGCGGCTTCCCACAGGGTGATGTGTGGCGGAATAATGTGTGGCCACAGGCTGATGCCCAGGCCGCTAAAGCCGAGGAAGATCAGGCCCAGCGTT
The DNA here is from genome assembly GCF_058661685.1 of Enterobacter sp. 6722112. Lineage (NCBI taxonomy): Bacteria > Pseudomonadati > Pseudomonadota > Gammaproteobacteria > Enterobacterales > Enterobacteriaceae > Enterobacter > Enterobacter sp. 6722112. Next base: position 3,412,842 of record NZ_JBZWGR010000007.1, on the reverse strand, counting down.
AACAGGAACGGACGGGCATGGCTGTCGGGATTGCGCGTCAGCCGCCAGATCCACAGGCTGAATACCGCCACCAGAACCGGAACTGGCAGGAACCAGAAGAAGTTAGGCAGAGTAAACCAGCGCTCGGCGACAAACTGCCAGCCGAGCGGGGTCCAGATACTTACCACCGCAATAACGGCGATCAGCGCCAGCAGCACATGGCGGGTCAGCTCGCGCATCCGGTTTTGCAGCGCGCCTTCGCTTTTCATGATCAGCCACGTGGTAGCCAGCAGGGTATAGGCGACAATTAAGCCCAGCCCGCAGAACAGATTAAACGGGGTGAACCAGTCCAGCGAGGAGCCCACAAAGCGACGCCCTTCCACGTCAAAGCCGTTGATCATCGCGCCAACCACGATCCCCTGGCTGAAGGTTGCCAGCAGGGAACCGCCGGCAAAGGAGTAGTCCCAGAATTTGCGGTGTGAAGGGGTCGCCTTAAAGCGAAACTCAAACGCCACGCCGCGGAAAATAAGCCCGATCAGCATGGCCGTCAGCGGGATGGTCAGGGCATCGATTATTACCGCGTAGGCCAGCGGAAACGCGCCGAACAACCCTGCGCCGCCGAGGACCAGCCAGGTTTCATTTCCGTCCCAGACCGGGGCGACGCTGTTCACCATCACGTCGCGCTCTTTGGCATCGCCCACAAAGCTGAACAGCATGCCGATACCGAGATCGAAACCGTCCATGATGATGTACATCAGCGTGGCGAAGACAATAATGGCAAACCAGATGACCGGGATATCGACGCCCATCAGATCTTCTCCTCTTCCGGAACAGACTCGGCGGCGGACAGCGGACGGGCAGGGGTGCCCGATGTATTAGACGTTAGCGTGCCCACAGGCTGCGGACCTTTCTTAATCAACCGGGCGAGATACACATAACCCACGCCAAATACCGAACAGTAGACCACGATAAAGGCCAGCAGGCTGATGCTCATCTGCAACGTACTGTGCAGAGACACCGCATCTATCGTGCGCAGATAGCCGTAAACGACCCACGGCTGGCGGCCCACTTCGGTGGTGACCCACCCGGCGAGCAGCGCGAGCAGTCCGGCAGGCCCCATACAGAGGGCAAACCAGTGGAATGGCCGCGAGTGATAGAGTCGACGGCGATAGCGCAGCCAGACGCTCAGCACGCCAAGGGTAATCATCAGCAGCCCCATGCCGACCATAATGCGGAAGGACCAGAAGACGATGAGCGAGTTAGGGCGGTCCTCTTTCGGGAAATCCTTCAGCGCCGGGACCTGTTTATCCAGGCTGTGCGTCAGGATCAGGCTGCCGAGCGCGGGAATTTCAAGCCCGTATTTGGTGCGCTCCTCTTCCATATCCGGTACGCCAAACAGCAGCAGCGGGGTGGCCTCGCCGGGCGGGTTTTCCCAGTGGCCTTCAATCGCGGCGATTTTGGCAGGCTGGTGCTCAAGCGTATTCAGGCCGTGCATATCCCCAACCACGGCCTGAATGGGCGCGACCAGCAGCGCCATCCACATGGCCATGGAGAACATTGTGCGAATAGCGGGCGTATCGTTACCGCGCAGCAGATGCCATGCCCCGGATGCGCCCACAAACAAGGCGCTGCACAGGAAGGCGGCGATGGACATATGGATCAGGCGGTAAGGGAATGAGGGGTTAAAGATAATGGCCAGCCAGTCTTCGGGAATGACCTGACCGTTCTGAATACTGAAGCCCTGCGGGGTGTGCATCCAGCTGTTGGAGGCGAGGATCCAGAAAGTGGACATCAGCGTGCCCAGCGCCACCATGCAGGTGGCAAAGAAGTGCAGGCCGGGGCCGACCTTGTTCCAGCCGAACAGCATCACGCCTAAGAAACCAGCTTCCAGGAAGAAGGCGGTTAGTACTTCATAGGTGAGCAGAGGGCCGGTTATGCTGCCTGCGAACTGGGAAAAGCCGCTCCAGTTAGTCCCAAACTGGTAAGCCATGACCAGCCCGGAAACCACGCCCATACCAAAGTTGACGGCGAAAATTTTCAGCCAGAAATGGTATAGCGAGCGCCAGACATCATTTTTGGTGCGAAGCCACATGCCTTCGAGAACCACCAGATAGCTCGCAAGCCCGATGGTGATCGCCGGGAAGAGAATATGAAAAGAGACGGTAAAGGCGAACTGTATCCTGGCCAGATGAAACGCATCAAGCTCGAACATGCTCCGTACCTCTGGAACTGATAGCGCACAAGGCATTGCCAGACAGCCTCAGGCTGCCTGGCAAAACCGGTTACGGTTTTTTCTTACCTGCGCCAAGCTCGGCACCGGTAAGCGGATCGGCATTAGGGTCGGATTTCGTGCGTGCGCACATCGCTTTGACCAGCGTTTCCTGCTCTGTAGTGAGCGTTACGCTTGCGCCGCCGTCACCGCCATCGACCGCTGGCTGAGGAGATTCCACGTAGTCGAAGTGCTTATCGCTGTTCCAGCTGCCGCGAACTTCTCCCCCCTCAGACATATTGTAGTACTTGTTGGTGTACTCTTCGATTGGCGGCAATTTACCCGGTGGGAAATTGTTACGGATCGACTGGAGCGCCTTCTCAAACGAGAGCTGGTGTGCTGCCTCACGCGTCATTAAAAACGCAAGCGCATCTTTAACACCCGGATCGTCCGTTACGTTAATAAGCCGTTCGTAGATAATTTTGGCGCGCGCCTCGGCCGCTATGTTAGAGCGCAGATCCGCGGTCGGTTCGCCAATGGTATCCACGTACGCCGCCGTCCACGGTACGCCTGCGGAGTTAGTAAGCGGAGTACCGCCGCCGTAGAGCAGGGAGGTGATATGACTGTCGTTGCCGTTCTCGGTCATGGAGCGGTACAGTTCCGCTTCATTTTCAACGCCTTCCGCCAGTTCGCCTTTCGCACCCTTATTGAGCATACCCACCAGGGTGCCGATAATTTCCAGGTGACTTAACTCCTCGGTCGCGATATCCATCAGCATATCTTTACGACCGGGATCGTCGTCGCTTAATCCTTGCGTAAAGTAACGACATGCCGCGGCAAGTTCGCCCTGTGGCCCGCCAAACTGCTCAAGCAGAAGATTGGCCAGGCCCGGATTCGGTTCGGCTACGCGTACCGTGTATTGCAGCTGCTTTACGTGTCGAAACATACATTCTCCCTCTTTCGTTATTTTTTAGCTTCAACGCCGTCCGCGTCGGAGCGCAGCAGGAACTGTTCCGTCGTTTGTGGAATATGCTGGAGCAGCCAGTCTGCCATCTGGCGCTCTTCTTCCAGAATGGATTCAAGGGCTGGAATGGAGGCGGTATCGCCTGCTTGTTTGGCCGCAGCCAGCAGAGAGGTGTAGCAGGCAATTTCAAACTGCTCAAAAACGTAGCCGCTGATGGAGCCTTTAACAATTTCGTCGGAAGGGAACATGCCGCCAATGGACTGGCCGAGCGCCGCCATTTTACTCATGGAATCTTTTATGACCGAACGGGAAATATCATTGCGGTCGAGAATTTCTTCCAGCACGGTAATTTGGTGTTTAGTTTCATTAACGTGTTGTTCAATTCGTGCACGTAAGTCGGGATAATTATCAATACGGCTGGCCATTGATTCCAGCATGGATTCGGCTTGCTTTTCCATCGCATGGGCATCGCGTAGCCAATCATGGTAGTGTTCTACATGATTCATAATTAACTCCTGTGATTTATTTTTGGTTAATTTTTGGTGCTGATGCTCATCAGATATTAATTATCCTTTCTGGGCTTTTTGATTAATATTACCGACAGCCAGATCGGTTAATTTGAGATCGGTTTCTTTTTCTTCTTCCAGCGTTTCGGCAAGAAGTTTAACGGCTTTTTTATAGCCTAATTGTTCAGCCAGGGTGGCCAGGGTGCCGTAGCTGGCAATTTCGTAATGTTCAACTTTCTGAGCTGCGGCAATTAATGCAGCGTCACGCACTTCATTTTTCTCAGTGCTCTCAATAACTTCGTTGGCTTCTTCAATTAAGCCTTCCATCGCAACGCATTTCATGCGCTTCAGTTTGAGACCGGATTCCTGCTCAATAATCTGATCGATACGTTCGATCTGTCCCTGCGTCTCTTCGAGGTGAGCCGTGAACGCGGCACTCAGCTTCTCGCTGGATGCGGCGCGAGCTAATTTGCTTAGCGCGCGGGTCAGCTGCTTCTCAGCGCTGTAGGTGTCGGATAACAGGTGAATAAATACATCTTCAACAGTTTTCATATTCATATTTTCGCTCCAGTGAAATAAAGGGAAGGTACTGCGAGCCGACGGGCCCGCAGCATGCTCTCGGTATATTTATAAGAGCTTTAAATAAGATCAGGAGTTATCAGATTTACGGCCTCCGCCGTGACTGCTCTGTCCCCCTTTCTTACCCGCTTCAGATGCGCGTTGCGGATCGTTTTTGAAATTACCGCCGCTGTGCTGGCCGCCTTTACGTCCAGCTTCTGATGCCTTTTCACGGTCTTCAGCGAAATTACCGGAACCACCACGATGTTGCTCTGCCATATATCAACCCTCATGTTGCGTTTATGTCAGGAGATACGATAAGTAATTCGTATCAGTTGTCGTTCAGAAATTAACATTAGTCGTTATGTGAGAAGAGTCAAATTTCTTGTCTGGGTTGTTTTGCGGTAATTTTGCAGGTAGTGAAGAAATACCGCTTCGTTACGAGTTTTAAAAACGGATGGGAAATCCATCAGTTAGATGAAAATAAATCCGGAGGTTAAGGTTGCGCTTAGCTAATAATCCTAATGTGAACGTGGCGTGAATTATTACAAGAATTGACACAGCGCAAAAATATATCTTCGCAACGGGTGTTCTTGTATTCGGAATAATCCTATGAGCGTGACGAAGTCATGCGCTGAAAAGAGTGTGGCTAAACCTCGTTTTTGACGTGGTCAGGTGGATCGGGTGAGGGTATGCTTCTTTTGTCACCACAATAATTACAGAGGCAATGTCATGGATCAGGAGCTACTGGATGCGGGGTACCGGGCCTATACCGGTGAGAAAATCGATGTCTACTTCAACACCGGGATCTGCAAACACTCGGGCAACTGCGTGCGCGGCAGCGCGAAGCTGTTCGATCTGAAGCGTAAACCATGGATCGCGCCGGATGAAGTAGATGCAGAAACGGTTATGCGCGTAATTGATACCTGCCCGAGCGGTGCGCTGAAGTACCGCCAAAAATAAGCGAGGAACCATGGAAATTCTTGAAGGCCATAACAAGTTTTACGTCAACGACGCCGAAGGCAATCAGGTAGCGGAGATCGTCTTTGTCCCGACCGGCGAGCATCTGAGCATCATTGAGCACACCGATGTGGATCCGAGCCTGAAAGGGCAGGGTGTGGGTAAACAGCTGGTGGCGAAGGTGGTAGAGAAGATGCGCGGTGAGAATCGTAAAATTATCCCGCTGTGTCCATTTGCGAAGCATGAGTTTGATAATACGCGGGAGTATGACGATATTCGGGCGTGACTTTCTGATAAAGCTTTCTTTGGCAGGACCGTAGAATTGTTCCGTTCACTACAGCATCTTTGCTATCTGAAACGCCCGCTGCGGTGAACGTGTTAAGGGGGCTATCGCCGCCCCCTTAACAATCCCGGCTCCCGGCAGGAAAATCGCCGCTTCGCGGTGCCCTCAACTTATTCCTTACGGCTTATCGGGGACGGGCGGAGGTAACGTCCGTGTAAAGCCGCCCTCGACGCGCATCCATGCGCGTCGCCCCGGCCTCCAGGAAACGATTCGGCGATTTTCAGCCGGACTCATCCCTGCTCCAGCTTCTTCATTGCCTGAATGGGGCACGGGTGTTGAGTCCCCGCTAAAATCGGCGAGCCGGAGACCGGATGACAAGGGCTGGGCGCCATGGATGGCGACCAGAGGCGAATCGAGACAGGATGTCGAGTTGAGCCGACCGCAGGCAGACGGTCGGGAGGTGAGCGCAGTGCGAAGCACCGATTTTCCGCGGGGCCGCGGGGATTGATAAGGGGGCCGCGGTGGCCCCCTTATCCCGTTCACAGGTTCAGGGGTAAGATTAACAACCAATCGTAAGGTGAACGGAAAAACGACACACTCAACCCACAAACATCACCGACACACACAGCACACCCACAATCAGCGTCAGCAGGTTACCGATGGAGCGGTACGGTTTTAATGACGGGATCAGGTACGTCGACAGCGTCGGCATGATGAACAGGATCATGGCGATAAGCGGACCGCTGATGGCGTAAATCATCGAGATGGCATTCGGGTTAATGCAGCAGACCGCAAAGGTAATCAGCGACACGCCGAGAATCGAAACCGCGCGGTTAAAGGCGCGACTTTTCTTCACACCCACCTGATTCAGCGACGATTTCACAATTTCCGTTGCCCCTTCAATCACGCCAAAATAGGTGCCGAGGAACGATTTCGACATCGCAATAATCGCCACGATAATGCCGGAAATGCCCAGCCATGCCGGGGAAGAAGGCATCATCGACAGCGCGGACAGGATCGTCACCCCTTCCTCTTTTGCCGCCACGATATACGACGGTGGAATCGAAAGCAGGCAACTGAATACAAAGAACAGCACGCTGAGGCAGATGATCAGGTACGCCACTTTCATGATTTTTTTGCATTTACCCATCGCCTCTTCACCGTATTTCTCGCGACGGTCTACGGCGAAGGTCGAGATGATCGGAGTATGGCTAAAAGCGAAAACCATCACCGGGATCGAAATCCACACCTGGTGCAGCGTATGCTGGTCGAAGGCCATCTGGCTGGTCAGCAGCGACGGCTGCCAGCTGCCCGTCAGATACAGCGAGACAAACAGAAAATAGGCGATCAGCGGAAAGACAAGGAAACCCATCACCTTAATGGTGATGTGCCGCCCCATCAGGAAGATCAGATTCAAAATCAGCACTACGCCAAAGCTCACCAGCATCCGCATGCCGGTATCCACCGTCATCCGTTTCGCCAGCTGTTCAGTGAGTGAGTTGGTTATCGCCACCGCGTAAATCAGAACTACCACAAAGAAGGCCACAAAATAGAGCGTGGTGATCAGGTTGCCGATCTTTTTGCCGTAGTAATGCGAAACGGCACCGGTGATCCCTTCGTTGCCTTTCGTCTTCGACGACAGAATAAATTGCGCCAGCGCTTTATGCGGCCAGTAGGTTAAGGGATACGCCACAAGGGCGGTGATCAGCAGGACAATCGCGCCAGCAGAGCCGAGCTGAATGGGCAAGAACAGGGTTCCTGCGCCCACGGCAGTGCCGTAGAGGGCGAAACTCCAGAGAGTCTCTTCTTTTGACCAAATTTTCGACATTAGAGCAACGTATCAACTATAAAACGAACAAAAAGGAGTGCAATTTACCATAATTATGCGTTGAGGTCGCCGTTGCTTCGCAGGGGGTGGGCCGGAGCAGGTCTCCGGCCGGAAGGTTATTCGCTTGCCAGGGCGCGTCGTTGCTGGCGGCGCTTGATGATTTTCTCCCGCAGGGTGTCGTACGCCCAGTTGTAGAGCATGGCGTACGGCAGGAAGAACAGAAAGAAACCAATTTCCAGGGTAAAAGCCTGGAGCAGCGTCACGCCCAGCACGGCGGCAACGATGGTTACGCCAATCACAATAAAGCCGCATTCAAAACCCAGGGCATGCAGGGCGCGCACTTTCGCCGTGCGCTTCACCCGCTGGACGGGCCAGAAACGGTCGAAGCCAAAGTTATAGATAATGTTCCAGAGCATTGCCGTGGTCGCCAGAATAATGGTGAGACCCCCCATTTCAACCACCGAGCGCTTCATTAGCCACGCGGCCGTCGGGGCGAGGATCGCCGTAGCAATGCCTTCAAAACAGACGGCATGGAAGATCCGCTCCGGCAATTTACGTTGGAGTGCATCCTGATGTTGCATATTTACCTCATATAGACGCCAGTATGGGCGTTGATGCGGCCTATTCTTATCGTTTAAGGTGATATATAAAAGATGGTATCCATCGATAAAGTAGATACATCATGCGTTACTCTCCCGAAGCACTGACCGCGTTTGTTGAAACTGTGGCCGCAGGTTCGTTTTCTGCTGCGGCACGGCGGCTGCGTAAAAGCCAGTCCACCATCAGCACCTCCATTGCCAACCTTGAAGCTGACCTTGGCTTTGAGCTGTTCGATCGCTCGGCGCGTCATCCGGTATTAACCGCACAGGGTGAACAGGTGCTGGGCTATGTCCAGTCGATACTCGCCGCCAGCGCGCGCCTGGATGAGCTGGCCGTATCTTTAACCGCGCAAACGGAGGCGCGTTTTACCTTTGTTCTCTCCGATACGCTTAACCCGGCCGTGCTGGAAGAGATGATGAGCCAGTTCGACCAGCGTTTTCCGCACACGGAATTTGAGTGCCTGATTGGAGAAGAGGAGGACGTGATCGATCTGCTGCAAAAGGAGCGGGCGCAAATTGGCCTGACGGAAGCGCGCGACAGCTACCCGACCGATATTGGCGCGACCCGTCTGCCCATGCAGACGCGGATGGCCATCTACGTTTCTGCCGGACATCCTCTGGCAGGGCAACATGAGACACAGGCGGACGAGCTGCATGGCTGGCGCGAGCTGCGGTTGAGCACCTATCTTGAACGGGAAGCGCCCCTTTCGCGCGGGCCGGTCTGGTCTGCGCCGAATTATCTGTTACTGCTGAGCATGGCGGTACAGGGCTTTGGCTGGTGCGCGTTACCCTGCGCGCTGGTCGACGAATTTGCCGCGTCGAAATCGCTGGTGCAGCTGAACGTGCCGGGCTGGCCGAGGTCGATTGCCATCGATCTGGTATGGAACAAACGAACCCCGCCCGGCGTCGCCGGAAGCTGGCTGCGCCAGTACTTACAGGACGCACGATAATCCTGTGACTAAACTCACTAATTTTAAACATTTGCGTCAATTGTTGATAACAATCCTCTACTATCGTCATGTCATTTTGCACAGAGGTCGTGATGAAAGATGTCGTTATAGTGGGTGCGTTACGTACGGCTATCGGCTGTTTTCAGGGAGCGCTTGCGCGTCACTCTGCGGTTGATCTTGGCAGCGTGGTGGTAAGAGCGCTGGTGGAACGCAGCGGGATTGCCGCACATGAAATTGATGAGGTGATCCTGGGCCAGGTGCTGACCGCTGGCGCGGGACAAAACCCTGCGCGCCAGGCGGCGCTGAAGGGCGGCCTGCCTAATACCGTTTCGGCAATAACCATTAACGACGTCTGTGGTTCAGGTTTGAAAGCGCTCCATCTTGCAACGCAGGCCATCCAGTGTGGTGAAGCGGATGTGGTCATTGCCGGCGGGCAGGAGAATATGAGCCGCGCCCCGCATGTCCTGACCGACAGCCGGACCGGCGCGCAGCTCGGGAACAGTCAGCTGCTTGACAGCCTGGTTCACGACGGGCTGTGGGACGCCTTCAACGACTACCATATGGGCGTAACGGCGGAAAACCTGGCGCGGGAATACGGTATCAGCCGCGAGCTTCAGGATGCATATGCCCTCAGCTCACAGCAAAAAGCGCGTGCAGCGATCGACTCCGGGCGTTTTCGCGATGAAATTGTCCCGGTCAGTACCCAGCGCCAGAACGGTGAAGCGCTCATCGTCGATACCGACGAGCAGCCGCGCACCGATGCCAGCGCAGAAGGGCTGGCAAAACTCGATCCGGCCTTTGAAACGCTCGGTTCCGTAACGGCAGGCAACGCCTCATCCATTAACGACGGTGCGGCGGCGGTGATGATGATGAGTGAAAGCAAAGCCCAGGAGCTGGCGCTGCCGGTGCTGGCGCGGATCAAAGCGTTTGCCAGCGTGGGCGTTGATCCCGCGTTAATGGGGATCGCCCCGGTCTATGCCACGCGCCGCTGCCTGGAGCGGGCGGGCTGGGAGTTGAACGATGTGGATCTGATTGAGGTCAACGAAGCTTTTGCTGCACAGGCGATCTCGGTCGGGAAAATGCTGGAATGGGATCCGCTGCGGGTCAACGTCAACGGCGGAGCCATCGCGCTGGGCCATCCCATTGGCGCCTCCGGCTGCCGCATTCTGGTGTCGCTGGTCCACGAAATGAAAAAGCGTAACGCCCGAAAAGGGATCGCAACGCTCTGTATTGGCGGGGGGCAGGGGGTGGCCCTGGCTATCGAACGGTAATTTCTCCCTCTGCGCACAGAAAACCTCCCACGGGAGGTTTTTTTGTGTCCGCAGAATCCTTTTTTAACACTTATGCGTTCTTTCTGAAGCCCGCAATAATTATTGCGCGGTTAATTATTGGCTTTGTGAAGTGCTTAATGTGATCTCACGCCTGAAATTTACGGTTAATACCCTTTTTTTGTTGATGGGGTTCACGTCAATCTTTGCCAAAAAAAATGAAACAAATAATTTCGATCCTTGTCACTAAAATAACGGTGCATAAAAAATAAACTCAAGTTTCATAAAAACGAAACGTTATTTTAATTGAGGGTTTTTTCATGTTTAAGAAATCTCTGCTCCTTGCTTCCCTTATTAGTGCCTCTTTTGCGGCTAGCGCCGTTACCGTCGATCTGCGTCACGAATATATTGACAGCGGCTCGAATGCCGACCGTGTTGCCGTCTCGCACCGCTTTGATAATGGCTTTGGTTTTTCAGTCGAGGCGAAGTGGAAATCAGGCGGGGACAAGGCAGATCAGCCATTCGCGGATGTAGTGGGGAACGGTCACGAAGATCAGATTAGCTGGCGCTGGAAAGCGACAGACAATATCGCCCTGACCCCTGCGTTTACGATTGAAAGCACAGACAGTCGCACCATTTATAAACCGAATCTGCATGTGCAATATAGCTTCGATAATGGCTTCTACGTGGCTGCGCGTTACCGTTACGAATATACCCGCTACCCGTCAAGCTCAAATAAGGACGATGATAAAGTTAACCGTGGCGATGCGTGGGTCGGTTGGGTATTAGGTGACTGGCGTACCGAGCTGAACTATGTTTACGCGAAAAGTTCTGAAGGCGTGGCCCGAAATAACAATAAAGATTATTCCAACGAATATAATGCCAAGCTGGCCTACAAATGGGATAAAAACTGGGCGCCGTATGTGGAGGTGGGCAACGTGGGGGTTAAAGACACGGACGAACGCCAGACCCGGTTCCGTTTAGGCGTGGCGTACTCCTTCTGATAATTTATCTTCTTCGCTAAAACCGCCGGGTGGCGCTAACGCTTACCCGGCCTACACCTTCTTATCCGACCTACACCTTCCTTCCAATCCGTCGTTTCGTAGGCCGGGTAAGCGAAGCGCCACCCGGCAAAAAGCGCCGCGCAGTCACCCAAAAAAAAGCCCTCCGAATCGGAGGGCAAGGCCAGTTACAGAAACACTAACTCAAGTCAGGCATGCAACATTTCAGGTTGCTCAGGGAGTTTCGCGATATAGAGGGCCGGTTTGCCGTCTTTATCGGAACTGTACAGCACCGCTTTTTCGTCCGGCGTGAAGGACGGATGCGGGTGGGTTACCTGGCGGCTGTTCGCCACCGTAGCCCATGAGGTGTCATGACGGGCGATGCGGTAACAGGCTTTCTTCGTCACGTCAAAGGCATACAGATAAGGATCGTTATCAATGGTGTAGCCGCCGGTGTCTTTCACATCGACAGGCGTACCGGAGCCGTCGCCAACCAGCAGGGTGCCGTCGACGTTGCTCATCAGGTGCGAACAGGCGGGCATATTCATTACCGCTTCATTCACGCCGGTGTCCGGGTTGAAGCGGGAGATGGTGCGCCCTTGCTGACCTTTCAGGTAAGAAACGTAGATCAGCGCGGACCCGTCCGGCACCCAAAATTCATGTGTACAGCTTTCACCTTCCGCGTGCGTTTTCACTTTCCGCACGTTGCTGCCATCTTCGTTCACCAGCCACATGCGGGCGTCGACCAGGTCGTGCGGCCCTTCATGACAGAAGGCCACGGTATTGTCATCGAACGGGCGATAAATCGGATGTCCCAGCCAGATCTTCTCGTCATGAATGGTGGTGCTTTCACCCGTTTTCAGATCAACGCGCAGCAGGCGGCAGTGCGGCCCTTTGTGGAAGAAGTCGTGGAAAATTTTCCAGTCGTTGAGTGGCGTCCAGTCACGTCTGGCAATCTCAATACCCACCAGTTTGGTGCAGTCGCTGTTCGCGACCCAGGTGCCGTAGCCGACCCACTCTTCCGGGACGCGGTACACTTCGCGCTCTGCCAGCGTCTGTAAATCCACCTCCAGCAGGGTGCGATCGTTCTTCACATAGTAGAGGGATTTATCGTCCGGAGAGAGGAACCCGCCAAAGGTGTTATCACCCGCGCCTTCGGTCAACTGTACCGCTTCGGCGTTTTTCAGATCCAACAGGTAATAGTTCCAGTGACCGTCGAACTCCCCGGCGAACAGCAGGTGGCTGCCATCGTTAAAGAAGCACTTCTGGTAAAAGTAGTTGCGATGACAGGTTACTTCCGGTGGGGTCAGGCGGGTGACTTCCACGCCTGTATCCGGATCGCGGCTGACCTCATAGTTCAGCTTGACCCGCATACCTTTAGCCATAATGCACTCCTTTGAACGCGTAATGTAGGTTGAAAACTGGGTGTTAAATTATCAAAACGTTGTTTCATTATGTGTGACTGACAGCGCACTTTCTCAGTTTCATTAACCAGATTGAGGGTCTTAAAGATTTATCGTGATCGAAACACCATTTCTGGCATAAACAAGCAGAAAAAATGAAACGTTGTTTTAAATGCAATTGAAAACCCCGTGGTCAGGGGATAATATGTATTCATCACGAAAACGGAACGTTGTTTCGTTATTTATCTTTGCCTTCGGGCACGATCAATTCTGGAGGTTTACGTGGACGTCAGACAAAGCATCCACAGTGCGCACGCTAAAACGCTGGATACTCAGGGGCTGCGCAGTGAGTTTTTAGTTGAGCAAGTGTTCGAAGCCGACAAGTACACCATGGTCTACAGCCATATTGACCGCATTATTGTGGGCGGGATTATGCCGGTAGCGAAAACCGTCTCCGTGGGCGGTGAAGTGGGCAAACAGCTGGGCGTGAGCTACTTCCTCGAACGCCGTGAACTGGGCGTGATTAACATCGGCGGGCCGGGCACCATTACCGTCGATGGCCAGTGCTACGAAATTGGTCACCGCGATGCGCTGTACGTCGGCAAAGGCGCGAAAGAAGTGATGTTCGCCAGCATTGATGGCAGCAAACCGGCGAAGTTTTACTACAACTGCGCCCCGGCTCATACGACTTACCCCACCAAAAAAGTCACGCCAGCGGACGTTGCCCCGGTGACCCTTGGCGATAACCTCACCAGCAACCGTCGCACCATCAACAAATACTTTGTTCCGGATGTGCTGGAAACCTGCCAGCTCAGCATGGGGCTGACCGAGCTTGCGCCGGGCAACCTGTGGAACACCATGCCGTGCCATACCCACGAGCGGCGCATGGAGGTCTACTTCTATTTCAACATGGATGAAGACGCCTGCGTGTTCCACATGATGGGACAGCCGCAGGAGACGCGCCATATCGTTATGCACAACGAGCAGGCGGTCATTTCGCCGAGCTGGTCTATCCACTCTGGTGTGGGAACGAAAGCCTATACCTTTATCTGGGGTATGGTCGGTGAAAACCAGGTCTTCGATGACATGGACCACGTCGCTGTTAAGGATCTGCGCTAGTCGCAGGCAGTTAAGTATATATCTGCCTGTTGCTGACAGGCGCTGAACGATTAAGGAATAAACATGATTCTGGATGCATTTTCTCTGCAAGGTAAAGTGGCTGTGGTTTCCGGTTGTGACACCGGGCTGGGGCAGGGTATGGCGTTAGGTCTGGCGGAAGCGGGCTGCGATATCGTCGGGATTAACATCGTTGAGCCAACGGAAACCATCGAGCGCGTCACCGCGCTGGGCCGCCGTTTCCTGAGCCTGACCGCGGACCTGCGCAAAATCGATGCGATCCCTGAGCTGCTGGATCGCGCGGTGGCGGAGTTTGGGCATATCGATATTCTGGTCAACAACGCCGGCCTGATCCGTCGTGAAGACGCGATTAACTTCAGCGAAACGGACTGGGACGACGTGATGAATCTGAACATCAAGAGCGTGTTCTTTATGTCCCAGGCGGCTGCGAAGCACTTCATCGCCCATGGGAAAGGGGGCAAGATCATCAATATTGCCTCCATGCTCTCTTTCCAGGGCGGCATCCGCGTGCCGTCTTACACCGCATCGAAGAGTGCCGTGATGGGCGTGACCCGTCTGCTGGCGAACGAGTGGGCGCAGCACAACATCAACGTCAACGCGATTGCGCCGGGCTACATGGCCACCAACAATACCCAGCAGCTGCGTGCGGATGAAGAGCGCAGTGCAGCTATCCTGGAGCGTATTCCAGCGGGCCGCTGGGGTCTGCCGAGCGATCTGATGGGCCCGGTTGTGTTCCTGGCGTCCCCGGCTTCGGATTACATTAACGGCTACACCGTTGCCGTTGACGGCGGCTGGCTGGCACGATAATTCAGCCCGAATCAAGAACCTCTGCCCTCGGGTGGAGGTTTTTTTTGCGCCAAAATTGGCTTTATCCATATCCTTAAAGATGAAAAATCCATACTGAAAAGGAATGAATGACAGGTATCACACATTTATTGCTTAAATATTAACTAATTAATAAAAAATAAGGTTAAACCACCCTGATTTTAAATTGTAATGTCCATCACAGATCGGTATGTCGTAGCGAAATAATCCATATCTTCACCAGTTCCGGCCTGACACTTTCTTCCGGTATCTCGTAATTTCACTTAACGAATTTCGCTGTTGAGGCAGGAAACTATGACATCTGTAAATGACTCTACCCTTATGCCCGCTGCGCTGCGCGATACCCGACGCATGAACCAGTTTGTTTCTGTTGCGGCCGCCGTAGCCGGTTTACTGTTTGGTCTGGATATCGGCGTTATCGCTGGCGCACTGCCCTTTATTACCGACCACTTTACGTTAAGCAACCGCCTGCAAGAGTGGGTGGTGAGCAGCATGATGCTGGGTGCGGCCATCGGCGCACTGTTTAATGGCTGGCTGTCGTTCCGTCTCGGGCGCAAATACAGCCTGATGGTCGGGGCGATCCTGTTTGTTGCCGGCTCTCTTGGTTCAGCGTTTGCAACCAACGTTGAAGTGCTGCTGCTCTCCCGCGTGCTGCTGGGCGTGGCGGTGGGTATCGCGTCCTACACCGCGCCGCTTTACCTCTCCGAAATGGCGAGTGAAAACGTGCGCGGGAAGATGATCAGCATGTACCAGCTGATGGTGACGCTCGGTATCGTGCTGGCGTTCCTGTCGGATACGTACTTCAGCTACAGCGGCAACTGGCGGGCAATGCTTGGCGTGCTGGCGCTGCCTGCGGTGCTGCTGATTGTGTTAGTCATTTTCCTGCCGAACAGCCCGCGCTGGCTGGCGCAAAAAGGGCGTCACGTGGAGGCGGAAGAGGTGCTGCGAATGCTGCGCGACACGTCTGAAAAAGCGCGTGAAGAGCTGAACGAAATCCGCGAGAGCCTGAAGCTGAAGCAGGGCGGCTGGTCGCTGTTTAAGGCAAACCGCAACGTGCGCCGCGCGGTGTTCCTCGGCATGCTGTTACAGGCGATGCAGCAGTTCACGGGGATGAACATCATCATGTATTACGCCCCACGCATCTTTAAAATGGCCGGTTTTACCACCACCGAACAGCAGATGATCGCCACGCTGGTGGTAGGGCTGACCTTTATGTTCGCCACCTTTATCGCGGTGTTCACCGTTGATAAGGCCGGACGTAAACCGGCCCTGAAAATTGGCTTTAGCGTGATGGCGCTCGGCACCTTAATACTCGGCTACTGCCTGATGCAGTTCGATAACGGCACGGCGTCAAGCGGCCTCTCCTGGCTCTCCGTCGGCATGACCATGATGTGCATCGCCGGTTACGCGATGAGCGCCGCGCCGGTGGTGTGGATCCTGTGCTCTGAAATTCAGCCGCTGAAATGCCGTGACTTTGGTATCACCTGTTCCACCACCACCAACTGGGTGTCGAACATGATCATTGGCGCGACCTTCCTGACGCTGCTGGATGCGATTGGCGCGGCAGGCACCTTCTGGCTCTATACAGTGCTGAACGTGGCATTTATCGGCGTGACCTTCTGGCTGATTCCGGAAACCAAAGGCGTGACCCTGGAGCATATTGAACGCAAGCTGATGAGAGGGGAGAAACTACGTAATATCGGCGTGTAATGTCATTGCCCGGTGGCGCTTCGCTTACCGGGCCTACGATAGCCTGTAGGCCGGGTAAGGCGTAGCCGCCACCCGGCTTTGTGTTTACCGCATCGCACGTCTCAAAATACGCTCCGCCTGACGCTGGAAGTCAGCGGCCGTCTCTTCCACGGTTTTCTGCCCGTAGTCGATATACTGCAAAGAGGTACCGAACTGCGCCACAATCTGTGGGTCGTCAAAGTATGGCGAGACGGTGAGTTTCGCCGGCAGCGACTGCGCCAGGCGCAGGCCCGCCACGGATGGATCGTCCTCTTTAATGGTGCCGTCTTCGGTCAGATACTGCACCGCCACTTTGCTCAACGGCACGCCGCGCTCAAGACCCAGCGTATCAACCCCTTCTTTGCTGTTGAGCAGGAAGTTAATCAGCTTCGCTGCCGCTTCCGGGTTTTTGGTCGTCTTACCAATCGACAGCATCTGCGCCGGTTTGAAGAACAGACCCGCGTCGGTGGCGCCCGGTAGCATTGGGTAGCTGCCCAGCTCCAGTTTCGCCGGTGGCTTCAGGTTGTCGGAATATTTGTTGATGGTGGAGTTCCACATGTAGGTGCCGCCCCATTCACCCTGGATCCACGGCTTCATCTCATACATGTTGCTCTTACCGAACGAGGCATAGTATTTGGTGTCCGGCATGACGTGGCTGTCGATCAGCTTTTTGTAGGTCTGGAAAAACTCCACCCACTGTTCCTTTGTGTAGCTGAACTTTTTGGTTTTCTCATCCACCGCAGGAATGTTGTACTTCTGGATCATGTACGAATTCAGCAGCGCCAGCGTATCCTGGTGCTCCAGGATCACCGGGTAGTATTGCTTGCCGAGCTTGCTCTCGAAGGTTTTACCGGCCGCCATCAGCTCGTCCCAGGTTTTCGGGTACGCAATACCCGCTTTTTTCCAGGTTTCGTCATTGAAGTAGAACACGCGCGCCGTCACCGAGATCGGAATGCCGTTCAGCTTGCCGTCCACGGTGGTGGTTTGCAGCTCTTTGGGATCGAACTGCGACAGGTCGATCACGTCCTTCATCTTGTTCAGATCGTAGAAGCCATCACCGGTTTTGGAGAAGATCGGCAGCCAGTTCCAGTTGGTCTGCATCACGTCCGGCTCGGTGCCGCCCGCAATCTGGGTGGTCAGACGGGAGAGGTGACCGTCCCAGCCGGTGTATTCCGCTTTTACGTTGATGTCCGGGTTCTGCTTATGGAACTCTTCCAGCGCTTTCAGAGTGACCTGGTGACGGCCATTGCCGCCCCACCAGGACATCCGTAAATCCACATTCTGCGCCATCGATGGCAAAGCGGTAAGGCCGAGGGTCGCGGAGATTGCTGCGCTTAAAAGCACTTTTTTCATTTTTATCACTCCATCAGAGAGAGAGGTTCTGTTCAGTTTTTGCGTCAAAAATATGACACTTGTTCATCTCAAACGTGAAATACACCTTACGATAAAGCCCTTTATCAATCATTGGCTTAGCTTCATCGGACGGGATTCGGGCGGTCAGTTCGTAGTCCGCGACCTTCAGGTACACAAAGAATTCGTGGCCCATGTTCTCCACGCGCACCATCTCCCCGCTACAGCCGCCATTCGGGAAGGGCTCATCAGAGAGCGACACAAATTCCGGGCGCACGCCGTAGAAGATCTCCTGACCCGCGTAAGCCGCGACTTTCTCCTGCTTCTCCGCGTTCAGCGGCATGGTTTCATCGCCAATGGCGATGTGCAGCTGGCCCGCTTTTTCGACCAGCACGCTTTTGCGTATATTCATCTCCGGCGCGCCGATAAAGCCCGCCACGAACATGTTCTTCGGCTTGTGGTAGAGGTTGTCCGGCGTGTCCACCTGCATGATATGGCCGAGCTTCATCACGCAGATGCGGTCGCCCATGGTCATCGCTTCGGTCTGGTCGTGGGTCACGTAAACGGTGGTCGCCGGTTTTCCTGACTTCTTCAACTGCTTGTGCAGGTCAGAAATACGGATACGCATCGAAGCGCGCAGTTTGGCGTCGAGGTTTGAAAGCGGCTCAACGAACAGGAACACATCCGGCTTTTTCACAATCGCACGGCCTACCGCCACGCGCTGCGCCTGGCCGCCGGAAAGCTGGCGCGGCAGGCGGTCGAGCAGCTCTTCCAGCTCAAGAATTTTGGCGGCTTCATTCACCTGAGACTCAATCTGATCTTTCGGCAGTTTGCTCAGCTTGAGACCAAAGGCCAGATTCTCGCGCACCGTCATGTGCGGATAGAGGGCGTAGTTCTGGAACACCATTGCAATACCGCGCTCTTTCGGCGCGAGGTTGTTCACGATCTTGTCGCCGATGCGCACCTCGCCGCCGCTGATGGTTTCCAGCCCCGCCAGCATGCGCAGGGTCGTGGATTTGGCGCAGCCGGATGGGCCGACGATCACCATGAATTCCCCTTCAGCAATTTTAAGATCGATAGCGTGTACCGCTTTAAAGCCGTTGGAGTAGACCTTTTCCAGCTTGTTGAAAATAACTTCAGCCATGGTATTTCCCTCTTAACCTTTAATTCCGCTGCTGGTGACGCCCTGTACGAAGTAGCGCTGTGCCAGGAAGAAGACAATGATGGATGGCAGAATGGAGATGCTCGCCATTGCCAGAATTTCGTTCCACGGCGCGCCTTCGGTGACGTCGATGGACATTTTCAGCGCCAGTGCGATGGGGTATTTATCCACGCTGTAGACGTAAATCAGCGGCCCGATAAAGTCGTTCATGGACCACATGAACTGGAACAGGGCGACGGAGATAATGGCCGGTTTCAGGATCGGCACCACCACGTACCACAGCACCTGAATGGAGTTACAGCCGTCTATCTGCGCCGCCTCTTCCATGTCACGCGGGACGCCGCGCAGGAACTGGATCAGCATGAAGACGAAGAACCCCTGAGTGGCGAAGGCCAGCGGCAGGTACAGCGGCATATAGCTGTTGAGCATGCCCATTTCACGGAACATCAGGTACTGCGGGATCAGCAGCACGGTGCTGGGCAGCAGCATGGTGGTGATTAGCGTGGCGAACCAGAACTTCTTCCACGGGATCTCGAAGCGGGCAAAGCCGTACGCCACGATGGTGGAGGAGATAATGGTCAGGATCACTTTCGGGATCACATACTTAAAGGTATTCAGCATGTAATGGCCGAAGTTGTACTCGGTCCCGGTTTTCCAGCCGTTCACGAAACCATCCCAGGTGGCGTGGGCTGGCCACAGGCTCAGGGTGGTGAAGATCTCGTGGTTCGGTTTGAACGACGCGGAGAACATCCACACCAGCGGGTAAAGCATCAGCAGGCCGACAGCCAGCAGGATCACATAGCGAACGGTGGCGTTGATTTTCTCTCTGCGCAGCGTGCGGGCCACTTCGCGTTCGGCGACGCTTCTTGCCGTGGAGAGTTGTTGAATATCAGCCATTTTTGCCTCCTTTATCGGCGGAGTAGAACACCCAGTATTTCGACGACTTAAAGGCGATACCGGCGAAGACAGCCACCACCAGGAACAGGACCCACGCCAGCGCCGCGCCATAGCCCATATCGAAATACTTAAACGCGGTGTCGTAGATGTAGAGCGAGAACAGATAGGTCGAATAGGTTGGCCCGCCGCCGGTAATCACGTACGGCCCGGTAAATTCCTGGAACGCCTGCGTGGTCTGCATGATGAAGTTGAAGAAGATCACCGGCGTAATCAGCGGCACGGTCACCTTCATGAACATCTGCCATTTCGATGCGCCATCGATCATCGCCGCTTCATACTGGGACTGCGGGACGTTTTGCAGCGCGGCCAGGAAGATGACCATCGCGGAACCGAACTGCCAGACACGTAGCAGGGTAACGGACATCAGCGCCAGCGACGGCTCGCCCAGCCAGTTCACCGGATCAAAGCCAAATACACCGATAAAGCTGTTCAGCAGACCATCAATGGCAAATAAGGCGCGCCACAATACGGCAATGGCGACGGAACTGCCGAGGATCGACGGAATATAGTAGGCCGTTCGGAAAAAGCCGATGCCGCGTAATTTAAAGTTCAGGACAAAGGCAATGCCTAATGCAAAGGCGAGCTTTAACGGGATGGTTAAAAATACATAGGCAAAGGTCACGCCCATGGATTTCCAGAAGAGCGTGTCTTCGGTAAACATGTAGCGATAGTTTTCAATGCCGTTAAACACCGGCGGACTCATCAAATCGTAATCCGTAAAGCTGAGGAAAAACGATGAGACGAAGGGGAATGCCGTAAAGAGTATCAGCCCGATGATGTAGGGTGATATCCATGCGAGCCCCAGCAGCTTGTTTTCATTCATACATACCTACCTGGCAATCAATGGTTTAATACGAAATCTGCTTTGTTACATTTTCCCAGGCCTGCGATGCGCGGCATGAGAGCTCAAATTCAGGGTGCAACGTCTGGCAACGGCGAAATCTATGTTTGTTTTTTAACGCTTTTTTGTCTTTCTTTGTGCTGTAAGCGCTTCTGGTTTCAAAAGAGATGAACCGGCGTTCTTGGATACTAAAACATCGTTTTATTTTATATTATTGCGATTTATTTCTGCGTCATTCGCTTAATGGTGGAAATGTGATCGGCGTCGAAACGCTGTTTCAATATAGTGAGGGAGGTGGCATTTTTGACTTTTCACGAAGCTTTGCCGCCGGCCATGAGGAAGAGATAACGAAGCAAAAAGGGAGCGGGAATAAGAATAGTCACGCAGCGTGGCTAACTACCAGATCTGATAGCAGGTCTACAGATGTACCAATTCGTCATTCAGATAATTCTTACATTCTTGTATGATTTGTTACACCGGAACCAGTCAGGCAGAATTTCACTGCATCCTTAAAAGAAGAACAGTTATGTCAGCGGGTAATGACTCCAACTTATTGATAGTGTTTTATGTTCAGATAATGCCCGATGACTTTGTCATGCAGCTCCACCGATTTTGAGAACGACAGCGACTTCCGTCCCAGCCGTGCTAGGTGCTGCCTCAGATTCAGGTTATGCCGCTCAATTCGCTGCGTATATCGCTTGCTGATTACGTGCAGCTTTCCCTTCAGGCGGGATTCATACAGCGGCCAGCCATCCGTCATCCATATCACCACGTCAAAGGGTGACAGCAGGCTCATAAGACGCCCCAGCGTCGCCATAGTGCGTTCACCGAATACGTGCGCAACAACCGTCTTCCGGAGACTGTCATACGCGTAAAACAGCCAGCGCTGGCGCGATTTAGCCCCGACATAGCCCCACTGTTCGTCCATTTCCGCGCAGACGATGACGTCACTGCCCGGCTGTATGCGCGAGGTTACCGACTGCGGCCTGAGTTTTTTAAGTGACGTAAAATCGTGTTGAGGCCAACGCCCATAATGCGGGCAGTTGCCCGGCATCCAACGCCATTCATGGCCATATCAATGATTTTCTGGTGCGTACCGGGTTGAGAAGCGGCGTAAGTGAACTGCAGTTGCCATGTTTTACGGCAGTGAGAGCAGAGATAGCGCTGATGTCCGGCGGTGCTTTTGCCGTTACGCACCACCCCGTCAGTAGCTGAACAGGAGGGACAGCTGATAGAAACAGAAGCCACTGGAGCACCTCAAAAACACCATCATACACTAAATCAGTAAGTTGGCAGCATCACCATGTCAGCGATGGATTTCAAAAAACATACGGATCTCAACTTTCCTCACTATGCTCCCCCGGCGGTCAGCGCTAAAGAAATAGATCTTCTGGGTCTGCTGGACGTCCTGCTGGCAGCAAAAAAACGCATCATCACCATTGTCTTTGCATTTGCACTGGTCGGCCTGGCAATTGCCTTTCTGATACCGCAAAAATGGACCAGTAAAGCGGTCATTACGCCCGCGGAACAGACGCAGTGGAGTTCGCTACGCCAGATGATGGTGGCGCTCCAGGTGCTTGATGTCGACGTGAAAATTACCCGTGCGGATGTGTTTAATCTGTTTGTTAAAAAGTTTCAGTCCCAGTCTCTGCTTGAAGAGTACATGAAGAGCTCACCTTACGTGATGGCTCAGCTCGATGGCGCTCAGGTTGACCCGCTGGAGCTGCACCGCGCGGTGGTCAATATTGCCGAAAAGATGAAAGCCGTTGATAACACGCAGGAAAAAAATGCCGATAAAGCACCGTACCTCTCCTGGACGTTAAGCTTCACTGCCCCAACGGCAGAGGACGCGCAGAAAGTGTTGAATGGTTACATTCAGTACATCTCCCGCATCGTCGAGCAGGAGACCATGCAAAACATTCGCGATCAGCTGATTCTGAGAACCAAAACGGTTCAGCAGCAGCTGGAGCTGGATCGGGTCCGTCTGACAAATATCCATAATACCAACCTGCAACGCCTGAACTACTCGCTGGAAGTGGCGAACGCGGCAGGGATCAAAAAGCCGGTCTACAGCAATGGACAGGCGGTGAAAGACGATCCGGATTATTCCGTCGCCCTCGGTGCGGACGGGATTGCGCAGAAATTGCAGATTGAAAAAAATCTGAAGGACGTTTCTGAGCTGAACGCCGATTTCCAGAACCGCGAATACTATCTGGCACAGCTGCAAAAACTTTCCTTCGAAGATGTGAGCCTGGAGCCGTTCAAATACCAGCTTTCACCTTCTATGCCGGTGAAAAAAGATGGCCCGGGCAAAGCCCTGATCGTGCTGCTGGCGTGTATTCTGGGTGGACTGTTCGCCTGTGGCAGCGTGCTGCTGCGCGAGGCAATGAGCACCCGCAACCCGCTGCCGGAACAACTTCCTGAGCCGGTTACGGAATAACTTCAAAAAAGGCGCTCAACTGAGCGCCTTTTTTTATTTCAGGAAATCTTCGCGTACCGGCGTAAAGGTATCCAGCAGGGTGCCGGGTTTCAGGCAAACGCAGCCGTGCATCACGTGCGGCGCTTTATAGAGGGTGTCGCCCGCCGTCACCACATGCTTCTCCTCGCCAATGGTGAACTCAAATTCCCCCGAGAGAACGTAGGTGAGCTGCTCATGCGGGTGGTTATGCATCGGGCCAATCGCGCCTTGTTCGAAATTCACTTCCACCGCCATCATCCTGCCGTCGTGCGCCAGAATACGACGCGACACGCCGTTGCCCAGATCCTCAAGCGTGGTCTCTTTATGGAAAATAAACATATTTTCGCCCTGTTATGTAATGAAACATTGTTTCATTTAACTTATCGCACCCGCAGCGAAAAGGAAACGTTTAGCCAAATAACTGGAAAGGCGATCACAAGTTTGCTTCACTGGGTGAAACGCACAGGAGGAAAGATGAAAACGATCGGTCTGTTAGGGGGCATGAGCTGGGAATCAACAATCCCGTACTACCGCCTGATTAATGAAGGCGTCAAACAGCGTCTGGGCGGTCTGCATTCGGCCAGCCTGCTGCTGCACAGCGTGGATTTCCATGAAATAGAAGCCTGCCAGTCGAGCGGGGAGTGGGACAAAGCGGGGCAGATGCTGGCGGACGCCGCGCTTGGGCTGGAGCGTGCGGGCGCGCAGGGTATTCTGCTGTGTACCAATACCATGCATAAGGTGGCGTCGCACATTGAAGACCGCTGTTCGCTGCCGTTCTTACATATCGCGGATGCCACCGGGCGTGCCATACGTGCCGCCGGCATGACGCGCGTGGCGCTGCTGGGGACGCGCTACACCATGGAGCAGGATTTTTACCGCGGGCGGCTGAACAGCCAGTTCGGGATTGAAAGCCTGATCCCTGAAGAGGCTGACCGGGCGCGCATTAACCAGATTATTTTTGATGAGCTGTGTCTGGGCACCTTCAGCGAAACGTCGCGCGCATGGTACGTCAGCGTGATTGAGAAACTGGCGCAGCAGGGGGCGGAAGGGGTTATCTTCGGCTGTACCGAAATTGGCCTGCTGGTGCCGGCAGACCAAAGCCCGATAACGGTCTTCGATACCGCCGCCATCCATGCCGCGGATGCGGTGGAGTTCATGCTGTCATAGTGGTTTTTGCAGGTCAGGTAAGCGAAGCGCCACCTGACGCGCGTGCGCAATCAGGTGTTCACTAAAGGCATCAACCAGCGCTGAGGCGGGCCGGTGCAGCGGGCGGATCAGGCTCACGGTAAAGGGAACGGAAACGCTAAAACGGCGCAGAACCACGCCGCTGCTGGCGTAGTCCATGGCCGTGAGCGGGTTCACCACCGAAATACCCACGCCCGCGCGCACCATCGCGCAAATAGACGCCGCACTGTGCGTTTCCATCACCATCCGCCGCTTCACCTGATGTTCGGCAAACAGGCCATCCAGAAGCTGCCGGTAGCTGTCGGTCTGCGACAGGCTGATATAGTTCTCACCGTGAAAATCCGCCGGGATCAGCTCCGCTTTGTGGGCAAGCGGATGGCAGGCAGGCAGCACGCAGACCTCATCCAGCGACAGCAGCTCCGTGCGTTCCGTTCCCGCTGGCGTGACGAGGGTTTCGGTCAGACCCAGATCGTGGCGCTGGGCCGAAAGCCACTCCTCCAGCAGCGGCGACTCCTGCGGCACGATGGTCAGGCTGACCTCCGGATAGCGGGCCAGAAACGGCTGTAACAGTACCGGCAGGAATGACTGGGAAAAGACCGGCAGGCAGACGATGGACAGCTCGCCCTGGCGGAACTCCCTCAGGCTCTCTGCCGCGCTCACGATCCTGTCCAGCCCGTACCAGGAGCGCTGAACCTCCTCAAACAGGCGTAAACCCTGCACCGTTGGATGCAGCCTGCCGCGGGCGCGTTCAAACAGCTTCAGCCCCAGCACTTTCTCAAAACGCGCCAGCTCGCGGCTGACCGTCGGCTGCGAGGTGTGCAGCATGTGCGCGGCTTCAGTGAGATTGCCGGTGGTCATTACCGCATGAAAAATCTCGATATGGCGTAGGTTAACGGCGGGCATAGGGCACCTGATGGCTGAGCGTAGTCCATATCATTTTTGCATAGACTCACGATAAAACGATATTTTTTATTCTCTTCAGGCTATGGCGTAATGATAAAAAACAGATTTCCGGAGACGACCATGCCACGCCCACTCAACCAGACCGAGACCGATTTGAATGCCGATAACCTGCTGCGCCTGCCTGCCGAATTCGGCTGCCCGGTGTGGGTCTACGATGCGCAGATTGTCCGCGAGAAGATCGCCGCGCTGCATCAGTTTGACGTGGTGCGTTTTGCGCAGAAGGCCTGCTCCAATATTCATATTCTGCGCCTGATGCGCGAGCAGGGCGTGAAGGTTGACTCCGTATCGCTGGGTGAAATCGAACGTGCGCTGGCGGCCGGGTTTGATCCGAAAGCCGACAGCGACGCGATCGTCTTCACCGCTGACCTGATTGACGACGCCACGCTGGCGCGCGTGCACGAGCTGCAAATCCCGGTCAATGCCGGTTCGGTGGATATGCTGGAACAGCTTGGGCAGGTCTCTCCTGGCCATCGCGTCTGGCTGCGCATCAACCCGGGCTTTGGTCACGGTCACAGTCAGAAAACCAACACCGGGGGCGAAAACAGCAAGCACGGCATCTGGTATGCCGATATGCCTGCGGCGCTGGAGGTTTTACAACGCTACAACCTCAAGCTGGTGGGCATTCACATGCATATCGGGTCCGGCGTCGATTACGGCCATCTTGAGCAGGTCTGTGGCGCCATGGTGCGTCAGGTTATCGATTTTGGTCAGGATCTGGAGGCGATCTCCGCCGGGGGAGGGCTTTCGATTCCTTACCGCGAAGGGGAAGAGGCGATCGACACGGATCACTATTACGGCCTGTGGAGCGCCGCGCGTGACAGCATCGCCGCCCATCTGGGCCATGCGGTGAAGCTGGAGATTGAGCCGGGTCGTTTCCTGGTTGCCGAGGCCGGCGTGCTGGTGGCGCAGGTGCGGAGCGTGAAGGAGATGGGAAGCCGTCACTTTGTGCTGATTGATGCTGGCTTCAACGATCTGATGCGCCCGTCCATGTACGGCAGTTATCATCACATCACCGCGCTTGCCGCCGATGGCCGCGATCTGGTCAACGCCCCGCGCATCGAGACCGTTGTTGCCGGCCCGCTGTGTGAATCCGGTGACGTCTTTACTCAGCAGGAAGGCGGGAAAGTCGAAACCCGTTCGCTGCCAGAGGTAAAACCGGGAGATTATCTGGTGCTGCATGATACCGGTGCGTACGGGGCGTCTATGTCTTCCAACTACAATAGCCGCCCGCTGCTGCCGGAAGTGCTGTTTGATAACGGCGTGGCGCGGCTGATTCGCCGTCGCCAGACCATTCAGGAGCTGCTGGCGTTAGAGCTGGTCTGATTAAACCAGGGCCCCGTCGTCACCGAATCGCGTAACACCAGCGTGCCGGTGAACGGCGGGATCGCTTCAACCGGCTGGTTTTTTGCCAGCCGGATCGCCTGGTCGATCGCCGTGACGATCATGTTGTCGATCGGCAGATACACCGACGACAGGGCAGGCTCCAGCCACTTTGCGCTGGGGGCATCGTCAAAACCAAACAGCGAAATATCCTGCGGGATCTTCAGCCCGGCCTGGTGTAATGCTTTGGAGGCGCCCAGGGCCATATCATCGTTACAGGCAAACAGGGCGCTGAACGATGTCTTTTCCGCAATCAGCTCCTTACACAGCTCGTAACCCCGCGTCATGCCTGCATCGCCGTATTTAATCCGCCGCTCGTCGAGACGAATACCGTGCTTCTCCAGCGCCTTACGGTAGCCCATCAGTCGCGCTTTACCCGTTGGCGTGTGGATCGGGACGGTGATACAGGCGATCTCCCGGTGGCCCTGGCTTATCAGGTAATCCACCGCTTTGAAGGCTGCGTCCTGCTGTTCAAAGAAGACGCAGCGATCCGCCGCCTGGCTCACTTCACGGTTAATGATCACCAGCGGCGTCTGCACGCTGTTGATCAGCTTCAGGATCGTCTTTTCGCTCATGTAACGCGTATACAGCACGATGGCGTCGCACTTGCGATCGGCGAGCATCTGGACCGCCTGTTCTTCCTGCTCAGGGGCGTCGTGACCGTCGGTAACAATCAGCTGTTTTCCGTGCTTTTCGGTCTGCCGTGACGCCTGCTGTAGCAAACGACCAAAGTAAAAACCGTCGAACGTCGAGACGACCAGACCAATGCTGTTGCTGGTCTGGTTAGCCAGCGAACGCGCGAGAAAGTTCGGACGATAGCCCAGCTCCTCCATCGCGCGAAATACCTGCTGACGCGTGCTCTCTTTAACCTGACCTGTGCCGTTCAGCACGCGCGAAACGGTGGCCTTCGACACGCCCGCACGCAGTGAGACATCCAGCATTGTTGCCATTCGAAATTCCTGTTTCCACGTAATGGTTTGCAGTTTAACACAGACCATCCGGCGCATAAGCGACGTGGGAAGGGCAAAACCCCATAACGATCACGCTTTTCGGTAACGATCCTCGCCCGCGGGATAAATGCCTGTCATTGGCATGCCAAAATGGTGATAAATCGCAATCTGGAATACCTCTTACCTCATTGAGAGCTTAATCACAGAACAAAGCGCCTGTGGACGCTATTTTTGGCATACCAATAGTATCCGGCTGTCCATCTTATTCAATAAAAGCCCTTTTACTGAGGTATTACCCTATGGCATTTCAGGAAAAACTGATCGACGCTCTGGGCAGTTTTGCCACCACCTTCAACAGCTATCGCTATATCCAGGCGATTAAGTCTGCGTTTATTACCTTAATGCCGGTCATCATTGTGGGGGCGTTCTCGGTACTGATCTCCAATATGGTGCTGGATCCGAAAAACGGCCTGGCGAGCTTTCAGTCGCTGTCGTTTCTGGCGGCGTTAAAGCCGATCACCAGCGCGCTCAACTATGCCACGCTCAACTTTCTCAACATCGGCGCGGTGTTTTTAATCGGCATTGAGCTGGGGCGTATTAACGGCATTAAGTCCCTGTTCCCCGGCCTGCTGGCGGTGATCTGCTTTATCTGCGTGACGCCGACCACGGTGGAAATGCTGGTGGACGGCGAGATGCACGTGGTGAAAGACGTGCTGCTGCGCCAGTTCTCGGATACCCGCAGCCTGTTCCTCGGCATGTTTATCGCCATCCTGTCAGTGGAGATTTACTGCTGGCTGGAAAACCGCAAGGGGCTGAAAATCAGGATGCCAGACACGGTGCCGCCGAACGTCGCCGCGTCGTTCTCTGCGCTGATCCCGGCCATTATCACCACCACCGCCATTGCGACTTTTGGCTTCGTGTTTCATCGGGTTACCGGAATGTATCTCTACGACGCGGTTTACCAGGTGGTGCAACAGCCGCTGGAGCGCGTGGTGCAAAGCCTGCCGGGGATCCTGCTGCTGATGTTTGTCGCCCAGCTGTTCTGGGTGATTGGTATTCACGGCAACCAGATGATCAAGCCGATCCGCGAGCCGCTGCTGCTGGGGGCGATCACCGTTAACATGAGCGCGTTCGAGCAGGGCAAAGAGGTGCCAAACATCATCACCATGCCGTTCTGGGACGTCTATATGAGCATCGGCGGCTCAGGTCTGACCATCGGCCTGCTGATAGCCGTCATGATTGCCACCAAACGTAAAGAGATGAAGGAGATCGCCAAGCTCTCCATCGGCCCGGGTATTTTTAACATCAACGAGCCGGTGATCTTCGGGATGCCAGTCATGCTCAACCCGATCCTGGCTATCCCGTTCATCATCACGCCGCTGGTGACGGGCTCGATTGGCTACTTTGCCACCGTGACCGGATTTGCCGGGAAAGCCGTGGTGATGGTGCCCTGGACCACGCCGCCGCTGATCAACGCCTGGCTGTCAACCGCGGGCTCCATGGGGGCGGTGATCACCCAGTTTATCTGCATCGTGACCGCGGTGATTATCTATCTGCCGTTTGTGAAAATTGCCTCACGCCGCGCAGATCAGGCCGCACTGCAACAAGCCACCGATAACGCATGAGGACAGGATGAGCATAAAACAGATAACCATACCGCCAGATTTTATGCTGGGCGCGGCGGCATCGGCCTGGCAGACCGAGGGCTGGAGCGGCAAAAAGCCGGGGCAGGATTCGTGGATCGATCTCTGGTACAAGAACGATCGTCACGTCTGGCACAACGGCTACGGCCCGGCGGTGGCAACCGACTTTATCAATCGCTTTCGCGAAGACGTGGCGCTGATGAAGCAGGCGGGACTGACGCACTATCGCACCTCGATCAACTGGTCGCGCTTTTTGACCGACTATGAAAACGCCACCGTAGATGAAGAGTACGCCGCCTATTACGACGCGCTGTTCGATGAAATGCACCGTCAGGGCATTGAGCCGATGATCTGCCTGGAACACTACGAATTGCCGGGCGTGCTGCTGGAGACCTACGGCGGCTGGGCGTCGAAGCACGTCGTCGAGCTGTTCGTTCGCTATGCGGAAAAGGTGTTTGAGCGCTTTCACGGCAAAGTCACCCGCTGGTTTACCTTCAACGAGCCGATTGTGGTCCAGACGCGCGTCTACCTCGACGCGCTGCGCTGGCCCTATGAGCAGAACACCAGCACCTGGATGCAGTGGAACCACCATAAGGTGCTGGCGACGGCGAAAGTGGTGAAGCTGTTTCGCGAGAAAGGGTATGACGGCTCGGTGGGCTGTATTCTTAACCCGGAAGTGACCTATCCGCGCTCGCGCGCGCCGCATGACGTGCGGGCGGCAGAGATGTACGATCTGTTCTATAACCGCGTCTTTCTCGACCCGCTGGTGCACGGGCGCTATCCGCAGGCGCTTTTTACCCTGCTGGCGCAGCATCAGGTGCAGTGGGAATACACGGCTGACGAGCTGGCGCTGATTGCCGACAACACCGTCGACGAGCTGGGCATTAACCTCTATTACCCGCATCGCGTCAAAGCCCCGTCCCGCGCCTGGCACCTGGAGACGCCGTTCCACCCGGCGTACTACTACGAGCCGTTCGAGCTGCCGGGGCGGAGGATGAACACCTCCCGCGGCTGGGAGATCTTCCCGCGCATTATTTACGATATGGCGATGCGGATTAAAAACGAGTATCGCAACATTGACTGGTTTGTGGCGGAAAGCGGGATGGGCGTGGAGAACGAAGCGGAGTTTCGCAATCGCGACGGCATTATCGATGACGCATACCGCATCGCGTTTATCAGCGAACATCTTTATTACACGCTGCTGGCGCGGGAGGCGGGGGCTAACTGCCACGGCTATATGCTGTGGGCCTTCACCGACAACGTCTCCCCGATGAACGCGTTTAAAAACCGCTACGGGCTTATTGAGATCGACCTTGAAAACCATCGCGCACGGCGGGCAAAGAAATCGGCATCCTGGTTTCGCCAGCTGCGCGATGAGCATGTGCTGACGCTCAGGGTTGACGATGAATGGAAGTAAGCCTTCTGGTAAAATAGCGCACAAACTGGCCGGGAGGACGTCCGGCCCGCGCATTAACTGAAAAACACAGGTGAAAACGTGGATAAGGCTGTCATCCTGCCGGAAAAAAAACAGTACCAGGAGATTGGCGAGGATTTACGGGCGCAGATTATCCAGGGGAATTATCCCGTGGGATCGCGTCTGCCGCCGGAGCGCAACATTGCCGAGACGTATGGCGTGAGCCGCACTATCGTGCGCGAGGCGCTGCTGATGCTTGAGCTACAGGGGACGGTGGATATTCGCCAGGGGTCTGGCGTGTACGTGATGCGCATTCCGGAGGAGCATGAAAACGAGGAAGAACGTTTTCTGAACAGTGACGTGGGTCCGTTTGAAATTCTCCAGGCGCGTCAGCTGCTTGAAAGCAACATTGCCGCCTTTGCCGCAAAAATGGCAACGCGGGCGGATATTGACAACCTGCGCCGTATCATCGAGCAGGAGCAACGGGCAATTGCCGCCGACGATCGCAGCCAGGACAACAACAAAATGTTCCACCTGGTGCTGGCGGGGGCCACACAAAACCAGATGCTGCTGGCGACCGTTGAAAGCGTCTGGCATCACATGGACAGCAGCCCGCTGTGGCAGCAGTTTAATGGCCACATCGCCAGCCGCGCCTGGCGGCTGAAATGGCTCGGCGACAGGCAAACCATCCTCGCTGCGCTCCGCCGCCGCGACGTGATGGGGGCGTGGCAGGCGATGTTCCAGCATCTTGAAAACGTCAAAAAGAGCCTGCTTGAGCTGTCAGACGAAGACGCGCCCGATTTTGACGGCTATCTCTTTGAATCGGTCCCCCTTTTCCAGGGGAAGCTGGTGTGAATATACTGCCGCTTCACGCTGCGCCGCAGTTTACACAGCGGGTGATCGACTGGATCTGGAACGCGTTTGGTGAAGGTATGCCGCGTGCCTTTTTCCAGAGCATTGTTGAGCACAGCCTGACGCCGGGCGAGTTACCGCTCACCTTTATTGCCGTTGAGGATGACCAGCTGCTGGGCACCGTTGGGTTGTGGCGTTGCGATTTAATTTCCCGGCAGGATCTCCACCCCTGGCTGGCTGCGCTGTATGTCGATGAAGCCGCCCGGGGAAACGGGCTGGCGGGAAAACTTCAGCAGCATGTTATCGGCTACGCGCGACGCGCCGGGTATCACGAGCTTCATCTCTGGTCTGCCTGCCGCGACTTCTACGAACGTTACGGCTGGCACTACATCGGCGATGCGCTGGAATACCCGGATAAAACCGTCCATCTCTATCGCTGTTCGCTCACGGCTTCCGCGGGCGATACCACCGAGTGACGGCGCACTAAGGTTGGGCTGAACAGGTGGGTAATTTCCGGTGGCGGGCGATGCTCGGCCAGCGCTAACGCCAGTTCTGCCGCCTGCGTTGCCATGGTCACAATCGGGTAGCGCACGGTGGTCAGGCGAGGGCGCACGTAGCGCGACACCAGCACATCATCAAAGCCAATCAGCGAAATTTCTGCCGGGACGTCAATCCCGTTATCATTCAGCACGCCCATTGCGCCGGCGGCCATGGAGTCGTTATAGCTGGCCACGGCGGTGAAATTCCGCCCGCGGCCCAGCAGCTCCGTCATCGCCTGCTCGCCGCCACTCTCATCCGGTTCTCCGTACGCCACAAGACGATCGTTGCACGGCAGACCGGCTTCGCGCAGCGCGTCGTAATAGCCCTGAAGGCGATCTTCCGCATCGGAAATTGGATGGTTGGAGCACAGATAACCAATTCGGGTATGGCCCTGCTGGATCAGATGACGGGTTGCGAGCCATGCGCCGTAACGGTCGTCGAGCGCCACGCAGCGGGTTTCAAAACCGGGAATAATACGGTTGATAATCACCATCCCCGGCATCTGTTTCATCAGATGGATCAGCTCGGCGTCGGGGATCATTTTTGCATGGACCACCAGCGCCGCACAGCGATGACGGATCAGCTGCTCAATGGCCTGGCGCTCTTTCTGTTCATTGTGGTAGCCATTACCAATCAGCAGGAAATTTCCGGTGTGATAAGAGACTTGTTCTACGGCTTTGACCATCGCACCGAAAAACGGATCGGATACATCTCCGACCACCAGCCCGATGGTTTCTGTCGACTGCTGGGCAAGGGCGCGCGCGTTGGCGTTAGGGTGATAATTCAGGTTTTCCATGGCGTCCTGCACGGCCTGGCGCGATGCATCACTCGCTTTAGGGGAGTTGTTGATCACGCGGGAGACGGTCGCGACGGAAACACCGGCCAGACGAGCCACATCCTTAATTGTCGCCATTCAATACCTTCTTATAGGGGTAAGCGTTTACACACTAACTAGTGTTGCGGAAAAGCAGCGCGCATTCAAGGGGAGCGGGTGGGCGTCCTCTGCAAACGTGAAGCAGAACATCCCTCGCGGTGTAATCGTTACACGGCCAGTCATGTCTGAATAATGTCAATCTGAACCTTTAGTTACACTTTGCCTCAGGCTGTTGCGATTGTCCGTTAGCAACGATGCGTAGTGAATTGCTAGAGTCGAGATCCCAGAGGTATTGATAGGTGGAATCAACTTCGGTTGATTAACACGATTTACACCAACCTGCGTTTTACGCAGGTTTTTTTTTGCCTGTAAGTTCAACCTGTAACAACAAAAGAGAATATTCACACCTGGTTGCACTTCGGCTCATTCCCTTGCGTTTTCCCGCTGGCGAAGCCTGTCGCCGGAGGCCACAATCAAGATCCCAGAGGTATTGATTGGTGAGAATTCCTGGTACGTTTTCGTACTCTTCTCTTGCACCAACCTGCGCGGATGCGCAGGTTTTTTTTCGCCTCTGTTTTTGCTATCGCTCCCTCACTACTTCTCGTGTAATCTGCCACCATTTATACCTTTTACACTGGCTGGCAAAGGGAGTTGAAATGCTTTTTGGGTTCTTCCGCACACTGTTTCGTGTCCTGTTTCGCATCCGCGTGACTGGCGATACGCAGGCACTCTATGGCGAGCGAGTGCTTATCACACCGAATCACGTCTCTTTTCTTGATGGCGTATTGCTGGCGCTGTTTTTGCCCGTACGGCCCGTCTTCGCGGTGTACAGCTCCATCAGTGAAAAATGGTACATGCGCTGGCTCAAACCGCTGATTGATTTTGTCCCGCTCGACCCAACCAAACCGATGATGATTAAACATCTGGTGCGTCTGGTTGGGCAGGGGCGCCCGGTGGTTATCTTCCCGGAAGGGCGTATTTCAGTGACGGGCTCCCTGATGAAAATTTACGACGGGGCCGGTTTTGTCGCGGCGAAGTCTCAGGCCACCGTCGTGCCGCTACGCATCGACGGGGCTGAGCTGACCTTTTTCAGCCGTCTGAAAGGGCTGGTGAAGCAGCGTCTGTTCCCGAAAATTACCCTGCATATATTACCGCCGACGTCACTGCCGATGCCCGAGGCGCCGCGCGCGCGCGACCGCCGTAAAATCGCCGGGGAAATGCTGCACCAGATTATGATGGAAGCGCGCATGGCCGTTCGCCCGCGCGAAACGCTGTATGAATCGTTGCTGTCGGCGCAGTATCGCTACGGTGCGAAGAAAAACTGCATCGAAGACATCAGTTTTACGCCAGATACCTACCGTAAGCTGTTGACCAAAACGCTGTTTGTCGGGCGTATCCTGGAAAAGTACAGTAAACAGGGCGAAAAGATCGGCCTGATGCTGCCAAACGCGGGTATCAGCGCGGCGGTAATCTTTGGTGCCGTCTCCCGGGGCCGCATTCCGGCGATGATGAACTACACGGCGGGCGTGAAAGGGCTCTCCAGCGCGATTACCGCAGCACAAATCAACACCATCTTTACCTCCCGCCAGTTCCTGGATAAAGGCAAGCTGTGGCACCTGCCGGAACAGCTGACGCAGGTGCGCTGGGTGTTTCTGGAAGATCTGAAAGCAGACGTCACGACCGCTGACAAGCTGTGGATTTTCGCGCACCTGCTGATGCCGCGTCTGGCGCAGGTTAAGCAGCAGCCGGAGGATGATGCCATTATCCTCTTTACCTCTGGCTCTGAAGGTAACCCGAAAGGTGTGGTTCACAGCCACAAAAGCATTCTGGCGAACGTCGAACAGATTAAAACTATTGCTGACTTTACCGCCAACGATCGCTTTATGTCAGCGCTGCCGCTGTTCCACTCCTTTGGTCTGACCGTGGGTCTCTTTACGCCGCTGCTGACCGGTGCTGAGGTGTTCCTCTACCCAAGCCCGCTGCACTACCGCATTGTGCCGGAACTGGTTTATGACCGTAACTGCACGGTGCTGTTCGGGACGTCCACCTTCCTCGGTAACTACGCGCGCTTCGCCAACCCGTATGATTTCTTCCGCGTACGCTACGTGGTGGCGGGCGCGGAAAAACTCCAGGACAGCACGCGCCAGATCTGGCAGGACAAGTTTGGCCTGCGCATTCTGGAAGGCTATGGCGTGACGGAGTGCGCGCCGGTGGTCTCCATCAACGTTCCGATGGCGGCAAAACCGGGAACGGTTGGCCGCATTCTGCCGGGGCTGGATGCGCGTCTGCTGGCGGTGCCGGGTATTGAAGACGGCGGACGTCTTCAGCTGAAAGGGCCGAACGTCATGAACGGCTATCTGCGTGTGGAAAACCCGGGCGTGCTTGAGGCGCCGACGGCCGAGAACGTCAATGGCGAGGTTGAAACGGGCTGGTACGACACGGGCGATATCGTGCGCTTCGACGATCAGGGCTTCGTGCAGATCCAGGGACGTGCAAAACGCTTCGCCAAAATCGCCGGGGAGATGGTCTCTCTTGAAATGGTCGAAACGCTGGCGACCGCCGTCTCGGCGGAGAAAATGCATGCGACCGTGGTGAAAAGTGATGCCAGTAAAGGCGAGGCGCTGGTGCTCTTCACGACAGACGGTGAACTGAAGCGTGACGCGCTGCTCAGGTATGCACGCGAACACGGTATCCCCGAGCTGGCGGTCCCCCGCGATATTCGTTACCTCAAACAGTTACCGGTGCTGGGCAGCGGTAAACCCGATTTCGTGACCCTGAAGGGCATGGTTGAAGAGGCAGAACAGCAAAATGCGTGAGTCAGTGCACACTAACACTTCAATCTGGTCGAAAGGCATGATGGCGGTTATCGCCGCCCAGTTTCTTTCCGCGTTCGGCGATAACGCGTTGCTGTTTGCCACGCTGGCATTGCTGAAAGCTGAGTTTTATCCCGACTGGAGCCAGCCGATCCTACAGATGGTGTTTGTGGGTGCTTACATCGTATTTGCGCCGTTTGTCGGCCAGGTGGCGGACAGCTTCCCGAAAGGTCGGGTCATGATGTTTGCCAACAGCCTTAAGCTTCTGGGCGCGGCAAGTATCTGCTTTGGTATCAACCCGTTTGTCGGCTACACGCTGGTGGGCATTGGCGCGGCAGCCTACTCCCCGGCGAAGTACGGTATTCTGGGTGAGCTCACCACCGGTGATAAGCTGGTGAAGGCCAACGGCCTGATGGAGTCCTCCACCATTGCGGCTATTCTGCTGGGTTCGGTGGCGGGTGGCGTACTGGCAGACTGGCATGTGCTCGCCGCGCTTGGCATCTGCGCCCTGATGTACGTTGGCGCGGTGATCGCCAACCTGTTTATCCCCAAACTGGCCGTGGCGCGTCCGGGGCAATCCTGGCGCTTCGGGCCAATGACCGGCAGCTTCTTCAACGCCTGCCGCGTACTGTGGCGTAACGGTGAAACACGCTTCTCGCTGATGGGCACCAGCATGTTCTGGGGGGCCGGCGTTACGCTGCGTTTCCTGCTGGTGCTGTGGGTGCCGGTGGCGCTGGGCATTACTGACAACGCCACGCCGACTTATCTGAATGCCATGGTCGCCGTCGGGATTGTTGTCGGGGCCTGGGCTGCGGCAAAACTGGTGACGCTGGAAACCGTCGCGCGCTGCATGCCTGCGGGGATCCTGATTGGCGTCGGCGTTCTGTTCTTCTCCCTGCAACATGCCCTATTGCCTGCCTATGCCCTGCTGTTGCTGATCGGCATGTTAGGCGGTTTCTTTGTGGTGCCGCTAAACGCGCTGTTGCAGGAGCGCGGCAAGCAGACCGTTGGGGCGGGTAACGCCATTGCGGTGCAAAACCTTGGTGAAAACATGGCGATGTTACTGATGCTGGGGATTTACTCGCTGGCGGTAAAAGCAGGTGCGCCGGTCGTGGCAATCGGGGTAGGATTCGGCGCGCTGTTCGCGCTGGCGATTAGCGGTCTGTGGGTCTGGCAGCGTCGTCGTTGAATTGTGCGGCCTGATGCCCTCACCCCGGCCCTCTCCCACAGGGAGAGGGTGAAAACCCTAAAAACGGCAACGCACGTTGCCGTTTTGCTTTTATTACGGTGCCGGGTAGGTATAAACCTGATGCACCGCTTCAATCTCCGCTAATACCTCTTCACTCAGGTTCAGATGGAAACTCTCAATATTTGTTTTCAACTGATCCATCGTCGTTGCGCCGAGCAGGGTACTCGCCACAAACGGCTGACGACGCACGAAGGCCAGCGCCATCTGCGCCGGATCGAGTCCGTAGCGTTTCGCGATATCCACGTAGGCCGCAACGGCTTTTTGCGTCTGCTCGCCGCTATAGCGGGTGAAGCGGCTGAAAAGCGTGTTACGCGCACCAGCCGGTTTCGCGCCGTTCAGGTATTTGCCCGTCAGGGTACCGAAGCCCAGACAGGAGTAGGCGAGCAGCTCCACCTCTTCGTACTGCGTCACCTCCGCCAGACCCACTTCATAACTGCGGTTCAGCAGGCTGTACGGGTTCTGAATGGTCACGATGCGCGGCAGATCGTGTTTATCGGCCAGATGCAGATAGCGCATCACGCCAAACGCCGTCTCGTTGGAAACGCCGATGTAGCGGATCTTACCCGCCCGCTGGCACTCCGTGAGCGCTTCCAGCGTTTCCAGCAGGGTAACTGCCGGAGCACTTTCGTTCCAGGTGTAGCCAAGCTTACCGAAGCAGTTCGTCGGACGCTGCGGCCAGTGCACCTGATAAAGATCGAGATAGTCGGTTTGCAGGCGCTTGAGGCTGGCATCCAGCGCGGCACGGATATTCTTCCGATCGAGGATCTGGTTAGGGCGGATCCCGGCATCGTTATTACGGGAAGGGCCGCTGACTTTGGAGGCGATGACCAGCTTTTCGCGATTACCGCGTTTCGCCAGCCAGTTGCCGACATACGTTTCAGTAAGACCTTGTGTTTCCGGGCGGGGAGGAACGGGGTACATCTCCGCCACGTCAATCAGGTTAATGCCCTGGCTGACGGCGTAATCGAGTTGTGCATGGGCATCGGCTTCGCTGTTTTGTTCACCAAATGTCATGGTGCCCAACCCCAGTTGGCTAATCTCCAGAGCGCTGTGGGGGATACGGTGATAATGCATAGCCGGTTTCCTTTTTTAGACATACAGACTGCGTCAGGAACCTCCCGACAAAGGAATATAAACATGGCAGAGGGAAGGCAAAAGGGGAAGGAAAAAATCAAAAAGGCCAGCAAGCTACTGACCTTTATCTGTTTAACGCTCGATGATCTGGGAGACTTCGTCGCGATTAATCTGCATTTGATTGCCTTCGCGATCGCGGTAACTCACCAGACCGGTATCGTCGTCGACTTCGGGTTTGCCATCGGTCAGGATCATACGACCATCTTTCGTTGACATGACATAGTCGCTGCTGCAACCCGATACCGCAAACGCTAAACCGACTGCTGAGATAATTACTGCCCATTTTTTCATCGTTCTCATCCTCACCTGGCTCGTATCAAATCATAGTGTAGTAATAACCTGATATTACGACAGGTGAAAGGGGGGAAATCTTAAAAAGGAGGAGATTATGTTAGCCGGAGCGCAAAATTGGTAAAAAACTATGTTTTCAACAGGAAGTGGCGTGCCAGCAGCGCCCCGGTGAAATTCTTTTTAAGATAGAAACCGCGCGGCAGCGTCAGGATCGGTTCGCCCTGTGCGCCTACCGCTTCAGTGAGCGCTTTGCTGTTGGCGGCTTTGGGACGAAGTTGCAGCACTTCGCCATGCCGGGCGGTGATACGCTCAACCTGTCCCAGCACAATCATGTCCATCAGCTCTTCCCAGTCCTGGGAAAGCTGTCTCTCCTCTTCTTCATTCGGGCTCCAGAGCAGCGGGGCGCCAACGCGACGCTCAGCCAGCGGGATCTGCCTGTCGCCCTCAACGGGTACCCACAACACCCGCTTCAGCTTATGCCTGACGTGGCTGGTTTCCCATGTCACTCCGCTGTTACCCGTGAGCGGCGCAACGCAGACAAAGGTGGTTTCCAGCGGCCGCCCCTGGCTATCGATGGGGATCGTCTTCAGTTCCACCCCCAGCGCCGCAAAATCTTGCTCGGGTTTACTGCCCGCGCTTGCGCCCAGCCAGCGTTCCAGCAACACGCCGATCCAGCCCTTATCACGCTTTAGATCGTTAGGTATCGTCAACCCCGCCATCACGGCCAGCTCGCCCAGTGAATAGCCTGCCAGGCGTTGTGCCTGCTGGAGCAACTGGGCTTCACTGACGGGAGGAGAGAGCAGTGGGGCGAGAGATTGCATGCTAACGACCTTTTGATTAAAAAATGAGCTGATATTTTATCCCTTGTGGACAGAGTTTACCTTTTTCTGTGCACCTATTCCATGTGGATGATTTATATCATCTTTTTTAGAATACAATCCGTCCCGCGGCGGCTAAAAAACAGGTTGTGCAATTCTGGTCACTGACAATAAACAGGATCTTACACCATGTTATCCACAGAAAAATGGGATAACTGGGAATAACTGCCACTACTGTTTCAATTTACAGCCTTGACGTGCGATGAAAATCGAATTTTCACACAAATTGTGCCTAACTTATTGGCACAAACTGTGGATAAAACCGACGCTGTTCGATCTTTCATCAGCAGGAGGATCTTTGATGTGATGATCGTCACGTTTATCGCCCTGGATACCCTTAATTTCAATATAATCATATGAATTTAAATGATTTGTTATAAGCGGGGTAAATT
Source organism: Enterobacter sp. 6722112 (assembly GCF_058661685.1). Classification (NCBI taxonomy): domain Bacteria; kingdom Pseudomonadati; phylum Pseudomonadota; class Gammaproteobacteria; order Enterobacterales; family Enterobacteriaceae; genus Enterobacter; species Enterobacter sp. 6722112. Next base: position 3,373,318 of record NZ_JBZWGR010000007.1, on the reverse strand, counting down.
GGCGGCTCGTCGGGTTACAAGGTTGTTCATCGGTAATTCCGCACTTCTTCACAACTATATCCACAGAAAAGGTGAATAAAAATGGTCTCTGTCGCCCGCATCTGTTTATAACTCCGCACTAAATTGTGAGTTATTCAAATGTTATTAGGTTGCAGGCCTGTAAGAGAGTGGTTTACCGCCTCCCTGTAGTGTGAAACAATCATTCATATATCAGATTTAGTTTGGGGTAGTCCGGTGATTGATGACGATGGCTACCGCCCAAACGTAGGAATAGTAATTTGTAATCGTCAGGGCCAGGTGATGTGGGCCCGGCGATATGGTCAGCACTCCTGGCAGTTCCCGCAAGGCGGGATCAATCCCGGAGAGTCCCCAGAACAAGCGATGTACCGGGAGCTGTTTGAAGAGGTTGGTTTAAGCCGAAAAGATGTTCGCATCCTGGCTTCGACCCGCAACTGGTTGCGTTACAAGTTACCGAAACGTTTGGTGCGTTGGGACACAAAGCCGGTTTGTATCGGCCAGAAACAGAAGTGGTTTCTTTTGCAGTTGGTGGGCAACGATTCAGATATCAATATGCAAACCAGCAGCACGCCAGAGTTTGATGGCTGGCGCTGGGTAAGCTACTGGTATCCGGTTCGTCAGGTCGTGTCATTTAAGCGCGATGTATATCGTAGGGTGATGAAAGAGTTCGCAAGTGTCGTGATGCAGCTTCAGGAGACGCCTCCGAAGCCACAGAGCGCACCTGCCTGGCGACGTAAAAGAGGTTAAGCTACGCAAATCATGCTCACCCGCTTGCGAGAAATAGTTGAAAAGGTTGCCAGTGCGCCTCGCCTCAACGAGGCGCTGAATATTCTGGTGACGGACATCTGTCTTGCGATGGAAACCGAGGTCTGTTCGGTCTACCTGGCCGACCATGACCGACGTTGCTACTACCTGATGGCAACCCGCGGTTTAAAAAAACCACGGGGACGCACCGTCACGCTCGCGTTTGATGAAGGTATTGTTGGCCTGGTCGGGCGACTGGCGGAGCCAATCAACCTTGCCGATGCGCAAAAACACCCCAGCTTCAAATATATCCCTTCCGTCAAAGAGGAGCGGTTCCGCGCTTTCCTTGGCGTGCCGATTATTCAGCGTCGTCAACTGCTTGGCGTGCTTGTTGTCCAGCAACGAGAGTTGCGGCAGTACGACGAAAGCGAGGAGTCTTTCCTCGTCACGCTGGCAACGCAGATGGCTGCGATCCTCTCCCAGTCTCAGCTGGCAGCCCTTTTTGGGCAGTATCGTCATACCCGCATCCGCGCGCTTCCGGCCTCGCCGGGCGTCGCGATTGCCGAAGGCTGGATGGATGCCACGCTCCCGCTGATGGAGCAGGTCTATGAAGCCTCGACGCTGGATGAAGCGCTTGAGCGCGAACGGCTTACCGCTGCGCTGGAAGAGGCGGCAAATGAGTTTCGTCGCTACAGCAAACGCTTTGCCGCTGGCGCGCAAAAAGAGACGGCGGCCATTTTCGACCTCTACTCACACCTGCTTTCCGATGCGCGTTTGCGTCGTGAGTTATTTGCCGAGGTCGATAAAGGTTCGGTGGCAGAGTGGGCGGTTAAAAAGGTCATTGAAAAATTTGCCGAGCAGTTTGCGGTGCTGACTGACGGTTATCTGAAAGAGCGCGCCGGCGATTTACGCGCGCTTGGGCAACGTCTGCTGTTCCACCTTGATGATACTATTCAGGGGGCGAATGCCTGGCCGAGCCGGTTTGTGCTGGTGGCTGATGAACTCTCGGCGACGACGCTGGCGGAATTACCGCAGGACAGGCTGGCGGGCGTGGTGGTGCGCGATGGCGCAGCTAACTCCCATGCCGCCATTATGGTGCGCGCGCTCGGTATTCCGACCGTGATGGGGGCGGATATTCAGCCCTCCGTACTGCACCGCCGTACGCTGGTGGTGGACGGATACCGCGGTGAGTTGCTGGTGGATCCTGAGCCGGTTCTCCTTCAGGAGTACCAGCGTCTTATCAGCGAAGAGAATGAATTAAGCAAGCTGGCGGAAGATGACGTCAACCTGCCCGCGCAGCTCAAGAGCGGTGAGCGGGTGAAGGTGATGCTCAATGCTGGCTTAAGCCCTGAGCATGAAGAGAAGCTCGGCAGCCGCATCGATGGCATCGGCCTCTACCGCACCGAAATACCGTTTATGCTGCAAAGCGGCTTCCCGTCAGAAGAGGAGCAGGTGGCGCAGTATCAGGGCATGTTGCAGATGTTTAACGACAAACCCGTCACGTTGCGCACCCTGGACGTCGGCGCGGATAAGCAACTGCCCTATATGCCCATCAGTGAAGAGAATCCCTGCCTCGGCTGGCGTGGGATCCGCATAACCCTCGATCAGCCGGAAATCTTCCTTATCCAGGTTCGTGCGATGCTGCGTGCCAACGCGGCCACGGGGAATCTCAGCATTTTGCTGCCGATGGTCACCAGTATTGACGAGATCGACGAAGCGCGGCGGTTGATAGAACGTGCAGGGCGCGAAGTGGAAGAGATGATCGGCTATGCGATCCCTAAACCCCGTATTGGCGTGATGCTTGAAGTGCCTTCGATGGTCTTTATGTTGCCGCAGCTGGCGACCCGCGTTGATTTTATCTCCGTTGGCACCAACGACTTAACGCAATACATTCTGGCGGTCGATCGCAACAATACGCGCGTTGCCAGCATCTACGACAGCCTGCATCCGGCGATGCTTCGTGCCCTGGCGATGATCGCCCGCGAAGCCGAGCAGCATAATATCGACCTGCGCCTGTGCGGTGAAATGGCCGGCGATCCGATGTGCGTGGCGATCCTGATTGGTCTCGGTTTCCGTCACCTGTCAATGAACGGACGTTCCGTTGCGCGTGTGAAATACCTGTTACGTCACATCGAACAAGATGAGGCGCGCGAACTGGCTGCGCGTAGCCTGGAAGCACAGCTGGCAGCCGAAGTGCGCCATCAGGTGGCTGCGTTTATGGAGCGACGCGGCATGGGCGGTTTGATCCGGGGCGGCCGCTGATCCCCACAAAATAATGACGGCTCCGACGACCCCCTCTCCCTTGAGGGAGAGGGATGGGGTGAGGGGGAACAGCGCGCATGAAACCCTATACACATCTTTTACATCTCAGGCGCATCCTCCACGCCTGCCTTATGCTATGATTCGCAACTTTGGAGCACCTGCCAACGGCGGGAATGCAATTCACCCGCTGTCCACTTTCAGCGGAATAACAACATCTTGTGGTGACAGATGAACAGTGGTTATCTGCATTTTCCGGAATTCGATCCGGTTATTTTCTCAATAGGACCTGTAGCGCTGCACTGGTACGGTCTGATGTACCTGGTGGGCTTCGTCTTTGCCATGTGGCTTGCTGGCCGTCGCGCCAGTCGTCCAGGCAGCGGCTGGACGAAGAACGAAGTGGAAAACCTGCTTTATGCCGGCTTCCTCGGCGTGTTCCTGGGCGGTCGCATCGGTTATGTCCTGTTCTATAATTTCCCGGTATTCCTGAACGACCCGCTCTATCTGTTCCGCGTCTGGGACGGCGGCATGTCCTTCCACGGCGGGCTGATTGGTGTGATCCTGGTCATGGTGATCTTCGCCAGGCGCACCAAACGGAACTTCTTCCAGGTGGCTGATTTTATTGCGCCGTTAATCCCGTTCGGGCTGGGCGCAGGGCGTTTGGGCAACTTCATCAACGGTGAACTGTGGGGGCGTGTCGATCCGAGCGTGCCGTTTACCATGCTGTTCCCGGGTTCCCGCGCGGAGGACATCGCGCTGCTGCCTTCGCATCCTGAGTGGCAGTCTATTTTCGATACCTACGGCGTTCTGCCGCGCCATATGTCACAGCTCTATGAGCTGGCGCTGGAAGGCGTGGTGCTGTTCATCATCCTGAATCTGTATATCCGCAAACCGCGCCCAATGGGGGCTGTCTCTGGTCTGTTCCTGATTGGCTACGGCGCGTTTCGTATCATCGTCGAGTTCTTCCGCCAGCCGGATGCGCAGTTTACCGGTGAATGGGTACAGTACATCAGCATGGGGCAGATCCTCTCCATCCCGATGATTGTCGCGGGTGCCATTATGATGATTTGGGCGTATCGTCGTCGTCCACAGCAACAACTTTCCTGAGGAATCATGAAACAGTATCTTGAATTGATGAAAAAAGTGCTCGACGAGGGCACGCCGAAAAACGACCGTACCGGCACCGGTACGCTCTCCATTTTTGGCCACCAGATGCGCTTCAATCTGCAAGAAGGCTTTCCTCTGGTGACAACGAAGCGCTGCCATCTGCGCTCGATCATTCATGAACTGCTCTGGTTCCTGCAAGGCGATACCAACGTTGCTTATCTGCATGAAAACAATGTCTCCATCTGGGACGAGTGGGCAGATGAGAACGGCGACCTGGGGCCGGTCTACGGCAAGCAATGGCGCGCGTGGCCTACCCCGGACGGCCGCCACATTGACCAGATCACGACCGTCATGAACCAGCTGAAAAATGACCCGGACTCGCGCCGTATCATTGTCTCTGCCTGGAACGTGGGGGAACTGGATAAAATGGCGCTGGCGCCTTGCCACGCGTTTTTTCAGTTCTACGTGGCGGACGGCAAGCTCTCCTGCCAGCTCTATCAACGCTCCTGCGACGTGTTCCTCGGCCTGCCGTTTAACATCGCCAGCTACGCGCTGTTGGTGCACATGATGGCGCAGCAGTGCGATCTTGAAGTGGGCGATTTTGTCTGGACGGGCGGTGATACCCACCTCTACAGCAATCATATGGAACAGACGCATCTCCAGCTGACGCGCGAACCGCGTGCATTGCCGAAGCTGGTGATCAAACGTAAACCGGAATCGATCTTCGATTACCGTTTTGATGATTTCGAGATTGAGGGTTACGACCCGCATCCCGGCATTAAAGCTCCTGTCGCCATCTGATACGGCAAATCCTGACACAACCGGTGCTCTTTAGCGCCGGTTTTTTTTCACGCCCGTTTTGTTTTTCGAGCCTGTTTCCAGAGATGATGCAACGCGTTGCAACGGGTGAAAATCTCCGGAAAGCGGCTCGTAAAGTTCTGGTTTGACGCTCGTACCGTTTCTGCTATTCCGCCACACTCCCGCCATGAAAAACGAACAAGGCTTTACGCTTATCGAAACCCTTATCGCCGTTTCGCTGACAGTGATCCTCAGCGCCACAGGGCTCTATGGCTGGGACAGCTGGCAGCAGCGGCAGCGGCTTTGGCAAACTGCCTGCCATGTGCGGGATTACCTGGTGTTTTTGCGCAATGACGCCAACCGTCACAACAGCGAGCACAGGATCGCGCTGTATAACGACGGTGAAAAGAACTGTCTGGCCAGTTCAGCGGTGACCGGTTGTGACAGCGGCGGACCGTTCGTGATGAAGCCGATGTGGCCCGAGGTCACGATAAGCGACATAACCCCTGCGCTGGGATTTTACGGTTTAAGGGATACCGCATGGGCCGGACATATCCGCGTGCAGAGCCGCGCTGGTGGGTGGTGGGTTATTGTCTCAAATGGCGGACGTATCAGGCTGTGTAATGCCGCAGGAGAAGGTGCATGCCAGTAAATCGAAAAGGGTTTTCCCTGCTGGAAGTGCTTATTGCGATGACGATAAGCAGCATTCTGTTACTCAGCACGTCACGTTTTTTACCGGGGCTACAGCGGGGTGTTTTACTGCAATCTGGACAGCAGGAGCTGGAGGATGAGGTCTGGCAACGTCTGTTCGCGATCGGTAAACAGTTTCAGAGGGCAGGATATTGTGCAGGGCATTGCCAGGGGCAGGGGATGATCATCGGCAGGCAAGGACGATGTGCGATTGTGCTATGGGATGCGAACAGCAACGGCCAGTGGGATAGCACCGCGTCAGAAAACGACAGTACGGGATTCCGGCTTGAGTCCGGATCGCTTGAAACGCTGCGGGGCGCCACATCCTGTGACGGTAAGGGATGGGATAAGCTCACCGACCCGGATCGGGTCCTGATAGAGCAATTTATGGTCACTAAAACCGATCATGATGGCTTTGCGCCGGTCATCAGTATCGAGCTGCGTGCCCGCCGCAAAGGTGAACTGGCCGCACCCTTTTCGGCTCGCCATACCGTAACGGGGTTTAATCTGTGAATCGTCAGCGGGGCATGTCATCGCTGGCGCTGGTCCTGCTATTACTGGTGCTCGGCACGCTGATCCTCACCGGATTAAATCAGCAGCTGCAAACCTTTAGCACGCTGGTAAGTGGCGAGAGTTTGTCTGTTCGCCAGCAGGCTGCCGTGCAATCTGCACTGGAGTGGGGGCGCGTTCAGGAATGGGCTTTACAGCCAGAGGTTCAGTGCAAACAGACACAACGTTTGCGGGTCTGTATAAGGCTGTTTGGGGCGCGTGTGTTGCTTATTGCCGGCAATGACAATCTATTGCTATGGCGAGGCGGGGACATCTCGGAGGGGCAGATACGCTTTTCCGCCCACGGCTGGAGTGATTTCTGCCCCCTTAAGGAAAGTACGCTATGTCAGTTACCCTGAGCAGACAAAAAGGATTTAGCATGGTTGAGGTTTTGCTGGCAATGATGTTGCTGGTTGTGGTTGTGATGGCGTTATCCGGCTATCATCGCGCGCTGGCAGCCCGGTATGCGGCGCTTAGCCAGTATCGTCAGCTATGGCATCATGCGTGGAATCAGTCGCAGATCTCAACATTAACGCTCCCGCCGGGCTGGCAGGTCAGTCGGGGGCAGACAACACAGTCCGGATGTGTCAGCATCACGGTCACACTTATTTCTCCTATGGGGCGGCAGGGCGCGTTGACGCGTCTGCATTGCCCGGTTAGCCGCTAGTCGGGAGCGTTTATGCTAAGGGTTTACCACTCAAATCGTCTGGATGTGCTGGAAGCACTGATGGAGTATATCGTTGAGCAAGAGCGTCTTGACGATCCGTTTGAGCCAGAAATGGTGCTGGTGCAGAGCACCGGTATGGCGCAGTGGCTGCAAATGTCCCTCTCGCAGAAATTTGGCATTGCGGCCAACATCGATTTTCCGCTGCCCGCGAGCTTTATCTGGGAGATGTTTGTTCGCGTCCTGCCGGATATTCCTGAGCAGAGCGCCTTCAACAAACAAAGTATGGCCTGGAAACTGATGACGCTGCTGCCGGACATGCTGGCGCATGATGAGTTTGCCATGCTGCGCCACTACCTGAATGACGACACCGACAAGCGTAAACTTTTCCAGCTTGCCTCACGTACTGCCGACCTTTATGACCAGTATCTGGTTTACCGTGCAGAATGGCTGATTCGCTGGGAAGCGGGAGAATTAGTCGATGGGTTACCGGAAGCGCAAATCTGGCAGGCGCCGCTCTGGAAAGCGCTGGTCGAGCATACCGGGAAACTCGGTCAGCCTAAGTGGCACCGTGCTAACCTGTACGATCGCTTTATCTCAATACTTGAGAACAGCGCAGAACGGCCAACCCGTTTGCCGTCACGCGTGTTCATTTGCGGTATCTCCGCGCTGCCGCCTGTCTACCTGAACGCGCTAAAAGCGCTCGGTAAGCACACTGATATCCATATCCTCTTTACCAACCCGTGTCGACACTATTGGGGGGATATTCAGGATCCGCGCTGGCTTTCACGGCTGGTCACCCGCCAGAGAAAGCGCCTCTTTGAAGAGCGCGCCGTGCCGCTGTTTAAAGACAGTGAAAACGCGGCGCAGCTTTTTGATGAAGAGGGGATTCAGAATCTGCCGAACCCGCTGCTTGCCTCGTGGGGCAAGCTCGGACGCGACTATATTTATCTGCTTTCAGATATCACCTCTTCGGGAGAAGGGGATGTGGATGCGTTTGCGGATATTACGCCGGACAGCCTGCTGCACAATATTCAGCTTGATATTCTGGATTTAGAAAACCGTGCCGTTGCCGGGATCACTGCCGAAGAGTTTGCGCGAAGCGATAAGAAGCGAAAACTGGATCCTGACGATCGCAGTATCGCGATCCACGTTTGCCACAGCCCACAGCGTGAAGTTGAAATTCTTCATGACCGCCTGCTGGCCATGTTACAGGACGATCCAACCCTGACACCGCGCGATATCGTGGTGATGGTGGCGGATATCGACAGCTACAGCCCGTTTATTCAGGCGGTATTTGGCAGCGCAACGGGCGACCGCTATCTGCCCTACGCAATCTCTGACCGTCGCGCTCGTCAGTCACACCCGGCGCTACAGGCCTTTATCAGCCTGCTTTCGCTGCCTGATAGCCGGTTTATCTCTGAGGATGTGCTGGCACTGCTGGATGTGCCTGTTCTGGCCGCACGTTTCAACATTAACGAAGAGGGGTTGCGCTATCTGCGCCAGTGGGTCAACGAATCTGGTGTCCGCTGGGGTATCGACGATGATAACGTCCAGGAGTTCGAACTGCCTGCAACCGGGCAGCATACCTGGCAGTTTGGCCTGACGCGCATGCTGCTGGGGTATGCGATGGAGAGCATCCACGGCGAATGGAATGACGTGCTGCCGTACGATGAGTCCAGTGGGTTGATCGCGGAACTGGTTGGTCACTTAGCCTCGCTGCTTATGCAGCTCAACCGCTGGCGCCGTGCGTTGATGCAGCCCCGCCCGCTCGAAGAGTGGCTGCCGATTTGCCGCGAAATGCTGAGTGATTTCTTTCTGCCGGACAGCGAAACTGAAGCCGCCATGGCGCTTATCGAGAAGCAGTGGCAGGCCATCGTTGATGAGGGGGTTAATTCGCACTATCACGAGGCGGTTCCTCTTTCGCTTCTGCGTGATGAGCTGACGCAACGTCTCGATCAGGAGCGCATCAGCCAGCGCTTCCTTGCGGGGCCGGTGAATATTTGTACCCTGATGCCAATGCGTTCAATCCCGTTCAAAGTGGTCTGTCTGCTTGGCATGAACGACGGTATTTATCCGCGTGCGCTTCCACCTCTGGGTTTTGATCTCATGAGCGCACAACCGAAGCGGGGCGACCGCAGCCGCCGCGATGATGACCGTTATCTCTTTCTTGAGGCGCTGATGTCTGCGCAAAGCAGGCTGTATATCAGCTATATCGGTCGTTCAATTCAGGACAACAGCGAGCGTTTCCCGTCTGTGCTGGTGCAGGAGCTGGTGGATTACATCGGACAGAGTCACTATCTGCCGGGCGATGAAGCCTGCAACTGCGACGAAAGCGAACGTCGGGTGATAGCGCATATCACCTGTCACCATAGCCGTATGCCGTTTGATCCTGTCAATTACGTTCCTGATGAACTGCAAAGCTACGCCCGCGAGTGGCTTCCCGCCGCGAAGAAAGCGGGGACGCCGCAAACCGATTTTATTCAGACGCTCGAACCGCGCGTCATAGATACCCTCTCGTTTGAGCAGCTACAGCGTTTTTGGGCGCACCCGGTCCGGGCTTTTTTCCAGCAACGCTTGCAGGTGAATTTCCGCTCTGAAGAGAGCGAAATCCCCGATGCGGAACCGTTTATTCTTGATGGGCTGGAGCGTTTTAAGCTTAATTCCCAGCTTCTGAATGCGCTGGTTGACGAAGAAGACGCCAGTAAACTGTTCCGACGTTACAGGGCGTCGGGATTGCTTCCGTATGGTGCATTCGGCGAAATCGTCTGGGATGCCCAGTGCGAGGAGATGCGAGCGCTTGCTGACCGCGTTATCGCGTGTCGGCAGCCGGCGAGCAGCATTGAAATCGATCTCGATTGTAACGGTATGCACCTCAGCGGCTGGCTCACGCACGTGCAGTCTGACGGGCTGCTGCGCTGGCGGCCATCCATGCTCAGCGTTTCACATGGCCTGCAACTCTGGCTCGAACATCTTGTCTACAGTGCGAGTGGTCACGAAGGTGAAAGCCGGTTGTTTGTACGTAAGGACGGCGAATGGCGTTTCCCGCCGATGGAGCCTGAGCAGGCGTTGACGTATCTGTCGCTTTATATTGAAGGTTACCGTCAGGGCATGAACAAACCTCTGCTTTTGCTGCCTGAAAGTGGGGGGGCGTGGATAAAAGCCTGTTACGACGCGCAGAATGATGCCATGTTAACGGATGAGGCTTCGCTCCAGAAAGCGCGCAGCAAGTTTTTGCAGGCCTACGAAGGGAACATGATGGTACGTGGCGAAGGTGACGATGTCTGGTATCAACGTTTATGGCGAACGCTGGAGCCAGAATATTTCGACATTATCACCCAGGAGGCGCAACGCTACCTGTTACCGTTGTTCAAATTTAATCAGTCCTGAGTGTTGTATAAAAATTGCGCAGCATGAGGTGTTCATTTATGATGCACCTCTTATCACGGACTGATGTACCCAAAGAAAGAGATGCTGGCGTGTCCAGCACGCACGTTGTTAATGATGTAGCCGTGATAAAGAGGTCGTAATGCCAGGCAGCACCTTGTTCAAAGCGTTTGTTTTGTTTATCGCCCTTTGGGCTCCCGTCACTCAGGCCGATTCCGGTTGGCAACCTGTCAAGGAAACAATCCGTAAGAGCGATAAGGACACCCGTGAGTATCAGGCGATTCGTCTTGATAACGGGATGACCGTGCTGCTGGTTTCCGATCCTCAGGCGGTGAAATCGCTCTCCGCGCTGGTTGTGCCGGTGGGTTCGCTGGAAGATCCTGACGCCCATCCGGGACTGGCGCACTACCTTGAGCACATGACGCTGATGGGCTCTAAAAAATACCCACAGCCTGACAGCCTGTCCGAATTTCTGAAAATGCATGGCGGCAGCCACAACGCCAGTACCGCGCCGTATCGCACCGCGTTTTACCTGGAAGTGGAAAATGATGCGCTTGATGGGGCGGTGGACCGTCTGGCGGATGCCATTGCCGCACCGCTGCTGGATAAAAAATACGCTGACCGTGAACGTAATGCCGTGAACGCCGAACTGACGATGGCGCGCACGCGAGACGGTATGCGCATGGCGCAGGTTAGCGCTGAAACCATCAATCCGGCGCACCCGGGTTCGCGCTTCTCAGGCGGCAACCTTGAAACGCTGAGCGACAAGCCAGGTAGCCCGGTGCTCGATGCGCTGCATGCGTTTCGTGAAAAATACTATTCCGCCAATCTGATGAAAGCGGTTATCTACAGCAATAAACCGTTGCCGACGCTGGCAAACATGGCCGCGCAGACCTACGGCAGGGTGCCAAATAAAAATATCGATCTGCCGCAGATTAACGTGCCGGTTGTCACGGACGCGCAAAAAGGCATTGTTATTCACTATGTGCCGGCCTTGCCGCGCAAGGTGTTACGCGTTGAATTCCGTATTGATAACAACACGGCGCAGTTCCGCAGCAAAACCGACGAGCTGGTGACGTATCTTATCGGCAACCGCAGCCCGGGTACGCTCTCCGACTGGCTGCAAAAGCAGGGGCTGGTGGAAGGTATTCGCGCTGACTCCGATCCCGTTGTAAATGGGAATAGCGGCGTGCTGGCCATCTCCGCGACGCTGACCGATAAAGGGCTGGCTCACCGGGACGACGTCGTTGCGGCCATTTTCAGTTACCTCTCTCTGCTGCGCGATAAAGGCGTCGATAAACGCTACTTTGACGAGCTGGCGCACGTGCTGGATCTCGATTTCCGCTATCCCTCTATCACGCGTGATATGGACTACGTTGAGTGGCTGGCAGATACCATGATCCGCGTGCCGGTGGAACATACGCTGGATGCGGTAAATATTGCCGACCAGTATGACGCCGGAGCGCTCAAAGCGCGTCTGGCGATGATGACTCCGCAGAATGCCCGCGTCTGGTATATCAGCCCGAACGAACCGCATAACAAAATGGCCTACTTCGTTGATGCCCCGTATCAGGTTGAAAAAATCAGCGAACAGACCTTCGCGGGCTGGCAGAAAAAGGCGGGGGAAATTGCGCTGACGTTACCGGAACTTAACCCCTACATCCCGGACGATTTCTCGCTGATCAAACCCGCAAAGGCGTATCCGCACCCGGAGCTGATTGTTGATGAGCCGACGCTGCGCGTGGTCTACACCCCAAGCCGCTATTTCGCCGACGAGCCAAAAGCGGATGTTAGCGTGGTGCTGCGTAACCCCAAAGCAATGGACAGCGCCAGAAACCAGGTGCTGTTTGCGCTTAACGATTATCTGGCCGGTATTGCTCTCGATCAGCTCAGCAACCAGGCTGCCGTTGGTGGTATCAGTTTCTCCACCAACGCCAATAACGGCCTGATGGTGAATGCCAACGGCTATACCCAGCGTTTGCCGCAGCTGTTCCAGGCGCTGCTGGACGGTTATTTCAGCTATACGCCTACGGAAGAACAGCTCGAGCAGGCTAAGTCCTGGTATGCCCAGATGATGGATTCTGCCGAGAAGGGTAAAGCCTACGATCAGGCGATTATGCCAGCACAGATGCTGTCGCAAATTCCGTACTTCCAGCGCGAAGATCGCCGCGCGTTATTGCCCTCAGTCACCTTAAAAGAGGTGCTGGCTTACCGTGATGCGCTGAAAACCAATACCCGTCCGGAGTTCCTGGTTGTAGGGAATATGAGCGAAGATCAGGCTAAAACGCTGGCGCAAAACGTCCGTGCGCAACTGGGTTCAAAAGGCGATGAGTGGTGCCGTAACCAGGATGTGCTGGTAGAGAAAAAGCAGAACGTGATCTTCGAAAAAGCGGGAAGCAGCACGGATTCCGCGCTGGCCGCGGTGTTTGTCCCTGTCGGTTATGACGAATTTACCAGCTCTGCCCAGAGTGCGGTTCTCGGTCAAATTATTCAGCCGTGGTTTTACAACCAGCTGCGCACCGAAGAGCAGCTGGGCTATGCGGTATTCGCTTTCTCTATGAATGTGGGCCGTCAGTGGGGGCTGGGCTTCCTTCTGCAAAGCAGCGACAAGCAACCCGCTTACCTGTGGCAGCGTTATCAGGCGTTCTTCCCGCAGGCGGAAGCAAAACTGCGCGCCATGAAGCCGGAAGAGTTTGCCCAGATCCAGCAGGCGGTTATCGCCCAGGTGATGCAGCCGCCGCAGACGCTGGGTGAAGAGGCCTCGCAGCTGAGCAAAGATTTTGATCGCGGTAATATGAAATTTGATTCGCGTGATAAAATAGTGGCCGAAATAAAACAGCTGACGCCACAAAAGGTTGCCGATTTCTTCCATCAGGCGGTGGTAAAACCGCAGGGTATGGCCATCCTGTCTCAGGTTTCTGGCAGCCAGAACGGGAAAACGGACTACGTAAAATCAAAAGAGTGGACCGTCTGGAAGAGCGTCAGCGCGCTGCAACAAACTATGCCCTGGAGTAAGAAAGAATGACCCATACCGCTGAGCCGCTTGATCCCCTAAGTTTACCTCTACAGGGTGAGCGACTGATTGAAGCCTCAGCGGGAACGGGAAAAACCTATACCATCGCCGCGCTCTATCTGCGTCTGCTGTTGGGGCTCGGCGGCAACGCCGCTTTTTCGCGCCCGTTAAGCGTGGAAGAGCTGCTGGTGGTAACCTTCACCGAAGCGGCCACTGCCGAGCTGCGTGGCCGTATTCGCAGCAACATTCATGAGCTGCGCATCGCCTGTCTGCGTCAGACGACGGATAACCCCCTCTACGCGAGCCTGCTGGACGAGATTGCGGATAAACAACAGGCTGCGCAATGGCTGCTGCTGGCCGAGCGGCAAATGGATGAAGCGTCCGTCTTCACCATTCACGGTTTTTGTCAGCGCATGTTAAGCCTGAATGCGTTTGAATCCGGCATGCTCTTTGAGCAGCAGCTTATTGAAGATGAATCCGAGCTTCGCTATCAGGCCTGTGCGGATTTCTGGCGTCGTCACTGTTATCCATTGCAGCGCGACATTGCCGAAGCGGTTCACGCCCTGTGGAAAGGTCCGGAAGAGCTTCTTCGCGCCATCGACCGTTACCTGCAAGGCGAAGCGCCGGTCATTAAATCTCCGCCGCCTGCCGATGAAACGCTGGCCTCGCGCCATGAAAAGATCGTCGCCAAAATTGCGACGCTTAAGCAGAAGTGGAATGAGTCGGTTGGTGAAATTGATGCAATCATCGAAAACTCAGGCATCGACAGACGCAAGTTCAACCGTGGGAACCAGGGGAAGTGGATCGAAAAGATCAGCGCCTGGGCCCAGGAGGAGACGCGAGGCTACCAGCTTCCGGACGCACTGGAAAAATTTTCGCAGCGCTTTTTGACCGAGCGAACCAAAGCCGACGGCATTGTGCCTGAGCATTCCCTGTTTGTGGCGATTGATGAGCTGCTTGCGGAGCCATTAACGCTCAATGACCTGATGATCACCCGCGCTATGACGGAGATCCGCCAGGCCGTCGCGCGCGAAAAACGTCGCCGGGGCGAGCTGGGGTTTGATGACATGCTGAGCCGCCTGGACGAGGCGCTGTCCAGCGAGAATGGTGAAGCGCTCGCCAGCGCGATCCGTACCCGTTTTCCGGTGGCGATGATTGACGAATTTCAGGACACCGACCCTCAGCAGTACCGCATTTTTCGCCGCATCTGGCGACAGCAGCCCGACACGGCCCTGTTGTTGATTGGCGACCCTAAACAGGCGATTTATGCCTTCCGTGGGGCAGATATCTTCACCTATATGAAAGCCCGTAGTGAGGTTGTCGCGCATTACACGTTAGACACCAACTGGCGTTCCGCGCCGGGGATGGTTGAGAGCGTCAATGCGCTGTTCAGCCGTATGGAGACGGCGTTCATGTTCAATGAAATCCCTTTCCTGCCGGTGAAATCCGCCCCAAAAAACGCATCCCTGCGCTTCGAAGTCAGTGGCGCGGTGCAACCCGCCATGACCTTCTGGCTGCTGGAAGGGGAAGGCTATGGGGTTGCCGACTATCAGGCAGCGATGGCCCAGCACTGCGCCGCGCAAATCCGTGACTGGCTGAGCGCAGGCGCGCGCGGCGAGGCGCTGCTGTGGAAGGGGGAACAGGCAAATCCTGTTAAGGCCTCTGATATTACCGTGCTGGTGCGCAGTCGTCAGGAAGCGGCGCTAATCCGCGATGCGCTAACGCTGCTGGATATTCCGTCAGTGTATCTCTCTAACCGCGACAGCGTGTTCGACACGCTGGAAGCCCAGGAAATGCTCTGGCTGCTTCAGGCGGTGCTGGCCCCGGAGCGCGAAAATACGCTTCGAAGCGCGCTGGCCAGCTCTATGCTGGGGTTGAACGCGCGCGATATTGATGAGCTCAACCATGACGAAAACGCATGGGATACGGTGGTGGAAGAGTTTGTCCATTACCGTGAACGCTGGCAAAAACGCGGCGTCATGGCGATGCTGCGCGAATTGATGACGCGGCGCCAGATTGCCGAAAATATGCTGGCGTCATCGGGCGGTGAAAGGCGTCTTACCGATATTTTACACATCAGCGAACTGTTGCAGGAAGCTGGCACCCAGCTTGAAAGTGAACATGCCCTCGTGCGCTGGCTGGCGCAGCAAATCGCGGATCCAAACAGTAACGCCTCAAGCCAGCAGATGCGTCTTGAGAGCGATAAGCATCTGGTGCAAATCGTCACCATTCACAAATCGAAAGGTCTCGAGTATCCGCTGGTCTGGCTGCCCTTTATCGCCAACTACCGCGTTCAGGATCAGGCCTATTATCATGACCGCGAGACTTTCGATGCGGTGCTCGATCTCAGCAAGGCGGAAACCAGCGTTGAGCTGGCGGAAGCGGAGCGTCTGGCGGAGGATTTGCGCCTGCTTTACGTGGCGCTGACCCGTTCTGTCTGGCATTGCAGCCTGGGCGTCGCGCCGGTTTTCCGCCGTCGCGGGGAGAAAACAGGGGAGAGCGATTTCCATTTAAGCGCCTTAGGGCGGCTTGTTCAGCGTGGTGAGCCGAAAGATGCGGCGGGGTTGCGCCTCTGTATTGAGTCGCTTTGCGGAGACGATATCGCCCTGCATATCCCTTCTCTGCCAGACAACAGCCGCTGGGAAATGGCGCAAGAGCCCGCGACCGATCTTAACGCGCGCCAGATCACACGGGTGCTTGCCGACGACTGGTGCGTCACCAGCTACTCTGGCCTGCAACAGCACGGGCAAAGTATTGCGCAGGATCTCATGCCGAAGCTGGACGTGGATGCCGCAGGGGTGGGCGATGTTCCGGTTGAACCGACGTTAACTCCACATCAGTTCCCACGCGGCGCGTCGCCGGGCACCTTTTTGCACAGCCTCTTTGAAGAGCTTGATTTCACCCAGCCTGTCAGTGAGGAGTGGGTGCTGAAGATGTTGCAGAGCGGAGGCTATGACGCGCACTGGCAGCCCGTTCTCACTGACTGGATCAACGCCATTTTGCAGGCGCCGCTGACGACGCAGGGCTTCTCTCTTCGCCAGTTAACGGCCAAAAATAAGCAGGTTGAGATGGAGTTTTATCTGCCCGTCGCAGGCCCGCTTAAGGCCGACGCGCTCGATGCGCTCATCCGTCAGTACGATCCGCTGTCAGCCGGTTGCCCGCCGCTGAACTTCCGTCAGGTGCAGGGCATGCTGAAAGGGTTTATCGACCTGGTCTTCCGTCACGAAGGACGGTACTACCTGCTGGATTACAAATCGAACTGGCTGGGCGAGAACAGCGAAGCCTATACCCAGCAGGCGATGGCGGCAGCCATGCAAATGCATCGCTACGATCTGCAATATCAGCTCTATACCCTGGCGCTGCACCGCTATTTGCGCCACCGTATTGCGGATTATCGCTACGACGATCATTTTGGCGGTGTCATCTATCTGTTCCTGCGCGGGGTTGATGCTGCCGATCCGCGCTCCGGGATCTTCAGCACTCGTCCGGATGCGGAATTGATTAATAAAATGGATAACCTGTTTGCAGCAAACACGGAGGAGATGGCATGACGATGCAGGACTTATTGCTGGATGCGGTAGAGCAACGCGTGCTGCGTCAGCTGGACGTGCAGTTTGCCATGATGATTGCCGCTGACCAGCCCGCCGTGATGCTTGCCGCTGCCCTGTTGAGTAAAGACGCCGGAGAGGGGCATGTGTGTCTGCCGCTCTCGCGTCTGGTGGTTGACGAGAAAATGCCGCCTGTCCTCCAGTCCTGCTTTGCGCTGCTGGGAGATAAGGTGGACTGGCAGAAAATCTTGCGTGAATCGTCAGCCGTCGGGCCGGGAGACAACCAGGCACCGCTGATCCTTACGGGGGAGCGCTTATACCTGAACCGCCTGTGGCGAAACGAACTGACGGTAGCGCGTTTCTTTAGTGAGACCAATGCGCCGCTTCCCTGCGACGAAGCACAGCTTCGCCAGACGCTGGACAGGCTGTTTGACTCCGGTGAGGCCACAGACTGGCAGAAAGTGGCGGCAGCCGTCGCCCTTACGCGGCGGATCTCGGTGATATCCGGCGGCCCGGGAACCGGGAAAACAACGACCGTCGCAAAGCTGCTGGCAGCCCTGATACAGCTTTCAGGCGAGCAGCGATGCCGTATTCGTCTGGCGGCGCCCACCGGGAAGGCCGCGGCGCGTCTGACCGAATCACTGGGCGGTGCGATGCAACGGCTGCCGCTCACCCAGGAGCAGCTTGCGCTTTTCCCGGGTGAAGCAAGTACTCTGCACCGTCTGCTCGGCGCGCAGCCGGGTAGCCAGCGGCTGCGCTACCATGCGGGCAATCCGCTGCATCTGGACGTGCTGGTGGTGGATGAAGCCTCCATGATCGACCTGACCATGATGTCGCGCCTGATCGATGCGCTACCACCCCATGCGCGCGTGGTTTTCCTGGGCGATCGCGACCAGCTCGCCTCTGTAGAAGCCGGGGCGGTGCTGGGAGATATCTGTACCTACGCCAGTTACGGTTATACCGCCGCGCGGGCGCAGGAGCTCGCCCGTCTGACCGGTTGCTCGCTTGAACCCGATCACACGCCGATCGCGGGCGCACTGCGTGACAGCCTGTGCCTGCTGCAAAAAAGCTACCGTTTCGGTAGCGACTCCGGCATCGGCCAGCTGGCTGCGGCGGTCAACCGTGGCGACAGGCACGCCACGCGCACGGTGTTTGACGGTACCTTCACTGACATTGAAAAGAAATCGCTGCAAAGCGGGGAAGAGTATCAGGCTATGCTTGAGGAGGCTCTCCAGGGATACCAGCATTTTCTGAGCTGCGTGCAGCAGCGCAGTCAGCCCGGGCAGGTCATCGCCGCATTTGGCGAATACCAGCTTCTGTGCGCATTACGGGAAGGGCCGTTTGGCGTCGCGGGCCTGAACGACAGGCTGGAGCAGCTGCTGGTGCAGAAACGCAAAATTAACCGTCAGCTGCATTCGCGATGGTATGAGGGCCGGCCAGTGATGATCTCCCGCAACGACAGTGCGCTGGGGCTGTTCAACGGGGATATCGGCATTGCGCTCGATCGCGGTAACGGTCTGCGCGTCTGGTTCCAGCTACCGGACGGTAGCGTGAAGTCCGTCCAGCCCAGCCGCCTGCCAGAGCATGAAACGGCATGGGCGATGACGGTACATAAATCTCAGGGCTCCGAGTTCAACCATGCGGCGCTGATCCTGCCGACACAGCTGTCGCCGGTTGTGACCCGCGAGCTGGTCTACACCGCCATTACCCGTGCGCGCCAGCGTCTTTCACTGTATGCGGATGAGCGCGTGTTGAGTCAGGCGATTGCCACTCGTACCGAGCGCAGAAGCGGATTAAGCGCGATATTTGAATCTGTCTGAGTGAACGCCCTCTCCAGCAGGAGAGGGTGACTGTTATCCCAGGTCCGCCATTAACACCTTCGAGCGGCGCTGGTAGTTGTACATCTCTTTCTTACTTTCCGGCAGGGAATCAATATCCACCGGCGTGAAGCCGCGCTCCTGGAACCAGTGAATGCTGCGCGTGGTAAGCACGAACAGCTTGCTCAGACCTATCTGGCGCGCCTGTGCCGCCACGCGTTCAAGCAGCAGCTCCCCCCGTGAGGAGCTTCGGTAATCAGGATGCACGGCGACGCACGCCATTTCACCAATCTGCTCTTCCGGGAACGGATAAAGTGCCGCACAGGCAATGGTCAGGTTATCCCGCTGAATGATGGTGAACTTGTCGATCTCCATCTCCAGCTGCTCGCGGGATCGGCGAACCAGAATGCCCTGTTGTTCCAGCGGACGGATCAGCTCCAGAATGCCGCCGATATCGTTGATGGTGGCACGGCGGATCTGCTCGGCGCTCTCCATGACGATCTGCGTACCGATCCCGTCACGGGAGAACAGCTCCTGCAACAGCGCGCCGTCTTCCTGATAGCTGATCAGGTGGCTGCGGCGCACCCCGCTACGGCACGCTTTAACGGCGCCGCGCAGAAAACGCACGGTACCGGAATAGTAATCGCCTTCTGCTTCCAGCGCTTCGACGCGCGCCTGGGCTTCATTCGGAAAAAGTTCTGGCACAATCACGCCCTCATCGTTCACGACACCCTGTGAGGAGCAAAAGCCGATCATTTTTTCCGCTTTTAGCTTGATGGCCAACTGGGTGGCAATCTCTTCTGAGGTCAGATTAAAACTTTCACCCGTTACGGAGACGGCAACGGGTCCCATCAGGACGATCGCGCCATTATCTAACTGGCGGTGAATGGCTTCTTCATCAATACGGCGGATGCGGCCGCTGTGGCAGTAATCCACGCCATCGTCCACGCCGAGCGGCTGAGCGATGACAAAGTTGCCGCTCACCACGTTGATGTGCGCGCCCTGCAACGGCGTATTATTCAGGCTCATCGACAGGCGGGCGGTGATATCGAGCTGCAACAGACCCGCCGCCTGTTTGACCAGCTCGAGGGTTTTTGCATCCGTCACGCGCGTGTGTTTGTGGTAGATCGGCTCATGGTGATGGGCGGCCAGGTTGGCTTCAATTTGCGGACGTGCGCCATACACCACCACCAGACGGATGCCGAGGCTGTGCAGCAGGCCGATATCGTTGACAATACTGGAAAAGTTTTCATGCTCAATGGCTTCGCCGCCAAGCATGATGACAAACGTTTTTCCCCGATGGGTGTTGATATAGGGAACAGAATGGCGGAATCCCTGGACCAGTTCGGTTCTGCGTTCCTTAACCATGACACAACCCTTAGTGAATGTTTATTCGTAATTTCTGTATTTTTATTCGATTGTGGCCGCGTGTGCAAGCCTAAATTTTCTGCGACCCACAGAAAATAATAAGTAATCCGTGCGTTAACGTATGATTGTTTACCCTTTTATAGATGACAGTTTATGCGTCATTCGTTAAAGTTTTCGGTCAATTTGGGCATTTTGTTCATCAATCAGATTTCTTGCTCGGGAGAAGCATGTCGGGATCCAATTCAGCAATAAGCCGCCGCCGCCTGTTAAAAGGGGCCGGGGCGATGTGGTTGCTTAGCGTCAGCCAGGTGGGTCTTGCCGCCACAAGCCAGGTAGTCGCGGTGCGCGTCTGGCCGTCGTCGACCTATACGCGCGTGACGGTCGAGTCCAATCGCGTGCTGAAATACAAGCAATTTGCCCTCAGCAATCCTGAACGTGTGGTGGTTGATCTCGAAGGTGTGAACCTCAACTCCGTGCTTAAAGGCATGGCAGCTCAGATCCGTGGCGACGATCCGTTTATTAAATCGGCGCGCGTCGGGCAGTTCGATCCGCAAACCGTGCGCATGGTGTTTGAGCTGAAGCAGAACGTGAAACCTCAGCTCTTTGCCCTTGCGCCTGTAGCCGCCTTTAAGGAGCGTCTGGTGATGGATCTCTATCCGGCGAATGCGACGGATATTCAGGATCCGCTTCTGGCATTACTTGAGGATTACAACAAAGGCGATCTCGACAGCCAGGTTCCGCCAGCGCAAAGTGGCCCACAGCCGGGCAAGGCGGGGCGCGATCGCCCGATTGTGATCATGCTCGATCCTGGCCACGGCGGAGAAGATTCCGGCGCCGTCGGGAAATATCGCACCCGCGAAAAAGATGTGGTGCTGCAAATTGCCCGTCGTCTGAAGGCCTTGATCGACAAAGAGGGTAATATGCGCGCCTACATGACGCGCAACGAAGATGTCTTTATCCCGCTGAAGGTCCGCGTGGCAAAAGCGCAAAAGCAGCGCGCGGATCTGTTTGTCTCTATTCACGCGGATGCCTTCACCAGCCGCCAGCCGAGTGGATCTTCAGTGTTTGCCCTGTCAACGAAAGGGGCGACCAGTACCGCCGCGAGATACCTGGCGGACACGCAGAACGCCTCGGATTTAATTGGTGGCGTGAGCAAAAGTGGCGACCGTTACGTCGACCATACGATGTTTGATATGGTGCAGTCGCTGACCATTACCGACAGCCTGAAGTTTGGTAAAGCAGTGCTGGGCAAGTTGGGCCGGGTCAACAAGCTGCACAAAAACAGCGTCGAGCAGGCCGGATTTGCGGTACTGAAAGCGCCAGATATTCCATCCATTCTGGTCGAAACCGCGTTTATCAGTAACGTGGAAGAGGAACGTAAGCTCAAGACGGCTAAATTCCAGCAGGAAGTGGCGGAGTCGATTCTGGCGGGGATCCGGGCCTACTTCTCAGACGGGGAAACGCTGGCGCGGCGGGGGTAGGGCATTAAGCCGGGTATCATGCCCGGCATTTTCACAAACGCCAGATACAAAAAAACACCCTTCAGGGTGTTTATTGTTTTAAGAAGTGTTGGTTGCGGGGGCCGGATTTGAACCGACGACCTTCGGGTTATGAGCCCGACGAGCTACCAGGCTGCTCCACCCCGCGTCCGTCTTTCTACACTTGTAGAAACTTACTTCTTCAAATTTGATTGGTTGCGGGGGCCGGATTTGAACCGACGACCTTCGGGTTATGAGCCCGACGAGCTACCAGGCTGCTCCACCCCGCGTCCGTCTTTTTGCTTCGTATTTCAAACCACATCTGCGTTGACTTTCCTCGTTCACCTCAGTCACTTACTGGAGTAAGTTCCTAAGGATTCACTGCGTCGTCGCCTTGCTGTGATTCGAACTACTTCGCAAAAACTTCTACTGTCGTAGAAGATACTTCATCAAATTTTAATTGGTTGCGGGGGCCGGATTTGAACCGACGACCTTCGGGTTATGAGCCCGACGAGCTACCAGGCTGCTCCACCCCGCGTCCGTGGAAGCGCACTATACTCGGATAGGTTTGTGATGCAACCCCTTTTTCACATAATTCATTATTTTGTATGCAAAATGAACGGCAAAAGCTACTTTGGACTATTTTTTGTGCAGAATTTGCCAAAGGGAAGGTGATTGCATTTCATTAACACGGTGGGTTTGTTATCTTCATCTCGCGGAATTGGGCAACTAAAAGACGAGATATAATGAAAGGACGTTGGGCGAAGTATCTGATGACAGGCGCAATGGTGGCGATTCTTGCGGCCTGCTCTTCCAAACCGACCGATCGCGGTCAACAGTATAAAGACGGGAAGTTATCCCAGCCTTTCTCTTTAGTTAACCAGCCAGACGCCGTGGGCGCTCCGATCAATGCCGGAGACTTCTCCGAGCAGGTCTACCAGATCCGCACTGCTTCTCCGCGTTTATACGGTTCGCAGAACAACGTCTATAGCGCCGTGCAGGACTGGCTGCGTGCAGGCGGTGATACCCGCAATATGCGCCAGTTTGGTATCGATGCCTGGCAGATGGAGGGGGCGGATAACTACGGTAACGTCCAGTTTACCGGTTACTACACTCCGGTTGTCCAGGCGCGACACACACGCCAGGGCGAGTTCCAGTATCCCATTTACCGTATGCCGCCGAAACGCGGTCGTCTGCCGTCCCGCGCCGAGATCTACGCTGGCGCGCTGAGCGAAAATTACGTGCTGGCCTACAGCAACTCGCTGATGGACAACTTCATTATGGACGTGCAGGGCAGCGGCTATATTGATTTTGGCGACGGCTCGCCGCTGAACTTCTTTAGCTACGCCGGGAAAAATGGCCATGCCTATCGCAGCATCGGTAAGGTGCTCATCGACCGTGGCGAAGTGAAACGAGAAGATATGTCGATGCAGGCGATCCGCGAGTGGGGCGAAAAACACAGCGAAGCGGAAGTGCGTGAGCTGCTTGAGCAGAACCCATCGTTTGTCTTCTTCAAACCGCAGAACTTTGCGCCGGTGAAAGGGGCGAGCGCCGTCCCGCTGATTGGCCGCGCTTCTGTGGCATCGGATCGTTCGATTATCCCGGCAGGTACTACGCTGCTGGCGGAAGTTCCACTCCTCGACAACAACGGCAAATTCAACGGCAAGTATGAATTACGCCTGATGGTGGCGCTGGACGTGGGTGGGGCGATCAAAGGCCAGCACTTCGACATTTATCAGGGCATCGGCCCGGATGCCGGCCATCGTGCAGGCTGGTATAACCACTACGGACGCGTGTGGGTGCTGAAGGCAGCGCCGGGTACCGGAAACGTATTCAGCGGCTGATTGTGGTATTCTGAGGGCAAGACGGATTACGGTTCAGGGTGAGGAATACCTCACCCTTTTTACATCTGAGGTTTTATGTCTGTGGTAATCAGCGATGCCTGGCGCCAGCGTTTCGGCGGCACGGCACGGTTATATGGTGAAAAAGCCCTGCAACTGTTCGCGGATGCGCATGTCTGCGTGGTGGGCATTGGTGGTGTGGGTTCGTGGGCGGCAGAAGCGCTGGCGAGAACCGGCATTGGCGCAATTACGTTGATTGATATGGATGACGTCTGCGTCACTAACACTAACCGTCAGATCCACGCCCTGCGTGATAACGTCGGTCTGGCGAAGTCCGAGGTGATGGCGGAGCGTATTCGTCTCATCAACCCGGAGTGTAGGGTGACGGTGATCGACGACTTTGTGACGGCAGATAACGTCGCGGAGTACATGAGCAAAGGCTACAGCTATGTGATTGATGCCATCGACAGCGTGCGGCCAAAAGCGGCGCTGATCGCTTACTGTCGTCGTTACAAGGTGCCGCTGGTGACAACGGGCGGCGCGGGTGGACAAATTGATCCGACGCAGATCCAGGTGGCGGATCTGGCGAAAACCATTCAGGATCCGCTGGCCGCTAAGCTGCGCGAGCGCTTAAAAAGCGACTTCAACGTGGTGAAAAATAGCAAAGGCAAGCTGGGCGTGGACTGTGTGTTCTCGACAGAAGCGCTGGTTTATCCGCAGGCGGATGGTTCGGTCTGTGCAATGAAAAGCACGGCGGAAGGGCCAAAGCGGATGGATTGTGCCTCAGGGTTTGGAGCGGCCACCATGGTGACCGCCTCCTTCGGCTTTGTGGCGGTCTCTCACGCCCTGAAGAAGATGATGGCGAAGGCGGAACGTCAGGCCTGAGCCTGACGGGCGGCATCCAGCACCGCGTCGTTTAGCGCAATCAGTCCCTGACCGCGCGAGGCGCTAAGCTGCGCGCGAAGTCCCAACTCATCAAACAGCGCTAGCGGAGAATGCGCCAGCAGCTCTGCGGCGCTTTTCCCTTCGATTGCGGTCAACAGCACCGCCAGCAGACCGCGAACAATGCGTCCCTCGCTGTCGCCGAAGAAATGCAGTTTCTCTCCGGATACACTAAACCCAAGCCAGACGCGGTTCTCGCAGCCTGCGATCTCCTTCGCCTGTGATTTCAGCTCGTCTGACAGCGTGGGCAACTGTTTACCCAGCAGGATCAGCTGACGATATTTATCTTCCCACTGCGTGAGCGGGACGAAGGTCTGTTTTAACGTCTCTTCAGTAATAACGGTGCCGAACGGGTGCCCGGCTAAAGCTGAACTTGTCATTAATCCACCAGTAATTCCAGGGCGCGGTCGACGGCGGAAACCAGCGCATCGACGTCACTTTTTGTATTGTACGGTGCAAACGAGGCGCGCAGGGTACCGCTCACGCCAATAGCCGCCAGCAGCGGCTGGGCGCAGTGCTGTCCGGCACGCAGGGCAATGCCATATCCGGCAAGCAACGTCACCATGTCGCTATGGTGCACGCCCGCGAAATCAAAGGCGAGCAGGCTGGAGTCCTGGACGCGGAACGAGCGAAAACCCGGACGTTTTTTCAGTTCTTCTTCCGCCAGCGTCGCCAGACCCCGGCTCCAGCTTTCAGCCTGAACCACGTCCGTTTCTGCCAACCATTCGAGCGCTGCGCTCAGACCGATAACCCCGGCCACGTTTGGGGTACCGGCTTCCAGGCGGTAGGGTACATCCTGCGTTTTAAAACCGTCGAAGGTGACTTCGGTAATCATCTTGCCGCCGCCGAGCCACGGCGTCATCCGGGCCAGCAGTTCAGCTTTGCCGTACAGCGCGCCGATACCGGTTGGCCCGTACAATTTGTGTCCTGAGAAGGCATAGAAGTCGATATCCAGCGCCTGAACGTCAGCCGGAAAATGCACCACACCCTGCGCACCGTCGACCATCACCACCACGCCGCTGGCATGGGCAATCTCAATGGCACGCGCCAGATCCGGGCAGCCGCCGGTGACGTTGGACATCTGCCCCAGCGCCAGAATACGGCTGCGCGGCGTAATCAGCTCAGGCAGACGCGCCACGTCAGGCAGGAAGTCCGCACCCAACGGGAGCTTTACAACCTGTGCCCCGGTTTGTTCGGCCACCATCAGCCAGGGTACCAGGTTGGCGTGGTGTTCCGCCTCGCTGACGATGATCTCATCCCCGGGCTGCAACAGCGGACGCGCGTAACATTGCGCCACCATGTTAATGGCCTCGGTGGTGCCCCGCGTCCAGACGATGTTCTTACCGCTGTCAGCATTGATCAGGCGCGCGACCTGATCCCGTGCGGCTTCGTATTGCGCCGTTAAGCGCTGCGCGTCGGCATACTGGCTGCGGTGCACGTTCCCGGCGCTCAGGCTGTAAAACTGGCGGGTTGCCTCAATCACCGCCTGCGGTTTAAGGGCCGTGGCGGCGCTATCAAGATAAATGCCGGCATCGGCCAGCGCAGGAAACTGTGCGCGAAACTGCGCAGGACTGAAAGCGTTCATGGAATTCCTCATATCGATTCTACGATCGTCGCGCAAATTCATCGGCAGGGCAAGGAAGTTGATATCTATCAGATTTGTCTGCTTATCCTGGCGAGTCTGAAAAAGCAGGTTATGCTAAATAGTGTTAGGCGGATGTTTTAGCCAGTTATAAATCGAGGTTTGAATAGCATTAATTGCTAAAGGAGATAATCATGAAAAAGACAGCTGCAATCATTTCTGCCTGTGCGTTGACCTTTGCCCTGAGCGCCTGTTCTGGTAATAACTACGTAATGCATACCAACGATGGTCGATCTATCGTCTCTGAAGGGAAACCGACAACCGATAATGATACCGGGATGATTTCTTACAAAGATGCTAACGGGAACAAACAGCAGATCAACCGCAGTGACGTGAAAGAGATGAAGGAAATCGAGCATTAACAGTTAGATAAGCGAAAAAAAAAGCACCGCAAGTTGGCGGTGCTACATTAATCACTATGGACAGACAGGGTAAATGTACAGGAAGTGAAAAATTGGTAGCGTTGCTACCGTGGTCTGAATCGCAGACCAATTGCAAACACAACAACACAACATCACAACCGTAAGCCAAAAGCCCTTCAGAACACGCATTCCAAAAAAAGCTTTTCGTTCCGGCTCAGGAAGTGCCGCCACTATAGGTATTTGCTGGTAGTTCCTCAACGGACAAATTATAATGGCTCAGATAAAAAAAACTAATAGGTTAAACGTTGTTTCCTATATGTTAAATCTCGTTAACATCTAAGCCAGATAACCATGTCCAAGCGATTGCCACCCCTAAATGCATTACGTGTTTTTGATGCAGCAGCACGCCACCTCAGCTTCACCCGCGCAGCCGATGAGCTTTTTGTGACACAGGCCGCAGTAAGTCATCAAATCAAGTCTCTGGAGGATTTTCTGGGGCTTAAGCTGTTCCGTCGACGCAACCGTTCGTTGCTGTTGACCGAAGAGGGGCAGAGCTATTTTCAGGATATTAAAGAGATTTTTTCCCAGCTGACGGAAGCCACTCGCAAGCTTCAGGCCCGGAGCGCAAAAGGCGCTCTGACTGTGAGTTTATTGCCCAGTTTTGCCATTCAGTGGCTGGTGCCGCGACTCTCAAGCTTTAACTCAACTTATCCGGGAATCGATGTCCGAATCCAGGCGGTGGACCGTCAGGAAGACAAGCTGGCAGATGATGTGGACGTGGCGATTTTTTACGGTCGCGGTAACTGGCCGGGCTTGCGTGTGGAAAAATTATACGCAGAATATCTGTTGCCGGTCTGTTCACCGCTGCTGCTGACGGGGGATAAAGCGCTCAAAACGCCCGCCGATCTGGCGCAACATACGCTTTTGCACGATGCTTCGCGTCGCGACTGGCAAACTTATACCCGCCAGTTAGGTCTTAATCATATAAACGTGCAGCAGGGGCCCATTTTTAGCCACAGCGCGATGGTGCTACAGGCTGCCATTCACGGGCAGGGCGTGGCGTTGGCAAACAACGTTATGGCGCAGTCCGAAATTGAGGCAGGCCGTCTGGTTTGCCCATTTAACGATGTACTGGTCAGCAAGAATGCATTTTATCTGGTTTGTCATGACAGTCAGGCAGAACTGGGTAAAATAGCCGCTTTCCGGCAGTGGATACTGGCGAAAGCGGCAAGCGAGCAAGAAAAATTCCGCTTCAGGTATGAACAATAACGTTTGTGTGCCGGGCACGCATCAATTCAGGACTTAAACATGACCAGCCGATTCATGCTGATTTTCGCCGCGGTGAGTGGCTTTATTTTTGTAGCTCTGGGCGCGTTTGGCGCGCATGTCTTAAGCAAATCTCTGGGCGTTGTGGAGATGGGTTGGATCCAGACCGGCCTTGAATATCAGGCGTTCCACACGCTGGCAATTTTTGGGCTGGCGGTGGCGATGCAGCGCCGCATCAGCATCTGGTTTTACTGGAGCAGCGTCTTTCTGGCGCTGGGTACCGTACTGTTCAGCGGCAGTCTTTACTGTCTGGCGCTGTCGCATTTACGCCTGTGGGCGTTTGTTACACCTGTCGGCGGCGTCAGCTTCCTGGCGGGTTGGGTGTTAATGTTTATCGGAGCTATCCGTCTGAAACGCAAGGGCGTTGTTCATGAATAAGGTTGTTTTATATTGTCGCCCGGGGTTTGAGAAAGAGTGCGCCGCGGAAATCACCGATAAAGCGGCGAAGCGTGAAGTCTTCGGATTCGCTCGCGTCAAAGAGAACGCGGGCTATGTGGTATTTGAATGCTATCAGCCTGATGATGCCGACAAGCTGGCGCGCGAACTGCCGTTCAGCTCATTGATTTTCGCCCGTCAGATGTTTGTCGCGGGCGAACTGCTGAAAGATCTTCCGCCGGAAGATCGCATCACGCCGATTGTTGGCCTGTTGCAGGGTGTGGTGGAGAAGGGCGGCGATTTGCGCGTGGAAGTGGCCGACACCAACGAAAGCAAAGAGCTGATGAAGTTCTGCCGTAAGTTCACCGTGCCGCTGCGCGCGGCGCTGCGTGATGCGGGTGTGCTGACAAACTACGAAACGCCAAAGCGCCCGGTCGTGCATATCTTCTTTATTGCGCCAGGATGTTGCTACGCCGGCTACTC
Organism: Enterobacter sp. 6722112; assembly: GCF_058661685.1. Lineage (NCBI taxonomy): Bacteria > Pseudomonadati > Pseudomonadota > Gammaproteobacteria > Enterobacterales > Enterobacteriaceae > Enterobacter > Enterobacter sp. 6722112. Next base: position 3,344,907 of record NZ_JBZWGR010000007.1, on the reverse strand, counting down.
GTATACCACCAATAATTCGCCGTTCTTTATGGGGATCCCGCGTCTGCGCTTCCCGGCAGATGCGCCGAGCCGTTCAACCCTGAAGCTGGAAGAGGCGTTTCACGTCTTTATCCCGGCGGACGAGTGGGACGAACGTCTGGCAAACGGCATGTATGCCGTCGACCTTGGCGCATGCCCGGGCGGCTGGACCTATCAGCTGGTGAAACGCAATATGTGGGTTTCGTCTGTGGATAACGGCCCGATGGCGCAAAGCCTGATGGATACCGGGCAGGTCACCTGGCTGCGTGAGGACGGCTTCCGCTATCGCCCGAACCGCAACAACATCTCCTGGATGGTGTGCGACATGGTAGAAAAACCGGCGAAAGTCGCGGCGCTGATGGCCTCCTGGCTGGTGAACGGCTGGTGTCGTGAGACGATTTTCAACCTCAAGCTGCCGATGAAAAAGCGCTACGAAGAGGTGTCGCAGAACCTGGCCTATATTCAGCAGCAGCTGGACGAACACGGGATTAACGCGGAAATCCAGGCGCGTCAGCTTTATCACGACCGCGAAGAAGTGACGGTCCATATCCGTCGCTGGTGGGCGGCAGTGGGTGGGCGTCGCGACGAGCGATAACGTTTGTAACGCCCGGTGGCGCTGCGCTTACCGGGCCTACAAAATCGTGTAGTTGTTTTAACGTTCTAACCTTAACTGCTGTAAATTCCCGTCCAGCTGTAAATCCGTCTGTAGCGTCGCCACCTCCCGGCAGATAAACGCCATCTCTTTATGCGCCTCCAGCTTTTTGCGCCATTTTTCCGGCACTTCATCAAGCCTGGCGTAAATTCCTTCCAGACTCTGAAACTCCGTCAGCAGCTGTGCGGCGCTTTTGGGTCCAATACCGGCGACACCCGGCACTTTAGAGCTGCTGATCCCCGCCAGCCCCCAGTAATCCGGCAGTTGCTCAGGCGATACGCCAAACTCGCTGGCAATGAATGGCGCGTCCAGCCAGCGTTTTTGAAAGTAGTCCCGGATGCGGATCGTTGGAGAGAGCAGCTGGCAGTAACCTTTGTCGGTTGAAACGATAGTCGCCTGATGCCCGGCGCTCGCGACTTTAACCGCCAGCGTTGCGGCTAAATCGTCAGCCTCATTACCGTGGGCGCCCCAGCACGGAACGCCGCGCTGCTCAAAGGCCGCGCGGATAGCGGGCATTTCTGCGTGCAGATCGTCCGGCATCGGCGCTCGTCCGGCTTTGTAGTCCGGCAGGCGCTGGTGCCGCCAGCCGGTATTGCGTGCTTCATCGTCGAATACGGCAACAGCGTGGGTGGGTTCGCTATGGCGAATGAGCTGCTCCAGCGCGTGTAAACAGGTGTCCTTGCAGGGGGTGCCCTGTACTGCATGAATACGGCGAATCAGGTTAAGTGCATCGACGATAAGCAAATGAACGGCCACAGATAATCTCCCTTCTGTCTAATGGGTGAAGGGTAACACTGAGCGCAGCATGAAACTATGAATGGTGGGGAAAACAGGAAGAAGCCTCGCAAAACGAGGCTTCCTGAGAGGCTTAATCGCAGGTGACGATCTTCATCGCCAGGCCACCGCGGGAAGTTTCGCGGTATTTGGCGTTCATATCTTTACCGGTTTCGTACATGGTTTCGATAACCTTGTCGAGGCAGACGCGCGGTTCGCTGGTACGACGCAGCGCCATACGGGCCGCGTTCACCGCTTTCACAGAGGCGATGGCGTTACGCTCGATGCATGGCACCTGGACCTGTCCGCCGACCGGATCGCAGGTCAGCCCCAGGTTATGTTCCATGCCGATTTCCGCCGCAATACAAACCTGCGCAGGACTTGCGCCCAGTAGTTCGGCCAGACCCGCCGCCGCCATAGAGCAGGCGACGCCCACTTCACCCTGACAGCCCACTTCCGCGCCGGAAATCGAGGCGTTCATCTTGTACAGTGAGCCAATCGCACTGGCGACCAGCATATACCGCGCGAGTGAGTTTGCATTCACTTCACGGATAAACTTGTCGTAATACGCCAGAACCGCCGGAACAATTCCGCACGCCCCGTTGGTTGGCGCGGTGACGACGCGGCCACCCGCGGCGTTCTCTTCGTTCACCGCCAGCGCGAACATGTTGATCCAGTCGACGACGGCCATCGGGTCGGTGGTGGTTTTGTCGGTGCTGACCAGCATGCGGCGCAGCGCAGCCGCACGACGCGGAACACGCAGTTTACCCGGCAGCACGCCTTCGGTGGTGATCCCGCGCTCAATGCCGCTGCGCATCACTTCCCAGACGTTAGCGAAGTGCTGTTCCAGCTCCTCTTTGCTGTGCAGGGCCAGCTCGTTTTTCATCATCAGGCCGGAGAGAGAAAGCCCTGTCTCCTGGCAGTGACGCTGTAAGTCGGCCGCGTTTTTGTAAGGGTACGGCACATCAACGGCAGAATTGGTGCTTTGACCAAAATGGTCCTCGTCGACGATAAACCCGCCGCCGATGGAGTAATACGTCTGGCTGTAAACCGCTTTGTCGCCGGCCAGCGCGGTAATGCGCATGCCGTTTTCGTGAAGCGACAGGTTATCCGCATGGAAATTCATGCAGTGATCAACCGGGAATTCAACCTCATGCTCGCCGTTCGCCAGCAGCAAACGACCGTGGGTGTTCACGTCCTGGATAAAGCCAGGTATTGCATCAATATCAACGGTATCCGGCAGATTACCCGCCAGCCCCATGATAATGGCAATATCGGTATGGTGGCCTTTACCGGTCAGGGAAAGGGAACCATATACATCGACAACCACGCGGGTGATGTCGTGCAAAATGCCGCGTGCAATCAAGTCATCCGTGAATTGTTTACCGGCTTTCATTGGTCCGACGGTGTGAGAGCTGGAAGGACCAATACCGATTTTGAAGATATCGAATACGCTAATCATGATGCGTCCATTGCTTCAGTCAGAGGGGAGAAGTGCGCCGTCCGCAGACGGCGCAGGAGGTATTAGCTGAACAGCGAGTAGAAAATAGCGGAGATGGCAATCAGGCCCATCACAACAACGAACACGTTGCTGATATGGCCGCTGTATTTACGCATCGCAGGCACTTTCTGAATCGCGTACATCGGCATCAGGAACAGGATCATCGCGATAATTGGGCCGCCCAGGGTTTCAATCATGCCCAGAATGCTTGGGTTCAGGGTGGCTACCGCCCAGGTGGTCACCAGCATGAACAGCGCAGTGATTTTGTTCAGACGGTTGATTTCAATGGTCTTGCCTTTACCACGCAGAGATTTAATCACCATGCCGTTGAAGCCTTCACGTGCGCCCAGGTAGTGGCCCAGGAAGGATTTGGTGATGGCGATAATTGCGATGATCGGCGCCATCCACGCAATCAGCGGTGCGTTAAAGTGGTTTGCCAGGTAAGACAGAATAGAGATGTTCTGCTCTTTCGCCGCCGCCAGATCCGCCGGGGAGAGGCTCAGCACGCAGCTGAACACGAAGAACATTACGGTCAGTACCATCATGATGTGCGCGCGAGCCAGGATGCTGGAGCACTTCTTCTCTGCACCATTGCCGTACTCTTCACGCTTCGCTACTGCGAAGGAAGAGATGATTGGCGAGTGGTTGAAGGAGAACACCATCACCGGGATCGCCAGCCACAGGGTCAGCAGCAGACCGTTGCCGGTCGTGGATGCGCTGCTCAGAGACAGGGTTTCCAGCGCAGCGCCGTTCCACTGTGGGATCAGGTACAGAGCCAGCACCATCAGAGCCGCAACAAACGGGAACACCAGCACGCTCATCGCTTTCACAATCATCTGCTCGCCGAAGCGCACGATGGTCATCATACCAACGATCAGGATCAGGGACAGAATCGCACGCGGCGGCGGGGTCATCTGAAGCTGGTGCATCATAAAGCTTTCTACGGTGTTGGTGATAGCAACGCTGTACACCAGCAGAATCGGGTAAATCGCGAAGAAGTAGAGCAGGGTAATCAGCTTACCTGCGCCGACGCCGAAGTGTTCTTCGACGACTTCAGTGATGTCTTCGCCCGGGTTTTTACCGGACAGCACGAAGCGGGTCAGGCCTCGGTGCGCAAAGAAGGTCATCGGGAAGGCGATGAGGGCCATGATGATCAGCGGGATCATACCGCCGACACCTGCGTTGATAGGAAGGAACAGTACACCAGCGCCGATTGCTGTGCCGTATAGGCCAAGCATCCACATGGTATCCGTTTTGCGCCAACCGCTTCGGGATTCAATCGAAGCAACGGTGCTGGTTTGAGTGGTTTCCATCTGTATCTCCTGGAGGAAGCAAATTGTCAGGTTTTTAGTCAAATCCGATGAAAAAGCGCCTGACGGTAATATGAAATTCGTTCAGTGACGGTTTTTTAATAATTTTTGCCCGTAACTATTGGCGGGCGGAAAGATACATTCTAGTTATGAATCTATCAGTGATCGCGATCCCAAATGCAATAATCCACTTGTGATGTGGGTATCTTTAGACCATTTATCTGTTAAAAAAACATCAAAGAGAATTTACGGGCGCGAAGGCTACCATTAACGACATGTTTTCGAAAAGGTCGACCCGCGAGATAGGTGTCTTTCGCTGTAAAGAAATGGGATTTTAGGATTTTCTGGCGGGTAATTTCGATTAAGACTGATTATTTACGGTTTCAAAAACGAGGTAATCGTTTGCGCAGGCGTCAGATTTGTTAATAACATTGAAGATCGCTATGAATTGCAACACGAATAAAAAAGCCGGATGACGATCCGGCTTGAGAGGAGAGGAATGTCGCTTTACTTGATGATTTCGTAACACGGAATATAGGCAGAGCCTGGAAGCTTCATGCGGTGCTGAGCGACAAAGCCCTGCAACATATCATCCATGCGGCGCATCATCTCCGGATCACCGTGGATCTTATACGGGCCAAACTCTTCAATTGCGCGTATCCCCACCTCTTTCACGTTCCCCGCCACGATGCCAGAGAAGGCGCGACGCAGGTCGGCAGCCAGTACTTCCACCGGCTGATCCGGATAGAGTTTGAGGTTCGCCATGTTCTCATGCGACGGCTCGAAGGGGATCTGAAGATCCGGTGCGATACGGATGGACCAGTTAAAGCTGTAGGCATCCCCGGTATCACGACGATTCTCTTTCACCAGCGGCATTGCTTTTTTCATCTGACGGGCCACTTCTGCGGCATCGTCAATAATAATGCGGTAGTGACGGCGCGCGTCTTCGCCCAGCGTATGCACGATAAACTCGTCCAGCACGCGGAAGTAGTCGGCGCTCTCTTTCGGGCCGGTCAGGATCAGCGGCAGAACCTGATCTTTGTTGGCCGGGTTCATCAGGATCCCGAGCAGATAAAGCAGCTCTTCCGCCGTACCTACGCCGCCCGGGAAGATAATAATGCCGTGCGCGATACGGACAAACGCCTCAAGACGTTTTTCGATATCCGGCATAATAATCAGTTCGTTAACCAGCGGGTTAGGCGGCTCAGCGGCGATGATCGACGGCTCGGTCATGCCGATAAAACGGCCTTCTTTATAGCGTTGCTGCGCGTGACCTACTGCCGCGCCTTTCATTGGTGCTTCCATCGCGCCAGGACCGCAACCGGTACAGATATTCAGTTCGCGCAGGCCGAGCTGCGTCCCCACGCGGCGGGCATACAGGTATTCGGTTTCGTTAATAGAGTGACCACCCCAGCAGACGACCATGTTCGGCGCTTCGCCCACGTGCAGGGCGCGGGCGTTACGCAGAATGGAGAAGACCAGGTTGGTGATATGAACGGAACTTTCCAGGTCAAGATGCTGGAAACGTCCGGCGTTGCTGATCTGTCCGTTAACAAACAGAATGTCGCGCAGCACGGCAAACAGGTTGGCCTGAAGTGAGCGAATAATACGCCCGTCGACAAAAGCGTCTTCCGGCGGGTTGATCACTTCCAGCTTCACCCCGCGCTCGCGGCGCAGCACGTTGATATCAAAACTTTCGAAGCGGGACAGCAGCTCTTTACTGTTGTCGGTCAGGCTTCCGGAGTTCAGTACGGCAAGTGAACAGTTACGAAACAGTTGATAAAGGTCGCTACTGGCGGTGCGTTTAAGCATGTCCACTTCCAGCTGCGACAACATATCCATAGAGCCAAGCGGGCTAATATGTGTAATCAAGTGAGCTCCTTATGGGACGATTATCGTCTTTCCCTGTTGATTACAATAGCCCTGGCTTATGACGTTTCACAACACTTCGGGCGGAATACCGCCCGAAGTGTTGTGAAAATATTTATCTTACTGGCGCACCAGCCGTCCGGTGGCAGGCACAAAATCGGTATTGGTGCGCCACGGATTGATATCCAGGCCGCCGCGACGGGTGTAGCGGGCGTAAACGCTCAGCTTTTCGGGCTGGCAGAAACGCTGGATGTCGTTGAAGATGCGCTCCACGCACTGCTCGTGGAATTCGTTGTGATGACGGAATGATACCAGGTAACGCAACAGCTTTTCACGGTCAATCTGTGGGCCGCGGTACTGGATCTGTACCGAGCCCCAGTCCGGCTGATGGGTGATAAGGCAGTTGGATTTCAGCAGATGGCTGACCAGCGTCTCGTTGACCACTTTTCCGCCCGCCGCGTTTTCCAGGTAGTCGGTGCTAAATTCATAGCTTTCCACCTCAATGTCCTGATCGTCGATGCAGGTGCCGTGGAAATGGGCGACAGGCTGTCCTTCCAGCTCATGCAGACGGTATAACGAGACGGTTACGTTCCCCTGCGCGCACGCGCTTAAATCACGTTCAAGCGTCTGTTGCACCTCGTCCCAGCTGTTGAATTTGGTCTGGTTAAAGCTGTTGAGATAGAGCTTAAAGCTCTTGGATTCGACCAGGTTTACGCTGGCGTAATCCAGCTCGACGTGGCCCACGGCCACCTGCGGCAGACCGCGCGCATTCAGCCAGGAGAGTTCGTACAGCGTCCAGATGTCGCCGCCGACAAACGGCAGCGCGTCAGCGTGCAGCCCGAGCGGATCGCGGTTCAGACTGCGCGGCACGCCCTGCAACAGGCTTGCATCGTAGGTGTCGCGGTAATCGGTCGATTTACCCAGCGTTAAGCCCGTTAACGCCTGATGATTTTCGTAAGACATGTTTCATAGCCACTTTACAGGTACACTTATGGGCTGAGTTTATCCTGTCTTACAAGAAGAGAGAAATCGGTGGATATCGAAACTGCAAATGCCCTGACGTCCTTCACGACCCGCTATTGCGATGCCTGGCATGAAAAGCGGGGGACGTGGCCGCAAAGTACTGACTTATATGGCGTGCCGTCACCGTGCATTATCGCTTCGCAGGATGATTACGTTATCTGGCAACCGAAACCGTTCACGGGCGAGCAGAATGTAAATGCGGTTGAACGCGCGATGGACCTTGTGATACAACCTGCGCTTCATGCATTTTATACCACGCAGTTTGCCGGGGATATGACTGCATGTATTGCAGGACAGCCGCTGACGCTGCTGCAAACCTGGAGCGAAGACGATCTGCAACGCGTTCAGGAAAACCTCATTGGTCACCTGGTCACGCAAAAACGCCTTAAGCTCTCTCCGACTCTTTTTATTGCGACGCTCGACAGTGAACTGGACGTCATTTCTGTCTGCAACCTGTCTGGCGAGGTCATCAAAGAGACGCTCGGCACCCGCAATCGCGACGTTCTCGCGCCTTCACTTGCGGATTTTCTTACTCAAATTGAGCCGCTTCTGTAATCCATGATGCTACTGGACGTGTGAGAGATCTCTTACACGCTCTGTGAGACATCGCCGAAACAATTAGCGTTGCCTTAGGAATTTCAGATTAATATTAACTTTTCTTTCAACAGGTTAGTGGTTTTCTGAAAGGGAATCCCCCGTTTCGCCTGGCTTACATTGCTTACAAGGTGGGTTGTAAGACGAAGCAGAATAGCGGATTCTATCTGTGTCGACAGGATGCCGACACGAGAAACGAACATCAGGATGATGGCGTTTCTTACCAGGGACACGTCAGGATGACGCCGCAGGAAGGCTTCAGGATGAAGCAAAGTGGATCACGCAGGATGCGTAAGGGACACCTCCAGGAAGGAGAACGAGAGCCGGTCAGGATGGTCGGTGGGTCAGGATGGCCAGGACGTTTCAGGATGAAACCTACACATCAGGACGATGTGAGCAGGAAGCAAAAGGTAAAGGGATGACCAGGCCTTCGGGCATCAGGAAAAGTTGTCACGGATGAGCAGGGAGCACGTATTGTAGCTGGAATGCTGCGAAACGAACCGGGAGCACTGTTTTTACAGTGCTCCCTTTTTTTATTTCTGTCTTCCGCAATGCTATGCTTCGCGCCATTCCGTTTTTCAGTTGAGGTATATATGTCGCATCATGACAACGTTCGTGCGCAGTTGCACGCCATCGAAGCCCTTATGCGCCAGCATCAGCTGTGGCAGGATAACGCGCCGCAGCCAGACGCGTTCGCCAGCACCCAACCGTTTTGTCTGGATACGCTGGCCCCGTTCGAGTGGCTCCAGTGGGTCTTAATTCCGCGTATGCACGCGCTGCTGGAAGGTGGTCACGCGTTGCCCGCGTCTTTTGCCGTCTCTCCCTATTACGAAATGGCGCTGGAAGCGACCCACCCGGCGCGTGCCATGATGCTGGTGGAGCTGGAAAAGCTCGATGCGCTTTTCGCCGGTGACGATGCATGACGCTTGAGATCCTTTATCAGGATGAGTGGTTAGTGGCGGTGAATAAACCGTCCGGCTGGCTGGTGCACCGTAGCTGGCTCGATCGCGATGAGAAAGTGGTGGTCATGCAAACCGTGCGCGATCAGATCGGTCAGCACGTCTTTACTGCTCATCGTCTGGATCGGCCAACCTCTGGCGTTCTGCTGATGGGGCTTTCCAGTGAGGCGGGTCGACTGCTTTCGCAGCAGTTTGAGCAGCACCAGATGCAAAAGCGCTACCACGCCATCGTGCGTGGCTGGCTGACGGATTCCGCCACGCTTGATTATCCGCTGGTGGAGGAACTGGATAAAATCGCCGATAAATTTGCCCGCGAAGATAAAGGCCCGCAGCCTGCGGTGACCGACTATCGCGGTATGGCGACCACAGAACTGCCGGTGGCGACCAGCAAATTTCCGACCACGCGATACAGTCTGGTTGAGCTTTTGCCCAAAACCGGGCGCAAGCACCAGCTTCGCCGCCATCTTGCACATCTGCGCCACCCAATTATCGGCGACAGCAAGCACGGCGATCTGCGCCAGAACCGCAGCGCGGCCGAGCACTTTGGCTGTAACCGGCTGATGCTGCACGCCAGCGAGCTACGCCTGACGCACCCGTTTACCGGCGAACCGCTGACTATTCGCGCGGGGCTGGACGAGGTCTGGATGCAGGCGCTGTCACAGTTTGGCTGGCTGGGACAACTCCCCGAAAATGAAAGGGTTGAGTTTGCCGCAGTCAACGTTCAGGATGAACAGCAAGCGCAATAATTACGGGAGCAAAGCATGGCTGAAGTAGGCATTTTTGTCGGCACGATGTACGGCAACTCGCTGCTGGTGGCGGAGGAAGCGGAAGCAATCCTTGTAAACCAGGGCCATAAAGCAACGGTCTATGAAGATCCGGAGCTGGCGGACTGGGAAAAGTATAAAGATAAATACATCCTGGTGGTGACCTCCACCACCGGGCAGGGCGATCTGCCGGACAGCATCGTCCCGCTTTTCCAGGGCATTAAAGACCAGCTCGGCTATCAGCCAGATGTTCACTATGGCATCATCGCCCTCGGCGATAGCTCTTACGCTAATTTCTGCGGTGGCGGTAAACAGTTCGACGCGCTGTTGCAGGAACAGAGCGCTCAGCGCGTCGGAGAGATGTTGCTGATTGATGCGGGTGAACACCCTGAGCCAGAAAGCGAGTCAAACCCGTGGGTCGAGCACTGGGCAACGCTGCTTAAATAACCCTGCGCTATACCATTGGTAGGCCGGGTCAGGCGTAGCCGCCACCCGGCATTACACCCCGCCCCAAACGCCATTTCCGTGAACCACCTTCCACTCCTCTGGGCTTATGCCCTAAACAACCTCCCTCACGCCCTTCAATACTGTGTTTTTGCACGGTGAGGTGAAGAGGCACTCCTTCATATACTTTTCCCGTCACTATAAAACGGCTTCTGGCCGTACCAAAACCAAACACAAACCTCTCATTCTGATTACCCTACAGGTGCTGTACAGAATGAACCAGGCGAAAGCTATGTTTCAGGAGTGCAACAATGAGTACATTAAGCCACGCGGCGAGCAGCGCTGAGAAGCGCACCAACGCCCGCTACTGGATAGTGGTGATGCTGTTTATCGTCACCTCTTTCAACTACGGCGACCGTGCCACGTTATCCATTGCCGGCTCTGAGATGGCAAAGGACATCGGACTTGATCCGGTGGGTATGGGTTATGTTTTCTCCGCATTTTCATGGGCCTACGTAATCGGCCAAATCCCTGGCGGCTGGCTGCTGGACCGCTTTGGTTCAAAACGGGTCTATTTCTGGTCCATTTTCATCTGGTCGATGTTTACCCTGTTACAGGGCTTCGTGGATATCTTCAGCGGCTTCGGCATTATCATTGCGCTCTTTACCCTCCGCTTCCTGGTGGGCTTAGCGGAAGCGCCATCGTTCCCTGGCAACAGCCGTATTGTGGCCGCCTGGTTCCCGGCGCAGGAGAGGGGAACGGCGGTAGCCATCTTTAACTCGGCGCAATACTTTGCGACGGTTATTTTCGCGCCAATCATGGGCTGGCTGACGCATGAGGTGGGCTGGTCGCACGTCTTCTTCTTCATGGGCGGGCTGGGGATCGTCATCAGCTTCATCTGGCTGAAAGTGATCCACGAACCAAACCAGCATCCGGGCGTGAACAAGAAAGAGCTGGACTACATTGCTGAAGGTGGGGCGCTGATCAACATGGATCAGAAAACCCAGAAAGCTAAAGTTCCGTTCAGCCAGAAATGGGGGCAGATCAAACAGCTCGTCGGCTCACGGATGATGATCGGTATCTATCTCGGCCAGTACTGCATTAACGCCTTAACCTACTTCTTTATCACCTGGTTCCCGGTTTACCTGGTGCAGGCGCGCGGGATGTCGATTCTGAAGGCGGGGTTTGTCGCCTCCGTGCCGGCCATCTGTGGCTTCGTGGGCGGGGTGCTTGGCGGGGTCATCTCCGACTGGCTGATGCGTCGTACCGGTTCGCTGAATATTGCGCGTAAAACGCCAATCGTGCTCGGCATGCTGCTCTCCATGACCATGGTGTTCTGTAACTACGTCAGCGCGGAGTGGATGATTATCGGCTTTATGGCGATGGCCTTCTTCGGTAAAGGCATTGGCGCACTGGGCTGGGCGGTGATGGCAGATACCGCGCCGAAAGAGATCAGCGGCCTGAGCGGCGGTCTGTTCAACATGTTTGGCAACATTTCCGGCATTGTCACCCCAATCGCTATCGGTTACATCGTCGGCACCACTGGCTCCTTCAACGGCGCGCTGATTTATGTAGGCGTCCATGCGCTGGTGGCGGTACTCAGTTATCTGGTGCTGGTGGGTGACATCAAACGAATCGAACTGAAACCTGTTGGGGAGCGCGGATGATGACAACGCAATCAAGCCCGATCGTGACGGAGATGAAGGTCATTCCGGTGGCGGGGCAGGACAGCATGCTGCTCAACATTGGTGGCGCGCATAACGCCTGGTTCACCCGCAACATTGTGGTGCTGACCGACAGCGCAGGGAATACCGGCGTCGGGGAAGCGCCTGGCGGAGAGGTGATTTACCAGACGCTGGTCGACGCCATCCCGCAGGTGGTTGGGCAGGAGGTCGCCCGCCTGAACAAGGTGGTTCAGCGGGTGCATAAGGGTAACCAGTCGGCGGATTTTGATACCTTCGGCAAAGGCGCCTGGACGTTTGAACTGCGCGTTAACGCGGTGGCGGCGCTGGAGGCGGCCCTCCTCGATTTACTGGGCAAGGCGCTGAACGTGCCGGTCTGCGAACTGCTGGGGCCAGGCAAACAGCGTAATGCGGTAACGGTGCTGGGCTATCTGTTCTACGTTGGCGACCGGACGAAAACCGATCTGCCGTATCTGGAACGCTCGCCGGGCAGCCACGAGTGGTATCACCTGCGTCATCAGGAGGCGCTCTCTGGCGAGGCGGTGGTACGCCTTGCAGAGGCGGCGCAGGATCGCTACGGCTTCAAAGACTTCAAGCTGAAAGGCGGCGTTCTGCCCGGCGAGCAGGAGATTGACAGCGTGCGCGCGTTGAAAAAACGCTTCCCGGAGGCACGCATCACCGTCGATCCGAACGGCGCCTGGCTGCTGGATGAAGCTATCGCGCTGTGCAAAGGGCTGGGCGACGTGCTGACCTACGCGGAAGATCCGTGCGGCGCCGAGCAGGGATTTTCTGGCCGCGAGGTGATGGCCGAATTCCGCCGCGCTACCGGGCTGCCGGTTGCGACCAACATGATCGCCACCAACTGGCGTGAAATGGGCCATGCGGTGATGCTGAATGCGGTGGACATACCGCTGGCGGACCCGCACTTCTGGACCCTTTCCGGCGCGGTGCGCGTGGCGCAGCTGTGCGATGACTGGGGGCTCACCTGGGGCTGCCACTCCAATAACCATTTCGACATTTCGCTGGCGATGTTTACCCACGTTGGCGCGGCGGCGCCGGGCAACCCGACCGCCATCGATACGCACTGGATCTGGCAGGAAGGCGAAGCGCGCCTGACCAAAAATCCACTTGAAATCAAAAACGGCACAATTGCCGTACCGGATGCGCCGGGGCTGGGCGTGGAGCTTGACTGGGATCAGATCCACAAGGCGCATGAAGCGTATAAAAAACTGCCGGGCGGCGCGCGCAACGACGCAGGCCCGATGCAGTACCTTATCCCCGGCTGGACATTTGACCGTAAGCGCCCTGTATTTGGACGTCACTGATAAAAGGATCGAACGATGAGCACATTTTCTACCCCTGTAGTCACCTCCATGCAGATCATTCCTGTCGCGGGACATGACAGCATGCTGATGAACCTGAGCGGCGCCCATGCGCCGTTCTTCACCCGTAATATTGTGGTGATCAAGGACAACTCAGGGCATACCGGTGTCGGTGAAATCCCGGGCGGGGAGAAGATCCGTAAAACGCTGGAGGACGCCATTCCGCTGGTGGTGGGTAAAACGCTGGGCGAGTACAAAAATGTGCTGACTCGCGTGCGTACGACCTTTGCCGATCGTGATGCGGGTGGCCGTGGTCTGCAAACGTTTGATCTGCGCACCACTATCCATGTGGTCACGGGCATTGAAGCCGCGATGCTGGATCTGCTGGGCCAGCATCTTGGCGTCAATGTCGCCTCCCTGCTGGGCGACGGCCAACAGCGCAGCGAAGTGGAAATGCTCGGCTACCTGTTCTTTATCGGCAACCGCAAACTTACCCCGCTGCCGTACCAGAGCCAGCCGGACGAAAAATGCGACTGGTATCGTGTGCGTCACGATGAAGCGATGACCCCGGACGCGGTAGTGCGCCTGGCGGAAGCCGCGTATGAAAAATATGGCTTTAATGACTTCAAGCTGAAAGGCGGTGTACTGGCGGGTGAAGAAGAAGCAGAGGCGATCGCCGCGCTGGCGAAGCGCTTCCCGCAGGCGCGCGTCACGCTGGATCCGAACGGTGCCTGGTCGCTTGATGAGGCGATAAAAATCGGTAAGCAGCTTAAAGGCGTGCTGGCCTATGCGGAAGATCCGTGCGGTGCAGAGCAGGGGTTCTCCGGACGTGAAGTGATGGCGGAGTTCCGTCGCGCCACCGGGCTGCCAACCGCCACCAACATGATCGCGACCGACTGGCGTCAGATGGGGCACACGCTCTCGCTGCAATCGGTGGACATTCCGCTGGCAGACCCGCACTTCTGGACGATGCAGGGCTCGGTTCGCGTGGCGCAGATGTGCCATGAGTTCGGCCTGACCTGGGGCTCGCACTCCAACAACCACTTCGACATCTCGCTGGCGATGTTCACCCACGTGGCGGCTGCCGCGCCGGGCAACATTACCGCCATCGACACCCACTGGATCTGGCAGGAGGGCAACCAGCGCCTGACCAAACAGCCGTTTGAAATCAAAGGCGGTATGGTACAGGTTCCTGCTACGCCGGGTCTGGGCGTAGAGCTGGATATGGACCAGGTCATGAAAGCGCATGAGCTGTACCAGAAACACGGCCTGGGGGCGCGTGATGACGCGCTGGCGATGCAATACCTGATCCCAGAGTGGACATTCGACAATAAACGTCCGTGCATGGTACGATAAGCGCATTGGGACCGCTCCCATGGGTGGTCCCTTACGTGGTGTATGCTTAACGTAACTAACATGCGTAAGGATGGCTTATGAAAATTGTTATCGCTCCGGACTCGTATAAGGAAAGCTTGAGCGCGCTGGAGGTGGCGACAGCGATAGAGGTCGGTTTTCGCGACATTTTCCCGTCAGCGGACTATGTCAAATTACCGGTTGCCGATGGTGGCGAAGGGACGGTTGAAGCGATGGTGGCAGCCACGCATGGGCGTCTTGTCCATGTTCCCGTTACCGGGCCTTTGGGTGAACGCGTGGAAGGGTTTTTCGGGTTATCCGGAGACGGGAAAAGCGCCTTTATCGAGATGGCGGCAGCGAGCGGTCTGGAGCTTGTTGCTCCCGCAAAGCGTAACCCGTTAATCACCACCTCCTGGGGAACCGGGGAACTGATCCGTCATGCGCTGGATGCGGGCGTTAAGCATATCATTATTGGCATTGGAGGCAGCGCGACCAATGACGGTGGCGCAGGCATGGTGCAGGCGCTGGGCGTAAAACTGCTGGATGCGAAAGCGCAGCCCGTAGGGCCGGGCGGCGGCGAACTGGCAAGCCTTGCACATATCGATCTTAGCGGGCTGGATAAGCGGCTGGCAGACTGTCGAATTGAAGTGGCCTGCGATGTAACCAACCCTCTGATCGGCGAGACAGGCGCTTCTGCGGTATTTGGTCCGCAGAAAGGGGCGACGCCGGAGATGATCAGGACGCTGGACAACGCGCTGGCGCATTACGCAAAAATTATCGCCCGGGATCTGGATATTGACGTCTTAAACCTGGCGGGGGGCGGTGCGGCTGGCGGAATGGGGGCGGCGCTGTATGCATTTTGCGGCGCACAGCTCCGTCAGGGGATTGAGATTGTCACCGATGCCCTGCATCTTGATGAACAGGTCGCGGACGCCGATCTGGTGATCACGGGCGAAGGGCGTATCGACAGCCAGACGATCCACGGCAAAGTGCCCGTTGGCGTGGCGAGAGTCGCGAAACGCTATAACAAGCCAGTTATCGGCATTGCCGGCAGCCTGACGGCGGATGTTGGCGTGGTGCATGAGCATGGACTGGATGCCGTATTCAGCGTGATCTACACCATCTGCTCGCTGGAGGATGCGCTGGAAAATGCGCAACAGAATGTACAGATGGCCGCAAGGAATATTGCGGCGGTGATAAAGATGGGGCAGGGGATGTCGCGTTAACGTTCGTGCTCCTGTAGGCCCGGTAAGCGAAGCGCCACCGGGCTTTGGTCTTAGCTCCCCAACACCTTCATTGCTTCCCGCGTCACGTTGTCCATCTCGTCCAGCAGCTCCAGGAACTCCGGTTCGAGATCGGATTCTGGCGTACCCGCGCGGAGCTGCTGTTCAAGCAACTGGCAGAGATTTTTCAACCGCGGTACGCCGCTGTAGCCGCAGCTGCCATGCAGTTTATGAATGGCTTCCAGCAGTCCTTCGGGGTTTTCACCCACCAGCTGTTCTTCAACCTTGTTACGGATCTCAGGCAGGAAGTCCACCAGCATTTGCAGCATATCGCGGGCCAGATCGGGTTTGCCCGCCGCCTGGCGCAGCGCCAGTTGCCAGTCAAACGTGGCATTCTGGTTAACGCTGATCTCCGGCGATTCAGCTGTAATGGTGTATGTCCCGCCAATGTGCCCCGGCTTGTAGCGCAGCAGCAGGCTGTGCAGCTTCTCTTCGTCGATCGGTTTCGCCAGATAATCGTTCATGCCCGCACCCAGCAGTTTCTCCTTTTGCCCCGCCATCGCGTGCGCCGTCACGGCAATCACCGGCGTCTGCTGCTGGTGCGGAAGCTGGCGAATCAACTCGCAGGCGCGGATGCCATCCATGCCCGGCATCTGAATATCCATCAGGATCAGGTCGAACTGCATCTGTTTGGCTTGTTCCACGGCTTCGGCGCCGCTGGTACACAGCTCAACATGCTGAACCTGATCCTCAAGCAGCACGCCAATCAGCTTCAGGTTCGCCGGGTTGTCGTCCACGGCCATCACCGTCATCGGCAGCTTATGTTCGTCGTTTTCCAGCGGCAGGGACTGACGCGTCAGACGGCAATATTCGGTCAGCGCAGGTAACAGCCGTGTGGCGGTGAGGGGTTTCAGCAGACACGCCGCCGCTCCGTCGTTTTTCAGCTCTTCGGCGTTGATTTGGGCGTGGCACGGCAGCGCCAGCAGCAGGTAGTCCGTCATTGAGGCCGCCTTCGCCAGGCGTTCCTGCTGCATGGTCAGTTCTCCGGTAAACGTCACCGGAATCCCCAACAACAGGATATCGTAATGATCGTTCGCCAGCGCGGAGAAGGTCGGGCTGTAGATGACCTCCAGCGGCGTGCTGCTTAATACATCCAGCGTACACTGCGCCGCCGCGGCGTTCGGTTCCACATAGGCCAGACGCATCCCCTTCAGGCACCCGGTGACCGGGCCGTCGGTCTGCACGTTCGGGTTAAGATCAAGGTTGATATGGAACCAGAAGGTTGAGCCCCGGTTAGGCTGGCTGTGGAAGGAGATATCACCTCCCATCTCTTTCACCAGCTTTTGGGTGATCACCAGCCCCAGGCCCGTTCCGCCGTGACGACGGGAAATGCTCGCATCGGCCTGGCGGAAAGCCTGGAACAGACGCGTCTGATCGCGCTCCGGAATACCAATGCCGGTATCCCGGATCTGCACTTCAATCTGGACTTTGTTATTACTGAGCGCCCTTTTTTCGACCAGAATGTCGATGTTGCCGCTCTCGGTGAACTTAATCGCGTTGCCCACCAGATTGGTAATGACCTGTTGCAGGCGCAGCGGGTCGCCAATGACGTTATCCGGCACATCATTTTTAATATTGAGCGTCAGTTCCAGACCCTTATCATGCGATGAGTGGGCAAGAAGCGTGACCACGTCATCCAGCGTGCTGCGCAGCGGGAAGGGAATACTCTCCAGAATCAGCTTGCCCGCTTCCAGCTTCGAGAAGTCCAGTACGTCGTTAATAATGGTCAGCAGGTTGTTGGCTGAGCGTTCAATGGTATGCAGATGGTCACGCTGGGTCGGGTTCAGCTCGCTTTTGAGCGTCAGACGGGTGAAGCCAATCACCCCGTTCAGCGGCGTGCGCAGCTCGTGCGACATGTTCGCCAGGAACTCAGACTTAATACGTGCCGCCTCCTGCGCACGTTTTTTCGCCAGATCCAGCTCCACGTTCTGGATCTCCATCTGCTCCAGCGTTTCGCGCAGGTCAGAGGTGGCCTGGTCAACGTTGTGCTGCATCTCTTCGTGATAAGCCGCCAGCGACATCGCCATTGAGTTGATGCCATTTTTCAGCATATCCAGCTCGCCGAGCATAAAGCCTTCCACGCGGCTGTCGAGCTGACCCCGGCGGATCCGGTCAACGGTATTCACCATGTTGCGGATAGGCCCCGTGACGTCGCGCATCAGTCGCCAGCCGAAGATCAGCGCGATGCCGATGCAGAACAGCATCATCACGCCGGAGATGAATATTTCTTTGTACTGCTGGAGCCGTACCGACTTAAGATCCAGCTCCAGCGCCACATATCCCAGCATATTATTGCTGGACTTCGCATCGGACTGGGCGGATTCATCGGGTGAATAGCTTTCGGAGATAATCGGCGTGCGCAGGATCTCGATATCGCCGCGCCGCAACACCGTAAGATGACGCGGGAAGGGGGTACCATCCGGGATTTTCAGCGACGTGGGATCCAGATGGAAATTCGAGGTGACGAACAGACGGTTATGCTCATCGTAAACGGAAATGGCGCGCACAATCTCTGAATGACGGCGGTGCAGCACGCTGATTAACTGACCAATGGATTCACGGTTTTGCAGGTTCATACCGTACTCGCTGGAGACGGCCAGCGGTTCGATAATGCTGGCCCCGGCATCTTCAAGCTGTCTCTGCAAATCGTTATAGCGATGCACCACAAAGAAAATGCTCAGCAGCAAACCGATGAGAACGGTAGGAGCGAGGATCAAAATCATCATGCGCGCGCGCAGGCTGTAGTTGGTCATGGAGTTCCGTTATGGGACAATCAGGCTAATTATGTTTATTTGAGAACAATCTCGGCGATGGCGCAATTCTACTCTGCAAAACGACGCGTGACGACGCGTCAGATCATAACTGTTGAAGCCACGGACCTCGATCCTTTTGGACAGGGGGTGGCGCGTCACAAGGGTAAGGCACTGTTTATCACAGGTTTGCTGCCAGGAGAACGCGCAGATATTACGCTGACGGAAGAAAAACGTCAGTATGCGCGCGGTCAGGTCAAGCGCCGACTTAATGATAGCCCGGAGCGCGTGATGCCTCGCTGCCCCCATTTTGGCGTCTGCGGTGGCTGCCAGCAACAGCATGCCAGCACAGAATTACAGCAAAAAAGTAAAAGCAGCGCGCTGGCCCGCCTGGTCGGACACGACGTGAATGACATCATTGCCGATCGGCCCTGGGGCTACCGTCGCCGCGCTCGCCTGAGCCTCAGCTACCAGTCCAAAACCGAGCGGCTGGAGATGGGTTTTCGCAAAGCCGGCTCCAGCGATATCGTCTCTGTCACGCAGTGCCCTGTTTTGGTGCCCCATCTTGAGGCGTTGCTCCCGGACGTGCACCACTGTCTTGCATCGCTGGATGGCGTGCGTTCGCTGGGCCATGTCGAACTGGTGCTGGCCAACAGTGGCCCGCTGATGGTACTGCGCCACACCGCGCCGCTGTCAAAGGCAGATCGCGAAAAACTGGAACGCTTTTCGCATTCTCATGAGCTTGCGCTTTTCCTCGCGCCGCAAAGCGAGATACTTGAGCAGGTCAGCGGAGAAGCGCCCTGGTATGCGTCAGACGGGCTACGCTTAACGTTCAGCCCGCGGGATTTTATCCAGGTTAACGACGGCGTGAACCAGCAGATGGTGGCGAACGCGCTGGCGTGGCTGGACGTACAGCCCACTGACCGGGTGCTCGATCTGTTCTGCGGTATGGGGAACTTTACCCTGCCGCTGGCCCGCAAAGCAGCAAGCGTGGTCGGGGTGGAAGGCGTTGAGGCGCTGGTGGTGAAAGGCCAGGAAAACGCCCAACAGAACGGCTTGCAAAATGTGACATTTTTTCATCAAAATCTTGAGGATGATGTTACTCAGCAACCGTGGGCTAAGCAGGGCTTTGATAAGATCCTGCTCGACCCGGCGCGCGCAGGTGCGCCGGGCGTGATGCAGCATATAATTAAACTCGCGCCTGAACGCGTGGTCTATGTTTCCTGTAACCCGGCGACGCTTGCCCGTGACAGCGAAGCATTATTGAGCGGGGGTTACCAGATTCGACGTCTGGCAATGCTGGACATGTTCCCGCACACTGGTCATCTGGAATCGATGGTGTTGTTCGAGCACATCTAATGAGTTTGGCTTGTCGACTTCGACAGGCCCTTGTCCCTAAAGGAGAGGACGATGGTTGCGGTAAGAAGTGCACATTTAAATAAAGCTGGTGAGTTTGACCCTCAAAAATGGATCGCAAGTCTGGGGATTTCCAGCCAGCAGTCGTGTGAACGCTTAACCGAAACCTGGGCCTATTGTTTACGCACAATGCAGGGGCATCCGGACGCTGAACTGCTGTTGTGGCGCGGCGTGGAGATGGTTGAAATTCTCTCCATGCTGAACATGGATATCGAAACGCTACAGGCCGCACTGCTGTTCCCCCTGGCGGACGCCGACGTGGTGACGGAAGACGTCCTGCGTGAAAGCGTCGGCCAGTCCGTCGTGGCGCTTATCCACGGCGTGCGTGACATGGCAGCCATTCGTCAGCTTAAAGCCGCGCAAACGGACTCTGTCTCTTCCGAGCAGGTGGATAACGTCCGTCGCATGCTGCTGGCGATGGTAGATGATTTCCGCTGCGTGGTGATCAAGCTGGCCGAACGGGTTGCCCATCTGCGTGAAGTGAAGGATGCGCCGGAAGACGAGCGCGTCCTGGCCGCTAAAGAGTGTACGAATATCTATGCGCCGCTGGCGAACCGTCTCGGTATCGGGCAACTGAAGTGGGAGCTGGAAGATTACTGCTTCCGCTACCTGCATCCGGCGGAATACAAACGCATTGCAAAATTGCTGCACGAACGCCGCATTGACCGCGAGCACTATATCGAGGAATTTGTCAGCGGGCTGCGCCAGTCGATGAAAGAGGAGAATGTGCGCGCCGAGGTCTACGGGCGTCCAAAGCACATCTACAGCATCTGGCGCAAAATGCAGAAGAAACATCTCGCCTTTGACGAGCTGTTTGACGTGCGCGCCGTACGTATCGTGGCGGAGCGTCTCCAGGACTGCTATGCCGCGCTGGGGATAGTGCATACTCACTTCCGCCATCTGCCGGATGAGTTCGATGACTACGTCGCCAACCCCAAACCAAACGGCTATCAGTCTATTCATACCGTGGTGCTCGGCCCTGGCGGCAAAACGGTGGAAATTCAGATCCGTACCAAACAGATGCACGAAGACGCCGAGCTGGGCGTGGCGGCGCACTGGAAATACAAAGAGGGTACCTCCGGTGGCGGTCGCTCCGGTCACGAGGACCGTATCGCCTGGCTGCGTAAGCTGATTGCGTGGCAGGAAGAGATGGCCGACTCCGGCGAAATGCTCGACGAAGTGCGCAGTCAGGTCTTCGACGATCGCGTCTACGTCTTTACCCCGAAAGGGGATGTTGTTGATTTGCCGGCAGGCTCCACGCCGCTCGATTTCGCCTACCACATCCACAGCGATGTGGGACACCGTTGCATCGGGGCGAAGATCGGCGGACGTATCGTACCGTTTACCTACCAGCTCCAGATGGGCGATCAGATTGAAATCATCACCCAGAAGCAGCCAAACCCAAGCCGCGACTGGCTGAATCCGAACCTCGGTTACGTTACCACCAGCCGTGGGCGCTCTAAAATCCACGCCTGGTTCCGCAAGCAGGATCGTGACAAGAACATCCTTGCCGGTCGTCAGATCCTGGACGACGAGCTGGAACATATCGGGATAAGCCTGAAAGAGGCGGAGAAATTCCTGCTGCCGCGCTACAACTTCAACGAGCTCGACGAACTGTTAGCGGCGATTGGTGGCGGCGATATCCGCCTGAACCAGATGGTGAACTTCCTGCAAGCGCAGTTCAACAAGCCAAGCGCAGCGGAGCAGGATGCGGCAGCGCTGAAACAACTCCAGCAGAAAACCTACGCTCCGCAGCAGCGCAGTAAGGACAATGGCCGCGTGGTGGTTGAAGGGGTGGGTAACCTCATGCACCATATTGCCCGCTGCTGCCAGCCGATCCCGGGAGACGATATTGTCGGCTTTATCACCCAGGGGCGTGGGATCTCGATTCACCGCTCCGACTGCGATCAGCTTGCAGAGCTGCAATCGCATGCGCCGGAACGTATCGTGGAAGCCGTCTGGGGGGAGAGCTACTCGGCGGGTTACTCGCTGGTGGTGCGCGTCACTGCCAACGACCGCAGCGGCCTGCTGCGCGACATCACCACCATTCTCGCCAACGAGAAGGTCAACGTGCTGGGCGTTGCCAGCCGCAGCGATACCCGCGAGCAGCTTGCCACCATCGATATGACTATCGAAATCTATAACCTTCAGGTGCTGGGCCGCGTACTCGGCAAACTGAACCAGGTGCCGGATGTGATTGACGCGCGTCGTCTGCACGGCGGCTAAACATCCTCTTCTGTAGGCCGGGTAAGGCAACGCCGCCACCCGGCTCAGGCATTTAATGGAATCTGTTATGACTCAAATCGACCGCCTGCTTGGCATCATGAAACGCCTGCGCGACCCGGAAAACGGCTGCCCGTGGGATAAAGAGCAGACTTTCGCCACCATTGCGCCTTACACGCTGGAAGAGACCTACGAAGTGCTGGACGCGATTTCGCGCGAAGATTTCGACGACCTGCGCGGTGAGCTGGGCGACCTGCTGTTCCAGGTGGTGTTCTACGCGCAGATGGCGCAGGAAGAGGGGCGCTTTAACTTTGACGATATCTGCGCCGCTATCAGCGACAAGCTGGAGCGTCGTCATCCGCATATTTTTGGCGATGCCTCCGCAGGCAACAGTGCGGAAGTGCTGGCGCGCTGGGAGCAGATAAAAAGCGCCGAACGCGCTGAAAAATCCCAGCACTCGGCGCTGGACGACATTCCCCTGAACCTTCCCGCGCTGATGCGCGCGCACAAAATTCAAAAGCGCTGCTCGGCGGTAGGGTTTGACTGGAACTCTCTCGGCCCGGTGCTGGAAAAAGTGCACGAAGAGATCGACGAAGTGATGCATGAAGCGCAGCAGGCCGTTGTGGATGAAGCAAAGCTGGAAGAGGAGATGGGCGATCTGCTGTTTGCGACCGTCAACCTTTCGCGCCACCTCGGTGTAAAAGCGGAAACCGCCCTGCAAAAAGCGAACATTAAATTCGAACGACGCTTTCGCGAAGTTGAGCGGATTGTGGCCTCGCGCGGCCTGGAAATGAGCGGGATTGACCTCGACGCGATGGAAGAAGTCTGGCAGGAAGTAAAACGCCAGGAACATGATCTCTAACGAGATTTTGCGATCAAGCGCAATTTGTGTGATTTTTTAAATGACAAGCGCTTGATTTGCGTCAAAAACATTTACCCAAAAGGGGCTATTTTCTCACTCCTTATGTTTGTCATGGCCTGGAGTGGAGACGGAGAATGAAAGTTTGTGGCGCTCGTCGTGTTCGGGTATACTACTTTCCCGTCCTGGTTATTCCATCGTTTCACCCTAACTTCTCAGGTTCAGCATGACAACGAACTATATTTTTGTGACCGGCGGGGTCGTATCCTCTCTGGGTAAAGGCATTGCCGCAGCCTCCCTCGCAGCCATTCTTGAAGCCCGTGGCCTCAATGTGACCATGATGAAACTGGATCCGTACATCAACGTCGATCCTGGCACCATGAGCCCAACCCAACACGGGGAAGTGTTCGTTACTGAAGACGGCGCTGAAACCGATCTGGATCTTGGCCACTACGAGCGTTTCATCCGTACCAAAATGACCCGTCGTAACAACTTTACGACTGGCCGTATCTACTCTGACGTTCTGCGTAAAGAGCGCCGTGGTGACTACCTGGGCGCGACCGTGCAGGTCATCCCACACATCACTAACGCCATCAAAGAACGTGTCCTTGCCGGTGGCGAAGGGCATGACGTTGTGCTGGTTGAAATCGGCGGTACCGTAGGGGATATCGAATCCCTGCCGTTCCTCGAAGCGATTCGTCAGCTGGCGGTAGATATTGGTCGTGAGCACGCGCTGTTCATGCACCTGACGCTGGTGCCTTACATGGCGGCAGCAGGTGAAGTGAAAACCAAACCGACTCAGCACTCTGTTAAAGAGCTGCTCTCCATCGGTATTCAGCCTGACATCCTGGTTTGCCGTTCCGATCGCGCGATTCCGGCGAACGAACGCGCGAAAATTGCATTGTTCTGTAACGTGCCTGAAAAAGCCGTTATTTCAATGAAAGATGTCGATTCCATTTATAAAATCCCGGGCCTGTTGAAATCACAGGGTCTGGACGATTATATTTGTAAACGATTCAGCTTGAACTGTCCGGAAGCTAACCTGTCTGAATGGGAGCAGGTGATTTACGAAGAAGCCAATCCGGGCGGCGAAGTGACTATCGGTATGGTCGGCAAGTACATCGAACTGCCGGATGCCTATAAGTCAGTTATCGAAGCGCTGAAACACGGTGGTCTGAAGAATCGCGTCTCTGTGAACATCAAGCTGATTGATTCACAGGATGTGGAGACGCGCGGCGTTGAAATTCTTAAAGATCTGGATGCTATCCTCATCCCTGGCGGCTTCGGCTACCGTGGTGTTGAAGGCAAGATCGCCACTGCACGCTATGCGCGTGAAAACAATATTCCATACCTCGGTATCTGCCTGGGTATGCAGGTTGCGCTGATTGAATTTGCGCGCAACGTAGCGGGAATGGAAAACGCGAACTCTACGGAATTTGTGCCAGACTGTAAGTACCCTGTTGTGGCGCTGATTACGGAATGGCGCGACGAAGACGGTAACGTCGAAGTCCGTACCGAGAAGAGCGATCTGGGTGGCACCATGCGTCTTGGCGCACAGGCCTGCCAGCTGTCCGACGATAGCGTGGTACGCAAGCTGTACGGCGAGCCGGTCATCACCGAGCGCCATCGTCACCGCTATGAAGTCAACAACATGTTGTTGAAACAAATTGAAGCTGCGGGTCTGCGTGTTGCGGGCCGTTCCGGGGATGATCAGTTAGTCGAGATCATCGAAGTGCCTAACCATCCGTGGTTCGTGGCCTGCCAATTCCACCCGGAATTTACTTCAACGCCGCGTGACGGGCATCCGCTGTTTGCAGGCTTCGTGAAAGCCGCCAGCGAGTACCAGAAGCGTCAGGCGAAGTAAAAAAAGTTAGAACGGCAACGCGTACCTTTGGTACGCGTTGTTTGTCTGGAGTTTTAGTTTAACTTGTACTGAGGAAAATCTAATGTCCAAAATCGTTAAAGTCATCGGTCGTGAAATCATCGACTCCCGTGGTAACCCGACCGTTGAAGCTGAAGTTCATCTGGAAGGTGGTTTCGTCGGTATGGCAGCGGCTCCATCAGGGGCTTCTACAGGTTCCCGCGAAGCGCTGGAACTGCGTGATGGCGACAAATCCCGTTTCATGGGCAAAGGCGTACTGAAAGCGGTTGGCGCTGTTAACGGTCCTATTGCTCAGGCTATCGTTGGCAAAGATGCTAAAGATCAGGCTGGCATCGACAAGATCATGATCGATCTGGACGGTACTGAAAACAAATCTAACTTCGGTGCGAACGCAATCCTGGCCGTTTCCCTGGCGAACGCCAAAGCGGCAGCGGCAGCTAAAGGCATGCCACTGTTCGAGCACATCGCTGAACTGAACGGCAACCCAGGCAAATACTCCATGCCTGTACCAATGATGAACATCATCAACGGTGGTGAGCACGCAGACAACAACGTTGATATTCAGGAATTCATGATTCAGCCAGTTGGCGCGAAAACCCTGAAAGAAGCGGTACGTATGGGTTCTGAAGTGTTCCACAACCTGGCTAAAGTTCTGAAAGCTAAAGGCATGAACACGGCTGTTGGTGACGAAGGCGGCTACGCGCCAAACCTGGGTTCTAACGCAGAAGCACTGGCTGTTATCGCTGAAGCGGTTAAAGCAGCAGGCTACGAGCTGGGCAAAGACATCACCCTGGCGATGGACTGCGCAGCATCTGAATTCTACAAAGACGGTAAATACGTTCTGGCCGGCGAAGGCAACAAAGCGTTCACCTCTGAAGAGTTCACCCACTTCCTGGAAGACCTGACCAAACAGTACCCAATCGTTTCTATCGAAGACGGTCTGGACGAGTCTGACTGGGATGGTTTCGCATACCAGACCAAAGTACTGGGCGACAAAATCCAGCTGGTTGGTGACGATCTGTTCGTAACCAACACCAAGATCCTGAAAGAAGGCATCGAGAAAGGCATCGTTAACTCCATCCTGATCAAATTCAACCAGATCGGTTCTCTGACCGAAACGCTGGCTGCGATCAAAATGGCGAAAGACGCTGGCTACACCGCGGTTATCTCTCACCGTTCTGGCGAAACTGAAGACGCTACCATCGCTGACCTGGCTGTTGGTACCGCTGCTGGCCAGATCAAAACCGGTTCTATGAGCCGTTCTGACCGTGTTGCTAAATACAACCAGCTGATTCGTATCGAAGAAGCGCTGGGCGAAAAAGCACCTTACAACGGTCGTAAAGAGATCAAAGGCCAGGCATAAGCCTGAACCTTCGTTCTTATGAAAAAACCCGCTTCGGCGGGTTTTTTGTTTTCTATAGCAGAAGCGGCAACGTGGCGCTTGCCGTTTGCTGGCTGACGTCACCGTAATGGCTGTCTACTGCAATAAGGGAAGTGGTTAGCAGTTCAACCAGCAGCATCACGCCAACCTTGGCGTTGAGCGCACCCGCGCTCAGCGGTCCCTCTGGCTTGGCTGCAACCAGCTGCAAATCGCTCAGGGAGGCCAGCGGGCTGCGAGGCGTATTGCTGAGCGCCAGTACCTTAACGCCGCGCTTGCGGGCGAGTTTCACCACGTGAAGCAGATCCCGTGTAGAGCCGGAACTTGAGATGGCCACCACCAGCGTCTCTTTCGAGAGCGTCGTCGCATTCATGGCGGCGCGATGCATATCGCTAAACAGCTGTGCAGGTTTGCCGAGTCGCAGCAGCTTGTAATGCAAATACTCCCCCAGAATCGCGCTGGCCGCCACTCCGTAAATTTGCACTGACTGCGCCTGATGCAGGGCCAGTGTCGCCTGTTCAAGCTGGGCCCGGTCGAGGAGTTTTGCGGTATCTTGCAGCGCCTGGACAGACTCATCCACCACGTTATCTATTGCATCTCCTGCCTGACGCTCCGGCAAACCCTGCTGAATATCCAGCGCAAGCGCCATTTTAAATTCGTTATATCCCTTACAGCCCAGCGTGCGGCAAAGGCGTGTGACGCTGGCCTCGCTGGTGCCGCTTTCACGCGCCAGCTCGGTGATCGTCAGGTAGAGCACCCTGGCAGGATCGTTGAGGACAAACTCCCCCAGTTTTTGTTGCGTTGGGCTGTACCCGGAAGCCTCCTGGCGTAGCTTCAGCAGCAGGTTTTCATGGTCCGACATGCTAGATCCTTAATGCGTTTCTCTGCCAACTAGTGTGGCGGAAAGCGGGGGAGAGATGCCAGTCATTTCGAAAAAGTATGATCGGTGTCCTGGTTTTTGGTGGTAATTTTCACAATTAAAAGTATATATGGTAAAAATTCTCATCAATAACCAGGGGGATAAAAAAATGATGCAAATGTTCAGCGGAGCGTCTTCCGGCGGATGGTTTGAAAAAGCGCAGCGCTTCGGCAAATCCTTTATGTTACCCATCGCCATACTGCCCGCAGCAGGTCTGTTGCTGGGGATCGGCGGGGCGCTATCGAATCCGAATACGCTTACCGCGTATCCATTTTTAGACGTTGGCTGGCTACAGGCCATCTTTACCATCATGAGCAGCGCTGGCTCGATTGTGTTTGCAAACCTGTCGGTACTGTTTGCTGTTGGGGTCGCCGTTGGGCTGGCGAAAAATGATAAAGGCACGGCAGGGCTGGCGGCGTTGCTCGCTTATCTGGTGATGAATGCCACTATCAATGCGCTGCTGATCCTGACCGGAAAACTGGCGCATGAGAACCCGGGCGCCGTAGGGCAGGGCATGACGCTGGGTATTCAGACGCTTGAAACGGGCGTGTTTGGTGGGGTAGTTATTGGGCTGGTGACCTGCGCACTGCATCATCGATTTAATAAAATCGCGCTTCCGCAATTCCTGGGCTTTTTTGGCGGCTCACGCTTCGTTCCCATTATCAGCTCACTGGCGGCGATACTCGTCGGCGCGCTGATGACCGTGGTCTGGCCGCATTTTCAGAAGCTGATCTTTGGCCTCGGCGGGCTGGTGGATGCCACTGGCTATCTGGGGACTTTGCTGTACGGCTTCATCCTGCGCATGCTTGGCCCGTTTGGTTTGCACCACATCTTCTATCTTCCGTTCTGGACCACCGCGCTTGGCGGCAGTGAAATTGTTAACGGTCACCTGGTTGAGGGCACGCAGCGGATCTTCTTCGCCCAGCTCGCCGACCCGAACACGCAGCATTTCTATGAGGGCACGTCGCGCTTCATGTCCGGGCGCTTTATTACCATGATGTTTGGTCTGCTCGGCGCCTGCCTTGCGATGTACCACACGGCCAGGCCGGAGAACAAAAAGCGGGTTGCCGGGCTGCTGCTCTCTGCGGCGTTAACCTCATTCCTGACGGGAATTACCGAGCCCATAGAGTTCTCATTCCTGTTTATTGCCCCGGTGCTGTACGTCATTCATGCGCTGTTTGACGGGCTGGCGTTCATGCTCGCGCACATGCTGCACATCACCATCGGACAAACATTCTCCGGCGGGTTTATTGATTTCGTGCTGTTCGGCATTTTGCAGGGGGAAGCGAAAACTAACTGGATGTTCGTCCCGCTGGTGGGCGTACCGTGGTTCTTCCTTTACTACTGTACCTTCCGCTATCTGATCAAACGTTTTGATCTTGCCACGCCGGGCCGTGAAAAGGAGGCGTTGGCTGACGAGGCTACCCTGCCGCAAAGCGAGCGCGCCGCGGCGGTGATCGCCGGGCTGGGAGGAAAAGACAATCTGGATGACGTTGACTGCTGCGCCACGCGCCTTCGCGTCACGGTGAAAGACGGTAGCAAAGTCAATGAATCTGCACTGAAAGCGACCGGCGCCCGCGGCGTAATCGTCCGCGGCAACGGTGTCCAGGTCATCTATGGACCGCACGTCACCATTATCAAAAACGAAGTAGAAGAGATCTTATCGTAATGAAAACTGTACTGGATAACCTGAAAGGAAAACTGGTCGTCTCCTGCCAGGCGCTGGAAAACGAACCGCTGCACAGCCCGTTTATTATGTCGCGAATGGCGCTGGCGGCGGCCCAGGGCGGTGCCGCTGCGATCCGCGCCAATAGCGTGGTGGATATTGAGGCTATCAAAGGGCTGGTCTCACTGCCGGTAATCGGCATCATCAAACGAGACTATCCGGACAGCGAGGTGTTCATCACCGCAACGCTCAAAGAAGTGGATGAGTTGATGGCGGTCGGCCCGGAGATCGTTGCGCTGGATGCGACCGCCCGGAAACGGCCCGGTGGCGGATCGCTGGACATGCTGATCGCGCAGATCCGCACCCGTTACCCTTCGCTGCTGCTGATGGCGGATATTGCCACCGTGCAGGAGGCCGTGGCCGCGCAGGCGCTGGGGTTTGATTGCGTCGGAACCACCCTTTACGGTTATACGGCGGAGACTGCGGGCCATTCGCTACCGGAAAATGACTGCGCGTTTTTGAAAGAGGTGCTGTCTGCCGTCACGATCCCCGTGATTGCTGAAGGTAACGTGGATACGCCTGAACGCGCGGCCAGGTGTCTGACGCTGGGGGCGCACACGGTTGTCGTCGGCGGGGCGATCACCCGACCACAGCAAATTACGGAACGGTTTATGGCGGCAATTGGCGCGCAAAGCACCGATGGAGCATGATCATCTGACGGGGATCTGCGATACTTATCGTTTATCCCCTTAACAGAGTTGACTATGCAGTACCCGATTAACGAGATGTTCCAGACCCTGCAAGGCGAGGGTTACTTTACCGGCGTTCCCGCTATCTTTATTCGTTTACAGGGATGCCCGGTTGGCTGCGCCTGGTGTGATACCAAACATACGTGGGATAAGCTCGCAGATCGGGAAGTGTCGCTGTTCAGCATTCTGGCGAAAACCAAAGAGAGCGATAAATGGGGCGCGGGCAGCGCGGAAGATCTGCTTGCCATTATTAGTCGTCAGGGCTGGACGGCGCGGCATGTGGTGATCACCGGCGGGGAACCCTGCATTCACGATCTGATGCCGCTCACCGAACTGCTCGAGAAGAACGGCTATAGCTGTCAGATCGAAACCAGCGGCACCCATGAAGTGCGCTGCTCCCATTCAACGTGGGTCACGGTTTCACCGAAAGTGAATATGCGCGGCGGGTATGACGTACTGTCGCAGGCGCTTGAGCGTGCTGATGAGATCAAACATCCGGTGGGGCGCGTGCGTGACATCGAAGCGCTGGATGAACTGCTGGCGACGCTGACGGACGAAAAGCAGCGCGTGATCGCGCTACAGCCTATCAGCCAGAAAGACGATGCGACCCGTCTGTGCATTGAAACCTGTATCGCCCGCAACTGGCGGCTGTCGATGCAGACGCACAAATATCTGAACATTGCCTGATACTTTTGTGGCCCCGCTTAATGCGGGGCTTTTGTTGTTGGCAGTAAAGCCCAGGTCACGACTGCCGACCCAAGGCAAATCGCACTGTTGAAAAGCAAGGCATACTGCGCGGCACTGGCCGTTCCCATCGGCAGCCATAGCGCGTACAGCGATGCGGTGACCGCGATACCCATTGCGCCGCCCAGGGAACTGCCCATCTTATAGATCCCTGAAGCCACCCCCACTTTGTTTTCAGGGGCATTCATTACCGCCGTGTCCGTTGAGGGCGTAGCGTAACATCCGAGCCCCAGCCCGAATAAAATATTGCTCAGAAAAACGGTAACAATGTAGACCTCTTTGCTTAAGAAGGTGCATGAAATCAGCGAAATACCTGTTGCGGTCAGCAGCGGGCCGGTCATCATCGGCAGCCTGGCGCCATAGCGCTGAAGCAGTTTTTCACCCACCCGGATCATCGCCAGTACGGTAGCCAGATACCCCAGCGTCATCATGCCTGTCTGTAGTGGTGACAGATGATGGCCCTGCTGCAACCAGATGCTGGCGATCATCATGGTGCCAATGCAGCCGTTGAGCAGGAAATTTGAGAATACCGAGGCGCTATAGGCCCGGTTTTTAAACAGGGCGAAATCGATCAGCGCCGCATCGCCTTTTCGCCGCCCGGTAACGACAAAGCACATCAGTGCAATCACGGCTCCACACAGTACAAGAAGCGATAAACTGCTGCTCCAGCCCCAGCTGTGTCCTTTGCTGATAAACAGATTGAACAGCACCAGCATAAGGACAAAACTCACCAGGCCGCTGATATCCAGTTTGTGTCGACACGCATCAGGGCTGCGGCTTTCCGGCGTGGCGCGGATAAGCAATAGCGCGACCAGCGCTACCACCATCGAAAAAATAAAAATCCAGCGCCAGCCCAGCGTGGTGGCGATGGCGCCTCCCACAAACGAGCTCAGGCCACTCCCGCCCCATGAACCGATAACCCAGAAACTGATTGCGCGCTGGCGTGCTTTACCTTCATACCAGGTTTTAATCAGCGCCAGCGTGGCGGGCATAATGCAGGCCGCTGATAGCCCCTGTATCGCTCGTCCCAACAGAAACAGGACGGGCTCCCATGAAATGAACAGCAGACCACTCCCGATCATGCTCAGGATCAGGCCAATCATGGTCAGGCGCATGCGCCCAAACTTATCGGCAAACCCACCGCAGGCAACGACAAAACAGCCGCTGAATAACGCGCTCAGGCTGACGGCCAGCGTAAGGGTTTCGAGGGCAATATCGAGGCTATTCTGCATGGCCGGAACCACGTTGATAACCGACTGGGCAAACAGCCAGAATGTCAGAACGCTCATGACGATACCCGCCAGCAGCCGATCGTTACCGGCGTAGGCGGATGCGCCTGTCAGGGAAACGGTACTCATAGTGCAGCCCTCCCGGGAAGGTGCGAATCAGCGCAGATAGTGTTCGGTCAGTGCGGCCCACAGCGCCGCGCCGGTGAGGAGAATGTTGTCGTTAAAGTCGTAGCCCGGGTTATGCACCATGCAGCGGTCAGGCTCATCCCCGGCGCCAAGCGTGAAATAGCAGCCATTGGGATTTTTCTCGAGCATGAATGCAAAGTCCTCGCTGCCCATAAACGCATTCACCTCCGCGACGGCATCCTGACCGAACAGATCGGTGGCGACGCTGCGCACCATCTCGTTGGCTAGCGGATTGTTTTTCAGCACCGGGCTGCCGTTAATGTGTCGAATGGTGGCCGTCGCATTGAAACTTTCCGCCTGTGCAACGGCGATATCATGGATACGCTGTAGCACGGTTTGCCGCACGCTTTCATCCAGCGTGCGCACGGTAAGTTTCATCAATACTTTGTCGTTGATAATGTTAGGGGCGTGCCCGGCCTGAATGCTGCCTACGGTAACGACGGCTGGCTGGAAGGGGGTAATGTTGCGCGAAACAATCGACTGCAACGCGATAGTGATATGACAGGCAACCAGGGTGGCGTCAACGGTGTGTTCTGGCACCGCGCCGTGCCCCCCCACGCCGTTAACCTCAATATGAAGGGTGTCGGAAGAGGCCATCATGGCGCCATCGCGCAGACCAATTTTTCCGAGGGGCTGTGACGGCATATTGTGCAGACCAAAGATGTGGTCGCAGGGGAACAGGTCAAACAAACCGTCCTCTACCATAACGCGTCCGCCATATAGAAGTTCTTCCGCGGGCTGAAAAATAAGGTGCAGCGTGCCGTTAAAATTGCGGGTGCGTGCCAGGTACTCCGCTGCATACAGGAGCGTTGTGGTGTGGCCGTCATGACCGCAGCCGTGGAATTTACCCTCAACGGTACTGCTCCACGCCTTGCCGTTGTTTTCCTGCATTGGCAGCGCATCCATATCGGCGCGCAGGCCCAGGCGTTTATGCCCGTTACCCACCTTCAGTGTGCCGACCACACCGGTTTTCGCCAGGCCGCGATGAACCTCATATCCCCATTCCTGAAGCAGCGCTGCAACGCGATCGCTCGTGTTGTGCTCCTCAAAACCAATTTCAGGATGCTGATGAAAATAGCGACGTAATTCAGTGAACCTAGCTTCGTTGCCACGCAGTGCTTCGATAATTGGATGTGTCATTTTTGTTATCCTTTTTCTGCCAAACGATGATAATTTCGAGTCTATGACGATCGTCCCGCCTGAAAATGCATTTTTTTGTTGTAAAGCGACGGCTTTATTTTGATTGTTTTTCATACAATTCAGTTATGACAAAAAAGATCAGGTCATTTTTTGTCTTTGGTGAGGGGTAAGATGGCGCAACGGGGAGATGAGTTTTGGATAGAGATTCAGGACATTCGCCACTGCGTGGAGGATGAAGGCGATACGCTAACGTTGCTCTGGGTGCTGGAAGGGCGGGCAGAGCTGAACACCGATGCGGGACATGACATCCTGGAGGCCAATACCCTTGCCATCATCAACCGTCATCGGCGCTGGCAGTTCACGAGCGAAACGGCAAATGTCACCCTGCGCGTAACCCTTTCCGGGCGCTGGGTCGTCCAGCTCTGCAATGATTTTTTTGCCCATGATTATGCTGTACCGGCAGAAGCCGGAGGCGTCTGGCCCCAATGCGATGCGCTTCGCGATCTGCTGCGCCAGCTTCTTGTGGTCACCCTCATCAACGACCCGCACCGCTACCGGCTGGAGGCGTACCGCTGGCTGAGCGAGATATTGCTGTTGCTGACCAGCCGCTTTCAACAGCCCGCCCGTATGCTGTCCCGGGAACTTTCATCAGCGCACAGCAAACGCATCGCCCGGGTGATAGAGCGGATCAATGCCAGTTATTCCCGCCGTATTACGCTTGCGGAAATCGCCGCGAGTGAATATGTCTCTGAAGCCTGGCTCTCTCGTCTCTTTCGCAAGGAGGTGGGGATCAGTTTCATGCAGTACATCACCCACCTGCGGCTGGAAAAGGCGGCCGACGCTCTCCGGCTGACGAACCGACCGCTGCACCAGATTGCGCTTGAGCAGGGTTTCGCCAGCACGCGTATGATGAGCGATCGGTTCAGGCGTGTTCACAATATGTCTCCGGGTGAGTTTCGTAAGGCCCGGCGCCAGCACCCGGAGGCGGCACGTATTCGGACGGACAGGCGTGAGCAGCGCTATCCGGTCGCCGTGGACAAGCTGTTTAGCCTGCTCAATGAACCGGTGGCGCGCGGTTGGGGAGCCTCGCCGCTCATCGTTCATCCGCAGCAGGAGCAGAGCCTGGATCTTGAGCAGCTCAATCCTCTTTCTGCCTCGCTGCGCCGTATGCGGGTGGTCATTACCCTGCGTGAGCTCGACGATTTGCTGCGTGAGGACGTCCGACAAAATCTGGAGGCGATAAATGAGGCCATTCCCATTGAGGGAATTGATATCGCCGAACCTTTTCTCAGCAGTCGTCTGTTTGCCACCGGGTGGGATGACCCCCAGATGGCGGGCTACGCCTGCTGGTACAATCTGCATCAGCTCTTCACCTGGCTGGCAAAAAAGCAGTGGACGGTGCTACTGCACACCGGCGTAACGACCCGTCGCGATCTTCTTACCCGTTTTTTACAACAGTCGGTTAATCATTTTTCGCCAGAGATCACCGCGGGCTGGCACTTCGTCATGCACTGGTCAACACAGGCAAGTGAGGAGACCCGGGAGCAGGTCTGGCTGGCCCAGCAAAAGGCAATACGAACTTATCTTCCGCAGGCAAAGTTTGGTTTATGGCACCGATTTGCCCCCGTCAGCGCGGGCGTAAGTGAGGATACCCTGTTCAGTTCAGCCATCCTGATGCAGGCCGATTTTCTTGCCTGTTCGGCCGATGCCAATGAGCTTCTCGATCCCGCGCAGCTGGAGGCAACCCCTCTCTCCTCAACGGAAAATTATCCGATACTGAAGGTCCGCCAGATCCTCGCCGCCCTTCGCCTGCGAAAAAGTTCGCTTCCCGTCTGGCTTCTCTCCTGGAATACCCTCACCGGCAACACGCGGGCGACAAACGGCTGGTTTTTTCGTGGGGCGCTGCTGATGCAGAACCTGCTCGGGCTTTCGGAGCAGGTCTGGCTGGCGGGATTCTGGCTCAATTCGGGCCTTCAGGGAGAAGCTCGTGCGAACAACACCATCGATACCTCAAGCCTGGCGCTACAGTATAACCATGGTCTGCCGCGTCCGGTTTATTGGGTACTCTGGCTCTGGCAACGTCTGCGGGGCGAGGTGCTGGTCAATGATAAGCGTGTCCTGCTTACGCGCCATCGTAATGGTTATCAGCTGTTGCTGCGTAATGTGGTGGTTTTTAATCCGCTCCTGTCCAGTGAAGAAGCATTCATCCAGCGTTTTCGCCAGCAGTATCATTTACACCTGAAGGGAATGCGCGGTAAATGGCGAATTAAATGTCATCTGTTTGATCAGCACAACGGCGCGCTCTATCCGTTACTTGAAGGGGTTGGCAGCGAAAGCGGCCCTGATGAAGAGATGTGGCGCTGGATAGCGCATAAAGCGCGTCCAACGCTTTCCGTACGCGATGAACGCCTTTATGACGGCT
This sequence comes from Enterobacter sp. 6722112, assembly GCF_058661685.1. Taxonomy (NCBI): domain Bacteria; kingdom Pseudomonadati; phylum Pseudomonadota; class Gammaproteobacteria; order Enterobacterales; family Enterobacteriaceae; genus Enterobacter; species Enterobacter sp. 6722112. The sequence continues at coordinate 3,309,796 of NZ_JBZWGR010000007.1, read as the reverse complement.
GGCAACTGAGTGAATCACTGGAGAGTAATGCGCTGGTGCTCTACGAGTTTACGCCGCTCGTGCCTCGTGAGGCCGCAACGGAGGAGATTCACTCCCCGCGGTAGACGCAGCCTGCCGTGCAGGTCTCTTTGATCATCACTGCGCTCAGCAGCGGCACCAGCGGTTTCATCTGATCCCAAATCCATTTCGCCAGCACTTCGCTGGTCGGGTTTTCAAGGCCCGGAATATCATTCAGATAGTAGTGATCGAGACGATCGTAGGTCGGCTTAAACGCAGCCTTCAGTTCGGCAAAGTCCATGACCCAGCCCGTATGGGGATCGACTTCACCGGTGATTTCAAGACGCACCATAAACGAGTGTCCATGCAGGCGGCCACATTTGTGCCCGGCAGGAACGTGTGGAAGGTGGTGTGCGGCTTCGAAGGTGAAATCTTTAAACAGTGTGGTGGACATCATAGCTCTCAGGAATGCGGAAAAAACCGCCGCATAGTACCGGAAAGCACAATTTTTATCATTAACTAAAACGGCTCTGAACGGTCACCGCCTCGTATTCATGGTGTTTATCGGCCTTTATTGTTTTATTTCAAATAGTTATTTAATCGCTTTTATCGTTAAGAACGATAACTAAAACAGGTTAGTCCATTTGGTTATTTATTATTTCCATCCCTTCTTTAATTGTTATTATCCCCGCCGTTAACCTTATCTTCAGTTTGGATTTATTCGCTTAAAGTCCGCTTTGCTACTGGAACATAACGACGCATGACAACACAGGCCCCACCTTCAAATTTGCTTCCCCTTAACCCGGAGCAACTGGCGCGCCTCCAGGCCGCGACTTCCGATTTTTCACCCACCCAGCTCGCCTGGGTCTCCGGCTATTTCTGGGGAATGCTCAATCAGCAGCCGGGTGCTGTGGCTGGCGTCCCGCCAACGGCCGTTGAAATTCCTGCCATCACGCTTATCTCCGCTTCGCAAACGGGTAATGCCCGTCGTGTGGCCGAAGCGCTGCGTGATGACCTGCTCGCCGCGAAGCTGAACGTTAACCTGGTCAACGCCGGGGATTATAAATTCAAACAGATCGCGTCAGAAAAACTGCTGGTGGTGGTGGCGTCAACGCAGGGGGAAGGCGAGCCTGCGGAAGAAGCCGTCGCGCTGCATAAGTTCCTGTTCTCGAAAAAAGCGCCAAGGCTGGAGGGCACCGCCTTTGCCGTCTTCGGCCTCGGTGATACGTCCTATGAATTTTTCTGCCAGTCCGGTAAAGACTTCGACAGCAAGCTGGCGGAGCTGGGCGCAGAGCGCCTGCTGGATCGCGTAGACGCTGATGTCGAATACCAGGCCGCCGCCGCCGAATGGCGGACGCGCATCGTTGAGGTGCTGAAGGCCCGCGTCCCGAAAGAGACGCCAGCGCAGGCCGCCGTTACCGCAGCGGGCACCGTTAACGAAATCCACACCAGCCCTTACACGAAAGAGGCGCCGCTGACGGCGAGCCTGTCGGTAAACCAGAAAATCACGGGCCGTGATTCGGAAAAAGACGTGCGCCATATCGAAATCGATCTCGGTGACTCCGGCCTGCGTTATCAGCCTGGCGATGCGCTGGGCGTCTGGTATCAGAACGATCCGGCGCTGGTGAAAGAGCTGGTCGAGCTGCTGTGGCTGAAAGGCACGGAGCCGGTCCAGGTGGAAGGTAAAACCTTACCGCTCTCTGAGGCGCTTCAGTGGCATTTCGAGCTGACGGTGAACACCGCCAATATCGTTGAAAACTACGCCACCTTAACGCGCAGCGAGTCCCTTCTGCCGCTGGTGGGGGACAAAGTGAAGTTACAGCATTACGCCGCGACGACGCCGATTGTCGACATGGTGCGTTTCTCCCCGGCACAGCTGGATGCCGACGCGCTGATCGGCCTGCTGCGTCCGCTGACGCCGCGTCTTTACTCCATCGCCTCTTCACAGGCGGAAGTGGAAAACGAAGTCCACATCACCGTTGGCGTGGTGCGTTACGACATCGAAGGCCGCGCGCGGGCGGGCGGGGCGTCGGGCTTCCTGGCCGACCGCGTGGAAGAAGAGGGCGAGGTGCGCGTCTTTATCGAACACAACGACAACTTCCGCCTGCCGGCAAACCCGGAAACGCCGGTGATCATGATTGGCCCGGGCACCGGCATCGCACCGTTCCGCGCCTTTATGCAGCAGCGTGCAGCGGACGAGGCGCCGGGTAAAAACTGGCTGTTCTTCGGCAACCCGCATTTTACTGAAGATTTCCTCTACCAGGTTGAATGGCAGCGCTACGTCAAAGAGGGCGTGCTGACCCGCATCGATCTGGCCTGGTCCCGCGATCAGAAAGAAAAAGTATACGTACAAGACAAACTGCGCGAACAGGGCGCAGAGCTGTGGCGCTGGATCAATGACGGCGCCCACATTTATGTCTGCGGCGACGCCAATCGCATGGCGAAAGACGTTGAGCAGGCACTGCTGGAAGTGATTGCCGAATTCGGCGGTATGGATGCCGAAACGGCGGATGAATTTTTAAGTGAGCTGCGCGTAGAGCGCCGTTATCAGCGAGATGTCTACTAATGAGCGAAAAACATCCTGGCCCACTGGTGGTCGAAGGCAAACTGTCTGATGCCGAGCGCATGAAGGTAGAGAGCAACTACCTGCGCGGTACCATTGCCGAAGATTTAAATGACGGCCTGACCGGCGGTTTCAAAGGCGACAACTTCCTGCTGATCCGTTTCCACGGTATGTACCAGCAGGACGACCGCGATATCCGCGCCGAACGTGCCGAACAGAAGCTGGAGCCGCGTCATGCGATGCTGCTGCGCTGCCGCCTGCCGGGTGGCATCATCACCACCAAACAGTGGCAGGCGATCGACAAGTTTGCCGGTGAAAACACGATTTACGGCAGCATCCGTCTGACTAACCGTCAGACCTTCCAGTTCCACGGCATTCTGAAGAAAAACGTCAAGCCGGTGCACCAGATGCTGCACTCCGTGGGGCTGGACGCGCTGGCGACCGCCAACGACATGAACCGTAACGTGCTTTGCACCTCGAACCCGTATGAGTCCGAGCTGCACGCCGAAGCGTACGAGTGGGCGAAGAAGATCTCCGAGCACCTGCTGCCACGCACGCGTGCCTATGCGGAGATCTGGCTCGATCAGGAGAAAGTCGCGACCACGGACGAAGAGCCGATCCTCGGTCAGACCTACCTGCCGCGCAAATTCAAGACCACGGTGGTTATCCCGCCGCAGAACGATATCGACCTGCACGCCAACGACATGAACTTCGTGGCGATTGCCGAAAATGGCAAGCTGGTCGGCTTTAACCTGCTGGTGGGCGGCGGTTTGTCCATCGAGCATGGGAACAAGAAAACCTACGCCCGCACCGCGAGCGAGTTCGGCTTCCTGCCGCTGGAGCACACGCTGGCCGTGGCTGAGGCGGTGGTTACTACCCAGCGCGACTGGGGCAACCGTACCGACCGTAAAAACGCGAAAACCAAATACACCCTGGAGCGTGTAGGCGTCGAGACGTTCAAAGAAGAAGTGGAGCGTCGCGCGGGGATCAAGTTTGAGCCGATCCGCCCTTACGAATTCACCGGTCGCGGCGATCGCATTGGCTGGGTGAAAGGTATCGATAATAAATGGCACCTGACGCTGTTTATTGAAAACGGTCGTATTCTGGATTATCCGGGCCGCCCGCTGAAAACCGGTCTGCTGGAAATTGCTAAGATCCATAAAGGCGAGTTCCGCATTACCGCCAACCAGAACCTGATTATTGCCGGCGTGCCGGAAAGCCAGAAGGCGAAGATCGAGAAGCTGGCGCGCGATCATGGGTTGATGAATGCGGTTAAACCGCAGCGTGAAAACTCGATGGCCTGCGTGTCGTTCCCGACCTGCCCGCTGGCGATGGCCGAAGCGGAACGTTTCCTGCCGTCCTTCACTGATAAAGTGGAAGCGATTCTGGAAAAACACGGTATTCCGGACGAGCATATTGTTATGCGCGTCACCGGCTGCCCGAACGGCTGCGGTCGCGCGATGCTGGCCGAGCTGGGTCTGGTGGGCAAAGCGCCGGGTCGTTACAACGTGCACCTTGGCGGCAACCGTATGGGGACGCGCATTCCGCGTATGTACCGTGAAAATATTACGGAACCGGAAATTCTTGATTCCATCGACGAGCTTGTCGGGCGCTGGGCGAAAGAGCGTGAAGCGGGTGAAGGCTTCGGCGACTTTACGGTGCGTGCGGGCATCATTCGCCCGGTGCTCGATCCCGCCAGGGATTTCTGGGAGTAACACATCCTTTGCCCGGTGGCGCTTCGCTTACCGGGCCTACGGGTTTTGTAGGCCGGGCAAACGCAGTGCCGCCCGGCAAAACAGGCAAACGAGGTTCTTATGTCCGTACTCGATCTAAACGCCCTAAATGACCTGCCAAAAGTCGAACGCATTCTGGCCCTGGCAGAAACCAACGCCCAGCTGGAAAAACTCGACGCCGAAGGGCGCGTGGCGTGGGCGCTGGAAAACCTGCCGGGTGACTATGTGCTGTCGTCAAGCTTTGGCATCCAGGCGGCGGTCAGCCTGCACCTGGTGAATCGGATCCGCCCGGACATTCCGGTGATCCTCACCGATACCGGCTATCTGTTCCCGGAGACCTACCAGTTTATTGACGAGCTGACGGACAAGCTCAAGCTGAACCTCAAAGTTTACCGCGCGACGGAAAGCGCGGCCTGGCAGGAGGCGCGCTACGGCAAGCTGTGGGAACAGGGCGTTGAGGGCATTGAGAAATACAATGAGATCAACAAGGTCGAGCCGATGAACCGGGCGCTGAAAGAGTTGAACGCTCAGACCTGGTTCGCGGGCCTGCGCCGCGAGCAGTCCGGGAGCCGGGCAACGCTGCCGGTGCTGGCGGTGCAGCGCGGCGTGTTCAAAGTGCTGCCGATCATCGACTGGGATAACCGCACGGTGTACCAGTATCTGCAAAAGCACGGGCTGAAGTACCATCCGCTGTGGGATCAAGGCTACCTGTCGGTAGGCGACACCCACACCACGCGTAAATGGGAACCGGGAATGGCGGAAGAAGAGACGCGATTCTTTGGGCTGAAGCGCGAGTGCGGATTGCACGAAGGGTAATGTTTTTTCGCCCGGTGGCGCTGCGCTTACCGGGCCTGCAACGGCACGAAACGTAGGCCCGGTAAGGCGTAGCCGCCACCGGGCTTAACGACATCAGGCTTTCCCCGCTTTCGCCAGCTCCTTCACCAGCGGCAGCATCACCTTCACGACATCCCGGCTGCGGTGCTCAATCCGCTGCGGCAGCGCTTTATCAATGTGCTGCTGATTATCCAGCCGCACATCATGCCAGCTGGTCCCGTCCGGAAAGGCTTTCGATTTGCTGCGCTGCTGATAGCCATCTTTTTTGCCCAGCGCCCAGTTCGTCGCCTCGACGTACAGCACCGGAATGCCCGCCTTATCAAACACTTCACCGTCATTACAGCAGCCTGTGCCTTTAGGATACTGCGGGTTACCGCCCGGATTTGTCGCGGCATAGACGCCATGTGTGCGGGCAAGCGCCAGCGCGCGGTCGCGGGTGAGTTTACGTACGCTGCTCGGTGTGCTCTGTCCGCTATTAAAATAGAGCTTATCCCCCACGATCAGATTATCGAGGTTAATCACCAGCAACGTATTTTTCTTCTCCTCAGCGCTCATGCGCTTAAGGAGATTCTCAGCGCCGAGTTTTCCTTCTTCTTCGCCGCTGGTCGCAACAAAGCGAATGCTGTATTTCGTCGGAATATTCTTCAGGTGTTCGGCCAGCTCAAGCATCACGCCCAGCCCCGCCGCATTATCATCCAGTCCCTGAAGCGTCAGCCCGCCGAGGTTATTATCGACATCGGCGTCGCTCAACGGCGTGTAGGTATCAAGGTGCGCCATAATAATAATCTGCTCAGCCGCCTTTCCTTCGTGCGCCGCAATAACCGTGCTGCCGGTTACGTTATGCCAGTTTTGCGTTTTATTGCGTGTGGTATAGATGTAGCGGCTGTGGAAAGCGCGAATGTCGCTCTCATAGCCCATATCCGCAAATTGCTGACGGATATAGTCTGCCGAGAGCATCTCGGCTGGGGTTCCGGTCATACGGCCCGGAAAGACCGTCGCAATATGCCGCGCCTGCATACTGGCTATTTCACCGTAAGATTGATTTTTTGCCTGAGCCGGAAGGATAAAGCAAACGCCGAGCGCCAGGGCAACGAATCGGTGGCGCATTGCGGAAAACATAGTGAGTCCTTAAAAACAGAGCAAAATTTTAACCCGCATAGTATGAAACTGTGATCGGGTAGACACAATTTGAATTGCTCCTAAATGCCCGAAATTTCGCGTGTTAAGCACTTTTTGATATTTGCTTTTCCACGGCGTTATTCCATTGAGTAACTACTCATTCCAATTCGTAATTTCATTCGATCTAAGCCGCCCCCTATAGTCCCTTTATTCGTGGTTGTTAGTGAGTTGTTGCCTGTGGACTATCTCCCCCTTTTTGCTGCCTTAAAAGACCGACCGGTACTGGTTGTCGGGACGGGTGAAATTGCCGATCGCAAAATCGCCTTCCTGCAACGCGCCGGGGCGCAGGTGCAGATCGTTGCAGAGGCGGATTTTGAAGAGTCTCAGATCGACAGCGTGGTGCTGGTGATTGCGGCAACCGAAGATCGGGCGCTCAACCGCCGCATCTCCGACGCAGCTCAGGCCCGTCACCGTCTGGTGAACGTGGTAGACGACCAGCCGTTATGTTCATTTATCTTCCCGTCGATTGTCGACCGCTCGCCGCTGCTGGTAGCGATCTCCTCCGGCGGCACCGCCCCGGTGCTGGCGCGCGTGCTGAGAGAAAAAATCGAAGCGCTGCTGCCGACCAGCCTCGGACGCATGGCGGAGAAGGCCAGCTACTGGCGCAACCATTTGAAAACGCGTCTGACCAGCGTGACGGAACGCCGTCGCTTCTGGGAGCGTGTGTTTCGCGGCCGCTTTGCCAGCCTGATGCAGGCCGGTAACGAGACGGCGGCGCAACAAATTCTCGAAGACGAACTGGATAACCCCGGCAGTACGGGCGGAGAGATCATTCTGGTGGGCGCCGGGCCGGGCGATGCCGGGCTGCTCACGCTGCGTGGCCTCCAGGTTCTTCAGGATGCGGATATCGTGTTCTATGACCACCTGGTCACCGACGGTATTCGCGAGCTGATCCGCCGTGACGCGGAGCAAATTTGCGTCGGCAAACGTGCCGGCGAGCACTCCGTGCCCCAGCACGACACCAACCAGATGCTGATTGCCGCTGCGAAAGCGGGCAAGACCGTGGTGCGCCTGAAAGGGGGCGACCCGTTTATCTTCGGTCGTGGTGGCGAGGAGTTGCAGGCGGCAGCCGAAGCGGGCGTCCCGTTCCAGGTGGTTCCCGGTATTACGGCGGCGTCTGCCGTCACGGCCTACGCCGGTATTCCGCTGACCCATCGCGATTACGCCCAGAGCGTGACCTTTGTGACCGGGCACTATAAAGCCGACAGCACGCCGTTTGACTGGTCGCATCTCGCCCAGAGCCGACAAACGCTGGCGATTTATATGGGCACGATGAAAGCGGCTGACATCAGCGAACAGCTTATTCAGCACGGTCGCGATGCGACGACGCCGGTAGCGGTGATCTCCCGCGGGACACGCGTCGATCAGCATGTCGCCATCGGCACCTTACAAGACCTTGCAACCTTGGCGAAAGACGCCCCAATGCCCGCCCTGATCGTGGTGGGCGAAGTGGTGCAGCTGCACAGCACGCTCGCCTGGTTCCAACACACAACCGACACAGAAGGCTTTGGCGCTTCTGTTATAAATTTGGCTTAAGGAACGGTTATGGACCAAAAACGACTTACTCACCTGCGGCAGCTCGAAGCGGAAAGTATCCACATTATCCGCGAAGTGGCCGCCGAGTTTTCTAACCCGGTGATGATGTACTCCATCGGTAAAGATTCCAGCGTCATGCTGCACCTGGCGCGCAAAGCGTTTTATCCGGGTACGCTGCCGTTCCCGCTGTTACACGTGGATACCGGCTGGAAATTCCGCGAGATGTACGAGTTTCGTGACCGTACCGCCAAAGCCTACGGCTGCGAGCTGCTGGTGCACAAAAACCCGGAAGGGGTGGCGATGGGCATCAACCCGTTCGTGCACGGCAGCGCCAAGCATACCGACATCATGAAAACCGAAGGGCTGAAGCAGGCGCTGAATAAATACGGTTTTGATGCGGCCTTCGGCGGCGCGCGACGTGACGAAGAGAAATCCCGCGCCAAAGAGCGTATCTACTCTTTCCGCGACCGCTTCCACCGCTGGGACCCGAAAAACCAGCGTCCGGAGCTGTGGCACAACTACAACGGCCAGATCAACAAGGGCGAAAGCATTCGCGTCTTCCCGCTCTCCAACTGGACCGAGCTGGATATCTGGCAGTACATCTATCTGGAAAATATTGAGATCGTTCCGCTGTATCTGGCGGCCGAGCGCCCGGTGCTGGAGCGCGACGGCATGCTGATGATGATCGACGACGATCGCATTGATTTACAGCCGGGCGAAGTGATCAAAAAACAGATGGTCCGTTTCCGTACTCTCGGCTGCTGGCCGTTGACCGGCGCGGTGGAATCCAGTGCGCAGACGCTGCCCGAGATCATCGAGGAGATGCTGGTGTCGACCACCAGTGAGCGACAGGGCCGCGTGATTGACCGCGACCAGGCAGGCTCCATGGAGCTGAAGAAACGTCAGGGTTATTTCTAAGGAGCCGCCATGAATACGACTATTGCCCAACAAATTGCCGATGAAGGCGGCGTAGAAGCTTATCTGCACGCCCAACAGTACAAAAGCCTGCTGCGTTTCCTGACCTGCGGCAGCGTGGATGACGGGAAAAGTACCCTGATTGGTCGTCTGCTGCACGACACGCGCCAGATCTACGAAGATCAGCTCTCTTCCCTGCACAATGACAGCAAACGCCACGGCACCCAGGGCGAAAAACTCGACCTGGCGCTGCTGGTGGACGGCTTGCAGGCGGAGCGCGAGCAGGGCATTACCATTGATGTCGCCTATCGCTACTTCTCTACCGAAAAGCGCAAATTTATTATCGCCGACACCCCGGGGCACGAGCAGTACACCCGTAACATGGCGACCGGCGCGTCCACCTGTGACCTGGCGATCCTGCTGATCGACGCCCGTAAAGGTGTGCTGGATCAGACTCGTCGTCACAGCTTTATCTCTACGCTGCTGGGGATCAAGCATCTGGTGGTGGCGGTGAACAAAATGGATCTGGTGGACTACAGCGAAGCGCGTTTCGACGAGATCCGCCAGAGCTACCTGACCTTTGCTGAACAGCTGCCGGGCAACCTCGATATTCGCTTTGTGCCGCTGTCGGCGCTGGAAGGGGATAACGTCGCCTCTCAGAGCGCGAACATGCCGTGGTACAGCGGCCCGACGCTGCTGGAAGTGCTGGAAACCGTTGAAATTCAGCGCGTGGTCGATACCCAGCCGATGCGCTTCCCGGTGCAGTACGTGAACCGTCCGAACCTCGATTTCCGCGGCTTCTCCGGTACTCTCGCTTCAGGCTCCGTGAAGGTGGGTCAGCGCGTCAAGGTGCTGCCATCCGGCGTGGAATCGACCATCGCCCGTATCGTCACCTTTGATGGCGATCTGGACGAAGCCGGGGCAGGTGAAGCGGTAACCCTGGTACTGAAAGACGAAATTGATATCAGCCGCGGCGACCTGCTGGTCGACGCGCAGGAAACGCTGGCGGCGGTGCAGGGCGCATCCGTGGATGTAGTGTGGATGGCGGAACAGCCGCTGACCGCAGGCCAGAGCTATGACATTAAAATCGCCGGCAAGAAAACCCGCGCCCGCGTGGACGGCATTCAGTTCCAGGTGGACATCAACAACCTGACCCACCGTGACGTGAGCGAGCTGCCGCTGAACGGCATCGGCCTGGTGGATCTGACCTTCGACGAGCCGCTGGTGCTGGATCCGTACCAGCAGAATCCGGTGACGGGCGGGCTGATCTTCATTGACCGCCTGACCAACGTCACCGTCGGTGCCGGCATGGTGCGCGAGCCTAACGCGCAGGCGAGCGTGACGTCTGAGTTCAGCGCCTTCGAGCTGGAACTGAACGCGCTGGTGCGTAAGCACTTCCCGCACTGGGGCGTACGCGATCTGCTGGGAGGCAAGTGATGGCCGCCCATGATGAGAACGTCGTCTGGCATCCTCATCCGGTCACCGTCGCCCAGCGCGAACAGCTCCACGGTCACCGTGGGGTTGTGCTGTGGTTTACCGGGCTGTCTGGCTCTGGTAAATCCACGGTGGCAGGCGCACTGGAAGAGGCGCTGCATCAGCAGGGGGTGAGCACCTACCTGCTGGACGGCGACAACGTGCGTCATGGTCTGTGCAGCGATTTAGGGTTCAGCGATGAAGACCGTAAAGAGAACATTCGTCGGGTGGGGGAAGTCGCCAGCCTGATGGCGGATGCCGGGCTGGTGGTGCTGACGGCGTTTATCTCACCGCACCGCGCCGAACGTCAGATGGTGCGTGAGCGCGTGGGGCAGAATCGCTTTATTGAAGTGTTTGTGGATACCCCGCTGGCAATCTGCGAAGCGCGCGATCCGAAAGGGCTGTACAAAAAAGCCCGCGCGGGAGAGCTGCGAAACTTCACCGGTATTGACTCGGTTTACGAAGCGCCTGAATCCCCTGAGATTCATCTGGAAGGCCAACAATTGGTAACAAATTTAGTAAGCCAATTATTAGACCTGCTCAGACGGGACGATATTATCAGATCCTGAGACGGTATCGTTCGGGAGCTGTCTTCCCGAGCGATGAGTCACGGTCACAGGATTAGCTATGCGCAACAGTGAAAACTACATGATTACCACCGGGTCGGAACCGTTAACGACCGACGACGAGACGACCTGGTCCTTCCCTGGGGCGATAGTCGGCTTCGCGTCGTGGTTACTGGCGCTGGGTATCCCGTTTTTGATCTACGGTGGTAACACCCTCTTTTTCTTCCTCTATACCTGGCCTTTCTTTCTGGCGCTGATGCCCGTTGCGGTAGTTGTGGGCGTGGCGCTGCACTCCCTTTTCAACGGCAAGCTCCTGTATAGTACGTTCATCACTATCGCCACCGTTGTGGTCATCTTTGGCCTGCTGTTTTTATGGCTGATGGGCTAACTTACGGCATAATTAAAACCCCGCAGTAGAGTCCAGCGGAAAGTTATGGGATGATGATGCCGTTTTTTCAGGGGGCAGGATGGGTAAACTAACGCTGCTGTTGCTGGCTTTGCTGGTCTGGCTGCAATATTCGCTGTGGTTCGGCAAAAACGGACTGCACGACTACAGCCGGGTGAGCGATGACGTCGCGGCACAGCAGGCGACAAACGCCAAACTTAAAGCGCGTAACGATCAACTTTTTGCTGAAATTGATGACCTCAATGGCGGCCAGGAGGCGATTGAGGAGCGCGCACGCAATGAACTCAGTATGACTAAGCCGGGCGAAACGTTTTATCGCCTGGTTCCGGATGCGTCTAAACGCAATCAGGGCTCCGCACAAAACAATCGATAATCAGGCCCAGGATTACGACATGGCAGCAACTTTTTCGGACGTCTGTGCCGTGGTGCCGGCCGCAGGTTTTGGCCGGCGCATGCATACAGAGTGTCCCAAGCAGTACCTCTCAATTGGTGATAAAACGATCCTCGAGCACGCCGTGGCAGCGCTGCTGGCGCATGCCCGGGTGAAACGCGTGGTTATTGCCATCAGCCCCGGCGATGCGCGTTTTGCGCAGCTCCCGCTGGCACATCATCCCCAGATTACCGTTGTTGACGGCGGCGCCGAGCGGGCCGACTCTGTTCTGGCGGGCATTCAGGCTGCCGGGAACGCGCAGTGGGTTCTGGTGCACGATGCCGCGCGTCCCTGTCTGCATCACGACGATCTGTCACGTCTGCTGGCCCTGAGTGAAACCAGTAACGTGGGCGGCATTCTGGCCGCCCCGGTGCGTGACACCATGAAGCGTGCCGAACCGGGTAAACCGGCGATTGCCCACACCGTCGAGCGCGTGGATTTATGGCACGCGCTGACGCCACAATTTTTTCCCCGCGAATTACTCCACGACTGCTTAACGCGTGCGCTTAAAGAAGGTGCGACCATTACGGACGAAGCCTCGGCGCTGGAGTATTGCGGTTTCCACCCAACGCTTGTTGAAGGGCGCGCTGATAATATAAAAGTGACGCGCCCGGAAGACTTACAGCTCGCGGAATTTTATCTTACCCGTACGACCCCTCAGGAGAAGGCATAATGCGTATTGGACACGGTTTTGATGTACACGCCTTTGGCGGCGTTGGCCCAATTATCATTGGCGGCGTGCGCATTCCATACGAAAAAGGTTTGCTGGCGCATTCTGATGGCGACGTGGCGCTGCATGCGCTGACCGACGCGCTGCTGGGTGCCGCCGCGTTGGGCGACATTGGTAAACTGTTCCCGGACACCGATCCTGCTTTTAAAGGCGCAGACAGCCGCGAACTGCTGCGCGAAGCCTGGCGTCGTATTCAGGCCAAAGGCTACACCCTCGGCAACGTTGATGTGACGATCATTGCTCAGGCACCGAAGATGCTGCCGCACATCCCTCAGATGCGCGTGTTTATCGCTGAAGATCTGGGCTGCCATATGGACGACGTCAACGTCAAAGCGACCACCACGGAGAAGCTGGGCTTTACCGGTCGTGGCGAAGGCATTGCCTGTGAAGCCGTGGCGCTGCTGGTGAAGGCGGTCAAATGACGGATTTCGACAACCTGACGTATCTGCACGGTAAACCGCAGGGCAAAGGTCTGCTGAAAGCCAACCCTGAAGATTTCGTGGTAGTGGAAGATCTGGGTTTTGAGCCGGACGGCGAAGGCGAGCACATCCTGGTGCGCATTCTGAAAAACGGCTGCAACACCCGCTTCGTGGCGGACGCGCTGGCAAAATTCCTCAAAATTCACGCCCGCGAAGTGAGCTTTGCCGGTCAAAAGGATAAGCATGCCGTGACCGAACAGTGGCTTTGCGCCCGCGTGCCCGGCAATGCCATGCCCGATTTAAGCAAATTTGAGCTTGAGGGCTGTAAGGTACTGGAGTATGCCCGCCACAAACGCAAATTGCGTCCGGGAGCGTTGAAAGGCAACGATTTCACGCTGGTGCTGCGTGAAGTGACCGACCGCGATGACGTTGAAAAACGCCTGAAGGCCATTACCGAACGCGGCGTGCCAAACTATTTTGGCGCACAGCGCTTTGGCATTGGTGGCAGCAACCTGCTGGGCGCGCTGCGCTGGGCGCAAAGCAGCGCGCCGGTGCGCGACAGGAATAAACGCAGTTTTTGGTTGTCGGCGGCCCGCAGTGCGTTGTTTAATCAGATTGTGAGCGAACGGCTGAAAAAACCGGACGCGAATCAAGTTGTTGTCGGCGATGCGCTACAATTAGCGGGACGCGGAAGCTGGTTTGTGGCAACGGCCGATGAGATGGCCGATGCCCAGTCGCGCGTGGACGCTAAAGCGCTGATGATTACCGCCGCCTTGCCGGGCTCAGGCGACTGGGGAACCCAGGGCGAGGCGCTGGCCGCTGAGCAGTCAGCGGTGGCGGATGCGCCAGAATTACAATCATTGCTGGTGCGGGAAAAAGTCGAGGCGGCGCGCCGTGCGATGCTCCTCTATCCGCAACAGCTGAGCTGGAACTGGTGGGATGACGTAACCGTCGAGTTACGCTTCTGGCTGCCGGCAGGTAGCTTTGCCACCAGTGTTGTCAGGGAACTTATCAACACGTCGGGTGATTATGCGAATATTGCTGAGTAACGATGACGGGATCCATGCGCCAGGTATTCAGACGCTGGCGAAACACCTCCGCGAATTTGCGGATGTGCAGGTCGTGGCTCCCGATCGTAACCGCAGTGGCGCGTCTAACTCATTGACGCTGGAGTCTTCACTTCGCACCTTTACCTTTGAGAATGGCGATATTGCCGTCCAGATGGGGACGCCGACCGACTGCGTGTTTCTGGGCGTAAATGCGCTGATGCGCCCGCGGCCGGATGTTGTGGTCTCCGGCATCAATGCCGGGCCGAATCTTGGCGATGATGTGATTTACTCCGGCACCGTGGCCGCGGCGATGGAGGGGCGTCACCTGGGGTTCCCGGCGCTGGCGGTCTCGTTAAACGGCCACACCCACTATGACACTGCCGCCGCGGTAACCTGCTCTATTCTCCGTGCGCTTGGCCGCGAGCCGCTGCGTACCGGACGTATCCTCAATATTAACGTGCCGGATCTCCCGCTGGACGAGATCAAAGGGATCCGCGTGACGCGCTGCGGCAGTCGCCATCCGGCCGATCAGGTTATTCCCCAGCAGGATCCGCGCGGCAATACCCTGTACTGGATCGGCCCGCCGGGAGATAAATGCGATGCCGGGCCAGACACCGACTTCGCTGCTGTGGATGAGGGTTACGTTTCCGTTACGCCGTTGCACGTAGATTTAACCGCTTATAGCGCGCATGATGTGGTGTCGGACTGGTTAGATCGGGTCGGAGTGAACGCGCAATGGTAAGTAAACGTGTACAAACTCTTCTGGAACAATTACGCGCACAGGGGATCGCCAACGAGCAGGTGCTGGATGCGCTTGCCCAGGTTCCCCGTGAGAAGTTTGTAGATGAGGCGTTTGAACACAAAGCGTGGGAAAACGTGGCGCTGCCCATCGGGCAAGGCCAGACGATTTCGCAGCCTTACATGGTGGCGCGTATGACGGAGCTTCTGGAGTTAACGCCAGACTCCCGGGTGCTGGAAATTGGCACCGGTTCAGGGTATCAGACCGCGATCCTGGCCCACCTTGTGCACCATGTCTGTTCCGTGGAACGGATTAAAGGCTTGCAGTGGCAGGCGCGCCGTCGCCTGAAACAGCTTGATTTACATAATGTATCGACACGCCACGGCGATGGATGGCAGGGTTGGCAGGCTCGCGCCCCGTTTGACGCCATAATAGTCACGGCCGCGCCACCTGAAATTCCCGCTGCACTTCTCTCGCAGCTGGACGAGGGCGGCATTCTAGTTTTGCCCGTCGGCGATGAGCAGCAGCTTTTAAAGCGCGTTCGTCGACGCGGCGGCGAGTTTATTATCGATACCGTGGAAGCCGTGCGCTTTGTGCCCCTGGTTAAGGGCGAGCTGGCCTGAGACTCGGATTTTTCCAGGGTTATTGAGGCAAATTCAGCGTATGGTGTGGCGCGATAGGTTCATGCCATCACGGTTATTTTTAAGTCACTGGTAGTTAACACATTCCTGGGGGATAAATGAGCGCGGGAAGCCCAAAATTCACCATCAGCCGTGTTGCGGCATTATCACTGGTTTCGCTCTGGCTGGCAGGCTGTACAAGTTCTGACAATGCACCTGCGCCCGTCAGTTCCGTCAATGGAACCAGCGGCTCGGGTAACACGTCCAGCGGAATGTTGATTACCCCTCCGCCTAAAATGGGCACGTCCACGGCGCAGCAAACTCCGCAGATCCAGCCGGTTCAGCGTCCAATTACGCAGCCTTCGCAGATTCAGCCAGTGGATCAGCCTGTTCAGACCGAAAATGGCCGCATAGTGTATAACCGTAAGTATGGGAACATTCCGAAAGGTAGCTATACCGGCGGCAGCACCTATACCGTGAAGCGCGGCGATACGCTGTTCTATATTGCCTGGATCACCGGGAACGATTTCCGCGATCTGGCACAGCGAAACAACGTCCAGGCCCCGTATGGTCTGGAAGTCGGGCAAACGCTCCAGGTAGGCAATGCAACGGGTACCCCACTGACGCCTGGCAACACGGTTTCAGCGGCAGATGTGACGGCTCAAAATAACAGCGTTAAGCCTGCACAAAAATCCACCACGGTGGTTGCTTCACAACCTGTAATTACGTATTCTGAGGATTCAGGTGATCAGAGTGCTAACAAAATGTTGCCGAATAATAAAGGTACTGCGACTGTTGTCACAGCACCGACTACGGCACCTGTGGTTAGCTCTACTGTACCGACTGCAAGCAGTCAGAATGCCAGCTCGTCAATCACCACCTGGCGCTGGCCAACTGACGGCAAGATTATCGAGAACTTCGCTACCTCTGAGGGGGGCAACAAAGGGATCGATATCGCAGGCAGTAAAGGACAGGCAATCATCGCGACCGCAGACGGGCGCGTTGTCTATGCCGGTAACGCACTGCGCGGTTACGGTAATCTTATTATCATCAAACATAATGATGATTACCTGAGTGCCTACGCCCATAACGACACTATGCTGGTCCGGGAACAACAAGAAGTTAAGGCGGGGCAAAAAATCGCTACCATGGGTAGCACCGGAACCAGTTCTACACGCTTGCATTTTGAAATTCGTTACAAGGGGAAATCCGTAAACCCGCTGCAATATTTACCGCAGCGATAAATTGACGGGGCATGCCAGCCAGGGTGTCTCGTCCAGGGATCACGGGTAGGAGCCACCTTATGAGTCAGAATACGCTGAAAGTTCATGATTTAAATGAAGACGCGGAATTTGATGAGAACGGAGCAGAGGCTTTTGACGAAAAAGCCTTAGTAGAAGAGGAACCCAGTGATAACGATTTGGCTGAAGAAGAGCTGTTATCGCAGGGTGCCACACAGCGTGTGCTGGACGCGACTCAGCTTTACCTTGGGGAGATTGGTTACTCCCCACTGCTAACGGCCGAAGAAGAAGTCTATTTCGCACGTCGTGCTTTGCGTGGTGATGTTGCCTCGCGTCGTCGCATGATCGAAAGTAACCTGCGACTGGTCGTGAAAATTGCCCGCCGTTACGGCAATCGTGGTCTGGCTCTGCTGGATCTGATTGAAGAGGGCAACTTAGGTCTCATCCGCGCAGTTGAGAAGTTTGACCCGGAACGCGGGTTCCGTTTCTCAACCTACGCGACCTGGTGGATTCGTCAGACCATCGAACGGGCTATTATGAACCAGACCCGTACGATTCGACTGCCGATCCACATCGTCAAAGAGTTGAATGTTTATCTGCGTACCGCGCGCGAGTTGTCCCATAAACTGGACCACGAGCCAAGTGCGGAAGAGATTGCAGAGCAACTCGACAAACCGGTTGATGACGTAAGCCGTATGCTGCGTCTCAACGAGCGCATTACCTCGGTTGACACCCCGCTGGGTGGCGACTCCGAAAAAGCGCTGCTGGACATCCTGGCCGATGAAAAAGACAACGGCCCGGAAGACACCACGCAGGACGATGACATGAAACAGAGCATCGTCAAATGGCTGTTCGAACTGAACGCCAAACAGCGTGAAGTGCTGGCACGTCGTTTCGGTTTACTGGGGTATGAAGCTGCGACACTGGAAGACGTCGGCCGTGAGATTGGCCTGACCCGTGAACGTGTTCGTCAGATTCAGGTTGAAGGACTACGCCGCCTGCGTGAAATCCTGCAAGGGCAAGGTCTGAATATCGAAGCGCTGTTCCGCGAGTAAGCAACCATTCGTCAGAAAAGGCCCGTCGTGAGACGGGCCTTTTTTATGCCTTATGGCTGCGCCGTTTCGTGCAGCAAACGCCAGGTGATGTTATCCCCTTCCTGATTAAGCACTGCGGTTGACCAGCGCACGTTGACGGGCTGGCCTGGCCGGGTTTGCGTCTCCCGGTAATGGAGCACCGCGCCGTTGTCCCATGTCTGAAGCGTTGTTAACGCATCAATGTCGATCCTGAGCCCGGGTCGGGTTCCCCGCTGTGCATATAAAAATTGGGCAAGCGCGTGATGATCTAAAGGGTTGCCACTCGGTGGAACCATCAGAAAATCCGGACGGAAACGGGCGAGCAGGGTGTCCCGATCGCCTTCGCCTGCACCTAACCAGTTTTCAAGGGCGACGTGAATGTCGAGGATCTCTTGTTCGTAATGGGTCATGGTTGCTCCTGTTGCAGTTGCGCAAGTAACTGCGTGTTGTTAAGACGGTAGACGTACAGTACGGGCAGTAGGGTGATGACTGCGGCAAAAACAAACATCCAGTGCCAGGCGGCCAGCGGCGCGACATAATCCTGCATGAAGCTCAGCGCCTGACCAACCGGGATCAGTAACCCCCCTCTGGCGCCCTGTACGACTCGCCAGGCAATCAGACTTTCCAGCGAAGATGAGAGACCCGCCGCAACGGAGGCCGCGCTAAAGAGAAGCAGTGAGAGCAGGATAACGCGCTTCGGCCCGACGCGGCGCGTCAGGATACTGCTGAAAGGGATGACTAGCGTCAGCCCGGCAATGTATCCGTTACTTACCCAGGCAAGCGCGGAAGGTGTGGTATTGAAAGCACGAGCCATCGCCGGAAAGGCGATTTTGCTGCGATACGTCATGGAAGTTCCTCCGGTGAGGTGGCGTATCGTATCGGCCCGCGCGTTACGGATAAACGCGACAAAGCACGATATACTGTCAACATTATTTTGACAGTTAACCAGGCAAGCGATGCTTAATTTACAGCGTACGGCGATGTTTATCGCCGTAGCGGACACCGGCAGTTTCACCGCCGCAGCGGAGGCGATGGGGCTGACAAAAGCGGTGGTCAGCTTTCATATTCGTCAGCTTGAAGAGGAGCTGGGCGTCACCCTGTTGCTGCGAACCACCCGACGCCTGACGCTGACCGAAGCGGGGAAGCTCTTTCATCAACGAAGCGTGATGCTGTTACGGGATGCAGAGCGATTGCAGGATGATGTTCGCGCCAACCACGCCGGGCTGACGGGAGAACTGCGGATCACCACCACGCCCGAATATGGCTCGCAGGTGGTGGTGCCTTTGCTGGCTGAATTTAGCCAGCTGCACCCGGACCTCCGCGTGCGGCATGTCTCGTCCTCTTTGCATGCCGATCTTATCGCCGAGCGCTTCGATGTCGCTATCCGGCTCGGCACGCTTGCAGATTCGCGCTACCACGCCGCGTTGATGACCTCCTTCACCATCCTGCCCGTGGCAACGCCAGGCTGGCTGGCAAACCATCCGGTTAACTCGCTGGAGCAGCTGGCGGAAGCGGACTGGATCATTCACGAGCGTTTAACCTCGCCGCTGCGCTGGCAGATGAGAGGCGTTGATGGGCAGCCGGTTTCTTTTGAGATCAAGAAAGCGCCGCGCCTGTATGCAGACAGCGCCCAGGCGCTGATGGCTTTTGCCCTCGCGGGATGTGGAGTGGCGCTGCTGCCGGAGTGGCTGGTGCGAAACGCACTGGATGCAGGGGAACTGGTCTCGCTGTTACCGGCGTACACGTTCGCTCAGCAGGGCATCTATGCCGTTTATCCTGATGCCCGGCATGTGCCCGCGAAAGTGCGAACATTTATTGATTTTATGCGCGTCAGGGTTACTTAATCCTGCATCATCTTTTTAATGAGCGCTGAAAATTGCTCTCGTTCCGCGCCGTTAAGGCGCCCTAAAAACGCCTCATCCACCTCATTTCCAATCGGTTTACTGCTCTCAAGCAGGGCCTCACCTTCGGCCGTCAGAAAGACAAACCGACGGCGCTTGTCCGCCGGATCGTGCTCGCGCCTGACCAGGCCGCGTGCTTCCATGCGGCTCAGCATTTCTGCCAGCGTCGCTTTGGTGCTCACCGCGACTTCAGTCAGGGCAACCTGCTCAATGCCAGGATTTTCAGCAATTGACCGCATCACCGCATACTGTGGCTTTGTCAGTTCGGGCAATGCGTGCTGCCACTGGGCGGTATGCTGTTGAAAAAGCTGACGTAGCAGGTGGAAAGCTTCTTGTCTTAACTCCATGGACACTCCGACGGAAAAATACTCCCTCTATGATAGCCGCTCTCGGGCTGAATTTTAACGCGAGAGTTTTTTAGCGATTAGTGTGATCGTATACGAACGATCTTGTCAGCAGCAGGATCAAGGCGTAGTTTAATTAATATGTTCGTATACGAACAAACTTATTGAGGTGCTGAATGAGATTGATTGTGGGAATGACGGGCGCAACGGGTGCGCCATTAGGCGTGGCGTTGTTGCAGGCGCTGCGGGAAATGCCGGAGGTGGAAACGCATCTGGTGATGTCGAAGTGGGCAAAAACCACGATTGAGCTGGAAACGCCCTTCACTGCGCATGACGTTGCTGCCCTGGCGGATGTCGTCCATAGCCCGGCCGATCAGGCTGCCACCATCTCCTCCGGCTCGTTTCGCACCGACGGCATGATCGTCATCCCGTGCAGCATGAAAACGCTGGCGGGTATCCGCGCGGGCTACGCCGAAGGGCTGGTAGGGCGTGCGGCAGACGTGGTGCTGAAAGAGGGACGCAAGCTGGTGCTGGTTCCCCGTGAGACGCCGCTCAGCACCATCCATCTCGAGAACATGCTTGCCCTTTCCCGCATGGGCGTGGCGATGGTGCCGCCTATGCCTGCGTACTACAACCACCCGCAAACCGCCGATGACATTACCCAGCATATCGTGACCCGCGTTCTCGACCAGTTCGGTCTGGAGCATAAAAAAGCCCGACGCTGGGAAGGTTTGCAGGCAGCGAAACATTTTTCACAGGAGAATAAAGATGGCATTTGATGATTTGAGAAGCTTCTTGCAGGCGCTCGATGAGCAAGGGCAGCTGCTGAAAATTGAGGAAGAGGTAAACGCTGAGCCGGATTTAGCGGCGGCCGCCAACGCTACCGGGCGCATTGGCGATGGCGCGCCTGCGCTGTGGTTCGATAATATTCGCGGTTTCACCGATGCCCGTGTGGTGATGAACACTATCGGCTCGTGGCAAAACCACGCTATTTCGATGGGGCTGCCGGCGAATACCTCGGTGAAAAAACAGATCGACGAGTTTATTCGTCGCTGGGACAAATTTCCCGTCGCGCCAGAGCGTCGTGCAAACCCGGCCTGGGCGCAGAACACGGTGGACGGGGAAGACATTAACCTGTTCGACATTCTGCCGCTGTTCCGCCTGAACGACGGTGACGGGGGCTTTTATCTCGATAAAGCATGCGTTGTCTCCCGCGATCCGCTCGACCCCGATCACTTCGGCAAGCAGAACGTCGGGATCTATCGTATGGAAGTGAAGGGCAAGCGTAAGCTCGGCCTGCAACCGGTGCCGATGCACGATATTGCGTTGCATCTGCATAAGGCAGAAGAGCGCGGCGAAGACCTGCCAATTGCCATTACGCTGGGTAACGATCCGATCATCACCCTGATGGGCGCCACGCCGCTGAAATACGATCAATCCGAGTATGAAATGGCCGGTGCGCTACGTGAAAGCCCGTATCCGATTGCGACGGCTCCGCTGACCGGTTTCGATGTGCCGTGGGGGTCGGAAGTGATCCTGGAAGGGGTGATTGAAGGCCGGAAACGTGAAATTGAAGGGCCCTTCGGTGAGTTTACCGGTCACTACTCCGGCGGGCGCAACATGACGGTTGTGCGTATCGACAAAGTTTCTTACCGCACTAAACCGATTTTCGAATCTCTCTACCTGGGCATGCCGTGGACCGAGATTGATTATCTGATGGGGCCCGCCACCTGCGTACCGCTCTATCAGCAGCTGAAGGCTGAATTCCCGGAAGTGCAGGCGGTAAACGCCATGTACACCCACGGTCTGCTGGCGATTATCTCCACTAAAAAGCGTTACGGCGGTTTTGCCCGTGCGGTCGGGCTCCGCGCCATGACCACGCCACACGGTCTGGGTTACGTGAAGATGGTGATTATGGTGGATGAAGATGTCGATCCGTTTAACCTGCCGCAGGTGATGTGGGCGCTGTCATCGAAGGTCAATCCGGCAGGCGATCTGGTGCAGCTACCGAATATGTCTGTGCTCGAGCTTGACCCCGGCTCCAGCCCGGCGGGGATCACTGACAAGCTGATCATTGATGCCACCACCCCTGTTGCCCCGGACAACCGTGGTCACTACAGCCAGCCGGTACAGGATCTCCCTGAAACCAAAGCCTGGGCCGAAAAACTGACCGCGATGCTGGCGGCACGTCAATAAGGAGGAAAAAATGATTTGTCCACGTTGTGCCGATGAACATATTGAAGTGATGGCAACATCACCTGTGAAAGGTGTCTGGACGGTATACCAGTGTCAGCACTGTCTGTATACCTGGCGCGATACCGAACCGCTGCGCCGTACCAGCCGCGAGCATTACCCGGAAGCGTTCCGCATGACGCAGAAGGATATTGATGAGGCGCCGCAGGTGCCGACGATCCCGCCGCTGCTGTAAAAAAGCCCGGTGGCGGCTGCGCTTACCGGGCGATAATATTGTGCGGTCCTTTGCCCGGTGGCGCTACGCTTACCGGGCCTACGGGTTTTGTAGGCCGGGTAAGGCGAAGCCGCCACCCGGCAAAAAAGACCGCAGAGAACTAAACCAGACTCTTCAACCGATAAATCCACTCCAGCGCCTGTCGCGGCGTCAGGGAATCCGGGTCAAGATTTTCCAGCGCTTCCACGGCCGGAGAGGTCTCTTCCGGGACCGCCAGCAGTGACATCTGCGTACCATCTATCTGCGTCGCCGCCGCATTCGGTGACAAACTTTCCAGTTCACGCAGTTTCTGACGCGCGCGCTTGATCACCTCTTTCGGCACGCCCGCCAGCGCCGCGACGGCCAGGCCATAACTCTTGCTTGCCGCGCCGTCCTGCACCGTGTGCATAAAGGCGATGGTGTCGCCGTGCTCAAGCGCATCAAGGTGGACGTTAGCCACGCCTTCCATTTTCTCTGGCAGCTGTGTCAGTTCGAAATAGTGCGTTGCGAACAGCGTCAGCGCCTTGATTTTATTTGCCAGACTTTCCGCGCACGCCCAGGCCAGGGACAGGCCGTCATAGGTGGAGGTACCGCGTCCTACTTCGTCCATCAACACCAGACTATTCTCTGTCGCGTTATGCAGAATGTTGGCGGTTTCGGTCATCTCGACCATAAAGGTAGAGCGACCGCTCGCCAGATCGTCCGCCGCACCCACACGGGTGAAGATACGGTCGATAGGGCCAATCTCAACTTTCTGCGCCGGAACGTAGCTGCCGATGTAGGCGAGCAGCGCGATAAGGGCTGTCTGGCGCATATAGGTGCTTTTACCGCCCATGTTGGGGCCGGTAATGATCAGCATTCTTCGCTGCGGTGACAGGTTCAACGGGTTGGCAATAAACGGTTCGTTCAGCACCTGCTCAACCACCGGGTGGCGGCCTTCGGTAATGCGAATGCCGGGTTTGTCAGTAAAGGTCGGACAGGTGTAGTTCAGCGTATCGGCGCGCTCGGCCAGGTTTACCAGGACATCCAGCTCGGCCAGCGCAGCGGCGCTCAGTTGCAGGTCAGCCAGGTGCGGCATCAGGATGTCGAACAGCTCGTCATACAGCTGTTTCTCCAGCGCCAGCGCTTTACCTTTCGACGTGAGCACTTTGTCTTCGTACTCTTTCAGCTCGGGAATAATGTAGCGCTCGGCATTTTTCAGCGTCTGGCGGCGAACGTAGTGAATCGGTGCCAGGTGGCTCTGCCCACGGCTGATCTGGATATAGTAACCGTGTACCGCGTTGTAGCCGACTTTCAGGGTGTCGAGCCCCAGACGTTCACGCTCGCGGATTTCCAGCTTATCCAGATAATCCGTCGCGCCATCGGCCAGCGCACGCCATTCGTCCAGCTCTTCGTTATAACCTGGAGCAATAACCCCGCCATCCCGCACCAGAACAGGCGGCGCATCAATGATGGCGCGTTCCAGCAGTTCGCGAAGCTCGGTAAATTCGCCCATGGTTTCGCGCAGCTTCTGCACTGGCGCGCTGTCGATCTCTCCCAGCTGAGCACGCAGTTCCGGCAACTGCTGGAACGCGTGACGCATACGGGCAAGATCGCGTGGACGCGCGGTGCGCAGTGCCAGGCGCGCCAGGATACGCTCAAGATCACCCACCTGACGCAGCACCGGCTGCAAGTCGGTGTAACGATCCTGCAATGCGGCAATGGTTTGCTGGCGGCCGATCAGCGTGTCGGTATTGCGGATCGGCATATGCAGCCAGCGTTTGAGCATACGGCTGCCCATGGGGGTAACCGTGCTGTCGAGAACCGACGCCAGCGTATTTTCCATGCCGCCAGCGAGGTTCTGAGTGATCTCCAGGTTGCGGCGCGTGGCGGCATCCATGATGATGCTGTCCTGCTGACGCTCCATGGTAATGGAACGGATATGGGGCAGGGCGGTACGCTGCGTATCCTTAACGTACTGCAACAGGCAGCCTGCGGCACACAGCCCGCGCGGGGCATTTTCTACGCCAAAGCCAATCAAATCGCGCGTGCCAAATTGCAGGTTCAGCTGCTGGCGCGCGGTATCAATTTCGAACTCCCACAGTGGACGACGACGCAGGCCGCGGCGACCTTCAATCAGCGCCGTCTCGGCGAAATCCTCTGCATAAAGCAGTTCTGCCGGATTGGTGCGCTGTAGTTCAGCCGCCATGGTTTCACGGTCAGCCGGTTCACTCAGGCGAAAACGACCGGAGCTGATATCCAGCGTGGCGTAGCCAAACCCTTTACCGTCCTGCCAGATCGCCGCCAGCAGGTTATCCTGGCGCTCCTGAAGCAGGGCCTCATCGCTGATGGTTCCCGGCGTCACGATGCGTACGACCTTGCGCTCAACGGGGCCTTTCGACGTGGCCGGGTCGCCAATTTGTTCGCAGATAGCGACAGACTCACCCTGGTTCACCAGCTTCGCCAGATAGTTTTCAACCGCGTGATGCGGGATACCTGCCATCGGGATGGGCTCGCCTGCCGACGCGCCACGTTTCGTCAGGGAAATGTCGAGCAGCTGAGACGCACGTTTCGCATCGTCATAAAAAAGCTCGTAAAAATCGCCCATACGGTAAAACAGCAAAATTTCCGGATGCTGTGCTTTCAGCTTCAGGTACTGCTGCATCATTGGCGTATGCGCGTCGAAATTGTCGATTGTGCTCATGGAGTTATGATATCCATTTCTTTGAAAATATTACGCTTTGAGCGGCTCAATGGCCGATTGTTCCTTCTATTGTCGCATGAAAAAAAGGTGCGGCGCAGAAAAAAGTCACGACTTTACGAGGCATCTTCCACCATTAATTCAATGATGATTTTCCCGTGCTCGACGCCCACCCGAACCTGCGAGTTGGTGGTAAATCCCGCTTGCTCAAGCCAGTCGCCTTTCAGGCTCAGCGCTGCGTGTACGCTGTAGCGTTTTGGAATTTTCGTTTTACGGTCTTCATGACGTTTTCTGAAGTAACCCACTTTCAAGTGACGATAGGGTTTGGCGATCGCGATCTCTTGCATAAGTTCTCCGGTGAATGCGGTCAAAGGTGGTTATTTATGCCTGTATAAAATACCAGTAAAACGCAGCGGGGGGCGGGGTAATTCTGGAAGGGCGCTTCAGAAAATGGAATGCAATGACTGAAAATGTGCGGATAAAAGGGTATTATAAATGCACTTTATTGTTGAGGACGACGTTATGTCCGGTAAACGTATTTCACGAGAAAAAAAGACGATCGCCAGAATGATCGCCCTGTACGAAAACAGGTGTCCGCACGCCATAAAAGAAGAGGGGCACTATTCGGCGCTCAAGGCTTATGCCGATAAGCGGCTGGATAAATGCGTGTTTGGTGAGGAAAAACCTGCCTGCAAACAGTGCCCTGTGCACTGTTATCAACCCGCCCGACGGGAAGAGATGAAGCAGGTGATGCGCTGGGCAGGGCCACGTATGTTATGGCGCCATCCGATTCTGACCATCCGTCATCTGATCGACGATCGCCGTCCGGTTCCGGAATTACCCGAAAAGTATCGGCCCAAAAAATAACCGGCTCCGCGCCGCAGTGGGCGACAAATTACGCGCAGGGCGACGTCGCCGGAATGACGGGTTAATTCAGGCTCTCTTTATCGATTCCCAGACGCTTCATGCGCGAGAGCAGGGTGGTACGCTTCAGCCCCAGCCGTTGCGCCGCACCTTTCGGTCCGGCTACCACGCCGTTGGTCTCCTTCAGCACTCGCATAATGAGCTGATATTCATCTTCTCCCTCTTTCGCAAGCTCGGTTGCGGTCACGGTCGTTTCAGAGAGAGTAACCTCTGGCAGGGAGAGTTGGAGCACGTTCCCGCGCGTCAGCAGGACCGCGCGTTCAATGACGTTTTCCAGCTCGCGCACGTTCCCCGGCCACTCCATCGCCGAGAGTGTGCGTAGCGTTTCGGCAGGAATACTGTCGATATTTCGCCCCATCCGGCGGGCAATCTTCGCGGTAAAGGCTTTCACCAGCAGCGGAATATCTTCCGGGCGCTCGCGCAGCGGCGGCAGGCAGATCGGGAAGACGTTCAGGCGATAGTAAAGATCGCTGCGAAACTCGCGGTCGGCGACCATTTTTTTCAGATCGCGATTGGTGGCGGCAATCAGACGCACGTCGGTCTGGATCAGCTTGTTGCTGCCGAGGCGCTCGAACTCCTGCTCCTGCAAAACGCGCAGCAGCTTGGGCTGAAGCTCCAGCGGCATATCGCCCACTTCGTCGAGGAACAACGAGCTTTTATCCGCCAGTTCAAAACGGCCCAGCCGCTGGCTGCTGGCGCCGGTAAAGGCGCCACGCTCGTGGCCGAACAGGTCGCTTTCCAGTAAGCCCGCAGGCATCGCCGCGCAGTTCATCTTCACCATCCGGCGGCTGTTGCGGTTGCTCAGGTTGTGGATCGCCCGGGCAATCAGCTCTTTCCCGGTACCGGTTTCACCGAGGATCAGCACCGTGCTGTCGCTCTGCGCCACCATTTCCACCTGCTTAAGGACGCTGTACATGGCATCGCTGCGTCCGATGATTTCGCCAAACTCGCTGTCCACGTTGTTGAGCTGCTCGGTCAGCGCCAGGTTTTCGTCCACCAGCCGCTCCTTCAGGCGGTGGATCTCCTGATAGGCGAGGGCGTTATCCAGCGCAATGGAGATACGCTCGGCGATCTGGCGCAGCAGCTTCAGGTTGGCGGTGGTAAATACGGCCTCATCGCACTGCGCCAGTTTAAGCACGCCGAGCATGGTGTTGCCGGACATCAGCGGCAGCAGGCACAGGGTCTGGATCTTGTTGCCCCAGGTGTTGAACAACATCCGCTCGTAGGGGGCTACCGGATCCTGTTCATTGAGATTGAGCAGCAGGATCTCTTTGCTTTTAAATACCCGCTCGGACAGCGTTCCCGCTTCGTCCACTTCGCTCTGCTCGTGCGCCGGGTTGGCTTCATCAAGGTAGTGGGTGGAGTAGATGTTCAGCTTGCCTTTCCGGTTGCCGCGTAGCGCAATGCTGATGGCATCGATTTTAAAATAGTGATGGATCTCTTTTGACACTTCGCTGACCAACTCATCCATGTCCAGGCGGGAGAGCACGGCGTTGGTGATGGCAACCAGAATGCGGAAGTTATCGCGCTCGCGGCTCAGCAGGTCGTAGTCCACGTTATTGGTGACGCGGCTTTGGATCTGCTCCGCGACAACGGCCACAATCTGGGTAAAGGTGTGCAGGCGTTCGTACTCCGCCTCGCTCCAGGGCTGGTCGGTATCACGGATAAACTCGCAGCCGCCAAAAATTTGCCCTTCCACCGCCAGCGGCAGCATGCTGTAGTGGCCGAACGGGTGGTAAAGATTGCTCTCTGCCAGCTTCGGCCAGGCCTGGCGAAACTGGTCAAAATTGCAGTGCAGCGCTTCCGGGCGGGAGAGAATACGCCGCACCGGACCGTGGGCCAGAAACGTTTCATCTTCATATTCGAAGATTTTGCCGTTATCACGCGTTGAGAAATAACTCGCGCGGTGGGTTGCGCTATGCCAGAGCACAATGGCGGCGCTGTCCGCCAGCGCTGATTGCCTGACCAGCCGCGTCAGGGCATCGCTCAGCGCGCCGAGATCGGGCTGTTGTAAAAGTGTGCGCGTGATGTCAAACAGGCCCTGCTGTACAAGATCGCTCATCGGTGTATACGGCATTGTTGCTTTCCAATAGAAACTGGCAAAAAGAGAAATTCAGCGCTGACCGCTTTTGGCGCGGTCTAGCAAATTCGGGGTAACGGTTCAGCGTGCGGCAGATCCAGCGTGCGCTTCACGCCGTAAAGCCCGGTCAGGCGCACCCCTTTGCGCTCAACCACGTCGCCGATGATGGCCGCGTCTTTCCCTAAAGGATGCGTGCGCAGCTGTGCAAGTACGGCTTCCGCCGCCGCGCGTTCCACGCCGATCACCAGCTTGCCCTCATTGGCAAAGTTAAGCGGGTCTAGACCTAGTAGCTCGCACAGCCCGCGCACGGCGGGCTTAACGGGCAGGCCGCGCTCGGTCAGCTCAATCCCGCAGCCGCAGCTTGCCGCGAACTCGTGCACGACGGCATTCACGCCGCCCCGCGTGGCGTCGCGCAGGGCTTTTACGCCCGGCATGTCGCGCAGCGTCTGGATCAGCGGCGTGAGTACCGCGCAGTCACTGCGCAGCTCGCCATCCAGCCCCAGGCCTTCGCGCAGGTTCAGGATGGTTGCCCCGTGGCAGCCCAGCGTGCCGCTGACAATCAGCACGTCGCCTGCGCAAAGCTGCTGCGCGCCCCAGTGAATGTCGGCAGGGATCGCGCCCATCCCGGCTGTGTTGATGAAGAGCTTATCCGCCGCGCCGCGCTGCACCACCTTGGTATCCCCGGTGACGATGGCGATCCCCGCCTCGCGGGCGGTGTGCGCCATGCTGTTGACCACCGCCGTGAGCGTCTCCATTGGTAACCCTTCTTCGAGGATAAACCCGCAGGAGAGGTAGCGGGGGATCGCGCCGCTGACGGCGACGTCGTTTGCCGTGCCGCAGACGGCGAGCTTGCCGATATCGCCTCCCGGGAAGAACAGCGGGTCAATCACGTAGCTGTCGGTAGAGAACGCCAGCCTGTCGCCGTGGGCGGTCAGGGTCGCGAGGTCAATACGCGCCTGATCTTCCTGCTCGGCGAGCCAGGGGTTATTAAAGGCTTCCATAAACAGCCGGTTAATCAACTGCTGCATCGCCAGTCCACCGCTTCCGTGCGCCATTTCCACCGTGTTCATGCTTCACACTCCTGGTTGCGATAGTGATACCACGCGGCGCATGCCCCTTCGGAAGAGACCATCAGCGCGCCAAACGCGGTTTGCGGGTTACAGGCGTTGCCAAATAACGGGCAGTGATGAGGTTTGCATTTGCCGGTGAGTACGTCGCCACAGCGGGCGCGGGGATCGTCGCACACCTGCTGCGGTTGCGGGCGGAAATGCGCTTCGGCGTCGAAGGCGCGATACGTGGGCGTCAGGTGCACGCCGGATTCGGCAATCAGCCCCAGTCCGCGCCACTCGCTGTCGCCTTCGACGCTAAACACGTCGGCTATGGCCTGCTGTGCCCGTCTGTTACCTGCATCGGGCACCACGCGACGATACTGATTTTCCACCGCACTCAGGGCCGCTATTTTCTGCTCAACCAGCATGGTCACGCCTTGCAGTAGATCAAGTGGCTCGAAACCAGCCACCACTAACGGACGATTGTACTGTTCAGCGATAAAACCGTAGGCTTCTGTGCCGATCACCATGCTGACGTGGCCCGGCGCCAGAAACGCGTCGATACCGTTATCCGGCGCTTCAAGCAGGCTGCGCAGCGTGGGAATAAGCGTGATGTGCTGGCAGAAAAAGTAAAAGTTTGTGACGTTGCGGGCTTTCGCCTGCTGGAGGGTAATGGCGGTGGCGGGCATGGTGGTTTCAAAACCCAGCCCGAAAAAGACGACCTTACGCTCAGGATTAGCCATCGCCAGCGTCAGGGCATCCATCGGTGAGTAGACGATCCGCACGTCTGCGCCGCGCGCCTTCGCCTGGAGCAGCGAGCCATTTTTTCCCGGTACACGCATGGCGTCGCCAAAGGTGCAAAAAATCACACCGGGG
Source organism: Enterobacter sp. 6722112 (assembly GCF_058661685.1). Taxonomy (NCBI): domain Bacteria; kingdom Pseudomonadati; phylum Pseudomonadota; class Gammaproteobacteria; order Enterobacterales; family Enterobacteriaceae; genus Enterobacter; species Enterobacter sp. 6722112. Next base: position 3,279,993 of record NZ_JBZWGR010000007.1, on the reverse strand, counting down.
CGGCTGGCGATGTCGATACAGCTGTCGATGCGCCCCATCGGCAGCATGCACACCGGGCAGCCGGGGCCGTGGATAAACTCGATGTTCTCCGGCAGCAGCTGGTCGAGGCCAAATTTAAAGATGGCGTGGGTGTGTCCGCCGCACACCTCCATGATCCGCAGCGGTTTTTCTTTCGTGTAGTCCAGCAGCGAGGCGCGGGTTTTCAGGCGATCGATAAGCTGCAACACCTGCTCAGGCGCGCGATATTCATCAACGTAACGCATGTGTTAACGTTCCTCCCCATACAACAGGGCGCCCACGTCCGGCTCGACATCGAACATATTCTGTAGCGCGTCCAGCGTGTCGCGGGCTTCTTCCTCATTAATCACGCTCATGGCAAAACCCACGTGGACCAGCACCCACTGGCCGAGACGCGTTGCGCCGGTCTCATCGTGGCTGCCTACCAGCGTCAGGTCGACATCGCGCAGGATGCCGCAGACTTCCACTTTGGCCTGATTGCCGTCGATGGAATAAATTTGTCCGGGGACGCCTATGCACATCGTTCGTTCTCCAGCCAGTTCAGCCAGGCATCCATCCCGTCGCCGCGCGTGGCGGAAACCAGCAGGATCTCAATGTCCGGGTTCACTTCCCGTGCGTAAGCCAGGCACTTATCCACGTCGAAATTCAGGTACGGCAGCAGGTCGACCTTGTTCAGCAGCATGAGGGAGGCGGCGGCAAACATATGCGGATATTTCAGCGGCTTGTCTTCCCCTTCGGTCACGGAGAGCACCGCCACTTTATGCCGCTCGCCGAGGTCGAAGCTTGCCGGGCAGACCAGGTTGCCGACGTTTTCAATAAACAGGATACCGTTATCCGCCAGCGACAGGCGCGGGGCGGCGTCGGCAATCATCTGCGCGTCCAGGTGGCACCCTTTCCCGGTGTTGACCTGAATCGCAGGCGTACCGGTTTCGCGGATGCGCGCGGCGTCGTTTACCGTTTGCTGGTCGCCTTCGATCACGGCGCAGGAGACGCGTTTATTCAGCCGTTTGAGGGTTTCGGTCAGCAGCGTGGTTTTACCGGAGCCGGGGCTGGAGACCAGGTTCAGCACCAGCTGTTCGCGCGCGGCAAAGCGGGCGCGATTGCGGGCGGCGAGCTGGTTATTTTTGTCCAGCACGTTGATCTCCACCTCCAGCATCTGGCGCTGGCTGATGCCCGGCGCGTGCGTACCCGCTTCGCCGTGGCCGTAATGGAGGTCGCCCGCGTCGGAACGCTGCGGGGCAAAGGTGATGCCGGTCAGGGCCGCCGCGGGACGCGGGGCAGGAGAAAAGGGCGCGGAGCGAAACGCGGAGTGGGGACGGTGTTCATCCCCTTCTATATACAGGTTGCCTTCAGCGCAACCGCAGGTACTACACATACATTACTCCTTCTCGATTTCGAGGCGTTGGATCTGCATACCGTCATCCGCCACGATGCGCAGCCCGCTGCTCTGGCACTGCGGACAGCGCTGTACCTTCGATGACAGCAGCGTGACGTACTGCTGACACTGCTCGCACCAGCACTCCGCCTGCTGCTCGTCGATATGCAGCTCGCACCCTTCCGCCAGCGTGCCGCGGCACACCAGCTCAAAACAGAAGGTGAGGGCGCTGGTCTCGACGCAGGAAAACGCCCCGACCTTCAGCCAGACGCCGGTGACGCGTTTCGCGTGGTTTTGCACTGCCTGCTGTTCGATAAGTTCCAGTGCCCGCTGGCAGAGGGTGATTTCGTGCATGACGCCTCCTTAATGAATTGCCCCTTCAATGCAATAACGGTGCCAGCTTGATTTGCGTTACGGCGTGACGATGTCAACGCTGTCGAAATGACACGTCGACACCGCGGCGGTGACAGTGCGCATCTCTTTAAAATCCATTTAAATCAACAAATTAAAAACTGGCACGAAATCTGCCTAACAGCCGCTAACTCCATTAACCGGATACCTTTTATGACTATTTGGGAAATTAGCGAAAAAGCGGATTACATCGCACAACGTCATCAGCAGCTCCAGGAGCAATGGCACCTGTACTGCAATTCACTGATCCAGGGGATCACGCTGTCGAAGGCCCATCTGCATCACGCCATGAGCTGTGCGGCGCAGGGGGATATGCGTTTTGTCCTGTTCGGCCACTTTACGATTTACGTCACCCTGGCGGAGACCTTCAACAGCCACACGATTGAGTACTACGTCGAGACGAAAGAGGGAGACAGGCACTGCATCGCCCGGGCGCAGCTGATGGCGGACGGCATGGTGGACGGTCACGTCAGCAACCGCGATCGCCAGCAGGTGCTGGAGCACTATCTGGAGAAAATCGCGCCGGTTTACAACGGCCTCTACGCCGCCGTTGAGCATGACAGGCCAGTCAACCTGAAACAGCTGATCGACGGAAAATCCTCCGCGAACGTGGCCTGAAAAACGAGTGTCGAGAAGTGTCGATAAGACAGTTTTTTTTCGTCAAAAATGACCATCACCAGAGGATGACCCGGTGAACCGTTTTGTAATTGCTGACTCGACGGTCTGTATTGGCTGTCGGACCTGTGAGGCGGCGTGCTCGGAAACGCACCGCCTGCACGGGCTACAGTCCATGCCGCGCCTGCGCGTCATGCGTAATGAGAAAGAGTCTGCCCCGCAGCTCTGTCACCACTGTGAAGACGCCCCGTGCGCGGGCGTCTGTCCTGTCAATGCCATCACCCGCGTTGACGGCGCGGTACAGCTGAACGAAAGCCTGTGCGTGAGCTGCAAGCTGTGCGGCATCGCCTGTCCGTTCGGCGCCATTGAGTTTTCCGGCAGCCGTCCGCTGCATATTCCGGCGAATGCTAATACTGCGAAAGCGCCGCCTGCGCCACCGGCTCCGGCACGCGTGAGTACGCTGCTGGACTGGGTGCCGGGCATTCGCGCCGTTGCGGTGAAGTGCGATCTGTGCAGCTTCGATGAGCAGGGTCCGGCCTGCGTGCGGACCTGCCCGACCCGGGCGCTGGTCCTGGTCAACATCCGCGACATCGCTCGCACCAGCAAACGCAAGCGCGAGCTGACCATCAATACCGACGTCGGCGATCTTTCGCTGCTGCGGGCGCTTAACGAGGGGGCGAAATGAACGCGATAGTTATGATGACCAGCGGTGTGGCCTGGTTTGCCGCCGCCGCTGTCCTGGCGCTGCTTCTCTCCTTCCATAAAACGCTGAGCGGCGCGATCGCCGGTATCGGCGGGGCGGTCGGCAGCCTGATGACGCTGGCGGCGGGCGGGGTTGTCCTGATCGACGGCCAGTCTGTTGACACCCTCATCCCGCTGATTCACCACGCCGTTGAGCTTACGCCGCTGAACGCCATCTGGCTGATAACCTTTGGCCTGTGCGGGCTGTTTATCAGCCTGTTTAATGTCGACTGGCACCGACATCAGCACACCAAAGCCAACGGCCTGCTGGTTAACCTGTTGATGGCCGCCGCGGTCTGTACCGTTATCGCCAGCAACCTCGGCGCGCTGGTGGTGATGGCAGAAATCATGGCCCTGTGCGGCGTGTTCCTGACCGGATGCAGCGCCTCCGGCAAGCTGTGGTTTGCGCTCGGACGTCTCGGTACGCTGCTGCTGGCGCTGGCCTGCTGGCTGGTGTGGCAGCGTTTCGGCACGCTGGATTTTGCCGTGCTTAACGGCCAGCCGCTGGGCAACGACGTCTGGCTGTTGGGCGTAGTCGGTTTTGGCCTGCTGGCCGGGATAATCCCGCTGCACGGCTGGGTGCCGCAGGCGCATGCCAATGCCTCAGCCCCGGCCGCTGCGCTGTTCTCCACCGTGGTGATGAAGGTCGGTCTGTTCGGCATCCTGATGATAACCCTGTCGGGCGGTCAGCCGCCGCTGTGGTGGGGCGTGGCGCTGCTGATTGCGGGGATGATCACCGCGTTCGTCGGTGGCCTCTACGCGCTGATGGAGCACAACATCCAGCGTCTGCTGGCGTACCACACCCTGGAGAACATCGGGATTATCCTGCTCGGCATGGGCGCGGGCGTCACCGGGCTGGCGCTCAACCAGCCGACACTAATTGCCGCCGGGTTTATTGGCGGTCTGTATCACCTCATCAACCACAGCCTGTTTAAAAGCACCCTGTTCCTCGGCGCGGGTAGCGTCTGGTTCCGCACAGGGCACCGCGATATTGAAAAGCTCGGTGGGATTGGCAAAAAAATGCCCGTCATTTCGCTGGCGATGCTGGTCGGGCTGATGGCGATGGCTGCGCTGCCGCCGCTGAACGGCTTTGCCGGCGAGTGGGTGATTTATCAGTCCTTCTTCGCCCTCGGCCAGAGCGAGGCGTTTATCGGGCGTTTACTCGGCCCGCTGCTGGCGGTGGGCCTGGCGATCACCGGCGCGCTGGCGGTGATGTGTATGGCGAAGGTTTACGGCGTCACCTTCCTGGGCGCGCCGCGTACGCGTGAGGCTGAGAACGCCTGCTGCGCCCCGGTACTGATGGCCACCAGCGTGGTCGCGCTGGCGCTGTGCTGCATCGCGGGTGGGGTTGCCGCGCCGTGGCTGCTGCCGCTGCTGGGCCACGCCATTCCGCTGCCGCTGGTCACGGCGCATACCGTCGTTTCCCAGCCGATGATGGCGCTGCTGCTGATTGCCGCGCCGCTCCTGCCGTTCGTGCTGATGCTGTTCTTCAGACGCGACCGTCTCGCCTCCCGCTCGCGCGGCGCGGCGTGGGCCTGCGGCTACGAACACGAGCAGTCGATGGTCATCACCGCCCACGGTTTCGCCATGCCGGTGAAGGAGAACTTTGCCGCCGTGCTGAAGCTGCGCCACTGGCTGAACCCGGTGGGCTGGGTGCCGGGCTGGCAGGGTGCCGCCGTGCCCGTGCTGTTCCGCCGCCTGGCGCTGATCGAGCTGGCGGTGCTGGTGGTGATTGTCATTTCACGAGGAGCCTGACATGAGTCTGTTACTGGCAATTCTTCAGGCGCTGGTGCTGTTCGCCGCCGCGCCGCTGCTGTCGGGCATCACGCGCGTGGCGCGCGCCCGGCTGCACAACCGTCGCGGGCCTGGCGTGCTCCAGGAGTACCGCGATCTCTTCAAACTGCTTTCCCGTCAGAGCGTCGCGCCGGACGCCGCAGGCTGGGTGTTCCGCCTGACGCCGTTTGTGATGGTGGGCGTGATGCTGACCATCGCCACCGCGCTGCCGGTGGTGACGGTGGGCTCGCCGCTGCCGGTGCTGGGCGATCTGATTACGCTGATCTACCTCTTCGCCATCGCGCGTTTCTTCTTTGCGATTGCGGGTCTGGATACCGGCAGCCCGTTTACGGGTATCGGCGCCAGCCGCGAGGCGATGCTCGGCGTGCTGGTTGAGCCAATTCTGCTGCTGGGGCTGTGGGTCGCCGCGCAGGTTGCAGGCTCGACCCACATCAGTTTCATCACCGACACCGTTTACCACTGGCCGGTTTCACGTTCTCTCCCGCTGGTGCTGGCGCTCTGCGCCTGCGCGTTCGCCACCTTTATCGAGATGGGCAAGTTGCCGTTCGATCTCGCGGAAGCGGAGCAGGAATTACAGGAGGGGCCGCTCACCGAATACAGCGGCTACGGCTTTGCGGTGCTGAAGTGGGGCATCAGCCTCAAGCAGCTGGTGGTGTTGCAGATGTTCGTCGGCGTTTTCTTCCCGTGGGGGCAGATGACGCACTTCTCTGCGGGCGGCCTGCTGCTGGCCGTGGTGGTGGCTGTGCTCAAGCTGCTTATCGGCGTGCTGGTGATTGCCCTGTTTGAAAACAGCATGGCGCGCCTGCGTTTTGTTGAAACGTCACGCATCACCTGGGCCGGTTTTGGTTTTGCATTTTTAGCGTTCGTCTCCTTGCTGGTGGCGTGATTAAAGAGAGTGTTTATGTCTGAAGAAAAGAAAGGTCAGCAGTATCTCGCCGCATTGCATCAGGCTTTCCCGGGCGTGGTGCTGGAGGAGTCCTGGCAAACCAAAGACCAGATCACCGTCACCATTAAGGTGAACTATCTGCCGGAAGTGGTGGAGTTTCTCTACTACCAGCAGGGCGGCTGGCTGTCAGTGCTGTTCGGCAACGACGAGCGTCAGCTGTGTGGCAACTATGCGGTGTACTACGTGATGTCGATGGAGCAGGGGGAGAAGTGCTGGCTCACCGTGCGCGTAGAGGTCGATCCGGCTAAACCGGAATACCCCTCCGTCACGCCGCGCGTGCCTGCCGCCGTCTGGGGCGAGCGCGAAGTGCGTGACATGTATGGTCTGGTGCCGGTTGGCCTGCCTGACGAGCGTCGCCTGGTGCTGCCGGACGACTGGCCGGATGAACTCTATCCGCTGCGCAAGGACAGCATGGACTACCGCCAGCGCCCGGCCCCGACCACCGACAGCGAAACCTACGAGTTCATCAACGAGCTGGGCAGCAAGAAGAATAACGTGGTGCCGATTGGCCCGCTGCACGTTACCTCCGACGAACCGGGCCACTTCCGCCTGTTCGTCGACGGCGAGAACATTATCGACGCCGACTACCGCCTGTTCTACGTCCACCGCGGCATGGAGAAGCTGGCGGAGACCCGCATGGGCTACAACGAAGTCACGTTCCTCTCTGACCGCGTATGCGGCATCTGCGGCTTTGCCCACAGCACCGCCTACACCACCTCTGTGGAAAACGGCATGGGGATCGTGGTGCCGGAACGCGCGCAGATGATCCGCGCCATTCTGCTGGAGGTGGAGCGCCTGCACTCGCACCTGCTCAACCTCGGCCTGGCCTGCCACTTCGTCGGCTTTGACTCCGGGTTTATGCAGTTCTTCCGCGTGCGCGAGGCGTCGATGAAGATGGCGGAGATCCTTACCGGGGCGCGTAAAACCTACGGCCTGAACCTGATCGGCGGGATCCGCCGCGACCTGCTGAAAGACGACATGATCCAGACCCGCCAGCTGGCGCAGCAGATGCGGCGGGACGTGCAGGAGCTGGTGGACATGCTGCTCAGCACGCCAAACATTGAGCAGCGCACCGTCGGGATTGGTCGTCTTGACCCGGAAATCGCCCGCGACTTCAGTAACGTTGGTCCGATGGTGCGCGCCAGCGGCCACGCCCGCGATACCCGCGCCGATCACCCGTTCGTCGGCTACGGCCTGCTGCCGATGACCGTGCACAGCGAACAGGGCTGCGACGTCATCTCCCGCCTGAAGGTGCGCATCAACGAGGTATTCACCGCGCTGAACATGATCGACTACGGCCTCGATAACCTGCCGGGCGGCCCGCTGATGGTGGAAGGCTTCACCTACATTCCAAACCGCTTTGCCCTCGGCTTTGCCGAAGCGCCGCGCGGGGACGACATCCACTGGAGCATGACCGGCGACAACCAGAAGCTCTACCGCTGGCGTTGCCGCGCGGCCACCTACGCCAACTGGCCAACCCTGCGCTACATGCTGCGCGGCAACACGGTTTCCGATGCGCCGCTGATCATCGGCAGCCTCGACCCGTGCTACTCCTGCACCGACCGCATGACCGTCGTGGACGTGCGCAAGAAGAAAAGCCAGGTGGTGCCGTACAAAGAGCTTGAGCGCTACAGCATTGAGCGTAAAAACTCGCCGCTGAAATAAGGACTCGCCATGTTTACCTTTATCAAAAAAGTGATCAAAACCGGCACGCAGACCAGCAGCTATCCGCTGGAGCCGATGCCGGTGGATAAAAACTTTCGCGGCAAGCCGGAGCACAATCCGCAGCAGTGCATCGGCTGCGCGGCCTGCGTCAACGCCTGCCCGTCGAATGCCTTAACGGTGGAAACGGACCTGAAAACCGGCGAGCTGGCCTGGCAGTTTAACCTCGGGCGCTGCATCTTCTGCGGCCGCTGCGAGGAGGTCTGCCCGACGGTGGCCATTCGCCTGTCTCAGGAGTACGAGCTGGCGGTGTGGAAAAAAGAGGACTTCCTCCAGCAGTCGCGCTTTGCGCTGTGCAACTGCCGCGTCTGCAAGCGTCCGTTCGCCGTGCAAAAAGAGATCGACTACGCCATCGCGCTGCTGAAGCACAACGGCGACGTCCGCGCGGAGCATCACCGCGAAAGCTTCGAAACCTGCCCGGAGTGCAAGCGTCAGAAGTGCCTGCTGCCGTCCGACCGTATTGATATCACCCGCCATATGAGAGAGGCCAGCTGATGGAAAACTTACTCGGCCCGCGCGACGCTAACGGCATTCCGGTGCCGATGACGGTGGACGAATCCATCGCCAGCATGAAGGCGTCGCTGCTGAAAAAAATCAAACGCTCGGCCTACGTCTACCGCGTGGACTGCGGCGGCTGCAACGGCTGCGAGATTGAGATCTTCGCCACGCTGTCACCGCTGTTTGACGCCGAGCGCTTCGGCATCAAAGTGGTGCCGTCTCCGCGCCATGCGGACATTCTGCTGTTTACCGGGGCCGTCACCCGCGCCATGCGATCCCCCGCGCTGCGCGCCTGGCAGTCCGCGCCGGACCCGAAAATCTGCATCTCGTACGGTGCCTGCGGCAACAGCGGCGGCATCTTCCACGACCTGTACTGCGTCTGGGGCGGCACCGACAAAATCGTACCGGTGGACGTCTACATTCCGGGCTGCCCGCCGACGCCCGCCGCGACGCTGTACGGTTTTGCCATGGCGCTCGGCCTGCTGGAGCAGAAAATCCACGCCCGCGAGCCGGGCGAGCTGGACAACCAGCCAGCCACTATCCTGCACCCGGATATGGTGCAGCCGCTGCGGGTGAAGATCGACCGCACGGCGCGCAGGCTGGCGGGCTACCGCTATGGCCGCCAGATTGCCGACGATTATCTGCGCCTGCTGAGCCAGGGCGACCATCAGGTGGCGCGCTGGCTGGAGGCGGAAAACGATCCGCGACTCAATGAGATCGTGGCGAACCTGAACAGCATCGTGGATGAGGCGCGTATCCGATGAGTGAAACGGTGGTGTTCAGCCAGCTGAGCCGTAAGTTTATTGATGAGAACGATGCCACGCCGGCTGCGGCGCAGCAGGTGGTCTATTACAGCCTGGCGATTGGGCATCACCTCGGGGTGATCGACTGCCTGGAGGCGGCGCTGAGCTGCCCGTGGGCCGATTACCTGGCGTGGATCGCCACGCTGGAGGAGGGCAGCACGGCGCGGCGCAAAATGGAAGGCGTGCCGAAGTACGGCGAGATCGTGATCGACGCCAACCACATTGCGATGCTCGCCAACGCCTTTGACGAGGCGCTGAGCAGGCAAACCCCCGAGCAGCAGGCGTGGAGCAAAACGCTGCTTAGCATGCTGCACGATATTCATCAGGAGAGCGCCATCTACCTGATGGTGAGGAGATTACGTGACTGACGTTTTACTGTGTGTCGGCAACAGCATGATGGGCGACGACGGCGCGGGTCCGCTGCTGGCGGAACTGTGCGCCGCAAACCCGCCGGGCAGCTGGGTGGTGATTGACGGCGGCAGCGCGCCGGAAAACGACGTGGTGGCCATTCGCGAGCTGCGCCCGGACAGGCTGTTAATCGTTGATGCCACCGATATGGGGCTCAACCCCGGTGAGATCCGCCTGATTGACCCGGACGACATCGCCGAAATGTTTATGATGACGACGCACAATATGCCGCTGAACTACCTGGTCGATCAGATTAAAGACGACGTGGGTGAGGTGCTGTTTCTGGGGATTCAGCCGGACATTGTCGGGTTCTATTACCCGATGACGCAGCCGGTGAAAGAGGCGGTGGACGTGGTCTATTCACGGCTTGCCGGGTGGGTTGGGGATGGGGGATTTTCTCAGCTCTGAGCAGTGCCGGGTGGCGGCTTCGCCTTACCCGGCCTACCAAACCCATCCCCCTCTCCCTGTGGGAGAGGGCTGGGGTGAGGGCAACAGGCTACTCCAGATCCCCCCCGTTACTCGCAATCACCTTCTTATACCACCAGAATGATTTCTTGCGCTTGCGGTCCAGCGTGCCGTTCCCCGCGTCGTCGCGGTCAACGTAGACAAACCCGTAGCGCTTGCTCATCTCACCCGTTGAGGCTGACACCAGGTCAATACAGCCCCAGGTGGTGTAGCCCAGCAGCGGTACGCCGTCCTCAATCGCGTCGCCCATTGCGCGGATATGCTCGCGCAGGTAGCTGATGCGGTAGTCGTCGTTGATCTCGCCGTTTTCATCAATGACGTCCTTCGCTCCAAGGCCGTTTTCCACCAGGAACAGCGGCTTCTGGTAGCGGTCGTACATCATGTTCATGGTGATGCGCAGGCCGAGCGGGTCAATGCCCCAGCCCCATTCGCTCACCTGAATGTGCGGGTTGCGCAGGGACTTCACGATGTTCGCCGCGCTGGTGTTGCCCGCGTTCATGTCCGCCGACGCACAGCGCGAGGCGTAATAGCTGAAAGAGACAAAGTCGACGGTGTTCTTCAGCAACTCGTCGTCGGCAGGGTCTTTAACAATCACTACCCCTTTTTCGCGGAACACGCGGGCAGAGTAGGCCGGATAGCTGCCGCGCGCCTGCACGTCGATAAAGAACAGGTTCTCGCGGTCTTTTTCCAGCGCCATCCACACGTCTTCCGGCTTGCAGGACCAGGGGTAAAAATTGCCGCCCGCCAGCATACAACCGACCTGGTTTTCCGGGTTCACCTCGTGGGCAATTTTGGTCGCCAGCGCGCTCGCCACCAGCTCGTGGTGTGCGGCCTGGTATTTCACCTGATCTTCGTTTTCACCTTCTTCAAATACCAGCCCCGCGCCGGAGAACGGGCTGTGCAGCATGATGTTGATTTCGTTGAAGGTCAGCCAGTATTTCACCAGCCCGTTAAACGCCTCGAAGCAGGTGCGGGCGTAGCGGGCGAAGAAATCCACCATCTTACGGTTGCGCCAGGAGCCGTACTCCGTCACCAGGTGCATCGGCACGTCGAAGTGGCAGAGCGTCACCAGCGGCTCGATGTTGTACTTTTTACACTCCTCGAACACCGCGCGGTAGAAGGCAATGCCTTCCTGATTCGGCAGCGGTTCGTCGCCGTTCGGGTAGAGGCGGCTCCAGGCAATCGAGGTGCGGAACACCGTAAAGCCCATCTCCGCCATCAGGGCGATGTCTTCTTTGTAGCGATGGTAAAAATCAATCGCCTCGTGGCTCGGGTAGAATTCGTCGTCCCGCAACGAAAACCGTTTTTCCTTGCCGACTTTTACCGCCAGACGGTTTGCGCCGTGGGGGATCATGTCGACCGTCGTCAGTCCTTTGCCGCCTTCACGGTAAGCCCCTTCACTCTGGTTGGCGGCAAGCGCGCCGCCCCATAAAAATCCTTGTGGAAAAACAGACATTCTTACCTCGCTTTCAGTTTATGCTTCTGCTGCTTTGTTCTGTACCGGTGCGGTTTGCAGGGCGCGTGCTTTTTCGGCTTCGTCTTCTACCGGGATATCCTCAAACCCTAACAGCAGGGTTAGCACGAACGACAGCACTACCGCCAGACCCATCACGCCAAACACCCAGACGATGGTCATCGGGTTGGCCGGGTCGAAGAACTGCACGCTGGTAAACAGCCCCGGCGCCGCCATCGAATGGCTGGCAAGGCCTGCCATGCCTGCCACCGCGCCGCAGATAAAGCCGCTGATCAGGCTCGCAATCAGCGGACGCTTCAGGCGTACCGCTACGCCGTACAGGGCCGGTTCAGAGATCCCCGCCATGATGGCGGAGGCCGCCGCGGCCAGCGCCGTCTGGCGCAGCTCCGGATTTTTGGTTTTCCACGCCACCGCCAGCGACGAACCGCCGAGCGACAGGTTGGCGCCGATTTCCGACGGCATCACCATCCCTTCTTTGCCCGTTTCGGCAATGGTCTGGATGATGGTCGGCGTAAACACGCGGTGCATCCCGGTCATCACCAGCAGCGGCCACAGCGCGCCCATAATGGCAACGGAGAGCCAGCCCAGATAGCCGTGAATGGTGTAGACCAGCGCGGAGATGGCGCTGCCGATCCAGATCCCGAGCGGGCCAATCAGTACGATGGCGAGCGGGGCGGCAATCAGCACGATCAGCATCGGCTTAAGGAAGTTTTTGGTCACCGCCGGGGTAATGCGATCCACCCAGCGTTCGATATAGGACAGGCACCAGGTCATCACCAGCGCCGGGATAACGGTGTAGGTGTATTTCACCGCCGTCACCGGAATGAAGGCGAACTCAACGTGCTCACCCTGCGCGGCCTTAGCCATCAGCTCGATAAAGCTCGGGTGAACCAGCACGCCCGCGATGGCAATCGCCAGCGACATGTTGGTTTTGAACTTCACCGCCGCGGACGCCGCCACCATCAGCGGCAGGAAGAAGAACGCGCCATCGCCGATAACGGTCAGGATCGTCAGCGTCGGGTCGCCTTTGCCCAGCACGCCGGTCATCTCAAGGATCATCGCCAGCAGCTTGACCATCGACCCGCCGATGATCGCCGGGATCAGCGGAGACATGGTGCCGATCAGCGCGTCGAGGATCCCGGCGCCAATCCGGCGCAGCGTGAGCTTCTGTGGACCTTCCGCTACGGCAGGTTGCAGGTTAGCGGGCAGCAGGCTCACCACTTCACGGTATGCCTGGGACACGGTGTTGCCGATGATCACCTGACACTGGTTGTCGTTGCGCACCACGCCGAGCACGCCGCTGATGCTTTTCAGGCGTGCGGCGTCGGTGAGGCTTTCGTCTTTCAGGACGAAGCGCAGTCGCGTCATACAGTGGGTGACGGCGACGATGTTCTCTTTGCCGCCCAGCGCGCTAACGACGTCGGTCGCCAGCGCAGCGTAATTTTTTGCCATCGGATGTGATCCTGTTATCGTTGTGAGAAGTGTAGGAAACCGGTTTCACACAATCATCATGAGTTTCTTTTAATGAAACAAGACCACTTTTTATGCATTTTTTCGTTTCGTGATGACGATCACTCGTGGCCGTAAAAAGCGTGATAACGCCGCTGCGACAATTTTTCTGCGGTGCAGTACACTGCGCCCATCAGGTTCAGACGGAATAATAATATGACCACGATGCTGGAAGTGGCGAAGCGGGCAGGCGTATCAAAAGCGACGGTCTCCCGGGTACTGTCGGGGAACGGTTACGTCAGCCAGGAGACGAAAGACCGCGTGTTTCAGGCCATCGAAGAGAGCGGGTATCGCCCCAATCTGCTGGCGCGAAACCTGGCGACCAAACGCACCCAGACCCTGGGGCTGGTGGTGACGAACACCCTGTACCATGGGGTCTACTTTAGCGAGCTGCTGTTTAACGCCGCGCGGATGACGGAAGAGAAGGGGCGTCAGCTGATCCTGGCGGACGGCAAGCACAGCGCCGAAGAGGAGCGCGAGGCGATCCAGTACCTGCTCGACATGCGCTGCGACGCGGTAATCATCTATCCGCGTTTTCTGAGCGTGGAAGCGCTGGACGAGATCATTGAGAAATGCGAGCAGCCGATCATGGTGCTCAACCGCCGTTTGCGGAAAAACAGCAGTCACAGCGTCTGGTCCGATCATAAAGCGTCGTGTCAGGACGCAGTATCGCAGCTGATCGCGAAAGGCCACCGGGAGATTGCGTTTATCACCGGTTCGCTGGATTCCCCCACCGGGGTGGAGCGTCTTTCCGGCTACAAGGACGCGCTGGCGCAGCACGGGATTGCAGTTCGCGACGCGCTGATCGCCGAAGGGAAGTGGAACCCGGCCAGCGGCGCGGCGGCGGTCTCTCAGTTGCTCACCCGCGGCGAAACGTTTACCGCGCTGGTGGCGAGTAACGACGACATGGCGATTGGCGCCATCAGGCAGCTGCACGAGAGCGGCGTCGCCACGCCGGGCGCAGTGTCCGTCATCGGCTTTGACGATGTGGCAATCGCGCCCTATATCGTGCCGTCCCTCTCCAGCGTGCGTATTCCAGTAACGGAGATGATTCAGGAGACCATCAGCCGTATGATTTTCATGCTCGACGGCGGTGAGTTTAAGCCTCAGCAAACCTTCTCCGGCGAGCTTATCCTGCGCGACTCCGTCATTGACGGCCCGCATCGCTGACGTCGACATCTGTCATCGTCACTAATGACGATGACAGATCCTTCTCTTTTAAATTTCCCTAAAAAATCAATGCATTAAATATTGGCACGGTTTATGAATAGCTTCGCGCATAACAGTTATGCCGGAGAAGCAGATGAACCGTTTTATTATGGCCGATGCCAGCAAATGCATTGGTTGCCGTACCTGTGAAGTGGCGTGCGTGGTGTCCCATCAGGCAGAGCAGGATTGCGCCTCTCTCACCCCTGATACCTTCCTGCCGCGCATCCACGTCATTAAAGGCGTGAATATTTCTACCGCCGCTATCTGTCGCCAGTGCGAAGATGCGCCGTGCGCCAACGTCTGTCCGAACGGGGCGATTAAGCGCGAGAAAGGCTTCGTGCATGTGATGCAGGAGCGCTGCATCGGGTGCAAAACCTGTGTGGTGGCGTGTCCGTATGGCGCGATGGAGGTGGTGGTTCGCCCGGTGGTGCGCAACAGCGGTATCGGGCTGAGCGTACGCGCGGAGAAAGCCGAAGCCAATAAATGTGACCTCTGCTACCACCGCGATGCCGGTCCGGCGTGTATGGAAGCCTGTCCGACGCATGCGCTGGTCTGCGTCGATCGCGACAAGCTCGAACAGATGAGTGCCGAAAAACGCCGCCGCGCGGCGTTCGACACCTCGTCATCGCTGCTGTTTTAAATTGCGATGCGCGTTAACGGCGTACAGCTTCGGGTGCGCGGCAAGGTGCAGGGGGTAGGATTTCGTCCCTTCGTCTGGCAGCTTGCGCACCAGCTGGGGCTGGCAGGCGACGTCTGCAACGACGGAGAGGGTGTCCTGGTGCGTCTCGCGGGCAGTGGGGGTGACTTTACCGCGAGACTGCGCCAGGACTGCCCACCGCTGGCGCGCATCGATCGCATTGAAACGCAGCCGTTCAGCTGGACGACGCTGCCGGACGAGTTTGTCATCCGCCACAGCGAGAGCGGGGCGATGGACACGCAAATCGTCCCGGATGCCGCCACCTGTCCCGCATGCCTGGCGGAGATGCGCGATCCCCGCGAACGTCGCTACCGCTACCCGTTTATCAACTGCACCCACTGCGGGCCGCGGTTTACCATTATCCGCGCCATGCCCTATGACCGCCCGGCCACGTCAATGGCGCCATTCCCGCTCTGTGTGCCCTGTGAAACGGAGTACCTCAACCCGGCTGACCGGCGTTTTCACGCCCAGCCGGTGGCCTGCCCGGATTGCGGACCGCAGCTGGAGTGGCGAGCCGGGGAGGCTGCTGCCACCCGCGAATCGGCGTTAAGCGCGGCGGTGGCGATGCTGGAAGGCGGCGGGATTGTGGCGGTCAAAGGGCTGGGCGGTTTTCACCTGGTCTGCGACGCGCTTAACCCGCAGGCGGTTCGGAAATTACGGGCACGCAAGCAGCGCCCGACCAGGCCGCTGGCGGTGATGATCCCGCATGCGGACGATCTGCCGGAGGCCATCCAGACGCTGTTACGTTCACCCGTTGCGCCGATTGTGCTGACGCCAAAAGCCTGCCTTCCTGCGTTTCCTGAGGAGATTGCGCCGGGGCTGGATACGGTCGGCGTGATGCTGCCTGCGAACCCGCTCCAGCATTTGCTGATGCTGGACTGCCAGCGCCCGCTGGTGATGACCTCCGGCAACCTCAGCGGCCATCCACCCGCCATAAGCAACCAGCAGGCGCTGGAAGAACTCAGTGACATCGCTGACGGCTTCCTGCTGCACAACCGCGACATCCTGCAACGGATGGATGATTCAGTGATGGACCAGGAGGGCACGATGCTGCGTCGCGCACGCGGTTTTGTGCCGGATGCCATCACATTGCCCGCCGGATTCCGCGACATCCCGCCCATGTTATGCACCGGCGCGGAGATGAAAAACACCTTCAGCCTGGTGCGTGGCAACCAGGCGGTGCTGAGCCAGCATTTTGGCGATCTGAGCGACGAGGGGGTAGAGGTGCAGTGGCGCAGTGCGCTCTCGACGATGCAGGACATCTACGCCTTTCAGCCTGAGCGCGTGGTGTGCGATGCCCATCCGGGTTATCACGCACGACTGTGGGCCCGGGCGCAGGCGCTGCCCGTTGAGACCGTGCTGCATCATCATGCGCATGCGGCAGCGTGTCTGGCGGAGAATGGCTGGCCGCTCGACGGCGGGGATGTTATTGCCCTGACCCTGGACGGGATCGGCATGGGCGAGAACGGCGCGCTGTGGGGCGGCGAGTGCCTGCGGGTGAACTATCGCGACTGCGAACGGCTGGGCGGTCTGCCAGCCGTTGCGCTGCCGGGGGGCGATCTGGCGGCAAAACAGCCGTGGCGCAATTTGCTCGCCCACTGTCTGGCGTTCGTACCTGACTGGCAGCAGTACCCGGAAACTGAGGTGGTACAGCGTCAAAACTGGCCGCTGCTGGCAACGGCTGTGTCGCGCGGTATCAATGCGCCGCGGGCCTCCTCCTGTGGTCGTCTGTTCGACGCTGTGGCCTGTGCGTTGGGTATTGAAACGCAACGCTATGAGGGCGAAGCCGCGTGCCGGCTGGAGGCGCTGGCCGAACGCTGCGCAGGGGTTGATCATCCGGTGACGCTCCAGACGGATAACCTTGCGCTGTTCTGGCAACAGTGGCTTACCTGGCGGGCGGAGCCCGGCGAGCGCGCCTGGGCTTTTCACGATGCGCTGGCAAAAGGGCTGAGCGTACTGGCGGCAACGCATGCCCGCCGACGGTCGCTCACGACGGTGTGTTTCAGCGGAGGCGTCCTTCACAACCGCCTGCTGCGCGCGCGCCTTCGTCATTACCTTTCTGATTTCACGCTTCTTTTTCCTTCGCGCCTGCCCGCAGGCGACGGAGCGATCTCCTTCGGGCAGGCGGTGGTTGCTGCCGCCCGATCATGTTCACAAGGGATTTAAAATGTTACGACTTTTACGCAATGAACCTCGTGCAGCGTGCCTGCTGCTGGCTCTCGGGATGGCTAACCTGCTGGCCTGGGGGCTGGCGTGGCACACCTTTAGCGGCAGTACGGCGCTGATGGCCGCCAGCCTGCTGGCCTGGTGTTACGGACTGCGTCATGCGGTGGATGCCGACCATATCGCCGCGATTGATACCGTGACGCGTAAAATGATGCAGCAGGGCAAGCGCCCGTCCGGCGTGGGCGCATGGTTTTCCCTCGGACACTCCACCATCGTGGTGCTGGCCTCCATTGCTATCGCCGCTACCGCCACGGCGTTTCAGAAAAACATGGCATGGTTCCACGAAACCGGCAGCCTGATTGGCACCGCCGTCTCCGCCACCTTCCTGCTGGCGATGGCGCTGGTGAATATGGTGATCCTGCGCGGCGTCTGGCGCAGTTTTCAGGCGCTGAAACACGGCAATCCCGTGCAGGGCGACATCACGCTGCCTGCACAGGGCGGCGTCATGAACTGGCTGTTCGGCAAAACCTTCCGCCTCGTCAATAAAAGCTGGCAGATGTACCTGGTCGGTTTCCTGTTCGGCCTGGGGTTCGACACCGCCACCGAAATCGGCGTGCTGGGGATCTCCGCCGCCAGCGCCTCCAGCGGGATGTCGGTGTGGTCGATCATGATCTTCCCGGCGCTCTTCGCCAGCGGCATGGCGCTGGTGGATACGCTCGATAACCTGCTGATGGTGGGTGCCTACGGCTGGGCGTTTAACAAGCCGCAGCGCAAGCTCTACTACAACATGACCATCACCGGCACTTCGGTGGTGGTGGCGCTGTTTATCGGCGGCCTGGAAGCGCTGGGTCTGCTGATGGACAAGTTCGCCCTCAGCGGCGGCGTGTGGGATCTGATTGGCGCGGTGAACGATAACCTGGGCGACGCCGGATTTGTGGTGGTCGGGCTGTTTGTCGCCTGCTGGCTGATCTCGATGGCGAACTATCGCTGGCGCGGTTATGACGCGCTGGTGGTGCGCTCCTGACGCTGAAAGTGTAGCGATAAAAAAAGCCCCGGGACATCGGGGCGGTGGACAACAAAATCCAAAGGTTAAGTAAGCGTGGCAGTACTGTAGGCCGGGTAAGCGGAGCGACACCCGGCATGACGAGGGTTAAGCTGGTAGCGATTTCAGCAGCGCGAAGGCCTCCTTCATTCTGTCTTCGCTGACGACAAAGGCGCGCATCTGACCGTCGGTATCGGTGCCGCGCGCCACCATGCCCTGAGGCGAAAGGACAATCTCCCAGTCCAGATCCTGACGCTGCGTTTCACCTGCGAGATGCAGCGGTAGTTCCGGCGTTTTTACCTTCACCAGCATGGCGGGTAATTTCACCGGGGCGTTGCCGCCGAGCAGGTTTTTCGCCAGGAACATGGCGCTTAACTGAATCGGTTGCAGGAACGGCAGCACCTGGCCGTTAATTTCCGCGCAGTCGCCCAGGGCATAAATGTCCGGCTGGGTGGTTTGCAGGTAGCTGTCCACCTTCACGCCGCGATTGATCTCTGCGCCCGCGCGGTGCGCCAGCGCGGTTTCCGGGCGCAACCCCGTCGCCGCAATAACCACATCCACTTCCACGCTGCGGTTGCGGTCGAGCGTCGCACAAATGCCGGTTTCGGTTTTGCTCAGGCTCTGTAACTGCGATTTCAGCAGCAGATGCACGCCCATGTCGGTCAGACGATGCTGTAAGCGACTGCTTACTTCTGCTGGCATCAGCGCTGACAGAATGCTGGCCGCGTGGTCAACCAGGGTGACGGATTTTCCCGCCCGGCAGAAGTCCATCGCCAGCTCGGTGCCAATCAGTCCGCCGCCGACAATCATCACCCGCATGGCGTCGCGTAACAGGGTCTCGCTGGCCTGATACTCCTGCTGGCTGTTGAGCGTGACCATCAGCTCGCGGCCCTCAACCGGCGGCACAAACGCCGATGCCCCCGTCGCCAGCACCAGCTTGTCGTACTGCCAGGTTTTATCTTTCGCGTTCACCACGTGGGCGTCGGCGTCGATATCGGTGACCCAGGTGTACGGAAACAGACGCAGGTTAAACTGTTCTGCGAACTCCCCCGCCGTCTGGCGGGTGAGATCGTCGGCGCGCTGATTCTGGCTAATGACGTGGCTTAAATCAGGCTTGTTGTACTCATCCATGCTGTCGGCGGCGATCACCGTCAACGGCACGTTAGCATCCTGTTTGCGGATATTTTTCACCAGCTGGCGGGCGGCAAAGCCCGAGCCGATAATGACGATGCCGTGGCTCATTTTGCCTCCGTTGCCAGTTCATCAAAGACGTCTTTCCCGAGGGAACATTCCGGGCAGAGGAAGTTGTCCGGCACCTCGCTCCACGGCGTACCCGGCGCGACATCCTGCAACGGCTCGCCCAGCTCAGGATCGTAAATCCACTGGCAGACGCTGCACTGCATGCAAGGGCCGAGGTCGGCAGCGGCAGGAGCGGCTTCTGCTACAGCTTTCGGCGTAACCGCCGCGGCGGGTGCGGTTTCCGGCAGCGGCGCAAGCGCCCACTGGCGGGCAATGTCGCGACCGTGCTGACGACAGATTTCCAGCGCGTCGAGATCCGGACGCCATTTCGCCTTCAGGCTCAGGGACATCTCAAAACCAGCATCCTGTAAACGGGTGGAGAGACGGTCTACCGCGCCGCCGCTCCAGCCGTGTGAACCAAAGGCGCTGGCGCGTTTGTTACGAAAGCGCAGGCCGGTCATCTCTTCCACCAGTCCGGCAATTTTCGGCATCATCACGTTATTCATGGTGGAGGTACCCACCAGCACGCCTTTGGAGCGGAAGACGTTGGTCAATACCTCATTCTTATCGCTGCGCGCCACGTTGAAGATTTTCACCGCCACGTTCGGGTCAACTTCGTTGATGCCCTGGGCAATGGCGTCCGCCATCATGCGGGTGTTGTTGGACATGGTGTCGTAGAAGATGGTGATGCGATCTTCCTGATAGTCCGCCGCCCACTTCAGGTACAGTTCGACAATCTGGGTTGGATTTTCACGCCATACCACGCCGTGGGAGGTGGCAATCATATCCACCGGCAGGTTGAAGCCGAGGATCTCGGTGATTTTTGGCGTGACCAGACGGCTGAACGGGGTCAGGATGTTGGCGTAGTAGCGCTGGCACTGTTCGAACAGCTCGGTCTGATCCACTTCGTCGTTGAACAGACGTTCGTCACAGTAGTGCTGGCCGAAGGCGTCGTTACTGAACAGCACCGCGTCACCGGTCATGTAGGTCATCATGCTGTCCGGCCAGTGCAGCATTGGGGTTTCCACGAAGATCAGCTGTTTGCCATTGCCGATATCCAGCGTGTCGCCGGTTTTCACGGTGTGGAAGTTCCACTCCGGATGGTGGTGGTGGCCGTTGATGGAGTCAATGGCGTTGGTGGTGCAGTAGATTGGGGTATCCGGAATGTGGGACATCAGCTCGGTCAGCGCCCCGGCATGATCCTCTTCCGCGTGGTTGATGATGATGTAGTCGATGTCGTTCAGATCGATTTCGCTGCGCAGGTTCTGCACGAACTCGCGGCTGAATTTGTGATCGACGGTATCGATCAGGACGTTTTTACCTTCACGAATGAGATAGCTGTTGTAGCTGCTGCCGCGCAGCGTTTTGTATTCCGTCCCGTGAAAATCACGTACTTCCCAGTCACGTTGACCCACCCAATGAATGTTATTTTTAACCAGAATAGACATAGCAACCTCAACTTAATACGGCGTTTTCAAATAAGATGACTGTCATATATCAAGTTGCGTGCCAACTTTTTAACTCATTGAAAATAATGTATTTATATTTTGATGCTCCCTAATGGGTAGTCATTTTGACTATCTTAAAAATTGTCAATATGACACTATGCATTGTCAAAATGACAGTGAGGCAGAGATGAGCTTTTCCGTAGATGTGCTGGCGAAGATCGCCATAGAACTGCAAACCGGTATTGGTCATCAGGACCGCTTTCAGCGGCTGATCTCCACGTTGCGCCACGTGCTGGATTGCGATGCGTCGGCGCTGCTGCGTTACGAAGGGCGGCAGTTTATTCCGCTGGCTATCGACGGTCTGGCGAAGGACGTACTCGGGCGGCGCTTTACCCTGGAGGGCCACCCGCGTCTGGAAACCATCGCCCGTGCGGGTGACGTGGTGCGTTTCCCGGCAGACAGCGATCTGCCCGATCCTTACGACGGCCTGATCCCCGGACAGGAGAGCCTGAAGGTGCACGCCTGTATCGGCCTGCCGCTGTTTGCCGGGCAGAACCTGATTGGCGCGTTAACCCTCGACGGCATGTCGCCTGATCAGTTCGATACCTTCAGCGATGAAGAGCTACGGCTGATTGCCGCGCTGGCGGCCGGGGCGCTGAACAACGCCCTGCTGATAGAACAGCTGGAGAGCCAGAATATTCTTCCGGGTAGCCCGACGGCGTTTGAGCAGGTGGCGCACACCGAAATGATCGGCCTTTCGCCGGGCATGGCGCAGCTCAAAAAAGAGATTGAGATTGTCGCCGCGTCTGATTTGAACGTGCTGATCTTCGGGGAGACCGGCACCGGTAAAGAGCTGGTGGCAAAAGCGATCCACGAAGCCTCGCCCCGTGCGGTGAATCCGCTGGTCTATCTCAACTGCGCGGCGTTGCCGGAAAGCGTGGCGGAAAGCGAGCTGTTCGGACACGTCAAAGGGGCCTTTACCGGGGCGATCAGCAACCGCAGCGGCAAGTTCGAAATGGCTGATAACGGCACGCTGTTCCTCGATGAAATTGGCGAACTCTCCCTTTCGCTTCAGGCCAAACTGCTGCGGGTGTTGCAGTATGGCGATATTCAACGCGTGGGAGACGATCGCAGCTTACGCGTGGATGTGCGCGTGCTGGCGGCGACGAACCGCGATCTGCGCGAAGAGGTGCTGGCGGGGAATTTCCGCGCCGATCTGTTCCACCGTCTGAGCGTGTTCCCGCTCACGGTGCCGCCGCTGCGCGAGCGGGGCGAGGATGTGGTTCTGCTGGCGGGCTTTTTCTGCGAACAGTGTCGGCTCAAAATGGGGCTTTCCCGCGTGGTGCTAAGTCCCGGCGCGAGGACGCACCTGCTGAGCTACGGCTGGCCGGGTAACGTGCGTGAACTGGAACATGCGATCCACCGCGCGGTGGTGCTGGCGCGGGCAACGCGTTCGGGGGATGAAGTGGTTATTCATGCGCGCCATTTCGCGCTGCATGAGGAAACGATGCCGCCCGTGAAGCCGGTGATACCTGAGAGCGTGAACGAAAACCTGCGCGAGGCGACGGATGCGTTCCAGCGTCAGATGATCGCCCGCGCGCTGGAGCAGAATAACCGCAGCTGGGCGGCGTGCGCGCGGGCGCTGGAGATGGACGTCGCCAACCTTCACAGGCTGGCGAAACGTCTGGGGCTGAAGGGTTAAATAATCCCCGCCTGGTAGAAGTCTTGCAGGTTGATCGCGCCGCACAGCCTGCCGTGCTCGTCCACCACCGGCGCGGCGGTGATTTTGCGCTTCATCAGCACCTCTTTGGCTTCAATCGCGCGGCTGTCGGCATTCAGCGTCAGCCCGCCCTGGGTCATTGCTTCGGATACCCGCGCCTCCAGCTTGCCGCCGCCCACCAGCCAGCGGCGCAGGTCGCCGTCGGTGAAGACGCCCTTCACCTGGCGGTCATTGTCGCATACCGCAACCAGCCCCAGCCCGGTGCGGCTCAGCTCCAGCATGGCGTCCATCACGCTGGTGTCGAGTTTGACCTGAGGAATGGCATCGTCCGTGCGCATCAGGTGGTGAACTTTGTTGAGCAGACGAGCCCCAAGCGCGCCCGCAGGATGGGAACGGGCGAAATCTTCCTCATTAAAACCGCGCGCCTGCATCACCGCCATCGCCAGGGCGTCACCCATCATCAGCGTGTTGACGGTGCTGGAGGTCGGTGCCAGGTGCATCGGACAGGCTTCGCGCTCAACGGAAATATCCAGCGTTGCTTTCGCGGCCAGCGCCAGCGGCGAACGGGATTTGCCGGTCATCGCTAACAGGGCCACCGATTTTTCTTGCAGGCGAGGGATGATGAGATCCAGCTCTTTGGCTGAACCGGAGTAGGAGATAAACAGCATCACGTCGCGGCTTTCGATCATCCCCAGATCGCCGTGCAGCGCTTCGGCAGGATGCACGAAGAACGCCGGGGTGCCGGTGCTGGCAAGCGTCGCGGCAATCTTCTTGCCGATATGACCGGATTTACCGATACCCGCCACGATCACTTTGCCCTCGCAGTGGATAATGGTGTTGGCTGCACGAACAAAATCCTCACCCAGACGTTCCGGCAGGCGGCTGGCTTCCTGTAGCTCCAGCAGCAGGGTCTGACGGCCTGCGTTTAACAGAAAATCACTCATTTTTCTCTCCGGTTACGATCACGTCGATGCCCTTCGCTTCCAGCGCTTTTTTAAATGCCGGATCGATACCTGCGTCGGTAATCAGCTTATCGACGCTTTCAAGGCTACAGACAATGTTGGGGCTTTTACGGCCAAATTTCGACGAGTCCGCCATCAAAATCACTTCCCGCGCGGCGTTGCACATCGCTTTGCTGACGCTGAACACCTCGTTGAAGGTGGTCACGCCCGCGTTGAGGTCGATGCCGTCCGTGCCCATAAACAGCTTATCGAAGCTGAAGTGGTCGAAGGCATTCTCCGCCAGCTGCCCGTGAAACGACGCGGATTTTTTACGGAAGGTGCCACCGGGCATCAGGATGGTCTGCTCGCTGTCGAACTCTGACAGGGCATTGACGATGTGCAGGCTGTTGGTCATCACGGTGATGTTATTAAAGCGGCTGAGCAGCGGGATCATCTGTAGGACGGTACTGCCTGCGTCGAGGATAATGGAATCGCCGTCCTGGATAAATTTGACGGCGGCTTCGGCAATCAGCGCTTTCTGGTGAGTATTGATCAGCGTTTTGTGGTCGATAGGCGGGTCGGCTTCGTCTTTATTGAGCACCACGCCGCCGTAGGTACGAATGACGGCGCCGGAGTTTTCGAGCAACACCAGGTCCTTGCGTATTGTCGTGCCGGTGGTGTCAAAGTAGTGGGCCAGATCCTCTACCGAGCACTTTCCCTGCTTTTGCAGATGCTCAAGTATGGCCGCCTGCCGCTGACGTGGTTTCATAGGCGCTTCGTTCCTTACGTTGCGAAATGATAATTCCGCAAGTTTATAACTTTCACAACGAAATTATCCATGTTTCAGATTAAGCGCTAATGATAGTGCATTCTGACAGAGTGAATCATGGGGGAAGATCACATCAGGTTGTAATTCATGCAGCGAAATGCCGTCGATCGCCTGGATTTTGGTCGGACGGGCAAACACCGTTACGCCGCGCATGATGAGGGAATCGCAAACCATATTGTTTTCATCCAGCGCAACAGCGACGACAACCCGCGGTTTAAAGCGTCCCCCGGAACGCCCGACGCCCACGCGTCCCTTCTGACACAGGGCATCAAAGGCGCGGTTAAACTGACGGATTTGCCAGCCGCCAAACGCCATCTGGCAAAGCCAGGCGAGGGCGGCGACGGTGATGAGTGCAGTGACCATATCGGCTCCTTAACTGCCGGGTGCGTCTTACCCGGCCTACGGGGATTGTAACCCCGGTAAGCGCAGCGCCACCGGGGAATGAACTCAGAACATCACCTGCCCACCGGTAACGTTAATCGACTGCCCGGTGCAGTACGAGGCTTTCGGGCTGGCGTAAAACAGCAGCATGTTCAGCACGTCCTGATAATCGCACCCGCGCTTCAGCGGCACTTTGTCGATGTAGTACTGTTCGACGTCCTCTGCTTTGATGCCAAGTTTGGCGGCATACTGCGGCAGCAGGGACTGGAACATCGGGGATTTCAGCAGATTACCCAGCATCAGCGCGTGCACGGTTATGCCGTATTCGGCCAGATCCAGCGCCAGAGACTGCGTCAGCCCGACGCCGCCAAACTTCGCCGCGCTGTAGCCGGAGTTGTGCTTGCTGCCCACTTTCCCCGATTTTGAGTTGATCTGAATGATGCGACCCTGAATACCGTCGCGGATCATCAGACGGGAAAATTCGCGGGCGCAGAGGAAATAGCCCACCAGATTCACCTGCAACGAGCGATCAAAATCCCCCAGTTCGAAATCGCTGATAAAGGCCGCTTTCGCAATCCCCGCGCTGTAGACCAGCAGATCGGTGCGACCAAAAATCTCATCCACGCCGCGGGCCAGCGCCATCACGCTCTGCTCGCTGGTGGCGTCGGCGCCAAATCCATACGCCATCCCTTCGCCAAATTCGGTGTTGATGGCGTCCGCTACGCGGGCGGCTTTCTCACTCTGAATATCCACGACCGCCACGCGGTAGCCCTCTGCGGCAAGCCCATGGCAGAGGAACTCGCCTAAGGTTTGTCCCCCACCAATGACAACGGCAACCTGACTCATGTGTCTCTCCTTTATTACGAAATAAATTTTAACGTGCAGCCTGGGGTGACAGCCTGCGGAACCGGCCCCTCAACGTGAACCGTGCCGGGATACTCCGCCCGCGGCTGGCCGTCGAAACGCAAGGTGATGTGCCCCAGCTCGCGCAGGTTTTGCTCGGCGACGTCACCGACGGCGGTTACGGCATAGCGCGCCTTGCCCAGCTCCAGCTGGCCACCGGCCTTCAGCTCGCCGTTTAACTCGCCGTGGCAGTGGATAAAGCAAAACTCTTCGATATCTGCCGGGGCGCCTTCGCGGAAGGTGATCAGCATCTGGTCGCTCAGCGCATCGGCCGCGCTCTGGCCGATGCGGGTAATGGTGGTCTGGTAAATCACGGTCATGGCAGGAACCTCTTATTGATAAATAAAGCCGGAGACAAACCAGGCAATTAGCACCGTTGGCGCGCCCGTCAGGAAGCGGCTCACCAGCACGGAGGGGACGCCCACGCGCACGGTCTCCTGGCGCGCTTCCGCCAGCGACAGCCCGACGGGGATGAAGTCGCACGCCGCCTGAGCGTTAATGGCAAACAGGGCGGGCAGGGCGAGGTGCGGGGGAATATTCCCCAGACCAATCTGCACGCCAATCAGCACGCCGATGACCTGGGCAATCACCGCGCCCGGGCCAAGAAACGGCGACAGCAGCGGGAAGGAGCAGATCAGCGCCAGCGTCACCAGGCCGAGCGGGTGGCTGGCGAGCGGGGCGAGGCCGTGGGCAATCCAGTCGCCGAGGCCGGAGGCCATGATGATGCCGATCAGCGCCGAGACGAACGCCATAAACGGCAGAATGGTTTTCAGCACCGTGTCGATGGTGTCGCGCCCGGACTGAAACAGCACCGCCACGGCGGACCCCATCCCCATCCCGACCTTCGCCAGCAGGCCGTCGCTCTGCTCGGTGATTTTTTTGCTGGTGTCGTAGTCGCGCGGGGATGCTTTTTGCGGCGCGGGTGTGCCATTCACCAGCGTGATGTTGTCCTCCTTCACGCCCGAGACATAAATGTCCTCAAGGATGTACTGCGCCAGCGGGCCTGATTTGCCCGTGGAGTGAATATTCACCGTCGGAATGCGGCGCTTCGGGTAGATGCCGCAGCGCAGGGTGCCGCCGCAGTCGATTACCGCCACGCCGATTTCCGCTTCCGGCGGCTCGCCTTCCTTGAAGCCGTCGACCGCTTCCCAGCCGGTCAGCTCGCGCAGCCTGTCGACGATCGCCGGGCGCGTGCCCGCGGTGATGTAGACGATCTTTTTGCCTTCGGTGGCGTCGAACTCCAGCGGGCCGCCCCAGCCGCCCGTGCCTTTATCTATGCGGATCCGGTTCATACTGTGGCTCCCGAAAGCTGGACTTTCTCATCAAGCTGAATGCCCATTTTTTTCTCAAAAATGGCGGTAGTGAGGTCCGTTACCCAGCCGCGGAAGAAGTTGGTCACCAGGCCGACCAGCAGATAGCTCACCGCCAGCGGGCCGAGCGGCAGTCCCAGCGTAGTGAGACCGCTGGCAATCCCGAGGTAAACAAACAGCTCGCCGGGGTTAATGTGCGGGAACAGGCCGTTCATTGAATGGCAGCTGTAGGAGGCGGCGGCGTAATAACTCGGCTTGTACTTCTCTGGCATAAAGCGGCCGAGGCTTAAGGTCATCGGGTTGCAGAACACAAAGGTGCCGATGAAGGGCAGGATCAGGTAGCGGGACAGCGGATTGCCGGCACAGCGCTGGGCGAAGCGTTCAATACGCTGCTGGCCGATAAAGTTAATCAGGGCGTTCATGATCACCAGCAGGCTGATCAGCAGGGGCAGGATCCCGGTCACCATGCCGGTGAATACCTCGCCGCCTTTCTGAAACAGCCCGATGAACCACTCGGCGCCGTGGGTGATGGTTTCTATCATTCTTCTCTCCTGTAGGGCGTTTGTTTTTGTCTATCTGCGGCTAATAATAATCACTTTGAAAGGTTTTAAAGTGTTAATCAGATCTCACAATGAAAGAAAAATGTATTATTTTGAAAGTTTATTGGTGAGGTGAATAATTTTTGGTGGAAAAAAGCACGGATTTGCGTTGGGGAGGTGCGTACCGCTTCCTTGAGGAGTTGGGGATGCTTTACCATACTGGGTTCTTACCGAACTCGTTAAATGGATGCCACATGTTCAAGCGTCGTTATGCAGCGCTGTTGCCTGCGCTTATTCTCCTGTCCGCCTGTAGTAGCAAACCCAAGACCGAAGCCGCTCAGCCAACGGCGGGCGCGCCTTCCGGAGGATTCCTGCTGGAGCCGCAGCACAATATGATGCAGATGGGCGGCGACTTCGCGAATAACCCTGCGGCCGAACAGTTCATCGATAAAATGGTGAGCAAGCACGGTTTTGACCGCCAGCAGCTGCATGCCATTTTGTCTCAGGCGAAGCGTCTGGACTACGTGCTGCGCCTGATGGACAGGCAGGCGCCGACAGCCCAGGTGCCGACCGGGCCAAACGGCGCGTGGCTGCGCTATCGCAAACAGTTTATTACCCCGGACAACGTGCAGAATGGCGTGGTGTTCTGGAATCAGTATGAAGACGCCCTGAACCGTGCGTGGCAGGTCTATGGCGTGCCGCCGGAGATCATCGTCGGTATTATTGGGGTCGAGACCCGCTGGGGACGCATTATGGGTAAAACCCGCATCCTTGATGCGCTGGCGACGCTCTCCTTCAACTACCCGCGCCGCGCCGAGTATTTCTCTTCCGAGCTGGAAACCTTCCTGCTGATGGCGCGAGACGAACAGGACGATCCGCTAGATCTGAAAGGGTCGTTCGCCGGGGCAATGGGCTACGGCCAGTTTATGCCGTCCTCCTATAAGCAGTACGCGGTAGATTTTAACGGGGATGGTCACATCAACCTGTGGGATCCCGAAGACGCCATTGGCAGCGTGGCCAACTACTTCAAAGCGCATGGCTGGACGCCGGGCGGCCAGGTGGCGGTGCAGGCGAACGGCGAGGCGTTTGGTCTGGAAAACGGATTTAAAACCAAATACAGCGTGGCGCAGCTGGCAGCGGCAGGCTTAACGCCGTCGCAGCCGCTGGGCAATGTTGACCAGGTGAGCCTGCTGCGCCTGGATGTCGGAACCGGTTATCAGTACTGGTTCGGGCTGCCGAACTTCTACACCATTACCCGCTACAACCACAGCACGCACTATGCGATGGCGGTGTGGCAGCTGGGGCTGGCGGTGTCTCAGGCGCGTGTGCCGGCAGCGTCACCGTTTAGCCAGTAAGTTACCCTGACGGGTAGGCCGGGTAAGGCAACGCCGCCACCCGGCATGGCTGCCCGCACCCTGACCCTCTCCCACGGGAGAGGGAAGTTTGCAGAAACATTTCGCCACACTCCCATTTCACTCCCACCGTTTACATCTTAATCGTCTTTCATTATTGTTATGTTATAACATCATTATTGAATTGAGATTTCCATGTCCCTGTTTTCTCTCTCATCCCCAGTTCGGCTGCTGCTGGCGCTGGTGCTCATTCTGTTTCTCGGCCTGGCCGTGCGCTGGGCGGTGACGTTGCCATGATCGTGATGAACGACCTGGTGGCGGGTTACGATCGCCAGCCCGTTACGCGCGCGCTGTCCGGCGTGATTGAACGCGGGAGCATGACCGCTATCGTCGGGGCCAACGGCTGCGGCAAATCCACGCTGCTGAAAACGCTCGCCGGCTTTATTCCGCCCGTCAGCGGTACGTTTCGCTGGCAGGGGAGACGTCCGGTGGTGGGCTGGCTGGCGCAGCGTCACGCGCTGGAGGCGCAATTTCCTCTGACCGTGCAGGACGTGGTGAGTATGGGCTGCTGGCCAGCAATCTCACTGTTTGCCGGTTTTCGTCGGGATACCCGCATGCGCATTGCTGGCGCGCTGGAGCGCGTGGGGCTGGAGTCCATGGCGTTCTCTACCATAGATGAACTTTCCGGCGGCCAGTTTCAGCGCATGCTGTTTGCCCGCGTTTTGGTGCAGCAGGCGCCGCTGGTGATGCTGGATGAGCCTTTCACCGGCGTCGATGAAGCGACCTGCAACGTGCTGATGGATCTGATGCTGGAGATGTATATGCAGGGGCAGACCCTGCTGGCGGTACTGCACGACAGCGAACGCGTCTCGCGCCACTTCCCACAAACGCTGCGGCTGGACGCTGATACGCCGCACTGGAAAACCGAGCGGGTGAGGGTGGCATGATCTGGCATCTCTTCTTCCAGCCGTTTATTGAGTACGGCTTTATGCGGCGCGCGCTGGTGGTTTGCCTGGCGCTCTCCGTCAGCACCACTGCGCTGGGCGTATT
This sequence comes from Enterobacter sp. 6722112, assembly GCF_058661685.1. Taxonomy (NCBI): domain Bacteria; kingdom Pseudomonadati; phylum Pseudomonadota; class Gammaproteobacteria; order Enterobacterales; family Enterobacteriaceae; genus Enterobacter; species Enterobacter sp. 6722112. The sequence goes on along the minus strand of NZ_JBZWGR010000007.1, from coordinate 3,250,388 downwards.
TCTTCAACTGCGTCGGATGAGCCTGATGGGGGACGCCCTTTCTCACGCCATTTTGCCGGGTGTCGCGGTGGGCTATCTGCTCAGCGGGATGTCGCTGCTGGCAATGACTGTCGGCGGGTTTATTGCCGGGATCGCCGTTGCGCTGGTGGCCGGGCTGGTCAGCCGCCGCACGCCGCTTAAAGAGGATGCCAGCTTCGCGGGGTTTTACCTGGGCTCGCTGGCGCTGGGCGTCACGCTGGTGTCGCTGCGCGGTTCAAATGTCGATCTGCTTCATCTTCTGTTTGGCTCCATTCTCGCCGTGGATAGCGCGTCAGCCCTGTTCGTGACGGGCGTTTGCATGTTCACGCTCCTCACGCTGGCGATTTTTTATCGGGGGCTGGTCAGCGAAGCGTTTGATACCGCGTGGTTGCAGGTGAACGCGCGCTGGCTGCCCGGGATGTTACACGGTCTGTTTCTGGCGCTGCTGGTGCTCAACCTGGTAGCCGGTTTTCAGGTGCTCGGCACGCTGATGGCCGTCGGGCTGATGATGTTACCCGCCGTGGCGGCACGCTGCTGGGTGCGCACACTGCCAGGGTTACTTTTGATGGCGGGTATCAGCGGTATTTTTTGCGCGTGGCTGGGCTTAAGCCTTTCCTGGGCAGTGAGTCTGCCCGCCGGGCCCTCCATTGTGCTGACCGCCAGCGCATTGTTCTTTATTTCAGTTTTATTTGGCACGCGCAGCAGGCTGGCGGATAGCCTGCGGGCGCTTTTTTAACGCAAGGGGAAACGATGAAAAGTACAGGATTAGCCGTGGCGCTCGCGCTCGGCATGATGACGCACGGCGTAATGGCGAAAACGCTTAATGTGGTGACCAGCTTTTCCATCCTGGGAGACATCACGCAGCAGGTTGGCGGCGATCGTGTGAAGGTGACGACGCTGGTGGGGCCGGACGGTGATCCCCATACTTTCGAACCTTCGCCCAAAGACAGCGCGGCGCTGAGTAAAGCTGACGTGGTGGTGGTCAATGGGCTGGGGCTGGAGGGCTGGCTCGACCGTCTGGTGAAAGCCTCCGGATTCAAAGGCCAGCTGGTGGTTGCTTCGGACGGCGTGAAAACGCACACGCTGGAAGAGGACGGTAAAACCGTGACCGATCCGCACGCGTGGAACAGCGCGGCGAACGGCGCGCTGTATGCGCAAAATATTCTCTCAGGGCTGGTGAAGGCCGATCCTGAAGATACGGCGGCGCTTGAAGCTACCGGTAAACCCTATATTGCGCAGCTCTCTCAACTGGACGGTTGGGCTAAAAAGCGTTTCAGCGACATCCCACAGGCGAAGCGCAAAGTGCTGACCAGCCACGACGCCTTCGGCTATTTCAGCCGCGCCTACGGCGTGACGTTTATGGCGCCGCAGGGGCTGTCGTCTGAGAGTGAAGCCAGCGCGGCGCAGGTAGCGGAGATCATCAATCAGATTAAAGCTGACGGCGTGAAAACCTGGTTTATGGAAAACCAGCTTGACCCACGCCTGGTGAAGCAGATTGCGACCGCAACGGGCGCCCAGCCGGGTGGTGAACTTTACCCGGAAGCGCTGTCCGCGAAGGGCGGCGTGGCGGACACCTACGTCAAGGCGTTTCGCCACAATGTGGACACCCTCGCTAACAGCATGAAATAAGCGTCTCTCTGGCCGATGCGTCCGCATCGGCTTTTTTCTGAAGCCCCCTCGTAAAACCCGACGCGCATCCCCATATTTGATGAGAAAGTGCTATCTTGTGCTGCATGTTTTTCTAAGGCTGGAGCGAGAATGACTGACCATGAATTGATGCAGCTAAGCGAAGTGGTGGGGCTGGCGCTGAAACAGCGCGGCGCGACTCTCACGACCGCAGAATCCTGCACCGGCGGCTGGGTGGCGAAAGCAATTACCGATATTGCTGGCAGTTCCGCCTGGTTTGAACGCGGCTTTGTGACCTACAGTAACGAGGCGAAAGCGCAGATGATCGGCGTGCGTGAAGCCACGCTTGAGCAGCATGGCGCGGTCAGCGAGCCGGTGGTGATCGAGATGGCGATTGGCGCGCTGAAAGAGGCGCGCGCAGATTACGCTATCTCCATCAGCGGTATCGCGGGGCCGGACGGCGGCAGCGACGTGAAGCCTGTCGGCACCGTCTGGTTTGGCTTTGCCACCTCAAAAGGTGAAGGGATCACCCGCCGGGAATGCTTCAGCGGCGACCGCGAAAGCGTGCGTCGTCAGGCAACGGAATACGCGTTAAAAACGCTCTGGCAACAATTTCTACAAAATACTTGATACTGTATGACTATACAGTATAATTGCCTCAACAGAACAGAAGTCCATGGTGAAGCGCAGTTGCTTCTCCCGGCATGACAGGAGTAATAATGGCTATCGACGAAAACAAACAGAAAGCGTTGGCGGCAGCACTGGGCCAGATCGAAAAGCAATTCGGTAAAGGCTCCATCATGCGCCTGGGTGAAGACCGTTCCATGGATGTGGAAACTATCTCCACTGGTTCGCTTTCTCTTGATATCGCACTGGGCGCTGGCGGTTTGCCGATGGGCCGTATCGTAGAAATCTACGGTCCGGAATCCTCGGGTAAAACTACCCTGACGTTGCAGGTTGTTGCGGCGGCACAGCGCGAAGGTAAAACCTGTGCGTTTATCGATGCCGAGCACGCGCTGGACCCGGTCTATGCCCGTAAACTAGGCGTTGATATCGACAACCTGCTGTGCTCCCAGCCGGACACCGGCGAGCAGGCACTGGAAATTTGTGACGCGCTGGCGCGCTCAGGCGCGGTTGACGTGATCATCGTCGACTCCGTTGCGGCGCTGACGCCAAAAGCGGAAATTGAAGGTGAAATCGGTGACTCTCACATGGGCCTCGCGGCACGTATGATGAGCCAGGCGATGCGTAAGCTGGCGGGTAACCTGAAGCAGTCCAATACGCTGCTGATCTTCATCAACCAGATCCGTATGAAAATTGGTGTAATGTTCGGTAACCCGGAAACCACCACCGGCGGTAACGCTCTGAAATTCTACGCTTCTGTCCGTCTGGATATCCGCCGTATCGGTGCGGTGAAAGAGGGGGATAACGTAGTCGGTAGCGAAACCCGCGTGAAGGTTGTGAAGAACAAAATCGCAGCACCGTTCAAACAGGCTGAGTTCCAGATCCTCTACGGCGAAGGTATCAACTTCCTCGGCGAGCTGGTTGACCTGGGCGTGAAAGAGAAGCTGATTGAAAAAGCGGGCGCATGGTACAGCTACAACGGTGACAAGATTGGTCAGGGTAAAGCGAATGCTATCTCCTGGCTGAAAGAGAACCCGGCGGCGGCGAAAGAGATTGAGAAGAAGGTGCGTGAACTCCTGCTGAACAACCAGGACTCTAAACCTGATTTCGTGGTCGACGGCGCGGATGCTGAAGAAACCAACGAAGACTTTTAATCCTCTCGGATAAAAATGAAGGGCTGCTGATGCGGCCCTTTTTGCATTTCTGAATCGACAGGTTTTTTATGAGTGAACCGACATCACGCCGACCAGCCTACTCACGCTTGCTGGATCGGGCCGTGCGTATTCTTGCCGTGCGTGACCATAGCGAACAGGAGCTGCGGCGGAAACTGTCAGCGCCCGTCATGAGCAAAAACGGTCCGGAAGACATTGATGCCACCGCGGAAGATTATGACCGCGTGGTTGCCTGGTGCTACGAGCATCACTATCTGGATGACGGCCGTTTTGCCGCTCGCTTTCTTGCCAGCCGTGGTCGTAAAGGCTATGGGCCAGCGCGTATCCGCCAGGAGCTGAACCAGAAAGGGGTAGCCCGTGAATCGATTGAAAAAGCCATGCGCGAAAGTGAAATTGACTGGTGCGAACTGGCGCTTGAGCAGGCGGTACGAAAGTACGGTGAGCCGCTGCCGCGTGAATTTTCAGAAAAAGTTAAAATCCAGCGCTTTTTGCTCTACCGCGGCTTCCTGATGGAAGATATTCAGGATATCTGGCGTAATTTTACCGATTGAACGCATGCGGGATTTTACTTCCCACTAAAGAAAACTTATCTTATTCCCACTTTTTCCAGTAGCTGGTCCGTCCAACTGTTTACAGATACAGATCTGCTGCGACATTTCGTTAGCTTGATTTCAGGATAATTATGAGCAAGAGCACCGCTGAGATCCGTCAGGCGTTTCTCGATTTTTTCCATAGTAAGGGACACCAGGTTGTTGCCAGCAGCTCCCTGGTACCGAACAATGACCCGACTCTGCTGTTTACCAACGCCGGGATGAACCAGTTCAAGGATGTGTTCCTTGGTCTCGACAAGCGTAATTATTCCCGCGCCACAACCTCACAGCGTTGCGTGCGTGCGGGCGGTAAACACAACGATCTGGAAAACGTCGGTTACACCGCGCGCCACCACACCTTCTTCGAAATGCTGGGTAACTTCAGCTTCGGCGACTATTTCAAACACGACGCCATTCAATACGCGTGGGAACTGCTGACCGGTGAAAACTGGTTCAATCTGCCGAAAGAGCGTCTGTGGGTGACCGTGTATGAGACCGATGACGAAGCGTTCGACATCTGGGAAAAAGAAGTGGGTATCCCTCGCGAACGTATCATCCGTATCGGTGACAACAAAGGCGCGCCTTACGCGTCTGATAACTTCTGGCAGATGGGCGACACCGGCCCTTGCGGTCCGTGCACCGAGATCTTCTACGATCATGGCGACCACATCTGGGGTGGCCCTCCGGGAAGCGCGGAAGAAGATGGCGATCGCTACATTGAGATCTGGAACATCGTCTTCATGCAGTTCAACCGTCAGGCCGACGGCACCATGGAGCCGCTGCCAAAACCGTCCGTAGATACCGGTATGGGCCTTGAGCGTATCGCGGCCGTTCTGCAACACGTTAACTCCAACTATGAGATTGACCTGTTCAGCACCCTGATCAAAGCCGTTGCTGAGGTAACGGGCGCAACCGATCTGAGCAACAAATCACTGCGCGTTATCGCAGACCATATTCGTTCCTGTGCGTTCCTGATTGCTGACGGCGTTATCCCGTCGAATGAAAACCGTGGCTATGTGCTGCGTCGTATCATTCGTCGTGCGATCCGTCATGGCAACATGCTGGGCGCGAAGGACACCTTCTTCTATAAACTCGTTGGGCCACTGATTGGCGTGATGGGCTCTGCCGGTGACGAGCTGAAACGCCAGCAGGCGCAGGTTGAACAGGTTCTGAAAACCGAAGAAGAGCAGTTTGCCCGTACGCTGGAGCGCGGTCTGGCGCTGCTGGACGACGAGCTGGCGAAACTCAAGGGCGACACGCTGGATGGCGAAACCGCTTTCCGCCTGTACGACACCTACGGCTTCCCGGTTGACCTGACGGCGGACGTTTGCCGCGAGCGCAACATCAAAGTTGACGAAGCAGGCTTTGAAGCCGCAATGGAAGAGCAGCGTCGTCGTGCGCGTGAATCCAGCGGTTTTGGCGCGGACTACAACGCGATGATCCGCGTTGATAGCGCGTCTGAATTTAAAGGCTACGAAGAGCTGGCCCTGACCAGCAACGTGACCGCGCTGTTTGTTGACGGTAAAGCCGTAGACAGCATTAGCGCGGGTCAGGACGCGGTTGTTATCCTGGATAAAACGCCGTTCTATGCGGAATCGGGCGGTCAGGTTGGCGATAAAGGCGAACTGAAAGGCAATGGCTTCAGCTTCAACGTAAGCGATACCCAGAAATACGGTCAGGCGATTGGTCACCAGGGCAAACTGGTTTCCGGCTCTCTGAAAGTGGGCGAGGGCGTTCAGGCCAACGTTGACGAAGCTCGCCGCGCGCGCATTCGTCTGAACCACTCGGCAACCCACCTGATGCACGCAGCCCTGCGCGAAGTGCTGGGTACGCACGTTGCCCAGAAAGGTTCTCTGGTTAATGACAAAGTGCTGCGTTTCGACTTCTCGCATTTTGAAGCGATGAAGCCGTCTGAAATTCGTGCGGTGGAAGACCTGGTGAATGCCCAGATCCGCCGTAACCTGCCAATCGAAACCCACATCATGGATCTCGAGGCAGCGAAGAAGAAAGGTGCGATGGCGCTGTTTGGCGAGAAATATGACGACCGCGTTCGCGTGCTGAGCATGGGCGACTTCTCTACCGAACTGTGTGGTGGTACTCACGCATCCCGCACCGGTGACATCGGCTTGTTCCGCATCGTTTCCGAGTCGGGGACGGCGGCAGGCGTGCGTCGTATTGAGGCGGTGACCGGGGAAGGCGCAATTGCCAGCCTGCATGCGCAGAGCGATCAGCTGCACGAGATCGCGCAGCTGCTGAAAGGCGATAGCCAGAACCTGGGCGAAAAAGTGCGTGTCGCGCTGGATCGTACCCGTCAGCTGGAAAAAGAACTCCAGCAGCTGAAAGAACAGGCTGCGGCGCAGGAGAGCGCAAACCTCTCCAGCAAAGCGGTAGACATTAAGGGCGTCAAACTGCTGGTCAGCGATCTGGCGGGCGTTGAGCCTAAGATGCTGCGTACCATGGTCGACGATCTGAAGAACCAGCTTGGTTCGACGGTTATCGTGCTGGCAACGGTCGCAGAGGGTAAGGTTTCTCTGATTGCGGGCGTCTCTAAGGATGTGACGGATCGTGTCAAAGCAGGGGAACTGATTGGCATGGTCGCCCAGCAGGTGGGTGGCAAAGGTGGCGGTCGTCCGGACATGGCGCAAGCCGGTGGTACGGATGCGGCGGCACTTCCCGCGGCATTAGCCAGCGTTGAAAGCTGGGTAAGCGCGAAACTGTAATAACTACAAAGCACAAGCAGACGCCATAGCGGTAACGTTATGGCGTCTTGCTCACTGCGCTATCGATAACGATAAAGTCAGGTTGAGTTTGTGTATATCGGCTAAACTTACGTTTAACAGAATGTGATGCCGTGACTGCTTACACTTTACGTGTTTGTCATCGCTTACTTTTTGGCGTTATATGATGGATAATGCCGGGATACAAGAGACCCGACTCTTTTAATCTTTCAAGGAGCAAAGAATGCTGATTCTGACTCGTCGAGTTGGTGAGACCCTCATGATTGGGGATGAGGTCACCGTGACAGTTTTAGGGGTAAAGGGTAACCAGGTACGTATTGGTGTTAACGCTCCTAAAGAAGTATCTGTCCACCGTGAAGAGATCTACCAGCGTATCCAGGCTGAAAAATCCCAGCAGTCCAGTTACTGATATTGTCGCGTCTCGCTGTCGGGCGAGACGCAACCCTCCTGCTATTTTTGCTGCATAAAGTTACCGTTCTATTTCAAACGCTTCGTTTTTGACCACTCTCATAATCTTATCTCATCCAAAAGACGCGCTTCTCTCAACACAATTCTGTGAAGATGCCTGCAAAATCCGCTTATAAAACACTTTCTTTGCGGCTTTTACATGCGAATTGGGTGCGAATTGTGCAAACGAAAAAAGCATGTGGAAAATTGTTTGACTTATAAGTCCCAGAAAGTAATATATGCGCCACGCAGCGACGAGAAGCTCTTAACGAGTTGCTCGAAGCACTCGAAAGAGGCGTTGTGTGGTGAGGTGGCCGAGAGGCTGAAGGCGCTCCCCTGCTAAGGGAGTATGCGGTCAAAAGCTGCATCCGGGGTTCGAATCCCCGCCTCACCGCCATTTTGCATCCGTAGCTCAGCTGGATAGAGTACTCGGCTACGAACCGAGCGGTCGGAGGTTCGAATCCTCCCGGATGCACCATCTATTACTTCATATTGCTTTCGAGGTGATATGAATATCGAGCAGTACAGTAGTAAATCCCGATGCATCCGTAGCTCAGCTGGATAGAGTACTCGGCTACGAACCGAGCGGTCGGAGGTTCGAATCCTCCCGGATGCACCATTTTTTACTTCATATTGCTTTTGAAGTGATATGAGTATCGAGAAGTACAGCAGTAAATCCCGATGCATCCGTAGCTCAGCTGGATAGAGTACTCGGCTACGAACCGAGCGGTCGGAGGTTCGAATCCTCCCGGATGCACCATTTTTTAATTCATATTGCTTTTGAAGTGATATGAGTATCGAGAAGTACAGCAGTAAATCCCGATGCATCCGTAGCTCAGCTGGATAGAGTACTCGGCTACGAACCGAGCGGTCGGAGGTTCGAATCCTCCCGGATGCACCATATTCTCCCCCTTTGTTTATTCCTTCGACGTTTCGTCAGCAATCACTCTCTCTGTCAGCGACAAAAATCCCCTTTTACGATAAAGTAATGCTTTGTTAATCGTTTAGCGAGAGCACGATGTACGCACAGTATGACGGTTTGATCTTCGACATGGACGGCACCCTCCTGGATACCGAACCCACGCATCGTCAGGCCTGGACCGAAGTCCTGGGCCGTTACGGTATGCGTTTCGATTTACAGGCGATGATTGCCCTCAATGGATCGCCCACCTGGCGTATCGCACAGGCCGTGATTGAGCTGAATCAGGCCGATCTCGACCCGCATCAGCTCGCGCGTGAAAAAACCGACGCGGTAAAAGCCATACTGTTAGACACCGTGCAGCCTTTACCACTCATTGACGTCGTCAAGGAGTGGCACGGGCGTCGTCCTATGTCTGTCGGTACGGGCAGCGAGAGCGCGATTGCTGAAGCGCTACTCAACCACCTTGGCCTGCGCCACTATTTTTCTGCCGTCGTTGCCGCCGATCATGTTAAACATCACAAACCCGCACCGGATACCTTCCTGCTCTGTGCAGAATTAATGGGTGTTCCACCTGCAAAATGCGTGGTGTTTGAAGATGCTGATTTTGGCATTCAGGCCGCGCGTGATGCCGGAATGGCGGCGGTGGACGTTCGCTTACTGTGAGTGACGCGCTGTCACTCGCTTCATTATTCGCCAGCAGTTTTTTAAGCTCCACCCTCTTACCGGGGAATTCGGAAGTGGTGCTGGTGGCGATGCTGTTGTCCGGCGTAAGTCAGCCCTGGTTGCTGGTCTTAATAGCAACAATGGGTAATAGCCTTGGAGGGCTGACTAACGTTATTCTTGGACGTTTCTTTCCGCTACGCGAAAAATCTCGCTGGCAGGAAAAGGCAGTCGGCTGGCTAAAACGCTATGGCGCTGCCACGCTGTTATTAAGCTGGATGCCTGTAATAGGCGATTTACTGTGTCTGCTGGCGGGATGGATGCGCATCTCCTGGGGACCGGTGCTCTTTTTTTTGTGCCTTGGCAAGGCGTTACGCTATGTTTTACTGGCATGGGTAACACTACAGGGTATGACGTGGTGGCACTAATTGGTGGAATGAATTCGCGACCTTCAATCGTCAACCATTACAATTATGCTGAGTGACAATTTTTTGACAGGCGGGAGGTCAAATTGATCCCGGACGTATCACAGGCGCTGGCCTGGCTGGAAAATCACCCTCAGGCACTGAAGGGTATTCAGCGTGGGCTTGAGCGCGAAACGCTGCGCGTAAATGCGGATGGTAGCTTAGCGACTACGGGACACCCGAAGGCGTTAGGCTCGGCGCTGACACATAAATGGATCACAACCGATTTCGCCGAAGCGCTGCTGGAGTTCATCACGCCAGTAGACGGTGATATTGATCATATGCTGACGATCATGCGCGACGTGCATCGCTTCACCGCCCGCAACCTCGGCGACGAGCGTATGTGGCCGCTCAGCATGCCGTGCTATATCGAGCAGGGGCAGGATATCGAGCTGGCGCAGTACGGCACCTCGAATATTGGTCGGCTGAAAACGCTGTATCGCGAAGGACTGAAAAATCGCTACGGCGCACTGATGCAGACGATCTCTGGCGTGCACTACAATTTCTCTCTGCCGATGGCGTTCTGGCAGGCGAAGTGCGGTGAAACGGATAAAGAAGCGATCTCCGCGGGCTATTTCCGCCTGATCCGCAACTACTACCGTTTTGGCTGGGTTATTCCGTATCTGTTCGGCGCTTCACCGGCCGTCTGTTCTTCGTTCCTGCAAGGGAAACCGACCACGCTGCCGTTCGAGAAGACCGAATGTGGCATGTATTACCTGCCGTATGCGACCTCCCTGCGCCTGAGCGACCTTGGCTATACCAATAAATCGCAAAGTAATCTCGGAATTACGTTTAACGATCTGCACGAATATGTGGCAGGCTTGAAGCGGGCGATAAAAACCCCGTCGGAAGAGTACGAAAAAATCGGCCTCGAAAAAGACGGTAAGCGCCTGCAAATTAACACCAACGTGTTGCAGATTGAAAATGAACTGTATGCGCCGATTCGTCCGAAGCGCGTGACGCGCAGCGGTGAAACGCCGTCGGATGCGCTACAGCGCGGCGGGATCGAATACATTGAAGTGCGCTCGCTGGATATCAACCCGTTCTCACCGATTGGCGTTGACGAGCAGCAGGTTCGCTTCCTTGACCTGTTTATGGTCTGGTGCGTACTGGCGGATGCGCCGGAAATGAGTTCCGACGAACTGCTGTGTACCCGTGCCAACTGGAATCGCGTGATTCTGGAAGGGCGCAAGCCGGGTCTGACGTTAGGTATTGGCTGTGAAACGGCTCAGTTCCCACTGTCTAAGGTAGGGAAGGATCTGTTCCATGACCTGAAGCGTGTAGCCCAGACGCTGGACAGCGTGTACGGCGGCGAAGCTTACCAGAAGGTCTGCGACGAACTGGTTGAAAGCTTTGATAACCCGGAACTGACATTCTCAGCACGTATTCTGCGTTCTATGATTGAGCAGGGAATTGGTGGCACAGGGCGTTCACTCTCAGCGGAGTACCGTGAGATGCTGATGCAGGAGCCGTTAGAGATCCTGAGCGAAGCGGATTTTGTGACAGAGCGTGATGCGTCCGTTGTGCGTCAGAAAGAGGTCGAAGCGGCGGATACGGAGTCGTTTGAGGCGTTTCTGGCGAAGCAGGCCTGAACCAAAAAGAAAAAGGCCACATCGCTGTGGCCAAAATATACATCTCTGAATTCAGGGATGATGATAACAAATGCGCGTCTTTCATATACTCAGACGCGCATTCTGTAGAAGAGTTCAGTTTATTTTAAAAAAATCACTATCGGAGGTGACGTATGCCGTTATTAGATAGCTTTACTGTCGACCATACCCGTATGGAAGCACCCGCAGTCCGCGTGGCGAAGACCATGAACACCCCGCACGGCGACACGATCACCGTTTTCGACCTGCGCTTCTGCGTGCCCAATAAAGAAGTGATGCCAGAGAAAGGCATTCACACGCTGGAACACCTGTTCGCCGGATTCATGCGCGACCACCTGAACGGCAACGGCGTGGAGATCATCGATATCTCTCCGATGGGCTGCCGCACAGGTTTCTACATGAGCCTGATTGGTCAGCCTGATGAGAAACGCGTCGCGGATGCGTGGAAAGCGGCGATGGAAGACGTGCTGAAGGTGAAAGAGCAGAACCAGATCCCTGAGCTGAACGTTTACCAGTGCGGCACTTACCAGATGCACTCTCTGGAAGAAGCTCAGGAGATTGCCCGTCATATCATCGAACGTGATGTTCGTGTAAACAGCAATGACGAGCTGGCCCTGCCAAAAGAAAAACTTCAGGAACTGCACATTTAGTATCGTGCCTGTGGATGCCCGGTGGCGCTTCGCTGACCGGGCCTACAATCCTGATGACGACAACCACCACCTTCTCCTTTACCCATCGCCCGCTTGTGCCGTTTTCGCATGATTATGCTCATGGCGACAGCGAGCCGTGGCATCAGCACGACTGCGCGCAGCTCCTGCACAGCCTCACCGGCGTCGTGCGGGTCGATACCGCATCCGGCTGCTGGGTGGTGCCGCCCGGTCGCGGCGTCTGGCTACCTGCGGGTACGCAGCACGCCTTGCGCATCACCGGCAACGTTGCTGCCCGCACGCTGTTTATCGACCCGCTGGCGCGCGCCGATCTCCCGGCGACCTGCCAGATCGTGCAGATCTCGCCCCTGCTGCGCGAGCTGATCCTGACCTCCCTTACGCTTCCTGAATCTTACGCACCCGGAAGCCGCGATGAACGTGTTTATGAGCTGATCCTCGATGAAATTCGCCTCATGCCGGTACTGCCGTTTCACCTGCCCGAGCCGGAAAGCGAAGCGCTGCGCCACCTCTGCCAGCAGATTCGAATGGCCCCGGGAGAAAGCTGGAGCAGCGCTCAGGCCGCAGGTATTGTGGGGATGAGCGAACGCACGCTGAACCGCCATTTTCAGCAGCAGACAGGCCTGAGCTACGGCGAGTGGGTGAGAAGGGCGCGACTGCTGGAAGCCTTAGTGCGGCTGGCACAGGGCCAGCCGGTATTACGCGTGGCGCTGGATCTGGGGTATGGCAGCCACAGCGCCTTTACGGCAATGTTTCGCCGGGTAATGGGTCTCTCACCCAGCGATTACTTCAGGAACGACTGACCGCGTTAAAAAGCGCCTGAATCGACGCGCGTGCCACGTCGCTGTCGATGCCCACGCCCCAGCGGCTGGTCCCATCCTGGAACAGGCAGCGGATATAGGCCACCGAGCGGCTGTCGCTGCGTTCGCCTAACGTATGTTCGTGATAATCCTTGATCACAAACGGTGCGTTGATCCAGCGGCTTAAGCCGTGAGCGGCGGCGGAGAGCAAACCGTTTCCCTGGCCTTCCAGCTGGCGGGTGCCCCCTTGCGTGGCGACGCTTGCCGTCAGCCGCAGCTGGCCGTCCTGCTGGCTGTCGCTGCGGTACGATTGCAGCGCTAATGGCGGGCTCGCCACCAGGCCGTAGCGGGCGCGGAACAGCTGCCAGAGCGCATTCTGCGTCATCTCTTTTCCATGGTTATCCGTTTCCTGCTGCACGTGCTGGCTAAAATCCTGTTGCAGGGTGCGAGGCAATTTCAGGCCGTGGTTTTGCTCAATAAGCCAGGCGCTTCCGCTTTTTCCTGACTGGCTGTTCACGCGGATCACCGCTTCATAGGTACAGCCAATATCCTGCGGGTCGACGGGCAGATAGGGCATCTCCCAGCGTTCGCCAGGCTTACGGGCATCGAAACCTTTCTTGATGGCATCCTGGTGCGAGCCGGAGAAGGCGGTGTAGGCCAGACGACCGGCCCACGGATGGCGCGGATGGACGGGTAGCTGGTTGCAGGTCTCAACCGTTTCAACCACCCGATTCATATCGCTGAAATCCAGGTTCGGGCTAATGCCCTGGCTGTAGAGGTTCATCGCCAGCGTCACCAGGCAGACGTTGCCCGTGCGCTCACCGTTACCAAACAGGCAGCCCTCCACGCGGTCAGCCCCGGCCATAACGGCCAGCTCCGCGCTGGCGACGCCCGTTCCGCGATCGTTATGCGGATGTACGCTGATACAGACGTCACTGCGGCGGCTGAAGTGGCGGCAGAAATACTCGATCTGGTCGGCATAGACGTTCGGCGTGCTCACCTCGACGGTCGCGGGCAGGTTGACGATCATCGGACGCGCCGCGCACGGCTGCCAGATCTCCGCCACGGCTTCACAAATCTCCAGCGCAAACTCCGGTTCGGTAAAGCAGAAGGTTTCCGGGGAGTACTCGTACTGCCAGCAGGTGTCAGGGTTCTCTTCACACAGCTGACGAATCAGGCGCGTCGCGCGCGTCGCCAGCTCGACGATTTGCGCTTTTTCCATGCCGAATACCAGACGGCGGAACAGCGGGGCGGTGGCGTTATACAGGTGAACGGTGGCCTGCTTCGCGCCGCGCAGGGAGTCGAAAGTGCGACGGATAAGATCGTCCCGCGCCTGCGTTAACACCTGAATGGTGACGTCATCCGGGATGCGGTTCTCCTCAATCAGCTGACGCACAAAATTGAAGTCCGTCTGCGAGGCGGACGGGAAGGCGACTTCGATTTCTTTAAACCCGCAGCTCAGCAGCAGATCCCAGAATTGCAGCTTGCGCGCGCTGTCCATCGGCTCGGCCAGCGCCTGGTTACCGTCGCGTAAGTCGGTCGAGAGCCAGCGCGGGGCGCGGGTGATAATCTGCTCCGGCCAGCGGCGGTCGGGCAACGAAAGGGTGGGGTAAGGCTGGTATTTTTCGGCGGGTGTGTTCAGCATGGTGCGCTCCTGTTGTCTTTTCACTATCGTGAATCGATTTCAGGCGCACTGCTTTATCGGAACTGACAATCGCTGTCGCGTTTTGGACAAGGGGGGCGATTGTTGCCCGGTGGCGCTGCGCTTACCGGGCCTACGATCGTAGGCCGGATAAGGCGTAGCCGCCACCCGGCAACCCGTGCACAGGGCTAGTGCGCCCCACCGCCCCCGCTACCGGCCCCAAAAGGCGGTTTGGCAAACCACACCAGCCCCAGCAGGACGATGAAGATCCCCGCCGATATCCAGAAAATCTCGTTTGCCGAGATAATCAGCCCCTGGTTGGTGATCTGCTGGGCAAGCCAGCCGGACGCCTGCTGCTCCGTCATCCCCATCCCCTCAAGCTGGCTATACATCTGCTGAGCGTTAGGGTTGAACGGGTTCACCGCTTCGGTGAGTTGAGCATGGTGCATCGATTCCCGGTTGGTCCACAGCGTGGTGGTGATCGAAGTCCCGATGGAGCCCGCCAGCGTACGGGTGAAGTTCGACAGGCTCGATGCCGCCGCCATCCGCTCAGGCGGTAAGCCGGAAAGCGTAATGGTGGTCAGCGGCATAAAGAAGCACGCTACGGCGAAGCCCTGAATAAACTGCGGCCACGCGGAGGCGCCAAAGTCCATTCCCGGTTCAAACGTATACGCGCGCCAGTAGAAGCACACGGCGTACATGATGAAGCTGAACGTCACCAGCCTGCGCATGTCGAGCTTATGGGCGAAACGGCCAATAATCGGCGACAGCAGAACCGGAATTAACCCCACCGGCGCGGAGGCCAGCCCCGCCCAGGTTGCGGTATAGCCGTACACCTCCTGCAACAGCTGCGGCAGCAGAACAATCGCGCCGAAGTAGAGCATATAGGCGAGACTGATACAGAGGCAGCCGATGGTGAAGTTTCGCGATTTAAACAGCGAGAGGTCGACTATCGGATTATCGTCCGTCAGCTCCCAGACAATCAGGAAGCTGATGGCCACCACGGCGACCACCGTCAGCACAATGATTTCCGTAGAGGCAAACCAGTCCAGCTCTTTGCCGCGGTCGAGCATGATTTGCAGGCTGCCGATGCCGACAACCAGCAGTGCCAGCCCGATGCCGTCGATCCGCCGCTGTTCGGTCCGCGTTTCGCGACCACGCAGAGACTGTAGCGTCATTAGCACCACCAGCGCACCGATGGGCACGTTGATGAAGAAGATCCAGCCCCAGTGATAGTTATCGCTGATATAGCCGCCGAGGATTGGCCCGCATATCGGGGCGACGATCACCGTCATCGACCACAGCGCGAGCGCGATGGAGCGCTTGGCGGGCGGATAGTTGTTCAGCAGCAAACTCTGCGACAGCGGAATCAACGGCCCGGCGACAATCCCCTGGATGACGCGGAAGAAAATCAGCATCGTCAGGCTGCTGGACATGCCGCAGGCCCAGGAGGCCAGCACGAACAGGATCGTCGACCAGAGGAACAGCTTCACTTCACCGACGCGCTTCGCCAGCCAGCCGGTGATGGGAATGGAGATGGCGTTCGCCACCCCGAACGAGGTAATGACCCAGGTCCCCTGGCTCAGCGATGAGCCAAGGTTCCCGGCGATCGTAGGGATCGCCACGTTTGCGATGGTGGAGTCCAGCACCTGCATGAATGTCGCCAGCGACAGCGCAATGGTCATAATGACCAGCTGCGCCCCCTCCAGCGGTTTTTGCGGCTTTTGCTGTTGCATAACGCTCACCTTCGGCTTAACCGGCGTTTGCCTTCACGATGTCATCGATCAGCTTATTGACCGGATCGAGGCTAATTTCACGGGCGTTACTTTCATAAGCTGGCGTACTGCGCACCTGGCTTGCGAGGATCTGACCGTCGCGGTTGGCGGTATCGACCGTCACCAGCGTGGAAAGGCCAATTCGCAGCGGATGGTCTGCCAGCTGCTTAGGATCCAGCTCGATACGCACAGGCAAGCGCTGTACCACTTTGATCCAGTTGCCGGTGGCGTTCTGTGCAGGCAGCAGGCTGAACGCGCTGCCGGTCCCCATGTCCAGACCGACCACTTTTCCGGTGTACTTGACGTCATCGCCGTAAATATCGCTGACCACGGTCGCGGTCTGGCCGATACGCATATGCGCCAGCTGAGTCTCTTTGAAGTTCGCATCGACCCACAGATTGTTTGCCGGAACGACCGCCATCAGCGGCGTGGTGGTGCTAATCTGCGCCCCAGGCTGTACGGAACGACGGGAAACGTAGCCGGTCATCGGGCTGACGATTTTGGTACGTTGCAGGGCAAGCCATGCGTTACGCACTTCGGTCGCCGCCTGTTTCACCGCTGGCTGGTTTTCCAGAGAGGTACCCAGCACCATCGCCTGATTAGCGTTGTACTGTTGGATCGCCACGTCCAGCTGCGCCTGTGCGCTGGCCACCGCGTCGCGGGCGTGCTGCAACTCTTCACGGCCAATCAGGTTGGCGGTGCCGAGAGGAACACGACGATTGAGGTCGCTCTGCGCCTGAGCCAGGGCCGTTTTCTGCACGTCGATATTGGCCTGAAGCTGCTTGCTGTTGATCATCAGCTGGCGGGTCTGGCGTACGCTGGAGGCCAGCGCCGTCTGTGCTTTTTCAAACGCCTGTTGGGCGTCGGTCGGGTCGAGCGTGACCAGCACATCGCCTTTTTTCACAAAGTCGGTGTTATCAGCCCAGACTTTCGTCACGCTGCCTGACACCTGGGCCATGATTTGAACCTGATTCCCTGCCACGTATGCATCGTCTGTCTCTTCAACATGACGCAAGACTAAAAACCAATAGATCCCATATGCCACGGCAATAATAATAAAGAGCAAGGTCAGCAGAATAAGGGCGCTCTTACGTTTGCCCTTTTTGTTGGCCGGTTGCTGCGGGAGGGTGTTCTCCGCATTTGCGCTCATTGTTGTTCTCCACGATCTTTTTATTTTCACATCGGCTGAGCCGACCTGTTGTCAGAAAGGCCAGCAGTTTCACGTGCTGGCCTGTCAGTTTTTCTTTTTAGCAATCTGGAATGTTGAGCGGATCGTCGCGTTAGCGCAGCGCCTCAAGGATGACGCCGTCTTCATCCATCTGGTCCAGACGGGTGAGCAGCTTGCGAGTAATGTGCTCAAGCTGGTCGCGCTCGGCGGTGCTGAGGGCAGACCAGAGCTGGTGCAGGCAGTTGTGCTGCGGTGGCAGCACTTCGCGCAAGAATTCGTGACCTTTCTCGGTCAGTTGCAGATGCAGGCAGCGGCGATCGTTATCGCTTTCACGGCGTTCAATCCAGCCGCGCTTTTCCAGTTCATCCGCGATACGGGTCGCATTGGTACGGGATGACCCCAGCGCACAGCTCAGTTCCGACGGCTGAATGCTGTGATTTTCCTGAGACTCCAGCGTAATCAACGCCATAAACAACGTCTCGTTAATCCCCTGCGCTTTCAGCATCTTGTTACGATTTTCCAGCAGCTTACCCTGCATGTGCATGCACAGGCGGGTCAGCAGGATTTCCTGATACGGGAAGTCCTCATGACGACTGGCGCGGAACTTAAGCATTTGTTCAATGGGCGTAAACGAACTATCCATTTTGGGCATAACCTCATTAATTACAGCCGATATAGTAACGACAGTGACAAATAATGTAAATGAATTATTTGTGCGGTTATATCCGCCAAACGTATGTCACCATCAGAAAGCGCCGGGTAAATCCGTGACCCGGTGAGCACAGAGAGCGTGGGGTGTGTACCCGCGAAAGAGGGGATGTGAGGACAGGGGTCTGAACTATTCATGCCGGTAGTAAATATGTCACCCACAGTAAAATTTCTGGGATAAATGATTACCGTTACCTTAACAGATGCAGGCCCCCTTTACACCCCAGGGGGCCCAAAGCAATGTAAAACTTAGTGAATTGCTTCCTGACGGTGATAGCCGCGCCACCATACCAGCAGATTTATCGCCGCGACGATGGCGCCGATGGCGCACACGCCCGTCCAGCCCGCATGCTGCCAGGCGGAGGCTGAGATTAGCGAGCCCGCCGCGCCGCCGATAAAGTAGCTGGTCATGTACCCGGCCGTCAGACGGTTACGGGCATCCGGCTTCACGCGGTAAATCACGGTCTGGTTGGTGATATGTACACCCTGCACGGTGAGGTCGAGCACCAGAATACCGACAATCAGCGCCAGCACAGAGACGTGTCCGTACCAGATGGCCGCCCAGGAGAGCAGGAGTAAAACCAGCCCTGCGGAGGTGGTCATATGAGATTTGCCTTTGTCGGCCAGCCCACCCGCCGGGCGCGCGCCCAGTGCGCCAGCCGCGCCTGCCAGCCCGAACAGGCCAATCACGCCTTCTGAGTAGTTAAACGGCGGTGCGGCGAGCAGAAACGCCATCGACGTCCATAAGATGCTGAAGTTAGCGAAGGTAAGACACCCCAGAACGGCGCGCGTGCGCAGGAGTTTATCCCGGGTGAAGAGGCTGAAAACGGAGGCGAGGAGCTGCGGATAGTTCAGGTGATTTTCCTGCTTCACCTTTGGCAGGCCGCGCCACAGGGCCAGCGCCATGATAACCATCAGCACGCTCGCCACCCAGTAAACGGTGCGCCAGCCGCCGAGGCTCGCCAGCAGCCCGGCAACGGTTCGCGCCAGCAGGATGCCCAGCAGCAGGCCGCTCATGATAGTGCCGACCACTTTGCCGCGTTTTTCCGGGGAAGCCAGCGTCGCGGCGAGGGGAACCAGAATTTGCGCCACCACCGAGAACAGCCCCGTCAGCGCGGTGCCGATAATCATCATCGTTAACGACTGGCTGCTGGCGGTGATCAACATCCCGCCTGCCGCCAGCAGCGTCATGGAGACGATCAGCATCCGGCGCTCAAACATATCGCCTAATGGCACCAGGAACAGCAGCCCGGCCGCATAGCCGAGCTGTGCGGCGGTGACAATAAACCCGGCGGAGCTGGCTGAAAGATCGAAGGCGCGTGCGATGGTGTCGAGCAGTGGTTGTGCGTAATAGTTGCTGGCGACGGCCAGACCCGTTGCCACGGACATTAAAAGGATGAGTGCGGGGCTAAGCCCTTGAGTTGTTTTTGTCATTAGTTTCAGGAATCGTGAGTTAAGTGATTATTTTTCCGGAAACATAATAACCAATGATGGTGAATGTTGGGGAATTGTTACGTGATGGATTGTGCGGTTAAGGTTGGGTGCGGTTTGATCCCCTCACCCCGGCCCT
Source organism: Enterobacter sp. 6722112 (assembly GCF_058661685.1). Classification (NCBI taxonomy): domain Bacteria; kingdom Pseudomonadati; phylum Pseudomonadota; class Gammaproteobacteria; order Enterobacterales; family Enterobacteriaceae; genus Enterobacter; species Enterobacter sp. 6722112. Next base: position 3,231,189 of record NZ_JBZWGR010000007.1, on the reverse strand, counting down.
CTCCCAGGGGGAGAGGGTTAGGGTGAGGGAAAATGTTTTACTTCTGCGCCTCAAGCGCCTCTTTCACCCAGCCATCGAACTGCTGCTGGTGGGCTTTGATCCAGCCATCCACGTGGCCTTTGATATCAGCTTCGGATGATTTACCCGCGTGCATCATCGCGTTCTGGGCGTTAATGTCTGCCAGCGGCAGTTTCATCACCGAGAACAGCTTCGCCGCCGCCGGGTTTTTCTCGGCCCAGGCTTTGTTCGCCACAATATGCATGGTGTTCACCGGGAAGCCATAGTTCATGCCGTTTGGCAGTTTGGTGTCGATATCTTTCTGCTCGCCTGGCAGGGAGGAGAAGGGCACCTGCAACCACACCACGTCTTTGCCCGGCTTCAGCACGTCGCTCACCCAGTACGGCGTCCAGGTGTAGTAGATCACCGGCTTGCCTTCTTTAAAGCGGGCGATGGTGTCGGCCATCATCGCAGAGTAATTGCCGTGGCTCACGTCGACGGTCTTCGCCAGATCGAAAGCTTTGTTCTGGTGGTTAATCACCGCTTCACAGCCCCAGCCCGGCGAACAGCCCATCATGTCGGCTTTACCGTCACCGTTGGTATCAAACAGTTTTGCGATCTTCGGATCTTTCAGCTGTTCAATATTGGTGATGTGATATTTATCGGCGGTTTTCTTGTCGATCAGATATCCCTGCGCAGCGCCGGTCACAAAGGTGCCTTCGCGGTAGAATTTCTTGTCACCGCCTGCGGCGGCATACATGTCGTCGTGCAGCGGCTGCCAGTTCACGGCGGTAAAGGTGGCATCACCGGAGGCAATGGAGGTATAGCCCACGTTGTAATCCACTTCGCTGGCGGTATTCACCGTATAGCCCAGTTTCTCCAGCGCACGGCTGACAATCTGGGTCTGGAAGGACTCTTCCGAAATGGTGCTCTGCACCGGCTGCACGGTAATGCCTTTGCCCGGCAGGTCAGCGGCAACTGCGCTGGTGGAGACAAGGGTCGCAAACGCTGTGGCAAAAAGTACATTATGTCGCATCGTTGTTCCTTATTTTGTAAATGGGCGGGTGAGTAACCCGACAGGGCCGGTGGTGTACCAGCGACGGTTGCCGCGACTACGTGAATCACGACCGACAGCCTGGGTCAGGCGGTCAAGAATGATGGCGAGGATCACAATCCCGACGCCGCCGACGGTCGCCAGCCCCATATCGAGACGGCCAATGCCGCGCAGTACCATCTGACCTAACCCGCCAACGGCAATCATCGAGGCGATCACCACCATCGACAGCGCCAGCATCAGCGTCTGGTTAACACCTGCCATAATGGTCGGCATCGCCAGCGGAAGCTGAACCTTAAACAGCATCTGACGCGGGCTGGCGCCGAACGAGCGCGATGCCTCTATCAGATCCGCAGGCACCTGGTTAATGCCCAGAATAGTCAGGCGAATAATCGGTGGCAGGGCGAAGATAATGGTCACGACCACCCCCGGTACGTTACCGATGCCGAACAGCATCACGATAGGCACCAGGTAAACGAACGCTGGCGTGGTCTGCATCGCATCCAGCAGCGGGCGGATAATCTTCGCGGCCCTGGGGCTGCGCGCCAGCCAGATCCCCATCGGCAGGCCGATCACCACGCAGAACAGCAGGGCGGTCAGCACCAGCGCCAGGGTGATCATCGCCTGAGACCACGCGCCAATCGCGCCGATGGCAATCAGGGAGATGAGCGTGGCGATCCCCATACCCGCGCTGCCGAACTGCCATGCGATCAGCGAGAACAGGATAATCGCCACCGGCGCGGGCATGCCCAGCATCAGCTGCTGGAAGCCGTTCAGGATGTAATCCACCGGGATGCGGATCCCCTGGAACACCGGACGGAAGTGGGTAACGACCCAGTCGATCCCCTCCGTTACCCAGCTATCCAGCGGGATCAGCGTCTTGTGGAACGGATCCATAATATTGAAATGCTCTGGGGCAGGCGCTGGTGCGCTGTTGAGCCAGTCTGCCGCGCCGCCGCCATCGGCAGGCGCAGGCGTCGACCCCCACGCATCGGCAGATTGCGCCGCGCTGTCCGCTGCTTCAGTGGTGCCCCATGGGTTTGATTGATCAGCCATTGTTTGTCCCCTCGCGATCTAAAGCCTGTAGCAGCATCCGTTTTGAGATGATGCCAACGTACTGTTGTTCTTCACCGACGACCGGCACGGCGCACGGCGCCTGACCCACGTGAGAGAGCAACTCGCTGAGCGGCGTTTCGGCGTCCACGGCAAGCGGAGCGTCAATCAACGCCGCATCGATTCCCTGGTTTTCGCTCAGGGCGGTTTTTAGAGAGTCGATGGAGACCACGCCGACAAATTTATTGCCGCGTTCAACCAGATAACCGTATTCACGGTCTTCGTCCTGCAACAGCTTCAGCGCGGAGCGCGGGCCAAAACCTGGCGTTTTACGAATAATGCCGTTTGGTGTTCGACGGGCAATATCTTTCGCACTGAATACGTGGCTAATATCCACGCCGCGGAAGAAGGTGCGCACATAATCATTCGCCGGATTATTGAGAATTTCATCCGGTGTGCCGACCTGCACCACTTCACCATTTTGCATAATGGCGATACGGTCGCCAATACGCATGGCTTCATCCAGATCGTGAGAAATAAAAACAATGGTGCGCTGATGTTTGGCCTGTAATTTTACCAGCTCATCCTGCATCTCGGTGCGAATTAAGGGATCGAGCGCCGAGAAGGCTTCGTCCATTAATAAAATGTCCGGATTAATTGCTAATGCGCGCGCTAATCCCACACGCTGACGCATACCGCCGGAGAGTTCATCCGGATACGCATGAGCATAATTTTCCAGCCCGACCTGACGCAGTGCATCAAGGGCTTTTTCCTGACGTTCCTGAGCGGGCGTGCCGGCTAACTCCATGCCAAAGGCGGTATTATCGAGTACCGTCATGTGCGGCATCAGTGCAAATGACTGAAACACCATCGCAATTTTCTTTCTGCGCACCTCACGGAGATCTGCGTCTGATATTCTGGCGATATCCACGCCGTCTATCAGCACCTGTCCGCGGGTGGGTTCAATCAGGCGATTGAGAAGGCGAACCATAGTGGATTTACCCGAACCGGATAATCCCATGATGACAAAAATCTCGCCTTCTTCAATGGCCAGACTGGCGTCTTTAACGCCAAGCGATAGCCCGGTTTTTTCCAGAATTTGCTCTTTCGTAAGGCCTTTCTCAATATATTTGAATGCGCGCTGCGGGTGCTCGCCAAATACTTTATAAAGATTTTTCACTTCTAATTTAATTGCCATGCAATAGAGAGTGTCCTGTTATTTGTTTATGTCGATATGATTACCATGGTAAATAGTTAACTGGCATTACCCTAACATACTCAGAATCTGAGACAACCCTGGACCGGCCTGAGGCCGGAATTTTGCCGCAAGCGAAACGGCTGAATTTCCCATGAATAAAGGGCTGAGGGCGGTTTGAATTTTTCTCAATTTTTTGCTGTTGCATGGGAGAATTTCGCCTGAATCGGTGTGATTCAGGCGAATATGACGGGGAAATTACAGTGTAGTACGTCGTGGAATATTCGGCTGGAAATAATGAAATGCAGAGTTAATTAATGAACGTTAAGTCATTCATTAAAAATCCCAGTCCTCGTCTTGCGTTTCCACCGCTTTACCCATCACGTACGACGAGCCGGACCCGGAAAAGAAGTCGTGGTTTTCATCGGCGTTGGGCGACAGCGCCGCGAGGATCGCCGGGTTCACCTCCGCCATTTCTGGTGGGAATAACGCTTCGTAGCCCAGGTTCATCAGCGCCTTGTTGGCGTTATAGCAGAGGAAAGCTTTTACGTCCTCTTCCCAGCCCGTTCCGGCGTACAGCTCTTCGGTATAGCTCAGCTCGTTGTCATACAGATCCATCAGTAAATCGAGGGCAAAACCTTTGAGTTCCTCGCGTTTTTCCGCGCTGACTTTCTCCAGCCCTTTCTGATACTTATAGCCGATGTAATACCCGTGTACCGCTTCATCGCGGATGATGAGGCGAATCAAATCGGCGGTGTTGGTGAGCTTGCCCCGGCTCGACCAGTACATAGGCAGCCAGAAGCCGGAATAGAAGAGGAAAGATTCCAGGAACACGCTGGCGATCTTCTTCTTCAGCGGCTCGTCGGCCCGGTAATATTCCAGCACCAGATCTGCCTTGCGCTGCAATGACGCGCTCTCTTCACTCCAGGCGTAGGCCGCGTCCACGTCTCTGGTCTGGCACAGGGTGGAGAAAATCGAGCTGTAGGAGCGGGCATGGACCGCCTCCATAAAGCTGATATTCGACATTACCGCCTCTTCGTGCGGGGTCAGCGCATCACTCATCAGCGCGGGCGCACCCACGGTATTCTGAATGGTGTCCAGCAGCGTCAGGCCGGTAAAGACGCGGATTGTCAGCTGCTGCTCGGCATGGCTCAGGGTTTGCCAGGCCGGAATATCGTTGGAGAGCGGGACCTTTTCCGGCAGCCAGAAGTTGCTGGTCAGGCGGTTCCAGACCTCCAGGTCTTTATCATCCTGAATTTTGTTCCAGTTAACGGCACTTACGCGTGACAGTTTCATCCTTTCTCCTTACAGCGCGCAGGACACGCAGCCTTCAATTTCGGTGCCTTCCAGCGCGAGCTGGCGCAGGCGAATGTAGTACAGCGTTTTGATGCCTTTCTTCCAGGCGTAGATCTGCGCTTTGTTGATATCCCGCGTGGTGGCGGTGTCCGGGAAGAAGAGCGTCAGCGACAGCCCCTGGTCCACATGTTTAGTCGCCTCGGCGTAGGTATCAATGATCTTTTCCGGGCCAATCTCATAGGCGTCCTGGTACAGCGCCAGATTCTCGTTGGTCATAAACGGGGCAGGGTAGTAGACACGCCCGGTTTTGCCTTCCTTACGGATTTCAATCTTCGACACGATGGGGTGGATGCTCGACGTGGCGTGATTGATATAGGAAATGGAGCCGGTTGGCGGCACCGCCTGAAGGTTCTGGTTATAAATGCCGTAGCGCATCACCTCTTCACGCAGCTGTTGCCACATCTCACGCGTCGGCAGGGTGATGCCAGCGCGGGCAAACAGCGCGCGTACTTTTTCGGTTTTCGGCTGCCAGTCGCCTTCCAGATACTGGCTGAAATACTCTCCGCTGGCGTAGCGGGACTGCTCAAAGCCTGCGAACCGCTGGTGGCGTTCGCGCGCCAGCATCATCGAGGTATGCAGCGCATGCCAGGTGATGGTGTAGAAATAAAGGTTGGTGAAATCCAGCCCTTCCGGGCTACCGTAGGCGATGCCCTCCCGCGCCAGATAGCCGTGCAGGTTCATCTGCCCAAGGCCGATGGCATGCGACGCGGCGTTGCCTGCCTCAATGGACGGTACGCTGCGGATGTGGCTCATGTCCGATACCGCCGTCAGCCCACGAATGGCGGTCTCTACCGTGCGGCCAAAATCGGGTGAATCCATGGTATGGGCAATATTCAGCGACCCGAGGTTACAGGAGATATCCTTGCCCACGTCCGCGTAGTCGAGGTTTTCGTCGTAGCTGGACGCGCTGTTGACCTGCAAAATCTCCGAGCACAGATTGCTCATGTTGATGCGCCCGGCAATCGGGTTAGCGCGGTTCACCGTGTCCTCGTACATGATGTACGGATAGCCGGACTCAAACTGAATTTCAGCCAGCGTCTGGAAGAAATCGCGGGCGTTGATGGTTTTTTTGCGAATGCGATCGTCGGCCACCAGCTCGTCGTACAGCTCGCTTATCGCCACGTCGCCAAAGGCTTTGCCGTAAATCCGCTCAACGTCATACGGTGAGAAGAGCGCCATGTCGGCATTCTCTTTAGCCAGCTTAAACGTGATATCCGGGATCACCACGCCGAGCGACAGGGTTTTGATGCGGATCTTTTCGTCGGCGTTTTCACGTTTGGTATCCAGAAAACGCAGAATGTCCGGGTGGTGCGCGTGCAGATAAACCGCGCCCGCGCCCTGACGTGCGCCGAGCTGGTTGGCGTATGAGAAGGCATCTTCCAGCATCTTCATCACCGGGATGACGCCGGAAGACTGGTTTTCGATGCGCTTAATCGGCGCGCCCGCTTCCCGCAGGTTCGAAAGCAGAAACGCCACGCCGCCGCCGCGTTTCGAAAGCTGTAGCGCCGAATTCACCGCACGGCCAATCGACTCCATATTGTCTTCAATACGCAGCAGGAAGCAGGAGACCAGCTCGCCGCGCTGGGCTTTCCCGCAGTTAAGGAACGTTGGCGTGGCGGGCTGGAAGCGACCGGAGAGGATCTCCTCCGTGAGTCTTTCGGCCAGCGCTTCATCGCCCTGCGCCAGCGTCAGCGCCACCATCACCACCCGATCTTCAAAGCTTTCTAAATAGCGTTTGCCGTCAAAGGTTTTCAGGGTGTAGCTGGTGTAATACTTCCACGCGCCGAGAAACGTCTGGAAGCGAAAACCGCTGGCGTGCGCCCGTTCAAACAATGCCACCACGAAGGCGCGGTCGTAGGGTGTCAGGACACGCTCTTCGTAATAACCCTCTTTTACCAGCCAGTCGAGACGTTCCTGCTGGCTGCCAAAGACGACGCTGTTCGGGCGTACATGAGCGGCAAAAAAGGCGTCCACCGCCTCATGATCTTTGCCAAACTGAATGCGCCCCTCGCGGTCATAGAGGTTTAGCATGGCGTTTAATGCGTGGTAATCCGGCGTCGCCTGAATCACGCGTTCTGCGGTTGTCGTTGCCAAAATTCGTTCACTCCTTTACGCACGTTCTCTACGTCCTGCTGTGTCCCCATCAGTTCAAAACGATAGAGATACGGCACGCCGCATTTTTGAGAGATGACATCCCCGGCGCGGGCAAAGGCCTCGCCGAAGTTGCGATTGCCTGCGGCGATCACGCCGCGAATCAGCTGCCGGTTATGGGGATCGTTCAGAAAGCGGATCACCTGACGAGGCACAGCCCCTGCGGTGCCGCCACCGCCATAGCTGGGCACCACCAGAATGTAGGGTTCGTCTACCTGAATACGCTCCCGCTCGTTCAGCGGAATGCGTATCGCGGGCAGCTCGAGACGCTCCATAAACCGAAGCGTGTTTTCCGAGCTGCTGGAAAAGTAGACCAGCGTGCTCATGCACTGACGCCCTGAGCGGCAAGGCGGTTGATCATGTCCGGACGGAAGCCAGACCAGCTGGTGTCGCCGGCAACGACAACCGGAAGCTGACGGAAACCCTGCGCCCGCAGGGTGTCTGCCGCGTCGGGCACCTGATCAATATTGACCATCTCAAATGCCACGCCGCGGCTCTCCATCGCCCGTTTCGTGGCGTGGCACTGAACACAATCGTTACGAGTGTAAATAATAATGCTCATGATTCGTATTTCCATTTAGAATGAGAGAACGGCGCGAGTAAACGCGTCATGTTGTGTGTGTCTTTCTAAAGGGAATACTAGATGTAGTTGCGATAAGTTTCAACCACACAAGATATGGGAAATACAGATTAATAAGGCCCCAACGATGAGCCTGGCGGGGCAGGGCGGGCTGTGCGGGTTTTTCAGGCTGTCAGGCAAAGAAAAGCCCCGGCGCCTGAGGCGACCGGGGCTGAGAACGCGCGCTTACTTACGCAGGCTAAGCAGGGCGCCGACAAAAATCCCGACCGCCGCGACCGTTCCCAGCGTACAAAGTGGTTTTTCACGTACGAAGGTGGTGGCGCAGCTGGCCATGTCGCAGGCCGCCTGAGTGGTACGTGAGCGGCCATTCATCCTTGCCCGCGTTTCACGCAGCAGAGACTGAGCCTTACGTTTCGCGGCATCTGCTTCGTCCTTCGCGTCAGAGCCCCAGGATTTCAATACGGCTTCCAGCGTGTCCGCTAATTGGCTGACATCGTTACGAATATCCTGTGTGTCGTCATTAATATCGTTTCGGTTCGGTCTGTTAAACATACGATCCTCCATAATTTGTGTTCCCGTTTAGTTTAGTCCAGAAATGTAATATCTGAAGCGAGTCACGGCTTATCGGGCAGTTTATGGAATATTCTGAAAGCCCTGCTAATGCTGAATACTGTAAGGTTGCCGGGCAGGAATGATAATGAGGAAAAGATATGTATTTACGACCCGATGAGGTGGCGCGCGTTCTTGAAAAAGAAGGGTTCACCATGGATGAGGTAACATCAAAAGCGTACGGATATCGCCGTGGTGAGAATTATGTTTACGTCAACCGTGAAGCAAGAATGGGGCGTACTGCTCTCATTATTCACCCGACACTCAAAGACAGAAGCCTGTCATTTGCTGAGCCCGCCTCGGATATTAAAACCTGCGATCATTATCAGCAATTTCCGCTCTATTTAGGCGGCGAGACGCATGAACATTATGGTATTCCGCACGGTTTCAGCTCGCGTATGGCGCTGGAGCGGTTCCTGAAAGGGCTGTTTGGCGACGTACAATAACTCTGCGACTGGCCTGAGCCAGTCGCCTTACCTTACGCTTTTGCCTGGCTATAAGGGCTGACTTTAAACAGGCGGCGGCAGTAGTCAAGAAAGTAACCGTACACCGCACCCATCAGCATGGATACCACGATATTTGAACTTACCGCAGCGGCGATTTGATGCCAGTCTGCGCCCACCGTCAGCAAAATAACCACATACACCGGGGACTGGAACGTTACGTAAGCCAGCACGTCCGCCAGGTTTTTTACCCAACCCGCCGGGCTAATACGCCGGGCTAAACGCATCACTGCATCGCGATACAGGCCGTACGGCCAGGCAATCATGATATTCACCGGAATGGCCACCAGGCGCGACGAGAGGGATTGCTCAAAGGACATTCCCGACAGGAAAATTTCAATCAGCATATTCACGACGGAACAGTAAACGACCATCGCGAACGTATCCGCTACCGCATGGCGCAGGCGAGACTGCGGTGAGAACATGTCTGAACTCCTCGAACAGGACAAAAAAGTGGCGTTTTACCTGCGGCCTTTAGTGCTTTAGGTTGGTTTGTTATGAGTGTATAGCGTATCTCTCTGGCTTTTAACTAACAAGTAGTGATTAATTTTTATTTACTGGCGCTTTAGCCATAAAATTCTCTAAAGTTGTGCGTTTTTTGCGCGCTTCGTTATTTTCTCTCCTTGTCCATATTTTATTAAAATAAATCAATGGATTAGTTTATCAGTGCGCGTGTGAAACCTCTGTTGTGTGGGAGAGTGGAGGCGGTTTTTTGAACTGTTTTAAACAGGGGTTTTTGGCCTGGGGAAGGGCGGTATATTACGCATTAAAACAGACATATATTTCGGGGTTATATTAACGGGGTATTCTAAAACATTTACAATAATGTCAAAACGTCAGGGTGGGTAGATATCAGAACAAAAATCAATTATTCTGTTGCCTGATTTATGTTATACACACGAAGAAAGGTTTTTCATTATTATGGCTTTAACGTTACAGAATCTTAATAATATTCGTACCCTCCGGGCGCTGGCACGTGAATTATCCATGGATGTTCTGGAAGAAGTGCTGGAAAAATTCCGGATTGTCACTGAAGAAAAACGCAGCGAGCAGGCTGAATTAGAGCGTCAACGCGCTGAACAGCAGGATAAAATTAATGCTCTGCTGGAACTGATGAAAGCTGACGGTATTTCTCCGAGCGATCTGTTAGGCAGTGATCTGGCGCAGGCGGGTCAGCCGACGAAAAAACGTAAAGCGCGTGCGGCGAAATATCGTTTTACTGACGCGAACGGTGAAGAAAAAACCTGGACCGGCCAGGGGCGTACGCCAAAGCCAATTGCAACCGCACTGGCAAACGGTAAATCGCTGGACGATTTCCTGATCTTATGATTATTCGGGCGGTGTATTCCGCCCGATTATTGACTTAGCAGACGCCAAAGTCACCGTCTTCGGAGTACAGAACCACGTCCGCCGCTTTCAGGTGATATTTCTCGCCCTGCTCATTGCTGGCCTGCACAGCCACAATGTTTTCACCATTCACTTCGAGCACTTTCAGTTTCGGACCGCCCTGACGCGGTTGGACATAATCACCGACAGAAAACATAGCACCTCCTCATCATTGTCATGATCTTCACCATAGCCCACGTCCGGGGGCGGGGTACAGCCTAATCTTTCAGATACTCCTTATCAGGTACGTCGGTTCCACGGCATCACTTTCAGCAATCAGCGCGTTTGCCTGCTGCGGCGAAATAAGAGGAAGAGACATTGCGTTTCCTTACGGTCAATTTCAGAACAGTAGAGCATTTAAGGCGGGGGTTTAAGCCAGTGTAAAGAGGGTAAAGGCAGGTAAAAGCGCGAGAGACGAATGGCAGTTAACCGTAAACTGGCTACGCTTAGAGAAGTGTCTTTTATAATTTTCAATTGGTTAGCTTGCACGGAGTTTTTTATGGGTTTTTGGCGCGTTGTTTTTACGATTATTCTCCCGCCGCTGGGCGTGCTGCTTGGCAAGGGGCTGGGCTGGGCGTTTATTCTGAATATCCTTCTGACCATCCTGGGCTACTTCCCCGGTCTTATCCACGCGTTTTGGGTTCAGACGAAGAGCTAGGTACGCCACAGTAAGTCACTGTAGATCCGGGTCAGCACGCCTTCCGGGCCAAACTGCTGTTTGATCCAGCGCGTGACCTGACCGGTCGCCGCATGCTGCGTGGCGAGCAGCATGCGCGAATCCTGACGTGGATTATTGATCCGCCGCGTTACCAGCAGCCCGTCCTCCACCGCCTCACGCGTCATATATTCCGGTAAAAAGCCAATACCTTCCCCCAGGATCTGACACTGGCATTTCGTGTTGAAGTCCGGCACCAGAATCGCCTCCTGACCGTGAAGCAGCCAGCCCACCTTCTTGTTGATGGTATGCGCGGTGTCCTCGACCATGATATTGGGATACAGACGCAGCTGACTTTCGGAAATGGGCTCCGGGGCGAACGCCAGCGGATGCGTGGGCGCGATGGCAAATACCCAGCGGATCGCCCCTATCTCGGTGTAATCAATGCCGCCGCCGTCCAGCAGCGTATCCGGCGCGCCAATGGCGATATTGGCCTGATTATTAATGATGGAATCCCAGACGCCGTTATACACCTCGGTCGTCACTGTGATCTGGCAGGTGGGAAACTGTTTTTTCAGCACCTGGAGCAAACGCGCGGTATGGCGTGGCGTATACAAAAGCTGATTTATGCAGATGCGCACCCGCGTCTCAATGCCCTGAGAAATGGTATCAATCCCGCGCTTGATGGCATGAAAGTCATTCAGCAGGTCGGTCGCTTTACGATAAAAATAAAAACCGGATTCGGTCAGCTCAATGCTGCGCGTGTTGCGTACAAACAGCACCACGTCCAGTCCGGTCTCCATGCGTTTGATGGTGTAACTGATGGCGGAGGTGGTCACGCCCAGCTCGGCAGCCGCTTTGCTAAAACTGCCAAAACGTGCCGCGGTGGTGAAGGCCAGCAAATTCTCTTCGGTAAAGGTGGAATTCATATTATGGCTCCTGGTGACCATCAGTTTTGAACATATTTTAACAGCGGCGTTACATCATAGTTGATGTCGATCACAATTCTGGATTTTTACGTAGAACCGCGCTGTGTAAGGCTTTTTCAGCCATAAGGATAATGCAGCCTGAAGCGCGTAAAAGCGGTAAAACATAAGAAAAAGGTTGCACAGACGCACATTTCTCCCGGACTGTTGAATTTAACTCAACAATGAATTGCGTGTCGATGAATCATTTTTAAGCGGATTCTTTTATGACCAGGCTGTTGCTATTCTCAGGTCATCAGAAGTGAAACATAGGGAGTCTGAATATGTCTGCAACTGCACTGGTTACAGAATTTCTGCTGGCGGCAGAAGAGGGCAATATCGATGCGCTAAAAGCCTGCCTGGAGAAAGGCGTGGATATTAACGCGACCAACCGCCAGAAAAGAACCGCCATTATTATTGCCAGTCTGAAAAGGCATTACGCCTGTGTGGAGTTTTTAATTGCCGCCGGGGCGGATATTGATAAACAGGACCAGACCTGTTTTAACCCCTTCCTGATCGGCTGCCTGACCAATGATTTAGCCCTGCTGCGCATTGTCCTTCCGGCAAATCCGGATCTCGATCGTCTGACGCGCTTTGGCGGCGTGGGCATTACCCCTGCCAGTGAAAAAGGGCACGTTGAAATCGTGCGTGAGCTGCTGGAAAAAACCGACATCAACGTCAACCACACCAATTTTGTCGGCTGGACGCCGCTGCTGGAGGCCATCGTATTAAATGACGGCGGCGCAAAGCAGCAGGAAATTGTGAAGCTGCTGCTGGATTACGGCGCGAACCCGCACATGACCGATAAATACGGCAAAACCCCGCTCGAACTGGCGCGGGAAAAAGGCTTCAACGCGATCGCAGACCTGCTGCTGGCGGCAGGCGCATAGCGCATTCGGTCAGCCTTCCCCTGGCTGGCCGTTAATCAATAAACGCATTGTTACCGACGTGCATTTAGCACGACGGCGGCCCCCTTTTATCTTAAACAGGTGAAAATAATGCCAACCAAAATCGTCATAAAAAAGAATACGTATTTCGATTCGGTTTCCTTAATGTCGGTTTCCACCAAAGCCAATAAATTGCCGGGCGTCGAGCAGGCGTTTGTGGCGATGGCGACGGAAATGAACAAAGGCGTATTAAAAAACCTCGGGCTATTAACGCCGGAATTAGCGGACGCCAAAAACGGCGACCTGATGATCGTTATTAAAGGCGACGCGGCGAATGAGGAAACCCTGGCCGCCATTGAAGCGTTATTCACGCGTAAAGAGCGCACTGGCTCCCATGAAGCACGCTACGCGACGATTGCCAGCGCCAAAACCCATCGTCCGGACAGCAACCTTGCGGTGATTTCCGTCAACGGCACCTTCGCCGCACGGGAAGCGCGCCAGGCGCTGGAAAACGATCTTAACGTGATGCTGTTCTCCGATAACGTATCGCTCGACGACGAGCTGGCGCTGAAGCAGCTGGCGCATGAAAAGGGTCTGCTGATGATGGGGCCAGACTGCGGCACCGCCATTATCAACGGCGCGGGCAACTATGCTGGCTAAGGATGGGCATAATGTTAATACTATAGCTGAATTATTGGATCATTCCTCTACTTCAAGTGCGGGGATTTATATTAAAAATCATGCTGACAGTGTTGAAAGGATTGATTCCGCTGTTTCAGAACAATTGTCATTTGTCGCTGATATTTTTATGAACGGAATCAAATCGAAAAAGAGTTGTCATTTCAAATTTTTTTCTTCAAGTAGATGCCAGAGTCAGAATTCAGGATTCCCTTGCAATCAATGTATATTTTTTATTCCGATTGATCGCAGTGAGGTGAATCAACTATGAATAATATTATTTTGTTCAAATCAAAAAAACATATTCTTGTAGAAGAAAATTATAATGAGTTTATAAAATTTTGTCGCTATCAACTGCCCGGACTAACCCAAACTCAGGATTGGGAGCAGTATGCCTGGAAAGGATATGTAACATTTAGAAAAATAGGGGTTGGAAATAAAGTCTTTGATTCCATTGATGCAATGCACGAAGATTATATCAATTTTGCGAAAGCATATATCAGATATCAACACTCATTGAAACCATTGAAAAATTATGGGGTTATTATGATGGCCTTGCGATGTCTCGAACAGGCCCTTTTGCAGGTTCAGAACACTGGTCTCATTTATAATGTTACAGCCGTTGTTTTCGATGAGGCAATGCAGATCGGGAGTAAATATTTTGAAGGTAACGTTTTAGCTAAATGTGGAATACAGCTTGAAAAAATATCAAAGTTTCTATGTGAACATAATCTTGTGAAGTCAGGATATATCTCATGGAAAAATCATATAAAACAGAAAGTCAAAAACAATTATCTTCCTGAGATTGAGGATTATCACCGAAGCGATAAGTTACCAGATGAAGAGGCATTACTCGCTATTGCTGATATTTTTTCACAAAATGATGAGTTACTGAGTCCAAGGGATAAGTTCACCAGTTCAGTATTTGCACTTCTACTTTGTTGTCCGAGCAGAATCTCTGAAATTTTAGCCTTACCTGCTGATTGTGAGATTACACAAATAGATGGCAAGGGTATCGAAAGATATGGGTTGAGATTTTATTCGGTAAAAGGGTATGGTCCTAAGGAAGGTGCGAATAAGTCACCAAACGCAAAAAAACGCCTATGTAAGTGATTGAATTTAATTGACTAAAAGTTTCATTTTCGTTGCGGAGGGTACTTATTCGCACCCTCCCTAATATCAAATGGATTCCACGGGTTATGATACCAGTTGCAAAGAAAGAGATTAGAAGATTACTTTCCTTATCACAACATGCAAGAGCACTTGCTCACTGGTGCGAAAAGTACCCGGATAAATTTTACCGACATGAGCTTTGCCCAACAGTTGATGAAAAAGCTAAATTGACCGTTGTACAAGTTTGCCATGCACTGGGATATCATTTATTTGATCATAAATCATGTGTTTTAAAAATTAAAAGAACGAGTTTGGATGGTGGGAAAAGCTTCTTAAACCACAATGATTACAACTATTCATTGAGTGATTTGTGGGAAATTATTAGTTCTAATTTTAGCAGAGACTTTCCATGGTATGATAAAGAAAAATCCATAAAATTTAGTAATGCTTTATGCTTGCTCAATACTGATCAATTTTCTTTATCAAGAATGACTTCAATTTTCACATTTTATAAGCCTACTAAAAGTTTCTTTTTCAGTGATATACAAAGTAAAAAAAGCTATGAGATGAATTATAAAAATATATTTTCCCGATATGGGTATTATGATGATGAAGGTAAACCACTACTTATTCGCTCACACCAGCCACGGCACCTTTTAAACACAATAGCCCATTATGGTGAAATGTCTGAACTGGATATAGCTAAATGGTCTGGTCGTATCAATGCGAATCAGAACAGAGTTTATAACCATGTGTCAGAAGAAGATATGTTAGATAAAATCAAAGCTATTAAATTGAATAGGAGTAATTACTGTCAAAGGGAGTCAATACCCACAAATGAATTGACAATTGATTTTGATAACCTTAATCAAGGTGCAATACACTTAACTGAATTTGGTTACTGTGTACATAACTATTTAATCAAGCCTTGTGCAAAAATTAATCAGGTTATTGAGTGTGATAATGAAACACTGGGCATTAATTCAGTAGATAGAATTAGACTGCAATCTGTACGAGAGAAAGTAATGCAATTAAAGAGAATAACTCAGATCGCTTATGAAAATGGTGATTATGGTGCAGACAAATGGTTGCAACACCATGAAAAAAATTTGGAAAGAATTAATAAGCTTTTGAATAATTAAAACAGGAGATACTTATGGCAAAACATTTGAACAGGAGTGAGATAAAGGCAATTAAACACATTATACTGACTTGGGACGGTAAAATCACATGGAGTGATTTATGTGAATCAGTTTATAAGAATCTAAACAGAACTATCACAAGGCAATCTTTAAGTGCTCATGATGAAGTTGTTGAAGCATATAGAACAAAGAAAAGTTTGTCCAATTTGAAAAAATCTGGTCTAAAGAAACCAGCTAACTTAACTATTGCGGCACAACAAATAATAAACCTTAAAGCCGAAAACGAAATGTTGAAAAAACAGAACAATAGATACAAAGAGCAATTTAGCTATTGGCAGTATAATGCTTATAGACACGGTCTTACTATGGAACAGTTGAATAGGCCATTTAATAAAAAATAATATTTGATAGGTTACACCTATTGACAAGTTAAATAAATGCGATAGATATAAATATATGGTCAGGAAGACTATTTCAATTATGCAAGGATGCATTTTATGGACAAAAACAAAATCACTCCAGAGTTTACTCTGGAAGAGCAACTTATACTTATAATTGATAAATATATATCAAAACGATATCAGCTACATGATAAAAGTTTCTCATACAAGCTATACTTAATTTTTGTAGGATATCATTTAAAATATTTCTACCCTAAAAGGATTTATTCCAATTCCAATCGTAATATTGATAACATAATGGCTATGTTTAGCTCAGTATACAAAAGTCTGACAAGCAATCTACTACAACGATTAAATAACAAAGAAGGTGTTCTTAGAGAGCTAAACTCGCTTGTTAATTACATAGATAACAATCAGGAAAAAGCAGAAGAAATCTATGCTACTGTCAGAGCACAATATGAAATGAAAGTAATTGAGAAAGAGTTAATCAATGAAGTTCGCGTGAGAACCGTCAGATTATAGGCAATAAAAAGCCCCTATGCAGGGGCTAAGAGAGTTCTCGATATAAACTACTACTGAACTTCTTTCCATACACCATCAGCTTTCACAAGCTTAACAGGCTTTGTCTGTTTCATATTGCTAATCGAGGCATCGACAATGCAGTTATAAACATTGTTTGCTTCTTCTGTGCAACTAACCTTTTTCACATAATCGATTTTTAGAAGATATTTTTCTGGAATTCTTGAATCGAGAGCTTTCATACTGGCATTTGATCTATCTACAACACTTTTAAAAATATTGAATATATCTTTGTCAGAAGGTTCTGAATTACAGGCTGTTAATAGAAAAGTAGAAAGGATAACTGCGATAATTGAGTATGTTTTCATTTTCTTGTCCAGAAAGTAATTAATTAAGAATGCCTGTCTTCGAGTTGTTATTCTCCGAAGATAAAGTCCATTTACTGACTGTTTGACCATTAAACTCAATATCAAGTGTTTTAGATTGTGTCTGTGAACCACCAGTAAACAGCCCTACAACTGGAATAAAAGTTGTTGCATTGAACTGATTGTTATACATAAAGTATCTCCACTGTTCGTTGCCACTGTCGAGTGTAGTTCTTGTATCAGGCTCACCAAGTTGAGCGAGTAGCTCCGTCTTAGTTGTTTTGTTTTTAATGATTTTTGATTGTAAACTTTGAGCAGTTTCATTTTTTATTTTTTGGTTGCCTGATGTAGAACAGCCAGTAATTAAAAATGACGCAATAAAAAAGGAGGCAACAACAAATTTATTCATTCTATCTTCCTTATTGTTTTTTTTAAATGGTTAGCTTCTATGTGTAAAAATAGCTCTGTGTGCAAATTTCTTGCGAATATATAATTTCATTAAAATTACTAATGTAAAAAAAGTAATGATACCTACTAATAAATTTTGACTTATATAAAGTATGATGTAAGTAATAGCTAATAAAATAAATACTATTAGCAAAGCAGCCCATCCTGAAACTTCGCCATAACTAATCTTGGAATGACAGCCAGTGCAAACACGGACCCCAAATTCGCTTTCTTTAAAGCAAAATGGGCACTTAATGGTTTCTTTATTCATACAAACTCCGTTTATTAATCAGGTTCCTGATACTGCAAATTGGTTAAAAATTATCAGGCTCTTTTCAGGGATTCTCGATGAATAATTCTCTTTAGTAAAATCACTTGTACCGATCGATGTTTGTTGCTTGATAGTTATATCCTATCATAAATAGTTTATCGATCTGTAATAACGATCAATTGTTTGTTGACTTATCTTAAATTAACTACTAAAGAACTGACGTCTAAGAATGGTGTTGGCAATAACCAATTGTCTATAAACGAATTTTTCTCGCCTTGTTTAGAGGTTGCATTGCATGGATTTTTGAGAAGTTTGTGTAGGTTTTGTGAAGAATGCTCTTACCATAGCTTCGGAGAAGCTCTGCGAGCCTTCTTAGAAATGGAATCCAGCCGATAAGCCTGAGATGCTTTTGCTGGTTAACCGCATTCTTTTGGAGAATCTTCTCAACGATCTCGTTTCGTCTGTCTTTTCTGAGTCGCAGTTCGAGTTCAGCAATTTTTTCACTGATACTTTCCTTTCTCTCAGTGGTTTTTAAAATGGTTGCAGGAGCAGGAGCAGGAGCAGGAGCAGGAGCAGGAGCAGGAGCAGGAGCAGGAGCAGGAGCAGGAGCAGGAGCAGGAGCAGGAGCAGGGATAGCCTTCTTGGTCGCTCGTATAGCTTCTAAGTGGTCAGGATTGTAGTTAAGTTGCTTTTGAAGATTTGCCCAAGAGTAGCCCTTACCCAATTGCGAAGCTTTGAAAGCTATATCGCGGTATGAGAATGAGAACCCGTTCATTTTCCCGGTAGAAGCGACATTCGCTGTCCAGCCGACTTCGGCTTCTTCCAGCCTCTTGATAAACGTTAAAAGATCAGGTGTATCTGCCAAACTTTTATCTATGATCTGTTGAAGGGACTTCTTGGGGCAGGGAACA
The DNA here is from genome assembly GCF_058661685.1 of Enterobacter sp. 6722112. Taxonomy (NCBI): domain Bacteria; kingdom Pseudomonadati; phylum Pseudomonadota; class Gammaproteobacteria; order Enterobacterales; family Enterobacteriaceae; genus Enterobacter; species Enterobacter sp. 6722112. The sequence continues at coordinate 3,212,951 of NZ_JBZWGR010000007.1, read as the reverse complement.
CCAGTTCGTTCTGATAGCATCTGTTCGTTGCGAGAGATTCTCTTCCGCTTCGGTTGCTTTGGTGCAATTGAAGAGGCTGTCCTGGTCACTGTCAGACCATGAGCGAATTCGAGTTCACTGATTATGCGGGTGCTGATGAGGTTTTCGTTCCTTCCCAAGTAGAGCTTCCCGCCATTGAGATCTATGCGACTTGCAATAATGTGTATGTGCTGACCAGCCTGATCATCATGAAGAACATAGCAACGGAGGTGTGTATCACCGAACCCCATTCGCTTCATGTAATCGTCAGCAATTCGTTTCCATTGTTCGTTGGTAAGAGATTCTCCCTGGGGTAATCGAAGTGAATTGTGCCAAACAGGTTTTGCCACATCTGAGCGAAGCTCTTTCGTAAGGTTAAATTCGTCGATTAACTCTTGTGAGCAATCACCTGTCATGTTGCCACCAATTACTTCTGGAACGGTTCTATGGTGTGAGCCTGGCTTTAACACATAGAGAACCACACCTGAGAAGCTCTTACCTCTTTTGATCTTCTGCATTCCTTTCATGCGAAAAACTACCTTACGGACGGATCAGAACCTGTAAGACATGAGCGAAGCTCTTTAATCTGCTTTTTAACAGCGAAGATCTCTGTTTTCGTCAGTTCACTATTACTGCTTTTAGTATCAAGGTGGATTATTAGACGGTTTAGCTTTTGAGATATATCAGACAATGATTGCCAAACTTCTAAATTGATTGCAGGAATGGTCGGAGGAAGCTTTTGAAGTGATGCCATGCGAAGCCATTCACCTTTGCGTTTATCACCACGGCTTGCATTGAGAAGCTCTAACTCTTCTTTATTTAATCGTACACTTACACAGTGTATTCGCAATGATTGAGATTTATTATCGTTAATAGGCTTAAAATTATTTGTATACGACAATGTTATTATTTTACCCATATAAACTCCTTTTTATATGTTTATTCGCTTTAAAGTGAGCAATTCCTTTGCAACACATTATATATTTATAGTGGAAATGCAATTCATGTCAATGAGTTAGGTTAGACTTTGACTTTCTTTTTCAACCGAAGGGCGAAAAACAAGGGAACTCAAAGAAGCGGAGCTTCGATGAGTTAGCCCTTGCTAACAACCCTATAGAAAATTTAGAATTTCAGGCCATATTTTATTTCTCTTTCTTTAAATGCATCTTGACCTCCTTCCAGAATTTCACATACATGCTGCCTTATACCCATGCTCTTAAGAAGGCAAGTATCTTGTATCTTTTCAAAAGTATTTTCAAGTGCATTATTGATATATTCAAACTGATACTCTTCATTCTCACCATCTTTAATTTGACCAGATTGGTTTGCAACAATAACACATTCTGAATCAGCGGAAACAACAAGGTTTGCGTTATGAGTAACCAATATTATTTGTCTCGTTTTTTTGCGTTGCTTAATGAACCTGTTCAACTGTTCATAGATAGTTCTGTTATCTAAGTTATCTTCTGGTTGATCTATGAGTATTGGATGCGATGCATTGCTCAGGTGCAGCAATAAATTCAAAAGAACTAACCCTCTTTTACCCGGAGACATTTTTATTATTTCATCATTATTATAGATAATTTCATAATCAATGAAGAAATAGTCATCGTAGAGTGTATAAAGGATATCCTTTTTAGTAATTCCTTTTTTCAATTTTGGACAAGTTTCTTTCTTTGTATTTGCAAAAATGGTATTTATTTTTTCTATATGGTTTACTACATCAAAAGCAAAAATTTCTTTAGGGTCATATGCATCACCCATTAAAAGTTGTAAATTACCTCTCATATCATAATTATCTATGAATTTATCAAATCCATCTTTATTGAAACTGAGTTTAGGGATTATTTTCATATCATCAGAAATACTATATTGCTCTGATGATAACTCAATAATGTAGTCTTGATATAAAGACATTAATTCTGCATAATTTGTTTGTAAATTAGAAAGGTTATCTTTTGCATCTACTAATAATTTATCTATTACTTGTTGCAGTCCATTTATTTTACTTAGTTTTTCTCTTTCAATACTTATTTTTTTTGGTAAATAAGTCGAGGCTTTCTTTTTCCTTAACTTTTAATAATAAAGGAGTGATCTCTAACTCTGATTTTTCTTTTATTTGTGTGATTTTATCGATAAGTTCTGGTATTTTATTTGTTTTCAACTCAAAATGCTTTTGAGTTTCTAATCGAATGCTTTCCATACCTTTTTCAATAATGGCATAGTATTTTTTGGAAAAAATAGCAGTATCCGCAACACTTAATGAGGATGCTAAATCAGATTTTAAAGCATTAGTGTAATCTAGAAATCTTTCGTGTAAGCCAGTTATTAGCTTTGTGGAGTTTAAATGATAGTTATCAACTACTCTTAGTCTATTCTCAGAGTTTTTTATAATGGCATTTAGCTTATTGTATTTTATTATTTCCTGCTGATTAAATCCTGATTTTTCTCTTAGTTTTTTACATTGTTCTTCTAATGAACTGATCTCCTTTTCAATCGAGGATTTATCACCAATCTTATTTCTTTCTTCACATAATGTTGTGTAATTATCTGAGAATGACTGATGAAGTTCAATTTTTTCTTTTATCTCTTTGTTTTTTAACTTAATTTCAGAGTCTTTTACTTCACTAAACTCATAAAAATCTCTATTCTGCTTCAGAATCGACTCGATAAGTTTTTTTAGCTGATTTTTTCCTTCAACTTCCGCAAGTTTATTAATATACAATTGAGGTATGTAAGTTATAGGTTTTGTATCTTCTAAGTTAGAGAGCAAACTAATACTTCCATCATCCCACTCTACCTCAAAGTCAATACCTTTTGTATCATAGTTGTCGGTGTCAGCTAAGTTTATATTTTCTAAAACAGCACTTTTATTTATAGCCGCTGCAATGAAGTAAAGTAGAAGTGATTTTCCAGAAGACTTTCCACCTATTATTGTATTCAAATCTTTATTTAAATATATCCAATCTTTGGGGAATTTTTTATCTTCACATATGAATCTTACTCTTAATATCGTTTGATATCCGGCTTTTGTCTGCGGGTGAGATTCTTGAATTTTAACTCTCGACTCAGGCTCATATATTATTTGTTTTAGCCCATTGAAGCTGAGATTAGCTTTTATCCAAGTATGCCTATTATCGTCAGGTTTAAACATTTTATCTGAGGAGTGTGCATCTGAACCCCAAACGCAAGGTTTTAGATTTCCAAACTCTTTCAGATAGTCTCTTATCGTCTCGTGTTTTTCACCTTTGCAAAAATCAATTGTGCCACTATTTGAAGTGAAGAGCATGTGTGATTGCATTATGAGATGCTTCCGAACGCCATGGCCTTGACTCTTCCAACTGACTTTACTTAGATCTTCATCTGCTGGTAAAGCTAATATATATTTTCCTTTAAATTTTCCGTTCGTGTTTAATATGTCTTTGAGTTCATCAAGATTGAAGCATGAATTTATCATCCCTACAAATAGGGGATTCTGTCCAGCAAAATTATCTTGATGTTGGCATAGTTTTTCGCCAAACTCGATTATATTCTCTTTTGTGAAGTTTCTTCTGTCTGTCCTGGCACCTGGTTCTGAATAAAAATCAAATTTCAGACAGTTTATAATTTCTTTTTCTATGATTTCTGGAGGAACAGAATCACATAATAAGAGATGATAATTTACTTTTCTATTCCACTTCAAATCTGATTCTTTTCCGATAACTAATTTATCAATTCTAAACTCGATGTTTGGTAATACCTTTATTTCTTTAACTAACTTATATTTTTCAGTACCTAATAATTGCTCCATTCTTTCAGGGTTAGCTAAGTAGTCATTTTTTATCTTTTTATATCCATCTATGAAAAAATAATCAGTAATCCCTATTACTTTTACATTTTCTTCGATAGCTTTAGTGAATAAATCAATAATATATTTATCCCAGTCGTCCCCATATTCGCTTCTCAAAACTGATGCAGGAGTATGGACATGAAGATCCCATTTGTTCCATTCTGAGCCTCTACTGATCATTTCTTTCTCCATCTAGATTTAATTTATTTTGTTTAATAAGGTGTTCACCTAAACTTATTCAGCACATAACTTGAATTTGAGTGTGCAAGGAGTATCGATTCATTGTTCTTTGATGACTTAGAATATACTCCCCTAAGTAATCTGCTTTGTTTTTTAGTCAATTTTTCAGGTTTTTTAATATAAGTATATATTTCAAGCTCTTCAATTGTGCAAACTCTTCTGATTTTTCTAAATAAACCTACTTTATGCAAAATGTCGAGTATTCTTGTGTCAATTGCACAAATGACTTTTTCAATATTATTGATTTTTGCTCTTATAGTATCTATTGCGGTGGAAGGGCTCGTTACTGTTGGTGCTTTGACCCAAAGCGGCTCATGATGAAACAATCGATTTCTATACTGTCTTAAATCAAATATCAAATCACTTAATTCTTTATTTATTTGTGATTGATCAGGATTAATAGAAGCATAATTTTTGAATGCAGTGCTTAAGGACTTAGGCCAAAGATATTTATGATTCAGCCCTGGGTTGTTTGAGATAAATTCTTTATTCAAAATATAATGCCATGCTGAAAAATCTGTTGCTGCTATGATTTTATCGTGAGGCCATATGGGTATAACACTTGTAGCTGGTAAACTATCCCACGGTTTTAAACCCAATCTTTTTTTCTCAAAATCGACCCATTCTCTGTCCAGCTTATCGATAGCAGAATCAATTTTTTTCATAAAATTAGTCGAGTTAATGTTCTTATTGCAATAGATCTGTTTCCACCAATAATCACCAAATCTTTTCTTTGCTGCATTGTCTATAGCATTTCTAACTGTAATTTCTAAATTTTGAATCAAAGGGTATAAGTTTCCACCAACTTGTTGGCACCATAGATAAGCCCCATAGAGTTCATAATCATTAGAAGTGTGAAAGGTTATCTGATAACTTTTTATTCTTGGAAGCGAGACCAAATCTAAGATTGGTGTATAGTTAGTGGTTTTTGGCAAAGTTCTATCCTCCTTTTTCTGATTAATATAAATTATACATTGACAGTTTGCACTACTTTATGTATGATTTCTGTATCAACTCGATGCCTGTGCTGTTTACTTCCCCTCTTTGTAGGTTCTGGTTACACACATTTAAAGGCAAAGCGCAGTCGAAAGCCCACCGCAGGTGGGCTTTCACCTTTCTAGCTCCTGATCTTTACTGCTTTTATAACACCTATCTCGTTTACCTGTTTACCTCAAACTTATGAAGTCAGTGTGGATTATCCTAATAGGTTAATAGGATTTGTTCGTAATGAACTTCGCAGATGGCGATTTAATCTAAGGTAAAAATATTCTTTCTAAGAAATGTAGCCCATGTGTATACCAAATTTAGCTGAAATGATTTTTATCTAAGTAAATCAATAGGTAAAAACTCAAAAAAAAGTACTGCTGCATCATGTGAGTGCTTGATTCGATTAATTTCTAGTTGAACTGAATCTCAGAATTTTGACATACTCAGTAACATGTTTTGAAAGGTGTTATATCATTAATCTATAAGAAAAATCCCTAGATGGAATAAGTTTCTTTCCGTTATTATTTCTTTTGGAAGGTAATGGCGATGTGGGAAAAGATATTACAAAAAAATCTTTATTCTGAATGGGTTATCCGAAACACCCTATACTGGATGACTCCTGTAAGTCCATGGAAACTTGAAGAAAACACATCCTATTGGATTATCTTCTTTGAGATAAGTGGCCCTGAATGTGAGTTTGAATTCGGAAGGCTGTTAAACGATTTTAGCCTCCGCGAGAAACTTCATCATCAAACCGGTCAATTGCGTGATGCCATTGTCAGCAAGGTTCTCCGAAGCATAGATGACAGGCTTGCATAATGATACTGATGCCTTTCAACTTCGACAGGATGCCTGACGGCCGGGTATTCATCAGTAACCTCGCTGGCTTTCATCATTTTTTAGGAGAGCAGGAATTTCTCGATCTGGTAAACGGTCACATCAGTCAAGAACAGTCCTCATCGCTTGAAAGCAAACTTTTCATTTGCGGAGATGAATCTTCCTCCGTTACCCCTTATGCACTAAGTTCGGCTTTTGCCAAACGACTCATGAATGAACTGGCGATCAGGCCAATCTTCATGATTGTACCTACTCTTCGTTGTGATCATACTTGCAAATATTGCCAGGTCAGTAGGGCATCGGTCACCGCTGATGGTTATGACCTCAATCCTGAACTGATACCGCAAATTGTCAGCACCATAAAGAAACTAGGTACACCTCCCTACAAGATAGAAGTACAGGGCGGTGAACCACTTCTCAGGTTCGATCTTGTTCAGTCAATCTATCACGAGTGTGAGATTTCATTGGGTAGTGATGCTTTTGAAATGGTGATTGCTACAAGTCTGTCATTACTCGATGAAAGCATTCTCTCATGGGTTAAAGAGCGGAATATCACCTTCTCGGTCTCGCTCGATGGGAATGAAGCTGTCCATAACAAGAATCGCATCCTTACTGACTTTCAAGCTCATAACAAAGCAGTAACTGGTATTCGGAAAATCACAGAAGAACTTGGCGCAAACCGGGTAGCTACGGTTACCACAGTTACTAAGGAGCTGACTAAAGAGCCAGCTTCCATAGTAGATGCTCATTTGTCTCTGGGTCTTACAGACATGTTTATCAGGCCTGTTAGTCCTTATGGGTTTGCTCAGAAGCAGAGCTTCACTTTTTCAATGCCAGAGTATTTTGCTTTTTATAAAGAGTTGATGCAGGAAGTGTTGATTCAGAATGAAAAGGGAATGCCTGTCATTGAGCACTCGGCTGCTATTCATCTCAAGCGAATTTTCAATCCAGGCTTCAGTGGTTATGCAGATCTAAAATCGCCAAGCGGAGTTGTGCTGAACTGCATCCTGTTCAATTATGACGGTAAAGTCTACGGTAGTGATGAAAGTCGTATGCTTCAGAAAGTAAACCCGGAAGCAGATTTCAGTGCAGGAGAGTTTGCCTCACTCTCATTCAGTAGCAACGAATACTACCGTTCCGCCCTCTCATCTTCATTTAACTTCGCCATGCCAGGTTGTGACACCTGTGCATACCAGCCTTTCTGTGGAGCAGATCCTTGCCAGAACATTAGTGTTCATGGCGAACCTGTTGGTGACAAGAGTCGTTCTACTTTCTGCCAGTATCACAAAGGCATGTTCCGCTTCCTTCTGAATGAAATCTCTCAGGATGGACCGATGGCAAAGATGCTTAAAGGGTGGGCTTATGTCTGAGGTGCTGAGAAACGACATTTTCAGATTTACGGCAGTTCTGCCAGTTCAGCAAGGTTTCTATCGCTTGTGCAAATCTAAGCCCGAAAATCCTCAATTCTATCTGCCAAATTTACTGGTCAGTGAAACTCAACTTGATTCCAGACTTCCTGCATATTTTGCAGACTTCGTTGTGAGCACTGATCTTTTCAATTCCATAGAAGATGGTGATATAGGGATTGTTAACAATGGCAACATGATTAGGGTGATTTTGTCACGGAGAGCAAACCATAACACTGTTCTGGTAACTGAAAGGTGCAACAACCGTTGCCTTTTTTGTTCTCAGCCTCCTAAGACAGGAAACGATGACTGGCTTCTTAACCAGTCAGCACTTGCCATCGCCTCTTTCTCCCTGAATGGTGTAGTAGGAGTGAGTGGGGGAGAACCTCTACTGTATGGCGAAGATTTCTTGCAATTTCTGGACTTCATAATCGAAAACTCACCTGAGACAGCTTTGCATGTTTTGACCAATGGACGAAAGTTTGCAGATGTCAGTTTTATTCAACAGATGAAAGAGCGAAGCGAAAAGCTCAAAATAACTTTCGGTATTCCGCTTTATTCTTCAAGGTCGTCAGTTCATGACTATCTGGTTGGAAGCGAAGGGGCATTTGATGAGACAGTTATGGGGCTTATCAATGCCGGTAACTCAGGGATCAACATTGAGTTAAGAATCATTCCGACACTGGCTAACTATATGGAACTGGACAAAATCATAGAGTTCGCTGGTCGCGTGTTTTCCAATATCAACCAGATTTCTCTTATGGGGTTAGAATCTATCGGCTGGGCACGTAAAAACTGGTCATCAATCTTCATTGAGCATGATAGCTATAGTGAGAAAATTCTCTCTGCCATAGGAACAGCACAAAGGTCAGGCATCACCCTAACAATCTTCAATTACCCATTGTGCCATCTTCCTGAAAGAGCTTGGGGATTTGCTACTCAGTCAATTTCTGACTGGAAAAATTACTACCCCAAAGAATGTGATGAATGTACTCAGAAGTCTTCCTGTGCTGGTTATTTCAGTTCATCAAAAGGCCGTTTTCATCAACCACCGAGACCAATTTTATGAAAAAATTTAATTTCGCTGCTCTGCTTCCGGGATTTTTAGCACTCAATAATTCTGTATGGGCAAGTGATTCCTCCACTGGTGCAAGTGATTTGCCTGGAATGACTCTTAATGAGCATGATTTAGTTATAGCTCCACTTAACACGGAAGTACCTTTCTACATTGCAGGGCATCGTAGTCATAGCTCCCATCGAAGCCATAGTTCTCATAGATCTTCGTCTGGTGGTGGGTACTATGGTGGAAGCACTCCTTATTATCCTAAAACATACAGTTCACCAAGCTCATCAGGCTCATCCACTTCAGGTACAAATTCGCCATCGTCTTCTTCATCTGTTCGTTCGCTTCGCTCTAATGACACCGATGCCTCTACGACCACAAACTCTGCTGGAATGAATGGAACTACTCGTGCAAGTAGTGGGCTGGCTTCTGATACTGAAAAGCGTAAGCGTTTGATCATGCGAGTGCAGTTCGCATTACTGGATAAAGGGTTTTATAACGGCAATATAGACGGAAGTATGGGGCCTGCGACACGAACTGCTATCAAAAATTACAGAGTTGCATATGGGCTTCCTACTCCAGTAAGAGAAACATTAGATGCTCAGTTATTGAACTCTTTGAATATACTGGCTCGTTAAAATATTAGGTAAAATAGAATGAAGATAAAACTCTCTATTTATAAAACAAAAAGGTTTAGCGATGATATTGATCAGGTTTTGAATTTGGAAAGGGTCAAAAGACCTGTTGAATTCGAGATGGAGGATGCACGAGCATATCTATATGTAAAGGAGTACATGGACCCAAAACCTCCTGAATGGACCACCTTTTTTATGGACCAAAATCCTGGCATAGAACCTGATTTCTTCGGTATGAATAGTAGCACAGGAGCAGTATTAGTTATTGAAGCTAACAATTCCAGATATCTTATTCCCTTTGGAACCGGTCATCACTTAATCAATGATGGCAGCATTGTCAAAGGATTTGGGCTTAAAACAACTCTTAATAGTATAGAACATAAAAAAATTCGCAGTTTAGATAAAGGCAGTCACAACGAAACGAACCTGTTAACTCGCAGTCAGAGCAGTAAAGAAGTCGATATATACAACCTAAAAATAGATTCTGAGATGGATATTCTCACAACTCTCACAGGCACTTCGACAGAAGATATTTTAGGAAGTAAAATTACTGGCAAAGATGCTTTTGTGATCATGCCGGATATTGAATTGAAGGCTATTCCAGCACTATTGACCAAAATAGACTCTATTTACTTATTACCTCTTCCTGAAGAATTCGAATGGGTTAACAATATCAAGGAGGCTGATGAACAAGAAGTTGAGATATTGGATTCGCTTTTGATTGATCGGATAAAGGAAAAAGACTTCAATGATTTATGGCTTGGAGAGCCAGAAATAGTAGACTGGGAAAATCAAATAGGCTATTGCTTTGATAAGAGACAAAGATTCATTCATGAAACCTTATCAATATACCATGTTTGTGATTATTTTGATGGTAAGAAAACTGAAGTCACTGTTGATGAACTCAAAAAAAATTACCTGCATGTTTTGAATGCCGATTTTGAATCGATAAAAAAATGGTCTTTATATAGGTGCCTCTATGCCGAGATAAAAGAAGGTGATCAGAACTATATTCTTCGATGACCTGCCCCCACGATTAGATACAACACTCAGTTAGTAACGTCGGAATCTTCATTCTCAGAATGACCCTTTCTCCAGCCCGCTGCAAATTCAGACGGTGTCTGATAATTCAGCGTGGAGTGCGGGCGGCATTCGTTATAATCCTGCCGCCAGTCATTAATAATTTTCCTGGCATGAACGATATCGCTGAACCAGTGCTCATTCAAACATTCATCGCGAAATCGTCCGTTAAAGCTCTCAATAAATCCGTTCTGCGTTGGCTTGCCCGGCTGGATTAAGCGCAACTCAACACCATGCTCAAAGGCCCATTGATCCAGTGCACGGCAAGTGAACTCCGGCCCCTGGTCAGTTCTTATCGTCGCCGGATAGCCTCGAAACAGTGCAATGCTGTCCAGAATACGCGTGACCTGAACGCCTGAAATCCCAAAGGCAACAGTGACCGTCAGGCATTCCTTTGTGAAATCATCGACGCAGGTAAGACACTTGATCCTGCGACCGGTGGAAAGTGCGTCCATGACGAAATCCATCGACCAGGTCAGATTGGGCGCCGCCGGACGGAGCAGCGGCAGACGTTCTGTTGCCAGCCCTTTACGACGTCTTCTGCGTTTTACGCCCAGGCCACTGAGGTGATAAAGCCGGTACACGCGCTTATGATTAACATGAAGCCCTTCACGGCGCAGCAACTGCCAAATACGACGGTAGCCAAAACGCCTGCGCTCCAGTGCCAGCTCAGTGATGCGCCCTGATAAATGCGCATCAGCAGCCGGACGGTGAGCCTCATAGCGGCAGGTCGACAGGGATAAACCTGTAAGCCTGCAGGCACGACGTTGCGACAGACCGGTCGCATCACACATCAACATCACGGCTTCCCGCTTCTGGTCTGTCGTCAGTACTTTCGCCCAAGAGCCACCTGAAGCGCCTCTTTATCCAGCATGGCTTCGGCAAGCAGCTTCTTGAGTCTGGCGTTCTCTTCCTCAAGCGACTTCAGGCGCTTAACTTCAGGCACCTCCATACCGCCATACTTCTTACGCCAGATGTAAAACGTGGCATCGGAAATGGCATGCTTGCGGCAGAGTTCACGGGCGGGTACCCCAGCTTCGGCTTCGCGGAGAATACTGATGATCTGTTCGTCGGAAAAACGCTTCTTCATGGGGATGTCCTCATGTGGCTTATGAAGACATTACTAACATCGGGGTGTACTAATCAACGGGGAGCAGGTCATCGAGACTCTATATGGTATGTTGCAGATAGGAATTTTGTATCGACTATTGATGATGAAATGAAAAAAATAATTCATTATGAGGAGTCGGATAAATTCCCTGTATATTCATATAAACGAGAGGAGGATTATAATAAAAAACTTTGCCAAAATGATAATTCCTTTACACACATGGATCAGAAATTCATTCATCATGGTGGTGGTAAAAGTAAGATTGAATTTTGTGATCTTATCAGAGGTCAATCAGATTTTATCCATGTAAAATATTATACTGGTTCGCAAAGTATGAGCCATCTTTTTTCACAAGGATTTATAGGTTCTGAACTTTTTATAAGTGACTCTGAATTTCGAGGCAAACTTAATGAGAAACTACCTGCTCATATAAAATTAGCCGATCATATAAATAGACCAGATGCTAAAAAATATAAACTAGTTTTCGCCATAGCTTCTAATAAAAATCTTCCCGAAGATTTACCTTTGTTTTCTAAAGTAAACTTGAAAAATTTCCACAAGAGTATTACCAATTTTGGGTATGAGGTCAGGATCTGCAAAATTGCTGTGGACCCAGATATTTATAAAAAGAAGCTATGTAAACCACAAAAGAACAAGCTTTAAATAAATTTTTCAATGCCAGAGACGTTTGCCAGTTCATGCAGAAAATCGCTTTTGTAAGTTACAGCCCATGTATCTTGGTTTAGAACAAAGTGGTGTCAAAAAAGGTTTATGTCTTGGTGGATAAGGGGCTGGGAGATTTAACCCCTTATAGAGTTGTTATGCCGCAATAGCTTTAAATTTTTGAGCAATGACATAATCACTCCACCACTGCATGAGAATCACTCGTTCTGCCAGATATTCCGGGCGATTGTAAGCTGCAATTATTTCATCTTTCTTCGAGTGGGCAAGGGCCGCTTCTAAGACACCAGTCCTGAACTTACCAGATTCGTCTGTCGCCGTTCTCACAATAGATCTCATTCTGTTAACCATAAGTTCACCTCCTTAAACCGTTCGAATGATTACGGCTTATACTGCCTACTTATGCTAATATCTAAGAGAAGCCATTATGGTTGTGTAAGTATACTTCATGGTTTATTTCGGATATATAAAACCATACCTATGACTGGCTGTTTTCAGCAAGAGTCTTATCATCTAAAGAATTAATTTTCGAAATTCTTTTTAACTCATTAAGATAATCAACCTCGTTTTCCAAGAACCAATGAAGAACTTTAGAGTTACCCAGTAATTTATTAATATATGACTGGATTATCACGAATTTCAACATATCTGAACCATACTCGGTTTGAAGTTTTTTTGTTTCTTCCGAAGTTGTTGCCATTTCCTGTTCCAGACGAAGTATGGTTTTTTTTATGTCCTTTTTATAGGGAGTGTTTTTCCCTTTATTTACTATCATTGATGCCGGTGTAGCATCCAAGATGCTCATTGCAAATTTTTTACTATAATTATCAAAATTAATCATTGTACCGACTGCTTCAATTTGACGAATTGGCTTCATTTTCCTCAAAACATCAAATGTAGCCTTAGGTATAGGTTTATCAGAAAGTTTCGCAATTACACTTGGATCTATACCGTTCATCACATTAGCTTTATCTTTTATAGCATCAATAGATATTCCCAAAGCAGCACTAAGTTTTTCAATTGAAACTTTTGCCAAGGACTTGATTATCATTCTATGTTCTTCAACTACATTTATATGATTGACTTGTTTGTTAGGAGTGAACGCATCATCTATGCTCGAAAGTATACATGGAGCTTTTTGTATGCCTAAGTCTTTTAAAGCCTCAACCCTCAAATGGCCATCGAGTATCTTAATGGCATCTTTATCTTTGTCATAGAACACTATTATTGGTTCAATAATACCTAAGCTTTCAATAGAGGTAACTATTTGATGATATTTATGACTTAACTTTACATTTTCTAACAATTCCTTAGAGGGAATTAACTTGTTAGTTTCTAAATAAATAAAATTGTCGCCAAAACGTATCTGAATCATTTTGATGCCTCTTTGTTTATTGGATTGAGGATTTGAGATGGCAGTTCTGATAGATTCTCTTGTTCAAGTATATTTTGAAAGCTTTTATTCATCATTATGATGTTAAAGATCTCATTTACTATCAGCAAATTAGTTTTAATAAATTTAGAGTTGTTATAAACAGATTTATGTTCAGCGACACTATTTTCATAAAGCTCAATTAACTCTTCAGCAGTCATTCTTTTTGATGGTTTGTGATAATAAAACCCGGCTGCTTTTGCACCTTTATTCCCTATTGTTCGCTGATTTAGAATGTGTTTTATCTTTATAATGTCCCGGCTTTTTATTAATTTTTTATCATATGCTTCGGTAAGAATATCTTGTGCTTCTTCAGTTTCACATCTTGCAAATTGCACTGCGAGATATAGAGGTAAATTCCCTCGTTCGACTGCAGAGAGAAGTTTATGCTCTCCCTTATCAAGAAGCATATTTATACTGCTCACCCAGTTCGATGAATACCCAGTAATCTCACTTATTTCGGAGTCTGAAAGTCCTCTGTTTTTCATATCTTTTATTATCTGTAATAACTCATTGGAACGTGGTCTCCTCCTTGCAATGTTTTCAACCAAACTCATAACATAAGCATCTTCTTCTGATACATCTCTTATAATTGCTGGAATAATGGTTTCACCTAATGCAACGAGAGCCTCTATTCTCCCTTGGCCACAAATTAAAGCATATTTGAAGTCGTCTTCATCAATTGCTCTTACGCTTATAGGCTTGCTTAATCCTCTTTTTTTTATACTTTCCTTAATTTCTTCATGCACTACCTTATTTCTAGTTCGCGGGTTAAGAAATTTTATTTTGGCAATTTCAATTTGGATTATTGGGAATTCATTTGATTCAGGCAGCATATAGTTCCCTCACTTTCATGCGAGTAATAATTTGTAGAAGTTTATCCAGATTATCAAATCTATACAGATCTAATCGAATGTTGTTTGTTTCCGTCATACACATTTTACTATATTCGTTTTCAATCTTTGGTATGATATAAAAATCAAGTGGTGAAATATTTTGTGAATCCATTCGTATAACAATTGTTATGTCTGCTTTCTGTGAGTTATCAAACCGGACTTTCCATCTAAGTTTACCCGATTTCATAGGTGTGCATTTAGTAATAAGCACGGAAATTAAAAGCTCATCATTGATGTAAAGCATTGGTGCATATTTATATTCGTCTATATAGCAGTTGCTTTTTAAAATTTCCCCCTTAAAATCCTCAATTATGCCTGAGTAAAATGATCTTAGTGCTTCATTTATTTGGATATAGCTGTAATCATGTTCTGGCTTATAACCAATCAAAGTATATGCTCTTAAAAGACCACCAAATCGGGTTCTGTAAACAGAAGATGAAGGGCCTGTATCATCTTCATCAATGATAAAGCCAGATAGTTTTCCATTAGATTCTAATTTTTGTTTTAGCTTTTCTAAAAGCTCATCATTAGTCAAATGTACGGATCGGAGCTGAATTATTTCTTGAGCTTTATTATATTTTTTCTTTGAAATAATGGGTTTATATGCCTTGTCGCATCTAACCCATTCATTTTTGGGGTTTTTTACAAGCCTACTTTTTAGTTTAGATGAGGTTTTGTTATATATGTTATTTCCAATATATTTTTCATTTGTCAAGATTTGATGTATTTTTGCACGAGTCCATAATGTTCCATTTTCTGCAGGTATATTCTGTTCATTTAGTCTCTCAGCAATAATGAATTCTGGCATGTTATCATCTATAAAGAGATCATAGATGCTATTTACAATTTTTATCTCATTTTTTGGTCCCGGAATTAATATCACCCTATCTGTTTGAATACTCTTTCTTTTGCGAAAGCCCAATATTTCTTTAGCTATGCCATTTTCATCTACTAAAAGACGTCTCAGCCCATAACCAGCCATTCCGCCTTGATGATAACCAAGCTTTATTAAATTTACTTGCCCTATAAATACCTTTTCTGATAAATTCCTGCTGTGATATGCGGCACTAGATCTTTTTATATTCAGTATAACAGAAGACTCTAAAGGGAAATCTTTAGTGGGAATAGGTTCAGAACAGTATATAAGATCTACACCGTTTCTCTCAAATAGAAAGGAATAATATGCAGCTTCATCACTATTTTGAAAACGACCAAAACGGCTCACATCATAAAATAATACAGCCTGTATATCTATTTTCTTTTGTTCTACATCACTAAGTAACTGCTGCAAAGAATGCCGGCCTATGATACTGACTCCGCTCTTACCTGCATCATCGTAGGTATAAGCGATTTCCATATTGTTCTTTTCAGCATAATCTTTGATATATTCGGACTGATTATGTAAAGAATATTGCTGATGGTCGGTAGACATCCTCAAGTACTGTGCGACCCTAACTTTATGATTTTTATCATTTTCGCTAGCCATGCACGAAACCTCATGGATGATTCAATACAATGTAGAGGATAAAATTGATCAATTTTTAACCAAATTCAACTGTTTTATCATTGATTAGAGCGAATTTAGTAAATCTTCAAGGTGTATGATAATCGAGAAGAGATGTGAATTATTTAGCTGATATGACCGACAGCTTTCGTTATGTGGCCTCAAGGTATCGATTCGTAAATGGCTATGCTTAGTCCACATAGGTTAATAGTATGATTATTAATTCTTTAACTAAATCAAGATAGTTAACCCATCATGGAAGAGTTATGCGGCAATAATTTTGTATTTTTGAGACGAAACAAAGTCACTCCACCACTGCATGAGAACCACCCGTTTTGTGAGATACTCTGCACGATTGTAGGCTGCAATTATTTCATCTTTCTTCGAGTGGGCAAGGGCGGCTTCTAAGACATCAGTCCTAAATTTGCCAGACTCCTCCGCAGCCGTTCTGGCGATTGATCGCATACCGTGAGCTACAAGCTCACCTCCGAAACCCATACGGATTATGGCCGCATTAGCTGTTTGTTCATGCATGTGATTGAGTGGAGCTTTGATACTGGGGAAAACCCACTCTCTATGCCCACTGATGGCTTTCATTAAATCCAAAACTCGCAAAGCTTCTTTGCTCAGTGGAACTTTGTGAGGCTTCTTCATTTTCATAAACTCCGCCGGGATGTTCCACATGCCAGTTTCAATATCAATATCTGACCATCTTGTGCGAACAGCTTCACCTGGGCGAACCCATGTGAGAAGTTGCCACTCAATCAGTAGCCTTGTTTCCAAACGGATAGAAGCATTGTTTAGAGCAACCAGGAAGCGAGGGAGTTCGGAAGGGGGTAATGCTGGCATATTCTGTTTTTTTGGCTTGCTGAACCGTTGCCCCAGATTGTCTGCCGGGTTGAATTCTATGAGTTCTTCTGTTGCTGCATAGCGGAAAATTTCATTCAGGCGGGATATGATGCGGCGAAGTGTTTCAAGGACACCTCGTTTTTCTATAGGTTCTAAATGCTGTTTAAGCATTTTAGGGCGAATCTCCTTAATGGGGGTATCACCCAATGTGGGAAAGATATTTCTCTCTAGGCTTCGCCAGATGTCGTTAGCATGATCTTGGGAGATGCCTGACGTTTTGACTTTCTCATCAAGCCACTTCTTGGCTACTGCTTGAAATGTATGTTCCGTGGCTTCTTTCAGTGCATTGGTTTTTTGGGTGTTATGAACTTGGGGGTCTATACCATTTGCAAGCAACGACAAGTATTCATCACGTAAAGCTCGTGCCTTCGCAAGTGTAAGGTGAGGATAGGTTCCTAAGCTCACCTTAGTTCGCTTTTTGGTCACAGGCACTGCATATCTGAAATACCATTTTTTCTTCCCTCCCTTCGCCAAGGGAGCGATTCGCAACAGCAAACCATCGCCGTCAAAAAGGTTAACCTCTTTCTCGGCAGGTTTGGTGCTTTTGATTTCAGTGTCAGTGAGTTTCTTAGCGATTTTGGCCATGTTTGGGACCCTCAATTTTAGGACCCTTTTTCGTGGGTCCCATTCAGGGTGCCATAACTCGAAGTTCTCAGCAATTCTTACTAGACTACAATAGACGTAAAAAAGCCCGCAGAGCTTGTGCTGTGCGGGCTTAGTAGACTTTACTGAACTTCAGTACATCAATATTTGGTGGAGCTGGCGGGAGTTGAACCCGCGTCCGAAATTTCTACATCCTCGGTACTACATGCTTAGTTTGTCTTTACATTCGCACGCCAGCTGCGGACAAACACGCCACTGACGAACTAGCCTGATTAGTTTTAACGCTTCAACCCCAGGCAGGGTTTCCACGCGATCTCTTTTGGGTTTGACCTCTCTTTGATCCCCGTCTTAAGAGCGGAAGCTAGGGAGAGAGGGCTCTTAGCAGGTTATTAAGCTGCTAAAGCGTAGTTTTCGTCGTTTGCGACTATTTTTTTGCGGCTTTTAACGAGGCAAACCGCCCCTCGGCATGCACCTTGGGTTTCGCAAATCCCGTCGAATCCAGAATCAGCCCCAATAGTGTTGAACTCAGTATACCAGATTTTACTTCCTCGACACCAGCCCGAAACGCTAACTTATTGAATAGTACAATAAGTGCGCAGAATCAACGTCCTGCGTTTTTCATGATACGTGCTTTGTCGAGCTGCCACTCGCGTGCTTTCAGGTCAGTACGTTTGTCGTGCTGTTTCTTACCTTTCGCCACGCCGATTTTCACTTTGCACCAGGCGTTTTTCCAGTACAAAGAGAGCGCCACCACGGTGAAGCCTTCGCGGTTGATGCGTCCGTAGAGGGATTCCAGTTCGCGCTTGTTCAGCAGCAGCTTACGGGTGCGGGTAGGATCGCAGACGTAATGTGAAGAGGCGACGGTCAGCGGCGTAAAGTTCGCGCCGAACAGGAAGGCCTCACCGTCTTTCAGGATCACGTAGCTGTCGCCGATATTGGCTTTCCCGGCACGCAGCGATTTTACTTCCCAGCCCTGCAACGCAAGGCCGGCCTCGAATTCTTCTTCGATGAAATACTCGTGGCGAGCACGCTTGTTAAGCGCAATGGTCGCCGAACCAGGTTTATGTGCTTTTTTCTTCGTCATAAGTGTCGTAAAGCCGTCGGTAATCTGATTTTAAAAAGTCACCTCATTGCGTCCTGTGAGGTCTAACGCGCTATCTTAGCACGAGATAAGGCTTAGCGTTTTTTTAACAGGTGATAAATGTTATTATTTGTCTGTTGTGTGACCATGGAAAATGCTATGCCTCAGATTAGCCGTACCGCGCTTGTTCCCTACAGCGCGGAACAAATGTATCAGTTAGTGAACGACGTTCAGTCCTATCCGGAATTTATTCCGGGATGCACCGGTAGCCGGGTGCTGGAATCCGGCCCGACGCAGATGACTGCGGCCGTGGATGTCTCCAAAGCGGGGATCAGCAAAACGTTAACCACGCGCAATACCCTGACGAGCAATCAGAGTATTTTGATGCATCTGGTGGATGGTCCGTTTAAAAAACTGATGGGAGGGTGGAAGTTTACGCCACTGAGCGCTGACGCCTGCCGCATTGAGTTTCATCTGGATTTTGAATTTACCAATAAGCTGATCGAACTAGCGTTTGGCCGTATCTTTAAAGAGCTGGCCTCGAATATGGTTCAGGCGTTCACCACCCGCGCCAAAGAGGTTTACAGTGTCGCATAAGATTGCTGTTGAGGTGGTGTATGCGCTGCCGGAGAAGCAGTATTTGCAGCGCGTGATGCTTGAAGAGGGTGCCACCGTTGAGGCGGCTATCCGGGCCTCCGGCATCCTTGAACTTCGCCGTGATATTGACCTGGCGAAGAATAAAGTCGGCATTTATAGCCGTCCGGTAAAGCTTGCTGATGCGCTGAAGGATGGCGATCGGGTTGAGATTTATCGCCCGCTGATTGCTGACCCGAAAGAGCTGCGCCGTCAGCGAGCGGAGAAATCGGGTAAGTAACGCTTTCTCCCCCGGTGGCGCTTCGCTTACCGGGACTACGATTCTGCGTAAGAATTCAGATACAAAAAAGGTGCTCAATGAGCACCTTTTTGCGTTGCTGACGCCTGATTATTTGGTCAGGGCAGGCTTGTTGTCGATGTTGGTCAGCACGCCGGCACTGCTGAAGGTCAGCGTCAGGGTTTGCTGGGTCACATCTTCATGACCAGGCTGCTGGCGGAATACATAGAACCAGGTGTTTGTGCCGAACGGATCGGACATCATCGGGGTTCCCAGGGCATAAGCGACCTGCTGTTGTGTCATACCCACGCGGATTTTGGACACATCGTTGGGGGTAAGGTAGTTCCCCTGGTTGATGTCAGGACGGTAAACCACTTTCTCCAGAGTGGAACAGCCTGCGGTCAACATCAGAAGAACCGCTGCGGCAGCGGTCAGCGTTTTACAGCGCATAGTGATTTGATTCCTTTTCGGGCCCGAGCAGTACGCGGCTCATATGTAATATGCCGATGATAATAGACCTTGCCCCACTTTGAAACCGGTCTGGCGGCGTTTTTGTTGTTCTGTATGACCCTGAGATCCCGAAAAAGTTTATGCCGCCAGCAGTTCTTTCGCATTCGCAAGCGTATTGCGGGTGACTTCACTGCCGCCGAGCAGGCGTGCCAGCTCCTGCAAGCGTGAGCGTTTATCCAGCGGCTTCATGTGCGTTTCCGTCATTTCGCCATCGGTTTCCTTGCTGACGATAAAGTGGTGATGACCACAACCGGCGACCTGCGGCAGGTGAGTCACACACATGACCTGCGTCGATTCACCTAACTGACGCAGCAGTTTGCCGACAACGGCCGCGGTCGGGCCGCTGATACCCACATCCACTTCATCGAAAATCAACGCCGGGGTTTCCATTTTACGGGCGGTAATCACCTGAATGGCCAGGGCGATACGCGACAGTTCACCGCCGGAAGCCACTTTCGAAATCGCCTGCAAAGGCTGGCCCGGGTTGGTGGTGACGCGGAATTCTACGCGATCTGCGCCTTCCGCCGTCAGGTGATTCTCTTCAAAGCGAACATCTATGGTGAACACCCCATGCGGCATCGCCAGCGTATGCATGCTGTCGGTAATGTGCTGGCTAAGCTCCAGCGCATAGTGTTGCCGCACGTCATGCAGCCGTTTCGCCGTTTCCAGCGCCTGCTGATGATGCAGATTAACCGCCAGAGACAAGGTTTCAAGGGAATCGGCCTGATCGTCCAGCTGCTGCTGTTCCTCCAGCAGAGACTGATAGTAATTCGGCAGCTCTTCCGGGGTTACGTGATGCTTACGCGCCAGTGAAATCTGCCGGGAGATGCGTTGCTCAAGCTCGAACAGACGGTTCGGGTCGAGATCCAGACGTTCACAGTAGTGGCGCAGTTCATCCCCGGCTTCTGAAATCTGAATCGCGGCCTCTTCCAGCATTTCCAGTACGCCAGAAAGCTTATTGTCCATGCCGGTCAGTTCGGTCACAAGCTGACGCACGTTATACAGCTGGCTCTGCAAATTCACGTCTTCGCCATCCGCCAGCATATTAAGGGCAGTCTGGCTGGTGGAAAGCAGCTGACCGCTGTTGGCCAGACGCTTGTACTCTTCGTCGATTTGCTCAAATTCACCCGCCTGCGGGTTAAATTCGTTCAGCTCTTTCAGCTGATATTCCAGCAGCTCGGCGCGCGCGGTACGCTCCTGGCTTTGCTGCTGATGCTGCGCAAGTTCGCGGCAGCTTTGATGCCACTGACGATAGTGCTCCGCCATGAGTTGAGTAAGCGCGTACTCACCTGCGTAGCCATCAAGCAGGGCTTTCTGTTGTTCGGGTTTGATTAACTGCTGGTGCGCATGCTGACCATGGATCTGGATGAGCAGCTGGCCCAGCTCGCGAAGCTGGGAAAGGGGAACCGCTGTACCATTGATAAAACCGCGGGAGCGGCCATCGCTGCTGATGACGCGGCGAAGTAAACACTCACGTCCGTCTTCGAGCTGGTTCGCTTCCAGCCAGCGCAGGGCGGCAGGGGTGTCTTTCAACGAGAAGCGGGCGCAGAGATCGGCACGGGCGGCGCCTGTGCGCACCATATCCCCCTCAGCACGACCGCCGAGGCACAAGCCGAGGGCATCAATGGCAATGGATTTACCTGCACCGGTTTCACCGGTAATCGCCGTCATTCCGCTGTGGAAGTCGATCTCAAGCTCACGAACAATGGCAAAGTTGCTGATGGTCAGTTGTGCCAGCATAATTGTTTTCCTGTATGAAAAACCATAACTGTGTTTGTATACAGTATAAACTGGTTTTATATACAGTAAAGTGCTGGATGCAAAATCAGAACAATTTTTTTGACCAGCCGAGCTTGGAGCTTAATGTGTTGAAATAGCTGTAATCTTTCGGGTGAATCAGGTTCAGATGGTAATCGCAGCGGCGAATGAGGACATCTTCACCTTCCTGAATGGGGAGCGCAATCTGACTGTCGCAGCTGATCTCCAGGTCGTTACGGCGATGGGAAAAACGCAGGCGAATGGTGCTGTCGCCGTTGATCACCAGCGGACGCGCCGAGAGCGTATGCGGGAACATCGGCACCAGGGTAATGGCATCCAGCGATGGCGTCAGGAT
This sequence comes from Enterobacter sp. 6722112, assembly GCF_058661685.1. NCBI lineage: Bacteria > Pseudomonadati > Pseudomonadota > Gammaproteobacteria > Enterobacterales > Enterobacteriaceae > Enterobacter > Enterobacter sp. 6722112. The sequence goes on along the minus strand of NZ_JBZWGR010000007.1, from coordinate 3,191,145 downwards.
TGGGCCTCCGGCTGAAAGCGAGTAGGCAGTTGACCCCGTCGGGGTTGAAATAATCAGCCCGTCAGAACGCTGCGAGAAAGCGAATATTTCGTCGATATAGACTTCGAACTCGATCATGTGCGCCACTTTACCGGGATGGAGAACCACCTCGTTTATGGCGGTGCTGATGCGCTTCTGGCAGTCCTGCTGACACACCTGGGCTTCCAGTAAAAACCGTTTTTCACTGATATAGTGGCCTTCCAGCACGTCCGCCAGCTGCTGCTGCGCATTGTCCGGGTCGAGGTCGGTCAGGAAACCGAGATTGCCACGGTTTATACCTATAACCTTAATATCATAGCGAGCCAGCGTTCGCGCTGCGCCCAGCATATTGCCGTCGCCACCGACCACCACGGCGAGATCCGCCTGCTGGCCAATTTCCGCCAGCGTGCCGGTTCTGACGCTTTTAAGCTGCAACTCCTGGGCGATCTGCTGCTCGACCATCACTTCATAGCCTTTACCACACAGCCAGCGATACAACATTTCATGTGTCGTCAATGCGGTAGGGTGACGCGGATGGCCGACGATCCCAATACACCTGAAATGATTATTCATTTTCTGGAGGTCCTTGTGCCTGATGAATGATGACAATCTGCCTTGTTCCCTTGAATCCAGGAAACTGATCCCCATAATAAGCGAAGTTAGCGAGATGAATGCAGAAAAACGCGGAGAAATTCATGAGTAGTAAAGAACAGAAAACGCCTGAGGGGCAAGCCCCTGAAGAAATTATCACGGAACAGCACGATGAAGTTGAGGCAGTAGAGCCAGACACGTCTGCTGAGCAGGTGGACCCGCGCGATGAAAAAATTGCCAACCTGGAAGCTCAGTTGGTAGAAGCGCAGAATCGCGAACGCGATGGCGTACTGCGTATCAAAGCGGAAATGGAAAACCTGCGCCGTCGTACCGAGCTGGACGTTGAAAAGGCGCACAAATTTGCGCTGGAGAAATTCGTCAACGAACTGCTTCCGGTGATCGACAGCCTGGATCGCGCGCTGGAAGTGGCGGATAAAGCTAACCCGGATAACGCGGCGATGATTGAAGGAATTGAGCTGACGCTGAAATCCATGCTGGATGTGGTGCGTAAGTTCGGTGTTGAAGTGATTGCCGATACGGATGTACCGCTGGATCCAAACGTTCACCAGGCCATTGCGATGGTGGAATCCGAAGACGTTGCCGCGGGTAACGTGCTGGGCGTGATGCAGAAAGGGTATACCCTGAACGGTCGTACTATTCGCGCTGCGATGGTGACCGTGGCGAAAGCGAAAGCATAACGTGCTGCCTGTAGTGCCGGGTGGCGGCGTTCGCCTTACCCGGCCTACATTTTATTCGGCAATACTTTCGCGTAGAGGCTTAACGGGCAGGACCTTCACCTGCTTAATCATGTTGTCCTGAACGTCCAGAATATCAATATCATACTGTTCAATGCGCACGCGCGTGCCTGCCGCCGGGATCTCTTCCAGCGCTTCCAGGATCATACCGTTCATCGTCCGCGCTTCGTCTTCCGGCAAATGCCAGTTGAACGCTTTATTGATTTCACGAATGTTGGCGCTGCCGTCGATAAGCACTGACCCGTCGTTTTGCGGGGTGACTTCTTCCGCAAGGGAAGGTGACATCGACGTGGTAAAGTCCCCGACAATCTCTTCCAGAATATCTTCGACCGTCACCAGCCCCTGTATATCGCCGTATTCATCCACCACCAGGCCGACTTTCTTCTTGTTTCGCTGGAACTTCACCAGTTGCGTGCTGAGTGGGGTGCCTTCCGGCACGTAGTAAATTTCGTCGGCGGCGCGCAGCATCACCTCTTTGGTGAACTCGTTTTTCTCAGTCATCAGACGATAGGCCTCGCGCACGCGCAGCATGCTGATGGCATCGTCGAGGGAATCGCGATAGAGGACGATACGCCCGTGCGGGGAGTGTGTCAGCTGGCGGACAATGGCCTTCCAGTCGTCGTTGATATCAATCCCGACGATTTCATTGCGTGGCACCATTATGTCGTCAACGCTGACCTTTTCCAGATCCAGCACCGACAGGAGCATGTCCTGATTGCGGCGGGAGATCTGCGAGCGGGATTCATTCACGATGGTACGCAGTTCGTCTTTGCTGAGCGCGCTACTAATGGTGACGTCTGCCTTTATACCCACCATGCGCATCAGCACCCGTGTCACCATATTCAGCAGCCAGACCAGCGGCATCATCAGAATAAGCAGCGGTGCTAACAGGAAGCTGCTGGGGTAGGCGACTTTTTCCGGGTAAAGCGCGGCGATGGTTTTGGGCAGCACTTCCGCAAACACCAGCACCACAAACGTGAGCACACCTGTGGCAATCGCCACGCCTGCGTTGCCGTACAGACGCATCCCGACGATGGTGCCCAGTGCAGAGGCGAGAATATTGACCAGGTTGTTACCGATAAGCACCAGGCTAATCAGCCGGTCCGGCTTACGCAGAAGCTTTTCGACACGACGCGCGGCACGGTTACCCTGCTTGGCGCGATGACGTAACCGGTAGCGGTTCAGCGTCATCATGCCGGTTTCAGAGCCAGAGAAATAAGCGGAGATGACCACCATGATGACCAGAATGACGATCAGCGTGGTGGTAGAGATGTGTTCCAGGGGGAACTCCTTTTGTTACTTAGCCAGCAAATTGCTGTATGAAGCGGCTACCAAAATAGGCAAGCGTGAGAATGCCCGCACCCGCTACGTTGAACCAGACCACGCGACGACCGCGCCAGCCTTCATGATAATGGCCCCATAACAGGACAATATAGACAAACCACGCGATGATGGAGAGGACCGCTTTATCGATATTCTCCACGCTGAACAGGTTCTTCATATAAAACAAGCCCGTGCACAGCGTCAGCGTCAGCAGAACCACACCGACCTGGGTGATGTGGAACATCTTACGCTCAATCACCATCAGCGGTGGCATTTCGTGGTTAAACGCCAGCTTTTTATTTTTCAGCTGGTAGTCAATCCAGGCGAGTTGCATGGCGTAAAGGGCGGCGATGATCAGCGTCGCGTAGGAGAACAGCGACAGGCCAATATGCACCAGCATCCCCGGCGTGGCTTCCAGGTGAGTAATAAACTCATTGGGCATGAACGTGGCTAACGCCAGGTTGATCAGCGCAAAGGCGTAGACTATCGGCAGCAGCATCCAGCCACGGTTTTTAGACGCGACAATGGTCATGACCGTACAGATCATCAGGCTGACCAGCGAGCCGACGTTCAGTACGCTCAGATTTTGCACGCTGCCGTCGCCGGGAATGATGCGTGATTCCAGCGCAAACGCATGGCTAATCAGTGCGATCACTGCCGAAAGAATAGCCATGCGCCGCCAGCCGCTGTTTTTTTGCAGCAGGCCAGGAATGATCAGCGCGAGGCTGACAGAGTAGGCAACAAGGGCGATCAGTGCGAAAACAGGCATATAGGCGTCGACAGTTGTCTTAATAAGAAAGAGAAGCAGTATAACGTTACGTGACGCCTGCTCCAACCGTTGCATAACAACAAAGGCGCCTTCATGTTATACTCCGGCAAAATTCTGTGTATGTGTCGCCCAGGCGACCTAACGTTTCTACCCCAGGCGAGAGACAATGTTTGATAATTTAACCGATCGTTTGTCGCGCACGCTGCGCAACATCAGCGGCCGTGGACGCCTCACCGAAGAGAACATCAAGGAAACGCTGCGCGAAGTGCGCATGGCGCTGCTGGAAGCAGACGTCGCGTTGCCGGTCGTGCGTGATTTTATCAACCGCGTGAAAGAGAAAGCGGTTGGCCATGAAGTGAACAAGAGCCTGACTCCGGGTCAGGAGTTCGTCAAAATCGTCCGTAACGAACTGGTTTCGGCGATGGGTGAAGAGAACCAGGTGCTTAACCTGGCGGCTCAGCCGCCGGCCGTCGTACTGATGGCGGGTCTGCAAGGTGCGGGTAAAACCACCAGCGTTGGTAAGCTGGGGAAATTCCTGCGCGAAAAGCACAAGAAAAAGGTGCTGGTGGTGTCGGCGGACGTGTATCGCCCAGCGGCGATCAAACAGCTGGAAACGCTGGCCGAGCAGGTTGGCGTAGACTTCTTCCCGTCCGACGTGGCGCAGAAGCCTGTCGACATCGTTAACGCGGCGCTGAAAGAGGCGAAGCTGAAATTCTACGACGTGCTGCTGGTGGATACCGCCGGTCGTCTGCACGTTGACGAAGCGATGATGGACGAAATTAAGCAGGTGCATGCCTCTATCAATCCGGTAGAGACCCTGTTTGTTGTTGACGCCATGACCGGTCAGGATGCGGCGAACACCGCAAAAGCGTTTAACGAAGCCCTGCCGTTAACCGGCGTGGTGCTGACCAAAGTCGACGGCGATGCCCGCGGCGGTGCGGCGCTCTCTATTCGTCATATCACCGGTAAGCCAATCAAGTTCCTCGGCGTGGGCGAGAAAACCGAAGCGCTGGAGCCGTTCCATCCGGATCGTATTGCCTCCCGTATCCTCGGCATGGGCGACGTGCTGTCGCTGATCGAAGATATTGAAAGCAAGGTTGACCGCGCGCAGGCGGAAAAACTCGCCAGCAAGCTGAAAAAGGGCGACGGTTTCGATCTGACCGACTTCCTTGAGCAGCTGCGTCAGATGAAAAACATGGGCGGCATGGCAAGCCTGATGGGCAAACTGCCAGGCATGGGCCAGATCCCGGACAACGTCAAATCCCAGATGGATGACAAAGTGCTGGTGCGTATGGAGGCCATCATCAACTCGATGACGCTGAAAGAGCGCGCGAAGCCAGAAATCATCAAAGGTTCCCGTAAACGCCGTATCGCAGCCGGTTGCGGCATGCAGGTGCAGGACGTTAACCGCCTTCTGAAACAGTTCGACGACATGCAGCGCATGATGAAGAAAATGAAGAAAGGCGGCATGGCGAAGATGATGCGCGGCATGAAAGGCATGATGCCTCCCGGTTTTCCTGGGCGTTAATCGCTTTTGAGATTGCTTTTTGCCCGAAAATGAGTAAAATTTTCGGGCTTTTAATATGACACCCGGGCTCCGTTCCTCGATGGGGCCCGGTTGTTTTATTCACACAAGAGGATGTTATGGTAACTATTCGTTTAGCTCGTCACGGCGCTAAAAAGCGTCCGTTCTACCAGGTTGTTGTGACTGACAGCCGTAATGCACGCAACGGTCGCTTCATCGAGCGCGTTGGTTTCTTCAACCCACTGGCCGCTGGCGCAGAAGAAGAAACCCGTCTGGATCTGGATCGTATCGCTCACTGGGTTGGCCAGGGCGCTACTGTTTCCGATCGCGTTGCTACGCTGATCAAAGCAGCAAACAAAGCAGCTTAATCTGTCACGGTGGTCATGATGAGCAATAAAGCACCTGTTGAACCGATCGTATTGGGAAAAATGGGTTCTTGCTACGGTATCCGTGGTTGGCTCAGAGTGTTTTCCTCCACTGAAGACGCTGATAGCATTTTTAATTACCAGCCCTGGTTTATCCAGAAAGGCGGTAAGTGGGAAGAGGTCGAGCTGGAAAGCTGGCGTCACCACAATCAGGACATCATCATCAAGCTGAAAGGCATTGACGATCGTGATGCCGCGAATGCGCTGACTAATTGTGAAATTGTCGTGGATTCGTCGCAGTTGCCACAGCTGGAAGAGGGTGACTACTACTGGAAAGACCTTATGGGTTGCCAGGTAGTGACCACTGAAGGCTACAGCCTGGGGAAAGTCATCGACATGATGGAAACCGGGTCAAATGACGTTCTCGTCATTAAGGCAAACCTGAAAGATGCATTTGGCATCAAGGAGCGGTTGGTTCCGTTCCTCGATGGACAGGTTATCAAGAAAGTCGATCTCACTACTCAAACCATTGAAGTAGATTGGGATCCTGGTTTTTAAATTCTCCGGATAAACGGTAAAAGACGGCGCTATGTGGATTGGCATAATTAGCCTGTTTCCTGAAATGTTCCGCGCGATTACCGATTACGGGGTAACTGGCCGGGCAGTAAAGAATGGCCTGCTGAGCATCCAGAGCTGGAGTCCTCGTGACTTCACGCACGACCGGCACCGTACCGTGGACGATCGTCCTTACGGCGGCGGACCGGGGATGTTGATGATGGTGCAACCCTTACGGGACGCCATTCACACAGCAAAAGCCGCGGCAGGTGAAGGCGCGAAGGTGATTTATCTGTCACCTCAGGGACGCAAGCTTGATCAAGCGGGCGTGAGCGAACTGGCGACGAATCAAAAGCTGATTCTGGTCTGTGGTCGCTACGAAGGGATAGATGAGCGTGTAATTCAAACCGAGATTGACGAAGAATGGTCTATCGGCGATTACGTTCTCAGCGGTGGTGAGTTACCAGCAATGACGCTGATTGACTCCGTTGCCCGGTTCATTCCGGGTGTACTGGGCCATGAAGCTTCGGCGACAGAAGATTCGTTTGCCGATGGATTGCTGGACTGTCCACACTATACTCGTCCTGAAGTGTTAGAAGGGATGGAAGTCCCGGCAGTATTACTGTCTGGAAACCATGCCGAGATACGTCGCTGGCGTTTGAAGCAGTCGCTGGGCCGAACCTGGCTTAGAAGACCTGAACTTCTGGAAAACCTGGCTCTGACTGAAGAGCAAGCAAAGTTGCTGGCCGAGTTCAAAACTGAACACGCACACCAGCAGCATGAACATGATGGGAATGCGTAATACGCTCCCGAATATCAGTTTACCCAGGATAAGAGATTAAATTATGAGCAACATTATTAAGCAACTTGAACAAGAGCAGATGAAGCAGGACGTACCTTCCTTCCGTCCAGGTGACACCGTGGAAGTGAAAGTATGGGTTGTTGAAGGTTCCAAAAAACGTCTGCAGGCATTCGAGGGCGTGGTTATCGCTATTCGTAACCGCGGTCTGCACTCTGCATTCACTGTTCGTAAAATTTCCAACGGCGAAGGCGTTGAGCGTGTCTTCCAGACTCACTCTCCGGTAGTTGACAGCATTGCTGTTAAACGTCGTGGTGCTGTACGTAAAGCTAAACTGTACTACCTGCGTGAGCGTACTGGTAAGTCTGCTCGTATTAAAGAGCGTCTGAACTAAGATTCGCTTAAGCGACATCCTGTTAGAAAGGGCTGGCCGAAAGGCTGGCCCTTTTTTTATCCCATCGCACCTCTCGCGTTAACCCTTCCGTCATAAATCATTTACAATGTTCGCCTCTTGGGTGGAGGGTAAGTGGATAACGTACTGCATCAGCATAGCTGGAAACGCGCAGCGGCATTGACCGCGCTGTTTGCGATCCTGCTGATCGTCGTGGCGCCGCTGATCTCCGTCTCGCTGCAAAAAGATCCCATGAGCGCCATGCCGGGCATGCACCACGACATGAGCATGATGTCGATGGACGAGCATCATGGTGATATGCCGCATTCTATGCCAGTTGACCATGCGGAAGCATGCGGCTACTGCGTGCTGTTAGCGCATGTGCCGGGCGTGATGCTGGCGCTTATCGTTCTGCTCAGCGTGGTGTTGCAGCGGCTGCGCGTGAAACCGCCTCGTCAGGCGGTCAGCCACTGGCACTTTTTCCCCTGGCTTTACCCCGATACCCGCGCGCCGCCGCGTCGGTCTGCTTTCTCCCTTTAAAACAAAATCACTCACTTTTTGCCTTAAAAAGGAAAAGTATGACTACCTGCACTCCGCGCGCGGCATGGGGAAACCTGCTGCGTCGCCTCCATTTCTATATCGGGCTGTTTGTCGGTCCGTTTATCTTCTTCGCAGCGCTGACCGGAACGCTGTATGTCGCCACGCCGCAGCTTGAAAAGGCGCTGTACCATCATGCACTCCACACGGATGCCGTGGGTAAGGCGCAGCCTCTTGCTGAACAAATTGCCGTGGCGGAAAAGGCCGTGGGTTCAGCGCTGCGTTTACATGCTGTACGTCCGGGGCTGGAAGAGGGCGAAACGACCCGCGTGATGTTTGCCGACCCGGCGCTGGGTCCCTCCGAGCATCGGGCTATTTTTATTGATCCCACCAGCCTTGAGATTCGAGGGGATATGACCGTGTACGGCACCAGCGGGATTTTACCGCTGCGTCAGACTATCGATTATCTGCATACCTCGCTGATGCTGGGCAACATCGGGCGCCTCTATAGCGAGTTAGCCGCCTCGTGGATGTGGGTTGCTGCCCTGGGCGGGATCGCGCTGTGGTTCTACACCCGACCGAAGCGCCGTATTAACAATCGTTTCCAGAATCGTCGTCGCCTGCATGTGATCTTAGGCTGGACGTTACTGGCGGGAATGCTGCTGTTCTCAGTCACCGGGTTAACCTGGTCACAATGGGCCGGTGGCAACGTCGATAAGCTGCGTGCAGAGATGAACTGGCTGACGCCGCAGGTAAATACCACCCTTTCCGGTGCGCCGGAAATGAGGGATGAACACGCCGAACATCGTGGTCATCACGGGGAAATGACGATGCCTGAAATGCCAGTCAAACTGTCGCTTTTTGACAACGTATTGCAGGTCGCCCGCCAGTCAGGGATTGATGCGAACAACGTTGAGATCCGTCCGGCAAGCAGGGTCGACCAGGCCTGGACGGTGACGGAAATCGATCGCCGCTGGCCAACGCAGGTTGATGCCGTTGCCGTGGATCCCCACTCACTGAAGGTGCTGGACAGCACTCGCTTCGGGGATTTCCCGCTGATGGCTAAACTCACCCGCTGGGGCGTGGATTTCCATATGGGGATCCTGTTTGGTCTGGCAAATCAGCTGCTGCTCATCGCGTTTGGCGTTGCGCTGTGTGTGTTAATTATCTGGGGATACCGGATGTGGTGGATGCGTCGCCCTGCAACGTCAGCCGCGAATCCGGTACAGACGCTCTGCCAAAGCTGGCTGGCATTGCCGCTGTGGGGAAGGGGAATGACGTTCCTGATAAGCCTCCTGCTGGGGCTGGCGTTGCCGGTAATGGGCGTCAGTCTGGCGGTCTTTATTGTGATTGACTGGCTGCGCTGGCGAGCAGGTTCAGGCGTGTCGCTCGCCGGAACAGCCGTTAAATAGCCTTAAGGCGTGCTGATGACTACCGCAACCCGGCGGTTTTCAGCGCGCCCCTGCGCAGTGCGGTTGCTGCTGACAGGGTATTTTTTGCCTAAGCCCCGCGTAGTGAGATTGCTGCGCGGGATGTTCGCGCCCTTCGCCCAGGCATCCGCCACAACATTGGCACGTTTTAACGAAAGCGCTTCGTTGTAGCTCTCTTCGCCATAGTTATCCGTATGGCCATCCATCCTGGCGTGGTTCAGACCGGTTGCCGCCAGGCGTGAGGCCATAGTCTGGATCTGCGTTTCACTTTCCGGGCGCAGCCTGGCGTCATTTTTATCAAACAGGATCTTATCCGACAGGCCCAGAGACCAGTCGCCATTCAGTTCGTTAAAGCCGTAGGATTTCATGGCCGCAATTTGCTCTGGCGTGAATTTTCCTTCAGGGGATGACTGGCATCCGGACATTACCAGTGATGCCAGTATTAACGGCGCAAAGTATCGCTTTAACATATCGTCTTCCTTTCAGGATATTGTTTTCGAACGCTGGTTTTTGACCAGATACATATTGCGATCGGCTTGCTCCAGTAATGCTTCAACGGAGGCATTTTCCCACGCCAGAGCAAAGCCAATGCTGAGGGACATTGATGCTGTGTGCCCGTTATGCAGATCAAACGGACGGATAAATTGCTGCGACAGCGCAGCGCAAATAAATTCGACCTCACGTGCGGTGTGGACGCCGTAAAGGATCATGGCAAATTCATCGCCGCCAAGACGGTAAGACTGATGACGTTTTTCGCCAAACTCGACCATCCTTTTGGCGGCTTCGATCAGTACGCAGTCACCCGCGGCATGACCCCAGGTGTCATTGATAACCTTGAAGTTATCACCGTCCAGGAAGAGCAGGGCAGAATTGGTTTTTGCTGAAGCGTCGTTCATTAATGCCGCAATGTTGTTGCGAAACGCGGCGCGGTTTGCAAGCCCCGTGAGCGGATCGTGCATGGCGGTACGCAACAGTTGAGCGTTTTTCGCCTGTAGCTTGAGCTGCCACTCTTCCATTTCATCCAGCAGGCTGTTGAAGTCTTCACCAAACTGGTGGAACTCTTCAATGCGGCCTTCCGTTACCCGGCGAGAGAAGTTGCGGTTAGTGCGAACGTCATGCACAACATCAGTGATGTTTTGCATTTCAACAACCATGCCATGATGTAGCGAGCGGGTGATGGTCAATGCGACGGCAGAGGCAAAAAGAATGCAGCCGGTGAGGACCGCAAATGAGAGCCAGATAAAGTGGCTAATCAGGCTGTCTCGCGCGGTCAGACGAATTTCGCCAATCACATTGCCGTTATGTATGATGGGCTGTGCGACAGGAACAGGGAACAACCACCGGTTGACCAGCGCGCCCAGCGTGTCGGTATTATCCGCCGGGTTCCATGACCACCAGGCAAACCGTTTATGATGTGCGTTAAGCACTTCCGCCACGGCAAACTGTCCCTGCTTGCCGAGGGTCGCCAGCGTTTCATTTGCCGCCACGGCATCGTTGAACACCAGAGAGGCTTCAAGGCTGTGGCTCATGGTGGCGCCGGTAAGTTCGAGGTTTTTTTGCGCGTATTGCTTTAATGTCACCACGGAAGCGAAACACAGCAGCAACCATATAAACGTCATCGTTATAATGACGCTTATCATGCTGATTCGTCGCAACGTTCTTTTAAACGTCGGACGCGGTGTTGGTGCGACTTCCTTATTCATGCTTCTTATTCCGTGCGAGCATTAATACATCCGGATTGACTCTTACGCCACTGCGCGCCAGCGCATCCAGATTTACGGAAAACCTGACGAGGTTGTGCTCTATTATCAGACAAAATGCGCTGCCAATAACGCATTCAGGATTTTGTTCTGACATTAATAGCAACGCCTGGCCCTGATATTGATTTATTATTTCCTGTTGTTTTGCCGGCGACTCGCTCCCGAAATAGAGGGCATCACACCTTGCTGCGAGTGCTTCCCGATCGCTATGCACAATGACAGGACTATAGGGCAACGGGTTGTGTTCATCTTCACTGCTGAGCGCCTGTCTGTAATGGGAAGAGGCATAAATACAGAGCTTAGGCTGGCCGGACAGTGCTGGCCATCGGGTGTAGCTCACAATGCCAGAAACAATCGAACGTACTGATTTATCCGTTTCCGTGTACGAGCCTGCCGTTGCAGGGGCTACTAAAATGAACAGTATTAGCGCCAGGGGGAGTCGGAGCAAAGCGATCAAGATTGCATTTCTCATCAGAATCCGCCAAACCGCCCCGGAAATAGATGTCCTTAAGAATTGTCGGCAGAATACCATTGTTTATCAAAGCCGTCATTATGTCAGAAATATCCCTGTTTTGACCTAAGCTAAATCTTACAGTGAGCTATATTCAGAGGAATTAAGGCAGGCTCAATTAAGCCTGCTGGAACGCATACTTTCATCCAATCCTTGTTGCCAGGATTCATGCAGTTTTACTGCATTTTCAGTTGCATCGCAGCTGGCAGGAAATGATTTGCCCGCTAATCCCCAGGCGTGAATAAAGCCCTCTTCGCATATTTTTTTCTGTCCGTCAGCGTAGCCACGAAGATATTCCGCTCGATCAACCTGAGGGTCATTAAAACTATCGGCCAGAGCCTGGTTATCTTTAACCGGAACACCATTCATAGCGTCTTCTTTACCGGCCGTGAACCAGTCCGGGCTGGTCCAGTCAGGCTGAAAAGTATAAGGATTGATCTGGCAACCCGACAAAATCAGCGACAACAACATAAAAATAATTGAACGCATGGCTATTCTCCTTTTTGTGAGCATAGCCTGACTTACAGGCGTGCGTGTGTAATTTTAACTTTACGAATTTAGGCCATGATTTTTGCAATTAAAGGGTTGATGTAAAGTAATGTGTACGTATTTTGGATTGAAATCTTTACTTAATGTGATATCGTTGTGTCACCTCTTCGAGGAAAACCACTATCGCAAACGAGTTTGACAGGATCGCAATCATGCAAAAAGACGCGCTGAACAACGTACATATCACTGACGAACAGGTGTTAATCACCCCGGATCAACTGAAGGCGGAATTCCCGCTGAGCGTCGCGCAGGAAGCTCAGATTGAGCACTCGCGCCAGACCATTTCTGACATTATCGCTGGCCGCGATCCGCGCCTGCTGGTGGTATGTGGTCCTTGCTCTATTCACGATCCTGAAACCGCCATTGAGTACGCTCGTCGATTTAAAGCATTAGCGGAGGAGGTCAGCGATAGCCTCTATCTGGTGATGCGCGTCTATTTTGAGAAGCCACGTACGACCGTTGGCTGGAAAGGGTTGATCAACGATCCGCACATGGATGGCTCGTTTGATGTGGAAGCAGGACTGAAAATTGCGCGTCGCCTGCTGGTGGAACTGGTGAGCATGGGGCTGCCGCTGGCTACCGAAGCGCTGGATCCGAACAGCCCGCAGTACCTGGGCGATCTCTTCAGCTGGTCTGCGATTGGGGCGCGCACCACCGAGTCACAAACCCACCGCGAGATGGCGTCTGGCCTGTCTATGCCGGTTGGTTTTAAAAACGGTACCGACGGCAGCCTGGCGACGGCGATTAACGCCATGCGCGCCGCCGCCATGCCCCATCGTTTTGTCGGGATCAACCAGGCGGGCCAGGTATGCCTGCTGCAAACGCAGGGCAACCCGGACGGGCATGTGATCCTTCGCGGTGGTAAAGCGCCAAACTACAGCCCGGCGGATGTCGCGCAGTGTGAAAAAGAGATGGAACAGGCGGGACTGCGTCCGGCGCTGATGGTAGATTGCAGTCATGGTAATTCGAATAAAGATTACCGTCGCCAGCCTGCGGTTGCAGAATCTGTGATTGCTCAGATTAAAGATGGCAACCGTTCAATTATCGGCCTGATGATTGAAAGTAATATTCATGAAGGCAATCAGTCATCGGAACAGCCGCGTAGCGCGATGAAGCCCGGCGTCTCGGTCACCGATGCCTGCATTAGCTGGGAAACCACCGATGCGCTGCTGCGTGAGATCCACAAAGATTTGAACGGCCAGCTGGCGACGCGTCTGGCATAAGAGGGTAGTTATGGTTGCTGAATTGACCGCATTACGCGATCAAATTGATGAAGTGGATAAGGCGTTGCTGGATCTTCTGGCGCGCCGCATGGCACTGGTTGCTGAGGTCGGCGAGGTTAAAAGTAAATACGGACTGCCGATTTACGTTCCGGAGCGTGAGGCCTCTATGCTCGCCTCCCGCCGTAAAGAGGCGCAGGCCCTGGGCGTATCACCTGATTTGATTGAGGACGTCCTGCGTCGCGTGATGCGCGAGTCTTATTCCAGCGAAAACGACAAGGGCTTCAAAACCCTCTGTCCGTCGCTGCGCCCGGTGGTTATCGTCGGTGGTGGCGGGCAGATGGGGCGTCTGTTTGAGAAAATGCTGACGCTTTCTGGCTATCAGGTGCGTATTCTGGAGAAAGAGGACTGGTCGCACGCGCCGGAGCTGATGAAAGACGCCGGAATGGTTATCGTCAGCGTGCCGATCCATGTGACGGAGCAAATAATCGCGAAACTTCCTCCGCTGCCGGAAGATTGCATACTGGTGGACCTGGCCTCCGTTAAAAATGGTCCGCTACAGGCAATGCTGGCGGCGCACACTGGCCCCGTGCTTGGGTTACACCCGATGTTTGGCCCGGACAGCGGAAGCCTGGCGAAGCAGGTAGTGGTTTACTGTGACGGACGGCAGCCGGAAGCCTACCAGTGGTTCCTGGAACAGATCCAGGTCTGGGGAGCACGTTTGCACCGCATTAGCGCGGTAGAGCATGACCAGAACATGGCGTTTATTCAGGCGCTGCGCCACTTTGCAACCTTCGCCTATGGGCTGCACCTGGCGGAAGAGAACGTTCAGCTTGAACAATTGCTGGCGCTTTCCTCGCCAATCTATCGTCTGGAGCTGGCGATGGTCGGGCGACTGTTTGCCCAGGATCCGCAGCTTTACGCCGACATCATCATGTCGTCTGAAAATAATCTGGCGCTGATCAAGCGCTATTATCAGCGTTTTGGCGAAGCGATCACCTTGCTGGAACACGGCGATAAACAAGCCTTTATCGACAGTTTCCGTAAAGTGGAGCACTGGTTCGGTGATTACGCCACGCGATTCCAGAGTGAAAGCCGCACGCTGTTGCGCCAGGCAAATGACAGTCGCCAGTAATGCGATGATGTATATACTGAAAGCCAGCATTGCTGGCTTTTTTCATTTTGGGGAACTGTCATGGCTGAACCGCAGCTGCTGTTGAACTATACCGGGCATCTGCCCGAATGCCCGACGTGGAGTGCAGAAGAGAAGGCGCTCTACTGGGCGGATATCCTGGAAGGGGAGATCCATCGGTACCATCTGCCCACCGCGGAACACTCGGTGCTCTCATTCCATGAAGAAGTTGGGTGTTTTGCCCTGCGTGAACGCGGCGGATTTATCGTCGCGATGCGAAACGCCATCTGGCTGACCGATAAGCACGGCCTGCTACAGCGTAAAGTTTGCGATAACCCATCCAACCCGCAGCTTGCACGCTTTAACGATGGCGGTACCGATCATCAGGGACGGTTTTATGCGGGCACCTTCTGGGGGCCGGGAGATTATAACGGCGCCATGCTGATGCGTATCGACAACGACCTGACGCCGAAAGTGATCCAGTGCGATATTCACGGGCATAACGGTTTAGCGTTTAGTCCTGACAAACGATGGATGTTTACTTCTGATACGCCGAACGGTGTGATCTACCGTACGCCGCTTGATGAGCAGGGGGAACCCGGTAAGCGCGAAGAGTTTCGCCGGTTTAGCGAGGGAGAAGGTATGCCCGACGGAGCGGCAATGGACGAGGAAGGCTGCTACTGGAGCGCACTGTTTGACGGCTGGCGTATCGCACGGTTTTCACCGCAAGGCGAACAGCTGGAAGAGTACCGGCTGCCGGTACGCTGCCCGACAATGGTCTGCTTTGGCGGCGACGATATGAAAACGCTGTTTATCACCACCACGCGGGAAAATATGGAGGCGGAGGAGCTGCGGAAATATCCGCTTTCCGGTGCCATCTTCACCCTGCCTGTAAATGTGGCAGGGATGAAGAAAAGCCGCTTTATCGAACGTTAAGCCGGATCGACCGGGACCACGTTTTCGCTCGGATAGCAGCCCAGCACTTTCATGGAGCGTGTGATCTCGCCCAGTTCGCGCAGGGCTTTCTGCATGGACGCAGACTCCAGGTTGGCCTGAACGTCGAGATAAAACATTTCTTCCCACGGGTTGCCATGTATTGGGCGGGATTCCAGCTTCGTCATGATCAGGTTGTGATTACGCAGCACCAGCAGCGCTTCAACCAGCGCACCCGCCTGCTGGCCGGTCGCCATCAGCAGGGTGGTTTTCGCCGGGACCTGGTCCGACACGTTGATGGCCTTGCGGGCCAGAACCACGAAACGGGTGATATTCTGCGTCTGGTTGGCCAGATTGCGTTCCAGCACCTGTAAGCCATACAGCGCGCCGCCCGCTTCGCTACCGAGAGCCGCGACGGCAGAAGAGTTTGCCTGCGCCACTTTTTCCATCGCCGCCGAGGTGCTTTCGGTGTATTCAATTTTCCAGTGCGGATAACGGTTCAGGAACTGGCTGCACTGCTGGAACGGCTGCGGGTGGCTGTACACCGTTTCGATCTGACTCAGATCGGTTGAGCCAGAGACCAGCACGCAGTGATCGATAGGGATAGTCAACTCGCCGACTAACGACAGGCTGGTGTGCTGGAGCAGATCGTAAACATCGTTGATGGCACCGGAACTGGTGTTCTCAATAGGCACTACGGCGTAATCTGCCTGGCCGGTTTCGACCTGGTTGAAAATGTCTGCAAATTTCGCGCAGCCGCTCTCAATAAACTCTTCGAAATGGCGGGCTGCGTACTGGCGAGCTGCCAGGTGAGAATAGGACCCTTTCGGGCCGAGGAAAGCGATACGAGCAGAGTGCGGGTTGGTTTTGTTCAGATGCTGCTGGAGCAGGGCTTGTTGCGTCAGAACGGAGTCTTCGATGATGAGCTGGAACAGGCGGGTGATGTAGTGCGCATCCAGATGATGCGCTTTGCCGAGTTGAATCAACCGTTCCAGTAAATCACGTTCGCGATCGATATCGCGCACCGGCCGATGGGACTCGAGCTTGGCTTTGCCCACTTCAACGGCGAGCGCGCGGCGTTCTGCCAGCAGGGCCAGTAATTTTTCGTCGAGTGCACTGATTTTTACGCGTAAATCCAGGAGCGGGTTTTCCGGTGTCATAGTGTTGTCTGTCTCATTTTATCGTTATCAATAAAAAAGGCCTCCCGGTGTGGGAGGCCTTGTTGTTCGTCTTCGCATTCTTTATCACACGACGAAACGCCTCCCGGTCAGGGGAAGGTAAAAAAGAATGCGAAGAAAAACGGCGTCTGTTTCATAAGGTCATCCTGAAATTGATAGGTTAAAGTACCTGCACTGTTTTGATCCTGTCAATAAAAAACGCGCCCGAAGGCGCGTTGTCGGTACACTCAATTTTAGAGGATTACTCTTCTTCAACTTCTTCCGCGAAGCTGGCGTCTTTCACCGAGGTTGCGGCGCGACGTGCTTCACCTTTGTGTTGCACTTTATTGAGCTGCCGTTCCAGCTTGTTGATCAAATCGTTAATTGCGGTGTACATATCCTCGTGTTTTGCGCTGGCGACCAGATGGCCGTTTGGAGTATTGATAGTTGCATCAGCGATGAAACCCTGCGGCTCCTTGGACAGGATGATATGTGGATTAATCAAATGTGTTTGCCATTTATCCAGTTTGGCGAGACGGTCTGCGACGTGCTGGCGGATTGCCGGAGTAATTTCCATTTGTTTACTGGTAATGTTCATTGTCATAAATTTTACCTCTTGTCTTTCCGTCTTGGTGATTCCAGCATACCCGACCTAATGTCAAAATGTGTGATTTAGATCACGTTATTTTGTCGGTTTTTGTCAGGGAATCTTTTTTGTGAGGCAGGGCAGGA
The DNA here is from genome assembly GCF_058661685.1 of Enterobacter sp. 6722112. Lineage (NCBI taxonomy): Bacteria > Pseudomonadati > Pseudomonadota > Gammaproteobacteria > Enterobacterales > Enterobacteriaceae > Enterobacter > Enterobacter sp. 6722112. The sequence goes on along the minus strand of NZ_JBZWGR010000007.1, from coordinate 3,174,093 downwards.
AGAGGTGAGATTTACCTTGTCGAAGCCAACAATTGCGGTCATAGTTGAATGGATGTGTTGAAGCTAAACCGCTTCAGCGTAAGTGTGAAAGAATAAAAAAACGGCAGCCCGCGGGCTGCCGTTATGCGTTGTAGCGGTATCAGGTGTTGCTGCTGTTCGCGGCGATGATTTTCGCCACTTTGTCAGCCTGAGCCGTCATCTGCATCTGGCGATACGCATTTTCCATCAGCTTCAGGCCATCACGCGTGGCCTGGGTATCCGGATAATCACGCAGCATGCCTTCTACACGGTTAACCACGGCAACCCATGCGCCACGGCGGGTGTAGTATTCCGCAACGGAGTACTCATATTTCGCCAGACGATCTTTCAGGAATACCAGACGCTTAGTGGCATCGGTAATGTACTGGCTGTTCGGGTAGCTACGCACCAGTTTGGAGAAGTCATTGAAAGCATCACGCGCATGTTGCGGGTCACGGTCGGAACGATCCACCCCGAAGAAGCCCTGCAATGCACTATCATCCAGCGCCATGTTAGTCAGGCCGCGCATGTACATCACGTAATCGATGTTAGGATGGGTAGGGTTCAGACGCATGAAACGATCGATGGTTGCCTGAGCCAGCGGCAGATCGGCATTTTTGTAGTAGGCGTAGATAAGATCTAACTGTACCTGCTGCGAATACGGGCCAAACGGATAGCGATTATCCAACGCTTCCAGTTGCGTTATCGCCTGTTTCCAGTTACCGTCCTGCAACTTTTGTTGTGCAGTCGCATAGATTTCATTCGGCGGATTGTCAGGGACCTGTTCATTCGAACCGGAGCAGCCCACCAAAGCCAGGCTCAACGTGGCCGCTGCCACCAGATATTTCATGCGCGTCATGACGTTTTGACTTTCCTCAAATGTTTGTCCGGGAGAAACTCAGTTCCTGCTCCCGATTAAGACCAGCTACAATAGCACACTATATTAAACGGCAAAGCCGTAAAACCCAACGTTAAACGAAGAAGCAGTTTATGGCACAACGAGTAGAACTCACCGCAACAGTCTCCGAAAATCAGCTCGGTCAACGCTTAGATCAGGCTTTGGCCGAATTGTTCCCTGATTATTCGCGTTCACGCATAAAAGAATGGATCCTTGACCAGCGCGTGCTGGTAAACGGCAAGATCTGGGACAAACCAAAAGAGAAAGTGTTTGGTGGGGAAGCTGTCGCCATCAATGCTGAAATCGAAGAGGAAGTCCGCTTCGAGCCGCAGGATATCCCGCTGGATATCGTCTACGAAGATGACGACATTCTGGTCATCAACAAGCCGCGCGACTTTGTTGTTCACCCGGGCGCGGGCAATCCTGACGGTACGGTACTTAACGCTCTCCTTCATTATTATCCGCCGATTGCCGATGTACCGCGTGCCGGTATCGTTCACCGTCTGGATAAAGACACCACGGGTCTGATGGTGGTGGCGAAGACGGTTCCCGCCCAGACTCGCCTGGTGGAATCGTTGCAACTGCGCGAAATCACCCGTGAGTATGAAGCGGTGGCGATTGGTCATATGACCTCTGGCGGCACGGTGGAAGAGCCTATCAGCCGTCACCCAACCAAGCGTACGCATATGTCCGTACACCCGATGGGCAAACCGGCGGTAACCCACTACCGCATCATGGAACATTTCCGTATTCATACGCGCCTGCGTCTGCGTCTGGAAACCGGGCGTACTCACCAGATCCGCGTGCACATGGCGCATATTACCCATCCGCTGGTGGGGGACCCTGTTTACGGCGGTCGTCCGCGTCCACCAAAGGGCGCATCGGATGAATTCATCTCCGTGCTGCGTAAATTCGATCGCCAGGCGCTGCATGCGACGATGCTACGTCTTTACCACCCAATCACCGGAATTCAGATGGAATGGCATGCGCCGATCCCACAGGATATGGTGGAACTTATCGACGCGATGCGCGCAGATTTCGAAGAACATAAGGATCACGTGGACTGGTTATGACCAAACTGATTGTCCCGGAATGGCCACTGCCTGAAGGCGTGGCCGCCTGTAGTTCAACCCGTATCGGTGGCGTGAGCCAGGGCGCGTGGGAGTCACTGAACCTCGGTGCGCACTGTGGTGATAACCTGGAGCACGTTGAAGAGAACCGTAAACGCCTCTTTGCTGCGGGAAACCTTCCTTCAAAACCGGTCTGGCTTGAGCAGGTGCATGGTAAAGCGGTGCTGAAGCTGACGGGGGAGCCCTATGCGTCTAAGCGCGCCGATGCTTCGTACAGCAATACGCCGGGAACGGTTTGCGCGGTGATGACTGCTGATTGCCTGCCGGTGTTGTTCTGCAATCAGGCAGGGACTGAAGTGGCTGCTGCCCACGCCGGATGGCGAGGCCTGTGCGAAGGCGTGCTGGAAGAGACCGTTGCCTGCTTCCATGACGATTCTGCAAATCTCATCGCCTGGCTTGGCCCGGCGATTGGCCCGCAGGCGTTTGAGGTAGGGCCCGAAGTGCGGGATGCCTTTATGGAAAAAGATCCGCAAGCGGTCGAAGCGTTTGTGGCTTCCGGAGATAAATATCTGGCCGATATTTATCAGCTTGCCCGCCAGCGCCTGAATAACGTCGGCGTGACCCAAATCTTCGGCGGAGATCGCTGTACCTTCACCGAAAAGGGTGATTTTTTCTCCTATCGCCGCGACAAGACGACAGGTCGTATGGCAAGTTTCATTTGGCTGATATAACCTAAAGAATCAAGACGATCCGGTACGCGCCGTTTTCTTTTCACATAATTCAGGTTATTAACCTTGAATAATTGAGGGATGACCTCATTTAATCTCCAGTAGCAAATTTGACCTGTTATGGGAGGAGTTATGCGTCTGGATCGTCTTACTAATAAATTCCAGCTTGCTCTCGCCGATGCCCAGTCCCTTGCACTGGGGCACGACAACCAATTTATCGAACCTCTTCATTTAATGAGCGCCTTGCTGAATCAGGAAGGGGGATCGGTACGTCCTTTATTAACGTCCGCTGGCATTAATGCCGGCCAGTTACGCACCGCCATCGATCAGGCGCTGAGCCGTTTACCGCAGGTAGAAGGTACCGGCGGCGACGTGCAGCCGTCGCAGGATCTGGTGCGCGTGCTGAACCTTTGCGACAAGCTGGCGCAAAAACGTGGGGACAACTTTATTTCGTCAGAGCTGTTTGTTCTGGCGGCGCTTGAATCACGCGGTACCTTAACCGACCTGCTGAAATCCGCCGGTGCAACCACCGCTAATGTGACCCAGGCGATTGAGAAAATGCGCGGAGGTGAAAGCGTGAACGACCAGGGAGCCGAAGACCAACGTCAGGCTTTGAAGAAATTTACGGTCGACCTGACCGAACGTGCCGAGCAGGGCAAACTTGACCCGGTGATCGGCCGTGACGAAGAAATTCGTCGGACTATCCAGGTACTGCAACGTCGTACCAAAAACAACCCGGTGCTGATTGGTGAGCCTGGCGTCGGTAAAACCGCCATCGTTGAAGGGCTGGCGCAGCGTATCGTTAATGGCGAAGTGCCCGAAGGGCTGAAAGGCCGTCGCGTACTGGCGCTGGATATGGGCGCGCTGGTGGCCGGGGCGAAATACCGCGGTGAATTTGAAGAGCGTCTGAAAGGCGTGCTGAACGATCTGGCGAAACAGGAAGGTAACGTCATTCTGTTTATCGACGAACTGCACACCATGGTGGGGGCGGGTAAAGCTGACGGCGCAATGGATGCCGGGAACATGCTGAAACCTGCGCTGGCGCGTGGTGAACTTCACTGCGTCGGCGCCACTACGCTGGACGAGTATCGTCAGTACATTGAAAAAGATGCCGCGCTGGAGCGTCGCTTCCAGAAGGTGTTTGTCGCTGAACCAAGCGTTGAAGATACCATCGCCATTTTGCGAGGACTGAAAGAGCGTTATGAGCTGCACCATCACGTGCAGATCACTGACCCGGCCATCGTTGCGGCGGCGACGCTTTCGCATCGTTACATTGCCGACCGTCAGTTGCCGGATAAAGCCATCGACCTTATCGATGAAGCGGCGTCCAGCATCCGTATGCAGATTGACTCGAAACCGGAAGAGCTGGACCGACTCGATCGCCGCATTATCCAGCTCAAGCTGGAACAGCAGGCGCTGAACAAAGAGTCTGATGAAGCGAGTAAGAAACGCCTCGATATGCTCAACGAAGAACTGGACGAGAAAGAGCGTCAGTATTCTGAGCTGGAAGAAGAGTGGAAAGCTGAGAAAGCCTCCCTCTCTGGCACCCAGACAATCAAGGCGGAGCTGGAGCAGGCGAAAATTGCCATTGAGCAGGCGCGTCGCGTGGGGGATCTGGCACGGATGTCCGAGCTACAGTACGGCAAGATCCCTGAGCTGGAAAAACAGCTAGAGATTGCCACGCAGTCGGAAGGCAAAACCATGCGTCTGTTGCGTAATAAAGTGACGGATGCCGAGATTGCCGAAGTGCTGGCGCGCTGGACGGGTATTCCTGTGGCTCGCATGATGGAAAGCGAACGTGAGAAACTGCTGCGTATGGAGCAGGATCTGCATCAGCGCGTCATTGGACAGAACGAAGCGGTCGAAGCGGTATCTAACGCCATTCGTCGTAGCCGTGCGGGGCTGTCCGATCCGAATCGTCCAATCGGCTCGTTCCTTTTCCTGGGGCCAACCGGTGTCGGTAAAACTGAGCTGTGTAAAGCGCTGGCTAACTTTATGTTCGACAGCGATGACGCGATGGTGCGTATCGATATGTCCGAGTTTATGGAGAAACACTCCGTCTCGCGTCTGGTCGGTGCGCCTCCGGGATATGTCGGTTATGAAGAGGGCGGTTACCTGACGGAAGCGGTTCGTCGTCGTCCTTATTCCGTCATCCTGCTGGATGAAGTGGAAAAGGCTCATCCTGACGTGTTTAACATTCTGTTGCAGGTGCTGGATGATGGGCGTCTGACGGACGGGCAGGGAAGAACGGTCGACTTCCGTAACACGGTGGTGATCATGACCTCGAACCTGGGTTCCGATTTGATTCAGGAACGCTTCGGTGAGCTGGATTACAGCCATATGAAAGATCTTGTGCTGGGTGTGGTCAGTCAAAACTTCCGTCCGGAGTTCATCAACCGTATTGATGAAGTGGTCGTGTTCCATCCGCTGGGCGAGAAACACATCGCGTCGATTGCGCAGATCCAGTTGCAGCGTCTGTACAAACGTCTGGAAGAGCGTGGGTATGAAATCCACATTTCCGACGATGCGCTGAAACTGCTGAGCGAGAATGGTTACGATCCTGTTTATGGTGCGCGTCCGTTAAAACGTGCTATCCAGCAGCAGATCGAAAACCCGCTGGCACAGCAAATCCTCTCTGGGGAGCTGGTTCCGGGCAAAGTTATTCGTCTGGAAGCCAACGACGATCGCATTGTGGCAGTGCAGTAAGTCACAAAACGCAAAAACGGGCCGCTTGCGGCTCGTTTTTGTTTAAAAACCAGGCGAAAATTGAGGTCTGGGATGTGATTTGCCTGGAAAATGAGCGGTCAGGAAATAATTTTCACTTTATCCTTGCAGGTTCGGAATTACTCCCTATAATGTGCCTCCACTGACACGGAACAACGGCACGCAAGCCGCCGGGTCAGCAGAGAAAAGCAAAACAAACGCTTGACTCTGAAGCGGGAAAGCGTAATATGCACACCCCGCGCCGCAGCGAAAACGAAGCGGCACTGCTCTTTAAGAATTTATCAGACAATCTGTGTGGGCACTCAAAGTGACATGGATTCTTAATGTCCTCGGACACTAAATGAATACCAAGTCTCAACGAGTGAACACGTAATTCATTACGAAGTTTAATTCATTGAGCATCAAACTTTTAAATTGAAGAGTTTGATCATGGCTCAGATTGAACGCTGGCGGCAGGCCTAACACATGCAAGTCGAACGGTAACAGGAAGCAGCTTGCTGCTTCGCTGACGAGTGGCGGACGGGTGAGTAATGTCTGGGAAACTGCCTGATGGAGGGGGATAACTACTGGAAACGGTAGCTAATACCGCATAACGTCGCAAGACCAAAGAGGGGGACCTTCGGGCCTCTTGCCATCGGATGTGCCCAGATGGGATTAGCTAGTAGGTGGGGTAACGGCTCACCTAGGCGACGATCCCTAGCTGGTCTGAGAGGATGACCAGCCACACTGGAACTGAGACACGGTCCAGACTCCTACGGGAGGCAGCAGTGGGGAATATTGCACAATGGGCGCAAGCCTGATGCAGCCATGCCGCGTGTATGAAGAAGGCCTTCGGGTTGTAAAGTACTTTCAGCGGGGAGGAAGGCGATAAGGTTAATAACCTTGTCGATTGACGTTACCCGCAGAAGAAGCACCGGCTAACTCCGTGCCAGCAGCCGCGGTAATACGGAGGGTGCAAGCGTTAATCGGAATTACTGGGCGTAAAGCGCACGCAGGCGGTCTGTCAAGTCGGATGTGAAATCCCCGGGCTCAACCTGGGAACTGCATTCGAAACTGGCAGGCTAGAGTCTTGTAGAGGGGGGTAGAATTCCAGGTGTAGCGGTGAAATGCGTAGAGATCTGGAGGAATACCGGTGGCGAAGGCGGCCCCCTGGACAAAGACTGACGCTCAGGTGCGAAAGCGTGGGGAGCAAACAGGATTAGATACCCTGGTAGTCCACGCCGTAAACGATGTCGACTTGGAGGTTGTGCCCTTGAGGCGTGGCTTCCGGAGCTAACGCGTTAAGTCGACCGCCTGGGGAGTACGGCCGCAAGGTTAAAACTCAAATGAATTGACGGGGGCCCGCACAAGCGGTGGAGCATGTGGTTTAATTCGATGCAACGCGAAGAACCTTACCTACTCTTGACATCCAGAGAACTTAGCAGAGATGCTTTGGTGCCTTCGGGAACTCTGAGACAGGTGCTGCATGGCTGTCGTCAGCTCGTGTTGTGAAATGTTGGGTTAAGTCCCGCAACGAGCGCAACCCTTATCCTTTGTTGCCAGCGGTTAGGCCGGGAACTCAAAGGAGACTGCCAGTGATAAACTGGAGGAAGGTGGGGATGACGTCAAGTCATCATGGCCCTTACGAGTAGGGCTACACACGTGCTACAATGGCGCATACAAAGAGAAGCGACCTCGCGAGAGCAAGCGGACCTCATAAAGTGCGTCGTAGTCCGGATTGGAGTCTGCAACTCGACTCCATGAAGTCGGAATCGCTAGTAATCGTGGATCAGAATGCCACGGTGAATACGTTCCCGGGCCTTGTACACACCGCCCGTCACACCATGGGAGTGGGTTGCAAAAGAAGTAGGTAGCTTAACCTTCGGGAGGGCGCTTACCACTTTGTGATTCATGACTGGGGTGAAGTCGTAACAAGGTAACCGTAGGGGAACCTGCGGTTGGATCACCTCCTTACCTTAAAGAACCTGCCTTTGCAGTGCTCACACAGATTGTCTGATGAAAAGTAAATAGCAAGGCGTCTTGCGATTGAGACTGTACGTCCCCTTCGTCTAGAGGCCCAGGACACCGCCCTTTCACGGCGGTAACAGGGGTTCGAATCCCCTAGGGGACGCCACTTGCTGGTTCGTGAGTGAAAGTCACCTGCCGTCATATCTCAAAACTGACTTGCGAGTCATGTTTGAGATATTTGCTCTTTAAAAATCTGGATCAAGCTGAAAATTGAAACGACACACAGCTCATGTGTGTTCGAGTCTCTCAAATTTTCGCAATCAGAAGTGAAACATCTTCGGGTTGTGAGGTTAAGCGACTAAGCGTACACGGTGGATGCCCTGGCAGTCAGAGGCGATGAAGGACGTGCTAATCTGCGAAAAGCGCCGGCGAGGTGATATGAACCTTTGACCCGGCGATGTCCGAATGGGGAAACCCAGTGCAATCCGTTGCACTATCGTTAACTGAATACATAGGTTAACGAGGCGAACCGGGGGAACTGAAACATCTAAGTACCCCGAGGAAAAGAAATCAACCGAGATTCCCCCAGTAGCGGCGAGCGAACGGGGAGCAGCCCGGAGTCTGAATCAGCTTGTGTGTTAGTGGAACGGTCTGGAAAGTCCGACGGTACAGGGTGATAGTCCCGTACACGAAAATGCACATGCTGTGAACTCGAAGAGTAGGGCGGGACACGTGGTATCCTGTCTGAATATGGGGGGACCATCCTCCAAGGCTAAATACTCCTGACTGACCGATAGTGAACCAGTACCGTGAGGGAAAGGCGAAAAGAACCCCGGCGAGGGGAGTGAAAAAGAACCTGAAACCGTGTACGTACAAGCAGTGGGAGCCTCTTTATGGGGTGACTGCGTACCTTTTGTATAATGGGTCAGCGACTTATATTCTGTAGCAAGGTTAACCGTATAGGGGAGCCAAAGGGAAACCGAGTCTTAACTGGGCGTTAAGTTGCAGGGTATAGACCCGAAACCCGGTGATCTAGCCATGGGCAGGTTGAAGGTTGGGTAACACTAACTGGAGGACCGAACCGACTAATGTTGAAAAATTAGCGGATGACCTGTGGCTGGGGGTGAAAGGCCAATCAAACCGGGAGATAGCTGGTTCTCCCCGAAAGCTATTTAGGTAGCGCCTCGTGAACTCATCTTCGGGGGTAGAGCACTGTTTCGGCTAGGGGGCCATCCCGGCTTACCAACCCGATGCAAACTACGAATACCGAAGAATGTTATCACGGGAGACACACGGCGGGTGCTAACGTCCGTCGTGAAGAGGGAAACAACCCAGACCGCCAGCTAAGGTCCCAAAGTCATGGTTAAGTGGGAAACGATGTGGGAAGGCACAGACAGCCAGGATGTTGGCTTAGAAGCAGCCATCATTTAAAGAAAGCGTAATAGCTCACTGGTCGAGTCGGCCTGCGCGGAAGATGTAACGGGGCTAAACCATGCACCGAAGCTGCGGCAGCGACACTATGTGTTGTTGGGTAGGGGAGCGTTCTGTAAGCCGTTGAAGGTGTGCTGTGAGGCATGCTGGAGGTATCAGAAGTGCGAATGCTGACATAAGTAACGATAAAGCGGGTGAAAAGCCCGCTCGCCGGAAGACCAAGGGTTCCTGTCCAACGTTAATCGGGGCAGGGTGAGTCGACCCCTAAGGCGAGGCCGAAAGGCGTAGTCGATGGGAAACAGGTTAATATTCCTGTACTTGGTGTTACTGCGAAGGGGGGACGGAGAAGGCTATGTCAGCCGGGCGACGGTTGTCCCGGTTTAAGCATGTAGGCGGAGGTTCCAGGTAAATCCGGTACCTTATTAACGCTGAGGTGTGATGACGAGGCACTACGGTGCTGAAGTGATAAATGCCCTGCTTCCAGGAAAAGCCTCTAAGCATCAGGTAACATCAAATCGTACCCCAAACCGACACAGGTGGTCAGGTAGAGAATACCAAGGCGCTTGAGAGAACTCGGGTGAAGGAACTAGGCAAAATGGTGCCGTAACTTCGGGAGAAGGCACGCTGATGTGTAGGTGAAGCCCCTGCGGGTGGAGCTGAAATCAGTCGAAGATACCAGCTGGCTGCAACTGTTTATTAAAAACACAGCACTGTGCAAACACGAAAGTGGACGTATACGGTGTGACGCCTGCCCGGTGCCGGAAGGTTAATTGATGGGGTTAGCGGCAACGCGAAGCTCTTGATCGAAGCCCCGGTAAACGGCGGCCGTAACTATAACGGTCCTAAGGTAGCGAAATTCCTTGTCGGGTAAGTTCCGACCTGCACGAATGGCGTAATGATGGCCAGGCTGTCTCCACCCGAGACTCAGTGAAATTGAACTCGCTGTGAAGATGCAGTGTACCCGCGGCAAGACGGAAAGACCCCGTGAACCTTTACTATAGCTTGACACTGAACACTGGTCCTTGATGTGTAGGATAGGTGGGAGGCTTTGAAGCGTGGACGCCAGTCTGCGTGGAGCCAACCTTGAAATACCACCCTTTAATGGCTGGTGTTCTAACGTAGACCCGTAATCCGGGTTGCGGACAGTGTCTGGTGGGTAGTTTGACTGGGGCGGTCTCCTCCCAAAGAGTAACGGAGGAGCACGAAGGTTGGCTAATCCTGGTCGGACATCAGGAGGTTAGTGCAATGGCATAAGCCAGCTTGACTGCGAGCGTGACGGCGCGAGCAGGTGCGAAAGCAGGTCATAGTGATCCGGTGGTTCTGAATGGAAGGGCCATCGCTCAACGGATAAAAGGTACTCCGGGGATAACAGGCTGATACCGCCCAAGAGTTCATATCGACGGCGGTGTTTGGCACCTCGATGTCGGCTCATCACATCCTGGGGCTGAAGTAGGTCCCAAGGGTATGGCTGTTCGCCATTTAAAGTGGTACGCGAGCTGGGTTTAGAACGTCGTGAGACAGTTCGGTCCCTATCTGCCGTGGGCGCTGGAGAATTGAGGGGGGCTGCTCCTAGTACGAGAGGACCGGAGTGGACGCATCACTGGTGTTCGGGTTGTCATGCCAATGGCACTGCCCGGTAGCTAAATGCGGAAGAGATAAGTGCTGAAAGCATCTAAGCACGAAACTTGCCCCGAGATGAGTTCTCCCTGAGACCTTGAGTCTCCTGAAGGAACGTTAAAGACGATGACGTTGATAGGTCGGGTGTGTAAGCGCAGCGATGCGTTGAGCTAACCGATACTAATGAACCGTGAGGCTTAACCTTACAACGCCGAAGGTGTTTCGGCGAAGAGACGAAATTTTCAGCCTGATACAGATTAACAGAATTTGCCTGGCGGCTTTAGCGCGGTGGTCCCACCTGACCCCATGCCGAACTCAGAAGTGAAACGCCGTAGCGCCGATGGTAGTGTGGGGTCTCCCCATGTGAGAGTAGGGAACTGCCAGGCATCAATTAAGAAGAACCCCGTACCGTAAGGTGCGGGGTTTTTTGCTTTGTACGTAGAAAACATGCCGGATGGCGGCTTCCCCTTATCCGGCCTACAATTGTTAAAACAATTTTAACAATGGTGCCGCTTTGACTCGTCCCTTTGATTATCAACAAGATTTTGCCAATATTAATTTTCGCGAGCATCCCGAACGGTATCAGGTGGGCCGGGGTGAGCAGGGCGTATTGATGGTCGAGCCTTATAAAAGCGAAATCCTGCCGCACTGGCGTTATAAAAATGCTGAAGTCGCAGCGCGTTCGGCAGAAGAGATCTACGCCCTTTTTGAAGAATACCGCAGGAAAAACGATTTTGTCGGCATGGATATGGCGCGTAAATTCATACAGATGGGATACACCCGTGCCCGGCGATACGCCAATCATAAAGGCGGTAAAAAGTATGATGAGAAGCGCCAGGTCAAACCCCTCGATCACGATCCAGTAAAAGCAGAAGCCGCTGCGGTGTTCAAAACGTGGTGGGATAAAATTCGTGCTGATGAAGATTATTTGCAGCGAAAAAAGGCTCACCAGCAAGCGTGGGGATAATTACTACGTCCGCTAATAATTCGATACCTGATCGAGTTCACAAAATCCAATGAAACATATTGGAAACATTTTATTTACCTAACGATTCGTTTTAAATCCGGTTTTACTGTTTGTGGGCAATGGCCCGCAATGTGAGACAGGGGATTTTAAAATGACAGAAACCGTAGCCAGTGCAGATACGGATAACACAAGTTTAGCAGGCAAGGATACTCGCCGTCGGGTTTGGGCAATCGTTGGAGCTTCATCGGGGAACCTTGTAGAGTGGTTTGATTTTTACGTTTATTCATTTTGTTCACTCTACTTTGCACATATCTTCTTCCCGTCAGGGAACACTACAACGCAGCTTCTGCAAACCGCAGGCGTTTTTGCCGCCGGGTTCCTGATGCGTCCCATTGGCGGATGGCTGTTCGGCAGGATCGCGGACAGGAAAGGGCGCAAGACATCCATGCTCATCTCCGTGTGCATGATGTGCGTCGGCTCGCTGGTGATTGCCTGCCTGCCCGGATATGACACTATCGGAACATGGGCACCGGCGTTGTTGCTGCTGGCACGCCTGTTCCAGGGGCTGTCAGTGGGTGGCGAATACGGCACCAGCGCGACATACATGAGCGAAGTAGCTGTTGAAGGGCGCAAAGGTTTCTATGCATCATTCCAGTATGTAACCCTCATTGGCGGTCAGCTGCTGGCGTTACTGGTTGTGGTGATCCTTCAACAAATCCTTAGCGATGAAGATTTACGCGCCTGGGGCTGGCGCATCCCGTTTGCCCTGGGGGCTGCCCTGGCGGTTGTGGCGCTGTGGTTACGCCGTCAGCTTGATGAAACCTCCCAGCAGGAGGTCAGGGCGCTGAAAGAAGCCGGTTCGATGAAAGGGCTGTGGCGAAACCGCAAAGCGTTTTTGATGGTATTAGGCTTTACCGCCGCAGGCTCGCTAAGCTTCTATACCTTCACCACCTATATGCAAAAATATCTGGTCAACACCACGGGCATGCATGCTAACGTTGCGAGTGTCGTCATGACGGTGGCGTTACTGGTCTTTATGCTCATCCAGCCGATTGTTGGCGCGCTGTCGGACAAAATAGGTCGCCGCACCTCCATGCTGATCTTTGGTGGCATGCTCACCCTGGGGACTGTTCCGCTTTTGACGGCGCTACAGCATACAACCTCTCCCTATGCCGCTTTCGCTTTGATTATGGTGGCACTTATTATTATTAGTTTTTACACGGCAATCAGTGGCATTTTGAAAGCGGAAATGTTTCCCGCACAGGTGAGGGCGCTGGGCGTAGGCCTCTCTTATGCGGTCGCTAACGCCCTGTTCGGCGGTTCGGCAGAGTATGTCGCGCTATCCCTTAAGTCATGGGGCAGTGAATCGACCTTTTTCTGGTATGTCACCATCATGGGGGCGCTGGCGTTTATTGTCTCCCTGATGCTGCATCGTAAAGGAAAAGGTATCCGCCTTTAATAATGCGCCATCTGCCAGACGGCGTAGCCGGTTGTTGCCCCGGCTACGTCCCAGGCAAAATCTTTCCAGCTCCAGCCGCTTCCCGAGGGGCGGCTATCCCAAAGTTCTTTTGATGCCCCCAGGCTGATGGAGAACATCAGCCCCATTGTGGCACTTCGATCCCGGCTATAACCCTGGTGCAGCGCATATTCATTACCCGCAGCGGACAACATTGCAGACGCCAGAAAGTGTTGAGCTTTATCCTGACCCGACCAGTTATCATTAGCCATATGGCTGCAACCGGTCAGGAAAAGAGGGATTATCAGGAAAGGCGTACGCATTAACAGACTCCATAAAAAAGCCCCGTCGATGACAGGGCTCGTGTATTACAGAATGCGGCTGATGAGGCGGTCGATACGGATCCGACGTAGACGGCGAATCAGCTTGCGAACTTTCACCGGATAATCAGCGATGCTTTGCAGATCGCGATAATGACGAACCACTGTAGTATGCGTGCGTATAAGCTCCAGCTCACGATCGCGTTTCGCGGCTAACGCATGCTGAGGATCGTGAATAAGGATGGCGTTTTCCAGATCCAGACGCCAGGCGCGTGGGTTGAGATTATTACCGGTCAGCAGCATCCACTCATCATCCACCCACATTCCTTTGAGGTGATAGCTGTTGTCTTCATCTTTCCAGAGACGCACAACCAGCTGGTCCGTGTTCACATAGTACTGTAAACGGCTCAGGAAGCGGCGCAGGTTAATCTCATAGAGATAAGGCAGTGCGCCGATGATCTTGAAAGGTTGATCTTCCGGAATGAAAAAGTCATTTGCCGTTTTATCCCCGACAATAATTTCCACCTTTTTACCATCACGCAGCAGCTGAATGATATTACGCACCAGAACGGCTGGAAGGTTGAAGTACGGGGTGCAGATGGTGAGCTTATGCTCCGCGCACGGCATCAAATGGAAGATGGTCTTGTTCAGCAGGCTGGATTTTCCCAGGCCTACCAGAGGCGTAACGGACAGTTCTTCATTACTGGCATCCCCCTGAAAACGATAAACCGCATCGCGCAGTTCCTGGCGGAAGGAGCGAACGTCGTTTTTGATTTCCGGGCTTTTCGGACGATGAGGATCGTCAAGACGGTGCACACCCCGGCCATGAACCAGGTTTTTATCAACCCAGTTGAACATGATGTCGGCCATCTGCGGATTGCGGATCAGATGGTAGCGATCGTAGCGGTATTTATCGAGCTGATGGAGATACACATCATTCAGGCTGGCACCGCTATAAAGGACGCTGTCATCAATGATAAATCCTTTAAAATGAAGAACGCCAAGCGCTTCACGGGTATTCACCGGTACGCCATACACCGGGATATCAATACCCGGATTTTCCTGGGCCGTGTGGCAATACCAGTCAGCATTGGTATTCGAGGCAGCCGCTCCAATACGGCCGCGCTGAGCACGGTGCCAGTCAACCAGCACGCGAACATCCAGTTCTGGACGCTGACGTTTCGCTTCATAGAGCGCGTTCAGGATCGCACGCCCACCTTCATCTTGTTCAAGATAGAGCGCCACAATACAAATACGTCGCGTAGCGCTGGCAATCTTTTCAAGAAGCGTCTCCCGGAAATGAGCGGGAGCATAAAAGAACTCTACATCATCAACTGACTGAGAAATCTTCGGTAGTTGAGCAAGGTGTTGTTGATGTTTATTACGCTTAAATTTTGACAACATCACAGTGCGTTTCTTCTCTGTTCATTGAAGGGTTGTCTGTACCAGGCAAACAACATAAGCGGACAATGATACCCCAGTGCCTCGAAAAGTGGGTAACATTTCCAGCAGCTTACTCTTGTTTATCCGTCGAAATCAGGCTGAGGGACAGAGAGACAATGCCTTCATCCAGCTGGATATCAACGTCAAAACCGAGCTTCCGCGCCAGGGTCACCATACCCCGATTGTTTGGCATAGTAATGCCATTCAGGCGTGACAATCCGTGATCGCGCGTATAACCAATGAGTTTTTCGAGCAGCCGTCTGCCCAACCCCAAACCCTTAAGATCGGAACGCACCAGTACGGCAAACTCCGCATCCACGTTATCCGGGTCGGAAATGGCACGCGTCACGCCGAGGATCTCCTCTCCCGCTCCGGAACGGCGGACCGCCACAATCGCCATTTCTCGATCGTAGTCGATCTGGGTCATATTGGCTAAATCGTCGTGGGTAAATTCATTGATTTCGCTGAAATAGCGATAGTACAAATCTTCCTTCGTCACCTGCGAGATGAACGCCCGCAGCAGCGGCTCGTCTTCCGGCAGGATAGGGCGAAACAGCGCCCGTTCCCCATTTTTCATCTCCACCCACTCTTCCAGATGAAGAGGATAAGGACGAATGGCTAGACGGCTTTCCCGATCACCGATAAAGGGCGCAATATCCAGCGTCACGTCCAGCGCGGTAAATTCATTTCCGGAGGCAAGAAGGGGGTGGATATCCAGGCGCTGGATCTCCGCACAGTCAACAATGAGGTTGGAGACCTTCACCAGAAACTGGCTTAACCCGGCGATATCAAGCGGCCGCAGAGCGCTTCTCCCGCGGATTTTTTTGCTTTTGATGGCCTGAATAATCAAATAACGCGCCAGGTTCATGTTTAGAGGAGGAAGCGCGACAACCGCCTGTTCTTCTGGCCGCCACTCAACGCCGCCTTCACCCAGCATAATGAGCGGACCAAAAACCGGATCGTGTTCGACAACCACGCGTAGCTCCTGCGCACCTGCACGGTTGGCCATGCTCTGCACCAGCAGGCCGTGGATCCGGGCCTGTGGCCACGTCATTTTTACGCGATCGATAATGGCATCCGCGGCCTGTTGTACTTCTGTCGCGGTGCGCAGATACAGCATGACGCCCTGCACATCCGATTTGTGCGGAATATCGGGAGAGCGCAGCTTCAGCGCAACCGGATAACCAATCTGCTCAGCGATATGTACCGCCTCAGCGCTGTCGCCGGCAATCCAGGTGGGCAGGGTTTGCATTCCATAACTGCCAAGAATGGGTTGCACCTCATGTGTGTCAAGAGAAGCGGCGCCCTCTTCGATGGCCTGCTGCAAAAGCCTGTGCACATCCACCGAATTTGCGGTGAGATTGCCCGGCAGGGCAGGCGTTTCACGCAGCTGCTTCTGGTTGCGGCGGTATTCAACCATATGCATAAACGCGGTAATGGTGCCCTCCGGGGTACGGTAGGTTGGCAACCCGGCTTCACTAAACAGACGCCGTGCCTCCTGGGAGGAGAACTCGCCGCACCAGTTGGTCAGCAGGGTAACGTATTTGCCGCGGGGATGTTTTCGGACTGCCTCAATCAGCGCACGCGCACTTTCGCTGCCTGGCGCAACCGCGCTGGGCGAATGGATAATCATCAGCGCATCAAAGTCCTGGCTATCGAGCAAAATCGTGATCGCCTTAATGTAACGATCGCTGCTGGCATCATCGCGCAAATCGAGGGGATTATCGGGAACAACGCTTCCCGGTAACGCGTCCCGCAGGCGCTGAAGCGTCTCTTCACCCAGCGTGGACAGCTTGCCGTTGCGTAGCCAGAGCTCGTCCAGCGCCAGGGCGGCGGGAGCGGCACCGTTGCTGACAATCATCAGTTTTTCACCGCGCAGGGGGCGCATGTGGCTTAACGTTTCAACGGCGGAAAAAAGCTCGTGCGTATCCTGTACCCGCAGTAAACCGGCGCGCTGGATCGCTGCATCCCATGCGGGATCCATCCCTGAACGGGAATGTAGCAGGCGCTGAGCCGCAGGGCTGCGCCCGCTTTTGATGACCAGTATCGGTTTATTTCGCGATGCGCTACGTGACGCCGACACAAAACGACGGGCGTCGCTCAGGTGTTCAAGGTAGAGCAGGATAGCGCTGGTTTTGCTGTCACGCGCCAGGAAATCCAGCAGCTCATCGACGTCAATGTCCAGGCTGTCGCCGAGGGCGATGAAGTAGGAAAAGCCCATCTCACGCTGCTGCGCCCAGTCGAGGATGGTATTGGATACCGCAGCCGACTGCGAAATAAAGGCCAGTTTGCCTTTGCGGATCGGAACCGGGGAAAAACTGGCATTCAGCCCTTGCCATGGTGCAAGCAGACCGAGGCTGTTTGGACCAAGAATGCGCATCTGGTAGCGGCTGGCGCAGGCCAGCAGTTCGGGCTGCTGTTCAGGAGGCGAGGAAAGAATAATGCAGGTTTTACAGCCTTTCTGACCGAGCGACTCAAGTAGTTCGAGGTTTCGTTTCGCATGTGTACAGAGCACGGCGAGGTCGGGAACGAAAGGCAGACTCTGCACATCCGGCCACGCCAGTACCCCCTGTACCGCCTTATAAGCGGGCGTAACGGGCATGACCGGGCCGTTAAACCCGCCAGCCAGCAGGTTACGCATCATCAGATACCCTGCGCGGTCCGGTTTCATCGAGGCGCCAATAACGGCAATGGATTTCGGACGGAGTAGCGCTTCTAACCCTCTCTGGCTCATGCAGGCCTCCCGTGAATGCAAGCGACCTGATGATTTTAAACGCTTTCTGTCTCTGTTGCTGTGACGCTACCCTTATGAACGGTTTTTCCCGCAAGATAACGTTCACGGAAGCAGGAGAAGTGGGAGCCCAGCGCGCCGGCCGCCTGGGTATCGCCCGCCAGATCCAGTAGCGCAATAGCGACTTCAGCGGTGCAATATTGACCGTCGGCATGCGCTTCACGCAAGCGATAGGCCGAAACGCGCGACAGATCGACGGAAATCACCGGCAGCGCATCAAGGTAAGGGCTTTTGCGAAACATCTTTCTCGCTTCGGTCCAGGTGCCGTCGAGCATAATAAACAGCGGCGGCTTACCGGATGGTGGCGCCGTAAGCACCTGACGTTGTTCGCCTGCATATGATGCCGGGAAAACGACTATGGGCTGATAGTCCGGGCTTGCCACCAGGTCGAGCAGAGCCTGAGGTGGCTCAGTGCGCGACCACTGAAACGCTGCGGTGTTGGGCAGAATATCGGCGATCAAACGCCCCGTGTTGCTGGGCTTCATCGGTTCGGTATCGAACATGACCAGACAAAAGCGGCTTTTCGCCTCGCTCGGTGCAAGCGTTTCGCACAGACACACTTTCAGCGGTAAAAGGCAGCGCTGGCAGCGGCGAATACGATTGCCTCGGGCCAGAAAAGGGCGGGTGGCGCGCGCAAGGCGCTCGGCGCGTAATTGAAGTACAGCGTTATCAGTCATGGGCGAAAAGGCAGGAAAAACCCCATTTTCGCAGAGGAGAGAACGGGGCACAAGCTATGCCCCGCGAATGTTACAGGGATTCGTTTAACCAGCTGTCGAAAGGCGCTTTCGGTACTGCGCCATTGAGCATGTCGATCACTTCACCATTTTTGAAAATCATAATGGTTGGAATGCTGCGAATGCGAAAACGGGCGCTGAGTTCACGTTCCGCTTCGGTATTCACTTTGACAAAACGCATTTTCCCGCTGCGCTCTTCAGCCACGTCTTCGAAGATGGGCGCAAAGTTACGGCAGGGGCCGCACCACGGCGCCCAGAAATCGACCACAACAGGCAGATCGTCCTTGAGGAGTTTGTCCAGCGTAGCACCCGTCGCGTTAATGACATCGCCATCAAATAATTCGTGGCCACAACGCCCGCATTTCGCACCGTCATCCATCCGATCGTCCGGAATGCGGTTTACAGCCTGACAGTTGGCACATACGGTATTCATAACTAACCTCTGATAGAGCCGTGGAACAACGGCAGAACGCCGATAATGTTTCTGATATGTTACATATTATCAGTGAGCCTGTATGAAACGACAACGCGTTTTATTCAATGGGAACAATAGTCACAGGCTTTTGTACGAAATTATGGCTATGAGCTTGCACATCGGGTAATCTGCGCGCTTCGCGCAGCGCTGGTGGAGAAAAGCATGAACGACGAAATGAAAAACAAAAGCGGCAAGGTCAAAGTGATGTATGTCCGCAGTGATGATGACTCTGATAAACGCACCCAAAATCCGCGTACCGGAAAAGGTGGCGGGCGTCCGGCGTCTTCTCGTGCAGACGGTGGCCGTCGCCCCGCCCGCGATGACAGAAATAACCGCGGCGATGACCGCAAACGTGATGACCGTAAGCGTGACGATCGCAAACGCGATGATGTTGTCCGTGACGGTGGATCGCCATGGCGTACCGTTTCGCGCGCGCCCGGTGAAGAGGCGACCGAAAAAGCCGATCACGGCGGTATCAGCGGAAAAAGCTTTATCGATCCGGAAGTGCTGCGTCGTCAGCGTGCGGAAGAGACCCGTGTCTACGGTGAGAACGCCTGTCAGGCCCTGTTCCAGAGCCGCCCGGAGTGTATCGTTCGTGCATGGTTTATTCAGAGCGTGACCCCGCGCTTCAAAGAAGCGCTGCGCTGGATGGCGGCGAACCGCAAAGCCTATCACGTGGTTGACGATGCCGAGCTGACAAAAGCGTCCGGGACTGAACACCACGGCGGCGTCTGCTTCCTGATCAAAAAACGTAACGGCACTACCGTGCAGCAGTGGGTTAGCCAGGCGGATGCCGATGACTGCGTGCTGGCGCTGGAAGATGTGGGTAACCCGCATAACCTGGGCGCTATGATGCGTAGCTGCGCGCACTTTGGCGTGAAAGGCGTTCTGTTGCAGGATGCCGCGCTGCTGGAATCCGGTGCGGCGATTCGTACCGCGGAAGGCGGTGCAGAGCATGTTCAGCCGATCACCGGCGACAGCGTGCTGGAGGCCCTGGAGCAATTCCGTAAAGCGGGCTACACCATTGTCACCACCTCAAGCCGTGCCGCTACGCCGCTGTTTAAAGCGACGCTGCCGCGCAAAATGGTGCTGGTGTTAGGTCAGGAGCGTGATGGTCTGTCTGATGCGGCACTCTCCAGCGCTGACCTGAGCGTCTCTATCGACGGCACTGGCAACGTTGAAAGCCTGAACGTATCCGTTGCGACCGGCGTGCTGCTGGCGGAATGGTGGCGTCAGAACAAGGCATAAGCCTTTTATGTGCCGGGCCTGACCCGGCACATTCAAACCCTACTCGCTCTCTGCCGGTAACACAGGCATCCAGTCAATCGGCTTTTCGCCGCGCTTTTCCAGCCACTCATTCGTCAGAACAAAATGATTACTGCCAAAGAAACCGCGATGCGCAGACAGCGGCGACGGGTGCGGTGCCTTCAGCACGTGATGACGCTGACGATCGATAATCGCCCCTTTCTTTTGTGCGTGCGATCCCCAGAGTAAAAACACGACGCCTTCACGATGCTCATTGATCAGGCTGATAACCTTATCGGTAAAGGTTTCCCATCCCAGACTGGCGTGGGAGTGTGCCTGACCCGCCCGGACGGTTAATACGGTATTCAGCAACAGCACGCCCTGGCGCGCCCAGCTTTCCAGATAACCGTGATTAGGGCGGGTAAAACCCGGAATCGTTCCTTCCAGCTCTTTATACATATTCAGCAGAGAAGGGGGGATGGCTACGCCCGGACGCACGGAAAATGCCAGTCCGTGAGCCTGCCCGGGGCCGTGGTATGGATCCTGCCCCAGGATAACCACCTTTACATCGCTCAGTTCGGTGTAGCGGAAGGCGTTAAACACATCTTTCTGCGGCGGATAAATTGTCTGGCCGGCCTGCCGTTCAGCCGCAACGGTACTGAGGGTGTTAATAAAATAGGGCTGCTGCTTCTCTTCTGCCAGCACGTCATGCCAGGTTAAAGGTGTTGTCATCTCGCTCTCCTGCGAATCTCATTCTGTGTCTAGCTTACCTGTTAAACCCCAATGAGCAAAATTACCCGCGGAAAACCAGGCTAAGTGACTCAATTTATGTTGAAAACCAGGCAGGATAAGTCGAATTGGTAAACCTTTAAAATTGATCTAAAACAAAAAATACAGACCACACTCTTTGTGTGGTTGGTGGTTTTGTTGATTTAAATCAATAAATCACCCGGGTCTGAATGTTATATATACACACAACAAACAATGGTTTTACCAATTGGCCGCAAAAGGCCAGCATCAGTTAATGTAGCCTAAGGGAGGCAACACATGATTACAGGTATCCAGATTACTAAAGCTGCAAATGACGATCTGCTGAACTCTTTCTGGCTGCTGGACAGCGAGAAAAACGAAGCGCGCTGTGTAGTAGCGAAAGCAGGTTTTGCGGAAGACGAAATCGTTCCGGTGAGCAAACTGGGCGAAATTGAATACCGTGAAATTCCAATGCAAGTGCAACCAGAAGTACGCGTGGAAGGCGGTCAGCACCTGAACGTTAACGTCCTGCGTCGCGAAACGCTGATGGATGCCGTTGAGCACCCGGAAAAATACCCGCAGCTGACCATCCGTGTGTCTGGCTATGCGGTGCGTTTCAACTCTCTGACCCCGGAACAGCAGCGCGACGTTATCGCGCGTACCTTTACTGAAAGCCTGTAAAGTTCAGCTTCGGGGGTGGAATAAAAAAGCCGGGAATGTCCCGGCTTTTTTTTTACTCTTCAGTTTTTGTCTCTGGCGCAGCAGAACTTGGCTTACGGCGCTTACCAATATTTTTGGTATCGCGGTGGCGCTGTTTAACGCGCGGCTTCTCTTTTTCTTTCTCTTTTCTCTCAGCACGTTTCGCGAGCGCTTTCTTGGACGGTTTACCCGTCATTTTTTCACTCGGCGCACGTGTGGTCGGACGAAGCCCGTCAATCACGCGAGCTTTCAGCGGCTCCTCAACGTAGCGGCCAATTTTCTGTAGCAGCAGATGGTCGTGCGCTTCTACCAGAGAGATAGCAATACCTTTGCGGCCCGCACGGCCGGTACGACCAATACGGTGCAGGTAAGTATCACCGCTGCGCGGCATATCAAAGTTGATTACGTGGCTCACGTCCGGGATGTCGATCCCACGCGCGGCAACATCGGTGGCAACCAGCACATTCACGCGGCCATCGGTCAGGCGCTTAATCCCTTCGGTTCGCTTAACCTGCGCCATTTCACCTTCGAGATAGCAGTTGTTAATGCCGGCGTTGCGCAGCATTTCTGCCAGCTCATGCACGCGCTCACGTTTGCGTACGAAGACGATGGTACGGGTTGCCTCTTCCTGCTTCAGCAGGTGTTTCAACAACTCAACCTTATGCTCAAGGTTATCTGCGCGGTAGTACCACTGGTGGATCTTCTTACGCTCACGGGTCGATGGCGTAGCGGACACTTCCACCGGATCTTCCAGCAGACGTTCGGCGAAATCTTTAATGGCATCCCCTTCAAGGGTTGCCGAGAACAGCATTGTCTGATTACGCCAGCGCGTTTCACCCGCGATGTGTTCGATATCCTGGGCAAAGCCCATGTCCAGCATGCGGTCAGCTTCATCGAGAATCAGCGTTTCCACCGCGCGGCAGTCGAAGTTCTCTTCTTTTATGTATTGCAGCAGACGGCCTGTCGTCGCGACAACGATATCCTGGTTTTCGCTGAACACTTCGGCGTGGTTCATATACGCTACGCCACCGGTGATGGTCGCGATATCCAGATGGGTGTTCGCCGCCAGCTCACGCGCGTGTTCGGCAACCTGCATCGCCAGTTCACGGGTCGGGGTCAGGATCAAAATGCGCGGCGGGCCTGATTTTTTACGCGGAAAGTCGAGCAAATGCTGCAACACAGGCAGCAAGTAGGCTGCTGTCTTCCCCGTGCCGGTTGGCGCAGAACCGAGCACATCGCGGCCCTCAAGCGCAGGCGGAATGGCCGCGGCCTGAATGGCGGTCGGGCGTGTAAAGCCTTTGCTCTCAAGGGCATTGAGCAGGCTTTCATCGAGTTCAAGTTCGGAAAAAGTCGTTACAGTCATGTTCTACCTCTGTGTGGGGCGCTGATTATAGACGTTACGGCTGTAATCTTCATCTGTTTGTATGGATATCGCTTTTCGACCACTTCGCTTTCCCCTATGCTACTCCAGTTTCACTCAGAAGGTTGCCCTGACATGTCTCAACTCAAAGCGCAGTTGCGCCGCGATGGTTTTACGTTTAAACAGTTTTTTGTGGCGCACGATCGTTGTGCGATGAAAGTCGGTACAGACGGTATTTTACTGGGTGCATGGGCGCCTGTCGCAGGTGTAAAACGCATTCTGGATATTGGTACGGGCAGCGGACTTCAGGCGCTGATGCTGGCGCAGCGAACGGAAGAACACGTCACGATCGACGCCGTTGAGCTTGATCCTCAGGCGTCCCGGCAGGCAAGTGAAAACGCTGCCGACTCTCCGTGGGCAGATCGCATCAGGGTAGAATGCGCCGATGTCCTGACCTGGGCGTCGGAGCAAACCGCGCGTTACGATTTGATTGTCAGCAATCCGCCGTATTTCACGCCAGGCGTGGAATGTGGAACGCCAGAACGCGAGCAGGCACGTTACACCGGCTCGCTCGATCACAAGGCGCTACTGACCAGTGCGGCGGAGCTCATCTCGGAAGAGGGATTTTTCTGCGTGGTCTTGCCTGAAAGCACGGGTAATACCTTCATTGAGATCGCACGGGGGATCGGCTGGAATCTGCGTCTTCGTACCGATATTTCGGATACGGAAGGACGCTTACCGCACCGCGTGTTGCTGGCGCTCTCGCCGAAAGAGGGGGAATGCTTTATCGACAGGTTGGTCATTCGTGGGCCAGACCAGCGTTATTCCGAAGATTACACTGCCCTGACCCAGGCCTTTTATCTGTTTATGTGAACCTGCGGCGTCAACACCGACGGGCCGGACATTTCAAGCGGTTCGGGATAGTCCAGCGTATAATGCAGGCCACGGCTCTCTTTGCGCATCATCGCACAGCGCACAATCAGCTCGGCAACCTGCACAAGGTTGCGCAGCTCCAGCAGATTATTAGAAACGCGGAAGTTGGCGTAATATTCATCAATTTCCTGCTGCAACATCATGATGCGGCGTAACGCGCGTTCCAGACGCTTCGTTGTGCGTACAATCCCGACATAATCCCACATGAAAAGCCGCAGCTCGTGCCAGTTATGCTGGATAACCACCAGTTCGTCCGGGTTTTCTACCCGACTTTCATCCCATGCCGGCAAGTGTGTTGTCGGACGTGCATAGGGCATGCGTTTGGTAATATCTTCCGCAGCCGACCACCCATACACCAGACACTCCAGCAGCGAGTTTGAGGCCATGCGATTCGCACCATGCAGGCCGGTGTAGCTGACCTCGCCGATCGCATACAAACCATCCACGTCGGTACGACCATGATCGTCAACCATCACCCCGCCACAGGTATAGTGTGCGGCAGGTACAATCGGCACCGGATCGCGGGTTAAATCAATACCCAGACTCAGCAGCTTTTCATAAATCATCGGGAAGTGCTGGCGAATAAAGTCTTCCGGTTTATGGCTAATGTCCAGATACATACAGTCGACGCCAAGCCGCTTCATCTCGTGGTCAATGGCGCGGGCCACGATATCCCGCGGGGCAAGTTCACCTCGGGGGTCGAAGTCCGGCATAAACCGGGAACCGTCCGGACGCTTCAGATACGCGCCTTCGCCGCGCAACGCTTCAGTTAACAGGAAGTTACGTGCCTGCGGGTGGAACAGGGCGGTAGGATGGAATTGATTAAACTCCATATTCGCCACGCGGCAGCCTGCGCGCCAGGCCATGGCGATACCGTCTCCGGAGGCGATATCCGGGTTAGTCGTGTACTGGTAAACCTTGGAGGCGCCGCCAGTCGCCAGCACAACGGCTTTTGCCTGGCAGGTTTCCACCTTCTCTTTATTCCGATTCCACACCCATGCGCCGACAACACGGCGCGTGCCGGGCAGGCCAATCTTATCGGAAATAATCAGGTCGACGGCGTTGCTGCGCTCCAGCACCCGAATATTAGGATGGCTGAGGGCTTTGCTGACCAGCGTGGTTTCAACCGCTTTTCCGGTTGCATCAGCAGCGTGCAGAATACGGCGGTGGCTGTGCCCGCCTTCACGGGTCAGGTGATAGCTCTCTTCACCATTAGGCTGAACATGCGTATCAAACAGCACGCCCTGATCGATAAGCCATTGCACGCAGTGGCGGGCATTGCTGGCGACGAACTCTGCCGCATGCTCATCCACGATCCCGGCGCCGGCAATCAGGGTGTCTTCTACGTGCGAGGCTATACTATCCGTTTCATCAAACACGGCGGCAATACCGCCTTGTGCATAGAAGGTGGAACCTTCGCTCATCGGCCCTTTACTCAGCACGATTACGTTCTGATGTTCCGCCAGGCGCAGCGCGAGGGAGAGGCCAGCAGCACCGCTGCCGATGATCAGTACATCACAATGAAGTTCAGGCGTCGTGTTCATGATGTTTGTTTAATTTACTAAACATGGTGTGGAGAGAATAGCATTGCGATGCGAGATATCGCACGTTTTTTTTGTTGTGTGTTGCAATGACTAAACGGAAGGCCAGAAGATAAATCTGCGCTAAATGGCCGGAAATATTTTGCGAAGCAGATCGTTAGCTTCAGATTTTGTGGTGAAATAAAGCCTGTGTTGCGTTACTCTTCTGACGATAAAGTTGATGATTCTTGTCAGAAAGCGGGTGCGTATCGTGAACAGACTTATAATGAGAGAAAATGAACGGTCTGCGGCGCGATGAACAAAAACAAAGGCGTTACGGAACTTATTGAAGAACAGACACTCTAATTCGGTGCTTGCTCAAAGTGCAATGTTGTTAGAGTGGCGTTTCGATAACGCGTGGAATTTGGTTTGGGGAGACATTACCTCGGATGAGCGAGCAGTTAACGGACCAGGTCCTGGTTGAACGGGTCCAGAAGGGAGATCAGAAAGCTTTTAACCTACTGGTGGTGCGCTACCAGCATAAGGTAGCGAGTCTGGTTTCCCGCTATGTACCGTCAGGCGATGTTCCTGATGTGGTGCAAGAGTCTTTTATTAAGGCCTATCGCGCGCTGGATTCATTCCGGGGGGATAGTGCTTTTTATACCTGGCTGTATCGTATTGCAGTCAATACGGCTAAGAATTATTTGGTTGCTCAGGGCCGTCGTCCGCCTTCAAGTGACGTTGACGCTATCGACGCAGAAAACTTCGAAAGTGGCGGCGCGCTGAAAGAAATTTCGAACCCTGAGAACTTAATGTTGTCAGAAGAACTGAGACAAATCGTTTTTCGCACGATCGAGTCGCTCCCGGAAGATTTACGCATGGCAATTACGTTACGGGAGCTGGATGGCCTAAGCTATGAAGAGATAGCCGCCATCATGGATTGTCCGGTCGGCACGGTTCGTTCACGAATTTTCCGTGCGCGAGAAGCCATTGATAATAAAGTTCAACCGCTTATCAGGCGTTGACGATAGCGGGATACTGGAAAAGGTATTAGGCATGCAGAAAGAAAAACTTTCCGCTTTAATGGATGGTGAAACGCTGGATAATGAGCTGCTCGATGAGTTGTCTCATTCTCCCGAAATGCAACAGACCTGGGAGAGCTATCATCTTATCCGCGACTCTCTGCGCGGTGATACCAGCGAGGTTCTCCATTTCGATATCTCAGCACGCGTTATGGCGGCCATTGAGAACGAACCTGTTCATCAGACCACGCCGCTGATTCCTGAAGCGCAGCCTGCACCTCACCAATGGCAGAAAATGCCGTTCTGGCACAAGGTGCGTCCATGGGCCAGCCAGCTCACCCAAATGGGGGTCGCTGCGTGCGTATCGCTTGCAGTTATCGTTGGGGTCCAGCACTATAATACTCAGTCTGAAGCCAATCAGCAGCCTGAAGCGCCAGTGTTCAATACGCTGCCGATGATGGGTAAAGCCAGCCCGGTTAGCCTGGGCGTACCGGCAGATGCCTCCGCAAGCGGCGGACAGCAACAGCAGGTACAGGAGCAGCGCCGTCGCATTAATGCGATGTTGCAGGATTACGAGTTGCAGCGCCGTCTGCACTCCGAGCAGCTTCAGTTTGAGCAGGCCCAAACCCAGCAGGCTGCTGTGCAGGTGCCAGGAAACCAAACTTTAGGAACGCAATCGCAGTAATGAAGCAACTTTGGTTCGCCATGTCTTTGATGGCGGGTAGCCTGTTCTTCTCTGCTAACGCCTCGGCTGATGTTTCATCCGGGGCGTTGTTGCAGCAAATGAATCTGGCCAGCCAGTCACTCAATTACGAGTTGGCATTTATCAGCATCAATAAGCAGGGTGTCGAATCGTTACGCTATCGCCACGCCCGCCTTGATAACCAGCCGCTCGCCCAGCTTTTACAGATGGATGGCCCGCGTCGGGAAGTGGTCCAGCGTGGGAACGAAATCAGCTATTTCGAGCCTGGCCTTGAGCCGTTTACGCTCAATGGTGACTACATCGTTGACTCCCTGCCGTCGCTCATTTACACCGATTTTAAACGTCTCGCCCCCTACTATGATTTTATCTCGGTGGGGCGAACGCGTATTGCCGACAGGCTGTGCGAAGTGATCCGCGTTGTTGCGCGGGATGGGACACGTTACAGCTATATCGTCTGGATTGACGCAGAGACGAAGCTGCCGATGCGCGTTGATCTGCTCGATCGCGACGGTGAGACGCTGGAGCAGTTCCGCGTGATCTCCTTCGATGTGAACAGTCAGGTTGGCAACAGCATGCAGAATCTGGCCAAAGCCAGCCTGCCGCCTTTGCTTTCCGTGCCTGCCGGCGATTCTGTCAATTTTAACTGGGTACCATCCTGGATCCCGCAAGGGTTCAGCGAAGTTTCCAGCAGCCGTCGCCAGCTCCCAACCATCGAAACACCAGTTGAGTCGCGACTCTATTCCGATGGGCTGTTTAGCTTCTCGGTGAATATCAATCGCGCTACGGCGAACAGTTCCGAACAGATGCTCCGTACCGGTCGCCGGACGGTCAGCACGACGGTGCGCGATAATGCGGAAATTACCATTGTCGGTGAATTACCGCCGCCAACGGCAAAACGTATTTCAGACAGCATTAAATTCAGGGCTGCGCAATGATTAAAGAGTGGGCCACGGTCGTATCCTGGCAGGATGGCGTAGCGCTTGTCAGCTGTGACGTTAAAGCATCATGCAGCAGCTGCGCTTCGCGAGCCGGTTGCGGCAGCCGCGTGTTGAATAAGCTGGGGCCGCAAACGTCGCACACTATTGCTGTGCCGAGCGATCAGCCGCTGGTGGCAGGGCAAAAAGTGGAGCTGGGCATCGCTGAAGGTAGCCTGCTCACTTCCGCCATGCTGGTTTACCTTTCTCCGCTGGCAGGTCTGTTCGTGATGGGCGGGGTTTTCCAGATGCTGTTCGGCACAGATTTGGCCGCCATGTGCGGTGCCGCTTTGGGCGGCGTGGGCGGGTTCTGGCTTGCTAAAGGCGTTTCCCCAAGGCTTGCCGCCCGGGAAGCGTGGCAGCCCGTTATCCTCAGCGTTGCACTGGCACCCGACCAACTTCGTGTTGAGACGCTCTCTTCTGAGGCCCGGTAATCTGCCGGGCTTTATTATTATTTACATCGCAATAAAGAAAACGCCGTCTCTTCGCGCTATACCTGGCTCTAAGTGCATTTCCAGCTGACGAGGATGTAGTGTAGAATGCTGCGTTTTCGCACTGAAAAACGTCGGTTTGGGAACATCGGCAACTAAAGATGTAGGAATAGAAAACGGGCAAGTGCTTACGTCAAGTTATGACGGCACCGGTTGCTTTGGTGCCGGAGCTCTTACTGTTCTGAACGGAGATGCCAATATTGTTAATTTCGGTCGATACAATTTTTACAGGCAGTCAGGAGCGGCAGGTTACAACTATTTTGGAAACTGGGGAGTAGGCTTAGGGTTAACGTACAGCTCTGATGGTACAGGTTCTAATACAACAAGATTTAATATGTTTATCCGCACTGATGGTGAAATTCACTTTAACAAAATAAACAATTCTAGCCAGCAGTGGCGCGCAATAGTAAAGACCTCACTTAACACAACAGTCGATAGCAATGGGTTCCTCAAAACGGCCTCACCAGTCGTTAAGGTTTTCAGCGACGGTAGATATCAGACTAATCTCGAATCAGAAGGCTGCACCGTAACCCGTCTGGCCACAGGTGAATATCTGGTAGAAGGCTGTGAGGGGCTGAACTCCGACGCTGCATGGGGCGGCATTGACGGCGGTTTTGACATACCTACCGACCGCAACAAGCAGCCCCTCATCTGGCTCGATTATGAGGTTCATGCTGACGGTTCGGTGTTAGTGAAAACATATCACCGCACGCATCCTGTAGCGCCAGAGTTCGCCAGGAACGAGCTGCAGGGTATCAATGAAGGCGACCCTGTCGACATCCCTTCTGACCAATTTGTCTCTGTACGTGTTCAAATGCCGCAAAACAGCATCTGGAATCAGTGTGCGGCTATGGCTGAAGTTCCTGACTCATCCGCTGATTAAAGGCAGAATCATTAGGCATATCCAGGCGAACATCGATCCAGCTGTTCACCGGTACGTCCATCGGTTCCCCTTTCGTTTTGACGATCTCCCCGTCATCGCCCAGCAGGTATTTTCGCTTAAACAGGCGGATTGTCAGCCCGCCGCTGTCGGTTTGCTCGTCCTCAACCACGCCCAGTTCTCCCATGCCGCCGGGGTCCATCGGTGGCAGTAGCTGCCATCCCTCGGATGCCAGGCCTGCCGAACCAGCCAGCACGTAAACGCCCACCTCGAGGCGAGAAATGGTTATTCCCTCTGCCTCAGCGTTCGCCGTCCCACAGCCGCACCAGAAAAAACCGTCCTCTGCTATATCAGCGCGCTGACATTCATCCTGGCTTTTCACAACACGGGCAACCGGAGAAGCGGCTTTTAACGTGCACGCCCATATCAGTGACAATTTATAGAGGATCTTGTTTCGCTCAATGAGTCGGGAATCCTCAATGGCTCGCCAGACAATCGCCAGTTCTTTACGGTCCAGGGTTCGCTCACCCATTTGTTTCTGGATGCCGAAATCACGCCCAGACATTTCTGACAGCGGGTTAACTTCCAGCAGCTGCCGTTTCACTGCCCAGGAATAACACTGTCGGCCGTTGCTGATCACGCGCCGGGTGATCTCGCTGTAACCCTGGGCCAATCTGTCCAGGACAGTGAGCCAGTTGTGTAACGTGAGCTGATGCGCAGGGTATTTCCCGAGCTTGGGGAAAACGTGCAGTTCAAACGAGCGGAGGACCTGCCCGGCTGATTCTTTCTGAATGCAGACCATTGAGTGCCATTCACGGAACAGCTCTTCGAAGGTGTACTGGCTATTAATCTTGGCTTTGTCGAGGCTTTGCCTGATCCTTGGGTTTTCGCCACGGGCAAGAATAGCGGCCCACTTAGCCACTTCATCGCGCGCAGCCTTTAAACCGAACTCCGGATAGCTGCCGATCGTCATCTTGTCCTGTTTACCCAGGAAGCGGAATCGGTAGAAAAAAGTAACGGCCCCCTTTTTGGAGATACGTACCCACAGACCATCACGGTCTGCCTTTTCTTCAACTTTGTCTCGTTCGCGCCCAAGGCACGACTTTAGATAACTATCTGAAATAGCCATGATTTGTCCCTGCGTGTGTCCATCAGAACGGGGGGTTATGTGTCCATCATAGGATATGGACGCACTGGTGGACACAAAAACCATGACTTATGATGTCGTAGGTTGACTGTACATGCAAACAGTATAATTTTTGGAAAGGCTGATTTGATGGGGATCTTGAGGCGTTTTTGTCGGAGGTTTGCGGAGGCTGGCGGGGTATCAATTATCGATGTGAGCAATGATCGAAAAGTTACGTATGTTCTTCATATAGTTAAATAATTATGCCTTACGAATTCCTGGAGGCCGCTGTTCTTAGCCTGACGTTTTATAGATTGCCACGAGGCGGCATGGCCGATAACTTCACCTGATTTTTTTGCAGAATTTATTGGGTGAAAAATATGCAAATTGGCTATGTAAGGGTGTCAACAAATGAGCAAAATACTGATCTTCAGCGGCAAGCACTCGAACGCGCAGGATGTGAACAGATTTTCGAAGAAAAAATGAGCGGAACAGTGGCAAACCGGCCAGCACTCAAAAAGCTTCTTAGGGCATTGAATGAGGGGGATACGCTGGTGGTCTGGAAGCTGGATCGCCTTGGGCGCAGCATGCGAAATCTGGTGCTGCTGGTGGACGAACTCCGGCAGCGCGGTATCCACTTTAAGAGCCTCACGGACAGTTTTGATACATCAAGCCCGATGGGGCGCTTCATTTTTCATATCATGTCAGCCCTGGCCGAGATGGAGAGGGAGTTAATCGTGGAACGCACCCGGGCAGGACTGGCGGCAGCCCGGGAGAAAGGGCGCATAGGCGGCAGAAGGCCGAAGTTAACCCCTGAGCAATGGGCGCAGGCTGGCAGGCTGATCGCAAACGGAATGGACAGAAAGCAGGTGGCGATTATTTACGACGTTGCGGTGTGCACCTTGTATAAAAAATTTCCGGCGCGGTAGGGGTAGAGGAAAAAAATATTGAACATTTAATCCAATTTTCGTAATAAAGTATTGAAATAATGTAATAAAGTTGTTGAAATTTTGGTAAGCGGTTGGGTTGAGCATTGGGGGTATTCATGGCAAAAACAGATTCTATTACACCTGAAGAGTTTAGGGCTATTCACTTTGAATTGTCTAAAATCTCATCAACATGGGCAGACTTATGGTTAACATTGTTTTCTCTCCGTGCTGAAGGCAGCAGGGTGATTACTATTAGATATTCCGATATCGAAGATGACATGCTGCACTTGGCTGGAACTCCAAAATTTGAGCCACGAACAATTAGATTAAATTTATTGCTTTCTAAGTTAATTGCGTACAGAAAGGATTGCAATCCTTCTGATATTTATGTTTTCCAGAGTAGATCAAATCGAGTTAAAGGGTTAGCTAGGCCTGTGACTGTAATAGCAATGAATAATGCCTTAAAACAAGCATCCAAATATGTAACAAGGAAAAACATCACCATGAAAAGTGCTTTAAGGGTAATCGGAAGGAACTAGTTGGACGAGGGTTCATACACTAAATACCCACCTGTTTATGGAAAGTTAGGACGATGGTCAATGATCACGTCCTTTATCAAGTCATTATTCTCCCTGATGATTTTCGATTTACTACTCGATTGGATGTAAGATATGTACATGCATGAATCTTAGGAGGGATTTCGAGTAAGTAAAATGAGATCCTGATCAGAATAAATCAAACCTGGCATTGAGTAGAGTAAATAATAAAGCAGCGCATGCAAGATTTAATAGTATAACAAAACGGGCAGAAACATTCACTGAACAAATCTCCTGATCATGTATTAGACAGAGAATGACTGTAATGTAAAACCATCTTACATACACCTACTAAAAAAGACAGATAAAACAAGGTGCCATCCGATGAGATAGCTAAGCATTTGCGCCTTGGATAGGTCTTACCATCGGAGCATCGGGTTATGCTCGCTTGTTGAGTGCTGAGAAATGAAGAGATTAGAGGTTTATAAGAGGGAGCCAGTTTGTCAAACGAGATAGTTTATTTACGATGCTCAACTTATTGAATTATATGGCTTTATTATGGTGGATTGAAGGGCGTTAAGACGAACTTATCACAAGCATACAGTTCTGTTTTGCTTGGGGCCTGAAAGCAGATGGGGACGGTTTTCACTTTTTCTTCTAAAGGTCCAGAATACTTTGCCGATAGTGAACATAGCGGCGCAGGAGCCAAATGGTGGAAGCCGTAAACTTAATTTAAGTTCAGTCAAATAGGAATTACTATCATGGCACAAGTCATCAATACCAACAGCCTCTCGTTGCTCACTCAGAACAACATCAACAAAAACCAGTCTTCAATGTCTACTGCCATTGAGCGTCTGTCTTCCGGTCTGCGTATCAACAGCGCAAAAGATGATGCTGCTGGCCAGGCGATTGCCAACCGCTTCACCTCTAACATCAAAGGTCTGACTCAGGCTGCGCGTAACGCCAACGACGGTATCTCCGTTGCACAGACCACTGAAGGCGCATTGTCTGAAATCAACAACAACTTACAGCGTATCCGTGAGCTGACTGTTCAGTCTTCTACTGGTACTAACTCTGAATCCGATCTGAACTCAATCCAGGACGAAATCAAATCCCGTCTGGACGAAATTGACCGCGTATCCGGCCAGACCCAGTTCAACGGCGTGAACGTGCTGGCAAAAGACGGTTCCATGAAAATTCAGGTTGGTGCGAACGATGGTGAAACCATCACAATTGACCTGAAAAAAATTGATTCCTCTACTTTAAACCTGACTGGATTTAACGTTAACGGTAAAGGTGAAGTAGCGAATACCAAAGCAACAGCTGACGATCTGAAATTAGCTGGTTTTACTAAAGGCACTACAGATGCGAATGGTGTGACTGATTATAAGAACACCATTGCTAACAGTAAGGCATCAGCTTCTGATTTATTAGCAAATATCTCAGATAAATCCGTTATCACTGGCGGCGGCGCAAATGCGTTCGGTGTGGCTGCAACCGCAGGTTACAAATATGACGCGGCAAGCAAATCATACAGCTTCGATGCGACAGGCGCAGATTCAGCAAAGACACTAAGCATTATTAACCCAAATACAGGGGATTCTTCTCAGGCAACGGTTACGATCGGTGGTAAAGATCAGAAAGTTAACATCTCCCAGGATGGTAAAATCACTGCGGCAGATGATAACGCGACGCTGTATTTAGATAAGCAAGGTAACCTGACGAAAACCAATGCGGGTGGCGATGCTGCTGCAACTTGGGACGGATTAATTTCAAACAGCGACTCGACTGGCGCAGTTCCTGTTGGTGTTAAGACTAAAATCATTCTTACGTCCGGTGCTGCTTCCGGGATGTCTGTGAGTTCAGAAGGTGCCGGCAGTCAGACTTCAACAAATGCCCAGATTCTGGCGGATGGCGCATTTGCTGCCAAAGTGAGCATCGACGGTGGCGCGGCAACCGATATTATGGTTGCTAATAATGGTAATATCACTGCGGCTGACGGTAGTGCGCTTTATCTTGATGCAACAACTGGTGGCTTCACTGCTACTGCAGCGGGGAATACAGCTGCAACATTAGACGCATTAATTGCTAATGGTAAAACAGCGACTATGACCGTCGCATCAGGTACCAGTCAGAACACTGTTTATAGCACTACTGGCAGCGCTGACTTCACCAGCCTGGCTAAAGTTGACACTGTTAATATCACCAATGCACATGTAAGTGCTGAAGGCATGGCCAACCTGACTAAAGGTGCAAACTTCACCCTTGATCTGGGTGGTACAGGTACAGCCACTCACACCGTTACCGCAGGTGTTGTTAAAGATGCTGCCAATGACGATGTTTATGTTGACGACGGTGCGCTTTCCAGCGAGCCGACAAAAGATGTGACCTACTTTGAACAGAAGAACGGTGCTATCACCAACAGCACTGGCGGTACCATTTATGAAACTGCTGATGGTAAGTTGACCACCGAAGCTACCACCGCTTCCACCTCTACTGCCGATCCACTGAAAGCGCTGGACGATGCAATCAGCCAGATCGACAAATTCCGTTCTTCCCTGGGTGCTGTACAAAACCGTCTGGTTTCTGCAGTAACCAACCTGAACAACACCACTACCAACCTGTCTGAAGCGCAGTCCCGTATTCAGGATGCGGACTATGCGACCGAAGTGTCCAACATGTCCAAAGCGCAGATCATCCAGCAGGCTGGTAACTCCGTGCTGTCCAAAGCTAACCAGGTTCCTCAGCAGGTTCTGTCTCTGCTGCAAGGCTAATTTCAAATTAAGTGTCAAAGCCCCATATATGTGGGGCTTTTTATTGGTTGAATAAGGTCGTTAAAAGTAGTCAAATCCTTTAATCAACGCTCGCACGATGATTTAGCATTTAACCAGTTTCGCTCCGTTTACACAGGTCCAGTTGTGATTAAAAAACAGGCATTCAAATTTTTGCTTGAACCTAACAAAGGTCAGTTATCAGACTTTTTGGCCTTTGCTGGCTCCTGTCGTTTTGTTTACAACAAAGGCCTTGCTCTTCTTAACGAGAATTACCGTTCTGGTAAAAAATTCATAGGCTACATTCAGCTGGCTTCTGAATTGGTTGAATGGAAGAATGAAGAGAGCCTTTCTTGGTTGAAAGAAGCCCCTTCTCAGTGTTTACAGCAATCGTTAAGAGATTTAGACAGAGCATTCAGAAACTTTTTTACCGGCAAATCACAATATCCAAAGTTTAAAAAGAAAGGTCGGCATGATTCTTTCCGTATACCATGCCAAAGGGTTAGAGTAGATCAAGAAAAAAAATTGGTATCTCTTCCTAAAGTCGGCTGGGTAAAGTATCGCAAGAGTCGTGAAATCATTGGTGATTTAAAAAACGCAACTATTTCCCTGAATCAGGGGAAGTGGTATATCAGTTTTAATACAGAGCAAACAGTCCCTGATCCAATACACCCCTCTGATATCAAATCTACAATTGTACTTAATAATGTGGATAGCGTTCATCTGTCATCTGGGGGCGGCGGTGATAACACTTACCAAGCGGAAGAAAAGAAAAAATTAATCCGTCTTAATAAAACACTTGACCAGAAGAAAGAAACACAGCCAAAATTGGCTAAAAACCAAAGGTAAAATTGACAGAGTAAAATCAAAGGCAGCAAGGATAAGACTCGATAATATCCATAAAGCAACCACGGCAATTTGTAAAAATCACGCAGTTGTTGAGGTTGTGAACTTGATGGATTCTGTATCTGCCAAGAACGATAAGACTCTGAGTATGAGATACGAATTTGTCAGGCAGTTGATATACAAACAAGAGTGGCTGGGTGGTGAAATTATTCGCCGAGAAAGTAAACTCTTGTAACGGTTTTTTTCCGTGATGATGTTGTACTATGTGATGAATTTTAAGCGGCAGGGCATGTCGTTTATGCTTGTGGAGGAAGGTTAATTCAACTTCCGTTGAAGCAAGAATCTCTTGATTGTTATTGAGAATGTCAACGTCTGGTCCAATACTTTACAAGCGGAAGTATATAAGTGTGTTGAAATGGATTTGCGAGTTTTCGGTTGTGAAAGCTAAAAGCTAACTCAAAACGTAATTTATAAACTACTCGGTATCTCAACTAGTACCTCCCCTCAGTGATTCTTGAAAATAGGCTTAAAACTTACTGGGTCAGCGACAGACTCAGGTTACCAAGCTTGTTTACAAAATAGAATTACTTGACTGCTCTATTGGCTGTGTACGGAACAATGAGTGAAAATTGAAGTATAGGAGCAATTTACGAGGCAGAAAAAGAAGATAAAAAAAGCTGAGTAAAACATGCAATATCCTTAATAGAACGAGTAAAGTAAACTGCCGCCCGTCTTATGCAAAACGGGCGGCGAATGGCCGGTGATGGGGCGATAGTAAGAGTTGCAGAGCGAGCTTCGAAACTGATAAAGGCTTTGCGGTAATCGAACCTGTAATGAAGAAGACGCCAAGTGATGTGTTGTTGATTCTGTGCGACTGCCACACACAGTTTGCCAATCTGATGGGGCTGTCACTCATGACAGATGATGGCGAAGCGAGCGAAGGTGCTGCTCTGGAAGGGGGAGGTGCTTGGCAGAGTGACGTTCTTCATCAACCGCGCGCTGGGTGATGATGACTGCCCAACAATTTAATTTACATTGCTTAACTGTAGGCACTCGTTATCACTCAATGAACAGGAGATCGTATGCTGACGATTTGGGCGCTACAGTGTAATATGCATGCCAGTCGTTGATGGGGTAGTTACTGTGGAGTGTCCACCGCTGTGTCCATCAAGAAGATTTAATCCGCATAGCGAGTAAATAAATCCATACATATGAAGAACATAAGAAATTTCTCCATCATTGCTCACATTGACCACGGTAAGTCGACGCTGTCTGACCGTATTATCCAGATTTGCGGTGGCCTGTCTGATCGTGAAATGGCAGCCCAGGTTCTGGACTCCATGGACCTGGAACGCGAACGCGGTATTACCATCAAAGCGCAGAGCGTGACGCTCGACTATAAAGCTTCCGATGGTGAAACCTATCAGCTGAACTTTATCGACACCCCAGGGCACGTTGACTTCTCTTATGAAGTGTCACGCTCGCTGGCGGCCTGCGAAGGCGCGCTGCTGGTGGTGGATGCCGGGCAGGGCGTAGAGGCCCAGACGCTGGCAAACTGCTACACCGCCATGGAAATGGATCTCGAAGTGGTGCCGGTTCTGAATAAAATCGACCTGCCAGCCGCCGATCCTGAGCGCGTAGCGGAAGAGATTGAAGACATCGTCGGTATTGATGCGACCGATGCAGTGCGCTGCTCGGCGAAAACCGGTGTCGGTGTTCCGGACGTACTGGAACGTCTGGTGCGTGATATTCCGCCGCCGGAAGGCGACCCGGATGCGCCGCTACAGGCGCTGATCATCGACTCCTGGTTTGATAACTACCTCGGCGTTGTCTCGCTGGTGCGTATTAAAAACGGCACAATGCGTAAAGGCGACAAAATCAAGGTCATGAGCACCGGCCAGGTCTACAACGCTGACCGTCTGGGCATCTTCACGCCAAAACAGGTTGACCGTACCGAACTGAAATGCGGCGAAGTGGGCTGGCTGGTCTGTGCCATTAAAGACATCCTCGGCGCGCCGGTGGGTGATACCCTGACCGGTGCACGTAACCCGGCAGATAAAGCGCTGCCAGGCTTCAAAAAGGTGAAACCGCAGGTTTATGCGGGTCTGTTCCCGGTCAGCTCTGACGATTACGAAAACTTCCGCGATGCGCTCGGAAAGCTGAGCCTCAACGATGCCTCCCTGTTCTACGAGCCAGAAAGCTCAACGGCGCTGGGCTTTGGCTTCCGCTGTGGCTTCCTCGGTCTGCTGCACATGGAGATCATTCAGGAACGTCTGGAGCGTGAATACGATCTGGATCTGATCACCACCGCCCCGACGGTTGTCTACGAAGTAGAAACCACCTCGAAAGAGGTGATCTACGTCGACAGCCCGTCCAAGCTCCCGCCGCTGAATAATATTCAGGAACTGCGCGAGCCAATCGCAGAGTGTCACATGCTGCTGCCGCAGGAGTTCCTCGGTAACGTGATCACCCTGTGTATTGAGAAGCGTGGCGTGCAGACCAACATGGTTTACCACGGTAACCAGGTGGCGCTGACCTATGAAATTCCGATGGCAGAAGTGGTGCTCGACTTCTTCGACCGTCTGAAGTCTACCTCCCGTGGCTATGCGTCGCTGGACTACAACTTCAAACGCTTCCAGGCCTCGAACATGGTTCGTGTGGACGTGCTGATCAACGGCGAGCGTGTGGATGCGCTGGCGCTGATCACCCACAACGATAACGCACCGTACCGTGGTCGTGAGCTGGTTGAGAAGATGAAAGATCTGATCCCGCGTCAGCAGTTTGACATTGCGATTCAGGCGGCCATTGGTAACCACATCATTGCCCGTTCAACCGTGAAGCAGCTGCGTAAAAACGTTCTGGCTAAGTGCTACGGCGGCGACGTCAGCCGTAAGAAAAAGCTGTTGCAGAAGCAGAAAGAAGGTAAGAAGCGTATGAAGCAGGTCGGTAACGTTGAGCTGCCGCAGGAAGCATTCCTTGCCATCCTTCATGTTGGTAAAGACGGTAACGGTAAATAACCTTAAGGAGTTGGCATGGCGAACATGTTTGCCCTGATCCTGGTCATCGCTACCCTGGTGACAGGTCTGTTGTGGTGCCTCGATAAGTTTATCTTCGCCCCAAAACGCCGTGAACGTCAGGCTGCCGCGCAGGCAGCCACGGGCGATGCGCTGGACGCGAAAACCCTGAAAAAAGTCGGCCCAAAACCGGGCTGGCTGGAAACAGGGGCATCGGTATTCCCGGTGCTGGCGATTGTGCTGGTGGTGCGTTCATTTATCTATGAACCGTTCCAGATCCCGTCAGGATCGATGATGCCAACGCTGCTGATCGGTGATTTCATTCTGGTTGAGAAGTTTGCCTATGGCATCAAAGATCCGATCTATCAGAAAACGCTGATCGAAACGGGTCATCCGAAACGTGGCGACAT
The DNA here is from genome assembly GCF_058661685.1 of Enterobacter sp. 6722112. Taxonomy (NCBI): domain Bacteria; kingdom Pseudomonadati; phylum Pseudomonadota; class Gammaproteobacteria; order Enterobacterales; family Enterobacteriaceae; genus Enterobacter; species Enterobacter sp. 6722112. The sequence continues at coordinate 3,135,265 of NZ_JBZWGR010000007.1, read as the reverse complement.
CGTGGTGTTTAAATATCCGGAAGATCCGCGGCTGGATTATATTAAACGCGCGGTAGGTCTGCCGGGCGATAAAGTGACCTACGATCCGGTGGCGAAAGAGGTGACCATTCAGCCAGGCTGTAGCTCTGGCACCGCATGTGAAAATGCGCTGCCAGTCACTTACTCCAACGTTGAGCCAGCTGATTTTGTGCAGACCTTCGCCCGCCGTAACGGCGGTGAAGCGACCAGCGGATTCTTCCAGGTGCCAAAAGGTGAAACCAAAGAGAATGGCATTCGTCTGGTTGAACGCAAAGAGACGCTGGGCGATGTTACTCACCGCATTCTGACCGTGCCCATCGCACAGGATCAGCTGGCAATGTACTACCAGCAGCCAGGCCAACAGCTGGCGACCTGGATTGTGCCGCCGGGACACTACTTCATGATGGGTGACAACCGCGATAACTCTGCGGACAGCCGTTACTGGGGCTTTGTGCCGGAAGCGAATCTGGTCGGTAAAGCAACCGCTATCTGGATGAGTTTTGAGAAGCAGGAAGGCGAGTGGCCGACCGGCGTTCGCCTGAATCGTATTGGCGGAATTCATTAATTTTCGTCAAAAATAACACGTAGCGGCTTTTATTCGCCGCTACGTGAATTATTTCAGCGATAAATCTCTTTGAACTAACGACATCCCCTGTCGTTGTGTATAGAATATTCCCCCGAAGTTTAAGGTTGGCCCTGCAAGGGTGCCACGGCACACGAAACCGCGTTGGTTTTCTCAGGTCGGTTTCGTGTGCTGCATTTTTGACGCATTCATTTATTGGTATCGCATGAACCCCATCGTAATTAATCGGCTTCAACGGAAGCTGGGCTACACTTTTCATCATCAGGAGTTGTTGCAACAGGCATTAACCCATCGCAGTGCCAGCAGCAAACATAATGAGCGTCTCGAGTTTTTAGGTGACTCTATTTTAAGTTTCGTGATTGCAAATGCGCTTTATCATCGTTTTCCGCGTGTGGACGAAGGTGATATGAGCCGCATGCGCGCCACGCTGGTGCGCGGCAATACCCTCGCTGAAATCGCACGCGAATTTGAGCTGGGTGAATGCCTGCGTCTGGGGCCAGGTGAGCTGAAAAGTGGTGGTTTCCGTCGTGAATCCATCCTTGCCGATACGGTCGAGGCATTGATCGGTGGCGTGTTCCTGGACAGCGATATCCAGACCGTAGAAAAGCTGATCCTTAACTGGTATCAGACCCGCCTGGACGAAATCAGCCCGGGCGATAAACAAAAAGATCCTAAAACGCGTCTGCAAGAATATTTGCAGGGTCGTCATCTGCCGCTGCCATCCTATCTGGTGGTGCAGGTGCGTGGCGAAGCCCACGATCAGGAATTTACCATCCATTGCCAGGTCAGTGGCCTGAGTGAACCGGTGGTCGGCACGGGTTCAAGCCGTCGTAAGGCTGAACAGGCTGCCGCCGAACAGGCGTTAAAAATGCTGGAGCTGGAATGAGCATCGACAAAACCTATTGCGGATTTATTGCCATCGTCGGACGTCCGAACGTTGGCAAATCCACCCTGCTGAATAATCTGCTTGGGCAGAAGATTTCTATCACCTCGCGTAAGGCGCAGACCACGCGTCACCGCATTGTCGGTATCCATACTGAAGGCGCGTATCAGGCGATCTACGTCGATACCCCGGGCCTGCACATGGAAGAGAAGCGCGCCATCAACCGTCTGATGAACAAGGCGGCGAGCAGCTCCATCGGCGACGTAGAGCTGGTGATTTTCGTTGTGGAAGGCACCCGCTGGACGCCGGACGACGAAATGGTCCTGAACAAGCTGCGCGACGGCAAAACGCCGGTGATCCTCGCAGTCAATAAAGTGGACAACGTGCAGGAAAAAGCCGATCTGCTGCCGCACCTGCAATGGCTGGGCAGCCAGATGAACTTCCTGGACATCGTCCCGCTGTCTGCGGAAACGGGTCTGAACGTTGATACCATCGCGGGTATCGTGCGCAAGCATCTGCCGGAAGCGACTCATCACTTCCCGGAAGACTACATCACCGATCGCTCTCAGCGTTTTATGGCGTCTGAAATCATCCGTGAGAAGCTGATGCGTTTCCTGGGCGCTGAACTGCCGTACTCTGTGACGGTGGAGATCGAGCGTTTCCAGAGCAACGAGCGTGGCGGCTACGATATTAACGGTCTGATCCTCGTTGAGCGTGAAGGGCAGAAGAAGATGGTGATCGGCAATAAAGGCGCCAAGATCAAAACTATCGGAATCGAAGCCCGTAAAGACATGCAGGACATGTTTGAAGCACCGGTTCACCTGGAACTGTGGGTGAAAGTGAAATCTGGCTGGGCCGATGATGAGCGTGCGCTGCGCAGCCTCGGTTACGGCGAAGATCAGTAACCTAAGACGACGAGCATATGGATGGATGGCAGCGCGCCTTTGTCCTGCATAGTCGTCCCTGGAGCGAAACCAGCCTGATGCTGGACGTCTTCACGGAAGAGTCCGGTCGCGTGCGCCTTGTTGCCAAAGGCGCACGTTCCAGACGTTCTAATCTGAAAGGTGCCTTGCAGCCTTTCACCCCGCTGCTGGTCCGCTTTGGCGGGCGAGGGGAAGTCAAAACCCTGCGCAGTGCTGAAGCCGTCTCCCTGGCGCTTCCTCTTTCTGGTATCACGCTCTACAGCGGTTTGTATGTTAACGAACTCATCTCACGGGTTCTTGAACATGAGACCCGCTTCTCTGAACTTTTCTTTGATTACCTGCACTGTATTCAGGCACTTGCTGGCGCAACCGGCACCCCTGAGCCTGTTCTGCGTCGTTTCGAACTGGCGCTGCTCGGGCACCTTGGTTACGGCGTCGATTTTCTGCACTGTGCGGGAAGCGGAGACGAGGTAGAAGACACCATGACCTATCGCTATCGTGAGGAAAAGGGCTTTATTGCCAGTGTCGTCGTCGATAACAGCACCTTTACCGGGCGCCAGCTCAGAGCACTGTATGAACGCGAGTTCCCGGACGCCGACACCCTGCGTGCGGCAAAACGCTTTACCCGAATTGCGCTCAAGCCGTATCTTGGGGGCAAACCTTTAAAGAGCCGCGAATTATTCAGGCAGTTTATGCCGAAACGCTAATGTTTTACCCCTCACCCCAGCCCTCTCCCGGAGGGAGAGGGAGAAGGTAAATGAACAAAAATACCGAGGATTGTCATGGCTGAATTACTGTTAGGCGTCAACATCGATCACATCGCCACGTTACGTAATGCACGCGGTACCGCGTATCCCGATCCGGTTCAGGCGGCGTTTATCGCTGAGCAGGCTGGCGCCGACGGCATTACCGTTCACCTGCGTGAAGATCGTCGCCACATCACCGACCGGGACGTGCGCATCCTGCGTCAGACGCTGGACACCCGCATGAATCTGGAGATGGCGGTCACCGAAGAGATGCTGGCGATTGCCTGCGAGACCAAACCGCATTTCTGCTGCCTGGTGCCGGAAAAGCGTCAGGAAGTGACCACCGAAGGCGGTCTGGATGTGGCCGGGCAGCTCGACAAAATGCGCGATGCCTGCAAACGCCTGGCGGATGCCGGTATCCTGGTTTCTCTGTTTATCGACGCCGATCTCACCCAGATTAAAGCCGCTGCCGACGTGGGTGCGCCGTATATTGAAATTCACACCGGCTGCTATGCCGATGCCGAAAACGATGCAGCGCAGGCGAAAGAGCTGGAGCGAATCGCCAAAGCGGCAACCTACGCCGCGAGCCTGGGACTGAAGGTTAACGCCGGTCACGGCCTGACCTATCACAACGTAAAAGCCATCGCTGCCCTGCCGGAAATGCACGAGCTGAACATCGGCCACGCCATCATTGGCCGCGCGGTGATGAGCGGTCTGAAAGAAGCGGTTTCCGAGATGAAGCGCCTGATGCTGGAAGCGCGTCAGTAATGGCTATTCTGGGCTTAGGCACCGACATCGTTGAAATAGCTCGCATTGAAGCGGTGATCGCCCGGAGTGGCGATCGCCTCGCAAGACGCGTGCTGAGCGATAACGAATGGGCTATCTGGGAGGCGCATCAACAGCCGGTGCGCTTTCTGGCAAAGCGTTTCGCGGTAAAAGAGGCGGCGGCGAAAGCGTTCGGCACGGGCATTCGTAACGGCCTGGCGTTTAACCAGTTTGAAGTGTTTAACGATGAGCTGGGTAAGCCACGTCTGCGTTTATGGGGCGAGGCGCTTAAGCTGGCGGAAAAGCTGGGCGTGGCGCACATGCACGTAACGCTTGCAGATGAACGCCACTACGCCTGTGCGACGGTGATCATCGAGAGTTAAATTTTGTCCGCATGGTGCATCAGGACAAACTTATCCCACAGCTGTTCTTCGTTCTCGGCGTGTGCCGGATCTTTTAAGATCGTATTGGGAATGGGGCACACCTTCTGGCAGGTCGGCGTCTCATAGTGGCCGATGCATTCGGTGCAGCGGTCGCTGTTAATCTCATAAATGCTGTCGCCCATCGAAATCGCCTCGTTCGGGCATTCGGGTTCGCACATATCGCAGTTGATGCATTTTTTGGTGATTAACAGCGCCATCAGGAAATTCTCAGAAACATCACAAACAGGGCGGGCATTATACGCTCATTCGTTGTTCAGACCAGTTTTTTTACCAGCTCTTCGCTGTGACGAATACGCTCTGGCGCACGCTCCAGATCCTGCTGAACCAGCGCCATAAACAGCAGGTCCGTCAGCATCATCTGCGCACTCGTCGACGAAATCGCCGCACTGCGAGTGGCCTGTTCCTCGGCGATGGTATACAGACAGCGGGTGGCCCGCTGCTGGAGCGCATTCGGGCTGAAGCCAGTAATCGCCAGAATTTTTCCTCCTACGCGCAGGGCTTCGTCGGTAGCCATATTAATTTCACGGCGCTCGCCGGAATAGGAGATGGCCAGCAGTAAATCGTCAGGATCCATGGCCTGCATGGTCGCCAGCAGCGCGTGCATATCCTGTTCAACGATGGCGTTATAGCCGATTTTTGTCAGCTTCCAGCCAAAGTTACGCGCAACCAGTCCGGAGGCGCCGATCCCGGTCAACACAATACGCCGCGCGTCGCGAAGCATGGCTACGCTTTCCAGCAGCTTCTCTTCCGTGTTCACATCCAGCGTGGCATGCATTGCCGCCACGTTCTCTTTGATCAGCTTTTCGCCGACCAGACGCATCGGATCGTCGCCGCGGATCTGGTTATGCACCGGCATTGACTGCGGATTAGGGTTGCTTACCAGTGCTTCACTGATCGCCAGTTTTAGCGCCGGAAAGCCTTTATAGCCTATCTTTTGGGCAAATTTCACCACGCTCGACTGGCTCACCCCGGCTTCGCCTGCCAGCTGCTGGGAGCTGAGGTGTCGCGCGCGATCGGGCTGGGAAAGTAAATAATCCGCCAGCTTTTTGTCACTCTGGGCAAACCCTGCGTAGCGCTGGCGAATACGAATTAAACAGTTCATACGGTCTCCTGGCGAAAATGTGATTACCCGCGCAAATACGAATTTTGCTCGCCTGAATGAATTTTATATTCCATTATAGTGCGTTTATTATGAATTAAAAATTCCAGAGGTAAATAACATGAATCTAGGCTCTCTTGTTTCTGAAACGCGTAACCCGCAAACCATGGATCTTGATGCACTGTCCACGCTGGAGCTGGTAAACCGCTTTAATCAACAGGATACCCTCGTCGCGCTGGCAGTCAAAGAGACATTGCCCGAGGTGGCGAAAGCCGTAGACGCCGCTGCCGACGCTCTGAAAGCAGGAGGACGCATTATTTACATGGGGGCGGGTACCAGTGGGCGCCTCGGTGTGCTGGATGCCTCAGAGTGTCCCCCGACCTTTGGCGTTCCGCACGGTCTGGTCGTTGGCCTGATTGCCGGTGGCCCCGGCGCGCTGCTGAAAGCGGTGGAAGGGGCAGAAGACAATAAACAGCTTGGGGAAGACGATCTCAGGGCGCTGAACCTGACCGCGCAGGATCTGGTCGTCGGGCTGGCGGCTTCTGGTCGTACGCCGTACGTCATTGGTGGGCTGGAATACGCCAGACAGACGGGATGTACCACGGTGGCCATCTCTTGTAACCCGGGTTCGCCGATTGCGCAGGTGGCCGCCATTGCCATCTCTCCGGTCGTCGGGCCGGAAGCGCTCACCGGCTCCACGCGCCTGAAATCGGGAACCGCGCAGAAGCTGGTGCTCAATATGATCTCCACCGGCGCGATGGTGAAATTCGGCAAGGTCTACCAAAACCTGATGGTGGATATGCAGGCCACCAACGTCAAGTTGGTGGACAGAGCCTGCCGCATGGTGATAGAGGCGACAGGGGCAGGTCGGGAAGAGGCGGAAGCGGTACTCAAACAGACCGATTACGACGTCAAACCCGCCATTCTGATGATATTAACCGGGCTGGATGCAGCCGCGGCCAGAGCCAGGCTCGAAGCCCATCACGGGTTTTTACGGGCGGCATTAGAACACCAATAAGAGGCGTGTATGGACAAAACAGCAGCGCTCGCCAGCGACATCCTGCTTGGGATCGGTGGGGAAAAAAATATTCAGCGTCTGGAAAACTGCATGACGCGTGTACGCGTCGAGGTGCACAACGACGAAAAGCTTGATTTAACGCGCCTGAAGCAGCTCCCCGGCGTGAGCGGGTACGTTAAACAGGGGCAACAGCACCAGCTGATTGTCGGTCCGGGCAAAGCGGCGCAGGTGGTTGATGCCATGCGCGCCCTGATGACGGGCAGTGAAACGGCTCCCGCCTTTGACGACGCGGAACGCACCAAAGCGCAGGCGAAAGCCAAATACAAAGCCCCCATGAGCGATGCGCTGCGCCAGCTGGCAAACGTCTTTATTCCTCTGATCCCGGCGTTTATCGCATCGGGGCTGATCACCGGGATTATCAATATCCTCAAGCGTCCGGATATTGTCGGGAATTTCGCCACCCAGTATCCGAACCTGCTGGGTATTCTGGCGATTTTCGGCAGCGCGGTGTTTGCCATCATGAACATTCTGGTGGGGGTAAACACGGCCAAAGTGTTCGGCGGCTCGCTGGCGATGGGCGGCGTAATGGCGGGTATCCTCTCCAGCCCGCAGCTGGCGCAGATTACGCTGTTTGGCGAGGCGCTTCAGCCAGGCCGCGGTGGGGTGATTGCCGTGCTGCTGGTGGTCATTCTGATGTGCTGGATCGAGAAAAAGCTGCGCGCGTTGCTGCCAGGCTCGATTGAGCTGATCCTCAACCCGCTGCTGACCACATTGATTACCGGGAGCGTGGCGATTGTGGCGCTACAACCGTTAGGCGGCGCGATCTCTGAAGCCATCGCCCACGGCGCGTCTCTGGCGATCGATCGCGGCGGGCTGCTGGTGGGGGCCGTGCTGTCCGGGACCTTCCTGCCGTTAGTGCTGACCGGTCTGCATCAGGGGCTGGTGCCGATCCATGTCGAACTGGTACAGGCGCACGGCTATAACGCACTGCTGCCGATCCTGTCGATGGCGGGCGTTGGGCAGGTCGGCGCGGCCATCGCGGTGCTGATGAAAACCCGCAACGCGCGTCTGAAAAAGGTTATTAAAGGGGCGCTGCCGGTCGGGTTACTCGGTATCGGCGAGCCGCTGATTTTCGGCGTGACCTTGCCGCTGGGTAAGCCGTTCCTGGCCGCCTGTCTCGGTGGCGCGGTGGGCGGGGCGTTAATCAGCTACTGGAAAGTGGCGACCGTCATTACCTTCGGGATCTCCGGTTTACCGCTGGCATTAACCATCGTGACCGGAAAAGTGATGCTCTATCTGTTAGGCTATCTGGTAGCGGTGATCGCCGGGTTCCTGTTTACCTGGCTGTTAGGATTCAACGACCCAGAGGAGTAAGGTTTGGCCAGTCACGAGCGTCGCGTTGTCTTTTTTGATCTGGATGGAACGCTGCATCAGCAGGATATGTTCGGCACCTTTATGCGCTACCTGCTGCGGCGCCAGCCCCTTAACGCGTTGCTGGTATTACCCCTGTTACCCGTTATTGGTATCGCGCTGCTGGTGAAAGGCCGTGCAGCGCGCTGGCCGATGAGCCTGCTGCTCTGGGGATGCACGTTTGGTCATAGCGAAGCGCGCCTTAAGCAGCTCGAACAGGATTTTGCGCACTGGTTTCGCGGGCACGTCGCCGCGTTTCCCGTGGTACAGGCGCGCCTGACCAGCTATCTCGACGCCAACGATGCCGATATCTGGCTGATTACCGGCTCCCCGCAGACGCTGGTGGAGCATGTCTATTTTGATACGCCCTGGCTGCCGCGCGTGAATCTTATCGCGACACAAATCGCGCGCGGCTACGGCGGCTGGGTGCTGACTATGCGCTGCCTCGGACATGAAAAAGTGGTGCAGCTGGAGAAACGCATCGGTACGCCGCTGCGTCTGTACAGCGGCTACAGCGACAGCAAGCAGGACAACCCGCTGCTCTATTTTTGCCAGCACCGCTGGCGCGTCACGCCTCTGGGCGAACTTCAGCAACTCGAATAGTCTTATCTGTACCGGCTGTGTATAATGCCGCCCGCTTTTCGACTGGAGTATCAGCCCTTGTCCAACCCTGAACACAATCATGAATACTGGATGCGCCATGCGCTGGCGCTGGCTCAGCGCGCCTGGGAAGAGGGCGAAGTGCCCGTGGGCGCGGTACTGGTCCATAACAATCAGGTGATTGGGGAAGGGTGGAACCGTCCGATTGGCCGTCACGATCCTACCGCGCATGCTGAAATTATGGCGCTGCGTCAGGGCGGACTGGTGCTGCAAAACTATCGTCTGCTTGATACCACCCTGTATGTCACCCTTGAACCGTGCGTAATGTGCTCCGGGGCGATGGTGCACAGCCGAATCGGTACGCTGGTGTTTGGCGCGCGGGATGAAAAGACGGGCGCTGCTGGTTCACTGATGGACGTACTTGGGCATCCGGGGATGAACCACCAGGTGAAAACTATCGGCGGGGTACTTGCACCAGAATGTTCGGGTCTGTTAAGTGACTTTTTTCGAATGCGTCGCCAGCAGAAAAAGCAACAAAAGGCAGAATTGAAACCGCAGGATGATTAAGCTCGTCCGGTGCGACCACCGGATAGCTTTCAGCCAGCTGTTGCGCCTCGGCCGCCTCTTTTTCTTTCTCCAGCAGATATCCCACCAGGCTTATCTGATACTTACGAATATTTTCCACATAGGCATACGCTTCATGCCCGCGCGCATAGCCGTACGTCAGCTTCTGGTACCACTGTTTCTGGCTAAGCAGCGGCAGGCGCTGTTTTACATCTGACCAGCTGTCCGGGTTACCTTTGGTTTTCGCCGTCAGCGCCCGCGCGTCGAGCATGTGCGCATAACCCATGTTATAGGCGGCCAGCGCAAACCAGATACGCTCCCCTTCCGGGACCGTCTCCGGCACTTTCGCCATCATATCCTGTAAATACTGCGCGCCGCCGCTGATACTCTGTTCCGCATCGGTCCGGTCGCTGATGCCGAGGCTCTGGGCGGTATTTTTGGTCAGCATCATCAACCCGCGCACGCCCGTGGGGGAGGTGGCCTGAGCATCCCAGTGCGATTCCTGGTAGGAAATCGCCGCCAGCAGCTTCCAGTCAATCTCCTGGGCGTACTTCTCAAACAGCGGTTGCAGATCCGGCAGCACGCTGTCCACCGCGCGCAGGAAGGTGCGGGTGTCAACGTAATCAAAATCGTCTCCGTGACCGAGATATTTCTCTTCCAGGCGCGCCAGGGTGCCGTCTTCATTGATGGAATTAAAGAAATCGAGCATAGCCGCAGAGACGGTTTGATCGTCGTCCAGCTGGGTAAACCAGGTCACCGGCTGTTCGTCGGTCACATCCAGCGCCACGGCAATTTCAGGATGAACGCGCTGGAAAAGGCTGATCGCCACCGAATCAGCAATGGTATAGGCCAGCTTTTTATCTTTTACCTGCTCCAGCAATTCGGTCGTGCCGAGTTTAGGATCGACCGTCCAGCTGAGGTTCGGGTATTTTTTCTCTTTCAACGCCAGCAGATCGTCAATCACCACATGGCCTGGCGCAATGGTCAATTGCTGGTCGGTGATGTCGGCCAGTGAGCGCGGGCGCAGGCTACCCACACGATAAACCACCTGCTGCGACACGGAGTAATAGGTCGGGCCCGGCTGATAGTTTTTGCTGCGTTCGCTGTTGTACACCAGACCTGCGGCGAGAATATCGGCACGGTCATGGTCCAAATCATCAAACAGCTGGTTGATGTTCTGCCGCACGGTAACTTTCAGCTTCACGCCCAGATAGTCCGCAAACAGCTGTGCCAGTTCGTAATCAAGACCGATGGTTTTACCGTTGATATCGTCGTAAATAAGCGGGGATGAGAGGGTACTGACGCGCAACTCCCCCCGCTCCTGAATGGCGGCGATACGGTTTTCGGCCTTGCCGAACCAGGGGATAGACGGCCAGAGGGCCACTGCCAGCAGCAACGTAACAATGCCGATGAGCAGATAATTAATCTTTAATTTTTTCAATTAGTTAATTCTCTGCGACGCCGGTTGCCTCAGTGTGCTGTAGTCATGTTAAGAGTAGAGTTTGCCATTGATTGAGCGGCATTTTGCGCAAAGTAGCGCCAGTTGGCAACCAATTAGAGAGACAGGTCACATCTATTGTTAAACATAAAGGATGATTTTATTTCGACGCAAACGGTTTCGTCGGCGCTCAGGATTCTCTATAATGACGCCCGTTTTCCCCCCTTGCGCACACTGTAAGCGCCCCGGCGCTTCGAAGACGAGAGACTTATGATGGAAATTCTGCGTGGTTCGCCTGCACTGTCTGCCTTCCGTATTAACAAACTGCTGGCACGTTTTCAGGCGGCCGACCTTCCGGTAAGCAATATTTACGCTGAGTATGTCCATTTTGCTGACCTGAACGCCCCCCTGAATGCAGAGGAGCGCGTACAGCTGGAACGCCTGCTTAAATATGGCCCAAGCCTGAGCAGCCATACGCCGACCGGCAAATTAATCCTCGCCACGCCACGCCCTGGCACCATCTCCCCCTGGTCTTCCAAAGCCACCGACATCGCTCACAACTGCGGCCTGAGCCAGATTAACCGTCTGGAGCGCGGTGTGGCGTACTATGTGGAAGCGTCAACCCTGAGCGACGCGCAGTGGCAGGTGGTTGCCGCAGAGCTGCACGACCGCATGATGGAGAGCGTGTTTGATTCTCTGGATGATGCGCAGAAACTGTTCTCCCACCATCAGCCTGCGCCGGTACAGAGCGTGGATTTGCTGGGGCAGGGGCGTCAGGCGCTGATCGACGCAAACCTGCGTCTTGGTCTGGCGCTCGCAGAAGATGAAATCGACTACCTTCAGGATGCATTCGTTAAGCTGAATCGCAACCCGAACGACATCGAACTGTATATGTTCGCGCAGGCCAACTCCGAGCACTGCCGCCACAAGATTTTCAACGCCGACTGGATTATCGACGGCGAACAGCAGCCGAAGTCGCTGTTCAAAATGATCAAAAACACCATGGAGCAAACCCCTGACCACGTGCTGTCTGCCTATAAAGACAACGCCGCGGTGATGGAAGGTTCCGAGGTGGGCCGCTTCTTCGCCGACCGCGAAGCGGGGCGCTATGACTTCCACCAGGAGCCTGCGCATATCCTGATGAAAGTGGAAACCCACAACCACCCGACGGCGATCTCCCCGTGGCCGGGTGCAGCGACCGGCTCCGGCGGTGAAATCCGTGACGAAGGTGCGACCGGTCGCGGCGCGAAACCAAAAGCGGGTCTGGTCGGTTTCTCCGTTTCCAACCTGCGTATTCCGGGCTTTGAGCAGCCGTGGGAAGAAGACTTCGGCAAGCCAGAGCGCATTGTCACCGCGCTGGATATCATGACCGAAGGCCCGCTGGGCGGCGCGGCGTTCAACAACGAATTTGGTCGTCCGGCGCTGAACGGTTACTTCCGTACCTACGAAGAGAAAGTGGACAGCCACAACGGCGAAGAGCTGCGCGGCTACCACAAACCGATCATGCTGGCGGGCGGGATCGGCAACATTCGCGCCGATCATGTGCAGAAAGGCGAGATCGTCGTCGGCGCGAAGCTGATCATGCTCGGCGGCCCGGCAATGAACATCGGTCTGGGCGGCGGGGCAGCCTCGTCTATGGCCTCCGGCCAGTCTGATGCGGATCTCGACTTCGCATCCGTGCAGCGCGACAACCCGGAAATGGAGCGCCGTTGTCAGGAAGTGATCGACCGCTGCTGGCAGCTGGGCGATGCCAACCCGATTCTGTTCATCCACGACGTGGGCGCGGGTGGACTCTCTAACGCCATGCCTGAGCTGGTGAGCGACGGCGGTCGCGGCGGACGCTTCAACCTGCGCGATATCCTGAGCGATGAGCCGGGCATGAGCCCGCTGGAGATCTGGTGTAACGAATCCCAGGAGCGCTACGTGCTGGCGGTTGCCGCCGATCAGCTGCCGCTGTTTGACGAGCTGTGCCGCCGCGAGCGCGCGCCGTATGCGGTCATCGGTGAAGCGACCGAAGAGCAGCACCTTTCCTTAAGCGACACCCACTTTGACAACCAGCCGATCGATCTGCCGCTGGACGTGCTGCTCGGCAAAACGCCGAAGATGACCCGCGACGTGCAGACTCGCAAAGCGGCGGGCAAAGCGCTGGATCGCCAGGGCATCACCGTGGCAGAAGCGGTTAACCGCGTGCTGCACCTGCCTGCCGTGGCAGAGAAAACCTTCCTGGTGACCATCGGCGACCGTACCGTGACCGGTATGGTGTCGCGCGATCAGATGGTCGGCCCGTGGCAGATCCCGGTCGCTAACTGCGCTGTGACCACCGCGAGCCTCGACAGCTACTACGGCGAAGCGATGGCGCTGGGCGAACGCACACCAGTGGCGCTGCTGGACTTCGCCGCTTCTGCCCGTCTGGCGGTCGGTGAAGCGCTGACCAACATCGCCGCGACGCAGATTGGCGATATCAAACGCATCAAACTTTCCGCGAACTGGATGGCCGCTGCCGGTCACCCGGGCGAAGATGCCGGCCTGTACGAAGCGGTGAAAGCGGTGGGTGAAGAGCTGTGTCCTGCGCTCGGCCTGACCATTCCGGTGGGTAAAGACTCCATGTCGATGAAAACCCGCTGGCAGGAAGGTAACGAGCAGCGCGAGATGACCTCTCCGCTATCGCTGGTGATCACCGCGTTTGCGCGCGTGGAAGACGTGCGTCATACCGTTACGCCGCAGCTTTCCACTGAAGATAACGCCCTGCTGTTGATTGACCTCGGCAAAGGCCATAACGCGCTGGGCGCCACCGCGCTGGCGCAGGTTTACCGCCAGCTCGGCGATAAGCCAGCCGACGTGCGCGATGTCGCCCAGCTGAAAGGCTTCTACGACGCAATTCAGGCGCTGGTGGCGCAGCGTAAGCTGCTGGCCTACCACGACCGTTCCGATGGTGGCCTGCTGGTGACGCTGGCAGAGATGGCCTTCACCGGTCACTGCGGCGTTGAAGCAAACATTGCAACGCTTGGCGAAGACCGCCTGGCGGCGCTGTTTAACGAAGAGCTTGGCGCGGTCATTCAGGTACGCGCCGCAGATTGCGACGCGGTGGAAGCGATTCTGGCGCAGCACGGTCTGGCAGACTGCGTACACTATCTCGGTAAAGCGGTGCAGGGCGACCGCTTCGTGATTGAAGCCGACGGCCACGCGGTGTTCAGCGAAAGCCGCACCACGCTGCGTATGTGGTGGGCGGAAACCACCTGGCAGATGCAGCGCCTGCGTGACAATCCGGAATGCGCCGATCAGGAACACAACGCGAAGGCGAACGACAACGATCCTGGCCTGAACGTGAAGCTCAGCTTCGACATTAACGAAGACATTGCCGCGCCGTACATTGCGACCGGTGCGCGTCCGAAAGTAGCCGTGCTGCGCGAGCAGGGCGTTAACTCCCACGTTGAGATGGCGGCGGCCTTCCACCGGGCGGGCTTTGACGCCATCGACGTCCACATGAGCGACCTGCTGGCCGGGCGTACCGGGCTGGATGATTTCCAGGCGCTGGTCGCCTGCGGGGGGTTCTCCTACGGCGACGTCCTGGGCGCGGGCGAAGGTTGGGCGAAGTCCATCCTGTTCAATAGTCGCGTGCGTGACGAGTTCGAAACCTTCTTCCATCGTCCGCAGACGCTGGCGCTGGGCGTGTGTAACGGCTGTCAGATGATGTCTAACCTGCGCGAGCTGATCCCGGGCAGCGAAGCCTGGCCGCGCTTTGTGCGTAACCAGTCTGACCGCTTCGAAGCGCGCTTCAGCCTGGTAGAAGTGACCCAAAGCCCGTCTCTGCTGTTGCAGGGAATGGTCGGTTCACAGATGCCAATCGCGGTTTCGCACGGTGAAGGTCAGGTTGAAGTGCGTGATGCAGCGCACCTGGCTCAGCTTGAAAGCAAAGGACTGGTGGCGCTGCGCTTTGTTGATAACTTCGGCAAGGTCACCGAAACCTATCCGGCTAACCCGAACGGTTCGGCAAATGGCATTACCGCGGTCACCAGCGAAAGCGGTCGGGTGACGATCATGATGCCGCACCCGGAACGTGTCTTCCGTACCGTGAGCAACTCCTGGCACCCGGAAAACTGGGGCGAGGACAGCCCGTGGATGCGCATTTTCCGCAACGCGCGTAAACAACTGGGTTAAGTTTCAACGCCCTGACTGTAGGCCCGGTAAGCGCGAGCGCCACCGGGCTTTTTTGTACCTGTCGCAAAATCGCGACAATCCTCTGGGTTGAATGTCTCCAATAAGAGACATTTAACTTATTGATTTATATATGTCAGGACGGGTTCCCGTTAAGGTGTTGCTTAATAGCGACACTTAGCCTGGAAATTATTCACCTGACAATCAATGCATTTTAATAATAAAACGATTATTAATCATAAGGATAGTATCAATTTTTGCAATCTGGCACGCGCGTTGCATAATAGTAACCAGTGGCTCATTCACCTTCTTATGTCAGCCCCTTCGGGACGTGCTACATAAACTTCGAATGACGCACAAAAAGGTGCCTGCCGTCCAACTACTGATTATTGCAATGCTTTATCAGGCCAGGGCGAAACGTCGAGTTAGGCACCGCCTTATTCCATGACAAAGCCGGGTTTTTACCCGGCTTTGTTGTATCTGAAGGGCAGACTCAGTTACGCTCTCCTCAAACCCGGATGATGAGAGTAATGTGTTGAAACGCTGGCCCGCTTTCCCTCGCTCCCTGCGACAGCTCGTTATGATGGCCTTCCTGCTGATCCTGCTACCTTTGCTGGTTCTGGCGTGGCAGGCATGGCAAAGCCTGAATGCGTTAAGTGCCCAGGCGGCCCTGACTAACCGCACCACGCTTATTGATGCCCGCCGTAGCGAGGCAATGACCAACGCCGCGCTGGAGATGGAGCGTAGCTATCGCCAGTACTGCGTGCTGGACGACCGCACGCTGGAGAGGGTCTATCAGAACCAGCGTAAACGCTACAGCGAAATGCTGGATGCCCATGCCGGGGTCTTGCCGGATGACAAACTCTATCAGGCGCTGCGTCAGGATCTGAACGATCTGGCGCAGCTCCAGTGCAAAAACAGCGGTCCTGATGCCGCCGCCGCCGCCCGACTTGAAGCCTTCGCGAACGCCAATACTGAGATGGTGCAGTCCACCCGTACGGTTATCTTTTCCCGTGGCCAGCAACTCCAGCAGGAGATTGCCGAGCGCGGCCAGTTCTTCGGCTGGCAGGCGCTGGTGCTGTTCCTCGTCAGCCTTGGGCTGGTACTGCTCTTTACCCGCATGATTATCGGCCCCGTAAAGGGGATCCAGCGGATGATTAACCGCCTGGGGGAGGGCAAATCTCTCGGGGATACAGTTGTTTTTAAAGGCCCGCGCGAGCTGCGCTCGGTCGGTCAGCGTATCATCTGGCTTTCTGAACGCCTGGCGTGGCTGGAATCGCAGCGTCATCAGTTCCTGCGCCATATCTCACACGAACTCAAAACACCGCTGGCCAGTATGCGTGAAGGCACGGAGCTGCTGGCAGACGAAGTAGCGGGGCCGTTAACCCCTGAGCAAAAAGAGATCGTGGCGATTCTGGATGCCAGTAGCCGCAATTTACAAAAACTTATTGAACAACTGCTGGACTATAACCGCAAGCTGGCGGATGGTGCTGTGGTGCTTGAAAGCGTTGAGATTGAACCGCTGGTGGACATGGTGATCTCCGCCCATAGCCTGCCAGCAAGAGCTAAAATGATGCATACCCAGGTGGATCTCAATGCGCCTTCCTGCCTGGCAGAGCCGATGCTGTTAATGAGCGTACTGGATAATCTTTATTCCAATGCGGTGCACTATGGTACTGAATCCGGTACCATTTATATCAGAAGCAATAACAACGGTTCGCGGGTATTTATTGACGTAGCGAATACGGGAAGCCCGATTCCGGATGATGAAAAAACGATGATCTTTGAGCCCTTCTTCCAGGGGAGTCATCAGCGAAAAGGTGCGGTAAAAGGAAGTGGTCTGGGGCTGAGTATTGCCCGCGACTGCATACGACGCATGCAGGGTGAGCTTAACATCGTGAGTGATGAACGCGCCGATGTCTGTTTTCGTATCGAACTGCCTCTTGAGCCGGAAAAATCAATGAAATGAATAATAACCTGGTGAGTATGTCACACGTCTTTTACCGCGCACTGCGCGCGGTGTTTTCCAGTAAAAATGTGCGCCTGAGCCTGCCCTGCTTACTGCTGGCCGGCTGTGTAACCCATGCGCCGAAAAGTGCAATTAGCCACAAACAGGAAGATAAATGGCCGCAAAAACAGCTGGCCGATTTCCTTTCAACACGTTGCGATGATATCTGGAACCTGTCGGGGCGTGATGTTGAATCCAATCCGCTGTTCTGGCTGCGCGGAATAGACTGCGCCCAGCGGCTGGCGCCCGCCGAGGCCCGTGCCCAGGCGGCGATGCTGGTGGACGATACCTGGCAGGACGCGTTTAAACGTGGGATCGTGATGGCGGATGCCAGAATCACGCCTGTCGAACGCCGCGCCAACGTGACGCGGCTGGATACTTACGTGATCAATATTCCCCCGCAGGTGCGCCCGGTCTATCAGCTCTGGCGGGATGGACAAACCCTGCAATTACAACTGTCTGAAGAGCGTTTCCGCTACAGCAAATTGCAGCAGTCGAGCGACAGCGAGCTTGATGCGCTTCGCCAGCAGCAGGAGTCGCTGCGCGAGCAGCTGGAAACCACCACCCGCAAGCTCGAAAATCTGACCGATATCGAAAGACAGCTCTCGACGCGTAAGCCGGCAGGCAGCTATCTGCCCGATGGGTCGAAAGGCAACTCTGCCACGACGCCAGACAGTGAGACGCCGAAACAAGAGGATGTGAAGCCATGACAAGCCGTAAACCTGCCCATCTGTTACTGGTGGATGACGATCCCGGGCTGTTAAAGCTGCTGGGAATGCGTCTGGTCAGCGAAGGCTACAGCGTGGTCACCGCTGAAAGCGGGCAGGAGGGGCTGAAAGTGCTCAGCCGCGAGAAAATCGATCTGGTGATCAGTGATTTGCGCATGGATGAAATGGATGGCCTGCAACTGTTCACGGAGATCCAGAAGCAGCAGCCCGGGATGCCGGTGATTATCCTCACCGCTCACGGATCTATTCCTGATGCGGTGGCCGCGACGCAGCAGGGGGTATTCAGCTTCCTCACCAAACCAGTGGATAAAGACGCCCTCTATAAAGCAATCGACAGCGCCCTTGAGCATGCGGCGCCATCCGGCGACGACGCCTGGCGTGAATCCATCGTGACGCGTAGCCCTGTGATGCTGCGCCTGCTGGAACAGGCGCGGATGGTGGCGCAATCCGACGTTAGCGTGCTGATCAACGGCCAGAGCGGGACCGGGAAAGAGATCCTGGCCCAGGCTATCCACAACGCCAGCCCGCGCAGTAAAAATGCCTTTATTGCCATCAACTGTGGCGCGCTGCCGGAACAGCTGCTTGAGTCTGAGCTCTTCGGCCATGCCCGCGGCGCCTTTACCGGAGCGGTGAGCAGCCGTGAAGGGCTGTTCCAGGCGGCTGAGGGGGGCACGCTGTTTCTTGATGAAATTGGCGATATGCCCGCGCCGTTGCAGGTCAAACTGCTGCGCGTGTTGCAGGAGCGAAAAGTGCGTCCGCTTGGCAGCAACCGCGATATCGATATCAACGTGCGTATTATTTCCGCTACCCATCGCGATTTACCCAAGGTGATGGCGCGCAACGAGTTCCGTGAAGATCTTTACTATCGACTGAATGTCGTCAACCTGAAAATCCCGGCGCTGGCCGAGCGTGCGGAAGATATCCCACTGCTGGCAAATCACCTTTTGCGCCAGGCCGCTGACCGCCACAAACCATTCGTGCGCGCGTTCTCCACCGATGCGATGAAACGCCTGATGACCGCAAGCTGGCCGGGCAACGTACGCCAGCTGGTGAACGTGATTGAGCAGTGCGTGGCGCTGACGTCATCGCCGGTGATCAGCGATGCGCTGGTGGAGCAGGCGCTCGAGGGGGAAAACACGGCCTTACCGACGTTTGCGGAAGCGCGAAACCAGTTCGAGCTGAACTATCTGCGTAAGCTGCTGCAAATCACCAAAGGCAACGTGACCCACGCGGCGCGCATGGCCGGGCGTAACCGTACCGAGTTTTATAAATTGCTCTCACGTCACGAGCTGGAAGCGAACGATTTTAAAGAGTAATACCGCAAAATTCGCCTGAATATGATACTGTGAGCAACCGATTACGAGGCTGCTTACTGGCAAGAGTTTAAGGACCCACCATGAAAAAGATTGATGCGATTATTAAACCTTTCAAACTGGATGATGTACGTGAAGCGCTGGCAGAAGTAGGCATCACCGGGATGACCGTAACTGAAGTGAAAGGTTTTGGTCGTCAGAAGGGCCACACCGAGCTATACCGTGGCGCAGAGTACATGGTGGACTTTCTGCCGAAAGTGAAAATCGAGATCGTGGTGAGCGATGATATCGTCGATACCTGTGTGGATACCATCATCCGCACGGCGCAGACCGGTAAAATTGGCGACGGGAAAATCTTCGTCTTTGACGTGGCGCGCGTGATCCGTATCCGTACCGGCGAAGAAGACGACGCGGCGATTTAACATTCTTGCCGGGTGGCGCTGCGCGTACCCGGCCTACAAAACCCTTCGTAGGCCCGTGCAAGCGCAGCGCCGCCGGGCGATTACAGCACTTTATGCGGGCCGAAACATTCGTAATGAATGTTGTCTTTATTCACGCCCAGGTCTACCAGCTGCTTCGCGGCATACTGCATAAACGCTACTGGCCCACAAACGTAGAACTGCATCCCCGGTGCGCTGAACGCCCCTTCATGCTGCCCTAAATTCATCAGGCCTTCGCTGTCGAAACGAGCCGCTGCGCGGTCTGCCTCCGTCGGCAGGCGATACCAGGTATGCGCGGTGAAACGCGGCAGGGTCGCTCCGAGCGCTTTGACTTCATCCGCAAAGGCGTGCACATCACCGTTCTCCGCCGCGTGGAACCAGTTAACCTGCGCGCTGTGGTTTGCTTTCGCCAGCGTATCCAGCATCGCCAGCATTGGCGTCTGACCTACGCCTGCGGAGATCAACGTCACCGGGGTATTCGTTTCAACGGCCATAAAGAAATCGCCCGCCGGTGCCGCCAGATGGACCACGTCGCCCACGCTGGCTTCGTTATGCAGCCAGTTGGATACCTGACCGCCTTCCTCACGTTTAACCGCAATGCGATAGCCTTTGCCGTCTGGCTTGCGGGTCAGGGAGTACTGGCGAATCTCCTGGTGCGGGAAGCCTTCAGGCTTCAGCCAGACGCCCAGATACTGGCCCGGCTGGTAATCGGCAACCGGCTGACCGTCCACTGGCTCAAACTCAAAGCTGGTGATCAGTGCGCTGCGCGGGGTTTTCTCGACGATGCGGAAGGCGCGCGTGCCTTCCCAGCCGCCATTCTTGCTGGCGTTTTCGCTGTAGATCTGCGCTTCACGGTTGATGAATACGTTTGCCAGTACGCCATAGGCCTTACCCCAGGCATCCAGTACTTCCTGGCCCGGGCTGAACATTTCGTCCAGGGTTGCCAGCAGGTGACTGCCGACGATGTTGTACTGCTCAGGTTTGATCTGGAAGCTGGTGTGCTTCTGGGCGATTTTTTCCACCGCAGGCAGCAGAGCCGGCAGGTTTTCGATGTTGCTGGCATAGGCGGCAATAGCGTTAAACAGCGCTTCGCGCTGATCGCCGTTACGCTGGTTGCTCATGTTGAAAATCTCTTTGAGCTCCGGGTTATGCGCGAACATGCGATCGTAGAAATGGGCGGTCAGTTTAGGACCCGTTTCAACCAGCAGGGGGATTGTGGCTTTCACGGTAGCGATGGTTTGGGCGTCGAGCATAGCAGCTTCCTTCTGATGTTACTTTAATGATGTATTTTAGATGCATCTTATAAAAATACCCCTGCAATGTAAATGGTTCTTTGCATCGTGAAAAATATGCATCACAAAGCTGAAAAGAAATCCGTTGAAAATGGCGAGAGCTTTATTGCTCAAACCCTTGCGTGGCGTGGAGGTAAACGTTTGCGTAAAATCGTTTGTCAAGACCTGTTATCGCAGAACTATTCAGTTATACTGTTGCCCGTCGTCCAACAGGACTGCCTTTTCAGGCCAAAAATTTACTTGTTAGCTGAGTCAGGAGATGCGGATGTTAAAGCGTGAAATGAACATTGCCGATTATGATGCCGAACTGTGGCAGGCTATGGAGCAGGAAAAAGTACGTCAGGAAGAGCACATCGAACTGATCGCCTCCGAAAACTACACCAGCCCGCGCGTAATGCAGGCGCAGGGTTCTCAGCTGACCAACAAATATGCTGAAGGTTATCCGGGCAAGCGCTACTACGGCGGTTGCGAATACGTTGATATCGTTGAGCAGCTGGCGATTGACCGTGCGAAAGAACTCTTTGGCGCTGACTACGCGAACGTCCAGCCGCACTCTGGCTCTCAGGCTAACTTCGCTGTTTACACCGCGCTGTTGCAGCCGGGCGATACCGTTCTGGGTATGAACCTGGCGCAGGGCGGCCACCTGACTCACGGCTCCCCGGTTAACTTCTCTGGCAAACTGTACAACATCATCCCTTACGGTATTGATGAGTCCGGTAAAATTGACTACGAAGACATGGCGAAGCAGGCCAAAGAGCACAAGCCGAAGATGATCATCGGTGGCTTCTCTGCTTACTCCGGCATCGTTGACTGGGCAAAAATGCGTGAAATCGCTGACAGCATCGGTGCGTACCTGTTCGTCGACATGGCGCACGTTGCCGGTCTGATTGCGGCAGGCGTTTACCCGAACCCGGTTCCACATGCGCACGTTGTGACCACCACTACCCACAAAACCCTGGCGGGTCCACGCGGTGGTCTGATCCTGGCGAAAGGCGGTGACGAAGAGCAGTACAAAAAGCTGAACTCCGCCGTGTTCCCAAGCGCCCAGGGCGGCCCGCTGATGCACGTTATCGCCGCGAAAGCCGTCGCGCTGAAAGAAGCGATGGAGCCAGAGTTCAAGGTTTATCAGCAGCAGGTTGCTAAAAACGCCAAAGCGATGGTGGAAGTGTTCCTGAACCGTGGCTACAAAGTGGTCTCTGGCGGGACTGAAAACCACCTGTTCCTGCTGGACCTGGTTGATAAGAACCTGACCGGTAAAGAAGCTGACGCAGCCCTCGGTCGCGCCAACATTACCGTCAACAAAAACAGCGTGCCAAACGATCCGAAGAGCCCGTTCGTGACTTCCGGTATCCGTATCGGTTCTCCGGCCGTAACTCGCCGTGGCTTTAAAGAAGCGGAAGTGAAAGAGCTGGCGGGCTGGATGTGTGACGTTCTGGACAACATCAATGACGACGCGGTTATCGAGCGCGTTAAAGGTAAAGTTCTGGACATCTGCGCACGCTTCCCGGTGTACGCATAATTCTCTGCGTCGCAGAACTGAAAAAGGCCGCTCATGCGGCCTTTTTTTATGGGCTAACGTCGGTCGAGGGAGATGGCCCCCGGCCCGGTAATCGCCAGCAAAATAAAGCCGCCAGCGATACTCACATTTTTGTAGAAGTTAATCATATTTGGCAGAACAGCATCGCCCGTCATATCCCAGTAGTGGTGACCAATCACCGCCGTTCCCAGCGTATAGAAGACAAAGATCACCGCGAGGGGGCGGGTGAAAAAGCCCAGCACGATCAGAATCGCGGCGGGGACTTCCATCACCACCGCAACAATGGCGGCCAGCATGGGCATGGGGGCGCCGAGCGACGTCATATACTGAACGGTGCCGCTAAACCCCGTCAGCTTGGGATAACCGAAAATAATAAACAGGACCACAATAGCAATGCGGGCAATTAAAAGCAGGAAAGAACGAGAGGAGCCGAAATCGAAATAACGTAAGCTGTTCATGGCAAACGACCTCTTCAGGCGATGTTCTTTAAACGTAATACAATTTTGCCGCTCTCGCCATACGCCGACCGGCTGTCCATGATGTTAATTTATCGTTAATTTATAGCGCGCTAACGACTTGCTAAAATCAGGGATTAACGCCAGACTATCGCCTCCATTTCGGGAGGGATTCATGGTCTTGCATTCCACGCGCTGGCTGGCGCTCAGCTATTTCACCTATTTCTTTAGTTACGGTATTTTTTTGCCTTTCTGGAGCGTCTGGCTCAAGGGAATTGGTCTGACGCCTGAGACCATTGGCATCCTGCTGGGCGCGGGGCTGGTGGCACGTTTCCTGGGTAGCCTGCTGATTGCGCCCCGCGTCAGCGATCCCTCCTTACTGATTAAAGCGGTGCGAATTCTGGCCCTGCTGACGCTGGTCTTTGCGGCCTGCTTCTGGGTCAGCCATCAGTTTGCCTGGCTGATGGTGGTAATGGTTGGCTTTAATCTGTTCTTCTCCCCGCTGGTGCCGCTGACGGATGCCCTGGCGAACACCTGGCAAAAGCAGATCACCATGGACTATGGCCGCGTGCGCCTGTGGGGATCGATTGCCTTCGTGATCGGCTCTGCGCTGGTCGGGAAACTGGTCAGTCTCTATGACTATCGTGCCATTCTGGCGCTGTTAACGCTCGGCATCGCCTCGATGCTGCTCGGTATGTTGCTGCGTCCGTCGGTGATGCCGCAGGGCGAAAGCCGCCATCAGGAGAGCGCCGGCTGGCCCGCCTGGCGCTCGCTGGTGGCGCAAAGCTGGCGTTTCCTGGCCTGCGTCTGTCTGCTCCAGGGGGCACATGCGGCCTATTACGGCTTCAGCGCCATCTACTGGCAGGGGGCGGGCTACTCGGCTTCAGCGCCATCTACTGGCAGGGGGCGGGCTACTCGGCTTCTGCGGTAGGCTACCTGTGGTCGCTCGGCGTGGTGGCGGAGGTCATTATCTTCGCGCTGAGCCAAAAACTTTTCCGTCGTTTCGGGGCGCGTGACCTGCTGCTGCTTTCCGCCGTTTGCGGCGTGGTGCGCTGGGGCATCATGGGCTGGACGACTGAGCTGCCGTGGCTGATTGTGGCGCAAATTCTGCACTGCGGAACCTTCACCGTGTGCCATCTGGCGGCGATGCGCTACATCGCGGCGCGAGAGGGTGGGGACGTTATTCGTCTTCAGGCGGTCTATTCAGCGGTGGCGATGGGCGGCAGTATTGCGGTGATGACCGTATTTGCCGGTTTCCTCTATCAGCACCTGGGGCACGGTGTGTTCTGGGTGATGGCGCTGGTCGCTTTACCTGCCATCGTCATCCGCCCAAAGGTGGCTGCTCGCTCGTAACTATGATTCGAGCATAACGCGAATATGTTCCTGCTGCTGCGTGTTCAGGGCCTCAACGGCATGAATGAGCGGCGGCGAGAACAGCGGCAAGGCGGTTGGATAAGGCGTAATGACCAGCGCCGCCTCGCGGGGGGCGCCCTCCTTCTTAAACGCCTCCAGGCTAAGATAACGAATATTGAGCGGCAGCAGCGTCAGCTCGCGAAGCTGCTGCTCAATTAACGCTTCGCAGGCTTTATCTTCCCCCGTTAACAGGACCACCTGTTTTTCATGCAGGTCGGTCTCTTGCATCAGCCAGGCACCAAAAATCACCGCCACCAGAGCCATCTCTTCACCGGAGAATCGCAGACCAAATTCGGCTTCCAGCTCAAACAGCGCCTCTTTAGTGGTGCGCAGCAGCCGGGGGTATAAACGGTGGATCTCTTCCGGCAGGCTGTTGTCGATGCCGATGTCAAATAAGGAGCGGTCCAGCGCCTGAGCCAGATGAATATAAAGCTGATCGGTCAGCCCTTGCTCATCGCTGAAGTTCATCCCGGTTTGTGCCCGGAAACGGGCAATCATACGCACGATGGCGCGACGCAGGCGCTGATCCTGCTGGTGTTTATCCATCACCGGGTCGGGTGTGCGAAGCATCATAAACAGCAGCGCCAGGAACAGCTGTTCATCGCTGTGCGTTCCCTGCGGGACGCGCCGTTTCCAGTGGCGGACAATTTCCTGCGCCGTAAAGTATTCCCCTCGGGACTGCGTCCAGCTGCGCTGAACGGGCGAAAATTCTGGCGTATTGCCCAGATGATGCTGAATCAGACAATATTGCAGATAAAGCTGTAAAAACTGTACGTCGCGGGACTCAAACTGGCGCTGAAGCTTGCGCGCACAAAAGTTGATAAGCGCCCGAAGGTTCGCATCGTCATAAAGCGGGCGGGCAATGCCGTGCTGTTTAAGCGCGGTTTTTAAGGCAGGGGTAAACTGTTGGGCGACAAAATGTGGACAGAGCCGAAGCGCCCTGCGCAGCCAGTGCAGCAGGCACAAACGTTGATTCAGGGCGGACCCCTCAATGCGGTAGCAGCCATCATGGTGCGTGACAATATCAAGCCGATGATAGCGCTGGATTTCATCGCGCGTCTCGGCTATATCTTGCCGTGCCATGACGTCGTCCACGCCGTTGGCAGCGATTATGCTCTGTGCGGTGACGGCAGCATCGGGCAGGTAAAGCATCAAAAGCACCTGGCAGCGGCGCTGCGAACTGGAAAGCACAGATGGAATTTCAAGCGTCGTCATCATCTGTCGGGTATCCAGTGTGAATGTTTGATAAGAATAGCTAAAGGATGGGCGCTGAAAAGCGCACCGGCAGGCCTTTCACTCAGGATTGCTGGCGAACATCACAGAATTTTTGACGTGAGGAACAGATGCAAATAGTTAAACAAAGCGCGGTAGCGTTATTTTTGGCGGTTTTCACTTTTGCCGCCGGCGCACATCCTCACAGTTTTATCAGCCTGAAAACCGAACTGGTGACGGACGGCACGCAGCTCAGCGGCCTGAAAATGCGCTGGACGATGGATGAAATCACCTCCGCCGACCTGCTGTACGATGCCGGAAACGCAAAGCCCGGCGATGAGATCTGGAAAAAGCTGGCGGCGGAAGTGATGGCCAACGTGCTGGGTCAGCACTACTTCACCGAGTTCTGGCACAACGGACAAAAGGTGAAATTTCTCAACCGTCCCACGGTGTACGGTATGACCCGCGACGGACATCAGGCGGTGCTGACCTTTATCCTTCCGCTGGCGCACCCTCAACCGTTGGCCGGGCAGAAGTACACGTTTTCCACGTTTGACCCAACCTACTATGTCGATATGCATTACGCCCAGGACAGCGACGTGCAGTTGCCGGAAAATTTGCAAAAAATCTGCAAAATTGCCGTGCACACCCCGAAACCCAGCGAAGAGATGCTGAACTTTGCCGTTTCTCTTGATAAAGAGGATGCGCCCCCCGAAGACATGGAGTTAGGTAAACAGTTTGCGCAGGAGGTGACGTTACAATGTCAGTGATCTCCTCTCCCGTCAGTAAGCCGCGTCGCTGGCTGCACCTCTGGCCTCTGGCGCTCTTTTTGTTGTTAGCGGTTGGCGGCGCGCTCTGGCTGTGGCAGGCATGGCCGCAGGTGATGATGAAAAGCATCCTCTGGCAGCGGGAAGTTAATCAGCAGATGAGCGGTCTGCTGAAAGCCGTGGCGGAAAATCCGACCAAAGCGGGCGGCGCTCTTCTGGCGTTCAGCTTTATCTATGGCGTGCTGCATGCCCTGGGACCGGGGCACGGCAAAATCGTCATCACGACCTGGCTTGCCACGCATCCGTCGAAGCTGAAATCGAGTATCGGCCTGACGCTGGCTTCTTCTTTACTTCAGGGCGGTGTGGCGATTGCGCTGGTCGTGGTCGTCCTTTCGCTGCTACAGCTGCCGGCCCGCCAGCTGCATATGAGCAGCTTCTGGCTGGAGAAGGGGAGTTACGCGCTGGTAGGCGTGCTGGGGCTGATCCTCTGCTGGCGGGCGCTGAAAAAATTGCGCGCGTTGCTGCGAAAACCAAAATTCAAATCCTTTACACCGCATCACGTTCACCATGAAAACTGCGGGTGCGGGCATCAGCATCTGCCGACGCAGGAACAATTACAGAACAGTGAGGACTGGCGTGCGCGCCTGATGATTGTTCTCTCAATGGGGATGCGTCCGTGCTCGGGCGCAATCATGGTGCTGTTGTTCAGCAAAGTGACAGGCGTATTTGGCTGGGGCATGCTCTCGGCGCTGGCGATGGCGGCGGGAACGTCTCTGACGATCTCTTCGTTAGCCCTGCTGGTGCACAGCTTCCGTCAGCTGGCGGTAAAACTCAGCGGCAATAAAACGCCGGTATTGTGGCGACAGGTTGGCTGGACAACGCTTGCGCTGGCGGGCGGGGTGATTCTGCTGGTGGCTGCGGTTACGATGTGGATGAGCGCGGTGCCGGTGGGAAGGGGGTTGCGGCCTTTCTAGCCGTATCTGAGGCGTGTTGTAAGCCCGGTAAACGTAGCGCCACCGGGCTTAACAGACTGAATTAACGCTTCAGCGCATCGCTCAGTTCATCACGCATGTTTGCCAGCATGGCTTTAACAACGCGCGGGTTACCTGCAACGATGTTGCCGGTAGACATATAGTTATGGCCGCCGGTGAAGTCGCAAACAATCGCGCCAGCTTCACGAGCGATCAGCTCGCCCGCCGCGAAGTCCCACGGCTTCAGAGACAGCTCAAAGTAACCGTCAACGCGGCCGGTCGCGACGTAGGCCAGATCCAGTGCAGCAGAGCCGGTGCGACGGAAGTCCGCGCATTCGGTGAACAGCTTGCCCAGGATATTCATATAAGTGGTTGCGTGCTGCTTCGCCTTGAACGGGAAGCCGGTCGCCAGAATCGTGCCGTCCAGATCGCGTGCATTGCTGCAACGCAGACGGTAGCCGTTCAGCTGCGCGCCCTGACCGCGGGTCGCGGTGAACAGTTCGTTACGCATTGGATCGTAAACAACGGCGACTTCAGTACGGCCTTTGATGCGTACTGCGATAGACACAGAGAAGTGTGGCAGGCGTTTGACGAAGTTGGTGGTGCCATCCAGTGGATCGATAACCCATTGAACATCCTGATCGGTACCTTCATGTTCACCGCTTTCTTCGGTGATGATGGTGTGCTGCGGGTAAGATTTGCGGATCGTTTCGATAATAATCGCTTCTGCGGCTTTATCTACGTTCGTCACGAAATCATTGCTGCCTTTCTGGCTGGTTTCTACGGAGTCTGGGGTTTCGTAGTGTTTGGCAATTACATTACCCGCCTTGCGCGCTGCGCGCACGGCGATGGTCAGCATCGGATGCATCGGTCTCTCTCACTGGATGTTAAAGAACAGGAAAATCGGCGCAGAGTATAGCAGCGGGATCGGATTATGTCTCTCGTTTATGATAATATGCCCGAATATTCTTCAGACACTGAATCCAGACATTTAAAAATTATGCTGCAAAACATTCGAATCGTGCTGGTCGAAACATCGCACACCGGCAACATGGGCTCTGTGGCCCGCGCTATGAAAACCATGGGCTTAACGAACCTGTGGCTGGTGAATCCGCTGGTGAAACCAGACTCTCAGGCTATTGCTCTGGCGGCCGGCGCCAGCGACGTGATCGGGAATGCGCAGATCGTGGACACCCTGGATGAAGCCCTGGCCGGTTGCAGCCTGGTGGTGGGGACCAGCGCGCGCTCCCGTACGCTGCCCTGGCCGATGCTGGACCCGCGCGAATGCGGCCTGAAA
The DNA here is from genome assembly GCF_058661685.1 of Enterobacter sp. 6722112. Lineage (NCBI taxonomy): Bacteria > Pseudomonadati > Pseudomonadota > Gammaproteobacteria > Enterobacterales > Enterobacteriaceae > Enterobacter > Enterobacter sp. 6722112. Next base: position 3,107,187 of record NZ_JBZWGR010000007.1, on the reverse strand, counting down.
AGCATCTCAGAAGCGGAACAGGCGCCGGTTGCGCTGGTGTTTGGCCGTGAACGTGTTGGCCTGACCAACGAGGAATTACAGAAGTGCCACTATCACGTGGCGATTGCCGCCAACCCGGAATACAGCTCGCTGAATCTGGCGATGGCGGTGCAGGTGATTGCCTATGAAGTGCGCATGGCATGGCTGGCGACGCAGGAGAAACCGGTCGAACCTAAAGAAGAGACGGCCTACCCGCTGGTGGACGACCTCGAGCGCTTCTACGGTCATCTGGAGCAGACGCTGCTCGCTACCGGCTTTATCCGTGAAGGCCATCCAGGCCAGGTGATGAACAAGCTGCGCCGTATGTTCACGCGCGCGCGCCCGGAAAGCCAGGAGCTGAACATCCTGCGCGGGATTCTGGCGTCGATTGAGCAGAAGAATAAGGAATAGTGTCGTCTGTTCGCCGGGTGGCGCTGCGCTTACCCGACCTACAAAGCCCGTAGGCCCCTGCAAGCGCAGCGCCGCCGGGCAAAAAAAACGGCACAGAAGGTTAAATACCTGACTAAAACAGTCAAGTAAATAGTTGACCAATTTAGTCAGGAATGTCAGACTTGGCCCTGCTATGCAATACCCCCATTTTACAATAAAAAACCCCGGGCAGGGGCGAGTTTGAGGTTAAGTAAGACATGAGACTGACATCTAAAGGGCGTTATGCCGTGACCGCGATGCTGGACGTTGCGCTCAACTCCGAAGCGGGCCCGGTTCCGTTGGCTGATATTTCTGAACGACAAGGGATCTCCCTCTCTTACCTGGAACAGCTGTTCTCCAGACTGCGTAAAAATGGACTGGTGTCCAGCGTTCGTGGCCCGGGCGGCGGTTATCTGCTGGGTAAAGACGCGGGCAGTATTGCGGTTGGCGAAGTGATTAGCGCGGTTGACGAATCCGTTGACGCGACCCGTTGCCAGGGTAAAGGCGGCTGTCAGGGCGGCGATAAATGCCTGACCCACGCGCTGTGGCGCGATCTGAGCGACCGTCTGACCGGCTTCCTGAACAACATCACCCTGGGTGAACTGGTTAATAACCAGGAAGTTCTGGATGTCTCTGGTCGTCAGCATAGTCAGGATTCACAGCGCAGCACCCGTTCGCAGGACGCCATCGACGTTAAACTGCGCGCGTAATTAAAAAGATAAGTATTCAGAATCAGGCCGGGGTGGTCACACCCCGCGTACTCGGTCGTACATCCAGCCGGTTGCCTGATTCCTTGCATTGAAGCGATGTACGGAGTTTATAGAGCAATGAAATTACCGATTTATCTCGATTACTCCGCAACCACGCCGGTGGACCCGCGTGTTGCCGAGAAAATGATGCAGTGTCTGACCCTGGACGGAAACTTTGGTAACCCAGCTTCCCGTTCTCACCGTTTTGGCTGGCATGCTGAAGAGGCGGTTGATATCGCCCGTAATCAGATTGCTGACCTGGTTGGTGCCGATCCGCGTGAAATTGTTTTCACCTCCGGCGCGACCGAATCCGACAACCTGGCGATCAAAGGTGCTGCCAACTTTTATCAGAAAAAAGGCAAGCACATTATCACCAGCAAAACCGAACACAAAGCCGTGCTGGACACCTGCCGTCAGCTGGAGCGTGAAGGGTTCGAAGTGACTTACCTGGCGCCGCAGAGCAACGGGATCATCGACCTGAAAGAGCTCGAAGCGGCCATGCGTGATGACACCATTCTGGTTTCCATCATGCACGTTAACAACGAAATCGGCGTTGTGCAGGACATCGCAACCATCGGCGAAATGTGCCGTGCGCGCGGCATCATCTACCACGTGGATGCGACCCAGAGCGTGGGCAAACTGCCTATCGACCTGAGCCAGCTGAAAGTGGACCTGATGTCCTTCTCCGGTCACAAAATCTATGGTCCGAAAGGTATCGGCGCGCTGTACGTTCGTCGTAAGCCACGTATCCGCATCGAAGCACAGATGCACGGCGGTGGTCACGAGCGCGGCATGCGTTCCGGTACGCTGCCTGTACACCAGATCGTGGGCATGGGCGAAGCGTATCGCATCGCGAAAGAAGAGATGGAAACCGAGATGGCACGCCTGCGTACGCTGCGTAACCGTCTGTGGGACGGCGTGAAAGATATGGAAGAAGTGTATCTGAACGGCGATCTCGAGCAGGGCGCGCCAAACATCCTCAACATCAGCTTCAACTATGTTGAAGGCGAGTCGCTGATCATGGCGCTGAAAGACCTGGCGGTTTCTTCCGGTTCTGCCTGTACGTCTGCAAGCCTGGAGCCATCCTACGTGCTGCGCGCGCTGGGTATGACTGACGAGCTGGCACACAGCTCTATCCGTTTCTCTTTAGGTCGTTTTACTACCGAAGAAGAGATTGACTACACCATCAAACTGGTTCGTAACTCCATTGGCCGTCTGCGCGACCTTTCTCCACTGTGGGAAATGTTCAAGCAGGGCGTGGATCTGAACAGCATTGAATGGTCACATCACTAATCGGTACATAAGGAGAATTCAATCATGGCATACAGCGAAAAAGTTATCGATCATTACGAGAACCCGCGCAACGTTGGCTCTTTTGACAACAGCGATGAATCTGTCGGTAGCGGCATGGTCGGTGCACCGGCATGTGGCGACGTGATGAAGTTGCAGATTAAAGTCAACAATGAAGGTATCATTGAAGACGCGCGCTTCAAGACCTACGGCTGCGGTTCTGCTATCGCTTCCAGCTCCCTGGTCACCGAATGGGTGAAGGGCAAGTCTCTGGACGAAGCACAGGCAATCAAGAACACGGATATTGCTGAAGAACTCGAACTGCCGCCGGTGAAAATTCACTGCTCAATTCTGGCAGAAGACGCGATCAAAGCCGCCATTGCGGATTACAAAAGCAAACGTGAAGCAAAATAATTGAGGTTTGAGTATGTCGATTACCCTTAGCGACAGCGCTGCCGCGCGAGTAAGCTCTTTTCTGGCGAACCGTGGTAAAGGCTTTGGCCTGCGACTGGGCGTACGTACCTCCGGCTGTTCTGGTATGGCTTACGTACTGGAGTTTGTTGACGAACCGGCGTCTGATGACACCGTGTTTGAAGACAAGGGCGTGAAGGTGGTGGTCGATGGCAAAAGCCTGCAATTCCTCAACGGCACTCAGCTGGACTTCGTAAAAGAAGGCCTGAACGAAGGGTTCAAATTCACGAACCCGAACGTCAAAGACGAGTGTGGTTGCGGCGAAAGCTTCCACGTTTAACCGCGCGTCATCCGAAACCCCACCGTGGCTTTGCTACGCGTGGGGTTTGTTCTAACAGGCTACCCCTGAGATTGTTATGGATTACTTCACTCTCTTCGGACTACCCGCTCAATACCCGATCGATCTCCAGGCGCTGACGGTCCGTTTTCAGGATCTCCAGCGTCAGTACCATCCGGATAAATTCGCCAGCGGGACGCAGGCAGAGCATCTGGCTGCGGTATCACACTCCGCAACCATCAACCAGGCCTGGCAAACGCTGCGTCATCCGCTGGCGCGTGCAGAATATCTGCTCTCGCTTCACGGTTTCGATCTGGCGAGCGAACAGCATACCGTGCGCGACACCGCCTTTCTGATGGAACAGCTGGAGCTGCGCGAAGAGCTGGATGAAATTGAACAGGCTAAAGACGAAGCACGCCTGGAAAGCTTTATCACGCGCGTAAAGGGCATGTTCGATACCCGCCATCAGCAGATGGTGGAGCAACTGAACAACGAGACCTGGGACGTGGCGGCAGACACTGTGCGCAAACTCCGTTTTCTCGATAAACTGCGAAGCAGTGCTGAACAACTCGAAGAAAAGCTGCTCGATTTTTAATTTCGGAAGCAATTATGGCCTTATTACAAATTAGTGAGCCTGGCTTAAGCGCCGCACCGCACCAGCGTCGTCTGGCGGTCGGTATTGACCTGGGCACCACCAATTCTCTCGTGGCGACCGTGCGTAGCGGCCAGGCGGAAACGCTGGCTGACGAGCAGGGGCGCCATCTGCTGCCTTCCGTGGTCCACTACCAGCAGCAGGGTCACGCGGTCGGGTTTGATGCCCGCGCTAATGCCGCACGCGATCCGGCCAACACCATCAGCTCGGTTAAGCGCATGATGGGCCGCTCGCTGGCTGATATCCAGACCCGTTACCCGCATCTGCCGTATCAGCTACAGGCCAGCGAAAACGGCCTGCCGATGATCGCGACGTCTGCCGGTCTGCTGAACCCGATTCGCGTTTCCGCTGACATCCTCAAAGCGCTGGCGGCGCGCGCCACGGCGACGCTTGGCGGCGATCTGGACGGCGTGGTAATCACCGTTCCGGCCTACTTCGACGATGCACAGCGTCAGGGCACCAAAGACGCCGCGCGTCTGGCGGGCCTGCATGTGCTGCGTCTGCTGAACGAACCGACGGCGGCGGCCATTGCCTACGGCCTCGATTCCGGTCAGGAAGGGGTGATTGCGGTTTACGATCTCGGCGGCGGGACGTTTGATATTTCAATCCTGCGCCTGAGCCGCGGCGTGTTCGAAGTGCTGGCGACCGGCGGGGATTCCGCGCTCGGCGGCGATGACTTCGACCATCTGCTGGCAGACTACATCCGCGAGCAGGCGGGCATCAGCGATCGCAGCGATGCGCGCGTACAGCGTGAACTGCTGGATGCTGCCATCGACGCCAAAATCGCCCTGAGCGACGCGCAATCGGTCACGGTTAACGTTGCGGGCTGGCAGGGTGAGATCACCCGCAATCAGTTCAGCGAACTGATCGCGCCTCTGGTTAAGCGTACCCTGCTGGCCTGCCGTCGCGCATTGAAAGATGCGGGCGTGGAGGCCAGCGAGGTGCTGGAAGTGGTCATGGTTGGCGGCTCAACCCGCGTGCCGCTGGTGCGCGAGCGCGTGGGCGAATTCTTTGGCCGCACGCCGCTGACCTCTATCGACCCGGACAAAGTGGTTGCCGTGGGCGCCGCTATCCAGGCCGATATCCTGGTCGGCAACAAGCCGGACAGCGAAATGCTGCTGCTGGACGTCATCCCGCTGTCTCTGGGTTTAGAAACCATGGGCGGCCTGGTGGAGAAAGTCATTCCGCGTAACACCACCATTCCGGTGGCGCGCGCGCAGGAGTTTACTACCTTCAAAGACGGCCAGACCGCGATGTCCATCCACGTGATGCAGGGCGAACGCGAGCTGGTGCAGGACTGCCGCTCTCTGGCGCGCTTTGCGCTGCGCGGCATTCCGGCGTTGCCGGCGGGCGGGGCGCATATTCGCGTCACTTTCCAGGTGGATGCGGACGGCCTGCTGAGCGTCACGGCGATGGAAAAATCCACCGGCGTGGAATCGTCCATCCAGGTGAAGCCGTCCTACGGCCTGACCGATGGCGAAATCGCCTCCATGATTCAGGACTCAATGAGCTACGCCGAGCAGGATGTGAAGGCGCGTATGCTGGCCGAACAAAAAGTGGAAGCCGCACGCGTGCTGGAAAGCCTGAACGGCGCACTCGCTGCCGATGCCGCGCTGTTAAGCGCCGCTGAGCGCCAGATGATTGACGACGCTGCCGCGCGCTTAAGCGCAGTCGCCGAAGGCAATGACGCTGACGCAATAGAAGAAGCCATTAAAAACGTTGATAAACAAACCCAGGACTTCGCTGCTCGCCGCATGGACAAATCTGTCCGCGTCGCGCTGAAAGGCCAGTCCGTGGACGAGGTTTAATATGCCAAAGATTGTAATTTTGCCTCATGCGGACCTCTGTCCGGATGGCGCTGTTCTGGAAGCGAAGACCGGTGAAACCATTCTCGATGTAGCCCTGCGTGCAGGTATCGAAGTGGAACACGCCTGTGAAAAATCCTGTGCCTGCACAACGTGCCACTGCATCGTGCGTGAAGGTTTCGACTCGCTTGCAGAGAGCACCGAAGACGAAGACGACATGCTGGACAAAGCATGGGGTCTGGAGCCCGACAGCCGCTTAAGCTGCCAGGCCGCGGTGACCGATGAAGATCTGGTCGTAGAGTTCCCACGTTACACCATCAACCACGCACGCGAGCATTGATATGGGACTGAAGTGGACAGACAGCCGTGAAATCGGCGAGGCGCTCTACGACGCGAACCCGGATCTCGATCCGAAGACCGTACGATTCACCGATATGCATCAGTGGATTTGCGATCTGGAAGATTTTGACGACGATCCAAACGCATCCAATGAAAAAATTCTGGAGGCGATTCTGTTAGTCTGGTTAGATGAAGCAGAATAGATAACATAAACGGGCTGCCTTCAGGCGGCCCGTTTGCTAGTTGCTAATAAGGATAAATAAAATGACCGAAGCGATGAAGATTACGCTCTCCACGCAGCCAGCCGACTCACGCTGGGGCGAAAAAGCCACCTACAGCATCAACAACGACGGTATTACCCTGCACCTGACGGGCAATGATGATTTGGGCCTGATCCAGCGCGCCGCGCGTAAAATTGACGGCCTTGGCATTAAGCATGTGTCGCTGGAAGGCGAAGGCTGGGACACCGACCGCAGCTGGGCGTTCTGGGCAGGCTACAAAGGCCCGAAAGGCACCCGCAAAATCGAGTGGGCGAACCTCGACGAAGCCAGTCAGAAAGAGCTGGAAAGCCGCCTGCAAATTATCGACTGGGTGCGCGACACCATCAACGCCCCGGCGGAAGAGTTAGGCCCTGAGCAGCTGGCGCAGCGCGCCGTCGACCTGCTGTGCGGCGTGGCGGGCGACAAGATGTCTTACCGCATCACCAAAGGTGAAGACCTGCGCGAGCAGAACTACATGGGCATCCACACCGTGGGCCGTGGCTCCGAGCGTCCTCCGGTCCTGCTGGCGCTGGATTACAACCCAACCGGCGATAAAGAAGCGCCGGTCTTTGCCTGTCTGGTCGGAAAAGGCATCACTTTCGACACCGGCGGCTACAGCCTGAAGCAGAGCGCGTTCATGGACTCCATGAAGTCCGACATGGGCGGTGCGGCCACCATCACCGGCGCGCTGGCGTTCGCCATCACCCGTGGCCTGAACAAGCGCGTGAAGCTCTACCTGTGCTGCGCGGACAACATGGTGAGCGGCAACGCCTTCAAGCTGGGCGACATCATTCGCTACCGCAACGGTAAAAACGTTGAGGTGATGAACACCGACGCCGAAGGCCGTCTGGTGCTGGCCGATGGCCTGATCGACGCCTCTGCGCAGAAGCCGGAGCTGATTATCGACATGGCAACCCTGACCGGCGCGGCGAAAACGGCGCTGGGTAACGACTATCACGCCCTGTTCAGCTTCGACGACAAGCTGGCCGATCGCCTGCTGGCCAGCGCGGCGGCGGAAAACGAACCGTTCTGGCGTCTGCCGCTGGCCGAGTTCCACCGCAGCCAGCTGCCGTCCAACTTCGCCGAGCTGAACAACACCGCGAACGCAGCGTACCCGGCGGGGGCAAGCACCGCAGCAGGCTTCCTGTCTCACTTCGTTGAGAACTACCATGAAGGCTGGCTGCACATTGACTGCTCCGCAACCTACCGTAAAGCGGCGGTTGAGCAGTGGTCTGCGGGTGCGACCGGTCTGGGCGTGCGTACCGTGGCGAACCTGCTGACGGCTGAGTGATCTTTTTTGCCGGGTAGCGCTACGCTTACGCGCGCCTTCGGAGTCATCATATTGCCCGGCGGCGCTGCGCTTGCACGGGCCTACGGTTTTGTAGGCCGGGTAAGCGAAGCGCCACCCGGCGTTTTTTGAAGTAGCCAAACTATGTCAGAAACCAAAAACGAATTAGAAACCCTGCTGGAGCAGGCGGCGACCGAACCCGCCCACCGTCCGGCCTTTTTCCGCACGCTGCTGGAATCCACCGTCTGGGTGCCGGGCACCGCGGCGGAAGGGGAGCAGGTTGTCGAAGACAGCGCGCTGGATCTGCTGCACTGGGAGAAAGACGACGGCACCTCGGTGATCCCGTTCTTTACTTCGCTCGAGGCCTTGCAGGAAGCGGTAGAAGACGAACAGGCGTTCGTGGTGATGCCGGTGCGCACGTTGTTCGAAATGACCCTGGGGCAGACGCTGTTCCTCAACGCCAAACTGCCGACCGGGAAAGAGTTTACTCCGCGCGAAATCAGCCACCTGATTGGTGACGAGGGCAACCCGCTCAGCACTCAGGAGGTGCTGGAAGGGGGCGAAACGCTGCTGCTGTCTGAAGTGGCCGAGCCGCCCGCGCAGATGATTGACTCCCTGACCACGCTGTTTAAAACCATCAAGCCGGTAAAACGCGCGTTTCTCTGCTCCATCAAAGAGAGCGCTGACGAAAAGCCTGTTCTGCTGATAGGGATTGAGGCCGACGGCGATATCGACGAGATCATCCAGGCAGCGGGAAGCGTGGCAACCGACACCCTGCCGGGCGATGAGCCGATTGATATCTGTCAGGTGAAGAAAGGTGAGAAGGGGATCAGCCACTTTATTACCGAGCACATCACCCCGTTCTACGAGCGTCGCTGGGGCGGCTTCCTGCGCGATCTCAAGACCAACCGCATTATCTGATTACGGCGGGGTGACCTTCACCCCGTTGCTTCCAGCAGCAGTAAATCCATCAGCAGCACCAGATTCGACTCAAACGACGTTACCCCTGCGGCTTCGGCGGCGAAATGTACCGCTTCGTCATAGAGGGCAAAATGCACGTCCGCCATACCCGCCAGCGTATTGGCCGACGCGCGGGTAAACGCGACGATCGTCATGCCGACGTTTTTGGCGATCCGCGCTTTATCCAGTACCTGCTCCGTTTCGCCGCTGCGTGAAACGGCAATAAACACCTGATAGCGCGCGGCGTTGCTGAGAAAAATATTCCGGCTGTCTCCCGGCCCGGAGATGAACGCCGTTTTTCCCAGCACCTGCAACTTCTTGGTCAGGTACTCGGCAAAAAGGTACGAAAACCCGGCGCCGTAGAGAAAGAAGCTCTCTTTCTGGCGCAGCAGGCTGGCAAACTGCTGGCGTTTGTCCTGAGTGACCCACTGGAAGGTCTGCTGATAGTTGGCAACGAACCGGGTAAAAAGCCCGGGCATTTCCGCATGTTGCTCAGGCTGTACGGTGATATGCGGCGTGTCAGAAAGCAACTGCTTGCAGTGCCAGATAAACTCGCTAAAGCCGCTAAACCCCAGCTTCTGACACAGCCGCATAATCGTCGCGGTAGAGACAAATGTCGCCTGCGCCAGCTCGCGCACCGTGATGTTGCCCACCAGCAATGGATGCTCAGTGAGGTGGGCGAGGACGCGATACTCCGCGCGGGTCAGCGACGATCCGCGCGTTAACAGCGTTGCCAGGCGGTTATCCATTATTTCGCCGGTTCAACCGGCAGATCGTCCCGTGCACCCCATTCACTCCAGGCGCCGTCGTACAGAGTCACGTCATTCGCGCCAAGGGTTGCCAGCGCCAGGATCACCACGCAGGCCGTCACGCCGGAGCCGCAGCTGGCAATAACCGGACGATGCAAATCCACGCCCTGACGTTCAAAAATGGCACGCAATTCATCGGTGGTTTTCAGCTCGCCTTCAAACACCAGATCGCCCCACGGTACGTTCAGCGCCCCCGGGATATGTCCGCGTTTCAGTCCCGGACGCGGCTCGTCCGCTTCTGCGTTGAAACGTGGAGCGGGACGCGCATCGACGATTTGCGCCGTGTTTTCGTGGCTCACGACCAGCACGTCGGTCAGGCGCTTGACCACGTTAGCGTCAAACGTGGCATCAAATTCCCCTTCCGGCAGCGTGACGTCACCCTGCTGAAGCGGTAGTTCGTCGCGCTTCCAGCCTGCAAGTCCGCCCGCCAGAATCGATACCTTTTCCACGCCGAAGTTTTTCAGCATCCACCACGCTCGCGGCGCGGAAAACAGATTACCTTCATCGTAAACAACAAGATGTTTATCTTTGCTGATGCCCAGCTCGCGCATCGCCACGGAAAACGCTTCCGGGCGAGGCAGCATGTGCGGCAGGGGAGAGGTGTGATCGGAGAGGGCTTCGATATCAAAAAATACCGCGCCAGGCAGGTGCCCTGCACGGTATTCAGCGGGAACGTCACGATGCTCCTGGCCCGGAGGGGCCATGCGCGCGTCGATAATCTGAACTTCCGGGTCGTCGCCGTGCTCAATCAGCCAGTCGGCAGCGACAAAATATGAGGTGGACATGGTTGCCTCCATTCTTTTCCGTAAAAAAGGATTGTCGGTGTTTTTTCTGACACCGACAAGCTAACCACGTTCAACTCGCGAGCAAGCCCCTATTTTTTCACCGCTTCACCGTCCTGCCAGGCCTTTTGCAGCGCAGGCCAGTAGTCGCGGTTGGCTTCGATCATCTCATCCAGAATCGCTTTCGCGTGCTCCATGGTCGGCACGGTGCGGTTCAGAGTAAACGCCTGCAACGCTTTCTCGTAGCTGCCTTCGATGGTTGCCTCAACCAGCAGCTGTTCAGAGGCCAGCTGCTGTTGCAGGAGCGTCTGGTGGAACAGCGGCACTTGACCCACGCGGACAGGCTCCGGCCCTTCGGAGGTGATATAGGCAGGCACTTCCACCACCGCATCGTACGGCAGGTTGGTAATCGCCCCGCGGTTTTCCACCATCACCAGATGGCGTTGGCGCAGGTTGAACGCCAGTGAGCAGGCGACATCGACGATAAATTCGCCGTGAACACCTACGTGGAAGGCGTCCGGTAAAATTCCGGTGCGCTGGTACTCTTCGGCGGCGGCAAACAGCTTTTTCTCACGCCCGTTCATCACTTCGTTGGCGCGGGTATAGTCAGGGTTCTGATGCTCCACAATCTGGTTTGGCATCAGGTAGTACTGTAGATACGGGTTCGGCAGGTACTCCGGGAAGTTATCCATAATCGGCTTGATGTTGCGCCAGGTTTTCACCCACGACGGATCCGAGTGCTGCGGGTCGGTTTTCGCGGCATCTTCCGTCAGCAGGCCAAACTTCGCGATATGTTTACGCAGCTCCGGCAGCTTGTCCTCGCCGTCCACCCGCACGCGGGTAAACCAGCCGAAATGGTTGAGGCCAAAATAGTCCACCTCCAGTTTATGGCGATCCACGCCCAGAATGGCGCCCATATTGCGCATCGCGGCAACCGGCATATCGCAGATGTTCAGCACGCGTGCGTTGGGGCGCAGGCGACGCACGCCCTCAGCGACAATCGCCGCCGGGTTGGAGTAGTTCACGATCCACGCCTTTTCGTGCGCGTAGCGTTCCACCCGATCGATCAGCTCTACCATCGGCAGGATCGTACGCAGGCCATATGCCAGCCCGCCGGGTCCGCAGGTTTCCTGGCCGACCACCCCGTGGCGCAGCGGGATCTTTTCATCCTGCTCGCGCATTTTGTACTGTCCGACGCGCATCTGGGCAAAAACAAAATGCGCGCCGCTGAAGGCCACTTCCGGATCGCTGGTGACGGTGAATTTGATGCTCTGGCTGTGGTCGCGAATAACCTTCTCCACCACGGGCGCAATGGTGTTCTGGCGCGCCTCGTCAATGTCATACAGGCGGATCTCTGCCAGAGGGAAATCATGCAGACGTACCATCAGGCTTTTCACAATACCTGGCGTGTAGGTGCTACCGCCGCCGGCAATCGACAGAATAAATGGGGATGTAAACATCTTTAGCTCCTTTCAGAGAAACGTCTCAACGGCTTCTCGCATTTTTTTGACATGCAGCCCGTAGACCACCTGAACGTTGTTACCTTGTTTGATAACCCCTTTCGCGCCGGTCGCTTTCAGGCGCGGTTCGTCGATGATGTCGACGTCCTTCACCGTGACGCGTAAGCGGGTGTAGCAGTTATCCACTACCTCTATATTTTCCCGACCGCCCAGACCCACCACGATGGATTCGCCCAGCTCGTCGTTATTGCCCTTCGCCTGGTACTCCTGCTTGTTGTAAAGGCGTGTCTCCTGGTCCTCATCTTCACGCCCCGGCGTTTTCATGTTGAAGCGCAGGATCAGGAAGCGGAATACCACGAAATAAAGGGCGAACATGATCAGCCCGACCACGATGTACATGGGCCAGTTGGACTTCTCCGTGCCGAGCGGCAGGTTGTAGAGGATGAAATCGATAATCCCGTTGGCGCCGATGGCGTGAACGCCAAACAGCGAGAACAGCATCATGCCGATGCCGGTCAGCACCGCATGCACCACGAACAGCAGCGGGGCGACGAACAGGAAGGAGAATTCAATCGGCTCGGTTACGCCGACCAGCAGCGAGGTCAGCGCCGCCGGGATCAGAATCGCTTTCGCAATCGCTTTACGCTCTGGCTTCGCGGTCATGTACATCGCCAGCGCGGCGGCAGGAAGGCCGAACATCTTGCTGATGCCGCGCGCATCCCACACCACGGTACTGCTGAGCTGCTTCACGTCCGGGCAGGCCATCTCGGCGAAGTAGATATTGCGCGCGCCCTGATAGGTTGCGCCACACACCTCCTGCGTACCGCCCAGTTCGGTATACAGGAACGGCGTATAGACCAGATGATGCAGGCCCGTCGGCACCAGAATGCGTTCAAGGAAACCGTAGATCGCTACGCCAAACGGACCGGACCCTTTGATCGCCAGCGCCAGAGCGCTTATTCCATGCTGTGCGTACGGCCAGAGTTCGCTCATGACCACGCCGAGCAGCATAGAGACAGGCAGCATCACAATCGCGACAAAGCAGTGGCCGGAGTAAATCGCCATCGCGCCGTTAAACTGGACACCGGAATATTTGTTGTACAGATAACCGGAGAGCGCCCCGGTCAGGATCCCGGCGAAAACGCCCATCTCCAGCACCTGGACGCCCAGCACCATGCTTTGTCCGGCGGCTTTCATCTGTTCCGCAGGGGCCAGTTCTCCCTGAAGCTGTAACGTCACGTTCATCGCGTTAATGAATACGATAAAGGTCACCAGCCCAATCAGCGCCGCGTAGCCTTTGTCTCGTGTTGCCAGTCCAATGGGGATCCCGACGGCAAACACCAGCGCCAGGTTGACCAGCACCGACACGGCAGATTTGGCGATCAGCTGGCCGACACTCTGGATCAGCGGGTGGCCGAGAAACGGCAGGTACTCGGCCAGATTGCCGTTACCCAGTACATTCCCGAAGGCGATAAACAGACCGACGATGGGTAAGATAAGTACAGGTCCGTAAAGTGATTTTCCGAAATTTTGTAGGGCGTTCACGGCTCGTTTCATGGCTTTCTCTCTTATTGAACCGCGCACTCGGGGTGCGTCATGGTCATAAAACTAGCAGGCCTGATGCGAGCTTATCCAGCTATCTTCTTGTTTTAAAAACAAATGACGCAAAAGGTAACATGTTACGTTATGCGCTGTGATCGCCGTTCCATCACGGTTTGGCTGCGTGATGCCATTCTGCGAGGTGCTTTCCAGATTATAAAATTGGACTTTTTGTATTAACGAAACTTGCGGATAATACTTATCCGGACGATGACCAACAGGCCCCTCAGGCCAGGGACACAGGATGAAACCGTTTCGCTTAGCTGCGATCTCTCTCGCGCTGCTCACCACCTTTACGCTTGTCGGCTGTGATAACAGCGACGACAAACCTCAGGCCGCTGCCCCCGCAGCGTCTACTGCATCAGAACAGAAAACCCCGGCAAAACCGGATCCTGAAAAGCTGGCTAAGCTGGCCGCGCAGAGTCAGGGCAAGGCGTTGACGCTGCTGGATGCCTCTGAAGTGCAACTCGACGGCGCTGCGACGCTGGTTCTGACCTTCTCTGTACCGCTGGATCCCAGCCAGGATTTTGCGAAAACGGTGCATGTGGTGGATAAAAAAAGCGGCAAAGTGGACGGCGCCTGGGAACTGGCCCCCAATCTGAAAGAGCTGCGCCTGCGCCATCTGGAGCCGAATCGTAATCTGGTCGTCACCGTCGAACGTAATTTGCTGGCGCTGAACAAAGCGACATTTGGCATCGACTATGAAAAAGCGATCACCACCCGGGATGTTGAACCGACGGTCGGATTCGCCAGCCGCGGATCGCTGCTGCCGGGTAAGGTGGTGGAAGGGTTGCCGGTGATGGCGCTCAACGTCAACAATGTGGATGTGAACTTCTATCGCGTGAAGCCGGAGTCGCTGGCCTCGTTTGTCAGCCAGTGGGAGTACCGTAACTCGCTGACCAACTGGGAATCTGACAACCTGCTGAAGATGGCGGAACTGGTCTACACCGGCCGTTTCGACCTCAACCCGGCGCGCAATACGCGTGAAAAACTGCTCCTGCCGCTCAAAGATATTAAGCCGCTCCAGCAGTCTGGCGTCTATATCGCCGTGATGAATCAGGCTGGTCACTATAACTACAGTAACGCCGCGACGCTCTTTACCTTAAGTGATATTGGGCTGTCCGCTCACCGTTATCATAACCGCCTGGACATCTTCACCCAGAGTCTTGAAGACGGTGCGGCGCAGTCAGGTGTGGCCATTACCCTTCTGAACGATAAAGGGCAGACCCTGGCCGAGGCGAACAGCGACGCCGATGGTCATGCGAAACTGGAAACCGATAAAGAAGCCGCGCTGATCCTGGCCAGTAAAGATGGCCAGACGACGCTTCTCGACCTCAAACTTCCGGCGCTGGATCTGGCGGAGTTTGATATCGCCGGTAACCCGGGTTACAGCAAACAGTTCTTTATGTTTGGCCCGCGCGATCTCTATCGTCCGGGTGAAACGGTGATCCTGAACGGCCTGCTTCGCGACAGCGATGGCAAACCGCTTCCCGATCAGCCGGTAAAACTTGACGTGCTGCGCCCGGACGGACAGGTGGCGCGTACGGTCGTTGTGCAACCTGAGAACGGCCTTTATCGCTTCAACTTTCCGCTCGATAGCGGCGCCCAGACCGGCATGTGGCATATTCGCGCGAATACGGGCGATAACCAGCAGCGCATGTGGGATTTCCACGTCGAAGATTTTATGCCTGAGCGTATGGCGCTGAATCTGACCGGGCAAAAAACGCCGGTTTCCCCGCAGGATAATGTCGACTTTAACGTTGCTGGCTATTACCTGTATGGCGCGCCGGCTAACGGTAATTCTCTGCAAGGCCAGCTTTTCCTGCGTCCGCTACGTGACGCGGTGCCTGCGCTGCCTGGCTTCCAGTTCGGTGATATTGCCGAGGAGAACCTGAGCCGTAGTCTGGATGAAGTGCAGCTTACGCTGGACGAACAGGGGCGTGGGCAGGTTACCACCGAAAGCCAGTGGAAAGAGGCGCACTCGCCGCTGCAACTGATTTTGCAGGCCAGCCTGCTGGAATCAGGTGGGCGTCCGGTAACGCGACGCGCCGAGCAGGCTATCTGGCCAGCGGCTGAACTTCCGGGGATCCGCCCACAGTTCGCCAGCAAGGCCGTTTACGACTACCGTACCGATACCACCGTCAATCAGCCGATTGTCGATGAAAACGGCAACGCCAGCTTTGACATCGTCTATGCCGATGCCAGTGGGGCGAAAAAAGCGGTATCCGGTTTGCAGGTGCGTCTGATCCGTGAGCGTCGCGACTACTTCTGGAACTGGTCCGAGAGTGAGGGCTGGCAGTCTCAGTTTGATCAAAAAGATCTGGTTGAGGGCGAGCAGGAGCTAAACCTCAAGGCCGATGAAACCGGTAAAGTCACCTTCCCGGTGGAGTGGGGCTCATACCGTCTGGAAGTGAAAGCCCCTGATGACATGGTCAGCAGCGTGCGCTTCTGGGCGGGGTACAGCTGGCAGGATAACAGCGATGGCACGGGCGCTGCTCGCCCGGATCGTGTGACGCTGAAACTGGACAAGCCATCCTATCAGCCAGGCGATACCATCAACCTGCATATTGCAGCGCCGGCCGCAGGCAAGGGCTATGCAATGATTGAATCCAGCGAAGGACCGCTGTGGTGGAAAGAGATCGACGTGCCAGCAAACGGTCTGGATCTCGCCATTCCGGTGGATAAGGACTGGAAACGTCACGATCTCTACCTCAGCACGCTGGTGGTTCGTCCTGGCGATAAATCCAAATCCGCCACGCCAAAACGGGCGGTTGGCCTGCTGCATCTGCCAATGGGGGACGAAAATCGTCGCCTGGCCATCGCACTGGATAACCCGCAAAAAATGCGTCCGAACCAGACGCTTTCTGTGAAAGTGAAAGCCAGCGTAAAAGAGGGGGCTGTGCCACAGAAGGTGAACGTGCTGGTCTCGGCTGTCGATAGCGGCGTGCTGAACATTACCGACTACGTCACACCGGATCCGTGGGAAGCTTTCTTCGGCCAGAAGCGCTATGGCGCGGACATCTATGATGTTTACGGCCAGGTGATTGAAGGTCAGGGACGTCTGGCCGCACTGCGCTTTGGCGGAGACGGCGATGAACTGAAACGCGGCGGTAAGCCACCGGTGAACCATGTCACCATTATTGCCCAGCAGGCGCAGCCGGTTACGCTTGATGCCAACGGCGAAGGCACCATCACGCTGCCGATTGGCGATTTCAACGGCGAACTGCGTCTGATGGCGCAGGCCTGGACGGAAGACGATTTCGGCAGCAGCAAAAGTAAAATCATTGTGGCGGCTCCGATTATCACCGAGCTTAACACGCCGCGATTCCTCGCAAGTGGCGATACCTCTCGCCTGACGCTGGACCTGACTAACCTGACGGACCAGCCGCAAACGGTGAACATTGCGTTAACCGCAACCGGTAAGTTGTCGCTCGAAGGTGCTCAGCCAGAGCCGGTTAAGCTGCCGCCTGGCGCACGTAGCACCCTGTTTATTCCGGTGCGCGCCCTGGAAGGCTATGGTAATGGTGAAGTGACTGCTCAGGTGTCGGGGCTTCAGCTCCCTGGTGAGACGTTTGCGCCGCAGCAGAAGAGCTGGAAAATTGGCGTGCGTCCCGCATTCCCGGCGCAAACGGTGAATACGGGCACGATGCTGAACCCTGGCGAATCCTGGAGTGCACCAGCACAGCATATCAACGGTTTCTCGCCTGCCACGCTACAGGGGCAGCTGTTGCTCAGCGGTAAACCACCTTTAAATCTGGCGCGCTACATTCGTGAACTTCAGGCCTATCCGTATGGATGTCTTGAGCAGACCACCAGCGGCCTGTTCCCGTCGCTTTACACCAACGCGGCACAACTTAAGGCACTGGGTATTAAAGGCGATACCGACGATAAACGCCGTGCGGCCATTGATATCGGGATCTCCCGTCTGCTGCAAATGCAGCGTGACGATGGCGGTTTTGCCTTGTGGGATAAAAACGGCCCGGAAGAGTACTGGCTGACCGCCTATGTCACGGACTTCCTGGTGCGGGCAGGGGAGCAGGGTTACAGCGTGCCTGCCGAGGCAGTGAATAACGCCAACAGCCGACTGCTGCGCTATTTACAGGATCCGGGGATGATGTCCATCCGCTACAGCGACGACACCCAGGCCAGCAAATTTGCTGTTCAGGCGTACGCTTCGCTGGTGCTGGCTCGTCAGCAAAAAGCGCCGCTCGGTGCGCTGCGTGAAATCTGGGAGCGCCACGCTCAGGCTGCTTCCGGGCTTCCGTTGATGCAGCTGGGCATGGCACTCAAACTGATGGGGGATGCACCGCGCAGCCAGCAGGCGCTGGATCTGGCTCTCAAAACTCCCCGTAACGACAGCCGAAACTGGATGGCGGATTACGGCAGCCAGCTGCGTGATAATGCCCTGATGCTCTCCCTGCTTGAAGAGTACAAGCTGATGCCGGATGCGCAAAACAGGCTGCTGAACGCTTTATCTGAAGACGCGTTCAGCCAGCGCTGGCTGTCTACCCAGGAGAGCAATGCGCTGTTCATGGCCGGACGTTCACTGCAAACCTTGTCAGGCGCGTGGACGGCAACGACCAGCCTCTCTGAACAGACCCAGAGCAGTGATAAAGCGCAGGTAGAAAACCTGAACGGCGACCAGCTTGATGCCTTGCAGGTGACGAATACCGGCACTACGCCGCTGTGGGTACGACTGGACACGACTGGCTATCCGGAGTACGCGCCTCAGCCATCCTCTAATGTCTTGCAGATTGAACGTCATATCCTGGCGACAGACGGCAGCAGCAAGTCGCTCTCTTCTCTGAAGAGCGGTGAACTGGTTCTGGTATGGCTGGAGGTGAAGGCCAGCCAGAACGTGCCGGATGCGCTGGTGGTGGATCTGCTCCCGGCAGGTCTGGAGCTGGAAAACCAGAATCTGGCGAGCAGCAGCGCCAGCTTGCAGGACAGCGGCAGTGAAGTGCAAAACCTGCTGAATCAGATGCAACAGTCTGATATTCAGCACATGGAATTCCGCGACGATCGCTTTGTGGCCGCGGTGCCGGTCAATGAAGGTCAGCCGGTCACGCTGGTTTACCTGGCCCGTGCCGTTACGCCGGGAACCTATCAGGTGCCTGTTCCGATGGTCGAGTCCATGTATGTTCCGCAGTGGCGGGCAACGGGGGCGGCCAGTGGCCCGCTGATCGTTGTTCCGTAAGATGCGGATAGCACGCCTGATTCGCTCCCGCTGGCTGTGGCTGGCGGGAGCGCTTCTCGTTTCAGGGGGGCTGATTGTCGTCGCTGACCGCGTGTGGCCGTTGCCCCTGAAAGAGGTCAACCCAGCGCGAGTGGTGGTGGATGAGCAGGGTGTTCCGCTGTGGCGTTTTGCCGACAGCGAAGGCATCTGGCGCTATCCGGTTACCATTGAAGAGGTTTCCCCACGCTATCTTGAGGCGCTGATCCAGTATGAAGATCGCTGGTTCTGGGATCACCCTGGCGTCAATCCGCTTTCTGTACTGCGTGCCGCCTGGCAGGATCTCACCTCCGGGAGAGTGGTTTCCGGCGGGAGCACGCTTACCATGCAGGTGGCGCGCCTGCTGGATCCGCATCCGCGTACCTTTGGCGGTAAAATTCGTCAGCTGTGGCGGGCGATGCAGCTGGAGTGGCATCTCTCCAAGCGTGAAATCCTGACGCTGTATCTTAACCGTGCCCCGTTTGGCGGCACGTTGCAGGGCGTGGGCGCGGCAAGCTGGACTTACCTTGGCAAACCGCCGTCTCAGCTGAGCTATTCCGACGCGGCGCTGCTGGCAGTGCTGCCGCAGGCACCCAGCCGCCTGCGCCCGGATCGCTGGCCGGAACGTGCCGAAGCGGCGCGGAACAAAGTGCTCGACCGTATGCTGACTCAGGGCGTCTGGTCTGAGAAGCAGGTGAAAGAGTCCCGTGAAGAGCCGGTCTGGCTGGCACCCCGGCAGATGCCGCAGCTGGCGCCGCTCTTTTCCCGCATGATGCTGAGTAAAAGTCGTGACACAAAAATAGTCACCACGCTGGATGCAGCTTTGCAACGACAGCTTGAAGAGCTGGCAATGAACTGGAAATCACGCCTGCCTGCCCGCAGTTCGCTGGCGATGATCGTCGTGGATCATACATCCATGAAAGTGCGTGGCTGGGTAGGCTCGGTAGATATCAATGATGACAGCCGTTTCAGCCACGTGGATATGGTCAATGCGATCCGATCGCCGGGATCGGTCCTCAAGCCATTCATCTATGGCATGGCGCTGGACGATGGTCTGATCCATCCCGCTTCGTTATTGCAGGATGTACCAAGAAAAACGGGGGATTATCGTCCCGGCAACTTTGACAGCGGCTTCCATGGGCCGGTCAGTATGAGCGAAGCCCTGGTGCGTTCCCTCAACCTGCCTGCGGTGCAGGTTCTGGAAGCGTACGGCCCAAAACGTTTTGCCGGAATGCTGAGCAACGCGGGATTACCGCTCATTCTGCCTGCGGGGGCACAGCCCAACCTCTCTCTGATCCTGGGGGGCGCAGGCGCACGCCTGGCTGATATCGCTGCCGCCTATAGCGCCTTTGCGCGTCAGGGTAAGGCGGGCCGGCTGCGTTTACAGCCGGGCGATCCGCTGATCGAACGTCCGCTGTTATCGCAGGGGGCGGCGTGGATCATTCGACGCATTCTCGCTAATGAAGCACAGCCCCTGCCGGACAGTGCGCTGCCCCAGGTTGCGCCGCTGGCGTGGAAAACGGGCACCAGCTATGGCTACCGGGATGCCTGGGCCATCGGCCTGAATGCCCGGTATGTCATTGGAATCTGGACCGGACGCCCGGACGGCACGCCCGTTGCCGGGCAGTTTGGTTTCGCCAGCGCGGTACCGCTCCTGAATCAGGTCAATAACATGCTTCAGTCCCGCTCGATGGTGGATGAAGCGCGCCTGCCGCGCGATCCGCGTCCTGCAAGCGTAGGACGGGGCGTGATTTGCTGGCCGGGGGGCCAGTCCCTGCCTGAAGGGAGCGAAAACTGTCGGCGTCGGCTGTCAACCTGGCTGCTGGAAGGCAGTGAACCGCCTACGCTGTTGCTGCCGGAACAGGAAGGTATTCGCGGGATCCGTTTCCCGGTCTGGCTGGATAAAGAAGGCAAACGCGTTGCGGCGGATTGTCCTGATGCGACAGAGAAAGTGCTGGATGTCTGGCCGCTACCGCTGGAGCCCTGGCTGCCTGCTGCTGAAAAACGGGCTGCTCGTCTCCCCGCCCGTTCAGCTATTTGCCCTCCGCTGGATAACCATAATGCGGCGCCGATGATGTTGTCAGGCGTCAGAGAAGGGGCGGTAATTAAACGTCTTCCGGGTGAGAAAAATATGACCCTCAACGTTTCAACCAGCGGCGGGGAGGGACAACGATGGTGGTTTTTGAATGGCGAACCGCTGGACGGGCATCAGAAGAATTATTCACTACAATTATATTTGCCGGGTAAATATCAATTAATTGTATTAGATGAAACAGGACAAACGGCGACAGTGAATTTTGAATTAGATCGCTAAGTATTACCCCTCAAGAGTTAGCTTGATAATTATCAATATTCGTTTCTGAAAAAAAACGAGAATGCGTTTTTATTTGAAGGAACGAGCAATGAAAAAAAATAAACATCAGGGAGAAGGGCTTATTCCCGCCATATCCCGGCGTCAGTTTATTCAGGCAGGGTCGGCGCTCGCCGCCCTGCCGTTTGTCGTCAAAACCGGCAAAGTACAGGCACAGGGCGCGGCGGTTTCAGGCGCCACGCCTGAAGAAAAAGTGGTGCAAACCTGTAGTACGTTTGACTGCGGCGGCAAGTGTGATATTCGTGCTCACGTCAGTGATGGCGTTGTGACCCGAATTTCAACGCGTCCGGATAACGCGCTGGATCCGCAGATGCCAGTAATGCGCGCCTGCGTTCGTGGTCGGGCTTATCGGAAATTTGTTTATCACCCCGATCGACTGAAATATCCAATGAAACGCGTAGGTAAACGTGGCGAAGGAAAATTCGAGCGTATTACCTGGGATGAAGCCACCACCCTCATTGCGAATCAATTAAAAACTATTACGCAAAAATACGGTGCTGCGTCACGCTATGTTCATGTGGGCACCGCGGTGTCCGGCGGGACCTTTTCTGGCGATAAAATGGTTCGTCGTCTGCTCAACTTAACCGGCGGCTATCTCGAAAGCTATCACTCGGTCAGTATGGGTAACACGGCGGCGGCAACGCCGTATACCTATGGCACCGCCGCCAGCGGTAGCTCTCTGGACACGCTGCTGGACACCAAGCTGGTCATTCTCTGGGGGCATAACCCGACGGAAACCATCTTCGGGCACAGCAACCACTTCTACCAGAAGATGAAGCAAAACGGCACGCGCTTCATTGTCGTCGACCCACGCTATTCCGATACGGTTTCCTCCCTTGCCGATCAGTGGATCCCATTGCTTCCTGCCACGGACAACGCCCTGATGGACGCGATGATGTATGTGATCGTCACGGAGAATCTGCACGATCGCGACTTTATTCAACGCTACACCCTTGGCTTTGACGAAGACGCCATGCCAGAGGGCGTTCCGGCCAATGAATCCCTGATGGCTTACCTGAGCGGTGCAAAGGATGGCGTGGCGAAAACGCCTGAGTGGGCAGAGAAAATCACCCACGTGCCTGCACAAACTATTCGTCAGCTGGCGCGTGACTACGCAACCACCAAACCCGCCGCGCTGATCCAGGGCTGGGGACCGCAGCGTCACAACTGCGGCGAGCGCACCGCGCGCGGCTCGACGATACTGGCCACGCTAACGGGTAACGTCGGGGTGAAAGGCGGCTGGGCAGCAGGCTATGGCGGCTGCGCAAACCGCAAATTTGCGGCCGGGCCAGAGATGCCGGACAACCCGGTCAAAGCCAAAATTTCGGTCATGAACTGGGTGCAGGCCGCGGATGATGCTTCTAAGGTAACCGCGGAAGATGGCCTGAAGGATGCTGAGAAGCTGGACAGCAATATCCGCATCCTGTTCTCGCTGGCGGGCAATTATCTGGCTAACCAGAACCCGGATCTTCATCAGGCAACCCGTGTCCTGGAAGACGAGTCGAAAATCGAGTTTATCGTCGCAAGCGATCTGTTTATGACGCCGAGCGCCAGATACGCCGACCTGCTTTTGCCGGAAACCAGCTTTATGGAACGCTGGAATATCGGCGAAACCTGGGGCACGGCAAGCTATCTGATCCTGTCAGAAAAGCTGATTGAACCTGAATTTGAACGCCGTTCAGACTACGACTGGCTGCGGGAGGTCGCTGCTAAGCTTGGCGTCGAGCCAGCGTTCAGCGAGGGCCGTGACGAAAAAGCGTGGATTGAGCACATCTGGGAGCAGACGCGGCTGTCCATGCCGGATGAAAAACTGCCGGACTTCGCGACGCTACAGAAGACGCGTCAGCATCTTTTCAAAAGCGCGCCGTACGTTGCCTTTGAAGACAACATTCGCGATCCGCAGAATCATCCGTTCCCGACGCCGTCCGGAAAAATTGAGATCTTCTCGAAGCGTCTGTACGACATGCATCACCCGGAAATTCCGGCGCTGTCGCACTACGTGCCAGCCCATGAAGGGCCGGAAGACGAGCTGGCGAAAACCTTCCCGCTTCAGCTGATCACCTGGAAAGGGAAAAACCGCGCTAACTCCACCCAGTACGCCAACTCGTGGTTAATTGAGGCGCAGCAGCAAAAGCTGTGGATCAACCCGCAGGATGCGCAAAAGCGCGGCATTGCGCAGGGGGATACCGTGCGTATTCATAACGCGCGCGGCATTTGCGAGATCCCGGCGGAGGTCACGCCGCGCATCATTCCAGGCGTGGTGGCCATGCAGGCAGGCGCCTGGTGGCAGCCGGACGCGCAGGGTATCGATAAAGGCGGCTGCGCGAACGTGCTCAGTTCCGCCCGTATTACCGCGCTTGCGAAAGGGAATTCCCATCAAACCATGCTGGTGGAGGTAGCTAAAGCATGAGTCAGTTTAAACATTACGCACCGGTGAGCGACAAACAGCTGGGTTTTTATATCGACTCTTCTCGCTGCTCGGGCTGCAAGGCATGCCAGGTGGCGTGCAAAGATAAAAACAACCTTGAGGTCGGACGTCGTTTCCGTCGCGTTTATGAAGTCAACGGCGGGAGTTTTATCCCGACCGGGCAGGGCGGCGTCAGCAACAACGTTTTTGCCTACACGCTCTCTATTTCCTGTAACCACTGCGCAGACCCTGTCTGCACCAAAAACTGTCCAACCACCGCGATGCATAAGCGTCCGGGGGACGGCATTGTGCGCGTTGATACTGATAAGTGTGTCGGCTGCGGCTACTGCGCATGGTCTTGCCCTTACGGCGCGCCACAGCTCAACGAGCAGACCGGGCAGATGTCCAAATGTGATTTCTGCGTGGATCTCCAGGCGAAGGGAGAGCAGCCCGTCTGTGTGGCAACCTGTCCACTCGAAGCGATTAAATTCGGGCCGATTGATGAACTGCGGGCGAAGTATGGTGCGGTCTGTGATGTGAAAGGCTTGCCTGATTCCTCCATCACCAAACCAAACCTGGTGATCAAAGCGCATCAGGGCGCAGAGAAAGAGGGGAAACGTCATGCATGAGTTACCGCTGCTGATTTTTACGCTGTTCCTGCAAGGATCGGTGGGCGTTACGCTGTGGCTGGCGTTCGGAAGCACGCAACGCAGCGCGCTGCTGCCGGCAGCCGGAGCGTTTGTGCTGGCGAGTCTGGGGCTGCTCGCCTCCGCGCTGCACATGGGCTATCCGCTTAATGCTCTTAACGCGCTGCGCCACGTATCCAGCTCCTGGCTGAGTCGTGAGATTATCTTTGCCAGTCTTTATCTTGCGGCGCTTGGCTTCGCAACGCTGCTGATGTTTGTCAAAAAGCCAGGCTGGAAGCCACTGTTGGTTGTGGCAGGTCTGGTTGGTTTAGTCGACGTGTTCTGCATGGCGCAGATCTACATGCACGCATCCGTGGTGACATGGCAGCACGTAAACACTCTGGTGCTGTTTATCGGTTCGGTGGGGATTATCGGCTCAGCCTGCATGGCCGTTGGGACGCGTACTCAAACCGTGCGTGCGGCGGTTGTCATTATTACGCTGGTGGTGCTTGTGCGTCTGGTGATGCAGCCCGTCTGGCTGGCAGATATTACGGCTATGGACAACACCGTGGTGACGTTCCCTCACGCACCGCTACAGATGCTGGAGCAACTGCGAACCGTTCATCTGCTGAGCTGGTGCGTATCCGTTGCGGGTATGCTGTGCTTTGCTGCGGGCGGTCTGAAAGCGGCGCGATCTCCCATGCTGCTGGGAAGCGCATTGCTGATTGTCGGTGAGCTGATGCTGCGCTTCGTTTTCTTCAGTATTGGCTGATGGGCGGATTGACCTTTGCCCCGGCGATGGACGTGACGCATGCGTGCGTCCGTCGCCGTTTTCGCCACGCTTCCTGCCTCGCCTGCGCGGACGTCTGTCCTGTGCAGGCTTTTTCTTTTACCGACTCAAGCGTCTCGGTTGATGACAGCCGCTGTATTGAATGCGGTGACTGCCTGTTCGTCTGCCCCGCTGAGGCCATCACCGGCATCACGCCGCGAAAACGCTTTCTGTGTGGCGATACGCTTGTTGGGCCGTTTACTGACCGTGCGCCAGGGGTGAATGAGCTTCTGCTGTGGCACGCGCAGCACCACGTTCGTTTTATCAGTATCGACGCGGAGCAGAATCCTGACTGGTTGCTGGCGATTGCCCGGCTGAATCTGGCGCTTCGTCGGCGCGGTGAAGCGGCGTGGGCGTTTAAACATATACCCGTCAACGAGGTTAATACCGCCCGGCGTGCGCTGATGCACGTTCCCCGTGAGGATGTCCGGGCCTGTAGCGTCGTGCCCGGTCAGCGTGAACTGCGCAGGGCGTTTTCTGCGTTTAGCGAGGCAGAGATAACGCTCGATGCCGAATCCTGCGTACTGTGCGGCGCGTGCTGGCGAAGTTGTACGGAAAACGCGATTCGGTTTGGGAACGCTGAACTGATCGTGGAAACCGGACGCTGTACGGGATGCGGCGGCTGCGAAGCGGTATGCCAGCATGCGGCGATAAACGTGACGCAAACAGAAGGAACAGCGAAAAGCGTGACCATACCGGCATATGAAGCCGTTTGCCTGACGTGCCACCGTCATTTCTGGTCATTTACGTCTGATGAAAAGCAGTGTCCGCTCTGTTTTCATCATCAACACGGTATGCGAAATACGAGCTGTTGCTAATCTTCGTCTCATTTTAAAAAAATGTTATGCATAACCATAGGCAATGGCGCTATTGCTCTTTATAATCCGCGCCACACCATACTCAGGTATGCAAAAACAACAGAACATTTTACAGAGGTTATCAATGGCTATTGAACGTACTTTTTCCATCATCAAACCAAACGCGGTGGCAAAAAACGTTATTGGCAGCATCTTCGCTCGCTTTGAATCAGCAGGGTTTAAGATCGTTGGCACCAAAATGCTGCACCTGACCGTTGAGCAGGCTCGCGGTTTTTACGCTGAGCACGAAGGTCGCCCATTCTTTGATGGTCTGGTCGAGTTCATGACCTCTGGCCCAATCGTGGTATCCGTACTGGAAGGCGAAAACGCGGTACAGCGTCACCGCGATCTGCTGGGTGCAACCAACCCGGACAACGCGCTGGCAGGTACTCTGCGCGCCGACTATGCAGACAGCTTCACCGAGAACGGCACCCACGGTTCCGACTCTGTTGAATCTGCTGCGCGCGAAATTGCGTTCTTCTTCGCTGAAGGCGAAGTGTGCCCGCGCACTCGCTAATAATTTCGTAAATGCCGCGTGCAAACGTGGCATCCCTGCGCCAGACTTTGTACAATGCAACGCCCCGGACGAGCAGACTGTTTACCGGGGCGTTTCTTTTCAACCCACCAAGGGCCACAACGTGTAACAACGAGGCCGGAAAAAATTATGTCTGAATTAGTGAATACCTCCGAAGTCGCCATTCCTGCGGTTCCCAATAAAAATGGAAAAATTAACCTGCTGGACCTGAACCGTCAGCAGATGCGCGAGTTCTTTAAAGAGATGGGCGAGAAGCCATTTCGTGCCGATCAGGTCATGAAATGGATGTACCACTATTGCAGCGACAACTTTGATGACATGACGGACATCAACAAAGTGCTGCGCAATAAGCTTAAAGAAGTGGCGGAAATCCGCGCACCGGAAGTGGTGGAAGAGCAGCGCTCTTCAGATGGCACCATCAAGTGGGCCATTGCCGTTGGCGATCAGCGCGTTGAAACCGTGTATATCCCGGAAGACGATCGCGCCACGCTGTGCGTCTCTTCTCAGGTGGGCTGTGCGCTGGAGTGCAAATTCTGCTCTACGGCGCAGCAGGGCTTTAACCGTAACCTGCGCGTGTCGGAAATCATCGGCCAGGTCTGGCGTGCCGCGAAAATCGTGGGCGCGGCGAAAGTCACCGGTACACGTCCAATCACCAACGTGGTGATGATGGGGATGGGTGAACCGCTGCTCAACCTGACCAACGTCGTTCCGGCGATGGAAATCATGCTAGACGATTTCGGTTTTGGTCTGTCCAAGCGCCGCGTTACGCTCTCTACTTCCGGCGTAGTGCCTGCGCTGGACAAACTGGGCGACATGATTGACGTTGCGCTGGCCATCTCCCTTCACGCGCCAAACGACGCCATCCGTGACGAAATTGTGCCGATCAACAAAAAGTACAATATCGAAACCTTCCTGGCTGGCGTGCGCCGTTACCTGGAGAAATCCAATGCGAACCAGGGCCGCGTGACCATTGAATACGTGATGCTGGATCATGTTAACGACGGTACCGAACATGCACATGAGCTGGCTGAACTGCTGAAAGATACGCCATGTAAGATCAACCTGATCCCATGGAACCCGTTCCCGGGCGCGCCGTATGGCCGTAGCTCGAACAGCCGTATCGATCGCTTCTCAAAAGTGCTGATGGAGTATGGTTTCACCACCATCGTTCGTAAAACGCGTGGCGATGATATCGACGCAGCCTGTGGTCAGCTGGCGGGTGACGTTATTGACCGTACCAAACGTACGCTGCGTAAGCGCATGCAGGGTGAGTCAATCGCGGTCAAAACCGTTTGATTATTATGCAGACACGGCGCGTTTTTTGCGCCGTG
The DNA here is from genome assembly GCF_058661685.1 of Enterobacter sp. 6722112. Taxonomy (NCBI): domain Bacteria; kingdom Pseudomonadati; phylum Pseudomonadota; class Gammaproteobacteria; order Enterobacterales; family Enterobacteriaceae; genus Enterobacter; species Enterobacter sp. 6722112. Next base: position 3,079,831 of record NZ_JBZWGR010000007.1, on the reverse strand, counting down.
AAGCATTAATTTACTGAATATTCAGTCACAATCATTATGACTGATTAATAATTACGGTGCGTTTCATACGACTTTCGGGCAGTATGTAACGACGTAACAACAGTTTAGCGTGAAGGCCTGCCAGCGCTGTCATCTGCGGCCCGACAGTCTTATACTGTTTGTTCCAGGTTAACTGACCTAAAGTTTCGCGGTGCGGGTGGCATTGTGACTCACCGGCACCTGAACCCTTATTTTCACGTACCAGTAGTTGTAGCGAATGAATACTGAAGCCACTCACGATCAAAATGCAGCACTCTCCACTGGCGTTCGTCTTCGCAACGCCCGTGAACAACTCGGACTCAGCCAGCAAGCCGTTGCAGAACGCCTGTGCCTGAAGGTTTCCACCGTTCGCGATATTGAAGAAGATAAGGCACCCGCCGATCTGGCTTCAACGTTTCTGCGCGGTTATATCCGTTCTTACGCCAAACTGGTTCATATCCCTGAAGACGAATTACTGCCGATGATGGAGAAGCAGGCGCCTGTGCGTGCGGCAAAAGTTGCGCCGATGCAGAGCTTCTCTCTGGGTAAACGTCGTAAAAAACGCGATGGCTGGCTGATGAGCTTTACCTGGCTGGTCCTGTTCGTGGTTGTCGGCCTGACGGGCGCATGGTGGTGGCAAAACCACAAAGCGCAGCAGGAAGAGATCACGACGATGGCCGATCAGTCCTCCGCTGAGCTCAATCAGTCTGGTAATAACGGCGCGCAAAGCGTGCCGCTGAGCACCGAAGGAGCTGCGACCTCCAGCGAACCTCAGGCGGCAGCAAGCAGCACGCCTGCAACCGAGCCAGCGACGACGCCAGAAGCGACGGCGAATACCGCACCAGCCACCCAGGCCCAGGATCAGAACGCGGTCGTGTCACCTTCACAGGCCAATGTTGATACCGCCCCTGCGGCAACGGCACCGGCAGATAACACCGCGGCGTCACTGCCAACTGACCCGGCGGGTACGGCGGCACCTGCCGTTGACCCGAATGCGCTGGTGATGAATTTCACGGCGGATTGCTGGCTGGAAGTGACTGATGCGACAGGTAAAAAGCTGTTCAGCGGCCTGCAACGTAAAGATGGCACGTTAAATCTAACGGGCCAGGCACCTTACAAGCTTAAAATCGGCGCACCGGCAGCGGTACAGATCCAGTATCAAGGAAAACCTGTCGATCTGAGCCGCTTTATCAGAACTAACCAGGTTGCGCGTCTTACCGTTAGTGCCGAACAATCAGCAGCACAGTAACAGACGGGCAATGCGGGAGATTTTACATGCATAACCAGGCTCCTATTCAACGTAGAAAATCGAAACGGATTTACGTTGGGAACGTGCCAGTCGGCGATGGGGCGCCTATCGCCGTCCAGTCGATGACCAATACGCGTACTACGGATGTAGAAGCGACGGTCAATCAAATCAAAGCATTAGAACGCGTAGGCGCGGACATTGTTCGCGTCTCTGTACCGACCATGGATGCCGCCGAGGCGTTCAAACTGATCAAGCAGCAGGTGAGCGTTCCGCTGGTTGCCGATATTCACTTCGATTACCGTATCGCGCTGAAAGTCGCTGAATATGGTGTCGATTGCCTGCGTATTAACCCAGGCAACATCGGCAACGAAGAGCGCATTCGCATGGTTGTTGACTGCGCCCGCGACAAAAACATTCCAATCCGTATCGGCGTGAACGCTGGCTCACTGGAAAAAGATCTCCAGGAAAAGTACGGTGAGCCGACGCCGCAGGCGCTGCTCGAATCCGCAATGCGTCACGTCGATCATCTGGATCGCCTTAACTTCGATCAGTTTAAAGTGAGCGTGAAAGCGTCTGACGTCTTCCTGGCCGTTGAATCGTATCGTCTGCTGGCAAAACAGATCGATCAGCCGCTCCACCTTGGGATCACCGAGGCGGGCGGTCTGCGAAGCGGTTCGGTAAAATCGGCGATTGGTCTCGGCCTGCTGCTCTCTGAAGGCATCGGCGACACGTTACGCGTCTCCCTGGCCGCCGATCCGGTGGAAGAGATCAAAGTCGGTTTCGACATCCTGAAATCACTGCGTATCCGCGCGCGTGGGATCAACTTCATTGCCTGCCCAACCTGTTCACGTCAGGAGTTTGACGTGATCGGCACCGTGAATGCTCTGGAGCAGCGCCTGGAAGACATCATCACCCCGATGGACGTTTCCATCATCGGCTGCGTGGTGAACGGTCCGGGTGAAGCGCTGGTGTCCACGCTGGGCGTTACCGGCGGTAACAAGAAAAGTGGTCTCTATGAAGATGGCGTTCGTAAAGATCGTCTGGATAATAGTGATATGATCGACCAGCTCGAAGCCCGGATTCGCGCGAAAGCGACGATGATGGACGAAGCGAAGCGCATCAGCGTTCAGCAGGTTGAAAAATAACGTGATGGGAAGCAGGCTGCTTCCCATGTATGATTGAACCCATTCTTTGGGTTCTTTTTTGTATATAGAAAGAGAATAAACGTGGCAAAAAACATTCAAGCCATCCGCGGCATGAACGATTATCTGCCTGGCGAAACCGCCATCTGGCAGCGCATTGAAGGCACACTGAAGCAGGTGCTCGGCAGCTACGGTTACAGCGAAATTCGTTTGCCGATTGTAGAGCAGACCCCGTTATTCAAACGCGCGATCGGCGAAGTAACCGACGTGGTTGAAAAAGAGATGTACACCTTTGAGGACCGCAACGGCGACAGCCTGACTCTGCGTCCTGAGGGGACGGCGGGTTGCGTACGCGCCGGCATCGAACATGGTCTCCTGTACAATCAGGAGCAGCGCCTGTGGTATATCGGCCCGATGTTCCGCCACGAACGTCCGCAAAAAGGCCGCTACCGTCAGTTCAACCAGCTTGGCGTGGAAGTTTTTGGTCTGCAAGGACCAGATATTGATGCCGAACTGATTATGCTTACTGCCCGCTGGTGGCGTGCGCTCGGTATTTCTGAGCACGTTTCTCTGGAGCTGAACTCTATCGGTTCTCTGGAAGCGCGTGCGAACTATCGCGATGCGCTGGTGGCGTTCCTGGAACAGCACAAAGAGAAGCTCGACGAAGACTGTAAGCGTCGTATGTACAGCAACCCGCTGCGCGTACTCGATTCCAAAAATCCTGACGTACAGGCGCTGCTGAACGATGCGCCAGCGCTGGGTGACTACCTGGATGAGGATTCCCGCGAACACTTTGCCGGCCTGTGCAAGCTGCTTGAAGCGGCGGGCATTGCTTATACCGTTAACCAGCGTCTGGTGCGCGGTCTGGACTACTACAACCGCACCGTATTTGAGTGGGTCACCACCAGCCTCGGTTCGCAGGGCACCGTCTGTGCCGGCGGTCGTTATGACGGTCTGGTCGAACAACTGGGTGGTCGCGCAGCACCGGCTGTAGGCTTCGCGATGGGCCTTGAGCGACTTGTTTTGCTGGTTCAGGCAGTTAATCCGGAATTTAAAGCCGATCCTGTTGTCGATATATACCTGGTGGCCTCAGGTGCGGATACGCAGTCTGCGGCGATGCAGCTTGCCGAACGCGTGCGCGATGCGCTGCCGGACGTTAAGCTGATGACCAACCACGGCGGCGGCAACTTTAAAAAACAGTTTGCTCGTGCCGATAAGTGGGGCGCAAGTATCGCACTGGTGCTGGGTGAGTCCGAAGTGGCCAACGGCGAAGTGGTAGTCAAAGACCTGCGCTCTGGTGAGCAAACTACGGTAACGCAGGATGGCGTTGCGGCGCACTTGCGCACTCTATTGGGCTAAGGAGAAGGACTGCGTGGAAATTTACGAGAACGAACACGACCAGGTTGATGCGGTTAAGCGCTTCTTTGCTGAAAACGGCAAAGCACTGGTTGTAGGGGTTATTTTAGGTGTTGGTGCGCTGGTAGGCTGGCGTTACTGGAACAATCATCAGGCTGACTCTGCTCGCGGTTCGTCCCTGAACTACGAAAATACCGTTAGCGCAATCCGTGCCGATCAGCCGCAAACGTTGACGGCTGCGGAGAAATTTGCCGCTGACAACAAAAACACCTACGGCGCGCTGGCTGCGCTGGAAGTGGCTCAGCAGTATGTTGATAAAAACGAACTGGACAAAGCCGCTGCGCAACTGTCTCAGGGGCTTGCTGCTGCCAGTGACGAAAATCTGAAAGCGGTGATCAATCTGCGTCTGGCGCGTATCCAGGTTCAGCAGAAAAAAGCCGACGACGCGCTGAAAACGCTTGATACCATCAAAGGCGAAGGCTTTGCCGCTATTGTTGCCGATCTTCGCGGTGAAGCACTGCTGAGTAAAGGTGATAAAGCGGGCGCGCGTAAAGCGTGGCAAGCTGGCGTGGATAGTAAAGCTTCACCTGCGCTGAGCGAAATGATGCAGATGAAAATAAATAATTTGTCCGTCTGAGAGGGACCCAATGCAATTGCGTAAATTACTTCTGCCAGGACTGCTTTCTGTTACGTTATTGAGTGGTTGTTCACTGTTCAGTGGCGAAGAAGACGTTGTTAAAATGTCCCCGCTGCCGACGGTTGAAAACCAGTTCACCCCATCCACCGCCTGGGACACCTCTGTGGGAGATGGTATTGGCGATTTTTATTCCAACCTGCACCCGGCATTTGCTGACGGCGTTGTCTATGCGGCCGATCGCAAAGGCACCGTTAAAGCGCTGAACGCTGATGACGGAAAAGAAGTGTGGTCCATTAACCTGGCGGAAAAAGACGGCTGGTTCTCCCGTAAACCTGCACTGCTTTCTGGCGGCTTGACCGTTGCTGGCGGTCACGTGTATGTGGGCAGCGAAAAAGCGCAGGTTTACGCGCTGAATGCCAGCGACGGTTCGGTTGCATGGCAGACCACCGTTGCCGGTGAATCCTTGTCGCGTCCGGTTGTCAGCGACGGCCTGGTGCTGATCCATACCAGCAACGGCCAGTTGCAGGCGCTGAACGAAGCCGATGGTCTGGTAAAATGGACGGTTAACCTGGATATGCCAGCGCTGTCTCTGCGTGGTGAATCTGCTCCGGCGACCGCCTTTGGCGCCGCCATTGTGGGCGGTGACAACGGCCGTGTCAGCGCGGTACTGATGCAGCAGGGCCAGATGATCTGGCAGCAGCGTATTTCCCAGGCGACCGGTTCAACTGAAATTGACCGTCTGAGTGACGTGGACACCACGCCAGTCATCGTTGACGGTGTGGTTTACGCGCTGGCGTACAACGGCAACCTGACGGCGCTGGACCTGCGTAGCGGCCAGATCATGTGGAAACGTGAGCTGGGTTCCGTGAACGATTTCATCGTCGACGGCAACCGTATTTATATGGTGGATCAGAACGACCGTCTGCTGGCGCTGAGCACCGAAGGTGGCGTGACGCTGTGGACGCAGAGCGATCTGCTGCACCGTCTGCTGACCGCACCAGCACTGTATAACGGCAGCCTGGTGGTGGGCGACAGCGAAGGCTATATGCACTGGATCGATCCAGAGAATGGTCGCTTCGTGGCACAGCAGAAAGTGGATAGCTCAGGCTTCCTGACGGAGCCCGTTGTGGCTGACGGCAAACTGCTGATTCAGGCAAAAGACGGCACGCTGTACGCGATCACGCGTTAATTACACGGCGGTTGTAGTATACTAAACGGCTCCTGTTCACTCAGGAGCCGTTTTGACATTTTTAAAAACGCTGCGAAAGCGACGTTATTTTGAATTTTATGAGGCTTCAAACATGGTACCTGTGGTCGCGCTTGTCGGGCGCCCTAACGTTGGAAAATCCACTCTTTTTAACCGTTTAACACGCACCCGTGATGCGCTGGTTGCGGATTTCCCGGGGCTGACGCGTGACCGTAAGTACGGTCGTGCAGAGGTGGAAGGACGCGAGTTCATCTGTATCGATACCGGGGGTATTGACGGTACGGAAGACGGCGTAGAAACCCGCATGGCAGAGCAATCTCTGCTGGCTATCGAAGAAGCGGATGTGGTTCTGTTTATGGTGGATGCTCGCGCTGGCCTGATGCCCGCGGATTCTGCTATTGCTAAACATCTGCGTTCACGCGAAAAGCCTACCTTCCTGGTGGCGAACAAAACTGACGGCATCGATGCCGATCAGGCTGTTGCGGATTTCTGGTCTTTAGGTCTGGGCGATATTTATCCTATCGCGGCCTCGCATGGTCGTGGCGTCACCAGCCTGCTGGAAACCGTGCTGCTGCCGTGGGTTGATGAAGTAAACCCGCCGGAAGAGGTGGACGAGGACGCTGAATACTGGGCGCAGTTTGAAGCCGGAGAGGAAGGCGAGGAAGAGCCGGAAGACGACTTCAACCCGCAGGATCTGCCTATCAAGCTGGCTATCGTGGGTCGCCCAAACGTAGGTAAGTCTACGCTTACTAACCGTATTCTCGGTGAAGAGCGCGTGGTGGTTTACGACATGCCAGGCACAACGCGTGACAGCATTTACATTCCAATGCAGCGCGATGAACGTGAGTACGTACTTATCGACACCGCAGGGGTGCGTAAGCGCGGGAAAATCACCGATGTGGTAGAAAAATTCTCGGTGATCAAAACCCTTCAGGCGATTGAAGACGCCAACGTGGTGCTGCTGGTCATCGACGCACGTGAAGGTATCTCCGATCAGGATCTCTCTCTGCTTGGCTTTATCCTAAATAGTGGGCGCTCACTGGTTATCGTCGTCAACAAGTGGGACGGCCTGAGCAATGAAGTGCGCGAGCAGGTGAAAGAGACGCTGGACTTCCGTCTGGGCTTTATCGACTTTGCCCGCGTTCACTTCATCTCTGCCCTGCACGGGAGTGGTGTTGGCAACCTGTTCGAATCCGTTCGTGAAGCCTATGACAGCTCTACCCGCCGTCAGAGCACGGCGATGCTGACCCGTATCATGAACATGGCTGCTGAAGACCACCAACCGCCGCTGGTGCGCGGTCGTCGCGTGAAGCTGAAATATGCTCACGCCGGGGGGTATAACCCGCCTATCGTGGTGATCCACGGTAACCAGGTGAAGGATCTGCCGGACTCCTACAAACGCTACCTGATGAACTACTTCCGCAAGTCGCTGGACGTGATGGGTACGCCTATCCGTATTCAGTTCAAGGAAGGGGAGAACCCGTTTGCGAATAAACGCAACACCCTGACGCCGAACCAGATGCGTAAGCGTAAGCGTTTGATTAAGCACATTAAGAAAAGCAAATAATTCTTACCGAACTCACTAAAACCCGCGCCTGTCGCGGGTTTTTTTCGCCCATTCAAAAGGCCTGCCTTCCCTGTGTGATGTCAATCACTATTCGCTTTTAACCATGTTTATATCTAAGAAAGTAGACAATCATCGAATTTTCGTCTTAAAGTCCAGGGTTCGGTACTAGACAAAACTAGCGCCTGGTTATCAAATGGTTAACCAACATTTCGCCGCATGTAAAAAATCGATCGGATACGTAACCGTTCGGCGTACATGCTGTGTTTACAAGCACGACACATACCTTTTCGGGAGAATTATGCAATCCTCTGTTAATCAAAAAGAGAGCCGAACCTTCTTCGGCCATCCTTATCCGCTCGGTTCGCTGTTCTTCACCGAGATGTGGGAGCGTTTTTCGTTTTACGGTATTCGCCCGCTACTGATTCTGTTTATGGCCGCCACCGTGTATGACGGCGGAATGGGCCTGGCGCGTGAAAACGCCTCGGCGATTGTCGGCATCTTTGCCGGCACCATGTACCTCGCTGCGCTGCCGGGCGGCTGGCTGGCGGATAACTGGCTCGGCCAGCAGCGGGCCGTCTGGTACGGTTCGATTTTGATTGCGCTCGGGCACCTGTCGATCGCCCTGTCGGCCATCATGGGCGACAACCTGTTCTTCATCGGCCTGATGTTTATCGTGCTCGGCTCCGGCCTGTTCAAGACCTGTATCTCGGTCATGGTCGGCACCCTGTATAAAAAAGGCGATGCGCGTCGTGACGGCGGTTTCTCGCTGTTCTATATGGGCATCAACATGGGCTCGTTCATTGCCCCTCTGATTTCCGGCTGGCTGATTAAAACCCACGGCTGGCACTGGGGCTTTGGTATCGGTGGTATCGGGATGCTGGTCGCCCTGATTATCTTCCGCGTGTTTGCCGTTCCGGCCATGAAGCGCTACGACAGTGAAGTCGGTCTGGACTCCACCTGGAACAGTCCGGTAGTGAAACGTAACGGCGTGGGTGCCTGGCTGCTGGCGCTGGCTGTGGGTGTTGCAATCATCGTAACGTTGATTGCCCAGGGCGTGATTGTGATTAATCCGGTCGCGGTCGCCAGCGTGCTGGTGTATGTGATTGCCGCCTCCGTCGCGCTCTACTTCATCTATCTGTTCATCTTCGCCGGGCTGAATCGCAAAGAGCGCGCAAGGCTGCTGGTGTGCTTTATTCTGCTGGTCTCCGCCGCGTTCTTCTGGTCCGCGTTCGAGCAGAAGCCAACCTCCTTCAACCTGTTCGCCAACGACTACACTAACCGCATGATCGGTGATTTTGAGATCCCGGCGGTGTGGTTCCAGTCGATTAATGCCCTGTTCATCATTCTGCTGGCCCCGGTATTTAGCTGGGCATGGCCGAAGCTGGCGAGCAAAAACATTCGTCCGAGCAGCATCACCAAGTTCGTGATCGGTATTCTGTGTGCAGCGGCGGGCTTTGGCCTGATGATGCTGGCGGCGCAGAACGTGCTGAACAACGGTGGGGCAGGGGTTTCTCCGTTCTGGCTGGTGGGAAGTATCCTGATGCTGACGCTCGGGGAACTGTGCCTGAGTCCGATTGGTCTGGCGACCATGACCCTGCTGGCGCCGGAAAGAATGCGCGGTCAGATGATGGGCCTGTGGTTCTGCGCCAGTGCGCTGGGTAACCTGGCTGCGGGGCTGATTGGTGGCCATGTGAAGGCCGACCAGCTGGATATGCTGCCAGACCTCTTTGCCCGTTGCTCCATTGCGCTGCTGATTTGTGCTGCGGTGCTGATCGTCCTCATTGTTCCGGTGCGCCGCATGCTGGAAAATGCGCAGACTAAACCGGCCGCTAACGCCTGATAAACCTCGACCTTGCCGGGGTGGCGTTATGCCCCGGCAATTGACTTAACGAGGTAAGAACATGCTGTTAGGGTTTGTTGGGCTTGGTGCTGTGGTTGAAACGGCTTACTTACCGACAATACGAAATCTTTTTCCTGATACTCCGCGCTGTTTAGGTTTTGATATTCATCCCGAGAAGCAGCCTGAAGGGGTCACACGTTGCGCGTCGCTCGGTGAACTTCTTTCCCACCCGCTGGATACCCTGTTTATCACCACTTCCTCCCTGTACCATCTCGAGGTACTTGAGCAGGCGCTGGCCTCACCCGCGTCGCGTATTGTGGTAGAAAAACCGATTGTCGCCACGCTGCCCCAAATTGAAAAACTGAAAGCGCTGCTGGCTCAACCGGGAGCCGCCGACCGCGTGCTGGCGATCGATCACTGGATGGCGCGTCTCGATAGCGTAAAGCAATCACTGGTCGCTCATGTTTCTGACATCGTCAAAATCGAAGGCTTTTTGCAGGAGCCAAGCGGGTATAACGCCGAAGGAGAGCCCATTGCGCTCAACTTCGCCACCGGCGAGCCAGACGCGCGAACGCTTCGCCATCCAGATGGTGTGATTCTGGATATCGGCACGCACGTGCTGGCGATGCTGCGTGAAACGGTGCGTTACCTGGGCGGCAGTGACGATATGACGTTGCAGGTGGTGACAGCAAAAGACCGCCTGGGCAGCGATATTGAAACGGGCGATCTGACCACGGCGGAAGGCGAGGCGCATTTGCAGGGAAGCATCAGCGGCGTGCCGGTGGACATCTGGCTTAACAAATACGCGGGGCCTGCGGGCGGGCAAAAGGGATTACGCTTCCATTTGCGCGACGGGCGCATCGTCAGCCACGACCGACGCGGCGCAGAAGATGTGCTGGAGCTGATTAAGGGTAAAGAAATTCAGCGCTGGCATATTCCCGGTACGATCTACGAGCATTGCCTTGCGGAGCATATTCTGGGAGCAAAAAGTCTCTTTGAACGGGATCCGCACCAGGTGAGCCGCACGACGCGCCGCAGGGTCGAGGAGGTGACGCTGCTGCTGACCTTACAGCAACAGTTGCGTGGCCCGCACTGAACGCGACGTGGTAAAATTATCGCAGACCTGAACGCTTTGAAGGAGTCACCATGACGATTACCTGCCCGGATTGCCAGACACCGCTGGAGCCCCTGAACGGGGTAGCGCACTGCGAAAATTGTAATAAAGATATCGCGCTCGAAGCCCGCTGCCCGGAGTGTCATCAGCCACTCCAGGTACTAAAAGCCTGCGGTGCGGTGGACTATTTTTGCCAGAACGGCCACGGTCTTATCTCTAAAAAACGCGTGGAGTTTGTTCGGGCTGAAGGTTAATCGCACACGCAGCCTTCACCTTTCTGCCACAGTTCCACCAGCGACTCGGGTGCTTCCTGCTCGGGTACCAGCACGATGATATCGGCGTAGTGCGCCTGATTTTGGCCGGTCCAGATAATCTGGATGCGGAAATAGCGCTGGTCACCGCTGCCGGGGGAAGAGGCTTGCCCGGGCGGCTGGCCGCGCGGGAAAGCCTGCTCAAGAATGCTCACCAGGCGCTGGCGCTGGGCCTCATTAAGCGAGGAGAGCGCAATGGTGCGCTGGCCGCTCAGCTTAGGGATAAAAGCGACGCCGCCTTCCCGGGCCAGCTCAACCACGGCGTCATCCGTCAGTTCCGGAACCTGCATTTACAGTACTCCCACCTGTTCCCAGGCTTGTTTAATGGCCGCCCCAACGTCGCTACCGGATCGTTTCTCGCCGTGCGCTATCGTCAGTTTTGCGAAAGCGTCAAAATCCGCATCCTGCGCCAGGTTGCGATCGCAAACCGTGTCGTACCAGGCATAACCCGCTTTTTCCCAGGCGTAGCCACCGATCGCCGTTGCGGCCAGGTAAAACGCGCGGTTGGGGATGCCGGAGTTAAGATGCACGCCGCCGTTATCCTCGCGCGTTTTGATGAAATCTTTCATGTGCGCGGGCTGCGGGTCTTTGCCGAGCAGCGGATCGTCGTAGGCGGTACCGGGTTCAGACATTGAGCGCAGCCCTTTGCCGTTAATCCCCGCTGCCAGCAGCCCTTCACCAATCAGCCAGTCTGCCCGATCGGCGGTTTGCTTAAGATGGTATTGCTTCACCAGCGAGCCGAACACGTCTGATAAGGACTCGTTCAGCGCGCCCGACTGCTCAAAATAGATCAGTCCGGCTTCGGTCTCGGTCACGCCGTGGCTCAGCTCATGCGCCACCACGTCGATGGCAATGGTGAAGCGGTTGAAGATTTCTCCGTCACCGTCGCCAAAGACCATCTGCTGGCCGTTCCAGAAGGCGTTCTGATATTCCCGGCCATAGTGCACGGTGCCGGTGAGGATCAGCCCTTTGTTATCGAGCGAATCGCGCTGATATTCTTTCCAGAAGAAATCATGGGTGATACCCAGATAATCGTACGCTTCATCCACCGCCACATCGCCGTTGGAGGGCTGGCCTTCATAGCGCACCTGGGTACCCGGCAGCTCCTGGGTCTGTTTCGCATCGTAGATGTCACGCTCAAGCTGACCGGCTTTATTAACATGCGGGGCGGCGGGTTTGCCCGGCATATGGGCCATCAGCGTCTGGACGTGGGTTAAGGTCTGACGGGCGCAGCGCTGCTGCGGCTCAGAACCGCTTTCGATAATACGGCGAAGAATATACGGAGGGATGACGCTATGAAAATGGGGCATGCTGCTCTCCTTATTAAAAAAGGCAATAGCAGCAGTATAGTTTGTAACCGGCGAAGATTTATCCGCTTTTACGCTGGCGCGTTTTTTTCACCGGTTTGATCTCTTTCACCTCACTCTCGACCCAGCCGTCAGAAAGCCGGGTGGTGAGCACATCCCCGGCTTTAACCTGTTTCGTTTGTTTCAGCACTTTGCCGTCCGTCGCGGTGGTCACACTATAGCCGCGAGCCAGCGTGGAGAGCGGGCTGACGGCTTCCAGATGGGTGACCGCATTGCCAAAACGCTCGCGCGTGGTGCTCAGGCGTGAGCGGATATTTTCCGCGAGGCGGAACTCAAGCTGCTGGATACGCGTTTGTGCGCGATAAATCTTCGGCTGCGGGTTTTGCTGGTTCAGACGCTGCGTGACGCGCTGCTGGCGAGATACCGCCCGCTTAAGCTGGTTATCCAGCGCGAAGTTCATCCGCTGACGCAGACGTTCCAGCACGGTTTGCTGACGCGCCAGACGCAATTGCGGATGCTGCTGTTGCAGACGATGGTGAAGCTGGGTAAAGCGGCGGGTACGATTGGCGAGGAAGTAGTCCATCGCCATCTCCAGGCGCTGCTGCCCGTTCTGGATCTGACGCAGCAGCTCCAGCTGGTTACGGCTGACTACCTCTGCCGCCGCGGACGGCGTGGGCGCGCGTAAATCCGCGACAAAATCCGCTATCGTCACATCCGTTTCATGGCCGACGGCGCTTACCACCGGGATAAGGCTGGCAAAGATTGCCCGCGCCACGCGCTCGTCGTTAAAGCTCCAAAGGTCTTCCAGCGAGCCGCCGCCGCGCCCAACGATTAATACATCACACTCCTGACGGGCATTTGCCAGTTCAATCGCGCGCACGATCTGCCCCGGCGCATCGTCACCCTGAACGGCAGTTGGGTAAATAATGACGGGCAGGGAAGGGTCACGGCGCTTCAGGACATGCAAAATATCGTGCAGGGCCGCACCGGTTTTCGAGGTGATAACCCCAACGCAGTGAGCGGGTGAGGGCAGGGGCTTTTTAAACTGCTGGTCGAACAATCCCTCAGCCGAAAGCATGGCTTTGAGCTGCTCATACTTCTGTTGCAGCAAGCCTTCGCCCGCGGGCTGCATGCTCTCGACGATAATCTGATAATCGCCGCGCGGCTCATACAGGGTAATATTGGCGCGAACCAGAACCTGCTGGCCATGCTGAGGACGGAACGTCACGCGACGGTTGCTGTTGCGGAACATCGCGCAGCGCACCTGAGCGGTGTCGTCTTTCAGCGTAAAGTACCAGTGACCGGAAGCAGGCTGCGTGAAGTTAGAGATTTCACCGCTGATCCAGACCTGTCCCATTTCCTGCTCAAGCAGCAAACGTACCGTCTGATTAAGGCGGCTGACAGTATAAATTGAGGGGGATTGAGAGGATAACATGTGAGCGGGATCAAATTCTAAATCAGCAAGTTATTCAGTCGATAGTAACCTGCTGAGAGGTGAGCGCAAGCATTTTTTTCAAAAAAGTGTGGATGCAATCGGTTACGCTCTGTATAATGCCACGGCAATATTTAACCACCCAGGTCAGAGATATTGCCCATGCTACGTATCGCTAAAGAAGCACTGACGTTTGACGACGTCCTCCTCGTTCCCGCTCACTCCACCGTTCTGCCGAATACTGCCGACCTCAGCACGCAGTTGACGAAAACCATTCGTCTGAACATTCCTATGCTCTCCGCAGCAATGGACACCGTGACTGAAGCGCGTCTGGCTATCGCCCTGGCACAGGAAGGCGGCATTGGCTTTATCCACAAAAACATGTCTATCGAGCGTCAGGCGGAAGAAGTTCGCCGCGTGAAGAAGCATGAATCCGGTATCGTGTCCGATCCTCAGACCGTTCTGCCAACCACCACGCTGCACGAAGTGAAAGCCCTGACCGAGCGTAACGGCTTTGCAGGCTATCCGGTAGTCACTGAAGACAACGAACTGGTGGGTATCATTACCGGTCGTGACGTGCGTTTCGTGACTGACCTGAACCAGCCTGTCAGCGTCTACATGACGCCAAAAGAGCGTCTGGTGACCGTGCGTGAAGGCGAAACCCGCGACGTGGTGCTGGCGAAAATGCACGAAAAACGCGTTGAGAAAGCGCTGGTAGTGGACGCGAACTTCCACCTGCGCGGCATGATCACCGTTAAAGATTTTCAGAAAGCAGAACGTAAACCGAACGCCTGTAAAGACGAGCATGGCCGTCTGCGCGTCGGCGCTGCGGTTGGCGCAGGTGCGGGTAACGAAGAGCGCGTTGACGCGCTGGTTGCTGCGGGCGTTGACGTGCTGCTGATTGACTCCTCCCACGGCCACTCCGAAGGCGTTCTGCAACGTATTCGTGAAACCCGTGCTAAATACCCGGATCTCCAGATCATCGGCGGTAACGTAGCAACCGGCGCAGGCGCTCGCGCGCTGGCGGAAGCGGGTTGCAGCGCGGTGAAAGTGGGTATCGGCCCTGGCTCTATCTGTACCACCCGTATCGTCACCGGCGTAGGCGTGCCGCAGATCACGGCGGTTTCTGACGCGGTTGAAGCGCTGGAAGGTACCGGTATTCCGGTAATCGCGGACGGCGGTATCCGTTTCTCTGGCGACATCGCCAAAGCGATCGCCGCAGGTGCCGCAGCCGTGATGGTGGGCTCCATGCTGGCCGGTACCGAAGAATCCCCGGGTGAAATCGAACTCTACCAGGGGCGTTCTTATAAATCCTACCGCGGTATGGGCTCCCTGGGCGCGATGTCCAAAGGTTCCTCCGACCGTTACTTCCAGACCGATAACGCCGCAGACAAACTGGTGCCGGAAGGTATCGAAGGCCGTGTGGCGTATAAAGGCCGCCTGAAAGAGATCATTCACCAGCAGATGGGCGGCCTGCGCTCCTGTATGGGTCTGACCGGCTGTGGTACCATTGACCTGCTGCGTACCAAAGCGGAATTCGTACGCATCAGCGGTGCGGGTATCCAGGAGAGCCACGTTCACGACGTGACGATCACCAAAGAGTCCCCGAACTACCGTCTGGGCTCCTGATAAATTTCCGCGCCCGGCTCAATGCCGGGCGCTTTGTTTTGTTTCACTTGCCTCGGAATTAGCGTCAATGACGGAAAACATTCATAAACATCGCATTCTCATCCTGGACTTTGGTTCTCAGTACACTCAGCTGGTGGCGCGCCGCGTGCGTGAGCTGGGCGTTTACTGTGAGCTGTGGGCGTGGGATGTCACGGAAGCACAGATTCGCGAGTTCAATCCAAGCGGCATCATCCTGTCCGGCGGCCCGGAAAGCACCACCGAAGAGAACAGCCCGCGTGCGCCGCAGTACGTGTTCGAAGCGGGCGTACCGGTGTTCGGCGTTTGCTACGGCATGCAGACCATGGCGATGCAACTGGGCGGCCACGTAGAAGGCTCTAACGAGCGTGAGTTCGGCTACGCACAGGTTGAAGTCGTCACCGACAGCGCGCTGGTGCGCGGTATCGAAGACTCCCTGACCACAGACGGCAAACCGCTGCTGGACGTGTGGATGAGCCACGGCGACAAAGTCACCGCTATCCCGTCCGACTTCGTGACCGTTGCCAGCACTGAAAGCTGCCCGTTCGCCATCATGGCGAACGAAGAAAAACGCTTCTACGGCGTGCAGTTCCACCCGGAAGTGACCCACACCCGTCAGGGTATGCGCATGCTGGAGCGCTTCGTGCGTGACATCTGCCAGTGTGAAGCCCTGTGGACCCCGGCAAAAATCATCGACGACGCCGTGGAGCGTATCCGCCAGCAGGTTGGTGATGACAAAGTGATCCTCGGCCTCTCCGGCGGCGTGGACTCCTCCGTGACCGCCATGCTGCTGCACCGCGCGATCGGCAAAAACCTGACCTGCGTCTTCGTGGACAACGGTCTGCTGCGTCTGAACGAAGCGAAGCAGGTTATGGACATGTTTGGCGACCACTTCGGTCTGAACATCGTTCACGTGGAAGGCGAGCAGCGCTTCCTGGACGCGCTGAAAGGCGAGAACGATCCGGAAGCGAAACGTAAAATCATCGGTCGCGTGTTCGTGGAAGTGTTCGACGAAGAAGCGCTGAAGCTGGAAGATGTGAAATGGCTGGCGCAGGGCACCATCTACCCTGACGTGATCGAGTCTGCGGCCTCCGCTACCGGTAAAGCACACGTCATCAAATCTCACCACAACGTGGGCGGCCTGCCGAAAGAGATGAAGATGGGCCTGGTTGAGCCATTGCGTGAGCTGTTCAAAGACGAAGTGCGTAAGATCGGCCTGGAGCTGGGACTGCCGTACGACATGCTCTACCGTCACCCGTTCCCGGGCCCGGGTCTCGGCGTACGCGTGCTGGGCGAAGTGAAGAAAGAGTACTGCGACCTGCTGCGTCGCGCGGACGCGATCTTCATCGAAGAGCTGCACAAAGCTGACCTGTACAACAAAGTGAGCCAGGCGTTCACCGTGTTCCTGCCGGTTCGCTCGGTCGGCGTGATGGGCGATGGCCGTAAGTACGACTGGGTTGTTTCCCTGCGTGCGGTGGAAACCATCGACTTCATGACCGCGCACTGGGCGCACCTGCCGTATGACTTCTTAGGCCGCGTGTCTAACCGCATCATCAACGAAGTGAACGGCATTTCCCGCGTGGTGTATGACATCAGCGGCAAGCCACCGGCGACGATCGAGTGGGAGTAAGCCCATAACCTTTCCTGCGAAGTTATAAGCAGGTAAGACTGATAAAACCCTCTGTTTACAGAGGGTTTTTCTTTTTGGCCGATATCCGGCCCGGCGGTGAACTACTGGCTCATCTGCCGCGATTCACGGCAGCCGATACTGCGTCGCCATGCGCCGGGTGCCTGACCATACTGACGCTTAAAGCTGCGGTTGAAGGACTGCTGAGAGTCAAAGCCCAGCGCGATCGCCACGTTCAGAATCGGTTCATCGCTGTGGGCCAGGCGCTCAACCGATTTTTGCAGCTTTTGCGCGCGAATATATTCGGCGAGAGGGGAGCCGGTATGTTCTTTGAAAAGCCGCTGGAGGTGCCATTTCGAATAGCCGGCTCGCCTGGAGACGGTTTCAATGTCCAGACGGCTATCGAGGTTGTTGTCGATCCAGTCGAGTAAATCGTGAATGAATGCACCCGTGTTCATTTTGCTTCCCCCTACGCCACGCATTAAAAAGCATCTTTGTTTGTTGCACTTAAAGGTGACCCGTTTTTACATTAATTGCAAGTTTTATTGTTGCATTTAAATCCCTTCTCAAAACGCGTGATTTATCTTCGCCGCAAATAGCACATAAAGTGCAACAATTATTCTTGCACTTAATTAAGCGCCTTCCTACAATCGCCGCGATAGTGTATTCGCAACTGTTACAGTTTTGTGGCGATGAACGACACAAATGGCCTTCAGCCAGCTACCGGACAAAGGAAGTGGCGCGGCGCCTCCCGCTGCGTCTTGCCCGGCGGCTACAATAACCGGAATAAAAATAATGAGCCTGCAAAAAACCTGGGGTAACTTTCATCTGAGCGCGATGGGGGTGGTTTTACTCTCCGCGCTTCTCGTCGGGTGCGATGACAGCGTCGCGCAAAATGCCGCGCCGCAAGCGCCCGTTGTCAGCGCTGCTGACGTGGTGGTGAAATCCATTAGCCAGTGGGACAGCTTTAACGGTCGCATTGAAGCGGTGGAAAGCGTTCAGCTGCGTCCGCGCGTCTCCGGCTACATTGAGAAAGTGAATTACACCGACGGCCAGGAGGTGAAAAAGGGCGAGGTGCTGTTCACGATTGATGACCGAACCTATCGCGCCGCGCTGGAACAGGCGCAGGCGAACCTGGCGAGAGCCAAAACGCAGGCCAGTCTGGCGCGAAGCGAGGCTAACCGTACCGATAAATTAGTCAATACCAACGTGGTGTCCCGCGAAGAGTGGGAGCAGCGCCGTTCCGCCGCTACCCAGGCGCAGGCCGATATTCGCGCCGCGCAGGCGGCGGTAGACGCTGCGCAACTTAACCTCGACTTCACCAAAGTGACCGCGCCTATCGACGGTCGCGCCAGCCGGGCGCTGATCACCAGCGGTAACCTGGTGACGGCGGGCGACAGCGCCAGCGTGCTCACCACCCTGGTCTCGCAGAAAACGGTTTATGTCTACTTCGACGTGGACGAGTCAACCTACCTTCACTATCAGAACCTGGCCCGCAGCGGGCAGCGGGTGTCCGGCGATCATGCGGCGCTGCCGGTGGAGATTGGCCTGACGGGCGAGGAGGGCTATCCCCATCAGGGCAAAGTGGATTTCCTGGATAACCAGCTCACGCCGGGTACCGGAACGATCCGCATGCGCGCGCTGCTGGATAACTCACAGCGTCAGTTCACGCCTGGACTCTTTGCCCGCGTGCGTCTGCCGGGCAGTGCGGAATTTAAAGCCACGCTTGTTGACGATAAGGCGGTGCTGACCGATCAGGATCGTAAATATGTTTATATCGTGGATAAAGACGGGAAAGCGCAGCGCCGCGACATTACGCCCGGGCGTCTGGCCGACGGTTTACGTATCGTACAGCAGGGGCTGAATCCCGGGGATAAAGTCATCGTCGATGGTTTACAAAAAGTGTTTATGCCGGGTATGCCGGTTAACGCGAAAACCGTTGCCATGACCGCCAGCGCCGCCCTCAACTGATCCCTTACCTGAGAATCCAATCCATGGACTTTTCCCGTTTTTTCATCGACAGGCCGATTTTTGCCGCCGTACTGTCGATTCTGATTTTTATCACAGGATTAATCGCCATCCCGCTGCTGCCGGTGAGCGAATACCCTGACGTCGTGCCGCCAAGCGTGCAGGTGCGCGCCGAGTACCCGGGCGCCAACCCGAAAGTGATTGCCGAGACCGTGGCAACGCCGCTGGAAGAGGCGATCAACGGCGTTGAGAACATGATGTACATGAAATCCGTCGCGGGTTCCGACGGCGTGCTGGTGACTACCGTCACCTTCCGTCCGGGCACCGACCCGGATCAGGCGCAGGTTCAGGTGCAAAACCGCGTCGCGCAGGCCGAAGCGCGTCTGCCGGAAGACGTGCGGCGTCTGGGCATCACGACTCAGAAACAGTCGCCAACGCTGACGCTGGTGGTGCATCTGTTTTCGCCTGGCGGTAAGTACGATTCACTGTATATGCGTAACTACGCCACGCTGAAGGTGAAGGACGAGCTGGCGCGTCTGCCCGGTGTGGGGCAGATTCAGATTTTCGGCTCGGGTGAATACGCGATGCGCGTCTGGCTGGACCCGAACAAGGTCGCGGCCCGCGGGCTGACCGCTTCGGACGTGGTCACGGCGATGCAGGAGCAGAACGTGCAGGTGTCCGCCGGGCAGCTTGGCGCCGAGCCGCTGCCGAAAGAGAGCGATTTCCTGATCTCCATTAACGCCCAGGGCCGCCTGCATACCGAAGACGAGTTCGGCAACATTGTCCTGAAAACCACGCAGGATGGTACGGTCGTCCGACTGCGCGACGTGGCGCGTGTCGAGATGGGGTCCGGCAGCTACGCGCTGCGCTCCCAGTTGAACAATAAAGACGCGGTCGGGATTGGTATCTTCCAGTCGCCGGGGGCAAACGCCATCGATCTGTCTAACGCGGTACGCGCCAAAATGGACGAACTGTCCACACGATTCCCGGACGATATGAAATGGGCGGCGCCTTACGACCCGACGGTGTTTGTACGCGACTCGATCCGCGCTGTGGTGCAAACGCTGCTGGAAGCGGTGGTGCTGGTCGTGCTGGTGGTGATCCTGTTCCTGCAAACCTGGCGCGCGTCGATAATCCCGCTGATTGCGGTGCCGGTATCGGTAGTGGGCACGTTCAGTATTCTCTACCTGCTGGGCTTTTCGCTGAATACCCTGAGCCTGTTCGGGCTGGTGCTGGCGATTGGTATCGTGGTGGACGATGCCATCGTGGTGGTGGAAAACGTCGAACGAAATATCGAAGAGGGGCTCGCCCCACTTGCGGCAGCGCATCAGGCGATGCGTGAAGTGTCCGGACCGATTATTGCCATTGCGCTGGTGCTGTGTGCGGTATTCGTTCCGATGGCGTTCCTCTCCGGCGTGACCGGTCAGTTCTACAAGCAGTTTGCGGTAACGATAGCCATTTCCACGGTGATCTCCGCGATCAACTCGCTGACGCTCTCGCCAGCGCTGGCCGCGCTGCTGTTGAAGCCGCATGGCGCCCCGAAAGATTTCCCGACCCGGCTTATCGATCGTCTGTTCGGCTGGATTTTCCGTCCGTTTAACCGCTTTTTCCACCGCAGCTCGACTGGCTATCAGGGGCTGGTGGGCAAAACGCTCGGCCGACGCGGGGCAGTGTTCGTGGTTTATTTGCTGCTGCTTTGCGCTGCGGGCGTGATGTTTAAAGCCGTTCCCGGCGGGTTTATTCCGACGCAGGATAAGCTGTACCTGATCGGCGGCGTGAAAATGCCGGAAGGCTCGTCGCTGGCGCGCACCGATGCGGTGATCCGCAAAATGAGCGAAATCGGGATGAATACCGAAGGCGTGGATTATGCGGTCGCGTTTCCTGGCCTGAATGCGCTCCAGTTCACCAATACGCCGAACACCGGGACGGTCTTCTTTGGCCTGAAGCCGTTCGACCAGCGTAAACATACTGCGGCGGAAATAAACGCGGAGATCAACGCGAAAATCGCGCAAATCCAGCAGGGCTTTGGCTTCTCGATTCTGCCGCCGCCGATTTTAGGTCTGGGCCAGGGATCGGGCTATTCGCTGTACATTCAGGATCGTGCTGGTCTGGGCTATGGCGCGCTGCAAAACGCGGTGAACACCATGTCCGGGGCGATTATGCAGACGCCGGGGATGCATTTCCCTATCTCAACCTACCAGGCAAACGTTCCGCAGCTGGATGTACAGGTTGACCGTGATAAGGCGAAAGCGCAGGGCGTGTCGCTCACCGATCTCTTCGGGACGCTGCAAACCTATCTGGGCTCGTCTTATGTGAATGACTTCAACCAGTTCGGTCGCACCTGGCGCGTAATGGCACAGGCCGACGGGCAGTTCCGCGACAGCGTGGAAGATATCGCGAATTTACGCACCCGTAATAGCCAGGGTGAAATGGTGCCGATTGGCAGTATGGTGAAAATCACGACCACCTACGGTCCGGACCCGGTGATCCGCTACAACGGCTACCCGGCGGCGGATCTGATTGGCGATGCCGACCCGCGCGTGCTCTCTTCCGCGCAGGCGATGACGCAGCTGGACGGTATGTCTCAGCAGATCCTGCCGAACGGGATGAATATTGAATGGACGGACCTGAGCTTCCAGCAGGCCACCCAGGGCAACACGGCGCTGATCGTCTTCCCGGTCGCGGTGCTGCTGGCGTTCCTGGTGCTGGCGGCGCTGTATGAAAGCTGGACGCTGCCCCTGGCGGTGATCCTCATCGTGCCGATGACGATGCTCTCCGCGCTGTTCGGCGTCTGGCTGACCGGGGGCGATAATAACGTCTTCGTGCAGGTAGGGCTGGTGGTACTGATGGGGCTGGCCTGTAAAAACGCGATTCTTATCGTGGAGTTTGCCCGCGAGCTGGAAATTCAGGGCAAAGGCATTATGGAGGCCGCGCTGGAAGCGTGCCGCCTGCGTCTACGCCCGATTGTAATGACCTCTATCGCCTTTATTGCCGGGACCATTCCACTGATCCTTGGTCACGGGGCAGGGGCAGAAGTGCGCGGCGTCACCGGGATCACCGTGTTCGCCGGGATGCTGGGTGTGACGCTGTTTGGTCTGTTCCTGACGCCGGTCTTTTACGTGACGCTGCGTAAGTTCGTGACGCGCGGTAAAGCGGAAAGAGAGGTGTTGCCTGCGTAGGACGTAGCAGATAGCAAAAAGCCGCCTTCACAATGAAGGCGGCTTTTTTTTCGCAGTCTGTCAGGATTAGGGCGCTTTTTTATGCTGTGTGCAGAGTTCCGGCACCGGATCGCACCCGCTGGTATCGGCTTTTTTCACCTCTTCCAGCGCGCTGGCGACGGTATGGCGCGCTAAAACCGCTAACGAAGCCTGCTCCGCTTCATCAGCGATTGATTTGAAGTACCAGCAGGCGTTGGCGCTGACCACGCAGCGGGCCGGGACGTCAGGACGGGACGCCCACAGCTTTTTATCTTCAGTGACGGAAAGGTAGATATCACGCAGGGTAATCTCTTCCGCCGGGCGGCCAAGGTGAATAGAGCCGTTGCGGCCAAGCGTGGAGACGATAATGCCGTCGCGGGCGAGAGGAACCATTAACTTGCGGATAAAGCTCGGATTCGCTTCCAGGCCGTAAGCCAGGATTGCACTCGTCGAACGTTCACCCGATTGCTCCGCCATCGCTACGCTGAGAACCATCTGCAAAGCTGTCGGGAAGCGGTAATCTAACATTTTTCTGTCCTGGGTTGCGGTGAATCTTGTTCTTTTTGGCACCGCAGAGGTGAATAATCAGTAAGTAACAATATAACAAATACGGTAATTTTATTGAAGCAATCTGCGGCATACGTGAAGTAACGCTGCGCTGACACATGTCAGGACGTGTAGCGCCGCGTTTACGTTCATGCGAACGCCGGATTCGGGAAATCAACGGTCACCATAAGACCGCCTTCGGCTGACGTACTCAGATTGACCCTGCCGTTGTGTTGCTGCGTAACGGCTTTAACGATAGCAAGCCCCAGTCCACTCCCGCTTTGGGTCTGATTAGGATCGCGGAAGAACCTGTCGAACACACGCTCCCGCAATTCAACCGGAATGCCGGGACCCGCGTCTGAGACGCGCAGCTGAGCGGACTTATCACGCGATTGCAGTTGTACCTCAATGCGTCCACCCTCAGGGCTGTACTTCACGGCATTCTCAATTAAATTGTCGATCAGCGATACCAGACGTTCCCGAATGCCTGTGATATGGATTTCATCATCGGCGATGAATTCAAACTCAATTCTGCGCCCGGACGCCAGCGGTTCCAGGGCAGCCATTCGCTCCTGAATAAGCGTCGTCAGTGGCACAGGCGACATCACCGTGCTGATGTGCGCTTCGCTGTGCATCATCAGCAGAAGCTGATTGACGAGACGCGCAGCACGGCTATTGCTGCGAACAATGCCCGCAAGCAGCTCCTGCTGGCTTTCGCTGATGACCCAGGACTGCAACGCCTCGACGTTGATCCGCATCGCGGCCAGAGGCGTACGCAGTTCGTGTGCGGCATCGGCAATAAACATTCTTTCCCTTTCGGCGCTTTCCCGCACCCTGGCCAGAAAGTCATTAATCGCGTCGACCGTCTGGCGAAGCTCCCTGTGTCTGGGGACGGCTTTTAAAGGCGAGAGATCGTCCGGCGTGCGCAATGAAATTTCATTCACCACCTTGTTCCAGGGGCGCATCGCGATGCGGATGGACAGCCACGCGGGGAACAGAAGAAAAGGGATGCATACCATCAGCGGCATGACGTAGTAGCCGCGCGAGTTCAGATAGATAAAGAAATTCCAGCTACCGGCAGGGGTAAAAAGGGTGACTTCCACGTCGGAGTGCGCGGATTTGAGGGTACGGCTCGTCCATGTATGGTCCTCACTCTGGACATGCTGCATGACCCCCAGACGGCTATTTTTTACCCCCGTCGGCGCACCATCCGAAGAAAAAATAATCTCGTTATTCTTGCGAACAATGAGGTTGATGGACAGCTCCGGATCTTCGCCGCCGCCATAGCCCTCCCGCAGAGCCTTGCTGAACGCTGCCAGCACAGCATCACGCGCCTGCGGACGATCGTCCATACTCTCCACCAGGGAAAAAACGGTTTCATAAGTCTCACTGCCCGTCAGTATGGGAGGGCTACGCAGGTCTTCCAGCAAAATGAAGGTTAAAAAGAGACACCAGAGCAACGTAAGCAGCAGCATCTGGGCGACCAGCATTCGCCTGACCAGCGTGGGAAGCCGGAGGTGGTGCCAAAAATTACGCATCAACCTGCCGCCTTCTGAACGGGTACGGTATCAATGACATACCCAACGCCTCTTACCGTTCGCACAAAACCATCGCCAATTTTTCGCCGCAGGTTACCCATATGCACGTCAAGCGCGTTGCTGAGGTTTTCTTTCGTGCCAAATATCCTTTCTTCCAGATACCGTCGCGTAAGCACGCGATCGGCGCGCAGCATTAACGTTTCAAGCAGCGCATATTCGCTTGCCGTCAGCTCAACGTGGCGTGCGCTCACCGTTACGCGACGCGTCGGAATATGAAGCGACAAACCGCGAATTTCTATTGCCTCATTTTCAAAACCGTAACTGCGCCGCGCAAGGGCTCTCACGCGCGCCAGCAGTTCGGCGAGAACAAAAGGTTTGACCAGATAATCGTCTGCACCTGCATCCAGCCCGCACAGGCGGTCCTGTAGCGTGCCTCGCGCCGTCAGGATGATGACGGGGACGCCCTTAAGCTGTTGACGCAGGCGCGTCATCAGGCTCATGCCATCGCCATCGGGCAGCCCCAGGTCGAGCAAAATAAGTTCGGGCACGCAGATCCCAAGCTGATGCAGCGCATCCTCTTTGCGGCGTACCCATATGACATCAAATCCTTGATCTGCAAGGGCGATACGCACGCCATTGCCGAGATCCAGGTCGTCTTCAATTAGTAGAATTTTCACATTGGTAACTGTATCAACAGTGCATGAAGAACAACTGAAGAAAAAACGGTAACAGGAATTCTTCAGGGTTTACAGAACCTTCACGTGCTTCAGCATTTCTTCATTTACGGCTCATAAGAACCTTAGGGTGAGTATTCAGAATGAGCGCTCTGGTGTTTAACACCGCTTGTATCGCAATTATCTGAATCCAAAGGGCTTCTTTAATGAGAAACATCACACTGCGTAATAGTTTCCCCCGTTCACGCATCGGTCGCAGCATGAAAAGCATCTTGCCGGGGGCCGTCCTGGCGTTACTGGCCACCCCGGCACTGGCGACAGAGCAGCCTCAGGGCAACGTGTTAACCCTGGGAGGCGGCGTGGATGTTGCGCCACGCTATTCCGGTTCGGACAAGAGCCGGGTCTCTGCGGCTCAGGTGGTTGATTACGCGATGGCCAATGGTTTTTTTGTCAGCACCACGCGGGGGATCGGCTACGGCAACAGCTTTGGTAGCCTGGACTACAACGCAGCGCTGAGCTATCGCGCAGGACGTAAGGATCGCGACGTAAGCAGCGATTCGATCGCCTCCGGCAGCGACGACCTGCGAGGAATGGGTGACATTAAAGGCTCAGCTATCGTTGTGCCAGGGCTGGGATACAGGGTGACTGACTGGCTGACCGTGCAGTTACAGGCAGAGGTCCCGGTTTCTGAGAGAGACAATGGTGAAGCTGTGCATTTCGGCATTGCCAGCCCGCTCTATACATCTCCGAAAAATGCGTTAACGCTGGCGCTGACCGGTAGCTGGGGATCCAGTAAGTATGTGCAAACCTACTACGGGGTGAATGCCGCCCAGTCGGCCGCATCGGGTTTTGCCCGACACGATGCCGGATCGGGAATATATGCGTATTCGCTGAGCCTGGACTGGACCCATAAGCTTACCTCCCGCTGGAGCCTGCTTGCCGCAGCTGGCGTTACGCAGCTGACGGGGGAGGCCGGCGATAGCCCCATTGTTCAGCGAAAAACGTCTCCTGTGGGAAGTTTGAAGGTGACGTACAGCTTCTGATGGTTCAGCGAGGGGGAAGGCGCGTTTGTGACAAACCGCACATAACCCCGTTGCAGGAGCCGGAAGTGCATAAAGCCCGCAGGATGGCGTGGCCCGAAGTCGGACCGTTCATCATGCGGGCTTTTTTATCACTGTAGACCCGATAACGCCTGTTCAATCGTACGGGTAATGACGTCCGGCTGGCTGACCATCGATACATGGCTTGCCGCTACCTCCGTGGTGTTGGCGTTGATTTTCTTCGCCATTGCGCGCTCTAGCTCAGGATTGATCATCCGGTCATTTTTGCTGACCACATACCAGCTCGGTTTGTCATGCCAGGCGGCATGCGCGATTTTCTCCCCAAACGCATCGGCCTTAATGGGGCTCTGCGTCGCGGCAATCACGCTGCGCTCAACGTCCTTCACGTCAGGGGCGAAATTCTCGCTGACCGCTTTTATCGGCAGATATAAATACCCCTCTGTGGTTTTAGCGAGGCTGGCGCTCCCTGGCGGAGCAGGGAAGCTATTTGCCAGAGCTGCCGTCGACTGGCCGGAATCCGGCGCAAAAGCGGCAACGTAAACCAGTGACTTCACGCGGGCATTGTTTCCCGCCTCGCTGATTACCGTCCCGCCCCAGGAGTGACCGACCAGCACCACATCCCCATGAGCCCGGGCGATAGCACGCTGCGTGGCGGCGACATCATCTTTCAGAGACGTGAGCGGAAGTTGTACCGCAATGACCTCGGAATGGTGTTTTTGCAGCCGGGTAATCACCTTATTCCAGCTGCTGCCGTCGGCAAACGCCCCGTGCACCAGCACCACGCTGGCTTTCGTCTCTGCCAGCGCGCTGGTGGAAACCGCCAGCACCATCGCTGATAATACAGACAATGCTTTCATAACAGGCTCCTTAAAAGTGATGAACCGCGGCGTGTGGCGGCACGGTGAATTCAACGGTTTTATGGTCGATGGGTTTATGCGTCGGGTCGGCAACGACGATCGTCACTTTGTGCTTTCCTGCGGGCAGCCCGACCAGGATCACCGGCTCGCCGCTGGTATCAGCCCAGTGCCAGGGCGCGTCATCCACCACAACGTGAATATGGCCGATACGCGGAGTGACTTTCAGCGCGTCGGGTCCAAATACAGGTTCAATGCGCAGGTTTTCGACACGGTACTGAATAAAGACCGCACCTTTACTTAGCGGTCCCGCCAGCGGCGGATCGACAATCAGTTTTGCTGGCGGCTGGGGGTGTTCAGGCGGGGCGACGGCGGCTGGACCGTTGACATCAGCGGCGCTCAGGCCATCCAACGGTGCGGCCATTGCGCCAGCAAAGGACGTCAGCGCAAATACAGGAAGCAGGAAATATCGACGAATCATCTGTGTCTCTCCTCATCAGTTTATTATGGCGAGGGATACAGAAGACCATTTTTATGTATCGGGGATGTTTGCTTTTGCGGGCGTTTTGTACCGGTTTGTCAGCGTAGCGCTCGGGATACAGTGCGATACAGTTTGTCTGCCGGGAGCGAACACGCTTTAGCGCTCGGGCGAATCCACCACAAGACCTGATTGCTGTGACTGAATTTTGTCCTGATGGTGATACCAGGCGCCAATGGAGGAATAAACAAAGCGGCCAAAGAAAAACAGGAAACTGATAAGCAGTATGATGCGGGTCATCCGGGTGTTAAATCGATGTCGTTTTCGCATACGCGTAGCCTGACTCACTTTCTTTTCCTGAGTATACCCTTTTGGGCGATACGGCTATTAAGGCACAGCCGCAAGTCAGGGTCAATTCGGCGAAATGTAAAATAGCGTCAATGCTTACATTAATTTATGTTATTAAAAACAACGCTTTTATTTATCGCATTGATAATTACAGGAAAAATATTCAAAAAAAACGTAAGAAAGGTTTATTCAGATAAATTAATTTGATTTAGGTCAACCGCATCCCGTCGTTGATATTTAAAATCCCTCCTCCACTGTGCTTGCCAGGAATTTTCCAGGCAACGTGTACGTCAGGTTGGATGCCTGTCTTCATTTACCCTCTGGAGCGCAAGGGTTGTAAACGAGCATCTATGAATATTCACCACATCCTGAAGCAAAATAAAGACCGCTGGTGGGCACTTCCTCTTATTTTACCCGTCGTGTTACTCCCGGTGCTTAGTGTGGCTAATACCTTAACGCAGTTGGGCGACGGTATCGTTGCGCTCTATTATCTCCCGCTCTCCTTTTTGCTGACGCTGATGTTATTCTTTGGCCTGGAAGCCCTCCCCGGGGTGGTGGTGTCGCTGTTTTTACGTTATTACCCCTCCGTTGGGTTATTTGAAGCCATGGCCGGCATTCTGCATTTTATCGTTCCTCTGGTGCTCAGCTGGGGCGGTTATCGCGTGTTTGCGCCCCGGCGCAATATGACCGCTTACGGTGACATACGCCTGATGGGGCAGCGTATTTTCTGGCAGGTGTTTTGCCCGGCAACGCTATTTCTGCTGCTGTTTCAGTTTGCGGTCTATCTCGGCGTCTATGAGAGCCGCCAGAGCCTCGCAGGACTGAATCCCCTCAATATTCGGACCCTTATTAACTATCAGGGGCTGCTGGTGAGCGGGCTGACGGGCGTGCCGCTAAGCTACCTGCTGATCCGTCTGATACGTCATCCGCGCTATATCAAGGGACTGATGTCCCAGCTCCGCGCGCAAATAGACAAAAAGGTGACGGCCTTTGAGTTTGTGGTGTGGTTTATAGCCCTGGGCGGGTTGCTGGTCATGCTGCTGCTGCCTATGAATGCAAACAGTTCCATTTTCAGTACCAACTACACCTTGTCCCTGCTGATGCCCGTGATGCTCTGGGGGGCGATGCGCTTTGGCTACAAGCTGATGTCACTCATCTGGACGCCGGTCCTGCTGGTGTCGATTCACTTTTTTTATCACTACATTCCGGTGCAAGAGGGGTATGGCATTCAGCTGGCGATCACCTCATCCAGCTATCTGGTCTTTTCCTTCGTTGTGACGTACATGTCGATGCTGGCGACACGTCAGCGGGCCATCAATATTCGCTCCCGCAGTCAGGCTTTTCTCGATCCGGTGGTGCATATGCCCAACCTGCGGGCGCTGTCGCGCGAGCTGGCCAGTCATCCGTGGTCAGCGCTCTGTTTACTGCGCGTGCCCGAGCTGGAGGTGCTGGGACGCAATTACGGCGTGATGCTGCGGATCCAGTATAAACAGCAGCTGGCGCAATGGATAAACGGCACCCTTCGGCCCAATGAGCGAGTCTATCACCTCACCGGGTATGACATGGCGGTGCGTCTGGAGGCGGAGTCGCATCAACAGCGCATTGAAACGCTGGACGAGCATATCAAGCAGTTTGTTTTTATCTGGGATGGTATGCCGGTACAGCCTCAGGTCGGCGTGAGCTATTGCTATGTACGCTCACCCGTCAATCATCTCTATCTGGTGCTGGGGGAGCTGGGCATCGTGGCCGATCTCTCCCTTTCTACCAACCACCCGGAAAATCTTCAGCAGCGCGGGGCTGTTCATTTGCAGCGTAGCCTGAAAGATAAGGTCGCGATGATGAGTCGTTTGCAGGCCGCGCTGGAGCAGGACGCTTTTACCCTGCTGGTTCAGCCCGTTCGCGGGCTGCGCGGTGATTGTTATCACGAGGTGCTGCTGCGAATGCGTGATGATAACGGGGCGCTGATCTTTCCCGAGCAGTTCCTGCCCATTGCACAGGAGTTTGGTTTATCGTCGCGTGTTGATTTATGGGTACTGGAGCATACGTTGAGTTTTCTGGCACAGCACCGCCAGCGTTTGCCGGGCCAGCGCTTTGCGATCAACCTCGCACCTTCTACCGCCTACAGGGCGCAGTTCCCGCTTGAAGTGAGCCGCCTGTTAGCCAAATACGCCGTTGATGCGTGGCAGCTGATCTTTGAAGTGACCGAAAGCAGCGCCTTTGGTCATGCGGATCTGGCGGCGTCGACCCTCAGGAAATTACAAAAAATGGGCATCCGGATCGCCATTGATGATTTTGGCACGGGCTACGCCAGCTATGCGCGGTTAAAAAGCGTGGACGCAGACATTCTCAAAATCGACGGCGGCTTTATTCGCAATATTGTCAGCAACAGCCTGGATTACCAGATTGTGGCTTCCATTTGCCATCTGGCCCGGATGAAGAAAATGCTGGTGGTGGCGGAATATGTGGAAACGGAAGAGATACGTAGCGCGGTGCACGCGCTAGGTATCGATTATGTGCAGGGCTATTTGATTGGGTTGCCGGCTGAGCTTGATACGTTGCTCAACACGCAGCCTTCTCAGGAGAGCGCCTGAGCCGTTACGCTGCCGCCTCAGAACTCTCTTCTTCAATCTTCAACAGCCAGCCGGTGACCGCTTCCCAGTACTGCTGCTCTTTTTCCAGATCCAGCAGCACCAGCGCGTTCTGGCTAAACCAGTCGTGCGGGAAGCTCAGCGTCCAGTGATAGTCATCCGTTTTTAGCTTCAGCGTCGGCGGCGTGGTGGTTGCCTGTCGCTGATTATTGAGCAACACGCCCAGGCGCAACAGCTGAATGAGCGGCAGGAACTGCTTTTTCTTAAATAACGTAAAGCGCGGCAGATCGTCGAGCTTGATGGCTTTGCGGTGATAGCGCACCAGCGTCGCCATCATGGTTTGCTGCTCCTGGTTGAAGCCAGGCAGATCGCTGTTTTGCAGAATATAGGCTGAATGGCGATGCATTCCGCTGTGGTTAATGTTCAGCCCCACCTCGTGCAACATGGCGGCCCATTTCAACAGCGCGGCCAGCTGCGGATGCGCCAGCTTCGGATTTTGCTCCTCCCACTGCTCGTACATCTGAACCGTGGTTTCCAGCACCCGTTTCGCCTGTTCGCGGTCGATGTTGTACTGGTTGGCCAGGCTCTGCGCGGTGCGGCTGCGAATATCCTGATGACGGAAACGGCCTTCCATCTCATACAGCACGCCTTCACGCAGGGCGCCGTCAGAGAGGCGCAGCTCTTTGATCGCCAGCGCGTCAAACACGCCGCAGAGGATCGCCAGCCCCGGTACGAACACGGCTTTACGTTCGTCGGACAGACCCGGCAAACTCAGGGCGTCGAAGCTCTTATGCTTAAGCACCTCTTCGGTGAGTTTCACCAGGCGCTCAGGCGTAATAAACCCGTCTTTTTCACCCATTGCCAGCAGCACTTCATGGGCCGCTTTAATCGAACCCGATGCGCCCAGCGCCACGTTCCAGCCCTGAATACGGTATTGCCAGGCCAGATTTTCCAGTTTTTGTACGGCGGCCATGCGCGCGCGCTGAAAGTTTTCGCGGGTGATGACGCCGCCAGGGAAATACATCTGCGCGAAGCTGACGCAGCCCATACGGCGGCTTTCCACCAGACGCGGCTCGAAGTCTTCGCCAATCACCAGTTCCGTGGAACCACCGCCGATATCAATCACCAGCTTGCGGCCTTTTTCCGGCTGCGTATGCTCCACGCCCATAAAAATCAGGCGCGCTTCTTCGTTACCGGAGATGATCTCAATCGGGTAGGGGATAACCTTTTCCGCGCGCTTAAGAAACTCCGGCGCGTTCAGCGCCTGGCGTAGCGTATGCGTCCCGACGATGCAGACGCTGGACGGCGAAAAGCCTTGCAAACGTTCTGCGAACAGCGACAGACAGTTCAGCCCGCGCTCCATGGCCTCTTCGCTCAGCATGTTACGCGCGTCGAGACCATCGGCCAGATGCACACGCTGCTTCAGACGACCGATGATCTGCATCGCGCCATCCACCTCGCGGGCGATGACCATATGGAAACTGTTTGAGCCAAGATCGACCGCAGCGAACTCCTGCGGGCGTGGGGTATTATCGTTTATTGGCATAGGTTAATCGGGTTGCTCAAGTGATTTGATGTAATCGTAAATCGCCAGCTGCGACCGCACTTTACGGCGATTGCCGCGCGGTACATAGCGATTACTGAGTTCTTTGTCGATATAACGTGCTTTCACCGTATCGCTGAACAGGATCTCGATAATGTCCAGGATACGCTGCTTAAGGCGAGGATCCAGCAGCGGTGCCGCCACTTCAATACGGTAATCAATGTTACGCGTCATCCAGTCGGCGGACGAGAGGTATACGCGCTTATCACCGGCGTTATCGAAAATATAGACGCGATCGTGTTCAAGATAGCGATCCACAATGCTGATCACGCGGATATTGTCGCTGATGCCTTCCAGTTCCGGAATGAGCGAGCACATGCCGCGAATGAGCAGATTTACCGGAACGCCGGAGCTGGAGGCCGCGTACAGGCGGTCCACCAGCCCTTTGTCCACCAGATTGTTGAGCTTCAGCGTGATGCCGGACGACAAGCCGTTCTGCGCATTGGCAATCTCTTTATCGATCATATCGTACAGCAGGCGCCGTGAGTTCTGCGGTGACACCAGCAGATAATCGAAGCTCACCGGGCGGTACGGGTTCTCAATGAAGTTGAACACCCGACGCACTTCGTTAGTGATGCGCGCATCGGCAGTCAGCAGCGAATAGTCGGTGTAAATTCGCGCGGTTTTCTCGTTAAAGTTCCCGGTACCGATATGGGCGTAGCGCACCACGTCGTCGCCCTCTTTACGGGAGATCAGGAACAGCTTGGCGTGAATTTTCAGCCCCGGCGCGGAGAAGATGACGTGCACGCCCGCTTCCGTCAGTCGGCGCGCCCAGTGGATGTTGGCCTCTTCGTCGAAGCGAGCCTGGAGCTCAACCACCACGGTCACTTTCTTGCCGTTGTGCGCCGCGTGGATCATCGCATCGATGATGCGGGAATCTTTCGCCACGCGATAAATATTGATTTTAATCGCCAGCACGTTCGGATCGAACGAGGCCTGACGCAGCAATTCCAGCACGTGTTCAAAGGTGTGGTACGGATAGTAGAGCAGCACATCCCGTTCGCGGATGGCGTCGAACCCGTTGCGGAACTTATCGAACCAGATATGGCGCAGGCGCGGCAGCGGTTTGTTCACCAGATTGGCCTTGCCGACGTTCGGGAAGCCAATGAAATCTTTAAAGTTGTGGTAACGCCCACCGGGGATAATGGAGTCGTAGCGGGAGATGGTCAGCTTATCGCGCAGCATCTCCACCATCGCGTCCGGCATATCGCGTTGATAGACAAACCGCACCGGCTCCGCCGTCAGGCGCTGCTTGAGGCTGGAAGACATCAGCTCCATCATGCTGGCTTCCATCTCATGCACCAGATCGTACTCGGCGTCACGGGTCATCTTCATCGAGTAGGCGTTGAGCGCGTCGTAATCGAAGAAGCCTTTGAAGATATCGTCCAGGCAGTAGCGCAGGATGTTATCCAGCAGGATCATCGGCTTACGCCGGCGCGGGGTTTCCGGCGGCAGGTTTACAAAGCGTGGGACTTTATCAGACGGTATTTCCAGCAACGCGTAGTTAATGGTCTCACCACGAATGATTTCTACCGCCAGATAGGTGTAATCATCTTTCAGGAACTGCACCAGATCGGTTTCACGGTTGATCAGAATCGGGGTAATGTGCTGGCGCAGATAATGTTTGAAATAGTGGCGCAGCCAGTTTTGCTGATTCGCGGAGAGCTGGCGTTCGTTGATCAGGAAGATTTGGTTGCGTGCCATTTCCAGCAGCAGCTCGTTATAGAGGCCATCAAATTCCTGATCGGCTTTCATGACGCGAGACTGGATTTTTCCAAGCAGATGCCGCGAGTGGGAGTTTAAGCCCTGTTCTTCGCTGATGATGATTCGGCGTTTCAGTTCGGCGAAGCGAACCTTGTAGAACTCATCCAGATTGTTGGAATAGATGCCTAAAAAACGCATACGTTCAATCAGCGGGTTGCTTTTATCGGCCGCTTCCTGAAGTACACGTTCGTTGAATGCTAACCAGCTTAGCTCTTTCTCGATGTATAACTTTTCCTGACCCATTACAGCTCACACTCCAGTTCAATCACAGGACGTGGTAAATCCGTCTCGTCCTTATTATGGCGAGCATTTCCACGATATGTCCAACAGTGCCAGAAAAGTATGACAGTTATTTTTTTGTTGGGGAATTTAGAGGGTTGGGGGGGGGGGGTCGGGTGGCGCTGCGCTTACCACGACCTACGGGACCGTAGGCCCGTGCAAGCGAAGCGCCGCCGGGCAATTCAAACAGACTACTCTTCAGCCGCATAACCCTGCGGGGGCAACTTCACGCCGTCCAGCCAGGCTGCGCCGTTGCGCATCTCCAGACGTCCATCGACAAACCAGCTTACCACCAGCGGATAAATGGCGTGTTCCTGCGTCTGCACACGTTCGGTCACGTCGTCTTCGTTGTCGCCGTCAAAGACCGGTACTTTTGCCTGCAAAATGACCGGACCGCCGTCCAGCTCGTCGGTGACGAAATGCACGGAGGTACCATGCTCCTCATCGCCGTTCTCCAGCACCTGACGATGGGTGTGCAGACCGGGGTATTTTGGCAGCAGGGAAGGGTGGATATTGAGCAGTCGTCCGGCGTAGTGTGCAACAAAAGCCGGGCTCAGGATGCGCATGTAGCCTGCCAGCACCACCACGTCAGGCGCGTAGGCGTCAATCTCCTGCACCAGCTCACGGTCAAAGGCTTCACGCCCGGCGAACTGGCTGGCTTCCAGCGCGTGCGCAGGAATGTTCGCTTCCCGCGCGCGCTCAAGGCCGAATGCATCGGCCTTGTTGCTGAATACTGCCCGAATGGTGCCATTGATTTTCTTCTGTTTGCAGGCGTCTATGATTGCCTGCAAATTGCTTCCGTTGCCGGAAATGAGCACCACGATGTTTTTCATTCAATGACCACACGCTGTTCGGAATCGGAAGCTTTAATCGTACCGATTTTCCACGCGTTTTCACCTTTTTCTGTCAGCAGCTTAACCGCTTTATCCGCTTCGCTGGCGGGCAGGGCGATAACCATGCCCACGCCGCAGTTAAAGGTGCGGTACATTTCGTGAGAGCTCACGTTGCCTGCGGTTTGCAGCCAGTTGAAGACGGACGGCCACTGCCATGAGGATGCGTCGATCACCGCCTGGGTATTGTCCGGCAGCACGCGCGGAATGTTTTCCCAGAAGCCGCCGCCGGTGAGGTGAGCGATGGCGTGCACGTCAACGTTCTCAATCAGCTCCAGCACGTTTTTCACGTAGATGCGGGTCGGGGCCAGCAGGTGATCGGCCAGCGGTTTGCCGTCCAGCTCGGTGGTCAGCGGGTCGCAACCGCTCACTTCGAGGATTTTACGCACCAGAGAGTAGCCGTTGGAGTGCGGACCGCTGGAAGCCAGCGCAACCAGCACATCGCCGTCAGCCACTTTGCTGCCGTCGATAATTTCTGATTTTTCTACCACGCCGACGCAGAAGCCTGCGACGTCATAATCTTCCCCGTGATACATGCCAGGCATTTCCGCGGTTTCACCGCCGACCAGCGCACAGCCGGATTGCAGGCAGCCTTCGGCGATACCGTTAATGACGCTGGCTGCGGTATCCACGTCCAGCTTGCCGGTCGCGTAGTAATCGAGGAAGAACAGCGGCTCGGCGCCCTGTACCACCAGGTCGTTGACGCACATCGCCACCAGATCGATACCAATCGTATCGTGACGCTTAAGATCCATCGCCAGGCGCAGTTTTGTACCGACACCATCCGTACCCGAGACCAGCACAGGTTCACGATATTTTTGCGGCAGCGCGCACAGTGCGCCGAATCCACCCAGGCCACCCATCACTTCCGGGCGGCGGGTTTTTTTCACCACACCTTTAATTCGGTCAACCAGCGCATTACCTGCGTCAATATCAACACCGGCATCTTTGTAGCTGAGAGAAGTTTTGTTGGTCACGGCTTAAATCCCCACGCGATTGCATAGCTAGTAAGAAAAATCGGCGCAATTCTAACAGTCCAGGCAAACGTTTGCGAGACTATTCTCGGCGCGAGGATCTTTTTTTCTGTGCGGGCTGTCCAGGGCAACAAACTTGACTCTGTTCACGAAAATGAAACCGGTTTCGGCGATCTGCTTGCAACGGCTATCCCCTTTGCACATCATCAAACTGAAACCGGTTTCTGTAACTGTTTTTGCAGAAAATTACGCAGAATGAGGGATAGCGAATGTCAGGATTTAAAGCAGGTTTTCTGTGGGGTGGGGCCGTTGCGGCGCACCAGCTCGAAGGCGGCTGGAAAGAGGGCGGCAAGGGCGTGAGCGTTGCCGATGTCATGACGGCAGGCGCCCACGGGGTACCGCGTGAAATCACCAACGGCGTGCTGGAGGGGAAAAATTACCCAAACCACGAAGCCATCGACTTCTATCACCGCTATAAAGAAGACATCAAACTCTTTGCCGAGATGGGGTTCAAATGCTTCCGCACCTCCATCGCCTGGACGCGTATCTTCCCGAAAGGCGACGAGCTGGAGCCGAACGAAGCGGGACTCAAATTCTATGACGATCTTTTTGACGAGTGCCTGAAGCACGGCATCGAGCCGGTGATCACGCTTTCCCACTTCGAGATGCCTTTCCACCTGGTGACGGAATACGGCGGCTGGCGCAACCGTAAGCTGATCGACTTCTTTGTTCGCTTCGCGAAGGTCGTTTTTGAGCGCTACCAGCATAAAGTGAAGTACTGGATGACCTTTAACGAGATCAACAACCAGGCCAACTTCCACGAAGACTTTGCGCCGTTTACCAACTCCGGGCTGAAATATGCGCCGGGAGAAGATCGCGAGCCGGTGATGTTCCAGGCGGCGCACTATGAGCTGGTGGCCAGTGCCCTGGCGGTGAAGGCGGGGCGCGAGATCAACCCGTCGCTGCAAATCGGCTGCATGATTGCCATGTGCCCCATCTATCCGCTGACCTGTGCCCCGGACGATATGATGATGGCGATGAACGCCATGCATCGTCGCTACTGGTTCACCGACGTTCACGTGCGCGGCAAGTATCCGCAGCATCTGCTCAACTACTTTGAACGTCGCGGCTTCGCGCTGGATATCACCGAAGAAGATAAAGTGGCGCTGACGCAGGGCTGCGTGGATTACATCGGGTTCAGCTACTACATGTCTTTCGCCACCAAAGCGACGGCGGACAACCCGCAGCTGGACTACGACGAGAGCAAGAGCCTGGTCTCTAACCCGTACGTGCAGAAATCGGACTGGGGCTGGCAGATTGACCCGGTGGGGCTTCGCTACTCCCTCAACTGGTTCTGGGATCACTACCAGCTGCCGCTGTTTATCGTTGAGAACGGCTTTGGCGCGATCGACGTGCAGGAGAGCGACGGCACGGTGAACGACCAGTACCGCATCGACTACCTTTCCGCGCATATCCGCGAGATGAAAAAAGCGGTGGTGGAGGATGGCGTAGACCTGATGGGCTATACCCCGTGGGGCTGTATCGACCTGGTCTCTGCCGGCACCGGCGAGATGAAAAAACGCTACGGCTTTATCTTTGTCGATAAAGATAACGAAGGTAACGGCACGCTGAACCGCAGCAAGAAGAAATCGTTCGACTGGTATAAGCAGGTGATTGCCAGCAACGGCGATAACCTGTAATTGTCGGGTGGCGCTAACGCTTACCCGACCTACACTACACGTAGGCCCGCGTAAGCGCAGCGCCACCGGGCAGAACCCGCACCCAAGCCGGAGCTTCGCCTCCGGTTTTTTTGTCTCTAAATCACTTTGATTGATATACGTCAAGCAAGATGGGTATGGCGCAATCCGAAAAAAGCGGTATAATCCCGCGATTTTTTTGCGGATGCCACCTCAGAGGAGAAAGAGAATGAAGATTGTGGAAGTGAAACACCCACTCGTTAAACACAAGTTGGGCCTGATGCGTGAGCATGACATCAGCACGAAGCGTTTTCGCGAACTGGCTTCTGAAGTGGGTAGCCTGCTGACCTACGAAGCGACCTCTGATCTGGAAACGGAAAAAGTGACCATCGAAGGCTGGAACGGTCCGGTACAGGTTGAGCAGATCAAAGGTAAAAAAATTACCGTGGTGCCAATCCTGCGTGCGGGTCTGGGCATGATGGAAGGCGTGCTGGAGCACGTCCCAAGCGCGCGTATCAGCGTGGTGGGCATCTACCGTAACGAAGAGACGCTTGAGCCGGTCCCGTACTTCCAGAAGCTGGTCTCTAACATCGACGAGCGTATGGCGCTGGTGGTTGACCCGATGCTGGCGACCGGCGGTTCGATGATCGCCACCATCGACCTGCTGAAAAAAGCGGGATGCAGCAGCATCAAAGTGCTGGTGCTGGTTGCGGCGCCGGAAGGTATCGCGGCGCTGGAAAAAGCGCACCCGGACGTTGAACTCTATACCGCGTCTGTCGACCAGGGACTGAACGAGCACGGGTACATCATCCCGGGGCTCGGCGATGCCGGCGATAAGATTTTTGGTACTAAATAATCGAATAACGATAAAGAAGCCGACTTTGATAGTCGGCTTTTTTTTGAATAAAAACCAACAATGACACTCAGAGGAAAACACTATGACGCGCCGTGCTATCGGGGTGAGTGAAAGACCGCCGCTTTTACAGACAATCCCGCTTAGTTTGCAGCACCTGTTCGCCATGTTTGGCGCAACCGTGCTGGTGCCAATCCTGTTTCACATTAACCCGGCTACCGTGCTGCTGTTTAACGGCATCGGTACGCTGCTTTACCTCTTCATCTGTAAAGGCAAAATCCCGGCCTATCTCGGGTCGAGCTTCGCGTTTATCTCCCCGGTTCTGCTGTTGCTGCCGCTGGGTTATGAGGTCGCGCTGGGCGGCTTTATCATGTGCGGCGTGCTGTTCTGCCTGGTCTCCTTCATTGTGAAGAAAGCCGGTACCGGCTGGCTGGACGTGATGTTCCCGCCTGCGGCAATGGGGGCCATCGTTGCCGTCATCGGCCTGGAGCTGGCGGGCGTGGCGGCGAACATGGCCGGGCTGCTGCCTGCGGACGGTCAGTCACCGGATTCCAAAACCATTATTATTTCGCTGGTGACGCTGGGCGTGACGGTATTCGGTTCCGTCCTGTTCCGCGGCTTTATGGCGATTATCCCGATCCTGATCGGCGTGCTGGCGGGTTACGCGCTCTCCTTCGTGATGGGCGTTGTGGATACCACCCCGATTGCCGAGGCGCACTGGTTCGCGCTGCCAACCTTCTACACCCCGCGCTTTGAATGGTTCGCCATTTTCACCATTCTGCCTGCCGCGCTGGTGGTGATTGCTGAGCACGTCGGCCACCTGGTGGTGACGGCGAACATCGTGAAGCGCGACCTGATCCGCGACCCGGGCCTGCATCGCTCCATGTTTGCCAACGGTTTCTCCACCATCATCTCTGGTTTCTTCGGCTCCACGCCAAACACGACTTACGGTGAGAATATCGGCGTAATGGCGATCACCCGCGTCTACAGCACCTGGGTTATCGGCGGCGCGGCGATCATCGCCATTCTGCTCTCCTGCGTTGGCAAACTGGCGGCGGCGATCCAGATTATCCCGGTTCCGGTGATGGGCGGCGTTTCCCTGCTGCTGTACGGGGTGATCGGTGCCTCCGGTATTCGCGTGCTGATTGAATCCAAAGTGGATTACAGCAAGGCGCAGAACCTGATCCTGACCTCCGTTATCCTGATTATCGGCGTGAGCGGCGCGAAGGTGCACATCGGCGCGGCAGAGCTGAAGGGTATGGCGCTGGCGACCATCGTCGGCGTCGGCCTGAGCCTGATTTTCAAGCTGATCTCAGTGATCCGCCCGGAAGAGGTGGTGCTGGACGCAGACGAAAGCGAAAAAGCGCCACATTGATCGTCATGCCGGGCGAAGGATCGCCCGGTTCTCTCCTTGCAGGTTCCGTGTTAAACTCCATTCCGATTTTATGTAAGATCTCTGGTTGAGGTATTTCTGAACGGACCGGCACAGCTCTCTCTGCCACTTTATCTCCCTGACGACGAAACTTTCGCGAGTTTCTGGCCGGGTGATAACCCCTCTTTACTGGCTGCACTGCAAAACGTGCTGCGCCAGGAACACAGCGGATACATCTATATCTGGTCACGCGAAGGCGCGGGACGCAGCCACCTGCTGCATGCCGCCTGTGCGGAGCTTTCGGCGCGCGGTGACGCGGTAGGCTATGTGCCGCTGGATAAACGCACCTGGTTTGTGCCTGAGGTGCTGGAGGGCATGGAACATCTTTCCCTGGTCTGCATCGATAATATCGAATGCGTGGCGGGGGACGAACCGTGGGAAATGGCGATCTTTAACCTCTACAACCGCATTCTGGAGTCGGGCAAAACCCGGCTGCTGATCACCGGCGATCGTCCGCCGCGCCAGCTCAATCTGGGGCTGCCGGATCTGGCGTCTCGTCTGGACTGGGGGCAAATCTACAAGCTGCAACCGCTGTCGGATGAAGACAAACTCCAGGCGCTTCAGCTGCGCGCTAAGCAGCGTGGGTTTGAGCTGCCGGAGGACGTGGGTCGGTTCCTGCTTAAACGCCTGGACAGGGAAATGCGCACGCTGTTTGACACGCTCGATCAGCTCGATCGCGCGTCTATTACCGCACAGCGCAAGCTAACCATTCCGTTTGTGAAAGATATTCTTAAGCTTTGAGTTTTTTGCCCGGTGGCGCTGCGCTTACCGGGCCTACGAAAACCCGTCATACCTTGTAGGCCGGGTAAGGCGCAGCCGCCACCCGGCTAAAGATCCCCCAACAAGTGCTCCACCAGCAGAGGAATCGGCCTTCCCGACGCCACGCTTCGTCCGCTTTCACGCCACAGCGCCGTCCCGCTGATATCCAGATGCGCCCACGGAATAGTCGGCGGGCAGAAATGGTGCAGCAGCCACGCCGCCGACGCGCTGATCGCCGCGTTGTTGGTCGGCGTGTTGCACAGATCGGCAATCGCGCTGTCGGTTTGCTTTCTCAGCCGCGCATCCAGCGGCAGGGACCACACCTCGTCGCCGCTCCGTTTGCCCGCGAGCGTCAGTGCCTGACGCAGCGGTTCATCCTGGGTCATCAGCCCGCTCAGCTCATACCCCAGCGCTTTCACCACCGCTCCGGTTAAGGTCGCCATATCAATGATATAGTGCGCCTGCGGATGGCGCTGACTCGCCCAGGCGATAGCGTCTGCCAGTACCAGCCGGCCCTCGGCATCGGTATTGTTGATTTCAACGGTGGTGCCGTTGCAGGCCGTCGCCACCGTGCCGGGCTGCATGGCGTCGGGGCCGATGGCGTTTTCCGCCAGCGCCAGCACGCCCATGATGCGCACGGGTAATTTCAGCTCCGCAACGGTCAGCATCAGCCCGAGCACGTTAGCCGCGCCGCACATGTCATATTTCATGGTGTACATGCCCGCGCCTTCCTTCAGCCACAGGCCACCGGTGTCAAAGGTAATGCCTTTTCCCACGTAGCAGCGCACCGGGCCATCAGACACGCCGTTATAGTGAATAGCCAGCAGACGCGGTGGGCAGGTCGCCCCTTTGCCAACGGCGTGCAGTAGCCCCAGCCCCTGCTCAACAATTTGCTTTTCATCCAACACCTCGCAGCGCAGGGCAGGGCTGGCGGCACACAGTTTTTGCGCCTCTTCCACCACAAACTGCGGCGTGCAGCGGTCGGACGGCATATCCGCCAGACGTCGCGCCGCAACCATGCCGAGCGCAATGGTCTGCTGCTGGCGGAAGGTCGTCTCCAGCTTCGCCTGCTGTTCCGGCAAGCAGAGGGCAGTGATGCAGGTAAGACGCAGCGCTTCGTCCGTCTTCTTCAGCTTCAGGTCACTGAGCCTGTGCGCCTGATTAAAGAGAAAACGCAGTACCTGCGCCAGCACCACATCGTCAATATCCGTCACGTCCAGCACGAGTTCGGCGCTGGCGGGGGCGGCAAGCAGCGGTCGCAGAGCGGTTAGCAACCCTTCGGTCAGGGCGTCATGCCAGAGCGCATCCGGCAACAGGGTGATGCGGGCAAACGGCGCGCAGCCAAAGCGCGCGTCCGCGACGGTGCTCTGCTGGCGCATTTCAGCGACAAGAGCGCTTTCCGGTAACAGGGAACTGTCAGCGCGCGCAATCAAATGGCTTTGCGGCTTCGCGTCTGAAAGCGCGTTGATAAACTGGTATGTGATCATCATGACTCCTCAATCGGTGCGCGGATCCGCGCGGCATAGGCCTGCATCCACTCCTCATCTACCGCGTGATAGTGCGTTTTCTCCCGCAGGCGTTCAGTACGGAAAACGGTGAGGGGCTGGCGAGCCGTCGCCACCACAAACGAGAAGGTTTTGATGTTGGTCGCGGCGCCAAATTCTCCTTTGCTGTTCATGCACACTACGGAGAGATCGCCCGCGCGGCCAAAGCGCGACATCAGCTTGTCTTCCAGTTCGAACACCACCGAATCCGCCGCCTGCTGCGGCGTCATCCCTTGCGCCATCCGGCGAACGATTTCGTAGCTGGTACAGCCCTTCATCAGATCTTCACCGACGCCCGTGGCGGTGGGCGCGCCGGTTTCGCTGTCGCAGTAAAAGCCGGAGCCGATGATGGGTGAGTCACCGAGGCGACCGCGTTTTTTCATAAACAGGCCGCTGGTGGAGGTGGCGACGCTCATCGAGCCCTGTTTATCGAGGCCGATGATGCCGACGGTGTCATGTCCGTCGTAGGGGCTTAACCCCTTGTCCAGCGTTTCGCGGCAGCGCTTACGGTAGTGTTGCATGGCGCGATCCGTGAGCATGGTTTTGTCGGCAAAGCCCTGGCTCAGCGCCCATTCGCGCGCGCCCTGGCCGACCAGCAGGCTGTTATAGCGCTGGCGGCTGAGCGCGTGCGCCACGCGTACCGGGTTGGCGATATCCACCAGATTGCCCACGGCGCCGAACGCCAGCGTGTCGCCGTCCATATAGGCCGCGTCCAGCTCCACCTCGCCGTTCTCGGTCGGCAGCCCGCCGTAGCCGACGGATTTATAAAACGGAAAGTCCTCGACGGCGGCGACGGCATCCACCACCGCCGGAGCGACAGGTTTGCCCGCAGCCAGCGCAGACGCAGATTCCGTGACGCCTTCAAGCGCCATTCGCCAGGTTGCGATAATTCCCCACATGCTTTACTCCTGTTTTGCAAGGGTGGTGTCGGTTTGCGTAGCGGTAGTCAGCTCCGCGGCGCGGTACTGTTTATCCACGATACGCATGAAAGGCAGGTACAGCATGGCGCCAATCAGCAGGTTGATCAGCTGCATCACGCTGCCGCTCAGGTGCCCGGTGACGATAAAGCCGCTGATAACCGGCGGCAGCGTCCAGGGGATAAACACCCCGGTGGTGACGGCGACCGCACCAATTTTCATCGCCGCATACTGCACGGTGACCAGCACCAGCGGCACCAGATTGAACGGGATGAGCATGATCGGGTTCATGATCACCGGCAGGCCAAACAGGATCGGTTCGTTGATGTTAAACACCGACGCGCCCGCACCGAGGCGCGCTACTTCGCGCATGTTTTTGCTGCGGGCAAAAATCAGCATCGCAATCACCAGCGACAGCGTGGCGCCCGCGCCGCCCATCCAGATCATGTCAAAAAACTGTTCGGTGATGATGTGCGGCGGCGTCGTTCCCGCCTGGATCGCGGCGATGTTGTCGGTCTGGTTCTCCATCCACAGCGGGCGAATAATCCCGTTGATCATCGAACCGGAGTTAATGCCCACTGACCACAGAATGGTGATGCTGAATACGGTCATCAGCGCCCCGAAATAAGAGGTGCCGTAGTGGCGCACCGGGGTGGCAACCACTTCATAAATAAACTGGTGGATGGTGTGGTAGTGGGTGTTTTCAAAGATGATGCGGATAAGCAGCACCAGAATCATCACCAGCAGGGCCGGGATCAGGGCCGCGAACGACTCCTGCACCGCCGGAGGCACGCCGTCCGGCATTTTGATGACCAGCTTTTTGCGCTTCAG
The DNA here is from genome assembly GCF_058661685.1 of Enterobacter sp. 6722112. Lineage (NCBI taxonomy): Bacteria > Pseudomonadati > Pseudomonadota > Gammaproteobacteria > Enterobacterales > Enterobacteriaceae > Enterobacter > Enterobacter sp. 6722112. Next base: position 3,036,585 of record NZ_JBZWGR010000007.1, on the reverse strand, counting down.
CCAGCAGAACAGTTCCGTCCACAGCAGGGAACCGATCATCGCCACGAACAGCCCTTTGCTGCCAATCCACTCCACCGGCATCACGGTAATGCCGCCGTTTTCCGCCACTTTGATAAAGGGCGTCAGGATCAGAAACGCGACCAGCGCCAGAATGCCGCAGGAGATGCGGTCCTCGCCATAATGCTCAGCCAGGCGGTAGGCCACCAGGAAGCTGATAAACAGCGACATGGTTGAGAACACCGCGTTAAACGGGATCTCTATAATTGCACTCCAGCTCTCACCAAAGGCCTGAGACATAAACTGCTGATAGGCCTGATTCGGGAAGGAGGAGATCACCAGCAGAATGGAGCCGACGATGATAAACGGCATGAATGAAACGTAGGCGCCGCGAATGGCCCCAAGATGACGCTGCTGGGCCGTTTTCGCCGCCAGAGGCATCAGTTTTGCTTCAAGAAATCCCAGAACATTGTTCATTGTGAACACCGTACAAGATTGAGGGGTGTTGTTTATGTTATGTCTGTGGATTATCAGTGAAGCGCGGCGAGCGAAAGGTGAAATCGGTCACAAAGCATTCGCTGCTCTGATATAAATCTCATAAGATTAGTTGCGGAGAGAGACGCGATGGAAATCAAACTGCATGCCAACGCCACCACCACGCCGCGTATCCGTCGCTATCTTCAGCAGTCAGATAAAAGTGACAGAGAGCTTGCCGTTGAGCTGGGTATCTCGGTCACTACCGTCAGGCGCTGGCGCAACCGCGACCAGGTTTCGGATAACCACACCACGCCAAAAGTGATACACAAAGCGTTGAGACAAGAGCAGGCGACACTGATAAATGCCCTGCGGGATATCACCGGGGCACCGCTGGATGAACTGCTGCTGCTGGTGAATGACGGACTCGGGATCGCCGTTTCCCGCGCGACCCTGAACCGCTACCTCAAACCAGCTTCGGTAAAACAAAAGGGGGCGTCGTTGCAGGGCAAAAAGGCGCTGAAGGCCGGGATCATGCCGCAGAAGCTACTCCTGCATCATCAGCCGCTGTCGCTGCATATGGACGACGGTGGCGAGCAACACCTGCTCTGGGCGCGTGAACCCGTCAGCGGCTGGTGTTACGCCCGCCTTTATGCCGGTGTCTCGCCGCAGTTGCTGACCCGCTGGACGAACGAGGTGCTGGCTGCCTGTCCGGCTGATATTCAATCTGTTGAGACTTTTGGGCTGGAAGTGAACTTGCCGGAGCATAACGTCACCGTAAAAGTGCATTCACAGTATTATCTCGCCCTTCAGGTCACGGTGCCGTTACGCGAAATCATTCCGCGGGTGAATAGTGAACCGGCGGGAGAGCTGTTGATCCAACTGTGTGAGTTTTACAACCGGGGAAAAGCGCAGAAAAAGCTGGGAGAGCGTACGCCGCAGGCGTTTCTGGAAGCGCTGCGGCGTAACGATTAGACGATCGCGAGCACGTCTTCTGGCGGACGGCCGATACGCGCCTTGCCGTTCGCCACGACAATCGGGCGCTCAATCAGCTTTGGATTGTCGACCATCGCCTGAATCAGCCGATCTTCAGTGAGACTGGTATCGTTCAGATTGAGCGACTTAAACAGATCTTCTTTCTGACGCATCAGGTCGCGTGCGCTGCCCATGTTCAGCATCTTCAGCAGCTGGCGGATAGTCTGCGCGTCCGGCGGCGTCTCCAGGTACAGCACCACTTCCGGTTCGATGCCGTTAGACTTCAGCAGGCTGAGGGTGTCTCGGCTCTTGGAGCAGCGAGGGTTATGGTAAATTTTTACCGCGTCTGTCATGACTTCTCCTTTATTACATCTTCTCGTACGGCTTAAAGCGTTGTTGCAGGCCGCGCAGCTGGTCGATTCGCGCATCGTAGCGGGCCTGTTGCAGGCTGCCAAGCTTCACCTGCGAGCTGGCGCTGCTCAGCAGGGAAATGGCCTGATCGAGACGACCCGCCAGCGCCAGACCTTCCGCACGCGCGGCCAGCTCCTGATCGCGGTTACCCAGTTGCCCCTGGGCCTGGGCGAGCAGCTCCCAGCCGTTCTGGTCATCTTTATTGTTAAAGGTGTAGCGGTTCAGAATGGTCACCGCCTCGCCGGGCTGGCCGCCCTGTAGGTAGGCGTTCGCCAGGTTAAGCTGCAATACTGGATTATTACGAAGATCTTTCGCCCCTTTCAGGCGATTAATCGCATCGGTCGCTTTTTTCTGCCCCAGATCGATATCGGTGGCGAGGTCGAGATACCACGGATTGTCAGGCGCCGCCGCCAGCAGCGGCTGTAGCGCTTTTCGCGCTTCATCGTATTTGCTGGCCTCCATCGCCTGGAGCGCCTGACCATACTGCGCCGCGTTTTTCTCGCGCACGTTGCCTTTCGCCAGCGCGTCCAGCGGATCGCTGGTGAGCTGATTACGTCCGGAGTTGTACATGCCAAGCGTTCTCACTTTGGCCATGTAGAAATCCTGCGAAGACTGCACCACGACCGGACGCATCTGGTTGGCTCGGTTACGCGCATCCGAGAGGCGGCTTTCCGGCAGCGGGTGGGTCAACAGAATTTCAGGCGGGCGCGACGAGTAGCGTGCCTGGTCGAGCAGCTTTTCCAGGAAGCTCGGCATGGCCTGCGGGTCAAAGCCGGAACGCTGTAAAACCTGAATGCCGATGCGGTCTGCTTCCTGCTCGTTCTGCTGGGTAAAGCTGATCATCCCCTGACGCGTCCCCGCCAGCGTCCCGGTAAGTGCCGCCATCCCGGCCTGCGGGCTGGCCATCGCCAGCAGAATAGAGCCCAGCGCGCCCACCCAGGTTAGCGGGGCGTTACGCTTCTGATCTTCCATCGCACGCGCCAGATGGCGCTGGGTGACGTGCGAAATTTCGTGCGCCATGACGGACGCCAGCTGGCTTTCGTTATCGGAATAACGGAACAACGCCGAATGCAGTACCACGTTCCCGCCAAAGAAAGCGAAGGCGTTGATTTCGTCGTTATTGATTAAATAGAAGTGGAAGGGCGTTTTTACCGAGTCGGCGTGCGCCACCAGACGCATCCCCAGGCCGTTAATGTATTGCACCAGCAAAGGGTCGTTAATCAGCGGAGCACTGCCGCGCAGCTGGCGTACGTAATAATCACCCATCTGCATCTCCTGCCCGATGGAGAGCGTGCTTCCTGCCGTGGTGCCCATGTCCGGCAATGAATCGGACGAGTCAGCGAAAGCGGGCAACACCTGACCCACCGTCACGGCGGCAATCAGTGTCGCAACCAGTGTTTTTCTCAACTGCCTGAACATAACCACTGTCCTGTATGTTGGATGTGCTAATTTGACCGATGAACCCGCATAACGTTCATCTCCGCTGCTCTGCGAGTGTAGCCGTGTTAAGAGATGAAGAAAATCCCATTCATCAGGGTTTTGCGAAACCTGACAGTGAAACAAAAAGGAAAGTCTTTTTTGTGACAGTTAGATACAATTCACCGTCTCACTCCCGCCATTCGATTCAGGGAAGGGTTGTATGCTCGAAATGTTAATGCAGTGGTATCGGCGTCGGTTTAGCGACCCGGAAGCCATTGCTTTGCTGGTCATTCTGGTTGCCGGATTCGGTATCCTGTTCTTCTTTAGTGGCCTGCTGGCGCCGCTCCTGGTAGCGATTGTGCTGGCGTATCTGCTGGAGTGGCCCACCGCGCGTCTGGAACATATCGGCTGTTCCCGGCGCTGGGCGACCAGCATTGTTCTGGTGCTGTTTGTCGGCATTCTGCTGCTGATGTCCTTCGTGGTGATGCCCATCGCCTGGCAACAGGGGATCTACCTGATCCGCGATATGCCCGGCATGCTGAATAAACTGTCTGATTTTGCCGCCACGCTGCCGCGCCGCTATCCTGCGCTGATGGACGCCGGGATCATCGATGCGATGGCCGAAAACATGCGCGCCCGCATCATGACCATGGGTGACTCGGTGGTGAAATACTCTCTGGCCTCGCTGGTAGGCCTGCTGACGCTGGCGGTTTACCTTGTTCTCGTGCCGCTAATGGTGTTCTTCCTGGTCAAAGATAAAGAGCAGATGCTGAACGCGGTACGCCGCGTGCTGCCGCGCAATCGCGGTCTCGCCGGTCAGGTCTGGCAGGAGATGAACCAGCAGATCACCAACTACATTCGCGGCAAAGTGCTGGAGATGATTGTGGTGGGCGTGGCGACCTGGATTGGCTTCGTGATCTTCGGACTGAACTACTCGCTGCTGCTGGCGGTGCTGGTCGGATTCTCGGTTCTGATCCCGTATATCGGCGCGTTTGTGGTGACCATTCCGGTAGTCGGTGTGGCGCTGTTCCAGTTTGGTCTGGGTACGGAGTTCTGGAGCTGTTTCGCCGTATACCTGATTATTCAGGGACTGGACGGGAACCTGCTGGTACCGGTGCTGTTCTCAGAAGCAGTTAACCTGCATCCGCTGGTGATTATCCTGTCAGTGGTGATTTTCGGCGGGCTGTGGGGATTCTGGGGGGTATTCTTCGCCATTCCGCTGGCGACGCTGATTAAAGCCGTGGTCCACGCGTGGCCGGATGTGCCAGCGGTGGAAGAGAAGTAGATTTAGTGCGGGCTGATGCCCTCACCCCACCCTCTCCTGCGGGGAGAGGGGGCAAACACTAAAAACGGTAGCGCATGCTACCGTTTTGCATTTACCTTGTAGGCCGGGTAAGCGCAGCGCCACCCGGCACTAAAATGATCACGCGTTCTCTTTCAGCCACTTCAACACCACGTCGTGGTGGTTGCTGGTTTTGAAATCATCAAACACGTGCTCAACTTTACCGTCAGCGTCAATCAGGAAACTGATGCGGTGAATACCGTCGTACGTTTTGCCCATAAAGGACTTCTCACCCCAGACGCCAAACTGCTCGCAAACCTGGTGGTCTTCATCGGAAAGCAGCGTGAAGTTCAGCAGCTCTTTTTCCGCAAAGCGTGACAGCTTCTCTGGCTTATCGGTGCTGATGCCCAGCACTTCCACACCGACCTTCTTCAACTCATCCATGTTGTCGCGTAGACCGCAGGCCTGTACGGTACAGCCCGGGGTCATGGCTTTCGGGTAGAAATAGACCAGAACACGCTGTCCCTGGAAGTCGGTCAAATTTACTTGCTCGCCGTCTTGATCCGGTAAGCTAAATTTCGGTGCGATATCACCGGCTTTCAGTGGGTTCATTACTCAACTCCATCCTGTTCGTGCTGCGAATAATCGACGACGCTTATACTGCCTTGCGCATGTAATTCTGTACAGAGGGCTTTGAACGCTTGCTCGATATTTGACGCATCCTGCGAGGCAGGGCTGTGTGCGGTAATTTGAATAAACAGCGTCGGGATTGCGTTTTCATCGCCCGGCTGCGTGCGGGAAACCAGTTCGGCAATGTTCATCTGATGGCTGTCAAACAGCGCCGTGAAACGTTCAATCAGATGAGGTGAATCAGGCACTTCAACCTGTACCCAGACCGTGGCAGGCAGAGCCGGACGCGGGCGCGCGGTGGTGCGCTTCATCACAATCAGTAAATCCAGCTCTGCGCCTTTCAGCGGCAGGGTAGATTCAATGAGGGTAATGGCATTCCATGTTCCGGAAAGCAGCATGATGAACGTGAACTCTTCGCCAAGCATAGCCAGCCGGCTATCTTCGATGTTGCAGCCGCAGCTGCTCACGTGGCGAGTGATGGTATTCACGATACCCGGCCTGTCAGCACCCAGCGCAGTGATAACCAGGTAATGTTGTGATGAGGTTGTCAAACCTGTTCTTCCTTTGCGTGGTTAAGTCTTCCTAAGGAAAGCATAAAAAAAACATGCATACAACCGCCTGAGAACCTCAGGTCGCTTGCTTTTATTACAGTTCCAAACGTAACATTGAGGCTCTTGTTCGCACAGAGGATGGCTCATGTTCACGGGAAGTATTGTCGCGCTTGTTACACCGATGGATGAAAAAGGTAATGTCTGCCGGTCAAGCATGAAGAAGCTCATTGATTACCATGTCGCCAATGGAACCTCGGCGATCGTTTCGGTAGGGACTACCGGTGAATCCGCTACGCTGAGCCACGAAGAGCACGGCGACGTTGTGATGCTGACCCTGGAACTGGCGGACGGGCGTATTCCGGTCATCGCGGGGACGGGCGCAAACGCAACGGCAGAAGCGATTAGCCTGACTCAGCGTTTTAACGACAGCGGCATTGTCGGCTGCCTGACGGTGACCCCTTATTACAACCGTCCTACTCAGGAAGGTTTGTTCCAGCATTTCAAAGCCATCGCTGAACATACTGACTTGCCACAAATTCTGTATAATGTGCCGTCCCGTACCGGTTGCGATATGCTGCCGGAAACCGTTGGCCGTCTCTCGAAAGTAAAAAATATTATCGGGATTAAAGAGGCGACAGGGAACTTAAGCCGCGTTCATCAGATCAAAGAGCTGGTTTCAGACGACTTTATCCTGTTGAGCGGCGATGATGCGACCGCGCTGGACTTTATGCAGCTCGGTGGTAATGGCGTAATTTCCGTTACGGCGAACGTGGCGGCGCGCGATATGGCTGACATGTGCAAGCTGGCCGCAGCCGGTCACTTTGATGAAGCTCGCGTGATTAATCAGCGTTTGATGCCGTTGCACAATAAATTATTTGTCGAACCCAATCCGATCCCAGTGAAATGGGCATGTAAGGAGTTGGGGCTTGTAGCAACCGACACGCTGCGTCTGCCAATGACACCGATTACCGACCACGGTCGTGAAATTGTCGCTGGCGCGCTGAAGCATGCCGGTTTGCTGTAAAGTTTAGGGAGATTTGATGGCTTATTCAGTACAGAAGTCGCGCCTGGCGAAGGTTGCGGGTGTTTCGCTTGTTATGCTCCTCGCTGCCTGTAGTTCAGACTCGCGCTACAAGCGCCAGGTGAGCGGTGATGAATCCTATCTGGATGCGCCGCCGCTTGCTGAACTTCACGCGCCTGCCGGCATGATCCTGCCGATCCAGAACGGTGATTATAATATTCCGGTTACCAACGGCAGTGGCCTGGTGGGTAAAGCGCTTGATATTCGTCCGCCGGCTCAGCCTCTGGCGCTGGTGAGTGGCGCGCGCACGCAGTTTACCGGTGATACGGCCTCTCTGCTGGTGGAAAGCGCACGCGGTACCACGCTGTGGCCGCAGGTTGTGAGCGTTATTCAGTCGAAAAACTATACGATTGATAAACGCGACGACGCCAGCCAGACTTTAACCACCGACTGGATTGAGTGGAACCGTCTCGATGAAGACCAGCAGTATCGTGGTCGTTATCAAGTCTCCGTTAAGCCGCAGGGTTATCAGCAGGCGGTTACCGTTAAGCTGTTGAATCTTGAGCAGGCAGGTAAACCGGTTGCCGATCCGGCCGCCATGCAGCGCTACAGCACTGAAATGCTGAACGTGATTGCCGCAGGTCTGGATAAAAACGCTACCGATGCCGCAAACGCCGCGCAGAACCGTAACGGTTCAACGTTTGATGTGCAGAGCGGTGCAGACGATACCGGCCTGCCAATGCTGGTGGTGCGTGCGCCGTTTAACCAGACCTGGCAGCGCCTGCCAGCAACGCTTGAAAAAGTGGGCATGAAGGTGACCGACAGCACCCGTTCAACGGGCAGCATCACAGCGACCTATAAGCCGCTGTCTGATAGCGCCTGGCAGGAGCTGGGGGCAAGCGATCCACAGCTGCCTTCCGGTGACTACAAAATCCAGGTTGGCGACCTCGATAACCGCAGCAGCCTGCAATTTATCGATCCGAAAGGACACACGCTGACCCAGGCGCAGAACGATGCGCTGGTCGCTGCCTTCCAGGCCGCATTCAGCAAATAATAGTGAGGGCTGGTTAATCCAGCCCTTTTTATTTTCGTGCTACGCAAACGTGTGCGTGGCATAATATGGCCAGTTTTGAATACAAATCATCACACCAGGAGTAATGAAGATGCAGAAGCAAGCTGAGTTGTATCGTGGCAAAGCGAAAACCGTATACAGCACGGAAAACCCGGATCTGTTGGTGCTCGAATTCCGCAATGATACGTCAGCAGGAGACGGCGCACGCATTGAGCAGTTCGATCGTAAGGGCATGGTGAACAACAAGTTCAACCACTTCATTATGACCAAACTGGCCGAAGCCGGTATCCCGACTCAGATGGAAGCGTTGCTGTCCGATACGGAATGTCTGGTAAAAAAACTGGATATGGTGCCGGTTGAGTGCGTGATCCGTAACCGTGCCGCAGGCTCCCTGGTGAAGCGTCTGGGCATTGAAGAGGGTATCGAACTGAATCCACCGCTGTTCGATCTGTTCCTGAAAAACGACGCCATGCACGACCCGATGGTCAACGAATCCTACTGCGAAACCTTCGGCTGGGTAAGCAAAGAGAACCTGGCGCGCATGCAGGAACTGACCTACAAAGCCAATGACGTGCTGAAAAAGCTGTTTGATGACGCGGGCCTGATCCTGGTCGACTTCAAGCTGGAGTTCGGTCTGTACAAGGGTGAAGTGGTGCTGGGCGACGAATTCTCGCCGGACGGCAGCCGCCTGTGGGACAAAGAGACGCTGGATAAAATGGACAAAGACCGTTTCCGCCAGAGTCTGGGTGGCGTGGTCGAAGCGTACGAAGCGGTTGCTCACCGTTTAGGCGTTAAGCTCGACTAAACTGCGCATTTGCCAAAGGATGTTGGCATCCTTTGGCGTCTTATCCTTGTTTACTATGGTAATCCTTTCATTAACCGCCTACGATCATAGCTATTATAAATGGAATAGCTCGAGGTGTTTATGCGCTGGCAAGGGCGTCGTGAAAGTGACAACGTAGAAGACAGACGCAGCAGTGGTGGCGGTGGTCCGTCTATGGGCGGGCCAGGTTTCCGGTTACCCAGCGGCAAGGGCGGCATTATTCTGCTGGTCGTTGTGCTGGTGGCGGGCTACTACGGCGTCGACCTGACCGGTTTGATGACCGGTGAAACCGGGCAACAGCAGCAGTATTCTCAGCGCTCCATCAGCCCGAATGAAGATGAAGCGGCGAAATTTACTTCCGTTATTCTCGCGACGACTGAAGATACCTGGGGTCAGCAGTTCGAGAAAATGGGGCGGACTTATCAGCCGCCAAAACTGGTGATGTACCGGGGCGCAACCCGCACCGGCTGCGGCACCGGGCAGTCCGTTATGGGGCCGTTCTACTGCCCGGCGGACAGCACCGTCTATATCGATCTCTCCTTCTATGACGACATGAAAAGCAAGCTGGGCGCCGACGGCGATTTTGCCCAGGGCTACGTGATCGCGCATGAAGTCGGCCACCACGTGCAGAAGCTCCTCGGCATTGAGCCTAAAGTGCGTCAGATGCAGCAGAATGCTTCTCAGGCGGAGGTGAATCGTCTGTCCGTACGCATGGAGCTTCAGGCCGACTGCTTCGCTGGCGTCTGGGGACACAGCATGCAGCAACAGGGCGTGCTGGAAACAGGCGATCTGGAAGAGGCCCTGAATGCCGCACAGGCGATTGGTGACGATCGCTTGCAGCAGCAGAGCCAGGGGCGCGTTGTGCCGGACAGCTTTACCCATGGCACCTCAGAGCAGCGCTACAGCTGGTTTAAGCGTGGCTTCGACAGCGGCAACCCGTCGCAGTGTAATACCTTCGGCAAAGCTATGTGATGTTGGGGTTTGAACAGCTGGTCAACCAGCTTCAGCGTACCGGGCACCGCCGGCTGGTGTTGCTCAGCGGCGATGAAGCGTGGACGTTGAGCCAGGCGACCATTCTGCGCGATACGTTACCAGGAGACTGGCTGTGGCTGGAGGAAAACCCCTCTAAGACCATCAGCGGCCTGCTGGGACGTGAATACCTGCACGCCGTTTTTGACGCGCGTCGCGGGTTTGACGTCTCGGCCTTCGCCGCCCTCAGCGGGACCCTGCGCGCCGGAAGCCTTCTGATGCTGCTGGTGCCGCCGTTCTCCGTCTGGGCTAACAGGCCCGACGCGGATTCTCTACGCTGGAGCGACAGCGCCGAGCCGATCGCCACCCCGCACTTTGTTTACCATTTTTGCCGGACGCTTGCCGCCGATTCAGATGCCATCGTCTGGCATCAACATCGTCCTCTGTGCCTTCCCGTTGCGCCAGATTTACCCGCCTGGCAGCCCGCCAGCGGTGAACCGCAGCGCGAGCAGGCTGAGCTCCTCGACGCTCTTCTGACCATGCCTGCTGGCGTGGCCGCCGTGACGGCACCGCGCGGACGCGGAAAGTCCGCCCTGGCGGGCATGTTGCTCAACGGCATTCAGGGGAGTGCAGTAGTGACGGCACCGGCAAAAGGGGCGACGGATGTCATCGCGCGTTTCGCCGGGGAACATTTTCACTTTATGGCCCCGGACGCGCTGCTGGCCTCCGCCACAAAAGCTGACTGGCTGATTGTCGATGAGGCGGCCGCCATCCCCGGACCGCTGTTGGAGAAGCTGGCGTCGCGCTTTCCCCGCGTGTTGCTGACCACCACGGTGCAGGGTTATGAAGGCACGGGCAGGGGATTCCTGCTGAAGTTCTGCGCCCGGTTTAGCGGGCTGCGGCGTTATACCTTATCCACGCCAGTTCGCTGGGCTGCCGGATGCCCCCTTGAGCGGATAGTGGCGAACGCGCTGCTGTTCGACGATGCGCTTATCGATCGCAAACCGGAAGGAGAGGTACGTTTAACGTCGCTGGAGTCCGGGATATGGGAGAGCGATCCGACGCGCGGGGCAGGCGTGTATGAACTGCTTTGCGCCGCGCACTACCGGACGTCACCCCTCGATTTACGCCGGATGATGGACGCCCCCGGCCAGCACTTTGCTGTTGCTCAGGCGGGCGCGGAGATCGCGGGCGCGCTCTGGCTGGTGGAGGAGGGGGGATTACCCCCTGAACTTAGCCGCGCAGTCTGGGCGGGCTTTCGTCGGCCGCGTGGAAATCTGGTGGCGCAGTCGCTGGCAGCGCACGGCGGCTCGCCGCTCGCGGCGACGCTGAAAGGCCGACGCGTCAGCCGCATTGCGGTTCATCCCCATCGCCAGCGGGAAGGCATCGGCCAGCGGCTGATCCGCAGTGCCAGCGGAGAAGATTATCTCTCGGTCAGCTTTGGCTATACCGACGAGCTGTGGCGTTTCTGGCGGCAGTGCGGGTTTGTGCTGGTGCGAATGGGCAGCCACCGGGAAGCCAGCAGCGGGTGCTATACGGCGATGGCGTTGCTGCCGCTGAGCGAGGCGGGGCATCAGCTCTGCGAACAGGCGCATCAGCGGTTATGTCGTGATATGCGCGTCCTGTCGGCCTGGAATGGCGAAAAGATCCCGGTGACGGATGCATGGGAAGCTACCCTTAATAGTGACGACTGGCTGGAGCTGGCGGGGTTTGCCTTTGCTCACCGGGCGTTTTCAACTTCGGTTGCGGCGCTGACGCGGTTGTTGTTAGCCGTGGACATGCCACTTCCGGCGCTGCGGGGGAAAATGGAAGGGAATACGCACGATTTCGGGCGCAAAGCGTTGCTGGCGAAGCTACGCGAGGAAACCGCTCACGCGCTTGAAAGGCTTGATTACTCCCGTAGCCAGCAGCTGAAAGCCGACATTTTGCAATGGCAATTTTTTCAATGACTTCTTCAGTAAAGTGGCATGGTCATTACCCCGCAGAGGCGTAAAATCCTGCTTATCAATTAAGGAGATCGCCATGAAACATGACCATTTTGTTGTGCAAAGCCCGGACACACCTGCTAAACAGCTCCTGCTTCTGTTTCATGGCGTGGGCGACAATGCCGTCAATATGGGACAAATTGGCAGCTGGTTTGCACCCGTTTTCCCACACGCGCTGATCGTCAGCATTGGCGGCGTGGAGCCGTGCGGTCCGGACGGGCGGCAGTGGTTTTCCGTCGAGGGCGTGACGGAGGAGAATCGTCAGGCGCGTATTGATGCCGCTATGCCAGCCTTTATCGATACCGTGCGTTACTGGCAGCAGCAGAGCGGCGTAGGCGCCGACGCAACGGCGCTGATTGGCTTCTCTCAGGGCTCAATCATGTCGCTGGAAAGCGTAAAAGCGCAGCCCGGACTGGTGTCCCGCGTGATTGCCTTTAACGGGCGTTTTGCGACGTTACCGCAAAGCGCGACCACGCAGACCACGATCCATCTCATTCATGGGGGGGAAGACCGGGTAATTGAGCTTTCGCATGCGGTTGCTGCCCAGGAGACGCTGATGCGCGAGGGCGGAGATGTGACGCTGGATATCGTAGACGATCTGGGGCATGCCATTGACGATCGCAGCATGCAGTTCGCGCTCGATCATCTGCGTTATACCGTACCGAAGCACTACTTTGATGAAGCGCTCAGCGGCGGTAAGCCGAATGACGATGATATCGTCGAGTTTATGTGAGGTGTCCCCCTCTCTTTAGGGAGAGGGGAAACAGAGCGATTACTTCTTCTGGTCCTTCTTCGGCCAGTCGTCTTCATCGTCCCACTTGTCGTTAAAATCACGGTGCGGCGGAAGATCCGGTTTGTTGGCAAGGAACTTTTTGTGGTCAACGCGCTTGAGATCTTTAATCACGTTAAGCAGCACGCCTACCAGAAATACCAACACCAGAATCCACCAGTACTTTGAAAGCCAGTCCATTCGCTAATCCTCTTTAAGCACCCGTCAGGCGACGAGCTGCTCCATAATACGTTGATACATGCGGGCCAGCAGTTGTAAATCGGCAGCGTTCACGCATTCATTGATTTTGTGAATCGTCGCGTTAACCGGACCCAGTTCGACAACCTGTGCGCCCATGCGGGCGATAAAGCGTCCGTCAGACGTGCCGCCCGTTGTCAGCAGCTGTGGCTTAATTTCATTATAGTGCGCAATGGCGTTCACCACCGCATCCACCAGTTTACCGCGCTGCGTCAGGAACGGCTGGCCAGACAGCCACCAGTCGAGGGTATAGCGCAGCTGATATTTCTCGAGCAGCGCAATCACGCGCGCTTTGATCATCTCGTCGGTCAGTTCGGTGCTGAAGCGGAAGTTAAACTGGACGAAGAGATCGCCGGGAATGACGTTGTTGCTGCCGGTGCCGGCCTTGATGTTGGCTATCTGCATGCTGGTTGGCGGGAAAAATTCGTTGCCTTTATCCCATTCAATGCCTACCAGTTCGTTCAGCATCGGCGCGGCGCGGTGTACCGGGTTATCCGCCAGGTGCGGATAGGCAACGTGGCCCTGCACGCCATGAATAGTCAAATTACAGGTCAGGGATCCACGGCGGCCATTTTTCACCACATCACCCACCACTTCGGTGCTGGACGGTTCGCCCACCAGACAGTAGTCCAGACGTTCATTGCGCGCCATCAGGGCCTCAACGACCTTCACGGTGCCGTTGTGGGCGCTGGCTTCTTCATCGGAGGTAATCAAAAACGCAAGACGGTTTTTATGGTTCGGATGCTGGGCGACGAAACGCTCTGCCGCCACGACCATCGCAGCCAGAGAACCTTTCATGTCCGCAGCGCCGCGTCCGAAAAGCATGCCGTCGCGGATGGTCGGCTCAAAAGGCGGGTTGATCCAGCGGTCTGCGTCGCCTGCGGGAACTACGTCAGTATGTCCGGCAAACGCCAGCGTCTCTCCCTGACCGCGCCATGCCCAGAAGTTCTGCGTATCGCCAAAATCCATGTGCTCCACGGTAAAACCGATGGCACGCAGGCGCTCAATCATTAATGCCTGACAACCTGCGTCGTCCGGGCTAAGGGAAGGACGGCGAATAAGCTGCTGAGTCAGCTCAATGACCGGGCATGACATAGACTACACCTCAACGAATAAATCTGAATAAAGGGTTTCACTGAAACCCAGCAGCATAGGCTGAGCTGGCTTGCAGAGCAATGGGCGTTTGATGATTGCCGGCATTTCAAGCATCAGTTTGGCTGCGCTGTCGGCGTCGTTGATCGTGGTCCGGAGAGATTCATCCAGTTTTCGCCAGGTGGTCCCGCGGGTATTCAGTAGCGCTTCCCATCCCAGTTCGTTGATGGCGGAATGGAGAAACGCGGGGTCAAGCCCGTCGGCACGGTAATCGTGGAAGCGATAGTCGATGTTGTGTGCTTCCAGCCAGCGGCGGGCTTTTTTAATCGTGTCGCAATTCTTAATGCCATACATCACAACCATAGTGAATCCTTTTGTTCTTTTGTGGATTAAATGTTCAATATTTTCGAAGATATATCCTTAAGTGGAATATAACACATTCGGAATTTTTCGGGATTTACAATTCTCCATAATTCAACGAACAGCTGTAAGCTGAATAGTCTTTCATCTTTTAAGCATAGTTGTCCACCCTGTTTAAATTGCCAATAAACTCAGGGGGAAATTAAAAATGCTGTCATTTTTCCGACTATTTCAAAATATTGCTGTAGGTCACATAAAATTTACCCGACAACGCTCATAGTGATCCTAAACCTACCAGCACAGCGGGGCTCAATCACAGCAATCGGTTAAAGTGGCTTCACAATGATGATACGTTTTCGTAGAATGCGCATAATAATAAGAGAGGTTGTTATGATTGAACGTGAACTGGGGAACTGGAAAGATTTTATCGAAGGCATGCTTCGTAAATGAATTTCCGGTAAGAAATGCAAGAGCACTTAATTAACTAAAATAACCATAGTGTGAAAGAATCACACAATAAAAAGGCGGCCTGTAAAGCCGCCTTTTTTATTTCAACGTGTTATTCCGGCTTATCCTTCAGCGGGAAACGACGGCGTACCAGCACAAAGAACAGCGGTACGAAATAGATAGCCAGAATCGTCGCCGAAATCATTCCCCCCATAACGCCCGTTCCCACCGCGTGCTGGCTGCTGGAGCCTGCGCCGGAGCTGGTGGCCATCGGCAGGACGCCAAACACAAACGCCAGAGAAGTCATCAGGATCGGGCGCAGGCGCTGACGACAGGCGTGCAGCGTGGCGGCCATCAGTTCGTGACCTTTGGCATTCATCTCATTGGCAAATTCGACGATCAGAATGGCGTTTTTCGCCGACAATCCGATTACGGTGAGGAGTCCGACCTGGAAATAGACATCATTTTCCAGGCCGCGCATCCAGGTTGCCAGCAGCGCTCCGATGACCCCGAGAGGCACCACCAGCATCACCGAGAACGGCACTGACCAGCTTTCATACAGCGCCGCCAGACAGAGGAACACTACCAGCAGCGAAAGGGCATACAGGGCAGGCGCCTGAGCGCCGGAAAGCCGTTCCTGGTAGGACATCGCTGTCCACTCCAGGCCAAAGCCGGTCGGTAACTGCTGAACCAGTTTTTCCATAATGTCCATTGCGGTACCGGTACTGACGCCCGGCGCGGCTTCACCGACAATCTCCAGCGCCGAATAGCCGTTGTAACGCTCCAGACGCGGTGAACCGGTCTCCCAGCGTGACGTCGCAAACGCCGAGAACGGCACCATGCCGCCGGTGTTATTGCGCACATACCAGCGGTTGATATCGTCCGGCAGCATGCGGTATTTGGCGGCAGACTGAACGTAGACCTTCTTCACGCGGCCGCGATCCATAAAGTCATTCACGTAGCTTGAGCCCCATGCCGTTTGCAGGGTGTCGTTAATGTCGTCGATGGAGACGCCCAGCGCCTGCGCTTTACGCTGGTCAATATCCACCTGTAGCTGAGGGCTGTCATCCAGACCGTTATGACGAACGCGGGTAAGCTGCGGATCTTTCCCGGCCAGCTCCAGCAGCTTGTCGCGAGCAGCCATCAACGCGTCATGCCCGGCACCCGCGTGATCCTGAAGCTCCATATCAAACCCGGCTGAGCTGCCCAGGCCGCTGATGGCGGGCGGGCTGCTGGCGAAAACGCGCGCTTCCTTGATTTTGTTGAACGCTTTGGTTGCACGCTCAATGATGGCAAAGGAGGAGCCGGTATCGCTGTCGCGCTGGTCCCAGTCTTTCAGGCGCACAAACATACGCGCCACGTTCTGCCCGTTACCGCCAGGGCCAGAGCCGACGGTGGAGAAGACGGAGACCACGTTGTCTTTCTCCTGAGTATGGAAGTAGTTCTCAACCTTCTGCACCACTTTCAGGGTCTGCTGCTGGGTCGAGCCGCTGGGTAACTGTACGGAGGTGATAAACATGCCGCGATCTTCCAGCGGCAGGAACGAGGTTGGCAGCCGCAGGAACAGGAAGACCATGCCGCCGAGCAGCAGAACATAAACCACCATCCAGCGTACGCTGCGGTGCAGTACTTTACCCACGCCCGCTTCATAGCGCGCCGCATTGCGGTTAAACATGCGGTTAAACCAGCCGAAGAAGCCTTTTTGACCGTGATGTTCGCCCTTATGCAGCGGTTTCAGCAGCGTCGCGCACAGGGCAGGGGTAAGGATCATCGCCACCAGTACGGAGAGCACCATTGCAGAGACGATGGTGATCGAGAACTGGCGATAAATCGCGCCCGTGGTGCCGCCAAAAAACGCCATCGGGATAAATACCGCCGACAGCACCATGGCGATACCGACCAGCGCGCCCTGAATCTGTCCCATCGATTTGCGCGTGGCCTCGCGGGGCGAAAGCCCTTCCTCGCTCATGATGCGCTCAACGTTTTCCACCACCACGATGGCATCATCCACCAGCAGGCCGATGGCCAGCACCATGGCGAACATGGTCAGGGTGTTGATGCTGTAACCGAAGGCATACAGCACCGCAAAGGTACCCAGCAGCACCACCGGCACCGCAATCGTGGGGATCAGCGTAGCGCGGAAGTTTTGCAGGAACAGGTACATCACGAGGAACACCAGCGCGATAGCTTCGAGCAGGGTTTTCACCACATCTTCGATGGAGGCTTTTACGAACGAGGTGGTTTCGTAGGCGACTTTGTACTCCAGTCCGTGCGGGAAGAAATGCGACAGCTCATCCAGACGCTCTAGCACCCGCTGCGCGGTCGCCATTTCGTTGGCGCCGGAGGCCAGTTTCACCCCCAGCCCGGACGCGGCATTGCCGTTGAAGCGGCTCAGGTAGTCATATTTTTCCGCCCCCATTTCCACGGTGGCGACATCCCCCAGACGCACTTCCGAACCGTCCTGATTCACGCGTAGCGTGATATTGCGGAACTGTTCAGGTGTCTGGAGCAGCGACTGGGAGTTGATGGTGGCGTTAAGCGCCTGGTTATCCACGGACGGGGTACCGCCGAGCTGCCCCACGGCAATCTGGGCGTTCTGCGATTCGATAGCGTCGGTGACATCTTTGGCGGTCATCTGCACGCTGTTCAGCTTGTTGGGATCCAGCCAGATACGCATGGAGTACTGCGAGCCGTAGGCGTCGATATCCCCCACGCCGTTGATACGGCTGAGCGGGTCCTGAATATTACTGGCGACGTAGTCCGCGATGTCCTGCTTATCCATCGAGCCATCGGTTGACACAAACGCGATGGTCAAAATATTGGTGTCACCGGTTTTACGCACGGTCACCCCCTGGTTCTGCACCGCCTGAGGCAGTTTACGCAGGGCCGATTGCAGCTGGTTTTGCACCTGCTGCACCGCTTCATCCGGATCCGTGCCCGCCGTAAAGCTCAGGGTTACCGTCGCCTGGCCCGTGGCGCTGCTCTGCGAGGACATGTACATCAGGTTATCGAGACCCGTCATGTTCTGCTCGATAACCTGGGTGACGGTATTTTCCAGCGTCTGTGCCGAGGCGCCAGGGTAGTTCGCCGTGATACGCACGTTGGGGGGCGCGAGGTCAGGGTATTGCTCAACAGGAAGGGACGTAATCGCCAGGACACCCGTCAGACACAACAGGATTGCAAGCACCCAGGCAAAAATGGGGCGATCGATGAAAAAATTCGCCATTAAAGTGTGACCTCGTTTTGCTGCACGTCATTATTGTTTATTGCCCGCCTAACTTTAGCGGTAAGGCCCAGGTCAAACGTGGAGAAATAAAGGAGATAATGTAAATTATCATGCGCTTTTTTCAGCGCGCCTTCTTTCTCGCTATTTTTCAGCCTGGGCCGCAGGCGTCTGGAACGTTACGCTGACCTGTGTCCCGCCCTGTGGCGGCTGAGAAAAGTGTAATGTCCCGCCGAGCCGTCCCGCGCGTTCGCGCATGATATTCAGCCCGTAATGCCCCGGCGGTTCACTGGCGTCGCCGATACCAATGCCGTTGTCGCGGATCGTGACCGTGTGAGTGCCGTCCGCGGTGGTGACGCAGCTGACCACAATCTCGCTCGCGTCGGCATGTTTAATCGCATTCAGCACTGCCTCACGCACAATCTGTAAGAGGTGCACCTGTTTTTGTGCGTCCAGCGCCAGCGATGAGAGACGGCAGTCGAGCACCAGCTTCGCGCGGGTCTGGCTTTGCAACCCGTCGAGAGACTCCTGTAGCGCGGCAGGAAGATTGGCGTGATTGAGCGTCAGGCGGAAGGTGGTGAGCAGCTCGCGTAGCTGATGCCAGGCATTATTCAGCTCGCGGGAAAAGTCCGTAATGATGGTCTGCGCCGGAGCATTGTCGCCCGGCACGGCATGCTTCAGCAGCGTAAGCTGAATACGCAAATAGGAGAGCACCTGCGCCAGCGAATCATGCAGCTCGCGCGCGATGGTGGCGCGCTCCTCCATCAGCAGCAGCTGCTGATAATGTTTCTGCGCCTGATTGAAATAGATCCCCCGGCCCAGCATCGTCGCCACGCTTTCCATGAGCGGCAGCGGAACATCCCCGGTCGCGCTTTGCCAGCGCAGTTCGCCGTACAGGGTGTCCTGCATTAACACCGGTAAATTGTGCATTTTCTCGCCCGGGGACTCCTGTCCTTCGTAAAGCTGCCAGTCGTCACTGGTGCGCAATTGCAGGTAATTCATCTGCGTATAGTCATGCACAATCTGCAAAATATGCCGGAAGCAGTGGCTGTCTATCTGCCCGGTATTCAACGCCTGTGAGCATTTGAACAGCATTTCGAGCTGCTGATGCGCTTCATTCAGGTGGCGGGTTTTTTCAGCAACGGAGCGCTCAAGTGAACGGTACAGGGTGTGTAATTCCGCCGACATATGGTTGAAGGCGCGGGAAAGCTGGCCCAGCTCGTTGGGAAGCGTAGTATCCGGCGCGGGAGTGTCGAATTGCCCCTGTTCGATACGCTCGCTCGCCGCCACCAGATTATTCAGCGGCAGCACAACCTGACGGCGGATGCGCCGCAGGGTCACTACCGCCAGCAGCAGGATGCCCAGGCCGCCCGTCAGCGACATGAAAATCACCAGCTGAATTTTATGTTCGGTGTAGTGCTGTAGCGCCAGCACAAAGGCATCTATCCGGCCCACGAAATCCTCTATGTGGTTCTGATACCATCCGGTATCGCCGCTGGCGATGCGCGTGTCCATCTCCTGCCAGCCAAGGTGCAACTGCTGGTAACGCTGTTTGACGTCCTCTGGCACATACCAGCGGTTTAGCTTCTGCAACGCAGGCGCGCTCAGCGTTTTTTGCCAGACCGCGCGGTGCTCTGCCAGCGATGTGCCGGCGCGCTGCATTTCGTAGCCCAGGCGGTAGCTCTGCATACGCAGCGAGCCGGCGATGTTAATCGCCTCGGCGTCGCGCTGGCTGCTGGCGAGTGTGACCAGCGCAATGGCGCTGATCAGAACGGACAAGACAATCATCGAAAAGAAAGCCCGAGCCAGGCTTCCCGATACGGGGCGTTTAACGGTCACTCATCAGCTTCCTGAATTAAATTGATCTGCCACAGGTTCACTGGAAATAGTTCGGCTTCCTGGGCATTTGAACATTGCGTCGCCATGCCGCTGTGGGTAAATACGATAACAATAGAAAGAATAAGGTTATTGAACCAAAAACAGGTGTTGTTATGAATCGTTTTATTATGGCCAACGCTCAACAGTGTATCGGTTGTCGCGCCTGCGAAGTTGCCTGTGTGATGGCGCACAACGGGGAGCAGCACGCGCTGAGCGAGCGCCATTTTCATCCCCGCATTACGGTCCTTACCTCAGGCTTGCGAAAAAGCCCCGTGACCTGCCACCACTGTGAAAACGCGCCCTGCGCGCAAAGCTGCCCGAACGGAGCCATCACGCAACACAGCGACAGCGTACAGGTCAATCAACAAAAATGCATTGGCTGTAAAGCCTGCGTGGTGGCCTGTCCGTTTGGCACGATGGACATGCTGATCGCCCCGCTGGAAAACGACAGCGTAAAGGCCTCGGCGCACAAATGCGACCTCTGCCTGGAAAGGCCGCAAGGCCCTGCCTGCGTGGAAAACTGCCCGGCGGAGGTGCTTACGCTCGCCACCCCAGCCGTACTGGATAAGCTGGTTAAGCAGCGCCGACAGCGCAGCGCAAGGCTGGACGCGCTGCCGTGGCACAGCGAGGCGGTTCAGTCAGCCCCTCCGCAAACCAAACGGCAACAGATGCAAAACACCCCGGCGCGCGGTGAGCCGGATAAGCTCAGCCCCGAAGCACGCGCATACCATTTTAACGAGATCTACCTGCCGTTTCGCCCGGAACAGGCGCAGCGTGAGGCATCCCGGTGCCTGAAATGTGGCGAGCATAGCATTTGCGAGTGGACCTGCCCGCTGCATAACCACATTCCCCAGTGGATTGAGCGGATCGGGGCGGGGGATATCGTCGGTGCGGCTGAGCTTTCTCACCAGACTAACTGTTTACCGGAAATTACCGGCCGCGTCTGCCCACAGGATCGATTATGTGAAGGCACCTGCACCCTGCGGGATGCGTCAGGGGCAGTAACCATCGGTAATATCGAACGGTATATCTCGGATCGGGCGCTGGCGATGGGCTGGACGCCGGACGTCAGCCACGTTAAGCCGGTCGGTAAGCGCGTCGCCATCATCGGCGCCGGTCCGGCAGGGCTGGCCTGCGCCGACGTGCTGGTGCGCAGCGGCGTCGGCGTGACGGTCTACGACCGCCATCCGGAAATCGGTGGATTGCTGACCTTTGGTATTCCTGCCTTCAAGCTGGATAAATCCCTGCTAGCGCGGCGCAGAGAGATATTCAGCGCGATGGGTATCCGCTTCGAGCTGAACTGCGAGGTGGGAAAAGACGTGTCGATGGCCCAACTGCAAAACGACTACGATGCCCTGTTCATCGGCGTAGGGACCTATCGTTCCATGAAAGCGGGTATCCCTCACGAAGACGCGCCGGGCGTGTACGACGCGCTGCCGTTTTTAGTGGCAAACACGCGGAACGTGATGGGCCTTGATCCTGCCGCAGACGAACCGTTTATCGACACGCAGGGTTTAAACGTGGTGGTGCTCGGCGGGGGCGATACGGCGATGGACTGCGTGCGCACCGCGCTGCGGCATGGCGCGGCGAAAGTCACCTGCGCCTATCGGCGGGACGAGACCAACATGCCGGGCTCAAAGAAAGAGGTTAAAAACGCGAAAGAAGAGGGCGCAGCGTTTGAATTTAATGTTCAGCCGGTTGAGCTCACGCTGGATACCGACGGGAAGGTTAACGGTATCCGGATGCTGCGCACCAGGCTGGGCGAGCCGGATGCGCAGGGGCGGCGGCGTCCTGTCCCGGTGGCGGGCAGTGAGTTTGTCATGCCAGCGGATGCGGTGATCATGGCGTTTGGTTTTAATCCGCACGCCATGCCGTGGCTTCAGGCGCAGGGCGTCGACACCGACGACTGGGGGCGCATCAGGGCCTCCGTGGAGAGCCGTTATCGCTACCAGACCTCGAATCCGCAGATTTTTGCTGGCGGTGATGCGGTACGCGGTGCGGATCTGGTGGTCACCGCGATGGCGGAAGGGCGTCATGCCGCGCAGGGGATCATGGACTGGCTTGGCGTGCCGCCGCGCAACATGCATTAACGCAGACGGGCGACAAAGCGGGCTTCACGGCGTAGTATAAACAGTCTCATTTTGCCGTGGAGCCCGTATGTCCCTGAACATTACCGTTATTAAAGACAAAATCCTTTCTGAAAATTACTTTGTTCTGCGTAACATCACTTACGATCTCACCCGTAAGAACGGGGACGTCATTCGCCATAAACGCGAAGTCTACGACCGGGGCAATGGTGCAACCATCCTGCTGTATAACCGTGAAAAGCAAAGCGTGGTGCTGATCCGCCAGTTTCGCATCGCGACATGGGTCAATGGCAACGCGGACGGACGGCTGATTGAAACCTGTGCAGGTCTGCTGGATGACGATGAGCCGGAAGTGTGTATCCGCAAAGAAGCCATTGAGGAGACGGGTTTTGAAGTGGGGGCGGTGCAGAAAGTCTTTGAGCTGTTTATGTCCCCTGGCGGGGTCACCGAACTGATCCACTTCTTCATTGCGGAATACACCGATGCCCAGCGCACGCACCGGGGCGGCGGCGTGGACGATGAAGACATTGAAGTGCTGGAAATGCCTTTCGCTCAGGCTGTCGACATGGTGAAACGCGGCGAGATCCGCGACGGTAAAGCGGTGATCCTGTTGCAGTATCTGCAAACCAGCGGGCTGATGAATGCGGCGGCGGAAGCGCGATAAGTTGTATTTCAGATAAATCTATCCGATAAATCCGATTGAGCCAGCCCGCCCAGGGCACGAAGATACGCCCCAGATTGACCTATTCGTTTCC
This sequence comes from Enterobacter sp. 6722112, assembly GCF_058661685.1. NCBI lineage: Bacteria > Pseudomonadati > Pseudomonadota > Gammaproteobacteria > Enterobacterales > Enterobacteriaceae > Enterobacter > Enterobacter sp. 6722112. Next base: position 3,014,107 of record NZ_JBZWGR010000007.1, on the reverse strand, counting down.
GGGGCTGTGCCGTTCATGCGCTACTGCGTTTTTCTTCTCTTCTTCATTTGCGTGCTTCCCGCGCCTTTGGTGTGGGCTGCGCCTGCGCAGCAGTCTTTTTCAGACTGGCAGGTGACCTGCAATAACCAGAACTTCTGCGTAGCGCGCAATACCGGCGAGCATCGCGGTCTGGTCATGACGCTGAGCCGCAGTGCGGGGGCAAAAACGGACGCCAGCCTGCGCATCGATCTCGGCGGGCTTTCGGCGCCTCCGGTGAAAGAGCCTGACATCGCCCCGCGCCTGCTGCTCGACAAGGTGCCGCTTAAACTCACGTCGCAACACTGGCAGTTAACCCCCTGGCATCTTAAAACAGACGATACGGCCACCATCACCACGTTTCTGAAAACTATTCAGGAAGGGCAGGCGCTGACCCTGCGCGGGGGGAAGCAGACAATCTCTCTGGCCGGGCTAAAAGCGGCGCTGCTGTTTATCGATGCCCAGCAAAAACGCGTCGGAAGTGAAACGGCGTGGATTAAAAAAGGGGATAGTCCACCGCTGAGCGTGCCGCCTGCGCCGGCATTAAAAAAGGTGGCGGTGGTGAACCCCACGCCAACGCCGCTGACGCATAACGAACTCAACGATCTGCTGGATTACGGTACCTGGCGCATGAACCACAGCCAGTGCTCTCTCGATCCGAACCGGCGTGAAGTGCGCGTGACCGCGCTGACCGATGACAAAGCGCTGATGATCATCAGCTGTGAGGCGGGGGCGTACAACACCGTCGACCTGGCGTGGCTGGTGTCGCGTAAAAAACCGTTTGCGGCCAGGAGCGTGAGATTGCGTCTGCCGTTTACCCCTTCCAGCCAGAGTAGCGACATGGAGCTGATGAATGCCAGCTTCGACGAAAAAACGCGCGAGCTGACCACGCTGGCGCTGGGACGCGGGATTGGCGACTGTGGGATCCAGACCCGCTGGCGTTTTAACGGCCAGCGCTTCCGCCTGGTACGCTACGCGGAAGAGCCAAGCTGTGATCACTGGAATGGGCCAGATGCCTGGCCCACGCTGTGGATCACAAGGTAGGGTTTTGCCGGGTGGCGCTGTCGCTTACCCGGCCTACTTTTTAGAACCGTAGGCCCGGTAAGGCGTAGCCGCCACCGGGCACGAGGGCATCACCGATCGCTCTTACGGAAAAAGTCGTTATACAGCATATACAAATGCGCCGCGCTCCAGGAGAAGTTAGGTGCGCCCTGCTGTGCTCCGGTCAGGGGGTTATAGTTCTCCTGAATCGGGCCGTCCGAGGTTAACCCTTTCGCATGCTTAAAGAAGGTTTCGGCGAGGGTTTGCGCCTGCTCACGATAGCCGTAACGTTCCATGCCTTTTAGTCCAAACCAGAACTGATCGACCCAGACCCGGCCGCGCCAGTATATGTCTGCGCCGAACGCCGGGTTTGTCAGCGCGGCGGTACCGAGCGGTACCCAGGTATTGAACTCCTTCGGATCCAGCATCACCTTGACCACGGCATCCGCATGTTCCTGCGTCGCGGCACCGTTAAACAGCGGAGACCAGCCTTCCGGCCCTTTACCACGCTCGACGATAGGTTTGCCCGCACAGCCGTTCGCCAGCGGCTTATCCTCGATACGAATGTCATAGTAAAACCCGCTTTTCGCATCGAACATGCAGGTGTTGATATAGGTTGCGAGCTTATCTGCCAGCTGGCGATAGTGGCTGGCCTCCTGCTCTTTACCCAGCAGGCTCGCCATCTGCGCCAGATAGTGATTGTCGCTGTACATATAGCTTGCCTGGTCAACGGACTCCTGTAATAAGGAATACCCTAACAGATCGCCTTTTTTACTCCTGTTTTCGGCAAATTTAACCGTCCAGTCGCTGCGTTTCCCGCCGTTTTCAACGTACTTATCCAGCTGCGCTTTATCGATAAATCCGAATACGGCGGCATCATCGCGCCCGGACTCCCACGAGGCGGCCACCTGCGCGGGGATCTCCAGGCTGTCGTACTGGCCGTTATCGATTATCCGTGCGTAGTTATTCAGGCCGGAAAGCGACTCTTCTTTATCACCTTTTTTCACCGTGAACAGCATCTCGCCGGTAGCGGTGTTATGGGCCTTATCACGCGTCGCACCGTACTCCGGCACGCCGTTGCCGTTATGATCGCGGTTACGCAGCCACCAGTCGTGATAGGCAACCAGTTTTGGATACATCTCGGCAAGCCAGGCTTTATCCTGCGTGGTGTTATACACCTCCATCACCGACCATGCCGCCAGGCTCGGCTTGGTGTTACGCTCGTTCCAGTTACCGCCGTCGCCGCCTCGTTCCGGGCTCAGGTTCCAGGCGATTAAATCCGGCACAAATCCGGTATCCTGCGGGCGCACCGGATCGTCGGGTTTGATCTGCCAGGAGAAGACCGCGCGGATGTTCTCTTTGGCGATCTCCGGGTTGAAATGCGCCATGGCAAATGCCTGTTTCCAGGTGTCCCACGGCCAGGTCTGGTTGCCGGAGAACCAGCGTCCGGTTACGGAGGGCGTCACCGTGTTAAAACGCACCGCGCCGCCTGGCGAACGCCAGTTACCGTTCAACGTCTCGATGGCTTTCACCGCCACGCGCGTTTGTTCTGGAGTCGCGTGCGGGTTGGTTAACCCTTGTTGTAAATACCTCTCCCAGCGCGCTTGCGAGGCGGCCATAAAGTAGGCCGGACGCGCCAGAATGTCGCGGATCTGCGGCTGTTCACGCGCGACGTCATCGGCGTTCAGCAGATGGGAGTAGGTAGTGTACAGCGTGGTGCTGCCGGAAATCTGTGCCCGGCTGGTAAAGCGATGTCCGTCAACGGTGGTCTCGGCAGGAAGAGAGCGGTGTAACTGATATTCGGAACTGCCGGAGGTGAGCAGATCCCAGGTGGAGCGTACCTTGCCGAAGGTTACCTTCAGGCCGTCGCGCGTGGCTACAATTTTACGCTGATAATCAGGATATGCGCTGTCGATGGTTTTATCCGAACGCGGCTTGCCCTCTTTGGCCTCCAGTTTTTCCAGCAGCTCGCCGTCCCACACCAGCTCCAGCGGCGTTTTGCTGGTAATACGGGTTTCAAGCAGCGAAGTACGCGCAGAAGCAAAGCGCAGCGTCATCACGATCTGAACATCCCTGGCGCTCAGTTTCTGCACCAACGCGCCAGGGAGGCTGTAGGCTTCAAGGGTGAAATCCACTTTTTTACCGTTCTGGTAAACGGACAGGCGATCAAAATTCGTCGCCATAAAGTTGATATACTCTTCGGTGAGCAGCGCTACGCCGGGAAATCCGCCCTGGGTCTGCGGCCCGTCCGGCAGCAAATGCCCATGCCAGGCACCCATATCAAAAAAGGGATTAAACCGCTGGTGGTCGTCGTAGTCGAAATCCTGCATGAAGAGCGGCGCACCGGTACGGTTGATGACGTTTTTGAAGTCAGTTGCGGTGGCGGCGTGAGCCGAAAAACTGAGCGCCAGCGCGCAGGCCAGCGGCGTGAGGACGTATTTCATGGTGGTAGATCCTTTTTACCAGTAGAAGTATTGCATCAGGAAGACCTGATCGCTCGGGTCGCCGGAGGCATTTTTCATATAGAAGCGGCTGTCGGCAGCGGTGGCAAAACGCCCGCCGCCGTACTCGTACCAGATCCCGAACTGCATAAACGAGGTAGTTTTTTCAGCCGCATCGTCCGGACGATGTTTCGCGTAGCTGTAAGCAGTGGAGAGATAAACGCCTTTCAGGGCTTCCACCATGGCGCTGACCATAAATCCGCTCTCCGTGCCGGAGACGTTCTGTCCATCTGCCCGTCCGGTATGATGCCACGCGCGTGCCGCCAGGTTGGGTGTCAAAACGCCTGTTAAAAAGAGCTGGCCTGTACCGTCGGTAATTTCAAGACCGTTCATCCAGGTGACATCTTTCATGATGTCGTACTGAATATAGCCATTCGCCATTGCCGGATAGGTATATTTGTCGTCATAACGATCGTATTTGCCGAAGTGCAGCCAGGCCTTGCTTTCGTCATGGTGACCCGCTGGCGTGGCGGTGACGCTATAGCGCAGGTTGCCGGAGAGGTTTTGCACCTTTAGTGCGTACAAGATGTCGCGGGTGTTGGGGATCACATAGCCCAGATCCGGCGTAAAATCGCCCCACCATTGCAGGTCATCGAGAGACGAGTCCTGGCGCAGGCTGAGCATGATCTCGGTGCTGTTATCGGTTTTGTAACCGCCGTAGAAGCGGTTAATCCCACCTTCAAACCCGCCCCAGCTGTGATCGGGCACCCAGGCGTTGCCCTGATGATCCGCCTGTACGGTCCAGCCTTCGCCGTAAATCAGGCCGAACCAGTTCCCCTGTTTCATCTCCAGACCGCCCTCAATATAAGTGCCGTCGCTGTATTTATGTTTATCCTGACCTTCTAAATCCATATACCCACCGACGCCCATCTCGCCATAAAAACGAAATGACGGGGAGGTTATTGCCGGTGTTTTGGTATCGTCATGTTCAGCGGGCCGGGCATCTTCTGCGGCAATAGCAGGGCAGCAGAAAGAGAGGGCAGCGAGTGCCCACAATGTTTTTTGTTTAATTTTCATAAACTCATCCCAATGAGATAAAATCCATGCCTTTTATTTCAGTTAATATTCGAGGCAGGTGATGCTTCAATTTGTTGTTGTTCTTTTGATAATCCGTTTACGTATTTGCTGTATTTCCACCAGGCAAATCCGAGGAATAAAACAATGCCACCGACGTTATAGAAAATAATGGTCAGAATATTGGCACCGGTAGGGAAAGTGGATGCCACAAAACCAATGGCGAAAATAACAATCAGCATCGACACTATGGTTATACCCGTGGTTCGTGAACCCATCCTGAAATCGCGCGGCAGGTGATCGAGCTTACGACGCAGGTTGAGGTAGGCCAGCATAATAAACAGCGGCGGTAACATGGAGGCCGCAGCGGTCATATTGATGACGGTGTTCATCAGCTCCTGCGCGGTACTGGAGCCCATGGACGGGATAATCATCAGTGGGATCACAATCAAATACTGGATCCAGGCCGCGCGCGCCGGTACGCCGTTTTCGTTCAGCGCCACGGTTTTCGGACCAAAAATGCCGGTCGGGATCTCCGAGAAAAAGATTTTGACCGGCGTCGCCGTCCACATCAGCAGGGAGCCGAACATGGCGGTAAAGGAAACCAGACCGACGAAACGGTTCATAAGCACTTCCGGCAGGCCAAACCACACCGCCAGACCGTGGAACACCTGCACCGAACCCCCGGTAAACTTCAACGCTTTGCTGCTGATAAAGACGTTGATCAGTACCGAGGAGATGGAGTACAGCACGCCGATAAAGATCCCCGCCAGGATGATCACTTTAACGAAAGATTTCGAACCGCCTTTCACATCGTTTACGTACACCGCGACGGATTCCGCGCCCCCGGCAGCCATAAATATCCAGGTGGTAATGCCGAGGAATGCCCAGTTAAAATGCGGGATCATCGCGTCGACGGTAATCGGATCAGCGGGCTGCACCCCACCCATTAGCGCCGCGCCCGCCAGCAGAATGTAAGAGAGCGTCAGCAGCAGCATCAGCGTGGAGGTTACAGACGTAATTGGCCCCAGCATCTTCGCCCCGTTGGTGGAGACCCACGTTGAGAAGGCGAACAGCACCATACTTAGCACCGTTGTGGCAAATGGTGTGAGAATGTACTCATAGCCAAGAAAGGCATAAGAGGCATAGGCAATGACGCGCGGTAATAACGAGGTGAAGAAGAATAAATTCACGAACCAGTATGTATAAGCGGTAATAAATGCCCAGCGCCCGCCGAGTGAACTTTTTACCCAGGCATAAACTCCAGCTTCTGAGTTTTTATTCAACGAGACAAACTCAGCGATAATTAAGCAGAACGGGATAAAATAGAACAGGGTTGCTAAAAAGAACATCGGTGCGGAGGCAAGTCCGAGTTCGATATTATTATTGATCACGTTGTTAAAACTAAACACGGCGGCAAAGGTCAGCGACAGCAGGCCGAATTTGCCGATGGTATTGCGTTTGGTGGTTTCAGACATAACGTTTCTCCGGGTAAGAGGCTAGCGGTGCTTCATTGGCACCGCTCGTTTTTTTATTTGTTATGGAAATAACCGTCTTCGATGGTCACATTGAGAATGACTTTTTTGACCGGCTCCTCGCTGATAAAGCGATACGCCTCATGGTTCTCACAAATTACGATCTGCCCCTCGCGCACCTGTTCGGTGGTACCCACGCCTTTCAGGTATTCTCGATCGGTCTCATCGCGGTAGCACTCCACTGTCTGAAGCGCATCTTTGGCGGCATATTCAATTTTCTGCGCGCCCTGAAGGTAGTAATGCACCTCGAAATAGCGGCGATGCCCGACAAACAGCGCGTCGGTGCTGGCATCATTGGTCACACGGTAGGCCAGCGAATCGCCAATCGAATGGGCTACGCCGGGCGAGATATTATCGATATTGTTAATGGCTTCTGAGCAGCGCTGCCATTTGCGACCCGTGCGGTAATGCTGTTGAAACTGTTCCAGGCTCTCAAGAACGATCATTTGTCTGCCTCGCTGTGCAAATCCATGGAGAAGAAACCGGTGCCGAATTGCTGGCGTGCCAGCGCCATCGAGGCGATGCGGCCGCCATTGAGCGGGAGCAATGTGAAGCCGTAGCGGAACGGACTGAACCAGACGCGCCAGCTCTCCAGTACCTCACTTCCCCAGGAATTGGAGCCTAAGCCCAGCACCTGGTGGTCAAGATTAAGCGTAATGTCATCGCAGCGGCGCAGTTCGTTGCAGTGCTGTGCGGCGTGAATGTTCTCAGCCGTGTAGTGCCAGGCGCTGAAGTGGAGAGGCTGTTGCGGTACGACCAGCACGCCGCTGCCATGACGATCCGCGAGGGAGGCCCAGCGCACCTGCTGACGGTTGCCGTTGTTTTGCGGGAACGGATAATTTTCAAACATCTTATCAACCGTGGTGTGCCACAGGTCGATGGTGCTGGCCTGCTGGCTGTCCGGATAGTTTTCACCCGGCCCTCGCCCGTAGTAGCTCACCTGATCGAAACCGCCGTTGATGCCAAGCGTAAAGCCGATGCACGGAATGATGTGCGGGTACTCGCCGTAGCGCTCACCGCATAGCTCAACGTTGATTTGCCCGTCGGCGGCGATGCGCCAGCGATAGGTACAGCGCATGCCAAAATCAAACACTGGCGGGGCAATCAGGGTACGGGTGGTGACGATGACCGCATCGTTATGCTGCTCAACCTCGAAACCGCGCAGGTGCTCCTGCATGATCTGGAAATGATACGGCTGCCACAGCCCTTCATACTCCTGCTTATGGTTATCAATCATGGGCTTGAAGAAGTTAATCTTCGGCTCACGGGTAAGGTATTCCTCACCGTTCACCTGCCAGGCGCTGAGTTTTCCCGATACTTTAGAGAAGCTCGCGCGGAAGTTATGCCCGGTCACGGTGCAGCTCAGGCGATCTTCCTCCAGACGCAGCGGAGTGGCACTGGTGTTGATAAACGATGTCGGGCGTGCCGTGCGGTCTTTTAACGGGAACTGATACACCGCGATCTCGTGCCCGGCCTCGCTGTAGCGCGTGGGACTGTTTTTGATAATACGTACAGTCAGGAACGCTTCGCGCTCGTCCAGTTCCGGCACGTGCAGACTGACGCTGCGGGAGCTGTTGGGGGCCAACCCGGTGATGTTCAGTGGCTCGCTGTGCAGCGTTTCACCTTCCGCACGCACCTCCGTGAGCAGGGTGTAATCATCCAGGCTGGTGAACCATAAGCGGTTATCAACGTGCAGCTCACCGTTTTGCCAGCGCAGTTTGACCGGGGCGATCACCTGCTTGTACTCACGCAAACCTGGCCCGGGTGTTTGATCGGAGTAGATCAGCCCGTCGAGGCAGAAGTTGTAATTATTGGGGTAATCACCGAAGTCGCCGCCATAGGCGTACCAGATATTGCCGCTGGCGTCTGTTTTCTGAATACCGTGGTCGCACCACTCCCAGACATAATGCCCCTGAATGCAGTCGTGGCGATCGAACACGTTCTGATACTCGGTCAACCCGCCGGGACCGTTGCCCATCGCATGGGCGTATTCGCAGATAATGCGCGGTTTGGCGTGCGGGTATTCGCCAAACAGATTCATCAGCGGTACGCGGGTATACATGGTGGAGATAATGTCCACCACCTCGGCGTCGCGATCTTCTTCGTAGTGAAGCAGGCGAGTATCATCCAGCGCTTTTGCCGCACGGGCCATCGCGCGGATGTTACAGCCGTAGCCGGACTCATTTCCGAGCGACCAGATGATGATCGACGGATGATTTTTCTGCGCGTGAATATGGCGTTCGATACGCTCAACGTAGACCGGCTCCCACACCGGATCGTCCGTAATGCGGCTCAGGTCGCCGACGTTGGCGAAGCCGTGAGATTCCACATCCGTTTCAGCCATCACAAACAGGCCGTACAGGTCGCAAAGCTCGTAAAAGCGCGGGTCGTTCGGGTAGTGGGCGGTACGTACCGAGTTGATATTGTGCTGCTTCATCAGGATCAGGTCGCGCTCCACGCGATCCATCCCCACCGCGCGGCCCCTCAGATGATCGTTGTCATGACGATTGACGCCGTGCAGCTTCAGATAACGGTTGTTAACGTAGAACAGGCCGTCTTTCACCTTGATATCCCGAAACCCGATGCGCTGCGGGATGATTTCCAGCGTCTGGCCATGGTTATCTTTTAAAGTCATGACCAGATGATAAAGATCCGGCGATTCAGCGGACCACTGGCGGGGTTGCCTCACCTCAATGCTGAAGGCGGTTTCCGCACGCTCGCTGACGGTCAGGTTGTCGGTTGTTCCCTGGTGCAGCACTGTCTCGCCGTCGTACAGGGTATAATCCAGTTGAACACAGCCAGGGCGTGCTGCAAGGTTTTCCAGCTCAAGCTGACAGAAGAGGGTGGCATCCCGGTATGCCTCGTCGAAGGTGGTTTTAACCGTGAAATCGCGGACATGCGTGAGTGATTTTCCCAGCAGGTAGACGTCGCGGAATATCCCCGCCGTCCACCACATGTCCTGATCCTCAATGTAGGTGGAATCTGCCCACTGCATAACCCGCACGCACAACAGGTTTTGCCCGCTGTGTACCGCATCGCTGATATCAAACTCGGCAGACAGTCGGCTGCCTTTGCTAAAGCCTATATAGCGGCCATTCACGTAGACTTCGAAATAGGTTTCGACGCCGTCAAACTTGATAAGGGTCTGTTTCTCTTGCCAGCTTTCAGAAAGCGTAAACCAGCGCTGGTATGCCCCGGTCGGGTTGTCTGACGGCACCCATGGTACGTCCACCGGGAAAGGAAAGCCTTCGTCGGTGTACTGCAACTGACCGTGACCTTCCATCTGCCACATGCCCGGCACGGTAATATCGCCCCAGTCGGCCATGTATTCTGAGGTAAAGTTTTCCGGGACAAGCAGCGGGTTCGTGAAGAAGCGAAAGTTCCACTTTCCGCTTAGCGACAGAAAGTGGCTGCTGGCTTCACGCGCAAACGTGCGCGCCCGGGAAACGGTGTCATAAGAGAAGAAGTACGCACGCGGCGGGAGCCGGTTTTCATGCGTGAGTTGAATATTTTCCCAGCGATTCATGTGATCTCCCTGTAGGGGTAAAACATCATTGCTGGAGATTTTAGTAAATATTTTACTAAATAAAATCAGTAAAACCGATTTGCTTTAACTCGATCACGAAATTAAAAAAGCCGGGCGTGCCCGGCGGGAGAGTTAACAGGTGGAAATCAGCGGGTGGTGCCGCGCAGCTTCAGTACGCTCGGGACAAAGACCTGAAGCGGTAGCGCGCGGCCATCGCGGGCCTTTTCCAGCAGCAGATTAACGCCCTGGCTGCCCATCATTTCAGAGTGAATGCGCACGGTGGAAAGAGGCGGGAAGGTAAAGCGGGCGGTTGGAATGTCGTTCACGCTGATCAGTGAAATATCTTCCGGGATCGCCAGCCCTTTTTCGTGGATGGCGCGTAACACCCCGATGGCGATGGAATCGGAGGCCACGAACAAGGCGGAAGGCCAGCACTGTTGTGCCAGCATGATTTTTGCCAGTTCATAACCGGACGAGCTGGAAAAACCGCCGCGCCAGATGTCCTGTTCCGATACCACCCCTTTCAGGAGCCCGTACTCCACGAAGGCGGCTTCCCGAATATCAGCCTTGCCTGGCTCATCTTCGCCGCCGATAAAGCCAATCCGCTTAACTCCCTGAGCAATAAAGAAATCCACGATCTGCTTGCTGATGCGCGAAAGGTCAATATCGACAGAATCGTACTCGCTGCCTGGCTCGTGAAAGTCGATAAAACAGACGTTGTCGGTCAACGACATTGCCGCACGTCGAAGCGCAGGGGAGGGTTTGCCTACAATCAACACCCCGGTGAGCTTTTTCAGCTCCGGCAGGGTGGCATTAGCATAGCAGTTACTCAGTTCGACCCCCAGTTTTTCGCACTGCGTCTCAATGCCGTGGCGAATGGCAAGATAGTAAGGGTCGTTGATCTCCAGTTCCTGCTGGTAGCTGTAGAGCGCCAGAATATGTTGCTGACCGGCAGCGACAGACTGCATTTTACGGGAGGTCGTGCTTTTGTATTCCAGCTTCTCGGCAATCTCAAGAATGCGGTGTTTCGTCTCTTCTTTCACATTCAGCGTCGGGTCATCGTTTAAAACCCGGGATACCGTTGCCAGCGAGACGCCAGCTTCCGTCGCGATGTCTTTCAGCGTTGCCATGTTTGTCCTTATTCCCCACGAGATAGCTTATTGTAAAGGATGCGTTCGGACATGCATTAATTTTTAGTAAATAACATCCCTGTTGCCCTCGCCAGTTACCGTGCTAGTATTTAGTAAAATTTTACCAGGGAGGCAAAAGTGGAAACGGTAGCGTACGATGATTTTGCAAAGCTCGAGATCCGCGTGGGAAAGATTGTTGACGTTAAACGTCACGCCAATGCGGACAAGCTCTATATTGCGCAGATAGAGGTGGGAGGCAGAATGCTGCAAACCGTCACCAGCCTGGTGCCGTATTACCGGGAAGAGGAGCTGATGGGCAAAACGGTGGTGGTGTTGTGTAACCTGGCAAAGGCTAACATGCGCGGTGAAACGTCTGAATGCATGTTGCTCTGCGCGGAAACCGATGACGCCCGAGAAAGTGTGTTATTAACGCCGGAGCGGGTGATGGCGGCAGGGGTAAGAGTGGTGTGAAAAAGCCGGGTGGCGGCTACGCCTTACCCGGCCTACAAAGCCTCGAACCGCAGGCCGGGTAAACGACAGCGTCACCCGGCAAAAGCACTACAGCACGCTTAGCGCCTTCTCCACCACGTTCTCAACGGTAAAGCCGAAATACGGGAACAACTTGTCGGCCGGGGCGGATTCACCGTAACCATGCATCCCGACAATTGCCCCTTTCAGGCCCACGTATTTGTACCAGTAGTCGGCAATGCCAGCTTCAACCGCCACGCGCGCCGCGACGTTTGAAGGCAGCACCGATTCGCGGTACGCCTCATCCTGAGCATCAAAGATATCCGTTGAAGGGAGTGAAACCACGCGCACCGCGTGACCCTCGGCGGTCAGTTTCTCCGCCGCTTTTACCGTGATTTCCACCTCGGAACCGGTGGCGATCAGGATCACGTCTGGCTTGCCGCCGCTGTCTTTCAGGATGTACCCGCCGCGGGCGATATTTTTCACCTGCTCCGGCGTGCGCTCGATCTGCGCCAGGTTCTGGCGCGACAGGATCAGCGCCGTGGGTCCGTTATGACGCTCTACGGCCAGCTTCCAGCCCACTGCCGCTTCCACCTGATCGCAAGGACGCCAGGTGCTGAAGTTTGGCGTTAAGCGCAGGCTCGCCAGCTGCTCTACCGCCTGGTGCGTCGGCCCATCTTCACCTAGCCCGATGGAATCGTGGGTGTACACCATGATTTGCCGCGCCTTCATCAGGGCCGCCATACGCGCCGCGTTACGGGCATATTCGACAAACATCAGGAAGGTGGCGGTGTACGGCACGAAGCCGCCATGGTGGGCGATGCCGTTGGCAATGGCGGTCATCCCGAACTCGCGCACGCCGTAGTGGATGTAGTTCCCGGCAATGTCCTCCTTCAGGGATTTAGAGCCGGACCAGATGGTAAGGTTACTTGGCGCCAGATCCGCCGAGCCGCCCAGCAGTTCGGGCAGGATTGGGCCAATCGCGTTCAGGGTGTTTTGTGATGCCTTACGGGTGGCAATTTTCGCCGGGTTGGATTGCAGGTTCTCAATCAGCGCATGAGTTTTCTCTTCCCAGTCTTCCGGCAGGCCGCCGCTCATGCGGCGGGTAAACTCAGCCGCAAGCTCCGGATACGCTTTTTTGTAAGCGGCAAACTTCTCGTTCCAGGCCTGCTGCGCTTTTTCACCTGTTTCGCGAGCATCCCAGGCCTTGTAGATCTCTTTTGGGATCTCAAAGGCCGGGTGTTTCCAGCCCAGTTTCTGGCGGGTCAGCGCCACTTCCTCTTCACCCAGCGCCGCGCCGTGCGCCTCCTCTTTGCCCGCTTTGTTCGGCGAGCCGAAGCCGATGGTGGTGCGGCAGATGATCAGGGACGGTTTGTCCTTCACGCTCTGCGCTTCCTGAATCGCTTTTTTCACCGCCTCAGGATTGTGACCGTCGATCTCGTGCACCACGTGCCAGTGATAGGCTTCAAAGCGTTTCGCCGTGTCGTCGGTAAACCAGCCCTCGGTTTCCCCGTCAATGGAGATGCCGTTGTGATCGTAGAAGCCAATCAGCTTGCCCAGCCCCAGGGTGCCCGCCAGAGAACAGACCTCGTGAGAGATCCCCTCCATCAGACAGCCGTCGCCCATAAAGACATAGGTATAGTGATCGACAATCTCGTGGTCGGGCTGGTTGAACTGCGCGGCCAGCGTACGTTCGGCAATCGCCAGGCCAACCGCATTCGCCAGCCCCTGGCCCAGCGGGCCGGTAGTGGTTTCAACGCCCGGCGTATAGCCGATCTCCGGGTGGCCCGGCGTTTTGGAGTGCAGCTGGCGGAAGTTTTTTAATTCCTCAAGCGGCAGATCGTAGCCGGAAAGGTGCAGCAGGCTGTAGAGCAGCATCGAGGCGTGCCCGTTGGAAAGAATAAAACGGTCGCGGTCGTACCAGGTCGGATCGGTAGGGTTGTGCTTCAGGAAGTCGTTCCACAGCACTTCGGCGATATCAGCCATACCCATGGGGGCGCCAGGGTGGCCGGAATTGGCTTTTTGTACGGCATCCATGCTGAGGGCGCGAATGGCGTTGGCGAGCTCTTTACGGGACATAGTTCACTCCGTGGCAAGGTTAAAGTTTGGCGGCGAGAAGATCTTCGAGTTTGCGCTGGTCGACGGCGAACTGACGGATGCCGTCCGCCAGTTTTTCCACGGCCATTGGGTCCTGATTGTGCTCCCAGCGGAATTCCGCTTCGGTCATGGGTTTTGGTTTTGGCAGAACGGTGGAGGTTGGCACCAGCTTGCGGATCACCGTCTCTTCACTCTCCTGAAGCTTTTTCAGCAGGTCAGGGGAGATGGTCAGCCGGTCGCAGCCCGCGAGCGCGAGGATCTGCTCGGTGCGGCGGAAGCTGGCCCCCATCACGATGGTCTCGTAGCGGTGCTGCTTGTAATAATCGTAGATATTACGCACCGATTTCACGCCGGGATCTTCGTCCACCACATACGGATCCATCGGCTGTTTCGCCTGATACCAGTCGTAGATACGTCCGACAAACGGTGAAATCAGGAACACGCCCGCTTCGGCGCAGGCACGAGCCTGGGCAAAGGAGAACAGCAGCGTCAGGTTACAGTTGATCCCCTCTTTCTCCAGCACTTCCGCCGCGCGGATGCCTTCCCAGGTGGAGGCAAGCTTGATCAGGATGCGTGATTTATCGATCCCCTGCTCCTGGTAGAGTTCCACCAGGCGGCGAGCCTTGCTAATGCTCTTTTCCTGGTCGAATGAGAGGCGGGCATCCACTTCGGTGGAGACGCGTCCCGGTATGCTTTTAAGAATTTCCGCACCGATATTGACCGCCAGCTTGTCACTGGCTTCGGCGACCTGCTGCTCCTGCGTTTTCCCGCGCTTTTTGCCGTAGGCAAGGGCGTCATCAATCAGATGACTAAAGTGCGCAAGACCGGCCGCCTTGAGCAGCAGCGAGGGGTTGGTGGTCGCGTCTTCCGGCTGGTAGTGACGAATTGATTCGATGTCGCCGCTGTCTGCAACCACGGTGGTAAATTGTTTGATGCCGTCTAGCTGGTTCATAATTACTCCTTGAAAATAAAAGAGTTAGTCGAGTGCGTCAGGTCACACTTCTGAGAAAATCATGATGGACTTAACAAAAAAGCATAGCAGACGGGGGAGGCATTGCTGTCTGAGACGGGTAACATGGCTGTTATAAATTGATAACAATTTTTATTCTGCAATGGTGAGAGTTTGGCAGCCTTCAAAGTTTAGGAGCCTGCCTGCGGCGATACTATGCGGCACACCAGGGTGTGCATAGGAACGTCAACATCACCCTTTTTGACCGAAACGTGAAAGGAATAACAAGATGGATGATCAGTTAAAACAAAGCGCTCTCGATTTTCACGAGTTTCCTGTTCCGGGTAAAATCCAGGTATCCCCGACCAAACCGCTGGCGACCCAGCGCGATCTGGCGCTGGCCTACTCGCCAGGCGTAGCTGCCCCGTGCCTTGAAATCGAAAAAGATCCGCTGGCATCGTACAAATACACCGCCCGTGGCAACCTGGTGGCCGTTATCTCTAACGGTACGGCGGTACTGGGGTTAGGGAACATTGGCGCGCTGGCCGGTAAGCCGGTGATGGAAGGGAAGGGCGTTCTGTTTAAGAAATTTGCCGGTATCGACGTCTTCGATATCGAAGTGGACGAACTGGACCCGGATAAATTCATCAACGTGGTGGCGGCGCTGGAGCCGACCTTCGGCGGCATCAACCTGGAAGACATCAAAGCGCCGGAATGTTTCTATATCGAGCAGAAGCTGCGCGAGCGTATGAACATTCCCGTGTTCCATGACGACCAGCACGGCACGGCGATTATCAGTACCGCCGCCATTCTGAACGGTCTGCGTGTGGTGGAGAAAAACCTCTCCGACGTGCGCATGGTGGTCTCCGGCGCTGGCGCCGCGGCCATCGCCTGTATGAACCTGCTGGTGGCGCTGGGCATGCAGAAACACAACATCGTGGTCTGCGACTCCAAAGGCGTGATTTACAAAGACCGCGAGCCAAACATGGCGGAAACCAAGGCGGCCTATGCGGTGGAAGACGACGGCAAGCGCACGCTAGAAGACGTCATTGAAGGTGCCGACATTTTCCTCGGCTGTTCAGGCCCGAAAGTACTGACCCAGGAGATGGTGCAGAAGATGGCGCGCGCGCCAATGATCCTGGCCCTGGCGAACCCGGAGCCGGAAATTCTGCCGCCGCTGGCGAAGGCAGTGCGTGAAGACGCGATCATCTGTACCGGACGTTCGGACTACCCGAACCAGGTGAACAACGTGCTCTGCTTCCCGTTCATCTTCCGCGGTGCGCTGGACGTTGGCGCTACGGCAATCAACGAAGAGATGAAGCTTGCCGCCGTTCATGCTATCGCAGAGCTGGCGCACGCCGAGCAGAGCGAAGTGGTGGCCTCCGCCTACGGCGATCAGGATCTGAGCTTCGGCCCGGACTACATTATCCCTAAACCATTTGACCCGCGTCTGATCGTGAAGATCGCGCCAGCGGTGGCCAAAGCGGCGATGGACTCTGGCGTGGCGACGCGGCCGATTGAAGATTTCGATGCCTACGTCGATAAACTCACCGAGTTCGTCTACAAAACCAACCTGTTTATGAAGCCGATCTTCTCCCAGGCGCGCGCTGACGCGAAGCGCGTGGTGCTGGCGGAAGGGGAAGAGGCGCGCGTGCTGCATGCCACGCAGGAGCTGATCACCTTAGGGCTGGCGAAACCGATCCTGATTGGTCGTCCGAGCGTGATCGAGATGCGTATCCAGAAGCTGGGCCTGCAAATTAAGCCGGGCGTCGACTTTGAGATCGTCAATAACGAATCCGATCCGCGCTTCAAAGAGTACTGGAACGAATACTATTCGATTATGAAGCGTCGCGGGATCACCCAGGAGCAGGCGCAGCGAGCGGTGATCAGCAACACCACGGTGATCGGCGCGATCATGGTTCACCGCGGTGAGGCGGATGCGCTGATCTGCGGCACCATCGGCGAGTACCATGAGCATTTCAGCGTGGTGCAGGAGATCTTCGGCTATCGCGAGGGTGTCCATACTGCCGGCGCAATGAACGCACTGCTGCTGCCAAGCGGTAACACCTTTATCGCCGATACCTACGTCAACGACGATCCTTCCCCGGACGAACTGGCGGAAATCACCGTGATGGCGGCGGAAACCGTGCGCCGCTTTGGTATCGAGCCGAAAGTGGCGCTGCTGTCGCATTCTAACTTCGGGTCATCCAAATCCGCGGCGGCGTGCAAAATGCGCCAGACGCTGGACCTGGTGCGCGAGCGTGCGCCGGAACTGATGATCGACGGCGAGATGCACGGCGACGCCGCGCTGGTGGAGAGCATTCGTAATGAACGTATGCCGGACAGCCCGCTGAAAGGCTCCGCGAACGTGCTGATTATGCCGAACGTGGAAGCGGCGCGTATCAGCTATAACCTGCTGCGCGTGTCGAGTTCTGAAGGGGTGACCGTAGGGCCAGTGCTGATGGGGGTGTCAAAACCGGTACATGTATTAACGCCGATTGCCTCCGTGCGTCGTATCGTCAACATGGTGGCGCTGGCGGTGGTTGAGGCACAGACGCAGCCGCTGTAATTTTTACCCTCACCCTAACCCTCTCCCAAAGGGAGAGGGAATTTATACTCCCTCTCCCTTTGGGAGAGGGCAGGGGTGAGGGGGTTACACCCAGTCCCGAACCCGAATAAAATCACGCAAGGCAGCCTCCGGGCTGCCTTCTTTGGGTTCAAAGCTGTATTCCCAGCGCACCAGCGGCGGCATCGACATCAGAATGGACTCCGTGCGCCCACCGGTTTGCAGGCCAAACAGCGTCCCGCGATCCCATACCAGGTTAAACTCCACGTAGCGCCCGCGGCGGTACAGCTGGAACTCACGCTCGCGAACGCCGTAGTCGGTGTTTTTGCGGCGTTCGACAATCGGCAGATAGGCATCGGTAAAGCCTTCACCCACTGCGCGCATAAAGCTGAACGCGGTATCAAAATCCGGCGTGTTGAGATCGTCAAAGAACAGCCCGCCGATGCCGCGTTGCTCGTCGCGATGCTTCAGATAGAAATAATCATCGCACCACTTTTTGTATTTCGGGTAAACGTCTTCGCCAAACGGCAGGCAGAGGTCGCGCGCGGTGGTGTGCCAGTGCACGGCGTCCTCTTCGAAGCCATAGTAAGGCGTTAAGTCGAAACCGCCGCCAAACCACCAGACCGGATCGGCCCCCGGTTTTTCCGCGATGAAAAAGCGCACGTTGGCGTGGCTGGTTGGCACAAACGGGTTATGCGGATGCACCACCAGCGAGACGCCCATCGCCTCGAAGCTGCGGCCCGCCAGTTCAGGCCGATGCGCCGTGGCGGACGCCGGCATTGCATCACCGTGGACGTGGGAGAAGTTGACCCCGGCCTGTTCAAAAATGCCACCGTTACGCAGCACGCGGCTGCGCCCGCCGCCGCCCGCTTCGCGCTGCCAGGTGTCTTCCTGGAATTCACCGCCGTCTGCGGCGGCCAGTTTCTGGCAAATCGCGTCCTGTAACTGCATCAGGAAAGTTTTGACCAGCTGTGCATTCGGTTTCATCAACGTTTCCTGGAGTGCGCTTTTTGATTATCGAACCAGTTGAAATAACTGATGACCCCGGAGGCGATAGCGTTCGCGATCTTCTGACGAAACGCCGTGGTGCCGAGTAAACGCTCCTCTTCCGGGTTGGTAATGAACGAGGTTTCAACCAGCACGGACGGAATGGACGGGGACTTCAGCACCACAAACGCGGCCTGCTCGGTGCTTTTACTGTGCAGACGGTGCACGGGCTTAATCCGTTTAAGGATATGCGAGCCGAGCGTCAGGCTGTTTTTGATGGTATCGGTCTGCACGAGATCAAACAGAACCTGCTGCAACAGATGGTCTTTGTCGGTGGCTTTTTTCCCGGCCACTTCATCCGCCCGGTTTTCGCGATCGGAGAGGTATTTCGCCATGGCGCTACTGGCGCCACGGTTGGAGAGGGCGAACACCGATGCGCCTGCGGCGGAAGGGTTTGTGAAGCCATCCGCGTGAATGGACATAAACAGGTCAGCGCCGTGCTTATGGGCAATTTCCACGCGATCGTACAGCGGGATAAACGTGTCGCCCGTGCGCGTCAGGCGGGCGTCAATGCCGTTGCTGCGTAAAATTGCGCGCACATTTTTTGCAATTGCCAGCACGACGTGTTTTTCTTTCGACCCGTTTCGGCCAATGGCGCCGGTGTCGATCCCGCCGTGGCCCGGATCGAGCATGACCAGACGCTTTGCGCCGGCTTTTTTGGTTTTAGGCTTGCTGTGTCCGTTACTGGTTTTAAGCGAGCTCTCTTCTTTTGCCTGAGCCTGCTTTGCGATGCCTGTTAACGTTAAGGCCGCCAGCCCCGCTTTGAGAACCTGACGACGCGATGTGAGTGATTTTAATGGTTTGAATGTGCTCATGCGGCCTGAATTGTAAAAATTGGGGTCCTGGTGTTATATCGTATCGCGTTTTGCGTGACGACATTCCTTATTGAGAATTGTTTTACTTTTCATTTCAATACGTGACAAAGTGACATTATGCCAAATTTTGGCGAGTTTTTCCCCGGTTATTGGCTAAATGCCCTGTTCACGCCATAATCACTGTTTTTAAACCCGAAAAGGCGGTTAATACCATGGAGATACGCGTTTTTCGCCAGGAAGATTTCGAAGAGGTGATCACCCTTTGGGAGCGCTGCGATCTGCTGCGTCCGTGGAACGATCCGGAAATGGACATCGAACGGAAGGTGAATCACGACGTCAGTCTGTTTCTGGTCGCTGAGGTCAACGGCGAGGTGGTCGGGACGGTAATGGGCGGGTACGACGGCCACCGCGGGTCGGCCTACTATCTGGGCGTGCACCCGGAATACCGCGCGCGCGGCATCGCCAACGCGCTGCTTAACCGTCTGGAAAAGAAGCTGATCGCCCGTGGCTGCCCGAAAATCCAGATTATGGTGCGGGAAGATAACGACGTGGTGCTGGGCATGTATGAACGTCTGGGCTACGAGCATGCGGATGTCCTGACGCTGGGTAAGCGCCTGATCGAAGATGAAGAGTACTGAGTTCCACCCTGGCGACTATGATGTTCACGGTCGTCTGCGTCTGCCTTTTTTGTTCTGGTGCGTTCTGCTGTTGCAGGCCCGCACCTGGGTGCTGTTCGTGATGGCTGGCGCGTCGCGCGGGCAGGGCGATACACTACTGAATCTCTTTTATCCCGATCACGATGCGTTCTGGCTGGGGTTACTGCCCGGTGTACCGGCGGTGCTGGCGTTCCTGTGCAGCGGTCGGCGGCAGTTCCTCCCGCGCTTCTGGCGCGCACTTCGCTGGCTGTTGATTCTGGCGCAGGTTGTGCTCCTGGTCTGGCAGCCCGTGCTCTGGCTGTACGGCGAGCCGCTTTCCGGGATCGGGATTGCACTGGTGGTGACGGATATTGTCGCGCTGCTGTGGCTGGTCACGAATCCCCGTTTACGCGCCTGTTTTACGCAAGAGTCAGATTAAAACGGCACTTTTTACCGATACTGCACTCCAACAAGCGTTGATTTATTACGTAAGGACGTCTCAATGAAATCGCTGCGTTTACTTTTATGCGCTCTCCCGCTGGCGTTAACCGGCTGTTCCACGCTCTCATCCATCAACTGGTCTGCGGCCTATCCGTGGAACTGGTTTGGCTCCTCAACGGAAGTGACCGAGCAGGGCGTGGGCAAAATCACCGCCTCGACGGCGCTGGATCAGGATGCCATTCAGGAGGCCATCGGCAGTGATTATCGCCTGCGCAGCGGCATGAAAACCGAGAACGGCAACATCGTGCGCTATTTCGAAGCGTTGAAAGACGACAAGGTGGCGATGGTCATCAACGGCGATAAAGGTACGGTCAACCGCATTGCGGTGATGGATGAAGAGATCCCGACTTCAGGTGGCGTGAAGGTAGGTACGCCGTTTGGCGAACTCTATCAGAAAGCGTTTGGCCACTGCGCCAGCGTGCCGTCGGATGACAGCGTGGCGGTCGAGTGTAAGGCCGACGGCAGCCAGCACATTAGCTATGTATTCAGCGGCACCTGGAACGGTCCGGAAGGGTTAATGCCCTCTGACGACACCCTGAAAAAGTGGAAAGTGAGCAAAATTATCTGGAAGCAGTAATTTGCGCCTGAGCAAGCCGCCTCGCTGAAATCCAGGTATAATAGCCGCCATCAATGCCACGCTGTCGTGGCATCTTTTTTTCAGGAGGAGCGATGTCTCAGGTTCAGAGTGGCATTTTGCCAGAACATTGCCGCGCGGCGATTTGGATTGAAGCCAACGTCAAAGGGGACGTGGATGCCCTGCGCGCGGCCAGCAAAATTTTCGTTGATAAACTGGCCACCTTTCAGGCCAAATTCCCCGAAGCCCATCTGGGCGCGGTGGTTGCCTTTGGCAACACCGTCTGGCGTCAGCTGAGCGGCGGCGAAGGCGCAGAAGAGCTGAAAGACTTTATTCCTTATGGCAAAGGTCTTGCGCCCGCCACCCAGTATGACGTCCTGATCCATATCCTCTCCCTGCGCCATGACGTGAATTTCTCCGTCTCTCAGGCAGCGATTGAGGCCTTTGGTGACAGCATCGACGTGCAGGAAGAGATCCACGGTTTCCGCTGGGTGGAAGAGCGCGATTTGAGCGGCTTCGTCGACGGCACCGAAAACCCGGCCGGGGAAGAGACGCGTCGCGAGGTGGCTGTAATCAAGGATGGCGTGGACGCGGGCGGCAGCTACGTGTTCGTCCAGCGCTGGGAGCATAACCTCAGGCAGCTTAACCGCATGAGCGTGCATGACCAGGAGATGATGATTGGCCGCACCAAAGACGCCAATGAAGAGATTGACGGCGATGCGCGTCCGGTCACGTCCCACCTGACCCGCGTTGACCTTAAAGAAGACGGTAAGGGGCTGAAGATTGTTCGCCAGAGCCTGCCGTACGGCACCGCGAGCGGTACGCACGGCCTGTACTTCTGCGCTTACTGTGCACGCCTCTACAACATCGAACAGCAGCTGCTGAGCATGTTTGGCGATACCGACGGCAAGCGTGACGCCATGCTGCGCTTCACCCGTCCCGTGACCGGCGGCTACTACTTTGCGCCGTCCGTTGAGCGCCTGCTGGCGCTGTAAATCGCTCTCCATTCGTAGGCCGGGTAAGCGTTAGCGCCACCCGGCAATTTCTCCCGCACCCCTTATTCCCTTTTCTGCTTCTAAATCACCAAACGGTATATAAAACCGTTACTCCTTTAGACTCCGTTATAAATATTATGACTATAAGATAGTCATCACATTTATAAGGGTGCGCAATGGCCGTTACTGTACTGAAAAAAGGATCGCTGGCACTGGCAGGTTTACTGCTGGTGGCGCAGGCGCAGGCAACCGAGTTGCTGAACAGTTCTTATGATGTTTCACGCGAGCTGTTTGCCGCCCTTAATCCCGCATTTGAACAGCAGTGGGCGAAAGATAACAACGGCGACAAGCTGACCATCAAACAGTCGCACGCTGGTTCATCCAAGCAGGCGTTGGCCATTTTGCAGGGGCTGAAAGCGGATGTGGTGACCTACAACCAGGTCACGGATGTGCAGATCCTGCACGACAAAGGCAAGCTGATCCCGGCGGACTGGCAAAGCCGCCTGCCGAACAACAGTTCGCCGTTCTACTCCACCATGGGCTTCCTGGTGCGCAAGGGCAACCCGAAAAACATTCACGACTGGAACGACCTGGTGCGTTCTGACGTCAAGCTGATTTTCCCGAATCCGAAAACCTCCGGCAACGCGCGTTATACCTATCTGGCGGCGTGGGGCGCGGCGGACAAAGCTGACGGTAACGATAAAGCGAAAACCGAACAGTTTATGACCCAGTTCCTGAAAAACGTCGAAGTGTTTGATACCGGCGGCCGGGGCGCAACCACCACTTTCGCCGAGCGCGGGCTGGGCGATGTGCTGATCAGCTTTGAATCCGAAGTGAACAATATTCGTAAACAGTACGAAGCGCAGGGCTTCGAAGTGGTTATCCCGAAAACCAACGTTCTGGCCGAGTTCCCGGTGGCGCGGGTGGATAAAAACGTCAAAGCCAACGGCACTGAGAAAGCGGCAAAAGCCTATCTCAACTATCTGTACAGCCCGCAGGCGCAGACGGTGATTACTGACTATTACTACCGCGTAAATAATCCGGACGTGATGAACAAGCTGAAAGACAAATTCCCGCAGACCGAGCTGTTCCGCGTGGAAGATCATTTCGGCGCCTGGCCTGAGGTGATGAAAACGCATTTTGCCAGCGGCGGTGAGTTAGACAAATTGCTGGCGGCGGGGCGTAAGTAATGTTTGCAGGATCAACAAGACGTGTGCTGCCGGGTTTTACCTTAAGCCTCGGGACCAGCCTGCTGTTCGTCTGTCTGATTTTATTGTTACCGCTCAGCGCTCTGGTGATGCAGCTCGCTGAGATGAGCTGGTCCCAGTACTGGGAAGTGGTCACCAACCCGCAGGTGGTGGCGGCCTACAAGGTCACGCTGCTGTCTGCGTTCGTGGCCTCGATTTTTAACGGCGTGTTTGGCCTGCTGATGGCATGGATCTTAACCCGCTATCGCTTCCCGGGCCGCACGCTGCTCGACGCCCTGATGGATCTGCCGTTTGCCCTGCCGACGGCGGTGGCCGGTTTGACGCTGGCGTCGCTGTTCTCCGTGAACGGCTTTTACGGCGAATGGCTGGCGAAGTTTGATATTAAAGTGACCTATACCTGGATCGGTATCGCGGTGGCGATGGCCTTTACCAGCATCCCGTTTGTGGTGCGTACCGTGCAGCCGGTGCTGGAAGAGTTAGGCCCCGAATACGAAGAGGCCGCGGAAACTCTGGGCGCCACGCGCTGGCAGAGTTTCCGTAAGGTTGTGCTGCCGGAACTTTCTCCGGCCTTGCTGGCGGGGGTGGCGCTTTCCTTTACCCGCAGCCTCGGTGAATTTGGCGCGGTCATTTTTATCGCCGGGAACATCGCGTGGAAAACCGAAGTGACCTCGCTGATGATTTTTGTCCGTTTGCAGGAGTTTGATTATCCGGCCGCGAGCGCGATTGCCTCGGTGATCCTTGCCGCGTCGCTGCTGCTACTGTTTTCGATTAATACTCTGCAAAGTCGCTTTGGTCGACGTGTGGTAGGTCACTGATGGCGGAAGTTACGCAATTGAAGCGCTATGACGCGCCCCGCATCAACTGGGGCAAATGGTTTCTGATTGGTACCGGCGTGCTGGTCTCCGCATTCATTCTCGTCGTGCCGATGGTGTATATCTTCGTGCAGGCCTTCAGCAAAGGGATTATGCCCGCGCTGCAAAACCTGGCCGATCCGGACATGCTTCACGCCATCTGGCTGACGGTGATGATTGCCCTGATCACCGTCCCGGTGAATCTGGTGTTTGGCGTATTGCTGGCCTGGCTGGTAACGCGCTTTAACTTCCCGGGGCGTCAGCTGTTGCTGACCCTGCTGGATATCCCGTTTGCGGTGTCTCCGGTGGTGGCGGGTCTGGTTTATCTGCTCTTCTACGGCTCCAATGGCCCGCTGGGCGGCTGGCTGGATGAGCACGACCTGCAAATCATGTTCGCCTGGCCGGGGATGGTGCTGGTGACCGTCTTTGTCACCTGTCCGTTCGTGGTGCGCGAGCTGGTGCCGGTGATGCTCAGCCAGGGCAGCCATGAAGATGAAGCCGCGGTGCTGCTCGGCGCTTCCGGCTGGCAGATGTTCCGCCGCGTCACGCTGCCGAATATCCGCTGGGCACTGCTTTACGGCGTGGTGCTGACCAACGCCCGTGCGATCGGTGAGTTTGGCGCGGTGTCGGTGGTATCCGGCTCGATTCGCGGCGAAACCCTGTCGCTGCCGTTACAGATTGAATTACTGGAACAGGACTACAACACCGTCGGTTCCTTTACTGCCGCAGCGTTGCTGACGCTGATGGCGATTTTGACCCTGTTTTTGAAGAGTGTGGTGCAGTGGCGTTTAGAGAATCAGGAAAAACGTCAGCATCAGGAGGGAAATCATGAGCATTGAGATTGCCAATATTAAGAAGTCTTTTGGTCGCACCCAGGTGCTGAATGATATCTCGCTGGATATCCCTTCCGGACAAATGGTGGCGCTGCTGGGGCCGTCTGGCTCCGGTAAAACCACGCTGCTGCGTATTATCGCCGGGCTTGAACACCAGACCAGCGGACATATTCGCTTCCACGGTACGGACGTTAGCCGCCTGCACGCCCGCGACCGTAAAGTGGGCTTTGTATTTCAGCATTATGCGCTGTTCCGCCACATGACGGTATTCGACAACATCGCGTTTGGCCTGACCGTGCTGCCGCGTCGTGAACGTCCAGATGCCGCCGCCATCAAAGCGAAAGTGACCAAACTGCTGGAGATGGTGCAGCTTGCGCATCTGGCGGACCGCTTCCCGGCTCAACTTTCCGGCGGGCAGAAGCAGCGCGTGGCGCTGGCGCGTGCGTTAGCCGTTGAACCGCAAATCCTGCTGCTGGACGAACCGTTTGGCGCGCTGGATGCGCAGGTGCGAAAAGAGCTGCGCCGCTGGCTGCGTCAGCTGCATGAGGAACTCCAGTTCACCAGCGTTTTCGTGACCCACGATCAGGAAGAGGCGATGGAAGTGGCCGATCGCGTGGTGGTAATGAGTCAGGGCAACATTGAGCAGGTTGACGAGCCAGAGCAGCTCTGGCGTGAACCGGCGACCCGCTTTGTGCTGGAGTTTATGGGGGAAGTAAACCGCCTTCAGGGCACCATTCGCGGCGGTCAGTTCCACGTTGGCGCGCACCGCTGGCCGCTGGGGTATACCTCCGCGCATCAGGGGCCGGTGGATCTGTTCCTGCGTCCGTGGGAAGTGGACGTCAGCCGCCGTACCAGCCTGGATTCACCGCTTCCGGTGCAGGTGCTGGAAGCTAGCCCTAAAGGGCACTACACCCAATTAGTGGTACAGCCCCTGGGCTGGTACACCGAGCCGTTGACCGTGGTTATGCGTGACGACGTGCCGCCGTACCGGGGGGAGCGCCTGTTTGTCGGGCTGCAACACGCGCGCATTTATCATGGCAACGAGCGCATTGAGACGCGCGAGGATATTGCTCTGGCGGAGTCAGCCTGATAGGTTATTAGTATGTTTATCGCCCGGTGGCGCTGCGCTGACCGGGCCTACAGTTATCACTGCGTCTTGTAGGCCGGGTAAGCTAAGCGCCACCCGGCTTTTTTATTGAGTAAAAATCGTGAATACACTCGAACACACCATTGGCAACACCCCTCTGGTCAAACTTCAGCGCATGGGGCCTGATAACGGCAGCGAAATCTGGGTCAAACTCGAAGGCAATAACCCGGCGGGGTCGGTGAAAGACCGGGCGGCACTGTCGATGATTGTCCAGGCCGAGAAGCGCGGTGAAATTAAGCCAGGCGACGTGCTCATTGAGGCCACCAGCGGAAATACCGGTATCGCGCTGGCAATGATTGCCGCCCTGAAAGGCTACCGCATGAAGCTGCTGATGCCGGATAACATGAGCCAGGAGCGCCGGGCCGCCATGCGCGCCTATGGAGCCGAGCTGATTCTGGTGAGCAAAGAGCAGGGGATGGAAGGGGCGCGAGATTTAGCGTTAGCGATGGCGGAGCGCGGGGAAGGCAAGCTCCTCGACCAGTTCAACAACCCGGACAACCCGTACGCGCACTACACCACCACCGGCCCGGAAATCTGGCAGCAAACCGACGGGCGCATCACCCACTTTGTCTCCAGCATGGGGACCACGGGCACGATCACCGGTGTGTCACGCTTTCTGCGCGAACAGGAGAAGCCGGTGACGATTGTCGGCCTGCAACCGGAAGAGGGGAGCAGTATTCCGGGCATCCGCCGCTGGCCGGCGGAGTATATGCCGGGCATCTTTAATGCGCAGCTTGTGGACCAGGTGCTGGATATTCATCAGCGCGAGGCGGAAAATACCATGCGTGAGCTGGCCGTGCGTGAAGGTATCTTCTGCGGCGTCAGCTCTGGCGGTGCCGTAGCGGGTGCGATCCGGGTGGCTGAGTCCACGCCGGGGGCGGTGGTCGTAGCGATTATTTGCGATCGCGGCGACCGTTATCTGTCTACCGGCGTCTTTGGTGAAGAGAGTTATTCGCAGGGGGCGGGGATTTAAGCGTCATGGAGATGATTTTATTCCGGGATAACACCCGGGCGCAGCAAACCGATATTGTCGCCGTACAGTCGCAGGTGGTGTACGGCAGCGTGGGAAACAGCATCGCGGTGCCGAATATTCGAACCCACCGGTTGAACGTTACCGCCGTGCCAACGGTGCTGTTCAGCAATACGCCGCACTACGACACCTTCTACGGCGGGGTGATCCCGGACGAGTGGTTCAGCGGCTACCTTAAGGCGCTGGAAGAGCGCGAGATCCTGCGCGAGCTTAAAGCGGTCACCACCGGCTATATGGGCAGCGCCAGCCAGATCGCGCTGCTGGCGAAGTGGCTGAAGGCAATCAAAGTGCAACATCCCGATCTGCTGGTGCTGGTTGACCCGGTAATTGGGGATATCGATAGCGGGATGTACGTGAAGCCGGATATTCCTGAAGCCTACCGTGAGCATCTGCTCCCGCTGGCCCAGGGCATTACGCCCAACGTGTATGAACTGGAAGTGCTGAGCGGCAAACCGTGCCGTACGCCGGAGAGCGCCATTGCCGCCGCGCAGGGGCTGCTGTCCGACACGCTGAAATGGGTGGCGATCACCAGCGCGCCAGTGGCTGACGATCCGCAGAATATCCACGTCGTGCTGGTGAGCGAAGAAGGTGTTACCGTAAGCGCGCACCCGCGCGTAGAGACGGATCTGAAAGGAACGGGCGATCTGTTCTGTTCAGAGCTGGTCAGCGGCATTGTGGGAGGGAAGACCGTTGCCGATGCCATTCGCATGGCGGGCGATCGGGTGACTGACGTTATGATCTACACGCAGTCGAAAGGCTATGACGAGCTTATTCTGCCGGCATAAACAAAAATGGCGCCCGAAGGCGCCATTTTTCTGTGCGGCAAGAATTACTTCTTGATGCGGATAACCGGGGTTTCACCCACGGTGACGCTGCCAGACAGTTTGATCAGTTCTTTGATTTCGTCCATGTTGGAGATAACAACCGGAGTCAGGGTAGACTTCGCTTTTTCTTCCAGCAGCGGCAGATCGAATTCAATTACCGGGTCGCCAACTTTAACACGCTGGCCTTCTTCTCCGATACGTTTGAAGCCTTCGCCTTTCAGTTCAACGGTGTCGATACCGAAGTGAACGAACAGTTCGATACCGCTATCGGATTCGATAGAGAACGCATGGTTGGTTTCAAAAATTTTACCGATGGTGCCGTCAACTGGAGCAACCATTTTGTTGCCAGTTGGTTTGATAGCAATGCCATCACCAACGATTTTCTCAGCAAACACTACATCCGGCACGTCTTCGATGTTGACGATCTCGCCGGAGAGCGGAGCAACAATCTCAATAGTTCCGGAGTCTTTCTTGTCATCAGAAACCAGAGATTTCAGTTTATCGAACAAACCCATGATCTTCTCCTAAGCAGTAAATTGGGCCGCATCTCGTGGATTAGCAGATTGTTTTTTCTTCAATGAACTTGTTAACCAGCGTCATTAACTCGTCCGTTGTCGGTTGAGCAAGAGCCTGCTCTGCTAACACCTTCGCATCTTCGAAGTTCGTGTTACGGATAATCTTCTTAATGCGCGGGATGGAAATGGCGCTCATAGAGAATTCGTCCAGACCCATACCCAGCAACAGAAGTGTAGCACGTTCGTCGCCTGCAAGCTCACCACACATGCCAGTCCATTTACCTTCTGCATGAGAAGCATCAATAACTTGCTTGATCAAATTCAGTACGGACGGTGACATTGGCTGGTAGAGATGTGAAATCATATCATTACCACGGTCAACTGCCAGGGTGTACTGCGTTAAATCATTGGTACCGATACTAAAGAAATCAACTTCTTTGGCTAAATGACGCGCAATGGTCGCGGCTGCCGGTGTTTCCACCATCACGCCGATCTCAATGGATTCGTCAAATGCTTTACCTTCGTCGCGCAGTTCCTGTTTGTAGATTTCGATCTCTTTCTTCAGTGCACGCACTTCTTCAACAGAGATGATCATCGGGAACATGATGCGCAGTTTACCGAAAGCGGAGGCACGCAGAATAGCGCGAACCTGGTCACGCAGGATCTCTTTGCGATCCATGGCGATACGCACGGCACGCCAGCCCAGGAACGGGTTCTCTTCTTTCGGGAAGTTCATGTACGGCAGCTCTTTGTCGCCACCGATGTCCATGGTACGGACGATTACAGCCTGCGAGCCGCACGCTTCCGCAACCGCTTTGTACGCTGCAAACTGCTCTTCTTCCGTTGGCAGAGCGTCGCGATCCATGAACAGGAATTCAGTACGATACAGACCTACACCTTCCGCGCCGTTGCGCTCAGCGCCGTCAACGTCACGTACGGTACCGATGTTAGCGCACACTTCAACCTGATGGCCGTCCAGCGTGATAGCTGGCAGATCTTTCAGTTTAGCGAGTTCCGCTTTCTCGGTAGCAACCTGCTCCTGAACGGAACGCAGCTGCTCGATCACATCGTTAGTTGGGTTGACGTAAACCACATTGTTTACGGCATCCAGAATCAGATAGTCGTCGTTTTTCACCTGGGAGGTAACGCTACCGGTACCCACAATGGCTGGCAGCTCCAGAGAACGCGCCATGATTGAGGTGTGGGAGGTACGTCCACCTGCATCAGTAATGAAACCCAGCACCTTGTTCAGGTTCAGCTGTGCGGTTTCAGACGGGGTCAGGTCAGCGGCAACTAGGATGACTTCGTCCTGAATCGCGCTCAGATCGATGATGGCCAGACCCAGGATGTTGCGCAGCAGGCGCTTACCGATGTCACGTACGTCAGCCGCACGTTCTTTCAGGTATTCATCGTCCAGCTCTTCCAGGGCAGATGCCTGACCTTCGATAACTTCATGCGCAGCCGCGTCGGCCGTCATGCCTTTATCTTTAATCAGGGCTATGATTTCCTGCTCCAGCTCCTCATCTTCGAGCAGCATAATGTGCCCTTCGAAGATGGCTTCTTTTTCTTCACCGAAAGTTTCGCCAGCTTTAGTTTTAATCGCTTCCAGTTGCGCAGATGCCTTGGCACGACCGCTCAGAAAACGTTCAACTTCCTGATCAACCTTGTCGGCAGAAATTTTTTTCCGGTCAATGACGATTTCGTCTTCTTTCAGCAGCAATGCTTTGCCGAAAGCGATACCCGGGGATGCTAAAATGCCTGAAATCATAACCCTACCTTACTTGTGACTGATATTGAAAAGAACCCGGTAAACTTACTCGAGTTCAGCCATCAGCTTAACCAGATGCTCAACTGCTTTCTGCTCGTCTTCACCTTCAGCGGAGATGGTAACAACGGTACCCTGAGTCAGGCCCAGAGTTTGCAGCTTGAACAGGCTTTTTGCGCTAGCGCTTTTGCCGTTGGAAGTCACAGTGATTTCAGAAGTGAAGCCTTTCGCTTCTTTAACAAACTGAGCAGCAGGGCGGGTGTGCAGACCGTTCGGAGCGGTAATGGTAACTTCTTGCTGGAACATTGTATTTCCCCAACTTATAGGTTTAGTGTTGTGGAACTAAAGTCTAGCCTGGCGACTTAACTTTAGCCTGTATAGTTAGCGCTGACGTTTCAATCGTCATTAAACATTATGCAGTGAAAGCAAGACTTGAACCAAATCATAAAATCGATTCAGCAGCGCTATTTCGTTCACCGATTAATTTCGCGCATCAAAATAATTGCTGGTTTAAATACCAGACCCAACGGGGTGAAGCAATGCCAGGAGGGGTAAAACTTTGAAGCAGGCCACAAAAAAGCACCTGAAAAGGTGCTTTTTTACGCGTTTTTAACATGCTGGCATCACTGTTGCAGTTCTTTCTCTGTGAAGAGATCGGCAAACAGTGCTGTGCTTAAGTAACGCTCACCCGAAGACGGTAGGATAACCACAATGTTCTTATTGGTAAAGGTTTCATCTTCCAGCAGTTTGAGGGCTGCCGCAACCGCCGCACCGGAAGAGATACCCGCCAGAATGCCTTCCTCGTCCATCAGGCGACGCGCCGTGGAGATGGCTTCTTCATTGGTAATGGCGACGACTTTATCGATCAGCTTCAGATCCAGGTTGCCTGGAATAAAGCCAGCGCCGATACCCTGGATTTTGTGTGGGCCAGGTTTGATCTCTTCGCCTGCCAGCGCCTGAGCGATAACCGGTGAGTCGGTTGGCTCAACGGCAACGGTAATCAGATCTTTTTTACCTTTCGTGCCTTTAATATAGCGAGACACACCGGTCAGCGTACCGCCGGTGCCTACGCCGGAGATAAACACATCAACCTGACCGTCGGTATCTTCCCAGATTTCCGGGCCGGTGGTTTTCTCATGAATTTCCGGGTTGGCCGGGTTGCTGAACTGCTGGAGCAGCAGATACTTTGCCGGATCGCTGGCAACAATTTCTTCGGCCTTCTGAATCGCGCCCTTCATGCCTTTTGCGCCTTCGGTCAGGACCAGGTTCGCACCCAGCGCTTTCAGCAGCTTACGACGCTCAATGCTCATGGTTTCAGGCATAGTCAGCGTCAGCTTATAGCCACGCGCCGCCGCAACATAGGCCAGAGCGATACCGGTATTGCCGCTGGTGGGTTCAACCAGCTCAACGCCAGGTTTCAGCACGCCACGCTTTTCAGCATCCCAAATCATATTCGCACCGATACGGCATTTAACGCTGAAGCTTGGGTTACGAGATTCGACCTTCGCCAGAATGCGTCCATTACCGATACGGTTCAGTCGAACCAGGGGCGTATGACCGATAGTCAGCGAGTTGTCTTCATAAATCTTACTCATGGCCTGTCCTTAACTGTATGAAATTGGGATACCGACCCAGCATACCTGTTGAACAGGTATGGGGAAGTAAGGAAATCGCATATCTATATGCTGCAAGGAAATAATGGGGATCAGTATGGAATAAGGGGCGGCATAAGCCACCCCTCTTTTACACATTTTTGCATTACTTCCATAACGCGTGCTTAGCACGGTAGCAGTCCACCCACATCGCCGTCGCGCCGCAAACGGCGACGGGCATGATGAACAAATTCAGGAAAGGGATCATGGTGAACAGGCTGGTCAGCGCGCCAAACTGCATGTTGGCAACCTTCTGAGTGCGCAGGGCAGTGCGCATCTCTTTGAACGGCACTTTGTGGTTATCGAACGGATAATCACAGTACTGGATAGCGAGCATCCAGGCGCTGAACAGGAACCACAGCACGGGCGCGACCGTCTGGCCAATCCCGGGTACAAAATAAAGAATAAGCAGCACAATCGCCCGCGGCAGGTACCAGGCGAACTTCTGCCATTCACGCTTCATGATGCGGGGGAGATCTTTCACGATCCCCAGTACGCCCGTGTCAGGTGGCGTCGCACCGGTAAGGCGCGCTTCCAGCTGTTCGGCAAGCAGACCGTTGAACGGCGCGGCTATCCAGTTTGCTATCGTCGAAAAGAAATAGCCGAAAACCAGCAGCACGGAGATAACCGCAATCGGCCAGAGCAGGTAGTCTAGCCACTGTAACCAGTCCGGCACATAGCTCATCAGGGAAGGGATCCAGCTTTCCAGTCTGGTGAACAGCCACCAGAAGGCCCCGCCCATCAAAATAATGTTGATCAGTAACGGCAAAATAACGAAGCGTCGAATGCCCGGCAGGGAGACCAGTTTCCAGCCCTGAGAAAAGTACCAGACCCCGCTGCGTGGGGCAGAAGAAGATGTTGAAACCATACCAGGCTGTACTCCTTTTTACACAACCAGTGGAATTGCCCGCCTATATTATCCAGTTACGGGCCAATGACCAGTTCGGAAATGTTCGAAAAACCAGCAAAAAGCACGATTTAGTTCATCTTTATGCTGTGAATGCTCTGCATACACTTGCACTTGACGTAAACGGCAAATACTCTTAGTGAGTAAATGTTTGCCGTGGTGGCAAGGTGTTAGAACAACAGAGAATATAATGATGCAGGATTTGCGTCTGATATTAATCATTGTTGGCGCGATCGCCATAATCGCTTTACTGGTACATGGTTTCTGGACCAGCCGTAAAGAGCGTTCCTCTATGTTTCGCGATCGTCCACTGAAGCGCATGAAGTCCAGTCGTGACGACGATGACGTTGAAGACGACATCGACGGTCCTGACGACGACGGCGTGGGTGAAGTTCGTGTTCATCGGGTCAATACTGCGCCCGGCGCAGCGCATGGAGAGCATGAAGCCCCCCGCGCTCCGCAGCACCAGTATCAACCACCGTATGCTTCTGCCCAGCCGCGCCAGCCAGCGCCGCCGCCAGTGGAAGAACCTGTTCGTCATCCGCCGCAGCAGCCTGTGCAACAGCAGCCCGTTGCGCCACAGCCTGTACAGCCGCAGCCTGTGCAACAGCAGCCCGTTGCGCCACAGCCTGTACAGCCGCAACCTGTGCAACAGCCTGCACAGCCAGTGCATCAGCCACAGCCTGTTCAGCAGCCGCAGCCGGTACAACAACCGCAGCCGCAGCCTGAACCGCCTGCACCACAGCCCGCTCCGCGCGTTGAGCCAGAGCCGGTCGCAGAGCCAGAACCGGTTGTTGAAAAGCCGCAGCGTAAAGAAGCGGTGATCATCATGAACGTGGCTGCTCATCATGGCACCCATCTGAACGGTGACGTGCTGCTTAACAGCATCCAACAGGCAGGCTTCAAATTCGGCGACATGAATATTTTCCATCGCCACCTGAGTCCTGACGGTAGCGGTCCGGCGCTGTTTAGCCTGGCCAATATGGTCAATCCAGGCACGTTTGACCCGGAAATGACCGGTGATTTCGTCACGCCGGGGGTTACGATCTTTATGCAGGTGCCGTCCTACGGTGACGAGCTGCAAAACTTTAAGCTGATGCTACAGTCCGCTCAGCACATCGCCGACGAAGTGGGCGGTGTGGTGCTCGACGATCAGCGTCGAATGATGACGCCGCAGAAACTGCGCGAGTATCAGGACCGCATCCGCGAAGTTAAGGAAGCGAACGCGTAATCGTCGCGTTAACTTCACCTCCTCCTCAACCCCCGCCTGTCGGGGGTTTTTCTCATTGATGGTGCGATATGGACTCAATCGAACAACAACTTACTGAACTGCGAACCACGCTTCGCCATCATGAATATCTCTATCATGTTATGGACGCACCGGAAGTGCCGGATGCGGAATATGACCGCCTGATGCGTGAACTGCGCGAGCTGGAAGCGCAGCACCCCGAACTGATTACGCCCGATTCCCCAACGCAGCGCGTCGGCGCGGAACCGCTGGGCGCTTTCAGCCAGGTGCGCCATGAAGTGCCGATGCTGTCGCTGGATAACGTGTTTGATGAAGAGAGTTTTCTGGCTTTCAACAAGCGTGTGCAGGATCGCCTGAAGAGCGTCGACAATCTGAGCTGGTGCTGCGAGCTAAAGCTGGATGGTCTGGCCGTTAGCATTCTTTATGAGAACGGCGTGATGGTGCGTGCCGCAACGCGCGGCGACGGCACTACCGGGGAAGACATCACCACTAATGTGCGCACTATTCGTGCGATCCCGCTGAAACTGCGTGGCGATAACATTCCCGCCCGGCTGGAAGTGCGCGGGGAAGTATTCCTTCCGCAGGCGGGCTTCGAGAAGATCAACGAAGAAGCGCGTCGTACCGGCGGGAAAGTGTTTGCTAACCCGCGTAACGCGGCGGCAGGTTCGCTGCGTCAGCTCGATCCGCGTATCACCGCGAAGCGACCGCTTACTTTCTTCTGCTACGGCGTCGGGATCCTGGAAGGCGGTGACCTGCCAGATACTCACCTGGGTCGTTTAATGCAGTTCAAAGAGTGGGGGTTACCGGTTAGCAACCGCGTGCAGCTCTGCGACTCTCCGGAGGCGGTGCTGGCGTTCTATCACAAGGTTGAAGAAGATCGTCCCACGCTCGGGTTTGATATTGATGGCGTGGTGATCAAGGTTAACTCGCTGGCGTTGCAGGAACAGTTAGGATTTGTGGCCCGTGCGCCGCGCTGGGCGGTAGCCTTTAAGTTCCCGGCGCAGGAGCAGATGACCTTCGTTCGCGACGTGGAGTTTCAGGTAGGGCGTACGGGGGCGATTACGCCTGTGGCGCGTCTGGAGCCTGTGCAGGTGGCTGGCGTGCTGGTAAGTAACGCCACGCTGCATAACGCCGATGAAATTGCCCGCCTGGGCCTGCGCATTGGTGACAAAGTGGTGATTCGCCGCGCGGGCGACGTGATCCCACAGGTGGTTAACGTTGTTGAGTCTGAACGTCCTGCCGATACCCGTGCCATCGAGTTTCCAGCCCACTGTCCGGTATGTGGTTCGGACGTTGAGCGCGTGGAAGGTGAAGCGGTAACGCGCTGTACGGGCGGGTTAATCTGCGGCGCGCAGCGTAAAGAGTCCCTGAAGCACTTTGTCTCCCGCCGGGCGATGGACGTCGACGGAATGGGTGACAAGATTATCGACCAGTTAGTTGAGAAAGAGTACGTCCATACGCCAGCGGACCTCTTTACCCTGACGGCAGGTAAGCTGACCGGTCTTGATCGTATGGGGCCGAAATCTGCCCAGAATATCGTTAACGCGCTCGAGGCGGCCAAAAACACCACCTTTGCCCGTTTCCTTTACGCGCTTGGCATTCGTGAAGTCGGAGAGGCGACAGCGGCAGGGCTGGCGGCGTATTTCGGCACGCTGGACGCGCTGGAGAAAGCCACCATCGACGAGCTACAGAAAGTCCCTGATGTCGGCATTGTGGTCGCTACCCACGTTTTCAACTTCTTCGCCGAAGAGAGCAACCGTGAAGTGATCGGTAAATTACTGGAACAGGGCATTCACTGGCCTGCACCGGTAGTGGTTAATGCCGAAGAGATCGACAGCCCGTTTGCCGGTAAAACGGTGGTGCTGACCGGCAGCCTGAGCCAGCTCTCGCGCGATGACGCGAAAGCGCGCCTGGTGGCGCTGGGGGCAAAAGTGGCGGGCAGCGTATCGAAGAAAACCGACCTGGTGATTGCCGGGGAAGCGGCCGGTTCGAAGCTGGCAAAAGCGCAGGAGCTTGGCATCGAGGTGATCGATGAAGCGGAAATGATGCGCCTGTTAGGAGAGTGACGTGGAAAAAGAGCAGCTCGTTGAGATCGCCAATACGGAGATGCCGTTCGGTAAATATAAGGGTCGCAGGCTGATTGATTTACCGGAAGAGTATCTGCTGTGGTTTGCCCGTAAGGATGAGTTCCCCGCCGGGCGTCTGGGCGAGCTGATGGCTATCACGTTACTGATCAAAACAGAGGGGCTGACCCAGCTGGTTCAGCCCCTAAAACGTCCTTAAACTTTCGCGGCGCGGGTCTCTTCCTGCGCCAGCTTTTCAGTCTGCGCCTTGTAACGCCGCGCCAGTACCGCGCACACCATCAACTGGATCTGATGGAAAATCATCAGCGGCAACACCATCATCCCAATGACGGACGTCGGGAACAGAATATTGGCCATTGGGATCCCGTTGGCCAGGCTCTTTTTCGATCCGCAAAATACAATGGTGATTTCATCGGCCTTATTGAAGCCGCATTTGCGGGCCACAAAGACGTTAACCGCGATGACAATGGCCAGCAAAACGATGCTTACCATCACAATAAACAGCAGCGATCCAGCGCCCACCCTGTGCCAGATGCCGTTCACCACGGCTTCGCTGAAGGCCGTGTAAACCACCAGCAGAATTGAGCTTTGGTCCGTTTTCCCGATCCATTTTTTATGTTTTGCCACAAACGCCCCAATCCAGGGACGGGATAAGTGTCCGAGCACAAACGGCAGCAGCAGTTGCAGACAAATTTTACCCACCTGCTCCAGATTACCTTCCGCCCCGTGCATGTTCATCAGCAGACCGACCAGTAGCGGTGAAACAAAGATCCCCAGCAGGCTGGAAGCGGAAGCAGAACAAACCGCCGCCGCGACGTTACCGCCCGCCAGCGAGGTAAAGGCAATAGCGGACTGCACGGTGGCCGGCAAAATGCACAGATAAAGGAAACCGGTATACAGCGCCGGATCGACATTCACCGGCGCCCACCAGGCGAACAGCACGCCCAGAACCGGGAAGAGGATAAAGGTGCTGCACATTACCCACAGGTGCAGTCGCCAGTGGCTACCGCCTGCAATAATGGCTTCACGGGAGAGTTTGGCGCCATGCATAAAGAACAGCAGGGCAATGGCTGCCGTGGTCAGTCCTTCAATAACCGGAACGAAACTGCCCCGCGCCGGGAAGAACGAGGCCAGCAAGACGACACCAATCAGGGTCAGCGTAAACGGATCAAGGATACGAAAAAGTTTCATAATCACTCCTGAAAACAGATGCCGCTATTGTGCTTTCTTCCCTTTGAGAAATAAAATTGATTTATTGCATCCATTCATGAATTAAACAGATGAATTATTCGTTACGTCAGCTTCGCGTTTTCGTCACCGTCGCGCAGGCCCGCAGCTTTAGCCGGGCAGGGGAGATCATTGGCCTCAGCCAGTCGGCGGTGAGCCATAGCGTTAAGGAGCTTGAAACGCAAACGGGAGTGAAGCTGCTCGACCGTACGACGCGAGAAGTGGTACTCACCGAAGCGGGACAGCAGCTGGCAATGCGTCTGGAGAGGCTGCTGGATGAACTGAACAGTACGCTCAGGGATGTCGGCCGGCTCGGACAACAGCTTTCCGGCACCGTGAGAGTGGCGGCGAGCCAGACGATTTCGGCGCATCTTATTCCCCAGTGCATCGCTGAAAGTAATCACCGCTATCCGGATATCGATTTTGTTTTGCATGACAGGCCGCAGCAGTGGGTTCTGGAGAGTATCCGTCAGGGGGATGTGGATTTTGGCATCGTTATTGATCCCGGAGCGGTAAGCGACCTGGAATGTGAAGTGGTGCTCTCGGAGCCCTTTTTATTGCTCTGCCGCGATGATGATCCGCTGGCATCGCTGCCACACGTGGCCTGGCAGGCCTTGCAGGGGGCAAACCTGGTGTTACAGGATTATGCATCAGGCAGCCGTCCGCTGATAGATGCCGCTCTGGCCGCGCAGGGCGTTAAGGCAACCATTGTGCAGGAGATTGGGCATCCTGCCACGCTCTTCCCGATGGTCGAAGCGGGGATTGGCATCAGCGTTCTGCCGGCGCTGGCGCTGCCACTGCCGCAGGGGAGTCGTTTAACGGTGAAGCGTTTCGTACCCTGTGTCGAACGCCAGCTGATGCTGGTACGCCGTAAAAACAGGTCACTTTCCGGCGCGGCACACGCCTGCTGGGATGTGGTGCGTATGCAGGCCGAACGTTTGATGGAGGCCCGCACACGCGATCCACTTTTTAACGAAACCAATAATCAGATGTAGATATTAATCTGATGCTCCGCGGAGGGCTTATTGATGCCTTCCGCGACTGCCTGACCTTTTTCCTGTTTTGGCATCGCCTCTTCTGCCTGCTGACGCTGCAATTGCGCCAGCTGTGCCTGCAACATAGCCAGCTGAGATTCGAGTAATTCCTGCTGCTTTTGCTTCTCTTCTGCTGTGGCATCACCCATGGCCACTTCTTTGAGCTGCTGAGTGACTTTCGTTATCTGTTTGGTCAGACGGGTGATTTGAGAAGCAATGTCGTTTCCGCCGGAGCTGTTATCTACGCTGCCGATTTCCATCGCCGACAGAGAAACGGGCTTGAGAGTTGTCATATTGAGATCCTTTTCGCCATAAAATAGAGGTATCGGCAAAGAAGGCGTGAGCTTGAGTAAAACAAGCGGTCTGGCTGCAATGGGGATGTGCTATATCGCAGATAGCAAAAAAGCGCCTTTAGGGCGCTTTTTTACATTGGTGGGTCGTGCAGGATTCGAACCTGCGACCAATTGATTAAAAGTCAACTGCTCTACCAACTGAGCTAACGACCCGAAATGGTGGGCGATGACGGGCTCGAACCGCCGACCCCCTCCGTGTAAAGGAGATGCTCTACCAACTGAGCTAATCGCCCATTTCGGAACTGCTGCGATAAGGTGAGAATGGTGGGCGATGACGGGCTCGAACCGCCGACCCCCTCCGTGTAAAGGAGATGCTCTACCAACTGAGCTAATCGCCCAATCTCAATGCTTATCTACACTGCGAGTCTACCGAAGTAGATGGTGGGTGATGACGGGCTCGAACCGCCGACCCCCTCCGTGTAAAGGAGATGCTCTACCAACTGAGCTAATCACCCCCGCTGTGTGGAGTCGCATTATAGGGAGAGTTGAAAATGAGTCAACGCATTTTCTAAAGTTTTTATTCGTTCGTCGTAAAATTAGTCAAAACGATCGCAAAACGGACTGTGGCGCATGATTTATAAACAAAAACAGCAATCTCGAACCGGATAAAGTGATCGACATTGAGGAATCGGCCCACAGTGATAGAATATTGCCCATTGTTTTCTTCCCGGAATTTGCCGATTACCGGCATCTTTATAACGTAAGGCCATTTCATGAAAATCAAAACTCGCTTCGCGCCGAGCCCGACAGGCTATCTGCATGTCGGTGGTGCACGTACCGCTCTCTACTCCTGGCTTTTCGCACGTCACAACAACGGTGAGTTTGTGCTGCGTATTGAAGACACCGATCTGGAGCGCTCAACGCCGGAAGCAATTGAAGCCATTATGGATGGGATGAACTGGCTGAATCTGGCGTGGGACGAAGGTCCATACTTCCAGACCAAACGTTTTGACCGCTATAACGCCGTAATTGACGAGATGCTGGTGGCAGGCACGGCCTATAAGTGCTACTGCTCCAGGGAGCGTCTGGATGCGCTGCGTGAAGAGCAAATGGCAAAAGGCGAAAAACCGCGTTATGACGGTCGTTGCCGCCATGACCACAGCGAGCATGCTGCGGATGAGCCTTGCGTAGTGCGTTTTGCTAACCCACAGGATGGCTCTGTTATCTTTGATGACCAGATCCGTGGCCCGATCGAATTCAGCAACCAGGAGCTGGATGACCTCATCATTCGTCGTACTGACGGATCGCCAACCTATAACTTCTGCGTAGTTGTGGACGACTGGGATATGGAAATCACTCACGTGATCCGTGGTGAAGACCACATCAATAACACCCCGCGTCAGATCAACATTCTTAAAGCGCTGAACGCGCCTGTACCGGTGTATGCGCACGTATCAATGATCAACGGTGACGACGGTAAAAAGCTGTCCAAACGTCATGGCGCGGTGAGCGTGATGCAATACCGTGATGACGGCTATCTGCCGGAAGCGCTGCTGAACTACCTGGTGCGTCTGGGCTGGGCTCATGGTGACCAGGAGATCTTCAGCCGCGAAGAGATGATCGAGCTGTTCTCTCTAAACTCGGTCAGCAAATCAGCCAGCGCGTTCAACACTGACAAACTGCTGTGGCTGAACCATCACTACATCAATACCATGCAGCCAGAATATGTGGCGACTTATCTGCAATGGCACATTGAGCAGGCAAACATCGATACCCGTACGGGCCCTGAACTGGCGGATCTGGTGAAGCTGCTTGGCGAGCGTTGCAAAACGCTGAAAGAAATTGCTGAAAGCTGCCGTTACTTCTATGAAGAGTTTGACGCGTTCGACGCCGACGCGGCCAAGAAACACCTGCGTCCGGTTGCGCGTCAGCCGCTGGAAGTGGTGCGTGATAAACTCGAAGCCATTACCGAATGGACTGCGGAAAATGTTCACCACGCGATTCAGGCTACCGCTGATGAGCTGGAAATTGGCATGGGTAAAGTCGGTATGCCGCTGCGCGTTGCGGTGACGGGGGCAGGCCAGTCTCCGGCGCTGGACGTGACCGTTCATGCCATCGGCAAATCACGTAGCGTTGCGCGTATCAACAAAGCGCTGGGCTTTATTGCTGAGCGTGAAAGCCAGCAGTAATACTCGTGTAATACAAAAAACGGCAGGGTAACCTGCCGTTTTTTATGCCTGTTATTCAGCAATACCAAGACGCGTGAGAAAACCCTGCAACCCTTCACGAGCGAGCAACTTGTGCAAACGTTCCTGTTCGACAGTCGTCATGTTTTCCAGCGAGTCGATAATTTGTGGAAGCAGGCTGGATGAGGTTGCCACGCCGTAGTGGGAAGGGCTTTCCGCCACATGGTAAACAGCCCGACGGTTACGAATGGCGGGAAGACTAATGATGTGCTCCTTAACGTGCGCATCAATACATATCACCCTCGCTCTTCCGCCTTTTACACCGTTGATACCCTCCGTTTTCCATCCCTTCTGTCGTATCCAGCGATTAACGGTTTGTCGGGCTACGCCCAGACTGTCCGCCAGCTCTTCCGTGGTCATTTTGCTGCGTAATCTTTTCATATCAGCGTTGGTCGCGAATCCCTAAACGTTGTAACAAGCCGGTAATCCCTTCCCGCAGTAACAGCGATGTCATCTGCTTTTGCTCTTCCGGCGTCATTTCATTCGCCAGCGTCAGGAGCAGGGCATGAAGCGAGCCCTCGTGGTACGCCTTATCTGGCAGTTCCGGCGTCTCTGTTGCCCTGCGCGCGCTGCGAATAAAGTCGCGCACTTTTTCATTGACGTGTACCAGACGCGCTTTGCCACCCTGAACGCCTGGCTTTGGCGATGTAATCCAACCCTCTTTGCGTACCCATTTATTGATGGTCTGTCGGCTATAGCCAGTGAGCAGGGCTAACTCTTCTGGCGTCATTCGTTCCTTGATCATACAATTTCCTGAATATCTGTGGGGTTAATTAGTGGTTCATTTTATAGCACCGTTTTACGTGAAAACGTGACAAGCTTAACTCCTGGCTGCGAGCAGGCTCGCAAAGTGATTCATTTGCATGATTTTTCGGCGATTGAAAGGCGGAGGCTGAATTTGCCGTTGACACTCTGCGGCGGAATTCATATTATGCCGCCCGTCAACATGACAGCTTTACGACGGGGCTATAGCTCAGCTGGGAGAGCGCCTGCATGGCATGCAGGAGGTCAGCGGTTCGATCCCGCTTAGCTCCACCAAACTCTGAACCCAACAGAGTGCGGTATGTAAAGTAACATGTGGGGCTATAGCTCAGCTGGGAGAGCGCTTGCATGGCATGCAAGAGGTCAGCGGTTCGATCCCGCTTAGCTCCACCAAAATTTAAACCCTCGTCGCAAGACGGGGGTTTTTTTATATCTTGTAAAATATTTTAGACTGTTTTTGTTGCAATTAACGTCGTTTTCTACACCTCACCTCAATCCAAATCAATAAACAAGTCTATAAATAGACCTGAACTTGATTCGTGTTATTAATAAACCTATTATCCATGCGGTCAATGAGACGATGGTAAAATAGATTATCCGGATTAATGAATAGAAAAATTTACAATAATGTAAAGATATTTATGATTGCCCTGGCGCTAAGCCTGATTGCGATTCCTTTTTCTCGTTATATCTCTCCACGGGCCATTGTTAGCGAAAATGATGTTTATCTGGCGTGGTTGCCCTTAAGTGCCATGCTCGCCATCGTGTTGTTATTTGGACGGCGGGCAATCATTCCTTTGCTGTTAAGTTTTAGTATTACTAATATTTATAATCTTGATTTAGCACCACTACAATCTGCCGTATTATTATGTTGTCAGACGTTTACCGTCTTCGCCGCCTGTGGCGTCATCCGTCTGGTGCTGGGCAAGCGCTGGCGACACAGCATACCGAATAAGTACATTGGCATACGTATTTTCTGGCTCGGATTTATGGTGCCTGTGGGCATCAAATTATCGATGTATCTGGCGGGATATTTATTTG
The DNA here is from genome assembly GCF_058661685.1 of Enterobacter sp. 6722112. Taxonomy (NCBI): domain Bacteria; kingdom Pseudomonadati; phylum Pseudomonadota; class Gammaproteobacteria; order Enterobacterales; family Enterobacteriaceae; genus Enterobacter; species Enterobacter sp. 6722112. Next base: position 2,972,030 of record NZ_JBZWGR010000007.1, on the reverse strand, counting down.
ATTTCCCGGTGACAATCTCCTCCTATTTCGGCGAAGGCTCTGCAATTTATAACGTTATCGATATTCAGAGTCTGATTTGTGCCGCCCTGATTTTCACCATGATGTTCTATTATCCGTTAAGAATGATTATTAATCCTCGCTATGCCCGAACATTCTGGCGGCGAAGCGTGAAGCCCCTCTTTTGTCACAAAAAAGCGTTATTTATCGTTGTGTGGCTGATGCTGTTGATCTCGATGATCGCTATTTTATGCGCGCCTTTTGAGTCGCAGTTTATTGCGGGTTATTTGATGCCAATCGTTTTCATTCTTTTCACCCTGGGGATTGGTCGTCTGAGCTATGCGCTCATCTCTTTATTCTGGGCGGCTTCGGCGCTCATGCTGTTGACCTATAATTATAATTTTCTTAATGGCGTTGAATCGGGCCACTCGCTCTCCTTTATCCTGTCGGTGCTTATCTCTTTCGCCATCTGCCTGCTTTACATGTCGCGGATCTATCAGAAAAGTGAATGGCTGAAACAGGGGTGGCAGGAGAGGGCGCTTACCGATCCGCTCACCGGTCTGCCTAACATTCGTGCGCTGGAAGTGTTTTTACAGCACCATCCCGAGGCCAAAGTCTGCTGCCTGCGCCTGGATAATCTCGAATTCCTGAGCCGTCACTACGGCATCCTCATGCGTGTACATTGTAAAAAGATGATAACCGCGTCGCTGCAACCGTTATTGCAAAAAGACGAGAAGCTCTTCCAGTTGCCGGGCAGTGAGCTGGTAGTGGTCTTACTGGGTCCGGGCACGGCTGAACGTCTGCAATATATGGTTGATCATCTGAACAGCCGTAAGATTATCTGGAACAAGACTGAGCTCGACATCGAGTTTGGCGCCTCCTGGGGTGAAGTGCCGGATGGAGAAAGCCTGCATCACACGCTGGGTCAGCTGAGCTGGCTCTCCGAGCAGTCCTGTGCCGGGCACAACGTCCTGGCGTTAACCAACAGTCTGGATGATGTCTCCGGTCAGACGACGGACAGAGTGCTGATGCTGGCCCGCATAAAACGCGCCCTTGATATCGGTGGGCTTCACCTTTATGCCCAGCCAATCCATAACGCGCGTGGGGAAGGGTACTTTGAAATCCTCTCAAGGCTTGAAAGCGAGGGGGAGATCATCACGCCTGATCGCTTTATTCCGCTGATTGCTCAGTTTAACCTGAGCCACCGATTTGACCTGAACGTGGTGGAAAAATTGCTGATGTGGATGCGCAGCCATCCGTCCGAACGGGCCGGAACGCGGTTCTCCGTTAATCTGATGCCGCTGACGCTGATGCAAAATGAGATAGCGGCTGAGATCATCGCGCTTTTTGAACGCTACGCCATTGCGCCGCAAGATATCGTCATTGAGATCACCGAGGAACAGGCTTTCTCTGACTCGGGAAGCAGCATCAACAATATCCAGCAGCTGCGGGATTACGGCTTCCGGATTGCTATTGATGACTTTGGTACCGGCTATGCCAACTTTGAGCGCCTGAAGCGGCTGGAGGCCGATATCATTAAGATCGATGGCTGCTTCGTGAAAGATATCTGCACCGACAGCATGGATGCGATGATCGTGCAGTCCATTTGCAACATGGCCAAAACGAAATCGCTTTGTGTGGTGGCTGAATATGTGGAATCGGCTGAACAACGCGAGATGTTGCTGCGATTTGGCGTGGACTATTTGCAGGGCTATTTGATTGGTAAACCACTGCCCCTGACGGCGCTGGAGGCATAAAAAAACCGGGAGCGAGGACTCCCGGTTTTTATTACGCGGTATGAATTACAGAACCAGTGCTGCGATAGAGGCAGACAGGACGCTCACCAGTGTTGAACCGTAAACCAGCTTCAGGCCAAAGCGAGAAACGACGTTACCTTGCTCTTCGTTCAGTCCTTTAATCGCACCAGCGATAATACCGATGGAAGAGAAGTTCGCGAAGGAGACCAGGAAGACGGACAGGATCCCTTCCGCACGAGGGGAGAGTGTGCTGGCAATCTTCTGGAGATCCATCATCGCCACGAACTCATTGGAAACCAGTTTCGTTGCCATGATACTGCCCACCTGCAACGCTTCGTGAGCGGGCACGCCCATCACCCAGGCAATCGGGTAGAAGATGTAGCCCAGAATACCCTGGAAGGAGATACCGAGTACGGCCGCAAACAGGGCGTTCAGCGCAGCGATCAGCGCGATAAAGCCAATCAGCATTGCGGCGACGATAATTGCAACCTTGAAACCCGCCAGAATGTATTCACCCAGCATTTCGAAGAAGCTCTGTCCCTCGTGCAGGTTTGACATCTGAATGTTCTCTTCGCTGGCATCCACGCGGTACGGGTTAATCAGCGAAAGCACGATAAAGGTGCTGAACATGTTCAGAACCAGCGCCGCAACTACATATTTTGGTTCCAGCATGGTCATATACGCGCCCACGATAGACATGGAAACGGTAGACATTGCGGTTGCCGCCATGGTGTACATGCGGTTACGGGACATCTTGCCGAGAATATCTTTATACGCAATGAAGTTCTCAGACTGACCCAGGATCAGCGAGCTGACTGCGTTAAAGGATTCCAGTTTGCCCATGCCGTTAACTTTCGATAACAGGAAGCCGATCGCACGGATAACCACCGGCAGAACGCGGATGTGCTGAAGGATACCGATCAGGGCAGAGATGAAGACGATAGGGCAGAGCACCTTCAGGAAGAAGAAGGCCAGACCCTGATCGTTCATGCTGCCAAAGACGAAGTTTGTCCCTTCGTTGGCAAATCCGAGCAGTTTTTCGAACATTTCGGAGAAGCCTTTCACGAAGCCCAGGCCTACGTTGGAGTTCAGGAAGAACCACGCAAGTAAAACTTCAATGACCAGCAGTTGGACAACATAGCGAATACGAATTTTTTTGCGGTCTGTGCTGACCAGCAATGCAAGTGCAGTAACGACAACGAGTGCCAGGACAAAATGAAGGACGCGGTCCATATTTGCTCCAAATATGAGGCAGGTTTAATTTCCGTGCACATTCTATGTAACAAGCACAAAGAAAACGAGATCAAGCCCACACTATAGTTACATCCTGTGACGAGTCTCAAAAATAGTGATCAACAAGACATTTTTGTTATGTTAGGTAAATGAGTGAAAAGTTAAGTTTGTGTGCTACGCTTCACAAATGTCTGCGCATTTTCACATTCTGTGACCTTGCTTCACCTGCCTGTCTATCGTTCCTGACTATCAGAGAAATCATGTTAACCGTTACAAATGAACTTGATAATCATTCTCATTTTGATAGCATAAAACATAGCAAAGGCTATATTTCCAGAGGCAGAAATGACGAATAGTCGCGTAGAGAGTAGCAGCGGCAGAGCGGCACGCAAGCTGCGGTTCGCATTAATGGGACCGGCATTCATTGCCGCGATTGGCTACATCGATCCGGGTAATTTTGCGACCAACATTCAGGCCGGGGCCAGTTTCGGCTATAATCTGCTGTGGGTTGTGGTCTGGGCCAATCTGATGGCGATGCTGATTCAGATGCTCTCCGCGAAGCTGGGTATTGCTACCGGAAAAAACCTGGCGGAGCAAATCCGCGATCATTATCCACGTCCGGCAGTTTGGTTTTACTGGGTTCAGGCGGAAATTATCGCCATGGCCACCGATCTCGCCGAGTTTATCGGGGCGGCGATCGGCTTTAAGCTTATCCTGGGCGTCTCCCTGCTTCAGGGGGCGGTGCTGACCGGTATCGCCACTTTCCTGATTCTGATGCTCCAGCGGCGGGGGCAAAAACCGCTGGAGAAAGTCATCGGCGGCCTGCTGCTGTTCGTCGCTGCCGCCTATATTGTTGAGCTGATTTTCTCCCAGCCGAATCTGGCGCAGCTGACGAAAGGGATGGTGATCCCGTCGTTACCCACTTCTGAAGCCGTTTTTCTGGCTGCGGGGGTGCTGGGGGCGACCATCATGCCGCACGTCATTTATCTGCACTCTTCATTAACCCAGAATCTGCATGGCGGGACGAGTAAAGAGCGCTACTCCGCCTCGAAATGGGATGTGACTATCGCGATGACCATTGCCGGATTTGTGAATCTGGCGATGATGGCGACCGCCGCCGCCGCGTTCCACTTTAACGGGCATACCGGGGTTGCCGATCTCGACCAGGCTTACCTGACGCTGGAGCCGTTGCTGAGTCATGCCGCTGCCACTATTTTTGGTTTAAGCCTGGTTGCTGCGGGTCTTTCATCTACGGTTGTGGGGACACTGGCCGGGCAGGTGGTGATGCAGGGGTTCGTACGTTTCCATATTCCGCTGTGGGTTCGCCGCTCGGTCACGATGCTGCCTTCCTTTGTTGTGATCCTGATGGGGCTGGATCCGACCCGCATTCTGGTGATGAGTCAGGTACTGCTAAGTTTCGGGATTGCGCTGGCGCTGGTGCCACTGCTGATCTTCACCAGTAATAAATCGCTGATGGGCGAACTGGTGAATTCGACGTGGGTGAAGCGCGCCGGGTGGGCCATTGTGGTCGTGGTGGTGGCGTTAAACTTGTGGTTGCTGATAGGCACAGCCGCAGGCCTGTAAAAGAAAAAGGAGCCGGAAGGCTCCTTTTTGTTGTTAATGGTGATGGCCGTGACCGTGGCCTCTGCCTTTTCCATGACCCCAGCCGCCACGGCGGTCGTCACGATCGTTCCAGCCTTCGCGGTAGCCGCGTTCGTAAGCCTTACGCTTATCCCAGCCACGGTGATAGCCGTTATCGTGTTTCCACCAGCGGTTTTGACGCCATTCATAATGGCGGTGCCAGTAGTCACGGTCGCGCCAGTAGCCACCGTCCCAGTATCTGCCGTAGTCATCACGATCGCCAATTTGTAATTTAATCGATGGCAACAGGGTGATTTCGCCCGCACTGGCGACCAGCGGGGCCGAAGCCAGTAATACCGCTGCAAGAATCAGTGACCTGAACATACTCTTCTCCTTCACGATCGGGGCCGCTGTGCGACCTGTTAACGCAATTTTACGAGTTGGTAAACATTCGTTTCATCGCCTCAACTCCTAAATCGTGAACGAGAGCACTTTTTGCCAAAAGTGTTTTTAATCTGAACTGGACAGGATCGTATCTATCGTCTTCAGCTCTTCTGCCGTGAACCGACAATTCTCAAGCACGCCTGCTGCATCTTCAATTTGTCCGGTCTTGCTTGCGCCGATGAGCACGGATGTCACCGCATCGTGGCGCAGGATCCAGGCCAGTGCCATTTGCGAAAGCTTTTGCCCCCGGTTTTCCGCCAGCGCATTCAGCTTGCGTACCTTTTCCAGCTTTCTGTCGGTGATCTGCTCCGGGTTAAGGAACTTACTGCCGCTTGCTGCGCGAGAATCCGCCGGGATACCGTTCAGATAGCGATCGGTCAACTGTCCGCCCGCCAGGGGGGAGAAGGGGATACATCCCACCCCTCTATGCTGCAACACGTCCAGCAACCCCTCTTCAGGCGCACGTTCAAACATGGAGTACTTCGGCTGGTGGATCAGACATGGCGTGCCCAGATCCTCCAGTATTTCAATCGCCTGCCTTGCCACTTCTGCCGGGTAGTTGGACAGACCGATGTACAGCGCCTTGCCCTGACGCACCACATGGTCAAGCGCTTTCATGGTTTCACGTAGCGGCGTTTGTGGATCCGGGCGGTGGTGATAGAAAATATCGACATACTCCAGCCCCATACGCCTGAGGCTCTGGTCCAGGCTGGCGATCAGATATTTACGTGAGCCCCAGTCACCGTAAGGCCCGTCCCACATGGTGTAGCCCGCTTTAGTGGAGATGATCAGCTCATCGCGCCAGGGCAGGAAATCCTCCTGCAAAATGCGCCCGAAATTACGTTCGGCCGAACCAGGAGGCGGGCCGTAATTATTGGCAAGGTCAAAATGCGTAATACCCAAATCGAAAGCACGCTGTAAAAGTTGACGGCTGTTTTCGAGTAACGTCGCGTCGCCAAAATTATGCCAAAGCCCCAGCGAGATGGCGGGAAGCTTAAGGCCGCTTTGTCCACAACGGCGATATTGCATTGTCTGATAACGATTTTTGTCAGGCTGATAACCCATTGACGAGACCTCTGGCGCTGGAAAGAAACATCAGTGTATACGTTTACACTAACCTGAAGAAAATGAGCATAGCCCAGCTTTTTTCGTAAAGCATTCTTTCCAGACCCTGATTGTCGCCAATTCTGGACACGCTTCACGCTTATTTAATACTCAGAGTGAGGTCAACGTCAGAAGGACACTTATAATATGCGTACCCCCTATTGCGTCGCCGATTACCTGCTGGACCGACTAACAGATTGTGGTGCCGATCATCTGTTTGGCGTGCCAGGCGACTATAACCTGCAATTTCTCGATCACGTGATAGACAGCCCGGACATCTGCTGGGTGGGCTGTGCCAATGAACTGAACGCGTCTTACGCCGCAGACGGCTATGCCCGCTGTAAGGGCTTTGCCGCGCTCCTGACGACATTCGGCGTTGGGGAGTTAAGCGCCATGAACGGTGTGGCGGGCAGCTTTGCTGAACATGTTCCCGTCCTCCATATTGTGGGGGCCCCGGGTATGGCGGCGCAGCAGCGAGGAGAGTTATTGCACCATACGTTGGGTGACGGCGAGTTCCGCCATTTCTATCATATGAGCGAACCCATCACCGTTGCACAGGCGGTGCTTACCGAACAAAACGCCTGCTATGAAATTGACAGAGTCCTGACCACTATGCTGCGGGAGCGCCGTCCGGGCTACCTGATGCTGCCCGCTGATGTGGCGAAAAAAGCCGCTACGCCCCCTGTAAGCGCTCTCACTGTTAACCCCGCACCGGCTGATTCAGCCTGCTTGCAGGCGTTCCGTGAGGCTGCCGAAAAGCGCTTGTCCACGAGCAAACGCACCGCGCTGTTAGCGGACTTCCTGGTACTCCGCCATGGTCTGCGCACGGCCCTTCAGACGTGGGTGAAAGAGGTGCCGATGGCACACGCCACCATGCTGATGGGCAAGGGCATTTTTGACGAACGACAGAGCGGTTTTTACGGCACCTACAGCGGATCGGCGAGCGCCGCGCCGGTCAAAGAGGCCATCGAGGGGGCTGATACGGTGCTGTGTATTGGCACGCGCTTTACCGATACGCTCACTGCCGGGTTTACCCACCAGCTGACGCCAGACCAGACGATAGAGGTTCAGCCACACGCGTCCCGCGTCGGCGACGTCTGGTTTACGGGTATCCCGATGAGGGAGGCCATTGAAACGCTGACAGCGCTGTGTAAAACCTATGTTCGTGATACGCGAGCGCCATTGGATCACAGCGGCTTTTCGTTCCCGACTATCGAAGGGGCGCTGACTCAGGAGAGCTTCTGGCGTACCCTGCAAACGTTTATCCGCCCCGGAGACATTATTCTGGCTGACCAGGGAACGTCTGCTTTCGGCGCTATCGATCTGCGTTTACCGGCGGACGTGAACTTTATCGTCCAACCGCTGTGGGGATCGATTGGCTACACGCTGGCGGCGGCGTTTGGCGCGCAAACGGCGTGTCCGAACCGACGCGTGATTGTCCTGACGGGTGACGGCGCCGCGCAGTTGACCATTCAGGAGCTGGGATCGATGCTGCGCGACAAGCAGCGCCCGATTATTCTGGTGCTTAACAACGAAGGATACACGGTGGAAAGGGCCATCCACGGGCCGGAGCAGCGCTATAACGACATTGCCCTCTGGAACTGGACGCAGATCCCGCAGGCGCTCAGCCTGGCGCCTCAGGCAGAGTGCTGGCGCGTCAGCGAAGCGGAAGCGCTGGCGGAGGTGCTGGATAAAGTGGCACACCATGAGCGGCTTTCGCTGATCGAGGTGATGCTGCCGAAAGCCGATATTCCGCCGCTGCTGAGCGCGCTGACCAAAGCGCTGGAGGCGCGCAATAACGCCTGATTACCTGTCGTTTCGCCATCCCATCAGCATCGGTTTGCCCGCCAGCAGGAGCCAGGCGGGCAACATCACGATACAGAGCAGCGGCAGAAGCGTGGTATCCGGCACGACAACGGCCGCCATAAACAGGCTCAGCCACGCATCGCGCGTGACCACCAGTACCAGCCCCAGAATGGAACAGGAGACGGTAATCGCCGCAGGGACAGCGTCAACGTGCTCATGCAGCATCAGCCCCAGCGCGACGCCAACAAATACCGCCGGGAAGATACGACCTCCCCGGAAACCACAGGCCGCAGCGACCACCAGCGCCGCCAGTTTTACCAGCGCGAACAGCAGATAATCGGAGACGCTAAAGACCTGGCTGAAGGCCAGCTGCTGCATCTCGTCCAGACCCTTAAACAGCGTAACCGTCCCGCCGATGGCGCCTAAAACGCCCAGAATAAAACCCCCCATGCCCAGAATCAGCACCGGATGCTTCAGCCTGTGCATCAGGCGATGCAGGCGAGGGAGACACCACACCGCGACCATCCCCAGCGCAATGGCGATCGCGACGACGACGGCACCGCTGAAAATATCGGTGAGTTGCATCTGGCCGTAGTGGGGGATGGAGAGTGAAAAATGGGGATGGAAAAACAGGCTGGTGGTGAGGGCTCCCGCAGCGGCGGCCATTAGCGGCGCGAAGAGTTTATCCCACAGCGGTACTTCATGATCACTGCTGAGGGTTTGCGAAAAAATGAGCGCAGCCGCGACCGGAGTGCCAAACAGCGCCCCGATGGTGCCTGCTGACGCCAGGATCGTCCAGTCCAGCGCGCCAACGCGCGGAAAAAGACGCGCCCCCAGAAAGACCGCCAGCGCGATATTAACCGCCATAATGGGATGTTCAGGCCCGAGGCTTACGCCGCCCGCAAGACCGATAATCAGCGCGATAATAAGCCCCGGCAGAGCAGAGGGAGAGACAGGGGCGCCAATCAAGGGTTCCAGTGCCGGGTCCGGCCCGGCATGACCCGGGCTATAGCGGATCACCAGCCCTACGGCAATCCCGGTCAGGGTCAGCATCATCATGATCCAGCCCGGCGAGTCAATGCTGATGCCGAGTTTTACCGGAAGCGCGGTCCATAAAATCGTTTGCAGCACCGCCGCCACTTTCATGACGACGATGAGCACCAGGCTCGACGCCACGCCAATAATCAGCGCCGGGACAGCCAATAACAGCATGGTTCTGGCTCGCGGATGGAGCATGATGATTTCCTTGTACAAAACGGCTTAACGTTACTTTGCACAATCAGCATTGTGGCAATAGTGCAAAAGGTGCTGAAACGGTAAAGTTATAATGTGACGAAGATCGATAATCCATGGGCAGTCACCTTCTGGTCGTTGTTGTTATCACGCCTTGAATTTACAGTGTCCCAAAGATTTATTCTGACTTTAGCGGAGCAGTAGAAGAATGACAAAGTATGCTTTGGTAGGTGATGTAGGCGGCACCAACGCGCGCCTTGCCCTGTGCGATGTGAACAGCGGTGAAATTTCTCAGGCGAAAACCTATTCAGGGCTGGATTACCCAAGCCTGGAAGCGGTGGTTCGCGTCTATCTGGAAGAGCATAAAGTGAGCGTTGAAGACGGTTGTATCGCTATTGCCTGTCCGATCACCGGCGACTGGGTGGCGATGACCAACCACACGTGGGCCTTCTCAATTGCCGAAATGCGGAAAAACCTCGGCTTCTCGCACCTTGAAATTATCAACGACTTCACTGCGGTTTCCATGGCTATCCCAATGCTTAAACCAGAGCATCTGATTCAGTTCGGCGGTACGGCCCCGGTTGAAGGCAAACCGATTGCCGTTTACGGCGCGGGCACCGGTCTGGGGGTGGCGCACCTGGTTCACGTCGACAAACGCTGGGTCAGCCTGCCGGGCGAGGGCGGTCACGTGGATTTTGCGCCGAACAGCGAAGAAGAGGGCATTATTCTTGAGGAGCTACGTGCCGAGATTGGTCACGTGTCGGCCGAGCGGGTGCTTTCTGGCCCGGGCCTGGTGAACCTGTATCGGGCGATTGTAAAATCAGACGGTCGTCTGCCGGAAAATCTGCAACCTAAAGATGTGACCGAACGCGCGCTGGCCGACAGCTGTATTGACTGCCGCCGTGCTTTGTCGCTGTTCTGCGTCATTATGGGGCGTTTCGGCGGCAACCTGGCGCTGAACCTTGGCACCTTTGGCGGGGTCTATATTGCGGGCGGGATCGTGCCGCGCTTCCTCGATTTCTTTACCGCCTCCGGCTTCCGTGGCGGCTTCGAAGACAAAGGCCGCTTCAGGAGCTATGTCCAGGACATTCCTGTTTACCTGATTGTCCACGACAACCCAGGCTTACTGGGCTCCGGGGCGCATCTGCGTCAGGTGCTGGGTCAGATACTCTGATGCTCATTCCCCTCTCCTGCGGGAGAGGGAACGCGCTACAGGTGCATGAGCTGGCGGAACTCTTTCACCCTGCTGCGGCTTACCGGCACCTGGAAATCCAGATCCTTCAGACGCAAAATATAGGTGTTATTAAACCAGGGTTCGATTTCGCGGATCTTGTTCAGGTTGACGCAGAACGAGCGGTGGCAGCGGAAGAAGTGAGCGGCCGGGAGTTTATTGCAGAATTCGGTGATGTTCATCGCCATGACGTAGGATTCACGCCGCGTATAGACAAACGTCATTTTTTCATGCGCTTCGGCATAGTAAATATCGTCGACAGGCGTGACGATGATCCGTTCGTCCTTCACCAGATTAATCGTGTCGTTTTCCCGCGCTACCGGGCTGGAACTGGCGGGTAATGCCTGCTGCTGCCACGCGGCTTCCAGCTTGTGCAGCATGCTGATAATACGCGACTCCTGGTACGGCTTGAGAATATAGTCAAACGCCTCAAGCTCGAAGGCCTCCACGGCATGCTCTTTCCACGCGGTGACAAACACAATAAACGGCTTGTGGGCGAACTGATTGATATTCTGCGCCAGCAGGACACCGTCCAGCGACGGAATATTAATATCGAGGAATATCGCGTCGACCCGGTTATGCTGTAAAAATTTCAGCACGTCCAGACCATCCTCAAAACAGCCAACAATCTCCATCTGGCTATGGGTTTTGATAAGCCAGCTCAACTCCTGTTGAGCCAGAAATTCATCTTCTACGATGATGACTTTCATCTGTTACTCCGGCCTACGGCAACAAGGATATCGGGGCATTCACGGGCGTTCGCTCATTCGGAACATAAAAGGCAATTTCGGTGCCCGGCTCAAGACGGTGAATATGCAGCCCGTCACCGTACAGCAGTTTGACCCGGTGATGCACATTCAGCAGTCCGATCTTGTTGCCTGGCATTTCGTTTGATTTGACGCGCTCGATGACTTTCGGATCGATGCCGTGCCCGGTATCGCGCACGGCGATGCGCACGCGGTTACCGCTTTCCGTCACGCTAATCGTTACTACGCCTTTGCCTTTACACGGCTGAATACCGTGAACAATGGCGTTTTCCACCAGAGGCTGGATCAGCAGGCTTGGGATCACGCAGCTGACCTCTTCATCAATATCGTAAATGACCGTGAGCTTATCGCCAAAGCGTGCCTGCTCGATGGCGATGTAATCCTTGATTTGATACAGCTCTTTTTTGATGTCGATCTGCTCGTCGTCATTTAGCTCAATGTTGTAGCGCAGATAGCGCGACAGATTAAATATCAGCTGCCGCGCGGTATCCGGATTCAGACGGATGGAAGAGGAGATAGCGTTCAGCGCGTTAAACAGGAAATGGGGATTGATCTTGCTTTGCAGGGCGCGCAGCTCTGCCTTATTTGCCATCTCGCGCAGCTGCTCTGCACGCGAAACCTCAAGTTGAGTGGAGATAATCTGCGACAGGCCAATCGCCATCTCCTGGAGCGAGGAGGTGATTTGGTGCGCATGGCAGTAGTAAATTTTCAGCGTCCCCGTGACCACGCCTTTTTCCCACAGCGGGATCACCAGCATTGAGTGGATCTCTGGCGTCCGGTGGGCTTCATCATTGTTTTTAATGATGATTTTTCCGTAGTTAATCGCCTGTCTGGTGGTCGGGCTGATGGTATCGTCGCTGTCGCGATAATTGTGCTCCCCGACGCCAACGTAAGTCAGCACGTGGTCAATATTGGTGATGGCGACCGCATCGGCGTGAATATCACGGCGGATGATATCGCAAACCTGACGTAAAGATTCGGCGTTAACGTGTCGGAAAAGCGGCAGCGTCTTGTTGGCGATATCCAGCGCCAGCTTGGCCTGACGCGCGGCGCTGGCCTCTTTTTCGCCCTCCACGCTTTGCACCAGCAGCACGATAAAACCGATACAGACGCTCCCGAGGATCATAGGAATACCGATCTTCGAGACGATATCCAGCCCCAGCGCAACGGTTGGCGCCCAGACGATGACCAGGATCATGGTCAGCGTTTCGCAGACCATCCCCGCGATAATCCCTGCACGCCAGTGCTGCTTTTTCGGGATTTTGCGGTTAATCCAGCCCGAGAGCAGCCCGGCAATAATGCTGGTGATAAAGCAGGGGACTGCCGTCACGCCGCCAATATCAATCAGGTATCGATGAGTGCCGGCGATGATGCCTGTGATAATCCCTACCCAGGGACCAAAGAGGATCCCGCCCGACATGACGGCGATGATGCGCACGTTCACCAGCGAGCCTTCTACCGGCACCCCGGACCAGGTGCTGAACAGGGCAAACATCGAAAAGATAAACGTGACGGCCAGCAGCTCTTTTGGCGAATGGGCAGATTTATGCAACAGTTCGCGGAACAAGCGGATGCGGATAAGGAAAAAGAGACAGATCAGCATTAATGCCGCGCGGTCGAACACCGCCAGGAGCATATTGAAGATTTCGTGCACGGTCAGGCCTGGGAAAACGGGAAAAATCTATGATAGAAAACATAGAGCCTGATGACCAGCTATCCATCAGATTTATCAAATGGGGAAAAACCATAATTCTCAAAGGGGATTGCTGGCTTTTGACTGAAAGCCGGTGCTTTTCCGTTTGGGGAGAAACGTCAGGTAACGATACTGAAAATATTGTGTTAAATCGTAGCGCTTAAAACTGCCTGTTCGCGATAAGAGTTCCGCTTTTCACTGCAATCGCATTCCCGTTTTAGCGCAAAATATTGTTTTGCCGTTATCCTCTCGACAGCGTCTTTTTCTTCAGGTTATTTTCTAAGCACGCCACACGGGTGGCAGCGTCGCTCGGACGGTCCGGGCGCTAACGTGACTCTGAGGAATCTATGGCTGAATTCAGTCCTGAACGCCGTTTTACGCGTATCGATCGTCTCCCCCCTTATGTTTTCAATATCACTGCTGAACTGAAAATGGCTGCGCGTCGGCGCGGCGAAGACATTATCGATTTCAGTATGGGTAACCCTGACGGCCCAACGCCGCCGCATATCGTTGAGAAACTCTGCACGGTTGCGCAGCGTCCTGATACCCATGGGTATTCCACCTCACGCGGCATTCCACGCTTACGTCGGGCGATCTCCCGCTGGTATCAGGATCGTTATCAGGTCGATATCGATCCTGAAAGTGAAGCGATTGTGACCATTGGCTCCAAAGAGGGGCTGGCCCACCTGATGCTGGCGACGCTGGATCACGGCGATACCGTACTGGTGCCGAATCCGAGCTACCCGATTCACATCTATGGGGCGGTGATTGCCGGCGCGCAGGTGCGTTCTGTCCCGCTGGTGGAAGGCGTCGACTTCTTTAACGAGCTGGAACGGGCGATTCGTGAAAGCTATCCGAAGCCGAAAATGATGATTCTCGGTTTCCCGTCAAACCCAACAGCACAATGCGTTGAACTCGAATTCTTCGAGAAAGTGGTCGCGCTGGCTAAGCGTTACGACGTGCTGGTGGTACACGATCTCGCCTACGCCGATATCGTTTATGATGGCTGGAAAGCGCCGTCAATTATGCAGGTACCGGGTGCCCGTGATGTGGCGGTTGAGTTTTTCACCCTGTCGAAAAGCTACAACATGGCGGGCTGGCGAATTGGTTTTATGGTGGGAAACAAAACGCTGGTGAGCGCCCTGGCGCGTATTAAAAGCTACCATGACTATGGCACCTTTACGCCGTTACAGGTCGCGGCCATCGCGGCGCTGGAAGGGGATCAGCAATGCGTGCTCGATATTGCCGCTCAGTATAAACGCCGCCGAGATGTGCTGGTAAAAGGGCTTCATGAAGCAGGCTGGATGGTGGAAATGCCTAAAGCCTCTATGTACGTCTGGGCGAAAATCCCTGAGCCGTATGCGGCGATGGGTTCTCTGGAATTTGCTAAAAAACTGCTTCAGGACGCGAAGGTTTGCGTCTCTCCAGGCATTGGCTTTGGTGACTACGGTGACACGCATGTGCGTTTCGCGCTGATTGAAAACAGCGACCGTATCCGTCAGGCAGTGCGGGGCATTAAAAGCATGTTCCGCGCGGATGGCCTGCTTGCAGCGAAGAGCGTTGCGGAACAACCCGAGTCGTAACGGACAACAAAAAAAACAGGCGCCAACGGCGCCTGTTTTTTTGACTGCATTTTCTTAACTAGATCATCAGAGCAAACGTTCCGGCCCAAACTAAAACAATAACCGAAATGCCCATAAAGAAATATTTCACGTTTCATCGCTCCGCGTATCTTCCGGTACGCATTAAAAAAACAGAGTCCAACTGAGTATAGAGAGTTGAAATCATGCGAAAGGGGAAATCAGAATTATCCCGTGACGTCGCTAACTTCAGCTCTGAATTCTGTGCTTTCCTGTCGCCAGACGGCGCTAATGTACGCCTAAATTTCAGGAGTGACAAGAGGCATTTTTTTAAATAATTTCCTACACTTACGAGTGTCGTGGAACGGCGACAGTTTGATTTCGGTACGCAATAAATGCCTGTTGAGCGACGGTCGAAAAAAGCCGTTACGCACTGCGATTACAGGTGTTTGAAAAGGTTAGTTTCTTAGCGAAACTAACCTTCGAAAGGGGTCAGATATAGAGTGAGGCTTCGCCCAGGGGACGGGTTTTAAAGCGGCGGTGCATCCACAGATACTGCTCAGGCGCACGCATAATTTCAAACTCAATCACCTTATTGATAAAGGTCGCGGCTTCACTCTCATCTTCAGGATAGTTCGCCATCTCTGGGGAGATATGCAGACGATAGCCTGACTTATCCGCTTTTCTGACCATGGTCACCGTCAACATCGCGGCGCCTGAGAGACGTGAAATCACAAAGGTACCGTTCGTCGTAGCGACATCTTTAACCGCAAAGAAAGGGGCAAAACTGCTGCCTTTAGGACCGTAGTCCTGATCCGGGGCAAACCAGACGGCTTCCCCTTTTTTCAGGGCGCCAACCATACCGCGGAGATTGTTACGGCTGATCATCGCCTTATTTGAACGCATGCGGCCCCGCGTTTGTACCCATTCCATAAGCGCGCTGTTATGCGGGCGATAGGTTGCCATCATTGGCTGACAAAGACCCATAACGCGGCCGCCCAGCTCAAGCGACATAAAATGCACACCCACAACCATCACGCCGCGGTTTTGCATCTGGGCACGTTTCAGGTTATCCAGGCCTTCCACGTCAAACCATTTACGGACACGCTCGTCTGGCCAGAACCAGGCCATACCGGTTTCAAGCAGCGCCATACCGATAGATTTAAAGTTTTCCGCAATCAGCGTTTCGCGCTGCTGGGCATTGTAATGCGGAAAGCAAAGTTCGAGATTTTTTCGGGCAATGGATTCACGACGCTTAAGAAAGTGACGCGATGCGCTGCCGAGCTTAGAACCCAGGAAACGGATCACGGGATATGGAAGTTGAACCAGCAGCCAAAGCACGCCAAGGCCGAACCATGTAAACCAGTAGCGCGGGTGCAGAAACGCCCGCTGAAATTTGGATTGAGACAAAATAGTGGAACCTATGTGAAGCCTGTGAAGGTAGCGCAGACTTCGCGATACCACGTGCCATTGAGACCGTAGGACGAGGTCATGGTTGCAGGCTTTACCGTTCTTTACGACGTTGCCTGGCCATTGCTGACTTGGGTGGGCGGCATAATGTAGCACCGTTATACATTATGAGCTATCACTCGTTTTTGTTTAAAAAAGCGGCAATTGCGGAGTGGTTTGATTTTGCTATTGTTAAATCTGCGTTCCCGCATGTCTCCTGAAGGTGCAGACCATGGAAACCTACCTGCAAACGGTGAAAGAAGAGTGGGTGAAGCTGATTAATGAAACCGATCCCGATGTGCATCGGCTTGCGACTGAGCTTGCCAGGGATAATGCAATGCCACTGGTCGCTGAATTCTATCGTGTTGTGCTGGCAGATCCATCGGCAGCTGAATTCCTGACCACCGAACAGGTGGAGAGGCAGCTTCAGGAGGCGCTTCGTCGCTGGCTTATTGATGTGCTCTCATGCCGTGTGGAGCAGGTTGAAGAGCAGATGCGGGCGCAGCAGCGCGCGGCGGATGTTCATGCCCGTATTGGTATTTCGGTTGATTTAGTCGAAATGGGCTTCCGCGTTCTGAAAAAGCTGCTGTTGCCTGTCATTACTACCAGCGCCCATTCGCCTGAGGTGAAGCTGCATATTTATCACTACGCGATAAACAGTATCGATCTGGCCATGGAAGTGATGTCGCGGGCCTATGTATTTAGCGAGAACAATGCGGCGAAAGAGGACGAAAATTATCGCATCTTTTCCTTAATGGAGAACGCAGAAGAGGAGAAGGAGAGACAGACCGCGGCGCTGCTGTCATGGGAAATGGTGCTTCTGTATAAGATCACGCTTAATTCCAGTATCGGCAACAGTCTGCCGCTGGGGCAGTCTGAATTTGGACTGTGGTTTAGCCATAAAGGTCGGCACTATTTCAGCGGCATCGCTGAGGCCGGTCATATCTCTCGTCTGATTCAGGAATTCGATGACCTTTTTAACGAGGTCCGTCTTACAGGGCAGGGTCTGAGTGATAAAGCGCAGCGGGATAAATTCTTGCAGCGAATGCGTAATACCCTCTCGCAAATCATCACGCTTTTGCGCGAACTGTTTGACGAAGTGTCGCGACACGAGGTGGGGGTTGATGTCCTGACCCGCCTGTTGAATCGCCGTTTCCTGCCAACCATCTTCAAACGCGAAATCCTGCACGCTACCCGGGCGGGAACAAAGCTCTCGACGCTGCTGATTGACGTCGACAAATTTAAACAAATCAACGATACCTGGGGGCACAATACCGGGGACGAGATCCTGCGAAAAGTCTCCGGCGCGTTCTACGACAACGTGCGAACCTGTGATTACGTTTTTCGCTACGGCGGCGATGAATTTCTGATTGTGCTAACGGAAATCTCAGAGGTGGACGCGCTGCGAATTGCCGAGCGTATCCGCAGGCGGGTGGAAAAAATCAAGGTTAACTCCCCAACCGGCGATATTATCCCGCTCTCCCTCTCGATAGGCGTTGCGATGTTCAACGGGCATCCCGATTACGAGCGATTGATTCAGGCGGCGGATGAAGCCTTATACGGCGCGAAACGGCGTGGCCGAAACTGCGTGGAGCTTTGGAAGGGGGCGTAAGGAAAGACAGAAGTGTCCCTGCAGGAATCGAAAATGTGTTTATTGCTATGTTTTACAAGGGTTATTTCAATGGTGATTTTTTCGATACCATCATGGATACCATCAAACGATAAAAACGTCTCATTAAGGCCATAGAGATCGGCCTATTTCGTCAGTTTCAATAATCAATAGATGGATGAAAGAACGACGGGGCAGGGGACTAGCAAGTCTGCGAAAAGGCTGAAAAATGCGCAAAAAAGTTATCACACCCCACGCATTATACAATGCTACTCGCAAACCAGCGTCAGCTCTGGAGGTCAGGGGTATATCCCCTAAAGTATTTTTTTCACTTTCTGTATACCGGAATGGCTTTAAATTGCTCACCATCCAGCGCTATAACCGGGTTTAATCGTGTATACCATTACCCCATGTGACATGACGTATGCCCATTCATAAATCCCTTTATTGTATCGAATTTGACACAATGCCCGCCCGCAGTAATCAGGTCGTCAAGCAAATATCGTTGTGCTGTTCATGACACACCTGATCCCTCAAGAATTGCTCACAGCGAGAAAAATATGGATACCCCGGACATAATTTCCGTACCAGAGGTCACTGCTGCGACAGAACCGCAGTCCTCTGCAGAATGCTTCACCTTTGGCGATCCCATTCCCGTACTGGACCGGCGCGAACTGCTGGACTATGTGGAATGCGTGCAGATGGATCGCTGGTATGAGCCGCCGGTGAGTTTTGCAGGGCTGGCACGTACCTACCGAGCAGCCGTACATCACAGTTCACCAATTGCCGTTAAGCGTGACATTCTCAGCAGTACCTACATCCCACACCGCCTGCTCAGTCAGCAGTCTTTTGCCCGTTTCGTTCAGGATTATCTGGTGTTTGGTAATGCCTATCTGGAAAAGCGTACTAACCGGCTGGGCGGCGTCCTCACACTGGAGCCAGCGCTGGCGAAATACACCCGGCGCGGCGTTGACCTGGAATCCTACTGGTTTGTTAACTATGGCCTGACAACGCAGCCTTATGAGTTCACCAGAGGCAATATTTTTCACCTGATGGAACCGGATATTAACCAGGAAATTTACGGGCTGCCCGGCTACCTCTCCGCCATTCCGTCAACCCTGCTCAACGAGTCCGCAACGCTGTTCCGCCGGAAGTATTACATCAACGGCAGCCATGCGGGCTTCATCATGTACATGACCGACGCGGCGCAGAATCAGGAGGATGTGAACAACATCCGCAAGGCAATGAAAAGCGCCAAAGGGCCGGGCAATTTCCGCAATCTGTTTATGTACTCACCCAATGGCAAAAAGGACGGCATCCAGATCATCCCGCTGTCAGAGGTGGCGGCGAAAGATGAGTTTCTGAACATCAAGAACGTGAGCCGTGATGACATGATGGCAGCGCACCGCGTGCCGCCGCAGATGATGGGTATCATCCCCAGCAACACCGGCGGCTTTGGCGATGTGGAAAAGGCCAGCCGTGTTTTTGTCCGCAACGAACTGATGCCGCTGCAGAAGCGACTGCAGGAGCTGAATAACTGGCTGGGCGAAGAAGTGATCTGCTTCGAGCCTTATTCTTTACAACTTGATGAAAGTGCTGATAGCAACAGGGGGTAATGTATGGGATGGATCGGCGTTGATCTGGATGGCACGCTGGCGGTGTACCCGCCAGAGAGCGGGGCGCTAATAGGTGATGCCATTCCCGGCATGGTGGAAAGGGTCCGCAAATGGCACAAGGATGATATTGAAGTACGAATTTTTACCGTCCGGGCGGGTTCGCGTGCCGGAGTGAAGCAAGTTAAAGCCTGGTTGAAAGCCAATGAACTGCCGGACCTGATGGTGACGAACGTTAAAGACAGCGGCATGGTGGAATTATGGGATGACAGAGCGATACGTGTTATCCGTAATACCGGTTCAGTATGCGCCGGTTGCAACGGCACATCGCAGTTCCACCACCATTCAGGAGATTTCACCAACTGCTGAGCCGGCAGGCATTCCGTTAACCATAACCTGAGCGCCTCAGCAGCATTCTGCGGGGCGTTCGTTTTATTTATGGCATGAACCATGCCCCGACACATGCGCCGCTCAGGTTGCCATTTCCCCCCTCTGCGCGCGCTGCCCCGCCCGCCTGCCCGCTTCGCTTAACAGAATGGTTTTCATGCACCCCGAAAATCGTCTCAGGAGCCGCCACACAAGGGCTTTCGCGTCAAAAATGGTGCATGGAACTCATGCGTTTTCATGCGCCATAGACATGCACTCATGCGCTCTCAGGCCAGCCAGGGAAAAGGCGTAAAAAATCCCGGTACTGGACCGGGATTCTGTTGGCGTTTTTTGCTAATCAGACAGGGATTTGCTGACGGCTTGACAGCTTTGACGCGGAGCCATAGCGATTAAGCGTTTTCTTTTGCTTTTCAGACTGTTCCGGTTTATCTGATTCCTGTTCATTGCGCCGGGGCTTCATAATTATCGTATCCACGCTTTCCAGTGCGGTAAACGTGCAGGAACATTCCAGATTCTGGCACTGATACCATGAGCGTTTAACCGACGGTGCTTCATAGGCGGTGGTTCTGGCATGTGCAACCGTGCCGCATTCCGGGCATTTCAGCGCCATCAGATACCCTCCATATCACGGTTACGTTTCTGCAGCTCTTCACGTTCCTGACGGATCTTCATTTTGTGAAGGGCCGCCGGTGACGGGCTTTTGCTTAAATCGACACGAGCCGCATAATCCGGCGCAACGCCCGCCAGTTTAAACACCGGATCCTGTTCCGGCATCGCATCGTTAGTAAGAGCCGGTTTGGTAATATGTTTGTGAATAAAGTCTTTCAGTACTGTGTTCGGGTCATTAACTGAATTCACCACACCCACAACGGCACTGGCTTCCCGACCCATAGTGGATTTGAGCAGGCTCAGTGTCTGGATTAGCGCCTTACCATGCGACTGCATAAAATCTTCCCAGATTTGTTTTGCGCGAATCCCCACAAGGGTATCGTGCGCGTGGATATACTTTCCGGCTAATTCCGCAGTCTCCTGCGGTAAAAGTGCATTTTCGCATTCCTGAGCTGCCAGCAGCTCATCAAAATCCTCAAGCGTTTCTCGCCCCAGCGCAATTTCCGTGCGCAGTTTTTTCATTTCCTTTGAGACTACGCCCTGACTTTCACGAAACAGCGTGCGCCACTCCTCATTCAGCGCATTCGTCGTGGCTTCCATTTCAGCGCGGCGCTGGCGGATTGTCGCAATATTATCCGCTGCCGCTTTCTGCTGACGACGAGCTTCAAGCCATGCGTTTCTGGCTGTATTCAGGGTTTCAAGTGCCCGCTGCGTGACAGCCGGAAAAGTGGAAAGGTTGTTATTCTCTGCGGTGTTGTTCATGACTTCTCCTGTCGGGTTGGTTCGTTACGTCAATTGTGTCGTGGCTGACACAAGCACACTACCGGTGCTCAGTGTGTGGTGGCTGGCACAACGGGCCTCTGCTGCTATTCAGACGCGGCTATGACAGCCAGCCAGATAAAAACGCCTCTGTTTCAGCCTGCTTTATGTCCCCGATGCGGTGGAACAGGTGGAACAGGTGTTACAGACTTGTTTTATAAAGCATTTATAGGTACAGCACAGGTGGAACATCGCGGGTAACAAGGTGGAACAGCGGGTTGGCTGACGTTCCACCTGTTCCACCTCACTATTTCAGAAGGTGGAACAGGTTCAGCCCTTGTAAAACACGGGTGTTCCACCTGTTTCACCTGTTACCCTTAATAAATAAGACTCACGCAAAGCCTTAACCCGGCACCTCGCTGTTGAAGACATAGAGCCTGCGGGGATTCATCTCTGGCGGGCGAATGTTTGTCTGCAGCTTGCCATCGGTGGAGGGCAGCAGATATCCACGATCCGCGCACAGACGCGCCACCTTGCGCGGGTCAAATCCCCGGCAGATTTCTTTCCAGCCGGACGGCATGACGTAGAACGTGGTGACAGCTTCCGTGCCCTGCGCGGTACTGCCTTTCTCCACCCTGCGCCAGCCCACCATATTGCCGGGGCGGTTGCGCTCGTCGTGCCAGTCAGCAAAGCGGCTGTACTGATTCGCGGTAAAGAAACTGCGTACCTGCTCCAGTGCGGCAATATCTTCCTGATTGGCGGTGTGCCCGCGATCTTTCAGCCATGCGTTCAGGCAGACGCGGGTTGCCCGCAGCGCTTCCCCCTCAGGCCAGCCGGTGATACCCAGACGGGTTGCCAGCTCGCCCGCCATCGCCACCAGTGCAAAGCGGTTCACAGCCCGGCCCACCTGATTGCCCGCATCTTTCGGGGTCAGGGCGGCGGTATATTCCTTCATCAGTGACTTTGCCTGTGCCGTCAGCCCGTTAAGATCAGCGGTCAGGGCTTTCAGCCACTCCCGGAACGGCGAACCGTAGTAACTGGACGTGGCCCACTCCAGATGCTCCGCCAGAGCCTTGCCGCTGTCGAAGCCGTGCAGCTCCTCAAATACGCCAAACTTCCCGGAATCGCTGGGGATCTGGATCATCCTGACTTCCATCCCGGCAAAGGTACGCTCCCCGGCTTTTGCCGCATGTTCGGTCAGTGACAGCTCGCCGGTTGAAAAGAACAGCAGCCGCCACTGCTTACGGGTGCGCAGCTCACCGTCCGTACCGGCCCGGCCCTTGCCCTGACCGTTTGCCAGCATGTAGGCAATATTGCCCGCCTCGCGTCCGTCCACCTCCCGGATCTCGTCGAGCATCATGGCGGCATCGTTGCGGCGGCTGGCGCATCCCTCCAGTGCATTGCCGGTTGCCCGCCACGTCTGCCAGTAGTCAGGCCCGCCGCAGACGGAGGTTGCCGCTTTCATGGTGGTGGTCTTACCGTCCGTCGATTCCCCTTTGAGGTGGTAGCCGCCGCCATCCATACCAACCAGCCGTAACAGGGGGGCAGCAAAGGCCAGACTGACGGCAAACGCCACGCGGGAGTTGCCGGTGCAGTAGCGGGATACGTGCTCCCGCCATTCCTCCGTTGTGCCCGACACGCGGAAATCGCGCCCCTGCACGGAAGAGGTCTGGAGAATGACCCCCTCTGCACCTTCACCGCTGACCTCATCCTGCAGAACGTAAACCTGACCATGCCAGCCGGTGCGGCTGACGCAGGTCACGCGGCGTTCTGGTTTACACAGCGAGATATATTCCATCAGGCGGGCGCGGGCCTCGCCGGTGGTGCTGATATAGGACAGCCCGTTAACCAGCAGTACCCGGCGCAGTTCCTCACCGCTGCCGCTCAGCATTTCCATTGGCATCGCCCAGCGGCGGCGCTCTCCCCACGTATCTTCCCACTCCAGCAGTCGCCCAAAGTTACCGCCATCAGCATCGCAGGTGATTGCCGTCACGCGCAGCGGGTTGCATATTTTGACGTTCTGGATCTCCGTCTCACCGTTGCGCTGTACCTGTTTTTCATACCAGAGATATTCCTGGGTAAGACGGAATCCGTGCGGCAGCTGCGTGCGGCCTTCCCCACACAGCACCAGACCGTTACGAAAGGCTTCACGGGCGCGGGTAATACCGTGCTCCCGATGGAAATCATTCCAGTCAGCCTTAATCTCTCCCGGTGGCAGCGTCATCCAGCCGCCAACGGCTTTTGCAGCCCGTTCAGCAAAGGATCTGCCGGGGTTTTCGCCCCCGTCCTGAAAATCGTTATCACCGGCGATGATAATTTTTACCTCAGGCCAGCGTGCCCGCAGCGACTGCGCCACGTTGGGCAGGTTGCCCGCAGATATGGCAGCCACTACGCATCCGGCGGTGAGCTGGCTTACCGTCAGCGCCGTGGCGTAACCTTCGGTAATCACCACCTGTACCGGCGGTTCAGGCGGTAACGGGCTGAGCGCCACAAACGCGCCTTTCATCGTGCTGCCGGGCAGTATGCTTTTTTCACCCGTCGGGGCGATAAGCTGCGCACCGGTCACGGCTCCGGCATTGGTTGTGAGCGGTAACAGCAGGGAACCGGCAGGAAAATCCTTGCCGCTGATATGCTGCACGCTCCCGGTCAGGGAGGCCGGGTATCCGGCAAACCCTTTCCCGGTCAGATAGGGGCTTTCTCCCGTGTGGCTCTCTTTCATCAGCGCCGCCACGATAAGGCTCATATCGCGTTTAGGGGCTTTTTGCCTGGCGGGCTTAACCGGCAGCTCCTGCACATCCGGCACATTAAGCACCTGCGCCACCTTCTGAGCGGCCTTTTTGACGCCGTAACCGGTCATGAGCTTAACCAGATCCAGACCGTCACCATTGCCGCACTGGCTGCAAATCCACGTCCCGCGCCCGTCAAGGTCATCGAGGCGGAAGCGGTCTTTGCCCCCACATTTTGGGCAGGGACCGTGCCTGCCGTTTTCAGGTACATCAATACGCAGCATCTGCAGAATGACGGGCCATTTTCCCTGCGCAGCCTCTGCAATCTGTGAAACTTTCTGTGTTGTCATACTTCCCCCTGATACAGCGCCACACCCGTGCTGCAGAAGTCATCAAAGGCCGCCGGAAGCGTGCGGTACAGCTCCGCCATCACTTCACAGCCGCGCACGGTCAGTACCGGCGGCGCGGTCAGCAGTGACGGCTCCAGCATGTCAGTCAGCAGTGCCAGCGCAGCAGCGGCTCCCTGTGCTTCGCCGTACTCGTTAATCAGTGCGCATTCGATATGCAGCGCAATGGCCATTTCAATGCGCTCAACCGTCAGGCTGTGCGGACCGTACTGATCGCTGCCGGTTTCGGTCAGCGCTTTCTGGCGCCAGGCCGATGCAATAGCCCGCCGGTAAAGCGCAGTGGTCATTTCTGCCGGAAAAATAGAAACCTGCGGCTGGTTCATTGGGTGCCTCCTTCAATCAGTTCGCAACTGTGCGCAATATCCGTCAAATCTGCCCGCAGGTACTCCATCAGCGCGGCGATGCCTGGCGCACATCCTGCATCCAGCGTTCCGCCCTGCGAGGGGTATTCAGAAAAGAGAAGCTGGAGCAGATCGCAGGCATTTCTTGCGCGGGTCAGCTTTCCGAAACCGTCCTCTGACAATCCATAGGCAAAAGCACCGGCATTGTGTTTTTCAGGCAAAGTGTGGCCCTGAGCACTGTTGTGCCCGTTTGAAATATTCATCGTGGATTACTCCGTTTTCAGCGGTATTTTGTCAGAGAAACTTTGAATAGTGACTGTCGTCAGGTTCAGCAGAACGCCGTATGCTGCGCTCCCGCCAGCGGGTAAATACCACAGACGGATGCAGTGTCAGCGGGCCGGAGCCACTACCGCCTGCCGGAGCTGGTGAAGGTTTAAAGAGCGGCGCATCAAACAGGCGCGTATACCGCTGTTTAAACCATGCCAGAGGACAGGAAGAAAGCTGGTTGTCGCTGTCATGACGTATCAATACTTCGCAGCTGAATTCAGGATTAACCAGCGCCACGGAGGGAGACGCTTCAATTAATCGGATGATTGTGACGGTCCAGCCACGTTCATGCTGCCAGCGTTCGCCGGGTTGCGGATAATTACGCATGTTCACCTCCGCAGGGAATGCGACCGGCAAAGCTCAGCACATAGTCCGGGGCAAGTCTGCGCCGCGCTGACCGCTCGTTATCTGCGGTGATCCTTAACATCACAGGACGGGCATTGCGTTGACTGCGGTTGATCGCAGCAAATAACCAGGTACACTTCTGTTTAGCCATCTTCGTTGCCTCATATAGCGGTTTGGTCAGATGCCTGATTTGTGTTCCAGCACAGTTCGGGCATTGTTTTTTTGTAGCTTTGATGTTTATAATGGTAATTACCATGTAGGTTAATATAGGGTCTGGTCATCACCATGTCAACACCAAAAGAAAAACGTTCACCTCCTTTCCAGATGCGTCTTACAGATGAGTTCCGCCAACAACTTGAAGAAGAAATGCGCAAAGATGGAGATTCAGCTCTTGCATCTTGGATCAAGCGAATTTTGCGTAAAGAGCTACTAAATCGTGGCATCGATCCAAAGAATTGATTAATTGATGGGGGAGAATTTTTTCTCCCCAACTTAGTTAAGGTTTCCATTATATTCCCTTTATTCCCGCTGATTGTGCTTTAACCCACTGCCTAATTTCTTGTGCATCGTAGATTGTTACTCTCTCGGTTAATCGGGTCGCCTGTGGAAAACCGGGTTTATTTTTGGTCCAGCGCCAGAGAGTCACTGAACTGATGTTGAGAAAATCAGCAGTATGTTTAGCTCTGGCATTGCCTGACAGGGGGTAATTTTTGATTGTCATATGAATCACCTGCAATCCTACTTAACGTAATGAAACGAACGGATGCAGGCTACTTTTAGGTGTGCAGCAATGCGCGGAGTTTTTGAAAACTCGTCAGAATTATCAAAAATTATCTACCTTTTACCTGCCCTTTGAAGCCAGTCATCTAAAGTATCATCAGTGATTTCAGGGAATTCCATCTCAGGGCCTGCTTTTCTGCTTAGGTGATCTTTTATTTGAGTAATAGATGAAAATCTCATCATTTCTTCCGTTACCTCCAGAGCATTCATCAGGGATGCTATGTAGGTTGATTGTTTTGCTGTAGTCCTGATTTTCGGTATTTCAGTTGTTTGGTATGATGTTAATGTTCTTGCGTCTTTATCCTTGCTTATTACTGGCATGTGTATGCCGGATAAAGCATGTTTATTTATATATTCGATATAGTAACCAGTGATTTGCAATTGATAGTTTTTATCATTTATATCAGGTGCATTATCAGACAAATATTGTAAATATTTTATGTCAAATTCTGCTTCATTTTTTAACTTTCCGGGAAATTGATTGTTTATCAAAATTGGAGATATCAGCTGAAACCTATCTCCATCTGGTTTAAATTCAGGGTTCTCCTCACTAAATAAGCAAAGTTCAATAGGATCAATGAATCCTGTATTTATTGCAGAAAGAATATTTCTATCTACAGGCCAAATCCCTCTTAAATATGCTTGTACTAAATAATATTCATCAGTTTCAACAAAGTGAAAATTGTCAGGGATGTGAAATCTACCCGATTTAAATTTGTCAGAATAAATATAGGATTTATTGTCTTCTGAGGTGGTTAATTCGCTGTTTAATGATTGGACCTGTTCAAATACATTTCCATCTGATTTTAAAAAAGGGGTGTAGAAATAATAAAGCATTTGAAAGTTGATACACAAGTTTATTTTTCCTGTGTAACACCAATGGAATATATCATCTGTTTCACATTCAAGTATTTTTGCTGCTCTTGATATGGGGCAATATTCTAATGGGGCTAATCCATTACGTTTCCAAATGTTTTTTTCGTTATGTTTGCTCATTATTTTACCACCTTAAGCATTGCCAAGGGTTTTTCACTAATTTCATAGGGTGCAATATAACTTTCACAATTGCTGCTTATATAATGTGACCACCATTGCATCATTCTCCGGCGTTCTTGCATGTGTTGTGCCAGGTGAACATAAGCCGCTCGCACTTCATTTCGTTCTTGATGGCTCATTTGCCGTTCCACTGCATCCCTAGACCATAACCCTGATTCTGTCAGGGCTGAGCACGCCATTGCTCTAAATCCATGAAGGCAAATGTCCACCTGCGTGTCGTACCCCATAATCCTCAATGACTTATTAACCGTGTTCTCACTCATCGGCTTGTAAGGGTTACTATCTCCGGGGAAAATAAGCTCATACTCACCACTTATTTTCTTAATGGCTTCGAGAACATCAATAGCTTCGTTAGATAATGGAACATAATGAATGCTACCCATTTTTGCCCCGCGTTCTGAATATTTTACCCCCTCAATTCTTTTTCTTTGAGCAGGAATAGTCCACATCGCAGTTTCAAAATTAATTTCCTCCCATCTTGCGTGTCTCAGTTCACTGGAGCGAACAAAGGTATGAAGGGAAAATAATACCGCCAACTTAGTTAACGGCCTCCCTGTATAGCTATCAATTTTTGATATTAATTCGGGTAATCGTTCTAAAGGAAGTGCAGGGCGATGCTTTATTTTGGGGTTGGCAATTGCTCCTCTTAGATCATGGGTAGGGTTGTATTCAACAATTCCACGCTGAATAGCGTACCGGAAAACACTTGCAAGAGTAGTTTTCACTCTTCCTGTTGTCGCTCCAATTCCCTGATCACTCATCCTCACCAATAATGGCAACAGATCACTTGTTTTTAATGAGTCGATGGGTTTATTTCCGATAAATGGGAAAATATGATTTTCCATTTCTCTCAAAATTTTAATGCGGGTAATCTCTTTCCATGAGGGATGGCCTATAGAGCCTTTATGCCACTCTAAAGCGATTGTCTGGAATGTAGCCGAGGTGGATTCTGTTGGCGCTGCTTTTTTAGATACTCTGGGGTCAACACCGTCGGCTAAAAGTTGCCTTGTTTCATCTCTGCGCTTACGGGCAAGTGCCAGCGAAACGTCTGGGAAAACGCCCAAAGCCAGCGTAGCTTGTTTGCCGTTAAATCTGTAGTTCATTCGCCATGCCTTGGTCCCGTTCTTTTTAACTAAAAGATACAGACTGCCGCCATCCGTCAGTTTGTAGTCTGTTTCTTTGGGTTTAGCATTTTCAACTTTCTTAGGTGATAGCTCATTTAGTGCCATGGAGGGTGATCTTTGTTGTCAGTTGATGGTATCGGCTTATCGAACCGTGAGTACCATCAACGATACCATCAGAATCATGTAATGTCATGAAATGAACTGAAACCATGTTCAAGGCGTCAAGCCCTGATTTTGCTGGCTTTAAGGGAGGAGGTGAAGTGTGTTGAAACGTGATGAAATGAAAGGGTATTGCCCCCTGCAGGAATCGAACCTGCAACTAGCCCTTAGGAGGGGCTCGTTATATCCATTTAACTAAGGGGACGAAGCGGCAAGAGTATAGCGTTATTTACACTTTTCGTTAAGCGCATTGCCGCCTGACTGGTCAAAGAGTCACCGTTCACGCCGATTTTTCGGCAGTTTTATCCTTTTTTTCCTGAGCCTTAAGCTCGGCCTTACGCTTGTTGGACATGTCGTTACGGATTTGCGCATGGCTCAGCAGCGCAAAGATAAAGGTCCCGCCACAAATGTTGCCTGCGAGGGTAGGCAGGGCGAACGGCCAGAAAAAGTCGCTCCAGTGGAGTGTGCCGTTAAATACCAGATAAAGGATTTCAACAGTTCCGACAACAATGTGTGTGGTATCGGCGAGTGCGATAAGCCAGGTCATCAGGATAATTACCACGATTTTCGCGCTACCCGCTGACGGGAACATCCAGACCATAGTGGCGATGATCCAGCCGGAAATTATGGCATTAGAGAACATTTCAACCGGCGTGTTTTTCATCACATCCATGCCAATTTTCACAAATGCGTCGCGGGTCGGTTCATCAAATATTGGCATATACTCGAACGCCCAGGCGGCTATGCCCGTACCGATCAGGTTCCCCAGCAGCACGACGCTCCACAGGCGCATCAGTAAACCGAAATTACCGAGGGTCGGATTTTGCATGACGGGCAGTACGGCAGTGACGGTATTCTCCGTAAAAAGCTGCTGTCGCGCCATAATGACGATAATAAAGCCGAACGTGTAGCCTAAATTTTCCAGCAAAAACCCGCCCGGTACGCCTTCCAGCTGAACGTGAAATATCCCTTTGGCGAGCAGAGAGGCACCCATCGACAGACCGGCTGCAATGGCTGACCACAGCAGGGCCATCGCGTCGCGCTCCATCTCTTTTTCCCCGTCCTGGCGAATATGCTCATGAATAGCCATGGCGCGCGACGGCAGGCGATCTTCATCGACTTCTATCTCTTCTCCCCGGTCTTTCTCCTCGCTTTCAATCTCATGTTCCTCTTTGCTTTCACCAATTTTCTCTTCGCTAATGTCTTTCATAACAGCTCCTTCGGGGTAATTGCTCATTTAAGCGTAGCGGCTTTTAGCGCTTTCCCCGTGGGGATGCTCTTAAATTGCTGAAAATGGCAATAAAGGTGAGACATCTCTTTCAAAGCCAATATAAAATTGCCAGCGAAACGAATTCCGAAAGACAGGCTATGCTGAAATTAGCGTGATGACGCGAGCGGGTCGTCATTGTCCTTGTAGACATCGGTAAGCGTGCTGTTACAATCACTTGCACGTTTCAGGCGGAGCATCTCAGGCTCCGTCACAGATGGCATTCAACGATAGCCATATTGAACAGGGAGAAATTTATGAAGCTTCGGCTGTCGGCGCTTGCGCTGGGCGTAACAATGCTTGTGGGCTGCGCCAGCTCTGGCGAGCAAACGGGACGCTCCGATCCTCTCGAAGGATTTAACCGTTCAATGTACAGCTTTAACTATAATGTGCTGGATCCATATTTGGTTCGTCCGGTTGCCGTGGCATGGCGTGACTATGTTCCGCAGCCGGCGCGTAACGGGCTGAGCAACTTTACCAGTAACCTGGAAGAGCCAGCGGTTATGGTGAACTACTTCCTCCAGGGCGACCCGTATCAGGGGATGGTGCATTTCACCCGCTTCTTCCTGAACTCCCTGCTGGGTATGGGCGGCTTAATTGATGTCGCGGGCATGGCGAACCCGAAATTACAGCGTGAACAGCCGCACCGTTTCGGCAGCACGCTGGGTCACTATGGCGTAGGTTATGGTCCGTATGTGCACCTGCCATTCTACGGCAGCTTTACCGTGCGTGATGATGGCGGCGACATGGTGGATACGCTGTATCCTGTACTGTCATGGCTCACCTGGCCGCTGTCGATTGGTAAATGGACCGTGGAAGGAATTGAAACGCGTGCGCAACTGCTGGATTCTGATGGTCTGCTGCGTCAGTCTTCCGATCCGTACATCATGGTCCGCGAGGCCTACTTCCAGAACCATGACTTTATTGCCAACGGCGGTAAGCTGAAGCCGGAAGATAATCCGAACGCGAAAGCCATCGAGAACGAATTAAAAGATATCGATTCGGAATAAATAAAAAAGGTGAGCAATGCTCACCTTTTTTAATCGTGTTGGGATTAGAACGCGTAGTTGAAGTTGGTACCAAACAGCCAGGCTTTACCTTCAGAGGAAAACTCGTACGGGCCTTCCTGGAAGGTCACCTTCTGGCCATGCATGTACGACACGCCCGCGTCGATAGAGGCATTCTCGTTGAACACGTAGGTTGCCCCCGCACTCACCCAGAAACGGTCCTGATCCGGAATGGAGATAGAACGTTTATCGGCCGGTACCGGGCTGTCATCAAATGCCACGCCGGTACGGAACGTCCAGTTGTCATCCATATAATAGGTCGTACCAAGCGCGATGCGGTATGCATCGTGGAAGCTTTCGTCTTTATAGAACAGCGTCTGGCCGTTGCTGCCGGTGGCTTTAAGCTCCTCGAACTGGCTCCAGCTGGTATACGCGAGGCTGTAGTGAATTGCCCACTGCGGCGCAACGCGGTTATAACCTGACACTTCCCACATTTCTGGCAGATGCAGCGACAGTGAGCCCGGTACGGTTTGATTCGAGGTACCCCATGGAATGGTGGTGCCCGCGCCTGGGACCATACCGTTGACTGGGCTCAGGATGCCGCTTTTGTAATCGCCATCGAAATCAATTTTCACTTCTGAGCGATAGGTCAGACCCCAGCGGTTGTTTTTATCCAGTTCATACAGGATACCGGCGTTCCAGCCGTAACCCCATTCATCACCTTTCAGGCTGGCAATTTTATTGCTGTTTTTCGGCAGTGCAGCAGTTTGCTCCCCGGAGTAACGCTCGATTTTTGCATCGGCGTAGACAGCATCAAAGCCCAGACCAAAGCTCCAGTTATCGTTCAGACGATATGCGCCGCTCAGGTTGAGGTTCAGGGTCGTCAGGTCGGTTTTACCGCCGTATTCACCGGCCGGATAGTTGTTATTGAACTCCGTTGCCAGGCCATAGTTAGAGGTGACAGAGGCACCCCAACCAAACTGTTCATTGATTGGCGCAACAAAGTGCAGGTTAGGCACCCACGCGGTCGGCGCAATGTTATCCGCCTTCAGATCTGCGCCGGTGAACTGAGATTTGCCAGAAATATTGACATCAGGATCGATGTAAACCGCACCGGCAGAGAAGGTAGGGCGATCAAACATCATGATCAGTGCCGGGTTACGACTCGCGTTGCCTGCGTCATCGGCAATCGCACCTTCCCCGGAATACGCACGGCCAAGGCCAGAGGAAGAAAATTCGTTTAACTGGAAGCCCGCTGACCAGGCGGACGTTGAGACGATTGCCACTGCAACTGCTAAAGCAGTTTGTTTGAACAGGGTTTTCTGGCTCATGACCATAACCTCATTGAGTTATTTTTATTCAATAATTGTTACATACCGTAACAGGAGCGCGAAGTGTAGGGTCTGAGGTATGACTTACAAATCAGACCAGTGGCGAGAGTATAGGTCTGACCAGCTGGGATGTTGCAAGTTTGTTTATTAATATTTTCAGATATGTTTCTTGAAACGAGATCTGGTTGGCAAAATTGTGACCAGTGCGATTCCTCTGAAAAGGGGAATTTTGTTTTAGATCATTTTTTAGTGTGATATTGCTCACTTATCCGATTTTGCGCCATTAACGGCTGGAGGGGGCTCGTCCGGGGGCGTAAAATAGACGCATCGTGTTTATCTCGCGCCCTGCGCGAATACAGAGGAAATTGAGCTATGAGTAAATGCAGTGCTGATGAAACCCCGGTTTGCTGCTGTATGGATGTTGGCACCATTATGGACAACACCGATTGCACCGCCTCTTACAGCCGCGTATTCCCTAACCGCGCTGAAGCGGAAGAGACGCTGGCCGCGCTGAGCCAGCGCGCGCGTGAAGTCGAATCCGATCCGTGTGAAATCAAATCCACCTTCACGGAAGTGGAAGGCGGCGTGCGGCTGGATATCGACTTTGTGTTCGCCTGCGAAGCAGAAACGCTGATCTTCCAGCTGGGCCTGCGTTAATACTTTTTGCACGGGCCTATGATCGTGTAGGCCGGGTAAGGCAACGCCGCAACCCGGCAACAAATCTCACAAATGCCTCTGCCATGCAGGGGCATTTTCTTTTTCTTCTCTGTGCCTTAGCTCGCAATTTTTCGCTTCCCCAATTGGCTCAATGTAAAAAAATAGTTAAGACTATTATCAGGTCAGACCACTTAATGTGTGCGCAAAATTTTTTTACAGGGGAGTGTTATGAGTCAGGCATTACCGCTTATCACCCGACACGGTGACCGCATTGCCATTGTCAGCGGGTTACGTACGCCGTTTGCGCGTCAGGCAAGCGCGTTTCACGGTATACCGGCTGTCGATCTGGGAAAAATGGTGGTGGGGGAGATGCTGGCTCGCAGCGAGATCCCGCCAGAGGTTATTGAGCAACTGGTTTTCGGCCAGGTGGTGCAAATGCCGGAAGCGCCCAATATCGCACGTGAAATCGTGCTGGGCACCGGCATGAATGTTCACACCGACGCATACAGCGTCAGCCGCGCCTGCGCCACCAGTTTCCAGGCGGTGGCGAACGTGGCGGAAAGCCTGATGGCGGGGACCATTCGCGCGGGGATCGCCGGCGGCGCGGATTCCTCATCCGTGCTGCCCATCGGTGTGAGCAAACAGCTGGCCCGCATCCTCGTGGATGCCAACAAAGCCCGGACCACCGGTGCGAAGCTCAAACTCTTCTCGCGTTTACGTCTGCGCGACCTCATGCCCGTGCCACCTGCCGTTGCTGAATACTCCACCGGCCTGCGTATGGGCGACACTGCCGAGCAGATGGCAAAAACCTACGGTATTACCCGCGAACAGCAGGATGCACTGGCGCATCGCTCGCATCAGCTCGCTGCGAAGGCCTGGTCGGAAGGCAAACTTGCCGACGAGGTGATGACGGCTTACATCCCGCCTTTCCGCGAACCGCTGGTGGAAGATAACAATATCCGTGGCACCTCGACGCTGGAGGATTACGCAAAACTGCGCCCGGCGTTTGATCGTAAACATGGCACCGTTACGGCGGCCAACAGTACGCCACTGACGGACGGTGCCGCCGCCGTGATCCTGATGACGGAATCCCGGGCGAAAGAGCTTGGCATCACACCGCTGGGCTATTTGCGTAGCTACGCCTTTACCGCCATTGATGTCTGGCAGGACATGCTGCTCGGTCCGGCCTGGTCCACGCCGCTGGCGCTGGAGCGTGCGGGGTTGACGCTGGCTGACTTAACCCTGATCGATATGCACGAAGCCTTTGCCGCACAAACCCTGGCAAACATTCAGCTGCTGGCAAGCGAGCGCTTCGCGCGCGATGTACTGGGCCGCGCCCACGCGACCGGCGAAGTGGATCAGAGTAAGTTTAACGTGCTTGGCGGATCCATCGCCTACGGCCATCCATTTGCGGCGACCGGCGCGAGAATGATAACCCAGACTTTGCACGAGCTGCGTCGCCGCGGCGGCGGTTTTGGTCTCGTTACCGCCTGTGCGGCGGGCGGCCTGGGTGCAGCAATGGTTCTGGAGGCTGAATAATGGAAACGACATCTGCATTTAATCTGGCTGTTCGCCTTGATAACGTGGCTGTTATCACCATTGATGTACCCGACGAAAAGATGAACACCCTGAAGGCCGAGTTCGGCGTTCAGGTGCGTGCGATGCTCAGACAGATCCGCGAAAACAAAGCGATACGTGGCCTGGTATTTATCTCGGCAAAGCCGGATAACTTTATTGCCGGGGCCGATATCAACATGATTGCACGGGCGAAAAGCGCTCAGGAAGCAGAAGACCTGGCGCGTCAGGGGCAGCAGGTAATGGCGGAGATCCATGCGCTGTCGATACCCGTTGTCGCTGCGATCCACGGGGCCTGCCTGGGCGGTGGGCTTGAGCTGGCGCTGGCCTGTCACAGCCGCATTTGTACCGACGATGCGAAAACGGTACTCGGACTGCCGGAGGTTCAGCTTGGATTGCTGCCCGGTTCAGGGGGCACGCAGCGCCTGCCGCGTCTGGTGGGCGTCAGTACGGCGCTGGAGATGATTTTAACCGGTAAACAGCTGCGCGCCCGTCAGGCGTTAAAGGCGGGTCTGGTTGATGAGGTCGTTCCGCACGCCATCTTGCTTGAAGCCGCTGTTGAGCGGGCGCTGAAAGGTCGTCAGGCGAAACGCCCTCTGCCGGTGCGCGAGCGTATCCTCGCCGGGCCGCTGGGGCGCACGCTGCTGTTCAATATGGTGGGTAAAAAAACCGAGCAAAAAACCAAAGGGAACTATCCGGCAGCGACGCGCATTCTGAAGGTGATTGAAACCGGTTTATCGCAGGGCAGCAGCAGCGGTTATGCTGCGGAAGCGAAAGCCTTTGGCGAGCTGGCGATGACGCCGCAGTCGCAGGCGCTGCGCGGCATTTTCTTTGCCAGCACGGAGGTTAAAAAAGATCCGGGCAGTGAAGCTGAACCGGCTCCGCTGCGCGCCGTTGGCGTTCTGGGTGGTGGGCTGATGGGCGGCGGCATCGCATTTGTCACCGCCAGCAAAGGCAAATTGCCCGTACGTATCAAAGATATCAACCCAAAGGGTATCAACCACGCGTTGCAGTACAGCTGGCAGAACCTTGATCGCAAAGTGAAACGCCGCCATATCAAGGCCAGTGAGCGTGATAAAACCCTCGCGATGATCACTGGCGCCACCGACTACAGTGGGTTTGCACACCGCGATCTGGTGATTGAAGCCGTGTTCGAAGATCTCGCCCTTAAGCAGCAGATGGTGGCGGACGTTGAACAGCATTGCGCGCCGCACACTATTTTCGCGTCAAACACCTCGTCTTTGCCGATCGGCGACATCGCGGCGAAAGCCGTGCGCCCGGAGCAGGTGATAGGGCTGCACTATTTCAGCCCTGTCGAAAAAATGCCGCTGGTGGAGGTTATTCCACATGCCACAACCAGCCCGCAAACTATTGCCACCGTGGTGAAGCTGGCGAAAAAACAGGGCAAAACCCCGATTGTGGTCGCGGACAAAGCCGGCTTTTACGTCAACCGCATTCTGGCGCCGTACATTAACGAAGCGATGCGGTTGCTGACGGAAGGGGAGAAAATTGAGCACGTCGATGACGCCCTGGTGAAGTTTGGCTTCCCCGTCGGCCCAATCCAACTTTTGGATGAGGTAGGAATTGATACGGGGACTAAAATTATCCCTGTGCTGGAAGCGGCTTATGGCGATCGTTTTGCGCCGCCTGCAAACTTTGTTTCCGCAATTTTGAAGGACGATCGCAAAGGCAGAAAAAATGAACGCGGTTTCTATCTTTACGCCGCGAAAGGGCGTAAAAGCAAGAAACAGGTCGACCCTTCAGTTTATGCGCTTATTCCTGTCACGGGTCAGGGAAAACTGTCGGCGGTTCAGTGTGCTGAGCGCTGCGTGATGATGATGCTCAATGAAGCGGCGCGCTGCTTTGGTGAGCAGGTGATCAAAAGCGCGCGCGACGGCGACATCGGCGCCGTGTTTGGTATCGGTTTTCCGCCATTCCTTGGCGGCCCGTTCCGGTATATGGATACCCTCGGGGCGGGTGAAGTGGTTGCGATCCTGCAACGTCTGGCCTCGCAATACGGTCCACGGTTTACACCTTGTGACGAATTATTGCAGATGGCGGAACGGGGTCAGACATTCTGGCCCGCAAGGGAAACTGATTGCGTAAACTGAAGTCAAAGAAGGGTAAATCCTGAGGTGATGGAACCTGTTCTGGCGAAATTGTAAACAGAGATTGACTATACTTACGCCATTGAGGTAAAAAACAGCGTTTCATTCACCGAATGGATCAGGCACAATGCCCGGCCATCGGGTTTTCTACCTCAGAGCATTAATCGCGGGTAGTTAACGCCGGTGATTCTGGTTAACAAAAGCGGTGCAATATGCAAGTTTTTATCATGCGTCACGGCGACGCGGCACTCGATGCCGCCAGTGACTCAGTACGTCCTTTAACCGTCTGTGGCTGCGACGAATCCCGTCAGATGGCGACATGGCTTAAAGGTCAAAAAGTGGACATTGAACGCGTTCTGGTGAGTCCGTTCCTGCGGGCAGAACAGACGCTGGATGTGGTAGGGGAGTGTATGAACCTGCCATCCAGTGTGGATGTTCTCCCTGAACTCACGCCGTGTGGCGATGTTGGCCTTGTCAGTGCTTACCTTCAGGCGCTGTGCAATGAAGGTGTCGCTTCCGCACTGGTCATTTCCCACCTGCCGCTGGTCGGCTATCTGGTATCTGAGCTGTGCCCGGGCGAAACGCCACCGATGTTCACAACGTCCGCCATTGCCAACGTCACCCTCGACGAAACCGGCAAAGGGGTCTTTAACTGGCAAATGAGTCCGTGCAACCTGAAGATGGCAAAAGCCATCTGACGTGACGTGCGATATGGCGGGGTGCAGCGTGCCTCCCGCCATCCTGTCAGGGCAATTCTGGCGGCTGCCACTCCTCCACCTCAATCAATACCAGCAATGCGGCATCTCCGCCGTACTCTTTTGGCGCCTGATGAAAAGCCATCACGTGTGGATGCTGAGCCAGCCACAGCGGTGTCTGTTGCTTAAGAATATGTTTGCCGTGGCCGTGCATCACGCAGGCGCAAAAAACATGCTCGCGACGACATGCCGCGATCAACGCCCCCAGCTCCTGTTTCGCCTGCATCTGGGTCAACCCATGCAGATCGAGGAACAGCTCCGGCGAGTAATCTCCCCGGCGTAATTTTTTCAGTTCAAAATGGCTGACGTCTTCGCGCACGTATTTCACCGCACCCTGCGTATTTAGCAGCGGCTGAAACTCATCTGAAAAATAGTGGCTGTTATCGGCCTGCTCCTGGAGCAACCGTTTGACCGGTACCTCGCTGACTTTTTTACGCTGCGGGCGATGGACAATGGTGTCGTGCGTGATTTGACGCGTCCCGGTCATCAGCTGGCGGAATAGAGCCTGATCCTCCTCACTGAGCGATGTTTTCTTTTTCATTCGTCATTCTCATCTCGTATTTCCGATAGTGTACCCGACTAAACGCATTTTTTAACCTCAAGCGGTACGCGTCATTGCTGATTTATCGCCGTCTTCATGGCAAACTAGCCGCCGAAAATTATGCGAGCATGCCCTGGAGGAAAGAGTGGATAAAATTTTTGTCGATGAAGCAGTAAACGAGCTGCATACCATACAGGACATGTTGCGCTGGTCGGTTAGCCGCTTCAGCGCCGCCAATATCTGGTACGGACACGGTACCGACAATCCGTGGGATGAGGCCGTGCAGCTGGTGCTGCCGTCTCTCTACCTGCCGCTGGATATTCCGGAAGACATGCGCACCGCGCGCCTGACCTCCAGTGAAAAACACCGCATCGTTGAGCGCGTGATCCGTCGCGTAAACGAGCGCATTCCGGTGGCTTACCTGACCAACAAAGCCTGGTTCTGCGGCCACGAATTCTACGTTGATGAGCGCGTGCTGGTGCCGCGTTCGCCGATTGGCGAGCTGATCAACAACCATTTTGACGGCCTGATTAACCATCAGCCGCAGCACATTCTTGATATGTGCACCGGCAGCGGCTGCATCGCCATTGCCTGCGCGTACGCCTTCCCGGAAGCGGAAGTGGACGCCGTCGATATCTCCACCGACGCGCTGGCCGTCACCGAACACAACATTGAAGAGCACGGGCTGATTCATCACGTCACGCCTATCCGCTCTGACCTGTTCCGCGACCTGCCGACGCTGCAATACGACCTGATCGTCACAAATCCGCCGTACGTGGATGCAGAAGATATGTCCGACCTGCCGAACGAGTATCGTCACGAGCCGGAGCTGGGCCTGGCGTCAGGTTCTGACGGGCTGAAGCTGACCCGCCGCATCCTGGCCTGCGCGCCGGATTATCTGACCGACGACGGCGTTCTGATTTGTGAAGTAGGCAACAGCATGGTACATCTGATAGAGCAGTACCCGGATGTGCCGTTCACCTGGCTTGAGTTCGACAACGGCGGTGACGGCGTCTTTATGCTGACCAAGGCGCAACTGCTTGATGCACGCGAATACTTCAGCATTTACAAAGATTAATCCAGCGGGCTTCGGCCCGTTTCACAACGCTCAAACACAAACAACAACATCGGAGCCGTGATGGCAGGAAACAGTATTGGACAGGTATTCCGTGTGACCACCTTTGGCGAGTCGCACGGTCTGGCACTGGGTTGTATCGTTGATGGCGTCCCGCCAGGCATCGAACTGACCGAAGCCGATTTACAGCATGACCTTGACCGTCGTCGTCCGGGTACCTCTCGCTACACCACGCAGCGTCGCGAGCCGGACCAGGTCAAAATTCTCTCCGGCGTATTTGAAGGCCGTACCACAGGAACCAGCATTGGTCTGCTGATTGAAAACACCGATCAGCGTTCTCAGGACTACGGCGCGATTAAGGACTTTTTCCGTCCTGGTCACGCCGACTATACCTACGAACAAAAATATGGCTTTCGCGACTATCGCGGCGGCGGACGTTCTTCCGCGCGTGAAACCGCGATGCGCGTGGCGGCAGGGGCAATTGCCAAAAAATATCTCCAGCAGAAATTCGGCATCGTTATCCGCGGCTGTCTGTCCCAGATGGGCGACATTCCGCTGGCAATCAAAGACTGGGATCAGGTAGAGCTCAACCCGTTCTTCTGCGCCGATGCCGACAAGCTGGACGCGCTGGATGAGCTGATGCGTGGCCTGAAAAAAGAGGGCGACTCCATTGGTGCGAAAGTCACCGTGGTGGCCGACGGCGTGCCGGCTGGCTGGGGCGAGCCGGTATTTGACCGCCTTGACGCCGACATCGCCCACGCGCTGATGAGCATCAACGCGGTGAAAGGCGTCGAAATCGGCGATGGTTTTGACGTGGTCAAGCTTCGCGGCAGCCAGAACCGCGACGAAATCACGAAGGCGGGTTTCCAGAGCAACCATGCGGGCGGCATTCTGGGTGGCATCAGCAGCGGGCAGCAAATTATTGCCAATATTGCGCTGAAGCCAACGTCCAGCATTACCGTCCCGGGCCACACGATTAACCGCGCTGGCGATGAAGTTGAGATGATCACCAAAGGGCGTCACGATCCGTGCGTGGGGATCCGCGCGGTGCCGATCGCAGAAGCGATGCTGGCGATCGTGCTGATGGATCACTTCCTGCGCCAGCGCGCGCAGAATGCGGATGTGACGACCACCATTCCACGCTGGTAACTATGAAAAAAACCGCAATCGCTCTGCTGGCGCTGCTGGCCAGTGGAGCAAGCCTGGCCGCTACGCCGTGGCAGAAAATCACCCACCCGGTAGCGGGGAGCGCGCAGTCCATTGGCGCTTTCTCCAACGGGTGTATCGTCGGCGCGCAGGAACTTCCGCTGCAATCGGATACCTATCAGGTGATGCGCACCGACCAGCGCCGTTATTTCGGCCATCCTGACCTGCTGCTGTTTATTCAGCGTCTTGGCAACCAGGTGCATAACCTGGGGCTGGGGACGATGCTGATTGGCGATATGGGGATGCCTGCCGGTGGTCGCTTCAACGGCGGTCACGCCAGCCACCAGACCGGACTGGATGTGGATATCTTCCTGCAATTGCCGAAAACGCGCTGGAGCTCAGCGCAGCTGCTGAAACCGCAGGCGCTGGATCTGGTCTCGGCCGACGGTAAACGGGTCGTCGCCTCGCGATGGTCGCCGGAAATTTCCAGCATGATTAAGCTGGCGGCAGAGGATAACGACGTCACGCGGATCTTTGTTAATCCGGCCATTAAGCAGCAGCTTTGCCTGGATGCGGGAACGGATCGCGACTGGTTGCGTAAAGTGCGCCCGTGGTTCCAGCACCGGGCGCATATGCATGTTCGCCTGCGCTGTCCGGCGAACAGCCTGGAATGTGAAGATCAGCCGCTGCCACCGCCTGGCGATGGTTGTGGTTACGAACTGCAAAGCTGGTTTGAACCAGCCAAGCCTGGAACCTCTAAGCCTGAGAAGAAGACACCGCCTCCGTTGCCGCCTTCCTGCCAGGCGCTACTGGATGAGCATGTACTTTAATGGATAATTTCGTCGATCTGTTCATGGTGTCACCGCTGCTGCTGGCGGTGCTCTTTTTTGTTGCGATGTTAGCCGGATTTATCGATGCCCTGGCGGGCGGCGGCGGGTTGCTCACCGTTCCGGCGCTGCTGGCGGCAGGCATGAGCCCTGCCCAGGCGCTTGCCACCAACAAACTCCAGGCATGCGGCGGTTCGCTCTCCTCGTCGCTCTATTTCATCCGGCGCAAAGTGGTGAATCTCGCCGATCAGAAGCTCAATATCCTGATGACGTTTATTGGCTCAACGGCGGGTGCGCTGCTGGTCCAGCACGTACAGTCCGACATTCTGCGCCAGATCCTGCCGCTGCTGGTTATTTGTATCGGCCTCTATTTCCTGCTGATGCCAAAGCTCGGGGAAGAAGATCGACAGCGTCGTCTTCACGGCCTGCCGTTTGCGCTGATTGCCGGTGGCTGCGTCGGTTTTTACGATGGCTTCTTTGGCCCGGGGGCAGGTTCGTTTTATGCGCTGGCATTCGTGACGCTGGCCGGATTCAACCTCGCCAAATCCACCGCCCACGCCAAAGTCCTCAACGCGACCTCCAACGTTGGCGGTCTGCTGCTATTTATCATTGGCGGCAAGGTTATCTGGGCAACCGGGTTTGTGATGATGGCAGGGCAGTTTTTGGGCGCGCGCGCAGGCTCGCGTCTGGTATTAAGCAAAGGACAAAAGCTGATCCGCCCGATGATTGTTGTCGTCTCGGCGGTGATGAGCGCCAAACTTCTTTATGACAGCCATGGACAGGAGATCCTCACCTGGTTGGGGATGAACTAATGAACAGTACGCATAACTACGAACAGCTGATTGAGATCTTCGATAGCTGTTTTGCTGATGATTTTAATACCCGTCTGATTAAAGGGAACGACGAACCGATCTATCTTCCTGCTGATGACGAGGTTCCGTATAACCGCATCATCTTTGCCCACGGATTTTACGCCAGCGGTTTGCACGAAATTTCACACTGGTGTATCGCCGGGAAAGCGCGTCGCGAGCTGGTGGACTTTGGTTACTGGTACTGCCCGGACGGGCGCGACGCCGCCACCCAGGGGCAGTTCGAAGATGTGGAGGTGAAACCTCAGGCGCTCGAATGGCTGTTCTGCGTAGCGGCGGGTTTCCCGTTCAACGTAAGTTGTGACAACCTCGAAGGTGACTTCGAGCCAGACCGTATCGTCTTCCAGCGCCGCGTTCATGCGCAGGTGATGGAAAATCTTGAGAAAGGCATCCCTGCACGTCCGGCACGCCTGATCGAGGCTTTACAGAATTATTACCACACGCCGGAGATCACGGCGGAATGCTTCCCTTGGCCGGAAGATCTTTAACAGAGGAAAGAAGATGATCGCAGAATTTGAATCACGCATTCTGGCGTTAATTGATGACATGGTGGAACACGCCAGTGATGATGAGCTGTTCGCCAGCGGTTATCTGCGTGGTCACCTGACGCTGGCGGTAGCCGCGCTGGAAGCCGGGGACGATCACTCTGCCGACGCCGTTCACGCGGAAGTCACTCGCAGCCTGGAAAAAGCCATTCTGGCCGGGGAACTCTCTCCGCGCGACCAGTCTTTAGTGCTGGGCATGTGGGACAATTTGTTCCAGCAGGCGAAAGCGAAGTAAGTGTATCACCGCCCTCTCCCACAGGGAGAGGGCCGGGGTGAGGGCACCAGACCGCACCCTACTTGACCATTTTCCCCTTCAGCAATTTCCGCACCCACAGTCGGTTTGGATTCAGCCCCGCGAGCGTAACCCTGTCCAGCGGAACCGGCTCGTCGCTCATTTGCGCGGCTAACGCTTCAGCCAGCAGCGGCGCGGAGCACAATCCCCGCGAGCCTAAGCCACCCAGCATAAACAGCTCGGGATGAACGGGCGCGCTTACCGCCGTTTCTTT
Organism: Enterobacter sp. 6722112; assembly: GCF_058661685.1. Taxonomy (NCBI): domain Bacteria; kingdom Pseudomonadati; phylum Pseudomonadota; class Gammaproteobacteria; order Enterobacterales; family Enterobacteriaceae; genus Enterobacter; species Enterobacter sp. 6722112. The sequence continues at coordinate 2,929,704 of NZ_JBZWGR010000007.1, read as the reverse complement.
GTTGTCAGCAAGATCCTGATAGACTTCAAGCGTGGCGTCATAGTCCGGCACGTTTCCCGCCATCGGCAGGTGATCGCGGGTCGCGCAGCGTACGCCGCAGCGCGCCTGACCCTCACCGACATTCACCTCTTTTGCCCACGACGCATCCGGGAAACAGTCGAGCAGGCGCTGGCGGTTTTGCTGCTGATCCGCTTCGCTGTACTGCATATCTGTTTCACCGCGATGGTAGCTGGCACCGATGCAGTGATGGCCGTTGGACGGATTTTGCGGCGTCAGGTAGCCGTCGTAACACAGCACCTGACGCAGTTTGCTCAGTTGGGGGGCGGCAGGAATATGGCTCACCTGGCCGCCGACCGGATAAACCGGCAATGATGCTGTCTGGGTAAACTTGCTGATATGATGCCCGTTGGCCAGCACAACGCTGGCATGCTGGGCCTCTTTGCCGTCAGCGAAACGCAGTTTCCAGTGCGCAGTGCGGCTTAGCGATTGAACCTTATGGGCATAATGCACTGTCAACCCACACGACTGCCCGAGGGCTATCGCCGCAGAAGTCAGTTCAGCCGGACACAGCCAGCCGCCGAGTGGATACTGAATACCCCCGCAGCCGGTGTCGACGCCAGCGGTCTCGGCAACCTGCTGTGCCGTCACTGCATGGGCGATGGCCTCCGGCAGACCCAGCGACAGCATTTGTGTGATTTTCAGCTGGCTCTTCTCGTCCCAGCCGAGCTGCGTCACGCCGCACCAGTTGTGGTCGAACGCAACCGGCAGGCTATCGTAAAGGCGGCGAGCAAACGTAAACGCCGCCGGGAAGAACTGGAACAGTGCCGGATCGTGTGAACTTAATAAGGGATAAAGCGCGCCCTGACGGTTGCCTGATGCGCCCGTCGCCGGCGCCTCGTCAGCGCAGTAGAGCGTCACCTGCCAGCCACGGTGCAGCAGCGCCAGCGAGAGCAGGGCGCTGGCGATACCCCCGCCCACAATGGCGACCTCACGCGAGGTGCTGGCGCGACGGGCAAACCAGGGGGCCTGCGCCGGGATCGCCAGATCCTGTTCCATCACCCCGACCAGCATGTCGCGTTTGCGGCCAAAGCCTTTGGTTTTCCGCATGGTAAACCCCGCCTCCTGCAACCCACGGCGAACAAATCCCGCCGAGGTGAAGGTAGCAAGCGTCGCGCCCGGGCGCGCCAGACGTGCCATGGCGCTGAACAGGTGCGGGCTCCACATGTCCGGGTTTTTGGCGGGCGCAAAACCGTCCAGGAACCAGGCGTCCACCTTCTGATTCATTGAGTCATCAAGCTTATCGGTCAGGTCATTAATGTCGCCAAGCCACAGGTCGAGCGTGACGCGTCCGTCGTCCAGAATCAGACGATGACAGCCACCGATAGCCGGAGGCCACTGGGCCTGAAGCTGTTCCGCCCAGTGGGTAAGCTCCGGCCAGCGCTGATGGGCAAGCCGCAGATCGTGCGCGGTAAGCGGAAATTTTTCGAAACTGATGAAATGTAATCTTTGTAAGGTAGCCTCGGGGTGTGCAGCGCGAAACTGGTCGAACGCCTGCCAGAGGGTCAGAAAATTCAGCCCGGTGCCGAAACCGCTCTCCGCTACGACAAACAGGCTGCGCGGATGCTCAGGGAAGCGGGTGCTGAGATGATTTCCTTCGAGGAAGACATAGCGCGTCTCTTCCAGTCCGTTATCATTAGAAAAGTAGACGTCATCAAAATCTCGGGAAACAGGTGTACCCTCAGTGTTGAATTCGAGGTTGGCAGGTTGTATGGCGTTTTGTTTCACGTAAGTTACTCGTCCGACAGGCAGTGGCACGATCTTAGCGATGTGAGCCCATCGGTGCAAATTTCCACAGAAAATGGCTGATCGGACTTGTTCGGCGTACAAGTGTACGCTATTGTGCGACTCGAAACTTTTTATAGTGCGACTTACAGAGGTATTGAATGAAACGTGCAGTGATTACTGGCCTGGGCATCGTTTCCAGCATCGGTAATAACCAGCAGGAAGTCCTGGCATCTCTGCGTGAAGGACGCTCCGGGATCACTTTCTCTGAAGAGTTTAAAGATTCTGGAATGCGTAGCCACGTATGGGGTAACGTTAAACTGGACACCACCGGTTTAATTGACCGTAAAGTGGTTCGTTTCATGAACGATGCCTCTATCTACGCCTATCTTTCCATGCAGGAAGCGATCAAGGATTCTGGTCTGAGCGAAGACGCTTACCAGAACAACCCACGCGTGGGCCTGATTGCAGGCTCCGGCGGTTCCTCTAAAGCTCAGGTGTTCGGTGCTGACGCCATGCGCAGCCCGCGCGGCCTGAAAGCGGTCGGTCCATATGTTGTGACCAAAGCCATGGGTTCAGCGGTTTCCGCGTGCCTGGCAACGCCGTTCAAAATCCACGGTGTGAACTACTCCATCAGCTCCGCATGTGCGACCTCCGCACACTGTATCGGTAATGCGGTTGAGCAGATCCAGCTGGGCAAACAGGACATCGTATTTGCTGGCGGCGGCGAAGAGCTGGGCTGGGAAATGGCCTGTGAGTTTGACGCAATGGGCGCACTGTCCACCAAATACAACGAAACGCCAGACAAAGCGTCCCGTACTTATGACGCACACCGCGACGGTTTTGTTATCGCTGGCGGCGGCGGTATGGTTGTGGTTGAAGAGCTGGAACACGCGCTGGCGCGTGGCGCGCACATCTATGCTGAGATCGTGGGCTACGGCGCAACGTCTGACGGCGCTGACATGGTTGCTCCATCCGGTGAAGGCGCGGTGCGCTGCATGAAGATGGCGATGCACGGTGTTGATACTCCAATCGACTACCTGAACTCCCACGGCACCTCAACGCCGGTAGGCGACGTGAAAGAGCTGGGTGCGATCCGTGAAGTGTTCGGCGACAATAGCCCGGCTATCTCTGCAACCAAAGCCATGACCGGTCACTCTCTGGGAGCGGCGGGCGTGCAGGAAGCGATCTACTCTCTGCTGATGCTGGAAAACGGCTTTATCGCGCCAAGCATCAACATCGAAGAGATGGACGAGCAGGCGGCTGGCCTGAACATCGTGACCGAAACCACCGAACGTGAGCTGACGACCGTTATGTCCAACAGCTTCGGTTTCGGCGGCACCAACGCCACGCTGGTGATGCGTAAGCTGAAAGCGTAAGCGTTTGAAGGTATAGTAGAAGGGAGCCGCGCGGCTCCCTTTTTTATGCCTGAACACGGAGTTATGCATGAAGGCTGTTACCCCTGAGAAGAGCGCTCCTTCCGGGAACCTTTCCCTTTTCCGCATCGCCTTTGCGGTGTTTCTGACCTATATGACCGTTGGCCTGCCGCTGCCGGTGATCCCCTTGTTCGTTCACCAGGAGCTGGGCTATGGCAACACCATGGTCGGTATTGCGGTGGGCATTCAGTTTTTAGCGACGGTATTAACCCGGGGCTACGCCGGTCGCCTGGCGGATCAGCACGGCGCAAAACGCTCGGCGTTGCAGGGCATGTTTGCCTGCGGGCTGGCGGGGGGAGCCTGGCTGCTGGCGGCGCTGTTGCCGATAGATGCAGCGTATAAATTCGCGCTGCTGGTGGCAGGGCGTCTGATCCTCGGCTTTGGCGAAAGCCAGCTGCTGACCGGCACCCTTACCTGGGGAATGGGGCTGGTGGGGCCTGCGCGTTCCGGAAAAGTGATGTCCTGGAACGGGATGGCGATTTACGGCGCGCTGGCGGCAGGCGCACCGCTGGGGCTGCTGATCCACAGCCAGTTTGGTTTTGCGGCGCTGGCAGGCACCACCATGGTATTGCCGCTGCTGGCGTGGGCGTTTAACGGTTCGGTGCGTAAGGTGCCCGCCCATAAAGGCGAGCGTCCTTCGCTGTGGAGCGTGGTGGGGCAAATCTGGCAGCCGGGGCTTGGGCTGGCGCTTCAGGGGGTGGGCTTCGCGGTTATTGGTACCTTTGTCTCCCTCTATTTCATGAGCCGCGGCTGGGCGATGGCGGGCTTTACGCTGACGGCCTTTGGCGGCGCGTTTGTATTGATGCGCGTGCTGTTTGGCTGGATGCCGGATCGCTTTGGCGGCGTGAAGGTGGCCGTGGCGTCACTTGTCATTGAGACCGTGGGTCTGGTACTGCTCTGGCAGGCGCCCTCTGCATCCGTTGCGCTGCTGGGTGCGGCGTTAACCGGCTGCGGCTGCTCGCTGATCTTCCCGGCGCTGGGCGTTGAAGTGGTGAAGCGCGTGGCTCCGCAGGTGCGCGGCACGGCGCTGGGCGGCTATGCGGCGTTTCAGGATATTTCTTACGGCATCACCGGGCCGCTGGCCGGGGTGTTAGCCACCTCGTTTGGCTACCCGTCCGTCTTCCTGGCCGGTGCGGTGTCAGCGGTGGTGGGGATTGTGGTGACGCTGGTGGCGTTTCGCAGGTCGTAGTTTTTTGCCCGGTGGCGCTTCGCTTACCGGGCCTACAACCGCGCGAACCGTAGGCCGGGTAAGGCGAAGCCGCCACCCGGCAGTTTTAAGCAACCAGCCAGAAAATCGCCAGCGCAATCACCAACGCGATAAACATCAATCCCGGACGGGCAGAAAGCGTTTTGAACGTATCAACTACGGGGGCAAACAGCGGGTTGTAGATCGGCTGAATGTTTCTTACCTCCGGCACGCCGCCTTCCCGCTCGGCGCGGCGAACGAAGATCTGATTGAGCACATCCTGCACCTGCGCGGTGGTCAGCACCGTTTGCGGCGTAGCCTGCCAGCTCTGCTGAGCGTAATCCCGAATCATATCGAACTCGTGCGGTTCCAGCGGTTGTTTCAGCGCCGCCTGTACGCTGTGCAGGGTCGGGGCGCTCTGGGTGCTGAGCGTCTGACGCGCCTGGAGCCAGGTGACCAGATGGGTAAACTGTTTTGCCGGGATCATCTCGCCCGCTTTCACACCGGAAAGTTCCAGCATGGATTGCCAGATAAGCTTTGTGGGTTCGCCGGTAGCGGCAGCCAGCTTAGTGACCATCTGCTTGAGCGTATTATGCTCCGCAGGCTGCAATGGCCGCTCTGTAGACGGGCGCTGTTGCGGCTGCGGGATAGAAAGCTGATTGCTTTGCAGCAGGGTCAACACGGTTTTCAGCTGTTCTTGCGAAAGCTGGCTCAGGGCGGTATGACCGTACTGTTGACGGATAAAATCACTCACCGCCTGGCGATTATTCCCCTGGCCTAATAGCTCGGTCAGCTGCGAGATAATCTGGCGGGTAGTATGTTGCTGCTGTGCGCTGGTAAGACGCTGGTTAAGGTTTTGTTCGGCGGCAGGGAAATGGCGCGACTGTAGCGGCGCATCGTTTCTTACGCCCAAATCGTGCTTAACGCCGGCCCATACCTCTGCGTTTTGCTGTGAGGTTAACGCAATAAGACGCGTGATCAGACGCTCCAGTACGGTGCGTTGCTGCGTGGAGAGCGGTTGTTCGCCTGGCGTGTTGGGCGTTACGGGGCCTTCACCCGGAGGGCGCGGAGGCGTACCTGAAATGGGCTGCATCGTCAAAAATCCTTAAAGTCAAACTCTGCGTAACCGGGCGGAGATATATGCCCGGCGGCGAGATTATGGCACACTTGGCAGGTTTACTTCCTCTCAAACAGGTACTCAGACGTGAAAATCCTCGTTGATGAAAATATGCCTTACGCCCGTGAGCTGTTCAGCCGCCTGGGTGAGGTTAAGGCTGTCCCTGGTCGCCCGATTCCGGTCAGCGAACTGGACGATGCAGACGCCCTGATGGTGCGCTCGGTGACCAAAGTAAATGAGGCGCTGCTCACCGGCAAAGGGGTAAAATTTGTCGGGACGGCAACGGCCGGGACCGATCATGTGGATGACCAGTGGCTTAAGCAGGCGGGGATTGGTTTTTCCGCGGCGCCAGGCTGTAACGCCATTGCCGTCGTGGAATATGTTTTCTCCTCGCTATTGATGCTGGCCGAGCGCGATGGTTTTGCGCTGAAAGACCGTACCGTCGGGATTGTGGGGGTGGGCAACGTGGGCGGACGTCTGCAAAAGCGTCTGGAAGCCTGGGGTATCCGCACCCTGCTGTGCGATCCGCCGCGTAAGGATAACGGCGATGAAGGCGACTTCCGCACGCTGGATGAGCTGGTCGACGAGTGCGACGTCATCACCTTCCATACGCCGCTCTTTAAAGAGGGGCCGTACAAGACTCTGCACCTGGCCGACGAAAAGCTGATCCGCCGTCTGAAGGCTGGCACTATTCTGATAAATGCCTGCCGGGGACCGGTGGTGGATAACGCGGCGCTGCTGGCATGTCTCGACGAAGGACAAGAGCTTAGCGTCGTGCTGGACGTCTGGGAACCAGAGCCGGATCTCAACGTCGCCTTGCTGAATAAGGTGGACGTGGGTACCGCGCATATCGCGGGTTATACCCTTGAAGGCAAAGCGCGTGGCACAACCCAGGTGTTTGAGGCTTACAGCGCCTTTATCGGCCATCCGCAGCAGGTGGCGCTGGATACGCTGCTGCCCGCCCCGGAATTTGGCCGCATTACCCTTCATGGCCCGCTGGATGAGGCAACGCTGAAAAGACTGGTGCATTTGGTGTATGATGTGCGCCGCGATGACGCGCTGCTGCGTAAAGTGGCGGGTATTCCGGGTGAGTTTGACAAGCTGCGCAAAAATTACCTTGAGCGCCGCGAGTGGTCTTCCCTGTATGTCATGTGCGATGACGCGTCAGCGGCGGGGCTGCTGCATAAACTGGGATTTAACGCCGTTCACCACCCGGCACGTTAATGTCTTCTTAATGCTCCCTGTCGGATGCTCCGGCAGGGACGCTTTATATTTCTGGAGTAAACCACCATGTCTGAAGGCTGGAACATTGCCATTTTGGGTGCCACTGGCGCCGTGGGCGAAGCCCTGCTTGAAACCCTTGCTGAGCGTCAGTTCCCGGTGGGTGAGATTTACGCACTGGCGCGTACCGACAGCGCAGGAGAACATCTGCGTTTCGGCGGCAAATCCGTGATGGTGCAGGATGCCGCCGCGTTTGACTGGACGCAGGCTCAGCTGGCGTTTTTTGCCGCAGGGGCGGAAGCCACGGCATCTTACATTGAAGAAGCGACAAATTCAGGCTGTCTGGTGATCGACCTGAGCGGCCTGTTCTCCCTGGAGCCGGATGTGCCGCTGGTGGTGCCGGACGTTAACCCGTTTGTGCTGGCTGACTACCGCAACCGCAACATCATTGCAGTACCGAACAGCCTCACCAGCCAGCTGCTGACCGCGCTGAAGCCGCTGATCGACGACGGTGGCCTGTCGCGTATTTCCGTGACCAGCCTGCTGTCAGCCTCCGCTAACGGTAAAAAAGCCGTAGACGCACTGGCAGGGCAGAGCGCGAAGCTGCTGAACGGTATCCCGATCGACGAAGATGATTTCTTTGGCCGCCAGCTGGCGTTCAACATGCTGCCGCTGCTGCCGGATCGTGAAGGTTCGGTGCGGGAAGAGCGTCGTATCGTCGATGAAGCACGCAAAATTTTGCAGGATGACGGGCTGATGATCTCCGCGAATGTCGTGCAGTCTCCGGTCTTTTACGGCCATGCGCAGATGGTCGGCTTTGAAGCCCTGCGTCCGCTGGCGGCTGAAGAAGCGCGCGATGCGTTTGGCCGCGGTGAGGACATTGTCCTGTCCGAAGAGAGCGAATTCCCGACGCAGGTGGGCGACGCCACCGGCAGCGCACATCTCTCTGTGGGCTGCGTGCGTAACGATTACGGTATGCCGGAGCAGGTGCAGTTCTGGTCCGTTGCCGACAACGTGCGTTTTGGCGGCGCGCTGATGGCGGTCAAAATCGCGGAAAAACTGGTGCAGGAGTATCTGTACTGATGTCAGATGTGGAACAAAAGCCGGTCCACAGAATTGCCCTCGGCATTGAATACGATGGCAGTAAATACTATGGCTGGCAGCGGCAGAATGAGGTGCGCAGCGTTCAGGAGAAGCTGGAGAAAGCGCTCTCTCAGGTGGCGAATGAACCGATAAGCGTCTTCTGTGCGGGCCGCACCGATGCCGGCGTTCACGGCACGGGGCAGGTGGTGCATTTTGACACCACCGCCGTGCGCAAAGACGCGGCCTGGACGCTGGGTGTAAATGCGAATTTGCCTGGTGACATTGCCGTGCGTTGGGTGAAAGCTGTGCCGGATGATTTTCACGCGCGTTTCAGCGCGACGGCGCGGCGCTACCGTTATGTCATCTATAACCAGCGCCTGCGCCCGGCGGTGTTAAGCCAGGGCGTGACGCATTTTTATGAACCGCTGGATGCAGAACGTATGCAGCGTGCGGCGCAGTGTCTGATTGGAGAGAATGATTTTACGTCGTTTCGTGCGGTGCAGTGTCAGTCCCGTACGCCGTGGCGTAACGTCATGCACATTAACGTCAGTCGTTATGGCGCGTATGTGGTGGTGGATATCAAAGCCAATGCCTTTGTACATCATATGGTGCGGAATATTGTAGGCAGCCTGATGGAAGTGGGCGCCGGACACCAGCCGGAGAGCTGGATTGCAGAACTGCTGGCAGCGAAGGACAGAACGCTTGCGGCAGCAACGGCGAAAGCGGAAGGGCTGTATCTGGTTTCGGTGGATTATCCGGACCGGTTCGACCTGCCAAAACCGCCAATGGGCCCGCTGTTTTTAGCGGACTAAACAAAGGTGCAATTAGGGCTTAGACAATATGGACGTAATACGTTTTCTGATTGATTTCATCCTGCATATTGATGTTCATCTGGCGGAGCTGGTCGCGCAGTACGGCGTCTGGGTGTACGCCATTCTGTTCCTCATTCTGTTCTGTGAAACCGGCCTTGTGGTTACGCCGTTCCTGCCGGGAGATTCACTGCTGTTCGTGGCGGGCGCGTTATCCGCACTGCCAACGAATGACCTGAATGTCCATCTGATGGTGGTCCTGATGATCATCGCCGCGATTGTTGGTGATGCGGTCAATTACACCATCGGGCGGGTGTTTGGCGAGCGGTTGTTCAGTAATCCGGATTCGAAGATTTTCCGCCGCAGTTATTTAGATAAGACCCATGCGTTCTATGAGCGCCATGGCGGTAAGACCATTATCCTTGCCCGTTTTGTGCCTATTGTGCGTACATTTGCACCGTTTGTGGCGGGAATGGGTCACATGTCCTATCGTCATTTTGCCATGTACAACGTGGTGGGCGCGCTGCTGTGGGTGCTGCTGTTCACCTATGCAGGCTACCTGTTTGGCGATCTGCCGGTGGTTCAGGAAAACCTTAAGTTACTGATTGTAGCGATTATTGTGCTTTCTGTACTGCCTGGCGTCATCGAAATTATCCGTCACAAACGCGCGGCGGCAAAGCAAGCGAAGTAAATGCACGCTGGCGGTTCGACCACTTTTTTATCCAAAGTTTCGGGCTGTTATGTTTTAATGTGCAACATTCATGGTCTGTTGGAGGCAAAAATGGCATTATTCGCCTCTTACAGCAAAACTGGCATACGACCAGGTTCAGGCAGAAAGGTTATCAATGAGCTGGATTGAACGAATTAAAAGCAACATTACCCCAACGCGTAAAGCGAGCATTCCTGAAGGGGTATGGACGAAGTGTGATAGCTGCGGCCAGGTTCTGTATCGCGCAGAGCTGGAACGCAATCTTGAGGTGTGTCCGAAGTGTGACCACCATATGCGTATGTCGGCGCGCAACCGCCTGCATAGCCTGCTGGACGAAGGTTCTCTGGTAGAACTGGGCAGCGAACTGGAGCCAAAAGATGTGCTTAAGTTCCGCGACTCCAAAAAATACAAAGATCGTCTGGCCTCTGCACAGAAAGAGACCGGCGAGAAAGACGCGCTGATCGTTATGAAAGGCACCCTGCACGAGATGCCGGTGGTTGCCGCCGCGTTTGAGTTCTCCTTTATGGGCGGCTCAATGGGCTCTGTGGTTGGCGCGCGCTTCGTGCGTGCCGTTGAGCAGGCGCTGGAAGACAACTGCCCGCTGATCTGCTTCTCCGCCTCCGGTGGCGCACGTATGCAGGAAGCGCTGATGTCCCTGATGCAGATGGCGAAAACCTCTGCGGCGCTGGCGAAAATGCAGGAGCGCGGTCTGCCGTACATCTCGGTACTGACCGATCCAACCATGGGCGGCGTTTCTGCAAGCTTCGCGATGCTGGGCGACCTGAACATCGCTGAGCCAAAAGCGCTGATCGGCTTTGCGGGTCCTCGCGTTATCGAGCAGACCGTACGTGAGAAACTGCCGCCGGGCTTCCAGCGCAGTGAGTTCCTCATTGAGAAGGGCGCCATCGACATGATCGTCCGCCGTCCGGAAATGCGCCTGAAACTGGCAAGCGTCCTGGCGAAGCTGATGAATCTGCCGGCGCCGAACCCGGACGAGCCGCGCGAAGGCGTGGTGGTACCGGATCAGGAACCCGAGGCCTGATAACTGAAAAGGGCAGGGCCGAATGGCGCTGCCCTTTTGCTTTCTAAACCGTTAATGACAACCGGGCATCATGGAAAATAAAAGCATTCCTCAAGCCACGTCGCCCCTGGCCGCGTGGCTTTCTTATCTGGAAAACCTGCACAGTAAAACTATCGACATGGGCCTTGAGCGCGTAAGCCAGGTTGCCGCGCGTCTTGACGTGTTGAAACCCGCGCCTTTCGTATTTACCGTGGCCGGCACTAACGGTAAAGGCACCACCTGCCGCACGCTGGAATCTGTCCTGATGGCGGCGGGGTACAAGGTTGGCGTTTACAGCTCGCCGCATCTGGTGCGTTATACCGAGCGCGTGCGCGTGCAAAACACCGAGCTGGCGGAATCCGCCCATACGGCGTCGTTTGCCGCTATCGAAGCTGCGCGCGGCGAAACCTCATTAACCTATTTCGAATACGGCACCCTGTCGGCGCTGTGGCTGTTTAAGCAGGCGCAGCTGGACGTGGTGATCCTGGAAGTGGGATTGGGCGGGCGTCTGGATGCCACCAATATGGTGGATGCGGATGTCGCCGTCGTCACCAGCATCGCGCTGGATCACACCGACTGGCTGGGCCCGGACCGCGAGAGCATTGGCCGTGAGAAGGCCGGTATTTTCCGGGCCAATAAGCCTGCCGTGGTAGGCGAACCGGACATGCCGCATACCATTGCTGAGGTAGCGAAAGAGAAGGGCGCTCGTCTGCTGCGTCGCGGCGTGGACTGGCAGTATGAGGTGCAGGACAAAGGCTGGCGCTTCAGCGATGCGCAGGGCGTGCTGGAGAATCTGCCCCTGCCGCAGGTGCCACAGCCTAACGCGGCGACTGCGCTGGCAGCCCTGCGCGCCAGCGGATTAGCGGTAAGTGAGCAGGCGATCCGCGACGGCATTCAGAACGCACTGTTACCGGGACGTTTTCAGATTGTGAGTGAGTCACCGCGTCTGATTCTGGATGTTGCACATAACCCGCATGCGGCGGCGTACCTCGCAGGACGTCTCAAATCGTTACCAAAAACCGGGCGCGTGCTGGCGGTTATCGGTATGCTTCATGATAAAGATATCGGCGGCACGCTGGCCTGCATGGAGAGTGTGGTCGATAGCTGGTATTGTGCTCCTCTGGAAGGGCCGCGCGGCGCGACTGCTGAGCAGTTGATGGAACATCTCGGTAAAGGCGAAATCTACAGCAGTGTGGTTTCGGCCTGGCGTGCCGCGATGGCGGAGGCTAAACCAGAAGATACCGTGCTGGTGTGTGGGTCATTCCACACGGTGGCACATGTCATGGAAGTGATGGACGCGGGGAGAACCGGTGGCGAGTAAGTTTCAGAACCGTTTAACAGGAACCATTGTGCTGGTCGCGCTCGGGGTGATTATTCTCCCGGGACTGCTCGACGGGCAAAAAAAGCATTACCAGGATGAATTTGCGGCCATTCCGCTGGTACCCAAACCGGGCGATCGCGACGAGCCCGATATGCTGCCAGCGGCAACGCAGGCGCTGCCTGCCCAGCCGCCAGAAGGTGCAGCGGAAGAGGTGCGCGCAGGTGATGCAGCCGCGCCGTCTCTTGATCCGTCGCGTCTGGCCGCGAATAACAACGTTGAAATCGATCCTGTACCGGTAGAGCAACCCAAACCGGTTGAAAAACCGAAGCCGGTAGAGAAAACGCAGCCTAAACCGCAGCGTGACAAAGCCGACGAGCAGCTGGCTGCGGCAACGGAAACGCCGCCACCGGCCAAACAGACCCAGCAGGAGGCCGCCCCTACGGGTAAAGCCTATGTCGTTCAGCTCGGTGCGTTGAAAAATGCAGATAAGGTCAATGAGATCGTGAGTAAACTGCGCGGCGCGGGATACCGTGTTTATACTTCACCCACCACGCCGGTACAGGGTAAAATTACCCGTATCCTCGTGGGGCCGGATGCGTCTAAAGATAAGCTCAAAGGTTCGCTTGGCGAGCTGAAGCAAATCTCCGGCCTGAGCGGTGTGGTGATGAACTACAGCGCAAACTGATAGAAATTACCCCCTCACCCTAACCCTCTCCCTTGAGGGAGAGGGCCGGGGTGAGGGGGAGGCAGACGTTCACAGAAACGTCAACGGTGCGGTGGCGTTGAGCATTTTTTCAGCGCCTTTTTTATTTACGCGTGGGAAGGAAATCCCTACGCAAACGTTTTCTTTTTCTGTTAGAATTCGCCCCGAACTGGATGACAGGGCGTTTAATCGTGGGACACATATGGTCTGGATTGATTACGCCATCATTGCGGTGATTGGTTTTTCCTGTCTGGTTAGCCTGATCCGTGGCTTTGTTCGTGAAGCGTTATCGCTGGTAACCTGGGGTTGTGCTTTCTTTGTTGCCAGTCATTACTACACTTACCTGTCTGTCTGGTTCACGGGCTTTGAAGATGAACTGGTCCGAAACGGAATCGCCATCGCGGTGCTGTTTATCGCGACGCTGATTGTCGGCGCTATCGTCAATTACGTGATAGGTCAGCTGGTCGAGAAAACCGGTCTGTCAGGAACGGACAGGGTACTCGGCATCTGTTTCGGCGCGTTGCGAGGCGTGCTCATTGTGGCCGCGATCCTGTTCTTCCTGGATACCTTTACCGGGTTCTCCAAAAGTGAAGACTGGCAAAAATCGCAGCTCATTCCGGAGTTCAGCTTCATTATCAGATGGTTCTTTGACTATCTGCAAAGCTCGTCGAGTTTCTTGCCCAGGGCATAAACCCTGAGATGTGGCTTAACGAGGAAAAGACGAATGTGCGGTATTGTCGGTATCGCCGGTTTCATGCCGGTAAACCAGTCGATTTATGACGCGTTAACGGTGCTTCAGCACCGTGGGCAGGATGCTGCGGGTATCATCACCATTGATGCAAACAACTGCTTCCGTTTACGCAAGGCGAATGGCCTGGTAAACGATGTGTTTGAAGCCCGCCATATGCAGCGTCTGCAAGGTAATATGGGGATCGGTCACGTTCGTTATCCTACTGCTGGCAGTTCCAGCGCCTCTGAGGCTCAGCCTTTTTACGTTAACTCCCCGTATGGCATCACGCTTGCCCACAATGGCAATCTGACCAACGCCCACGAGCTGCGTAAAAAGCTGTTCGAAGAGAAACGTCGCCACATTAACACCACCTCTGATTCTGAAATCCTGCTCAATATCTTTGCCAGCGAACTGGATAACTTCCGCCATTATCCGCTGGAAGCAGACAACATTTTTGCCGCCGTTGCCGCGACTAACCGCCTGATCCGTGGCGCGTACGCTTGCGTGGCGATGATCATCGGTCATGGCATGGTGGCCTTCCGCGATCCAAATGGCATTCGCCCGCTGGTGCTCGGCAAACGTGACCTCGGCGATGGCCGTTCCGAGTACATGGTTGCCTCCGAAAGCGTGGCGCTGGACACTCTGGGCTTCGAATTCCTGCGTGATGTCGCGCCAGGCGAAGCGGTCTACATCACTGAGAAGGGCCAGCTGTTTACCCGTCAGTGCGCCGACAACCCGGTGAGCAACCCGTGCCTGTTCGAATACGTTTACTTCGCGCGTCCGGACTCGTTCATCGACAAGATTTCCGTTTACAGCGCGCGCGTCAACATGGGGACGAAGCTGGGCGAGAAGATTGCCCGCGAGTGGGACGATCTCGACATTGATGTCGTGATCCCAATCCCTGAAACCTCCTGTGATATCGCGCTGGAAATTGCCCGTATTCTGGACAAGCCGTACCGTCAGGGCTTCGTAAAAAACCGCTACGTGGGCCGCACCTTTATCATGCCGGGCCAGCAGCTGCGTCGTAAGTCCGTACGTCGTAAGCTGAACGCTAACCGTGCCGAGTTCCGCGACAAGAACGTGCTGCTGGTGGACGATTCCATTGTGCGCGGCACGACGTCTGAGCAGATCATCGAGATGGCGCGTGAGGCCGGGGCGAAGAAAGTGTATCTCGCCTCCGCAGCGCCGGAAATTCGCTTCCCGAACGTGTATGGCATTGATATGCCAACCGCTAACGAGCTGATTGCTCACGGTCGTGAAGTAGACGAAATTCGGCAGATCATCGGTGCCGACGGCCTGATTTTCCAGGATCTGAACGATCTGATCGACGCGGTGCGCGCCGAGAACCCGGATATTCAGCAGTTCGAATGCTCGGTATTCAATGGGATCTACGTAACGAAAGACGTTGACCAGCAGTATCTCGACTATCTGGATTCGCTGCGTAACGACGATGCGAAAGCCGTCCAGCTGCAAAACGATCTCGAAAGCTTAGAGATGCACAACGAAGGTTGATGCGTATGCAGGTGAGGGCGCTCGCCCTCACTTGCAACTCCCCGTAAAATCCTGCACAGTCTGCCCTGAAATCAGCAAGGGCGAAAATCATGAAACGACTCATTGTAGGGATCAGCGGTGCCAGCGGCGCGATTTATGGCGTCCGGCTTTTACAGGTGCTGCGTGACGTTGCAGGCGTAGAAACCCATCTGGTGATGAGCCAGGCGGCGCGTCAGACCCTCTCTCTTGAAACCGATCTCTCCCTGCGCGACGTTCAGGCCCTGGCTGACGTTGTCCACGATGCCCGCGATATCGCCGCCAGCGTCTCTTCGGGCTCGTTTAAAACGGCCGGCATGGTTATTTTGCCCTGTTCGATTAAAACCCTTTCCGGCATTGTAAACAGCTATACCGACACGCTGGTGACGCGTGCAGCGGATGTGGTGCTGAAAGAGCGTCGTCCTCTGGTGCTCTGCGTGCGGGAAACGCCGCTGCACCTGGGACATCTGCGTTTAATGACGCAAGCAGCCGAACTGGGGGCCGTGATTATGCCGCCGGTCCCCGCGTTCTATCATCGTCCGCAAACGCTGGACGATGTCATCAACCAGACCGTTAACCGCGTACTGGATCAGTTCGATATCGACCTGCCGGAAGATCTCTTTACCCGCTGGCAGGGGGCGTGAAGCTGTGCACAAACAAGGTGCATGAAAAGACAATTTGCCCTGTTTCAGGGCAAAACTGCAACCGCGATCATATCCTCGACATTTAATCCGCTTTTTCCCTTTTTCTCTTTCCGGTTCGTTCGGCAGACCTGCTATCTTTCACCATTAAGGCAGTATCGCAACGTTTTATTAACATATTTAACGTCGTAGTTTTAACCCGACGACAATGTGGCATAAGACCTGCAAGAACAGCCTGCAACACAACACACAACATAAACCATAATAAAATCACGGTTCTTGAGGGTAAATGTATGAAGAAGACGGTTCTGGCTCTGTCTTTGCTCGTGGGCTTGAGTGCAGCAGCAAGTAGCTATGCAGCGCTTCCACAGACAGTTCGTATCGGTACAGACGCAACTTACGCGCCATTCTCCTCCAAGGATGCGAAAGGCGACTTCGTGGGGTTTGATATCGATCTGGGAAATGAGATGTGCAAACGCATGGAAGTGAAATGCACATGGGTGGGCAGTGACTTTGACGCGCTGATCCCGTCGCTGAAAGCCAAGAAAATTGATGCCATTATCTCTTCTCTCTCCATCACGGAAAAACGTCAGCAGGAGATCGCTTTCTCTGAGAAGCTCTACGCTGCCGACTCACGTCTGATTGCCGCGAAAGGCTCGCCAATCCAGCCGACCATCGACTCGCTGAAAGGCAAACATGTTGGCGTGCTTCAGGGCTCGACCCAGGAAGGTTACGCCAATGCTAACTGGCGCGAGAAGGGCGTCGATGTTGTGGCTTACCAGAACCAGGATCTAATCTACTCTGACCTGGCGGCAGGCCGTCTGGATGCCGCGTTTCAGGATGAAGTCGCCGCGAGCGAAGGCTTCCTGAAACAGCCTGCGGGTAAAGAGTACGCCTTTGCCGGCCCGTCGGTAAAAGACAAAAAATACTTTGGCGACGGTACCGGTATTGGCCTGCGTAAGGATGATACCGAGCTAAAAGCCGCCTTCGACAAAGCGTTTAATGAGCTGCGTAAAGACGGTACCTACGACAAACTGGCGAAGAAATACTTCGATTTCAACGTCTACGGTGATTAATGCCTGAATGAGATGCACTGAAGTGGTGCATCCAGGCAGGGTTATGTTCCAGTATGGTGCAACACATGCACCATACTGGATCGCTGTGTGCATAGTTAAGCATTTAAAATGCAAAAATTCCCGTTCAAAGGCATTAATCTTTGCCTGAATGAGGGGATTAATGGCACATTAACAACACCCCGTCGTCGTAAAAATCTCGTATTAAGACAGTTTGTTGAGGACAGATATGAAAAAACTGGTGTTGTCACTTTCTCTGGTACTGGCTTTTTCCAGCGCCACCGCGGCATTCGCAGCAATTCCGCAGAAAATTCGTATTGGAACTGACCCAACCTATGCACCTTTCGAATCGAAGAATGCGAAGGGGGAACTGGTCGGTTTTGACATCGATCTGGCTAACGAGCTGTGCAAACGCATTAAAGCGCAATGTACCTACGTTGAAAACCCGCTGGATGCGCTGATCCCGTCCCTGAAAGCGAAGAAAATTGACGTGATCATGTCCTCCCTGTCCATCACAGAAAAACGTCAGCAGGAGATTGCCTTCACGGACAAACTCTATGCGGCGGACTCACGTCTGGTGGTGGCCAAATCCTCTGACATTCAGCCAACCCTTGAATCTCTGAAAGGCAAACGCGTGGGCGTGTTGCAGGGTACGACGCAGGAAACCTACGGCAACGAGCACTGGGCGCCAAAGGGGATTGAAATTGTCTCTTACCAGGGCCAGGAAAACATCTACGCAGACCTCACGGCAGGCCGCATTGATGCAGCATTCCAGGATGAAGTGGCGGCAAGCGAAGGCTTCCTGAAACAGCCTGTGGGTAAAGATTACAAGTTCGGCGGTCCGTCCATTAAGGACGAAAAACTCTTTGGCGTCGGTACCGGTATGGGCCTGCGTAAAGAAGACAACGAACTGCGTGAAGCCCTGAACAAAGCGTTCGCCGAGATGCGCGCGGACGGCACCTACGACAAGCTGGCGAAAAAGTACTTCGATTTTAATGTTTACGGCGGCTAATCGCCCCGTCTGATAACGTGCGGCCCCTCCCGTTGCGGGAGGGGAAAAGACACGGTTCCACCACTCACGAGACGACAGGGCACGCGGTATGCTGTACGGATTTTCTGGCGTTATTTTACAGGGCGCGCTTGTCACCCTTGAGCTGGCTATCAGCTCCGTGGTGCTGGCGGTGCTGATAGGCCTGGCGGGCGCGGGGGCAAAATTATCCGCCAACAGACCGCTGGCGCTGATATTTGAAGGCTATACCACGCTGATTCGCGGCGTGCCTGACCTGGTGCTGATGCTGCTGATCTTTTACGGCCTGCAAATCGCACTTAACGGCGTGACGGATGCCATCGGCATGGAGCAGATCGATATCGACCCGATGGTGGCCGGTATTATTACCCTTGGTTTTATCTACGGTGCCTATTTCACTGAGACTTTCCGCGGCGCTTACATGGCCGTGCCGAAAGGGCATATTGAAGCGGCGACCGCCTACGGTTTTACCTCCTCACAAACGTTTCGCCGGATCATGTTCCCGGCCATGATGCGCTACGCGCTGCCGGGCATCGGTAACAACTGGCAGGTTATTCTCAAGGCTACGGCGCTGGTCTCCCTGCTGGGTCTGGAAGATGTGGTGAAGGCCACGCAGCTGGCGGGTAAAAGCACCTGGGAACCGTTCTATTTTGCGGTGGTCTGCGGCGTAATTTATCTGGTCTTTACGACCGTCTCCAATGGTGTGCTGCTTCTGCTCGAACGTCGCTACTCCGTGGGTGTGAAGAGGGCTGACCTGTGATTGAGATTATTCAGGAGTACTGGAAATCCCTGCTGTGGACGGATGGCTACCGCTTTACTGGCGTGGCCATCACGCTGTGGCTGCTGATCTCCTCGGTGGTAATGGGCGGCATTCTGGCGGTGTTTCTTGCCATTGGCCGCGTGTCGAACAATAAATTTATCCAGTTCCCTATCTGGCTATTCACCTACGTGTTTCGCGGTACGCCGCTGTACGTGCAGCTGCTGGTGTTCTATTCCGGGATGTACACGCTGGAGATCGTGAAAGGCACCGAGATGCTGAACGCGTTCTTCCGCAGCGGTCTGAACTGTACGGTGCTGGCGCTGACCCTCAATACCTGCGCCTATACCACCGAGATCTTCGCCGGGGCCATCCGTTCTGTGCCGCACGGTGAGATCGAGGCGGCGCGCGCGTACGGCTTCTCGTCCGTGAAGCTCTACCGCTGTATTATTCTGCCTTCGGCGCTGCGTATTGCGCTGCCGGCCTACAGCAACGAAGTGATTTTAATGCTGCATTCGACGGCACTGGCGTTTACCGCCACGGTACCGGATCTGTTAAAGATTGCCCGCGATATTAACTCTGCCACCTACCAGCCGTTTACGGCGTTTGGCATTGCGGCAGTGCTCTATTTGATCATTTCTTACGTCCTGATCAGTCTGTTCCGTAAGGCTGAAAAACGCTGGTTGCAGCATATAAAACCGTCGACGCACTGAGAATTTATGATGGCTGAGAACAAATTAAACGTAATTGATTTGCACAAGCGCTACGGCGAACATGAAGTGCTGAAAGGGGTGTCGCTGGAGGCTAACGCGGGCGACGTGATCAGTATTATCGGCTCATCAGGTTCGGGTAAAAGTACCTTCCTGCGCTGCATCAACTTCCTCGAGAAGCCGAGCGAAGGATCGATTGTGGTGAGCGGACAGAACATTAATATGGTCCGTGATAAAGACGGCCAGCTTAAAGTGGCGGATAAAAACCAGCTGCGCCTGCTGCGTACACGCCTGACGATGGTGTTCCAGCACTTCAACCTCTGGAGCCACATGACGGTGCTGGAGAACGTGATGGAAGCGCCGGTTCAGGTGCTCGGCTTAAGCAAGCAGGAAGCCCGCGAGCGTGCGGTCAAATACCTGGCGAAAGTGGGTATCGACGAGCGGCAGCAGATCAAATATCCGGTGCACCTGTCAGGGGGGCAGCAGCAGCGTGTTTCTATCGCCCGTGCGCTGGCGATGGAGCCGGAAGTGTTGCTGTTTGACGAACCGACTTCTGCGCTGGATCCTGAACTCGTTGGCGAAGTACTGCGCATCATGCAAAAGCTGGCGGAAGAGGGCAAAACGATGGTGGTGGTGACGCACGAGATGGGCTTCGCACGTAACGTTTCTAACCACGTTATCTTCCTGCATCAGGGGAAAATTGAAGAGCAGGGGCACCCCGATGAGGTGCTGGCGAACCCGCAAAGCCCGCGCTTGCAGCAGTTCCTGAAAGGCTCGTTGAAGTAGGTTTGGCCTTTCTCCCTCTCCCTGTGGGAGAGGGCTGGGGTGAGGGCATCAGGCCGCAGAGCCGCCCAATTGCCCGGTGGCGCTTCGCTTACCGGGCCTACAAAACCCGTAGGCCGGGCAAACGCAGTGCCGCCCGGCATTCAACACTCTAGCCGATACACCCAGTCGTCATACCGTACGCCGTTAATCTCGTACGCCTTCTCCAGCACCTGCGTGCGCACAAAACCCGCTTTCTCAAGGACCCGCACCGACCCAACGTTATCTGCCAGCACGTACGCGTTTATCGCCTTCACGCCCGTCTGGTTAAATGCATACTCGCACACCGCGCGCAGCGCCTCGCTGGCAATGCCTTTTCCCTGCGCGGCAGGCACAACCGTGTAGCCAATATCCGCCTCTTCACGGTTCGCCGCACTGATTTGCAGGCCGATATCCCCGAGCGGCGTAACGTCGTTATGCAGACGGACCACAAAGACATGCTCCGCCATCAGGCGCGCGGCAAATACGCGGCGCGTCTCTTTTTCCGGCGTGATAGCGGCCATATAGCGCATGATGGCGGGGTCTTCACGCAGAGAGCGGAAGAACGCCCAGTCAGAAGGTTCGAAAGGGGTGAGGTGAAGCCGGGTTGTGGTAATGGTTGCCATAGTTACGCCATCTCATCCAGACATGGCGTATAACTCTAACATATTCACTGCACCATATCCCCCAGCGCCTCTTCCAGGTCATACCAGCGGAACGTGAACCCGGCCGCTTCCAGCCGTTTTGGCAGCGCTCGTTGCCCGCCCAGCACCAGCACCGAAGACTCACCCATCAACAGACGAATCGCCGTTGCAGGCACGCGCAGCACCGCCGGGCGATGCAGGGCATGCCCCAGGGCGTGAGCAAATTGTTCATTACGTACGGGGTAAGGGGATACCATGTTAAATGGCCCGCGCAGATCGTTATCCAGCAGCCAGAGAATGCCGTTGACCATATCGTCGATATGGATCCACGCCAGATACTGACGACCGTTGCCGATGGGCCCGCCAAGCCCCATTTTAAACGGCGGCAGCATTTTACCGAGAATACCGCCCTTCGGCGCAAGTACCACGCCGGTGCGCAGCAGGCAGACGCGGGTACGATCGCTTTGCGCCGCGCAGGCGATGCGCTCCCACTGGGCGCAGAGTTTATGGGTAAACTCGTTGTGCGGCGGCTCCTCTTCGGTCACCACCACTTCACCGAGATCGCCATAGTAGCCTGTAGCAGAACCTGAAATCAGCACCGAAGGCGGCGTCTCGCTGTTGCGAATCAGCTCAACCAGCCTTTCGGTCATGTTCCAGCGGCTGCTGCATAAACGCTGTTTTTGCTCTTCGGTCCAGCGTTTATCGGCGATAGGTTCGCCAGCAAGGTTGATGACGGCGTCAAAGCCGTTCAGATCCTGCCTTTCCGCCAGGCCTTTCCAGATCTCAACGCCGACGCCCAGCAACTGGCGCGCTTTCTCCGGGCTGCGCGTGACCACGGTAATGTCGTGATGCAACGCCTGCAAACGTGGAATGAGATGGCGACCAATCAGGCCCGTACCGCCGGTGAGCAGGATCTTCATACAACCTCCAGGTTTACGCCTGGCGCTGCCAGCTTAACGTCATGGAGACGGAGTCGGCGTAGCGCAGGGCGTGAAGTTTATCGATCTCCACTTCAGCATAAGTGACCCAGTGGTGTTCGCGTGCGATGTCGAGCACATCCTGAGTTAATTTTTCCAGTAGCGCAAAACGGTTGTTCTCAACGTACTGGATGATGCTTTTGGTTATCGTGCGATAGTTCAGCGCGTCATTGATGTCTTCGCTGGCGCGCGCCTTGTCTGCCGGGTAGTGGATCACTACATTCACCACGATATCCTGGCGATTCGCGATCTCCTCCTCCTTGATACCAATAAACGTGCGTAAGCGTAAGTTTTTTATACGAATAATAGCGTCATGCTGGGGCATTGCAGGTCTTCTCCGTGTCAGTATTTTCACCTCATCATACATGAGGAGAACACCTGCACCCAACGGGGCGCAGGCTCAAATCTGATGGATTTTTTGCATGGCGCGTTCGGTTGCCGGGCGGGTCCGGATGCGCTCAAACCAGTTGTTCACTGCCGGATAAGTGGCCAGATCGATCCGGTGGCGTTCATGGGTGTTAATCCACGGCCAGCAGGCGATATCTGCAATGCTGTAATGTTCACCTCCCAGCCACGGTGATTTTTCCAGCCGACGGTTCAGGACCCCGTACAGGCGCTGGGTTTCGACCTGATATCGCTCAATGGCGTAAGGGATCGTCTGCGGCGCATAGGCGGTAAAGTGGTGATTCTGCCCCAGCATTGGCCCCAGGCCGCTCGACTGCCAGAATAACCATTGCAGCGTGTGATGACGCTCGCGCAATTCACCGCTCAGGAGCTTGCCGGTTTTCTCTGCCAGATAGAGCAAAATCTCTCCAGACTCAAACAGGCTTAACGGTTTGCCGCCGTCAGAAGGCAGGTTATCAATGATGGCCGGAATTTTATTGTTGGGCGATATGGCCAGAAAAACGGGGCGGAACTGGTCGCCTTTACTGATATCCACGCGAATGATCCGGTAGTCCACTTCGGCTTCTTCGAGAAAGAGGGTGATCTTATGGCCATTAGGGGTGGGGGCATAATAGAGATCTATCATTCTCAACTCCTGTCAGTGCGAATAGTGTTGCCATAAAAAATCAGTATAGGTGCTTGTTGTAAATCGTGAGTTTTCATCAAGTGACAGCGAGGCAAAGAGATTATATGTTGAGTGAAAACCGATCAGCCGATGAGGATGTTATGAGCCAGCCTGTAATAACGTTGTGGTCCGATGCGAACTTTTTTTCTCCTTATGTCATGAGCGTTTATGTGGCGCTGGCAGAAAAGGGGCTTACTTTTAGTCTGAGAACCGTCGACTTGGACAGCGGCGAACATCTGAAGCCCCAGTGGCAGGGCTACGCGCTCACTCGCCGAGTCCCTGTGCTGGAGATCGACGGTTTTGAGTTGAGTGAATCCTCGGCGATTGACGAGTATCTTGAGGACCGCTTTGCCCCGCCAGAGTGGGAACGCATCTATCCTCACGATCTGCAAAAGCGCGCCCGCGCCCGCCAGATCCAGGCATGGCTGCGTAGCGACCTGGTGCCGATTCGCACAGAACGCTCTACGGACGTGGTGTTCGCTGGCGTCAAAAAGCCCGCCCTCAGCGAGGAAGGCTTATCCAGCGCCCGGAAGCTGATCGAAACTGCCTCATCGCTGCTGGCGCAGGGTAACCCCAACCTGTTTGGCGAGTGGTGTATTGCCGACACCGATCTGGCGCTGATGCTCAATCGCTTGATCCTCAATGGCGATGACGTCCCACAGCTGCTGGTGGATTACGCCACATTCCAGTGGCAACGCGCGTCGGTACAGCGCTATCTGGCACTCTCTGCTAAGCGCGCGGGCTGATAAGACGGGGCGCTTGAGGTATGATAGGGGCAGTCTGAATTCCTGAGGAGTAACTGATGAAACTGATGTTTGCGTCGGATATTCATGGATCGCTGCCCGCGACCGAACGCGTGCTTTCTCTGTTCGCCCAAAGCGGAGCGCAATGGCTGGTGATCCTGGGCGACGTGTTAAACCACGGTCCACGCAATGCGTTGCCGGAAGGCTACGCTCCCGCGCAGGTGGCGGAAAAACTTAATCATTTTGCCTCGCGCATTATCGCCGTTCGCGGCAACTGTGACAGCGAAGTTGACCAGATGCTGCTGCATTTTCCCATCACCGCTCCCTGTCAACAGGTGTTGATGGAAAACAGCCGTTTGTTCCTGACCCACGGGCACCTGTTCGGCCCGGATAACCTGCCGTCACTCGCCGCTGGCGATGTCCTGGTTTATGGTCATACTCATATTCCGGTGGCGGAAAAACGCGGGGCGTTTTATCACTTTAATCCCGGGTCTGTCAGCATTCCTAAAGGCGGCAATCCGGCAAGCTACGGCATGTATGAAGACGGGACATTAAGCGTTATCGCACTTAATGATCAGCAAGTTATTGCGCAGATAGCGATTAATCCGTAAGTTACACCACAACTGCAAACGCGCCGAAAGAGCGCTTAGACGAGAAGGTTTCCCGATGGTGGAGCAGAATCATTTGGCAAGTACTGAGTGGGTTGACATTGTCAGCGAAGAGAATGAAGTGATCGCGCAGGCCAGCCGCGAACAAATGCGTGCGGAGCGTCTGCGTCACCGCGCGACTTACATCGTTGTTCATGACGGCATGGGCAAGATTCTGGTCCAGCGTCGCACCGACACCAAAGATTTTCTTCCTGGTATGCTGGATGCCACAGCGGGTGGCGTTGTGCAGGCCGATGAAGTATTGCTGGATTCCGCGCGTCGTGAAGCGGAAGAAGAGTTAGGTATCGCTGGCGTGCCGTTTGCCGAGCACGGGCAATTTTATTTCGAAGATGAACATTGTCGCGTCTGGGGCGGGCTGTTCAGCTGCGTTTCCCACGGACCTTTCGCCTTGCAGGAAGAGGAAGTGAGCGAAGTGTGCTGGATGACGCCGGAAGAGATCACTGCGCGTTGCGACGAGTTCACGCCCGATTCCCTTAAAGCGCTGGCGCTGTGGATGACCCGCAACGCCAAAAACGAATCCGCTAAACCGGAAAATAAGGCGGAAAAAGAGGAAGAGGCTGAGTAAGCCTTAACAGCTTTCCCGCAGACACAGGCTGGACGCGATGGGTTTATGATCGCGCCAGTCTCCGTCATTCAGACGTTCCAGTAACGCTTTCCCGGCTTCAATCCCAATCTTGCGATGCGGTACTGCCATCGTTGTCAGCGGCGGCTGGCAGACGCGGCTGACGTCGCTGTCGCCAAAGCCCACGACCGCTAAATCGTCCGGCACTTTGATGCGTCGACGCTGGCACTCATACAGCGCGCCGCAGGCCAGTTCATCTGATACGCACACCAGCGCATCCAGTTCCGGCCACGCCAGCAGGAACTCTGGCAGTTGTGCCGCGCCGGTGGAGAAGTTCGGCGGCATGGCGGCATTAATCACTCTGTTCGGCGACAGGTGGTGGCGCAGCATCGCCTTGTACCAGCCCTGCAAATGCTGCTGAAAAATCCACTGCTCCTGGTTAGCGCACAGCAGGCCGATATTCTGGTAGCCACGCTGAATCACCATCTCGGTAAGTTCATACATGGCGGCGACGTTATCAATCCCGATATTCATATCAATCGGATCGGCACGCATTGCACCCATTTCCATCACCGGGATAGAGGCGTTTTTCAGCCAGTGGCGTACGGTATCGGAGTGCTCGACGCTGAGCAGTATCGCCGCGGCGATATTCGAGGCCAGCAGCGTTTCGAGCAGTTTCTCTTCCTGTTCAAGACGATGCTGAGATTCCGCCAGCATGATCTGATATCCGGCTGGCTGGAGCACCTGCTGTAGCCCGGCGAACATCTCGGAACAGCCAGCTTCGGAAAGATTGGGAACTACCATCGCGATCGTCCATGACGACGCCGATGCCAGTGCGCTGGCGGCAAGATTGGGCATATAACCCAGCTCCTGCACCGCGGCTTCAATTTTTTCACGCAGTTTATCGGAAACCTGTTCGGGCGTGCGGAGGGCACGGGAAACAGTCATCGTGCCTACGCCGGCAAGCTGTGCGACATCCGCGAGCGTTACTTTTCCGGTACTGCGCCGTTTTCGGGTTAAAGACATACATCTTCCTGCTGACAGGACGCGATTCAGTTTCATCCTTCATTTTACGTGACAGGCAGTATACGCCTTAAATCCCTTTTTTTGCTGTGATTTCGCACCATGATAGCAATTTGATAGCGCTATCACAGTTCTGCATGTTAGTCGTTGGTAGCGCTATCTTTGTGATCGCGATCGCAGTCATTGATTGATGGGTTGAATAGAGTTTGCCCATGTCTGGTCTTTAGCGGGAGTGAAAAATGCTCAAAAAGTGGATATATGATACAACCATCATCCTACAGGATAGCGTTGAAAGCTGGCCCCAGGCGCTGGAACTGTGCGCGAAACCGCTGCTGGATTTGCAGGTCATTGCGCCGGAATATGTCACGGCTATCATCGAGCAGCACCAGACGTTAGGTCCCTACTATGTGCTGGCTCCAGGGCTGGCAATGCCACATGCGCGACCGGAAGAAGGGGCGAAAGGACTTGGCCTGTCATTATTAAAGCTGAAACGGGGCGTCTCTTTTGGTGCCGGTGAGTTTGACCCCGTCGATGTGATTGTGATGCTGGCGGCACCGGACAAGCATAGCCATATCGAAATGATCTCAGCCTTAGCGGAATTATTTTCCAGCGACGAAGATATGGCTGAATTACATCGGGCGAATACGCTGGAGGAGATAAAAACCGTTATCAATCGCTTCTGATTTAATTATTTAATCCGATTCATCTCAACATTACGCGTCAGCGTGATGGGGCGTACTCTACTTAAAAAAGGGGATAACAATGAAAATCATGGCTATTTGCGGCTCCGGCCTGGGCAGCAGTTTTATGGTCGAAATGAATATTAAAAAGGTGCTCAAAAAACTGGAAATTGAGGCCGAGGTTGAACACTCCGATCTCTCCTCGGCCACGCCGGGCGCGGCGGACCTGTTTGTAATGGCGAAAGACATTGCCGCCAGCGCCAGCGTGCCGGAAAGCCAGCTGGTGGTAATCAACAATATCATCGATATCAACGAACTCGAAGCGCAGCTGCGCGCCTGGTTCGAAAGACAATAATCCTGATAAGGCGAGGTGGATATGTTTATCCTTGAAACGCTGAATTTCGTTGTTGATATTTTAAAAGTCCCTTCAGTGCTGGTCGGGTTAATTGCTCTGATTGGTCTTGTGGCGCAGAAAAAAGCCTTTTCGGATGTGGTAAAAGGCACAATTAAAACCATTCTCGGCTTTATTGTACTGGGCGGCGGCGCAACTGTGCTGGTGGGCTCTTTAAATCCGCTCGGCGGTATGTTTGAGCACGCCTTTAATATTCAGGGCATTATTCCCAACAATGAAGCTATTGTGTCGATTGCCCTGGAAAAATATGGCGCTTCCACCGCGCTCATTATGGCCTTCGGGATGGTGGCGAATATTATTGTTGCGCGCTTTACCCGCCTGAAGTACATCTTCCTCACCGGGCATCACACCTTCTACATGGCATGCATGATCGGCGTGATCCTGACGGTTGCAGGCTTCGAGGGGGTCGGGCTGGTCTTTACCGGTTCGTTGATCCTCGGCCTGATTATGGCCTTCTTCCCGGCGATTGCGCAGCGCTATATGAAGCGTATTACCGGCAACGATGAGATCGCCTTCGGTCATTTCGGTACGCTGGGCTACGTGCTGTCCGGCTGGATTGGCAGCAAGGTCGGGAAAGGCTCGCGCTCCACCGAAGAGATGAACCTGCCGAAGAACCTTAGCTTCCTGCGTGACAGTTCAATCTCCATCTCCCTTACCATGATGATTATCTACCTGATCATGGCGGTGAGCGCCGGACGTGAGTACGTGGAGGCCACCTTCAGCGGCGGCCAGAACTACCTGGTGTACGCCATCATTATGGCCATCACCTTCGCGGCAGGCGTGTTCATCATCTTGCAGGGCGTGCGCCTGATTCTGGCGGAAATCGTCCCGGCCTTTACCGGCTTCTCGGAAAAACTGGTGCCCAATGCGCGGCCTGCGCTGGACTGCCCGGTAGTCTACCCGTATGCGCCAAACGCGGTGCTGATTGGCTTCCTGTTTAGCTTCCTCGGCGGGATTGTTGGGTTGTTCATCTGCGGTCAGTTTAGCTGGGTGCTGATCCTCCCGGGCGTTGTGCCGCATTTCTTCACCGGTGCGACAGCAGGCGTGTTTGGTAACGCCACTGGCGGACGTCGCGGGGCGATGATTGGCGCGTTTGCTAACGGCCTGCTGATCACCTTCCTCCCGGTCCTGCTGCTGCCTGTTCTGGGCGCAATTGGCTTTGCGAATACGACCTTCTCGGACGCTGATTTTGGTGCGGTCGGGATTGTGCTGGGCAACCTGGCACGCTTCCTGTCGCCGCTTGCCATCACCGGACTGGTTGTTGTGTTGTTCGCGCTGCTGGTGGCCTACAACGTCTTCGCTAAAAACAAACCTGCCAGCGGTAACGCGCAGGAAAACCCCGGAGCCAAATCATGAATGAGAATGAAATAACCGACCTGGCGCGTCAGATCCGCCTTGAGACGCTGAAATCCCTTACGCAGCTGGGTTTTGGTCACTACGGTGGCAGCATGTCAGTCGTTGAAACGCTGGCCGTTCTGTACGGCGCGGTGATGAAAATTGACCCGGCCGATCCGGACTGGCCAGAGCGCGATTACTTTGTGCTGTCGAAAGGCCATGCGGGGCCGGCGCTGTACAGCACGCTGGCGATTAAGGGCTACTTCCCGATTGAAGAGCTGAGCACGCTGAACCAGAACGGGACGCGTCTGCCAAGTCACCCGGATCGCCTGAAAACACGCGGCGTGGATGCCACCACCGGTTCACTGGGGCAGGGGATCTCCATCGCTGGCGGCATGGCGCTGTCGCACAAGCTGGCAGGAAGGCCAAACCGGGTGTTTTGCATCGTTGGCGACGGAGAACTGAATGAAGGGCAGTGCTGGGAAGCCTTCCAGTTTATCGCTCACCATCGACTGAACAACCTGACGGTATTCGTGGACTGGAACAAACAGCAGCTCGACGGCGAGCTGGACGAAATCATCAGCGCCTTCGACCTGGAAGGCAAATTCCGCGCCTTTGGTTTTGACGTAGTGACGGTGAAAGGGGATGACATTCCGGCGCTGCTGGAGGTGACCGAGCCGATCCCTGAGGCCGATGCGCGTCCGCGGGTGGTGATCCTCGACAGCATCAAAGGGCAGGGGGTGCCATATCTGGAACAGCTCAGCAACTCGCATCACCTGCGATTAACCGAGGAGAGCAAAGCGGCGCTTAACGAGACGATTCGCCAACTGGAGGCTTCACATGATTAAGGTTGCACCGACAGGACAGAAAGATGCCGTTGAGATGCGTAAGGTCTACGCGGGTTTTGTGGCAAAACAGATTGAGGCCGGGAGCGAGATCATTGCGCTCGAAGCGGATCTGATGAGTTCGATGGCGATGGACGGCGTAGCGCGTGATTACCCACAGCACGTCATCAACTGCGGAATTATGGAGGCCAACGTGATTGGGACGGCCGCCGGGCTGTCGCTCACCGGACGTAAGCCGTTCGTCCATACCTTTACCGCCTTTGCCAGCCGTCGCTGCTTCGACCAGCTGTTTATGTCCCTGGACTACCAGCGCAATAACGTGAAGGTGATTGCCTCGGATGCGGGCGTGACGGCCTGTCACAACGGCGGGACGCATATGTCGTTTGAGGATATGGGCATCGTGCGCGGTCTGGCGCATTCAGTGGTGCTGGAGGTGACCGATGCGGTGATGTTCGAAGATGTGCTGCGTCAGCTCATTGACCTGGAAGGCTTTTACTGGGTAAGGACCATCCGTAAACAGGCGCCGAGCGTGTATGCCCCGGGGTCAACCTTCACCATCGGCAAGGGCAACGTGCTGCGCGAGGGAACCGATATTACCCTGATTGCTAACGGCATTATGGTGGCGGAAGCGCTGGAGGCGGCGCGCCAGCTGGAGCAGGAGGGGGTAAGCGCAGCGGTCATCGACATGTTTACCCTGAAGCCCATCGATCGGATGCTGGTGAAAAACTATGCCGAGAAAACCGGGCGTATTGTGAGCTGCGAAAATCACAGCATTCACAACGGGCTGGGGTCGGCGGTGGCGGAAGTGCTGGTGGAAACCTGTCCGGTGCCTATGCGGCGGGTGGGGGTGAAGGAACGGTATGGTCAGGTGGGTACGCAGGACTTCTTGCAGAAGGAGTATGGCCTGACGGCACATGACATTGTGTCGGCGGCGCGGGAGCTGCTGTAATAAAAAAGGCGACCATTTGTGGTCGCCTTTTTGTTGCCCGGTGGCGCTCGCGCTTACCGGGCCTACGGTCCTGTAGGCCGGATAAGCGAAGCGACATCCGGCAAGACCTTACAATTACTGCTGCTGCGAAGACTGGATCGCGGTCAGCGCGATGGTGTAGACGATATCGTCAACCAGCGCACCACGGGACAGGTCGTTCACAGGTTTGCGCATGCCTTGCAGCATTGGCCCGATGGAGATCAGGTCTGCTGAACGCTGTACCGCTTTATAGGTGGTGTTACCGGTGTTCAGATCCGGGAAGATGAACACGGTAGCGCGACCTGCAACCGGCGAGTTCGGCGCTTTGGATTTCGCCACGTCAGCCATTACCGCGGCATCGTACTGGAGCGGGCCGTCGATCATCAGATCCGGACGTTTTTCCTGTGCAATGCGGGTCGCTTCACGGACTTTCTCTACGTCACTACCTGCACCAGAGGTGCCGGTGGAGTAGGAGAGCATCGCGACGCGTGGTTCGATACCGAAGGCAATCGCGGAGTCCGCAGACTGGATAGCGATTTCTGCCAGCTGCTCTGCGGTTGGGTCCGGGTTGATCGCGCAGTCGCCGTAAACGTAAACCTGTTCAGGCAGCAGCATGAAGAACACGGAGGAGACCAGAGAGCTGCCCGGTGCAGTTTTGATCAGCTGCAACGGTGGACGGATGGTGTTCGCGGTGGTGTGAACCGCACCGGAAACCAGACCGTCAACTTCGTCCTGCTCCAGCATCAGCGTACCCAGCACCACGTTGTCTTCCAGCTGCTCGCGCGCAACGGCTTCGGTCATGCCTTTGTTCTTACGCAGCTCAACCAGACGGGCAACGTAGCTTTCGCGGACCACGTCAGGATCAACGATTTCGATGCCCGCGCCGAGCTCAACGCCCTGAGACGCCGCAACGCGGTTGATCTCATCCGGGTTACCCAGCAGCACACAGGTCGCGATACCGCGCTCTGCACAGATGGCTGCCGCTTTAACGGTACGTGGTTCGTCGCCTTCTGGCAGAACCACGCGTTTGCCCGCTTTACGCGCCAGCTCGGTCAGCTGGTAACGGAAGGCTGGAGGAGACAGACGACGGCTGCGCTCGGAGGTCGCCGTCAGGGATTCGATCCAGTCTGCGTTGATGTAGCCCGCAACGTATTCCTGAACTTTCTCGATACGCTCGTGGTCATCAACCGGCACTTCGAGGTTGAAGCTTTGCAGGCTCAGGGAGGTCTGCCAGGTGTTAGTGTTCACCATGAAGACTGGCAGGCCAGTGGCGAACGCACGTTCGCACAGCTTGCTTACGCGTGGGTCCATCTCGTAGGCACCGGTCAGCAGGATCGCGCCGATCTCCACGCCGTTCATCGCGGCCAGACAGGCTGCAACCAGCACGTCCGGACGGTCTGCGGAGGTTACCAGCAGGGAACCTGCACGGAAGTGCTCCAGCATGTGTGGAATGCTACGTGCGCAGAAAGTTACGGACTTCACGCGGCGGGTGTTGATATCGCCTTCGTTGATCACGGTGGCGTTCAGGTGGCGCGCCATATCGATTGCACGGGTGGCAATCAGATCGAAGCTCCATGGCACCGCGCCCAGAACTGGCAGCGGGCTGGAATCCTGCAACTTAGCCGGGTCAACTTTAATGACTTTCGCTTTGGAAGAGTCGTCAAAAATTTCGGACAGGTCAGGACGCGTACGGCCCTGCTCATCTACTGGCGCGTTCAGCTTGTTAACAATCACGCCGGTGATGCTGGTGTTTTTCGCACCGCCGAAGCTGCTGCGCGTCAGTTCGATACGCTCTTTCAGCTGCTCTGGGGTATCCGTGCCCTGAGACATCACGAAAACAATCTCTGCGTTGAGGGTTTTCGCGATTTCAAAGTTCAGAGACTGGGCAAACTGGTGTTTACGGGTCGGGACCAGGCCTTCAACCAGCACCACTTCCGCGTCCTGCGCGTTTGCGTGGTAGTTGGCAATGATCTCTTCCATCAGCACGTCTTTCTGGTTGCTGGAGAGCAGAGATTCAACGTGGCTCATCTTCAGCGGTTCAGCCGCTGGCAGATTGGAGTTCTTGCGAACGATGGTGGTGGTCTGGTCTGGCGCATCGCCACCGGCACGTGGCTGGGCGATAGGCTTAAAGACGCTCAGACGAACGCCTTTGCGTTCCATAGCGCGGATCACGCCGAGGCTGACGCTGGTCAGGCCGACGCTGGTTCCGGTAGGGATCAGCATAATAGTACGGGACACGGTTTATCCTCTTTCGTTACCGCCGCGTTGGGCGGGTTACAAAACAGCACCGCCAGCATTGCTGGCGGTGTGGAATCAGGCAGTCAGGCGGTGCGCGTCTTGCGCGATGACCAGCTCTTCGTTAGTTGGGATAACGATAGCAGGGCGGGTGCCTTCTTTGTTGATGAAGCCAGACTTGCCGAAGCGGGCAGCCAGGTTACGCTCATGATCAACTTCGAAGCCCAGAACGCCCAGTTTGCCCAGGGACAGTTCACGTACCATTGCCGCGTTCTCACCGATACCGCCGGTGAAGATAACAGCATCCAGACGGCCTTCCATCAGCGCGGTGTAAGAACCGATGTACTTCGCCAGACGGTGGCAATAAACGTCCATTGCACGTTTAGCGTCAGCTTTTTCTGCGTAGTTGTCTTCAACGTAACGGCAGTCGCTGGTGACCTCGGTCAGGCCCAGCAGGCCAGACTCTTTGGTCAGCATTTTGTTGATGTCGTCAACGCTCATGCCCAGGGTGTCGTGCAGGTGGAAGATGATCGCCGGGTCGATATCACCGGAACGGGTACCCATCACCAGACCTTCCAGCGGGGTCAGACCCATAGAGGTGTCAACACACTTACCGTTGCGGATAGCGGAAACAGAACCACCGTTGCCCAGGTGGCAGGTGATGATGTTGACTTCTTCAACCGGCTTGTTCAGCACTTTTGCGGCTTCCTGAGTCACATAGAAGTGGCTGGTGCCGTGTGCGCCGTAACGACGGACGCCGTGCTCTTTGTACAGGCTGTATGGCAGGGCATAGAGGTAAGACTCTTCCGGCATGGTCTGATGGAACGCGGTATCAAACACGGCCACGTTTTTGTCTTTCAGACTCGGGAAGGATTTCAGTGCTTCAGCGATACCGATCAGGTGAGCCGGGTTATGCAGCGGTGCGAAAGACGCAGAGTCTTTGATACCCTGGATCACGGAGTCGTCGATTACCACGGAACTGGTGTATTTTTCGCCGCCGTGGACGATACGGTGACCAATTGCGGTCAGCTGAGCAGACAGTTCTGGTTTTTGTGCCAGAATAGTGTTAACGATAAAGTTCAGCGCTTCACTGTGAGCGGCGCCTGCACCTAAAGCCGCTTCTTGTTTGCTGCCGTCCATCTTCCACTTGATACGTGCTTCAGGCAGATGGAAACATTCGGCCAAACCAGAGAGGTACTCGTCACCGTTGAGCGCATCGATGATGGCGAATTTCAGTGAGGAGCTACCGCAGTTCAGAACCAGTACTAACTTACTCGACATGGAAGTACCTATTATTGATACGTGGCTAAAAAAACGTCAGTGAGTCTAAAAGCGTAACGCATGCTGACCCAGACATTTATAATTAACATCATGCCAAACAAACATTCTGGCAGGATGGAAGAAATACCTATGATTTTAAGCCATTTTGAACATTTTTCAGACAATGGCATAATATGCGATAATTTGACGAGTTAACGCTTATCGTCTACGGCCCTATCAGGCTGGCACAGGATACCCGATACGGGGTAGCGATGACAAAATATTTTGAACGTTGTCATAGCCTGTTGTGGTTTTGCACGAAAATTTTAATTTTTATATGTGAAGTTGAGGTACAGCCATGTCGACACCCGAAATCCCGTCCGTGAACTTTTTTAGTCTGTTTCGTCGGGGACAGCATTACGCAAAGACATGGCCAATGGAAAAGCGCCTCGCGCCCATGTTTATTGAAAATCGCACTATTCGCGCCACGCGCTATGCGATTCGCTTTATGCCCCCGATTGCCGTTTTTACCCTGTGCTGGCAGATAGCGTTAGGTGGACAGCTTGGCCCTGCCGTCGCGACGGCGCTTTTTGCGTTAAGCCTGCCGATGCAGGGGCTATGGTGGTTAGGTAAACGTTCCGTCACGCCACTTCCGCCTACTATTTTACACTGGTTTTATGAAGTGCGTGGAAAGCTGGAGGAGGCGGGCCAGGCGCTGGCGCCGGTTGAAGGCAAGCCGGACTATCAGGCGCTGGCGGATACCCTCAAGCGTGCGTTTAAACAGCTTGATAAAACATTCCTCGATGACTTGTGATTGATCATCGAAACGACGACCAAAAGAAGGCACAGTAACAATCAGTTACCGTGTCTTTTTTTTACAGTGCAATGCGCTACAGGAGTCGAAAGATGGAAATGACCCATGCTCAACGTCTGATTTTGTCTAACCAGTACAAGATGATGACTATGCTTGATCCCGATAACGCTGCGCGCTACAGCCGCCTGCAAACCATTGTTGAACGTGGTTTTGGCTTGCAGATGCGCGAACTGGATCGCGAATTTGGCGAACTGAAAGAGGAAACCTGCCGTATCGTTATCGACATCATGGAGATGTACCATGCGCTGCATGTGTCCTGGACCAATCTGAAGGACCAGCAGACCATTGACGAGCGCCGCGTGACGTTCCTGGGCTTTGATGCTGCGACGGAAGCGCGCTATCTGAGCTATGTACGCTTTATGGTGAATACCGAAGGGCGTTACACCCATTTTGATGCGGGTACGCACGGCTTCAACGCCCAGACCCCGATGTGGGATAAGTATCAACGTATGCTGAGCGCGTGGCACGCCTGTCCGCGTCAGTACCATTTAAGCAGCAACGAAATTCAACAAATCATTAATGCCTGACGGAGGTGTGTGTGCAGTGTAAAGGTTTTCTGTTTGATCTGGACGGTACGCTGGTGGATTCGCTACCGGTGGTGGAGCGCTCGTGGTGCCACTGGGCCGACCGGCATGGCATCGACCATCAGGACGTACTGAATTTCATCCATGGCAAACAGGCCATTACCTCATTGCGGCACTTCCTTGCGGGACGTTCTGAGGAAGAGATTCAGGCGGAGTTCCGCTATCTTGAGCAGATTGAAGCTACCGATACCGAAGGCATCACCGCGCTGCCCGGTGCGCGTGAACTGCTTGAGCACCTGAATGAAGCGCAGATCCCGTGGGCTATCGTCACCTCCGGCTCGGTTCCCGTCGCGCATGCCCGTCATAAGGCGGCAGGTTTACCGACGCCGGACGTCTTCATTACCGCTGAGCGCGTGAAGCGCGGCAAGCCTGAACCGGATGCGTTTCTGCTCGGCGCAGAACTGCTTGGCCTTGCGCCAGCGGAGTGCGTGGTGGTGGAAGACGCGGCGGCAGGCGTGCTGGCCGGGCTGAACGCCGGAAGCCACGTCATTGCCGTTAACGTCCCGGCGGGTTCCCCCCGGCTGGAAGAGGCGGATTTCGTGCTTAACACCCTGACCGCCATCGACGTCTCGAAGGCGTCAGACGGAGTTGTAACCGTCTCGCTAAAAATGTAATCCCATGATATAGCCCCGCATTACCGGGGCTTTTTTATGGCAGAATTGCTTCTCCTCCACTGACAAGGACATGTTGTGAACGGTGAACTGATTTGGGTCCTGAGCCTGCTGTTAATCGCCATCATTCTTTTTGCCACGGGCAAGGTGCGCATGGATGCCGTCGCCCTGTTTGTGATTGTCGCATTCGTTCTGAGCGGTACCCTTTCCCTGCCGGAAGCCTTTTCCGGGTTTAGCGATCCCAACGTTATTTTGATTGCCGCCCTGTTTATTATTGGCGACGGGCTGGTACGCACCGGCGTGGCGACGATGATGGGGTCGTGGTTGGTTAAGGTGGCGGGCAGCAGCGAAACCAAAATGCTGATTTACCTGATGCTGACGGTCGCCGGGCTGGGCGCGTTTATGAGCTCTACGGGCGTCGTGGCCATCTTTATTCCGGTCGTGCTGAGCGTCTGCATGAGGATGCAGATCTCCCCGTCGCGGCTGATGATGCCGTTGAGCTTCGCTGGGCTCATCAGCGGCATGATGACGCTGGTCGCAACGCCGCCGAACCTCGTCGTGAACAGCGAACTGATCCGTGAGGGGCTTGAGGGGTTTAGCTTTTTCAGCGTTACGCCGATCGGGCTGGTGGTACTGGTGATGGGCATTATCTATATGCTATTGACCCGTTTCGCGCTGAAAGGGGAGAAGCAGGATAAAGCCAAAGAGGGCTGGAAGCGGCGCTCTTTCCGCGATCTGATTAAAGAGTATCGTCTGACCGGGCGTGCCCGACGTCTGGCTATCCGCCCGGGATCGCCTATGGTGGGGCAGCGGCTGGATGACCTTAAGCTACGCGAACGCTATGGCGCGAACGTCATCGGGGTTGAGCGCTGGCGTCGTTTTCGCCGGGTGATCGTTAACGTGAACGGGGTGTCAGAGTTTCGCGCGCGTGACGTCCTGCTGATTGATATGTCCACCGCGGACGTGGATCTGCGGGAGTTTTGTAGCGAGCAGCTGCTGGAGCCGATGGTCCTGCGCGGCGAGTATTTCTCTGACCAGGCGCTGGATGTGGGAATGGCCGAGGTGTCGCTGATCCCGGAATCGGAGTTATTGGGCAAAACCGTGCGTGAAATCGGCTTTCGTACCCGCTATGGCCTCAACGTGGTGGGCCTGAAGCGCGATGGCGTAGCCCTTGAAGGGGCGGTGGTGGATGAGCCGATCCTGCTGGGGGATATCTTCCTCGTGGTCGGCAACTGGAAACTGATTAGCCAGCTCGGGCAGAAAGGCCGCGATTTTGTGGTGCTGAATATGCCGATTGAAGAGAACGATGCATCACCGGCGCACAGCCAGGCGCCCCATGCGATTTTTTGCCTGGTATTGATGGTCGCGCTGATGCTGACGGACGAGATCCCTAACCCGGTGGCGGCGATAATCGCCTGTCTGTTAATGGGCAAATTCCGCTGTATTGACGCCGAAAGCGCTTACAAAGCGATTCACTGGCCGAGCATCATTCTCATCGTCGGGATGATGCCCTTCGCCCTGGCGCTACAGAAAACCGGCGGGGTGGATTTGATCGTGAAAGGCTTAATGGACGCGGGCGGGGGATATGGTCCGTACCTGATGATGGTTTGCCTGTTCGTCATGTGCGCCACCATTGGTTTGTTCATCTCCAATACCGCAACGGCGGTGCTGATGGCGCCCATTGCGCTGGCGATGGCAAAATCGATGGGTGTTTCGCCGTATCCGTTTGCGATGATGGTTGCGATGGCGGCGTCCGCGGCATTTATGACGCCGGTCTCTTCCCCGGTCAATACGCTGGTGCTGGGGCCCGGG
Source organism: Enterobacter sp. 6722112 (assembly GCF_058661685.1). Lineage (NCBI taxonomy): Bacteria > Pseudomonadati > Pseudomonadota > Gammaproteobacteria > Enterobacterales > Enterobacteriaceae > Enterobacter > Enterobacter sp. 6722112. The sequence continues at coordinate 2,892,710 of NZ_JBZWGR010000007.1, read as the reverse complement.
AATTATAGGTTCAGTGATTTCGTGAAGCTGGGTGTGCCGTTCACCGTGCTGGTGATGGTGGTGTGCGTGGTATTGATACCGGTCCTGTTTCCGTTCTGAGCATTTTGCCGGGTGGCGGCTACGCCTTACCCGGCCTACAACCCCGTAGGCCCTGCAAGCGCAGCGCCGCTGGGCGAAAATCAGAGTGGCGAATCCTGGCTAATCTCATCCAGCGACAAATGGAAGCTCGGCACAAACACGCGCATAAAGTAGTCCATCTCTTCGCTGCGACGAGACTCCAGCGTTTTTTCCAGACGCGTTTTTGCCAGTAAAAATTCGTTATTCCCGGCGGACAGTTCTTCCAGACACTTCAGGTAGGCGCACAGCGCATCGGCCTGCTTAACCAGGGATTTCTCCTCTTCCGTATACTGATGCTCATCGATCAGCGGCCCGAAGATATCGCGCAGCTCTTCAGGCACCATGTCGATCAGCTTCTGCTGGGCAATCTTCTCAATGGCCTTATATTCCTGGGCAATCTGCGAGTTGAAATATTTCACCGGCGTAGGCAGATCCCCGGTCAGCACTTCCGATGCATCGTGATACATCGCCAGCAGGGCGATACGTTCGGCATTCACCTGCCCGTTGAATTTGCGGTTTTTAATCGCGGCCAGCGCGTGCGCGACCATGGCAACCTGCAAACTGTGCTCAGACACATTTTCAGTACGCACATTGCGCATCAGCGGCCAGCGGTTGATGAGTTTCAGGCGGGAGAGGTGGGCAAAGAAATGACTCTGACTCATAGGTTACCTTATGTCTTCACTGCGACAGACTTCATTGTGCGGGGAGGGGAGGGAAGATGCAAATTTGCGGATGTTGCAGGCCGGGTAAGCGCAGCGCTACCCGGCGGAAAGTCAGCGTTACTGATGGTACCCGGAGAGGAAGCGCCCGAAGCGGCTGATGGCCATCTCGAGATCGTCTTCGCGCGGCAGGGTGACGATACGCACGTGATCCGGCCACGGCCAGTTAAACGCCGTCCCCTGAACCAGCAGCACTTTTTCCTGCAACAGGAAGTCGAGCACCATTTTCTGGTCGTCGTGAATATTGAAGCGCTTCGCGTCGATTTTCGGGAACATGTACAGCGCGCCGTTAGGCTTCACGCAGGAGACGCCCGGAATATCATTAATCAATTCCCATGCGCGGTTGCGCTGTTCATACAGGCGGCCGCCTGGAACGATAAACTCGCTGATGCTTTGATAGCCGCCGAGTGCTGTCTGGATCGCATGTTGCGCCGGTACGTTGGCGCACAGACGCATGGATGCCAGCATCTCCAGCCCTTCAATGTAGCCTTTCGCATGTTTTTTCGGACCGTTCAGTACCATCCAGCCCTGACGGAAACCGGCAACGCGGTAAGTTTTAGACAGTCCGTTAAAGGTGACCGTCAGCAGATCGGGCGCCAGCGCGGCGATAGAGTGGTGCTGCGCCGCGTCGTACAGGATCTTGTCGTAAATCTCGTCGGCAAAGATGATCAGGTTGTGCTGGCGGGCGATCTCGACGATCTCCATCAGCAGCTCTTTTGAATAGACCGCACCCGTCGGGTTATTCGGGTTAATGATCACGATACCCCGGGTGCGCGGGGTAATTTTGGCGCGAATATCATCCAGATCCGGGAACCAGTCAGAGGATTCGTCGCACAGGTAGTGCACCGCTTTACCGCTGGACAGGGACACCGCAGCCGTCCACAGCGGATAATCCGGGGCAGGAACCAGCATTTCATCGCCGCTGTTCAGGAGCGCCTGCATCGCCTGAACGATCAGCTCCGAGACACCGTTGCCAATGTAGATATCTTCAACGGTGACGTCGCGCATACCGCGAGCCTGATAGTGCTGCATGATGGCTTTACGGGCGGAATAAAGCCCTTTTGAATCGCAGTAGCCTTGTGCAGTGGGCAGGTTACGGATCACATCCACCAGGATCTCATCCGGCGCTTCAAAACCAAATGGCGCGGGGTTGCCGATGTTGAGTTTCAGAACCTTATTGCCTTCCTCTTCAAGGCGTTTTGCCTCTTTTAGTACCGGGCCACGGATGTCGTAACAGACGTTGTCGAGCTTGCTGGATTTTTCGATAGGGGACATGAACCTTTAACCTTTTCGCTATTATTGCAACTTCCTGCCGTGGAAGTGAGCACGGAACAATGTACTCCCACCGCGCTTCGTTTTGAAGGGCGCACAGAAGAAGATTTCGTCCAACCGGGCAATGCCGCGGTGATCGCTTACTCTAACGACGGAGTGATTTTGTGCCTGAATTTATCGTGATAAAGAGGGAGGTCGGGTTGTTTATGCTAAAAATTTCATATAAGGATGAATATTATTCTGGAATAAATAAAAAGACGATTCGGGCTGATGCATTAGTCCCCCTGAGGGACCATTCGTAAAACCTGAATGCTGAGATACCGATTGCCATATTAGCAAAGCCAGGTTAAAAGTTACTCATGTGAAATTAATGTTAAGGGTTATTAATGAATGGCCTGAATCTAAATTAAACTTTATTTATTATTAACGACGAAAATGCAACTTTCGTTAATTTTAATAAAAAGAGTGTAGTTGCTTATCATTGGCGGTAAATCCTTAATATTGCAATAAGACTTATAAATATAGTGGATTTGGGTTAAGATGTGTTTCGGGAATGCAGCATAGCGATAGGCCTGTTACGTATATCGGATACTGCTTTCCTGTATTAATCGATTGTTATTGTTAAAATTATCTCTGGCTGATTGGGTAAGTCACATCTTGCTACGTTGCCAACGCTGCGATATAGATGGCAGAAAACATGTCTTACTCTTTATGGTATTAACATCGACCTGCAAACAACGAAATATCCTGGACGCAAGAGAATAAAAATAACGTCATGAAACGTGATTTCTGACTGGTGATATACCGCAGTACAATAACTATCTGTCAGGCAGTCTGCCGGGCCGGGATGCGAGGGAAACTCTTCAGAAGGAATTGCTTAACTGTTACACACAGCTTCAACCCGGGCAGCTCCGCACGAGCAACCTGAAAGTGAAAAGATATGATAAATGCAAATCGTCCGATAATGAATCTCGACCTCGATCTGCTGAGAACGTTTGTTGCGGTCGCCGATCTCAACACTTTTGCAGCAGCTGCTGCCGCCGTTTGCCGTACCCAGTCCGCCGTGAGTCAGCAAATGCAGCGGCTGGAACAACTGGTTGGTAAAGAGCTTTTTGCGCGTCATGGACGTAATAAGCTTTTAACAGAACATGGTATTCAGCTTCTGGGTTATGCCAGAAAGATACTGCGCTTTAATGATGAAGCCTGTATGTCATTAATGTTTAGCAACCTTCAGGGAGTGTTAACATTAGGGGCGTCAGATGAATCAGCAGATACCATTTTACCCTTCCTTCTCAACCGAATTAGCTCGGTTTATCCGAAGCTTGCCCTGGACGTTAGCGTTAAACGCAATGCCTTCATGGTTGAGATGCTGAAAGAAAACGAGGTTGACCTGGTGGTCACCACGCATCGACCTGGCCAGTTTGACAGCCTGACGCTGCGTACTTCTCCAACGCACTGGTACTGTGCCGCGGAGTATGTATTGCAGAAAGGTGAGCCGATACCCCTGGTCCTGCTGGACGATCCGAGTCCGTTCCGCGATATGGTGCTGGCTGCGCTCAACGAAGCCAGTATTCCATGGCGCCTGGCGTACGTGGCGTCAACCTTGCCCGCAGTGCGAGCGGCGGTGAAGGCCGGGCTTGGCGTAACGGCCCGTCCGGTGGAGATGATGAGCCCCGATCTGCGTGTGCTGGGTCAATCCGAGGGACTCCCGTCGTTGCCGGATACGGAGTACCTGCTGTGCCATAACGCCGCCAGCAACAACGAGCTGGCAAAAGTGGTGTTCGAGGCAATGGAAAACTACCACAATCCATGGCAGTACGCGCCTGTTACTCCCGAAGGAGGGGACGACTCCCTGATCGTGGAAGGGGATTTTGAGTGATCATTCCCTCAAAATTCTCGTAACAAAATGTAAGTGCAAAAAAGAGCCACTCGCATGATTTTTTCCTGCGAGTGGTTTTTTTTGCTATTCATAACCGTGAACGGAGCAGGGATAGAGCAAATACCGCTTATTTATCAATGCAGAAAATGTTTTTGGTTAAGATGTAAACAATACCTGTTCTAACTTACCTCATACCCCGCCGATGTTAAAAAAACAGGAAATATGTTGCTGTTTTTTTGATTGAATTAACAAAAGCGTGTCTCAGATCAAGAAAATACTCCCATTTGGGGGGAGGAATCGTTGGCAAATCCTGTCAAAATAGGAGGGTTATTTTTTTTACTTCCAAAACGGACACGATTCAACAAGATACATTTGACGGAAAGTCATGTACCCACCAGGGTTAAAGGGCACCAAATGTTAATGAGAATCGCACGTTGTAATTTAATGTGAAGAAACCTTTGTTAAAGTTGACAAAAGGTTATAGAAAGGAGTAAAAAACCCCATCATTTTGCTGTCTATGTCTCATTTCTGACAGTTAGTGTAAGGTTATTTTGTTCCTCCCCATGAATCGATGTGATGCCCATCTGCCAGCAAGAGCAGTGTCGTCGGTATCACTTTTGATGAGTAAGCAATGAGTATGTCAACATCCACAGAAGTCATCGCTCATCACTGGGCATTCGCAATCTTTCTTATTGTAGCCATTGGCCTGTGCTGCCTGATGTTAGTCGGCGGCTGGTTCCTGGGCGGTCGCGCCCGCGCAAGGCACAAAAACACACCTTTCGAATCAGGTATTGATTCAGTAGGTACCGCTCGCTTACGCCTGTCTGCCAAGTTCTACCTGGTAGCCATGTTCTTCGTCATTTTTGACGTGGAAGCGCTTTACCTCTTCGCGTGGTCTACCTCCATTCGCGAAAGTGGTTGGGTGGGCTTTGTCGAGGCCGCAATTTTCATTTTAGTGTTACTGGCCGGTCTGGTTTATCTGGTGCGTATTGGCGCGCTGGACTGGACACCTGTGCGTTCACGCCGTGAACACATCAACCCGGAAAACAGTATCTCTAATCGTCAGCAGTAACAGCGAGGCAATAAGATGGATTATACGCTCACCCGCATAGATCCTAACGGTGAGAATGACCGTTACCCCCTGCAAAAACAGGAGATCGTAACCGACCCCCTGGAGCAAGAAGTCAACAAAAGCGTGTACATGGGCAAGCTCGAACATGCCATGCACGACATGGTCAACTGGGGTCGTAAGAACTCCATCTGGCCATACAACTTTGGCCTTTCTTGCTGCTACGTTGAAATGGTGACGTCATTCACTGCGGTGCATGACGTTGCGCGTTTTGGGGCCGAGGTACTGCGTGCTTCTCCACGTCAGGCTGACCTGATGGTGGTGGCCGGGACCTGCTTTACCAAGATGGCACCGGTTATTCAGCGTCTTTATGACCAGATGCTGGAGCCAAAATGGGTTATCTCCATGGGCGCATGTGCAAACTCCGGCGGTATGTACGACATTTATTCCGTTGTGCAGGGCGTTGATAAGTTCATTCCGGTGGATGTGTACATCCCGGGCTGCCCGCCGCGTCCAGAGGCCTATATGCAGGCGCTGATGCTGCTCCAGGAGTCAATTGGTAAAGAACGCCGCCCGCTTTCATGGGTTGTTGGCGATCAGGGTGTCTATCGCGCGAACATGCAGTCTGAGCGCGAGCGTAAACGTGGTGAACGTATTGCCGTCACCAACCTGCGTACGCCTGACGAAATTTAATTTGCGCCTGTGGGCCTGGAGAACACCTTCGCATATCACTACTCAAATAGCGCGAAGCCAGGCTTAACAGTCACCACGGACCATTTGCAATGGTGAACAATATGACCGACTTAACCGCGCAAGAAGCCGCCTGGCAGACCCGGGATCATCTCGATGACCCCGTCATTGGCGAACTGCGCAACCGTTTTGGGCCGGATGCCTTTACTGTTCAGGCCACCCGCACCGGGGTACCCGTTGTTTGGGTGAAGCGTGAGCAATTACTGGAAGTTGTCGATTTCCTCAAGAAATTGCCAAAACCTTACGTCATGCTGTTTGACTTACACGGCATGGACGAACGTCTGAGAACGCACCGCCAGGGTCTCCCTGCTGCGGATTTTTCCGTTTTCTACCACCTGATCTCAATAGACCGCAACACGGATATCATGCTCAAGGTGGCATTGTCTGAAAACGACATGCATCTGCCGACGATCACCAAACTTTTCCCGAACGCCAACTGGTACGAGCGTGAAACCTGGGAAATGTTCGGCATGACCTTCGACGGTCACCCGCATCTGACGCGCATCATGATGCCGCAGACCTGGACCGGCCACCCGCTGCGTAAAGACTACCCGGCACGCGCCACCGAATTCGACCCGTTTGAGCTGACCAAAGCCAAGCAGGATCTGGAGATGGAAGCGCTGACCTTCAAGCCGGAAGACTGGGGCATGAAGCGCGGCACCGAAAACGAGGACTTCATGTTCCTCAACCTCGGTCCAAACCACCCGTCTGCGCACGGTGCATTCCGTATTATTCTTCAGCTTGACGGCGAAGAGATTGTCGACTGCGTGCCTGACATCGGCTATCACCACCGTGGTGCCGAGAAGATGGGCGAGCGTCAGTCCTGGCACAGCTACATTCCGTACACCGACCGTATCGAATACCTCGGCGGCTGCGTGAACGAAATGCCATACGTGCTGGCCGTTGAGAAGCTGGCAGGCATCACCGTCCCGGATCGCGTTAACGTGATTCGCGTGATGCTGTCTGAACTGTTCCGTATTAACAGCCACCTGCTGTATATCTCCACGTTCATTCAGGACGTCGGCGCGATGACGCCGGTCTTCTTCGCCTTTACCGACCGTCAGAAAATCTACGATCTGGTGGAAGCGATTACCGGTTTCCGTATGCACCCGGCCTGGTTCCGCATCGGCGGTGTGGCGCACGATCTGCCGCGCGGCTGGGACCGCCTGCTGCGTGAATTCCTCGACTGGATGCCGAAACGTCTGGCGTCTTACGAGAAAGCCGCGCTGCGTAACTCCATCCTGAAAGGCCGTTCTCAGGGCGTTGCTGCCTACGGCGCGAAAGAAGCGCTGGAGTGGGGAACCACAGGTGCAGGTCTGCGTGCGACGGGTATTGATTTCGACGTGCGTAAAGCCCGTCCTTACTCTGGTTACGAGAACTTCGACTTTGAAGTCCCGGTTGGCGGCGGCGTATCCGACTGCTATACCCGCGTGATGCTGAAAGTGGAAGAGCTGCGCCAGAGCCTGCGCATCCTTGAGCAGTGCCTCAACAACATGCCGGAAGGCCCGTTCAAGGCGGATCACCCGCTGACGACGCCGCCACCGAAAGAGCGCACGCTGCAACATATCGAAACCCTGATCACCCACTTCCTGCAAGTTTCCTGGGGCCCGGTCATGCCGGCACAGGAATCCTTCCAGATGATTGAAGCGACCAAGGGTATCAACAGCTACTACCTCACCAGCGACGGCAGCACCATGAGCTACCGCACCCGCGTGCGTACGCCAAGCTTCGCGCACTTGCAGCAGATCCCGGCCGCCATTCGCGGCAGTCTGGTCTCCGACCTGATTGTGTATCTGGGTAGTATCGATTTTGTTATGTCAGATGTGGACCGCTAATTATGCACGAGAATCAACAACCACAAACCGAGGCTTTTGAGCTGAGTGAAGCAGAGCGTGCCGCCATTGAGCACGAGATGCACCACTACGAAGACCCGCGTGCGGCGTCCATTGAAGCGCTGAAAATCGTACAGAAACAGCGTGGTTGGGTGCCGGATGGGGCGATCTACGAGATCGCGAAAGTGCTGGGCATTCCGGCAAGTGACGTAGAAGGCGTAGCCACGTTCTACAGCCAGATCTTCCGTCAGCCGGTAGGCCGCCATGTGATCCGCTACTGTGACAGCGTGGTCTGCCACATCACCGGTTATCAGGGCATTCAGGCTGCGATTGAGAAGAAACTCAATATCAAGCCGGGCCAGACCACCTTCGACGGACGCTTTACTCTGCTGCCAACCTGCTGCCTGGGTAACTGCGACAAGGGGCCGACCATGATGATTGATGAGGACACTCACAGCCATCTGACGCCGGAAGCGATTCCTGACCTGCTGGAGCAGTACAAATGAAAACTGTAATTCGTACTGCTGAGACGCATCCGCTGACCTGGCGTCTGCGTGATGACAAACAGCCGGTCTGGCTCGACGAATATCAGAGCAAAAACGGCTATGCCGGCGCGCGTAAAGCCCTTGGCGGCATGGCGCCGGACGACATCGTTAACGCGGTGAAAGAGTCTGGCCTGAAAGGCCGCGGGGGCGCGGGCTTCTCCACCGGTCTGAAGTGGAGTCTGATGCCGAAAGATGAATCCATGAACATCCGTTACCTGCTGTGTAACGCCGATGAAATGGAGCCGGGTACCTATAAAGACCGCCTGCTGATGGAACAGCTGCCGCACCTGCTGGTTGAAGGCATGCTGATCTCCGCGTTCGCGCTGAAAGCGTACCGTGGCTATATATTCCTGCGCGGTGAATACATCGAAGCGGCTGAAAACCTGCGTCGCGCGATTGCCGAAGCCACTGAAGCCGGTCTGCTGGGTAAAAACATCCTGGGCACCGGGTTTGACTTCGAGCTGTTCGTGCACACCGGTGCCGGGCGTTATATCTGCGGTGAAGAAACCGCGCTGATTAACTCCCTGGAAGGCCGCCGCGCGAACCCGCGCTCCAAGCCACCGTTCCCGGCAAGCTCCGGCGTGTGGGGTAAACCGACCTGCGTCAACAACGTCGAAACCCTGTGCAACGTCCCGGCGATCCTCGCGAACGGCGTGGAGTGGTATCAGGGCATCTCCTCAAGCAAAGATGCCGGTACCAAGCTGATGGGCTTCTCCGGTCGCGTGAAGAACCCTGGCGTCTGGGAGCTGCCGTTCGGCACCACCGCACGTGAAATTCTTGAAGACTACGCCGGCGGCATGCGCGATGGCCTGAAATTCAAAGCCTGGCAGCCGGGTGGGGCAGGGACGGACTTCCTTACCGAAGCCCACCTTGACCTGCCAATGGAGTTCGAAAGCATTGGTAAAGCAGGCAGCCGTCTGGGTACGGCGCTGGCGATGGCCGTCGACCATGAGATCGGCATGGTATCCCTGGTGCGTAACCTGGAAGAGTTCTTCGCCCGCGAGTCCTGCGGCTGGTGTACACCGTGCCGTGATGGTCTGCCGTGGAGCGTGAAGATCCTGCGTGCTATCGAACGTGGCGAAGGCCAGCCTGGCGATATCGAGACACTTGAGCAACTGTGTCGATTCTTAGGGCCGGGTAAAACCTTCTGTGCCCACGCACCGGGCGCCGTCGAGCCGCTGCAAAGCGCGATTAAATATTTCCGCGACGAATTCGAAGCAGGCATCAAGCAGCCGTTCAGCAATACCCATTCGATCAATGGTATTCAGCCGAACCTGCTGAAAGCGCGCTGGTAAAAACAGAATTTTGATTAACGCTCGGTTTCGGCCGAGCCAACTGGAAGCATGCTAATGGCTACGATTCATGTAGACGGCAAAGAATACGAAGTCAACGGGGCGGACAACCTGCTGGAAGCTTGTCTGTCTCTTGGCCTCGATATTCCGTACTTTTGCTGGCATCCGGCGCTGGGCAGCGTCGGTGCTTGCCGCCAGTGTGCGGTGAAGCAATATCAAAACGCGGAAGACACGCGTGGTCGCCTGGTGATGTCCTGTATGACGCCAGCCGCCGAAGGCACCTTTATTTCGATTGATGACGAAGAAGCCAAACAGTTCCGCGAAAGCGTGGTGGAGTGGTTGATGACCAACCACCCGCACGACTGTCCGGTGTGTGAGGAGGGCGGTAACTGCCACCTTCAGGATATGACCGTCATGACCGGTCACAGCTTCCGTCGCTATCGCTTTACCAAGCGTACCCACCGTAACCAGGATCTGGGGCCGTTCATCTCTCACGAAATGAACCGCTGCATCGCCTGCTACCGCTGCGTGCGTTACTACAAAGATTATGCAGACGGACAGGATCTGGGCGTATATGGCGCGCATGACAACGTCTACTTCGGTCGTCCGGAAGACGGTACGCTGGAAAGCGAATTCTCCGGTAACCTGGTAGAAATCTGTCCGACCGGCGTATTCACGGATAAAACCCACTCTGAACGTTACAACCGTAAATGGGACATGCAGTTTGCGCCAAGCATCTGCCAGCAGTGCTCCCTTGGCTGTAACACCAGCCCGGGTGAACGTTACGGCGAACTGCGTCGTATCGAAAACCGTTACAACGGTACAGTTAACCACTACTTCCTCTGCGACCGCGGTCGTTTCGGCTATGGCTATGTGAACCTGAAAGACCGTCCGCGTCAGCCGGTTCAGCGCCGTGGCGATGACGTCATTACCCTGAACGCTGAGCAGGCGATGCAGGGCGCGGCAGATATTCTGCGTCAGTCGAAGAAAGTGATCGGCATCGGTTCCCCGCGCGCCAGCATCGAAAGCAACTTCGCGCTGCGCGAGCTGGTTGGGGCGGAAAACTTCTATACCGGTATCGCCCAGGGCGAGCAGGAACGTCTCCAGCTGGTGCTGAAAGTGCTGCGTGAAGGCGGCATTCATACGCCTGCGCTGCGCGAAATCGAATCTTATGATGCGGTTCTGGTGCTGGGTGAAGACCTGACGCAGACTGGTGCACGCGCGGCTCTGGCGGTTCGTCAGGCGGTGAAAGGCAAAGCACGTGAAATGGCAGCGGCGCAGAAAGTGGCTGACTGGCAGATTGCGGCCATTCTTAACATCGGCCAGCGCGCGAAGCATCCTCTGTTTGTGACTAACGTCGACAACACCCGTCTGGACGATATCGCCGCGTGGACCTACTGCGCGCCGGTTGAAGATCAGGCGCGCCTCGGCTTTGCCATTGCCCACGCGCTGGACAGCAGCTCGCCGGCCGTTGAACTGGATCGTGACCTGCAAAACAAGGTCGACGTGATTGTTCAGGCGCTGGCGGGGGCGAAGAAACCTCTGATTATTTCCGGTACCAACGCCGGTAGCGCTGAAATCATTCAGGCCGCAGCGAACGTTGCCAAAGCCCTGAAGGGCCGCGGCGCTGACGTCGGTGTGACTATGATTGCCCGTGCGGTGAACAGCATCGGTCTGGGTATGATTGGCGGCGGCTCGCTGGAAGACGCGTTAAGCGAACTGGAATCCGGTGCCGCTGACGCCGTTGTGGTGCTGGAAAACGACCTGCATCGCCATGCTTCTGCCGCTCGCGTTGACGCCGCGCTCTCCAGAGCGCCGCTGGTGATGGTTATCGACCATCAGCGCACCGCGATCATGGACAAAGCGCACCTGGTGCTCTCTGCGGCAAGCTTCGCAGAAAGCGACGGGACGGTGATCAACAACGAAGGCCGCGCCCAGCGTTTCTTCCAGGTTTATGACCCGGCCTACTACGACAGCAACACCGTGATGCTGGAAAGCTGGCGCTGGCTGCACTCTCTGCACAGCACCGTGCAGAGCCGTGAAGTGGACTGGACGCAGCTCGACCACGTTATTGACGCGGTTGTTGAGAAACTGCCTCAGCTGGCGGGCATTAAAGACGCCGCGCCTGACGCAAGCTTCCGCATTCGCGGCCAGAAACTGGCGCGTGAGCCGCACCGCTACAGCGGTCGTACCGCGATGCGCGCCAACATCAGCGTGCACGAACCGCGTCAGCCGCAGGATAAAGACACCATGTTTGCCTTCTCGATGGAAGGGAACAACCAGCCGTCTGCGCCGCGTTCGCAAATCCCGTTTGCATGGGCACCGGGCTGGAACTCCCCGCAGGCATGGAACAAGTTCCAGGCTGAAGTGGGCGGTCACCTGCGCCACGGCGATCCGGGCGTGCGTCTGATTGAAGCCTCCGAAACCGGTCTGGACTTCTTCACCACCGTTCCGGCGAGCTTCCAGGCGCAGGAAGGTCACTGGCGTATTGCACCGTACTACCATCTGTTCGGTAGCGACGAAATGTCCCAGCGTTCTCCGGTATTCCAGCAGCGTATGCCGCAGCCGTACATCAAGCTCAACCCGGCGGATGCCGCGAAGCTTGGCGTTAACGCGGGTGCGAACATTGCCTTTAGCTACGACGGCCAGACAATCAGCCTGCCGCTGATTATTTCTGAACGCCTGTCAGCAGGGCAGGTGGGTCTGCCGATGGGTATGCCTGGCATCGCGCCAGTCCTGGCGGGTGCGCATCTTGATAACCTTCAGGAGGCAAAAGCATGAGTTGGTTAACGCCGGATCTTATCGACATCCTGCTGAGCATTCTGAAAGCGGTTGTGATTCTGCTGGTGGTCGTCACCTGCGGCGCGTTCATGAGCTTTGGTGAACGTCGTCTGCTCGGTCTGTTCCAGAACCGTTACGGACCGAACCGCGTGGGCTGGGGTGGTTCACTCCAGCTGGTCGCGGACATGATCAAGATGTTCTTTAAAGAGGACTGGGTTCCACGCTTCTCGGACCGCGTGATCTTTACGCTGGCGCCGATGATCGCCTTCACCTCGCTGCTGCTGGCGTTTGCTATCGTTCCGGTCAGCCCGACCTGGGTGGTGGCTGACCTGAACATCGGCATTCTGTTCTTCCTGATGATGGCAGGCCTCGCGGTTTACGCGGTGCTGTTCGCAGGCTGGTCCAGTAACAACAAATACTCGCTGCTGGGTGCGATGCGTGCTTCCGCGCAGACGCTGAGCTACGAAGTGTTCCTGGGTCTCTCCCTGATGGGCGTGGTGGCGCAGGCCGGTTCATTTAACATGACCGACATCGTCAACAACCAGGCCGACATCTGGAACGTTATCCCGCAGTTCTTTGGGTTTATTACCTTTGCCATCGCGGGCGTGGCGGTGTGTCACCGTCACCCGTTTGACCAGCCAGAAGCCGAACAGGAACTGGCCGACGGTTACCACATTGAATATTCCGGTATGAAGTTCGGTCTGTTCTTCGTGGGCGAGTACATCGGTATCGTCACCATTTCCGCGTTGATGGTAACGCTGTTCTTTGGTGGCTGGCATGGCCCGTTCTTACCGCCGTTCATCTGGTTCGCGCTGAAAACCGCGTTCTTCATGATGATGTTCATTTTGATTCGCGCAGCGTTACCGCGTCCGCGTTATGACCAGGTAATGTCCTTCGGCTGGAAAGTGTGCCTGCCGCTGACGCTCGTCAACTTGTTGGTAACGGCGGCTGTCATTCTCTGGCAGCAGCCATAAGGGGCTTTGAGATCATGACCTTAAAAGAATTATTGGTAGGTTTCGGCACCCAGGTACGCAGTATCTGGATGATCGGCCTGCATGCGTTTGCCAAACGCGAAACCCGGATGTACCCGGAAGAGCCGGTATATCTGCCGCCGCGCTACCGTGGACGTATCGTGCTGACGCGCGACCCGGACGGTTCCGAGCGTTGCGTTGCCTGTAACCTGTGTGCGGTAGCGTGTCCGGTGGGCTGTATCTCTCTGCAAAAAGCAGAGACGGTAGACGGCCGCTGGTACCCTGAGTTCTTCCGCATCAACTTCTCACGCTGCATTTTCTGCGGTCTGTGTGAAGAAGCGTGCCCAACAACGGCGATTCAGCTGACTCCAGACTTCGAGCTGGGTGAGTACAAGCGTCAGGATCTGGTGTACGAGAAAGAGGATCTGCTGATTTCCGGTCCGGGCAAATACCCGGAATATAACTTCTACCGGATGGCGGGTATGGCAATCGACGGCAAAGATAAAGGCGAAGCAGAGAACGAAGCTAAGCCTATCGACGTCAAGAGCCTGTTACCGTAAGGAGAGGGCAATGGAATTCGCTTTTTATATCTGTGGCCTTATCGCCATCCTGGCTACGCTGCGAGTGATCACGCACACCAATCCGGTGCATGCGCTGCTGTATTTAATCATTTCGCTGCTGGCTATTTCCGGGGTGTTCTTTGCGCTGGGCGCGCACTTCGCTGGTGCGCTGGAAATCATCGTCTACGCCGGGGCCATCATGGTGCTGTTTGTGTTCGTGGTGATGATGCTGAACCTGGGCGGCTCTGAAATTGAGCAGGAACGTCAGTGGTTAAAACCGCAGGTGTGGATTGGTCCGGCAATTTTGTCGGCCATCATGCTGGCGGTGATTGTTTACGCCATTCTGGGCGTCAACGACCAGGGTATCGACGGGACGCCAATCAGCGCGAAAGCTGTGGGTATCACCCTGTTTGGTCCGTACGTTCTGGCGGTTGAGCTGGCCTCAATGCTGCTGCTGGCGGGTCTGGTTGTGGCCTTCCACGTTGGCCGCGAAGAGCGTGTCGGCGAGGTGCTGAGCAACCGCACTGACGACCGCGCGAAAAGAAAAACGGAGGAACGCGCATGATCCCCTTAACACATGGACTGATCCTCGCTGCGATTTTATTCGTTCTGGGCTTAACCGGTCTGGTTATCCGCCGCAATCTGCTGTTTATGCTGATCGGTCTGGAAATCATGATCAACGCTTCCGCGCTGGCCTTTGTGGTCGCCGGTAGCTACTGGGGCCAGACCGATGGTCAGGTGATGTACATTCTCGCCATCAGCCTCGCGGCTGCTGAAGCGAGTATTGGCCTGGCGCTGTTGCTACAGCTCCATCGTCGCCGCCAGAACCTGAACATCGATTCAGTAAGTGAGTTGCGTGGATGAACATGCTTGCCTTAACCATTATTTTTCCGCTGATTGGCTTCGTGCTGCTGGCGTTTTCTCGCGGCCGCTGGTCTGAGAATCTGTCTGCCACCGTGGGCATTGGCTCTATCGGCCTGGCTGCGCTGGTCACAGCGTATGCGGGTATCGACTTCTTTAACAATGGACGTCAGGCCTACAGCGTACCGCTGTGGAACTGGATGTCGGTCGGTAACTTCAACATCGGTTTCAACCTGGTGCTGGATGGTCTGTCTCTGACCATGCTCTCCGTAGTTACCGGCGTCGGCTTCCTGATCCACATGTTCGCCTCCTGGTACATGCGCGGTGAAGAGGGATACTCCCGCTTCTTCGCCTACACCAACCTGTTTATCGCCAGCATGGTGGTTCTGGTGCTGGCCGATAACCTGCTGCTGATGTATCTGGGCTGGGAAGGCGTGGGTCTGTGTTCTTACCTGCTGATCGGTTTCTACTACACCGATCCGAAGAATGGCGCAGCGGCCATGAAAGCGTTCGTCGTGACCCGTGTGGGTGACGTGTTCCTCGCTTTCGCGCTGTTCATTCTTTACAACGAACTGGGCACGCTAAACTTCCGCGAAATGGTGGAACTGGCGCCGGCGCACTTCGAAGCAGGCAACAACATGCTGTGGTGGGCAACGCTGATGCTGCTGGGTGGCGCTGTGGGTAAATCCGCGCAGCTGCCGTTGCAGACATGGCTGGCCGACGCGATGGCGGGTCCAACCCCTGTCTCCGCGTTGATTCACGCCGCGACCATGGTCACCGCCGGTGTCTACCTGATTGCGCGTACCCATGGCCTGTTCCTGATGACCCCGGAAATTCTGCATCTGGTGGGTATTGTCGGTGCGGTTACGCTGGTGCTGGCAGGCTTTGCCGCGCTGGTGCAGACCGACATCAAACGCGTGCTCGCGTACTCCACCATGAGCCAGATTGGTTACATGTTCCTGGCGCTGGGCGTTCAGGCGTGGGACGCGGCCATTTTCCACCTGATGACGCACGCGTTCTTTAAAGCGCTGCTGTTCCTCTCATCCGGTTCGGTGATTCTGGCCTGCCACCACGAGCAGAACATCTTCAAAATGGGCGGACTGCGTAAGTCCATCCCGCTGGTTTATGTCTGCTTCCTGGTAGGCGGCGCGGCGCTGGCGGCACTGCCGCTGATCACCGCGGGCTTCTTCAGTAAGGACGAAATCCTGGCGGGCGCCATGGCGAATGGTCATATCAATCTGATGGTTGCGGGTCTGGTCGGTGCGTTTATGACCTCCCTGTACACCTTCCGTATGATTTTCATCGTCTTCCACGGTAAAGAACAAATTCACGCTCACGCAGGGAAGGGGATTACCCACCACCTGCCGCTGATTGTGCTGCTGGTCCTGTCCACCTTCGTTGGCGCGATGATTGTGCCACCGTTGCAGGGCGTACTGCCGGCGACAACCGAGCTTGAGCACGGTCGCGTTCTGACGCTTGAAATCACCTCCGGCGTAGTGGCTATCGCGGGCATCCTGATTGCCGCATGGCTGTGGCTGGGCAAACGCACGCTGGTGACTGCCGTTGCCAACAGCGCGCCGGGCCGTCTGCTGGGCACCTGGTGGTACAACGCATGGGGCTTCGACTGGCTGTACGACATGATCTTCGTGAAGCCGTTCCTGGGCATTGCGTGGCTGCTGAAGCGCGATCCACTGAACAGCCTGATGAATATCCCGGCGATCCTCTCTCGCTTTGCAGGTAAAGGCCTGCTGTTCAGCGAGAACGGTTATCTGCGCTGGTATGTGGCGTCCATGAGCATCGGTGCGGTTGTCGTACTGGCGCTGCTGATGGTGTTGCGTTGATTTTGAGTTAGCGGGGATTGTCGGGTGGCGCTAGCGCTTACCCGACCTACGGACCGTAGGCCCGGTAAGCGAAGCGCCACCGGGCAAAAGGCCCCGCACTCAAACGTGAATTTTGTCGAATTCGTTGAAAATCGGTCCCTGAGGGACTTTAACAAGGAATAAAAATCGCCATGTTACTACCCTGGCTAATATTAATTCCCTTCATCGGCGGCTTCCTGTGCTGGCAGACCGAACGCTTTGGCGTGAAGATGCCGCGCTGGATCGCGCTGATCACCATGGGATTGACGCTCGCGCTTGGTCTGCAACTCTGGTTGCAGGGTGGCTACTCACTGACCCAGTCCGCGGGCCTTCCGCAGTGGCAGTCTGAGTTCATTCTGCCGTGGATCCCACGTTTCGGTATTACGATCCACCTCGCGATTGACGGTCTGTCGCTGCTGATGGTGGTGCTGACCGGTCTGCTCGGCGTTCTGGCGGTACTCTGCTCCTGGCGAGAAATCGAAAAATACCAGGGCTTCTTCCACCTGAACCTGATGTGGATCCTGGGCGGCGTGATCGGCGTGTTCCTGGCCATCGACATGTTCCTGTTCTTCTTCTTCTGGGAGATGATGCTGGTGCCGATGTACTTCCTGATCGCGCTGTGGGGCCACAAGGCATCCGACGGTAAAACGCGTATCACGGCGGCCACCAAGTTCTTCATCTACACCCAGGCGAGTGGTCTGGTGATGTTGATTGCCATCCTGGCGCTGGTATTTGTGCATTACAATGCGACCGGCGTGTGGACCTTCAACTACGAAGACCTGCTGAAGACCCCGATGTCTCACGGTGTGGAATACCTGCTGATGCTCGGCTTCTTCATCGCCTTCGCGGTGAAAATGCCGGTCGTACCGCTGCACGGCTGGCTGCCGGACGCGCACTCTCAGGCGCCAACGGCGGGTTCCGTTGACCTGGCGGGTATCTTGCTGAAAACGGCGGCCTACGGTCTGCTGCGTTTCTCCCTGCCGCTGTTCCCGAACGCCTCCGCAGAGTTCGCGCCGATTGCCATGTGGCTGGGCGTGATCGGTATCTTCTACGGTGCATGGATGGCCTTCACGCAGTACGACATCAAACGTCTGATTGCTTACACCTCCGTTTCCCACATGGGCTTCGTGCTGATTGCCATCTACACCGGCAGCCAGCTGGCATACCAGGGCGCGGTGATCCAGATGATTGCGCACGGCCTGTCTGCTGCCGGTCTCTTCATCCTGTGTGGTCAGCTGTACGAACGTCTGCATACCCGCGACATGCGTATGATGGGCGGCCTGTGGGGCAAAATGAAATGGCTGCCGGCGCTCTCCATGTTCTTCGCGGTGGCGACTCTGGGTATGCCGGGTACCGGTAACTTCGTCGGCGAGTTTATGATCCTGTTCGGCAGCTTCAACGTGGTACCGACGATCACCGTCATCTCCACCTTTGGTCTGGTATTTGCCTCCGTGTACTCGCTGGCGATGCTGCACCGCGCTTACTTCGGTAAAGCGAAGAGTGAAATTGCTGCACAAGAACTGCCGGGGATGTCGCTGCGTGAGCTGTTCATCATCCTGCTGCTGGTCGTACTGCTGGTGCTGTTGGGCTTCTATCCGCAGCCGATTCTGGATACCTCGCACTCCGCGATGGGTAACATCCAGCAGTGGTTTGTTAATTCTGCTTCTACTACAAGGCCGTAATTCGCCATGACAATAACTCCACAACAACTGATCGCGCTGCTACCGCTGCTGATCGTCGGATTGACGGTGGTGGTTGTGATGCTCTCCATTGCGTGGCGACGCAATCACTTCCTGAATGCGACCCTGTCCGTTCTGGGTCTGAACGCTGCGTTAGTTTCCCTCTGGTTTGTTGGCCAGGCGGGAGCGATGGACGTCACGCCGCTGATGCGCGTTGACGGTTACGCCATGCTCTACACCGGTCTGGTGCTGCTGGCGAGCCTGGCAACCTGTACCTTTGCGTACCCGTGGCTTGAAGGGTACAACGACAACAAAGAAGAGTTTTACCTGCTGGTACTGATTGCCGCACTGGGCGGCATTCTGCTGGCGAACGCGAACCACCTGGCCGCGCTGTTCCTCGGTATTGAGCTGATCTCACTCCCGCTGTTCGGCCTGATTGGTTACGCTTTCCGCCAGAAGCGCTCTCTGGAAGCGGCAATCAAGTACACGATCCTGTCTGCTGCCGCGTCGTCGTTCCTGCTGTTTGGTATCGCGCTGCTGTACGCTCAGACGGGCAATCTCTCCTTCATGGCGCTCGGTAAGAGCCTTGGCGACGGCATGATGCATGAGCCGCTGCTGCTGGCGGGTCTGGGCATGATGATTGTTGGCCTTGGCTTTAAACTCTCACTGGTTCCGTTCCACCTGTGGACGCCAGACGTATACCAGGGTGCCCCTGCACCGGTCTCGACCTTCCTGGCGACGGCGAGCAAAATCGCTATCTTCGGTGTGGTCATGCGTCTGTTCCTGTACGCCCCGGTGGGCGACAGCGAAGCGGTCCGCGTGGTGCTGGGCATTATCGCGTTCGTGTCCATCATCTTCGGTAACCTGATGGCGCTGAGCCAGACCAACATCAAGCGTCTGCTGGGCTACTCCTCTATCTCCCATCTGGGTTACCTGCTGGTGGCGCTGATTGCGCTGCAAAGCGGTGAGATGTCGATGGAAACTGTGGGCGTCTATCTGGCCGGTTACCTGTTTAGCAGCCTCGGCGCGTTCGGCGTGGTGAGCCTGATGTCCAGCCCGTACCGTGGCCCGGATGCGGATTCCCTGTTCTCCTACCGTGGTCTGTTCTGGCACCGTCCGATTCTGTCTGCGGTAATGACCGTGATGATGCTCTCTCTGGCGGGTATCCCGATGACGCTGGGCTTTATCGGTAAGTTCTACGTGCTGGCCGTCGGTGTGCAGGCGGGTCTGTGGTGGCTGACGGCGGGTGTCGTTATCGGCTCCGCGATTGGTCTCTACTACTACCTGCGCGTTGCCGTGAGCCTGTACCTGAGCGCGCCTCAGCAGCTCAACCGCGATGCGCCGTCTAACTGGCAGTACAGCGCGGGGGGCATTGTGGTGCTCATCTCCGCGCTGCTGGTGCTGATCTTCGGTATCTATCCGCAGCCGCTGATTGATATCGTGCAGCGCGCGATGCCGCTGATGTAAGGTGAAAGCAAAAAGGCAACGAAAGTTGCCTTTTTTATTGCCCAGCGGCGCTACGCTTGCAGGGCCTACGGGTCCTGTAGGTCGGGTAAGCGTAGCGCCACCCGACTAAGCCAGCTGCTTGCGGCTAATCAACGGCCCGTCAATCTTCTTCATCGAGCGGTCCAGCACCTCTTCAATTACCGACGACAGCTCGTTCAGCTCAAACTTCGCCACATAGCCGTCCGCCTTCACTTTGCGAATATGATCTTCGTTCGCGTTGCCGGAAAGAGACGAGTGGATCACCACCGGAATATCTTTCAGTACCGGGTCGGATTTGATTTTTCGCGTCAGCGTAAATCCGTCCATCTCCGGCATTTCGAGGTCGGTTAATACCAGGGCAATCTTATCGGTAACGGGAACGCCCTCGGCCTGTGCCTGCGCGGCCAGCTGAGTGATTTTCTCCCACGCGTCTTTGCCGGTGATATGCAGCTGGGCCGGGATCTCCATCGCCTGCAATCCCTTCTCCAGCATTGAGCGCGCTACTTTTGAATCTTCTGCAACAATCGCGACAGAGCCAGGCTTGATGTTGAATTTGGTGGTTTCCAGATGGGTGGCGTGCAGATCGTGGTTCGCCGGGGTGATGTCGTACAGGATCTGCTCCACGTCCAGCACCATCGCCAGATCGTTGGTATCGGTCTTCTCGTCCAGACAGGCAATGCTGGTGATGTAGCGACCGCTGACGGCGGTTTCCGCGGCGTGCACCTGCTTCCAGTCCAGACGCATGATGTTTTCCACCGATTCTACGGCAAACGCCTGCACGCTGCGGGCATATTCGGTGATCAGCAGGATGTTCAGCCCGGTGGCTGGTTTGCAGCCGGCGACGGCGGCCAGATCGATCACCGGGATCACCTGGTCACGAATGTTCACCATCCCCATCAGCGGAGACTTCATTCCCGCCGGTTTGGTGAAGGTCGGCATCGGCACAATTTCGCGCAATTTGAATACGTTGATGCCGAACAGCTCGGATTTATTTTCGTTCAGAGAGGTGCCAAGACGGAACAGCAACAGTTCAAAACGGTTGGACAGGGTCAGGTTTGCCCTGTCATCAATATCTTTCTGGAAATTATCCATTCTACCCTCAAGAGAAATGCTGGCCTTTTAATCGTTATCGGCACGTTGAGGGAAAAATGAAGGACTAAACGCTGACCTGAGCAAAATCTTCCGCCAGCTCGCATGCCGGAAATACTTCCCGGCACTCTGCCAGCAGGCTTTCAGCGCCGCGGACGTCATAGCGTGAGCTGACGTGAGTAACAATCAGTTTCCGGACGCCAGCCTCACGTGCCAGCTGCGCCGCCTGACGCGTAGAGCTGTGCCCTCGACTGTTGGCTTTTTCTTCCATCGCCGCTTCCAGCGTCGCCTCATGCACCATCACATCTACACCTCTGGCAAGCCTGAGCGCCGAAGGGCAGGGGGCGGTATCCCCAAAAATAGCCAGTTTTTTGCCCGGCTGCGGTGGGGCGAGGTAATCCTGACCGTTGATGACGCGCCCGTCTTCCAGCGTGACGGTCTCGCCGTGCTTCAGACGCTGGAACAGCGGGCCAGGTTTCACTCCATCGGCCTGCAACGCGGCGGCGTTCAGCGCCCCGGGCTTGTCATGCTCCTCAACGCGATAGCCGTAGCATTCCACCGGATGGTTAAGCGGGTAAGCGCGCACCAGGTAATCTCCGTCATCGAACACCAGACCCTCGCCGATCTCTAACACCTCCAGCGGATAATCGGTCCACGAGCCGCTCAGGCGCAGCGTGGTTTCAACGAATTCCTGAATACCCGCGGGGCCATAAATGGTCAGCGGGTTAGCGTTACCGGCCATCGAACGGCTGCACAGCAGGCCCGGCAGGCCAAACAGATGGTCGCCGTGCAGATGGGTGATAAATATTTTATCCACTTTCCCCGGGTGGTATGAGGTATGCAGCAGCTGATGTTGCGTACCCTCGCCGCAGTCAAACAGCCACAGCCCACCGCGGGTAGGATGCTTAAGATCCAGCAGAATCGCCGTCACGTTTCGTGAGCGGGTTGGCACCCCGGCGGACGTACCCAGAAAAATCAGTTCCATAACGCAATCAGCCCTTTGCCGAATGGGAAGGGGTTTAGTATAACGTGATGAACACCAGGAAGGAGAAACACATGATCCAGTGGCAAGATCTACACCACAGCGAACTGACCGTGCATTCACTCTACGCCCTGCTCAAGCTGCGCTGCGAAGTCTTTGTGGTTGAACAAACCTGCCCGTATCAGGATATCGACGGCGATGACCTGATCGGCGAGAACCGGCACATCCTCGGCTGGCGCGATAACGAGCTGGTGGCGTATGCGAGGATTCTGAAAAGCGAAGAGGATTTTGACCCTGTCGTCATTGGCCGCGTCATTATCAGCGGCCGCGCGCGCGGTGAAAAGCTGGGCTATCAGCTGATGGAAAAAACGCTGGACGCATGCCAGAAACAGTGGCCGGACAAGGCGTTATACCTGGGCGCGCAGGCGCATTTGCAATCATTCTATGGCCATTTTGGTTTTACCCCGGTCACGGACATTTACGACGAAGACGGCATCCCACACATCGGCATGGCACGCGAAGCGAAACAGGCGCAATAGCAATACGTTGTCTATAGTTACCGGACTGGTGTACTAACATGGAGAAAAATATGTCATTTCAATCCTGGGATACCCGAGTCGACGACGACCTGACACTGCTAAGCGAAACGCTGGAAGAAGTGCTGCGCTCTTCAGGCGATCCTGCCGATCAGAAGTACATTGAGCTCAAAGCCCGCGCCGAGCAGGCGCTGCATGACGTGAAAAACCGCGTCAGTAACGCATCCGACAATTACTACTACCGCGCCAAGCAGGCGGTTTATCGTGCTGACGATTATGTGCATGAAAAACCGTGGCAGGGCATTGGGGTCGGTGCGGCCGTAGGGCTGGTGCTGGGTCTGCTGTTAGCCCGTCGTTAAGCCGGTAAACCACTCCCTACACGTGGGTACTGCTATTTATCGTCAGTACCCCGTATAATATAAGGCTTTAACAGGGAGAGGTTCGCGTGCACTCGATTTTCCTCGCGCTGCAAAGCCTGCGTACTCAGCTTGCGCAAGCATTGCCAGCTACACCCGGTTTACGCCATTTCGATGTCTCTTTCCCGTTAAACGACGCCTTCGATCCGCTGGCCTGGCTCGGTGTGCAGCGATGCTATCCTCAGTTTTACTGGCAACAGCGCAGTGGTGATGAAGAACTTGCCGCGCTCGGAAGCCTCGCCCATTTTGATTCTCTGGCCTCGGCCTCGCGGTTTTTGCACACCCACGACGTAGCCAATGACACCCGTATCTGCGGCCTGAACGCCTTCAACCCGGCGCAGGGCAAGCTGTTTTTACCGCGCCTTCTCTGGCGACGGTCTGGCGGGGTCGCCACGCTGCGTCTGCAACTGTGGAGCGAAACGTCGTTGCGGGAAGATGCCCGTGAGGCGCTGAATTTTGTCGATAACCTGCGCGACGCCGCGCCGATCCGCCCGTTGTCCGTGCAGATTGTGCAGGAAACCCATCATCCGGAAAAACCGGAATGGCTGGCGTTGATTCGTCAGGCGACGGATACCCTTGCTCGCGGCGATTTTGAGAAAGTGGTCCTCGCACGTGCTACAGACGTGCATTGCCAGCAGCCCGTGAACGCCATCGCGCTGATGGCTGCCAGCCGCGCGCTAAACCTCAACTGCTATCATTTTTGTATGGTCTTTGACGCCAGCAACGCGTTCCTCGGCTCGACGCCTGAACGCCTGTGGCGGCGACGCGGCACGCTGCTGCGCACTGAAGCGCTGGCAGGCACCGTCGCCAGCCATTCTGACGATAAGCAGGCTCAGCGTCTGGGCGACTGGCTGATGAACGACGACAAAAATCAGCGGGAAAATATGCTGGTGGTGGAAGATATCTGCCAGCGTCTTCAGCACCATACCCGGACGCTGGAGATCCTGCCTGCGCAGGTGCTGCGTCTGCGCAAGGTGCAGCATTTACGTCGCTGTATCTGGACCGAACTTAAACAGCCTGACGACGAGCAGTGCCTGCATATTCTGCAACCGACGGCGGCGGTGGCCGGGCTGCCGCGACAGGCGGCGCGAGAATTTATTGCGAAAGTGGAGCCGTTTGACCGGGAGTGGTACGCCGGGTCGGCGGGCTATTTATCGCGCGATCAAAGCGAATTCTGTGTGGCATTACGCTCCGCCCGCGTTCACGACGCTGCGCTGCGTCTTTATGCGGGGGCGGGCATCGTCAGCGGCTCCGATCCGGAGCAGGAGTGGCAGGAGATCGAAAACAAGGCCGCCGGGCTGCGTTCCCTTCTCCTAAGGGATTAATACTGATTCGTGCAATCCCGATTCATATCAAAATTCTGACTTTTTCTATTATTTATACTGTGCCGCATTCTTGATACTGGACAATCTCATGTCAGTAAGTTCTTTTAACCGACGCTGGGCGGCGGTGATCCTTGAAGCCCTGACCCGTCATGGTGTCAGGCATGTGTGTATTGCCCCGGGCTCTCGCTCCACGCCGCTCACCCTTGCTGCCGCGGAAAACCGGGCTTTTATTCACCACACCCATTTTGATGAGCGGGGTCTGGGCCATCTGGCGCTCGGGCTGGCGAAAGTCAGCAAAGCGCCCGTGGCGGTGATAGTCACCTCCGGCACGGCGGTGGCGAACCTCTATCCGGCGCTGATAGAAGCGGGATTAACCGGCGAAAAGCTGATTTTACTCACTGCCGACCGTCCCCCGGAACTTATTGACTGCGGTGCTAATCAGGCGATTCGTCAGCCTGGCATTTTTGCCTCGCATCCTTCACAGACGGTCTCGTTGCCGCGCCCCACCCAGGATATTCCCGCCAGCTGGCTGGTCTCAACCCTCGACCACGCCATGAACGCACTGCGCAGCGGCGGGCTGCACATTAACTGCCCGTTTGCCGAGCCGCTGTACGGTGAAATGAACGATACTGGCCTCGTCTGGCAACAGCAGCTGGGAGACTGGTGGGAGAGTGAAAAACCCTGGCTGCGCGAGCAGACGCATCTGGAAAGCGCAAAACAGCGCGACTGGTTCTTCTGGCGCCAGAAGCGCGGCGTGGTGATTGCCGGGCGGATGAGTGCGGCGGAAGGCAAGCTGGCGGCGGAGTGGGCACAAACGCTTGGCTGGCCGCTGATTGGTGACGTGCTTTCCCAGACGGGCCAGCCGCTGCCCTGCGCCGACCTCTGGCTGGGTAACGCGAAAGCGGTTACCGAACTGGCGCAGGCGCAGATTGTCGTCCAGCTGGGATCGAGCCTGACGGGGAAGCGTCTGCTCCAGTGGCAGGCCACCTGTACCCCAGAAGAGTACTGGCTGGTGGATCCGCTCGAAGGACGCCTTGACCCGGCGCACCATCGCGGCCGCCGCCTGGTGAGCAACATTGACAGCTGGCTGGAATTGCATCCGGCGGAAAAACGCAAACCCTGGGCGGTGGAGATCCCGGCGCTGTCACGTCAGGCGTGGGAACTCACCAAAGCGCAGTGCGAGGCGTTCAGTGAAGCCGGGCTGGCGCACCGTATCCGCAAATATCTTCCCGAGCAGGGACAACTTTTTGTCGGTAACAGCCTGGTGGTGCGCCTGATTGACGCCTTTTCGCAGCTGCCGGCGGGTTATCCGGTGTACAGCAACCGGGGCGCGAGCGGCATTGACGGCCTGATCTCCACCGCCGCTGGCGTACAGCGGGCCAGCGCGAAATCCACGCTGGCGATTGTGGGGGATCTCTCAGCCCTCTACGATCTCAACGCGCTGGCGCTCCTGCGTCAGGCGTCGGCCCCGTTCGTGCTGATTGTTGTGAACAATAACGGCGGGCAGATTTTCTCGTTGCTGCCGACGCCGCAAAGCGAGCGTGAGCGCTTCTATCTGATGCCGCAAAACGTGCAGTTCGAACACGCCGCCGCCATGTTCAGCCTCAAGTACCATCGCCCGGAAAACTGGGACGCGCTGGAGACGGCGCTGAACACCGCCTGGCGGCAGCCTGGCGCGACGCTGATTGAGCTGGTGGTAAACGATGCTGACGGCGCGCAGAAGCTGCAACATCTGCTTGCGCAGGTGAGTCACCTGTGATCCTCGCAGGCCTCTCCCAGCCAGGAAAACCAGGCTACCCCTGGCTGGTTTTCCTGCACGGTTTTTCCGGCGACTGTCGCGAGTGGCAGGCTGTCGGGGCGTCGCTGCATGACTACCCCCGGCTCTACCTTGACCTGCCTGGGCACGGTGGTTCAGCGGATACGGGCGTGACGGGGTTTGCAGAGGTAAGTGAATTGCTCTCGCATACCCTTGTTAGTTACAACATACTAAGATACTGGCTCGTGGGGTACTCCCTCGGCGGCCGCATTGCGATGTTCCATGCCTGCCAGCATCCTGCGGGGTTAGACGGGGTGATTGTGGAAGGTGGACACCCGGGCCTGCAAGACGCCGATGCGCGCCAGGCCCGGCTGATCTCTGACCGCCGCTGGGCGTCACGGTTTCGCAGTGAGCCGCTGGAGGCCGTCTTTGCCGACTGGTATCAACAGCCGGTCTTTGCCTCACTTACGGATGATCAGCGCAGGGCGCTGATCGCGCTGCGCAGCCGGAACAACGGCCCGAGGCTGGCAGAGATGCTGGAGGCCACCTCGCTTGCCGTTCAGCCTGATTTACGTCCCGCGCTCATCGCGCGTGATTTTTCTTTTGACTATCTCTATGGCGAACGTGACGGGAAGTTTGCAGCTATCGCCGCTGAACTTAACGCCACGCGTCATGCTATCCCTCACGCCGGACACAACGCCCACCGGGACAACCCGGACGCGGTTGCCGCGAGTCTGGCTCAGATACTGCGTTATCGAACAAAGGACACGCTATGATCTATCCTGATGAACACATGCTTTACGCGCCGGTTGAATGGCAGGACTGCTCCGAAGGCTACACCGACATCCGTTACCACAAATCCGCCGATGGTATCGCCAAAATCACCATCAACCGTCCACAGGTGCGCAACGCGTTTCGTCCACTGACCGTAAAAGAGATGATCCAGGCGCTGGCGGATGCCCGCTACGATGACACTATCGGCGTCATCATCCTCACCGGGGAAGGGGAGAAAGCCTTCTGCTCCGGCGGCGATCAGAAAGTCCGCGGTGACTACGGCGGATACCAGGATGATGCGGGCACGCACCACCTGAACGTGCTGGATTTCCAGCGCCAGATCCGCACCTGTCCAAAACCGGTGGTCGCGATGGTGGCAGGGTATTCCATCGGCGGCGGTCACGTGCTGCACATGATGTGTGACCTGACGATCGCGGCGGAAAATGCCATTTTCGGTCAGACTGGCCCGAAAGTCGGCTCTTTCGACGGCGGCTGGGGCGCGTCCTATATGGCGCGCATTGTCGGTCAGAAAAAAGCCCGCGAAATCTGGTTCCTGTGCCGTCAGTACAACGCCCAGGAAGCGCTGGATATGGGGCTGGTTAACACCGTGGTGCCGATCGCCGATCTGGAAAAAGAGACCGTGCGCTGGTGTCGCGAAATGCTGCAAAACAGCCCAATGGCGCTGCGCTGCCTGAAAGCGGCCCTCAACGCCGACTGTGACGGTCAGGCGGGCCTTCAGGAGCTGGCAGGTAACGCCACCATGCTGTTCTATATGACCGAAGAGGGTCAGGAAGGGCGCAACGCGTTCAACGAAAAACGCCAGCCGGACTTCAGCAAATACAAACGGAACCCGTAATGCGTTGCGCGCAGGTTTACCGCTGGCAGATACCGATGGACGCGGGCGTGGTGCTGCGTGAACGGCGGTTAAAAACCCGTGACGGCTTTTTCGTGCATCTTCGGCAGGGGGAGCGGGAAGGGTGGGGCGAAATCGCCCCGCTTCCGGGCTTTAGCCTGGAAACGCTGGACGAGGCGCAGGCTGCGCTGATGGCCTGGACGTACGAATGGCGTGAGGGGGCAGCTCCGGCGCTGCCGGACATGCCTTCCGCCGCATTCGGCATCAGCTGTGCGCTGGCAGAGCTGGACGGCAGTTTGCCGGACGCGGCGAACTATCGCGCCGCGCCGCTCTGTACCGGCGATCCGGATGAACTTTTCGCGCTCCTTTCCGCGATGCCTGGCGAGAAGGTGGCGAAAATAAAGGTTGGCCTGTACGAAGCAGTGCGCGACGGAATGGTGGTTAACCTGTTACTGGAAGCCATTCCCGATCTGCACCTGCGCCTGGACGCCAACCGCGCCTGGACGCCGCTCAGGGCGCAACAGTTTGCGAAGTACGTCAACCCGGCGTACCGCAGCCGCATCGCGTTTCTCGAAGAGCCGTGCAAAACGCGCGACGACTCGCGCGCCTTTGCCCGGGAAACCGGCATTGCCATTGCCTGGGATGAGAGCCTGCGCGAAGCCGATTTCGCGTTTGCCGCCGAGCCGGGCGTCAGGGCCGTGGTGATTAAGCCAACGCTGACCGGCAGCCTCGACAAGGTGCGCGAGCAGGTTGCGGCGGCCCATGCCGCAGGGCTGACGGCGGTGATCAGTTCATCCATCGAATCCAGCCTCGGCCTGACGCAGCTGGCGCGCATCGCTGCATGGTTAACGCCGGACACCGTTCCCGGTCTCGATACGCTAAACCTGATGCAGGCCCAGCTGATTCGTCAGTGGCCTGGCAGCACCTTGCCGTGCCTCGACGTCGGGGCGCTGGAGCCATTGCGATGAGTTTTACCGACTGGCCGTGGCGGCACTGGCGCACCCGGAGTGCCAATAAACCCGCGCTGCGTTTAGACGATATAACGCTCAGCTGGTCTCAGCTGGGCGAGCGTATCGATCGTCTCGCAGCCGGTTTTCAGTCTCAGGGCGTTACGGACGGTGACGGCGTCATGCTGCTCGCCCACAACCACCCGCAGACCCTGCTGGCCTGGCTGGCGCTGCTTCAGTGCGGCGCCCGCATTTTGCCGGTGAACCCTCAGCTTCCCCGTCCGCTGCTGGACGTCCTCCTGCCGCAGATGACCCTGCGTTTTGCGCTGGTGCTTAACGGTGAGTATGACGGTCTGCCCGGGCTGGCAATAAGAGATGGCGAGGGGCAGGGCGGCGTGACGTGGCGGGCAGAACGGCTGGCCTCAATGACGCTCACCTCTGGCTCCACCGGCTTGCCGAAAGCGGCGGTGCACACCTGTGCCGCCCACCTTGCCAGCGCAAAGGGCGTGCTGGCGCTGATGCCTTACGGCGGTAGCGACGACTGGCTGCTCTCTCTGCCGCTGTTTCACGTCTCCGGTCAGGGGATTTTGTGGCGCTGGTTGCAGGGCGGAGGCCGTCTCACCGTGCGTGAAAAACAGCCGCTGGAGCAGGCGCTACAGGGCTGTACCCACGCCTCGCTGGTGCCAACGCAGCTGTGGCGGCTGCTTAATTCACACCATCCCGTCGCGCTGAAAGCCGTGCTGCTCGGCGGGGCGGAAATCACCGTTGCGCTGACCGAACAGGCGCGTGAGCAGGGGATCCGTACGTTCTGCGGCTACGGTCTGACCGAGTTCGCCTCCACCGTCTGCGCCAAAGAGGCCGACGGCGCGCCGGACGTGGGCAGCGCGCTGCCGGGCAGAGACGTTCAGGTGGTGAACGGTGAAGTCTGGCTCCGGGCGGAAAGCATGGCGGCGGGCTACTGGCGAGACGGCGCATTATTGCCGCTGGTCAATGAGCAGGGCTGGTTTGCCACCCGCGATCGCGGCGAGTGGCATGACGGACGCCTGACCATTCTGGGCCGAATGGACAATCTCTTTTTCAGCGGTGGAGAAGGGATCCAGCCCGAAGCGCTGGAGCGCGTTATCGCCACGCATCCGCAGGTAAGCCAGGCGTTTGTCGTTCCGCTGGATGATGCCGAGTACGGGCAACGTCCGGTGGCGGTAGTGGAATGCGAGCCGGGCACGGATATCACGCTGCTGCCGGAGTGGGTTCAGGGCAGGCTGGCGCGCTTTGAGCAGCCGGTACACTGGCTGGCGCTGCCGTCAGAACTGAAAAATGGCGGGATTAAAATCTCCCGCCAGGCGTTAAAGCAGTGGGTCAATGCCCTGTTGAGGGGCTAATCAGCCGATATCCGGCTGCGGTTTGTGCTGGCGTCGGCGGATCCAGCGCAGCACCGGCGGCACGACAATCACCATAATCGCCATTGCCAGCAGGATCTTCGTCACGCTGCTCTCCCACAGGATCCCCATGTTGCCATTGCTGATGGAGAGGGCGCGGCGCAGGTTCTGCTCCAGCATTTCCCCCAGCACAAACCCTAAAATCAGCGGCGACATTGGGAAGTGCATCTTGCGCAGAATGTAGCCCAGCACGCCGAGCAGCACCATCAACACCAGGTCGAAGGTGGTGCTGTGCACCGCGTACACCCCAACCGCAGAGACGGCGGCGATGGCCGGGACCAGGAACCACAGGGGAATGGTCAGCATGCGGGTGAACAGGCCGATCAGCGGGATGTTCATTACCAGCAACATCACGTTGGCGATCAGCAGGGCGGCAATTAAACCCCAGACGATATCGGGCTGCTCGGTAAACATCGCCGGACCCGGGGTGATGTTATAGAGCGTCAGCGCGCCCATCATTACCGCCGTGGTGCCGGAGCCCGGCACGCCGAGGGTCAGCATCGGGATAAACGAGCCGCAGGCCGAGGCGTTATTCGCCGCCTCCGGCGCCGCCACGCCGCGGATATCGCCTTTGCCGAAGCTGTCGCTGTTACCGCTCAGCTTTTTCTCGGTCATGTAGGTGATAGCGCTGGCGATAGTAGCCCCCGCGCCGGGCAGAATGCCGACGAAGAAACCGATCACCGACGAACGCAGGGTGGCGCCAATACACTGCGCCCCCTCTTTGGCATTAAAGAGCATACGTCCGGTTTTACGCACCAGCGTCTGCCCGCTGCTGGTATGCTCCAGCATCAGTAAGATTTCTGAGACAGAGAACAGACCAATCACCACGACGATAAACTGCACGCCGTCGGAGAGATGAACGCTGTCGAAGGTAAAACGATAAACCCCGGTGTTGGCATCCACGCCGACGGTGGCCAGACTGAGGCCAATCAACGCAGACAAAAACGACTTCAGCGGATTCTGCGCCATCATGCTGCCGAGACAGGCGATGGCGAACACCATCAGGGCAAAATACTCGGCCGGACCAAACGCCAGCGACCACTGGGCCAGCGCCGGGGCGAAGAGGATGATGCCGCCAATGGCGATCATGGAGCCAAAGAACGAGCTGACGGCAGAAATAGAGAGCGCCACGCCGCCGCGCCCCTGCTGCGCCATCGGGTAGCCATCCAGCGCGGTCATAATGGCGGCGGCATCGCCGGGCACGTTAAGCAGAATCGAGGAAATACGCCCCCCGTATTCGCAGCCGATATAGACCGTCGCCAGCAGGATCAGCGCCGATTCCGCAGGCAGGTGTAGCGCAAAGGCCAGCGGCAGTAAAATCGCCACGCCGTTGATAGGGCCAAGGCCCGGCAGCAGGCCGACGATGGTCCCGACGAAACAGCCGATCAGGGCGATCACCAGGTTTTCCGGGGTCATCGCTACCGCGAACCCCTGAGAGAGATAGATCCAGGTATCCATAGCGTGCTCCGTTAGTTAAACCATGCGCCGAGCGGCAGGGTCACGTCCAGCAGGCGGTCGAAGGCGTACCAGAGTAAAATGCCCAGTACGACCCCGGAGATCCCCGCCGCAGGCAGCGAGGCGTTAAACAGTATGCCAATCACCATCGTCAGCAGGGCGGTGGCAATCGGGAAGCCGAGCCACTCAAAGCCCCACGCATACATCAGCAGGACAATTACCATTACCAGCAGACGTTGCAGCGTAAGGCGTGGCGGCCACTCCACGGTATCCGGATGGCGCAGCAGCAGCGCCACCGAGCAGAGCAGCATCAGGCCGACAATGCCGACGGGGAAGGGGCGTGGCCCCACGGGTTCATAGCTGTATTCGCTGTGGATCTGCCAGGCGACGAACATGCCGCCAATGCAGAGCAGCAGCCATATCCCGGCAAAAATGCGATCGCTCATAGCGCCTCCGGTTATTTCGCCAGACCAAAGGCTTTCGCCTGTTCTCGGTAGTCATTCACCTGTTTTTTGACATACTCGTCCAGCTGCTTGCCGTTCAGGTTGAACTCAAACAGCCCGCGCAGATCGCGCTGTTTTTTGAACTCCTCGGTTTGCTGAAGTTTTGCGAAGGTATCCACCCACCACTGGTACTCGGCGTCGGTCACTTTTGGCCCGACGAAGAAGCCGCGGATGATCGGCCAGACCAGGTTATAACCCTGCTCTTTGGCGGTTGGGACGTCTGCCAGCTGGCCCGGCAGACGGTTTTCCGAGAAGACCGCCAGCACGCGGATCTTATCCCCGCTCAGGTAGGGCACCATTTCGCTGAGATCGCCCGATACCGCCTGGACGTGATTGCCCATCAGCGCCGTCACCGGCTCGCCGCCGCCTTCAAAGGCCACGTAACGCATCTTGTGCGGATCCACTTTGGCCTGCTGCGCCAGCAGCGCGGCTTTCATCCAGTCCTGGCTGCCGATAGAGGCGCCCGCGCCAATGACCACGCTGTTCGGATCTTTTTCCATGGCGGTCAGCAGATCTTTCAGGGATTTCCACGGGGAGTCCGCGCGCACGGCGATCATGCCGTAATCAGTGCCTACGGTGGCGAGCCAGCGCACGTCATTCACGTCATAACGACCAAATTTCCCCTGCGACAGGTTCAGCAGCGAACCGCCGGAGAAGGCCACCACGGTGCCCGCTTCGGCAGGGCGCTGCGCGACGATGGCGTTATAGGCTACCGCGCCCACGCCGCCGGGCATGTAGGTGACGCGCATCGGTTTTTCAATGGCCTTCGTCTCCAGCAGGCTGACCTGAATCAGCTTACAGGTCAGGTCGAAGCCGCCGCCGGGTTTGGCCGGGGCGATACATTCGGTACGGGATGGCGCGTCCTGCGCCTGGACGACAGAGGCACTCAACAGCAATACGCTTGCAGCAAGGGTAGAAAGTATTTGTTTTTTCATCGTTTATCCTCACGCCGGAGAACCGGGAGTACGGGTACGGGTGTCTTTTTTCTGATTATGTGAACCACCTTGTAGCGGTTCCGTTGCGTGATTGTTAAAACAATAACCTTTCATTTCCCTTTCACTGCGACACCAACTTTACAGGATGTGATATGCGTCTCTTACTCGCGGAAGATAATCGTGAGCTGGCTCACTGGCTGGAAAAAGCGCTGGTACAAAACGGATTTGCCGTGGATTGCGTCAACGACGGGCGGGCGGCCGATCACCTTTTGCAGGGGGAAAACTATGCCGTCGCGATCCTTGATATCGGTATGCCCGGCTTCGACGGGCTGGAGGTGGTGCATCGGCTGAGAAAGCGCGGACAGACGCTGCCGGTGCTGTTTCTTACCGCCCGCAGCAACGTGGCAGACAGGGTGAAGGGGCTGAATGCCGGGGCGGATGACTACCTGCCGAAACCGTTCGAGCTGGAGGAACTTGATGCCCGTCTGCGCGCGCTGCTGCGCCGCAGCGAAGGACGAACCCAGGAGCGCCAGCGGCTGGGAGAGCTGGAGTACGATGATGAAGGCTTTTTTCTGCTGCGCGATGAACCCCTTTCCCTCACGCCGCGCGAACTCTCTTTGCTGAAGGTGCTGATGCACCGCCGGACCCGTCCCGTCTCCCGGCAACAGCTTTTCGACCAGGTATTCAGCCTGAACGACGACGTCAGCCCCGAGAGCATCGATCTCTATATTCACCGCCTGCGTAAGAAGCTGACCGGCAGCGGGGTGCGGATCATTACCCTCCGGGGGCTGGGCTACGTGCTGGAGTGCGGCGATGAAGTGGGTTAAGCCGCAGTCGCTTTACCTGCAACTTTTGCTTTTTCTGGGTTTGCCGCTGCTGCTGTTATGGGGGCTGTCAGCCTTTAACAGCTACGTTAGCGCGTTACAGGCGGCGACGCAGGCCTATGACCGCACGCTGTTATCCTCGGCGCGCACGGTGTCAGAGCGGCTGGTGGTGCACAACGGCAAGCTCCAGGTGAACGTGCCCTGGGTCGTGCTCGACAGCTTCGAGCTGAACATGAACGATCGCCTCTATTACAAGGTCGTGGACCCTGACGGGCGGACGATCTCCGGCTATGACGATCTGCCGAATATGCCCCCCTCCACGTCGCGCACCTCCCACTATCCGGCGCTGGCGTGGTTTTATCATACCGAGTATCGCGGGCAGGCGATCCGCGTGGCGAAGCTGCTCCAGCCGGTTAACGAGGACAGTGTGTTCGGCATGGCGGAAATCTACGTCGCCGAAACGTTGCAGTCGCGGCGCTATCTGGCCACTCAGCTGCTGTTTTCCTCGCTCGTGTCGCAGGGGCTGCTGGTGCTGCTGACGCTGGTCCTGACCGCCTGGCTGCTGCGTCGCGTGCTGCGCCCGATGCGGCAGCTCTCTTCGCTGATGGTGCGCCGTGAGCCCGGGCTGCTGGCCCCGCTGCCGGAGCTGCTGCCCTGGTCGGAAACGCGGCTGCTGATTGTGGCATTTAACCGCTATATCGACAGGTTGCGCGGCGTGCTTTCGCGGCAGGCGCGCTTTAATGCCGACGCCTCACACCAGCTCAAAACGCCGCTGGCGGTGCTGAAAACCCAGGTATCGGTTGCCCTGACGCGTGACGATCCGGCGCTGTGGCAGGAGAGCTTACGGGCGATGAACGTCACGCTGGATAACACCATCGTGCTGACGGAAAGGCTGTTGCAGCTTTCGGCGGTGAAGCGAAAAGAGCAGGGGGAGCGACAGTTTGCGCCTGTCGATCTGGTACAGGTGGTGCAAAACTGCTGCTTTTCCCGGCTGGCGCAGGCGCGCAGCAAGGGTATCGATCTCGGTTATGACGGCGTACAGCAGCCGGTAATGATTGAGGGGGATGACGTGTTGCTGGGCGAACTTTGCGCCAACCTGCTGGAGAACGCGATCAAATACACACCGGAGCAGGGCGTCGTGACGGTGTACCTGCGCACGGCTAACGATGCCGTTGAGCTGAGCGTGGAGGACAGCGGACCGGGCATTGCTGAAGACCAGATCTCCCAGGCCATGCTGCCGTTTCATCGGTTGGATAACGTGGGCGATGCCGCCGGGTCCGGCATTGGCCTGGCGCTGGCTAACGATATTGCCCGCCTGCACCGCAGCCATCTTCAGCTGATGCCCAGTGAAAATCTGGGTGGGCTGAGCGTGAAAATGCGCTTTGTGATGCAGGTATAAATGCCGATATTATCAAATCGTTACAAACTAATTGCCCGCCGCACGCGGAGTCCATTGATCACACAGGCAGTCAGGTTAAAATCTCGCGGTTTTTGGACATCTCTGAATAAATTGTGCGGGATCACGACAATGAAAAAAGTGGCATTAATGGGCTTAAGCGGCCTGATGTTTGTTTCAGCAGCGGCAAACGCAATTTCCTTCAACGGCTCGGCGGGACAAGATTATACCCATCTGGGCTTTGGTCTTGGCACGGATAGCGCAGGCCTGGCAATGACCGGCGGCTGGACGCACAACGACGACGATGGGGATGCGGCAAGCCTGGGCCTCGGCTTCAACGTGCCGTTGGGCCCCTTCCTGGCGACCGTCGGCGGTAAAGGCATTTACACCAACCCGAACGACGGCGACGAAGGCTACGCGGCGGCAGTGGGCGGCGGCTTGCAGTGGAAAATTGGCGACAGCTTTAGCCTGTTCGGTGAGTACTACTACTCCCCGGATTCCCTCTCCAGCGGTATCGACAGCTATCAGGAAGCTAATGCCGGCGCGCGCTGGACCATCATGCGTCCGATCACCATCGAAGCGGGCTATCGCTATCTGAACCTGGCCGGTAAAGACGGCAACCGCGACAACGCCCTGGCAGACGGTCCGTACGTCGGCGTGAGTGCCGGTTTCTAATCCTCTCGGCGCGGCGTTCAGTCGCGCCAGTTTCTCTCTTCCCCCGGTCTTCGATTGCGCTATAGTGTTTTGACCATTGAAATGGGAGAACACAATGATAAATGTGGAAATGTTATCCACTGGCGACGAAGTGCTGCATGGGCAAATCATTGATACCAATGCCGCCTGGCTCGCCGATCTCTTCTTTGAGCAAGGATTACCGTTAACGCGCCGCAACACCGTAGGTGACAATCTTGAGTCGCTGGTCAACGTTCTGCGCGAGCGCAGCGAACGCTGCGACGTGCTGATTGTGAACGGCGGGCTGGGACCCACCAGCGACGATCTCAGCGCGCTGGCCGCCGCCACGGCCAAAGGCGAAGGCCTGGTTCTGCACGAGGCGTGGCTGGCACAGATGGAGCGCTTTTTCTCCGGGCGTGGCCGCGTGATGGCCCCCAGCAACCGCAAGCAGGCTGAAATTCCCGCCAGCGCGGAACTGATTGATAACCCGGTCGGCACCGCCTGCGGGTTTGCCGTTCAGCTGAACCGCTGCCTGATGTTCTTCACCCCGGGCGTCCCGTCGGAATTTAAAGTGATGGTCGAGCAGCAGATCCTGCCGCGCCTGCGCGCGCGCTTTACGCTGCCTGAACCGCCGCTGTGCCTGCGTCTGACCACCTTTGGTCGCTCGGAAAGCGATCTGGCCCAGAGCCTCGATCACCTGCAACTGCCTCCTGGCGTGTCGATGGGCTATCGCTCCTCCATGCCGATTATTGAACTGAAGCTGACCGGACCGGCGTCAGAGAAAGCCGCCATGCTGGCGCTGTGGCCGGAAGTGCAGCGCGTCGCCGGGGAAAGCCTGATTTTCGAAGGAACGGAAGGGCTGCCGGCGCAGATCGCAGCGCATTTGCAGTCCCGCCAGCTGAGCGTGACGTTAAGCGAGCAGTTTACCGGTGGGCTTCTGGCGCTTCAGCTTACCCGGGCGGGTGCGCCGCTGCTGGCCAGTGAAGTGGTGCCGTTCCAGCAGGAGACGCTGGCGCAGACCGCGCGCTGGGCGTCCGAGCGCAGAGTGAAGCATTTCGCCGGGCTGGCGCTGTTTGTGGGCGGGCTGGATGAGGAGCATCTCAACTTTGCCCTGGCAACGCCGGAAGGGACGCACGCCCTGCGGGTCAGGATGAGCATTACCCGCCACAGCCTGGCCGTGCGTCAGGAGGTGTACGCGATGATGGCACTGAACATGCTGCGCCGCTGGCTGAACGGGAAAGAGGTCGCCAGCGAGCACGGCTGGATCAACGTCGTCGAATCGCTGTTCGTGGAGTGAGAGTGTGCCGGGGCCGTGTCCCCGGCAA
Organism: Enterobacter sp. 6722112; assembly: GCF_058661685.1. Taxonomy (NCBI): domain Bacteria; kingdom Pseudomonadati; phylum Pseudomonadota; class Gammaproteobacteria; order Enterobacterales; family Enterobacteriaceae; genus Enterobacter; species Enterobacter sp. 6722112. Next base: position 2,855,815 of record NZ_JBZWGR010000007.1, on the reverse strand, counting down.
CGGTTACGCCAGCGCTTTTGCCAGCAAGGTAATGGGATGTTCACAGCGTTTGCTGGTGGACATCTCGATCTGCCACTTGCAGGTTTCGCAGTCCGTCACCACGATATCTGCGCCGCTCTCTTCAATCTGCCGGAACAGCGGTGCGCCAATGGCCTGTGACGTTGGGTAGTTTTCACGCTTGAAGCCGTACGTGCCTGCGATGCCGCAGCAGCGTGAGTCCAGCACCGTCAGCTCCAGCCCGGGGATCAGCCGCAGAAGCTCAAGCGTATAGATCGACCAGCCCATCTTCTCCATATGACATGGCGTGTGATACACCACCTTCAGCGGCAATTTGCCCAGCGGTAACGTCTGCCCGCTGTCCAGTTTGCGCCAGAGAAAACGGGTCGCCAGCTCAATGTGCTCGCGCAGGCCGGTGTTATCCACCTCCAGCAGATGCGGATATTCATCGCGCAGCGTGAAGGTACAGGTTGACGACGTCGCCAGTACCGGTATCCCTTTGTCGACGATCGCCTCACGTAAAGAGGTGACGTTGCTGCTCGCCTGCTTGCGCGCTTTGTCGATGAAGCCGTTGGCAATCAGCGGAACGCCGCAGCACTTTTCTTTGCTCAGCAGCTGAACGCCCGTTCCCATGGCGTTCAGCACTTTCAGCAGGTCTTTCCCCAGCTGCGGATGGTTGTAGTTCACGTAGCAGCCGTGGAAGAAGGCGACCTGCTCAGCGAACTGCGCCTGTTCTGCCGCCACGGATTTAAACCAGCGGCGGAAGGTGCCGTGAGAATATTTCGGCAGACTGCGGTGATGGTCGATTTTGAGCGTCGCATCCAGCAGCCTGCGCACCGGCTTCAGGGCGGTGGCGGCATTGACGACCGGCGCGAAAGGCGTCGAGAGGCTACCCATCAGATCGGTGTGGCTCAGTATCGCGTCACGCAGCGTCGGTTTTTGCGTACTGTAGCGGGCGCGGGCGCGCTGGATGATATCGCCTATTTTCACGTCCGACGGGCAGGCAACTTCGCAGCGTTTACAGTTGATACAGTATTTCAGCGCCTCGTCGTAGAGCGCGCCATCCTTCAGGCGCAGACGCTCCCCGTCGGGACCGGCCTGTTTCGGGCCGGGATAGCGCGGATCGACGCCGCTGACCGGGCAAACCGTGGTGCAGACCGTGCATTTGATACAGCTTTCAAATTGGGTGTCGTTCATTGTGCTCCCTCCCTGCGCTGGATAATCTGCTCCGCGACATGCAGCGCAGTGACGGCGCAGACGCCGCCACCGCAGCCCTGCGCCACGGGATCGTACCCGCCCAGAACCGAGCCGATGGCGTAAAGATTTTCAACCGGTTCCCCGCCCAGCCGCGGGCGCAGTTGGCTGTCGACGATCACGCCGAACTGCTGCCAGGGCTGCGGGGTGAAGAAATCGCTTTGATACCAGTCCGCGCGGGAAGCGCTTTGCCGGACGTCCAGACCGAGGATCGCCTCACGCACGCCATCCCGGCTGCTCAGCAGACCGTTACTGAAGAAACTGCCACTTGCCAGCACCGTAAAGCGTGCGCGAAGCGGGATGTCGCCGTGGTTGCGGGTCCAGATTTCGCTTACCGCGCCCTCAGCCAGGGTGATTTTTTTCACCTCGTCGCCTGCCATCCAGACGCCACCCTGGGCAACAAACTGACGCTGAAGCTGGGTGTGCAGACGAATGCCGGGCACGGAAGGGGGGAGCGTCGGCAGTAAACCGAGCGTACAGGGCAGGCGCGCCGAGAGCCAGCGCCAGAGCCGGTTGTCCGTTAAGCCAAAACAGGCGGGCATAAACAGGGCGTCGCAGGTCTTGCCGAGCGGTTGAAGCGCCGCGTACAGCTGCGGCCAATAACTTTCATTATCCAGCAGGCGGGCAATGTTCACCGCACGAAACTCGCTGGGGTTTTCGCGCAGCACGTCGAGTTCGGGGAGATCAATCTCCGCCGTATCCACCTGAACACCCTGCTGTCTGAGAGACGCGGCGGCCAGATGTGGCTGGAAATCGAGGAAGCCGCTGATCCCCACCACCCGCACTCGCTCGGCAGCGATGGGGGCGACAGGCACCTCTTCCGGGCTAAGCCAGGCGGCGCGCAGGGTGCCGAGCGGCGTGACGCGCTGATGATTTTGCTCGGCGTCACCCTGCATGCGTGCGCCGCAGGTGGTGAGCAGGTGTTCGGTTTCGCAGGCAAAGCGGGCCATATTCTCTGCGCCCGTCAGGCGGTAGGGATGTTCAGGCGGCAGATCGGCGAACGATAGCGCGCCCAGTAAATCCAGCGAGCCGGAAGAGAAGTGCAGGGCACTCTGACCGCGAGTGACAATGGCGCAGCGCAGACCCCGCTGCGTCAGTTTGAGGCCGCACAGCAGGCCCGCCAGCCCCCCACCCACAATCACGGTATCAAATTTCATGGTTGTGCTCCTTCTCCAGACCGCAAAGCCCCTGATAGACCCAGCGGGTAAACTCGCTTTCGCGCAGGGCATCGCCCCAGGCGACGGGCTGAATGCCTTTCCAGCGCTCGTTTAAAAAATCGCTGAGCTGGGCAAGCGACTGGGTTGACGTGGTGGCGTGAAAACGTTGCAGCAGCCCGGCGGCACGGCAGGCGCACAGCTCCCCCTGACAGGTGCCCATCCCGACGCGCGTGCGGCGGCGTAAATCGAGCAGGTTGTTCACCGTCAGGTTTTCCACGGCATACTGCACCTCGCCTGCGGTCACGGCTTCGCATTCGCACACCAGGCTGCGGCTGAGTCGCCCTTCACCGAGCCAGGTTGGGGTGCGGTCGCCGTGACGGTAAATCGCCGAACCGCGAAGCGGGGCAGGGAGTGAAATGATTTTGTGCAGCGTTTTTTCTGTCGATTGCTGCGAGCCGGGCAGAGCCTGTTCCGCCGTCACGCACGGTGCGGTGTTGCCGAGCTTACGGCAGACGGCATCGGTGGCCCACTGGGCCATCAGCCGGTAGGTCATCAGCTTGCCGCCGGTAATGGTGATAAACCCGTCCATGCCGTCGCGTTCGGCGTGATCGAGCAGCACGATGCCGCGGCTGACGTTACGCCCGCTCGGATCGTTATCGCTGGCGACGAGGGGACGCACGCCCGCGTAGGCACGCAGAATACGCGTCTGCGCCATCACCGGGGCCAGCTTTTCCCCTTCGCGCAGCAGGATATCCACCTCTTCAGCGGTGACGCGGTTGTAATCAATTTCGCTGTAGTCCACATGCATTGAGGTCGTGCCGATTAACGAAATGGTGTCCCCCGGCACGAGGATATCGGCGTCAGACGGTTTACGGCAGCGGTTGATGACATGGTTATTGATGCGGTGGTCGAGGATCAGCAGCGAGCCTTTCGCCGGGAACATGCGCACCGACAGGTCCGCGTATTCCGCGATGCGCTGGCCCCAGATCCCCGCCGCGTTGACCACGACGGCGGCATACAGCTCGCGGTGTTCGTTGTACTGCGCATCAAACACGCGCACCCCGCGCACGGTATTACCTTCACGAATAAGCCCGGTGACGTGATGCCCGGTCAGGATCTGGGCGCCATGTTCCCGCGCGTCGAGCATATTGGCGGCGGTCAGGCGGAAAGGATCAACGGTTCCGTCCGGTACTTTTACCGCGCCCAGTAACGCCGGGTTTACCGAGGGTTCAAGACGGCGCGCCTGCGCAGGATCGATCGCCTCGGCATGAATGCCTGCCGCCGTGCAGGCGGTGATAAAGGTTTGCTGAAAGCCGAGGTCATCTTCTGGAAGGGTGATAAAAAGACCGTTGGTCGGTTCAACGCAGTGGCGGGCGATGCGCCTGAGGATCTGGTTTTCAGCGATACACTCGCGTGCTGACTCAGCGTCAGTGACCGCATAGCGGGCGCCGCTGTGCAACAGACCGTGATTACGTCCCGTCGCGCCGGTGGCGATATCGTGGCGTTCCAGAAGCGTGACGCTCAATCCCCGCAGGGCGCAGTCGCGTGCGATGCCGGCACCCGTCGCGCCACCGCCAATGATAATCACATCGCTGAAGCGTGGATCGTGAATTGTCATTGCCTTTCCTCTATGTTCGTTTTTTAGCATTTAGCCACATTGATCGTGTGGTTTGTTTGATTTCGAACATAAACGCGCGAAATTCGAAAGTGAAACGTGATTTCATGCGCTTTTTTGCGCATTCTGTCATATTTCTGTAACAATCTGTGCGTTGATTCACAGTAACATTCACCGTGATTTCTTAACATCGCCGCCTCTGTAGCCGGGCGCGAGATGCCCGGTCATTTTTTGAAAGGCCACGGAGGCTGTTATGCTCAGTATCTTTAAACCTGCGCCACATCGGGCGCGACTGCCAGAGGCAGAGATTGATCCTCTCTACCGCCGTCTGCGTTGGCAAATCTTCCTCGGGATCTTCTTCGGGTATGCGGCGTACTATCTGGTACGTAAAAACTTTGCGCTCGCCATGCCGTACCTGGTGGAGCAGGGCTTCTCTCGCGGCGATCTGGGATTTGCGCTGTCGGGGATCTCCATCGCGTACGGTTTTTCGAAGTTCATTATGGGGTCGGTGTCGGATCGTTCGAATCCGCGCGTGTTCCTGCCCGCCGGTCTGATCCTCGCGGCAGCGGTGATGCTGTTCATGGGCTTTGTGCCGTGGGCGACCTCCAGCATTGCCATCATGTTCGTGCTGCTGTTCCTCTGCGGCTGGTTCCAGGGGATGGGATGGCCGCCATGCGGACGCACCATGGTTCACTGGTGGTCACAGAAAGAGCGTGGTGGAATTGTATCTGTGTGGAACTGCGCACATAACGTCGGGGGCGGGCTTCCGCCGCTGCTGTTCCTGCTGGGGATGGCCTGGTTCAACGACTGGCATGCCGCGCTCTATATGCCAGCCTTTGGCGCCATTCTGGTGGCGATTATCGCCTTCGCTCTGATGCGCGACACCCCACAGTCCTGCGGCCTGCCGCCGATTGAAGAGTACAAAAACGACTACCCGGATGATTACAGCGAGAAGCACGAAGAAGAGCTGACGGCAAAGCAGATCTTCATGAAGTACGTGCTGCCGAACAAGCTGCTGTGGTACATCGCGGTGGCAAACGTATTTGTCTACCTGCTGCGCTACGGCATCCTCGACTGGTCGCCAACCTACCTGAAAGAGGTGAAGCACTTCGCGCTGGATAAATCCTCCTGGGCCTATTTCCTGTATGAATACGCGGGCATTCCCGGCACGCTGATCTGCGGCTGGATGTCGGACAAAGTGTTTAAGGGCAACCGTGGGGCGACGGGCGTGTTCTTTATGACGCTGGTCACCATCGCGACGGTCGTTTACTGGCTTAACCCGCCGGGGAATCCGGGTGTGGATATGGCCTGTATGATCGTCATCGGCTTCCTGATTTATGGTCCGGTTATGCTGATTGGTCTGCATGCCCTGGAGCTGGCGCCGAAGAAAGCGGCAGGCACGGCGGCAGGCTTTACCGGTCTGTTTGGCTACCTCGGCGGTTCGGTCGCTGCGAGCGCCATCGTCGGCTACACCGTCGACTTCTTCGGCTGGGATGGCGGCTTTATGGTGATGATTGGCGGCAGCGTGCTGGCTGTTCTGCTGCTGGTTGTTGTGATGATTGGTGAAAAACGTCACCACGCCGAAGTGCTGGCGCGTCGTCAATAAGGAGCATTGCGATGAAATTAACTCAGTTAGCGACAGGTCTGCTGCTGGCGGGCCTGATGACAGGCTCCGCGCTGGCGGCGGATAAGATCGTGATCGCCCACCGTGGCGCCAGCGGTTATCTGCCGGAGCATACGCTGCCGGCAAAAGCGATGGCCTATGCCCAGGGCGCGGATTATCTGGAGCAGGATCTGGTGATGACGAAGGACGACCAGCTGGTCGTTCTGCATGACCACTATCTTGACCGCGTGACGGACGTGGCGGAGCGTTTCCCGGATCGCGCCCGTAAAGATGGTCGCTACTACGCCATCGACTTCACGCTGGCGGAGATCCGCTCGCTGAAGTTTACCGAGGGCTTCGAGATTGAAAACGGTAAGAAGGTACAGGTCTATCCGGGACGTTTCCCGATGGGCAAGTCTGACTTCCGTATTCACACCTTCGAAGAGGAGATCGAGTTTGTTCAGGGGCTGAACCACTCGACAGGAAAAAATATCGGTATCTACCCGGAAATCAAAGCGCCGTGGTTCCACCATCAGGAAGGGAAGGACATTGCCGCGAAGACGCTGGAGGTACTTAAAAAGTACGGCTACACCAGCAAGCAGGATAAGGTTTTCCTGCAATGTTTCGACGCCGCGGAACTGAAGCGCATCAAAACCGAGCTGGAGCCGAAAATGGGGATGGATCTCAATCTGGTGCAGCTGATTGCGTATACCGACTGGAATGAAACCCAGGAAAAACAGCCGGACGGGAAGTGGGTGAACTACACCTACGACTGGATGTTTAAGCCGGGCGCGATGAAGCAGATTGCGCAGTACGCCGACGGCATCGGGCCGGATTACCACATGCTGGTGGCGGAAGGCTCAACGCCGGGTCACGTGAAGCTGACGGCGATGGTGAAAGAGGCGCATGCGAGCAAGATGCAGGTGCATCCGTATACCGTACGCGCAGACCAGCTGCCGGAGTATGCGACGGACGTGAATCAGCTTTACGACGTACTGTATAACCAGGCGGATGTGGACGGGGTGTTTACGGATTTCCCGGATAAAGCGGTGAGCTTTTTGAAGGATAAACGCTGAAATTGCCGGGTGGCGGCTGCGCCTTACCCGGCCTACGAACTGCGGTTTTGTAGGTCGGGTCAGCGAAGCGCCACCCGACATAATTACATCTCGATCTCAATATCGCCTTTTGCCCGGCAGCAGCAGGGCAAAATCTCCCCTTCACTGATAAAGGCCAGCGGTTCGGTCAGCCAGTCTACCTGGCCTGCGACCAGACGGCAGCGGCAGGAGCCGCAGTAGCCTTCACGACACTGGTACTCTACTTCTACCTGATGCGCTTCAAGCGCCACCAGCAGAGAAGGGTGCTCTTCCTGGCACAACACCTCTGTACCAGAAAGGCTCAGCGTTACGCGGCTCATCAGAGCTGGAAATCGCTCAGGTCGTCGGTGTTGACTTCAGAATCAATCTGACCGACCAGATAAGAACTCACTTCCACTTCCTGCGGCGCAACCTGCACGTTATCGGACACCAGCCAGGTGTTGATCCACGGAATCGGGTTAGAGCGCGTCTGGAATGGCAGATCGAGACCCACAGCCTGCATGCGGATGTTAGTGATGTACTCCACGTACTGGCACAGAATGTCTTTGTTCAGGCCAATCATGGAGCCGTCGCGGAACAGGTAGTCTGCCCACTCTTTCTCCTGCTGGGCGGCCAGCACGAACAGATCGTAGCATTCCTGCTTGCACTCTTCGGCAATCGCAGCCATTTCCGGGTCGTCCGCGCCGCTGCGCAGCAGGTTCAGCATATGCTGGGTGCCGGTCAGGTGCAGGGCTTCGTCACGGGCGATCAGGCGGATAATTTTGGCGTTACCTTCCATCAGCTTGCGCTCGGCAAAAGCGAAGGAGCAGGCGAAGCTTACGTAGAAGCGGATTGCTTCCAGCGCGTTGACGCTCATCAGGCACTGGTACAGCTGCTTTTTCAGGGCCCGCAGGTTTACGGTAATGGTTTTGCCGTTCACGTTATGCGTGCCTTCGCCCATCAGATGCCAGTAGCTGGTCATCTCGATCAGCTCGTCGTAGTAGTGCGCAATGCCTTCCGCGCGCTTCTGGATCTGCTCATTGGTGACGATATCGTCAAACACCACCGCCGGATCGTTCACGATGTTGCGGATGATGTGGGTGTAAGAGCGGGAGTGGATCGTCTCGGAGAACGCCCAGGTCTCTACCCAGGTTTCCAGCTCAGGAATCGAGATCAGCGGCAGCAGCGCCACGTTTGGACTACGGCCCTGGATGGAGTCCAGCAGCGTCTGGTACTTCAGGTTGCTGAGGAAGATGTGCTTTTCGTGTTCCGGTAGCGCCTGGAAATCGATACGGTCGCGGGAAACGTCAACTTCTTCCGGACGCCAGAAGAAGGAGAGTTGCTTTTCAATCAACTTTTCGAAGATGTCATATTTTTGCTGATCGTAGCGTGCCACGTTGACCGGCTGGCCGAAGAACATCGGCTCTTTGAGCTGGTCGTTTTTCGTCTGTGAAAAGGTGGTATATGCCATTGCGGTGAGTCCTGTTGAGATTTTATTGCCCGGCGGCACTGCGTTTGCCGGGCCTACAAAACCGTAGGCCGGGTAAGCGTAGCGCCACCCGGCGAAGTGCTTAGATCTTACATGCGCCGCTTTCGCAGCCATCGTCCTGAATTGACGGCACCAGGTCGTCCTGGGCGTCTTCCGCACCATCACGGGTGTTGTGATAGTACAGCGTTTTCACGCCAAATTTGTAGGCGGTGAGCAGGTCTTTCAGCAGTTGCTGCATCGGAACCTTGCCAGACGGGAAGCGCGTTGGGTCGTAGTTGGTATTGGCAGAGATCGACTGGTCGATAAACTTCTGCATGATACCCACCAGTTGCAGATAGCCGTCGTTGTTTGGCATTTCCCACAGCAGCTCGTAGTTGTCACCCAGCGTTTCGTAATCCGGCACCACCTGACGCAGCACGCCGTCTTTCGACGCTTTGATGCTGACGTGGCCGCGCGGTGGCTCAATACCGTTGGTGGCGTTGGAGATCTGCGAAGAGGTCTCGGACGGCATCAGGGCAGAGAGCGTGGAGTTACGCAGGCCGTGAGTTTTAATGGACTCGCGCAGGCCTTCCCAGTCGAGGTGCAGCGGCTCGCTGACGATCGCATCCAGGTCTTTTTTGTAGGTGTCGATCGGCAGAATGCCTTTCGCGTAGGTGGTTTCGTTGAACCACGGACACGCGCCTTGCTCTTTCGCCAGCTCGTTAGAGGCTTTCATCAGGTAGTATTGGATCGCTTCGAACGTCTGGTGCGTCAGATTGTTGGCGCTGCCGTCGGAGTAACGCTTGCCGTTTTTCGCCAGCCAGTAGGCGAAGTTGATCACGCCGATACCTAAAGTGCGACGGCCCATTGCGCCGCGTTTTGCCGCCGGGATTGGGTAATCCTGGTAATCCAGCAGGGCGTCGAGCGCACGAACCGCCAGCACCGCCAGCTCTTCCAGGTCGTCCAGGCTCTTAATCGCACCCAGGTTGAACGCGGACAGCGTACAGAGCGCGATTTCACCGTTTTCGTCGTTCACGTCTTCCAGCGGTTTGGTCGGCAGGGCGATCTCCAGGCACAGGTTGGACTGGCGCACTGGGGCAACCACCGGATCGAACGGGCTGTGGGTGTTGCAGTGGTCAACGTTCTGGATGTAGATACGGCCGGTAGAAGCACGTTCCTGCATCATCAGGGAGAACAGATCGACCGCTTTCACGCGCTGCTTGCGGATGCTGTCGTCTTTTTCATATTTGGTGTACAGACGCTCGAATTCGTCCTGATCGGCGAAGAACGCGTCGTACAGACCCGGGACGTCGGACGGGCTGAACAGGGTGATGTCTTCCCCTTTCAGCAGACGGGTGTACATCAGCTTGTTGATCTGCACGCCGTAGTCCATGTGACGCACGCGGTTGCCTTCCACGCCGCGGTTGTTTTTCAGAACCAGCAGGCTTTCCACTTCCAGGTGCCACATCGGGTAGAACAGGGTCGCTGCACCACCACGCACGCCGCCCTGAGAGCAGGATTTTACTGCCGTCTGGAAGTGCTTGTAGAACGGAATACAGCCGGTGTGGAACGCTTCACCGCCGCGGATCGGGCTGCCCAGCGCACGGATACGGCCGGCGTTGATGCCGATACCGGCACGCTGGGAGACGTATTTCACGATGGCGCTGGAGGTCGCGTTGATAGAATCCAGGCTGTCACCACACTCGATCAGTACGCAGGAGCTGAACTGACGGGTAGGGGTACGCACGCCAGACATGATTGGCGTAGGCAGAGAAATCTTGAACGTAGAGACCGCATCGTAGAAACGCTTCACGTAGTCCAGACGGGTTTCACGCGGGTAATTAGAGAACAGGCAGGCGGCCACCAGAATATAGAGGAACTGGGCGCTCTCGTAGATTTCGCCCGTCACACGGTTCTGAACCAGGTATTTGCCTTCGAGCTGCTTCACCGCCGCGTAGGAGAAGTTCATGTCGCGCCAGTGATCGATAAACCCGTTCATCTGCTCGAACTCTTCTTCCGTATAGTCTTCCAGCAGATGCGTGTCGTATTTGCCCAGCTCGACCATTTTCACTACGTGATCGTAAAGCTTCGGCGGCTCGAACTGGCCGTAGGCTTTTTTACGCAGGTGGAAAATCGCCAGACGCGCAGCGAGGTACTGATAATCCGGTGCGTCGTGGGAGATCAGATCTGCCGCGGCTTTGATAATGGTTTCGTGGATATCAGACGTTTTGATGCCGTCGTAGAACTGAATGTGAGAACGCAGTTCAACCTGGGAGATAGATACGTTGTTCAGTCCTTCTGCTGCCCAGTCGAGAACTCGATGGATTTTGTCCAGATTGATACGCTCGGTGGTACCGTCGCGCTTTGTCACCAGCAGACTCTGATTCATGTGGGTTTTTACCTGTCCGTGAAATAAAAAAATATCCCCCGCTTATCCACAGAACCGTCTTGTGACTAACTCTGTGGATAAATACTACATATAGGGGTTTTGCGATAAGAAGAACGCTATATGGTGAGTATTCTAGTATCGAATCTTTTCAGCACAAGGGTTGATTTTGACGTTAAATTGAGGTTGTGAAAGGGTAAAAAAGGCTAAGTCCTCGTGCCGTAAGGCCTGGAAGAGATGTCAATAATTAAGAAAAAAAATTCAAAATTTGATCGAGTGCTGATTTCTTCAACGGGAGGTCAGAATTGCGCAACATGATGTCGCGCAATCATTATAAGAATAACGGATGACGTTAGTCGTTTTTGGCGGTTGTGTGCAACATATAGTTAACATCCACACCTGGGGCAAGTTTGAATTTATCCGTCAGCGGATTGTAGTGCAGACCCGTCATGTGCTGCTCCTTAAGCCATGTCTGGTCAACCCAGCCCAGCAGTTCGGCAGGCTTGATGAACTTCTTCACGTCGTGCGTCCCTTTCGGCACCATGCGCAGCACGTATTCCGCGCCTACCACGGCCATCAGCCAGGCTTTGCCGTTGCGGTTGATGGTCGAGAAGAAGACCTGTCCACCCGGTTTCACCAGTTTTGCACAGGCGCTGACCACCGACTGCGGATCGGGAACGTGCTCCAGCATCTCCATGCAGGTCACCACGTCATACTGGTGCGCATGTTTTGCCGCGTGCTCTTCCACGGTTTCCTGGACATATTCTACCTGTACGCCGGACTCCAGCGCATGAAGACGCGCAACCTGTAGAGGTTCGAAGCCCATGTCCAGACCGGTGACCGTGGCTCCTTCACGCGCCATACTTTCCGCCAGGATGCCGCCGCCGCAGCCGACGTCGAGCACTTTCTTACCGAACAGACCGCCGGAACGCTCCGCGATATAGCCCAGACGCAGCGGGTTAATACGATGCAGAGGTTTGAACTCACCTTCGAGATCCCACCAGCGGGACGCCACCGCTTCAAATTTGGCAATCTCTTCGTGGTCAACGTTGTGAGCCACCGGGGATTTTTCGGCATTCATGGGCGCTTTTACTCCTTATTTAGCAAGACAAATGAGTATATCAGGCAATCCCTGTGAATAAAGCGTATAGGTTTACCTGTATCACCGCGGCTGTGTTATAATTTGCGACCTTTGAATCCGGGATACAGTAGAGGGATAGCGGTTAGATGAGCGACCTTGCGAGAGAAATTACACCGGTTAACATCGAGGAAGAGCTGAAAAGCTCCTATCTGGACTATGCGATGTCGGTCATTGTTGGCCGTGCGCTGCCGGACGTCCGCGATGGCCTGAAGCCGGTACACCGTCGCGTACTATACGCCATGAACGTATTGGGCAATGACTGGAATAAAGCCTACAAAAAATCTGCCCGTGTCGTTGGTGACGTAATCGGTAAATACCATCCTCATGGTGATTCCGCGGTGTACGACACCATTGTCCGTATGGCGCAGCCCTTCTCGCTGCGTTACATGCTGGTAGATGGTCAGGGTAACTTTGGTTCTATCGACGGCGACTCCGCCGCGGCAATGCGTTATACGGAAATCCGTCTGGCGAAGATTGCCCATGAGCTGATGGCTGACCTGGAAAAAGAGACGGTTGATTTCGTTGATAACTACGACGGCACGGAAAAAATTCCTGACGTTATGCCAACGAAGATCCCAAACCTGCTGGTGAACGGTTCGTCCGGTATCGCCGTCGGTATGGCAACCAACATTCCACCGCACAATATCACGGAAGTGATCAACGGCTGCCTGGCCTACATTGACGATGAAGACATCAGCATTGAAGGGCTGATGGAACACATCCCGGGCCCGGACTTCCCGACGGCGGCAATCATCAATGGCCGTCGCGGTATTGAAGAAGCGTACCGCACCGGTCGCGGCAAGATTTACATCCGTGCCCGCGCCGAAGTGGAAGCGGACGCTAAAACCGGCCGTGAAACCATTATTGTTCACGAGATCCCGTATCAGGTGAACAAAGCGCGACTGATTGAAAAAATCGCCGAGCTGGTAAAAGAAAAACGCGTTGAAGGCATCAGCGCGCTGCGTGACGAGTCTGATAAAGACGGTATGCGCATCGTGATTGAAATCAAGCGCGACGCGGTGGGTGAAGTTGTGTTGAACAACCTTTACTCCCAGACTCAGCTTCAGGTCTCCTTCGGTATCAACATGGTTGCGCTGCACCATGGCCAGCCGAAGATCATGAACCTGAAAGAGATCCTGAGCGCGTTCGTGCGTCACCGCCGTGAAGTGGTGACCCGTCGTACCATCTTCGAACTGCGCAAAGCGCGCGACCGTGCCCATATCCTTGAAGCACTGGCCGTTGCGCTGGCGAACATCGACCCGATCATCGAGCTGATCCGCCGTGCGCCGACGCCGGCAGAAGCGAAGGCGTCGCTGGTTGCGCGTCCATGGGATCTGGGCAACGTGGCGGCAATGCTGGAACGTGCCGGTGATGACGCCGCGCGTCCTGAGTGGCTGGAACCGGAATTCGGCGTGCGTGACGGTCAGTACTACCTGACTGAACAGCAGGCCCAGGCGATTCTGGATCTGCGTTTGCAGAAACTGACCGGCCTTGAGCATGAAAAACTGCTCGACGAGTACAAAGAGCTGCTGGAGCAGATTGCCGAGCTGCTGCATATCCTGGGTAGCGCAGAGCGCCTGATGGAAGTGATCCGTGAAGAGCTGGAGCTGGTTCGCGATCAGTTCGGCGACGAGCGTCGCACCGAAATCACAGCCAACAGCTCTGATATCAACATTGAAGATCTGATCAACCGCGAAGACGTGGTAGTGACGCTGTCTCACCAGGGCTACGTGAAGTATCAGCCGTTGACCGACTACGAAGCACAGCGTCGTGGCGGTAAAGGCAAATCTGCGGCGCGTATTAAAGAAGAAGACTTTATTGACCGTCTGCTGGTGGCCAACACCCACGACACGATCCTCTGCTTCTCCAGCCGGGGCCGTCTGTACTGGATGAAAGTCTATCAGCTGCCGGAAGCGAGCCGTGGCGCGCGGGGTCGACCAATCGTCAACCTGCTGCCGCTGGAAGCGAACGAACGTATCACCGCCATTCTGCCGGTACGCGAGTACGAAGAGGGCGTGAACGTCTTTATGGCGACCGCGAGCGGTACCGTGAAGAAAACTGCGCTGACCGAGTTCAGCCGTCCACGTTCTGCCGGGATCATCGCGGTGAACCTGAACGAAGGCGATGAGCTGATTGGCGTGGATCTGACCTCCGGTTCCGATGAAGTGATGCTGTTCTCTGCCGCCGGTAAAGTGGTGCGCTTTAAAGAGAACGCCGTGCGCGCAATGGGTCGTACGGCGACCGGCGTGCGTGGTATCAAGCTGGCGGGTGAAGACAGCGTGGTTTCCCTGATCGTTCCGCGTGGCGAAGGCGCAATCCTGACCGTCACCCAGAACGGCTACGGTAAACGTACGGCGGAAAGCGAATACCCGACCAAGTCACGCGGCACGCAGGGCGTTATCTCCATCAAAGTGACCGAGCGCAACGGTTCCGTTGTTGGCGCGGTGCAGGTGGACGACGCGGACCAGATCATGATGATCACCGATGCCGGTACGCTGGTGCGTACCCGCGTGTCTGAGATCAGCGTGGTGGGTCGTAACACCCAGGGCGTTATCCTCATCCGCACTGCGGAAGATGAAAACGTCGTCGGTCTGCAACGCGTTGCTGAGCCGGTGGATGACGAAGAGCTCGACTCTATCGACGGCAGCGTTGCGGAAGGGGATGATGAAATCGCCCCGGAAGCGGACACCGATGATGAAGTAGCGGATGACGCTGACGAGTAACGTCTCCTGACGCATAAAGGGCCGGTTTCCGGCCCTTTTGTTTTGCGCAAGCAGACAAGTGAACGTTGCGACAAGCCGCGTTTACCGCTACCTTAACCACATTCTTTTTGACCCCGACGGCGGAGCCTCGCCCCTTTGAAATACCTCGTCTCCTTTCGTACCACGTTAAAAGTCTCTCGCTATCTGTTTCGGGCGCTTGCGCTACTGCTATGGTTGCTGGTGGCACTGCTCTCGGTGTTTTACATCGTTAACGCGTTACACCAGAAAGAAGCGGAGATCCGCCAGGAGTTTAACTTAAGCTCGGATCAGGCTCAGCGCTATATCCAGCGCACGTCTGACGTGATGAAAGAGCTTAAGTATATTGCTGAGAATCGACTCACGGCGGAGAACGGCATTCTTGCTATCCGCGGTCGGGATGAAAAAACCGAAGTACCTGATTTCGAACCGCTCTTCCCGGACTCCGATTGTTCCGCCATGAGCAAAGCCTGGCGTGGTTCACTGGAGTCCCTCTCATGGTTTATGCGCTACTGGCGCGATAATTTCTCGGCCGCCTACGATCTGAACCGTGTCTACCTGATTGGCAACGAAAATCTCTGCATGGCGGATTTCGGCCTGCGGGATATGCCCGTCGAACGCGAAGACGCGCTGAAAAGCCTGCATGAG
The DNA here is from genome assembly GCF_058661685.1 of Enterobacter sp. 6722112. Lineage (NCBI taxonomy): Bacteria > Pseudomonadati > Pseudomonadota > Gammaproteobacteria > Enterobacterales > Enterobacteriaceae > Enterobacter > Enterobacter sp. 6722112. Next base: position 2,840,735 of record NZ_JBZWGR010000007.1, on the reverse strand, counting down.
CGTATAGTGAAATACCGCAATGCGCCTCAGGAAGAGCGCGGGAACAACATCTTCTGGATAAGCCAGGGGCCGCGCATGGGCGTCGGCTATTTCTATGCCCTGACTCCGGTTTACCTCGGAAACCGCCTGCAAGCGCTGCTGGGGATTGAACAAACCATCCGCATGGAAAACTTCTTCACACCGGGCAGTCTGCCGATGGGCGTGACCATTCTGGATGAAAACGGCCATCCGCTCATCTCCCTTACCGGGCCTGAAAACCGCCTGAAGGTGGAACCCAGCTGGATGCAGGAGCGGTCATGGTTTGGCTATACCTCCGGGTTCCGCGAGCTGGTGCTGAAGAAAAGTTTACCGCCATCGTCGCTGAGCATTGTCTACTCGCTGCCGGTGGACAAGGTCCTGGAGCGCATTCGCATCCTGATCCTTAACGCCATTTTGCTGAACATCGCGGTAGGCGTCGCGCTGTTTATGCTGGCGAGAATGTATGAGCGGCGGATCTTTATTCCGGCAGAAGCGGATGCTCAGCGTCTGGAAGAGCATGAGCAGTTTAACCGTAAAATTGTCGCCTCGGCGCCGGTAGGGATCTGCATCCTGCGTACTCAGGACGGGACAAATATCCTCAGTAACGAGCTTGCCCATAACTACCTGAACATGCTCACGCATGAAGACCGCCAGCGGTTAACGCAGATCATCTGCGGTCAGCAGGTTAACTTTGTGGATGTGCTGACCAGCACCCACACCAACCTGCAAATCAGCTTCGTCCATTCTCGCTACCGCAATGAAAACGTGGCCATTTGCGTGCTGGTGGACGTCTCTGCGCGCGTGAAAATGGAAGAGTCGTTGCAGGATATGGCGCAGGCGGCGGAGCAGGCCAGTCAGTCGAAATCGATGTTCCTCGCGACCGTCAGCCATGAGCTGCGTACGCCGCTGTACGGCATTATCGGTAACCTCGATCTGCTCCAGACCAAAGAGCTGCCGAAAGGGGTCGACCGGCTGGTGACGGCCATGAACAACTCGTCCAGCCTGCTGCTGAAAATCATCAGCGATATTCTCGACTTCTCTAAAATTGAATCCGAGCAGTTGAAAATAGAGCCGCGCGAGTTCTCCCCGCGCGAAGTGATGAACCATATCTGCGCTAACTACCTGCCGCTGGTGGTGCGTAAACAGCTTGGGCTGTACTGCTTTATCGAGCCGGATGTGCCGCTGACGCTGCATGGCGATCCGATGCGTCTGCAACAGGTCATCTCAAACCTGCTGAGCAACGCCATCAAATTCACCGATATCGGCTGTATTGTGCTGCACGTCTGTCGGGCAGGGGAGTACCTGACCATTCGCGTGCGCGACACGGGTGTTGGCATTCCGGCGAAAGAGGTCGTTCGCCTGTTCGATCCGTTCTTCCAGGTGGGAACCGGCGTCCAGCGTAATTTCCAGGGGACCGGGCTAGGTCTGGCGATTTGCGAGAAGCTTATCAGTATGATGGATGGAGATATCTCCGTCGATACAGAGCCAGGCATGGGCAGCCAGTTCACCATTCGTATTCCGCTCTATTCGGCGCACTATCCGGCGAAAACCACCGTCGACGGGCTGAGCGATAAGCACTGCTGGCTGGCGGTGCACAACGCCTCCTTACATGATTTCCTGACCTCGATGCTGACCAGCAGCGGCGTGCGGGTTTCACGCTACGAAGGCCAGACGCCGGACGCGGATGACATGCTGATCACCGACGTTGAGCCGGAGCAGGCGTGGGCGGGGCGCGGCGTAGTGATGTTCTGCCGCCGTCATATCGGTATTCCGCTTGAGCGTTCGCCTGGGGTATGGGTGCACAGCGTGGCGACACCGCACGAGCTGCTGGGCTTGCTGGCGCGTATTTACAGCGTGCAGCTTGAGGACAGCGACGGCGCGACCGTGCTGGCTTCCCCTGATGAACTGGCGTCGGTGAACGACGATATGATGATTCTGGTCGTCGACGATCATCCAATTAACCGTCGTCTGCTCGCAGATCAGCTTGGCTCTCTGGGCTATCAGTGTAAAACGGCCAATGATGGCGTGGATGCCCTGAATGTCTTAAGTAAGAACCATATTGATATTGTGCTCAGCGATGTGAACATGCCTAACATGGACGGCTATCGTCTGACGCAGCGTATCCGACAGCTGGGGCTGACGCTGCCGGTGGTAGGGGTGACAGCCAACGCGCTGGCGGAGGAAAAGCAGCGCTGTCTGGAGTCGGGAATGGACAGCTGCCTGTCGAAGCCGGTCACGCTAGATGTACTGAAGCAGACGCTATCCGTGTATGCGGAGCGTGTACGAAAAGCGAGACAATAAAAAAGGCCCGAAAGGGCCTTTTTTATTTCTCCGGCGGTTGTAGGCCGGGTAAGCGCGAGCGCCACCCGGCGTAGACAGCGAAGATCAATCTTTGTCCGTTGCGCTCAGCGTCACGGAAGAGAGATAGTTCAGCAGGGCGATATCGTTATCCACACCCAGCTTCATCATCGCGGATTTTTTCTGGCTACTGATGGTTTTAATACTGCGGTTCAGCTTTTTGGCGATTTCAGTGACCAGGAAACCTTCAGCGAACAGACGCAGAACTTCACTCTCTTTAGGCGAGAGACGCTTGTCGCCATAACCACCCGCGCTGATTTTTTCAAGCAGGCGTGAGACGCTCTCAGGAGTGAATTTCTTCCCTTTCTGTAGCGCCGCCAGCGCTTTTGGCAGATCGGTAGGTGCGCCTTGTTTCAGCACAATCCCTTCAATATCGAGATCCAGAACGGCGCTCAGGATCGCCGGGTTATTGTTCATGGTCAGAACAATGATCGAAATGTCCGGGAAGTGGCGTTTAATGTATTTGATGAGCGTGATCCCATCACCGTACTTATCTCCAGGCATGGAGAGATCGGTAATGAGCACGTGCGCATCAAGTTTAGGCAGATTGTTAATGAGGGCTGTGGAATCTTCAAATTCACCGACTACATTCACCCACTCGATCTGTTCAAGTGATTTGCGAATACCGAACAGTACAATCGGATGGTCATCGGCAATAATTACGTTCATATTGTTCATGTATAAGGCTACCTTGCTACAGCAAGCTCTTGACGTAAGCGTCAATGTCGCTGATGTATTTTTCAATGCCAGAGGCATCTTTCTCACGAATTAGATGTTCCAGCGTTTCACATAACTGCTTGCCGGGAACCAGATTAAGCATGGCAAACACCCCTTTAAGCCGGTGTGCTGTCTGTGCCAGCGCTGCAAAATCCTGCGCAGCGGACTCAGTATACAACCGCTTAACATCATCTGGTACTGTATCAACGAAGAGCGAATAATATCCGCTGGCATGGAGTTCGGCATTTTCATCGCCGCCTAACGGTGACTCCAGGATCTCTTCCTGCGCCAGATTCTCTTCAATCAGTTGTAATACAGCTTCCTGCATTGCATTGCTCATATTAAAGTTGACGCGCAGCTGCCCAGGGCCGATTTTCCGCACGCCTGGCTCATCATCGCTTAAAAGCAAGCCTGAGGCAGTAAGATTAGACGGATTATCAGTTAAAAATAGATCAAATTCTTGACTCGCGAGCCTTTCGTCCGGGGTAATGCAGGACGCCCCCCAGTTTTCCAGCTGACGAACGACGATATTACGGATCTCACTGGAGGTCACATCCACCATCACCACCACATCGTCCAGCAGACGCTCTTCATCCTCTTCCTGGGGATTCGCCGCCATTTTCACGTGTAAAGAGTAGCGGGTGCCGAGGGATTCGCGCGCCTTGATGTTCAGATGACCGCCCAGCTTACGCGCCAGCTGATCGCAGAGCCAGAAGGTGAGGGCATTCGCCTTACCGTAGTGGTCGCGCTGGGTATCGTTCAGGAACGGGAAGTGCAGGTTATCAATTTCGCTCACGGTGACGCCTTCGCCCGTATCCAGAATACGGAACGTCAGACGATCGTCGGTGGACTCATCGGTGCTGACTTCAAGGGTGATCTTGCCGATCTGCGTCGTGGTGACGGCATACTGTATCAACATCATCAGGATGCGACGCAGGGCATCGCGATCGCCGTGACGTTCGTCGTTGGCCGGTAAATGGTTGTTGATCAGCAGCTGGAGTCCCTTGCGCTTGATCACCGGCAGGACTTCCGGCACCACCTCATCAATCAGGTCCTGAATGGAGAAGAGCGTAGGGGTGCCCTTCCAGATGTCATTTTCCAGCATGTTCGCAAGCTGGATTTCGTCCACCAGACGAACCAGGGAGTCGGCCTGGCTGCTGAGCTGTCGGCTTTCCGGCGTGCTCAGATCAGCAATCTGCGTGGCGAGTGACTTCAACGGTTGTTTAAAGGCATCGCCAATATTTTGCATAAACGCCGCGCGGCCATGTTGGTTTTTCTCGTACAGCCTTTGCGCCTGCTTGAGCTTTTTATTCACCAGCACTTCGCGATCCTGATCGCGAATGATGAAGATTTGCGTGCGCGAGGCGACCTGACTGCGGAACTGACGGATCTCATACAGTTCATTATTAACGGTGGCCTGAATAACGCCCTGGTGCTGGTCCGCCATGGCCGTAATATTTTGCAGGTTAAGATGCGGCAGAAGGTGATCGGCAATTTTATTGCTCATTACCGTGCGGTTAGCCTCCTGGTCGTGAACGAGCACCCCAAGCGGCAGCACGGAAATAATCTCTTCATTCAGGGCACGAAGAATGCGCAACTCGTTGCTGGTCCCGGCTGATACCGACGTCGAGTCGCTCTGGCGGCCCGACTGGAAACGGAAGGTGCTGTAGCCAAACAGCGCCAGCGCCAGCAGGCCAATATTCAGCAACAGCGGCAGCAGAATGTTTTGCAGAGTATCAAGCATCAGGATGCCAAAAGGCACCTGCCACACCAGACGCATACCGGTTGAGTTGAGCGATGAGGCAATCTCAATCTTTGAGCCATTAAAGGAGATCGCTACGCTGTCCGCGCCTTCTTTATCCGACGGCGTGCGCATATTTTGGGTGCTGTTGTCTGGCTCCAGACGGAAACTGTCCAGCGGCATATCCGGTGGGATGAGATCGTTAATCGGCAGGTCGAAGGCAACCACGGTCGCCAGATGGCCCGGCTGGTTAAAGGTGGTTCGCAGCGTAAAGTAGTGGCCATTCTGCCAGGCAAGACGGCGTAATGACGAGAAACTTTCTCGCTCGTCCAGCGCGTTGGCCTGTTGCAGCATTTCTGCCCGACGGGAATCCACAATACTGCCAACGGTGGTCTCTTTAAAGCCGGACGAGAGATCCTTAAGCGGCAGGGTCGAGATCAGGATCATGCTGTTGTCCTGACCGTTCAGGTAATACATTGACCACGGTACGGTCTCGGCGCCCCACAGGGTGTCCAGATACGAGGAGATCCGCTGCGTCATCTCAAGCGTTGCGCTGTCGTGCGAGCCGAAAATCAGGGCTTCCGTCTTGCGCTGCGGTTTTTCAAGGTAATACACATCCTGCTTAAGGCGCGTTTCCTGCAACCCTTCGCCTGACGAGGTGGCAGGCGCGGCAGCGATATTGTCGTAGATTTGCCAGGTCGCATAGCGCCACGTATCAATGCGCTTGTGCACCGCATGGGTGATATCGACGATTTGATAGCTTTTATCTTTAAGCCAGGTATTAACGGCGCTCTGAACCATCACCCCCATTGTGACTAACAGCACAACGATCAACAGAAGAAAGAAACGGGTGATGCTGCCCGGTAGAAGGGAGAATTTGCTCGGGGCGGTAGTTTCAGTCTGACTCATCGATGTGTTTAACCCGTAATGGCCGCGCGGTAATGGGATAGGGCAGTATAAAGGGTAATAACTGAATTTCCAGCGTCGTTAACGGTATGACCTTGACTTTTTATCCGGGTAACCGGCTTCAACGTCCCCGGATGAAAGGGAAGGTGCGAATAAGCAGGTCATTTCTTCCCAAGCTGACTCGCTGATTAAAATTTCGCGGATCTGGGCCGATTTTTTTCCCGCAAACACATCGAATCAGCCTATTTAGGCTATTTTTTCCACCATTTCTGGCGTTATTTCCGGTTTTTACTGAGATCTCTCCCACTGACGTATCATTTGGTCCACCCGAAACAGGTTGGCCAGGGTGAATAACATCGCCAGTTGGTTATCGTTTTTCAGCAGCCCCTTGTATCTGGCTTTCACGAAGCCGAACTGCCGCTTGATGATGCGAAACGGGTGCTCCACCCTGGCACGGATGCTGGCTTTCATGTATTCGATGTTGATGGCCGTTTTGTTCTTGCGCGGATGCTGCTTCAAGGTTTTTACCCTGCCGGGACGCTCGGCGATCAGCCAGTCCACATCCACCTCGGCCAGCTCCTCGCGCTGTGGCGCTCCTTGGTAGCCGGCATCGGCTGAGACAAATTGCTCCTCTCCATGAAGCAGATTACCCAGCTGATTGAGGTCATGCTCGTTGGCCGCGGTGGTGACCAGGCTGTGGGTCAGGCCACTCTTGGCATCGACACCAATGTGGGCCTTCATGCCAAAGTGCCACTGATTGCCTTTCTTGGTCTGATGCATCTCCGGATCGCGTTGCTGCTCTTTGTTCTTGGTAGAGCTGGGTGCCTCAATGATGGTGGCATCCACCAAAGTGCCTTGGGTCATCATGACGCCTGCTTCGCCCAGCCAGCGATTGATGGTCTTGAACAATTGACGGGCCAGTTGATGCTGCTCGAGCAGGTGGCGGAAATTCATGATGGTGGTGCGATCCGGCAGGGCGCTATCCAGGGATAATCGGGCAAACAGGCGCATGGAGGCGATTTCGTACAGGGCATCTTCCATGGCACCGTCGCTCAGGTTGTACCAATGCTGCATGCAGTGAATACGCAGCATGGTCTCCAGCGGATAGGGTCGCCGGCCATTACCAGCCTTGGGATAAAACGGCTCGATGACAGCGGTCATATTCTGCCATGGCAGAATCTGCTCCATGCGGGAGAGGAAAATCTCTTTTCGGGTCTGACGGCGCTTAGTGCTGAATTCACTATCGGCGAAGGTGAGTTGATGGCTCATGATGTCCCTCTGGGATGCGCTCCGGATGAATATGATGATCTCATATCAGGAACTTGTTCGCACCTTCCTTAGATCTGTACGGTAAAGTGGATGGTCTGCACTATTTCTCTGATGACGACAGTGCAGACGGCGACCAGACCTACATGCGTCTGGGCTTCAAAGGCGAAACTCAGGTTAACGACCAGCTGACCGGTTACGGCCAGTGGGAATACCAGATCCAGGGTAACTCTGGTGAGAACGAAAACAACTCATGGACGCGTGTGGCGTTCGCAGGTCTGAAATTCGCTGATGCGGGTTCATTCGACTACGGTCGTAACTACGGCGTTGTTTACGATGTGACTTCCTGGACCGACGTTCTGCCGGAATTCGGCGGCGATACCTACGGTTCTGACAACTTCATGCAGCAGCGTGGTAACGGCTTCGCGACCTACCGTAACCAGGACTTCTTCGGTCGGGTTGATGGTCTGAACTTCGCGTTGCAGTACCAGGGTAAAAACGGCAGCGCAAGCGGCGAAGGCCAGACCAACAACGGTCGTGACGCGCTGCGTCAGAACGGTGATGGCTACGGCGGCTCTCTGACCTACGATCTGGGCGAAGGCTTCGCTATCGGTACGGCAGTCACCAGTTCTAAACGTACTGCTGACCAGAACGCTGCGGGCTACTACGGTGAAGGCGATCGCGCAGAGACCTATACCGGTGGTCTGAAATACGACGCGAACAACATCTACCTGGCTGCACAGTATACTCAGACTTACAACGCGACCCGTGCGGGCGACCTGGGCTGGGCTAACAAAGCGCAGAACTTCGAAGTGGTTGCGCAGTATCAGTTCGACTTCGGTCTGCGTCCATCCGTGGCGTACCTGCAATCTAAAGGTAAGGACCTGGAAAACGGCTACGGCGACCAGGATCTGCTGAAATATGTTGATGTTGGCGCGACTTACTACTTCAACAAAAACATGTCCACCTACGTTGATTACAAAATCAACCTGGTTGATGAGAACGACTTCACTCGCGCAGCAGGTATCGGTACTGACGATATCGTCGCGCTGGGTCTGGTTTACCAGTTCTAATTGCTCATACAGCGACAAAGGGGCCATCAGGCCCCTTTTTTCATGCTTTTTTAGGGTCTTACAAATACGCTGTTTTAGTGTACTCTTGCCGCCCTGGCATGAGGATAATAACCAATGGATATGACTTTTTTACGCGCCAGCGTTCTGGCGACTTTTTTACTCCTGACCGCGTGTGACTCTTCCACACAGCCCGCAAAAATCGACGCACCCGCCGCGACGGTGCTGGAAGGGAAAACCATGGGGACCTTCTGGCGCGTCAGCGTGATGGATATTGATAAATCCCGCGCTGAAGAATTACGCGGTAAAATTCAGGCGCAGCTGGATGCCGACGATCAGCTACTCTCTACCTATAAAAATGACTCAGCGCTGATGCGTTTCAATCGCTCCAGCAGCACCTCGCTGTGGCCGGTGAGCGAAGCGATGGCCGATATCGTCACGGAATCCATGCGCGTGGGCTACAAAACCAACGGCGCAATGGATGTGACCGTGGGGCCGCTGGTGAACCTGTGGGGATTTGGCCCCAACAAGCAGCCGGTGACTACACCCGATCAAGCCGCCATCGACGACGCCCGCGCCCGTACGGGGTTACAGCATCTGGCGGTGATCTCCCAGTACGGTCAGCAATACCTGCAAAAAGATATTCCCGACCTGTTTGTCGATCTCTCCACGGTAGGCGAGGGGTATGCTGCGGATCATCTCGCGGCCCTGATGGCGCAGGAAGGCATTCCCCGTTATCTGGTTTCCGTCGGGGGCGCGCTCGTCAGCCGGGGCATGAACGCCAGCGGCAGGCCGTGGCGAGTGGCCATCCAAAAACCAACCGATCAGCAGAACGCGGTGCAGGCGATTGTCGACATCAACGGGCATGGTATCAGCACCTCCGGAAGCTACCGCAACTATTACGAGCTGGATGGCAAACGTATCTCGCACGTGATTGATCCGCAAACCGGACGCCCGATTACCCACAACCTGGTGTCCGTGACGGTGATAGCCCCAACCGCGCTGGAAGCGGATGCCTGGGATACCGGATTGATGGTGCTCGGCACGGAGAAGGCCAAAGAGGTGGTGCGTCAGGAAGGGCTGGCCGTCTATATGATCACCAAAGAGGCTGACGGATTTAAAACCTGGAGTTCGCCGCAGTTCAATAGCTTCCTGGTGAGCGAAAAAAATTAAAAAGCAAGGTTGCGGGTTTTTGTTCGGTGGCGTTCAGGCAAGCTGAGCGTATGCTTGTAAGAGGAGCCGATAATGAAAAACACAACCTATCTTACCGATGAGGATCGCTGGCAGGCCGTACTGGCCCGCGATCCGCGTGCGGATAACCAGTTTGTCTTTGCTGTGCAGACGACCGGCATTTATTGTCGTCCGTCCTGCCGCGCCCGCCACGCGCTGCGTAAAAATGTCTGCTTTTATCCTGATGCTCACCAGGCCGCGCAGGCGGGTTTCCGCCCCTGTAAGCGCTGTAGGCCGGACCAGGTCGACCCTATGGCGCAGAAAAAGGCCAACATTGCGCTGGCCTGTCGACTGCTTGAACAGGATGCCGCGCTGAACCTGGAGGCACTGGCGCAGCAGGTTGCCATGAGTCCGTTCCATTTCCACCGCTTGTTTAAATCCGTCACCGGCATGACGCCGAAAGCATGGCAGCAGGCCGCGCGTGAACAACGCCTGCGCACCCTGCTTGCACAGGGCGGTAAAATCACCGACGCCGTACTGGCCGCTGGCTTTCCGGACGGCAGCAGCTACTACCGTAAAGCCAACGGCGCGCTGGGCATGACGGCAAAACAGTACCGCAACGGAGAGGCTGCGGTCCGCTATGCCATCAGTGACTGCTCGCTGGGCCGCTGTCTGGTGGCGGAAAGCGAGCGCGGGATCTGCGCAATACTGCTGGGTGATGACGACGCCGGGCTGACGGCTGAGCTGCTGTCACTGTTTCCGCTTGCCGTCCGTGAACCGATGGAAGGCGCGTTTGCCGGGCGTGTTCGGCAGGTTATTGCCTCTGTCGACAGCCGCGCGACGCCGCTGATGCTGCCGCTGGATATCCGTGGTACCGCCTTCCAGCAGCAGGTCTGGCAGGCGCTGCGGGATATCCCCTGCGGTGAAACGGCAAGCTATCAGCAGGTGGCGAAGGCCATTGGTAAACCCAATGCCGTACGTGCCGTGGCGGGGGCCTGCGGTGCCAACAAACTGGCGATAGTCATCCCCTGTCACCGCGTGGTGCGTAACGACGGTGCGCTGTCGGGTTATCGCTGGGGCGCAGCGCGTAAGATGCTATTGTTGAAACGTGAGGCGAACAACCCGGAGGGATAATGCTCGATCTTTTTGCTGATGCTGAACCCTGGCACGAGCCGCTCGCGCCGGGGGCGACGATCCTGAGACGCTTCGCGCTTTCCCGCGCGGCGGCGCTGTTCGACGGTATTGATGCCGTTACCGCTTGTTCACCGTTTCGCCATATGGTTACGCCGGGCGGGTATACCATGTCCGTGGCGATGACCAACTGCGGCGAACTGGGATGGGCGACGAATGAGCGGGGCTATGTATATGCCGCGAACGATCCGCTGACGGATCAGCCGTGGCCGCCGATGCCGGAGGCGTTTCAGGCGCTGTGTCATGACGCCGCCGTGGCGGCCGGCTATCCTGATTTTCGACCCGATGCCTGTCTTATCAACCGTTATGCCGTTGGGGCAAAGCTCTCCTTGCATCAGGATAAGGACGAGCCAGACCTGCGCGCGCCGATTGTCTCGGTATCCCTTGGGCTGCCCGCTGTCTTTCAGTTTGGCGGCCTGCGGCGCAACGACCCGCTCAAACGGCTGATGCTGGAGCATGGTGATGTGGTGGTCTGGGGCGGTGAATCACGGCTTTTTTACCACGGTATTCAGCCGCTTAAACCTGGCGATCACCCGGTGGCGGGGGCATTTCGCTACAACCTCACGTTCCGTCAGGCGGCATACAGAGAATAAAAATAAGAATTATTCTTGATGTGTGTGAAAGGCAGTTTACACTGCTGGCTGATTTTTCTTGTCCGGATTGCTCTGCATGCAACTACTTCTTCTTGTCTGGCGGCAGTATCGCTGGCCTTTTATCGCGGTGATGGCGTTAAGCCTTGCCAGCGCGGCGCTGGGGATCGGCCTGATTGCCTTCATTAACGTGCGTTTGATCGAAATGGTCGACACGTCACTCTCCGTCCTGCCGGAATTTCTGGGTTTACTGCTGCTGCTGATGGCAGTCACGCTCGGGTCACAGCTGGCGCTGACCGCCCTCGGCCACCATTTCGTTTTCCGTCTGCGCAGTGAGTTCATCAAACGGATCCTTGATACTCAGGTGGAACGCATCGAGCAGCTGGGAAGTGCCTCTCTGCTGGCGGGGCTGACCAGCGATGTGCGCGCCATTACCATCGCCTTTGTGCGCCTGCCGGAGCTGGTGCAGGGGATCATCCTGACATTTGGCTCGGCAGCCTATCTCGCCTGGCTCTCCAGCAAAATGCTGGCGGTTACGGCGCTGTGGATTGTTATTACCATCTGGGGCGGGTTCCTGCTGGTATCACGCGTCTATAAGCACATGGCGGTGCTGCGCGAAACGGAAGACAAGCTCTATAACGATTATCAGACGGTGCTGGAAGGGCGCAAAGAGCTGATACTGAACCGCGAGCGTGCCGAGCATATCTTCAACCATCTCTATATCCCGGATGCGCACGAATATCGTCATCACATTATCCGCGCCGATACGTTCCACCTGAGCGCCGTGAACTGGTCCAATATCATGATGCTGGGCGCGATTGGCCTGGTGTTCTGGATGGCGAACAGCCTGGGGTGGGCCGATACCAACGTGGCGGCAACCTACTCCCTGACGCTGCTGTTTTTACGCACGCCGCTGCTGTCGGCCGTTGGCGCACTGCCGACGCTGCTGAGCGCTCAGGTGGCCTTCAACAAGCTGAAGAAATTCGACCTTGCGCCGTTTAAGGCTGAGTTCCCGCGCCCGCAGGCCTTCCCGAACTGGCAAACGCTGGAGCTGCGTAACGTTACCTTCCGCTATCAGGATAACGCCTTCTCCGTAGGGCCGATAAACCTGACCATTCACCGCGGCGAACTGCTGTTCCTTATCGGCGGCAACGGCAGCGGCAAATCTACGCTGGCGATGCTGCTGACGGGCCTCTACCAGCCGCAGGCGGGTGAAATTTTGCTGGATGGTAAAGCGCTGAGCGCGGAGAAACCGGAGGACTACCGCAAGCTCTTCTCGGCGGTATTTACCGACGTCTGGCTGTTCGACCGGCTGCTGGGACCGGAAGGGCAGCAGGCGGATCCGGCGCTGGTGGAGAAGTGGCTTGCGCACCTGCAAATGTCGCACAAGCTGGAGCTCCAGGATGGCAAAATCCTGAATCTGAAGCTGTCGAAAGGGCAGAAGAAGCGCGTGGCGTTGCTGCTGGCCCTGGCCGAGGAGCGTGACATCATCCTGCTGGATGAGTGGGCCGCCGATCAGGACCCGCACTTCCGTCGCGAGTTTTATCAGGTCCTGCTGCCGCTGATGCAGGCGATGGGAAAAACCATTTTTGCCATCAGCCATGACGATCACTACTTCATTCACGCCGACCGTCTGCTGGAGATGCGCGACGGCAAGCTGAGCGAGCTGACCGGCGATGAGCGCGATGCGGCGTCACGGGACGCGGTGGCGCGTACGGCCTGATTGCAATTGTGCCGGGTGGCGCCCGGCACACTAATTTTTCATATATGCCGTTTTTTTCTCCATCCCGACCCGCCGTTTATTCTTATTTACATATCCCCGCGCTATGCTTAACGCCAACTCATTTAATGGATTTATGATTGATGTCGGTATTAAAGAAAAACAGCGCCAGGCAGCGTGACCAGGAGCGTGCGCGGCTCATCTGGCTCCTGACGACCGATAAAGCGGTCACGTCAACGTTATTGGGTAAGCTAACCCTGGCTGAGCAATATGATGTCGGCACGCTGGCCGACGATATTGCTGAGGTAGGTGCGCTGGTTGCACATTTACCGCCCCCGGACCTGGCGGACACCCTGGAGGCATTGCCTTCCGAGGAGCGCCACGCCCTGTGGCGGCTGGTGCAGGATCACGAGCGCGGTCAGGTATTGCTTGAAGCCTCGGAAAACGTCTGGGATGACCTTATCGATGAGATGAGCGACCGGGACATCCTTGACGCCCTGCAAACGCTGGATATCGATGAGCAGATTTACCTCGTTCAGCATCTTCCGCGCAACCTGACCGGACGCCTGCTGGCTTCCCTGCCTGCTGAAGAGCGGGCGCGCGTGCGTCAGGTGATGCACTACGAGAAAAACAGCGTCGGCGCGATCATGGAGTTTGGCGTCATCACCGTGCGCCCGGACGTCACCCTGGGTACGGTGCAGCGCTATCTTCGTCGCCTGGGCAGTATGCCGGACAACACCGATAAACTGTTCGTCACCTCGCGGGATAAAACCCTGCTCGGGGAGCTGGAGCTGAAAACGATCCTGCTGAACAGCACCCAGCAGCGGGTGAGTGAGGTCATGGAAACCGAGCCGATGGTCTTCTCGCCGGAAGACGATGCCGAAAAAGCGGCGCGTACCTTCGAACGTGATGACCTGGTGAGCGCGGCGGTGGTGGATTCGGTGGGCAAGCTGATGGGGCGTCTGACCATCGATGAGATCGTTGACGTGGTCTATGAAGAGACCGATAACGACCTGCGTGCCCTTGGCGGGATCAGTGCCGAAGATGACGTTCATGCCTCCGTCGGCAAGGCCGTCAAAACGCGCTGGGCGTGGCTCGCCATCAATTTATGCACCGCGTTCGTGGCGTCCCGCGTTATTGACGGCTTCGAACATACCATTTCCCAGCTGGTGGCCCTGGCGTCGCTGATGCCGATTGTGGCGGGGATCGGCGGGAACACCGGTAACCAGACTATCACCATGATCGTTCGCGCCCTGGCGCTGGAAAACATACAGCCGGGTAATTTCTCGTGGCTGATTTTCAGGGAGATGGGCGTTGCGCTGATTAATGGCCTGGTCTGGGGCGGCATCATGGGCGGCATTACCTGGTGGCTGTATGATGATATGGCGCTGGGCGGGGTCATGATGCTGGCGATGGTGCTGAACCTGCTGGTGGCGGCGATGATGGGCGTGATTATCCCGTTGACCATGACCCGGCTGGGGCGCGACCCCGCGGTGGGGTCGAGCGTGATGATCACCGCCATTACCGATACCGGCGGTTTCTTTATTTTTCTTGGACTGGCGACGATTTTTCTTCTGTAGCCAGCGCTTTTTGCTTAAGTCGGGCAGGGAGGATGAACATCATCACAATCCCGCCCAGCACGCCAATCGCCAGGTTGCCGGTGAAAACCGTTGCCACAACCGTCACCAGCATCACGACGGTTTCAGCCACCGGCGCGTTTTTCAGCGTTCCGGGCTGAACGCTATGCCAGCTAAAGGTCTTGACGGCCACAATGGCCATAATTCCCGCCAGTACCGCCATCGGAATTTTGGCCATCACCTCGCTGAGCGCCGTAACCAGCACCAGCAATACGATGCCCGCCGCAAGGGTGGAGATACGGCTTCTGCCTTTCCCCATCTCCACGTTAACGATGGTCTGCCCAATCATCGCGCAGCCCGCAATGCCGCCGTAGAACCCGGCCATAATATTGCCCACGCCCAGTCCGATGCTCTCGCGGCGCTTACTGGAGGGGGTAGCGGTCAGCTCGTCCACCAGTTTTGCCGTCAACAAGGATTCCAGCAGGCCAACGAAAGCGATACTTAGCGCGCACGGCCAGATGATGCTCAGGGTTTCCAGATTGAGCGGCACCAGCAGTTGCGTAAAGCCCGGCAAACCGCCGCCCATGGAACCTTCATCCCCTACCGTCGGCAGGATTTGCCCGCTGGTGACGGTGAACAAAGTCAGCAGCACAATGGCAATCAGCGGGGAGGGCACGCTTTTGATATAGCGTGGCACCCAGAGCACAATCAGCAGCGTCAGCACGAACAGGCCCACAATCAGCGGGCTTCGGCTCCAGAAATGGGGCACCTGGGCAAAGAAAATCAAAATGCCAAGGGCGTTAACAAACCCGGTCATCACCGACTGGGGAATAAAGCGCATCAGCCGCGCCATACCCAGCGCGCCGAACAGGATCTGAATCACGCCTGCCATCACCACCGCGGGCAGAATGTACTGTACGCCGTGTTGATGGACCATCGGCCCAATCACCAGCGCGACGGAACCTGCCGCCGCCGTCACCATGGCCGGACGCCCGCCGAGCAGGGAAAGGGCGAAACAGAGCACCACGGAGGCGATAAGGCTCACTTTCGGATCCACGCCCGCGACCACGGAAAACGAAATCACTTCCGGGATCAGCGCCAGCGCGGTAATCACACCGGCCAGGGTTTCGCGCATCAGACGGTGAGGCGAACGTAAAACAGTGGCGACATGGCCTTCTTGAGGTACAGACGAGTGGGGTAATGACATAACAATTCGCTGGTAGGGGCAGGCTTCCGTGCGCGCGATCACAAAGTGCAGCATGATAGCCAGGAAAATCGTCGGGTGCCAGCCTGTCTGCCAAATCCCTACAAACAATCCATCATTAAATTTCACAATTACAATAATTTCGTAACCTTTAAACAATATTTAAAAGTTGCTACCGTGCCACCGCAGCGTGTTTCACCTGTAATTTCCACGCATCAAGCACTATTCAACTAAGGCATAAATGATGAAAAAAATGACTGCCGTGCTCTTTTCTCTGGCCGTGGGGCTGAACGTCGTCTCGCTGGCGGCGAAGGCTGACGCACCAAAAGAGCAGGAAACGGATGTCCTTTTAATTGGTGGCGGCATCATGAGCGCCACGCTGGGAACGTATCTTCAGGAATTAGAGCCGAACTGGTCCATGACCATGGTCGAGCGCCTCGATGGCGTGGCACAGGAAAGCTCTAACGGCTGGAACAACGCCGGGACGGGGCACTCGGCACTCATGGAACTGAACTATACGCCGCAGAAAAAGGACGGTTCCATTAGTATCGAGAAGGCGGTAGAGATCAACGAAGCGTTCCAGATCTCACGTCAGTTCTGGTCTCACCAGGTGAACAGCGGTGTGTTGCACAATCCGCACTCCTTCATCAACACCGTACCGCACATGAGCTTTGTGTGGGGCGATCAAAACGTCAACTTCCTGCGCGCGCGCTACGCTGCCCTGCAACAGAGCACGCTTTTCCGCGGGATGAAATACTCTGAAGATCACGCTCAAATCAAAGAGTGGGCGCCGCTGGTCATGGAAGGCCGCGATCCGAACCAGAAAGTAGCGGCGACCCGCACTGAAATTGGTACTGACGTTAACTACGGTGAAATCACCCGTCAGCTGGTGTCCTCTCTGAAGAAAAAAGAGAACTTTAACCTGCAACTCAGCTCCGAAGTGCGTGGTTTCAAGCGCAACGCGGATAATAGCTGGAGCGTGACCGTTGCCGATCTGAAAAACAACGAAGCCGAGCATGTGATTAAGGCGAAGTTCGTGTTTATCGGTGCGGGCGGCGCGGCGCTGAAACTGTTGCAGGAGTCCGGCATTCCGGAAGCAGACGACTACGCGGGCTTCCCGGTTGGCGGCCAGTTCCTGGTGTCGGAAAACCCGGAAGTGGTTAACCGTCATCTGGCGAAAGTGTACGGTCAGGCCTCTGTGGGCGCACCACCGATGTCCGTTCCGCATATCGACACCCGCATGCTGGACGGTAAGCGCGTAGTGCTGTTCGGGCCGTTTGCCACATTCTCCACCAAATTCCTGAAAAACGGTTCCCTGTGGGATCTGCTGAGCGCGACCACGACGTCAAACGTTAAGCCAATGATGGACGTGGGGCTGGATAACTTCGATCTGGTGAAATACCTGATTAGCCAGGTGATGCTCTCTGATGAAGAACGCTTCGAGGCGCTGAAAGAGTACTATCCGCAGGCGAAGAAAGAAGACTGGCGTCTGTGGCAGGCAGGTCAGCGCGTGCAGATTATCAAACGCGATCCGAAAGAGGGCGGCGTGCTGCGTCTGGGCACCGAAGTGGTAAGCGATAAGGATGGCACCATTGCCGCGCTGCTGGGGGCATCTCCGGGGGCGTCTACCGCTGCGCCAATCATGCTGCACCTGATGGAAAAAGTGTTTAAGGACAAAGTATCCAGCCCGGAATGGCAGGCGAAGCTGAAAACCATTATTCCATCCTACGGTACGAAGCTGAACGGTAACGTTGAAGCCACGGAACAAGAGCTGGAATACACCAGCCGCGTTCTGCAACTGCAATACGTCAAACCGCAGGCTGCGGATGCTGCGCCTAAGGCAGAGCTGAAGCCTCAGGCGGAAAGCAAGCCGGTAGCGGATATCGCGCTGTAAGGTAAACGCAAAACGGTAACATCCGTTACCGTTTTTAGTGTTTTCTCCCTCTCCCGGTGGGAGAGGGTTGGGGTGAGGGCACCAGAACGCACCCTTTCCTGGTCGGGTAAGCGAGAGCGCCACCCGACTTATTATTAACGAACTACCGCTTGTCCTACCGTCTCATCCGCCTTCCATACGCGATATTTCACATCCACGTTTTCCGGCGTGTATACGACGATCGGCAGCTTGCTGTTATAGCGCAGCAGACTGTTATCACCCAGATACGCGGTAATAAATTTCTTCTCTTTCTTGCCGTCCGGGCACGCCATCATGGTGGAGACTGGCGAGGTTACTTTGTCGAAGACATAGTAGTCATAGCCCCAGCCTTCCAGCGTTTTGCTTTCCAGCTGGCCGCCCAGGCGATGCTGGTTGCAATCCACTTCCAGCGTCTGGCCGATTAACAGCTCAACTTTGAAATTTGCTTCATCCTGCTGAGCCGGGAGCTGAATAACCTGGCGCTTCATCCCTTTGTCCGCTTGCGGATACGGAGCAACTTTTTCCAGCGGCTGCTCTTTCCGGGTTTCGCTGGCGAAAGCACTGGTGCTGGCGCACGCAGCGGCGATGAGGGCGATGGCAAATTTAGGTGCGTTTTTCACTGTCATTCCTTTTTGTTAAAACGATCCTGGAAAGACTAACATATAGTACGTGAATAGTTGGCGCAATTTACTCATATTTTCATTTTAAATGGAGTAATACACTGCTTTTATGTTTATTTATTGGTGTTTAATGCTGTGTTGGAGTCGATGCGGCAATCGTGTTATTTTACGCGTTAATTATTGTTATTCATCTGTAAAGGGAGGGGAGATGGTACGGGAAAAACTGAAGACACCTGAAGGCCGCAAGTTCCTGCTGGCGTTACTGGTTGTGTTTATGATTGCTGCTGCATGCGTGGGGCGAGCAACCATTGTCGGTGTGATTGAGCAGTACAACATCCCGCTCTCTGCCTGGACAACCAGCATGTTTGTCCTGCAATCGGCGATGATCTTTGTTTACAGCCTGGTGTTCACCGTCCTGCTGGCGATTCCGCTGGGGATTTTCTTTCTCGGTGGGCGTGAAAAACACTAAGCATTGCGCATGCGGAGACAGGCAATAAAAAACCAGCCATAAGCGGCTGGTTTTTTTGTGTAGTTTTGGTCGGCACGAGAGGATTTGAACCTCCGACCCCCGACACCCCATGACGGTGCGCTACCAGGCTGCGCTACGTGCCGACGCATAAAAGGAATACTACTCGATTCCTTTTTGAATGCAAGGGGCAAGCAACGCTAACTGATTCATAAATAATCAGTTAGCGATAAAGCGCTTCTCGTCTGTCAGCACCTGCAACAGCAAACTGAGCTGCGGCTTCTGGTCTTTCAGCTTCTCACCTTCGAGGTTATACGTCTGGTAATTGCCATTGCTGTTCAGCACCAGGGACAACGTTGGCGTGGTCACCACCAGCGTGTTTCCGCCAGCAGCCGTGACCCAGTTATGACGCCGCGTGGCGCTAAAGAGGTCTTGTCCCTGCGAGTACTCAATTGCCGGTGTGCTGACGTGCAGCAGCCGTTGCATTAACGTGGTCATGACGTCTTTATGGTCGGTGAGCATGTTGATGCGCTGCGCGGGAGTGCCCGGCCAGTGGATCACAAGGGGAACATGCAGGTTCGGACGCGACCACTCCATGCCCTTCGCCTCGTCGCCGAGCGGCACGCCATGCCCCGCCGTGATAATCACGACCGTATTATCCAGCTTGCCCGCGTCGCGCAGGGCGGTCAGCACGCGGCCGATCTGCGCATCGACATCGCCCGCCGCACGGCTATAGCGGCGCGCGAAGCCTTTCTGATTGCTGTCATCAAGCGTTGTGCCGTTTAACGCAACCCAGGAGAACCAGCGGTTATCTTCCTGCGCATAGCGCTTCAGCCAGTCTATCCACTGGTCAGCGGTCCGATCGTCAGACTGGCTCTGCGCGGCGGGCAGTGAGAAATCAGACAGCAGCGCCTGGCGGTACAGCGAGCTGTTGAAACCATCAGAGGCGAACAGCCCCAGCTGGTAGCCCTGCTGATTAAGCCCGGTAACCAATGCCGCCGGAATACGGGCCGACAGCACGCCGTCCATATAGCTCGGTGAAATGCCGTAGAACAGGCCGAAAATACCCGCGTCGGTCGAATTACCGGAGCTCATATGCTGAGTGAATACGATGTTGTTCTCAGCGAATTCAGCCAGCGCTGGCATCTGCTTCTCATAGCGGGAATAGTTCAGGCCATCGACGGTAATCAGCAGCACGTTCTGACCGCGGCCCATGTCGCGATATTTCAGATCGCTCAGGGGATACTGCACGCTGACCGCTTCCGGATTACCCTGTTCGACCAGACGACGCTGATACTCCTGCGCGTCCAGCAGGCCGTGTTTTTCGAGGAAACGACGCGCCGTCATCGGATAGGAGAGCGGCAGATTTGCGCGCTGCATGGTAATCGGGCGGTAGAAGTTCGCATCTGCCCAGATATACATCAGGTGCGAACCGATAAATGAGGCGAAAAAGAGCGCCGCGACGGGCTTCGCATAATGGCGGCGTCGGGTCAGACTGCGGAGTTTTTGCCAGCTCCACGTGGCGAACAGCATTTCGATCAGCAGGATAATCGGCACGCTGATAAACATCAGCTGCCAGTCGCGCGCGGTCTCGTTCTGATCCGGGTTAATCACCAGCTCCCAGACAACAGGATTCAGGTGCAGGTGGAAGCGGGTAAAGACTTCGCTGTCGATCAGCAACAGCGTCATGCCCGCCGTCGCAAGAATGGCGGACAGGAAGCGCATCAGCCGCTGCGACATGACGATAAACGTCAGTGGGAACAGGATCAGCAGATAGGTGGCGAAGACCAGAAAGCTAAAGTGACCAACAAGGCTCATCCACGAGTAGATGCGCCCGGTTAACGTGGTTGGCCAGTCCGCCACAAACAGATAACGGCAGCCGAGCACCATCGCCAACAGAATGTTGAACAGGGCAAACCAGTGCCCCCAGCTGACCATCTGGGAGACTTTTTCACGGTAGCGCTGACGATTCGTCACCATAAACTGTTGTTCGTTTCCCTTAGTGTGCCTGGTCGTCGCTAACGGAGGACTGCAAAGCCTGGGCGAAAGATTTGGCGATCGCCTGACGCTGAGCCGGAGCAACGCTGGTATTGATCAGGTTGGTAACCATATTTCCCAAAACCATCAGGGAGAGATCGGTTGGCGTTTTATGTTTTTCCAGTACGTTGACCAGCTCACTGAGCAATTGTTCAACGTGTTCGTCACTGTAGCGGGAATGTTGTGGCATAAATCAAAATCAGTTTGTTGAGAGAAGGGCGACATATTACCGTAGCAACAGCTTTTTTTCCCCTTTTTTATCTTCTGTTGCACACATGCGTTGGTGGTGGTTGAATACCGCCCGGTCTAAAAGGAGAGTTTATCATGAGTCTGGAAATCAACCAGATTGCCTTGCACCAGCTTATCAAGCGTGATGAGCAAACCCTTGAAGTGGTGCTGCGCGATTCGTTACTGGAACCAACGCCTACCGTTGTCGAGATGATGGCGGAGTTGCATCGCGTCTACAGCGCGAAAAATAAAGCCTATGGCTTGTTCAGCGAAGAGAGCGAACTGGCGGATAGCCTGCGCCTGCAACGTCAGGGCGAAGAGGATTTCCTGGCATTCAGCCGCGCTGCTACTGGCCGTCTGCGTGACGAGCTGGCGAAATATCCCTTCGCCGATGGCGGTATCGTCCTGTTCTGCCACTACCGCTATCTGGCGGTAGAGTATCTGCTGGTCACCGTGCTGAATAACTTAAGCAGTATGCGCGTGAACGAGCAGCTGGATATCAGCTCAACGCACTACCTGGATATCAACCATGCGGATATTGTGGCGCGTATCGATTTAACCGAATGGGAAACCAACCCGGAATCAACGCGCTATCTGACCTTCCTTAAAGGCCGCGTGGGCCGCAAAGTGGCGGATTTCTTTATGGACTTCCTCGGCGCCAGCGAAGGGCTGAATGCCAAAGCGCAGAACAAAGGTCTCCTCCAGGCGGTGGATGACTTTACGGCTGAGGCGCAGCTTGATAAATCTGAGCGTCAGACCGTGCGTCAGCAGGTTTACAGCTACTGCAACGAGCAGCTACAGGCTGGAGAAGAGATTGAGCTGGAGTCGCTGTCCAAAGAGCTGGCAGGCGTCAGCGAAGTCAGCTTCCAGGAATTTACTGCGGAAAAAGGCTATGAGCTGGAAGAGAGCTTCCCGGCGGATCGCAGTACGCTGCGTCAGCTGACGAAATTTGCCGGTAGCGGCGGTGGGTTAACCATTAACTTTGATGCCATGCTGCTCGGGGAACGTATCTTCTGGGACCCGGCCACCGACACGCTGACCATTAAAGGCACACCGCCGAATCTGCGCGACCAGCTTCAGCGTCGCACTTCAGGCGGTAAGTAACAGCCATAAAAAAACCCCGCAAACGCGGGGTTTTTCTCGACAGGTTTGCGATTACGCGCGAACGAAGTCGATGTGAGTCAGTTTTGGCTTGAACGCGTGACGCTGAACAGCCTGAACTTTCACTTTTTCTTCTTTACCGTCAACAACGATGGTCAGAACTTCGCTGTAGAATTCAGCTTTGTTCTGCATGTTCCATACTTTGTCGTGATCCAGTTCAATAGCAACTGGAGCAGCTTCGCCACCGTAAACGATAGCCGGGAACTTGTTTGCGGTACGCAGGCGGCGGCTCGCACCCTTACCCTGCACGTTACGTACTTCTGCTTCGATAGTGAACATTGATTTCTCTCTGTATTTAAAACCTTACTACAGGCGACCCAGCAGCAGGTGAGTGTTCTGCCTCACGGATGTGAAGCGGGCGGCATTTTATACTCAAATGGCTCGCGCATCAACGAAAAGTCCCGTTAACCGCGCAATTCGTTTGCCCGGCGAAAGCGTCCTTCATAGTCAAAGACCTTCTCACGCACCTGCCAGAACTGCCCTTTTTTACGGGCGACAACAAAATCAGGATGGCGCAGTAACGCCTGCTGGCGCACGATATCGGCCACGGTTATCCAGCGCAGCGGCACGCCAGGCGTGCGGGTATGCGGGCGGATAAAGAGCTGCTCGAACGCGGTGCGCTGGGCGGGCGTCTGGACCCGGAACCGCTCGCTGACGTCTGCGCCATCCTCGTCGTAGTAGGTAATTTTTAGCCACTCGCCTTTTTCATCCGCGCCGGGCTGTAAGGCCATGCCGGAACAGCGCAGCACCAGCGCATCTTTCAGCTTCAGCGCCGCTTTCAGCATGTCGTCCGGGTCGACCAGGACCGTGTCGCACTCCCGACAGCGGCGGGCGGCAATGTCGTTTTCGGCATTGCACTGCGGGCAGTTTTTGAAGCGGAAGCGGAAATCACACTGTTCGCGATGGCCTTCATCGTCTTCAAACCAGCCCTGACAGCGGCGGCCAAAATGTTCGATCAGCGTGCCGTCGGCGGTGGTTTTCCCCCAGAAGGTGTTGGCAAACCCGCAGGCAGGGCAAAAAACCTGAACGGGCACGTTGTCGCTCTTGCCTTTTGGCGTGCCGACTTCCGGCGAATAGAGATCGTGCGGGTTACCGGCGTAATCAAGGATCAGACAGTCGGTTTTGCCCGGCGCCAGACGCAGCCCGCGGCCAACAATCTGCTGATACAGGCTGACGGATTCCGTCGGGCGAAGAATCGCAATCAGGTCGACGTGCGGGGCGTCAAAGCCGGTGGTTAGTACGGAGACATTCACCAGATAGCGGAACCGCTGAGCTTTGAAGTCCTCAATCAGGCTGTCGCGCTCCGGGCCGGGGGTTTCACCGGTAATTAACGCCGCGTCGTCGGCGGGCAGCAGCCCCGTAATTTCGCGCGCGTGTTCGACAGTGGCAGCAAAAATCATCACCCCTTTGCGCGTTTGTGCGAACTCTTCAATCTGGCTGATGATATGCGGCGTGATCCGCTTCTGTTTATTCAGCTCATGGTTAAGATCTGCCTCGCTGAACAGCCCGTTGCTCTGCGCCTGTAAGCGGCTGAAATCGTACTGCACGACGGGCATATCCAGCCGCTCCGGCGGCGTCAGGTAGCCATGCTTGATCATGTAGCGCAGCGGAAGCTCATAGATACAGTCGCGGAACAGGGCCTTTTCATCGCCACGCACCATGCCGTGATAATGAAACTGATAAATCCAGCCCTTGCCCAGACGAAACGGCGTGGCGGTGAGGCCAAGCAGACGGAGGTGAGGATTCACCTTTTTCAAATGAGTGAGGATTTGCTGATACTGGCTGTCGTCGTCATCGCTGATGCGGTGACACTCATCGACAATCAGCAGGGAAAACTCGCTGCGAAACAGTTCCAGGTTGCGCGCAACGGATTGTACGCTGCCAAACACCACTTTTCCGTGGCTCTCTTTGCGCTTCAGTCCGGCGGCAAAAATGTCGGCCTCCAGGCCGAGCGCGCAATATTTGGCGTGGTTTTGCGCCACCAGCTCTTTGACGTGCGCCAGCACCAGCACGCGTCCGCGGGCCAGGCGCGCCAGTTCGGCAATCACCAGGCTTTTACCGGCTCCGGTCGGGAGAACGATGGCGGCGGGCTCCCGATGCTTGCGAAACCAGGCGAGGGTGGCATCAACGGCTTCCTGCTGATAGGGGCGTAATGTGAACGTCATGGCTTCTCTATTCAGTTAACTCGCATATAGTATGCCACGAAACTTTTTCCCTTGAGTGGCGCAACCAGACCATTATACTGAACTGTTTCTGACTGCTTCTTTTTCGGACGCGTAGTCCGACTTCCAGCACCATTAAGGCTAAAAAGATTTCATGCGACTTGATAAGTTTATCGCTCAGCAACTCGGCGTAAGCCGCGCTATTGCCGGGCGTGAAATTCGCGCCAGCCGCGTAACCGTGGACGGCGACATTGTGAAAGACAGCGCTTTTAAACTCCAGCCTGAGCACCAGGTGGAGTATGACGGCAACCCGCTGACCCAGCAGAATGGCCCGCGCTACTTCATGCTCAACAAACCGGAAGGTTACGTCTGTTCAACGGACGATCCGGATCACCCGACGGTGCTCTATTTCCTCGACGAACCTGTGGCGCACAAGCTGCATGCGGCAGGGCGACTGGATATCGATACTACCGGCCTGGTGCTGATGACCGATGACGGCCAGTGGTCGCACCGCATCACCTCCCCGCGCCATCACTGTGAGAAAACCTATCGGGTGATGCTTGAGTCTCCGGTCTCGGATGACACGGCAGAGCAATTCGCGAAAGGCGTTCAGCTGCATAATGAGAAGGATCTGACCAAACCGGCGGTGCTGGAAATCCTCACCCCCACGGACGTCCGTCTGACCATCAGTGAAGGCCGCTACCATCAGGTTAAGCGGATGTTTGCCGCCGTGGGCAACCACGTTGTGGGGCTGCATCGTGAACGTATCGGCGCGATTGAACTCGATCCAGACCTGGCCCCAGGGGAATATCGCCCGCTGACGGAAGAAGAGATTGCCAGCGTCGGGCTGCCTTCACGCTAAATTCAGGAGAACCCTGTGACCACCAGGCCACACTCGTCGTTTAAAATTGTATTTATCCTTGGCCTGCTGGCCATGCTGATGCCGCTGTCTATCGATATGTATCTGCCCGCGCTGCCGGTGATTTCCGCTCAGTTTGGCGTACCGGCAGGCAGCGCGCAGATGACGCTCAGCACCTACATTCTTGGTTTTGCCCTCGGTCAGCTCTTTTATGGACCAATGGCCGACAGCCTGGGGCGTAAACCGGTTATCCTGGGCGGGACATTGATATTTGCCGCGGCGGCGGTGGCCTGCGCGCTGGCGCAGAGTATCGATCAGCTGATTGTGATGCGCTTCTTCCATGGCCTGGCGGCGGCTGCGGCAAGCGTGGTGATTAACGCGCTGATGCGCGACGTCTACCCGAAGGAAGAGTTCTCACGCATGATGTCGTTCGTCATGCTGGTCACGACAATTGCGCCGCTGGTCGCCCCCATGGTGGGCGGGGCGGTCCTGGTGTGGTTCAGCTGGCATGCGATTTTCTGGATCCTGGCGATTGCCGCGCTGCTGGCCTCGGTGATGATCTTCGTCTTTATCGATGAAACGCTGCCGGTCGAGCGACGTCAGAAGTTCCACATTCGCACCACGCTTGGCAACTTTGCCTCGCTGTTTCGCCATAAGCGTGTGCTCAGCTATATGCTGGCCAGCGGCTTCAGCTTTGCCGGAATGTTCTCGTTCCTGAGCGCGGGGCCGTTTGTGTACATCGAACTGAACCATGTGTCACCCCAGCATTTTGGTTACTACTTCGCGCTGAATATTGTGTTCCTGTTTGTGATGACCATTATCAACAGCCGCTTTGTCCGGCGGGTTGGGGCGCTGAATATGTTCCGCGCCGGGCTGTGGATCCAGTTCGTGATGGCTATCTGGCTGGTATTGAGCGCGTTGCTGGGCGTCGGTTTCTGGGCGCTGGTGGTGGGCGTGGCGGCGTTTGTCGGCTGCGTGTCGATGGTTTCATCCAACGCGATGGCGGTGATCCTCGACGAATTTCCGCATATGGCGGGCACCGCCTCGTCGCTGGCAGGAACGTTCCGTTTCGGAATTGGCGCGATAGTCGGGGCGCTGCTCTCGACGGCGACGTTTAATACCGCCTGGCCGATGCTGTGGGCGATTGCCCTCTGCGCGACCTGCTCCATACTCTTCTATCTTTACGCCAGCCGGCCGCGAAAGACGGCGCATAAATGACCACTTAAGGCCCGTGACGGGCCTTTTTGTTGACCCATATCAACCAACCCTCCGTTCGTTTACCCTGTGTTTGTTTCTTTTATGTAAAATCTATTTATGTAAAAAGTCACATCATTGTATTTAAAAAGGTTGAGTTAGATCGCAGAAACGGGTACATATAGCGCCGACGCGAGCCTGCAACGCCTATAAAATCCGCTAAACAGTGCAGGTTGGCGATGATGTGTTACTATAAATGTAAATAAATTGTGAAGTAAATTTGCTTCCGGGGATCTGAACGTGAATACATTACAACTCTCCATTGTCCATCGCTTGCCCCAGAGCTATCGCTGGTCGACGGGTTTTGCAGGTTCGAAAGTTGAACCGATTCCGCAAAGCGTTGCCGGGGAGGATAATTGTCTGGTGGCCCTCAAACTGCTCAGCCCGAGCGATGAAAATGCGTGGCCGGTCATGGAACGTCTCAGCCAGGCGCTGACGGACATCGAAGTGGACAGCTCCGTGCTGGAATGCGAAGGTGAGCCGTGCCTGTTTGTTAACAGCCAGGATGAGTTTGCCGCCACCTGTCGTCTGAAAAACTTCGGCGTGGCCATTGCCGAGCCGTTCTCCGGTCAATATCCTTTCTGAGTGCTAGTCAGCGGACAATAGCTGGCGTGTGTAATCCTGCGTCGGCGCGGTGAATACGCGCTGGCACTCTCCCTGCTCAACGACTTCTCCCTGCCGCAATACCACCACCTGATGGCAAAGCGCACGCACCACCTGTAAATCGTGGCTGATAAAGATATAGGCCAGCCGATGCTTTTCCTGTAGCCCCTTCAGCAGCGCCAGAATTTGCGCCTGCACGGTGCGGTCCAGGGAAGAGGTTGGCTCGTCCAGCACGATCAGCTCCGGTTTCAGGATCAGCGCGCGGGCAATCGCTATACGCTGGCGCTGTCCGCCGGAAAACTCAGCCGGATACCGGTGCCGGGTCTCGGGATCTAAACCCACTTCCGCCATCACCCGCATCACGTCGATTTCACGCTGTTGCGCCGTCATTGTCGGCTGGTGGACGCGCAGGCCCTCTTCAATAATCTGTAATACGCTCAGGCGCGGGTTAAGCGAAGAGTTTGGATCCTGAAATACCACCTGCATCCGCGGACGCACGGGAAGCATCATCCGGCGATTCAGGTTTTGCAGCGGCATGCCGTCAAAAACAATGCTTCCCTGAGAGGCGATCAGGCGCAGCAGCGCCAGGCCGGTGGTGCTTTTGCCTGAACCGGACTCGCCCACAAGCCCAAGCGATTCGCCTGGACGCAGAGCGAAGCTCATGTCTTTCAGAACATGATTGTGATCGACCACGCGACGCAAAATGCCTTTGCGGATCGGGAATGACACCGACAGCCCCTCAACCCTCAGCAACGGCGCGCTGTCAGCGTTAAGCGGAACCGGGTCGCCAGCGGGTTCGCTATCGAGCAGGCGCTGTGTATACGGGTGCTGAGGCGCGCTCAGCAGGGCGGATGCCCGGTTCTGTTCCACGCAGCGGCCGTTTTGCATCACGGCCACCGTGTCAGCGAGCTTTTTCACGATGCTCAGGTTGTGCGTAATAAACAGCAGGCTCATGTTCAGCTCGTCGCGCAGTTCGCGCAGCAGTTGCAGAATTTGTGCCTGTACCGTGACGTCCAGCGCGGTAGTAGGTTCATCGGCAATCAGCAGTTCGGGGCGCGTGAGCAGGGCCATTGCAATCATCACGCGCTGGCGCTCGCCGCCGGAAAGCTGGTGCGGGAAATCGTTCAGCCGTTTCGCCGCATTACGGATACCGGTGCGTTCAAGGCAGTCCAGAATTTCACCCCGCGCTGCCTCTTTACGCATTCCCCGATGAAGTGACAGCACTTCATAGAGCTGTTTTTCCAGGGTATGCAGTGGGTTGAGCGACACCATCGGCTCCTGAAAAATCATGGCGATGTTGTTGCCACGAATGCCGCGCAGGGTTTGCTCGTCAGCGTTCAGCAGCGATTGTCCATGGAACAGAATATCCCCCTGCGGATAGCTGACCGGCGGGGAAGGGAGCAGGCGCAGCACCGACAGCGCCGAAACGCTCTTACCGGAGCCGGATTCCCCGACCAGCGCCAGCGTCTCTCCGCGCTGGATCTGCAACGATAAATCCGTCACCACCGTGCGTGATTCGCCCTGTTTTGAAAACGCAATCGACAGATTCTCTAT
This sequence comes from Enterobacter sp. 6722112, assembly GCF_058661685.1. NCBI lineage: Bacteria > Pseudomonadati > Pseudomonadota > Gammaproteobacteria > Enterobacterales > Enterobacteriaceae > Enterobacter > Enterobacter sp. 6722112. The sequence goes on along the minus strand of NZ_JBZWGR010000007.1, from coordinate 2,812,351 downwards.
GCTCAGAAGAGGCCGGGTCATGTCATACCGCCTTGTTGGGATCGAAGGCATCGCGCACGGCTTCGCCAATAAAAATCAGCAGGGAAAGCAGCACCGCCACGGAGAGGAATGCGGCGATGCCCAGCCAGGGGGCCTGGAGATTGTTTTTGCCCTGCAACAGCAGTTCGCCAAGGGACGGTGAGCCCAGCGGCAAACCGAAACCAAGAAAATCAAGCGACGTCAGGGTGGTGATGGAGCTGCACAAAATAAACGGCAGGAAGGTAAGGGTCGCCACCACCGCATTGGGAAGCATGTGGCGGAAGATGATTGCGCCATCGCTCACGCCTAACGCCTGCGCGGCGCGAATATAGTCGTAATTCCGCGTACGCAGAAACTCCGCGCGTACCACGCCGACCAGCGCCATCCAGCCGAACAGGACGGTGATCCCGAGCAGCCACCAGAAGCCAGGCTGTACCACGCTGGACAGCAGGATAATCAGAAACAGCGTCGGCATACCGGACCAGACTTCAATCACGCGCTGTCCCCATAAATCTATTTTACCCCCGTAATAGCCCTGCACGGCGCCCGCCACAACGCCCATTACGCTGCTAAAGAGCGTCAGCAGCAGCCCAAACAGGAGCGAGATGCGGGTGCCATAGAGAATGCGCGCCAGCACATCGCCGCCGTTGGCGTCCGTTCCCAGCCAGTTTTGCGCGGAAGGCGGCGAAGGGAAGGGGGTGGACGTGGCGAAGTTAATACTGTTCGCGCCAAAACGAATCGGCGCCCAGATAGCCCAGCCATGCTGCGCTATCTGTTCACGTAACCAGGGATCCTGGTACTCGGCTGGCGTCGCAAACGGGCCGCCAAAATCGCTTTCGCTGTAGGTAGTCAGCACCGGCACATACCAGCGGTCTTTGAAATGCACCAGCAGGGGTTTATCGTTGGCAATCAGTTCCGAACACATACTTAAGGCGAACAGGACGGCGAAGATCCACAGCGACCAGTAGCCGCGACGGTTGTGGCGAAAACGCGCCCAGCGGGCCTGATTGACGGGGCTTAAACGCGACATCAGCGGCCCTCAAAATCGATACGGGGATCGACCAGCGTATAGCTGATATCGCTGATGATGTTCAGCAGCAGGCCGATCAGGGTGAAAATGTAGAGCGTGCCAAACATCACCGGATAATCACGGGAGACGGTGGCCTCATAGCCCAGCAGCCCTAATCCGTTGAGCGAGAACATCACCTCTATCAGCAGCGAGCCGGTAAAAAACATACTGATGAACGTGGCGGGGAAACCGGCAATCACCAGCAGCATGGCGTTACGAAAAACGTGCTTCCACATGATCTGCTTTTCACCGACACCCTTGGCGCGCGCGGTGACGACGTACTGTTTGCGGATCTCATCAAGAAAGGCGTTTTTGGTCAGCATCGTAAGCGCCGCAAAACCGCCGATGACCGTCGCCAGCACCGGAAGCGTGATGTGCCAGAAGTAATCGGTGATTTTCTGATACCACGGCAGGGTGCTGAAATCCGCAGAGACCAGCCCGCGCAGCGGGAAGAGGTCGAAATAACTGCCGCCGGCGAAAAAGACAATCAGCAGCACGGCAAACAGAAACGCCGGGATAGCGTAGCCGATGATAATGAATGTGCTGCTCCAGATATCAAAACGGCTACCGTTGTAGACCGCTTTTCGGATCCCCAGCGGAATGGAGACCAGATAAATAATCAGCGTCCCCCACAGTCCGAGCGTGATGGAAACCGGCAGGCTTTGTTTGATCAGGGTTAACACCGAGGCGCTGCGAAACAGGCTGTCGCCAAAATCGAAACGGACATAATCCCAGAGCATCCTGAAATAACGCTCGTGCAGCGGCTTGTCAAAACCATAGCGATGGGTGATCTCGGCGATCACCTCCGGATCCAGTCCGCGACCGCCCCGGTAGTGGCTTTCGCTGATGTTGCCCACGCCCGTCCGGGCATGGCTGGCCCCCATTCCTTCACCGCCGCCGCCCGGCATGCCGCCAGCGTGACCAAATTCTATTGCCGCAATTGCCTGGTCCACCGGACCGCCGGGGGCGATCTGGACGATAAAAAAGTTAATGGTAATGATGGCCCACAGCGTCGGGATCACTAACAGCAGCCGGCGGATAAGATAAGCGCCCATCGTCACTCCTTAACGCCGCTCTGCGGGCAGTTTTGCGGCTTTATTCACGTCATACCACCAGGTGTCAAAGCCGAGGGTGTAGACCGGGCGAACGGCAGGCAGGGAGAATTTATCCCAGCGGGCCACGCGATCTTCGCCCATATACCACATCGGCAGCATGTAATAGTTCCAGGTTAAGACCCGATCGAGCGCGCGGCCAAGCGGCAGAAGCTTGTTCTTATCGCCCTGAGCGGCGACAATTTTTGCAATCAGCGCATCTATCACCGGGCTCTTTACGCCCGGGGCGTTGTAGGAGGAGTCGATATAACCCGATGCCCAGGAGATTTGCAGATCTGAACTCGGCCACGGCTGCGCGGCCCACAGGGTCTGCATCATGTCGTAATCGCGACTGCGCTTGCGGTTGGTTAACTGGGCCATATCGACCTGGCGGATATTCATGGTGACGCCAAGCCGGGCAAGGTTCTTCTTAAATGGCAGCACCCACTGATCGTTTGCGCCGGAGGCAATCAGCAGTTCGAAGCTGAGCGGTTTACCGGTTTGCACATTAACCCGTTGCCGATTTTTCAGCACCCAGCCAGCATCATCCAGCAGGTTGCTGGCTTTCAGCAGGTTGTCCCGGTCGAACCCGTTTCCGTCGGATTTGGGCGGTTCAAATACGCGGGTGAACACCTCCGGCGGGAGCTCCGCTTTCATTGGCGCCAGCAAAACCAGCTCGTCCGCGTGGGGATAATCACGGGCGGCATATTCAGTATTCTGGAAATAGCTGTTCGCCCGGCTGTAGGCTCCGTAAAACAGCGCTTTGTTCATCCATTCGAAATCAAACGCCAGGGTAATGGCTTCACGCACCCGACGATCGGAAAAAACCGGGCGCTGAATATTAAACGCCAGCCAGCGCGTGTCCTGCGCGGATTCGTTTTTGTGTTCGTCTTTAACGATATAGCCTTTCGCGAAATTTTTTCCGATATAGCGGGTCGCCCAATTTTTGGCGCTGTTCTCGACACGTAAATCAAACGCGCCCGCCTTAAATGCCTCGAAGGCCACGTTATCATCCAGGTAGTAGTCGTAGCGGATTGTATCGAAGTTCCAGCGGCCCCGGTTTACCGGCAGCGTGGCTGCCCAGTAATCTTTCACCCGGGAATAGATCACGTACTGGCCCATTCGCCAGTCGGTAATGCGATACGGCCCTCCGGCCAGCGGCGGGGTAGAGAGGGGATCGCTCAGCTTATGATTTTTCCAGAAGGATTCGGGCATGACGGGCAGGGAGAACAGGCTCAGCATATTCTCTTTGTTCGGCTCAGGGAGTTCGATTCGCACGGTCAGCGGGGCGATGGCTTTCACCGTGGTGCCCTTGTACACCAGACGAAACTGCGGCACGCCTTCGGTCATAAATTTATGAAAGGTGAATGCCACGTCACGGGCGCTAACCGGCGTACCGTCGTGAAAACGCGCCCGCGGATTAATCGCGATTTCTGCCCAGCTGAAATCATCGGCGTAACGCACGTTCTCAGCAACCAGGGGATAATAGCTGCCGGGCTCGTCGTCGGAGGTGACGAACAGCGTGTCATAGAGGGATTCGGTACGCGCTGCCGCCACGCCGCGAAGGGCAAAGCGGTTAAAGTTGTCAAACGTTCCCGTGGCGGAAAGCGTCACGTTTCCGCCTTTCGGGGCGGCGGGGTTAACGTAATCGTAGTGGTTAAAGTTAACCGCGTACTTCGGCTCGCCAATGACGGCAAAGGCCGTGCTCTCTTTGATGGTCTGCGCCTGGCTCGACAGGCTCACCAGCGCCAATAGCGTCAACACAACGCGCATAATCATAGTGCGGCGGATCCCTTTGTTCACAGGCAGGCTCGGTTGAACAGAATAATAAGGGACAGCGCCGTGATTGTGAAATTATTCCCCGAGCGTGATGTCGGGTTGCCACGTCCTGAACTGCTCCAGCGGCATCGGGCGGCCGATCCAGTAGCCCTGAAGATAGTTCACGCCATGCTCGCGCAGCCACGCCGCCTGCTCCGGCGTTTCAACACCCTCGGCAACGGTTAACATATTCAGGCGTTCTGCCAGCGTCAGCACCGCGTCAAGCACTGGCGAGGTGACGGTTTCAGTCCCGATGGCATTCACGAAGCCACGGTCAATTTTCAGGTAATCCATCGTAAAGCGTTCCAGATAGATCAGCGCGCTGTGGCCGGTGCCAAAATCATCGATGGCAATTTCAAAACCTTCTTCGTGCAGCCATTCGAACAGCTGATTAGCCTCGCGGTGGTTGATCATATCGCGCTCGGTTATTTCCAGCACAATCTGGAAGTGATCGGGTGGAAGGGCGGCGGCAAATGCGCGCATATCCTCTTTAAAGCTTTCCGCATGCAGATGCCCGGGCGCGATGTTGATCCCAAACTTGGCCCCAGGCGGGAGCACCGTTTGCAGGACAGGGGCATCGCGGATAATCAGGTCAAAAAGATGCAGCGTCAGTGGGACAATCAGCTTCTGCGCTTCAGCGAAATTAATAAAGGCATCCGGTGGAATTTCTCCCATCACCGGATGCTTCCAGCGCATCAGGACTTCCAGCCCGGTCATTTTGAGCGACTGCGCATCCACGACGGGTTGATAGACCACGTAAAACTGGTCGCGTTTGATGGCCGTTAGGATCTCTTTCCCCGGATTAAGACGGATAGTAAGAATATAGAAATTCAACAGGCCCGCCGCGATACCGCAGACCAGGCCGAAAAACAGGGCGTACAGCACTTCATCGGTCGTCCAGGCTTCCGCATAAACATGGATGGTCAGAGGCACATTTTTCAGCGTGGCGGTACGGACCGGGATATCAGGCAAATCACGCGCAGAGACCAGCGTTCCGGAATGGGTTGATAACGCATAATCGCCAATAATGATGGAAATACCGGCAAACTCATCCTGTCTTGAGGTGTAGAGGAGATAAGGAGTCAGGTTAAGATTAACGGAGGTAAATACACCGCCGTCCTTCACCAGTGGGTTGCGATACCAGATGGCAATCGCGGGCTTGTCCGGCATCATGGGGGTGCCCGGCAGGAGCGCCATATCAACCTGTTTATTGATGTGCAGTTCAGGAATAAGCGCTTCCAGAGGGACATTCATCGGGCCGGTGGCGGAAGAGCAGTAGGCGTTTTTATCCCTGACCAGCAAAAAGGCGCGCACGTTGATGCTAAAGGCCGCCCGGGAGGTCAGGGCGGCACTCACTTCCTCGCAGCTGTTTAGCGTGAGTGGCTGGAGTGTATCAATCGACATTTTGAGCTCATCGAAATAGCTCTCCATGTAGACGCTTAAATCGGTAATAAGGGTATCGAATCTGACGTCTCGCTTGTGGTAACTCCAGTAAAACTGTAATGCTCCCAGGAGCAGGGCAGTGAATAACCCCGTAAGGAAACTGAGAAACAGAATCTTGCGGTTGCTGGAGAAGTAGCGGGTAAACATAGATGTCGTGATTCCTGAAATGCCGCTGGATAGTTATCAGTGTAACGGGCAAAAAAAAACACTGCCGGAGCAGTGCTTTTTTTATCGTATCGCCAGCCAAGGGATAACCAACGATACGACAGCAATATTAACTACGGCTCAGAACGCGGCGAGCTTCGTTGTAGCGCTTCTTCCAGTAAGGTTCGTTCATGCTGGAAATCGTCACACCACTGCTGGTGGAAGCATGGACAAACTGATCGTTACCGATATAGATGCCAACGTGTCGACCGGTTGAACCCGCTCTGAACAGGACTAAATCGCCCGTGCGCAGTTTAGTGCGCGAAATGGATTTGCCCATTTCCTGCTGTTCATAAGTAGAACGCGGAAGGTCTAACCCAAACTGCTCACGGAACGTACGCTGTACGAACGCGGAACAATCGATGCCTTTCTTGGTGCTGCCGCCCAGACGGTAACGCACGCCTTTCCAGTCAGCATACTGATCCATAATACGCGACTTAACGTCGAGATTACGTACCATATTTTCAAATTCATCCTGAGAGGCTTGCAGTGAAGAGGAATCTTCCATTCCCACAACACGCGTCTCAGGATGCATATTCTTCGCGGTGTTCGTCGTACTACATGCCGAAAGCAGAACCGCCACTGCAATCGCCGGGATCCCCCGCAAGATATATCTCAAGATTGGTTGAGATTTGACCATTTTGTTTGTTTTCCCTTGAAGTCCTTAACGAAAATATCGTTATAAAAATGCCAACCGTGACGAGACTAATAATCTGTTCACAATGAGACAATTCTTTATGGTGAAAACTGTGGCTCAACGCACAAAATTATTCACCATGATAATAATTATCTCAGTGGGGCAAAACGAGTTCGAGGTTAACCGATTGCACGGGGTATTGCGAGCAAAAAAGTCCGTTTTTTTATAAGAAAATGTGATACACAAAGTTACAGCGCGGAATTGCTCAAAATGCCGCCATTCATATCGGTAATCCCTGCAATTACTTCATTTTTATCACGAATTGTATGACGGGGTGATGACAGCGTTGAATGACGCCGAAAAGAAGTGACGCAGGGATCGAAAACGATCCCTGATGAATGGTGTTAATTTTCGTTATTTATTTGTTTCCAGCTTGTTTAAATTTGCCAGGAAGATAGCGATCAAAAATGCCTATTATGCGATCGCTCAGTGGGGTCATCAGCACCCACGGTAAACCAATTAACACCGCCGTGAGGGAGCCTACGGCGATATCTGTCAGCCAGTGAGCGCCAATCATCACCCGCGGGAATGCAAATACCACCACAATAACCAGGGCGATGGTGAAGGCTTTTTTACCAAAATAGCGCAGCATGAAGCCTGCAAAAATCAGCAGCATCATACCGTGGTCGCCCGGGAAACTGTCCTTCGAGGCATCTTTGGTTGGAATATGAAGCAGCTCGCTGACGCGGTTAATATTCGGGAAAAAGAGCGAAGGACTGGCGCGTTTAACCGGCATCAGATGCTGCGCCAGCTGGTTGATAATCACGGCCGTCAGCAGCATCACCAGGCCGATAATCAGAATACGGCGACGACCCGTTTTGTCTTCCTTCAGCCAGAAGGAGAGCATCAGACAGCCCATTGCCAGCAGCGAACAGCCGTCAAACGCGCGGTTGTTGGTGATCGCCACCAGCCACAGGAAGGCTTCACTCTTCGCCAGCGCCTGGTTAAAGAAGTGGAACAGCCCGGAATCCAGCGGGAACCAGAAACCGTGATCCGCCGGGATATACCAGGAGAAAAAGATCGCCAGGCCGGCAGCGTTGAGCAATAAAATAGCAGGAAGTCGAGTCGTCATAGTCTTCAGCAATGTGTGAAATCAGGGGCAACGTTAGCCGCCCAAACTTAAACGAAGCTTCAACAGGCTTGACTGGAGGGCATTCCAGTCGGTATTAACCGCACTAATTAACTCTATCCGGCTGTCGGGTGGCGCGACGTTCTGGGTTTCAATAAAGAAATCCTCGCCCTGACGGTTAATGCGCACCAGACCATCCGGAGTGCGCATGATCCCTTTTACCCGCTCAACCGGCGCGAGTCTCGCCCATTCCAGTATACCAATGGTGTCGAAAACCGTATCGGCATCGAAGATCCACCCGCAGGCCTGGTGCCCCTGGCCGCTATTCAGGTTGCGACGCCAGCGCTGATGCTCCGGCAGGCTCAGTGCAGCCAGGCCTTGCTTCGCGCCGTGGCTATGCGAATGCTCAGCGCTGGCAGGCAGTTGCGTCTGGTTGAGGCGGGGAAGGTCGAGCAGGGCGCCATCAATGTTGCCCTGGGTCGTCTGCACATAGTGACGTCCACCGCCAGCCTGCTGCCACCAGGACTGGAACGCGGCCTGACTCTCAGCCGTCGCGCGATCGGATTTATTCGCCACGATAATATCTGCCGAGGCGAGCTGGTCGCGGAAATTGTCATTATTGATCGCTTTTTCATCCAGCAGCTGGCGGGGGTCGAGCAGGCAAAGCGTCGCACGCAGCTCAAGCCACGGCTCGTATACCGGGGCCGTCAGTAAATCAAGGATTTGCTTAGGATGACCCAGCCCGGTGGGCTCAATCAGCAGACGGTCCGGCTTGCCCTGACGCAGCAGCGTATTCAGCCCGACCTGCATCGGCAGACCATTCACGCAGCACATACACCCGCCCGGGATCTCTTTCACCATCGCGCCGCTGTCGGCGAGCAACGCGCCGTCGATCCCCACTTCGCCAAATTCGTTGACCAGCACGGCCCACTTTTCCGCCGGGTCTTTATTGGCCAGCAAATGCAGAATGGACGTAGTTTTACCGCTGCCGAGAAAACCGGTGATCAGGTTGGTTTTGGTCACGTGCGCTCCGATAAATAATTGTGATGTAGTAACAACTATCTATCATCCTGACGAAAAAATCGGGCATTGAGAAGAGGGAGGGCGAACGGAGCACAAAACCGTTCGCCTTAAACGCAATAATCGCTAAATTTTTAACGTTTCGATAACGGCCTGGCGCGCGCCGAGCCGGACGAGGCGCTGGTACGCGCTGGTGATTGCCTCGACAAAGACAGAGTTTTGCGGCAGGTCGTCGCCAAAGATTTCATTTAGCGTCAGCAGGGCGCTAACGCGTTCTGCGTCGCTGCTGGTAGCGACAATGGCCTGAAACTTGTCGCTCAGCGGATCGCGTACGTCAATGGCGTTGCCCTGTTCGTCCGTACCGCTGACGTAGCGCATCCAGCCCGCCACCCCCAGCGCCAGTAATGGCCAGGCGGTGTTACGCTCAAGATGCACGCGGATCCCATCCAGCATGCGCTGAGGCAGCTTCTGGCTGCCGTCCATGGCGATTTGCCATGTACGATGCTGTAGGGCCGGGTTGGCGAAGCGGTCAAGCAGGCTGTCAGCATAGGCTGTCAGATCAACGTTGGTGATGCGCAGCGTAGGGGCCTGCTCATTCAGCATCAGCCTGCGGGCCGCCTCGCGGAAACTGTCGTCCTGCATACATTCATTTATGTGCGCGTAGCCGGCAAGGTAGCCCAGATACGCGAGGAAGGAGTGACTGCCGTTCAGCATCCGCAGCTTCATCTGCTCCCAGGGCAGGACATCCTCAACCATCTGTACGCCTGCCACCTCCCACTCCGGACGCCCGGCGACAAAGTTATCTTCCACTACCCACTGAATGAACGGTTCACAGCTGATGGCGCAGGGATCTTCAACGCCAAGTTCCTGGGCGATTTCCGCGAGTGAGACGTCGGTGGCGGCGGGCACGATTCGGTCGACCATGGTACCAGGGAAGCTCACGTGCGCCTCGATCCATGCGGCCAGCTCTGCGGAACGCTTTCCGGCCATGCCGAGAACGGCATTTTTCACCACATGGCCGTTGTCGGGAATATTGTCGCAGGAGAGCACGGTAAACGCCGGCAGGCTCCGCTCGCGGCGGCGATGAAGGGCTTCAACCAGAATACCCGGTGCGGAATGCGGCTCAGACGGGTGCTCAAGATCGTGCAGGATGCGGCTGTTCCGCATATCCAGTTTTCCCGTCGCCGGATCGATACAGTAGCCTTTTTCGGTAATGGTGAGGGAGACAATTGCCACCTGCGGTTCGCAGAATTTCTCAATAATGGCTGCCAGCGAGTCGAGTTTGGCGTTCAGGCACTCTTTTACCGCACCGATAATAATGGGCTGATTGCCTTCGGCACCTTTCTCCAGCACGGTAAACAGATGATCCTGCGCCCGGAGCTGGCCCATAAGGACATCGCCGCTAAAGAGGCTAATCTCACGAATTCCCCAGTCGCCTCCTTTGGCATTCAGTACCCGGTTTGTTAACAACGCCTGATGCGCCCGGTGGAACGCGCCAAAACCGAAATGGACGATGCGGGAGCGTAACTGCTCGCGATCGTAGCGGGGCTGCTGGACATGAGCAGGAAGCGCGGTGGAGGCAATAGTCTTCATGTAATACACACCTGATTAACCATTAATTAACAATGCCAGTGTAAAGTTATATGACAACAAATTAAATTGGTAAGCCGTAAATATCCCTGTTATGTGAGTTTGATCAATCAATGCCGCGTGCTGTATTGACCACTTCGATTAAACATGTATGGTAGTCGTCATTGAAGTAACACATATTGGTATAACAACTTGAGAGGGTGGGGCAATGGAACAAACCTGGCGTTGGTACGGGCCGAACGATCCGGTTTCTCTTGATGATGTGCGTCAGGCTGGCGCAACGGGTGTAGTCACGGCGCTGCATCATATTCCGAACGGTCAGGTGTGGCCGGTAGAGGAAATCCAAAAGCGTCAGGCTCAGCTGGCAGAGAAGGGGTTAACCTGGTCTGTTGTGGAAAGTATTCCGGTTCACGAAGATATCAAAACCCACTCCGGTGAGTGTGATACCTGGATTGCGAATTATCAGCAGAGCATTCGTAACCTGGCAGCCTGTGGTATTGATACCGTCTGCTACAACTTTATGCCGATCCTGGACTGGACGCGTACCGACCTGGAATATGAAATGGCCGATGGTTCGAAGGCGCTGCGTTTCGATCAAATCGCTTTTGCGGCTTTCGAACTGCACATTCTGAAGCGTCCGGGGGCGGAAGCAGACTACACCGCCGAAGAGCAGCAGCAGGCGCTGGCGTGGTTCAATGCCGCCGGTGAAGCGGACATTGAGAAGCTGGTTCGCAATATCATCGCGGGCCTGCCCGGTGCGGAAGAGGGTTATACCCTCGATCAGTTCCGCGCGCGCCTGGCGGAATATGGCGATATCGATAAAAACCAGCTGCGTGAAAACATGGCGCACTTCCTGCGCGCTATCGTGCCGGTGGCAGAAGAAGTCGGCGTGCGGCTGGCGGTTCATCCGGACGATCCACCGCGTCCTATTCTTGGCCTGCCGCGTATCGTGTCGACCATTGAAGATATGCAGTGGCTGAAAGAGACGGTGGACAGCATCTACAACGGCTTTACCATGTGTACGGGCTCGTATGGCGTGCGGGCGGATAACGATCTGGTGCGGATGATCGAAACCTTCGGCGATCGCATTCATTTCACCCACCTGCGTGCAACCTGCCGTGAAGAGAACCCGAAAACCTTCCACGAAGCAGCCCATCTTGGCGGCGACGTGAACATGGTTGCGGTGGTGGATGCCATTCTCTCTGAAGAGGTACGTCGTAAGCAGGCGGGGGATGTGCGTCCTATCCCGTTCCGTCCGGATCACGGGCACCAGATGCTGGACGATCTGCGCAAGAAAACGAATCCAGGGTATTCGGCGATTGGCCGTCTGAAAGGGATGGCGGAAGTGCGCGGTATCGAGCTGGCGTTGAAAATGACGAAGTATCCTGAACTGCTGTAAAGTTTGTTGCCGGGTGGCGGCTGCGCCTTACCCGGCCTACAAAAACACAAAAACCGGCATCAGAGCCGGTTTTTTGTAGGCCCGGTAAGCGTAGCGCCACCGGGCGAAAAGCAGGATCAGTCAGCACGACCCATATAGCGTTTTTCTTCGATATGGATACGGATTTTCTCGCCCGCTGACAGGTACTCTGGCACCTGTACGACCAGACCGGTAGTCAGGGTAGCCGGTTTGTTACGCGCACTTGCAGACGCGCCTTTGATGCCCGGCGCCGTTTCAACAATTTCCAGATCAACGGTCTGCGGCAGCTCCAGCGCCAGCAGCACGCCATCCCAGGTCAGCACCTGCATGTCCGGCATCCCACCCTCTGGAATAAACAGCAGCTCTTCTTCGATCTGATCTTTGGTGAAGATATACGGGGTGTAATCTTCTTTATCCATGAACACGTATTCGTTGCCGTCGATGTAGGAGAAATCAACGTAGCGACGGGTGAGGGTCACGGTATCAACGATATCGTCGCCTTTAAAACGTTCTTCCACTTTCAGGCCGGTGCGGACATCGGAGAAACGCATTTTGTACAGCGTTGCTGCGCCACGGGCGCTGGGTGCCTGAATGTCGATATCTTTCACAATCAGCAGTTTGCCGTTGTAATTCAGTACCATACCTTTCTTAATTTCGTTCGCTCTTGGCATTGCAGTAATCCTGTTTACGGGAGGTAAAAAATATCGCGCCAAATTACTCGCGCGCGGCCTTTCAGGCAAGCGGAATTCGTGGGTTTTGCTATCAATACATAAAAGGTGTTACTGTGCGCGCAATGCCCGACTGCGCGGGCATCTGCCACCAACAGAGAGCATGTATGGATTGTCGTTCCGACTGTGGCGCGTGCTGTACCGCACCGTCCATCTCAAGCCCCATTCCAGGCATGCCGGAGGGCAAGCCTGCCAATACCCGCTGCGTTCAGCTCTCTGACACTAACCTGTGCATGATCTTTGGCTCGCCCCTGCGCCCGAAGGTGTGCTCCGGGCTCCAGCCAACCGCCGAAATGTGCGGCAGTACGCGCCAGCAGGCCATCACTTATCTGCTTGAGCTGGAAGCGCTCACCGCGCCTTAAACGTCTTTGATTCGCGTCAGGCAGCTCAGCGTCAGGACGCACATCACCAGCGCAATCCAGAACACCGTATGATAGTTCCAGATTTCAGCCACAACGCCCGCCAGTGAGCCTGCAATAATCCAGCCCACGCGGGTGGTATTAGTATAAAGGGTGGTGGCAGAGCCTGCCTGACCCGGCATCAGATCCTGGAAGTAGAGCATGCCGATACCGGCCAGAATACCGATGTAAATGGCGTTCAGCAGCTGTAAAGCAAGAAGCAGGGCTGGCGTATGAACCGTCAGCATACCGACATAAAACAGCAGCCCGGCTACGGCGGCGACGCGCATCAAAAAGCGCTTGCCGAAGCGCTTCGCGTAATAGCCCGCAATCAGCATGGTGGGGATCTCAAGCCCCGCGGCGGTTCCCATCATGATCCCGGCCAGCTTCTCCGGCAGATGCAACTCATCAATAATAAACAGCGGCATATTAATGATATAGAGGCTGTTGGTTCCCCACATTAGCGTACAGATAATGAATAACAGCAGCGCGTCGCGCCGGTTACGTCGCGGAGCTTCCAGCGTACCGGTCGCCACTTTCGGCTCTTTGCGCATGGAGGGCAGAAAGAACCAGACCATTGCGCCGCATACCACGAAGGCCACGGCTGCGCTGAGGTACATCACCGTAAAGCCAAAACCCATCGCCAGCGCGTAGGCGAGCGGGGGGCCAATCACCCAGGCCAGCGACACCTGCGCGCGCAGTATCGAGCTGAACATCACCGCTTCTCGCCCGGTGCGGTCGGCATGCTCGCGGGCAAGGGCGAACATCTGCGGGTTGGCGGTCGAGCCGAAACTGCTCAGGAAGACGCCCACGAACAGCAGAATGAAGTAGTTACGGTTCCAGGCAAACAGCAGGCAGGCAAACACCCCGAGCAGGCAGCAAAAAACGATCAGGCTTTTGCGATCGCCTTTGCGGTCTGAACGCCCGGCTAGAAACTGGCTGACGAAAATGCCGATGATGGCGCTCCCGGTGAAGAAGAAGCCAACCATCGCCGGGCGGGCGTGAACTTCGTTGGTCAGAAACAGGCTCAGCGTAGGCGTTTGTAACGCACCGGCAATACCGGTGAGAAAAGCAACGATCAAAAACGCCGTTGACGTCAAATCAAAAGGCTTTGGTGAGGCGGCAGCGGGGGTGTTATGCATGTTCAGTCTTTGCGAGTAACAGAGAGAGGCGGAGTTTACGCCGCCTGTCATTAAATAAACAGAGGGCAAAATCAAGATTGCCACAATAAATCAAAATAGCATTTCAGTTTATCGCCGTTTCGCTGAAGCGTGCTGAACCTGTTTGCTGAACATCAGCAAAAACCTCCCGACTGAAGAAGAAATGTGCTGCACTTCTAAATTCTGCAACAAGAAATGTAACTTTTCTTGCAACCTTTTGTAGAAAAGACAAGACTTCTTGAAACGTTTCAGCGCTATCTTGCCTGTCCTGACGAAGCAGGTTAGCGCCTGGTTTCTCAGTTAAGCTGAAACGATTCAATTTCAGCAGGAGAGGAGAATCATGTTCCAGTTATCTGTTCAGGATATTCACCCGGGCGAACAGGCCGGGAATAAAGAAGAGGCTATTCGCCAGGTCGCCGCTGCGCTCGTGCAGGCTGGCAACGTGGCTGACGGCTACGTCAACGGCATGCTGGCGCGTGAACAGCAGACCTCCACCTTCCTCGGTAACGGTATTGCAATTCCGCACGGCACCACGGACACCCGCGATCAGGTGCTGAAAACCGGCGTGCAGGTCTTCCAGTTCCCGCAGGGCGTGCTGTGGGGCGAGGGTCAGGTGGCTTATGTGGCGATCGGCATCGCGGCCAGCGGTGACGAACACCTGGGCCTGCTGCGTCAGCTGACGCACGTGCTGAGCGATGATGCCGTCGCGGAACAGCTTAAATCCGCCACCACTGCTGAAGAGCTGCGTGCCCTGCTGATGGGCGAAAAACAGAGCGAAGCGCTGAAGCTGGATAATGAAACCCTGACGCTGGACGTCGTTGCGTCCGATTTGCTGACGCTCCAGGCGCTGAACGCGGCCCGCCTGAAAGAAGTGGGAGCGGCAGATACCACTTTTGTGACGCGCGCCATCAATGATAAGCCATTAAACCTGGGTCAGGGCATCTGGCTGAACGACAGTGCGGAAGGCAACCTGCGTAGCGCTATCGCGGTCAGCCGTGCTGCGGTTGCCTTTGAGACAGACGGCGAACGCGCCGCGATGCTGGTAACGGTTGCCATGGCGGACGATCAGCCGGTATCCGTGCTGAAGCGTCTGGGCGATCTGCTGCTGAACAATAAAGCTGAAAAACTGCTGAACGCAGACGCGGCGACGGTGCTGGCCCTGCTGACCAGCGACGATGCGCTGACGGATAACCTGCTGAGCGCAGAGTACGTGGTGCGTAACGAACACGGCCTGCATGCCCGTCCGGGCACCATGCTGGTGAATACCATTAAACAATTTGCAAGTGAGATCACCGTGACCAATCTGGACGGTTCGGGTAAACCAGCCAACGGGCGCAGCCTGATGAAAGTTGTCGCGCTGGGCGTGAAGAAAGGCCATCGTCTGCGCTTTACCGCGCAGGGTGCGGATGCTGAACAGGCGCTGAAAGCGATTGGCGACGCCATCGCGGCCGGTCTGGGGGAGGGCGCATAATGAGCAGACGTGTTGCGACCATTACGCTGAACCCGGCTTACGATCTGGTGGGTTTCTGCCCGGAAATTGAGCGTGGCGAAGTCAACCTGGTGCGGACGACCGGCCTGCATGCCGCAGGAAAAGGGATTAACGTGGCGAAGGTGCTGAAAGATCTCGGCATCGACGTCACCGTAGGCGGCTTCCTCGGTAAAGACAACCAGGATGGTTTTCAGCAGTTGTTCAGTGAACTGGGCATCGCTAACCGTTTTCAGGTTGTGCAGGGCCGTACCCGCATCAACGTTAAGCTGACCGAGAAAGACGGTGAAGTGACCGATCTGAACTTCTCGGGCTTCGAAGTGACCCCGGCTGACTGGGAGCGCTTTGTTGCCGATTCCCTGAGCTGGCTGGGCCAGTTTGACATGGTGTGCGTCAGCGGCAGTCTGCCGTCCGGCGTCAGCCCGGAAGCGTTCACCGACTGGATGACGCGCCTGCGCAGCCAGTGCCCGTGCATTATTTTCGACAGCAGCCGCGACGCGCTGGTCGCCGGTCTGAAAGCCTCGCCATGGCTGGTTAAGCCTAACCGCCGCGAACTGGAGATCTGGGCGGGCCGTAAGCTGCCAGAATTAAAGGATGTGATTGACGCTGCCCATGCGCTGCGTGAGCAGGGTATCGCTCACGTGGTGATTTCGTTGGGTGCAGAAGGTGCCCTGTGGGTTAACGCCTCCGGGGAATGGATTGCCAAACCGCCTTCAATGGAGGTGGTCAGCACCGTGGGTGCCGGGGATTCGATGGTTGGCGGCCTGATCTACGGTCTGCTGATGCGCGAATCCAGTGAACATACCTTACGTCTTGCTACCGCCGTTGCGGCCCTGGCCGTGAGCCAGAGCAATGTCGGTATTACCGATCGTACCCAGTTAGCCGCGATGATGGCGCGCGTTGACTTAAAACCTTTTAACTAACAGCAGGAGAGGAATAATGAAAACGCTGCTGATCATTGACTCCGGTCTCGGACAGGCTCGTGCCTATATGGCGAAGACCCTGCTGGGCGCGGCGGCACAAAAAGCGCATCTGGATATCATTGATAACCCGGGTGATGCTGAAATGGCGATTGTTCTGGGCGACAAAATCCCCGCTGACAGCGCCCTGAACGGCAAAAAAGTGTGGCTGGGTGATATTAATCGCGCGGTGGCATACCCTGAACTGTTTCTGAGCGAAGCAAAAGGTCATGCGACGGTTTACAGCGCACCTGTTGAGGCGGCGCCGGTTGCCGCCGCTGGGCCGAAACGCATTGTTGCGGTAACGGCCTGCCCGACAGGTGTGGCGCACACCTTTATGGCGGCTGAAGCCATTGAAACCGAAGCGAAAAAACGTGGCTGGTGGGTGAAGGTTGAAACCCGCGGCTCTGTTGGTGCGGGCAATGCCATCACGCCGGAAGAGGTGGCGGAAGCCGATCTGGTGATTGTGGCGGCGGATATCGAAGTGGATCTGGCGAAGTTTGCCGGCAAGCCGATGTACCGTACCTCTACCGGCCTGGCGCTGAAGAAGACCGCGCAGGAGTTTGATAAGGCGCTGGCAGAAGCCAAACCGTATCAGGCAACCGGTGCGGCTAAAACTGCGACCGAAGGGAAAAAAGAGTCTGCGGGCGCGTATCGTCACCTGCTGACCGGCGTGTCCTACATGCTGCCGATGGTGGTGGCGGGCGGCCTGTGTATTGCGCTCTCCTTCGCCTTTGGTATCGAGGCGTTTAAAGAGCCGGGCACACTGGCGGCCGCGTTGATGCAGATTGGCGGCGGCTCCGCGTTTGCGTTGATGGTGCCGGTGCTGGCGGGCTTTATCGCCTTCTCCATTGCTGACCGTCCGGGTCTGACGCCGGGTCTTATCGGCGGTATGCTCGCCGTGAGCACCGGTTCTGGCTTTATCGGCGGTATCATTGCCGGTTTCCTCGCCGGTTATGTGGCGAAGCTGATCAGCTCGAAGCTGAAGCTACCGCAGAGTATGGAGGCGCTGAAACCTATCCTGATCATCCCGCTGATTTCCAGCCTGGTGGTCGGTCTGGCGATGATTTACCTGATTGGTAAGCCGGTCGCGGGCATTCTGGAAGGTCTGACCCACTGGCTGCAAACCATGGGGACGGCGAACGCGGTGCTGCTGGGCGCAATCCTCGGCGGTATGATGTGTACCGACATGGGTGGTCCGGTGAACAAAGCGGCATATGCGTTTGGCGTTGGCTTGCTGAGTACCCAGACCTACGCGCCGATGGCGGCGATCATGGCGGCCGGTATGGTGCCTCCGCTGGCGCTCGGTCTGGCGACGATTATTGCCCGCCGTAAGTTCGATAAAGCGCAGCAGGAAGGCGGTAAAGCGGCGCTGGTGCTGGGCCTGTGCTTCATCACCGAAGGCGCAATCCCGTTTGCGGCACGCGATCCAATGCGTGTTCTGCCGTGCTGTATCGTGGGTGGTGCGGTGACGGGGGCTATCTCCATGGCGGTAGGTGCGAAACTGATGGCGCCGCACGGCGGTCTGTTCGTCCTGCTCATCCCTGGCGCCATCACGCCGGTGCTGGGTTATCTGCTGGCGATTGTTGCCGGTACGCTGGTGGCAGGCCTGTCTTACGCGGTGCTGAAGCGCCCGGAAGCGGAAGTGGTCGCAAAAGCAGCCTAAAAGAGGTGTCGGGTGGCGGCTTCGCCTTACCCGACCTACAAAAAAAGCCGGGTGCGTAAGCAGCCCGGCTTTTTTTATGCCGCCTGTTCAGCGGTTTGCTGCGCCTTCAGCCAGGCAATCTCTTCCGCCCAGATATCCGGGTTAATGGTTTCGAGCACCATCGGAATACCGTCGAAGCGGGCGTCCTGCATGATAAAGCGGAACGCATCATGGCCGATGTTGCCTTCGCCCAGGCTGTGGTGGCGGTCAACGCGGCTGCCGAACGCGCTTTTCGCATCGTTTAAGTGCATACCGCGAAGGTATTTAAAACCGACAATACGCTCGAACTCCTCGAAGGTATTTTTCGTGGCCTCGGTTGTGCGCAGGTCATAGCCGGCGGCAAAGGCGTGACAGGTATCGATGCACACCCCCACGCGGGATTTATCTTCCACGCCGTCGATGATCGCCGCCAGATGCTCAAACTTAAAGCCGAGGTTGCTGCCCTGACCGGCGGTATTCTCAATCACCGCCGTCACGCCCTGGGTTTTATCCAGCGTCATGTTGATGGACTCGGCGATGCGCGCCAGACAGGCGTCTTCGTCAATCTGCATCAGATGGCTGCCGGGATGGAAGTTCAGCAGCGTCAGCCCCAGCTGTTCACAGCGCTGAACCTCATCCAGGAACGCTTCGCGGGATTTTTCCAGCGCCTCGGCAACCGGGTGACCGAGGTTAATGAGGTAGCTGTCATGGGGAAGGATTTGGCCAGGCCCATAGTGGTATTTCTCACAGGCGGCTTTGAAATCATCAATCACTTCAGCGGTGAGCGCTGCGGCGCGCCACTGGCGCTGGTTTTTGGTGAACAGGGCGAAAGCGGTCGCCTCGATTTCGGCGGCGCGAATGGCGGCATTCGCAAGGCCACCGGCAGCGCTGACGTGCGCTCCAACATATTTCATAAAAAGACTCCTGTTAACCCGAAATGCCTATGATAGCGGGTTAACAGGAGAAGGACGAGATGGTTTATGCCAACAGGCTGTGTACCGCAAGGTTAATCGCACCACCGCCAACGATTAGCCAGATGAACAGCACAAGCGCCATCAGCAGCGGTTTCGCGCCGGCTTTTTTCAGCGCGCTGACGTGTGTGGTGACGCCCAGCGCCGCCATCGCCATCGCCAGCAGGACCGTATCCAGCGTCACCAGCATATCCACCATCGCTTTTGGCAGCAGGTGGAAAGAGTTGAAGACAGCGACCACGATGAACAGGATCGCAAACCACGGAATGGTGATTTTGCTTTTCTCGCTGCCGCCTGCCGGAGCAAGCTGTTTAACCCGCGCCGCGAGGAAAATCAGGAACGGGGCCAGCATCATCACGCGCAGCATTTTGGCGATGACCGCCGCGTTTTCCGCTTCCGGGTTAATGGCGTGACCTGCCGCCACCACCTGCGCCACTTCGTGCATGGTTGAGCCGATATAAATGCCGTAGGTTTCCGGACTAAACCAGTGCGCCACCAGCGGATACATGGCCGGATACAGGAAGATCGCCAGCGTACCGAAGATAACTACCGTCGCGACGGCAACCGTGACTTTACTGGCTTCGGCTTTAACGACGGGTTCTGTTGCCAGTACCGCCGCCGCGCCGCAGATGCTGCTACCCGCACCGATCAGCCAGCTGGTCTGTTTGTCCAGCCCAAAGATCTTCTGGCCGATAAAGCACGCCAGTAAAAAGGTGCTCGAAAGGGTCAGGACGTCAATGGCAATCCCGCTGACACCGACATCCGCAATCTGCGAAAAGGTGAGACGGAAGCCATAAAGGATGATCCCGAGACGTAATAAATGCTGCTTGGCGAAAATCACGCCGCCGTCGCAGGATTTCCAGATGTGTGGATAAACGGTGTTCCCGACCACCATGCCAAGCAGAATGGCCAGCGTCAGGGCGCTGAACCCTGCGCCGGCAACCGCCGGTATACTCCCGCCCCATAAAGCCACGCCGGTAACCACGGCGCTGAGCGCGAGACCCGGCACGAAGTGCCACACTGTACGATGATGTTGTAAGGTGATTTCTGACATAACCTTCTCCTTTGTCTGGCTAAAGGTTACGGCGCTCTGGCTTAAAAATAAAATTGATTATATATTTATAATCAATCTTTATAAGTGGTAAGCAACCATGCACATTACATTGCGTCAGCTGGAAGTTTTTGCCGAGGTGCTGAAAAGCGGCTCGACAACCCAGGCGTCACAAATGCTGGCGCTCTCGCAGTCCGCCGTTAGCGCGGCCTTGACCGATCTTGAAGGGCAACTGGGCGTTCAGCTTTTCGACAGGGTAGGAAAGCGGCTGGTGGTGAACGAACATGGCCGCCTGCTGTACCCGCGTGCCCTGGCCTTGCTGGAGCAGGCAACGGAGATCGAACAGCTGTTCCGCGAGGACAACGGCGCTATTCGCGTCTACGCCAGCAGCACGATCGGTAACTACATCCTGCCGGAAGTGATTGCCCGCTACCGCCGGGATTTTCCGACCCTGCCGCTGGAAATGAGCGTCGGCAACAGCCAGGACGTGATCAACGCGGTGATCGATTTCCGCGTGGACATCGGGCTTATCGAAGGGCCGTGCCACAACGTGGATATCATTGCGGAACCCTGGCTTGAGGATGAGCTGGTGGTGTTTGCCTCCCCGGCCTCTTCTTTACTCCAGGGCGAGGTGACGCTGGAGCGTCTGGCGCAGGCGCAGTGGATCCTGCGAGAGCAGGGCTCTGGCACGCGTAAGATTGTCGATTATCTGCTGCTGTCCCATCTGCCGCAGTTCCAGTTAGGGATGGAGTTAGGTAACTCCGAGGCGATTAAGCATGCGGTGCGTCATGGCCTGGGCATTAGCTGTCTTTCCCGACGGGTGATTGCCGAACAGCTGGAAACCGGCTCTCTGGTTGAGATCCCCGTTCCGCTGCCGAAGCTGGTGCGCACGCTGTGGTGCATCCATCATCGTCAGAAACACCTTTCCAGCTCGCTCCAGCGTTTTCTGCGCTACTGCGCCATTTAACGTTCCCCGGTGGCGCTTCGCTTACCGGGGCTATGTGCGCTTATCACCCCACATTTTTATGCTTTACTTATAATCCTGGCCGAGTCATGAAGCTCTCTTATAACTGAGCATTTCTGCCGGAAGCAACGCAGATCGTCTGCTACAATCGCGCCTCATTTATTGAATGGACAGCATTTTCACATGGTTTCAGAAACTAAAACCACAGAAGCGCCCGCGCTACGTCGCGCACTTAAGGCGCGTCACCTGACGATGATCGCCATTGGCGGCTCCATCGGTACGGGTCTTTTCGTTGCCTCTGGCGCAACAATTTCGGCAGCCGGCCCGGGTGGGGCATTATTCTCTTATATTCTGATTGGCCTGATGGTCTACTTCCTGATGACCAGCCTGGGTGAACTGGCGGCATACATGCCGGTGTCTGGTTCGTTTTCGACCTACGGACAAAAATACGTTGAGGAAGGCTTCGGCTTCGCGCTGGGCTGGAACTACTGGTACAACTGGGCGGTGACCATCGCCGTTGACCTCGTCGCGGCACAGCTGGTGATGACCTGGTGGTTCCCGGACACGCCAGGCTGGATCTGGAGCGCCCTGTTCCTGGCGGTCATCTTCCTGCTGAACTACATCTCCGTGCGCGGCTTTGGCGAAGCGGAATACTGGTTCTCTTTGATTAAAGTGGCAACCGTCATCATCTTTATCGTCGTCGGTGTGGCGATGATCGTTGGTATTTTCAAAGGGGCTGAACCGGCGGGCTGGAGTAACTGGACTATAGGCGATGCGCCGTTTGCCGGGGGCTTCTCGGCGATGATTGGCGTGGCGATGATTGTCGGCTTCTCCTTCCAGGGTACCGAGCTGATTGGTATCGCGGCCGGTGAATCCGAAAACCCGGAGAAGAACATTCCGCGCGCGGTGCGTCAGGTGTTCTGGCGTATCCTGCTGTTCTATGTGTTCGCGATCCTGATTATCAGCCTGATTATTCCGTATACCGACCCAAGCCTGCTGCGTAACGATGTGAAAGACATCAGCGTCAGCCCGTTCACGCTGGTCTTCCAGCACGCGGGTCTGCTCTCTGCCGCGGCGGTGATGAACGCGGTGATCCTGACGGCGGTACTGTCTGCGGGTAACTCCGGGATGTACGCCTCCACCCGCATGCTCTACACCCTGGCCTGCGACGGTAAAGCGCCGCGTATTTTCTCGAAACTGTCTCGCGGTGGCGTGCCGCGCAACGCGCTGTATGCGACCACGGTGATTGCGGGTCTCTGTTTCCTGACCTCCATGTTCGGCAATCAGACGGTCTACCTGTGGCTGCTTAACACCTCTGGTATGACGGGCTTCATTGCCTGGCTGGGCATTGCCATCAGCCACTACCGTTTCCGTCGCGGGTACGTCAAGCAGGGTCATGATCTGAATAATCTGCCGTACCGGTCAGGGTTCTTCCCGCTGGGGCCGATCTTCGCCTTCGTTCTGTGCCTGATTATTACCCTGGGTCAGAACTATGAGGCCTTCCTTGCGGACACCATTGACTGGGGCGCCGTCACGGCCACCTATATTGGCATTCCGCTGTTCCTGATCATCTGGTTTGGCTACAAACTGACGAAAGGAACACGCTTCGTTCGCTACAGTGAAATGGATTTCCCGGAACGATTTAAACAATAACCGCACTTCCTCTCTTTTAGCCCGCTCAGTTGAGCGGGCTTTTTTATGGGCAGATCAGAAGTTGTAGGTCATGCCGACGGTATAGCGACGGCCATCCAGCACGGTGTCATACGTATCGTAATCAATCTGCTTATCGAGCACGTTATACACACCGGCAGTAACCAGCAGGTTTTTGTTGGCGTTGTAGCGCATACCGACATCAACCTGAGTGTAGGACGGCGTACCCTGGGACATTGACGTGCGGCTCAGGTACTCAGACGTTTTACCGCGCAGGTTCAGACGGCTCCAGAATCCGACATCTGGCGTCGCCTGCCAGTCCAGGGTGGTGTTGAACATGTGTTTCGGCATTTTGTTCAGTGGCTTGCCGGAGAACTGGCCGCTCTTCTGCTCAGACTCCGTATAGGTGTAGTTTGCAGTCCAGTTCACATCGCGCGTGATTTTCCACCCGAAGGAGGACTCCACACCGCGCATGTTGGCTTTGTCCACGTTGACGCGATCGCTGACGAAATCATAGCTGTGATCGCCAATCGTACAGGCGGGATCGGCGCTGCTGTTACAACGGCGAACTTCCGTAATCTTGTCCTTGAAGTCGGTATTAAACAGCGTTACGCCGGCATTCAGGTTATCGTTGTTATCCCAGAGCAGGGCGAGCTCTTCGCTCAGGCTCTTCTCTGGTTTCAGATCCGGGTTGCCAACGATGATACCGTCAAGACGGCCGCCACCCGTTACCTGGCCCCAGCTGGCAGACGACTGACGCAGATCCGGCGCACGATAGCCAGCCGAAACCCCGCCTTTTAATGTCCACTGATCGGCCAGGTGCCATACGCCGTAACCGCGCGGCGTCCAGTTAGTACCGTAGTTTTGGTCTTTGTCCATACGCAGGCCGCCGGTCAACGTAAAGCTTTCCGTCATTGCCCATTCATCTTCGGCAAACAGGGCCCAGCTCCAGCGCGTCAGTTTGTTCAGTCCGTCAGCAGCTTCCAGCTGATTACCCTTGTCGCGCAGTTTCTCATAACGATACTGCCCGCCGAGGGTCAACGTATGATCGCCGAGGAAAATCTGGTTCTGGTTGTTGAAGGTGGTGTTATAGGAGCGCATTTTGCGACCTGGATTATTGGTCTCTTCCTGCTGGATATAGCTGGTGGTATTGAAGTCGTCGTAATACCCGCTGTGCGTTAAGGAGTAGGTCGTGTGCTCATAGCGCGAGTCGCTTTTGGTATTTGGCGTACAGGTTGTTCCCCGGCAGGTTTCAGCCGCTTTCGACATCCCCGGGGTGCTGTTTCTGTCCTGAAGCTCGCGAGCAAAGTCGAGGTCGAAATCGTTCTTCTCGTCCGGCGTGAAGTTCAGCGTAATGCCACCGTTACGCATTTTCTGCTCGTTATAGCCGTTCACGATTTTATCTTCTGCGCGGCGTGACAACAGCCCCGTCACTTTTGCGCCCAGCAGTCCGTCGATCAGGGGACCAGAAGCGTAGGCGTTGGTCTGGAAGATATCGCCGGAATCATTGTTTTCCTGGAAGGTCGCATCGCCATGCAACGAACCGGTCCAGGCTTTAGTGTTCGAGACTTTTTTGGTAATGACGTTAATTACGCCACCCATAGCATCGGAGCCGTAAAGCGAGGACATCGGGCCGCGGATGACCTCGATGCGCTCAATGGACTCCAGCGGCGGCAGCCAGCCTTGTTCAATACCCGAGTTGTCGCTGTTGGGGCGGGTGCTTCGCGTACTGACGCGTTTGCCGTTCACCAGGAACAGGGTGTACTGAGAGGCCATGCCGCGAATACTGATATCACTGCTGCTCCCGCCGCCAGTGACGACAACGCCCGGGACGTCTCTCAGGGCATCGGTAACATCACGGTAGGCTTTATCTTCAATCTGCTGTTTTGAAATCACAGAGATGGAGGCCGGGGCATTCTGGATCTTTTGTTCAAAACCCGTCGCGGTGACGACAACGGTGTCCTGATCGGCTGCGTGAACGAAGGGGGAACATGTGGCAGCGCCAATGGCGACGGCCAGGAGCTTAATGCGCGGTATTGTCATTTGTACATTCCGTATAAAAATGAATAAAACTCCATCGGGATAACCCTGAGAACTGTATGTTTTTGTCTTGTAAGAACTCTTTGAGATGGAGAAGAGCCTGGAATTGTACAAAAGAATGTAGAATTGTAAACACAAATGATAATTGAAATCATTTGTGTTTGGGTGTCGGCGACAGAAATCAGGCTGGATTCAAGCGGATAGAAGTATGTAAAGAGGGGGAGGGGAAGACCCGGTAGGCAGGAGGCGCTACCGGGCAAAAGGCGGAACTTATCTGAACAGATGCTCCGCATGGAAGCGGAGATGATCCTCAATAAAGGACGCCATGAAGTAATAGCTGTGGTCGTATCCCGGCTGAATGCGCAGCGTTAGCGGCCAGTCCTTCTGGCGCGTGGCTTCCGCCAGCACCGCAGGCTGTAGCTGTCCGGCGAGGAACTGATCCGCATCGCCCTGATCGATAAGCATTGGGATCGCATTCACCGAATCGCTCGCCAGCATCAACGCGCAGCTGTCCCATTCCTGCCATTTTTCTGCATCTTCACCCAGATAGTGCGTAAAGGCTTTTTGCCCCCACGGCACCTGCGTTGGGTTCACAATCGGCGCAAATGCGGACACGCTGGTGTATTTCCCCGGATTTTTCAGCGCCATTATCAGCGCCCCGTGGCCACCCATCGAATGTCCGCTTATCGCGCAGCGCTCGCTGACCGCGAACTGAGAGTGCACCAGGGCAGGCAGTTCATCGCGAATGTAGTCATACATGCGGTAATGGCTCGCCCACGGTTGTTCCGTGGCGTTGAGATAGAACCCGGCGCCTTTACCCAAATCGTATCCGGCATCGTCGGCCACGTCATCGCCACGCGGGCTGGTATCTGGCATCACCAGCGCAATGCCCAGTTCGGCGGCAATACGCTGGGCACCCGCTTTGGTGGTGAAGTTTTCGTCGTTGCAGGTCAGGCCTGAAAGCCAGTACAGCACCGGTGGATTGTCCGCAGGGGGCAGGAAAATGCTGAACGTCATAGCACAATTCAGCGCGGTGGAGTCGTGCCGCCAGCGCTGCTGTCGACCTTCAAAACAACGATGCTCTTCGAGCAGTTCCATGCAGGGCTCCTTAAAGGTAAGACGATTCATAAAACGCATAATACAGAGTTTTCATTGACCTGTGAGCAACTTTCACTTTCGCAGGACGGCGAGATGTTGCATCATAAATTTACTTTTCTTTAACAATTGGAGCGATCATGGCGCTGCGTATCGCGCTCAGCGGATTTGTGGTTCTGGTCGTGGCGATGGGGATAGGGCGCTTCGCCTTCACGCCTCAGGTGCCGCTGATGATAGCCGCCGGGCAACTCACGCTTACCAGCGCGGGGCTGGTGGCGGCAATGAACTATCTGGGCTATCTGGTGGGGGCATGGGATGCCATGCGCGCCCATCGCTTCGTTGAAACGCGTCTCTGGCTTGGCATCACCGGTGCGGTGGCGCTAACGCTGCTCTCCGCGGCGGCAGATAATGCCGTTGTTCACGGTCTGCTGCGCTTTGTGATCGGCTGCATGAGCGGCTGGTCGATGGTGCTGATTGCCGCCTGGACCAACGAGCGGCTGGGGCAGCTGGGCAAACCGGGACTCAGTGCGGCCGTCTTTGCCGGACCCGGGGCCGGCATCGCCCTGAGCGGCCTGCTGGCGGTCTATATTCAGGCGAAATCCTTGTCCGCCGGGGCGGCATGGCAAATCTACGGCGTACTGGCGCTGGTGCTGATTGTGCTGGTGGCGCGCTACCTGCCGCGGTCCGGGCAGCTCCATCGGCCCGGTACCGCGCCTGAACCGCTGCTGCTGACCGCAGATCTCAAGCGTCTGGTCTGGAGCTACAGCCTGGCAGGGTTCGGCTATATCCTCCCGGCGACCTTTTTATCGCAAATGGCGGCGGTGCGTTTTCCCGGCAGCCTGTTTGCCCAGTTTGTCTGGCCGATATTTGGCGCCGCCTCGGTGGTGGGAATTGCGCTCAGCATTGCCCTGCGGCATACATCAAGCGCTAACCGCAGGCTGGCGATTGTTCTGTGGTTACAGGGGATTGGCGTGCTGGCGGCCTGGCTGCTGCCGGGCATAGGCGGCTTGCTGACGGGTGGGCTGCTGGTGGGCGGCGGGTTCCTCTGCGCCGTGCAGCTCTCTCTTTTGTACGGTCGCGAGCTGGCGCCAGACCACACGCGTTATATGGCGGGACTGCTCACCACCGGGTATGCCATTGGTCAGCTGGTGGGTCCGGTCACGTCGGCACTGTCGACCTGGCTCACACATCGGCTGGAACCTGCGCTGGGGCTGGCGGGGATCGCGCTGTTCGTTGGCGGAGCGTTAGTCTGGAACCGTCAGGCTGAAAGGCAACAGCAATTGCAATAATTATCGTCGTGAATACTGGATTATGTGCGTCGCCTCACGCACAATGAGCGCACACTTTTGCCACAACGAGGGCAAAAGACGCCACACCTGCAGGAGAAAAGAATGTCATCACTCAGTAAAGAAGCAGCCCTTGTCCATGAAGCGCTGGTTGCGCGCGGTCTTGAAACGCCACTGCGCCCGCCCGTGCAGGAGCTGGACAATGATACCCGCAAGAGTCTGATCGCCGGCCATATGACGGAGATCATGCAACTGCTGAATCTCGATCTGAGCGACGACAGCCTGATGGAGACGCCGCACCGCATCGCGAAGATGTACGTCGACGAAATTTTCTCCGGCCTGGATTACGCGAACTTCCCGAAAATCACCGTCATTGAAAATAAGATGAAGGTCGATGAGATGGTGACGGTACGCGATATCACGCTGACCAGCACCTGCGAGCATCACTTTGTGACCATCGATGGTAAAGCGACGGTGGCCTATATTCCAAAAGATACGGTCATTGGCCTGTCCAAGATCAACCGCATCGTGCAGTTCTTTGCCCAGCGTCCGCAGGTGCAGGAGCGTCTGACGCAGCAGATCCTGACCGCACTGCAAACTCTGTTGGGTACTAACAACGTGGCGGTGTCTATCGACGCGGTGCACTACTGCGTGAAAGCGCGCGGCGTGCGTGATGCAACCAGCGCAACCACCACCACTTCGCTGGGCGGCCTGTTCAAATCGAGCCAGAACACCCGCCAGGAGTTCCTGCGCGCCGTGCGTCACCACAACTAATCAGACAGGGCAGGGACCATGGAGCGAAACGTCACGCTCGATTTTGTTCGCGGCGTCGCCATTCTCGGTATCCTGCTGCTGAATATCAGCGCCTTCGGTCTGCCGAAGGCCGCTTATCTGAATCCTGCGTGGTATGGCGACATCACGCGCAGCGACGCCTGGACGTGGGCAATCCTCGATCTCTTTGCACAGGTTAAATTCCTGACCCTCTTTGCGCTTCTGTTTGGCGCGGGACTTCAGCTTCTCCTTAAACGCGGTACGCGCTGGATCCAGTCGCGTTTAACGCTGCTGGTTATCCTCGGTTTTATTCACGGGCTGCTGTTCTGGGACGGCGATATTCTGCTCGCGTATGGTCTGGTGGGGCTGATTTGCTGGCGGCTGATCCGCGACGCGCCCGGTGTGAAAAGCCTGTTTAATACCGGCGTGATGCTCTATGTCATGGGACTGACCGTGTTATTGCTGCTTGGCATGATTGCCGATGCTTCCACCAGTCGTTCATGGATCCCGGATGCGGCCAACCTGCAATATGAGCAGTTCTGGAAGCTGAAAGGCGGCATGGAAGCGATAGGCAACCGGGCCGATATGCTCGGCGATAATCTGCTGGCGCTGGGCGCGCAATACGGCTGGCAACTGGCGGGGATGATGCTGATGGGCGCAGCCCTGATGCGCACCGGCTGGCTGAAAGGGGAATTTAGCCTGCGACACTATCGTCGTACGGGAGCAGGGCTGGTGCTGCTCGGCGTGATCATCAACCTCCCGGCGGTGATGATGCAGTGGCATCTTCAGTGGGATTACCGCTGGTGTGCATTCCTGTTGCAGGTGCCGCGCGAACTGAGCGCGCCGTTCCAGACTATTGGCTATGCGGCGCTGATCTACGGCTTCTGGCCCCAGCTTTCCCGCCTGTGGATCGTCAGTGCGGTGGCCTGCGTTGGGCGGATGGCGTTAAGCAATTACATCCTGCAAACGCTGATATGCACCACGCTTTTCTACCGATTCGGCCTGTTTATGAAATTCGACCGCCTGACGCTGCTGGCGTTTGTTATTCCGGTCTGGATTGTTAACGTGGTGTTTTCGGTTGTCTGGCTGCGTTTTTTCCGCCAGGGGCCGCTGGAATGGGCATGGCGACGGTTAACCGTCCGTGCTTCGGGCGTGTCATTGCGTAATACATCCAGATAACGATCTGGATCACAATCATTAACAAAACGGATGTAAGCGTTTTCATCTGTGTGAGCTTCTTCACGTAGTCTCCTCTCTCTCGCTGCCAGAATAGCCACCTTGCTAAACACAGGGGGTGTCTGTGAGTTGCTGCAATCCTTTAAAGGGTGGTGAATATGATCACCATTCGTGACGTCGCCCGCCAGGCGGGTGTTTCTGTTGCTACTGTCTCCCGCGTGCTGAACAACAGTGCGCTGGTCAGCCCTGAAACGCGTGAAACCGTAATGAAAGCCGTGACCCAGCTGGGGTACCGGCCAAACGCTAATGCCCAGGCGCTGGCGACGCAGGTCAGCGATACCATTGGCGTAGTGGTGATGGACGTGTCGGACGCCTTCTTCGGCGCGCTGGTCAAAGCGGTGGACGTCGTTGCCCAGCAGCACCAGAAATATGTGCTGATTGGCAACAGCTATCACGAGGCTGAAAAAGAGCGTTATGCCATTGAGGTACTGATCCGCCAGCGCTGTAACGCCCTGATTGTGCACTCTAAAGCCCTGAGCGATGAAGAGCTGGCCGGGTTTATGGAGCAGATCCCCGGCATGGTGCTGATCAACCGTATCGTCCCCGGTTATGCACACCGCTGCGTCGGTCTGGATAACATCAGCGGCGCGATGATGGCGACGCGGATGCTCATCAGCAACGGCCATCAGCGCATTGGTTATCTGGCCTCCAGCCACGGTATTGAAGACGACATGATGCGCCGCGAGGGCTGGCAAAACGCCCTGAAAGAGCAGGGCATTGCGCCGCTGGAAAGCTGGGTAGGTACCGGTTCGCCGGACATGCAGGGCGGTGAAGCGGCAATGGTGGAACTGCTGGGGCGTAATCTTCAGCTGACGGCCGTGTTTGCCTATAACGACAGCATGGCGGCAGGTGCGCTTACCGCGCTGAAAGACAACGGCATTGCGGTGCCACAGCATTTATCGCTGATCGGCTTTGACGATATCCCGATTGCCCGTTACACCGATCCGCAGCTGACAACGGTGCGTTACCCCATTGCGTCGATGGCGAAACTGGCGACAGAGCTGGCGTTACAGGGGGCGGCAGGGCTGTTAGATCCTGACGCAACGCATTGTTTTATGCCGACTTTAGTACGCCGCCATTCGGTCGCTATCCGACAAACTGTGGCTCCGATCACTAACTGATAACATCACGTGATGTAACCGTTTTCAATCTGTGAGTAAATTCACAGTATCTTAACAAGCCGCTGTCTATGATGTCAGCGTTTTAGGGGCTGAAACACAATGTAACGGTGATTATTCACTTTTACCGTTACCAGCATGCCTCAAACAACGAATAAAACGCATTTCTGGAGCGTTACCGAACACGGAAGCTGGACATTTTATAAGTGAACTTCGGCGATCAGTAACGTTTTATTAACTTCTGCCCGCCGACCGTTTTTCACAAGAACTACCCTGCATAAAAAAAACCGGAGATACCATGAATAAGAAGGTGTTGACTCTGTCTGCTGTCATGGCAAGCATGCTTTTTGGCGCAGCAGCGCACGCAGCGGATACCCGTATTGGCGTGACTATCTATAAATACGACGACAACTTCATGTCCGTTGTGCGTAAAGCAATTGAAAAAGATGCTAAATCAGCGCCAGACGTGCAGCTGCTGATGAATGACTCCCAGAATGACCAGTCCAAACAGAACGATCAGATTGACGTTCTTCTGGCAAAAGGCGTGAAAGCGCTGGCTATTAACCTGGTGGACCCGGCGGCGGCAGGCACGGTGATCGAGAAAGCGCGCGGCCAGAACGTGCCAATTGTCTTCTTCAACAAAGAACCTTCCCGTAAGGCGCTGGACAGCTACGACAAAGCGTATTACGTGGGTACCGACTCCAAAGAGTCCGGGATTATCCAGGGCGATCTGATTGCGAAACACTGGGCGGCGAACCCGAACTGGGATCTGAACAAAGATGGTCAGATTCAGTTCGTTCTGCTGAAAGGCGAACCGGGCCATCCGGATGCTGAAGCACGTACCACCTACGTTATTAAAGAGCTGAACGACAAGGGCCTGAAAACCCAGCAGCTGGCGTTAGACACCGCAATGTGGGACACCGCTCAGGCGAAAGATAAGATGGACGCGTGGCTCTCTGGTCCGAACGCCAACAAAATTGAAGTGGTCATCGCCAACAACGATGCGATGGCAATGGGTGCCGTTGAAGCCCTGAAAGCCCACAACAAGTCCGCCATTCCTGTGTTCGGTGTGGATGCCCTGCCAGAAGCGCTGGCGCTGGTGAAATCTGGCGCTATGGCCGGTACCGTGCTGAACGATGCCAACAACCAGGCGAAAGCCACCTTCGATCTGGCGAAAAACCTGGCCGACGGTAAAGGCGCCGCTGACGGGACTAACTGGAAAATTGACAACAAAATCGTTCGCGTTCCTTACGTGGGCGTAGACCAGTCCAACCTGGCTGAGTTTATCGGTAAATAAGTTATCTGCATTGTCTTCACTGGGCGCAATTCGTTGCGCCCTTTTATAACGCGATATGCGAGGCCAACAAGGTATAATTATGGTCAGCACAACTACTCAGTCGTCCGGTGAATACTTGTTGGAAATGACCGGTGTCAACAAGTCATTCCCCGGTGTTAAGGCGCTCGATAATGTTAATTTAAAAGTTCGTCCACACTCTATTCATGCGTTAATGGGTGAAAACGGTGCGGGTAAATCAACATTATTAAAATGCCTCTTTGGGATCTATCAAAAAGATTCTGGCAGCATTCTTTTTCAGGGAAAAGAGATCGACTTCCATTCAGCGAAAGAAGCGCTGGAGAACGGTATCTCGATGGTACACCAGGAATTAAACCTGGTTCTGCAACGTTCAGTTATGGATAATATGTGGTTGGGTCGTTATCCAACCAAAGGTGTCTTTGTCGATCAGGATAAAATGTATCGCGACACCAAAGCCATTTTTGATGAGCTGGATATTGATATCGACCCGCGCGCACGCGTCGGGACATTATCCGTTTCCCAGATGCAGATGATCGAAATTGCCAAAGCGTTCTCCTATGATGCGAAAATCGTGATCATGGATGAACCGACATCGTCATTAACGGAAAAAGAGGTTAACCACCTTTTTACCATTATTCGTAAGCTGAAAGATCGCGGCTGCGGCATTGTCTATATCTCACATAAAATGGAAGAGATCTTCCAGCTGTGCGATGAAATCACCATCCTGCGCGACGGCCAGTGGATCGCCACCCAGCCGCTGGAAGGGCTGGATATGGACAAGATCATCGCCATGATGGTTGGCCGTTCTCTGAACCAGCGTTTCCCGGATAAAGAAAACAAGCCAGGCGAAGTGATTCTGGAGGTGCGTAACCTGACCTCGCTGCGTCAGCCGTCTATCCGCGATGTCTCTTTCGATCTGCACAAGGGGGAGATCCTTGGCATCGCAGGGCTGGTGGGCGCCAAGCGCACCGATATCGTGGAAACCCTGTTTGGTATCCGTGAGAAAGCCGAAGGCACCATTACGCTGCACGGTAAGAAGATCAACAACCACAACGCCAACGAAGCCATTAATAATGGCTTTGCGCTGGTGACGGAAGAGCGTCGTTCCACCGGTATTTACGCTTATCTGGATATTAACTTTAACTCGTTAATTTCTAATATTCGCAATTACAAAAATAAAGTCGGGCTGCTGGATAATTCCCGCATGAAGAGCGATACCCAGTGGGTGATTGACTCCATGCGCGTGAAAACGCCGGGCCACCGCACGCAAATTGGCTCACTCTCGGGAGGGAACCAGCAGAAAGTCATTATTGGTCGCTGGCTATTAACCCAGCCTGAAATTCTGATGCTGGATGAACCTACGCGCGGTATCGACGTGGGTGCAAAATTTGAGATATACCAGCTGATCGCCGAGCTGGCGAAAAAAGATAAAGGGATCATTATTATTTCTTCCGAAATGCCGGAATTGTTAGGGATCACAGACCGTATTCTGGTTATGAGCAATGGTCTCGTTGCCGGTATTGTTGAAACCAAAACGACAACGCAAAACGAAATTTTGCGTCTTGCGTCTTTGCACCTTTAAGATCAGGGGCTCCTCATGAGTGCGTTAAATAAAAAAAGTTTTCTCACTTATCTGAAAGAAGGCGGTATTTACGTTGTTCTTTTAGTCTTGCTGGCGATTATTATTTTCCAGGACCCTACGTTCTTAAGTCTGCTGAACTTGAGTAACATTCTGACCCAGTCTTCCGTACGTATTATTATCGCGCTTGGCGTGGCGGGACTTATCGTTACCCAGGGGACTGACCTTTCGGCAGGGCGCCAGGTGGGTCTGGCGGCGGTCATTGCGGCAACCCTGTTGCAGTCGATGGAAAACGCCAACAAGGTGTTCCCGGAGATGGCGACCATGCCGATTTTCGTGGTGATCCTGATCGTGTGCGCCATCGGCGCGGTAATTGGCCTGATTAACGGCATCATCATTGCTTACCTGAACGTTACGCCATTCATCACCACGCTTGGCACGATGATCATCGTTTATGGTATCAACTCCCTGTACTACGATTTCGTCGGCGCGTCTCCAATCTCTGGCTTCGACAGCGGCTTCTCGACCTTCACGCAGGGGTTTGTTGCGCTGGGCAGCTTCCGTCTCTCCTACATCACCTTCTATGCGCTGATTGCGGTGGCGTTCGTCTGGATCCTGTGGAACAAAACCCGCTTCGGTAAAAACATCTTTGCTATCGGCGGTAACCCTGAAGCGGCGAAAGTGTCCGGGGTCAACGTGGCTCTGAACCTGCTGATGATTTACGCCCTGTCCGGGGTCTTCTACGCCTTCGGCGGGATGCTGGAAGCGGGCCGTATCGGCTCTGCAACCAACAACCTCGGCTTTATGTACGAACTGGATGCGATTGCAGCCTGCGTGGTTGGCGGCGTCTCCTTCAGCGGCGGCGTGGGGACCGTGCTGGGCGTGGTGACCGGTGTGATCATCTTCACCGTTATCAACTACGGCCTGACCTACATCGGCGTGAACCCGTACTGGCAGTACATCATCAAGGGTGCCATCATCATCTTCGCGGTTGCGCTGGATTCACTGAAGTACGCGCGTAAGAAATAAGCGCTGGAATGAAAGAACCCGCAGCGATGCGGGTTTTTTTATGAGAAAAGTGAAGCGATAAGCGATTTTGAAACGGGCACTAGTCCGGTTTGAAGCCCAAAGGGTTTAAAGATTTTATTTATGACGTCAGCGGAATAATTGCCTCTGTTATTTTCTACATCCGACAATGTTTTCCGGGATACGCTGACCAGCTTTGCATATTCATCCTGCTTCAGCCCTAACACCTCGACCCTGAGCCTTTTCAGCGCCTCTCCCTGTGTAATTTTCCCCAGCAAAATGTCCCGTATGGCTGCATGCAGTACAGCCTGGCGATCAAGAGTACTAATCCGCGTTAAGCCTTGTGTAACGCGTTGCCTCTTCACTACCGATGGCTTGTCCGGATCTTCCGCCTCGTCATGATGTCGCTTTTTATTTACGCTGCGTACTTGAGCTAATGTCTGTAAAAGCTCTGATTCAGCTTCATTAGGTGTTTTCATAATAAACCCCAACGGGAAAGTTTATCCGGGATGTAGCGAAAACCCATCGCGGGCATTTCCATTATCTGTTCCGGAACGCCTCGCGCCGCCAGCCTTTCCGGGAGATCAATAAGCTGAACGGCTGTTTCATGCAGAGCATCAAGTAATGTTGTGGGAGGGATCCACTCCGCCAGCGTTTGTGCGATAGTGTTGAAATTATAATCCCCTCCTGATTCGCAAGATAATGACCACTTCAGGGTTCTTGGTATCCCTTCAGGATCGGCTTTCATCGGCGCAAAGTCATATACAGGGGAGAGCATAATTTGATTTTCAGCCTTCACAAAGGCGGTATTTCGCCCATGGTTGTCACTATTTCCAAAAATAATATTTAGCAGATCGCGACGCACCCATTCTGTTACAAATCCCGGAATATCAAAATGATAGCCCTGCTGCTGGACCATATGGCTGGAGGTGATTTTATTAATTAACGTGCGCAACGTTGTCTCATGATCAAGGAGGGTGCCGGGTGCCTTTTGTAATAGCGAATACACCGATTCCATACCCAGCCTGACCAGTTGGTCCTGCTCATTTCTCACTATGTCGAAACGCGGTAACCACAGAGACGGGTAATGGCTACCTTCTTCAAGGCGCATTGTTTCCACTGGGATCGTGGAAAAACCCATCGCGTTAAGCTCATGATAATAATGGAATTCAGCTCGCAGAATATTACAATCAACTTCTGTCCTGTTACCGCGTGGATATTTAACCAAATAATAGCGGTCCCGGTTATCCGGCTCGTTTTGCCAGGTATCGATCCAGATGGCATCAGTTTCACTACAGCGCAGCAAAAGTTTAGGCGCTTCACCGCCAGCACCGGTTGCACCACCCGCCGCCGCGCCTCTTTCCTGGGCATAATCCAGAAAATCGGCCGCACGATCGATTACGTCCGCAACCGTAAACGTTTTAGTGCTGGCGAATTTATTCCATTCTGGGACGGATTCTTTTATGCGCAAATTCCCCACAGGGGACATTGTGCCAAATTTCAGCAATAAGAAATTTTGCTGGCCAACGGGTAATTCACTGATGTCGAGCGCATTAATCCAGTAACGGCGGCTTGCTCCGGCGGGAATAATATCGTCGATAAATCGCAGCCAGCCCGGTTGGCCATGGTCATCAAAAAAGAGTGATACAGGGTGATTGACTGAGACTGCGTGAAAATCATCATAGTCGAGAAAATTAATCGCATACTCAGTGAGATAGTCTAACTGCGTGGTATTCCAGTCATTTTTTTCACTTCCTGGATATTTGATGAGAGCGATATCCGTCCATGTTTCGTTCAGATATGCCTGTACGGTTAACGTCTCCATCTCACCTCCATAACGCGACAATGTGTAAAATATTACTCATAGTCAGTGATAAAAACAAGTATTGCTACTTATATCACTCATTAGGTGTCTAAAAAGAGAGTAATGCGTTTTATATCACGCATTGTAGATCTGAATTACTTCTTCTGAATTTCCAGCAACTGCTCTGGCGTTACCGCCGGGTAACCCTGTGCATTCTCCGGCACTTCGTGCATCGTTGGGATCGGCACCAGCGGGCCTAAAAAGCGCGGTTCACGTTTGAATAAGTACAGGTCAGCCAGCGCGCCAAAACGAGCGCCAAACTCACGTACGCGCACGCTCAGCATATCCTTTGGCGATGGCACCGCATAACACTGCGCCTGAATGCCCATATGCAGGGCGATAAACAGCGCCCGCTCGCAGTGGAAACGCTGGGTAATGATGATGAAATCATTGGTGTCGAACACCTTGCGGGTACGCACGATGGAATCAAGCGTGCGGAATCCGGCGTAGTCGAGCACGATATCGGCCGGGTCGACGCCTGCGGCAATCAGATCTTTGCGCATCGTCACCGGCTCGTTATAGCTTTGCAGCGCGTTATCGCCGCTCAGCAGCAGATAGTTCACCTTGCCGCTGTTATAGGCGTTCAGCGCGCCCTGAATACGATACCGGTAATACTGATTTATGACGCCAGTGCGGTAATACTTGGCGGTGCCAAGCACCACACCAACCTGACGGTAGGGGAGATCCTGTAGGTCATCAAAAATGTAGGGGGCTGTTTTCCAGCTCATCCAGCGGTCGAGACCCAGCACGATCAACAGCAGTATGCCGACCAGGACAGACAGGCTGTAAAACACGCGCTTTAACATGCAGATGGCTCGTACCGATGATGAAATTTCCCTCAGGCTACTGTACCCGCCTGGTTAGCGCAAGAAACAGCGATTCAACTGAGGGGTTTTTCGTCAGACTGGCGGGCAACTCTGCCCGCCGAACAGATTATGCCAGCAGCACGCGGTCGATGGTTGAACAGCCCAGCGCTTTCAGCGTGGCTGCGGTCGCGTCCCACTGGATCAGCGGCGCATCGGCCTTTTCAGCCAGGATTGCGCGCTGAATATCCGGGTAGTCATACCCGTTCAGGCTAAGCAGGTTCAGGGCACCCTGGAGCGGAGGCAGCGTCGGGTTAAATGCGGCGTTCTCTGCATAGCTGCCGGTGAAGATGCGGCCGTCGCGGCACTGAAGGGCGACGCCGCTTGGAGATTTGCTGTAGGGCGTGTGGCTTTTATTGGCGGCGGCAATGGCCGCTTCGCTCAGCTCATCTCCCGAGAGCGCATAACCGTGGTCCTGCTCGTCCATCAGCAGGGTTTTGATCTCAAGATCTTTCGGGCCGAAAGCATCCGGCAGGTAATCACCCAGCGTATGCGGTGCGCGTCCTGGCAGGTTGATACGCAGTTCAAGACCGCTGTTCAGCTCATTCATAAACTGGCGGCAGTGGCCGCAAGGGGTATAGTTGACGGTGATGGCGCGCAGGGCTTTTTCGCCGCGCAGCCAGGCGTGACTGATGGCGCTCTGCTCCGCGTGGACGGTTTGCTGCATGGTCGCACCAAGAAACTCCATGTTTCCGCCGAAGTACCAGGTTCCGCTCACGCCGCGCGCAATTGCGCCTACGTTAAAATGGGAAAGGTCAGCGCGGGCGCAGGCAGCCGCAAGGGGCAGCAGGGCGAAAGCCAGCGCGTCTTCGTCCAGCTCCGTTGCCTGTTTAAGGGCCGTGACCTGATCTGCCGTCAGCAGGGCGGGGAAATGCGCATCCGCCAGAACCGGAGCCAGGGCTGATTGCAAATTCTCTGCAAGCTGAGAGAAAGCAGCTTGAAAACGTGGATGCATGACGTTGCCTCATCAAGGTTAATGGATCGGTAGTGTACGGAGCCGTACGGCCTTTATATGTGATCCAAATCTCATTATGTGTGCAACTTATGAAATGAAAATGAAATTTGCGCGACGCATCGCAAATTTTAGCCCATGACTGCCAGAATAATCGGGAAGATAAACGGCGCGACCAGGGAAGTGATAATCCCGCAGATCACCAGCGCCAGCGAGCTGAATGCCCCTTCCTGATAATCCAGTTCCGCGCAGCGTGCGGTGCCCAGCGCGTGCGAGGCGGTACCCATCGCCAGACCGCGTGCCGCTTTGGTCCGAATTTTCATGATATTCAGCAGCGTATGACCAAACACCGCGCCCAGGATACCGACGAAAATCACGCACACGGCGCTGATGGCCGGAATGCCCCCGATGCTGCCGCCCACGGCCATGGCAATCGGCGTGGTGACGGATTTAGGCAGGATAGAGGCGGCGATCTGCGGCGACGCGCCCATCAATAAGGCCACCGAGGTACCGGTGATCATCGCAACAAGGCTACCCACAAAGCAGATGGTAATGATGGATTTCCAGCGCGCGCGGATCTGATGCAGTTGCTCATATAAAGGAAACGCCAGCGCCACCACGGCAGGCTGCAACAAATCGTTGAGGATCCTGCTCCCGGCGAAGTAACGCTCATAAGGAATGCCGGTGAGCAGCAGAAAAGGAATAATCACCACCATGGCGACCAGCAGCGGGTTGAGCAACGGCATTTTGAAACGCACCGCAAGCTTACGCGCAGCAAAGAACACCACCAGGGTTAACGGCAGGGACCACCAGATATTCGCCATCATTTTTTTGTTTTCTCCCCGACGACCTTGCGTTCGCCATGCACAATGTGTGAACTCCAGCTGACGACCAGGAATACCACCAGCGTACTGATGGCGCAGGAGACCACAATCGGGCCGAACTGCGCTTTAAGCACATCGTAATACTGCATCACCCCAACGCCGATAGGCACAAAAAGCAGGGCCATATAGCGAATGAGAACGAAGCACCCCGGATTAACCCATTTCGCGGGCAGCACCTGTAATGCCAGTAGCACAAACAGGATCAGCATGCCGATAATGCTGCCGGGTATCGTAATCGGCAGCAGCGAAGCGATAAAAATGCCGGCGTACAGGCAGGCATAAATGAGGACGAAGGCGCGAAGGTATTGCCAGATAGTATTCAGTGATTTGCTCATGGTGAAAGTCCTTGCTGAGACGTATTCATCATACAATTAAACCTGAAAATGTGCCACGGATCACATCATGAATTTTGGGCATACCAGACATTCCGCAATGGAACGCCGGGCTTTCAACATACATAGAGAGCAGCTACTATAGCGCGTCTTTTTTCACAGGTACTCAGAATGCGTGTTTTACTGGCCCCGATGGAAGGTGTGCTCGACTCTCTCGTGCGCGAGCTGCTTACCGAGGTGAACGATTACGATCTCTGCGTGACGGAGTTTCTGCGCGTGGTCGATATGTTGCTGCCAGAAAAATCATTTTATCGTCTCTGCCCGGAACTGCATCGTCAGAGCCGCACTCCGTCCGGTACGCTGGTGCGCGTCCAGCTGCTCGGCCAGTATCCTGAGTGGCTGGCTGAAAACGCCGCCCGCGCGGTAGCGCTTGGTTCGTACGGCGTCGATCTTAACTGCGGCTGTCCGTCAAAGCTGGTCAACGGCAGCGGCGGGGGGGCGACGCTACTTAAAGATCCGGAGCTGATTTATCGCGGCGCAAAGGCCATGCGTGAGGCGGTGCCATCGCACCTGCCGGTGACGGTCAAAGTGCGTCTGGGATGGGACAGCGACGACAAGCAGTTTGAAATTGCTGACGCGGTGCAGCAGGCGGGCGCCACCGAGCTGGTGGTGCACGGGCGAACCAAAGAGGATGGTTATAAAGCCGAGCGCATTAACTGGCAGGCGATTGGCGAGATCCGCAAACGGCTTACGATCCCGGTGATTGCCAAC
The DNA here is from genome assembly GCF_058661685.1 of Enterobacter sp. 6722112. Classification (NCBI taxonomy): domain Bacteria; kingdom Pseudomonadati; phylum Pseudomonadota; class Gammaproteobacteria; order Enterobacterales; family Enterobacteriaceae; genus Enterobacter; species Enterobacter sp. 6722112. The sequence continues at coordinate 2,772,732 of NZ_JBZWGR010000007.1, read as the reverse complement.
GGCGAAATCTGGGATTACGAGAGCGCGCAGGCCTGCCTCAAAGAGACCGGCTGTAATGCCGTGATGATTGGCCGCGGTGCGCTGAACGTGCCGAACCTCAGCCGGGTGGTGAAATATAATGAGCCGCGGATGCCGTGGGCGGATGTGGTGAAACTACTGCAAAAATACACGCGGCTGGAAAAGCAAGGCGATACCGGCTTGTATCACGTCGCGCGCATTAAGCAGTGGCTGAGTTATTTGCGTAAAGAGTACGACGACGCGCTGGGATTATTTCAGGAGATCCGTACGCTACAGACGTCTGCGGATATTGCCCGGGTGATCCAGTCAAAATCCTGAGCGAAGTGTGAAGAGCTTGCCCGGCGCGGAGCCGGGCAGCAGAATCAGAAAATCATCTTGAATACGCCGGTTACCACCAGCAGCCCTATCAGAAATATAATCAAAATAACCCACAATAATATTTTCATTCGCCTCTCCTGCGTATGTCTGTCGAAGTAAGTGTAGCAGCCAATTCATAATTAGCATGAATACATGAAATTAAATCATTGTCTTGGAGAATAAATTTCCGGATATGAAAATGTATAACAATATGCAGATTGCCACGCGTTACTAAAAAACGGAACGTCAGTAAGCGTAAGTTGCGCCTTTATTTTTTTGAGTTCATGGCGTAATGAAACGTTCTCTTACTTTATCTCTGAGTGCTCCTCTTGTTTTTATGCTGGCCGCCTGCGCGCCGGAACATGCCACGGTGTCTCCAGTAAAAACGCAAGCCGCCGCCGCAGCTGTAAATACCCAACTGCGTCATGCCGACTGGCCAAAAAGCGAATGGTGGAAAGACTTTAACGACCCCCAGCTCAACGCGCTGATCGACAAAGCGCTGGAGGATGCGGCGGATATGCAAATTGCCCGTCAGCGTATCACCCTGGCGGAAGCACAGGCGAAAGCCGCTGTCGCTGCTGAGGGTCCACAGCTGGATTTTTCCGCAGATGTTGAACGGCAAAAAATGTCGGCAGAGGGGCTGATGGGTCCATTTGCGCTGACCGATCCGGCGGCGGGGACAACCGGCCCCTGGTACACCAACGGCACCTTTGGTCTGACGGCGGGTTGGGATCTGGATTTATGGGGTAAAAACCGCGCCCAAATTGAGGCCCGCATCGGTCAGGTGAATGCGCAAAAAGCGGAGCTGGAGCAGACCCGCCAGCTGCTCGCCAGCAGCGTCGCGCGGCTGTACTGGGACTGGCAGACCGAGGCCGCGGTGGGTGACGTACTCGCGCAAATCAAACGGGAGCAGGAAAATATCATCGGTGCCGATCGTGAGCTTTATCAGCACGGCATTACCTCCTCGGTGGAAGGCGTTGAAACGGATATTAATGCCAGCAAAACCGATGAACAGCTCGCTGACGTGCACGGCAAAATGAAGGTCATTGAGGCGCGTCTGAATGCGTTGACCCATACCCCTTCAGTCACGCTCGCCCGGCATGCCTTACCTGACGCAGAGGCGTCGTTGCCATCAACGCTCGGTTATGAACTGCTGGCTCGGCGCCCGGATTTGCAGGAGGCGCACTGGTATATCGAAGCATCCATGAGCGAAGTGGATGCCGCCAGAGCCGCGTTCTACCCTGACATCAATTTGATGGCATTCTTGCAGCAGGATGCATTGCACCTGAGTGACCTGTTCCGCTCATCTGCGCAGCAAATGGGCGTAACCGCCGGGCTGACGCTGCCAATTTTTGACAGCGGTCGGTTGAATGCGAACCTGGATATCGCCCAGGCGCAAAACAACCTCTCCGTGGCGAACTACAACAAGGCCGTGGTAGATGCCGTAAACCAGGTTGCCCGGACGGCCAGCGAAGTGGAAACGCTGACCGCCAAAAATCAGCACCAGCAGCAGATCGAAAAAGATGCGGCGCGCGTCGTTGCGCTGGCACAGGCGCGCTTCAGCGCCGGGATCATTGCCGGCTCCCGGGTGAGTGAAGCAAAAATTCCGGCGCTCAAAGAGCGTTTTACCGGGTTGATGCTGAAAGGTCAGTACGTGGATGCCACGCTCCAGCTCACCTCCGCGCTGGGTGGCGGATATCATCACGGCTAACATTGCGCATTATCTATACTTACCTCTTTGCAGATTATCAGGAGGTGAGTATGACGCGAGTCGCAATTGTTACCGCATCGGATTCAGGAATTGGCAAAACGACGGCCCTGATGCTGGCCGAACGCGGGTTTGATGTCGGAGTAACCTGGCATTCAGATGAGAAAGGGGCGCTGGCAACCTGCCGTGAAATTGAAGCGCGCGGGCAGCGTGCCGAGGCGATTCATCTCGACTTAAGCAATTTGCCGGAAGGCGCAAAGGCCATTGAAACCCTGATTACGCGTTTCGGGCGGCTGGATGTGCTGGTTAACAATGCCGGGGCGATGAATAAAGCGCCATTTCTGGACCTGTCGTTTGACGACTGGCGGCACATATTCACCGTTGACGTGGACGGCGCGTTTCTCTGCTCGCAAATCGCGGCGCGTCAGATGGTGAAGCAGGGGGAAGGGGGGCGGATCGTGAATATCACCTCGGTGCATGAACATACGCCATTGCCGGACGCCAGCGCCTATACGGCGGCCAAACATGCGCTGGGCGGGTTAACAAAGTCGATGGCGCTGGAGCTGGTTAAACATAAGATTCTGGTGAACGCCGTTGCGCCCGGAGCGATCGCCACGCCGATGAATGATATGGACGACAGCGAAGTGAAAGAAGGCGCAATGCCGGAAATCCCGCTGGCACGGCCAGGGCATACCAAAGAAATTGCCAGCCTGGTGGCGTGGCTGTGTGACAGCGACGCCAGCTACACCACCGGGCAGTCGTTTATCGTCGACGGCGGTTTTATGCTGGCGAATCCGCAGTTTAAGCCTGCGGAATAAGCATTCCCCTCACCCCCAAGGGGAGAGGGTGTATAGCGTTTGGGGAGAGGGGTAGGGTGAGGGGCAGCAGGCCGAACTCACTCTTCATCCCGCCGCTTTTCGCGATGCTTGAGCCACAGCCGTACCACAATCACCACCGCAACAACCAGGATCAACCAGGCCCAGTGTTTAAGATGCTGATCGAGATTATGCAGCCACGGACCTATTACTTCGCCACCCACGTAGCCAAGCGTGGTGAAAATCAGCGCCCAGGCAATCGCCCCGAGAATGTTCAGCGGCAGGAAGATTTTCGGCGGTAAGCGGCTCGCGCCAATCAGTATTGGCCCGATGATGCGAAAGCCGTACATAAAGCGGGTACCAATCACAAACAGCCAGGGACGTCGCTGGATAAGCCGCTGAGCACGGCGAATTTTCTTTTGATGCTTAGCAAAACGTTGCAAAAGCGTCGGGCCAAAGCGCAGCCCCAGAAAGTAGAGCAGCTGATCGCCAATCATACCGCCCAACGCGACGGCGGCGACCACCAGCGAGAATTTCAGCAAACCCTGGTGTGCGGCCACCCCGCCCAGCAGCGTGATGGTTTCGCCTTCCGCCACGCTGCCGATCACCAGCGCGGCGTATCCATATTGTTCAATAAGACCGTTGATATCCATTACGTAAACGTCATCTCCCTTACTGTGCCTGCGTTAATCATATACCCCATCCATCAACCGCGCGGCAATCAACGGAAATTTCCCACTGTACATAAAATAATCTAAAGCCTGCATTATACTTAAGCTATCGCTGACGGGCCGACAACAAGGGGGCGTTATGAACCATGTCTGGGGACTTTTCTCCCATCCCGATCGTGAAATGCAGGTGATCCGTAACGAGAACGAAACGGTCGCGCATCACTATACCCACCATGTCCTGCTGATGGCAGCGGTGCCGGTGGTCTGCGCGTTTATTGGTACTACGCAGATAGGCTGGAACTTTGGTGACGGCACCGTGGTTCAGCTTTCCTGGTTTACCGGACTGTACCTGGCCATTCTGTTTTATGGCCTGATGCTGGCCGGGGTGGCGGTGATGGGGCGGGTCATCCACTGGATGGCGCGCAACTATCCGCAGCGCCCGTCGCTGGCACACTGTATGGTCTTCGCCGGATACGTCGCGACCCCGCTGTTTTTAAGCGGTATTGTCGCGCTCTATCCACTGGTCTGGCTGTGCGCGCTGATCGGTACGGTTGCCCTCTTTTACACCGGTTATCTGCTGTATGTAGGGGTGCCAACCTTCCTCAATATCAATAAAGAAGAGGGCCTGAGCTTCTCCAGCTCTACGCTTGCCATCGGCGTACTGGTCCTTGAGGCGCTACTGGCCCTGACAGTTATTCTTTGGGGTTATGGATACCGTTTCTTTTAAGTTCCCTGCATTGCTGGCGTAAATGCCAGCAATGCAGCATCTGGTTATGATTCTCCGCTGGCGACAACGCACGGTGATCGCTATGATGCCGAAGCCAGCCTGTGTTTATCCGTTGACACAGGCGGTGTACGTCATAACGTGCGTGAATCATTATCAGAAGTCTCATCATGCTGAAATTTCGAGTGTCACTCCTTAGTCTTGCGCTGCTGCTGGGCGTCTCCGCTACCGCGCCAGCCATCGCCAAAACGACCGCAGTCGCCACCGCTGCTGCGCAACCCCAGATTGCGTCCGGCAGCGCGATGATCGTTGACCTGAATACCAACAAGGTGATCTACGCCAGTCATCCGGATCTGGTGCGCCCGATCGCTTCCATAACCAAAGTCATGACCGCGATGGTGGTGCTTGATGCACGACTGCCGCTGGACGAAAAGCTGAAGGTGGATATCAGCCACACGCCAGAGATGAAAGGGATCTACTCTCGCGTGCGTCTGAACAGTGAAATCAGCCGTAAAAATATGCTGCTGCTGGCGCTGATGTCCTCTGAGAACCGCGCGGCGGCAAGCCTTGCCCACCATTATCCTGGTGGTTACGACGCGTTTATCCGCGCGATGAACGCCAAAGCCAAAGCGCTGGGGATGAAAAATACCCATTTCGTAGAGCCAACCGGTCTGTCGATTCATAACGTCTCGACGGCGCGTGATTTAACCAAGCTGCTGATCGCCAGTAAGCAATACCCGCTGATCGGTCAGCTCAGTACCACGCGTGAGGAGATGGCGACATTCTCGAACCCGGCGTATACGCTGCCGTTCCGCAACACTAACCATCTGGTGTATCGCGATAACTGGAATATTCAGTTAACCAAGACCGGATTCACTAATGCGGCAGGGCACTGCCTGGTGATGCGCACCGTGTTTAACGGTAAGCCAGTGGCGCTGGTGGTGATGGATGCCTTCGGAAAATATACCCACTTTGCGGACGCCAGCCGCCTGCGCACCTGGATTGAAACCGGGAAAGTGCAGCCGGTGCCGGCTTCAGCGCTGGCGTATAAAAAGCAGAAAGCGGAACAGATGGCGACGGCGCAGAACGACTGAGCCGCCTGTCTGTGCCGGGTGGCGGCTTCGCCTTACCCGGCCTACGGCCCTAAAGCGGCCCCGATACGTAGGCCCGGTAAGCGAAGCGCCACCGGGCGAAAGCGCCTACTCCGGCAGCGTCCAGTCACCATCGTTGAGTGGACGCTGCATGATCAACGTATCCCGCCAGTCGCCCTTCTTATACCCCACGCTGCGCAGTTGACCGACAACCTCGAAGCCATGTTTTTTATGCAGCCGTAACGATCCCGCATTATTGTTTCCGTCACCAACCACGGCAATCATCTGCCGCCAGGGTCCTTGTTCACAACGGGCGATCAGTGCCTGGAGTAAGGCCGAGCCAAACCCGCGCCCGGTAGTGCTGGCATCCACATAGATGGATTCCTCAAGGGTGTACCGGTAGGCCTGGCGTGGACGATAAAACGTGGCGTAGCAGTAGCCGACAACAATGCCGCGATACAGCGCAACCAGCCACGTTAAACCGCTGTCGGTCACGCTCTTCATCCGCTGACGCATCTCATCGACGGTGGGAGGAACTTCCTCGAAGGACGCACGGCCATGAAGCACATGCCAGGCGTATATCGCCGAGATGGCATGCGCATCGTCAGGAAGGGCGTCGCGCACCTCGATTTCAGTTTCGGGGAAAATTTCTACAGCCGACATGTTCTGCCCGCTCCTTGTTTGGAAAGCCAGAGAAACGTTTCTCTGGCAACAGGCAGATACTCTAGTACGTTTGAGGAGGGCTTAACAATCTCTTAAATTTGGCTATAAGAGTTCATCAGAGGCTTGCGTATTGTGCTCCTCTGTTTCGGCACTCTCTTTCCAGTATTTCTTCCGCGTTGTCTTACCAATGCCGGGGTTCATACTGTTTGTAGGGTCATTTTTGCGATAAAACTGTTTAAGCGTCTCCGGCGCTTTATACAGGTGTCCCACGTTGTGCTCGGCAGGATATTGCGCGCCACGCTCGTGCAGCAGCGCCAGCATCTGTTCTTTCAGCGCATGCGCATCAACCCCTTTTTTGACGATGTAATCCTGGTGGAAGACATAGCACATAAAGTGGCCGTAATAGAGCTTATGCACCAGCTTGCTGTCGATCTCCGGCGGCAGATGTTCAAACCACTCGGTATCGTTGCGACGCAGGGCGATATCCAGCGCCAGAATATCCTCCACCTCTTCGGAATGCACCGCCTGATAACGGATGGCAGCACCCGCCGCGGCGAAGCGGTGCAGGAAGGCTTTGCTGCCTTCTTCCGGCGTACAGGCAAAGAAATCCCCGTCGGCGGTTTTGAAGAATTCGGTGAGCCAGCTCTGCGCTTCGGCAATTCCGTCCCCGGCCATTTTCAGCAGCAGATGGTGCTCATACTTGTCGCGCCAGGTCTTCATCCGCTCCGGTAAATGCGCCGGGAAGACGTTACCCAGCTTCTGCATAAAGCGGTCGGTGAAGTGCGGTTTGAACAACGATACTTTCTCCAGCATCGCGTCGGTGCGGCCCTTCATAGTGAAGAAGAACGGCATTTTGTCGGTGCCGAGCTTGTCGATCATCAGGAAGGTATCTTTGCCGTAGCGCTCGGCGATGTCGTAAATGTCCCGGTGCATATACTCGCCCGCCACCGGCAGGTGAGTGAACTCGGCCAGAATATGACGACGGATCTCCGTCAGCACCTCCGGCTGATTGGTGCCGATGTAAAACACCTGCTGCTTTTTCTCTGCCGGGAAGGTATCGAGGCGCACCGCAAAAACGGCCAGCTTGCCCGCGCAGCCGGAGGATTCAAACAGGCGATCCGGATCGGCGTTATAGCGCGCCGGCGTATCGGCATTGATATCGCGCACGCGGGTGATGTAATCGTGGTCATGCGCGTGACGGCCATCGTGCTGAACGTCTTCGTCCTTTACGCGGTCATCGTCAAGTTTGCTGAGGATCTGCTCTGGCGTTACGCCCAGATCGATCCCCAGATGGTTAACCAGCGTCAGCTTGCCGTTTTCATCGATACGGGCGAACAGCGACATTTCCGTGTAAGCCGGGCCGCGCTGCACCAGCGAGCCGCCGGAGTTATTGCAGATCCCGCCGATCACCGAGGCGCCAATGCACGATGAGCCGATCACCGAGTGCGGTTCGCGTCCCAGCGGCTTAAGCGCTTTTTCCAGCGAGTAAAGCGTGGTGCCGGGGAAGGCGAGCACCTGTTCGCCCTTGTCCAGCAGGTGCAGTTTGTCGAGGCGCAGGGTGCTGATAATCACGATGTCACGATCGTAATCGTTGCCGTTCGGCGTGGAGCCTTCGGTCAGGCCGGTATTCGCAGCCTGCATTAAAATAATCTTGTCTGCCGCAACGCAGGCGCTGAGCACGCGCCACAGTTCGAGCAACGTACCGGGGAAGACTACCGCCAGCGCGTCGCCCTGGCCGGAGCGAAAGCCCTTCCGATAGCGGGCGGTTTTGGCCGGGTCGGTAAGCAGGTGAGAGTGACCAACCAGGCGAGACAGTTCGTTAATAAATGTAGTGTTATCGTCAGTTCGAACAGAAGACATCTTCCACTCCTTGTGGTGGGGCAAATTTCTCGCTGTAAAGCATAGCGCGATTAGCCGTTGAGCGGTCGGGTATTCATGAGAAAAATCAGAGAATAACCCTGCAAGGTTTTCAGGCTTTATGGCACACTGCGCTTTTCGCACGGTCTGGCCGGGTGCTTCCCGCGGTTATTGATGAGAGAGAATAACAACATGAAATGGCTATGTTCTGTAGGTGTCGCCGTCAGCCTGGCGCTGCAACCTGCGCTGGCAGAGGATTTGTTTGGTAATCACCCGCTCACGCCCGAAGCCCGCGACGCCTTTGTCACGGATTTACTCAAAAAGATGACGGTCGATGAGAAAATCGGCCAGCTGCGCCTGATCAGCGTCGGTCCGGATAACCCGAAAGAAGCCATTCGCGAGATGATCAAAGACGGGCAGGTAGGGGCCATTTTTAACACCGTTACCCGCCAGGATATCCGCAAGATGCAGGATCAGGTGATGGAGCTGAGCCGCCTGAAAATTCCACTGTTCTTCGCTTATGACGTGGTGCACGGCCAGCGTACCGTCTTCCCGATTAGCCTCGGCTTAGCCTCCTCTTTTAATCTTGATGCGGTGAAAACCGTCGGGCGCGTTTCGGCATATGAAGCCGCAGACGACGGCCTGAATATGACCTGGGCGCCGATGGTTGACGTCTCCCGCGATCCGCGCTGGGGCCGCGCTTCGGAGGGCTTCGGTGAAGACACGTATTTAACCGCCACGATGGGCAAAACCATGGTGGAAGCGATGCAGGGCAAAAGTCCGGCAGATCGTTACTCGGTGATGACCAGCGTCAAGCACTTCGCCGCCTATGGCGCGGTGGAGGGCGGTAAAGAGTACAACACCGTCGATATGAGCCCACAGCGCCTGTTCAACGACTACATGCCGCCATACAAGGCAGGGCTGGACGCGGGCAGCGGGGCGGTGATGGTAGCGCTGAACTCTCTCAACGGCACGCCTGCCACCTCCGATTCGTGGCTGCTGAAAGACGTGTTGCGCGACCAGTGGGGCTTTAAGGGCATTACCGTCTCTGACCACGGCGCGATTAAAGAGCTGATTAAACACGGCACGGCGTCCGATCCGGAAGACGCGGTACGCGTGGCGCTCAAGTCCGGCATCAACATGAGCATGAGCGACGAGTACTACAGCAAATACCTGCCGGGGCTGGTGAAGAGCGGCAAAGTGACGATGGCAGAGCTGGACGACGCCGCTCGCCACGTGCTGAACGTGAAATATGACATGGGGCTGTTTAACGATCCTTACAGCCATCTGGGGCCGAAGGATTCAGACCCGGCGGACACTAACGCCGAAAGCCGTCTGCACCGTAAGGAAGCCCGGGAAGTAGCGCGCGAAAGCCTGGTGCTGCTGAAAAACCGTCTCGACACGCTGCCGCTGAAAAAATCCGGCACCATTGCCGTGGTTGGTCCGCTGGCCGACAGCAAGCGCGACGTCATGGGCAGCTGGTCCGCCGCAGGCGTGGCGGATCAGTCCGTTACCGTGCTGACCGGCATTAAGAGCGCCGTGGGTGATAATGCAAAAGTGGTTTACGCCAAAGGCGCGAACGTCACCAACGATAAAGACATCGTGACCTTCCTCAACCAGTACGAGGAAGCGGTGAAGGTGGATCCGCGCACGCCGAAAGAGATGATCGACGAAGCGGTGAACGCCGCGAAGCAGTCCGACGTGGTGGTCGCGGTGGTGGGTGAAGCGCAGGGGATGGCGCACGAAGCCTCCAGCCGTACCGACATTACCATCCCGCAAAGCCAGCGCGATCTGATCGCGGCCCTGAAAGCCACCGGCAAGCCGCTGGTGCTGGTGCTGATGAACGGGCGTCCGCTGGCGCTGGTGAAAGAAGACCAGCAGGCTGACGCCATTCTGGAAACCTGGTTCGCCGGTACCGAAGGCGGTAACGCCATTGCCGACGTGCTGTTTGGCGATTACAACCCGTCCGGCAAGCTGCCGATGTCCTTCCCGCGCTCCGTCGGGCAGATCCCGGTTTACTACAGCCACCTGAACACCGGTCGTCCGTATAACGCCGACAAGCCGAACAAGTACACGTCTCGTTATTTCGATGAGGCGAACGGCCCGCTGTATCCGTTTGGCTATGGCCTGAGCTACACTACCTTTAAGGTCTCTGACGTGAAAATGTCAGCGCCGACCCTGAAGCATGACGGCAAAGTGACCGCCAGCGTGGAGGTGACCAACAGCGGCAAACGCGAAGGCGCGACGGTGATCCAGATGTACATTCAGGATGTCACGGCCTCCATGAGCCGTCCGGTGAAACAGCTGCGCGGCTTCGAGAAGGTCAACCTGAAACCGGGCGAAACCAGAACGGTCAGCTTCCCGATTGACGTGAATGCGCTGAAGTTCTGGAACCAGCAGATGAAATACGATGCCGATCCTGGCAAATTCAACGTCTTCATTGGCGTGGATTCCGCCCGCGTGAACAAAGCCGAATTCGAGCTGCAATAATCTTACCTTCCTCCCCATTCCCCGCCTGGCGGGGGATGCCTCTCATCTTGTACGAAAAACGGTTAAATTCGCTGTTTTAAGCTACGCTTTTGTCTCAAGCCTATGAAAAAGGCCACAAAATAATGAGGAAAGCAGAATGACGATTATTAAGGGGATAACAGGATCGGCGGTGCTTCTGGCGGCGCTAAGCCTGCCGCTACAGGCCGCAGAGCCGGTTAAGGTGGGTTCCAAAATTGATACCGAGGGCGCGTTGCTCGGCAATATCATTTTGCAGGTACTCGAAAGCCACGGCGTGAAAACGGTCAATAAAGTACAGCTTGGCACCACACCTGTCGTACGCGGTGCCATCACGTCCGGCGAGCTGGATATCTACCCGGAATACACCGGCAACGGGGCATTCTTCTTCAAGGATGAAAACGATCCGGCCTGGAAAAATGCCAAAGCCGGGTACGAAAAAGTCAAAAAGCTGGACGCGGAAAAAAATAAGCTGGTCTGGCTTACGCCGGCACCGGCCAACAACACCTGGACCATCGCGGTGCGTAAAGATATTGCCGAGAAAGGCAAGCTCACCTCGCTTGACGATCTCAGCCGCTACCTGAAAGAGAAGGGCGAGTTTAAGCTCGCGGCCTCGGCAGAGTTTATCGAACGCGCTGATGCCCTGCCAGCGTTTGAAAAAGCCTATGATTTCAAGCTCGATCAGTCCCAGTTGCTCTCGCTGGCGGGCGGCGACACGGCGGTGACCATTAAGGCGGCGGCGCAGCAAACCTCCGGCGTCAACGCGGCGATGGCCTACGGCACCGACGGCCCGGTCGCGGCGCTTGGTCTGCAAACCCTGACCGACCCGAAAGGCGTTCAGCCCATTTACGCCCCAACCCCGGTCGTGCGCGAGGCGGTGCTGAAAGCCTACCCGGATATTGCGGAATGGCTCAAACCGGTGTTTGAAAAACTGGATGCGAAAACGCTGCAACAGCTGAATGCCAGCATTGCCGTTGAGGGGCTGGATGCCAAAAAGGTGGCTGCCGACTTCCTGAAACAACAAGGGCTTGTGAAGTAACGGGACAAGGCTGTGCCAATAAAATGTTATAACCGCGTCCTGCTGCTGTTGGCCTGTGTGGCCATTGCGGCGGTCGCGTTACCCTTTGTAAATGTCGCGCCAAACCGTCTGGTGTCGGGCGAACCGCGCGCGCTCTGGCAGATCTGGTCATTTACGCCGCTACTGCTGGGCGCGGCGCTGGCGAGTACTGTAGCCTTAGCCTTCTGGCCAGGGCGAGCCGCCCTTTGGCTGACGCTTCTGCTCAGCGAAGCACTGTTTATCGTGCTGTTCTGGAGCGCGGGACAGGCGGCAACGCAGATGGCCTCGGTTGAAAGCCCGCTGGCGCGCACGTCGATTGGCAGCGGGCTGTGGCTGTGGCTGGCACTTTGTCTGCTGGTCTGTAGCGATGCCATTCGCCGTCTCACGCCGCTACCCGTCTGGCGCTGGCTGCTGAACGCGCAATTCTGGGTCATCCCTCTGCTGATCCTCTTCAGCGGCGATCTGAATCAACTCTCGCTGTTAAAAGAGTACGCCAACCGCCAGGAGGTGTTTGACAACGCGCTGGCGCAACATCTGACGATCCTGTTTGGGACGCTGATCCCGGCGCTGCTGCTGGGCGTGCCGCTGGGCATCGGGTGCTACCGGCATCCCAGCCGCCAGGGTGCCGTCTTTACCGTGCTCAACGTTATTCAGACCATCCCCTCCGTTGCCCTGTTTGGCCTGCTGATTGCCCCCCTGGCCGGTCTGGTGAAATCCTTCCCTGCGTTGGCCGCGGCAGGCATTGCCGGAACCGGGCTGACGCCTGCCCTTATCGCCCTTGTGCTGTATGCGCTGCTGCCGCTGGTGCGCGGCGTGGTGGCGGGGTTAAGCCAGGTTCCGCCTGACGTGCTGGAAAGCGCCCATGCGATGGGGATGAGTGCGCGGCAGTGTTTCTGGAAAATACAGCTGCCGCTTGCGCTTCCGCTGCTGGTTCGCAGCCTGCGGGTGGTGACGGTGCAAACCGTGGGGATGGCGGTGATTGCCGCGCTGATCGGGGCGGGCGGCTTTGGGGCACTGGTCTTCCAGGGGCTGCTCAGCAGCGCGCTGGATCTGGTGCTGCTGGGCGTTGTGCCGACGATTGCGCTGGCGGTCGTACTGGATGCATTGTTTGCCCTGTGGCTCGCGCTGCTCAGGAGAAGAGCCAATGATTGAATTTCATGATGTGAGTAAAACCTTTGCGGGCCGTCCGGCGGCAAGCCACCTCAATCTGCATTTTGCCGAGGGGGCGTTCTCGGTATTGATCGGGACGTCGGGGTCGGGAAAATCGACGACGCTGAAGATGATCAACCGGCTGGTGGAACATGACAGCGGGACGATTCGCTTTGCCGGAGAGGAGATCCGCAGCCTGCCAGTGCTGGAACTGCGGCGGCGTATGGGCTACGCCATTCAGTCCATCGGCCTGTTTCCCCACTGGACGGTGGCCCAGAACATTGCCACCGTGCTACAGCTGGAAAAATGGTCCCGGGGGAAGATCAATGAGCGTGTCGACGAGCTGATGGCGCTGCTGGGCATGGACGCGTCGCTTCGCGACCGCTATCCGCACCAGCTTTCCGGCGGACAGCAGCAGCGGGTCGGGGTGGCGCGCGCGCTGGCCGCTAACCCGCAGGTGCTGCTGATGGATGAGCCCTTCGGCGCGCTGGATCCGGTCACCCGCGGCGCACTTCAGGCGGAGATGAGTCGCATCCACCGTATTCTAGGGCGCACCATCGTGCTGGTGACGCATGATATCGACGAAGCGCTGCGGCTGGCCGATCGTCTGATACTGATGGATCACGGCGAAGTCGTCCAGCAGGGTACGCCGCTTGAGCTGTTAACCTCGCCAGCGAATGATTTTGTGCGTGAATTTTTTGGCCGCAGCGAGCTTGGCGTCAGGCTGCTCTCGCTGCGCACCGTCAGGGACTATCTGCGTCCGCAGGATGCGCAAATCGGTGGTGAACCGCTGCACGATGGGATGAGCCTGCGCGATGCCCTGTCGGCGTTTGTCGCCCGGCAGTGCGAGGTGTTACCCGTTGCGGACGGGCAGGGGACGCCATGCGGGACGATCCATTTTCGCGATCTGCTGGCGGGGGAGGTGACGCGTGAAGTGGGTCCGTGATCCGTTACTCTGGCTGACAGGGCTGTTTATCGCCTTACTCTACCTGATGCCGCACAGCGCGGCGCTGTTTAATGCGCTTATCCCCGGGCTGCCGCGCCCGGTGTACCAGCAGGAGAGCTTTGTTAATCTCACCCTGGCGCACTTCTGGCTGGTGGCGGTGTCAAGCGTGATTGCCATCGTGCTGGGCACAGGCGCCGGGATTGCGGTGACGAGACCCGCGGGCAGGGAGTTTCGTCCGCTGGTGGAGACCATCGCCGCAACGGGGCAGACCTTCCCGCCGGTGGCCGTGCTGGCGATTGCCGTGCCGGCGATCGGTTTTGGGCAGGAGCCTGCCATCATTGCGCTGATTTTGTACGGCGTGTTGCCCATTCTGCAAGGGACGCTGGCGGGGATTGCGGCGGTGCCTGCATCGGTGCTGAGCGTAGCGGAAGGGATGGGGATGAGCGCCTGGCAGCGGCTGGTGAAGGTCGAACTGCCGCTGGCCGCACCGGTGATTATCGCCGGCGTGCGAACGTCCGTGATTATCAACATTGGTACGGCAACCATCGCCTCGACGGTCGGAGCCAATACGCTGGGAACGCCGATCATTATCGGGTTAAGCGGGTTTAATACGGCTTACATTATTCAGGGGGCGGTTCTGGTTGCGCTGGCGGCGATTGTGGTGGATCGCCTGTTTGAACGCCTGGCCGGATACCTCAGCCAACACCGCCGCGAACAATAAATGAATAACCTGCAAGCATAACGCCACCGATACCGCTGATGGCCATCAGTGCAAAGAGGGTAATTACGGCCAGTTTCGTTGCCTTCATCATGTGCTCCTGTTGTTAACGGAACAATTATACGGTGAAGCGCAGCTGTTAATGAACCATTAAATGCCGTTACGACGCATTTGGCCCCAGCGAGTAAACGGGATAACCATGTTCGCGCCATTCCGTCAGGAGCTGCTGCTGGGAAGCGGAGGGGACTTCGCCGCACCAGACCAGCAGCGTCTGTCCCTCAAACAGTTCCGGTCTGAGCTGGGCCAGGGAGTGGGCAAGCACGTCAACGCGCCAGCCCTGCTGGGTGGCAATCCAGGCTTCGAGCCACAGCCGGGTGGTATCGTGTACGTTCCAGCCGATCACCAGCGCATCTTTGCTGTTTTTATTCCGCGCTGAGGCAAGACAGACGGAAATATAGTTAATCAGCACGCCATCAAGCATGCTGAGCAGTGCCTGTAAGGTGGTTTGCTGACACTGAAGCCGACGCCGTAGGGGAATAAAAAGATGGGTGATCAAGGTTTGCGCCGGGTAGTCTCGACCCTGTTCTTTGATCCAGCCGCGCAAACGCTGCAAATTGCCACTCTGCAACAGCCTCAGCAGCGTTTCCTGCTGCTCGCGCCAGAGAAGCTGCGTATCTGGATCGTCCTGGCTCAGAAGCGATTTTACCTTGCCGACCTGTACGCCATTGTCGATCCAGCTTTTGATCTCGCGGATCCGGTCAATATCCGCATCGTTAAACAGGCGGTGCCCGCCGTCCGTTCTTTGCGGCTTAAGCAATCCATACCGTCGCTGCCACGCCCGTAGCGTAACGGGATTGATATCACACAGGAGTGCCACTTCACCTATTGTGTAAAGCGCCATTTTCGCCCCCAGGCTTGCGCGTCCCCAGCTTAACTGTAGACCCACTTTGCGGAACCAGGAAGATTTGATTCTTTTTTGTACAAATTATACGAAAGACAGGTTATCTCCGGCAAAAGGTGTGATGGCGGACACGATTTATCGCTTTTTTGGCACGTTTCAAAGAAAGTTAACCGCTATCAGTGTATGTTACGCGTTTTTAGAATGTGCGGTTTGTGAGTATGTACGAATTTAATCTGGTGCTGCTGTTGCTTCAGCAGATGTGCGTGTTCCTTGTCATCGCCTGGTTGATGAGCAAAACGCGCCTGTTTATCCCGCTGATGCAGGTCACCGTCCGTCTGCCGCACAAATTCCTCTGCTACGTCGTATTTTCCATATTCTGCATTATGGGGACCTGGTTTGGTCTCCATATCGAAGATTCCATCGCCAATACGCGCGCCATCGGCGCGGTAATGGGCGGGCTGCTCGGAGGCCCGGTTGTCGGCGGTCTGGTGGGGTTAACCGGCGGCCTGCACCGCTATTCGATGGGCGGTATGACGGCGCTGAGCTGCATGATCTCCACCATCGTCGAAGGGTTGCTCGGTGGTCTCGTCCACAGCTATATGATTAAGCGCGGTCGCCCGGATAAAGTGTTCAGTCCCTTTACCGCAGGGGCGATTACCTTCGTGGCGGAAATGGCGCAGATGGCGATCATCCTGCTGATCGCGCGCCCGTTTGACGATGCGTTACATCTGGTCAGCAGCATTGCCGCACCGATGATGGTCACCAATACCGTAGGTGCGGCGCTGTTTATGCGCATTCTGCTCGACAAACGCGCCATGTTCGAAAAATACACCTCGGCATTTTCTGCCACCGCCTTAAAAGTTGCGGCGTCGACGGAAGGGATCCTGCGGCAGGGATTCAACGAGGAGAACAGTATGAAGGTGGCGCAGGTGCTGTATAAAGAGCTGGATATCGGAGCCGTGGCGATTACCGATCGCGAGAAGCTGCTGGCGTTTACCGGTACCGGCGACGACCACCATCTGCCGGGCAAACCGATCTCCTCGGCCTATACCCTGCGCGCTATTGAAACGGGTGAAGTGGTGTATGCCGACGGAAATGAAGTGCCGTACCGCTGTTCCCTGCATCCGCAGTGCAAACTCGGCTCTACGCTGGTCATTCCCCTGCGGGGCGAAAACCAGCGCGTCATGGGCACTATTAAGCTTTACGAAGCCAAAAACCGCCTGTTCAGCTCCATCAACCGCACGCTGGGGGAGGGGATCGCCCAGCTGCTTTCGGCGCAAATCCTGGCGGGGCAGTATGAACGGCAAAAAGCGCTGCTGACGCAGTCAGAAATTAAGCTCCTGCACGCTCAGGTGAACCCGCATTTCCTGTTTAACGCGCTCAACACGCTGAAGGCGGTGATCCGCCGCGACAGCGATCAGGCCGCGCAGCTGGTGCAATTTCTCTCGACCTTTTTCCGCAAAAATCTGAAGCGACCCTCGGAGATCGTCACCCTCGCGGACGAGATTGAGCATGTAAACGCCTATCTGCAAATTGAAAAAGCGCGCTTCCAGTCACGTTTACAGGTGTCGTTATCCGTCCCGGACGATCTGGCGTATCAGCATCTTCCGGCCTTTACCCTGCAACCGATTGTAGAAAATGCCATTAAGCATGGGACGTCGCAGCTGCTGGGAAGTG
Source organism: Enterobacter sp. 6722112 (assembly GCF_058661685.1). Classification (NCBI taxonomy): domain Bacteria; kingdom Pseudomonadati; phylum Pseudomonadota; class Gammaproteobacteria; order Enterobacterales; family Enterobacteriaceae; genus Enterobacter; species Enterobacter sp. 6722112. Next base: position 2,755,875 of record NZ_JBZWGR010000007.1, on the reverse strand, counting down.
GAGAGATTATGATTTCCGCTTCCCGTTTTAACCGCCATCTGGTGCTGGATATTGAAGACAACGCGGGGCTGTATGAAGCTTCCGCGTCAGGCGGTCTGGGCATGAGCCTGGTGGATAAACGCCTGCGCGCGCATTTTGGTGACGACTGCGGTATCACCGTCGCCTGTGAGCCAGACCGCTATACCCGAATTACCTTACGATTGCCGCTGGAGGAGAACGCATGTTAAGAGTGCTGATTGTCGATGATGAGCCGTTAGCACGGGAAAACCTGCGTGTTCTGTTGCAGGAGCAGAGTGATATCGAAGTTGTGGGGGAATGTGCCAATGCGATTGAAGGCATCGGTGCGGTGCATAAACTGCGCCCGGACGTGCTGTTCCTCGATATTCAGATGCCGCGCATCAGCGGGCTGGAGATGGTCGGCATGCTCGACCCGGAGCACCGTCCCTATATCGTCTTTCTGACGGCCTTTGATGAGTACGCGGTAAAGGCGTTTGAAGAGCACGCATTTGATTATCTGCTGAAGCCGATTGAAGAGAAACGGCTTGAAAAGACCCTGACCCGCCTGCATCAGGAGCGTACCGTGCAGGACGTGACGCTCCTGCCGGAGCATCAGCAGCCCCTGAAGTTTATACCCTGTACCGGGCACAGCCGGATTTACCTCCTGCAAATGGACGACGTTGCCTTTGTCAGCAGCCGTCTGAGCGGGGTATACGTCACCAGCGCTGAAGGTAACGAAGGCTTTACCGAGCTGACCCTGCGCACGCTGGAGAGCCGCACGCCGCTAATCCGCTGCCATCGTCAGTATCTGGTGAACATGGCGCACCTGAAAGAGATCCGTCTGGAAGATAACGGCCAGGCCGAGCTGGTGTTACGTGCCGGGCAAACCGTTCCCGTCAGTCGTCGCTACCTGAAAAGTTTGAAAGAGGCGATAGGGCTGTAAAACTGGTACACTGCGCGCCATTGCATCATCGACATTCGAAGGCTCTATGCTAAGTAACGATATTCTTCGTAGCCTGCGCTACACCCTGAAAGCGAACAATAATGACATGGTGCGCATTCTTGCGCTCTCCGACATGGAATCCACGTCCGCCGGGTTCGACACCTGGATGACTAAAGAAGATGAAGAGGGTTTTGTTCGCTGCCCGGACATTATTCTGTCGGGCTTTCTGAATGGCCTGATCTACGACAAGCGCGGCAAAGATGAATCTGCGCCTGAGCTGGCGCTGGAGCGTCGGGTGAATAACAACACGGTGCTGAAAAAGCTGCGTATTGCTTTCTCCCTGAAAACTGACGACATTCTGGCGATCATGACCGAGCAGAAATTTCGCGTGTCGATGCCGGAAATCACTGCCATGATGCGCGCGCCGGATCATAAGAATTACCGCGAGTGTGGGGATCAGTTTCTGCGTTATTTCCTGCGTGGGTTGACGCAGCGGGTGCATAACCAGAAGGGGTGATTTTAGCCGGATGGCGGCTTCGCCTGACCCGGCCTACAAAACCCGTAGGCCCGTGCAAGCGTAGCGCCGCCGGGCAAAAAAAAAAGCCGGATTCTCATCCGGCTTTTTTATTACTTCACCTGCTGACCCGGCTTCGCGCCTTCGTCAGGGCTTAACAGGAAGATATCTTTCCCGCCCGGGCCTGCGGCCATCACCATCCCCTCAGAGATGCCGAAGCGCATTTTGCGCGGCGCCAGGTTTGCCACCATCACGGTCTGACGACCGATCAGCACCTGCGGATCGGGATACGCGGAACGAATGCCGGAGAAGACGTTACGCTTCTCGCCGCCCAGATCCAGGGTCAGACGCAGCAGTTTGTCAGAACCTTCCACGAACTCCGCGTTTTCGATCAGCGCCACGCGCAGGTCGACTTTGGCGAAATCATCAAAGGTGATGGTCTCCTGAATCGGATCGTCCGCCAGCGGGCCGGTCACCGGTGCGGCAGCCGCTTTCACCTCTTCTTTGGATGCATCCACCAGCGCGTCAACCTGCTTCATCTCGATGCGGTTATACAGTGCCTTGAAGGTGTTCACCTTGTGGCCGAGCAGCGGCTGCTGGATGGCATCCCAGGTCAGTTCGGTGTTCAGGAATGCTTCCGCGCGGGCTGCCAGCTGCGGCAGAACCGGCTTCAGCCAGGTCATCAGCACGCGGAACATGTTCAGACCCATGGTGCAGATCGCCTGCAAGTCGGCGTCGCGGCCTTCCTGTTTCGCCACCACCCACGGCGCCTGCTCGTCCACATAGCGGTTGGCCACGTCTGCCAGCGCCATGATTTCGCGAATGGCTTTACCGAATTCACGGCTTTCCCAGGCTTCGCCAACCGCAGCGGCGGCGTCGGTGAAGGTTTTATACAGCTCAGGATCGGCCAGTTCGGCAGAAAGCACGCCGTCAAAGCGTTTGGCGATAAAACCTGCGTTACGGGACGCCAGGTTCACCACCTTGTTGACGATGTCCGCGTTCACGCGCTGCACGAAATCTTCCAGATTCAGGTCGATATCGTCGATGCGGGAAGAGAGCTTCGCGGTGTAGTAGTAGCGCAGGCTGTCCGCGTCAAAGTGGTTCAGCCAGGTGCTGGCCTTAATAAACGTCCCGCGAGATTTAGACATCTTCGCGCCGTTCACCGTTACGTAGCCATGTACGAACAGGTTGGTCGGCTTGCGGAAGTTGCTGCCTTCCAGCATTGCTGGCCAGAACAGGCTGTGGAAGTAAACGATGTCTTTACCGATGAAGTGATACAGCTCGGCATCGGAATCTTTCTTCCAGTATTCGTCGAAGCTTACGGTGTCGCCGCGCTTGTCACACAGATTCTTGAACGACCCCATGTAGCCAATCGGCGCATCCAGCCAGACGTAAAAATATTTGCCCGGCGCGTTCGGGATTTCGAAACCAAAGTAGGGCGCATCGCGGGAGATATCCCACTGTTGCAGCCCGGATTCGAACCACTCCTGCATTTTGTTCGCGACCTGCTCCTGCAACGCACCGCTGCGGGTCCACGCCTTCAGCATTTCGCTGAACGACGGCAGGTCGAAGAAGAAGTGCTCGGAGTCACGCATCACCGGCGTCGCGCCGGAGACCACGGACTTCGGTTCGATAAGCTCGGTCGGGCTGTAGGTTGCGCCGCACACTTCGCAGTTATCGCCGTACTGGTCCGGGGATTTACATTTCGGACAGGTGCCTTTGACGAAACGGTCCGGCAGGAACATGCCTTTTTCCGGATCGTACAGCTGAGAGATGGTGCGGTTTTTAATGAAACCGTTCTCTTTCAGACGGGAGTAGATCAGCTCTGACAGCTCGCGGTTTTCGTCGCTGTGCGTGGAGTGATAGTTGTCATAGCTGATGTCAAAGCCAGCAAAATCGGTCTGATGCTCCTGACTCATTTCGGCGATCATCTGTTCCGGGGAAATGCCCAGCTGCTGCGCTTTCAGCATGATCGGCGTGCCGTGGGCATCGTCCGCACAGATGAAGTTCACCTCGTGGCCGCGCATTCGCTGGTAACGGACCCAGACATCAGCCTGGATATGCTCCAGCATGTGGCCGAGGTGGATTGAGCCGTTGGCGTACGGCAGGGCGCACGTTACCAGAATTTTTTTCGCGACTTGAGTCATAGTAGGCATTACTTCTTTTAACTGTGAAAAGGGTTTTCGATATTACCAAAAGGGGCATTATTAAGTAAGCACAAACCGCGGCCTTTCAGGTAAACTTGTTTGTCTAAGGTCTTATTCACAAGAACAAAGGAGTCGGGATGAGTTCTCAATCCCAGGCCAAATCACCGGAAGCCTTACGAGCAATGGTCGCCGGGACGCTGGCTAATTTTCAGCATCCAACCCTGAAGCACAATCTCACGACGCTGAAAGCGCTTCATCACGTCGCATGGCTGGACGATACGCTGCACATTGAGCTACAGATGCCGTTCGTCTGGACCAGCGCCTTTGATGCCCTGAAAGAGCAAACCAGCTCTGAGCTGCTGCGCATTACCGGCGCAAATGCAATTGACTGGAAGCTAAGCCACAGCATCGCCACGCTCAAGCGCGTGAAAAATCAGCCGGGCGTTCACGGCGTGAAGAACATCATCGCCGTCAGCTCGGGCAAGGGCGGGGTGGGTAAATCGTCGACCGCCGTGAACCTGGCGCTTGCGCTGGCGGCTGAAGGGGCGAAAGTCGGCATTCTGGATGCGGATATCTACGGCCCGTCCATTCCAAACATGCTGGGGGCGGAAAACCAGCGTCCAACCTCGCCGGACGGCACCCACATGGCGCCAATCGTGGCGCACGGTCTGGCGACCAACTCCATTGGTTACCTGGTCACGGACGATAACGCAATGGTCTGGCGTGGCCCGATGGCCAGCAAGGCGCTGCTGCAAATGTTGCAGGAGACAATGTGGCCTGACCTCGATTATCTGGTACTGGACATGCCGCCGGGCACCGGTGATATCCAGCTGACGCTGGCGCAGAACATTCCGGTTACCGGCGCCGTCGTGGTCACCACGCCGCAGGATATCGCGCTGATCGACGCCAAAAAAGGCATCGTCATGTTCGAGAAGGTGGAGGTGCCGGTACTGGGTATCGTCGAGAACATGAGCATGCACATTTGCAGCAACTGCGGGCACCATGAGCCTATCTTTGGTACCGGTGGTGCCGAAAAGCTGGCGGCGCAATACCACACGCAACTGCTGGGGCAACTGCCGCTGCATATCACACTGCGTGAAGATCTGGATAGCGGTAAGCCGACGGTGGTCAGCCGTCCGGATAGCGAATTCACGGAAATCTATCGTCAGCTGGCGGGGCGCGTTGCGGCGCAGCTTTACTGGCAGGGCGAAGTCATTCCGGGTGAAATCGCCTTCCGCGCGGTGTAACGCCTCTGCGCGTTAGTGCCGGGTGGCGGCTTCGCCTTACCCGGCCTGGCTCGATTTTGTAGGTCAGGTAAGCGTAGCGCCACCTGACTTTACCCAAGCCGATAGTGCATCAAATAATACTCTCCGTCCGGAGAATCTCCCGTCGCCTCAATGTGCCAGCCGTGGCGCTGGTAAAACGCAACCGCCCGCTCATTCTTCACCAGACACTTGAGTGAACCCGTGCTGGTAAACGTCTTCTGCACGTGTTCAAGCAACACATGTCCGACGCCCAGGCTCTGATAGTTCGGATCGACAAACAGGTTGTGCAAAAAATTATCGTTCGTCGAGACTGAGGCAAAGCCAAGTCGGTGCCCATCCTGCTCCGCCACCCAAATCCCTTCGTCCAGGGTTGCCGCGTCAAAATCTTCAAGCTGCCACGCAGAACTGTCCATCCACGGCCAGGCTTCACGTCGGGCGTGAAGGAAGAGCGTGCGCAGGAAAGGGCGATCGCTCTCCTGCCACGGACGGATTAGGATCGTATCAGCGGTGATAGAAAATATCTCCGTTATAGGCTTTGTAGATTTTGCCATCGGCATCGCCAATCAGAACATAATTCTCACCCATGTAGGTCCAGTGTGTGCCGGCATCGGGCGCGGGAAGGTTACGCAGCTGGTACTGTTTGATGGTGTACTCAGGCGTCTGATACTGCGCGGGCGCGGTGTCGCCGATTTTAAACTTCGTAAAATCGGCAATAAACTCTTGCTCTTCATAGGCCTTGATGCCGGAAGGCGCTGTCGATGTTTGCGGTGCAGCGTGCGCGGCCCCCGCCAGTGACAGTAATACACCCAGAAGCAACAATTTACGCTTAGCCATTTTTTCTCCAGTCATATCGTTACTGATACTTTTTGTGTGCAGATCCGCTAACGGATGGCAGACAGTTCATTTTAAGTATCCTCACAGGGTGAGTTTGCAAAAAATGTAACAAAAGTACACGGTTTTGTGTAGTCGCAACCGTCATTAATTATTACTTCGACGAATAAATATGAGCTTATACAGATAACATAATTATTGGTTTATTAATTAATTCTGAAAAAACATTTTCAAGGCAAATTTACTAAGATTCAGGCATGCATTCAACAAATAGAACATTTAAGATTGCCTGAAACCCTCTTTCCGAATGCCTGATTAAGACAATGCAGGGCTGTAAAGTCTGCCCAAAGGAATGTCGTGTGGTTTTATAAATACTCTTTGTGTTTCTGTTAATTCATTGAATAACAGCAACTTGTGCTTGAGTGAAATGTTACTGTTTTATCCTGTATACGATAATCACTACTATAAAAGATATTATGTAATAAATGAAAAACACAACAGTTGTATCGATATTATTTTTAATTATTACCCCCTTATCTGGCTGCGTATTTTATCCTGGCCAGCATCTCGATCTCGCTGGGAAAAAGATAATTGCCGCAGAAGATGTAAATGATCGTCTTGAGAAACGGATTGATGTTTATCCTCTTACGCCTTCGTTAATTGAAAAAATGCGACCATCGGTTTTGAAATCTCAGGCAAATCCTAATCTGGATGAACAGGTCAAAAACTGGGAATACCGTATCGGCGTTGGGGATATTCTGACCGTCACCGTCTGGGATCACCCTGAACTGACAACCCCGGCAGGGCAGTATCGTAGCGCCAGTGACACCGGTAACTGGGTCAATGCCGACGGCACACTTTTCTATCCCTATGTCGGTAAATTGCCGGTGGCTGGCAAAACGGTCGCACGGGTACGCGAGGAGATCACGGCCCGGCTGAACAATGTTATTGAAAGCCCGCATGTGGATGTCAGCGTCGCCTCTTTTCGCTCACAAAAAGCCTATGTGACGGGCGAGGTGGTGAAGTCAGGGCAGCAGGCTATTACCAATATCCCGTTAACGGTCATGGATGCCGTGAACGCCGCTGGGGGGCTCTCTGCCGACGCGGACTGGCGCAATGTCGTGCTGACGCATAATGGGAAGGACACGCGCCTCTCGCTATATGCGCTGATGCAGCATGGCGATCTCACGCAAAATAAGCTGCTCTATCCCGGCGATATTCTGTTTGTCCCCCGTAACGATGCGCTGAAAGTGTTCGTCATGGGCGAGGTCGTTAAACAGAGCACGCTGAAAATGGATCGCAGCGGCATGACCCTGGCCGAAGCGCTGGGCAATGCCGGTGGGCTGAACCAGAATATGGCCGATGCCACCGGAATTTTTGTCATTCGTTCGCTGCCGAAAAGCGAGCGTTCAGAAAAAATTGCCAACCTCTACCAGCTCAATGCTCAGGACGCATCAGCCATGGTGTTAGGCACCGAGTTTCAGCTTGAGCCCTATGACATTGTCTATGTCACCACTGCACCACTGTCCCGCTGGAATCGCGTGATATCACAGCTTGTTCCGACCATCAGCGGGGTGCATGACCTTACCGAAACGGTTCGTTACATCAGATCGTGGCCGCAATAATGTTCAAATCAATACTCGTGGTTTGCACCGGAAATGTCTGCCGTTCTCCGATTGGGGAGCGGCTTTTACGCCAGCACCTGCCCGACAGATATATCGCTTCGGCGGGCATATTCGGGCTTGAAGGGCACCCGGCGGATGACAGCGCCCAGGACGTAGCCTGGCGGCATGGGATTTCCCTCGACGGTCATGTGGCGCGCAGGCTGACACGCAATTTGATGCAGGGATCCGATCTTATCCTGGTTATGGAGCCGGAACATCTTCGCTTCATTGCGGCCATGGCGCCGGAGATTCGAGGAAAGTCGCTGCTTTTTGGGCAATGGCTGGAGCCGCAGGAGATCCCCGATCCCTACCGTCAAAGCCGGGAAGCGTTTGAATATGTGTTTGGGCTATTGGGTAAAGCCAGTCAGGAATGGGCACGTCGTTTAGGTCAGAAAGGAATGAAGCATTAATGTCGTCTTACACAACAGACAATTATGGTGCAGCGGCACCCCAACAACATGAAGTCGATCTCGTTCGTTTGCTCGTCGAGATGATCGACCACCGCACGATGATTTTGTGCGTGACGTTCCTGTTCATCCTGTGCGCCGGTCTCTATGCCTGGATTGCGCCACCTGTTTATCAGGCGGATGCCATGGTGCAAATTGAAAACAAACAGGATAACAACCTGCTCAAAGGTTTGAGCCAGCTGGGCACCGATGTGTCGCCGGATGTTGCCCCTGAAATTTTACTGCTGAAATCCCGCATGATCCTCGGCGAGACCGTTGACAAATTAGGTCTGACACAGCAGGCAAAGCCGCGCGTTTTGCCTGTGGTGGGGCGTCTCTGGCAGCGTCTGCAAGGGCGTGAGCAGGGCAAAATCACGTTAGGCGAACTCCAGATCCCGCAGGTGGAAGGCAAAGCGCAAGAGCTCACGCTGACCGTACAGGAAGCGGGAAAATATCACCTGACGGGCGAAAACATTGAGGCCGACGGCCAGGTTGGGAAAACGCTGGTTACGCAAGGGATCGTTCTGCTGGTGACGTCGATTGAGGCGATGCCAGGCACGCAATTTTCGCTTAAGTCGTTGACGCGGCTTGAGACGATCAACGCGCTGAAGAAGCGTCTCACGGTTGCGGAATCGGAGAAACAGAGCGGTATCGTGACCTTAACCCTGACGGGCGAAGATCCTGACAGCATCGCCCGGGTGCTGAATGCAATTGCTGAAAATTATCTCCAGCAAAATATCGCGCGCCAGGAGGCTCAGGATTCTCGTAGTCTGGATTTTTTACAGGCGCAGTTGCCGAAAATCAGCGCGGACCTTGATCAGGCAGAAGCGCGGCTGAATGCCTACCGGGCGCAGCGAGACTCGGTGGACCTGTCTCTGGAGGCAAAATCTGTCCTGGATCAGGTTGTTAACGTTGAGAATCAGCTAAATGAGCTGACGTTCCGGGAGGCAGAGATCTCCCAGCTCTTTAAAAAAAGTCACCCTACCTATCGTGCATTGCATGAAAAGAGACAGACCCTTGAGCGGGAACGGGAGCGTCTCAATAACCGTGTGTCAGCTATGCCCTCCACGCAGCAGGAGATTTTACGCCTGAGCCGTGATGTTGAGTCGGGTCGCACGATTTATTTACAGCTATTGACGCGCCAGCAGGAGCTGAATATTTCCCGCTCCAGCTCTGTCGGGAACGTGAGGATCATTGATGAGGCTGTTACGCTGCCGGACCCGATAAAGCCGCGTAAAGCGTTAATCATCGTTCTTGGCGCGCTGTTCGGGCTAATGCTCTCAATGGGGACCGTGCTGGTACGTCAGGCGTTCAAACGTGGGATCACGCTTTCCGAACAGCTGGAAGCGCAGGGGATGCCGGTTCTGGCTACGTTGCCAAGTTCACAGTGGCTGTGGAGTAAAACGCAGTTGCGCAGAAAAAATCCGTTTTCTCGTCGCTGGAAACACAAAACCTCGGATGTGCCTTTCCTGCCCGTCGATCGCCCTGCTGATATGTTTGTTGAAGCGGTGCGCGGGCTGCGGACCAGTCTGCATTTCACCATGATGGAGGCTGAGAACCGCATTGTGATGATTTCTGGCCCCACGCAGGACTGCGGAAAAACGCTGGTGGCGACGAATCTGGCGGCCATCGCCGGGCAGAGCGGTCAGCGGGTGCTGTTTATTGATGCGGATATGCGCCAGGGCTATGTTCATAATATTTTTGGTCTGGAGAACCGCCACGGATTGTCCTGCCTGCTCGAAGGGAAACGCGACTTAGCGGAGGTCATTCAGCATGCTGAAAAAGGGGGAATTGACGTCATCACCTGCGGCCCGGAACCCCTGCGCCCGTTAGAATTGCTGTTAAGCGAACGATTCCTTTCCGTCATGTCCTGGGTTAACGAGCAATATGACATTGTCATCATTGATACTCCGCCGGTCCTGGCCGTCACCGATGCCGCGCTGGTCGCCAGAGCAGCCGGAACAACGCTAATGGTTGCCCGTTTCGATAAAACCAGCGTGAAAGAGATGGAGAATACCGTTAAACGGTTACAGCACGTTGGCGTGAAGGTCAGCGGCACAATCCTCAACGATATTGTTAAATCCGCAGCGCTGTATTACAGCTCGGGGTACAGCCAGTATGAATACGGCTATGCTTCGAGGAAAAAAGGGGAAAGGCGTTAGCGCGGGAAAAACAATCCCTCTCCCGGGTGGGAGAGGGATAAGCATTACTTCGCCATCACTTCCTGCGCGGTACGCTCAACCAGAGACAGCAGGATTTTTACGTCCTCCAGCGTCACGGTTGGGTTCAGCAGGGTCAGCTTCAGGCAGGTGATACCGTTATGCTCGGTCACACCGACGTTTGCACGGCCAGACTCCAGCAGCGCATCGCCAATTTTCTGGTTCAGCAGGGCAATACCGGCGTCATCCATCTGCGCCTGCGGACGGAATCGGAACAGCACGCTTGCCAGCTGGGGTTGCATCACCAGTTCCAGAGCAGACTGCTCTTTCACGTAAGCCGCAACCTGCTGTGCCAGCGTCACGCCGTGATCGATGATTGCCGCGTATTGCTCCTGACCCAGCGCTTCCAGGCTCATCCACAGTTTCAGCGCGTCGAAACGGCGCGTGGTTTGCAGAGATTTGGAGACCAGGTTAGGTACACCCGCTTCTTCATCGAACTCAGAGTTCAGATAGGCCGCCTGATAGCGCATCAGTTCATAGTGACGCGCTTCTTTCAGCAGGAACGCACCGCAGCTGATGGTCTGGAAGAACTGCTTGTGGAAGTCCAGGGTGACGGAATCCACCAGCTCGATACCGTCCAGGTAGTGACGATACTGCTCAGACATCAGCAGCGCGCCGCCCCAGGCCGCATCAACGTGCACCCAGATATTCTGTTTCGCAGCCAGCTCAGCAATAGCACGCAGCGGATCGATAGCACCCGCATCGGTCGTACCGGCCGTGGCCACAATCGCCAGGATCTGCTCGCCGTTCGCGTTGCACTGTTCGATTTTCGCCGCCAGATCGGTGAGATCCATGCGGGAGAATTCGTCAGTTTTCACCTGCACCACGGACTGGTAGCCCAGACCCATCAGCGCCATGTTTTTCTGCACGGAGAAGTGGGCATTTTCCGAACACAGCACGCGGATCTTACGCAGATCGCCTGTCAGACCGTCCTGCTGAACCGAGTGGCCCTGACGCGCAAAGAACGCGTCACGCGCCAGCATCAGCCCCATCAGGTTACTCTGGGTGCCGCCGCTGGTGAAGACGCCTGCGTCGCCAGCCTGATAACCCACGCGGGTACGCAGCCATTCGATCAGTTTGATCTCAATGATGGTTGCGGACGGGCTTTGATCCCAGGAGTCCATACTCTGGTTAGTGGCGTTGATCAGCACTTCCGCCGCCTGGCTAACCACCAGGCTTGGGCAGTGCAGGTGCGCCACACACTGCGGGTGATGAACGGACAAACTGTCTTTCAGGAAGAACTCCACGGCGCGTTCGATCGCCGCTTCGTTGCCCAGCCCTTTCGGGTTGAAATCCAGCTTAATACGGTCGCGCAGCTCCGCGACCGTTTTGCCCTGGTACATCTCAGGCTGTTTCAGCCACTGCATCACAGCCTGAGTGCTTTGTTCAATCGCCTGCTGGTAAGCTTCAATGCTCTGCGCAGAGGAGAACAAAATTGGGTTTGAATCAGACATCGTATTCAACAACTCCGGTTACGCCGGGCTAACGCCCGCAGCAAGCAGTGCCTGCTCGAATTTATCCAGGAAGACTTTCAGCTCGTCATCGCTGATCAGCAGAGAAGGCAGCAGACGCAGAACGATACCGTTACGGCCGCCACGCTCCAGAATCAGGCCGGCTTCGAAGCATTTCTTCTGGATCAGTGCAGACAGCTCGCCATCGCCCGGGAAGCAACCCATGTGATCGGCGGCTTCATGAGGCTTAACGATTTCAATACCGATCATCATGCCCAGACCGCGAACGTGGCCGATCACCGGATAGCGTTTCGCCATCTCTTTCAGCTGGCCTTTCAGCCATTCGCCCTGTGCAGCTACTTTGCCCGCGATGTTCTGGTCTTTCAGGATCTTCAGCGTCGTCAGACCAGTTGCCATCGCCAGCTGGTTGCCGCGGAAAGTACCGGTATGATGACCTGGCGCCCATGCATCGAACTGCTTTTTGATACCGAGCACGGCCAGCGGCAGACCGCCACCGACTGCTTTAGACATCACGATGATGTCTGGCTCAATGCCAGCGTGTTCGAAGGCAAAGAATTTACCGGTACGGGCAAAGCCAGCCTGGACTTCGTCGAGGATCAGCAGGATACCGTGTTCCTGAGTGACTTTACGGATGCGCTGCAACCACTCAACAGGCGCCGGGTTCACGCCACCTTCACCCTGAACGGCTTCGAGGATCACCGCGGCAGGTTTACGCACGCCGCTTTCGACGTCGTTAATCAGATTTTCGAAGTAGTAGGTCAGCGCCTTCACGCCCGCTTCACCACCGATACCCAGTGGGCAACGGTACTCGTGTGGGTAAGGCATGAACTGGACTTCTGGCATCATACCGTCAACCGCTTCTTTCGGAGACAGGTTGCCGGTGACGGACAGTGCGCCGTGGGTCATACCGTGGTAACCACCAGAGAAACTGATGATACCGCTACGACCGGTCACTTTTTTCGCCAGCTTCAGCGCCGCTTCAACGGCATCAGCCCCGGACGGGCCAGTGAATTGCAGGCAGTACTCTTTGCCCTGACCAGGCAACAGAGAGAGCAGGTATTCTGAAAACGCGTCTTTCAACGGCGTGGTCAGATCCAGGGTATGTAACGGCAAGCCGCTGGTAATGACATTTTGGATGCTTTTCAGCACATCAGGATGATTGTGTCCAAGCGCAAGGGTGCCTGCGCCTGCTAAACAGTCAAGGTATTCTTTATTATCTGCATCGGTGATCCACACGCCTTCTGCTTTCGTAATCGCTAAAGGCAATTTGCGCGGATAACTCCTGACGTTAGATTCAAATTCGGCCTGACGGGCCAGATAGGTTTCGTTGCTTTTGTGGGCATCTACGGTGTCAATACGGACTTTATCCGTCATCATATCACTCCTACAACCGCCGCTTCGTTATGAGCAACGATTGAATAAAAAGTTAAAAAACAGATGGGGCCTGAAAAAAACGCCGCCAATATAGAGCCTTTTGTCACCGGGCTCAATGGTTAATTTGCTTACTGTTTTGTGACACAGGGCACAGGGCAGGGAAGATCGCCGTTTGTATGGGGGAGGTTGCACTTTATGCAAAATAAAAACAGCAGCTTACGTATGATTTATCCGCATTGTAAAATCAGACAAAAGAGTGTGACAAATCGTGCGATTGTCAGGTGAAAAGGAGGCAGTGAGCCTCCTTACGCTGTTTATTTCTGGCTAACGCGTAAAATACCGTGTTCGCGTCCCTTCGTTTTATTCCACGACGCGTCCGTAATACCGTTTTCATCCAGGCTTAGCGATATCACAAAACCATTACCACGGATCTCATAGAAATTCGCATTCAGACGTTTAACGCTGGCTTTTTTGCCGTTTACGGTGGCGCTAAAGAAGCCGTTAGAAAGCGTGGCGTTAACCGTATCCGACGAGAACGAGGCTTCACGCAGGGGATCGTGAACGGATGTCGTTGGTTCGTGTTGTGCCGCATTTTCCGCTTTGGTTTTGCTGATATCGCAAGAGCCATCGCCAGCGCTAATTTGCGTGCATCCCGAACGCTCTAATTGAGCGCGATAATGGGCGTTTATGGCGTGCGCAGGCGAGACACAACCTGCAAGCACCGCAGTACCTATAACGAACATCATTACTTTTTTCATTTTACCGCCTTAAAAACGACACAAATACCAGGAGACATACATCACGCCGATCCAGATCCCGACCGAAATCAGCATCAGATACAGGGCTACCGAAATAAAAATATATTTAGACATCTTTTTGTATCAACGAAATGCTCATCCGCTAAAATGAGGCTTTATATTTGTCCCGATGATTGTTTTACGCTTTAAAAGCCCATTCCAATCCCAACCGAAGCGCCCATATTATTCGCGGTATCATCTGAGAAGCTCACTTTCGCGATGACATGGGAATTAAAGTTAACGGATGCACCGACAGCAAGCGCGCTCTCGCTGTTGTAAGTCGCGCCGCCAGCAGAGAACATGACGCGTTGATTGGTTTGCACTTGTGGCAAACCCGCCATCGCCCCTGAAATACCGGCATTGGCCTGCTTCTTATTATTGTCCACTTCATCACGCAGAGATTTAAATTGCTGGCTGGTGTTAGTATTCATTGCCAGTAATGTCTGCCTGGTGGCTTGCAGATCCTGCGTGGCGGCGGTAACAGCCAGGCTATTTTTAGCGACCTTCGCCTGGGTAGCCGTATCCAGCTATCGTTGTGTTACGGTGGTTGTCACACCATCTTTACCGTTATGACCGTCTACACCGTCGCGCCCATTTCTTCCCGCAATGCCTTGTGCGCCAGTATCACCCTTTATCACCTTTCGCTCCATCTGTACCGTTGATGGGTTTAGGTGCATTTTCGAGAGCAGTAAGGCGGCTATCCTGAATATTATCGACGTGTTGAAGGTTGATAATGGCTGTGCCGTTAGTCGCTACACCCTGTAGGGCCGTCTCACTTTTCAGACTGGCGGTATCGACAAGCAACGCTTTCTGATGTGTGTCGTTAGCCATTTTATCCACGACTAACACGCCTAATTTTGTGGACTGAAGGTCGTCATTAACCTGCGTTAAGCGGTTATCCGTTGCGATATCACGGTTAATGCTATCAGCGTTGTTTTGTGCAATCTGATCCTGATGGTCATTTACAATATTAGTGATTTGCTGATCGTCCCAAACCGTATTCGCGGCTTCAGCCTGGCTCATTGTACCCGCTAAGACAACGCCCATTACAAAAATAGCAATAAAGGTTTTATTCATAGATTTCATTTGAAAAGCTCACATCATTAATTGTCGAAAAATACTGAAGCTGAATCGCTTTGTTTTGTGGATTTAAAAAACGGGTGAACGTTGTCTAAATCTTATTTAGTAACGCGAGTAAACTATCAATTAAACGCAAACCAATGATGTTGATCTAAGTCATAAATATTATGAATAGTTCCGACGGCGTAAAAGTCATTTTGCGGTTGTTATTAATGTAAACATTAAGGTGAAAATGAGGTGGTAAATGAGAGAGTTAAATTAAGTGTTTGACAGAGATAAAATTTTGCAAAATAAATGTTTACATTAATATGTGGGTTTATTTCATACGAAAGAAGGTGGGCTGTCTTATAAAAGCACTCCCGGTGCGTCATTATGGATAAAAATAATATTTCTCTGCACAGTGAGTAAATAATATTTTTCATGTGTTCTTAACAAATCTGGCGGGATAATTAACTGAACAATAATGTATACATATAGAGGGTAGTTAATATCTTGTCGTTTATTGTTCGTTACAGGGGATTAACGGACAGCCCAAAACCCCTTGCACCCGGGTTACCCCCCGGTTACACTACATGACTACGAATTGCTATTTCGTAAGTAGCTGTTTTATAAGTAATTTGACTCGGGGTGCCCTTCTTTGTGAAGGCTGAGAAATACCCGTATTACCTGATCTGGATAATGCCAGCGTAGGGGGCCGAAATTTGGCCTATTTATCATGAGATTGCATCTCTTTTTGTCCGTGCGGAATGCACTTGAGGTACAAAAAGGGGATGTTCATGAGGTTAAGATCACTTCCGTACACGTTCAAGAGGTACGGTAACTACTACATTCAGATCCGCTTATCTGATGGGCGGTCATACAAAAAATCACTGTCCACTGACAGCTATCGTGAAGCATCTGCTTTGATGATCAGCATCCTTCCGCATATCCCTTTTCTTAAATCATTAACTACTCCGCTCCCTGTGTTTGAAGCGTTCTTATCAAATCTGATCGCGTCAGAACGCAGGGCTGCAAGAAATCCACTCTTATCCCAACAGCAGATAATTGTTCCTTCTGAACTCGTGGAACCTCAGCCGCCAGCCGAACCGGAAAAAGTGCTAACCCTGTGGGATGCGTGGGCTATGTACAAAGATGAAAAAGGGCGCAACTGGACGAAATCGATCTCTATGGCAAACGAGCGATACATGGAAGTGTTGTTAACTGTCTTGGGAGAGAAAACTGATGTAACGGCGATCACAAAGCAGGATATTAAGCAGGTGATGGAAGTGGTTGAAAATCTCCCTAAGCGCGTTGTTCAGCCTTATCGCTCAATGTCCATTCAGCAGTTGATAGAATGTGATGATGTCCCACCGGATGATCTGGTTGGTGTTGAGGCTATCCATAAGCATCTCAAACTCTACAAATCACTGTTCAAAACATTTCTTACCGAGAGCAAAGATATTCTTTCTAAGCCTCCAACTGATGGCGTAGTGGCTGCACCTTCAAAAGCGAGATTTGGTGCTTACAGCACAGCGGAGATGAAAAAGTTTGTAGGGTGGGCGCTCAAGCAGCCAGATCACTGGCAAAAATGGATCACATTGTTGTTGGCGTACACTGGAGCCAGAAGGGGGGAGATTGCCAAACTGGAGAGGTCACAGATCAAATACGATGAAGATAGTCAGCGCTATTATTTCCTGATTGCGGAGGGAGGCCAGGGCAAAACGGAAAATGCCACAAGGCAGGTAGTTATTCATCCCAAGCTGATCGAATGGGGTTTTATGGACTATGTTGATCGCCAATGGAAAGAGCGGATTTTCTCAGAGGTGGCAGGATCGAACATGACAAAGATCGGAAAAATGTTCGCTGATCTCCGTGATGAGCTTGGGATTCCGTATCAAGATGATTACGGGCAACGGCGGTTGCTGCACTCCATACGTCATTCCGTCTGTTCTTCGGCAATGGCAGGTTGGGTGACGAATATTCTTCATCTTCAACAGACAGTTGGCCACGAGAAGAGCGGAGGGATCACTAAGCGCTATCTGCATACGTTTCCCTTATCCTCAATTTCTTATGTGATTGATGGGATTGATTGGGAGTCCTGAGTAGGCTCCCCAACGGGCAATAAGGCTTGTATTGTCCAATATCTGCGCTACGCTACCTTTGATTAACCACAGCAAAGGATAAAAATTATGACTAAAGAACAGTTTAAAGCGGCTGCACAGTATGATGATTGGAAAGGAAGCGTCGCAGCAGATGAGCTTGAGAAGAAAAATTTCAGCGACTTCTTAAGAGCGAAAGGAATACTCAAACAAGGTGAAGTCGTCAAAGGCATCTCCGTTTATTCGGGTGTAAATCGCTTTGATGTAGAAGCGTACATCGCTGATGATAAAAACGCATTACGGAAAGAAGATATTCAGATAACCCTTGGGGAGTTTTTCAAAACTTTCAAACGGTTCTCTATCAATATTTCTCGTAAAGGGGAATTGGACGATCAAGAAATCGAGTTCAAAGAGTAAGGAATCATAATGAGCATTTACTTTACTGAACATGGCAGCGCTATTGAATACCAAGTTGAAGGACGTTGGACAGTCAAGGGAGACTATTTGCAGGTCAATCATGGCCCCAATATTCCGGGCGGCTTGTACAAAATCAACGACGATAAAGTGAAATTCCCATTCGACTACAGAGAGGTTGAGGCAGTGATCGATACTGAAAAACTCACCTTTACCGTGAATGGTCAAGAGTACTCAATGAGGAAAAAACAAACTAACGCTTGGGATGTATAGCTGTATGGGGGCATTGCGCCCCCTCATATCATCCTCTCAAAGTCTGTAGCCACATCATCAGCAAATGAAGCTGGTTTCCTGTCATTGCTGGCAATTTAAACGTTTGACCTCAATATACGTCGCACAATGCAAGCGGCAAACTTTATTTTTATGGGAGGAGAAGTTTATCATGTGTCTTATATTAACTCGATCTAACCATTTACTTCTTCCACCCAAATTTTCGACAAAGGTAGCCGTTGATGGATTTATGCCACCTTAATTAACGAGTAAATACCATCTGGATTAAGATAATCAATGATATCGTAGAAGGATACGAATAACTCCCACGGACCTAAGGCATAGCAGTGAATTTCATACGGAGCAAAATGGAAAGTTAACCCTGCTTCACTAATGGTGAAAATATCCAGTTTACTATCCGTTATCCCCCGGACTAACCACTCCATATCTGATTCCTCAGGTTTTTCTCCCGTTCTCTCCCAGAATATACGGGGAGCATCCGATATAAGCCTTTCTTTAATTTTGTTAATAGCATCGTACCCTTTTTCATCAATGAAGAGATCATATAATGAAAATTTATAGGAATAATCATCGTCGATTACTACGAAATTGCTAACATCGAAATGGCTGTTAGGGTGAGCTGCGCCTGCACCATACCAATTGGCACTATGGAGAATACTTAGGATATGGATATTACAGTATGCAATGTAATATCCTTCAATATAGTCACTGGTATAAGTGTTTTTATACTCTTCATTCCAACCAAAATTACTTGGCCAAGGTGAAGTTCTGTTGTTGAAAACTAAACTCGCGGCACGACCTTTGAAATAGTTAGATATGATCTTTGCTGACCGAGGATAATTTTGGTTAGAAACAATCGGAAAGGTTATATCAATTTCATGTCCAGGTATGCTGTTATATTCTTCCTTAAATGTTTCGCTTGTGAATGTAAAATCACCGTACGTTACCCCTTTTGCAATTTCAATGTTTTGTTGAGTTGCAGCTAAGGCTAACGATTTTTCTAACAACGCCCAGCCATCTTCACGTTTATAGTCGATGTATTGAATTTTTGAGGATATGAATGTTGGGACAGGTGAATCATCAATAAGAATGGGTATCACAAAAATGTCATCAGGTTTATAATATTTCAATTTATCAATGGCTTCATTCATTTCACGCCTAATATAACCATTTTTTTGACAGCTAACTTTACTAAGAATAATAATTATAACATTTGCGCTGCTAAAGTTTTTTTGAATTTCGTTGTCCCAATTTACACCCGCAGGAATATCTCTTATATCCATCCAAGGACTATAACCATTGGTTTTTAATTTCTCATAAATTGACTCTGTAACCTTTTCATCTTCTTTTGCGTGAGCCAAAAATAATTTCATTCCTGATCTCCATTAGAGAATATCTGATATATTTTAACATCAGTGAGTGCAAATTTTACATTCATTATATTGCAAGCGGGAGGGGAAGGGTAGCCTTAAAAATATATTTAACTGATCTAAGTGATATGTTCGCTTCCAGAGTTTCACCTCCATCGGATTAACGCGCTCCGTAGCGCCACACCAGAAAAAACTGATGATCGGCTCTTCTTCCTTCTTCCTTCTTCCTTCTTCCTTCTTCCTTCTTCCTTCTTCCTTCTTCAATCGTTACTCCTCTTTAAAGGTCATTGTGTAGCGGTATTGCTGCGATGGTCTGATCGTCACTGTCTCTGTAAAGTTGGCGTTGCGATATACGCAAATCTTCGCGTTATCTGTCTCCTCTTCATCATTCAATATCAGGGTTATATGTCCGGCATTCGCCAGGGCAGGCAATAGCGCCAGCGTCAGCACAATCAAGCGTTTCATGCGCGTGTCCCTCTCTTAATGCCTGTTGAATACTTCGTTCGTAGTGCGTCCACTTTGGCCTGAGTGATCCCCAGGTAGGCGCGTGTGTGTTCTGTGGAGCGATGCCCCAACATTTTACTAATCACCTCTAAATCCTCATTGTTATTGTGGGCAATTGTTGCCACGGTCTTACGTGCGCTGTGCATACTGATCACTGCTTCCTGTGGAATCAAGCGCTGCATTTTGAGCTTATCCACTGCATACTGAATCTCTGCATGGATTTTAGAACGGCTGATCGGCTTACCCTTGCTCCGGTTGCTGTCATTCTGGAATACATACACGTTATCCCCGCGCTCGTTATGACGAGCCTTGAGAACCTCCCTTGCTGTCTCCGTCAATTCCACTTCTACCGCTTCTTTGGTCTTGTCCTGGGTGATACGCAATACCTTGCTACCGATATCCAGTTCGTCCCAGCGCCAGGAACGCATATCCACGCCGCGAAGCTGTGTCTCTACTCCTATAAGGAAGAGATCCGCCACTGTCTGGCTCTTCTTCGCGATTTCCTCCACTACCATCTTCACCTGATCGGCGCTCTCAAGTCCGTCTGTACGCTTTGCACCCTTACTGATTGCCATTCTCTTACCTCCTTAATCTGTTTCGGTGAGAAATTAATATTGATCAAAATCAGATAGATAGAAAGATCATTTTGTTCGTAATTGCATAAATGTCTTATTGGTGGGATTTCGGGGGTATTAAGTGGCATTAAACGCGATTAAAGCCGATTTGGGGGAGCGCGGTTGCGAGAGGTGCTTAACGGACTAAAACTAGGCCCCCCGATCTTGTGATTTCTTGAGTTTAAAATATCTCATTGATTCATAAAGGTTTTATTTTTAATTGTGATATTTCATAGAAACTTAATCTTGTCAACAGATTTATTTTTGCAGGCTGATTTTGCTCCAGGAATAGCCGAGAAAAGGCCAATAAATAGAGCTAAAACATAAGTGATTGTTTCTACTGAATGATGAATAGGACAGATAACCTGAATGTCCTATCGGAGCGGGATATTGCACCGCAGATGATAATAATTCGCACTTAAGTTGATTGCACCAAGAAATGATTAGAATGCTAATGAATTGGCGGATTTTGGCATGGAAAATCGATATTCAAATAAATTTGATAAAACATAAAAGTCTTTAAGCACATTGCACCTATCATGAAAGTGCTCATTGTGGACAATGATCGCTGTGAGCCGCACGGCGCAAGGCTTTACGAAAAGTGAGCGATAGTTACTATTTGCTCACCATGGCAACTTTACCCCTGTAACAACGGCATTCATTACCTGCCAATTACCAGCGGATTATATGCCTGTTTGGTAGGGATAACCCTTGGTTAACCTCGGATTAATCTTAGGTGTTGTTGTATGGTCGATTCGGAGTGAGCAGGGCGACGGTCTACCGTTGTATAGTGACCTATTGTCACTCTCTGCACGAGAACACACGGAAAAACCCGATTATGTGACGGAACGTCACACATACTAATCATCCTATCTGTGACGTTATGTCACACTTACAAACTACTTCTGTGACGCTGCGTCACACCTTGGGCACGTTATCTGTGACGTTATGTCACTCTATAAGACTACTTAACTATAATACTAAGATCTATAAGACTATCTTTCATGGTTTTGCGCTTGTCGCAAAGATCTTTTGCCTGGCGCCTATCGCCGTCACTCCTGGCAAGCAGCCTTACTTCGCTTCCTTTCGGGCTACGTTGGCTGGCCTCGTTCCGCTCACGACGCAGCAAAGCGTTATCTATACATTCTGTATGGTGCAATGGCGTTAGCCACCGTGAAAACGGTTGCACATGATCACTTCGCCGTGGGCGAATCTCTCTGCGCTGTGCGCGGTATGTAACCATCTACTAACCATCTAACGATGCTTACCAGATGCTAACTCTACCTACCTCCTATTACCTCCTCTACATCCTTTCGTCTGTAGTGGTGCTAATTCTCGAAGGTAGAGCAGCAGGGCTAAAGCTCACTGTTCACCGTGCTACGGTTCCACTTCACTAAGCCAACATATCCAATCATCTACAGCTATCCGATCTCACTGCCGTTCAATCTTATGAGTGCAGATTCTTGGTGTTGGAAAGTGCCAGAGGGCGGAAGTGATGCGAATAGAACGCCTCAGACGCGCTGTAAGCGGTTTTGAGAGGGTGGGGAATGCAGATATTACTGATATCACAAAAGCTCTCAAACGCGATACAGGAGGTTTTGTTAGTGTGAGAAGGGGTTGATCAAATAGCTTTAGTGTGTTATGATTTTAATTCACTTAATAGTGAAATTATCTATTGATTTTGAAATCATTTCATGTTATAGTAAGTTTTGTCGAGTGATGAAAGCATTCATCCCGTCGCCTTCTTAGGCATCCAGCCTAACGCAAACAATCCAAAATACACCGCACTATCAGGCAACGTTATTAACGTTCTCCCTGGATGGTGTTTTCGTTTATCTCACGCAAGGAGAACCAAAATTAAGTATTTCAACCCAGAACTTGTCTTCGAGGCTTTAAAGGCCGGAAACCAGACACGAAAGGCAATTAACAGCCAGCGAGCAGCAGCACAGCGTCAAGGATATTTGGAACACGCTGAAAGATTGCGTAAAGGAATCGAACTTTACGATCAATGGAAAGCTAAACAGGCTGAAACCACCACCAACGATTAAACCAAAAGGAGAAACCATATGATCGAGAAGAAAACCAAACTACCGCCGTCCACATCGTTAATGATCCCTGATGCGACATTTCAGATTCTATTCAAAGAAGCTAAGCGCCGAAAAATGAGCGTAAGCGCACTACTTCTTGAAGAGTGTCAAAACCTGGCGGTTAAATATTCGAAAGCTGGCGCGTAACAACCACGTTCCATCATTAACACCCACCCCACGAATGAGAAGCGGAGAAAACCAAATGAAGAGCATTCGTAACTTACTGAGCATACATAGGAGCATACACCAATGGCAAAAACACTCGCCGAGATTAAGGCAGACTACCAATACACCGACAAGCAAACTGGTGAAGTAAAAGATCGTACAATTAACACCCCACATTATTTCCGAGACATTCCCAGAATTTATTCTCCCAACCTCCAGGATGGTTACATGGACTTTTGCCCCAAGGCGCAAAAGTTGTACTGCTATTTTCAGGGATGGGAAAATTCAGGGAATTTCTGTTACGAAAGTCAGACAGAACTTGGAAAGGTGATCGATTTATCCAGGGAGAGAACCTGCAAACTCATTCAGAAGCTGCAAGATGCAGGGCTAATCACGAAAGAGAAAAACCCTGGTTATCGTTCCAAAGTTTACCGCACGTTTCCGATCACTGATGCGCACATTACTCCACCAGTGATCTTGACCCTCCATCTCCGAACAGCTTTTGTATCTTAAGTTAACGATGTCCGCTGCCGCCGGTATTCCCTCGGGGAGTGATATCCCAGCGCGCTGTGCGGGTGGTTTTCATTGTAATGCGTGAACGCTACTGCAAGGTTTCGCAGTGCTGTTCTCACATCCGGTTTTGGCATGAACGCGATATAGTCTTCTTTCATCGTTTTCACGAACCGTTCGGCCATGCCATTACTCTGCGGGCTGCTCACCGCTGTTGTGCAGGGCTCCAGATTCAGCTCTCTCGCGAACCTCCGCGTTTCATACGCGGTATACGCTGAACCGTTATCCGTCAGCCACTGCACCGCTGTGTCGGGCAACCTGTCGCCGAAGCGCTTTTCCACCGACCTCAGCATCACATCCTGCACGGTCGAACTGTCATAGCCTCCCGTGCTTGCTGCCCAGTCTATGGCCTCACGGTCGCAGCAGTCCAGCGCGAACGTTACCCGCAGTTTTTCGCCGTTGTCGCAGCCGAACTCGAAGCCATCTGAACACCAGCGCATATCGCTTTCTGCCACCGCTATCTTGCCCTTATGTTCACGCTTCGGTCGCTCTGGTTTGTGATGCAACAACAACAGGTTATGCTCGCTCATTATCCTGTAAAGCCGTTTGGCATTCACAGGTGGCTGTCCCTCTGTGCGACGTTGCTTGCGCAGGATGCCCCACACGCGTCGATAACCATAACTCGGCATATCGCTGATAATGTTGAGGATAGCCGACAGTATTTCTGCGTCTGCTTCTTCATTACGCCGGTTACAGCGCCTGTCCTGCCAGTCGGCAGAACGGTTAATCCGCAGTGACAGTTGCGCACGCGACACGCCCATGGTCCGGCTGACCATGGCTATTCCCCGTCCTTTGGCAACAAGGGCGCGTGCGCTATCCATTTTCGCGACTGACCGTACTCCACGGCTTCTTTCAGGATCTCAACTTCCATCGTTTTCTTGCCCAGAAGGCGCTGAAGCTCCCGGACCTGCTTCAGAGCAGCAGTAAGCTCAGAAGCAGGAACGACTTCCTCTCCAGCCGCAACGGCGGTGAGGCTGCCTTCCTGATATTGCTTCTTCCACTTAAACAGCAGGCTGGGCTGGATACCATGCAGGCGGGCGACATGGGAGACATTCATACCCGGCTCCATCGTCTGCTGGATAATGGCGATCTTCTCCTGAGGAGTTTTACGTTTACGGACTTCTTGCCCTAACAGGATCCCGGTCATCTCAAAATTGGCGTTAGTGTTAGACATATATTCAAGCCTATCTCTTATCTGGAGATACAGCTACTGTCCGGTGTTTCAGGGGGCTACATCACACATTACTCCACCAGAAGCACTGACAGTGCAGCCTGATATCATTTCTGACGTAGTGCCTGAACCAGCTACGGCAGAGGAAACGCAGGATGATGCGACAGAAAAGTCTGAGCCTTTAGGACTGCCTGAAACGATTACCGATGAAATGAAAATAGACGCAATGTGCGATCTATTGTCCAAACCGGAAAGTTTACGGCAGCAAAACAGGGGGGACACATTTATTAACTACGCTCGCCGCGTATTGCACCGCAAGAGTATGAAACTACCTTCCAGACTCGAAGAGGAATTAGAAATGCGATTTGAACATCGTTATCCACACTTCTATGGACGATTCGGAACACCATTTTAACGGAGACCTAATTGATACAATATATAAAACTAAACAACACAAACCAGATACAGATCAACGATAGCGGGAAGGGCGTTTATTATGCGCTTATCTGGTTCTGGAGAGGACGTAGGACACGCATTTCCTACGGAGAACTATCTGATAAATCCGGTGTAAGTGATAACGGGATCAGGTTCTGGCTTCGTGCGCTGCGCAACATTGGTGTGATTGAGATAGACGATGAGAGCCATTATCTATCATTCACGCTGAAACACATCGAACGAGACAATGTAGAATTTATCTACACTAATTTCTAAAACACACAATCGGGAAACTTTTATGATCATCGCTATGTATTGGTTATTTGCATTTTACGCAGTATGGACATTAACGAGAAAACACGGAAGTTTCCCTCTACGAGGAATGAATGGGAAAAAGAAAACGTAACGTAGTTACAAAATTTGAACGAAACGCACAATCATTATTACGAACATCTGATTTTCAAAATCTATCTCGCCTTTCGAAGGAATACAATTCTGTTCCTGGTGAATGGCAAACTACAATAATTGAAGAGAATAGCCCTGCAATGTCTCCTGACGAGATGGGCGCATTACAGGATATTCTCAATAGCTGCCCTGGTGCATTCTGGAAACCCAGGAAGATGAAAATCTTCAATGTGGATTCTTCAAATCTCCACAAATGGCAAATTCTTAATTTCTCCTCATACGAACATTATTGCGGCTGGCTTTCGGTTAATCACCTTAACAATTTAACCCGCGACTTTGACACCCTATTTGATACCAAGGAACATTATGACTCTTAACACTATGGACACCGTGAACATCGTGAACACCCTTATTAACTCTTTCCACGACATTTGGCATTTACCAGCCCTGCGGCTTGTTAATAAGGCGTGGTGTGAGAGAACGCCCTCCGCGCTCCTGGAAGCGATACAATACACTGAACAGGCAATCACTGCCCTTGAACACTGGAACGCTGCTGTAGAGCACCTGGTGCAGATGAACGGGGATACCGTCACCGTGGATCAGGCGTGGCGAATTGCCAATGATATGGAGGAGCTTGCCCTCGCTATGGAACACATCACCGTTGAACTCGGAGAGCTTGCCATCCAGATCGCGGAAGAATGCGCATAACATAAAAGTTACGAAATGTCTTGACTTATTGTGCTATTTGTGTCATAATGAGTTATAGGGTAAGTATTCGAATCACTTCTCCCATAGATGGCTACCCTACAGGGGAGGTGTAGCCCTCTTCTCTAAAATCATTCCTTCTTTGATTTTTGGTTGTGTCCTTTATTGCTACGTTTCGTTTGTTTCTAACAGGGGATCTCCACTGCCTTATTTATTGCTTCTTCTCAATGAATAGGGGATATCCGGTGGAGAACACCTTTTTAAGGTGCGCCCTTCATTCTAAAGGTAGTCATTCACAACGAGTGATTTTATAGAAGAGCAATCCTGCTCTTCATAACCGTTCTAATCATAAGAGTGGTTGTTAGACAATACAGAGAATTCAGACACTGGAACATTTTTGCTTTAGGGAAGGTGCGAACAAGTCCCTGATATGAGATCATGTTTGTCATCTGGAACCATGGAACAGGGTTCATTATGAGTCATCAACTTACCTTCGCCGACAGTGAATTCAGCAGTAAGCGCCGTCAGACCAGAAAAGAGATTTTCTTGTCCCGCATGGAGCAGATTCTGCCATGGCAAAACATGGTGGAAGTCATCGAGCCGTTTTACCCCAAGGCTGGTAATGGCCGGCGACCTTATCCGCTGGAAACCATGCTACGCATTCACTGCATGCAGCATTGGTACAACCTGAGCGATGGCGCGATGGAAGATGCTCTGTACGAAATCGCCTCCATGCGTCTGTTTGCCCGGTTATCCCTGGATAGCGCCTTGCCTGACCGCACCACCATCATGAATTTCCGCCACCTGCTGGAGCAGCATCAACTGGCCCGCCAATTGTTCAAGACCATCAATCGCTGGCTGGCCGAAGCAGGCGTCATGATGACTCAAGGCACCTTGGTCGATGCCACCATCATTGAGGCACCCAGCTCGACCAAGAACAAAGAGCAGCAACGCGATCCGGAGATGCATCAGACCAAGAAAGGCAATCAGTGGCACTTTGGCATGAAGGCCCACATTGGTGTCGATGCCAAGAGTGGCCTGACCCACAGCCTGGTCACCACCGCGGCCAACGAGCATGACCTCAATCAGCTGGGTAATCTGCTGCATGGAGAGGAGCAATTTGTCTCAGCCGATGCCGGCTACCAAGGGGCGCCACAGCGCGAGGAGCTGGCCGAGGTGGATGTGGACTGGCTGATCGCCGAGCGCCCCGGCAAGGTAAGAACCTTGAAACAGCATCCACGCAAGAACAAAACGGCCATCAACATCGAATACATGAAAGCCAGCATCCGTGCCAGGGTGGAGCACCCATTTCGCATCATCAAGCGACAGTTCGGCTTCGTGAAAGCCAGATACAAGGGGTTGCTGAAAAACGATAACCAACTGGCGATGTTATTCACGCTGGCCAACCTGTTTCGGGCGGACCAAATGATACGTCAGTGGGAGAGATCTCACTAAAAACTGGGGATAACGCCTTAAATGGCGAAGAAACGGTCTAAATAGGCTGATTCAAGGCATTTAAGGGAGAAAAAATCGGCTCAAACATGAAGAAATGAAATGACTGAGTCAGCCGAGAAGAATTTCCCCGCTTATTCGCACCTTCCTTAGTCGAGTTGTATTGTCTCCTAATTAATTATTAAGCCGAAAGGCTTGGTAGTGATAAGAAATTCCAATAGGGCGATCATTCATCCTAAGCGTGTTTGCAACGACACGGAATGATCCCCAGGCTGGTTTATAAGATTTCCAGCTATCCCAATAAGCCCCTTCAATGGGGTTTATTTTTATCTGCTGTAACAAAAAAGTTACGATAAGGAAACGACAATGTTTCTAATGAACTATGACCGTGTGATAACACACAAAGGTGCATCTCTTGTTCTGTCTGAAAAGATGATGAAACAAGCGGCGAATGTATTATGCGTAAGTGTCGAAGAAATTCGAGAGGCTACAGAAAAATTCTGGCCTACCGCCACGATCACTAAATCAAAAGAAGGTTCCCACCCATTAACGGGACTTGAGGAACGATTAAAATTATTAGCTAAAGGAAAATAACCGAATGCAATTTGGAACATTTCAAACTCTCAACGGGAATAACAGCCACGCCCGTTATAAAGTAGTGGCTTACGCATCTGATGCAATTATGCAGGACAAGCTGATCCGTGTGGAATCCGGTATTCCTGCCGATCTCATTGTTGGCGATCTCGTAACCGCAACAGGTGCAAAAGCTGCCACCCCTGGTGACATTGCGTATGTTGTCGTAGAACCTGCACGCGCTGGTGATAAGGCGTTTATTGTAGCTTCTCCAGAACATACTATTTTAGCCCTGGTTGGCGTTGAATTTGGAAGCCTGGATAAATCTCTGGCTCAAGCGCAATTAGCAACCCTTGGCTTTACTTTCACTGATTTTGACACTGTAGCGCTACGCACTACCTAATAATAAGGAAATTACATAATGTCTAAAGATTTATTCTCTGGTGTAGTGTACGACAGCTTTACAAGCCCGTTTACTTTCAGCACTCAGCTAAACCGTATTATTTCAAATCTGGGCTTATTCCGTCAGGAGTCCCACAACGTAAATCTGATTTCTCTTGAAAAGATTACCGATGTTAAAAATCTGGTAGCTAAAGAAAACTCTCCTTATTCCCAATCAGATTGGAACAGCGCACAGCGTCCAGAGTTTACTAACTCATTGTACACCATGAAATATTTCGGTGTTTTGAACAGCGTCACCAGTTTAGATCTGCAACAATACGCCGCGCGTGGAATTGCTGACACTGCCGACCAGGTGAGTATTGCTCTGTCAGATTTCAGTGATAGCCAATATTCTATGGCAGAAAACGCCGTTGAAATTGACCTTGTGAATGCTCTGTTAGGTCTGCGTGTTAATAGCGACTATGCCGGACAAGGCGATCTTGATTTCTTAACTGGCGGTGCTCGAACAGAATACACCCTGGACACTTCCGACACTGCTAACATCTTTGAACAACTAAGCGAAATTGCCCGTATTCAGAATGTCGCTCTTGGGGATGGCCTGGCACAACAGAAACAAGGCGCTGTGATCCTGGCTTCTGGGGCTGCTGCTAAAGCACTTCGCTATCATCCATCTATTAAAGATTTCATGGTGTACACCCTAAGTGTCAATAGCTCTGACAACTTCTACACTCGAACAGTAGAAAGTAATCCGGCTTACGAGGTGTGGACTCTGAACGGGATCACCGTAATGGATGTAACAGGGTACTCCCTGATCACCGACAAAATCGGTGTGGACGGGTTCGCCGTCATCCCACGCATGAGTGAGGGGAGTAATGCACTGGTGCTGCACACCGGAATCGGTGTTCGTCATCTGACACTTGGAAAATCTGCAACTCTGCATAATCAGTATGTTGTTTCAGATGCTAAATGGCAATTCCCATCTATTGCAACAGAAACCAGCTATATACCAATTAATAACATCCCTACGGCGATAGTTTTCGGTAGCGTCTCAGCATAATGAGCGATAGACGGTAGCTCTTCCCGTCTGGAAAATAAATAACAGAAGAGCTTTTGAATAGGGCGTGTGAACGTTGGGAACTAAGAGAGCGCAAATCTCCCCAGTGTTCCCGCCCTTTTTTATTTCCAGAATAAGAGGAAAGATGAAATTGGAACTTATCCTAAAGAGTCGAGGCTTACATTTACAACTAAATGATACAAACGCAGAGCAACTACTGAATTTAGCAGCCGTATCGAGAGCACTTGATGTGAGCTATTCACATTTAAGACAACTTATTTTCAAGGGAATGAGCGTATCAGATGCGCTTAATTATCTTGTGAACGAAAAGAAAGGCGGTGAATAATCATGCTTGAGATCCACACAAGTTCTATCGTAAACACGGTACGTTTTCAAGTTTCGAAAGAGGACATTGCAGAGGCGAAGAAAGCCGCTGATGATCTTCAACGCCATTTTTCTAAGATTAAAGACCCGAAAATTCGTTTTCAGAATCAAAAGAAAAACAGGCAGAAAGCTCGTAAACAAGCCGATGATGCGAAGTTTAATAGCTCTCCTAAGAATACGGCTGAAATGAAAGCGCAGCGTACAGCAGAGAAGCAGAAAGCCAGGGATGAAAAGGCCAATCTGAAAGCGAAGCAGCAGCTACAGAAACGACAGGAAACAGCCGAGCTAAAATTTCGCCATGTAGGGCTACAAGTTTCAGGAATTAAAGGTAAATACGGGCTTGATCCTAAGTCTCAGTATGAAGCGTTACGTTTCATTCAGAAGCAAACAGAGGCTTTTGCTCAAGGTAACATCACAAGCCAGCGTATGAACGCTACTATTCGTGAGCGTGTAACCCTGTTACGCAGAGAAGCCGCACAGCAAGCGAAAGTGACACAGGCACAGCGTACCCAGTATGCCGCAGCAGCCACTAAGCTAAAGGCTCAGAAGGGCGGGAATGCTCCTATCGTCGGTGGTGGGGTATTAGGAAGCCTTGCGTTAACGGCTGGCTCCCTCGGAGTGGGGCAGCGAATTGTTGACAAAGGGAATGAAAATCTTGACCTGGTGCGACAGTCGGCTCTTGTTAAGACAAATCCTAATGCAATCAAGACAATGGTAGCCTGGGGGCAGCAACATGGGGTTGACTCAGCTAATACATCTAAAGCCGTTGATAATATGAAAGATGTTCGTGAACGCCTCGCCATGACTGTTAACGATGCTCAAATGAAGAATGGCGAATGGAAGGGTGGGGATGGTGGCATTACGTCGATAATGAACAAATTCGGATGGAGTAAGGATCAGATTTCCAAGTTCCAAGATTCACCACTGGATTTCGTTCAAGCTACGGTGAATGAAGGGCAACGCCGTGGTATGTCACAGGCTCAGATTGGTACGTTGATCGAGAGTTTAGGTGATGACCTGATGCACTACACAGATATGTTCATGAATAACGGAGCTGACTATAACAAGACGCTGAAACAGCTTGTGGAAAGCGGTCAGACGCTGAACGACGAGCAGGTAAAACAGACGCTTGCATATGGTGATCTGAGTGTAGCGATGGGTAATCTGATGAATGGATTAGACAATCAGTTGTTTACAGGCTGGATGAAAGGCTTTGCCGATGGGGGCGACGATCTGGTAAGGAACACCAAAATTATCACCGAAGCGGCGGGAATGCTTGGAGAGGGCTTAGGCAATCTCTCGAAAGAAATCACTGGGCTTGTGGGTGAGATTTCCAATGTTGTGAGTGATATCAATAAAGGGCTGAAAGAACGTTTCCCTCAATGGTTCACTGATAGCGATAAGCCAGCGGCCCAGGCTCTCTACGATGGTGCTGTTACAGGCAGTGCCAACAGTGCTGCCGATTGGGTGCAGGACAAGACAGGGTTTAGTACCCGTAGTGTCGGTCATGCTGTTAAAGGTTGGTTAGGAATAGATGATCAGCCTACAGGGACAGCGGTAGAACAGTACGGCCTGAATGGTGATTCTCTGCGAGGGGGAGCGCTTCGTGATTCTGCTATATCATCCCTAACCAGCACCAATAGTGCGCCATCGTACAACCTTGCACCTGTATTCAATCTAAATCTTGAAGCGTCTGTTCCGCTCACTATCGCCAGCGATAGCTCAAGATTGAGCGATTACATTGATTTCCAGGCGAGAGCTTCTCAAGCCAGCTTTGCACAGTCGCTAACGCTGCAAATGTCGTCCGGTCAATCGTCTACAGGTGGGTGATATAAGGTACTATTCCGCTATATGTTGTATGGTATTTTGTGATCTGTGTGCATATATTGTGCTTTTTCTTTGACGCCGCTTCGCTTATTACCTACTATTAAAAAGGTAAAGTCGTTCTATCCTTCATTCCAGATGAGGTGTTTTCATGACTAAACAAAAGGTAGTTCGTGATGCGGGTACTGGTCAGTTTGTAAAGCCGGAAGAGGCTAAGAAACGTCCAGGGACAACTGTTACGGAAACTGTAAAAATCCCCTCTAAAAAAGGGAAAAAGTAAAAACATCTCAAAGCGCTCATTTGTAGCGCTTTTTCTATTTCTGGAGATCTTTTGATGGAAAGTCATAACTTTGAAAGGCTAAAAGAACATATCTTATCGTTATCTGTTTCAAAAAACTTCGAAGTTGCCAAAACAGAGTGGAGTCTACATTCGATAGAAGTTTCTGAAGAAATGGATTCCTGTCCCTGTGGTCAGGATATCAAAGAGCATTGCTATATTGAAAATAATAAAAATGGCAATACCACGTATGTTGGCAATGTTTGTATAAATAGATTTTTGAATATTTCAACTGGCACTTTATTCGATGGGTTGAAGAGGATTAAAAAAGATATTTATGCTAATCCCAATCTCGCATTGATTGAATATGCAAATAGCAAAGGGTATTTGTTCGACAAAGATTATGATTTTCTTATTGGAACTA
This sequence comes from Enterobacter sp. 6722112, assembly GCF_058661685.1. Classification (NCBI taxonomy): domain Bacteria; kingdom Pseudomonadati; phylum Pseudomonadota; class Gammaproteobacteria; order Enterobacterales; family Enterobacteriaceae; genus Enterobacter; species Enterobacter sp. 6722112. The sequence continues at coordinate 2,723,927 of NZ_JBZWGR010000007.1, read as the reverse complement.
TGAAAAAGAGAAACCTCAGTGATAAACAGAGGCAGTGGAAGGAAAAAATAAACAATCGCATACTTAGAGAAGTTGTTGTTAAGAACCGTACAGCAAGATGAGTATTCTGTTTAGCACCCTCGATTCGAAAACAATGAAAACCAGCACATTCTATAAAGAGTGTAAGAAATAAGGGGCTTGCGCCCCTTTTTGCTGTCTGGGGTGGGGGTCAAAATGGGGGTCAAATTAGGGGTTATGCTTATTTTCAAGTTGTAGATGCGATGACCGGAAAGGCGGGGCTTGCATCAGTAAGCCACTTCCCCTAAGCTGGCAAAAAGTATAGAGATTCAATCTTCATGACTCGGGGTGCCCTTCATCAAAGAAGGCTGAGAAATACCCGTACCACCTGATCTGGATAATGCCAGCGTAGGGAAGTCAGATGCCTACCCGGTCATCGCTTCTTCACGCACGGCAGGAGCGAAATCATGCAGCCTGACCTGCTAGACTCACACGTTTTACATCAATTCCGAACCCGTTCCCCGCTCACGCACTGTATGACCAACGATGTCGTGCAGACCTTCACCGCCAACGTTTTGCTCGCGCTGGGTGCTTCCCCGGCAATGGTGATCGAAGCCGAGGAAGCGGAACAGTTTGCCGCGCTTGCCGATGCTCTGCTCATCAACGTGGGTACACTCACCGCGCCGCGCGCCCAGTCGATGCGTCGGGCCATTGAGAGCGCGGTAGCCGCGGGTACGCCCTGGGTTCTGGATCCGGTTGCGGTTGGCGCGCTGGCGTACCGCACCCGATTTTGCCAGCAAATATTGTCCCTTAAACCTGCGGCCATTCGTGGAAACGCCTCCGAAATCCTCGCCCTTGCCGGAATGAGTGCGGGCGGGCGCGGGGTTGATTCCACCGATACGGCGGCGAGCGCGTTGACCGCTGCGCAGACGCTCGCCCGCCAGACCCACGCCGTTGTGGTCGTCACAGGAGAAGTGGATCACATCACTGATGGTCAGCGAACCCGTACGGTCGCGGGCGGCGACCCGCTGATGACCCGCGTGGTGGGAACAGGCTGTGCGCTCTCGGCGGTCGTCGCCGCCTGCTGTTCGCTGCCTGGCGACAGGCTTGATAATGCGACGGCAGCCTGCGGCTTTATGAAGCGCGCAGGGGCAGCTGCACTGACTCACAGCCGGGGCCCCGGCAGCTTTGCCCCGGCGTTTCTGGATGCGCTTTACGCGCTGGAGGAGCTGGTATGACACGCATTAATGCCCTGACTATTGCGGGAACCGATCCCAGCGGCGGAGCGGGGATCCAGGCAGACCTGAAAACCTTCTCTGCGCTCGGCGCTTACGGATGCTCGGTTATCACCGCGCTGGTGGCGCAAAACACGCGCGGTGTACAGTCGGTATATCGTATTGAGCCGGATTTTGTCGCCGCACAGCTGGATTCGGTATTCAGCGATGTACGCATCGACACCACCAAAATCGGCATGCTTGCAGAGGCGGACATTGTTGAAGCGGTCGCTGAACGTCTCAAACGTTATCAGATAAAAAACGTGGTGCTCGATACCGTGATGCTGGCCAAAAGCGGCGATCCGTTGCTCTCCGCCTCTGCCGTCGACACCCTGCGTAAAAAGCTGCTGCCGCAGGTGGCGCTGATCACGCCAAACCTCCCTGAAGCCGCCGCGCTGCTGGATGCGTCACACGCGCAAAACGAACGTGAGATGAAAGAGCAGGGCAATGCGCTGCTGGCGATGGGATGCAGCGCGGTGCTGATGAAAGGCGGTCATCTTGATGATGCAGAAAGCCCGGACTGGCTCTTCACCCGCGATGGCGCGCAACGTTTCACCGCCCCGCGGGTACAGACCAAAAACACCCACGGCACGGGATGTACGCTCTCGGCGGCGCTGGCGGCGCTGCGTCCCCGAAACGCGAACTGGGCGGATACGGTGCAGGAGGCGAAGATCTGGCTCTCGTGCGCGCTGGCAAAAGCCGATTCTCTGGAAGTGGGTCACGGTATTGGGCCGGTTCACCATTTTCATGCATGGTGGTAAGCCGTATACTGGCATAAAACCTTATGCCAGAGAAAAACAGAGATGGAACAAGCGCATACCCGGTTAATTGCTCAACTCAAGGAACGAATTGCCGCACCGGACAACACGCCGTTGTACCTGAAATTTGCCGAAACGGTTAAAAACGCGGTACGCAGCGGCGTGCTCGCGCACGGTAATATTTTGCCGGGCGAGCGCGATCTGAGCCAGCTGGCCGGTGTGTCGCGCATTACGGTGCGTAAAGCGATGCAGGCGCTGGAAGAGGCCGGCGTCGTCACCCGCGCGCGTGGATACGGTACGCAAATCAACAATATCTTTGAATATTCGCTAAAAGAGGCGCGCGGGTTTTCTCAGCAGGTGGTGCTGCGGGGCAAAACGCCCAACACGCTGTGGGTTAATAAACGCGTCGTGAAATGTCCGGAGGAGATCGCCCGCCACCTTTCCCTTGCGCCGGACAGCGATGTATTTCTGCTTAAGCGCATCCGCTACGTGGATGACGATGCGGTATCAATAGAGGAGTCCTGGGTACCGGTAGGGTTAATCCCCAATCCGGACGACATCGGCGTCTCGCTTTATGATTACTTCCGCAGCCAGAATATCTTTCCGCAGCGCACCCGTTCCCGCGTCAGCGCCCGGATGCCGGACAGCGAGTTTCAGGCGCATATCAAGATGGACGATAAGATACCGGTGCTGGTGATCAAGCAAGTCGCGCTCGATCAACAGCACCGGCCAATTGAGTACAGCATCAGCTACTGCCGCAGCGACCTATACGTCTTTGTGTGCGAGGAGTAGGGCCTCGCGCGTGGGGGCGCAGTCGCCACCGCGATGGCTGACTACCCAGGCGGCTACGGCATTGCCAAGCTGCACCGCCTCTGGCAGTGACCATCCCGCGGCCAGCCCGGCAAGGGTACCTCCCGCATGGCTGTCACCCGCGCCGATGGTATCGACCACGGTAGCAGGAAACGCCGGAACGTGTCCGGAAGCGTCACCGTCGTACCAGACCGCCCCGTCTTTATCATGGCGTACGATCAGCGCAGCGCCAAACCTCTGCTGCCACCGTGTGCCGAGCTCTTCCACGTTTACGCCAAGCCATTCGGCGGCAAGTTCCGCCTCCTGACGATTGAGCGAGACGATTGGTTTGCAGGCCATGATCCGCGCCATCAGCGGGTCGGGAATATCCGCGATGCGCGGACCGAAATCGATAAAGAGCGTCGCATCCTGAAGACTTTCCAGCCAGGCCGTCAGCAGCTCACCGCTGGGGGACGCCAGCTGGTAGCCGGACAAAGAGATCAGGCTCCCTGCCGGCACGCTTAACCCGTCCAGCCAGCGCTGCTGCCACTGGTTCTCCACGCCGCTAAACGACATAAAGGTCCGTTCACCGTCAGGCTCCACCAGCGCCAGGCACCAGCCGTTATCGCCCGTTTCCGCTTCCACGGCGCTGTGCAGATCCTGCTTCGCCATGGCGTTACGGATAATATCGGCCCACACGCCGTGGCCGACGGGAAGGGCGTTTTGCGCAGCAATGCCGAGCCGCTTCAGGGCGATGGCGATATTCAGCGCGCAGCCGCCAATATTCACTCCCTGTTGCTTCAGCTCGATATCACACCCGCGCCAGGGCAGGGCGTAGGCGTCGGCAATCACGTCGATGACCGCCGCGCCGAGTACCGTTACGGGGCGCGTGGCGTGAAGGGTTTCGAGACGGCGGGCAAAAGCACTCATACGCCCTCCCTTTGCTCCCGGAAGTGCAGCAGTTTTTCGCAGTAGTGGCCGAAATCGAGCCGGTTTACGGCATCAAGTTCGTTTTTGAGTGCCGGATCAATGGCCTGTACACCGTGCAGCGCGCCGCAGATGGCCGTTGCCATCGCGCCGATAGTGTCAGTATCACCGCCCAGGTTGGCGCATAACACCGCGCAGCGGTTCGGATCGGTACCCGCGAGTTCGACCATCGCAATCGCCGCCGGAACGGACTCAAGGGTGCTCGTGCCCGCGCCAATAAGCTGATAGATCTGCTCGCTGGCGGACTCGGTACCGTTGGCTTCGCGCACGGTTTTCAGGGCCAGCTCAATACGAGCGGAAAGCGATGCGCTGAAGGTGGTCGTGTTCGCCTCCTGCGCCGCACGGGCAATACCCGGCAGGGCATCGGCGATGTGATGCCAGCGTTCGCCGTCGATAGCGCGTGAAACCGCCCAGGCGATCACCACCGCACCGGCGATGGCGAGATCCGATTTATGGGTCGGGCTGGAGGCTAACGCAACCTGTTCCACAAAGTGCGCCAGACGCGTGGCTGGCAGGAGGCATCCCAGCGGGGAGGCGCGCATCGCCGCCCCGTTGGTGACGCCGTTGTTTTCCAGCTGGCTCACCGGCTTGCCGTCACGGATGGCGTTCAGGGCAATTTTGGAGGTCGGGCCGAGCACATTCTTATTGAACGCGTCAAAATCCAGCGCCCAGTCCAGAATATGCTTACCGATAACGTCAGGGTTAATTTCCCCGTCGCATTCGATAATCGCGTCGGCCAGGCACAGCGCCATCGACGTATCATCCGTAAATTCGGCCTGCTTAAAGTAACAGGCGGCATTATTCTCAGCCGGGCCGGGTAAGAAACGGTCGATCCAGCCGAAGTGTGCTTTCACCCTCTTACGCGGCCACAGCTCCGACGGCATCCCCATCGCATCCCCTAACGCCTGCCCGTAAAGAGCACCGAGAATACGGTCTTGTTTCATTTAACTTCCCCTCGTGTCAGCGCGGTATCGCCATCAACCACCTCAATTGCGGTGATCTCTTTATCCGATTCGCGGAAAAACAGCATAAACAGTACGGCAATCACCACAATCATGATTGCACCAAACGTCCACATTCCGGCCCAGTTGAAGGTCAGCCCATTCACCGGCTCTTTATATGCGAACATTTTTTCCATCATCACGCCGCCGAGACGGTAACCCAGCAGGCTACCAAAGCCCTGACAGCACAGCGTGATCAAGCCCTGCGCCGCGTTGCGCATGTGCACTGGCGCTTTTTTATCCACGTAGATGTACGCGGTGACGTAATAGAAGTCATAGCTTACGCCGTGCAGCAGAATACCGAGGAACAGCAGGGCGTAGGTGAAGTATTGCTCGGCGCCGCCGTAAACAAAGAAACCGTAGCGAATGGCGGCGGTGATCAGGCCCAGCAGCAAGACCTTCTTAATACCAAAGCGTTTGGTAAAGAATGGCAGAGCGAGCATGAAGAAGATTTCAGAGAACTGGCCGAGGGTCATCCAGCCGGTGGCGTTTTTCATCCCCACTTCGGTGAGATAGCCGTTGGCAAAGATATAGTAGAAGGCCAGCGGCATGGCGAACAGGAACGAGCAGAAGAAGAACACCAGGAAGTTTTTATCGCGCAGCAGGATCAGCGCATCCAGCCCCAGCATCACTTTGAAATCCAGCTTGCCGGTACTCTTCGGCGGGGTATTCGGCAGGAACAGCGCGAAGACGCCAAGCAGAAGGGAGCTGGCAGCGGTCATCAGCAGCGGGATATTGGTGTCAGAGATGTCGCTATAGCCCATCATCTGCGGCAGGAAGCCGCACGCCAGGCCGGAGGCAATCCAGCCGATGGTGCCCATCACGCGAATGCGCGGGAAATCAGCCTCCACGTCATCGACGTTCGCGAAGGCGATACTGTTGGTCAGCGCGATGGTCGGCATATAGGTCAGGGAGTAGGCCAGCAGCAGCGGGAAGAAGGTGCTGAACTGGGTTTGCTGTGCTGCGAAATACATCAGAATCGCGCCAGCGAACATCAGCACGGCCAGCACTTTCTGGGCGGCGAAGAAACGGTCCGTCAGCGAGCCGACAAGGATGGGAGAGAGGATCGCGGCAATCGCGGTACAGGCGTACGACCAGCCAATTTCCCCGGCGGTAAACCCGCTCTTACTCAGCCACAGCCACAGCGGCACAAACCATGCGCCCCAGATAAACCATTCAACGAACATCATGAATGACAGTTGGACTTTCGTTTTCATTTTTTAATCCTGCATGTCAGAGGTACGCATGTAACATACCATGTGATAATACCTTTTAAATACCTTTAAGGCGATTGTTTGATCAGTGTAACAAAAATGTTGTACACGAAACGAGCCAGCAGATTGTGCTTAAAAAAGTTGCAAATGGTGGAAAATAGGTTAAGTCGGTACCAGGCTTAGTCTGCCTGCAAAAACGTGGGCTTGGATCACACGCTCCGACATCATGTCGGACTTACGGGAGCATCACTATGACTGATATTGCGCAACTGCTTGGCAAAGACGCCGACAGCCTTTTACAGCATCGTTGTATGACCATTCCAGCCGACCAGCTTTATCTGCCTGGCCATGATTACGTAGACCGCGTCATGGTAGACAACAACCGTCCGCCTGCCGTACTGCGAAACATGCAGACGCTTTACAATACCGGTCGTCTGGGCGGGACCGGGTATCTCTCCATTCTGCCCGTTGACCAGGGCGTAGAGCACTCGGCGGGAGCGTCGTTTGCTGCTAACCCGCTCTACTTTGACCCGAAAAACATTGTCGAGCTGGCGATTGAAGCGGGCTGTAACTGTGTGGCATCGACGTATGGCGTGCTGGCCTCCGTTTCCCGCCGCTATGCTCACCGCATTCCGTTCCTCGTCAAGCTGAATCACAACGAAACCCTGAGCTACCCAACCGAATACGACCAGACACTGTACGCCAGCGTCGAACAGGCTTTCAACATGGGTGCGGTAGCGGTCGGGGCGACTATCTATTTTGGCTCTGAGCAGTCGCGTCGGCAGATAGAAGAGATCTCTGCCGCGTTTGAGCGCGCGCACGAGCTGGGGATGGTGACCGTATTGTGGGCCTATCTGCGTAACAACGCGTTTAAGAAAGACGGCGTGGATTACCACGTATCAGCGGATCTGACCGGTCAGGCAAATCACCTGGCGGCAACCATCGGCGCGGACATCGTGAAACAGAAAATGGCCGAGAATAACGGCGGGTATAAAGCGGTGAACTTTGGCTATACCGACGACCGCGTCTACAGCAAGCTGACCAGCGACAACCCTATCGATCTGGTGCGCTACCAGCTGGCTAACTGCTACATGGGCCGCGCCGGGCTGATTAACTCCGGCGGTGCAGCAGGCGGTGAAACCGATCTGACCGACGCGGTGCGCACGGCGGTGATTAACAAACGCGCCGGCGGAATGGGGCTGATCCTGGGCCGCAAAGCGTTTAAAAAATCCATGGCCGACGGCGTGAAGCTGATTAATGCGGTTCAGGATGTCTATCTGGACAATAAAGTGACGATTGCCTAATCGCACGCATCTTCCTGCCGGGATAAGCGTGACCCGGCAGGAAAGTTCTCTCGCTTACTCCTTCAGCGTTTCAGGATGAGGAGTATTCAGCAGACCCGCCATCCCTCTCTTGCTGCTATTTGCTTTTTCTAAGCCCGGCTGCGTGACGCGGATAAAGGCACACAGAACAAAAGCCAGCAGATAAAGCACCGTATAGGCGATGACCACACCGAGCGTGCTGAACCAGGGCAGCAGCACCACGGCAATCGCCGGCGCAAGGAAGTTAGACAGGCCGGCTGACAGGTTATACACCGAAATCGCCGCCCCCTTGTGCCGCGGCTCCAGCGCCGGGAACACCGCCGCCATCGGTACGAAGGCCGCCACAAAAATCCCCAGCGCGATGGCCGGGACCAGCGCCATGGCAAAGTTATGCCCGAAGTGCTGCGGAATGTAGTAAAACGCCAGGCTCGAGAGCGCCATCCCGATGCAGCCAAACCAACGCACCACCCGCATCCAGCCCATTTTTTCCGCCACCACGCCCCAGAAGACGTTCGAGAAGATGGTGGTGAAGAAGAATACCGCCCAGACCTGAAGCCACTCGGAGGTGGTGAAGCCCAGTTCGTCAACAAACATCATCGGCATGATGACGGCAAACCCGAACAGGGAGAGGGTGTTGATGATACGCACCATGCTGGAGAGCAGAATACTGCGGTTGGTGTAGAGCAGCGTCGCCGCACGGCCCAGCTCGGCGATTTTTTCCCGGGTGGAGAGATTATGCATGTGCGTTGGGGTTTTGACGCTGCGCAGGGATACTATGGCGATGACTCCCCCCGCCAGACAAAACGCCAGTGCCAGCCACAGGGTGCCCATCTCCCCGATGTGCGGAATGGTAAAGCTCGGAATATAACTGCCCGCCACGCCAATACCTACGGAATAAACCGCCCAGTACCAGCCCAGCGCCGAGCTGGATTTATCGCTACGCACATTATGAATAATGACCACGATGAAGGCGTACAAAAATAACGGGTAGGCCAGACCGCGGATCCCATAGAACAGCAGAATTAATGCGTAATTTGCCTGACCCAGACCAAAAACGAGAAACAGGACGTGGAAAACGCACCACAGGACGAAGCCAATCAGCATGGTTTTTTGCGGGGTGATGATTTCAGCCACCACGCCGGAGATCCACGCGGAGAGCGCCGCCGCGAGACCGTAAAGCGTGAAGGCGAAAGAGGCTTCAGCAGGCGTGAAGCCCAGTGATTTAATATAGTGCGACAGGAATGCCAGCTCGAAACCGTCACCCGTCATAAAGACCGCGATCGCCAGATATCCCCATAGCAGGTTCAGCGGCAATCCCAGCCACTGTTTATTTATTTCGGACATATTGACCTCGTTTGTAGCGTACAGGTAAGCCCACACCGGAAATATTCCGGCGTGAGTTTTCTTATTGTCTTTTTCTCTAAATATACTGACGTGTATTTATTCTCTGATTACTGTCGCAGTCTGTTGTAACTGCTTATAAGCCTCGTATCGACGCAGATGAAGGGACTGATAGTTCGCTTGCGGATAGAAATATTTATCCACGTGGGTAAATTGTTTCATGGCATCGGTCACTGAAGGCGCTATATTTCCCGCCACCGCCCCGAGAATGGCCGAACCCAGTAATACCGGTTCGCTGCATTGGGTCGCTAACACCGGTAGCCCGCAGGTATCTGCCAGCAGCTGGCGAACGAAAGGGTGCTGGCCCGCGCCGCCGCTGATAACGATATTTTCGGTCTGTACGCCGCATTCACGCTGGGCGTCAATGATTTGTCGCAAACCGTAACCGATACCACACAGACCGGCCACATACAGTGCCATCAGGTTATTGATATCGTTCTCCATGCCCAGCCCGCAGATCGTGGCCCGCGCATGGGGATCGGCAAAGGGCGCGCGGTTACCCAGAAATTCGGGTACCACGTGCAGTCCTGCTGCCAGGTTCACCGCCTCTGAGGCGGTGGCGAAGGTCTGTAAAAGCCTGTCCGCCAGGTAAACCGGCAGCGGCAGGTCTGACTCCTGTGCCAGCTGGCGCGCTTGCGGTGCGGCAGGATGGAAACTTAATAACCGATCGATAGCGGCACCCGCGGCGCTTTGTCCGCCCTCAATCAGCCACAGTCCAGGTACCATCGCGCTAAAATAAGGCCCCCAAACGCCGGGCACAAAAACGGCGCTCTCGGCGCTGGTCATGGTGCACGATGAGGTGCCAAAGACATACGCAAGATTGTTCAGCGCGCCGCCGCCAACGCCCAACGTCCCGATGCCGCCAGCGTGGGCATCAATTAACCCTACCGCCACCGGCGTGCCTGGCAGCAAGCCCATCTCACGCGCGGCCTGCTCCGTTAAGCCCTCGCCGCAAGGGGTGCCGGGGGCGGCAATATGCTGCCCTATGCGGACAAAATCTTCTCCGGCCAGCTCGTCCAGGCCAACGGTGCGGAAATAGTCCGGGTCCCAGCGATTCTCATGGGCCAGCCACGTCCATTTACAGGTTACGGTACAGATGGAACGGGTGACATCGCCGGTCGCGCGCCAGGTCAGGAAATCGGCCAAATCGAAAAATTGCCAGGCGCGATCGTAGACCTCTCGGTGGTTTTCTTTCAGCCACAGCAGCTTGGGCGTCTCCATTTCGGGCGATATTTTCCCGCCAACGTAGTCCAGCACCGGATGATGGGTGGCGTTGATGCGCTCCGCCTGGTCTGTCGCACGGTGATCCATCCAGACGATGATATTGTTTTCCGCTTCACCGTCAGGGCTGACCGCCAGCGGTTCGCCATTGTTGTCCAACACCACCAGCGAGCAGGTGGCGTCAAACCCGATGCCGGCAACGCTCTGCGGAGTCGTCCCGGAGCGCGCCAGCGCCTCGCGGATGCAGCGGCAAACGGCCTGCCAGATCTCGGCGCTGGACTGCTCCACGCGGCTTCCGCTGCGGTGCACGGTGGCAATTTTCTGCGTCGCGTGGGAAAGCAGCCTGCCGCTGAGATCGAAAATGCCCGCGCGAACGCTGCCGGAGCCGACGTCTACGCCGATAACGGTTTCTGGTGTACTCTTCATCCTTACGGCCCTTAAAGATCGACGCTGTTAGGCAGAATCACTAGATCCCGGACGGTAACGTTCTTCGAACGGGTCACCATGAACAACACCGATTCTGCGACTTCAATCGGCTGCATCAGGCTGCCGTTTGCCAGCGCTTCATCCATTTTGGCCTGCGGCCAGTCGTCGAGCAGAGCCGTCACTACCGGCCCAGGCAGAACGGCTCCGACGCGTACGCCATGTTCCGCGACCTGACGACGGGTGGTATGCACGAACGCCTGAACGGCAAATTTGGACGCGGTGTAGATCGGCTCCCAGATAACCGGCACCACGCCCGCAATGGAGCTGGTGAAGATAATATCGCCTGACTTCTGCGCAATCATATGCGGCAGTACGGCGCGAACGCAGCGGAAGGCGGCGTTGATATTCAGGTTCAGTACGCGATCCCAGACGTCCGGGTCGCCTTCAGCAACCGGCCCGCCGATGTAGGCGCCTGCATTGGCGTGAAAAATATCCAGGCCGCCGGCGAGGCCGACAATGTCGCTCAGCATCGCGTCGACTTGCTCGGGTTTGAACAGATCGATTTGCAGGGCAAACGCGTTCTCGCCCAGCTCGGCGACAAGGCGCTGAAGCTTTTCGCCTTCCCGGTCGATTAACACCACCTTAGCGCCAGCGCCGAGCAGCGTTTTTGCACACTCCAGGCCAATACCTGAGGCGGCGCCAGTGATAGCAGCGACTTTGCCCTGAAGGGAACTATTCATGGAGGGGACAGAGTGATTCATTTTATAATCCTTTATGCAGAGATGATTTTTAGGGTGTGTCTGCTTTCGCGTGAAGAACGGGGGTTCTGACTGACGCGTGAAGCAAACTGCTCAATCGATGAAGCAGATCTAGCACTTGCTTATTTCTCCAGCAAGAGACATTCAAAATGAAGAGGCGATTTTGTGACGCGCGTTGAGAAAACGAAGAAAACGACCATTTACGATCTGGCGGAACTCACCGGCGTTTCTGCCAGCGCGGTGAGTGCTATTTTGAATGGCAACTGGAAGAAACGCCGCATCAGCGCCAGCCTGGCAGAGAAGGTAACCCGCATTGCACAAGAGCAGGGCTACGCGGTTAACCGTCAGGCAAGCCTGCTGCGCAGCAAGAAATCGAACGTTATCGGCATGATTGTGCCGAAATATGACAACCGCTATTTCGGCTCTATAGCGGAAAAATTCGAAGAGATGGCGCGTGCCAGAGGGCTGTTGCCGATTATTACCTGCACACGCCGACAGCCGGAACTCGAGCTGGATGCCGCCCGTGCCATGCTCTCCTGGCAGGTTGACTGGGTCATTGCCACGGGGGCGACACACCCGGACAAAATTGCTGAACTCTGTCATCAGGCGGGCGTACCTACGCTAAATCTTGATCTGCCGGGTACCCTGGCGCCCTCTATCATTTCGGATAACTACGGCGGCGCGAAGATGCTGACAGAGCGGATCCTCGCCAGCAGCTTTAAACGGTTTGGTTCGCTGGCTCCGCTGACCTTCGTGGGCGGACGCCGGAGTGATAACAACACCGCAGAGCGCCTGCGCGGGTTCCTTGATGCCCATCAGGCCCATGGGCTGACCGTTCCGGAACAGCAGCTGCTGGTCACCGGGTACTCGTCATCGCGCGTGGAGGAGCAGCTCAGAGCCACCTTCCCGTCGCCATCGACGGCGCTAAAGGGGCTGTTTGTCAATTCGACCATTTCGCTGGAGGGGGTGGTACGTTGGCTGGCCCAATACGGGCAGACCGGCCAAAATCAGCCGCCGATGGGTTGTTTTGACTGGGACCCATTTGTCTCTCTGCTGGGACATGATATCGACATGGTGCGCCAGGACGTCCCGGCGATGCTGGAGAAGGTATTTGAAATTCTCGATTCCGGTGATACCTCGGTCAGGCGTATTGAGATCCCACCGGAACTGATTGGCAGCCAGAGCGTCACGGGCTAGCCCTGACGCGTCAGCAGCCAGCGCGCGGTCTGTTCATCCGTCACCAGACCGTTTACCCAGCCGCCTTTGAGGGCGGCAAGGATCGCCGGGCGTTTATCCTCGCCGCAGGCGGCCGCAATACGTGGACACTGGCTCTGGCGAATATCGTAGCTGGTAATAAAGCGATTAATCTGGCTGTCGATGACGTTGCCGTCGGCATCGATAAAGCGTCCGAGTATTTCGCCAACGCCACCGCGCTGGGTCAACTCTTCCAGCTGTGCCTCATCGATAAACCCGTCTTTGAAGATAGGGCTCTGCCTGCCCAGCGCCCCGATGCCGACAAAAATCACATCGGCCGCATCCGCCACGGCGCAGACGTTACGGAACAGGCGGTTTGAGCACCACATCTCATGCTCCTCGCTGGACTGAGCATAGCGCGGCGCCGGCCACTGGTAATATTTTCCCTGAATTTTACGCGCCAGCAGCAACGGCACATCATCGTAATAGTTACATTGCCCGTGCTCGTTCATGGCGCTGATCAGGGCGACACAGCGGGTGTTGTGGCTGTCAAAATCGATACGCTTGATGGTTTTTTTTAGCGTCAGTCCGGAGCCAATTCCGACAACCGTGGGTTTATCACCTTGCAGGTAGCGGGCCATCAGCTGATAACAGCCAAACGTCACGCTATCCAGCGCGCTTTCATTGCGGTAGACGGGCACAATGTTGCAGTGGGTCAGGTGATATTTTTCCGCGAGAAGTTGCGCATAATCGAGGCAGTTAGCGACAGGGTGATGAAGCCCAATCGAGACAATGCCTTCCTCTTTCGCGGCGGCAATCAGCCGCTGCACCACCGGTCTTGATGTGCCGAGCTGGCTGGCAATTTCGCTTTGATTAAGCCCGGCGATGTAATACATCCATGCCGCCCGCACTTTTTGATCGAGCCTGATGTCATCTTCTTTGCTCACGTTTCCCTGCCTCAAGAGTGGGGTTGAGGGCGGTCAACACCCACAACAATTGTCTGTCATTCTGGCGGGTGCTCCGCGCTGAGGCAAGCGGTTTGCTCTTTATTGGTCATTTGTTATTTGAATGGTCATTTGTTCTTTTGTGATCTGTAGCTCTTATTTTAATCAAATGATCATCTACAGTTCAGCCATAACCTCACTGGAGAACAGAACAATGACCGAGAAATACACATGGCTACATATTGGGCTGGGGTCTTTTCATCGTGCGCATCAGGCGTGGTATCTGCATCGCCTGATTGCCGGCGGCGATACGCGCTGGCACATCGCTGCGGGCAACATACGCAACGATGCTGAACATGTGGTGCAGGCGCTGGCCGCGCAGAAGGGGCGATATGTACTGGAGACCGTCAGCCCGGAAGGCGAGAGAGACTATGAAGAGATCGCCTCGATTCAGACGCTGATCCCGTGGCAGGCGGATTTGCAGCCGCTGATTGCCGAAGGGGCGAACCCGCAGACTCGGGTCATCGCGTTTACCGTGACGGAGGGGGGCTACTATCTGGATACCAGCCACAGGCTGGATGTGGCCAATGCCGATCTGGCGAGCGATATTAAGGGCGGCTGTAAAACCATCTACGGGACAATTGCCCGCATCCTCGAAGCGCGTATGGCGAACGGAGCGGGTCCGGTAACCTTGCTTAACTGTGACAACGTGCGGCATAACGGCGAGCGCTTCCACGACGGGTTGATTGAATTCTTAACCCTCAGCGGCAAACAGAGGGTCATCGACTGGCTGAGCGCTAATGCGACCTGTCCGAATACCATGGTGGATCGCATCACACCGCGTCCAGCGGCCGATCTCCCGGCGCGCATTAAGGCCCGGACGGGCATAGACGATAACGCCCCGGTTATGGGGGAACGCTTTATTCAGTGGGTGATTGAAGACAATTTCCGCGACGTTCGTCCCGCGCTGGAAACGGTGGGCGTGGAGCTGGTGGGATCCGTCATCCCTTATGAAGAGGCGAAGATCCGCATCCTCAATGCCTCCCATAGCTGTATCGCCTGGGCGGGTACTCTGGTCGGGCAGCAGTATATCCATGAAAGCACGCTGACAGAGTTTATCTACAAGATTGCCGACCGCTACGTGACGGAAGATGTCATTCCCTGCCTGGGAGATAATGGCATCGATCTGCCAGCCTACCGCGACGTGGTGCTTAAGCGTTTTACCAACCCCTGGATTCAGGACACCAACCAGCGCGTCGCGGCCGACGGGTTCTCGAAGATCCCGGCGATGATAGCCCCAACGCTGCGTGAATGTTACCAGCGCGGCGTACGTCCTGACGCTACCGCTATGCTGCCTGCGCTGTTCTACGTCTATATGGAGCAGTGGCATCACGGCAAGCTGCCATATGAATACCAGGACGGTATCCTCAACGCCTCTGCGGTACATGCGATGTTCGAATCGGACGATCCGATAGCCCGATATGCCAGCGATACCGCCCTGTTTGGCGATCTGACCGGCCGGGAAGATTTTGCCGCGCTTCTGCGTGAAAAAATCGCTGACGTCTACGCGCTGATTAAGTGAGAGGTGGGTATGTATCTGGGCATCGATCTTGGCACATCAGAAGTAAAGGCGCTGGTCATTGACGAAAACAACGGCGTTGTCGCTACCCATAGCGCGCCGCTGACGATACAGCGTCCGAAGCCGCACTGGTCTGAACAATCGCCGGAAGCCTGGTGGGAGGCAACCGAATACCTGATTGCCACCCTCCGGGAGAAGTGCGGCCACCACTGGCAGGCGATAAAAGCCATTGGCCTTTCCGGACAGATGCACGGTGCGGTACTGCTGGATGCCGCGGGTGAACCCCTGCGTCCGGCCATCCTGTGGAATGACACCCGCTGCGCGCAGGAGTGCGCAGAGCTGGAAGAGATGGCGCCCGAGCTGCACCAGGTGGCGGGGAACCTGGCAATGCCGGGGTTTACGGCACCAAAGCTGCTCTGGGTGCGCCGTCATGAGCCGCAGAACTTCAGCCGTCTCGCCACCGTGCTGCTGCCGAAGGATTATCTGCGCTTCAAAATGACCGGAAAAAAAATCTCTGATATGTCGGACTCGGCAGGGACGCTGTGGCTGGATGTGGGAAAACGAGACTGGTCGGATGCACTGCTGGAAAAATGTGGGCTGTCGCGTGCCGCCATGCCTGCGCTGGTGGAAGGGTGTGAGGTCTCGGCGCTACTCGAACCTGCGGTAGCGCAGCGGTGGGGTCTGAACCCCTCGGTTATCGTTGCCGGCGGCGGGGGAGATAACGCCGTCAGCGCGATAGGGGTTGGGGCCGTTTCGCCGGGCGATGCGTTTATTTCGCTGGGCACCTCCGGCGTGCTGTTTGTGGTCACAGATGCCTACCGTCCGGCGCCCCAGTCTGCCGTGCACGCGTTCTGTCACGTGCTGCCAAACCTGTGGCATCAGATGAGCGTGATGTTAAGCGCCGCCAGTTGTCTACAGTGGTTTTGCCGTCTGGTGGGCGTCACGGAGCTGGCATTGCTTGAGGAGATCGCCCAGCTAAGCGATGCGGAGAAAGCGAGCGCGCCGATGTTCCTGCCGTACCTTTCCGGGGAACGTACGCCGCATAACGATCCCTGTGCTCGGGGCATGTTCTGGGGGCTAACGCACTCCAGCCAGCGTGCGCTGATGGGGTATGCGGTGCTGGAAGGCGTCAGCTTCGGTATTGCCGATGGCCTTCGCGTGTTGCAGGAGAGCGGCACGCAGATTGAACAGTGCTCCCTCGTCGGCGGCGGGGCGCGGAGCCCCTTCTGGGCCCAGCTGCTGGCCGATATTCTGGCGATGCCGGTGGTGACGCATAAGGGCGGCGAAACCGGCGGTGCGCTGGGGGCTGCACGGCTGGCCTGTCTCGCAGCCGGTAAGCCGCTGGCTTCCGTGTGCGAAAAACCTGAAGTCTATAAAACCTGGCGCAGCGATCCGGCGCGCCACCGTGCGCTGATGACGCGTTACCAGCAGTTTAACGCGCTTTACCAAAACGACCTGAACTACCGAAACCCATAATTCTGTGGCAAAGACCCTCCGGTGATGCTGCCGGAGCGGTTCCCTGTACCCTAAAAACGAGGTCAATATGTCGTTAAATAACAAACAATGGCTGGGATTACCCCTGAGTCTGGTCTGGGGGTATATCGCTATCGCGGTCTTTATGACGGGCGATGGTTTCGAGCTGGCATTCCTGTCGCACTATATTAAGGCGCTGGGCTTCACGCCTGCTGAAGCCTCTTTCGCCTTCACGCTCTACGGTCTCGCGGCGGCGCTCTCCGCATGGATTTCCGGCGTGGTGGCTGAAATCATCACCCCGCAAAAAACCATGCTGATTGGCTTCGTCCTGTGGTGCGTTTTCCACGTCCTGTTTCTCGTTTTTGGTCTGGGTCAGGCAAATTACGCATTAATTCTGCTGTTCTACGGAATCCGCGGCCTGGCCTATCCGCTGTTCCTCTATGCCTTTATCGTCGCCATTGTGCATAACGTTCGCAGCGACAGTACCAGCGCGGCGCTGGGCTGGTTCTGGGCGGTTTACTCTATCGGCATCGGCGTGTTCGGCAGCTACATTCCGAGCTTTACCATTCCGCACATCGGGGAGATGGGCACCCTGTGGCTGGCGCTGGCGTTTTGCGTAACCGGCGGGATCATTGCGCTGGTCTCTATGCGTAAGGTGGAAACGCCACGGCATATGCAGACTCTCTCCACCCGGGAAAAAATCGCCGAGCTGGGCCGTGCGGCGACGCTGCTCTACACCAACCGCAGTATTCTGCTCTCCAGCATGGTGCGTATCATCAACACCCTCTCCCTGTTCGGGTTTGCCGTCATCATGCCGATGATGTTTGTTGACGAACTGGGCTTCACCACCTCCGAGTGGCTTCAGGTCTGGGCGGTATTCTTCTTCACCACCATCTTCTCGAACGTCTTCTGGGGCGTGGTGGCGGAAAAAATGGGCTGGATGCGGGTGGTGCGTTGGTTTGGCTGCATCGGGATGGCGCTTTCGAGCCTGGCGTTTTACTACATTCCGCAGCACTTCGGGCATAACTTTGCCATGGCGCTGGTCCCGGCCATCGCGCTGGGGATTTTTGTGGCGGCCTTCGTACCGATGGCGGCGGTGTTCCCGGCGCTGGAGCCGCGGCACAAGGGGGCGGCGATTTCGGTGTATAACCTGTCAGCCGGTCTGTCTAACTTTCTTGCGCCGGCGATTGCCGTGGTGCTGCTGCCCTGGTTCAGCACGCTCGGCGTGGTCATTGCCTACACGGCGCTGTATGTCGTGGCCTTCATCCTGTGTCCGTTTATTCGGGTTGAACAGCCTGGGTTTGTTCGTCAGGAAACCTGTAAGGGTGAAACGGTCGGAATTTCGTAATTTATTCAGGCCTGACGGCAGCGTCGGGCCATTCACGGAGACGTATGATGGATGTTAAGGCGGTAATTTTTGACATGGATGGCGTCATCATTGACTCCGAAGGCCTGTGGCGTCAGGCGCAGAAAGCAGCTCTGGCAGGCTGGCGTGCTGAGGTCAGCGACGAAGAGTGTGAGTCACTGACGAAAGGCAAGCGGCTGGATGAGATTGCCCGGACCTGGTGCGAATACTGCAAACTTGAGGCCGATCCTGAAATGATTGAAGCGGCCATTCGTCTGCGCATCATCGAACTGATTGGCCGGGAAGGCAAAGCGATAGAGGGCATCTACGACGTGATGTCGTATTTTCGTGAGGCAGGTTACCGGATTGCACTTGCCACCTCTTCGTCGCATGAAATCGTGCATGCGGTGCTTAAGAAACTCAGGATGGGTCACTATTTTGAGGTCATTTGCAGCGCCGACGATGAACGCTACGGAAAACCGCACCCTGCCGTCTATCTCTCGGCGCTGCGAAAATTAGGCCTGACGGCCTCGCAGTGTATAGTGATTGAGGACAGCCAGAGCGGCTACCGTGCCGCCCTTAGTGCGGGGCTCAAAACCCTCATCGTCTCGCCAGCGTGCCATCATGCCAGCTTTAACAATGCCAGTGGCCGGTATGCGTCTATGCATGCGCTGCTGGAAACGCTTGCCGTTCCAGCCCCGGAAGCGGGTTAGTTGACTGATTTGTAAGCGCAGAAGTTTCCGCGGGTTGTTGCCGGTCAGCATATTCCTGCTTCTGCGCTTACCTTCAAATAACGTCTCCCGATCAACCTCACATTTCCCCGCGCTTTTGTGAAAATTGTCACGTCCGACCGTGCATATGCCCAAAAAATAGCCTCTCCTTAACGCGTTTTGTCCGAGGACGTGCTGATTTTTTATGCTTAAATTACATACTGAAACGCATTTTTAAAATCATAAAACCCCTTTGTCATTTTCTGCTTCTGGGCTTATCGCCGGACTTAAGGACCGATAATGAAAATTGAATCTGTAAACGTCACCGTTTTTCAGTACCCGACGCGTCGGGTCTCTGACGCCGCGGGGCATTCGCATCCTGGGCCGGAGAGCATGGCCAAAATGGCGATGCTGACCATCACGGCAGAAGAGGGCACCCGCGGATATTCGTTCGCGCCGCCGGAAGTGGTGCGCCCCTTTGTGGTCAATACCTTCTTTCGCAAAGTGCTGGTGGGGCAGGACGCATTCAACCGGGAACGCATCTGGCAGGATCTGGCGCACTGGCAGCGGGGAAGCGCGCATCAGCTGACCGAGCGTGCGCTGGGCTTCGTTGAACAGGCGCTGTGGGATCTGATTGGCCGTAAGCTCAACCTGCCGGTCTGGAAACTGCTTGGCGGCTATCGCGATAAGGTGCCGGCCTATGGCAGCACCATGTGCGGCGACGATCTGCCGGGCGGATTATCCACGCCAGAGGAGTACGCCAGCTTTGCCGAAAAGCTGGTGGCGCGCGGTTACAAGGCCATCAAGCTGCACACCTGGATGCCGCCGGTCTCTTTCGCCCCCAATCCAAAGATGGACGTCAAAGCCTGTGCCGCCGTGCGTGAAGCGGTTGGCCCGGACATTGACCTGATGATTGACGGCTACCACTGGTACAGCCGTACCGAGGCGCTGTACATCGGCAAAGCGCTGGAAAAGCTTGACTTCGCCTGGTTTGAAGAGCCGATGGAAGAGGAGAGCATGGCCTCCTACGCGTGGCTGGCGGAGAACCTCTCGATTCCGGTTATCGGGCCGGAAAGCCTGGGCGGAAAGCACCACAGCCGTGCTGACTGGATCAAAGCCGGAGCCTGCGACATCCTGCGCGCAGGGTCGAACGGCGTGGGCGGCATTTCCCCAACGCTGAAGGTGGCGAACCTGGCGGAATCTTTTGGCATGGACTGCGAAATACACGGCAACGGCGCGGCCAGCCTGGCGGTGATTGGCGCCATCAAAAACTGCCGCTGGTACGAGCGCGGCCTGCTGCACCCGTTCCTCGACTACGACCAACCGGCGGCGTACCTCAACAGCCTGGTGGACCCGATGGACGAAAACGGCATGGTCAGTCTGCCGACCCGCCCGGGACTGGGCGAAGACATTAATTTTGCATATATCGAAGCCAATACCGTCAGCCACGACTGACAGATAAAAACGTACCCTACAGGCGATATATACATGAAACGATCTCCCTTAGCCGGGGCGTGCTTGCTCGCGCTCTCGCTGATGATGGGGAGCGGTGCGGCGTACGCGAAAACGCCGCCCGACCAGCTCATCATCGGCATGAACATGAATAACCTGCTGACCCTCGATCCGTCGGCAATGACCGGTAACGAAGTGGTCGGCATTGTGGTCAATCTCTACGACTCGCTGGTGGAGCTGGACCCGAACGCGCTCACCAACGTCAGGCCCGCGCTGGCGACGTCCTGGGATATTTCGCCGGACCGTAAAACCCTCACCTTTCACCTGCGTGACGACGTTAAATTCCACTCTGGCAACCCGCTCACGGCGGAGGATGTGGTCTGGTCGATGCGCCGTCTGCTGCACCTCAACCTTGCCCAGGCCTCGGTGTGGAAGTCGTATGGATTTTCTAAGCAAAACATCGACAGCCAAATCAGCGCCCCCGATGCCTACACGGTGCAAATTGTTCTGCCTAAGCCTAACGATCCGCAGCTGGTGATCTACTCCCTCGACGCGCTCGGCAACCTCGGCGTGCTCGACAGCAAAACGGTGCAGCAGCACGCGGTGAATAACGACTGGGGCAACCGCTGGCTTACCACCAACGAAGCGGGTTCCGGCCCGTTTATGCTGGAAACCTGGCAGGCGAAGGATGTGCTGCGCATGCAGCGCAACCCGCAATACTGGCGGGAAGAACCCAAAATGAGCCGGGTGGTGCTGCGTCATTTCCAGGAGTCACAAACCCTGCGCCTGATGATTGAGAAAGGCGACCTCGACGTTGCCAACAACATGGCGGTGGCGGACATTAACGCCCTGCGCAAAGACCCGCAGCTCACCGTCGAAGCCGTGCAGAAAGGCACGGTGTACTACGTGGCGATGAGCATGAAAGAGGCCCATTTCGCTAACCCGAAGGTGCGCGAAGCGGTGCGCTATCTGATTGACTATCAGGGCATCAACAGCGCGCTGATGCCGGGCTACGGCGTGCTGCACCAGCGCCCGATCAAGGCGGGTATGCCGTCCACGCTGCCGGACCCGGGCTATAGGCTCGATATCCCGCGCGCCAGAAAGCTGCTGGCGGAGGCGGGCTACCCGGACGGGTTTGACACCACCCTGCGGGTGCTGGCGGATCAGCCGTTCCTCAATATCGCCATCGCCGTGCAGTCGACGCTGATGCAGGCGGGCATCAACGCCAAAATCATCACCGGCACCGGGAACCAGATTTACGGCGCAATGCGCGAGCGCAAGTTCGACATGCTGGTGGGGCGCGGCGGTAGCGGCGTCGAACCCCATCCGCACTCCAGCCTGCGGGCGTTGGTCTATAACCCGGACAACAGCGATGAAGCCCGTCTGACCAACTTCCAGGGCTGGCGTACCAGCTTCTACGACAAGCCGCTCAACGAAATGATCGACAAGGCCCTGCTGGAGCGCGATCCGGAAAAACAGATCGCCGACTACCAGCAGATCCAGGTCCGCTACGACGCGCTGATCCCGGCGATGATCCCCC
Organism: Enterobacter sp. 6722112; assembly: GCF_058661685.1. Classification (NCBI taxonomy): domain Bacteria; kingdom Pseudomonadati; phylum Pseudomonadota; class Gammaproteobacteria; order Enterobacterales; family Enterobacteriaceae; genus Enterobacter; species Enterobacter sp. 6722112. The sequence continues at coordinate 2,702,542 of NZ_JBZWGR010000007.1, read as the reverse complement.
TGTCACAGATGGTCGATTCGGTGGTGGTGCGTAACGAGGTGAAGAACTTCCAGTCGCACCCGTCGGCCACCACCTTCCTGCGCGACGTCTACAAAACCGGAGGTGACAAATGAGTGTGGCAATTCTCGCGCCCGGCTCACGGACCCGGCGCTTCTCAAAGCGGTTAACGCAGGTGGTGGTGACGCTGTTCGGTCTGCTGCTGCTGACCTTTTTCATCGGCCGCGTAATGCCCGTCGATCCGGTGCTGGCGATTGTCGGACCGGATGCCGACCACAGCACCTATCAGCAGGTCTATCACCAGCTGGGATTCGACCGGTCGCTGCTGGCTCAGTTCGGTATTTACCTCAATAACCTGCTGCACGGCGATCTGGGCAATGCCCTGCTGACGGGTAAACCGGTGACTGCCGATATTCTGCGCGTCTTCCCGGCGACGCTCGAGCTGGCGACGATGGCGATTATCGTCGGTGCGGGTCTGGGCATTCCGCTGGGCGTACTGGCGGCGGCGCGGCGCAACAGCGTTTCCGACTACGTGGTGCGCATCATCAGTCTGGCGGGTTATTCCACGCCGATTTTCTGGGTCGGGATGATGGGGCTGCTGCTGTTCTACGCCTGGCTTGGCTGGGTGGGAGGCGCGGGACGTCTGGATCTCGGACTGGAGGGGGTAGTCCCACGCCGCACCGGACTGATGACGGTGGATGCGCTGCTGGCCGGGAACGGCGCGGTGTTCTGGAACGCCATTAACCATCTGGTTTTGCCCGCGTCGCTGCTTGGCTTCCACTCGCTGGCCTATATCAGCCGCATGACCCGCAGCTTCATGCTGGCGCAGCTGTCGCAGGAGTTCATTATCACTGCCCGGGTGAAGGGCTTAACTGAACGTCAGGTGATCTGGAATCACGCGTTTCGCAACATTCTCGTGCAGCTCCTGACGGTAGTGGCGCTGGCCTACGGCTCGCTGCTGGAGGGGGCGGTGCTGATTGAAACCGTCTTCTCCTGGCCGGGCTTCGGTTCGTATCTCACCGGCAGCCTGCTGCTCGGGGATATGAACGCGGTCATGGGCTGCGTGCTGCTGGTGGGGGTCATCTTCGTGATGCTGAACCTGCTCTCCGACATGCTGTATCAACTCTTTGACCCGAGGACGAAATCATGACCGTTTCTCTGGATTCGCCGCTGGGGACCGGGCCATCCGAACGCCGCCAGCGTATCAGACGCACGCTGGGCCGCGCCGCGGGCTTCGTCGGCAAGATGGCGCGCAATCCGCTCACCGCCATCGGCGGCGGGATTATCCTGCTGCTGCTGATTGTGGCGGCGTTTGCCCCGCTGATCGCGCCGTACAACCCGCTGGTGCAGGACCTCAATAACGCGCTGGTCGCCCCGAACGCACTGCACTGGTTCGGCACCGACGAGTTTGGCCGGGACATCTTCAGCCGGCTGGTGTACGGCGCGCGCATCACGCTCTACATCGTGCTGCTGGTCTCCGTGACCGTTGGCCCGCTGGGGCTGCTGCTGGGCGTGACCGCAGGCTACTTCGGCGGCAGGGTGGACGCGGTGCTGATGCGCGTCACCGATATCTTTATCTCCTTCCCGAGCCTGGTGCTGGCGCTGGCGTTTGTCGCGGCGCTCGGGCCGGGGCTGGAGCACGTGGTGATTGCGATTACGCTCACCGCCTGGCCGCCGATTGCCCGTCTGGCGCGCGCCGAAACCCTCTCTCTGCGCCAGGCCGATTTTATCTCCGCCGTGCGGCTTCAGGGTGCTTCCCCGGTGCGCGTACTGTGGCGTCACATTGTCCCGCTGTGCCTGCCGTCAGTGATTATCCGCATCACCATGAACATGGCGGGGATCATTCTCACCGCCGCCGGGCTGGGCTTTCTTGGCCTTGGCGCACAGCCGCCGGAGCCGGAGTGGGGAGCGATGATCTCCAGCGGTCGTACCTACATGATGGAGTGCTGGTGGGTGGTGACTATTCCGGGGCTGGCGATCCTGATCAACAGTCTGGCGTTCAACTTCTTAGGAGATGGCCTGCGTGACATCCTCGATCCTCGTAGCGAATAACCCGATGCTCGACGTGCGCGATCTCCACGTCGATTTTATCAACGGCGACGCGGTCACCCACGCGGTGCGCGGCGTCTCTTTCCAGCTCGGACGCGAAAAGCTGGCGATTGTCGGTGAATCCGGTTCCGGTAAATCCACCGTCGGGCGGGCGCTGCTACGCCTGCATCCGGCCAAAGCGCAGATCCGCGCGGCGCGGATGCAGTTTGGCGATGTCGATTTACAGGCCGTCAGCGAGGCGCAGATGCGCGGCATTCGCGGCAAGCGCATCTCGATGATCATGCAGGACCCGAAATACTCCCTTAACCCGGTGGTGTGCGTGGGCGACCAAATTGCCGAAGCCTGGCTGACCCATCATCCGGGGCGCAAGGCGGAAGCCAAAGCCAGAGTGCTGGAGATGCTCGACGTGGTGCGCATTCGCCAGCCGGAGCGGGTGTATCACCTCTGTCCGCACGAGATTTCCGGCGGGCAGGGGCAACGCATCATGATCGCCATGATGCTGATCGCCGATCCCGAGCTGGTCATTGCCGACGAGCCGACTTCGGCGCTGGACGTGTCGGTGCGTTTGCAGGTGCTGGGCCTGCTCGACGACCTGGTGCAGTCCCGCGGTCTGGGGCTGATCTTTATCAGCCACGACATCAACATGGTGCGCAGCTTCTGCGACCGGGTGCTGGTGATGTACGCCGGACGGGTGGTGGAGTCGATTGCCGCGAAGGATCTGCACAACGCCAGGCATCCCTACACCCAGGGGCTCATCAGCGCGCTACCGGAAATCAACCATCGCCGACCGACGCTGCCGGTATTACAGCGTCAGGCCAGCTGGCTCACCGAGTAAGGAGCAGAGATGATCGAGATACAACACCTTAACCTGACGTTTGGCGAGGGCGAGAAGCGTAATCAGGTGCTGGACGATGTGAATATCAGCGTGAGGGACGGCGAGATTTACGGCCTGGTGGGGGAGTCCGGTTCGGGCAAAACCACGGTGCTGAAATGCCTTGCCGGGCTGTTTACCCACTGGGAGGGCGAGCTGGCGATTAACGGCAAGCGGCTGGAAAAACGTATCAGCCAGGAACGCTGCCGCCGGGTGCAGATGGTATTTCAGGATCCGTACGGCTCTTTGCATCCGCGTCACACCATCGGCGATATTCTGGAAGAGCCGCTGCACATTCAACGCATAAAAAATCGGGAGCGGCGCGTTCACGCCCTGCTGGATAAAGTTGGGCTTAGCCGGGCGTTTCGCGATCGCTATCCGCACCAGCTTTCCGGCGGGCAGCGCCAGCGCGTGGCGATTGCCAGGGCGCTGATTCTGGAGCCGCAGGTGCTGCTGCTGGATGAACCTACCTCGGCGCTGGACGTCTCGGTTCAGGCGGAAATCCTCAACCTGCTGGCGGAACTTCAGCGTGAGTCGAACCTGACCTACCTGATGGTCACCCACGATCTGGGCGTGATTGCCCATCTGTGTCAGAAGGTGGCGGTAATGCAGTATGGCAAAATCCTTGAAAGCCTGACGGTGGACGAACTGGTCGCCGGGCAGGCCAAAACCGACTATACGCGGATGCTGGTCAATGCCTCACAGCAGTATTCCCGCGAGATGGCGCGGGAGGTGGCGGTGTATTAGGTAGCCGGGTGGCGGCTACGCGATCGGTCCTGTAGGCCGGGTAAGGCGTAGCCGCCACCCGGCAAACCATCAGCGCAAGAGCTGACAATCCGGCGGTAATCGGCACTGCAACGCGCCCGGAACAACTTCGATGCGGAATTTCTCTCCGCTCAGCGGTTCACCATCAAGGTTAAAGGTCATGCCGTGTGGGGCGATCACTTCAAACCACGCGGATTTCCCGGCGATGATATTGGGGCTCTCCTCTGGCTGCGTCAGCGTCGTAAACAGCGCGGGCAGCAGCCCGTCGCCAGTAAAAATGCGCAGCTGTAGCTGACCATCATTAATCAGGGCTTCCGGGCAAAGCTGCTGTCCGCCGCCTGCCTGACGTCCGTTGCCGATACCAATCACCAGCGCGTCGCCCTGCCAGTGGAAGTTCTCACCGTGGATTTCACAACTGTCGGGCTTGAGGGTGTCCATGCGCATCAGGCCGTGAATGAGGTACGAGACGCCGCCCAGCGCGGCTTTCAGCTTCTCCGGCGTTTCGCTGGTGATCCGCGTGCCGAAACCGCCCGTTGCCATGTTGATAAAGCAGGTTCTTTCATTCACCTGCGCGATGTCGACGGCGGTCGCTTTCCCGAGGATAGCCAGTTGCAGCGCTTTGCCTAAATCCTCAGGTATGCCGGCGCTGGTGGCAAAATCATTGGCGGTACCGAGCGGTAAAATGCCCATCACCGGGCGATGTGCTGTGTTGAGGTCAATAAGCGCGCCAGCGATCTCGTTGATTGTTCCGTCGCCGCCGCCTGAAATGATGGTCTCAGCGCCTAACCTGATGCCTTCGTCGATATAGCGTGCCGCATCGCCTTTTTCAAAGGTCACCCGCACGTGAATGCGCGCGCCATCTTCACGCAATTCGGTGATCGCCTGGCGCAACAGATCGTTGCCTGCACTTTTGCCATTGAGAATTAATAAACTGTCTGGATAGGATGCCATCCGGGTTGCTCCCTTTTTTAACTATAGAAAGAGTGTATCCCAGAGAAGGAAAAAGCGGGTAAGAACAGGATGAAAGGCAAAAAATAAGCCCGCGTAAGGGAGATTACGCAGGCTAAGGAGGTGGTTCCTGGTACAGCTAGCATTTATGGGTTATGTTTTTCAGCGGGGGGATAATACCCGTATTGAACGAAGCGGTATGTGATCCGATTCTAAGAATTATCCCAGCGTGAAAAAATCCCGTTGATTGACTATTTGCCGTGTGGATTTCGGGTATTTTCACCTTCAAAATTACGCATCAGCAGCGCAAACTCCAGCTCTACCTCTTCAGGAACCGGCAGCCAGACCACATGGCCGTCGCCAGGTGCGACCTCTATCGCCTCACCTTTTTTGTTTTCCAGGTGCTCCAGGCGGAAGTTCATGTTGCCCTGAGGCGTCATCAGCTCCAGGCTGTCGCCTTTAGTGAATTTGTTTTTTACGGCGACGGCGGCCAGCGGACCTTTACGTTCGCCGGTGAAGTCGCCTACAAACTGCTGGCGTTCGGAAATCGAGTAGCCATGCTCGTAGTTCTGGTAGTCGTCGTGGGTGTGACGACGCAGGAAACCTTCGGTATAGCCGCGATGCGCCAGACCTTCCAGCGTTTCCAGCAGGCTGGTGTCGAACGGTTTGCCGGCGGCGGCATCGTCGATGGCTTTGCGATACACCTGTGCGGTACGGGCGCAGTAGTAGTAAGACTTGGTGCGGCCTTCGATTTTCAGGGAGTGTACGCCCATCTGGGTTAAACGCTCGACGTGTGCGATGGCGCGCAGATCTTTGGAGTTCATGATGTAGGTGCCATGCTCGTCTTCGAAGGCGGTCATGTATTCGCCCGGACGTTTGGCTTCTTCGATCATAAACACGCTGTCGGTAGGCGCGCCGATACCCAGCGTTGGCTCAACGTTGGTGACCGGGATCGGCTCGTGTTTGTGCACGATATTGCCGATGTCATCTTCTTTGCCTTCCTGAACGTTATATTCCCAGCGGCAGGCGTTGGTGCAGGTGCCCTGGTTCGGGTCACGCTTGTTGATGTAGCCAGAGAGCAGGCAGCGGCCGGAGTAGGCCATGCACAGCGCGCCGTGAACGAAGATTTCGATCTCCATATCCGGCACCTGGGTGCGGATCTCTTCGATCTCTTCGAGGGACAGCTCGCGGGACAGAATGACGCGGGTCAGCCCCATCTGTTTCCAGAATTTCACCGTTGCCCAGTTGACGGCGTTAGCCTGCACCGAGAGGTGAATGTCCATCTCCGGGAAGTTCTCCCGAACCAGCATGATTAAACCCGGGTCCGACATGATCAGCGCGTCCGGCCCCATCTCCACGACCGGCTTCAGGTCGCGAATGAACGTTTTCAGCTTGGCGTTGTGCGGCGCGATGTTCACCACCACGTAGAATTTTTTTCCCAGGGCATGCGCTTCATTGATGCCGAGCTGAAGATTCTCGTGGTTGAATTCGTTGTTACGCACGCGCAGCGAGTAGCGCGGCTGGCCCGCGTAAACGGCGTCGGCACCATAGGCGAAAGCGTAACGCATATTTTGCAGCGTTCCCGCCGGGGAAAGGAGTTCCGGTTTAAACATGTTTGTTCTCGTTCTGATGACAGGTCAGATCCGCGTGCACCTGGTGCAGCGGTAAGGGGAGATCCCCCACTTTAAGGGCGGGCATTGTAGCGCTGCGGGGAAGAGAGGTAAAGCTTTGCCCCTCACCCTAACCCTCTCCCCTTTGGGGCTGAGGGTTCCCCACAAAATAATGCCTGCACAGACGGCCCCCTCTCCCTTGAGGGAGAGGGCTGGGGTGAGGGGGGGGTATTCAGGCAATCCTGCACGCATCCGCTTCCCAGCGATAACCCACGCCGTACACAGCGCGAATAAACGACTGGTCGGCGTCGAGCGCCTCCAGCTTGCGGCGCAGGTTTTTGATGTGGCTGTCGATGGTGCGGTCGGTCACCACGCGGTAATCGTCATACAGATGGTTGAGCAGCTGCTCGCGGGAAAACACTTTTCCCGGCTCGTGGGAGAGCGTTTTCAGCAGGCGGAACTCCGCTGGGGTAAGATCCAATAGTTTGCTGCGCCAGCTCGCCTGGAAGCGGCTTTCGTCGACGATCAGCGGGCTTTGCGCATCCAGCACCTGCAATTCACGCTGTGGCTTACAGCGGCGGAGGATGGTTTTCACCCTAGCGACCACCTCCCGCGGGCTGTAAGGCTTGCAGATGTAATCGTCGGCGCCGATTTCGAGCCCCAGCAGACGGTCGATCTCTTCGATTTTGGCCGTCACCATCACGATGGGAACATCGGAGAAACGACGAATTTCCCGGCACAGGGTCAGGCCGTCGGTACCCGGCAGCATCAGATCCAGCAGGATCAGATCCGGCGGCGTCTGGCGCACGTAGGGCAGCGCCTGGTCGCCGTGGCTGATAAGCGTTGGCGCGTAACTTGCGGCACGCAAATAGTCGATCAGCAGTTGCCCAAGTTTAGGCTCGTCTTCTACGATCAAAATACGCGGTGTGTTGTCGTCAATCGGTAACTCGGTCATGCTTCCCTCGATAAATCCCGTTCCAGAGGTAACTCTACTGTAATGCTAACCCCGCCAAAAGGCGAATGGGCGGCGCGGATGGTGCCGCCGTGGGCCTCAACAATGTTAACGCAAATCGCCAGCCCAAGGCCGGAACCGCCGCTGGCGCGGTTGCGTGAACCTTCGGTGCGATAGAAGCGCTCGAACAGTTTTTCCAGCTGCGCATCTTTCACGCCAGGGACGGAGTCCGCAAAGGTCAGGGCAAAGCGCCCGTTTTCCTGCCTGCCGGAGATATGCAGCGCGCCGCCGCCGTCGGTGTAGCGGAGGCTGTTCTCCAGCAGATTATTGAACAGCTGCATCAGGCGATCTCTGTCGCCAAATACCACCGCGCTGTCCGGCAGCGAGAGGTTGATTTTCAGGTCACGGCTGGCGAAGCGTTCGCGGAATGCGCCGGTCACGACTTCAAGGATATTGATCACGTCGACTGGGGCTTTCTGGTAGGCCAGGGCGCCTTCGTCGGACATGGAAAGCTGATGCAGATCGTCCACCAGCTTGGTCAGCGTGCCGACTTCCGCCTGAAGCGAGGCCACGGACTCGGGGGTGAACTGCCGCACGCCGTCCTGAATCGCCTCCAGCTCGCCGCGCAGCACCGCCAGCGGGGTGCGCAGCTCGTGCGAAATGTCGGCCATAAAATCGCGGCGCATCTGCTGGTTTTTTTCCAGCGTGCTGGCGAGCTGGTTGAAGTCCTGCGCCAGCTTGCCCAGTTCATCCTGGCTGCGGGTGTCAACGCGGGTCGAGAAATCACCCGCCGCCAGCTTGTGCGTGCCTTCCACCAGGCGCTTAACCGGCGCCAGCAGGCCGCGCGCCAGCGGGAAGGTGGCGAGCGCCGCAAGCAGGGTAGAAAGCGCGACAATCAGCCAGCTGGTCTGACGCTGCTGGCGGTCAAAGTTAATGTCGGTGTTGCGCGTCAGCCGCTCGACCGGCGAGGCGATAACCCAGCCTACCGTGGCGCCGTTCGAGGTAATGGCGCGCTTTGTACCGTCCGGCGGTACCGGAGCGCGCGGGCCTACGAGCACGCGCATCTCCTGATCAATCACCCAGAACTGGGTGCGCCAGCCGTGCGGCGGCATGCCCGGCCCCGGACGGTCGTCGTCGTTATCGTGCTCCAGCGAGCGCAGGATTTGAAACACAAAGCGATCGTTATTGCGCAGAAAACGCCAGTTACCGTGCAGGCTATACTGTTCGCCCAGCGCGTCGCTCAAGCCCTGTAATCGCTGTTCGTTACCGTGCTTAATGTAGTCAATAAAGCCGCGCTCAAAACTGACCCGCACCGCCCAGTGCATGGTAATCAGCAGGACGATACAGGTGGCGAAAATCGCCACAAAAAGCTTACCGGTGATGCCCGGACGCCAGAATTTCATGGTGCACTCCTTTTGCCGCGTCGGATCACGACGTTTTTGGTCGTGTCATTCGGTACTCTGGCAAAGATAAAAGCGGGCAGGGCGATAATTACCGCCATGCTGAGGTAAGTGTATAAAAAGACCTGATGCGCGACGGGGGTGTCGGCGCTGAGATGGTGCTGCCCGTACATGCCGAGCAGCAATCCGGCGACCGTGACCCCCACGCTCATGGAGAGCTGCATGATCATCGACAGCAGGCTGTTACCGCTGCTCGCCAGCTCGTCCGGCAGATCTTTCAGCGTCAGGGTGTTCATCGACGAGAAGCGCATGGAGTTGATGATCCCCTGGCAGAACAGCACCAGCGGCAGGATGTAGTACCAGCCCAGCAGCGCCACGGCCATAAACAGCAGGCAAACCAACGCCAGCCCGATCGTGGCGGCCACCAGCACCCGGCGATAGCAAAGCGGTTCACCACCTGCACCACAATACGCTTCATCCCCATGCTGCCGAGCACCATCGGGATCATCATCAGCCCGGCGTGGAACGGCGAGAAGCCCATCCCAATCTGTAAAAATACCGGCGTCATAAACGGCAACATGCCGCTGCCGATGCGTCCGGCAAAGCTGCCGAAGAGACCAAGACGGTAGGTGGGATTCCTGAACAGATTCAGGCTGAACAGCGCGTTAGCGTTGCCTCTGGCATGCCACAGATACCAGAGAATCGCGGTGATCCCCAGCGCCACCAGCAGGGCGAGCGACAGGGAGGAGATCCCCAGCCCTTTTTGCCCGTCGAGGGCCAGGGTGAGCGTCGCCATGCCAGCCGCCAGCAGGATAAAGCCAACGAAATCAAAGCGCCGGGTCTGCATTTTATAGTTCGGCATCAGCGTCAGAGTGGCAATCGCGCCGATAATACCGACCGGCAGGTTGATCAGGAAGATCCAGTGCCAGGAGGCATACTCCACCAGAATACCGCCCAGCGCCGGGCCAAGCAGCGGGCCGACCTGACCGGGCAAGGTGACGAAGGTCATCGCCGCCATATACTGCGCGCGCGGAACAATTTTCATCACCGTTAACCGCCCGACGGGCACCATCATCGCGCCGCCGACGCCCTGTAGCACGCGCGCCATCACCAGCTGGTCGAGGGTATTGGCCTGGGCGCAAAACAGCGACCCGGTGGTAAACAGCACAATGGCGGTGAAGAAGATGTTTCTCACACCGACTTTATCCGCCAGCCAGCCGCTGGCGGGCAGCATCACGGCGACCGTCAGCACGTAGGCGACAATCACCATATGCATGTGCAGCGGGCTCTCCCCCAGGCTTTTCGCCATCGAGGGGAGGGCGGTGTTCACGATGGTCGTGTCCAGCGACTGCATAAAGAAGCCGAACGCGACGATCCACAATTGCCAGCGAACGTTACTGGGTAGGTCGGTCATTTACTCGGTCACCGTGGTTCTCTTTTTACGCGAAAAACGCAGCCGCAGTCGGTCAAAGAACAGATAGACTACCGGCGTGGTGTAGAGCGTCAGCAGCTGGCTCATCACCAGGCCGCCGACAATCGTGATCCCCAGCGGCTGGCGCAGTTCAGAGCCGTCACCGCCGGATATAACCAGCGGTAGCGCACCGAACAGCGCGGCCAGCGTGGTCATCATGATCGGGCGAAAACGCAGCAGACAGGCCTGGAATATCGCCTCGTCCGGCGTCAGGTTGCCGTTACGCTGGGCGTCCAGGGCAAAGTCGACCATCATAATCGCGTTTTTCTTCACAATACCTATTAATAGCATGATCCCGATGAGCGCGATTAGGCTGAACGGGGCACCGAACAGCTCCAGCGCCAGCAGCGCCCCCACGCCCGCAGAAGGCAGCGTGGAGAGAATGGTCAACGGGTGCACATAGCTTTCGTACAGCACGCCCAGCACGATATAAACCGTGGCAATAGCCGCCAGGATCAAAATGACCTGCGAGTTCATGGTGTCCTGGAACACCTGCGCCGTACCGGCAAAGCTGCCGCGCACGGAGGAGGGCACCCCGAGCTGGGTCATGGCGCGGTTGATGGCGTCGCTGGCCTCAGACAGCGACGAGCCGGTTGGCAGGTTAAACGACACGGTCGAGGCGGCGGAAAGCCCCTGGTGGTTCACCGACAGCGGCGCGTTCGACGGCTGCCAGCTGGCGAAGTACGACAGCGGGATCGCCTTGCCGTCATTATTGATCACAAACATCTTGTCCAGCGCGCTGATGTCCTGGGTGTAGCGCGGATCAACTTCCATCACCACCTTGTACTGGTTCATCGGCTGATAGATGGTGGAGACTTCACGCTGCCCGAAGGCGTTGTTAAGCAGGCTGTTGGCCGCTTCAACGTTAATGCCCAGGCGGGACATGGTTTCGCGATCGTAGGTGAGCGCCATCTCGGCGCCGTTATTCTGGCTGTCGGAGTTCACGTCCGCCAGCTGCGGCAGCGCGGCCAGCGCTTTACGGATCTTCGGCTCCCATTCGCGCAGGGCGGCTAAGTCATCTGAGAGAAGGGTGTACTGATAGCTGGCGTTAGCCTGTCGTCCGCCGACGCGGATATCCTGAACGGCCATCAAAAACAGATTTGCCCCCGGCTCTTTGGCGAGCTTCAGCCGCAGGCGGTCAATGATCTGCTGCGCCGTTTCGTGACGTTCACCGCGCGGCTTAAGGGTAATAAACATCATCCCGCTGTTAACGCGCGAGCCGCCGGTAAAGCCGGTGACGTTATCCACGGCCGGATCTTCCCGGATGATTTTCATAAAGTCTTGCAGTTTGCCCCGCATCGCCTGGAACGAAATACTCTGGTCCGCCTGAATACCGCCCATCAGCACGCCGGTATCCTGCTCCGGGAAGAAGGTTTTCGGGATGGTGATATACATCCAGACGTTGAGCACAATGGTGCCGATCAGCACCAGCCCGACAAGACGCGTGTGGTTCAGCACCCATTTCAGCGATTTGCCATAGCCGGACTGCATTGCCATCAGGACGCGGCCAAAGCCTTTCCTGCGCGGCTGCGAGTGCGGTTGGCTGCGCTTTAGCATCCAGCCGCACATCATCGGCGTCAGCGTCAGCGAAATCACCAGGGAGATACCGATGGCGACGGAAAGCGTGACGGCAAATTCGCGCAGCAGTCGCCCCGGCAGGCCGCCCATCAGCAGCAGCGGCAGGAACACCGCCACCAGCGACAGGCTCATGGACAGGACCGTGAAGCCCACTTCGCGCGTCCCCTGAAGCGCCGCCTGGAGCGGCTTCATGCCCGCTTCCAGATGGCGCGAGATATTCTCCAGCACCACGATGGCGTCATCCACTACAAACCCGGTGGCAATCGTCAGCGCCATCAGCGACAGGTTGTTAAGACTAAACCCACACAGGTACATGGCGGCAAAGGTGCCTATCAGCGATACCGGAACCGCCACCGCCGGGATCAGCGTGGCGCGCCCCGAGCGCAGGAACAGGAACACCACCAGGATCACCAGCGCGACGGAGATGATCAGCGTTTGCTCTACCTCCTCAAGCGAGGCGCGGATGGTAGGGGAGCGGTCCTGCGCAATCTGGAGGTCGATGGCCGCCGGAATCGTTTCCTGGAGCTCCGGCAGGCGCGCGCGGATGCTGTTCACCGTCTGGATAATGTTGGCTTCCGGCAGTTTGCGGATCATCAGCAAAATCGCCGGTTTGGCGTTAGTCATCCCGGCGTTACGCACGTCCTGCACCGAATCGGTGACGCTGGCGACGTCGCTCAGGCGCACCGCCGCACCGTTGTTGTAGTGAATAATCAACGGCTGATACTCGGCGGCGGTTTTCAGCTCGTCGTTGGTCTGGATCTGCCAGCGGTGGCTGTTGTCCTCAATCGCGCCCTGCGGCTTACGCACGTTGGCGTTGCTGATGGCGGAACGCACGTCGTCCAGCGACACGCCCTGGTTAAACAGCGCCTGCGGATTCAGCCCCACGCGCACGGCGGGCAGGGAGCTGCCGCCGACGTCCACGTCGCCCACGCCGTCAATCTGGGCGATGGTTTGCGCCAGTTGGGTGGAGGCAAAATCGTACAGCTCGCCCTGGGAGTAGGTCTCTGACGTGAGCGTCAGGATCATGATCGGCGCGTCGGACGGGTTAGCCTTGCGGTAGGTTGGACGGCTCGGCATGCCGCTTGGCAGCAGGCTTTGGGCGGCGTTTATCGCGGCCTGCACGTCACGCGCCGCGCCGTTGATGTCCCGGTCGAAGTTAAATTCCAGAATGATGCGCGTGCTGCCCAGCGAACTGCTGGAGGTCATCTCGTTAACCCCGGCAATTCGCCCAAGCGAGCGCTCAAGCGGCGTCGCCACTGATGACGCCATGGTCTCCGGCGAGGCACCCGGCAGCGAGGCGCTGACCATGATCACCGGGAAATCGACCTGCGGCAGCGGGGCCACCGGCAGCAGCCGGAAGCCCAGCACGCCGCACAGGGTAATAGCGACGGAGAGTAAAATCGTCGCCACCGGACGGTAAATGAAGAGGGCGAAAAACTTCACTTACGCCTCCTCTTCACGTTTCGGGAAGCGGTTTTTCGTCCACAGGGCCAGACGGTCAAACAGCAGGTAGATAACCGGCGTGGTAAACAGCGTCAGCACCTGGCTCACCAGCAGGCCGCCCACCATCCCGATGCCCAGCGGACGGCGCAGTTCGGCCCCCACGCCGGTGCTCAGCATCAGCGGCAGCGCGCCCAGCAGGGCGGCGAGGGTGGTCATCAGGATCGGACGAAAACGCAGCAGACAGGCCTGGTAAATGGCCTCGCGCGGCGCCATACCCTGCTCGCGCTCGGCGGCCAGCGCAAAGTCGATCATCATGATGGCGTTTTTCTTCACAATGCCGATAAGCAGGATGATGCCGATGATCGCAATGACGTCCAGCTCGCTCCCCGCCAGCATCAGCGCCAGCAGCGCCCCCACGCCCGCCGTCGGCAGGGTGGAGAGGATGGTGATCGGATGGATAAAGCTTTCATACAGCACGCCAAGCACGATATACATCGCCACCACCGCTGCGACAATCAGCCAGACGGTGCTGCCCAGCGCGGCCTGGAACGCCAGCGTACTGCCCTGGAACTGGGTCTGAATATCGGACGGGAAGCTGAGTTCTTTCTCCGCGCCCAGAATGGCCTCCACCGCTTCGCCCAGGGAATACCCGTCCGGCACGTTGAACGAAATGGTGGTGGACGGGAACTGATCGAGATGGTTAATCGACAGTGGGGTGTGGCGCTCTTCCACGCTGGCAATGGCGCTGAGCGGCACAATCCCGCCGTCTTTGCTGGTCAGGCGCACCGTGTCCAGCGCGGCCAGCCCGGGCGTGTTTTCGGTGTTATGTTCCAGCACCACGCGATACTGGTTGGCCTGGGTATAGATGGTGGAGATCAGGCGCTGGCCAAAGGCGTTATACAGGGCGTTATCCACGTCGGACATGGTAATGCCCAGACGGCTGGCGGTGTCGCGGTTGACGTTCACGTACGCCGCCAGCCCTTTATCCTGCCAGTCGCTGCTGACGTCAGAAACCTGCGGCAGTGCTTTCAGCTTGTCCACCAGCTGCGGCACCCAGGTGCTCAGTGCCTCAAGCGAGGTGGCCTGGAGCGTAAACTGGTACTGCGTGCGGCTCACCTGCGTATCAATGGTTAAATCCTGGATCGGTTGCAGATACAGCTCAATGCCCGGCACGTGCGCCACCGCGCTTTGCAGGCGTTCAATCACCGCGTTAACGCGATCGTCGCGGTCATCGAGCGGTTTAAGGTTAATTTGCAGGCGCGCGCTGTTGAGCGACGGGTTGGTGCCGTCCACGCCCACGTAGGCAGTCAGGCTTTCCACCGCCGGATCTTTCATGATGATCTCAGACACCTGCTGCTGGCGCTGCGCCATGTTGGCGAAGGAGACCGTCTGCGGCGCCTGAAGCGTGCCCTGAATAATGCCGTTGTCCTGAATCGGGAAGAAGCCTTTCGGAATGAAAATCCACAGCATGACGCTGAGCGCCAGGGTGCCGAGCGCCACGCCGAGCGTTGCCCACGGATGGTTCAGCACTTTCGCCAGCACGCGGCCGTAGGCGGCGATAATGCGCTCGAACATCCGCTCGGAGGCGCGCGAGAAGCGGTTTTGCTTGCGCAAGGACTCGTGGCTCAGCATGCGGGCGCACATCATCGGCGTCAGCGTCAGCGACACCACGGCAGAGATCAGAATGGCGACCGCCAGCGTCACGGCAAACTCGCGGAACAGCCGCCCGACGATATCGTCCATAAACAGCAGCGGGATCAGCACCGCAATCAGCGAGAAGGTGAGCGAGATAATGGTAAAGCCGATCTCCCCCGCGCCCTTCAGCGCGGCGGCTAACGGCTTTTCACCTTTTTCGATATAGCGCGAGATGTTCTCGATTACCACGATGGCGTCGTCCACCACAAACCCGGTGGCGATGGTGAGCGCCATCAGCGTCAGGTTGTTAATCGAGAAGTCGAGGAACACCATCACCGCGAACGTTCCGACCAGCGAGAGCGGCACGGCGACGGCGGGAATGATGGTTGCCGGGACGTTGCGCAGGAACAGGTAGATGATCATCACCACCAGCGCAATCGCCAGCATCAGCTCGAACTGGGTGTCGGTCACTGACGCGCGAATATTCGTGGTGCGGTCAGAGAGCACTTTCACGCTGACCGATTTTGGCAGGCTTTCCACCAGCTGCGGCAGCATGGTGCGAATGCTGTCGGCGGTATCAATGATGTTCGCGCCCGGCTGGCGCTGAACGTTCATGACAATCGCCTGCTGCTTATTGGCCCACGCCCCGAGCCAGCTGTTTTCCGCGCCTTGTTCAACGGTTGCCACGTCGCCCAAACGGATCGGCGCGCCGTTCTGGTAGGCAATGATCAGCTGACGGTACTCATCGGCGGACTGCATCTGGTCGTTGGCGGAGAGCGTGACCGCGCGGGTCGGGCCGTCCAGCGAACCCTTCGCTGAGTTGACGTTGGCGCTGCTGATGGCGGTGCGAATGGTTTCGCTGGTTAACCCCAGCGCGGCAATGGCCTGGGCATTCAGTTTGACGCGCACGGCGGGGCGTTGACCGCCCGCCAGCGTCACCAGCCCCACGCCGGTCACCTGCGAAATCTTCTGCGCCACGCGGGTTTCAACCATGTCTTCCACCTGGGTCATCGGCATGGCGGAGGAGGTGACGGCAAGGGTCATGATCGGCGGATCCGCCGGGTTGACCTTGCTGTAAACAGGTGGATTCGGCAGGTCAGACGGCAGCAGGTTTGTGGCGGCGTTAATCGCGGCCTGCACCTCCTGCTCAGCGACGTCCAGCGACAGCGTGAGCTGGAACTGAAGCGTGACGACCGAAGCGCCACCGGAGCTCTGGGAGGACATTTGCTTCAGGCCAGACATCTGGCCAAACTGACGCTCCAGCGGGGCGGTGATGGCGGACGTCACCACATCCGGACTGGCGCCCGGATAGAGGGTGACAACCTGAATGGTCGGGTAGTCCACTTCCGGCAGCGCCGACACGGGCAGAAAACGGTAGCCAATGATCCCGGCCAGCAGGATCGCCACCATCAGCAGGGTCGTCGCAACCGGACGTAAGATAAACAGGCGTGATGGCCCACCTGTAGAGCTCGGCGGCATCACCTGCATCAGGCTTTTGCTCCTGTATCCTGCGCTTCCACCACCTCGACCTGCGCCCCTTCGGTCAGACGGTCAATACCGTCTGTCACGACGCGGTCGCCAGCGGACAGTCCGGCGCTGATCACCACCGTCTGGCTGTCCTGGATGCCGGTTTTCACCAGGTGTTTACTGACCTTGTTTTCGCTGTTCAGCACCCAGACAAAGTTGCCTTCACTGCCCATTTGCAGGGCCGCCGTCGGGATCACTACCGCGTTTTCTTCGGTCGCGACCAGCATTCGCGCGTTGACGAACTGATTCGGGAACAGGGCATCGTCCTGATTGTTGAAGCGTGCTTTTAGCTTAATGGTGCCGGTGGTGGTGTCGATCTGGTTATCCAGGCTCAACAGCGAACCTTCGCTCAGCTTCTGCTTGTTGGTGCGATCCCAGGCTTCAACCACCAGCGCTTTTCCGGCCTTCTGCGCCTGTATCACCGTCGCAATGTCGCTTTCCGGCAGGGTAAAGACGAGATCGATAGGGTGCGTCTGGGTGATCACCACGATGCCCGTGGTGTCGCCGCTGGAGATTTGGTTGCCGATATCGACCTGTTTCAGGCCCACGCGGCCGTCAATCGGCGCGGTGATCCGGCTCCAGTCGAGCTGGAGCTGGGCGCTGGCGACCGCGGCTTCGTCGGCCTTGATGGTGCCCTGAGATTCACTGACCAGAGACTGCTGGGTGTCCAGCTCCTGGCGCGACACGAGGTTGGTTTTTACCAGCTGCTGATAGCGGGCTAAATCGCGGCGGGCATTGGCGAGGGTGGCTTTGTCTTTCGCGAGCTGCCCCTGCGCCTGCGCCAGGGCCACCTTAAACTGGCTTGGATCGATTTCCGCCAGCAGATCGCCGGCTTTTACCTGCTGACCTTCCTGGAAATGGATGGCCATCAACTGACCGTCCACGCGGCTACGTACCGTCACGGTGTTGGCGGCGGTGATGGTTCCCAGCCCGGAGAGATAACGAGGCACCGCTTTATTCACCGCCGTTGCCGCCTGCACCGGTGCCAGCGCACCGCCGCGCATACCGTGGCGCCCGCCGCCCGTTGAGCGTTGTGAGGGGCTATTAGCGCCAGCAGGTGCCGTGGAGTTCGCGGACTGGCTGTGCCAGTACCAGGCGGCCAGGACCACCACAATCAGACCAACGGCGATTGCCCAGCGGGATTTGTTACTGCCTTTCATCGTTATACGTTCTCATCCTGAAACTCTTTCGGGGAATGATACTAGTTTAGTCAGCTAACACAGCGGAAAAATGGAGGAAATATGGAAGACTGTCGGGAATTGTCTGAGTGTGGCGCGCTGTTTCGCCTTCGCCGGGTGGCGCTGCGCTTACCCGGCCTACGGTTGGAGGATCTTGTAGGCCGGGTAAGGCGAAGCCGCCACCCGGCACAACCCCATTAGCTAAACACCACCTGCGCCCAGCGCGCCAGCCCTGCCGTAACGGAGCCAAAGTCATCGCCGCCGGCAATCGGGATCCCCGGCAGCTGTTCCGCCAGCGCTTTCTTGATCAGCGGCGAACGGGCGCTACCGCCAGTCAGGTAAATTACGTCCGGCTTCACGTTGCCGTTCTCAAGCGCCAGTTGCACCTGCTCCAGAATACGCTGAAGCGGCTGAGTCAGCGCCATTTCCAGCCCTTCCTGAGTGATAGCCGTAGCCAGATCGTCACTGATAAACGGCAGCGAAACCGTATGCTCTGGACGATCGGAAAGGGCAATTTTGCTCTCTTCGGCGGTGCGCACCACCCGGTAGCTCAGGCGCTGACGCCACACCTTATACAGAAGTGCGACCTTCTCTGCATCCTGCGCATCACGCACCAGATCGTTGAGGAAACGGCCATTCGCGGTGCTGTAAAAATCACTCTGGGCAGGGACGTCGTTGATGGCAATCGCGTTCCACCACGGCAGGATCGGCAGGGCGATGCCTTTATCGGTTTGACCGCCCATACCGAGCAGCGGCATCAGGCTCTTGAAGGCCAGGGCAATATCAAGATCGTTACCGCCCACGCGGCAGCCGCTGTGCCCCAGCAGACTATTTTCACGATCGCGACGGTGATGCCACTGGGGACCCATCAGCAGTAATGAACAGTCCGTCGTACCGCCGCCGATGTCCACCACCAGCACCCGTTTCTCTTCCGTCTGCGTGGCTTCAAAATCCAGCCCCGCCGCAACCGGCTCATACTGGAACACCACGTCGCGGAAGCCTGCCCGGTGCGCTGCACGCTCAAGGATCCCCTGCGCCTGCTGGTTGGCTTCGTCGCCGCCCAGCCCCTGAAAGTTAATCGGACGGCCAATCACCGCCTGGGTGATGGCATCCGGCACCTGGGACTGCGCCTGATTGCGGATGTGCAGCATCATCGCGCAGACCAGATCTTCAAACATCGCCACCTGCTGCGGCTTCAGGCCGCTGGCGCCGAGGAAGGATTTCGGCGATTTAACGAAGTAGACCTCTTCCGGGTCTTCAATATACTGCCCGAGGGAAGAGAGGCCGAACTGCACGCTGGACGGGGTAACGTCGATATCTTCCTCGCGGTTAAAGCTGACCGCACGGCGCAGCAGCGCCTGGGTCTCCGCCGCCGTGGCCGGAACCTGATGGTGGCGGAACAGCCACTCGCTCACCGCTTCACGCGTGGGCGCACAAAGCATTGACGGCAACAGCGTACTGCCGTTTTCCATTTTCAGGAGCTGCGGTTGTCCGTTTTGCATTATCGCAACCGAGCAGTTTGCGGTGCCGTAGTCGAATCCAATAAACACAATAAATCCCCATGCCGGTGAGAAGGGGCGAGACTTTAGCGAAATGTCTGCTAGGCGACAACAGGAATATGAAAGCAAGGCGCAAGGCGATCTTTCGGTTTATGCTGAGGTAAATACAAAAGGAGAGACGATGTACACCCTGAACTGGCAACCGCCCTACGACTGGTCGTGGATGTTTGGCTTTCTTGCCGCGCGTGCGGTCACGGGGGTTGAAACCGTTACGGAGGATTACTACGAGCGCAGTTTTGGCTATGCCGGGCACCAGGGCGTTTTCCGGGTTACGCCAGACAGCGCAACCCCTACGCTGGCGGTGTCGCTCAGCCCTGGCCTGATCCCGGTGGCGGATATCTGCCTCGACCGCATCTCCCGCCTGTTTGACCTCGATTGCGACCCGCTGCACATTGCGCAGACTCTCGGCGAGCTCGGCGCGGCGCGGCCGGGCTTACGTTTGCCCGGCGCGATGGATGCATACGAGCAGGGCGTGCGCGCCATTCTCGGGCAACTGGTGAGCGTGGCGATGGCGGCAAAACTGGCGTCACGGGTGGTGGCGCTGTGCGGTGAACCCATTGAGGATGCGCCGGGCTATCTCTGCTTTCCTCCGCCAGAGGTGCTGGCCGCGGCAGATCCGCTGGCGTTGAAAGCCCTCGGGATGCCGCTCAGGCGTGCGGAGTCGTTGATTCATCTGGCGCAGTCGGTGGTGGACGGTGAATTCCCGCTGTTCCCGCCTGCGAACGTTGAGGCCGGGATGAAGGCGCTACAGCAGCGCCCCGGCATCGGGCGCTGGACCGCGAATTATCTGGCCCTGCGCGGCTGGCAGGCGAAGGATGTTTTCCTGCCGGATGACTATCTGATTAAACAGCGCTTTGCCGGTATGACGCCCGCGCAGATCCGTCGCTATGCCGAACGCTGGCAGCCGTGGCGCTCGTATGCGCTGTTACATATCTGGTACACCGACGGCTGGTCGCCGTCAGTTGATGGCGAAATAGCTGGTATTCAGCAGTAGATCGAGCGGCTGCGCTTCCCGGATGGTGTCGCCGTAAATAAAATCAACGCCGATGCCCGACAGCGTATCCATCATGATCGACTGATGGCATGGCCCGGCAATGGTTTTTATGCCCAGACGCTGGGCGTGGCCCTGAATGATTGTCACCATCATCTCATCCATCAGATTGCCGTGGACGTTGGTCACCATGTCTGTATCCAGCAGCAGATAATCGGCGGTGTTGGCGCTGAGCTGGCTGAAGACGTTCATATCGCGTCCGACCCGGGTCAGCACCACGCGACAGCCGGCCTGACGAAGCTTTTGCAGACCCTGCTGCACGTTTTCATCCGTATTGCTCAGCACATCAACGGCGATCGCCAGATGCAGCAGCCGCGCCGGCAGCGGACCTTTGGTAATGAGGTCGAGCAGCTCATCCACCAGCGTGACGCTGGCTAAACCCGCTTCTGAGAGCGGCAGCGCGACGCCCATTCCTTTGGCCGCCACCTGTGCGGCATAGGTACGGAAAAATTCGCTGAATATACGTCGGTCCAGGGCGTGCAGCAGCTCCGGCTCCGCCAGCCCGGCGCGGAAGGCATGCTCTTCCAGCACTTCCCCCTGGCTGGTCCATAGTCGCAAGGAAATCAGCCAGAAGCTACTGCTCTCGGGAATGCGCGGCGAGGCGACGCTGCGGGCGATCATCAGCAGATGGTTATCTTTAATCATGTGCCACTGCTCATCCAGCGACATCATGCTGCGCGTGCTGTGGATCCGCTCCTGCTGGGGTTCGTAGACGGTGACCACGCCGCGCCCGCTGTTTTTCGAGGCGTAGCAGGCGATATCGGCCTGCGACATCACTTCCGCAGCCTGATAATTGGTGTCGTCAATCAGCGTAATCCCCGCGCTGGCGCCAATGCGGTGCAGGCGTCCTTCCCAGGAAAAATGATAGTTGTTGATGGCGTCGATCAACCGGCCCGCAATATAGCGTGCGCTTTCGACGTTGCAGTCCGGCAGCAGCAGGCCAAACTCGTCGCCGCCCAGACGCGCCAGCACGTCGCTGGAGCGCAGCATGGTCAGCATCAGCGAAGAGAGTTCGCGCAGGAGAGCGTCGCCCGCCGCGTGGCCTGCCGTATCGTTCACCGCCTTAAAACGGTCAAGATCGATAAAGACCAGCGCGTGACGCTGATGGGTCTCCTGTACCGTCTGCAACAGGCGCTTAAGATGGTTTTCAAAGCTGACGCGGTTCGCCAGGTGGGTAAGGGCGTCATGGGAAGCGCTGTAGCTCAGCTGGCGCAGCATTTTGCGCGACTCGGTGACGTCCTGAATCACCAGCACCGAGCCGATGGTGTGTCCTTCCAGAGTGCTGAGGGGGGTTATGCTGTAATGAATGTCGAAACTGCCGCCATTGCGGCAGTTAAGCACCACATCCTGTTCGATATCGGTACGGGACATATCGCCGCTGTGGATGTTTTCCATTAACGGACCGTTCTCGCCGAAGGTAATGTGCAGCACCTTCAGAATGGGCTGACCCAGCGCTTCGCTTTGCGACCAGCCGCTCATCTTCTCGGCGACCGGGTTCATAAAGGTGATGTTCATGTCGATGTCGGTACACAGCACCGCTTCGCCGATAGAGTCGAGGGTGATATGCAGGCGCTCTTTTTCCTGGAACAGCGCCTCGTTCAGCTGCTTCACCTCGGTCATATCCATGTTGATCCCTAACAGCCGCTCCACTTCGCCCTGTTTGTTCAGCACCCGGTTCGCCAGCGAACGAATGTGGCGAATGCCATCCTTGACGCGAATGCGAAATTCCAGCTTGAAAGGTACCCTGGCCTGGAGTGACTCACGCAGGACCTGTTCGGCGTGCGTACGATCTTCAGGCACCATGGCCGCATGCCAGAGCTGCCAGGTGGGTTTAATGTGCGGGGGGATTTCGTAAAGCTCAAACATCCGTTTATCCCAGCTGATCACGTCCGGCTCCAGATCCCACTCCCAAATCCCGATGCCACCGGCTTCGTTAGCGAGAGTGATACGCTCCATCAGACGCTTATTCACCCACTCGGTCTGTTTCAGATCGTTGATGTCTTCAATCTGGGCAATAAAGTAGAGCGGCGTGCCGTCGGCATGGCGCACAACGGAGACGGCCAGCAGCGCCCACACCACCTCGCCGCTGCGGGTGTAGTAGCGTTTTTCGAGGGTGTAGGTGTTGATCTCGCCGTGAATCAGCTGTTGCAACTGCTCCAGGTCGGTATTTAAATCTTCCGGCCAGGTTAACTGCTGGAACGTGAGCGACTGAAGCTCAGACTGGCTGTAACCGAGGAAATTGCACAGCGCCTTGTTGGCCTGGAGCCACTGGCCCTCAACGCCCACCAGCGCCATACCAATCGCGGAATACTCCATCGCATTGCGAAAACGTTCTTCGCTTTCCGTAATATGTTTACGCTCGGCCCTGAAGGCATACATCACCATCGTCATAATGTTGGCGGGAAGCAGCATCATCAGGAAGGGGAGCCACGGCGCGTTGAAGGTGACGATCATGCTGGAGGGCGTCATGGAGAGCGGATTTCGCGCCATCATCAGGGACACCATCATGATGGTGAATAAAAATATCAGGAACGCTTCCATACGCGGCAGACGCACCGCGCTCCACATCAGCAGAACGATAATGCAGGTGAATGGCCACGGCAGCCAGGTGATTGCCGTCCAGCTAAGAACCAGCGTGACGACCAGGGTCACCAGCGTTTCCAGCAGCAGTTTCGGGTTGCGGTGGCGCAGCAGGTAATGCGGCTTAAACAGCAGACCTAACGGCACCAGCGCCAGTGCGCCAATGGCTTCTGAAAGTACCCAGACAAGGAAATTACGCAGCGGCTCCGCGCTCGGCACCAGAAAATGAACCAGAACGCCCCCCACCAGCGGCGGCACCAGGGCACTGCCGAGGGCAAGCCGGACCCAGTCGTTGAGGTTTTGCAGCGGATTATACCAGGGGAGCAGCTTACGCAGTAACAGCGCGCCAACCGTGGCCTCAATGATATTGATCGCCGTGTAGGTGATGTTGATCGATGCCCATGAGAAGAGCATCCACGAGGCAAAAATATTGCCAAAGGAGCAGGCGAGCGCAATGCCGGGCCACATTTTTCCCGCATGGCGGTAAAACGCCACCATCATAATTGAAGTCGGGAACCATAGTGGCGCCAGCAGCGTACCGAAGCGAGTCAGCTCGAGGGAAAATAAGGTGAAGATGAACGTGACCAGACCCAGACAGACAAGCCGCAGTAAAGGATGTGGGGTAGTAACCAAAACCCGCTGGTATTGTTTATTCATTACCGCTCTATCCAGGGACGCCATGTTGTCAGGAGCCAGGTCCGGACGCGTGAAATTATTAATTTGGTTTATGCTAGTACAAACATTTTACAATTCATATGCTGAGTGGTCAGATTTTGACTTCATAGACTTATAAAATAGTTACTCTGCGAAGAAGGGTGATGAAATGGCGAAAAACCGCGCGTAAAAATTTCGCTAAAGGCGTGAAACGGCGCTTTTCAGCCCGCCTCGCATAACCTGCGCATTCGACTGGTATCACGCCCCCGAAATCCCTATAATTGCCGCGTTTGACGCTCCGGCGTCGTCCTTCCTTACATCCAGGTTAATCAGGTCGCTAAATTTATGACTGATAAGTCTCATCAGTGCGTCATCATAGGCATCGCCGGCGCATCGGCTTCAGGTAAAAGTCTTATTGCCAGTACGCTTTATCGCGAACTGCGTGAACAAGTGGGTGATGAGCATATCGGTGTGATTCCCGAAGATAGCTATTACAAAGATCAATCCCATCTTTCGATGGAAGAGCGCGTAAAAACCAACTACGACCACCCCAGTGCGATGGATCACAGCCTGCTGTTCCAGCATCTGGAAGCGCTCAAGCGCGGCGAGGCGATTGAGCTGCCCGTCTACAGCTACGTGGAACATACCCGCACCCAGGAAACGATCCGTATCGAGCCCAAGAAGGTGATTATCCTTGAAGGGATTTTGCTGCTCACCGACGCCCGTCTGCGCGAATCTATGAACTTCTCGATTTTCGTCGACACTCCGCTGGATATCTGCCTGATGCGGCGTATTAAACGCGACGTTAACGAACGCGGCCGCTCCATGGACTCCGTGATGGCGCAATATCAGAAAACCGTTCGCCCGATGTTCCTGCAATTTATTGAGCCTTCGAAACAATACGCCGATATTATCGTGCCTCGCGGCGGTAAAAACCGTATTGCCATTGATATCTTAAAAGCGAAAATCAGTCAGTTTTTTGAATAAGCCGTGTGAATTGTGTACCGTTCAGAGATAACCTGGTTTTGCCCTGACGCCGTAAGGCTTCAGGGCGCGATGCACGAAAGGAGAAAGTGCCATGCGTCTTTGTGACCGCGATATAGAAGCCTGGCTGGATGAAGGCCGCCTGTCTATCACCCCGCGTCCGCCGGTTGAGCGTATTAACGGCGTGACCGTCGATGTGCGTCTGGGGAATAAATTCCGCACCTTCAGCGGCCACACGGCACCGTTTATCGACCTCAGCGGGCCGAAAGACGAAGTCAGTGCGGCGCTGGATCGCGTCATGAGCGACGAAATCGTCATCGAAGAAGGAGAGGCGTTTTATCTCCATCCTGGCGAACTGGCGCTGGCGGTGACCTTTGAATCGGTCACGCTGCCTGCGGACCTGGTCGGCTGGCTTGACGGACGCTCTTCCCTGGCGCGTCTGGGCCTGATGGTGCACGTCACCGCGCACCGTATCGATCCGGGCTGGTCTGGCCGTATCGTGCTGGAGTTCTTTAACGCCGGTAAACTGCCGCTGGCGCTTCGTCCGGGAATGATGATTGGTGCGTTGAGCTTTGAACCGCTGACCGGCCCGGCAGACCGTCCTTATAACCGCCGTCAGGACGCAAAATATCGCGACCAGCAGGGTGCGGTTGCCAGTCGTATCGATAAAGACTGATCTGTGAGTTCACTGAGGAAGCCATGAGAAGAGTTCTGACAACGCTGATGATTTTGCTGGTGGTGCTGGTGGCTGGCCTTTCAGCGTTGGTGCTGCTGGTTAACCCGAATGACTTCCGGGCCTATATGGTGCGGCAGGTGGAAGCGCGCAGCGGGTATGAACTCAAGCTGGACGGGCCGCTGCGCTGGCACGTCTGGCCTCAGCTCAGCATTCTCTCCGGACGTATGTCCCTCACCGCACCGGGTGCCGCGCAGCCGCTGGTCACGGCGGATAACATGCGTCTTGATGTCGCGCTCATCCCGCTCTTATCCCATCAGCTCCAGGTTGAACAGGTGATGCTGAAAGGGGCGGTGATTCAGCTTACGCCGCAAACCGAAGCCGTTCGTCAGGCGGATGCTCCGGTCGCACCGCGTGAAAACACCTTGCCTGACGTCCCGTCTGACACCGGCTGGTCGTTCGATATTGGTAATCTGAAAGTTGCTGACAGCGTGCTGGTTTTCCAGCATGAAGATGACGAACAGATCACCGTACGCAATATCAACCTCAGGATGGAGCAGGATGCCAACCATCACGCCACCATGGAGTTCTCCGGGCGGATCAACCGCAATCAGCGCGATCTCAACCTGTCGATGAACGCGAACGTGAACGCCTCTGATTATCCGCACCAGCTGACGGCGGACGTTCAGCAGCTTAACTGGCAGCTGACCGGCGCGGATTTACCCGCGAAGGGGATTGCCGGCCAGGGCACGATGCAGGCGGTGTGGCATGAAGAGCGCAAACAGCTCGAACTGAACGCGCTCAACCTCCAGGCCAACGACAGCGCCCTGAAGGGGCAGGCGAGCGTCACGCTTGATGAGAAACCTAAGTGGGTGCTGGATCTGCAATTCGACAAGCTGAACCTCGAGAACCTGCTTCCGCCCCAACCGGTGAACGCGACCGATGAGGGAGCCACGCAGGTGGGGCAAAGCCAGGTCACGCAGTCGCGTCCGGTGATCTCCTCAAATCTCGATCAGCCTGACTACAACGGCCTGCGCGGATTTACCGCCGACATTCTGCTGAAAGCGAACAGCGTGCGCTGGCGTGGGATTGATTTTACTGACGTCAGCAGCCAGATGTTCAACCACAACGGCCTGCTGGTCATCTCCGAGCTCAGCGGAAAAATGGGAGCAGGGAACCTCTCCCTGCCGGGCACGCTGGATGTACGCAAAGACGTTGCCAGCGCCGCGTTCCAGCCGCGTCTGGAAAACGTTGAGATTGGCACCATCCTGAAAGCCTTTAATTACCCGATTGCCCTCACGGGGCAGCTGTCGCTGGCAGGGGATTTCTCTGGTACGAAGATTGATGCGGACGCCTTCCGTCGTAGCTGGCAGGGGCAGGCGCACGTTGAGCTGAAAGATTCGCGCATGGAAGGGCTGAACTTCCAGCAGCTGGTGCAGCAGGCGGTAGAGCGCAGCAGCAGCGTGAAAGCGAATGAAAACTACGACAGCGCAACCCGTCTGGACAGCTTTACCAGCGAGCTTGCCCTCGATAACGGTCAGCTCTCGCTTGACGACATGCAGGGGACTTCGTCACTGCTGGCCCTGACAGGAACCGGCGCGCTGGATCTGGTGAAAGAGACGGCAGACACCCGCTTCAACGTCCGCGTGAAGGCTGGCTGGGAAGGCGAAGGCCAGCTTGTGGAGTTCCTGAAAGAGACGCCGATACCGCTGCGCGTGTACGGAAAATGGCAGGAGTTGAATTACAGTTTGCAGGTCGATCAGATCCTGCGGAAGCACCTTCAGGATGAAGCGAAACGTCGGCTGAATGACTGGGCGGACCGCAATAAAGAGTCTCAGTCAGGTAAGGACGTGAAAAAGCTGCTCGATAAGCTGTGATGCCTGTTGTGCCGGGTGGCGGCTTTGTCTTACCCGGCCTATAAAAGCCAGACACCGTAGGCCGGGTAAGCGAAGCGCCACCCGGCTTTTTTACACCTCAAAATCCATCTCATCTTCACCGCGCAGCGGTATCAGCTGCACCTTCTGCACGCGATGGCTCTCTACCTGCAAGGTTTTGATCATGTAATCCCCCACCTGGACCTCTTCGCCCGGCTGCGGAATACGTTGCAGATATTCCATCAGCAAACCGGCGATGGTGTGGTATTCGCGCTTCTCATCCAGCGGAAGCGGAACGAACTGCACCAGATCTTCGAGCGGCATATGGCCGTTGGCGGTCCAGCTGCCGTCGGCGTTTTTCTGAATATCGTGACGCGCATCGATCTCATCCACCTCATTAGGCAGATTACCGGCGATGGTTTCCATCACGTCGCTGAGCGTCACCAGCCCTTCCACAGAACCAAACTCATCAACGACAAACGCGAAGTGGGTACGCGCGTTGCGGAACTGCTCCAGCGCGGAGAGCAGCGGCAGCGCTTCCGGGAAGACCAGCGGCTGGCGCACCAGCGCCCGCAGGTTGAGCGGCTCGCCGTGAAGCTGCTGTTGCAGGAGGTCAATCACGTGTACCACGCCCAGCAGCTCTTCTTCCTCTTCACCGCCGGTGACAACCACCCGGGTGTGCTGGTTTTTATCCAGCAGGGCACGGATCTGCTCTTCCGGCGCCGTCAGGTCAATATGCTCAATGTCATGGCGGGAGGTCATGATACTGCTCACCGAGCGCTGGTTGAGGTTAAGCACGCGCTCTATCATCCGGCGTTCCTGCGGGTTGAAGATCTGCCCGTCGCTGTGGTCGGCAAGCATCGCCGCGGATTCAGCATCCAGCTCGGCATCCTCTTTTTTGCCGCTCAGCAGGCGCATCACCGTATCTGCGGTGCGCTGTCGTAATGTCTGGTTCGCGGAGAGAAAACGGCGACGGTTGAAAATGGCCAGCTGGTTGAGAAACTCAATCAGCACCGAGAAACCAATGGCGGCGTACAAATACCCTTTCGGGATATGGAAGCCAAAACCATCCGCCACCAGGCTAAAGCCAATCATCAGCAGGAAGCTCAGACAGAGGATGACAATAGTCGGGTGACTGTTCACGAAGCGCGTCAGGGCTTTACTGGCGAGCACCATCAGGGTGATGGCAATGATCACCGCGGCCATCATCACCGCCAGATGGTCAACCATCCCGACGGCCGTGATCACGGAGTCGAGAGAAAAGACGGCGTCCAGCACCACGATCTGTGCGACCACCGGCCAG
Organism: Enterobacter sp. 6722112; assembly: GCF_058661685.1. Lineage (NCBI taxonomy): Bacteria > Pseudomonadati > Pseudomonadota > Gammaproteobacteria > Enterobacterales > Enterobacteriaceae > Enterobacter > Enterobacter sp. 6722112. Next base: position 2,674,440 of record NZ_JBZWGR010000007.1, on the reverse strand, counting down.
AATTTAGCGCCGCGTCGCTGGGTGGGGTTTTCACTGTCTTTTCCTTCCAGCCGCTCATTAAGCTCAACCGTGGCTTTGAACAGCAGGAACAATCCGCCGAAAAGCATGATCAGGTCGCGGGCGCTAAAGCTCAGACCCTGCACGCTGAATAAGGGTTTGGTCAGCGTCACCAGCCAGGAGATTGAGGCCAGTAACAGCAGACGCATCACCATGGCGAGCAGAAGACCCGTCACGCGGGCGCGGTCGCGTTGTGAAGGGGGTAATTTATCGGCAAGGATGGCGATAAACACCAGGTTATCAATGCCGAGCACTAATTCGATGACAACCAGCGTCACCAGCCCGGCCCAGATTGATGGATCGGCAATCCATTCCATAGTAAATGCAATACCTTCTGTTATATGACTAATGTCACACTTCGATCATGGATAAAGCCGACGGAAATTGCAATGCCGGGGTGAGATTTCTCTTAATGATACACTCTGGTAAACCCCATTTGCCGGGCGGTGTAAATAAGTTAATTGCGAAGATTTAATTACACAAGTCGATATTTAGGAAATATCGCAATAAATGGTCCGGCGATCTATTTTGTCAATATAAAGAAAATCCGAAAACCTTAAAACTTTGCTCTTAATATTAATCTTAAAAACGAATATTAGGACGGTTGTCTCCTTGCCTGCTATTAGGTTAGCTGCAACAATTCTTCCAGCATCAAATGTTAAATCTCCTTGTTGCTATTTTTGTTTCGGTCTTTGGTGAAGGTTATACATTTTCAATCGCCCCTGTGAGGCGTTTGATATATTTCGCAAAAGGCCTTATCCAAGAGGGTGTCTAACCATAACGCATTGTTTAGTCAGTGGATTGGTAACTGAAAGCCAAGGGCGGTAGCGTGCCTGAAAGCGTGTGAATCAGCCTCAATTATTCTGTCAATAGCCAATCGATGAATAAGCTTTTTTTAGGACTGATGCCAGTTATATTGCTAAATGATTAACTGCATTCTGATTGTCACCACGACCCGCGCTTATTTTAATTGCACAGGATAATTACTCTGCCAAAGTGATAAATAATCAATGATGAAATCCAAAATGAAATTGATGCCATTATTGGTGTCTGTGACCTTGATGAGTGGTTGCACGGTCTTTCCCGGCAGCAATATGTCGACAATGGGCAAGGATGTGATTAAACAGCAGGATGCTGATTTTGATCTCGACAAAATGGTGAATGTGTATCCATTAACCCCACGTCTGGTGGAACAATTACGCCCACGTCCAAATGTTGCTCAGCCAAATATGTCTCTGGACCAGGAAATTGCCTCTTACCAGTATCGCGTGGGTCCGGGTGACGTCATTAACGTGACCGTCTGGGATCACCCTGAACTGACCACGCCTGCGGGCCAGTACCGCAGCTCAAGCGACACCGGTAACTGGGTACAGTCCGATGGCACCATGTTCTATCCCTACATTGGCAAAGTGCACGTCGCGGGCAAAACGCTTGCTGAGATCCGTAGTGATATTACCGGCCGCCTGGCGCAGTACATTGCTGACCCGCAGGTGGACGTTAATATCGCCGCGTTCCGATCCCAGAAAGCCTATATCTCTGGCCAGGTCAATAAATCCGGCCAGCAGGCGATCACCAACGTCCCGCTCACCGTTCTCGATGCGATCAATGCCGCAGGCGGCTTAACCGACGGCGCTGACTGGCGCAACGTGGTGCTGACCCACAACGGCAAAGAGCAGCGCATTTCGCTTCAGGCGCTGATGCAAAACGGTGACCTGACCCAGAACCGCCTCCTTTATCCGGGCGATATTCTGTACGTGCCGCGCAACGACGATCTGAAAGTGTTCGTGATGGGTGAAGTGAAGAAACAGAGCACCCTCAAGATGGACTTCAGCGGTATGACCCTGACCGAAGCGCTGGGCAATGCGGAAGGCATCGATCTGACCGCCTCCAACGCCAGCGGTATCTTCGTGATCCGTCCTATCAAAGGCGAAAACGCGAAGGGCAAGATTGCCAACATCTACCAGCTGGATATGTCCGACGCGACGTCCCTGGTCATGGCAACGTCGTTCCGTCTCCAGCCGTACGATGTGGTCTATGTCACCACCGCGCCGGTTGCCCGCTGGAACCGTCTGATCAACCAGTTGCTGCCTACCATCAGTGGCGTTCGCTACATGACGGATACGGCGAGCGACGTTCATAACTGGTAAGCCGCGATGTTTAACAAAATTCTGGTGGTGTGCGTGGGGAACATTTGCCGTTCCCCCACGGCTGAAAGGCTGTTGAAAAATTACCAGCCTGCGTTAACGGTCGACTCCGCAGGGCTGGGCGCGCTGGTCGGAAAAGGTGCCGACGAACGTGCCGCAAGCGTTGCCCTTGAGCATAACCTCTCACTCGACGGGCACGTTGCCCGTCAGGTCTCTGGCCGGATGTGCCGGGAATATGACCTGATCCTCGCGATGGAAAAACGCCACATTCACGCGCTGTGCGATATCGCACCGGAGATGCGCGGCAAGGTGATGCTGTTTGGTCACTGGGATGGTGAGCGCGAAATTCCCGATCCGTATCGCAAGAGCCGCGAGGCCTTTGAGGCGGTATACACCTTACTAGACCAGTCTGCCCGTCAGTGGGCGCAGGCACTGAAAGCTCAGCAGGGATAACAATGACAGAAAAAACAAGACCTTCTGCCGCCCCGACGTCGGGCAGTGATGAAATCGATATCGGTCGCCTGGTCGGGACCGTTATTGAAGCGAAATGGTGGGTGCTGGGTATTACCGCCATCTTTGCCGTGGCGGCGATCGTTTATACGCTGTTCGCGACGCCTATTTACAGCGCCGACGCGCTGGTGCAGATCGAACAAAATACCGGAAACTCGCTGGTTCAGGATATCGGCTCGGCGCTGGCCAACAAGCCGCCGGCATCGGAAGCCGAAATTCAGCTGATCCAGTCGCGCCTGGTACTGGGCAAAACGGTTCACGATCTGGGGCTGGATATCGCGGTTACCAAAAACACCTTCCCGGTATTTGGCGCAGGCTGGGATCGCCTGATGGGGCGCAGTAACGATACGGTAAAAGTGACCGACTTCGTGATCCCAAAAGGGGCAGGGGACCAAACCTTTACCCTGACCGTGCTGGGACCAAAACAGTATCAACTGACCAGCGACGCGGGCTTCAGCGCACGCGGCGAGGTGGGGCAGATGCTGACCAAAGAGGGCGTCAGCATCAAGGTCAGCGCAATTCAGGCGCATGAGGGCGGGGAGTTTACGGTCACCAAATTCTCGACGCTCGGGATGATCAACAACCTGCAAAACAACCTGACCGTCACCGAAAACGGCAAGGACACCGGCGTCCTGAGCATGACATTCACCGGTGAAGACAAGGATCAAATTCGCGACATCCTCAATAGCATCACCCGCAACTATCTGGAGCAGAACGTTGAGCGTAAGTCAGCGGAAGCCGCAAAAAGCCTGGCGTTTCTCAGTAAACAGCTGCCGGAGGTGCGCGCCCGTCTGGATGACGCTGAGAACAAGCTGAACGCGTACCGTCAGGACAAGGATTCCGTCGATCTGCCGCTGGAGGCGAAATCGGTTCTCGACTCCATGGTGAATATTGATGCGCAGCTGAACGAGCTGACCTTCAAAGAGGCGGAGATTTCCAAGCTCTATACCAAACGTCACCCGGCGTACCGCACGCTGCTGGAGAAACGTCGTACCCTGGAAGAAGAGAAGGCGAAGCTGAATGACCGCGTGACCGCGATGCCGAAGACGCAGCAGGAAATTGTACGCCTGACGCGTGATGTGGAATCCGGCCAGCAGGTTTACATGCAGCTGCTGAACAAACAGCAGGAGCTGAAAATCACCGAAGCCAGCACCGTCGGCGACGTGCGTATCGTTGACCCGGCGATTACCCAGCCGGGCGTGCTGAAGCCGAAGAAAGCGCTGATTATTCTCGGCAGCATTATTCTCGGCCTGATGCTTTCCATCGTCGGCGTGCTGCTGCGCTCGCTGTTTAACCGCGGTATCGAAAGCCCGCAGGTGCTGGAAGAGAACGGGATCAGCGTGTACGCCAGCATCCCGCTCTCCGAGTGGCAGAAGTCCCGTGACAGCGTCAAAACCGTTAAGGGCGTCAAGCGCTACAAGCAGAGCCAGCTGCTGGCCGTGGGTAACCCGACCGACCTGGCGATTGAAGCGGTGCGCAGCCTGCGTACCAGCCTCCATTTCGCCATGATGCAGGCCAAAAACAACGTCCTGATGATGACCGGTGTCAGCCCGTCAATCGGTAAAACCTTCGTCTGCGCCAACCTGGCGGCGGTGGTGAGCCAGACCAACAAGCGCGTGCTGCTGATCGACTGCGATATGCGTAAGGGCTACACCCACGAGCTGCTGGGCACCAACAACGTTAACGGTCTGTCGGAAATCCTGCTCGGTAAAGGGGAAATCAGCGAGAGCGCCAAGCCGACGTCGATTCCGAAATTTGACCTGATCCCGCGTGGCCAGGTGCCGCCGAACCCGTCTGAACTGCTGATGAGCGAGCGCTTCACGCAGCTGATTGAGTGGGCGAGCAAAAACTATGACCTGGTGCTGATCGATACCCCACCAATTCTGGCGGTCACCGACGCTGCCGTGGTAGGGCGTCATGCGGGCACCACGCTGATGGTTGCACGCTATGCGGTGAACACCCTGAAGGAAGTGGAAACCAGCCTGAGCCGCTTTGAGCAGAACGGTATTGAGGTTAAGGGGGTCATTCTGAACTCCATCTTCCGCCGCGCGACCGGGTATCAGGATTACGGCTACTACGAGTACGAATACAAGTCTGACAGTAAATAATAATCCCCCTCATCCTAACCCTCTCCCCAGGGGGGAGAGAGGACTGCATGGTGCAGCTTTTCTCCCTCTCCCTCCGGGAGAGGGTCGGGGTGAGGGATAAGGGGAAGACCATGACCACACAACGCCCTTTGATTTCTATCTATATGCCGACATGGAATCGTCAGCAGCTGGCGATCCGCGCGATTAAATCGGTCCTGCGTCAGGATTACGATAACTGGGAACTGATTATCGTGGATGACTGTTCCTCCTCTTACGAACAACTGCAAAAGTTTGTTGAAGACCTGAACGACCCGCGCGTGGTGTACACCCACAACGCCATCAACTCCGGGGCGTGTGCGGTGCGCAACCAGGCGATTATGCAGGCGAAAGGGCAGTATCTGACCGGTATCGACGACGATGACGAATGGACGCCAAACCGTCTGTCAATCTTCCTGTCGCACAAAGCGCAGCTGGTGACCCACGCGTTTCTGTATGCCAATGACTATGTCTGCCAGGGCGAGGTCTATTCGCAGCCGGCCAGCCTGCCGCTGTATCCGAAATCACCGTATTCCCGCCGCCTGTTCTACAAGCGCAACATTATCGGCAATCAGGTGTTTACCTGGGCATGGCGCTTTAAGGAGTGCCTGTTCGATACCGAGCTGAAGGCCGCGCAGGATTACGACATCTTCCTGCGGATGGTGGTGGAGTACGGCGAGCCGTGGAAGGTGGAAGAGGCCACGCAGATCCTGCACATCAATCACGGGGAGATGCAAATCACCTCGTCACCGAAGAAATTCTCGGGCTACTTCCATTTTTACCGCAAGCACAAGGACAAGTTTGACCGTGCCAGCCGGAAGTATCAGCTCTTCACCCTGTATCAGATCCGTAATAAGCGCATGAACTGGCGCACGCTGCTGACGCTGCTGTCGGTACGTAACGGCAAGCGTCTGGCTGACGGGCTTCGGGGGAAATAATGTTTCTGGAAGATTGCCGCGCTAACAGCTGGAGCCTGCGCCCGTGCTGCATGGTTCTGGCCTACCGTATTGCGCACTTTTGCTCGGTGTGGCGCAAAAAAAATGTGCTGAACAATATCTGGGCCGCGCCGGTGCTGGTGCTGTACCGCATCATCACCGAATGCTTTTTTGGCTATGAAATTCAGGCCGCTGCCACCATTGGCCGCCGCTTTACCATTCATCACGGCTATGCGGTGGTCATCAACAAGTTCGTCGTCGCGGGTGATGATTTCACCATTCGCCACGGGGTGACAATCGGCAACCGCGGGCCAGATAGCCTGGCCTGCCCGGTGATTGGCAATAACGTCGAGCTGGGCGCCAACGTGGTGATGATCGGGGACATTACCGTGGGCAATAACGTGACGATTGGCGCAGGCAGCGTGGTGCTGGACAGCATTCCGGACAACGCGCTGGTGGTGGGCGAGAAAGCCCGCGTGAAGGTGATTAAATGAACATTCTGCAATTTAACGTACGCCTCGCAGAGGGCGGGGCGGCAGGCGTAGCGCTGGATCTGCACCAGCGCGCGCTGCAAAAAGGATTACAGTCGCGTTTTGTTTACGGTTACGGCAAAGGCGGCAAGAAAAGCGTCAGCCATGATAACTATCCGCAGGTGCTGAAGCAGACGCCACGTCTGACCTCCATCGCCAATATTGCGCTGTTCCGTCTGTTTAACCGCGACCTGTTCGGCAACCTGAATAATCTCTACCGCACCGTCACCCGCACTCGCGGCCCGGTTGTGCTGCACTTCCACGTGCTGCACAGCTACTGGCTGAATCTGGAAGAGGTGGTGGCGTTTTGTGGCAAGGTGAAGGCGCACAAGCCGGATACCCGATTTGTCTGGACGCTGCACGACCACTGGAGCGTGACCGGACGTTGCGCCTTTACCGACGGCTGCGAAGGCTGGAAAGATAACTGCCAGAAATGCCCTACGCTCAGCAACTACCCGCCTGTGAAGGTCGATCGCGCGCATCAGCTGGTTGAGGGTAAGCGTCAGCTGTTCCGCGATATGCTCTCGCTCGGCTGCACCTTTATCTCCCCAAGCCAGCACGTGGCGGACGCTTTTAATAGCCTGTACGGAGCAGGGCGCTGCCAGATCATCAACAACGGTATTGATGTGGCAACGGAAGCGATCCTGGCCGAACTGACGCCCGTAGCCGTTACCCCCGGTAGGCCGAAAATTGCGGTCGTCGCCCATGACCTGCGCTACGACGGCAAAACCAACCAGCAGCTGGTGCGCGACATGATGGCGCTCGGCGACAAAATTGAGCTGCATACCTTTGGCAAATTCTCGCCGTTTGATGGCGCTAACGTGGTGAACCACGGGTTTGAAACCGACAAGCGCAAACTGATGAGCGCGCTGAACGGTATGGACGCGCTGGTGTTCAGCTCCCGCGTGGACAACTACCCGCTGATCCTGTGCGAAGCGCTCTCCATCGGCGTACCGGTGATTGCCACCCACAGCGACGCCGCGCGGGAAGTGCTGGAGAAATCCGGCGGTAAAACTTTCAGTGAAAATGAGGTGCTGCCGCTGGTGCAGTTGTCGAAGGCCGATATCGCGCAGGCTGTTTTTGGCACGGACCTGGAATCGTTCCGCAACCGTAGCCGCAAAGCGTACAGTGGACAACAGATGCTGGAGGAGTATGTCTCGTTCTATCAGAATCTGTAGTTATCTGCTGCTGCCGCTGATCTACCTGCTGGTCAACGTTAAGATTGCCCAGCTCGGTGAAAGCTTCCCGATCACTATCGTCACCTTCCTGCCGGTTCTGCTGTTGCTTTACGTTGACAAGCTTAACCTCAAAAAGCTGATGATTTCACTGGGCATCGGGTTTGGTCTGACGGCGTTTAACTACATCTTTGGTCAGTCGCTGGACGCCAGCAAATATGTCACCTCCACCATGCTGTTTGTTTATATCGTTATCATTATTGGCATGGTGTGGAGTATTCGCTTTAAAACTATTTCTCCGCACAATTATAGGAAAATCCTCAGGTTCTTTTATATTGTCGTCGGGCTGATTGTTGTGCTTGCGGCAATGGAGATGGCGCAAATTATTCTCACAGGCGGCAGTAGCCTGATGGAAATAATTTCGAAATATCTTATATACAGTAACAGCTATGTACTGAACTTCATTAAGTTTGGTGGCAAGCGTACAACCGCGCTCTATTTTGAACCGGCGTTTTTTGCTCTGGCATTAATCTCAATTTGGCTCAGCATCAAACAGTTCGGTATCAAAACCCCCAAGACCGATGCTATGATTCTTGCAGGAATCGTTCTGTCAGGGTCGTTCTCCGGGGTAATGACGTTTATTCTGTTTTACCTGCTGGAGTGGGCGTTCCAGTACCTGAACAAAGAGGCGATTAAGAAAAAACTGCCGCTGGCGATAATCTCTCTGACGGTATTTCTAGTGGGCGTAATATTTGCGTTTCCGTACATTTCTGAACGTCTGGGTGATTTGGGAACGGAAGGTTCGTCGTCCTATTATCGCATCATTGGTCCACTGGTGATGGTGGGTTATTCCTTAACCCATATTGATGGCGTAGTAAGATTCGGCTCACTTTACGAATATGTTGCATCATTCGGAATCTTTAACGGTGCGGATGTCGGTAAAACCATAGACAATGGTCTGTATCTGTTAATTATCTATTTTTCCTGGTTCGCCGTACTGTTGACACTGTGGTATCTGTTTAAAGTTTTCAAAATGATGATTAACGCGTTTGGTGATAACCAGAACTTTCGCGTGCAACTTTATCTGTTCACACCGGTGTCGTTGTTTTTTACCGGGTCAATATTTAGCCCGGAATATGCATTCTTAATTGTATGTCCGTTTATTTTGCGCAAAGCGCTGAATATTACGAGCGTATGACGAAATGAGGTGATTTATGTTTCTTAGCGTCATTACTGTCGCCTTTCGTAACTACGAAGGGGTGGTAAAAACCTGGCGCTCGCTGCGCAACCTGGCGCGCGATCCGAGCCTCACCTTTGAGTGGATCGTGGTCGATGGCGGCTCGAACGACGGCACGGCGGAGTTCCTGGAAAAACTCAACGGTGAGTTCAACTTACGTTACATCAGCGAGAAAGATAAAGGTATTTACGATGCCATGAATAAAGGCATCAACATGGCGCAGGGGCGTTACGCGATCTTCCTCAATTCCGGCGATGTGTTCCATGAAGATGTGGCGCTGTTTGCCCGTCAACTGGCGCGCCAGAAAGAAGATGCCATGTTTATTGGTGATGCGCTGCTTGATTTCGGCGAGGGGAAAAAAGTGCTGCGCGGCGCGAAACCAGGCTGGTATATCTACCACAGCCTGCCGGCCAGCCATCAGGCTATTTTCTTCCCAATGAGCGGCCTGAAAAAACAGCCTTACGATTTGCGCTATAAAGTGTCATCAGATTATGCCCTGGCGGCCAGCCTGTACAAATCTGGCTACCCGTTCCGTCGAATTAAAGGACTGGTATCTGAATTTTCAATGGGTGGCGTGTCAACCTCGAATAATCTGGAACTGTGCCAGGATGCCAAAAACGTGCAGCGTAAAATATTACGCGTGCCGGGGTTCTGGGCGGAATTATCTTATTTCTTACGTCTGAAAACGACGGGTAAAGCGAAAGCCTTATATAACAAAGCCTGAGATATAAGGAAACGTAATGCAGGAATTAAATGGATTCTCCGTGCCGAAAGGTTTTCGGGGCGGGAGCGGTATTAAAGTTCAACTGTGGTGGGCTGTACAGGCAACGTTATTTGCCTGGTCGCCGCAAATACTGTACCGCTGGCGCGCATTTTTACTGCGTCTGTTTGGCGCAAAAATAGGAAAAAACGTAGTCATTCGACCTTCGGTGAAAATTACTTATCCCTGGAAATTAACGCTTGGGGATTACGCCTGGGTTGGGGATGACGCGGTGTTATATACCCTTGGCGAGATTACGATTGGCGCAAATTCGGTGGTTTCACAGAAGTGTTATTTGTGCACCGGCAGCCACGATTTTATGAGCCCGCATTTTGATATTACCGCTTCGCCTGTTGTGATCGGTGAAAAATGCTGGCTGGCAACAGACGTCTTTGTTGCACCCGGTGTTTCTGTTGGCGATGGCACGGTAGTCGGTGCCCGCAGCAGCGTTTTTAAATCGCTTCCGGCAAATAAAATTTGCCGTGGCAACCCCGCAGTGGTGATACGCGAACGCGTTGAAACTGAAAAACTTTGATAAGTACAGAGGAATATAAACATGTCTAAAGTCGCTCTCATCACCGGCGTTACCGGACAAGATGGTTCTTACCTGGCAGAATTGCTGCTGGAAAAAGGGTATGAAGTTCACGGTATTAAGCGTCGTGCCTCTTCATTCAACACCGAGCGTGTCGATCACATTTACCAGGATCCGCATGCGGCAAACCCGAAATTCCATCTGCACTACGGCGACCTGACCGATACCTCCAACCTGACCCGCATCCTGCAAGAAGTACAGCCGGACGAAGTGTACAACCTGGGGGCAATGAGCCACGTTGCGGTTTCCTTCGAGTCCCCGGAGTACACCGCTGACGTGGATGCGATGGGTACGCTGCGTCTGCTGGAAGCGATTCGCTTCCTTGGTCTTGAGAAGAAAACCCGCTTCTACCAGGCATCTACCTCTGAGCTGTACGGTCTGGTGCAGGAAATTCCGCAGAAAGAGACCACGCCGTTCTACCCACGTTCTCCGTACGCTGTGGCGAAACTGTACGCTTACTGGATCACCGTGAACTACCGTGAATCCTACGGCATGTACGCCTGTAACGGCATTCTGTTCAACCACGAATCTCCGCGTCGCGGCGAAACCTTCGTGACCCGCAAAATCACCCGCGCGATCGCCAACATCGCTCAGGGCCTGGAGTCTTGCCTGCACCTCGGCAACATGGATTCCCTGCGTGACTGGGGCCATGCGAAAGACTACGTGAAAATGCAGTGGATGATGTTGCAGCAGGAACAGCCAGAAGACTTTGTGATCGCGACCGGCGTGCAGTACTCCGTGCGTCAGTTCGTTGAGATGGCTGCGGCACAGCTGGGCATCAAGCTGCGCTTCGAAGGCACCGGCGTGGAAGAGAAGGGTATCGTTGTTTCCGTGACCGGCCACGACGCACCGGGCGTGAAGCCAGGTGACGTGATTGTCCAGGTTGATCCGCGTTACTTCCGTCCTGCTGAAGTGGAAACCCTGCTGGGCGACCCAACCAAAGCGCACGAGAAGCTGGGCTGGAAACCAGAAACCACCCTGCAAGAAATGGTATCCGAGATGGTGGCCAAAGATCTTGAAGCAGCGAAAAAACACTCCCTGCTCAAGTCTCATGGCTACGAGGTTGCCATCGCGCTGGAGTCCTGAGAATGACAAAACAACGTATTTTTGTCGCCGGTCATCGCGGAATGGTGGGTTCCGCGATTGTTCGCCAGCTGGAACAGCGCGGCGACGTTGAGGTGATTGTTCGCACCCGCGACGAGCTGAACCTGCTTGACAGCAAAGCGGTGCAGGACTTCTTCGCCAGCGAACGTATCGACCAGGTGTATCTGGCGGCGGCGAAGGTGGGCGGCATTGTCGCTAACAACACCTACCCGGCGGATTTCATCTACGAGAACATGATGATTGAGAGCAACATCATTCACGCGGCGCATCTGTACAACGTGAACAAGCTGCTATTCCTCGGTTCATCCTGTATCTACCCGAAAATGGCGAAGCAGCCGATCGCCGAGAGCGAACTGTTGCAGGGCACGCTTGAAGCCACCAACGAGCCGTATGCGATTGCCAAAATTGCCGGGATCAAGCTGTGTGAATCCTACAACCGTCAGTATAACCGCGACTATCGCTCGGTGATGCCGACCAACCTGTACGGACCGCACGACAACTTCCACCCGAGCAATTCGCACGTGATCCCGGCGCTGCTGCGTCGTTTCCACGAGGCGACTGCCGAAAACGCCCCGGACGTGGTGGTGTGGGGCAGCGGTACGCCAATGCGTGAGTTCCTGCACGTGGACGACATGGCGGCGGCCAGCATTCACGTCATGGAGCTGGATCGCGAGGTGTGGCAGGAAAACACCGAGCCGATGCTGTCGCACATTAACGTCGGGACCGGCGTGGACTGCACCATTCGCGAGCTGGCGCAGACCATCGCGCAGGTGGTGGGCTACAAAGGACGCGTGGTGTTTGACGCCACCAAACCGGACGGCACGCCGCGCAAGCTGCTGGACGTGACCCGTCTGCATCAGCTGGGCTGGTATCACGAGGTCTCACTGGAGCAGGGGCTGGCCAGCACCTACCAGTGGTTCCTGGAAAACCAGCACCGCTTCCGGGGGTAATCATGTTTTTAAGTCAGGAAGATTTTGCCACGGTAGTGCGTTCCACTCCGCTGATCTCAATTGATTTGATCGTGGAGAACGAACGCGGCGAGTTCTTGCTGGGGAAACGAACCAATCGTCCTGCACAGGGCTTCTGGTTCGTGCCCGGCGGGCGCGTGCAGAAGGATGAGACGCTTACCGATGCGTTTGAGCGTCTCACTCTGGCGGAACTGGGCCTGCAACTGCCGATGGCAGCGGGCCAGTTTTACGGGGTCTGGCAGCACTTCTATGACGATAACTTTTCAGGCACCGGGTTCACCACGCACTACATCGTGCTGGGGTTCCGCCTGAAGGTGAGTGAGGCAGACCTGCGTCTGCCTGATTCTCAGCATGACGATTACCGCTGGTTAACGCCAGAGGCGCTGCTGGCAAGCGACAACGTCCATGACAACAGTCGGGCGTACTTCCTTGCGGAACGTCAGGCCGAGGTGCCAGGTCTATGAAAATCCTCGTCTACGGAATTAACTACTCGCCGGAGCTTACCGGTATCGGGAAATACACCGGCGAGATGGTCGAGTGGATGGCGAGCCAGGGACATGACGTGCGGGTGATTACTGCCCCGCCGTATTACCCGGAGTGGAAGGTAGGCGAACGCTATTCCAGCTGGCGCTACCGCCGCGAAGAAGGCGCCGCGACCGTCTGGCGCTGCCCGCTCTACGTGCCGAAACAGCCCTCGACGCTGAAACGTTTAATTCATCTGGGCAGCTTTGCCCTGAGCAGTTTCTTCCCGCTGATGGCGCAGCGTCGCTGGAAGCCGGATCGCATCATCGGTGTGGTGCCGACGCTGTTCTGCACGCCAGGCATGCGCCTGCTGGGCAAACTCTCCGGCGCGCGCACCCTGCTGCACATTCAGGATTATGAAGTGGACGCCATGCTCGGGCTGGGAATGGCCGGGAAAGGCAAGGGCGGCAAGGTGGCGAAGCTCGCCAGCGCCTTTGAGCGCAGCGGCCTGCACAACGTGGATTACGTCTCGACCATTTCGCGCTCAATGATGAACAAGGCGCAGGAGAAGGGCGTCCCGGCGGAAAAAGTGATCTTCTTTCCGAACTGGTCCGAAGTGGCGCGCTTCCGCGATGTGACAGACCAGGATGCGCAGGCGTTACGCGCGCAGCTCGGGTTGCCTGCTGAGCAAAAAATCATTCTTTACTCAGGCAACATCGGCGAAAAACAGGGGCTGGAGAGCGTGATTGACGCCGCGCTTCAGCTGAGCGAACACCCGTGGATGTTCGTGATAGTCGGGCAGGGCGGCGGTAAAGCGCGGCTGGAAAAAATGGCCAGCGAGCGGGGACTGACCAACATCCGCTTCTTCCCGCTTCAGTCTTATGACGCGCTGCCCGCGCTGCTGAAAATGGCGGATTGCCATCTGGTGGTGCAAAAACGTGGCGCGGCGGATGCGGTGCTGCCGTCCAAGCTGACCAACATTCTGGCAGTGGGCGGAAACGCGGTGATTACGGCAGAAGCCGCAACAGAATTAGGCCAGCTGTGCAACAGCTACCCGGGCATTGCCGTTTGCGTGGAGCCGGAATCGGTTCCTGCGCTTGTGACCGGAATTGAGCAGGCACTCGCCATGCCAAAAGAGAACACGGTGGCACGTGAATATGCCGAACGCACGCTCGAGAAAGAGAACGTGCTGAGCCAATTTATTGCAGATATACGGGGATAAATCATGAGTCAAACCACTTTGTATCCGGTCGTAATGGCGGGTGGATCCGGGAGCCGGTTGTGGCCACTGTCCCGCGTGCTTTATCCAAAACAATTTCTGTGCCTGAAAGGCGACCTCACCATGCTGCAAACGACGGTTAACCGTCTGCACGGCGTGGAGTGTGAAAGCCCGGTGGTGATCTGTAACGAACAGCACCGCTTTATCGTTGCCGAGCAGCTGCGCCAGCTGAACAAACTGACCGAAAATATCATTCTGGAACCTGCCGGACGCAACACGGCGCCTGCCATTGCCCTTGCGGCGCTGGCGGCAAAACGCAGCAGCCCGGACTGCGACCCGCTGCTGCTGGTGCTGGCGGCTGACCACGTCATCCAGCAGGAAGAGGCCTTCCGCGACGCGGTACGCGCGGCGATTCCTTACGCCGAGAACGGCAAGCTGGTGACCTTCGGCATCGTGCCGGATCTCCCGGAAACCGGCTATGGCTACATTCGCCGCGGCAGCGTTACGCCTGGTGAAGGCGACAGCGTGGCCTTTGACGTGGCGCAGTTTGTCGAAAAACCGAATCTGGAAACCGCGCAGGCGTACGTGGCCAGCGGGGAATACTACTGGAACAGCGGTATGTTCCTGTTCCGCGCCGGTCGCTACCTGGAAGAGCTGGAAAAATATCGCCCGGATATCTTGCGCGCCTGCGAAAAAGCGATGGCGGTGGTGGATCCGGATCTCGATTTTATCCGTGTGGACGAAGAAGCCTTCCTCGCCTGTCCGGAAGAGTCCATTGACTATGCGGTAATGGAACGTACGGCAGATGCGGTAGTGGTACCGATGGATGCGGGCTGGAGCGACGTCGGCTCCTGGTCGTCACTGTGGGAGATCAGCGCGCATACCCCGGAGGGTAACGTCCATCACGGGGATGTGATCAGCCACAAAACGGAAAACAGCTACGTCTACGCCGAATCTGGCCTCGTCACCACGGTAGGGGTGAAGGATCTGGTGGTCGTGCAGACTAAAGACGCGGTGCTGATTGCCGACCGTAATGCCGTGCAGGACGTTAAAAAAGTGGTGGAGCAGATCAAGGCCGATGGCCGCCACGAACACCATATTCACCGCGAAGTCTACCGCCCGTGGGGCAAATATGACTCCATCGACGCCGGCGAGCGTTACCAGGTGAAACGCATCACCGTGAAGCCGGGAGAAGGGCTGTCGGTGCAGATGCACCATCACCGCGCCGAACACTGGGTGGTGGTGGCGGGGACCGCCAAAGTGACCATCGACGGTGAAGTGAAGCTGCTCGGTGAAAACGAGTCCATTTATATTCCGCTGGGGGCGACGCACTGTCTGGAGAACCCGGGGAAAATTCCGCTCGACTTAATTGAGGTGCGTTCCGGCTCCTATCTGGAAGAGGACGACATCATCCGCTTCCAGGATCGCTACGGGCGCGTGTAGCACTCCGCATCATGCCCGGTGGCGCTGCGCTTTCCGGGCCTACGAATGACAAAAATAAATTTGGCCATTACATGGTCAGGGCCAACTGTTGCCTGAAAAAGGGGTCATCATGGAAAAATTAACCTGTTTTAAAGCCTACGATATTCGCGGCAAGCTGGGCGAAGAGCTGAACGAAGACATTGCGTGGCGCATCGGCCGCGCGTACGGCGAATACCTGAAACCACAAACTATCGTGCTGGGCGGCGACGTGCGTCTGACCAGCAAATCCCTGAAGCTGGCGCTGGCGAAAGGGCTACAGGACGCGGGCGTCGATGTGCTGGACATTGGCCTTTCCGGTACCGAAGAGATCTATTTTGCCACCTTCCACCTGGGCGTGGACGGCGGTATCGAAGTGACGGCCAGCCATAACCCGATGGACTACAACGGTATGAAGCTGGTGCGCAAGGGCGCGCGTCCTATCAGCGGCGACACCGGCCTGCGTGACGTGCAGCGTCTGGCCGAGGCCAACGACTTCCCGCCGGTGAATGAAGCCACACGCGGCAGCTATAAGCAGATTAACCTGCAAAAAGAGTACATCGACCACCTGCTGGGCTACATCAACGTGGCGAACCTCAAACCGCTGAAGCTGGTGATTAACTCCGGCAACGGCGCGGCAGGCCCGGTTGTCGATGCACTTGAAGCCCGCTTTAAGGCGCTGAACGTGCCGGTGACCTTCGTCAAAGTGCACAACACGCCTGACGGCAACTTCCCGAACGGTATTCCTAACCCGCTGCTGCCGGAGTGCCGCGACGACACCCGCAACGCGGTGATTGAGCACGGCGCCGATATGGGTATCGCCTTTGACGGCGATTTCGACCGCTGCTTCCTGTTCGACGAGAAAGGGCAGTTTATCGAAGGCTACTACATCGTTGGCCTGCTGGCGGAAGCGTTCCTCGAGAAAAACCCGGGGGCGAAAATCATTCACGATCCGCGTCTTTCCTGGAACACCGTCGACGTGGTGAAGGCCGCGGGCGGCGAGCCGGTGATGTCCAAAACCGGCCACGCGTTTATCAAAGAGCGTATGCGTGAGGAAGACGCCATCTACGGCGGCGAGATGAGCGCCCACCACTATTTCCGTGATTTTGCCTACTGCGACAGCGGGATGATCCCGTGGCTGCTGGTGACTGAGCTGCTGTGCCTGAAAGGGCAGAGCCTGGGCGAACTGGTGCGTGACCGCATGGCGGCGTTTCCGGCGAGCGGCGAGATCAACAGCAAACTGGCGCAGCCCGCTGAGGCCATTGCCCGCGTAGAGCACCACTTTGCCATTCATGCGCTGGAGATTGACCGTACCGACGGTATCAGCATGGCGTTCCCGCAGTGGCGCTTCAACCTGCGCTCCTCCAACACCGAGCCGGTGGTGCGCCTGAACGTGGAGTCCCGCGCCGATACCGCGCTGATGGAAGCCCGAACGAAGGACATTCTGGCGCTGTTGAATCAGTAAAAAGAAAACCTTACCCCTCACCCTAACCCTCTCCCCAAAGGGGAGAGGGAACTTGAACACCCTCTCCCCTTTGGGGAGAGGGCCGGGGTGAGGGGCGAGGGGAAAGGTTTAGAACTAAAGGAACAACGATGACAAATCTAAAAAAGCGCGAACGAGCGAGAACGAATGCATCGTTAATCTCTATGGTGCAGCGTTTTTCTGATATCACCATCATGGTCGGCGGACTGTGGGCGGTGTGTTGGGTCAGCGGGCAGTCGTTCTTATACATGCACTTGCTGATGGCGTTGATTGCGCTGGTGGTGTTTCAGATGATCGGCGGCATGACCGATTTTTATCGTTCATGGCGCGGCGTCAAAATGACCACCGAACTGATGCTGCTGCTCCAGAACTGGACCTTAAGCCTGGTTTTCAGCGCAGGGCTGGTGGCGTTCAGCCATGATTTTGATAACCGTCTTGTGACCTATCTCTGCTGGTATCTGTTAACCAGCATTGGCATGGTGGTCTGCCGCTCGCTGATCCGCTTTGGCGCGGGCTGGCTGCGCAACCGCGGGTATAACCGTCGCTTCGTTGCCGTGGCGGGCGACCTGCCGGTGGGACAGGTGTTGCTCGACAGCTTCCGCAAAGAGCCGTGGTTAGGTTTTGAAGTGGTCGGGATTTATCACGACGCGAAGCCCGGCGGCGTGCCGTCCGACTGGGCAGGTAACTACGAACAGCTTATTGACGATGCGAAAGCCGGCAAAATTCATAACGTCTACATCGCCATGCAGATGAAAGATGAATCCCGCATCAAGAAACTGATGCGCGAGCTGGCGGATACCACCTGCTCGGTGATCCTCATCCCGGATGTCTTCACCTTCAATATTCTCCACTCCCGTATTGAAGAGGTGAACGGGGTACCGGTTGTTCCACTGTACGACACGCCGCTGTCGGGGATTAACCGCGTGCTGAAGCGCGTGGAAGATATCGTGCTTTCGTCCCTGATCCTGCTGCTCATTTCCCCGGTGCTGTGCTGTATTGCGCTGGCGGTGAAGCTCAGCTCGCCGGGGCCGATCATCTTCCGTCAGACCCGCTACGGCATGGACGGTAAGCCGATCATGGTGTGGAAATTCCGCTCCATGAAGGTGATGGAGAACGACAAGGTGGTGACCCAGGCGACGCAGAACGATCCGCGCGTCACCCGCGTGGGCAACTTCCTGCGCCGTACCTCGCTCGATGAGCTGCCGCAGTTCATCAACGTGTTCACCGGCGGGATGTCCATCGTCGGGCCTCGTCCTCACGCCGTGGCCCATAACGAGCAGTACCGCACCCTGATTGAAGGCTACATGCTGCGCCATAAGGTGAAGCCAGGCATCACAGGCTGGGCGCAGATCAACGGCTGGCGCGGCGAGACCGACACGCTGGAAAAAATGGAAAAACGTATCGAGTTCGATCTGGAGTACATCCGCGAGTGGAGCCTCTGGTTCGATATCAAGATTGTTTTTCTGACCATTTTCAAAGGCTTCGTGAACAAAGCGGCGTACTAAGATGAGCTTACGAGAAAAAACCATCAGCGGCGCGAAATGGTCAGCCATGGCCACCATCGTCATTATTGGCCTCGGCCTGGTGCAGATGACGGTGCTGGCGCGCATTATCGATAACCACCAGTTTGGTCTGCTGACCGTCTCGCTGGTGATTATCGCCCTGGCCGATACGCTGTCGGACTTTGGTATCGCCAACTCCATTATCCAGCGCAAGGAGATCAGCCATCTGGAGCTGACCACCCTCTACTGGCTGAACGTCGGGCTGGGGATCTTCGTGTTCGTACTGGTGTTCCTGCTGAGCGATGTGATTGCCGGCGTGCTGCATAACCCGGACCTGGCGCCGCTGATGCGCACCCTGTCGTTCGCTTTCGTGGTGATCCCGCACGGGCAGCAGTTCCGCGCGCTGATGCAGAAGGAGCTGGAGTTCAACAAAATCGGCATGATTGAAACCAGCGCCGTACTGGCGGGCTTTACCTTCACTGTGGTCAGCGCCCATTTCTGGCCGCTGGCGATGACCGCCATCCTCGGCTACCTGGTTAACTCTGCCGTGCGCACGCTGCTGTTTGGCTTCTTTGGCCGCAAGATTTATCGCCCGAGGCTGCATTTTTCGCTGGCGTCTGTTTCATCCAACCTGCGCTTCGGCGCGTGGCTGACGGCAGACAGCATTATCAACTACGTGAATACTAACCTCTCCACGCTGGTGCTGGCGCGCATTCTGGGCGCGAGCGTCGCGGGTGGCTACAACCTGGCGTATAACGTCGCGGTTGTCCCGCCGATGAAGCTCAACCCTATCATTACCCGCGTGCTGTTCCCGGCGTTCGCCAAAATTCAGGACGATACCGAAAAGCTGCGCGTGAACTTTTACAAGCTGCTCTCCGTCGTGGGGATCATCAACTTCCCGGTGCTGCTGGGGCTGATGGTGGTTGCCAGCAATTTCGTACCGCTGGTGTTTGGCGAGAAGTGGAACAGCATCATCCCGATCCTGCAACTGCTGTGCGTCGTGGGGCTGCTGCGCTCGGTGGGGAACCCGATTGGTTCTCTGCTAATGGCGAAGGCGCGAGTGGATATCAGCTTCAAGTTCAACGTGTTTAAAACCTTCCTGTTTATTCCGGCAATTATTGTGGGCGGCCACATGGCGGGCGCCATTGGCGTGACGCTCGGCTTCCTGCTGGTGCAAATCGTCAATACCGTGCTGAGCTACTTCGTGATGATCAAACCGGTGCTGGGCTCCAGCTACCGTCAGTACATCCTCAGCCTGTGGCTGCCGTTCTATCTCTCCTTACCGACGCTTGCGGTGAGCTACGGCCTGGGCGTGGTGCTCAACGGGCATCTGCCGCTGGCGGCGCTGCTTGCGGTGCAGGTCGCGGCAGGCGCGCTGGCGTTCGCCGTGATGATTGTGCTGTCACGCAATGCGCTGGTGGTCGAGATGAAGCGCCAGTTTTGCCGTAACGAAAAAATGAAAACGCTGCTTCGCGCAGGCTAATTTTACGAGGCCATTATGAAATTACTTATTCTTGGCAACCATACCTGCGGCAACCGTGGCGACAGCGCCATCCTGCGCGGTTTACTGGATGCAATTAACACCCTTAAGCCTGAGACTGAAGTGGATGTGATGAGCCGTTATCCGGTCAGCTCATCCTGGTTACTGAACCGCCCGGTGATGGGCGACCCGCTCTACAGCCAGATGAAACAGCACAACAACGCCGCGGGCGTGATGGGGCGCGTGAAGAAAGTGCTGCGTCGCCGCTACCAGCATCAGGTGCTGCTTTCTCGCGTGACCGACACCGGCAAGCTGCGCAACATTGCCATCGCGCAGGGCTTTACCGATTTTGTTCGTCTGCTGTCCGGCTATGACGCCATTATTCAGGTGGGCGGTTCGTTCTTCGTCGATCTGTACGGCGTGCCACAGTTTGAGCATGCACTTTGTACGTTCATGGCGAAAAAGCCGCTGTTTATGATCGGCCACAGCGTCGGGCCATTCCAGGATCCGCAGTTTAACCAACTGGCGAACTATGTCTTCGGCCACTGCGACGCGCTGATCCTGCGTGAATCGGTCAGCCTCGACATGATGAAACGCAGTGAAATCGACACCACCAAAGTGGAGCACGGTGTGGACACCGCCTGGCTGGTGGATCATCAGGATGACAGTTTCCAGGCCAGCTACGCGGTACAGCACTGGCTCGACGTGGTGGCAAAGCAGAAAACCGTCGCCATTACCCTGCGTGAACTTGCTCCGTTCGATAAACGCCTCGGCACGACCCAGGCGGCGTACGAGAAAGCCTTTGCCGACGTGGTGAACCGCGTGCTGGACAGCGGTTACCAGGTGCTGGCGCTTTCCACCTGTACCGGTATCGACAGCTACAACAAAGATGACCGTATGGTGGCGCTCAACCTGCGCAACCTGGTGAACGACCCGTCCCGCTATCACGTGGTGATGGACGAGCTGAACGACCTTGAGATGGGCAAGCTGCTCTCCGCCTGCGACCTGACCGTGGGCACGCGTCTGCACTCGGCCATTATCTCGATGAACTTCGGCACGCCAGCCATCGCCATTAACTACGAACACAAGTCCGCGGGCATTATGCAGCAGCTCGGTATGCCGGAAATGGCCGTCGATATTCGTCATCTGCTGGACGGATCTCTGGGGGCGATGGTGGGCGACACGCTCGGCCAGCTGCCTGCGATCAACGAACGTCTGGCGGTGGCGGTAAAAGCCGAACGCGAAAAAGGTATTGGCATGGTGAAATCCGTACTCGACCGCGTCCGGGAGGGGAAATGAAGGTTGGTTTCTTCTTACTGAAATTCCCGCTGTCGTCTGAAACCTTTGTGCTGAACCAAATCACCGCGTTTATCGATATGGGGTATGACGTGGAGATTATCGCCCTGCAAAAGGGCGATACGCAAAACACCCATGCGGCGTATACCCGGTATGGGCTGGAGGCGAAAACCCGCTGGTTGCAGGATGAACCCACCGGACGATTGAACAAACTGCGCCATCGCGCCAGCCAGACGCTGCGCGGCCTGCATCGCGCCTCGACGTGGCGGGCGCTGAATATGTCGCGCTATGGGGCGGAGGCCCGCAACCTGATCCTTTCCGCCATTTGCGGGCAAACGGCGCAGCCGTACCGGGCCGATGTCTTTATCGCCCACTTTGGCCCGGCGGGCGTCACTGCGGCAAAACTGCGTGAGCTGGGGGTGATTGACGGCAAAATCGCAACCATTTTCCACGGTATCGACATCTCCAGCCGGGAAGTACTGAACCACTACACGCCGGAATATCAGCAGCTGTTTCGCCGCGGCGACATGATGCTGCCGATAAGCAACCTGTGGGCCGGACGCCTGAAAACCATGGGGTGCCCGAGCGAGAAAATCACCGTTTCACGCATGGGCGTGGATATGGAACGTTTCACTCAGCGACCGGTCAAGGTGCCGGGCAAGCCGCTGCAAATTATCTCTGTTGCCCGCCTGACCGAAAAGAAAGGGCTGCACGTAGCCATCGAAGCCTGTCGTCAGCTGAAGGCGCGCGGCGTGGACTTCCACTACCGCATCCTGGGCATCGGGCCGTGGGAGCGTCGCCTGCGCACGCTGATTGAACAGTATCAGCTGGAAGACGTGGTCGAGATGCCGGGCTTCAAGCCGAGCCACGAAGTGAAAGCCATGCTTGATGATGCGGATGTGTTCCTGCTGCCTTCCGTAACCGGCGCCGACGGCGATATGGAAGGTATTCCCGTGGCGCTGATGGAGGCGATGGCGGTCGGCATTCCGGTGGTCTCGACCCTGCACAGCGGGATCCCTGAGCTGATCACCTCTGAACACTCCGGCTGGCTGGTCCCTGAAAACAATGCGCTGGCGCTGGCGGATCGTCTGGCCGCGTTCAGTGATATCGATCAGCAGACGCTGATCCCTGTGCTGCAAAATGCGCGGCAAAAAGTTGAAGCAGAATTCAATCAGCAGGTGATTAATCGCCAGTTAGCGAGCCTGCTGCAAACGCTGTAACGCTGAGGTTGTATGCTGAAAAAGATTACCCGACGCCGATTTGTCTCTTCTTTATCCGTCCTGGCTGCCATGCCGCTGCTGTCGCCCCGCTCTGTGCGGGCGGCAACCGGGAAGACGGTTTCTGTCGATCGCTACAACAATAACGACTGGATCGCCGCCTTTAAGCAGGCATTTACCGAGGGCGATACCGTTGTTGTTCCCGCCGGGTTAACCTGTGAAAACATCAATACCGGCATTTTCATTCCTGATGGCAAAACCCTGCTGATCCGCGGTGCGCTGAAGGGCAACGGCCGGGGGCGGTTTGTGCTCCAGGAAGGCTGTAAGGTCATTGGGGAAGGAGAGGGGCGCACGCATAACATTACGCTGGACGTGCGTGGCTCCGACTGTGTCATTAAAGGGCTGGCGATGAGCGGCTTCGGCCCCGTCACCCAGATCTACATCGGCGGTAAAAAGCCGAGAGTGATGCGTAACCTGCTTATCGATCGCATTGCCGTGAGCCAGGCCAACTACGCCATTCTGCGCCAGGGTTTTCATAATCAGGTGGACGGTGCGCGCATTACCAACAGTAAATTCAGCCACTTGCAGGGTGACGCGATTGAGTGGAACGTGGCGATTAACGACCGCAATATCCTGATCTCTGACCACGTGATCGATAACATCAACTGCACAAACGGCAAGATCAACTGGGGGATAGGCATTGGGCTGGCTGGCAGCACGTACGACAATGACTATCCGGAACAGCAAACCGTTAAAAACTTCGTGGTGGCAAATATCACCGGCAGCAACTGTCGGCAGTTGGTCCATGTTGAAAACGGTAAACACTTTGTGATCCGTAATATCAAGGCCAGCAATATTACCCCCGACTTCAGTAAAAAGGCCGGAATTGATAACGCAACGGTAGCTATTTATGGCTGTGATAATTTCGTTATTGATAATATCGATATGGTGAACAGCGCCGGAATGTTAATCGGGTATGGCGTGATCAAGGGCGATTATCTGTCGATACCGCAAAACTTCAAACTTAACGATATTCGCCTGGATAACCGACAGCTTGCCTATAAGCTGCGCGGGATACAGATTTCTTCCGGCAATGCCACCTCGTTTGTTGCCATCACCAACGTCAACATGCAGCGGGCAACGCTTGAGCTGCACAACAAGCCACAGCATCTTTTCTTGCGTAATATCAACGTGATGCAGGAGTCAGCGACGGGACCAGCGCTTAAGATGAACTTCGACTTGCGCAAAGACGTGCGCGGGAAGTTTATGGCCAAAAACGAGACGCTGTTGTCGCTCGCGAACATAAAAGCGGTAAATGAAAAGGGGCAGAGTTCGGTAGATATTGATCGGGTCGATCAACACGTGGTGAATACGGAACGGTTGAATTTTGCGCTGCCGCACAGGTAATCCTACAGCCTATTTTGCGACTATTCCTGGTACGGAATCGCGATCTATTCAGATTACAACTACTGTAATTTGTGGTGGGGTGACCTAGGATTACTTCATATTTACGGCAAAACATGCTGGCGAAAACAGGTTTAAAAGCTATAATTCGTCAACCATTTTAAGGTGGAAGAAATAATGATTAATTTGAAAGCAGTCATAACGGTAGCGGGTTTGGGCATGCATATGTTGCCCGCCACAAAGGCCATTCCTAAAGAGATGCTGCCGATCGTTGACAAGCCGATGATTCAGTACATCGTCGACGAGATTGTTGCTGCGGGGATCAAAGAAATCGTTCTGGTGACGCACTCTTCGAAGAATGCCGTTGAGAACCACTTCGACACCTCTTATGAACTCGAGGCGCTGCTTGAGCAGCGTGTTAAGCGCCAGCTTCTGGCAGAAGTTCAGTCTATCTGTCCTCCTGGCGTGACCATCATGAACGTGCGTCAGGCGCAGCCGCTGGGCCTGGGCCACTCCATCCTGTGCGCACGCCCGGTGGTGGGGGATAACCCGTTCATCGTCGTTCTGCCCGATATCATTATTGATACCGCCTCTGCTGATCCGCTGCGTTATAACCTGGCGGCAATGGTGGCGCGTTTCAACGAAACGGGCCGCAGCCAGGTACTGGCTAAGCGCATGAAAGGCGATCTGTCCGAATACTCTGTTATCCAGACTAAAGAAGCATTGGAGACGGAAGGGCAGGTAAGCCGTATCGTTGAATTTATCGAAAAACCGGATCAGCCGCAGACGCTGGACTCAGACCTGATGGCGGTTGGCCGCTACGTGCTGAATGCAGATATCTGGGCCGAGCTGGAGAAAACCGCGCCGGGCGCCTGGGACCGAATTCAGCTGACCGATGCGATTGCCGAGCTGGCGAAAAAGCAGTCCGTTGATGCGATGCTGATGACCGGCGACAGCTACGACTGCGGAAAGAAAATGGGGTATATGCAGGCGTTTGTGAACTATGGCCTGCGTAACCTGAAGGAAGGGGCGAAGTTCAGAAGCCGGATTGAGAAGCTGCTGGCTAACGACTGATAGCTCCTCGCAGGCATAATCGGTTTACGAGCGACAGCCATCATTTTGTTATGTGGTTACATAACTAAAATGATGGCTGTCGCTTTTTTGTTATTAATTCCTATGATAACAGAGAGTTATCTGCTTTATATCTGGACTGATTTGTAACGATTTGTGCTTGTTTCTGATGTGATTTAGGACGACAATTAACGCAAGTTTTGTCTGTAATCAGACTGTAAATCTTTTATTCAAACGTCGCTCAGTGCACTGGTAGCTGTCAAGCCAGGGGCGGTAGCGTGCAAAATTTGTGAAACCGTAATTAAGACAGTGGTTTCTCGATTGCCAATATCTCTATATCTCCATTAGACGGATTAGTTAACGTGAAAATTCTTGTGACGGGCGGGGCCGGTTTCATCGGTTCAGCGGTTGTACGACATATTATTAAAAATACCCAGGACGAAGTCGTTAACGTGGATAAATTGACGTATGCTGGCAACCTGGAGTCGCTTAACGATGTCAGCGGCAGCGACCGTTATGCCTTTGAGCATGCGGATATTTGTGATAAGTCGGCTATGGATCGTATTTTTGCCGAGCATAAACCGGATGCGGTAATGCACCTGGCGGCAGAAAGTCACGTTGACCGTTCCATTACCGGTCCGGCTGCGTTTATTGAGACCAACATCATTGGCACCTATGTGCTCCTGGAAGCGGCCCGCGCTTACTGGTCTACGCTGGGTGATGCAGCAAAAAAAGCGTTTCGCTTCCATCACATTTCTACCGATGAAGTGTACGGCGACCTGCCGCACCCGGACGAGCATCCGGCTTCTTCCGACCTGCCGCTCTTCACTGAAACCACAGCCTATGCGCCAAGCAGCCCATACTCAGCCTCTAAAGCGTCCAGCGACCATCTGGTCCGCGCCTGGCTGCGTACCTACGGTTTCCCGACGATTGTCACCAATTGTTCAAACAACTACGGTCCGTATCATTTCCCGGAAAAGCTTATCCCACTGGTAATCTTGAACGCGCTGGACGGAAAAGCGTTGCCGATTTACGGCAAAGGCGACCAGATCCGCGACTGGCTATATGTCGAAGACCATGCACGTGCGCTCTATACCGTTGTTACTCAGGGTAAACCGGGGGAGACATACAACATCGGTGGGCATAACGAAAAGCAAAATCTGGACGTGGTGCACACTATTTGCGATTTGCTGGATGAGATCGTGCCGAAAGAAGGCTCCTACCGCGATCAGATCACTTACGTTGCTGACCGCCCGGGGCATGACCGTCGCTACGCGATTGATGCGCACAAAATTGGCGTTGAGCTTGGCTGGAAGCCTGAGGAAACATTCGAAAGCGGAATTCGTAAGACTGTTGAATGGTACCTGAGCAACCAGGAGTGGGTTTGCAACGTAAAAAGCGGTGCTTACAAAACCTGGATCGAACAGAATTACGGGGAACGTCAATAATGAACATCCTTCTGTTCGGCAAAACAGGGCAGGTGGGTTGGGAGCTACAGCGCGCGCTGGCCCCACTGGGCAACCTGATTGCGCTTGACGTGCATTCAAAGGATTACTGCGGCGATTTTAGCAACCCTGAAGGGATTGCTGAGACGGTTCGTAATATTAAACCTGATGTGATCGTCAACGCAGCTGCACACACCGCAGTGGATAAAGCAGAATCTGAGCCAGAGTTTGCGCAGTTACTGAATGCGACAAGCGTTGAGGCTATCGCGAAAGAAGCTGCAAAGATCGGTGCCTGGGTTGTGCACTTCTCCACGGATTACGTCTTCCCGGGTGATGGCGAAACGCCATGGAGTGAAACGGACGCGACGGCGCCGCTCAATGTGTATGGTCAGACCAAGCTCGACGGCGAAAAAGCGCTTCAGGCATATTGCGCTAAGCACCTGATTTTCCGTACAAGTTGGGTTTATGCTGGCAAAGGTAATAACTTTGCAAAAACAATGCTTCGCCTGGCGAAAACGCGTAAAGAACTTTCAGTGATCAACGATCAGGTTGGTGCGCCAACAGGCGCTGAGTTACTGGCTGACTGTACCGCCCATGCAATCCGTGTGGCGATGGTTAAACCGGAAGTAGCTGGTCTTTATCATCTAGTAGCATCGGACACGACCACCTGGTATGACTATGCCGCGTTAGTATTCGATGAAGCCAGAAAAGCGGGGATTGAACTGGAAATTGAAAAACTCAATGCCGTTCCAACCACCGCGTATCCTACGCCTGCGCGTCGTCCTCAGAATTCGCGTTTAAATACAGAGAAATTCCAGCATAACTTTGGCCTTGTATTACCGGCATGGGATGTGGGCGTTGGTGATGCTGCCAACTTACTGATTTAGTGTATGATGGTGTTTTTGAGGTGCTCCAGTGGCTTCTGTTTCTATCAGCTGTCCCTCCTGTTCAGCTACTGACGGGGTGGTGCGTAACGGCAAAAGCACTGCCGGACATCAGCGCTATCTCTGCTCTCACTGCCGTAAAACATGGCAACTGCAGTTCACTTACACCGCTTCTCAACCCGGTACGCACCAGAAAATCATTGATATGGCCATGAATGGTGTTGGATGCCGGGCAACCGCCCGCATTATGGGCGTTGGCCTCAACACGATTTTACGTCACTTAAAAAACTCAGGCCGCAGTCGGTAACCTCGCGCATACAGCCGGGCAGTGATGTGATTGTCTGCGCTGAAATGGACGAACAGTGGGGCTACGTCGGTGCTAAATCACGTCAGCGCTGGCTGTTTTACGCGTATGACAGGATACGGAGGACGGTTGTGGCGCACGTATTCGGTGAACGCACTCTGGCCACACTGGAGCGTCTTCTGAGCCTGCTGTCGGCCTTTGAGGTCGTGGTATGGATGACGGATGGCTGGCCGCTGTATGAATCCCGCCTGAAGGGAAAGCTGCACGTTATCAGCAAGCGTTACACTCAGCGCATTGAGCGACATAACCTGAATCTGAGACAACATCTGGCAAGGCTGGGACGGAAGTCACTGTCGTTCTCAAAATCGGTGGAGCTGCATGACAAAGTCATCGGGCATTATCTGAACATAAAACACTATCAATAAGTTAGAGTCATTACCTCGATAATTTATCAAATTCTAATCTGTCGGTAATTAAACGAATAAATGAACTTTGCGGTGAGTCGTTTTGCTTCTATAAAGGAGATATACTTGATAGCAATGTCTTGAATGAAATATTTCGATCTCACTCTATCGAAAGTGTTATACATTTTGCTGGGTTAAAATCTGTCAGTGAATCTATTTCTAAACCTATAAAGTACTATAACGATAATATTTCCGGGACTTTGAATTTACTTAATGTGATGAATTTTTTTGATGTTAAAAAAGTAATATTTAGTTCATCAGCTACGGTTTATGGTCAACCCCAAAAAATACCGTTAACAGAGCAGTGTCCTATTGGTGGGACAACAAATCCTTATGGGACGAGTAAATTCATGATTGAAAAGATCTTGATGGACCTTTCAACTAGTGATGCAGAATGGGATATAACAATTTTAAGATATTTTAATCCTGTCGGCGCGCATCCATCTGGTTTATTAGGGGAAGAACCTAAAGGAACACCAAATAATCTAGTTCCTTATTTAACGAAGGTTGCAATTGGTGAGTTGGAATCACTCTCTATTTATGGTAATGATTACAATACTGTAGATGGCACCGGAGTTCGGGATTTTATTCATGTATGTGACCTTGCCACTGGGCACATTTCGGCTCTGGAAAATATGTCAGGAACCAAACTGAAAATTTATAACTTGGGTACTGGAGTTGGGACATCTGTTTTGAATTTAATCAAAACATTTGAAAATGTTAATAAGGTTTCTGTTCCTTATTCAATTACAGCAAGAAGAGATGGGGATATTGGCGAATGTTGGGCGGATGCTACTTTAGCAATGAGAGAATTAAAATGGAAAGCTAAATATGATCTGGCTGATATGCTTAGGCATGCCTGGAATTGGCAGATTAAAAACCCTAGTAGGCGTAAGTGATATATGTTTGTGATCAAGCGTAACTTTTTACAATAAAATCATTTTTTAGGATTTTTATTATCTCTTCTATATTATTTCAGTTTAGGTTATTATATTACAAATTTGTAGCCGCGCATAAGCCGTGGTGACCACACCTGACAGGAGTATGTAATGTCCAAGCAACAGATCGGCGTTGTCGGTATGGCAGTGATGGGGCGCAACCTGGCGCTCAACATCGAAAGCCGTGGTTATACCGTCTCCGTTTTCAACCGTTCCCGTGATAAGACCGAAGAAGTCATCGCTGAGAATCCAGGCAAGAAACTGGTTCCTTTCTATACGGTTAAAGAGTTCGTTGAGTCTCTGGAAACACCTCGTCGTATCCTGTTAATGGTGAAAGCGGGCGCAGGTACCGATGCTGCTATCGATTCACTGAAACCGTATCTGGATAAAGGCGACATCATTATCGATGGCGGTAACACCTTCTTCCAGGACACCATTCGTCGTAACCGTGAACTGTCTGCTGAAGGCTTCAATTTCATTGGTACCGGCGTATCCGGCGGTGAAGAGGGCGCTCTGAAAGGTCCATCCATCATGCCTGGCGGTCAGAAAGAAGCGTACGAACTGGTCGCGCCTATCCTGACTAAAATCGCAGCCGTAGCTGAAGACGGCGAGCCGTGCGTGACCTATATCGGTCCTGATGGCGCTGGTCATTACGTGAAAATGGTTCACAACGGCATTGAATATGGCGACATGCAGCTGATTGCTGAAGCTTACTCCCTGCTGAAAGGTGGCCTGAACCTCTCCAACGAGGAGCTCGCAGAGACCTTTACCGAGTGGAACAAAGGCGAGCTGAACAGCTATCTGATCGACATCACCAAAGATATCTTCACCAAGAAAGATGAAGAGGGTAAATACCTGGTTGATGTGATTCTGGATGAAGCTGCGAACAAAGGTACCGGTAAATGGACCAGCCAGAGCTCTCTGGATCTGGGTGAGCCATTATCCCTGATCACCGAATCCGTATTTGCA
Organism: Enterobacter sp. 6722112; assembly: GCF_058661685.1. NCBI lineage: Bacteria > Pseudomonadati > Pseudomonadota > Gammaproteobacteria > Enterobacterales > Enterobacteriaceae > Enterobacter > Enterobacter sp. 6722112. The sequence goes on along the minus strand of NZ_JBZWGR010000007.1, from coordinate 2,644,709 downwards.
CGTTATATCTCTTCTCTGAAAGAACAGCGCGTTGCAGCGTCTAAAGTGCTGTCTGGCCCGCAGGCTAAACCCGCTGGTGATAAAGCGGAGTTCGTAGAAAAAGTTCGTCGCGCGCTGTATCTGGGTAAAATCGTCTCTTACGCGCAGGGCTTCTCTCAGCTGCGCGCGGCATCTGACGAGAATAACTGGGATCTGAACTACGGTGAGATTGCGAAGATCTTCCGTGCCGGTTGTATCATTCGCGCTCAGTTCCTGCAAAAAATCACCGATGCTTATGCTGAAAATGCAGGTATCGCGAACCTTCTGCTGGCGCCTTACTTCAAGCAGATTGCAGACGAATATCAGCAGGCGCTGCGTGATGTTGTTGCGTACGCGGTGCAGAACGGTATCCCGGTTCCGACCTTCTCCGCAGCGGTGGCATATTACGACAGCTATCGTGCTGCCGTTCTGCCAGCGAACCTGATTCAGGCACAGCGTGACTACTTCGGTGCGCATACCTATAAGCGTACGGATAAAGAAGGTGTGTTCCACACCGAATGGCTGGATTAATCTGATTTAACTCAGTCTGATAGCATGGCCCGGTGAGTCTCACCGGGCTTTTTTTATCGCTTTCAGGCCCATGTTGACTTACTTTCTCCAGCCAACCACTTTCATTGCCGCATAAATCACTACATTTATCCCTTTCTGAAGCAAGGCATTCGTCTTGACAGTCCCTCAACTTAAGAGGTAAAAACCTCAACAGTTGTTTATTGCGGTGGTGTGCTTACGCCTCCAGAAACTCAAACTTGAAGAAGTTAAACGAATGAAAATAACTATCTCCGGAACAGGCTATGTTGGTCTCTCAAACGGTATTCTGATTGCACAAAACCATGAAGTGGTTGCGCTGGATATCGTGCAGGCAAAAGTGGACATGCTTAACCAGAAGAAGTCCCCGATCGTCGATAAAGAGATTGAAGAATACCTCACGACCAAACCGCTGAACTTCCGCGCTACCACGGACAAAGAAGATGCTTACCGCGATGCGGATTTCGTCATCATCGCCACCCCAACTGACTACGATCCTAAAACTAACTACTTCAATACCTCAACCGTTGAAGCGGTGATTAAAGACGTTACGGCAATCAACCCGAACGCAGTGATGATCATCAAGTCGACGATTCCAGTGGGCTTCACCAAATCGATTAAAGAAGAGTTGGGTATTGATAATGTCTTCTTCTCGCCGGAATTTCTCCGCGAGGGCAGGGCGTTATACGATAACCTGCACCCATCCCGTATCGTGATTGGCGAGCGTTCCGAGCGTGCAGAGCGTTTTGCTGCGTTGCTTCAGGAAGGCGCAATCAAAAAAGATATTCCGGTCCTGTTCACCGATTCCACAGAAGCTGAGGCCATTAAGCTTTTCGCCAATACCTATCTGGCGATGCGTGTGGCTTACTTCAACGAACTTGACAGCTATGCCGAGAGCTTAGGTCTGAACACCCGTCAGATCATCGAGGGCGTGTGTCTTGACCCGCGTATCGGTAACCATTACAACAATCCGTCCTTCGGTTACGGTGGTTACTGCCTGCCAAAAGATACCAAGCAGCTGCTGGCAAACTATCAGGCAGTGCCGAACAACCTGATTTCCGCCATTGTGGATGCCAACCGCACGCGTAAAGACTTCATCTCGGATTCCATTCTCGCGCGTCAGCCGAAAGTGGTGGGCGTATATCGCCTGATCATGAAGAGCGGTTCCGATAACTTCCGCGCTTCTTCCATTCAGGGGATCATGAAGCGTATTAAGGCGAAGGGCGTGCAGGTCATTATTTATGAACCGGCGATGCAGGAAGATGAGTTCTTCCATTCGCGTGTGATCCGCGATCTGGATGCGTTTAAGAAAGAAGCGGATGTAATTATCTCCAACCGTATGGCGGAAGAGCTGGCGGACGTGAAAGATAAAGTCTATACCCGCGATTTGTTCGGCAGTGACTGATCAAAATCGTGATATAAAAAAACCCGGCGCTCTGCCGGGTTTTCTGTTTTTAAACGTTATAGAAGTTGCGGTACCAGTCGACGAAGTTTTTCACGCCTTCTTTGACTGAGGTTTGTGGTTTAAACCCAATAACGTCATACAGCGCTTTGGTGTCCGCACTGGTCTCCAGCACGTCCCCCGGCTGGATCGGCATCATATTTTTCACCGCTTCTTTGCCCAGCGCCTCTTCAAGCGCGGTGATGTAATCCATCAGTTCGACAGGTGAACTGTTACCGATGTTATACACGCGATACGGGGCAGAGCTGGTTGCTGGCGAACCGGTTTCGACTGTCCAGTCGGCATCGGCCTGAGGAATAACGTCCTGTAGGCGAATAATCGCCTCCGCAATATCATCGATATAGGTGAAGTCGCGCTTCATCTTGCCGTAGTTGTATACGTCGATGCTGTTGCCTTCAATCATGGCGTTGGTGAATTTAAACAGCGCCATGTCCGGGCGCCCCCATGGGCCATAGACGGTAAAGAAGCGCAGGCCAGTGGTCGGCAGATTGTACAGATGCGAATAGGTATGCGACATCAGCTCATTGGCTTTTTTGGTTGCGGCATACAGGGATACCGGATGGTCTACGGAGTCGTCAGTAGAAAACGGCATCTTACGGTTGAGGCCGTATACAGAGCTGGATGAAGCATACAGAAGATGCTGAACCTTGTTGTGGCGACAGCCTTCCAGCACGTTCAGGTGACCTGCCAGGTTCGCATCCGCGTAGGCATGCGGGTTTTCCAGTGAGTAACGCACGCCCGCCTGTGCGGCAAGATGGATCACGCGGTCAAATTTCTCATTGGCGAAGAGCGCAGCCATGCCCTCGCGGTCCGCTAAGTCCAGCTTGTGGAAGGTGAAACTCTCGGATTTGAGCAGCTCGAGGCGAGCGAGTTTGAGGTTAGGGTCATAGTAATCATTCAGATTATCAAGCCCAACAACTTCATGCCCTGCATCAAGCAGGCGCTTGCTGACATGAGAACCGATAAAGCCCGCAGCGCCAGTTACCAGAAATTTCATAGTTTCCTCATTTAGTTTGTGTTCTTGTTGATGCCACTGGGCATCAAAGTTCATCTATGATAACGCGTTGGAATCTGATGTAGCCCCCTGAAACACCGGACAGTAGCTGTATCTCCAGATAAGAGATAGGCTTGAATATATGTCTAACACTAACGCCAATTTTGAGATGACCGGGATCCTGTTAGGGCAAGAAGTCCGTAAACGTAAAACTCCTCAGGAGAAGATCGCCATTATCCAGCAGACGATGGAGCCGGGTATGAATGTCTCCCATGTCGCCCGCCTGCATGGTATCCAGCCCAGCCTGCTGTTTAAGTGGAAGAAGCAATATCAGGAAGGCAGCCTCACCGCCGTTGCGGCTGGAGAGGAAGTCGTTCCTGCTTCTGAGCTTACTGCTGCTCTGAAGCAGGTCCGGGAGCTTCAGCGCCTTCTGGGCAAGAAAACGATGGAAGTTGAGATCCTGAAAGAAGCCGTGGAGTACGGTCAGTCGCGAAAATGGATAGCGCACGCGCCCTTGTTGCCAAAGGACGGGGAATAGCCATGGTCAGCCGGACCATGGGCGTGTCGCGTGCGCAACTGTCACTGCGGATTAACCGTTCTGCCGACTGGCAGGACAGGCGCTGTAACCGGCGTAATGAAGAAGCAGACGCAGAAATACTGTCGGCTATCCTCAACATTATCAGCGATATGCCGAGTTATGGTTATCGACGCGTGTGGGGCATCCTGCGCAAGCAACGTCGCACAGAGGGACAGCCACCTGTGAATGCCAAACGGCTTTACAGGATAATGAGCGAGCATAACCTGTTGTTGTTGCATCACAAACCAGAGCGACCGAAGCGTGAACATAAGGGCAAGATAGCGGTGGCAGAAAGCGATATGCGCTGGTGTTCAGATGGCTTCGAGTTCGGCTGCGACAACGGCGAAAAACTGCGGGTAACGTTCGCGCTGGACTGCTGCGACCGTGAGGCCATAGACTGGGCAGCAAGCACGGGAGGCTATGACAGTTCGACCGTGCAGGATGTGATGCTGAGGTCGGTGGAAAAGCGCTTCGGCGACAGGTTGCCCGACACAGCGGTGCAGTGGCTGACGGATAACGGTTCAGCGTATACCGCGTATGAAACGCGGAGGTTCGCGAGAGAGCTGAATCTGGAGCCCTGCACAACAGCGGTGAGCAGCCCGCAGAGTAATGGCATGGCCGAACGGTTCGTGAAAACGATGAAAGAAGACTATATCGCGTTCATGCCAAAACCGGATGTGAGAACAGCACTGCGAAACCTTGCAGTAGCGTTCACGCATTACAATGAAAACCACCCGCACAGCGCGCTGGGATATCACTCCCCGAGGGAATACCGGCGGCAGCGGACATCGTTAACTTAAGATACAAAAGCTGTTCGGAGATGGAGGGTCAAGATCAATAACGCGTTGGAATCAACATACATAACCCATCTTTCCGATATAACTCATCGGATTCTTATAGAAAATTCGCCAGCAACGGATACACTAAGGAAGGTGCGAACAAGTCCCTGATATGAGATCATGTTTGTCATCTGGAGCCATGGAACAGGGTTCATCATGAGTCATCAACTTACCTTCGCCGACAGTGAATTCAGCAGTAAGCGCCGTCAGACCAGAAAAGAGATTTTCTTGTCCCGCATGGAGCAGATTCTGCCATGGCAAAACATGGTGGAAGTCATCGAGCCGTTTTACCCCAAGGCTGGTAATGGCCGGCGACCTTATCCGCTGGAAACCATGCTACGCATTCACTGCATGCAGCATTGGTACAACCTGAGCGATGGCGCGATGGAAGATGCTCTGTACGAAATCACCTCCATGCGTCTGTTTGCCCGGTTATCCCTGGATAGCGCCCTGCCGGACCGCACCACCATCATGAATTTCCGCCACCTGCTCGAGCAGCATCAACTGGCCCGTCAATTGTTCAAGACCATCAATCGCTGGCTGGCCGAAGCAGGCGTCATGATGACCCAAGGCACTTTGGTGGATGCCACCATCATTGAGGCACCCAGCTCTACCAAGAACAAAGAGCAGCAACGCGATCCGGAGATGCATCAGACCAAGAAAGGCAATCAGTGGCACTTTGGCATGAAGGCCCACATTGGTGTCGATGCCAAGAGTGGCCTGACCCACAGCCTGGTCACCACCGCGGCCAACGAGCATGACCTCAATCAGCTGGGTAATCTGCTGCATGGAGAGGAGCAATTTGTCTCAGCCGATGCCGGCTACCAAGGGGCGCCACAGCGCGAGGAGCTGGCCGAGGTGGATGTGGACTGGCTGATCGCCGAGCGCCCCGGCAAGGTAAGAACCTTGAAACAGCATCCACGCAAGAACAAAACGGCCATCAACATCGAATACATGAAAGCCAGCATCCGGGCCAGGGTGGAGCACCCATTTCGCATCATCAAGCGACAGTTCGGCTTCGTGAAAGCCAGATACAAGGGGTTGCTGAAAAACGATAACCAACTGGCGATGTTATTCACGCTGGCCAACCTGTTTCGGGCGGACCAAATGATACGTCAGTGGGAGAGATCTCACTAAAAACTGGGGATAACGCCTTAAATGGCGAAGAAACGGTCTAAATAGGCTGATTCAAGGCATTTACGGGAGAAAAAATCGGCTCAAACATGAAGAAATGAAATGACTGAGTCAGCCGAGAAGAATTTCCCCGCTTATTCGCACCTTCCCTAAGGAAACAAGATTATGTTTGCCCTTTTTTATCTGTTAGGGATTGTATGACGCAAAACAACAACAACCTGGTCACACGCAACAATGACCCGGAGCAAATTGATTTACTGGATTTAGTGCTACAGCTGTGGCGTGGTAAGTGGGTAATTGGGGCATTTGTTGCTGCTTTCATTGTTCTCGCCGTTGTTTATATCACTGTAGTTAAAGAAAAATGGACATCATCTGCCATCATAGCTCAGCCTGATGCTGCACAAATAGCTACCTATTCCAATGCGTTGAATATTCTCTATGGTGGCGCAGCGCCTTCCATGCTGGATATTCAGAATCGTGCTATTGGTCGTTTTAATTCCTCTTTCTCGGCATTAGCACAGGCGCTGGAGAATCAGGAAGATCCGGAAAAACTGACTATTGAGCCTACCGTAAAAGGGCAAAGTTTACCTTTAACCGTAAGCTATCAGGGCGAATCCGCTGATGCAGCTCAAAAGCAATTAGCTCAGTATATTCAGCAGGTTGATGAGCAGACGGCTAAAGAACTGACGCTTGACCTCAGAGATAACCTCAAGCAGCAGATCACAACCTTGAACGACTCCCTTCAGAACCAGGAGAAAGTGGCTCAGGAGCAGAAAGATCTGCGTATCAAACAGATCTCTGAAGCTTACAAGAATGCGGAAGCAGCTAAGATTAGTACTCCACAGCTCCAGCAAACGCAGGATGTCACTCAGGAAACCATGTTCCTGCTGGGTACCGTAGCGCTCAAGTCAATGATTGATAACGAAGCGTCACGTCCGCTGGTCTTCTCAGGCGCTTACTACCAAACCAAACAGAACTTACTGGATATCCAGAACCTCAACGTTAACCCAGACACTATTCACGTCTATCGTTACGTAATGAAACCTAACCTGCCTATCCGTCGTGACAGCCCTAAAAAGGCCATCACCCTCATCCTTGCCGTTCTCCTCGGCGGGATCATCGGTTCTGCTGTCGTCCTCGGCCATAACGCGCTGAGAAACTACAAGCCAAGAGCCTGATTTACACACAAAAAAGACCGGGTTTCCCCGGTCTTTTTTTATTTATGTCGTTTCCGCAAATTCTCAATCACCGTCGTTAAATCCAGCTCCTGATCCTGAAGCAGCACCAGCAGGTGATACATTAAATCCGACGCTTCGTTCGTCACCTCCTCCCGATCATGCACGGTGGCCGCCAGCGCCGTTTCAACACCTTCTTCACCCACCTTCTGCGCAATACGCTTGGTGCCGCTGGCGTACAGCTTCGCCGTGTACGAGCTCTCGGGATCCGCTGATTTACGCTCTGCCAGCAGCTGTTCCAGCTGATAGAGAAACAGCCACTGGTGGCTCGCCTCGCCGAAGCAACTGCTGGTGCCTTTGTGGCAGGTCGGCCCAATCGGGTTGACCAGCACCAGCAGGGTGTCGTTGTCGCAGTCTGGCGTAATGCTGACCACATTCAGGAAATGACCCGAGGTTTCCCCTTTCGTCCACAGGCGCTGTTTGGTGCGCGAGAAAAACGTCACCTTGCCGCTGTCGAGCGTTTTTGCCAGTGCCTCCTGGTTCATGTATCCCAGCATCAGCACTTCGCCTGAAACGGCATGCTGTACAACCACCGGCAGTAATCCGTCAGTTTTTTCCCAGTCCAGCTGCGCCTGTTGTTGCTCTGTTAACATACCCTGATCTCCACGCCCTGGTCGGCCAGGTACGTTTTTAACTCACCAATATTGATAATCTGTTTGTGGAATACGGAAGCGGCCAGCGCGCCGTCTACGTTCGCATCGCGGAAGGCTTCAAGGAAGTGTTCCATGGTGCCTGCGCCGCCGGAGGCAATCAGCGGAACCTGGCAGACCGCGCGCACTTTTTTCAGCTGCTCGAGGTCGTAACCGTTGCGTACGCCGTCCTGGTTCATCATGTTCAGCACGATTTCACCTGCACCGCGTTTTTGTACTTCCTGCACCCAGTCCAGCGTCTCCCATTGGGTGACGCGCGTGCGGCTTTCATCGCCGGTGTACTGGTTAACGTGATATTTGCCTGTCGCGGTATCAAACCAGGTGTCGATCCCCACGACAATGCACTGCACGCCAAAGCGGTCCGCCAGACGCGTAATCAGCTCCGGATCTGCAAGCGCAGGGGAGTTAATCGAAATTTTGTCCGCACCGAAAGAGAGAATTTTCGCCGCATCGTCAGCAGATTTAATCCCGCCCGCCACGCAGAAGGGAATATCAATCACCTCTGCCACGCGCGCCACCCAGCTTTTGTCCACCACGCGGCCATCGCTGGAGGCGGTGATATCGTAAAATACCAGTTCGTCTGCGCCTTCTTCGGCATAGCGTTTTGCCAGGGGAACGATGTCGCCAATGATCTCGTGGTTGCGGAACTGCACGCCTTTTACAACCTGACCATCACGCACGTCCAGGCAGGGAATTATCCGTTTTGCCAGCATTGAATCGCCTCCTTCACCGTAAATTTGCCTTCCAGCAGCGCGCGACCCACGATCACGCCACGTACACCGGTTCCGCGCAGAGCGGCGATATCCGCCAGGTCGCCGATACCGCCAGAGGACTGAAATGCCACCTGCGGATAACGCGCGCAAACCTCTTCATACAGCGAGACGTTAGAGCCTGCGAGCGTACCATCGCGTGAAATATCCGTGCACAGGACGTGCTTAAGCCCTACCGGGAGATACATCCCGACCAGCTCTTCCAGCGTTACGCCGGAGTTTTCCTGCCAGCCGCTGACTGCGACCTGCTTGTTACCCTGCGCGTCAATGCGCACATCCAGCGCCAGCACCAGCGCATCCGCACCGAAGCGGCGGAACCAGCCCTTGACACTCTCAGGATCTTTCACAGCGGTCGAACCGACTACCACGCGAGCCACGCCGGCGTCCAGTAAGGCGGCAACATCGGCTTCCGTACGCACGCCGCCGCCCACCTGCACCGGGACGTCCACGCCAGCCACCAGTGTTTTAAGCAGCGGGATCTGGCGTTTGGCCGGATCTTTCGCGCCGGTCAGATCGACCAGGTGCAATACCTCAGCGCCCTCCGCGGCGTAAGCCTGTAACCGCGGCAGCGGGTCGTTGCCGTAGTCGCGCTGCTGCCCGTAATCGCCCTGGTGGAGACGAACAACCGTGCCGTCAATTAAATCTAAAGCGGGAATTATCATCACATCTCCAGGAAATTTTTCAGCAGTTGCGCACCGGCGGCGCCGGAGCGTTCCGGGTGAAACTGCACGCCGTAAAAGTTATCTTTCTGCACGGCGGCGGTGAACGCCTCGCCGTAATTGCACTGGGCGATGGTGTAGGCATTCACGGGCATGGCGTAGCTGTGGACGAAATAGAAGTACGCGCCGTCTTCAATACCCTGGAACAGCCTGTTGCCCGCCTTCGGATAAACGCGGTTCCAGCCCATGTGCGGCAGCGGCAGGCCGTGGTCGGTCATTTTCGGCACGTCTTCTTCAATAATGCCCAGCAGATCAACGCCGTTGCTCTCTTCGCTGCGGCGGCCAAGCAGCTGCATGCCGAGGCAAATGCCCAGCACCGGCTGAGTACAGGCTTTGATGAGATCCACCAGCTCGCGCTCATGGATCTGATCCATCGCCGCCTGGGCGGTGCCAACGCCCGGCAGAAAGAGTTTATCCGCACGCAGCACCACGTCCGGGTCGCGGCTCACCACCGGCTCGTAGCCGTGGCGCATAATCGCCGACTGTACGGAGTTCAGGTTGGCGCATCCGGTGTCCAGAATCACCACGTTCATTACAGCACTCCTTTCGACGAGGGCAGGGCGTCACCTTCCACGCGGATCGCCTGGCGCAGGGTACGGCCAAAGGCTTTGAACAGGCTCTCGACGCGGTGGTGATCGTTTTTGCCTTTGGTTTTCAGGTGCAGCGTCAGACCCATAGTGTAAGAGAGCGAGCGGAAGAAGTGTTCCACCATCTCGGTGCTGAGATCGCCCACGCGCTGGTAGGTAAAGTCGGCTTTGTATTCAAGGTGCGGACGCCCGGAGATATCCATCGCGCAGCGCGCCAGGCACTCGTCCATCGGCAGAACAAAGCCGAAGCGGTTGATACCGCGCTTGTCGCCTAGCGCCAGCTTCAGGGCTTCGCCCAGCGCCAGGCCGGTATCTTCCACGGTGTGGTGATCGTCGATATACAGGTCGCCCTTAACGGTGATCTCCATACGGAAGCCGCCGTGAGTGGCGATTTGATCCAGCATGTGGTCAAAGAAACCGACGCCGGTGTGGATCTTGCTGCCGCCTTCGCGGTCCAGCCAGACCTTCACGTCGATCTGCGTCTCTTTGGTGTTGCGTTCAACGTGGGAATAGCGGTCGCGTCGGGTGAGCTGCTCGCCAATCATCGCCCAGTTTAGCGTGTCGCGGTTATAGCGCAGGCCCGCAATGCCCATGTTGTCCGCCAGCGTGATATCCGTGACGCGATCGCCGATCACATAGCTGTTGCCTTTATCCAGCGCCTCTTCCGCCAGATAACGCTCAACAAGCTTCACTTTTGGCTTGCGGCAGTCGCACTCGTCGGCAGGCATATGCGGGCAGATCAGCACTTCGTCGAAGGCGATGCCCTGCGAGGTCAGCACCTGCATCATCAGGTTGTGCGGGCCGTCAAAGTCTACCTGCGGGAAGCTGTCGGTGCCCAGACCGTCCTGGTTGGTGATCATCACCAGCTTATAGCCTGCTTTCTGAAGCTTCAGCAGCACCGGGATCACGTCGGGTTCAAACGCCAGTTTGTCGAAACGATCGACCTGAAAATCGCTGGGTGGCTCCGAGATGATGGTGCCGTCACGATCGATAAAGAGATACTTCTGACTCATACTTTCTCCGCTTTCAGGGCGTCAATCACGCGCTGGCTCTCTGCACGGGTGCCGACGGTAATACGCAGGCAGCCGCTCAGGGTAGGTTGTTTATTCTGGTCTCGTAAGATAATGCCCTGATCCCACAACGATTTAAATATCGCGCTTGAGGCGGTGAAGCGCACCAGGATGTAGTTGGTTTCCGAGTCGAACACCTGCTCCACGCACGGAATCGTTTTAAGGGCATCGACAAGATACTGACGCTCTTCCAGGATCTGCGCCACACGCTCGCGCATCGCGCTGATGCCCTGCGGGGCCAGCGCCTGTGCCGCAATATCGGCAACCGGCGTTGAGAGCGGATACGGGGCAATCACTTTCAGCAGCAGGTCGATAACCGCTTTATTCGCCAGCGTAAATCCACAGCGAAGGCCGGCGAGGGCGAAGGCTTTGGAAAGGGTACGCAGCACAACGAGATGCGGATACTCCTCAAGCCAGCCTGCCAGCGTCGCCTGCGGGCAGAACTCAATATAGGCTTCATCAGCGACGACCAGGGCCTTGCCGCGCGTCATCTCCAGCAGGGTGCGGATATCCTGCGGATGAATAATCTGCCCGGTGGGGTTGTTCGGGCTACAGACAAACACCACCTTCACGCCGTCGAGGTTATCGGCGATGCCCTGCAAATCCAGCTGCCAGTTGTCGAGCGCCTGCACGTTGCGGCAGGACACGCCAAAGGTTTCGGCGCTGACGCTGTACATCCCGTAGGTAGGCTGGCAGTACATCACCGCGTCTTTACCCGGCTCACAGAAGGCGCGGATCAGCAGCTCAATCCCTTCATCAGCCCCACGGCTGACCAGCACCTGCTCAGGCTTCACGCCTGCATACTGCGCATAGTTCTCGATCACCGCTTTCGGCTGACACTCCGGGTAGCGGTTCAGCGTCTGCTGCGAGAGCTCAAAGGCCACCGCCGTGGGATATTCATTGGCATTCAGCCAGACGTCGCCGTTCCCGCCCAGACGACGCGCAGACTGATAGGGCGTCAGGCGACGGACATTTTCGCGGGCTAATTCTTCGATGTTCATGCTTGCTCCTTCAGGGCGGCAACGCGCAGCGTCACGGCATTTTTGTGGGCAGTCAGGCGCTCGGCGGCGGCCAGGGTTTCAATGGTCGACGCCAGCGAGGCAAATCCCTCGCGGGAGAGTTCCTGCACGGTCATGCGCTTCTGGAAATCCGCCAGCCCCAGGCTGGAGCAGGTTGAGGTATAGCCATACGTCGGCAGCACGTGGTTGGTGCCGGAGGCGTAATCCCCGGCGGATTCCGGTGACCAGTCGCCGAGGAACACCGAGCCTGCGCTGGTTATGCTGTCGACCAGTTCGCGCGCGTTGCGAGTCTGAATAATCAGGTGCTCAGGACCGTACTGGTTGGAGATGGCGATGCACTGGTCGAGATCGCGGGCCACAATCAGGCGGCTGGCGGATAACGCCTGACGCGCCGTTTCCGCCCGCGGCAGATCAGCCAGCTGACGCTCAACGGCGTCGCCCACGCGTTTTGCCATGTCGGCATCTGGCGTCAGTAAAATCACCTGCGAGTCAGGGCCATGCTCGGCCTGCGAGAGCAGGTCAGAGGCCACGAAATCCGGCGTGGCGCCGCTGTCGGCAATCACCAGCACTTCAGACGGACCGGCAGGCATATCAATCGCCGCGCCGTCCAGACGCTGGCTGACCTGACGCTTCGCTTCGGTCACGTAGGCATTGCCCGGGCCAAAGATTTTGTCGACCTTAGGAATGGAACCCGTCCCGAACGCCAGGGCAGAAATCGCCTGCGCACCGCCTACTTTATAGATCGCCTGCACGCCGCACAGCTTCGCCGCATACAGGATCTCGTCGGCGATCGGTGGCGGAGAGCAGAGCACCACCTTCTGACAACCGGCAATACGTGCCGGGGTGGCCAGCATCAGGACGGTCGAAAACAGCGGGGCAGAGCCGCCAGGAATATAGAGGCCGACGGACGCCACCGGGCGCGTCACCTGCTGGCAGCGTACGCCGGGCAGGGTTTCCACATCCACCGCCTGCAATTTCTGCGCGGTGTGGAAGGTATCAATATTTTTCACCGCGACGGCCATCGCCTGTTTGATGTCATCACCCAGACGATTGCTGGCATCAATGATTTCCTGCTCGGTAACCTGTAACGCGTCGACCTCAGTTTTATCAAACTTCGCGCTGTACTCGCGCAGCGCGTCGTCCCCGCGGGCTTTGACGTTATCGAGGATCTCCGCCACAGTGCGGGTGATGCTCTCCGAGGCGGAAATTGCCGGGCGCATCAGCAGCTCGCGCTGTTGCGCGTCGCTACAGGTATTCCAGTCGATGATTGTGTTAAAGCTCATGGTCGTTACTCCATCATCTTCTCAATTGGCAGCACCAGAATGGAACTTGCGCCCAGCGCTTTCAGTTTTTCCATGGTTTCCCAGAACAGGGTTTCGCTGCTGACCATGTGCATCGCCACGCGCTGCTGGTCGCCCGCCAGCGGCAGAATGGTTGGGCGCTCAGCGCCCGGCAGCAGGGCAATCACTTCGTCCAGGCGCTCGGTCGGCGCATGCATCATGATGTATTTGGATTCACGCGCCTGAATCACGCCCTGAATGCGGGTCAGCAGCTTGTCGATGAGCTGCTGTTTGGCGTCGGCCATCTCGCCGTCGCGCTGAATCAGGCAGGCTTTGGAGCGGTAGATCACCTCCACTTCGCGCAGGCCGTTCGCTTCGAGCGTGGCGCCGGTGGACACGAGGTCACAGATGGCATCGGCAAGGCCCGCACGCGGCGCCACTTCAACAGAGCCGTTCAGCAGACAGGATTTAAACTGCACGCCTTTTTGATCGAGGTAACGCTTCAGCAGGTGAGGGTAAGAGGTGGCGATACGTTTGCCGTTCAGCGCGGCCGGGCCGTCCCAGGCTTCATCGACCGGCGTAGCCAGCGACAGGCGGCAGCCGCCAAAGTCCAGACGACGCAGGGTAAAGTAGCGCGGATCTTCGCCCTGCGCGCGGCGGGTTAATAACTCTTCTTCCAGTACGTTTTCGCCGATGATGCCGAGATCAACGACGCCATCCATCACCAGGCCCGGGATATCGTCATCACGTACGCGCAGAATGTCGATCGGCATATTTTCAGCCAGGGCGATCAGGCGCTGGGTGTGCAGGTTGATTTTAATCCCGCAGCGGGCCAGCAGTTCGCGTGAATCGTCGCTTAAACGGCCTGATTTTTGAATAGCTATGCGTAAACGTGAGTTATCTAACATTCTGTGTTCCTCGTTAACCTGTTTTAACCTGTCTGAATGCGGTCCAAAAAAAAGCCCCCGGAAGAAGATCTTCCGGGGGCTTTTTCATGCGTTCATGCACCACTGGAAGATCCAAACGTCTTCCAGCACACATCGCCTGAAAGACTAGTCAGGATGATGGTGATGATGGTGGTTTTTAAAAGGAACGCGTGTCATATAAATTCTCGTTGAATGCTTATGCATTTGATGTCTTTTAACCTAAACCAGTTGTACGCCATAAAGCAAGGGCTTTTTTTGATCATTAATTCATTTCATATTGATGGTATGAATTGTGCGTTCCACCAGGCTGGCGTAGCCTTATAACAGGCATCGTTAAGCGGAGAATGTAATGAAAAAGGTCGCGATTGTCGGGTTAGGATGGTTAGGAATGCCACTGGCGATGTCATTAGCCGCGAAAGGCTGGCAGGTGACAGGGAGTAAGACCACCCGAGATGGGGTTGAAGCGGCACGCATGTGCGGCATTGATGGTGTCGAGCTGCGTCTCGAACCCGAGCTTATCTGCGATACCGACGAGCTGGATGAACTGATGAATGTGGACGCGCTGGTCATTACCTTACCGGCGCGGCGCAGCGGCCCGGGTGAGTCTTTTTACTTGCAGGCGGTGCAGGAGATCGTCGACAGCGCCCTGGCGCACCATATCCCGCGTATCATTTTCACCAGCTCCACCTCCGTCTATGGCGATATCGACGGTACGGCGAAAGAAAACACCGAGCGCCGTCCGGTGACCGCCAGCGGCCGGGTACTGAAAGAGCTGGAAGACTGGCTGCACAATCTGCCTGGCACGCAGGTGGATATCTTACGCCTGGCCGGACTGGTGGGGCCGGGGCGTCATCCGGGGCGCTTCTTTGCCGGTAAATCCGCGCCGGATGGCCAGCACGGGGTTAATCTTGTGCATCTTGAGGATGTTATCAGCGCAATAGAACTGCTTTTGCAGGCTCCGAAAGGGGGGCACATCTATAATATATGTGCGCCCTTGCATCCGCCGCGCAGTACCTTTTATCCGCTGATGGCGCGCCAGCTGGGTCTGGCGCCGCCGGTATTCAGCGAGGCGCAGGGGGAACGCAAAGGCAAAATTATTGATGGTAATCGTATTTGCCATGAACTGGGATTTGAATATCAGTATCCCGATCCGCTGGTTATGCCCATGGAATAATTGCGCCGGCGGAGACAATCGCACACCGCAAGGGGGCGAAGATGAAACCGCTGCTGGATGTTCTTGTTATTCTGGATGCGCTGGAAAAAGAGGGGAGCTTTGCCGCCGCCTCGGCGAAGCTCTATAAAACCCCTTCGGCTCTGAGCTACACCGTGCAAAAGCTCGAGAGCGATCTTAATATCCAAATCCTTGACCGCACCGGGCATCGCGCGCGTTTCACCCGTACAGGGCAGATGCTGCTGGAAAAAGGGCGTGACGTGCTGCATACGGTTCGCGAACTGGAAAAACAGGCCGTCAAACTTCACCAGGGCTGGGAAAATGAGCTGGTGATTGGGGTTGATGATACATTCCCTTTCTCCCTGCTTACCCCGCTTATTGAGGCGTTCTATCAGCGCCACAGCGTCACCCGGCTGGTTTTTATCAATGGCGTGCTGGGCGGTTCCTGGGAGGCCCTGACGCAGGGCAGGGCGGATATCATCGTTGGGGCGCTGCATGAGCCTCCCCAGTTGAGCGAATTTGGTTTTGCGCGGCTCGGTGTTCTGGAGCAGGTTTTTGCCGTTGCGCCTCATCACCCGCTGGCGAATGAACCGGAGCCTGTTACCCGACGCGTCATTAAAAACTATCGCGCCATTGTGGTTGGAGACAGTTCTCGCCCCGAATGCGGCATTTCATCGCAGCTGCTGGATGAGCAGGAGGCCATCACCGTTTTTGATTTTAAAACCAAGCTGGAGCTGCAAATAAGCGGCCTGGGGTGCGGTTACCTTCCCCGTTATTTAGCGCAGCGGTTTATTGACAGCGGAGCGCTGGTGGAAAAACAGGTTTTAGCGCAAAGCAGTAACGAATCGGTATGGGTAGGCTGGAATGAACAGACCGCCGGGCTTGCCAGCGCCTGGTGGCGAGACGAAATTTTAGCAAATAGTGCTATCGCCACAGTTTACGCTCAGGCAGATGATGGGAAATCAATCAGTTAGTAAAATTAATTTATGGGCAGGTTTCTCAATGTATTGCCTTTTGTATCTGGAATAGGGCAAAATGCCGCCGCTGCAAACAAATGAATAATCGACGATATAAAAGGCGTCGGTTATTTTTTTTTGCATGTACGAAACGAAACTAAAAACCAAGAGGCCGGGCTTCGTACCGGATAGATATTTACTAAAATCCGACAGTTGTTGTCGCTGAGGAAGAAAGAAATGGGGCAATTTTTCGCTTACGTGGCGGTTATCACCGTAAAGGAGAATAACTATGTCGCATAACGCAACTCCAAACACCTCTCGCGTGGAATTACGTAAAACGCTTACGTTGATTCCGGTTGTTATGATGGGCCTTGCCTATATGCAACCGATGACGCTGTTCGATACATTCGGTATCGTATCAGGCCTTACTGACGGTCACGTTGCAACGGCGTACGCCTTTGCGCTGGTCGCCATCCTCTTTACAGCGCTGAGCTACGGTAAACTGGTTCGCCGTTTCCCGTCCGCAGGCTCTGCGTACACCTATGCTCAGAAATCCATTAGCCCGGCGGTTGGCTTTATGGTGGGCTGGTCATCACTGCTGGACTACCTGTTCATGCCGATGATCAACATTCTGCTGGCAAAAATTTACTTCGAAGCGCTGGTGCCTTCCGTGCCGTCGTGGATCTTCGTTGTGGCGCTGGTGGCCTTTATGACCATCTCTAATCTGCGCAGCATCAAGACCGTGGCTAACTTCAACACCCTGATTGTGATCCTTCAGATGGGGATTGTTGCGGTTATCGTTGGGCTGATCATCTACGGCGTTTCCCACGGTGAAGGCGCAGGTACGCTGACCAGCACCCGTCCGTTCTGGTCTGAAGGCGCTCACGTAGTGCCGATGATCACCGGTGCAACTATCCTGTGCTTCTCGTTCCTGGGCTTCGACGGTATCTCTTCTCTGTCTGAAGAGACCAAAGACGCTGAGCGCGTGATCCCGAAAGCGATTTTCCTGACCGCGCTGATTGGCGGCCTGATCTTCATTGGTGCGTCTTACTTCTTACAGCTGTACTTCCCGGATATCTCTCGCTTTAAAGATCCGGATGCATCACAGCCTGAAATTATGCTGTACGTGGCGGGTAAAACCTTCCAGTGGGGCGTGCTGATCTTCTCCAGCGTCACCGTACTGGCTTCCGGTATGGCTGCGCACGCGGGCGTTTCTCGTCTGATGTACGTGATGGGCCGTGACGGTGTGTTCCCAACCCGCTTCTTCGGTTACGTGCATCCTAAATGGCGTACCCCGGCGTGGAACGTGCTGCTGGTGGGCGCTATTGCCCTGCTGGCGATTAAATTCGACCTGGTAACGGCCACGGCGCTGATTAACTTTGGTGCGCTGGTGGCGTTCACCTTCGTTAACCTCTCCGTGATTTCGCAGTTCTGGATCCGTGAGAAGCGCAACAAGACGCTGAAGGACCACATCAACTATCTGGTGCTGCCAGTGTGTGGTGCCCTGACGGTGGGCGCCCTGTGGATCAACCTGGAAGAGAGCTCAATGGTTCTGGGTCTGATCTGGGGTGCAATCGGTCTGATTTACCTGGCTTGCGTGACCAGAAGCTTCCGCAACCCGGTTCCTCAGTACGAAGACGTCGCGTAAGACTGTGTCGGGTGGCGGCTTTGCTCAACCCGACCTACAGTTTCGTAGGCCGGGTAAGCGTTAGCGCCACCCGGCAAAAAAAAGCCGGAGACATCGCCTCCGGCTTTTTTGTACCCGCTACTCAGACAATTTCTTGCGCATACTGGAACAGCGCTTTCAGCAGCGCCTGCTTCTCAGCATTCCCTTCATACTGACCGTAAAGCATCTCCAGCTCCTGGGCGTAGCTATTAAGAAACTCCGGCGTAAACACGTTGCGCCGATGCTGTAACCAGCGTTCCTGCTCTGCTTCATCCAGCGTGCCGGGATAGTTGCGCGCGCGATAATTAAACATCAGCTTCTCAATGCGCTTATCTGCGAAGGTGATATCCAGCGCGGGCAGGTTACGCGGGTCGGTTTGCAGCACGATATTCATCGCCGCGCGATCGGCGTCGCTGAAGAAGCCGTTATAAAGCTGCGCATCCACATTCTCAGACGGCACGAACGGCTCTGCTTCGGCAAAAATGGCGACGACTTTCTCGCGCACCTGCGGGTTGTCGCGCAGCACTTTCAGGTTATCGAGGCAGTGCTGACGGTTAATCCCCAGCCGGTCGGCGTCTTCCGGGCGCAGCGTGTTGGCCTGCGCCAGCACCGGGCACTTATTGATGTGCACCAGTTTTACCGGTACGGCTGGCAGGTCACCCAGCGCCTCTTTCGGCGTATAGAGCCGTTCACGTAAGGTGTCGCTGTCGAGCTCAAGCAGCGGGGAGATATCTCCGGCGAGATCCACCATGATGACGGCGTTACGGTTGTCCGGATGCCAGGCAAGCGGCGCCACCCAGCTTGTATTCCCGCGCCACGCACCGAACATCCCTGAAATATGCACCAGCGGTTTCATCTGCGGCACGTCAATTAGCGTCATCAGCTTTTGCTTGCTGCGATGGCTCAACAGATACTCAAACAGGCGCGGCTGCGCGGTTTTTACAAGTTTCGCCATAGCGATGGTCGCGTAAACGTCTGCCATCGCGTCGTGGGCGTTGCTGTGCTCAATGCCGTTGGCCCGCGTCAGGTGCTCGAGCCTGAAGCTCGGCAAGCCGTCGTCGTTCTCCGGCCAGTTAATCCCCTCCGGGCGCAGCGCATAGCAGGCGCGCATGATATCCAGCAAATCCCAGCGTGAATTACGGTTCTGCCAGCTCCAGGCATACGGATCGTAGAAGTTGCGGTAGAAGATATTGCGCGTCACTTCATCGTCAAAACGGATGTTGTTATAACCCACCACGCAGGTATTGGGCACCGTGAACAGGTCGTGGATGCGACGGGCAAATTCTGCTTCGCTAACGCCTTTATCCCGCGCTTCCTGAGGCGTGATGCCCGTCACCATCACCGCGCCCGGCTGCGGCAGATAGTCATCGGCGGGCTTACAGTAAAACACCTCGGGTTCGCCGATGACGTTAAATTCGTCATCGGTACGGATAGCCGCAAACTGCGCCGGTCGGTCCAGCGCCGGATGGGTGCCAAAGGTTTCGTAATCGTGGAACAAAAAAGTCGGGCGCGCGGCAGAGTCAGACACCAGTAATCTCATCCTGTTAAAAATTGACGTCTCTATGGTAAACGATTGGGGTGAGCAGTCCGAATAAAAAGCACCGTCAGGCAAGAAATTTGCGAGATTTGTTCCGAAAAAATCTGCGTGCTGTCACATTTTTTTGCAATTAAGGCAGGTAACGACATCAGAACTCCCGTAAAAAGGTCATCGATTTTTACTGACCTGAGGATATACCGTTGAAACGCCGTCTGTTTATTGCTGTTTCTTTACTCGCTTCGAGTATTTCTTCCGCGCTGGCTGCCGAGCCGCTGGATTTTTCACCTCAGCCGCCTGCCATCCAGGCTGGCTCCTGGGTATTGATGGATTACACCACGGGTCAAATCTTAACGGCGGGCAACGAACATCAGCAGCGTAATCCGGCGAGCCTGACCAAACTGATGACGGGGTACGTTGTCGATCGCGCCATTGATAGCCACCGCATCAGCCCCGATGACATTGTGACGGTCGGACGTGACGCCTGGGCAAAAGGCAATCCGGTCTTTGACGGTTCGTCGCTGATGTTTCTGAAGGAGGGCGATCGGGTTTCCGTGCGCGATCTCAGCCGCGGCCTGATTGTTGATTCCGGCAATGACGCCTGCGTGGCGCTGGCGGATCACGTGGCGGGCGGTCAGCCGCAGTTCGTCAGGATGATGAATGACTACGTTGAAAAGCTGAACCTGCGCGATACCCACTTCGAAACCGTACACGGGCTGGATGCACCGGGCCAGCACAGCTCCGCTTACGATCTCGCCGTGCTTTCCCGGGCCATCATTCACGGCGAGCCTGAGTTCTATCACATGTACAGCGAAAAGAGCCTGACCTGGAACGGCATCACCCAGCAGAACCGCAACGGCCTGCTGTGGGATAAGACCATGAACGTGGATGGCCTGAAAACGGGTCACACCTCGGGCGCGGGCTTTAACCTGATTGCCTCCGCGGTGGACGGTCAGCGTCGACTGATTGCGGTGGTGATGGGGGCAGACAGCCCGAAAGGACGTGAAGATCAGGCGCGCAAGCTGCTGCACTGGGGACAGCAAAATTTTGATACGGTGCAGATCCTGCATAACGGTAAAAAAGTGGGAACCGAGCGCATCTGGTACGGCGATAAAGAGCAGATCGCGCTGGGCACGGATCAGGACTTCTGGCTGGCATTACCCAAATCGGAAGTGCCGAACATCAAGGCGAAATACGTGATGGATAAAAAAGAGCTGGAAGCGCCGATCGCCGCGCATCAGCGGGTAGGGGAGATCCAGCTGTACGATCGTGACAAGGTGGTAGCGCACTGGCCATTGGTTACGCTGGAAAGCGTTGAAAAGGGCGGCCTTTTCTCCCGTATTGGCGATTATCTGCATCATAAACTCTGACCTTTTTGGGCAGACTGGCAGTGTTGCGAGTCTGCTCACATAATAAACACTCCTGGTTTGCCGATAATCTCGATTCTGCTTTACAGTGTATATATATACAGTAATAAACGGAGGCAGCATGGACTACAGCATCAGGCAGCAACAGAAACGTACGATCGCTGGCTTTCATCTCGTGGGGCCGTGGGAAAAGACGGTCAAGCAGGGATTTGAACAGCTGGTCATGTGGGTAGACGGGCGTCATATTCAGCCGCAGGAGTGGGTGGCCGTTTATTATGACAATCCGGATGACGTGCCGGCAGAAAAGCTCCGCTGCGTAACCGCCGTAACGGTAACGGACGATTTCACTATCCCTGAGAACAGCGAAGGGGTGATGATGACCGAAATTGCTGCCGGAGAGTATGCTATTGCCGCCGCGCGCGTCGAAAATCATGATTTCGCCACTCCATGGTATCAGTTCTTCAACTCCCTGCTGGAAGACAACAAATTCCAGATCGCGGCAAAACCCTGCTTCGAACGTTATCTTAACGATGGCAATGCTGACGGCTACTGGGATATTGAGATGTTTGTACCGGTAGAGCACAAAGTGGGATAATCCTGCGGAATGCAGGGTTTTTCAGCCGGGCGCGATCCACCCGGCTGAAAACACAGTACAATTGTGGTTTGCCGTAGAGCTGGAGACGGGTGTGCGCCCCGACAAGTCATTAACCCCTTTTGAAATTCGGTTATACAAACATTATCGCGTGGTGCACGGTTGCCGCATTGCGCTGGCGTTTGTGTTGACCTTCGTACTGGTTCGTCTGCTGGATATCCCGGAAGGGACGTGGCCGCTGATCACGCTGGTGGTGGTGATGGGACCGATCTCATTCTGGGGGAACGTGGTCCCGCGCGCTTTCGAACGCATAGGCGGCACCGTTTTAGGCTCAGCGCTTGGGCTTATCGCCCTGAAGCTGGAGCTGATTTCGTTTCCGGTCATGTTGCTGTGGTGCGCGGTGGCGATGTTTCTTTGTGGATGGCTGGCCCTCGGCAAGAAACCGTATCAGGCGCTGCTGATTGGCATTACGCTCGCGGTTGTGGTCGGCGCACCGGCGGGCGATATGACCACCGCATTGTGGCGAAGCGGGGATGTAATCCTCGGCTCGTTGCTCGCCATGCTGTTTACCGGCATCTGGCCGCAGCGCGCCTTCCTGCACTGGCGCATTCAGATGGCAAACTACGTCACGGCATTTAACCGGGTCTACCAGGCCGGGTTTTCGCCGAATCTGATTGAGCGCCCGCGTCTGGAAAAGCACCTGCAAAAAATCCTCAATGATGTGGTCAAAATGCGCGGGTTGATTACCCCGGCAAGCAAAGAAACCCATATCCAGAAAGCCATTTTTGAAGCTATTCAGACGGTCAGCCGTAATCTGGTCTGTATGCTTGAACTGCAAATCAATGCCCACTGGGCCTCACGCCCCAGCCATCTTCTGATGCTCAACGCGCATACGCTGAAAGAGACGCAGCAGATGACGCAACAAACCCTGCTGACCATCGCCCATGCGCTCTACGAAGGTAACCCACAGCCGATACGGGCGAACAGCGAGCGGCTGAACGAAATCGTCGCCGAGCTCAAACAGCTGATGAATGAGCGCCAGGGCGACAATGTGGCGGAAACGCCCATCCATGGTTATGTCTGGCTGAGTATGGAGCTGGCGCGACAGCTGGAGTTGTTATCGCAGCTGATTTGCCGGGCACTGCGCAAATAAAAAGCGTATGTGATGCCTGCTGCTTCGATTCAGCAACAATTAGGGTTATGATGGTTTTAAACGATATACTCATTGTCATTCGCAGCCGCTGTCTGTTAAAACGGTTGCTTTAACGAATCCGAATCTCACATTATCAGGGGTGTAAAAATGGAAACTACCAAGCCTTCGTTCCAGGATGTTCTGGAGTTCGTCCGCCTGTTCCGCCGCAAAAACAAGCTACAGCGCGAAATCCAGGACGTAGAGAAGAAGATCCGTGACAACCAGAAACGTGTCCTGCTGCTGGACAACCTGAGCGACTACATCAAGCCTGGCATGAGCGTTGAAGCTATTCAGGGCATCATCGCCAGCATGAAGAGCGATTATGAAGATCGCGTTGATGACTACATCATCAAAAACGCTGAGCTGTCCAAAGAGCGTCGCGACATCTCCAAGAAGCTGAAAGTGATGGGCGAAATCAAAAACGTCGACGCTAAAGGCGAGTAATCGCACACTCTGTTGCCCGGTAGCGCTGCGCTTACCGGGCCTACAGGACTGTTATCACGTAGGTCGGGTAAGGTGAAGCCGCCACCCGATAATTTCACGAACGCAAAAAAGCAAAAAGCCTGCTCTAAAAGCAGGCTTTTTAAATTTGGCTCCTCTGACTGGACTCGAACTTCATCTACATCTCCTGTTATTACTGCCTTTGTTAAATATAGCCATATTTTTACCAACATATTTACCATCATTATTGTTTTCTTGTTGTAAAAATGTCAATTAAAAACAATTGGTTGTTGTCATAATCATCTGACTATACGTATCTAAATTTGCTTTCATTATCAACATGATGTTGTCGTTGTTTTTGTTAAAATAAATGATGAAAAACAATTGGTTATTTTTTATTAAATAAATCACGTTTAGTCAAGGTGAAAGCACTGACCTCCAAGGTCACTTACTGTGCTCACACCATTTTGAAAACCCGCTCCTCTTTTCCACTTTCTCTATCATGTTGAATGGGCTAACGTTTAGGAAACACAAAAGCAATCGGTAGAACAATGACTACACAAAAGGAAATGGAAGAAATCAGGGCAGCGTTATCTTGGTTTGATGTACGCCGATATGATGGCCTGAAAGACCTCACCTTAGAACAAATCTATGCAGAGCTTGAAAGACGGATGTTGGCTTACAAAACAAGACAACAATGGGAAACAGCAGGCAAAGATAATCAAATGCAAGCGATATACCATGATGCCACAATCCGATGTGGTGATGTGATACTTAAATCAGACTGGATTTCAGACAATCACAGACTGTCGCATAGCTATGCTGTAAGACCAATGACCAGAGTTCAATTGTTCAACTATGGGCGGGCTATGTATCGGCTGGAGACTTCAGAGCAAACAGATCCTGTTGCAGTGAGTTCGGACTACATCTCTGAGTATCTGAAACAAGGAGGCATGAACCCTGCTAACAAGATGCTGATTGAAATTGACTTGGAAGAAGCCAGCAGTGACGATCTCGCAGAACATCTGAAAGTACTGATTGCTCTATGGCAAAAGCACCTGAAAACGCCTAAACCCCCGAAACGAAAATTTAGGTTTGGTCATAAGACCTTTGAAAGAATACTTGATTACAAAGTCATCCCTTTGATGGATTTGATCTCATGGGAACAGCTCTACAACGAAGGTAAGAACATACCTTTCACCATTTTAGCTGACATCCTGCATGGTAATAATGGGGTCAGAAGTAGTGAGAACATCAAAGATACTGATTATGATTACGCGAAAAGTTATCTTGATAACGATGAGTACTTCAAGGTTTTAAATGATTTTTACATTAAAAACAATATGTTGAAGGATTGGGATATCGTTGATGTGATAACACTTAACGATAAATCCTCGGATAAAAACAAAAAGTAAACACAAGGGATGTTCACAACCTGCGAACATCCCTAAAAAGCGTATCCCTCCAAAAATTTCCGCGAAACTCACGGTTGGTGAACATCCCTAGTTTAGAACCAGCCAAAATCCTAGAATTATCTCCATCGAACAACATACTAAAAAACGAAATATCCAAGATATTACGTAAAAAAAACAGGAGATAAATATGATTCAAAACAAAACAGATAAACATCCGAAACTGATTCGTTTACCGGAAGTAAAAAGAAGAACCGGGTTTGGTAAAACGTGGATATATACCTTAATAAGAGCGGGTAAATTTCCTAAGCAAGTAAAAACCGGATTGCGCTCTATAGCATTTATTGAAAGTGAGATTGATGAATGGATTTACAAAATCATTTCTGATTCTCGCAATCACATCTAAAAAAGTTTATTAAATAATGAGGGGTTAAGATGAAAAGTAAAAACGTACTGCCTTGTGTGGTGACTGTTACGAATGATGAGACAGAAGTATTTATGGAAATGGCAATAAATAACTTTAGAAAACATCTTCAGGTCATGATTGATTGTATGGGAAATGATTATGAGCGTCATTTTAAAGACCGACTTTATATTGAAGAAGTGATTGGAAAAGTGATCGAACGAACAAAGCAAGAGTTTGCTGAATCAATGAAAGATAATAAAGGGAAAGAATATCATCTGTTCTTGGATGAGGTGAGAAGGAATCTGAGAGTTATTTACTCTGCGTATCGTACTAACTATAAATGAGAGAGGATAATATGAACGAAAAATGTTTAGGCTGGAATGAAATACCCGTTAAAATATCCGCAAGTAATGCTGAGACAGCAAACTTTGCTACTGATGTTGTAAATACCTATAACGAGTTAATACATTACTTATACTTTAATCTAAGTGATGATGCATTTCTGAAAAAAATGAAGGATGGATTTTACAGGGAGATATTCATAATGGATATTATTAATCTCACGCTACAGGAATGGTTTGAAAGTGCTGAAGAGATAAAGATTAAACACATATCAGTTCCAGAGGTTAAAACTATACTAAGTAGTTATCATGAGTTTTTGATTAAATGTTTTAGTGGAGATGATTATGTTCTTTATTACAAAAGAATAGAAATCAGCGCAAATAAACAGTCTGTAATATAAATCAAGAGGTAGAGACATGAGTGAAAAACTGATAAAAGAATCTCAAAAAGTATTTATGCATATGGCAGGTTTGTTTTATGAAATGAAAATAAATACGCTTAAGGAAGTCCGACTCGATGAAGCAGAGATGTTAATGGAGGATGATGCATTCATGGAAGGTATTTTTAAGGATTGTATTAAGAATGCGAGCGCATCTTTTAAAAAGGTAGTCAGGTGGGAGTACTTTGAACAAGGACATTCAGTAAAAATGGTTGATAAGGAGGTGGTGTTGATAACATTACGTGTTAATCACAAACGAAGATAAAAACGTTATTTAATAAATCATTTTCAGCCTCATTCATAGGGCGAAAAAAATAAAAAACAAACAAATATCATTTAATAGTGAGGCGTAACCATGAGTAAAGTTTTTGAAATTAAAAATGTATCTACAGAAACGTTTTATAATATTGCAGAGCGTTCGTTTGAGGCTAGTTGGAAAGTTATGCAGGATATGGCCTCTGATAATGTCTCATACTTGGTATATGATGCGGATTTTATGTGTGTTTTCATCGGCAATGTTATTGAGCATATCAGTAAAAATTTTTACATCATTATCCAATGTGAATGTCTGGAAGGAAAGCTTGAAGAAGTAAACTTTGAAGAGGTAGCGGAACGTCTGGTCCGGCATTCATGGGAGTTTTGTAAATAATATCAAAATAAAAATAGATTAAGAAATCATGGGCAGAGTTGTTATCTACTCACTGATTTAGATTATGTAGCCCCGTAATGGGGCTGTACATCGATTACAAGAGGAATATGATATGAATGATGTGGTATTATACGAAAAAAATGAATCAATGTTTTTTGCCATTTGCACGGTCTTATCATTATATTGCGATTTCATATACGAAATTGCATATGGATTTCATAATGAAGCGGTAATGATCATTGAAAATGAAAAGTGTGTGGGACAGGCACTTGAAATACAAATAAACAATCTGTTCGATGATTTCGATTACTACAAAAAAGTGAATGGAACAGGAAAAGAAAAACGGGAAGATATAGATGAAAAAGAACTCTTTAACAAAGTAATGGCAGCACATAACCAAGGAGTAAAAGCGCTAATCATGAAGAATCTTGAGGCCAATCTTCGAGAGAAAGAGGAAGGTTCTGAATATTGGAAGTTAAAAATATTTAATAGGTTTAATGGGATATAGAAGTCAATGTAGGCTTCTATATATTCAGATAAAGAAAGTAGTCATGATCTTTATCTCATCGGAGAAAGTGTTTTTCATGGCTGGATATTTAAAAAATTATTTTATTTTGTTTTTCATTATTTTTTCGACTTCTTTTTTTTGTGATGTAGATAAATTCCTTTTAATCTCTTTCATTTTGTTTTTAAAATTAAGATTATCTTTTTCATCATGCAAGAACTTCATTTTATTATATGCTTCGTCACTGAAAGGATGTAAGTTATCATCTATTTTTTCATCTAAGTAAGAAGAAAGGAAGCATCTATCAAAATAATTTTTTCTAAGCGCATCGTAAATTTTAGCACTATCAATAATTGTTTCATCTTCTGGTTCTTTTTTTATATGGTCTGTCATGTTGACTCCTCTTATTTTTGAGTGAATTGTGTATATATTTTATTTTAAGGGATTGGTTCAAAGTGTCAAATTTAAATGTTCTTTCAAAATAACGTTCAATGGTATTTTGAAGCTTTCAATGCTGAATTATATAAGAATGTTTTTACATGTTTATTTGAAAAATAGCTATCAACTTAAGTACCGGGATTCGGGACTTTAACTCCCGGAAGTCGGTACTTTTTTTAGCTATAACTGGCCTGAGAGCATTTTTTTCTTCATTATTCAGTTAGTGAAGATGAGAACAACTAATCATAGATGCTTTAGGAGGCAGTTTTACTTTTTATGGCATTAGTTTCCTCTCTTGCATTTATATCTAAGCTTAGCGATTGTTTGGAATAATCACTAAGCGCTGCTGCTGGAAATATAGTTTTATTATACGTTTAAGATCAAATATCATAGGTTGTAAATAACATGCTATATTTCAAGATGTGATCATTATCAATTATCATAAGGAAATGATCTATAACGAAACTAGATAATTTAAATTTACCATTTAAGTTATACGCTAAAACGGAATAATTGATTCAGTATTAGGGCATAGCCGTGTGTAAGTAGTAGATGGAATTTTCAGGAAGAATGTTTTAAAAATACATGCTCATATTATTTTAGCAGTATAAATAAATGTGATTATTGTAACCATGATGAAATAAAAAAATAATAACCCTATTATAAACAGAGATTGACTTTCTACAAATCGAATAATACCATGATAACTATTTATGTTATTATGATATTAGTTAAAAATGGAAAGGATATGAATAAAAAACTTAATATGCTATATGTCAACAACATTAACGCATTAAATAATTACCGTGAGAAACATTCAGATAATAACTTACATGGCCCCCTCCTTTTAGAGCTAAAAAATTATTTTCATCAGCATAATAAATTGATGGTTATAGGACAGGAAACCTATGGATGGTGCAACTCTCCCGATATTAATGAACAGCTTGAAACATATGAGGAGTTCGATTTTGGCGTATCATATTATAGCAGTCCATTCTGGAATATCATAAGGAAAGTAGAGCGAGCGCTTAGTATTGAACCATATGCAATTGCATGGTCAAATCTGAATCGGTTTGATGTTGATTGCGGATCACCAGATTATACCGAGCTAGCTAGAGATATATCATCGTTTGATTATATATTAAAGGAGGAAATTAATATTCTTACTCCTGATATATGTGTTTTCTTCACAAATCATAAATATGATCATCGACTAACGTCTTTATATGAAGATTTAATGTTTGAAAACATAAATGGATTGCCAGAAAAACATTTCGTAAGATTATACCATCCAGACCTCCCAGACCATACGATTAGAGCGCCTCACCCTAAAACAATCAGAATAAAAGGATGGGAAAATGATTTTATAAAATATATAGAGGCTATTAAATGATTATGCAGATGCGATCTTATTAATATGAGTAAACAAAATTGTGTTACTAATTGCATAACAGCAATATAAGTTATTCTATAGTTTATCTAGGCCACGGCGTGTAGGTGGCCTTAAACGAGGAGTATGATTTTTATCATTTATTGTTGAAACAGTCGGCTTAAAACTCATGTTATTATCTGCATTGACTCGTTCGTGCTTAGGACGACTAGGGAAGCGTTTTATCTCTGAAGGTGTAGGCTTATAATCATCTTGGTTAAATTTAGCTACTTTCTCATATTCAGTACGAGAAACATAATGACCTAATACTTCATCAAAGACATAGTTTTCAGCAATACGTTTATCATGTTCCTCATTGATAATATCAACTTTGGTTTTGTTTACTTTAGCCCATACGAGCTTCTGCTTGAAAAAATCTATGACAAGAGTTGTGAAACGTTTAAAAATATTATCCTGACGTGGTGTAGTCTTATGCTTTCTTGCACGGTCAGGGGCGCTTCTGGATGCCCTGTTTGGGTTTTGAGAGGTGGATGTTTTCAGAATAGTATTTGTACCAGAATCAGAAATACTGATTGATGGCGGAATACCAGCCACAACCTTACTGACTTTTGTTTTATCACGGTAAGATTTGACTCCACGCATACGAGTATGAGGAGTTGGTGCTACCAGTAAAGGTTTTTGTTCTTCATTGGTGGAAGAGCTGGATCGCGTTTCTGGTAAAACAATTTCTTCTGGTTCAGCAAGAACAGACACGGTGAAGCTTCTGACATCAACAACAATTTCAAGGTCAAGTTCACAGAATGTTTTGTAGACTTCAACAGCTTCTTGTTTAGCAGCATCACGAACAGCCTGTTCTGCGGCTCTTTGCTCCTGAGCAGTCTTACTACGCCATTTGGCACTGTGGATACGTTTCATCGCAGGGCGATTTGTTTCAGCGGCCTTGGCAAGCCATAACGCTTTTTCTTCATTATCTAAAGCTACTGCTGCATTTTCTAACGCTTCCTCATGCTGGGCCTGAAGAGAACGATGATCAATACGTTCTGATGAACCAGCGGCAGCAAGGTAGCTGTTAGCCATAGATGCCCATGATTCACGCCAAAAAATAGACATTTTTCTGTCGTTCCAGCTTCTTTCCTTTTTGCCAAAACCATCCGGGCCTATGGTTTTTAACGTCAACATAACGTGAGCATGAGGATTATCACTATCGAGATCATGAAAAGCGATGTCAGCAATCATGCCTTTATCAACGAAATTTTTCTGACAATACTCAAGGACAAGTCTTTTCTTGTTGTCATTGTTTAACTCGGCAGGAATAGCAACATCGAAATAACGGGATGTTTGACCATTGTTCTGGCGCTCAACTCTTTCCACTTCATTCCACAATGCTGTAGAGTCTTTTACGATGTGTTCTGGTGCGTTAGCTGGAGCTAATATGAAATGCCCATATAAATCAGTACGGCGACTGTAATCATACGTATCACCTGTTCTTTCATCTGTTATACGTGTACGAGCATGATAGGCAGCCTTCGCAACGGAAGACCTGCCTTCTGAACGTTTCACAATTTTAAAATCAAGATGAAAAATAGCCATACAATAAAAACAACCTCAATATTAATTTAAATATCAAACCAAAATATAACTCTCCAATGCGACTATGCTGGTTTTAGTTTTTCGCAAGAAAAACTCTGGTGTTGACGTTGACCTTGTTTCCGAAGGAAACGGTGTTAGCCTGCGGCAGGCAACCGTCGGTAGACCCCACACACTGCGTAGCAGTGTATAGGTGGGCATTGCTTTATTTTTATATCTCCTAACGGAGCTAAAAATAACGACAATGTTTAAAGTTTTTCTATACTTAAATAATAACTCTAGTTTTATAGGCTGTGAAATTTACAGGGCTAGAATCGGATGAACGGCTGAGGTATTACACGAATCTTAATGACTATGGTTTTAGAGAGCGCCCGTAAGGGCAAAAGTAGTTAAATTAGTCTCCCACCGTAGGCGGGAAAGATGAAATTTATAAAAATATGATAAAAGATAACTTAGAATAGATTAATGTGTGAAATTCTTGTCAGAAATTAAGAAGTGATTTTAAAATCATGAATGAGAGGAAATAAGTAACGCGATGAGGATTAGACGTTTAAGGTTAGTGTTTGAATATATATGTGTTGTGTATTTACGTGCAGGTGGTGTTGCATTTTTGTGTAGACTCTTGTAAACAAATTTTTTATAAATCCATCATTAACAGTGCGAAGCCCTATTCCGGCGATGTTATTGTTTGTGGCAATCACCAAATGCTGCTTATAGGTGATAATAGATCATGTGCTATTAAAATATTTTTTTTGAGTTTTATTTGACAATCTAAATGCGGTGTTGTAAATAAAATAAAGATACAAAAAAAGCCAACTTCCAAAGTTGACTTTTTAAGGACTAAAAAAGTTTTGCCGACTTTTGAAGCCTTGTAATCAGTTAAACGGAACGTGATTACAAATATAATAAAGTATTAAATAATCTTTTCATATTTGTCAAATCTAAATCTCAACTTTTTATAAGCTTTTCAAATACCATTTCCAAAAACATTTTAGTCTTCAAAAGCAATAACGTTAAACCTGTGTATCAGGTCTAAGAATCTTTGGACATCATGTGTTAAAAACTGTTTTGTTCTTAGGTTATTGTAGGTGGCATATAAACGGGGGGAAGTCGGTAGCCACCAACTTGAAGCGTTCATCTAAAATCTATAAAGCGGTAGTATAATTTTCTTTAGTAAAACGAGAAAATGCTTTAAATGATCATGATGTATCCGTAGGAGTCCGATGGGGTGTCCCAGTAATGGAAACGTGCTGGAACTCAATAGCTACGGTGAGAATCGCCAACCTGCGAACCTAAAAAAATATTACAATAGTATTTTTTACGGGGGGTTAGGGGGGTGAAGCTTGCAGAAAAACTAAGTTTTCCTGACGGAAAACTACTACGACTGAAAGTCGCTACCTAAAACCCAGAACCTAATCTAATAAAATTCTAGTACTACTAGTACAAAAAAATAATTTAAAAAATCAGTAGGTAGGTGATGTTTCATTAAGTAACTAATGGAAAGTACGTAGGTTCATAAACTAAATATAGTGCATGGATTAATTTGAGTATTTTGGTTTTTAATTGTATTAATTAAGAAATATAAATAAAAAGGTAATGATATGGAAAGTAAAACAAAAAAATTAAGAATGGGATGGATACAAAATCTTACTGAGAATGAAAAAAAGATAATAGATGATTTTCTGGAAGAAGCCGCTAAGTTAAAAGGTAAAGCACTAAATAAAAAAGAAAAACAGACTGTCAAATTTATTGCTCGTGATCAAGTCCGCTCGATTAGAAAAGAGCAAAAATCAAAAAAACAAAAGAAGAGTAAAGTTGATATGGAAAAAAAAGAAGATGAAACAATTAATACCATATCAAATAATGCGGATGAGCAAGGAAGATTAAAGATACTATCAGCTAACGAAAGAGATTTTATCAATAATGCCATATATGAAGAAATGAAAATTAAAGGTAGAAAGCTTGTAAAATGTGAAATGAAAGAAGTTTTAAAAATCGCTCGAAAAAAGATCCTCAACAATCGTATATCTTGTCAGATCAAAAAAGAAAGAGACAAAGAACGTCATGCAGTAGTGTTTGAGTGGAAAAGACCAGAAACCTTCCGTCGTTAATCGGATATAATAATAGTGAGAAATATATGAATAAAACTAAAACTAAAACTAAAAACTTGAAGGAAAGTGAGTTTATAAGACATATAGAAAACAATCCTGTTGTCTCAACGGCTCTATGCGAGAAATATGGAATCTCTACTGAAACTATTGCCTATGCTTTATATGTTCATAGCAATAACTTCTTTCTTAAAAACGACTACGTTCAGGATGACATTCACTATGATATAGTTAAAAACAATTTAATAATAATGAAACCCACGCTTAGACAATATTATAGAAGAACAAGGCAAGTAGATTATAACGGTTATACTTTTTTATCAGGAATTAAAGAATATCAAGACTATTGTATTTTGTTGACGCTTTGCTGCTACCACTGGATAGCTGATGTATTTACTGTCTATGATCATAGTGAACAAAGTCAATTTATCGTTGATATTGCCAATGATCTCCTGAAAAGGAGTGTAGATCATTTTTCAGTAGAACATGAAAATGTTATCAACTGCTTTAACATTTTAAAAGAAAAGTTCCCATCGTATAAAAAGAAATAATAATCCAATTTTTCAAATATCCTCATTGACTAACAATTTTATAAGAAATATATATGTATCATGGAACTATAAGAGGATAGAAAATGAGTGATATTTCAGATAAAGAACAAACCAGAAAGAAACCACGAATAAAAAAGACACTGGAACAGCAATTAGCATCTGCTCAGATGCGTTTAAATCGTTTACAACATAAGTCTAAGAAAGAGTCTAAACAGATAGAAACACGCCAGAAAATAATTTTAGGTGCGGAAGTTGCCAAGGCTCTTGATTGTGATGTTTTTACAGTGGATAAGGATCTTGTTTTAGGTATGCTACTAGAGATACCTCACCTACAGCCAGATGATAAAGAAAGATTTAAAAGAAGCGGAATGTTATTTCTGGCGAGTATGAAAGGAAGGAAGACTTAACATAACATTAAAACCGCTTAAAGCTTGTTTTGATATGGGTGAATTGATGAGCAAGTCCCAGAGGGTGCGGTTGCTGAATTTTAGGCAAGAATGTGATATATTAATGATGAGGTGTTTATGAAAAAAGGCTTGGGTTTTACCTTAATTGAGATTGTTTTGGCTATAGCCATTTCTACAGTGTTTTTAACTTCAATTTTTATGACCTATAAAAAAGCAGACATGAATAAAAGATTAACTGAGGAGTTGCGAAATACTCAAGGTGTTATGAATGAAATAGAATCTATTTACACGGGGTTTTATAATATACCGGGCAGAACTAATGGGCAGCACTTGCAAGTTTTTCGATCTTTAAAAAATAATAAACCTTATAGCTATTACGATAGCTCTAACAAGGGAGAAAAATTGGTTTTTTATTTTGATAGCAGCAATTCGATTTATTATAAGAACAGTCTGGGAGGCCAGACATACATTACGTACTATGGAGGGGGCTATAATGGGAACCATTCTTTAAATCACTGCCTGAGAATCACATCGAAAGAATACCCGCTAGATAGAATATCTAAAGCATATGAAACAACTGGTTATTATGTCAAAGAATTTAGAAGCAATTCTGGCTTTATGGAGGGGTTATGGATATGTTTCTGAATATCAATCTATATTCATGGTTAAGTAAAATTATAAAGAAAGTGGAGTTATAAAATAAAGATAGGTCCTTCATTGTTAGAACCTGTTCCGATGCTCGGTATTGAGGGTAAAGGCTTAAGTCTCATGATCTCGTTCGAAATGAATGATAATTTAGTCACGGAGATAAATTTTTTGCCAGATACTGATTTTGTTGATATAAAAGGATTTAGAACATAAGAGAAAATAAATATCGAAGATGTTCTTGATTAGCATTTAAAAAATGAAGCCCTCCTGATAGAGGGGATTAAAACCCTAAGGTTAGATCAGGATTCTTATAAGCTGACTATATTATTTTCACTTTTACTCCTGCGACACTAAGAATTTCGGAAGCATATCCGAATGCTCCATAAAATGTCAACGCAAGGAATGCTAATGCTGTTAATATGAGCCAGAACTCCACGTCACCATTTTTGATGAATTTATAAAATGAGTACAGAAAGAAAATAAAAAACAATGCCAAGCCAGAAATACACATTATCAGATAGAAACACGCCAGAAAATAATTTTAGGTGCGGAAGTTGCCAAGGCTCTTGATTGTGATGTTTTTACAGTGGATAAGGATCTTGTTTTAGGTATGCTACTAGAGATACCTCACCTACATCCAGATGATAAAGAAAGATTTAAAAGAAGCGGAATGTTATTTCTGGCTAGTATGAAAGGCCGAAAAACTTAATGAAATATAGAAGTCATTGCATAAATATAAAATGTTTTATGAAATTTAACTGTCATTGAATTAAATTTGACATTATTTCATATTAATTGTATTTTATTTTTATCATCACAGATGAATAACTCCATATTCAAATCTTGTAAGCTGTGGTGGTATTTAATAAAGTCATGGGGGTATCCTCCCGATAAAGAGACCGTGTTCACTCGCGGTCTTTTTATTTTCTGTTAAGTAATCCGCTTATCGGCTACTTTGTATATAATATTGTTTAAGTGGTTGCGTTTATTTTTAAATTTATTATTTTCTTTATATCATTTTATTAAACAATGGAGATATAAAAGAAATGAAAAAAACAGTATTAATTAAAAACATAAAAAGTAAAAAAGGTTTCTCACTTTTAGAACTATTACTTGTTCTTGGTATTATCGCAGCGTTAGTGGTAGCAGCATTTATCGTTTATCCAAAAGTACAAGCGTCTCAACGTGCACAGGCTGAAAGTAATAATATAGCAACAATACAGGCTGGTGTAAAAGCACTCTATACATCAGCATCCAGTTTTACCGGATTAACAAACTCTGTGGCTGTTCAGGCGAAAATATTCCCGGATAATATGTTGAGCGGTTCAGGTTCTTCTGCAACACCTATCAATGCATTCAAAGGAAATGTTGTCGTGGCATCAGCCGATACAGGGCCTTCCGCAGCAACAGGCTCTTCATTTACTATCACGTATTCAAATGTGCCAGCAGCAGAATGTACCAAGATTATCACTGCAGCCGCAGGGAATTTCTATACAGCAGGTGTAGGAACTGCAGGTAATGTCAAAGCCGCAGGTGAAGTATTAGATGTTGCTAAAACTGCAACACAATGTGAAAGCGGTGGGAATAGCAACACATTAATTTTCACGTCCATATAATTGATATATGAAAATAGCTATCATGTTTAAATAATATGATGGCTATTATATAAGAAATATAATTAAGGTGTGAAATGAATAAGCATAATAAAGAAGGGTTCTCTCTGTTAGAGTTATTGCTGGTTTTAGTATCGACGTAACATATGTTCCATCTGCTGACTGTCAGAAAATTATATCTAATGTGTATACTTCATTTCAAGCTGTTAGCGGTACTACCGTGTACCAAGCACATATAAAGTTTGGCAATAGGCAAATTGGATTTGATCGTTCTGTAATTGCCGAAGCATGTAACAAGACAGAAAATGTAACCATTCAATTTTATACTTTATAAAAATAGTTTGAATCTAAATCATTAAAATCATATGTATCTTCATGCGTTTATTGATTTTTATTATTTGATACTTTTAACTTATTATGCTGAAATTTGATTTCCATAGTAAATGGGTAATTTACTGTTTTTTATTACATATCAATGTTTAATATTACATCCAGTAAAATATACTTTCGAATATTTACTTCATGAATTGTCTGATATGCTTCATATATGGGATATGTACCCTACCCAATGTGTAGTTCCCTTAACGGTAAAAGAAAGGGCCTTTTGGCCCTTTTCTCTTTTATTTGCCACTTAAAACTTCATTTATATTTGTAGCACGCATATATCTCGCAGGATTACTCATCTGATCTTTGAGTGAGATAAAGTGAGCATTACCACAAGTAATTTTCGCATCTTCTTCATTACCAAGACCAACGTGTTTACTTTTTGTCTCAACAACAAAGTAAATATGGTCTTCACCATTGTCTTCAATAACCAAAGCCCAGTCAGGATTGTAAGTTCCTAATGGTGTCGGGATTTTAAACCAGCCGGGAAGCTTCACATAAAGCTTAACTTCATCCTGTTCTTCGAGTTCTTGAGCGAAACGACTTTCGACTTCAGAATCTTTAGGAACATATTCGTAAACTGACTTAGACGAGGTTTCGAAAAGATTGCGGGCATATCCTGTTAGCTCCTTATCCATAAAGAGACTTTGCGCATACACCTCTCCTTTTAGTGGATAATATTTAATACCATCAACAATAGACAAGCGCTTGCAGTAGTTTATTCTGGTGATAGCTTCACTAATAAACTGCTGTGGATTTTTAGCAAAATCAGCGAGTCTTCCACTCTCTTTAAGGATGGTGCATAAACTGCGTCTTGTCAGGCCCGTTTTTTCCTGTAGAACACCAAGAACATCTGGCAGTGGCTGTTCTTCAACATCAATAACAGAGCTTGTCGTTCCATTTGACTGAGCTTCAACACCAAGACCTGACTGGCTTTGTTTTATTGTGGCTTTACTGAAACTGACCATTGCTTTTGCTACAGGCTGCATTTCAGAAAGTGATTTCGTACAGGATTTAATCAATAAATCTTCATCAAATGCCAGACGATACAATGTTTTTTGACTAATGCGCTGCCATAATGCTTCAAATTCCGGGCTGTTTAAGACCTCTTTCCGGTATTTGATTACTTTACGCTCATCAGCATTATTTATATTGAGTCGTCCTGCTGATTTACGCAGGATAGATTCAATTTGCTCCTGAAGGGTAAGGAACTTTTCGCTAACAGTAAAAGTGCCATCGAAAAGAGTCTCTTTCAGTGTTTTGGTGATTTTCCCGGTTTTTTCCAGATAACCTTCAGCATGTAGTTCAGACCATATCTCCTGTGAAGCGATGATACCTACAACTTGTGAGGAATCAGAGCATATCAGATGGGCAAACGCATCTTTTTCGACGATGCCAAAACGGATGCCTGTTTCGTTCTCAATTTCAGACTGTAAGCGCTCGGCGTAGGCTTGATAATTTTCACTGGCAACTACAGTCAGAATGTTAATGCTGTCATCCCGGACACGTTCACCCTCTTGGTTAACACACAGGCGAAGCCCACGGCCTAATGTCTGACGGCGTTCTCGTTCACTTCCCATCTCTCGAAGGCTACAGATCTGGAATACATTGGGGTTATCCCAGCCTTCTTTCAAAGCAGAGTGTGAAAAAATAAACCTCACTGGATTCGAGAAACTCAAAAGCTTCTCTTTATTTTTCATGATGAGGTTATAACCACGTTCAGCATTTTCACGGCCTGTATTATTGCTTTCGCTTGTTTCAGCCCACGCACCTTTTTTATCAATGGAGAAATAACCATCATGAACGTCTTTAGCATGTTCTGGATGAGAAGGGAGTAAATCTTTATATGCAGGGCTTTTGATGGCTTTAAGGTATTCTTCCTCAAAGATACGGGCATATTCTCCCGGCTCACGTTGTCCTTCTTCAGTGAACTGACGGTAGAAATCAACCTTATCGATGAAAAACAGGGTAAGAACCTTGATTTGCTGAGTATTCAGGCGAAGTTCTTTATCCAGATGTTCACGGATTGTACGTCTGATCATATGACGCTGGATGAGCATAGGGTCAATATCCCCCACGACATCACCGACTTTCATATAGTAGGTATCAGAAGGTGTTTCCAGTGTAAGATAACCCTCTTTGCCAGTTCGGATCTCGCTTATCCGGTAACCCTGATAAATATCACGTCCTGTTTCGTCATCGAGTGTCATACCGTCATATACGGTAATCTCTGAACGATTTACGTTCCCTTTTTTATCGGCTATATCAACAAGAACAGTACCACTGATAACATTTTTCTTACTATTAATACTGACCAGTTTCACATAAGGGCTGTTGCTTGCATTCTGGACTTCAAGCCCGGCAACCTCGATCTGTTTGACCAGTTTTTGGTTGTAAGCATCAATGGCATCAAGGCGGTACACCATATGATGTTTATGCACATGCGTTGCTGAATAGCGTAAGGTGAACATAGGGTGCATAGCATCAAGTGCGGTTTTACCCGCACCGTTCAAGCCACCATCAACACTTTGCGGTTCATCGACAATAATAATTGGACGTGTAGCACGGATTAAATCAATGGGCTTATCCAGATCGTCCACAGTTGTTTTTTCACTGGACTGATAGAGCTTGTTAACATCTTTTTTGTTAATCGCACCCACAGTCATTACCATGATCTGCATAACAGAACTGGTTGCAAAATTTCGAACATCCGCAGGTTTTGCCGAATCATACAGATAGTATTCGTATGGAACTCCCGCATACAGGCTTTTGAAATGTTCTTCAGTTATTTGTAGTGTTTTATAAACGCCTTCCTTGATAGCAACGGAAGGAACAACAATAATAAATTTACTCATGCCATAGCGTTTATTCAGCTCCAGCATGGTGCGAAGATAAACATACGTTTTACCTGTCCCTGTTTCCATTTCGACAGTAAAATCATGGCTGTCGAGCACAGGTGAAGGTGGAAGCTGGTTTTTTAACTGAACATTGTTCAGATTTTTAAGCAGTACATCATCTTCGGGTATTTGTGGGTTAACAGGCATTGAACCTGTTGCGCCTTCAAATGAGAGTGCACCCTGAGCTGGGGCCAGCACAGTCATTTCGCTTTCCCATTTCTCTTGCCCTTCAAACAAATCACAGACCGAAGTTATGGCGTTTTGCTGATAGGTAAGGTCAGATTCAAAATGTAGTTTCATCTCATTCCCTTACAGGCTGTGCAGGTTAGTCAGGCCATGCTGTTCCAGAATGGCGCAAAGATTTGTTTTAGCAACGTTATTTTCAAATGCGTCATCAAGGAAATAGCAGACAGTATCTTTGCCAGCTTTCAAACTCTTATGCCAGTCGATGATCCCCTTGGTCAGTTCTTCTACTGAAGATGCAGGGATTTGTTTAGCAAAGCAGGTAAACAATTTGCCACCGTCAACGCAAGAAACGGTTAATCCATCAAACTGACGGATTTCAATGTTTACACTCAAGTCAATGCCACGCTTTAGCATTAACTCTGTGAGCAAATCTTCTTCACTACGGCCTTCAAGGATTGGGCTTACATAGGCATCTATCTGTTCTGAAAGGGTTTCTGCTGTGGCTTCCCACGGACGGATATTAGATGTATCGAGTTTGAAAACACGAAAACCAACATCACCATTCCAGTCGGGGTTTTCTTCACGAACTTTTTTACCTGCACGGCGGAGACGTTCTTTAGTAAGTTCACTTATTGTTGGCTTGAGATTGTTTTTTATACAAAAAGAGTATGAGGCTTTCTGCTCACGATTACTTTCTAATAATACTTCAGGAAGTTGTACAATTATACTTTTGCGAGAAATACTATCTTCCTTATTTTGTTCAAAAATAGCATGCGCTGTTGTTCCTGAACCCGCAAAAAAATCCAAAATAATATCATCGCTTTTGTTTGATGATAGTTGAATTATTCTTCTTAACAATTTCAGTGGCTTTGGTGTGTCAAATACTTGCTCACCAGAAAATAGTTCCTTTATTTCATTCGTCGCTTGTTGAGTATGACCTACATCGCCATAATTCCAGATGGATCTTGGAACAACGTCATCCATTTCTGAAAGATATAGTTTTATACGCGGGAATTTTGCAAGTCCATCAACCCCCCAATATAAGCGTTTTTCGCTTATATATTTTTCAGTTATATCCTTTGAGTATTTCCATACCGCTGTTTCTTTAGGCCATATCTCTTCCATAGTATTTGGATTTACTATTGGGTAATAAAGGTTCGGCCTCTCATACATGCTTTTATTACATGTGTACGTTGCAGAATTCCATTCTCCTTTAGGATCATGGTCAGGGTTCTTATAATAAGATAGCTGATCGCCAGTGCGTTTAAGCTTTTTGGGTCTCCAAATGTCTTTATTCTTTGCATATACTAAAATAAAATCATGATCCGAACTAAACCATTTAGCATCATTTGCAGGTGATACTTTCTTTTGCCAACATATAGACGTGATTTTATTTTCTTCTCCGAATACATTATTCAACAAATGTTCTAAATTCGAGGCTTCTGTTCCATCTATGGATAGAAAAATAACCCCATCTTGAGCCAACAAGTTTTTGGCTAAAATAAGTCGTGGATACATCATATTCAGCCAATCAGTATGATAACGTCCACTGGTTTCTGTATTCGAACTTATGCGTACGCCTTCATCTGTTTGCCCCGTTATTTCAAGATAATTCTTCATGTTATCTTGAAAATTATCCGGGTAAACAAAATCCTTTCCTGTATTATAAGGAGGGTCAATAAATATTAGCTTTACTCTATTTACATAACTTTTTTGAAGAAGCTTTAAAACTTCAAGGTTATCACCCTCGATCACGATGTTTTTGGTGTTGTCCCAATCAACGCTTTCATCTTTACATGGGCGTAAGGTTCCACGGGAAGGGGTAAGAGCAAGCTGACGAGCCTGACGCTTACCATGCCAGTTCAGGCCATAGCGTTCTTCTTTGTCGTCTACATTCTCACCCAAAAGCTGCTTTAAAACCTCAAAATCAACACTGTCTTCATTAAAAGCTTCAGGAAACAATGATTTAAGCTTGGTGATGTTATCAGCAGTGATATTCATTGATTGCAGTTCGGGCATTTCAGGCGAAAGTTTGTTCATTGACCATTCCACGTATCTGTATCAGGTTACTGTGTGATGGGGGATATTTTACGGTAAATAGTGCATTTCATCAATGAACAGCGTGCTACAGATTTCTTTTTAAATCATTATGTTAATGCTTTTATTGAATGTTCTGTCCTCGTGTTAGTACAATTAGCTTTTCTGCGTCTACCAAACATTATCAGGATGTGATGATGGCTAAACTGAACAAGAAACAACTTGCTTTACTCAAGGAAATGCCTGCCGATCAACTCATGCAAATAATTTGTGATATTGCAGAGAATAATGGTCAGGCAAAATCCTTTATTATTAATAAATATCTGTTAACTCCAGAAGAATCACTGAAAAAGGCTGAGGCTGAATACAAAAGGGTAATTAAAACAAAACGCTTTTATGATTATTATGAAGCAGCGGTTTTTTTTGAGGGGCTATACAGGAATGTCATATTTCCACTTGAAAAGACGGTATCAACGCTGCCTGAAAAAACCGAGGCGTTTTGCCATGATTTACTGCTCTCATTTGATAAAATCAGCGAAATTGCTGATACATCAGATGGATCATGGATGGACTATTATAATGGTGCTGTCGAAACATGGTTAAAATCCCTGTCCCTACAAAAAGACAAAAGCATTGATGTTATAGCGGATAAAATACTTTCCGTGCTTAAAGGTGATGTATATTTTAACTTTGATATTTTTGATAAGTATAAAAAAGATCTGGGATACAATGTTATTCGTGCTTTAAGGGAAAGTCTTCTTAAGACAGGTGATGTTAATTATGCTGTTGAGTTAAGTCTGTATATCAGGGATGTTGATTTCATCAGGCAATGCTTTGAGAAAAGAAAACTGAACCAGCCAGAATACATCATTAAGTTTGCTGAGTTGCTGGTTGATGAACTGTGTACTGAGGAAGCCATTCAGGTTCTCAATAAAATCAAAGAAGATAAATCAGTTGATCAGGCAGGGCTTCGTGATAAATGGACTGAGGTGTTGGCTCTGGCGTTGATTGAAGAAGGTGAGATTCAGCAGGCAAAAACAATTTGTATAGACGGATTTAAGAACAGGTGTGATGTTATTTTTTATAATATCTATAATCGGGTGGAGAAAAATAATGACTCACTGGATTTGTTCTCTGGCATAGCAAAGAAAAAAGGCTTTCCGTTTGTTATTCTTTTCTTGTCCGGGACAGATAGTTATGGAAAACTTGATTCTGAAGTCATTAATGCGAGTGAAAATGAAATCGCAGAGATGATGTCTTTATTACGCGGTTCTTTTGTTCGTACCTTATCGAGTGAACTTTACAGGCATGGTTATGCATGTTCTGCAACTCTGCTCCGTAGAGTGCTGGCAGAGGACAGTATCAGTCGTTCTCAGAGTAAATACTACACCTATGCAGCATCTGATATGAAAAAAAGCATTGATTACAGTAAAGATATTACATGGACTGAAAAAATCCCTTCTACAGAAGAGTATTTAAAATCCCTGTTTATTGAGCACAAAAGAAAATACGCACTCTGGGAAATAATGCTGGAAAAAATCGCTGGTTTAGTGATAGAGAAAGATTCAGTATCATATTCAGCATAGAGTGTAATTAAGCATGAAGTTGAAAGGCCGCGAACGGCCTTTCCCTTTATTTATTTGAAGCAAACTCAAACGGCCTGACCATATCGTTGCTGTTAGCATCAAGGAAATCAGCCCACCACTGAAGCATCAGGCGGCGCTGTTCAAGGTGTTTAGCCTTGTGGGTATAAGCTGCCCGGACACTGTTGCTTTCCTTATGGCTCATCTGAAGCTCTACAGCGTCTTCTGACCATAAACCGGACTCAATCAAGGCACTACAGGCCAGAGTGCGGAAACCGTGTCCACAGATGTCCTGCTTCGTGTTATATCCCATATTACGCAGGGCTTTGTTGATGGTGTTTTCACTCATGGGTTTAAACGAGTCATAACAGCCAGTGAAGATTAATCCATCATCATGGCCTTCTTCATAAGTCAGTTGTCGGATCTCTTTTAGTATCCTCATAGCTTGCTTACAAAGGGGAACGAAGTGCTTACGCTTCATTTTGGCACCACGAGTCGAATGTTTGACGTTTTCAATTGCTTCACGCTGTTCGGGTATCACCCATAACTTACTTTTGAAATCAATTTCAGACCAGCGAGCGAAACGAAGCTCACTGGAACGAATGAAAATCATCAGATTGAGCTGTATTGCCAGTATGGTTAACCTGCGGCCTTTGTATTCGGCAATTTTGTTCAGTAGCTGGGGTATTTCTTCCAGCTCAAGTGCAGGGCGGTGTTCAGTTTGTGGTTTCTGAACTGCACCTTCCATATCATAGGCTGGGTTATGGCGTATCAGCTTTTGCTGGACGGCATGACGCAGGATTGCCGTAATGTATTGTTGAATGCGCATGGCAACTTCAAGATAACCAAGAGCCTCCACCTTTTTCACCGGAACCAGCAGATCACCTGTATCCAGTTCGGCAACATCTTTGTCACCGATTACCGGGAAGACATAAGTTTCAAGGCGCTTCCATACGGCATCACCATAATCATCAGACCATTTTTTTTTCGTGGCGAACCACGCTTTGGCTACTGTTCTGAAGGAGCGTGTATTATCACGTTTGGCTTTAAGCTCTTTAACCTCTGCCTGTTTCTTTGCATTAGGGTCAATACCCTGAGCCAGAAGCCTTCTGGCCTCGTCACGGCGTTGTCTTGCGTCAGAAAGAGAAACTGCAGGGTAAACACCAATAGAGAAGAGTTTTTGTTTCCCTTCGAAGCGGTAAGCCATTTGCCAGTATTTCGAACCTTTAGGGGTAACACGAAGGAACATACCAAAGCCATCAGTAAG
This sequence comes from Enterobacter sp. 6722112, assembly GCF_058661685.1. Lineage (NCBI taxonomy): Bacteria > Pseudomonadati > Pseudomonadota > Gammaproteobacteria > Enterobacterales > Enterobacteriaceae > Enterobacter > Enterobacter sp. 6722112. The sequence continues at coordinate 2,601,115 of NZ_JBZWGR010000007.1, read as the reverse complement.
CTTGTATTCCTTCTCAAGGGGTTTTGCATTTTTTGCTTTAATATCAGTCAGTGACATGAAAACACCCCCTCATTTGTTGGTAAAAGGGAAATCGAACCAGCATTACCAGCATTTTTACCATCAAAATGATATGGCTTCGAGTGGTTTTTAGTGAACGAGGGTGAACGACTGAGAGGGGATAACCAATTGATAGAAATGCAGAAAGCAGACGTTAGTGAACGTCTGCTTTCTTGAAAATGGCTCCTCTGACTGGACTCGAACCAGTGACATACGGATTAACAGTCCGCCGTTCTACCGACTGAACTACAGAGGAATCGTTGTGGAGGCTTATCTTAGCGGCGAAAAAACTTTTGTCAAACCTGATCTCAGGCAAAAGCGTTTGTTTGATGATTCTGTCGTCATTTTGTTGTAAATCCAAACATAATTTTATGGAAAATACTTTGCAGGATACGCATTTCTGCCCCATCATTTGAAATGGAGTTTCAACTTTCTCGCTAAGGTCCATTTTGAACGTCACCGCACCCCTACGCCAGGCGATTATGCGCACGCCCTGGTATGCAAAACGTAAGAGTTATCGAGTTCTCTTCTGGCGTGAAATCACCCCCCTTGCCGTGCCTATTTTCCTGGAGAATACCTGCGTCCTGTTGATGGGCGTGTTGAGCACCTTTCTGGTGAGCTGGCTCGGTAAAGAAGCCATGGCCGGGGTAGGGCTGGCGGACAGTTTCAACATGGTTGTGATGTCCTTCTTTGCCGCTATCGATCTCGGTACGACGGTGGTGGTGGCGTTTAGCCTGGGCAAGCTTGATCCGAAGCGTGCCCGCGAAGCGGCCAGACAGTCGCTGATGATCATGACCCTCTTTTCGATCATCCTTGCGGCGGTTATCCATTATTACGGCAAAGAAATTATCGACATTGTCGCGGGAGAAGCGACCAGCGAGGTGAAGGATCTGGCTCTCACCTACCTGGAAATGACGGTGCTGAGTTATCCGGCAGCTGCCATCGCGCTGATTGGTAGCGGTGCGCTTCGTGGAGCAGGAAATACCAAAATTCCGCTGCTGATCAACGGCGGCATGAACATCCTGAATATCATTATCAGCAGCGTTTTGATTTACGGCGTCTTTTCCTGGGAGGGGCTGGGCTTTGTCGGCGCGGGTTTAGGGCTGACCATTTCCCGCTATATTGGTGCGGCGGCGATAATTGGCGTACTGATGGCGGGAATTACGCCATCGTTGCGCCTGACGCTGAAAAGCTATTTCCGTCCGCTTAACTTCGCCATTATCTGGGAAGTGATGGGGATCGGGATTCCGGCCAGCATCGAATCCGTGTTGTTTAACGGTGGGAAACTGCTGACGCAGATGTTTGTTGCCGGGATGGGAACAGACGTCATCGCCGGCAACTTTATTGCCTTCTCCATCGCCTCGCTCATTAACCTGCCGGGAAACGCGCTGGGGTCGGCGTCGACGATCATCACCGGCAGACGCCTCGGAAAGGGGCAGATAGGGCAGGCGGAACGGCAACTTCGGCACGTCTTCTGGCTTTCAACTATTGGACTGACGGCGATTGCGTGGGGAACTGCGCCTTTTGCCGGGCTGATGGCCTCGTTCTATACGCATGAAAATGACGTGAAAGAGGTCGTGAAGGTGCTCATTTGGCTCAACGCGGCGTTTATGCCAATTTGGGCCGCGTCCTGGGTACTTCCTGCCGGGCTGAAAGGGGCGCGCGATGCCCGGTTTGCGATGTGGGTCTCCATGCTCGGCATGTGGGGCTGTCGCGTTGTGGCGGGCTACACGCTGGGGGTAATGTTGGGTATGGGCGTTGTCGGCGTCTGGCTGGGGATGTTCCTTGACTGGGCCGTGCGCGGGGCGCTGTTCTACTGGCGCATGGTGAGCGGGCGCTGGCTGTGGAAATATCCGCGAAAAAAACCGGAGCAGGAGGTTTCGGAAACGGCAAGTGCCTGACAAATGTGCGAAGTGGAGAATAAATCGGCAAACGATTGAAAATCTGCATTCACCCTTTGACATCCTCAGAGCGCATCGATAATATGCGCCCCGTTCACACGATTCCTCTGTAGTTCAGTCGGTAGAACGGCGGACTGTTAATCCGTATGTCACTGGTTCGAGTCCAGTCAGAGGAGCCAAATTTGAAAAGCCTGCTTTTAAAGCAGGCTTTTTGCTTTTCTGCGTTCGGTCAGTTTGTCGGGTGGCGCTCCGCTTACCCGACCTACGGAATCCCAGGCCGGGTGAGTGGGTCCTTGTTATCAGCGGAACGGTGGCTCATTAAAGGTGCGCAGCTTGCGGGAATGCAGTTTGTCGCCCTCTGCACGCAGTAAATCGATAGCGCGAATACCAATCTGAAGATGCTCTGAGATCGCCCCTTCGTAGAAACGGTTCGCCTGGCCCGGCAGTTTGATCTCGCCGTGCAGCGGTTTATCGGACACGCACAGCAGCGTGCCGTAAGGGACGCGGAAGCGATAGCCCTGCGCGGCAATGGTGGCGCTTTCCATATCGATTGCGACCGCACGGCTGAGATTGAAACGCAGGGCGGAGGCGGAATAGCGCAGCTCCCAGTTACGATCGTCGGTGGTGACGACCGTACCGGTACGCAGGCGCTGCTTCACCTCTTCACCCGGCATGCCGCTCACCTCTTTGGTGGCGTCGTACAGGGCGCGCTGCACTTCCGCGATACTCGGGATAGGAATATCCGGCGGCAGAACCGCGTCAAGGACATGGTCGTCACGCAAATAAGCGTGGGCGAGGACGTAATCGCCAATCAGCTGACTTTCACGCAGGCCGCCGCAGTGGCCGATCATCAGCCAGACGTCCGGGCGCAGTACCGCCAGATGGTCGCAGATGGTTTTCGCATTCGACGGGCCAACGCCGATGTTAATCAGCGTAATGCCCTGACCGTCGGCGGTGATCAGGTGCCAGGCTGGCATCTGGTGCTTTTTCCACGCCAGGTCGGAGATGGCCTCTTCCGGTGCTTCGGTTTCGGCGGTGATCCAGATCCCGCCCGCGCAGGAGAGGGCGATGTAAGGGCTGTCCGGATCGAGGATCTGGCTACAGCCCCAGCGGACAAATTCGTCCACATAGCGGGTGTAATTGGTAAACAACACGAACGGCTGGAAATGTTCGGCTGGGGTGCCGGTGTAGTGGCGCAGGCGTGCCAGCGAGAAATCGACACGGCGGGCATCAAAGTGCGACAGCGGTGAAAACTCTGCCGGGTGATAGATCCCGTCCGCCGTCTCATCGCCAATCTGCGACAGCTCAGTGGTCGGGAAGTGGCGGGTCAGCCCCGCGCTCATGGAGCGATCCAGCGTCAGCGCTGAACCGTCTATCACGTACGGGTAAGGGATCTCGTGCAGGGACGGTTCAACGCTGATATGCGCGCCGTAATCCTGATACAGCAGGGTAAGCTGCTCTTCCAGGTAGGGGCGGAACAGCGCAGGTCGCGTGATGGTCGTGCTGTAACAGCCGGAGTGGGTGAAACGCGCATAGGCGCGGGTTTTCGGATTGCTGCTGGCGCTGCCGTCCCAGGTGACAGAGAGCGATGGATAAACAAAAAGGCCCTGGGTTCTGGCCTTTTCATCGGGAAGTTTCCCTGTTTCGATATAGTCACTGATGGCGCTGCGCAGTGCATTGACGGACTGTTCATACAGCGCGTCGAGTTTTTCCAGCGCCTGAGCCGGGGTCAGGCTGGAGCCCTTATTATTCATGTCTGTCTCCTTGTTCCACAGGTGTGCGGCTTTACCCGATAGTATGTCACACGCCTGTGAAACAAAAGTGAGGAGATCAGCTGTGCGCGGTTTCCTTCATCAACAGGGCGGTGGCGGCAGAAAGCAGGCAACCCGCCAGCAGATAAATCGCCACGCTGTGCCAGTTACCGCCGGAAAACGTCACCAGCGCGGCGGCGATAAACGGTGTAAACCCGCCGCCGACCACGCTCGCCACCTGATATCCCACGCCCGCGCCGCTGTAACGGTAGCTTGCGCCAAACAGCTCGGTAAACATTGGCTGCTGCACGCAGACCACCATATCGTGAGCGATGTTCGCAAGCATGATCGCGAAGAAGACAATCCAGAAGACCGACTGTGCCTCCAGCGCCATAAAGAACGGCCAGGCGCTGAGTGTGCCGATGAGCGCCCCGGTGATATACACCCGTCGACGGCCAAAGCGATCCGCCAGCCAGGCGAAGCAGGGGATGGTCAGGCAGCTGATCCCGCCCACCACCAGGCCAATATTCAGGAACAATTCCCGCGGCAGGCCGAGGTTTTGCGTGGAATAGTTCAGGGCAAAGGCGGTGACGATATACATCGTCAGCAGTTCGCACAGGCGCAGGGCAATGATTTTCAGAAAAGCGCCAGGGTGCTGCACCAGCGCTTCCATCACCGGCAGCCGTTTTTTCGCGACCGGTTTTTCGCGCTGCTGCCGCTCAAACTCAGCTGACTCTTCCATGCCGTTACGGATCCACAGGGCCACCACGACCAGCACAATGCTGAAGATAAACGGAATACGCCAGCCCCAGCTCAGGAACTGCTCGTCTGTCGTGAGCTGGCTTATTAGCGACACCAGGCCCGTGGAGAGCAGCAGACCCACGCCATAACCCACCTGCACGCCGCTGCTGTAAAACGCTTTCTTATTCTTCGGCGCGCTTTCCACGGACAGCAATGCCGCGCCGCCCCATTCGCCGCCGACGGCAAAGCCCTGAATGGCGCGCAGCGTCACCAGCAACACCGGGGCCCACCAGCCAATCAAGGCAAAGGAGGGCAAAATACCGATCAGCGCGGTGGCAATACCCATCATCCAGACGGTGAGCATCAGCATACGTTTCCGGCCAAGGCGGTCACCGAAGTGGCCGAAAATTATCCCGCCCAGAGGACGAAACAGAAAACCGACGCCGAAGGTGGCAAATGCAGCAAGCGTGCCCATGGCGGGGCTGATCTGGGGAAAGAATTCACGGTTAAAGACCAGCGCAGCGGTAATACCGTAGAGCAGAAAGTCATACCAGTCGACGACGGCGCCTGCAAAGCTACCTAAAGCGGCGCGGCGGGCGCGGTTAAGCGAAGGTGTCTCCTCGTTGCGGCGAGCGGAGATAAGGGTGGAGTCCATAGTTGTCCTGTCTGTACTGATTTTTAATTATTGGTATAAGAAAAGGTCACTCACATCGCGGCCGTCATATTGACGGAATGTATGAGACTACCGCGACAGGCGGCCTGAGAAAACGTTTTTATCTTTCCTGAAAGCGCAGAATAAATAAATTTCATCTTATCGGGCGACAACATAAATCAGCCTGTTTGGTTCCGGTTAGGGCTGAATGGTTTACAGTAATAACGATCGCTGCGTGACGTAAGCTGAGGGTATAACGATGCAACGCCTCTTTCCTGCACTGTGGGTAGTCCTGGTTTTAGTCGTATCTCCGCTGCATGCGGAGCCGAAAGTCTATGGCGAACAGCGTATTCACCGCTGGTGGGATGCAGTAACGGACGATATTGCGCAAACCTGGGAACAGCCGGATCGTTACGATCTCTACCTTCCGTTTCTGAGCTGGCATGCTCGATTCATGTATGACAAAGAGAAAACGGACAACTACAACGAAATGCCGTGGGGCGGGGGGCTGGGCGTGTCCCGCTACAACGACGAGGGCAACTGGAGCGCGCTCTTTGCCATGATGTTCAAAGATTCACATAACGAATGGCAGCCTGCGATGGGCTACGGCTGGGAGAAAGGCTGGTATCTGGATAACGCAAAAGATTTCCGTCTGGGGCTGGGGGCCGCTGCGGGGATCACGGCACGCGACGACTTTGCCAACTATGTCCAGCTGCCGTTTATCTTCCCGCTTTTCTCTGCCGGATATAAGCGCGTCACCGTCCAGTTCACCTATATTCCCGGGACCTACAACAACGGCAACGTGCTGTTTGCCTGGCTGCGCCTGGGCTTTTAGAGGGTGATCACTTTTTTGGCCACTGCGTTGGACAGGATCAGCAGCGAAAACAGGACCGACGTAACAAACGTAAGCACAATCAGAGCAAGTTTGGTGCTCAGGGACGTCACCGGAATGAGCGCGGTCAGCAGGTGAAACACCGAGTAGTGCATAATATAGACCCCGGTCATGGTTTTGCTAATGGCGGCCAGCACGGACTCTTTAAACTCCGCATTGCGGCGAAACCGCACGCCGTTGGCCGCAATCACCAGGGCAATAATCAGAATGTAGATTTGCGATCCGGTGAGAATAAAGGCGTTTCTGTCTGCTTTAAATAGCGCAAAAAAGAAGTGCCGTTCGTAAAACCACGTGAAGAGATAAATAAACGGTATGGCGATGACCGCTGCCCTGACCACATTTTTGCGGCCGATCCACGCCGCGATCTGCGGATCGCAAAAGAGCTGCCCCGTCAGATAAAACAGCAGCCACGTCCACAGGCGATACTGCGGCGACAATGAAAGGACATGGGCATCAGGATAGAGGGCTGACAGTAAATCGTACCCGTATGAGAAAAGCAGCAGGGCGGCAATTACCCCGCAAAAGAGCGTTCGTCGCTGGCTGAGCCACTCCACCACCGGGTGAAACGTGTAAATCACGATAAACGCGAACACGAACCAGGGCTGGATCAGATATCCGCGCTGATAGGGCTCCCACAGGTAGTAAATCGTTACCCAGAACAGAAAGACGATCACCAGGCTTTTGATCTTATCCAGCTGCCAGCGCGTACCGTGTCGGGATTGCCCGTCCAGATACCCTGCAACCACAAAAAATAATGGTGTGGCGATGGTCGAAATGAAGGTTAAGAAACCGAGGATCCAGTGATAGTCATAATCATAATGATCCCAGGTGTTGTAGATGGTGAAAAAGGTAACCGCCGTCATACAGCCCAGCGTCTTGATGATATTCAGCCCTGTCGCATTCATTGTTGTTCAGCTTTGTCCTTACGATGGAAACACGCGTAAATTACGGGGAGTACCAGCAGCGTCAGGATTGTAGCAAACCCAAGCCCAAACATAATCACAACGGCCATGCTCTGGAAGAACACATCCAGCAGCAGAGGGGCGAGGCCGAGTACGGTCGTAAAGGCGGTGAGCAGGATGGGACGCAGGCGCGACGTGGCGGCGTACACGATCGCACTGTGCTGATCCTGCTGCGCTTTCTGCTGTTCTATCTCTTCCACCAGCACAATGCCGTTGCGGATCAGCATCCCGCTCAGGCTCAACAGGCCAATCAACGCCATAAAGCCAAAAGGGATGCCGGTAATTAAAAACCCCGGCGTCACGCCGATCAGCGCCAGCGGCACGGTCAGCCAGATGGCGACGGCGTTTTTCACCGAACTGAACATCAGCACCGTGATCACAAACATCACCAGATAGCCGAGCGGCAGCGTGGTAAATAGCCCCTGCTGCGCTTCGCTGGAGTTCTCCGCGTCACCGCCCCACTCAATGCTGTAGCCGTGGGGCAGGGGCAGGGCATCAATTTACGGCTTCACGCGGGCGAGAATATCGCCGGAGGTTTGCTGGCTTAGCGGGTCAGGGTCGGTCTGCACGGTCAGCACGCGGGAGCGGTCACGGCGAAGGATCAGCGGATCTTCCCACTCCAGCGCGAAGCCGCTGATGACGTTGCTCAGCGGAATATACTGCTGCCGGGTCTGGCTCCAGACCAGAACGTTATTCAGGTGATTGGCGTCCAGCCGCTCGCTTTCCGGCGGGCGCACCACCACGGGCAACAGGTCGCTGCCTTCTCTGTACAGTCCTGCCCGACTGCCGGAGAAATTCATCTCCAGTGCGTTATCGACGTCCTGCTTATCCACGCCAAGCTCACGTCCCAGCGCGGTGACGTACTGCGGGCGGATCACTTTGCTACGATTTTGCCAGTCGTTCCTGACGCTGTCCGTCGCCGGATCGCGCGTAAGGATGTTGTCTACCTGGCTGGCGATCAGACGCAGCCTGTCCGGATCGGGGCCTTTAATACGTATTTCAATGGCGCTGTCGCCGGAGGGGCCAAACATCACCCGCTTCGTGCTGGCGTTAACCTGCGGATAGTTCCGTGCGATGTACGCATCCACGTGGCGGGTCAGGGCGGGGATGTTACGCTGGTCGTCCATTCTCACCATAATTTGCGCATAGTTGCTGTACTGCCGCTGTCCGCTGTAGGTCAAAATAAATCGCATACTTCCCTGACCAATCGTCGAGACCGTAGTTTCCACGCCTGGCTGGCCGTTAATGGTTTTCTCGATATCACCGGTCATCTTCTCGGTCCAGTTAATGTCGGTACCGTAAGGGAGCCAGAGGTCGACAAAGAAAATTGGCGTACTGGAGGAGGGGAAGAAGTTCTGCCGCACCGAGCCAAAGCCCCAGATGGCGGCGGCCAGCAGTGCGGCCATCACTACCAGCGTTGGCGCTTTACGCCGTAACAGCGCGTTGAGCACACCCTGATAGATCCCATAGATGCGTTTGTCATAGGGATCCGTTTTGTCGGCCTTTGGCGGTGCAGCATCTCGTTTAAACAGCCACCACTTAATCAGCACTGGCGTAATGGTGAGGGCTGAGAACCAGCTCAGCATGAGCGAAATCAGCAGAACCTGAAACAGCGACTTACAGTATTCGCCGGTGGAATCCTGCGACAGCCCGACGGGCGCAAAGGCCAGGATGGCAATGACCGTCGCTCCCAGCAGCGGCAGCGCAGAACGGCGAATAATGTCGCTAATGGCGTTCATCAGGGACGAGCCCTGCTGCCGGGCTACCAGTACCCCTTCGACAATAACAATGGCATTGTCGACCAGCATGCTGAGGGCGATGATCAGCGCACCCAGTGAAATGCGCTGTAGTTCAATACCCCAGAGATACATGATCAGCAGCGTGCCCAGCACGTTGAGGGCGAGGGAAAAGGCGATAATGATCCCGCTGCGTAAGCCCATAAAGATCAACAACACGCCGATGACAATCGCCAGCGCCATCAGGAAGTTAATGATAAATCCGTTAACGGAATGCCCGACCTCCGCCGCCTGATCGTAAAACAGGTCGATATGGATACCTGCCGGTTTCTCGGCTGACATCTGCTCTAGCTTCGCCTCCAGGGCATGTCCCACGTCGATCACGTTAACGCCGGGGATAAAGGAGACGCCCATGGTGACGGCTTTTCTGCCGTTGGCATGGTAGATGCTGGCAGGGGACGCATCCAGCCCGCGTGACAGGGTGGCAATATCCCGTAAGCGGGTAGCCGCCCCAACGCCGGGCGGGGTCACGATGAGATCGGCCAGCTCGTCAATACTTTCGAATTCACCGGTAGGATGCAGACGAATTGACTCGGTACCGGAGGGGATCTCTCCCGCGCTGGAGACCACGTTCAGCCTGCTGAGCTGGGCAGAAAGCTGGTTCAGCGTTATCCCGCGCGCGGCCATTTTGCTCAGAGAAATGTCCACGTTAATCTGCTGAGTGAGGGCTCCGCCGATGGCCACTTTGCCCACGCCTGGCACGAGGACCAACTCCCGGCGCAGCTGCTCGGCATACCGGACCAGTTCCGGATTGCTGAATTCATCTCCTGAAATGGCAAAGAAAAAGCCGAACACATCGCCAAAATCGTCATTCACAAACGGAGTCACTACGCCGGGTGGAAACTGTCTGGCGGCATCTCCCACCCGACGACGCAGTTCATCCCAGATTTGCGGCAGTGCATTTGAGTGGTAGCGCGAGGCTATATTGACCGTGATCTGCGACAGGCCGCTGGAGGAGATGGAGCTGACGTTATCCAGATAAGGTAACTGCTGAAGCGCATTTTCCAGCGGCAGGGTGACCTCTTCCTCAACCTGCTGCGCCGACGCGCCCGGATAATGGGTGATCACCACCGCCGTTTTGATGGTAAACGCCGGATCTTCCAGTCTGCCAATGTTCAACAGGGCAATAATGCCGCCTACGCCCAGCAGCAAAATCGTCAGCCAGACGCGAACCGGGTTGCTGATAAACTGACGAGAGATATCCATTACAGTCCCCGTTCACGCGTCCAGATACGTACCGGCTGGTTGGGACGTAGCTCCCCAACGCCTGCGGCCACCACGCGTTCACCGGCCTTAAGCCCACCGACGATGACGACCCCCTCAGCGCTGACTTGCCCCACGCTGACCTTACGATCTTCAAGGTGCAACGTATCGCCTTCGCCCGTCACCACCCAGACATGTGGCTCATTGCGCGGGCGGTTATCCGGGTTAAAGACCGCTTCAACCGGCACTACCAGCGCCTCACTGCCCACACCAGCCGGAAGGTTGGTTAAATTGATGGTGACCGTTCCGCTGACGCCGCCCACGACGGGAAAATCATCCGGGCGGGGCATGGTTAAAATCACCTGCCAGGTCAATGTGTTGCTGTCGCTACTGCCTGAGTGCTCTTTGTACACAGCGGTAAACTCGCGACCGGGCAGGGCATTGATCCTCACTACCGGTTTGTACTGCGCATTGCGAATATCGAAGGTGTTAAACAGGTTCTCTGGAAGGCTGAACACCACGTCCAGCAGATCGGTACGGGTCAAAGTGACGATGGGCTGGCCGGCGGAGACGACCTGATGATTTCGCACATGGACGCTGGCCGCTGTCCCGCTAAAGGGGGCGACGAGCGTCATCTGGCTTAATTCTTCGCGCGCAATCTGTAGCGCGGCGTTTGCTGAATCGCGGTTGGCGCGCTGGACATCCATCTCGGCTTTCGACACGGCCTGGCGTCCCGCCAGGGTCTGGAAGCGGTCGAATTGCCGCTGAGCCAGGGTCGCCGCCGTTTGCCTGTCGTTCAGGCGCTGCCGGGCTTCACGGGCGTTGAGGCTGGCGAGTCGTTGCCCCTGTTTGACAATGGCACCCTGGCGAATGTCCAGGGTCTCAATCTGCCCGGCTCGTTTGAACGCGAGATCCGTGGCGTCGCCGGATTCAATACGGGCGGGAAACACGCGCTGCTGCGCGTTGCCGGCCTTGACCACCTCTGCGACTTTTACCATTTTCGGCAGGGGCGCGGCGCGGTCGGGTTTCGGATCGCACGCCGTCAGCAGCAATAAAACAGCAGGCAGAAGAGAGAGGTAGCGCTTCACAGTATTCCCCTGATAATAATTGTTTTATTTATTTCGTCATCAATGCTGGGGTGGCGCTATTCTGCCAGGGCCGAGACGACCACATAGGTAAATAGACCGATTGCTGTGCTGGCGATAATGGCGAGCGCAATAAACAAACCAAGGCGAATCAGGCTTAAACCGTACATGCATTCCTCCATGAGGTTGAAGGTGGCGCGGGATAAAGAGAATAAACGTGTTGCATGCCTGACTATGAGCATAGTCGGTGAATAAATAAATGTTAAATAACCATTATTAGTGGCGTGACATACTCAGGCGAAACAAGCGTTACGATGGTGTATCTCCTTTGAATAACATCCTGATATTCCTGTGCTACGTTTAATAGCATCCATTCCTTTTTTTCCGTAAAAGGCATTCACGCCTGTACCCATGGGTTTGATGCGATCTCTCCTGATTCACTCACTGTTGTGTTGGTTATAAAAAAGGATGCTTGATATGTATAAAACGATTCTGGTGCCGGTGGATGTATACGAAACAGCATTGTCTGATAAAGCGCTACAGCATGCCCAATTCCTGGCGCAAAGCGCATCGGGTAATGTCCATCTGCTGTACGTTATGCCAAAGTTCTCGGCGGAACTGACCCGCGGTTTTATTGCAGACGCGAGAAAGATGGATGAATATATGTTTAATAATGCTAAAGAAAAACTGGCTGCGCTGGTAAAAAAAATCAACCTGCCGGAAGCAAATGTCCATCTACACGTTCGCAGCGGGAATATACGTGATGAGGTAATCAAACTGGCGGATGAGCTTAACGTCGGTGCGATTATTGTGGGATCGCGTAATCCAAATATTCAAACTCATTTATTAGGGTCAGAGGCGGCGAGTATCGTTCGTTACGCGCATGTTCCTGTTTTCGTTATTCGTTAATGTCATGAAAGCAAGGTGATTTCTGAAAAGAACCTGAGGAAGGAACGATGATAACAGAAAAGCCTCACCGTCCGTATTATCAACAGACCGTTGATGAAACCCTGACAAATATCCAATCCAGCCTCGACGGACTTAGCAGTACAGAAGCCACCGCCAGGCTGGAAAAATACGGTGAAAATGCCTTACCGCAAAAACCGGGTAAACCTGGCTGGCTGCGCTTTCTGGCCCATTTCAACGATGTCCTTATTTACGTCCTTCTGGCGGCGGCGCTGCTGAAGCTGATAATGGGACACTGGGTGGATATGTTTGTCATTCTTGGGGTAGCCATCATTAACGCCCTGATTGGCCATATTCAGGAGAGCAATGCGGAGAAATCGCTGCAAAGTATTCGCAATATGCTCTCCAGCGAGGCTGTGGTCATCCGGCAGGGCAACCATGAAACTATCCCGACGACAGCACTGGTGCCCGGAGATATCGTCGTGATACGCGCCGGGGATCGCATTCCTGCCGATCTTCGCGTGACAGAGGCGCACAATCTGCGGGTGGAAGAAGCTATTCTCACCGGCGAATCCACGGTAGTGGAGAAAAGCAGCGATGCGCTCCACGGGGAGTTGCCGTTAGGCGACCGTTACAACCTGCTTTATTCTGGCACCACCGTCAGCTCCGGCGGCGGAAAAGGGCTGGTGGTGGCGACCGGTGGGGAGACTGAACTCGGCCATATCAACCAGATGATGTCAGACATTGAAAAACACCGTACCCCGTTAATGGTGCAAATGGACAAGCTCGGCAAGACCATTTTTATCACCATTCTGGTGATGATGCTGGCGCTGTTCGTTTTCAGTCTTATCTTCCGTGATATGCCCGTATCAGAGCTGGTGCTGTCGCTGATTAGCCTTGCGGTGGCGGCGGTGCCGGAAGGATTACCGGCCATTATCTCGATCATCCTCTCGCTGGGCGTGCAGGCGATGGCGCGTCGCAAGGCGATTATTCGCAAGCTGCCTACCGTGGAAACGCTGGGGGCGATGACGGTTATCTGCTCGGATAAAACCGGCACCCTGACCATGAATGAGATGACGGTAAAAGCGGTGATTACCGCGGACGCCACCTACCGCGTGGAGGGAGACAGCTACGAGCCGGTAGGCGCGATTCACCCTGTTGACGATCCGACACCGGTCACCGTGACCCCGGGATCTGTGCTGGAGCGCTATCTGCGCACCGTCGATCTCTGTAATGACAGCCAGCTGATCAAAGATGAGCAGGGGCTGTGGAAAATCACCGGCGGGCCAACCGAAGGCGCGCTGAAGGTGCTGGCGGCCAAAATCCCGCTTCCGGCAATTGACGCCGAGTTGCGCAGTAAAATCCCATTTGATTCGCAATATAAATACATGTCCACCCTCTATCGCCTGGGCGACGAAGAGGTGATGTTAATCACCGGTGCGCCGGACGTCCTTTTCCGTCTTTGCCAGCACCAGCAGACCCAAAACGGGCTGGAGCCGTTCAACCTGCACTATTGGGAAGAGAAGATTGAAGAGTATGCGCGCGAGGGATTGCGCATGGTGGCTGCGGCCTGGAAACCGGCTGCCAGCGGGCAGCGCGAGCTGACGCATGCGGATCTGCAAGAAGGGGTCATACTGCTCGGCATTGCGGGCATGATGGATCCCCCGCGCCCGGAAGCCATTTCGGCCATTGCCGACTGCTTGCAGGCGGGTATTCGCGTGAAAATGATTACCGGGGATCATCCACAAACGGCGATGAGCATTGGACAGATGCTGGGTATTGGCAACGCGGCGAGCGCCATCACCGGGCGCGAGCTGGAGGCGATGGACGATCACCAGCTGAGCGAGGCGGCGCAAAAATACGATATCTTTGCCCGCACCAGCCCGGAAGATAAATTCCGCCTGGTGCAGGCGCTGCAAAGTAAGCAGGAAGTGGTAGGAATGACCGGGGACGGGGTGAACGATGCGCCGGCGCTGAAGCGGGCGGATGTCGGCATCGCGATGGGGATCAAAGGTACTGAAGTCACCAAAGAAGCCGCCGATATGGTGTTAACGGATGATAACTTTGCCACCATTGCCCGGGCGGTCCATGAAGGGCGTCGGGTCTACGACAACCTGAAAAAGACCATTTTGTTCGTTATCCCGAGCAACATCGCCCAGGCCTTACTGATCATTATTGCCCTGCTGGCGGGGAACCTGATCCCACTAACGCCGGTACTGATCCTGTGGATGAACATGGCAACCTCGGCAACGCTGTCGTTTGGCCTGGCGTTTGAAGCGGGTGAGAAGGACATCATGAACCGGCCGCCGCGTAAGTCTAACCTGCATGTGATGGACGGTTATGCCATCTGGCGAGTAGTGTTTGTCGGCCTGATGATTGCCATCAGCGCCTTTATGCTGGAGGCCTGGCTGCAACCACGCGGCTACTCACCGGAGTTCATTCGCACCGTGTTGCTGCAAACGCTGGTCACCGCCCAGTGGTTTTATATGCTCAACTGCCGCGTCACCGACGGCTTCTCCCTGAGTAAAGGTCTGCTGGCTAACAAGGGGATATGGATCGTGAGCGGCGTACTTCTGGCCCTTCAGCTTCTGATCATCTATGCGCCGTTCATGCAAATGCTGTTCGGTACCGAAGCGCTACCGTTCCGCTACTGGATCATTACCTTCCTGATTGGGTTTGCGATGTTCATGATTGTTGAAGCAGAAAAAGTCCTTACCCGGAGATGGCGCACGACGAAAAGATGACTGAATGGGTAGGCTAAGCCTGCCCACCGGCAGGCTTTCTCTTTGACTGAGTACAGAACACTATGATTCGATTTGCCTCATTCGTTTTTACGCTTGGTATTCTGGTTCCCGCTGCATCTGCTGTAACCTACCCCCTCCCTCCCGAGGGCAGCCGTCTGGTGGGGGCGCCGATCACCATAACCGTGCCTGAGGGCAATACTCTGCCGCTCGAAGCGTTTGCAACGCAGCACGGACAGGGGTTGAGCAATATGCTGGAAGCCAACCCGGGGGTGGATCCGTTTTTACCGCGAGCCGGAACACAGCTGGTGGTACCCCAGCAGCTTATTCTGCCGCCAACGGTGCGCGAGGGGATTGTGGTGAACGTCGCGGAAATGCGACTTTACTATTATCCACCCGGCAGCAACACGGTTGAGGTGCTGCCTATTGGCATCGGTCAGGCCGGGCGCGAAACGCCGCGTAACTGGGTAACCGCCGTTGAGCGCAAACAGGAAGGCCCAACCTGGTCACCCACGCCAAATACGCGACGCGCTTACGCGAAAGAGGGGAAAACGTTGCCCGCGTTCGTTCCCGCCGGGCCGGATAACCCGATGGGGCTGTATGCCCTCTATATCGGCAGGCTGTACGCGATCCACGGTACCAACTCAAATTTCGGCATTGGTCTGCGCGTCAGCCAGGGCTGCATTCGCCTGCGTAATAACGATATCAAATACCTGTTCGATAACGTTTCGGTGGGGACGAGGGTACAGCTTATCGATCAGCCCTTAAAGGTGACCACCGAGCCGGACGGTAGCCGTTGGGTAGAGGTTCACGAGCCGCTGTCACGCAATCGCGCGGAATTTGAATCGACAAATAAGGTGCCGCTGCCCATTTCAGCCGCACAAAGGACGCAGCTAATTAGTGAAGGGGCGGGCGCTGAGCTGGAACGGCGGTCGGGGATGCCGGTGAAGCTTGCTATGCCCGGTGGCGCTGCGCTTACCGGGCCTACAGGACCGTAGGTCGGGTAAGGCGAAGCCGCCACCCGACAATTTTACCGAACGCAGAATGTAGGTCGGGTAAGCGCAGCGCCACCCGACAAACTGACCGAACGCAGAAAAGCAAAAAGCCTGCTTTAAAAGCAGGCTTTTCAAATTTGGCTCCTCTGACTGGGATCGCCTTTGCCATTAACTGGCTGATTGGTAAGCTAAAGTAAAATTTCTTGGTTGTCAAGACCACCAGAATGACCACCTTTTTACTACTGACTTTTCCTCCCGTCATGCAAGCCAAGTACAATGAACCAGCATATCATCTATACCATATCTGCCTGCATATCCAGACGTAGCTCAGCGGTGAGATATGAACCAATTCGAAGCAAATCAATCAGCAGCAGATATGAATTTTTAACCATATAAAAATATGGGATTAAGTTTCTGACATTTGCATAATGTCAGGTAAAATACGCACTTAACTACCATCACAGTAGTGATTGAGCGTAGCATAATAAGTGTCCGTACCACCTTTCGAATTCAAGCCGCCCCAGAAAGTATTTCACATAGCCCTCTATTGTTGTGTCTGGTGCGTTAAACGTCCATACCTGATTTTCAAAATGCAGTTGTGCCAGAAGGAATTGAAGATATGCAGTCCGAACAAAATCACAACTCCCGACATCTTCCATTACCACAAAGTGTCAGAGAAGCAATTACCGCAGCAAGAAAACAGGCCGGTACGTTTTACGCTTTTACCGAAGCAGATACACCACTACTGATTCAATCCCAGGATGGTACGGCGAGCGGTAAAAGCTATAACGTTTTTGCTCAATACATCGAAAGCGTAAATCCAGCAATCAACCCTGGCAATAGTCATCGCAATCTGGTGTTTATCACACCGTTGAAATCACAAATTGACATCCCGGAACAACTCATCGCTCGCGCCCGAGATAAGAAGATTGAATTGTTACCTTATCTTTCGCAAGGGGATGTCGCAGATCTTGGTTTTACGTCATGGGTCAAATCTCCTGAAGGGAAAACACCTACAAACCGGGAACGTTATCGTCGCTGGATCAAGCAAGCCAACGAATTGATGTCGGGTGAAATTCAGCTTATTTTTCAACGTCTGAAAGCTGAAGTTGATGCACGTAATAGTTTGGAAGTGATCTTGACCCTCCATCTCCGAACAGCTTTTGTATCTTAAGTTAACGATGTCCGCTGCCGCCGGTATTCCCTCGGGGAGTGATATCCCAGCGCGCTGTGCGGGTGGTTTTCATTGTAATGCGTGAACGCTACTGCAAGGTTTCGCAGTGCTGTTCTCACATCCGGTTTTGGCATGAACGCGATATAGTCTTCTTTCATCGTTTTCACGAACCGTTCGGCCATGCCATTACTCTGCGGGCTGCTCACCGCTGTTGTGCAGGGCTCCAGATTCAGCTCTCTCGCGAACCTCCGCGTTTCATACGCGGTATACGCTGAACCGTTATCCGTCAGCCACTGCACCGCTGTGTCGGGCAACCTGTCGCCGAAGCGCTTTTCCACCGACCTCAGCATCACATCCTGCACGGTCGAACTGTCATAGCCTCCCGTGCTTGCTGCCCAGTCTATGGCCTCACGGTCGCAGCAGTCCAGCGCGAACGTTACCCGCAGTTTTTCGCCGTTGTCGCAGCCGAACTCGAAGCCATCTGAACACCAGCGCATATCGCTTTCTGCCACCGCTATCTTGCCCTTATGTTCACGCTTCGGTCGCTCTGGTTTGTGATGCAACAACAACAGGTTATGCTCGCTCATTATCCTGTAAAGCCGTTTGGCATTCACAGGTGGCTGTCCCTCTGTGCGACGTTGCTTGCGCAGGATGCCCCACACGCGTCGATAACCATAACTCGGCATATCGCTGATAATGTTGAGGATAGCCGACAGTATTTCTGCGTCTGCTTCTTCATTACGCCGGTTACAGCGCCTGTCCTGCCAGTCGGCAGAACGGTTAATCCGCAGTGACAGTTGCGCACGCGACACGCCCATGGTCCGGCTGACCATGGCTATTCCCCGTCCTTTGGCAACAAGGGCGCGTGCGCTATCCATTTTCGCGACTGACCGTACTCCACGGCTTCTTTCAGGATCTCAACTTCCATCGTTTTCTTGCCCAGAAGGCGCTGAAGCTCCCGGACCTGCTTCAGAGCAGCAGTAAGCTCAGAAGCAGGAACGACTTCCTCTCCAGCCGCAACGGCGGTGAGGCTGCCTTCCTGATATTGCTTCTTCCACTTAAACAGCAGGCTGGGCTGGATACCATGCAGGCGGGCGACATGGGAGACATTCATACCCGGCTCCATCGTCTGCTGGATAATGGCGATCTTCTCCTGAGGAGTTTTACGTTTACGGACTTCTTGCCCTAACAGGATCCCGGTCATCTCAAAATTGGCGTTAGTGTTAGACATATATTCAAGCCTATCTCTTATCTGGAGATACAGCTACTGTCCGGTGTTTCAGGGGGCTACATCAGTAATAGTTTGGAAGTACGTCTGGAAACAGAGATTAAAGTGGGGGCAACGTTTGAACAAAAACGTCTGGAGGATGAGTTACGTCTCAATAGTTTTCATTTAGCCGGCCGCTTACAGGAAGCGACTGTGGCGATGCTTAATGCCCTGAATCAGGATCTGGCGGCTTTACTTGATGGGGAAGCGACTAACCCTCGATATGCACTGGCGACGGAAATGGTTAAACATCTTTTCCCGTTTCAGATTGCACTGTATCGCCGATGTATCCTGTTGGCCACGACGAAAAAGTTCGATGGCAGTGTGCTGTTACTGAAACGCGATAAAGAAGGCGGCTATCACCGGAGTTCACAAAACCTGGACCACGTTCTGGGTCAGAAAAAAAGCCTCAAAGTGAATCCGTTAGGCGAGATTGCTAACCAGACTAATCCACAGCGAATTGAGAGCTTAAAAGAGCAATATTGGATAACCGACGAAGACTCACCTTTTGCACAACGTGATATTCGTTTTACATTAGTTCTGGACGAAGAGCACGAAGCCTACCGTATCTTCCAGCAGAATGTTTGCCAGACATTAATGAACGACGATCAGCAACTTCCTTCGTTACTGGCAATTTTACATCGTGTACTGGAATATGTGGATGAATGTTCTTCAGATGAAAGAGCGCCAGGGTATACCCCTCTGAAAAATTATGTCGATGAGATCAACAAAGCCTTATTACAATGTGATTTACGACCAGATTTCGATCTTAAGAAGCTGACCAGACTCTTTAGAAATAGTTTGCTTGATATCGTCGTCGATAGCCGTAATGCTGAGCAGGTTATCGCGTTAATTGGTAATATTTTCAGTTATCAGATTCAGCGATTTTACCGTGAGTCAGATCTTCGTCGTATTCATTTACGTAGTCACGGGCGTCACTCATACACTGAAGTCTATGTTTCTGAAGATGAAAAAAAAGTTCCAGATGAATTTACCTTATATGAACTGTATCAGACACTGACCGCTCTATTATTAGCCTCTGCTCGGCTGGAAACACCCAAACATGTCTGCGATTTGCTGGCACAGCAGGAGATGGCAAATCAGAATAACCCATTATCAGTTTTCATTCGTAAAGCCCAAAGCATTAAAGGAGATATAGATCATTTATCTTCCAGAGAGCCTCAGAAAGAACAGTTGATAGATGACTTTTTTACCTATTTTCAACCCAAAACATTGTTTTCCCTTTCGCCACGTGAACAGGTAAGAATTGAGGCTGAACAACTGAGGGGATGGGTATTACTCAAATTTCGGATGGAGTTAATTAAGGAGTTACCCGAAATAGCATTATTACGTGTGCTTTATAATACACGTAATACTATTATTTTACTGTCAGCTACAGCAGGATTTCCTGCAACGTATAATGGGCAGTACAGCCGCCCGTTTCTGGATAAATACGCCCGTGACTTGAACTATCGCATCAGGCAGCGGGATGTTGATTCTGCTTCGCCCCTGTCGGCGATCCGCGATAACAGAAACCTTCACCGCCCTGTAGCGCTGGAGGTATTTGACGATCAGGTACTGGAGTTTTTACCACAAAACGAGGAGCCTGAGTTCAGGAATGCATATCGTTTCTGGCTCAAAATGCTCGAACCATACTCTACATCAGTTCAGTTTAATCGCTATCATAAACGAGAGTTTCATCGTCAGTTACAGAGTATGTTACTTGCGGCCTATACTGGCCGGCACATTTTATGTATTGGGATCAGTAGCCGTTTTTTTGCGATTATCGGGAATTTTCTTCGTGCCAATAAGTTAAGTGCAAATCCCTATCGTGGGGTTGCTATTCTTGACAATGAAACACGTCGGGGGAATGATTTACCTCGTGTATTTGAAATCACTCCTTTTGCTGAGCGGCATAGATTGCGTGTCGTCATGTTTGATTCAAAACTCAACCGGGAAGATCCGGTAAGAGACTATCTGCAAATTGATCACCAAAACTTAGCAATATGCATGGTTTCCCACTTCCAGGGGGCTGGCACAGGGCTTAATTACTATGTCACTTATCCGGTACCGTCAGAACTTACAGGAGCAGATTCAGAGCAAATCGACTTCGATGAATTAGCAATGGTCTGCGGTAGCTACTGGAGTCAGATTAATGCAACTCCATCGCGAAACACGCTGGAAAATTATATTACCTTACTCAAGCATTATGCTCATGGAAGTGTGCCTCGTCAGGTTGGTGATTTCGATACGGATCTAGTTGATTCTGATGCTGCCCAATTGCTGGATACTGAACATACCGTCGAGCTTCATAAAATTGCAATGCAAACTATTGGCCGTACAGAACGGCGTGATGCCCAAATGAATGGGGTTATTCGTTTACCTTCTGGTGTTCATCATAATGCATTGTGTGTTTTTCGGGATTTGGATCGTCACCCAAATGCACAATCGTTACTTGCTTCCCTGAGTCTGCATAACCACCTATGGTTCAAACGCTCAAAAAAGGATTTATTAAAAGCCAGCTTTTCTTCCGATAGTCAACGTAGCGAATTTGAAATTAAAGTTGCTAAAGCAATAGATATGTATAGCGACTTTGAAGCTGAACTGAAAAATAAAATTCTGCCACTGGCAAGGCAAGGTGATCGAGATGCAATTGAGTTAAATGAAGCATTACGTCACCGGGACAGTTTTACCGATCCTCAGTCATATATAAAGCGTCTTAAACGCAACGTGATTATTAAGAAAAATGCTTACCTTAGCGACTGTGTAAGCCATTTTTATCTGGAGCGTACTGCCGATTGGAAAAGTGTAATACTGGCTAAAACCTTAGATGGTTATGGATTAACAGATATTTCAGCTGGAGCAAATCCATACAAACCGGAATATTGTTTACCCCAATATCATGAAGCCATGGCTGAAGAGTCATCCGGAACTGAACAGCGTATTTTTGCGAAGATTCTGGGATTAGATGCCAAGCCTTTACAACAATACATCCCCATTCCTTCATTGATGCCACTTCTAATTGGCAATATTGGTGAATGGCAATTACATCTTGTGCTCCAGGAAATGAATATTACGCCCATTCCATCACAAGAGCTATCACACTATCTGGATAGTCATTGTTATGAGTTGTTTGATGTGTATTGCATTAACAAGAACCGAATTGTTGCAATCGATGTAAAAAACTGGCGAATGCAAGGAAATAACCGTCAATTAGCGAAAAAAATGCATAATAACTCATTGGGAAAAGTCAGTGAGTTGCAGAAAATAGTTGCAGCAAAAACACAGTTTGATGGTGTTGACGTCGTTTATCTTAATACCCGATATGCTTTAAACAGCCTCAACATTCGTGCCGAACACTCTAACCATAAAGGCATCTGCTATTATAACCTTTTTAAAAATATTTCATCTTATGAAAAAGATAATGGCAAAAATCCTTATGATGCAAAAATAAAATCAGAATTAAGAATAAATCAATACTTACTTAATATTCTAGGGAAGGTGCGAACAAGTCCCTGATATGAGATCATGTTTGTCATCTGGAGCCATGGAACAGGGTTCATCATGAGTCATCAACTTACCTTCGCCGACAGTGAATTCAGCAGTAAGCGCCGTCAGACCAGAAAAGAGATTTTCCTCTCCCGCATGGAGCAGATTCTGCCATGGCAAAACATGGTGGAAGTCATCGAGCCGTTTTACCCCAAGGCTGGTAATGGCCGGCGACCTTATCCGCTGGAAACCATGCTACGCATTCACTGCATGCAGCATTGGTACAACCTGAGCGATGGCGCGATGGAAGATGCTCTGTACGAAATCGCCTCCATGCGTCTGTTTGCCCGGTTATCCCTGGATAGCGCCTTGCCTGACCGCACCACCATCATGAATTTCCGCCACCTGCTGGAGCAGCATCAACTGGCCCGCCAATTGTTCAAGACCATCAATCGCTGGCTGGCCGAAGCAGGCGTCATGATGACTCAAGGCACCTTGGTCGATGCCACCATCATTGAGGCACCCAGCTCGACCAAGAACAAAGAGCAGCAACGCGATCCGGAGATGCATCAGACCAAGAAAGGCAATCAGTGGCACTTTGGCATGAAGGCCCACATTGGTGTCGATGCCAAGAGTGGCCTGACCCACAGCCTGGTCACCACCGCGGCCAACGAGCATGACCTCAATCAGCTGGGTAATCTGCTGCATGGAGAGGAGCAATTTGTCTCAGCCGATGCCGGCTACCAAGGGGCGCCACAGCGCGAGGAGCTGGCCGAGGTGGATGTGGACTGGCTGATCGCCGAGCGCCCCGGCAAGGTAAGAACCTTGAAACAGCATCCACGCAAGAACAAAACGGCCATCAACATCGAATACATGAAAGCCAGCATCCGGGCCAGGGTGGAGCACCCATTTCGCATCATCAAGCGACAGTTCGGCTTCGTGAAAGCCAGATACAAGGGGTTGCTGAAAAACGATAACCAACTGGCGATGTTATTCACGCTGGCCAACCTGTTTCGGGCGGACCAAATGATACGTCAGTGGGAGAGATCTCACTAAAAACTGGGAATAACGCCTTAAATGGCGAAGAAACGGTCTAAATAGGCTGATTCAAGGCATTTACGGGAGAAAAAACGGCTCAAACATGAAGAAATGAAATGACTGAGTCAGCCGAGAAGAATTTCCCCGCTTATTCGCACCTTCCCTAGGAGTGAATTATGACTGATGTAACTGATAGTCTACAGCATAATGAAACGGATGTTGTGATGGCTGCCGAATGGGACCTTCAGCCTCCAGATTATGCACCTAAAGCACGAACACAGCTCTTTGATATTCATGATGCTGCAGATGTAATGTTGGAAAAACTTCTGCAATTACCCTCGGCAAATGGTTGGGGAATTGATGCAATCTGTATCAACAAGGTAAAAGAATACACCATGAAATGGGATGATTTTTTTATTGAATTGCACAGAGAGATTCAAAATATATTATCCTTAAAACTAGGCGTGAAGAATAACAGAGATTTCCAGTATCAAACGTTAAGAAAAGCAAACAGCTATCTTGTGATGTTTCTGTCACCTGATGCCCGTCCGTATCATCAATGGATTAATGAACTAAAAATTAAGGGCTTTGATCAATATAAAATTTCTCAAACTGTGCTCGGGCTGCGTCTGAAACTACATTTTTTAGATAATGCCGGAAAGTATTTTGATGTGAGTCATGGGGCTTATAATAGCGAAATTTTTCTGGGTGCCGTCGTACAAAAAGAAGAACCAGACAAGAGAGGAAACTATTACGTC
This sequence comes from Enterobacter sp. 6722112, assembly GCF_058661685.1. Classification (NCBI taxonomy): domain Bacteria; kingdom Pseudomonadati; phylum Pseudomonadota; class Gammaproteobacteria; order Enterobacterales; family Enterobacteriaceae; genus Enterobacter; species Enterobacter sp. 6722112. Next base: position 2,577,707 of record NZ_JBZWGR010000007.1, on the reverse strand, counting down.
GATGCATTGCAAAGTGACCTCTTTTACAGCCCGGATTATGGCGACCTCACTTTTACCCTGAAAGGGGTCTGCTTCAGAGCTAAAGCGGAAGAGCTTGGTGTACTCAGCGATTATGGTCGGATTCTGATTAAGGGTAAAAAATCATTGCAGTTGCTTGAGAAAGTAGATGGTAGAAAATACCGGAAAATGCCCTATATGCGTTTTGCCAGTAAAGCTTATTCTGGCTGCAAAAATCATGCAGAAAATCTGGTTCAAAACGTGCTCGGTGATATACTGGCTCAGGCTGACATCGCTTTTTCACCACGTGTTTTTTGTGCAACCCACAGTCAGTTAGACTTTTTAACGACCAATATCAAAGCACTTCAACGCCCGTTAGTTATTATAGACAATCTTGATAATGGCGAAGAACCAGAAGCGCACCAACGATTTATTCACTATCTGAAAAAAGAATTAGGTGCAGTAGATATAATTTCACCTCAGGAACTTATTGATCTTGATAGAAATATTAACTATCTGGTGCTTAATCAGTCTAAAAAAATAAATGGGTCCAGCATTTCCCTTGGTGAAGATACCTTTTTAAACTCTACCTGGCAGGCACTGAATGAGGCAAAAGCGGGTAAAAAAGATCTGTTAGATTATTATTCAAGGCTAAAAGTGGATTTCATCCTTGATTTTGAGAAAAATTATCAGCGAGTCTTTCAGGGATGTAATATTGAAGCCATAGAGCAGAATAAAAAAGACCCTGTTACCCAAGTGGTTAAAAAAGTTCTTAATCCTGTATCTGTCGCTAAGTTGGAAATGATCCGCAGCGAACTCTGGCTAAAAGAAGCTGTGCTGGTGAGAAAGAAACTTACCGGTTTTAGCATTAACGATGGTGAGTACATTCTTGTCTCAATTCGGTGCTCCTCTTCCGGAAACAGAAGAGGGAATGATTTTTATGGCGTTGCTACACCCGTCGTATTCAGCCATGGCGTAATGAACATCGCAGAGCCAAAAATGTATACAAATGAGGTGGATTTCCGTAATAATGTTCCGGGGATGAATATCAACTGTATTGATAAATTGCGTGATGATAATTTTTATCTTGTTGATACAATAAATCAGGTTGTGATTAAGCGATACAATACTGTTCGCATTCCGAGATTATTAGGTTCTTCGGAACGTTGTTCTCTTCAGGTAGCAGAAGAGAATCATGATAAAATTAATAAATTCGGTGCGGCGGATAAAACATGTTTGCCTTACTACTTAACGCCGAAACCTAAAAGTCATGCTGTCAGTCAGTATCAACAACTCTTTATTGAAAAACGAGGCAATGAGGCATTACTTTTTTGTACTAAAAGCAACCAGCCCAACCAGATTATGGACAGGGCAACGTTAGTTTATAATTTGGTGGCGACAACATTTGACGGTAAAGAGGTTGATGTGATGACGCAACCAGCAACTGAATTACTGTTGCGAACTTTAACTTACGATACCACCCGTTATAATGAAGTCAGTCAGACATCTCTTCTGGAAAAGATATCGCGTTTGATGCTGCATAACTAATTTTATCAGCTTTTAACGTGGGTTATTCTTGATCAGGCCATGTGTTATGGCCTGAATATTTTTAAACCAGATAATATCGAACCTGTTCGTTCACTGAATCAACTCCGGCAACCTATAAAGCAAACGCCTGGCAGATGGCCAGCCTGCATCCATAAAAATATCCAGACTTTCTATCAAACAGGTACGTCGGTGTTCTTCTTCAAAAATGATTTTATAGTCGGCAAGAAACACCCCCATCATTTTTACCAGCTGTTCCATTCCCATATGTTCGTTCTGGAAACCAAACCTTGTTCCGTGACGTAATGCATGGGCCATTAGATCAAAACATTTTGCAGGATCGACAGGAACAAGCGTTTCCAGCAGTTCCAGAAGGTTGTAAATAGTGTGTGGCGTGCTGCAATCACCAATGCGCCGCATGTGCAGTTCAGTTTCGTTTAGAAATCTCTTAAGTTCTTCTTTTTCTAATGGTTTCTCAGGATTATGTTTCCCTTCACAAACAAAGCGAAGTTGCAGACATGCTCCGTCTATAATTGCAAAACAGCGTCTTACGTCTTCCAGTTCAATCTCTGTCAGATCGGTGCGGGGTGAAGACTCTTCCAGTTTTTTTCCGGCAGCATCAATAATGCTATAGGCTATATCTAACGCCCGTCGTCTGATTCCAATGTCCTTCGGTGTACTCTGTTCGGCAAAGCCAAGAACGAATCCATCCCTTAATGTAAATAAAATTTGTTTAAGTTCATGGCTATAAATAGTGGGATCGACAATCCAGCATTGAAGAATATCATATGCTTCCCTGATTTCATGGACTCCCCAGAGAATTGCCAGATCGATGCTAACTATCTTGCGAATACGGTGCTGACGTTCAGGATCGTTACTAAAACGTCCCAGCAGTTTCTGGATGAGACAGGAAGAACGCGTCGGGTCGGTATATAGCAGACGTCTAATTCCATCCCCAACCATATGCTCTATTATGCCGGTATTGATTTCCTGCTCCACGCGTTCATTCAGGTAATGCCATACGCTATCCGGAGCAATATCCCACAACCTTAACAGGCGTGTTGATGCCTGAAGGCGAACGGCCGGGTGAGGGTCAATCAACATCCTTTCGATATCAGGTTTCAGTCGATCATACAGATCGGGACGTAAAGGAATTACATCCAGAAAAATTCGTGCAGCATCAATCCTCGGTGAATGAGAGCCCCAGCTAACGCTGTTGGCAAAATTATCCTCGGTATCTTCGTTGACAGTTGGAGATATTGCGCGAGAAGTCATATGCAATAAGTCCAAAAAATGAGGGGTCAGTTCATCTACCTGGTTGTCATTGGCAGGTGGTAATAATTTCTGTTCAACAGCCGCAGCGCAGGCCCGAACAATAACATCCTCTGCGGTTGTGCGCACATAGGTATGAATATTTGCAGCATTGAGTTGTTCACGAAGCGGCTCGAGAACGCTAAAAACATCTTCCAGCGATAATTCAGAGGAGAGTGTATTATTTGTCGTTAACCCCAGTGCAGTTTTTGCTGTTTTGACAGCACTGATAAGCATGGCATTGGCTGGCTCATTTCGATCCAGACCTTCGATAAAATCATAAGGTATACCCGTACTAACGTTGACCGGAGAAATATCGAAAAGCCTTTTATTGCTTGATATTTCATCATCCCCCTGTGTATTTTTCAGAAAGTCCCGGACGGCTTCAGTAGAAAGATTATCTGATCCAATCGCGTTGAAAAGACGATATAACAGTCGTTTCTTTGCCTCTTCCGGGTAAATATAGCCAGAGAAATTATACTGGAATGCTGCATTCTCCAGCATTTGCCGTTCCTCCACTGGACGCCGGGCAATTCCTTTGCTGACCAAATCGATAGCATCTTTACGAGTATCTTCGTTCCGGATAAACGCTTCCTGCGCTGCAATGGGCCAGAGAAAATCAACCAGGCTATCATTACGTTCATTTGCCGCCAGAAACAGCCTGGCCCAGAAGATTGCCAGTGAGGCTTTTTGACGAATAAGTTCTGCGAGAACTAACACGTCTGGTTCAGTCGCGCTTTTCAAATGCTGAAATAGTTTCTTAACCAGTACTTCTCCGTCATGCGCGTGTTCGCCTGTAGGATTGTACGCCCAGATGTGGCTGCGATCGGCCCTAAGAGAGATATCATTCCCGGAAATGGATAAATGCATCACAGGGGAATCAATAGGATGGCGCCGGGCAACGTATCCATTTAAAGCGTTAACGGCAGCATCAACAGCCTGTTCGGGATGTTGTTCGAGAAAATGGGAGAAAAACTCACCGAGGGAATAACGAGCCGATTCATAGTCCTGTCGGGCATTTGATCTCAAAGGCAGAATTCGGCTGTTCCCAAGCGTAGTTTCCCGTTCTTCGGTGACATCGTAGCTGTAGACAAACTCGAATACCCTGGCGACAAACTCAGGCGCACGATCTGCGATTTTATTGATGTTATAACAGAGTACGGGAATTTCCTCTGAACCAAAATGCTGGAGACGTTTGACGGAAATAATTTGCTCCAGTAAACGGCAAGATGCATCAACATCGGTATTGATAGTATCTGCAACGAGAGGTATAGCACTTCTGACAAAATAGCCCGGCTCACTCTGCTTAAGGCCATAAGAAAGCACGGCGCGGCAGGCTGTACCCAGAATATTGCGTAGATCAGGATCAGTCACCTGCTTAGTAAGCGGATGCAGCAAAAATCGCAACGTCTCCGCGACTTTATTGATGTCAGGCGTTAAAGCAGAGACCAGGTATACCCATGGAAGCAGAGCCACTTCTTTTTCATCTTCAAACCGAATTGCCAGCGCGCCGCAGAGATGACTGAGCGTGGAAATAACGTTCTGATCGTCCATTGCCACACGTTTAGCGAGCCAGAGCAGGTCGTTTTGTGCAACAGGATATTCAGCCGCAATTCGGCCTGTCGAACTACGGATAATGGGATCGCCATCGCCATCATTAACCAGATGACTTACTGCTTGCCAGAAACCGTGATGATCTTCGTTATAATCCCAGATTTCCTGGAGCACAAAACCCAGTGCGGGAGAAAGCATCAACCCCTGAGCCTGCTGTTTAGGGAAACGCAAGGTTCCCGCAATGAGTGCGTCAGGATCGAATGATATTTTTGCCGCAGCATAGTCAAAGAGCAGATGATGACGAAACTGTACCCAGCGATCGTTAGCCTCCCTGACGACAACGCCTTCACGAGAGAGTGTATCAATCATATCAGCATCTGCGCCCGTCAACAGGGATGGAGCCCTGAGTGAACGAGTGGCAATCATATGATCAACCAGAGCCTTAAGACACTGCCGGGCGTTCAGCCCATGTTTCTCAACGCGATACTGCCAGTAGAGTTTTAATAATTCGCTCTGGGATGAAATACGACTCAGATTAATATCCGCATATTGCGAAACCAGGTCGGCCAGCAATCGTGTATTAAACGGTACTTTTGCTAAATCGCGAAGCCTGTCAGAAAGCTGCTTAAGTGCTGCTGTCAGCGCCGAAGATTGTTCCAGTAACTGGCTGAATTCGTTATCTGACCAGCGTGGAATAACAATATGGCGAACCGAAGAAAACTGCGTATCGGCACGTTCCGACACTGGAGGATGTCCTTTAAACAGATCGCGAAGCTTCACCCCCATACGTAAATCGAAACTGCGAATGGAGGCAATAACGCGCCATCGCCCCTTTTGATTCAGTACCTGTTCGATCAGGGGACGAAAAACGGCCTCACCTTTCCCCCCACGGGTCGCATCCAGTGCATCAATAATCAGCCAGCCGTGAGACGTACCATCCCATGCTTCAAGCACTTCAGTCAGACAATGATCTAGCCGGAGTTCACGGCTCAGTCCTTCGAGCGACTCAACCGAATAGTGATCAACCGCCAGTTCAAGAACATCGTCCCCACGATTGCGCAGGCTACGTGCCAGCGCATTCAGCACGCCGCTTTTACCGGCTCCGGGTTCACCAATAATTAATAACGAGCCGGACTGCACAGCCTGCTCAACTGCATCCTGGCATTCCCTGTGCAAAGTAAGCGGTTGGCCGGAGGGATTATCGATGGTTTCATACTGCTGCAAGACATTAGCAACGTGCTGAGAATGGCGGATAAGTTGATGGATATCCGCCTGATATTGTGGCGGTGCGGCCAGTTTAATCCCTTTTCCTGCCAGCATGTTACGTAATAATAAGGCATCACAGCCATCACGTCGGGACATCATCTCCCCACAGGTGGTGACAAGAATACTCAGGGCTGCTGCTGAGTCAGTTTCTCTGGCAAGGCTGCGGCTAAGTCGCATCTGAAGTGTTGATGCGATATTTTCAACATCAACAACGTGAACGACAATCAGACGGGCAAGTTCGGCTAACAGATCTGATGGCCGGGGTTCCGTGGTAATTCGGCCCCACGCGGTCAACACACAGCGTTCGAAAATATCAGACGCTGATTTCTGTTTCCTGTTCATAGCTCCGCGGCCTTGCTGGGAAAGATGGCGTAACGCGGCGGAAAGGTCGGTTTGAACAGTCGCTGATGCTTTGGTGCTTACAGCTAAAATCAGCCGATCTTTCTCCGGCGACAGAGGGCGGTTCCACTCCAGAGAACCATCACCATCCCGACAGGTTAGCCAGTGTCGGACGAACTGTTCAATCGTCCGGTAAAAAGGACTCTTTTCATTGTCTGAAAGTGGGACGGTTGTTTTTGCCTGAATTGCGAGAAATCCACCCACAGAAGTTGCCACAAGAATATCATCAACTGGCGCTTCAGTTTCGAAACGAAGCCGAACAGGTGTTGCATCACCCAGTATCAATGAAGGATCCAACGGGTCATTACTCAGGATCTGAGCGGCAAAAAACGCGCCTAATTGTTGTTGAAAGACAATACCGCTGCTGGTTGCCGCGCCACCACCGTTTGAGGGACCGCTCAGATTCGTATCAGACAAGTTCCACCTTCATAGCATGAATTCCGTGTTGGCGTTTATTTTACGGACAGGCGATTGGTAAAACAAAGAGATAAAAATACAGTACCCCGGTAAAACCGTCATTGCGACAATGGCATTTCAAATGCGGGCTCTTGCCGCCCATCGCCAAACGCAGTATTCTTAATCCGCGCCTGCAAAATCAGGCGCCGGGATTGGTCTCCTGAATATCATACCTGCGACATAATGGCGCATCCGCGCTTTTTTTATGTCGTGCGTTCGGCTACATCTCTATGGTGGGCTGGGCGGGGGCACCGTAAGGTGCGCCGGTGTAGGTATGGCCGGTAAGACCAACTCCGTTCAGTTCACCACCCGTAAGATTGGTCTCTTCGGTGGTGGAATTTAAATTCACATACCGGAGGTTGCCCTATGGCTACAATCCTCACTCAGACACACCCGTTACTTGCTGTTCCCTTTAATGCCGCCACGGATTTCACTGTACTGGCCGATCACTGCGAAAACTTCGCCGAAACTCTGATTGAAAGCAACGATCCCACACTCAAAATGGCGCTCTGCGGCAGACTCAACGCCTGTCTGACGCTGTTGCAGCCCACGCTGTTAGAACCCGTTCCTCCCCATCTTATTGAAAGCCTGACCGTTGACACCCTCCCTGCAAATTCCCCCCGTTTCGAGCCTGAATGCACAGAGCTTTGTCGCTACTGTCTCTCCCTGACGCAGATGCTGGCAGGGCAAGGCTTTTACTCTGAAATGGAGAAACACCTTAGCTGCCTGCTGTATGAACTGATCAACTATTTCGCTGCGGAAATGAAAGCGCCGCGCTGGCTCCGCACTGCCGATGGCGTGAAGTTTATCGACGAGGTGGCCGCATGATGCGACAGGACTGGCATTCTGCCGACATTATTGCGGCGCTGAAAAAGCGGGGAATGTCGCTGGCGGCGGTTTCCCGTAATGCCGGGCTGGCGTCCTCCACGCTGGCTAATGCGCTTACCCGCCACTGGCCCAAAGGCGAAAGATTGATTGCTGAAGCGTTAGATGTTGCGCCTGAGGACATCTGGCCATCGCGCTACCGTAAATCAGAATATCGATAAGGTAAACAGATCCACCCGATCTTCTGCCTGCCCTTGCGGGTGGGAGATCGAGAGAGCGCCAGTGACGCGCGGCAACTCAGCATCTAATCAAATCAACGGGAAATGTTTTCCAGGCAAAAACAGTTTCCTCTTTCTGCGCCAGTAGCATTCGTATAATTTCCCCCATGCAACGAATGGCCCTCCGGGCTACCCTTACGCTTCATGACCTGCAAGAAGCGGCCTGATTTCAGGCTGGTCGTCCCGTTACCGACAATACCTTTGAAAATGTCGGACTGCGTTGCAGTTAAGGTCACTCTTCACACTGCGTTAATACCTGAACTGGTTTTTCGGTACAGGTCGTAAAACGGTGAATGTCTTGCATGTTATTCACTGAAATACCCGAATGCGTCTTCATCTTTGAAGTAATGACGCATGAATCCTTCATCCCATCACTTCATAATCCGCTTTATAGCTTTACATCTATATAGCATTTAACCTATATTAATTGGGAGGTCCCGTGTGGACAATTAAAACAACGGATACGTTTGATCGCTGGTTTGCCTCGCTCAACGATACCGACAGGGTCAGCGTGCTTGCAGCACTGCTGGTCCTGCGGGAAAAGGGGCCGGGTTTGTCCAGACCTTATGCCGATACGGTCAGGGGTTCCCATTACAGCAACATGAAAGAGCTGCGTATTCAGAGTCGGGGCGATCCGATAAGGGCGTTTTTCGCTTTTGACCCGACCCGTACCGGCATTGTGCTTTGTGCCGGAAATAAGGTCGGCAATGAAAAACGTTTTTACGATGAGATGCTCCCTGTTGCTGACAGGGAATTCACGAACTGGCTGAACACATTAAAAGAGAAGGAGTAGCGCGATGGGCAGAACGCTGGAACAGCTTATTGCGGATGAAAAACCTGAAGTCGTGGCCGAAGCTCAGGCGATGGCGACGGACATCCTGCTCAACATTCACCTTGCCGAACTGCGTGAGAAAGTACAGAAAACGCAGGTGGAGATGGCACAAGCGCTGGGCATCAGGCAACCTACCGTTGCAGGAATGGAAAAACGAGGGCGCGATCTGAAGCTTTCCACTCTCAAACGCTACGTTGAAGCGACTGGCGGTAAGCTACGTCTTGATGTTGAACTGCCGGATGGTTCTCACTACGGATTTGTACTGTAAACACTGACGCTCCCTGAACCGGAGCGTCAACCCCTTCATGACGGACAGTGGCCTGCATTGCCGAAGGCTTTGCTGCCGCGTGGCTGTAAAACTGCACCAACGATAAATTTTCAGACACTGCACCAGACCAGTGCGTCACTTTAACCGCGCAAAGCGGGAAAGTGACGCACGCAGCCTTTTCGACCTGCACCAGAAAACTCAACTGCACCGGCCCATTGCTGGATTCTGACACTGCCTTTTCAGGCCATTTTACCCATAAGGAGAACATGAACCGATACCGAGGCGGATCTGGACGATCCGGGGGATAACCCGCGCAAGCGGGCGGCTGCTCTGAGAGCACAACCGAAGCCCCACAACACCTCAACGGCTGCCGCCCCGGCGCTCAGGTATCGTTCGCAGCCCCGACAAAAAAAACAGGGGCTATCGGCCTGTGCGCCGGGGAAAGCAGTATCAGTTTTGGATTTTTGGGGAATGAGTTTGCGGCAATCATAAAAGGGGAAAAATGTGGGAATACTGGAGCAGGAAATGAAGCGGCTTGCGCAGCAGGCAGGCGGTAGCCATAAGACCGTTCACGACCGTATTAAGCTGGCGCAGCGGTTTTGTGAACGTCTGGTACTGGCGCAGAATGTGCAGATCCGCCGGGTGGAGCAGCTTAAGGTGCGGCATATAGAAGGTTATGTCCGTGAACGGCTGGCGCAGGGCATTGCAAAGCGTTCCCTGCAAAATGAGATGGCGGCGGTACGTTGCATTCTGAAACAGGTTGGGCGTAACAGGCTGGCGCAGAGTGAGCGGCTGAACAACCGTTCTCTTGGTCTGTCTGGCGCATCCCGTAATGGTACAAAGCAGGCTATTACGCCGGAGCACTATCGTGACGTGCTGGAGACGGCGCGCGTAAAAGATCCGGGGCTGGCGGCAGCGCTTGAGCTCTCAAGGCTGATGGGATTACGTTCGCAGGAGACGGTGCAGAGCGTACAGTCGCTGAAAACGTGGCGACAGGCGCTGGAACGTGGTGACACCCGCTTAACCGTGGTTTTCGGCACCAAAGGCGGACGGCCCCGCGAGACGATTATTCTTGATACTGCCGCTGTCAGAAAAGCGCTGGATAATGCGCTGGCAGTGGCAGAAGATCGACACGGCAGGCTGATAGATAAGCCGGATCTGAAAAGCGCGATGAAATACTGGCACAGTCAGGCGTCACGTCTCGGCTTGACGGGCGCATATTCCCCGCACTCGTTGCGCTATGCGTGGGCGCAGGATGCGATCCGTCATTATCTGGCGCAGGGATTTTGTGAGAAAGAGGCGCTGGCAATGACGGCGATGGATTTGGGGCACGGCGACGGGCGCGGGCGGTATGTGGCGCAGGTTTACGGGCGAAAGGATAGTGCTGATTGATAGCCTAAGGCTTGCAATATGGTGTTATTCATCGGTTTTAACCCCAAATTATTTCACCCCAAATAATTTGGGGTGGTTTCCTATTAATCTCGGGGGTATTAATCGGTTTTTATACAAAAAATTTTGGGGGCAAAATTTTTTGTATGCTTTCCTCTTAATAACAATCCTTCTGAACGGTATGGCCTATTAATATGCTTCTGATGCAGCATTTCGGTATTTTTTCTGGTGAGTGCGCCAGCAGAAGGAAAAAGGCCAGATAAAGGTAAAGGGTGATTAAGGGTAACTGCGCCAGACCGGAAAAGGTCAAAAGGCTGAAAGGGCCTTAACTCTGACGCAGTTCGATATTTATCCGATAATATCTGGCGCAGTCCTGACATAGACAGGCGACGGCAGACTGGTGCTGGCAAATGGTGACATTGAACTGGTGCAGATATGATGTATCGGGGAATCGGTTTCTGGTGCAGATTATCTGGCAGCTATCGCCTGAAATTATTCACTGTGAATAATTTTCGTTATTTGCCTATTGATTCGTAATATATTGATAGGGTTACGTACAAAATTATTCGAGTCGAATAATTTTGTACGCTTTCCGATTAATAACCCAAAAATTGAAGGCAAATCCTTTCAATGCAAAAAGCAGATCCGGATTCAATCAGGATCTGCTTTTTCATTTTTAATAAATCATACTGCTACTGACTCAGGCCGCTTTATGTCGCCGCGCATAAATATAGGGCGCAACGTACCCCTCGCGGCTCACGTCCAGATAGTCTGACCACCACTGCATCATGGCTTTACGGGCATCGAGGTGTTCTGCGCGGTGGATATATGCCGCCCGCACGCTGTTGCGTTCCTGATGGCTCATCTGCCGCTCCACGGCATCACGCGACCAGAGTTCAGATTCCACCAGTGCGCTACAGGCCATTGCCCGGAAGTCATGCCCGCAGACGTCGGTTTTGGTATCGTAACCCATCAGGCGCAAGGCCCGGTTAATGGTATTTTCACTCATCGGCTTATACGGGTTATGGTCGCCGGGAAAGACCAACTCCAGATGGCCGGAGATTTCCTGTATTTGCTTCAGAATAGTAATAGCCTGCCGGGACAATGGCACAATATGCGGAGTACGCATCTTAGCGCCACGACCTGAAAAACGAACTTTGTCGATTGCCTCGCGAGTGGCGGGAATGGTCCAGATTTTATGTCTGAAATCTATCTCGCTCCAGCGGGCAAAGCGCAGTTCGCTGGAACGGATAAACAGATGCAAAGTCAGCGCTACCGCCAGTTGTGTTAACTGTCGCCCCTGTTGATAGTCACCGATACGCTCCAGCAGTTCAGGCAACCGCTCCAGCGGCAGGGCGGGATAGTGATTTTTAACCGGCGGTGCTGTGACACCTTCCAGATGCTGCGCCGGGTTGTTTTCGGTCAGTCCCTGCTGAACGGCGTAGCGCATGATGCTGCAGAGTTGCTGCCGGGTTCGGGACGCGACTTCCAGAAAGCCTTTATCCTCGATAACTTTCAGCAACGCCGTGAAATGCTGCGTTTTCAGCAGAGTGACGGGCAGATGACCAATCGCCGGAAAGATATGATTTTTAATACTGGCAAGGATGCGCTCTGCATAGTCAGCCGACCACTTTTTGTTGGTTTTGTGCCATGCCACCGCAATGGCCTCAAAGCATTTTTCCGGTGACGCGGCGGCTTTTTCAGTCATGCGCTGTTGTGCTGGATTGATATTCTGCGCCAGCAGTTTACGGATACCGTCGCGCTGTTGGCGGGCGTCGGAAAGCGAGACCTGCGGATAGGCACCTAATGCAATACGGGATTCTTTTCGGTTGAAGCGATATTTGAGATACCAGAGGCGTGAACCGCCCGGATTGACAAGCAGAGACAGACCATGAGAATCGGTCAGTTTAAAGGGTTTACCAGAAGGCTTGATACTACGGATTTTCGCGTCGGACAGGGACATATGGTGGTCACTCCATTATCGAACTGAAATGACCCCAAATCAGACCACCAATTTCGCCGGATGCGCAGGGAAAACCAGATACGCATCGGGAAAGATTTCCATGCTAACTTATTGAATCCTAAACGAATAGGGACTTATAAGCACGCCTGAAAACAGGAATTTGGCTCCTCTGACTGGACTCGAACCAGTGACATACGGATTAACAGTCCGCCGTTCTACCGACTGAACTACAGAGGAATCGTGTGAACGGGGCGCATATTATCGACCTGCGTACGCCTTGTCAAAGGATGGATCGCCGACTTTGAACTGTTTGCTGACAAAACCAGCAAAGTGACGTTTTTGCCAACGGAATGCACCATTATTGTGCAGATATACCCCGAATGGGGCAGATCGGAAACCGTTGTCCCCGTCTCAAAACAGGCACCAGTGATTGGCTTTCCTTATTTTCAGCCGCTTAGCAGCGACATACACCCGCTGCAAAAAACTGGCATCCATATTGCAAAACCTGTTTAACAACACAGCCGTTACCGGCACGCTATTTTCGAACAGGGGGCAACATGAACTTAAGACGACTGAAATACTTCGTAAAAATCGTCGATATCGGCAGCCTGACCCAGGCGGCTGAAGTGCTGCATATCGCGCAGCCTGCGCTGAGCCAGCAGGTCGCGACTCTGGAAGGCGAAATGGACCAGCAACTGTTGATCCGCACCAAGCGCGGCGTAACGCCTACCGAAGCGGGAAAAATTTTATATACCCATGCCCGCACGATCCTGCGTCAGTGTGAACAGGCGCAGCTGGCCGTGCACAATGTGGGTCAGACCCTGAGCGGCCATGTCTCCATTGGTCTGGCGCCGGGAACGGCCGCATCGTCTGTCACCATGCCGCTGCTTCAGGCGGTGCGCGCGGAGCTACCGGAAGTGCTGGTTTATCTGCATGAGAACAGTGGTTCCGTGCTCAATGACAAACTGCTCAACGGTCAGCTGGATATGGCGGTGCTGTACGATCGCTCCCCGGTTGCCGGGATCACCAGCCAGCCGCTGCTGAAGGAAGATCTTTACCTGGTCGGTACCCGTGATTGCCCCGGCCAGAGCATTGATTTAACCGCTGTGGCAGAGATGAATCTGTTCCTGCCGCGCGACTACAGTGCCGTGCGCGTGCGCGTTGACGAAGCGTTCTCGCTGCGCCGTCTGACGGCGAAGATCATCGGCGAGATTGATTCCATCTCCACGCTGACTGCCGCCATTGCCAGCGGCATGGGTGTAACGGTTCTGCCCGAGTCTGCCGCACGTTCACTGTGCAGCGCGGCGAACGGCTGGATGGCCCGCATCACCACGCCATCCATGAGCTTACCGCTGTCGTTGAATATGTCCGCGCGCGGCTCCCTGTCACCGCAGGCGCAGGCGGTGAAAGAGATCCTGATGTCTCTGGTCAGTAAGCCGTCGCTGGAAAATCGCGAGCTGCAACTCGTCAGCTGATATTCCAAATAAGCATAAGATGCTGGTTTTTATTATTTGTTCTCCAGCCCGCCTGACTCTAACAATAGCCTTATGTCAGATGCGCCGGAGTGAATTGTGAATTTCCAGCAACTTAAAATTATTCGTGAGGCGGCCAGGCGGGATTACAACCTGACCGAAGTCGCCAATATGCTTTACACCTCTCAGTCGGGCGTCAGCCGACATATCCGCGAGCTGGAGGAGGAGTTAGGCATTGAGATTTTTATCCGTCGCGGCAAGCGCCTGCTGGGTATGACCGAGCCAGGCAAGGCATTGCTGACCATCGCTGAGCGCATTCTCAACGAGGCCAGCAACGTTCGTCGGCTGGCGGATCTCTTTACCAACGACGCTTCCGGTGTGCTGACTATCGCCACCACCCATACACAGGCGCGTTACAGCCTTCCGACGGTTATCAAAGCATTTCGTGAGATCTTCCCGGACGTACGTCTCGAACTGATCCAGGGCACGCCGCAGGAAATTGAAGTGCTGCTGCATAACGGTGGGGCCGATATCGGTATCGCCAGTGAACGGCTGAGCAATGACCCGCTGCTGGTGGCGTTCCCGTGGTTCCGCTGGCACCACAGCCTGCTATTACCCGCCGAACACCCGCTGAACCAGGTTTCACCGTTGACGCTGGAAGAGATCGTCAAATGGCCGCTTATCACCTACCGGCAGGGCATTACCGGGCGTTCGCGCATAGATGAAGCGTTCAAGCGTAAAGGGCTCACGCCGGACGTGGTGCTGAGCGCGCAGGATTCCGACGTGATCAAAACCTACGTCGAGTTAGGGCTGGGGATTGGCCTGGTGGCCGAGCAGTCTGGCGGAGAATATGAGGCTGGTAATCTGGTGCGTCTGGATACACGTCATCTGTTCGATGCGAACACCGTCTGGCTCGGGCTGAAGCGCGGGCAGCTTCAGCGTAACTATGTGTGGCGTTTTATCGAGCTGTGCAATGCGGGGCTCTCTGTAGATGAGATCAAACGCCAGGTGATGGAGCCGGAAGAGGTGGCGATTGATTATCAGATTTAGTTTTTGCCCGGCGGCGCATTGTCTGCCGGGAACGGTAAGAGTGGCTCTAAGTCTTCCTGGGTGATACGTGTACCGGGTTAAATAAAATAATGCCATCCATAAATGAATGGCATTATTATTTTATTTCTTAATGGCTAATTCCTTTTAGACATATTTAAAAAGTGTATCCGGCAGTTAAATAGTAGGCCCACCCCGTAGAGTCTATACGGGTGATCTGCCCTTTGCTATTATATGCTTTACTGCCTTCTTCAAATTGCCCACCATGATAGAAATAACGAAGGGTGGCGCCATAGCTCCAGTGAGAGTAAACTAAGCTGAGGATATGGGTAGAAACTATTGAATCATTAGTACGGGAGTAAAAGGGTTGCTCGCCACCTGATTCGTCTTTTAAGTCTGAGCCAAAATCAAAATTGGTGAAACCGATGTAATTTAGCTTGCCGCCAAACAGTGTAGTTAAAGGAATAGCATATTTTAATTTAAAGCGATATCCATCCCATTCGTTTTCGTTGGCGGCGTTATAATTATTCCCCTGGTATTTAGCGTAGATGTTTGCAGATAAAGTCATCGGTAATCCCGTATCAATATCCGTCCCAATTCCCATATACCAGGTACTTTGACGCTGTCCTTCGTTAGTACCCGCATCATAAATATAGTTGTGAGCAAAATACCATTCTTTAAATGGACCAACGCTCAGATCAAGTCCCGTTAATTTACCGATACTAAAACGTGGCTCTATTTCTGTAAAGAATGGCGAGCCATTGTCCCAAATACCAATGTCGTTGTCATTTCCCAAACCAAAAAATTTAGGTAAATCCGCATAGCCGTAAAAATCAAACCAATCCACATGTGCCCACGCACGGTATTCTGGATAGAGATCGGACCTTTTTTGTGGCCCAAAGCGAGTAGAGTTGCTGCCGACTATATTAATGCTTTGATGCCACCAGTCTGATAGATATTCATTATTACCAGAGTCCGCAAACGCAATCATGGGGAGCATTATCAATGCGCCTGGTAAAAGATATTTCATTTTTTTCATGCGTGTATTTCCTTTAATGGGAGTATGTTGAAAAGCGAGTGGTATTTAAAATACATGTCAGTATTTAATCACTTCTTGTTTAATTCATTTTGCTGCGCTTACATCAGTCACCCTCATTTCATGATCGGGTTTAACTGGGCTATGCGCCTTCACATAATCAATAATTGAATCGGCAGAGGTAGTGCTGTTAATAGTTTTAATATTTTTCCCTTTTAAAAATGCTTCAAATCCATCGCCACCTGTCGCACAAAATGAGTGTGTAGCAACCCGATATATCCTGGTCGGATCTATGGGTTGATTATTGACAGTGAATTTAATGAGACGTTTGCCCAGCGGTTTTGTACTGTCATAGACAACATGAACGCTTTTTGATACTTGCAAAATACCATTGGTGAGATTAGTCGCATGGATCATTAAATCGGTGAGATCTTTTCCGGTAAGATCCATTTCAACCAGGTCATTATTAAACGGGAAGGTGGTAATAACATCGCCGTAGGTTAAATTTCCCTGTGGGAAATCAGCACGTATCCCTCCGCTGTTTTGTAATCCAACGACGGCATCCGGCACTTTTGCCATCATGACATCAATTATCAAATTACCGACGGGTGATGATTCCCCATATGAACGCGTAAAGTGCGCCGTTGTCGAACCAATAACCTGGCCAGTGATTTTTTTCAGACTGGCATTCCACTCATCAATTTTAAGCTGTACTTTTGGATCAGGTTTATATTCATCAGAAAATACAGTGATTAATTCACCTTTGTAACGCTCAATTTTCTTCGTCTGAGGGTTAAAATCCAATACTAATTTACCAATGTCAGTACCATAGGCATCCGTTGAAACAATGAGAGTGTCATTAACTTTAATCGGTTCTGGCGTCCCTACATGGGCATGGCCTGTGATTAATACATCAATACCCTTAAATTTCTTCGCGGTATCGATATCAGCTTGTAGCATTCTGGCTACGTCTTTGTTTCCATAGCTTGACTGGCGCGCTGGCGTACCTTCATGAATAAGCAGCACGATGATATCCACTTTACCTTTTAAGGCATCAAGCCCTTTTTGAATATAAGGCTCTTCATCACGCGCCTCTGAACCAGCGTAAGCCTTAGCTGCAATCGTGTCATAAAATGCAAATTTCTGATGTACCCCGATTACGCCAATTTTGATGCCATCTTTTTCGACAACCGTCCAGGGGGTATTCCAGACGGGCTTTTCACTGTTGGTATAAAAAACATTACCTAACAAAATGGGGAAGTGTGCTCTTGATAACTGCTTAACCATGTTATCAACGCCATAGTCAAATTCGTGGTTTCCCACTGACACAGCATCAAAGGGCATGGTGTTCATGATATCAATAATGGCTTCGCCTTTGGTCAGGGTACTTATATAGGGCCCGGTAAAGTAATCACCTGCATCAAAGAAAAAAACATCTTTACTTATTTTCTTAGCATCATTGACGATGGTCGCTATATTCGCAAAACCTCCTACCAGACGTTCTTTGTCAACGGTGGGTAGTTTCCCAGGAGAGACATGAGCATGTAGATCGTTGGTATAGTAAATTGTTACATCTTTTGCATGAACTGAGGCGGTTAACGTTGCGAACCAACATAACGTAATCAGGCTCAGCTTTATATTTTTCTTCATAATCAATTCCCTTGAAAAAATAATAGCTTGAAAAGGGTCCATGTAGAGGTATGAACCCTTAAACGTTTATTTTATTTCAATGCATTCATCACCAATGCGGCGCCAAAAGCCTGTATGGTAAGAACCTTTACTTTTTCACATCAGCAACGCGCATGCCGTTGAGCTGCTCATCCGTAATAGTGTTGCCCGCTTTGAAGTAATCGATCACGGCATTAGAAACGTAGTAACCGCCTGTTGTATTACGCGCTTTACCCTCGGTAAAGGTGGTAAAACCATCGCCGCCGTCAGCAAGGAAGCTCTGAGTGGCAATGTGGTAGACTGTCGCATCCTCAATCGGCTTGCCATTAAGGTTAAATACGACGACCCGCTGACCGATTGGTTTACTGCTGTCATACTTCACCTCCAGGCCTTTTGAAACCTGCAAGACGCCATTACTTAAACTTGCGGCATGTTCCATCAACGTGCGTAATTGTTTACCCGTAAGATCCATTGTGGCCAGCTCGTTAGGGAAGGGGAACGTACTGATGACGTCACCCATCGTAATTGCGCCCGACGGGATCTCATTGCGAATGCCGCCCGAGTTGGTCAAGGCTAGCTGAGTATTTTTACCCGCAGCCACCAGTAGAGCGTCCGCAGCCAGATTACCCAGCGGGGCTGATTCACCATACGCGCGCGTCAACTCAACCGGCGACTGCGCCACCGTTTGTTGAACTACTTTATCCAGTTTCTTATTCCAGCCGTCTATAACCTGTTTCGTTTGCGGATCGGGCTTCCACTCATCGGCGTAAATGGTTTTAAGCTCAAAATTTTTCATCGTAAACTGATGCGGCTTCGTGTAGTCCAGTACCAGTTTCCCCACATCAATGCCGCCGCTGTCGGTCGAGAGGATCAGCGTATTGCCAACTTTAATCGGTTCCGGCGTACCGACATGCGCATGTCCCGTAATCAGAATATCCAGACCTTTCACCTGGCTTGCAGTTTGAATATCTTTATCCAGTGCACGTCGTACGTCGGTCCCTCCCATACTGGACTGACGCGCCGGTGTACCTTCATGGACCAGCAATACGGTCAGGTCGACTTTGCCTTTCAGTTCATCCAGATAGCGCTGTAACCACTTAATTTCATCCCGCGCTTCAATGCCTACGCGCGTTGCCGCGGAGACGGTATCATTGAAGGCAAACACGCCGTGCAAACCAATGACGCCAATTTTCACGCCATCTTTTTCGACGATGGTATAAGGTTTATCCCAGAATAATTTGCTGCTGTTCTCATAGAATATGTTGCCCTGTACGACAGGGAATTTCGCCTGGCTTAGCTGTAATAATGTATTATCCCAGCCATGATCAAATTCATGATTACCTATCGTTACAACATCAAACGACATGGTATTCATAATATCAATAATTGCTTTTCCCTTCGTTAAGCTACTAATATAAGGGCCAGTGAAATAGTCACCTGCATCAAAAAACCATGTCGCTTTACTTTTTGATTTTTCCTCTTTTACCAGAGTAGTGATATTCGCCCAGCCACCAATATCCCGTTTGCCGTCAGCAATCCATGGCACTTTATAAGGTTCTACATGAGCATGGAGATCATTGGTATAAAGGATGGTGACATCCTTAGCGCAGGCCCAAAATGGTAGCGTCGTCAGAATACCCGCAGCGATTAACTTTATCTTCATAAGTCGTTCCTTTCAGTCATATAAAGATTCGCTACTTTACGTTCTGAAAGGATTTTTTATGCGAACCTGCTCACACACTTATGCAAGAGTTATGCGGCAAAATCACCGACCCATTCAAATCGTTGGTGATTAATATTGATTCTGTTTACGATTAATACCTGTAAATCGTTTGGTTGCCGTAATTTAGGGCTGCCAGTCTCAGCATCTGAAGATTACAGTTGGCCAGACTACAGGCTGGGATATCCAGCATTGCACTGCCGGGCATGTGGGAGTTATCCCCCTCTGTTTAATGAACAACAATTTAATGAATGGCTTTTTTCTTGCTTAAGCGCCTATGCCTTAGAAAACGGTTATTTTTGCCCTGAATGTTATTGCGCGAAAACTATTTGTTATGGTTATAACCCACGGGGGACACAGCGCGTTCAGTGCCGCGCCTGCAAAAAAGTCTGGACACCCAAACAGCAAAAGCAAAGAAAAATAGTGTCTCCAGAACGTATTGAAACTGTGTCACTGGTTGTACCGTTCCAGGGGAGAATTGCAGAACAGAAATTGTATGTCCTGATCAGTTTTGATGCCATTCGCGGTAATATTATTCATCTCTCCACTAATTTTACTGAGCATCAAAGTGGGGAAACATTACGTTATCACTGGAAGGGAAATATCGAGCCTGATTTGCAACACGCTGATATTGTAAAACGCGTTGATATGCGAGAGACACAGTTTCTGCGCCGGAGCCAGTTCGATGAAATACAGTATGGAAGCGCGGCTCTGAAATGTAACGCCAGAGGTTCGATTGTGCGCCCGGTGATAGCGGCTCACGGGCATTTTCGAATACTGAATCTCCTCTTTCCTGAGGTAAAGATGCATGTTATTTCACACGAATGCTTTCTTCGGGGAGCAGTCATTACCGCCTGGGCAAATTTGTTTCGCCTGGGGCAAGGTGAAATGTGGTTTATAGAAGAAGAAATCAACGATAATGATAGTGATATACCCTGGAATTTTCAGAGAACGTCACAGCATGGCTGGTGGCAAAGTCAGTGGCAGCTTTGGGAGCAGGGAAGAAACCGTAAGATGGTTTGCCCATTAACAGGGGGGGATAGCAGTAACGCTAAAAGGCTCTCTTTAACGGCCAGCAGGTGCTTTATCAACTGGCTATATAAACAAACGCATTTTAGTCGCAGCGCGCAACTATCCGCAGGGCGGGTGACGCAAATACTACTTTCCCTGGCGCAAGACTATAACGATAAATTTACATTAGTGCCTTCAGGTATGAATAATGGCTCAATCTTTTCGGCGATGAAGTCATGACCTGTGCGCTTCGTATATAGCATCAAGGGGTCATGGCTCGACATGACCCCCTATTAACATATGCAGTGATCAATTGCATCTGTTCCAGATTGTTACATCATTTGATTAATTTGCATAAATAGATGCCGCAGTGATGACGTCAGTAAGCTCCGTTTCATTAAATAATCTTGCACGGTAGGCCTCCCCAGGGTATTGAGGAGCGCCATCAGATAAAGAAATCACATCATAGATAGAGGCAACCATATTACCGTCTACGTCACTGATAAAGAATGAGCGCGCATGGCAGGTAAAAATAGTGAAATAATCACCATGATCAAACACGCCTCCCATAAAGTCGGTCCATTGGAGGATAGGCGTCGTTGGGAGTTCAACAGGCGCATGAATCTCAACAGCGGTGCCTGCTGCTAAGTCGACCGCATAGAACAGAATGCGGGCTGGATCTGTTTGATAGGGGTCCGACGTCGCTGCGTCATTTATCGGACGAATAACGGGGTTGCCATTTTCATCTAAGCAAGATCGGTTATCGAACACTGATAAGACAAATTTTCCTGCGGTAGGATCGATACTGGCAGAAAAAGCACTATTATTCGTAATGCACACCGTATGGGCACCATTTTCAAAATGAGTAATACCCGAATTATCAATATGAATAGTCGCTTGTTTTGCCGGGAACTGAGGGTTGAAATTACCTGTGTCGATTGCCCACAAGATACTGCCATCAACGATAGAGATACCAAAAGTTGTACTCGTTGTGCGAGAATGGACAATAATGGCTTCTTCGTTATTTGGGCTGCTTGCAATCCATGTAAGAGAGTTAAAATGGACATCATTAGGCGTATTGTTATTCAGAATTTGAGAACCACTATATTCGCTGGTATAGTTTTCGCCCAAATCATTTTCCCTGTCTGATCGTTAAATTTCAGAACCAGCGCATCTTGCGCCATCGTGTTGGTTAGTCGGTTAGGGCTATCGGTGCCAAACATATAAATGTCGCCCGCGGAGTCCCAGACTACATCATGAGTATTTGCATAGTGATTGCCATCAGCATCACGCATGTCGAATTCAAGGACGACATTGCCCATGATATCAATTTTGAAAAAGCGACGGCCGTACCACGCCATATCTTCGTCGCTGCCGGTATAGAGGTAGCCATTGTGGATCCGCAGCGGCTGGAGATGA
The DNA here is from genome assembly GCF_058661685.1 of Enterobacter sp. 6722112. Taxonomy (NCBI): domain Bacteria; kingdom Pseudomonadati; phylum Pseudomonadota; class Gammaproteobacteria; order Enterobacterales; family Enterobacteriaceae; genus Enterobacter; species Enterobacter sp. 6722112. The sequence goes on along the minus strand of NZ_JBZWGR010000007.1, from coordinate 2,556,251 downwards.
TAAACCGATAAGAAGTTAAAACGCAGGTCACCATTTTGGTCATAACCTCGGCCAGTGGATTCCATTAACCAACTGTTTCCCCATACAGAGGTAAATAGTGCAGGATCGGTTTGCTCAATATCGAGGTGGAAGATGACAGATGTATCATATTCCTGATCTTCTGTACTGATGATAAATGGCTGATTGAAAACTTCAGTACCCGTGTCATCCTTAAATACGACCTGCACACTGTTTGCATATTGCGCATAAAGACCAATAACAGGGATTTTAATGGTTTGAGTAACACCATAAATGAGATCCGATGTATAGGTAAAATCTACGCTGGTTGGACTGGTCGTCCTTTTTGTAACAGTGTAAGAATAACTTACCGGGGTATCTGAGGTAAAATAAAGGTATGCAGCGAGCTGGTTGTCGGCTGGTGCAAGTTCAGTTTTAATATAAGTAATTGTCATGATGGTATTCCTTTTATTTCATTCAATAAGATATATGGTTTTTTTTCAGCGCAATTAAGCATCGCCTGTATAAATAACGAGTAAATAAACGCCTGACGGATAATTTTGTGCTGTGATAATTAAAAGCGATTTTGTATTCTCATTCTCCTATTATAAACTTTATGTAAAAAGAACATGGTTAATCATCCGGAAAATAACGATGTGCTGCATTCTCTGCGGAAATATACATATCAAATGTGTTAGGTTCTATTCAGGATACATCTTTCGTGATAGCTGAAAATGAACGCCATCCTTTATTTCCGTCCAGTTGCCACCCCACTCAACATCAACAGATAGCTCCTTAGCGGCCTGAAAAACAGCCGTTGCAATTGTCTGATAATGTTTAAAATCCCATGAAACGGTACCGTTGATGACCGCAAATACATCGACGGCGTGCCCCGTTAAATGCCTGCTTTTAGACGTTAAGGATTTTCCTAATGCTAATAGCTCAAGCTGTCGTTTTTGGTTTCTTACCCCTTCAGAAATACCGAAGTCAACAGGCGATAATTTCAATGCTTTTCTCATCACCTCCGAAAGATCTTTATGTACTCCTTTAAGGTTCTTTTCAGTCTTTCTACTAAATTCATGATTTATCATTACTATCTCCAGAGATTTTCTTCCAGTAATAATTAAGAGCAACAACACCCATTGCACCTGATATACCGCTGACTGCAAGCGAAGTATGAAATACTGAACCAAGGCTTTGTGACATCAACCCAGCAAGTACACCGGTAAATCCTGATACAATAATTTGTGCTAACGCAGAAAATAAACTTCTTCCCGACTGGCCTGACTTAACGTCAAGGAGATATCTGACAAGTCCTCCCCACGCGCCAAATAATATTATGTAAAGCCAGCTAAAAAATGCATTTGATGATGGGTCTTTCCATGGCAAAGCAATTACCTCCATAGGGTATATAAGTAAAAAACTTTAGCTCTTGATGAGATTATTTTTCCTGGTCTAACGATTTGCTTTTGCTATGCGATAAATAATAAACGTTGAGCAATCCCGTTTTGTGATGAATATCACACGGAATGTAATTAATAGTTTTTGCCGATCGATATTTGATGAATGATAGTTATGTGTTATTAATATTAATGATTCTATTTATTAGTGGAATATATAACAGGGACAGGTGAGGAGGTGGGGGTAAACACTAAAACGGCAACGGGCGCCGTCCTACATTTCTCATGCGCTGAAAAGCAAAAAGCCTGCTTTAAAAGCAGGCTTTTCAAATTTGGCTCCTCTGACTGGACTCGAACCAGTGACATACGGATTAACAGTCCGCCGTTCTACCGACTGAACTACAGAGGAATCGTGTGAACGAGGCGCATATTATCGACCTGCGTGCGCCTTGTCAAAGGGGAAAACATCGTTTTTGTTCGTTTGCCGAGAATTTCAGCAAACCGATGATTTAATAGCAAATTTGCTTTCAAATTGCACAGCAAAATGCGCCGCCCGCAGGCGGCGCGCAGGATCAGAACAGAACGGAGTAGTTCAGGCCAAACGTACGTCCACGGCCTTTATAAGTATAAAGACCCGGTGAGCCATAGGTTGGGCTATACAGCCCCGGTGCGCGCTGGCCCCAGGCGGTGGTGTAGTCTTTGTCCAGCAGGTTTTCCACGCTGAAGCTGACTTTGCCCACCGGCAGGGCGTAGCTGCCCAGGAAATCAACGGTATTATAGCCATCAATCTTCTTACCGTCGGCGTCAGACACGTCGAAGGTTTGTGTGCTCTGCACGCGCAGGGCCCAGTCGCCCGGCGCCCAGTTAACCCATGCGCTGGCTTTAGACGGGCTGGCGCTGTCGACCGTCAGCTTCTCCCATTTCCCGTTTTCACGCGTTTCGGACTTGATGGCGTTAAAGTTCGCCCCGGTGCTCCAGTCGCTGTCGGTGAAGAAATAGTCCACCTGGCCTTCAACCCCGTAGATACGACGTTTGTCGTCCTCCAGGTTGATGGTCATGTCGCTCTTGTTGATGGTGATGGTTTTATCCGAGAGCGAGTAGTACGCCGCCACCTGGGTACGCAGGTTATCGCCGGTGAAGCGCCAGCCCAGCTCGTAGGCATTGACCTTAATACCGTCCAGCGTTGAGTCGTTCACGTTGACGCTGTTTTGCAGGCGATAGTGACCATCGACCAGCTGATAGGTGCCGGAGCCGTAGTACTTCGCCAGGTCCGGGATCTCGAAGCCCTGGGAGAAGTTAAACCACAGCTGCTGCTGTTCGGTAAGACGTCCAAGGATCCCGGCGTTAAACAGGAAGTTGTTGTAGTCGGTTTTCCCGCCCGGCACCGCGTCAGCGGAGGTCGCTTTGCCCGTGGCGATTGCCTGCTGCTGGGCGTAGCCGACAAAATCGTCCACCTTGTTTTCGGTGTACTGGTAACGCACGCCGCCGCTCAGGGTGATGGCGTCAATGTCATAGCTGGCTTGCAGGAACGGCGCGAGGTTGGTAATGCTGTAACCCGGATAACGGCCCACGTTGTAGGCATTGTCCAGCTCCATGCCGCCGCTCGCCGCCGCTTTGCTTAAGTCGAAGAACTGCTGGTTGGCATCGAATGTTTCGTGGTCGGCATCCACACCCCAGGTGAGGGTCAGGTCGTCCATCGGTTTGCTGTTTAGCGTCAGCTTGCCGCCGTAAAAATCGGTTTTCTGCTGGGACGCGCCAATGCTGGTCACCGCGCCTTTGCTCAGCGTCGGGAACGGGTAGTAGGTCAGGCTCTCGTCACGGTAGTAAATCTGCGCAACCAGATCCTGACCCCAGAAATCGGTGTTCGAGTATTGCAGGTTGATCAGGTGACGCTCTGTGCCCGGGATACGGTCAGAGTTCAGGTTATCTTTATTATAGGCTTTGGCATCGCCCGTGACCGCAGCGAAATTCTCCCCAAGGAACAGGCCGTGCTTGCCGTCGGATTCGCTCTTGTAGTACTGCGTGGTTAACTGGAGCTGCTGATGATCGTCGATGTTGATGGTGCCTGTCCCCATCACGTCGATACGGTCGGAATACTGCAAGCCGGTCTGGGTGTTATCGATAATCACCTCGTCGCCGTTGCCGTCATACCAGCCGCCGTAGCGCTGATAGGAGACCGACAGACGGCCAGAGGCGTTGTCATTGCCGCCGCTCACGGCTGCGGAGACGTTCTCATCATGGTCGTTATGGCTGTTAAACCCGCTTTTTGCCCCGGTCTGGAACTCCACTTCGGTCTCCGGCTGGCCTTTTTTGGTGACGATGTTCACCAGCCCGCCGGTACTGCCGCCGCCGTACAGCGAGGTGGCGCCGGAAATGACTTCGATACGGTCAATGTTGAACGGATCGATAGAGTCGAGCTGGCGGCTGTCGCTGCGGGAAGAGTTCAGACGTACGCCGTCCACCATCACCATCATGGAGCGACCGCGCAGGTTCATGCCGTAGTTGGTACGTCCCTGGCTGCTGACGTCCATGCCGGGGATCAGCTGGGCCAGCACGTCTTTAATCTCTTTCCCGCCCTGAACCTGCTGCTCAATTTCCGCCCGCTCAATAACCCAGGTGGTTTGCGCCATCTCTGCCACGCTGCGATGTGCCCGGCTGGCGGAGACCACAATATCTTCTTCCTTTTGTTCTTCCGCCCACGCAGAGGTAGAAAGCATGGCAAGCAAGCACGGATTTAAAACCCAAAGATGAGAACGTTTCATTGTTATGTTGATCCTGAATGTGTGTGTCAGTACTCGGTGGTCTTCATTAATGATTTAAAAACCTGGCTGCTCTCCGGGCTGGTGGTGCTCCGCCAGTGGATCACGCCGGGGGTGGTTGCCAGCTCAAACGGCTCGTCATCGTGAGCGCGATTCAAAATTCGCGCCGCGCGCCAGGCCATCAGGCTGAGCTGGGGTTCGGCAATACCGAGACGGTGCATCCCGGCATTGACGGCAAACAGGCGGTTGCTCTGCGGGCCGTCCCATTCAAGGGTGAAATCGTTGTTGATGCAGAAGGCTTCATTCTCATCCAGACGCAGTCGGGAAGAGAGCGGGGCGAGAAACGCGGGCTGCACGGCGCGGTAGCCGGTGGCGAAAATCACCACGTCGCTCTCCAGCTGTTCGCGCCCGCCGTCCAGGTGATGCTGGATGCTGAGGCGATGTCCGGTTTCCTGGCGCGTCAGCGCCGTCACCGAGCGGGACGGCATCAGATGCGCCCAGGGTTTTTCGCGCAGCACTTCGAAGCGGTGATACATGGCGCGATAGATGGCCAGCAGCGACTCCGTGGTGATCCCGTCGGAGGTCATCTTCTGCTCCTGCAACATCTGACGTCGGGCGTCGTCACCAAGGGTCGAGAAGCTGTCCACGTACTCCGGCGTGAAATACTCATTGGCAAACGCGGCTTCATCCAGCGCGTTGTAGTTGTTGCGGCGCGACACCCAGTTGAGGCTCAGCGGCTGCCCCCATTCCCCACGGAAGATATTTAAAAACAGATCCGCACCGCTCTGGCCGCCGCCGACGACGGTGACGCGCTTGCCCGCTAAATCCGGCGTGCGCAGCATCATTTCGCTGGCGTGGAAGCAGGTGTCGTCCTGCGCGGTGACGCAGTCTGGGAGATTGATCTGCTTCCCAATCCCCACGCAGACGTGGCGCGCCAGGAAGCGATCCCGCTGGGTCACGACCTCAAACAGGCCGTTTTGCTCATCAAAGCTGACCTGCTGTACCTGCTGGCTGAAGGCCAGGTTAGTGAGGTTATCCGCCGCCCAGCACAGGTAGTCGGCAAACTCCTCGCGCGACACGGTGCGCTGCTCGGTGGTGAGGAAACGGTAGAACTTTTTGCGCTGTACCAGATAGTTCAGGAAGCTGTGGCGGTTGGTTGGCTCCACGGCGCTGACCAGATCCTTCAGGAAGCTGGTCTGCATATGGCAGTCCGGCACCATCATCCCCTGGTGCCAGGAGAAGTGCGGCTTGCGTTCAAGAAACAGCGAGCTAAAACCGTCCAGCCCCTCTGCCAGCGCGGCAATACTGAGGTTGAACGGACCGATACCTATGCCGATGAAATCATAGGTTTTCATTGCGCTGACTCCTGGGAGACCAGAAAAAGAGGGTTATCAAGATCGCAGACGTAGTTCGGCAGCATGCGGCTGCCGCCGTCGTGTTCAGAGAAGGTAAGTTTGACCGGGTTGAGGATCACGCGAATAATCTGCGGCTTAAACAGGTCGAATTTGGCGAAGCGCGCCGCAAGATCCGGATGGGCGGCTATATAGCGACGTAACACCAGCGCCAGGATCTGATAGAAGCGGGTTTCGCTCACGCCGCATTGCAGGGTGAGGCGGGATATAAAGCGCAGCACCGTGACAAAGTTGCCGGTTTGCAGGTCGTGGATGATGTAATCCGCGCTGAGGCGCGCCGTCACCGCTTTTACCTGCTCCGGCAGGCTCTTCGCCTGCGGGAAATCTTCATCCACCAGGCGCATGTCGCCCTGGAAATCCTTCAGCAAAATGCGCTGCGGAACGTAATCTTTCATCACCAGCGTGACGTTCTGGCCGTGGGCGATGAGCGCCACCCCGTAGCGACAGAGCAGGTGATAGAAGGGGATCACCGTCGCCTCAAACAGCTTTTCCAGCCATGCGTCAGCGGTTAACCCCGAGCGTTTGATCCACGCGTCAATCAGCGGGCGCGCCTGGTTATCGGTTTCCATCAGCGCCGCCATCAGCACCGCCTGTTCGCCATCCTGTAAATAGCAGGATGGGTTCTCGCGCCAGATCACCCCCAGCATCTCCTGATAGCGGTACGGCGCCTCAGGCAATGCGGCATAACCCGGATGCGACAGATATCCGGCTGCGGGTTCGCCAAGCACCTGCGCCCCGGAGTGAATCAGCGTGGCATCGCTGGCGAACTGCTGCTGTAGCCAGCGCGAGGCAAGCGGACCGGCGGCGATATACTTGCCCGGAATACCGCGATAGCAGGAGGTGTTGTAGATAGTCAGCGGCAGCTTGATGTCATACGGCGCGCGACGGCTGGCGTTGGTCAGCGTGCGCAGGGACTGCTGCGCCAGATACTCATCGCCGAACTCACCCAGCTCTACCATCTCACCGCGCGCAAGCTGCGCCAGGAAATGAATGGCAATTTTTTGCTGCCACTGCCACGGGTGCAGCGGCACCGGCAGCCAGCTGTCGTCCAGATCCAGCTCCTGCCAGCGGGCGTCGAACCGCTCGCGCTCGGCATCGTCCATGGCGCTGGAGAGCAGGGCGTTAATATCGCAATCGGCGTCGCTGCTCCAGACCAGACGCTCGCGCTGCACGGCGACCCAGTGCAGGCGGAAACGCCCGCGATATTCCGGCGCGTACAGGCGCAGGGCATCCAGCCCCCAGCCGCGGCGTCCCTTGTTGAAAATAAACTTCGGGTGACCGCGCATCAGGCACTGTAGTTCGTCCGGGTCGAGGTGGATCAGCGCATCGGCATCCAGCGTTTCACGCGCCTGCAACAGCTGCATGTCACCCCGCAGCGTGGCGTAGAGATCTTCCATGTGCTCCGCCGTTTGCGCGTCGCTCATCTCCAGCACGGTGGCCAGTTGCAGCAGCGCGTTTTCCGCTTCGACCGCCGCGCCGCTGGTGGTGGTCAGGGTATCAGGGTCAATATGCAGCCAGCCCCATATCCCACGCGTGGCGCGAAACTGCCAGCACGCGTTGCCCATACTGATGCGCCAGTTGTCCGCCGAAACCGGCTCGGCGCGCAGGGTGCGTTCATATTCCAGTTCGGCGAGGATCTTCGCCACCATCTCGCGGTTCACTTTCTGCCAGAGTGCGTTCACAGTTCCACCTCGTGGAAGAAGCGGTGACGCTCGCTCATGATCAGACGGGAGCGTTTGTGCGGGAAGTCGAACTCTTTCACCGTGTCGAAACCGGCGGACGCCAGATGGCGGAACAGACGCTGATTGTCGAAGCGCGGCTCGGCGACAATGCGCGTGGTGCGCGGTTCATCGAGATACAGATAGTGGCTCAGGCCGCGCAGCCAGCTGCGGATGTATTGCGCGCCGCGCCAGTTTTCTTCACCCACCAGCATGTGCAGCCCGCGGTCAAACGGCTGCCAGCGATAGTGGCGGCCAATGCGATCTTCTGCCGCCCAGTAGAGTTCAAAATAGCCGAACGGCTGATCGTCAAAGCAGCCGATCACCGGGTAACAATAGGTCGAGACGAGCTGGCGACGCAGGTAGTTCTCCTGCTCGGCCTGCGGACCGGCCATCTCCCAGAAGGCATTTACGCGCGGGTTGTTCATCCAGCGGGTAAAACGCTCGCCGTCCAGCGCCACGTCCGCCACGCGGAAGCTCAGGGTGCGCTTAATCTGCGGATCGTAACGGCGGTACACCTCGCTCTGCGGGCGGTGAGGGCGCAGCGGGAAGTACAGCTGACGGCTTTCGTCAAACTGCATTCCGCCGCTCGCCTGTGGACGTTCGCCTTTCAGCCACAGCGGCAGCTGCCAGAAAATTTCACGCGCCAGATAGTCCCCGTGAACGAGGCTAAACAGCGCCTGCGCCTGAGGTTCATCCTGCCAGGCTGCCCACGGCAGGGTAATGCCGGTCAGGGCGGGCGCGGCAACAAACAGCTGGTCGAGGGCGTCCACCAGCCAGCCGTCCGGGAGCCCGGTCAGCCGCTCCAGCACCGCGCTGCCGTCGAGACCCAGCGTCAGCGGCAGGTTTTGTTCCGTGGCCGTGCAGCGAAAGCCGTAGCCGGAATGGACGATATTCGCGTTTGCCATCACGCCTTCTCCTTATAAAACGGGTTGCTAAAGTCGAAATAGATCACCGCCGGATCGACGATGGTGTTTTCGTTGCGATCGTGCAGATAGCAGAAGAAGTTGCCTTTGCAGTTCCAGGTCGGGCTGTCGAGCACGTAATCGAGGCAGCGGGTCTGCTTCGCCGTGGTGCGCAGTTCGGCCAGCGCGTCACGCACGCGGGACATCAGGTTCTCTTCGCTGTCGAAGCAGGCGGCGGCGAGCGCGGCGGTGACGGCAAGGGTAGAGTTCAGCAGCAGGTAATAAGGAAAGTAGCGCAGCAGCTGGCTCTCACCGAAGCGGTTTTCCACCTCGGTTTCACCTGCCTCTTTCAGCCACGCGTCGGCCCCTTCGGTCCAGGCGCTGCCCTGGCAGTCGCGGTAGATCAGCCCAACGGGGAAATCCTGCTGCATCTCAACGAGGATATTTTGCTGGTGCGCCAGCAGGACCAGACCGTAGTCCGCCTCGGCGCTGAACAGCGGAAGCAATACCCGGTCGCAGTAGGCATCCAGCCAGCAGCGCGCGGCCTGGGCGAGGGGTAAGTCCAGACGCTGGCTCAGACGACGCACCGCCGCGGCGAGCAGGCTGTCGCCGCCGTCCGGCGCGGCCTGGGTCAGGCTCACCAGCACGTTGGTTTGCGTTTCAGGGGTATCGAACAGCAGGTTGACGCGCAGGGCCATCAGGCTCTCTTCCTGAACGACGCCGTGCTCATCGCACAGCCCCGCCCAGCCGTCCTCCTGCATCACGCGCATGGTCGGGTAGCGCGCCTGAAGTTCCTGCCAGCGTGCCGTTTTCGCCAGGCGTGCCAGGCGCATGCCGCGCATAACCTCTTTCACCGACAGCGTGCGCACGGAGTTGGTCAGCCGCACGCTCAGGGAAAACTTAATCATGTCGCTGTTGGTTTCACTGTACAGCGAGCGGGAAGAGCTGGTGGGCAGCCATTGCGCACCGGCTTCGCCCAGATCGCGCAGGGCGCCTTTTTCTACCAGACGCTGGCACCAATCCTGCTCCAGCAGATAGTCGGCCTGCCACGGGTGCATCGGCAGCATCCAGCAGGTGTCGGTGAAGTGACCGAGAAGGGCCGGCGCGCTCTGCGCTGCAAAGCGCAGCAGACGTTCCCGCAGGGAGACATTCAGGCTGTCGCCGGTAATCAGCTCATGCTCAACCGCAAACCAGCGCAGCGGGAAGCGGGAGGCGAAATCCGGCAGATAGCGACGCGCCTCGGCCTCGTTGAACGGCTCGTGCGACTTTGGGGCAGGATGAAAAGCATGGCCGACCAGCAGCGCCTGTTCCGCTTCGGCAAACGTCAGCGGCTTATCGCGCAGGTTTGCCCAGTTGTGGCGTAAATCAATGGCCTGCCAGGTGTGCGTATGGCTTTCCAGGACGCGCTGCTTAAAGCGAGCCAGCGTATCGGCATCCAGGGCGCCTCTTACCGTCTCTTTTTCAAGAATGTAATCAATCAGTTGATGGAATGTGACCGTGTCACCGCCGTCGCTGTCGGCCTGAATCAGCGTTGCGGGGAAACGATACTGGTGATGCTGCGTGGGGGAGAAATAGCGTACCGGAACCCGAATGGCCTGGGTTGGGGAGAGCGGGATATGAATCTGCGATAACTCATCCGCACGGGTTGCGGGAAGATAGTGCCAGTCCTTCGTTTCGCGCAGCAGCGCGTTCAAAAAACACTGGGCCGCAACATCTGTACCGGCGGAGCGGGGCAGAGTACGCATAGTTGTACCTCATTCCATGACTGATAATAATTCTCGTTATGATATTCATTCTGTTTACAGTGGCAACTATTTTTGCAATATTTGTTTTCATAAACTTCATAATTTCCACACATTTATTGACATTATCTTCACAATTTTATGCGCACCCGTACTGAGAATCTCACTGACGTTGTGACCCCTAAAGCTAACTGGCCCCTGGCACTGGGCGCCGGTTTATTAGGTATTGGGCAAAACGGTTTGCTGGTTATGCTGCCGCAGCTGGTCTCCCTGACCGGACTGTCGCTCTCCGTCTGGGCCGGGCTGCTGATGTTCGGCTCGATGCTCTTTTTACCCGCATCGCCCTGGTGGGGACGCCAGAGCGAGCGGCACGGCTGTAAGATCGTTATGCTGGCCTCGCTGGGAGGCTATCTGGCGAGCTTTGTCGTGATGGCGCTGGTGGTCTGGGCGATGGCGAACGGCGCGCTGAATGCTCTCTGGGGAATGGCAGGCCTGGTGCTGTCGCGCATGCTGTACGGCCTGACGGTATCAGGGCTGGTGCCTGCGGCCCAGACGTGGGCCATTCAACGCGCGGGGCTGGATAAAAGGATGGCGGCGCTGGCGACGATAAGCTCTGGCCTAAGCTGCGGGCGTCTGCTGGGACCGCCCCTGGCCGCGCTGATGCTCAGCGTCAGCCCGGTCGCACCGCTCTGGCTGATGGCGCTGGCGCCGTTTATCGCGCTGCTGCTGGTGCTGCGCGAAGCCGCCGATCCCCCGCTGCCGCCGGTGGCGCACCAGTCGACGCGGTTACAGGCCTCCATGCTGCCTTTCCTGGTGCTGGCACTGCTGCTGGCGGCGCTGGTCAGCCTGATGCAGCTTGGTTTATCGCCGCATCTTCACCCGTTATTTAATGGCGATGCCGTGCAAATCAGCCATCATGTCGCGCTGCTGCTGAGCCTGGCCGCGCTGGCGACCCTGGCGGCGCAGTTTCTGGTGGTACGCCCGCAGCATTTTACCCCGAGATTTTTACTCTTAATTGCCGCGGTCTTGATGGTGGCGGGTCTTGGGCTGATGTGTCTCGCCAGTTTAGCCCTGTTCTACGTGGGAATTGTCATCACTTCGCTGGGGGCCGCCATGGCAACGCCGGGATACCAGCTTTTGCTCAACGATCGGCTGACGACGGGCAAAGGCGCAGGGGTGATCGCCACCAGCCATACGCTGGGATACGGGGCCAGCGCGCTGCTGGTACCCGTGGTGACGCGCTTTTACGGTGAGCAGTTTTTGATTACTGCCGCATGGGGAATGGCGCTGCTGTTTCTCGCGGTGAGCGTGTGGGTACGATCGACCGATCGTACCCCTTAAACATTAGTGGAACGGATGAGGGGAGGTGCTGGCTGCGTCCTCACTTTGCCGCAGACGCTGGAGCGGATCCTGCTGATAAAACTGGCAAAAACGCTGCCACAGCGCCGGGAAGCGCGGAGCGAAAAGCTCAGGTGCGCTAAAGAAATACTCGGACAATACCGCAAAACACTCGGCGGGATCGGTCGCGGCATAGGCATCAATGCTGGCCGCGCTTTCACCCACCAGGTCTATCTCATCCTGAATGTTTTCCATCGCCGCGTGCAGGTCGTGCTCCCATCCCGCGACTTCACGCAGCGGGATCAGCGGCACGCCGCTGGCGCGATCGCCGTTGCGGGTATCCAGCTTATGCGCCACTTCGTGAATGATCAGGTTGAAGCCCGAGGCATCGAACGAGTCCTGAATATCCAGCCAGTTGAGGATGATTGGCCCTTGCTGCCAGCTCTGCCCGGACTGCACCATACGCTGGTTGTGCACCAGCCCGATGTCATCCTCCCACTCATCATCGACGATAAACGGCGCCGGGTAGATCAGCACTTCGTGGAAGCCATCCAGCCATTCGATACCCAGCTCCAGCACCGGCAAGCAGAAGAGCAGGGCGATGCGGGAATTTTTAAGCGGATCCAGTTCGAAGCCCTGTAGCGGTACCAGCCGTTTTTGCTGTAAAAAACGCTCGGCCAGCTGAATCAGCTTTGATTGCTCTTCAGGCAAGAGATTCGCCAGCACGGGGATCGCCAGAGCCTCATCCCAGGGCAGCGCCATATTTCGACCAGCGTCGTTCGTTTTCCAGGGCCACTTAATCATCGCTTTGCTCGTTACTCGCACGTGAACAAAATGGAAAGGTCAGGGGCTGTTAGCATGCCAACATACTCTGTTAAGCAGTATGACACTCCTCTTCGGCTGCATGCAGACTGGCAGCCTGTTTAAGAGGAATCCAGCCCGCATAAACTATCACTATGTGCCGTCAGGTTGATAGCGCTTTAGGGGTATCCCCTTCATTTTGTGAAGTATGTCGTGCGCGACTATGATAAATCTCTTCTTACCCTACCGTGCTTAAGGATCCCGTCAGTATGCCCGTCAATTTTGACCTCAACGATCTCTATGCCTTCCGCGCTTTACTGGAATATGGCAATTTCCGTCTTGCGGCGGAGTCTATCTGCCTTTCCCAGTCGGCGTTGAGTCGCAGAATTGAAAAGCTGGAGGCGGCACTGGGGACAAAACTGTTCGACAGAACCACCCGGCGCGTCACGCTGACCCTGTATGGACAGACCTTTGCCGACCGGTGCGGACAGCTGCTTGCTGATGTGGAGTCCATGCTTTCGGATATCGATAAGGCCAGCGAGGAGCGTACGGGGCTAATCACCGTGGCAACGGTGCCGTCCGCCGCCTGTTACTTTATGCCGGATGTTATCCGCCGCTTTCAGTCCCGTTACCCCCGCGTGCGCATAAAACTGATCGACAGCAGCGCCGGAAATGTTATCGAGGCCGTCACCCGCGGACAGGCGGATTTTGGTATCTGCTTTGCCCGGAGTTTGCAGCCCGACATCGAGTTTGTCCCGCTGGTGGAGGATGTCTACGTGGCCGCCTGCCGGCGCGACAGCCCGCTTGCAAAAAGAAAAAGCCTGACGTGGCAGGCTTTTTATCAGCAGGATTATATCGGTCTGGATAAGACCTCCGGCAACCGTAATCTTCTCGACCAGCGGGTCGGGCATATTCGGCCTGAACGCCCCAGCATCTGCGAAACGCGGCACGTGACGACCATGCTGGGGATGGTTGAAGCCGGGATCGGCATTGCGGCCGTTCCCGCCATGTCAATGCCCCGCGCAGAGCATTCGCTGCTGACGTCGGTACCTTTAACCGAGCCTGAAGTCAGGCGAACCGTGGGGCTGATCCGCCGCCGCGGGCGGATCCAGTCCTATATTGCTGCCGAACTCGAAACGCTAATTACCGAGCAGTATCGCGAGGTGCACTGACGGGCGTTAAGCCCGTTGCCGTAATGACGCTGGCAGCCTGTAGCGAAGAGAGATAGGCCAGCAGCGCTTTTCCCTGTTCGGGATGGTCGGCCTTCTGCGTTACGGCTCCGGCGAAACGGGTAATGTACTGCATGTCGTCAGGCAACTTACCCACAAACGTCACCCCCGGGACCGGCAGAAGCTCGCTCACCTGCTGAAAGCCGAGATCGTATTTCCCCTTTGCCACTTCAGACGCCACCGGGATACGCTCAACCCGGTGCGCTTTATCGTGAACCTGGCCGTCGATGCCCAGCTTACGGAACAGCTGGCTCTCTACATACCGGCCGCTGGCGCTGTCGGAATAAGCCATGGAATGCGCCTTCAGCAGCGTTTGCCGCAGGGCAGGCACCGTACTGATATCCGGAACCGGCGCGCCCGCTTTGACGACCATCCCGACGGGCGAATCCGCCAGCTCCACGCGGGAGCCCGCCGCCGTCCTGCGATCCTGTTCCAGTTTCGCCAGCGCATCGCCCACCATAATCACCACGTCCGCTTTTTCGCCCCGGGCGAGCCGGGCCGGAATGGCCTGCGGCGTTTTGCCCATCGACGGGCCGGAGATCACAATGAGCCTGTCGCCGCTTTGCGCTTCGTACTGCGGCGTCAGCTTCTCCAGCGCCGCTTTGAAGCCGCCAGAAATCATCACCGTCACATCCTGCGCAAGCGCGCCCGCGCTGAGGGAGGCGAAGGTCAGGGCGGCAATCACCGTTCTGAATGTAAGCATGAGGGATCACTCCTTAACGGCAGTTTGCAGGATTAACGTGCGACGACGATAGAGATAAAGCGTTGCCAGCAGGGCGCAAACGGCGGCAAAGCTCATCCAGTAGCCCGGGGAGGCTTTGTCGCCGGTGTACTCAATTAAGGCAGTCGAAATCACCGGCGTGAAACCGCCAAAGACCGCCGTTGCCAGGCTGTAAGCCAGTGAGAAGCCCGCCACGCGCACCTCTGCTGGCATGATCTCCGTCAGGGCCGGGATCATCGCGCCGTTATACAGGCCGTAGAGGAAAGAGAGCCACAGCAGCACGGTCAGCATCATTGAGAAGCTCGGGGCTGCGGCCAGCATCGTCAGCGCCGGATAGCTGGTCGCCAGCGCCAGCAGCGTCATGGCGATCAGCACCGGTTTACGCCCGAAGCGATCCGACAGCGCGCCGCCCACCGGAAGCCAGATGAAGTTGGACACCGCCACCAGCAGCGTGACCAGAAGACTGTCCGACGCGCTGAGCATCAGGACTTTTTTACCGAAGGTCGGCGCGTAAACGGTGATCAGGTAAAACGCGGTGGTGGTCATCGCCACCATCAGCATGCCCGCGACGACTACCGGCCAGTTGGCGAGCAGCGTTGTGAAGACCTGACGCATTGCCAGATGGTGGCGACGGGCGCTGAATTCCTCGGTCTCTTCGAGCTTGCGGCGCAGGAAAAAGATAAACGGCACAATCAGACAGCCAAACAGGAACGGAATACGCCACCCCCATTCGCGAATGGCACTCTCTTCCAGCACCACATTCAGGGCGAAGCCCATCGCCGCCGCGATCATAATGGCGACCTGCTGGCTACCCGACTGCCAGCTGGTGTAGAAACCCTTGCGGCCCGGCGTGGCGATCTCCGCCAGATAAACCGAAACCCCGCCCAGCTCGGCGCCTGCCGAAAAACCCTGCAACAGGCGGCCGGTCAGCACCAGCAGCGGCGCCCACAGGCCAATGCTCTGGTAAGAAGGGATCAGCACGATCAGGAAGTTTCCGGCGGCCATAATTGACAGGGTGACGATCAGCCCTTTACGGCGACCCACTTTATCAATGTAAGCCCCCAGCACAATGGCCCCGATCGGACGCATCAGGAAGCCCGCGCCAAAGACGGCGAAGGTCATCATCAGGGACGCAAATTCACTGCTTGCCGGAAAAAAAGTATGGGCGATGTAGGTGGCATAAAAGCCGAACAGAAAGAAGTCGAATTGCTCAAGAAAGTTGCCCGACGTGACGCGGAAAATCGCGCCCGCTTTGGCACGAAGCGTTGCAGGTGAGGTTGAGGAAACCATGATTATCTCCAGTTTTATAGTGACGTTATGCTCGTCTGTTTCTGAAAACTGGATCAGGAAGTGGAAATTAATAAGCGCAAATAGCGCATGGACTGATGCGTGTGGTGCATTAATGACAAAGCGTTGACCAGTATTTACATATTCAACAATAACTTAACATTTCGGTGATCTTTTATTTACTCGATTTCGCTAAGTTGCTGATATATCGGTTTTGTGACATCGCGCAGGTGAGAAGCCAGGCGGGGCCTGGCTTGGGATTATCAGCGCAGCGCGTTCGCAATCGCGCTAAACATCAGCGACGCTTCCAGCGGCTGGGCGCTGAATGACGGCTCTGCCTGCGGCCAGGTGGACCACTGGACGATAACCAGATTTTCTTTCTGATTAACCATGATCATCTGACCAAAAATACCCAGCGCCCACAGGGAATCCTTCAGCGAATTTTCGACTTTCGGCTCCACGTGTGTGGCGGTGGCTGGTACTTCGTTGTTCCACCACTGGTAGCCGTATAACCCCTTCGGATGCGCGTCGGACACCGATCCTTTGGCCTGTGTCCAGGCTGAGGACTGTTTCACCCAGCCCTCGGGGAGGATCTGCTTCCCGTCCGGCAGCGTACCGTTATGCAGGATAAACTCCCCGAAACGCCCCCAGTCTTCCAGCGTGGCGTTGAACCCATGCGCACCCACGTCGTGCTGGCCTTTGCTGTAGGCATGCCACACGCCGTCGCTCGCCATGCCGTACGGCTGCCAGATGGTCTTCTCCAGATACGCCGCGAGCGTCATGCCGGTGGCGCGCTCAAGCACATCGCCTAACAGCCAGGCGCCACCCGAGGAATAGGACCAGTTTTCGCCCGCCGGGTGTTCACGGTGTAACCCCTTCACCAGGGTGCGCACGCAGTTGTAGGTGCCCGGCTTCGCTTCGCATTCGGTAAGCCGGGCGAAGTCAGATTGCGGGTTGGTGTAATCTTCTTTCCACGCCACGCCAGAGGTGTGGGTGATGAGCTGTTTTAGCGTTACGCCCTCCCAGGCGGTGCCTTTTAAGTCAGGTTCGTATTGGGTGACAAGGTCGTCCAGGGAGTGGATTTTCCCTTCTTTAATTGCAACACCCACCAGCGCGGAGACCACGGATTTGCCCACGGACCGCGACGTCCAGAGCGTTGAGTCGGTATTGCCTTCTCCCAGGTATTTATAGGCCACTTTGCCATTTTTCAGCACCAGCATGCCGCTGACGTTCTGGCGTTTCAGGTAATCCTGAAGAGTGTAACTCTTACCCTTCACCTGATAGCGGGCATCGGTGAGCGGTTTTTCTGCGGGCAGCAGCGGCGTAGCGTTGCCGTGGCGGAACACATCCCCTGCGTAGTTGCGGTAGTCATTGCGAAAGCCCACCACGCGATCGGCCTGGCTCCAGGTGAGCATGGTATGCGCGTCCGGGAGTCTGGCATCGAAAGGCGCCGGACAGGTGGTGAGGTCGGTACCGTTGCAGGCCGCCATAACGGCGGGCGAGAGCAGGCTGCTGACAACCAGCGCCGCGAGCAGCGTGCGGTTTGTTTTGATTTTCATATTTATCTCGTTTGGCTCAGGAAGGACTTCAGTTTAAGAACCTGCGGCCTATAATAAAAAACGCGTTATGGGGGAAAATCCCCCGTAAAAATTGCGTGGAGAATGGCGTGGCATCACTGATCTATTCCTTTGCCCAGCTTGAGGCGTTCACTGCCGTCGCTGAACACGGCAGCCTGATGAAGGCGGCCAGTAAACTCGGCAAAGATCGTACTACCCTGCGGGATCTGATCGATTTCCTTGAGGATGGGCTGGGCTATGCTCTGTTCCTGCGGGAGGGGCGCAGCCTGCGCCTGACGCCGGAGGGGGAGCAGCTTCAGCGGCAGGCGCACCTGCTGATGCGCCAGGTCAAAGTGTTTGAGGCGTTTGCCAGATCGGTACCGGACAGCGCGACGCAGGACATCGCCCTCGCTTACGATCCGTTCACCCCCAGAGCTTTTTTACAGGCGCTGATTGCCACACTGGCGACGAAAAAGATCCGCCTGAGCCTGACCAGCGCATCGCGCGATGAGGCGGAAGCGATGCTGGCAAACGGTCAGGCCGATCTGGGGATCTGCCAGGCGCGCAACCGCAGCGTGGGCAATGAGATGGAGTGGCGGGCGCTGGGGGCGATCGAAATGGATTTTTACGCCGCAACGGCGCTTTTTGCGGAGGTTGCGTCGCCGGTGTCGCTGCTCGATCTCTCTCTGGTGCCACAGGTGATTATGCATCCCGCGTCAGACGAGCCGGTTGCCCGTCGCCTGCAAATTTCAGGGCACACGCTTTTCACTAACGAACTGGAGATGCTGCGCAGCCTGCTGGAGCAGGGCTGCGGCTGGGGGTTTTTGCCGACCCATCTTCAGGCAACGCAGTGGAAAAATGTAAAAAGGATGCCCACCGAAGTGGGCAGCCAGGGGATAAGCCAGACGATGGTCACTATCTGGAAGCCGGGCAGCGACAAGCGCGGGTTGATCAACGATACGCTGTCGCTGCTTCCGGCGTTATGGAAACGTTCAGCGCTGTGAGCACCCTTTGCACTGTTTATTCTGGATCTGCTGGAAGAAGTCGTTGCCTTTGTCATCCACCAGGATAAACGCCGGGAAGTTCTCCACTTCAATTTTCCAGATGGCTTCCATTCCCAGTTCAGGATACGCCACGCACTCCAGGCTCTTGATGCTGTTTTGCGCCAGCACCGCCGCCGGGCCGCCGATGCTGCCGAGGTAGAAGCCGCCGTGCTTATGGCAGGCGTCGGTGACCTGCTGGCTGCGGTTACCTTTGGCCAGCATGATCATGCTCGCGCCGTGGGATTGCAGTAAGTCCACATAGGAGTCCATACGTCCCGCAGTGGTCGGGCCGAGTGAGCCAGACGCGTAACCTTCTGGCGTTTTGGCCGGGCCTGCGTAGTAAATCGGGTGATCTTTAACGTACTGCGGCAGTTCTTCCCCGTTGTCGAGCAGCTCTTTCAGCTTCGCGTGGGCGATATCGCGCGCCACGATGATGGTGCCGTTCAGCGACAGGCGGGTGGAGACCGGGTGCGCGGAAAGCTGCGCCAGGATCTCATTCATCGGCTTGTCGAGATTGATGCTCACCACGTCGCCTTCACCCTGTTGACGCAGGGATTCAGGAATATACTGGCCCGGATTGTGCTCCAGCTTCTCAATCCAGATCCCGTCGCGGTTGATTTTCGCTTTGATATTACGGTCAGCGGAGCAGGAGACGCCCATGCCGATTGGGCAGGAGGCACCGTGGCGCGGCAGGCGGATTACGCGAATGTCGTGGGCAAAGTATTTGCCGCCAAACTGCGCGCCCAGACCAAGGTTCTGCGCTTCCTGAAGCAGTTCCTGTTCGAGCTGAACATCACGGAACGCCTGGCCGTGTTCGTTGCCTTCGGTTGGCAGCGCATCGTAGTAGCGGGTAGAAGCCAGCTTAACGGTTTTCAGCGTGGCTTCCGCTGAGGTTCCGCCGATAACAAAGGCAATGTGGTACGGCGGGCAGGCTGCGGTACCCAGGGTCCGCATCTTCTCAACCAGGTAGTTTTTCAGCTTCGCCGGAGTGATCAGCGCTTTGGTTTCCTGGTAGAGATAGGTTTTGTTGGCAGAACCGCCGCCTTTCGCCATGCACAGGAATTTATACTCGTCGCCGTCCACGCTGTAGAGGTCAATCTGCGCGGGCAGGTTGGTGCCGGTATTCACCTCTTTATACATATCCAGCGCCGCATTCTGCGAGTAGCGCAGGTTGTCTTCAATATAGGTGTTATACACGCCCTGACTCAGCGCCGCTTCGTCTCCGCCGCCGGTCCAGACGCGCTGGCCTTTCTTACCCATAATGATTGCCGTACCGGTATCCTGACAGGTGGGCAGCACGCCTTTCGCCGCAATCTCGGAGTTGCGCAGGAATTGCAGGGCAACGTACTTATCGTTCTCGCTGGCTTCCGGGTCGCTCAGAATAGCCGCAACCTGCTTCTGGTGAGAGGTGCGCAGCATAAATGCCGCGTCGTGGAAGGCCTGCTGTGCCAGCAGGGTCAACGCCTCTGGCTCGACTTTCAGCACTTCCTGACCGTCGAACTCGGCAACGGAAACGTGCTCTTTGGTCAGCAGATAATATTCGGTGTCGTCATGCGCGAGGGGGAAGGGGTTCTGGTAGAAAAAGGGTTTGTTTGACATAGCTTGCTCCACAAAAATTTAACCGCCGGAGGAAATGTCCGGCGGTCAGGAATCAGAACATCATGGACATCCACGGGTAACCAATCAGCAGCAGAGCTGTCAGGAAGATGGCACCGAAGATGGTACCGAGGCGCCAGTAGTCTTTGGTTGGCAGGTAGCCGCTACCGTAGTAAATCGGGCTTGGACCGGTACCGTAGGGGGTAATGATCCCCATCACGCCCAGCGAGGTCACCATCAGCAGAACGAACACTTCCATATTCATGCCCGGAATGGTGGAGGCGATGGTCAGCATCGCAGGCAGCAGCGCCGTGGTGTGCGCGGTGGTGCTGGCGAACAGGTAGTGCAGCAGGTAGAAAGCCAGCAGCAGCACGATGGTGGCGACACCCGGAGAGATACCGCTCATCAGCAGGCCGCCTTCTTTACCCAGCCAGCTGATAAAACCGGTGGAGGAGAGGCCATCCGCCAGCGCCACCAGGGTGGCGAACCAGACGAAGGTATTCCACGCGGCTTTGTTACCGGTGATATCGTTCCACTCCAGCACGCCGGTCCACAGCATCAGGCCAACGATCAGCAGGGCAGCCATGGCCGGTTCAATCCACGCCGCGGCGAAGATCCACATCAGCAGCGCACAGCACACGAACACCAGCAGCAGGATCTCATTGCGCGACAGTTTGCCCAGTTTTTCCAGTTCACGGGTCGCCCACAGCGGTACTTCGTTGTTTACCTTCACTTCCGGCGGGTAGAACCAGTAGGCCAGCAGCGGCATGGTCAGGATCAGCAGGATGCCCAGCGGCAGGAAGGCGAGGAACCAGGTCCCCCAGGAGATATCAATTCCAACCGTGCTTTTTACCAGCGCCAGCGCCAGCAGGTTAGGTGCCAGAGCGGAAAGGAACATCGAGCTGGTGATACAGGCCGCGGTGATGGCTACCCACATCAGATACGAACCGATTTTGCGCGCGCTTGGGTCATTGGGTTTTGAACCGTACAGCGGCGGCAGGTTGGCGATGATCGGGTAGATGGTCCCGCCGCTGCGCGCGGTGTTGGACGGGGTGAACGGGGCCAGCAGCAGGTCCGCAAACGTAATGGCGTAACCGAGCGTCAGGCTGCGACGGCCCAGGTACTTCACCAGAATCAGCGCCAGACGGCGGCCGAAGCGGGTTTTGTCGTAGCCTGCGGCGAACATAAAGGCACCGAAAATCAGCCAGACGGTGGAGTTACCAAACCCGCTGACCGCCCATTTAAAGGAGGCGCCCGCCAGCTTGAATTTTGGGTCAGCCAGCTGTTCCGGGCTAAAGAGTACCCACTGGCTGCACAGCGCAATCGCCACGACGCCGGTAAGACCGATCACGGCGCCCGGCAGCGGTTCGAAAATTAAGCCGACGATGACGCCGACAAAGATGGCGAAGTAGTGCCACGCATAAGGCGGCAGCCCTTCCGGAACGGGGACAAACAACAGCAGGACGGCAACAATGACGGGCAAAGCCATCATCAGCAGTCGTTTTGCTGTTCCATTTGATGCCAGATTCGCCGCAGGAGGCGTTACAGCAGTTTTTGTATTCATAGTTTCACGTCTTAAGTTGTCAAAAATTCGTCGCCCGGCGAAAACACAAATTCGATTGAAATATCCTTTTTGCTTTTTTTAGTTATTTAAGGTGCGGATTTGTGTTTTCACTAATAGCGATTTAACGCATTTTGGTTTGCGCTAAATAAAAAATGATGATGTTTTTATATTGCTCTTTTGAATGCCATAACTATTGATCGCGATCAAAAAAACGGAACTGAATGGCTATTTTTATATTTTTTATAATAACCACTCTGAGTAGTGTGGTTATTCGCTAATTTTACGCATTTTATGTATCAAAACTATAACATTTAAATTCTGGTGTTTTTGTTTATCGTTGTTTTATAGGGTTTTTTGCTAGATTTGGTGTATTGGTTTGACCTTTTATAATTTAACTTTTTTTAAATTCTTGTGAACGAGTGAAACATTCCTGCTAACACCAATGTGTTATTAATGTTATCGAAGGGATTAAATAGTTTATTAACTAACGTAATGACTTTAGAAACTAAAAAAAGCTTTATATTACTATCATGACATCGGCAAAAAACACGAAATAAAAAATCATCCCGATAACGAATTCTTAATTTTTAAAGTTTGGAGTTTCTATTATGAGCACTAACGAACGTATTTTAAGCCCCTTCACATTACCGAATGGTACTGAACTGAAAAACCGTTTGTTAATGGCCCCGATGACAACCTGTACCGGTTATTACGATGGCACCGTGACCAGCGAGCTGGTGGAGTACTACCGCGCCCGCGCGGGCAGCATCGGCACCATCATCGTTGAGTGCTGTTTTGTTGACGATCTCGGCCTGGCGTTCCCGGGCGCAATTGGTATTGATAACGACGAGAAAATCGCCGGGCTGGCAAAAATCGCTGACGCCATTAAGTCAAAAGGCTCCAAAGCCCTGCTGCAAATCTACCACGGCGGCCGCATGGTTGACCCAAAACTGATCGGGGGCCGCACGCCGGTTGGCCCAAGCGCCGTTGCCGCGCCGCGTGACGGTGCCGCCACGCCGGTTGCCCTGACCGCGGAAGAGGTGGAAGGCATGATCGGCAAGTTCGGCGAAGCCGTGCGCCGCGCAATTCAGGCCGGGTTCGACGGCGTCGAAATCCACGGGGCGAATACCTATCTGATCCAGCAGTTCTTCTCCCCGAACTCCAACCAGCGCGACGACGAGTGGGGCGGTAGCCGCGAAAACCGCGCGAAATTCCCGCTGGCGGTGCTGGACATTACCCACAAGATGGTGCGCCAGTACGCGGACGACGCGTTTATCATTGGCTACCGTTTCTCTCCGGAAGAGCTTGAAGTCCCGGGCATCCGCTTTGAGGACACCCTGTATCTGCTGGAAAAACTGGCCGCGCGCGGGGTGGATTATCTCCACTTCTCCCTTGGCGCCGCCCTGCGTCCTTCTATCGTCGATACTCAGGACCCGACGCCACTTATCGAAAAATACTGCGCCATGCGCTCTGACACGCTGGCGCAGGTACCGGTAATGGGCGTTGGCGGCGTGGTGAATGCCACGGATGTGAATGAAGCGCTGGATCACGGTTACGACCTGATTGCCGTTGGCCGCGCCACCATCGCCTATCCGGACTGGACCGATCGCATCGCGGCGGGCGAAAGCCTGGAGCTGTTTATGGACAGCACCCGACGCGAAGAACTGAGCATCCCGGAACCGCTGTGGCGCTTCTCGCTGGTGGAAGCGATGATCCGCGACATGAGCATGGGCGAATCTAAATTCAAACCGGGCACCTTTATTGAAAAAGTGCAGGACGATGCTAACGAGCTGGTGATTAACGTCAGCCTCGAAACCGACCGCATCGCCGATATCGAACTGGCCTCCGGCCCGAGTGAAGACGTCGAGTTTGTCACCAGCTTCGAAGAGATCCGTACCCGTATTCTGGATGCCAACACCCCGCACGTGGACGCGATTACGGGCGCGACCAGCCAGAGCGAGGCGGTGAAAAAAGCGGTCTCGAAGGCGATGCTGAAATCCAGCAAAGCGCTGGCGGCGGAAGAGGGCGCAGACCCGAATGAGACTAAAAGCGTGGATGTGGTGGTGGTCGGCAGCGGCGGCGCCGGTCTGGCAGCGGCGATTCAGGCGCATGACGAAGGCGCGAACGTGCTGATCGTCGAGAAAATGCCCACCATCGGCGGGAACACCATTAAAGCCTCGGCCGGGATGAACGCGGCGGAGACCCGCTTCCAGCGCGTGAAAGGTATTCAGGACAGCAAAGAGCTGTTCTACCAGGAAAGTCTGAAAGGCGGTGGCAACAAGAACGACCCTGAACTGCTGCGTCGCTTTGTCGAGAACGCGCCGCAGGCTATCGAATGGCTGGCCACGCGCGGCATTATGCTGAACGACATTACCACCACCGGCGGGATGAGCATCGACCGTACGCACCGTCCGAAAGACGGTTCCGCAGTGGGCGGGTATCTGATCAGCGGCCTGGTGCGTAACGTCAACAAGCGCAACATCGAGGTGATGCTGGATACCTCCGTGAGCGACATCATTTTCGAAAATGGCGAAGTGACCGGCGTGCGTCTGACCACCGAAGAGAACGAAACCCTCACCGTGGCAACTAAAAGCGTGATTGTGGCAACGGGCGGCTTCAGCGCCAACAGCCAGATGGTGGTGAAATACCGTCCGGATCTGGCAGGGTTCGTTACCACCAACCACAAAGGGGCGACCGGAGGCGGTATCGCGCTGCTGGAGCGTATCGGTGCGGGCACCGTGGATATGGGCGAAATTCAGATCCACCCAACCGTTGAGCAGAAAACGTCGTATCTGATTTCCGAATCCATCCGCGGCGGCGGGGCGATTCTGGTAAACCAGCAGGGCAACCGCTTCTATAACGAAATGTCGACCCGCGACAAAGTCTCGGCGCAGATCATCGCGCTGCCGGAGAAATACGCTTACATCGTCTTTGACGAGCATGTTCGCGCCAAAAACAAAGCCGCGGATGAGTACATCGCAAAAGGGTTTGTTACCAGCGCCAGCTCGCCAAAAGCCCTGGCGGAAGCACTGGGGATGGATCACCACCAGTTCCTGGCAACGCTGGAACGCTACAACGGCTTTGTGGAGAAACAGCACGACGATGATTTCGGCCGCACCACCGCGCTGCGTGCGCCAATCAACGAAGGGCCGTTCTACGCCATTCAGATTGCACCGGGCGTTCACCACACCATGGGCGGCGTGACCATTAACACAGAAACCTGCGTGCTGGACAGCAACCACAACGTATTGCCGGGAGCGTTTGCTGCGGGTGAGGTTGTCGGAGGCATCCACGGCGGTAACCGCATCGGCGGTAACGCGGTGGCAGATATCATTATTTTTGGTACGCTTGCAGGACATCAGGCGGCTATGCGTTCGAAAACACGGTAAGGCTCCTGTTTCCCCGGCGGCGCGGTGCCTGCCGGGGCTACATCTGAGGACTCATGAAATGCCTGATAGCCATCGCGTTTACAGCTACTCCGCCGTTCTGATGGGATCGCCCATCCTCCTGAAACTCTTTTCCCATGACGAAGCGCTTGCCTCTCGCGTGTTTCGCCTGATCAAACAGTACGAAGATCTGCTTACCGTTAACCGAGCGCACTCCCAGGTAATGGACATCAACCATGCGGCCGGTCAGCATCCGGTTGCCGTCAGTCGCCCGGTGTTCGAGCTGATCCGCTGCGCGAAAGCGGCCAGCCTGCTTAAAGACAGCGCCTTTAACCTGGCGATCGGCCCGCTGGTGAAGCGCTGGAAAATTGGCTTTAAGGGGGACGCTGTACCGCCCGCGGACGAGATCGCCGCCTTGCTGGGCATCACGCATCCTGCGGACGTGGTGCTGGATGAAGCCAACAGCAGCGTGTTCCTTACTCGCCAGGGAATGGAGATCGATCTGGGGGCCATTGCTAAAGGCTATATCGCCGACAGGGTGCGGGATTACCTGCATAAAGAGGGCGTTGAACTTGGGCTGATCAACCTTGGCGGCAACGTCCAGACGTTAGGTTCGCCGGAGGGCGGCTGGCGCGTCGGCCTGAAAAAACCGTTCGCCGGTGACGCGCTGATTGGCGCAATGACGGTCGAAAACCGGTCGGTGGTGACGTCAGGCACCTATGAGCGCTACTTCGAGCTGAACGGCAAACGTTATCACCACATACTTGACCCACGCACCGGCTACCCGCTGGATAACGAACTGGACAGCGTGACGATTATTTCGCCAGACTCCCTCGACGGCGATATCTGGACCACGCTGATCTACGGCATGGGCGTGGAAAAGGGCTGCACCGCGCTGCGTTCGCGCCCCGATATTGAAGCCATCTTTGTCACCAAAACAAAAGAAGTGGTGATCTCCTCGATGCACCACTTCCGTTTTACCCTTCTGGACGACAGCTACCGAATTACTGGCAGTACTGTTTGAGTAGGCCGACCTGTTCCGGCTGCAAACGGTAGCGATATACCGGCCGGCCGGTAGCGCCGTAGTGAATGCTGGTGAACAGGATATTAATTTGCGCCAGCCAGATCAGGTATTTGCGGCAGGAGACGCGGGAAATGTTGACCGCATTCGCCAGATCGTCGGTGGAAAATTCTATCTCCGGATGGCTGTCGATCCACTGGCAAATGGTGCGCAGCGTCTGCGGCGTCAGGCCTTTCGGTAATTTTTTGCTGTCGGCCAGCTCCGGCGCGCCGCCGTGGATCAGCCTGTCGACGTCGGCCTGTTCATAATACTGATGCGATCCCATCAGGCTGCGCTTTGCCTTCCAGCCGTTCAGCGCCTCTTCAAAACGCGGGAACTGGAACGGTTTAATCAGGTAATCCACCACGCCATAGTGCATTGAGGTCTGGATCGTTGTGGCGTCGGAGGCCGACGAGATCATGATGACATCAATCGGGCGGCCCGATGCGCGGATGATGGGCAGCAGATCCAGCCCGTTATCCTGCTGCATATAGACATCCAGCAGCACCAGATCGATCGGCTGGCCTGGGTTGGCGATCAACGCCTCGGCCTGGTTGAGCGTGGAAGCGACGCCGCAGCAGCTAAAACCCTCAACGCGGTTAACATACAGACGGTTGAGGTCGGCTACCATGGCGTCATCATCGACAATTAACACATTTATCACGCGATATTCCTCTCGCTATCCCAGGGGATCTGAACAAAAAATTGGGTAAATACGCCAGGCTCCGACTCGACGGTAATATCTCCGCCCAGATTCTGGATCTGCTGACGAGCAAGGAACAGCCCAACGCCGCGGTTTTCACCTTTTGTTGAGTAGCCCTTTGTAAAAATAGCCTCCAGCCGCTCGGGATCAATGCCGGGACCGTCATCGCTGACCTCACCGCTCAGCCAGCCGTTCTGATAATGCAGCAGCAGGCCTATCTCGCCTTCCGGCTGGCCTTCCATCGCATCCAGGGCATTTTCGATTAAATTGCCCAGCACGGTGATCAGCACCGCAACCTGCTCTTCATTGGCGGTGTCAGGAAGCTGACTCTCCTCCGCCAGCGTCAGGGTCACTCCGGCCTCTTTAGCGCGGTTAATTTTACCCAGCAGGAAGCCCGCAATGACCGGCGATTTAACTTTGCGCTGTATTGCGCCGATATCCGTCTGATAATTCTGCGCGGTCTGGATGATGTACTCCTCCAGCTTATCGTAGCGCTTCATGTGCAGCAGGCCGAGGATCACGTGCAGCTTATTCATAAACTCATGCGTATGGGAGCGCAGGGCATCAACGTAGCTGACCATGCCATCAATACGCTGCATTAACTGGCTGATTTCGGTTTTGTCGCGGAACGTGCTGATCGCCCCGATCACCTGATTCTGGCTTTTCACGGGGACCATGTTGCACAGCAGCAGCCGCCCGTTACAGCCGATCTCCTGATCCTGGCGGGCAATGCCGGTCCTGGATACTTCGCGCAGGCTGGCCAGCAGCGGTTCACTGCTGCTTTCGGAGTGCTGGCCCGAGGTCAGGAGTAATATTTCTCTGGCGGTGTGGTTAATCATCGTCACGCGCCCGTGCATATCCACGGCCATCACGCCTTCGCGCAGGGACTGCAACATGGCCTGGCGCTGCTCAAAGAGGGCTGAGATTTCGTAAGGCTCCAGCCCAAAGAGGATACGTTTCAGAACCCGGACCAGACCCCATATCGCCACTGAGCTCATCAGAACGCTGAATAAGATGGTCCACACGGCGTTGAGCCGCCCGCGGGCAATCTGATCTTCAACTTTATTCAGCGAAATACCCACCACCACCACGCCGATCTGGTCGTGCTGGTCGTCATACACGGGCGTAAAGACGCGCAGCGCTTCCGCGAGCGCGCCGCGGTTAACGGAGACATTCTCTTTCCCTTCCAGGGCGGGCGTCAGATCGTCGCCAATAAAATGCAAACCTAACAGCGCTTCGTTTGGATGGGAATAGCGGATCCCACGCAGGTCGGTGACCACGGTAAACAGCAGGTCGTTGCGCTTCGTCACCGCCTCGGCAATCGGCTGGATGATGCCAGCCTGCGGCGATTCCATCAGGCCACGCTTGATCTCCGGGCTGTCGGCCAGCGTCCTGGCGATACCCAGCGCGGTATCTTTCACGTCATCGCGCGTGGCGCGGGTGATCTGCACAGAGTACAGCGCGAAGACCACCAGCAGCACCGAGCCGATAATCGCGCACACCATCAGCGTAACCAGCGTATTCAGCTTCATAGGGCGCTTGCGCGTCGGGGGGAAGGGCTGCAAATCGCTCATTAACACTCCGCGATGAATAAGAAAGGGCTAATTATCGCTGATGACGGGCGTTTCATAAAGCCATGTAAAGAGAGGCGTTTCGTGAGCCTCCTCTCAGGTGACCTATATAAAACACTTTATAGTGTGAGGGTACTCATAATAAGGAGGCAGTTTATGAGCATTATGCTTACCGGTACGGCCAGGGAAAGACGGCACGCCAGCACCACGAACATCGACAGATTATCGACGCTGGATATGCTTAACGTCATACACCAGGATGACGCGCAAATCTCTTCTGCACTTACCCCTCACTTAAGTATGCTGGCCCGCGTGGTGGATAACGCGGCGGCGACGCTTAGCCACGGCGGACGTCTGGTACTGACCGGCGCGGGCGCGTCCGGACGCGTGGCTGAACAGGCGGCAGAAGCGTTTGCGCCGGGAAAACATCCCGTCATTGCGATGACAGCAGGCGATCACGCCGGTAGCTACGCGCGCGGCGTTGCCGACCTTCAGACGATAGAATTTGGCGAGCATGACATGATGCTGGCGCTGTCCGTCAGCGGCAAAACCCCATGGGTATGGGGCGCGATGCGTCATGCGTGGTCTCTGGGCTCAACGGTTGCGATCATTACGGAGGATGCGCAAAGTGAAGCGGCGCAGCTGGCGAGCATGGTCATTGCTCCCGATCTGGGCGCGGATGTGGTGGCCGGGTATACCAACGCTAAAGCAGGCATTGCGCAAAGCATGATCCTGCATATGATCACCACCGGTCTGGCGGTACGTTCCGGACGGGTGTACAGCAACCTGCGCGTTGATCTGGAGGCAAGCAATACCAGATGGGCCGAACGACAAATTGCCATTGTGATGGAAGCGGGGGGATGTAGCCGGGCTCAGGCGAAGGCCGCGCTGGAAAGCTGCAACCACCAGTGCAAAACGGCGGTACTGATGGTGCTGACGGGGCTGGATGCCTGGAAAGCGCACGAATTGCTGGCGCAGAATAACGGGTTTGTTCGCCTGGCCTTGCAGGAAGCGCCATAACATTTCAGCGTCAAATAAAAAAAGCCCGCATCGCGGGCTTTAATATTGATGGGAATTAGAACTGGTAGGTCATGCCTACGCCAACGATGTCATCGGTAGCAATACCGTTGTCATTGTAGAAGGCATCATCTTCGTCCAGCAGGTTGATTTTATAATCAACGTAGGTGGAGAAGTTTTTGTTGAAGCTGTAGGTCATGCCCACGTCGATGTAGTTAACCAGATCCTGGTCTACATAGTCATAGCCATTGCCTGGGTGATAATCGTTACCGCCCAAATCGATGCCTTTAGAATAGACCCACGCCAGGGATGGACGCAGACCGAAGTCAAACTGGTACTGCGCTACGGCTTCAAAGTTCTGTGTTTTGTTGGCGATGCCATCGTTGCCGTACGGAGTCATGTTACGGGTTTCCGCATACATCATGGCCAGGTAGACATCATTAGCATCGTATTTAGCACCGATTGTCCACGCTTCCGCACGTTCACCGCCAGCATATTTGCTGAAGCGGTTATAGGTGCCAGCGCCGTAAGCGACCTGGTCGTTAGTACGGTCAGAGGAAGAATAAGCCGCACCCAGCGTCAGGCCGAAATCGAAGTCATAGGTGGTAGACATACCGAAGCCGTCGCCGTTCTGGAAACGAACGTCATCATGGCCGTTTTTGGTGCCTTCCTGAGTATTGATATAATGGCCTTCCTGATCTTCGTGTGGTCCACCTTCATTATTTCCCTGATATTGCAGCGCAAAGTTCAGGCCGTCGACCAGACCAAAGAAATCATTGTTACGGTAGGTCGCCACACCGTTAGTACGGCCAACCATATAGTTATCCGTCCAGGTGTAAGAATCTCCACCAAATACCGGCAGCATATCGGTCCAGGCTTCAACGTCATACACGACGCCGTAATTACGGCCGTAATCAAATGAGCCGTAGTCGCCATATTTCAGACCAGCGAATGCCAGACGGTTGAAAGATTTATCCCCTGCGCCTTCGGTGTCGTTAGCGTAGGTTTTATATTCCCACTGGCCATAGCCTGTCAGGTCGTTCGTGATCTGCGTTTCGCCTTTGAAACCCACCTGTACGTAGGTTTCATCGCCGTCGTCGCCTGGGTTGTCGGAGAAGGTATGACGCGCATCAACCTTACCGTACAGGTCAACTTTGTTGCCATTCTTGTTATACATTTCCGCCGCATTTGCTGCGCCAGCCATTAATAACGCGGGTACGAGAATTGCCAGAACTTTTCTTTTCATTATATATTCCCTTTAAATATAAATTGTCTGAATATATGTAATTACCCTCCGTAACTACATGGCTGATACTATTCTATGGATTATTATTTAGGTTCAAAAATAAATGTAATTAAAGTGGTAAAAATATTACAAAATATTTCTTTTTATCTCTTTATTTTTCATGTGAATTAATTCATTGAAAATATAGCGGGTAATTATTATTAAGTATTTCGTAATTCTATTTATAAAAGATTTTAATTCGGGTGTATTATAATTCACTCACTTTTGAGCAACAGGATGGGATGATGGAACTTGCGCAGTGGCAGCACCGTTATGAGCGCTGGCTCGACGAAAATCATTTTACTGATGATGCGGCGCACGATATCGCCCATTTTCGCCGCGTCTGGATGACCGCGCAGGCCATAATGGCTGACGAGGATAGCGATCCGCTGGTTGTGCTGACCGCATGCTACTTCCATGACATTGTCAGCCTGCCGAAAAATCACCCGCAACGTAGCCACTCCTCGCGGCTGGCAGCGCGAAAAACGCGCGAGATCCTCAGTCGCGATTTTCCTGATTTTCCGCCCGATCGTGATGCAGCCGTTGAACATGCCATTGAAGCGCACAGCTTCAGTGCCGGTATCGCGCCGCAAAGCCTGGAGGCCAAAATTGTGCAGGATGCCGACCGGCTGGAGGCGTTAGGCGCTATCGGCCTGGCGCGCGTCTTTGCCGTCGCCGGTGCGCTGGGCGCCGCGCTGTTTGATGCCGACGACCCGTTCGCCGGAACACGAGAGCTGGATGATAAAGCCTTCGCGCTCGACCACTTTCAGACCAAACTCCTGCGCCTGCCGGACACCATGCAAACCGCGCGGGGGCGCGAACTTGCGCGTCACAATGCCGATTTCCTGATCCAGTTTATGGCGAAGCTGAGTGCCGAATTACAGGGCGATTACCTCGGAACCGACAGCCAGATATTGACCCATTTCCGTCGCAGTGTGCGATCCTGAACTGTGGTACTCTGTTTTCTGTCTTTATTGTCCGGTTAAGAGAATGCAGGAAAATCGATCAGTGACTGTGCCCGCGCCTGAGCGGGTTGAGAAATCAACGGCAGCCGTGCAGGCACTCCTGCGTCAGCTGCTGGAAATGTATGATGCTAAAACGCTGGCAAACCAGCTGGTGGCCCATGGCGAGAGCCACTGGAGCCCGGCGATACTCAAGCGGCTGCTGATAAGCGACAGGGCAGGGCACCGCCTGAGCGACGGTGAGTTCCGCTATCTGCAAAATTTGCTGCCGCGTCCGCCTGCTGCGCATCCAAATTATGCCTTTCGCTTTATCGATCTCTTTGCCGGTATCGGCGGCATTCGCCATGGCTTTGAAGCTATTGGCGGGCAGTGTGTATTCACCAGTGAATGGAACAAACATGCCGTCCGTACCTATAAAGCCAACTGGTATTGCGATCCCGACGCGCACCAGTTCAACGCGGATATTCGGGATGTCACGCTGAGCCACAAAACCGGCGTCAGCGATGAAGAGGCCGCCGAACACATTCGCAATACCATTCCGGCGCACGATGTGCTGCTGGCGGGCTTTCCGTGTCAGCCGTTCTCGCTGGCTGGCGTGTCGAAGAAGAACGCGCTGGGACGCGCACACGGCTTTGCCTGCGATACGCAGGGCACACTGTTCTTTGATGTTGCCCGGATCATTGATGCCCGCCGCCCGGCAATTTTTGTCCTGGAGAACGTCAAGAATTTAAAGAGTCATGACGGCGGCAAAACCTTCCGCATTATCATGCAAACGCTGGATGAACTGGGTTATGACGTGGCGGATGCAGAGGACATGGGGCCGGACGATCCGAAAATTATCGACGGCAAACACTTCCTGCCACAGCACCGGGAACGCATCGTGCTGGTGGGCTTTCGCCGCGATCTCAATCTGAAAGGCGATTTTACGCTGCGTGATTTGCCCTCGCTGTATCCGGTGCGCCGACCGACGGTGGCCGATCTGCTGGAGCCCGCCGTCGATGCGAAATTCATTCTGACCCCGGTGCTGTGGAAATACCTCTATCGCTATGCCAAAAAGCATCAGGCCAAAGGCAATGGCTTTGGGTTTGGCATGGTCAATCCGCTTAATCCTGACAGCGTGACGCGTACGCTGTCGGCGCGCTATTACAAAGATGGCGCGGAAATTCTTATCGATCGCGGCTGGGATAAGGCGCTGGGCGAAAAAGATTTTGACGATCCCCAGAACCAACAGCACCGGCCGCGGCGCTTAACGCCGCGCGAGTGCGCCCGCTTAATGGGCTTTGAGACGCCGCAGGGCTACAGTTTTCGCATCCCGGTATCGGATACCCAGGCCTATCGTCAGTTTGGCAACTCGGTGGTGGTACCCGCCTTTGCCGCGGTAGCTAAATTGCTGGCCTCACGCATCAGCAAGGCCGTTCAGCTTCGTCAGAGTGAGGCCGTCAATGGCGGACGTTCACAATAAGGCCACGCGCAGTAAAAACATGCGTGCCATCGGCACGCGTGATACCGCGATTGAAAAACGGATCGCGGGCCTCCTGACCGCCGTCGGGTTTGAATTCAGGGTTCAGGATGCCACGCTTGCCGGGCGTCCTGATTTCGTCATCGACGCGTACCAGTGCATCATCTTTACCCACGGCTGTTTCTGGCATCATCACGACTGCTATCTGTTTAAAGTCCCGGCGACACGCACCGACTTCTGGCTGGAGAAGATTGGCAGAAACGTCGAGCGTGATAAACGCGATGTTTCTCAGCTTTACGCTCAGGGCTGGCGGGTGCTGATTGTCTGGGAGTGCGCGCTGCGTGGAAGAATGAAGCTGAATGACGTGGAACTGACGGAGCGGCTGGAAGAGTGGATCTGCGGCGGCGGTCAGGCCGCGCAGATCGATACCCAGGGCATTCACCCGATCACGGTTTCTCCACCTCACACCTCGTGACAATCGGTTTCGCGGGCAGCAAATATTTACCCAGCGTGACCAGTACCACGGCAAAGACAATCACACCCAGCGCCAGCCATTCAATCGTCGACAGCACTTCGCCCGCAAAACCGGTACCCAGCAGCACGGCAACCACCGGGTTAACGTAGGCGTAGCTGGTGGCAACCGCCGGTGAGACGTTGCGGATCAGGTACATATAGGCGTTGATGGCGATAATCGAGCCAAACAGCGCCAGATACCCGACGGCCAGGAAACCTGAAAGGTCTGGCATCGCCGTCAGTTTTTCACCCGTCAACGCGGAGGCCATCAGCAGCACAATGCCCGCCGCGAGCATCTCAATCGCACCTGCCATCATCCCGGAGGGCAGCTCGATGCGTGAACCGTAGACCGAGCCGAAGGCCCAGCTCATGGAGCCGATCATGATCAGAACGGCAGCCCAGGGGTTCCCGCTCAGGTTACCGCCGCTGTTCAGCAGGATGATACCCACAAGCCCAATCGCGATGCCCAGCCATTCGAGCTTACGGGTGCGGATCCCGAAGAGGCGACTAAAGCAGAGCGTAAACAGCGGCACGGTTGCGACGACCACTGCGGCGATGCCCGACGGCACGTTCTGGTGTTCGGCGACGGTTACCGCGCCATTGCCCACCGCCAGCAGCAGCAGGCCAATCAGGGCGGCGTTAAGCAGGGGACGCCGCGGCGGTAGTCTGTGGCCGCGCAGCAATAAAAACGCCATCAGCAGCACGCTGGCCGTAAGGAAACGAATACCGGCCATCATCAGCGGGGGCCAGCTTTCCACGCCTATACGAATGACAAAATAGGTGGACCCCCAGATGATATACAGGGAAAAGAGTGCTCCAATGAGCGGTAATAAATGCCGGAAACGCATAGTCCCTCACGACGAAATAAAAAGTTCGCTCATAGTTAACGCCAAAACTATCAGCCTGGCGAGTGCTTTAATTGTGTTGTTGATGTGAAATTTTTGTTGACGCGAGGTGCCAGTTTCCGGGCGGTGAGTTTTGTTCCATACTATTCACTTAATTAGCAAAAAAAGAAGGAAAGAGATTTTGGCAGGAAGTAGCTTATTAACATTACTGGACGACATCGCCACCTTGCTGGATGACATTTCGGTTATGGGAAAACTGGCGGCGAAAAAGACCGCCGGGGTACTGGGAGATGATTTGTCGCTTAACGCGCAGCAGGTCAGCGGCGTGCGGGCGAACCGTGAGTTGCCGGTGGTGTGGGGCGTTGCGAAAGGGTCCTTTATTAACAAGGTGATCCTCGTTCCGCTGGCGCTGCTGATTAGCGCCTTTATACCCTGGGCCATTACGCCCCTGCTGATGATTGGCGGGGCGTTCCTGTGCTTCGAGGGTGCCGAAAAAGTGTTGCATATGTTCGCTGCACGCAAAGAGAAAGACACCCCGGAAATGCGCCAGCAGCGTCTGGAAGCGCTGGCCGCACAGGATCCAAAAACGTTTGAACGCGATAAGGTCAAAGGCGCGATCCGCACGGACTTCATCCTCTCAGCCGAGATTGTGGCGATTACGCTGGGGATCGTCTCAGATGCCCCTCTGATGAACCAGGTGCTGATCCTGTCCGGCATTGCGATCCTCGTGACGATAGGGGTTTATGGCCTGGTCGGGCTGATCGTCAAGCTGGACGATATCGGCTTCTGGCTGGAAAAAAAATCCAGCGCAATCGCGCGCGGCATTGGGAAAAGCCTGCTGGTGCTGGCGCCGTGGCTGATGAAAACCTTGTCGGTGGTGGGAACCCTGGCGATGTTCCTGGTCGGCGGCGGAATTATCGTGCACGGTGTTGCTTCGCTGCATCACATGAT
This sequence comes from Enterobacter sp. 6722112, assembly GCF_058661685.1. NCBI lineage: Bacteria > Pseudomonadati > Pseudomonadota > Gammaproteobacteria > Enterobacterales > Enterobacteriaceae > Enterobacter > Enterobacter sp. 6722112. The sequence goes on along the minus strand of NZ_JBZWGR010000007.1, from coordinate 2,521,431 downwards.
TGAACATTTTGCGTCAGGCCAGGGAGCGGTAGTTGCTGCAATTCTGCCCACACTGCTTAACCTCGTACTGGGCTTTATCGTCGGTCTGATTGTGGTAGCCGTTGTTAAGCTGGTTGAAAAAGTACGCGGGAAATCGCATTAATTATTGCTGACCCCGGATGCAAAAAGACCATTCCTCGTCTAAATTGAAAACGTTTCACCCTGATACAGGAGGCAGGTATGGTCTTTTTGATCAGTGATGAAGTTAAGCCCAAAAATGGTGGTCCAGGTATGATCGTCACCGGGTATTCCAGCGGAATGGTGGAGTGTCGGTGGCATGATGGATACGGCATTAAGCGGGAGGCTTTTCGCGAAGACGAGCTTCAGCCTGCTAATAAAAGGCAAAAACGCGACAAGGCTTAATCACACAACGCCCGGCCTTGCCGGGCGTTTTTACTGGCAGAAGACTTATCATATCGGATGGTGAGCGACAATCAGGGAGTGTGTGTGCAGCACGATACCTTTGTTGTAAAACAATCTTTTTTGCAGTGGCTGCATAAGCGTAGCAATCCCCGTTTGATTGTTAACTTCTGTTTTATCGTTGTCCTGATCTTTTCCACCCTCCTGACCTGGCGCGAGGTTGTGGTACTGGAAGATGCTTATATCTCCAGCCAGCGTAACCATCTGGAAACGGTTGCCAGTGCGCTGGACAGACAGCTTCAGTTCAGCGTCGATAAGATATTGTTTTTTCGCCACAGCATGCGTGATGCGCTGGAAACGCCGCTGGCGTTTGGCGTGCTGCATGATGCGGTAAAGCGTTTTGCGCATTTGCGCACGTCCCCCAGCTGGCAAATTGCGGTTGATAAACAGCGCACGTTACCGATCAACGGTGTTTCGGATGCCTTCGTTGAAAAGACGACCCTTCTGAACCGTGATGATGAGTACCTTGATAATGAACTGTCCGCCGCGCTTGAAGTGGGGTATTTGCTGCGTCTGGCATCCAGCCCTTCCCGCAACGAAGAGCGCGTGATTTATGTCTCTCGCGCCGGATTCTTTCTGGAAACGGATACGCCGGGAAATTCCAGCGATATCGTGCAGCGCTATTACCATCTGGTCACTCAGCCCTGGTTTACCCAACAGTCCGAGCGTGAAAACCGTGCGCGTGCCGTGCGCTGGTTTATCTCGCCGCCTTCCACCTTTGTCGGCAAAAAGCCGCTGATCACCGCCAGCGTGCCGGTTTATTACAATCACGTCTGGTATGGCGTGGTGGCGATGGATTTCACCTTTGCCACCCTGCGTCGCCTGCTGGTGGAAGCCGTGGGCGATAACCCGGAAGGGGAAGACCAACTGTATGACAGTCGGCTTACTCAGCTTGCAACGTCTGAATCACCGGCTGCGGACGTTAATCATTTTGACGCGCGCGAATTAGCGCAGATAGCGCACGCGATAGAATCGGATTCCGAAGGTGGCATTCGCCTGGGGAGTCGTTTTGTGAGCTGGGAGCGTCTCGACCATTTTGATGGCATCGTCCTGCGCGTGCACACCCTGGATGAAGGGGTGCGCGGTGATTTCGGCAGCATCAGCATTGTGCTGGCATTGCTTTGGGCGCTGTTCACCGCGATGCTGCTCATCTCATGGCTGGTGATCCGGCGCATGGTCAGTAATATGTATTCGATGCAGAACTCGCTGCAATGGCAGGCCTGGCACGACCCTCTGACCCGGCTGAATAATCGTGGGTCGCTGTTCGAGCAGGCGAAAATGCTGGCGAAGCAGTGTGAACAGCAGTCGCTGCCTTTCTCGGTCATTCAGATCGATCTTGATTGCTTCAAGAGCATCAATGATCGGTTCGGGCATCAGGCGGGTGATAAGGTGTTGTCCCATGCCGCGGGTCTGATTGCCAGCACCCTCCGGACTAAAGATATTGCCGGACGCGTCGGGGGCGAAGAGTTCTGTGTGGTGCTGCCGGGCATGACGCTTGAAGAGGCGGCGGAAGTCGCAGAGCAGATCCGCGAGCGTATCGACAGCAAAGAGATCCTGATTAAGAAAAGTACCACCCTGCGCGTAAGTGCGTCGTTTGGCGTCTCTGGCGCGCAGGAGAAGGGCAATTATCACTTCGAAAATCTGCAATCCACCGCCGATGCGCGTCTGTATGAGGCGAAACAGCGCGGGCGTAACCGGGTCATCTGGCAGGATCACGTCAAAAAGTAATCAAGCCCCTCGCACCAGCCGGTCGGCCCGGTGTGCTGAGTGTGATAAACCCGGGCGGGATCGTTGTTCTTAAGGCTGACGCCCTCCCGGTTGAAGCCTTTCACCACGACGGCAAAGCCTACGCTGTCCAGCAGCGGGGCATCATTCGGGCCGTCGCCCAGGCCCAGCGTCGTCGGTTCGGAACCCTCGTGCAGGCGATACTGGTCCACAAGCCAGTGAACCGCCGCGTCTTTGCCGCAGCAGGTGTTCAGGATATGCCAGAAGCGTGCTCCCTGGACGATCTTCAGCCCCTGCCGGGCGAGTTCGGCGGCAAAGCGTTCCATTTGTTCATCACTGTCACGCCAGATCAGCGTCACGGAAGCCTCGTGTTTACGCGCTAGCACTGAGCGGGGACGACTCAGCCCAGTCCATCCGGCGACCACGCGCTCATCCACGTCATCGAAGGTGGTGAATTTAAGATGCATTTCCTGACGTACCCGGGCAATACACTGCCGGATATCGTCATGCTTCTTTTCTGAGATGAACCGTGCGGCGTTTTCCCACCGTACGTCAGGCTGGATCACCGCGCCGTTTTCCGCAATATAGGGCAACCCGCCAAGCCCCAGCTCCTGCTGGATGTCATCCATCTCGGACGCGGTTTTGCTGCTGCACAGAATGACCGGTACCTGTTCATCCATTAACTTTTCCAGCCAGGGGGCCGCAGGCTGCCAGTCGAGTGTGTGAAAATCCAACAGCGTGCCGTCGAGGTCGGTAAAAACAAGCAGAGTCTCCTCAAACGAAGGCATAACGTCTCCCGGGTGATGATTTCACCTAAGATAAATCTTAAAAAAACAGGCATTGACGCGCCGTTGAAGTGGAAACGATCCCGACAAACCCACACGCGGCGCATGTTTATACTCATAACCAAAATTCACATGTATAAAATATAATATTCGCTAAGAGAATATATGCTTGTAAGACTATTCCGTTGGGGATAATGTCTTACCTGCATCAGATTTCCTGGTGTAACGAATTTACAAGTGCTTCTTGCATAAGCAAGTTTGATCCCGGTCATCCCCATGACCGGGATTTTTTTCGCCTTAGCGGTTCGTCTCCGAGACGCTAAAGTCATGGATATCCAGCTCGAATGCTTCAGCCAGTTCACGGTAGGTATGGTAATCCCTACCATTGACCACGACACGGTCGGAATTATCCTCCGCGCGATGAACTTCGGACTCACTGATTTCATTGATGGCGGCAAGCAGGGCATCGACATCCACTTCAACCTCACGCTTAATGGTGTCGCTGTACTCTTTGTCGGTCTTCATGGCGGGTTCCTCATTTAATCGTCTCAACAGTTAAGTATAGACCGCACACAAAAACGCCATTCGCGCCAGGTGGCGATGCCAGGCAATGCAATTTGTTCTACACTGGCTCAAAACCACAGGAGGAATGTATGAAGGTCAACGATCGGGTAACCGTCAAAACGGACGGTGGGCCGCGCCGCCCGGGCGTGGTGCTGGCTATAGAAGAGTTTAATGAAGGCACAATGTATCTGGTGTCGCTGGAAGATTACCCGCTCGGCATCTGGTTCTTCAACGAACTGGGGCACCCGGATGGGATCTTTGTGGAAACGGCGGAATAGGGCGGCGTCGGGGGCATCTTCTCCCCGGCTCCGGCTACTGAAAAGCAAAATCTCTGGCCAGGCCAGAGATCAAGGTAGGGTACAACATGGCCGTGCAAATTAGCGCATATTAACGAAAATCCCATTCGTCACATTATCTGTCAGGCGTACGACATGGTATATGACTTGCTTATTATGCGTTTTAATTTTCCTTTTAATATTTCCTTTGTGTGACGATACTGTTTTTGCCTTGATATTCATCTGGTCTGAGATCTGAATTGTCCCTTGTCCAGCCATCCACATTCTTAGCATACTTGATTCAGTTCTGCTTAATGATAGGGTGGGTAAGTTAACCGCCCCTACATTCTTAACTTCTTTATTCAAATAATCGCCCAGGATATCATCAAGCGACTCTGGTTTAATCGATTTCGAACTGATTAATAAGTTTTTACGCACCAACAAATACTCATCGAAATGAATATTGGCGATCGCCATAAAAACAATAAACAGGGTCTTAGGATGCTGATTAATGATCTGCTTAATGTGCTGACTGTTAGCGGGGTCGTGAATGAAACAGTCCTCATTAATAAACACCACGCCGGGCTTGTGGGCGTCACAAGCGGCTGCGAGTTCTTCAACGGTGTGTGCATCGTTGATGTCTCTCTTTCTTACCCCTCTGCTTGCTAAGTACCCGGTTAACCCTAGCCGGGTGTAGCTGCATAAATCCATAATGATCGTTGACATGGCATACCCTCACTCAATGCGTAACGATAATTCACCACCTGCCTGAGAGCTCATAAACAGCCATACGGGATGGAAAAAATCTAATAAAACCTGTGAGCATGACAAAGACTTTCAGGCGAACTCACTATCCCGTAAAGTTACGTATAATTTGCCAGGAATCATCTTAAAGTAAAGTAAATATTAAGTATTGTGAGGTGGTTAGAAACATTTAAACCGCGTCAGATATATCCTGGTAGATGTTTTTCGAGATTATTTTTAGGAATATCCTCAGAAAGACATTGCAAACACTACGGGTTATTATTTGCGTGGAAGTTCGCTGACAATATCCGCTAACAGATTGAATATCTCGCTGAATAAATGCTCGCAGAAGGGGGCTATAAGTGGCATCAATAATGACATTAATAAAAGGCCAACCGTCAAAGTCACCGGAAAGCCGATGACGAATACCGACAACTGCGGAGCCATTCGGTTGAGTAAACCTAATGCGAGGTTAACGGTGAGCAGCAGGGTAATGATCGGCAGCGCCAGCATCAGCCCGTTGAGGAAGATCAGCCCGGCAGCCCGCACCAGCGCCAGAAACGCGTTGCTGTTTACCGGGTTGTCGCCAATCGGCAGCGTGTGGAAGGTGTCCACCAGCATCGAGATGAGCCACAGGTGGCCGTTGAACGAGAGAAACAACAGCATCGCCAGCAGGTCGATAATACGCGCCAGCACGGGCATATTCAGATGGCTGCCCGGGTCAACGAACGTCGCGAAAGACAGGCCCATCTGCAAACCGATAAGTTCACCCGCCGTTCGTACCGCGGCGAAGGCGAGCTGCATCGTAAACCCGACCGCCACGCCAATCATCACCTGTTGCAGGGCAATCCAGATCGCATTCGGGGAAAAGATCGGGATATCCACCGCCGGCAGGGTAGGGGCAACGATAATCGTGATAACGATGCCCAGCCCAATTTTGACGCGTTTAGGCACCGACTTTTCACTGAGTATGGGGGCGGTGGAGATCAGCGCCATGATGCGCAGCATCGGCCAGAAATAGATCCCGAGCCACTGAACAAACTGATCGCTGGTGAAATGCAGCATCGTCCGTCAGCCGATGATGTAAGGCAGATTGGTGAACAGGTTGCGCATATAGTCCAGCAGCAAATTGAGCATCCATGGCCCGGCAACGATAATCGCCACGAAGACGGCAATGATCTTCGGGATGAACGACAGGGTCATTTCGTTAATCTGCGTGGCGGCCTGGAGAATACTGATAATCAGACCGGTGACCAGCGCAACCAGCAGCAGGGGCGCGGCGACGGCAATCGCGACTTTCATCGCCTCCGTGCCCATCATCATGACCGACTCAGGCGTCATTGCGCGCTCCTCAACTGTAGAAACTCTGCGCCAGCGAGCTGACCAGCAGCTGCCAGCCGTCGACCAGCACGAACAGCATGATCTTAAAGGGCAAGGCAATGGTTGCGGGCGGGACCATCATCATCCCGAGCGCCATCAGGACGCTGGCGATCACCAGGTCAATAATCAGGAACGGAATGAAAATGGTGAAGCCAATCTGGAACGCCGTTTTCAGCTCACTGGTCACATACGCCGGGAGCAGAATACGCATCGGCACCGCTTCCGGCCCCTGTAACTCACCGGTGTTAGCGAGACGGGCAAACAGGGCCAGATCCGCTTCGCGCGTCTGGCGAAGCATAAATTCACGTAATGGCTGCGCGCCCTTTTCCAGGGCAACCTGCATGGAAATTTTATCTTCGCTGAACGGCTGGTAGGCCTCGGTGTAAATCTTGTCGATAACCGGCGACATAATGAAAAAGGTCAGGAACAGGGCTAAACCCAGCAGCACCTGATTGGGCGGCGCGGACGGCGTGCCGAGCGCGTTGCGCAGCAGGCCAAACACAATGATGATGCGGGTGAAGCTGGTCATCATTAGCAGGATCGCCGGGATAAAGGTCAGCGAGGTGATGAATACCAGCGTCTGCACGGACAGGGACCAGCTTTGCCCCCCGTTCGCCAGCGGCGTGGAAACCAGCCCCGGCAGTTGCGCATACACAGAGGGCGCGAACAGGCCCAGGCCTGTCAGCGTAAGGAATAACAAACGGCGCATCAGGATCTCCCGGGACGCTTGAGCAAACTCTTCATTACGGACTGGAAATCCGCAGGGGCCTGGGCGTTAGCCTCCACCGTGACAGGCGCAGGGGGGAGCGTGTGGAGGACGTTAATGCTGGAGGCGGTCACGCCCAGCACCAGTCGTGCATCTTCCACCTCCACAATGACCACGCGCTCGCGCGGTCCTAGCGGGGTGCTGGCGCTGACCTTCAACCCGCGGGTACCGGCCGTTTTCCCCGCCAGACCGAAACGCTTTGCCAGCCAGGCGGCGATAAGGATAAAGGCAATAATACCGAACAGCGCGCCGCTCACCTGGAGCAGCGGTGAGCCGGGTACGGCGGAGGGCGCGGACAGTGTTGCCTGGGTTTTCATACTTAACGACTCAGACGACGCATGCGTTCGGAAGGGGTAATGATGTCGGTGATACGTACGCCGTATTTATCGGCCACCACCACTACTTCGCCCTGTGCAATCAGGTAGCCGTTGATCAGAATATCCAGCGGCTCACCCGCTAAACCGTCAAGCGCCACCACGGAACCCTGCGTCAGGCGCAGCAGCTCTTTAATGGTCATGCGGGTGCGACCCAGCTCAACGGTCAGCTTGACCGGAATGTCCATAATCAGGTCGATGTCCTGCAACGTGCCGCTGACGTCGCCGCCGCCTAACTGCTGAAAGACCGCGTCTGCCGCGCTTTTCGTCGGCGTCGTTTTCTGCTCGTTTAACGCGTCAGCCCACAGATCGTCCAGTGCTCCGCTGTTTTCATCGGACGGATTGTTCATGTCACTCATTTGGGCTGTTCCTCATTCAGCGAATTCAAAATCGGGTTGATCAAGTGCTCAACGCGTAACGCATACTGGCCGTTAATCGTGCCGTACTGGCTTGTCAGCACGGGTACGCCATCCACATGGGCAATAATGCGGTCGGGTTTATCTATCGGCAAAACGTCGCCGGGTTGTAATTTCAGGATCTGCGATAAGCGCATGGAGATGTCGGCGAAGTTGGCTACCAGCTCCAGCTGCGAATGCTGCACCTGACGCACCAGGTTTTCACGCCAGTTCTGATCTTCGTGACGTGAGTTCTCCAGCGGCGGGTTCACCAGCAGTTCGCGCAGCGGTTCAATCATGCTGAACGGCAGGCAGATGTTGAACTCGCCCGTCAGGTTGCCGATCTCGACGTGGAACGGGGTGTTCACGACGATGTCATTCGGGGAGGTGGTGATGTTGGTAAACTTCACCTGCATCTCGGAACGCACGTACTCGACTTCCAGCGGGTTAATCGCTTTCCACGCGTCACTGTAGGATTCCAGCGCCAGCTTCAGCATGCGGTTAATCACGCGCTGTTCGGTATGGGTAAACTCGCGGCCTTCCACTTTGGTCGGGAAACGGCCATCGCCACCGAACAGGTTATCCACCGCGATGAATACCAGGCTTGGCGAGAACACAACCAGGCCGGTACCGCGCAGCGGTTTCAGATGGATCAGGTTAAGGTTGGTTGGCACCGGCAGGTTGCGGGCAAACTCATGATACGGCTGAATGCGGATCGCACCGACGGTGATACCCGACCATTCCGGCTGAGGCGTTCCAGCAGTCGGTCGAGGGCGCGTACTACGCCAAGCAATTCCGCTGGCTCTACACCAATAAGCGGATCGGCCAAATCCCGGATAACTCACACCTCCCGGTGCACACGTTCTGGGATATCGGCGTGGGGGACTCCACGGCGATCTGGTTCGTTCGCGAGGTCGGCGAAGAATTCCACATCATCGACTACTACGAAAACTCCGGAGAGGGGCTGAGGCACTACATGAAGGTGCTGAAGGATAGGGGTTATGAGTACGGTGAGCACTGGGGTCCGCACGACATCGATAACCGTGAATTCGGTGCTGACGCCAAATCCCGCAGAGAACTTGCCCGTGAAGGGTATGAAATCGACGGGCAGGTTTACAGCATGACGTTTCAGGTGGTTCCGAAAGTGGGAATAGACACTGGCATTGAGTCGGTGCGCGAAATCCTTCCGTCCTGTGTATTCGATGAGGAGAAGTGTGCCGAGGGCATATCTCACCTCGAGGGCTACCGCAAGGAGTGGGACGACAAGCGCGGATGCTGGAAAGATAAACCGCTTCATGACTTCACATCACACGGTGCTGACGGCTTCCGTTACTTTGCAGTAGCGAAGAACAATCACAAGCAGGTCGGCGCAGTATTCTTCTAAGGAGCTCATCAGTGAGTGAACAACAAAGCGAGGTTTCATTCCTCGTTAATGCCCTTGCTGATGCTATCGGGCGGCAGCGCATGCTGTACGCAGGCCAGCCGGGAAATACCAAACGCACGAAGTTGTGGGATGAGTTTGGCTATCCAAACAGTCTCGAGTTCGACCGCTACTACCGGGCATACGAGCGCAACGCGGTGGCGTTTGCCGCAGTCCATAAGCTTCTTGATTCGTGCTGGGTTGATAACCCGACGATCATCGACGGCGACGACGGTAAGGAGTCAACCGAGACAACGGACTGGGAAAAGTCAGCCACTAAGCTGCTGAAGAAGCACTGGCCGAAAATTAAGGATGCGGATCGCCGCAATCTTGTTGGCCGGTACTCGGCATTGCTCATTCAGTTCCGCGACGGCAGGGAATGGCATGAGCCGGTAGATCGGGCGAAGGTTAAATCCCTGCGAAATATCGGTAGCGGACCTATCGTTAAGCTAATCCCCGCGTGGGAATCGCAGATCAAGCCAGGCAACTTCGATACAGACACGCTTTCAGAAACGTACGGCCAGCCAATCTCGTACAACTTCAACGAGCAGCCAGTTGGTGATGATGGCACGTATGGCCCGGTGCGCGGCGTTACCGTGCACCCAGAGAGAATCATCATTCTCTGCGAAGGCTCAGAAGACGAGAACATGCTCTCTGGCGTGCCTTTCCTGCGCGCTGGTTACAACAAACTTCTCGACCTCGAAAAGGTATCTGGTGGTAGTGCCGAAGGTTTCCTGAAGAATGCAAGTCGCCAGCTCGGGATTGCGTTCGACAAAGAAACCAACATTGCGAACCTGTCAAAGCAAGCCATAGAATCTGGCTACAAAGACCTGGGCGAGGCGCTTAACGACAAAGTCGCCAAGATGAACCGTGGCACGGATGCGGCCCTGGTTATGCAGGCCGGCACGCCGTCGGTGCTTTCCGTAGCAGCCGCCGATCCATCCCCTACATGGACGGTGGCCGCCAACGAGTTTGCATCCTCGATTCAGTGCCCGTTCACCATACTGTTTGGTCAACAGACGGGACGCCTTGCCTCCGATGAGGACAAAACAGACTGGGCGAAGCGTTGTAACGGCCGCCGATGGGGATTCCAGTCAACGATTGTAGAGACCGTGCTTGAGCGCTTCTGGACAGTAGGTGTCATTGACCCGCCTTCATCCGGAGAGGTTACGCTGGCATGGTCTGATCTGCTCGCTCCGAGTGAGAAAGAGAAGATTGCCAACATGCAGGCAATGGCTGTCGTGGCGAAAGATACTCAGCAGGCATACGGCACTCCGGCAGTGGATGAAAACGAAATCCGCGCAGTCGGTGAGTTGGAACCTCGCAAGGTCATGTCGCCACCTAACCCTGATGTAAAGCAAACCGATAAGGATCCGCTGACAGATGATGATGACAGCGCAAACCAGAATCGGGACGCCGATCGTACCGCGCAATAAAGCTGACCCTACGCAGTCCTCGCGGCAGGTCAGCAGGATGTTCAATGATATCGAAGACCGGTATCTGAACATCAAGCGCAGGCTTAAGGCTCTGTTTGATCTGCGGCTGACTGGGCAGCAGCGTGAGGCGAACGCACAGCAGTCCTGGATGATGTGCAACAACGAGGGCGCAGAACCTTCGCTGTATCAAGTCAATGCCGGTAAGTTCGTCTATGACATGACCGCTGCTGAATTGGCCGATCTGCTCCAGGTGGTGCAGTCGATTCTGGATGATGAGCTTCTTGAAGGCGGCAGTCAGAACCTGTGGGCGATGGACTACGTCATTGCGGAATATGACCGCGGCACGCTAAACGCCTTCACCAACCTGTCGGTTCAGTCGCAGGTGTACGCCAGCCAGACGACGCTACAGCAGCTTTTAAGCAGCCCGGGCTACCTGAACCAGATTGCGGCGGCCAGGCTGACAACGTTCAGTGACTGGAAGGTCATCAGCGACACCGCCCGCGGCGACCTGACAAACATCATCACCGATGCGGTAGCGCGCGGCGTGAATCCCCGCGAGACAGCCAGCGTAATCAGTAAGCGCCTCGATGTGTCCATGTCGAAAGCGAAAAACATCGCTCAGACCGAGCAGGTCGGCGCGCTGAGGCAGGCGCAGTGGAACGAAACGGACTGGGCCGCTGACCGGCTTGGGCTGAGCACCGGCCTGCTGTGGCTGTCAGCGCTTAAGCCGACCACCAGGTGGTGGCACGCCGCTGAACACGGAAAGGTAAAAACGACAGATTGGGTCAGGGAATTTTACTCGCGGGATGGTAACAAATATCACTGCTACTGCGGCCAGATTCCTGTGTTGCTCAACGACGACGGCAGCATCTTCAACGAGGGGCTGGCGGATAAGCTGAAGAAAGAGCGTCAGCAGTGGACCACCAAGGAGGCTGCTTGATGTATATTTATTCGCAGTTTTCTCATTGAGGATACCGGTTCTATGTACGTGCTGGTGACCGACAGTCTGGGTAACCCGACACTGCGTTATCCGGCCACCGCCCGCGGTGACACGAAGTACGGTTTCACCGCGGCAATACCCGACATTCAGCTCAATATATGGAACGGAGACACTGTTCAGCTCCCGTCGCGCTATCTCATTGCGACAGTGGAGGAGCTGGACAGTCAACTATGGACGGTCAACAGCATCAAACCGAACACAGATAACACGGTATCTCTGACTGTCGCGGAATACAGCGACGCCATCTACCAATAAGAACCGTCCCCGACCAACCAGACCCGGCCACCGCGCCGGGTTTTTTTATGGAATCAATATGGCTACGCAACCTACCAATTTGTCTGTACCAAGCGAATCACCGCGCGACCTGAAGTTTAACGCGGGGAAAATTGACGAATTCGTTACGTCTTTGGCGCTGCAATACATCGATCGCTTTGGCAATGCTCATTACACGCTTGAAGGGCTGAAGCAGCTTGTTCTCCAGCAAATTTATAATCTCGGCTGGAATACTGTCGGCACGTTTCAGGATGGGGCTATTATCAGCGCAGCTGGTGATATCATCCAGGATGAGTCTACAGGGGTATGGTATCGATGGGACGACCTTTCTACCCTGCCAAAATCCGTTCCAGCTGGATCGACCCCGGATTCAACTGGTGGGGTTGGTGAAGGTAAGTGGCTTGCAGTGGATGTTAGTGACATTCTGCGCAAGCAGCTCGCTGAAGATGATGGCGCACTCCTGATAGGAAACTTCGCCTCATCAGCAGGTGTTATTTCTGCGAAGCTGTATGGCGTGAAAAGTGGCATTGATTGCGCTCCAATCATTCAGCAATTGCAGGATTTATCGGAGTCACTGCGGTTGCCGATTGATTTTAGTGGTATAGCAGAAATCCGCTTCACAGGCCGAGTTCAGATAGGGGATTGGTTTTACTGGAAAGGCGCCGGGAGGTTTAATACGGTAATCAAGCCGTTATCATTGACACGATCAGAAGTTGGCACCTACGGAGATGGTGTGTACGCATGGTTCAGCAGGAAGGACCCAACCCAAAGTTTAGACTTCGCAATGCTGGAAGATATTGGGTTTGATGGGCAATATCAGGATGGCTATGACATATCGACAATTGCTCCACAAAAAGTCATCAGGGCTTTTTGCTGGCATTTTAAAGGTACTGCAATTGGTCGTAACATACTCGCCTTGCGCTGTCACTTCAAAAACTGTCCGCACGAGGGTTGGGAGGGATACACAACGGCAGGTGGTCAAATTGATGGAATTGGCTACGTTGATTGTACGAGCGAAGGCACTGACCCGTTGCTTACTTCAGTTGGTTTTAACTCCTTTAAGTGTATGAATGGTGCAATAGATTCACCTGGCTCCTATGGTACTTATTCAATTAGGAATGTTGCATGTATCAATGCGACAGGTAAGGGGCATAGAACTATAGCTGACATTAAAAGAGGATGTGAAAAAATAATCATCAATAAGGTTAGGTCTAATGATATTAATGATTGCCACATTAGTCTTGACGGCGTTAGAAAAGCTATGGTCAGCGATGTTATTGGTGTTCAGACAGGTTTGTCTCAGAATACAAAAAATTTAATTGAGTGCCAGGGGGAGGATGTTGATATCCACGACACGCAATATTATGCAGCACAAACCAGCTCAGCAGGTGTTGCAGGAGTTCTTATTACAGATTATAAATATCCATCTGAGGCTAACTATCATCAAAGTCTGCAAATCAGAATAAAGAATAATTACATTAACAGAGTTAACAACCATGCTATAAGAGTAATTAACGCGTCTAATGTTTTTGTTGAAAACACCACCGCTGAAAACTGTAACGGAGCTGGCGTATCATTTGAATACATATCTGGTAGGATTGATGGGGTTACAAACAATCCAATAGTCCCTAAAAATAATTCTTTAGGAAATCTTGTTACTAGAGGTTGTAACTTCGAGGCGAGCATAAACAACGGCCATGATGTTTATGTTACTGGTGCGGTCAGAAATGGTTCGGATGGTTGCCGATTCGGATCAGGTAATATTGTGTATCAGGACACGAAACCGTGGAGAGTGTACAACCCTAAGGTAATGAACTACGACAGACTAATGCAAAATGTTACCTCGACGTCACCAGCGAAAACAGACGCGGCGACCCATCCAATTGATGTTCCGTATGCATTTATGCTTAATGACAATAATGCAGCATCTGTACAGTCACTAACCGTCTACACAGTAGCGGCGACCACAGCAGACTATGTGTATGTGTCCCTTCGTGTGCTTGCCGGGACGGCTTCTCAGGCTTGTGTTCTTTATAGAGAACTAAATTCATCTGGTACAGTTGTAAACACTTCCGCGTTGCAGTTATATCCAGAAGGAACATGGAAGAAAAGAGATCATGCATACAAGCCTGCTAATTCAGGATGTGCATACGTTGAGGTTTTACTTGCACCTGCATGTGATTCCAGCCTGACAGTCTCACTAACTGGAACCACATCTTTTTCAGGGATTGATGTCTCAAATAAGGTTTTGTAATCTTTTTATGGTGGAGGGTAAAACCTTCACCATTATGAAAACTTTAGCCTTGTCAAAGTAATATGCTAATAAAGGTATTAGCATTAATGGTAGGGTGATATAAAACACCCATGAGTTAGCTGTGTAGTAATGCTTAGTAGGAGTTGCCAGTTCAATATTATAGTTGAAAATTTTATAGCTTACCGCATCCAAAAACAGGAAAAACACCAAATGGTATGACATGATGCTTTTACTATATGCTGATAGCAGGAGTAGTTTGCTATTTTCACAGGACCTTGCAATGCAGTTTGCGGTAAACATAACCACATAAATAGCAAGTAGAGCACCCGCAAAAAACAAAAACACATTCGGCTTGTACATGCTCCATGCCATTACAGGCAAGCCATAAAGATTATTCGCAATCATTATGCTAACTATTAAGAATGATAAAACAGCAACATAAACATTATTGAATTTACTTTTATGTCTTCTGGTAATATTACCAAATAGCATAAAACAAAAAGCCATAAGGACCTGTATTGTTAGATTAAGGTATTGATTCCAGTAGTTCTCCTTGTTTGATGTTATTAAGTATGATGCTATCAAAATAAACCAAATCGTGGTAATGGATATGAATGTTTTAATATTATCATCATTAGATTTTAATGTTAATTTAATAAAGCAATTTAAAATTAATGATGAAATAGCATAAGCAAGCAGGAACCAACCAACTAGAAAATAAAGGTTATTATGAAAGTTTCTTTCAAGAGCTAACTTAATTGTATCAATGACATTATTTGCAAATGGTTGTCCGACATTAATTGGCGCATTGAATGACAACTTAATGGAAATGGCAATGCATGCAACTATGGCGTATGTCACTAATGTATAAGTTATATATTTAAAGAATGTATCTTGTACGCATTTAATAATTGGCTTGCGACCACTGCATAAAAAACCTCCAATGAAAAAGAAAAGGGGCATGTGGAAATAATATGGATCTAGCGTCTGGAATGGTTTCCATGCGGTATGACCAATAACCACAAGTGAGATTCCAATGGCCTTTGCATAATCAATGGTTAATGAAGTTTGCTTATCCATACCACTCCCTAAATAGTGCGCATGTCAAATATGACAAAGTTGACTTTAATGACTTTAATCCATGAGATTTAAGAGAAAAATCATAGCACAATTAAATAATTCTGTATCAGGTTGATCTACGAATTAAATGCATGTACTGTTTTTATAAACAGTGTTTTTTTTGAGGTGAACATGCCACGCACAGTAGACATACACGCCGCCTTTGTTGCGGCTCCTGAGCCATTCATTCCTTCATCTTCCAACATTGTTGAAACGCAGGAAGGCTTTGATGTTATTGAAAGCGCATCGCTTTGCAAGCGCGGAGACACATTGCTCATTTGGTTTTGTGGCCGCCAGCAGCACGCATATTGGGCCGGTGATGCACTGATCACTGATGATGGTGAGGCCATAGAAGGCGAGGCACTTGATGATGTTCGCCTTGTTGGCGTGGTCACGCATACCATTAGCCCGGTATGGGTCGACGACAATCCGGTGATGTGATGTTTGCCCTGGTCGATGTGAACTCATTTTATGCCAGCTGTGAAACAGTATTCAGACCCGACCTGCGCGGTCGGCCGGTGGTTGTTCTGTCGAATAATGACGGCTGCGTAATAGCGCGTAGCGCAGAAGCAAAGGCTGCCGGGATAGCGATGGGTGAGCCGTTCTTCAAGCAGAAGGAGTTGTTCCGGCGAGCCGGAGTTGTTTGCTTCAGCAGCAACTACGAGCTCTATGCAGACATGTCAAGCCGGGTAATGACCACGCTGGAAGAAATGAGCCCGCGCGTGGAAATTTACAGCATAGACGAAGCCTTTTGCGACCTGACCGGCGTAAGAAACTGCCGTGACCTGACTGAATTTGGTAAAGAGATCCGCGCGACGATTTTACAGCGGACACATCTTACAGTCGGCGTCGGAATAGCCCAGACCAAGACGCTGGCTAAGCTGGCTAACCATGCTGCTAAAAAATGGCAGCGGCAGACGGGAGGTGTGGTCGATCTCTCAAACGTCGACCGGCAGCGCAGGTTAATGGCACTAGTGCCGGTAGAGGATGTCTGGGGCGTTGGCCGGCGCATCAGCAAGAAGCTGAACGCTATGGGCATCAAAACCGCACTGGACCTTTCAGAGCAGAGTACGTGGATTATCCGCAAGCACTTTAATGTGGTGCTGGAGCGAACGGTCCGGGAACTGCGCGGCGAGCCGTGCCTGGATCTGGAAGAGTTCGCGCCGGTGAAGCAGGAAATCGTATGCAGCCGATCGTTTGGCGAACGTATTACTGACTATGAACACATGCGGCAGGCGATTTGCAGTTATGCGGCCCGTGGAGCTGAAAAGCTACGTGGTGAGCACCAGTACTGCCGTTTTATCTCCGCTTTCGTCAAGACATCACCTTTTGCCCTTAATGAGCCGTATTACGGAAACAGCGCATCGGTAAGGCTTCTCACGCCAACTCAGGACAGCAGAGACATCATCAACGCCGCGATAAAGTGTCTGGACAAAATATGGAAGGACGGCCACCGGTACCAGAAAGCGGGTGTGATGCTGGGTGACTTCTTCAGCCAGGGCGTGGCACAACTCAACCTGTTCGACGACAGTGCGCCTCGAGCTGGTAGCGAGAAGTTAATGGAAGTGCTGGATCACCTGAATGCAAAGGACGGAAAGGGCACGCTCTATTTTGCCGGGCAGGGTATACAGCAGCAGTGGCAGATGAAGCGTGAAATGCTGTCGCCTCGATACACTACGAGATTTTCAGATTTGCTTGTTGTCCGATAAAAGAGGTGCGCACCTGATAAATCTTACAATCGGATCGGTGGTGATTATGCTGATGGTATGGGAAGGCGTAAAGCGGCAAGTTGCGAAACTGGAAGGAGCTACGCAAAGTTTTGGTAGTGGGGCATGGGTGGGACATAAAACAGCACTCGATCTAAGGTGAACTTAGACGACTGATGTTTTCGACGACTATAACCATCTGTTATTTGGAGCGCTCTTGGACGATCTTTGTCGATTATGAAAAATGTATGCTCATGTGATGGGGATGCAGGTTTAATCAATACCTATCTTACGCTGGCAGCCTGATGGCTTTAATGCCACAATATTTTTTTCTTCGCATGCAGGAAAGATGATGAAAAAAGTAGCAATTGTGGCTGCGATGCTGACGTTAGCGGGATGTGTTCAGGTTGATAACTATCAGGAAGTGATTAAGCACCCGGTACCTTCGCAACTGGCAGGTTACTGGCAGTCGAAAGGGCCGCAGAGCGCGATGGTGAGCCCGGAAGCGATCGCCACGCTGGTGGTGACGCCAGAGGGGGATACGCTGGATTGCCGTCAGTGGCAGCGCGTTATCGCGGTGCCGGGTAAGATCATGCTGCGTTCAGATGATTATTATAACGTGACGCGTAAGCTGGATGTCTATCCGCTGGAGCGTGATGGGGCGGCGCTGGAGTATGACGGTATGGAACTGTACAAGGTTGACCGTCCAACGGTGGAATGCGCAGATTACCTGAGCAAGAATCCGCTGGAGAGTAAGCTTCCGTAGCGGTAAAAGCAAAACGGCAATCATATTGCCGTTTTTAGGGTTTGCTCCCTCTCCCGGTGGGAGAGGGTCGGGGTGAGGGCATCAGGCCGCACTTTCCCAGCATTACAGCGCGTCCTCAATCACCCAGACGCTGACGCTTCCCCCGTTACAGAAGAACGTCCCTTCGCCATCCGCCGCCGTGGTCACGGTTTCCTCGCGGTTGCCTAAAAAATCACGCCAGGTCTTATTGCCGTAATTTTCCCCGAGGCAGATGGTCTTCTCGCCGTCATCACCATTCGACAGCACCACCACACAGCCCGGGTGCTCCTCAGTCCCGCTGCGGCTGAACGCAATGCAGTTTGGATGATCGAAAAACAGCGTCTGCACGCCGTGGGCAAAACGCTGCCGGGCGAGGATCAGCTCGTGGAGCTGTTCAATCACCGGCATATCGATGTGATACGTCTCGCCATCCCCGCCGGTGTCGTCATAGCTGGCGCCAAAAAGATCCGGGTAGAATACGCTCGGCACGCCGTTTTCACGCAGCAGGATGAGCGCGTAGGCCAGCGGTTTGAACCAGGCTTCAACCGGGGCTTCCAGCGCCTGCAAGGGTTGGGTATCGTGGTTGGCTACCAGCGTCACGGCATGGAACGGATCGGCTTCCACCAGCGTACCGGTGAAAATCTGGCTCATATCGTAGTCGCGTCCCTGGCGTGAGGCTTCGTGAAATTTCATTTGCAGTGGCGCATCAAACAGCATTGTTTTACCGTCCACCTGATTGATGTAGTGCTGCAATTTATCCACTTCGTGAGACCAGTATTCCGCCACAATAAACAGCGGCTGCGGGGCCACCTCCTGGACGTGCTCAATCCACTCTTTATAGAACCAGGCCGGGATGTGTTTTACCGCGTCCAGGCGGAAGCCGTCGCAGTGGGTTTGCTCCATCACCCAGCGCGCCCAGTATTTGATCTCCTCCGTCACCGCATGGTTGCGAAAATCGATATTTTCACCCATCAGGTAATCGAAATTGCCCATCTCGTCGTCGACCTGATCGTTCCAGCCTTCGCCGGTGTAGTCGTTCACGATTTTGAAGATACCGTCCTCATTGGGGTTTTCAATGTGGTCGATACCGCTGAAGCATTTGTAATCCCAGATGAACTGCGAATACTGCCCGGCCCGAACGGGGAAGGTGTAACGCGTCCAGGCTTCGCATTCGATGATCTCATCGCTGATTTGGGTGCGATCCTGAGCATCCACACGCTGCACGCGGACGGGTTCCTTTTCATCGGCCCCCATTTTATGGTTGACCACCACGTCCAGAAGCACCGCAATCTGGTTGCTTTTTAAGGCGTTGATGGCCTCCAGCAGCTGGGCTTTATCGCCGTATTTGGTGGCGACGCTGCCTTTCTGGTCAAACTCACCGAGGTCGAAAAGGTCATAAGAGTCATACCCGACGGAATAGCCGCCGGATGCCCCTTTGTATGCCGGCGGTAACCAGACCATATTGATGCCGATTTCGTTCAGGTTGGGGGCTAATGCCGTGACTTCTCGCCACAGTTCACCGCCGGTGGGGTAGTACCAGTGAAAACATTGTAAAAGTGTTGGGTTGCGCATGCACCATCTCCATGAGGTCGCGAAACTCAAGTATGGAGCAGGTTTGGCAGAAATGCCTGGCGAACGAAACGGTTAACGCTCGAACGCCAGTTAAATGGCTAATTAATATCGCTATTACTTTGTGGAACCAGGACATGACCGCCCTGGTTACCGTAGGTGGAGAGAACGGTTTTCTGGATGGAGGATTGCCCAACCAGCTTCGCCAGTTCATCCATTCTGGCTTGCAGCAACGTTTTTACCTGGCCTTCGTTGTCCAGGATCACCCGCAGCGTCGGGCGAAGCTGCTCCTGAATCTGCATCGAAGGTTCACTTTCCTGAGTGAGACGAGCCAGTGAGTGCACCGCATTAACATAGTCGGTTTCACAGATGATCAGATCATCCCATAGTCCCTGCCGGGCCAGTCGCAACATCAACTGGCTCTGCTCAAGGAGTTGCTGATAAAGGGCATAAAGTTGCGGTGCGTTACTCATTAGACGGCGTCCTGGACAAGAGTTGGTATACCTGCTGCCTCCTTCCAGCCATCCGCAATATTGCGCAGTAAATTTTCCACCTCTTCGATGGCACTGGCATCATTGCGAAGGTTGGCCTGAAGCAGGCGACGAACCATATAGGCATAGAGAGCGATCAGGTTTTGTGTTAACTCGTCTTTACTCTCTTCATCCAATCCGACCTTCAGGCCATTTTCGATGATATTAATCGCTTTGGAGAGCGCCAGCCCTTTTGCCTGTATATTACCGTCTGCAAGGAACAGACGTGCCCGTACCAGTGCGCTGAGGGCTCCATCAAATAGCATGATAACCAGCTGCTGCTGGCTGGCGCTCATCACCGCGCTTTCAACTTCTATCTTTGCGTAGGCTTGCGTGCCTTTTGCGCCGTACATGTTATCCCCCTCGGGTCTGATTAGCGTTTACTACTTGTTGCTGGACGTATTTTCGAACTGCTGCGTCAGGTAACTGCTGGTAGAGTTCAGCGAGTTCATCATGACGTCTAATTGCGTAAACTGTTCTTTATAACGCGCTACCATGGTGTCGATACGCTCGCTGGCCGCGTTATATTGCTTAGTTAAATTGTTCAGGGTTTTACTGACGCCATCTTTGGCAGCCTGAATGATGCCGGTGCTGGAGAGCCAACCTGTGAGGTTTGTTCCAACGGTGGTGGTGATACCGGATGTTTTCCCGTCACCGATCAGCAGGTCTTTGATACCAGCCGCGCTGTTTTTCATTGCCGCGCTAAGCTTGTCATCATCCACTTCCAGTTTACCGGTGCTTGGGTCGGTAGTGATGCCAGCTTGAGCAAGGGTCTTGATATTGGAACTGGTGTGAGGGTTATTCAGCACGCTTCTCAACTGAGTCTGAATAGTGCGTAGCGTACTGTCGCCTAATAACGCGCCGTTGCTGGTATTCTGAGCGTCTGAGCCTGCATCCACTGCTGTATATTTTGTCAGGCTGCTAAAGGTGTCTTGCAGTGAGTTATAAGCGGTAACCCAGTCGTTTATCGCTTTGGTTGCTTTGCTGGTGTCGTTGGTGATGGTTAAGGTCTGGTTGCCGCTCGTAATATCATTCAGGTTCAGCGTGATGTCTTCCAGCGCATCGCTGATGGTGTTACTGCTGTTTTCTATGTCGACGTTGTTGACTTTTAGTTTAGCGTTTTGCGCGTTAACGCTTTCTAGCATGCCGTTGCTGGCATCACCTTTCGTGCCGTTGTAACCCATAAAAGATTGCAGCGCCGAATCGCCGCTGACGCTGATGGTCATCGCATTGTCTTCGCCAGTCTCTTTAGAGGTAATGGACAGACGATACTCACCGTTACCAACGTTAATAATACTGGCGCTAACGCCTGCATCCGCTTTATTGATTGCGTCGCGGATGCCTGTCAGAGACGAGTTTGCTGCGCTGATATCAATAGTGACGGGTTTTTTATCGCCGCCCTGCTGAATGGTGATCTTGCTGTCCGCGGTTGCGATCGCCGTTTTGCTGTCGCTTTGAGTTTTTGACGTAGTCAGCGTTTGGGCCTGAGCGAGCTGCGACACACTAATGGTGTATTTACCCGCGATTGCGCTGCCGGTAGTGGTTGCGCTAAACGCCGTTGAGCTGCTAATCGTGGTGGTCGCGGTAAAGAGGTCCGCTTTACTTAACGCAGTATTTGCCGTCTGGAAGGATTCCAGTGCACTTTTCAACGTGCCGTAGGCGCTGAGTTTTGCTGTGTAGGAAGACTGCTGTTTGGTGATTGGCGTTAACTGAGCCTTCTGTGCAGCGGTAAGACTATCCAGAATGTCTCCTAACTGTAGACCTGAGCCGACTCCCAACGTAGAAATACTTGCCATATTTATTCCTTAATGTAACGACACGTAGAACGAATAGTGTGGTTATCGGCCTCAACTCAGGAAAGTTTACGGTTAGGTTCAAATTTTTAATGGCGAGAATAACGCTATTGGAGAAGAGTATTTCTGTGGCTAAAAAAAATGATGCGATCCTGAAAAAAATTCTAAAGGTTGTTTTGGACCAGACGATAACACCTTTGACGGCGATGAAGCCGAAGGGTGGAAACCCAAATCTAATCCACAGATTTGATGAACAACAGGAAACGAAATCATGGCACAAGTCATTAATACCAACAGCCTCTCGCTGATCACTCAGAACAACATCAACAAGAACCAGTCTTCAATGTCTACTGCCATTGAGCGTCTGTCATCCGGTCTGCGTATCAACAACGCAAAAGATGACGCTGCTGGCCAGGCGATTGCTAACCGCTTCACCTCTAACATCAAAGGTCTGACCCAGGCTGCACGTAACGCCAACGACGGTATCTCCGTTGCGCAGACCACTGAAGGCGCACTGTCTGAGATTAACAACAACTTACAGCGTATCCGTGAGCTGACCGTTCAGTCCTCTACTGGTACTAACTCCCAGTCTGACCTGGACTCTATCCAGGACGAAATCAAATCCCGTCTGGATGAAATTGACCGCGTATCCGGTCAGACCCAGTTCAACGGCGTGAACGTGCTGGCAAAAGACGGCTCCATGAAAATTCAGGTTGGCGCGAACGATGGCCAGACCATCACCATCGACCTGAAACAAATCGACTCTAATACTCTGAAACTGTCCGGCTTTAACGTTAACGGTAAAGGTGGCGTAGCCAACGCAGTTGCAACTGCAGCCGATATGACCGCTGCTGGCTTTACCCTGGCTGGTAATACGTACACAGGTTCTGCAGGATTTAAAGCTGCATCTTCTGCAGATGTATTAGGTAGCCTGGCAAATGGTGACACTGTCCTCAGTGTTGGCACTGTTGCTGATGGTCTCTCAGGAGCAGCAAATACCTACACCTACGATAAAGCAAACGACAAGTTTACTTTCGGTGTAACAGGCGCTACCTCTGCTCAGGTTCTGAGCTACCTGAACCCAGCTGCGGGCGACACTACCTCAGCTACCGTTACTATCGGTACAACTAAACAAGACGTCATCATTGCTAAAGACGGTACTTTAACCGCTAAAGATGATGGTGCTGCTCTGTATCTGGATACTACCGGCAACCTGACCAAAAACAGCGCGGGTACCCCACCTGTTGCAACACTGGCTGGTCTGCAGGCTAACGGCGGTGGTACTGCGATTGCTTCTTCTATTACCACAGCATCTGGCGAAACCCTGACTCTGACAGGCGGTACGGCTGGTACTATCGATGTTGCTAATGCCTCTATCAGCGCTGACAAACTGCAGAGCGGTGCTGCTGCAGGTTATACAACATCTACCGGCTATGCCGTTGACAACGCCGGTGCGGTTAAAAGCGGTGCTGCGGATGTGTATGTTGATAACAACGCTGCATTAACCACCACAAATACAGCTACTTATTTTGTTCAGACTGATGGCTCTATCACCAATGGTTCTGGCAAGGTTGCGCACAAAGATGCGAATGGTAAGATCACCACTGACGCTCAGACTGCTACTACTGCCACTACTGACCCACTGAAAGCCTTGGACGACGCTATCAGCTCCATCGATAAATTCCGTTCTTCTCTGGGTGCGGTACAGAACCGTCTGAGCTCTGCCGTAACCAACCTGAACAACACCACTACCAACCTGTCTGAAGCGCAGTCCCGTATCCAGGACGCCGACTATGCGACCGAAGTGTCAAATATGTCTAAAGCGCAGATCATTCAGCAAGCCGGTAACTCCGTGTTGGCTAAAGCTAACCAGGTTCCTCAGCAGGTTCTGTCTCTGCTGCAAGGCTAATCGCCTGATTACGCTCAAACCCCGCTTCGGCGGGGTTTTTTCTGTCCACGTACATACGTAACCCCCCAAATAACCCCTCATTTCACCCACTATTCACCCGATTAAAACCCCTCCAGAATCGGATAATCATGCCGATAACTCAACTAACGCAGGGCTGTTTATCGTGAATTCACTCTATACCGCTGAAGGTGTAATGGATAAACACTCGCTGTGGCAGCGTTATGTTCCGCTGGTGCGTCACGAAGCATTGCGCCTCCAGGTGCGTTTGCCGGCGAGCGTGGAACTGGACGATCTGCTACAGGCGGGCGGTATCGGGTTATTGAATGCAGTTGACCGGTACGACGCTCTGCAAGGAACGGCATTTACGACTTACGCAGTGCAGCGTATTCGTGGTGCGATGCTGGACGAGCTGCGCAGCCGCGACTGGGTGCCGCGCAGCGTTCGCCGCAACGCGCGCGAAGTGGCGCATGCGATGGGGCAGCTGGAACAGGAGCTGGGGCGCAACGCGACGGAAACCGAAGTAGCGGAGCGTCTGGGCATTCCTGTTGAAGAGTATCGCCAGATGTTGCTCGATACCAATAACAGCCAACTCTTTTCTTATGATGAGTGGCGCGAAGAGCATGGCGATAGCATCGAGCTGGTGACGGATGAACATCAGCAAGAAAACCCGTTACACCATTTACTGGAAGGGAATTTACGCCAGCGCGTGATGGAAGCGATTGAAGCTTTACCGGAACGTGAGCAACTGGTGTTAACCCTCTATTACCAGGAAGAGCTCAATCTCAAAGAGATTGGCGCCGTGCTGGAGGTGGGCGAGTCTCGGGTGAGCCAGCTGCACAGCCAGGCCATTAAACGCCTGCGCACAAAACTGGGTAAGTTATAGGTGAGTCATTCGCCTTGGAAATGCCGCACAACGTATTGACAACCAGGAGTTATCATGACGGTGCAGCAATCTAAAAGACGGCCTTTAAGCCGCTACCTGAAAGACTTTAAACACAGCCAGACGCATTGCGCCCACTGTAAAAAATTACTCGACCGCATCACGCTGGTTCGTCGCGGTGAAATCGTGAATAAGATTGCGATTTCCCGCCTCGACACGCTGATGGATGAAGCCGCCTGGCTTGAAGAGCAAAAAGAGTGGGTAGCGCTTTGCCGTTTCTGTGGCGATCTCCATTGCAAAGAGCAAAGCGACTTCTTCGATATTATCGGCTTCAAGCAATTCCTGTTTGAACAAACGGAGATGAGTCACGGCACCGTGCGTGAATACGTGGTTCGCCTGCGCCGCCTGGGTCAGCATTTGACCATGCAAAATATCTCCCGCGATCTGCTGACAACCGGATACCTGGATGAAAATCTGGAGCCCTGGCTGCCCGCCACCAGTACCAACAATTACCGCATCGCGCTGCGAAAGTACGCGCAATATAAAGTCCAGATGCCGGGCGTCATAAAGCAGAAAGTCCGCGCCGGAACAACTTCTGATATATATTAAAAAAGAATAAGATGTAGCGCAGCCGCCTTTGACGTTGCAGGCGATTTCTCTACACTACTCAAAAATTCCACTGTATCGGAGTACTTATGAAATTAGCACTTCTGGGTCGTCAGGCGCTGATGGGGATGATGGCCGTTGCGCTGGTCGCGGGGATGAGCGTGAAAACGTTCGCGGCAGAGAATCTGCTTAACAAAGTCAAAGAGCGCGGCACGCTGCTGGTTGGGCTGGAAGGAACCTATCCTCCGTTCAGCTTCCAGGGCGACGACGGTAAACTGACCGGTTTTGAAGTGGAGTTTGCGCAGGAGCTGGCAAAACACCTCGGCGTTAAAGCCTCCCTGAAACCCACCAAATGGGACGGGATGCTGGCGTCACTGGACTCCAGACGTATTGACGTGGTGATTAACCAGGTAACCATTTCTGACGAGCGTAAGAAGAAGTATGACTTCTCCACGCCGTACACCGTGTCCGGTATTCAGGCGCTGGTGAAGAAAGGTAACGAAGGCAGCATCAAGTCCGCAGCCGATCTGAAAGGTAAGAAAGTCGGCGTCGGTCTGGGCACCAACTACGAAGAGTGGCTGCGCCAGAACGTGCAGGGCGTGGACATCCGTACCTACGATGATGACCCGACGAAATACCAGGATCTCCGCGTAGGCCGTATTGACGCCATTCTGGTTGACCGCCTGGCGGCGCTGGATCTGGTGAAGAAAACCAACAATACCCTGGCTGTCGCGGGCGATGCGTTCTCCCGTCAGGAGTCCGGCGTGGCGGTGCGTAAAGGTAACGAGGATCTGCTGAACGCCATCGACGGCGCCATTGCTGAGATGCAGAAAGACGGCAGCCTGAAAGCGCTTTCTGAGAAGTGGTTCGGCGCTGACGTGACGAAATAAGTCTTTGACTGACAAAAAAAGGCGCTTTTAAAAGCGCCTTTTTTATTTCTCGCGCGTCTGCGTGCATAATGAAATAACAATTGTTTGCGTGACCGGAGGAACCATGTCACTACAGAATTTAACGCGCTTTCCCCGTCTGGAATTTATCGGCGCACCCACGCCGCTGGAGTATCTGCCGCGATTTTCTGACTATCTGGGGCGCGATATTTTCATTAAGCGTGACGATGTGACGCCCATGGCGATGGGCGGGAATAAGCTGCGCAAGCTGGAATTTCTCGCCGCCGATGCCCTGCGCGAAGGCGCGGACACGCTGATCACCGCCGGGGCAATTCAGTCTAACCACGTTCGCCAGACGGCGGCAGTGGCGGCGAAGCTGGGGCTCCACTGCGTAGCCCTGCTGGAGAACCCGATCGGGACGCAGGCAGAGAATTACCTGACTAACGGTAACCGTCTGCTGCTGGATCTGTTCAACGTGCAGGTTGAAATGGTCGACGCGTTGACCGACCCGGCTGCACAGCTCGACGAGCTGGCGACGCGTCTGGAAGCGCAGGGTTTTCGTCCGTACGTGATCCCGGTTGGCGGCTCGAATGCGCTGGGTGCCCTCGGCTATGTTGAGAGCGCGCTGGAAATCGCTCAGCAGTGCGAAGGCGCGGTGAGTTTATCCTCGGTGGTGGTGGCGTCCGGCAGTGCGGGGACCCATGCTGGTTTAGCGGTCGGGCTTGAGCAACTGATGCCGGAGGTCGAGCTGATTGGCGTGACGGTTTCCAGAAGCGTTGCGGACCAGAAGCCGAAAGTCGTCACCCTGCAACAGGCGGTGGCTGAACAGCTTGCGCTTCAGGCGAAGGCAGAGATACTGCTGTGGGATGACTATTTCGCGCCGGGCTATGGCACCCCCAATGATGAAGGGATGGAGGCCGTTAAGCTGCTGGCCCGTCTCGAAGGTATTCTGCTCGACCCGGTCTATACCGGCAAGGCAATGGCGGGCCTGATCGACGGCATCGCCCGCAAGCGCTTTAAGGATGAAGGACCCATTTTGTTTGTTCATACTGGCGGGGCGCCTGCGCTGTTTGCCTATCATCCTCATGTCTAAAAATCAGGTAGAAAAATAATAATGCAAGAAAGTATTCAACTGGTTATTGATTCGCTGCCGTTCTTGCTTAAGGGCGCGGTGTTTACTTTACAGCTCAGTATCGGCGGGATGTTCTTCGGGCTGGTGCTCGGGTTTGTGCTGGCACTGATGCGCATGTCGAACATCTGGCCGGTGCGGTGGCTGGCGCGGTTTTACATCTCCGTGTTCCGCGGAACGCCGCTTATCGCCCAGCTGTTTATGATTTACTACGGGCTGCCACAGTTTGGTATTGAGCTGGATCCGATCCCGGCGGCGATGATTGGCCTGTCGCTGAATACCGCGGCGTACACCTCTGAAACGCTGCGTGCGGCGATCTCCTCCATCGATAAAGGACAGTGGGAAGCGGCGGCCAGTATCGGGATGACCCCGTGGCAGACGCTGCGCCGGGCGATCCTGCCCCAGGCGGCGCGCGTGGCGCTGCCGCCGCTGAGCAACAGCTTTATCAGCCTGGTGAAAGACACCTCGCTTGCGGCGACCATTCAGGTGCCGGAGCTGTTCCGTCAGGCGCAGCTGATCACCTCGCGCACGCTGGAAGTGTTTACCATGTATCTGGCGGCCTCGCTGATTTACTGGGTGATGGCGACGGTACTGTCCGCTCTGCAAAACTATTTTGAAAACCAGCTTAACCGCCAGGAGCGTGATCCAAAATGAGTGCAATTGACGTCAAAAACCTGGTGAAAAAATTCCATGGACAAACGGTGCTGCATGGCATTGATCTTGAGGTTGAGCAGGGCGAAGTGGTAGCAATTATCGGCCCGAGCGGGTCAGGCAAAACCACGCTGCTGCGCAGCATCAATTTACTGGAGCAGCCCGAAGGCGGGACGATCCGCGTGGGTGATATCACCATTGATACCGGGAAACCCATCAGCCAGCAAAAAGGGCTGATTCGCCGCCTGCGCCAGCATGTCGGCTTCGTGTTCCAGAGCTTTAATCTCTTTCCGCACCGCACGGTGCTGGAAAACATTATTGAAGGGCCGGTCATCGTCAAGGGGGAACCTAAGGAAGACGCGACGGTCCGCGCCCGCGAGCTGCTGGCGAAGGTTGGGCTGGCAGGGAAGGAGACGAGCTATCCGCGTCGCTTATCTGGCGGGCAGCAGCAGCGTGTCGCCATTGCGCGCGCGCTGGCGATGCGCCCGGATGTGATCCTGTTTGACGAACCCACGTCCGCGCTCGATCCTGAGCTGGTCGGGGAAGTACTGAACACGATCCGACAGCTGGCGCAGGAGAAACGCACGATGGTGATTGTGACGCATGAAATGAGCTTCGCTCGCGACGTTGCCGATCGGGCTATTTTCATGGATCAGGGGAGAATAGTTGAGCAGGGGCCGGCTAAAGCGCTGTTTGCCAATCCGCAGCAGCCCCGAACCCGTCAGTTCCTTGAAAAATTCTTAATGCAGTAGCATTTTAGCGTTCAATTTGCTCCAGATGCCGCTTCTGGAGCAAATTATCCTCCCTTAAACTCCGTTCTGTTGCTTTTTTATTCCGCCTGATGTGGATAAGCCATCGCCAAATTAAAGATAATCTGCCTGTGGCCGATATTTTATATAAATAATCATGCTTTATGTGTTAGGTTATATTCACCATAATAATGATTATCTTTATCAGAGGCTTCATTCAGTAAGTATGAGGGATATAGACTTTTTCACCTGGCGACGGGAATGCTTCCTCCGGTTTCAGGAAATGACCTGTGCCGAAGAGGTATATCAGGAACTTCAGCGACAAACGCAGGCGCTTGAATTCGATTATTATGCGCTTTGTGTTCGACACCCTGTGCCATTTACCCGCCCGCGAACATCCGTCCATTCCAGTTATCCGCAACAATGGATGGCGCAATATCAGTCCGAGAATTATTTCGCCATTGACCCGGTGCTGAAGCCGGAGAATTTCATTCAGGGACATTTGCCCTGGACGGATGAATTATTCACGGATGCCCAGCAATTATGGGACGGCGCGCGGGACCACGGATTACGCAAGGGAATAACGCAGTGTCTGATGATGCCAAATCATGCGCTCGGTTTCCTCTCCGTGTCATGTACCAGCTTACAGGCACACTCGATATCCAGTGAAGAAGTTGAGCTGCGTTTACAAATGCTCGTCCAGATGGCACTCACTACACTGTTGCGCTTTGAACATGAGACGGTGATGCCGCCTGAAATGAAATTCAGCAAGCGTGAGCGGGAAATTCTGAAGTGGACCGCAGAAGGGAAGACGTCAGCAGAAATCGCCATCATTCTCTCCATCTCGGAAAATACCGTCAATTTCCATCAAAAGAATATGCAGAAGAAATTCAACGCACCGAATAAGATCCAGATAGCGTGTTATGCCGCGGCGACGGGGCTTATCTGACTGATATCACGTTCTGCGTGTCAGACGAGAAAACGGCTGAATGCTTTGCATCCAGCCGTTTTTGTTACTGGCGGTAGGCTTGTTTAATTTGCTTAACCGTATTGGCAAAAACAGCGGATTCCGCCTGGTCTTCCATCTGCGCGATCTGTTTTTCCATTTTAATGATCACACGACCAGCATCAGCCTGGCCCATCGCCTGTAGCATAAGCGTCAGCAGCGACTTCAGGCAGTTTACTTCCTGTGCCAGTTCCTGGTTATTCTCGGCAGTGGCAAATTCAGGTGTGCTCATTTATTTTCCTCATTATAAAACAGCGCATGAGCGCGACGATGAAAGTTAAGGCGGCGGAGTATACCACAAGCTACGGCAAAAAATGCAGTGGTTGTTTTTTATACTTATCGCGCAGTGATTATTGGGCGGCGCGGATTATGAAGGTACCCTGTCCAATATGTTAGCGACAATTAAATGTTTATCCCCGGTTCGCCATTCGTTAATTGTTGTTACAAAAAATCGCGCGCTCTTTTTCGTTTGAGTTAACAACTGTTTTAGTAACTTTTCGAATGTCGATGCTAAAAAATAGCGGTAAAAGCCCGGCGGGCAAGGGTTTTCTTTCCACTTACTGTACAGCTTAATTTCCAAAAACGAGACCAGAATCGAATAGCCGATTTTTTAGCGTTTTAATCTTGCATGGAAAACCGTTAATATAAACCCAATTAGCAGTCAGTAGCGTTATCCCTATTCTGGAGACATTTCCTTTGATCAACGTCCTTCTTGTTGATGACCACGAACTGGTGCGCGCAGGGATACGACGCATTCTTGAAGATATAAAGGGTATTAAAGTTGCCGGCGAGGCGTGCTGTGGCGAAGATGCCGTCAAATGGTGTCGCGCTAACTCCGCAGACGTGGTGCTGATGGATATGAACATGCCCGGTATTGGCGGGCTTGAAGCCACGCGCAAAATCGCGCGCATGTTCGTTGATACCAAAGTTATCATGCTGACCGTCCATACCGAAAATCCGCTGCCCGCCAGGGTTATGCAGGCGGGTGCTGCCGGGTATCTCAGTAAAGGCGCCGCGCCGCAGGAAGTCGTCAATGCGATCCGCACCGTACACGCCGGGCAGCGCTACATCGCTTCTGATATTGCTCAACAGATGGCTCTGAGTCAGATTGAACCGGAAAAAACGGAATCTCCGTTTGCCAGTTTGTCTGAGCGCGAATTGCAGATTATGCTGATGATCACTAAAGGTCAGAAGGTGAATGAGATCTCAGAGCAGCTGAATCTCAGCCCGAAAACGGTCAACAGCTATCGCTATCGAATGTTCAGTAAACTGAACATTCACGGTGATGTCGAACTGACTCACCTGGCCATTCGCCATGGTTTGTGCAATGCGGAGTCGTTAATAAGTCAGTGAGTGAAGCGTTCGATTCAAAAGCATTTCTGAAAACCGTCACCAGCCAGTCAGGCGTCTACCGTATGTACGATGCTGGCGGTACGGTTATCTATGTCGGTAAGGCGAAAGATCTGAAGAAACGCCTTTCCAGCTATTTCCGCAGCAACCTTGCCTCCCGTAAAACCGAAGCGCTGGTCGCACTTATACATAACATTGATGTCACCGTAACGCATACGGAAACGGAAGCGCTGCTCCTTGAGCACAACTACATTAAGTTGTATCAGCCGCGCTACAACGTTCTGCTGCGCGATGACAAATCCTATCCGTTTATCTTCCTGAGCGGCGACACGCACCCGCGGCTGGCGATGCATCGTGGCGCTAAGCATGCGAAAGGTGAATATTTCGGCCCGTTCCCGAACGGTTATGCCGTGCGGGAAACGCTGGCGCTTTTGCAAAAAATCTTTCCTGTTCGCCAGTGCGAAAATAGCGTTTATCGCAACCGCTCCCGGCCATGCCTGCAATATCAGATTGGCCGCTGCCTGGGGCCGTGCGTTGAAGGGCTGGTGAGCGAAGAAGAGTACGCGCAGCAGGTGGAATATGTCCGCCTGTTTTTAGCCGGGAAAGACGATCAGGTGCTGACGCAACTGATTGCCCGTATGGAAAAAGCCAGCGCGGCGCTGGAATTTGAGGAGGCCGCACGCATCCGCGACCAGATTCAGGCGGTGCGCAGGGTGACCGAGAAGCAGTTTGTTTCCAATACGGGCGACGACCTCGATGTTATCGGCGTAGCCTTTGACGCCGGTCTGGCCTGCGTTCATGTGCTTTTTATTCGTCAGGGCAAAGTGCTCGGCAGCCGCAGCTACTTCCCGAAAGTGCCGGGCGGCACTGAGCTGGGTGAAGTGGTGGAGACCTTCGTCGGCCAGTTTTATTTGCAGGGCAGCCAGATGCGTACGCTGCCCTCGGAGATCCTGCTCGACTTCACGCTCGATGATAAAACCCTGCTGGCGGAGTCGCTTTCAGAGCTGGCAGGCCGCCGGGTGAATGTTCAGACGAAACCGCGCGGTGATCGTGCGCGTTATCTGAAGCTGGCGCGAACCAATGCCGCCACGGCGCTGACCACCAAACTGTCCCAGCAGTCGACCGTCAGCCAGCGTTTAACCGCGCTTGCTACGCTGCTTAAGCTGCCGGAAGTGAAACGCATGGAATGCTTCGACATCAGCCATACGATGGGTGAGCAGACCGTGGCGTCGTGTGTGGTCTTTGATGCCAACGGTCCGCTGCGGGCAGAGTATCGTCGCTATAACATCACCGGCATTACGCCCGGTGACGATTATGCCGCCATGAACCAGGTGCTGCGCCGTCGCTATGGTAAAGCGATTGAAGAGAGCAAAATCCCGGACGTTATCCTTATCGACGGCGGGAAAGGGCAGTTGGGGCAGGCGAAAGCGGTATTTGAATCACTCGACGTGGAGTGGGATAAGAACCATCCGCTGCTGCTAGGGGTAGCGAAAGGGGCAGATCGTAAGGCTGGCCTGGAAACGCTGTTCTTTGAGCCGGAAGGCGAGGGCTTTAGCCTGCCGCCGGATTCCCCTGCGCTGCACGTGATCCAGCATATCCGCGATGAGTCGCACGATCACGCCATCAGTGGGCACCGTAAAAAACGGGCAAAAGTGAAAAATACCAGTACCCTTGAGACGATTGAAGGGGTCGGGCCAAAACGTCGCCAGATGCTGTTGAAGTATATGGGCGGATTGCAAGGATTACTCAACGCCAGTATGGAAGAAATTGCAAAAGTGCCGGGTATTTCGCAAGGGCTGGCAGAAAAGATCTACTACTCGTTGAAACATTGAGGGCTCTGTAGCAACATAGAGCTAAATTTTACTGACAACAGACAGTTACCGTCATCATGCGATTTAATATCCCTACGTTGCTCACTCTCTTTCGCGTTGTGCTCATTCCGTTCTTCGTCCTGGCATTTTACCTGCCGGTCGTCTGGGCGCCTTTTGCCTGTGCGCTTATTTTCCTGATCGCTGCCGTGACGGACTGGTTTGACGGTTATCTGGCGCGTCGCTGGAACCAGAGTACCCGCTTTGGCGCGTTCCTCGATCCGGTTGCGGATAAGGTGATGGTGGCAATCGCGATGGTGCTGGTGGCGGAACATTATCATACCTGGTGGGTAACGCTGCCTGCCGCGACCATGATTGGCCGTGAGATTATTATCTCTGCCCTGCGCGAGTGGATGGCGGAGCTGGGTAAACGCAGCAGCGTGGCGGTGTCCTGGATCGGTAAAGTTAAAACCACCGCACAGATGGCGGCGCTGGTATGGATGCTGTGGCGTCCGAATGCCTGGGTAGAGTGGGCCGGCATTGGTCTGCTGTGGGTTGCGGCGGTGCTGACGCTGTGGTCAATGCTGCAATATTTGAACGCTGCGCGCGGTGATTTGCTTGAACAGTGATCGTTTCGGCTTAATTTTCAGCAAACGATCCTGAGATGCAAAAAATAACGTTGACTCAAAACGTCATATCAGTAGAATGCAACGCATCGAACGGCGGCACAGTTAGCCGGACGACAATGAAATCAAGTGGTTAGGAAGTAGTTAAATAGTTACTTGATGACATGCGGGAATAGCTCAGTTGGTAGAGCACGACCTTGCCAAGGTCGGGGTCGCGAGTTCGAGTCTCGTTTCCCGCTCCAGATTAATGCATCGGCAGCTTGCGGGTGCAGGTCGAAAGACAACAGATTTAAGGCGCGTTAGCAAAGCGGTTATGTAGCGGATTGCAAATCCGTCTAGTCCGGTTCGACTCCGGAACGCGCCTCCACTTTCTTCCCTGGCCGGATGGTGGAATCGGTAGACACAAGGGATTTAAAATCCCTCGGCGTTCGCGCTGTGTGGGTTCAAGTCCCACTCCGGCTACCATGGGAAAACTAGAATAAAATCAATGATAAGCAGTGTCGTATAAACCACCGAAAGGTGGTTTTTTATTGCCTAATTTTCGCCATTCACCATTCTTTCGCCATTACGTTTCGCCATTCGAGAATTTTTTTACGGTGAAGTACCTAAGTACAAGTTAAATTTTACTTCAGGTTATTCGTTCTTGCTCTATGATGGTATACGTGTAATTTAACGAGAAGCCGAACTCGATATTCATACAAGTAAAATATCTCTCTAAGCATAAAATTTAAGGAGAATTTTAAATGCGTGCCTTTACTTCAGTAGTTTTGTTCCTTTGTTGTATTCTCAATCCAGTCCATGCTGAAGGCTGGTACATCAATAAACGTGGTGAACCAACAGTCATGTCAGATGATGGCTATTGGTATATGCTTCTTTCAAAGTCTATGAAAGGTGATGTGAATGCCTACCTGTTGCCTCGTAACGGTATCGAATGTAAAGCTTCTGGCAGTTCGTCAAGCATGTATGTTAATGGAACTAAATTGCGTTGGTGGCAGAACTGCGACCCATCTATGGGAATGTATTGGTACGCTTATACACAAGCAGGAATAAATCACCTAATTGGTGAATTCATGCGCCGTCAAACAGTCACCATCCGTGACGGTAGCTTAACAATTGTTTTTTCTGCGGTAGGCTTTAATGACAAAGCTCGACAGTTCATCGACGATGTAGCTGATCCTGGTTTATAAGATGTTTCGCGTCTTCAAGTTTGAAAAATACAAGTAAGAGCACCCTTCCTCGATTTTGAAGATGATAACTGGATCTGATTATTAGAATGAGAATGATTATCTGAAGAGTCTTGGTTCTTAAGTGTATTTGAGGAGGGCATTACTGCCCCCCGACCACCGGTACTACAGAAATTTTTCGGTTATATCTCGCCGTTTGTGATGCATTTTTATGCCCTGAAATTTCCTGCTTCTCGTGAAGTGTTCCTTTCAGATCGGATATCCCTTTAGCTTTCAGATCATGGAACGTGAAGTTAAACTCAAGCTCAGGAAATTTTTCAGCAGCTAACTTTTTAGCTTTCATCCACTGCGCATTAAATGCATCTCGTGTGTAACGAGACCCTGACTGCTGGTGGATAACGTACAGACTTACCATGCCACTATTTAACGGAAGGGAATCGGCCAAGGTAATCGCTTTCGATAGGCGTGCTGTCCAGGCCTTAATCTGACTCACTGCCGTCTTGCTTTGCTGAATTAAAATGCCTTCATCAAGTATCTGACTCTTTTTAAGATCAAGAATGTCACCTTGACGTGCGCAGCATAAATACGCCAACTCCATGGCAATCTTCACTGGTAATGACGAAACGCTGAATAGAGCATCATATTCTTTGTCCGTGACGTACCGTGTGCGCGCCTGCTCCTTAAATTGCTTCACACCATGGCATGGATTCATCTTCACCTTGCCACGCTCATATGCCCACCTGAACACCCTCGACATAAACGCTTTCTCTCGGTTCGCCTGAACCCTGCTTTTAACACCTCTCTTATCCATATACTTCCTGATATGCTCAGGCTTAATGTTGTCTGGCTTCATCTTCCCGAAAACAACATTTACTTTTGAACCATATTTTCTGTAGTCCTTTCTGGTTTCGGTGGCCAGTTCATGAAAGTCGCCCGAGTTAAAGAACTCTTCACAAAGTGCGTGAAAGTTGGAACCTGCCCTGATATCGTTGATGAAGTTTTCATAGGCAGCCCAGACCTGAGACTTAGTAAGATCGCGATTGCACAATCTCACAGTTCTGCCGTCTGGCGTTCTGAACTCATAGGCTGATTTGCCCCGGCGAACGCGGGGCGGCATCCAGTTATCTTCCGGGTTTTTGCGGATTCTAGGCATTACATGTCCTTAAAGTTTGGTTCTTCTTCCTCTGGATTGTTGTCTACCTGCTTCAGGCCAGCTGGATTAGTTACATGATCCCATGTAGTTCCCGGCCTGCCATCTTTACGTGGTACAAAAAATACACCGCTTTCTTTCAGCGCTCTGCACTGAAGGGAAGGGCGGCGATAACCAGTAAGTTGATAGAGGTCATCAGGGGTAAGAAAACGTTGGCTTTGTCCGCTCATCGTATAGCTCTCCACTTAACCGGCTGCACCCGGCAAAATATCAATCAGTTTTTAAAACGCTGAATGCCATGAATACTTCTAAGGTGAATCTTCTGTAGAATTTTACGAACCCACAATAGAAAACATATGTCATCAGTAGCATAGATAAAGTTGATAATATGTTAAATCCAAACATTTCGTCTGTTAGGGTATTAATTACAAGTCTGACGAAAGCTACCCAAAAGAACAATAAAAATACCAAGCACACGTTCCTGCAAAATCCATATAATGCTACATAATTCTGTATTTTAGGCTGATGGTTGGAGGAGTGTTCATATGAGTAATGGTAGGCTAATCTAAAAAGATCACCTCGTAAGGCATAACCATTTTTAAGTTGAGATAAATCTACTGAAAAAATCTTCTTATAAGACTTTTCCAGCATGCTCCATAGCGGCGAAGCTAACTCCTTTGTAAGCTCTCGGGAGTACAGTTTATAAAAAGTAATTCTATCAAGAATAAATACTGGTAGTAATATCGTCTTAATTATTAGATACTTAGTTGTTCTGCCGTAATCTTTTTTGACTTCGTCTTTGAAATCATTATTTAACTCCCAAAAAAGATAGATAGAAGGGTACTGTAATGTATCATTCATATACTTTTCAACTAGAAAAGCAGAGCATATTGCTATTGCATGGCCAATGATATATGCAAGTATAACAATTGAAGAATATCCCAACAAACTGAGAGAAGATTCCTGTGCGATTGCAGTTTTCTTTAGTTGGATGATTACATCCCAATCCAGAGTGATCCCGCAAAAATATAGAAGATATAAAAACAATCCTCCTGGTATCAGGTAGCCAAGAAAATCATATATTGAAAAGGGGTTCTGGTTCATATCTTTTCACTCCCAAAATTGTGTTTGCTAGGGGGCAACACTATAAACGATCTACCTCACGAAGTTTATCTACTATTTTTTTTCGATTGGATTACGTTGTAAGTAACCGATTGATTTATTCATAAACCATTAATGTTCTTGATTTAGGCTTGTGCGTGTTTAAGCGACGTAGTATCCGCAACCTGCGCCGCCACGTTAGTACGGAGATTACGCAGTTCCAAAACAGCTACCTGCACTGCATAAGCGAACATAGCAGCAGGGCGGTCACTCACTTTTTCACTATCTCGTTGCATGTTGACAGCAATAGTCATCAGTTCATCCAGCTGTTCACCGGTCATTGGTTTATTGACTGTCATGATTTTGCTCCTGCTGCAATTTGTGTTGCTTAACGAAGTGGGCCACAGCCTTTGACTGGCTGGCGACAATGGTTTTGTCATCCATGTCCAGCCAAACGGTTTTACCGCGATACAGTGAGGCCCGACCAATTTCCTTACCATCGAGCATCACATACAGAGATCGTCCGCGAATTTCTGTTGTCGGTACTGGTTGTGACAAGCGATAGAGTTCACGTGCTTCAGCAATGGCTTTATGTTCGTCAATAATCGACAGCGCCTCGGCTAGGGCAGTGCCTTCAAGAGTGAAGACACCTTCATCACTGATCGTGGCCTGAGCCATCAGCTCAACGAAACGGCGCGCGTTCTTTACGCTCAGCACTGGCGCGATAGAGCTACGGGTAACTTTCGTTTTCCCCTGTGCAGCCGCTACAGCTTTATCGTGTTGGAGTACTTTCCCGGCCTGTTCGCCATACTCCATAACGCGATCAACCGCGACATCGACTGAAACAGCACCGGATTTAACCTCCTGCTGAACGTCATGGTTCGCCGTGCTGAGGAGCAGCAGCTTTTCGACGGTGGCCACAGACTTATTCACCAGCTTTGCTATCTCGCTGGTGGTCTGGTTACCCTGACCATGAGATGGCTTCTCGACGTGCTGCGATCTTTTCGCAACAACCATGCAAAACCACAGGTTGAGATTGCCAGCGTCTGGATGGACATTGACACCGTTGATTTCAATCTTGAGCCCTACGATTGCGCCATTCTTCTCGGCAATGGGCGTTTTGGTGACACAACGGAAAGCCAACTGCTATTTCATGAATGGCTTATCCCGGTTTGTACTCCATCGCTTATCGAACCGGCCCGGCAGCGGCTTCCGCAATGCGATCTGATCCATCCTTCACCGGACAGACGTGACTGGCGGCGCTGGCTGCGAAGAACAGGATTGTTCCCGGGGCTCGATATGAGCAGCGGTATGGTGTTCGATACCCTTGAACAGGGAAGTATTGCCGCGATGAACGGGCACGGCATCGCTATCGCCGACCTGCATCTCACGCTTGATGCCCTGAAAAGTGGCCTGCTGGGCCTGCCTTTCAGGGAAGCTATCGCGACGGGGGATGGCTACTACCTCGTCTGGCCAAAAAATTCACTCAAAAGAGAGAGCATTCAGCATCTTCTGGCCTGGCTGCAAAACCATACCCCGGTCGTTCCGGCGCTGGATATCGATTATCTGGAATACGATGACAGTCGGATTTATTAATACCGTTATGAATAAGATATATTTGCCATCTTTTTATAACGTTCTGGCAAAGCGCTGTTCAGGTTGAGCACCTTATCCAGAATATAAAATGCTGGCGTGTTTTTCTGTTGCTCAGCGTCAATAATTGCCGCACGTAATAGCGTGGCGGCAGACGAAATCTTGTGAAAATAGTCCTCAGACTCGGGCGTCTGTAATTCACCAGAAGTGGCGTAACGCACGTCCGGCCAGCCAGAGAAGTTGAGCAGCGGGAGAGGGTTGCCTGCTTCGGGCTGACAGGATGAAAGCAACGCAGCTGCTTTTTGGGGATCGCGATAGGCAACTGAAAGCATATACGCGCGCTGCGAAAACGGTAACAGGGCGTCAGAATGATTTTTGGTGGAGATAAGCAGGGTCATAAAATTCGCTAAATCGCCATCTGATGGAATTTCAGATGGCGATATAATTTTCATTAACTGAAATAAAGCATCAAGTGTCATGTTTGCCCCGGTTCCTCTCATTATGACTATTCAGTTTGCGCCTGAATGTTTTAATTGGCCCACCGTCAGGGTAGGTCGAGAGGATAATATTGGAAGGCGTGCGTTTTTGAAAAACGATTAATAATGGCAATCACTGTGAGTTTTTCTCACTATAGCCTTTTCGTTTCACACGCCACCCAGATACGCCTTCCTCACCTCCGGATTCTTCAGCAACGCCTCGCCGCTGCCGCTTAACCGAATCTGCCCGTTAACCATCACATAGCCGCGGTCGGACAACTTCAGCGCGTGGTGCGCATTCTGCTCGACCAGAAAAATCGTCATTCCGTTACGGGCCAGTTCGCGCAGCGTCTGGAAAATCTGTTTAACCACGATTGGCGCGAGGCCGAGGCTGGGTTCATCCAGCAGCAGAAGTTTAGGACGGCTCATCAGCGCGCGGGCGATAGCCAGCATCTGCTGTTCACCGCCGGAGAGCGTCATCGCCCGCTGGTTACGTCGCTCCTTGAGGCGGGGGAAGAGGTCGAACATGCTTTGCATATCTTCCGCTGCATGCTGATTGCCGACGGGGATTGTCCCCATCAGCAGGTTCTCTTCTACAGACATATCCGGGAAAATGCGTCGTCCCTCAGGTGCCTGCGCGATGCCGCCGGTGGCAACATAGTGGGTGGATTTGTGGCTGATATCCTCGCCGCAGAAGAGGATCTGCCCGTTGCGGATCCGGGGCTGACCAAAGACAGACATCAGTAATGTTGACTTCCCCGCGCCGTTAGCGCCAATCAGGGCCACGGTTTCCCCTTTGTTAACCTCAAGCGAAACCTGCTTCAACGCCTGGATCACCCCGTAGAAAACATCCACATCCTGAAACTGAAGCATCGGTTCGCTCACAGATTTACCTCGCTTTCGTCGGTGCCCAGATACGCGGCAATCACTTTTTCATTGTGCTGGATTTCAACCGGTTTACCTCTGGCAATCACATCGCCATGATCGAGCACAATGATGTCATCTGAAATGCCCATCACCATCCCCATATCATGCTCGATCAGCAAAACCGTGATGTCATGGTGGTCGCGCAGGAACCGGATGATCTCACTCAGCTTGTGCGTTTCCACCGGGTTCAGGCCGGCAGCAGGTTCATCGAGACAAATCATCTCCGGGCCGGTACACATGGCGCGGGCGATTTCGAGGCGTCGTTGCTGGCCATAGGACATTTCCCCGGCCAGACGGTTCGCGCAATCCACCAGATCCACCACCTCCAGCCAGTAAAACGCCCGGTCCAGCGCATCGTTCTCTGAGCGACGATACGCAGGGGTGTTCAGCACCCCCGCCAGCAGATTGCGGTTGACGCGCATGTGCTGTGCCACCAGCAGGTTTTCCACAACGGACATCTCGCGGAACAGGCGGATGTTCTGAAACGTGCGCGCAAGACCCGCGCGGTTCACCAGATGCGTGCCGCCAAACATCTTATAGAACAGGCGTTGACCAAGCTGCGCCGGGTTGAGCCAGTCGCCCGGCTGGAATTTCTGGCCGAGCACCTGAATGACATTGGTGGTTTTATTTCGTGCATTGAACAGAATGTTGCCGCCGGAGGCCCGGTAGAAACCGGTCAGGCAGTTAAAGACGGTCGTTTTTCCCGCGCCGTTAGGCCCAATGAGTGCGGTAATGGAGCCGCGCTGCACCTCAAGATTGACGTCGTTTAAGGCCTTGATCCCGCCGAAGTGCATCATCAGATGTTCTACACGTAAAATCGTTGCGTTCATGGCGCCACTCCTTTACGCACGGCAAATCCGCTGCGGTTGATGCGGATCAGACCGCGAGGACGCCAGATCATCATCACCACCATCAGCATGCCAAACAGCAGCACGCGATATTCCGCAAAGCTGCGCAGCAGTTCCGGCGTGACGGTCAGCACAAAGGCGGCCAGTACGACGCCGACGGTGGAGCCCATCCCGCCCAGGACCACAATGGCGAGGATCAGGGCCGATTCAAAAAAGGTGAAAGAGGTCGGGTTAACAAACCCCTGGTAGGTGGCAAAAAACACCCCGGCGATACCTGCCGTCGATGCGCCCAGGGTGAAGGCCGAGAGTTTGACCAGAACGTGATTCAGCCCCATTGAACGGCAGGCAATCTCATCCTCACGGAGCGCTTCCCACGCCCGTCCAATGGGCATTCGGGTCAGCCGGTGTTTAATGTACAGCACCAGCATGACTACCAGGAACAGCACCGCATAGATGAAGATAAACTTCAAGTTGGGGTTATAGGTCAGGCCGAAGAACTCGTGGAAGGGGACGCCGCCTTCTTTGGCGCGTCGGCCAAACTCCAGACCAAAAAAGGTCGGGGCAGGGGCTGAAACGCCGTTAGGCCCGCCGGTGAAGGTGAGCCAGTTGTTCAGCACCAGGCGGATGATCTCGCCAAACCCGAGCGTGACGATGGCGAGATAATCCCCGTGCATGCGCAGCACCGGAAAGCCGAGCAGGGCGCCCGCGCCCGCGGCCATTAGCGCCGCCAGCGGCAGCATGCTCCAGAACCCAAGCCCCAGATACTGATACCCGAGCGCCAGCCCGTAAGCGCCGATGGCATAGAAGGCGACATAACCCAGATCCAGCAGCCCTGCCAGGCCAACAACAATGTTCAGCCCAAGACCGAGCAGGACGTAGATCAGTCCGAGAATGGCAACCGTCAGAACGTATTTAGTGGCCACAAACGGGAAGCAGATCGCCAGCGTGACAATCAGCGGAATGATCCAGCGCATGGGACTTTTATACGCCGGCGGCCGGACATACACCCCCGCATTGTCGGATTCAAACTGTGCCTGTAAACGTCTTCCGGCCGCCGTAGCTGAAAACGCGCTCAGCAAAAAGCGTCCCACCATCACCGTGCCTACAATCCACGCCAGCCGCTGGCCGTCAAAGGTAAAGCTGTAACCATCCAGTATCACGCCCGCAATCGGGCCGAAAATAATCAGAGCGATCATTCCGGAAAAAATCGAGTCCAGAATGCAGCGCTTCAGGGAAAAACCGTCAGAGGTCATCGCGTTGTTCCTTACACTTTAGCCACGACGGGGCGGCCCAGCAGCCCCTGAGGACGAAAGATCAGAATTAAGACCAGCAATCCAAACGAGAA
Organism: Enterobacter sp. 6722112; assembly: GCF_058661685.1. Taxonomy (NCBI): domain Bacteria; kingdom Pseudomonadati; phylum Pseudomonadota; class Gammaproteobacteria; order Enterobacterales; family Enterobacteriaceae; genus Enterobacter; species Enterobacter sp. 6722112. Next base: position 2,479,855 of record NZ_JBZWGR010000007.1, on the reverse strand, counting down.
CACGTCTTTATAATCCGAGTTCACCATCCCGGAGAATTGCGCTTCTGCGACGCCCAGAATCAGCCCGCCAAGCATCGCACCGGGCAGAGAGCCGATGCCGCCCAGCACCGCCGCCGTAAAGGCCTTGATGCCGATAACAAACCCGACGTAAAAATCAAAGGTGCCGTAATTCATGGTGATTAGCACGCCCGCCAGCCCGGCCATGGCTGCGCCGATAATAAACACCAGCGAAATAATTCTGTCGGTGTTGATACCCAGGATGGAGGCCATCTTACGATCCTGCTGTACCGCACGGCACATGCGTCCTAAGCGGGTACGGTTGATAATCCAGGTCAGCACCAGCATGCCCGCGAACGAGGCGATGAGAATAAAGACTTTGGTATAGGTTATCTGGACAAACCCTTCGCCGAGGTGAAAACGCAGCACGCCATCAAGCATGGTGGGCACGCCCTGCTGGCGCGGGCCCTGGCTGAGCTGGACGTAGTTTTGCAGTATCAACGACATCCCGATGGCCGAAATCAGCGGTGCCAGACGCGTCGAGTTGCGTAGCGGCTTATAGGCGATGCGCTCAATCGTCCAGCCATAAACGCCGGTGACCACGATGGTGAAAACCAGCGTCCCCAGGATCAGCAGCGGAAAGGAGTGGAGTCCAAAAAACGCCAGCAGGGCCAGGCCAATGGCCGAGAGATAGGCGGAGATCATATACACTTCGCCGTGGGCGAAATTGATCATACCCATGATGCCGTACACCATGGTGTAGCCGATGGCGATAAGGCCGTAGACCGAACCCAGCGTTAAGCCATTAATTAATTGTTGCAGGAAGAATGTACTCATGGTCGCGCACCTGAATAAAGGGTTACGCCGACAGTCAGACCTGCCGGCGCTGAGCAGATTCCGTCCCGTTAAGGCACTTCTTTATATTTGCCTTTGTCATCCCACTGATAGACCACGTAGTCAGAGACTTTGAGGTCACCTTTGCTGTCCCAGGCTTTTTTACCCATTACCGTGTCGACAGGGTTGGCCTTCAGCCACTCGCTGGCTTTTGCGGAATCCGTCCCTTTCGTGGCCTTGAATGCCGCCGCGATAGCCTGCACAGACGCGTAGGCGTAGAGGGTGTATCCTTCAGGTTCAAATTTACCGGTGCGGAATTTCTCGATGACGGCTTTTCCGTCCGGGATCAGGCGCGGATCTTTACCGAAGGTCATGTAAATACCGTTGGTGTATTGCGCCCCACCGGCGGCGGTGACCATCTCTTCATTGACGATACAGTCTCCCGAGAAGAACTTCGCCTGCACGCCCTGTTCACGCATCTGGCGAACCAGCGGGCCCGCTTCCGGGTGACAGCCTCCGAAGAACACCACGTCCGGTTTTTGTGCGCCAATTTTGGTCACCAGCGCGTTAAAGTCTTTCTCCCCGCGGGATAACCCTTCGTACATCACCTCCTTCACGCCGCGTTTCGCCAGCGCCGCCTTAGTGGCGTCCGCCAGCCCCTGGCCGTAGGTGTCTTTATCGTGGATGATGACCACCCGTTTGGCTTTCAGCTTATCAAGAATGAAATCGCTGGCGACCTGGCCCTGCTGGTCGTCACGTCCGCACATGCGAAATATATCGCTCATGCCACGTTCGGTAATAAGCGGGTTCGTTGAGCCGGGGGTGATGGAGAGGATCCCTGCATCGCTGTAGACCTCGGAGGCGGGCATGGTCGACGAGGAGCAGAAGTGGCCGACGACCGCTTTCACCTTATCCTGATCGACTAAGCGGTTGGCAACGGCGACGGCCTGTTTGGGCTCGCAGGCGTCGTCGCCCTGAACCAGTTTGATTTTCTCACCGTTGATCCCGCCGGCGGCGTTAATGTCTTCCGCCGCCTGCGTAGCGCCATGCCAGTATTGATCGCCGTAGGTTGCGTTCGGGCCTGTGAACGGCCCGGCCACGCCGATGACGATATCGGCCTGCGCGGAAAAGGCCGTCACCAGACAACCGGCGAGCACCAGGGAGAGGGGAGTTTTGATAAATTTCAGCGACATTATTATGTTCCTTAGCAAAGAGGTTTTTGCACCAGGTATAAACCCGAACGCCTGATGGCATCGTAAATCCAAAAACAAGAGCGAGAACAAAATGCACTTTAGAAGCAATCTCATGCTTAATACGGCGAGGATCCCACGCACCGCGAAGCGCGCAGAACATTAAGCAAAAAGGTTGCCAGAATGGTTAATCCCTTGACCGGGTCACAACACGTTGAGTATAGAGCGCCGTTTTATGCGCCTTTGCGGGATGAGATGAATTTACAGCGGAGATCACATCTCCTTAACAACAAAGCCCATAAGTTGTGCAACGGTCACGATTTGCACGTTTTTGCAGCAATAAAGACCTAAACTTCAGATAGGCACACGCGGCGATCTATGTCAGGATCGTTTTTTTTATCAGGAGTATCAGCAATGGCTGAAGGCCCATTAAATGAAAGCGAGATGGCGTGGCTGGAAGAGACATTAATCTCTTACGGTCACGACGATGCATCCGTGATTGACGTGTCCGAACTGGACGGCATGCTTACCGCAGTACTTTCCGGTCCCGTTGTGGTGGAGCCCGACACCTGGCTGGTGGCGGTCTGGGGTGGTGAGAAATATATTCCGCGCTGGAAAAACGATCGTGAGATGAACCGTTTTATCGATCTCTGCTTTAAGCACATGAACGATATTGCCGAGCGTTTGAGCGAATACCCGGATCAGTTTGAACCGCTGTTTGGCTATAACGACGTTGACGGTCAGAGCTATACCGTGGTGGAAGAGTGGTGCTATGGTTACATGCGCGGCGTGGCGCTGACGGACTGGTCATCCCTGCCGGAAGCGCTGGAAGCGGACCTGGCGGTGATTGCCCTGCACGGGACGGAAGAGAACAGCGAGAAGCTGGATGCGCTGACCGAAGAGGAGTACATGGCCAGCATCGAAAGCATTCAGCCTGCGGCGCTGCGTTTGTATAACTACTGGGTGGCTAACCCGCAGCAGCCGGAAGCGAAAAAGCCGATCGTGAACGGGTCGAAGGTGGGGCGTAACGATCCGTGCCCGTGCGGGAGTGGGAAGAAGTTTAAAAGCTGCTGCCTGCATTAAATCATTAATTACTGTGGCCTGAATGGGGCACGGGTGTTGAGTCCCCGCTAAAATCGGCGAACCGGAGACCAGATGACAAAGGCTGGACGCCATGGATGGCGGCCAGAGGCGAATCGAGACAGGATGTCGAGTTGAGCCGACCGCAGGCAGATGGTCGGGAGGTGAGCGCAGTGCGAAGCACCGATTTTCCGCGGGGCCGCGGGGATTGATAAGGGGGCCGCGGCGGCCCCCTTATCCCGTTCACATGCTGTGAAAAAATTATATTCTGTTGATCTTAATGTGAACGGAACAGTACCTCAGGACCTGTATAAATAAGTTATCCCACTTCCGGCAGCATCCCCGCTGCAATCAGCACCTGCACCAGAATAATCACCACCCCACAACCAAACACCACGCACAGCATTGGCGTACCGCCCGCTACGCGATACCCCTGCTGCGGATGTTGCTGGCGGCTCTTCCACGCCAGCAGGGAAGGCAGCAGCAGGGCCAGTACCGATAACGCCACGCCAGCATACCCCAGCGCCATCACAAACCCGCGCGGGTAAAAGAGCGCGAAGGCCAGCGGCGGCAGGAAGGTCATCGCCCCCGTCTGTAAGCGTCCGGCAACGGTATTGCGACGCTGGAACAGATCCGCCATATAGTCAAACAGGCCAAGCGCCACGCCGAGGAAGGAGGTTGCCAGCGCCAGGTCTGCAAACAGATGTACCGCCAGCTCCACGTGTGAAGAGGCCACCACGTTACGCAGGGCAACCAGGAATCCATTCAGACCAGAATGCTCTGCCATCAGGCCGATAAAGGTATTGGAATCAATACTGCCCAGCGTCACCAGCTGCCAGAACAGGTAAGCAATCAACGGAATGGCGCTGCCGATAACAAAGACGCGGCGCAGCTTGCGAATATCACCGTTCATATAGCTCACGATGCTCGGCACGCTGCCGTGAAAACCGAAGGAGGTGAAAATAACCGGGATGGCCGAAAGCGCCAGACCTTTCTCCAGCGGGAGGGAGAGCAGGTTAATCTTGTGAACATGCGGTGCCAGCAGCACCAGCATCACAATCAGGAAGAGAATTTTGGCGCTGAACAAAAAACGGTTAAACAGATCGACCAGCGATGTGCCCGCGCAAACCACGCCGCCACCGATCAGCGTAAAGACAATGGCGCCTGTTTCCGGTGAAAGTGACGCGCCGAAGCCGTCATTGATACTTGACGCAATCAACTCCCCGGCGCCGCTGATGTAAGCGGCAGTCAGGGCGTACATCAGGAACATCATGCTGAAACCGGTGATCCACTGCCCGTAGCGTCCAAGATAGCGTGCAGCCAGGGAGCCTAAGCCAGTATCGGCAGGGACATGCTGATAAACCTCCAGCAATAATAGCGCGGTGTAACACATCAGGGCCCACAGACCGCCCAGCAGCACTACGGTAACCCCAAACCCGACGCCGGCGGCAGCCAACGGCATGGCCAACATTCCTGCGCCAATTGTCGTTCCGGCGACGATAAAAATACTTCCCAGAGTTCTGTTCTTCACGCTTTCCTCTACAACGCTTCCATACCGCGACTCATTCTGCGGCGCAGAGTAAGGGAAAAGCACCATCTCGTCAAATCACCGTTACATAGGGTGTAATAATTAATTTACAAAAAGAAAAGGGTAACCTGAGCCAGCGCAAAGCGTGCCGTGGAGGGAACGTTTAGTCTGCTTTTTATTTGCGAGAGGTAACCATGTCAATTCACGGACACGACGTGCTGAATATGATGATTGAGTCAGGTGAGCGCTATACGGAGGAGAGTCTGGTTGAGGCGATACATGCCCGCTTTGGCGAAGCGGCGCGTTTCCATACCTGTTCAGCTTCGGAGATGACGGCCGCGGAGCTGGTGGCGTTTCTGGCGGCGCGCGGAAAATTCATTCCGGCAGCAGACGGATTTTCCACTCACGAAAGTAAAATTTGCCGCCATTAAATAATGCGGTGCTGAAAACTCAGCACCGCTTTTCTGTTAATTCTGGGTATCGAGCGTCGACAGCTCTTTATCAATGAAGTACAGACCTTCCCCGGATTTACCTGCCAGAGATAATTTATCCAGCACGGATTTAAACAGCTTCTCTTCTTCGTGCTGTTCAGCCACATACCACTGAAGGAAATTAAAGGTTGGATAATCCTGGCTGGTCATGGCGGCATGAGCCAGTTCATTAATTTTCTGGGTGATCAGCTGTTCATGCTCATAGGTGGCGCGGAACAGTTCATCAAGAGAGCCGTATTCGGCAAAAGGCGATGCCACGTTATCAATGCGCGGCAGGCTGCCGGTGTCCGTCAGGTAATCAAACAGACGCTGCATGTGCGTCATCTCTTCCTGGGCATGACGACGCAGGAAGGCGGCCGCCCCTTCAAAGCTGTGATAGCTGCACCAGGCGCTCATCTGCTGATAAAGCAGGGAAGAAAAAAGCTCAAGATTCATTTGCGCATTGAGCTTGTCGATCATTTCAGTTTTTAACATGGTGCAGCTCCGGTTTATTAATTCTGGTTCACGATGAGCGACACTATAATTTGTTATTTAATTATTTGCAAAAAGTAAAATAAATATTTCTTTATTAAAAATACGAATGGGAATAAAACGCATTGCCGCCATTTATATTTATTAATGAGAATTGTTTTAGTTCTTATTAAATAAACTGCCAGCGTGACTGGCAGTAGCGGTTAATACCACGGATTCTGGCTGGAAGAGGTAACAGCATATCCCTGACATTTATACTGAATGGTCACACTTTCGTTCAGACAGAGTGAACCGCTGATCAGGGTGCAGGTTTTAATTGGCTGCCCGTAGGCTGACGCAGTGGCGTAGCCCATATGTTGACAGGCTTTGGTTGCCGTACCGTTATTAACATACTCATCAGACCAGGCGTTTTGCAGCATGGCCTGGCCATAGTCGAGGCGCACAATTCCGTTTGGGGCATCCGTACTGCTGACTTCTGCCTGACGGTTGATACTGCACCCGGCGAGCAACAGGATCGTTCCGGCTATGATTACACGTTTCATGGTTCACTCTGCGTGACGGGAAATACGCCATTGTAACCAACGCGATGGTACGCAATGGCTGGAATAGCCGGAGGATCTGCCCTCTCACTGTGCAACGAGCCGGGCCACCGCGCGAAATTGTGAGCGCATCTTTGTTTTTTAAAACAAGTTTTCACTTAATTTGAAAGTGCGTTTGTTTGATAGTAAGGTTAAGTTGAAAAGGTATCCACAGCGGGATCGCCCGCCATGCATTCAGGAGAGACAAGATGAAAATTGCACTGATGATGGAAAACAGCCAGGCCGCTAAGAATCCCATCATCCTTAATGAGCTGAAAGCCGTTGCTGATGAGAAAGGTTTTCCGGTCTATAACGTCGGTATGAGTGATGAGAACGATCATCATCTCACCTATATTCACCTGGGCATCATGGCGAGCATTCTGCTTAACGCTAAAGCCGTTGATTTTGTTGTTACCGGCTGCGGTACCGGGCAGGGCGCGCTGATGTCCCTGAACATCCATCCGGGTGTGATTTGCGGTTACTGCATCGATCCTGCGGATGCTTTCCTGTTTGCGCAAATCAACAACGGTAACGCGCTTTCTCTGCCGTTTGCGAAGGGCTTCGGCTGGGGGGCAGAACTGAACGTACGCTTTATCTTTGAGAAAGCCTTTACCGGACGCAATGGCGAAGGCTATCCACCAGAGCGTAAAGAGCCGCAGGTGCGTAACGCCGGGATCCTGAACCAGGTGAAAGCGGCGGTGGTGAAAGAAAACTATCTGGATACCCTGCGAGCAATCGATCCTGAGCTGGTTAAAACCGCCGTATCAGGCCAGCGCTTCCAGCAGTGCTTCTTCGAGAACTGCCAGGACAAAGAGATTGAAGCCTTCGTGCGCGGTATTGTTGGCTGATTTACTTTGCCGGGCGGTGCGTTGCCTGCCCGGCAGATAGCGTTACTTTTTCGATGAGACCGCGCTGCCCGCATCTTTAGTCAGCCGCAGCGTGTCAACCATTCCCACCAGGCAGATCAGCGCGATTGCCACAAATGCCAGCCGGAAGCTCATTCCCGGCATACCGGCAATCCCCATCGCCTCACTGACTTTTTCCCCGATACGAATACCAATCGCCCCGAGCGTGATCCCAAGCCCCACGGCAAGCTGCGTTGCGGTTGAAAACAGAGTATTGGCATAGCTCATCTGCGCCGATGGCACATCCGCAAAAGCCAACGTACTGATGGCTGTAAACTGAATCGAACGGAAAACGCCGCCCAGATAAAGGATCAGCATGATGAGCCACGCGGGCGTCTGCGGCGTAAGAAACGCGCAGGCCAGCAACGCCAGGACATTCAACGCACCGTTAATCAGCAACAGCCGCTTAAACCCCAGGCTGCGGATCAGCGGCGTCGTCGCCGGTTTAATGGTGAGATTGCCAACGAAAACCGCCAGCACCAGCAGGCCAGAATGGAACGCGTCCATGCCAAAGCCGACCTGGAACATCAGCGGTAACAGGAACGGAACCGCGCTGATGGAGGCGCGAAACAGCGATCCGCCGTACAGGGTGACGCGAAACGTCGGCACCTGCATCGCATCGAGCCTGATCATCGGCCAGGTTGCCCGCTTAAAGTGACGCAGCGCCAGGCTTAAGGCGACGACACCGACGATAAACAGCGTGGCGGTTAATCCTGTTCGCAGAGGCTCTGCGCCCATCAACTCCATCGCATAAACCAGGCTCACCATGGCAAGGGTGGTGACAACAAAACCCGGTAAATCAAACGGTCGGCGCGTATCTTCATGCAGGTCTGGAATGATGCGCAGTGCCAGCAAAATGGCGATTATCCCCAGCGGCACGTTAATAAAGAAGATCCAGCGCCAGTCGGCATAGCTGGTAATGAACCCACCCAGCGGCGGGCCGATGATCGGCGCGACCAGCGCAGGCCACGTCAGGGTGGCGATTGCCGTGATGAGCTGATGTTTTGGCGTGGTGCGTAGCACGGCCAGGCGACCTACGGGCACCATCAGCGCGCCACCCATGCCCTGGAGGACGCGCATCGCAACGAACTGATCGAGCGTGGTGGACAGGCCGCAAAATACCGAGGCCAGCGTGAAGATCGCCAGCGCGAGGGCAAACACTTTTCGCGCGCCGAAGCGGTCGGCGATCCAGCCGCTGGCGGGGATCAGTACGGCCAGGGTGATCAGATAGGCGCTGATGCCGATATTCAGATCCACCGCCTGGTCGCCGAAGCTTTTTGCCATATCCGGCAACGCGGTGGCGATCACCGTCCCATCCAGAAACTCCATAAAGAAAGCACCGGCCACCAGCAGCGCCGCAGGCGATAATCCACGGCTTTCTTTGCCGGATACGTTTTCACTCATTCTCTTCCTGCCCGCTCAAAAAATTTTATAAACATTTACTAGAATTTATAAGCCTGTAACGTGCGGATTTATCATGGCTTTTTTTAACAAACCAGCAGCACTGAGGGTTTAATAACCGTGACGCAAGTCACAAAATGGTTGATTTTTGTGATGGTGGTCATATTATAAGCGTATTGACAATAACACCTGCATAACACGTTACTGGAGCAACATAATGAAACTGCGCAAAATCCTGAAAAGCATGTGGGCAAACTACTGCACAACGTTTAAAGACGTCCCACCGGGTGCGATGTTCTGATAAAAAAACCTGCTTCGGCAGGTTTTTTTATGTCTGCGGACGACGAGAGGGAGATGGAAGGGCGTCTGTTTTGCTACTATGGCGGCCTTTGAATAAGGAGAACCCCATGTCACAAAACCTGAGCGCCGATCAGGAACTGGTATCTGACGTCGTCGCCTGCCAGCTGGTTATCAAACAAATCCTTGATGTAATTGACGTTATCGCGCCGGTAGAAGTGCGCGAAAAGATGTCGACCCAACTGAAAAACATCGATTTCACCAACCATCCTGCTGCGGCGGACCCGGTTACGCTCCGCGCGATCCAGAAAGCGATTGCGCTGATTGAACTCCGCTTCACACCGCAGGGCGAGTCTCACTAAAATAAACCGATGTTTTAAAATTAGAAACTCTTTTCTGCTTTTACGTCGAAGGGCGACAGAGCCTGTCGCCCGCAGAAGGATCAGAAGAACGTCTGCACCAGCAGATAGCTCACCACGCAGGCACAGCTGACGCCAATCAGCCCCGGCAGAATAAAGCTGTGGTTGATGATGAATTTACCGATGCGGGTGGTGCCGGAGCGATCGAACCCGATACAGGCCAGATCGCTCGGATAGGTGGGCAGCACAAAGTAGCCGTAGGATGCCGGGAAGAAGGCCACCAGCATTTTCGGATCGATGCCCAGCATCAACCCCATCGGGGCGACCGCGGTCAAGGCCGCAGCCTGGCTGTTGACCAGTTTTGATACCAGGAACAGCACGATGGCATACGTCCAGGGATGACTTTTCACCACCCCCTCCAGCGCCATTTTCAGCTCGTCGAGATGCGCCTGAAAAAAGGTATCGCTCATCCACGCCACGCCAAACACCGAGAAAATCGCGACCATCCCCGCCTTAAATACCGCCCCGTTTGAAATGGCCGGCGCATTCACCTTGCAGGTCATCAGCATGATGGCCCCGGCGATCAGCATCATCATTTGAATGACAAGGTTCATCGACAGGGCTGTCGTTTTCCCTTTGATCTCAAACGCCGGACGCAGCTCGGGCAGCGCACCCAGCAGGACCACTACGGCAATCCCGGCGAAGAAGATCCACGTGGACCAGTAGGCCTGTTTCGGGAAACGTTGATCCATCAACGTCTCCGTTCCTCCATAGATAAACTCCCGCTGTTTCGGATCTTTCAGCTTTTCCTGAAATTCAGGATCGTCTGCGAGGTTTTTCCCGCGACGCAAGCTCCACAGTGCCGCAATGGCGACGCCAGACAGTGAGGCCGGTACGGAGACCGCAAGAATTTCGAGGATCCCCCACGCGTGGCCGATACCATGCTGCGCACCCAGAATCGAGACCAGCGAAACGACGGCCACGGAAACGGGGGAGGCGGTGATCGCCATCTGAGATGCCACCGAGGCCACCGCCATCGGCCGTTCCGGGCGTATGCCTTTTTTCAGGGCGATATCCGCGATAATGGGAAACATGGTGTAGACGACGTGCCCGGTCCCGCACAGGAAGGTCAACATCCAGGTGGTAAACGGTGCGAGAAGGGTGATGTGCTGGGGATGTTTACGCAGCAGGCGCTCTGCAAACTGCATCATTACATTCAGGCCACCGGCGGTCTGTAGCGTGGCGGCACAGCCGATGACGGCGAGGATCGTGAGCATCACGTCAACCGGCGGTTTACCGGGTTGCAGACCAAAGACAAAACTCAAAACAAACAGGCCGATGCCGCTTATCAGCCCCAGGCCCATCCCGCCGAAGCGGGTGCCTATCAGCAGGCAGAGGATAATGACAATAAACTCAATGGTGATCATGATGCTCCCTCGTTAATGAATGTAATTAAACAAATCATTACACGATGTATGGTTATTCATTGGGAGCAAGATCTGATTTGTTAAATGTCAGCAAAAGCAGGGAGTTGGTACCCACTCCCTGACGGGCTGAGGGATCCCCAGTAATTTGAAAGCAAAAGCGATAACGTTGCCTTCAGAATAACTGAAGGCTTTCAGCGATGCCCTGGTCCGGCTGTAAATCGCTGAGGCGTTTCCTGTAGGCCGGGGCGAGGCGCAGGGATGCGCCGAGAGGGCGGGCTTTACAGGGATGTTACCTCCGCCCGTCCCCGATAAGCCGGAAGGAATAAGCCGAAGGTACCGCGAAGCGGCGATTTTACGCCGGAAGCCCGGGTCGCCAGGGTGGTGGCGACTGAGCCACCCTGGCACGTTCACCGGTTATGCCGTGACAGAGTAGCAAGGAACATAAAGTGAACGGAATGACCACCAGAGCCGTATGTTCCCCCTCACCCCAGCCCTCTCCCTCAAGGGAGAGGGGGCCGTCTGTGCAGGCATTATTTTGTGGGGAACTCTCAGCCCTGACGGGAGCGGGTGAAGGACTTAGTGGTGTTGCACGGTCGCAATGTCGAGAAGATGGCGGTCCGTCTGCTCCAGACAGATCCCCGCGCGTTTCGCATTGCGGATTTCATCTGCGAGCGTCTTCAGCAGCATGCCATCCTGCTGCTGCTCTCTGTCCATATCGCGTAAAAACTTGAGGGTAATGATGTCCTGTTGCGCCTTGGCTTCATCAGCCAGTTTGCTCAGCTTCGCACAGCGTTGCTCATACTCTTCGAGCGTTTTCTGAAACAGTTCTTCCAGAGAAGTGTAATTATCTTCAATCGTTTCAAGCTCTTTGACGGTAGGGTTTGCCCCGACAGCTTTCAAAAAGTTAAAGACGCGCATCATGTGCGTGACGTTACTTTGCGCCTGAGTACGAAAGAAGGTGGCAGTGCCGTTGAGGCTTTTTCTGGAACACCACGCGCTCAAATGCAGATGCAGATTTGAAGCATAAAACTCCAGGTTCATCTGGGCATTCAGTTTTTGCATCATCGTTTGGGTAGTCATTCTCATATCCTTATTGACTGTGGGACTTGATGTCCGCTACTTAACCTGACCCGGCAGGTATTGACGATTGAATGGCAGAAATAGATTTCTGCAAGGTAAAAAACTCGAAAATTCACTTCCTGTGTTCGATTTAAATAAGCATACGCTTCTCTTTGACTTAAGAAAACTCTTAATAAGGCTGTGTTTACCATACATTACAAATTTAAATATAGCCCAGAATAGAAAGAGGGTTAAGAGATTGTATACCCAATAAACCTCAAGATGCAGGTTTGAGCACCTGAAAATGATCGTTAATTCGGGACGTCAGAAAACCCGCTATCCCCGGTAACGTATGGCTGAAAAATTCAGATATTGCATCCCTGAACTCCCTGCTGTTGCTGAAGTAGCGGTTATTCCGGGCATGTTCGTTCATTAACTTCCACATTCGTTCTATCGGATTCAGGTTCGGGCTGTACGGCGGGAGGTAATGAAGTTTTATATTTACCACCTCCGCCCAGTCTTTCACTAACTGTGAACGGTGATAACCAGCACCATCCAGAATAACATGAACTTTCTGCTGATAATCTGGATAAATTTTACGTATCTCATTGAAAAAACGAGATACGTTGTATTCATTAACCGTTTTATATTCGCAGATTAGCGGATGTTCCGGGGCCTTCAGATTCAGCGCCCCCATGATATTCAGCCGTGTACGACTACCTGTTGTTTTTACCGCTTTTCTCTGGCCTTTACGTATCCAGCCATAACCTATTTTGGTGGCCTGAGTCGGATGGACAGCATCAATAAAAAGAACCGGTTCATCACCTGCGGTGGCTTTGAGTTCCTCATAATATTCAATGAATTGCTTTTGTTTCTCTTCACTGAATTTATGCGGGACGCCTGACGGTTTTTTATAGGTGAAGCCGTTCCGGTGCAGCCACTTATTCATTCCCGGAATGCTGAAAACGATGTTCCATGTCCGCGCGACAAACGCGACAATATCACGGGTATGGTAAAATAAATTGTCGGATAAGTGGCTGATTAAAAAAGCCGTTTGTTCAGCGCTGAGTTTGCTGTCTGAGCCGCCATTTTCGGGCTTCAGCTTGCCTTTGTTCAGAAACTCGCTGATATGGTGGTCAACAGTAGTCTGATGCAGGCGTAAAGCCTGAGCGATCATGGCCGAACTCCAGCCCTCGGAGGCCAGAAGAATGGCTTTAATGCGATCGCAAACGCGCTTATCACGACTGGAGTCATGAAGACGCTCAAGTTCAGCTTTTTGTTGGTCAGTGATAAAGATTTTCATGGGGACAGCATGATCTCCTGTTGCTGAAAAATCAAGCGTCTTCAATGATCACGGGTATATTTAATATAACTTGTTGATTTTAATGGGTGTAAAATTAATATCGCTCATTTTTATCGTTTCAGGAAACGTTCTTTGGCGGGAAATTCTGTAAAAGTGTTAAATCAGAAATAATATCTGCAAATATATCCTGTCGTATCAAATTTGAGCTAAATCAATTTTCACTCAATATACGTTTCTGTGATCGCGTCGCAAGATTGTGATCTGATAAAGAGTGAAAATGAAACACTGTTTTACATCGTTTCATTCGTTGAGGTTTATGATGGCTAACGTTGCGGTGCTGCTGGCACCCGGTTTTGAAGAAGCAGAAGCGATTATCACGATTGATATTCTGCGGCGTTTACAGATTGAGGTGGAGACGCTGGCCTGTGCGGAGTCCCGTGCGGTAGTGAGTTACCACAATATCCCTATGGTGGCTGACAGTACGTTAACGGAGCGCATTAATACGCTGTATGACGCAGTCGTGTTGCCCGGTGGGCCGCAGGGGAGCGTCAATCTTGCGGCTAGCAAGCAGGTGCTCCGCTTTGTTTCCGCGCATGACGAGCAGGGCAAACTCATCTGCCCAATCTGCTCTGCGGCCGCGCGGGTGCTGGGCGGTAACGGGCTACTGAAGGGGCGTCGCTACGTCTGTTCCGGCGATCTCTGGCAGAGCGTTGATGAGGGTGTATATGTGGATGCGCCGGTCGTGGTGGATAATAACCTCATCAGCGGCAAGGGGCTGGGGCACGCTTTTGACTTTGCGCTGGCGCTCTCTGCTCGTCTGTTGGGTGACGACGCCCCCGTGCGCGATCATGCTGAACACATCTATTACCGCTCGTAATTTTTCTGCCGGGCGCTAAGGCGTCCGGGTTACAGGGATTTCTTAGCTGACCTTATGGATAATCCTGCTTAACTCCCTTCCATTTGTAGGACAATTAGGTCCTTTTTTATGTCATTTTTCGCTGAATTTATGTACGCAATTACTGTAATTCTGCGGTGTGATGTCGCTCTCTTATGGATGATTAATTTCCCGCTAAAACTATCTCCAGCAATAACGCTTATGACGAGGTAAGCGCTAATGCCTTGTTTTAAGTCCGATTAAATAAGTTGTTCGCCATTATTCCCTACAGATAAGAATGCTAAAGCTGGAGTTTACCATGCACAAATTTACTAAAGCGCTGGCGGCCATCGGCCTGGCTGCCGTTATGTCACAATCCGCTATCGCTGAAAATTTAAAGCTCGGTTTTCTGGTTAAACAGCCGGAAGAGCCGTGGTTCCAGACCGAATGGAAATTTGCTGATAAAGCCGGAAAAGATTTGGGATTTGAGGTAATTAAAATCGCCGTACCTGACGGTGAGAAAACGCTGAACGCCATTGATAGCCTGGCGGCCAGCGGCGCGAAAGGTTTCGTTATCTGTACGCCGGATCCAAAACTGGGGTCAGCGATTGCCGCGAAAGCGCGCGGTTACGACATGAAAGTGATTGCGGTGGACGATCAGTTCGTGAACGCCAAAGGTAAACCGATGGATACCGTTCCGCTGGTAATGATGGCGGCCACTAAAATCGGTGAGCGTCAGGGCCAGGAGCTCTACAAAGAGATGCAAAAACGCGGCTGGGATGTCAAAGAGACCGCCGTGATGGCCATTACCGCTGACGAGCTGGACACCGCCCGTCGTCGTACCACCGGGTCCATGGACGCCCTGAAAGCGGCTGGCTTCCCGGAAAAACAGATCTACAAAGTTCCGACCAAATCCAACGATATTCCGGGCGCCTTTGATGCGGCGAACTCCATGCTCGTCCAGCATCCGGAAGTGAAGCACTGGCTGGTGGTGGGGATGAACGACAACACCGTACTGGGCGGCGTGCGTGCAACGGAAGGCCAGGGCTTTAAAGCACCGGACGTGATCGGGATCGGCATCAACGGCGTTGACGCCGTGAGCGAACTGTCTAAAGCGCAGGCGACCGGTTTCTACGGCTCTCTGCTGCCAAGCCCGGATGTCCACGGCTATAAATCCAGCGAAATGCTCTACAACTGGGTGACCAAAGGGGTTGAGCCGCCGAAATTCACCGAAGTGACCGATGTGGTGCTGATCACCCGCGATAACTTCAAAGAGGAGCTGGCGAAAAAAGGACTGGGCGGTAAGTAATACGCTGTGATTGCGCCCCTCACTCACCGTGAGGGGCCAGATGTACACACTACAGGAATCACGGAGTCGTTATGCAACAGTCTGATCCGTATCTCTCTTTCCGCGGCATCGGTAAAACGTTCCCCGGTGTAAACGCGCTGACCGATATCAGCTTCGACTGCTATGCCGGCCAGGTTCACGCCCTGATGGGGGAGAATGGCGCGGGAAAATCCACGCTGCTAAAAATTCTCAGCGGCAACTACACGCCCACCACCGGCACGCTGGCTATTCGCGGCGAAGAGGTGGCCTTTGCCGACACCACGGCAGCGTTAAATGCGGGCGTCGCCATCATCTATCAGGAGCTGCATCTCATTCCTGAAATGACCGTGGCGGAGAACATCTATCTGGGCCAGCTTCCGCATAAAAGCGGCGTGGTCAACCGCTCGCTGCTCAACTATGAAGCGGGCTTGCAGCTCAAGCACCTTGGGCTGGATGTCGATCCGCAAACGCCCCTTAAGTATCTCTCCATCGGCCAGTGGCAGATGGTGGAAATTGCCAAAGCGCTGGCACGTAACGCCAAAATTATCGCTTTTGACGAGCCAACCAGCTCGCTCTCGGCGCGTGAAATAGAAAATCTCTTTCGCGTGATCCGCGAGCTGCGCAAAGAGGGCCGCATCATTCTGTACGTTTCTCACCGAATGGAAGAGATTTTTGCCTTAAGCGATGCCATCACCGTGTTTAAAGATGGCCGCTACGTGCGCACCTTCACCGATATGCAGCAGGTCAACCATGACCAACTGGTGCAGGCGATGGTCGGACGCGATCTGGGGGATATTTACCACTGGAAACCGCGCGAGTATGGCCCTGAGCGTCTGCGTCTGGATAACGTCAAAGCCCCGGGCGTGCGCATGCCCATTTCACTCTCGGTGCGCAGCGGCGAAATCGTCGGGCTGTTTGGCCTTGTGGGGGCAGGGCGCAGCGAGCTGATGAAAGGGCTGTTTGGCGGCACCCGAATAACCCAGGGCCAGGTTTACGTCGACGGGAAAAAGGTCGATATTCAGAAGCCTGCGCAGGCGATTAACGCGGGGATTATGCTCTGCCCGGAGGATCGAAAGGCCGAGGGCATTATTCCGGTGCACTCGGTGCGCGACAACATCAACATCTC
Source organism: Enterobacter sp. 6722112 (assembly GCF_058661685.1). Taxonomy (NCBI): domain Bacteria; kingdom Pseudomonadati; phylum Pseudomonadota; class Gammaproteobacteria; order Enterobacterales; family Enterobacteriaceae; genus Enterobacter; species Enterobacter sp. 6722112. The sequence goes on along the minus strand of NZ_JBZWGR010000007.1, from coordinate 2,463,608 downwards.
TGCCCGGCGCAAGTTCATCCGTGCGGGATGTCTGATTAACGACGGCTGGGAGGCGAGCAACGCGGATCACCATATCCGTTCGCTGAACATCAAAACCCCCGGGGCTGAACAGCTGATCATGAACCTGTCCGGCGGCAATCAGCAAAAAGCCATTCTGGGGCGCTGGCTGTCGGAAGACATGAAGGTCATTTTGCTGGATGAGCCAACGCGCGGTATCGACGTGGGGGCGAAACACGAAATCTATAACGTCATCTATGAACTGGCAAAACGCGGTGTGGCGGTCCTGTTCGCCTCCAGCGATCTGCCTGAGGTGCTGGGCGTCGCCGACCGCATTGTTGTGATGCGTGAAGGTGAAATTGCCGGTGAATTGCTGCATGAACAGGCGAATGAACAACAGGCGTTGAGTCTCGCCATGCCTAAAGTTAGCCAGGCTGTCGCCTGAGTAAGGAGTCAATGATGTCTTCTGTTACTACATCCGGAGCGCCGAAGTCGGCTTTCAGTTTTGGCCGCATCTGGGACCAGTACGGCATGCTGGTGGTCTTTGCTGCCCTGTTCGTCGCCTGCGCGATTTTTGTGCCGAATTTCGCCACGTTCATCAATATGAAGGGGCTGGGGCTGGCTATCTCCATGTCCGGCATGGTGGCCTGCGGAATGCTGTTCTGCCTGGCCTCCGGCGATTTTGACCTGTCGGTTGCCTCGGTGATTGCCTGTGCTGGCGTCACCACTGCCGTGGTGATCAACATGACCGAAAGCCTGTGGATCGGCGTGCTGGCCGGGCTGCTGCTCGGCGTGCTGAGCGGCCTGGTGAACGGGTTTGTCATTGCGCGCCTGAAGATTAACGCCCTGATTACGACGCTGGCAACCATGCAAATCGTGCGCGGTCTGGCCTATATCATCTCCGACGGGAAAGCCGTGGGGATTGAAGATGAGCGTTTCTTCACGCTGGGCTATGCCAACTGGCTGGGGCTGCCTGCGCCAATCTGGCTGACGGTAGGCTGTTTGATCCTGTTCGGTTTCCTGCTTAACCGCACCACCTTTGGCCGTAACACGCTGGCGATTGGCGGCAATGAAGAGGCGGCGCGTCTGGCGGGTGTCCCGGTCGTACGGACCAAGATCATTATCTTCGTGCTTTCCGGGCTGGTATCGGCGGCGGCGGGGATTATTCTGGCGTCGCGTATGACCAGCGGCCAGCCAATGACCTCCATTGGATATGAGCTGATCGTCATCTCAGCCTGCGTTTTAGGGGGCGTTTCCCTCAAGGGCGGCATCGGAAAAATCTCATATGTGGTGGCGGGGATCCTCATTCTGGGGACCGTGGAGAACGCCATGAACCTGCTTAATATTTCTCCGTTCTCTCAGTACGTCGTACGCGGCCTGATCCTGCTGGCAGCGGTGATCTTCGACCGTTACAAGCAAAAAGCGAAGCGTACCGTCTGATTTATTTTTAGCCATCAATATGCTCAACTATTAACCATAGTTGACCCCCTGACCGGCCCGCCAGTTTTGCTGACGGGCCGGTTGCCAAATGGCGAGCACCGTCACACTGTCTATACTTACATGGCTGTTTTGTTCACTGTAAGGAGGATTAGGGTGGCTGACTTGTTAACCGCACCGCCTGTACTGCCCGGAAAATTTGCTTTCTTTTTTGACCTCGACGGGACGCTCGCCGGGATTGAACCGCATCCGGATGACGTCGTTGTACCGGACACGGTGTTAGAGAATTTGCAGCAGCTCTCCCGACAGAACGAGGGGGCACTGGCATTGATTTCAGGGCGCTCAATGGCCGAGCTGGACGTGCTCGCCAGTCCTTATCACTTTCCGCTGGCCGGTGTGCACGGAGCGGAGCGCCGCGATATCCATGATCAACTGCATATAGTTTCACTCCCCGACACGCTGATTCAGGCGCTGCATACGCAACTCTCTTCGGCTCTGGAAATGCTTCCCGGTACGGAACTGGAAGCCAAAGGCATGGCCTTTGCGCTGCACTACCGTCAGGCGCCCCATCATGAGGCGGCGATATTTGCGGTGGCAAGAAGCGTGGCGGAAGCCCATCCGGAGCTGGCGTTACAGCCGGGTAAATGTGTGGTCGAGATTAAACCGGCAGGAATTAATAAAGGCGCTGTCATTGCAGCGTTTATGGCGGAAGCGCCGTTCAAAGGGCGTACGCCAGTCTTTTTTGGGGATGACCTGACCGACGAGGCCGGGTTCAGGGTGGTAAACCAGGCCCAGGGCATGTCTGTCAAGGTTGGATCTGGTGAAACCATTGCCGGATGGCGGCTGGAAAATGTCGCCAGCGTCTGGCAGTGGATATCTGACGTCGCTAACCAGCAACAACAACAAATAGCGCAAAACAACGGGAGAAATCATTATGGGTCGCTTAGTCGTCGTCTCTAATCGCATCGCACCGCCGGATGATAAAAAAGCCAGTGCCGGTGGCCTGGCGGTCGGGGTATTAGGTGCCCTCAAAGCCGCGGGTGGTCTCTGGTTTGGCTGGAGCGGGGAAATCAGTAATGATGAGAAACCGCTAAAAAAGGTGTCACGGGGCAATATCACGTGGGCCTCCTTCGCCCTTAGCGAGAAGGACTACGATGAATATTATTCCGAGTTCTCAAACGCCGTGCTGTGGCCAGCGTTTCACTATCGTCTGGATCTGGTGAAATTCCAGCGTGAATCCTATGAAGGCTACATGCGCGTTAACGCGCTGCTGGCAGATAAACTGCTGCCGCTAATCGAAGAAGACGATATTTTATGGATCCACGATTACCATCTGCTGCCCTTCGCCAGGGAGCTGCGTAAACGGGGTGTGAAGAACCGGATCGGCTTCTTCCTGCATATTCCGTTCCCGACCCCGGAGATCTTTACGGCGCTGCCGCAGCATGATGAAATTCTTGAAGCATTGTCTGATTACGACCTGCTCGGTTTCCAGACGGAAAATGACAGGCTGGCGTTCCTCGACAGCGTGTCGGGTAAAACCCGGCTGGTCACTCACGGCGGCAAATCTCACACCGCGTGGGGACGAAATTTCCATACCGAAGTCTACCCGATTGGTATTGAGCCAGACGAAATCGCCGAGCAGGCCTCTGGTCCGCTGCCGCCGAAGCTTGCCCAGCTCAAGGACGAACTCAAGCACGTTAAGAATATCTTTTCGGTTGAACGACTGGATTATTCCAAAGGGTTGCCGGAGCGATTCCTCGCTTATGAAACCCTGCTGGATAAATTCCCGCAGCATCACGGCAAGATCCGCTATACCCAGATAGCGCCGACCTCGCGCGGTGAGGTTCAGGCTTACCAGGATATTCGTCACCAGCTGGAGACCGAAGCAGGGCGCATCAACGGGCGCTATGGTCAGCTTGGCTGGACTCCACTTTTCTATCTGAATCAGCACTTTGAGCGCAAAATCCTGATGAAAGTGTTCCGCTATGCGGACGTCGGGCTGGTCACCCCGCTGCGCGACGGGATGAATCTGGTGGCAAAAGAGTATGTAGCAGCACAAGATCCTGCTGACCCGGGCGTGCTGGTGCTGTCCCAATTTGCCGGTGCGGCAAACGAGTTAACCTCCGCGCTGATTGTGAACCCTTACGATCGCGATGACGTGGCAAATGCCCTGAACCGCGCGTTAACCATGCCGCTTGCGGAACGTATTTCACGTCATTCAGAAATGATGGAGACCATCGTTAAGAATGATATCAACCGCTGGCAGGCGCGTTTTATTGACGATTTGCGCGCGATCCAGCCGCAAACTCAGGAAGGTGATCTGCAAAAAAAGATCGCGACCTTCCCTAAACTCGCCTGATTTTCTCCGGGGGCATTAATTGCCCCCGAGAGGCACCAGCAGGACATCCACCTGGCTTGACGAAACGATGGATTTTGCCGAGCATGCCGCCCGGGAAAAAAAGCTCTGGTTATGATTTCCGCAAATGACCAGGTCAACATTCTGTTTCTGACAAATGTCGAGAATATGTCCACTTAACTCGCCGGTGGCAATCACCGTCTGGTGGACAGGATATTTTGCCCGCTCAACCAGCTCGCGCAGAAATTGCTGCGTTTCCTCCTGAAGAACCTCACGAATATCTTCCAGCATTGGCGCTGCCAGTTGATTATACATTTCGGGTTCAGCAGCCAGGGTAATCAGACTTATGCGGGCATTATTCGGGCGGGCAATGGAAACGGCACGGGCGACGAGTTGATGACTTTCGGGGGAAACCGCAACAGAAACAAGAAGATGGGAGTAACTCATCACACACTCCTTTTATGTCAGAATGACACGTTTCTCAAGCTTTACCGCGAATCTGCCGCTTCTGCAAGAGGCACATGCGACAATAGTGTGAAGCTTATCATAATTATTCATTAATTATTCTTATAAGAAGAATAACGAAATGGGGACGCTAAATGAAAGTAATTAACAACTTAACGTAAATCACACATTTAGCCTTCCGTGCTGTTAAATCGCGTTAACCGATCGTCAACGCAAGCATGATGGTTACCCATGGAAACTTTTTTCTCGAAAGGAAAACTTAAGCTGCTGTTTTTACTTAATTAACTCCGTCTCTTCTCTGGCGTTCGCGCCCGTTGTGACGCGAAAGGGCAGTGCTTCTTCGACGTAGCAATTTTCATACCCGATCCCCTCATCCCTCTGCATGAGTATTCGTTCCATAAGAATATAAACAAGCTTCAGTTGCTCAATAAATAGTCAAATTACAAGTCACGCTGATGGATTTATGGGTTACATTCGCGTAAATTATGTGACGGAGATCACATTTTTTTTAAATTCCAGGGGGGGCTGCATTGTATGTGTCAAAACTGACGAGTAGAGTTTGCGTCGAATTAGGAAAAATCTTAGTTATTTGTAAGAAAAGATAAAATGTGTAACCGACATTTTGGCCATGTTAACCGGTCACGCGCTTTACGACGTACAAACCTAAATTCAACTATGCATTTGGCCTTTTCTTTTTATACCGGGTGATTTCCCGGCGACATCACGGGGTGCGGTCTTTCCGCATAAAAATAATAGTTGGTTATTCGGGATGGGAAAAATGCATACATCCGAGTTGCTAAAACATATTTATGACATCAATTTGTCGTATTTATTGCTCGCGCAGCGTTTGATTAGTCAGGACAAACCGTCAGCGATGTTTCGTCTGGGTGTTAACGAAGAGATGGCAACCATGCTGGGTGGATTAACCCTCCCGCAAATGGTCAAGCTGGCTGAAACCAATCAACTTGTCTGCCAGTTCCGTTTTGATAACCCGCAGACTATTACGCGTCTGACTCAGGAATCCCGCGTGGACGATCTGCAACAGATCCACACCGGTATTCTTCTCTCCACCCGCCTGCTCAACGAAATCAGCCAGCCTGATGACGTAGCCCGGAAGAAAAGGGCTTAACAATGAGCGAAAAAAGCATTGTTCAGGAAGCCCGTGATATCCAGCTGGCGATGGAACTCATCACGCTCGGTGCGCGTTTACAAATGCTGGAAAGCGAGACGCAGCTGAGCCGTGGTCGTCTGATCAAGCTGTACAAAGAATTGCGTGGTAGCCCGCCGCCAAAAGGCATGCTGCAGTTTTCGACTGACTGGTTCATGACCTGGGAGCAGAACATCCATGCTTCCATGTTCTGTAACGCCTGGCAGTACCTGCTTAAAACGGGCTTATGCAGCGGCGTTGATGCCGTGATCAAAGCCTACAAACTTTACCTTGAGCAATGCCCGCAGCAGGAAGAGGGACCCCTGCTGGCGCTGACCCGCGCCTGGACGCTGGTGCGTTTTGTTGAAAGCGGAATGCTTGAATTGTCCCGCTGCAACTGCTGTGACGGCAATTTCATTACCCACGCGCACCAGCCTGCGGGCAGCTTCGCCTGTAGTTTGTGCCAGCCTCCATCCCGAGCCGTAAAAAGACGTAAACTTTCCCGGGATGCTGCCGATATTATTCCACAACTGCTGGATGAACAGATCGAACACGCTGTTTAACCCGAACCTGTGGGCAAGATTCCAGCAGCGGTAAGCGATTACCGCTGCTTTTTTTTACCCTGCGTTCAGGTCATGCGCTCGAAATGAACGTCCTGCCATAGTCACTAGCGGAAGGATGATGTCGTGCTTATCTTATTAGGTTAGCTGGTAGTTCTCGGTACAGTTTTCGGCGGTTACATGATGACCGGCGGGCACCTTGGAGCACTCTATCAACCGGCTGAACTTGTCATCATCGGCGGTGCAGGGGTAGGGGCTTTTATCGTTGGTAACAACGGCAAATCGATCAAGGGCACGCTGAAGGCGATTCCGCTGCTGTTTCGTCGCTCGAAATACACCAAAAGCATGTATATGGATCTGCTGGCGCTGCTCTATCGCCTGATGGCGAAGTCACGTCAGCAGGGGATGTTCTCGCTGGAGCGGGACATCGAAAACCCGAAAGAGAGTGAAATTTTCGCCAGCTACCCGCGTATTCTGGCCGACGCGATGATGCTCGATTTTATCGTCGATTACCTGCGACTGATCATCAGCGGCAACATGAACACCTTCGAAATTGAAGCCCTGATGGACGAAGAGATCGAAACCCACGAGAGCGAGTCCGAAGTACCGGCCAACAGCCTGGCGCTGGTGGGCGACTCGCTTCCGGCGTTCGGCATCGTGGCGGCGGTCATGGGCGTCGTTCATGCCCTGGCCTCGGCGGATCGCCCGGCGGCTGAACTGGGGGCGCTGATTGCCCACGCGATGGTGGGGACGTTCCTCGGTATTTTACTGGCCTACGGCTTTATCTCCCCGCTGGCGAGCGTGCTGCGCCAGAAGAGCGCCGAAACCACCAAAATGATGCAGTGCGTGAAAATTACGCTGCTCTCAAACCTCAACGGCTATGCGCCACCGATTGCCGTCGAATTTGGTCGTAAGACGCTTTACTCCAGCGAACGTCCGTCGTTTATCGAACTGGAAGAGCACGTGCGCGCGGTGAAAAACCCTAACCAACAGACGACAACTGAGGACGCATGAAAAACCAGTCCCATCCGATCGTCATCGTAAAAAAGCGCAAGCATAAGGGGCACGGGCACGGTTCTCACGGCTCCTGGAAGATCGCGTACGCCGACTTTATGACCGCCATGATGGCCTTCTTTCTGGTGATGTGGCTAATCTCCATCTCCAGCCCGAAAGAGCTTATTCAGATTGCGGAATATTTCAGAACGCCGCTGGCGACGGCGGTTACCGGCGGGCCGCGCATTTCTAACAGCGACAGCCCGATCCCCGGCGGCGGTGACGATTACACCCAGCAGCAGGGTGAAGTGAAAAAACAGCCTAACATCGACGAGCTGAAAAAAAAGATGGAGCAGGCGCGTCTGAAAAAACTGCGCGGTGACCTGGATCAGCTGATTGAAGCAGACCCTAAGCTGCGCGCGCTGCGTCCGCATCTGAAAATTGACCTGGTACAGGAAGGGCTGCGTATTCAGATCATCGACAGCCAGAACCGGCCGATGTTTAAAACCGGCAGCGCCGACGTGGAGCCCTACATGCGCGATATTCTGCGTGCGATTGCACCGGTGCTGAACGGTATTCCAAACCGCATTAGCCTGTCCGGACACACGGATGATTTCCCGTACGCCACGGGAGAGAAAGGATACAGCAACTGGGAGCTTTCTGCCGATCGCGCCAACGCCTCGCGTCGCGAGCTGGTGGCGGGTGGGCTTGATGATGGCAAGGTCCTGCGCGTGGTCGGCATGGCTGCAACCATGCGCCTTACCGACCGCGGACCGGATGACGCCATCAACCGTCGTATCAGTCTTTTAGTGCTGAACCAGCAGGCGGAGCAGGCCATCCTGCATGAAAACGCCGAAAGTCAGAATGAGTCACTGGACGATTTAAAACAGCCTGGGGCCGTCCCTTCGGCTGCCGTTCCAACATCGCCACCAGCCAATCCGAGGTGATAGCGTGAGCATGGATATTACCGATTTTTACCAGACATTTTTTGATGAAGCCGACGAATTGTTGGCCGATATGGAGCAACATTTGCTGGATCTGGTGCCCGAGGCACCGGACTCAGAACAGCTCAATGCCATCTTCCGTGCGGCGCATTCCATTAAAGGCGGTGCCGGAACGTTTGGATTTACCATTTTGCAGGAAACCACCCATTTAATGGAAAACCTGCTGGATGAAGCACGACGCGGTGAGATGCAGCTCAATACCGACATTATCAACCTGTTTTTGGAAACGAAAGATATTATGCAGGAACAGCTCGACGCCTATAAAAGTTCGGCAGAGCCTGATGCCGCCAGCTTTGAATACATCTGCAACGCGCTGCGTCAGTTAGCGCTGGAAGCCAAAGGTGAGGCGTCTGCGCCCGCTGTCCCTGCGGCAAAACTGAGCGTTGTTGACGCCGTGGCCGAACCCGATACGGCGCCTGACGCGCCCGCAGGAAAACTGCGCGTGGTGCTGTCACGTCTGAAGGAGAACGAGGTCAACCTGCTGGAAGAGGAGCTGGGGAACCTGGCGACGCTCAGCAACGTGGTGAAGGGCAAAGACAGCCTGGCCGCGACGCTCGACGGCGGGATCGGCCAGGATGACATCGTGGCGGTGCTCTGCTTCGTGATTGAAGCGGATCAGATTGCGTTTGAAACCGAGGCGGCGGCCGTTGAAGCGCCTGCTCCGGCAGAGAATACCCCTGCGGTAGTTGCCGCTGCCCCGGCCCTGAAAGCCGTGCCAAAAGAGACGGCCGCTCCGGCCCGCGGTGAAAAACCAGCGGCGCGTTCCAGCGAGTCCACGAGCATTCGCGTGGCGGTGGAGAAAGTGGATCAGCTGATCAACCTGGTGGGTGAACTGGTCATCACCCAGTCGATGCTGGCCCAGCGCTCCAACGAGCTGGACCCGGTGACCCATGGCGATCTCATCACCAGCATGGGCCAGTTACAACGTAACGCCCGCGATTTGCAGGAATCGGTGATGTCCATCCGCATGATGCCGATGGAATATGTCTTCAGCCGCTTCCCGCGCCTGGTGCGCGACCTGGCCGGCAAGCTCAACAAACAGATCGAACTCACGCTGATGGGCAGCTCCACCGAGCTGGACAAGAGCCTGATTGAACGCATTATCGATCCGTTAACGCACCTGGTGCGTAACAGCCTCGACCACGGCATCGAGCTGCCGGAAAACCGCGTAGCAGCTGGAAAATCGCCCGTGGGCAACCTGATCCTGTCAGCGGAACATCAGGGCGGCAACATCTGCATCGAAGTGACCGATGATGGCGCCGGCCTGAACCGCGAGCGCATTCTGGCGAAGGCGATTTCGCAGGGAATGGCGGTTAACGAAAACATGACCGACGAAGAGGTGGGCATGCTGATTTTTGCCCCGGGCTTCTCAACCGCAGAGCAGGTCACCGACGTTTCCGGCCGCGGCGTGGGCATGGACGTGGTGAAACGTAACATTCAGGAGATGGGCGGTCACGTTGAGATCCAGTCTAAGCAGGGCGCGGGCACCACGATTCGTATCCTGTTGCCGCTGACGCTGGCCATTCTTGACGGCATGTCCGTTAAAGTGGCGGACGAAGTCTTTATTCTGCCGCTGAACGCGGTGATGGAGTCCCTCCAGCCGCGTGAAGAAGATCTGCATCCGCTGGCGGGCGGCGAGCGCGTGCTCGAAGTGCGCGGCGAGTACCTGCCGCTGGTGGAACTGTGGAAAGTGTTTGAAGTGGACGGGGCAAAAACCGAGGCCACGCAGGGTATCGTTGTGATCCTGCAAAGCGCCGGACGCCGCTACGCGCTGCTGGTCGATCAGCTGATTGGTCAGCATCAGGTGGTGGTTAAGAACCTGGAAAGTAACTACCGCAAAGTGCCGGGGATCTCTGCTGCCACCATCCTGGGTGATGGTAGCGTCGCGCTGATCGTCGATGTATCGGCACTTCAGGGATTAAATCGTGAACAACGTGTGGCGAACACAGCCGCCTGATTAAGTAAAAGGTAATAACATGACCGGTATGAGTAACGTAACGAAACTGGCGGGCGAGCCATCTGGACAGGAATTCCTGGTTTTCACTTTAGGGGATGAAGAGTACGGTATCGACATCCTGAAAGTGCAGGAAATTCGCGGTTACGACCAGGTAACGCGCATTGCGAACACGCCAGCGTTTATCAAGGGTGTGACCAACCTGCGCGGTGTGATTGTGCCTATCGTGGACCTGCGCGTGAAGTTTAGCCAGGGCGATGTGGAGTACAACGATAACACGGTGGTGATCGTCCTGAATCTGGGGCAGCGCGTGGTGGGGATCGTGGTGGATGGCGTGTCTGATGTGCTGTCGCTGACCGCCGATCAAATCCGTCCTGCGCCGGAGTTTGCGGTCACGCTGTCGACGGAATACCTGACGGGGCTGGGTGCGCTCGGCGAGCGTATGCTGATTCTGGTGAATATTGAGAAGCTGCTGAACAGCGAAGAGATGGCGCTGCTGGATATCGCGGCGAATCATGTAGCATAAAACAAAGCCGGGTGGCGGCTTCGCCTTACCCGGCCTACAAATGGCTCGAACACGTAGGCCGGGTAAGCGTCAGCGCCACCCGGCTCTTTTGTAACCTTACGCCTCCTGCTCCACCAGCGCTGCTTCCGCTTCCCGCGCCCCTTCATTCTGCGACAGCATCGCCGTTGCAATCCCGTTCCCCAGCACGTTGATGGCCGATCGTCCCATATCCAGGAAATGGTCAATCCCCATCAGGAGCAGGATCCCGGCCACCGGAATGTTAAAGCTCGGAATGGTCGCCGCCAGCACCACCAGCGACGAGCGCGGTACGCCCGCAATCCCTTTCGAGGCCAGCATCAACGTTAACATTAGCACCGTCACCTCGGTGAAACTCAGGTGAATGTTGTATGCCTGGGCGATAAACATCGAGGCGAACGAGCAGTACACCATGGAGCCGACCAGGTTAAACGAGTAGCCGATCGGCAGGACGAAAGAGGCGATATTACGTGAACAGCCGAAGCGCGCTAACTGCTCCAGCGTTTTCGGGTATGCCGCTTCTGAGCTGCTGGTGGTAAACGCGACCAGCACCGGATCTTTCAGCATCGCCACCAGACGGAAAATCTCTTTTTTCAGTACCATGTAACCTACCGCCAGCAATACCAGACAGGTCAGAAGGATCGCCACATAGTAACCGCCAATGAACGAGGCATAGTTCAGCAAAATGCCCAGACCCTGAGTGGCAATCACGGACGAAATCGCGGCAAAAATGGCCAGCGGCGCAACGTACATCACGTAGCCCGTCACTTTCAGCATAATGTGGGAGACCACATCCAGCGCCGCCACCAGCGGGGAGTTGAATTTTTGACCTAATGACGCGCCGCCGATGCCGAAGAACATCGAGAAGACCACAATTTGCAGGATCTCATTGTTCGCCATCGCGCCGGCAATGCTGGTTGGAATGGTGTGTGACAGGAAGGCTTTCAGCGACATCCCGCTAACGGCCAGGCCGGTATCAACCGTCTCTGTCGGAATGCTCAGGTTCAGACCGCTGCCGGGTTGTTCAAGGGTAACAATAAACAGCCCCACCAGAATGGAAAGCACGGATGAGCTGATAAACCACACCATCGCTTTACCCCCGACGCGTCCAATCGTCGACGTTTCACCCAGCTTCATAATGCCCACCGTCAGGGTGCTGAACACCAGCGGGGCAATCACCATCTTAATCAGCCGCAGGAAAATATCGGTCAGCAGGGTGATGTTCTCCGACCAGGCCTGTATCGCGTCGGGCGAAGCATACTCATGGATTGCCGCACCTGAAAGAATGCCCGCCAGCATGAAAATCACGATGAAGAGCGTGAGTTTGTTTGCACTTGCCACAAAAAGATCCTCTATGCGCTAAAAGAGTTTCCTGCGTCAATGCATACAAAATTTTTATTTAAGCGCAGGAAAATATTCGGGGCATAAATTGAAGTAAAGCTGCGTGAGTTACAACTTGTTTTTAATTTTTATGAAATTCGTTGTTTTTACAATGACGATATATTGTGACGCGGATCACATGACAGGCGATATATCCTCAAATTAAGCAAGAATAATGCCCGTTTTATTTTGCTAACTCTTTGTAATGTTTGTTAATAGTCTGTTAATTGGAGGGCGGGTGTCTCACCTTCGTTGAAAGTGGTTGAAGCGTGAACCATAAACTAAATTCTCAGTAACCGCGCCGGGGAATGTTTAAGCGGAGCTAACATATTGAACAGTATGAATAAAATAGGGCAAGCGAACCATTATTTCTTCTGGAGGGTGGTAAATGAAAAGAAAACTTCTTTTTATCTGCGCGGGTACACTGCTGTCGGCGGCGACTGTCGGTCAGGCGCTGGCAGTCACCAGTAGCGGTACTATCGGGGCGACGCTGACGCTGACGAACGGTTGTTTGATCAACGGCTCGCCAACGCAAAACGGCATTAACTTCGGGACACTCGATTTCGGGACCCATCCTGCGACATTCTCCACCCTGACAACCCAGTTAACCGGAGCCAGCGGCGGAAACACCTTTACCATTCAATGTACCACTGCCAGTTACACGGTGGCGATCACCGGCAACACCAACGCGACCGCACCCGGAACCGTTGTTGGCACCCCTGGCACACCCGCCCGCTATCTGGTGAACACCGCCAATGCGGCACAGGGCGTGGCATACAGCCTCTATAGCGACAGCGGGTACAATAACGTGATCGCTAACAACGCCGCGTTGCCCGTAGCTTCCACAGCGGGCGGGGTGAACAGCTATACCCTCTACGGGCGCATAACGGGCGGCGGCAATAGCGTAACGGTTGTACCGGGAACCTATACCGACACGATTAACGTCAGCGTCACCTACTGATTCAGCCATGAAGGCATTGTGTTTATGTCTGCGCGAAAGCGCAGAGGGCGTCGTGCACCCTTTTTTGGCTCTGATCGTCGCGCTGATGATGATCTGCGACGCCGGGGCGGTAACCTCCCAGTCCTTCAGGGTGAGCGCGACGGTAGTACCAGGGTGCTCGGTGAGTACCGGCACGGGCGGGCGCTTTGGGACGCTGGATTTTGGAACCCGCAATGGCGTGGACAACACGCCGGTCAGCACCAGCTTTGTCGCCGACGGCGCGTTGTCCATCGCCTGCACGCCGGGCGTGGCGCTGAGCATGAGCATTGACGGCGGCCAGAATTACAGCTCGGTGCGACGGATGACGCGTTCAGGCGGGACCGAAGTTGTTGGTTACCGGCTCTATAGCAGCAGCTCTCTGGCGGCGAACAGTGAAATTGGGGTTAACCAGGCCATACCGATTACCTATACCAACAGCAATAACATCGCGCTGCCTCTTTTTGGCGTCGCGCTCCTGACGGGGTTTAGCCTGCCGGGAACATATTCAGATCAACTCACCGTGACCTTGTCATGGTAGGAAAGGGAGAACATCGATGAAGCCATTTTTCAGGCGATCGGGCCTGGTGGGTCTGTTGGGGGCAACGGCTCTGGCAGCGGGCCAGGCGCAGGCAGCGGCAACCATTCTTCTGTGGCCCATCGATCCGTGGCTGTCGGCAGAGGCCAGAGCAACTGAATTGTGGATCCAGAATCAGGGCAACAGCGCCACGACAATGCAGGTGCGTATTGTGCGCTGGAAGCAGGAGGGAGGATATGAGCGATACACCGCCCAGCAGGATGTGGTTGCCAGCCCGCCGATCGTGACCATCGCCAAAGGCAGTAAACAGCTTATTCGCCTCATCAAGCAGGGGACGATCCCGTCGGGGGTTGAGCAGGCTTACCGCATTATTGTGGATGAAATTCCCCAGCCGGATGCCAAAGCGGAACCGTCCATGGGCCTCAAACTGCAAATGCGCTATTCGATTCCTTTATTTGTTTATGGGCAGGGGATCCCCACCCTCAACGAAGGGGCGCACCACGCGCTGGCGAACACGCAACAGCTGAGCTGGCGGGTCGTTCAGGAGGGGGGGAAACCCGCGTTTCAGGTCCGTAATCAGGGGGATGTTCACGTCCGGCTCAGCCAGGTTGCGGTTGAGCAGGGCGGGCAAAAACGCACGGTTGCCGAGGGGCTGCTGGGTTATGTGCTGCCAGGCAGCACCCGAAGCTGGCCGCTTCCGGCAGGGATTTATCAGCCGAACCGGATGAGCGCGCAAATTAATGCCAGGGATACGCAATGGCAATCGACGCCCGTCAACTGAAACCGGCGATGATGATCCTGCTTTGCGTCAGTACCAGCGCCTTTGCCGAAACCGGCGACGACAGTTTACCGCCGCCGCCGGATGCACGGACGATGAACGGCGAAGCAGTATTCCAGCTCGCCCTGGTGCTGAACCACTATGACACGGGTCTGGTGGTGCCGGTGACGCAGCGTGAGGGCGCCTGGTTTATTTCGGGCGCGGATTTGCTCCGCGCCGGGCTGCCGCCCGCGCATGTGCCAGCCGGAGAGGTGAATCTCTCGACGCTTACGTCGGTACGCGCAGAGTACGACAGCACGGCCCAGCGCCTGTTGCTGACGGTCCCCCGGGACTGGGTTGCCGCGCGGATCACGCCTTTCAGTGAGCAGAGCACGCAAAGCAAACCGCACTATGGCCGCGGCGCGCTGCTCAATTACGACGTTTATACCAATCATTCCGAACACACGGGCGGCCAGGCGTCGGTCTGGCACGAGTTCCGTTATTTCAATGAGGATTATTCATTTTCATCGACGGGCTACGCCCGGCAGAATTTCACCGGTAACAGCGGACAGCAGGAAGGGTATGTGCGTTATGACTCTACGTTACTGATCACCAACGAAGAGGATGCCACCACCTGGTCCGCCGGGGACGTCATCAGCGATGCGCTGAGCTGGAGCACCAGCGTGCGCATGGGCGGGATCAGCTACGGGCGCGACTTCTCCCTGCGTCCGGATCTGGTGACCTGGCCACTGCCCGCGTTTTCCGGCGAGGCGGCCGTCCCGACCTCGGTCGATCTCTTTATTAATGGCTACCGTTCCGGCTCCACCCGCCTTCAGCCGGGGCCGTTTACCCTCACCAATCTGCCGTATATCAACGGTGCCGGAGATGCGGTACTGGTTACCACGGATGCGCTGGGACGTCAGGTGAGTACCACGCTGCCGTTTTATGTCAGCAGCGATCTGCTTAAGCAGGGGTTAAGCGACGGCGCCGTGACGCTGGGCAGCCTGCGGCGTAACTACGGTATTGAGAATTTTGACTATGGCCCGGCGGCGGGCAGCGGATCGTACCGCTACGGGGTGACCGACTGGCTGACGCTGGAGGGGCATGCGGAAGGGGCGGAGTCGCTGGCGCTCGGCGGTGCGGGCACGGTGCTGAAGCTCGGGCGTTTTGGCGTGGTAAATACCTCGTGGACCCAAAGCCGCATGCGCGGCGATAGCGGCGGCCAGATAAACTGGGGCTATCAGTACAACACCAGCGAGTTTAGCGTAGCGACCCAGCATACCCGACGCGACCGTGGCTTCGGCAATCTCGCCCTGTACGATCAGCCCACCGTTTATGATGAAAATGATAACCCCGTTGCCAGCCTGAGCCGCAATACCGACCAGTATTCCTTAACCTTTAACCTCGGCGGATACGGCAATATCGGCGCGGCGTGGATCGGCGTTGAGAGTTTTGACAGCCAGAAAACTGAACTGCTCAACCTCTCCTGGAGCCGTAATCTGTGGGGCTCAAGCAGTATTTATCTGGCTGCCAGCCGTGACCAGCAGCGAGGCGACTGGACGGTTGCGCTGTCGTTGCAGGTTCCCCTCGGCGAACGTGACAGCGCCGCCGTCACCTTTGAAAACACCCCTGACGCAGGCAGCACTCAACGCATTAACTACAACCACTCGATGCCTTCAGACGGCGGCTTTAGCTGGAACATGGCCTGGGCCAACCAGTCGCGGTCGAGTAACTATCAGCAGGCCACGCTCGGCTGGCGGAATAACAACGTGGAGCTACAGGGCGGCGGCTACGGTGAGAAGGGCATGATGACCTGGTGGGGCGAGGCGATGGGCTCTGTCGTGCTGATGGACGGTGAGCTGTTTGCGGCGAACAAAATCAACGATGCGTTTGTGGTGATCAGCACCGACGGTCATCCGGATGTTCCCGTCAGCTACGAAAACCAGCCGGTCGGAAAAACCAATAACAAAGGCTATCTGCTGGTGAGCGGCGTTTCCGCCTATTACCCGGCAAGTTACCGCATTGATACCCTGAACTTACCTGCGGATACCCGGCTGAAAGAGACCGAGCGTCGGGTGGCGATTCGTCGGCATAACGGTTATCTGGTGGATTTCCCGATGGAGCAGGAGCGGGTTGCCAGCGTGATCCTGCACGATGCGCAGGGCAATGCGATCCCGGTAGGAAGCCAGGTCAGACGCGCGTCCCGCAGCAGCGCGGTTGTCGGCTACGACGGCCTCGCCTGGCTGGAAAACCTCAACGACGTGAATCCGCTCGAGGTCATCACCCCGGAGGGTAAACGCTGTACGGCAACGCTGACCGTTGGCGCAAACCCTGAACATAAGCTGCAAACCTACGGTCCGCTGACCTGTCGGGAGGCGCCGTGAGACGCCTGTTAATCGCGCTCCTGCTGCTGTGCTCCGGCGGCAGCTGGGCGGCCTGTACCGTCAGTACGGTGAATGCCTCGTTTGGCAGCGTCACCTCGTTCGCACTCAGCGGCACCGGGGAAGTGGAAACGACGGGCACGCTGGTGGTGACCTGCGATACCGTTCTCAACCTGTTAACTAACGACTCGGTGACGCTGAATTACACCTCGGCATCCGTCTTCGCGAATAGCCGGGCGACCATGAAGCGTACGGACAACGCGGCTATTACCGATGTCATCCCTGCGCGGCTGTGCGGGGCGTCCGGCTGCGGCGGAAACAGTGAAATACAAATCAGCAAAGCCTATACCTGGAGCGGAAACACGCTGCTCGGGCTGCTGGGTTCAAGGCGCTACAACATTCCCCTTTATTTCCGGACCGTAATGGGGCAGAACGTCACCGCCGGGCCGTATCAGGTGTTGTTAACGTTCAGCATTAACTACAACGTGTGCGCCGTTGGCGCGGTCGGAGCGTGCCTGACCCCGCAAACCGGTACGGCAACCACCTCGATCCTCCTCAACATGACCGTCACCAACGATTGCAGCACCATGACCACGCCGGACGTGAATTTTAACAGCGCGCCGCTGGTGCAAAATTTTCCCACCGTTTCACAGTCGGTTGCCGTCACCTGCACCAAAGGCAGCACCTACACCATAGGCATTAATAATGGGGCAAATGCCCTGAACAACGTGCGTCGTATGGTCAGCGGCAGCAACTTCATGAGTTACGACATCTACAAAGAGGCGACCAGCAACCGCTGGGGTAGCAGCGGCAGCGAGCGCTGGGCCAGCGCCAGCTCATCGCAGGTCAGTACGGACGGGCTTTTACGTACCTACAACTACACCGCCAAAGTTCTGACCAGCCAGGCCACGCCGCCTGCCGGAACCTATACCGACACGCTGATTGTCGACGTCGCATTCTGACTCCCGCGCTTTTCCCTTTCGCAAATGTAAAGTTCCTGTGGCCTGTGCCGATAACACCGTTAATAAATCTATGAGAAGGTGTTGTATGTTGAACCGTATCCGCGTTGTCACAATGCTTATGATGGTGCTGGTCATTTTCGCACTTCTTCAGCTTACTTCTGGCGGCCTCTTTTTCTCGTCGTTAAAACAGAACCAGGACAGCTTCGCGGCCTCGAACGATTTGCGTATGCAGCAAAGCGAACTGACCACGACCTGGGATCTGATGTTGCAGACGCGTATCAACCTGAGCCGCTCGTCTGCCCGCATGATGATGGACCCAAATAACCAGCAGAGCAGCGCAAAAACGGAACTGCTGAAGAATGCGCGCGCCACGCTGGCAGACGCGGCGAAACATTACGACGCCTTCAAAAAAATCGCCCCTCAGCCGGCAATGGCGCAGGCGAGCGCGAACATAGATGAAAAATATCAGGCCTACTTCGCCGGCCTCACGGAGCTGGTGCAGTTCCTGGAGATGGGCAATATGGACGCCTATTTCGCGCAGCCGACCCAGGGAATGCAGAACGCCCTCGGCGCGGCACTCGGCGAGTACGCTAAAGCCAGCGGCGAGCTTTATCACTCCGCGTTCACGCAAAGCCAGAACGACTACCGTTTCGCGAAATGGCAGATGGCGGTTCTCGCCCTCGCGCTGGTCATCGTACTGGTGGCCGTGTGGTACGGCATTCGTCATATCCTGCTTAACCCGCTTGGCCGCGTCATTGCCCATATCCGTGATATTGGCCGGGGCGATCTCACGAAAACGCTGACCGTTTCTGGCCGCAATGAGATCACCGAGCTGGCAACCAGCGTCGACCATATGCAGCGTTCGCTGATTGATACCGTCGCCAACGTGCGCGAGGGGGCGGATGCCATCTATACCGGCACGAGTGAAATCGCGATGGGCAACAACGATCTCTCGTCCCGTACCGAACAGCAGGCATCCGCTCTGGAAGAGACGGCGGCCAGCATGGAGCAGCTCACCGCGACCGTGAAGCAGAATGCCGACAATGCCCGCCAGGCGTCGCAGCTTGCAGAAAGCGCGTCCGACACCGCCCAGCGCGGCGGTCGGGTGGTCGACGGCGTGGTGAAAACCATGCATGACATTGCCGACAGCTCGAAGAAAATCGCCGACATCATCAGCGTAATCGACGGTATCGCCTTCCAGACCAATATCCTGGCGCTGAACGCGGCCGTTGAAGCGGCGCGTGCGGGCGAGCAGGGGCGCGGGTTTGCCGTGGTCGCCGGCGAAGTGCGTAACCTCGCCAGCCGCAGCGCCAATGCGGCGAAAGAGATCAAAGCCCTGATTGAAGACTCTGTTTCACGCGTGGATACCGGCTCGGTGCTGGTGGAAAGTGCGGGTGAAACCATGAATGACATCGTGAATGCCGTGACGCGCGTGACGGACATCATGGGTGAAATCGCCTCTGCATCGGATGAGCAGAGTCGTGGTATTGACCAGGTCGCCCTGGCGGTATCGGAAATGGATCGTGTGACGCAGCAAAACGCCGCCCTGGTGCAGGAGTCCGCTGCCGCGGCCGCTGCGCTGGAGGACCAGGCGAGCCGCCTGAAAATGGCCGTCTCGGCGTTCCGTCTTACTTCAAAAACGACAAATACGGTCAGCTCGCGGTCGGCGTACAGCGAAGCAACCCCGGCGCCCGTGACAACACGTACGCGCGCAGCGGTGACCGGACAAGATGAAAACTGGGAAACATTTTGACTGACAATTAAACCGCGGCTGCTTGCCGCTTGATGGGAGCGTGGATGTTAAATCGTATTCGTATCTCGACCACACTGTTTTTGATTCTGATCCTGTGTGGGGTTTTGCAGGTTGGCAGTAACGGGTTGTCTTTCTGGGCGTTTCGCGATGGCTATCAGAATTTGCAGGAAGTTGAGACGAGTAATCAGCAGCGCTCCGCACTGGCACAAACGCGTGCCGTGCTGTTGCAGGCAAGCACTGCGCTGAACAAAGCAGGGACGTTAACCGCGCTGAGCTATCCGCCGGAGGATATTAAGGCGCTGATGGTCGTGGCCCGCAGCAGCCTGAAGCAGGCCGACGCGCAGTTTAAGGCCTTTACGGCGCAGGAGGCGGTCAGTGAGAAAGAGAAAGCGCTGAAAGTCGCCATGAAAAAGACCTTTGATGTGTGGTACGGCGATCTCGACCATCAGGCGACGTGGCTGGAGAACAACCAGCTTTCTGACTTCCTGACCGCGCCGGTGCAGGCGTCTCAGGCGGCGTTCGACGGCAGCTTTAACGCCTGGCAGCAGGATATTAACCAGTTTGTGGCGCGTGCCGGTGCGGACAGCCGTACCAGCTACCGCATGTCAGGGGCGATTTTCCTGACCATGGTGATCCTGGCCGCCCTGCTGACCGGCGGCTCGCTGTGGTGGTCGCGCAAAATGATCGTCCAGCCGCTGGCCATCGTCAGCAGCCACTTCGACAGTATGGCGAAGGGCGATCTGGCGCGTCCGGTGGCCGTGTATGGCAGGAATGAAATATCAGCGATTTTCGCCAGCCTGAAGGCGATGCAGGGGTCGCTGCGGGAAACGGTAAGCAACGTTCGCCAGGGCAGTTACGCCATGCATACCGGGATCTCCGAGATTGCGGCAGGCAATAACGATCTCTCATCCCGCACCGAACAGCAGGCGGCATCGCTGGCGCAGACGGCGGCCAGCATGGAGCAACTGACCGCGACGGTAAGCCAGAACGCCGATAACGCGCGTCAGGCGTCCGACTTGTCAAAACAGGCGGCGATGACGGCGAAACGTGGGGGCGATCAGGCCTCTCACGTCGCCAGCACGATGCAGGAGATTGCCGCCAGCTCGCAGAAAATTGGCGACATTATCAGCGTCATCGACGGTATCGCGTTCCAGACCAATATTCTGGCGCTGAACGCGGCCGTTGAAGCGGCGCGTGCCGGGGAGCAGGGGCGCGGGTTCGCGGTGGTTGCCGGTGAAGTCCGAAACCTCGCCAGCCGCAGCGCCAATGCGGCGAAAGAGATCAAAGGGCTGATAGAAGAGTCGGTCTCCCGCGTTCAGCAGGGCTCCGCGCTGGTGGATACCGCCGCGCAGACCATGCACGAGATTGTCACCTCCGTGACGCGGGTTAACGACATTATGGGCGAGATTGCCTCGGCGTCTGATGAACAACGCCGTGGTATTGAGCAGGTGGCGCAGGCCGTTACACAGATGGATCAGGTTACGCAGCAGAACGCCTCACTGGTGGAAGAGGCGGCGGCGGCTACCGATCAGCTGGCAAACCAGGCGGATCACCTTACCGGGTTGGTCGCCGTATTTAATGTGAAAGAGCACGTTGAAGCAGTAACAGAAGTCGGACGGTCACAGGCCGTGCCCGTTGTATCCTGAATGTGATTAAGAAGGCGCTATGACATCACCCATGCCCTCAGGGCAAACGTCATTATTGTTGCAGATGACACAGCGCCTCGCGCTGTCCGACGCGCATTTTCGTCGGATATGTCAGTTAATCTACCAGCGTGCGGGGATCGTGCTTGCGGACCATAAGCGAGACATGGTCTACAACCGGCTGGTGCGGCGCTTGCGTACGCTGGGGCTGGATGATTTTGGCCGCTATCTGAGCATGCTCGAAGCGAACCAGAACAGCGCCGAATGGCAGGCATTTATCAACTCATTAACCACCAACCTGACCGCGTTTTTCCGCGAGGCGCATCACTTCCCGGTGCTGGCGGAACACGCCCGTCGCCGTAGCGGAGAGTATCGCGTCTGGAGCGCGGCGGCCTCTACCGGGGAAGAGCCGTACTCGCTGGCCATCACCCTGGCGGACACCCTGGGCATGGCGCCGGGCCGCTGGAAAGTGTACGCCAGCGACATCGATACCGAAGTGCTGGAAAAAGCCCGTAACGGCGTTTATCGCCAGGATGAGCTTAAAACGCTGTCTCCTCAGCAGCTACAGCGTTACTTCATGCGCGGTACCGGCCCGCATGAAGGACTGGTGCGCGTACGCCAGGAGCTGGCGAACTGCGTGGAATTTGCTCCCGTTAATTTACTGGATAAGCAGTACAACGTGCCGGGGCCATTCGACGCCATTTTTTGCCGTAACGTGATGATCTATTTTGATAAAACGACGCAGCAGGACATCCTGCGTCGCTTTGTTCCGTTGCTCAAGCCTGACGGTTTACTGTTTGCCGGGCACTCGGAAAACTTCAGCAACCTCGTGCGTGAGTTTAGCCTGCGTGGGCAAACGGTATATGCGCTGAGTAAGGAAAAAGCATGAGTAAAATCAGGGTATTGTCTGTCGATGATTCGGCGCTGATGCGTCAGATCATGACCGAAATCATCAATAGCCACAGCGATATGGAGATGGTGGCGACAGCACCCGATCCGCTGGTCGCGCGGGATTTAATCAAAAAATATAACCCCGACGTGCTGACGCTGGATGTTGAAATGCCGCGCATGGATGGCATCGATTTCCTGGAAAAATTAATGCGCCTGCGCCCGATGCCGGTGGTGATGGTGTCATCTCTGACCGGTAAAGGTTCAGAAATCACCCTGCGCGCGCTGGAGCTGGGGGCGGTGGATTTTGTCACCAAGCCGCAGCTCGGCATTCGCGAGGGGATGCTGGCGTACAGCGAGATGATCGCCGAGAAAATCCGTACCGCGTCGCGCGCAAAACTCGCGGCCCACAAGCCGATGGCAGCTCCGGCAACCCTGAAGGCAGGGCCGTTACTCAGCTCGGAAAAGTTGCTGGTCATTGGGGCGTCAACCGGAGGAACAGAGGCAATTCGCCATGTACTCCAGCCATTGCCGCTCTCAAGCCCGGGTATTCTGATCACGCAACATATGCCGCCAGGGTTTACCCGTTCGTTCGCGGAGCGCCTGAATAAGCTGTGCCAGATCAGCGTGAAAGAGGCGGAAGACGGCGAGCGCGTGCTGCCGGGACATGCGTATATCGCCCCGGGTGACAAGCACATGGAGCTGGCGCGCAGCGGGGCGAACTATCAAATCAAAATTCATGACGGGCCGCCGGTTAACCGGCACCGCCCGTCGGTGGATGTGCTGTTTCATTCGGTGGCGAAACATGCGGGGCGCAACGCCGTTGGGGTGATCCTGACGGGGATGGGCAACGACGGCGCCGCCGGAATGCTTGCGATGCACCAGGCTGGCGCCTGGACGATTGCGCAGAATGAAGCAAGTTGTGTGGTGTTCGGCATGCCGCGCGAGGCCATCAATATGGGTGGCGTAAGCGAAGTGGTCGATCTTAGCCAGGTAAGCCAGCAGATGCTGGCGAAAATCAGTGCCGGACAGGCAATACGTATTTGACTCAGGAGTATTATTTTATGGCGGATAAAGAGCTTAAGTTTTTGGTTGTGGATGACTTTTCCACCATGCGTCGCATTGTGCGCAACCTGCTGAAAGAGCTGGGCTTCAACAATGTTGAAGAAGCAGAAGACGGGGTGGATGCGCTGAACAAACTCCAGGCTGGCGGGTTTGGTTTTGTGATTTCCGACTGGAACATGCCGAACATGGACGGTCTCGAACTGCTGAAAACCATCCGCGCGGATGCGGGCATGGCCTCTTTGCCGGTGCTGATGGTGACCGCAGAAGCGAAGAAAGAGAACATTATTGCCGCTGCACAGGCGGGCGCAAGCGGCTACGTGGTGAAGCCATTCACCGCGGCGACTCTGGAAGAGAAGCTCGGGAAGATCTTCGAGAAACTCGGCATGTGAGGTGATGGATATGTTGCAACCTGCTATGAAACCCGTTGAAGAACATTCGCCGAGCGACATTATTGCCCGCATTGGTAGCCTGACCCGCATGCTGCGCGACAGCCTGCGTGAGCTGGGGCTGGACCAGGCTATCGCCGAAGCGGCGGAAGCCATCCCTGACGCGCGCGACCGTCTGGACTACGTCGTACAGATGACCGCGCAGGCGGCCGAGCGTGCGCTGAACAGCGTTGAAGCCTCGCAGCCGCACCAGGATGCGATGGAGAAGGGGGCGAAAGCGCTGAGCAAACGCTGGGATGAGTGGTTTGAGAACCCTATTGAGCTGGCGGATGCCCGCGAACTGGTAACGGATACCCGTCAGTACCTGGGTGACGTGCCGGGCCACACCAGCTTCACCAATGCCCAGCTGCTGGACATCATGATGGCACAGGATTTCCAGGACCTCACCGGCCAGGTGATCAAGCGCATGATGGATGTGATTCAGGAGATTGAACGTCAGCTGCTGATGGTACTGCTGGAGAACATACCGGAACCGGCTGCCCGTCCGAAACGCGAGAACGAAAGCCTGCTCAATGGTCCACAGCTTGACACCAGCAAAGCGGGCGTGGTGGCAAGCCAGGATCAGGTGGACGATCTGCTGGACAGTCTTGGTTTCTGATTGCCCGTTTTGCCTCAGGTCGTTAACGCGGCCTGAGGCAGCTCAGAATAAAAACAGCGAAAAGAGCCCGAATAAACGGGCTTTTCCCGCCATTGGATTTTCTCTGCGCTGGCATGATACCCGTGAATTAATGGGCTGCGAGCAGGCACAGTGGCAGAAGAGAACGACGACAAAACAGAAGCCCCCACACCCCACCGACTTGAAAAAGCCCGTGAGGATGGGCAGATCCCCCGATCCCGAGAGCTGACATCCCTGCTGATCCTGGTGGTGGGCGTCTGCATAATCTGGTGGGGCGGGGAGATGCTCGCCCGCAGACTGGCGGGAATGCTTTCTGCTGGCCTACGTTTTGATCACAGCATGGTCAATGACCCCAATCTGATCCTCATTCAGATCATCAACCTTGTGAAAAGCGCGATGCTCGCCTTGCTGCCGCTGATCGCGGGCGTGGTCATCGTGGCCCTGGTTTCGCCGGTCATGCTCGGTGGCCTGGTGTTCAGCGGAAAATCGCTGCAACCGAAATTCTCTAAGCTCAATCCGTTCCCCGGCATTGCGAAAATGTTTTCCGCGCAAACCGGGGCTGAGCTTCTTAAAGCGATCCTGAAATCGCTTCTTATGGGCAGTACCGCCGGGTTTTTTTTGTGGCACCACTGGCCGGAGATGATGCGCCTGATCAGCGAGTCCCCGATGACGGCGATGAAGAATGCCCTGAACCTGGTCGGGTTATGCTCGCTGCTGGTGGTACTCAGCATTATTCCGATGGTGGCGTTCGACGTTATCTTCCAGATCTATTCCCATATCAAAAAGCTGCGAATGTCGCGTCAGGACATCCGCGATGAATATAAGCAGATGGAAGGCGACCCGCACGTTAAGGGCCGTATCCGCCAGATGCAGCGCGCCGCCGCGCGTCGGCGCATGATGGAAGATGTGCCGAAAGCCGACGTCATCGTCACCAACCCGACTCACTACTCCGTGGCGCTTCAGTACGACGAAAACAAAATGAGCGCGCCGAAAGTGGTGGCGAAAGGGGCCGGGCTGATTGCGCTGCGCATTCGTGAAATCGCCACGGAAAACCGTGTGCCGATCCTGGAAGCACCGCCGCTGGCTCGCGCGCTGTATCGCCACGCGGAAATTGGACAACAAATCCCGGGCCAGCTCTACGCCGCTGTCGCAGAGGTGCTGGCCTGGGTGTGGCAACTGAAACGCTGGCGTTTAGCGGGCGGTCAACGACCTGTAAAACCTGAGAACCTGCCGGTGCCTGAAGCACTGGATTTTTTGAACGAGAAGGACACTGATGGCTAATCTGGTGGCAATGTTGCGCCTGCCCGGCAACCTGAAATCGACGCAATGGCAGATCCTTGCCGGACCGATTCTGATCCTGCTAATTCTGTCGATGATGGTGCTGCCGTTACCGGCATTTATCCTCGACCTGCTTTTCACCTTCAACATTGCGTTGTCCATCATGGTGTTGCTGGTGGCGATGTTCACCCAGCGCACGCTGGAGTTCGCCGCGTTTCCAACGATCCTGCTGTTCACCACGCTGCTACGCCTGGCGCTGAACGTTGCCTCCACGCGTATCATCCTGATGGAAGGGCACACCGGCGCGGCGGCGGCGGGCAAGGTGGTCGAAGCCTTCGGTCACTTCCTGGTGGGCGGCAACTTCGCCATCGGTATCGTGGTGTTCGTCATTCTGGTGATTATCAACTTCATGGTTATCACTAAAGGGGCGGGGCGTATCGCTGAAGTGGGCGCGCGCTTCGTGCTCGACGGGATGCCGGGCAAGCAGATGGCCATCGACGCCGACCTGAATGCCGGGCTGATCGCGGAAGATGAAGCGAAAAAACGCCGTGCCGAAGTGACCCAGGAGGCAGATTTCTACGGCTCCATGGACGGTGCGAGTAAGTTTGTGCGCGGTGACGCCATCGCGGGCATTCTGATCATGGTGATTAACGTCGTCGGCGGCCTGCTCGTCGGCGTGCTGCAACACGGCATGGACATGGGCCACGCGGCGGAAAGCTATACGCTGCTGACCATTGGTGACGGTCTGGTGGCGCAGATCCCGGCGCTGGTGATCTCCACCGCGGCGGGCGTGATTGTGACTCGCGTCAGTACCGATCAGGACGTGGGCGAGCAGATGGTGGGGCAGCTCTTCAGCAACCCGCGCGTTATGCTGCTCTCCGCGGCGGTGCTGGGCCTGCTCGGTATGGTGCCGGGCATGCCAAACCTGGTATTCCTGCTGTTCACCGCTGCGCTGCTGGGGCTTGCCTGGTGGATGCGTGGCCGGGAAACGCAGCCTAAGGCAGAGCCTGCGCCGGTCAAAATGCCTGAGAACACCCAGGCGGTGGAAGCCACCTGGAACGACGTACAGCTCGAAGATTCGCTGGGGATGGAAGTGGGGTACCGCCTGATCCCGATGGTGGATTTCCAGCAGGATGGGGAGCTGCTTGGCCGTATCCGCAGCATTCGTAAAAAATTCGCCCAGGATATGGGCTTCCTGCCGCCGGTGGTCCACATCCGGGACAATATGGATCTCCCGCCCGCGCGCTACCGCATCCTGATGAAAGGGGTGGAAATCGGCAGCGGTGATGCGTACCCCGGCCGCTGGCTGGCGATTAACCCGGGCACCGCCGCAGGCACGTTGCCGGGTGAGCAGACGACCGACCCGGCCTTTGGTCTGGCGGCAATCTGGATTGAGAGCGCCCTGAAAGAGCAGGCCCAGATTCAGGGTTACACGGTCGTTGAGGCCAGTACCGTGGTGGCAACGCACCTCAACCACCTGATTGGCCAGTTCTCCGCGGAACTGTTTGGACGTCAGGAGGCGCAGCAGCTGCTCGACCGCGTAACGCAGGAGATGCCGAAGCTGACCGAAGATTTGGTGCCGGGCGTACTGACCTTAACCACCCTGCACAAAGTGCTGCAAAATCTGCTCGATGAGAAGGTGCCCATTCGCGATATGCGTACCATCCTTGAGACGCTGGCCGAACATGCGCCGCTGCAAAGCGATCCGCACGAACTGACGGCGGTGGTGCGCGTGGCGCTTGGACGCGCCATTACCCAGCAATGGTTCCCGGGAACCGGCGAAGTGCAGGTCATTGGCCTGGACACGCCGCTGGAACGTCTGCTGCTTCAGGCGTTGCAGGGCGGTGGCGGGCTGGAGCCGGGTCTGGCGGACAGATTACTGGCGCAAACCCAGGAGGCGCTGGCGCGTCAGGAGATGCTGGGCGCGCCGCCGGTGCTGCTGGTGAATCACGCGCTGCGTCCGTTGCTGTCGCGCTTCCTGCGCCGGAGCCTGAACCAGCTGGTAGTGCTGTCGAATATGGAGTTGTCCGATAACCGCAATATTCGCATGACGGCGACCATAGGAGGGAAATAATGCGTAAGTGGCTGTGGATCTTACTTTTCCCGCTGGCGGCGCAGGCCGCAGGCGAGGGGGCATGGCAGGCCAGCAATATCGGCTTAACGCTCAACCATCGGGGGGAGTCGATCTCCTCCCGTCCGCTGTCCGCCTCTGAGCCCGTGTCCGGGCAGATGACGCTGGTGGCCTGGAATTACACCCTGACGGGACCCACACCGGCCGGGTTGCAGGTGCGGCTGTGCTCGCTGACCCGCTGCGCGGAAATCGAGGGTCAACGTGGCACTACCCAGGCCTTCAACGGGGTGTCTGCTCAGGAGCCTTTACGCTTTATCTGGGAAGTGCCAGGCGGTGGACGTCTCATCCCGGCGCTGAAGGTTCAGCGCAACGAGGTGCTCGTCAACTACCGCTAACTGCCCGCCTTTTCGCCAGTCTCCAGGCATTTCTGAAGGCTGGCTCGCAAAAATGACCTTCCCTTTTGATACAAAAGAAACGCTGTTTTATAAATCAGTGACACGCGTATTGACACTCTTTGCGTTTTTGCCATTCACCACTTTGTGATGGCAGAAACAGAAAGGTATCAACAGGTCGATACTTTTACTGTAGCCGTGTAAAAACTCCCGGACGAGGTTGCTTACAGGGAGTCTCCCAAAACTGATTAGGGTTGACGGCAATGAAAACACGTAAAATTGGACTCGCAAATTATTTTGCTTACGGGTCAGGGGACTTCCTCGGGGCGGGGACTACCGCCCTGACGGCCGCCTGGCTTTTGTATTTTTATACCACCTTCTGTGGACTCACACCGATTGAAGCAACCTTTATCTTCGCTGCCGCAAGGGTGCTGGATGCGGTTGTCAGCCCGTTAATGGGCTTTTTGACCGATAACTTTGGCACCACCTGGCTGGGCAAGCGTTTTGGCCGTCGTAAGTTCTTCATCCTGCTCGGTATTCCCTGCGTTTTCAGCTACTCGCTGATGTGGGTAGGGGACATGAGTTTCTGGTACTACCTGCTGACCTATCTGATCTTTGATATCGTCTACACCATGATCCTGGTGCCGTACGAAACGCTGGTGCCGGAGATGACGGACGATTTCAAACAGAAAACCAAATTCTCCGGGGCGCGTATCTCTATGGCGCAGATGTCCGCCATTCTGGCCTCCTTCCTGCCGGGGATCCTGCTCACGCATTTCGGCAAAGACAACGCGATCTCCTTCTTCTATGCAAGCCTGGTCTTCTCCGTACTCTGCGCGCTGATGCTTACTTTCGTCTGGTTCTTCACCTGGGAGCGTCCGCGCGAAGAGTGGTCTGAAGCGGCTCTGCGTGCCGAGGAAGAGAAGAAAAAGCTGACCCTGGGCCAGAGCCTGAACCGTCTTTTTGTCGAATTAAGTTCGACGCTGCGCATCAAGATTTTCCGCCAGCATCTGGGGATGTACCTTGGCGGCTACATCGCCCAGGACGTCTTTAATGCGGTGTTCACCTATTACGTGGTATTTGTGCTGATGCAGGAGGCGTCAATGGCGTCCAACCTGCTGGGCACGATGGCCATCTTCCAGTTCCTCGCCGTGATCGGCATGATCCCGCTGTGCATTCGCTTCGGACCTGCGCCGTCTTACCGCATGGTGGTCGTGCTGTTTGGTCTGGCCTCGCTCTCTTACGCGGTGCTTTATTACGCGGGCCTGAGCGATGTTTACGCTCTGCTGCTGCTGATCTCTGCGGTTGCTGGTCTTGGCCGCGGGGGTATCAACTACGTACCGTGGAATACCTACACCTACATTGCTGACGTGGACGAAGTGATCACCGGTCAGCGTCGCGAAGGGATCTTCGCGGGCATCATGACGCTGACCCGTAAAGCGTCTCAGGCCGGTGCGGTGATGCTGGTGGGGATCGTGATGCAGATGTCGGGCTTTGTCAGCGGGCAAAAAGTGCAGCCTGCGGAAGTGAGCCACACCATTCTGATGATCCTGAGCGTTGGCACTATTCTGGTGCTGTTCTGCGGCTTCCTTGTCTCCCTGCGCTTCAAACTCAATTTGCAGACCCACAGCACCCTGCGTGAAGAGACCGCGAAAATGCGCGAGTCCGGCCATGCGATGCCAGAGGCGGTGACCCCGCAGGCCCGCGCTACCGTGGAGATGCTGGCCGGACTGCCGTATGAATCCCTGTGGGGCAACAACAACATCGGTTATCTGAATCGCAATAAGCCGGCGGCCCCTTCGCTGAAGGATCGCGCGGTACTGAATTCGACATACAACAGAGGTTAAGATGATGAAAGTTTGGCCTGTCAAACATAGCCCGTTACTGCGTCAGCCTGAGCGCTTTATCGCCAGGGATGAGCTGAAATCGCTGATTCAAAAGGTGACGCATAACCTGGTCAATATCCACGACAAAACGGGTGAGTTTTTGCTGCGGCTGGACGACGGGCGCGTGATCGACACCAAAGGCTGGGCCGGATGGGAATGGACCCACGGCGTCGGTTTATACGGTATCTGGCAGTATTACTGCCAGACCGGTGACGAAGGCATGCGCGAGATTATCGACAGCTGGTTTGCTGACCGTTTCGCTGAAGGCGCAACCACCAAAAACGTGAATACCATGTCGCCGTTCCTGACGCTGGCGTATCGCTACGAAGAGACCAAAAACCCTGCCTGGCTGCCGTGGCTGGAAAGCTGGGCGGAATGGGCGATGAATGAGATGCCGCGCACCGAACATGGCGGCATGCAGCACATCACCCTGGCGGAAGAGAACCATCAGCAGATGTGGGATGACACGCTGATGATGACGGTGCTGCCGCTGGCGAAAATCGGCAAGCTGCTGAACAAGCCGGAGTACGTCGAGGAGGCGATCTATCAGTTCCTGCTCCACGTACAGAACCTGATGGATCGGGAGACCGGGCTGTGGTTCCACGGCTGGAATTACGACGGCAATCACAACTTTGCCCGGGCTCGCTGGGCGCGCGGCAACAGCTGGCTGACCATCGTGATCCCGGATTTCCTCGAGCTGGTGGATCTGCCGGAAAACAACGCCGTTCGTCGCTATCTGGTGCAGGTACTGAACGCGCAGATCGCCGCACTGGCAAAATGTCAGGACGAGAGCGGATTGTGGCATACGCTGCTGGACGATCCTGATTCTTATCTGGAGGCGTCGGCCACGGCAGGGTTTGCCTACGGCATTCTGAAAGCCGTGCGCAAGCGTTATGTCGGCGCAGAGTACGCAGAGGTGGCGGAGAAAGCGATTCGCGGCATCGTGCAAAACATCTCCCCGGAAGGGGAGCTGCTGCAAACGTCCTTCGGGACGGGGATGGGAAGCGATCTGGCGTTTTACCGCCAGATACCGCTGACCTCGATGCCGTATGGCCAGGCAATGGCGATTCTGTGTCTGACGGAATATTTGCGGAAATATTTCTGATAATAAAAAACCCGGCGCTCGCCGGGTTTCTTTTTTACATACGTTCTACGGTTTCGATACCCAGGGTATCCAGACCGAGCTTCAGTGTCTTCGCCGTCAGCTGCGCCAGCTTCAGGCGGCTGTGACGCACCGCTTCGCTCTCGGCAGAGAGGATAGGGCAGTGTTCGTAGAAGCCAGAGAACAGACCGGCCAGATCGTACAGGTAAGCACACATAACATGCGGCGTACCGTCACGCGCGACCACGGAGAGCGTCTCTTCGAACTGAAGCAGGCGGGCAGCCAGCTGTGCTTCACGATCTTCGGTAAGGGTCACCGTGGCATTCGCCAACACGCTTTCGTCGATATTTGCTTTACGGAAGACGGAGAGTACGCGGGTATAAGCGTACTGCATATATGGCGCCGTGTTGCCTTCAAACGCCAGCATATTGTCCCAGTCGAAGATATAGTCGGTGGTACGGTTCTTGGAGAGATCCGCGTATTTCACCGCGCCGATCCCAACCGCGTTAGCCAGTTTCTCCAGCTCGTCAGCAGGCATATCCGGGTTCTTCTCGGCCACCAGGCGACGCGCGCGTTCCAGCGCTTCATCCAGCAGATCGGAAAGCTTCACGGTGCCGCCCGCACGGGTTTTGAACGGCTTACCGTCTTTACCCAGCATCATGCCGAACATGTGATGTTCCAGCGGCACCGAATCCGGCACATAACCCGCTTTACGCACGATAGTCCACGCCTGCATCAGGTGCTGGTGCTGACGGGAGTCGATGTAATACAGCACGCGATCCGCATGCAGGGTTTCGTAACGGTATTTCGCACAGGCGATGTCGGTGGTGGTGTAGAGATAGCCGCCATCCTTTTTCTGGACGATCACACCCATCGGTTCGCCTTCCTTGTTTTTATACTCATCAAGGAACACCACCGTTGCGCCTTCGCTTTCCACCGCCAGATTTTTAGCTTTCAGGTCCGCCACAATGCCTGGCAGCATCGGGTTATACAGGCTTTCACCCATCACGTCGTCACGGGTCAGGGTCACGTTCAGACGGTTATAGGTGAGCTGATTCTGGGACATGGTAATGTCCACCAGCTTGCGCCACATCTCGAGGAAGTACGGGTCGCCGCCTTGAAGTTTCACCACGTAGCTGCGTGCGCGCTCGGCGAAGGCTTCATCTTCGTCATAGTGCTTTTTGGCTTCACGGTAGAAACCTTCCAGGTCTGCCAGCGCCATTTCGCCTGCGTTTTCCTGCTGCTGCTTTTCCAGATACGCGATCAGCATGCCGAACTGCGTGCCCCAGTCGCCTACGTGGTTAGCGCGGATCACCTTGTGACCAAGGAACTCCAGGGTACGCACCGCCGCGTCACCGATGATGGTGGAGCGCAGGTGACCGACGTGCATCTCTTTCGCCACGTTTGGCGCGGAGTAGTCAACCACCACGGTCTGCGCTTCTGGCTGAGCCACGCCCAGACGGTCAGACTTCAGCGCCGCGTCAACGTGGCTTGCGAGGAATGCAGGCTCAAGGAAAATGTTGATAAAGCCTGGACCGGCGATTTCGGTTTTGCTGGCGATGCCGGTGAGATCCAGATGCGTCAGTACCTGCTCAGCGAGCTGTCGCGGCGGCATGCCCAGTTTTTTAGCCACTGCCATCACGCCATTAGCCTGATAGTCGCCAAACTGTACTTTCGCTGACTGACGAACCTGTGGTTCGCAATCCGCAGGCGCACCTGCGGCAATCAGTGCCTGACTGACTTTTTCTGAGAGAAGAGCCTGAATATTCACCTGGATACCTTACGTTTTTGATGCGGGTAAAAAACACCCACGCCAGTTTAAGAATTTAGGGCGGGAGTATACTGCAAATGCCTTCGGGCGTCAGCCCTGCGGGGGGCGAAGATCGCTCAGAATCCAGGCGAAGACGGTATGCATAATCATGCAGTCGAAAAAACCGTGATTCTGCGGTTGGTCGACAGAGGGCAACAGAGTAAATTAGCGGCTTTGCGACACGAAACGAGACTGACCTATGGCGAACTGGCATACCATTGACGAACTGCATGATATTTCCGCAGATTTACCGCGCTTCACTCAGGCGTTCACAGAACTTGCCACCCGTCTCGGGCTGGATATCGCGCCGCTTGAGGCCGATCACATCTCTTTGCGCTGCCACCAGAATGCCACCGCCGAACGCTGGCGGCGTGGCTTTGAGCAGTGCGGAGAACTGCTGTCGGAGAATATCATTAACGGTCGCCCGATCTGCCTGTTCAAACTTCACGCGCCGGTAACGGTGGCGCACTGGCAATTCACCGTTGTGGAACTGCCCTGGCCAGGAGAGAAGCGTTATCCGCACGAAGGCTGGGAGCATATCGAAATTGTTCTGCCTGGGGAGCCCGAGACGCTGAACGCCCGTGCGCTGGCGCTGCTTTCCGACGAGGGGTTAAGCCAGCCGGGTATTTTCGTCAAAACCAGCTCGCCAAAAGGGGAGCGCGAACGCTTACCGAACCCTACGCTTGCCGTAACGGACGGCAACGTGACGGTGAAATTCCATCCCTGGACTATCGAGCAGATCGTCGCCAGCGAAGCGTAAGCATTGTGAGCGTCGATCCAGACACCAATCGGGCAACGTGCCACGATGGTACGTTGAGTGAAATTTAAGGAGGATGACATGGCGCTGCTGGAAATTTGTTGTTACAGCGTGGAGTGTGCCGTCACTGCGCAACGGCAGGGGGCCGATCGCATCGAGCTTTGCGCGGCACCGAAAGAAGGAGGATTAACCCCGTCCTTTGGCGTGCTGAAATCAGCCCGTCAGGCCATCACTATTCCGGTGCACCCGATTATTCGCCCGCGCGGCGGTGATTTTTGTTATACGGCGGGTGAGTTCAGTGCCATGCTTGAGGATATCGCCCTCGTCCGTGATTCCGGTTTTCCGGGGCTGGTGATCGGTGTGCTGGACGAAGACGGCAACATCGATCTTCCGCGTATGCGTCAGGTCATGCGCGCCGCCCGGGGGATGGCGGTCACTTTTCATCGTGCGTTCGATATGTGTCAGGATCCGATACAAGCCTTTGATACGCTGGCAGAACTGGGCGTGGCGCGCGTTCTGACGTCGGGCCAGCAGTCCTCGGCTGAAAAAGGACTGAAATTAATTACGGAACTAAAAGCACATTCCGGTGTTCCAATAATCATGGCGGGCGCAGGAGTACGCGCCAGCAATCTGGAACTGTTTTTAAACGCAGGGGTGGAAGAGCTGCACAGCTCGGCGGGTAAATGGATACCTTCACCCATGCGTTATCGCAATACAGGGTTGTCAATGTCGACGGATGCTGAAGCGGATGAGTACTCGCGCTACGGTGTGGATGGAGAGTCGGTTGCGGTAATGAAATCGTTGATTGAACGTCATCACGTGTAGCAACGTACCGATTTTTACCGCGCATCATGTCGCCCAATATGATGCTTGCTTGTACCAGGCCCCTGCAAATTACACAGGGGCCTTTTTTTCTTTTTTGCCCGGTGGCGCTGCGCTTACCGGGCCTACGAAATCACGCGTAGGCCGGGTAAGGCGCAGCCGCCACCCGGCTAAAGGCTACGGCTTGGTCGCAATCAATACCGCACGCATCGGGGCCGGATAGCCTTCGACGGTTTTACTGTGATCGTCCGGGTCGAGGAATTGCTCCAGCGATTCGGTGATCATCCAGTCGGTGCGGCGCTGTTCCTCAACCGACGTCACGCACACATCGGCGATGCGTACATCGACAAACCCACATTTCTCCAGCCAGTTCTTCAGCGCCAGCGCGGAAGGGATGAAGTAAACGTTGCGCATCTGCGCATAGCGATCGCCCGGCACCAGAACGGCATGTTCATCGCCTTCGATGACCAGCGTTTCCAGCACCAGTTCGCCGCCGCTGACCAGCTGATCTTTCAACTGC
This sequence comes from Enterobacter sp. 6722112, assembly GCF_058661685.1. Classification (NCBI taxonomy): domain Bacteria; kingdom Pseudomonadati; phylum Pseudomonadota; class Gammaproteobacteria; order Enterobacterales; family Enterobacteriaceae; genus Enterobacter; species Enterobacter sp. 6722112. The sequence goes on along the minus strand of NZ_JBZWGR010000007.1, from coordinate 2,429,111 downwards.
CAGAGATGCTCCAGCGGGGAACGACGGTGGTACAGCACGCCCATCGAGAAAACGGTATCAAACGCTTTCAGGGCAGGGAGTTGCTCGATACCCAGCGGCAGCAGGTGCGCACGCTGGTCGTTACCCAGCAGCTTACGCACCGCTTCAAACTGGCACAGGAACAGCTGCATCGGATCGATACCGACGGCCAGATGCGCGCCTGCGCCGATCATGCGCCACATGTGATAGCCGCTACCGCAGCCCACGTCCAGAATGGTGCGCCCGGTCAGGTCGGATAAATGCGGCAGAACGCGATCCCACTTCCAGTCAGAGCGCCACTCGGTGTTGATATTTACACCGTACAGCGAGAACGGCCCTTTGCGCCACGGCATCAGGTTACGCATCAGCGTTTCGATGCGGTTGATCTGCCCGGCCGGGAGCGGCTCTTCGCTCTCCGCCGTCACGCTGTGCAGCAAATCCAGACGATGAGGCGTCAGTTCAGGCAGAAACTCCACGGCGTTGGACCACTGCTTCAACAGACCATGCTGCTGATCGCGCTGCCAGGCGGCAATTTGCGCAGGCAGGGTTTCCAGCCAGTGGGAAAGGTGGTTTTTGGCAATCAGCTGATAGAAATTACCGAACTCGATCATGCTGCGTCTCCGGCTTTAAGCGCCACCAGAGAACCAAAGTTAAAGCACTGGAACCACAGTTCGCTGTGTTCAAATCCGGCTTTGCGCAGGCGCGCTTTGTGGGTTTCTACAGAATCCGTCAGCATGACGTTTTCAAGCATGCTGCGCTTCTGGCTGATCTCCAGCTCGCTGTAGCCATTTGCACGCTTGAAATCATGGTGCATGTTGAACAGCAGTTCGCCCACGCTGGCGTCTTCAAAGCTGAATTTCTCAGACAACACCAGCGCGCCGCCCGGGTTCAGGCCCTGATAAATCTTATCCAGCAACCGCTGACGATCGTCCGGTACCAGGAACTGAAGGGTAAAGTTCAGTACCACCATCGAGGCGTTCTGGATGTCGATATCGCGGATATCGCCTTCTACCACCTCCACAGGCGTAGGGGCTTTATACGCATCAATGTGGCGACGGCAGCGTTCAACCATAGCCGGTGAGTTATCGACAGCCACAATCTTGCAGCCTTCGTGATGAACGTTACGACGAATAGACAGCGTTGCCGCTCCCAGCGAACAACCCAGGTCATAGACCTGCGTGCCGGGTTGAACAAAACGCTCCGCCAGCATGCCGATCATGGAGATAATATTGGAATAACCGGGAACAGAGCGCTGGATCATATCCGGGAAGACTTCGGCTACCCGTTCATCAAAGGTCCAGTCGCCCAGGCTGGCGATAGGCGCGGAAAAAAGCGTGTCGCGATCTGACATAACGTAAAAATCCGGGAAAAATAAAGGGGCATATTGTGCGCTAATGGAAGGAGAAAACCAACTCCCACGGCATATACCAAAGGTTAGCCAGCACCATCAGCAAAAGCGAGCACCAGGTCGCGCTCATGCCGGAACGACGCCAGCGGATCAGGCGGTGGTGAAAACCATAATAATGCATCAAACGCCCTGCAATCAGCAGCAGCCCACAGACGTGCACCATCCAGGTTTCAGCGCCATCCATCTCCATTAACAGCAGTAAAATTAACGCGACGGGAATGTACTCGACCGCGTTGCCGTGGATGCGGATTGCGCTTTGTAGCTCAGAAAAGCCCCCGTCACCGTACGAGACGCGGTACTGCATTCTCAGGCGCACAACATCAAATGAAAACTTAATCAGCAGTAATGCACCTAACACCGCATACAGCGCGCTGACCATACTAACTCCCTGTTTTTGGCAGATGGCACGTCTCTATGATAGGGGGTGATTTCAGAAAAGAGAAGATTGTTGTGGGATGGACGGCGCGGGGCCAACCGACGGAACCGCCTGCTGCAAGGCCTGCCAGAGAGCATCGACCAGTTCAAGCGCCTGTGCGATATCCGGCGTATGTAAAAAAAGGTACGGCGTGGTGGTGTGCTCCCATTTCGCCAGCGTTTGCAGCCAGACGGCGAACATCTCCTCATTTTGCTGCATGTTATCGCTGCCGATAAACCGGACCATCGGGTTCTGTGCCGTTACGATCGCGTGGACGGGCACTTTCGGTTTTTTGCGCTGGGCATCAACAACGGCTTCGCTGTGCGGGATTGCGCTATGTACGGGGCGGCTGTCGAGGATCACGCGGTTGACCGATCGTTCATGCAGGCCGCGATTGAGCGCTTTCTCCGCGTCGCCCTTGGCAAAGAATTCCGGATGCCTTACTTCTACGCCGTAGGTGAAGCCATGCGGCAGGGCGTCGAGAAACTGCCAGAGGGCAGGCAGGTCGCGCGGGCCAAACGTGGCGGGAAGCTGGAGCCAGTACTGGCCAATACGGTTGGCCAGAGGCGTCATCCGGGTGAAAAACTCGTGGGTTAAATCATCGCAGTTGCGCAGCGCGGCGTTGTGGGAGATGGTCGCCGGGAATTTAAAGCAAAAGCGGAAGTCGTCGGTGGTTTGCTCGCGCCAGCGTTCGACGATCTCCGCGCGGGGCAGGGCGTACAGCGTGGTATTGCCCTCCACGCAGTTAAAGTGTCGGGCATACTCTTCAAGGCTGGTAATACCCAGGCGCACCCATTTCGGGTGCGACCACTGGGGCAGGCCTACGTACATCATAGCGCGCTGAGGATCTCATCCGTGCTGCGCACGCGACCGATACGCGGGAAGATATGGGTCATGCTGCCCTGATGCTGATCCGCAGAGGCTGCGCTGCATGCATCTTCCGCGATCACCAGGTTAAAGCCCAGCTCCCAGGCGTTACGGGCGGTGGATTCCACACCAATGTTGGTGGAGATCCCGCACAGAATAATAGTGTCGATCCCGCGACGGCGCAGCTGGAGCTCCAGGTCGGTGCCGTAGAATGCGCCCCACTGGCGTTTGGTAACTTCTATATCGCTGTCGCGTTTACCGAGCGAGACAGGATATGTCCACCAGTTGTCCGGCAGCGCCTGCGCCGGGGCCTGAGCATCAACCGGCTGTTTTAACGCTTCGGCGAAATCAGCGGACCAGCCGACGCGCACCATAACAACAGGCGAGCCGCTGGCGCGGCATTTTTCTGCCAGGCGCGCAGCGCGGCTGACCACATCGTCAGCGGTGTGCGGACCACCGGCAAAAGGCAGAATGCCTTCCTGTAAATCAATGACCACAAGGGCGGTTTTGGTGGCATCAAGTGTAAACATCGTCACTCCCGTCAAATGATTGCTTTTCTACACCTTACGACGTGATGGCCTGTTATCGGTCGGATAATTTTGTTAATTTTTGTGAGAATAGGCAATAAGAGTTCAGCAAACGCGCGTCAGGCCGTGCTTCGCTCTTATCGTGCGGCAGAATTTCCAGTATAATAGCCGCCTTTTTTCATCCAGTTGTGACATACAGAAAGCTGCGACATCGTAGCCTGCGAGACAGGCGACAATCAGCCTGCGGCTAATTAAGGGATATCTCATGCGTACAGAATATTGCGGGCAGCTGCGTCAGTCCCACGTCGGGCAGCAGGTCACCCTGTGTGGTTGGGTCAATCGTCGTCGCGATCTTGGTAGCCTTATCTTTATTGATATGCGTGACCGCGAAGGTATCGTTCAGGTGTTCTTCGATCCGGATCGCGCTGATGCGTTGAAGCTGGCTTCTGAGCTGCGCAATGAGTTCTGCATTCAGGTGACGGGCACCGTGCGTGCGCGTGACGAGAAAAACGTCAACGCCGACATGGCGACCGGCGCTATCGAAGTGCTGGCGTCCGATCTGACGATCATCAACCGCGCGGAAGCGTTGCCGCTGGACTCCAACCACGTCAACACCGAAGAAGCGCGTCTGAAATACCGCTACCTGGATCTGCGTCGTCCGGAAATGGCTCAGCGCCTGAAAACCCGTGCGAAAATCACCAGCCTGGTGCGCCGTTTTATGGATGACCACGGTTTCCTTGATATCGAAACCCCGATGCTGACCAAAGCCACGCCGGAAGGCGCGCGCGACTACCTGGTGCCATCCCGCGTCCATAAAGGCAAATTCTACGCGCTGCCGCAGTCACCACAGCTTTTCAAACAGCTGCTGATGATGTCCGGCTTCGATCGCTACTATCAGATCGTGAAATGCTTCCGCGACGAAGACCTGCGCGCTGACCGTCAGCCAGAATTTACCCAGATCGATATGGAAACCTCCTTCATGACCGCTGAGCAGGTGCGTGAGGTGATGGAAGCCCTGGTGCGTAGCCTGTGGAACGACGTGAAAGGCGTTGAGCTGGGCGATTTCCCTGTCATGACCTTCGCGGAAGCCGAGCGTCGCTACGGTTCTGACAAACCAGACCTGCGTAACCCGATGGAGCTGGTGGACGTGGCAGACCTGGTGAAAGCCGTTGAGTTCGCGGTCTTTGCTGGCCCGGCTAACGATCCGAAAGGCCGCGTGGCTGCCCTGCGCGTTCCGGGCGGTGCTGCCCTGAGCCGTAAGCAGATTGACGACTACGGCAACTTCATCAAGATCTACGGCGCGAAAGGTCTGGCCTATATTAAAGTAACCGAGCGTGCAAAAGGTCTGGAAGGCATCACCAGCCCGGTGGCGAAGTTCCTGAATGCGGACATCGTGGAAGCGATCCTTGAGCGCACCGGCGCGCAGGACGGCGACATGATCTTCTTCGGCGCAGACAACAAGAAAGTGGTTGCGGATGCGATGGGCGCGCTGCGTCTGAAGCTCGGCAAAGACCTGAACCTGACCGACGAAAGCAAATGGGCGCCGCTGTGGGTGATCGACTTCCCGATGTTTGAAGACGACGGTGAAGGCGGCCTGACCGCGATGCACCACCCGTTCACCTCGCCAAAAGAGATGACGGCGGCAGAGCTGAAAGCGGCGCCGGAAGACGCGGTGGCAAACGCCTACGATATGGTCATCAACGGCTACGAAGTGGGCGGCGGCTCCGTGCGTATTCACAGCGGTGAAATGCAGCAGACCGTGTTCGGCATTCTGGGCATTAACGAGCAGGAGCAGCGCGAGAAGTTTGGCTTCCTGCTGGACGCCCTGAAGTACGGTACCCCTCCGCACGCGGGTCTGGCCTTCGGTCTTGACCGTCTGACCATGCTGCTGACCGGCACCGACAACATCCGTGATGTGATCGCCTTCCCGAAAACCACCGCAGCGGCGTGTCTGATGACTGAAGCGCCAAGCTTTGCCAACCCGGCCGCGCTGGCTGAGCTGGGCATTGAGGTGGTGAAGAAGGAAGAGAAAAACTGATATGGCATATAAGCGTCCCGTTTCGGTTCTGGTGGTCATTTATGCAGAAGACACGAAGCGGGTGCTGATGTTGCAGCGGCGCGACGATCCGGATTTCTGGCAGTCGGTTACCGGCAGCCTGGAAGAGGGGGAGACCGCGCCGCAGGCCGCCGCGCGTGAAGTAAAGGAAGAGGTCGCCATTGATGTTGCTTACGAGCAACTGACCCTGAAGGACTGTCAGCGCACGGTGGAGTTTGAAATTTTTAGCCATTTACGTCATCGCTATGCACCGGGCATTGAGCGCAATACGGAATCGTGGTTCTGCCTTGCGCTTCCCCATGAGCGGGAGATCGTGTTCACGGAACACCTGACCTACCGCTGGGTGAATGCGGCGGATGCCGCCGCACTGACCAAGTCGTGGAGCAACCGGCAGGCGATTGAAGAATTTGTAATTAACGCTGCCTGAGAAGGCGCGATTTTTGGAGAACTTTTTATGGCAGGTCATAGTAAGTGGGCCAACACCAAACACCGCAAAGCGGCACAGGATGCCAAACGCGGTAAAATCTTTACCAAAATCATTCGTGAGCTGGTGACAGCGGCGCGTTTGGGCGGCGGCGATCCGGCCTCTAACCCACGTCTGCGCGCGGCGGTGGATAAAGCCCTGTCCAACAACATGACGCGTGACACCCTGAACCGTGCCATCGCACGTGGCGTGGGCGGTGATGAAGACGCGAACATGGAAACCATCATTTATGAAGGTTACGGTCCTGGCGGTACGGCGGTGATGGTTGAGTGTCTGTCCGACAACCGTAATCGTACCGTTGCGGAAGTGCGTCACGCGTTCACCAAAACTGGCGGCAACCTGGGCACTGACGGTTCTGTAGCGTACCTGTTCAGCAAAAAAGGCGTCATCTCCTTCGAGAAAGGCGACGAAGATGCGATCATGGAAGCGGCGCTGGAAGCCGGTGCGGAAGACGTGGTGACCTACGACGACGGTGCTATTGATGTTTACACCGCATGGGAAGAGATGGGTGCCGTGCGCGATGCGCTGGAAGCGGCTGGCCTGAAGGCGGATAACGCTGAAGTCTCCATGATCCCGTCTACCAAAGCGGACATGGATGCGGAAACCGCACCGAAACTGCTGCGTCTGATCGACATGCTCGAAGACTGCGACGACGTGCAGGAAGTGTATCACAACGGTGAAATCTCTGATGAGGTTGCAGCGACTCTCTGATGAGAGCCTGTAAACCGTTTACGGGAGACGCGTGATGTCGATTATTCTCGGGATTGACCCCGGCTCACGCGTCACCGGCTATGGCGTTATCCGTCAGGTGGGACGCCAGCTAACCTACCTCGGCAGCGGCTGTATTCGCACCAAAGTGGACGATCTGCCGTCGCGCCTGAAGCTCATCTATGCGGGCGTGTCGGAGATCATCACCCAGTTCCAGCCGGACTATTTCGCCATCGAGCAGGTCTTTATGGCGAAAAACGCTGACTCGGCGTTAAAGCTCGGTCAGGCGCGCGGCGTGGCGATTGTTGCCGCCGTGAACCAGGATCTGCCGGTGTTTGAGTACGCGGCCCGTCAGGTTAAGCAGACGGTGGTGGGCATTGGTAGCGCGGAGAAAAGCCAGGTGCAGCACATGGTGCGTACCCTGCTGAAGCTCCCTGCGAACCCGCAGGCCGACGCCGCGGATGCGCTGGCCATTGCGATTACCCACTGTCACGTCAGCCAGAATGCGATGCAAATGAGCGAGTCGCGGCTCAATCTGGCGCGAGGCAGGTTACGATAATGACAAATCAGGCTGGATGTTTATCCAGCCTTTTTTTATTATGTCGGCAGATAATTTCTTCCAGAACGCAGGAGCGTCACGTGATAGGCAGACTCAGAGGCATCATCATTGAAAAACAACCCCCGTTAGTGCTGCTGGAGGTGGGTGGCGTGGGCTATGAAGTCCATATGCCGATGACCTGCTTCTATGAGCTGCCGGAGGCGGGCAAAGAGGCGGTTGTCTTTACCCAGTTTGTGGTGCGTGAAGATGCTCAGCTGCTGTACGGCTTCAATAACAAACAGGAACGCACACTGTTCCGCGAATTGATTAAAACCAACGGCGTCGGGCCGAAGCTGGCCCTGGCGATTCTGTCCGGTATGTCAGCGCCACAGTTTGTGAACGCCGTTGAGCGTGAAGATCCAGCTGCGTTAATTAAACTTCCGGGCATCGGGAAGAAAACCGCCGAGCGCCTGATTGTCGAGATGAAGGACCGCTTCAAAGGTCTGCATGGCGATCTGTTCACGCCGGCAGCCGATCTGGTGCTGACTTCCCCGGGCGCGCCTGCATCGGATGATGATGCCGAGCAGGAAGCGGTTGCCGCGCTGGTGGCGCTGGGCTATAAACCTCAGGAGGCCAGCCGGATGGTGAGCAAAATTGCTAAACCGGATGCCAGCAGTGAAACTCTGATTCGTGAAGCGCTGCGCGCTGCATTGTGAGGTAAAGGATGATTGAAGCAGACCGCCTGGTATCGGCAGGCACTATTCAACCAGATGACGTGGTGGATCGCGCGATCCGTCCCAAATTGCTGGATGAGTACATCGGCCAGCCGCAGGTTCGTTCTCAGATGGAGATTTTCATCCAGGCGGCAAAGCTGCGCGGCGATGCGCTCGATCACCTGCTGATTTTTGGGCCGCCGGGGTTAGGTAAAACCACCCTGGCGAATATCGTCGCCAATGAAATGGGCGTTAACCTGCGTACCACCTCCGGCCCGGTACTGGAGAAAGCAGGGGACCTGGCGGCGATGCTGACCAACCTCGAACCGCATGACGTGCTGTTTATCGATGAGATCCACCGTCTTTCACCGGTGGTGGAGGAAGTGCTCTATCCGGCAATGGAGGATTACCAGCTGGATATCATGATCGGTGAAGGCCCGGCCGCGCGCTCGATCAAAATCGATCTGCCGCCGTTTACCCTGATTGGCGCCACGACCCGCGCCGGCTCTCTGACCTCTCCGCTACGCGACCGGTTTGGTATCGTGCAGCGTCTGGAGTTTTATCAGGTGCCTGACCTTCAGCATATTGTGGGCCGCAGCGCGCGCTACATGGGGCTGGATATGAGCGAAGAGGGGGCGTTTGAAGTGGCGAAGCGCTCCCGCGGTACGCCGCGTATCGCCAACCGCCTGCTGCGCCGGGTGCGTGACTTTGCCGAGGTGAAGCACGACGGCACCATATCGGCCGAGATCGCCGCCCAGGCGCTGGATATGCTGAATGTCGATGCCGAAGGCTTTGACTATATGGACCGTAAGCTGCTGCTGGCGGTGCTGGATAAGTTCTTTGGCGGGCCGGTAGGGCTGGATAACCTGGCGGCGGCAATTGGCGAAGAGCGTGAGACTATCGAGGACGTGCTGGAGCCGTATCTGATCCAGCAGGGCTTCTTGCAGCGTACCCCGCGTGGTCGTATGGCAACGGTGCGGGCGTGGAATCATTTCGGCATTACGCCGCCCGCGATGCCGTAAGCAGCGATAAATTGTAGCCCCGGTAAGCGAAGCGCCACCGGGGACATGCTGACTACTGCGCGGTCTTTTTCATCATACTGAAAATAAACAACACCGCCGCGCACAGTACCACCGACGGCCCCGCTGGCGTGTCATAAAACGCCGAGAAGGTTAACCCGCCCGTCACCGCAATCATTCCGATAATCACCGCGATACCGGCCATTTGCTCCGGCGTACGCGCAAAACGGCGCGCAGTGGCGGCAGGAATTATCAGCAGCGACGTGATGATCAGCGCGCCAACAAATTTCATCGCCACGCCGATGGTTAACGCCGTCACCAGCATCAACAGCAGCTTCACGCGCTGAAGCTTCACGCCATCGACAAAGGCCAGATCCGGACTGACGGTCATAGCCAGTAAATTCCGCCACTGCCACAGCAGGATCCCGAGCACCACCGCCACGCCAATGGCAATGGAAATGAGATCTTCGGGCGTGACGGCCAGCAGATCGCCAAACAGGTAGGCCATCAGATCTACGCGGATGTTTGACATCAGGCTCACTACCACCAGGCCCAGCGACAGGGCGCTGTGCGCCATAATGCCGAGCAGGGTATCAATTGCCAGGTGAGGGCGTTTTTCCAGCCAGACCAGACCGGCAGCCAGCAGCAGCGTGACGACAATCACCGCATAAAACGGGTTCACGTCCAGTAACAAACCAAACGCCACACCCAGCAATGAAGCATGGGCCAGCGTATCGCCGAAATAGGACATTCTGCGCCAGACGACAAACGAGCCGAGTGGACCTGCGGCGCAGGCAAGCATAATCCCGGCCAGCCAGCCGGGCAGTAACAGTTCAATCATGAGTGTCCATTTCCCCGACGCAGGACGATTCGTCCCTGTAAATCATGGCGGTGATTGTGATTATGACGATAGATGCCCAGCTGTTCGGCGCCGCGATGGCCAAACATAGAGATAAATTCCGGATGCATTGACACCACTTCCGGCGTGCCGGAACAACAAATGTGATGGTTCAGGCACAGCACTTCGTCGGTTTTGGCCATCACCAGGTGCAGATCATGGGACACCATCAGCACCGCGCAGTTTAGCTCCCGACGGAGCTGGTCAATCAGATCGTACAGCGCAACCTGACCGTTGACGTCAACACCCTGCGTCGGCTCGTCCAGGACCAGCAGCTGAGGGCTGCTGAGCAGGGCGCGGGCAAGTAATACGCGCTGGGTTTCACCGCCCGACAGCTTTTGCAAGGGCGCCTCAACAAGATGTCCCGCCTGAACGCGTTTCAGCGCCGGGAGGATATCCGCTTTACGCGTACCGGGACGGAGGCGCAGGAAGCGGCTCACCGTCAGGGGCAGGGTGGCATCGAGGTGTAATTTTTGCGGCACATAGCCGATACGCAACTTGTCTTGGCGGACGATAACACCTGCATCAGGGGCTACCAGGCCTAATACGACGCGTACCAGCGTCGACTTGCCTGCACCGTTAGGGCCGAGCAGCGTGAGTATTTTGCCGGGCTTCAGATTCAGCGACACCTCAGAAAGGACGCGGCGCTGGCCGAATGAGACCGAAACATTTTCAAGAGAAACTAAAGTCGTCATGTCAATTTAAGCTTGCAGAAGTCATCGAATGTTATAATATCACATCCCACGCATTCATTACGATGATTAGTCGCATTATGTTACAGAAAAATACGCTTCTTTTCGCAGCTTTATCCGCTGCTCTTTGGGGTACAACAGCACAAGATGTTAACGCCGCCGTTGTCGCTTCGCTTAAACCGCTTGGATTTATCGCCTCTGCCATCGCGGATGGGGTCACTGAGACCCAGGTTCTGCTGCCTGACGGTGCTTCCGAGCATGATTATTCCCTGCGTCCATCTGATGTAAAACGCTTACAGAACGCGGACTTAGTCGTCTGGATTGGTCCTGAGATGGAAGCGTTCATGCAGAAGTCAGCCAGTCAGCTTCCCGCTGAGAAACAGGTGACGATTGCCGGGCTGTCCGGCGTGAAACCGTTACTCATGAAAGGAGCTGAGGACGAGGGTGACGAACACGACCACGACCATGCTCACGGTGAAAAAGGTGACGACCATCACCATCACGGCGAATACAATATGCATCTCTGGCTCTCCCCAGAGATAGCGCGGCTTACAGCGGTTGCAATCCACGACAAATTAGTGGAACTTATGCCGCAAAGTCGAATCAAACTCGACGCCAACCTGAAGGATTTTGAGGCTCAATTAGCCGCAACCGACAAACAGGTGGGTAACGAGCTCGCACCGCTTAAAGGAAAAGGGTACTTCGTTTTTCATGATGCCTACGGGTATTACGAGAAACATTACGGTCTGACCCCGCTGGGGCATTTTACCGTCAACCCTGAAATTCAGCCTGGTGCGCAGCGTTTACATGAAATCAGAACACAGTTGGTTGAGCAAAAAGCGACATGCGTTTTTGCTGAGCCACAGTTCAGGCCAGCGGTCGTAGAAGCCGTGGCCAGGGGAACATCCGTGCGCATGGGAACCCTTGACCCGCTAGGTACGAACATCCAGTTGAGCAAAGCGAGCTATTCGCAGTTCCTCAGCCAACTGGCGAATCAGTATGCGAGCTGCCTGAAAGGAGATTAACGAGGAAGTGAATACGTGCAACAGATAGCCCGCTCTGTCGCCCTGGCATTTAACAATCTGCCTCGACCCCACCGCGTTATGCTGGGGTCGCTTACAGTTCTCACATTAGCGGTCGCCGTCTGGCGGCCCTATGTTTACCACCCGAGTTCCGCCCCAATCATTAAAACCATCGAACTGGAGAAGAGCGAGATCCGCTCTCTGCTGCCTGAGGCCAGCGAGCCTATCGATCAGGCCGCTCAGGAAGATGAAGCGATTCCCCAGGATGAGCTGGATGACAAGATCCAGAATGAAGCCGGCATTCATGAATATGTTGTATCTACTGGCGATACGCTGAGCAGCGTCCTGAACCAGTACGGTATCGACATGGGCAACATCAGCCAGCTCGCCGCATCCGATAAAGAGCTGCGTAACCTGAAAATTGGTCAGCAGCTTTCCTGGACCCTAACGCCCGACGGCGATCTGCAACGTCTGACCTGGGAGATGTCCCGTCGCGAAACCCGCACCTACGATCGCACTGCAAACGGTTTCAAAATGACCAGCGAATTGCAGCAGGGCGACTGGGTTAACAGCGTCATGAAAGGGACCGTCGGCGGCAGCTTTGTTTCCAGCGCACGCGATGCCGGCCTGACCAGCGCTGAAATCAGCTCGGTGATCAAAGCCATGCAGTGGCAGATGGATTTCCGCAAACTGAAAAAAGGCGATCAGTTCTCTGTCCTGATGTCCCGCGAAATGCTGGACGGTAAGCGCGAGCAGAGCCAGCTGGTGGGCGTTCGTCTGCGTTCAGACGGCAAAGACTACTACGCTATTCGCGCGGAAGACGGTAAGTTCTATGACCGCAGCGGTACGGGTCTGGCAAAAGGCTTCCTGCGTTTCCCAACGGAGAAACAGTTCCGCGTCTCCTCCAACTTTAACCCGCGTCGTCTGAACCCGGTAACTGGCCGCGTAGCGCCGCACCGTGGCGTTGACTTCGCCATGCCGCAGGGCACGCCAGTGCTGGCGGTAGGGGATGGTGAAGTGGTCATGGCGAAACGCAGCGGTGCTGCTGGCTACTACGTTGCTATTCGTCACGGTCGTACGTACACCACCCGCTACATGCACCTGCGTAAACTGCTGGTCAAACCGGGCCAGAAAGTGAAACGTGGCGATCGCATCGCGCTGTCCGGTAACACCGGCCGGTCGACGGGGCCGCACCTGCACTACGAAGTGTGGATCAACCAGCAGGCGGTTAACCCGCTGACGGCAAAACTGCCGCGCACCGAAGGGCTGACCGGCAAAGATCGCAAAGATTACCTGGCGCAGGTGAAAGAGGTGATGCCGCAGCTGCGCTTCGACTAAGCTTTCCTGATTTAAAAAGCCGGCGTCAGTATGCGCCGGCTTTTTCTTTTGTGCGCGGGCGGCAGCCTCGCTACACTATCCGAATATATTTTTGCGTCACCAGACCCTGGAACCCGCATGGAAACCAAAAAAAACAATATTGAGTACATTCCCGAGTTTGAAAAATCTTTTCGCCACCCGCGTAACTGGGGCGCCTGGCTTGGCGTATACGCGTTTGCTGGCATGGCGTTGCTACCTGCTTCCCTCCGCGATCCGGTGCTCGGCAAAGTGGGGCGCCTGGCAGGGCGCTTAGGTAAAAGCGCACGCCGCCGCGCGCAAATAAATCTGTTGTACTGTTTTCCGGATAAAAGCGACGCCGAACGCGAAGCAATCATTGATGACATGTATACCACCGCGCCCCAGGCCATGGCGATGATGGCGGAACTGGCGCTGAAAGGGCCGGAGAAGATCGTCGAACGCGTTGACTGGAAAGGGCTGGAGATCATCGACGAGATGCGTCGCAATGATGAAAAGGTGATTTTCCTGGTGCCGCACGGCTGGGGGGTAGACATTCCGGCGATGTTAATGGCGTCGCAGGGCCAGAAAATGGCGGCGATGTTCCATAATCAGGGAAACAAAATCTACGACTTCGTCTGGAATACCGTGCGCCGTCGCTTTGGCGGGCGTTTGCACGCCCGAAACGATGGCATTAAGCCTTTCATTCAGTCGGTACGTCAGGGTTACTGGGGCTACTATCTGCCCGATCAGGACCACGGCCCGGAACACAGCGAGTTTGTCGATTTCTTCGCAACCTATAAAGCCACGCTACCCGCGATTGGTCGCCTGATGAAAGTCTGCCGCGCCCGCGTGATCCCACTGTTCCCGGTTTATGACGGTAAAACGCATCGCCTGAGCATTGAGGTACGTCCGCCGATGGACGATCTGCTGACCGCAGACGATCACACCATCGCACGTCGCATGAATGAAGAGGTGGAGGTGCTGGTGGGGCCGCATAAGGAGCAATATACGTGGATCCTGAAGTTGCTCAAAACGCGTAAACCTGGTGAAACAGAGCCGTACAAGCGTAAAGAGCTTTTCCCGAAGAAATAGGAAACCTTCACCCCTCTCCCCTTAGGGGAGAGGGGATCGGAGCTTACTCTACGGTCAGTACGCGGGTGGTATTGGTTGAGCCGATGGTGCTCATCACGTCACCCTGCGTCACGATAACGATATCACCGGATACCAGATAACCTTTGTCGCGCAGCAGGTTCACGGCATCGTGCGCGGCGGCCACGCCGTCGTTGGTGCTGTCGAAGTATACTGGCGTCACGCCGCGATACAGCGCCGTCAGGTTCAGCGTACGCTCGTGACGGGACATGGCGAAGATCGGCAGACCGGAGCTGATACGGGACGTCATTAGCGCGGTACGGCCAGATTCGGTCATGGTGATGATCGCCGTGACCCCTTTCAGGTGGTTGGCTGCGTACATCGCAGACATCGCAATCGCTTCTTCCACATTGTCGAACTGGATATCCAGGCGGTGCTTGGAGACGTTAATGCTTGGGATCTTCTCTGCACCCAGGCACACGCGCGCCATGGCGGCCACGGTTTCTGCCGGATACTGACCTGCCGCGGTTTCCGCTGACAGCATCACCGCATCGGTACCATCCAGCACGGCGTTCGCCACGTCCATGACTTCCGCACGGGTTGGCATTGGGTTGGTGATCATGGATTCCATCATCTGGGTGGCGGTGATCACCGCGCGGTTTAGCTGACGCGCGCGACGGATCAGCGCTTTCTGGATACCGACCAGTTCAGGGTCGCCAATTTCCACGCCCAGGTCACCACGGGCAACCATCACCACGTCAGACGCCAGGATCACGTCGTCCATCGCGTCCTGATCGCAGACCGCTTCAGCGCGTTCCACTTTCGCAACGATTTTCGCATCGCAGCCTGCATCGCGCGCCAGGCGGCGAGCATAGTTCAGATCTTCGCCGCAGCGCGGGAAGGAGACGGCCAGGTAATCCACGCCGATCTGCGCTGCGGTCACGATATCCGCTTTGTCTTTATCGGTCAGCGCTTCGGCAGACAGGCCACCGCCGAGTTTGTTGATGCCTTTGTTGTTGGAGAGCGGGCCGCCGACGGTCACTTCGGTGAATACCTTCATACCCTGAACTTCCAGCACTTTCAGCTGTACGCGTCCGTCGTCCAGCAGCAGGATGTCGCCAGGCACAACGTCAGCAGGCAGACCTTTGTAGTCGATACCCACTTTTTCCTTATCGCCTTCGCCTTTGCTCAGGTTGGCATCCAGCAGGAATTTATCGCCGATGTTGAGGAAGACTTTGCCTTCTTTAAAGGTCGATACGCGGATTTTTGGACCTTGCAGGTCACCGAGGATAGCAACATGGCGGCCCAGTTTAGCTGCGATTTCACGCACTTTGTCGGCACGTAATTTATGGTCTTCTGGCGTACCGTGAGAGAAGTTCATGCGCACCACGTTGGCACCCGCGGCGATAATCTTTTCGAGGTTATTATCGCGGTCGGTGGCCGGGCCTAAGGTGGTGACGATCTTGGTTCTGCGAAGCCTTCTGGACATGTAATACTCCGTTGACTGAAACAACTGTGGTGTTGCGTGAACATAGAATCGGCCTTCATCTATCGCAAGGCAGTAGCGAGGGGACCGAATGCCGTAAATCGTACATCGTAGTTATTAGGGAACATCGCTCTTTATAAGCAATTCTTTATCAAAACGCGATTCTTTCAGGGCTTCCTTGACCCGCTTCAAGTTATCCCGGAATTTTGCGCCCCGGCGTAAGGTAAAACCGGTCGCCAGCACGTCGATGACCGTCAACTGCGCCAGGCGGGAGACCATCGGCATGTACATGTCGGTGTCCTCCGGTACGTCCAGGGTAATGGCGAGCGTCGCTTCCCTGGCCAGCGGCGTACCTGCCGTCGTCAGGGCGATGACCATCGCATCGTTGTCACGCGCGAGCTGCGCCAGCTCCACCTGGCTCTTGGTGCGGCCCGTATGGGAGATGAGTACCACGACATCATCTTCACTACAATTCATACAGCTCATGCGTTGCAGCACAATGTCATCGGAGTAAATCACCGGCACGTTAAAGCGAAAGAACTTATTCATGGCGTCATGCGCCACGGCGGCGGACGAGCCAAGGCCAAAGAAGGCAATCCGTTTGGCCTGCGTGAGAAGATCGACCGCGCGATTCACTGAACTCATGTCCAGAGACTGGCGAACGTGGTCGAGCGTGGCCATAGCCGATTCAAATATTTTTGCGGTGTAAGCATCAACGCTGTCGTCTTCATCTACATTGCGATTAACATACGGGGTGCCGTTTGCCAGACTTTGGGCCAGATGCAGTTTAAAATCAGGAAAGCCGCGCGTGTCCAGACTACGACAGAATCGATTGACCGTCGGTTCGCTGACGCCCGATTCCTGTGCCAGAGCGGCGATGCTTGAATGAATCGCCTGAGCGGGCGCGGCGAGAATAACTTCAGCCACTTTGCGCTCGGATTTGCTAAGGTGTTCCAGTTGAAACTGGATTTTTTCCAGCATGTTCATTGTTAACAAGACGCTCATGAGGGCATAAACGATTTCATAAAGAGATGAAATCTTGATTCGATTTAGCCGATATTACCCCCGGGACTCCCGAAAGGGTAATCGTCGACAAGAAATGTTGTTGTTTTTTTTCATTACTTGATCGACGTCGGGTTTTGCTCTGACCCTGTTGCGCAAAGAATCGACGTTTGTTGCGTCATCAGACGGGCGTAATGGCCCGGGCGACGAAAAATCACCGTATCGCACGCGACGTTAAGCGCTAATGGTTTCAGGAAACGCGTAAAAGCAGTACAGTGCATTGTAATAAAATTACAACGATACCTGGCAGAGTACCAGGCGATCTAACTGAGGAGAATGACATGGCGGTAACGCAAACAGCCCAGGCATGTGACCTGGTCATTTTCGGCGCGAAAGGCGATCTTGCACGCCGAAAATTGCTGCCTTCCCTGTATCAGCTCGAAAAAGCGGGCCAGATCCATCCCGACACCCGGATCCTTGGGGTAGGGCGCGCAGACTGGGATAAGGAGGCTTATACCAAAGTCGTGCGCGAGGCGCTCGAAACGTTCATGAAAGAGAAAATCGATGAAAGCCTTTGGGATAAGCTGAGCGGGCGTCTCGATTTCTGCAACCTGGACGTCAACGATGTAGGCGCCTTTACCCGTCTGGGTGAAATGCTTGACCAGGAAAATCGTGTCACTATTAACTATTTCGCCATGCCCCCAAGCACCTTCGGCGCCATCTGTAAAGGTCTGGGCGAGGCGAGGCTGAACGCCAAACCGGCGCGCGTGGTGATGGAGAAACCGCTGGGTACGTCGCTGGCGACCTCGCGTGAAATCAACGACCAGGTGGGCGAGTTCTTTGAGGAGTGTCAGGTTTACCGTATTGACCACTATCTGGGCAAAGAGACGGTACTGAACCTGCTGGCGCTGCGTTTTGCCAACTCCCTGTTCGTGAACAACTGGGACAACCGCACTATCGACCACGTGGAAATTACCGTGGCGGAAGAGGTGGGCATCGAAGGCCGTTGGGGCTACTTCGACCAGGCCGGCCAGATGCGGGACATGATCCAGAACCATCTGCTGCAAATTCTGTGCATGATTGCCATGTCTCCACCGTCAGATCTGACGGCCGACAGCATTCGTGACGCAAAAGTGAAAGTGCTGAAATCACTGCGCCGTATTGACCGCTCCAACGTGCGCGAGAAAACCGTGCGCGGCCAGTACACCGCAGGTTTTGCCCAGGGGAAAAAAGTTCCTGGCTATCTGGAAGAAGAGGGCGCGAACAAGTCCAGCAACACCGAGACGTTTGTGGCGATCCGCGTGGATATCGACGACTGGCGCTGGGCCGGTGTGCCGTTCTACCTGCGTACCGGTAAACGTCTGCCGGCAAAATGCTCCGAAGTGGTGGTCTACTTCAAAAATCCGGAACTGAACCTGTTCAAAGAATCCTGGCAGGAACTGCCGCAGAACAAACTGACCATCCGTCTGCAACCGGACGAGGGTGTGGATATTCAGATCCTCAACAAAGTGCCGGGCCTTGATCACAAACACAACCTGCAAACTACCAAGCTGGACCTGAGCTACTCTGAAACCTTCAACCAGACGCATCTCGCCGATGCTTACGAGCGTCTGCTGCTGGAAACCATGCGTGGTATCCAGGCGCTGTTCGTCCGCCGCGATGAAGTGGAAGAGGCGTGGAAGTGGGTCGACTCCATCACTGAAGCGTGGGCAGCCGATCAGGACGCGCCAAAACCGTATCAGGCGGGAACCTGGGGACCTGTCGCCTCCGTTGCGATGATCACCCGTGATGGCCGCTCCTGGAACGAGTTTGAATAACCACCTTCTCTAGCCCAAAGGTGTTATTTTACCGGTAACATGATCTAACACAGCAAGTGGCATAATTTTTATCTTTTAAGCTCCGCGTGGATTCACCCGCGGAGCTTTTTTTATTACACTCCCTTCAGACATTTTGCCCCTGTGCTCCGGATATCAGGCGTTTCAGCGTTGTTAACAACCGTCAGAAACTGTGTAAACTCCCGAGCCTGGACAGATAAATTAGAGGAGCTTTTATGAATCCGACATTGTTACGCGTAACACAACGCATCGTTGAACGCTCGAAAGAGACCCGTGCTGCCTACCTTGCCCGCATCGAACAGGCGAAGAGTGAAACTGTCCATCGCTCTCAGCTGGCCTGCGGGAATCTGGCCCACGGCTTTGCGGCCTGCCAGCCTGGTGATAAAGACGCGCTGAAAAGCATGTTGCGTAACAATATCGCCATCATTACCTCCTATAACGACATGCTTTCAGCCCACCAGCCGTATGAGGTCTACCCGTCTATCATCCGCAATGCGCTGCACAGCGTGAACGCGGTGGGCCAGGTTGCAGGCGGCGTGCCGGCCATGTGTGATGGCGTAACCCAGGGCCAGGACGGTATGGAGCTGTCCCTGCTGAGCCGCGAAGTGATCGCCATGTCAGCGGCAGTGGGCCTGTCTCACAATATGTTTGATGGCGCGCTCTATCTGGGCGTGTGCGACAAAATCGTCCCGGGGCTGGTGATGGCCGCGCTGTCGTTTGGCCATCTGCCAGCGATTTTTGTGCCGTCAGGCCCGATGGCTAGCGGTCTGCCAAACAAGGAAAAAGTCCGTATCCGCCAGCTGTATGCCGAAGGAAAAGCGGACCGTCAGGCACTGCTGGAAGCGGAAGCCGCGTCCTATCATGCGCCGGGCACCTGTACGTTCTACGGTACGGCCAACACCAACCAGATGGTGGTGGAGTTTATGGGTATGCAGCTGCCGGGCTCGTCGTTCATCCAGCCGGATGCGCCACTGCGTAAAGCGCTGACCGAAGCCGCAGCCCGTCAGGTGACGCGCCTGACCGGTAACGGCAACGAGTGGATGCCAATGGGCAAAATGGTGGATGAAAAAGTCATCGTAAACGGGATTGTCGCCCTGCTGGCGACCGGCGGTTCAACCAACCATACCATGCACCTTGTCGCGATGGCGCGCGCGGCGGGCATTCTGATCAACTGGGATGACTTCTCCGATATCTCCTCCGTGGTACCGCTGATGGCGCGTCTGTACCCGAACGGTCCGGCGGACATCAACCACTTCCAGGCCGCGGGCGGCGTGCCGGTGCTGATGCGCGAGTTGCTGAAAGGCGGCCTGCTGCATGAGGATGTCAACACGGTGGCGGGCTTTGGCCTGCATCGCTATACCCTTGAACCCTGGCTGAACAACGGTGAGCTGGACTGGCGCGAAGGGGCGAGCGACTCGCTTGATCCTCAGGTTATCGCAACCTTCGAACAGCCGTTCTCTCCTCACGGCGGCACCAAAGTGCTGAGCGGTAACCTTGGACGTGCCGTGATGAAAACCTCTGCCGTGCCGGAAGAGAATCAGGTTATTGAAGCCCCGGCGGTGGTGTTTGAAAGCCAGCACGACGTTTTACCTGCCTTTGACGCGGGTCTGCTTGATAAAGACTGTGTGGTCGTGGTGCGTCATCAGGGACCAAAAGCGAACGGGATGCCAGAATTACATAAACTTATGCCGCCGCTTGGTGTATTATTGGACCGCCGTTTCAAAATTGCACTGGTAACCGATGGACGCCTTTCAGGGGCATCCGGTAAAGTGCCTTCAGCGATTCATGTCACCCCGGAAGCCTACGACGGCGGCCTGCTGGCGAAAGTACGTGATGGTGACATGATCCGCGTTAACGGTCAGACAGGCGAGTTAACCCTGCTGGTGGATGAAGCAGAGCTGGCGGCGCGTCAGCCACATATTCCTGACCTGAGCGCGTCACGCGTGGGTACCGGACGCGAAATGTTTGGTGCGTTGCGTGAGAAACTCTCCGGTGCGGAGCAGGGCGCAACCTGTATTACGTTTTAAGACGACTTGATTTTAACGATCTGGCGAGAGAAAACTCTGATGAAAAACTGGAAAACAAGTGCAGAAGCAATCCTGACCACTGGCCCTGTCGTGCCGGTTATTGTGGTAAACAAACTGGAGCACGCTGTCCCAATGGCGAAGGCGCTGGTTGCGGGTGGCGTTCGTGTTCTGGAAGTGACCCTGCGTACGGCCTGTGCGATGGATGCGATCCGCGCTATCGCCAAAGAAGTGCCGGAAGCGATCATCGGTGCAGGTACGGTTCTGAATGCGCAGCAGCTGGCGGAAGTGACCGAAGCGGGCGCACAGTTTGCCATCAGCCCGGGGCTGACTGAGCCGCTGCTGAAAGCCGCAACCGAAGGTTCTATTCCGCTGATCCCGGGTATCAGCACCGTTTCTGAACTGATGCTGGGCATGGACTACGGCCTGAAAGAGTTCAAATTCTTCCCGGCTGAAGCGAACGGCGGCACCAAAGCGTTGCAGGCCATTGCGGGCCCATTCTCCCAGGTGCGTTTCTGCCCAACGGGCGGCATCTCTCCGGCCAACTACCGTGACTATCTGGCGCTGAAAAGCGTGCTGTGCATCGGCGGCTCCTGGCTGGTTCCGGCGGATGCGCTGGAAGCAGGCGACTGGGATCGCATCACTAAACTGGCTCGCGAAGCGGTAGAAGGCGCGAAACAGTAAGTTTGTTTGCCGGGTGTCGGCTGCGCCTAACCCGGCCAGCCAGACAGTTAAAACGGGCCTTTCGGCCCGTTTTTTTATCCTGCTACGCTGACGTTCGCAGCCGCTCTTTTTGCTCTCGCGACGGCTTCGTCCACATTTTCCCCGGTCGCTAATGCCACGCCCAGACGACGGCTTCCGTCGATCTCCGGTTTGCCGAACAGCCGGACCTGCAAGCCTGCGCCAACCGCACCTTCGACGTTATCAAAGGTGACATTCTGGCTGGTCAGCTGCGGCAGGATCACCGCCGAGGCTGCCGGGCCGTACTGACGGATGCCGCCAACCGGCAGGCCGAGGAAAGCGCGTACGTGCAGCGCGAACTCGGAGAGATCCTGTGAAATCAGCGTAACCATCCCGGTATCGTGCGGACGAGGGGAGACTTCGCTGAAGATCACCTCGTCGCCGCAAACAAACAACTCCACGCCGAACAGGCCGTAGCCGCCCAGCGCCAGCACCGTCTTGCGGGCGATCTCCTGTGCGCGTGCCAGCGCCAGCTCGCTCATCTGCTGCGGTTGCCAGGATTCGCGATAATCGCCGTCTTCCTGGCGATGACCAATCGGGTCGCAGAAATAAACGCCATCCACGGCGCTGACGGTGAGCAGGGTAATTTCAAAATCAAACTTTACCACGCCTTCCACGATGACGCGCCCGGCCCCGGCTCGGCCGCCCTGCTGGGCATAGTCCCAGGCGTTGTCCAGCGTGCTGCTGTCGCGGATAAAGCTCTGCCCTTTGCCGGAGGAGCTCATTACCGGCTTAATGATGCACGGGTAGCCAATCTCCTCTACGGCCTGGAGAAACGCAGCTTTATCCCCGGCAAAACGGTAGCTGGAGGTCGGGAGCTGTAATTCTTCTGCCGCCAGGCGACGAATGCCTTCCCGGTTCATGGTCAGTTTTGCCGCAGTGGCGCAGGGCACCACGCGCTGGCCTTCCTGTTCAAGGGCAATCAACATCTCAGTGGCAATGGCCTCAATTTCAGGTACCACGAAATCCGGTTTTTCGTCGGCAATTAACCCCCGCAGCGCATTACCGTCAAGCATATCGATGACGTGCGAGCGATGCGCGACGTGCATGGCGGGCGCATTCGCGTAACGGTCCACCGCAATCACTTCCACACCTAAACGCTGGCATTCAATGGCCACTTCTTTACCCAGTTCACCCGATCCCAACAGCATGACGCGCGTCGCGGCGGGACGCAGCGCGGTTCCTAAACGAGTCATAAAAATCCCCCTGAAAAAGATGCGGGCAGTATAAACGAAAACGTTTGCGTCTGTCTTGTATGGGGATAACCGGACAGGGGGGAAATTTGCGCTTCTTTAGCACTGACAGACATTTCCTGACACCCGCTCGCTTAGGCTGTGAAGGTTACGCACTGTTACGTGAGGAAAAATATGTCAGGCTGGATGAATCAACTGCAATCCCTGTTGGGACAAAAAGGCTCGTCGTCGGGCGAGCAGGGTCTGAGCAAGCTGCTGGTGCCGGGTGCGCTCGGCGGGCTGGCCGGTTTGCTGGTTGCCAATAAATCATCGCGGAAACTGCTTACCAAATACGGTACCGGCGCGCTGCTGGCGGGCGGAGGGGCTATTGCAGGCTCCGTCTTATGGAACAAATACAAAGACAAGGTGCGCAGCGCGCATCAGGATGAACCGCAATACGGGAAGCAGGTATCGCCGTTAGATTTACGCACCGAGCGGCTGATCCTCGCTCTGGTCTTTGCGGCCAAGAGCGACGGGCATATTGATGCCAGTGAACGTGCCGCAATTGAACAGCAGATGCGGGAAGCGGGCGTTGAGGAGCAGGGCAGGGCGCTGGTGGCGCAGGCCATCGAACAGCCGCTTGACCCGCAGCGTCTGGCGCAAAGCGTGAAAAACGAAGAAGAGGCGCTGGAACTCTATTTTCTGAGCTGTGCCGCCATCGATATCGATCACTTTATGGAGCGCAGCTACCTGAACGCCCTGGGCGATGCGCTGAAGATCCCACAGGACGTTCGTGAGGGAATTGAGCAGGATATTCAGCAGCAGAAGCAGACCCTCGTGGGCTAGAAGGCCATGTTTCGCTTGCATCATACGCGTGTTTTGCCAACCTTATAGGATGTAAAACGAAAAAGTAAGAATGCCATGCCTCCAAAAGCCCGACGTACTCCTTATGCGATCACCACGCATGGCGATACGCGTATCGATAACTACTACTGGCTGCGGGACGATTCTCGTTCCCGGCCAGAAGTGCTGGACTATCTGCACGAGGAAAACGACTATGGCCGCCAGGTCATGGCCAGCCAGCAGGCGCTTCAGGATCAACTTCTGAAGGAAATGGTGCAGCGTATCCCCCAGCGTGATGTCTCTGCCCCGTGGTGCAAAAACGGTTATCGCTATCGCCATATTTATGAGCCGGGAAACGAATATCCCATCTACCAGCGCCAGTCTGTGCTGAGCGCCGAGTGGGATGAATGGGAGATCCTGCTGGATGCAAACAAACGTGCGGCCCACAGTGAGTTTTATACGCTGGGCGGCATGTCCATTTCCCCCGATAACGCCATTATGGCGCTGGCTGAGGATTACCTCTCCCGCCGCCAGTACGGTTTGCGTTTCCGCAATCTTGAAACGGGAAACTGGTATCCCGAAATGCTGGATAATGTCTCCCCCGATTTCGTCTGGGGTAACGATTCAGAAACGGTCTACTACGTTAAAAAGCATGTCTCAACGCTGCTGCCTTATCAGGTCTGGCGTCATACGGTGGGGACCGATTCCGCCGACGATGAACTGGTGTATGAGGAAAAAGATGAGACGTTCTATGTCAGCCTGCACAAAACGTCGTCTCGCCACTACGTGATCATTTTCCTCTCCAGCGCCACCACCTCAGAAGTGCTGCTGCTGGATGCAGAGCTGCCGGATGCGCAGCCTCTGTGCTTCCTGCCGCGCCGTAAAGATCATGAGTACAGCCTGGATCACTTCCAGCACAGCTTTTACCTGCGTTCGAACCGCGAGGGCAAAAACTTTGGCCTTTATAAAACCAAAGTGCGCGATGAACGCAAATGGGAAGTGTTAATTCCCGCGCGCGATCAGGCGATGCTGGAGGGGTTCACCCTGTTTACCGACTGGCTGGTGGTGGAAGAGCGTCAGCGCGGACTGACCAGTATCCGCCAAATCAACCGCAAAACCCGCGAAGTGGTGGGCATTGCGTTCGATGACCCGGCTTACGTAACGTGGATCGGCTTTAACCCGGAACCGGAATCGTCCCGCCTGCGGTACGGCTATTCGTCGATGACCACCCCGGATACGTTGTTTGAACTGGATATGGACACCGGGCAGCGTCAGGTGATTAAACAGGCTGAGGTCCGGGGTTTTGAGTCGGAAAATTATCGCAGTGAGCACCTGTGGGTGACCGCACGCGACGGCGTTGAAGTCCCAGTGTCGCTCGTCTATCACAAGGCGCACTTCAACAAAGGTAAAAACCCCATCCTCGTCTATGGCTATGGCTCCTATGGATCCAGCATGGACGCCGATTTCAGCAGCAGCAGGCTGAGCCTGCTCGACCGCGGTTTTGTTTATGCGATTGCCCATATTCGCGGCGGCGGCGAGCTGGGTCAGCACTGGTATGAAGACGGAAAATTTCTCAAAAAGAAAAATACCTTTAATGACTACCTTGATGTTTGCGATGCGCTGATCGCGCAGGGTTATGGCGATCCGCAGCTCTGCTTTGGCATGGGGGGCAGCGCCGGGGGCATGCTTATGGGCGCCGTGATCAACCAGCGGCCTGAACTGTTTAAAGGCGTTATCGCCCAGGTGCCGTTTGTGGACGTGGTGACGACCATGCTGGATGAGTCCATTCCACTGACCACCGGGGAGTTTGAGGAGTGGGGGAACCCGCAGGATGAAACCTATTATCGCTACATGAAAGAGTACAGCCCGTACGATAACGTCGAGGCGAAAGCCTATCCGCATATGCTGGTGACCACCGGCCTGCACGATTCCCAGGTACAGTACTGGGAGCCCGCGAAATGGGTGGCGAAGTTGCGTGAGCTGAAAACTGACGATAATTTGCTGCTGCTGTGTACCGATATGGACTCGGGGCACGGAGGGAAATCAGGGCGATTTAAATCCTATGAAGGGGTGGCGCTGGAGTACGCCTTTTTGATTGGCCTGGCGCAGGATACGCTGCCAGGCCGGGCGGGGACTCAGGCTTCGCCTAAATAATGCTTCAGCGTCAGGCGCAGTTCCGGGCTCATTCTGTCGAGGTTGTTGTACAGCCAGCGCAGATAGCCCGGATCTTTGTCCGCCACTTCCGATACTGGCTTCCCGCGATATTTTCCGAACGTAAAGGTGGTCAGTAGCGCGGGGCGCCCGGTAATGGTCGCCATATCGTCTGGCGTCCAGCCGGAAGTATTCATGATATCAATCAGGAGCGCTGCGGTGATGTAGCAGTCGTAAAGAGCGCGGTGATGATGCAGCCCTTCCGGCGTCCGCACGCTGAGTTTGCGCGACTTATACAGCGCCATATTGCTGTATTTGATCCCCGGCCACAGACGGCGCGCCAGCTTCATAGTGCAAATCCATTCGCCGGGCATCTCCGGCAGCACGCGGCGGTCAAAGCTGGCGTTATGGGCCACATACCACTGGCTACCGTGGTAAAGAGGGATGATCTCTTCAATCCACGGCTTATCCGCCACCATCGATTCCGTAATGCGATGTATCGCCATCGCCTGCGCACTGATGGGTCGATCCGGGCGCACCAGATGGCTCATGGGGTTGACTATCTTTCCGTCAATCACGTCGACAGAAGCGACTTCCACAATTCCACCCTGCAAATCACAGGTTTCGGTATCGATAACGCGCAGCATTGATCGCTCCTGATCCAAAAATGCCTAGCCTAATGGAATGATATCGCCTTGCCAACCCTGTTGGCCTAAAGAACCGGTTAGCAGCAGTTCTCCCTTATCGGCACGTACGATCAGCTGACCTTTTTCATCCCATAACGCGCTACCGCCGCGCGCGTTCGCCATTAATACCGCGATGGCGTACTTGTGCGCGAAGCGTTGTAACGAACCGATGGATTGCCGCCAGCGATGCTCGCCCACGGCCAGGCTGCTGGTGAACAGCGTTGCCTCCGGGTCCAGTTCCGGGGCGTCAGCCTGGTTATCCACGATGGTTAACCGTTTATCGCCAGGAATAACACCCGCACCGTTGCCCTGCGGATAACGCCGGATGGTCGACAGGTTAGGGGTGAAAAGCGCGAGTCCTTTCTGGCGCTGGCCGTGTTGCTGGAGTGTAATACCAGCAATCACCGTGATGAAACGTGACTGGGCGGCGTGAAGGAGGGGGGCAAGCTGCAAATCGTCAGGGGGTGGGGGTAAGGATGTTCCGCCTGGGCCGATAAGCGAAAGCTCCGGAAAGACGATCAAATCGCACCCATGCCAGGCAGCCTCGGCAATAAAGTACAGGTGATGTTTTACGTGCTCATCAACACAGTTGTGCCGCGGGGCATACTGAGCCGCGGCAATATTCCATCGTGACATCGTGACTTCCTTATACACTAAGTCGCTGGGATTTTAAGATTACACCTAAATTTATCAGGGTTTTCTTATCCTGCCACATAACGCGTAAGGAAGTGTAACGAGACGTTAAGCTTATTTAACTTTAGGTTCGTACGGCAGGCGCGAGAGATTGACGGAGGCGAGGCGATGCGCAATGAGACGTTCGCGAAACCAGTCGCGCAGATGCGCGGGTTGTTCACGCTCTACCACTTCAGCCACGACGGGCATGTTGTAACGCTCTTTGAATGCGACCCCCGCGGCGGCGAGATCGACATTCACTTTGTCCATCTCGTCCTGAGGAAGGGCGGCCAGATTAACGTTCATTTCCTTCTCCTTTTTCTGCGGCGGCAACGTTACCGCGATTGTTCAACGATGACAAGGGAGCAAAGGATGTTCCTCGACTCGTTAATTATACAGAGTTATTCTTTAGCATTCAGGCATAACGAAAAGGAATGATTGTGATGCATTTTACCCCTTCCCGTGTCGCGTGCGCGCTGGCATTTCTGCTCTCTTCAGCCATCACGCCCTCAGTTCTGGCCCATGCGCATCTTAAGCAGCAATCCCCGCAGGAAAATACCGTTGCGGTGGCACCAGAGGTCATTACCCTGAACTTCTCGGAAGGCATTGAGCCTGCCTTCAGCGGCGTGGTGGTGACGGACGCACAGCAGCACAAGATCCAGACCGGCGCGGTGAAGCGTGACGAGAAGGATAACGCAAAGCTGATTGTTCCTCTTGAGAAACCGTTGACGTCCGGCACCTACACGGTGGACTGGCATGTGGTCTCCGTGGATGGCCACAAAACCAAAGGCAGCTATCACTTTAGCGTGAAATAGCATGCTGACCCTGAGCTACGTCGCGTTACGCTTTATCCATTTTGCTGCGCTGATGCTGCTTTTCGGCAACGCGCTCTACAGCGTCTGGTTTGCGCCGTCTTCGTTGCAGCGCCTCATGACCCGGCGTTTCCAGCGGCAGCAGAAACTCGCGGCCTTAATCAGCCTGATAGCGGCTCTGCTGATGTTTGGCCTGCAAAGTGGGTTGATGGGCAACGGCTGGGGCGATGTCATTCGTCCGGCGGTCTGGCGCAGCGTGCTGGGAACGCAATTTGGCGGCGTCTGGTTGTGGCAAATGGTGCTGGCCGCTGTGACGGCGGGCGCTGCATGGCTTACCCCGCAAAAAGGCTCTCGGCTGTTACTGCTCGCGATGGGGCAGCTGGTGCTGCTGGCGGGCGTGGGACATGCCGCGATGAACGGTGGCGCACCGGGAGCGTTGCATCGTCTCAACCATGCGCTTCACCTGCTCTGCGCCGCGACCTGGGTGGGTGGTTTACTGCCGCTGCTGTTTTGTATGCGTCTGGCGAAAGGCCGCTGGCAGCCAGCCGCTATCTTTACCATGATGCGCTTCTCCCGCGTGGGGCATTACGCCGTGGCAGGCGTGCTGCTGACCGGGATAATCAATACGCTCTTTATTGTTGGCATAAACGTGCCGTGGCAGGCGCCTTATGTCCAGCTGTTGTTGTTCAAATGTGCGCTGGTCATGATGATGGTGGCAATTGCGCTGGCGAATCGGTATTTTCTTGTGCCACGCTTTCGCCCGGAGGCCGGGCGGGAACAACAGATTTTTATCAGGATGACACAGGCAGAGGTGGTGCTGGGCGCGCTGGTACTGGCGGCCGTCAGCCTGTTCGCGACCTGGGAACCCTTCTGACAAGGTTAAATAACATATGAAAAAGATACTGCTTTCTCTTTTACTTCTCACCTGTGCCAGCAGTGCGTTAGCCGCGCCGCAGGTCATCACCGTCAGCCGGTTTGAAGTGGGTAAGGACAACTGGGCATTTAATCGTGAAGAAGTCATGCTTACCTGCCGTCCCGGTAACGCGCTGTATGTCATCAATCCCAGTACGCTCGTGCAGTATCCGTTAAATGACGTGGCGGAGCAGCAGGTTGCCAGCGGGAAAAGTAACGGACAGCCTGTCAGCGTGATCCAGGTAGATGACCCGGCAAACCCCGGGCAGAAGAAGAGTCTGGCACCGTTTATTGAGCGCGCTGAAAAGCTCTGCTAGCCGTCAGGTTTCCAGTAAAAAAAAACCGCAGGTGCTTGTAAAAGCTCTGCGGTTTTTCACATTTAGTGATGTTCTGACGCTTTTTTTCAGACCACTTTTACTGTGGACTGGAAAACCTGACGTCGTCATCTATTCTTAAAGGGCAAGGCGATTGAGCCTGCATTAATGCCAACTTTTAGCGCACGGCTCTCTCCCAAGAGCCATTTCCCTGGACCGAATACAGGAATCGTATTCGGTCTCTTTTTATCTTCTTGAAAATAAACGATAAAATCCGGTTTTCGTCTCAGCAGAAGGTTCACTTCCTGTGCGCCTGCTTCAAACATACCACAACCCGGCAGGCGTAAGTCCAGTCCTTTTTGGCTGTTTTGTTAAATTTTTGTTTGTTTTTTGCCTGTGACCACTGCGGGATCGATACGCGCTTGTACGCAAGCCGCAATATCATCAAGTAACGCAAAGCGGCGACGGTATTCGGCGCGTTTTTTGCTGGCAATCTCCTCCAGCGCTTTACGCTCCATCTGGAGCGGCAACTGCCAGCAGAAGGGGGAGAGTTTCTTTCCGTTCAGGCCTTCCCAGAACTCGTCGTAGCTGGCGTGAAAATGACGGCCTTTGCTCAGACGGTAGCGCAGCGCGCGGAAAACATGGCCTTCATCACTGACGGCAAAAATCGCGCTAATGTTCGAGCGTGAGGCAAGCTGGAAGATCACCTCCATCAGCACGCGTTTCGGGAAAAGCCCATGGCAGGCACGGGTAGCCTGCTTAATCACCTCCCGTGAAACATGACGACGTGGACCCTGAAGGCCGCCGATCACCAGCACCGTACGGCCGTTACTGCGTGCGACACAGAACGTCAGGCTGGCAAGCAGCGTATTGTCATTGTCGTGCAGCCAAAGCGTGCTTTCGCCTTCGCGTTCGGCCTTACCTGCGGACGAGGCGTGGACGGTATAGATTTCGCCGTTTTTTGCCTCGAACCGGACAACCGGCACCTCTTGCGGGCTGGTCAGCGCGTGGGCGAGGGCGATGTTTTTCAGACTATCAATCCACTGATAGTGGCTGACGATAGCATCGGCCCGATCGTTTGAGTTCAGGCCGCGCATCAGATACTGGCGGTGAGTTTTGCTCGGCAAGGTAATTTGAGAGGTGAGCAGCCTGTCGAAATCATCGCGCCCGGACAGGGCCTCCAGCATGCGATGGGTGGAGGACCAGAATAAAAGCGAGCGCAGTAGGAACTTTAACCGGTAATCACGTTTGTGCCAGATTGGGCCGGGAACGCGTTTTCCTCTCACCAGTTCAGAAATAATATTTGTGCGATGCGGATAAAAAACATCGTTTTGCAGGTGTATGTTTGACACGTGAAAATCCCTCTTTTTATTCCGCTCTATTTTAAAGGCCAGGGAATAAGGGATTAATAGCGCAGCGATCTTTATTTCCGGCTGGTTTATGGTTTGTTTGGATTCGCAAAATCCAACGCCAGCTCATGACATTTTCTGTGGCAGCTATACTTCTTACAGGAGGCGTTATGTATCAGAAAATAGAGGGAGAACACTGGCGTCATGTCTGGGTTGTCAGCGATATTCATGGTTGCTATCAGTGGCTTATAGATGAGCTGAAACGACGGCATTTTAATCCTGATACGGATCTGCTGATCTCGGTGGGGGATATTATCGATCGCGGGCCTGACAGCGTAAAATGTTTACAGCTGATGCAGGAAAACTGGTTTTATGCGGTACGCGGTAATCACGAGCAAATGGCGTTAGATGCGCTTGAAAATAATGATTTTAGTCTCTGGTCGATAAATGGCGGTAACTGGTTTACCGGGCTTAAGGACGCTCAACAAAAACAGGCGAAGGGTTTACTCGATGCGTGTCGGGACTTACCGCACATTATTGAAATAACCTGCAAAAACGGTCTGAACGTGATTGCTCATGCGGATTATCCCTCCGCCGAATATGGCTGGCATAAGCCGGTGGATGCCCAGCGCGTGCTGTGGGATCGCGACCGGTTAATGGGCTTTATGGTGGGCAAAGGGCAGGGCATTAGCGGTGCGGATCACTTCTGGTTTGGACATACGCCTGTGGACAAACGCTACGATTTTAACAATCTGCACTACATTGATACGGGGGCAGTATTCGGGGGCTTTCTGACGCTGGCGCAGCTTCAGTAATAAATAACCCGCCTTCGGGCGGGTTCTCTTTGGGTCAGGCAAGACGCAAGACCCAGGCATCGGTTTTACTGTCGTAATGCTCACGGTACAGAACGGAATGTTCCCCATCAAGGATCGCCGGGACGCTGGTATCTGCATCCCAGGCGTCCAGCTGCATGCACAAATCCGGATCGGATTTGCAGGGAATACTTAACGTTCGTTCGCCTTGTGATTCGCCGCGCAATTCAGCGTCGTCGATTTCAAAAGCGCCAATGCGTACGCTGGTTTTCGTCATAATGCTCTCCGGTTTGTTGCCCAAAATCTGGTATGACCAGTGCAGTCACCCATTTTTGATCCTAGACAAGGAGAGCGAAATCGCCAGTAAAAAAATGCGCTTTTTTTCAGGCGCTGCGGTTGTTACCGGTAAACAGGCGGCCATCGCGTACCAATTCGCGCGGATAGCTGTTTTTCAGCCGCGAGCCGACTTTTTTCGCCAGCCCCAGCGGATAGCCCTGATACGTCACGATGACTTCATCCTGTGAGGGGCCGTCTTCCGGGTAAACGTCACGACCGCGATACCACTCTTCCGCTTCCTGATGCGTCAGGGCAAAGGTGTTCTCACTGCCGGCCAGCGCAATGACCGCTTCGTGCTGCCAGCGATAGCCTTTGTTGTGGATCTCCGCCAGGCGAATACCGAGGCGGGAGAAACGCACCTTACCAATCAGCGGTTCGATGTTGACCGGGAACAGCCACAGCTCTTTGTCACGCATCCAGAGGCGCAGGCTCTCATCCCAGTGCAGACCGACTTTGCTCGCAGCCGCTTGCGCCTGTGCCGCCTCACGGCCTTTGACCGGCGTGAACGGGAAGTTGCCGACCTTAAACTTAGGGGCAGGCAAAGGATCGACGGCGCGGGTTTTACGCAGACGGGCAACAAAGAAGCCTTCGCAATCGTAAATCTGCGGGAAGACATGCAGGAAGCCTTCAGGCGTGGCCGCATGACTGGCCGAGTCGAAGAGGGTGTCCAGCGGCAGAAACTCGACGGCATCCGCATAGCGTTGCTTGAGCCACAGGCAGACGTCCTCGTTTTCATCGCGATTCAGCGTGCAGGTAGAGTAAACCAGCGTCCCGCCTGGGCGCAGGGCATGAAACGCGCTGTCGATCAGTTCGCGCTGTGTGGCGGCGATCTCCAGGTTGCTTTCAACGGACCAGTTTTTTAACGCATCAGGATCTTTACGCACCACGCCTTCGCCGGAGCAGGGCGCGTCGAGCAGGATGGCATCAAAGGCTTCCGGCAGGGCAGCGCCAAACACGCGACCATCGAAGTGCGTTAACGCGACGTTGTGGATCCCGCAGCGGCTGATATTGGCATGTAGGACTTTAACGCGGCTGGCGGAAAATTCGTTGGCGAGGATCGCGCCGCGGTTGTTCATCCGGGCGGCAATCTGCGTGGTTTTAGAGCCCGGCGCCGCCGCGACATCCATAACCCGCTCAGGCTGGTTCCCGTCGGCAAACAGCGCAGCAACCGGCAGCATGGAGCTGGCTTCCTGAATATAAAACAGCCCGCTCAGGTGCTCGGCGGTGCTGCCGAGCGGCAGGCTCTCCTCGTCATCCCGTTCGATCCAGAAACCCTCTTCACACCACGGCACTGGCGTTAATTGCCAGCCGTAGGGGGAGACGAGATCCAGAAACGCCCCGACGCTGATTTTCAGCGTATTGACGCGAATACTCCTGCGCAAAGGGCGCTGGCAGGCGGCAACGAAATCGTCGAAAGAGAGATGAGCTGGAAGCGCCTCGCGCATCTGTGCGAGGAATTGTTCGGGAAGAAATACGGAGTTTTGAGCCACGGGCACACCACAGGGAAACATTCAGGCGCGCAGTGTAACATAAAGGCTCCGGCGCGTTGACACCGGAGCCTGCGAGATTAACGCGGCAGCGCCGTTCCCCATTCGCGCCACTCTTTCGGTTCACTTTCCAGCAGCAGGAAGTGTTTACCTGCCTGCGCCTTAGGCGCCAGAGGCGTGCCAGGCGGCGTCGCGAAGGCAATGCCGCCGCGAATGAACTGATTAAAGGTCCCCGTTTTGACCACGCCACCGGTCAGGCCGAAGTCCAGCGAGTAGCCTGAAGCGAGCCAGAACACCGAGTTGTTGCGCACCAGATGCTGATAACGCTGGCTGATGCGCAGGCCGACCATCACGCGATCGGACAGATTACCCAGCGTCAGGCTTGTTACTGTCCCTACTTCAATGCCGCGGAACAGGACCGGCGTACCGATGCCCAGCGAACCGGCTTCCGGCACTTCAACCACAATGCTCAGACCGTCCAGGTAACGGGAGTCGGTGATGGTGGCCTCCTGCAACTCAAATTCACGACGTGCGTTGCCGCGACCCGGTTCAACGTTAATGTACGGCTGAAGTATGGTATCGAGATGCTCAACCCCTGCGGCAGAAATTTGCGGCGTAACTACCGAGAAGCGCGAGCCTGCCCGGGCGAACGTCTGCACATATTCCGGATAAAGCACGGCGGTCGCCTGCACTTCGTTGCGCGCGGTGATCAGCGTCAGCTTCTGGACCTGCCCGATATCAATGCCGAGATAGCGGATGGGCATGCCTTCTGCCAGTTTACCGGCATCAAAGGTGTGCAGAGTAATCTGCCCCCCGACCGCGCGCGCCGCGGTTTCGGACGGGAAGAGGATCCGCTTGTCACCTTTACGCATGTTGCCGCCGGCGCCGCTCAGGTTATCGAAGCTGATCGCACCGCGCAGGGCACGGGAGAGAGGCGATGCCTGTACGGTCAGCCCGCTGCCGTTGAGCTGCACTTTCGCGCCACCCTCAGCCCAGAACACGCTGTTTGGCGTGAGCAGCTTGCGGTACTCCGGCTTGATATGCAGTTCGATATCAAACGCGTCCGCACGAGGACGAACGGTAATCACTTCCCCCACCTCAAACTTACGGTAAAGCACGACGGAGCCTGCCTGGACATCCGGCAGCGTTTCAGCGCTTAAGGTCAGCGTGGTGGTTGGCAGGTCGCCAAGGCTATTTTCAATGGCTTTGTCCAGATTGGCGAACAGCGGATAGCTTTCGCGCAGCGCACCTTTGCTGCCCGGCAGAATGCGGATCCCGCCGTTAACCCACTCACTGGCGCTGGCGCCGAGGAACTCAACCCCGTCCAGACCCACCTTCACGTCGACCCGACTGTTAACCACAAATTTACTGTCGCCGTGGACCAGGTTGCCGTACTGCGGATCGATGGCGGCGGAGAAGGAGACCCCTTTTTCCGACAGCTTACGTTCGAGGACCTGGCCCACCTGCACACCGTGCAGGATCAGCGGTTGCCCGGCTTCAATACCGTAGCTTTCCGGTGCATTCAGCGTAACCGTCAACACGCCCGGTTTTTGCAGCAGGGCTTTATCTGCCGGCGCGATAACAAAGTTTTTGTTCGGCGCACCTTCGCCGGGGATCAGCTCAAAGGTGCTTCCCGTCAGCAGAGAACTGATGCTGGCGTCGCTGAGGGAGAGCTTCGGATTACGCAGTTCAATGCGCGTTTTTTCCCGCAGGAGATCCACCACGCTCGGATCCACCGTCATTTCGCCGGTAACGGAACCGCCCGCATTGAGGGTTAATTTTGTCAGTTGCCCGACCTCTAAACCCTGGTACATCAGCGGGGTCGAACCGGCTTTCAGGCCTTTGGCATCCGGCAGGGTCAGCTTGACGATGACACCGCGCTGGCTGTGCGCCAGGTCGGCGTACAGGCCAAAGGTATCTTCTGCGGCGGCAGGGCTGGAGTTAGCAGGTGAGTCGAAGGCGATAGCGCCATTCACCAGCGCCGCCAGGCTCTCAAGCTTCACTTTCGCACCGCTTAAGCTCAGGTCAGCATCGACGCCTGAGACGTTCCAGAAGCGGCTGCCTTTTTTCACCAGGTTGGTAAAACGGCGCTCGATGAGTACATCAATGGTCACGCCATCTTTGTTCGGGTTAATGGCGTAGTCGTAAACGCGGCCTACCGGAATTTTGCGGAAATAGACCAGAGAACCACTGTTCAGCGAGCCCAAATCCGGCGCGCGGAGATGGATCATCAAATCGCCGTTATTCAGCCGATATTTCGGCTGGGTATCCAGCGCAACAAAGTGATCCTGTGGCTCACCTTTGCCGGGCATCATGCCGATATAGTTACCGCCCACAAGCGCATCCAGCCCGGAAACGCCGGCCAGGGAGGCTTTAGGCGTGACCAGCCAGAACTGCGTTTCGGCGCGCAGGGCATCCTGCATATCAGACTTAATGCTCGCCCGGACCTGGATTTTGTTCAGCCCTTTGCCAAGGGAAATATCCTGCACGGTACCCACTTCCACCCCCTGGAAGCGAACGGGGGTACGTCCGGCGACAATGCCGTCCGCAGACTGGAAATCAATCGTGATGGTACTTCCGCGATCTTCATAGCTCGTCCAGATAAGCCAGCCTGCGATCATCAGCGCGATGACAGGCAGCAACCAGAATGGCGAAATGCGGCGTTTTGTTTTAATTCTCGCTTCAGTCGGCGAAGCGGGCGTTTCCTGACTCATGTGCGTCCCAAAGTAAGCGGCTGTCCAGCCATTCCACTGCAAGAATAGTCAATATCACCGCAGAGCCGAAATAAAAAGCTGCGGGTCCCATGGTAAAAGCAAGTAACTGATCGCGATTGATGAGCGACATCATCAGCGAAATCACGAACAGATCCAACATCGACCAGCGACCAATCCAGGTCACAAATCGCAGAAGCAGGATGCGGGTGCGTAGTCCTTGTTCGCATTTAAAGTGAATGCTAATAAGCAGCGTAAACATCACCACCACTTTGGTAAAGGGCACCAGAATACTGGCGATGAAAACAATGGCGGCGACCCCCACGTTACTGTGCGCCAGAGAGATAATCCCCGAAAGGATAGTATCTTCCTGACGGGCGCCGTTCACATAAATTACGGAGATCGGCAGCATGTTGGCCGGGAACAAAAATACCAGGGAGGCGATTAGCGCCGCCCAGCACTTTTGCAGGCTGTAGTTGCGTCGCAATCTTAACGGAATGTGGCAGCGTGGGCACCTCCCGCGTTTATCCGGAAAACCGGTGTAATGGCAGCCCAGGCAGACTCGCAGGTTTTCATCAGGCCGGGTCGCGGGGCGCTGCGGGTAAAATCGCTCCCAAAGCTGTTCAACATTGAGATGAATCAGGGTCAAAATACTCAGCAGGACCAGTGAAATAAACGCGAAAAGGCCAATGCCGGGTTGTAAAAACGCATAATCCTGCACCTTGATGGAGGCCACGCCAATGCCTACCAGATAGATGTCCAGCATCACCCACTCCTTGAGCTTTTCCAGCATGAGCAGGACAGGGCGCAGGTTCATCCCCAGAATGTTGCCAAACCACAGGTAGGCAATTGCCGCGACCAGCACCAACGGCGCGCCGACGACGCAGAACAGCACCATGGCGGCCGTAAGCGGATCGCCCTGGCGCGTCATCTGCCAGATCCCCTGCAACACGTTAGCGTCAATACGCACGCCAAGCAGGTAGAGCTTTAACAGCGGCTCGGTCCAGGCGAAGGGCATCAGCAGCAGCATGGTGACCGCCATTGCTGCCAGGCGCGTCAATGACCAGTCCCGGCCATCGCGAATTTTGGCATCGCAGCAAGGACAAAAAGCACTTTGGTGCGATTTCATCTTCGGCAACATAAAAAGCGTATCGCACTGGGGACAACGCTGATAATGTGCACGGGGCAGAGCCTGGCTTACCGTACGAACAACGATCTTTCGTGTCGGCGTAATTTGGGGTGTTTTTAGGGCCATCAGTCGCACACAGATTAGTATTGTTGAAAGTTATAATAACTCATGAACGGATTCATCTTGAGCATGAGCGCATTTAATGCTTATTTTAATAGGCTATGCGGTAACTATGTAAGATAACTAAGTGATTGAATAATGAACAAAACAGAATTCTACGCGGATCTGAATCGCGATTTTAAGGCATTAATGGCAGGGGAAACCAGTTTCTTAGCCACTCTGGCAAATACCAGTGCGTTACTGTTCGAACGCCTTTCTGACGTGAACTGGGCAGGCTTTTATCTGCTGGAAGGTGACACGCTGGTGCTCGGGCCTTTCCAGGGTAAACTCGCCTGCGTACGCATCCCGGTAGGTCGTGGCGTGTGCGGTACCGCAGTGGCGACCCGTCAGGTTCAGCGTGTCGAAGATGTTCATGCGTTTGACGGCCACATTGCCTGCGATGCCAGCAGCAATTCTGAAATCGTACTGCCGCTGGTGGTTAAAAATCAGATTATTGGCGTTCTGGATATCGACAGCACGGTCTTCAGCCGCTTTACTGCCGAGGATGAGCAGGGGCTGCGCGCGCTGGCCGCAAACCTGGAAAATGTTCTGGCAGAGACCGATTATCATAAATTCTTTGCGAGCGTCGCAGGATAATCAACGGATAACGTAGCATTTACTGATAGCGTCATTATAATGTCGCCTGTTCATGCCTGCGCTTGTTGGCAACGTCCGTTGTAATCAGGAAATTTCATGGAAAATCAACCTAAGTTGAATAGCAGTAAAGAAGTTATCGCATTTCTGGCCGAGCGTTTCCCGCAGTGCTTCAGCGCTGAAGGTGAAGCGCGTCCTCTGAAAGTCGGTATCTTTCAGGATCTGGTCGCGCGCGTTGAGGGGGAGATGAACCTCAGCAAAACGCAGCTTCGTTCTGCCTTGCGCCTTTATACCTCGAGCTGGCGTTACCTGTACGGTATCAAGCCGGGTGCGACCCGTGTCGACCTTGACGGCAACCCGTGCGGTGAGCTGGACGAGCAGCACGTAGAACATGCGCGTAAGCAGCTTGAAGAAGCCAAAGCTCGCGTGCAGGCACAGCGTGCGGAACAGCAGGCGAAAAAACGCGAAGCCGCAGCGGCAAACGGTCAGGAAGACGCCCCTCGTCGCGAGCGTAAACCGCGCCCGGCACCGCGTCGTACTGAAAATAACGATCGCAAACCGCGTGCTGACAAACCAGCAGCTAAAGCCCCACGTGCGCCGCGCGAAGAGCCGCGCCACACCCCAGTTTCTGACATCAATGCGCTGAGCGTAGGTCAGTCTCTGAAGGTGAAAGCGGGTAACAACGCGATGGACGCCACCGTACTGGAAATCACCAAAGATGGCGTTCGTGTACAGCTGACTTCTGGTATGTCAATGATTGTACGCGCAGAACACTTGTTGTTCTGAAACGGAGGCCGAGCCTGGCATGAACACTTTTTTTAAGCTCACCGCGCTGGCTGGCCTGTTTGCTATAACAGGCCACGCTTTCGCTGTGGACGATATTACGCGTGTTGATCAAATTCCGGTGCTCAAGGAAGAGACTCAGCACGCGACGGTGAGTGAGCGCGTGACGTCGCGCTTTACTCGTTCGCACTATCGTCAGTTCGATCTCGATCAGGCCTTTTCGGCCAAAATCTTTGACCGTTATCTGAACTTGCTGGATTACAGCCATAACGTACTGCTGGCCAGCGATGTCGAACAGTTCGCTAAACGCAAATCCGAAGTGGGTGATGAGCTGCGCTCCGGAAAGCTCGATCTGTTCTACGATCTGTACAACTTATCGCAAAAGCGCCGTTTTGAGCGTTATCAATACGCGCTGAAAGTGCTGGAACGTCCGATGGACTTCACCGGCAACGACACCTTTAATCTGGACCGCAGCAAAGCGCCATGGCCGAAAGACGAGGCTGAACTGAATGCGCTGTGGGACGGAAAAGTCAAATATGACGAACTGAGCCTCAAGCTCACAGGCAAAGACGAGAAAGAGATCCGTGAGACGTTAAACCGTCGCTACAAGTTCGCTATTCGTCGTCTGGCGCAGACCAACAGTGAAGATGTTTTCTCGCTGGCGATGACCGCGTTTGCGCATGAAATTGATCCGCACACCAATTATCTCTCTCCACGTAACACCGAACAGTTCAATACCGAAATGAGCCTGTCTCTGGAAGGTATCGGTGCTGTGCTTCAGATGGACGATGACTACACCGTAATCAACTCCATGGTGGCTGGTGGCCCTGCATCGAAAAGCAAAGCGATCAGCGTAGGCGACCGTATTGTCGGTGTGGGCCAAACCGGAAAGAGCATGGTGGACGTGATTGGCTGGCGTCTTGATGACGTTGTTGCGCTGATCAAAGGGCCGAAGGGCAGCAAAGTTCGCCTGGAGATCCTGCCTGCCGGTAAGGGGACCAAAACCCGTATCGTTACTCTGACTCGTGAGCGCATCCGTCTGGAAGATCGCGCGGTGAAAATGTCGGTGAAAACCGTGGGTAAAGAGAAGGTTGGCGTTCTGGATATCCCAGGTTTCTACGTCGGCCTGACCGATGATGTGAAAGTGCAGCTCCAGAAGCTTGAAAAGCAGAATGTCAGCAGCGTGATCATTGACCTGCGCAGCAACGGCGGCGGGGCATTGACCGAGGCCGTCTCGCTTTCCGGGCTGTTTATCCCGTCTGGCCCGGTGGTACAGGTGCGCGATAACAACGGTAAAGTGCGTGAAGATGCCGATACCGATGGCGTGGTCTACTACAAGGGTCCGCTGGTGGTGCTGGTCGATCGCTTCAGCGCCTCTGCATCGGAAATCTTCGCTGCTGCCATGCAGGATTACGGCCGGGCGTTAATCGTCGGCGAACCGACGTTTGGCAAGGGCACCGTTCAGCAGTACCGCTCTCTGAACCGTATTTACGACCAGATGCTGCGCCCTGAATGGCCTGCGCTGGGCTCAGTACAGTACACCATTCAGAAGTTTTACCGCGTCAACGGCGGCAGTACGCAGCGCAAAGGCGTGACGCCGGATATCATGATGCCGACAGGTACCGAAGAGACGGAAACGGGCGAGAAGTTTGAAGATAACGCGCTGCCGTGGGATAGCATTGATGCCGCGACATTCGTGAAATCGGGTGATATGAAACAGTTCGGACCGGAACTGCTGAAAAATCACAACGATCGCATCGGGAAGGATCCGGAATTCCAGTACATCATGAAGGACATCGCGCGTTTTAACGCTCTGAAAGCGAAACGGAATATTGTGTCTCTGAACTACGCCCAACGTGAAAAAGAGAACAATGAAGATGACGCGACACGTCTGGCGCGTATCAACGATCGCTTCAAACGTGAAGGCAAGCCTCTGCTCAAAAAACTGGACGATCTGCCTAAGGATTACCAGGAGCCCGATCCGTATCTGGACGAGACGGTGCATATCGCGCTTGATCTCGCGAAGCTGGAAAAAGAGAAACCTGCCCTGCAACCTGCTCCGACAAAATAATCCCCCAACAGGCACAAGAAATTGTGCCTGTTTCTTTTTGTTCCTCTTTCTTCCGTCAGGCAGATTTCCAATTATGTAAAGTTGTGTCTTTCTGGTGACTTACGCCGTCTGGATGCTTGAAAATAGCCGTAATACCCATACGATGTGGGTAATCGCATAGTGCGTTTTGTTAAGCTGAGGTTAAAAGAATATTATGATGCGAATCGCGCTCTTCCTGCTCACCAACCTGGCGGTGATGGTGGTATTCGGG
The DNA here is from genome assembly GCF_058661685.1 of Enterobacter sp. 6722112. Lineage (NCBI taxonomy): Bacteria > Pseudomonadati > Pseudomonadota > Gammaproteobacteria > Enterobacterales > Enterobacteriaceae > Enterobacter > Enterobacter sp. 6722112. The sequence continues at coordinate 2,388,991 of NZ_JBZWGR010000007.1, read as the reverse complement.
CTGGTGCTAAGCCTGACGGGAATTCAGTCGAGCAGCGTTCAGGGTCTGTTGATTATGGCGCTGCTGTTTGGTTTCGGTGGCTCTTTCATTTCACTTCTGATGTCCAGGTGGATGGCACTGAAATCCGTGGGCGGTGAAGTTATTGAGCAACCGCGTAACGATATGGAGCAGTGGCTGATGAGCACGGTTGCTCAGCAGTCAAAGCAGGCGGGCATTGCCATGCCGCAGGTAGCCATCTACCACGCGCCGGATATTAACGCGTTTGCTACCGGTGCGCGTCGTGACGCGTCCCTGGTGGCCGTCAGTACCGGCCTGCTGCAAAACATGAGCCGTGACGAAGCGGAAGCGGTTATTGCTCACGAGATCAGCCATATCGCCAATGGCGATATGGTCACCATGACCCTGATCCAGGGTGTGGTAAACACCTTCGTTATCTTTATTTCTCGTATTCTGGCACAGATTGCTGCCGGGTTTATGGGTGGCAACCGTGATGAGGGTGAAGAGAGCAACGGCAACCCGCTGATCTATTTTGCTGTTTCAATGGTGTTGGAGCTGGTGTTCGGTATCCTGGCAAGCATCATTACCATGTGGTTCTCCCGTCATCGTGAGTTCCACGCGGATGCCGGTTCCGCGAAACTGGTGGGTCGTGAAAAGATGATTGCTGCGCTGCAACGTCTTAAAACCAGCTACGAGCCGCAGGAAGCAAACAGCATGATGGCCTTCTGCATCAACGGCAAATCAAAGTCGCTGAGCGAGCTGTTTATGTCTCACCCGCCGCTGGATAAACGTATTGAAGCGCTGCGTAGCGGCGAATACCTGAAGTAACGTAATCGGGTTGAAAAGAACCGGGCTGGAGCCATTCTCCGCCCGGTTTTTTTATGCCTGCGCCTTTGGCTGGGTGACGCGAAGGCCGCTAATGACAGCCGCGAGGGTCGCCAGGGTCCCTGCGGTAATCAGCGCAACGTGTGTCGCATTCTGCCCGGCAAGGTTAAACATCAACGCCACCAGTGCGGCCCCGGTGCTTTGCCCTAACAGTCTTGCCGTGCCCAGCATCCCGCTGGCGCCACCGCTGCGATGACGTGGGGCAGAGGTGATAATCGTGTGGTTATTAGGGGACTGGAACAGACCAAAACCGGCCCCGCACAGGACCATGCGCCAGATAATATCCAGATCCCCCGGCGAGGCGGGCAGGAGCGCCAGCGAAAACAGTCCCACCGCCATGACAACCAGCCCAATCGCCCCCAGAAGCCCGGCATGGACGCGCTCAATAAGGTAACCGGCCAGCGGGGCCATCACCATGGTTGCCAGCGGCCAGGGCGTGAGCAGCAAGCCTGTCTCCACTTCTGAACGGCCAAACACGCTCTGCAAAAAGAACGGCAGTGCAACCAGCGCCAGCATCTGGGCGCAGAACGAGCAAATGGAGGTACAAATGGATAGCGAAAACAGCGGAATACGCAGCAAATCCACCGGCAGTAACGGCACGGGCAGCGCCAGCTGACGTCGAACAAAGAAAAAGCCGATGATAAGCATGGCAACGATTTCTGCGGCAATGAGCGACAGAGACTGTCCCTGCGCAAATCCGCTCAGCGCGGTAATCAGCAGGCCAAAAGTCAGCGCGTTCATCACGGCGCTGGGCAGATCGAAACGTGGCATGGTGCTTTTCGGACCATTTTCCGGAAGATAGCGCAGGGCGAAGAAGATCGCCACAATGCCCAGCGGCACGTTAATGGCAAACAGCCACTGCCACGAGGCAACGGACAGGATGGCGGCGGCAATCGTTGGGCCGGCGGCGGACGACACGGCCACAATAAAGGAGTTAATGCCCATGCCGCGCCCCAGGTGGCGTTGAGGATAAATAAGCCGTATCAGGGCCGTGTTCACGCTCATTAGCGCCGCGCCGCCAAAGCCCTGCGCGATACGCGCCAGCGTAAGGGTGTACAGTGAATCTGAAAGGGCACAGAAGAGCGAGGTGAGGGTAAAGACCACCAGCCCGCACTGGTAAACCCGGCGATAACCAAACATATCGCCCAGGAAAGAGAGTGACAGAAGGGAAATCACAATCGCTATCTGGTACGCGTTCACAATCCAGATGGAGCTTGCCGGCGAAGCATTAAGGTCTTTGGCAATGGTAGGAAGAGCCACGTTGGCAATCGCACCGTCAAGGACAGCCATCGAAATACCGATGACAATAGTGGCAATTGCCCCGTACCGCTGCGGTAAGGGCAGGCCATCAGAAACGTTTTTTTGCATGGGGAAAGAATGACTCAGCGTGAAATTATTTTCAGAGTAACTATTTTAGCATCGTTATTTCGGTTTTATGTCGCAGATTTGTAACGAAGTAAACCCAGATAGATTGCAGCACGCATCACACGAATTTATAATAAAAACCGGTTCTGATTTTTATAAAACACTCTCCATGAGGTGATAAATGGCAATCGCAGATTTGGATAAGCAGCCAGATTCTGTTTCTTCCGTGCTGAAGGTGTTTGGCATCTTGCAGGCGCTCGGAGAAGAGCGTGAAATTGGTATTACAGAGTTGTCGCAGCGTGTGATGATGTCGAAAAGCACCGTTTATCGCTTTTTGCAGACGATGAAATCATTGGGTTATGTCGCGCAGGAAGGAGAATCAGAAAAATATTCTCTGACCCTGAAACTGTTTGAACTGGGCGCCCGCGCCTTGCAGAACGTGGATCTGATCCGCAGCGCTGACATTCAGATGCGTGAACTTTCACGACTGACGAAAGAGACAATTCACCTCGGTGCGCTGGATGAAGACAGTATTGTTTACATCCATAAAATTGACTCCATGTACAACCTGCGCATGTATTCACGCATCGGTCGTCGTAACCCGCTGTACAGCACCGCAATTGGTAAAGTACTGCTGGCCTGGCGCGATCGCGAAGAGGTGAAGCAAATCCTTGACGGGGTGGAGTACAAACGCAGCACCGACCGCACGATTACCAGTACGGAAGAACTGCTGAGCGTGCTGGATAAAGTGCGTGAGCAGGGTTACGGGGAAGATAACGAAGAGCAGGAAGAGGGGCTGCGTTGCATCGGTGTGCCGGTGTTTGACCGCTTCGGCGTTGTCATTGCGGGCCTGAGCATTTCGTTCCCAACGCTGCGTTTCTCTGAAGAGCGTCTTCATGAATATGTGGCGATTCTGCATACCGCAGCGCGCAAAATTTCAGAGCAGATGGGCTATAACGATTATCCGTTCTGATCGACGCCACCAATAGAAACGCCGCACTTTTGCGGCGTTTCTGTAAGCGAAATTCAACGCGGATTAACCGTTATCAACCACAACAGATGATTTACGCAGCACAGGACAGTTGGTTAACCCGATGATCCCGCTGTCGGAATGGATGTACTGAGCCGTGCTTATCCCCTGGGCGGTAAGATATTTACACTGGATACCCAGACCCGCGGCATTTTCTTTGCTCCCCATTAATACGCCGTACCCACTTAATAACAGGCCGATCCAGACAATGGCCAGTACAATTACTGTACGAATAAGTAAACGCATCGTTGCCTCTTTTTTCTTTGTTGTCATAGAGTAAGCGTAACGGCTTTACGCAGTGAAACAAGTGCACGATTCCGAAAAGCGTCTGTTGAAGGTACAGTTAGCCCCTGTTTAAGATAACCGTGATAACCTGGCTGTATCAGGTCATAAGACGGAGTGTGGAGTGAAAAAAATACGCTGGGTAATTCTGATTATAGTGTTGATAGCATGCGTGGTGCTGTGGACGCAGACTATCAATGTGATGTGCGATCAGGATGTACAGTTCTTTAGCGGCATTTGTTCAATCAATAAGTTTATCCCCTGGTAGAGACCATTTTTACGCTGAGTGATGTCCTTACGCGGCGGCAGTGGTAAAATGGTGGTTTTTACTGAGGTGGTGAAATGGGTGAGTTACTGAATTCGGGGCTGCTGAGCATTGCATCCCTGGTAATGTCTTTGGTGGTGCTGGTCGTTGGGCTGGTGCTGTGGTTTTTCGTTAACCGCGCCAGCTCCCGCACAAACGAGCAGATTGAGCTACTGGAAGCATTGCTCGATCAGCAGAAACGGCAGACTGCGCTGCTGCGTCGTTTGTGCGAAGCCAACGAGCCGGAGGAGAAAGCGGTACCGAAGGACGCTGTTGCTCAACAACAAGACGAGGAAGACTTCATTCGCCTGGTAGCTGAACGATAGTCTGCCCGGAGCGGGGAGGTGGCCTGACGTACGGCGTAAATCCCCTCCCTTATCAAATGCATCCCACAACTTCCCAGCATTTAATTAAGCAGCAGTTAACTCATGTTTTAGCACACTGAAAACTGGCGAATATTTATCCTTATTTAACAAATTCAGTTTCGTTGAATAAATAGTGTGCTTTATCTTTCCTGAAGTGTTTTATTTTTATCGAAACGTTTTGCTTGCCTTGTTTTGAGGCAGAGTCATAAAAATTTCATTATTTTGGTGCAGAATAACACTTATTAAATGGTGGTTTTTAATACAGTTAGCAAAATGTAATTAACATCGTATATTCCCTGACACATGTTGGTGCGTTGCAATGTTTTCAGCATAACTTTTCACAAAATGTTCTAACTCAGTCATTCCTTTAAAGAAATTCTGGGATTGGGATGGACGCTTTGAAATGATTGAGCTATGTTTAAAAAGTCTTTGATTACAGGGCGCGTCAACGCACCCTGCGGGCAGTGAGGTCAGGTGGCGCTTCATTTGACAATTCGCATAACTGTGCAGATTGTTATGGAGTAACGTCTGAATTTGTGCGGCGGATCGAGACACGTTTAAAAATGGCTTGCCATATTAAACGTTGTGTGTGATAACACGTTTTGGGTCAAACGAGGTACAGTTCTGTTTATGTGTGGCATTTTCAGTAAAGAAGTCCTGAGTAAACACGTTGTCGTTGAATACCGCTTCTCTGCCGAACCTTATATTAGTGCCTCAAGCAGTAATGTCTCAGTTTTATCTATGTCAAAGCCCGCGGGCTAAGAAAACACTCTAAGGAATTTTGCAAATGGCAAAGATTAAAGGTCAAGTTAAGTGGTTCAACGAGTCTAAAGGTTTTGGTTTCATTACTCCTGCTGACGGCAGCAAAGACGTGTTCGTACACTTCTCTGCAATCCAGGGTAACGGCTTCAAAACTCTGGCTGAAGGCCAGAACGTTGAGTTCGAAATTCAGGATGGCCAGAAAGGCCCAGCTGCGGTTAACGTAACTGCTATCTGATCGAATCACTGCTGACTGAAGCGCTCAGCGCTTCGATCTCAGACATAAGCCTCGCCGATGCGGGGCTTTTTTATTCGCTTATTTTTCAAAATATTACGTAATCCTCCTCTGTTATTATCTTGTTGCAAACCCGCGAGATTATTAGCATTGTTTTCCCGCCTTATTATCCGCTTTTCTCGTTAAATCAGGGCGTTGATTAACAGCCCTGGGGTTAAGGTGAAAAAAAAGACAATAACCACCACCGGAAATTTTACTCCGGCACGTTTTGCACTTCTGTGTCTCGCCATCTTTTGTAGCCTTGCGTTTCTGCTGGGCCGCGTAGCGTGGCTACAAATTATCAAACCGGATAATCTGGTGAAGCAGGAGGATATGCGCTCCCTGCGCGAAGTGGCGATAGACGCCCCGCGTGGGATGATTGTTGACCGTGAAGGGCGACCCCTTGCGGTGAGCGTACCCGTCCAGGCCGTCTGGGCCGATCCCAAAACAGTGCTGGAAAAAGGGGGGATCGGTTTTGACTCGCGCTGGCAGGCCCTGGCAAATGCCTTACACCTTTCTCTGAGCACGCTCGCATCGCGAATTAACAGTAACCCGCACGGGCGATTCATTTACCTGGCCCGTCAGGTTGATCCCGCCCAGGCAAAGTGGATCGATAAGCTGCGTCTCCCCGGCATCAACCTTCGCGATGAGTCCCGCCGCTTTTATCCTGCCGGGCACGTGGCGGCGAACCTGATTGGCTTCACCAATATTGATGGTCAGGGCATTGAGGGCGTCGAGAAAAGCTTTAACACGCAGCTTACCGGGAAGGCAGGCGTGCGGCTGGTCAGGAAAGATCGCTACGGACATGTGGTGGAGAACCTTACGGAGGTGGCTCCCGTACCTGCACATAATATCCAGCTTAGTATCGATGAACGCCTGCAAACTATCACCGAAGACGCGCTGGATAATGCCGTGGCGTGGAACAAAGCCGAGTCAGGCGCGTCGGTGCTGATTAATATCCGGACGGGCGAAATTCTGGCGATGGCGAGCTTCCCCGACTTCAATCCCAACAACCGGGAAGGGGCAACGCTGGATGATTTTCGCAATCGCGCGATCAGCGACACCTTTGAACCTGGCTCGACCGTTAAGCCTCTGGTGCTGATGACGGCGCTACAGCAGGGGCTGGTACAGCCTGACAGCGTGATAGATACGCATCCCTACACCATTGATGGTCATCGTATTCGTGATGTGGGCTACTACCCCGAGCTGACGATGACCGGGATTTTGCAAAAATCCAGCGACACAGGCGTATCCCGTCTTTCGCTGGCGATGCCCGTGCAACGGTTACTGGATACCTATAAAAACTTTGGTTTTGGCGAGAGTACCGGGCTTGGTTTAACGGGAGAAAGCGCAGGTTTACTGCCGCAGCGAAAATTCTGGAGTCAGTTAGATCGGGCGACCTTTGCCTTTGGGTATGGCCTGATGGTAACCCCCCTCCAGCTGGCGCATGTGTATGCCACCATCGGCAGCTACGGCATTGAACGGCCTCTGTCCATCACCCGTATTGACCCGCCGGTGATTGGCAAGCGGGTGATGCCCGAGGAAATTGTTCACGAGGTGGAACATATGATGGAGAGCGTTGCGTTACCCGGCGGTGGCGGGGTCAAAGCGGCGGTGCGTAACTATCGCGTGGCGATAAAAACCGGGACGGCCAAAAAAATCGATGAACATGGTAAGTATGTGGATAAATACGTCGCCTATACCGCAGGCGTTGCGCCTGCCAGCGATCCCCGTTTCGCGCTGGTGGTGGTGATCAACGATCCGCAAAACGGTGCCTACTATGGCGGGGCCGTTTCTGCGCCCGTGTTCAGCGAAATTATGGGTAACGTCCTGCGCCTGGAAAACGTGAAGCCAGACGGGCTGCCGGCAGATTCTGACCATCTGATCGTGATGCGTCACCCAGCCGTTTATAACCCTGGCGAATAGCGGTACACTTCGCCTTTTGGTTTACGCCCTGGAGCTGTCATGTCTTTCAGTTGTCCCCTTTGCCACGCGCCGCTGACGCGCGCGGAGAAAACGTTTATCTGTCCACAGGGACATCAGTTTGACCGGGCGAAAGAGGGCTATGTAAATCTTCTGCCGGTACAACATAAGCGCTCCCGGGACCCGGGTGACAGTGCGGAGATGATGCAGGCGCGCCGGGCGTTTCTCGATGCCGGGCACTATCAACCGCTCAGGGATGCCGTTGTCGCCTTACTCCGTCAATATCTGACAGAAGGCGCATCCGCCATGCTGGATATCGGCTGCGGCGAAGGTTACTACACCGCCACGTTTGCTGACGTGGCGGCTGAGAAGGGTGCCGAAACTTTCGGGCTGGACGTGTCGAAAGTGGCTATCCGTGCGGCAGCCAAACGCTACTCAGCGGTAACATTCTGCGTGGCCTCCAGCCACCGCCTGCCGTTTGAGGAAGCGAGTATGGACGCCGTGGTGCGTATCTATGCGCCGTGCAAGGCAGAGGAGCTGGCGCGCGTCGTTAAGCCTGGCGGCTGGGTTATCACCGTCACGCCAGGGCCGCGTCATCTGCTGGAGTTAAAAGGGCTGATCTATGATGAAGTTCACCTGCATGCGCCGCACTCTGAACAGCTGGCGGGCTTTGCGTTAAAGCAGGCGCAGTCGGTAGCGTATGAAATGACGTTGCAGGGAAGTGAAGCCGTGGCGTTACTGCAAATGACGCCGTTTGCATGGCGGGCAAAACCAGAGGTGTGGGAAACGCTGGCAGCGCAGACAGAATTTCGCTGCCAGACGGATTTCAGCATCCATTGCTGGCAGCGCGAAGGTTAACCCGCGAAGTGTGCCCAAAGGATTTGGGCACCAATCCCGATCAACACGATACCGCCCAGAATTTCGGCTCGTTTGCCTAACAGCGGGCCAATGAACCGACCCACCATCATCCCCAGCGTTGACATGATCAGCGTGGCGCAGCCAATCGCCAGCGCGGTGGCGATAATATTGACCTGCAAAAACGCCAGACCGACACCCACGGCCATTGCATCCAGGCTGGTTGCGATGGCGGTTGTCACCAGAAGCCAGAAGCCGTGGCGTTGCAGCGGCGCATCATCTTCATCGCCGTTACCACGAAAGCCTTCAATCACCATGCGTCCGCCGAGGAACACCAGCAGCACGAAAGCAATCCAGTGATTCCACTCCAGCACGAACTGGCTGGCGAGCATCCCCAGACCCCAGCCGATAAGCGGCGTCAGCGTTTCGATAGCACCAAAGATGAGACCGGTACGCAGGGCGTCGGAAAATTTAGGTTTATGGAGGGTGGCACCTTTACCAATAGAGGCGGCAAATGCGTCCATGGACATGCCAAAAGCCAGAAGGATCGTAGCGGAGATATTCATAAGAGCGTCCAGACCGGGGATATCCATATGACACATCACTGCCCCCAGTAAACAGCAGTTGATGTATCTATGGTCTCGCCTGATCGCTTTTGGCACAGTAAGTGTGCTGAAAACGATCCGTACGCGCCACGTTTTTCAACGAGTATGTTGACACGTACATTTCCCGCAGGCAGGAAATCGGCTACTCCCCAACGACGGGCGCAACCTTAACATATTTTGAGAATATAAAACAACAACGAAGATGGCTTTATATAGCCACTATATTGATAACGATTTTCATTTAGATTTATGCGTGAAAATATCGTTAACAAATATAAGGCAATTAACAGAGGAGATATAGCACCGGCTATATTGCTGGTTTAAGAATAATGCAATATATAGCCAATGCTATAATATTAACTCATTGAGTTTTAACGAGTAATTTGTAGATCTTTTCCAGGTCATCAATATTTTTGACCCGGATGAGCAGGCGGCGTTGTTCTAATTGCATCACCAGAACCCCGTCTTCGGATAAATTCATCTCTTTAATACGGTTATATTCTATCCAGACATTGGCGAAGAAGAATCCGTGTTTTTTAAAAATGAGTTTTGGCGAGCGGATCCAGAACAGGTAAATCGCCATTAATGCCAGCGCACATAATAACCATGTGGTTAATATTGCGCCGTGGCTGGTCACATTATTGTAAATCAGGATGACTACCAGACCGGCGAAGATAAACGCATCAATGCGTCCACGGCGTAAGAGGGGAAGGGTCAGCAGCGTCTCGCCGTGGCGGCGAGGCATAATGAACTCGTCATAGATCGCGTAAGCCAGAAGGGCAACAATAAATAAAACCAGTACGGTGTCCGTGACAGTCATTCATCCTCCAGATAAAAAGACCGGGGGCAAGCCCCCGGTCGGTAACGCATTTTATTACAGACCCAGCAGGCCGATGGCGTAGCCCGCGATACCGATGACGAAGAAGCCAACGATGATCCACAGCGGGTTCACTTTCTTACGCAGCAGCCACATACAGGCGAAGGTTAACAGCAGCGGTACCAGGCCCGGCATCAGCTGGTCCAGAATCGTCTGCACGGTGGTAACGCGCGTCTGACCATCCTGACCAGTGATCGTCGATACCACTAGCGGGATGTTCACGTGCGTCCACTTGTTAACCAGCGCCCCCATTACAAACAGGCCGAGGATTGACGCCCCCTCAGTCAGTTTTTGCAGGAAGCCGCCGCCCATATCCTTAACGATATCCACCCCTTTACGATAACCGTACGCCACGCCGTAGTAACGGGTCAGCAGACGCACCGCGTTGAACAGGATGAAGAACAGCAGAGGACCGAGCAGGCTGCCGCTCATGGCGATCCCGGCGCCCAGCGCCGCAAAGACCGGACGCACGGTACCCCAGAAGATCGGGTCGCCCACGCCTGCCAGCGGCCCCATCAGACCAACTTTGATACCGTTGATGGCACCATCGTCGATTTCAGCCCCGTTCGCACGCTGCTCTTCCATTGCCAGCGTCACGCCCAGAACAGGCGCCGCAACATAAGGATGGGTGTTGAAGAATTCCAGGTGACGCTTAATTGCCTGACGGCGTGCTTCGTTGTTTTCCGGATACAGGCGTTTGATGGCCGGCACCATGGAGAAGCAGAAGCCGAGCGCCTGCATACGTTCGAAGTTCCATGAACCCTGAAACAGGTTAGAACGGATGAACACGCCACGAATATCACCCGGAGTGAGTTTTTTCTCAGTGGTAGTTTTTGTCATATCAACCATTTCGCTCACCTGTTAGTCCAGTTCGTTATCGAGATCGTTGTTACCAGCAGCCTGCGCAGGGGCACCCGCGACACGGTTGTATTTCGGGCTGAGCTGGATATAAAGAATCGCCATCACCGCACCAATCACACCCAGCGCAACCAGGTTGAAGTTGGTGAACGCAGCGGTAACGAAGCCGAGGTAGAAGAATGGCATCAGGTAGCCCGCGCGCATCATGTTGATGACCATCGCATAACCGACCACCACGATCATACCCCCGGCGATATTCAGACCGCTGGTAACCACTTCAGGGATCGCATTCAGCATGCCCTGAACTTCGCTGGTACCGACAGAAATCGCCACGATAACCGCAGGGATTGCGATACGCATCGCTTGCAGGAACAGGGAAGAAACGTGGATCCAGGAGAGCGCGGTGAGGTTGCCGTTTTCGGCCGCCTTATCCGCCGCGTGCTGGAAGGCAACGGTAATAGTACGGACGATAATGGTCAGCACCTGACCCGCTGCGGCCAGCGGGATGGCCAGCGCGATACCGGCACCAATACTCTGATGACCAGCGATAACCAGAACGGTTGAAATAATGGACGCCAGCGCGGCATCTGGCGCAACTGCCGCACCGATGTTCATCCAGCCGAGGGCGATCATTTCCAGGGTACCACCGATGATGATACCGGTTTTCATGTCACCGAGAACGGCGCCAATCAACGTACAGGCCACCAGAGGGCGGTGGAACTGAAATTCATCAAGTACGGACTCCATACCCGCAATACATGCGACGATGAACACCAGCACAATCTGAAGAGTAGTAATCTCCATTGCACTTCTCCTATTACATAAGCTCTATATGAAAAACCGGCCCGGGCTTATTTCCCCACTTTGCCGATCAAATCCATCATTTTCAGTTTCTGGTCCGTGGAAACCTTACGGGCTTCCAGTTCGATACCGCGTGCATTCAGTTTGTTGAAGGCCTCGATATCTTTCGCATCCACTGAAATCGCGTTGTTGACCTGCGTTTTGCCCTGACGGAATGCCATACCGCCAATGTTAACGGAGGTGATTTTCACGCCGCCTTCAACAATGCGTTCGACGTCTGTCGGGTTGGTGAAGAGAAGCATCACGCGCTCACCCGCATATTTCGGGTTGTTGTAAACGCGGATCATTTTGGCGACATCCACGACGTGCGCGGTGACGCCCGGCGGTGCAACCTGGGTAAGAAGGGTTTTACGGACAGTGTCGGCGGCCACTTCGTCACTGACCACGATGATGCGTTGTACGTTGGTCTCTTTGGTCCAGCGTGTTGCCACCTGGCCGTGGATCAGACGGTCATCAATACGCGCAAGGCCGATAACCATGTAATCGTTCGGACCCATTGGCTTCGCCGGTGCTGCCGCCCTTGGTGCAGCAGGGGCAGGGGCCGGTTTTTCAACCGGCTGCGCTTTCAGCGCCTTCACGCCTTCGCGACCGGTTTCCACCGCCAGTGCCACCAGTTCATCAAAACCTGGGTTGTCGTCACGCGCCATGAAGGTTTCCACCAACATCGGGATATTCACCCCGGCGACGACTTCATAATGCTCTTTATCGACGACAATGCGGCTGGCAGCGTTGAACGGGCTGCCGCCCCATGTATCCACGAGAAACAGCACGCCTTTGCTGGTATCCAGCTTCTCAAGCTGAGCAGTGTATTTTTCAATCAGCGTCTCGGCATTTTCACCGGGAACGAAATCGATCCAGCCGACGTTTTCCTGCTCGCCCAACAGCATTTCTGCCGTTTTAAGTAACTGCTCCGCAGCCCAACCATGTGTGCCTATGACAATAGCAATGGTCACTTGCTACCTCCTTTTATTATCATGTATACGTCTGCCAGGCAGGCGTACTGAGAATCGTATTGGCGAACCGAATCGATTCAGATAAGGGTTAGAGTTCAAAAAACTAAGACTTCCGCGAATTATTTTAGATAGTGAAAAAATAATTTATGTGATGAAGATCCGTAATTTAGCTACGTCTTACAGATTTTTCTTTAAGTTAATCCGCGTGTGTTACAGAAGTTTGCAAAGGAACGTAAATCTTTGCTAAAAACCAATTGTCTCTGATATGTTTAGCGTCCGTTTAATTATTCAGGAGTATAGGGCTACAGCCCACTATATGGACCGTCACCGACGTCAGTCATCTTCCAGGCCATTCCGCGCCTTATTCATCGGCGATCTTCGCCACGCATCGACTCTCATTCCCTTTGAAATGCCCGAAATTAGCGGGGCACCGTTTTGTCATTCCTTTAGCAGGAGCGTGTCATGGAATTCTTAATGGACCCGTCAATCTGGGTAGGCTTGCTTACGCTGGTCGTGCTGGAGATCGTTCTCGGTATTGATAACCTGGTGTTTATCGCCATCCTCGCGGATAAGCTGCCGCCGAAACAGCGTGATAAAGCCCGTCTGATCGGCCTCTCGCTGGCGCTGATCATGCGTCTGGGCTTGCTGTCTGTGATCTCGTGGATGGTTACCCTGACGAAGCCGCTGTTCACCGTCATGGATTTCACCTTCTCCGGCCGCGATTTAATCATGCTGGTGGGGGGCCTGTTCCTGCTGTTCAAAGCCACAACAGAGCTGCATGAACGGCTGGAGAACCGGCAGCACGATGATGGCCACGGTAAGGGTTACGCCAGCTTCTGGGTGGTTGTTCTCCAGATTGTGGTGCTTGATGCGGTCTTCTCTCTGGATGCGGTGATTACGGCAGTCGGCATGGTGAACCATCTGCCTGTGATGATGGCGGCGGTGGTGATTGCGATGGCGGTAATGCTGCTGGCGTCAAAACCGCTGACGCGTTTCGTCAACCAGCATCCGACGGTCGTTGTGCTGTGTCTGAGCTTCCTGCTGATGATTGGTCTGAGCCTGGTGGCAGAAGGGTTTGGCTTCCATATTCCGAAAGGCTACCTGTACGCCGCGATTGGCTTCTCGATTCTGATCGAGCTGTTTAACCAGATTGCGCGCCGTAACTTTATTAAGCAGCAGTCGAATCAGCCGCTGCGAGCCCGTACCGCAGATGCGATTCTGCGACTGATGGGCGGACGTCGTCAGGTCAACGTGCAGGCTGATAACGAGAAACGTAACCCGGTTCCGGTGCCGGAAGGCGCGTTTGTGGAAGAAGAACGCTACATGATCAACGGCGTGCTTTCGCTGGCTTCCCGCTCCCTGCGCGGCATTATGACGCCGCGCGGTGAGATCAGCTGGGTGGACGCCAACCTGAGCGTCGACGAAATTCGTCAGCAGCTGCTCTCCTCGCCACACAGTCTGTTCCCGGTCTGCCGGGGTGAGCTGGATGAGATCATCGGTGTCGTACGCGCGAAAGAGATGCTGGTGGCGCTGGAAGAGGGCGTTAACGTCGAGGCCGTAGCGGCCGCGTCGCCCGCCATCGTAGTACCGGAGACGCTGGATCCGATCAACCTGCTGGGCGTATTGCGTCGTGCCCGCGGGAGCTTTGTTATCGTCACCAATGAATTTGGTGTGGTACAGGGCCTGGTGACGCCGCTGGACGTGCTGGAAGCCATTGCCGGTGAATTCCCTGATGCGGATGAAACCCCGGAAATCGTTGCCGACGGTGACGGCTGGCTGGTGAAAGGCACCACCGACCTGCACGCGCTCTCGCACACGCTGGGCGTCGAAAACGTGGTCAATGATGATGAAGACATTGCCACCGTCGCGGGGCTGGTGATTGCCGTTAACGGGCAGATCCCGCGTATTGGTGATGTGCTGGAGCTGCCGCCGCTGCAAATTACCATCGTCGAAGCCAACGACTATCGCGTTGATATGGTGCGTATTGTTAAAGAGCACTCTGCACACGACGAAGAAGAGTAACGCTATCTAGCGTAACGGCAGTAAGGGCACGATGTGTCCGTTGTGGCGGGCTGGCGGAGAGTGACTTTCCGCCAGCCATTTCGGAAACTCGCGCAGCGGCATTGGCCGCGCATACAAGTACCCCTGCAAAATATGTACGCTGTGACGGCGCAGGTAGCGTGACTGCTCCTCGGTTTCCACCCCTTCCGCAACCAGTTCAATATTCAGCCGCTGACCCAGCGCAATAATAATATCCGTTACCGTTGAGTTCACGGCGTCGGTGCCGATCGCGGTGGTGAAGGATTTATCAATTTTCAGCACATCCGGATGCAGTTTTTCTAGCCATGAAAGTGAGCTGTTGCCGGTACCAAAATCATCAATCGCAAGTTTCACCCCTTTGCGGTGCAGCTCCCGCACTATGCGGTAATCCACATCCAGCAACGCATCGCGTTCGGTTAACTCCACGATCAACTGTTGTACAGGGCTGGCGTTAAACCAGATGCGGTTGAGATCCCGGATCAGCGTCGCGCGACGAAAATGGCTGGCGGCCACGTTAATGCCGATATGGAAATCGCGCGAAGCCGGGAAATAGCCTATCTGCCGCACCGTTTCGCTGATGACGTAGCGGGTAAGCGGAACAATCAGGTTATGTTCTTCGGCCAGAGGGATAAAGACATCGGGCGAAATCCATCCCTGACGCGGGTTGTTCCAGCGCAGGAGGATCTCGACGCCGACGCATTCCCGGGTGCGAGCATTCACCAGCGGCTGGCAGAAGAGCTCAAACTCCCGGGCCGCAATTCCCATGTTGATTTCCCAGGTGAAACTGATGCGCCGCGCGGTGGCGAGCCAGGCGATATAGCCCATCAGTAAGCTGAGCATCAACGCCAGCGGCAGCTGGGTGGGCAGATTTTTTAACGCCATTTCGCCAGGCCCGGGGCCGCTCACCGTGACGCTGAAAGGGTAATGCTGTGACGATTGTTCCAGCAGGGAGGCGTTTTCATCGAAGGTCGGCGTAGTCGTCACCTGCTGCCCGTCGCGCAGGAAGTTATCTCCTACTCTCAGGACAACGTCGGTGATCTGCGGCCGCTGCGGCTCAAGAATCATTTTAGTGATGAGATCGATATTCACCACCTCCATCACCCCGTCGTTGCCGTCGCCCGCAACGGGAGACCACTGAATCAGTACCGGGCTGCCTTTTACCAGCCACCGATCGGTCAGCAGCAACAGCCTGGATTCACTGACCGGCAGCTCCGGCACAAACTCACTGACGGGCACATTACGGCTGCCAAAGACGCTTGAGCAATACAGTATTCCGTCTTGAATGAGGGCGATGGAGCGTACGGTCTGGAGGATCGCCGCCTGTTTTCGCAGGATCAGATTTGCTTCGGAACAGGGTATGCCAACCAGTGAAAGTAGCGTTTCCCGCTGGGCCTCTAACGAAAGAAGCACCTTATCAAGCGCACGCACGGTGTGGTGGGTAAAGTCGTGGATCCGATCCTGATTTATGTTGCGCTGTGAAATAAAGCGAATACCCAGCGTCAGGACGAGCGTAACGAGCGCAACCGTGACACAGACGATAACGCGTTTTCGGCGATAGTCTTTAATGATCGTTTGTGCAGTTTGCATGAACGGTCGCCTGTTAAGCACCGGCCGGAAAAGCCAGACGCAACAGTGACAGTGTAGTGGGGAATACGTGAAGCGACGAGACGAGAGGGGAAAATTCGCCCATCCGTTGCAGATGGGCGAAAGGAAAGCTTAGTCGCACTGCACCTTAATGGCCAGACCGCCGCGCGAGGTCTCACGGTACTTCGCGTTCATGTCTTTGCCGGTTTCGTACATGGTTTCAATAACCTTATCCAGCGACACGCGTGGCTCGCTGGTACGGCGCATCGCCATACGCGAGGCGTTGATCGCTTTGACGGAGGCGATGGCGTTACGCTCAATGCACGGCACCTGCACCTGGCCGGCAACCGGGTCACAGGTCAGACCAAGGTTGTGCTCCATGCCGATTTCCGCCGCCACGCACACCTGCTCAGGGCTGGCGCCCAGCAGCTCCGCCAGGCCAGCCGCCGCCATGGAGCAGGCTACGCCCACTTCACCCTGACAGCCTACTTCGGCACCAGAGATGGACGCATTCATTTTGTACAGCGCGCCGATAGCACCTGCCGCGAGGAAATAGCGGATATAGATGTCCGGCGTCACGGGCTCAATAAAGTGATCGTAATAGGCCAGCACCGCCGGAACGATACCGCACGCGCCGTTGGTTGGCGCCGTCACGACGCGACCACCCGCTGCGTTCTCTTCGTTAACCGCGAGGGCAAACATGTTCACCCAGTCGACCACGTTCATTGGGTCATTGGAGAACTTGTCGGTAGTGACCAGCATGCGGCGCAGAGCAGAGGCACGACGCGGCACGCGCAGTGGCCCAGGCAGAACACCCTCGGTGTTCATCCCGCGGTCAATACAGGCGCGCATGGTTTGCCACACGTTAGCAAAATAGTCTTCGATCTCTTTCTTGCTGTGCAGCGCCAGTTCGTTCTGCATCACCATGCCTGACAGGGACAGACCGGTCTCTTTGCAGTAGCCCAGCATCTCGGTGGCCGATTTAAACGGATAGGGCACATTGACGTCGCCCGCGGTCTCTTTACCAAAGTGTTCTTCGTCAACGATAAAGCCGCCGCCGATGGAGTAGTAAGTTTTGCTGTAGATCTCTTTTTCGCCACTCCAGGCGTGGATGGTCATGCCGTTTTCATGCAGCGGCAGGTTGTCGCTACGAAAACGCATCCCGTCATCCTGCGGGAAGTCCACTTCGTGCTGGCCGTTAGCCAGCAGCAAACGACCGCGCGTTTCCACGTCGCGGATAAATGCCGGAATGGCATCAATATCAACTGTGTCCGGCATATTGCCCGCCAGACCCATAATAATGGCGATATCGGTGTGGTGGCCTTTACCCGTTAATGACAGTGAACCGTAAACGTCTACGGCGACACGGGTAACGCTTTCCAGTAATCCTTTTTCGACCAGATCATCGACGAACTGTTTACCGGCCTTCATCGGCCCTACAGTGTGGGAAGAAGATGGACCAATCCCCACTTTGAACATGTCGAATATACTAATCACTTTCACACTCCTGACAGGGTTACTGGGGTTCCAGTAACGATGTTATAACTGCGCATAGTGTAAGAGGGAACACCAACCTCGGCTTAACTATTCACATGAATTAAACTAATGGTTAACGATGGTTTTGCTAATAGCGCGACGCCGATCGCAAACCTGCCAGAAAAGGGTGGAATGTAAAGTATAGTCAAGGCTTCAGGCCGATTTGCAGGGCCAGCTCACGAATGATGCCTGCCGTCATGCCCCAGACAAAATAATGCTGATACCACGACAGCCAGACCCGATGATCGTGTCCGCGGCGGTGAATATCCAGCGGGTGATAGCGACCCAGACGAAGGGCCTCTTCCAGCGGCATTTCGAATACCGCTGAAACTTCATCGACGCTGGCGTGATACTGAAGATCGGGCGGAATAATGCCAACGACCGGTGTGACCTGAAAACCGGTTACGCTGTCCACTGGCGGCAGCACGCCGATCACCTCGACCGCCTCCGGGGGGATCGCCACTTCCTCATGCGCTTCGCGCAGTGCGGCGGCAATCAGGGATGCATCGGTGCTGTCCACCGCGCCGCCCGGGAACGCAACCTGACCGGCGTGTTTTCGCATATGCGGTGAGCGCTGGGTAAGCAACAGACCCGGCTGCTCACGACGCACGACCGGGATCAGCACCGCCGCCTGACGTTGATTCAGCGTGGCGCGGTTAACCTGGGGCCGCAGAAGCTGAAAGCGCGACAGAAAATCATCCAGCGTCAGGTTGTCTTTCTTCACCGTGAGTTCTCCAGTTGTTTCAGGATACGATTCACTTTATCAAAGGTTTCCTGATATTCCGCCTCCGCCTGGCTGTCGGCCACAATGCCACCGCCTGCGGAACAGTACAGGTTACCGTCGCAGGCCGTCAGGGTGCGAA
This sequence comes from Enterobacter sp. 6722112, assembly GCF_058661685.1. NCBI lineage: Bacteria > Pseudomonadati > Pseudomonadota > Gammaproteobacteria > Enterobacterales > Enterobacteriaceae > Enterobacter > Enterobacter sp. 6722112. The sequence goes on along the minus strand of NZ_JBZWGR010000007.1, from coordinate 2,370,775 downwards.
TAGTGATGCTGGTATCCATGGTGCCGCACAGACTCACATAGCCGATGCTGCCGCACCAGGCGTTGCGCCGATGCGGTTCCAGTTCGTCGATGATCTCCATCGCCCGGACCTTCGGCGCGCCGGTAATGGAGCCGCCCGGAAACGCGGCGCGGAGCAGATCGCAGGCGGTTCGCGAGGCTGGCAGGCGTGCGGTGATGGTGCTGACCAGATGATGCACCGCCGGGAATGGCTCCACGACGAACAGCTCCGGCACGCGCACGCTGCCCGGCTCGGCGACGCGGCCAATATCATTGCGCATCAGATCGACAATCATCAGGTTTTCAGCGCGATCTTTCGGCGAGGCCGCCAGCGTCTCCGCCTGCTGACGGTCGGCGTCGGCATCGGCAAGGCGCGGCAGGGTGCCCTTTATCGGGCGGGTCTGAATCATACCGTCAGCCAGGTGAATAAAACGCTCAGGCGAAAGGCTGAGGATGGCGCCGTGTTCTAGGCGTAAAAATGCGCTGAACGGGGCCTTATTGCTGGCATTGAGGCGGGTAAACGCCTGCCATTCGTCTCCCTCGTATGCCGCCTGGAAACGCTGGGCGAGGTTGACCTGATAACAGTCGCCGCTGTGAAGATACGCCTGCACGCGGGAGAATTTTTCCGCGTATTCCTCCGCACTCATGTTCGAGCGCCAGCCGGAGGTTAGCATAAAGCGTTCCGGGGCGGCGGGCCGTTGCGCCTCAAGCCAGGACAGACGCGCCTGCACGTCCCGGTGGCTTAGCAGAGAAACCGTCTGCTTACGGTGATCCACGATCAGCGCCCAGTCATACAGCCCCACCGCCATATCCGGCAGGGAAATATCCGCCTGCGCATGCTCGGGCAGCGTTTCGAAACGGCGACCCAGATCGTAACCAAACAGGCCCAGCGCGCCCCCCTGGAAAGGCAGATCCGGATCCGGTGTGGCAGATAAGCCCAGAGCATGGATCTCGTTCTGAAGCCGCATCAGCGGATCGTCCGTTGGCGACAGCGCATCGGTCGTCAGCGTTTTAACCGGGTCGGCCACCAGAATATCAAAGCGGCTGTAGGGGTGATCCGCATGCCCGGAGTGCAGGAGCATCGCAAAAGGAAGGTGGCTCAGACGGGCAAACCAGAACTCGGCGGCGTCTGCACGCCAGGGCAAGGTCATAACAGTGGGGAAGCGCATGTTCATGTATGGCATACTACCGGGCAGCGTGAAATAATTAGCGCGAATAATTTAGCAGGAGTTAACGATGTTTGCAGGTTTACCTTCTCTCAGCCATGACCAACAGCAGAAAGCCGTTGAACGTATTCAGGAGCTGATGTCCCAGGGGATGAGCAGCGGACAGGCAATTTCCCAGGTCGCGGAAGAACTTCGCGCCACCCATACCGGCGAGCGGATCGTGGCGCGCTTTGAGGATGAAGATGAAGAATAACCGGCTTACACTGCCGCGATAATCTTGATCTCAACCTTATATTCCGGTTTCATCAGCGTGGCCTGTACGGTGCAGCGTACAGGCGCGTGACCCGCCACGACCCACGCATCCCAGGCTTTATTCATCGCCGCGAAATCGTCTTTATTCGCCAGAAAAATCGTCGCATCCAGAATGCGGGATTTATCGCTGCCCTGTTTTTCCAGTACGGCGTCGATCTGCGCCAGGGTGTTGGCGGTCTGTTCGAAGGCGTCGGCGTCCAGATTGGCAGGGACGCCGGTGTAGTACAGCGTCTGGTTGTGGATCACCACGTCAGACCAGCGGGCTTCGGCATCAATGCGCGTAATTGTCATAAACGTATCCTCGTTATCTTTCGTCGTCAGGCGGCAAGACTGCCATAATGTTCCGCCGTCGTCACTATTTGGGGTGGCACCGGAGAGAAGGGGCTGACATAATCCCTGTGCAAAAATACAGTGAGAGAACACCGTGGCAGACGATTTTTCCCCAGAAGGTCAGTTAGCACAGGCTATTCCCGGCTTTAAACCGCGCGAACCCCAACGTCAGATGGCGCATGCCGTCGCGCACGCCATCGACAAGGCGCAGCCGCTGGTCGTGGAGGCCGGCACCGGTACGGGGAAAACGTATGCTTACCTCGCTCCTGCGCTGCGGGCGAAAAAAAAGGTGATCATCTCTACGGGATCAAAAGCGCTCCAGGATCAGCTCTACAGCCGCGATTTACCCACGGTGGCGAAAGCGCTGAAATACAAAGGGCGTCTGGCCTTGCTGAAAGGGCGTTCTAACTACCTGTGTCTGGAGCGTCTTGAACAGCAGGCGCTGGCGGGCGGCGACCTGCCGGTACAAACCCTGAGCGATGTGATCGTCCTGCGCGCCTGGGCCAACCAGACGGAGGAGGGGGACATCAGCACCTGCGCGAGCGTGCCGGAAGACTCCCCGGCCTGGCCGCTGGTGACCAGCACCAATGACAACTGCCTCGGCAGCGACTGCCCGCTGTATAAGGACTGTTTTGTGGTGAAAGCGCGTAAAACCGCGATGGACGCCGACGTGGTGGTGGTGAACCATCACCTGTTTCTTGCGGATATGGTGGTCAAGGACAGTGGTTTCGGCGAGCTGATCCCGGAGGCGGAGGTGATGATCTTCGATGAAGCCCATCAGCTACCGGACATCGCCAGCCAGTATTTTGGTCAGTCGCTCTCCAGCCGTCAGCTTCAGGATCTGGCGAAAGATATTACCATTGCCTATCGCACCGAACTCAAAGATACCCAGCAGTTGCAGAAGTGCGCGGACCGCCTGGCGCAATGCGCACAGGATTTCCGCTTACAACTTGGCGAGCCGGGCTATCGCGGCAACCTGCGCGAACTGCTCGCAGACAAAAATATCCAGCGCGCGCTGCTGCTGCTCGATGATGCCCTTGAACTCTGTTACGACGTGGCGAAGCTGTCCCTCGGACGTTCAGCGCTGCTGGACGCCGCTTTCGAGCGCGCCACGCTCTACCGTGGGCGGCTGAAGCGGCTGAAAGAGATCAACCAGCCGGGCTATAGCTACTGGTACGAATGTACCTCGCGCCACTTCACCCTGGCGCTCACGCCGCTGACCGTTGCTGATAAATTCAAAGAGGTGATGGCGCAAAAGCCCGGCACCTGGGTCTTTACCTCGGCCACGCTGTCGGTCAATGACGATCTGCACCACTTTACCGAGCGCCTCGGCATTGAGCAGGCGGAATCCCTGCTTCTGCCGAGCCCGTTCGACTATGAGAAACAGGCGCTGCTGTGCGTGCCGCGCAATCTGCCGCTGCCTAACCAGCCGGGCGCGGCGCGCCATCTGGCGGCCATGCTGAAGCCGATGATTGAGGCCAACAACGGGCGCTGCTTTATGCTCTGCACCTCACACGCCATGATGCGCGATCTGGCCGAGCAGTTCCGCGCCACCATGACGCTACCGGTGCTGTTGCAGGGGGAAACCAGCAAAGGCCAGCTGCTCCAGCAGTTTGTCAGCGCCGGTAATGCCCTGCTGGTGGCAACCAGCAGCTTCTGGGAAGGGGTGGACGTGCGCGGCGATACGCTCTCGCTGGTGATTATCGATAAGCTGCCGTTCACATCGCCGGACGATCCGCTCCTGAAAGCGCGCATGGAGGATTGCCGTCTGCGCGGGGGCGATCCGTTCGACGACGTCCAGCTGCCGGACGCGGTCATCACGCTTAAACAGGGGGTAGGGCGACTGATCCGCGACGTCACCGACCGCGGGGTGCTGGTGATCTGCGACAACCGCCTGGTGATGCGTCCCTACGGCGCCACCTTCCTCGCCAGCCTGCCGCCCGCGCCGCGCACGCGGGATATTAAACGCGCGGTCCGCTTCCTGGCGAACCCGACGGCGGAGTAATTCTTCCCGGAGTGTGTTAAGATGCGCGCCATTTTGTGACTGACCATTGCGAGAGCGCGACGACTGATGCGAATTCTGGCTATTGATACCGCGACAGAGGCCTGTTCCGTTGCCCTGTGGAACGACGGTACGACTTTTGCTCATTTCGAAGAGTGCCCACGGGAACACACCCAACGTATTCTGCCCCTGGTAAAAACCATTTTAACCGAGGGCAACACCTCCTTAACCGACCTCGACGCGCTGGCCTACGGCCGTGGTCCGGGCAGCTTTACGGGCGTACGTATCGGGATTGGCATTGCGCAGGGGCTGGCGCTGGGCGCTGACCTGCCGATGATCGGCGTCTCAACGCTTGCGACCATGGCTCAGGGCGCCTGGCGCATGACCGGGGCCACCCGCGTGCTGGCTGCGATTGATGCCCGCATGGGGGAAGTCTACTGGGCGGAGTACACCCGTGACGAAAACGGCGTCTGGCACGGCGAAGAGACGGAAGCGGTGCTTAAACCTGAAGCCGTCACCGGGCGCCTGAAGCAGCTCTCCGGTGAGTGGGCGACGGTCGGAACCGGCTGGCCGGCATGGCCTGAGATGGCGAAGGACACCGGCCTTACGCTGGTGGACGGTAACATGCTCCTGCCCGCCGCAGAAGATATGCTGCCGATTGCCTGTCAGCTGCTTGCCGCAGGAAAAACCGTGGCGGTTGAACATGCTGAACCGGTTTATTTACGAAACACCGTCGCGTGGAAGAAACTTCCTGGCCGCGAGTGAATCTCAGTAACAGGAACTGAGAAAAAGGAGTCGCATCATGGCGGTTCAGACTAAAGTTGTACGCTTTCTTATGGCAGGCGCGGTTGCCATAGCACTGAGCGGGTGCGTCACCGTTCCTGATGCGATCAAGGGCACCAGCCCGACGCCACAGCAGGATCTGGTACGCGTGATGAATGCCCCGGAGTTGTATGTCGGGCAGGAAGCGCGGTTTGGCGGCAAGGTGGTTGAAGTGTTAAACCAGCAGGGGAAAACCCGGCTGGAGATTGCCACTGTCCCGCTGGACGACGGCGCGCGGCCTGTTCTGGGTGAAGCCTCGCGCGGGCGGATCTACGCTGACGTCAGCGGCTTCCTCGATCCGGTAGATTTCCGCGGGCAGCTGGTAACCGTCGTCGGACCGATTACCGGTTCGGTGGCGGGGAAAATCGGCAATACGCCATACAAATTTATGACCATGCAGGTGAACGGCTACAAACGCTGGCGTATTGCCCAGCAGGTGGTGATGCCGCCACAGCCAATTGATCCGTGGATGTGGGGACCGCATCCGTATCGTTACGGCTACGGTGGCTGGGGTTGGTACAATCCAGGCCCTGCACAGGTTCAAACAATCGTAACTGAGTAACTTACTGTTATTGTTAGGAAAGAGACAGCGGCTCAGCCGCTGTCTCTGTTTTTTTACGGATAAAACGAAAAAAAAGAGTGACGCGCTTCGCAACCTGCAATCTGAACAATTAATAAACTGGTACGCTGAGTTAATGTAATGTTAACAAACTGTTTATTATCGGGGCTGTGATGACGACGAACACTCATTTCAGAGGTGATGCATTGAAAAAGGTTTGGCTTAACCGTTATCCCGCGGATGTTCCTGCGGAGATCAATCCTGACCGTTATCAATCCCTGATTGAATTATTTGAACACTCGGTACGGCGTTACGCTGACCAGCCTGCATTTGTGAATATGGGTGAAGTGATGACCTTCCGTAAGCTGGAAGAGCGCAGCCGGGCGTTTGCAGCCTATTTACAGGAAGGGTTGGGCTTGCAGAAAGGGGATCGCGTCGCGCTGATGATGCCAAACCTGCTGCAATACCCGGTGGCGCTGTTCGGGATCCTCAGGGCAGGGATGATCGTGGTTAACGTTAACCCGCTCTATACCCCGCGCGAGCTGGAACATCAGTTGAATGACAGCGGCGCGGCGGCGATTGTGATTGTCTCCAACTTTGCCCACACGCTGGAAAAAGTCGTTGAAAGAACCCAGGTTAAACACGTCATCCTGACGCGCATGGGCGACCAGCTCTCTACCGCGAAAGGTACGCTGGTCAACTTTGTCGTTAAATACGTTAAGCGGCTGGTGCCGAAATACCACCTGCCGGATGCCATCTCTTTCCGCCGCGCCCTGCATGCGGGCTACCGGATGCAGTACGTGAAGCCGGAGATCGTGTCCGAGGATCTGGCATTTCTGCAATACACGGGCGGCACCACCGGCGTGGCGAAAGGGGCGATGCTGACCCACCGTAACATGCTGGCGAACCTTGAGCAGGTTAATGCCACCTACGGGCCGCTGCTGCATCCGGGCAAGGAGCTGGTGATCACCGCGCTTCCGCTGTATCACATTTTTGCGCTGACCATGAACTGCCTGCTGTTTATTGAGCTTGGCGGTCAAAACGTACTGATCACCAACCCGCGCGACATTCCGGGGCTGGTCAAAGAGCTGGCGAAATACCCGTTCACCGCCATGACCGGCGTGAACACCCTGTTTAACGCGCTGCTTAACAATAAAGAGTTCCAGCAGCTCGATTTCTCCACGCTGCACCTCTCTGCGGGCGGCGGGATGCCGGTTCAGCAGGCGGTGGCCGAGCGCTGGGTGAAACTCACCGGGCAGTATCTGCTGGAAGGCTATGGTCTGACGGAGTGCGCCCCGCTGGTCAGCGTTAACCCGCATGATATCGACTACCACAGCGGCAGTATCGGTCTGCCGGTCCCGTCGACGGAAGCAAAACTGGTGGATGATGAGGATAACGAAGTGCCTCACGGCGAGCCAGGAGAGCTGTGCGTCAGAGGGCCGCAGGTGATGCTGGGCTACTGGCAACGTCCGGATGCCACGGATGAGATCATCAAAGACGGCTGGCTGCACACGGGCGACATCGCGGTGATGGATGACGAAGGCTTCCTGCGCATCGTCGATCGCAAGAAAGACATGATCCTGGTGTCAGGGTTCAACGTCTATCCGAACGAAATCGAAGACGTGGTGATGCAGCACAGCGGCGTGCTGGAAGTAGCGGCGGTGGGCGTTCCCTCCGGCAGCAGCGGTGAAGCGGTGAAGATATTTGTGGTCAAGAAAGATCCTTCTCTGACCGAGGATGCGCTGATAACGTTTTGTCGCCGTCAGCTGACGGGCTATAAAGTGCCGAAGCTAGTGGAATTCCGGGATGAGCTGCCGAAATCCAACGTCGGGAAGATATTACGACGAGAATTACGTGACGAAGCCCGTGCCAAAGTGGACAATAAGGCCTGAGCTTCACGTTAATCGCCCAGACGCCGGTTAATCCGGCGTTTTTTATGGGCGCAAACAAAAGAGAGTCCGATTTGAATTACCAGATGATCACTACCAACGACGAGCTGGCTTCGCTGTGCGAGGTGACGCGTGAATTTCCCGCTATCGCCCTGGATACGGAATTTGTCCGCACCCGAACGTACTATCCGCAGCTGGGTCTGATTCAGATGTATGACGGCAAACACGTGTCGTTGATTGACCCCCTCGGCATTACCGACTGGGCGCCAATGCGCGAGCTGTTGCTGGATACCGCCGTGACCAAATATCTGCACGCGGGCAGTGAAGATCTGGAAGTATTTCTCAACACCTTTGGCATCATGCCGCAGCCGCTGATTGATACCCAGATCCTCGCGGCGTTCAGCGGTCGTCCGCTCTCCTGGGGTTTTGCGGCGATGGTGGAAGAGTACACCGGTCTGACGCTGGATAAGAGCGAATCGCGTACCGACTGGCTCGCGCGTCCGCTGACGGCGCGTCAGCTTGAATACGCCGCGGCAGACGTCTTTTATCTTCTTCCAATTGCCGGCCAGCTCATGAAAGAGGCTGAGGCGTCCGGTTGGCTGTCTGCCGCACTGGACGAATGCCGCATGACGCAGCAGCGTCGCCAGGAAGTGGTTGATCCGAAAGAAGCCTGGCGTGACATCACCAACGCCTGGCAGCTGCGCACCCGTCAACTGGCCTGTCTGCAATTGCTGGCTGACTGGCGTCTGCGTAAAGCGCGTGAGCGCGATCTGGCGGTTAACTTCGTGGTGCGTGAAGAACACCTGTGGGCGGTGGCGCGCTATATGCCGGGTAGCCTTGGTGAACTGGACAGCATTGGCCTTTCCGGAAGTGAGATCCGTTTCCACGGTAAAACGCTGCTCGCGCTGGTAGAGAAAGCTCAGCAGCTGCCAGAGGACGCACTGCCAGAACCGCTGCTTAACCTGATGGATATGCCGGGCTACCGCAAGGCGTTCAAAGACATCAAAGCGCTGGTGCAGACGGTGGCGGGGGAAAGCAAACTGAGTGCCGAACTGCTGGCTTCACGTCGTCAGATTAACCAGCTGCTGAACTGGCACTGGAAGTTGAAACCGCAAAATGGTTTACCGGAACTGGTCGCCGGATGGCGGGGGGAACTGATGGCCGAACGCCTGAATACCCTGCTGGAAGGGTATCCGCGCTAAAGAATTGTAGCCCCGGTAAGCGCAGCGCCACCGGGGAAATTGCCGGGCGGCGCGATGCTTACCCGGCCTACAAAACCACAAACGGATTAACGCGACTCTTCCGCTTCCGGAAGCGTCACGTTCAGCTCCAGAATCGAAATATCCCCGTCTTTTTGCTCCAGCTGAACGGTGACCATTTCCGGGTCAATCTGCACGTATTTGCAGATCACTTCCAGAATGTCTTTGCGCAGCTGCGGCAGGTAGTGCGGTTCGGCGTCGCTACGACGACGTTCCGCCACAATGATTTGCAGACGTTCTTTTGCGATGTTGGCGGTGCTTTTTTTCCGCGAGAGAAAAAAGTCCAGTAATGCCATAACTTATCCTCCGAACAGGCGTTTGAGGAAACCTTTCTTCTCTTCTTCAATGAAGCGGAAAGGACGTTCTTCTCCCAGCAGACGGTCAACGGTATCCGCATACGCTTTACCTGCGTCTGCCTGTGTATCCAGGATCACGGGCTCGCCCTGGTTAGAGGCGCGCAACACGGACTGATCTTCCGGGATCACGCCAACCAGTTTGATGCGCAGGATCTCCAGCACGTCTTCCATGCTCAGCATGTCACCTTTGTTCACCCGGCCCGGGTTGTAGCGGGTCAGCAGCAGGTGCTCTTTGATTGGCTCCTGGCCATTTTCCGCGCGACGGGATTTCGAGGCCAGAATGCCGAGAATACGGTCGGAGTCACGTACTGACGAGACTTCCGGGTTGGTGGTGATGATGGCTTCATCCGCGAAGTAGAGCGCCATCAAAGCCCCGGTTTCGATACCGGCCGGGGAGTCGCAGACCACGAAGTCGAACTCCATCTTTTTCAGATCGTCGAGCACCTTTTCCACGCCTTCGCGGGTCAGGGCGTCTTTATCACGGGTCTGGGACGCCGGAAGAATGTAGAGGTTCTCGGTACGCTTATCTTTAATCAGCGCCTGGTTAAGGGTGGCATCGCCCTGAATGACGTTCACGAAGTCATACACCACGCGACGCTCGCAACCCATGATCAGGTCCAGGTTACGCAGACCGATATCGAAGTCGATTACGACGGTTTTCTTTCCCTTCTGGGCCAAACCAGTAGCGATGGCCGCGCTGGAGGTGGTCTTGCCAACGCCTCCTTTACCCGAAGTCACAACAATAATGCGTGCCATAGAAATTCCTTGTTAAAAGGGATCAATTTAACGGTTGAACGGTCAAAGCGTTATCTGCCAGTTGCAGACGGGCCGCTTTGCCATAAAATTCGGCTGGGATTTTATCGCTCAGCCAATATTCACCTGCGATAGACACCAGTTCTGCCGTCAGGTGAGTACAAAAAATTTGTGCTTCTCGATCGCCGCTGGCGCCCGCAAGCGCACGCCCACGCATCATACCGTAAACGTGAATATTTCCATCTGCAATCAGTTCTGCGCCCGCACTGACGTGGCTTGTAACAATCAGATCACAGTTTGGCGCATAAATGCGCTGACCGGAACGAACCGGCAGATCAATCAATCGCGTTTTTGTGACTGGGGCTACATTTTGCGCCGGAGGCGGGGGAGCGGGAACGGTTGCAGGCGTTGCACGCGGGGCTTTTTCTTTGCCCTCGTTTAACAAGGGCAAACCCGCGCGTTCAATTTCGGCTTTTAACTCTGCGTCTTTGCAGCCGCTAATACCCACGATGCGCAACCCCGTGGAGACGACGGCCTGCTGGAGTCGCTTCCAGTTAACCGGCCCCTCAAGGTCGCTTACATTGACGACGACAGGAGCATGCTTAAGAAAAGCGGGAGCCTGCGCGATTTTGTCTTCTAACGCCTGACGAATAACCTCGGGTTTTGCATCATGCAAATGAACCACTGATAAGGTGAAGCTACTGCCTTTAAGCTCGATGGGCGTATTTGACATCCTGGCCTTACTCAATTTGCTATTAACCGCAACACATCGCCGCGATATTCCGAAGAGTATCAGGCATGTTATAGTCAGGAGTATATTGAGGCAAGCAACCACCCATTAATTCAGAGTAAAAACATGTTTTGTGTGATCTACAGAAGTACCAGCCGCGACCAGACCTACCTTTATGTCGAAAAGAAAGACGATTTTTCCCGCGTGCCTGAAGAATTAATGAAAAGCTTTGGCCGACCGCAGCTGGCGATGCTGCTGCCGCTGGACGGCCGTAAGAAGCTGGTGAACGCCGATCTTGAGAAAGTCAAAAAGGCGTTAATCGAGCAGGGCTATTATTTACAGCTTCCGCCGCCACCGGAGAATTTATTAAAACAGCACCTTGAGCTGAGCGGAAAGAAATAAGCCCGGGTCCTTCCGGGAACAACTCATCAACCGATTAGGGGTCGACCATGTATCAACATCATAACTGGCAAGGTGCATTACTGGATTATCCCGTCAGCAAAGTGGTCTGCGTGGGCAGCAACTATGCAAAACATATTCAGGAGATGGGCAGCGCCGTGCCGGAAGAGCCGGTTCTGTTTATTAAGCCAGAAACCGCACTGTGCGATATTCGCCAGCCGCTGGTTCTGCCGCAGGGACTGGGTTCGGTGCATCATGAAGTGGAACTGGCGGTGCTGATCGGCGCGACGCTGCGCCAGGCAACTGAAGAGCATGTAGAGAAGGCGATTGCGGGTTACGGTGTCGCGCTCGACCTGACGCTGCGTGACGTACAGGGCAAAATGAAGAAAGCGGGGCAGCCGTGGGAAAAAGCCAAGGGTTTTGATAATTCATGCCCGATTTCCGGTTTCGTTCCGGTGAGTGAATTTACCGATGATCCGCAGAACACGCAGCTCAGCCTGAAGGTCAACGGCGAGATCCGCCAGCAGGGAACAACCGCTGACATGATCCATAAGATCGTTCCGCTGATTGCCTACATGAGCCGCTTCTTCACCCTGAAACCTGGCGACGTGATCCTCACCGGCACTCCGGAAGGTGTGGGGCCGCTGCTTAGCGGCGACGAACTGGACGTCAGTTTTAACGGCCTGTCGCTGAAAACCCGCGTGCTGTAAAAGCACCTTGCCGCCTGAAAAGGGCGGCAAAACTTGCATCAACGTGCCAGACTCGTTATAAGGTGCGCTCTATTTTGACGTGTGGACATCCCGATGAACGACATTCCTTTCTGGCAAAGCAAAACTCTCGACGACATGACCGACGCGGAGTGGGAATCGTTGTGTGACGGCTGTGGGCAGTGCTGCCTGCATAAGCTGATGGATGAAGATTCGGACGAGATCTATTTCACCAACGTAGCCTGCAAGCAGTTAAACATCAAAACCTGCCAGTGCCGCAACTATGAGCGCCGTTTCGAATATGAGCCGGACTGCATCGTGTTAACCCGTGAAAATCTGCCGACCTTTGAGTGGCTGCCGCATACCTGCGCGTATCGCCTGCTGGCGGAAGGAAAAGATCTGCCCACATGGCATCCGCTGTTGACGGGGTCGAAAGCGGCGATGCACGGTGAACGTATTTCCGTGCGCCACATTGCGGTGAAAGAGTCCGAGGTGCGCGACTGGGAAGACCACATTATGAATCACCCTAATCGGTGATAATAAAAAACCCGCCGAGGCGGGTTTTTTATTGTGCGCAATTTTGTCGGGTGGCGCTGCGCTTACCCGATCTACAAAACTGACGTTGCCGTTTTGCTTTTACCTTCCAAAAAGATCGCGTTTCTTTGGTTTGAACGGCTGGGCAATCAGCACCAGCAGTGCCACCACAAAGTAGGCGACAAAAATGCCCACCAGCCACTGCGGCATCTCCAGCGTCAGGAACTCCCACTGGCGTACAGAGCAGTCACCGGAGGCCACAAACACCTGCGGCAGCCATTTATCCAGCGGCAGCCAGCTCGGGAAGCGGGCGGCAAAATCGCAGGTCATAAACGGCGACGGGTGAAGCTGCATCTGGGTGTGCTCCCAGGCAAGCGCAATCCCTTTCCCGGCGCTGAACAGCCAGATGGCAATTGCCGCATAGCGTAACGGTGATTTGGGTGCAATCGCACCTACCAGACCCGCGCCCATAATGCCGAACAGCGCACAACGCTCATAAATACACAGTACGCAAGGTTTCAGCCCCATCACATGCTGAAACCACAGCGCGACCATTTCCAGCGCAAAGGCGGTCAGGGCCATCAACAACCACGCTCCGCGACCGCGTGAGCACTGGTTCAAAAATCGCAACATAATCATTTCCCTGGAACATGCTTAGACAGCGCAGTGTAAACGAATTTTAATGCGCCGCAAGTATACCTGCTTGCAATAACCATTGCGTACAGGGAACGAGAGTAATTTTGATGCACAGCAAACCAACCAGGGTAAGCACCAGCGTATACGGCAGCGCCATCCAGACCATTCTTCCATAAGAAAGTCGTATGAGTGGTGCCAGCGCCGAGGTCAGCAGGAAGAGGAATGCCGCCTGACCGTTCGGGGTTGCCACGGAGGGGAGGTTGGTTCCGGTGTTGATCGCCACCGCCAGCAGCTCGAACTGTTCACTGCTGACAATCCCTTGCTCCATCGCGGCTTTGGCCTCATTGATGTATACCGTCCCGACAAAGACGTTATCGGATATAGAGGACAACAGACCGTTAAACAAATAGAACAGCGTTAGCTGCGAATCTGGCGTAGCCTGAAGCACAAACGCGATGATCGGCGCGAACAGATGTTGGTCAATAATCACCGCCACGACCGCGAAAAACACCGCCAGCAGGGCGGTAAACGGCAGCGCTTCGGTAAAGGCTTTTCCGATAGCATGTTCGTCCGTAACGCCGCCCAGGCTGGTTGCAAGGATAATTACCGACAGGCCAATCAGCCCCACCTCGGCAAGGTGGAAGGCCAGCGCAGCGATAAGCCACACGCCGATGAAACCCTGTGCAATCAGACGCAGCGTCTCCTGGCGCGTGCGTTGTTTGCGGCTCTGCTCGTCAAACTTATGCAGCTCCTGGCGGACCTGATCGGGCAACTTAGCGCCATACCCAAAGAGGTTGAATTTTTCGACCAGCACACAGGTTGCTAACCCGCAGACCAGCACGGGCACGCTGACGGGCGCCATGCGCAGGAAAAATTCGCCAAAATGCCACTCAGCCGCTTTGGCGATAATCAGGTTTTGCGGCTCCCCGACCATGGTCATCACGCCGCCCAGCGCCGTCCCCACGCCCGCATGCATCATCAGGCTGCGCAGAAACGCGCGGAACTGTTCCAGCACATCGCGGTTGTGCGCCTCAACGTGACTGTCGTCCTGCAAGTTATCGCCAGGACGAGACGAGGCCACCCGGTGGTAAATCCCGTAAAAGCCGACGGCGACGCTGATCACCACCGCAACGACCGTCAGCGCATCCAGGAAGGCAGAGAGGAAGGCCGCGGCGAGGCAAAACGCCAGCGAGAGCAGCGTTTTCGATGGAATGCTCAGCAGCAAACGGGTGAAGATAAACAGCAGAAGCTGCTTCATAAAGTAGATCCCCGCCACCATGAAGATCAGCAGCAGCAGGACTTCAAGATTCGACGCTATCTCGTTTTTAACATGCTCCGCGCTGGTCATTCCGATGACCACGGCTTCCAGCGCCAGCAGCCCGCCGGGCAACAGCGGATAGCACTTCAGCGCCATCGCCAGGGTAAAGATAAACTCGGCGACCAACATCCACCCGGCAACGAAGGGATCCAGCAAAAAGATAACGGGATTAACGACCAGGAATACCAGTAAAGTAAGTTTGTACCAGTCAGGTGACTGACCTAAAAAGTTGCGCCACAGCGCGCGCCCAAATGAAATTTCCACGACAGACGTCCTTTACCCGTCAAATAAGACAAGACATCAGTATACGCAAAAATGGCGGCAGAGCGGGGGATTAAGCCATTTGTAAATTTCATAAAAATGAAACGGCGATCCCTCTTTTCTGTCTCTGCTGCGCTATCTGCCTCTGCGCGCCTCTGGTATGATGAGTGCAATTTGCTAAAGCTGTGTAATGGAAATCTCACTATGGTCATTAAGGCGCAGAGCCCGGCGGGTTTCGCGGAAGAGTACATCATTGAAAGCATCTGGAATAATCGTTTCCCTGCGGGATCAATTCTACCTGCTGAACGCGAACTCTCTGAACTGATTGGCGTCACCCGTACCACGCTGCGAGAAGTGCTCCAGCGTCTGGCGCGCGATGGCTGGTTGACGATACAGCATGGCAAACCCACTAAGGTGAACAACTTCTGGGAAACGTCCGGGCTGAACATTCTGGAAACGCTGGCGCGTCTCGACCACGAAAGCGTACCGCAGCTGATTGATAATCTGCTTTCCGTGCGCACCAACATCGCCACCATTTTCATCCGCACCGCGTTTCGTCAGCATCCTGAAGATGCGCTGAAAGTGCTTGCCACCGCTAATGAGGTGGAAGACCACGCGGATGCCTTTGCGACCCTGGATTACAATGTGTTCCGCGGTCTGGCGTTTGCTTCCGGCAATCCGGTTTACGGTCTGATCCTGAATGGAATGAAAGGGTTATATACGCGCATTGGTCGTCACTACTTTGCTAACCCTGAAGCCCGCAGCCTGGCGCTCGGCTTCTACCATAAACTGAGCAAACTCTGCACCGAAGGGCTGCACGATCAGGTCTATGAAACGGTGCGTCGTTACGGCCACGACTCCGGTGAAATCTGGCACCGGATGCAGAAAACGCTGCCGGGTGATTTAGCGATTCAGAGTCGCTAAAATAAAAAACCTCTCGATTGAGAGGTTTTTTTTCGCCCGGTGGCGCTTTGCTTACCGGGCCTACAAAACCCGTAGGCCGGGTAAGGCGTAGCCGCCACCCGGCAACAAACTACAGCGTATTCAACCGCGCCGGACACCGCTCCAGCAGCTCCACGCTGCCATCTTCGTTCTGCTGCTCCAGCAACACGTCAAATCCCCACAGGCGATGCACATGCTTCAGCACTTCCTTACGCCCCTTATCCAGCGGCGCGCGGTTGTGCGGAATATAGCGCAACGTCAGGGAGCGGTCGCCGCGCAGATCCACGTTCCAGACCTGAATGTTCGGTTCAAGATTACTCAGGTTGTACTGGGATGACAGGCGCGAGCGGATCTCGCGATAGCCCTCTTCGTTGTGGATCGCGGAGATCTCCAGGTAGTTGTTGCGGTCATCATCCAGTACGGTGAAGAAGCGGAAATCACGCATGATCTTCGGCGACATGAACTGGCTGATAAAGCTCTCATCCTTAAAATCACGCATCGCGAAGTGCAGCGTTTCCAGCCAGTCGGAACCGGCAATATCCGGGAACCAGTATTTGTCCTCTTCGGTGGGCGACTGACAAATACGCTTGATATCCTGGAACATGGCAAAGCCGAGCGCGTACGGGTTAATGCCGCTGTACCACGGGCTGTTATATGCCGGCTGGAATACCACGTTGGTGTGGCTGTGCAGAAACTCCATCATAAACCGCTCGGTGACTTTTCCTTCGTCGTACAGGTGGTTAAGAATGGTGTAGTGCCAGAAGGTCGCCCAGCCTTCGTTCATCACCTGGGTCTGCTTCTGCGGATAGAAATACTGGCTCACCTTGCGCACGATGCGCAGGATCTCACGCTGCCACGGCTCCAGCAGTGGGGCGTTTTTCTCCATAAAGTAGAGCAGGTTTTCCTGCGGCTCGGAAGGGTAGCGACGCGCCTCGGCGACGGTTTTCTCCTCTTCACGTTTCGGCAGGGTGCGCCACAGCATATTCACCTGGCTTTGCAGATACTCCTCGCGGCTCTTCTGCCGGGCTTTCTCTTCCTGCAATGAGATCTTCTGCGGGCGCTTATAGCGGTCAACGCCGTAGTTCATCAGCGCGTGGCAGGAGTCCAGCAGCTTCTCCACCTCGTCCACGCCGTAGCGCTCTTCGCAGTCGGTAATGTATTTGCGGGCGAAGATCAGGTAATCGACGATGGAGCTGGCGTCCGTCCAGCTGCGGAACAGATAGTTATTTTTGAAGAACGAGTTATGTCCATAGCAGGCGTGCGCCATCACCAGCGCCTGCATGGTAATGGTGTTCTCCTCCATCAGATAGGCAATACACGGGTTAGAGTTAATGACGATTTCATACGCCAGTCCCTGCTGCCCGTGCTTATACAGCCGCTCTGTTTCAATGAATTTTTTGCCAAACGACCAGTGCGGATAGTTAATTGGCATCCCGACGCTGGAGTAAGCGTCCATCATCTGTTCCGAGGTGATGACTTCAATCTGATGGGGATAGGTATCCAGACGATAGAGTTTGGCCACCCGGTCGATCTCCGCCAGGTAGACATCCAGCAACTCGAAGGTCCAGTCGGGTCCATCGCTCAGACGGGTGCTGTCCCTGGACATGGAATCTAGTGTAGCCATTAGCGCGCCCTCGTTGTTGGTCGCTCTCTCTGACTGGAGAGCCTCCTTTCAAGCATAGATCACCCCATTCAAATACGCGGGGCGCAGAAATTTTTTCTTTGCGATTTCGCGTTTTCGATACGGCAAATAAAGCGGTGCTCACAGAATTTTCTACTGGTTAAAAATAACGCGCAGCAGGAGAACCCAAATAAGCGCCATCCCCTGATACAGCGGGATATGTGAGTTGAGTCACCATAAAAAAGTCATATGTTGAATAATATTTTCAACTAGGTTATCAATCTGTAATTAGATGATTGTTCTTTTGCTCATAATGGAGTGGCTATGAGTGTTGTCATACTGGGAAGTGGTGTCGTTGGCGTAACCAGCGCCTGGTATTTAAGTCAGGCGGGACATGAGGTTACCGTTATCGATCGCGAATCCGGTCCGGCGCTGGAAACCAGTGCGGCGAATGCGGGGCAAATCTCTCCGGGCTACGCTGCGCCGTGGGCGGCCCCGGGCGTTCCGCTGAAGGCGATCAAATGGATGTTTCAGCGACATGCGCCCCTGGCGATCAGCCTTGACGGCACGCAGTTCCAGCTTAAGTGGATGTGGCAGATGCTGCGCAACTGCGACACCCGCCACTATATGGAAAACAAGGGGCGTATGGTGCGGCTGGCGGAATACAGCCGCGACTGCCTGAAGGCGCTGCGTGCCTCAACGGGCATTGAATATGAAGGGCGTCAGGGCGGCACGCTTCAGCTGTTCCGTACCCCGCAACAGTACGAAAACGCGACCCGCGATATCGCCGTGCTTGAAGATGCGGGCGTACCGTATCAGCTGCTGGAAGCCAGCCAGCTGGCGCAGGTGGAGCCAGCGCTTGCCGAGGTCGCGCACAAGCTGACGGGCGGTCTGCGTTTACCGAACGATGAAACCGGCGACTGCCAGCTATTCACCCAGCGTCTGGCGCGCATGTGTGAGCAGGCCGGGGTGAAATTCCGCTTCAATACTTCTGTCGACAAACTGCTGTCGGAAGGTGAGAAGATTTACGGCGTGAAGTGTGGGGAAGAGGTAATTAAAGCCGATGCCTACGTGATGGCGTTTGGCTCCTACTCAACCGCGATGCTGAAAGGGATCCTGGATATCCCGGTCTATCCGCTGAAAGGCTACTCCCTGACCATTCCTGTGAAAGAGGACAGCGGCGCGCCGGTCTCGACCATTCTTGATGAAACCTACAAAATCGCCATCACCCGCTTCGATAACCGGATCCGCGTCGGCGGCATGGCGGAAATCGTGGGCTTCAATACCGAGCTGCTCAAACCGCGTCGTGAAACGCTGGAGATGGTCGTGGGCGATCTCTTCCCGCGCGGCGGCTTCATTGAGCAGGCGACGTTCTGGACCGGCCTGCGCCCAATGACCCCGGACGGCACGCCGATTGTGGGCCGTACACCATACAAAAATCTGTGGACTAACACCGGCCACGGCACGCTTGGCTGGACCATGGCCTGCGGTTCGGGCCAGCTGCTGAGCGACCTGATCTCCGGACGGACGCCGGCAATTCCGTTTGACGATTTGAGCGCCGCACGCTATCAATCAGGGTTTACCCCATCGCGTCCACAACACCTGCACGGCGCGCATAATTAAGGAGTCGTCATGTCCCGTCCCATTCTGGCCCAGCTGGATTTGCAGGCGCTGAAGGATAACCTGCAAATTGTTCGCCGTGCTGCGCCGGGTTCTCGTGTCTGGTCGGTGGTGAAAGCCAACGCCTACGGTCATGGTATCGACCGTATCTGGAGTGCGCTCGGCGGCACCGATGGTTTTGCCTTGCTGAATCTGGAAGAGGCCATCCTGCTGCGCGAGCGCGGCTGGAAAGGACCGATCCTGCTGCTGGAAGGATTCTTTCATGCGCAGGATCTGCCTCTGCTGGATAAGTACCGCCTGACGACCAGCGTTCACAGTAACTGGCAGATCAAGGCCATCCAGGACGCGAAGCTGCATGCCCCGCTGGATATCTATCTCAAAGTGAACAGCGGGATGAACCGTCTGGGCTTCAAGCCTGAACGGGTGCATACGGTCTGGCAGCAGCTTCGTGCGCTGAAAAACGTCGGTGAGATGACGCTGATGGCGCACTTCGCCGATGCGGAAAAGCCGGACGGCATTGCCGATGCCATGGTCCGCATTGAGCAGGCGGCAGAAGGTCTGGACTGTCCGCGCTCGCTGTCGAACTCAGCGGCAACGCTCTGGCATCCCGAGGCGCACTACAACTGGGTACGTCCGGGGATCGTACTGTACGGCGCGTCACCCTCAGGTCAGTGGCAGGATATTGCCAACAGCGGCCTGAAGCCGGTGATGACGTTACGAAGCGAGATTATCGGCGTGCAAACCCTGAAAGCGGGCGATACGGTGGGCTATGGCAGCCGCTATCGGGCAGCAGGTGAACAGCGCATCGGTATCGTGGCGGGGGGCTATGCAGATGGTTATCCGCGCATCGCCCCGAGCGGCACGCCGGTGTGGGTCGATGGCGTGCGCACCGGCACGGTAGGTACCGTCTCCATGGACATGCTGGCCATCGATTTGACGCCGTGTCCCCAGGCGGGGATCGGCTCACCGGTTGAGCTGTGGGGCAACGAGGTTAAAATTGATGATGTGGCCGCTGCGGCGGGCACCGTCGGGTATGAGCTGATGTGCGCGCTGGCGTCAAGAGTGCCTGTTGTGACGGTGTAACTTGTGTGTGCCGGGTAAGCGTTAGCGCCACCCGGCAAAAAAGCAGCTACTCCGCCTCCTCCTCCATCGGCCTTACGCCGACTTTGCGCACCGCGTTATCTTCTTTCTCCGCTACCGTCCAGATCATCCCGGCAAACTCCACCTGGTCACCGACGACCGGCGCAGCCCCTAATAATTGCTGAATAATCTCACCCAGGGTTTGCTGGTTATCGCGATTCTCCAGTCCACCTTCCAGGCCATAAATCAGCGCCACATCCGCAAAGCGGGCGCTGGCTTCGAGGATAAAATCGCCGAAGAAACGCTGATCCAGCGCCACCGGGGGCGACTGGCTGAAGAGCTTGCCTAGGGCAGGTAGGTCGCGCTCGCGGCCAATCACGCAGAGGATATCGTTCTCACGCAGCCGCGTGCTGCCGGTCGGGTGAAGCAGGGCGTTATCCCGGAACAGGGCGGCAATGCGCGTTTCAGCGGGCATATGCAGATCGCGCAGGGACGCGCCCACGCACCACTTATCGGCGCTTAGCTGGTAGACAAACTGTTCCCAGGGATTCTCAGGGTGAATATCCAGCCCCACGCGGGAGACCGGCCAGCCAATGGGCGGTACCACCACTTTGGCTTTTTTCGCCGCCCAGCCCAGAGACGTTCCCTGGAACAGCAGCGACACCAGCACTACGAAGAAGGCGACGTTGAAGAACAGACGGGCGTTGTCCAGCCCGGCCATCATAGGGAACACTGCCAGAATAATCGGCACCGCGCCGCGCAGCCCCACCCAACTGATAAATATCCGCTCACGCAGGTTAAACCCGCGGAACGGCAGCAGCCCGGCAAACACCGACAGCGGACGGGCGAAGAAGATCATCCAGGCCGACAAAAGCAGCGCCGGTACGGCGATAGGCAGCAGGTCCGACGGCGTCACCAGCAGGCCCAGCACCAGGAACATGGCGATCTGCGCCAGCCAGGCCAGACCGTCGAAGTTCTGCAAGATGGCGTGACGGTTGCGAATCGGTCGGTTGCCCAACAGGAAACCGCAAAGGTAAACCGCCAGAATACCGCTGCCGTCCAGCGCGGTGGTGACGGCAAAGATCAGGATCCCACCGCTCAGGGCCAGCAGCGGGTAAAGGCCGGAAGGCAGCGTAATACGGTTAATCGTATGCTGTAACAGGTAACCGCCGCCGAGACCAATGATAATCCCGAGGCCAAACTGCTGGAGGATGTGCCAGGCGAACATCCAGCTCAGGCCGGTTTCGTGCTGCTGGATCATCTCAATCAGGGTAATGGTCAGGAACACCGCCATCGGATCGTTACTGCCGGATTCAATCTCAAGCGTGGAGCCAACGCGTTCGTTCAGCCCCTTGCCGCCGAGCAGTGAGAAAACCGCCGCCGCATCGGTAGAGCCGACGATCGCGCCAATCAGCAGGCCTTCCATTATATCGAGGTTAAACAGCCAGGCCGCCATCATGCCGGTCAGGCCGGAGGTGATCAGCACGCCGACGGTCGCCAGAGACAGCGCCGGGCCTAAGGCAACGCGAAACGAACTTGCCTGGGTGCGCATTCCGCCGTCCAGCAGAATCACCGCCAGCGCGAGGTTACTCACCATATAGGCGAAAGGGTAATTATCGAAGGGGATACCGCCGATACCGTCGATCCCGGCAAGCATGCCGATAGCCAGGAAAATGACAAGAATAGGTATGCCAAGACGCGATGAAAATGAACTTAATAAAATGCTAAAGGTTACCAGGATGGAACCCAGAATGAAAAGACTGATTATCGCTGTGGCACCCAATGTCGTCTTACTCCCACCTCAATGTGAACGCTGTTATTAAAACCCTAACATAATAACAACGTTAACTGCGTTTTATTGAGGGGGAATAACGGCTTTTTTATGCCTTTAAGACCGGATGACCGCTGATTGTTAACCGGCTGCCTGAATTATCGTGTACAAGGTGCGCCTGGGCACCCAGCGGCAGGGTAACGGTTTGCTGCTCATGGCCGAAATCCAGACCGGCGATCACCGGGATATCCAGCCGGGAACGAATGAAATCAATCATCGTCTCCAGGGAATAGCCCGCATCGTAATCGTTGGGGGCTGAACCACTAAAACTGCCCAGCACAATGGCCGACTGCCGATCCAGAATCCCGGCGTGATACAGCTGCAACAGCATACGTTCGACGCGGAACGGGTGTTCGTTGATATCTTCCAGCACCAGTATGCCGTCCGTGATCTGCGGCAGCCACGGCGTTCCAATCAGCGACACCAGCATCGCGAGGTTGCCGCCCCACAGCTGTCCTTCACATTCCCAGTGCGGTCCATTGCCTTGCCACTCGACGGTGAACGTCGGGTTTTGCAGGGCGCGCCAGAAATGGTCCTGCGTAAATGCATCCAGCTCCGGCGCACCAAAGTTGCCGGCCAGCATCGGGCCGCTAAAGGTAATGACGTTATGCAACGCAAGCAGGCCGAGCTGGATCGCCGTGAAATCGCTGTGTCCGCAGATTAACAGCGGATCCTGCTGCTGGCGCGCGGCCAGCCCGGCCCAGTCGATGCTCTCCAGCAGCCGGCTTGCGCCATAGCCGCCGCGCACGGCCAGCACAATAGTGTTTTCACCTTCCAGCGTCGCCAGGCTGTTGATATCGCTCAGTCTCTGCGCCTCCGTACCGGCAAAACGCTGCATACGGCGGGGGATAATAGTCTGATTTTCTACCTGATGGCCCATTTCCAGCAGGCGCTGAACGCCCCGCTGTGCCGCCTCCTGGTTGATGCAGTAGCCTGACGGTGCGATGAGATGAAACTGAGGCATGGCAATTCCTTGCTGAATGAGAATCTAATTGTCTATATCATGCCGCTTATACGCCGCCTGCTTCAAGGGGCGACGTACCGCGATGACCGGCTATAAGGATAGATGACGTGAAATTGAGATGGTTTGCTTTTTTGATTGTGCTGCTCGCTGGCTGTAGTTCAAAACATGATTATCAAAATCCCCCCTGGAACCCTGAAGTGCCGGTAAAGCGGGCCATGCAGTGGATGCCGATCAGCGAACAAGCCGGGAAGGCCTGGGGCGTGAGCCCGCGTCTGATCACGGCGATCATTGCCGTAGAGTCCGGCGGCAACCCGACGCTGGTGAGTAAATCGAATGCGGTGGGGCTGATGCAGTTAAAAGCCTCGACGGCGGGAAGAGAGGTCTATCGCTACATGGGCTGGAAGGGACAGCCATCCACCAGCGAGCTGAAAAACCCGGAACGTAATATCTCTATGGGAACCGCTTACCTGAGCATTCTCGAGCATGGCATTCTGAAGGGGATTGACGATCCGGAAGTGATGCAATATGCGCTGGTGGTGTCGTACGTTAACGGAGCCGGCGCGCTGCTCCGAACCTTCTCATCCGATCGCAAAGAGGCGATAGAAGAGATTAACGATATGGATAAAGATGAATTCTTCGAGCACGTTGTGAAGAATCATCCGTCAGTACAGGCTCCACGTTATATCTGGAAAGTACAGAAAGCGATGGACGCCATGTAACGCCTTTGTCGGGCGGCTGCATGCTGCCCGACGCCTTTCAGCGCACTTTGTTCGCGCGTTCCCGCGCTTCACGCTCCAGTGAGAAGATGATGCGCTGTAGTTCGCGTTCGGCGCCTGGCCCGACATTCAGAAAGCGAAAGCTCAGTCGCGGCATGGTAATGGTTTCGTTTTTGCTGTCCACCACCTTACGCTCGCTGATGGCAATCAGCTGGGCGTCAAACCAGAAGCGTCCCCATCCGCCCATATCCAGCTCAATCTGACTAAAACGCATGCCTTCCACCAGTCCTTCCGGCTTCGGCGTATCCATTAACGCGCCCATCCCGCCCAGTGACAGGTCGAAGAGACGAAAGCGGATCTCTTTTTTGTCCGGCATTTTTGCCTTACAGAAATAGGCCGGGTGAAGCGGGGCGCTGATGCGAAAAAACTCGCGGCGTTGCACGAACCAGAGGTTAGCGGGCAGGGGAGCGATAAACGCAGGCAAACCCTGGTACGCGATCGTGGTCAGGCGGGGCAGTATAAACTCGACTTTAGCCCCCTGCGTTTCGGCCATCACCGAGAGGTTTTCTGCCTGGAGCGCGGCACGGTTTTCTTCGCTCTGGCTACCCAGATCCACGATCAGGTGTTCTGCCGTCACGTCCAGGATCTTGCTGATAAACTGGCTGGTTGACCAGTTGATGCGCAGCGGCACCTCGCCCTTTTTCAGGTCGCGTAACACCCCTAATACAGCCAGCGGATTTTGTTTCAGGAACTGCTCACTGTAGCTACTCACGCCAGATGGCTCCTCGATAGATGACAGACTGTCTCTGGGTTATCGGCACGCTGGCATGAAACTTAATACAAACGATCTGTTTTTCTCCGCCGATATTGATTTGCCAATGGAAATGATAATAATTGGCGTTCCCAATACCATCTAATAACAAGACGACACTATGAGCACCTCACGTTTTGCGTTATGCGCGTTGGCAGGCGCCGTCACGCTGGCATTGCAAACACAGGCTTTTGCAGAAGAACCCACCATCGTGGTGACCGGTACAGAGCAGGGCAGCGCGCTCCCTGCCTGGACCAACAGCGCCACGAAATCAGCCGTCGCGGAAAGTAAAACGCCGCAGGTGATCAACACCATTGCCGCTAAAGAGATTGAGCAGCGGCACGCCAGTTCGGTAAACGAGATCCTGCGCTATGCGCCGGGCGTTTCCACGGAGGTGCGCGGGAGCACCTCTTACATGAGCGAGTACAAAATCCGCGGGTTCAACGTCGAGCAGGAGTTCTACAACGGCCTGCAACTTCCCTATAACGTCACCGGGAACACTAAAGCGCGAATCGATCCGCTGCTGATTGAGAGCGTCGATATCCTGAAGGGGCCGTCATCCGTGCTGTATGGCGGCGGCTCCCCGGGCGGGCTAGTCAATATTCAGAGTAAAAAGCCGCAGAAAGAGGCGAAAACAGAACTGGGCTTTAACACCGGAAACCGCAATCTGAAAGAGGGGTACCTGGACTCCACGGGGCAGATTGCGACCAGCGACTGGAACTATCGCCTGCTGGGTAAAGCGACAGAGAGTGACGAACAGGCGCACACCACGCGCTATGAAAACTATCTGGTGGCCCCCTCCGTGACCTGGCAGCCGGATGACAAAACGCGCCTGACCATTGACGCGCTGGCGCAAAATACGCCGAGCCTGACGCCGTCTGATCCGATGCCGCTTAGCTATCTGCGGTCTAAATACGCCGATCGTCGTGACTATGCCGGGGATGAGTGGAGCGGCTTTAAGCAGCGCCAGTGGATGCTGGGCTACAGCTTTGAGCACGAGTTTGACAGTGGCTGGGGCTTTAATCAGAAAGCGCGCTACTTTGACGTGGACACCCACCAGCGCAGCGCCTATTCAACCGGGACGGGCAGCGAGGTCTACCAGCTTAACCGCTTCGCCTATACCACGGATGAAGATTTACAGAGCTTCAACATTGATAACCAGGTCACCCGAACCGTCGCGCTGGGGGACTGGAAACATCATCTGCTGGCGGGCTTTGACTACCAGAAGCTGAACTCTCACTTCCATTATCGTTACGCCTCGTCCACACCGGGTATCGATATGCGTAATCCGGATCACTCGCAGATCGATAACGATGCGCTGGGGCTTGAAACCGCGCAGAAAAACCGTCTCAGCTATCAGCAGAATGGCTATTACCTCCAGGATCAGATTGCGTTTGGCGGGCTGAACGTGCTGGCCAGCCTGCGCTATGACGACTACCGTTCTGTCACCACCAACTATCTGCAAAACGGTGACAAAGCCTGGGTATCGCAGGATCGCCTCACCAAGCGACTGGGCGCGCTTTATGCCTTCGACAATGGTCTCTCGCCGTTTATCAGCTATTCGGAAGGGTTCGCCCCGGTATCGCCGCAGGGCACGCTGACCGCGAAAGACGTTAAGCCCACCACCAGCAAGCAGGTGGAGGGTGGGGTGAAATACCTGCTGGCGGAATACGCAACCACCTTCACCGCCTCGGTGTTTAACATTCGTCAGAAAAATGTGGTGACCAGCGATCCGGGCTTCCTCAACTATCGCCAGACCGGGGAAGTGGAATCGAAAGGTGCGGAGCTTTCCGCTATGAGTCGTCCATCGGATAACCTGACGCTGATTGCCAACTATGCCTACACCCACGCCATCAATACCGAAGATGACAAGTACCAGGGCAAACGACCGACGCAGGCCCCTGAGAACGCCTTTAATCTGTGGGGAGATTACACCTTTGACAGCACGCCGCTGAGAGGGTTAACGCTGGGGGCAGGGGCACGCTACACCGGGCCGATGGAGATCTCGCCAGCCAACGACGCAGGCAAGCTGGGCGGTACGACGCAATACGATCTGGCGGCGTCTTACCGCATGGGCGAGCTGGCGCCATCGCTGGAGGGGCTGACGTTGAAAGCGAGCGCGCAGAACGTCACCAACAAAGAGACGCTCACCTGCTATGACGCGACCAACTGCTGGATAGGCCGCGACCGCACGTTCCAGGTCGGGGCGAGTTACAGCTTCTGAAAAAAGCCCGGTGGCGCTTCGCTACCGGGCCAATCTATTGCACGGAACCATCCCCTCGCCCCACCGGGGAGAGGGTCAGGGTGAGGGGCGCTACTGCGCCGCCTGTTTCGCAGGTGCAACATCATCGTTTGCCGCAGGCTGATTCTCCGGTACGCTGTCGCACGGCTTCTCTTTCGGACAGACCATGTCCAGCATCCTGAGCGTCACGCCGTTACTCCAGCCGAAACCGTCCTGCAACGGATACTCACCGCCGCCACCGCCGGTACCGGTCGAAGAGACATCGTACTTCTCAACCAGTTTCTTCTCGCGATCGTAGGTATGCTGAACGTTTTTCAGGAAACGCCAGGTTACGTCCATCGCCACTTTCTGCTGACCATAGTTCTGCAACCCTTCCACCGCTACCCACTGCAACGGCGCCCAGCCGTTCGGCGCATCCCACTGCTGCCCGCTGTTGATGGTGGTGGTAGAAATACCGCCCGGTTTCAGCAGGCGTGACGACGCGGCTGCGGCCACTTTATCGGCGCGATCCTGTGATGCGGCCTTCACATACAGCGGGAAGAGGGCTGCGGCCGTCAGCTGATTACGCACCTTCCCGGTTTTCAGATCGTAATCCGCATACCAGCCCTCTTTATCGTTCCACAGGTGGCTTTCCATGGCTTTCTGACGTGCGGAGGCCAGCGCGTCATATTTACTTGCACTGGCGTTATCGCCGTCTTCCTGACTGGCGCGGGCCAGCAGTTTTTCCATCTTAAACATCAGCGCATTCAGATCCACCGGCACGATGCTGGTGGTGCGGATGGTACCCAGCTTCTGTGGATCGTCCATCCAGCGGGAGCTGAAATCCCAGCCCGAGGCCGCGGCAGAGCGCAGATCGCGGTAAATCTCGGTGGCCGGACGGTTAGGGTTATTTTTGGCGGTGGTCACGTCATCCAGCCACGACTCAGGGCGCGGCGTGTCCCGATCGTCCCAGTAGCGGTTGAGGATCGAGCCGTCATCCAGTTTCACCACGCGTTTGTTCGCCTGACCAGCCTGGAGCCCATCAGCCCCCTCCATCCAGTAAGCGTACTCTTTCTCCATCTGCGGACGGTATTTCTTCAACGCGTCGCTGTCATGCGTGGCCAGCAATTCCACCATCAGCGAGAAGAACGGCGGCTGAGAGCGGCTCAGGTAGTAGCTGCGGTTACCGTTAGGGATATGGCCCCAGGTATCAAGCTCGTAAGCGAAGTTGTCCACCATGTCGCCGATCTTATCCCAGTGGCCGCTCTCGGCCAGGCCCAGCATGGTGAAATAGCTGTCCCAGTAATAGACTTCGCGGAAGCGTCCTCCCGGCACGACATAGGGCTTTGGCAGGGGCAGGAGGGAGTCCCATTTGTTCGCTTTGTCAGTGGTGCGGGTCAGTACAGGCCACAGATCGTCTATGTGTTCGCGCAGGCTCTGGCCCTCAGGGGGAACGTATTTCTCACCTTCCTTCGGCAGGATAAAGTTCATCTCCACGAAGTGGCGCAGGTCAAAACCGGACTGGGTATGCTGCATCCGGTAATCCGCCAGGATGGTTAGCGGGTCGCTTTTGGGAACGGCATCCGCGAAGGTTTTCTGATCCGGGAACAGTTTGGCACTCTGTACTTCATTAAAGAGGGGGCCAAGGAGAATATCAGGTGAGCTTTGCTGGCTCGTTGGCTGGTCTTCAGCATAACCAAATGCGGTAACACCGAGTAGGGCGCCTGCCAACGTAAGGTGTAACAAGCCAGGGCGTAGCATTCGAGTTTTTATCATCGGTTCATCTCCATTCGTCGCTGGGCAGCGTCACCGCTGTCGTCAATCACCTGAAAACCTTAGACGAATATTGCCCGCTTCGCGTGTTAGATATCCCATTTTGCGCATTACCAGACAATTTACCGCCGCGCCCGGACGTGAGAAGCGCGCCGAAAACTATTTACTCGGGGAATGTTTTTTGGGGAATGATTTTAATTAAATATCCTGTCAGGGCACGCCATGAATATTGACCAGGCTTATGGGTTGCAACCTTTTTTAATTCTGTGAGCGGGATTGTGTTTCTTTATTACATTCCGCGAATAACTTTCCGTGAAGGTCACACAAAGTAAAAAACATAACCGACATAACAAAAAACATAATAGCCTGCCGAAAAGCATTTAGACGAAATAGAGTGGCCCATCACTTTGGGTATTCACTTTTATTTCAGGATGGATTCTATGCAATTTAAAAAAATGGTTGTCCTCGTGGGGGCACTCTGTTCTGGCTCTCTTTTTGCGGCACAAAGCGCGACGAGCGTAGATGAAAAACTGGCGCAACTGGAGGCGCAAATCGAGGCGTTGAAACAACAGCAGGCGGCCAGTCAGCAGGCTGCTCCCGTGGTCGTCCAGTCAGAAGAGTCCGTCAATAAAGACGCACCACCGAAGCTGACGCTTTCGGGCTTTGGAGATATAAAATTTTATGGCGATGTGGAATTTAATATGGATGCTGCCAGCAAAACCGGCAGTCTGACTTCTGTTAAGCAAAGTGCTAATAGCGACTGGGCACCGGGAGATAAAGAACGGTGGGATATTAATGGTCGTATTTTGCTGGGGTTTGATGGTTATCGAAAAATGGATAACGGCCATTTTTCCGGATTTTCTGTACAACCACTGGGCGATTTGGCAGGGCAAATGTACCTTGATGATGCGGTATTTTTCTTTGGCGCAGAAAACGACTGGGAAATTAAAGTTGGACGTTTTGAAGCCTACGATATGTTCCCGCTCAACCAGGATACCTTTGTTGAATACTCGGGCAATACAGCGGACGATCTTTATAGCGACGGCTATGGTTACATTTATATGCTGAAAGAGGGGCGTGGCCGTACCGACAGCGGCGGTAACTTCCTGATGAGTAAAACGCTGGATAACTGGTATTTCGAGCTGAATACGCTGTTCAAAGACGGCAGCGATCTGTACGTCGACCAGCGCTACCATGGCGCGGAACTGGAAAATGATAAGAACGTCGCCTATGTCCGGCCAGTTATTTCGTGGCAGGACGGCCCGTTCTCAACGGCCGTCGCCATGGAAACCAATCTGGTCAACAATGCTGATGGCTATCGGGATGACGCGGGTCGTTGGGTCGATCAGTCTGACCGCACCGGTTACGGATTCACCATGACCTGGGATGGTCTGAAAGCCGATCCTGAGGATGGCATAGTCGTGAATCTCAACACAGCGTATCTTGACGCCGCAGACGAAACGGACTTCACCTCCGGCGTCAATGCCCTGTGGCGTAACGCTGAGCTGGGCTATATTTATGCGCATAACGAAATCGACGAATTTAACACTTCAACCTTTGACGCAGAGTGTGAGAATGATTGCTGGATCACCGAACCGGGTGAGTATGATATTCACACTGTCCATGCGTCGTACCTTATTCCCAACGTAATGAAGATGAAGAACTTTAACATTTACCTGGGCGCCTACGCTTCGTGGGTGAACGCGTCGCCGAAAAAGGGAAGCGATAAGAACGACGATCGTTATGGCGGTCGTGTGCGGTTTAAATATTATTTCTGAAGAGTGTCATGATGCCCCTCTGTTAGCAGGCAGAGGGGCCATTTTGCAGGCCGGGTATGCGCAAGCGTCACCCGGCAATACGATCGGCTACAACCCTTTCTTATCCATCAGCACCGCCAGATCCACCAGACGGTTCGAGAAGCCCCACTCGTTGTCATACCACGACAGGATCTTCACCATATTCCCGCCAATCACCAGCGTTGAAAGCCCGTCGATGATGGATGAGCGCGGGTCGCCCTGATAATCACGGGAGACCAGCGGTTCATCGCTGTAGCCCAGGATGCCTTTCAGCGGCCCGCTGGCGGCAGCCTGACGGAACGCGTCATTCACCTCTTCGGCGGTCACGTTGCGGCTCAGCGTCACCGTCAGATCGACAATCGACACCACCGGAACCGGCACGCGCAGAGAATACCCGGTGAGTTTACCGTCAAGCTCGGGGATCACTTTCCCGAGCGCTTTTGCCGCGCCGCTGGAGTAAGGCACAATGGATAATGCTGCCGCGCGCGCGCCGCGCAGATCTTTTTCCGGCTGGTCATGCAGCGCCTGGCTGTTGGTGTAGGCATGCGTGGTGTTCATCAGCCCGTGCTCAATGCCAAACTGCTGGTGCAGCACCTGCGCCGCTGGCGCCAGACCATTAGTGGTGCAACTCCCGTTGCTGACCACAAAATGCTGGGCCGGATCGTACAGCGTGTGGTTCACACCCATTACCACCGTCAGATCATCATTTTTAGCCGGGGCGGAAATAATGACGCGTTTTGCGCCGCCGCTCGTGATATGCACCGCCGCTTTTTCACGTTCGGTGAAGAAGCCGGTTGCTTCAATTACCACCTCAACGCCTGCGTCTTTCCACGCAATGTTTGCCGGGTCGCGTTCACTGAATACGGTGATGCGTTGCCCGTCAACCTGTAGCGCGCCGTCCGCCGCTTCCACAGGCACCGGCAGCGTGCCGAGCAGAGAGTCATATTTCAGCAGATGGGCGAGGGTTTTACTGTCCGTCAGATCGTTAATGGCCACAATCTGGAGATCCGGGTTGCCCAGCGCTGCGCGCAGGACATTACGTCCGATACGGCCGAAACCGTTAATACCGACCTTAACCATGATGCACTCCTTATCTGTGTTGTCTGGAGTTACTGTAGGCGTCAGGTCAGATGGCGTAAATGACAAAAAAGGATCATATTACGCCATTCTGCGGCAGTGGAAGCGCTGGCGGTATTCGCCCGGCGTGAGATGAAGCTGCTTTTCAAAAACGCGGCGCAGGTTGATGCTGGTACCAAACCCGCTTTTTTCGGCAATGACCTCAAGCGGATCCTGGGTCTGCTCCAGAAGCTGTCGGGCGGCGGCCAGACGCGCTTCGGTGACATAACGGGCCGGAGGCACGCCCACATCACGCGTGAACACGCGGGTGAAATTGCGCGGGCTCATGGCGACCCGTTCGGCCAGCCTTTCGACGCACAAATCTGCGGTGAGGTTTTGCAGGATCCAGCTTTGCAGTTCGCTGACTGGTCCGGTCGCGCCGGACTGCTCCAGATTATAGCGGCTGAACTGTAGCTGGCCGCCAGGCCGACGCAGGTACATCACCATATCCTGCGCCACATTGCGGGCGAGGGTGAAGCCGTAATCATCCTCCACCAGCGCCAGCGTCAGGTCAAACCCGGAGCTGACGCCGCCGGACGTCCAGACGGGGCCATCCTGAACATAGAGCGGGCCGCCCTCAACGTTGACCGCAGGATAGCGGGTTTTCAGGGTTTCCAGAAGCCGCCAGTGGGTCGTTGCCCGGCGCCCATCGAGCAGTCCGGCCTGTGCCAGCAGCAGGGCCCCGCCGCAGACAGAGGCGACGCGTCGCGCATGCGGCGCGGCCAGGTGCAGCCAGTCCACCACGGCGGTGCTCTCCAGCTCATTCATGCCGCGGCCGGTAATGATGATCGTGTCCAGCGGCTCGCGCGGATCAAGCTCCGGCAGGCGATAGTCCGCCAGCAGGTTCAAGCCGGACTGGCCGTGGATCACCAGATGAGGCTGGGTGGTGGCGATAATGGTGCGGTAGCGGGGCTGCGCAAGGCCGTCCGGGTGCAGCCGGTTGGCCTGCATCAGAATGTCGGCGATACCGGCGGCCTCAAACAACATGCCACCATCGGGAACGATAATCAGGATCTTCTTCATGTCCTGAAAAGTACCTTTATCACAAAATAAGTCAAGCGGCAGGCGAACATTGTAGAAGAGACAAATGAGGCGTGCCGGGTGAAAGAGTAGAACGGCAGATGTTGGGAAGAAGTAAAATAAATATGTAGTAACGGTAAAACTTCTTGCGTGAGGTTCACTGTCAGCGCCGCTGAACCCCCCCAGTTTATGGGCTGCAAGGGAGCGCGCTGAACGATGAGAGAGCAAAAAGATGTAGCCGGGCTTAATTGTTTAGGTGCAAAAAATAACCCCAAAGGGGAATTTTGCTCAGGTTATTTCGGATCGCGAAATTAAATTTCTGCCATTTTCTTAGCCGCCATTTGTTTATGCGGGACGCTCGTGCACAATAAAAGTTATCTTCTGAATGCAACAATGAAAATATCCCAGATATATCCCGCAGCGCACAGAAAAAATGAAATTCTACTAATTATGGTAGTGGAGATAATAAGGGGTTACGTTAATGATAGTGGTTCTCTTTTTCCTGTTTAGCCATTAATTTTCATAGAGTTATGCTCGAAATCTGTCTAAGAAAAAGACGATTTTACCTAAGTGCGCATTTTTTATGAGATTAATCCTATAATGCATTGGGCGTATCATTAAACGCCATTAAGCAGGTGGGAAATATTGAATTGATGACAAGCTCATGTAAACTTGTCTACCGTTTGTCAAAATATGTCAGGAGCATGCTGGGCCAGGGAAAAATCATGAACATGCCCGTGTTTAAAGGGTTTGTGGCATAGTGAGTTCACCGTTTTCTTGCTCTAATGGATAAGAACATCACACAACAAACAATAAATTGATGATCGATTTGACGATCATTTTCAGTGTTTTCTAATACCTCCATAGACAAATTGGAGGTCCAACGATGAGTAACCAGCACCCATTTATGCATTTCGATGCCATCCCAGATTATCGCCAACAAGGTAAAGTCGAGCACAAGTTAACTGATATCATTTTGTTAACAATTTGCGCGGTGCTTTCCGGTCAAGATGACTGGAAAGCTATCCATCTTTACGGCACTAGATGGTTAGATTTTCTCAAACGCTTTGGTGATTTTAGTCATGGTGTTCCCTCTGCCATTACCATTGCAAGAGTGATGGGAATGATTAGCGCGACACGCTTACAAAAGTGTTTTATCGAATGGATGAAATCCTGCTGTGAACTGACGGACGGTGAAGTGATCGCCATAGACGGTAAAACCGTGCGTGGCTCTTATGATGATTCCCGTGGGCTTGGTGCTATCCATATGGTTAATGCGTTTGCGACAGAGAATGGCGTGTGCCTTGGACAACATAAAGTTTACGAGAAGTCCAATGAGATAACCGCTATCCCTGAGTTGCTTCAACTGCTTGATATATCGGGTTGTTTAGTCACAATTGATGCGATGGGATGCCAAAAGAAAATCGCGCAAAAGATCCTTGAAAAAAACGCTGATTACTTGCTGGCCGTGAAAGGAAATCAAGGCCGACTTGAGCAAGCTTTTGATAACTATTTTGATATGAGCATGCTGCAAAAACATGATGGTGATTCTTACAGTACCCAAGAAAAATCGCGAGGCAGGCAGGAAACACGACTGGCTTTAGTGAATGAAGATTTAAGTGTTTTGGGCGATCTTGAGTTTGATTGGCCAGGGCTAAAAACGATGGGAATTGTGGTATCGATTAGACAAGAATCAGCAGTGGCCCAAGAGTCAGAAGTAACGGTGCGATATTATATTAGTTCGAAAGCGCTCAGTGCTAAAGAATTGTTAAATGCTTCACGCTCGCACTGGTTAGTCGAGTCGATGCATTGGATGTTGGATACTGCATTTGGTGAAGATGCTTGCCGTAAACGAGCGGAAGAACGAGCAGAGAATTTCGCAAGGATCAGACAGATGTGTTTAAACATGCTAAAAAGTGAAACGACACTAAAAGCGAGTATTAAACACAAAAGAGCGATGTGCGCGATGGATCCGGAGTACCTTTTGAAGGTTCTGGGAAGCCTTTATTTACGGGAATGTTCATGATTTTTCCGTGCATGCTGGGCCCATTTCTGTCGGGTTCGTGCGGTAGCTATGCCTTAAAATAGTTACCTGCTGAAAACATTCCGACTATTTTAACAATAGCACCTAAGTCAAATTTTATCCCCTCTCTTCATCCTCTAAATATCGCTACGGAAAAGCATATGAAACTGCGCGTATTGTTATCACTTTTGTTTGTTATGGCGGTGGCGGGCTGTAAGGCGCCGCAGAAACCAGCGATCACCGATGATACGATTGTGACCAGCCAGGTGAATGGCATCACGCTGACGCACCGTCACGCTGTTACCCCTCCGGCGGAGTTCACTCAGGTGAATGAACCGTACCGTGCCATGTACCCGGCATCCCTGATGAGCCGTCCTGACTACGGCGGAAAAGTGATCCGTACGCTTGAGACCGGCAAAACTTACGTTGTGCTGGGGCAGGTTGAACATTTCTGGATGGCGCTGGCCGATGAAGGGAGTGAACAGCTGATTGGTTACGTGCCGATGCGTGCCGTGATCAAGGCTGACCAGTACGAAGCCACCGTGCGTAAACAGGCACTGCGCCCGAAAGCGCGTAAGAAAACCACCTGTGTTGATGTCGATGGCAACAGCAAAGCCTGCAAAGACAGCGCGAACGGTACCTGGATCCTGAACTAAACGGGTTTCACGAGCATATTTTTATGAATAATAAAAATTTTCATCGGATGTGGTTCCCTTTTTTTGCGTTGATTCTCGCGCTGATCGGTGGTTGTACGTCGTCTTCACACAGCGACCCCTCCCGCTACAATCTTCAGTTTCAGGCTCATCCTCAAATCAATGATTCTGCACCGCTTAAGGTCAGAGTGTTGCTGCTGAAATCCGATGCGGATTTCATGTCCAGTGACTTCTACTCCTTACAGAACAACGCGTCAGCCACGCTTGGCGCGAATCTGCTGAACAGCGATGTGTTCTTCCTGATGCCGGGCCAGCTTTCGAAAACCCTGAGCGGACAAAGCTCACCGGAAGCGCGCTATATCGGCGTGATGGCGGAATACCAGGCGCTGGACGGCAAAAAATGGCGCGTCTCACTTCCTTTGCCTGTTCCCGGCGAAAACGCGATTTACCAGTTCTGGAAATGGTCCGCAGATGAACTCCAGGCCAGCGTCTTTCTTGACGTAAATGGTATCCGGGTCATCAGCCAGTAACGCCCTTCATAACAGGAAAGAGATCATCATGACGAAAGCAGAAAAGGTCGTCTGGACCGAGGGCATGTTCCTGCGTCCCCACCATTTTCAGCGGACAGAAAGTTACCTCCTCAACCACGTTCGTGAGTGGGGGGCCTTGCAGCGATCGTATCTTTGGGGCTTTCTCGACCTTGAGCTGGATGAAGCGATGCTTCGCCAGGGCTGTATTGCCCTGAGCTACTGTAGCGGTTTGCTGCCTGACGGCACCTTTTTCCAGGTTCGCAGCGACCGCAACGGTCCGGCTCCGCTAAAAATTCCCGATAATCTCACCAATGAAAAGGTGGTGCTTGCGCTGCCGGTTCGTCGCGGTGGCCGTGAAGAGGTGATTTTCAGCGAGGAGCAGTCTTCTCTGGCGCGTTTTATTACCTTTGAACAAGAGGTGGAAGACGACAACGCCATGTCGGTTGGGGAGGCGACGGTCCAGTTTGGCCGCCTGCGTCTGACCCTGATGCTGGAGAAAGATCTGACGGCAGAATGGACCGCCATCGGCGTGGCGTACGTCACCGAAAAGCGCAACGACAACCACGTGCGGCTGGATAACAGCTACATTCCGCCAATGCTGAACGCCAATAACAGCCCGCAGCTGTACGGTATGATCAATGACCTGCACGGCTTGCTGGTGCAGCGTAGCCAGCAGATCGGCGGTCGACTGCGCCAGCCGGGGCGTTTCAATACGTCCGAGATGGTTGAGTTCACGCTTCTCTCGCTGATCAACCGCCACCTTGGCGACGTCTCACATTTAAAAACGCTGCCGTTGCTTCACCCTGAAGCGCTCTGGCGCAGCTGGCTGCCGTTTGCCACGGAGCTCGCCACCTGGACGCCGCAGCGTACCGCAGAGAGCATACTGCCGGTATACGACCATGACGATCTCGCCGTTTGCTTCAGCAAACTGATGCTGATGCTGCGTCAGGGGCTGTCGCTGGTCATGGAAGATCATGCCATCCAGCTGCCGTTGCACGAACGCTCCCACGGGCTGAACATCGCCACCGTGCCGGAGACCAGCATGGTCCGCGAATTTGGCTTCGTGCTGGCGGTAAAAGCCAATGTCCCCGGCGAACACCTGCAAACCCATTTCCCTGCCCAGATGAAGGTTGCGCCAGTGTCGAAAATTCGCGATCTGGTCCAGCTCCAGCTGCCGGGCATCATGCTTCGGGCAATGCCCGTCGCGCCGCCGCAGATCCCGTGGCATGCAGGCTACAGCTATTTCGAGCTCGAGAGGGGCAGCGAACTGTGGCACGAGATGGACAAGTCCGGGGCATTCGCGCTGCATCTCGCAGGGGAATTCCCGGGTCTCGATATGGAGTTCTGGGCCATCCGTAGCCCGACAGAATAATAAAGCGAGCGCTTAATATGCAGGAACGACAGGATACCGGCAGTGATGCCGTGTTTACCGGAGCCAGTGGGAACAATCAGCTGGTGGCGGCCGCCAATCCGCTGCTCAATGCGATTCCGCAAATCCGTCATTCGGTTTCCCACGACGATCAGGTCGGGCTGCGCCAGCGCCTGATTGACGAAATTCGCCGTTTCGAAGTGCGATGCCAGCAGGCGGGCTTACCGTATGAAGTGATTGTCGGCGCGCGCTACTGCCTCTGCACGGCGCTGGACGAAGCCGCCGCGCTGACCCCGTGGGGAAGCAGCGGCGTCTGGTCAAGCAATGGTCTGTTGGTGACGTTTCATAACGAAACCTGGGGCGGTGAGAAGTTTTTCCAGCTGCTGGCGCGTCTGTCGCAGAATCCGCGCGAACACATTCTGCTGCTGGAGATGATCAACTACTGTCTGCTGCTCGGCTTTGAAGGCCGCTACCGCGTGCTGGACAATGGCCGGACCCAGCTTGAAACCATTAACCAGCGCCTGTGGCAGATGATCCGTGGCGTGCGCGGCAGCTACCCGCCGCCGCTCTCGCCGCACCCGGAAGATCGCCCCGTTCTGCGCAAGCTCTGGCGGCCGATGATCCCTCTTTGGGCGTGCGTGGCGCTGGTCGGCTTTATCGCCTGCCTGTTCTATATCGTGCTGAACTGGCGTCTGGGTGATAACACCAGCCCGGTGCTGGCGAAAATTTACCAGTCCCAACTGCCGGAAACCACGATCCAGCAGCCTGCGCGTCAGCTGCCGGCGGTGCTGAACCTGCGCGGCTTCCTGAAACCAGAAATTGATGCCGGTCTGGTGGCCGTTAAGGATGAGGTGGATCGCAGCGTGGTGATCCTGAAAGGGGACGGACTCTTTGCCTCGGCCTCAACGGTGGTGCGCGATCGCTATGAGCCGGTCATCGACCGCATCGCCCAGGCGATGAATAACGTCAGCGGCAAAATTCTGGTGGTGGGGTACAGCGACAACGTGCCGATCCGCAGCGCACGCTTCGCTTCTAACTATGAACTCTCGCTTGAGCGCGCCCGTTCGGTGCAAAAACAGCTCCAGGGTAGCCTCTCACAGCCTGAGCGCGTCAAAGCCGAAGGGCGGGGTGAGATCAACCCGGTAGCGCCTAACACCACGCCTGAAAATCGCGCCCGTAACCGCCGCGTAGAGATTACGCTGCTGGTATCGCCTGACAATACCCAGGCCGAGCTGAACGGATTGCCGCAAGGAAACTAAGGATGCTGACAACTCTACTTTCTATACTGACCAATCGCATTCTGTGGAGCTTCCTGGGCGTAACGGCGCTCGCGGCGGTCATCTGGATGATTGGCCCGCTGTTGTCCATCGTGGATACCCGGCCCCTTGAATCAGAGCAGAACCGCGTCATCAGCATTGCGGTGGTCTACCTGATATGGGCCCAGAGCCACATTCTGCCGCGGCTGTATAACGCCTGGCTGAACCGTAAGCTGATGGACAAGCTCAACGAAAATACCACCAGCCCGGAGGCGGCCGATCCGCAGAAACGGCTGAACAGCGAGGAGCAGATCCTTGCCGGGCGTTTCGATGAAGCCGCCCAGATGCTGAAAAAAGCCCACTTCAGCAAAGCAGGACATGGCGCGCAGTGGACGCAGCGCTTCAGCACGCAGTACCTCTATCAGCTGCCGTGGTACGTCATTATTGGCGCGCCGGGTTCCGGTAAAACCACCGCGCTGGCCAACTCCGGGCTGCAATTCCCGCTGGCGGACCGCTTCGGTAAAACCGCGCTGCGCGGCATTGGCGGCACGCGCAACTGTGACTGGTGGTTCACCAACGAGGCGGTTCTGCTGGATACCGCGGGGCGCTACACCACTCAGGAGAGCGAGCAGGTTCAGGACGCCGGGGAGTGGCTGGAATTTATCAACCTGCTGCGTAAATACCGCCGTCGCCAGCCCATCAACGGCGTGATTATCACCATCAGCATTTCCGACCTGCTTTCGCAGTCCGCTGAGGCCTCGCGCCAGCAGGCGGTCAACCTGCGCCAGCGTCTCTCCGAGCTGCATGAACAGCTGGGTATTCGCTTCCCGGTGTATGTGATGGTGACCAAAGCGGACCTGCTTAAAGGCTTCCGCGCCTGGTTTGCGGATTACGACAAAGCCCAGCGCGACCAGATCTGGGGCTTTACGCTGCCGTGGGAGCAGACCAAACACGCCGATTACGACCTGATGGGCAACTTCCAGCAGGAATTTTCCCTGCTGCAACAGCGTCTGGATGCTGGCCTTCCGGAAACCATGCTCAAAGAGCATGACGCCAAAACCCGTGCGGAAGCCTATCTCTTCCCGCAGGAGTTCGCCGCGCTGCGTCCGCTGCTGGCTGACTACCTGAGCACGGTCTTTGCCCGCTCAAACTTCGAAACCGAATTTTCGCCGCGTGGCATCTACTTTGCCAGCGGCACTCAGGAAGGGATGCCGTTTGACCGCGTGATGGGCGAGCTGAACCGCGCGCTCTCCTTACCTGAAGGGGGGGAAAGCACGCGCTGGGATTCGGTGAGCAAAGAGGCGCCGATCCCGGGCGCGAAGGGCCAAAGCTTCTTCATTAAAAACCTGCTGCAAAACGTGATTTTCCAGGAAGCGGGCATCGCCGGGGAAAACCGCTGGTGGGAACTGCGCAACCGCGCCGTGATGTGGTCCGGCTACGCGGCGCTGCTGGCCCTGCTGGTGATCCTGGGTGGCCTGTGGCTGACCAGCTACGCCAAAAATAAAGCCTATCTGGAAGAAGTGGACGCAAAAGTGCCGATGCTGGAGCAGCAGAGCAAGGCGCTGCAAAACCAGCCCCAGCGCGATCTGTTTGCGCTTCTGCCGCTGCTTAACAGCCTGGTGGATCTGCCGAAAAGCAATGCCTTCGACGTTAACGACCCGCCGGTTTCCCGCCGCATGGGGCTTTATCGCGGGGATGACGTCAGCGATGCCTCGCAGTCTCTGTATCAGAAGGCGCTGGATCAGATGCTGCTGCCCGCCGTGGCGATGCACATTACCACCTGGCTGCGCAACGACAACGGCAGCGACGTGGAGTACAGCTATGAGGCGCTGAAAGCCTATCAGATGCTCTACCAGCCGAAGCACTATGACGGCAAATTCCTGCACTCGTGGGTGATGCTCAACCTGCAACGCAACCTGCCACAGAACGTGACGCAGGCGCAGCTTCAGGAGCTGGAATGGCACCTGACCCAGCTGCTGGAGCCAAAAATTCAGGCTTCACCGTATGCGCAGGATGAGGATCTGGTGGCACGTGAAAGAGCGCTTATCAACCAGCAGCCGCTCTCAACACGCGTATATGGCCGCCTGAAACGTCTGCTGGAGCATGATGAAAACCTGAAGCCGGTTTCGCTTTCAGATCTCGGCGGCCCGCAGAGCGAGCTGGTGTTTTCCCGTAAAAGCGGCAAGCCGGTGAGTGAGGGCGTACCGGGCCTCTATACGCCGGACGGCTACTGGAAGAGCTTCAACGACCAGATCGACAGCGTGACCACCGCCCTGCACAAGGACGATGCCTGGGTACTGGGAGCGACCACCGCCCAGGAAGATAAACAGCAGATCGACAACGCCGTGCGCCAGCTCTACATGCGCGACTTTATCGTCAACTGGGATCGCTTTCTCGCTGACATTCAGCTCAACAACAGCGCCGATCTTTCCCAGCGTATTAACACCGCGCGCCTGCTTTCAGGCACCAACTCGCCGCTGCGCCGTCTGGTGCTTAACCTGAGCAAGGTGCTGACCCTGTCGCGCACTGCGCCTGCGCCGGAAGATGCGCAGAAAGCGGAAGACCAAAGCAACCGCGCCACCCGCACGCTGGAAGCGCTGTTCAGCAACGGTGACAATGCCCCGACGCAGGGCGCGGTTGTGACGCAGGCGCCTGAGCAACTGGTGACTGACCACTATGCGCCGATGATTGAGCTGGCGCAGCCGCTGGAGAAGGGTGGCAAGACCATCGTCTTTGACGATTTTCTTAAGCAGGTTGACGAGCTTTATCGCTACCTGACCGCCGTTCAGGATGCGGCAAACAGCGGTATGCCTGCGCCGGGCGGGGATGCAATCAGCCGCCTGCAAGCCAGCGCGGGCCGTCTGCCGGGCGGGCTGCAAACCATGTTCAGCAATATGGCCGTCGGCGCCAGCAGCGACACCCAGCGTCGCGATCTGGAGAACGTGCGTAAGCGCATCAACGTGGAAGTGGGTGGGTTCTGCCGTCAGGCGATTGCCGGGCGTTATCCGCTGGTGCGCAGCGCCAGCACCGAGGTGACGCCGGACGATCTCGCCCGCATGTTCGCGCCGGGCACCGGTCTGATGGACACCTTTTTCCGCGACAACCTGACCAACAAGGTGGACACCACCCAGGCGAACTGGCGCTTTATGCCGGGCATCGACGGTAAAACGCTGCCGGGCAGCGAAGGGCTGTTGCGTCCGTTCCAGCAGGCGCAGTCTGTCCGCGATGCCTTCTTTGCCAACGGCGCGACCACGCCATCCTTTAAGGTCACGGTGCGCACCGTGCGGATGGACAACACCATTCTGAACCTGACGCTGGACGTGGACGGTCAGCTGCTGCGCTACAGCCACGGTCCGCAGGCGGTGCAGATCATGACCTGGCCGGGGCCGGGCGGGACGAACCAGGTGCGTATGCAGCTCGGTCTGGCCAATGGCAGCACCGCAACGCTGGTGACCAACGGTTCCTGGGCGCTCAACCGCTTTTTCGACAAGGCGCGCACCAGCCCTGGCGCGGGTAGCCTGAGCCGTCAGGCGACCTTCAACGTCGACGGACATCAGGTCACGCTGGAGTTTGCCCCGAACAGCATCCGCAACCCGTTCCAGCTTCCCCGTTTCTCATG
Source organism: Enterobacter sp. 6722112 (assembly GCF_058661685.1). Taxonomy (NCBI): domain Bacteria; kingdom Pseudomonadati; phylum Pseudomonadota; class Gammaproteobacteria; order Enterobacterales; family Enterobacteriaceae; genus Enterobacter; species Enterobacter sp. 6722112. The sequence continues at coordinate 2,329,764 of NZ_JBZWGR010000007.1, read as the reverse complement.
CCCATAACCGCAAGGACAGCCGTATGACGAATACCCCTGCGATGAACCGTTATAGCTGGTATGGCAAATTACCCAGCGCCGGAGATTTTTTGCAGCGTCGCTTTCCGGATACCCTGCAACGCCAGTGGTCGCACTGGTTCCAGGTCGGCCTGCTGGCCTGGCAACAGGAAGAGCAGCGCAGCGGCGAGCGCCCGTTTTCAAAAGCCCCGGTGTGGAACTTTGTCGTCCCGCCGATGCTCGGTAGCCAGATGATTCAGATGGGCTGCCTGTTGCCGGGCCGTGACAGCGTAGGCCGCCACTATCCGGTATGCCTGCAACTGAGCTTCACCCCCGCCGAGTGGTCATCCCGCCTGCTCGGGCAGGCTGAAAGCTGGTACCAGCAGCTTGGCCGTCTGGGGCTGCACGCGGTGCGTAACAGCTATTCTGCCTCCCAGCTGGATGAAATGCTGATGACCATCCCGGCGCCCCAGCCGGTTGAGCCGCAAAAGCGTTCCGACATTCTCGACGTGATTGGTTATGACGACGATGGTCAGAGCACGCTGGGCTGGCCGCAGGCGGCGGAGTGTTTTGATCCGCTGCGCCAGACCAGCTACTGGTGGACAAACCGCTGCGACGGCTATCCGCTGTACACCCACGTCCACAGCGGTAACTTCACCGGGCAGCTCTTTACGCTGCTGTTCGATCCGGCAGGCGGCGCCCGTCCGGGCCGCCACGGTCTTTACCCGCCTATGTTTGAATAAGCAGGGATCTTATGAATATCGATGAATTTCTCGCGCCGATAAGCCCCGATACCCCCTGCGGTGAAAACCTGGAGTACGACGCTGATTTCCAGGCCATGGGGCAGGCCAGTCAGGGCAAAGCCGAGCAGCAGTTTGGCGACACCATCATTCCGGCAGAGCCTGCCGACTGGAATACGGTGGAAAAACTCGCCACCAGCCTGCTGGGACGCACCAAAGATCTTCGCGTCATGCTGGCGTTAACCCATGCCTGGACACGTCGTCGCGGGCTGGCAGGTTACGCCGACGGGCTACTGCTGGTGCAGGAAGCCCTGTCCCGTTACTGGGAGCAACTTTACCCGCTGCTGGAAGAGTATGGCGAAACCGATCCGTTCTACCGCATCAACGCCCTCGCCGGGCTGAGCGATAAATCTGACCTGACGGTCGCGGTGCGTAACGCCTCACTGCTCCGCTCAAACGGCGATGAGATTTCGCTCCGTGACGCCCAGGCGCTGCTTGACGGCAGTAAAACCGAGTGTCCGGATTATCCGGGCGGTCGTCCACGACTGATCGATGAGCTGGCCCGGGGCGATCAGCCTGGCACCGAAGCGGTAATCGTGATCAACGAACGCCTGCTGGCCATCCGCGAACTGCTTACCGGCTATCTCGGGGAAAGTGGCGTACCGGAGATGGAACAGCTGCTGAAAACCGTCGGGCTGGTTTCCAGCGCCTGTCAGGTGACCGATATCAGCAAGCTGCTGCCGACCCGTGACGCGCAGGCTGAACAGCATGCCGAGCCGCAGCCGGTGGCCGCGTCGCCCGTTCAGCAGGTGACGGACTGGCGCAGCGTGCAGGTGACCAGCCGCGCCGACGCCCAGCTGATGCTGGAAAAAGCGAAACAGTATTTTGCGCAGTACGAACCGAGTCACCCCGCGCCGCTGATGATTGAACGGGTGCAGCGGCTGTCTGAACTCAACTTTATGGACATTATTCGCGACCTGGCGCCAGACGGCGTTAACCAACTGGAAAACATCTTTGGACGCCGCGAATGACGCGTCCTGGCATTATGACGACAGGCATGGAGTCTGCCGTTTCACCTTCACCGCGCATCTTTGATGGAGAACATCATGGCAATGAGTAACAGTGGACAGAAATTCATCGCACGCAACCGTGCTCCCCGCGTGCAGATCGAGTACGACGTAGAGATCTACGGCGCAGAACGCAAAATTCAGCTGCCGTTTGTGATGGGCGTTATGGCCGATCTGGTTGGCAAGCCGGTGGAAAACCTGCCAGCCGTCGACGAGCGTAAGTTCCTGGAAATCGACATCGACAACTTCGACGAACGCATGAAGGCGCTGAAGCCGCGCGTGGCGTTCCAGGTGGATAACACCCTGACCGGCGAAGGTAAGCTCAACGTCGATCTGACCTTCGACAGCATGGACGACTTCCTGCCGGACGCGGTGGCCCGCAAAGTAGAGCCGCTGAACAAGCTGCTGGAAGCCCGTACCCAGCTCTCCAACCTGCTGACCTACATGGACGGTAAAAACGGTGCGGAAGAGCTGATCGCGAAAATTCTCCAGGATCCGACGCTGCTCAAATCCCTGAGCCAGTTGCCAAAAAATGACGAAAGTGCGAAAGGTAGCGAGGAATAATCGATGAGCAACCAGACTCAACAACACGATCAGCAGGCGGGCCAGGCGTTCAGCCAGGACGAGTTCAGCGCGCTGCTGAATAAAGAGTTCCGCCCGAAAACCGATCAGGCGCGCTCTGCCGTAGAAAGCGCGGTTAAAACCCTGGCGCAGCAGGCGCTGGAAAACACCGTGACCTTCTCAAACGATACCTACCGCACCCATTCAGAACCTGATTGCCGGTATTGACGAGCAGCTTTCGCAGCAGGTGAACCATATCATTCACCACGAGGAGTTCCAGAAACTGGAGAGCGCCTGGCGCGGCCTGAGCTACCTGGTGAACAACACCGAAACCGACGAGATGCTGAAGATCCGCTTTATGAGCATCTCCAAGCAGGAGCTGGGCCGCACCCTGAAACGCTACAAGGGCGTGGGCTGGGACCAGAGCCCGATCTTCAAAAAAATCTACGAGCAGGAGTACGGCCAGTTCGGTGGCGAGCCGTTTGGCTGCATCGTGGGCGACTACTACTTCGACCACAGCCCGCAGGACGTTGAGCTGCTGGGCGAGATGGCGCGCATCGGCTCTGCGGCCCACTGTCCGTTCATCACCGGCACCGCGCCGGGCGTGATGCAGATGGAGTCCTGGCAGGAGCTGGCTAACCCGCGCGACCTGACCAAAATCTTCCAGAACACCGAATACGCTGCCTGGCGTTCACTGCGTGAATCAGAAGATGCCCGCTATCTGGGCCTGGTGATGCCGCGCTTCCTGTCGCGTCTGCCGTACGGCATTCGCACCAACCCGGTCGACAGCTTTGATTTTGAAGAGCAGACCGACGGCGCGAACCACAACAGCTACTCGTGGGCAAACGCTGCCTATGCGATGGCGGCCAACATCAACCGCTCCTTTAAAGAGTACGGCTGGTGCACCTCGATTCGCGGCGTGGAATCCGGCGGGGCGGTGGAAAACCTGCCGTGTCACACCTTCCCGAGCGATGACGGCGGCGTGGACATGAAGTGCCCGACCGAGATCGCCATCAGCGACCGTCGTGAAGCGGAACTGGCGAAAAACGGCTTTATGCCGTTGGTGCACCGCAAAAACTCCGACTTCGCCGCCTTCATCGGCGCGCAGTCCCTGCAAAAACCGGCCGAGTATCATGACCCGGACGCCACCGCGAACGCGCGTCTGGCCTCCCGTCTGCCGTACCTGTTCGCCTGCTGCCGTTTTGCTCACTACCTGAAGTGCATCGTGCGCGACAAAATCGGCTCCTTCCGCGAGCGCGAAGAGATGGAACGCTGGCTGAACGACTGGGTGATGAACTACGTGGACGGCGACCCGGCTAACTCCTCCCAGGAAACCAAGTCCCGCAAACCGCTGGCGGCGGCGGAAGTGCAGGTGCAGGAAATCGAAGACAACCCGGGCTACTACGCCGCGAAGTTCTTCCTGCGTCCGCACTACCAGCTGGAAGGTCTGACCGTTTCCCTGCGTCTGGTATCTAAACTGCCGTCGCTGAAGACGAAGGACGCGTAATGATAATTGCCGCCGGGGGGCCATGCCCGGCGTTAGCTTTATAGTATGGAAATTTGAGAGGAAATATGACCGCGAGACCTTCGTTTGTTGCTGCCTGGGCGGCGGCAACACGTATTTACGATGCAAATGATTCTATCGGCAAAGTTAAGCAAGTTATCGGCGGCAAAGTTAAGCACAATTTCGAAATAGCGCCAGATGAGGGCGGGTGGTCAAATAGTTGTGCCGTACGGATGAGTTATGTTCTTAACTATACCGGGCATCCCGTTCCGCGTATTGCAAATCTCACGGTATCCGGTGCTGATAATAAATGGTACTTCTACCGCGTAAAGGATGTCATTGCCTGGTTGACGCGTCAGTGGGGTAAACCTGACATGATCGTGAGTTATCCTTCCTTACCCGTTGAGCAATTAGCCAACAAAAAGGGCGTAATTCTGTTTGAGGTACAGGGCTGGAGTGACGCCGCAGGTCATGCAACATTCTGGAATGGTTTAACCTGTTCGGATCACTGTTATTTCAATGCGCCGGAGACGAATTACACGACGACCAAAGCTAATTTTTGGGAGTTGCCATGAAAAAAATGATTGCTAGTCTACTGTTGCTCACCAGTTCCGCCTCTGTGTATGCAACTGACGATCCGGTGTCGTTTGTCAAAAAAATGCCTTATAAGCAAGTTGTTAAAGACGTTGTTTTTTCTCGCTGCCTGGCACAAGTTGCAGATGATAAAAGCCACTTTTCTCTGGATGCAGCCCGTAGCAGTAGCGCATTACTGGAATGGGTGCCTTTCGATATTGAAAATGGCAATGACAAAATTAATGCCCTTATTAATAAATATAAAGGCGCAACCAATGCCTTTCATTCTGAGAGCAAACCCGATGTAAAAGGCGTAACCTTAAACTGCCTGCGTCTTTATCATAGTGACGAACTTAATCAACTTGCTCCTCAATTAATCATCGGAAATCCTGACCGCACCTGGATTCAGGATAATCCACAATAGTATAAGACTTCACATTCTTTCCTTTCGTTCAGGGGGAATGTAAGACTGTCAAATGACACGGGTCGTTTGATATGAGGCAGAGGTAAAATATGGACGGTTTTATTCAGCCCCATGCTTTCCTGTTTGCCATATAAGGGCTTTTTCGAAAGCAATATTGTTCATCCACGAAGAGTAGATATTATGGCTATTGATATGTTTCTGAAGGTCGAGGGTGTTACGGGCGAATCTAAAGATTCTAACCACACCGGCTGGACTGATATTACCTCCTTCTCCTGGGGCGCGTCCCAGCCAGGTAATATGAGCGTTGGCGGTGGCGGCGGTGCCGGTAAAGTGAACTTTAACGATCTGCACGTTAACGCTCTGATCGACAAATCCACTACAGCAATCCTGAAACACTGCGCAAGCGGTAAACACCTGACCAAAGTTGAACTGTCCGTCTGCAAAGCGGGTGGTCAGCAGGTTGAATACACCCGCATCACCCTGGAAGACGTTCTCGTGACTTCCGTTCAGTACACGGGTGCAGACAACGGCGATACCGTTGGCGTGACCTATGCATTCCAGGCTGCGAAAGTGAAACAGCAGTACTGGGAGCAGACCACTGCCGGTGGTAAAGGTGCTGAAAGCAGCGCTGGCTGGAACATCAAAGAAAATAAAGAAGCGTAATTGCGCGCGTGACCGGGGAGTTTTCCCCGGTCATTATTTACAGAGACTTAATTTCGTTTGCAAAGGGATGTCAATATGAGCGTAAAATCAACGGTTGCTCCTGGTTATTGTGTTGTTCAGCAGGCTGGTACGTTAGATTTCCAGGCAAGACTACTGTTCAATAAACCAGACAGTGAAGCGGCACGTTATTTTATGCAAGTGAACAGGGACACACGGTGGTTAAAACCCGGGCAAATATTGATCCTTAATGCTCCGGGTGCTGAAAATGCGGTTCAGCTAAAACAATTACAAAATGCAAAGCAAAAGGTTAATGGAGCATTGGCAGAACTGAATACAGATGAAGCTAATTTCTTTAACAAGCATTTTAGTACCATCGCAGCATTAACTAATTTTATGGATAAATCTCTCGGGGTGGTTGCTGATGCAGGTGAAAGGTACTTTAGCGAAATAGAAAAGAAATTAAAAGCTATCGAACTGGCTTATCAAAATCAATACAGAACGCAAGGCACATTGATCGGGCAGCAGTTTTTTGTTGAAAGGCAAAAACTTTTTTCTGAGCTGGACGTTTTATTAAATAAGCTGTCCAGACTAACGCTGAAACTGAAACCTTATGAAGAAATCAAGCACGCTTTAGGTTTATCAAGCAGGTCAATTGTCCACGAATGGAGTACTGCGGGTGTTGCCTCGATACGAGGGTATTCAACATATGTAGACAATGCTTCAAAAGCTGCCCGTTTTCTGAAAATGGGAGGATGGCTTGCTATCGGCTTCGCTGGTGCAAACACAACCAATGAAGTTTACGATGCCTGTACAGTAGGTAGAGAGCAGAGTTGTTCCAAAGTCGCCGTTAAGAAGTACAGTCAATTTGGCGCCAGTCTTGCGGGCGGGATTTATGGCGGAAAATATGGCGCCATGGCTGGGGCTGGCGTATGTGTTGCATTGGGCGTGGCAACAGGTGGTGTAGGGTTGCTCGCGTGTTCTGTGGTAGGAGCCGCTGCGGGTGGATACATTGGTGGCGAAGTTGCCGGTGGAGCAACTGAATATGTCATGGATAAGCTATGGTGAATTTAGAAAATATTCTTTTATTTCTGATTGTTGTTTTATTTTTACTTGTCGTAATTATGGACTTCATCAGTTCCCGTTATTTTAAAAAACACGAGGCCGAATATAATCAGCTTCTTTCAGAATATAGGCAAAAAGGCTACGATCTCGATCTGGTGACAAATTACGCATCATTTTTTGGTTCGCTGGCGAACTATCAAAAAATAATCTGGTTTGTTCGTCTTCGCAAAGGCGTGAAGATGAAATTTACCAAAGACAGAAATGTTCAGGACGATGCCTATAAATTCGTTCAGGCTTTACCGGAAGAGAGAATCGGCTGGATATTAAAACTGCATCGACGCTATAAAGCTCAGGCCTTACTTTTTACGCTATGGCTGCTTATCGGCATTATTTTCCTGAATGTAGTCAAATAGCTTTAATCAGCCCTTAACCCCCAAACCCCGCCGTTCTCACCCCCGAGAGCGGCAGCGTTTGAGCGCTAATCATACCAGCAGGAATACGCCATGCGATTCACGATTATTTCTACGAAACCCGGTCATCAGCCGCCGCAAAGCAGCTGTGATTTTTATGCCCCGGGCGGCACCATTGGGCGCGGTACGGATAACAATCTGGTGCTGCCGGACAATGACCGCACCATCTCGCGTTTGCAGGCCATCGTTCACGTCGACGCCAGTGGCGAATGCCGCGTCACGAACCGCGGCAGCGTTACCCGCGTGGTACTGAATGATATCCCGCTGGAGCGTGGGCGTCAGGTTGAGCTTCAGGATGGGGATATTCTCGGTATTGATGATTATCGCATTGAAGTCAGCGAACTCATTCATGACACCCAGCCCGTAAGCCGCATGGCGGCCAGCATGCAGCAGGCGCGCCCAGTGGCGACACCTGCACCAGCGCCGCAACCGAAACCGGCCAGCGCCGCGCCTCGTGGAAAAGCTGAACCTACGGCCGTGCCGTCGGAAATCTGGGACAGCCTGATGCAGGAGTTTTCCATCTCCGACAGCATCTCCAGCAACCGGGCAAAACCACAGCCCGCCGCATCCCACGATCCGTTCTCTCAGCCTGCGGCCCCGGAGCGGAATGCCGAAGATCCGCTGGCAATGTTTAACGACGCCGAACCGTCGCTTGAACGTAAAAACGTTGACCCGGACACGCTGTTTAGCGATGAAGCGTTGTTTAAAAAAGAGAGCATCTTTGACGATGTCACCCCTTCAACGCTGGTACAGCCGGACGAAAGCAAACCTGCCCAGCCAAAGGAAGAGGCGTCGGACGAACTCGATCCGTTAGCCCTGTTTGGCGGGTCGGCGAGCGCACCTGCCGCGCGTCACGATGACCCTCTCGGCCTGATGGGCGGCGCGCCGTTAACCCATCCGGATGAAATCGTGGCCGATAAGCCGGAGCCAAAGCCTGAACCGCAAGCCGCACAGGAAGAGGATGCGCTGGCCAGCTCACCGCTGTTCGATCCGGAACCGACTGAACCACAGGATGCGCCGCGCGCGGAAGAGGAGCCCGCGCGCCCTGATTACGCTGGCTTCACCATGCCAACACCGCAGGCCGTGGCGCGCAGCAACGCGCAGGCGCCTAAAGGCCGCCTGCGTATCGACCCGGTTAAAAACGCTGCATCGCCTGCTGCCTCCGCGCAGACCGGCGAGCGGGGCGAGGTGCTTCAGGGCGAACTGCTGGAGGCGCTGCTGGAGGGCATGGGCCTGAGCGAAATGCAGCCGGTACCGCAATTCGACCGGGAAAATATGCGTCAGCTGGGGCAGATCCTGGGCATGTTCTCGCAGGGGACCGTGGCGCTGCTCTCCTCGCGCTCCATCCTCAAGCGTGGGGTGAAAGCCGATATGACCATGGTGCTCGACGATGCGAACAACCCGTTCAAACTGTTGCCGACCGGGAAAACGGTGCTTATCCAGATGTTCGGCACGCCGATGCCGGGCTTTATGCCGCCGACCAAATCGGTGCGTGATGCGCTGATCGATCTCCAGGCACACCAGCTAGGGATGATCTCTGGTATCCGCGCCATTATCGCCGCCATGCTGCAATCCTTTAACCCGGAACAGCTGGAGGAGCAGGCTAAGCAGAACGGGATGACGTCACGCCTGGCGCTGCCGGGCAGCCGTAAAGCCGCGCTGTGGGATTATTTCGTTCGCAGCTATGGCGAGACGGCGGGCGAGATCGAGGACGACTTCCATACCCTGTTTGGCGAAGCCTTCCTCCATGCCTATGACATGGAGGTCAATCAGTACAAAGACTCACAAAGCGGATCGGAAGAAAAATGAATATCGCAACGGCTTCTCTCTCCCGCCAGGGGACGCGCGCCAGCAACCAGGATCAGACGGGAGAAACCATCGGGGAACGTTCAGCCTGCTTTGTCGTCTGTGACGGCATCGCGGGCCTGCCGGGCGGCGAGGTGGCCGCTGAGCTGGCCCGCAACAGCATTATTTCCCGCTTTGACGGCGACAAGCACCTGAATGCGCAGCATATTCGTGACTACGTCCAAACGGCGAACCGCACCATTCTCAGCGAACAACAGGCCGTGCAGGACTATCGCCGGATGGGCACCACGCTGGTCAGCCTGTTTATCGACAGGGATTACCGTCTGGCTTACTGGGCGCACGCCGGAGACAGCCGCCTGTACCTGTTTCGCCGCGGCTGGCTGTGGCATGTCACCACCGATCACAGCCTCGTCCAGCAGATGAAAGATGCCGGGCATCAGACCGACGATCTCAACAGCAACCTGCTGTATCTGGCGCTGGGTATTGAGAATGGCGGACCGGAAGCGAGCTACAGCGATGTCGTGCAGGTTGAGGACGGTGATGCCTTCCTGCTCTGCACCGACGGTTTCTGGCACGGCGTCAGCGAAGAGCAGATGAAGCAGTCGCTGCACATGGTCAATACGCCACAGGAGTGGCTGACCTTAATGAACCAAATCATTCAAAAGAATGCCGAACAGGAGGGCAATGCTCAGGATAACTATACCGCCGTGGCGGTGTGGATGGGCAACCCTCAGGACACCACTTTGCTGCATACGCTCTCTGACGCAGCACAATTTCTTCCCTGCGGAACTGATTAGACACACAAGGATTGATATGAAACTTTGGCTATCGGGTTTGGCTCTTCTGACGGTGGCGACCACCGCACAGGCTGAAAACTTCCGCATCGTGCAGTCTCCTGCGCAGAAGCTGGATATCTGGATCGACAACATTAAAGACAATACGCCGCAAAGCTGGTGTAAGGCGGACGTGGCGCTGCGTATCGTGGCGAACGGCAAGAAAGAGGTTTCGGTGCTGGAAAACTTCGTGCCGCGCCTTGGCTCGCTGCTGGAGCACCAGTGCAGCAAGCTGAATACCCTGAACTGGACGCTTAACGATCCGGAAGGCACGACGCTTGCCCGGGGCACAGCGGCTAAAGTGCAGGACTGGGCGCTGGTGGTGAAGCAGCAGGAAACGGCGGCGGCAACGACCCCCACCTCAGGCGCGCTGCTGCCACCTGACCAGAATCCGGAGACGCACACCGTGGCGGCAGATCGTACGCCATGGCAGGAGTTCACCCTTCAGGACGGTTGCCATCTGCGCACCTTCTGGGAGGGCGGTTCCTCCGCGCCAGCGCTGTTTATTCCGGATTCCGACACCACCCGCTGCGGCAACGGCAGCTGGCTCAGCGGCCACACCGTGGTGACGCAGAACCGTAACGGGACGCAGAAAGCGATTCCGGTCACCTACATTCACGGCTTCCCGGTGATGGGGCTGAACAACGCGGTCGATCCTGAAAAGGCGCTGATCACCTCCGTCAACAAAGAGCGCATGGTCTTCAGCACCCAGAACAGCGACCAGAGCTGGATGATCCTGCCGTACGACAGCACCCTGAACGGCTGGAAGAGCAACGGCACGGTGGCGGTGGAAATCACCCGTGAGATCGCCAGCGACGACGCCAGACTCCAGGCGCGTATCGCAGAGGTGAAGAAGATCTGGAGCGCATGGGTTGCACCGGGCGCGGAGCTGAACGTTGTTCTGATTGACACGCTGCGTCCGCAGCTGCGCGATCCGGCAGTGGGCGCCTGGCGCGCGGCGAATTAAGGAGGGGCTATGAATACGCTTTATCAACGTCTGGCGGGGGAGTCGATTAGCGACGCGCTGCTTCGCCTGGAAGCCGATATCAAAGCCCGTCCGGCGGATGCCGATCTGCGCGCCGCGTTTGTGCAGTTTCTGATCCTCAGCGGCAACTGCGCGCGCGCCCTGACCCAGCTGAAAAGCTGGCTGGCGCTGAAGCCGCAGGCAAAACCGACCGTAACGCTGCTGGAGCAGGCCATTCAGGGTGAACAGCAGCGTGCGCGCGTGTTCGCGGGAGAGATACGACCGGCAATGCCCGAGGCGCAGTGGCCGTGGCTGACGACGTTAGCCCAGGCGCTGACCGAAAGCGCAGGGCAAGCGCAAACGCTGCGCCTGGCGGCACTCGAACAGGCCCCGGCAAGCCGCGGGCAGGTCACGCTGGAGAATGAAGAGAGCCACACCTTTGAATGGCTGATGGACGGCGATGCCCGTCTGGGGCCGGTGTGTGAAACCCTGGTCAATGGCCGCTATTTCTGGGTGCCGTTCTGCGCCATCGATGCGATCCGTTTTCAGGCTCCGGCCAGCGTGACCGATCTGGTGTGGCGTCATGCGCTGGTCCGCCTCACGGACGGCACCGAGCAGGTGTGTCAGATCCCGGCGCGTTATCCGTTTGCTGACGGGGCGCCAGACAGCGTTAAGCTGGGGCGCACCACCGAGTGGCTCCCGCTGGACGATGACGGCGCCCTGTATGAAGGCATGGGGCAGAAAGCCTGGCTGAGCGAGCAAAGCGAAAGCCCGCTGCTTACCCTGAGCCTGGTGACATTTACCTCGGATGGTGCGGATGAGTAATCCCGCAGGCGAAGGCGATCTGCTGCGCAGCGGCTGGCAGGCCCGCAGCAGGCAGGAGAAAGTGGGGGCGCGCGACAAAATGCAGCCTTCACTGCTGGATCGTCTGACGGATAACGATCCGGAAAAAAAACGCGAGTCCGCCAACAGCAATCTGATTACCCACGCCGCGCTGCGTCGTAACGTCCTGCGGGATTTACAGTGGTTGTTTAATACCATCAACCACGATGCCTCCAGCGATCTGAGCGGGCTGACGCAGGTGAGCCGTTCCGTCGTTAACTTTGGCGTCGCGCCGCTGGCGGGGAAAAGAATGTCCGATATCGAATGGCACGACATTCAGCGCAAGCTCACCGAAGCGATTATTAACTTTGAACCGCGGATCCTGCCGCAGGGGCTTCAGGTTCGCTGCGTGTCCGATACCTCCTCGTTAGATCTGCACAACGTTCTGTCTATCGAAATCAAAGGTCGCCTGTGGTGCGTGCCGTATCCGCTGGAATTTCTCTTTCGCACTGACGTCGATCTTGAGAACGGCCATTTTGAACTGAAGGATGCGGGGTAATTATGGAAAGCAAACTGCTCGAATATTACAACCGTGAACTGGCCTATCTGCGCGAGATGGGCGCAGAGTTCGCCGAGCGCTACCCAAAAGTGGCGGGGCGGCTCGGCATGCGCGGCATCGAAGTGGCGGACCCCTACATTGAGCGCCTGATGGAAGGTTTCGCCTTCCTGACCTCCCGCGTGCAGATGAAAATGGACGCCGAGTTTCCGCGCTTTTCACAGCGTATGCTGGAGATGATTGCGCCAAATTATCTGGCGCCTACGCCGTCGATGGCGATCGCTGAAATTCAGCCCGACAGCAGCCGGGGCGACCTGAGCAAAGGCTTTACTGTGCCGCGCGGCACCATGATGGACAGCCTGGCGCTGAAAAAGACCGGGGTTACGTGCAGCTATACCACGGCGCATGAGGTCAACCTGCTGCCGTTAAAAATTGAGCGGATCGAACTGGGAGGCGTTCCCGCCGATCTGCCGCTGGCCCAGCTCGGCCTGAGCCAGCGGGGGATCAGCAGCGCCTTGCGGGTCCGCATTGCCTGCGATGGCCCGCAGCATCTCGGGCATCTGGATTTTGACCGCCTGGAGTTCTTCTTAAGCGGCCCGGACATCGAGGCGCTGAAGCTGCTGGAGCTGGTGATGGAGCACCACGCGGGTATTGTCTGCCAGACGGTCAGCAAGCAGCCCCAGCGCCAGCTGCTGTCTTCTGACGCCCTGCGTCAGGAAGGCTTTGATGCGGACCAGGCGCTGCTCCCGGACGATCTGCGCAACTTCGACGGCTATCGCCTGTTGCAGGAGTACTTTGCGTTCCCGGCGCGTTTTCGTTTCATCAGCCTGAGCGGGCTGGGCAAGCTGATCCAGCGCTGCGAAGACGAAAAAGCGTTTGATATCTTCATTCTGCTCGACAAGAGCGACGATCAGCTGGAGCGCGTAGTGGATGCCAGCCACCTGGCGCTGCACTGCACGCCGGTGATCAACCTGTTCCCGAAAGTGGCGGCCCGGCAGAAGCTGAGCGAAAGCCAGCATGAATACCACCTGGTGGTGGATAACATCCGCCCGCTGGATTATGAAATTTATGCCGTGAAAAAAATCTATGCCAGCGCCGATGGTCAGCGGGACGACCAGACGTTTCGTCCGTTCTGGAGTACCTGGAGTGGCGACGCGGGCAACTACGGCGCCTATTTTTCCCTGCGCCGTGAGCAGCGGGTTCTCTCGGAACACGCGCTGCGCTATGGCACCCGCACGGGCTATATCGGCTCGGAGGTCTTCGTCTCGCTGGTGGATGCGCAGCACGCGCCGTGGCAGGAGAATTTGCGCTACATTTCCGCCGAGGTGCTGTGCACCAGCCGCGACCTGCCGCTGATGCTCCAGCAGGAGCTTGGGCAGTTTATTATGGCCGACTCCATGCCGGTGAAGGCGTTAACCCTGCGTAAAGGCCCGACGCGGCCGCGTCCGGCGCTGGCCGAAGGGTTCAGCACCTGGCGGCTCATTAGCCAGCTGCAAATGAACTACCTCAGCCTGATGGACAGCGAAAACGAAGAGGGCGCTGCCGCGCTGCGTCAGCTGTTAGGGCTGTACGCCAACCTGGCCGAGACGCCGGTTGCTCGTCAGGTGGATGGCGTTCGTCACTGCGTGCTGGAGCCGGTGCACCGTCGCGTGCCTGAACCCGGCCCGGTGGTGTTCGCCCGCGGGATCGGCATCACCCTGACGGTGGACGAACGCGCCTTTTCCGGCGCCAGCCCATGGCTTTTCGGCAGCGTGCTGGAACGCCTTTTTGCCCGCCTGGTCTCCATCAACAGTTTTACGGAGTTCACGCTCAAGAGCCAGCAGCGTGGTGAAATCGGCTACTGGGCGCCGCGCATGGGTAAAAGGGCGCTGGTATGAGTGAAGTTGCCCCTGCAACGCTGCGCGTGCATCGCCTGACGCCGCTGCCCGATGCGTTCTGGCGCGGGGTACGCGAGACGCCGTGGCGCTATGATCTGTTCCAGCTGTTAAGACGCATTGATGCCCAGGGCGGTGAACGTTACCCGCTGGGGCGCGCGCCGCTGCCTAAATTTGAGCCGCTGCGTATTGGTCAGCAGCCTTCAATGGGCTTTGCGCCGTCAACGGTTGCTGAGGTCCGGCAGCGGGAAGAGAACGGACTGCATGACGTTTCCATACTGAGCTTCGGCCTGTTTGGTCCTAACGGCCCGCTGCCGGTGCACATGACTGAGTATGCCCGCGAGCGTATTCATCATCATCAGGATCACAGCCTCAGCGCGTTTGCCGACCTCTTTCACCACCGCCTGACGCTGCTGTTCTACCGCGCATGGGCGGACGCGCAGCCTGCCGTTTCACAGGATCGCGACGACAACAGGCGCTTCGAAGGGTATCTGGCATCGCTGATTGGCATGGGGCAGCCTGCCCAGATGTCGAAAGGCAGCCTAAGCGCGCACGCCCGCTTTACTCACGCCGGGCACCTGACCCGACACGGGCGGGACCCGGAAGGGCTGGAGAAAATCCTGCGCAACTATTTCAACGTGCCGGTCAGGCTGGTGGCCAACGTCCCGCAGTGGATGCCGCTCTCAACGCGGGAGCAGGCACAGCTGGGCGAGGGGCGGCGTATGCCGCGCATGGGAGAGTCCGCTTTTCTCGGCATTGCGGTACGCGACGTGCAGCATAAATTTCGGCTTGAGATTGGCCCGTTGAGCGCAGACGACTACAACCGTTTTCTGCCGGGCGAAGGGTGGGTGACCGAGCTGCGCGACTGGGTGCGACAGTACGCCGGGGTGGAGTTTGAATGGGAAACACGGGTGATCCTGCGCGCCGATGCGGTGCAGGGCGCTACGCTCGGTAGCGCCGGGCGATTAGGGTACAACACCTGGCTCGGCCTTCAGCCTCAGCCTGTTCCGCGTGGCGATCTGGTGTATCGCGCAGAGCGATAATCCTTCCGTATACCGAATCATTGTTAATGGAAACTAACATGTCAGAAATTAGCCGTGCCGTGCTTTTCGGCAAACTGGATACGCTGTTATTTACCTCTCTGGAAAGCGCGACTGCCTTCTGTAAGCTGCGCGGCAACCCGTACGTTGAGCTGGTGCACTGGCTGCATCAGCTGATGCAGCAGCAGGATGGCGATCTGCAACAGGTCATCCGTCACTTCGCCCTTGATGAACAGCAGCTGACACGCGATATCGTGGCGGCGCTGGATGCCCTGCCGCGTGGCGCGAGTTCCGTGTCTGATCTTTCCGAGCATATCGACAGCGCCGTCGAGCGCGCCTGGGTCTACGGCTCGCTGAAGTTTGGCGTCAGCCGCATCCGCGGCGGCCATTTGCTGATCGGCATACTGAAAACGTGGAATCTGGCTAATGTGCTGAAAAGCATTTCGGCGCAGTTCACCCGTCTTAACGTCGAGGTGCTGATCGAGCAGTTCGACGCCATTTGCGCCAGCAGCAAAGAGAGCCAGCAGGCCGCCGCCGCTGCGGACGCGCCTGCCGGGGCAGTACCGGCTGCGCAGGGCACGCTGGCGCAGTATGGTCAGGATCTGACGGCGCGCGCCCGGGAAGGGAAAATCGACCCGGTTGTGGGGCGCGATGAAGAGATCCGCCAGATGGTCGATATTCTGATGCGTCGTCGCCAGAACAACCCCCTGCTGACCGGGGAAGCCGGCGTCGGGAAAACGGCGGTGGTGGAAGGGCTTGCGCTGCGTATCGCTGACGGCGACGTGCCGGAGCCGCTGCAAAACGTTCAGCTGTGGCTGCTGGATATCGGCATGCTTCAGGCCGGCGCGGGCATGAAAGGGGAATTTGAGGCGCGCCTCCAGGCGCTGATTAACGAGGTGCAGTCCAGCGCCACGCCAATTATTCTGTTTATCGATGAGATCCACACCCTGATTGGCGCTGGTGGTCAGCAGGGCACCGGCGATGCCGCTAACCTGCTCAAACCTGCCCTGGCGCGCGGGCAACTGCGCACCATTGGCGCGACCACCTGGGCGGAATACAAAAAATACATTGAGAAAGATCCGGCGCTGACCCGCCGTTTCCAGACCGTACAGGTTCACGAGCCGGACGAAGCCAAAGCCGTGCTGATGCTGCGCAGCACCGTGTCGCCGCTGGAAACTCATCATCAGGTTTTACTTCTCGACGAAGCGGTCAGCGCGGCGGTGAAACTGTCGCATCGCTATATTCCTGCGCGTCAGCTGCCGGATAAAGCGGTGGCGCTGCTGGACACCGCCTGCGCGCGCGTGGCCGTCAGCCAGAGTGCGCCGCCTGCCCAGCTGGAAGACTGTCTGCGTCACCTGGCGGCCCTGGACGTGGAGCTGGAGATTGCTGAACGCGAAGCGCGCGTGGGGGCGGGCGATCCGGCGCGTGTGGCGGCCTTAACCGCCGAACGTGACGCGTTCGAAACCCAGCGCGAAGCTCTGGCCCGTCGCTGGGAAGAAGAGCGCACGCGGGTGCAGGAGATTATCCGTCTGCGTGCCGCGCTGTTTGCGGCGGGTGATGAGGATACGGCTGAACTGCGCGGCCAGCTGGCAGAACAGCAGCAGGCGCTGAAGACCTTACAGGGTGACGAACCGCTGCTGTTTGCCGCGGTGGATGAGAACGTGGTGGCTGCGGTGGTCTCAGACTGGACCGGGATCCCGCTGGGCCGGATGGTGAAAAATGAGATCGACGCGGTGCTGAATCTGGCCGACACGCTGAACCAGCGGGTTATTGGTCAGCGTCACGGTCTGGATCTGATTGCCCGTCGGGTAAAAACCTCGCGGGCGAAGCTTGACGATCCGAACAAACCGGTCGGCGTATTCATGCTCTGCGGGCCATCCGGCGTGGGTAAAACCGAAACCGCGCTGGCGCTGGCGGAGTCGCTTTACGGCGGCGAGCAGAACGTTATTACCATCAACATGAGTGAATTCCAGGAAGCGCACACCGTTTCGACGTTAAAAGGTGCGCCTCCGGGCTATGTGGGCTATGGTGAAGGCGGCGTCTTAACCGAGGCCGTGCGCCGCCGTCCCTACAGCGTGGTGCTGCTGGACGAAATTGAAAAAGCGCACCCGGACGTGCACGAGATCTTCTTCCAGGTCTTCGACAAGGGCTGGATGGAGGACGGCGAAGGGCGCCACATTGATTTCCGTAACACCATTATTATTCTGACCTCTAACGTCGGCACCGACCTGATCGCAGCCATGTGCGCCGACCCGGAACTGATGCCGGAGCCTGACGCGTTAAGCGGCGCCCTGCGCCAGCCGCTGCTGGAGGTGTTCCCGCCAGCGCTGCTGGGCCGCCTGCTGGTGGTGCCGTATTACCCGCTGAGCGACGAGATGCTGGGGCAGATTGTGCGTCTTCAGCTCAGGCGCATTCAGCGTCGTCTGGAAGAGAATCACAACATTATTTCTGAATTTGACGACAGCGTGGTCGAACAGATTGTTCAGCGCTGTACCGAGGTTGAGTCGGGCGGGCGTATGGTGGATGCGATTCTGACCAATACGTTGCTGCCTCAGATGAGCCAGATTTTACTTACCGCCAGCCGCAGCGACGAGCAGTACCGACGTCTGCATGTCACCTGCGAGCAGGGCGAGTTCCACTGTCAGTTTGCCGCGTAATAATCATCAAGAGAACTGTAAAAGATGACGGATAATGATAACAATCGGACTGTCCCAAACGCGCTCCCGGTCGGGTACCGTTTCAATGAGTTTGAGATAAAAGAGGTGATTGGCGGCGGCGGATTCGGCATCGTCTATCGCGCCTGGGATCACCAGCTCGAACGCACTATCGCTATCAAAGAATTTATGCCTTCCTCCCTCGCCGTGCGCGGCGAGGATATGACGCTGGTGCTGCGCAGCGAGCGCTTCGGCAAAGCGTTTTCTGCCGGTTTGAACAGCTTCATCCAGGAAGCCCGCCTGCTGGCGCGCTTTAACCACCCGAACCTGCTGCACGTACTGCGTTTCTGGGTGCAAAACGACACGGCCTATATGGGGACGCTGTTTTACAGCGGTACCACGCTGTCGCGTCTGCGCGAAGAGAAACCGGAGCTGATTAACGAGGCGTGGATCCGCCGCATGCTGCCAATGCTCTTCGGCGCCATCAAAACGATCCACGACGAGGGTTATCTACACCGCGACATCTCGCTGGATAACATTCAGATTCAGGATAACGGCCTGCCGGTGCTGCTCGATTTCGGATCGGCGCGCCGCACCATCGGTAATCTCTCGGATGAGACGGAAACCATGCTGCGTCCGGGCTTCGCGCCTATCGAGCAGTATACCGACGACAATGAAAGCGAGCAGGGGCCGTGGACGGATATCTACGCGCTCGGCGCCGTATTGCGCACCCTCATCGTGGGCTCTCCGCCACCGGTCAGCGTGGTGCGCTCGATTCAGGACACCTGCAAACCGCTGGTGGAGCTGATGCCGCAGGGGTATTCCATCCCGTTGCTACAGGCCATCGACAAGGCGCTGGCGCTGCATATGGAAGACCGTCCGCAATCCATTGAGGAGTTCGCGGCCCTGATCGAGATGCCCGTCGCCGGTATCGACGAGGTGCTGACCGCGAAGAAGACCGGCACGATGCTGGTGCCGGTGGAAGAGGAGACATCTGCTTCCGCGCTGGACTGGCGACGTTACAAGCTTCCGGGGCTGGTGGCCGCGGGCGTGCTGGTTGGGGTGGTTGCCGGTGCGATGCTGTTCGGCGGCGACAGTCAGGAAACGCCAGCGCAGACAGCGCAAACGCCTGCCGTGAACCCTCCGGCTGAGACCTCCGCCCAGGCGGAAACCAGACCGGCAACGGCAGACGTGAGCGAGCCGGTTGCGCCACCTGCTACGGCGCAGCAGAGTGCGCCGCCTGTCGACGCCAGCCCGGTCGCGCTGGTCTACATCCGCATGCTTGATGGCGAGACGCTGAAGGTGAATGGCGAGTCTAAAGCGCTGCGTCCGGGCAATAACGGTTACGCGTCGCTGAAATTGCCTGCGGGCGAGACCCGCATTGAACTGGAAGGCAATGGAAGAACGCGTACCCAGACGCTGGATATTGCGAAGCCAGGCACCTGGCTGGTGAATCCGTAAGCCTGCGGGTAACAGGACGGAGCGAATGTATAACATCAAGTTTGTCTATCTGTTCCACGAGAACGTCTCGCCAGCGTTGTTTGCGAAAATAATCCGTCCGTCCGTTGCCGGACAGTGGATTATGTCGGTTCCCGACCATTCGCTGCGCTCGCTCTTCACGCGCTACGATCTGCTGCGCACGATCACCGGTGCGAATCCTTATCAGTCCGGGCGCGATACCCGCACGCTGATCGCGCAGGATTTAGAGATGGGCAGAGTGGTTGCCATTGACGAAAGTTTTCGTGACTGGTCATCAGTAACGGAAATTTTTTACATCAATGCCAAAGGGCAACTCCAGGCTGCCTCGCTGGTCGGCCTGGGCTGGTATCCGGTGAGTACGATTGTCGACCGCTACGAAACCATGGTGAGAACGTACGGATCTCGCCCTGCGCCAACGGTACTGCCAAAACAGGTGGTGAAATCTAAAACGGCACAGATGCCGGATGAACCTACTCCGGGCAAGGACGGTAAAACCTATGCCGGGCAGCTTCAGAAGATGACCAAAGCAGAGCGCTGGCAGGCGCGTAAAGATCTGATTGCGAAGGGGAGCAATAGCCTTTATCCGGATGCCCAGATCGCCGCGAAGCGTCTGGCGGCGAATAATATCGCGGTGGAAAAAGCGAAGCTTGCGGAAAATATTTATAAGACTGTGAACCCGCTGGAAACCACACCGGGCGTGCCGGAGGGGTGGACGGATATCAGTAATGACGATGCGCTGTTAGGAAAGTTCGGGCTGAACAAATCAATGCTCTTTGACGATGATACGTCCCCCAATTTTCTGGCGCGCGTCTATCAACCGAAGCCGGAAGTGTTTGGTACAGATATGAACCCCACGCTGGTATTCAGGGGATCGCGCGAGCCTGGTTTCGCCTCTCTGTCTGATAATGTCTCCTCTTTACTGACCAAAGGGGAGCTGGCGCCGGTGGTAAACGGGGCTGACTGGTCGAATAACTTCTCACAGGGCATGGGTATGGCTTCAGATTATTATAAAAAGGCCGTGAGTATCGGTAAGGAGCTGGCAAGGTCAGGCCAGAATATTGATATTGCCGGTCATTCCCTTGGCGGTGGCCTCGCCTCTGCAACCTCTATGGGCAGCGGAAAAGCGGGGTGGACGTTCAACGCCGCCGGCCTGAATGCCGGAACCGTAGAAAAATACGGCGGCAAGATATTAGGCAGTACGGATAATATCCAGGCTTATCGGGTTGAAGGTGAGCTGCTGACGAAGATTCAGGAAGTTAACCCCTGGGAGGATCTGAAAACGATGAAAGGGCATGTCCCTTCGTGGATCCTCAAAGAGGAAATCTCTGCGCTGAGCCCTAATGCTGCCGGAATACCCCACGATCTTCCCGGTGGAACCGGAAGCGCGCTGGACCGCCACGGGATTAATCAGGCGATTGATTGCATAGAGCAACAGAAGGACGAGGATATTTCGATAATCGGGAGTCGATTGTGAAAAAACGGTTGATGGCTTTTGTCGCGTTATGTTTTTTATTCATGATTCAGGGGTGTAAGCAGGATATGGACCTTAATCCACAGGACTACTTCAGCGGTCAGCAGCTTGAACTGGCGAAAGCGATTGAAGAAGGTGATGTCGACGCGGTGAAGACGCTTGCACCAGACAGCGATCTTAATAAACCGGGAAAGCAGGATATGACCCTGCTTTTTTGGGCCATCGGCAACGCGATTAATGATAAAAAAACATCGCCCCATTTAAAGGTGATTACGTTGCTTGTTAAGGCCGGCGCAGATCCGCTCCAGCCTCGACCGCAGGGAAAAAGCAGCCCTGCCGAATTTGCCCTGAAGGGGGACAGCGCAGACTGGATCAACGCTATGCTGGACGGTGGCCTTTCGCCCAATGTGAAAGATAAGGTCTTCCACGAACCCATCATCTTCCAGTCGCTAAAAGCGAAAAATACAGAGACGCTGGAAGCCATGCTCGATAGCGGAGCTGACGTCAATGCAACCAATTCACTGGGTAAAACGCTGGTGTTTGATGCGCTGGATAACCAGGCTTACGATCATGTCTTGTTACTGCTCGATCGTGGAGCGGACCCGTCAGTTAAGGCTAAAAATGGCTGGTCAATGAACAATGCGCTTGCGGACGCGCTGAGTGGACTTGATCGAGGCAGTGAGCAATACGAGAAGTTAAACGAAATAAAAGAGAAACTTATTCAGAAAGGGGGCGTGTGGCCACCTGCGCCGGTTAAGTGATTGCTCAACTTTCATGAAAGCCAGAGATAAGGTTTTTTCCGGAGTTTCCATTAGCCTGCACTCTTTGGATTTATAAAAACGAAAGTTCGTACCTCCAGACAAATCAACCCAGCATTGCATCAATCCAAAACCACCTCGTCGAAATTAGCTTTACGTTCATAAACGTTCCCAGCATAAACCATTACGGAATAAAGATTATGCTCAACCGAATTACCGTCCAGCTCCCGGTTGAGGGGCTGCTTTTCTGGAAACTCTCCGGCCGCGAGGCGATGTCCGAGTCGTTCGCGCTGACGCTGACCCTGCTTGGTACGGACGCGCGCATTGACCGCAGCAAGCTGCTGGGCCAGCCGGTCACGGTGACCATCCCCACGCAGAACCTGCTCACCCCCCGCTATATCAACGGCAAGGTGACGCGCGTGGCGGTGAGCGCCGTGGAGCTGACGGGCACCCGCTACGCGGTGTACCAGCTGACGGTGGAGCCGGACCTGTGGCCGATGAAGCGCGACCGTAACCTGCGTATCTTCCAGGGCCAGACGGTACCGCAGATTGTCAAAACTCTGCTGGGTGAGCATCAGGTTAACCTCGAAGACAAACTTACCGGCAGCTACCGGGTGTGGGACTACTGCGTGCAGTATCAGGAATCGAGCCTGGACTTCATCAGCCGCCTGATGGAGCTGGAGGGGATTGCGTACTACTTCAGCCACGAGGCCGACAAGCATACCCTGGTACTGACCGACGCCGCGACACAGCACCAGCCGTTCAGCGGCTATGAGGTCATTCCTTACCATCAGACGCCGTCCGGCGGCAGTACGGATGAAGAGGGCATCAGCCAGTGGGCGCTGGAGGACAGCGTCACGCCGGGAATTTACAGCCTCGACGACTATGACTTCCGCAAGCCGAACGCGTGGCTGTTCCAGGCGCAGCAGAACCCGGCGTCCCCGAAACCGGGCAGCATCGACGTGTACGACTGGCCGGGCCGCTTTGTGGAGACAGGCCATGCGGAGTTCTACGCCCGAATCCGTCAGGAGCGCTGGCAGGTGGAGCATCAGCAGATTCAGGCGACGGCCACGGCGGCGGGCATTGCGCCGGGCCACATCTTTACCCTGACCAACGCGCCGTTCTTCAGTGACAACGGCGAGTATCTGGTGACGGCGGCGGGTTACCACTTCGAGGAGAACCGCTACGCGAGCGGTGAGGGGGAAACCATTCACCGCACCGATTTCACCGTTATCCCGGCGTCGGTGTCCTACCGTCCGGCGCAGAGCACGGCGTGGCCGCGCACCTACGGCCCGCAGACGGCGAAAGTCGTGGGACCGCAGGGGGAGAGTATCTGGACGGACAAATATGGCCGCGTGAAGGTGAAGTTCCACTGGGACCGTCTGGCGAAGGGCGATGACACCAGCTCCTGCTGGGTGCGCGTGTCGAGCGCCTGGGCGGGCCAGGGCTACGGCGGGGTGCAGATCCCGCGCGTCGGTGATGAGGTGGTGGTGGACTTTATCAACGGCGACCCGGACCGTCCGATTATCACTGGTCGTGTCTATAACGAAGCAAGCATGCCGCCGTGGGCGCTGCCGGCTGCCGCGACGCAGATGGGCTTTATGAGCCGCACGAAAGACGGTTCAGTGGACAACGCCAACGCCCTGCGCTTTGAGGACAAGGCGGGCGCAGAGCAGGTGTGGATCCAGGCCGAGCGTAATCTGGACACCAGCGTCAAGAATGATGAAACGCACAGCGTTGGCGGCGCACGCAGCCATTACGTGAAGAAAAATGAGCTGCATCGCGTGGAGGCTAATCAGATCCAGGCCGTGAAAGGCGGAACCGAGATCCTGACGGGTAAAGGCAAGCTGGATGCGGCGGTAGAGCAGTATGTTATTGCTTCCGGGACGAAGCTGCGGCTGGTCTCGGGCGAGAGTGCTATTGAGCTTAACGCTAACGGCAAAATTAACCTGATCGGCAAAGAGTTCAACTTCTTCGTTGAAGGGGACGGCTATATCACCACGGGCGGCAAGCTGCACCTGAATACGTCGGGCACCCAACCGGGCACAACGGCGCCGGGGTCAGGGCATAAAGGGGATATTGATGCGGCGGTGCAGGAGAAATTTACGCCCCCGGAAGAGTAACCGCTTTCTGTCTGCCGCCGGGTTGTCCGTGGCGGCACGTAAAACCCTTTAGCAATTTTAGACGCGAGTTCACCGATGAAATACACCCTCCAGGAAGGTTCCTTTACCCTTTTTCCTGCCGCCTGGCAGGACAACAGCATGAACATCATTCGCGATGACGAAAGCGGGCTGTCCGTGGTGGTCAGCCGCGGCGTTATCCCGGATGGCAGCGACTACGAACAAGAGTTTCACCGCCAATGGGACGTGCTGCGTCCTCAGATGGGTGAGATCGCCCAGAGCGAATTTCAGCACGTAAAAGCCGGGTCTGCCGGCAACATTGATGGGGTAGAAGTTGAGACCACCTTTGACCGTAACG
Source organism: Enterobacter sp. 6722112 (assembly GCF_058661685.1). Lineage (NCBI taxonomy): Bacteria > Pseudomonadati > Pseudomonadota > Gammaproteobacteria > Enterobacterales > Enterobacteriaceae > Enterobacter > Enterobacter sp. 6722112. Next base: position 2,305,968 of record NZ_JBZWGR010000007.1, on the reverse strand, counting down.
GCCAGCGCCTGTGGCAAAAACAGCTGGCCGTGCAGACGCCAGGCAAACCGGTACTGATGATTTTTACCCTCTCGGCCTTAAAAGCCTTTACGGAAGAGGACGAGGCGCACTGGAGCGCACTGAAGCAGAGTCTGACGCTAAACGACAACCGGAATGTGTAAGGCATGAGCGATAACAACGCGGCCCGTAAGGGCGACGAGATTATTCACTCCAGCATTTTTGCTGATATTACCAGCATTGTGGCGGAAGGCGCTGCCTATGCGGTGATTGGCGCGGCGGTGGGCGCGGCAGCGACCGTTGCGGCCCCACTGCTGGGAGCCGGGGCAGCAGCAGCAGGCGTGGCGGCAATTGGCTCCAGCTGTCTGTTGAGCGGCATTATTGGTGGGGTTCTGGCGAACGTCGCCGGGATCACCGACGATATCAGCAACGCCGCTGAAGGGCTGGGTAACGCGCTTTTCCCGCCGTCGCCCGCGGGCAAAATCACCACCGGTTCGAGCAATGTTCTGACAAATAAACTTCCCGCTGCGCGCGCCGCCGGGACGTTAACCCCTGCCGATACCCCGTCCCCTGAGCCGCAGTCGCCGGGCAGCTTTGCCGACTACGCGGGTATGCTGCTCTCCGCCGCCGGACAGTTCGGCAGCGAGATGTGGCAGCCGAGCGTCGCCTCTGCCGCCGCAGGGACCTCGCCACTGGAAGAAGACAAGGTGGCGTGTGATAAGCACTCCGGGCCGCAGTATCTGGCGGAAGGCTCGAAAAGCGTCTTCATCAACGGACAGCCTGCGGTGCGCGCAAAAGATCGCACCACCTGCGAGGGCACCGTTTCCGACGACGTATCCCCGAACGTGATCATCGGCGGCGACACGCTCACGGTCCGCGACATCAAAAGCGGCAAAACGCCGGGACTGGCGCTGGGGATGATTGCGCTCTCCCTGCTGCGCGGGCGTCCGGGCAAGATCCTGAAAAACATGCCCTGCGCGCTGGCTGCTGCCGGTGGCGGGATGCTGGCTGATATGGCCGTCAACGCCGTGTTCGGCTCCTCGCACCCGGTTCATGCCGCTACCGGCGTGAAGGTGCTGAATGACGACGACGAACTCGATTTCTCGCTGCCGGGGCGCTTTCCACTGCGCTGGCAGCGCAGCTACAACAGCCTGACCACCCGCGAAGGGCTGTTTGGTCTGGGCTGGGCTACCACCTTTGACAGCTATCTGACGCTGGAAGAAAACAACGCCACCTGGTTCGATGAAACCGGGCGCGAGCTGAGCTTCGAGCTGCCGCCGGTCGACCGCGCGTTTTACAGCATCAGCGAAGGCATTATCATCCGCCGCAATGAGAGCGGCGACGTGGCGATAGCCGACGATGACGGCGCGGTGTGGCGTCTGTATAAACCGACCCGCGCTAACCCCTCCATCCTGCGCCTGGTCTCCCTCAGCGACGAATACGGCAACGCGCTGCTGACTGAATGGGATGAGCACGGGCGGCTGGTCGGTCTGCACGATGAGCCGCGAGCGATCGATGTCACCCTGCGCTATGACGATGAACGTTTCCCGCAGCGCGTTACCTCGGCGAGCCATTTTGACGGCAACCAGACATGGCCGCTGATGCAGTGGAGGTATGACGCGCGCGGCCAGCTGGCCAGCGCAACGGATGCCTCCGGCGTGGTTACCCGTGAATACCGTTATAACGATGATGGCCTGATGGTCTGGCACCGTCTGCCGGGCGGGCTGGAGAGCGAATACCGCTGGCAAAAATTCGACCACTGGCGCGTGGTGGAAAACCGCACCAGCACCGGCGACGGCTGTCGCTTTAGCTACGATTTAGCCGCCGGGCTGACGACCGTCGATCACTACGACGGTCAGACGCGAAAGCACTACTGGAACGCGCAAAACCTGATTGTTCGCTACGTTGACGAGCGCGGTGAGAACTGGCGCTACGAGTGGGATGACAACGAACTCCTCACGCGTCGCATCGATCCGCTGGGTAATGCCGTTACCTTCGTCTATGACGAGATGGGCAACCGGGTGCAGGAGATCGACGCCGACGGCAATACCCGCACCACCACCTGGCTGGAGCACCGTGCGCTTCCGGCGTCCATCATCGAAGCCGACGGTAGCGCCACCCGGTTCCTGTATGACGAACATCACGGGCTGAAACGCGTGGTGGATCCGATGGGGCAGACCTCGCTGCTGCGTCGGGACGAGTTTGGTCAGGTTGTGGAAGAAGTCGATGCCGCCGGGAACAGCCGTTACCAGGAGTACAACGAGGCCGGGCAGAGGGTGCGTGCGACGGACTGTTCGGGCCGTGTGACACAATACCGTTATCATCCGCTGGGCTGGCTGGTGGCTGAGATAAGCGCCGACGGCGAAGAGACGCGTTACCGCTACGACGCCGCGGGGCGTCCGGTGCAGCTCGACCGACCAGAAGGCTGGACCGAGTCGCTCAAATGGAACGAACGTGGTCTGCCGGTGAAGCATGCGGGCGCCGACGGGAAAGAGAGCGAGTTCAGATACGACGAGGCAGGGCGCTTAACCGCCACCCGTAATACGCAGGGTGAAGAGGTGCGTCGCCGCTGGGACAGCCGCGGGCGTCTGATTGCCCTGGAAAACGAAAACGGCGAAGCGTATCAGTTCCGCTGGGGAGCAGACTCGCTGCTGCTGGAAGAGGTGGGGCTGGATGGCGTGGCCTCGCAGTATCGCTACGATGCCTGCGGGCGTACGATAGCGCGCACCTTTGCCGCCGGACATCCGGAGGCCATTACCCATGCCTTCGCCTGGAGCGCGAGCGGCCAGCTGGTCGCCCGCACCACGCCGGAAGGGCAGACCCGCTACCACTACACCCCGTCCGGCTTTCTGAGTCGGATTGGGCTGCATCCCGCGCTTTCAGCCGATGCCTGGAGCGCCGAGGCCGAGCAGGAGCTTGTGTTTGAGTATGACGCGCTCGGGCGCGTCACGCGCGAAACGGGCGAACACGGGGAGCTGGCGTGGGAGTATGACGCGCTGGGTAACCGCACCTCCGTCACGCTGCCCGATGGCCGGGAGCTGAAACAGTTCTACTACGGCAGCGGGCATCTGCTCAGCATCGCGCTTGATAAGCTCTCGGTCTCCGACTTTACCCGCGACGAACTCCACCGTGAAACCAGCCGCACCCAGGGGCTGCTGACCACCCGCAGTGAATACGATCGTCTTGGACGACTGCATCGCCGGGACGTCTTTACCGGCAATGCCCAGCGCCCGTCGCCGCGCCGATGGTCCCGCCGCTGGGATTACGACTATCGCAATAATCTGGTCCGCGAAGAGCGGGACGATAACCCGTTCAGCTGGTACCGCTGGCAGTACGACAGCGCCGGGCGCCTGCTGGTTCAGGACGGCACGCTGCCTGGCCAGGAGCAGTGGCGCTGGGATGCTGCCGGTAACCCGCTCGAAGGCTCGGCTGAGAAGGTCACGCACAACCGTCTGACGCACCTCAACGGCATTCGCTGGCGCTATGACATCCACGGTCGTACCGTGGAGAAGGACAACGGCCAGACCCGCTGGCACTACCGCTATGACGGCGAGCACCGCCTGACGGAGGTCATCAGCCAGCCGCGGGACCGCAACAGGCCGCAGACGCAGGTCAGCTTCCGCTACGATCCGCTCGGGCGACGCATCAGCAAAACGCGACGCCAGATGCTGTTTGGGCAGCCAACCGGTAAGCCAGTCACCACCCGGTTTGTCTGGGAAGGGTTCCGGCTGTTGCAGGAAGTGCACGGGGATGTGCCGCTGACCTACGTCTACAGCGATCAGGACAGCTACGATCCGCTGGCGCGTATTGACGGCGTTGATGCCCCGGAAATCTTCTGGTTCCACTGCCAGCCCAACGGCACGCCGGAGCGGATGACGGATAGCGAAGGGCAGGTGCGCTGGGAAGGGGTGAACAGCGCCTGGGGCAAGCTGCTACGGGAAAGCGAGACGAAGGTATCAGGATATTCCCAGAACCTGCGCATGCAGGGGCAATACCTGGACCGTGAGACAGGGCTGCACTACAATCTGTTCCGGTATTATGACCCGGACTGCGGAAGGTTTACGCAGCAGGACCCGATAGGGCTGGCGGGAGGGATTAACCTTTACCAGTATGCGCCGAATGCGCTGGGGTGGGTGGATCCGTGGGGGTTGAGCCGAAAATGTAAGGATCCTTCTAAAGAAGCGACTCAATGGCAAGGCCCTCATAATAAAGACTATAAAGGAATCGATAGTTACTCGAACAGAACGCTTAAAAAAGGAACAGTCCTTTATGCATTACATCCAAATGGTGATCAGTTACCTTCATATACCGTAACTCATCCTACAGTTAGGCAATATAAAGGTGATTCATTAGGATATCATGAAGCGTTACAGGTGAAACTTAATCCAGATTTCCCATTGCGAACAAAGGTTAGGGCATATTATGTTTCTGAGGATATATTTGTTGCTAGTGGTCGTGCTAATGCGAATCCGCAATACGGAAAAGGTGGAGGGATGCAATTCTATATACCTGAAGAAGCACGTAGTAAATTAATTCCTGGCAAGGTGATAGATATATGAAAAAAATGACATTAAATTTTAAAGATGGAAGCATTAAAATTGATGGCTACTCGATTGAACTTAGTTCTTTTGAAAATTTTACTTCTTCTGAATTTTACAAAGCCCATTCTGAATTCACTAGGATAGGTAAATTTTATTTTGCGAAAGATGATATTGAATGGGAAGGGCAGAACTTTATTGTGGAGTTTAGACCAGCTGTTTTTTCATTTAATTCATCTCTTTTTCTTACAAGTAAAGATGGGGATTTCTATCAAACACTTAAAGATTGGGAACTTAGAGCATCGTTAAAAAACCTTAAAGATGAAGAAAGAAGACTGACAGACTGGATTCAAAATAAACTTTCCAAAGAGAAAATGGTAAAGATAAGTACCCCCCCTTATGGAGTTACATGGAACTTTGAATGGGGTGAGCTAACAGTGCAATCAAATGAAAGATCCTTTGATTGCGGTATATACATAGAATGGAAAGATTAAAATTTAGTATAAATGGAGAATTATAGGGTAGCGCAGCAGACTCCAACAAGGCTTGCGTATGAACAATGCCAGAATTCCCAATCAAGAAACATTGTTCCATGAAAGGCCTTGCAAACCCTAAAATTGAATCTGAAATTATCTCCTTTGTTGAAGTTTCACGATGATAAAAAATATGCCGTGACTTTAGAGCAATACCAAAAAAACTGGCAAGTTCTCCCTGAGCGAAAGTTCGAATGGGAGCCCAACCGGTTTTCTGCCTGCATGTATAGTGTTTATTTTGTTCTACTACTATGCTGAGGCAAAGAAATGGGGGAAGACGACAATGCGGACCAGTGGATCGGGTATAGTAACGGCATCCTTAATCGATCACGGCATGGTCTTTTAGGAGTACAATCAATTCGAGGAAGCGTATAAATATTTTAACGATGCTTATAACTACGGCAAAGAGCGTGCGTTTCAGGATAGACCTAAAAAATATCTAGAGTTCTATCTGCGCAAAAGGGATAAGTTCGTTACTCTATAAAAAAATCAAACATTACGCGTGGATCCGACTACGCCAGGTAGGTCGTATGAATTACCATCAATATGGGCAGAATGGCTTGAAGAAGTAGCGATTCCAGGCTCCGGGAATGTAAGATAGGTTACTATATGAATATCAATAAAGATGACGAACTCCTTGTGATAGTTAAGTATGAAGGAAGATTTTATTGGTTCGTTGCGTTCAAGGAAATGTGGGTCTTAGACAGAGTAAAATGGGTAGAGGATTTTGTGAAAAGTGGGGTGGAAATAAACCTACAGAATACCCATAAGGAAAGATATGACATACCAGTTGTAAATGAAGAAAACGCGCAGATATTCATTGATGATTTAATTAAAGATGGCTATTCATACGATAAGGATGACATTGCTGAGGAGTTTTATAAAAGGCTTTCGCAAAAAACAATTTGGTGGGATATATATGAACTTATGCCGGATTTATTTATAGACTTTGATAATAAAAGATTATATTCGGAATATGTTGAGACTATGCATTATCAAGAATATGTTCCTGATGGTTGGCAAGGTGAACTTGTTGATTTTTGCAGTAATGGATCGTTACCTCAAGATGAAATTTTCTGGATAAAAAATGAAACTGATCATAGAAGCGTTTTGATCGCTAAAGGATAAAATATATTTTCGGCAAACCATTTTTAGACAATGCAATGGTCGATTCAATACGCCAATTTGTGTTTGTGTTAAGCGAGACAAAGCCGTTACCAACCGTTTTGACCATCTTCAACGCTCAGGGTGAAAAACTATTTTGGTCTGCATCTCCTGAAGGTGCTATTTTCTATTACTTAACATTAAACCAGTCAAAGGAAGTGGTTGATGTATGTAATTTTACAGTAATACTAAATGGCTGGCATAATTGGTTTTATTCTTGGGATATGAAGCGTAACGCGTTGTCTAGATCAGGACCTTCGTACTAAATTCACATTTAACATTAAAATTACAGCGACAAGAGTGCCTGAAACTGGCGTACGCAAAGGGGGTATACCTGCTAAAGGTGAGAGACTTGCCTGACCAGCAGAGCGTTTACACCAGCACCCTTTTCAGACGTTAAAATTTGCGACTGCCGACATCATTCTCTTTACCATGTAAAAAAATCCACGCCCAAGCGGGGTTTTTTCCCATTAAAAACAACTCAAAGGTCAAACAAGAAGTTCATCACGTCGCCATCTTTAACGATGTAATCTTTCCCTTCCGCACGCATTTTGCCTGCTTCTTTCGCGCCTTGCTCACCCTTGTAGGTTATGAAGTCTTCAAACGCGATAGTCTGTGCACGAATAAAGCCTTTCTCGAAGTCGGTGTGGATTTTACCGGCCGCCTGAGGCGCAGTCGCACCCACAGGGATGGTCCACGCACTTCTTTTACGCCCGCGGTGAAGTAGGTTTGCAGGCTGAGCATCTCATGGCCCGCGCGGATCACGCGGTTCAGACCCTGCTCGGCCATGAAATCTTCACGATCGGCGTCGTTCATTTCAGCGATATCGGATTCAACCGCGTTCCAAAACGCTACCACTACAGAACCTTTATCGCTTGAAGAGTCTGCTGAGAAGGTCACGCACAACCGCCTGACGCAGCTGAATGGCATTCGCTGGCGCTATGACATCCACGGCCGCACCGTGGAGAAGGATAACGGCCAGACCCGCTGGCACGTATTGACGGCGTTGATGCCCCGGAAATCTTCTGGTTCCACTGCCAGCCCAACGGCACGCCGGAGCGGATGACGGATAGCGAAGGGCAGGTGCGCTGGGAAGGGGTGAACAGCGCCTGGGGCAAACTGCTGCGGGAAAGCGAGACGCAGGTATCAGGATATTCCCAGAACCTGCGTATGCAGGGGCAATACCTGGATCGTGAGACAGGGCTGCACTACAATCTGTTCCGGTATTATGACCCGGACTGCGGAAGGTTTACGCAGCAGGACCCGATAGGGCTGGCGGGGGGATAAACCTTTACCAGTATGCGCCGAATGCGCTGGGTTGGGTGGATCCATTAGGTTTACGATGTGGGCGAACTAATACTTGGAATGATTTTCAGCGGCAGCATAAAGGTCGTTTCAAATCATCAACTGAAGCGGCTTCTGCTTATAACAAATTAGTGAATGAACAATCGCCTTGGCCATTAAATGAGCCTCCTTTAGATGCAACATTAGTCCCAGGGACTCGAGTAAAAATGGCCGTATCTCCAGGCCAGCCAGCGACGAGACCTGGAGGGTTTGCTACATTTGACGATATTCCTAATGCTTCATATGTTAGAAATGAGCTCGCTGTGAAGATGGAATGGAAACCGGATATTGATAGAGTAATAACTTATGAAGTTAAGAAACCATTACCAGTTAAAATTGGTGCAGTTGGACCTCAAGTTGATAAAGGTGCGAATGTATATCTGCCTGGCGGCGGTTCACAAGTCGAAATGGCTGTGCCACCTGCAGAACGCATGAATTATTTGGAAGTTATTGACGAGTCGTTGCTCAAGCCCTAAGTTATAAAATGAGATTAAAATGATTAATAATTTTACCTGTGATAAAGAAAAGAATGAATTGCATTGGATATATAATACACACCAAGTAGCTATCGTTATAGATGATTTAGATCTGGCAATGATAGATGAAAAGAGAAAATTAATTTTTGTATTGAGTAAACCATTACCCTTACCCGTGTTATTAACTGTTTTAAATATTGATGGGACTTTGCTTTCAACATTTGCGCCTCCAGAAGGTGCGTCTTTTTCTTATTTGACATTAAACGATAAAAAAGAGGTTTTGATTGTCTGCTCCTTTTCGGAAAAAATAAATGGTTGGTATGATTGGCATTATTCTTTAGACTTGGATAAAAAAGTGATAACAAGAATGGCGCCATCTTATTAGAATCTGATAAAGCCATTTTAAAGTAAAGTTTTTGTGGATTAATACAATCATAACACTAAACACGAGGCTCATCATATTCTTAGCCATAGCTATCCAGATAATAAACTTTGCTGGCCCGTATTGTCAGCCTTGAAGCGACGGAGAACTTCTGATTCCACGGTTTGCCCAGCGGTACGCTGGAGCTGATAACTTATGTAGAAAGGCAGTAACTCTGGTGCGGCTTCAAGTATTATATTGGTAATGTTTTATCAGAATTGCCAGATGTTACAAGAATAAAAGTCAAGGTAAAATAATGAATAATAAAAACATACAAACAGTTGATCTACTTATCACACATAGTCAAATATTGCTACGATCACGAGACTATGATGAAAAACTGAGCCAGTGGGGCAAAGGTAATGTATCTCAAGGCGCTGTGATTCATAAAGATTATGTTATTTTTGATCCTTTACCTGAGGACGCATTTGGAGCAAACGTAAATATTAAAATAGAAAATACTTTTAATTTAGATGAAAATGCTCAACGCTGCATTGTAGTGCCATTTTTTATTACAGATAAAAATAAGCTTCAGGTGGCTTCTGCGACAGAGAAATTTGACATAAACATAAATGTAACCAACAAAACGTATTCGCTCTATTATGAGATTTGTGAAGGGGATGAAATTTATTACAATTTCACTCTTGTGCCGGAAAAAGACACTGTCACAGCTAAGTTTTTATTAGACGACCCTTGGGGCGGAAAAAAAGATAATCCACTCAAAGAAGGTGTTTTTTAACGTTAATAATAACTAAATAAGAACGAAAAAAAATCCACGCCAAAGCGTGGATTTTTTTCATTCAAAACAAATCAAACATTAAACAAGAAGTTCATCACGTCGCCATCTTTAACGATGTAATCTTTCCCTTCCGCACGCATCTTGCCTGCTTCTTTCGCGCCTTGCTCACCCTTGTAGGTTATGAAGTCTTCAAACGCGATAGTCTGCGCACGAATGAAGCCTTTCTCGAAGTCGGTGTGGATCTTACCGGCCGCCTGAGGCGCGGTCGCACCGACAGGGATGGTCCACGCACGCACTTCTTTTACACCAGCGGTGAAGTAGGTTTGCAGGTTCAGCAGCTCATAGCCCGCGCGGATCACGCGGTTCAGGCCCGGCTCTTCCAGACCCAGCTCGGCCATGAACTCTTCGCGGTCGGCGTCGTCCAGCTCTGCAATATCAGATTCAACGGCAGCGCAAACCGCTACCACTACAGAGCCTTCAGCCGCAGCGATTTCACGCACTTTGTCCAGATACGGGTTGTTCTCGAAACCGTCTTCGTTAACGTTGGCGATGTACATGGTAGGCTTCAGGGTCAGGAAGCTCAGGTATTTGATCGCCGCTTTGTCTTCGTCAGTCAGGTTTTTCAGCGCGCGCAGCATGCCCGCGTTTTCCAGCTGTGGCAGACATTTTTCCAGCGCAGCCAGTTCCGCTTTCGCGTCTTTGTCGCCGCCTTTGGCTTTCTTCTGCACGCGGTGAATGGCGCGCTCGCAGGTGTCGAGGTCAGAGAGGGCCAGCTCGGTGTTGATGACGTCGATGTCGTCAGCTGGATCCACTTTGTTGTTAACGTGGATAATGTTGTCGTTCTCGAAGCAGCGCACAACGTGGCCGATCGCTTCGGTTTCACGGATGTTGGTCAGGAACTGGTTGCCCAGGCCTTCACCTTTGGATGCGCCTTTTACCAGGCCCGCGATGTCCACGAACTCCATGGTGGTTGGCAGAATGCGCTGCGGCTTCACGATTTCCGCGAGCTGGTCCAGACGCGGATCGGGCATAGGAACAACACCGGTGTTCGGCTCGATGGTACAGAACGGGAAGTTCGCCGCTTCAATACCTGCTTTGGTGAGCGCGTTGAACAGGGTGGATTTGCCCACGTTTGGCAGACCGACGATACCGCATTTGAATCCCATTTCTAAATCACCTTAATATCTTGATAATCAATCCGTTAACGATAACCGATTGAAGAAAAGTAAATAACTACGCCTATTATACACGTAACCCGCGCGACGCGCGGTAAAAAAGCCCCAGGGCGCCGATTATTGCGCTTTGAAAGCGTGCAGTCGATTGGTGGCTTTCGTCAGGCCATCCTGAAGCCAAATCTCGGTGCAGCGGGCCGCTTCGTCCACCGCTTCGTCAATCAACTTCTGCTCAGAAACCGGGGGTTTACCCAGTACGAAACCAACAACTTTGTTTTTATCGCCCGGATGGCCGATTCCCACGCGCAAACGGTGGAAATTAGGGTTATTACCCAGTTTGCTGATGATGTCTTTCAGACCATTATGGCCGCCATGACCGCCGCCCAGTTTGAACTTCGCCACGCCTGGCGGCAGGTCCAGTTCGTCGTGGGCCACCAGGATCTCATCCGGATTGATGCGATAAAACGTTGCCATGGCCGCCACGGCTTTGCCGCTCAGGTTCATAAAGGTGGTTGGCACCAGCAACCGCACGTCAGCACCCGCAAGATTGATGCGTGAGGTATACCCGTAAAACTTGGGTTCTTCACGCAGGGGAGCGCGCAAACGCTCCGCCAGCAGATCAACATACCAGGCGCCGGCGTTATGGCGGGTAGCGGCATACTCTGCGCCCGGATTGGCGAGGCCGACAATCAGTTTAATCGTCACGATTTACTTCCTAATGGGTTCCAGATCTGGCGCGTAGTTTACTGTCTGGCGCGCCGCTTGACAAAGTTCTGCCTGCTGTACACCGAAATGCGAATAATTTCCTCTTTGAACAATTAGAATTTCAAGCTGTTCAATGTCTTATTTGTAAATTTTTGTCCGGGAGTTATCAGTAAATGTGATCATTCACGCAACTCATATAAGAGGCGTTGTCTATACTTTACACACAAGGAGAAGGGGCTTTTCCCCTGACAACCCAAAGTTCCGGAGGTGACATATGAAACGCAAAAACGCTTCAATGCTCGGTAACGTGCTAATGGGGTTGGGACTGTTCGTGATGGTCGCCGGTGTCGGTTATTCAATCTTAAACCAATTACCGCAGCTTGACCTCCCACAATACTTTGCGCATGGCGCGGTGCTGAGTATCTTCCTTGGTGCGGTATTGTGGCTCGCCGGGGCGCGCGTGAGCGGACATGAGGAAGTCTGCGATAAATACTGGTGGGTGCGCCATTACGATAAACGATGCCGCCGCGACCAGCGCAAGCATAGCTAGTGCCCCATAAAGAACACCGAAACGACTTCATCTGAAGTCGTTTTTTTTGCATGACGCATTGACCCTCACGTAACGTAAGGCTTCAGAGTAACGACACTGGCAGAACAAAAGGAGCCGTTATGTTGATACAGGTGGGTGAACTGGCGAAACGTGCCGGGATCACCGTGCGGACTTTGCATCACTACGAGCAAACAGGGCTGTTGTTACCTTCTGCCAGAAGCGCGGCAGGCTACCGGCTTTATAACCTGGCGGATGTGCAGCGTCTGCATATGATCCAGGCGCTGGCAAAAGCCGGACTGGAGCTTGCCGAAATCAGGGATTTTCTGGAACAGCGTTCGCTGTCATTAGCCGAATTACTCGACGGGCAAATCACTCTGCTGGACAAGCAACTGCGTAGCATCCATACGCTGCGCAACCGGCTGGTGGAATTGCGTACCGGGCTGACCGACGATGCGACGCCGGATCTGGAATCCTGGCTACAGACTCTGGAGTTAATGAATATGTACGATCGCTGGTTTAGCAAAGAAGAGTTGCAGCAACTACCGTTTGCGGTAGAGAAAGAGGCGCTGGCGGATATCTGGTCGGGTCTGGTGACGGAGGTTAAACACTTGCTGGAACAGAACGTCAGCGTCACGGACGCGCGGGCGACCGATTTGGCTTCACGGTGGATGGAACGCCTGGAGCAGGATACCGCAGGCAAACCGGAATTTTTGACCCGTCTGAACGAGATGCACAGCGTGGAGCCGCAGATGCAGGAGCAAACCGGCATTACGCCGGAGATAACTGATTACATCACGCGGGCGTTTGCCGAATCAAAGCTCAGCATCTGGGAGAAATATCTCACTGCCGAAGAGATGGCCTTTACCCGGGCGCACTACTTTGACCGGATGATGGAGTGGCCGCCGCTGGTGGCGAAGCTGCATCAGGCGCAGCAGGATAATCTCAGTCCCGCTTCTGACGATGCGCAAAAGCTGGCAGAAAAGTGGCTGGTTTTATTCCAGTCCTATGCAGGAACAAACCCGCAGACCCAGCAAAAATTTCGCCTCGCCATGCAGCAGGAGCCGCATCTGATGAAAGGCACGTGGATGACGCCTGCCGTGCTTGAATGGCTCCAGCAGGCGATCGGGGTGATGATGCAAAGACGAGTCTCTGCATCAGATGACTCACAGATCCGCTAACGCAGCTTCACGGTTAGGGTAGAAGGACAATCGGCCAGGGATCGGCTGCACGCCCGCGCGCGCCATGGTGCGCAGGGGCTGGAATTCAAGGTTACTTATCCGCAGCTCGCAGCCTTCCGGCAGGCGGGCAACAAAGCGCTGGAAGGCATCCAGACCGCCGGCATCCAGCACCGGGACGGCATCCCACTTCAGCACCACAATCCGTTTGCCCGCGATGCGGGATTCCAAATCGCTGAACAAACCTTCCGCTGCGGCGAAGAACAGCGGACCAATCACGCGCAGCACCAGCACATCGTCAGGCACCTCAACGTTAACCGGGGAGAGACGCGTCATCTGCGCGATGCGGCGCATAAACAGCAGCGAGGCCAGCACAATGCCGACGCTGATGGCGATAACCATATCGAACAGCACGGTCAGCGACATGCAGATCAGCATCACGATAATGTCGTCTTTCGGCGCACGGCGCAGCAGGTTAACCACCTTATGCGCCTCACTCATGTTCCAGGCCACCATCAGCAGCAACGCAGCCATGGCAGAGAGTGGAAGCCATGAAAGCAGCGGGGCAAGGATAAGCAGCGCCATGATCACCAGCAGGGAGTGAATGACCGCCGAAACCGGTGATGTCGCGCCCGCACGTACGTTCGCGGCGGAACGGGCAATCGCAGCCGTAGCGGTAATACCGCCGAAGAACGGTGCAACGATGTTCCCTATGCCCTGGCCGACCAGCTCGCTGTTGGCTTTGTGCTTAGTTCCGGTCATGCCGTCGAGCACGACGGCGCAGAGCAGGGATTCAATCGCGCCCAGCATAGCCATGGAGAACGCGGCAGGCAGCAGAGCGCGAAGGGAATCCCAGCTTAGGGTGAAGCTTGAGCCCGGCATGTCCCACGGCAGAACCAGCTGCGGCAGCAGCTGCGGAATGCCGCTGCCCTGTGAGCCGTCCGCCAGAATATAGTGGAACTGGGAGCCAATGGTGGCGACCTGTCCACCGAGCAGGTTGACAACGCCCATCACCGCGCAGCCCAGCAGCAGAGCGGGCAGATGCCCCGGGAGACGAATGCCTAAGCGAGGCCAGACGATAAGTGTGCCGAGGGTAACGATGCCAATGGCTGCATCGCCCAGGTTGGCCGTCGGCAACGCCATAAACAGCGCGCCCACTTTCTGTAAATAGTGCTCCGGAACATGGGCCATTTGCAGGCCGAGGAAATCCTTAATCTGCATGGTCCCGATGGTAATCCCAATCCCCGAGGTGAACCCCAGCGTTACGGAAAGGGGAATATATTCAATCAGGCGACCAAAGCGGGCCAGACCAAACAGAATTAAAAAGATGCCGGACATTAGGGTGGCAACCAGCAGGCCTGCCAGACCAAACTGTTGGGAAACCGGGTAGAGGATCACCACAAAGGCGGCAGTCGGGCCGGAGACGCTGAAGCGGGACCCGCCCGTCAGCGCAATCACAATCCCCGCAACGGCCGAGGTGTACAGCCCGTACTGCGGCGCGACGCCGCTACCAATCGCCAGCGCCATCGCCAGCGGGATGGCAATAATCCCGACGGTGATCCCGGCTATCAGGTCACGAACAAAGCGTGACGATGTGTATTTCTCTTTCCAGCAGGCGTCGATGAGGGCGCGAAAGGGCAGAACATGTGAGGAGGTTACGTTTTTCACAATTATCTATCATCCGTGTGCGCATCATCTGTCATGTGAATGGCAGGTGAAGGAGGCATAAGTCATACAAATAAATACTATAAACAAAAAAACCCGCCGTAGCGGGTTTTTTGGCCGTGTTCGATCAGTGTTCGAACATTGCAGAGATCGATTCTTCGTTGCTGATACGACGAATCGCTTCGGCCAGCATCCCGGACAGAGTCAACGTACGCACGTTTGGCAGCGCTTTGATCTCGTCGCTCAGTGGAATGGTATCGCACACCACAACTTCGTCAATGACGGAGTTACGGAGGTTGTTTACCGCATTGCCGGAGAAGATCGGGTGAGTGGCGTAAGCGAATACGCGTTTCGCACCACGCTCTTTCAGCGCTTCAGCGGCTTTACACAGCGTACCGCCGGTATCGATCATGTCGTCCACCAACACGCAGTCGCGGCCAGCCACGTCACCGATGATGTGCATCACCTGAGAAACGTTAGCGCGCGGACGGCGTTTGTCGATGATCGCCATGTCGGTATCGTTCAGCAGCTTCGCGATAGCACGAGCACGTACCACGCCGCCGATGTCCGGAGAAACCACAATCGGGTTGTCCAGATTCAGTTGCAGCATGTCTTCCAGCAGGATTGGGCTGCCGAATACGTTATCAACCGGCACGTCGAAGAAGCCCTGGATCTGCTCTGCGTGCAGGTCAACCGTCAGTACGCGGTCAACGCCGACGCTGGACAGGAAGTCAGCGACAACTTTAGCGGTGATTGGCACACGCGCGGAACGGACGCGACGGTCCTGACGTGCATAGCCAAAGTAAGGAATAACAGCAGTGATACGGCCAGCAGAAGCACGACGCAGCGCGTCGACCATAACAACCAATTCCATCAGGTTGTCATTCGTTGGAGCACAGGTGGACTGGATGATGAAAATATCACCACCGCGTACATTTTCGTTAATTTGTACGCTGACTTCGCCGTCGCTAAAGCGACCTACAGCGGCGTCGCCGAGGGAAGTGTACAGGCGGTTGGCAATACGTTGTGCTAGTTCCGGGGTGGCGTTACCAGCAAAAAGCTTCATATCAGGCACGAGAAGAACCTCAGGCATGCGTCCAGTGGTGGATAGCGTTCGCCGCAAACTGCGGGGCCTAAGCAAACGCTATCCAGGCGGTGTATTAAAGAGCGCGATGCAACGTCTGGAACAGGGTGACGTTGTCACCGAAACTCAGTCTGCGCCAGAATGGCCTGCTGTAGGGGGGAGGTGTTCATCCCGCGTGCTACAAAACCATGCAGCCAAACCGGCGCTTGCTCAAGCACCTGACGGGCGGCGGTTTCGGTGTCAAATTCAGCAAAGACACAGGCCCCTGTACCGGTCAGGCGCGACGGCGCGTATTCTAACAGCCAGGAAAGCACCGCATCAACCTCGCGAAAACGTTTTCTTGCGATATCCTCGCAATCGTTGCTGAATTCACAATTTAATAACGTTTTTATTGACCGTGCCGGGGTATTTCTTTTCAGGTCAGGATCTTTAAAGATGACCGGGGTAGGAATGCTCACGCCGGGGTGAACGATCAGATACCATTTTTCCGGCGGATCGACCGGCGTGAGGATTTCACCGACACCTTCAGCGAACGCCGCGTGGCCGCGCACAAACACCGGTACATCGGCGCCCAGCGTCAACCCTAACGCTGCCAGTTCGTCCGTCGTCAGACCGCAGCCCCAGAGGTGGTTAAGCGCCACCAGTACGGTCGCGGCGTTTGATGAGCCGCCGCCAAGACCGCCGCCCATCGGCAGGCGTTTGTCGATACGGATATCCGCACCGCTTCCCGCCGGCAGACGACCCGACGTCGACGCCGTTTTCATTAGCAGGCGGGCAGCGCGCACGATCAGGTTATCGTCATGCGCCACGCCGTCGACCGGCGTCAGCAGGCAAATCTGCCCGTCCTGACGCGGTTCGATGGAGATGGTGTCGCCGTAATCGACAAACTGAAACAGCGTTTGCAGGGTGTGATAGCCGTCAGCGCGCTGCCCGGTAATGTAGAGAAACAGGTTCAGTTTTGCGGGAGAGGGCCAGTGGGTCATCATTTAACGATCCAGTTGTCCATTTTCAGCTTGATACGCTGGCTACCCTGCGTCAGCTCCATATTGGACGGCAGCGACGGTTGCGTCTTGCTGTCATACGCGCTGTACACCACTTTCCAGGTTTTACCGCCCTGGGTGTAGTTCACCTGGCTCAGACGGTATTGATCGTCGAGCGTATAGTCGGTTGCGTCACCCGGCAGGCCGAGGATCCACTGGCGCAGACTATTGAGCGGAATCGGCATTCCGGTCAGCTTGCCAATCATCTCTTCGGCGTCGGTTGCCGTGTAATGCTGGCCTTTGTTATCGGTGATCTGCGCTTCGCCAGGCTTCGCGTTAAGCTCCAGCTCGGTGCTGCCCAGCGGGTTCAGCAGCAGCAGGCGATAGTTGTCCTGACCCGTTTGCTGCCAGAAGAAGCGAGCGTAAACTTTTTGTTCGTCAGAGAGATAAGCAAATGCACCGCGGGTCTGGTACTGGCTTAATTTCAGCACGTCCTGCTGGTGCTGACGCCACTGCGGTGAGTCAGGGCTTTTGCCCGGGCCTTTCGGCTGATGAACGGAACAGGCGGTCAGAACCAGGGCCGCCAGAGGCAGCAGGCGAATCATTCGGGTCATAATGATGACAAATCCTTGAGATACGTTGCAGTTATAACTGTTAATGCTAGCGTTGAAGGGTGCCACCGTCTACGTTCAAATTATCTCAAAGCGTGGCGTAAGCTATTACTCCGAAAGGGGGCAGTCTCTTTTATTGATCTCGCGCATCCTGTATGATGCGTCCTGCTAACCTTATTAACGCTGGTACTACTCCCGCTCAACATGACCCTATTAGCACTCGGTATTAACCACAAAACGGCCCCGGTTTCACTGCGAGAACGCGTTACGTTTTCGCCGGATACGCTCGACCTGGCGCTGGACAGCCTGCTTGCACAGCCGATGGTGCAGGGTGGCGTGGTGCTGTCGACGTGCAACCGTACCGAGCTGTATTTGAGCGTAGAAGAGCAGGACAACCTGCACGAGGCGCTGATCCGCTGGCTGTGTGACTACCACAACCTCAACGAAGAAGAGCTGCGCAACAGCCTGTACTGGCATCAGGATAACGATGCGGTCAGCCATCTGATGCGCGTGGCCAGCGGTCTGGATTCGCTGGTGCTGGGCGAGCCGCAGATCCTTGGCCAGGTGAAAAAAGCCTTCGCGGATTCCCAGAAAGGGCATCTGAAAGCCAGCGAACTGGAACGAATGTTCCAGAAGTCATTCTCCGTGGCGAAGCGTGTGCGAACCGAAACCGACATTGGCGCCAGTGCGGTTTCGGTTGCTTTCGCGGCCTGTACCCTTGCCCGTCAAATTTTTGAATCCCTGTCGACCGTCACCGTACTGCTGGTGGGAGCGGGCGAAACCATCGAGCTGGTGGCGCGCCATCTTCGCGAACACAAGGTGAAGAAGATGATCATTGCCAACCGCACCCGCGAACGTGCGCAGGTGCTGGCGGACGAAGTGGGCGCTGAGGTGATTGCGCTGAGCGACATCGATGAACGTCTGAAAGAGGCGGACATTATTATCAGTTCTACCGCCAGCCCGCTGCCGATTATCGGGAAAGGGATGGTCGAGCGTGCGCTGAAATCCCGCCGCAATCAGCCGATGCTGCTGGTGGATATCGCCGTTCCGCGTGATGTCGAACCGGAAGTGGGCAAACTGGCGAACGCCTACCTGTACAGCGTGGATGACCTGCAAAGCATCATTTCGCACAACCTTGCCCAGCGTAAGGCGGCGGCTGTGCAGGCGGAAACCATCGTTGAACAGGAAACCAGCGAATTTATGGCCTGGCTGCGCGCGCAAAGCGTCAGCGAGACCATCCGCGAATACCGCGGTCAGGCGGAGCAGGTGCGTGATGACCTGACGGCCAAAGCGTTAGCGGCCCTTGAACAGGGCGGCGACGCGCAGGCGATTATGCAGGATTTAGCCTGGAAACTGACCAACCGCCTGATCCATGCCCCAACCAAATCTCTTCAGCAGGCTGCCCGTGACGGGGACGATGAACGCCTGACTATTCTGCGCAACAGCCTCGGGCTGGAATAGCGCCCTATACCCATTTTCTAAGACAAGGTGCATTTACGCCTATGAAGCCTTCTATCGTCGCTAAACTGGAAGCTCTGCACGAGCGCCATGAAGAAGTCCAGGCGCTGCTCGGTGATGCCGGGACCATTGCCGACCAGGAACGTTTTCGCGCGCTGTCGCGTGAATACGCGCAGTTAAGTGATGTTTCAAAATGCTTTACCGACTGGCGACAGGTCCAGGAAGATATCGAAACCGCGCAGATGATGCTCGACGATCCTGAGATGCGCGAGATGGCGCAGGAAGAGTTACAGGATGCGAAAGCGCGTTCAGAAGAGATGGAGCAGCAGCTTCAGGTGCTTCTGCTGCCGAAAGATCCGGATGATGAGCGTAACGCCTTTGTGGAAGTCCGCGCCGGTACCGGTGGCGACGAAGCGGCGCTGTTCGCCGGAGATCTGTTCCGTATGTACAGCCGGTATGCCGAATCCCGTCGCTGGCGCGTGGAGATCATGAGCGCCAACGAAGGCGAGCATGGCGGCTACAAAGAGGTTATCGCCAAGATCAGCGGCGACGGCGTGTACGGTCGTCTCAAGTTTGAATCCGGCGGTCACCGCGTGCAGCGCGTGCCTGCGACAGAATCTCAGGGACGCATTCATACGTCAGCCTGTACGGTGGCGGTGATGCCGGAGCTGCCGGAAGCGGAACTGCCGGATATCAACCCGGCAGATCTGCGCATCGACACCTTCCGCTCATCAGGGGCAGGTGGTCAGCACGTTAACACCACCGACTCCGCTATCCGTATTACTCACCTGCCCACCGGGATTGTGGTTGAGTGTCAGGATGAACGTTCCCAGCACAAGAACAAAGCTAAAGCGTTATCCGTGCTGGGCGCCCGTATCCACGCGGCGGAAATGGCGAAACGCCAGCAGGCGGAAGCCTCTACCCGCCGTAACCTGCTGGGCAGCGGCGATCGTAGCGACCGTAACCGTACCTATAACTTCCCGCAGGGTCGCGTAACCGACCATCGCATCAACCTGACGCTCTACCGTCTGGATGAGGCGATGGAAGGCAAGCTCGATATGCTGATTGAGCCTATCGTGCAGGAATACCAGGCCGACCAGCTGGCGGCACTATCCGAGCAGGATTAATGGATTTTCAGCGCTGGTTACGCCATGCCGCCAGTGAGCTTTCTGCAAGTGAAAGCCCGAAGCGCGACGCCGAAATTCTGCTTGAGCATGTGACGGGTAAAGCCCGCACGTATCTTCTGGCTTTCGGCGAAACCGCTCTGACCGCTGAACAGCAATCGCAGCTGGAGGCGCTGCTTGCCCGCCGTAAAACCGGCGAGCCGGTGGCGCATCTGGTTGGCGAACGCGAGTTCTGGTCACTTCCGCTGTACGTTTCAGCGGCCACGCTGATCCCGCGCCCGGACACCGAGTGTCTGGTGGAGCAGGCGCTGGCGCGGTTACCGGCGCAGCCGTGTCAGATCCTCGATCTCGGTACTGGCACCGGCGCGATTGCGCTGGCGCTTGCCAGCGAGCGACCGGACTGCACCGTGACGGCGGTAGACGTGATGCCTGATGCGGTCGCCCTCGCGCGGCGCAACGTTGAACGGCTGGGGCTGAACAATGTTTCCGTTCTGCAAAGCAGCTGGTTTGCCGCGCTTGAAAGCCGCATGTTTGAGATGATTGTCAGCAATCCGCCCTACATCGACGAAGACGATCCGCATCTCGCGCAGGGCGACGTGCGTTTTGAACCTTTGACCGCGCTGGTCGCTGCGAATCAGGGACTTGCGGATCTCGATCACATTGTGACAACGTCACGACAACATTTGCTTCCCGGTGGCTGGCTGCTGGTGGAACATGGCTGGACGCAGGGAGAGGCGGTGCGAGCGCTGTTTACGCGTGCCGGATACGCTGCCGTGGAAACCTGCCGGGATTACGGCGGCAATGAACGTCTGACGCTGGGGCAGTGGTCATGAGCCTGTTTACGCTGCTGATCTCCGTTCACCTGATTTCCGTTGCCGTGACCATTGGCTTTTTCATTGCCCGCTACTGGTGGCGCTACAGCAACAATCCGCTGATTAACGCCCGCTGGGTACGCATCGCCCCGCACTGTATCGACACGGTGCTGTTCCTTTCCGGAGCCGGGTTAATGTGGAAAACCGGCTATCTGCCATTTACTGATAAAGGCGCATGGCTGACTGAAAAGCTGTTTGGCGTTATCATCTACATCGTTTTGGGTTTTATCGCGCTTGGGCGTCATCGTCCGCGCAGCCAGCAGACAGGGTTTATCGCCTTTTTGCTGGGTCTGGTGGTGCTGTACATCATCATTAAACTCGCCACCACAAGAATACCGTTACTGGGGTAAGTCATGAGGTCCTTAGCCGATTTCGAATTTAACAAAGTGCCGCTCTGCGATGGTATGATCCTGATTTCAGAGATGATCCGCGACGATTTTACGTCACAGTACGTTTACGCTGAACTGGAGAATCTGGTCAGCCTGGCGCGCGAAGAGATCAATCAGGCACGTCCGCAGGACTGGCAATTAGAGAAGCTGATTGAGCTTTTCTACGGCGAATGGGGTTTCTGCGACACGCGAGGCGTGTACCGCCTGTCTGACGCACTGTGGCTGGACCAGGTGTTGAAAAATCGTCAGGGCAGCGCCGTCGCGTTGGGCGCCATTTTACTGTGGGTTGCGCACGAGCTGGATATTCCACTGGTGCCGGTCATTTTCCCGACGCAGATGATTTTGCGGGCGGAGTGGCTGGACGGTGAGATGTGGTTAATCAATCCGTTTAACGGCGACACGCTGGATGAGCATACGCTGGACGTCTGGCTGAAAGGCAACATCAGCCCGATAGCTGAGCTGTTCAGTGAAGATCTCGATGAAGCCGATAACGCCGAAGTGATCCGTAAGCTCCTGGATACGCTGAAGTCTGCGCTGATGGAAGAGCGTCAGATGGAGCTGGCTCTGCGCGCAAGCGAAGTGCTGTTGCAGTTCAATCCGGAAGATCCGTACGAAATCCGCGACCGCGGCCTGATTTATGCGCAGCTCGACTGCGAGCACGTGGCGCTGAATGATTTGAATTATTTCGTCGAGCAATGTCCGGAAGACCCGATCAGCGAGATGATCCGCGCGCAGATTAACGCGATCGCGCATAAACACATTACACTGCATTAATCTTAATTCCGATTCACACCTGAATAAGGCGATCCTATGAAACAAAAAGTGGTTAGCATTGGTGATATCAACGTGGCAAACGACCTGCCGTTCGTGCTGTTTGGCGGTATGAACGTTCTGGAATCCCGCGATCTCGCTATGCGCATCTGCGAACACTACGTGACCGTGACCCAAAAGCTGGGCATCCCGTACGTGTTTAAAGCCTCTTTTGACAAAGCCAACCGCTCCTCCATTCACTCCTACCGTGGCCCGGGCCTGGAAGAGGGGATGAAGATTTTCCAGGAGCTGAAACAGACGTTTGGCGTGAAAGTGATCACCGACGTGCACGAAGCGTCTCAGGCACAGCCCGTGGCTGATGTGGTAGACGTGATTCAGCTTCCGGCGTTCCTCGCTCGCCAGACTGACCTGGTAGAAGCGATGGCGAAAACCGGTGCCGTGATTAACGTGAAAAAACCGCAGTTCGTGAGCCCTGGCCAGATGGGTAACATCGTCGACAAGTTTATCGAAGGCGGTAACGACCAGGTGATCCTCTGCGACCGTGGTTCAAACTTCGGTTATGACAACCTGGTTGTAGATATGCTGGGCTTCAGCGTGATGAAGAACGTCTCTAACCAGTCTCCGGTGATTTTCGACGTGACCCACTCCCTGCAATGCCGCGACCCGTTTGGCGCCGCGTCTGGCGGGCGTCGTGCGCAGGTGACCGAACTGGCGCGCGCCGGTATGGCAACCGGCCTGGCGGGTCTGTTCATTGAAGCGCACCCGGATCCGGCTAACGCGAAATGCGACGGTCCATCCGCGCTGCCGCTGGAGAAGCTGGAGCCGTTCCTGAAACAGATCAAAGCGATTGACGATCTGGTGAAGAGCTTCGACGAGCTGGATACCAGCAACTAATAAAAAAACCCGCTTCGGCGGGTTTTTCTTTGCCCGGCGGCGCTACGCTTGCGCGAGCCTACGGGTTTCGTAGGCCGGGTAAGCGTAGCGCCACCCGGCAAAAAAATTACGCAAATATCGTCATCAGATACGCAATAAACAGCGCCATATGCGCCGCGCCGTTCAGCACATTGGTGCGGCCGGTGGAGAAGGATATCTGGCACAGCAGCAAGGATGCCACCATCACAATCATCTCTGGCGCACCCAGCGCAAACTGCAATTCATTTCCCGTCATAAAGGCAATCAACGTCACCACCGGAACGGTAAGGGAGATGGTCGCCAGAACGGAGCCGAAGAACAGATTCATCGCCCGCTGCACCTGATTATTGAGCACCGCTTTCAGCGCTCCCAGGCCTTCTGGCGACAGGATCAACAGGGCCACCAGGAAACCGGTAAAGGCGACCGGCGCGTTCAGTTCAGTTAATAGCGCCTCCAGCGGGTTCGCATTCATCTTGGTGACCGCAATAACGGCAATCAGATGCACGATCAGCCAAACCGTATGCCACGCGCTGCTGTGCGCCGACGGCTTACCGTGATGCGGGTCATCGTCGTCGCCGTCGTCTTCATGCTCGTAAACAAACAGGCTCTGGTGCGTTTTGGTCTGGATCAGCAGGAACACGCCGTACATCGCCGCGGAAATCAGCGCCACCAGCAGCGCCTGGCCGGTGGTGAAATTTGCACCCGGCAGCGCCATCGGAAATACCAGCACAATAATCGCCAGCGGGAACAGGGCGATCAGGTACTGTTTAATGCCAAAGAGGTTCATGTACTGGGTGGCAAATTTGCGACCACCTAATAAAAGTGAAAAACCGACCAGGCCGCCGGTAACAATCATAATGATGGAGTAGAGCGTATCGCGCATTAGCGTTGGCGCGGCGTCGCCGGTGGCCATTAATGCGGAAATTAAACTGACTTCAAGAATCACAACCGAAAGGCTTAAAATTAATGACCCATACGGCTCTCCAAGACGGTGGGCTAACACATCCGCATGGCGTACCACGCTAAATGCACTGGTTAAAATACCCACCAGAGCCAGAATATTGATCCCCACAACCACTGGCAATGACTGACTGCTTCCCCAGAAGAGCAGCACAGCCAGTGCCAGAACCGGGAAAATGAGAGAGGTCTCCTTGTGGCGGGTTTTTACCGCCTCGTGTGTTGCTGTCATGTGTTTCTCCAACAATGCAGGTGCTTGTAATTATAGATAGATTTTAAAGGTATTAAATTAACAGAAATCTGTTAAAAACCCTGTATTTTTTACTTAATTTTACCCTTTATTATAATTTTTATGTCTGAGGCTTATAATGCCTTATCTCTGTTAAATATTAGTTTAATAACAATGAATTACATTTTTATATTGTTCATTTCTTTCTGTCGAGTGGCACCCTCGCGTATCGTCGTCCACACTTATCTTTTAGCCAAAAGAGAGGTTAACGATGCCATACAAATCGAAAAGCGAATTACCGGATAACGTGCAAAACGTATTGCCTGCCCACGCCCAGGATATCTACAAAGAAGCCTTTAACAGCGCCTGGGATCAGTACAAAGATAAAGAAGATCGCCGGGACGATGCCAGCCGTGAAGAGACGGCGCATAAGGTGGCCTGGGCCGCCGTGAAAAATGACTATGAGAAAGGGGACGATGATAAATGGCACAAAAAGAAATAGCCGCCAAATAACACGCTGCCTCCATTTTGACATTTCAGGCGGTTGACCTGCCGCTGTATTGCATCTGGCCCGCGAATTGCTTATCGTTGCTCAACTGCTGTTAAAATGAACAGCACGGAATGCCGGGAAGGCGAATTACAGATGTCGCAAGGAAGCATGCAGTGGCGGAGGTGGAATGTGTTAACGCGTGATTTCTTGATGAAGGCAGATTGTAAGACGGCATTTGGTGCTATTGAGGAATCGCTTCTGTGGTCGGCTGAACAACGTGCGGCGTCGCTTGCGGCAACGCTGGCCTGCCGCCCGGATGATGGTCCGGTCTGGATCTTTGGTTACGGCTCGCTGATGTGGAACCCGGCGCTCGAATTTGTTGAATCAGCAACCGGAACGCTGCCTGGGTGGCACCGCGCCTTTTGTTTGCGCCTGACCGCCGGACGCGGCAGCGCGTGCCAGCCAGGACGCATGCTTGCACTAAAAGAGGGCGGGCGCACCACGGGCGTGGCATACCGGCTGCCGGATACCACGCTGGAAGATGAGCTGACGCTGCTGTGGAAGCGCGAGATGATCACGGGCTGCTATATGCCCAGCTGGTGCAAGCTGGAACTGGATGACGGGCGCACCGTCAACGCGCTGGTGTTCATTATGGATCCGCGCCACCCGCTGTATGAAGCCGATACCCGAACCCAGGTGATTGCCCCGCTGATTGCCGCCGCCAGCGGACCGCTGGGCACTAACGCCCAGTACCTTTTCTCGCTAGATCAGGAGCTGACGCGTCTCGGCATGCAGGACGACTGTCTGAGTGAGCTGGTGGTGAAGGTGAAAGCGCTGCTGGAAGGGAACCCGCTCAGCAATACGCTGCGGCCGGGTTTTGCCTGATAATACGCCCGGCTGACCGGGCGTTTACGGTTATGCCGCCACGTAACTTACGGAATGTTCGAGCGACTGGCTGTGGCTGTCGATCAGCACATCCCAGGTGCCGGTGTAAGGCACCGTCAGCCAGGCCTTATCGTCCTGGACGGTAAGGATATCTGCCTGCGATTGCTTCTGTCCTTTTGTACTCATCAGATGGATGCGGCAACGCTCTGAGCAACGTACCACTACCGTATCCCCGCCAAACAGTTTCAGACTCGTTTTAACTCGTGCCATTTTATACCCCGTCGTTTTTGCCCATCCCGAGCGTGATGTTGTTCACAATTTACTCATTGCATAACACCAAAGGGGCAGGGGTGGGATGCTGATTTCGATCAAAAAATGGCGCAACGATTAAACAAAAATGACAAAATCCCTGAAACCTTTCAGCGGACGCGCGTTTACCCTGCTTAACGCGCGCCCGGGAAAAATTATATGCGGAAATGGCCAGCGGTCTCAGCAAGGTCGCCCGCCTGGCTTTGCAGCGCGCTGGCCGCCGCAGCAGACTGTACAACAAGTTCGGCGTTCTGCTGCACCATGCGATCCAGGTGATTCACCGCGTGGTTAATCTCATGGATCCCTTTCATCTGCTCGCGGGTGGCAATGGATATTTCACGCATAATGCCTGACACGCTCCCGACGCTGGCGCGGATCTCATCCATGCTGTCGCCCGCAAGGTGCACAAACCGGGAGCCGGTTGCAACGCTTTCGGTGGTGGAATCAATAAGGGATTTGATCTCCTTCGCCGCCTGAGCGCTGCGGCTGGCCAGGTTACGTACTTCCCCTGCAACGACCGCGAACCCACGGCCTTGCTCCCCGGCACGCGCCGCTTCCACCGAGGCGTTAAGCGCCAGAATATTAGTCTGGAAGGCGATGCCGTCAATGACGCTGGTGATATCGCCGATTTTCGCGGAAGCCAGTTCGATGGACTGCATGGTGCTGATGGCCTGAGCGACGACGTCGCCTCCGCGGGATGCGGCGGCAGAGGCCTTGCTCGCCTGTTCATTCGCTTCTGCTGCCGACTCGTTTGACTGCGTAACGGAGGCCGTGATCTCTTCCACGGCGCTGGCGGTTTCGCGAAGGCTTGATGCCGCCTGCTCGGTACGCCCGGAAAGATCCTGATTACCTGCCGCAATCTCATGCGCGGCGTTTTTCACTGAGGCGCTGGCATCACGCAGCTGGACCATCACCACAGAAAGCTTATCGCTGAAGGCGTTAAACGCCTGCGCGATTTGCGCCACTTCATCGCCCCCCTTATCCGGCAGACGCTGCGACAGATCGTTAGTACCGTTAGCAATGTTGTTCATCGCGTCACGGATACCGGACAGCCGCTTAAGAAGGCGGGCAATCAGGAGGTGCATGAGGGCTCCGCTCAGCAGGGCGAGGATCGCCAGAGACAGTGCAGATGCTTTTAGCAATGACCGCATCCCGGCGGTGGCATCGCCGTTATCGAGCGCCACAACCAGCAGCCAGTGCGTCCCCGGTACGGCGGTGGCCAGGAACGTTTTTTCGCGTCCGTTAAACGTTCCGTCAACCAGGTTGCCGCTTTTCAGGGTGGCAAAATCGGTCCCTTTGATCGTCTCCGTAAAAGGCTTAAGCGTCAGCGCAGGATCGCTGCCGGCAATAACGGTGCCGTTGCTGTCCAGAAGCAGTCCGCTGCTGGCCGGGGTCGGGTGAATACCGCGCACGTTAGCTACCACGCTGTCCATTGCCACATCGCCCGCCACCACCGCTTTCAGGGCACCTTGCTCTTTAACGGGTACCGCGAACGTCACCACCAGTTTCCCGGTGCCCGCGTCCACATAGGGTGCAGTCACTACCGGGCCATCAGCGCTGACGGCCTGCTGATACCACGGGCGAAGGGTGGGATCGTAATCAGCGGGTACCCCGGTTGGGTCAGAAAATTTAGCCGTTTTGCTGGCATAACCCACGTAGACGTTGGTGAATCCACCCGCCAGCGCAAGCTGTTTGAACACCGGAACCGGATCGTCGCTGAGCGCGACTGGCTGCGCCGAGGTGATGACGGTCATTTTGTTGTTCACCCAGTCGGCAATCGCCATGTTGTGGCTGGCGCTGGTGCTGGTCAGAATATCGCGCTGCGACTGCTGATTATCCTGGCGCGTGACCTGAAAGTTAATAATGGTATTAAGAAGAAGGGCGACGACCAGACAGCCTGTCGTCGCGGCAATGATGCGGGCGCGAATGGATCTGAACATAAGTGTAATACCTGCTGTGTTGTTTCCATGCCTATCGGCAACGGTGCAGGTAAACTTGATGCTGAAACCGCGTCCATAAGAAAATAATATTTTTAGCGGGTTATTATTAAAAAGTTAATACTTTATCGGCGGAAAGCGTCCATTCAGCCAGCTCCACCAGCGTACCAATTTCCACGCCATCAATCAGCGGTAGCCCGGTAATGCCGCGCCCGTCGGTACAGGTTTTGCACAGTTTGACCGGAACGTTTTGCGCGGTCAGGATCTCCAGCATTTGTTGAATGTTGTAGCCCTCTGCGGGTTTCTGCCCCTTCAGCCCGGCCGTGACGGCATCGGACATCAAAAAGAGGCGCAGCTCCAGCTCACTCGCCTTATCGCGCAGCGCGATTGCCAGGCGCAGGCTGTTAAAAAGGGATTCACTGCCGTAGGCCGCACCGTTGGCGACGATCACAATCTTCTGCATGTTGACTCCTGTTCTTTGAAAAGGCACGAATATTGCTTCTCGTACCGAAGAATACGTATCGGGGAGAGAAACGATGACGATAGTGGCTGGCAGTTCCCCTGGCGCAACCGAATGGTTCCAGCGTGCGAGAATGTTGCGCGAGGAACAGCTCGGCAGACTGGCGCAGCTGGGCGCACTGGTGAACGGCATCAGTCGACTGGTGCATATGCTACAGTGCGAGCGCGGTGCGTCAAATGTCTGGCTCTGCTCGCAGGGCAAATTGTACGCGCCTGAATGCAAGGCCAGCAGGGCCCTGGTGGATGAAAACCTCGCCGCATTGCACCTTCAGTTTAACGAACCGCTGCCGGGCAGCGCCCTGTGCGAACGTATTGCCAGCGCACTGCACGGCCTTGAGACGCTAACGGCGCTGCGTGATGGCGTTACAGGCCAATGCGTCACCGCGCCGGAAGCGATGGAACACTACAGCCGCATACTGCGTCATTTGCTCAGTATCGTACCTCAACTCAGCGACAGCATTGACGATCCGCACATCGCGGGCCGATTTGTGGCCCTTTACAGCCTGATGCAGGGCAAAGAACTTGTGGGACAAGAGCGGGCGCTGGGGGCTATTGGTTTCACCCAGGGATTCTTTGACGATGAAACCCGCCAGCGGCTGGTGGATCGCATTGATGGCCAGCAGGCCTGCTTTGAGGTTTTTATCTCCCATTGCACTCCAGACGTGCAGGAGACGTTTATCCTCAACTGCCAGCCGGGTCTGGAGACTGAAAAACTCAGGCGTGAAGCGTGCACCCGCCAGCCTCCGGCAGATAACGGCGATACCGCCCTCAAATGGTTTGCCCTGCAAACCGCGCGCCTTGAGCACCTGCGCACGCTGGAGGAGGTGGCAATTGCCGATCTGATGACGGCAGTTGAGGAGCGCCGCTATAGCGAAAACCTGCACGTAGACGATGAGCACGACGATATCCTGGCGCGATTTCCTGACAGACCGCTGCTGCCGCTGGTGCGCCAGCAGGCGCGTGAAATTGAGCAACTCTCCCGTCAGCTTGCTTCTCTGCGCGACACGCTGGAGGAGCGTAAGACCATCGACAAAGCCAAAAGCGTGCTGATAACGCACCAGAACATGAGCGAGGAGCAGGCGTGGACCGCGCTGCGCAAAATGGCGATGGATAAAAACCAACGCATGGTAGATATCGCCCGTGCGCTGCTTATGGTGAAAAATCTTTGGAAGATACCCCCTGGGGAGTAGTTGCACAGTCAGTGGGCATTTTGTGCCTGATTGAGGTGCGTAAAACAGCGCTCTTCTTGCAGAAACCCCGTAACGCCGGGGATGAAAAGCTGGCATTACCTTTGCATTAACAGATTAACCATTTTCGACGATGCGCCAACGGCGGTGCATGCGTCTTCGGGATAAAGGCGTCCAGCGGTGCTTCAGCACCGTCGGGCGCTTTTTTTTGCCTTTTTTCAGGAGCAATTATGGCGGATTTGTCGAGACGGCGGTTATTGCAGGCCAGCATGCTGGCGAGTGGTGCGATGCTGTTGCCGGGTGTCATGCAGGCCGCATGGGCGGCGGGGTCAGATAAGCCGGAGCAGGATACCGTGCGTATCGGGTTTATCCCCCTGACCGACTGCGCGCCCGTGGTTATCGCGGCCCTGAAGGGGTTCGATAAAAAACACGGCATTACTATTGTGCCGACCAAAGAGGCGAGCTGGGCGGCAGTGCGCGACAAGCTGGTGGCGGGCGAGCTGGACGCTGCGCACATTCTTTACGGCCTGCTGTACGGTCTGGAGCTGGGTATCGCGGGCAAGCCGCAGCAGATGGCGAACCTGATGACCCTCAACCAGAACGGACAGGCCATTACGCTCTCCAGCGATCTGGCGGAGAAGGGCGTTCGTGACCTCGACGGGCTGAAAAAGCTGATTGCGCAGCAGGCGCCGGGAACCTACACCTTCGCGCATACCTTCCCGACGGGAACGCACGCCATGTGGCTCTACTACTGGCTGGCCAGCGCGGGGATTAACCCGTTTGACGACGTGCGCACCGTGGTGGTGCCGCCGCCGCAGATGGTGATGAACATGCGCATTGGCAACATGGTCGGGTTTTGCGTTGGCGAGCCGTGGAACGCGCGGGCGATTAACGACCGCATCGGATTTACCGCCGCCACGTCGCAGTCCATCTGGGCCGATCACCCGGAAAAGATCCTCGGCACCCGACGCGACTGGGTGGCGAAAAATCCGCACACCGCACGGGCGCTGGTGAGCGCCGTGATGGAAGCCGCGCGCTGGATCGAGGCGTCAGCGGAAAACAAACGCGAAACCGCGCAGATCCTCTCGCGCCGCGCCTGGCTCAACTGCAAGGAACAGTATCTCACCGGACGTATGCTTGGCGAGTACGACAACGGGGTCGGTCAGCGCTGGCAGGATGCGCACCCGATCCGTTTCTTCAACGAGGGTGCCGTGAGCTACCCGTATCTCTCAGACGGGATGTGGTTCTTAACCCAGTTCCGCCGCTGGGGCTTGCTCAACGCCGCGCCGGATTACGCGGGCATTGCACAGCGCATTAACCAGACCGCGGTCTGGCAGGATGCCGCGACCGCCGTGGGCGGCATGTCCACACCGTCATCACCATATCGCAGCAGCACCCTGATGGACGGCACCGTCTGGAACGGCACCGATCCGGAAGGGTACGCCAACCGCTTCGCCATTCACCGTAAAGGGGCCTGAGTATGCAGCATCTGCAAAATACAAAACCACAAGAGACGTCAGAGAGCGGGGAAGTGATTGTCCTGCCTCCGCTACAGGTTCGCCGTCGTGCGCCAGCGTTTACGCGTCGGATGAATGATTTTTTACAGCGCGTCATCCCGGCGCTGCTCGGTCTCGGCCTGCTGGTGGTGCTCTGGCAGCTGGCAGCGATAAACAGTAAAGGCTTTCCGACGCCGCTCAGCACGCTCGATTCGGCCATGACCCTGTTTGCCGATCCGTTTTATCGCGACGGGCCAAACGATATGGGCATTGGCTGGAACGTGCTGGCGTCGTTGCAGCGCGTCGCCATCGGCTTCGGTCTGGCGGCGATGGCGGGCATTCCGCTGGGCTTTTTGATTGGCCGCTTCACCTTTTTCTCGCGCATGTTCAACCCGCTGATCGCGCTCCTGCGTCCGGTCAGCCCGCTGGCCTGGCTGCCTATCGGCCTGCTGCTGTTCCAGAAAGCGGAGCCTGCATCGAGCTGGACCATTTTTATCTGCTCCATCTGGCCGATGGTGATCAACACCGCTGAAGGGGTACGCCGTATTCCGCAGGACTACCTCAACGTGGCCCGGGTGTTGCAACTCTCAGAGTGGACCATCATGCGCCGCATTCTTTTCCCCGCCGTGCTGCCTGCGGTGCTGACCGGGGTACGTCTTTCCATTGGCATTGCCTGGCTGGTGATTGTCGCCGCCGAGATGCTCACCGGAGGTTTAGGCATTGGATTCTGGATCTGGAATGAGTGGAACAACCTCAACGTCGAAAACATTCTCATCGCCATCGTCATCATTGGCGTGGTCGGGTTGCTGCTGGAGCAGGGGCTGATGCTGATCGCCCGTCGCTTTAGCTGGCAGGAAAAATAAGGAGTGAAGATGAAACCGTTAATTCAGGTCCAGGCCGTGAGCCAGCGTTTTTCCACCGCCAGCGGCGAGTTTCTGGCGCTGCAAAACGTCTCTTTTGATATCCACGAGGGCGAAACCGTCAGTCTGATTGGTCACTCCGGCTGCGGCAAGTCGACGCTGTTAAACCTGATCGCCGGGATCACGCTGCCGACGGAAGGCGGGCTGATTTGCGACAACCGCGAAATCGCCGGGCCGGGGCCAGAGCGCGCGGTGGTGTTCCAGAACCATTCGCTGCTGCCGTGGTTAACCTGCTTCGACAACGTGGCGCTGGCGGTGGATCAGGTCTTCCGTCACACCATGAGTAAGGCCGAGCGCAAAGCGTGGATTGAACACAACCTCGACCGGGTGCAGATGGGCCACGCGCTGCATAAGCGCCCAGGGGAGATCTCCGGCGGCATGAAGCAGCGCGTCGGGATTGCCCGGGCGCTGGCGATGAAGCCGAAAGTGCTGCTGATGGATGAGCCGTTTGGCGCGCTCGATGCGTTGACGCGTGCCCATCTTCAGGATTCGGTGATGCAGATCCAGCAGGCGCTGAACACCACCATCGTGCTCATCACACACGACGTGGACGAGGCGGTACTGCTCTCTGACCGCGTACTGATGATGACCAACGGCCCGGCGGCCACCGTGGGTGAGATCCTGCGCGTCGATCTGCCGCGCCCGCGCAACCGGGTGCAGCTGGCGGACGACAGCCGCTATCACCACATGCGCCAGCAGATCCTCCATTTCCTCTACGAAAAACAGCCGAAAGCGGCGTAATGAGGGGGCACGATGCGACTGGTCATTATCGGTAATGGTATGGCGGCAGCCCGGCTGATTGCGTCGCTCACCGGGCGTGTTCCCGGTCGTTTCGCTGTCACCGTCATCGGTGACGAGCCGGAGCAGGCGTACAACCGCATCCAGCTTTCGCCGGTGCTGGGTGGCGAAAAGCAGGCGGAGCACATCTGTCTGCACGATGAAGACTGGTACACGGCACGAGGCGTGACGGTGCTGCGAGGAGAAAAGGCGCTCGCAGTAGACGTCAACGCGCGTGAAGTGCATACCTCTGCTCGCACGCTGGGCTGGGATGCGCTGGTGTTTGCCACCGGGTCTACCCCTGTCGTGCCGCCGATCCCCGGGGGCGATGCGCCGCATGTGTTCACCTTTCGCACCCTGGCAGAGACCCGCGCCATCCGGAACCTCTCCGGACCGGCGGTAGTGCTGGGCGGCGGCGTACTCGGCGTGGAGGCCGCGGCAGCGCTGGCGCGCAACGGTGACAACGTCACGCTCGTGCATCGCGGTCCGTGGCTGATGGAACAGCAGCTGGATCAGCAGGCGGGACTGCTGCTGGAAGAGGCGCTGGCGGTGCGGGGCGTACGCTGTGAACTCGCCTCCGGCATCACCGCCATCGCTGACGATGCCGTGACGTTGCTCGACGGACGCCGCATCGCCGCCACGCGCGTGGTGCTGGCCACGGGCGTGCAGCCCAACGTTGCGCTGGCAAAAGCCAGCGGCATTCGCTGCGCGCGCGGCATCGTGGTGGATCAGCAGATGCAAACCTCCGTGCCGGATACCTACGCCATCGGCGAGTGCTGCGAAATTGACGGCCAGACGTTTGGCCTGGTCGCCCCCTGTCTGGCGCAGGCGGATATTCTTGCCGCGCGGCTGGCCGGGGAGGTCACCGCGCCGTTTACCCTGACCGACAACGGCGTGCGCCTTAAGGTGACCGGCGTGGCGCTGTTCAGCCTCGGACGCGCGACGGCGCAGGCGGACGATGTGGTCTGGAGTTCATGGGATCCGCTCACCCGTCACTATCGACGTTTACTGATCCATCAGGGGGCGCTGGCTGGCGTGCTGCTGATGGGTGACTGCCGCAGCGCGGCAACCTTTACCGATTTACTGGCAACGGCTGCGCCCGCCCACGCGGACTGGCTGTTCGATCGTTTCACAACGCAACCGCAGGTTGCAGGACAGAACGCTATGACAAAACCTACTCTGGTGGTGGTTGGGCACGGTATGGTCGGCCATCATTTCCTCGAAGACTGCGTTAACCGCAATTTGCATCAGCAGTATCAGATTATTGTTTTTGGCGAAGAGCGCTATGCCGCCTATGACCGCGTGCATCTGTCGGAATATTTTGGCGGACGCAGCGCGGACTCGCTCTCGCTGGTGGCGGGGGCGTTCTTTGCCGATAACGGCATTGAGCTGCGCCTCTCGCAGCAGATCGTCGCTATCGATCGTGATGCACACGTAGTGCGCACCGCCAGTGGCCATGAGACTCACTGGGACAAGCTGGTGCTGGCGACCGGCTCGTACCCGTTCGTACCCCCCGTTCCGGGCAACGATCTGCCGGGTTGTTTTGTCTACCGCACCTTCGACGATCTGGACAACATTGCGGCCCATGCGACAGGCTCTCGCCGCGGCGTGGTAATTGGCGGCGGCCTGCTGGGGCTGGAGGCGGCGAATGCGCTTAAGCAGCTCGGGCTGGAAACCCACGTGGTGGAGTTTGCGCCTAACCTGATGGCGGTGCAGCTCGA
The DNA here is from genome assembly GCF_058661685.1 of Enterobacter sp. 6722112. Lineage (NCBI taxonomy): Bacteria > Pseudomonadati > Pseudomonadota > Gammaproteobacteria > Enterobacterales > Enterobacteriaceae > Enterobacter > Enterobacter sp. 6722112. The sequence continues at coordinate 2,271,861 of NZ_JBZWGR010000007.1, read as the reverse complement.
CAGCGACGGCGCGGCAATGCTGCGTAAGAAAATTGAGGCGCTGGGCGTAGGGGTACACATCAGTAAATCGACGACGGAGATTGCCACCGCAGACGACGGGCTGGTGCTGCGCTTTGCCGATGGTGAACCGCTGGAAACGGACATGGTGGTCTTCTCTGCTGGTATTCGTCCGCAGGACGCGCTGGCGCGCAGCAGCGGGCTGGCTGTCGGCGAGCGCGGCGGGATCTGCATTGACGACGGCTGCCGGACCTCCGATCCGGATGTGCTTGCCATCGGGGAATGCGCGCTGTGGGAGGGGAAAATCTTTGGCCTGGTGGCACCGGGCTACCAGATGGCGCGCGTGGCCGCCGCTGTGCTGGCGGGTGAGGCGAAACGCTTCACCGGCGCGGATATGAGTACCAAACTCAAGTTGCTGGGCGTGGATGTGGCGTCGTTTGGCGATGCCCACGGGCGCACGCCGGGTGCGCTGAGCTACCAGTGGACGCACGGGCCGCAGCAAATCTACAAAAAGATTGTGGTCAGCCACGACAGCAAAACCCTGCTGGGTGGCGTGCTGGTGGGCGATGCCAGCGAATACGCCACGCTGGTGCAGATGATGCTCAACGGCATCAGCCTGCCAAAAGAGCCGGAAACGCTGATCTTACCCGTATCGTCAGGCAGCGCGCCGAAAGCGCTGGGCGTGGCGGCGCTGCCGGAAAGCGCGCAGATCTGTTCGTGTCATAACGTCAGCAAAGGGGATATCTGCCAGGCGGTAAGCGCGGGCGCAACGGATATCGGCGCCATTAAGCAGTGCACCAAAGCGGCGACCGGCTGCGGAGGCTGTAGCGCGCTGGTGAAGCAGGTGATGGAGTTCCAGCTTGCAGCGCAGGGCGTGGAGGTGAAAAAGGATATCTGCGAACACTTCCCGTACTCGCGTCAGGAGATTTACCACCTGGTGCGCGCCAACCATATCCGCACCTTCGACCAGCTTATCAGCCGCTACGGTCAGGGGCACGGGTGCGAGATCTGTAAGCCGCTGGTGGGATCGGTATTGGCTTCCTGCTGGAACGAGTATCTGCTGAAACCGGCGCATCTGCCGTTGCAGGACACCAACGACCGCTATTTCGCCAATATTCAGAAGGACGGAACCTACTCCATCGTCCCGCGGATGCCTGCGGGTGAAGTGACCGCCGACGGGCTGATCGCCATCGGCCAGATCGCGAAACGCTATAGCCTTTACAGCAAAATTACCGGCGGGCAGCGTATTGACCTGTTTGGCGCCACGCTCGAACAGTTGCCGGAAATCTGGCAGGCGCTGGTGGAGGCCGGGTTTGAGACCGGACATGCTTACGGGAAATCCCTGCGCACGGTGAAATCCTGCGTCGGGTCGACCTGGTGCCGCTACGGCGTGCAGGATTCCACCGGCCTCGCGGTCAGGCTGGAACACCGCTACAAGGGCCTGCGCGCGCCGCACAAAATCAAAATGGCGGTCTCCGGCTGTACCCGTGAGTGCGCAGAGGCGCAGAGCAAAGACGTAGGGGTGATTGCCACGGACAAAGGCTGGAACCTCTATCTGTGCGGCAACGGCGGGATGAAGCCGCGCCACGCGGATCTCTTCGCCAGCGACCTGGACGACGAAACGCTGATCCGCACCGTTGACCGTTTCCTGATGTTCTACATTCGCACGGCAGATCGTCTGCAACGCACCAGTACCTGGATGGATAACCTGGAAGGCGGCCTCGACTATCTGCGCGAGGTGATCCTCAACGACAGCCTGGGGATCGTCCACGAGCTGGAGCAGGAGATGGCCCGGGTGGTGGAGACCTACCAGTGCGAATGGCAAACCACCCTTAACGATCCTGACCGCCTGGCGCTGTTCCGCACCGCGGTGAACGTCCCCGCCGCGGAGGAGAACAAGCGCTGGCAGGAAATTTGTAATATCGACGAGATCCCGGAGCAGGCGGGCATTGGCGCGCATCTTGGGCGCAAACCGATTGCGCTGTTCCGCTTTGGCAAAACCGTTTATGCCCTCGACGATCGGGAGCCGGGCAGCCGCGCGAACGTGCTTTCACGCGGCATTCTCGGTGATGCGGCGGGGGAACCGGTGGTGATCTCGCCGCTCTACAAGCAACGTATTCGTCTGCGCGACGGGTGTCAGGCTGAGAGCGGGGCGCCTGCGGTGCGTGCCTGGCCGGTAAAAATCGAAAACGGCAAGGTGTGGGTTGGAAATGAAGAGCTGGTGATGCGCGCGGAGGCCTCATGACGGAAACCCGGACAACGTGCCCTTACTGCGGGGTGGGCTGCGGCGTGGTCGCCAGCGCAGACGGTGAAAAGGTGAGCATTCGGGGGGATGAAACTCATCCGGCGAATTTCGGTCGTCTGTGCGTAAAAGGATCTGCCCTCGGGGAAACCACGGGGCTACAGGGACGCCTGCTGCGCCCGGTTGTCGATGGCCGGGAGGTGGCATGGCCGCAGGCGCTGGGCGAAGCGGGCGAGCGGCTGCGGAACATCATCAACGAATGGGGGCCGCAGGCGGTGGCGTTTTATGCCTCCGGCCAGCTGTTGACCGAGGATTACTATGCCGCCAACAAGCTGATGAAAGGCTTTATCGGGGCGGCGAACATTGATACCAACTCGCGGCTGTGCATGTCGTCGGCGGTGGTGGGCTACAAACGCGCCTTCGGTGAAGACGTGGTGCCGTGCAGCTACGAGGACGTGGAAAACAGCGATCTGGTGGTACTCGTTGGCTCGAACGCGGCCTGGACGCATCCGGTGCTGTATCAGCGGCTGGTGCAGGCAAAACACAACAATCCGCAGATGAAAGTGGTCGTGATCGATCCGCGTAAAACCGCCACCTGCGATATCGCCGATCTCCACCTCGCGCTCAGGCCCGGCAGCGACGCCGGGCTGTTTGTGGGGTTGCTCAATCTGATCCAGGGGCGCGGCGAGTGGCCGATCCCTCGCGTGGCGGCGTTTTGCGATCTGCCTTCAGACGAGATTGGCACCTTCTACGACTGGTTTGTCACCGCGCCACGCGCGATCACGCTCTACACCATGGGGATCAACCAGTCATCCAGCGGCAGCGACAAGTGCAACGCCATCATTAACGTGCATCTTGCCAGCGGGAAGTTCAACCGTCCTGGCTGCGGCCCGTTTTCGCTGACCGGACAGCCAAATGCCATGGGCGGGCGGGAAGTGGGCGGGCTGGCGAACCAGCTGGCGGCGCACATGAACTTCGAGCCGGACGATCTTTCGCGCGTGGCGCGTTTCTGGGGAACGGAACGGCTGGCGCAGACCCCGGGCCTGATGGCGGTGGAACTGTTTGACGCCATTGCCCGCGGCGAGGTGAAGGCGGTGTGGATCATGGGCACCAACCCTGCCGTGTCACTTCCCGACAGCCACGCGGTGTGCCAGGCTCTGGCGGCCTGCCCGCTGGTCATGGTATCTGAAGAGATGCAGGAGACGGACACCAGCCGGTTTGCCCATATCCGTTTTCCCGCTCTGGGCTGGGGCGAGAAAAACGGCACGGTGACCAATTCTGAACGCCGTATCTCCCGCCAGCGCGCCTTTATGCCTGCGCCGGGCGAGGCCAGACCGGACTGGTGGATCATCGCCCGGATCGCAGAGCAGCTCGGTTATGGCGATGCCTTCGCCTGGGAACACCCTCAGGAGATATTTTGTGAACATGCGGCGCTGACGGCGTTTGAAAATAACGGCGAACGGGCGCTAAACCTGCGCGAACTGGCGTCGCTGTCGCGAGAGGCGTGGGACGCGCTGGCGCCGTATCAGTGGCATGCCGGTGAGTTCCCGCAACGAACGCTTGTTCCGGTTGACCCGTCCCCGCATGGGGCCAGCGTCGACGAATTGTACCCCTTGATACTGAACACCGGGCGGATCCGCGATCAGTGGCACACCATGACGCGCACGGGGTATGTTCCGCGCCTGATGCAGCATATCGATGAGCCTTTTGTTGAGATGAACGCAACCGATGCGGCGCGCGCCGGGCTGACTGACGGCCAGCTGGCGCGGGTAAGCTCCCCGCGCGGAGTGATGGTTGCCAGAGTACGTATCTCTACCGCGCAGCGTGCGGGCGAGCTGTTTGCGCCGATGCACTGGAATGCGCAATTTGCCCGGCAGGGAAAGGTCAACGCGCTGGTGGAAGGGCGGGTTGATGCCGGGTCAGGCCAGCCGGAGAGTAAACAAACCGCGGTGAGGATCCTGCCCTGGCTACCGGCCTGGCAGGGGGAACTGTATGCCCGGGAGCTGCCAGCGCTGCCGCCGTCGGTCTGCTGGTGGCGTAAAGCCTCACGGCTGACGGTGGCGGCGGAGCAGCCGTTACTGTCGTGGGTCATGGCGTACGCCAGCGGTCGGGGCTGGCAGTTACAGGTGGCACAAACGGGAAAACGCAGCAGCGTGCTCGCCTGGCATCACGGCGAGCTGATGCTGGGCTACTGGGAGGGCCATACGCTGCCAGCGCTGGCGCATGCGTTTATTGAAGAAGCCTTAGCTGCTGCGCCCGTCCAACTTGCTGAACGCCATGCGCTGCTGCACGGGCAACGGCCGGACGAAGATGCCGATCCCGGGCGAATTATCTGTAGCTGCTTCAGCGTGGGTGAAAATACGATACGTAAGGCAATAGCCGGAGGCTGTGATTCTGCCCCAGCGCTGGGCGTGAAGCTGCGCTGCGGCACGAACTGTGGTTCCTGCGTGCCGGAGCTGAAAGCGCTGTTGGGATAATAGTGTAAGGGCGTCGGGTGGCGGCTTCGCACCGGTACGAATTTGTAGGTCGGGTAAGGGGAAGCCGCCACCCGACAAATCTTTTCAGGATATTCCTGAAATTTCTCTTAAGACTGGTTTTCAGGGCTTATGGCGTTAACATAATAAGTGTTTGTTCATAAACACAGGTTCTGATTGACGACGTTGAAGGCTGTATCGTCCCGCATCCGTTTTTTGCTGTTACTCCCCCTTTTTACGGCTGGAGCCGTTCATGGTGCGCCGAAATCCTTCGTGCAGCAGGCGCAAAATCCGTTTGATAACAACGGCGATAGTCTGCCGGATCTCGGCATGGCGCAACCGACCAGCGAAGGCGAAAAGCATCTGGCTGAAATGGCTAAGGCCTTCGGTGAAGCCAGTATGACCGATAACGGCCTGACGGCCGGGCAGCAGGCGCGACAGTTCGCGTTTGGCAAGGTGCGGGATGCCGTGAGCGGGGAAGTCAACGAGCAGATTGAATCCTGGCTTTCACCCTGGGGAAACGCCAACGTCAATGTGCTGGTGGATGACGACGGCAACTTTAACGGCAGCAGCGGAAGCTGGTTTATCCCCTGGAACGACAACACCCGCTATCTGAGCTGGAGCCAGCTTGGGCTGACGCAGCAGACAGACGGGCTGGTGAGTAACGTCGGGGCAGGTCAGCGCTGGGTTGCCGGAAACTGGCTGCTGGGCTACAACACTTTTTACGACAACCTGCTGGAAGACAACCTGCAACGTGCCGGGCTGGGCGCAGAGGCGTGGGGTGAAAACCTGCGCCTGTCGGCCAATTACTACCAGCCGTTCGCTGGCTGGCAGCCGCGTTCCGACATCCGCGAGCAGCGCATGGCGCGCGGATACGACGTAACGGCCAAAGCCTGGCTTCCCTGGTTTCACCACCTGAACACCAGCGTCAGCTTTGAACAGTATTTTGGCGATAACGTCGATCTGTTTAACAGCGGTACGGGGTATCACAACCCGGTTGCGGTCAACCTGGGGCTGAACTATACCCCCGTACCGCTGGTCACCCTGACGGCTGCCCATAAGCAGGGGGAGAGCGGCGTTAGCCAGAATAACCTCGGGCTGAAGCTCAACTATCGTTTTGGCGTGCCGCTGGCGAAACAGCTTTCCGCCGGGGAAGTGGCGGCGACGCGCTCGCTGCGGGGCAGCCGCTATGATTCACCCGATCGCGATAATCTGCCCGTGATGGAATTCCGTCAGCGCAAAACCCTCTCGGTATATCTGGCCACGCCCCCGTGGGATCTTAAGCCAGGCGAAACGGTGATGCTTAAGCTGCAAATTCGCAGCACGCACGGTATCCGGCAGATCCACTGGCTGGGTGATACCCAGGCGCTCAGCCTGACCTCACCGGCAAACGGCAACAGCAGCGATGGCTGGAGTGTGATCATGCCTGCATGGGATGATTCAGAAGGGGCGAAAAATACATGGCGGCTTACGGCCGTGGTGGAAGATAAGGATGGGCAGCGTGTCTCCTCCAATGAGATCACGCTTTCCGTGGTGCAACCGCTCGTCGCAATGCCTGCCGACGATCCACGGTGGAAGTTGCTGCCGGATGAGTAAGTTAAAAAATGCGCTCCTGATGCACCCAGACGGCGGCTTCGACGCGGGATTTTAACTTCATTTTTTTCAGCATGTGTTTGACATGCACTTTGACCGTGCTCTCGGTGATGTCCAGACGGCGGGCGATCATTTTGTTCGGCAGCCCCTGGGCAATCAGCTTCAGAATGTCACGCTCACGCGGGGTCAACTGGCTGACGTCACGATCAGACGTGGCGCGGTTCGCACGCAGGCTGGCGGCCAGTACCGGCGTTAACGCTTCACTCAGCACCATCTCGCCTGCGGCAGCCTGTTGCAGCGCCTTGAGCAGATCTTCCGGCTCCATATCTTTCAGCAGATAGCCGTCTGCCCCTCGCTTGAGGGCGGTGACCACGTCTTCTTCATGGTTTGAGACGCTGAAGACCACCACCCGGCCAGAGAGGGATTTCTCCCGCAGCTTGTCGAGGGTTTCCAGGCCATTCATGCCCGGCATGTTGAGATCGAGCAAGATCAAATCAGGATCGAGCGATTCGGCAAGTTCAATACCCTGTTCGCCGTTACTGGCTTCCCCGACGACGGTGATATCTGGCGCCATGCTGACAAGCTGTTTAACGCCAGTGCGCAGCATCGGATGATCGTCAATCAACAGGATAGATGCCGGTTCCTGATTAGTCATGGTTTTCTCCTTGAGCAGTTATGAGGGGCTTTTCGGGTATAAAGGTGACCACAACTTCGGTGCCACCTGACTCTCCCCGGCGAACCTGGCAATCACCGCGCAGGCTTTGCGCGCGGTCTCGCATAATAATTAAACCATAGTGGTTCGTTCGTTCGGCATTTTCCGGCACGCCGCGGCCGTTATCCTGAACCCTGAGCTTCACCTGATTATCCTGGCAGCTGACGGTGACCGTGGCGGCCGTCGCCTCGGCATGCTTGAGCACGTTGCTCAGGGCTTCGCGGGCAATTTGCAGCAAATGGATCGCCTGGTGAGAGGGGACAAAACGCGGTGGCAGCTGGTAATCCAGCTTCACCGGGAAGCCCAGCCGGGCGCTAAACTCCTGACAGCTGGACTCCAGCGCAGGGCGCAGCCCCGGCTCGGTGAGCTGCAAACGGAAGGTGGTCAGCAGCTCGCGAAGCTGAACCCACGAGGTGTTAAGCTCGTTGCGGATCTGACTGAGCAGCTGTTTGCTGCTCTCGGGCATGCCTTCATCCTGCATTTGCAGGCAGCTCACCTGCATCTTCATGCAGGAGAGGGACTGGGCGATGGAGTCGTGAAGCTCGCGGGCGATGGTGGCACGCTCCTCCATCACGATCAGCTGCTGCTGTTTCTCCTGGTGGCGGTCGAGCGCCAGCGTGGCCGTGAGCTGCTCAACAAGCGTATCGACCAGCTGCTGCTGGTCGTGGCTCAGGTGACGTCCGGCGGGCAGGGTGGCCAGCAAAATACCGTACTGGGTATGGCTGTCCATCAGCCGCCACTTGAGGGTCGTGCCGCTGGTGGTAAGCGGCGGCAAGCCGCGCGGGCACAGATGACACCCTTTATCGTCGCAGGAGATATCCGACTGACAGGTAAATTCCTGATGGTTTTCCTCATCTTCAACGTCGTAAACCCGAAGCTCAAGATCGCGGAGCAGAGTCAGATTTTGCAGGCCGTTCAGTACCGGCGAGAGACGTTCGCAAAGCGGGACCTGCATATGCAGGCGACGGTTCGCCTGCCAGAGGAAAGAGAGGATCTCGTTTTTCTGCTCAAGCCCGGCGGTTTTCTCCTGGACGCGTTGTTCCAGTACCGCGTAGCTTTCTGATAGCTCTGCCGACATGGTGTTGAGCGCCTCGCCGAGCATCGCCATTTCGTTGCGCCCGCTGATGTGCGTGCGCTGGGTAAAATCGCGCTGTGTGACGGCGCGGGCCATCGCCAGGAGCTGTTTCCAGGGATTAAGCAACCGCGCGCGTAGCCAGATAACCGTGAAAATCAGCAGCAAACCCATAAACAGCGCCATTGCGCGGTGAACCATCACCACACGGTCAATGCGTAACTCTGTGGTGCGATCGAATGAGGAGACAAGATGATCGATGCGTGACACAAACCCGGCAACGTCCCGGGCGACCGTTTCCCGGTCTTCCGCCCGTTTTAACCCAGGCTCCAGCTGGGTATGCCAGTAGCCCTGAAGCGCCTTAAGCTGAGATTGCTGACCGTCACGGATGGCGGCTCTTTCCAGTTCAGGGCTGAATGCGGTACGCTCCATTTCGTCGATAAGCGGTTGGTCAGCCTGCGTCAGCGGCACCGACGCCAGCAGCCGGTAACTCTGCATACGTAGCGAGCCTGCCTCGTTGATGGCATGCGCGTTACCCTGTACACCCTGTACCAGCCAGCCAGAAATAGCCATGCCGGTCACGCCGATAGCGGTGGACAGCAGAACAATAAGCGCCAGCTGGTTAACCAGCGTCAGCGGAGATAAACATCTTTTTAACATAGAGTTGCCGGGCTCCTGACGTGACCTGATTGCAGGAATGGCGCTATTCTGGTGCATACCCTGGAGTATACCCATACCAATAAAGGATTACCTCTAAATTGCCAGAGGGGTAACGGTTAGTGGGTGGACGAAGCAGGGATGCGTCAGCACCGTGAAAAACCACACCTTTTTTACGTTTTGCATCTACTCATTAAGAGTGATGGCTTTTTTTTCGCCGCAAAACCTCCCACTTTTCCTTTGATTTATATCAACTTACCGCCGCTCTAAAGCCCTAATGTTTGCAGCATCATTCGAGAATCAGAGGTGTCTATGAGTCACTCTTCCGCTCCCGAAAGGGAAACTGGTGCCGTTATTACAGACTGGCGTCCAGAGGATCCGGCGTTCTGGCAACAGCGCGGCCACCGTGTAGCAAGTCGTAATCTGTGGATTTCCGTTCCATGTCTGTTACTGGCGTTTTGCGTCTGGATGTTGTTTAGTGCGGTTGCGGTTAACCTTCCAAAAGTGGGCTTTACCTTTACCACCGATCAGCTGTTTATGTTGACCGCGTTGCCGTCGCTTTCAGGCGCACTGCTGCGCGTTCCTTACGCGTTTATGGTGCCGGTCTTTGGTGGTCGTCGCTGGACGGCTTTCAGTACCGGGATCATGATCGTACCGTGCGTGTGGCTCGGTTTTGCGGTGCAGGATACCTCCACACCGTTTAGCGTATTCGTGATTATCTCTCTGCTGTGCGGTTTTGCGGGGGCGAACTTTGCGTCCAGTATGGCAAACATCAGCTTCTTCTTCCCGAAAGCGAAGCAGGGTGGTGCGCTGGGCATTAACGGCGGCCTCGGTAATATGGGCGTGAGCGTGATGCAGCTGATTGCCCCGCTGGCGATCTCTGTCTCCATCTTTGCGGCCTTTGGCGGCGGCGGTGTGACGCAGCCCGACGGTTCCGTGCTGTTCCTGCAAAACGCCTCCTGGATTTGGGTACCGTTCCTGGTGGTCTTTACCCTGGCGGCGTGGTTCTTCATGAACGATCTGTCCGCGTCCAAAGCGTCACTGAGCGAGCAGCTGCCGGTGCTGAAGCGTGGCCACCTGTGGGTGATGGCGCTGCTGTATCTGGCGACCTTCGGCTCGTTCATCGGTTTCTCCGCAGGCTTTGCCATGCTGTCTAAAACCCAGTTCCCGGACGTGCAGATCCTTCAGTTTGCCTTCTTCGGTCCGTTTATTGGCGCGCTGGCACGTTCGCTGGGCGGGATGATCTCCGACCGTCTGGGGGGAACGCGCGTTACGCTGGTGAACTTTGTTGTGATGGCCATCTTCTGTGCGCTGCTGTTCCTGACGCTGCCTGCGGGTGGTGAGGGGGGTAACTTCTTTGCCTTCTTTGGCGTATTCATGGTGCTGTTCCTGACCGCCGGGCTGGGCAGTGCGTCTACTTTCCAGATGATCTCTGTCATCTTCCGCAAGCTGACCATGGACCGCGTCAAAGCGCAGGGTGGGAGCGACGAGCAGGCAATGCGTGAAGCCGCCACCGATACCGCTGCGGCGCTTGGGTTTATCTCTGCGATTGGCGCGATTGGCGGCTTCTTTATTCCAAAAGCGTTCGGCATCTCACTGGATCTGACCGGCTCTCCGGCGGGTGCGATGAAAATATTCCTCGTCTTCTATATCGCCTGCGTGGTCATCACCTGGCTGGTATATGGCCGTAATACCAAGAAAAACAAGTAAGCTTGATTATCCGTTTGCGCGGCCTGAGTGCCGCGCTTTTTTTAATCGCTAAATAGTTACAACATACTAATAGCTTTTCCTGTGGTCATACGCAGGTAACGCTGTGATCGCCATCGCTTTACAGGTGTTTCTACCCCTTAATACCTAAGATGTTAAATTTTGCCTCGCTTATTGTACGATAAATAAAATATATCTATATAAATCATAAAGTTAAAAAATATTAACGGCTACCGCTTTGGTGGTATTTGATCTAATACCCCCCCTCAGAGTCCCCCTTCGTCTTGATCGTTATCAATTCTCACCATCTTTCATAGCGTTACCTTCGCTGCAAATCAGCAATGTCGATTTAGAGAGCCACAGGCTCCACACAGGAGATACCCGATGAGCAAATTTTTGGACCGGTTTCGCTACTTCAAACTGAAGGGTGAAACTTTTGCCGATGGGCACGGCCAGGTTCTGGATACCAACCGGGACTGGGAAGACGGTTACCGTCAACGCTGGCAGCATGACAAAGTTGTCCGTTCTACCCACGGCGTAAACTGCACTGGCTCATGTAGCTGGAAGATTTTCGTTAAAAACGGTCTGGTGACCTGGGAAATGCAGCAGACCGATTATCCGCGTACCCGTCCGGATATGCCGAACCACGAGCCGCGCGGCTGCCCGCGTGGGGCCAGCTACTCCTGGTATCTCTACAGCGCCAACCGTCTGAAATACCCGCTGATGCGTAAACGCCTGATGAAAATGTGGCGTGAAGCGAAAGTGCAGCACAGCGATCCGGTTGATGCCTGGGCCTCCATCATTGAAGATGCCGACAAAGCGAAAAGCTTCAAGCAGGCGCGTGGTCGCGGTGGTTTCGTTCGCTCTTCCTGGAAAGAGGTGAACGAGCTGATTGCGGCTTCCAACGTCTACACCGTGAAAACCTACGGTCCTGACCGTGTGGCAGGCTTCTCGCCAATCCCGGCGATGTCGATGGTCTCTTACGCCTCCGGCGCGCGCTACCTGTCACTCATCGGTGGTACCTGCCTGAGCTTCTACGACTGGTACTGCGACCTGCCGCCAGCGTCGCCTCAGACCTGGGGTGAGCAGACCGACGTGCCGGAGTCCGCCGACTGGTATAACTCCAGCTACATCATCGCCTGGGGCTCTAACGTTCCGCAGACCCGTACCCCGGATGCGCACTTCTTTACCGAAGTACGTTACAAAGGGACCAAAACCGTCGCCGTGACCCCGGACTACGCCGAAATCGCCAAACTGTGCGACCTGTGGCTGGCGCCGAAACAGGGTACCGATGCCGCAATGGCGCTGGCGATGGGCCACGTCATGCTGCGTGAATTCCACCTCGACAAGCCAAGCCAGTATTTCACCGATTACGTGCGTCGCTACACCGACATGCCAATGCTGGTGATGCTCGAAGAGCGTGACGGCTATTACGCCGCAGGCCGTATGCTGCGTGCCGCGGATCTGGTGGACGCACTGGGTCAGGAAAACAACCCGGAGTGGAAAACGGTCGCCTGCAACAGCAACGGCGAGCTGGTGGCGCCAAACGGTTCTATCGGCTTCCGCTGGGGCGAAAAAGGCAAATGGAACCTGGAGCAGCGTAACGGCACCACGGGTGAAGAGACGGAGCTGCGTCTCAGCATGCTGGGCAGCCAGGATGAGATCGCCGATGTCGGCTTCCCGTACTTTGGTGGTGAAGGTTCCGAGCACTTCAACAAGGTTGAGTTGCAAAACGTTCTGATGCACAAGCTGCCGGTGAAGCGCCTGCAACTGGCGGACGGTTCTACTGCTCTGGTCACTACCGTCTACGATCTGACCATGGCGAACTACGGCCTGGAGCGCGGCCTGAACGACGAAAACTGCGCGACCAGCTATGATGACGTGAAGGCTTATACCCCAGCCTGGGCGGAGCAGATCACCGGTGTGCCACGCGCCCAGATCACCCGTATCGCCCGCGAATTTGCGGAAAACGCCGACAAAACCCACGGTCGCTCCATGATCATCGTCGGTGCCGGTCTGAACCACTGGTATCACCTCGATATGAACTATCGCGGCCTGATCAACATGCTGATCTTCTGCGGCTGCGTCGGGCAGAGCGGCGGCGGCTGGGCGCACTACGTGGGCCAGGAAAAACTGCGTCCGCAGACCGGCTGGCAACCGCTGGCGTTTGCCCTTGACTGGCAGCGTCCGGCTCGTCACATGAACAGCACCTCCTACTTCTATAACCACTCCAGCCAGTGGCGCTACGAGACGGTTACCGCCCAGGAACTGCTTTCGCCGATGGCGGATAAATCCCGCTACAGCGGCCACCTGATTGACTTCAACGTGCGCGCTGAACGTATGGGCTGGCTGCCGTCTGCGCCGCAGCTGGGTACGAACCCGCTGCTTATTGCGGAAGCGGCGAAGCAGGCGGGCATGTCACCGGTGGACTACACCGTTAAATCCCTCAAAGACGGCTCAATCCGCTTCGCGGCAGAACAGCCGGAGAACGGTAAAAACCATCCGCGTAACCTGTTCATCTGGCGCTCTAACCTGCTGGGTTCTTCCGGTAAAGGCCACGAGTACATGCTGAAATACCTGCTCGGTACCGAAAACGGTATTCAGGGTAAAGATCTCGGCAAGCAGGGCGGCGTGAAGCCGGAAGAAGTGGAGTGGAAAGACAACGGTCTCGACGGCAAGCTGGATCTGGTGGTGACGCTGGACTTCCGTCTGTCCAGTACCTGCCTGTACTCCGACATCGTGCTGCCTACTGCCACCTGGTACGAAAAAGACGACATGAATACGTCGGATATGCATCCGTTTATTCATCCGCTGTCGGCGGCCGTTGACCCGGCGTGGGAATCAAAAAGCGACTGGGAAATTTACAAAGACATCGCGAAGAAATTCTCTGAAGTCTGTGTAGGGCACCTGGGCAAAGAGACCGACGTGGTGACGCTGCCAATCCAGCACGACTCCGCTGCCGAACTGGCTCAGCCGCTGGACGTGAAGGACTGGAAAAAAGGCGAGTGCGATCTGATCCCGGGCGTAACCGCGCCGCACATTATTCCGGTTGAACGTGATTACCCGGCAACTTACGAACGCTTTACCTCTATCGGCCCGCTGATGGAGAAGATCGGTAACGGCGGTAAAGGCATCGCCTGGAACACCCAGAGCGAAATGGATCTGCTGCGCAAGCTCAATTACACCAAAGCAGACGGCCCGGCGAAAGGCCAGCCGATGCTGAACACGGCAATTGATGCGGCAGAGATGATCCTGACCCTGGCCCCGGAAACCAACGGCCACGTGGCGGTGAAAGCCTGGGCGGCCCTGAGCGAGTTTACCGGTCGTGACCACACGCACCTGGCGAAGAATAAAGAGGAAGAGAAAATCCGCTTCCGCGATATTCAGGCCCAGCCGCGCAAGATTATCTCCAGCCCGACCTGGTCTGGCCTCGAAGATGAACATGTGTCCTATAACGCCGGATACACCAACGTTCACGAGCTGATCCCATGGCGCACGCTTTCTGGCCGTCAGTCTCTGTATCAGGATCACCAGTGGATGCGTGACTTCGGTGAAAGCCTGCTGGTTTACCGTCCGCCAATCGACACCCGCTCCGTGAAAGCGGTGATGGGCGCGAAATCGAACGGTAACCCTGAGAAGGCGCTGAACTTCCTGACGCCGCACCAGAAGTGGGGTATCCACTCCACCTACAGCGACAACCTGCTGATGCTGACGCTGTCGCGCGGGGGGCCAATCGTCTGGATGAGCGAAGCGGACGCCAAAGATCTGGGTATCGAAGATAACGACTGGATCGAAGTGTTCAACAGCAACGGCGCCCTGACGGCACGTGCGGTGGTGAGCCAGCGTGTACCGGCCGGGATGACCATGATGTACCACGCGCAGGAACGTATCGTTAACCTGCCGGGGTCTGAGATCACCGAGCAGCGCGGCGGTATTCACAACTCCGTGACCCGTATTACGCCGAAGCCGACCCACATGATCGGTGGTTATGCCCAGCTGGCCTACGGCTTTAATTACTACGGCACCGTAGGATCGAACCGCGATGAGTTCGTGGTGGTACGTAAGATGAAGAATATTAACTGGTTAGATGGCGAAGGTAATGACCAGGTACAGGAGAGCGTAAAATGAAAATTCGTTCACAAGTCGGCATGGTGCTGAATCTGGATAAATGCATCGGCTGTCATACCTGCTCAGTCACCTGTAAAAACGTCTGGACCAGCCGTGAAGGTATGGAGTACGCCTGGTTCAACAACGTGGAAAGTAAGCCGGGCACCGGCTTCCCGACCGACTGGGAAAATCAGGAGAAGTGGAAGGGCGGCTGGATCCGTAAAATCAACGGCAAACTGCAACCGCGCATGGGTAACCGTGCCATGCTGCTGGGTAAAATCTTCGCTAACCCGCATCTGCCGGGCATTGATGATTACTACGAGCCGTTTGATTACGACTACCAGAACCTGCACAACGCGCCGGAAAGCAAACACCAGCCGATCGCCCGTCCTCGCTCGCTGATCACCGGCCAGCGCATGGACAAAATTACCAGCGGTCCAAACTGGGAAGAGATTCTGGGCGGCGAGTTCGAAAAACGCGCCAAAGACCAGAACTTCGAGAACATGCAGAAGGCGATGTACGGCCAGTTCGAAAACACCTTCATGATGTACCTGCCGCGCCTGTGCGAACACTGCCTTAACCCGGCGTGCGTGGCGACCTGCCCAAGCGGCGCCATCTACAAGCGTGAAGAAGATGGCATTGTGCTGATCGACCAGGACAAGTGCCGCGGCTGGCGTATGTGCATCACCGGCTGCCCGTACAAAAAAATCTACTTCAACTGGAAGAGCGGTAAGTCTGAGAAGTGCATCTTCTGCTACCCGCGTATCGAAGCCGGTATGCCGACCGTCTGCTCAGAAAGCTGCGTAGGTCGTATCCGCTACCTCGGCGTGCTGCTGTACGACGCGGACGCGATTGAAAATGCCGCAAGCACCGAGAACGAGAAAGATCTGTATCAGCGTCAGCTGGACGTCTTCCTCGATCCAAACGATCCGAAGGTTATTGAGCAGGCGCTGAAAGACGGTATTCCGCAGAGCGTGATTGACGCCGCACAGCAGTCTCCGGTGTACAAAATGGCGATGGACTGGAAGCTGGCCCTGCCGCTGCACCCGGAATACCGCACGCTGCCGATGGTCTGGTACGTGCCGCCGCTGTCTCCGATTCAGTCTGCGGCGGACGCGGGTGAACTGGGCAGCAACGGCATTCTGCCGGACGTGGAAAGCCTGCGTATCCCGGTTCAGTATCTGGCCAACCTGCTCACCGCAGGGGATACCCAGCCGGTACTGCTGGCTCTGAAACGTATGCTGGCGATGCGTCACTTCAAACGTGCGGAAACCGTTGACGGCGTTAACGATACCCGCGCGCTGGAGGAGGTCGGCCTGACCGAGGCGCAGGCGCAGGAGATGTACCGCTATCTGGCAATCGCTAACTACGAAGATCGTTTCGTGGTGCCGAGCAGCCACCGTGAACTGGCTCGCGAGGCCTTCCCGGAGAAAAGTGGGTGTGGCTTTACCTTTGGCGACGGTTGCCACGGGTCAGACAGCAAATTCAACCTGTTCAACAGCCGCCGCATTGACGCGATGGATGTGACCAGCAAAACGGAGCCGCACCAATGATTGAACTCGTCATTGTTTCGCGTCTGCTCGAGTACCCTGATGCTGCGCTTGTGCAGCATCAACAGGAACTCTTTGATGCACTCGCGTCATCTGAAAACCTGGATAAAGAGGATGCCCAGAAGCTGGGCATTTTCCTCCGCGATCTGCTGGCACGCGATCTTCTTGATGCGCAGGCGGACTACAGCCAGCTGTTTGACCGGGGCCGTGCCACGTCTCTGCTGCTGTTCGAACACGTTCACGGTGAATCCCGCGACCGTGGTCAGGCGATGGTGGATCTGATGGCCCAGTACGAGCAGCACGGTTTGCAACTTGACAGCCGCGAGCTGCCGGATCACCTGCCGCTGTATCTGGAATATCTGGCGCAGTTGCCGAAAGAGGAAGCGCTGGGCGGGTTGCAGGACATTGCTCCCATTCTGGCGTTGCTCGGCGCGCGTCTCCAGCAACGTGAGAGCAGCTATGCAGTCCTGTTCGATCTGCTGGTGAAACTGGCTAACGCCTCGGTTGACAGTCAAAAAGTGGCGGAAAAAATTGCGGATGAAGCCCGTGACGATACCCCACAAGCACTGGATGCCGTCTGGGAAGAAGAGCAGGTGAAATTCTTTGCTGACCAGAGCTGTGGCGAATCTGAAATCTCCGCGCATCAGCGTCGTTTTGCCGGAGCGGTGGCTCCGCAATATTTGAATATCTCTAACGGAGGACAGCACTAATGCACTTCCTGAATATGTTCTTCTTTGACATTTACCCGTATATCGCGGGCACCGTATTCCTGGTGGGAAGCTGGCTGCGTTATGACTATGGCCAGTACACCTGGCGTGCTGCCTCCAGCCAGATGCTGGATCGTAAAGGGATGAACCTGGCGTCAAACCTGTTCCACATCGGGATTTTGGGAATTTTCGCCGGCCACTTCCTGGGGATGCTGACCCCGCACTGGATGTACGAAGCGTGGCTGCCGATTGACGTGAAGCAGAAGATGGCGATGATTGCCGGCGGCGCCTGTGGCGTGATGACCCTGGTGGGTGGTCTGCTGCTGCTGAAACGACGTCTGTTCAGCCCACGCGTGCGGGCTACCACGACCGGAGCGGACATCCTGATCCTCTCCCTGCTGATGGTGCAGTGTGCGCTTGGTCTGCTGACCATTCCATTCTCTGCGCAGCATATGGACGGCAGCGAGATGATGAAGCTGGTTAGATGGGCGCAGTCTGTCGTGACCTTCCGCGGGGGCGCTTCTGAGCATCTGGACGGCGTGGCGTTCATCTTCCGCGTTCACCTGGTGCTGGGTATGACCCTGTTTGTGCTGTTCCCGTTCTCTCGCCTGGTGCACATCTGGAGTGCGCCGGTGGAGTACCTGACGCGCAAATATCAGATTGTGCGTGCCCGTCGCTGATTCGCTGTATTAATACAACCCCGCATTTGCGGGGTTTTTTTTGTCCCCGATCCAGGGGGGCGTGCGGATGCCGGGTGGCGGCTGCGCCTTACCCGGCCTACAGACCCTATTTGTAGCCCCGGTAAGCGAAGCGCCACCGGGGAAAACAGGCAGGGAAGGATTACTCCCGGCATCGATAAATATGGCGTATTGTGCTTGAGTGAGTGCTTAAGAATCTGGAAGTGATGGTGGTGGGGGAAGGATTCGAACCTTCGAAGTCGATGACGGCAGATTTACAGTCTGCTCCCTTTGGCCGCTCGGGAACCCCACCAGGGGTAATTCATATTTTGAGGTAAAGCTGGAGATGGTGGTGGGGGAAGGATTCGAACCTTCGAAGTCGATGACGGCAGATTTACAGTCTGCTCCCTTTGGCCGCTCGGGAACCCCACCACGGGGTAATGCTTTTAACTGGCCTGCTTCCTGTTGGAAGCGGGGCGCATCATATCAAATGAGACGCCCCTGTAAAGCATTCCTTTAGGAAAATGAAGCTGTTTGCCTGCTTTTTATCCGTAAAGGCGTAAAGCTAATCAATTCATTTTCCGAGGGATTAAAGAATAATCGTTCTGTTGCCGTACACAAAGACGCGCTGAGCAAGTACCTGATACAGCGCACGGCTCAGTACGTTCTTCTCAACGTCACGGCCAGCACGCATCATATCTTCTGCCGTATAGGTGTGATCCACGTGGATCACGTCCTGCATGATGATTGGACCTTCGTCCAGATTGTCATTCACGTAGTGCGCGGTTGCGCCAATGATCTTCACCCCACGCTCGTATGCCTGGTGATACGGACGCGCGCCAATAAAGGCTGGCAGGAAGGAGTGGTGGATGTTGATAATCTTGTTCGGGAAGCGCGCCACAAAGGATGGCGTCAGCACGCGCATATATTTCGCCAGCACCACGTAGTCCGGGTTATGCGCTTCAATCGCAGCTGCCATCAGGTTGTCGTGCTCTTCACGGGTATGGCCTTCGTGACTGACTAGCTCAAACGGAATGTCGAAACGTTCTACCAGCGTACGCAGCGTCTCGTGGTTGCCAATGACGGCGGCAATTTCGACGTCCAGGCCACCGTAGTTAGCTTTCATCAGCAGATCGCCCAGGCAGTGCGCCTCTTTGGTGACCAGAATGACAATGCGGCGACGGCCCGCCGGGTTCAGCTCGCGCACCGAGCCTTCCGGCAGGGCGCTGTCCAGATCGGCAAGCAGGGTTGTGTCGTTGAAAATGCCTTCCAGTTCGGTACGCATAAAGAAGCGACCGGTACGGTGGTCAACGAACTCGTTGTTCTGCACGATATTCAGTTCATGCTTGTAGCAAATGTTGGTAATTCGTGCGATCAGCCCTTTTTGATCGGGACAGATAGTGCGCAGAACTTTACGTTGTAATGATTGCATCGCCGGGAAATCCTGTTTATGTATTTGCGAAGTCTGAGTTGTCAGGCATTACTGCCGCAACACTTTTTAAATTTTTTTCCTGAACCACAGGGGCAGGGATCGTTACGACCGAATTGCGGACGTGTGCCGTCAATATAATACCATTGCCCGCTCTCCTTTAAGAACCGTGAGCGTTCAATGATGGCGCCGGGTTTGTTTTGTTCGCTAAAGCGGGCGACAAAACTGACATAGCCCTCGTTGGCATCGCGGCCGGGAGCGGCTTCAAAGACGGTGAGGCCCAGCCAGACGGTGTTGGCAAAACCAGCTTCAATCTCTTGGCGAAAATCGGCAGCATGGCAGGACGGATGCCAGGTTTTAATCAGGTAGTCTGCGTTTTTGATCACAAAAGCAGTATACCGCGAGCGCATAAGGTGTGACGGGTCTGGTGCAACCTGCTCGCCAGAAAGATATCGCTGGCAACATAGGCTATACTCCAGAGCGCTACCACAGGGGCAGAGTTGAGACACGATTCTCTTCCTGGAACAAAAAATAAGGCGTTAAACGCTTAAGGTAGCAATATGTTAACTGAGCAGGTGCGTTGACGCTATGTCGGGAATCCAGGGGAAGTAAAACAGGGCTAATGAGAAAGGTAAAAATTGGACTGGCGTTGGGCTCAGGTGCAGCCCGGGGTTGGTCACATATTGGCGTTATCAATACCTTAAACCAGATGGGGATTGACGTTGATATTGTCGCAGGATGTTCTATCGGGTCGCTGGTCGGATCCGCGTACGCCTGCGGTAAGCTTCCGGAGCTTGAAAGCTGGGTGCGCTCCTTCAGTTACTGGGATGTGCTGCGCCTGATGGATCTCTCCTGGCAGCGTGGCGGCCTGCTGCGCGGCGAACGCGTGTTCAATCAGTTTCGTAAGATAATGCCCCTCGCTGACTTCAGCCACTGCCAAATGCCTTTCGGGGCCGTTGCAACCAACCTCAGTACGGGCAGGGAGTTATGGCTCACTGAAGGGGATATACATCTCGCCGTTCGTGCATCCTGTAGCATGCCGGGGTTAATGGCGCCTGTGCCTCACAACGGCTACTGGCTCGTTGATGGGGGCGTAGTGAATCCTGTCCCTGTCTCTCTGACGCGCGCCATGGGGGCGGATATCGTTATTGCCGTGGATTTACAGCACGACGCACACCTTATGCAGCAGGATTTGATGCCGGTTAATCTTCAGAGCGATGACACGGAAGAAGAGAAACTTGCCTGGCATGCGCGATTACGCGGCAGAATAGGGCGCCTGACCGCCCGTCGCGCGGTGACCGCGCCGAACGCCATTGAAATCATGACGACCTCTATTCAAATCCTTGAGAATCGCCTGAAGCGAAACCGTATGGCTGGCGATCCTCCGGATATTCTTATTCAACCCTATTGTCCACAAATCTCTACCCTTGATTTCCACCGGGCTGAGGCCGCCATAGCAGCGGGCTCGTTAGCCGTCGAAAAGAAAATAGATGAACTGTTGCCTTTTGTGCGTACAGCACGTTGAGCACTTTTTTGATTACTTCAGCAAAATCTGACAGGCGATAGTACCAATAGCATGCCACTATTGAGTAACTGTCAGCCAGGGGAGGAACCATGACACAGCCATTGGCCGGAAAACATATTTTGATAGTAGAAGACGAGCCCGTTTTCCGATCGCTACTGGATTCGTGGTTATCCTCACTGGGTGCAACCACGTCCCTTGCCGAAGATGGCGTCGAGGCACTGGAAAAAATGGCCAGCATGGCGCCTGATCTGATGATCTGCGACCTTGAAATGCCGCGCATGGACGGATTAATGCTGGTGGAAAACCTGCGTAATGAAGGTTATCAGACACCGATACTGGTGATCTCGGCAACCGAAAATATGGCGGATATTGCTAAGGCGTTGCGTTTAGGTGTGCAGGATATTCTGCTCAAACCGGTTAAAGATTTGAACCGTCTGCGTGAAACGGTGTTGGCCTGCCTGTATCCCAATATGTTTAATTCCCGGGTGGAAGAAGAAGAACGTCTTTTCCAGGACTGGGATGCTTTAGTCAGTAATCCGCTCGCGGCCGCGAAGCTGCTTCAGGAACTTCAGCCGCCGGTGCAGCAAAATATCTCTCATTGCAGAGTAAATTATCGCCAGCTGGTAGCGGCTGACCAGCCTGGGCTGGTGCTGGATATTGCGCCGTTATCAGATTCTGACCTCGCTTTTTATTGCCTGGATGTTACCCGGGCGGGAGATAACGGCGTTCTGGCGGCCTTATTACTCCGTGCGCTGTTTAATGGATTGCTACAGGAACAATTATCCCATCAGGGGCAACGACTTCCTGAGTTAGGCAGTTTACTAAAACAGGTCAACCAACTTTTTCGCCAGGCCAATTTGCCGGGGCAGTTCCCGCTTCTGGTTGGCTATTATCACAGCGGGTTGAATAACCTTATTCTGGTCTCTGCGGGTTTAAATGCCACGCTGAATACTGGCGAACACCATATTCAGGTGAGCAACGGCGTGCCGTTGGGTACGCTGGGAAATACTTACCTTAATCAAATTAGCCATCGCTGCACCTCCTGGCAGTGCCAAATTTGGGGTGCCGGAGGGCGGTTACGCTTAATGTTGTCCACGGAGTAAGCAGTCAGATTTTATTTTTCAGATTGCTTTACCTGTGTTTTTGCTGGCAGTGCTACTATCGCTGCAAGTTTCATGCGTATTTGTCTTAATTGATCGGCAACGCGTTCTTTTCAGACCCGTATTAGTGGCTGAGACTGTATACTCAACGCGTTATTCAATGCATAAAAGTTCAAAACTTGAACAGTTCAGGAGAGTTTCAATGGCTGCCCTTAATTCGAAAGTCAGAAAGGCCGTTATCCCGGTGGCGGGATTGGGTACCAGGATGTTGCCAGCGACGAAGGCAATCCCAAAAGAGATGCTGCCTCTGGTTGATAAGCCATTAATCCAGTATGTCGTGAATGAATGTATTGCAGCAGGTATCACCGAAATTGTGCTGGTGACGCATTCATCTAAAAACTCTATCGAAAACCATTTCGATACCAGTTTCGAACTCGAAGCAATGCTGGAAAAACGCGTTAAGCGCCAGTTGCTGGAGGAAGTGCAGTCTATTTGCCCTCCACACGTTACCATTATGCAGGTTCGTCAGGGCCTGGCGAAAGGCCTGGGGCACGCAGTATTGTGTGCACACCCGGTAGTGGGTGATGAGCCGGTCGCGGTTATTCTGCCTGACGTGATTCTTGATGAGTACGAGTCCGATCTTTCCCAGGAAAACCTGGCGGAAATGATTAAACGCTTCGACGAAACCGGCAGCAGCCAGATTATGGTTGAGCCAGTCGACGACGTGACCGCTTACGGCGTGGTTGACTGCAAAGGCGTTGACCTGCAACCTGGCGAAAGCGTACCGATGGTTGGCGTTGTTGAAAAACCTAAAGCGGACGTCGCGCCGTCTAACCTTGCTGTCGTTGGTCGTTACGTACTGAGCGCTGAAATTTGGGCTCTGCTGGCGAAAACGCCTCCGGGTGCGGGCGATGAAATCCAGCTGACGGATGCTATCGATATGCTGATCGAGAAAGAGACCGTGGAAGCCTACCATATGAAAGGTAAGAGCCATGACTGCGGGAATAAGCTCGGTTATATGCAGGCATTCGTCGAATATGGTATTCGCCATAACAGCCTGGGTGAAGAATTTAAAGCCTGGCTCAAAGGTAGCGTGGGTATTAAGTAATAAACTCACAGCCCAGTGAACAAGACCGGTGGAGCGATGCCCACCGGTTTTTTTATGCCTGTCGCTCCGTAATTGGCGGAGGATTGTCAAGGACGTTAAATAGGTAGCCTCACAATATGACAGAATGTAAGGAGATGTTCGGGCAAATATTACAGGCATAAAAAATCCCGCATTAAGCGGGATTTTTCAGAATCTTTCCAGATTAATCCTTGATCAGGAAGTCATCCAGTTGTTTACCTTGTTCGTCCATTGCTTTCTTGATTACAGCAGGAGTACGGCCCTGGCCGGTCCAGGTTTTCTCTTCGCCGTTCTCATCGATGTAGCTATATTTAGCAGGACGTGCCGCGCGTTTTGCTTTGGTACCGGTTTTAGCCGCAGCCATGCTGTTCAGCAATTCGTTTGGATCGATACCATCGGCAATCAGCATTTCACGATACTGTTGCAGTTTACGTGTACGTTCTTCGATTTCAGCCGCAGCAGCGCTTTCTTCTTCACGACGTTCGTTAACTACAACTTCTAATTTTTCGAGCATTTCTTCAAGCGTCTCAAGGGTACATTCTCTTGCCTGCGCACGAAGAGTACGGATGTTGTTCAGAATTTTAAGTGCTTCGCTCATTGTAGTAATCTCAAACTTATAATGGGGGTGGGTTTGTTGTCCTAATAATAGAGCCTTAATTTCACTTGTGCAATAGGTGGGAATGTAAGGAATTCAAAAAATACAAAATAAACGACGCTATTATTAATTACGCTAACTTAAATTTCATTGTTTGTTGGGTCTGTGAGATATCGTTTCAAACGGCAAAAGCGCGTCATTTGCGTGTATGTTTTGTGACTTTTACCTCAGGAATTATAGTTGCGATTGATAAATATCAGCCTTTTGTATTACCCCGAGTAAGCGCAGCGAAGACAAGAATAGTTAATAAATAGTGAATTTTAATGAACGAAGAAGACACTATAAAAAGAAGTGTTATCTCTGGTTGCGGACTCACCTTATTGTCAGTGTTTAATGACTTTACTGCCTGTTTTAACGCATTATTTTGCGCCATTCGCGAAGGATTTACTGATGCATGGCAGGCTGGAGAGCGCAGCCCGCCGCTGATGACAGTACAAAATATGGTACAATGATCCATCGGGAATATTACACATTGATTAGGGTTCTTCGGCCAATGGCACAACTTTATTTCTACTATTCGGCAATGAATGCAGGGAAATCGACGGCGTTACTGCAATCCTCATACAATTATCAGGAGCGGGGGATGCGTACCGTTGTTTATACCGCCGAAATCGACGATCGCTTTGGGGCAGGGAAGGTGAGCTCAAGAATAGGGCTCTCGTCGCCTGCAAGGCTGTTTAACCCTGAAACGGACCTGCTGGAGGACATTCGTGCCGAGCATGCCTCTAAGCCTGTCCATTGCGTGCTGGTAGATGAAAGCCAGTTCCTGACCCGAGAGCAGGTCCATGCGCTTTCAGAGGTCGTTGATGAGCTGGATATTCCCGTTCTTTGCTATGGATTACGTACCGATTTTCGTGGGGAGTTATTTGCCGGCAGTCAGTATCTGCTCGCCTGGTCGGATAAGCTGGTTGAGCTGAAAACAATCTGCTTTTGTGGCCGCAAGGCAAGTATGGTTCTTCGCCTGGACCAGTCGGGTAAACCCTATGCTGATGGCGAGCAGGTGGTGATAGGAGGCAATGAACGTTATGTCTCGGTCTGCCGCAAGCATTATAAAGAGGCGCTGGCTGTAGGCTCGCTGACGGCGTTACAGGGCGACAATCGAAAATAATAAGAATGTTTTACGGATCCTCAGATATAAAAAAACCCGCCAGCGGCGGGTTTTTTTATCATACTGTCAATCAAGCATTTTTCTTCGCTTTCTTGTCAGCCTTTACAACTGCGGGGATTTCAACTTTTACGGCAGCGACATCGCTTTCAGTGAAGTTACGACCGTAATAAGTATCCAGCAGGATCTGTTTCAGTTCGGAAATCAGTGGGTAGCGCGGGTTAGCACCAGTACACTGGTCATCGAATGCATCTTCAGACAGCTTATCTACGTGAGCGAGGAAGTCAGCTTCCTGAACGCCTGCTTCGCGGATAGATTTAGGAATACCCAGTTCAGCCTTCAGGCTCTCCAGCCATGCCAGCAGTTTCTCGATCTTCGCGGCAGTACGGTCGCCCGGTGCGCTCAGACCCAGGTGATCTGCGATTTCAGCATAACGACGGCGCGCCTGTGGGCGGTCGTACTGGCTGAATGCAGTCTGCTTGGTCGGGTTGTCGTTGGCGTTATAGCGGATAACGTTGCTGATCAACAGGGCGTTCGCCAGACCGTGAGGAATATGGAACTGTGAACCCAGCTTGTGCGCCATGGAGTGACAGACACCCAGGAAGGCGTTAGCAAACGCAATGCCCGCGATGGTTGCCGCACTGTGTACACGTTCACGCGCAACAGGGTTTTTCGAACCTTCGTTGTAAGAAGCTGGCAGGTTTTCTTTCAGCAGTTTCAGCGCCTGCAAAGCCTGACCGTCAGAGAACTCAGAAGCCAGTACGGAAACGTAAGCTTCCAGAGCGTGAGTTACCGCATCCAGACCACCGAACGCACACAGTGATTTCGGCATTTCCATGACCAGGTTGGCGTCAACGATAGCCATATCTGGCGTCAGTGCGTAGTCAGCCAGCGGGTATTTCTGACCAGTTGCGTCATCAGTCACAACGGCAAATGGCGTCACTTCTGAACCGGTACCGGAAGTGGTGGTGACGGCGATCATTTTCGCTTTCACGCCCATTTTCGGGAACTTGTAGATACGTTTACGGATATCCATAAAGCGCAGCGCCAGTTCTTCGAAGTGAGTTTCCGGATGCTCGTACATCACCCACATAATTTTCGCGGCGTCCATTGGGGAACCGCCACCCAGTGCGATGATCACATCAGGTTTGAAGGAGTTCGCCAGTTCAGCGCCTTTACGTACAACGCTCAGGGTTGGGTCAGCTTCAACTTCAAAGAAGACTTCAGTTTCGACGCCAGCCGCTTTCAGAACAGAGGTGATCTGGTCTGCATAGCCATTGTTGAACAGGAAACGGTCGGTCACGATGAGCGCACGTTTGTGGCCATCAGTAATCACTTCATCCAGCGCGATTGGCAGAGAGCCGCGGCGGAAGTAGATAGATTTCGGAAGTTTGTGCCACAACATGTTTTCAGCTCGCTTAGCAACGGTTTTCTTGTTGATCAGGTGTTTTGGACCAACGTTTTCAGAGATGGAGTTACCACCCCAGGAACCACAACCCAGAGTCAGGGAAGGTGCGAGTTTGAAGTTGTACAGGTCACCGATACCACCCTGAGAAGCAGGGGTGTTGATCAGGATACGTGCCGTCTTCATCTTCTGACCGAAGTAAGCAACACGCTCAGGCTGGTTATCCTGGTCGGTGTACAGGCAAGAGGTGTGGCCGATACCGCCCATCGCCACCAGCTTCTCTGCTTTATCTACCGCGTCATCGAAATCTTTCGCACGGTACATTGCCAGCGTCGGGGAGAGTTTCTCGTGAGCAAACGGCTCACTTTCATCAACGACTTTCACTTCACCAATCAGAATCTTGGTGGTAGCAGGGACGCTAAAGCCAGCGAGCTCAGCGATTTTATATGCAGGCTGACCTACGATAGCCGCGTTCAGCGCACCATTTTTTAGAATCACGTCCTGAACGGCTTTCAGTTCTTTACCTTGCAACAGGTAGCCGCCGTGGCTGGCGAAACGTTCACGAACGGCGTCGTATACCGAATCAACCACGACAACAGACTGTTCAGATGCACAGATAACGCCGTTATCGAAGGTTTTAGACATCAGCACAGAAGCAACTGCACGCTTGATATCTGCCGTTTCGTCGATCACAACAGGGGTATTACCCGCGCCTACGCCGATGGCTGGTTTACCGGAGCTGTACGCTGCTTTAACCATACCAGGACCACCGGTCGCCAGAATCAGGTTAATGTCAGGGTGATGCATCAGGGCGTTGGACAGTTCAACAGAAGGTTGGTCGATCCAGCCGATGAGATCTTTTGGCGCACCCGCCGCAATGGCAGCCTGAAGCACGATATCTGCTGCTTTGTTGGTGGCGTCCTTCGCACGTGGATGCGGGGAGAAAATGATTGCGTTACGTGTCTTCAGACTGATGAGAGATTTGAAGATGGCGGTAGAGGTTGGGTTAGTGGTTGGAACGATACCGCAAATGATGCCGATCGGTTCTGCGATGGTGATGGTGCCGAAAGTATCGTCTTCTGACAGCACACCGCAGGTTTTCTCATCTTTATAGGCGTTGTAGATATACTCTGAAGCAAAGTGGTTTTTGATCACTTTATCTTCAACGATACCCATGCCGGATTCGGCAACGGCCATTTTAGCGAGAGGGATTCGAGCATCAGCAGCAGCCAGAGCGGCCGCGCGGAAGATTTTATCAACCTGTTCTTGGGTGAAATTGGCATATTCACGCTGGGCTTTTTTTACGCGCTCGACGAGGGCGTTCAGTTCAGCGATATTGGTAACAGCCATAATGCTCTCCTGATAATGTTTAAACTCTTTTAGTAAACCAGCGCTCGATACGTCTGACAGTATAGTCAGAGCCGATCCCACTTGCGTAACACACAGTAAAACAAAGGATTACTCACTGCTCCAGCTCACTAATTTACTAAAAGAGCCTTACCTTAGCATCATACCTTTTTGATAGGTGATCTCCCTGGCGGCGTAACCAAGATTACTCACTTCTGAGTACGAAAATTATGATCGAGATCAATTTTGTCCTAAGCTGATACCTTTCAGCAGGGTTATTTTGTGCTAATTATTCTACTGTTAAATAATTAAGTAACTATTGGAAGCAGCGATATCATTGATTACACAAATGTTTAACATCATGAATTGATAACGTTTAAGAACAGATTTCTGGTGAAGTATGCGGCTAAAAAGCGTATCTTCAGCGCGGATTTATCATGACATGCAGTTTCTCCCTGGCCATGCTCAATTGCGGAGCTTAATGTGATTCAAACGCTCTTTGATTTCCCTACATATTTCAAGTTTTTTATCGGCTTGTTTGCTCTGGTTAACCCGGTAGGGATCATCCCTGTCTTCATTAGTATGACCAGCTATCAGACGGCTGCGGCACGAAATAAAACCAACCTGACGGCAAACCTGTCGGTGGCGATCATCCTACTTACCTCTCTTTATCTCGGAGACGCCATTCTTCAGGTCTTCGGCATCTCAATTGATTCGTTCCGTATAGCAGGCGGGATCCTGGTGGTGACGATTGCCATGTCGATGATCAGCGGCAAGCTGGGGGAGGATAAACAGAACAAGCAGGAAAAATCAGAGACAGCTATCCGCGAGAGCATCGGGGTTGTGCCACTGGCACTGCCGCTGATGGCGGGCCCGGGGGCGATCAGTTCCACTATTGTCTGGGGAACGCGCTACCACAGCCTGATGCACCTGATTGGCTTTTCTGTTGCCATTGCGCTGTTCGCGCTGTGCTGCTGGGGCGTATTTCGTATGGCGCCATGGCTGGTTCGCTTGCTGGGACAAACGGGCATCAACGTGATTACCCGTATCATGGGTCTGTTGTTAATGGCGTTGGGCATCGAATTTATCGTTACCGGTATAAAAAGTATATTCCCCGGGTTAGTACACTGACTTTCATTTGAAAGAGCGGAGCCAGCGGCTCCGTTTTTTTTACGTGATTATCTGCAAATCATATAAATAAAGTTGAAATAGGCGCCAGTCATAATAAGTTCTACTAATAATCCTCTTTTGTTGTTTTTCAAGGGGTTGTTTATTTTCATTTCCCCTTGCCGCGCATAAATCCCTCAAACCCTCTGTTATTTTACTCACATGATACTCTGGGGCTTGCTGACAGATAACCGAAATGATATTAGTAATTTCGACGCTGACTCAGACGAATGTGCTAAATAATAATCAATTGTTAAATTATCGTGAAAAATCGTTCAGCTAAGCTTTGTCGTCGCGTTTGTAGCAACAAAATTTCTTATCTGTTTGAATTACATCTCTTTTTGTTGATTTCGGCGTAAGCCAGGGTTGGCACCATAGTTATGCCAGCCATCGTAAAAGAGAAATGCTTAACAAATTTGCAAAATGTATTGGCGAGAGATGGCACCATTTGGTACTTTCCGGCCTTATATTTTGCAGCATTAAACAAGTTGATGAGAACTATTTTCATATAGCCCTCACATAAGATATCCAACGCATCTCTCTGACAGGGGAGAGGTGTAAAGAATCGACGCAAGACCGCCGTACGAGCGGTCAGTAATAATGAAGTCGGTGATAGCAAGAAGTAAAAAAAGAACCTGACAGTAGCAAAAAAAACTCCTGCGCTGTACAGGCCCCAACAGGGGATTACACAACTGGCGAAGGCCGGTCATTATAATGAGTGGAGTATCAACACAATGTCCATCATCACAAAAAAAAGTCTGGTAGCGGCGGGGATTTTAACTGCGCTAATCGCGGGCAACGCTGCAATGGCTGCGGACGTTCCTGCTGGTGTTCAGCTGGCTGAGAAGCAAACGCTGGTACGTAATAACGGTGCGGAAGTGCAGTCTCTTGATCCGCACAAAATTGAAGGTGTTCCAGAGTCTAACGTTAACCGCGATCTGTTTGAAGGTCTGCTGGTGACTGACGTAGACGGCCACCCGGCTCCGGGCGTGGCGGAAAAATGGGACAACAAAGATTTTAAAGTCTGGACCTTCCATCTGCGTAAAGATGCGAAATGGTCTGACGGTACGCCGGTTACCGCCGAAGATTTCGTCTATAGCTGGCAGCGTCTGGCGGATCCGAATACCGCCTCCCCGTATGCGAGTTACCTCCAGTATGGCCATATTGCCAATATCGATGACATCATCACGGGTAAAAAGCCAGTTACCGACCTGGGCGTAAAAGCCATCGATGCCAACACCTTTGAAGTGACGTTGAGCGAACCTGTTCCGTACTTCTATAAGCTGCTGGTTCACCCGTCCGTCTCCCCGGTACCAAAATCTGCGGTAGAAAAATTTGGTGAAAAATGGACGCAGCCTGCGAATATCGTGACCAACGGTGCATATAAGCTGAAGGACTGGGTCGTTAACGAACGTATGGTGCTGGAGCGCAACCCGCAGTATTGGGATAATGCGAAGACCGTTATCAATCAGGTCACCTACCTGCCAATCTCTTCTGAAGTGACGGACGTAAACCGCTACCGCAGCGGTGAAATCGACATGACCTATAACAATATGCCGATTGAACTGTTCCAGAAGCTGAAAAAAGAGATCCCTAAAGAAGTTCACGTCGATCCGTATCTGTGCACCTACTATTACGAAATTAACAACCAGAAAGCACCGTTCACCGACGTACGTGTTCGTACCGCACTGAAGCTGGCTCTGGATCGCGACATTATCGTGAATAAAGTGAAGAATCAGGGCGACCTGCCGGCTTACAGCTACACCCCGCCTTACACCGACGGTATGAAGCTGGTTGAACCTGAATGGTTCAAATGGTCCCAGGAAAAACGTAACGAAGAAGCGAAAAAACTGCTGGCTGAAGCTGGCTATACCGCCGACAAGCCGCTGACCTTTAGCCTGTTGTACAACACCTCCGATCTGCATAAAAAGCTGGCTATTGCCGTCGCGTCAATCTGGAAGAAAAACCTCGGCGTGAACGTGAAGCTGGAAAACCAGGAATGGAAAACCTTCCTCGATACGCGCCACCAGGGAACCTTTGACGTGGCTCGTGCAGGATGGTGTGCGGACTATAACGAACCGACCTCATTCCTGAACACCATGCTGAGCGACAGTTCGAACAATACCGCACACTATAAGAGCCCGGCGTTTGATAAGCTGATTGGCGAAACCCTGAAGGTGGCAGATGACGCCCAGCGCGCCGATCTGTACGCGAAATCAGAACAACAGCTCGATAAAGACTCTGCGATCGTTCCGGTTTACTACTACGTTAACGCCCGCCTGGTGAAACCATGGGTAGGGGGTTATACCGGTAAAGACCCGTTGGATAATATTTCCGTTAATAATCTTTATATTATCAAGCATTAATGGCAATACGTGGGGCGAGCGAGCTTGCCCCACTGTGTCTATTTTGTAACATTCATCAGGCACACGCCAGAAGGTACGGGCAATGTTGAAATTTATCCTGCGTCGCTGTCTTGAAGCGATTCCAACGTTATTTATTCTAATTACAATTTCCTTCTTCATGATGCGTCTTGCACCGGGCAGTCCTTTTACCGGTGAACGCACGCTTCCGCCAGAAGTTATGGCCAACATCGAAGCGAAATACCATTTAAACGATCCTATCACCACGCAGTACTTCAACTATCTGAAGCAGCTTGCACACGGTGATTTTGGTCCGTCATTTAAATATAAAGACTATTCCGTTAACGACCTGGTGGCGTCCAGCTTCCCGGTATCGGCTAAATTAGGGGCTGCTGCATTTATCCTGGCCGTTGTTCTCGGTGTCACTGCGGGCGTTATCGCTGCGCTAAAACAAAATACCCGATGGGATTACGCCGTAATGGGGGTCGCAATGACCGGGGTGGTTATCCCCAGCTTCGTTGTCGCGCCGTTGCTGGTCATGATATTCGCCATAACCCTGAAATGGCTCCCCGGGGGCGGCTGGAACGGCGGGGCGCTGAAGTTCATGATATTGCCGATGGTGGCATTATCTCTGGCCTACATCGCCAGCATCGCCCGTATTACCCGCGGTTCAATGATTGAGGTCCTGCACTCGAACTTCATCCGTACCGCCCGTGCGAAAGGGCTGCCGATGCGCCGGATTATTTTCCGTCATGCCCTCAAGCCTGCACTGTTACCGGTACTCTCCTATATGGGTCCGGCTTTCGTCGGCATTATCACCGGCTCAATGGTGATTGAAACCATTTATGGCCTGCCGGGTATCGGGCAGCTGTTTGTTAACGGGGCGCTTAACCGTGACTATTCGCTGGTGCTGAGCCTGACGATCCTCGTGGGCGCGCTGACCATTCTGTTTAATGCCGTTGTCGATGTGCTGTATGCCGTTATCGACCCGAAAATCCGTTACTAACTGGAGCACGCCATGATGTTGAGTAAGAAAAACAGCGAGGCGCTGGAAAACTTCAGTGAAAAGCTGGAGGTCGAAGGTCGTAGCCTTTGGCAGGACGCCCGCCGTCGTTTTATGCATAACCGTGCCGCCGTTGCCAGCCTGGTCGTGCTGGTGCTTATCGCGCTGTTCGTAACCCTGGCACCAATGCTCTCTCAGTTCACCTATTTCGATACGGACTGGGGCATGATGTCCAGCGCGCCGGATATGGAATCCGGGCACTATTTCGGCACCGACTCCTCCGGGCGTGATTTGCTGGTGCGTGTGGCGATTGGCGGCCGTATCTCCCTGATGGTTGGCATCGCGGCGGCGCTGGTGGCGGTGATTGTCGGCACGCTTTACGGCTCGCTTTCCGGTTACCTCGGCGGGAAAGTGGACTCCGTGATGATGCGTCTGCTAGAAATCCTGAACTCCTTCCCGTTCATGTTCTTCGTCATTCTGCTGGTGACCTTCTTTGGTCAAAATATCCTGCTGATCTTCGTGGCGATCGGGATGGTGTCCTGGCTGGATATGGCGCGTATTGTGCGCGGCCAGACGCTGAGCCTTAAACGTAAGGAGTTTATCGAAGCCGCACAGGTTGGTGGCGTTTCTACCGCCAATATTGTGGTGCGTCATATCGTTCCTAACGTGCTGGGCGTGGTGGTGGTGTACGCCTCCCTGCTGGTGCCAAGTATGATCCTGTTTGAATCTTTCCTGAGCTTCCTGGGATTAGGTACGCAGGAGCCGTTGAGTAGCTGGGGCGCTCTGTTAAGTGATGGCGCAAACTCCATGGAAGTGTCACCGTGGTTACTGCTGTATCCGGCGGGCTTCCTGGTCGTCACCCTGTTCTGTTTCAACTTTATCGGCGATGGCCTGCGTGATGCCCTCGACCCGAAAGACCGTTAAGGAGCGCCGTCATGACCATTATTGAAACGGCAACCGCGCCACAGGCGCAACAGCGGACCAGCGCACTGCTGGACGTTAAAGACCTCCGCGTGACGTTTAAAACCCCCGACGGTGATGTTACTGCCGTTAACGATCTCAACTTCGACCTGCGTGCCGGTGAAACGCTGGGCATTGTGGGCGAATCCGGTTCCGGTAAATCCCAGACCGCATTCGCGCTGATGGGCCTGCTGGCGTCAAACGGCGTGATCGGCGGTTCGGCGACGTTTAACGGGAAAGAGATCCTGAATTTGCCGGAACATGAGCTGAACAAGCTGCGCGCCGAGCAGATTTCAATGATTTTCCAGGATCCGATGACGTCCCTGAACCCCTATATGCGGGTGGGCGAACAGCTGATGGAAGTGCTGATGCTCCACAAGGGGCTGGGTAAAGCCGAAGCGTTTGAAGAGTCCGTCAAAATGCTGGATGCGGTGAAAATGCCTGAAGCACGCAAGCGCATGCGCATGTATCCGCACGAGTTTTCCGGCGGTATGCGTCAGCGCGTTATGATCGCGATGGCATTGCTTTGCCGGCCAAAACTGCTGATCGCTGATGAACCAACCACCGCCCTGGACGTGACCGTTCAGGCGCAGATCATGACGTTGCTGAACGAGCTGAAGCGCGAGTTCAATACCGCCATCATCATGATCACCCACGATTTAGGCGTCGTTGCCGGGATCTGCGACAAAGTGTTAGTCATGTATGCAGGCCGCACGATGGAATACGGTAATGCTCGCGATGTGTTCTACCAGCCAGCCCATCCGTACTCTATCGGGCTGCTGAATGCCGTTCCGCGTCTTGATGCGGAAGGGGAGTCGCTGCTGACTATCCCGGGCAACCCGCCAAACCTGCTGCGTCTGCCAAAAGGCTGCCCGTTCCAGCCGCGTTGTCCGCATGCGATGGAAATCTGTAACAGCGCACCGCCGCTGGAAGCGTTTGCCCCAGGCCGTCTGCGCGCCTGCTTTAAGCCGCTGGAGGAGCTGATATGAACGCGATCGACGAAAAAAGAAATGTGCTGCTCGAAATCGCTGACCTGAAGGTCCATTTCGATATCAAAGACGGTAAACAGTGGTTCTGGCAGCCTGCCAAAACCCTGAAAGCGGTGGATGGCGTCACGCTACGCCTGTACGAAGGCGAGACCCTGGGCGTGGTGGGCGAATCCGGCTGCGGCAAATCGACGTTTGCGCGGGCGATCATCGGCCTGGTGAAGGCCACCGACGGGAAAGTGGCCTGGCTTGGCAAAGATTTGCTGGGGATGAAGCCGGATGAATGGCGCGACGTGCGCAGCGACATCCAGATGATTTTCCAGGATCCACTTGCGTCCCTGAACCCGCGTATGACCATTGGCGAAATCATTGCCGAGCCGCTGCGCACCTATCATCCGAAGATGCCGCGCCAGGAAATTCGCGATCGGGTGAAAGCGATGATGCTCAAGGTGGGTCTGCTGCCTAACCTCATCAACCGCTACCCACACGAGTTTTCCGGCGGTCAGTGCCAGCGTATCGGTATCGCACGCGCGTTGATCCTTGAACCAAAACTGATTATCTGTGATGAGCCAGTTTCGGCGCTGGACGTTTCCATCCAGGCCCAGGTGGTTAACCTGCTACAGAAACTGCAACGGGAAATGGGGCTGTCGCTGATCTTCATCGCCCACGATCTGGCGGTGGTAAAACACATTTCGGACCGTGTGCTGGTCATGTATCTGGGCCACGCCGTAGAGCTGGGCACGTATGATGAGGTGTACCACAATCCTCTGCACCCTTATACCAAAGCGCTGATGTCTGCGGTTCCCGTTCCGGACCCCGATCTGGAAAAAAATAAAACCATTCAGCTTCTGGAAGGTGAACTGCCTTCGCCAATCAACCCGCCTTCAGGCTGCGTATTCCGTACTCGATGTCCAATAGCCGGGCCGGAATGTGCAAAAACACGGCCGGTTCTGGAGGGCAGTTTCCGACATGCGGTTTCCTGCCTGAAAGTAGACCCGTTATAATCGCAAGGGCTGACATGATGTCAGCCCTTATTTTTCGAGGTTAATGTGTCGCGATTATTCACGTCGGCCCGCCAGCGGCTGTATCACCTTTTATTTGATCCTGAAACGGTTTCCGGTCGCCGCTTCGAAGGTCTGTGTGGTTTATTTGCGCTGATTAGCGTCATTATTATCTTTATCGAATCCGGCGCCGGAACGCAGTACCACATGACGTATGAGGAGTGGCACGTTTTCGTCTGGCTGGAATTGATTGTCACGCTGGTGTTTACTGCGGAATATGT
Source organism: Enterobacter sp. 6722112 (assembly GCF_058661685.1). NCBI lineage: Bacteria > Pseudomonadati > Pseudomonadota > Gammaproteobacteria > Enterobacterales > Enterobacteriaceae > Enterobacter > Enterobacter sp. 6722112. The sequence continues at coordinate 2,236,913 of NZ_JBZWGR010000007.1, read as the reverse complement.
GCTGAGGGTCATTAGCTGGCCAAATCCGGCGAAATACGTTTTCAGCTTCTGGGGATTTATTGATTTAGCCACCATCCTGCCGCTGTATGTCATGTGGCTGTGGCCTGAGATCAGCCTGAATTATGTGTTTGCCTGGCGTGCAATGCGGGCGATTCGTGTGTTACGGATTCTCAAACTGCTGCGCTTTATGCCGTCGCTGCGGGTTTTTTGGGTTGCCATTGTCAGCGCCCGCCACCAGCTGATTCTCTTCTATTCGTTTATTGCTATCGTGATGATCGTTTTTGGCTCCCTGATGTATTTAATCGAAGGGCCGAAATACGGGTTTACCACGCTTAATGCGTCTGTTTACTGGGCTATCGTCACGGTGACCACCGTGGGCTATGGCGATATTACCCCGCATACGCCGCTCGGACGTATTGTGGCATCGGTTCTTATCCTGATCGGCTATTCGGTGATAGCGATTCCGACGGGGTTAATTACCACCCATATGAGCAGCGCCTTCCAGAACAGCAAGCAGCAACGCAAATGTCCGAATTGTCAGCAGGGGAATCATGAACCCGGCGCGCGGTTTTGTCACCGCTGTGGAAATGCCTTACCGGATTAAATAAAAAGGCTGCGCGGGCAGCCTTTTTTATTATTCGCGCCAGAGGATATGGCACAGTTTGTGATCTTTCTCGCGGCACAGCAGGACGCGGGCAAAGATGTCGTTAATTTCTCCGCCGTCTTCATCTGCAAGGCCAATCACCACCTCGGCGAAGAAGTCCGGGTTGAGATCAAAATCGACATGTTCGGCCCAGTCTTCAGCCGGATCGAACAGCTCAGCACCGCCACGCTCTTCGAATTGCAGGTTGAAAAGAATGACGTCAGCAGGGTCGAGATTATCGACCGCCAGCTCGAGAAAAATATCGTAGGCCTGTTCGAGCGTTTCGTCTTCGGTCAGGCGATTGTTCAGATCCATTTCCATGATGACTACCTGTTAAACATCGTTGGGCACGTTTTACAGCAACGGACTAAAGAAGTAAAACAGTCGTTCGGCAATTCGCTGCCACAGCGGACGTTTCGCCCACAGTCTGGCGTCCAGCAGGCGTGAGCGGGAGATATAATCGTCCTGAACCGCCGCCAGATCGCCACCGAACCCGGCGTCATCAATGACCAGCGTAATTTCAAAATTCAGCCACAGACTGCGCATATCGAGGTTGACGGTACCCACCAGGCTCAGCTCTCCGTCCACCAGCACGCTCTTGGTGTGTAACAGGCCGCCTTCGAACTGATAAATTTTAACGCCTGCGGCCAGCAGCTCACTAAAGAACGCGCGGCTTGCCCATCCCACCAGCAGCGAATCGTTCTTGCGCGGCATAATAATGCTCACATCCACTCCGCGCTGTGCCGCTGTACAGATGGCATGCAGAAGGTCGTCGCTGGGAACGAAATAGGGCGTGGTCATGATCAGATATTCCCGCGCGGAGTACGCGGCGGTAAGCAGTGCCTGATGGATCAGATCTTCCGGGAAGCCAGGACCGGAGGCGATAGTGTGGATAGTGTGCCCGCTGGCTTCCTCAAACGGCATGATATTGCCATCCGGCGGCGGGGGAAGAATGCGTTTACCGGTTTCAATTTCCCAGTCGCAGGAGTAGACGATGCCCATTGAGGTCGCGATCGGTCCCTCCATCCGCGCCATCAGATCGATCCATTGCCCCACGCCGGAATCCTGCTTGAAGAAGCGGGGGTCAACCATGTTCATGCTGCCGGTGTAGGCGATGTAGTTATCGATCAGAACCATTTTCCGGTGCTGGCGGAGATCCATGCGGCGCAGAAAGACGCGGAAAAGATTCACTTTTAGCGCCTCGACCACCTCGATACCGGCGTTGCGCATCATACCTGCCCACGGGCTACGGAAAAAGGCCACGCTGCCGGCGGAGTCCAGCATCAGGCGGCAGTGGATACCGCGACGTGCAGCGGCCATTAGCGATTCGGCGACCTGGTCCGCCATGCCGCCCGGCTGCCAGATATAAAACACCATCTCGATATTATGCCGGGCGAGCTGGATATCACGGATCAGCGCCTGCATCACATCATCAGAAGAGGTCATCAGTTGCAGCTGATTGCCTTTTACCCCAGCAATCCCCTGGCGGCGTTCGCACAGCTTGAACAGAGATGCGGCCACGCTACTGTTCTCTTCAGCGAAGATATGCTTGCAGGCTTTAAGGTCGGCAAGCCATTTCGCCGTGGAGGGCCACATGGCGCGGGCGCGTTCGGCGCGGCGTTTACCCAGATGAAGTTCACCGAAAGAGAGATAGGCGATGATGCCCACCAGCGGCAGAATGTAGATAATCAGAAGCCAGGCCATGGCGGAAGGTACCGCTCTGCGTTTCATCAGAATGCGCAACGTCACCCCGGCAATTAACAGCCAGTATCCTAAAATGACCAGCCAACTCACCACGGTGTAGAAGGTTGTCATAAATAAAAAATCCTTTTGAAAGCGTATTGTTATGAGTTTACGCATCAGGATTCATCTGGCAAATAAAAACGGCAGATAAAAGCGCTGGTTTGCCGCCTGCTTAGGCATATAATGGCATCTCTGTTAGAGAAAGAGTTGTAGACATGAAGCGCAGTAGAACTGAAGTTGGGCGCTGGCGCATGTTGCGACAGGTGAGTCGTCGTAAGGCTCGTTGGCTTGAAGCACAATCCCGCCGCAATATGCGTATCCACGCCATCAGAAAATGTGGCCTGAACAGACACCGTAACGCGCTGTTGTTCGCGGTCCAGGACATCTGAAAAGCATGAAGGGCACCGTAAAGGTGCCCATTAAACATCCAGGCTATCAATTTTTGCAGTCTCTTCCCATCTGCTTTCCGCGATATACTGAGTCCCCATAACGTCATGATATTAAAAGATGAATCCTTATCTCTGGATTTTTATTGTACTTTTGGCGCTGGATGCGCTCAGGGAAGATTTAGGACTTTCGTCATTTTCCTCATTGGCAGATTATGTTTTCGCATGGGGAATACATTGTTATTAAAGGAAAAAAGGATGAACGGAAAAGTAATGGCAGCACTCTTTGGGATTGCGATATTAAGCGGTTGTGCCAGCAGCAAAACCTCACCCGAACGGCACGCGTTTTATTTCGTGTCGCATCAGTCCAGCTTTACTGGCGGCAATTACACCTCCAGCGTGCAGAAAAATTATCAGCTGAACGTGGCGCAGTTCCGCGAGCTTTATGCCCGTGGCAAAGCTGACCGCGCGGAAGGGCGGACTGAGGCTGAAGCCAGTGAATACGCGCAAAGCATTCGCGATCAGCTAAAAGAAAATGCGAAGTCGCAGGAATTGTTCGCAGGCAACGCGAAGGATAAATGGTCTTCGGACATGGACAGTAAAGACGCCCTGTTATTTGGTAACGAACTGGCCGCGACTTATCTTGATGGCTATAACGGCGTACAATAGCGCAACTGATTCAGGGGATACCGTAATTACCGGTATCCCCGCTGTTTTTGAGCGAAAGGAGTGAGACGTGTTTGCGGAGTTTGGTGTACTGAATTTCTGGACCTATGTTGTCGGCGCATTTTTTATCGTGCTGGTTCCAGGACCGAACACCTTGTTTGTGCTGAAAACAGGGATTGGCCACGGCGTTAAGAAAGGCTATCTGGCAGCCACCGGTGTGTTTATTGGTGATGCCGTGCTGATGTTTCTGGCCTGGGCGGGCGTCGCCGCGTTGATCCAGACCACTCCGGTTTTATTTAATATTGTCCGCTATCTGGGCGCGTTTTATCTGCTGTGGCTGGGCGGAAAAATGCTCTGGTCCGTTATGACGCGTCAAAAAAATGCGCCCGAAAGTAGCGCCGAACCGGCAAGCGCAATCCTTAAGCGTTCGCTGGTGCTTAGCCTGACGAACCCGAAAGCGATTCTCTTTTACGTGTCGTTCTTCGTGCAGTTCATTGATGTCAATGCGAAGAATACCGGCACGTCGTTCCTGATCCTCGCCACAACGCTTGAGCTGATCAGCTTCATGTACATGAGCTTCCTGATTTTCTCAGGCGCGTTTGTCACGCGTTACCTCAAAACCAAAAAGAAACTGGCGAAGCTGGGGAACGGGCTGATAGGTCTGCTGTTTGTCGGATTTGCGGCGAGGCTGGCGTCGCTGCACTGAATGAAGAAAAGGCTCCTGAGGGAGCCTTTCGTTTCAGAATACTTTTTTATACGGACGAACCGTGACTTTCTCGTACACGCCGGCTGCGACGTACGGGTCTGCTTCTGCCCAGGCCTGCGCGGCTTCCAGAGATTCAAACTCGGCAATCACCGTGGAGCCGGTAAAACCCGCCGCGCCCGGATCGTTGCTGTCAACGGCAGGCATCGGGCCTGCGGTCAGCAACCGACCTTCATCCTGTAGCAACTGTAAACGCGCCAGATGAGCAGGGCGAACGGAAAGACGTTTTTCCAGAGAATCAGGTACATCTTCAGCGTAAATCACGTAAAGCACGGCAAAGCTCCTTAACCGGTAAAAGTGGCAATTACGTTATGTGAAAGCACAAATGACTGCAATGTAAAGATAATAACAATGTTAAAACCCTGATCTGGATGCCCCTTTTTTGCCCTCATGTACGCTTAAATTGCGCCAGGACAAAGTGTCTTATTGAATATGATTGCTATTTGCATTTAAAATCGAGGTTCGGTTTTTTAACGTTGATGATTATGACTTCGATGACCCTTGATTTACCTCGCCGCTTTCCATGGCCGACGCTGCTTTCCGTCGTTATTCACGGTGCTGTCGTGGCGGGTCTGCTCTATACCTCGGTTCATCAGGTTATTGAAATGCCGGCGCCTGCGCAGCCAATTTCTGTGACCATGGTATCGCCTGCGGATCTTGAGCCGCCGCAGGTTGCGCCGCCGCCGCCACAGCCCGTTGTTGAACCCGAGCCGGAGCCAGAGCCCGAGCCGGTTCCTGAACCGCCGAAAGAAGCGCCGGTAGTGATCCATAAGCCGGAGCCGAAACCTAAGCCGAAGCCAAAACCAAAGCCGGTCAAAAAGGTGGAAGAGCGTCCGAAACGCGAAGTGCGTCCGGTTGAGCCACGCGCCACGCAGCCGGTTGAAAATGCCGCCCCGTCACGTCCGCTGATGAATAACACCACGACCGCGACAAAACCGACGGTAACGGCGCCCGCGGGCCCGCGCGCGCTGAGCCGTAACCAGCCGCAGTACCCGGCACGTGCCCAGGCGTTACGTATTGAAGGGCGTGTACGGGTGAAATTCGACGTTACGGCCGATGGACGTGTCGATAACGTGGAAATCCTGTCCGCACAGCCGGCGAATATGTTTGAACGCGAAGTTAAATCGGCCATGCGCAGGTGGCGCTATGAAGCCGGTAAACCCGGCAATGGGTTGATTGTGAACATTGTCTTCCGCCTGAACGGCGGGGCACAGATGGAATAAAAGAAGCCTCCGCAAGGAGGCTTTTTTTACCTGAGGATCAGCTCCGTGGGAGCTGGCGGGGCTTACCGTCGCTATCCACCGCCACATAGATAAATAATGCCTCCGTCGCCTTATAGCGCTGACCAATCGGCTCAGAAGAGACTTTTTTCACCCATACTTCAATGTTGATGGAGACAGACGTATTGCCGCGTTTTACGCAGCGTGCGTAACAGCACACCACGTCCCCCACCGCGACAGGGCGCAGAAAGGTCATGCCATCGACCCGGACTGTCACCACGCGCCCGTGTGCAATCTCTTTTGCCAGGATTGCACCGCCCATATCCATCTGCGACATCAACCAGCCGCCAAAAATATCGCCATTGGCATTCGTATCCGCAGGCATTGCCAGTGTGCGTAAAACCAGTTCGCCCTGTGGGGCGTCATTTGTTGTCATTGTTTTTAAACTCGTAACTGAAAACTTCAGGCGGGATGCTACTATGATTTCTGGCTGGAGAGAATAGGGTTAGCGCCCGCAGAGCAGGCGCCTTAGGGTCAGAAGGACAGTGTCACGCCGGCGTAATACGCACGGCCTGGTTCGTTATAGGTCGATGCACCGTCATTTTCTCGGTAAATCTGCTTATCAAAGAGGTTGCTGATCCCGGCATTCAGGCGGACATCTTTTGTCAGTTGATAGTTACTACCGATCCCAACGATGGAATAGGCGCCAATCTCTTTATCTGACATCGCATTCTGCTCTTTGCGGATTTCAGCATTTTCTCTTGGCTTCTGGCGGCCATACATCGTCCAGCTAAGGTTCGCTGAAAGTTTGCTGTTAACCTGCCAGTCGAGCATCGTGTTGACGGTATATTTTGGGATAATCGACAGAGGGTTGCCGGTGTCCTTACTTTCAGACTGAATCATATACGTCGCATTGGTACGCCAGGTTAGCGTGTCGCGGATAACCGGGACGGTGAGGTTGCCTTCCAGCCCCTCAACAACAGCCTTTCCTCCGTTCTGCCACTGAAGGATATTTGCGCCGCTGCTTGTCTGGCCCAGCACGTCCGTTCCCGAAACAATCTTGTTTTTGTAATCGTTGCGGAACCAGGTTATGCCAGCCTCGTAGCCTTCCAGCGCGAAGGCCAGGCCAATCTCTTTGTTCACGCTGATTTCAGGATCCAGATCCGGATTACCTAACAGGTAACAGCTTCCTTCGGAAACGTTGTTCGGGCAGCCATTGCCGCGGGTGGAAAGCAGATAGCCTTCGCTGGATTGATACAGGTTTGGCGCTTTAAATACCCGAGCGATACCCGCTTTAACCTTGAACATGTCACCCAAATCCTGAGAGAGGTTCAGGCTAGGACTCCAGTTGCTGCCAAACTGATTGTGATAATCAAAGCGGAGCCCTGGGATCAGGTTGGTGCCCTGGCGCGCTTCAATATTGTCCTCAAGATAGATGCCAGTGAGGTCAGCGCTGTTTTTGCTGTTGCGCTCAGAAGCTGTACCGGGAACGCCGTTAATCACTTCTCCCGACACATTTGTCGCCTGCATTGAGGCCGGATCGTTCAGTTCATCACGGTTCCATTCTGCACCCACGGTTAGCGTCTGTTCGACCAGCCAGAAGAAAGGCATGTTCAGTTCACCCGTTGAACGGTATGACTCCAGCCGGCTGGTATCGTATTTATCGCTATTGATCATCCCCTCAACTTTGCCCGTAGAGCCTTCTTCCAGGCGGGTGTTGTTGGTCTTTTCATAATAAACACCGAACTTTGACTGACCCCAGTCCCAGATGCCGTTGTGCGTAATGCCATAAGACTGGCGGTACATTCGGTTCGTTTCGTGTCCATACAGGGACGACACCAGACCGTCAGGGCTGACGTTGCTGTTGCTGTATTGAGTATCACCCGCGTAGATATTGCCCTGGCGGCTGTAGCTGTAGTCGAAATCGATAATCTGCTGTGGCGTGAGTTTCCAGGAGAGCAGAGCATTAATGTCCTTGTTGCGCACGCCTTCACGTCCGGCGGCGTAAGAGCCGTTTTGCGCGGTGTTGATGTCCTGAGCATCTGCGTCAGTTTTGTTGATATTCCCGTACAGGCGCATCGTTAACGCATCGCCCGCAAGGGGGCCGCTCAGATCAAAATTAGCGCGTTTCGTCGCTCCCTCTTTATCATTTTCAGGCTGGTTAGTGTACAGGGAGAGCGAGCCGTGCCAGTCGTTGGTCGGGCGTTTGGTAATGATGTTGACGACGCCGCCGGCCGCCCCCGAACCATAGCGGGCGGCAGCAGGTCCCCGGAGCACTTCAATGCGCTCAACCATCTCTGGCGGAACCCAGTTGGTATCCCCGCGGGTGTCGCGCTCCCCGCGCCAGCTGTAGCGCACCGAGTTACGTGACGTCACCGGCACACCGTCAATCAGAATCAGCGTGTTCTCCGGCCCCATACCGCGGATGTCGATCTGGCGGTTGTTACCGCGGCTGCCTGTCGCGCTGTTTCCGGTGAGGTTAACCCCGGGCATTTTGCGAATAATTTCTGAAAGATCGTTAACCGGTGGATCCTTTTCTATGTCCTTTGCCGTGATGATGGATACCCCCGGCTGTTGCTTCAGCGCCTCTTCAGCGGTGGCCTGAACAACCATTGTTTCACCATCGGCGAGAGGATCTTCCGCTGCGTGTGCGCTCTGGTATAACGTTGAAAGAATGGCGAGCGTAAGTGTAGCCGGGGCAAATCTTATTATGTTATTCATCAACTCATTTCCATTTGTTAAAAATGCGATGACGAATATTAATGATAGTCATTCTCATTACAATAAAGTGACAGCAATCTCCATAAAATCTTCATGATTCAGACATTTTCGCAGGGAGGATGTAGAGAAAAGAGAAGGCGGGAAAAGAGGCCAGACCGCGTGGCGATCTGGCCAGAAGGATCAGTGCTTGTCATCCTGCGGCATGTGGCGATAAATATAAACGCCGCTGAGCAGGGTGAAGATAAGAGTCAGCGCCGTCAGACCAAACACCTTGAAGTTGACCCAGATATTCTGCGGCAGCCAGAATGCGATATAGATATTCGCCAGACCACACAGAATAAAAAATAGTGCCCAGGCGATATTCAGACGCCCCCACACAGCCTGCGGCAGGGTCAGTTCTTTCCCCAGCATGCGCTGGATCAGCGGCTTCTTCATCACCCACTGGCTGATGAGGAGTGCGCCCGCAAACAGGCCGTAAATCACCGTGACCTTCCATTTGATAAATTCATCATTGTGGAAGAACAACGTCAGACCACCAAACACCGCCACCATCAGGAAGGTGATGAGCGCCATCTTTTCAACTTTGCGATAGCGAACCCAGCTGTAAATCAGCACCACAGCCGTTGCCACAATCAGCGCCAGCGTACCGGCATAAATGTCGTACAGCTTATAAAAAGCGAAAAATACGATCAGCGGTAAAAAATCAAGAAACTGCTTCATTCTGCGATCCCAGTTACTGACGAATTAACATGTACAGGCGGAACAAATAGACCAGCAGCACGGCTGAAATCAGATTGCTCAGCGTATTGGCGACAACCGCTCCGACGTTTGGCGTTAACACCGCAAAATTCGGCGCAAACAGCAACAGCAGAGTTTTGGCCAGCAGCCAGCTGATAACGGCCGGGGCGACCAGTCGCATATTGGCCCATGCGAGCCTGATGCTGCTGCGCATGGCGGTGAAAATGCCCATTTTGTCCTGCACAACCATTACTGGCGCGAATGAAAGCACGATAGCCAGCAGCACGCCCGGAACGACAACCAACATTATCCCCATCTGGACCAGCAGCGTGGTCAGGAAGATGAGGATAAACAGTTTTGGTAGCACCGGAGCGCTGGCCCCGATTGCACGTAACGCGCTGACGCGTTGGCCGGCAGACACCAGCTGGATCATCAGCAACACGCCACCCGCCAGAATGGCGTTGCCAATCAGGCCCGAGAAGGTCGATGCCGCAGATGCGCGCAGCAAGATTTGCTGTTGCTCTGGCGTCATATTCTGCACAAGGTCAAACAACCCTGCGCTGCCTGCAAGATTTTCCCCCTGGCTCAGCGTGGCAATCTGTTCATCACTGGGTGAGAACGCATGACCCAGCACCACCGTAATAAAGGCGCACAACAACGCGATCAGTAAAAAGGTAATGAACTGATTGCGGAAAAAATTTCCCGTGTCACGGTAGACAGACTTCGCCGTGATAGACATGCACTCTCCTTGAGTATTGCAGGTGTTAATTAGCCGGCAATTGTACACCGGATAACACGCTGGTGGCAGCATCAAGGCTTGTATGGAAAAGCATATCTTTGTAAAGCGGCGGTAATCCATAGCGGGCGCGGGCGCGATTGCATGCCTCATTGACCTGCCCATCCTTTCCCGACATCGCGAAAGTGCGACACGGGCTGGGGCGATCCGCGTAAATGGAACAGCGGGTGGATACCCCAGGCTCACCTTGCAGTGCCACACAGCGGCTCTGTTTTTGGTTGGTGCCGCGCATACAGCGCAGAAAAGGGGTTAAGGGTTCAGTGAGATCAACCGGAACGGTGCCGCCGCCATCGCTGGCTTCAGCCCAGTAGAAAGAGACTCGAAAATACGCACAACAGGCTCCGCACGTCATGCACGGGTTATGATCACTCATGGCACACCTGCAAAAGTAGAACGCATCAAATCACATTGTGAGAGCGATAAATTATCCAGCCGCTACAGGAAGCGCAAGAGAGGGAAAACAGAAAATTTTGTAACCATGAAATGCCAAAAATTGACGCGGTAACAACTTATTGCTTTATGAGGCGTCACCAAAAATTAACCTAGATCAATGAATGTTAACTTACTGGTTTTAATGTGATCTGTGTTAGATCACTTATTACTCATTTGTGAGTATATTCTCCTCCGCAATTAAAACCACAACGATGGAGCGGATATGAAAAAATTAGCGGTGGCAGCCCTTATCTTAAGCAGTCTCTCTGGCGGCGCGTACGCGCATGAAGCAGGCGAATTCTTTATTCGTGCCGGTTCGGCAACGGTACGTCCAACGGAAGGGTCCGATAATGTACTGGGTATGGGCGGGTTTAACGTCAGCAATAACACCCAGTTAGGCCTGACGTTTACGTATATGGCAACGGATAACGTTGGCGTCGAGCTTTTAGCCGCCACGCCATTCCGTCACCGCGTCGGTTTAGGACCGACCGGGGACATTGCCACGGTTCACCATTTGCCACCAACGCTGATGGCGCAGTGGTACTTCGGCGATTCCAGCAGCAAGGTGCGCCCTTATATTGGTGCAGGGGTTAACTACACCACCTTCTTTGATGAGAAATTTAACGATACCGGTAAAAAGGCCGGGCTCTCCGATCTCAGCCTGAAAGACTCGTGGGGTATGGCGGGGCAGGTTGGTCTGGATTATCTGATTAACCGTGACTGGCTGATCAACGCCTCGGTCTGGTATATGGACATTGATACGGACGTGCGCTTTAAAGCTGACGGGCAGCAGCAAAGTATCAATACCCGTCTGGATCCGTGGGTATTTATGTTCTCAGCAGGCTATCGTTTCTGACAGAAGATATATCCCCTGTCAGCCGGTGATTGCTGTATGGTGGTTGTTCCATACACTTGGCTGGAGGGGATATCCCCAACATCAAATTTGAGTGTCCGGTTTGTGCAGGTAAACAGTTTCAGTTCACGACGTTCAGCCCAGCACATAGCCTACCTCACGGTGCTATCTGTTCCGTTTGCGGAACACGTCTCACCATTCATTCATGCCTGCCGAAGCTCAGACGACGACGGTGGCCAAAGCCAGTAAACTAGAAAAGGCCTCTGAGAGGCCTTTTTAGATCGTGAGGTCACTTCTGAATTAAATAACGAATGGTTGGTCCGTCCTGCTGGATATCCAGCACGGTATAGCCGTGATTTTTGGCATCAAGAGGAATGTTATTGATCGACTGGGGGCAATCGCTCACCACTTCCAGAATTTCACCTTTCTTTAGCTGCGGTAGCGCTTCAAGCGTGGCGACGGCCGGGTAAGGGCAAGGTTCACCCACCATATCGAGACGATAATCAGGCACGATCTCTTTCATGCGGCATTCTCCTGAGTTTCAGTTTTGGCGGTGGCGCGTCGGAAGAAGCGCTTTTCTTGTGCAACAACCAGTAAGAAGGCAATAAGCAGCAGGGCGTAGGTCACCAGGAGTCCCCCGAGTGGACCAAAGGTTTTCAGCAGGTTGACCTTGTCCCAGTTTGTTGCCAGTACCGGAGAAACGTCATCCCAGTAGTAGGCCAGAATGGTAGAGCCAATCACGTTACCCAGACCCACCCACCAGTAATGCACCTGGCCTTCCACAGCGCGATACATCCAGCCGGTTTCACACCCGCCCGCCAGCACGATGCCAAAACCAAACAGCAGCCCGCCAATGACGGCATTTGGGCCCGCCCACATGATTTTCGGTTCCACGCCGAGCTGAACGTAGCTGAAGATGCCGATCGCGCTCACGGCCATACCGGCAATGATCGCCTTCGCCATCATGCTTCGTCCGGTGATCCACATATCGCGAAACGCGGAGGTAAAGCAGATCTGCGCGCGTTCAATCAGCAGACCAAAACCGACGCCGAACAGCATGGCCAGGCCGAGTTTTGGCTGATTCATCGCCGTGCAAATCGCCCAGGCAACCATGGCAAAAAAGACCAGCATACCGAGGCGGAAGCGACGACGCGCCTGATCGGGTTTTTGCGTTAACGGAGAGGCAGCGCTAACTTTCGTCATTTTCACCGGAATGCGGAACAGCGGCAGCAGGGTGAATTTAGCACCGAAGTAGGAGCCGATGGCGGTGGCGACGGCAAAGAACCAGGCATGCAGCGAGAACTGCGGAATACCGGTAAAGAACGCGGCCAGATTACAGCCCATCGCCAGGCGGGCGCCAAACCCGGCAATGATGCCGCCGACCACGGCCTGCATAATGCGGATGCGGCTTTTCGGCATGCGCAACTTAACGTTGTTGGCCCACAGCGCGGCCGCAAAACAGCCGCCGAACATGCCAATGATCATCATCCCGTCGATGCGGGTCAGCGGTGTGCCCTCAAGATGGATCAGTTTGAAGTAGCCCCACTCTTCGGCATGGACGCCTGCCAGCTGTAATAGCTGCCCACCCCAGCGGGTAAACTCGCCCGTAACAGCCCAGAAGGTGCCGGTAATACCGAAATAATAAGTAGAGAGAATGCCTGCCGCGATAACGGCCGGAACAGGTGACCAGAACTTAACCAGGTAAGTCTGTTTGAAGGAATGCCATGACATGAATAACCTCTGAACTCAGAAGGGTAACGCTAAAAAGAGCCCAGATCATACGCTTACGCGAAAGTTTGGAAAGTCATTCACACCGAAAATATCGACAGGATCAATTTTGACCTGCTTCTTTCAGGAAGAGAGAAGGGAAAACCGCCTGACGCCGGGGCCAGACGGTGTTAACGGTTACGCCTTGCGCGTGGCCGCTTTCATGGATGTGACGAATGCGTGTAACTCAGCCAGCATCTGCTCTGGCTTATCCACGTTCTTCTCGATAATTTTCACGATAGCCGAACCGGAAATGGCTCCGGCGGCTTTCGCGTCAATCGCCGCAGTAACCTGATCCGGTGAAGAAATGCCAAAGCCCTGAAGCGGCGGTGCAGCATGGTATTCTGCCAGCTTCTCCACCAGATGATGCAGCGGCAGCGCGGCTTTGTTTTCCGCACCGGTGACGCCCGCACGGGAGAGCAGGTAGGTGTAACCTCGTCCGTAAGAGGCAATCTGGCGCAACAGATCGTCATCGGCATTCGGTGGACAGATGAAAATCGGCGCGACGTTGTGGCGCATTGCCGCCTGACGGAATGGCGCAGACTCTTCAACGGGCACGTCAGCCACCAGCACGGAGTCAACGTCCACGCGGGCGCACTCTGCATAAAACGCATCAATACCGCGGCTGAACACCAGGTTGGCGTACATCAGCAGGCCGATCGGAATGGTCGGGTGCTTCTGACGGATCGCCGCCAGCATTTCAAAGCACTGGCTCGGCGTCACGCCCGCGGCAAACGCGCGTAGCGTTGCGTTCTGAATGGTCGGGCCATCCGCCAGCGGATCGGAGAACGGAATACCGAGCTCCAGCGCGTCGGCACCGGCATCAATCAAGGTGTCGATAATCTTCAGCGACTGCTCCAGGCCGGGGTCGCCCAGCGTCACGAAGGGAACGAAGGCGCCTTCCTGGCGAGCTTTCAGTTGTGCAAATGCGTTGTCGTAGCGTTCCATCAGATTTCCCCTCGTGCTTTCAGAATATCGTGAACGGTGAAGATATCTTTGTCACCGCGACCGGAAAGGTTTACCACCAGCAGCTGCTCTTTTTCCGGGTTTTCCTTCATCATTTTCAGCGCGTGCGCCAGCGCGTGGGAAGACTCCAGCGCCGGGATGATCCCTTCATTGCGGCACAGCGTTTTGAAGGCCTCCAGCGCTTCGTCATCGGTGATGGAGACATAATCCGCGCGGCCGGTGCTGTTGAGGAACGCGTGCTGCGGCCCTACGGACGGGAAATCCAGCCCGGCAGAGATTGAGTAAGACTCTTCAATCTGCCCTTCATCGGTCTGCATCATCGGGGCCTTCATGCCGAAGTAGATCCCCACGCGGCCATGCTTCAGCGGCGCACCATGCTCGCCCGTTTCAATACCGTGGCCGGCAGGCTCAACGCCAATCAGCCCAACGCTGGTTTCGTCGATAAAATCGGCAAACATGCCGATGGCGTTAGATCCGCCGCCAACGCAGGCGATCACCGCATCCGGCAGGCGACCCTCTTTTTCGAGGATCTGCGCTTTAGTCTCTTCGCCGATCATGCGCTGGAATTCACGCACGATGGTCGGGAACGGGTGCGGGCCCGCGGCGGTACCGAGCATGTAGTGGGCGGTTTCGTAGCTGCCAGACCAGTCGCGAAGCGCTTCATTACAGGCATCTTTCAGCGTGGCAGAACCGCTGTGCACCGGGATCACTTCCGCCCCCATAAGACGCATACGGAACACGTTTGGCGACTGGCGCTCAACGTCCTTCGCCCCCATGTAAATGCGGCATTTCAGACCGAGCAGGGCGCTGGCGAGCGCTGAGGCCACACCGTGCTGTCCCGCGCCGGTTTCGGCGATGATTTCGGTTTTACCCATCCGCTTCGCGAGCAGCGCCTGGCCAAGCACCTGGTTAGTTTTATGCGCGCCACCGTGCAGCAGATCTTCACGCTTAAGATACAGCGTAGTTTTAGTGCCTTCGGTCAGGTTGCGGCACTTTGTCAGCGCCGTCGGACGACCGGCGTAGTTTTTCAGCAGGTCGGTAAACTCCGCCTGGAACGCCGGATCTTTCTGTGCGCTCACGAACGCTTCTTCCAGCTGGCGCAGCGCGGGCATCAGGATTTGTGGGACATACATCCCACCGAACTCACCAAAATACGGGTTAAGTAATGTCGTCATCTTCTCTTCCTTAATATGCACGCAGAGTTTTAAATACCGATGCCAGCTTGCTGGCGTCTTTAATGCCCGGTTGGGACTCTACGCCTGAATTGAAATCGAGGCCTGCGCAGCCGGTTTTGGCCGCTTCCACACAGTTATCGGGGCTTAATCCCCCCGCCAGCAGGACATTGTCCAGCACTTCGCCACGCAGCAGTGACCAGTCAAAACGCTGCCCCGTGCCGCCCTGGCCGTTGTCGAGCACGTATTTATCAACATGCTTCAGGTTACGCGCGGGCAGGGTGGCGCCAACGCTTTGCGCTTTCCAGATCTGAACCTGAGGCGCCAGAACATGTCGCAGAGCATCGATGTACGCCTGATCTTCATCGCCGTGCAGCTGGACCGCGCTCAGGGATAACGCGTCCGCTTTTGCCGCAACGTCGTTAATATCCGCATTGCGGAACACGCCCACGTAGCTCAGTGGCGCAGCTGCCATCACCTTGCGCGCCTGTTCTTCATTTACTGCGCGAGGAGAGGACTCGACAAAGATCAGACCACCATAGATCGCGCCCGCTTCATATGCGGCCTGCGCATCCTGTTCACGGGTCAGGCCGCAGACTTTGTTCTCACCCAACAGCACGCGGCGCACGGCCGCGTTAAGGTCTTCGTGTTCCATCATTGCGGAACCTATCAGGAAACCGTTGGCAAAGTGGCTGAGTTCGCGCACCTGAGCGTAGCTGTTAATCCCGGATTCGCTGATCACCGTGACGCCCGCGCCCAGACGCGGCGCAAGCTGGCGCGTACGGTTGAGGTCAATCGACAGGTCGCGCAGGTCGCGGTTGTTAATGCCGACCACTTTGGCTTCCAGCGCGATGGCGCGCTCCAGCTCCTCTTCGTTGCTCACTTCGGTCAGCACGCCCATATTCAGGCTGTGCGCGACGGCGGAGAGCTGGCGATACTGCTCGTCATCCAGCACGGAGAGCATCAGCAGGCAGGCATCTGCCTGGTAAAAGCGCGCCAGCCAGATCTGATACGGGTCGATAATAAAGTCTTTGCACAGTATCGGCTGCGGCGCGATGCCGCTGACTACGGGCAGAAAATCGAAGCTGCCCTGGAAATATTTCTCATCCGTCAGCACAGAAATGGCAGACGCATGATGCTTGTAGATACCGGCAATACGCGCCGGGTCGAAATCGTCGCGGATCACGCCTTTGGACGGAGACGCTTTTTTACACTCCAGAATAAACGCGGTACGCGCGCCCTGGAGCGCATCATAAAAACGACGGCTGCTCGGAACGACGTCATTCTGAAAACTGGCGAGCGGCTGCTGTTGCTTACGGGCTTCCACCCAGATGGCCTTATCGGCGACGATTTTCGCTAAAACGGTCTGCATTATTTACCCTCTTGCCGCAAGTGCGGTAACGCGATCGTAAGCTGCACCGGAGCGCAGTACGTCCAGAACTTTTTGGGCGTTGGCTTTCAGATCTTCCTCGCCATGTAAACGCATCAGCATGGCTACGTTGGCCGCCACGGCGGCCTCATGGGCGGCCTCACCTTTACCTTGTAATAAGCGCGTGAGAATGTCACGGTTTTCTTCCGGCGTGCCGCCCGCCAGGGCGTCCTGATGGTACGGGGTCAACCCGAAGTCAGCGGCCTCAAGTTGATAGTTCAGCACTTCGCCGTTATTCAGTTCCGCCACCAGCGTGGGCGCATGCAGGGAAACTTCATCCATCCCGCCGCTGTGTACCACGGCGGCGCGTTGGTAACCGAGGACGCGCAGCGTCTCCGCAATCGGCAGGACCAGTTCCGGGCTGTAAACGCCAATCAGCGCCAGCGGCGGGTGCGCCGGGTTAATGAGTGGACCGAGCACGTTAAACAGCGTACGGGTTTTGAGCTGCTGGCGAACCGGCATCGCGTGGCGGAAACCGGTGTGATACTTCGGCGCAAACAGGAAACAGACGCCCAGGTCATCCAGCGCTTCACGGGAACGCTCGGCGTTCATGTCCAGGTTGATACCGAAAGCCGCCAGCAGGTCGGACGATCCTGAACGGCTGGACACGCTGCGGTTGCCGTGTTTCGCCACCTTCAGACCGCATGCCGCGGCCACAAAGGCGCTGGCGGTGGAAATATTGATACTGTTACTGCCGTCGCCACCGGTCCCGACAATATCGGCAAACGGATAGTCCGGGCGCGGGAACGGGGCGGCATTTTCCAGCAGCGCGGTTGCCGCGCCGGCGATCTCCTGCGGGCTTTCGCCACGTACCTTCATGCTCACCAGCGCAGCGGCCAGCTGCTCAGGCTTCAGCTCGCCGCGCACGACGGCGGAGAACAGCTGATGGCTCTCCTGCTGGCTCAGGGTCTGAGCCTGATACAGTTTTTCCAGAATCGGTTGCAGGGTGTTGGTCTGCTCCAGCTTTTGTAGCGCCCAGTCGAGCGTTTGCTCCAGCAGACGCGCGCCGTTGGACGTCAGGATAGATTCCGGGTGGAACTGCATCCCGCAGACGCGATCCGCATCGTGACGCACCGCCATCACCATCCCTTCAAACGAGGCGTTAATGGTCAGCCCGGCCGGAATGTTGCTGCCGACCAGCGAGTGGTAACGCGCTACCGGAAGCGGGTTCGGCAGACCGGCAAACATCGCCTGACCGTCATGTTCAATACTTGACGCTTTACCATGGAGGATCTCCCCCGCCTGACCCACGTAACCGCCGTAGGCTTCGACAATCGCCTGGTGGCCGAGGCAGATGCCGATAATCGGCAGCTTGCCGCGCATACGGGTCAACAGCTCAGGCATACAGCCTGCTTCGCTCGGTGCGCCTGGGCCCGGGGAGAGCATCAGCACCGGGTTTTGCATGGTCGCCAGACGGTCAATTAGCGTCTGGGCCGGAACGTGGTTGCGATAGATAACGACATTGTGACCATTCGCACGCAGCTGATCTGCCAGGTTGTAGGTAAAGGAGTCGATATTATCGAGCAGCAGAATGTCAGCCATCAGAAAATCTCCTGTGCATGATGTGCGGTAGCAATGGCGCGCAGTACCGCGCGCGCTTTACTGCGGGTTTCGTCGGCTTCCGACTGCGGAACAGAATCCAGCACAATCCCGGCCCCGGCCTGGACGGTGGCAATGCCGTCCTCAACGTAGGCGGAGCGGATCACGATGCAGGTATCAAGGTCACCGTGAGCGGTGAAATAGCCCACGGCACCACCGTAGCTGCCGCGACGGCGTCCTTCCGCTTCGGCGATCAGCTGCATAGCGCGGACTTTCGGCGCGCCGCTCAGGGTGCCCATGTTCATGCAGGCGCGGTAGGCGTGCAGAACGTCGAGGTCGTGGCGCAGTTCACCCACCACGCGGGATACCAGGTGCATGACGAAGGAGTAGCGGTCGACTTTGGTCAGGTCCGCCACGTAGCGGCTGCCAGGCGTACAAATGCGTGCCAGATCGTTACGCGCCAGGTCAACCAGCATCAGGTGTTCGGAGAGCTCTTTATGGTCGGTACGCATTTCCAGTTCGATGCGGCTGTCGAGATCGCGGTCCAGGGAGCCATCGGCACGACGGCCGCGTGGACGGGTTCCCGCTATCGGGTAGATCTCAATCTGGCGGCTGGTGGCGTCGTACTTGAGGGAGCTTTCCGGCGACGCGCCAAACAGGGTGAAATCATTGTCCTGCATAAAGAACATGTACGGGCTTGGGTTGCTCTTTTTCAGCACATCGTAAGCCGCCAGCGGCGACGGGCAGGGCAGTGAGAAGCGACGGGACGGCACTACCTGGAAAATCTCCCCGGCACGAATCGCTTTTTGCATCTGACGCACCACCGCGCCGTACTGATCGTCGGTCTGACTCACCTCGCAGGTCATCTTTTCAACACGCTGCACTGGCAGCGCGGGCGGTGCTTCCGACATCTGCTGTTGCAGTTGGGCGATGCGCTGCGCGAGGCGATTTTTCTCAGACACAGACGGCGTGAACAGGCTGGCCTGGATGCGGGTGTATTTTTTCTGATGGTCGATCACCAGCAGGGTTTCGGCCAGGTAGAAACAGTAGTCCGGGCAGCGGTTACCCTGCTCGGTTTCCGGTAAATCTTCAAAGCCAGCAACCAGGTCGTAAGCAAACAGCCCGCCAAAGAACATTGCTTCGCGCTCAACTTCCGGCACGGCCACCAGATTTTGCAGCAGGCGAAAGGCGTCAAAAACGGAGAGCGAGCAGAGGCGGGCATCCTCATCCAGCAGCTGGCTCACCGGCGGGAAATGCAGAATACGCAGGTCCGGGTGGCGTTCATTTTCAATGCCTGAAGGCAGCGTCGCATCCAGCAGCGGCAGGAGCGACGCGCCATTGTCAGACAACGCCCTGATAGTGACGGTGTCACCTAACGCGGTAATGCGCAGCGCGCTGTCAACCAGCAGCAGGCTTTTGAGGTCGTCCTTACTGTCGATATCAGCTGACTCCAGCAGCAGCGTCGCGGGACGTGCGCCGCACACCTGATGAAACAGCGCGGTAGGGTTATGGCGATAGGCCGCCTCGCAGGTCAGCAGTTCGAGATGAGGTTTGGCTGTTTGCATGTTGTTGTTCTCATATTCTGTTCAAAAAAAAGCCCGCTGGGTAGCGGGCCGGGTATCTGTTTGCATTTCGCTGACGCGTGACACTGCCCGAAGATCAGGAAGTACGCCACCAACCGTGCAGAGCGAAATGTGCTGTCATTTTCAGATACCTTTCTCGTGTGAACTTGCGTACTAGTTAACTAGTTCGATGGCGTGTTGTCAACCCCTGATTTCAGTATTTCGCGGTTAGTCGGTATCATAGGGGCTTCGGATGTCTCCAACCTGTTATGGGAAGTGCTTTGAGCGATACCACCTACGCCGTAATTTATGATTTACACAGCCATACGCAGGCTTCAGATGGCCTGCTGACACCCGAAGCCTTGGTCCATCGCGCCGTTGAAATGCGTGTCGGCACGCTGGCAATAACCGATCACGATACCACTGACGGCATTCCCGCCGCGCGCGCCGAGATTGCCCGCAGCGGACTGGCGCTGGATCTGGTGGCCGGGGTTGAGATCTCGACGGTCTGGGAAAACCACGAAATTCATATCGTTGGCCTGAATATCGATACAGAACATCCGGCCATGCGTGCTTTTTTGCAAGAACAAAAAACACGCCGCAATCAACGCGCGGAGATGATTGGCGAACGTCTGGAAAAAGCGCATATTCCCGGTGCGCTGGAAGGCGCGCGAAAGCTGGCGAACGGTGGGGCGGTGACGCGCGGCCATTTCGCCCGTTTTCTGGTGGATGCCGGTAAGGCGACGACCATGGCGAATGTCTTTAAAAAGTATCTGGCGCGCGGGAAAACCGGATACGTTCCCCCACAGTGGTGTACAATAAAACAAGCTATTGATGTGATTCATCATTCTGGCGGTAAGGCCGTGCTGGCCCATCCGGGGCGGTATAATCTTTCTGCTAAATGGCTGAAAAGACTGCTGGCACACTTTGCCGAATGCGGCGGTGAGGCGATGGAAGTTGCCCAGTGTCAGCAGGCACCCAATGAGCGTTCGCAGCTCGCGACCTACGCCCGTCAGTTTGGTCTGCTTGGGTCACAGGGTTCAGATTTCCATCAGCCCTGCGCGTGGATTGAACTGGGGCGCAAGCTCTGGTTACCCGCGGGCGTTGAGCCTGTCTGGCAGCTCTGGGAACAGCCACAGCAAATTGAAGAGAGGGAAGTATGAGTCAGTTTTTCTATATCCATCCGGATAACCCCCAGCCACGTCTGATTAATCAGGCCGTGGAGATCGTCCGCAAAGGCGGCGTTATTGTCTACCCAACCGATTCTGGCTACGCGCTGGGCTGTAAAATTGAGGATAAAGGGGCGATGGAGCGCATCTGTCGCATCCGCCAGCTGCCGGATGGCCACAACTTCACCCTGATGTGTCGCGATCTCTCTGAGCTGTCGACCTATGCTTATGTTGATAACGTGGCCTTTCGTCTGATTAAAAACAACACGCCGGGTAACTACACCTTCATTCTGAAGGGGACAAAAGAGGTGCCGCGTCGTCTGTTGCAGGAAAAACGTAAAACCATCGGCATGCGCGTGCCGTCGAACCCGATTGCCCAGGCGCTACTGGAAACCCTCGGCGAGCCGATGCTCTCCACATCGCTGATGCTGCCGGGCAGTGAGTTTACCGAGTCCGACCCGGAAGAGATCAAAGATCGTCTGGAGAAGGTGGTGGAGCTGATTATTCATGGCGGCTATCTTGGTCAGCAGCCGACCACCGTGGTGGATCTCACCGAAGACGCGCCAGAAGTGATTCGTGAAGGCGTGGGCGATGTTAAGCCTTTCTTGTAAGGGTGTAAGCAGATATACTACGCGGCCATCAAAGCAGGGCGCCGCCCTGTTTTTGACCTGATTCGACGCCTGTGAAGGCGACACCTGAGGAAGCTCAATGAGCGAGAAGTTACAGAAAGTGCTGGCGCGCGCCGGCCACGGTTCGCGCCGTGAAATCGAAGCCATTATTGAAGCAGGCCGCGTGAGTGTGGACGGTAAAATCGCCACGCTCGGTGACCGCGTTGAAATCGTACCGGGGCTGAAGATCCGCATTGACGGCCATCTTATCTCCGTGAAAGAGTCTGCTGAACAGATCTGCCGCGTACTGGCTTACTACAAGCCGGAAGGCGAACTGTGTACCCGCAACGACCCGGAAGGTCGCCCGACGGTGTTTGACCGTCTGCCAAAATTGCGTGGCGCCCGCTGGATTGCCGTAGGGCGTCTGGACGTGAACACCTGCGGCCTGCTGCTGTTCACCACCGATGGTGAACTGGCAAACCGTCTGATGCACCCGAGTCGTGAAGTGGAACGTGAATACGCCGTTCGTGTTTTCGGCCAGGTTGATGAGAACAAACTGCGCGACCTGTCGCGTGGTGTTCAGCTGGAGGACGGCCCTGCGGCGTTCAAAACCATCAAGTTTACCGGTGGTGAAGGCATTAACCAGTGGTACAACGTTACCCTGACAGAGGGACGTAACCGCGAGGTGCGTCGACTGTGGGAAGCGGTCGGTGTCCAGGTGAGTCGCTTGATTCGCGTCCGCTATGGCGACATTCTGCTGCCGAAAGGCCTGCCACGTGGCGGCTATACCGAACTGGATCTGACGCAAACCAACTACCTGCGCGATCTGGTTGGCCTGACGCCAGAAACCACGTCGAAAGTGGCGGTAGAGAAAGATCGTCGTCGCATGAAGGCGAATCAAATCCGCCGTGCGGTGAAACGTCATAGCCAGGTCAGCAGCAATCGCCGCTCTGGCAGCCGTAATAACAACGGTTAATTGAAAAGCCCGGTGAATATACCGGGCTTTTTTTTCAGTAATCAATCCCAATTTGCGCTTTGATACCCGCATCGAACGCATGCTTAACCGGACGCAGCTCGCTGACGGTATCGGCCAGCTCCAGAATGTCCCGATGACACCCGCGCCCCGTGACGATCGCCGTTTGGTGTGCAGGGCGGTTCCTGAGGGCCTCCAGCACGGCTTGCAGCGGCAGGTATTCATACGCCACCATATAGGTGATCTCATCCAGCAACACCATGTTCAGCGACGGGTCTGAAAGCATTCTTTTGGCATGCTCCCAGACGGCGAGGCAGGCTGCGGTATCGGTTTCCCGGTTCTGGGTATCCCAGGTAAAACCGGTTGCCATTACCTGAAACTCAACGCCATGCGGCTCGAGCAGATTACGCTCGCCGTTGGGCCATTCACCCTTGATAAACTGGATCACGCCCACTTTCTGCCCATGCCCGACTGCGCGGGTGGCGGTCCCAAATGCGGCGGTGGTTTTGCCTTTGCCGTTGCCGGTGAACACGATTAGGATACCGCGCTCGTCCTGAGCGGCCGCCACGCGTGCATCAACCTGTTCTTTCAGACGCTGCTGGCGCTGCTGATGACGATCATCACTCATTGCGATATCCCCGGTTTGCGGCCTGGCTGGGCATCGAAGGTCATTCCGGTTTTGCGACGGCTGTCGTCACCCATCAGCCACAGGTAAAGGGGCATGATATCGGCCGGGGTTTTAAGCTTCTGCGGATCTTCTGTCGGGAAGGCGCTGGCGCGCATTTTGGTGCGCGTACCGCCCGGATTAATGCAATTAACCCGCAGGTGGCGGCTTTGGTACTCTTCGGCCAGCACCTGCATCATTCCTTCGGTGGCAAATTTTGAGACGGCGTAAGCCCCCCAGTTCGCACGCCCCTGACGCCCCACGCTGGAGGAGGTAAATACCAGCGAGCCGGAATCGGAGTTGAGTAATAAAGGAAGCAAGGCCTGGGTCAGGAAAAACGTCCCGTTGACGTTAACCTGCATCACCTGTTGCCAAATTTCCGGATCCTGTTCATCCATCGGGCGCACTTCGCCCAGTAACCCCGCGTTGTGCAGTACGCCGTCCAGACGCGGATAATGTGTGCTGATCTGCTGGGCAAGGGCCTGACATGACGCTGGCGTGCAGGTCAGCAGATCGAGCGTATACCAGGGCGTGGGGGTACCGCCGGCGTTTTCGATTTCACGGGCGACGGCCTTGAGCTTTTCTTCATTACGTCCCAGCAGAATAAGGCTCGCACCGTATTCAGAATAGGTCAGCGCCGCTTCGCGACCAATCCCGTCGCTGGCACCGGTAACCAAAATGATGCGGTTCTGTAGAAGGTTTTTTTGTGGCTGATAATGCACGGTGGCTCCTCAGGCGCATTGGGCGTGACTTGCACCTTTATTTATGACTTTTCGGCTTTATGCCCGAAACAGCGTCAGAATTCAATCAGTCTACAGGACAGAACGCTGGGAAATTAACAATTTGCAAAGATTTAAACCAGAAGCGGGGGATTCCTGAAGCCGCCTCGCAGAGGTAATGTCCAGAGCGAGACGCCTGCGCAGGGCTGTTGTACACTGGCGTGAAAGATTCGTGGTTAAATCAAGGTGGAACGCGTGGAATTACTTTCTCAGTATGGGTTGTTTTTGGCCAAAATCGCGACGGTGGTTATTGCTGTCGCGGTGATTGCCGTCCTGATTGTCAACCTGACGCAGCGTAAGCGTCAGCGTGGTGAGTTACGCATTACCCGCCTGAGCGAGCAGTATAAAGAGATGCAGGAGGAGATGTCTCTGGCGCTGCTTGACGATCATCAACAGAAGCTGTGGCTAAAAGCCCAGAAGAAAAAACATAAGCAGGACGCCAAAGCCGCGAAGGCGAAAGCTAAGCTCGCCACGCCACAGGCTGACGCAAAACCGCGCGTCTATGTGCTCGATTTTAAAGGTAGCATGGATGCGCATGAAGTCTCCTCTCTGCGTGAAGAAGTGACGGCGGTGCTGGCCGTGGCGACAGCCCAGGATCAGGTGGTGGTACGCCTTGAAAGCCCGGGCGGCGTAGTGCATGGGTATGGACTGGCGGCTTCGCAGTTACAACGTCTGCGGGATAAACAGATCCCACTCACCGTTGCGGTAGATAAGGTCGCGGCGAGTGGCGGCTATATGATGGCGTGCGTGGCGGATAAAATCGTCGCGGCACCGTTCTCCATTATCGGCTCGATTGGGGTGGTCGCGCAGATCCCTAACTTCAATCGTTTCCTGAAAAATAAAGAGATCGACATCGAACTGCATACGGCGGGTCAGTACAAACGTACGCTGACGCTGCTCGGCGAAAATACCGAAGAGGGACGGCAGAAATTCCGGGAAGATCTGAACGAAACCCACCATCTGTTCAAAGATTTCGTGCACCGCATGCGCCCAACGCTGGACATTGAGCAGGTGGCTACGGGCGAGCACTGGTACGGCACGCAGGCGCAGGAGAAAGGGCTGGTGGATGAAGTGGGTACCAGCGACGACCTCCTGCTCAACCTGATGGAAGGCCGTGAGCTGGTGGGGGTGCGCTTCACCCGACGTAAGCGCCTGCTCGACCGTTTTACCAATAGCGCGGCAGAAAGCGCGGATCGCCTGCTGCTACGCTGGTTGCAGCGCGGACAAAAGCCGCTGCTGTAAAGACAAACGCGAGGCAGATGCCTCGCGTTTTCGTTTTAATCGACCAGGTGGTACTTCTCTGAGAGGGTATGCGCCAGGTATTTAAACATGTTAAACACGGCGGTGCTTTTTGGGGTGGGTAACCCTTGTTCATCAAGGAAGTATTCACCGCTGAACACCAGCACGCCATTACGCTGTTCCACGCCAGTCGCTTCAATCCCCGCCAGGGTGTCTTCATGGTCGCGAATGAGTTTATTTGCTTCGATAAGCAGTGAAGCTCGGTCAATGGGTTGAGTCGTATTCTGCATATTCCACTCCTTAAACAGTGACAATAGTCTACGCCTGGGTCGCTTCGGGGGCAAATTTTCCCTGTTATCCGAGGGGATAAGGAACAGGGGCTGGCTGGCGGGATTTGCTTTTGCATGCTAATAAAGTTGCGTAACGAATTTTATCAGGTACAGTGTGCGCTTTCGTCATTCTGGCAACAGAATTGCTTGACATTCGACCGGGAATTCGTCACGAATGAACTTTGATGTGAGAAAAATACCCGAAAACTCAATGACCTGGATGTCGCCATTCTGACGTTCGGTAACACATAGGGGTTGATATCCCCTGACGACGTCGCAATATCAATGGCTCGTCGTCAGCGGAAGGGAAATCAACGTGCGGCGTATTCCTGGAAGAATTAAATTAGGTAAAGGTGAATATGGGTAAAGCTCTCGTCATCGTTGAGTCCCCGGCAAAAGCCAAAACGATCAATAAATATCTGGGCAATGACTACGTGGTTAAGTCCAGCGTTGGTCACATTCGCGACTTGCCGACCAGTGGCTCAGCCAGCAAAAAGAGCGCAGACTCTACCTCCACCAAAGGGGCTAAAAAGCCTAAAAAGGATGAACGTAGCGCGCTTGTCAACCGCATGGGTGTTAACCCATGGCACAACTGGGATGCACATTACGAAGTGCTGCCAGGCAAAGAAAAAGTCGTTAACGAGCTGAAACAGCTTGCTGAAAAAGCAGACCACATTTATCTCGCAACCGACCTTGACCGCGAAGGGGAGGCCATCGCATGGCACCTGCGGGAAGTGATCGGGGGTGATGACAAACGCTACAGCCGTGTAGTGTTCAACGAAATTACAAAGAATGCGATTCGTCAGGCGTTTGAAAAGCCGGGTGAACTGAATATCGACCGTGTTAACGCTCAGCAGGCGCGTCGCTTTATGGACCGCGTTGTAGGCTACATGGTCTCGCCGTTGCTGTGGAAAAAGGTCGCTCGCGGCCTGTCTGCGGGGCGTGTGCAGTCTGTGGCTGTTCGTCTTGTTGTAGAGCGTGAACGCGAGATCAAAGCGTTCGTCCCGGAAGAGTTCTGGGAAGTGGATGCGAATGTCACCACGCCGGGCGGCGATGCGCTGCCGTTGCAGGTGAGCCACCACAACGACAAACCGTTCCGTCCTGAAAATCGCGATCAAACCATGGCCGCCGTGGCGCTGCTGGAAAAAGCGCGTTATCAGGTTCTGGATCGTGAAGATAAACCAACCAGCAGCAAGCCTGGCGCACCGTTTATCACGTCAACTCTCCAGCAGGCGGCGAGTACGCGTCTGGGTTACGGCGTGAAGAAAACCATGATGATGGCCCAGCGTTTATATGAAGCGGGTTACATCACCTACATGCGTACTGACTCCACCAACCTGAGCCAGGACGCTGTCAACATGGTGCGTGGCTATATCGAGGACAACTTCGGTAAGAAATACCTGCCGGATAGTCCTAATCAGTACGCCAGCAAAGAGAATTCTCAGGAAGCGCACGAAGCGATTCGTCCTTCTGACGTTTCCGTTCTGGCTGAATCGCTGAAAGATATGGAAGCGGACGCCCAGAAGCTGTATCAGCTGATCTGGCGCCAGTTCGTCGCCTGCCAGATGACGCCAGCGAAATACGACTCCACCACGCTGACCGTCGGCGCGGGTGATTTCCGCCTGAAAGCGCGCGGCCGTATTCTGCGCTTCGACGGCTGGACAAAAGTGATGCCTGCGCTGCGTAAAGGCGATGAAGACAGAACGCTGCCTTCAGTCAACAAAGGTGACGAGCTGTCGCTGGTTGATCTGGTCCCGGCTCAGCACTTCACCAAGCCACCTGCGCGCTTCAGCGAAGCATCGCTGGTGAAAGAGCTGGAAAAACGCGGCATCGGTCGCCCGTCCACCTATGCGTCAATCATTTCGACCATTCAGGATCGTGGATACGTTCGCGTTGAGAACCGTCGTTTCTATGCTGAAAAAATGGGCGAGATTGTCACCGACCGTCTGGAAGCAAACTTCCGCGAGTTGATGAACTATGACTTCACCGCGCAGATGGAAGACAGCCTCGATGAGGTTGCCAGCCATAAGGCAGAGTGGAAGAAAGTTCTCGACAGCTTCTTCAGCGATTTTACCAATCAGCTTGAGAAAGCCGAGAAAGATCCTGAAGAGGGCGGCATGCTGCCTAACCAGATGGTACTGACCAGCATCGACTGCCCAACCTGTGGCCGTAAAATGGGGATCCGTACCGCGACCACGGGCGTATTCCTCGGTTGCTCTGGTTATGCGCTGTCGCCGAAAGAGCGTTGCAAAACCACCATCAACCTCGTGCCGGAGAACGAAGTTCTCAACGTGCTGGAAGGTGACGATGCGGAGACCAACGCACTGCGCGCCAAACGCCGCTGTAAGAAATGCGGCACGGCGATGGACAGCTACCTGATCGATCCAAAACGCAAACTGCACGTTTGTGGCAATAACCCGACCTGTGATGGTTATGAGATCGAAGAAGGTGAGTTCCGCATTAAGGGCTATGACGGTCCAATCGTTGAGTGTGAGAAATGTGGTTCCGAAATGCACCTGAAAATGGGACGCTTCGGTAAGTACATGGCATGCACCAACGACGACTGTAAAAACACGCGTAAGATCCTGCGTAACGGTGAAGTTGCGCCGCCGAAGGAAGATCCGGTTCCGCTTCCTGAGCTGCCGTGCGAGAAGTCAGACGCGTATTTCGTGCTGCGTGACGGCGCTGCCGGGGTATTCCTGGCGGCCAACACCTTCCCGAAATCGCGCGAAACCCGTGCGCCGCTGGTAGAAGAGCTGTACCGCTTCCGCGACCGTCTGCCGGAGAAACTGCGTTACCTGGCCGATGCGCCACAGCAGGATCCGGAAGGCAACAAAACCGTGGTGCGCTTCAGCCGTAAAACGAAGCAGCAGTACGTGGCGGCAGAGAAAGAGGGCAAAGCGACCGGATGGTCAGCCTTCTTTGTCGACGGGAAATGGGTTGAAGGCAAGAAATAATCTTCCCTTACCGTAACTTACCTGTAAAAGGGCCGGACTTCCGGCCCTTTTTTATTACGTAGTTATTATTTTTTGTTCCGTACTATACAGCCTGGCTATAAATGATATAGTGGTTATAGTTAACCCGTTTCTTATTATCAAATCGTCTTAAGCGATTGACGCATGCGCTAAATCGGATGGTCTGGCATGAAATTACAGCAGCTTCGCTATATCGTTGAGGTCGTCAATCATAACCTCAATGTCTCTTCCACCGCAGAAGGTCTTTATACCTCTCAGCCCGGCATCAGTAAGCAGGTGCGTATGCTGGAGGATGAGTTAGGTATTCAGATATTTGCCCGCAGCGGTAAGCACCTGACTCAGGTCACCCCGGCAGGACAGGAAATCATACGCATCGCACGGGAAGTGCTCTCCAAAGTCGACGCCATTAAATCCGTCGCCGGGGAACATACCTGGCCGGATAAAGGCTCTCTGTATATTGCCACCACGCATACACAGGCGCGTTATGCGCTTCCCGGGGTGATCAAAGGCTTCATAGAACGCTATCCCCGCGTTTCCCTGCATATGCATCAGGGATCACCGACGCAAATCGCAGAGGCCGTGTCTAAAGGCAATGCAGACTTCGCTATCGCGACGGAAGCGCTCCATCTGTACGATGATCTGGTCATGCTCCCGTGCTACCACTGGAACCGCTCTATTGTCGTGACCCCGGATCACCCGCTGGCGGGGAAGGGCGAAGTGACAATCGAAGAACTGGCGCAATACCCGCTGGTGACCTATACGTTCGGCTTTACGGGCCGGTCTGAACTGGACACCGCGTTTAACCGCGCCGGATTAACGCCACGGATTGTCTTTACGGCGACGGATGCGGACGTCATAAAAACGTATGTACGTCTGGGCCTGGGCGTTGGGGTTATTGCCAGCATGGCGGTGGATCCTGTCTCAGACCCGGATCTGGTGCGTCTGGATGCGCATGATATTTTCAGTCACAGCACCACCAAGATAGGTTTTCGTCGCAGCACGTTCCTGCGCAGCTATATGTATGATTTTATTCAACGCTTTGCGCCACATTTAACGCGCGATGTGGTGGATACAGCTGTGGCGTTACGCTCCAATGAAGACATCGAAGAGATGTTTAAAGACATTAAACTTCCCGCCAAATAATCACTCCCGGTATCTTTCTCTTGCGGAAAGATACCGTCATTCCGCTTTAAACCTGAATTAGAATTATCATCATCTACGCCCACTGTCATATATCGTCATAACCCATTTGATGACTATGGTTTTACTGTCGCAAATTTGCGACAAAAGTAGAAACTAATTTACAGCTGTGCAAATTATTCTTTTCAATTATTTATTTCTGGTCAAAAGATTGAATTTTCCCGGGCTCGGATACGTAAATTCACTGGCTTTTCGGCTAAAGTTTCTTTAGGATTTATCTCATCAGATGATTACTTGTGCCAATTGTTTGGTCTCTAAATGATAAGCGATATCGATTGTATGAGGTTAGCAATGCCGTCAGGAAGTGAAGAACCGCAAAGGGATCCCGCGCTTAAGCGTAAAGCCTGGCTGGCGGTCTTTCTTGGCTCTGCCCTGTTCTGGGTGGTGGTTGCTCTTCTTGTCTGGAATTACTGGGGTTGATTATGGTCATGACGGTGCGTACAGAAGCGAGAAAAGAGATGTGTCAGCTTCGTGACAATGCTCACAAAGCCCGTAAGGCGCCAGCAACCAGCGTGCCAGCTTCCTGGAAACTGACGCCGCAGCAGCAGGCCTTTATTGATGTGTTCGCGGAAGACGAACCCAAAAAACAATAATTTTGATTTTTGCGTAATGATGCAAATAGTCTGAATATAGACCGTGCACTTTTGTACTCCTTAATAAATACACATCAGCAATATAGAACGAGGGCAGACCTCGCAACCTTAAATAATTAAAGTCTGGTGTCCCTATGATGAATAACATGACAACCGTAAAATACTGGTCATGGCTCGGCGTATTCTCAGCGTCGATCCTCTTCTGGTGTCAGCTCCTCTGGCTGGCCCTGCACTAAATCGTAAAACCTCGCCACGGCGGGGTTTTTTGTTTTATCCCTCGCGTTGGACCATTCCTAAATTTATCAATTTGGGTTGTTATCAAAACGTTACGACATCTTTGTGTTATCTTTAATTACAGCCCTGATGATTGTCAGGACATCCCTGTTTTTAAGGAGGAGCTTATGTCGTTAACCCTACGCGAAGCCAGTAAGGACACATTACAGGCGGAAAATAAAACCTGGCGCTACTACAGCTTACCGCTGGCTGCCAGAACGCTTGGGGACATTTCGCGGTTACCCAAGTCGTTGAAAGTCTTACTGGAAAACCTCTTGCGCTGGCAGGATGGCGACTCGGTTACCGAGGAGGATATCCAGGCTCTGGCAGGGTGGCTGAAAAATGCTCATGCAGACAGAGAAATTGCCTATCGCCCGGCCAGAGTGCTGATGCAGGATTTCACTGGCGTGCCAGCGGTGGTGGATTTGGCAGCTATGCGTGAAGCCGTTAAGCGCCTCGGGGGCGATACAGCTAAGGTTAACCCCTTGTCCCCGGTAGACCTCGTCATTGACCACTCCGTCACCGTCGATCACTTTGGTGACGACGATGCTTTCGGCGAAAACGTCCGTCTGGAGATGGAACGTAACCATGAACGCTACGTATTTCTGAAATGGGGTCAGCAGGCGTTCAGCCGCTTCAGCGTTGTTCCACCGGGCACCGGCATTTGTCACCAGGTCAACCTGGAATATCTCGGCAAAGCCGTCTGGAGTGAATTGCAGGATAAAGAGTGGGTGGCTTACCCTGATACGCTGGTGGGCACCGATTCACACACCACCATGATTAACGGCCTTGGCGTTCTGGGCTGGGGCGTCGGTGGTATTGAAGCGGAAGCGGCCATGCTCGGCCAGCCGGTATCAATGCTCATTCCCGATGTGGTGGGCTTTAAGCTGACCGGTAAATTGTCCGAAGGCATTACCGCCACGGATCTGGTTCTGACGGTCACCCAGATGCTGCGTAAGCATGGCGTGGTGGGTAAATTCGTTGAATTTTATGGCGATGGTCTGGATTCACTGCCGCTGGCGGACCGGGCCACCATCGCCAACATGGCGCCGGAATATGGCGCGACCTGCGGCTTTTTCCCGATTGATAGCGTTACGCTGGAGTATATGCGCCTCAGTGGTCGCAGCGAGGAGCAGGTGGCTCTCGTTGAGGCCTACACCAAAGCGCAGGGCATGTGGCGTAACCCGGGTGACGAGCCGGTATTTACCAGTACGCTGGAGCTGGATATGGGCACCGTTGAGGCAAGCCTCGCAGGGCCAAAACGTCCGCAGGACCGCGTCGCCCTGAGCAACGTTCCGAAAGCCTTTGCCGCCAGCAATGAGCTGGAAGTTAACGCCGCACAAAAAGATCACCGTCCGGTGGACTATGTTCTGAACGGGCGTCAGTATCAGCTCCCTGACGGCGCCGTGGTGATCGCCGCTATCACTTCCTGTACCAACACGTCCAACCCGAGTGTGTTAATGGCTGCCGGGCTGCTGGCAAAAAAAGCGGTAGAGCTGGGGCTCAAGCCACAGCCTTGGGTTAAAGCCTCCCTGGCGCCTGGTTCGAAAGTGGTATCCGATTACCTGGCACAGGCCAGACTCACGCCTTACCTCGACGAGCTGGGCTTTAACCTGGTGGGCTACGGCTGTACGACCTGCATCGGTAACTCTGGTCCACTGCCTGAACCTATTGAAATGGCGATCAAGCAGGGGGATTTGACCGTTGGCGCGGTACTTTCCGGTAACCGAAACTTTGAAGGGCGTATTCATCCGCTGGTGAAAACCAACTGGCTGGCCTCGCCGCCGCTGGTTGTAGCCTATGCGCTGGCCGGAAACATGAACATTAACCTGGCGACCGATCCGATTGGTCACGATCGCAAAAATGAACCGGTCTATCTGAAAGACATCTGGCCATCATCGCGCGAAATTGCGCGCGCGGTAGAGAAAGTTTCCACCGAGATGTTCCGCAAAGAGTATGCGGAAGTGTTCGAAGGCACAGCGGAATGGAAAGCGATCGACGTGGTGGGTTCCGATACCTATGACTGGCAGGATGATTCCACCTATATTCGCCTGTCGCCATTCTTCGACGAAATGCTGGCGGAGCCTGCACCGCTGAAAGATATTCACGGCGCGCGCATTCTGGCGATGCTGGGCGATTCCGTCACCACCGACCATATCTCCCCTGCGGGTAGCATCAAGGCGGACAGTCCGGCAGGTCGGTATCTGCAAAGTCGTGGCGTGGAACGTCGCGATTTCAACTCCTACGGTTCGCGCCGCGGTAACCACGAAGTGATGATGCGCGGGACCTTTGCCAACATCCGCATTCGCAATGAAATGGTCCCAGGCGTGGAAGGGGGTATGACGCGCCACCTGCCGGATACAGAGGTCATTTCAATTTATGACGCAGCCATGAAGTATCAGCAGCAGGGTACGCCGCTGGCCGTTATTGCCGGTAAAGAGTACGGCTCCGGTTCCAGTCGCGACTGGGCGGCAAAAGGTCCGCGTCTGCTCGGGGTTCGCGTGGTGATTGCCGAATCCTTTGAACGTATCCACCGCTCAAACCTGATCGGGATGGGGATCCTGCCGCTGGAGTTCCCGCAGGGCGTAACGCGTAAAACGCTGGGTTTGACCGGGGAAGAGCAGATTGATATCAGCGGTCTGCAAAATCTGCAACCGGGTAAAACCGTTCCGGTGAAGTTAACGCGCGCAGATGGAACGACAGAAGTGCTGGATTGCCGGTGTCGTATTGATACGGCAACAGAGCTGACCTATTATCAGAACGACGGCATTTTACATTATGTGATTCGTAAGATGCTGGACTGATAAAACTCGCCCGGCACATGTGCCGGGCGTTTTGCGTTTACTCGCTCAGCAGATGCCCCATTTTGGCAGCTTTGGTATCGAGGTAGTGCGCGTTTTTCGGGTTGCGGCCGACAATCAGCGGTACGCGTTCCACAATATTGATGCCCGCTTCAGTGAGGATTTCCACTTTTTTCGGGTTATTGGTCAACAGACGCACTTCGTCCACGCCCAGCAGCTTGAACATATCCGCGCACAGGGTGAAATCGCGCTCGTCAGCAGCAAAGCCGAGCTGATGGTTCGCTTCGACGGTATCGTAGCCCTGATCCTGCAACGCATAGGCGCGGATTTTATTCAGCAGGCCAATATTGCGACCTTCCTGACGGTGATACAGCAGAACGCCACGTCCTTCCTCTGCGATATGAGAAAGGGCGGCTTCAAGCTGAAAACCGCAGTCGCACCGCAGACTGAACAGCGCGTCACCGGTCAGACACTCTGAATGAACGCGGGACAGCACCGGCGTTTGCCCCGAAATGTCGCCGAACACCAGGGCGACGTGATCTTGCCCGGTTGCCAGTTCTTCAAAACCCACCATCAGGAAATCGCCCCATGGGGTTGGCAGTTTGGCTTCTGCCACACGTTTAAGCTGCATGTGATTCTCCAGACCAGGCTGACACGTTTCGTGCCTTTGCCCCATTATGCTTTCTGTATCGGACTATTTTGCCACAAGCCCGGCAACTTCACCTAATCACCACCACGCTTTACAAACGTTAAACGCACAATCCGACATATCCACCAGAATGATGAAATTCAGTTATGATTGTGGTGCTTAGTGAAAAAGGAGAGGACATGCTTTCAATTGCCAGACGAACGGCCGCAGGAGCCGCCGTATTGCTCGTTATACCCCTGGTCGTTTGGTTCTCCGGCTGGATGTGGCAGCCCGGACAAAACGAGACGTGGCTGAAAGCCTTATACTGGATAACCGAGACGGTCACCCAGCCGTGGGGGATTATTACGCACGTGCTGCTCTGTGGCTGGTTCCTGTGGTGCCTGCGCTTTCGCCTTCGCGCGGCGCTGGTACTGTTCGCTATTCTCGGCGGCGCCATACTTATCGGGCAGGGGGTGAAGTCGTGGGTCAAGGATCGCGTGCAGGAACCCCGTCCTTTCGTCGTCTGGCTGGAAAAAACGCATCATGTTCCGGTGGATGAGTTCTACAATTTAAAGCGTAAAGATCGCGGTGCGTTGGTAAAGGAGCAGCTTGCAGAACAGCAGGATATCCCGACCTTTTTACGCAAACATTGGCAAAAAGAGACCGGCTTTGCGTTTCCTTCCGGGCATACGATGTTTGCTGCCAGCTGGGCGCTACTTGGCGTGGGACTGCTGTGGCCGCGTCGGCGTACCCTCACGATTGCGATTTTGCTGGTCTGGGCGACAGGCGTAATGGGCAGCCGGATGCTGCTGGGGATGCACTGGCCGCGTGATTTGGTGGTGGCAACGCTGATCTCGTGGGTACTGGTGACGCTGGTGACCTGGCTTGCACAACGTTTTTGTGGACCATTGACGCCGCCGCCGGAAGAGAAGGAAGAAATAGCCGAAAGGGAGTCTGGCGGAACCTGAAGGTTGATATTCCGCATTTTGACCATAAATCCATGTAGGGCGCGTTACTTTTTCCATTTCGCGCCCGCCACTAAAATGGTAGCTTATAAGGCTGATTGCAGTGAGTTGAACACGCTTTATACGCTCGAACCACATAACGGGAAGTCATGTGAAATATTTACTCATTTTCTTACTGGTGTTGGCGATTTTTGTCATTTCAGTCACATTGGGCGCGCAAAACGATCAACAGGTAAGTTTTAACTATCTGCTGGCGCAGGGCGAGTACCGGGTGTCGAGCCTGCTGGCGGTGTTATTCGCGGCGGGTTTTGTCATCGGCTGGCTTGTATGCGGCCTGTTCTGGCTTAAGGTTCGTGTTTCTCTTGTTCGCGCTGAACGTAAAATTAAACGACTTGAACATCAACTTACGCCTGCGTCTGACATTCCGGCGAGCTCTGGTGTGCCGGTAGTCAAGGAATAATCGAATATGCTGGAGTTGTTGTTTCTGCTTTTGCCTGTCGCCGCAGCCTATGGCTGGTATATGGGCCGCAGAAGCGCGCAACAAACAAAACAGGATGAAGCAAACCGACTCTCCCGTGACTACGTAGCGGGGGTGAACTTCCTGCTGAGCAATCAGCAGGATAAAGCGGTGGATCTGTTCCTCGACATGCTCAAAGAGGATACCGGCACCGTAGAGGCGCATCTCACCCTGGGAAACCTGTTCCGCTCGCGCGGAGAGGTTGACCGTGCCATTCGTATCCACCAGACCCTGATGGAAAGCGCTTCGTTGACCTATGAGCAACGGTTGCTGGCCGTGCAGCAACTTGGGCGGGATTACATGGCCGCGGGGCTTTACGATCGCGCCGAGGATATGTTCTCTCAGCTGGTGGATGAGACGGACTTCCGTATCGGTGCGCTTCAGCAGCTTCTGCAAATCTATCAGGCCACCAGCGACTGGCAAAAAGCGATTGATACCGCCGAACGGCTGGTCAAACTCGGTAAAGACAAACAACGCGTCGAAATTGCCCACTTCTATTGCGAGCTGGCTCTCCAGCAGATGGGTAGCGATGACATGGATAAAGCCATGGCATTGTTAAAGAAAGGCGCTGCGGCCGATCGCAACAGCGCGCGCATCTCGATCATGATGGGGCGGGTCTTTATGGCTAACGGTGATTACGCCAAAGCCGTGGAGAGCCTGCTTCGCGTTATCGACCAAGACAAAGAGCTGGTCAGCGAAACGCTGGAAATGCTGCAAACCTGCTATCAGCAGTTAGGTAAGCAGGACGAGTGGGTTGCGTTTCTGCGTCGCTGCGTTGAAGAAAACACCGGTGCCACAGCCGAGCTGATGCTATCGGATGTCGTCGAAGAGCACGAAGGGAGTGATACCGCCCAGGTATACATTACCCGCCAGTTGCAGCGTCATCCTACCATGCGCGTCTTCCATAAGCTGATGGATTACCACCTTAATGACGCAGAAGAAGGGCGCGCTAAAGAGAGCCTGATGGTGCTGCGAGACATGGTGGGTGAACAGGTGCGCAGCAAACCGCGCTATCGCTGCCAGAAATGCGGCTTCACCGCCTATTCGCTTTACTGGCATTGCCCTTCCTGCCGGGCGTGGTCCACCATTAAGCCAATCCGAGGTCTGGACGGGCAGTGATTTTTAAAACGCCGCATTTTAGTTACAACATA
Source organism: Enterobacter sp. 6722112 (assembly GCF_058661685.1). Lineage (NCBI taxonomy): Bacteria > Pseudomonadati > Pseudomonadota > Gammaproteobacteria > Enterobacterales > Enterobacteriaceae > Enterobacter > Enterobacter sp. 6722112. The sequence continues at coordinate 2,200,653 of NZ_JBZWGR010000007.1, read as the reverse complement.
CTAATGGTTGCAGTGATTTCGTCAGCACCGTGCGGTCTGGGGTTCGGCAGGAAAATCATTCGATTCTGTTCATTTACCCCGAGGGCAGGTAGAATGCACGCCGTTTATCTGTTCCGCGCCGCTGCGCGCCCATAGACGAAAAGGGCTGGTCATGACGTCTGTTACATCCTCCACTTCCCGCGTAGTTACCGATTCTCCCGTAGTTGTCGCTCTGGATTACAATAACCGTGACGCCGCACTGGCCTTTGTTGATGGCATTAATCCCCGCGATTGCCGTCTGAAAGTAGGCAAAGAGATGTTTACGCTGTTCGGCCCGTCAATCGTCCGCGATCTGCACCAGCGTGGCTTCGACGTTTTCCTCGACCTGAAATTCCATGATATTCCAAATACCACTGCGCACGCCGTTGCTGCGGCGGCTGAACTGGGCGTGTGGATGGTTAACGTTCATGCATCCGGCGGGGCACGCATGATGACGGCTGCGCGCGAAGCGCTGGTGCCGTTTGGTAATGACGCTCCGCTTCTGATCGCCGTCACCGTGCTGACCAGTATGGATGAATCCGACCTGCGCGATCTGGGTGTGACGTTGTCACCTGCTGAACACGCGGAGCGTCTGGCGCGCCTCACGCAACAGTGTGGTCTCGATGGCGTGGTCTGTTCGGCTCAGGAGGCGGTTCGCTTCAAATCTGTGCTAGGCCGCGACTTTAAACTGGTAACGCCAGGTATCCGTCCGGCAGGCACCGAGTCTGGGGATCAGCGACGCATCATGACGCCAGAGCAGGCGCTGAGCGCGGGTGTAGACTATATGGTGATTGGTCGCCCGGTGACGCAATCCGCTCATCCGGCAGAGACCCTGAAAGCGATTAATGCATCACTGAAAAAGGGGGCATAATGCGTGACGCCAACAGTCGTCTGGTCTATTCAACGGATACCGGGCGCATTGAAGAGCCAAAAGAGAAAGCTGAACGTCCAAAAGGCGATGGTATCGTGCGAATTCAGCGCCAGACCAGCGGCAGGAAAGGTAAAGGGGTTTGCCTTGTCACTGGCATTGATCTGGATGATGCAGACCTGGTAAAGCTCGCCGCTGAACTTAAAAAGAAGTGCGGATGCGGTGGGGCAGTAAAAGACGGCATTATTGAGATTCAGGGTGATAAACGGGATTTAATTAAAGCGCTGCTGGAAGCCAAAGGAATGAAAGTCAAACTGGCGGGCGGCTAAAATAAATGAGCCACGGACATTGCCGTGGCTCTTTTTTTTACGTGCGTAAGTCAGACCTGAAAATACAAAATATATTATTATACCGGTGAGAGCCGTTATGGTGATTATTTGCCCACCTGGTGACCGATAACACCACCTACGGCAGCACCACCTAATGTACCCAGCGTACTACCATCCGTTAATACTGCACCACCAAGCGCACCAGCACCGGCACCAATCGCGGTATTACGGTCACGTTTAGACCAGTTAGAGCAAGCGCTCAGGGACATTGCTACAGTGATTGCCAGAACAGCGGCGGCTAATTTTTTGCTGGTAAAGGTCATAATACTTTCTCCTGAATTATCGATTCACGGAAAGGAATGCACTTTAAGTATAGACAATATCCATACTTAAATTCTGTTCCCGTGAAACCTGGTCGCGCAGGCGTTTCATCATCACGCAGGTGATAGTCACTTCCTGTTATATCGCTAATATTAATTTTACGTGTTTAGAACGGTTTCAACAGGTAAAAACTCTTAAAGGCAGGGTCAGAATACTCTCAGAGAAAGGTTTAAGTGCGCCCATTATTCGGGCGCAGCAGGATAATCAGGCCGTTTTTTTCACAATATCGACAGTCAGGCCGTCTTGTTCTAATTGCTGGCGATATTCATCGCGCAAACGCTCATCCGTAATCACACGGCTGAAGCGTGAAGCCGGACCCATCGTATAAGGGTGTACGGCGCCAAACTTAGAGCTGTCGGTCAGCACTATCGCTTCACACTCTTTGGCGAGCACTGCGTTAACCACGTCTGAACGCATCATGTCGCGACCGGTAAAGCCGGTGTCGGGCTGCCAGCCGTCAATACCAATGAATGCTTTACTGAAGTGAACCTGCTGAACATATTGACGCGTTAATGGCCCCACCATGCTTTCGCTTTTCTTCTGGTAAATGCCGCCCAGCAGTATCACCTCGCACTGAGTTTCCTTCAACAGATGGGCGATATAGCTGCTTACGGTGATGATGGTAACGTCTTTTTGATCGGCGAGCGTGCGCGCCAGAAGAGCGTTACTGCTGCCATTTTCAATAAAGACGGTCTCACCGTTATTCACTAAGGATGCAGCAAACTCCGCCAGCTCCCGCTTGAGCGCATAATTGTTCATCATGCGGGTTTCGACGTCGTCGCTGTCCAGTGGAACGGCATATCCGTGCGCACGCCGCAGGTAGCTCTGTTTTTCCAGCAGATTCAGATCCTGACGAATGGTGACTTCAGAAACGCCGGTGGCTTTAGCGAGATCGACCACGCTTACGCGTCCCTGATCGATCACCATCTGCAAAATGATTTGTTGTCGGGAATTCATAGCATCCATTTAAAAGGCAAGGGCGGAAACGACGTGGCTACACTTCCCACGGGGCTTTAGGTTGAGTGGATTCTGGAGCGTTATCAGCGCCGTTCTCAGCCAGCAGTTCAGACTTGAGGATTTCAAGGTTACGGATAGCAGAGTGATAATCGCCTGCGACAAGAATATCCAGCACAGTATCAATACGCTGTGCCACGGCTGTTGCATCAATGTTAGACATAAGCTCACCCTGAAGCGAAAAGTTAATATTATCAATGATGCAGAAAATTGATTCAAAAGAGAAGGTAAAAAATGCAATAACCAAAGTTCATAAATGAAAGTGATAAATTTGGCCCCCGTATGCTGCGGGTTGTAGGGGTGGATTAGTCTAAAACTGCGCGCAACGCGCTTTTTTATAAGAGGAATTCGACTATGACAGTTATCAACCAGACAACCTGCACATTGTTTACTGATGCTGAACGATTCACTCAACTGGCGGCTTATTATGAGGCCGAACGGCGTACGGTGTGGATGATGTTACGTGCCACGCCACGGCCTTGCTTCAATCATGCGCTGATCGAGGAGATCATGAATCTCTCCTGGCTGGTTCGACAGTCAGGATTTGTCGTTGATTTTTGGGTCACCGGATCGCTGGTCCCCGACATCTACAATACCGGCGGTGATTTACAGTTCTTCGTTGAGTGCTTCAAAAACAACCGACGCGAAGCGTTACGCGCCTATGCCCGGGCCTGTGTGGACTGCGTTCATGCCGCCTCGCGAGGGTTTGATACCGGAGCTGTCACGCTGGCTATGGTGGAAGGAAGCGCGTTAGGGGGCGGGTTTGAAGCCGCGCTGGCGCATCATTTCATTCTGTCCCAGCGCGATGCCCGATTAGGCTTTCCGGAAATCGCGTTCAATCTGTTCCCGGGCATGGGCGGCTATTCACTGGTGGCGCGTCGTGCCGGCATGAAAATGGCGGAGGCGCTGATCTACAAAGGTGAGACGCATACGGCGGAATGGTATGAGCAGCATGGTCTTGTGGATCTCTTATTCGAGCCGTTACAGAGCTATGTTTCGGTGCGGACGTTTATCGACACGCTACAGCCGAAGCTGAACGGCGTAAGGGCCATGCTGCGTGCGCGTACGCGCGTGCTGCCACTTCCGCGAAGCGAGCTGATGGACATTACCGAGGATTGGGTTGATGCCGCCTTCTGCCTTGAACCGAAGGATATCGCCTACATGGAGCGGCTGGTTATGCTGCAAAATCGCCATCAGGCGACGGGCTTACGCAAAGCCAGCTAACGGACATTTCTGGCCTGATAGCGCTTTAGCCATCGCTCGAATGCGGCAGCGGGCATGGGCTTAGCAAAAAGATAACCCTGCCGTTCGTTGACGCCATTCTTCGTCAGAAAGGCGTCTTCTTTTGCACTTTCCACCCCTTCAGCAATGACCTGCAAATTTAACGCCTGCGCCACGGCGACTATCGCACGCACCAGCGACTGTGAAATGGACTGCTTATGGATGTCCCGCACGAAAGCCTGGTCAAGCTTAATGGCATCGATAGGGAAGCGCGCCAGCTGCGACAGGGAAGAGTACCCCGTACCAAAGTCATCCAGGTGAATTTGCGCTCCCAGGCGGCTAAACTGCTGGATCACTGACAGGGCCAGTTCTTCATTTTCAATGAGACAGCTTTCGGTCAATTCCACGTCAATCGGGCAGTATTCAAAACTCAGGTCTTTCAGCGCCTGCTTCAGGTCGCTGAAGATGGTCTGGTCCGCCAGCTGACGGGCGGAGACGTTGACCGCGACGCGAAGGTTGATCCCCTTGTCGCGCCATTTCGCCACCTGGCGCACCACATCAAGCATAACCCAGCGGCCCAGGGGCACAATCAGCCCTGACTCCTCAGCATAGGAGATAAACTCCATCAGCGGGATCAGGCCACGCTCTGGCGACTGCCAGCGCACCAGCGCCTCCAGACTTCTGACTTCGCCGCGCCAGGTTATTTTGGGTTGGTAGTGGATTAACAGCTGATCGTTATCCAGCGCTTTACGCAGGTTGGTATCCAGCCACAGGTATTCAAATACGCGCTGGTTCATCTCTGGCGAGAAGACGCAGAATTTGCCCCGGCCATTTTCTTTGGCGGTGTACATGGCGGTGTCGGCATTACGAATGACGCTTTCGCGATCGTTACCGTGCTGGGGCGCAAGCGCGATGCCCAGCGAGCAGCCGGTGTAAACCTCTATCAGCCCGATGCGGAAAGGCTGACGAAGTCGGGTCAGTATGCGCGATGCCATGGCTTCCAGCGCGCCCTGCGAGGTATCGGTGGCCAGCACGATAAACTCATCCCCACCCAGGCGCGCCAGGGTTTGTCCTTCGTCCAGGCAGCTCAGGATCGCCAGCGCAACGGCCTGTAGCAGCTGGTCGCCAAACATATGCCCATAGGCATCGTTCACTTTTTTAAAGTTATCCAGATCGAGATAAACCACGCCTACCTGGGTGTCACCCCGAGCGGTGATGGCATCAGAGATCAGCTCATGGATGGCGTTTCGGTTAGGCAAACCGGTAATCGTATCCGTATTGGCGAGTACGCGCAGGCGCTCCTGGGCCCGACGCTCTTCGGTTATATCGGTACCTGAACAGATGAGGAAGATTTCATTTTTCCCGCTGCCGCTGTGAACAAATTTATTTCTGAAGAGAAACAGGCGCTGCCCTTTGCGGGTCTTGATCCAGCGTTCAACTTCGTACGAGCTGCCGTTACGAAAAAAACCGGTGATGTTGCGTTTGGAGGCCGCGGCTTCGCTACGGCTCATAAACAGTTTGAACACGTTTTGCCCGATAACTTCCTGTTCCTTCAGGCCCGTATATTCTTCACTTAAACGGTTGAAGCGCTGAATATTCCCGTTCTGGTCGAGGATCACAATCACGGAGTTAGCCTCGGACACTACCTGTTCGGCGAAGGAGAGCCCCTGCGCCAGGTCGCGCGCCACGGAAGGAGTATCGTTCCAGGCTGATGCCGTTCCTGCCCACTCATTTTTGTTAATTTTACGGCCGACAAGATGAACGGGAACGTCCACACCGTACAAGGGCAGGGTCATGGCAATGCTGGAGGTTATCACGGTGAGCTGGCGGATCAGCGCGGCCTGCTCATCATCCAGCGCCACCACTTGAATGATGTCAGCGCTTTCACTGGCAGCAAGATGCAGAGCATTGCTGTCTGCTGTCAGTCGCCACCAGGGGCTATGCGTACCCATGTAACGAAACAGCAAATTCTGCTCCAGATCGTCCATCACGTTTTCTCCCGCGGCTGCTGAGTAGCGCACAAATTATTCATTTGCAGTCGACAATGACGGCTCTCTTTTACTGTAGATAATTCTGGCGAAATGTGGCGATGGGAAACAGAAAAGTGTGAGAAAAAACGATGATTTTGCGGGAGATAATATTGGAGAGAACTCCCGGCCACCCCTTAACGGAACGGCCGGAAGTTTACGCGGTTATCAGGCGACAGGGCGCGCGATAATACTGCGGGTTTCCATGCGCACTTCAGCGATGGTGACATCAATCACGTCAGTGACCTTGTAAACCGTTTCGCCTTTAATTTGCACGGTCCCGTTTTCCTGGCTACAAACCAGTTCGTCGCGAACGGCATGCAGGAACGGGGCAGGAATAAAGGCAACGGCGCCATTATCCACCAGACGAACGCGCATACCGCCGCGGCTGATGTCAATGATTTCAGCCGGGAAACGGGTGTCAGTCCCTGCCTTATCATTCAGGAAGCGCGCGTATAACCAGTCGCCGACATCACGCTCCGCCATACGGTTCAGACGGCGACGTTCTGCCATCTGCAACTTCGTATCATCCTGTGGGCGGGCAACAGATTCCCCTTTTATGATCGCTTTCAGCAGACGATGGTTAACCATATCGCCGTACTTACGGATCGGAGAGGTCCAGGTCGCGTAAGCCTCAAGGCCAAGGCCGAAGTGCGGGCCTGGCTCGGTGCTGATTTCCGCAAAGGACTGGAAGCGGCGAATACGGCTGTCAAGGAACCCTGACGGCTGTGCGTCCAGCTCGCGGCGCAGTTTGCAGAAACCTTGCAGGGTCAGCACTTCCTCAGGATCGACGTGTACGTCATGGGTTTTCAGCAGGGCAGCCAGCGCTTCGGTGTTCGCTGGATCAAACCCGGTGTGCACGTTGTAAATGCCAAAGCCTAATTTGTCGCGCAGCACGCGGGCGGCACAAATGTTGGCGGATATCATCGCTTCTTCAACGATGCGGTTGGCAATACGGCGCGGCTCAGCGACAATGTTCAGCACTTCACCTTTTTCACCCAGCACAAAACGGTAGTCCGGACGATCTTTGAAGACCAGCGCGTGAGTTTGACGCCATTCGCTGCGGCTCAGGCAGACGCGGTGCAGCAGACGAATTTGTGCGGCAATGTTGTCGGACTCAGGTTTCCAGCTACCCGTGTTCTCCAGCCAGTCGGACACGTCGTCATAGGCTAGCTTGGCTTTGGATTCGATGGTGGCGGCGAAGAATTCAATATCTTCTTCAATGGTACCATCAGCCGCAATGGTCATCCGACAGGCCAGCACCGGACGCACTTCATGCGCACGCAGCGAGCAAAGATCGTCGGAGAGTTCACGCGGCAGCATCGGAATGTTAAAACCCGGCAGGTAGTTGGTGAACGAGCGCACTTTGGCCATCTCGTCCAGCTTGCTGCCTTCGACAATCCATGCGGTAGGGTCGGCAATGGCGACGGTCAGATGCAGTTTGCCATCGGCTGTCTCTTCGGCATACAACGCATCGTCCATATCCTCGGTGCTGGCGCTGTCGATGGTGACAAAGTCCAGCGCCGTCAGATCGCGACGTTCCAGACCTTCGTCCTGCATTTCAGTCGCCACGCCCTCAGGCGCTTCTTTTTCGAGGTTGTGGCGCGCCAGCGTCACCCACCATGGGACGAAATGGTCGTCGCCGAAGGTAATGTATTGGGTAAGCTCGGCGTAAAAACCGCGATCGCCTTTTAAAGGATGACGGCGCATCTCAGCAACCGCCCAGTCACCCTCAACAAAATCATGCTCAACGCCACGCGCGGCGCGGCACGGAATAGCATCTTTCAGGAGAGGATGGTCCGGCACGACAGAAAGACGATCGTCTTTTTTATGCACTTTCCCGACAAAGCGGGTCAGGAAAGGTTCGATCAGTGCTTCCGGCTCGGCAGACTCTCGTTCCTTTTCGGTATGAATAACGGCCGAAATGCGGTCGCCATGCATCACTTTCTTCATCTGAGGAGGCGGAATGAAGTAGCTCTTCTGCCCGTCAACTTCAAGAAAGCCAAAGCCCTTTTCCGTGGCTTTTACGACCCCTTCTGCACGCGGCGTCTGGGAATGCAGTTGCTGTTTAAGCTGCGCTAGCAGCGGGTTGTCCTGAAACATAATGTTCTATTTTCGTAGCCATTGAGCGGCTGACAGTTTTACGCGAATCTCACTGCTACAGCAAGCGCTCTTTAGGTAAAGAGTATGGTTATTCCTCTTTGCCGAGCGCCACGCGCAGACGGTCCAGCCAGCCATAAAATGCATCTCGGGTAAGCAGGTTGATGGCCTTCTCTGGCGAGAGACCTGACCCGGTCAGGGGCGTTAACTGGGCGGCGCTAAAGCGATCCGGAGAGGCGACAAGCAGCGCACGAGCGGCTGAGAGCATCGAAGACGCGGGACCTTCACTTCGCGGATGGTTAAGCAGAATTTCGCCCGTCAGATCAAGCAGCATCGGCTCATGACACAGCACAGGAGTAAGCGCTTCAAGCGCCGGTTCCGCCTGCCAGCGTGAGAGCGCCTCAAGCTGAAGCGCACTGGCATATTTTAGCTCAACCGCGGGTAGCGTGGCGGTCCATCTGCTGAAGCTGACCGGCAACGTATGGGGCTGAATGTGGTGCCCGGGCAGCCAGCGTACCGGATAGCCAAGCAATGCCTGAAATACCGCGACCACTCGCGCCTGAAAACCGACAAAGCCGATGATCTGGTTGATGAGCACAATGTCATACGTTGTGAGTCCAACCTCATCAAGCTGGTTTTGGGCCTTATCATCAATGACATCGGGTGAGCTGGCTAACTGGCGGGCATACTGGGTAATTTCTGCAAGGCGTCGATTGCTTTCCCGGGAGGAGTCCGGCCCCGGAAGAGGGGCGAGCAGAGCAGCGTAGTGGTTACAGAGCCGCTGAACGCCACACGCCTGGGCAACCGTTAATGCCGTGCTCAGCCTGTCGTAGGCGCTGAGGGTATGCAGACGGTTCACGGGAGTATCAAGCGGGAACAAAAGATGACACAGGGTTCGGGCAGGCGTAAGCCAACCAGCACAGCTTGCGAGAATGTCATTGGGCAGGGCTAAATCGAGCAAAAAACGGTCGTCGACGTTAGCGGCTTCGGGCACCAGCGGCAAAACGTCCGTCTGCGAATGATTCGACTGGGTTTCATGATACCAGTGGCCTTTGCCGGAAAAACGGCCTTGTTCCATGGGCGTTCCTTGATCTCAAAATGGCGATCAATATCCTGGCGTAAGGCGGATGAGGGGAAAAATATTGTTAGGTGATAACAAATAGCAGAACGGAATAACGAGGGGCGGGGCGGGGGAAACTCTCTTCCCTGACGGGAAGAGAGTGACAAGCTTATTTAATTTCCAGCTCGTTCATTGCAGCGATGTTGAAGCCGCCGTCAACGTGAACCACTTCGCCGGAGATACCTGCGGAAAGGTCAGAGCACAGGAAGGCCGCAGAGTTACCCACATCTTCGATGGTAACGGTACGACGAATCGGGGTAACCGCTTCGCAGTGTGCCAGCATTTTACGGAAATCTTTGATACCGGAAGCGGCCAGGGTACGGATTGGACCCGCAGAAATAGCGTTAACACGCACGCCTTCAGGACCCATCGCGTTCGCCATGTAGCGCACGTTGGCTTCCAGAGACGCTTTCGCCAGACCCATAACGTTGTAGTTAGGGATAGCACGTTCTGCGCCGAGGTAGGACAGAGTCAGCAGGGCTGCGCCCGGGTTCAGCATCGCGCGGCAGGATTTTGCCATTGCAACGAAGCTGTAGGAGCTGATGTCGTGGGCGATTTTGAAGCCATCACGGGTAACCGCATTCACGTAGTCGCCGTCCAGCTGGTCGCCAGGAGCGAAGCCGATGGAGTGAACAAAACCGTCGAATTTCGGCCATGCTTTTGCCAGTTCAGCAAACATGCCATCAATGCTTTCGTCTTGTGCAACGTCACATTCCAGAACAATGCTGGAACCCAGCTGCGCGGCAAATTCTTCAACACGGCCTTTCAGCTTGTCGTTCTGGTAGGTGAACGCCAGCTCAGCGCCTTCGCGATGCATTGCCTGTGCGATGCCGTATGCGATGGACAGTTTGCTGGCAACGCCAGTCACCAGAATGCGCTTACCGGAAAGAAAACCCATAGCTTTAATCCTTATATTCATTTCTTATTTTGCCTTGTAATTCATAGCGTTACAGGCAGTATTTCAAAATCATTCGAAATTAGCTCGAAATTAGCTCGAAATTATAGCCCACTCACAGCCCCTTGTGTCACGATATTTCTCGCTCCTGCGCCGTGAATGGGCTCACGGAAGAGGTCGAACTGTCTCTTCATCAGGCTGTTTCGTGTGTATCCCAGCAGTATATCACCGCACGCGGGGTTCGCCTCATCCAACCAGAGACTGCCCGGAGCACAGCCGGATCTTAATTCGCTGACGAGGGGATTCTGGCGATAACCTTAATTTCGAAATCAAAACCCGCAAGCCAGTTAACGCCTATTGCTGTCCAGTTTGGGTAAGGAGCGTGGGGAAATGCCAGTTTTTTCGCCTCCATGATAACGGGGAACTGGTTTTCAGGATCGGTATGAAACGTCGTGACATCAATCAGATCGTCAAAAGTACATCCCGCGGCTGCCAGGGTCGCCCGTAAATTATCGAACGCCAGCTGCACCTGAGCGGGAAGGTCGGGTTCAGGTGTGCCATCGCTGCGGCTGCCAACCTGATCGGAAACAAATAACAGATCGCCAGAGCGAATTGCAGCTGAATAGCCATGCTCTTCATAGAGGGCATGTCGGTTAGCCGGGAAGACGGGATCACGTGAAGGCATGGCTTTTCCTTTTCTGTCAGAGGTATTGTTGTGCTTACGCGGTAGAAGTAACATACGCGACGTATGTGAAAAATGTAATTCACATACGTCGCGTATGTCAAATTATAGTTATCGCTTAATTAAGGAAGTCCCATGGCTACAAAACGTCGCGCTGAAACGGCCCAGGAAAATCGCGAGAAAATGATTCAGGCGGCGCGAAAGGCATTTGCTGAAAAAGGCTATGCCGCAGCGTCAATGGATGAACTCACGGCAAGCGTGGGGTTAACACGCGGCGCGCTATATCATAATTTCAACGACAAGAAGGGATTACTGGCGGCGGTGGTCGCGCAGATAGACAGCGAAATGGCAGCAAACGCAAAAGCGATTGCCGCCGCCGCCGAAGATGACTGGGAGCGACTGCTGGCGGAGGGCATCGCCTATATCAAAATGGCGCTCGTTCCGGAAGTTCAGCGTATCGTCCTCCTTGACGGCCCGGCTGTTCTGGGCGACCCGGCGCAATGGCCCAGCCAGAACAGCTGCCTTGAGTCGACCCGTCAGACCATCGAAAAAATGATGGAGTGCAACGTAATCAAAAAGATGGATGCCAGAGTCGCAGCCCATCTGCTGAATGGCGCTGCTCTGAATGCGGCTCTGCTGATTGCCGCGAGTGATGAACCGCAGAAGACTCTCCCGCATGCCATAGAGGTGTTTACTCTGCTGGCAAGCGGGTTACGCAGCGGCTAACGATCTTTACGCCACGCGTCCGCCGTCAACGCTTCACCAAAGTGTCCGGCAATCAGGCGTTTTGTCAGATCGTGGAGCGGGGAGGCCAGTACGTCAGCGGTACTGCCGCGCTCGACAACTTCTCCCTGGTGCATCACCAGCACCTGGTCGCTTATGTGCTTCATCATGCCCAGATGCTGAGTCACGTAAATATACGAGATCCCCTGCTTTTCCTGTAACTCCAGCATCAGGTTAATGAGCTGCGAACGCATCGACATATCCAGCGACGCCAGCGCTTCGTCGGCGATGATGACCTTCGGGCGCAGGATCAGCGCGCGGGCCAGACCGAGACGCTGTTTTTGGCCAGGGGCCAGCATGTGAGGGTAATAGCTGACATGGTCGGGCAGGAGGCCTACCAGACGCAGGGTTTCGACAATCCGTTTGCGACGCGCTTCCGGCTCCAGGTCGGTATTCAACCGCAGCGGGAAATCCAGGATCTGGGAAATACGCTGACGCGGGTTCAGGGACGTCGACGGATCCTGAAAAATCATCCGGATGCGCTGACTGCGAAAAGAGTAGTCCCCAAATTCCAGAGGATGATCGTCAATCAGTATTTCACCGCCGCTCGGCTCGACCATACCCGCGAGCATTTTTGCCAGGGTCGATTTGCCCGAGCCGTTTTCACCGATAATCGCCAGCGTCTGCTTTTCGCGCAGCGTAAAGCTCAGCGGTTTAACAGCCTCGACGGTCTGACGGTGAAACAGGCCGGTGCGATAGCGAAAGGTCTTACTCAGGTTACGTACTTCCAGTAAGGTTTCGACCATTTCACTCTCTCTCCATGTTCAGCGGGAAATGACAGGCAAACAGATGATTTTTCGGCCCTGTCAGGCGCGGTGTTTCGATGCATTTGCGCTGAGCATACGGGCAACGCGGACCCAGACGGCAGCCAATGGGCAGCGATTCCAGCAGCGGTATCGCGCCAGGCAGCGTATTCAGACGGCTTTTGTGCGGCATCGCGCTGCCAAAGTCCGGGATCGCCCTGATCAGCGCCTGCGTGTAGGGATGATGCGGCGTCGTCACCAGGTCTTCGCTTGGCGCGGTTTCTACCGTCTGGCCGCAATACATTACATCAATTTTATCCGCCCATTTGCTCAGCATTTGCAGGTCGTGGCTGATCAGCAAAATGGTGGTGTTGTTATTCTGGTTCAGACGCGTGAGCAGGCGGAAAATCTGCGCCTGGGTGGTTGGCTCCATCGCGTTCGTTGGTTCGTCCGCAATCAGCAGACGCGGCTGATTCGCCAGGGCGATGGCAATCATCACTTTCTGGCATTCACCGTCGGTCAGTTCGTAGGGGAAACTGCGCATCGCGTCTTTATGGTCTTTGATCCCGACACGGTGCAACAGCTCAATGGCACGGCGTTTACGCCAGCCGAAACGCTGCCACCAGCGGCCTTTATAGGTCCACCCGGGGATGTTCTGCATCAGCTGTTTCCCGACGCGCTCGGACGGATCGAGACAGGATTGCGGCTCCTGGAAAATCATCGAGACGTTATGGCCCACCAGTTTACGGCGTTCGCGCGGGGAGAGACGCAACAAATCGATGTCGTCGAAACGCATACGGTCGGCGGTCACCCGCCAGTTGTCCTTCGCCACGCCGCAAATGGCCTTGGCGATCAGACTTTTCCCCGAACCCGATTCGCCCACCAGCCCGCGGATTTCGCCCTCTGCAAGCGTAATACTGATGCGATCCACGGCCTTGACCCAGCCTTCGCCCGTTTTAATTTCTATCGTGAGGTTGCGGATATCGAGTAACGGCATTATTGCACCCCCGCATTGATTGCGCGGCGGATCCCGTCGCCCAGCAGGTTAACGAGCAGCACGCTCACCATGATGGCCGCGCCCGGCAGCATGACCGTCCACGGCGCAACGTAAATCAGCTCCAGCGCATCGCCAAGCATGGCGCCCCATTCCGGGGAGGGGAGCTGCGCGCCAAGGTCCAGGAAGCCCAGCGCTGCGATATCCAGAATCGCCATCGACAGGGCGCGGGTGATCTCCGTCACCAGCCCGGCGGCAATGTTAGGCAGCACGGCAAACCACAAAATATTAAACGTGGTGGCGCCATCCAGACGGGCGGCGACGACATACTCTTTCTCCAGCTCGTCGTGAACCAGGCTGTAAACCGAACGCACCATGCGCGGCAGAATGGCCAGCCAGACGGCGAACATCGCATGGGTGAGGTGCGGCCCCGCGAAGGCCACGACGATAATCGCCAGCAGCAGCGAAGGAATAGAGAGCAGGGTATCAAGAATATGGTTAAGCACAGCCGACCGCAGCCCGTGGGTTGAGCCGGCAAAAATGCCCAGCGCCAGGCCGCAGATCGCGGCAGCCAGGGTGACCACGAACGCGCCGCCCACCGTAGGTGCGGCGCCGCTCAGCAAACGACTTAGCACGTCGCGTCCGAGATCGTCAGTCCCCAGGAAGAACGAAACCTCCCCGTAGCGCGACCACGACGGCGGTAAAAGCTGATAGCCAAGGAACTGCTGATCGATGCCATACGGTGCAAACCACGAACCCAAAACGCACAGCAACACGAGGCCAATGCAGCCGTAAAAGCCGATCATCGCCGTGGTGTCGCCGTAAAAATTACGCCACACGGTGCGTAGCGCACCGGGCGTGCGCTTTTCGCTGTAGACGTTATCGTAAGGCATACCATTCCTTATGCTTCAATGGGTTGGCCATGGCACCCAAAATATCGGAAATAACGTTAACAATAATGACCAGGGAGCCAATCACCATCACGCCGGCGGAGATCGCCGCGTAATCCTGCTGGCGAATGGCGTTGATCATCCAGCGCCCAAGGCCCGGCCAGCTGAAAACCATCTCGGTGATCATTGCCAGCGTCAGCATGGTTGAGAATTGCAGCCCAAGACGTGGGATTACGGGGGGCAACGCATTGTGCAGCACATGGCGACGTAAAATCGTCAGGCGAGACAGTCCGCGCGTGGCGGCGGCTTTCACATAGTTTTGATCGAAGACGTCGATAGTGCTGATGCGCATCAGGCGGATCACCTCGGTCGTCGGCGCGACGGCCAGCGTAAGCACTGGCAGCACCATGTGGCGCAGCGCGCTCACGATCATTTCGTCGCGCCAGACTGAATCAGAAAGCCAGGCGTCAACGATGGCGAAGCCGCTCACCGTTTGCACGTTATACAGCAGGTCAAAACGGCCAGATACCGGCAGCCAGCCTAACGTCAGTGAGAAGAAGAGGGTAAGCAGCAGCGCCAGCCAGAAAACAGGGATGGAAAAGCCAATTAAGGCAAGCGCGCTAATAAATTTATCCTGCCATTTATTACGATAAATTCCCGCCAGCATTCCCACCGGGATCCCCACCATGAGGGCAAAGCCAAAGGCGAGTATACACAGCTCCATGGTGGCCGGGAAAACCACTTTCAGCTGTTCGGAGATGAGCTGTCCGTTGATGCTGGACACGCCAAAATCCCAGTGCAGCAGGCCATTAAACCAGAACAGCCAGGCGTCCCAGAGAGATGAGCCCTGAAGCGGGGCGTGCGGCGTAAAGTAGCTCAGGCTAAAGCCGACAAAGGTCAGGAAGAACAGGGTCACCAGCAGTAACAGTAGCCGACGCAAGGTAAATATAATCATGGTTTCTTCACCTCTTGTTCTTTCTCACGGGTCACGCCCGCGAAGGAGGCGTTACCAAACGGGCTGAGTACCAGCCCTTTAATATCGTAACGGTAGGCCTGGAGGCGCAGGGAAGAGGCAAGCGGCAACACGGGAAGTTCTCTGGCCAGAATATTTTGCGCTTCATCGTAGGCCTCAATGCGTGAGGCAAGCTGTTGAGACGCCAGCGCTTTTTGCAGCACAGCATCAAATTCCCGGTTACACCAGTGGGCGTAGTTGGTCTGGGAGTTGATTGCCGCACAGCTCAGCAGCGGACGGAAGAAGCTGTCCGGGTCGTTACTGTCGGTGGACCAGCCAGCCAGCGTTAAGTCGTGATTCATGTCCATCAGACGCGCCTCCTGGAAACGGCCTTCGACAGGCACGATGATCACCTTAACGCCCACCTGCGCCATATCAGCCTGCAACAGCTCAGCCGTTTTCAGCGGGCTGGGGTTCCACGCCTGAGAGCTGGTGGGCACCCACAGCTGTAGCGTCAGGTTTTCTGCCCCCAGCGCTTTAAGCTGTTCGCGCGCTTTCGCCGGATTATATTCCGTAATCTTCGCCTCGCCGTCATAGGCCCAGGAGGCGCGCGGAAGAATAGAGGCGGCGGTTTCCGCGGTACCGTAGTAAATCGACTGCATCAGACGCTGATTGTTGATCGCTAACGCCAGCGCATGGCGCACGGCCGGATTATTCAGCGGCGGCTTATCGGTGTTAAACGCCAGATAAGCGATGTTCATGCCCGGGCGCAGGGTCAGGCGCAGGCGTGGGTCGTCGCGCAAAATGGTCAACTGGCTGGCCGCAGGCCAGGCAAGCACGTCGCACTCGCCGGTCAGCAGTTTGGAGAGTCGGCCTGTTCCACCTGAACCCAGATCAACAATAACCTGCGGCATCAGCGGCTTGCCGCGCCAGAAACGATCGTGGCGTTGCAGGCGAATGTATTGTCCGGCGCGGTACTCTGCTAACTGGAACGGACCGGTGCCTACAGGCTCACGATCGAGACGTTCCTGACGATCCTTTTTCGTCAGCTGATCCGCGTATTCGGCTGACATGACCGAGGCGTAGTGCGTCGCCAGATGCCAGAGGAAGGAGGCATCCGGGCGATTCAGACGAAACTCAACCGTACGGTTATCCAGTTTACGAACGCTTTTGACCGAGTCCGCGAATTGCAGACTGTCGAAATAGGGGAAGTTCCCGCCATTAACGTTATGCCACGGATGATTGCGGTTGAATATGCGCTGGAAGGTGAAAACCACGTCATCCGCGTTGAGCTTACGGGTTGGGGTAAACCACGGGGTGTGCTGAAATGCGACATCATCGCGTAGACGAAAGCGGTATGTGGCGCCGTTATCAAGCACTTCCCAACTTTCAGCAAGCTCCGGAACCAGCCGATAGGTATAAGGATCGACGTCGAGCAGGCGATCGTAGAGCTGTGCGGCCAGCGTATCGACAATCAGGCCGCTCCCCGCTTTTTGCGGATTAAAAATATCAACTTGACCGCTGACGCAGTAGACGAAACCACTATCACGGATATCAGGAGGCACAGCGCGATCGGGCGCAGCAAAGGCCAGATTGCTGAACAAACCGAGTGCAAACAGGGACGATAAAACCAGGCGCATAGTTTTTAAGGTTTTTAGATTCGATCTGCAAAGTGTATCGCACTTACGCCTGCTTCGTAAAAATGTCTGGGGGTAAGTGCTGATAATGTCAGCGCATTTGATGTTTTTTGAGCAATGCCCTTAACTGATGGTAGGTCAGGCCCAGCAGTTCAGCTGCCCGTTTCTGATTATATTTCGCCTCTTTCAGGCTCTGCTCAAGCAGCTGTTGCTCCTGCTGATGCTGGAACTGGCGTAAATCGAGCGGCAACGCCGGAGCCTGCTGGCGCGTCGCCGGAGCAGGGAGCTGTTTCTCCTCGCGCCGAAAAGGATCGAGAATAATGTTGTCCAGTTCGGTCTCGCTGCTGCCATGCCGGTAAACGGACCGTTCCACCACGTTTTTCAGTTCACGAATATTGCCCGGCCAGTGGTAACCGAGCAGGGTCCCGGTGGCCCGTTCGCTGAAGCCTGGAAAGAGAGGTAGACCCAGTTCCCGGCACATCTGAATGGCAAATTGATCGGCCAGTAGCATGATATCGCTGCGCCGCTCCCGCAGCGGCGGCAGCTGTACAACATCGAAAGCCAGCCTGTCCAGCAGGTCGGCGCGGAATTTGTCCTCAGCCACCATCGCGGGCAGGTCGGCGTTGGTGGCGCATACCAGGCGAACGTTGACCTGGAGCGGCTGACTGCCGCCAACGCGTTCCAGTTCACCGTACTCAATGACGCGCAGCAGCTTTTCCTGCACCAGCATCGGCGCGGTCGCCAGCTCGTCGAGAAAGAGCGTTCCGCCATCGGCGCGCTCAAAGCGTCCGGGATGGCGTTTTTGTGCGCCGGTGAAGGCGCCAGCTTCATGACCAAACAGCTCGGTGTCGAGTAGGTTTTCATTCAGCGCCGCGCAGTTAAGGGAAATAAAAGGGCCGTCCCAGCGGCCAGAAAGAAAGTGCAGGCGGTTAGCGATAAGTTCTTTACCCGTTCCGCGCTCACCGATAATCAGCACCGCTTTATTCAGCGGCGCGAGGCGCGATACCTGTTCAAGCACTTCCAGGAAGCTGTTAGCTTCGCCAAGCAAATTATCTTTATATTCAGCCATGATGAAATTAACCACTCCTTAGTGATATTCACCAGGTGAGAATAGCCGCTGGCTGGATAAATATCAATCACACTCAGTAAAATCAATAAGATAAAAAGTTGGCATGGGATTTGTATTAACTACTCAGCAGGGCATCGCCCGATAACAGAACTATGAGGATTGAATTATGGGTATTTTTTCTCGTTTTGCCGACATCGTGAACGCCAACATCAACTCGCTGCTGGAGAAAGCGGAAGATCCGCAGAAGCTGGTGCGCCTGATGATTCAGGAGATGGAAGACACGCTGGTTGAAGTACGCTCCACCTCCGCCCGCGCGCTGGCAGAGAAAAAGCAGTTAACGCGTCGTATCGAGCAGGCAACTGCCCAGCTTAACGAATGGCAGGAAAAAGCGGAACTGGCGCTGCGTAAAGATAAAGAAGATCTGGCTCGCGCTGCGCTGATTGAGAAGCAGAAGCTGACCGACATGGTTGCCACGCTGGAACACGAAGTGACGCTGGTGGATGATACTCTGGCGCGTATGAAGAAAGAGATTGGTGAGCTTGAAAACAAACTCAGCGAAACCCGTGCACGTCAACAGGCGCTGGCGCTGCGCCACCAGGCTGCAAGCTCGTCTCGCGACGTGCGTCGCCAGCTGGACAGCGGCAAGCTGGATGAAGCGATGGCCCGTTTCGAATCGTTTGAACGTCGTATCGACCACATGGAAGCTGAAGCCGAGAGCCACAGCATCGGTAAACAGAAAACCCTCGATCAGCAGTTTGCTGACCTGAAGGCCGATGATGAAATTAGCGAGCAACTGGCTGCGCTGAAAGCCAAAATGAAACAAGACAACCAATAATAATTCCTGCGGCACCTGAGCGTGCCGCATCGTAAGACAAGGAGTACACATGAGCGCGCTTTTTCTGGCTATACCCCTGACCATTTTCGTGCTGTTTGTTCTGCCCATCTGGTTATGGCTGCACTACAGCAACCGCTCTTCACGCGGTGAGCTGTCGCAGAGTGAACAACAGCGGCTGGCGCAGCTCTCTGCCGAGGCAAATAAAATGCGCGAACGTATTCAGGCGCTGGAAGCGATCCTGGACGCGGAACACCCGAACTGGAGGGAACGGTAATGGCTGGACTGAATCTGAATAAAAAACTGTGGCGGATCCCACAGCAGGGCATGGTTCGGGGCGTTTGCGCCGGGCTGGCGCACTATCTGGATGTTCCGGTAAAACTGGTGCGTGTGGTCACCGTATTGTCGATTTTCTTCGGCCTGGCCTTTATTACACTGGTGGCATACATCATTCTGTCGTTTGTACTCGATCCTATGCCGGAAGGTGAGCTGGATGCGGAGAACACGCCAACCAGCAGCGATCTCCTGAACGCGGTGGATGAACAGCTGAGCGCAGGGGAGAAGCGATTGCGCGAGATGGAACGTTATGTCACCTCCGATACCTTTACGCTGAGAAGTCGTTTTCGTCAGCTTTAAGAGAGAACTTACATGAAACAAAACTGGCAACAGGCCGGTCAGAAGGTAAAACCCGGCCTGAAAATCGCAGGTAAACTGGTTCTGATGACGGCGTTACGTTATGGCCCGGCCGGTGTGGCGGGTTGGGCGATCAAGTCTGTTGCCCGCAAGCCGGTCAGAATGATGCTGGCGGTCGCTCTGGAGCCGCTGTTACAGAAGCTGGCAAAACGCGTTTCCCGGCGCTACCTGTCACGCTAGTGTCTCCCGCATTAGCCCTTTCTCGCCCAGAGAAGGGGCATGACTTTCCCTTCTGCGTTTCTTCTGCTTTTCTGCTTTCTTTGCGGCAGCTCACAATAATGCGTTGCGCTGCGCTGAGATTGCTGCTTTCTGCCCCCGGGTCCGTTGACAGATATTTTACATGGGAGTAGATTGCCAATCCGTGGGACCGCTACCATGGAAAATAATGTGAACGCAAAAATTAAAAAACTTATCAATCATATTTACGGTGAATCATTTTCAGATGCACACCTTAACGTGTTATTAACTAAGCTTGAAAAGGCGGCGGTTAATATTACGGAAAAGCGTAAGTCAGGCTGGGATGAAAAAGACGTTGTGCTGATTACCTATGCCGATCAGTTCTCCGCGAAAGGGGAGAAAGCGTTGCCGGTATTTACCCGTTTCTATAATGAATGGCTTTCTCGCACGTTTTCTCATGTCCATCTGTTACCGTTTTATCCGTGGTCGTCGGATGATGGATTTTCCGTTATTGATTATCACGAAGTTGCACCTGAAACCGGAACCTGGCGAGATGTTGCGGAATTAAAACAGTCTGCCAGCTTAATGTTTGACTTCGTTTGCAACCATATGTCAGCGAAAAGCGAATGGTTTGCTAATTATCTGGCGCAGAAGCCGGGCTACGAAGATTTCTTTATTTCTGTCGATCCCGAAACCGATTTATCGGCGGTGACGCGTCCCCGCGCATTACCGCTGCTGACGCCGTTCACGCTTAATGATGGCAGCGTTCGTCATCTGTGGACCACATTCAGCGATGACCAGATCGATCTCAATTTCGCCTCGCCGCAGGTGCTGATTGCCATGGTTGACGTTCTGCTCCATTACCTCATGGAAGGGGCGCGTTATATCCGTCTGGATGCGGTCGGGTTTATGTGGAAGATCCCGGGAACCACCTGTATCCATCTGGAACAAACCCATTGCCTTATCCAGCTGTTCCGCGCCATTACGGACGCCGTGGCGCCTGGAACGGTGATCATCACTGAGACAAATGTTCCCCACAAAGACAATATCTCTTACTTCGGTGATGGTGAAAATGAAGCCCAGATGGTCTATCAGTTTTCCTTACCACCGCTGGTGCTGCACGCCGTTCATCGTCAGGATGTCAAAGCCCTGTGCCGGTGGGCGGGCTCGCTGGCGCTGCCTTCAACTTACACCACCTGGTTTAATTTCCTGGCTTCACATGATGGTATCGGATTGAACCCGTTACGCGGCATCCTTCCGGAATCAGAGATCCTTTCGCTGGTCGAAAAGCTTCAGCAGGAAGGCGCGCTGGTCAACTGGAAAAATAATCCTGACGGAACGCGAAGCCCCTATGAAATTAATGTCACCTATCTTGATGCGTTGAGTTTGCGAGACAGCTCAGATGATGAGCGCATTGCGCGGTTCATCCTGGCGCATGCTGTGTTGTTAAGTTTTCCTGGCGTACCGGCTGTATATATTCAAAGCATTCTTGGTTCGCGTAACGATTATGAAGGTGTCGAACGTCTCGGATATAATCGCGCGATAAACAGGAAGAAATACACCGCAGGTCAGGTTGATCGGGAGCTTAATAATAAGAAGAGTATTCGTTATCAAATTTATTCTCGTTTGAATGAGCTTATTGCTGTTCGTCGCGGCGAGCGTGCGTTCCATCCGGATAGTCAGGCTATTTTTGACGCAATCGGTGAACATATTCTTAAAATTGTTCGTGTTGCTGAAAATGGCGAGCGAATGACAGCATTATTTAATTTTAGCAATAAAATGCAGACCGTTTATGGACAAACGCTCTTTGGTACGGAATTACTCTCAGGACAAAATATTAGCGGTACGGAACTGACCCTCAATCCATGGCAGGTAATGTGGATTAAAGAAAACTAAAAAGGACCCTAAAATGAAAATGCCCAAAATTGTGCTGTTATCAGCACTGGTTTCGTGCGCCCTGTTATCAGGCTGTAAGGACGATAAAGCATCTCAGGTCACCATTGAGTTTATGCACTCGTCGGTAGAACAGGAGCGTCAGGCAGTTATTACGAAACTGATCGAAAAATTCGAGAAAGAAAACCCGACTATTACGGTGAAACAGGTCCCCGTTGAGGAAGATGCCTATAACACCAAGGTCATTACGTTGGCCCGTACCGGCGCGCTGCCGGAAGTGATTGAAGTCAGCCATGACTACGCCAAAGTCATGGATAAAGAGCAACTGCTGGACCGTGACGCGATCGGCAACGCGATTAAAGCCGTCGGTGAAGATACCTTTTACGACGGCATTTTACGCGTTGTTCGCACTGAAGACGGCAAGGCATGGACGGGGGTGCCGGTTAGCGCCTGGCTGTCCGGCGTCTGGTATCACAAAGACGCGCTCGCGGCAGCGGGAATCGAAGAACCGCACAACTGGGAGCAACTGCTGAAAGCCAGTCAGGCGCTCAACGATCCGGCGAAAAAACATTACGGTATCGCGCTTCCAACCGCAGAAAGCGTCATGACGGAGCAGGCCTTCTCGCAGTTTGCGTTGTCAGGCGGAGCCAACGTCTTTGATGCAAACGGCAACGTGAAAATCGATACCCCTGAAATGTCGAAAGCGTTGGCGTTTTATCGGGCACTGGCCGCGAACACCATGCCGGGCTCCAATGATGTCATGGAGATCAAAGACGCCTTCATGAACGGCTCTGCGCCTATGGCCGTTTACTCCACCTATATCCTGCCCGCGGTCTACAAAGATGGCAATCCGGCCAACCTGGGGTTCGTGGTCCCGACGGAAAAATCATCAGCCGTGTACGGCATGATCACCTCGTTGACGATCACGACCGGCCAGATCGAAGAGGAAACGCAGGCGGCAGAAAAATTTGTGACCTGGATGGAGCAGGCTCAAAACGCGTCTGACTGGGTGATGATGTCCCCTGGCGCGGCGCTGCCGGTGAACAAACTCGTGGTGGGCACTGAGAGCTGGAAAAACAACGACGTGATCAAAGCCTTTGGCCAACTGCCTTACGAGCTGATTGCGCAGTTCCCGAACGTCCAGGTATTTGGCGCCGTGGGCGATAAAAACTTTACCCGCATGGGAGACGTTACCGGGTCCGGCATTATCAGTTCCATGGTGCATAACGTGACGGTGGGACAAAAAGATCTCAATGCGACGTTAAGCAACAGCCAGAAGAAACTGACTGACCTGATATCACAACGATAGGAGCGCTTTGCGAAGGGAATTATGAAGACGTTGTTTTCTGGTCGTTCAGATATGCCTTTCGCCATGCTGCTGTTGGCCCCCAGCCTGATTTTGCTGGGGGGCCTGGTGGCCTGGCCAATGATTTCCAACATTGAAATCAGTTTTTTACGTTTACCGCTGAACCCGCGTATTGATGCGGTGTTCGTCGGCCTGGATAACTACATTCGCATTCTGGGCGATGCTGCGTTCTGGCACTCCCTGTGGATGACGTTCTGGTATACGGCGCTGGTGGTGCTCGGCAGCACCGGGCTGGGACTGGCCGTAGCGATCTTCTTTAACCGTGAATTCCGCATGCGGAAAACGGCACGTTCACTGGTGATTCTGTCCTACGTGACGCCGTCTATTTCACTGGTATTTGCCTGGAAATACATGTTCAACAACGGCTACGGGATTGTGAACTATCTGGGCGTTGATCTGCTGCATCTCTACGATCAGGCGCCGCTGTGGTTCGATAATCCTGGCAGCAGTTTTGTGCTGGTTGTGCTGTTCGCCATCTGGCGTTACTTCCCGTACGCCTTTATCTCGTTCCTCGCGATTTTGCAGACCATTGATAAATCATTGTACGAAGCGGCAGAGATGGACGGAGCAAATGCCTGGCAGCGTTTTCGTATCGTGACGTTGCCCGCCATCATGCCGGTGCTGGCCACGGTGGTCACGCTGCGAACCATCTGGATGTTCTACATGTTTGCGGATGTTTATCTGCTCACCACCAAGGTCGACATTCTGGGCGTATATCTCTACAAAACAGCCTTTGCGTTCAATGACCTGGGTAAAGCAGCCGCCATTTCCGTTGTGCTGTTTGTGATCATCTTCGCTGTCATTCTGCTGACCAGAAAAAGGGTAAACCTCAATGGCAACAAATAAACGCGTTCTGGGCCGTATCGGTTTTTATCTGGGACTGGCGCTATTTCTGATTATCACGCTGTTTCCATTTTTTGTGATGTTGATGACGTCGTTCAAAAGCGCGAAAGAGGCGATCTCGCTGCACCCGACCATTCTGCCGCAGGAGTGGACGCTACAGCACTACATCGACATCTTTAACCCGCTGATTTTCCCGTTTGTGGATTACTTTCGTAACAGCATGGTGGTGTCGCTGACCTCCTCGGTCATTGCGGTGTTTCTCGGCACGCTGGGCGCGTATGCGTTATCCAAACTGCGCTTTAAAGGGCGCACTACGATCAATGCGAGCTTCTACACCGTCTATATGTTCTCCGGGATCCTGCTGATGGTGCCGCTGTTCAAAATCATCACCGCGCTCGGCATTTATGACACCGAACTGGCGCTGATCATCACCATGGTGACGCAGACGTTGCCTACCGCGGTCTTTATGCTGCGCAGCTATTTCGACACGATCCCGGACGAAATCGAAGAAGCCGCGATGATGGACGGCCTGAACCGCCTGCAAATCATCTTCCGCATCACCGTGCCGCTGGCGATCTCGGGTCTGGTGTCGGTCTTTGTCTACTGCTTCATGGTGGCGTGGAATGACTATCTGTTCGCCTCCATTTTCCTGTCCAGCGCCAGCAACTTCACGTTGCCGGTGGGGCTGAACACGCTCTTCAGTACGCCAGATTACATCTGGGGTCGCATGATGGCTGCATCGCTGGTCACGGCACTTCCGGTCGTCATTATGTATGCCCTGTCTGAACGTTTCATTAAAAGTGGTTTGACCGCCGGCGGCGTGAAGGGCTGAGGCGGCCGATTTTAACAAGGAGTCAGTCATGAAAAAATTAGTTGCGACAGCGCCTCGTGTAGCGGCGCTGGTGGAATACGAAGATCGTCCTGTTGCAGCACACGAGGTGAAGATTCGTGCCCGTTATGGCGCCCCAAAACACGGCACTGAAGTCGTGGATTTCCGCGCGGCAAGCCCGTTCATCGATGAAGAGTTCAACGCGGAGTGGCAGATGTTTACCCCGCGTGAAGAAGGTGCAGCGCGCGGCATCGAATTTGGTAAATTCCAGCTGGGGAACATGATCGTCGGCGACATCATCGAATGTGGTGCGGACGTGACGGAATACCAGATCGGCGACAGCGTCTGCTGCTACGGCCCGTTGCAGGAAACGGTCATTGTTAACGCGGTGAACAACTATAAGCTGCGCAAAATGCCGCAGGGCGCATCCTGGAAAAATGCCGTTTGTTACGATCCGGCGCAGTTCGCCATGAGCGGCGTGCGTGATGCTAACGTCCGCGTAGGGGATTTCGTCGTGGTTGTGGGGCTGGGCGCGATTGGCCAGATTGCGATTCAGCTGGCGAAAAAAGCCGGCGCGTCAGTGGTTATTGGTGTCGATCCTATCGAACATCGCTGTGAGATCGCCCGTCGTCACGGTGCAGACCACTGCCTGAACCCAATCGGTACCGATGTTGGTCTGGAAATTAAGAAACTGACCGGCAAGCAGGGCGCGGATGTGATCATCGAAACCAGCGGATTTGCAGATGCGCTGCAATCTGCGCTGCGCGGTCTCGCCTACGGCGGAACGATCTCCTACGTGGCCTTCGCCAAGCCGTTCGCGACGGGCTTCAACCTTGGTCGCGAAGCACACTTCAACAACGCCAAAATTGTCTTCTCCCGCGCATGCAGTGAACCCAACCCGGATTATCCGCGCTGGAGCCGCAAGCGTATTGAAGAGACCTGCTGGGAATTGCTGATGAACGGTTATCTCAATTGCGAAGATCTGATCGACCCGGTCGTCACCTTCACCACCAGCCCGGAAAGCTATATGAAGTATGTCGATCAGCACCCGGAACTCAGTATCAAAATGGGCGTCACTTTTTAAGCTAAGGACAGCAAATCATGAAAATCGCAACACAAAACCAGGCCTTTTTCCCGACCGCTATCATGGAAAAATTCGAATACATCAAAGCGATGGGATTTGATGGCTACGAAATCGATGGCCGACTGCTGGTGGAAAATCTCGACGAAGTAAAAGCGGCTATCAAAGCCACCGGCCTGCCGGTCACGACGGCCTGTGGCGGATACGATGGCTGGATCGGGGATTTCATCGAAGAACGCCGCCTGAACGGTCTACAGCAGATTGAACGCATTCTGGAAGCGCTGGCAGAAGTGGGCGGAAAGGGGATTATCGTTCCGGCTGCCTGGGGGATGTTTACCTTCCGTCTGCCGCCAATGACTTCGCCACGTAGCCTGGACGGCGATCGCAAAGCGGTCAGCGCTTCCCTGCGCTGGCTGGATGAGGTGGCAGCGCGCACCGGTACTACCGTCTACCTGGAGCCGCTGAACCGCTATCAGGATCATATGATCAACACCCTGGCCGACGCGCGTCGTTATATCGTAGAGAACGGCCTGAGGCACGTGCAGATCATCGGTGATTTCTACCACATGAATATTGAAGAAGACTCCCTGACGGAAGCGCTGCATCAGAACCGCGACCTGCTGGGTCATGTGCACATTGCTGATAACCACCGCTATCAGCCGGGCAGCGGCAGCCTCGATTTCGCCAGCCTGTTCGATCAGCTGCGTGCCGATAACTATCAGGGTTATGTCGTGTACGAGTGCCGGGTGCGTGCCGACGATCCGGCTCAGGCCTATAAGGACTCTCTCACTTACTTGCGTGATTGCTAAGGATGACGAGCGTGATGAGTGCTTCTACACCTTTGCCTCTGCGCGTCGCCATCATTGGCGCCGGGCAGGTTGCAGACAAAGTGCATGCCTCGTATTACGCCACGCGCAGTGATGTTCAAATGGTGGCTGTCATGGACAGCCGCCTTGAGCAGGCACAGGCGTTCGCGGAACGTTATGCTATTCCATCGGCATGGCAGGACGCTCACGAGATGTTGCAGGAAGTAAAACCGGATGTGGTGAGCGTCTGTTCGCCTAACCGGTTCCATTTTGAACATGTGATGGCGGCTCTCGAAGCAGGCTGTCATGTGATGTGTGAAAAGCCGCCGGCGATGACCCCGCACCAGGCAGATGAGATGCGTCTCGCGGCGCGCAAGGCTGGAAAAGTCCTCGCGTACGATTTTCACCATCGCTTTGCCCTGGATACCCAGCTCCTGCGCGATGCGGTTATGAACGGAACGCTCGGTGAAATTTACTTCACCTCCGCGCAGGCGCTGCGTCGCTGCGGTGTGCCGGGGTGGGGCGTGTTCACCAATAAATCGCTCCAGGGCGGCGGGCCGCTGATTGATATCGGCATTCATATGCTGGATGCCGCGATGTATGTGCTCGGCTTCCCGACCGTGAAACGGGTAACCGCGCACAGCTTCCAGAGACTGGGGAACCGGAAACACACCGGCCAGTTTGGCGAATGGGATCCTGCGCAGTTTACCGTGGAAGATGCCCTGTTTGGTACGATTGAGTTCTGCAACGGTGGCATTCTGCGTCTGGACACCTCTTTTGCGCTTAATATCCGCGAGCAGTCGATCATGAACGTCTCTTTCTGCGGTGAGAAGGCGGGTGCAACGCTGTTCCCGGCACACATTTATAACGACGAAGCCGGTGTTTTGCAGACGCTGATCCAGCGTGAAGAAGCTGACGATCGGAGACATCTGCGCAGTATGGATGCGTTTGTTCGCCACGTATTGGGCGAGCCGGTCATGATTGCCGATGCGGAGCAGGGGCTGGTGATCCAGCAATTAGTCGCGGCGTTATATGAAGCCGCGGAAACAGGGGAAAGCGTGACGTTATGCTGAACCAGTCTGTACTAACCGATCCGGGCTTTTGCCCGCATAGCCTGAATAAGTACGCGTCCATTATGGCCTGCGGCAATGGCTACATGGGCATGCGCGCCACGCATGAAGAAGATTACACCCAGCAGACCAGAGGCATGTACCTTGCGGGGCTGTATCATCGCGCGGGACGCAACGAAACCACTGAGCTGATCAATCTGCCGGATGTCACCGGGATTGAAGTTGAGCTGGACGGCATCAATTTCACGCTCCTTTCAGGCGAAATTCTTGAGTGGCAACGCGAGCTGGCCTTTGCTAACGGCGAACTGCATCGTAATGTTGTCTGGCGTTCGCCGGACGGAAAACGCTATCGCCTCGAGAGCCGTCGTTTTGTTTCGCTGGACCAGTTGCCCTTAGTGGCAATGCAGCTCTCGATCACACCGCTTGACGGCGCCGCTCAGGCCGTGCTGAAAACCGGCATAGATGCGACACAAACGAACAGCGGCAGGCAGCATCTGGATGAAATCTCGGTAAGGGTCTTTGACCAGCACTACATGCAGGGTGTGTATGAAACGCAGGACCGGGCGTCTGAAGTTGTTGTTTCGGCGTTTTGTCAGCTCTCCGCTAAGAGCGACAGCTGTTTCACCGCCAAAAATCGTCGCCTCAGCGTTCATCATTCTCTGACTATCTCGCAAGGTGACACTGTCACGCTTGAAAAAATCGTCTGGCTGACGCATCGCTGCGATAAATCGCTCTCGCAGGAGTCTTTCGCCCGCAACGCGCTGGCCGATCTCAAAGTCTGCGCGGCAAGAGGCTACGATGCGTTGCTTGAGAGCTCAGCGTACGCCTGGGAAGCGGTATGGCGTGACGCTCGGGTGGAAGTGACGTGTGCAGAACAGCAGGATCAGCTGGCGCTGGATTACGCCGTCTGGCATCTGACGACAATGACGCCTGCTCATGATGAGCGAAGCAGTATTGCGGCTAAAGGGCTGACGGGTGAGGGGTATAAGGGACACGTCTTCTGGGATACCGAAATTTTCCTGCTGCCGTTCCATCTGTTTACCCGTCCACAGATTGCCCGCAGCCTGCTGCGCTATCGCTGGTTGAATCTTTCGGGTGCGCGCGAAAAAGCACGGCGTAACGGTTGGCCGGGCGCGTTGTTCCCGTGGGAAAGCGCCGCCAGCGGACAGGAAGAGACGCCAGAATTCGCGGCCATTAACATCCGCACCGGGGTTCGCCAGAAGGTTGCTTCCGCACTCGCTGAACATCACATCGTGGCAGATATTGCCTGGGCCGTAGTCGCTTACTGGCAGGCAACACACGACGATGTCTTTATGCGCAATGAGGGCCTGACGCTGCTGATGGAAACCGCTTCGTTCTGGATGGGACGCGCGACGGAAATTAATGGTCGTCTTGAGATCCATGACGTGATCGGACCGGATGAATACACCGAGCATGTCAACAACAATGCCTACACCAACTATCTGGCCTGGCACAACGTTGCCTGCGCGCGTCAGTTTATGGCGATGTTTGGGCGTGAAGATGCGCGTTTTACGGAGAATGCCGGGAAGTTCCTGGCGCGCCTGTGGCTGCCAGAGGCCGATGCAGACGGTGTGATCCCGCAGGACGATACCTTCATGGCGAAACCTGCCATCGATCTGAGCCGCTATAAAGCCAAAGCGGGTAAGCAAACCATTCTGCTTGATTACTCTCGCGCGGAAGTGATCGAGATGCAGATCCTGAAGCAGGCCGACGTGGTGATGCTTAACTACCTGCTGCCGGAACGGTTTACGCCGCAGCAATGTGCCGCCAATCTGGCGTTCTACGAGCCACGCACGATCCATGATTCATCCCTGAGTAAAGCCATTCACGGCATTGTGCTCGCACGCTGCGGTGACACCGACGGGGCGTATGCCTTCTGGCGTGATGGGATTGCCATCGACCTGGGGGACGACCCGCACAGCAGTGATGACGGTATTCATGCCGCCGCCACCGGTGCGATCTGGTTGGGCGCCATTCAGGGTTTTGCTGGCCTGCACATTAGCGAAGGGGAGCTGCATCTTGCGCCGAAGCTGCCTGCTCACTGGCAGAAACTCGCCTTTCCGCTGCGGTGGCGGGACGCAACGATGCACATTACCTGTGAAGATGACCAGTTAACCATTGAAACCACCGCACCTGTCACGTTGACGCTGTGGGGTAAAACGCTGCACGTATCAGGGCGAAAGGTCTGTGCGCGTAAGGACTTTCTTGCATCTGTTAATGGGACCGCTACCACGGAGGGGCGCCATGACGCTTAACGCTGTTGTATTCGATCTGGACGGGGTGATCACCGATACCGCGCATCTTCACTTTCTGGCCTGGCGCGCCGTGGCGGAGGAGATTGGTATCCCCTTCGACGAAGTTTTTAACGAACAGCTGAAGGGAATAAGCCGTATGGACTCCCTCCAGCGCATTCTGAAACATGGCGGGAAAGAGGGAATGTTCAGTGACGAGCAGCGCCTGGCGCTGGCGACGAAAAAAAACGCGCTTTACGTCCAGTCGCTGGCATCAATGACGCAGGACTCGCTGCTCCCGGGTATTCGCGACGTGCTGGCGGATATTCGCGCCGCGAAGGTCAAAATTGGCCTGGCATCCGTATCGCTTAATGCCCCTGGGATTTTGCACGCGTTGGGCATTCATCAGGCTTTCGATTTTTGCGCCGATGCTTCGCGTATTTGCCGCTCAAAGCCGGACCCGGAAATCTTCCTTGCGGCCTGTAAAGGACTGAACGTGCGTCCTGAAGAGGCCATTGGTATCGAAGATGCCGCCGCAGGGGTAGATGCGATCAACGCCGCAGGAATGCTGTCGGTCGGGATTGGGCCTGGCCTGAACCATGCGGGATTACAACTTCATTCAACGCAGGAACTGACCTGGGAACGCCTGACGGCGTTCTGGGCATCCCGGGCGTATTGATAAGGAATTAATAATGGCTCAACTGTCTCTGAAACACATTCAGAAAATCTATGATAACCAGGTCCACGTGGTTAAAGATTTCAACCTCGAAATTGAAGACAAAGAATTTATCGTCTTCGTCGGTCCATCGGGCTGTGGGAAATCCACGACGCTGCGAATGATTGCAGGCCTTGAGGAGATCAGCGCGGGTGAACTGATTATTGACGGGGTTTGCATGAATGATGTTCCCGCCAAGTCCCGTGATATCGCGATGGTCTTCCAGAACTATGCGCTCTATCCGCATATGACAGTCTACGACAACATGGCGTTTGGCCTGAAAATGCAAAAAATTGCGCCCTCCGTCATTGAAGAACGCGTTACCTGGGCGGCACAGATCCTGGGCTTGCGCGACTATCTCCAGCGTAAACCTGGTGCGTTGTCCGGCGGTCAGCGCCAGCGCGTGGCGTTAGGCAGGGCGATAGTGCGCGAAGCGGGGGTCTTCCTGATGGATGAGCCTTTATCCAACCTCGATGCCAAACTTCGCGTGCAGATGCGCGCTGAAATCAGCAAGCTGCACCAGAAGCTTAATACCACCATGATTTACGTGACGCACGATCAGACGGAAGCCATGACGATGGCGACCCGCATCGTGATTTTAAAGGACGGCATCATTCAGCAGGTGGGCGCGCCGAAGCAGGTCTACAACGAGCCGGCGAATATGTTCGTTGCAGGGTTTATTGGTTCGCCTGCGATGAACTTCATTCGTGGCGCGATCGACGACCGCTACTTTGTGACGGAAACGCTGCGCCTGGAGATCCCGGAGGACAAGCTGGCCGTACTGAATGCGCAAGGTTACCAGCGTAAAGCGGTTGTCTTTGGGATCCGTCCGGAAGACATTCTCACCGTACAGCGAAGCGGTGAAAACATCACGGCGAAGATCAGCGTTGCTGAGCTGACCGGGGCTGAATTTATGCTTTATGCCTCCGTGGGTGGGCATGAACTGGTTGTCCGTGCGGGAGCGGCGGATGATTACGTTGCCGGAGAGAATATCGGCATCCAGTTCGATATGAATAAGTGCCATTTCTTCGATGCTGATACTGAAACAGCTATTAGATAAGAAAGGTGTTCGCCGGAAATGAAAGTTTCCGGTTTTTTGTGTGTTAATTATAAAGGAATATTTTAATGAGTACTCTACTAAGAAGTGCTGCGCTCGTTCTGTGCGCAGGGGTGAGCTGCGCGCAAGCAACAGAATCAGCCAAACAGTGGGAATTTAATATTGGTGCCATGTATGAAATTGAAAACGTCGAAGGTCAGGCTGACGATAAAGATGGATTATATGAACCCTCCGTGTGGTTTAATGCCACATGGGATGCCTGGACCATTTCGCTGGCTATGTATCAGGAGGGGCCGGTCGATTACAGTAGCATGACGCGCGGCACCTATTTCGATCGTCCTGAAGTAGAATTACGCTATCGTTTTATCGGCACCGATGATTTTACGTTCGGCCTGACCGGTGGCTTCCGTAATTATGGCTATCACTTTAAGGATGAACATGGTGCTAAAGACGGTAGTGCTAATATGCAGCGCTATAAAGTTCAGCCTGACTGGGATATTAAACTAACCGACGACTGGCGTTTTGGCGGCTGGTTTGCCATGTATCAGTTTGCCAACGATCTGGAAAAAACCGGCTATTCTGACAGCCGCGTCGAGACCGAAACCGGTTTTACCTGGACAATTAACGAAACGGTCTCGGCAAAAGTTAATTACTATTTAGAGCGCGGTTTTAATATGGACGGCTCACGAAATAACGGTGAATTCTCCACTCAGGAAATTCGCGCCTATCTGCCGATTTCATTGGGTCAGACGACGCTAACGCCTTATACCCGTCTGGGACTCGATCGCTGGTCAAACTGGGACTGGCAAGACGATCCTGAGCGTGAAGGACATGATTTCAACCGTTTGGGTATGCTGTACGCCTATGATTTTAACAATGGTTTATCCATGACGCTGGAATATGCCTACGAATGGGAAAACCATGACGAAGGGGAAAGTGACCGCTTCCACTATGCCGGTATCGGCGTGAATTACGCGTTTTGATAACACTTCACCAGGGGCGTTTGCCCCTGGTTTTTAACGTAATGAAGCCGCATCTGAAAAATGCGTTTCAACCAATATCTTATGCGGGGCAGGTTTACCCGCTATGCACCTGAACAACACATCGCAGCTCTCTTCGCCCAGCTTTCTGGTGGGGATATCAAAGCCGCCAGGCGCAGGGGTTAAAATGAGAGATAGCATTGGGTCGCTGTATCCTGCCATTGCGACCTGTTCCGGGATCGTCAGGTTTAGCGCATCCGCGGCACGATAAAGACTCAGCAATTTCATACTGTCTGTCGCAAAAACCGCATCGGGCGGGTTGTCTGAAGAGAGTAGCTGACAGGCCGCCTGAAGCGCGCTTTCATGGGTATACCCGCCATCAATAACCCAGTCCGGGTTAATCGCAATACCCTGCTTCTCAAGGCTCGATTTATAGCCCGCCAGGCGATCGATAGAAACGTGATAATCGAGCGGGGCATGCAGGCAGGCAATTTTAGTTCGACCATGTTTGATAAATGAGTCGGTTAATATGGCGCTGTCGCGGAAATTATCCGTGTCGACAGAATAGATATTCTGGTAATTACCTTCCACTTTACCAATAACGACCACGGGCACGCCATATTCGTCCAGCGTCTCGAAAAAAGACTCGTTCGCCGGCGAGCTTAGCATGATGATCCCCTTGATCATCTTCTGCTTTATTTTACCCACGCATTTTTGCAGATCATCTTCGCTGCTTTTGGACGTTTGTAAAATAACATCAAAACCCTCTTCTTCTGCTTTTGCCGTAATGGCATGTAGTACATCAGAGAAAAACGGATTGCCTGCGGTGGTTTTGGTTGAACGGGTCGAAATAACCATAATGGCGTCGAAGCCAGAAGAGGTGAGTGCGCGGGCAAGTTTATTCGGTTGATAATTTAATTCTTCTATCGCCTTCAACACCTTTTCGCGCGCTTCAGGAGAAATATTCGTTTGTTTATTCAGAACGCGCGACACGGTTGATTTCGAAACGCCAGCAACGCGGGCAATATCATAGATGGTGGGTGACATACACCTTACTCACTCCAGACGGACAGCAATTGCGCCCATCTTACTGGAGAGAAAACGGCAATAGCAATAATTAAGAATTGATAATCAACGATCTGCCCCAATTTACTGTATTCTGAAGTGACTTTTTTCAGGGTTCCAGGCAATGAAGGACGGCGATGAAGCGACTTAAAAACGAATTCAATTCTCTGGTGAACCGTGGCGTTGATCGCCATCTGCGTCTTGCCGTGACGGGGCTGAGCCGCAGCGGTAAGACAGCATTCATTACGGCGATGGTCAATCAGCTGTTGAACCTGCATGCAGGGGCGCGCCTGCCACTGCTTAGCGCAGTGCGCGAGGAGCGGTTGCTTGGGGTGAAACGCGTACCGCAACGTGATTTTGGCATACCCCGTTTCACCTATGATGAAGGTCTGGCGCAGTTATATGGGGAGCCTCCCGCCTGGCCCACCCCGACGCGTGGCGTGAGCGAAATCCGTCTTGCGCTTCGTTTCCGCTCGAATGAATCCCTGATGCGTCACTTCAAAGAAACGTCCACGCTCTATCTCGAAATTGTGGATTACCCGGGAGAATGGCTGCTCGATTTACCGATGCTGGCGCAGGATTACCTGAGCTGGTCCCGACAGATGACCGGTCTGTTGCAGGGGCAGCGGGCAGAGTGGTCGACCAAATGGCGCCAGCTTTGCGAAGGACTGGATCCGCTGGCACCGGCGGATGAAAACCGTCTGGCCGTCATAGCCGAAGCCTGGACGGATTACCTGCATCAGTGCAAGCAGGAGGGGTTGCATTTTATTCAGCCGGGCCGTTTTGTTCTGCCGGGCGATTTAGCCGGTGCTCCCGCGCTACAGTTTTTCCCGTGGCCGGACGTTGACAGCATCGGCGAATCGAAACTGGCGCAGGCGGAGAAGACCACCAACGCCGGTATGCTCCGCGAGCGATACAATTATTACTGTGAAAAGGTGGTTAAGGGCTTTTATAAAAATCACTTTTTACGCTTTGACCGCCAGATCGTACTGGTGGACTGCCTGCAACCGCTTAACAGCGGGCCGCAGGCGTTTAATGATATGCGGCTGGCGCTTACGCAGCTGATGCAAAGCTTTCATTATGGCCAGCGTACGCTGTTTCGCCGTTTGTTCTCGCCGGTCATCGACAAGCTGCTGTTTGCCGCCACAAAAGCTGACCATGTGACGGTCGATCAGCACGCCAACATGGTATCCCTGCTGCAACAGCTGGTGCAGGATGCCTGGCAGAATGCGGCCTTCGAAGGGATCAGCATGGACTGTCTGGGGCTGGCGTCCGTACAGGCTACGCAGAGTGGGTTGATTGACCTGAATGGCGAGAAAATTCCAGCCCTGCGGGGCAACCGTCTCAGCGACGGTGAGCCGCTCACGGTCTATCCGGGGGAAGTCCCGGCGCGTCTGCCGGGCCAGGCTTTCTGGCAAAGCCAGGGTTTTCAGTTCGAAGCCTTCCGTCCGCAGAGTATGAACGTTGACCAGCCATTGCCGCATATCCGTCTGGATGCCGCGCTGGAGTTTTTAATTGGAGATAAATTGCGATGACGGAACCGTTAAAACCACGCATTGATTTTACCGGCCAGCTTGAGCAGTCCCCGCATGAGGCGTTTAAAACGGCGCAAACCTTCAGCGGGCCGCAGGCCGACAACTTTGCTCCCGTGCTGGCAGACGAGCCGTTGGCTGAAGAGGGGCAGGCGGAAGCGGTGGTTGATGCGGCACTGCGCCCGAAACGCAGCCTGTGGCGCAAGATGGTGACCGCCGGGTTAGCCCTTTTTGGTGTGAGCGTAATCGGTCAGGGCGTGCAGTGGGGTGTCAATGCCTGGCAAACGCAGGACTGGGTGGCGCTGGGGGGATGCGCCGCCGGGGCGTTGATTGTTGGTGCGGGCGTTGGCTCAGTCGTCACCGAGTGGCGTCGCCTCTGGCGTTTGCGTCAGCGTGCCCACGAACGCGATGAAGCGCGGGATCTGCTGCACAGTCACGGCACAGGAAAAGGGCGTGCTTTTTGTGAAAAGCTTGCGGCTCAGGCCGGGATTGATCACTCTCACCCGGCGCTTCAGCGCTGGTATGCGGCGATCCACGAAACCCAGAATGACCAGGAAGTGGTCACGCTCTATGCCCACATTGTTCAGCCGGTGCTGGATGCGCAGGCTCGTCGTGAGATCAGCCGCTCGGCGGCGGAATCTACCCTGATGATCGCCGTCAGTCCGCTGGCGATGGTGGACATGGCCTTTATCGCCTGGCGCAACCTGCGCCTGATCAACCGCATCGCCAGACTGTATGGCATCGAGCTTGGCTATTACAGCCGGCTGCGCCTGTTCAAACTGGTATTGCTGAATATCGCCTTCGCCGGGGCAAGCGAACTGGTACGGGAGGTCGGGATGGACTGGATGTCGCAGGATCTTGCGGCGCGTCTCTCTGCCCGGGCGGCGCAGGGGATTGGTGCCGGTCTGCTGACGGCACGCCTGGGCATCAAAGCGATGGAAGTTTGTCGTCCACTCCCCTGGATCGATGGCGATAAGCCGCGGCTGGGGGATTTCCGTCGCGAATTGATTGGCCAGCTTAAAGAGACGCTCAATAAAAAACCTGCTCAGTGAGGTTTTGTTTACTAATCGTGCGGGCTGTCAATATTTGTTGACAGCCACCTTCCCGAATACCGTTATCTGACATATCATTTTACTGTTATTGGCTTAAACGGTGAATTTCCCATGCGTCTGGAAGTCTTTTGTGAGGACCGTCTCGGTCTGACCCGCGAGTTACTCGATCTTCTTGTTTTACGTAGCATTGATTTACGTGGCATAGAGATCGACCCTGTCGGGCGAATTTACCTCAATTTTGCCGAAATTGAATTTAATACCTTCAGTAGCCTGATGGCGGAAATCCGCCGTATCGCTGGCGTTACGGATGTACGCACCATCCCCTGGATGCCGTCCGAGCGGGAACATCTTGCGCTGAGCGCGCTGCTGGAAGCAATGCCGGAGCCGTTTCTCTCTCTCGATCTGAAAAATAAAGTCGAGCGCGTTAACCAGGCCAGCTGCCAGCTGTTTGCGCAGACTCAGGAAAAACTTATCGGGCACCACGCCACGCAACTGATTACCGGTTTTAATTTCCAGCGCTGGCTGGACAGCAACCCGCAAAATACCCATAGCGAGCATGTCGTTATCAACGGACAGAATTTCCTGATGGAGATCACGCCGGTCTACCTGAAAGGGGAAAATGCCGCGCGGGTGCTCACCGGCGCGGTGATCATGCTGCGCTCCACGGTGCGCATGGGACGCCAGTTACAGAATCTTTCCAGCCAGGACGTCGGCGCATTCAGCCAGATTATTGCGGTGAGCCCGAAGATGCGTCATGTAATCGACCAGGCGCGCAAGCTGGCAAATCTTACGGCGCCGCTGCTGATTACCGGGGATACCGGTACGGGGAAAGATCTGCTGGCGCATGCTGTGCACATGGCCAGCCCGCGTGCGGCAAAACCGTATCTGGCGCTGAACTGCGCCTCTATTCCTGAAGATGCGGTGGAAAGTGAGCTGTTCGGGCATGCGCCGGAAGGCAAAAAAGGCTTCTTTGAGCAGGCGAACGGCGGCTCGGTGTTGCTGGACGAGATTGGCGAAATGTCGCCACGCATGCAGGCGAAACTGCTGCGTTTTCTCAATGACGGCACGTTCCGCCGTGTGGGGGAAGATCATGAAGTACACGTGGATGTGCGCGTCATCTGCGTCACCCAGAAAAACCTGGTGGAGCTGGTGCAGAAAGGGGTATTCCGCGAAGATCTCTACTATCGTCTCAACGTTCTGACGCTCAATATTCCGCCGCTGCGCGATTGCCAGCAGGACATCATGCCGTTGACAGAACTGTTCGTGGCCCGTTTTGCCGACGAGCAGGGCGTGCCGCGTCCGAAGCTCTCTGCCGACCTGGGCACCGTGCTGACGCGTTACGGCTGGCCGGGCAATATTCGTCAGCTTAAAAATGCGGTCTATCGCGCATTAACTCAGCTTGAAGGGTATGAACTGCGCCCTCA
The DNA here is from genome assembly GCF_058661685.1 of Enterobacter sp. 6722112. NCBI lineage: Bacteria > Pseudomonadati > Pseudomonadota > Gammaproteobacteria > Enterobacterales > Enterobacteriaceae > Enterobacter > Enterobacter sp. 6722112. Next base: position 2,163,263 of record NZ_JBZWGR010000007.1, on the reverse strand, counting down.
GGATATTCTGTTGCCGGATTACGATGCCGGGACGGTCTCGGTAGGCGAAGAGGCAATGGAAGGCTCGCTGGATGACATCACCAGCCGTTTCGAGCGTTCGGTGTTAACGCAGCTTTATCGCAGCTATCCGAGCACGCGCAAGCTGGCTAAACGTCTTGGGGTGTCACATACCGCGATTGCAAATAAGCTGCGCGAGTATGGGTTAAATCAGAAGAAGGGTGACGAATAAATAAAAAAGCCTCTTTGCAGAGGCTTTTTTACGATTAGGCTTTAAGCGCTTCAAGTGCAGCGGTGTAATCCGGTTCGGTAGTGATTTCGTTAACCAGCTCACTGAAAACAACGTTGTCGTTTTCGTCGATCACCAGTACCGCACGAGCAGCCAGACCTTTCAGCGCGCCTTCGGAAATGGCAACACCGAATTTTTCCAGGAAATCCGGGCTGCGCAGAGTGGAAAGGGTGATGACGTTGCTCAGGCCTTCAGCGCCGCAGAAGCGGGACTGGGCAAATGGCAGGTCAGCAGAAATGCACAGCACTACGGTGTTGTTCATTTCGGTCGCCAGCTGGTTGAATTTACGCACTGATGCAGCGCAAACGCCAGTATCGATGCTTGGGAAAATGTTCAGGACTTTACGTTTGCCAGCAAACTGGCTCAGCGTGACGTCAGACAGATCTTTAGCCACCAGAGTAAAAGGCTGTGCTTTGCTGCCAGACTGTGGGATGGAACCTGCAACAGCAACCGGGTTGCCCTGGAAATGAACGAGTTGTGACATAGATATCTTCCTGTTTACAAATAGTTAACGTCGTGGCTAGTGTATGTCATCCGCAGTTAGCACGGCAAACCAATTTTCTGCCTTTCCGGCCTGCAAGGAGTCAGTGATGAGAAGCGTTAAGGTCTATGAAGAAGCCTGGCCATTGCACACCCCGTTTGTGATCTCGCGTGGCAGCCGTAATGAGGCCTGTGTGGTCGTGGTTGAATGTGAAGAGGACGGCGTAAAAGGCGTCGGGGAATGTACCCCTTATCCTCGCTACGGAGAAAGCCTGGCGTCAGTCATGGCGCAAATTATGACGGTGGTGCCCGAGTTGCAGGCGGGTCTGACGCGCGAGGCTCTTCAGCTTCGGTTGCCGGCCGGCGCGGCACGCAACGCGATTGACTGCGCACTCTGGAGTCTGGAAGCGGCGAAACAACAAAAACCGCTGCCTGCGCTGCTGGACGTTACGCTGCCGCAATCGATCGTCACCGCGCAAACGGTGGTCATCGGTGAACCAGAGCAAATGGCCGCCAGCGCTCAGGCGCTGTATGCCACCGGTGCAACATTATTAAAGGTGAAGCTCGACGATCGTCTGATTAGCGAACGCATGGTCGCCATTCGTGCGGCGGTGCCTGATGCCACTCTTATCGTCGATGCGAACGAATCATGGCATAGCGAAGGGCTGGCAGCCCGTTGTCAGCTGCTTGCCGATCTGGGCGTTGCCATGCTGGAGCAACCCCTCCCGGCAGAAGACGATGCCGCCCTGGCGAATTTTATTCATCCGCTTCCCGTCTGTGCAGATGAAAGCTGTCATACCCGTGAGAGCCTGTCAGCTCTCAAGGGACGCTACGAGATGGTGAACATTAAGCTGGATAAAACAGGTGGATTAACCGAGGCCCTGGCACTGGCACAAGATGCGCAGGCGCAAGGCTTTGCTCTGATGCTGGGCTGCATGTTGTGCACGTCCAGAGCGATCGGCGCTGCGCTCCCGCTGGTGAACAGCGTGCGTTTTGCCGATCTGGACGGCCCAACCTGGCTGGCGGTTGACGTATCACCCGCCCTGAATTTTACCTCCGGCGTACTTCATCTTTGAGGCTGCCAGCGCAGGAGATCTGTCATCGCCCGCAGGTATTTTTCGCTCGCTTCATCCGAGGAGATGGGCGGAAACTCTGCGGTGATACAGTGAAGGCTGAGGTCTGCGCACCAGCTGCCAAACGACCCGGGTGTTTCATAGCCAACGCTGCTCACCAGAGGTAGAGCAAACGCATCCGCCAGCCACTGCCCGAGCGCCGTATTACGAGGATCTTCAATACAGGCGAGGGGATCGTGGAAAGAGACAACCCAGGCCGGGTGGATCTTATGAATAAGCTGGCACAATGCCTGAGTCTCCGGTTCGGAACCGGGTTTGTCTCCCGTGAGCAGGACAACATCTCGCTCCTGCGCCGAACTGTTCCAGCGATACACCGTTTCACCGGCGCGCCAGTTTGCCGCCGGGAAGTTCCTGTTCAGGTCAACGCCGCGTGCATTCGCCCGTAATCCAAGCTGACAACCGTCCGGATTGACGGTCAAAATCACATGATGACGTCGTAAATCGGGGGCCAGCGTACGTAGCGCGCACGAGAGCGTCACGACAGACGAGTTTTCATCGCCATGCGTGCCCGCAATGATTAAGCCGCTATTGCGATCGGCCTCGGGTGCCGGAAACCAGATCAGCGGCGCGCCTAAAAACGAGCGTCCATAATGTTCAGTCCCGGGCGGGAAGGCGCCGCGTTCCGTTCTTGGTCGGGTAGTTGCCATAGTAAACCCTGATGATAAAGTCACTTCTGGCAGTGTTGTGCAAAAGCCGCGCTTAATCAAATAGTTTCCGTGTGTGTGGAAAATTGCCTGACATCAACTTTCCGGAGGAAGCATTTGCATTTCTCCGTTTCGAAACAAATAATTACGCATCTGCCTGTTACCTGACATCATTAAGGGGATCGTATGAAGCATCCTGTTTCGCTTCTTTGTACTGCGCTGTGGCTGTGCGGGCTTTCTTCACTTTCATATGCCGCGGAGGTTCCCGAAGGAACGGTTCTGGCGCAAAAGCAGGAGCTGGTTCGACATATTAAAGATGAGCCCGCTTCGCTCGATCCGGCAAAAGCGGTGGGGTTGCCCGAGATACAGGTGATCCGCGACCTCTATGAAGGGCTGGTAAATCAGAACGAAAAAGGGGAGTTAGTTCCCGGCGTGGCGACGCGCTGGCAGAGCAATGACAACCGCGTCTGGACGTTCACGTTGCGGGATAACGCTAAGTGGTCTGACGGAACCCCGGTGACGGCACAAGATTTTGTCTATAGCTGGCGTCGTCTGGTTGATCCTAAAACAACGTCACCTTTCGCCTGGTTTGCGGCGCTGGCGGGCATTAACAATGCCCAGGCCATTATCGACGGCAAAGCTGCTCCGGATACCCTCGGCATGACGGCGGTGGATGCTAAAACGTTGCGCGTGCAGCTGGACAAACCGCTGCCCTGGTTCAGCAATCTGACGGCTAACTTCGCGTTTTATCCTGTTCAAAAGGCCAATGTGGAAAGCGGTAAGGAATGGACGCGCCCTGGCGCGCTCATTGGCAACGGTGCGTATGTGCTGAAAGATCGCGTGGTGAATGAAAAACTGGTGGTTGAGCCAAATTCTCATTACTGGGATAACGCCAGGACGGTGCTTAAAAAAGTCACCTTTGTGCCAATCAACCAGGAGTCCTCAGCGACCAAACGCTATCTGGCGGGCGATATCGATATTACAGAATCGTTTCCGAAAAACATGTACCAGAAGCTGCTTAAAGATATTCCGGGTCAGGTATATACACCGCCACAGCTTGGGACCTATTACTACGCGTTTAACACGCAAAAAGGCCCAACCGCGGATGCCCGCGTACGTCTCGCGCTCAGCATGACTATCGACAGACGTATTATGGCGGAGAAAGTCCTGGGGACCGGTGAGAAACCGGCCTGGCATTTTACTCCCGATGTCACTGCGGGTTTTACGCCGGAAGCCTCGCCATTTGAGCAGATGACGCAGCAGGAGCTGAATGCGCAGGCGAAAACGTTGTTGCAGGCGGCAGGCTATGGCCCTCAGCGGCCGCTAAAATTAACGCTGCTGTACAACACGTCTGAAAACCATCAGAAAATTGCGATTGCCGTCGCATCCATGTGGAAGAAAAATCTGGGTGTTGACGTTAAGTTGCAGAATCAGGAGTGGAAAACCTACATCGACAGCCGCAATACCGGGAATTTTGACGTCATCCGTGCATCGTGGGTAGGGGACTACAATGAGCCGTCAACATTCCTGTCGCTGCTGACATCCTCCCATAGCGGGAATATCTCACGATTCAACGATCCTGCTTACGATAAGATTATTCATCAGGCGACGCTCGAAACTACTGAAAAAGCGCGTAATGCCGACTACAACATGGCCGAGAAGATCCTCACCGAGAAAGCACCGATTGCCCCTATTTATCAGTACACCAATGGCCGTCTCATCAAGCCATGGGTTAAAGGTTATCCGATAAATAACCCAGAGGATGTTGCGTACAGCCGTACAATGTATATTGAAAAGCACTAAAAAGAGCTCAGGGCGCTACGTGATTATGGTTAACATCCATTAACCGCATAAGCGCCCGCTCTCAGGGTTGATTGTTTTACAGCCTGGTTATTTCCGAATATTCCCTTCATATCAGCCCATCACTCTTGTCATGATGAATATCTTCAGAGAGATTCTTCCTCCCGTTTATCGAAAAACGCGTAGTCATTTTTTCGCCATTCCAGTAGCAGTGTAGTCATTACTTTTTTTAAGATTAAATTTGTCCGATACAGGATTTTTCATATTCAGGCCATTTATTGAATTAAAACCTTATTTCTCTGCGCTGTTAAGGGACGCGTTAATAAATGCATTGATGTAAATCAATTATTCAACCTCATGGAACAATAAGTTCAATATTTCCAATCAAAGCAGTCATTTCTGCCAAATTAATGTGAATAAATAGTTAATTTTTACTGTGTGTCATGTATCTATGGCATTTATGAGTATAATAATTTAGTGGAATATTCTTAAGAAAAGTCTAATGGTAGATCTTTGATCTGATAAGTTGATTTTAAATGGGCTTTTGCTCTAATATGGTTTTGTAAAGAAACGTCACTCACTTAACATTTATTTCTTTTAAAGAAAGGGACTGCTATGGCCGATTCATTCCAGAATGAGGTGCCCAAGGCACGCATAAACTTAAAGCTGGCTCTGCATACAGGTGGCGCGCAGAAGAAAATCGAACTGCCGCTTAAACTCCTCACCGTCGGTGATTTCAGTAATGGAAAAGAGAATCGCCCATTATCGGAAAGGGAGAAAATTAACGTCAATAAAAATAACTTCAACAGCGTACTTTCGGAATTTAACCCGGAAGTGAATCTGACGGTTCCTAACACAATGGCCGGGGATGGTTCGGAAGAAAGCATAAAACTGAATTTCTCCGATATTAAGGATTTCGAACCTGAACAGGTTGCCCGCCAGATCCCCCAGCTCCGCGCCATGCTGGCCATGCGTAATTTATTACGCGACCTCAAATCCAATCTCCTTGATAACGCCACTTTCAGAAAAGAACTCGAGAAAATTCTTAAAGACCCGGCGCTGTCTCAGGAATTACGCGACGAAATGAGTGCACTGGCCCCGAAATAAGCGGCATGTGTAATTTAATGGATTAACCGGGAATATGCTGATGTCTGTGAATACTGAAACCGCCTCCGCGCAGGGGCAGACCACCGTACTGGAAAAAGAGGGCGTTTACGCCTCCCTGTTTGAAAAAATCAACCTGACCCCGGCCTCCAGCCTGGGGGATATCAATGCGTTTCTGGATGACGCCGCGCTTTCTGACGCTCCGGCGGGTGAACGCCTGACGGCGGCGATGCAGGTGTTTATGGACTGCATCCGCAAATCCGGTCAGCCGGTGGAGAAGCTCGACAAAACGCTGATTGACCACCATATCGCTGAGCTGGATTTCCAGATTAGTCGTCAGCTGGATGCCGTAATGCATCACCAGGAGTTCCAGAAGGTGGAGTCGACCAGTCACCCGGGCGATGACCCGGTACGCTTTGCCCCGCATCCGGGCATGGGATTTCCGGCCAGTGAGCTGAAAGCCGTGGAGTATGATGAGGATGATGACAGCCGGCCACCACGTATCCGCACGACCTTTATGGGAATGTACGGTGTCGACTCACCCCTGCCGATGGCGTATCTCGATGACATCGCTCAGCGTCGGGAAGGGCATGACGCACTACAGGGTTTTCTGGATATTTTCAGCCATCGCATTCTGACGCAGTTTTACCGTATCTGGCGTAAATACTCTTACCCGCGAAGCAGTGGAAGCCATTTGCTGCGGGTATGTTGTTCATGCTGGTGGCAGCCAGCATTGTCGCAGTGGGATGGCAGACGATGCATGCGCCAGATTCAGTACAAACTCAGCTGGCCGCGTCCCTGACTCCTTTACCTGATGGACTCTCTACAGCACAGTTGCAGGCGCTGCAACAAACGTCACCGCCACCTGAACCGGGGATCAGCAAGACACAGCAGCTGTTAGCGCAGCTTTTACACCTGAAACCAGACTGGGCAGTAAGCTACGGCGACCGTCTGGTGCAGCAGGCGCTGACGCTGTGGCCTGAAGAGGCCAAACCCCTGGCGCAACAGTGGCACAAGCAGATTAGCGTTGCCGGACTTGCAGAGTCAGAGCTGAATGGCTGGCATCAGGGAATGACGCAGTTACAGCAGTTGACGAACAGGCTAAACGCGCTGGATGAACAGAAGGGGAAGTACATGACGGTCAGCGAACTGAAATCAGCCGTGTTTGCCATGTCGCAGTCCTTCAGCCATACCGTTCCGCTTGAGGAGCAGCTTCGTCTGCTTTCCATTTTACCTGCCGGGCAACCCGTGTCAGCAGCGCAGCTAAACCAGGCCGAACAGCATCTTCAGCAGTTGATTGCCAGCTATGCCTTGCTGAAGCACCAAAAAGAATAATGAGACTGGCGAAAAACACGGAGTTGACATGTCAGCAAGAGAGCGTTTTTTTAAGAAAGTGCAACAGAATATCGGGGACAAACCAATCTATGTTAATACGGCTGAGGCCGAAGTCAGGGCGTTTTGTGAGAGGATGGAGGATCTTGCGCAGCAAATCATCACATGGTTTGAAGGTTCTGGTATTGAAATATTTTTATCTAAAAAACATATCACCGATTTAAGTACGGTTGGCTACAGCCTCAGTAGCGGTATATGTCGTTATGCCATTACGACGATCATTTTGCAAAATGGGGATCGCAGCGTCACCATTATGCCAGAACAGGTGATCAGGGGGCCGGAGAAGGGGTGTGTGACGATGAGTATTAATGTCCCCGATAGTCTGTCGGGGGCGAGGATATTCCATTTAAGCATGGCGCCTGATACAGGCTGGTATATTCGTCGCGGGCATCAAAGTGCAAAAGAGAATATTCTCATGAATGAGGACTGCTTTTTCCAGACTATCGACTATCTGGCCTGAACGTAAGCCACTCTAACGGGAGGGGAGCGTATTAACTACGTTAACTTATTAAGCACCACTAAACAACGGCGCCCTACAGCACCCCTCCTTAAATATATAATTGCCATTTTTGAAGGGGTATCAGCAACCAAACGACAAGTCAGACATTTAGCGTAAAACATGCTTTTTGTCCGCCTTAAGTAAAACTGCGAAAATCAAACTGCAAAACAACAAACCAGCGACGAACGTGAGGACAAATTTGTATGGCAATGCTATAACCCTTAATGCCAACCAAAATATAATGCCCCAGGAAAACGTATGCTAAGAAATATTAGTGTCAGAACGTTCATTGTCTATTTCCTTTTATGTGTATTTTTGGTAAGTGATGGAGTTATAGCGCTATTTTCACGGAATTCTTCGCTTTTTATTGCAGTCATAATTGTACAATTCATCGCCTTATTTTTACTCTGGGCGTACATGACCAAATATCTTGTGACGCCGATCAATACGGTGAAAAAAAGTATTGAAGAAGTGACGTCAGGCAAACTTGGCGTGTCGATACCTGAATTTGGCAACAATTGTGCAGGACGCCTGATCCCGGGGATTAATAGTCTCTCCAGCAACATTGCAACGCTGGTCCGTGAGATCCGCGCCTCCTCGCAAACCGCGATGACCCTGTCAGATCAACTCTCTTCACGCAGCGCGCAGCTTTCCGTCAAAACAGAACAGCAGTCAGCTTCGCTGGTGCAAACGGCAGCCAGCATGGAAGAAATGGCTGCAAGTACAAAAAATAATGCCGACAATACCCGTTTAGCCAGCGAACAGGCGAATCTCGCGACGTTGCAGGCGCGTAAAGGCGGAGAGTTAATGGGGCAGGTCGCGAACAATATGCAGTCGATTACCGACTGCGCCCAGCAAATGACAGAGATTATCTCGCTGATTGACGGTATCGCTTTTCAGACCAATATTCTGGCGCTTAACGCCGCCGTTGAAGCGGCAAGAGCGGGCGACCATGGTAAAGGGTTTTCTGTGGTCGCGGGTGAAGTGAGAAGCCTGGCGCATCGTAGCGCCGAAGCGGCAAAAAATATTAAGTCATTGATTGAAGTCACCAGCCATAACGTGACGCAGGGTGTTAACGTGGTCTCTGAAGCCGAAAAAAACATGCATGACATTGTTACCGGTTCGGGCAATGTGAGCAGACTGATGGATGAAATCTCCGCCTCAACATCAGAACAGGAAAAAGGTATTTCACAAATTACACAGGCATTGTCAGAGCTTGAACGCGTAACGCAGAGCAACGTGTCGATGGTTGAAGAACTCAATGGATCGTCAGATGTGCTGCGCAATCAGGTGATTGAGCTTCAGACACGAACATGCAATTTCCGTCTGGAAAATGAGTTCCAGGCTGACAATGCATTAAGAAGCCGCGAATGGGCGGAGAATTCCTGAGCGTATTCAGGACGATGCCTCACATAATTATTGCTTAACCCTCGGCGAAAGCTAGACTGACACCGAAAGAGATAAAACGGTGGAGGCGCTGTGGAGAGCATCAAAGGGTCTGAGGTTAACGTACCTGACGCAGTTTTTGCATGGGTGTTTGATGGACGTGGCGGCGCAAGGCCGCTTGAAGATCAGGATCACATCGACAGCGAACATCCATGCTGGCTGCACCTCAACTACACGCACCCGGACAGCGCCGAGTGGCTCGCGTCCACGCCGCTATTGCCCAACAACGTTCGGGATGCGCTGGCGGGAGAAAGTCTCAGACCCCGCGTCAGCCGGATGGGTGAGGGGACGTTAATTACGCTGCGTTGTATAAACGGCAGTACGGATGAGCGTCCGGATCAGCTGGTGGCCATGCGTGTTTATATGGATGAACGGCTGATTGTTTCCACCCGCCAGCGAAAAGTGCTGGCGCTGGATGACGTCATTAACGATCTGAAAGAGGGCACGGGGCCTACGGATTGCGGCAGCTGGCTGGTGGATGTGTGTGATGCGCTGACCGATCATGCCAGCGAGTTTATAGAAGAACTTCACGATAAAATCATCGATCTGGAAGATAACCTGCTCGATCAGCAAATCCCCCCACGTGGTTTTCTGGCGTTGCTGCGTAAGCAACTCATCGTGATGCGCCGCTATATGACCCCGCAGCGCGACGTTTATGCGCGGCTGGCCAGCGAACGTATGAGCTGGATGAACGACGATCAGCGCCGCAGAATGCAGGATATCGCTGACCGGCTCGGACGTGGTCTGGATGAGATTGACTCATGTATTGCCAGAACGGCAGTCATGGCGGATGAGATAGCCCAGGTAATGCAGGAGTCGTTAGCCAGAAGAACGTACACCATGTCGCTGATGGCGATGGTCTTTTTACCGAGTACCTTCCTGACGGGGTTGTTTGGCGTAAACCTCGGAGGGATCCCCGGCGGTGAATATCACTATGGCTTCACCACGTTTTGCGTCATGTTAGTGGTTTTGATTGGGGGTGTTGCATGGTGGTTGCATCGTAGTAAATGGCTGTAAATTTACGCTTTTCTGAGGCAGAGTCGGCTTCAAAACGACATTTTAATTGAGCGAAGTCAATAAACTCCGACCATGTTAGGTGCAATATTACTCCCGCAGGTGAATGCAACGTCAAGCGATGGGCGTTGCGCTCCATATTGTCTTACTTCCTTTTTTTGAATTACTGCATAGCACAATTGATTCGTACGACGCCGACTTCATAGTCGGCTTTTTTTTGCCTCCTGTTTATCTGCGTCTACCCTTTAGGGGTCAGCACCCTAATCTGGAGGAAAAGATGAGTATGCTACTTGCCCTGCAACGCCTGAACACCTGGCAGTCCGATCCGGTGCCTACCGATCCGACGCCGATACCCGATCCTGTCCCACGTCCGCAGCCGATGCCGGATCCGCCGCCGGATGAAGAACCGATTAAATTGTCGCATCGTTAGCGCAGATCTGCGAGGATACGCGCCATCTGACTGCAATCATTACCACGAGAGTATATTGTGACCGCTTTTTCCACGCTGAACGTTCTGCCTGAAGCCCAACTGACTAACCTGAATGAGTTGGGCTACCTCACTATGACCCCTGTCCAGGCCGCCGCGCTGCCGGCTATCCTTGAAGGCCGTGATGTGCGCGTGCAGGCGAAAACCGGCAGTGGAAAAACGGCTGCATTTGGGCTAGGCCTGTTACAACACATTGATGCAACCCTGTTTCAGACCCAGTCCCTGATACTCTGCCCGACGCGCGAGCTGGCCGACCAGGTTGCGGGTGAGCTGCGTCGTCTGGCGCGTTTTTTGCCTAATACTAAAATTTTAACGCTCTGCGGCGGGCAACCGTTCGGTGCGCAGCGCGATTCCCTTCAGCACGCGCCGCATATCATTGTGGCAACGCCGGGCCGTCTGCTCGATCACCTGCAAAAAGGCACCGTTTCACTCGATGCACTGCAAACGCTGGTGATGGATGAAGCTGACCGCATGCTGGATATGGGCTTCAGCGATGCGATTGACGAAGTGATCCGCTTTGCGCCAGCCACGCGTCAGACGCTGCTTTTTTCTGCCACCTGGCCCGAGGCGATTGCGGCGATCAGCGGGCGCGTGCAGAAGAACCCGCTGACCATTGAAATCGATGCTGTCGATGCGTTACCGGCGATTGAGCAGCAGTTCTTCGAGACATCGCAGCACGGCAAAATTCCACTGCTACAAAAATTGCTGAGCCAACACCAGCCAGCGTCCTGCGTGGTGTTCTGTAATACCAAAAAAGATTGTCAGGCGGTGTGCGATGCCCTGAATGATGCAGGACAGAGCGCATTATCGCTGCATGGCGATCTGGAACAGCGCGATCGCGATCAGACGCTGGTGCGTTTCGCTAACGGCAGCGCACGCGTGCTGGTTGCAACGGATGTGGCGGCCCGTGGCCTGGATATTAAATCGCTTGAGCTGGTGGTGAATTTCGAACTGGCATGGGATCCGGAAGTGCATGTCCACCGCATCGGGCGTACCGCGCGCGCAGGTAACAGTGGTCTCGCCATCAGCTTCTGCGCACCTGAAGAGGCGCAGCGCGCCAATATTCTTGCGGAAATGCTGCAACTGAAACTCAACTGGGTGAATACCCCTGGTAATATCAGCATCGCTCCGCTGGCGGCGGAAATGGCCACTCTGTGCATCGACGGCGGTAAAAAGGCCAAAATGCGTCCCGGTGACGTTCTGGGGGCGTTAACTGGGGATATCGGTCTCGACGGGGCAGATATTGGCAAGATCACGGTCCATCCTGCGCATGTCTACGTAGCGGTTCGCCAGTCGGTTGCGCATAAGGCCTGGAAACAGTTGCAGGGCGGGAAGATTAAAGGGAAGACCTGCCGCGTTCGACTGCTGAAATAAGCTTAAAACGCGTCTCAGAAATGATATCTGAGACGCTCCCAGGTTACTTGACTTCTACCACGTTCAGGCGCAGTTCATCGAATTGCGCATCCTCTTCCTCTGGCTGCCAGCCAGCAGGCTGCATCGGGATCTCTTCGCGGTCAAACGCCAGATCCCCGCCATTCACCACCTCTGAACCGTGGTTAATCCCTTTGAAATCGAACAGTTCAACGTCGGCCAGGTGCGAAGGCACCACGTTCTGCATGGCGCTGAACATGGTTTCGATGCGGCCCGGATAGCGTTTATCCCAGTCACGCAGCATGTCGCCAATGACCTGACGTTGCAGGTTCGGCTGTGAGCCGCACAGATTGCACGGAATGATAGGGAAGGCTTTGGCCTGGGAGAAACGCTCAATGTCTTTCTCGCGGCAGTAGGCGAGTGGGCGGATCACGATGTGTTTGCCGTCGTCGCTCATCAGCTTCGGTGGCATTCCCTTCATTTTGCCGCCATAGAACATATTCAGAAACAGCGTTTGCAGAATGTCGTCCCGGTGATGACCAAGCGCAATCTTGGTGGCGCCCAGTTCGGTTGCGGTGCGGTACAGAATGCCGCGACGCAAACGTGAGCAGAGCGAGCAGGTCGTTTTGCCCTCTGGGATCTTCTCTTTAACAATGCCGTAGGTATTCTCTTCTACGATTTTGTACTCAACGCCCAGGTTCTCAAGGTACTCCGGCAGGATATGTTCCGGGAAGCCGGGCTGTTTCTGATCGAGGTTAACCGCGACCAGGGAAAAGTTCACCGGTGCGCTTTGCTGTAGATTGCGCAGGATCTCCAGCATGGTGTAGCTGTCTTTACCGCCCGACAGGCAGACCATGATGCGATCGCCTTCTTCAATCATATTGAAGTCTGCAATGGCTTCGCCCACGTTACGGCGCAGTCGCTTTTGCAGTTTATTCAGGTTGTACTGTTCTTTCTTGTTAATTTCTTGATTTTGTTGCATCTATTCGTTACTCAGATCTCAAATGGGGCACAGGGTGAGGAAAACGATTTCAAAGCGTCAGCTTCGTGTTCATCTCTTCTATCCATGTAGCATAGATTTCATACACCATCTGCGCATGTACGTGCCCCATCTGGTTAGCGATAAAAGACGGGTTTGCGGCTACCGGTAAAAACCAGCATGCGAAAGTGTGTCGTGTATGGTACGGATTGCAGCGCCGAATGCCAGCACGATTTACAAATGAGCTCCACAGGAGAAGTTTGGTTAAGACTGAAGGGTTGTCTACACTTACAGCTTACGCAGTAAAAACGGAGGTGAAAATGACTGACCGTCCCGTTAATGGTGACCATCCTGATTATAATCCCAGCCCGGATAACCCGGAAAAGGATGGAAAAAAACCGAAAGATGATCCTGGCTCAGCGCCTGAATCAGGCGATAAAGATCCAGAGTAATGACCTGCCGCCTTTTCGAAGGCGGTTTTAACACCCATTCGGCCTCTCTACGCGCACCGCTATTCATGTTGTCCTCTTCAACGTTGTCTGATAACCGCTCAGAACCCCTACTGTTTTGCCTGGCGAACAGCTGAGATAAAGCACGAATCTCATTCCCGCGTACCAGCGCGTTTTACATTTCTCCTGCTACGCTTTTGAGGGGGACAAGGGAGCGCTTCTATGAAAAATAAAGACGAGCAGACAGGATTAGTTGGGCTGGCGATTGGTGCCGCCGTTATCGGGCTGGTTTCATCCCAGAAGATCATCAACCGTGAAAGTATTGTCGCTGAGCTGGTAAGGCTCGGCAGGCAGAAGGGGGATGGTGTCGAAGATGAGGTCTTTTTAAAAGCGGCTGAGTTAGTGAGAAAAGGAGTATAACGATGGCTGACATTCGTCATGCACAGTGTCATTGTGGGGCGGTGAAATTTACGGTTGAGCTGTCGGACGGCCTGAATACCGCTCGTCGATGTAGCTGCTCGTTTTGCAGGATGCGTGGGGCGGTAGTGGTTTCAGCGCCTTTGACGGGCATTAAGGTGACGCAGGGCGCGGACACGCTCACAGAGTACCGTTTCAACACCGGCACGGCGCGCCATTTCTTCTGTTCGATTTGCGGTATTTACACGTTCCATCAACGACGTTCCAATCCCAATGAATATGGTGTGAATGTCGCCTGTCTGGAAAATGTCACGCCATTCGACTTCCCGGAAGTGGCGGTAATGGATGGAGTTAATCACCCTATGGATGGCGACAGCGGAGTATTTGGCTATCTCTCTTTCCGCAAAGAACAGGCGAAACAGCGATAAAATTAGCCCGCAGATCGCTGCGGGCTAACGGGATTAGAACTGGTAAACCAGACCTAACGCTACGATGTCATCCGTACCGATGCCATTGTTTTTGTAGAACGAATCATCTTCATCCAGCAGGTTGATTTTATAATCAACATAGGTGGACATGTTTTTGTTGAAATAGTAGGTAGCACCGACGTCAGCGTATTTCACCAGATCTTTATCGTCCTGGCCATTGCCCAGGTCTTTACCTTTGGACTGTAAATAGGAAATAGCCGGACGCAGACCGAAATCGAACTGATATTGTGCGGTGACTTCAAAGTTCTGGGTTTTGTTTGCAATACCGCCGCCATCTTGGCTATCGGTTGAACCATAAGGGGTCATATTGCGGGTTTCGGAATACATTGCCGCCAGGTAAATATTGTTAGCGTCATATTTCAGGCCAGCAGTCCATGCATCCGCCTTATCGCCACCTGCATACTGAGATGCTGCGCCAGTGCCAGCACTAACCTGATCGTTGGTACGGTCAGATGACGTATATGCCGCGCCTGCGCTGAAGCCCATGCCAAAGTCATAGGTGGTGGAGATACCGAAGCCATCACCGTTTTGATTACGAATGTTGTTATCTGAACGGTTATTAGTGCCTTCCTGAGAGCAGCCATACTCGTCACAGTTGCTGCCTTCATTATTACCCTGATACTGCACCGCGAAGTTCAGACCCTGCACCAGACCAAAGAAATCGGTATTACGGTAGGTCGCCACGCCGTTTGCACGACCGGTCATAAAGTTATCGGCATAAGTATAAGAGTCGCCACCAAATTCTGGCAGCATATCGGTCCAGCCTTCAACGTCGTACAGGACGCCATAGTTACGGCCGTAATCGAAGGAGCCGTAATCGCCCACCTTCACACCCGCGAAGGCCAGACGCGTCCAGGACTGATTGTCAGAACCTTCGGTGTTGTTTGCCTGAATGTTGTATTCCCATTGTGCGAAGCCGGTCATCATGTCGTTGATTTGGGTTTCACCTTTGAAGCCCAGTCGCATATAGGTTTGATCGCCATCTTTAGACGCGTCGTCAGAGAAATAATGCAGACCATCTACTTTGCCATACAGATCCAGTTTATTGCCGTCTTTATTATAAATTTCAGCTGCGTGAGCGGCGCCAGCCATTAACAAAGCGGGGATCATCAGTGCCAGTACTTTTCTTTGCATTTTGATTATTCCTTTGCAGTTATTTTTTATTACTTCGTGAACTTTCCGGGCTGGAAAGCTGTCCCATGCTAAATCACTCTGACGGCGGATGAATAAAATATAATTGTTACGGGTTAAGTAAAATCTAAACTAAATGATGCGGTAGAAATAACGATTGATGCCATGAATGAATTATTATAATCAATACAAAATAAAAATTATTAATTACGTGGAAAACAAGGTAACCTCCACGCCGTTATATGCCTTTAAGATTTTTTCATCCATAATTCCCGTGAATATTGTTCAGAACATTGAGGCAATTTTCACCGATCTTCTGGATTCGCCCGGTGCACGTGCATCGGGCTTTTTTTGGCAAAAAAATGCCCGGACAAGCCGGGCATAAAGTTATTCACTGGTCGATTTTTCGGCTTTCCCCGCCAGTTGCGCCAGGAAGTCATAACGCTTCTGTAGATCCGCTGCCGCATCCTTCCATAGCTGCTCTGCCACTTCTGGCTGTTGAGCGTTCAGCCTGCGGAAACGCTGCTCCTGAAGTAAGGTTTCGGCAAGGGCGTCTGACGGCGGACGCGAATCCAGCGCCAGCGGCAATTTCCCTTCATCGGCACGGCGCGGGTCGAAGCGGTACAGTGGCCAGAAGCCGGTTGCGGTGAGCTGACGCATCTGGTCGTGGCTGAGCGCCAGATCGTAGCCATGCTCCTCACACGGACTGTAGGCGATGATCAGCGACGGCCCTGGATACGCTTCCGCTTCCTGAATGGCTTTCACCGTCTGGTTGAGCTGCGCCCCCAGCGAAATCTGCGCGACGTAGACGTGTCCATACATCATCATGCTGACGCCCAAATCTTTACGCGCCTTGCGCTTGCCGTGCTCACCAAATTTCGTGACCGCCCCCAATGGCGTTGCTTTCGAGGCCTGTCCGCCGGTGTTGGAATAGCACTGAGTATCAAGCACCAGAATATTGACGTTTTCGGTCAGGCTCAGGACATGATCAAGACCGCCGAAACCAATATCGTAGGCCCACCCGTCGCCGCCGATCAGCCAGACAGATTTTTCAACCAGCGCGTCAGCATCAGTCAGGAGTTGTTCAGCCCCTTCAACACCCTTAAGCGCGTTGCGCAGTTCAGCAACCTGCGCGCGACGAACGTCAGGTGTGGCCTCCGCATGCAGGGCATCATTCAGTTCTGCCGGGATCTTATCGGCAAACTGTGCGAGCAGACGCATTACGCGGGCGCGGTGCTGATCGACCGTCAGACGGAATCCCAGACCAAATTCTGCGTTGTCCTCGAAAAGCGAGTTTGCCCACGCCGGGCCGCGACCGTTCGCGTCGGTGGTGTATGGCGTGGACGGCAGGTTACCCCCGTAGATCGACGAGCAGCCCGTCGCGTTGGCAATCAGCATTCGGTCACCGTAAAGCTGAGTGAGCAGTTTGATATACGGTGTTTCGCCGCAGCCGGAGCACGCCCCGGAGTACTCGAAGAGCGGGGTGATGAGCTGCGAGGTACGAATGTCAATGCGTTCCAGCTTGTTGCGATCGATTTCGGGCAGGTCGAGGAAGAAATCATAATTCACTTTCTCTTCTTCAACATGTTCAAGACGCGACATCATATTGATGGCTTTGATTGACGGGTCCTGACGATCTTTCGCCGGGCACACCTCGACGCACAGGTTACAGCCGGTACAGTCTTCCGGCGCAACCTGTAGGACATATTTCTGACCACGCATATCGCGGGATTTTACATCCAGCGAGTGCAAACTTTCCGGCGCGCCATCTAACGCTTCTGGCGACACCACTTTGGCGCGAATGGCCGAGTGAGGGCAGGCCGCCACGCAGTGGTTGCACTGGGTGCACAGCTCTTCTTTCCAGATGGGAATCGCTTCGGCAATGTTGCGTTTTTCCCAGCGGGTCGTGCCCATCGGCCAGGTTCCGTCAGGCGGAAGCGCAGAGACGGGAAGGGTGTCGCCCAGTCCGGCAAGCATCGCCGCCGTGACGGTTTTGACGAAATCCGGGGCGGCGTCCGACACCACGGGCGGCCGGTTCGGACTGCTGGCATTGACCGGCTGCAACGGCACCGCGAACAGCGATTCGCGCGCCAGCGCCAGCGCCTGCCAGTTGCGCTCAACCAGTTCCTGACCTTTGCTGCTGTAGCTTTTGGCGATCGCCCCCTGGAGTTCCATCAGCGCGCTGTCGCCCGGCAGAATATTAGTCAGGTGGAAGAACGCCATCTGCATAACCGTATTGATGCGCGCGGCCAGGCCGCATTCGCGGGCGATCTTCGCGGCGTTAATGACATACAGGCGCGCCTGTTTCTGGTTAAGCACTGCCTGGACTTCCTGGGGCAGGCGTGCCCAGACCTCATCGGCGCTGTAAGGGGTGTTGATCAGGAAAATACCGCCGGGCTTCAGGCGCTCGGCCATCTGATATTTATCAATGAACTGGAGCTGGTGACAGCCAACAAAATCCGCCTGAGAAATCAGGTATGCCGAGCGGATCGGGTGTTCGCTGACGCGCAGGTGGGAAACGGTCAGTCCGCCCGCTTTTTTGGAGTCGTAGACGAAATACCCTTGCGCATACCACGGCGTGGAGTTGCCGATAATTTTGATGTTGTTCTTGGTCGCCGAGACGCTGCCGTCGCTGCCCAGACCGTAGAACAGCGCTTCCAGTTTCGCATTGGAGGGCAGGGTGTTTTCCGGTAAGGGCAGAGAAAGGTTAGTCACGTCATCATAAATGCCGACCGTAAAGCGCGGCTTCGGTTTTGCCTCGCGGAGTTCAGCAAATACCGCCAGGACGCACTCCGGCCCGAACTCTTTGGAAGACAATCCATAACGCCCGCCAATGACGCGCGGCAGCGTTTCGCGCTCACCGCGGTTAAACGCCTCAGCCAGAGCGGTCATCACGTCCAGATAAAGTGGCTCAGCCTGTGCGCCAGGCTCTTTGGTGCGGTCCAGTACCGCCACGGCACGCGCGCTGTCCGGCAGGGCTGCGAGCAGGTGTTCTGCTGAGAAGGGACGGTAGAGGCGAACTTTGAGCACGCCAACTTTCTCTCCACGCGTCAATAGCTCATCAACCACCTCTTCACAGGTGCCGATGGCGGAGCCCATCAGGACGATCACGCGCTCGGCCTGCGGATGACCGTAATATTCAAACGGCTTATATTCGCGGCCCGTCGCAGCGGCAAAATCGTCCATCGCCTGTTCAACGTGCGCATAGACCGCGTTGTACCACGGGTTTGTCGCCTCGCGGGACTGGAAATAGGTATCCGGGTTCGCAGAGGTACCCCGGATCACCGGATTTTCCGGATTGAGGGCGCGAGCGCGATGCGCATCGATGTCCGCCTGCGGCAGCAGATTCAGAATGGTGTCGTCCGGCAGTGGAACGATTTTATTGATCTCGTGGGACGTACGGAAACCATCGAAGAAATGAATAAATGGCACACGGCTTTTCAGCGTGGCGATATGCGAAATCAGCGCGAAGTCCTGCGCTTCCTGCACGCTGCTGGCGCAGAGCATAGCGCAGCCGGTCTGACGCACGGCCATCACGTCTGAGTGGTCGCCAAAAATAGAGAGAGCGTGAGTGGCTACGGTGCGTGCGGCAACGTGCAACACAAACGGCGTTAATTGCCCTGCCAGCTTGTAAAGCGTGGGGATCATCAACAGCAGCCCCTGAGATGACGTGAACGAGGTCGACAGGGCACCGGTCTGCAACGCACCATGCACGGTGGCAATGGCACCGGCTTCGGACTGCATCTCTACAACCCGCGGGACATCGCCCCAGACGTTTTTTATCCCATTACCAGCCCAGGCGTCAGCCTGTTCAGCCATGGTGGAGCTGGGCGTGATGGGGTAGATGGCGATCACTTCGCTGGTACGAAACGCAACAGACGCGACTGCACCATTGCCGTCAATAGTTTGCATAGGACAACACCCTTACATTGCGCAAAAAGAGGGGCCTGTAAAACGACGACAGACCCTGAATATTATCTGCGTATTTTAGCAAAGCTCAGGTTTTACGATTTTCGCTTTTGTGTCCTTGGTATGCGCTGTATCAATGACTCGATGGCTATTCGCGTTAAAAAATTGCGAGAAATTGTTACCAGGGCGCATAAATACGCACATCCGCTCTCGACGATGCGGCGCGTGATGCCTATTATGCATAGGTTTCGCTTTATTTATGGGGAGGAAGGTATGCGTTCAGCATTTTGGGTCGGATGTGCCGCGTTACTGTTGTCGGCATGCAGCAATGAACCTGTACAGCAGGCGACAGCGGCACACGTTACGCCGGGTATGCGGGCGGCTATGTCCAGTTCAGGTCAGGCCAACTGCGCAATGATCGGCGGTTCACTCTCCGTTGCCCGTCAGCTCGATGGCTCCGCCATCGGCATGTGCGCATTGCCAAATGGCAAACGCTGTAGTGAGCAGTCGCTTGCCGTAGGTTCGTGCGGAAGCTACTGAGTTATTCAACTCGCTTAAACATCAATGTTTTATTGGCTGTCGCCAGGGTTAACTGGTCTTCGGTCAGGTCTACCTGTGCGCCTGTGCGTAGCATATCGGCGATGGTCTGATCCAGTTCATTTAGCTGCGGCTCGGTGCAGAGTTTCCGCGTCATTGCCAGCGTTTTGACCGTCAACTCTCCTTCGGACAGTTTCCCCTGGCCGTTGAAGCCGTTGCACATTGTGCCTGAGACGACAATGTTGTTAATCAGGCTGATATTGGGTTGCGCACTGAAGCGAATTTCAGGCTGGGTTTTCCCGCCTTTAACCGCTTTTCCATCCACATTTTCCAGAACGAAACGATGATTCTCTAGCTGTTCGGTCTGAACGGAGGCTTTACCAGGATTAACGCATCCAGCCAGTGCGAAGCTGATTAAACTTACTGCCGCGAGCTTTTTCATTTTTTTTTCTCAAACTATCAATACCGTAAATATTTTTTCAGTGTAACCATACCCTCCTGAGTGTTAATGGGGTTTATCTGAAAGTGCGGGAAGGGACCGGGCGGCGGCGCACCCGGTCAGTGAGTTAGTGCGATTTAAATCCGGCTGCGGCCATCAGCATTTTAAAGAGCATACTTACGCAGGCCAGCGCCAGAACGCTGCCGCCCCAGATGATGGCAAGCCACATCAAACGTTTCCATACAGGTTGTTGCATCAGTGATAACCCTCCCCATGCTGTACTTTTCCGCGAAAAACGTAATAACTCCAGAAGGTGTAGACCAGAATCACGGGAATGATCAACAGTGCACCCACTAACATAAAGCCCTGGCTTTGGACTGGCGCAGCGGCCTGCCACAGGGTAATGTCCGGCGGGATAATATGCGGCCAGATGCTGATCCCAAGCCCGCTAAAGCCAAGAAAAACCAGCCCTAATGTCATAATAAACGGCAGAGTATGGCTCGCAGGATCGTTCAGGCAGCGCCACTGGCACAGACTCAGGATCGCAACCAGCGCAGGAACGGGCAGCAGATAAAACAGATTCGGCAGCGTAAACCAGCGCGCAGCAATAGCTGGTTGGGCGAGAGGGGTCCAGATACTGATTACTGCAATGAATACCAGAAGCAGGAGCAGAAGCACTTTCGATACCTGACGCATCCGCTGTTGCAGGGCATTTTCGCTTTTCATTACCAGCCACGTTGATCCTAACAGCGCGTAAGCCACTACAAGACCCGCACCGCAGAAAAAATTGAACGCGGTAAACCAGTCAAACGGACCACCGCTGTAAGCGCGACCAGTGACGCTGAACCCATGGATGACCGCGCCGACGGTGATGCCCTGGCTAAAGGTCGCCACAATTGATCCACCAATAAAGGCCTTATCCCAGAACGGGCGGTGCGCCGGAGTGGCCTTGAAGCGAAATTCGAAGGCGACGCCACGAAATATAAGCCCGATCAGCATTATTGTCAGTGGAATGGTTAGCGCGTCGATGATAACCGCATAGGCGAGAGGAAAGGCGCCAAACAGGGCCGCACCGCCAAGCACCAGCCAGGTTTCGTTGCCATCCCAGACGGGAGCCACGCTATTGACCATCACGTCGCGGTCGTCCGCATTCGGCGTTGCCGGAAACAGGATGCCTGTCCCCAAATCAAAACCGTCCATCACGATATACATCAACGTGGCGAAAACGATAATCACGAACCAGATAATGGAAAGATCGATACCCATTACGGTTACTCCTTAAATTCAGTGGTGACGGCAGAAAGCGGACGAGCAGGGCGGCCATCGGATTCAGTCGCGAAGGATTCATGGGGCTGCGGCCCTTTTTTAATCAGACGCACCATATAGCTGTAACCCACGCCGAATACCGCGGTATAAACCACGAAGAAGGCCAGCAAACTGACGCTCATGTGCAGATCGCCATGCGCGGAAACCGCATCCTTTGTACGCTGTAGACCATAGACGACCCAGGGCTGGCGGCCGACCTCCGTTGTTACCCATCCGGCGAGGATCGCGATCAGCCCGGACGGCCCCATCAGCAGGGCAAACCACAGGAAGGAACGTGAGGTATAAAGGCGCTGTTTATAACGCAGCCAGATTGCCGTCACGCCCAGGAGCAGCATCAACATTCCCAGGCCGGCCATGATGCGGAAAGACCAGAAGACAATGGTGGCGTTCGGGCGATCTTCTTTTGGGAACTCCTTCAATGCCGGAACCTGTTTATCGAGACTGTGGGTCAGGATCAGGCTGCCGAGAGCGGGAATTTCCAGGCCAAAACGGGTCCGTTCCTGCTCCATATCCGGCCAGCCAAATAGCAGCAGTGGGGTAGGCTCACCCGGCGGATTCTCCCAGTGGCCTTCTATGGCGGCTATTTTCGCTGGCTGGTGTTTTAAGGTGTTAAGCCCGTGCATATCCCCCACCAGCGCCTGGACGGGGGCCACGATCAACGTCATCCACAACGCCATGGAAAACATGGTGCGAATAGCGGGCGTATTGTTTCCGCGCAGCAAATGCCAGGCCGCGGAAGCACCGACAAACAGCGCGCTGCTGAGAAATGCCGCTATCGACATGTGCAGCAGGCGGTAAGGGAAGGAGGGGTTAAACACCACGGCAAACCAGTCCACCGGAACGACCTGACCGTTGATGATTTCATACCCTTGCGGTGTCTGCATCCAGCTGTTTGACGAGAGGATCCAGAACGTAGACATGAGGGTCCCCAGTGCGACCATGCAGGTCGAAAAGAAGTGCAGCCCCGGCCCGACCTTATTCCAGCCAAACAACATTACCCCGAGGAACCCCGCCTCAAGGAAGAACGCGGTAAGCACTTCATAGGTCAGCAGGGGGCCGGTAATACTGCCCGCGAACTGCGAAAACCCACTCCAGTTAGTGCCAAACTGATAAGCCATCACCAGGCCGGAGACCACGCCCATCCCAAAGTTGACGGCGAAGATCTTCGACCAGAAATGGTACAGCGAGCGCCAGACGGGATTTTTTGTTTTCAGCCACAGCCCTTCCAGCACGGCGAGATAGCTCGCCAGGCCAATGGTTATCGCCGGAAAAATAATATGAAAGGATACGGTAAAGGCGAACTGTATTCGCGCAAGATGAAACGCATCTAAACCAAACATGCACTGCCTCAATGTTAAACGGTGTACTGTTATGATAGAGAGGCGGCAAATGAGATATCAGAAGCAGAATTTGATAAATTATCTATAACAGTTGTGGGAAAAGCTTAACTTTATCTGGCTGATATAGTTAACAAGGAAGAATAAAAAATTTCTTTTTATGATTTTTACGCATTAATCAGCTTGCTTTGTCGCCAGCAACATGCGTTAATGGATTTCTGGTTTTGAATCCAAATAAATATCTGACGTAGTTTTATAAAGCAGTTCTCATCACGTTGTGCCTCTCCGCAGCCTCTCTTGGGTCTTTATCTACATTCCGATTAGTTTTGTATCGAACCATTTTTTGCCTGATCGGCTCATGAGTAATTTACGTTTTTACGTTCAAAGGAGAATCCTATGACTTCTTATATCCATTTCCGCTGCCCATGCTGTCATGGCTCGCAGTACCGCACCTCAGCTTTTGATGTGTCTGACAAAAATCCGTTCGGCGCGAAATGCATTTTCTGCAAATCGTCGATGATCACGCTCGACCACCTGGCCGCAGCGCGTTCTGCTCAGAATCACATTACAGAGTACCGCAAGTAATCTGCCGCGTTTCCTATAACAGTTAGCAAAATCTTCTCTTTTTCTCCTGCTGATATACACTGTCAGCAATAAGGAGAATCTGATGAAAAAATACCAGCGTCTGGCGCAACAAATTATCTCGCAGATTGAGCTTGGCGTATGGTTGCCGGGCGATAAGCTGCCTTCTCTGCGAGAGCAGGTGGCAAGCAGCGGCATGAGTTTTATGACCGTGGGCCACGCGTATCAGATGCTGGAAAGTCAGGGGCGCATTGTTGCCAGACCGCAGTCAGGCTATTACGTTGCCGCCCGCCCGACCACACACCAGCCTGCACCGCCCGCGCAGGTGATGCGCGATGAAGTGGTCGACATCAACACCTATATTTTCGACGTGCTACAGGCCAGCCGCGACCCCTCCGTTGTCCCTTTTGCCTCGGCATTTCCCGATCCGCGCCTTTTCCCGCTTCAGCAACTCAACCGATCGCTGGCTAACGTCAGCAAAACGGCTACCGCCATGAGCGTGATCGAAAACCTGCCGCCGGGTAACGTCGACTTACGTCATGCCATTGCCCGTCGCTACGCTCAGCAGGGAATGAATATCTCCCCGGATGAAATTGTGATCACCGCGGGCGCGCTTGAGGCGCTCAACCTCAGTTTGCAGGCTGTGACTGAACCAGGGGACTGGGTTATCGTTGAAAACCCCTGTTTTTATGGCGCACTCCAGGCGCTTGAACGTCTGAAACTGAAAGCGCTGTCGGTTGCCACTGACGTGCGTGAGGGCATCGATCTCAGTGCCCTTGAGCAGGCGTTAAATGATTATCCGGTGAAAGCCTGCTGGCTGATGACCAACAGTCAGAACCCGCTCGGCTTCACGCTGAGTGCAGAGAAGAAAGCTCAGCTGGTGGCCTTACTCACCCGGCATAACGTCACGCTGATTGAAGACGATGTTTACAGCGAACTCTACTTTGGCCGCGAAAAGCCGCTTCCGGCAAAGGCCTGGGATAAGCAGGATATGACGTTGCACTGCTCCTCATTCTCCAAGTGTCTGGTGGCCGGTTTCCGTATTGGCTGGGTGGCGGCGGGAAAACATGCGCGCCGTATTCAGCAGTTGCAGCTGATGAGTACGTTGTCCACCAGCTCTCCCATGCAACTGGCGCTGGTGGATTACCTGGCGACCAAACGTTACGACGCCCACCTTCGCCGTCTGCGACGCACGCTTGCTGAACGCAAACAGCAGGCCTGGCAATCGCTTTTGCGTCATATGCCTGCCGGCGTCAAAATCCATCATAACGACAGCGGCTATTTTTTATGGCTGGAACTGCCTGAACAGCTGGATGCGGGGCGGTTGAGTGAGAAGGCGTTAACCCATCAAATCAGCATTGCGCCCGGCAAGATGTTTTCCACCTCCAATATCTGGACACCGTTTTTCCGTTTCAATACCTCATGGGGCTGGGGCGAGCGGGAAGAGCAGGCGGTCATCCAGCTGGCGGGGTTAATCCGCGAAATGATGCTGCACCCAGTCACACCTTGATGAAAATTCCTGAAGCGACATAACGCGCAGTCTACCTTTAGTAAGGGAGCGCGGATTGGTAACGTGACGTTGTCACGTTTCTGCCCGCCAGAACGTGTGCTGACAGCGAAAACAATGTCGATTTCAACAGGACGATGCTATGCAAAATCAATTGCTGATTAATGGTGAACTGGTGACCGGCGAAGGTGAGAAGCAGGCGGTTTATAATCCTGCCACGGGTGAAGTGCTGCTGGAGATTGCTGAAGCGTCGGCAGCACAGGTGGACGCTGCCGTCCAGGCTGCCGATCGCGCGTTCACAGAGTGGGGACAAACGACGCCGAAAACGCGCGCCGAATGTCTGTTGAAACTGGCTGATGTGATAGAAGCCAACGCTGACGCGTTCGCAAAAGTGGAGTCCCTTAACTGCGGGAAACCGCTGCACTGTGTTCAGGGAGATGAGATCCCGGCCGTGGTCGATGTGTTTCGCTTCTTTGCCGGGGCCGCCCGCTGCCTGAACGGGCTGGCTGCCGGAGAATACCTCGAAGGACATACCTCAATGATCCGCCGCGACCCGGTTGGCGTTGTCGCCTCTATTGCGCCCTGGAACTACCCTCTGATGATGGCGGCGTGGAAGCTGGCGCCCGCGCTGGCGGCGGGAAACTGTGTCGTCATCAAGCCGTCTGAAATTACCCCGTTGACGGCGCTGAAGCTGGCGGAACTGGCGAAAGATATCTTCCCGCCAGGCGTGCTGAACGTGCTGTTTGGTCGCGGAAAAACCGTAGGAGATCCGCTGACCGGCCACGAAAAAGTCCGTATGGTTTCTCTCACCGGCTCTATTGCTACCGGAGAACATATTATCGGGCATACCGCATCTTCAGTTAAACGTACCCATATGGAATTGGGCGGAAAAGCCCCGGTCATTGTCTTTGACGATGCAGATTTGGATGCCGTGGTTGAAGGCGTGCGTACGTTTGGTTTCTACAATGCTGGTCAGGATTGTACCGCAGCCTGTCGTATCTATGCCCAGAAGGGGATTTACCCCGCGCTGGTCGAAAAGCTGGGCGCAGCCGTTGCCAGCCTGAAAATGGGCGCGCCGGACGATGCGTCAACCGAGCTGGGACCGCTCAGCTCCGCAGCGCATCTTTCCCGCGTTTGCGCTGCCGTGGACGAAGCCAAAACCCTTGGACATATCCGCGTCGTCACCGGTGGCAGTAAAAGTGAGGGGGCAGGATATTACTTCCAGCCAACGCTGCTGGCCGGGGCGAAGCAGGAAGATGCGATCGTCCAGCGAGAAGTGTTTGGCCCGGTGGTCAGTGTGACAGAATTTGAGGATGAAGCGCAGGTGCTGAACTGGGCTAACGATTCGCAATACGGCCTGGCCTCGTCCGTCTGGACAAAAGACGTCGGACGCGCCCATCGCCTCAGCGCACGGTTGCAGTATGGCTGCACCTGGGTCAATACCCATTTTATGCTGGTGAGCGAAATGCCGCACGGCGGGATGAAGTTATCCGGTTATGGCAAAGATATGTCGGTCTACGGACTTGAGGATTACACGGTAGTCCGGCATGTCATGATCAAACACTAAACCCTCATGCCCGGCGCAGTGCCGGGCGATTCAGCTTACCAGCCACAGACCTCGTGTTCATTTTCCGTATCGTAGGCGCGAACGGTGTTCACCAGATCCTTCACGACATCTGCCGCGACGTCCGGGATCAACAGCTCCATTGGCGCTTCTGTTTCATAATCCACCGACACGCCGTTGCTGTTGTTGGTGACGGTCACGGTATAGGTAGCCTTACCCATTATCTACTCCTTATGCGTATTGACCACTTTACCGATGCCCGCACCGCTGAGCGTGACGGCAGGATCCGCAAAAAAGTCGATATTAAAATAGGTGTCGTCGGTCAGTAGCTCAATGCGGTGCCATTTTTGCGGTGGGGAGATGCCAAAAGAACCGGCCTCAATAACCACTTCCAGATCGGGCTCGGTGGCGTCGCCATCGGCAAAGCCAAAGTAACGCACCGCACCCTGCATGACGGACAACCGACCGTACACGCCGGCTTTGGTGTTGTGATGGGTAAAAAGCGCTTTTGGGGCGGTCTCTTTATTCCAGAACGGCGTCGAGCGGGTATGAACAAAGTTTTCAGGAATACGTAACATAATAGTTTCCTTCATGTTGGCGGGCGCTTAAAGGGACTTAAGCACCTCAGGTTCAACAAAGAATTCAATATTGAACAGGGTGTCGTCGGTCATCACCTCAATGTGGTGCCATCTCTCTGGCGGGAAAACGCCGAAACGACCCGCTTCAATGACGAGCTCGCTGTCAGGCTCAGAGGTAAATTCATCAGCATAGCCCAGATAACGCACTGCGCCACGCATCACCGACAGGCGAGGGTAAACGCCCGGACGCGTGCCCGTATCCAGGTGGCGTTTAAAAATGCCGGCGGGGGCCGTTTCTTTGTTCCAGAAAGGCGTGGAACGGGTGTGAATGCAACTCTGCGGAATGCGTAGCATGTTTCCTCCCTTAAAAGCCTGCTGGTATTAAACTGCTTTCTGAGGGGATGGATTTATCAAAAAGTGCATTTAATATGCATCTTATCAATAATAACCGTTTTGCTTTACCCGGCGTTGTTACACAAGGTACTCAGTTGTTATTATCCTTAGTATTTAAGTGGTTATGATGTAACGAAAAAACTTGATCTGTGTCAACATATGACGCATATTGCGTGCGGTTATTTTTCGGCTCAGGTAAACAGAATGACGTTGTATCAAAAGATGTTGGTGTTCTACGCAATCATGGCCTCCATCTGCGCATTAATCACCTGGTTCCTGTCTAAAGATCGTAAACGTATTCGCCTGTTGAGCGCATTCCTGGTGGGTTCCACCTGGCCGATGAGCTTTCCTGTTGCCCTGTTGATCTCTCTTTTCTGAAGCACGCTTCCAGAATCGGCATCCAGACATAGCATTCCATACATTGAGGCTGTATAAATATACAGTCCGTCATACATGGAGTGCTTATGATCAGTTTCTATTCGCAGCAAGCAGGCTGCACTGTGCGCTGGCAAGATCTTCCCGGTGTCGGTGACCCGGTTGTGTTTATCCACGGGTTGGGCTGTGCATCGTCGTATGAATATCCTCGTTTTGTCTGTGATACCCGTTTCGGGGGGCGCAGAGCCATTCTGATCGATCTTCCCGGTAGCGGTTACAGTGACAAACCTGACAACTACCGTTATCGCACGAGCGAACAGGCGCAGGTGGTGGTTGAACTGTTAAACCATCTCGCCCTGGATAGTCTATGGCTGTATGGTCATAGCATGGGAGGGAGTATCGCGATCGAAACGGCAGCACTGTTAACGTCGCGCGTTAAGGGCCTGATAGTATCTGAACCCAATTTTCATGCGGGTGGCGGGATGTTCAGCCGAGCAATTGCGGCCCAAACGGAACAACATTTTCTGGCTCAGGGCTATGATGACATGCTGCGGGCGGAAACGTCGCCGTGGGCTGGAAGCCTTCAAAGCAATGCCCCCTGGGCCGTCTGGCGCGGCGCAACAAGCCTGGTCGAGGGCGTTAAACCTGACTGGGCACACCTGTTCTTGTCATTGAGCTGCCCGGTAATGTTAGTTTTTGGTGAGCGATCCCTGCCTGATGACGATTTTAATCGCCTGCAACAAAACAATGTTGCTGTAAAAATTATCCCTGATGCGGGCCATTCAATGTCCTGGGAAAACCCGTCAGCGTTGGCTCAGGCTTTATCTGGCTTCATAAACGGCTCATGAAGGGGTAGCCCGCATTGCTGCGGGCTGCAATGATTAAGACAGCAGGGCAGACAAGGCTTTCCGCGCAGCAGGCTGAACGTCATACGGGCACTGATAATCCACGTTTTCAATCGCGCGGGTGTAGAGCGCAACCAGCCAGTCATAAACATAGGCTGTCGCCGCATGGACAGGCTGCTCGCCAAGTCGGGTAAGACGGGGAGAAGCGCTGCTCACAACTGGCGTCACAAAAATTGGCTGACCTTTGCGGATCCGGCTTGCAGGCCGTTCAGAAACGGGCGTCATTTCATAGCCAAGCCAGCTAATGAAATTGCCTGTCGCGGCATGCAGCTGCGCGGCACTGCTTTTATCTTTTTCTGCAATGCGTTGCAGTTGCAGCGGCAGATCCAGCCGGTAGCTGGTAACGATCAGCACATCCGCAATCTGCTGTAATACCTCTGCGTCCAGGCCCAGACGGGCAGCCGCCGCGTCGTTGCGACTCCACTGACGAAGATGGTTAACCCACACGTTATGGGCCAGCCGCGCCTTGTCTTTGGTCTGCAACGCGCCTGGATTTTCCTGCGTCTCTTCCGCAAACAGATCGATAACATCGTTAAACAGGCCGTTGACCTGTTCCTCACGAGGCTGGTGAACGGTCAGCAGCGTCTCAAACGCGTTTAACGGCGGCAGAAGTCCCTTAAGCAGTTCACCATGACGAGCGGCACTGCCTTGCAGCGTTCGGACCATTTTTTCGGCCTGTGCCCGCCCTGCGCCTGGCTCCTGAGT
This sequence comes from Enterobacter sp. 6722112, assembly GCF_058661685.1. Taxonomy (NCBI): domain Bacteria; kingdom Pseudomonadati; phylum Pseudomonadota; class Gammaproteobacteria; order Enterobacterales; family Enterobacteriaceae; genus Enterobacter; species Enterobacter sp. 6722112. Next base: position 2,133,986 of record NZ_JBZWGR010000007.1, on the reverse strand, counting down.
GAGAGGCGCGACATATGGGCGAATCAGCGTCGACAGCGACTCTTGTAACAGCCTTTTCAGCGCGCGGAGACGCTTCTGGCGCTGTGCCGGCAGGGTAGCCTGCGACAGCCACTCAATCACCCGCTGCATGCTGTGGGTATCGAGCGCCTGGAGCGTGCCCCAGCGCAGACCCGGCTGGCCCAGCAATTGCTGCACCGCTTCGTCCAGATTCTGCTTTGTGGTAAACCGCGCATCATGAGGGGTAATGGCCCAGACCAGCCCCGGCAATGCGGATTCTTCAACCGGCTGCGTCTCTTTGACCCAGTTTTGCAGGAGCCTTGCCGTTTTCGCGGTCTGCTGGTGGTGCGCCGTCGCATTGCAGATAACCAGGACATCCGGCTGAATGTGCTGACGATAATGCTCCAGCAACCACAGGCATTTTGCCTGCATTATCAGCGGCGTGTTTTCCTCAGAAATGGCAGGGATATCAATGACGTCAACGTTATCCAGCACGCAGTTCTCAACGGGCAGCACCACTTCGCGGGTCAGAGATGCCAGTACATCGACGGGCAGGCTAATGGCGTTAAGCAGCTCGCCGTTTTTTACCGGATGAAGCAGTGTTTCCTGTGCTTCCGGCACGGTAAACGCCCCGTGCGTAAGGAAGCCTTCGCAGGGCAGACCAAAGCTGTCCACCAGCAGACTCAACGGCGCCGCAAGCGCGCTGGCATGGCTGGTTTGATGCAGCACCTGGGCGAATTTAAGCCACTGCTGGGTTAACTCCTGCTGCTCACCCCACAGCAGAGACCAGACGCTGGCGCGGGTGCTGAGATCAAGCGACGGAACCAGCAGGGCAAACTGGTGCCACAGGGCATCATCAATATGCTGCTTAGCGCCGGGTACTACGCTTTGCCAGAACCGGGCAATGGTCGCGACTTCCCGCGCCGTCATTCCCGGCACGCTCTGCGGTTGACGCAGTGCACGCCACTTCTCAAGCCGGGCTTCAATCACCAATTTATCCACCGCGCGGATCTGCGGATCCAGCGTGGTGCGCGCGATAAACAGCTGCACCAGCTCGGCCTCCGTTACCAGGCGTAGGCGCAGGGGAAACGCGTCGTCTGCGACCTCGCGGGACGCTCTGCTGAAACGCACGGCCATGTTGGTCGGTGCATGCCCGGGGTTAATATGCGAGAAGTAATCAAACGTGCGTTGACCCGGCGTAACGTTCAGCCGTTCGTCCCCGCTGCCGCAAAGAGCAGCCAGCAGGTGCGCTTTCGCGGCCTGCGAGTGGCCATATAAGCCGATACTGCCTTGGCTGACAAGGGCGCGATCGAGCGCCTCTTCACGCGCGCTTACTGCGTTAAGGCGGGCAAGCAGGGCGTCGGCTTCGTTATCAAGCATCGGGGCGTGCTGTCGCGTCTCGTTGATCCACCCGATTAAGGCCTGAGTGGTGGCAGTCGTCGCAGTCATTTGAGGTATACGCTCCCGCTGTCGATCCAGTAGTGGCTGCCGCTGTGTCGGCGATCGGCCAGAGTATTCAGTTTAAAGGTCAGGGCATCCGGCGGCACGGGCGTGCCGTCCTGTAGCCAGGCATCACTCAGCTCGAAAGATTCCGGGCCTTCCTGCTTAGTGCCGCCACGCAGCTTCAGGCGCACGTTCAGTACGCCGTCGCCCGCAATGGCTTTCGCCAGCTCGGCTGAGTTGATGCTCAGGGTATAGAGCGGCGTCGCGGGCCAGCGGGCATTGGCCAACTGCCGGAAGCCGAGCGTAACGTTGCCGCGCAGCGGGAAGTGCAGACGGGCGTCCAGTTTCGCGCCGGGTTTATCGAGGTCGATATCGTGATACCAGACGTTCTCGTCCCGCAGGGTATTGATCGTGTTATCCAGCACGCCCAGATAGCGCACCGTAGAATACGCGCCGATATCCGCTGCTTTAAAGTTAAAGCGCGGCAGACGAAGATCCAGCGCCAGGCTACAGAGCATCGCTCCCACCGCAGCGGTGGATTTCGGGTTGCCGATCCGTCCCTGCTGGCTGAACGGATACCATTCATGAACCTGGTATTTATCCAGCCAGACGATGCGGTTGACGGGCACCGGTTGCAGGTGGCGAATCAAGGCCTGAACGCCCGGCAGACAGCCCGGCCGTCCCGTGATCAGCAGGATATCGCAGCTGTAATGAGAGATCGCCTCACATACCGCATGAAGCGGGGCGGCAAGCGTGAACTGACCCGCCAGCATGGCGTCCCGCATCTCCCGGAAGCTGACGTGCAGCGGTACGCTGAACAGATCAAAGTGTTCTGAGCCGGCAGGCAACGCATGGTCGATCGCCTGCTGGAGATAATTCATCACGTTGCGCGTCGGTTTTTGCGCAAGCAGATCGCCAAAGGTGGCATGCAGCCCGGCCAGCGGATCGTCAACATCGCTCGATTCCCACGCCGCCAGGATCGCGTGACCGATCGGCATAAAGAGCTGAAGCGCCGTCTGCTGGCGCAGGACCGCCTGGGTATCGATCCGCCCGGAGTCACCGAACAGGGATGCCATCAGCTGGGAGGCATCGGCTATGCCGGATTTCTGAAGCTGGGTTTGCAGGGCGGGCAGAACGTAGCGCTGGATCACGTCCAGCAGCGTGTCGTCACCGGCTACCTTAAACCCTTCGCGGAACAGCAGCTGCGGGGTGATTTTGACGTTATTCCCGGAACCATCATCTAACTGATAGTGCGTGATGGCCATATCCGTCGTGCCGCCGCCGATATCAATCGAGGCCACGCGCAGCGCACGCCCCGGCTGGACGCCAGGCTCAGGCGCGCGATCCGGACGGGCGAGGGAGGCGAAAAAGGCCTCGGTCTGGCCACCAAAATGGGAAATGGCTTCGTTATACAGCCACACCAGCTGGCCGCAGCTGGCCTCGTCCCACTCCATCTGGATCTCAGGGACCGGCACCACGCTTTTTTCCTGCTGCTTGCGGCTGGCAAAATCTTCATCCTGCGGGTGCCAGCCCATCGCTTTCCAGACGATGGCGATGGCTTCGAACATGCGGCGACGGAAAATCTCGCGCTCCTGTTTCGGCATCGCCGACGGCAGGGTGAGGATCAGCGTCCGCAACTGGCGGGGAGAGGCCGGGAAGCCGAGCCGCAGGCGGGTGGCCACGCTGTTAATCTGGCCAAGCGCCTGAGCCAGCAGCTCGCAGAGCATGTGCGTCATCAGGGTGCTGCGGCTGTACTGCGGAGAGAACACCGGCAGGCGCTCATCCTGCGGCAGCGTAAAGAGCGGTTCCCCGTCGTCGTTCATCAGGTTCATCAGCGGAAACGCAGTTGCCAGCGGTTCGCGCTGGGTTTTGCTGTTCATCTGGCTAAAGCGCCAGTCCTGCACCACCGGCGTCTCGTCCCACAGATAGCGACGCGGGCTGGAAATGCCGCTGTTGCCTTCGGTGCCCAGACGCTGCATTGCCAGCTTACGCGCTTCATCACCCACGCGGACAATCGACGGCCAGACGAATGCATCCTCACGGCCGCTTTCCACCGAGAAGTGTTGCTTGCCAAAACGCGCTTCGGAAAACTCAAGACGGCTGGTAAACAGCGGCTCATTCAGGAACTGCGGCTCACTCAGCGATCGTACCTGAAGTTCAGCCGTCTGACGCAGGCCGTCGTTGGCATCACCATGATCTTCAATAATCACGCCGCAGGTGTGGGTGTTGCCTACGTCAAGGATCAAATCGACAGGAATAGCAGGGGTGCTCAGGGTATGGGTGACAAACTTCACTTCCGGCACGGTGAGTTGTTCACCGAGCATGGAGAGCAGGTTGAGCCAGTGCGCCTGATATTCAAAGCTGCGCATGGCCTGATGCAGCTCGCGCTCGGAGCGTTTTTCAACCCCGTCGGCAAACTGCGTGAAGGCTTCACGGAGCCAGCCGTCAATCCAGGTCTGGTCGAGGAAACTTTCAACCTCACTGTCGCGCCAGGCGAGCGCGAAACGTGTGCCGTTCAGGATATCGTTTTCAACCGGCGACAGGGCAGACGTCGCATGCTCTGCAATCTGGCTGTCGAGCGCGACGGTGACCCGGTGCGTATTGCCAGCTACGTCGGGCGTGGAAAGCTTTCGTACCTGGACGCGCGCCCAGTTATCCGGGCCTTCAACAAACGTCCGCGGCGGGTTAAAGCGCAGGAAAGGGATCGGCAGCCAGACGCCGTCCAGCACGGTCAGGGAGTCATGCAGTGGAATGGTGCTTTCAGGCTTGACCACTTCCGGCTGCCCGCCATCGGTGGCAGGGAGCGTGTACCGGCCGTTAACCAGGTCAAAATCCAGACGCAGCAGCGGGCCATTTGCCGTTTTACGCACGAAACGCCCGTTGCTGGCGGTGTCCTGCGGAGTCAGGCCAAAATCGAGAAACTGCACGCCGCTGTTAGCAATCAGCGTCACGCTCTGTTTATAGTCGCAAAGATTAACCAGCATAGGATCAGACACCTGCTTTCTTGAACGTCAGAGGAACGACGGTGTTGGCATCGTAACGTGCGGTGCATTCCGCCACATCGCTGGCACCTGCCTTACAGGTCACTTCCGGCATCGGATAGCGTGAACCGTCGGTGCAACGCGCGTTTCCGCGCGTTTTGATCAACAGCTCGCCGTTGCTGTGTAATCCGGAAAAGACGTCTACCCGGCAGACAATGTTGTCGCCATGCACGACCCGGGCGAAACCTTTATTGTTCTGGATCTGGTAGCGCAGCGACGGCGGTTTGCCGGTGAGCGGATCCTGCACATCGAGAAACGCGCGCCAGGTGCCGTTCAGGAAGCGCGTTAACCCCGCTTTGACCTGGTTTGCCTCCATCACCATCGCATCTTTCGGTATCGCGGTAATGACCACCGGTTCGGCTGCCGGGGCAGGCGTTTTCACCTTCGGCTCTACCACTTCGGCTTGGTGCAGCGGGAGTTTCAGTTCAAGCGGCTCAACCGACTTTATGGGGGCCGGAGCAATGGCGACGGGTACTGGCGCTGGTGTGGCAACAGGCGCTGCGATTGGGGCCTGTTTTGGCCAGAGCAGCGGGGTGGCGATGGCTGCAATAATGACGGCGGCAACCGGCAGCAACCACAGGGGGGAGCGACGTTTTTTCTGTATGGCCGCCGGTGCGGGCTCTGGCGGCGCGGCGTTCATGCGCACCGGCTCTGGCGTATACAGTTCATCGTCGGTGATACGGACTGTAGTCACAGGCGTGATAAGCGGCGCGTCGGCCTGCTCAAAGGTCACCACCGGGGCCGGTTCTGGCTCCGGTTCAGGTTCAGGCTCGTTAATCACCACTGGCTCAGGTTCAGGGACCAACGATTCGCGCAGGCAGTCCAGCACGTCGTCGCGCGCGTTTTCGTTAAGGTTGACGAAACCCCAGAAGCAGATCACCGGTTTGCCATCCACCAGGAAAACAAAGTTTTCACCGGGAAACTGAAAGGCTTTTGAGAGCAGAGAGCCAAACAGTTGCTGCGCCGTTTTCGGTGACTGAAGGCATTTTTTACTCAGCGACTCCACGCTGGTGAGCGTGTTTTCCAGATAGCGCAGGGCACGATAACGATCATCTTCATCCGCCGCCTTCCAGCTGGAGACGGTTCCCTCAACCGGGGAGTACCAGTCAACGCGATCGCCGCCGTCGTTGACCTGGGGGATGGCCAGGCAATCAACGATAGCCTGTTGTTTGCGCAACCGAAGCGCTTCGCGGATTTGCAGCGCTGATTCAAAAACGGCCTGTCCGCCGCCGCCAACGGCCTGAAAATCATCCAGATTACCGCTGCGTAAAAGTGTTTTTGCCACGATTTGGTCCTGTAGACTTTTTCACGCCATTACTTTAGCGAATCAGGTAAGCAAGCAAACGGCTGAGGAGACGGCAAAAGGGACGATTTCTTGCGGCATTGATCGTGACGGTTGTGCTTGACGAATAATGGACCTTAAGGCAAATCGGTTTCTGCGGGCTGATGCTAAAACCAGCGAAATGTACGGCTTTAGAATAACCTGATAGTGATTCGTTATTTGTCAGGCCAAAACGTCTGTGCTGTTATTACTGTTCACTATAATAAAACCGAAAGGGTAATAACCATGTCTACAGGGAAAACCGTGCTGGCCCTCGCGCTGAGCGCGCTGCTACCTGCAAGCGCCGCATGGGCGGAAAACAAAGACACCATTATCTACTGCTCCGAGGCGTCGCCGGAGTCGTTTAACCCGCAGATCGCCAGCTCTGGGCCCTCGTTTGTCGCCAGCTCGCAAACGCTGTATAACCGTCTGATTAACTTCGACCCGGTAAAAAACACGCCGGTGCCTTCTCTGGCCGAGTCGTGGACCATTTCGCCAGACGGCAAAACATACACGTTTACCCTGCGTAAAGGGGTAAAGTTCAACAGCAATAAATACTTCAAACCGACCCGTGATTTTAACGCTGATGACGTTATTTTCTCCGTTATGCGTCAGAAAGACCCTAAGCATCCCTATCACAATGTTTCCCAGGGTAATTACGAATACTTTAATGACGTGGGCCTCGACAAGCTCATTCAGGATGTGAAAAAGATCGACGATTATCACGTTCAGTTCACGCTGAGTGAACCCAACGCGGCGTTCCTGGCCGACTGGGGAATGGACTTCGCCTCGATCCTCTCAGCCGAGTACGCGGACGCGATGCTGAAAAAGGGTACGCCTGAAAATGTGGATACCTGGCCAATCGGCACCGGCCCGTATGTGCTTCAGCAGTACAAGGTGGATTCGCTGATCCGCTACGTCGCCAATCCGAACTACTGGGAGGGAGAGGTGCCGACTAAACACCTGATCTTCTCCATCACGCCAAATGTTGAGACGCGTCTGGCTAAGCTGCAAACGAACGAGTGTCAGATCATTCCTGCGCCGTCGCCGGTGCAGTTTGAAGCGATCAAGAAAAACAAAGACCTGACCCTGCACTCGGTGGATGCGCTGAACGTGGGGTACCTGGCGTTCAACACGGAGAAAAAACCGTTTGATAACGTGCTGGTGCGCCAGGCTCTGAATTACGCAACGGACAAAAAGGCCATTGTGAACGCGGTCTTTATGGGGTCTGGTACGGTCGCTAAATCGCCGATCCCGCCGAACATGCTCGGCTTTAACAAAGACCTGAAGGATTACGGCTACGATCCGGAAAAAGCGAAAGCGCTGCTGAAGCAGGCGGGTCTGGATAAGGGCGCGGAAGTGACCCTCTGGTCCATGCCGGTTCAGCGTCCGTACAACCCGAACTCGCGACGCATTGCGGAGATGATCCAGGCTGACTGGGCGAAAGTGGGCGTGAAGGCGAAAATCGTCTCATACGAGTGGGGGGAATATCTCTCCGGCATGCGTAAAGGCGAGCATGATTCCGCGCTGTTCGGCTGGATGTCTGATAACGGCGATCCGGACAACTTCGCCGATGTGCTGCTGGGTTGTAACAGCATCAAAACCGGATCTAACGCCGCGCGCTGGTGTGATAAGGGGTATGATGAGCTGGTGCAAAAGGCCAAACTGACCAGCAACCCGGACGAACGTGCGAAGCTGTATGGCCGGGCACAGGAGATTTTCTACCAGCAGGCACCGTGGATTGCGTTAGCTAACGGCAAAACGTTCTACGCGACCCGCAGCAACGTGTCCGGGTACAGCGTGAGTCTGATGGGCAGTGACTTCTCGAAAGCGAAGCTGAACTGATCGTATTCTTGCCGGGTGGCGGCTATGCCTTACCCGGCCTACAGTTACCACCCGTAGGCCCGGTAAGCGTAGCGCCACCGGGCATTTGGAAAGGAGTGACAATGTCACATTTAAACGATGTTATCGCCCGCGTCGATGCCGCCATCGAAGAGAGCATAATTACCCACATGAACGAACTGCTGATCGAATTAAGCGACGATGCAGAGCTCAGCCGTGAAGATCGCTATACCCAGCAGCAGCGCCTGCGTACCGCGATTGCGCATCATGGTAAGCAGCATAAAGAAGAGGCGGAGGCGCGCCATGCCCACCTCACGCAGGGTGGGACTATCCTGTAAGGGTTAAAACTGGCGCCGTGCCACCAGCCAGGCGCCGACCACCAGCATCGCTGCGCCGCAGACCGGGCCAACCAGCGCCCTCAGGGGGACACCGTTGCTCTTGAGGATGTCCATCACCAGGCCGCCAATCAGCTGGCTTGCTACCAGCACGGCAATGGTCGTTGCCGCGCCCACATTTTGATACCCGCTAATACTGGCAAAGACAAAAAATGACCCCAGCAGGCCGGGGATCAACGTCCACCAGCGCACCGTCGACGCCAGTTCGCTAAACCCCGACAGGCCATTTTTCACCAGCAAAATGCTGACAAACAGCACAATCCCCACCAGCGAGTTCAGCAGCATGGCGATAAGAATAGTGGAAGAGGATTGCGTAATGCGCACCATCAGGGTGTTTTGTACCACCAGCCCAATCCCGGCGGCCACCAGAAACGCTAACGTCAACGATTGATTCATGGCAGAGCATCCGGATCGCTGCGCTCATCGAGCTGGAGTTGCATAAAGGTTAAATCCAGCCAGCGACCGAATTTGGTTCCCACCTGCGGCATATTACCGGTGGTAACAAAGCCCAGGGTTTCGTGCAGATGAATCGACGCCTGGTTCTGCGCCTCGATACCGGCAACCATCACATGTTTACCAATCTGGCGGGCTTCCTTGATTAATTCCGTCATCAGCAGCCGACCGATGCCTTTGCCCTGATGATCGGGATGAACGTAAACCGAGTGCTCCACCGTATGGCGAAAACCGTCGAACGCTCGCCAGTCGCCAAATGAGGCGTATCCCGTCACAACACCTTCTTCTTCACTGACCAGCACCGGATAACCCAACAGCGTGCGCGCCTCAAACCATGCAATACGGTTATCGGTGTCGACAGTTGTATCGTTCCAGATGGCGGCGGTGTGCAGCACCGCATGGTTATAAATTTCACCGATAGCGGCACAATCTTCTTTGCAGGCATGACGAACGATCATGGTTAACCTCTGGCTGTGTTGTTTACTATAGTAGTACGATTCACTCACAATATTACACAGTTCTTGTGTTGCATCGCTACGACAAAATCCCTATTTTTTTGTCACCAAACTGCCCCGAAAAACCATCCGTACACTATAGTATGACGTCATGAACACAATGACAGACAATATGAATCAACGCATTAGCGCCCGCATACGCCTTGAACGCGAGTCGCGGGGCTGGTCATTAAGCGAACTGGCCGAACGGGCAGGTATTTCACGCGCCATGATCCATAAGATTGAACGGGGGGACAGTAGCCCAACGGCGACGCTGCTTGCCCGGTTATCCGGTGCCTTCGGTATTAGCATGTCTACGCTCATTGCGCGCGCGGAAATGCAGGAGGGCAAACTGTTACGTCTGGCGAACCAGCCCGTCTGGCGCGATCCGCAAACCCACTATTTACGTCGTCATGTGTCGCCGCGCAGCGATATGCCTATTGACCTCGTCCAGGTGGAACTGCCCGCGGGCAGCGATGTGCCGATGCCCGCCTCCTCTTATGCGCTGGCGCGACAGCTGATTTGGTTGCAGGCAGGTGAACTGGTCTTTCTGGAGGGGGACACCCGCCATGAAATGAAGGCCGGAGATTGTCTGGAACTCGGGCCGCCGAACGACTGCCGGTTTATTAACGAAACGGATGAATCGTGCCTTTATCTGGTCGTGCGGCTTAATCAGTCCGGCTCATAATGCAAAGGCGATCCGCAGGATAACGTGCCAGACTTGAATGACATTTTCAGCTGTAAGGAGCGATGAATGAGTCAATCAACTACGCAAAACCGACGCTGGGTACTGGCTTCCCGTCCACACGGCGCACCGGTTGCCGAAAATTTCCGCCTGGAAGAGCAGCCGATCCCCACGCCCGCAGAGGGGCAGGTGTTATTACGCACCGTATGGCTCTCGCTTGATCCGTACATGCGTGGCCGTATGAGCGATGCCCCATCCTATTCACCTCCTGTCGAGATTGGCGCGGTGATGGTGGGCGGCACGGTAAGCCGCGTCGAGACCTCCCGCCATCCGGATTATAAAGAAGGTGAGTGGGTTCTGGGCTACAGCGGCTGGCAGGAGTATGAACTTTCCGACGGGAAAGGGCTGGTCAGGCTGGGCGAAAACCCGTCGCACCCTTCATGGGCACTCGGCGTGCTGGGAATGCCGGGCTTCACCGCGTATATGGGGCTGCTTGATATCGGCCAGCCTCAGGCGGGGGAAACGCTTGTCGTGGCGGCAGCCACGGGGCCGGTCGGCGCAACGGTGGGGCAGATCGGTAAAATCAAGGGGTGCCGGGTTATCGGCGTGGCCGGCGGGGAGGAGAAATGCCGCCATGCGGTCGACGTGCTCGGTTTCGACGCCTGTCTGGATCACCATGCGGATGATTTTTCCGAACAGCTGGCGAAAGCCTGCCCGCAGGGCATTGACGTGTATTATGAAAACGTCGGCGGTAAAGTCTTTGACGCCGTACTGCCGCTCCTGAATACCTCCGCGCGCGTACCTGTTTGCGGACTGGTCAGCGGCTACAACGCGACCAACCTGCCGGATGGTCCGGATCGCTTGCCGCTGCTGATGGGGACCATCCTCAAAAAACGCATCCGCATGCAGGGCTTTATCATCGCTCAGGACTATGGTCATCGTATCGACGAGTTCCAGCAGGAAATGGGACGCTGGGTGAAGGAAGGCAAAATTCACTATCGCGAGCAGGTCACCGAAGGGCTGGACGCGGCGCCGGAGGCGCTGATTGGGCTGCTGGAAGGGAAAAACTTCGGCAAGGTCGTGATCCGCGTGGCGGCGGACTAAACAGAGCATCGGTTATGGCGGGCAAAGTCCGCCATAATTATTTGTGAAGATACGATATATTGTCTTTAATTAATCCATGAGCATTGCGCGCCATCGGCCCAGCTGAGCCAGAAGTGGTAAACGTAATATTAATTGAACAATTTTTATTTTAACGCGCGCCCTTCATACCAGGCATGACGATACAGGATATATCAAACCGGCGATGTTTTTTTAAACAGTCGCTGAAAATGGCATTTTGTTTTGGCTACGGGAATTAAACATGCTTGATTTGGAAAACCTGGAAAAAGCACAAAGAATCAGTCTGACGATGCAAGTTGAGGACAGTTTAAAGGGAGCGTTAATTACGGGCTCATTAAAACCTGGGGCTCGACTCATCACGAAAGAGATTGCGGATAAATTAGGCACCAGCATCACACCGGTGCGCGAAGCCCTGCTGCGCCTGGTGTCGGCAGGCGCATTACAGGCCACGCCTGCTCAGGCGTTTTTGGTGCCAGAGGTTACGCTGGAGCGTTATAACGAAATTAACGCCATTCGAAAACAGCTTGAGCCGATGGCTGTTGCGGCGGCGTGTCAGAATATGACCGAGACCAAACTGGATGCATTACGCGCGCTGTCAGATAACTTCAGCACCGCCATGCATCAGGGCGACGTGCAGAAGGCGATCCATGCCAACCGCGTGTTCCGGTTTACGCTTTATCAGTATGCCGAAATGCCGACCCTGAACTCGCTGATTGAGCAGCTCTGGGTACGGATTGGTCCGTGTATCAACTACCTGCACGAAGAGATGAAAGATATCCCTGCAACGACTTACCATTATGCCGATCTGCTTTCTGCGCTTGAGCAAAGGGACGTGACGGCCAGTCGGGAAGCGATCGACCGAGCCATTGATGAAGCTAATATCCTCCTGCAACGACAATACGACAGTTAAGGATCGCACTGGCGCACTTATTTTTTTATTCGTTTTAAACTTCCCTGAGTATATTCCCGGCGCTTAAGGCTACCGGGAATGATGTTATTTTTTACCGGCAACGTGCGCTGCCGGAAAATGTTTTACTCAAAGCGATAAGAGACCGACAGGCCCACGCCATAGTTACGGCCAGGGGCGGGTTCGTAATAGCGATTGTAGCCAGCGTTAACAATCTCTGAACCGACGTACTCTTTATCAAACAGGTTATCGACGCGACCAAAGATGTCCATTCCCCATTTGCCGTAATTGAGTTTATACCCGGTATTCAGACCGACCACGGTATAAGAGGGCGCTTTGGCGGTATTGGTGTCGTTTGCCATCACGTCGCTCATGTAGCGGGCATCTGCCCCCGCGTACCAGCCTTCCTCAGGCTCCCAGCCAAACGACGCATACCCCATGTTACGGGCAATCCCCGGCATCCGGTTGCCGCTACAGTCTGCATTGCTACAGACGTTGGTACGGTAGGTCGCATCAAGATAGGTCCACGCCATTTTCAGCTTCCAGTTTTCGGCAAACTGCTGGTCGAGCGCAATTTCCACACCCTGACGGCGCGTTTTCCCCGCATTTTTGTAGGTAGTGCGACCATCTTTGTTTTCGTCCACCACGATCTCGTTGTCGGTATCCGTGCGGAACAGCGCCGCCGTCAGGATGCCATTGCCGATGCGGGTTTTGCTGCCAATCTCATAGGTGTTGTTGGTTGACGGTTGCAGATTAATATTGAGGCCGCCTTTGCCATCAGAACGGTAGGAGAGTTCGTTGATGGTCGGGGTCTCAAATCCACGTCCCGCCGCGGCATAAAGGTTCCAGGCGTCGGTCACGGCGTATTTCACCGCACCAGCCGGGAGCCATTTATGGTAGCTGGCGTCACCGCTGTCATCGCCGTTTTGCGGGGTAATGTAATGATCGTTGGAGTCAAACCAGACGGAGCTGTAACGCACGCCCGCCTCAACGGACAGCTTTTGCGTGAGCTGCCACTGGGTTTGCAGGTAGGGATCAAGGTTCCACATCAGGTTACGTTCGTCACGGCGTTTGTTACCCTTCACGCCAAAATCCGGCACGCCGTTGTTCATCACGAAGTTTTCATACCCGCGGCGATTTTCACTCATATTTTCGTAGTTAAGGCCGGTGGTAAACGTTACCGGCACCAGCAGCTCGCCGCGGTGGGTCCAGCGGGTATCAATACCCTGGTAGTGGCGCTGCATATCAATTACGCCGCCCGAATGCGCAGGATTTTCAGTCTGCGTGGTATCCGGAATGGACTGGTACTGGGTCATTTCACGCTCACCGGCATACATCATCACGCTGAGGTCGTCCTGTTCGCTCAGCTGGCGGTCGTAGCGGATCCCGGCCTGGGTCTGCTTAATGGTTTTACGCGTATTGTACTGATCGCCACGGGGTGACTGGCGCGGGTTGTTCTGCCACTCCTGATAACTCAGTCCGCCCGGATCGTTGGCTTTCATGTCCACGCTGTTAAAAATCAGCGTTAGCTTGCTGACATCATCAATGCGCACGCCCAGTTTCGCGTTGGCGAGGTTTTTCCGTGCGCCGCTGTGGTCACGATAGCCATGTGTGGTGAAACGGGTGGTGGATACCGCATAGTCCACATCCCCCGCCTGAGTCCCGTCGCCCACCGCACCGGTGGCCTTCATGCCGTAACGCCAGGTGCCGTAGCTGCCGTAATAGCTGCTGGCTTCAATTGTGGCTGGCTGTTGTCCGGTCTGGGTGTTTATGTTGATCACGCCGCCGGAGGCATTGCCGTACAGGGCAGAGAAGGGGCCGCGCAGCACGTCGACGCTCTCAATGCTGTTGAGGTCAATGTTTGACGTCTGCCCCTGGCCGTCGGGCATGGTTGCCGGAATGCCGTCCACGTACATGCGGATCCCGCGTACGCCGAAGGTTGAACGCGCGCCGAATCCGCGAACGGAAAGTTGCAGATCCTGAGCATAGTTCTGGCGGTTCTGGATTTGCAGGCCGGGTACGCTCCCAAGGGATTCAGAAAGGTTGATGCGCGGTGTGGCATGTCGCATATCCTCGCCGCGGACCACGCTGACTGCGGCGGGGGTGTCCAGTTCGGAGACGGTTTGCGGCGTGGCGCTGACGATCAGAGTCTGTTCATCTGCGGCCATCGCATTCAGCGGGCCAAAAATGACGGGAACGAACAGCAGTGGTAGTGATGCCTTGCGGGCAGTAATAATTTTCATGGAGTAAACCGGTTAAGAAAAATTCGAACCAAATCAACTGGAACCTGTGTATATATGTTAAATCCTTTGTAAATGTTATGAAAACTATAACCGCACATTTCGTGAATGTAAGGCTTTGAAGGAAAGAAATACTCCACATTCAACTCATTAATGATTACTATTCTCATTAAAATAACGGCAAAGCGATGACTTTGCCCACCGGAAGTGATGTCAGCGGTAAATCTCCTCATTTAAAAAGGAATTGTTATGTCTTTACGTCATCTGTGCTCGCCGCGCCTGCGTGGGTCTCTGCTGTTGGGCTCTTTACTGTTTGCCGGTACGTTCCAGGTTCATGCCGCTGAAGAGATGCTGCGCAAAGCGGTCGGCAAGGGCGCGTATGAAATGGCCGTCAGCCAGCAGGAAAACGCGCTGTGGGTTGCGACGTCACAAAGCCGCAAAACCGATAAGGGCGGCGTGGTCTATCGTCTGGATCCGGTCACGCTGGAAGTGACGCAGGCGATTCATAACGATCTCAAGCCGTTTGGCGCCACGATCGATAACGCCACCCAGACGCTGTGGTTCGGTAACACCGTCAACAGCACCGTGACGGCGATTGACGCCAAAACGAGCGAGGTGAAAGGGCGCCTGGTGCTGGACGATCGCAAGCGTAGCGACACGGTGAAGCCGCTTCAGCCGCGCCAGCTGGTGGCCGATGACACGACCAATACGGTGTACATTACCGGTATCGGCAAGGAGAGCGTGATCTGGGTTGTTGATGGCGCAACGCTGAAGCTGAAGGACACCATCACCAACACCGGCACGTTCAGCACCGGTCTGGCCCTGGATGCGAAGGCAAAACGCCTGTATACCACCAATGCGGACGGCGAGCTGGTGACCATTGATACGGCAACCAACAAAATCCTCAGTCGTAAAAAAGTGCAGGATGACGGAAAAGAGCACTTCTACCTGAACCTGAGCCTGGACACTGCCGGCCAGCGTGCGTTTGTGACGGATTCAAAACAGCCAGAAGTGCTGGTGGTGAATCTGAAAGATGGCAGCGTGATGCAGAAAATCGCCGCGCCAGCATCGCTGGCCGTACTGTTTAACCCGGCGCGTAACGAAGCCTATGTGACGCACCGCGAGGCGGGCAAGGTGAGCGTGATTGACGCCAAAACCTACAAAGTGACCAGGACCTACGATACCCCGGTTTACCCGAACAGCCTGGCGCTGTCTGCGGACGGTGAAACGCTGTACGTAACGGTGAAACAGAAATCCACCCGTCAGCAGGAAGCGACCCAGCCTGACGATGTGATTCGTATCGCGCTGTGATGGTGGAATTGCCCGGTGGCGCTGCGCTTACCGGGCCTACAAAACCATGAGATGTAGGCCGGGTAAGGCGAAGCCGCCACCCGGCTTTTTTATTAACGCGAGGTTTCTTCTACCAGCGGTGCGTCGTGCTTTTCATCGTCGTGATGAAGCGGCGCGGTGCTGTGGATCTCGTGAACGCGCTTACGCACGCCGAACCAGCCAGCAATCAGCAGAACCGCCAGCAGTGGGATCGTCGCGATGGTGTAAGTACCGTTCGGGTAGTCGAAGGCCATCAGCACCAGCACGCTCAGCAGGAACAGCAGGGTAAGCCAGGAGGTCACCGGTGCGCCCGGCAGCTTGAAGCTGACGTCAGCCGCTTTTCCTTCTTTGATCGCTTTGCGCAGACGCATCTGACACACCACGATAAAGGCCCAGGAGGCAATAATCCCCAGTGCAGCCACGTTCAGAACGATCTCAAATACGCGGGACGGCACCAGATAGTTCAGGAACACGCCAAAGATATACACCACCAGCGTGGCCAGAATACCCGCGTAAGGCACCTGCTGCCTGCTCATCTTCGACATAAACTTCGGCGCAGAGCCCCCCATCGACATGGAGCGCAGGATACGGCCGGTCGAATAGAGCCCGGAGTTCAGGCTGGAGAGCGCGGCGGTCAGTACCACGATGTTCATGATGCTGCCCACGTACGGCACGCCCAGCTTAGAGAAGAAGGTCACAAACGGGCTTTGCCCCGCCTGGTATGCATTCCACGGCAGCAGCAGCACCAGCAGCACCACGGAACCCACATAGAACAGACCGATACGCCAGATCACGCTGTTGATGGCTTTTGGCACCATCGTCTGCGGATCTTTACATTCGCCTGCCGCCGTACCGACCAGTTCGATGGAGGCAAAGGCGAACACCACCCCCTGCACCAGAACCAGCGCTGGCAGCAGGCCGTGCGGGAAGAAACCACCGTTATCGGTAATCAGGTGGAAGCCGGTTGCGTTACCGTCCAGTGGTTTACCGGTACCGAGGAATACGGTTCCGACCACCAGGAAGATCACAATGGCCAGCACCTTCACCAGTGCGAACCAGAACTCCATCTCGGCGAACCATTTCACGCCGATCATGTTCATGGTCCCGACAATTGCCAGCGCCCCAAGGGCGAACACCCACTGCGGCACATCGCCAAACGCGCCCCAGTAGTGCATGTACAGCGCAACGGCGGTGATATCGACGATACCGGTCATCGCCCAGTTAACGAAGTACATCCAGCCCGCGACATACGCGGCTTTTTCACCAAGAAACTCGCGGGCGTAAGAGACAAAGCTGCCGCTGGAAGGGCGGTGGAGTACCAGTTCGCCGAGGGCGCGAAGGATGAAGAAAGAGAAGATCCCGCACACCAGATAGACCAGGGCGAGAGCGGGGCCAGCCATTTGCAGACGTGCGCCTGCACCTAAAAACAGACCTGTACCGATAGCGCCGCCGATGGCGATCATCTGCACCTGACGGTTGCCCATCGCCTTGTGATAGCCCTCTTCATGAGAGTTCAACCAGCGACGTTTCGCAGCATGATGATCGGCTGCGCTTTTATTGCTTGTTTTCATTGAGTTACCTGTTTGCCTGTCTGAACCATTAACGTGATAGTCCTGCCTGGCAGAAGCCGAAACAAACGATTGCTTCTGCGCAGACACATGCCGCCTTTCCAGTCATTCTGTGTATGGATAAGGCAAAACATGGCGAGGCATCCTACCCGCAATTGATAAGCGACGCAAAATATAACCGTGCCGAAAGTGATGCTCGTCGAAGGAAATCGTGTGGTCAGAGCAGACGGCGATCACAACGCGCTGAATCGTGACGTTTTTTTAGGCAAAAAGGTCTGCGAATGCTGATTTAATCATCAGGTTTGCTTAATAGTTACTTATAGGTAGAGCTTATGAATGCCGCAGGGCTGCAATAAGTAATGCAAACGCGGTAGTGTGCTGGCGGCGGCTCGGATAGTACAGATGGTATCCCGTAAAAGCCGGGCACCAGGCTTCAAGCACACGCACTAACCGGCTCTCAGCAAGGGCGTCCTGAACCGCATCTTCCGGGACGTACGCCAGCCCCAGACCGTTTTCGGCGGCATCGATGCGTTGCGGCAGGCTGTTGAGGATCAGCTGGCCGTCAACCCGCACGCGCAGCTCACGTCCGTCCCGTTCAAATTCCCAGGCATATAATCCGCCGCGTGTGGGCAGGCGCATATTAATGCAGCGGTGCTGATCAAGCTGCTCCGGCGTTTCCGGTACGCCGAAACGTTGCAAATACTCTGCCGACCCGACGACCGCCATGCGCATGTCCGGCGCAATACGAACGGCAATCATATCTTTCGCCACCTGCTCACCCAGACGCACCCCCGCGTCAAAGCGGCCATCGACAATATCAGTCAGCCCATTGTCCACCGTGACTTCAACGTTGATGTCAGGATACTGCGCCATAAAGGGTTTAAGCACAGGCCACAGCACCGCAGACATGGCGTGCTCCCCGGCGGTAAGGCGAATATTCCCGGCAGGTCTGTCGCGGGTATCACGCAGCGCGGTGAGTTCCTGTTCGATCTCCAGCAGATGGGGGCTTAAGCGCATGAGGAGTTGCTCGCCGGCCTCGGTAGGGGCCACGCTACGGGTGGTGCGGGTTAACAGACGGACTTCCAGCCTCGTTTCCAGATTGCGCATTGCGTGGCTGAGCGCCGACTGAGATACCCCAAGCTGCGCCGCGGCGCGGGTAAAGCTGCGCTCCCGGGCGACGACCATAAAGGAAAGCAGATCGTTGAAGTTGTCTTTTAACATGGCGGTTTACTCGATTTATGAAATGAATTCATGGTTCCTTTCTGATTATGCACTCTAATGCTCCCCATGGCTTTACGCTACTGTTAACGCAACAGCAAACGAGGAGTTAATCATGAAAATTATCCGTAGCGGTTCGTTACCTTCCGTTCAGGGGCCAGAGGCCTGGTTTACCGGCTGCGTGCGCATTGACGCGCCTTTCCAGGCGACTGAACCGGCAAAAGTCGGCGGCGCGACCGTCACCTTTGAACCCGGCGCACGTACCGCCTGGCATACGCATCCTCTTGGACAAACGCTGATCGTGACGCAGGGGCGCGGCTGGTTACAGGAGTGGGGGAAAGAGGCGGAACCGCTGAATCAGGGTGATATCGCCTGGATCCCACCCGGCGTGAAGCACTGGCACGGAGCAAGCGCGCAGACGGCCATGACCCATATCGCCATCGCAGAAGCTGTCGACGGGAGCCCGGTGGCATGGCTGGAGAAGGTCACCGACGAGCAGTATCCGGACGAGTAGTCTGGCGTTTCGTAAACAAATTATTAACGTTATGATTCGATCCGTTTTCTTCAGCATGTGCAGGCGGAACGGTGAAAATCAATATCATAGGCACCAGCGGAAGTGGGAAAAGCACGTTTGGCAGGCGAATCGCGGAGGCGCTGGCTATCCCTTACATTGAAATGGACAGGCTTTACTGGCGAGCGAACTGGCAGGGAACACCGGATGATGAGTTTCTTGCAACCCTGGAAAAAGCGCTCGCCGCCTCGCCTGACTGGGTCCTGGACGGAAATTACAACCGCACACGCGACGTTAAGTGGCGCGACGTCGATCTGGTGGTGTGGATAGATCGTGGGTTTATCCGCACGCTCTGGCAGGCGGTGACGCGGGCCTCCAGACGCGCCTGGCACAAACAGGAGCTCTGGCCCGGCACGGGGAACCGCGAAAGCTTTCGTCGGTCGTTCCTTAGCAAGGACTCTATTATCATCTGGACGATCAAAACCTGGCGCAGCAACCGCAAACGATATGAGGCGGATATGCAAAACCCGCAGTACGCACACATTCGCTTTCTCCGCATTACCCGACGGCAGGATGCAGAAAGACTCATTGCCTCGCTTAAATCACGCCGATGACAGACGCTCTATTGCCGTTTTCCGGCAATCCAAATGTAAATTAATTGTTTCTCAGAGGTGAAATCCGCCTTTAATAATGACGACATGTTAAGTCAAACGAGAACGCAACATGTCATGGCGAATCAGCATTCTGGATAAAAGCCCCGTCGCAGAACACGAAACAGCCGCCGATGCGCTGGCGCGAACCTTAGCTCTGGCGCAACAGGCAGAAACGCTGGGTTATCACCGCTTCTGGATTGCCGAACACCACAATACCCCGCAGCTTGCCAGCCCCTCGCCGGAGCTGCTGATTGCCTGGATCCTCGGGCAAACAAAACGTATTCGCGTGGGCTCAGGCGGCGTCATGCTGCAACATTACAGCCCCTATAAAGTCGCCGAAAATTTTAACGTACTGGCCGCCATTGCGCCGGGCCGGGTTGATCTGGGCGTTGGCAAAGCGCCCGGCGGTCTGCCGCTCTCTACCCGCGCCTTGCAGCACGGCCTTAATCCGCAGGAAAAAGGCAGCTTTGCTGAACAACTGACGCAGCTCGATCGCTGGATCCGCCCTGAAAATCAGTCAGCGGAGGAGGACGTTCGCGCCACGCCGCTGCCGCCGGTGCCTGCCCGGGGGCTTCTGCTGGGCGCCAGCACAGAAAGCGCGCTGCTGGCGGCCTCCCTCGACTGGCATTTTGTCTTTGCCGCCCATCTGAACGGTGATCCTGAGCTGCTGCGCGAGGTCGTCACAGCCTGGCGTCAACACAGCGTCCGGGAGGTGATTGTGGCCGTGCAGGCCATTGTTGCCCCAACCCAGGCTGAGGCCGATGCGCTGGCGCAGAAGGTTGAAGTGTGGGGCGTGGAGCTGGCAAACGGACAGCGCGTCACCGTCGCCAGCGAAGAACAGGCCTACGCCTTTGCGCGGCAGGCGGGGAGTGAACCGGTGCGCATCGCGCGTCGGGCGCAGTCTCTGCTGGCCGGAACGGCGGCGTCGGTGCTTGAACAGCTCAACGCGTTGCATCAGCAGTGGGGGATTGACGAATTTATCATCGACACGCCGGTCGCTGATGGCGCAACGCGCGTGCAGTCCCTGCGACTGCTGGCCGAGGCGCGTCTTAACAGGGAGGTTACCGTATGAGCTTTAGCGAACAACTGATTGCCTGGCGCCGTGAGCTGCACCAGAACCCTGAACTCTCTGGTCAGGAGGTCGAAACAACGGCGCGCCTGCGCGAGTGGCTGACGGCAGCCGGGATTGCCCCGCTGCCTTACGATCTCCAGACCGGGCTGGTTGCGGAGATCGGCACGGGCAACGCACTGGTTGCGCTGCGTGCCGATATCGACGCGTTACCCATCGACGAGCGCAGCGGGGTGCCGTTTAGCTCCCGGCGCGCCGGGGTGATGCATGCCTGCGGACACGACATTCACACCAGCGTGATCCTCGGCGCCGCGCTAAAGCTGAAAGAGCGGGAAGCCTCGCTCAACGGTCGCGTGCGGATCCTGTTCCAGCCTGCGGAAGAAAATTTCGGCGGAGCGAAAAGCATGGTGCGGGCCGGGGCGTTACGCGACGTACGCGCGATTTTCGGGATGCATAACGAGCCGTCACTGCCGGTCGGCGAGTTTGCCACGCGCGGCGGCCCGTTCTATGCCAACGTTGATCGCTTCGTTATTCACGTGACCGGCAAAGGCGCGCATGCCGCACGTCCCCATGAAGGCAACGACGCCATCGTGCTGGCAAGTCAGCTGGTAACCGCGCTGCAAAGCGTAGCCAGCCGTAACGTCAACACGCTGGATTCGGTTGTTCTGAGCGTGACGCGCATCGCCGGGGGGAATACCTGGAACGTGCTGCCGGAAAGCGTTGAGCTGGAGGGCACGCTGCGCACGCACCGCACGGAAGTGCAGCAGAACGTGAAAGCGCGCGTCGGTGAAATCGCCGCCGGATTTGCCAGCGCCTTTAGCGCGCAAATCAACATCACCTGGTACGCCGGGCCCACCGCGCTGGTGAACGATGAGCACTGGGCCGGGTTTGCCACCTCGGTCGCGCGCGAAGCGGGATATGAAACCCGGCATGCGGAACTGCACATGGGCGGGGAGGATTTCGCGGTCTATCTGCAAAACATACCCGGCGCGTTTGTCAGCATTGGCAGCAACAGTCCGTTTGGGTTACATCACCCGGCATTTAACCCGGACGAAGCATTAATCGAACCCGCTGCCTGCTATTTTGCTCAGCTCGCGGAAAAAGCCCTGCAACACGTTTAATTAATTTGAGGTGATTATGTCTGCACATCGTCAATTGCGGCTGGGGACCATTTTGCATGGTGCATCCGGAAATATGTCTGCCTGGCGCCATCCGGCGGCGGTCGCGGATGCCAGCATTAATTTTGATTTCGTTAAAGAAACGGCTTTAAAAGCAGAAGAGGGCAAGCTCGACTTTATATTTGTGGCCGACGGTCTTTATATTAACGAGAAATCCATTCCGCATTTTTTAAACCGCTTTGAGCCGCTGACGGTGTTGTCCGCGCTGGCGAGTATCACCTCGCGCCTGGGGCTGGTCGGCACGTTATCCACCTCGTACAGCGAGCCTTTCACCGTTGCACGCCAGTTCGCCAGCCTCGATCACCTGAGCAACGGACGCGCGGGCTGGAACGTGGTGACGTCACCGCTGGAAGGGTCAGCCAGGAACTTCTCCCGCGAAAAACACCCGGAGCATGCGCTGCGCTACCGCATTGCCGATGAGTATCTCGACGTGGTGAAGGGGCTGTGGGATTCCTGGGAAGGGGATGCCTTTATCCGCAATAAAGAGAGCGGAAAGTTCTTTGATGCGTCGAAACTGCATACTCTTGATCACCACGGTGATTTCTTCCAGGTTTCCGGCCCGCTGAATATTGGCCGCACGCCGCAGGGACGTCCGATTGTCTTTCAGGCTGGCGCGTCCGACGACGGTAAAAAGCTGGCGGCAAAACACGCTGACGCCATCTTTACCCACCATGACACGCGGGAAGAAGCCCAGGCTTTTTACCGCGATGTTAAACAGCAGCTGGAAAGTCACGGCCGCCGCGCAGAGGATTTACATATATTCCAGGGCGTCAGCGTGATTGTTGGAAACGACGCCGATGACGTAGAAAACCAGTATCAAACTACGGCGGCACTGGTCTCCATTAATGATGCGCTGAATTACCTCGGACGATATTTCGAGCATCACGACTTCAGCCAGTATCCCCTCGACGCGCCGTTCCCGGATATTGGCGATTTGGGCAAAAACAGCTTCCGCAGCACCACCGATGAAATCAAGCGTAACGCCCGTGAGCGCAACTTAACTCTGCGTCAGGTCGCGCTGGAAGCCGCATCGCCGCGCCCGCGTTTTTCCGGCACACCGGAGCAGGTGGCCGATGGTTTACAGGCCTGGTTCGAAGAGAAGGCGGCGGATGGCTTCATCATTCAGGGCGGCACGCCGGACACCTTCCCGCGCTTTGTTGACCAGGTGGTGCCCGTTTTACAGGCGCGCGGCCTGTTCCGCACCGACTATCCCGGCACCACGCTGCGCGAAAGTCTGGGCTTAGACGAGCCCAAAAATCAGTTCACACAACAATAAAAGAGAAAAACGCTATGCAGAAATCATCACTTATTCTGGCGCTTGCGCTGGCCTTTACCCCTGCCGTCTGGGCAGAGAACGTCAATATTAACGGCACCGGCGTGAGCATTGAAGCCAATAAAACGCCGATCAATACCGCCAAAAACAGCGATGCGATCGCGCAACTGCCGAAAGACTATCGTTTTGCCGTGCCGGGGAAATTTACCGTGGCGGTGGCGGGACTGAATCAACCGCCACTGACGGTCTTTTCCGACGACAACAAAACTCTGCTGGGAAGTGAGGTCGACATCGCGCGTCTGGTAGCGGACAGCCTCGGACTGGAGCTGAACGTGGTGCCCACCTCCTGGGAGGATTGGCCGCTGGGGGTTGCCTCCGGGAAATACGACGCGGCTATCAGCAACATCACAGTCACTAAAGCGCGCAAAGAGAAGTTCGACTTCGCCACCTACCGCAAGGATTCACTTGGCTTCTACGTGAAATCCACCAGTCCGATTAACTCGCTTGTGAAGGCAGAGGATATCGCCGGGCTGCGCATCATCGTGGGTTCCGGCACCAACCAGGAGGCCATCCTTCTGGCATGGAACGAAGAGAACCTCAAAAAAGGGCTTAAACCCTTTACGCCGATCTACACCAAAGACGACGCGGCCCAAACGCTGGCGCTTCAGTCCGGACGCGCGGACGCCTACTTTGGCCCGAACGTGATCGGTGCCTGGAAAGCGGCGCTTAACGGTAAAACCAAACTGGTCGGCAGCGTCGACGGTGGCTGGCCGAAGGCGGCGCATATCGCGGTGACGCTGAAAAAAGGCAGCGGCCTGGTCGAACCGGTTCAAACCGCGCTGAACGGCGCGATCAAGAACGGAGATTACGACAAAGTGCTGAACCGCTGGGGGGAAGGCGTGGAGCGTATCCCCAGTTCCGAAGTTAACCCGGCGGGTCTGGGCGATTAAGGAGGCGCTATGCGCGAACAATTTCGTGACGTTTCGCCGGAAGATGCCGATCTTCAGCCCATTATCGAGGGGCTTTTCGGTGAGTACGCCGCTCGTTACGGCGACTACTTTTCAAAGGATGCGGAAGTCGAGCTGACAGAGTGGTACCTGGCGCCGCAGGGGCTGTTTATCGTCCTGGAGCGCGATGGCGAGATCATCGCCACCGGTGCGTACAAGCCCTTCGACGAACATACCGCAGAGATCAAACGCATCTGGACGAATAAAACGCTGCGCCAGCAGGGGCTGGCCGCGCGCGTGGTACAGGAGCTGGAGCGCCGGGCGGTGCTGGCGGGCTACAGCCGCATCTACCTGACCACGGGGTTTCGCCAGCCGGAGGCGGTGCGGCTCTATCTCAGTCAGGGGTATCAGCCGCAGTTCGATCTTAACCGTGATCCGGAAGAGTATAGCCAGCCGCCGTTCGACGGTCGGCTGCGTTTCACCAAGACGCTGATCCGCGAAGCGCTCAGCAAAACCGCATAAGGAGCGACGATGAGCAACGTTGAAACCATAAAAGTGGTCCCGGCACGTTATCCGCTGCGCGCTGCTGGCGCCGTGGTGGCGCTGTTTGTACTGGCGGTCGTGATCCAGTCCGTGGCCTTTAATCCGCGCTGGGAATGGGCGGTATTTGCCCGCTGGTTCTTCGACCCGGTGATCCTCGAAGGCGTCGGCCAGACGCTGCTGCTGACGTTAATAAGCACCGTACTGAGCGTGGTTATTGGCGGCATGCTGGCGCTGGCGAGGCTCTCGTCATCATGGCTGTTGAGCAGCCTGGCGTGGGGGTACATCTGGCTGTTCCGTTCCCTGCCGCTGATCGTGGTGCTGATTATCCTCTATAACTTCTCCTATCTCTACGACACGCTCTCTCTCGGCGTGCCTTTTACCGGCATTACCTGGGGCAGCTTTGAAACCATCAATGTTCTCGGGCAGTTTTCTACCGCCATCGTGGGGCTGACGCTGGTGCAGAGCGCCTATACTGCGGAGATCATTCGCGGGGGCTTCCTTGGGGTCGACCACGGTCAGTATGAGGCGGCCGCTGCGCTAGGTCTGCCGGCATGGCGTCGCACGGTGCGCATAATTCTCCCGCAGGCGCTGCGCACCATCCTGCCGTCCGGGTTTAACGAAATCATCAGCCTCGCCAAAGGGACGGCGATGGTTTACGTGCTGGCGATGCCGGAACTGTTCTACACGATCCAGATGATCTACAACCGCACCCAGGAGGTGATCCCGCTGTTGATGGTGGGGGCCGTCTGGTATCTGGTGATCACCACCGTACTGTCTGCCATCCAGCATGTTATTGAGCGTGGACTCGCCCGCAGCGAGCGCCGCTCCGCCGTTAACCACAACCGGGCGGCCAGTCGCGCGCGTTCCGTCACCACTTCGCCAGCACAGGAGCCTGTTCATGCAAGCCTCTCCTGAAGGACATATTTCCATTACCGGCGTCAGTAAGTTTTTTGGCCGACATAAAGCGCTCGATAACGTCACGCTTGAGATCCCGCCGGGCTCCGTGACGGTGATCCTCGGCCCCTCTGGATCGGGAAAATCGACGCTGCTGCGCACCATTAACCATCTTGAGCGCGTAGACGAAGGCTTTATTCAGATTGACGGGGATTACATCGGCTATCGCCGTCAGGGTGACAAACTCTACGAGCTCAAAGAGAAAGAGATCCTCAAACAGCGCGTCAACGTTGGGTACGTGTTTCAGAACTTCAATCTTTTTCCGCATCTCACGGTGCTGGAAAACCTGATTGAAGCACCCATCGCGCATAAAAAGTTCAGTAAAAAAGAGGCTGTTGAAAACGCCTACAGCCTTCTGGATGTGGTAGGTCTGCGCGATAAAGCCGATGCCTGGTCGCGTCACCTCTCCGGCGGCCAACAGCAGCGTATCGCCATTGCCCGCGCGCTGGCGCTGCGCCCGCGCGTGATGCTGTTTGATGAACCCACCTCGGCGCTGGATCCGGAACTGGTTGGCGAAGTGCTGGACGTGATTAAAAAGCTCGCCCGTTCCGGCACGACGCTGGTGGTGGTCACCCATGAGATCGGCTTTGCCCGGGAAGTGGCGGACCAGGTGGTATTTATGGTCGACGGTAAAATTGTGGAGCAGGGCAGCAGCGACGACGTGTTAAACCGACCGTCGCATCCGCGAACGCGCCAGTTCCTCTCAAAAGTGCTGTAAGGAGCGCAGATGAAATATGGACTCCTGGCGGGGCTGGTCTTCACGACGGCGAGCCACGCCAGCATTGATTTAAAGGCCAACGAACAGCCGCTGCCGGTGACGGTTGATCAACAGGCAGTGGCGAAAATCCCGGCGAACTATAAATTTGTTGAGCCGGGTACCCTCACGGTGGCGATTTCAGCCCTGAATTCTCCGCCGCTGGCGCTGCTGGCCAGTGATAACCGCACCCGTATTGGCAGCGACCCGGATATCGCCCGGTTGCTGGCGGGCAGTCTGGGGCTGAAGCTGAAGCTGGTGCCAACGGCGTGGGAAGACTGGCCGCTGGGGATCACTTCCGGGCGTTATGACGTGGCGTTGGTGAATATCGCCGTCACCGAGCAACGTAAGGCGAAGTTCGATTTTGCGACCTATCGCGTCGATTCCCTCGCCTTCTCGGTGAAATCCACCAGCAACGTACAGTCGATCACCCGTGCGAAAGATCTGGCCGGTAAAAAGGTGATTGTCGGGTCAGGCACCAATCAGGAACGTATTCTGCTGGGCTGGAACGAAGAGAATAAAAAGGCCGGGCGCGAGCCTGCGTTGCCGGTTTATCTGACCGACGACGCCTCAGGCAATCTTTATATTCAGTCCGGCAGGGCGGATGTTTTCTTTGGACCGCAGTCCGTTTCGGCCTACAAAGCCGCGTTAACCGGCAGAACCCGCGTCGTGGGATTAGGGCCGAAGAAAGCCTATGTCGCCACCACAACCAAAAAAGGTAATGGGCTGGTGTATGCGTTGCAGGCTGCGCTGGACGGTGCGATTAAGCGCGGGGAGTATCAAAAGGTGCTGGCGCGCTGGGGGGAGGCGGGCGAAGCGGTGACGTCTTCAGATGTTAATCCGCCCGGGATAACCTACTAATGGTGCTCTACACTTAGGGTTTTCATCCCTGAGGGGGCAACATGATCAAACTCTATGGCGTACCCGGCTGGGGATCGGCAATCAGTGAAGTGATGCTGACTCTGGCAGACATCCCGTATCAGTTCGTCAACGTGGACGGGTTTGACCAGCCCGGCCCGCAGCGCGAATTGCTGTTGAAACTGAACCCGCTGTGCCAGGTGCCGACGCTGGAGCTGGAAAATGGGGCGATCGTGACGGAAACCGCAGCGATCGCCCTGATGGTGCTCGACAGACGTCCCGACCTCGCGCCGCCCGTAGGGCAGGCCGAGCGCCAGCAGTTTCAGCGCCTGCTCATCTGGTTTGTGGCGAACGTCTATCCCACCTTTACGTATGCAGATTACCCGGAACGCTGGGTGCCTGATGCCCCGGAACAGCTGAAGAAAAATTGCATTGAGTACCGAAAATCGCTCTATCTGTGGTTCGACAGCCAGCTCAGCGCCTCGCCGTTTGCGTTTGGCAAACAGCTGACGCTGCTTGACGTCTATATTGCCGTTGCGCGTACCTGGGGGCCACGTCATGAGTGGTTTGCCACTAACACGCCTAATATTACCGCCGTCGCGGATGCCGTCTGCGCGCTGCCGGAACTGCACAAGGTGCTAAAAGCTAACGATATAATCTGATAACGTGGAACGCTCACCTATAAAAGGAGCCCTGCCCATGCCACACGTTGATATCAAATGTTTTCCACGCGATCTGACTGACGAACAAAAAACGGCCCTGGCGGCGGATATCGCCGAAGCGATCGCCCGTCATCTGAACAGCAAAGATCGCTCAATCTCCGTGGCGCTTCAGGAGGTTCAGGAAGCTGACTGGAAGGCGCAGGTCTGGGATACCGAGATCGGCCCGAAACTGGATGAACTGATTAAGAAGCCCGGTTATTCGATGTAACTTGCCTGCCGGGTGGTGCAATATCACCCGGCGCTCCTCGCTTTTATTCCCTTTCGCAAAAATCGATAATAAAAACCATAACGATTCCGCTACAATTCATCCTTCCGAACAATATTCGTTGAATCAGCAGGTAAGCACTGCAACTGCACCAGATTAAGTACAAATTAGTAAAAGGATAATTTTTCCATGACAAAATTACCTCAGTTTTCACTCGCCTTTATTCATCCTCGTTACTGGCTCAGCTGGGCAGGCATTGCCGCGCTCTGGTGCACGGTTCAGCTTCCGTACCCGCTGCTGTTGAAAATAGGTCACGGGCTTGGGCGTCTGGCTATGCGCCTGCTTCCACGCCGCGTGGAGATCGCCAGACGAAATCTTGAGCTTTGCTTTCCTGATATGAAAGAGGACGAGTGCGAGCGTTTACTTGAGCGTAATTTTGAATCGGTTGGAATGGGCGTCATCGAAACGGGGATAGCGTGGTTCTGGCCAGACTGGCGCGTACGGAAACACTTCAGCGTAACCGGCTACGAACATATGGAACAGGCGCGGGCGCAAGGAAGGGGAGTGGTGCTCATTGGCATGCATTTTCTCACGCTGGAATTAGGCGCACGCATCTTTGGCATGCTCAACGCGGGTATTGGTGTGTATCGTCCCAACAATAATGCGTTGCTCGACTGGCTGCAAACGCGCGGTCGTCTACGTTCCAATAAAACCATGCTTGACCGCTATGACCTGAAGGGCATGATCCGCGCGCTGAAGCAAAACGAGATCCTGTGGTATGCCCCGGACCACGACTATGGCAAAACGAATAGCGTGTTTGTGCCGTTTTTTGCCGTCCCGGACGCCGCGACAACTGCCGGGAGCTACATGCTGGTGAAAAGTGCCAGACCGGCCGTGATCCCGTTTGTACCGCGCCGAAAAGCAGACGGCACAGGGTATGAGCTGATTATTCTGGAGGATATCAGCGATACCTTGCAGGGAGGCGACAAAGCGTCGGTGGCCACGCAAATGAACAGAGCGATTGAGCGCGCCGTGATGATGGCGCCTGAGCAATATATGTGGCTGCATCGCCGGTTCAAAACCCGCCCTGAAGGCCAGCCGGACCGGTATAAACGCAAAAAACAGATCCCATCTTCTGCAAGAACCTTATCTGCCAGCGATATTTCGGACCGGTCGAGTATCCAGCAGTAGCCCGGCAGGGCGGATGCCGGTGCGCTCCGCCCTTTATAAATCCTGCCGCGCTGGATAGAATTACCGCATCCATATTGACGGGATGCCCCACATGACCGGAAGAGTCGATTATCATCTAGAAAAATACCTCCTCACCGAAGCCGGCGAGCCGGAACGTCTGACGCGCCAGTGGGCCGAGGTGATGCGCGAATGTCATGACCAGAAATCCGGGGCAGAAGAGCGGTTGCGTCTCGCGCTGCTGAATGTGGATTATGTGACCAGCTTTGAGCTTCCCTTCCGGTTACTTCTTACCCGTGCACCGCAGCTGATTGATAGCATCAGAAATGAGTTTCAGCTCAGTCAAAAAAATGTCCTGTTCAACGGCAAGCGGTTTGGCTGCGTCTACAGCCTTAAACGGGATTTGAACGGCATTCCCGATGAATTTACCTACCACCTGAAGACCCGTATTCAGCGAATCGATGCGTCCGGCGGATCGGAAGTGCCTTACCGGCAAATCGCTCAGCAGGTGAAAGCCCCCCGCGAGCGCCTCCAGCTGGCGCTGGAACAGGGGCTTGCGGTCACCGCGCTTGACGGGCTTTTCTGGTTTGGCCTCCAGCGCATAGCCGCCGAGGTGCAGCGGTTAAGGAAGACCGGGATGAGAATAGTGACGTCCGATACGGAGGTGTTCGACACCCTTACCGGAACAATACGACGCATTCCGGTTTATCGTCTTGAGGACGCTGCCGCTACTTAGCCTGGAGCAGGATCGCCAGCAGCCCAGGAAAGCGGGCGTCCAGATCCTCTCTTCTCAGTGAGATCATATTCTCGCGCCCCTGCGGGCGCTGCCAGATCACGCCGCTGTCGCGCAGCACGCGCCAGTGGTGAGTCATAGTAGATTTCACCACCTCTTCCGGGCGCAGCGCGTTACAGCTCAGTTCGCTGCCGTCGGCCAGCCTGCGGATAATCGCTAATCGCAGCGGGTTGCCGAGGGCGAACAGCACATTTTCCAACACTATTTGTTCAGGTTCCGGGTGGTTTGGGATCATCGTTTTCCTGCGTCTCGCGTGAGATTGAGCTATATCAACAATAGGTCAACCGTTAAAAAATAGTTCGATAATACTCGTACAATAGGACTATTATAACAAACGAACGAACACGCGACCATCCCGGTCGTCACAAACCAGTCATGAAGACTTAAGGAAATAACATGCCCCGACCCATTCCACTCGAACGTTATCGCAACATCGGTATCTCCGCGCATATCGATGCCGGCAAAACAACCACCACTGAGCGCATCCTGTTTTACACCGGGATGAGCCACAAGCTGGGTGAAGTACACGATGGCGCGGCAACCACCGACTGGATGACGCAGGAGCAGGAGCGCGGGATCACCATTACGTCGGCGGCGGTGAGCTGTTTCTGGCCCGGTATGGACAGAGGCTTTGAACCGCACCGCATCAATATTATCGACACCCCCGGGCACGTGGATTTCACCATTGAGGTGGAACGTTCCATGCGTGTGCTCGACGGCGCGGTAATGGTCTATGACTCCGTCGGCGGCGTGCAGCCGCAGTCGGAGACTGTCTGGCGTCAGGCGAATAAATATCACGTTCCGCGTCTGGCGTTCGTCAATAAAATGGACCGCCCGGGTGCGGATTTCTTCCGCGTGGTGCAGATGATGCAGGAGCGGCTGAAAGCCAATCCGGTCCCGATTGTGATCCCCGTGGGGGCAGAAGAACACTTCACCGGCGTGGTGGATCTCATCAAGATGCGCACCATTCTGTGGGATGATGCGACGCAGGGCATGGCGTTTAGCTATGCGCCAGTGCCTGACGATCTGCTGAGCACCGCCCAGGCGTGGCGAGAAAAAATGGTTTCGGCTGCGGCAGAAGCCAGCGATGAGCTTATGGATAAGTACCTTGAGACGGGCGAACTGGATGAAGCGGAAATCATCCAGGGGCTGCGCGTCCGGACCATCTCCGGTGAAATACAGCCCATGCTGTGCGGCAGCGCTTTCAAGAACAAGGGTGTGCAGCGCATGCTCGACGCGGTGATTGAATTGATGCCGTCTCCACTGGACGTGCCTGCTATTGATGGGGTAGACGAAGACGGACAGCACGCCGAGCGCCACCCAAGCGATGATGAACCGTTCTCGGCGCTGGCCTTCAAGCTGATGAGCGATCCGTACGTTGGCCAGCTGACCTTTATCCGCGTCTATTCCGGCATACTGCGCAAAGGCGACGCGGTGTACAACCCGGTGAAGGGCAAGAAAGAACGTATCGGGCGCATCGTGCTGATGCATGCCAACGATCGCCATGAGGTGGACGAGCTGCGCGCAGGGGATATCGCAGCCTGTGTCGGGCTGAAAGACGTTACCACCGGTGACACGCTGACCGATCCGAATGCGGTGATCACCCTTGAACGGATGGAGTTCCCGGATCCGGTTATTTCGCTGGCGATTGAGCCGAAAACCAAGGCCGATCAGGAGAAAATGGGGATCGCCCTACAGCGCCTGGCTGCGGAGGATCCGTCGTTTCGCCTGCACACGGACGAAGAGTCCGGACAGACCATCATCTCCGGGATGGGCGAGTTGCATCTGGAGATCATCGTTGACCGCATGAAGCGTGAATTTGGCGTTGAGGCGAACATTGGTCGTCCGCAGGTCACCTACCGTGAAACCCTGCGTAAAGCGGTGAAGGATATAGAAGGTAAATTTGTCCGACAGTCCGGCGGGAAAGGGCAGTACGGTCATGTGGTCCTGAGCCTTGAGCCGTTAGCCGCCGGGAGTGGTTTTGTGTTTGAAGATGCCACCAAAGGCGGGGTGGTGCCGCGGGAGTACATCCCGTCGGTGGAAAAAGGCTTGCGAGAAGCCATGAATACGGGAGTGCTGGCGGGCTATCCGGTGGTGGATGTGAAAGCGACCCTGACGTTTGGTTCCTACCATGACGTTGACTCCTCGGAGATGGCCTTCCGCATGGCGGCGATCCTCGGCTTCAAAGAGGGCGCACGGCGGGCGGATCCGGTTATTCTTGAGCCGGTCATGCACGTTGAGGTGGAAACGCCGGAAGAGTACGCCGGGAACATTATGGGCGATCTCTCCTCCCGTCGCGGCCTGGTGCAGGGTATGGCAGAGCAGTATGGCAGCCAGATTATTCGCGCTGACGTCCCGCTGGCTGAGATGTTTGGCTACGCCACCACGCTGCGCTCGATGTCCCAGGGTCGCGCGACGTATACGATGGAGTTCCATCATTTTGCGGAAGCTCCGCGGAATGTGGCGGATGAGATTATTGCGAAGCGTGTGAAGTAATAAAAAGCCCTCTTCCTCAGGAAGAGGGCTTTTCTTTTTTGAGGTGCGTTAATCCAGCGCCTTCACCATTTTCCCGCTCGCGACAAACGTACCCGCACCCAGATGATGCAGCGTATTCAGCTTATCCCCGTCAAACTGCCAGCGTCCGGCGACAAATGCGCGTTCATCCGCCGCGGCGGAAACCACTTCGCCAAACAGAGTGTCATATTTCTCTGCCGCAGAGGTTACAGGTAATAACCGGCACTCCATCCACGCCAGACATTTCTCTTCTATAACCGGCAGGCCAAGCTCAGGGCCATAAATAACCGGGATCCCGTAGCAGTTAAATTTATCCTCGTCGCGCCCGCTGACGCTGCCGACCGCCCAGGTCCAGTTGGCTGCCGCCACGCCGGGGATCACAATGCCGAATTTCCCGCTGCGTTCGATCAACTCCCGTGACCACGCGCTTTTGTCTACCACAATCGCGATACGCGGGGGCTCAAATTCCACCGGCATAGACCATGCGGCGGCCATGACGTTGCGACGATCGATGGTCTCATCCCGGCTGGTGATGAGCACGGTTGGACCGTGATTCAGAAGACGGCTGGCATGGCGTAATTCAACAGGGCGAAAGTGGTTCATAGGATCTCCTCATGTACACGATGAGTATGACGAAAAAGCACTTTTGCGCATATGCATAAGGGAAAATAGTTTATAAACAGGGGATATCACATCCTGGAGCAAATCATGTCCCCATTTCTGAGTGCTTATTTCGCCCGCACGGGCTGGCAGCAGCCCGTACAGGTTGATATCGATACCCTGCGGGGGCTGCATTTACACCATAACTGCGCGATCCCTTTCGAAAATATTGACGTCGTTTTGCCGCGTGAAATCCATCTGGATGACGCGTGTCTGGTGGATAAACTGGTCACCGCGCGTCGGGGGGGATATTGCTTTGAGCAAAACGGCCTGTTTGAGCGGGTGTTGCGTGAAGTCGGGTTTACGGTGCGCAGCGTACTGGGGCGGGTTGTGCTGGCCAATCCGTCGCAGATGCCGCCGCGTACGCACCGGTTGCTGCTGGTTGAGCTGAACGGCGAGCGCTGGATCGCCGATGTGGGATTTGGCGGACAAACGCTGACGGCGCCGATTCGTTTGATCGCCAACGAGGAGCAGGACACCCCGCACGGGAGTTTTCGTTTGCTAAGCGAGGGTAACGACTGGGTATTGCAATTCCGCCATCACGAGCACTGGCAGTCGATGTACCATTTCGACCTGGCGACCCAGTATTTCAACGATTACGTGATGGGAAACTTCTGGTCGGCGCACTGGCCGCAGTCCCATTTCCGTCATCACCTGCTGATGTGTCGCCACCTGCCGGACGGGGGCAAGCTGACGCTGACCAACTTTAATTTTACCCACTGGCAGAACGGGCATGTGGAGGAGCAGATCCATTTGCCGGATGCGGAGGCGCTGTATAAGCTGATGCAGGCGCGGTTTGGCCTGGGCGTTGATGACCCGAAGCACGGCTTTACCCTGGCCGAGCTGACGGCCGTGATGGCGGGGTTTGATACGCATCCACAGGCAGGGAAATAGCCCGGTGGCGGCTACGCCTTACCGGGCCTACAGCGGCTTGAAACGTAGGTCGGGTAAGGCGAAGCCGCCACCCGACAAAATCAACGGCGCGATCTCACTACCTGATAGCGACGGGTGAAGTACTCAAACGGCGCGCTCCACACGTGCACCAGACGGGTGAACGGGAAGATAAGGAAGATCGTCATCCCCAGCACCAGATGCACGCGGAAGATCGGTGCGACGCCGCTCAGCATTTCTGACGAGCCTCCCTTAAACGTCACGATCCCCTGCGCCCAGCCGACCAGCTTCATCATCTCGCTTCCGTCAGGATACTGGGCGGAGAAAGGAATGGTCGACAGCCCAAGGATGCACTGAAGCAGCAGGATACTCATGATGATAATATCCGGCGTGGTGGACGTGGCACGCACCCGCTGGTTGAACAGGCGGCGGATCAGCAGCATCGACCCGCCAATCAGCGTCAGCACCCCGCAAATACCCCCCGCAATCATGGCTAACTGCTGTTTAACCGCGACGGGTAAAAACCAGGCGTACATCCAGTGCGGAGTTAACATGCCGAACAAATGCCCGAAGAAGATCCCCAAAATCCCGATATGAAACAGGTTAGAGCCCCAGTTCATACCGCGCTTGCTGAGCATCTGGCTCGACGAGGCGCGCCAGGTGTACTGCCCGTAGTCGTAGCGCAACCAGCTGCCAAGGAAAAACACGGTGGCGCAGATGTACGGATAAATGTCATAGAAAAACACGTTCAGGTAATGTGTCATTTTGGGCCTCCGGCGCTGACGTCCACGTACTGCGGCGCGACGTCCTGGCTAAAGCGTCGTTGATATTGCTGCATCGGCGAGCTGTCGCACGATGTGGCGTTGTCTTCGATAAACTTCACCTGTTCCTCTTCCCACACGGCGTCCAGCGCCTGACGGGTATCATCCCGTTTTTCACCGGACACCTGTTTCGCCACGCTGTCGCTGGAAAGCCGCGTTTCCGCCAGCGTCAGCAGGGCGTCAAACAGCTGGTAATGCGCCACGCCGCGCTGTTTCAGGCGGCCGCCAATCAGCGCCAGGATCGGCGCGACGTTTTGCAGCCCTTCGCGCGCTTCGTCGTCGGTAACGATGCTAAGGTACTCCAGATAGAGCGGCAGATAGTCCGGCAGCTCGCGGCAGTCAAGCTGAAGGCCGGCTTTCTCATACTGGCTCATCAGGTCGACCATCGCCTGACCGCGATCGCGGGACTCGGCGTGAACGTGTTCGAACAGCAGTAGCGAGGTTGCGCGCCCCCGTTCAAACACTTCGCACCATTCGGCCTGCTTATCCAGCAGCGGGGCGCTCAGGTGCTGCTGCGCAAACGGCAGCAGCATGGGCGCGTCCTGTTCCACCAGGGAAAGCGCTTCGTCACGGTTTTCCCACAGCAGCTCATCGGGATACTCAATGAGTAGCGCGATGATTTTGAGGATTTGCATTATTCTCCCTCCCCGTGTTCACGCACCTCGGTGATGTTGATCGCGTCAATGCGGCTGCTGTTGAAGAGGTTGAATTTGGTGTCGGAACCGTGGCAGCCGTCGCCAAAGGTGAAGCCGCAGCCGTTTTTCTCCGGGAAGGCGTCGCGCGCCATTTCGCGGTGGCTGGTCGGGATCACGAAGCGGTCTTCGTAGTTGGCGATAGCCAGATAGCGGTACATCTCCTCAACCTGCGCTTCGGTCAGGCCCACTTCTTCAATGGCGCGGGTGTCGGTCACGCCTTCCACGGTCTGGGAGCGTTTGTAGTGGCGCATCGCCATCATGCGCTTCAGGGCGCGCAGCACCGGACCGGTATCGCCCGCGCTGAGCATGTTTGCCAGGTACTGGACCGGGATGCGCAGGCTTTCGACCGCAGGCAGCACGCCGTCGCTCTGCGGCAAACCACCCGCGTCGGCGTAGGACTGAATCGGTGACAGCGGCGGCACATACCAGACCATCGGCAGGGTGCGGTATTCCGGATGCAGCGGCAGGGCAAGCTTCCAGTCCATCGCCATTTTGTAAACCGGGGAACGCTGTGCCGCGTCGATGACGTTCTGCGGAATACCCTGTTTCAGCGCTTCCTCAATCACCGCCGGATCGTTCGGGTTAAGGAACACGTCGCACTGGCGCTCGTACAGATCGGTTTCATGCTCGGTGCTGGCCGCCTCTTCAATGCGGTCCGCGTCATACAGCAGCACGCCGAGATAGCGGATGCGCCCAACGCAGGTTTCCGAGCAGACGGTCGGCTGGCCGGACTCAATGCGCGGGTAGCAGAAGATGCACTTCTCTGACTTGCCGCTCTTCCAGTTGAAGTAGATTTTCTTGTACGGGCAGCCGCTGATGCACAGACGCCAGCCGCGGCATTTGTCCTGGTCAATCAGCACAATGCCGTCCTCTTCGCGCTTGTAAATCGCACCGCTCGGGCAGGTGGCAACGCAACTGGGGTTCAGACAGTGCTCGCACAGGCGCGGCAGGTACATCATGAAGGTGTTTTCAAACTGGCCGTACATCTCCTTCTGGATCTTCTGGAAATTGCGGTCGCGGGCGCGTTTTTCGAACTCGCCGCCCAGCAGCTCTTCCCAGTTGGGCCCCCATTCGATTTTATCCATTCGCTTGCCGTCAATCAGCGAGCGCGGGCGGGCGGTAGGGAGGTGATCGCCCTCTGGCGCGCGGTGCAGATCCTGGTAATCGAAGGTGAAGGGTTCATAGTAATCGTCAATCTGCGGCAAGACGGGGTTAGCGAAAATCTTCGACAGCACGCCCATTTTGCCGCCGAGGCGCGGGGTCAGCTTGCCGTGAATACCGCGGATCCAGCCGCCTTGCCACTCATCCTGATCTTCCCAGTTTTTCGGATAGCCGATACCCGGTTTGGTTTCGACGTTATTGAACCACGCGTACTCCATCCCTTCGCGCCCGGTCCAGACGTTCTTACAGGTGACCGAGCAGGTGTGGCAGCCAATGCATTTATCGAGATTCAGAACCATGCCAACCTGTGAGCGTATTTTCATTTTTTCGCCTCCTGTACCTGATCCCGACCTTCGCCGTCCAGCCAGTTAATGTTTTTCATTTTGCGGATCATGATGAACTCGTCGCGGTTCGAGCCGACGGTGCCGTAATAGTTGAAGCTGTACGCCAGCTGCGCGTAGCCGCCGATCATGTGGGTCGGTTTCGGGCAGACACGGGTGACCGAGTTGTGGATCCCGCCGCGCCGTCCGGTTACTTCTGACCCCGGAATGTTGAGGATGCGCTCCTGAGCGTGGTACATCATGGTCATGCCCGGCGGCACGCGCTGGCTGACCACCGCGCGGGCGGTGAGGGCGCCGTTGGCGTTAAAGGCTTCGATCCAGTCGTTGTCCTCAATGCCCAGCTCGCGCGCGTCGGTTTCGCTGATCCAGACGATTGGCCCACCGCGCGACAGGGTCTGCATCAGCAGGTTTTCGCTGTAGGTGGAGTGAATGCCCCATTTCTGGTGCGGCGTCAGGAAGTTAAGCGCTTTTTCCGGGAATCCGTTCGGCGGGATTTCGCGCATATGGGTAACGCTGCGGGTGTCAATCGGTGGACGATAGGCCACCAAACTCTCCCCGAAGGCGCGCATCCAGGCATGATCCTGATACAGCTGCTGGCGGCCCGAAATCGTGCGCCACGGGATCAGCTCGTGAACGTTGGTATAGCCTGCGTTATAGGAGACGTGCTCGCTCTCAAGGCCGGACCACGTCGGGCTGGAGATGATTTTGCGCGGCTGCGCCTGAATATCGCGGAAGCGGATTTTCTCATCTTCTTTGTTCAGCGCCAGATGAGTGTGATCGCGCCCGGTCAGTTCGCCGAGGGCTTCCCAGGCTTTGACCGCGACCTGACCGTTAGTTTCCGGCGCAAGGGCGAGGATCACCTCTGAAGCGTCAATGGCGGTCTCGATGCGCGGGCGACCTTTCGCCGGGCCGTCGAGCTTGACGTAGTTGAGCTTGCCGAGGAAATCGACCTCGTTCTGGGTGTTCCACGATATGCCTTTTCCGCCGTTACCGAGCTTGTCCAGCAGCGGCCCAAGGGCCGTGAAGCGCTCGTAGGTTTCCGGATAGTTGCGCTCGACGACTGCAATGTTTGGCGCGGTTTTGCCGGGGATCAGATCGCACTCGCCTTTGCGCCAGTCCAGAATATCAAAAGGCTGCGACAGCTCCCCCGGGGAGTCATGCTGAAGCGGCTGTAGCACCACGTCAGTTTCGGTGCCGAGATGTCCGACGCACACTTCAGAGAAGACTTTGGCGATGCCCTTGTAAATCTCCCAGTCGCTGCGGGACTCCCACGCCGGGTCAACGGCTGCGGAAAGCGGGTGAATAAACGGATGCATGTCCGAGGTATTCATATCGTCTTTTTCATACCAGGTGGCGGTGGGCAGGACGATATCCGAGAACAGGCAGGTGCTGGACATACGGAAATCGAGCGTCACCAGCAGATCCAGCTTGCCCTCAATGGCGGCGGTTTGCCATTCCACCTCTTCAGGTTTCACGTCGTCCGTTGAGCCTAAATCCTCACCCTGAATACCGCTTTCGGTGCCAAGCAGGTATTTCAGCATGTATTCATGGCCTTTCCCGGACGAGCCAAGCAGGTTAGAACGCCAGACAAACAGGTTGCGCGGGTGGTTCTTACCGTTATCCGGCTGTTCGCAGGCGAAGCGGATATCGCCCGATTTTAACGCCTGAACGGTGTAGTCCTGCGGCGACATACCGGCGGCGTCCGCCCGGGCCTTAACGTGCAGCGGGTTGAGGTTGAGCTGCGGCGCGGAAGGGAGCCAGCCCATGCGCTCGGCGCGGACGTTGAAATCAATCAGGTGACCGGTAAACTTCGATGCGTCTGCAAGGGGAGAAAGCAGTTCCTGTGCGGTGAGCTTCTCATAGCGCCACTGGCTGGCGTGGTTGTAGAAGTACGATGTGCTGTTCATCTGGCGCGGCGGACGGTTCCAGTCCAGCGCGAAGGCCAGCGGCAGCCAGCCGGTTTGCGGGCGCAGCTTCTCCTGGCCGACATAGTGCGACCAGCCGCCGCCGCTCTGCCCGACGCAGCCGCAGAAGACCAGCATGTTGATCATCCCGCGGTAGTTCATGTCCATGTGGTACCAGTGGTTCACACCGGCCCCGAGGATGATCATCGAACGACCGTGAGTTTTGTGCGCCGTGTCGGCAAATTCACGGGCGATTTTTTCTATCAGATAAGCGGGGACGCCGGTAATTTGTTCGCCCCAGGCCGGGGTGTAGGCTTTTATCTCGGCGTAGTTTGTCGCCGCGTTACTGTCTTCCAGACCGCGATCGAGGCCGTAGTTTGCCAGCACCAGATCGTACACGCTAACCACGCGTCTCTGGCTGCCGTCGGCCAGCGTCAGGGTTTTACTCGGTACTCGGCGCGTCAGCACCGGCTCCTGCTTCACGCTGCGGAAATGCGGATTCTCGTTGCCCCCGAAGTAAGGGAAGGCCACGTCTGCCACGCTGTCGTGGGTGATGAGCAGGGAAAGCGTCAGCTCGGTTTCCTGTCCCGCAGCCAGCGACTCCAGGTTCCATTTGCCTTTTTCACCCCAGCGGAAGCCGATGGAACCATTCGGCGCCACCAGATTTCCGGCCACGTCAAAGGCGATGGTTTTCCACTCCGGATTATTGGTTTCACCCAGCCCGTCGGCCAGATCCGACGCGCGCAGCATGCGGCCCGGCACCACGCGACCGTCAGCCTGTTCATCCAGCAGGACCAGCATCGGCATGTCGGTGTAGCGGCGGCAATAGTTAAGGAAGTAATCACTCGGATTATCAAGGTGGAACTCTTTAAGGATCACATGGCCCATCGCCATGGCAAGGGCGCTGTCGGTACCCTGTTTGGGGGCCAGCCACTGGTCGCTGAGCTTCGCCACCTCCGAGAAGTCCGGCGTAATGGCGACGGTCTTGGTGCCCTTGTAACGCACTTCGGTAAAGAAGTGGGCGTCCGGGGTGCGCGTCTGCGGCACGTTCGAGCCCCAGGCAATGATATAGCTGGAGTTGTACCAGTCCGCCGATTCCGGCACGTCGGTCTGTTCGCCCCAGGTCATCGGCGACGCCGGAGGCAGATCGCAGTACCAGTCATAGAAGCTCAGGCAGGTGCCGCCGAGCAGGGAGAGATAGCGCGTACCGGCGGCATAAGAGACCATCGACATGGCCGGGATGGGGGAAAAACCGGCTACCCGATCCGGGCCGTAGTTTTTGATGGTCCAGACGTTGGCGGCAGCAATCAGCTGGTTAAGCTCTTTCCAGTTTGAGCGGATAAAACCGCCTTTTCCGCGCGCTTTCCTGTAGCTCTGCGCTTTCTGCGGATCGTTTTGAATGGCATCCCAGGCCAGCACCGGATCGGTATGCTGCGCCAGCGCCTCTCGCCAG
This sequence comes from Enterobacter sp. 6722112, assembly GCF_058661685.1. Classification (NCBI taxonomy): domain Bacteria; kingdom Pseudomonadati; phylum Pseudomonadota; class Gammaproteobacteria; order Enterobacterales; family Enterobacteriaceae; genus Enterobacter; species Enterobacter sp. 6722112. The sequence goes on along the minus strand of NZ_JBZWGR010000007.1, from coordinate 2,093,843 downwards.
AGTTCGATCAGCCTGCGGCGTACCAGCGGGTACTTGAGACGGTTGGCGCTGTAGAGATACCAGGAGTAGCTTGCGCCACGCGGGCAGCCGCGCGGTTCGTGGTTAGGCAGGTCAGGGCGGGTGCGCGGGTAGTCGGTCTGCTGGGTTTCCCAGGTTACCAGGCCATTTTTGACATAAATTTTCCAGCTACAGGAGCCGGTGCAGTTAACGCCGTGGGTGGATCGCACAATTTTATCGAACTGCCAGCGCTGACGGTAGCTGTCCTCCCAGTCGCGGTTGGTGTGGTACACCTGCCCGTGCCCATCGGCGAAACTGTCGCCTTTTGTTTTGAAGTAACGGAAGCGGTCCAACAGTTTGCTCATGACATTTCTCCTGCTTCGATAGCATGGCCGGAGGGTGAGACATCACGCTCCGGCGAAGAGGTAGTTATTATTTTTGTGAGGATTTGCGGCCGTACACCAGCCAGGTGACGAGCACGCAGACGATGTAAAACACGAGGAAGACTTTCATGGCGCCCACCGGGGAACCGGTCATCGCCAGGGATGTGCCAAAGGCTTTGGGAATAAAGAACCCGCCTACCGCACCGATGGCAGAGATAAAGCCCAGCGCGGCAGCCGTTTCGGTCACCGCTTCATGCTGTGCCTGTTCGTCGCTCCCGCCCTGTTTTTTCACGCGGTCGAGGGTGATTTGGCGAAAGATAATCGCGATCATCTGGAAGGTCGAGCCGCTGCCCAGGCCTGCGGTGAGGAACAGGCCCATAAAGACCAGATAGAAGGCGATAAAACTGCCTGAACCAGACCCGGGGAGCGTCAGGAAAATCAGGGCGCTAAAGATGGCCATAAAGACGAAGTTGATCAGCGTCACCCGTACGCCGCCCAGCCTGTCTGAAATCATTCCGCCAGCCGAACGCGCCAGAGCGCCGATCAGCGGGCCAAAGAAGGCGAGGTGGAGGATATTTACGTCCGGAAACTGGGTTTTCGACAGCATAGCAAAGCCTGCCGAGAAACCGATAAACGAGCCGAAGGTTGCCAGATAAAGCAGGCTCAGCAGCCAGAGGTGAAAGCGCTTAAGCACCGGAAGCTGGCTGGCAATGGACGCTTTCGAGCTGGCGATGTCGTTCATGCCAAAAAACGCCGCAAGGGTAGCAAGAATCAGCAGCGGGGCCCAGATCCACGCCGCGTTCGCCAGCCACATCGTCGAGCCATCCTCCTGGGGGACGCCGTGAACGCCGAGAAAGGTAAACATCGGCAGGAAAATCACCAGCGGCGCAACCAGCTGCATCACGCTCACGCCCAGGTTACCCAGCCCGCCGTTAATGCCCAGCGCGCTGCCCTGTCTGGCTTTCGGGAAGAAGAAACTGATGTTTCCCATGCTGGAAGCGAAGTTGGCCCCGGCAAAACCGCACAGCAGTGCGATGATGATAAAGACCCAGTAAGGCGTAGCGGTATTCTGGATGGCGATCCCAAGCCAGACACAGGGTACGACCAGGATAACGGTACTTAACACGGTCCAGTAACGTCCGCCAAATATCGGCACCATAAAAGAGTAGGGGACACGCAATATCGCGCCGGAAAGAGAAGGTAATGCCGTTAGCATAAAAAGCTGATCGGTGCTGAAATTAAATCCGACCTTATTAAGATTTACCGCAATAGCGCTAAACAACATCCATACACAAAACGCGAGAAGCAAACACGCCACGGAAATCCACAGGTTTCTACGTGCGATAGGTTTCCCTTTATTCTCCCAAAATTGCGCGTTTTCCGGTTTCCAGTTACTCAACAGATGCTGATTACTCTTCTCGCTTTGATGTGACATATCACCCTCTTGCTTACCCAAATGGAGAGAAAAAAGAAGTGAAAACAGAAAGATACCTTTCGGCAGTTTGTAGAAATTTTTGGATGTTATGGGATACATCTGAAAGGATAGATAAAAAAGCGAATCCCTGAGTTTGGAATGGGAATCAGGGTTCGCTTTATGTGTTACTAATTGTAACTATTTGCGGAAATTAATACCCCGATGGGAGTATTAAAACAATTCGAGGGAAATAAGCTTATCCAGATGCTTATTAAATGCCGCGTCGTCCATTTCAGGCATATTTAATACGTATATGCCATCCAGGCCACATACCAGACCAATTAAACGCCAGGCGATATTTTCCGGCTGGTCAGCAAGCGTAAAGGCGTTGGCCTCCGCCCCGGCGCGGATAATCGCGACCGTTTCCTGGTGCCACATCTCCATGGTCAAAACGTAGGCGCCTTTGATATCGCTATCCCGGCTGGCGAGAATTTGCGCCTCCCGCCACAGTCGAATGTAGGGCTCAAACCCGCCGTCATCGCTGCCGAGCATGGCATGCAGGCGCTCACGCCAGCCGGCGTTTTCGCCAACGATTTCAGCATCCAGCAAATCGCGGATCAGCCGGACAAACGCCAGCGACTTAAGCTCGCCCGCCGACGCAAAGTGGTGATGCACCTGCCCGGTGGCGACGCCCGCTTCGGTGGCGATGCGGCGCACGGTCATCGCAGCGAATCCTTCGGTCAGCGCCACGCGCATCGCGGCCTGGAGGATCTCTTCCCGCCGCTCGTCCTTGCTCAGATAACGCATAATTTCTCACTCTCAATGGCAACGAAACGAGTGTAACAAAGAGCTGGACAAGTGTTCAACTTTACGTAGGATCGCATTCTGGACATGTGTCCAGTTTTTAACTGAAAAGGAAATTTATGTTTCGTCAGTGGTTAGCGTTAGTGATTATCGTGCTGGTGTATATCCCGGTGGCGATTGACGCGACGGTGCTGCACGTGGCGGCGCCAACATTGAGCATGACGCTGGGTGCCAGCGGCAACGAATTGCTGTGGATTATTGATATTTACTCGCTGGTGATGGCGGGAATGGTGCTGCCGATGGGCGCGCTGGGCGATCGCATAGGTTTTAAGCGCCTGCTGATGATCGGCAGCGTGCTGTTTGGCCTGTCATCGTTAGCGGCGGCTTTTGCGCCGTCCGCGGGCTGGCTGATTGCCGCCCGCGCGTCGCTGGCGATTGGCGCGGCGATGATCATTCCGGCTACGCTTGCAGGGATCCGCACCCTGTTTATTGACGTGCGGCACCGTAATATCGCCCTCGGCGTCTGGGCTGCCGTTGGGTCGGGCGGCGCGGCGTTTGGCCCGCTGATTGGCGGCATGCTGCTGGAGCACTTTTACTTGGGGTCGGTGTTCCTGATTAACGTGCCGATCGTGCTGATCGTGGTTTCGCTTGCTGCGCGCCTGGTGCCTGCTCAACAGGGGCGGCCCGAACAGCCGCTCAATATCAGCCATGCCATTATGCTGATTGTGGCGATTTTACTGCTGGTCTATAGTGCCAAAACCGCCCTGAAAGGGGTGCTGTCGCCGTGGATGGTGGCCTGTACGCTGCTTACCGGAGCGGTAATGCTGTTTATCTTCGTCCGTATCCAGCTACGCGCGCGCGTGCCGATGATCGACATGCGTCTGTTTTGCCATCGCATTATTTTAAGCGGCGTGGTCATGGCGATGACCGCCATGATTGCGCTGGTGGGCTTTGAACTGCTGATGGCGCAGGAGTTGCAGTTCGTGCATGGTTTTACGCCGTTTGAAGCAGGGATATTCATGCTGCCGGTGATGGTGGCGAGCGGATTTAGCGGGCCGATCGCGGGTGTGCTGGTCGGGCGTCTGGGGCTGCGCATTGTCGCGGCCGGAGGCATGGGGCTTAGCGCGGTCAGTTTTATCGGCCTGTCGACGCTCGATTTCAGCACCCAACAGTGGCAGGCGTGGAGCCTGATGGTGCTGCTGGGCTTCAGTGCCGCCAGCGCACTGCTGGCATCGACGTCAGCGATCATGGCTGCCGCGCCGAAAGAGAAAGCGGCCGCCGCAGGCGCGATCGAAACCATGTCCTACGAGCTGGGTGCTGGTCTGGGGATCGCCATTTTCGGTCTGCTGTTAACCCGCAGCTTTTCGGCGTCTATTGTACTGCCGCAAGGGCTGAGCGCGTCGCTGACAGATAAAGCCTCGTCGTCCATCGGTGAAGCGATGAAGGTGGCGCAGGAGCTGTCGCCGTCGCTGGCCGAGCCGGTGATGAAGGCGGCGAAAACCGCGTTCATCACCTCGCACAGCGTGGCCCTGGGCAGTGCGGGAGGCATGCTGCTGATTCTGGCGGTCGGGATCTGGTTTAGTCTGGCGAAGGTCGGAGGGCAGCAGTAATAAAAAAGGCCAGCCGCGAGGGCTGGCCTTTTGAACTAACAAATCTTAGAACTGGTAGGTCAGACCTACAGCTACGATGTTGTCGGTAGCCACTTTGGCATCTTTGGTGAACTGGCTGTCATCCACGAGGTTGATTTTGTAATCAACATAGGTGGACATGTTTTTGTTGAAGTAGTAGCTCGCGCCAACGTCAACGTATTCAACCAGGTCCTGGTCGCCATAAGAACCGATGTCTTTACCTTTGGATTTCAGGTAAGCGATGGACGGACGCAGACCGAAGTCGAACTGGTACTGAGCCACAACTTCGAAGTTCTGCGCTTTGTTGGCAACGTGACCGTTACCGAACGCCGTCATGTTGCGGGTTTCAGAGTAGGTGGTTGCCAGGTAGATGTTGTTCGCATCGTACTTCAGGCCAGCAGCCCAGACTTCTGCGTTTTCGCCACCGGCGTTCAGGTTGCTTGCAGCACGAACCTGACGGTCGGTACGGTCAGATTTCGCGTAGGTCGCACCCACACCGAAGCCGTCGAATTCATAGGTAGAAGACAGACCCCAGCCGTCACCGTTGGATTCGGTGATATCGTCACGGTCGTTTTTACCCTGGTACTGAGCAGCCACGTTCAGGCCGTCAACCAGACCAAAGAAGTCGGTGTTACGGTAGGTTGCAACGCCAGTGGTACGGCCGGTCATGAAGCCGTCAGTCTGCGTCCAGGTATCGCCACCGAACTCTGGCAGAACGTCAGTCCATGCGCCGATGTCATAAGCCACACCGTAGTTACGACCGTAGTCGAAGGAACCGAATTCATCGAATTTCAGACCAGCGTACGCCAGACGGGTTTTGTTGCCGTCGGAACCTTGAGCTTCAGAGCGATTGCCCTTGAACTCATATTCCCACTGACCGTATCCGGTCAGCTGATCGTTGATCTGAGTTTCACCTTTGAAGCCCAGACGAACATACGTTTTGTCGCCGTCGCTACCAGCATCATCAGAAAAATAGTGCAGACCAGTAACTTTGCCGTACAGATCCAGTTTGTTACCGTCTTTGTTAAAAACTTCAGCCGCGTTAACAACGCCAGCTGCCAACATGGAAGTCACTGCCACTGCAACTAATTTAAGTTTCATCTTAAATAATCCTTATAATTTTATTTAGGTATTTCCTAAGCCACCTGAGCGATTTTTAAACGAGGCTTATCGTCAATGGCAGACTATTTTTAAAATTCCGTAGACTGCTTTCAATAATAAGTTTCAAAATATTAAAGATAATTTCAATTAGTGTGATCCTGATCGGATAAATTGCCCTTAAATCGGCCAGTCAGGTTAATATATAGACATAAAGTGATTATTAACTAATCAAGATAATATGGCTGTGAATAGTTGTCGGACGTTTTAGTTTTTTGGTGGGATTAAAAGGGTTTGGCAGGGAATGTCAAAGCATGTGGCAGGATAACCTTTTTTAAAACAGTTGATTATAAATTTCTCGGGAAACCAGAACCTGTTTTTTAAGAGAAATATTCAGAAATAAACTATTGCACTTTGTGCTATATAGCGCGGGAATATTGGCGCTGAATTAATTACCTGCGTTGTCAGTTTATGTCAATTTCCACAACAACTCTGGCTTTCTGACAGCACTCTATACAGAAATTTAATTACTCTCTAATGTTACGAACCATATTCGAGGGTGTGATCACATATTAAAATATTGTTAATATTTTGCCGGGCATATTCGGTACCCGGCAAAAATAAAAATGCTATTTGCGGGTGGCATACCAGCACAGTAACGATCCGGCGCACACCATCAATGCCCCTTGCCAGAATGAGAGTGAAAGCGGAGAACTCAGCAGAATAGCCGCCAGTGCGGCGGAAAGAACTGGCGTGAAATAAGAGACAGCCGCAAGCACCGTGACGTTACCGTGAAGAATACCGATATTCCAGGCGGCGTAGCCAAAGCCAAGCGCAACCCCACACATCAATAGCTTCACCACAACCGGGACGCTGAACACCATTTCGGGCTGATCGCTGACGGCATATTTGACCCACAGGCTCAGGGCGGTCAGCAGGACGAAAAGGGTAATGCCATTTTGCCCTTTGGCATACTTGCTGGTGACGGTGCAGTAGGCGGCCCAGATAAAAGCGCCAGCAAACGCCAGCCCATAACTTAGCGGACTGGAAACGACGTTCTGCATGATGTCATTCAGTTGCAGACCGTTTTCGCCACCTAAAACCCAGCACACACCCAACAGCGAGATGAGAAGCCCAGGGATCACCCACAGGGTGGTTTTTTGCCCGTTGAACAAAATCGCGAACGCAATCGTCAGGCTTGGCCACAGATAATTGACCATACCGACTTCAATCGCCTGTGAGCGCGTCGCGGCATATCCCAGCGACAGGGCCAGGCACATCTCATAGCTGACAAACAGGATGCTGCCCGCAATGAGATAGCGCATGGAAAAACGCCGAAGATCGGGAAAACCCACCGTCACCAGACACAACAGCCCGCTGACGGTGTAAATCATCGCCGCGCCGCCCACCGGGCCCAGTCCTTCACTGACGCTGCGGATGAGACCCACCATGGTGCTCCACAACAATATGGCCGCCAGGCCTGTCAGCGTTGCTCTTTTTCTGTCCATTACCCTGCCAGTCTTCTAAAAATCAAAGGGAAAACTTATAGCATCTATTTGCTACACCTGGCGAATTTTCAAAGAGCCTGTTAACCCGAAAGGATTAGCAAATCGTACCGGCAGTGACTATTAAGGGGGCGAAGTCTGACGACCTTGATTTGACGCAAAAAAAACAGGGACTTTGCTGTTAGTTTGCGGCGCGAAGTCTTATCAGATAACGAGGACAGCAATGGACGTCAGCCGCAGACAATTTTTTAAAATCTGCGCGGGCGGTATGGCCGGAACAACAGCCGCAATGCTGGGATTCGCTCCCAAAATGGCGCTGGCTCAGGCACGCAACTATAAACTGCTGCGTGCGAAAGAGATCCGTAACACCTGCACATACTGCTCCGTGGGTTGTGGGCTATTAATGTATAGCCTGGGTGATGGCGCAAAGAACGCCAAAGAAGCGATTTATCATATTGAAGGGGACCCGGACCATCCGGTGAGCCGCGGGGCGCTTTGCCCGAAAGGGGCGGGGCTGCTGGACTACGTCCACAGTGAAAACCGTCTGCGCTACCCGGAATATCGTGCGCCGGGCTCTGACAAATGGCAGCGTATCTCCTGGGACGAAGCCTTCTCCCGAATTGCAAAACTGATGAAAGCGGATCGCGACGCCAACTTTATTGAGAAGAACGAGCAGGGCATCACGGTAAACCGCTGGACCTCCACCGGGATGCTGTGTGCCTCTGCGGCAAGTAATGAGACCGGCATGCTGACGCAAAAATTTGTGCGCTCCCTCGGCATGCTGGCGGTTGATAACCAGGCGCGCGTCTGACACGGACCAACGGTAGCAAGTCTTGCTCCAACATTTGGTCGCGGTGCGATGACCAACCACTGGGTTGATATCAAAAACGCTAACGTCGTGGTGGTAATGGGCGGTAACGCCGCTGAAGCCCATCCGGTGGGATTCCGCTGGGCGATGGAAGCGAAAAACAACAACGATGCGACGCTGATTGTCGTCGATCCACGCTTTACGCGTACGGCATCGGTGGCTGATATCTATGCGCCGATCCGCTCCGGTACGGACATCACGTTCCTGTCCGGCGTGCTGTTGTACCTGATCGAAAATAACAAAATTAACGCGGAATACGTTAAGCATTACACCAATGCCGGCCTGCTGGTAAGGGAAGATTTCGCCTTCGAAGATGGCCTCTTCAGCGGCTATGACGCCGGGAAACGTCAGTACGATAAATCGTCCTGGAACTATCAGTTCGACGAAAACGGCTACGCGAAACGCGATGAGACCCTGAGCGATCCGCGCTGCGTGTGGAACTTGCTGAAACAGCACGTTTCCCGCTATACGCCGGACGTGGTGGAAAACATCTGCGGTACGCCGAAAGCGGACTTCCTGAAAGTATGTGAAGTGCTGGCTTCCACCAGTGCCGCCGACAGAACCACTACATTCCTGTACGCGCTGGGCTGGACGCAGCATACCGTGGGCGCGCAGAACATCCGTACCATGGCGATGATCCAGCTGCTGCTCGGCAACATGGGGATGGCCGGTGGCGGCGTGAACGCCCTGCGCGGGCACTCTAACATTCAGGGCTTAACCGACCTCGGCCTGCTGTCGACCAGCCTGCCGGGTTACCTGACCCTGCCGTCCGAGAAGCAGACCGACTGGCAAAGCTGGCTTGACGCCAACACGCCAAAAGCGACGCGTCCGGACCAGGTGAACTACTGGAGTAACTATCCGAAGTTTGCCGTCAGTCTGATGAAATCGTTCTACGGCGACGCGGCGCAGAAAGAGAATGACTGGGGCTTTGAGTGGTTGCCGAAATGGGACCAGGCTTACGATGTCATCAAGTATTTCAATATGATGGATAAGGGCGACGTCACGGGGTATATCTGCCAGGGCTTTAACCCGGTAGCGTCATTCCCGGATAAAAACAAAGTCGTTCGCAGCCTGAGCAAGCTGAAGTACATGGTGGTTATCGATCCGCTGGTCACCGAAACGTCTACGTTCTGGCAGAACCACGGTGAATCAAACGATGTCGATCCGGCAGCGATTCAGACCGAGGTGTTCCGCCTGCCATCGACCTGCTTTGCGGAAGAGGACGGTTCTATTGCCAACTCTGGCCGCTGGCTACAGTGGCACTGGAAAGGTCAGGATGCGCCGGGCGAAGCGCGTAATGACGGCGAAATTCTGGCCGGGATTTACCATCGTCTGCGCGAGATGTACCGCGCAGAAGGCGGCAAAGGCGCTGAGCCGCTGCTGAAGATGAGCTGGAACTACAAGCAGCCGGATCATCCTGAGTCCGAAGAGGTGGCAAAAGAGAACAACGGCGTGGCGCTGGCCGACCTGTACGATGCCAACGGCAATCTGGTGGCGAAGAAAGGACAGCTGCTCAATAGCTTCGCGCTGTTGCGTGACGACGGTACCACGGCCTCTTCCTGCTGGATCTACACCGGCAGCTGGACGGAGCAGGGTAACCAGATGGCCAATCGCGATAACGCCGATCCGTCAGGCCTGGGCAATACCCTGGGCTGGGCATGGGCGTGGCCGTTGAACCGCCGCGTACTGTACAACCGTGCCTCCGCAGACGTGAACGGTAAGCCGTGGGATCCGAAACGCATGCTGATCGAGTGGAACGGCACGAAGTGGACGGGGAACGATATCCCGGACTTCAACACCGCCGCGCCGGGCAGCAACACCGGGCCGTTTATCATGCAGCCGGAAGGGCTGGGACGTCTGTTTGCTATCGACAAACTGGCGGAAGGGCCGTTCCCGGAACACTACGAGCCGATGGAAACGCCGCTCGGCACTAACCCGCTGCACCCGAATGTGGTCTCCAGTCCGGTGGTACGCATCTATGAAGACGACGTGCTGCGTTTAGGTAAAAAGGACAAGTTCCCTTATGTCGGCACCACCTACCGCCTGACCGAGCATTTCCATACCTGGACCAAGCACGCGCGGCTTAACGCCATCGCGCAGCCGGAACAGTTTGTGGAGATAAGCGAAACGCTGGCGAAGGCGAAAGGCATTGCCAACGGCGATCGCGTGAAGGTCAGCAGCAAGCGCGGCTTTATTCGCGCGGTGGCGGTGGTCACCCGTCGTCTGCAAACGCTGAACGTGCATGGCCAGCAGGTGGAAACCGTCGGTATACCACTGCACTGGGGCTTTGAAGGGGTAGCGCAGAAAGGCTACATCGCCAATACCCTGACGCCAAACGTCGGCGATTCCAACTCGCAAACGCCGGAGTATAAAGCGTTTCTGGTCAACATCGAGAAAGCGTAAGGAGCGATTAAATGGCGATGGAAACACAAGACATTATTAAACGCTCCGCGACCAACCCGATAACGCCCGCGCCTCGTGCGCGGGATTACAAGGCAGAAGTCGCCAAGTTGATCGATGTCTCCTCCTGCGTGGGCTGTAAGGCCTGCCAGGTGGCCTGCTCGGAGTGGAACGATATTCGCGACGAGGTGGGGCACTGCGTTGGTGTCTATGACAATCCTGCTGATCTGAGCGCCAAGTCCTGGACGGTGATGCGCTTTAGCGAAACCGACCAGAATGGGAAGCTGGAGTGGCTGATCCGTAAAGACGGCTGTATGCACTGTGAAGATCCGGGCTGCCTGAAGGCATGCCCGTCTGCCGGGGCAATCATTCAGTACGCCAACGGGATCGTCGACTTCCAGCAGGATAACTGCATCGGCTGCGGTTACTGTATTGCAGGTTGTCCGTTTAATATCCCGCGCCTCAATAAAGAGGATAACCGGGTCTATAAATGCACGCTGTGCGTCGATCGCGTCAGCGTCGGCCAGGAGCCTGCCTGCGTGAAGACCTGTCCTACCGGGGCGATCCACTTCGGTACCAAAAAAGAGATGCTGGACGTGGCACAGCAGCGGGTGGATAAGCTCAAAGCGCGCGGCTATGACAAGGCCGGGATTTATAACCCGCAGGGTGTCGGCGGTACGCACGTCATGTATGTTCTGCACCACAATGACCAGCCGGAGCTGTATCACAATCTGCCGAAAGATCCGGCGATCGATACCTCAATCAACCTGTGGAAAGGGGCGCTTAAGCCGCTCTCAGCAGCGGGCTTTATCGCCACCTTTGCCGGGCTGATTTATCACTACATCGGTATCGGGCCGAATAAAGAGGTGGATGACGACGAGGAGGAGCATCATGAGTAAGTCGAAAATGATAGTGCGCACAAAATTTGTCGATCGCGCCTGTCACTGGACGGTGGTCATCTGCTTCTTCCTGGTGGCGGTATCCGGCATATCGTTCTTCTTCCCGACGCTACAGTGGCTCACGGAAACCTTCGGGACACCGCAGATGGGGCGCATTCTGCACCCGTTCTTCGGCGTGCTGATTTTCGTGGTGCTGATGTTTATGTTCGTGCGTTTCGTTCATCACAACATCCCTGACAAGCAGGATATTCCCTGGATTAAAGGGATTGTTGAGGTTCTGAAAGGCAACGAGCATAAAGTCGCGAAGGTGGGCAAATACAACGCCGGGCAGAAGATGATGTTCTGGACCATCATGAGTATGATTTTCGTGCTGCTGGTGACCGGAGTGATTATCTGGCGTCCGTATTTTGCCCAATATTTCCCGATCCAGGTGGTGCGCTACGCACTGCTGATCCACGCGACCTCGGCCATTATTCTGATCCACGCCATCCTGATCCATATGTATATGGCCTTCTGGGTGAAAGGATCGATTAAAGGCATGATTGAAGGGAAGGTGAGCCGCCGCTGGGCGCAAAAACACCATCCGCGCTGGTATCGGGACGTCGAGCGTCTTGAAGCGCAAAAAGAGAGTTCGGAAGGGTTGAAGTAAACCTCGCGCCGTCGGCATTGTCCGGCGGCGCTGCACTTGCGCGGCTCTGAGCTACGTATTGGTAATTAACGCATCAATTCCTGCAAGAACACTACTTCTTGCACTGCGCAGATTACATACATAATTCTTATTATTAAGTTTCTTTGTCTCCACGTGTGTGATGTTGGCTGTATTAAGAAAATATGTCTGGAATTCAATGTTCACCAGTGGCGTTGCAGCGTTTGAATGTCCTCTTAAATGATTGTGATAGCTTAACGAATGGAAGGGACTTCCCCTAGATATGCGCCTGATTAACTTTCGTGCAATCATAGGATAAACATTGACCCAGAGGGATTCGTTATGACCATCACCACTGTCGGTATCGATCTTGCTAAAAATGTGTTTGCTGTTCACTGCATTGACCAAAATGGTAAAGCTGTTCTGGTTAAACCCAAGGTGTCGCGTGCAGCACTTTCTGAACTCATCGCAGGTTTACCTCCCTGTGTCATTGGAATGGAAGCCTGCTCGGGTGCCCACTATTGGGCAAGATTATTCAGGCAGTATGGCCATGATGTCCGGTTGATGGCTCCGAAATTTGTCTCACCCTATCGCATGGCGGGTAAGACCGGGAAAAATGATGCAGCTGATGCAATAGCTATTTGTGAGGCAGTGCAGCGGCCGCATATGCGCTTTGTACCAGTCAAAGACGAAAGCCAGCAGGCAATGCAATGCTTACATCGGACAAGACAGGGATTTATCCAGGAAAGAACAGCAACGTATAACCGTCTTCGGGGCCTGATATCTGAATTCGGGGTTATTGCCCCACAAAGCACTGATGCTCTGCGTCATGTTGTTTCTGACCAGAAGGAAACTCTGCCAGTACAGGTTAGGCTGTGCATTGATGATCTATTGACATATGTCACTAATATTGAAGAGAAAATCGCCGAATATGACAGGGTATTATCTCGTGTGGCCAAAACAGATCATCGCAGCCAGCAGTTAATGGAACTGAAAGGTGTTGGGCCCACCACAGCGAGTGCGCTGGTCGCCAGTATTGGCAATGCCCATGATTTTAAGAACGGGCGCCAACTGGCAGCCTGGTTGGGGCTAACGCCATCACAATACAGTAGTGGCGGAAAATCAAAGCTTGGCAGGATAACAAAAGCGGGTGATGCCTATCTGCGAACCCTACTGGTCCAGGGAGCCCGTTCTGTAATGGTAGGGGCAGAGAATAGAACGGACCCGTTTAGCCGTTGGGTCTGCTCGTTGATTGGTAGGCGGGGATACTGGCGTGCTGTCGTTGCAATCGCCGCCAAGAATGCGAGGTTGTGCTGGGCATCATTACATTACGGCGATGACTTCAGACTGTATTCAACAACATGAAAAATTTAACTGAGTAGTAACTGAACTGTAAATTGTTGATGGTAAAGGGTTAGACCCCCGTGAGAAGTATCTGCATATCCTACTGGATATCACTATCCGATTAACGAAGGAGGATCTCACGAGCGTCTTTCATCAGGGTCCGAATCACTAGCGATTCAGCATGACCGTTTATAGTAGCGCAGTCTTATCCCTTGCCTTTCATTGATGAACAGACAGAAATTAAAAACCGGCGTTGACTGTTCGGGGAAGCCCTTATAGTACAATAAGTCTCGTTGATAAGTCGTCATAAAAATCGTGCTGAATAATCATAAAATAGGGCTGGTATTCACGCGTTCTGTCTGATGGGTTGCGATAAACGTCAAACTGAAAACACATCAAAGCCCTCCAAAATAAGGGTCATCCGATAATAGCCCTGCTTTGGCCATTAATTCATTCATCGCTTTAATAAATCCCTGATCCTGTTGATGCTGTCGCTTGTGCTCTGCTGTTGTAGAGAGTGGGCGAGGCTTTTTCCCCGTAAAAGGCTTTGTTGTAACACATCTTTCTGTGCGGTTCGGTTTCATGTTTTCTCCTTTGTTGGTGCGGTCATTATCAACCGCAGCCAACAAAAAACAATACTGTTTCCCCTGGTAATCTACATTATGCGAGCCGTCTTCCAGTAATATCAAAACCGCTCTGCAATATAGCGGAAGGGATATTTTGTAGGCTTCACTTTGCCGATCTTGCGTTTCGGTAAATCCACTTTGTCTACGTGAATTTCTTTATAGGGGATCTGGGAAAGCAGATGCGAAATAATATTCAGCCGCACCCGTTTTTTATCTTCTGAGCGCGCCACAAACCACGGCGCCCAGGCGGTGTCGGTCGCTTTAAACATCGCGTCGCGGGCGAGGGTATACTCATCCCACAGATTGAAAGATTTAATATCCATTGGAGACAGCTTCCAGATCTTGCGACCATCATTAATGCGATCGCGAAGGCGTCGCTCCTGCTCTTTTGGCGTTACTTCAAGCCAGTATTTCAACAAAATGATCCCGGCATCGACCATCGCTTTTTCCATCACGGGCGTTCCATCAAGAAATTTTTCGGCCTGCTCCTCGGTACAGAAACCCATGACTCTTTCCACGCCCGCACGGTTGTACCAGCTGCGGTCAAAAATAACGATTTCCCCGGCAGAGGGCAGATGGGGAACGTAACGCTGAAAATAGAGCTGACTTTTCTCTTTATCGGTGGGAGCCGGTAACGCAACAACGCGAAACACCCGAGGGCTGACGCGTTCGGTGATGGCTTTGATGACGCCGCCTTTACCGGCGCCGTCTCGTCCTTCAAAAACAATACAGACCTTTAACCCTTTGGCGACCACCCATTGCTGGAGCTTAACCAGTTCAACATGGAGGCGGCGAAGCTCTTGCTCGTACGCTTTGGTTTTGAGCGGCGCGTTTTTAACGACATCATCAACAACACGGGTTTTCTTCTTACTGACCATGGTGGGTCTCCCTTTGTATCCGGTCGCGGGATCGAGGCCGTACTAAGAGTGTAATCGGCCTGAATGAATGGATTAATGTGTCAGAAATCTGATTTGAACTGGTTCACCATACAAGTTTAATCAATAATGCACGCTGCATTTTTTTAACAGTGGTCGCGGTATGAAAAAGACAATTTTTTCGTTAGCACTGGGTACCTTTGGCCTGGGGATGGCTGAGTTTGGCATTATGGGCGTGCTGACCGAGCTGGCTCATGATACGGGCATTTCGATTCCCTCCGCCGGAAATATGATTTCGTTTTACGCTTTTGGCGTGGTGATCGGCGCGCCGATTGTGGCGCTGTTCTCCAGCAAATTTTCGCTGAAAACAACGCTGCTGTTTCTGGTGGCGATGTGCGTCGTCGGTAACGCGCTCTTTACCTTCTCTGACTCCTACGTGGGACTGGCGGCGGGGCGCTTAATCTCTGGTTTCCCGCATGGCGCGATTTTCGGAGTGGGGGCGATAATCCTGTCAAAAATCGCGCCGCCGGGTAAAGTGACGGTCGCTGTGGCCGGGATGATTGCCGGGATGACCGTTGCCAACCTGCTTGGCGTGCCGCTCGGGACGTGGCTGGGACATGAATTTAACTGGCGTTACACCTTCTTTTTGATTGCGGTCTTTGACGCGCTGGTGATCCTGTCTGTTCTGCTGTGGGTGCCTGACATTCACGACACGACAACCACCCGGCTGGCAGAACAATTCCACTTCCTGAAGAAACCGGAACCGTGGCTGATTTTTGCCGCTACGATGTTTGGCAATGCCGGGGTGTTTGCCTGGTTTAGCTTCGTGAAGCCGTTTATGGTCAACGTGTCAGGCTTTTCTGAGGGCGTCATGACCGCGATCATGATGCTGATGGGGCTGGGCATGGTGCTGGGAAATGTCTTCAGCGGCAAGCTGTCGTCACGCTTTAGCCCGCTGCGCATTGCTGCCACCACTGACCTGGTGATTGTGGCTTCGCTGCTGGCGTTGTTCGCCTTTGGCGAGCTTAAAACAGCTTCACTGGTCATGGGATTCATCTGCTGCGCCGGGCTGTTTGCGCTCTCTGCGCCGCTGCAAATTCTGCTGCTGCAAAATGCGAAAGGCGGCGAGATGCTGGGGGCCGCAGGCGGGCAAATGGCGTTTAACCTCGGCAGCGCAATTGGCGCCTATTTCGGTGGATTAATGATTACGCTCGGCTTTAGCTGGAGCTATGTCACGCTGCCGGCCGCGATTTTATCCTTCTCTGCGATGACCTCTCTGCTGATGTATGGTTATTTATGTGCCAAAAAGCGTCAGGCCAACGCAGGTGCGCTGGCCTGATTGCACACTTTGCCCGCTGGTCGCGGGCGCAGAAGGGGACTAAACGAATTTCGCCAGCGGGTCAGCGGCGGCAAAAGCAACCGCTTTGTCTGCTGCTGGCGGATAAATCAGTTCGTTGGTGATGGCGACTTTGATCTTTTTGCCTTCCTCGCGCACGGATTTAATGCGCTGTTCCCAGCCCTCGGTGTATACCGCGCCCCAGCCACCCAAATCCAGACAGGTGACGTAGTTCACCTGACGGTAAGGGTACGGCTCCAGATTTAAGAGGCTGGCCGCCGCGTTGTGTCCGGCGAATTTCCCAAGCTGGATCGCGTGCTGGCAGGTCATCAGCGCCGTGTTGCCCGCATCGTCCGTTTTGGCGTGCGCCATATCACCCGTCGCGTAAACCTCAGGATGCGCAAGAACCTGCAACGTGTCGTTGACGATCAGCCGTCCCTGAGTATCGCGTTCCCCGTCAATTTGCAGGCTGAGGGGGTTAGCCTCTACCCCTGCCGTCCACACTACAGTGGCGCTGGCAATGCGCTCTCCGTTTTTCAGCGTTACGCCGCTGGCATCGATGGCTTCAATTTCACTGTTTAAACGCCATTCAATGCCCAGCGCGTTGCTTGCTTCTTCAATTGTGTTACGCAGCGCCTCGCTATAACGCCCGCCGATGGTTGCACCTCTTTCAACTACGATTACTTTAGTCTTTGTATCAGCGCCGAAGCGAGTACGGAGTCGGGCAGGAAGTTCCGTTGCCAGTTCGATGCCGGTAAAGCCGCCGCCACACACGACCACGGTATTACGCTCCGGGGTGGAGGGGCGCGAAACCAGCGAATCAAGATGCTGCTCGAATAATCTGGCGGAGTCGAGTTGGTCGATATCAAAGGCGTATTCAGCCAGACCGGCAACAGGAGGACGTTTAGTCTGGCTACCGGTTGCGAGGATCAGACGTTCCCAGGCGACGTCAGCAATCGCGCCGTTTGAATCGCGATACAAAACGGTTTTAGACGAGGTATCAATACGTTGTGCTTCGCCCGCAATAAAGGCGATACCCAGCTCAGCAAACAGTTCGGTCAGCGGCGCGACCATCGTCGACACGTTCTCTTCATAAAAGCGTGGGCGAACGCGTAGCTCCGCAACAGGGGCCAGCACGGCGATGCTGAGGCTATTGTTACCCGCCAGAGCAGAAAGGCGCGCGGCGCTGACCGCAGCCCACATACCGGAAAACCCACTACCCACAATTAAAATCTGCTTTTTCATACTCGATCCTTTAGTGCGTCAGGCTGTATGTCTGACATAACTGCCACTATACTTGTCGGAGTTAACTGCGACAACTTCTTTCTGAGTTAAAAATCGTTATAATGCAGCGAACAATGACCCGGAGTGAGCCATGGCGTTTTACAGTTCTGGTGTGGAATATGGCATTCATAGCCTGATGTGTATGGTGGATGCAAAAGGCAATGAACGTGAGATGAGCGTCCGGGAGATGGCGGCCTTGCAGGGCGTGCCGTACGACTATCTTGGAAAAATCTTCACCCGTTTATCACGCGCGGGGCTGGTCATCAGCACCGAGGGTAAAGGGGGAGGCTTCCGGCTGGCGCGTCCGGCGGAGCTGATCAGCGTGCTGGACGTGGCGCACGCCATCGACGGCGAGAAGAATATGTTTGAGTGTCGGGAAGTGCGTCAGCGCCTGGCGGTGTTTGATGAAACGCCACCTGCCTGGGTCTGTGACGGCCCGTGTGGGGTGCGCTCGGTCATGGACAGCGCGCAGCAGCGGATGGAAGAGGAGTTAGGGCGCCATACCATCCTGGATCTGGCGCGGAAGATGTATCGAAAAGCGCCGGACACGTTCCAGATCGAGGTTCAGGAATGGATTTCCGATCGCCGTTCGTCCACGTGAAAAGCCGGGCAGGGCAGAGCCGCTACCCGGCCACCGCGGTTAAGAACGTAAATCAATCACCATACGGCCACGGATCTGGCCCTGTTCCATCTCTTTGAAGATGGCGTTGATATCTTCCAGTGGGCGCATTGTAACTTTCGGTTTCACCTTACCTTCAGCCGCAAACTGGAAGGCTTCGAGCAGATCCTGACGGGTACCCACCAGGGAACCCACTACCTGAATCCCATCCAGGACCAGACGTGGAATATCCAGGCTCATCGCTTCCGGCGGCAGGCCAACAGCCACCACGCGGCCACCGGCGCGTACTGCGTCAACGGCAGAGTTGAAGGCCGCTTTCGCTACCGCCGTCACCACCGCCGCATGTGCACCGCCGGTTTTCTCCTGAATCACTTTTGCCGCATCTTCACTGCGGGAGTTCACGGTTAAGTCTGCGCCCATGCTGGCAGCGAGCTTCAGCTGCTCGTCATTCACGTCAATGGCGATAACTTTCGCATTGAAGACATTTTTGGCGTATTGCAGCGCGAGGTTGCCCAGACCGCCCAGGCCATAGATCGCAATCCACTGGCCGGGTTTGATGTCAGAGACTTTTACCGCTTTGTAGGTGGTGACCCCGGCGCAGGTGATGCTGCTGGCCGCCGCAGAGTCCAGTCCGTCCGGAACTTTAACCGCGTAATCCGCGGTTACGATGCACTCTTCCGCCATGCCGCCGTCAACGGAGTAACCCGCGTTTTTCACGTCACGGCACAGCGTTTCGTTGCCGGTATTACAATATTCACAGTGGCCACAGCCTTCGAAGAACCACGCCACGCTTGCACGATCGCCTACTTTTAGCGACGTGACGCCAGGACCAATCTCTTTGACGATACCAATCCCTTCGTGGCCGAGGATCACCCCGGTTTTGTCGCCAAAATCGCCATTCTTAACATGGAGATCGGTATGGCAAACGCCACAGCACTCCATCTTCAGTAGCGCTTCACCATGTTTGAGCGCGCGTAAGGTTTTTTCTGTGACATTAACCTGATGATCCTGAGTGACAACAGCAGCCTTCATGTGTTTCTCCTTTCATGATGAGTATCTGCATAGCAGGTCTGATTACCCATTAAGGATTAATACTTTGGCGCTGTAATGCAAGGCAACCGCAACATAATGTCATTATTCGATGCATTTTCGGATTAAGAAAAGGCTGTACCCCTCATAAATTGGGGTGAAAAACACTGGCCCGGCGACGTCACCGCCGGGCTCAGATTTACAGTTGCGCTTCTATCACCTCAATCTCTTTTCGCCATTGCGCCTGTAACTGCGGTTTTTGATGTTTTGGCTTGCGCGCCAAATCTTCTTCCAGCAGTGTTTCCAGGGCAACCAGGCGTTCCAGCAGATCGTCAGACGCTGAAGAGGGTGCCTTCAATGCGTTATTCGATGCCTCAGGTACAACCGGAGCGGTGTCCTCACGCAGGCGCTCAAACACCGCCTCCGCATCGTGCCATTCGCTCAGCCTGCCGTCCTCAATCAGCCAGAAGCGGTTACAGCTCTGGCTAATTAACTGACGATCGTGGCTCACCAGCAGCACTCCGCCTTCAAACTGTTGCAGCGTTTCCGCCAGCGCCTCTTTGCCTTCCATGTCCAGGTGGTTGGTCGGTTCATCCAGCATCAGCAGGCTATAACGGGCAAGCGTCAGGCCGACGAACAGCAGGCGCGAACGTTCCCCGCCGCTCAGCGTACTGACTTTTTGCCCGTGACGCGCCCACGGGAACCCGGCACTGATGAGCGCCATTTTACGGGTCTGCGGATCTGGCGCGAAAGGCTCCAGCGCATCAAGCAGCGCTGCATCATCTGGCAACTGGTGCAGCGTCTGGTCGTAGTAGCCGGGTGAGACGCGCGGATGACGCTTAAGCCGCTCGTCCGCGATCTCGTCGCGAAAATGTCGCCAGATAAGCTTCAGCAGCGACGATTTTCCGCAGCCGTTACGACCCACAATCGCCACGCGATCGCCGCTCTTCAGTCGCGCGCTGTCGAGAGTAAACAGGTCTGGCAGACCCGGCGCCGGGGGGACGCCGAGGTGAGTCATTTCCAGCAGGCGGTCGGCGCGAAGCGCGTCCCCGCGCAGGGTTAAGGTCCACGGGCTTCCCGCCGTCAGTTCCGTCTGGGTCTCTTTCAGGCGTTCGACCTGTTTTTCCATCTGCTTAGCCTTACGGGAGAGATCTTCGTTGTCATAGACCTTGCCCCAGGTCGCGAGACGCCGTGCGCTGGCCGTGACGCGGTCGATCTCTTTTTGCTCTGCCTTATGGCGCAACGCATCGCTTTCGTCTTTTGCGTCGAGCGCCAGACGGGCGGCAGTGCAGGGAAGGGCAAAGGCGTGCAGCGTTTTATCGCGCAGGATCCAGCTGCCGTTGGTTACCGCGTCCAGCAGTTGCCTGTCGTGTGAGACCAGCACAAAGCTGCCGGACCAGTTTTGTAGAAACTGCTCCAGCCACAGCAGGGTCGGCAGGTCAAGGTGGTTGCTCGGTTCGTCCAGAAGCAGCAGATCCGGATCGCTTATCAACGCTCGTGCCAGCAGCAACCGCGTATGCTGGCCGCCGCTCAGCGTGGCGGAGGTTAACGCCGTTTCCTGCATCGTGAAGCCCATTCCGGCCAGCAGCGACTCGGCTTTCCAGCGCAAACTGTCGCGCTCACCGATCGGCAGCTGCGCCAGCACCGCATCCAGCATGGTCAGGGGATAAAGGGCCTCCGGCAGATGTTGTTCCACGCGCGCCAGCAGGCAATGCCCCGCCAGTGAAACGGTTCCGGCAGCAGGGGACTGCGTTCCGTCGAGGATTTTCAGCAGCGTACTTTTTCCGCAGCCGTTATCACCCAGCAGGCCGATGCGATCGCCTTTTTTCAACGTAAAGGAGAGAGAGTCGAAGAGCGTGCCGAACGCCGTATCAACGCGTAAAGAATGTGCAGTGAGTAAAGTGCTCATTGTTGCTTACCCAGGAGTTACAGGCATGTTTATGCCTCGTCAAACATCGCTGACGATAACTCAGTAAGCCCGAGAGAAGGGATTTCAGGGGTTGGTGTCTTCGCTCAAGCGGAAGTTATCGCAGCACGATACCGATAACGCTTGAGCTGGTGCGATCACCAAATGTATGTGAAACATTGAAAATTTCACAGTACAGCATAATTGGCCTCCTTATATATTCAGTAGGTTAATGGATGAAGGGAGTGTAGCGGGGGAAAATGGGTTTGGCTAGTGGGAGGTGCCGTATATTCCCCTCACCCTAACCCTCCTCCCCAAAGGGGAGAGGGCTGGGTAAGGGGCAATGCTTAAATAGAAGTACGACGATAGCTACGGTATTCCGGCATCCAGAAATTATCGTCAATCGCCTGCTGCAACGCATCGGCAGAGGTTTTCACCGCGACGCCTTGCTGCTGCGCCATTTTGCCTACCGCGAAGGCAATTGCGCGGGACACTTTATGAATGTCTTTCAGCTCCGGCAGTACCAGGCCTTCACCGTTATTCACCAGCGGTGAGTGACCTGCCAGCGTTTCGCTCGCGGACATCAGCATTTCGTCGGTGATGCGTGACGCGCCGGAGGCGATAACCCCCAGACCAATACCCGGGAAGATATAGGAGTTATTGCACTGTGCGATGGGATAGAGTTTGTCCTTCCACAGCACCGGATCAAACGGGCTGCCGGTCGCGACCAGTGCCTTACCTTCTGTCCAGGCGATGATATCCTGCGGCGTTGCCTCCACGCGTGAAGTCGGGTTAGACAGCGGCATCACGATAGGGCGTTCGCAGTGCTTGTGCATCTCGCGAATAATCTCTTCCGTGAAGAGGCCGGTCTGCCCGGATACGCCGATCAGAATGTCCGGCTTCACGTTGCGCACCACGTCAAGAAGCGAGAGCACTTCGTTATCCGTATCCCAGTTTTTCAGGTTTTCACGCTTCTGCACCAGTTTGGTCTGGAACGGGAGCAGGTTTGGCATACCGTCGGTCAGCAGGCCAAAACGGTCCACCATAAAGACGCGGGAGCGAGCCAGCTCTTCGCTTAAGCCTTCGCGCTGGGTCTGGGCAATAATTTGCTCGGCGATGCCGCAGCCTGCGGAGCCTGCACCCAGGAAGACAATTTTCTGATAGCTGAGCTGGCTGCCTGCCGCACGGCTCGCGGCAATCAGCGTCCCCACGGTCACTGCCGCAGTGCCCTGAATGTCATCGTTGAACGAGCAGATCTCATCGCGGTAGCGGTTCAGCAGCGGCATGGCGTTTTTCTGTGCGAAGTCTTCGAACTGCAACAGCACGTCCGGCCAGCGGTGCTTCACGGCCTGGATGAAATCATCAACAAACTGATAGTACTCGTCGTCGGTAATGCGCGCGTGACGCCAGCCCATGTACAGCGGATCGTTCAGCAGTTGCTGGTTGTTGGTCCCCACGTCCAGCACCACCGGCAGGGTGTAGGCCGGGCTGATCCCGCCGCAGGCGGTATACAGCGAGAGCTTACCGATGGGGATCCCCATCCCACCAATGCCCTGGTCGCCAAGGCCCAGAATACGTTCGCCATCGGTTACCACGATCACCTTGATGTTGTGATTAGGCACGTTTTGCAGAATGTCGTCCATGTTGTGACGGTTCTGATAGGAGATGAACACGCCGCGGGAACGTCGGTAGATCTCTGAGAAGCGTTCACACGCCGCGCCGACGGTTGGGGTGTAAATGACGGGCATCATCTCTTCGAGATGGTTCTGCACCAGGCGGTAGAAGAGGGTTTCGTTGGTGTCCTGGATATTACGCAGGTAGATGTGCTTATCGATTTCGGTTTTAAAGCCTTGATACTGGATCCAGGCGCGTTCCGCCTGTTCTTCAATGGTTTCAACCACTTCAGGCAGAAGACCCAGCAGGTTAAAGCTGCTGCGCTCTTCCATGCTAAAGGCGCTGCCTTTGTTCAGAAGGGGAAACTCCAGTAAAACCGGACCGGCGTAAGGAATATAAAGGGAACGATGTTTTTTCAGTTTGTTGTCCATGTCACTCACTCTTTTTAAGAAGATCCGTCCCTGACACTGCTGTTTGTCATCTTTCTGGCCTGTGCTACGGGGTGCGGTCGGGCGGTATTATAAAGGAGCTAAATATTAATTACCGCAACACATAAACAAAAACACCACCGGGGTAACCGATGGTGTTGTGGATTTCGTACTGGAACTTACTTGCCTGCCTGACGTTTCCTGCCGGTGGCGTGGGTCACTTGCGTTTCGCTCCCCTCTTCAATAACCACTTTGCGCTGGTTAGAGAGCTTGTAGTTCAGTCCCAGAATGTGGCGTGCCTGACGGTTCGATTTCATATTAACTCCTCAATCCCGTTGATAGTTTTAAGGACAAGTTTGCTCACGCAAACGAAATGTAACCCCTTAGGTTGCAGATCCAGCTTAGCAGGTTTTTACAAAGGTGCATTTTGCCCGCTGACCACATAGTTGATGGTTTGCTGGTAGATGTCACTGAGGATGTCATTGTCTGTGGCTTCCACCCACCTGGTCAGTTCCATCAAAATGTCATCTTCGGTAACAACACCGTGCTCCGCCTGAAGACCCTGCGCAATCGCGTTAACGAGTTCGGGTTGTGCTGCTGTGGTATGTGCCGGGTAATAAGTAAACATGCTGCCTCCGTGTCGTTGTCTGTTTAATGTTACGGCGTGCAAAATCGTAATTCGCATTCAGATTGGCAAATATTTTCGCCGTTGTGGTTCAGATTCGTCCTGGAAATAAAAATATCATCTCCCCTAGCACAGAAATAAAATTCAGGGTTTCCAGCGGCGTAAATTTGTCGTTTTTTCATAAGGCATGGGCGTTGGCCAGGAAATCAATTCTACAATGCTGCCCCAGTGGGTTTGCCCATAGCAGAAAGCATTACCTTCACCTTGCTCATCCGGAAACGTGAGCGGCTTTGGCGCGGTAAACATCTCCCCGCCAGCAGCGGTGAAAGCGGCTATCGCCTTATCAAAATCATCAACATAAACAGCAAAATGCTGGAGGCCAAAGTCGCTGGCGCGGGCGGGCATTCCCTGTTCAGGGCCATGCATTTCGAAAAGTTCTATGCCGGGTCCGTGGGGCATGACGAGCATGCGAATGGCGTGAATTTTTGTGCCGGGAAATAATTTTAAGGTGTGCTGCTGGGCGGGCTGATCAATATTATCGGTTTGCGCATCGACAGAATGATATAAAACCTGGGCGTCGAAAGCGCGTTCAAAAAATAGGGTGGCTTTTTCAATGTCGGGCACCGTAATACCGATATGGTCGATGCCCCTTACTGAAGATGGCATAGTTAACTCCTGCTATAAAAAATTTAAATATAGCAGGAGATAATCAGGCTATTACCACTTCATTTCGCCGGTATTCACTTTGGCACTCAGTTCCAGCGAACTGGCTTCCGCCAGATTCGGCCACTGTTTTTTCATTGTGTTGATGACGCCGGTTGACGCTTTATCTGCCGTGAGGGCCTGTTCAAACTGCTGTAGATAGCGACGGGTAAAGTCGATAGCGCCGGTACCTGCTGGCGGTGTCCCCAGGTAGTGGCCCGGAATAACGTGTTCGGGCTTAAGGGCTGCCATGCTATCCAGCGTCTGCTGCCACTGTTTGCGGCTTTCCGGCGTTTGGGTATCTGCCGTCCAGACGTGAATGCCCCATGAGACGCCCGTGCCGCCGAGGATGGTTTTTGCGGATGGGATCCAGACATACGCCGCATAGCTCTCAGGCTCTTCAATATTCAGTCTCTCACCGTCAATCATAAAGGTGGTTGAGGCAAGCACTTGCGGCACGTAGAGCTGCGTCGGCGCGCCGTCTTTCATCTGTGGCCCCCAGAAGGCGAGCTTCGCGTCTTTTGTGGCCTTGATATGGTCCACCACCTGTTGCGTGGCGACAACTTTGGCATTAGGGAAGGCTTTCACCAGCGGTTGCAGGCCGAAATAGAAATCCGGATCGCCGGAAGTGATCACGATTTTGTTCAGCGTTTTACCGCTGTGGCGAATTTTTTCTACCAGCGCTTCGCCATCTTTCACGCTGAACTGGGCGTCAAACAGTACCGCCTCTTTCGGGCCAGACACCAGGGTGGAAGAAACGGCAAAAATGCCTTTTTCCTGCGGGTTGTACGTATCAACGGTCAACGGCGCGGCAAAGACGGCCGGAGTGAAAAGGGTTGTCAGCAAAGCAAGGCGGGCGATGGTCATGGTCATCTCTCTGTTCTTCAGGAAAGTCTCTATTGTACGGATCTCTTCATTTGCCAGAATTCCTGAAACAGGAGATGCTTAGTTTCATAAATCGAGCAAATGGAGGTCAAAATGGATCGCGTTATTGCCGCCCAGGTGTACAACCGCATCTGTGAGCTGGGGAGTTTAAGTGCGGCGGCGCGGGCGCTAGGGATCTCCCGTCCGATGGTGAGCCGTTATCTGGAGCAGATGGAGAAGTGGGCCGGGGCGCGGCTGGTGAACCGCTCCACCCGCAAGCTGACGCTGACGGCGGCAGGAGAGAAGGTCCTGCAAAAGACGCGTACGCTCTCGCAAATTTCTCAGGAAATTGAAGATCAGTCAGTGAAGGATTTACCCTCAGGCACGCTTCGCGTCGCCTGCGCGCATTTCACCGCGATGCAGATTATCGCTCCGGTGCTGCCCGATCTGTTGCAGCGTTACCCTCAGCTGCGCATTGAGCTGGATGTTAATAACCATCCGGTAAGCCTGGTGGGCGAGCGAATTGACGTGGCGATCCGCATCACCGATAACCCCGAACCGGGCATGATCGCCCGCCGACTGGGAGAGTGTCGGTCCGTACTTTGCGCTTCGCCGCACTACCTTGCCAGCCGGGACGTTCCAGAGCAGCTGGAGGACTTAGCACGGCACAACTGCCTGCATTACAGCTTTTTTGCCGGTCAGTCGTGGCGTTTTTTGACGCCCGAAGGGGAGCCGATCACGACGGCGGTCAGCGGCAATCTCAGCGCCAGCATCTCGTCACTGCTGATGGAGGCGGCGATAAACCACTGTGGTATTGCCATGCTGCCCGAGCGCGAGGCCGACGCGGCGCTACGGCAGGGCAGCCTGGTGCCGGTGCTCAGCGCCTTTACGCCAAAACCGATCGGTATTTTTGGTATTTATCAGTCGCGAGACTATCAGCCTGCGGCGCAGCGTGTGTTCCTCGACGCGCTGGCAAACCACCTTGCCACGCGCTCGGACTAATCTGTCTTCCCTGCAAAATGGATTATGCGTCCTATACTTATCCCTTTGTAAGCCAAAAGGAGAGCAAGAATGACGATTCATAAGCACGGTTCAGCACACTGGTCTGGCGACATCAAACGCGGCAAAGGGACGGTCTCAACAGAAAGTGGCGTCCTTAACCAGCAACCTTACGGCTTTAACACCCGCTTCGAGGGCGAAAAAGGGACCAACCCGGAAGAGCTGATTGGCGCAGCGCACGCGGCCTGTTTCTCTATGGCCCTGTCGCTAATGTTGGGCGAAGCGGGTTATACCGCCGACTCCATCGATACCACGGCGGATGTCTCGCTGGATAAAACCGACAGTGGTTTTGCCATCAGCAAAGTGGCGCTGCAAAGCAAGGTGACGGTACCGGGTATCGATCCGCAGCAGTTCGACGGCATTATTCAGAAAGCGAAGGCGGGTTGTCCGGTGTCGCAGCTGTTGAAAGCCGAAATCACGCTGGATTACAAACTGAACTGATATCTGGCCGGGCAAATGCCCGGCTAACCTTTCACCGCCGCAGGGAAGACCTCGGCAAGCCACGCAATAAACACTCTCAGGCGATGTGTTAAATGCCGACTCTGTGGATAGACCACGTGAAAAGGATACGCCTTAGGACGCCAGTCGCTCAGGATCTCTACCAGCGCGCCCGTTTCCAGATGCGCTCTCGCAGCATAGCCAAACGTCTGAATAATCCCTAAACCCGCCAGCGCCGCGGCCAGGTGTGCGTTGCTTTCATTGACTCCAAGATGGTGCGGAACGCTGATCTCCAGCGGTTCATCCCGATCGAGAAACCGAAACGGGAATGCGCGTCCGGTAACGGGGGAAAGGTAGCTAATCAGCTTATGGCCGTTGCGCAGCTCCTGCGGATAGGCAGGGATGCCGTGTGTCTTAAGATAGCCCGGCGTCGCGCAGGCTAGCATCCGGGCGTCACCGATATGCCGGGCGATAAGCGAAGAGTCATCCAGCGGGCCGCCGCGGATCACGCAGTCTACGTTTCCACTGATTAAGTCTACCGGACGGTCGGCTACCCCCAGGTTGATGCGCAGGTCCGGGTAGCGCTGAAAAAAATCCGGCAGCAGGGGGATCAACACGTCCCGGGCGGTTGCCCCCCCACGTCGATACGCAAATGGCCTTTAGGCGTGCAGCACGATGCGCGAAAGGCGGTATCAATGTCCTCTATATCGATTAATACCCGCAGCGCTTTCTCGTAGTATTCCATGCCTTCTGCCGTCGTGACCACCCGGCGCGTAGTACGATGCAGCAGCCGTGTTTCCAGGTGCGCTTCAAGTGATTTTACCAGCTTACTCAGCGTAGCTATCGGCATGTTCAGGGAGTCTGCCGCTCGGGTAAAGCTTCCGGATTCAACCACCCGCGTAAAGGCGCGCATTGCCATTAGCTGATCCACACAGATCTCCTCTGATTATTTCCTGCTGTGAAAATTCATTTTCATTTTTGCCCGTTTATCACGAATCCCGCAAGATCTAAAGTCTGCCTGACGCGGGCAAACGCTCCTCTTTTACATCACAACAGAAGGTTATGAGTATGAATACAACGCTTGCAGGAAAAATCGCTCTGGTGACTGGCGGCAGCACCGGTATTGGTCTCGCAACGGCACAGGAGCTGGCGGCGCAGGGAGCGAAGGTCTATATCACCGGACGTCGTCAGGCCGAACTGGATGCTGCGCGGGCAGACATTGGCGCCGCGGCGGTAGCTATCCGCGCGGACGTCTCCAGAATGGGCGATCTGGATGCGGTTTACGCGCAGATTGCTAAAGAAGAAGGACGACTCGATATTCTGTTCGCCAACGCCGGGGGCGGCGACATGCTGCCGCTGGGCGCCATCACCGAGGAGCAGTTTGACCGGATTTTTGCCACCAACGTGCGCGGCGTGCTGTTTACCGTCCAGAAAGCGCTGCCGCTGCTCTCCTCTGGTTCATCCATTATCCTCACCGGATCGACGGTTTCAATTAAGGGGACGGCGAATTTTAGCGTCTACAGCGCCAGTAAAGCCGCCGTGCGGAACTTTGCCCGCTCCTGGGCGCTGGACTTACAGGGCCGCGGGATACGCGTCAACGTCGTCAGCCCTGGCCCCGTGAAAACGCCCGGTCTTGGCGATCTGGTTCCCGAAGAACAGCGTCAGGGATTATACGATGCGCTGGCGGCCCAGGTGCCGCTGGGTCGCCTGGGCGCGCCGGGCGAAGTCGGAAAAGCCGTGGCGTTTCTGGCGTCCGATGCCGCCAGCTTTATAAACGCCACGGAGCTGTTTGTCGATGGCGGGATGGCGCAAATCTAGCGGTTACGCCAGCAGCGTACGCTTCGGTCTCCGGCTGCGGGCTGAAGCGGCTGCGGCCGTTCGCATCCTTCAGCTGCCAGCGGGCAGCGGTCGCGGAAGTAGCAGCCATCGGGCAGGCGGCGATTACCGGGGAGATCGGTTTTGCGTAATGCCAGATCTTCGTCCAGCGGTTCTCCGGTACGGGGAACGGAGTCAAGCAGCAGCTGCGTATACGGATGCCGTGGCTTGCCCAGCACCTGGTCCGCCGGACCCAGCTCCACAATCTGCCCCAGATACATTACCGCCACCCGGTCGCTCATGTGACGGACCACCGAGACGTTGTGCGAGATCAGCACGTAGGTCAGATTTCGCTGCTGTTGCAGGGCAACCAGCAAATTGAGGATCTGCGCCTGGACGGAAATATCCAGCGCGCTGGTGGGTTCATCCAGCACAATGATGTCCGGATCCGAAGAGAGCGCCCGGGCAATAGCGATGCGCTGGCGCTGTCCACCCGAAAACGCATGCGGCAGGCGGTCAAGATATTCCGCCCGAATGCCCACCTGCTGCGCCAGCGTCTCAGCCAACTGACGACGCTCCCGTTCGCTGCGGCGTTGCTGTATCCACACCGGCTCGGTAATGATGCGCCAGACGGGTAAACGCGGGTCGAGGGACGAGAGCGGGTCCTGAAATACCATCTGCATACCGCCTGCCGCATTCGCGCGCTGACAGGCACCGGTACTCGGTTTGAGCATGCCCATCAGCAGCTGCGCCAGCGTGCTCTTTCCACAGCCGGATTCCCCCACAACGCCCAGCGTTTCGCCGCGATGGATCCGGAGATCCATGCCGTTGAGGGCGTGTACCTGCTCCGTCACGCGCCCCAGCCAGTTTTTGCGCGCAGGAAAATTCACATGCACGCTATCAAGTTCCAGCAGTACCTCAGACATGGCGTCTCTCCTGTTGTGGGTACCAGCAGGCAGCCTGCTGGCCTTCTGCGCCCGTGGAAATTAAGCGCGGCGTTTCGCTGCATTTCGCTCCGGCAGCAAAACAGCGCTCGCGAAAAGCACATCCGCGCGGGAGGTGGCTGAGGTTAGGCACCGTGCCGGGAATGGCCGGAAGGATCTCGCGCGGTTCACCATTTTCCGGGGCACACCGCAGCAGGCCAATCGAATAGGGGTGTACAGGATGGTGGATCAAAGTCTGCGTGCTGCCGCTTTCGATCACGCTGCCCGCATACATAACGTACATCCGGTCACAAAGCTGCGATACCACCGCCATATCGTGACTGATAAACAGCACCGACGTCCCGCTGGCGCGCGCTTTGTGTTTCAGCAGACGCAGCACCTGACGCTGAACGGTCACGTCCAGCGCGGTGGTCGGCTCATCGGCAATGATCAGCTCCGGCTCGCAGGAGAAGGCAAGGGCGATCATCACCCGCTGGCGCATGCCGCCGGAAAGCTCAAACGGATAGCGATCCATCACCTGTGCCGCATCCGGGATTTGCATCTCGCCCAGCAGGGCGATCGCCTTCTGCTGCGCGTCGCGGCGGGAAAGCGACTGATGCTGGCGGATCACCTCCACCATTTGCCTGCCAATCCGGCGCGTGGGGTTGAGCGCCGTCATCGGCTCCTGAAAAATCATCGCCACCCTGGCGCCGCGCCACTGACGAAGCTGTTTTTCCGACGCGTTCAGGACATCTTCACCGAGGAGCGTGACCCGTCCATGGTGAATATGGTAACTGCCTTCCGGCAGCAGGCGCATCGCCAGCATCGCGGTAACCGATTTTCCCGAGCCGGATTCGCCCACCACGCCGACAATTTCACCCCGGCCAATCTCCAGCGAGACGTGGTTGAGCGCGTGGACGTCACCGCGAAAAATGGGGAAGCTCAGGTGCAAATCTTCAATTGATAATACGGAATCACTCATGACTGCTTCCCTCCTGATTTGGGATCCAGCAGGTCGCGAAGACCATCGCCAAACAGATTAAACCCAACTGCCGTGATCAGAATTGCCGCCCCCGGAAACGCGCAGTACCACCACTGGTCAAGCACGTAGTTACGCCCCACGGCCACCATCGCGCCCCATTCGGCGGTGGGTTGCTGCGCGCCTAATCCAATAAAGCCCAGCGTGGCGGCCATCAGAATGGCGCTGCCGATATCCAGCGACGCCTGTACGATCAGCGGCGGCAGGGCGTTACGCAGGATATGCCAGCTGATCAGGTGCCAGCGCGATGCGCCAAAGGTGCGGGCGGCCTGCACGTAGGTGAACTGGCGCACCACCAGCGTTTGCCCGCGTGCCAGCCGCACGTAAAACGGAATGCGTACAATCGCAATCGCCAGCATCGCGTTAAACAGGCTTGGGCCGAGCGCGGCGGCCAGCGCCATCGTCAGCACCAGCGAGGGGATGGAGAGCATAATGTCCATGATACGCATAATGATGGCGTCGCCGCGTCCGCCGAGTACGCCGGACAAACAGCCGAGCAGAGAACCGATGCCGCCCGCAATCACCACCACCGCCAGCCCCGCCGTGATGGACTGCTGGCTGCCCACCAGCACGCGGCTGAACAGATCCCGGCCCACCTCATCGGTGCCAAACCAGTGCTGGGCTGATGGCGCCTGCAATCGCGCGGTCAGATCCAGCGCGTTCGGATCGTGCGGGACTATCCACGGCGAGACCACCATCATCAGCAGCATCACGATCATAATCACCCCGCCGATCAGCGTGAGCGGGCTTTTGCGTAACATCCAGAACAGCTTTGCCCAGTTGATGCGCTGTTTGGCGGTGCTGACGGGGACGGGCGTTTCCTGAGTTAACATCATTCGGCACCTCCGCGCCCGATTCGCGGGTCGATCCACAGATACAGCAGATCCACCACCAGATTGACGAAGACATAGGCCAGCGATACCACGACCGCGAAGCCCATGACGGCAGGGAAGTCCAGCGCCTGAATGGAGGTCACCACCCAGGCTCCCATTCCCGGCCAGGCAAACACGGTTTCGGTAAGGACTGCCCCATACAGCAGATCGCCCAGCGCCAGCCCGAGCACGGTAATGGAGGGGATCATGGCGTTGGGTAAGGCGTAGCGCAGCACGATGTACCAGCCCGGCAACCCGCTCGCGCGGGCGGTACGAATATAATCCTCGCTCAGCTGCTCCAGCATCGCGGAACGCACCTGACGCGCCACAATACCCAGATGCACAAAGGCCAGGGTCAGGGAGGGTAGAATCAGGTGCTGTAGGGCGTTGAAAAACACCTCGCCGTTGCCTTCCAGCAGGGCGTCCAGCAGATAAAAGCCGGTAACGTGGGCAGGCGGATCGAGCCAGTCGTCCAGCCTGCCGCCGCCGGGCAGAATTTGCAGTTGCCCGTAGAACAGAACGATTACCCCCAGTCCCAGCCAGAAGGCAGGCGTCGAGATGCCCGTCATCGCCATCAGTCGCACCAGGTGATCCAGCCAGCGGTTACGGTACACCGCCGATAAAATGCCCAGCGGTACGCCAATCACCAGCGCCAGCAGCAAAGAGCAGAAGGCCAGCTCCAGCGTGGCGGGGAAAAAGGCTTTCAAATCTTCCGCAACGGGGCGACCGGTGCGAATGGAGGTGCCCAGATCGCCGTGCGCCAGCGCCTCTACATAGCGGCCAAACTGAATATAGAGCGGTTGATCCAGCCCCAGCTGCTGGCGGATGCCCTGCACGATTTCATCGCTGGCGCGGTCACCGGCCAGCAGGCGGGCCGGATCGCCGGGGATCAGGTGTGAAATAATAAAAGTAATAATACAGACACCGGCCACCACCAGGATTAACCCCCAGCAGCGCTGGCGCACGATGCTCCAGAACGTCATACACTTCCCCCCGGCGTGGGCCGTTACTTACTCATGGTGGCGATGTTAAAGACCTGCTCAAGCATCGGATTAAAGGTGAAGCCTTTGACCTCTTTGTTCATCGCCAGCTGGTAGTTCTTCTGGAACAGATAAACGTAAGCCGCCTCGTCAATCACCACTTTCTGCGCCTGCTGGTAATCTTTGGTGCGTTCCGCCTGATCGGTGGTTTTCAGTGCCGCCTGCAACAATGCATCGACCTCTTTGTTCTCATAGAATGAGCGGTTACCCGGCAGCCCTTTTTTGTCCGATTCGAACCAGTAGTTCATGAACATGTACGGGTCAGCGAAGTCCGGGCTCCAGTTACCAATCGCAATGTCATAATCACCTTTGCCGACGCGGTCGCGCATGGTGGCGTTCGCCAGTTTCTCGAGCTTGACGTTAATCCCCAGCTTGCCCAGGCTCGCCTGCGTGGAGAGGGCGATAGGCTCCCAGTTCGGGTCGTTATCGGAGTAGAGGAACGTCAGGCTGGCCGGTTTATCGTTGACTTTCTCCAGCGCCGCTTTGGCCTTAGCCTCGTCAAAGCTGTACTGCATGGCGTTCGCATCGAAGCCCCACATGCCCTCCGGGATCGGGCCGCGCATCTGCTTGCCGTTCCCGCTGAGAATGCCTTTCACCATCCCCTGATAATCGGTGGCCCAGGAGACCGCGCGGCGCAAATCCACCTGATTCATCGGAGGCTTACTGTTGTTCAGATAGAGATAGGTCACCCGCAGGGACGGGTATTCCGCCACGGCCACTTTGCCTTCCTGCTTCAGAGCGGCAAGCTGATCCACCGGCAGGGCGTCGGCGATATCCAGATCGCCACGGGAAAGTTGCAGGCGACGCGAGGCGCTTTCACCGATAATCTTCACCGAGACGCGCTTGAAGTGCGGCTTTTCACCCGGCCAGTGTGGGTTGGGCACCATCACCAGCTGCTGACCTTTCCGCCAGCTTTTCAGCATAAACGGTCCGGAACCCGCGGTGTTTTGCGCCAGGAAACCGCGCGCGTCGTCGGCGGCATTGGCTTTCAGCACCGCCGGGTTGACGATCGACGCGCCGTCATTGGCCAGCGTGTAGAGGAACGGGGCGAACGGCTGGCTGAGGGTGAATTTCACCGTATGCTCATCCACCGCGTCCACTTTCAAATCTTTCGGGAACGCTTCGGAAGGTCCCTGATTAATTTTCAGCAGACGTTCAAACGACAGCTTGACCGCTTCGGCGGTCACCGGCGTGCCGTCGGAGAATTTTGCATTATCTGCCAGGGTGAACGTCCACTCTTTCTGGTCGTCTGACGCCTTCCAGCCCGTCGACAGATCGCCTTCCACCTCCGTGGTGCCTGGCTTGTATTTCACCAGACGCTGGTACGAGGGGTAGGTCACCGTCCAGTCGTTGTTATCGATAGTGACCGCCGGATCCAGCGTTTGCGGATCGGCAGCTTTCCCAATCACCAGCATATCTTTTGGCACCGCCGCCAGCGCGAGAGGGGCGCTCAGGGCGAGCGTAGCGGCAATCAGGGTTGTAAGCAGCGTTGTTTTCATGGCCGGGCTCCAGAATTACAGTGAGTGTGTGGTCGGATAACAGGCGAACTGGTCATCTAACAGCGGGTAGCTGGCGGCGTTCGGCAGTTCGAAATGCCACCATTCGCTGCTGATGCCCACAAAACCGCCGCCGTACATTACGGCGTTCAGGAGCAGACGATTTCGCTGCGCCTCAGGCGGAACGGAAGGGTGCCAGGCATGAGAACGGTCGTGCATTTCGTCAAACCCGGCGCCCATATCCAGCACGTTGTCGTGTTCATCCATCAGCGTGACGTCAATGGCGGTGCCCCGGCTGTGGTTAGAGCCAATTGCGACATCCACCACGTATTCCGGGTTGGGGCAGGCATCCCAGAGTTGCGACTGCGCCTGCTGGGGGCGGTAGGCGTCGTAAACCACCAGCTTCAGACCGGCCAGCGCGGCGATGCTGATCGCTTTCGCCAGCGCGGTGGCGGCATCCGTATGCAGCAGGCACGCGGCGTGCTGGTAGATCGGGCGGCCGGTGATGTTATCGGCGGTCGCGTATTTCAGATCGATATGCAGCGTGGGAAAGGTTTTCGCCACATCAATCAGTTGACTCTCTTCAGGCATAGCTCCGCTCCTTTAGCGTTCAAATTGACCAAACTCTTGCTGTAGTTGTCGGTTGACTGCCAGACGTTCCGGCAGCGCATCGCCCAGCGCCTCCACAACGCCCGACAGCAGCAGGTTGAAGAGACAGCTCACCGGCGCCAGCGAATCCCAGAAATGGCCGGTATCGGTCTTCACCTGGAGTAAATCAATCGGATAATCCCGCGCCCACGGGCACCAGATATCGGTGATCAGCGCCATCGCCAGGCCTTTTTCGCTCGCCACGCGGCAGTACTGGCGGGCAATGGCGGAGTAGGCGCGGGTATCCGTCAGCACGATATACGGGTTAGAAAAGCCGGAGTTAAGCGACTCCACCCAGCTACCGGAGAGCCCTTCGGAATAGCTCACCCGCGGGCGCAGATACTCAAGATGGCTGAAGAACGCATTGGCGATCCCGCGCGTGGACTGGATCCCCAGCACGAAGACGGCGTCGGCATGGGTAAGTTGCTGGACCACCTGCCTGAACGTTTCGCTTTGCGCCAGCTGGTAGACATGGGCAATGGCGTCCACCTCCAGCGACAGGGAGTGCTGAAGGCGATCCGACAGCGGCTGTTGCTGCTTCCAGGAGTCGAGACGCTCGTTAATGCCCCAGGGCTGGTGGGGATTGCGCAGGCTTTTTTTGGCGTCGTCCAGGTTGCGATAGCCCAGCTTGCGCAGAAAGCGTCCGACGGTGATCCCGCTGGTGGCCGTGGCCAGCGCCACGCTCTCTGCCGTTTCAAAGGGGATCTGCCCGACGTGCGCCAGCATCCAGCTTGCCACCCGTTTTTCGCTCGGGGTGAGCTGGCTAAAGGTCGCTTCGATACGGCTCAACACCTCAGGTTTGGTCGTCATACCGCCTCGCTGTTAACTGGCTGTCAAAGGCCGGGTTTCTGTTACCGGATTAACAATGCAGGACGCGTGCCATGTTCACATTGCGGCGAAAACGCGCTGTGCAGCAAAGTTAATGCAATATTTGTTTAACAGATGATCAACATTTGTGCAGCGTAGTTCACTTTTGGTGCAGTGTGCAGGCTGAGGGGTATCTATTTGGTGAATACGTCAGCCTCTTCACATTTTTTGGTAAGATGAAAGCTCTGGGAATGAGAGAGGGAGCCTTACATGGCAAATTTGCCCTGGCGGGTCAGCGTGCGCCTGATGGCTCTCGCAAAAAAAATAGCGATGGTCATCGGGATCATTGTGCTCGTTTTGCTGGCGGTGCGGGTTTATCTTTCGCAGCAGGGGCCGGCCCTGCATCACTGGCACACCTGGCGGGCTGACGAAATGTCCGTGCAGGAGATGGATAACGCGACCTTCGCAGCGTATGTCGCGCGGGAAAACGCCATCTTCACCGCTCTCGACGCTGAGGTGACGGCGAATGTCACACCCGCAGAGCGCACGCCGCTGAACCGTTATTACCGCCAGAGCCTGGTGTGGCCAGGACACTTTTCCCCGGATGCAAACCGGTCGTTCGTGCTGATGCCTGCCGGAAAGCCGCGCGGGGCGGTGGTATTGCTGCACGGTCTGACGGACTCGCCCTACAGCGTCAGGCATCTGGCAGAGAATTATCAACAGCACGGCTTTGTGGCCGTAGTGCCTCGTTTGCCCGGACACGGCACGGCGCCGGGCGCGCTGACAGACGTTGACTGGGAGGCTTGGCTGGCCGCATCGCGCCTTGCGGTTCGTGAAGCGACACGCCTGACGGGGAACGATCTTCCCCTGCATCTGGTGGGCTACTCCAACGGCGGGGCGCTGGCGATGAAATACGCCCTCGACGCTCTTGATGCGCCTGAACTGCGTAAACCTCAGCAGATCGTTTTGCTCTCACCGATGATTGGCGTCACGGCGTTTGCGCGCTTTGCCGGATTCGCCGGGCTACCGGCTATGTTACCGGCGTTTGCCAAAGCCGCGTGGCTCAACATTTCGCCGGAATATAATCCTTATAAATACAATTCGTTCCCGGTGAATGCAGCACGTCAGTCCTGGCTGCTTACCCAGGCGCTGCATGAGCAGATAAACCGCGATGTTCATGATCACAAACTGGCGCAGCTTCCGCCGGTACTGGCGTTTCAGTCAGTCATGGATTCAACGGTCAGTACCCGCGCCGTGGTTAGCGGGCTGTTTGACCAGCTTCCGGCAAACGGCAGCGAACTGGTAGTTTTTGATATCAACCAGGCCGGGAGTTTTCGTCCACTGTTCAGGCCATCATCCTGGACGGCGGTGGCTGACCTGCTGCCCGAGGCGAAAAGACGTTACAGCGTCACAATCGTGACCAATGCCAGCCCCGACAGGTTTGATATGGTGGCAAAGACAACGCCAGCGGGTGGCACCCGGGAAACGGTGACGCCGCTGTCGGTCGCGTATCCGCAGGAGGTTTATTCCCTGTCGCATGTTGCTATTCCGTTCCCGCCTGATGACGATCTGTATGGCCGCCATCCTGAGGTGAAAAACCACTACGGTATCAGCCTGGGGACGATAGCCCTGTGGGGAGAAACATCGGTTCTGAGCGTCGGCAAAGATGCGCTGATGCGCGTGACGTCGAATCCGTTCTACGATTATATGCAGACGCGGATCGACAGCCGTATCGGGGAGAATTAAGCCCGACGTGGAATAGATTAGGTCACACCGGGGAACTGTGTTAAACAGTACCGTTCAGGCGTATACCCCATACCGGACCCCGTTTCTGTGCTGACAACTCTTATTTATCGAAGCCAGCTGAGCTTAACCTGCACCTCCGCAGCGTTAAGCGCGCTGGTTGAACAGGCCAGGATCCGTAATACGGAGCAGGGCATCTCAGGCATTCTTCTCTCCCGTGGACGTGACGTTCTGCAAATTCTCGAAGGCACGGAACAGAGCGTCGTCTCGCTTTTTAACACCATCCGTGCGGATGACCGGCATACCGGCGTGGTGGAGCTGATGCGCGATTACGGCCCGCGCAGACGTTTCGAAGACGTGGGAATGCTGCTGTTTGACCTGGACGTTCAGACCCCGAAAGCGGTTCTGGCGTCGGTTCTGCATTACAGCAAGCTGGAAAGCTATCTGACTTCTGAGGATCGGGTTTTCAAATTTATTCAGACCTTTATCACCGGCAAAACCGCTATCCCACCCGCTTCGGACTATGAGCCTGATAAATGGACGCTTTCGCGAGAGCGCGCGCCGTTTGGTAAAGGGTTAGGTCTGCTGGCGGGACAGCCCTGCCAGTTTGCGCTGCAACCCATTGTCGAGCCGTCCGAAGGCAAAATCAGTTCTCTCGAAGCGCTTATACGCGGAAACGACGGCGGCAGCCCGGAGCATTTCTTCCGTAGTCTCGATCGTGAACAGATTTACGAAGTCGACCTGCAAACCAAAGCCTGGACCTTTGCGCTGGCGCAAAAGCTCGGCATCGGCAGCCACAAACTGGCGGTGAACCTGCTGCCAATGTCGCTGGTTAACGTGCCGGGCGCGGTAGAGTTCCTGGTAACGCAGATCAAAAAGCACAATCTACAGCCAGAGCAGGTGATCATTGAAGTCACTGAGAACGAGATGATCTCTGGCTTCAACCAGTTTAACAGCGCCATTAAACAGCTGCGCGCGGAAGGGGGTGGGCTGGCGATAGATGATTTTGGTTCCGGCTATGCTGGTCTTTCACTGCTCACCCGGTTTCAGCCGGATAAGCTCAAAATCGACAGAGAGATCGTCAGCGATATCCACCTGAGCGGGCCCAAGCAGGCGATTGTGAAGTCGATAATCAGCTGCTGCACCGATCTGGAGATTACGCTGGTCGCAGAAGGCATTGAGAAGATAGAAGAGTGGTGCTGGCTTGAATCCGCCGGTATTCGCCGCTTCCAGGGCTTTTTGTTCGCCCTCCCGCAGCTCAATGGCGTGGGTAATATTCACTGGCCCCATCGGGTGGGTTAAGCAAATTTTCCCTCGCCATATTTCCCCGACACCCTGCCTGTGCTTAAATAGCTAAACCGGTTTAACATGATTTAGCTAAGAAGGTGATATGGAGACGATCTGGGTACTTGGCGATGCCGTGGTGGATCTGTTGCCCGACGGAGAGGGCAAACTGCTGCAATGTCCTGGCGGCGCACCGGCCAATGTCGCGGTAGGGGTTGCGCGTCTGGGCGGCAGAAGCGCCTTTATAGGCCGGGTGGGCGACGACCCCTTCGGGCGTTTTATGCAAAAAACGCTTGCGGATGAGCAGGTTAATACAGAATGGCTGCGCCTAGACCCGCAGCATCGCACCTCCACGGTGGTGGTGGATCTCGATAACGACGGTGAACGTTCCTTTACCTTTATGGTTCGCCCGAGCGCTGATTTATTCCTCGACTCTGCCGATCTCCCGCCATTCCGCGCCGGGGAGTGGCTGCACGTCTGCTCTATCGCGCTCAGCGCCGAACCCAGCCGTTCCGCGACGTTTCAGGCGATGGCCGCGATCAGACAGGCGGGGGGATTTGTCAGCTTTGACCCCAATATCCGCGCCGATCTCTGGCACGATGAAGTCGAGCTGCGTCAGTGTCTTGAGCGGGCATTAGCCTGTGCAGATGTGGTGAAAATCTCGGTGGAAGAGCTGGCGTTCTTAACCGGAAATGCGCAGGTCCATGAGGGGCTGGCGGCGCTGATGCGCACCTGTCCGGCCAGGCTGGTGCTGGTGACGCAGGGAAAAGAGGGCGTAACCGCCTGGCAGAAAGGCGCGTTGACGCACTATCCTGCATCACCCGTGGAATGCATTGATACCACCGGCGCGGGGGATGCTTTCGTCGCCGGGCTGCTGTTCGGTCTGGCTCGTGATGGCCAGGCCCGTCTTTCAGAGGTCATCACGCTGGCGCAGCGCTGTGGGGCGCTGGCGACAACCGCAAAAGGGGCAATGACCGCGCTGCCTTATCATCACGAACTGTAATTCACCTCTCCAGGCCTCCGGTCGGCGGCCTGAATTGTCGCCTCGATCACACTTACTAAAACGGTTTAGCAAAAAACGTTGCCGATCCAAAATTCAACGGTTTAGTATCATCAGCCTAAACCGGTTTAGCAATTTAGCACTTTCACCGATAGTTATTAGGGATGCGACAAAATGTATAAAAAACGCAGACTTGCCGTGATGATAGGCATGCTGGCCGGGAGTACCTCTGTTTTTGCCCAGACGGATATGACACGTATCGAAGCGCGCCTTGCGGCGCTGGAGCAGCGTTTGCAGGAGGCGGAAACCCGCGCGCAGGTTGCTGAAAAGCGCGCCACGGCAGCGGAACAGAAAACACAGCAGCTGGTGGCTGCGCAGCAGGAAGCGCAGACCTCCACACAGGCGGTGGCGCAACGTACTACGGTGCTGGAAGAAAAAGCCGACCGGACAGGCGGTTTTGAATTTCACGGTTACGCCCGTTCCGGCTTGCTGATGAACGACGCGGCCTCCAGCAGCAAAAGCGGCCCTTATCTTACGCCCGCCGGGGAAACCGGCGGGGCCATCGGGCGTCTGGGGAACGAAGCGGATACCTACGTTGAGCTGAATGTTGAGCACAAACAGACGCTGGAGAATGGTGCGACGACGCGCTTTAAGGCGATGCTGGCCGACGGCCAGAAAACCTATAACGACTGGTCGGCAGACAGCAGCGACCTGAACATTCGTCAGGCCTTTGCCGAGCTGGGCAATTTGCCTGACTTTACCGGTGCGCTGAAGGGCAGTACCTTCTGGGCGGGTAAGCGTTTTGACCGCGACAACTTCGACATTCACTGGCTGGATTCCGACGTGGTGTTTCTCGCCGGGACCGGCGGCGGCGTCTACGACGTGAAGTGGAACGATACGCTGCGCAGTAACTTCTCCCTTTATGGCCGTAACTTCGGCAGCGAAGAGGAGATCGACAACAACGTTCAGAACTACATCCTCAGCATGAATCACTTCGCCGGGCCGGTGCAGATGATGGTCAGCGGCTTACGGGCAAAAGATAATGACGACCGTAAGGACAGCAACGGCGATCCGATTAAAACCGACGCGGCCAATAACGGGGTACATGCGCTGGTTGGTCTGCATAACGAGAGCTTCTACGGCCTGCGGGAAGGTTCCGCCAAAACGGCGCTGCTTTACGGCCACGGTCTGGGCGCCGAGGTGAAAAGCATTGGTTCAGACGGCGCGCTGCTGTCAGAAGCCGATACCTGGCGTTTTGCAAGTTACGGTGTCACGCCGCTGGGCGGTGGCTGGCACATTGCGCCCGCCGTGCTGGCGCAAAGCAGTAAGGACCGCTACGTGAAGGGCGACAGCTATGAGTGGGTCACGCTCAATACGCGTCTGATCAAAGAGGTGACCCAGAATTTCGCCCTCGCGTTCGAAGGCAGCTATCAGTACATGGATTTAAGCCCGGAAGGCTACAAGGATCGCAATGCGGTTAACGGTAGCTTCTACAAGCTGACCTTCGCCCCGACGTTAAAGGCGGGCAAAATTGGCGATTTCTTCAGCCGTCCGGAGCTGCGCCTGTTCGCCACCTGGATGGACTGGAGCAGCAAGCTGGATAACTACGCCAGCGATGACGCCTTTGGCAGCAGCGGCTTCAACGCGGGCGGGGAATGGAACTTTGGGGTGCAGATGGAAACCTGGTTTTAACCCTTCACGCTCCCGCATCGCGGGGGCGTTTCGAACACCATAAAAAGAGGTCAGGAAGAGGTATCTATGGATTTTAATCATATTGCGCGCGAGCTTATTCCGCTGCTCGGTGGCAAAGAGAACATTGCCAGCGCGGCACATTGCGCCACGCGCCTTCGTCTGGTGCTGGTCGATGATGCACTTGCCGACCAGCAGGCTATCGGCAAGGTTGAAGGCGTGAAAGGCTGTTTTCGAAACGCCGGGCAGATGCAGGTAATCTTCGGCACCGGGGTGGTGAATAAGGTTTACGCCGCGTTTATTCAGGCGGCAGAGATTAGCGAGTCCAGTAAATCGGAAGCGGCGGATATTGCGGCCCGCAAGCTGAACCCGTTCCAGCGTATCGCGCGTCTGCTCTCCAACATCTTCGTGCCGATTATCCCGGCGATCGTGGCCTCGGGTCTGCTGATGGGCCTGCTGGGGATGGTTAAAACCTACGGCTGGGTTAATCCGGATAACGCGCTCTATATCATGCTGGATATGTGCAGCTCGGCGGCGTTTATTATTCTGCCGATCCTGATTGGCTTCACCGCCGCGCGGGAGTTTGGCGGCAACCCGTATCTGGGGGCAACGCTCGGCGGCATCCTGACTCATCCGGCGCTGACCAACGCCTGGGGCGTAGCGTCCGGCTTCCACACCATGAACTTCTTCGGTCTTGAAATCGCCATGATTGGCTATCAGGGAACCGTCTTCCCGGTGCTGCTGGCGGTGTGGTTTATGAGCATTGTGGAAAAACAGCTGCGCCGGGCGATCCCGGATGCGTTAGATCTGATCCTGACGCCGTTCCTGACCGTCATTATCTCCGGCTTCATTGCGCTGTTGATTATTGGCCCGGCGGGACGCGCGCTGGGCGACGGGATCTCCTTCATTCTTAGCACTCTGATTGCCCACGCGGGCTGGCTGGCCGGGCTGCTGTTTGGTGGGCTCTATTCGGTGATCGTCATTACCGGCATTCACCACAGCTTCCACGCCATTGAGGCCGGGCTGCTGGGTAATCCGTCGATTGGCGTTAACTTCCTGCTGCCGATCTGGGCGATGGCGAACGTGGCGCAGGGCGGGGCGTGTCTGGCGGTGTGGTTCAAAACCCGCGATGCCAAAATCAAAGCCATTACCTTACCGTCGGCGTTTTCCGCGATGCTGGGCATCACCGAAGCGGCAATTTTTGGCATCAACCTGCGTTTTGTGAAGCCGTTTATCGCGGCGCTGATCGGTGGTGCGGCGGGCGGTGCCTGGGTGGTATCGGTGCATGTCTACATGACCGCCGTTGGCCTGACGGCGCTTCCCGGCATGGCGATTGTCCAGGCCAGCTCGCTGCTCAACTATATTATCGGCATGGTGATTGCCTTTGGCGTGGCGTTCACCGTCTCTCTGCTGCTGAAATATAAAACGGACTCTGAATAATGACCTTATCTTCCCGCTGGCCTGCCGTGTTGCAGGCCGTTATGCAAGGCCAGCCGCGTGCGCTGGCGGACAGCCACTATCCGCAGTGGCATCCCGCGCCGGTGACAGGGCTGATGAACGATCCGAACGGGTTTATCTGGTTTGCCGGGCGCTACCATCTGTTTTATCAGTGGAACCCGCTGGGCTGCGATCATCGCTACAAGTGTTGGGGGCACTGGAGCTCAGCAGATCTGGTGCACTGGCAGCACGAGCCAATGGCGCTGATGCCTGACGAAGAGTATGACCGCAATGGCTGTTACTCCGGCAGCGCCGTGGATAACAACGGCGTGCTGACCCTGTGCTATACCGGCAACGTTAAGTTTGACGATGGCGGCCGCACCGCCTGGCAGTGTCTGGCGGTGCAAAATGACGATGGCACGTTTGCCAAACTGGGACCGGTGTTGCCCCTGCCGGACGGGTACACCGGGCACGTCCGCGATCCGAAAGTATGGTGGCATGACGGGCTGTGGTACATGGTGCTCGGCGCGCAGGATCGACAGCAGCGCGGCAAGGTGCTGCTGTTTACGTCAGCCGATTTACACATCTGGGCGTCCTGCGGCGAAATCGCCGGTCACGGCGTCAACGGACTCACGGACGCGGGCTATATGTGGGAGTGCCCGGATCTGTTTGAGCTTGATGGCACACACGTCTTGATCTGCTGCCCGCAGGGGCTGGCGCGCGAACCGCATCGCTATCTCAACACCTATCCGGCCGTCTGGATGCGTGGGGTATTTGATTATCAAACGCCTGCATTTGCGCACGGCGAGCTGCATGAGCTTGACGCCGGTTTCGAATTTTACGCGCCGCAAACCACGGTGGCAGAAGATGGCCGCCGCATCCTCATCGGCTGGTTGGGCGTGCCGGACGGCGAAGAGATGCTCCAGCCTACGCGGGCGCACGGCTGGATCCACCAGATGACCTGTCCTCGCGAGCTGCGCTACCGCGACGGTAAGCTCTGGCAAACCCCGGTCCGTGAGCTGGAAACGCTGCGCGAGGATGAACATCTCTGGCAGGGACGCGCCAGCGATGCCCCGGTGCTGGCGGGAGCGCGTCTTGAGTTCGAACTGAGCGCATCGAGCGTGAACGTGGATTTTGCCGGCGCGTTGCGGCTGATTGTGGATGATGAGGGGATCCGTCTGGAACGCGCCAGTCTGAAAACCGCAGACACGCTGACCCGCTACTGGCAGGGCAATGTTCATCATTTACGCGTGCTGTGCGACTGTTCCAGCGTCGAAATTTTCATCAATCACGGTGAAGGCGTCATGAGCAGCCGCTATTTTCCTGACCATCCGGCCCAGGTACGCTTCGAAGGTGCGTCCGATATCACATTACGCTACTGGTCGCTGCGCAGCTGCATGATAGAATAGAGGTTTTGGCAGCCGGATCTAAGTCGTTGTGAGAAAAACAAAACGCGTCACCATTAAAGATATCGCGGAGCTCGCGGGGGTATCAAAAGCCACCGCCAGCCTGGTTTTGAACGGCCGCAGCAAAGAGCTTCGGGTGGCGGAGGAGACACGCGAGCGTGTGCTGGCGATTGCCAAAGAACATCATTATCAGCCCAGCATTCACGCCCGTTCGCTGCGGGACAACCGCAGCCACACCATTGGTCTGGTGGTGCCGGAAATCACCAACTACGGGTTTGCCGTTTTTTCTCATGAGCTGGAGACCCTCTGCCGCGAGGCGGGTGTTCAGCTGCTGATCTCCTGTAGCGATGAAAATCCGGGCCAGGAGACGGTGGTGGTCAATAACATGGTGGCCCGCCAGGTGGACGGGCTGATTGTCGCCTCCAGCATGCTCAACGACGCGGACTATCAAAAGCTGAGCGAACAGTTGCCCGTTGTGCTCTTTGACCGCCATATGAACGACAGTTCTCTGCCGCTGGTTCTCACCGATTCAATTACCCCAACCGCCACACTGGTGGCCGACATCGCGCGCCAGCATCCGGATGAGTTCTACTTCCTCGGCGGTCAGCCGCGGCTTTCCCCGACGCGTGACCGTCTTGAAGGGTTTAAGCAGGGGCTGCGTGACGCTGGCGTCGAGTTACGTCCGGAGTGGATCATTCATGGTAATTACCATCCGAGCTCCGGCTACGAAATGTTTGCCGAGCTTTGCGCACGCCTGGGCCGCC
Organism: Enterobacter sp. 6722112; assembly: GCF_058661685.1. Classification (NCBI taxonomy): domain Bacteria; kingdom Pseudomonadati; phylum Pseudomonadota; class Gammaproteobacteria; order Enterobacterales; family Enterobacteriaceae; genus Enterobacter; species Enterobacter sp. 6722112. The sequence continues at coordinate 2,049,489 of NZ_JBZWGR010000007.1, read as the reverse complement.
CGCCAAAAGCCCTTTTTACCGCCGCCTGCGGTCTGCTGGAAGGGGTGTTGCGCTATATGGGGCAACATAATCTGCTGCAAAGCGATATGCGTTTGGCCAGCTTTGACGATCACTATCTCTATGATTCTCTGACCATTCCTGTCGATACCGTTCGTCAGGATAACCGCCAGCTCGCCTGGCACTGCTTTAATCTGATTGGCAAACTGATTGAAGGGGAAACGCCGGAGCCGATCCAGCGTAAGCTGGATGCCACCCTGCAACGGCGATACAAGGCCGTGGAGTGACAGGGTAACGTCTGAGGGTGACATCAATAACTTTAATTAATTAAAGATTGGATTCAGCCGATAACCAAAGGGAAATTATATCCCTGAGGTGTGTTATGTCGTTGAAAAAATCATCCCTGATTATCCTGTTTTCCCTGCTTTTCTTCTTTGTGGCCAGCACTATCACCAGCGTTGGGCTCATCATTAAAAGTAATACTTCGCTGGATAATGTGAACAAAGAAATTCAGGTGGTTCTGTCCATTATTGATCCCATTAACCACAGCCGAACCCTGCGGGTCAGGGTTATGGAGTATGTGAAAATGGTGGAAGCGGGGGACGCTACCGATCTGTCTGCGAAACTGGCCTCGGTTAAAGAGGCGCTGACCAAAGCCGATAGTGCATTTTCGGCGTTTATGGCCTCGCCGCGTTTGCCGGACGAAGCCCCGCTGGTCACTGCCTACCAGGAGGCGTGGCAAAACTACCGTAACCAGGGACTGGCGCCTCTCATCGCCGCTGCCGCCGCTCACGATGTGTCGCGGTTCAACGCTCTTATTCCCGTGGTGTCTCAACTCGATCGCCAATATGAAATTGTGCTCGATCAGGTTCTCTCCGTTCACCAGAAGTACGCCAAAACGCTGAACGAGGATGCGAGCCATAATTTCGTGTCGGGTCTGGTTATTATCGCCTGCATTGCGGTGCTGTTCGTGGTGGTGATCTTCGCCGTCAGCCTGCTGATGAAACGCGTGGTCTTTGCGCCGGTGAACCTGGCGCGCGAGCACTGTCGCCAGATTGCGGCCGGGAAGCTGGACGTACCGGTACCGATCAAGCGTGATTCCGGGAATGAAATCGATCACCTGATGTCCTCGATGGAGCAGATGCGCCAGGCGCTGCTCTCCACCATTTCTCAGGTGCGCGACGCCAGCCACACCGTGACGCATGCGGCGCAGGAAATTGCCTCCGGCAATATCGACCTGGCCTCCCGTACCGAGCAACAGGCTTCGGCCCTGACCCAGACGGCCGCCAGCATGGAAGAGCTGAGCGCGACGGTGGCGAATAACACCGACAACGTTTTCCAGGCCGGTAAGCTGGTGCAGGATGCCGTGAAAAATGCCCATACCGGTGAAGCGGTAACCCGTGAAGTCATCGAAACGATGAATACTATCGCGTCCAATTCGAAGCGTATTGAGGACATCACCAGCGTCATCAACAGCATTGCTTTCCAGACTAATATTCTGGCGCTAAACGCGGCCGTTGAAGCGGCGCGTGCTGGCGCGCAGGGGCGAGGATTTGCCGTGGTAGCAAGTGAAGTGCGCACCCTGGCACAAAAAAGCGCGGTGGCGGCGAAAGATATTGAAAGCCTTATCGCCCAGTCTGTTTCCAGCGTGAAAAACGGTGCACAACTGGTGAATCGTTCGGGAGAGGTGATTGATTCTATTATCAGCTCTGTGAATAAAGTGCATACGCTGATGGAACAGATTTCGGTTGCCTCAGAAGAGCAGAGCCGCGGGATTGGTCAGGTTGGGCAGGCCGTAACGGAGATGGACGGTGTGACCCAGCAGAACGCGGCGCTGGTGCAGCAATCCGCCGCCGCCGCGGCCTCGCTGGAGGAGCAGGCGCAGCAGCTGTCCCAGAGTATCTCGAGCTTTAGTTTGCCTGCTACGGCGTGATGTTCAGAGAGGCTCCTGAGGGAGCCTTTTTAATGTCTGCATGTAGCCGCTGCACAATCTCCTTCAGCCATTACTGTTATCCGTACAAACCCGCTATGACATAAATTTTAACTTTCCCCGGCAATATTTCTGTTCCTCATCCGTCTACCTCATCAGAGACCATAATCATTCAACATAAACGAGGTACACATGAGAAATTTTGATATGCACGGAAAAGGTCACGGGCGTGGTTTGGGCCGCCATCGTATGGGTAAGGGCATCGTGATTGGCGCAGTCCTGTTCGTGGTGCTTGGCCTGCTGGTCATGTCCCTGTGGAACGCGTTGCTCCCGGCCATCCTGGGGGTTAAAGCCATTGGCTTCTGGCAGGCGCTGGGGATCCTGCTGCTGAGCCGCATTCTTTTCGGTGGGCTGGGTTTCCGTCCTGGTATGTTCGGTGCGCACCGCCGTATGCACGAACAATGGATGAATATGAGCCCCGAACAACGTGAGACCTTCATTCAGCAGCGTCGGGCGGGATTTGGGCGCCACGGTCATTGCCGGTGGCACGATGGCCGGGATGAAAAGCGAGACGATAACGGTGCGAAAGCGCCGGAAGCCGAGTGAGCGATATGAAAGCCGGTGAGGCGGGGGAATCATTACTGATCTCGGCACTCAATGCCTGCCGCGCGCGGCTAAAAGCCTTCATTCGCGGACGGACTGCGGTTCGTGATGATGTCGATGATATTCTTCAGGAAGTGACCTGGCAGTTGATGAAAGTGGAACAACCGGTCGAGAACGTCGCCGCCTGGCTGTTTCGCGCCGCACGAAATGAGATGATCGACCGGGCGCGAAAAAAGCACGAGGTTTCACTGCCGGGGTACCTGACAGCAGATGACGAAGACTTTCCTGAGCAGGAGATTGCAGAAACGTTATTCGGCGTACCGCAAACGCCGGAGGAAGAGTATCTCAACATTCTGCTATGGGAAGAGTTGGGGCAAGCCCTGTCGGAACTGCCGCCACCTCAGCGCGAGGTGTTTGAAAAAACGGAATTTGAGGGCTACAGCATGAAGATGCTGGCAGAGGAAACAGGCGACAGTGTGCAGGCGTTATTATCCCGCAAACACAAAGCCGTGCGATTTTTGCGTAGTCGCCTCAAGGATATTTATGAAGCGTTGACAGGGCAATAAACTTCGACCACTCTGAAAAACAATATTATAAAGGGGTCGTTATGCTTCAACGGTTAGCAAAAAAAAAGGTGCTGTTACTCTCTGCTCTGATGGTTACAGGGCTGGTCAGGGCAGAGGAGTCGCTTCCGGATGTGGTGAAGCACTTCAGTGAACAGCAGGACATCAAAATCATCAAGAAAATTGACGCCCCCGGCGGCGCGCCAGCGTGGCTGGGGAAATATCAGGACATGGGCGTGACGCTCTTTCTGACCCCTGACGGAAAGCACGTCGTGTCTGGTTATCTTTATGATGAGAAAGGAACCAACCTCAGCGAGGCCTTTTTCCAGAAAGAGATCTACGCCCCGATGGGCCGCGAGATGTGGAAAAAGCTCAATGCGGCGCATCCCCTGAAAGAGGGCGCGGAGAGTGCCCCGCGCAAAGTCTTCGTCTTTGCCGACCCGTTCTGCCCGTACTGCAAGCAGTTCTGGGCTGAAGCGCAGCCGTGGGTGAAGGCTGGCAAGGTTCAGCTCAATACGCTGCTGGTTGCATTTCTTACCCCAAACAGCGGGCGTAACGCCACCGCGATCCTGAATGCGAAAGATCCGGTGTCGGCCTGGAAAACGTACGAGCTGTCCGGCGGGAAAAAGCTGCCGAAACCTGAAGCTGCGGCTTCCCGGGAAACCGTTGAGATCCTGCAAAATCACCAGACGCTAATGGACAGTCTCGGCGCGAATGCCACACCGGCTATTTATTACCTGAATGAGCAAAACGAACTGCAACAGGTCGTGGGTATGCCAGACGCAAAACAGCTTGAGGCGATGTTCGGGCCGAAGCCGTAAAAGAAAGGCAGAAACAGAACGTTTCTGCCTTTTTTAAGTCAACTACCCCAGCGTCCCCGGAGGTAATTTACCGCCTCCTGCGTCTGCGGCTGGTTAAGATAGTCTTCACGGAACAGGATGGTGCCCTTAACGTCTGGCAGTGAATCGTTGAGGTCGAGCTGTTTTTTCAGCTCCGGTACGCCGCCGTTCACCGTCCAGTCCGGTTCGTTTCTGGAAGGCGCGCCCACTTTGTAGAACGCGATCCCGATATACAGGCGGGTATGGGTCGGTTTCACCACGTCAGCCCACCATTTTGTCAGCACATCGTAACGTGCCGCGTCGCGGGCGAAGGGCCAGTAGATCTGCGGCGCAATGTAATCCAGTAAACCCTGCTGTACCCATTTGCGCGTGTCAGCGTAGGATTCATCATAGGCTGCGGCACCGCGCGTGTCCGAGCCTGCCGGGTCGAAGGAGCGATTGCGCCAGACCCCCGCCGGGCTAACGCCAAATTCGACCTCAGGTTTAGCCTGCTTGATCGCCCTTGAGACCTGCACAATCAACTGCTGCGTATTGTGTCGACGCCAGTCCGCTTTTGACGCAAATCCTTCGCCATAGCGCCTGAAGGTCCAGGCATCATTCAGGGTGGACCCCGGCGTCTCGGTGTAAAAATAGTCATCGAACTGAACGCCGTCGACAGGGTAGTGATTTACCACTTCCATCACCACCTGGGTTATCCAGTCCCGCACGTCGGGAATGCCCGGGTCGAGAACAAAACGATCCCCCGAGGTGCGGATCCACTCCGGATGCTGGACGTACACGCTGGAGGGATGAAGCGACGAGGTGCGGTTAAGCGCGGCGATGGTCGACGGCTTCGTGTTGGTGGAAACGCGGTACGGGTTAAACCAGGCATGAACCTTCATCCCGCGCTTGTGCGCTTCATCCAGCATAAACTGAAGCGGATCGTAACCGGGATCTTCCCCGATAGTCCCCGTCAGGGTATCTGACCAGGGCAGTATTTTAGAGGCCCACAGCGCCGTACTGTCCGGTTTTACCTGAAAGAAGACGGTGTTGATCCCAAGTTTTTTCAGCTTATCGAGCTTGTCCGTCAGCGCCCGCTGTTGCTGGGCGATACGCTGGTCCGCGCTACGGCCATTCACCGATGACACGGGAGGCCAGTCGAGACGGGAGACGGTCGCCAGCCAGATCCCGCGCATGGGTTCGTTAGTCTGCTGTAGAGGTTTCGCCTGCGGCAGCGGGGTAACGAGTGATTTGGGTGGTTTGGAAGTGCAACTTACCAGTAAAAGCGCGCAGCCAAGCAGCGCGCCAATCCGTTTTACGTGTCGCATCATTTGCGTGTTAGCTCCTGGGTGTCCGGCTATCCGTCCAGGGATTAAACGCCGGTTCGTCCTGTTCCCCGTTACCGTCATCGTGAAGAGAGTCGAGGTAGAGGGCTTCAACTTCCGCCCGCGCCCATGGGGTGCGGCGCAGGAACTTCAGACTCGATTTAACACTCGGGTCCTTGCGAAAACAGTTGATTTTGATTCGGTTGCCCAGTTCATTCCAGCCATATCGCGCAACCAGCGCGTTAACCTGCATTTCGAGCGTTACGCCATGCAAAGGATCGTTGGAAACATGTGCTGTCATAGGCGTCCGGTAGTCTCATTTTTTATGGGGATGTGATAAACGCTCAAAGGTTACAAGAAAGCAGGGGACGCGGCAATTTCAGCGTGAGGTTCTTCACCCGTGAAGGGTGAAGAAGATTTTCCGGTTAACGCTATTTTTTAAACAGTTCAGGCGCCCACGGCGTCGGGTCTACCTCCATAAAGGGCGCACGCTCAAAGCGGGACTTCAGCGCCCAGGGCACCGTACAGTCGAAAATCGTTTTGCAGGTGATCCCGTTGCCACGAATGGAGGGGCTGTAGTCCGGCGTCTGAGACGGATCGAGCTGGTGTCCGCGGATCCCCGGCAGATGGGTGATGCTGACATCGCCCTGCATACGGGTGGTCATCGCCCACAGGATGTCGTCGCTGTCGAAAATATCCACATCTTCGTCGACGAGAATAATGTTTTTAAGCTCGGAATAGGTGGCTAACGCGATGAGTGCCGCCTGACCCTGACGCCCTTCGTCAGAGGGCTGGCGTTTTTTCACCTGCAATACGCCAAGAAACTTGCCGCCGCCAGCGGTATGCGCATAGACGTTTTGCAGAAAACCGGGGATGGCTTCTTCCACCGCATTACGGATGCTGGCCTCCGTTGGCAAACCGGCCAGCGTGGTGTGCTCCTCGCCCGGTCCTACCAGGGTTTGCAGGATCGCCTGATGACGCATCGTGACGGCCTTCACTTTGATTACCGGTAAGGAGGGGTTAGCCTCCCCACAGTAGCCGGGAAATTCCGGCATCGCGTGCCCGGTGTGGGTATGCTGATCTTCTTCTACACGCACGCCCGGCAGCAGTTCGCCTTCGATGATAATTTCCGCACGCGCTATCGCTTTTTCATTTACGGCCACACCCTGCACCAGCTCTACGGGGGTCTGACGTAACGCGCCGGCGACACCCAGCTCGTTGTAGCCGAAGGGCGTGGTAGGGGCTTCGAAACAGGCGCCAATATAGATAGCGGGTTCGAGACCCATATTGATCGTGACCGGCAACGGTTTGCCCGCCTCCTCGGCTTTCTTACGGAACACTTCAATATGGCGGCCTGCGGCAAGGAACATGGAGAGCTCATCGCGCTCCTGCACGCAGAGACGGTGAATAGTGACATCGGTCAGTGAGGCATCTTCCGGATCGCTTGCCAGCACCAGCCCCAGACAGAAGAACGGACCGGCATCTATCGGCGTGTTGGTCGGTGCCGGAAGCAATTTACGCAGATCGAAGTCCGGATCGTCGGCATAAAACACCTGTTCCTGACACGGCGCCTGTGCCGCCGGAACCACAACGGGAGCAATCGGGTTTTTCACGGCCTGGCCGACATGTTTTGCCAGTTCAGAGGGCTCGCAGCCCAACAGGAGCGCCGCCCGCTCGCGGCTGGCGTGCATTCCGACCAGAATACGCGAGTCGGGATATCCCTTAATAGCGTTAAACATCATCGCCGGGCCAATGCGCGTCGGACGTTTTACCGTGCCGCCAGCACCAATATGCCGGTACACACCCGCCAGCTCCGCGTCAGGATCGACTGGATGGCTGGTTTCAAGGTATTGACCTTCATGGCGTTTGAGCAGTTCGATAGCACTTCTGAGATCGTTGATGTGGTTTTTCATATTTCCCTCCTCGGATGAAGGCTTCCATTCTTAACCGGACGAAGAGGGCTATCAATTGCATCATTTATGCTATTTTAATATGAATTTTATTATCAATAATAAAGGCATGGTATGCAGTTTCGACTGATGCGCAATTTCATCGTGGTGGCGGAAGAGCTTCACATGCATCGGGCGGCGGAGCGCCTTAACATGGCGCAGCCAGCGCTGAGCCAGCAGATAAAAACGCTTGAAGATCGTCTTGGGGTCTTGCTCTTTAGCCGGGCGAATCGTCGCCTGACGCTGACGCCAGCCGGTGAGGCATTTCTCAGTAAAGCCAGAGTCGCGATTTTAATGACCGATCAGGCGATTCTGGATGCCAGACAGACGGCCAGAGGGGAACAGGGCGTGCTGAATCTCGGATGTGTTTCAAGTGCGATATTCGACAGTAAGCTACCCGCCGCGCTGCGGCTTTTACATGAGAAATGGCCCGCCATCAGCCTTTCCATGATGACGGGTAACGTGCAAACCCTTTATACCGGCGTGCAAAGCAACCAGCTGGATGTGGCCATTATTCGTGCCCCGTTACCGCTATTGCCTGACGATCTGCAAAGCCGTCCATTTACAACGGAAAAGGCCGTGCTGGCCTTACCTCGTCAACATAGCCTGGCGGGCTCCGCCGCGCTGACGCTTGCGTCGGTGAAAGAGGAGAAGTGGATCGCCCTGCGCGACCCGGAGGGGATGGGGCTGGAGCAATATTTCTATGATGCCTGCCACAGCGCGGGCATACAGCCTGACGTTGTGCAAAATGCCACCGATGTCCCCACGGTGATAAGTCTCGTCTCGGCAGGGTTTGGCATCGCCATGCTGCCGGCTTCAGCGAAGGCGATATGCGTACAAAACGTCGTCTTTGTGGATATTCTTGACCGACTCCGGGAGAGCGAGCTGACGCTGGTTTGCCACCGGATTATTCGCTCTGAGGTCCTGAAAAAATTGATGAGCATCCTCGATCATACCTGACGTCCGGCGGCCTGAAGAAGCTGTTCTCGCAGCCAGCGGTTAGCCGGATCCTGGCTGTTTTTCGGGTGCCAGTACATACCGATGACGATCGGAGGGAGATCCAGCGGCGGCGGAAAAATATCAAGCGTTTGCGTGAACCGTAGCAACATGCGTCTGGGTAGGGTGCAGAGCAAATCGGTACCGGCAACAATCGCAGGCGCCATCGCATAGCTTTGCGTCGACATCACCACGTTACGCTGGTGGCCAAGCCCCGCCAGATGCTGATCGACAAAGCCTGCGAACGGGTCGCCCTCGGATGAAACCACCAGGTGGGAAAGGCTACAATAGCTTTCCAGATCCATCGGTCCCGTACCGCGCGGATGGCCTTTTCGCTGGGCTGTGGCATATTCATCGTCAAACAGTTTGCGTCTGACCCATGCATCGTGCGCCCCCGCATTAACGCCGACATAAATATCCACATCGCCATTTTCCATCTGCGCTGGCAGCAGCGGGGTTTCCGGGAGCGCAAAACGCAGGCGGATGCCTGGTGCTGCGCTGCTAATCTGATTCTGCAACTCTGCCCCCAGCATCAGCGCCGGGTTCTCGTGCAGGGCAATCACAAAGGTGCGGGTGCTGTTATGCGCGTTGAACGTGGTGGGTTCAAGCATCGCCGATATACCCTGCAAAACCGTCGCGACCTGCGGCCTTAGCGCCTCGGCGCGCGGCGTAGGTAACACCCCACGTCCGTGTGGGGAAGGGATAAACAGCGGCTCATTGAACAGGACGCGCAGGCGCGCAAGGCGGGCAGACATCGCCGGCTGGCTGATGCCCAGCCGCGCGGCCGCATGGGTGATATTCTGATCCCTGAGTAACGCATCCAGCGTCAGGATCAGGTCCATATCCATATCGGAGGAGGGCATCTTATTGTGCGTCATAGCTTGCTGCCGTTGTTCAACAGGGAAGGTTAGCCATTGCCAGAAAAGCAGTCACTGCATTACCTGGCTCCTGCATGCGGCTGATCATGACCAGATTTGCGGTCAACGCCTGAGCATTCAGGTTGCGGTAAATCAGTCCGGGTATTTGCACCTGTTGCAGGGGGGCGGGAACCAGCGCCAGACCGAGCCCGGCTGCGGCAAATGCCAGAACGCTTAGCGTACTGTTTGAACGATGTGCCACGCAAAAACCATCCCCGAGCTGCTGCGCCAGCAGCAAAGTCAGATTTTCATTGGCGTCATGCGCGTCGTACAGGACCAGGGGATGACCGGCGAGCATTTCAACGGAGAGGTGCGGATGGATGGCTAAGGGATGATCGTCACACATTGCGATTATCATCTCCCAGTTTCCGGTTTTCTGCACCCTGATCTGCGGATCGGCTGTCGTACTGTTATCCGGTGTATAACCGACATCAATATGCCCTGCGAGGATCGCAGCTACCTGTTTCTGGGGAGCGATTTCCTGAATGGTGACTTCTGCATCCGGATGGGTTTTACGGAAGCGACGTACATCGGTAATCATTTTGCCACTAAAAATGGCGTTCCCGGCAAAACCGACCCGTACACGCCCTGTTTCTCCCCGTATCGCACGCTGGACTGCCAGACGCGTGTGTTCCATTTGTTCCAGCATCAGTCTGGCTTCGCTGAGAAGAAGCGATCCGGCCTCAGTAAGTTCCACACGACGGCTGGTGCGGATAAACAGCGGACCGCCTAACTCAGTTTCAAGGGCTTTAATCTGCATGCTGAGCGCAGGCTGAACAATATTGAGTCGCTCAGCCGCGCGTCCAAAATGCTCTTCTTCTGCAACAGCCAAAAAATAGCGTAAGTGCCGGAGTTCCATTGCCACCCTGACTCATCATTAAAAATGATTGTTTAGTAAAATATATATATTTGAGTATAAACCGCTTCACGGCCAAACTGAACGCATCAACTCAAACAGGAATCAAACAATGCAAACTCACCAACTGCAAGACCGTCAGGATCTTAACGACCTCATGAATGGCTGGATGCACCGCGACCTGGGCGAATGGGAGCAGCTGCGTAATCTTTTTCATCCGGACGGCACAATCGAAATTACGTGGTTCGAAGGGCTCGCGAGCGATTTTGTCGAGGGTTCCATGCGTATGGGCGCTTCAGATTTGCGCACAAAACATATGATTGGCTCGCCCGTCGTCACTTTTAACGACCGCGGCGACAAAGCGATTCTTGAAACCAATGCGATGATCATCGCTGAAAATATAAAACTTAATATTGGATGCGAATGCCACAATCGTTTCTACGATCTGGCAGAAAAGAGAGAGGGCGTATGGAAGCTGTTCCATCGTCAGAGCATCTACGACATGGGTATTTTCACCTTTCCGCTGGGCCCGGTTGAGATTGATTCAAAAATTGCTGCCAACTATCCGCGGGAATATGCCGCGCTAGCTTATCTGCTGGAACAAAGCGGTTTCCCCTCAGCCGCGTATTTGCCACGCGTGACAGTGAACTAGAAGCGAATATGAAAGCGAACGCAAAAAAATGGCTGGCTGTCTGACAGGTTGAGCGCAGGGCCGAACAGATTTCGCCGGCTGGTTAATACCCGGCCGCGGGGCCCTGGGCGTGAGATAGCGGTCCCAGGCTGAAATATTTAGCCTGGGACGCAGAGACTCTCTTATTGGGCGTCCCGGTTGGTATAGGTCACCGGAACCCACGCGTAGCCTTCCCGCTCACCTTTCTTCACATACCCGATCCCGGGGAAAGGCAGATGTGGCGCCGCAATCAGATCTTTGTTTTTCACAAACTCAGCGAACGCTGCGTTGCGTACCCGGGCGGCTCCGTCCTGATCCTCATCGTAAGCAATCGTCACGTTGGGCTGTGGGAACTGAACCGCGGCAACGTGAATGATGTCGCCGACAAAGGTAATTTTTTCACCTTTGCTCTCCAGCGTGTAGAACGCGGACCCTGGGGTGTGGCCCGGGTGAACCGTACCACTGATGCCCGGCAGAAGCTGTTCCGTCCCGGAGAAAGTCTTCACTTTTCCGGCGTCAAGATAGGGCTTTAAGGTCTTGCGCGCGACGTCGAAGTAGTTCTGGTCATAGCCGGACTTTTTCTGGTTCTCGTCGTTAAAGAAGAAATCGATATCCGGTTTGCCGACATAGACCTGCGCGCGGGTAAACACGCGCTGACCGTCTTTAACCAGGCCGCCAGCATGATCGGAGTGCGCATGGGTGATCAGGATATCGGTAATATCCTGCGGTTTAATGCCCTGCGTCGCCAGGCTTTCAATCAGCCGCCCGCCTTTGCCGGGGCCAAAGAGCTGACCGGAACCGGTATCCACCAGAATTTTGTGGCCGGGGATGGCGATATAGAACGCGTTAATCGACGCTTCCACCGGATTGGCCTGGAAGTTTTTAGCCAGTAACGCATCGGTATTTTCTGCCGTCGTCCGACGCAGTAAGGCGTGCAGATCCTGCGGCACGCTGCCGTCCGTAAAGGCGGTGACAATCGTATCGCCAACCTGAACGCTGTAGCCGCCAGCCTGCTGTTTCACCACATGCTGTGGAACGCTGGCCAACGCGTGGATCGCGGGAAAGAATAAAACCGAACCGGTCAACAGGGTTGATAACGCAAGTTTTTTCACAGTAAACATGATGGGCTCCTCAATAGTAAGTTCATCATAGTTCAACTGAGATTTTTGAGAACAGCAGGGAAGTGGATGTGACCTATCCATGAAATGGATAGGTCTGAGAGAATGCTTTACAGCACGCCGGTACCGCCGTCAGAGCACCATACTTGTCCGGAGGCGTATGAGCAGGTATCTGAGGCAAAAAGCACATACAGCGGTGCGATTTCAACCGGCTGGCCCGGTCGGCCCAGGGGCGTATCTTCCCCGAACTTTTGAACTTTGGACTGCGGCTGACCGCCGCTGGACTGAAGAGGCGTCCAGTATGGACCTGGCGCGACGGCATTCACCCGAATGCCACGCGGCCCCAGCTGCTGAGCCAGAGACTTGGTAAAGGCCACGTTACAGGCTTTGGTCTGCGCATAGTCCACCAGGATCGCGCTCGGTTTAAACGCCTGAACGGAAGTGGTGTTGATGATCACGGCGCCTTCCTGCAAATGGCGCAGCGCAGCTTTAGTGATCCAGAAGGGGGCATAGACGTTGGTTTTAAACGTCGCGTCGAAATCTGCCGTGGTGAGATCGTCGATCGATTCGCAGTACTGCTGGCGTCCAGCGTTGTTCACCAGGATATCCAGGCCACCCAGTTCCGCGACGGCTTTTTCCACCAGCGTATCGCAGAACGACTCCACGCGAATGTCGCCGGGAATGGCGACCGCTTTACGGCCTTCGGCCCGAATCAGCGCAATGACCGATGCCGCATCGGACTCCTCTTCCGGGAGATAGCCAATAGCCACATCTGCACCTTCACGGGCATAGGCGATCGCTACCGCGCGACCAATTCCGGAATCACCGCCAGTAATCAGCGCTTTTTTTCCTGCCAGTTTGCCTGATCCGATATAACTTGTTTCACCGTGATCCGGTATTGGCTTCATTTCCGATGCCAGCCCGGGGGCCCTTTGCGGTTGTTCAGCAAACGGTGGACGAGGGTAATGCAGCGTGTGATTATTTCCTGTAGACATACCGGCCTCCTTAATAGTGAATTCCAAGATTAGTCGTTAATTAAACGTAAGCGGGCAAAATTGACAAATTCAGACAAATCTATCTTCTGGTAGCGGATATAAAATATTTTCTCAAGCCAGCATGTAATACCAGAAAAGGGCGACCTCATCTTTTTCCGGCAGGGCGTTGTAAAGGTAGCGATCGTAACCGCCGAGAATAAACCCATAGTGACGATAGAACTGACAGGCAGAAACATTAACGTTCTGCGTCTCCAGCCGTAACCCGGGCGCATTGAGGCTTCGCGCCCAGACGTGGGTGGCGGACATCAGCTTGTGCGCCGCGCCCGTACGGCGTTTTGAACGCTCCACGGCAATGTAATCCACCGAAATAAATTTATTCCAGTTGCAGGACGCGGTAATAAAACCGGCGATTTCACCGTCATCCGTTTCGGCGATAAGAAATATTGAATCCGGATTAACGCAATGATTTTCCAGCGTCTGGAGATCAAGTTCATAGGTTTTAAGATAAGGTTCGGTCAGCGCCTCGATATGCAAATCACCATTGAGAAATGGCTCTCTGGCAATCTCATCAACCTTGAAAGAAAAATCACAACATTCAAGGCGGGCGAGGTCTGTACTTAATCCTTTTCGAATATGCATAGTATTCCTTAAGTGGGAGTTATAAATAGATAATAGACGAAGCGGCATCCCCTGCTGGCATAACACTCTGTAGATCCTGGTCTAAGCTTGTATTTCGTTCCGCGTAAAAGGTGGTCATTCGAGGACAATGAATGGAATTCAGAACATGTCGCAGGCACTGGGGTGCTGAGTTTATTTCCGATGACGTTGTACGTTTTCGCGTCTGGGCAGAAGGGCAAAAAGATCTCACGTTGCGTTTAACCGATACCGACATTCCCATGGCGGCGGTGGGCGACGGCTGGTTTCAGATTGACGTGCCCGGCGTCAGGCACGGTACGACGTATCAGTTTGTTTTACAGGATGGAATGGCGGTGCCGGACCCGGCCTCGCGCGCGCAGCAGTCTGACGTCAACGGCCCGTCGGTGGTGATCGACCCGCGTCGCAGCCTGCCCACTCAGCGGGAATGGCAAGGACGACCGTGGGAAGAGACGGTGATCTACGAGCTGCATATCGGCACCTTCACCGGGGAAGGAACCTTCAGGGCGGCCATCGGCAAACTGCCTTATCTGGCCGAACTGGGTATTACGCAACTGGAAGTGATGCCCGTGTCCCAGTTCGGGGGCGCGCGCGGATGGGGGTATGACGGCGTGCTGCTGTATGCCCCGCACTCGGCTTATGGCACACCGGATGATTTTCATGCCTTCATCGATGCCGCCCACGCGCTCGGGCTTTCCGTGGTGCTGGATATCGTACTCAACCACTTTGGCCCGGAAGGGAACTACCTGCCGTTGCTCTCACCGGCGTTTTTCCATCAGGATCGTATGACCCCGTGGGGCAACGGTATTGCCTATGAGGTTGAGGCCGTCCGGCAATACATCGCCGAGGCGCCGTTATTCTGGCTCTCGGAGTATCATCTTGACGGTCTGCGCTTCGACGCCATCGACCAGATCCATGACGACGCTGAGACCCATATTCTTCCCGAGATAGCGCAACGGATCCGCGACGCATTTCCGGATCGGCATATCCATCTGACCACCGAAGACAGTCGCAACGTGATTTTCCTGCATCCGCGCGATGAGCATGGTCAGACGCCGCTTTTCACCGCCGAATGGAATGATGATTTTCACAACGCCGCGCATGTCTTCGCGACCGGGGAATCACACGCCTATTATCAGGATTTTGCCTTTGAGCCGGAGAAAAAACTGGCGCGGGCGCTGGCAGAGGGCTTTGTCTACCAGGGGGAAATCTCGCTTCAGACCGGAAAATCGCGCGGGGTAGAGTGTCGCGAGCAACCTCCGCAGTTTTTTGTCGATTTTATTCAGAATCACGACCAGGTCGGCAACCGTGCCCAGGGGGAGAGGCTTATCTCTCTGGCAGGCGCGGATAAAACGCGTGTGCTGTTCGCGGCGCTGCTCCTGTCGCCCCATATTCCGCTGCTGTTTATGGGCGAGGAGTATGGCGAAACGCATCCGTTCCTCTTTTTCACCGACTTCCACGGCGACCTGGCGAAAGCCGTGCGGGAAGGGCGCGCGAAAGAGTTTACCGGCCATGCCGGGCACGATGAAACCGTACCGGACCCCAATGACGTAAATACCTTTATGCGGTCGAAGCTTGACTGGAACAAGGCAGACACGCAGGAAGGCAGGGCGTGGCTGCACGCTACGCGCGAACTGATTGCGCTGCGTCAGCGCTTTATCGTCCCGCTACTGAAACAGCGGGGCGCCGTGGAGGGTAACGTCCTGCAAACGGCGCTCGGCATGGTTGCCGTGAGCTGGCGTTTCCCGTCCGGTACGCTGTCGCTGGCGCTGAATATCGGCAAAAAGCCGCTCGCCTTACCGAACCTGCCCGGAAAAACGATCTTTAGCTGGCCGGAGGCAGTCGATAACCTGCCGCCAAACAGCATTGTTGTTCGCTTAGCTGATGGAGAAGCAGCGCTATGATCCCTTCCTCTACTTACCGAATTCAGTTTCGCAACGGCATGACCTTCGATCGCGTGGTGGACCTGATTCCGTATATGAAAGACCTTGGAATTAGCCATCTTTACGCGTCGCCTGTTTTCACCGCAACCACGGATTCCACCCACGGCTATGACGTGACCGACCCCAACGAAATCGACCCGGCGATTGGCGGGCGGGAAGGGTTTGACCGCATGGCGGCAGCGCTGAAACAGGCGGGGATGGGGCTGATTCTGGATATCGTTCCTAACCATATGTCGACCTCGCTGGAAAACCGCTGGTGGCGCGATGTTATCGAACAAGGCAGGCAGAGCCGCTATGCGGCGTATTTTGATATCGACTGGTCCCGACCGCTGACGTTGCCGTTTCTTGGCGACACCTTTGTAGCCGAGCTAGAGCGGGGGGCTTTCACCTTAAAACGTGACAGTGTCACCAACAGCGCAGCGCTGGTTTACTATGATACCGCCTATCCGCTTAATCCCGGCACGTATGCCGAAGGCAAGAGCATCGCTGAGATCCACGAGGCGCAAAGCTGGCGGCTGATGTCCTGGCGGGAAGCGCCGAAACAGCTTTCATGGCGGCGCTTTTTTGAAATCACCGGGCTGGTCGGCGTGCGGGTAGAGGATGAGGCGGTCTTCGCAGACACGCACCGCCTGATCCTTGAGCTTGTTCACGCCGGGGTTGTCGACGGCCTGCGCATTGACCATGTGGACGGGCTTGCCGATCCGCTGGGCTATTTGCAGCGCCTGCGTGCGGCGACCGGACCGGATTGCTACATCACGGTTGAGAAGATCCTCGCAAAAGGGGAACAGCTTCCTCCGGAGTGGCCGGTCTCGGGGACCACGGGCTATGAGTTCATCGCCTCGCTGGCGGAAGTGCTGGTGGACGATACCAACCTCTCGCGACTGGAGACGCTCTACGATGAGACGCTGGGTACGACCGTGGACAGGCAGGCGGAACTTCGCAAAGCCAAAGGGCTGATGACCGATCGTAATTTTGAAGGTGAATTTACCACGCTGCTCAAAATAGCCAGCGAGCTGGCCGGGCATAACGGCGCCGAAGTGGAGCATGAGGATATCCGCCATGCCCTGCGCGAGCTGCTTATCGCGTTTCCGGTGTATCGCACCTACGGCACCGGAGAGGGGCTGACGCCACCGGATGTGGCGCTGCTCAGTCGCGTGGTCGCCAGCGTCGACACCTCTGAACCCGCGCTCAGCCTGATCGTGCGTATTCTTACCGGCGATCTGCCGGAGGAGGACCACGCGCTGGCCTCGCTTTTCCGCACCCGTTTTCAGCAACTGACCGGGCCGCTGATGGCGAAATCGGTAGAGGATACGCTGTTCTTCCGCCATAACCTGGAGCTGGCCCTGAACGAAGTCGGCGCTGACCCGACGCCGCGCGCATTTTCACTTTCCCGTTTTCACCAGGAGATGCGCATTCGTCTTGCCCGCCAGCCCGATGCGCTGCTGGGAACCTCCACCCACGACACCAAACGCGGCGAGGATGCGCGAGCGCGACTATACACGCTGACGGAAGCGCCAGATCTGTGGGGGGAAAACCTGGCGCGCTGGCGGCAGATGAACCAGACGCAGGTCCGATTCCTCAACGACGGCACCGCGCCGAACGCCGCCGACACCTGGATGATCTTCCAGGCGCTGGCGGGCGTCTGGCCAGCCACGCTGTCGCCTGACGATCGAGATGGCCTTAAGTCACTGGAAGAGCGTTTTCTCGGCTTTATTGAGAAAGCCCTGCGCGAGGCCAAGCAGCGTACCGACTGGATCGACAGCAACGAAGGGTACGAGAGCGTGGTGCTGGACTACGTGCGCCATCTGCTCTCCCCGGATAACACCCTGTTCCTGCGTGATTTCAGTGCCGCACTCCAGCCGTTTATTCGGGCTGGGTTAATGAACAGCCTGAGCCAGACGGTGATCAAGCTGACTGCGCCAGGCGTACCGGACATCTACCAGGGTAGCGAAGGGCTTAACTTCAGCCTGGTCGACCCGGATAATCGCCGCGAACCGGATTTCACCGCGCTGGCGGAAAACCTCAGCGTAGCGGATGGAACCATTTTTAACGATGCGCAACGCTGGCGAGACGGCAGCGTGAAGCAGTACGTCACCGCCACGCTGTTACGGCTGCGCCCGCATTACCCGGCGCTTTTCCGCTACGGCGACTGGCTGCCGCTGAAGGTGACCGGCGAGCGGGAAGAGAATCTGATCGTTTATGCCCGCATAAAAGATGACGAGGCGCTGATCGTCGCCGTGCCGCGTCTGGTGTTTGACGTCACCGACAATGCGATGCTGTGGGCCAATACTACGGTGGCCATACCCCAGGAGCTGGCCGGGAAGCACTACCGGGATCTGTTTACCGGTGAGCGCCGCCTTCTGCCAGAGACGCTGGATTTAACGTCTGAAAAGGGATGTTTGTTGGTTCTGCTTACCTGCGACTAATCGAGGAGAACAAAAATGCCAAAGGATACAACGTTTGAAATTCGGGCCGGTCATGGCCAGCAGTTGGGCGCAAATTATGACGGGAAAGGGGTGAACTTCGCTCTGTTTTCCGCCCACGCGGAGCGGGTAGAGCTGTGTCTGTTTGATCCTTCGGGAAAAACAGAAATAGCCCGCCTGGAACTGCCGGAATATACCCATGAGGTCTGGCACGGCTATGTGCCGGCTCTGAAACCGGGGGCGCTGTATGGTTACCGTGTGTATGGCCCTTACGATCCGGAGAACGGTCACCGCTTCAATCCCAATAAGCTGCTTATTGACCCCTATGCCCGTGAACTGGTGGGTGACATTGAGTGGAACGATGCCCACTTCGGCTATGAGCTGGGACACGATGAGCTGGATCTCAGCTTTGATACGCGAGACAGCGCGCCGTTTACGCCCAAATGTAAGGTCATCGACCCCAATGCCGTCGACTGGCAAGACTCCCGCCGACCCCATATCCCGTGGCCGCATACCGTGGTTTATGAGAGCCACGTAAAAGGCTTTACCCAGCTTAACCCGGCTATTCCGCCTGAACTGCGCGGTACGTTTGAGGGGATGGGGCATAAAGCGTCGGTGGAGTACATCAAAAGCCTCGGGATTACCTCGGTCGAGCTGCTGCCGGTTCACTGGTTCCCTGACGATCAGCACCTGCTCGATCGCGGTCTGAAAAACTTCTGGGGCTATAACTCACTCGGTTTCTTTGCGCCAGCGTCACGCTATTACGGCCCGGCGGGGATCCAGGGTTTCCGCGACATGGTGCGTGCCTATCATGACGCGGGCATCGAGGTGATCCTCGACGTGGTCTATAACCACACGGCGGAGGGCAACGAGCTGGGGCCAACCCTGTCGTTTAAGGGAATTGATAACTTCTGTTATTACCGCACCATGCCGGATCAGCACCGGTATTACATCAACGACACCGGCACCGGGAACACCGTTAATACTTCACACCCGCGCGTATTGCAGATGGTCATGGACTCCCTGCGTTACTGGGCAGAATCGATGCAGATTGACGGTTTCCGCTTTGACCTCGGGACCATTCTCGGACGTGAGCCGGAGGGGTTCGACCCGCGCGGCGGCTTCTTCGATGCCGTGACCCAGGATCCGGTGCTGTCGAAGCTGAAGCTCATCGGTGAGCCGTGGGATATCGGCCCCGGCGGGTATCAGGTGGGAGGCTTCCCGCCTGGCTGGGGTGAGTGGAACGACAAATACCGCGATACGGTACGTGAATACTGGAAGGGGGATAACGTCTCTAACGATTTTGCCGCCCGTCTGTTAGGGTCCGGTGATTTGTACGATCTGCGCGGGCGTCGTCCGTGGGCCAGCGTCAATTTTATTACCGCGCATGACGGCTTCACGCTGAACGACCTGGTGTCGTACAACGAGAAACATAACGCCGATAACGGGGAAGATAATAACGACGGGCATAACGATAACCGGTCGTATAACTACGGCGAAGAAGGGCCGACGGAGAACCCGGATATCATCGCCACCCGCGAGCGGCAAAAGCGCAACTTCCTCACCACGCTCTTCTTCTCGCACGGTACGCCGATGCTGCTGGCAGGGGATGAGTTTGGCCGGACGCAAAAGGGCAATAATAACGGCTACTGTCAGGACAGCGAGATCTCCTGGGTAAACTGGGAAGGACTCACTGAAAACGACGAGAAGCTGCGCGACTTTACCCGTCGGCTGATTGCCCTGCGCGCGACGCAGCCGCTGCTGCGACGTGAGAACTGGCGCGACGGGCTGGAGATCCGCTGGTTTAACGCCGGTGGCGGACCGCAGCAGTCGGAACAGTGGGACGAGGGTTCCACCCTTGGTCTTGCCATCAGCCGTCCTGATCTTGAGCAGGAAGAGGGCGTCTGGCACGACGTGCTGATGCTGTTTAACCCGTTTGAAGGTACGGTGCCATTCCAGATCCCCCAGTTTGGCGAAGGGGGTTGGGTGCTGGAGCTTTCGACGGCGGATGAGGCCCCCACAGGGGAAATCATCACGGAATCCGTCGATTATGAACTGGCCGGGCGGAGTATGACGCTTTTCCGCCGTCTTTAAAGCGAGGCCGCCGCGCGTGCGGCGGTATCATACAGGGAGGAGATCGCGCGGAGTAACTGCGCGGTCTCGCCAATCGACGCGCCCGGAATGCCGCTTTCAGCGTGAATGTTGATCAGGCAGGCCTCCCGCACCTCCCGGTACTTCATGCACAGCGCTTTTCCCTCCTCCGTGGTGGAGAAAAAAAGCTCTTTTCCGGCTTTCTCGCTGGTGACATATCCCGCCTTGACCAGCTTTTTCAGCGCATACGTCACCACGTGGGTATCTTCCACGTTAAGCACAAAGCAGATGTCGGCCAGCTTTTTCTTGCGGTTGCGGTGATTCACGTGGTGCAGAAGCGAAACGTCAAAGGCCCCCATATCCGGTTCACCCGCTGCGGTCATGCAGCGCACCATCCATTTGTTAAACGCATTGCTGGTCATGATCAGCGCATATTCCAGCTCTGATAATTCAGCACACCGCTCTGAGACGAGATGACGGGAGGAGACGATTCGCCCTTCCGCAATATCGTCGTGGTTTAACGCTGTCGTCTTTTTCTTTACTGTCATAACGATCCTTCCCCCGAAATGTAAACCCGTCGATAAAATAAGAACATTTTATTGATAAATTGTTTACATGTTTTTGACGTTCAGATATAGCTTTTTAGTGCAGGTTCTGTGGAGCCTGACGCAAAACACAACATCGCGCGCCGTAATGCACCGGCTTCGCTCTGCTGCGAAGTATAAAAAATAGCCGTCGGCGCGCAACGCTCACTTTGGATAGGGTAACGTTTATGGACAGTTCTACACTGTTGCCACTTATCGGGATTCCGGTGGTGGTTATTGGTTTTGCACTGCGTTTCAACCCGCTGCTGGTTGTCGTGGTGGCGGGGCTGGCGACGGGCCTGCTGGTTGGCATGGATTTCGGTATGCTGCTGGAAACCTTTGGCGAAAAGTTTGTGAATAGCCGATCGCTTGCCACCTTCATTCTGATCCTGCCGGTGATTGGCCTGCTGGAGTATTACGGGCTGAAAGAGCGCGCCCAGGCCTGGGTAGCGAAGATCGCCAGCGCCACCTCGGCGCGTATCCTGATGCTCTACTTTGTCGCCCGCGAAGGGACGGCTGCGCTGGGCCTGATGTCCCTTGGCGGCCACGCGCAAACGGTGCGTCCGCTGCTGGCGCCGATGGCGGAAGGGGCGGCCCTGAATGAATACGGCGAACTGCCGCAGACTATCCGCGACAAAATCAAAGCCCATGCCGCCGCGTGTGACAATATCGCGGTTTTCTTTGGGGAAGATATCTTTATCGCCTTTGGCGCGGTACTGCTGATTGATGCGTTCCTGAAAGAGAACGGGATCGAGGGGATCGAACCGCTGCATATCGGCCTGTGGGCCATTCCGACCGCTATTGCGGCACTGATCATCCATATGACGCGTCTGCTGCGCCTCGACGCCAGCATTCGTCGCGACGTGATGGCCTGGAAAGCAGAGCAGGGTACGCAGGAGATCGCACCATGATGACCCTCATCACCATTAACCGCGTGTATTACCTGATCGGCTTCGTCGTGATGCTGCTGGTTGTGATGACCCTTCGCGACCGCGCTAACCCGAAACGCTATACCACGGCGCTGTTCTGGTTTCTGTTCGGCGGGATCTTCCTGTTTGGCGATCTGATGGTGCAGGAGCTGGGTAAGTCGCTGGCGTATCGCATTATTGGCGGCGCCGTTATCGTGATTGCGCTGCTGGCCGGTTTCGGGCTGGTCGGGAAGGGGCACTATAAAATGTCCACCGAGGATGAGCGTGTTGCCTCGTCGAACCGGCTGAAAAACTGGCTGTTTTTACCGGCACTGATGATCCCCGTGGTAACGGTCATCGGGACGCTGTTTCTGAAAGGCGTGTCGATTGGCGGCGTTTATCTGCTCGACCAGAAACAGCTTACGCTGGCGGCGCTGTGCGTGGCCTGCGTGGCGGCTATCCTTACCGGCTGGTGGCTGACAAAAGGTACGCCGCTGCATGCGGTGCGTCAGTCTCGTCGGCTGGTCGATACCATTGGCTGGGCGGTGATCCTGCCGCAGATGCTCGCCATGCTCGGCGGGGTGTTTGTGGTGGCGAATACCGGCGAATCGGTACAAAAGGTGGTCAGCCTGTTTGTGAACCCGGACAGCCGCTTCATGCTGGTGGTCATTTACTGCGTGGGGATGGCGCTGTTTACCATGATCATGGGTAATGCCTTCGCAGCCTTCCCGGTGTTAAGCGCCGGTATCGCTCTGCCATTCCTGATTAACGTCCATCACGGTAACCCGGCGCCGCTGCTGGCTATCGGTATGTACGCAGGCTATTGCGGCACGCTGATGACGCCGATGGCCGCCAACTTCAACATTGTGCCCGCCGCGCTGCTGGAGCTAAAAGACAAATATCAGGTTATCAAGATCCAGATCCCGACCGCGTTAACCCTGCTGGTGGTGAACGTGTTCTTAATGTATTTCCTCGTGTTTCGCTAAGGAGCTGCAATGGAATTAACGCAACATCAGGCTGACGCCTTCGCCAGAATGCCGTTGACCTATTTACGTCAGGAATACCCGAACCACATTATGCATCTGCTCAACGATGACGGCGACGTTTTGCCGCCTCGCGAGCTGCACCCGATCTTTTACGGCTGTTTTGACTGGCACTCTGCGGTGCACGGCTACTGGCTGCTGCTGCGCTGCCTGCGTCTCTGGCCCGAACTGCCGTGCCGGGAAGAGATCATCACTCTGTTCGAAGAACACCTGATCGACGAGAAGGTGGCGAAGGAGCTGGCCTATTTTACCGCGCCGTTCCGCGCGTCGTTTGAGCGGCCTTATGGCTACGGCTGGCTGCTGGCGCTGGCGCAGGAGCTGAAACAGTCGTCACTGCCACAGGCGGAGCGCTGGTACCAGACGCTGCAACCGTTAACGCGGGATATTCGCCAGCGGCTGGTGGATTACCTCAGCAAGCTCACCTATCCCATCCGCGTCGGAACACATTACAACACGGCGTTTGCGCTCGCGCTGGGGCTGGATTATGCCCGGGCGGTGACGGATGACGGGCTTGAACAGGCGATCCTGGACGCGGCGACGCGCTTTTATCATACGGACACGCAATATCCGGCGCATTATGAGCCGGGCGGCGACGAGTATATCTCCGGGGCGCTGACCGAGGCGTTACTGATGAGTAAGGTGGTAGAGAATTTCCCGGCCTGGTTCGATGCGTTTCTGCCTGAAGTGGGTGCCGTTTCAGCGCTGATGAACCCGGCTGAGGTAAGCGACCGCACCGACCCGAAAATCGCACATCTGGACGGGCTTAACCTCAGCCGCGCGTGGTGTATGAAGCACATTGCCCGCGCTTTGCCGGAAAACCACCCGGCGCAACAGGCGTTACAGGATGCCGTTGCGCGCCATCTCTCGGCAAGCCTGGAGCATGTTGTCGGCAGTCACTACAGCGGCGGCCATTGGCTGGCGAGTTTTGCGCTGCTGGCGCTGGAGTAGCGCTTAGTTATATTTTTCGTGCTCATCCTGTTTCCGCAGGATGAGTGATTTTACGCAACCGGCTCGCGCTGACGACGACCGCTACCGCAGAAGCTGCGGCGGCGACCCACAGCGCAACATGAATTGACCTTTCATCTGCGGCCAGCAGAACGGCCACGGCGGCGGCGCCCAGACACTGCCCGAACGTGCGCATAATGGATAAAACACCGGATGCATAGCTCGCATGCTCACGAATAACGTTGGAGAGCATTTCCCGGTTATTGGGACTCTGAAAGCAGCCAAACCCCACTCCGCACACCAGACTCCGCAGGCAGATATCCCACACTGAAGGGCGGTCGGGTAATGTTGCCAGCAGGATCAAACCGACGACAAAAATCATCAGCCCCAGGGTGGATATCGCCGGGGCTGAAATCGTGTCTGCCCACCGGCCTGCATGCGGCGCAATCAGTACGATCCCTAGCGGCCACGGCGTAAACAGCAGGGCAGACAACACCGGGCTGTAGCCGTATTCGCTCTGAAACAGGAAGGGCAGCGCAATAAAGGTGATCCCCTGGCTGACAAAAGCAATCATCGACGTGAAGGCCGCGAGGGTAAAACGTTCATTTTTAAACATCATCGGCGGCAGTAAGGGGTTATCCGCGCGGCGGATCTGCCAGATAAACGCCATGCCGCTCAGCGCAGCGAGCATTGTCCAGCAAAGACTGCCAAGGTGATAAGTCGCGTCATGGAGGCTGTTCGCCGCCATGATCGTCGACCCCAACAGCAGCGCCGACAATATGGCGCCCGGGGTGTCGAAAGGCGCTTGCTTTCGAACCGCATCCCGCGGCAGCGCTTTGACCGCCAGCAGTAAGGCGAGGGTGCCGGGAACAACGTTTATCGCAAACAGCCATTGCCAGCTCAGGGTGTGAAGGATCGTCCCGCCCAATACCGGGCCGATAGCGGAGCTGGAGGCGATGAGCAGGGCGTGCAACCCCAGAATGCGGCCAAGCAATCGCCCGGGAAATACGGACCGCAGGATTGCGGGGGCAATACTCAGCGTCGCCGCGCCGCCGATCCCCTGAAGCACCCGCATACCGATAAGCACTTCGGGTGTATTCGCCAGCGCGCAACCCAGTGATGTCAGGGTAAAGGTCGTCAGACCTGCCAGAAATACGGGGCGATAACCCAGGCGGGCCGCAAGCGCCGCGAATATCGCCAGCGTCATCGCAGCCGCCAGCAGATACCCGTTGGCGAACCAGACGGCAATACTGGCAGGTACCTGCATCTCCTGAGCCATGGAGGGCAGGGCAATGTTGATCATGGTGCCATCAAACACGCCCATTAAGGTGGTGGTCATAATTGCGGCCATCACCCGTGCGCGCGCCGGGCCAGGCAGTCCTTCGTCGCCGGGTTGACTGGAAAAGAGCGTCATCATGTTGTCCTCTGAGAAGAGTGATGGATGACAAAACTATAAAGATGGCTTTTACAGGGCGGAAGGCGCACCATTTGCACTTTATCGTTGCACGAAACGCCTTATCTGAATGAACAGGAATGAGCGCTATGACCGATCCTGATTTTAATTTACTGATTGCACTCGACATATTGCTGAGCGAAGCGAGTGTCGCAGGTGCAGCACGTCGTCTGAACCTCAGCACCTCGGCCATGAGCCGGACATTAAGCAGGTTACGCGACGTTACAGGCGACCCGATCCTGGTGCGCGCCGGGCGTAACATGGTACTAACCCCGTGGGCCGAAGCGACCCGGGATCGCGCCAGACGTGCAGTGCACGAGGCGAGGGCGGTATTGCAGCCCTCAACTGAAACGTTCAGTGCGCAAAGTCTGGCGCGCCTTTTTACCATCAGGGCAAACGATGGTTTTGTGGTGGCGTTTGGGCCTGCGCTTATAGCGGCTGTGGCCGACGCCGCGCCGGACGTCTGTATACGCTTTGCGCCTAAGCCGGAAAAAACGTCGCGCTATCTTCGGGAAGGGCTGGTTGATCTGGAGATTGGCGTCCAGAGCAATATGGGGCCTGAAATACGGCTGCAACGGTTGTTTGAGGATCGATTTGTGGGCGTCGTGCGTAAGGGACACCCGCTGGCTAAGCAGGCAGAAATAGGCGTGAAGGATTATGTCGCCTGGGGCCATGTGGTAGCGTCACCCGAGGGCGCGTTGCACGGTTCCGTTGACGATGCGCTGGCCGAACTGGGGACAAAACGTAAAATCGTCAGCGTCGTACCGGGATTTCCGACGGCACTGTCCGTGGCGCTGGAATCAGATCTTATCGCCATGATACCCGCGCTCTATTTACTCAATCAGCAGGTAACGGACCAGATACACGTTTTCGAGCTGCCGTTCAGAAGCCGTCGTATTACGGTATCGCAGATGTGGCACCCAAGAATGGAACGCGACCCTGGTCACCGCTGGCTGAGAGAGCGAATTCTTGCGATATGCGGTGTGGCGAGGTCAGATATGATTAAGGGTTCTGTATAGCGATTGCTATACACAGCGCTTATGCTATGCTTGTAAAGCAATTGCTATACAAGAGGTATACCTATGAAATCAGATGTTCAACTCAATCTCAGAGCCAAAGAATCCCAGCGGGCGCTTATCGATGCCGCCGCAGAGATCCTCCATAAATCACGCACGGACTTCATTCTGGAGATGGCCTGTCAGGCAGCCGAGAATGTGATCCTCGATCGACGTGTATTCAATTTTAACGATGAACAGTACGCAGAGTTCATTGACATGCTCGATGCCCCGGTCGCGGACGATCCTGCCATAGAAAAACTGCTGGCAAGGAAACCGCAGTGGGACGTGTAACAGCACCAGAGCCCTTATCCAGCGTCCATCAACTGGCGGAGTTCGTCAGCGGAGAGGCCGTGCTTGACGAATGGCTAAAACAAAGAGGTCTGAAAAACCAGGCGCTCGGCGCAGCCCGAACATTTGTCGTTTGTAAAACGGGCACGAAGCAGGTCGCGGGATTTTACTCTCTGGCTACAGGCAGCGTTAACCATACGCAAGCGACAGGTAATCTGCGGCGTAACATGCCGGATCCCATACCCGTGATTGTACTTGCCCGTCTGGCTGTGGATGTCTCGTTACGCGGAAACGGGTTGGGAGCCGATTTACTCCACGATGCGGTTTTACGCTGTTATCGGGTAGCTGAGAATATCGGGGTGCGGGCGATGATGGTTCATGCACTCACTGAGGAAGCCAAAGCGTTTTATATCCACCATGGTTTCAAAGCATCGCAGACTCAGGAACGGACACTGTTTCTCAGGCTTCCCCAGTAGAGGCAAAGGGAGGGGGTGGGATGCGATGGGCTTATCTGACGAGGGATAGGATTTGGAATATTGTCTTCAACTTATGTTAATTGCAAATCTAGATCACAGATTTATCATATCTAATACCTCTCTAAAATCTATGAATGATACTGGGCTCGTATCATGGGTATAGATTGGTTAATTTTTTTACAGGTTCAGTTCGTTAATAATGCGCTCAGACTCTTCACGCAGTGGCATGTTGTCTTTGTCTAGAACTCCATCATTTTTTGGATCATCAGTCAGCAGATCTGCAAACAGAGGAGTAAAGTTCGGCTGTGCTTAGCCTCGTTCAGTCACCAGCTCGAACAATTTAATTTTTGCTGTGTCGTTGGTCAAGTCCCAGACCAGAAAAAGGGCGATTTGCTTGCGGTATATAACACTATCTTCCGGTGTTCCCATATGGTGACGATCCTCCTGAAGCATAGTGATTCTTTAACCTCAATGCGTTGACTCCAGATGCTGAGTTGCTCATTCATACCAATCGTGGCCATCAGGCCGATAGGAACAGGCGTATCCTTGAAGATTCGAACAATATTACGCACTCCATCGTAGGCTATCTGCAATCGATATAGCATATCAGTTAGCTTTTGACTCACAGCAGTCTTTTTCGCGGGAATTTAAAAAACTATTTGGGGTATCACCTCGAGAGTATAGGAATCGAGAATGCTGGGACTTGAATAACTTAAAAACACCATTTGATTTTAACTTGCAGGATTTGCCAGAATTAAGATTGGTAGAGTTACCAGAAATGAACTTTGTGGGTTATGAAGTAAATTACAGTGAATTTATCAGAGATAAACCAATAGATAGTAACCCACTCAGGATGGATGCAGTCGTTAGAAATTTAAATTACTACAAAGAGGATGTTTATTTATTATCAAGCTTTGAACCAATAAGAAAAAATGATAATAAACTTGATATCAAGACTTTTATTGGAACTAAATATCAGGAAGGTAAGCAAACCAGAATGGTGAAGACCCAAAAAAACGGACCAGGTTTATATGCAAGCTTAACATTCATGGGAAGTTGGGAAGACTATTCCTCTGTCTCAAGACGAATATATATGGAAATGCTACCTAAGTACAACCTTAAACGAAGAAATGGAGTTGATATTGAGCTTTTCAGGTTCATTGGCAACACATCAATAGCAGAAGATAATTGGTTTGAGGTGGAATATTACATTCCAGTAACCTATTAGATCTAACATGGGTTAGCGAAATGAATAATATCGGCATTGCATTTTTGTTTTTTGCCATTATTAATGCCGCTCCTGTCGCGGCCTCTATCCATACATCTAAGTTTATTGTTGAAAAATGTGAGGTAGATCCTTCTAATTTAAAATAAGAAATTGCGTAGTAAATCGCGAATAACATTTTTGGTATCATAAAACAGCAGTTCTAGACAGTAGTAAGGGTGATTAATGAGTGATGAGAACCTTTTGAAATATATTGAGGGTCGATTAAATATTAATGATGATAATAGCACTGATTACACCTTTTGGTTATACCCTCCGTTATGTTTAACACATACAGAATTACAAATACTGTATTTTATCTTGCAAGGCAAAAGTGTTGATGACATCGCGAAATATAGAAACAGAAGCTCAAAAACAATATGGGGACAAAAGAAACAGATTTATATAAAATTAGTAATTCAAAGTGATACAACTCTTTATCGTGATTTAATAAAACAGGGGGTAATTTGTTTTAAAAAACACAATATCAAAGGGTAATAAGTTAGCCAATGTCTAAAAAAACTAATGAAGAGCACAATAATGATGAAGAACTGGCTCCAATGGTTGATGGCTTGAGTGGTGCATTGTGTATATTTATACTTATCACTACAGTCTTTATGCTTAGCGGGATTGAAACTGTCGTTACCGGAGGGGGGAGATATTTCACAGGAGAGAATACCTCAATAAACCATTATAAAAATACCATATATTTCGAAAATGTCATCTCTTTACCAAAAGAGGATTATGATAAAATTACTTCCAAAATAAATTCTAGCGGTAAAAATAAAATAATATTTGAAGCATTTACTTCAGATGTTACGGAGGGGGACTCATTAAAGGCCAAAAGAAGACTAATATATAATTTATTAGATTTTAAGAAACAACTCAAGATTGAAAACATACGAGTAACGTTAAAGGTTTCAGAAACCAACTTTTGCGGCAGTGCATCATCATGTATTAAATGGAGCGTAGAATAATGTATTTGATTGGGTTCTTATTTTATATAATAATCGCAATTTCTTATTTTCATATCGATGAGATATATGAAATAGTGAATCAATCATATCTTTTGGCTCAATCAATCACAATAGGTATGGGGGTTCTTTATATCTATCCCCTTGCAATATTTGTTTTTATTTGTGCTTTATCTAAAAAAACGGATAAACATAAACATATCATCGACTCACAAACTAAGATAGCGGCCTCGGTGTCGGTATCACTCGGGTTGATTGGTACGTTTCAGGGCCTGACTGCGATGGTATCCTCTATCGCCAGTTCAATGGGGGGGGAGGGCGATATAGCGGAGAAAATGAATTCAATGCTTGCTGCAATTTCATCTGCGCTGTCAGCGATGTCATACGCTTTTTTGACGTCCATTTTGGGTGTAGCAGTATCCGTATTATTGCTTTTAAGCCTTAATTTTTGGTTATTCTATTTTAAAGAGTCATCGCCTAAAAAAATTAAAAATCGTTCTCTTACCATCAATTACGGAAAAGTAATTGTGGATAATTTTGATGAAGTAGAAGAAAAGCTATCATTAATAAATAAAAAACTAGACAGTCAGAGACTTATTGAACAACAGACTCTTCTGGTGAACCAGCAAGTGCTTGCTTCGCTGTCTGGTATATCAGATAGTTTGAAATCCATAAATCAACAATTAGAGGAAACCTCGGAACACGAACGAGAGCAAATATCAGGAATTAAAGCAAACTTTGAACAGCTTAAAACTAACCTTCGAAACGCAATGGAGATTATGATCAAATGAAGTATGCAGGTATTTTTCTGTTGATGTTTATAATGGTGTCAATGAAGAGTTATGCTGCTACTAAAGATTATTATAGTTATTTAACAATGGTTCTGGGTAATGCGGAAAGCGTTAAATCAAAAGAGGCTTTGGTCAACGCTGAGGAAGTAAATAAACTTAGCTCTCAGCTTTATGCAGTACCTAAAATGTCAGCATCAGTAACACCAAAAACAAGTAAATCCAATAACAATAAACAATTTGTTGAAAGCAAAGTAACTCTTTCCTCGTTACTATTTGAGGATACCATATTTAACAACATTAAAGCTCAGAACTATAAATTACTGGCATCAGTCGTTGAACTGGATAAAGAGAAGGAGAGAATAACAACCGCTATTATGAGCGATCAGATACATATTTCTTTGTATGAGAAGTTACGCGATAACGCTGTGCAGTTGAAACTTGAAGCTGAATCACTTTATGAAAAGATAAATGTAAAGTATGATTTCGGTATCATTAAAGAAAGCGATGTACAGTTGGCCAAACTTTTAGTACAAAAAATTAATAATGAAATTGACAGCATTGAGCATGCAATCGATCGTCTTAAAGTAAACATCGAGTCAAATTCTTTGCACCCTTATCCAACAGAAGAGATAAAGATCGAAAATTCTAAAATCGATGCGCTGTTGAAATTTAACAATAAAGAATCAGCATTAGTTAATAACTTGGACCTTCGAAAATTATCTCTAAATAAAGATGAGTCGAAAGAAAATGCGCGTAAGCAGGATTCAATGCTGTCAGTCAGTCTTGTAGCAGAAAACAAATGGAACGATGACGAAACAGTAAAAGATGATTCTTATATCGGGTTAAAAATTTCGCTAAATGTTTTCGATCTTGACAGTAAATTAGCGAAATCAGCAGGCATGAAAAATTATGAATCTCTTTCTTGGGATTATGACCATAAATACAAACTATTACAAAATCAAACCAAATTAGCGAAACTGACATCTGAAGCAAATATTCGTGAGATTACTAACCTTGAACGTCAATACAAAACAACTAAGGAATTAATTAAAAACCAGGAACGCGAATACGGTATCAATCAGGCATCGGTATATGAGATGCTTAACACCCGCTTCGATCTCTTTCAGCTAGAGAAATCCATCACTGAAATGAAAGTTTCAGAAGCGAAAAACAAAATTAATCTTTTACAGGCTTATGGGCAAGTCCTTGATTTTTTCATGGGTGAAACTTAAAGGTGAAAAAGATTTTTAACAATATTTATTGTAAGATAAACAAGCATCGGTCGCCATTTTTTATGTTAGCAGTGGCCATGATGGTTTTACTTTATATTATCTTTTGTGAAATTGACATCGTGTCACCAGGGCAGGGTGTGATAACTGGAGGAAATGATAAAGTCGTTATTAAAAGCCCAAGCTCCGGGTTTATTAATAGCTTTAACTTGCAAGAGGGAGATCAAATTGAAAAAGGGACGGTTTTGTTTTCTTATACCAATCTTGATTATACTTATAAGGGGATAACGCTTAAAGACCTTATTGGTTTCAATAACAAGAAGATAAAATTTTTACAGCAAGATAGTAAGCTATTGGAAAGCTTACTGTCTGCACCTACTATTCCTATCGACATTGATAGGGAGACTACGTCAGAATTTGGATCTCTTAGTTATTATTCCTTCAGAGAGGAAAATGATGCTCTACAGATGGAAGAACAAAGTTTACAAGAGAAGGAGAAACTTTTGAATGAGGAGGTTAAACTACGTGAAAAACAGATAGCTAATCTTCAACGAAAAGATAATTTGTTACGAAAAGGTGGGGCAAGTGATATTGATATATTGACTAATTCTGCGGATATTGAACGTCAAAAAACAGATCTAATTAGCGCACTGGATGAAGAGAGAGAATTAATGGCTACGAAGCTAAGTCGAACATCCTAAAAGGTGAATCGCGCATAGTCTATTTAACATAATATTCATTATGCGCACTAAGATTAATTAAGAACAAATCCAGCCGTTTCGGACCCATCCTTGTTCTGCTCATTCAGCGCCTTATGTCCATATGCCATCAACGCTCATAACTGTCGTTACGGTCTTGCGTGTTCTCCACGGCAGTCACCTGCACATCCTTAAAGCGCAACCCATCCACACCGGAAATTTTCCCGAACTCTGACGCGTCAATCAAAATTCCGTCCAGCGTTAACTTGGTCACAGGACGCTCCGGATACCCCTCAATGAAAAATGCCCGCGAGAAATATTTGTTGTCTGAGCGACGCGCCGTCATATTTTTAATCGTCAGTCCGCTGACCGCAGTAAGACCGGCTTCGCCCTCAACACCTTCAGCCAGCTTGCGCCAGTGTTCTGGTTTATCAGATAAATTTCCCGGGTCGCCATAGCTGTACTGCGGAAACCAGTTCAGCTGGATCAGCTCCGGAAAACGTACGTCCGTAAGATGTAAATTTTGGACGGTGATATCACGGATAAATCCGCCCCGGTTGCGGGCCGACTTAATGCGAAACCCGACGCCCGTACCGTTAAACGCATTATCTTCTATCAGGACGCGTTCAATGCCGCCTGAGGTTTCGCTCCCCAGCGTGATCCCGGACCCCTTATTCAGCGTACAACCGCGAACCACTATATCCCTAGCGGTACGTGCTTTTTGCGCCGCTTCGCGTCCTCGTCCTGATTTTATGCAGATATTGTCGTCATTACAGGAAACAATGCAGCGTTCAACCCGCACCTGTTCACAGGAATCGATATCAATCCCGTCGGTGCTCGGCCCCGCAGAATTGCTGATTTGCACGCCCTCAACCGTGATATGGCGCGAATAACAGAGGTGCACGTTCCAGAATCCGGACTCCCGACTGGTAAAATCACGCAGCAGAATGCTCTGGCTTTCAAAGACCAGAATATTGCGCGGGCGCTGACAGTCGTAATCAACCACCCAGCGCAATCCTCTGGCGCTGTAATCGCCGACCATGCCGCTGCGCTCGTCATCGCCCCAGAAGCGTCGCCACCAGATAACACCCTGCCCGTCTATCGTGCCTGTACCGGTAATACTGACGTTTTCACAATCGATGATATTAATAATGCCTGCCGGCCAGCGCATATCAATGCCGGCCACCCGGGTGTTTATCAATGGATAATCAGCCAGATCCTGGCTTCCAACGAGCTGTGCGCCAGCGTCCAGGCGAAGCGAAACACCGCTTTTCAGGAACAGTGCTCCGGTCAGAAAACGGCCTTGCGGAATAACAATGACATCGTTCTGTTGAGCGGTATTTATGGCCTGCTGAATGGCAGACGTTGACAGGCGTTGCGCGGTTGGGTCCGCGCCGCACGTCAGAATGGAGACCGCTTTCATGGCTTGTCCTTAAACAGATGAAAGCCTTAGTCTAGAAATCCGCGTGAAGGATAACCTTTGTCTGTTTGACAGCCACGCGGTCAGGCTGGCAAAAAAGCAGATATTTACTGGCTTGCGATCACCGCAACGCCCTTTTCTTTCAGAGCGCTCACCCAGCGTTCATCCGTTGTGTTTTCAACAACCAGCGTATTCACCAGCGACAGGTCGCCAATCACAAACGCCGAGGCCGTGTTGATCTTTTCCGGTGAGGCCAATACCACCGTTTCCGCCGCTCTACCGGAAAATGCACGTTTGATGCACGCTTCTTCGTAATCTCCGGTGGTCAGCCCGGCCTCAGGATGGACGCCGGTGACCCCCATGAAGAACAGATCCGCATGAATATTATTGATGCCTTCAATAGCGGCCGCGCCGACCGTGACGATGGAGTGTTTATACAAACGACCACCAATCAGGATCACCTCTATGCATGGATGGTCGACCAGCCCCAAAGCGATACCCGGGCTGTGCGTCACCACGGTTATCCGTAAATCGGGTGGTAAGAACGTAATAAGTTCGGAGGTGGTCGTCCCGCCATCAATGATCACCACCTGCCCCGGTGAAATGAGCTGCGCGCCTCGCCGTGCCACGCGTTTTTTTGCATCCATTTTAACGGACTGACGCTCGGCAAAAGGCGCAATCGCTGACGATGCTGGCAGTGCGCCGCCGTGAACACGCTGCAAACGCCCTTCTGCCGCCAGTTCACGTAAATCCCGGCGGATAGTGTCCTCAGACACCGAGAAAAAGAGGCTGAGCGTAGTAGACTGGACCTGACCTTCCGCCTCCAGTTTTTCCAGAATCAACTGTTTACGCTGGCTTGTGAGCATGAATTATTCCTGTTGTTGCACGATATGCCTTGTATTTGCACGATAGTGCTGTTTATGATGCTTACTCTACGAGAGGAGAGCCAAACGTGCAATCAAAACGTGCAGATATACGCATCATCAACAGCGAGACGTTGTCCGACAACTGGTATAACCTGAAAAAATACACTTTTGACCTCAAGCGCAGCGATGGCGACTGGCAGCGACAAGAGCGTGAAGTGTATGACCGGGGGAATGGCGCGACGATCCTGCTCTATAATCGCGACAGCAAAACCGTCATTCTGACGCGTCAGTTCCGTTTCCCGGTGTTTATAAATGGTCACGAAGAGGATCTCATTGAGGCGGCCGCCGGGTTGCTCGATAACCTTGACCCGGAAAGCCGGATTAAGGCCGAAGCGGAAGAAGAAACCGGGTATAAGGTGACGCGCGTAGAGAAAATTTTTGAGGCCTATATGAGCCCGGGCTCGGTTACCGAGAAACTCTACTTCTATCTGGCGGAATATCACCCGCAGGATCGGACCAGCGCGGGCGGCGGCGTTAAAGCAGAGGGAGAAGATATCGACGTACTGGAAATGACGCTGGACGACGCGCTTCGGAGCATTGAAAATGGGCAGATTGTCGACGGAAAAACCATCATGCTGCTCTATCACCTGGCCCTGAAAGGCATTTTATAATCTCACCATTAGCCAGATACCTGCCCCGGCGCAGGTATTTGCCTGTGCTATTCTTGCTGAACACCTCAACATGGAGATGCGAAAATGGCCGACTGGGATCCCTCTCTTTATCTACAGTACAGCGCAGAACGCACACGTCCCGCCGCTGAGTTGCTCGCCCGGGTGCCGCTTGCTGACATAACCTCTGGCGTGGATTTGGGCTGCGGGCCAGGCAACAGCACCGCGCTGCTGAAACAGCGCTGGCCTTCTGCGCAGATCGCCGGCGTGGATAATTCCCCGGCCATGCTGGAGGAAGCCCGACAGGTCCTGCCAGACTGCCACTTTGTTGAGGCGGATATCCGGCACTACAAACCTGACCAGCCGCTCAGCCTGATCTACGCCAACGCCTCACTGCAATGGATCCCGGACCATTACCACCTTCTGCCACACCTGGTTTCACTGCTCCAGTTAAACGGCGTGCTGGCGGTGCAAATGCCTGACAACTGGCTTGAGCCAACGCACGCCCTGATGCGTGAAGTTGCCTGGGAACAGGGCTACCCCGATCGTGGCCGCGAGCCATTGCCGGGTATCCATGCCTACTACGATATTCTGACGGAAGCGGGATGCGACGTGGATATCTGGCGCACCACTTACTTCCATCAGATGAGCTCTCATCAGGCGATTATTGACTGGGTCAGCGCGACGGGGTTACGCCCGTGGTTACAGGAACTCAACGAAAGCGAGCAGAAAAACTATCTGAAACGCTACCTTGAGCTGCTGGAAGAGCAGTATCCGCTCCAGGAGAACGGGCAGATACTGCTGGCTTTTCCGCGCCTGTTTATGGTCGCTCAGCGGGTTCCGTAAGCCGGATCAGGAACGCGCTTCCTTGAGCAACTGCTGAATTACGGCCTCCTGCTTGTCGTAGTTCCCCTCGCCAAACGCGGTGTAACGCAGTTGCCCTTTCGCATCGAAATAGTAATGTGCTGGCCAGTACTGATTTCCGAACGCGCTCCAGATTTTGTAGTTATTATCCGTCACTACGCGGTACGGCAGCTGCCATTTGTTGACCGCGTTTTTCACCGATGATAACGGCTTTTCCCAGGGGTATTCCGGGGTGTGGACGCCAATCACTACCAGACCTTCAGACTGATATTTCATCGCCCAGTCACGCACGTGCGGAAGCGTATGCTGACAGTTGATACAGTCCCAGGTCCAGAAATCGATAAGCACAACTTTCCCCCGCAAGGCCTCAGAAGTGACAGGGTCACCGTTTACCCAACCCGTACCGCCGCTTAATGACGGTAGCTGGCTGCTCGGCATCGCGTCAGCGACCGGTTGCAGTTTCACCTGCGTGGAGGTGGGTTGCGCAAGGCTCAACAGGGCATTTTCCAGCTGGTCGGCAATACCGTTGGCGCCTTTCAGAGCTGAGGTGATCCCGCTGGCGTTGCACGCAACGGCGGCTAACATCATCACTCCCGCTCCCTGACGCAAACGCGCCATCAATGCGGATTTGGCCCTCAGAGGGGTTATCAGCTTACGGCCCCCCGCGACAAGCAGCCCCAGCATCAACGCGCACCCACTGCCGTAAGCGGCTAACAGCGCTCCGGTTGCGATGGCCGAGTGGCCCGCAATATTAATGCTGAAGATCGCCCCGAGAATCGGTCCGGCACAGGGGGACCACAGCAGCCCAACGGCCAGCCCTGCCAGAAAAGCCGAAACCAGGCCGCGTCGCTGCATGCTGTGGGTGTTGAGAACGTTTCCCGCGCTAACCGCCGGGCGGGCAATGCGCTGAGCGAACTGCGGAAAGATCAGGGCCAGGGCGGCAATGCTCAGTACCAGCAGCGCAATCCAGCGACCGATAATGGTGGCGTCAGCGATCCACTCGCTGGCAACCGTTACTACCATCGCCACCAACGTGAACATCACAATCATTCCCGCCAGAAGCGCCAGAATGTGTTTGCGCTGCCCCTGAAAGCCAGCGAACAGCAGAGGAATGACGGGAAGCGTGCACGGACTGAGCAGGCTAATCATGCCGCCTAAAAAAGCGATTATCAGAAACATAACGACCTCACGATACGGTTGCTGCGAAGGTGCAGTGAGGTCATTTCACCGTACGAATGTGTTCAGGCCGTGTGCGAAAAGCTGAATTTTGTCTGCCTGCGTATCGGCGCGGGGTGCAGATACACAGGCGTACAATTAACCGCGCGGAAGGATCACGCTTACGGCCAGCCCTCCCTCTGCCCGGTTTGCAAGATGCAATTTCCCGTCAAGCTGGGCGGTGAGCTGCGCGGCAATGGCGAGGCCTAACCCGGTGCCGCCCGTTTCCCGGTTGCGCGACGTTTCAACCCGGTAGAACGGCTGTAACACCGCCTCCAGTTCTGCCTCCGGGATGCCAGGGCCGTTATCCATAATGCGGATCGCGACCTGCCTTTCATTTTCATCAATCTCTATTACCGCGCTCTCGCCAAACTTCAGCGCATTATCGAGCAGATTGGTCATTACCCTGCGCAATGCCTGGGGACGAGTGACGATCGGCAGACGCGCATTGCGTGCATGAAACTGCACGTTTTTACCAATGTCCTGATAATCACTGGCGATGCTGTTAACCCACGCATTCAGCTCCAGCTTCAGCGTGGTCTCTTCCAGAGATTCTGATGACCGGGCATAGGCAATCCCCTCCCGTACCAGGCGCGACATATTATCCAGGTCGCTCAGCAGCTTATCGCGGAGTTCGGGCTGATCCGCCATTTCGATCCGCAGCTTCATGCGCGTGATGGGCGTCTGGAGATCGTGAGAAATGGACGCCAGAATCTGCGCGCGTTCACGCAGATAGGTCTGTATCCGCGACTGCATCTCATTAAAAGCGTGCGCTGCCTGGCGCACCTCAACCGGACCTTTTTCAGTCATCGGAGAGTGGGCCGCAGGATCGAGGGAATCAACCGCGCGCGTGAATTGCAGGAAGGGCCGGACAACCTGGCGCACGGCAACCCAGGAGCAGAGCGCGACAAGTAACAGCTGAAGAACCAGCACCACGGGCAACCAGCTGGCGACAGGCGGCATGCGCGGGATCAGATCGATGGTGAGCGGTGCGCCGTCGCGGAGCGTCAGATGGGCCTGAATATGGGAAATCGGCCCTGGCACCGCCGTAAACTGAAGCGGATATTGGGCTGAAAGCGTCTCTTTCAGGGTTCGAATCGCATCCCGCGAGCGCTTGTCCGTTGGCGCGGCGCCTGCCTCGCCGGGGCCAAGGATATAACGATAATTACCGCGACTGAGCCGTTCCAGCCACTCTGGCCGCTCTTTAGCCGGAAGCCGGTCGAGAATGGCCACGCTGGTCGCCACGTCGTTCTCAAGATTGCCCAGCATAACCGTACGCGCGCTGCGCATTCGCTCAACCATGACCAGCGTCAGGCTGAGCGCGTTAGCCAGCAAGAGCCCGAGCAGCACAATGATCAGCAGCCGGGACAGTAAGGGGCGGGGCCACAGGGTCATTCATTGGCCTCGACGATGGTCACCGGCATGGTAAAAACGTAGCCTTCGCTGCGAACGGTTTTAATGTAGGCGGGCGTGCGGGCATCTTCATTCAGACGCTGTCGCACGCGGCTCACCAGGAGATCAATCGAACGCTCGAACAGCTCGGCATCACGTCCCTGCGTCAGGTTCAGCAACTGATCGCGGGTCAGCACCCGTTGAGGATGATCGAGGAATACGCGCAAAAGGCGATATTCCGCCCCGCTGAGCGCCACAACCATCCCCTCGTTATCAATCAGATGACGCGCCACGGTATCCAACTGCCATTCCCCGAACACCACCAGGCGCCCTGCCTCGGTCACCTGAAGATTAGGCGGCATAGTACGAAAACGACGCAGGATAGCTTTGATACGCGCCAGCAGTTCGCGGGCCACAAACGGTTTCACCACGTAATCGTCGGCGCCCATCTCCAGCCCCAGGATCCGGTCCGTGTCCTCGTTGCGCGGTGAGCATCAGGATCGGCAGATCCTTATGCCTGCTGCTGCGCAGCTGCCGACACAGCGTCAGGCCATCATCGCCGGGCATCATCACGTCCAGCACCACCAGGTCGATATGCTGTTTGTCGAGCACTACGCGCATCTCTTTCCCGTTCGCCGCGCCAGAGGCGTGGTAGCCGGATTTCACTAGGTAATCGACAATCAGTTCACGAATATCCCTGTCGTCATCGACGACAAGGATGTGATCAATATGCTCCACCGCAGGCTCCCTGATTAAGAGGTAACGGATTGAAAATAGCACATATCAGAGCTTATCCGCGTCGACAACCGCGTTAACAAAGTCCTGCGGATCTTCCTGCGGCGGGTTGTGGCCAACCGTTGCGCCGAAAGTACGGTGCTCATATTTTCCGGTGAATTTCCCGGCATAGGCCGCAGGTGCAGGGTGTGGCGCCCCGTTATTACCGCCTTCGATGGTGATGGTCGGCACCGTAATGTTCGGCAGCGTCGCCAGTTTTTGTTCATAGGCGTCATATTTAGGCTCCCCTTTTTCCAGACCCAGACGCCAGCGGTAATTACTGAGCGTGACGGCAACGTGGTCCGGGTTATCGAGGGATTTGGCGCTGGCATTGAAGGTGGCATCGCTGAATTTCCAGTCCGGCGAAGCCTGGGACCAGATCAGCCGGGCAAAATCGTGCGTATTTTTAGCATAGCCTTCCGCACCGCGCGGCGTGGCGAAATAGAACTGATACCACCACTGAACCTCTGCCTTCGGCGGTAATGGTTGTTTCCCAATCGCCTGACTACTGATCAGATAGCCACTCACCGAGACCAGCGATTTCGCCCGTTCCGGCCAGAGCGCCGCAACGATATCCGCGGTACGCGCTCCCCAGTCATAACCGGCAAATACCGCCTGTTTGATGTTCAGGGCGTCCATCAGATTAACGATATCTTTCGCCATTGCCGAAGGCTGGCCGTTTCGCGGTGTTTTATCAGAAATAAAGCGCGTGGTGCCGTACCCGCGCAGGGACGGCACAATGACACGATACCCTTTCGCGGCCAGCGCGGGGGCCACTTCAGCGTAGCTGTGAATGTCGTACGGCCAGCCATGCAGCAGGATCACCGGTTGCCCCTCTTTCGGCCCGATATCGACATAACCGACGTTAAGATCGCCAGCGTTAATCTGTTTTACCTGGTTGAAGGCCGACGCGTAATCCTTGCCCATCGCTTCCGCCTGACAGGACATCACGGTGCCAAGCGAAACGGTCAGGGCGACTGCTGAGTATGCGAGTTTGTTAAACATGATGTTATCTCCGGGTGAGTTCAGTTGACGGAGATATAACACCATGCGTTTGTATAAAGGATGTGTGCGGATGCGGCTTTATTGCATACCTGTGTATGTATCACAGACGCAGATACAGTGTGATACAAACCCGGTTATTCGATATCTGATACGTAATGCGTATCAGCAAGTTTCTTATAGCGCTCCATAACAGACACGGCCAGCGCAGCCTGATGCACGGCAAGTGACAGACGCTTTTCTGCACTTTTAACCTGAGGTTTCAGGGAAACTATTCGCTGTTGTATGGCATGCTGCTGCTGACTGTTGTCACGCAATTCCAGGGTCTGTTGAGAAGTCAGCATTGTAAACTGAGTTTGTAGGGAAAGTCTTATAGCAGCGAGTGTACCTGCCCCCTGTTCGTTGAAATGTTCACCGCTGATATGATAAAGAGTCTCACCGGCAATAATGTGTTGACCTTCTGAGGCGGTCAATTTGGTTACGTAGCCAGCATATTGAGGAGTGATTTTTACCAGCCCGGATGAGGGCATAACGATTCCGGAAAGGTGAGCCTTACGTGTATAGCTACCATAAAGAATAAAGAGTATCAGGCACAGAAATATGAATAACGTTGTGAGTGCGCTTACTGATAAACCGAATGACGCAGGTAAGACAATCTCACCATAATCAGAATCTGTTTGATGATTTAAAGCCTCTTCCCTGAAGATATTCATATCCCAAATACCCTTCAAAAATTTAACGACAAAACAAAAGCATTCATGCACGAATGAATTATAATAGGATAAAAAAGCCCTCTGCTTCTTATTCTAACTATTAATAGCAATATTGACACCAAAAAAAGAATGGATTGATCTAAAATGTTATAATACTGTCCATGCATCAGACAAAAAGACAATGAAGTCAATATACATGGGATAATATACTTTTTATTAAAAATTGAGTGGAAAACACCGAAGATACAGCCCCTGTATATAATCTCCTCATAATATGGGACTACGAAGGTGGCTATTATAAATGCTATAAAACTAATATGGGAAGGTCCATAATGATATAAATTATCCCTGTAAAGATAAACATTATACTGAACCAGCAAAATGACAAACAACACAACAATAGAAAATTTTATTGAAGTTAAATCTCTACTTGGGTGTAATTTAAAACCATCCAACTTCCTTAAGTAAAAAATATACAAGAAAAATGCAATTGAAAATTCCGTAATAAACAATAAGAAAAATGACACATCGAGAGTAAGATAGCGGAGGGTTATGGATGGCGATAACGTAATTATTATTGAGATAACAGACGCAATAAAAAGAACAATTACGTTTTTCTTACTATAAATGAATGGATAGACATGCCTAAAGATTATCATGTTCAACCTATTATCAATTCATATTTTATATAAGAATCAACAAATATGGCTATGATATCGTAATCATTTTTTGATATCATGCACTTTAACTTCAGTGAACATTTGTAATGATTCCATTCTGCAACACAACAATTTTTATCGGAGTGTACTTTATTTACTTTTAAACCTATTCATCAAGTTAACGCCCCATCGAGTTACTGCTATTAATACAATCAACGCAATAAGAAACCTTGATATAATCCCTGGCCGTGATACTTCGTCAAACTCAAGAACTTCAGCGTATTTCAAAAGGGTAAATGCGATAATGAAAAAAAATAAGTAAATTAGGAAATTTAAAAATTGTTTCATGCTTAACCCGATACTTGTGATTACATTAACTTTATCAAAAATAATAGCTCATCATGACTACTTCGAATAATCATTAAATATCGAAACATCTAGAATAACATTCAGTTATAATGAGCTTTTAAATTATTATCACACACAACTCAAATTACTTACCAACGGCATTGTCCGGGGCCGTTGTAATTATTACTTTTATCTTTACTACCACGATCTGAAAAACTATCTTTTGTGCACTGGCCAGCTATAGCTCCACCAATTACCCCAGCGGTCATACCCACTGGCCCCCCAGGAGAGCCGGCGATTAGACCACCGATGATTCCTGCGCCGCATGAGTCAACGCCCTTGTAAATAGAGCCATTGTTTCCTTTTGAATTACCAGGTTTAGAGCTGGTGTTACGACTACCGGCACCTTCATAATTACCGCTTCCATTGCCGCCACTTACTAATGCTATCTCATTCAGGCTTAATGCTCTTATATTCGACATAAATCATCTCCATTTAATTTAGTTTTGCATTTTGTGCTAAAAAAATATCTTACATTACTTAATGTAAAGAAAGTGTATTTATGTAAGCAAATGTAAATAAGCTATTGGACTTCGTAAAACGTAGCTC
The DNA here is from genome assembly GCF_058661685.1 of Enterobacter sp. 6722112. Taxonomy (NCBI): domain Bacteria; kingdom Pseudomonadati; phylum Pseudomonadota; class Gammaproteobacteria; order Enterobacterales; family Enterobacteriaceae; genus Enterobacter; species Enterobacter sp. 6722112. The sequence continues at coordinate 2,007,400 of NZ_JBZWGR010000007.1, read as the reverse complement.
CATTTGGGAGCAGTTCAGCTCCTGCATGGGCAGGCCTATAACACGAAATCGACCTGGAGGTACGGTAATGTTCAGGCATCTTTTCTGACGTCCAGCGCGCAATCACTTCTGCGTCGTAACAGATTTTACAGCCATGGCGCATCGCTTCGTTACGGACGTGCCAGAGTGTTTCGGCTTCTTCGGGCCTGGCTTTTCTTGGCATTACATACTCCTTTATGGATAAATCTGAATAACAAAAGCACGACCAACTGGAATGTGATATTGATGAAATATCAGAACCCAAACAAATGATAACGCTCAAATATGGAGATCACCGGATGACGATACCCACGCTTACGACAGAACGCTTATTACTTAAACCCCTTGTTGCCGCCGATGCCGTCCAGATCCAGCAACGCTATCCGCGCTGGGAGATTGTCCGCTATATGGTGGCTTCAGTCCCCTGGCCCTACCCGGAAAACGGTGCAGAAAATTATGTTAACAACGTTGCACTACCCGATATGGCCAAAGGGATTGCGTGGTTCTGGACGATTCGCCGTCGCGAAGCGCCTGACGAACTGATGGGGTTGATTTGCCTGTATGACGTGGAGGACAACAATCGGGGCTTCTGGCTCGCGCCGGAATTTCAGGGCCAGGGATATATGCGCGAGGCGAGTATTGCGGCCACGGATTACTGGTTCAATACGCTCAATAAACCGGTGTTACGCGCGCCGAAAGCGGCGGCCAACAGCCGCTCCCGACGTATTTCAGACAGCAGCGGCATGCGGCTTATCAGGACGGAGAAGAAAGCCTACGTCAGCGGCATGCTGGACTCGGAACTGTGGGAAATCACCCGCGACGAATGGAATGCCCGTCAGGTCAGCTGATAATACTTATCCGGCATCAGTCTTTCAGGGATGTTCTCTTCATCGTTCATCTGCAACAGATCGCGCTCCATCATGTTGCAGATGGCGTCCAGCGGCAAATCGTTATCTTCCGTCCCAAACGGATCTTCCAGCTCTTCTGCCAGCGTATCCAGAGAGATAAAAGTGTACGAAATCAGCGCAGAGACAAAGGGCGTCATGTAATGCAGATCCACAACCAGCGCAAACGGCAGCATGATGCAGAACAGATACACCGTCCGGTGCAGGATCAGCGTATAGGCAAACGGGACTGGCGTGTTGGCGATACGCTCACAGCCAGCCAGCACGATGGACATATCATTCAGGCGGTTGTTGAGGCTGTGAAACAGGATGTCTGAAAGGTGCCCGCTACGCCGCCGTACGGCCAGCCATTCCCCCATAATCAGCAGGATACGGTTCGCCGGCGAGTTGGCGTCCATCACTTTGCGTAAATCGTCAGGAGCCAGATAGCGGGACAGCTGATCGGCATTGGTTTCTCTGCGCAGGGTCATACGCAGACAGTTAGCAAACGCGATTTGCAGGCGGACAAACTCTCCGAGATGTTTATCATCCGGCAAGGTGTTTTTTACCTCGCGAAACAGCGAGCGCGCCGCTATCATCAACTGCCCCCAAAGCAGACGCGCCTCAACGTAGCGCGAATAACAGGCGTTATTGCGAAATCCCAGGAAGATAGCGATAGCCACGCCCAGAATGCTGAACGGCGCGACGGTAAACCGGATACCCAGCGAGGTGTACCACGGCAGCATGACAATCACGGCGATGGAAAGCAGGAAGTTAAGCAGCAGTCGGGTATAAATTTTGGGAAGTACCGAACCATGCCAGACAAAAATCAGTTGCAGCCAGTGCTGTTGAGGACGAACAATCATAATCAGCTTCAGAAAAGTAAAGAGCGCGGCTATTAAACGTGATCCCCCTCACGGTTGCAAGCATGTTAATAGTTCATTGCATTTTCTGACCTGTTAAGCCTCAACCGCACGGTGCTGAATGTGTTTTTTTAAAAAAAGAACGTATAGTATGTTGTAACTAAATAGAGTCTGTAAAAAACCCGGCCAACGCCGGGCATAATGATTAGCAGAGCGGTTTCACCGCATCGCGCATGCCTTTGCTTAAAATCGCATCCAGATCCTGCGCAACCTGGTCTACCAGTCCGTTCACCAGAGTGAGATCCTGTTCCCAGTGCTCGCTCACGCTTAACACTGACGATACCAGTTCACGGGTAGTGACCTGTTTGTCGTGATGTTGCGTCCACAACTGCTGGTAACGTTCAAGCCAGTGCGCATCGTCCTGCACCGGATAGCGCTCACCGTTGCGCTCGGCACGGTAAAATGCAATCAGCGCCGCCAGAGCAAAGGTCAGACGTGCTGGCAGTTTGCCGGTCGCCTTCTGCCCTGCCAGCAGTTGCGGCAGAATGCGGGTGCGGTACTTGGTCATCCCGTTCAGGGCAATCGACAGCAGCTGATGCTTAATGTACGGATTACGGAAACGCCCCGTTACGGCACTGGCGAAGGAGTGCAGCTCGTCGCGCGGCAGATCCAGGACCGGAATAATCTCCTCATAAATAGCCTTCTCTACGAACGCGCAAATTTCCGCGTCGTTCATGGCTTCCCCTACCGTATCCAGGCCGGCCTGAAAAGCGACCGGAACCAGCGCCGTGTGCGCGCCGTTGAGGATCGCCACCTTACGCTCTTTATACGGTTTGATATCGTCAACAATCAGGACGTTGAGTGGGTATTTATCCAGGCGCAGTTCAGCTGCAAGTGATTTCGGCCCCTGAATAACAAACAGATAGAAATGTTCCGCCGTGTCGAGGAAGCTGTCGTGATAGCCCAGCCCGGCTTCCAGCTCTGCCACCTCATCACGCGGATAGCCGGTAACAATGCGGTCAACCAGCGTCGAACAGAAAGTGTTAGCATCATTCAGCCACGCAATGAATACCGCCGGCAGCGCCCACTCCTGTGCATAGCGCAGCACCAGTTCACGCAGGGCATCGCCGTTGTAGTCGATGAGTTCGCAAGGAATGATAATCCAGCCTTTATCCGCTGCCCCGTTAAAGTGGGTAAAGCGCTCGAACAGCAGACGCGTCAGTTTGGCCGGATAGCTGACAGCTGGCGCATCGTCAAACTTATCCCCCGCGTGATAGCTGATCCCCGCCTCCGTGGTATTGGAGAAGACAAACCGCGTGTCCGGGTTATGGGCGAGCTTCAGAAATTCATCGTACTGGCTGTAGACGCTGATTTCACGATTCACGGAACGAATAAGACGCGCATCGCTTACCGCTTCCCCCTGCTCATTCAGACCGCGAATAATCGTTGTATACAGACCATCCTGGGTGGTCAGGGACGGCGGAAAATCGCTCTGGATCGGCCGCACAATCACCACACCGGCATTGAGATTGGTATGCTCGTTTAAGAGGTCGATTTGCCAGTCAACGAACGCGCGCAGGAAGTTACCTTCGCCAAACTGGATGATACGTTCAGGATAGCGCGCACCGGGGAAATCACGACGGTTGAGTGTGTTCACAATGGAGGTCCTTTATGATTAGTCATACAGCCTGATAAGATTGGTGTGATAACTTATCAAAACTTCAGGACCATAACCCCTGTCTGGATCAACTCAGGATGCGATGGTGAAAAATAATCACAGAAATTTATAGAACACCGAGGTCGCCGTCATGTCCCCGTTCGGCATCAGGGCGTAGCGTGGGATCTCCCCCGCCTTTTGCCAGCCTGCTCTCTGGTAAAACGTCTCCGCGCCGCTGCCGGTTGAGGTATCAAGCACCAGTACCGTAAGCGCTTTTTCACGTGCAACCGCCTCCAGGGCTTCCATCAGCGCCATTGCCGCCCCTTTACGGCGCGCGTTCTCATGAACCAGCAGTTTCGCGACATCTGCACGGTGCGGCTGGTTTTCAGGCTGATCGGTGATCAGCTGGACCGTGCCAACCAGCCCCTGCTCCGCATCAAAACAGCCCAGGACGGTACGCTCGTCGCGCCCGACGCTGTCTGCGACGCCGACCCAGAAGTTTTGGGCTTTCCCGGCAGAAAAAGGCAGCATAAAGCTGACGGAGGCGCCGCCGTTGACACAGTTGACGAGAATATCGTTGAGGGCATCGATGTGGGTGAGGATGTCCTGCCGGGAGAGAGGTTTAATCAGCATGGGAGAGTTCATTGCGCGTCCTTGGGTTGAATCTCTCCACTTTGCTATTAACATTTTTGTAACGCAATAAGTGATGACATAGGATTTCGTTATGTCATTTCTCGCCGTGGTGTTGCCGCTTCATGGCGTACATTTGCGCATCCGCGTGTTTTAGCCATGCCTGCATATCGTTGCGGTGATGATCGAACTCGCTCAGCCCCCAGGAGAACTGTAACGACCAGGGATGCAGCTGACGCGCGTTATACTTTTCCGTTTGTTCCACGAGATACTGCATGGCGATCCAGGCGCCAGGCTCATCGGTATCCGCAAACAGCACCGCGAACTCATCTCCCCCGAAACGTACCAGCAGATCGGCCTCGCGGAACGAGGAACGCATCAGGGCGGCCATAGCTTTCAGAGCTTTGTCCCCCTCCTGATGTCCGAAGCGATCGTTAATGGTTTTGAAATGGTCCAGATCCAGCCAGCCAAGGGTTAAGGGTTCTGCCCGACGCTGCGAAACCGACAGTGCAAACTGCGCAAACTGGTTAAACCCGCGACGGTTAAACAGCCCCGTGAGTTCATCGGTTGTGGCCGCGCTAACGGCCGCAAATTCATCCTCTGCCAGCGCGCTGAGATCGGCCAGTACGGCGGCATCCGCCGCGGTAAACTCACGAGGCGCGTAATCAATGAGACACAACGATCCCACGCACGCCCCGTCACGTAAACGCAGCGGGAAACCGGCGTAAAAGCGCACGCCCGGATCTCCCACCACCTGCGGATTATCCGCAAAGCGTTCGTCCAGCAGCGTGTCACTCACCACCAGCGGCGCGTCACCCAGGATCGTATGACCACAAAACGAGAGATCGCGAGGCTGGGTGGCAGGTACCTGGCCGTCGGCAGACTTCACGATCGCGGCGTGGTCATCCACCAGCGTAATCATCGCCAGCGGCACCCTGAAAAAGCGTGTTGCCAGCCGCGTAAGACGATCAAACGCGGGGTAATTGTCGATCTCAAGCAGACCGGACTCGCGCAGAGCATTCATGCGCTCCGCTTCATTCACGGGAATTTGAGGTGCCTTCATAACGTCTCCTGACGCTGAGCATTAGTAAAAGCGTAGCTTAAACAGAGACATTGTCAGTTCAGGAGGCACGATTTACCTCTATGACCAGCCAATGATGGATTACGTTGACGATATACTGTTGTTGCTGCGCACTCAGCGGCACGCCCTGCGGGATAGCGTGCCACTTAGCCAGACAGCCCCGACAGCAGGTTGCCGTGGCATGCTGGGCGATAAAAACCGGATGGCCGCGCATTGGCGTCTGCTTACCGTCATTCACCGGGTGTGCAGGCGCCAGCCGCGCGGCGACAAAATCAGCAGCATGCTTATCGATAGTCTCCGCGCCCTTTTCCCAGCAGTATTGCCGCTCTTTCGTCCCTAAATGAAAACGTGAACGGAACGTGGAGCGAGCCAGGCGCGCGAACAGAGGATCTAACGTGGACATCAGTATACGGACCGTCCAAGGCGTTTGGTCAGCTGTTCCAGCGCCGCCACGCCCGCCAGTGAATTTCCGGTCTCGTCCAGTTCCGGGCTCCAGACGGCAATCGCCATCTCGTGAGGGACAATCGCCACGACCCCACCGCCAACGCCGGATTTAGCCGGCAGCCCCACGCGCCAGGCAAACTCCCCGGCATTCTGATACATTCCGCTGGTTGCCATTAAGGCGTTGATCTGCCGGGCCTGCATCGGGGAGACAACGTCCTCGCCCAGATGCGGGGCATGGCCCTGATGCGCCAGAAACAGAAAAGTCTGCGCCAGTTCGACGCAGTTCATCTTCAGCGCGCAGTAATGAAAATAGTTTTGCAGCACCGTGGCGACGTCATTATGAAAGTTGCCGAAGGACTTCATCAGCCAGGCGATGGCGGCGTTACGTGCAGAGTGTTCAAACTCAGAGCGCGCTACCACCGGATCGTAGGCGATGTCCTGCACGCCGGAAAGCTGCCGCACAATCTGGAGCATCCGCTGGCGCGGCGCGCTCAGCCGGCTTTGCAGCATATCGCACACCACCAGCGCCCCGGCGTTAATAAACGGGTTACGCGGCTTACCCTGTTCGATTTCCAGCTGGAGAAGAGAGTTGAACGGCTGACCGGACGGATCTTTGCCCACCCGCTGCCAGATCTCCTGCTCGTCATACTGGCGCATGGCGGCAACGAGGCTAAGCACTTTTGAGATCGACTGAATCGAAAAGCGCTCAAGCGCGTCTCCCGCCTGAAAACGCTGGCCGTCGACAGTACAAATGGCGATACCGAGCTTATTACCGCTGATCGAAGCCAGCGCGGGAATGTAATCGGCAACCTTACCCTGCCCCAGTAACGGACGAACCTGCGCCAGAATCTCGTCCAGCATCTCATTATGGATGACCGCAGCCACACTTTGCTCCTTGCCCTCAGGCTAAAACGGGCCGCGAGTATAACAGAGGCTGATACGTCACGTCAGGCAGGGAGACGAAAACGCGAGACGGCCTGCAACAAAAGATCGGACTGCTGATGCAGGCGCTCAGAGGCATTTGACGCTTCGCTAACCAGCATATCTGTCCGACGCGATACCTGATTCAGCGCCTGAAGCTGACGGGTCATCTGATGAATGCTGTCCCCCTGATTCAGGGTAGCCAGCGAAATATCATTCAGCAGGCTGCTCAGATTCGCCACCAGCCCGGTGACCTGTTGCAAATTCTCTTCCAGACGGTTTACCACCTGAGAACCTTCTTCAATGCCCTGTAGCGAGTGGTTAATCAGCGCCTGGATGGTTTGCGTAGAGTGACTGCTTTTTCTGGCCAACAGTCCCACTTCCCGGGCAACCACCGCAAATCCGCGCCCCTGCTCTCCTGCATGGGCGGCTTCAATGGCAGCATTGAGGGCCAGAATGTTGGTCTGAAACGCCACGCTGTCGATCATCGCGACGATCCCGCGCATCTCTGAGGATCGGTCGACGATCGTCTGCATCGAGCCATTCACCGCTGACATCATTTGCTCCCCACCAGCGGCAGCCTGTCGGGCTTCATCCGCGCGCGAGCGGGCGAGTTTTGCATAACCCGTGTTCCCCTCAACGTGGGTTTCGAGATCGGCGATGTGTGCGGTCACCTCCTCCAGCTCTTTGGCCTGTCGCGTAGACTGCTGATAAAGCTTCTGATTCCCCTGCGCAAGCGATCCGATATTTTCAACCATGGAGGTAGTGGCCTCGCTGACCTGGGTCACCAGTTGCTGGAGCCCGCGCTGCATGGCGGTAATACTGCCGCTGAGCTGGCTGATTTCACGGTTAAAGCGCACAACGTCAGGCGGCGTGCCTGACAAATCCCCTGCCGCAAGCTGGTTAATCTGGATAATCAGACGGCGTAGCGGGGATATCACCCACTTCGCCATTCCGAACCAGACGGCTATGGCAATGGCCAGTAGCACCAGCGGCGCAAACAGGAACAGCCGTTGCAGACCTGAGAGTTGTTCCATGAGCGACTGACGCCCCTGTATCGTCTGCTTCTCACTCCGTTGCTGATAGCGTGCGAAATTGTCATTAAAATCGGTCTGAAACGCCTGGGCGGGTACGGCGAAAAAGAGGTCGATGCTGTTGGTTTTCACCAGCCCCTCCGCCTGCTCTCGGATGGCGTCGAAAAACAGCTGATAGCTGTTAACCAGCCCGTCGTCTTTCGGCGGATTAAGCGCGAGCCAGGCCTGCCATGCCTGCTGTGACGCCGCCAGGGATTTTTGCGCCTCGTCCATCAGGCTATGCCAGCTCCCTTCCGAGCCGGTCTCCTTGTCCTGCATAAAGTACACGCCGGAGCGGTTGAGCAGATCGCTTGCGGCCAGCAGAGAAATACGGGCCTGATCCAGCCTGCTCTGCTGCTGCCAGGCCAGCTGATTGCGCTGTTCGTTACGCTGGGCTTCATTCAGGGAGGCGGTGAGCAGGAAGGAGGAAGAGAGTTGCAGGGCGGAGAAAAGGCCAATGATACAAAAGATGCCGGTCAACAGGCCAAACTGACGAGGAATAAAGCGCGGCGCAAGACGACTAAAAATTTGCGTTAGGTTCATAATTTTCTTCTGTAACAATACGTTAGACGCGAGCGAGTCTACGAAACGAAAATGACAGAACCATTACGCAAAAATGACAGGAAACGTGAACTGCCGGGTAGCGGCCTGGCCTTACCCGGCAACAAGACTAGACGCGATCCTTCCACACCGTCTGCACATTACAGAACTCATGCAGACCGAAATGAGAAAGCTCTCGCCCGAAGCCGCTCTTCTTCACCCCGCCAAACGCGACGCGCGCATCACTGGCGCTGTAGCCGTTGATAAAGATCCCGCCGCACTCCAGCTCGCGCGCAAAGGTTTCGGCCAGCGCATCGTTCGCGGTAAAGACCGTCGCCGATAAGCCAAAATCGCTGTCGTTAGCCAGCTGCAATGCGTGCGCCGCATCGTTCGCAATGGTAATTGCCGCCACCGGACCAAACAGCTCCTGACGAAAGGCCGTCATCTGTGGGGTGACGCCGCCGAGTACGGTTGGGGCATAATAGTTACCGGTCCCGGACATCTTCTCCCCGCCGAGCAGCAGGGTCGCCCCTTCCGCCAGCGTAGCCTGCACCTGCTGATGCAGTTCATCGCGAAGATCAAATCGCGCCATCGGGCCAATATAGTTATCTTCCTCATCCGGTGCGCCCATCTTCAGCGCCTTGACCGCGTCAACAAAGCGTTGGGTAAAGGCGTCCGCCACGCCCGCTTCCACAATAAAGCGTTTTGCCGCCGCACAAACCTGCCCGGTATTCTGATAACGTCCGGCCACCGCCGCGTTGACGGCCAGATCCAGATCGGCATCGTTCAGAACGATAAACGGATCGGAACCGCCCAGCTCCAGCACGCATTTCTTCAGCGCCGCGCCCGCCTGCGCGCCAATTGCCGCACCAGCCCGAACGCTGCCGGTTACGGTCACCGCCGCGATACGACGATCGTTAATCGCCTGGCTGACGCCGTCATTCGTCGCGTTCACCCAGCCAAAGACCCCCTCCGGGAAACCGGCATCCGCGAATACCTTCCCGGTCAGCTCCGCCGAGCCGAGCACATTAGGCGCATGTTTAAGCAGATAGCTGTTCCCTGCCAGCAGGATCGGCACCGCACCGCGCAGCACCTGCCAGAGCGGGAAGTTCCACGGCATCACCGCCAGAACGGGCCCAAGCGGACGGTACTCAATCACCGCATTTTCGACCTGGGTAGATTCCGGGTGCAGCATCGCCGGGCCGTGTTCAGCGTACCAGTCGCAAAGGCTGGCGGACTTAGCCACCTCCGCACGCGCCTGCATAATGGGCTTGCCCATCTCCCGGGAGATAGTCTGCGCCATCTCTTCCGCACGACTACGCAGCGCCGCACCCAGATCGCGAAGTTTTTGCGCCCGGTGCGCCACGCTTTCGCGTCGCCACTGACGAAAACCGGTATCCGCCTGCGCAATGGCACGCTCAACGTCATGGGACGTTGCCCACGGGTAAGCAGCCAGCGTTTCGCCGGTAGCCGGGTTGACAGAGTGGGCATGGGTAGCAGATGAATAGGTCATGATGTTCTCCACGTAATAACAGTTGATTGATTGTGGCCTACTCTGCTATTTCTTAAAAATGAATAATACTCACCACCTTATTCACAATACGAGAACGGTATGGACTTAACTCAGCTTGAGATGTTTAACGCCGTCGCACTGACCGGCAGCATTACCCAGGCGGCGCAGAAGGTACACCGGGTGCCGTCAAACCTCACCACCCGCATCCGACAGCTAGAAGCGGATCTCGGCGTGGAACTGTTTATTCGCGAGAATCAGCGCCTGCGGCTTTCCCCCGCCGGGCACAATTTTTTGCGCTACAGCAAGCAGATCCTGGCGCTGGTTGACGAAGCGCGAATGGTCGTCGCCGGGGATGAACCGCAGGGATTATTCTCGCTCGGCGCGCTGGAAAGTACCGCCGCCGTACGCATTCCGGAAAGTCTGGCGCGGTTTAACCAGCGCTATCCGCGCATTCAGTTTGCGTTGTCCACCGGACCTTCCGGTACGATGATTGACGGCGTGCTTGAGGGGACGCTCAGCGCCACCTTTGTCGACGGGCCGCTCTCGCACCCGGAACTGGAAGGGATGCCGGTTTACCGGGAAGAGATGATGCTGGTCACCCCTGCGGGTCACGCAGAAGTATCAAAAGCCACGCAGGTGAGCGGCAGCGACGTGTATGCCTTTCGCGCCAACTGTTCTTACCGGCGTCATCTGGAGAGCTGGTTCCATGCCGACCGCGTCACGCCGGGAAGGATCCATGAGATGGAGTCCTATCACGGGATGCTCGCCTGCGTGATTGCCGGGGCAGGCATTGCGCTGATGCCCCGCTCCATGCTGGAGAGCATGCCGGGCCATCATCAGGTGGCGGCGTGGCCGCTGGCGGAAAACTGGCGCTGGCTCACCACCTGGCTGGTGTGGCGACGTGGGGCGATGACCCGCCAGCTTGAGGCGTTTATCGCGCTGCTGAACGAGCGTCAGCCACCAGCGCCCAGTTGTTAATGTTGAACGTAGTCCTGGAGTCGAAGGAAAATTTTTCCCTTCATATACAGCGTGGCCTGCCCGCCAATCAGCACGCGGTCGCCTTTCAGCTCGCAGCGCAGATCCCCGCCGCGCAGGGAGACCTGGCGGGCCGACATCTGCGTTTTACCAAGCTTTTCGCTCCAGTACGGGATCAGCATGCTGTGAGCTGATCCCGTCACCGGATCTTCCGGCACCCCTTCCCCCGGGCAGAAGAAGCGGCTGACGAAATCATACTCATCCCCCGGCGCCGTAACGCAGACCATTTTCCCGAGCGGGAGCATGGCCGCAGAGGTTAATTTCATCCTGCGTGGTAAACCAGCGCAGTTCAAACCCGTTATCCGTTCGGACAAAGAACGCCGTCTCTGACTGATTATGCTGCTTCGCCATCTTCAGCAGCGTCTCATCCGGCAGCCACGCTTCCAGCGGACACACCGCCGCCGCATTGCCGCCGAACGCCCTGTCGCTGAAGGCATCTACCAGATAAAAATCAATTTCCTGCATCGTTGGTTCCTCTTAGATTTGTTCAGCGCAGAAATACTGTGCCCTTCAGATACAGTGCCGCCTGCCCGCCCATCCGCACGCGGTCGCCCTTGAGTTCGCAGCGTACGTCGCCACCACGGGCAGAAACCTGGCGGGCAAACATCTGTGTTTTGCCAAGCCGTTCACTCCAGTACGGGATCAGCATGGTGTGCGCGGAGCCGGTGACAGGATCTTCCGGCACGGCCACGCCTGGCGAGAAGAAACGGCTGACAAAGTCGTATTCCCCCTCGTCCCGGGCAGTGACGGCCACTTTATGCTCGCCCGGCGTCATGGCGGAGAAATCCGGATTAAGGGCTTCAACCTGCTCTCGGCTTTCCAGTATCAGCACCCAGGCGCGGCCTTTTCGCGCCTCGACGTAGTGGCTGATACCGAGTGCGGTGAGCATCCCCGGTGGCGGCGTCTGTGCCTGCGTCGGGCAGGCCGGGAAGTCCAGCGTCATCCAGTCACCTTCACGACTGACGGTCAGGCGACCAGAGGCGGTGTCAAAACGAAGGCGTGAGTCCGGATAATCCAGTTCGTGAAACAGTACATACGCCGCGGCAAGCGTCGCGTGACCACAGAGATTAACCTCGGTGAGCGTGGTGAACCAGCGCAACTCGATCCCCCCTTTGGTACACACAAAAAACGCGGTTTCTGACTGGTTATGCTGTTGTGCCATCCGCAGTAACGTCTCATCCGGTAGCCATGCGTCGAGCGGGCACACCACCGCCGGGTTGCCGCCAAAGGAGGACGCGCTGAACGCATCTACCAGATAAAAATCAATCTCCTGCATCGTGTTACCGCCTGTTTTTGTTGTGTTGTTCTTTATCTTCGATGAAAACAACCCCGTTCGCTACCGCTGCATGAAGGTAAATTTTGTGATTCACATCACATAACGGTTGAGTTTTCGCCGTTTAAGGCTTTAAGATCGTCTCCTCATCTTTCAGGCAACGAATCCCAGATATCCCTATGACAACACACACGGTTTCCCGCAGAGTCGCGTGGCTACGCGTGGTCACGCTCGCCATCGCCGCGTTTATTTTCAACACCACGGAATTTGTTCCGGTTGGGCTGTTGTCCGACATCGCCGCCAGCTTCCATATGGAAACGGCACAGGTTGGCATTATGCTGACCATCTATGCATGGGTGGTGGCGCTGATGTCGCTGCCGTTTATGCTGCTGACCAGCCAGATGGAACGTCGTAAGCTGCTTATTGGGCTGTTTGTGGTGTTCATTGCCAGCCATGTGCTGTCATTTATGGCATGGAACTTTACCGTGCTGGTCATCAGCCGCGTCGGCATCGCGTTTGCCCATGCCGTTTTCTGGTCGATCACCGCGTCCCTCGCCATTCGTCTGGCTCCGGCGGGAAAACGCGCCCAGGCGCTGAGCCTGATTGCCACCGGAACGGCGCTGGCGATGGTGTTAGGCCTGCCGATCGGGCGCATTGTGGGACAATACTTCGGCTGGCGCACCACCTTCTTTGCCATCGGCATGGGGGCGCTGATCACCCTGGTGTGTCTGATCAAACTGCTGCCAAAACTGCCCAGCGAACACTCCGGCTCGCTGAAAAGTCTGCCGCTGCTGATGCGTCGACCGGCGCTGATGAGCATCTATCTGCTGACCGTGATTGTTGTGACCGCCCATTACACGGCCTACAGCTATATTGAGCCGTTTGTTCAGGTTGTGGCGGGCTTTAGCGCTAACTTTGCCACCGTTCTGCTGCTGATCCTGGGCGGCGCGGGGATTATCGGCAGCATCCTGTTCGGGAAGCTGGGCAATAAGCACGCGTCTGCGCTGGTAAGCAGTGCGATTGGTCTGCTGCTGGCATGCCTGCTGTTACTGATGCCTGCGGCAGGCAGCGAGAGTCATCTGGCGATCCTCAGTCTGTTCTGGGGCGTGGCAATCATGATTATTGGTCTGGGAATGCAGGTCAAAGTGCTGGCCCTGGCCCCGGACGCCACGGACGTAGCGATGTCGCTCTTCTCCGGGATTTTTAATCTGGGGATTGGAGCCGGTGCGCTGGTGGGAAATCAGATCAGCCTGCATGTATCGATGTCGGCCATTGGTTATCTCGGGGCGATTCCGGCGCTGATCGCGCTGATCTGGTCGGTGCTTATCTTCCGTAAATGGCCGGTCGCGATGGAAGAACAGACCAGCCACGGTTGACGTTTGTTATGCCGGGTGGCGGCTTCGCCTTACCCGGCCTACGAAGCATTAATATCCGTGTTCTTCATCACCGCCAAGATAACGGAATCTTTCATCTGTCATTTTGGTCTGACAATCATAGATACCGATTCTCGTTGCCAGAGGAGTGGTTGCAGAAGACGCATCGCTTTATATTCATAAGAATTATATCCATTGCGAGTAGGCCGGGTAAGGCGAAGCCGCCACCCGGCAACGTTCTCAATGATACGTCTTAACAATCTCCAGCACGCCGTTAATAATAAACTGCACGCCCATACAGACCAGCAGAAAACCCATCAGTCGGGAGATAGCTTCAATCCCCCCCTTACCCACCCAGCGCATAATCGCGCCGGAGCTGCGCAATGACCCCCAGACGATAATGGCGATAAGCGCAAAAATGATCGGCGGCGCAACGGTGATAACCCAGTGCGGAAATGTCGACCCATCACGCACCGTTGAGGCGGAACTGATGATCATCGCAATCGTCCCCGGCCCCGCCGTGCTCGGCATGGCTAACGGCACAAACGCGATGTTGGCGCTCGGTTCGCTTTCAAGCTCCTCCGATTTGCTTTTGGCTTCCGGGGATTCGTGCGCTTTATGCGCCGGGAACAGCATCCGGAAACCAATAAAGGCCACAATCAGCCCGCCAGCAATACGCAGACCGGGAATCGAAATACCAAAGGTATTCATCACCAGTTGCCCGGCGTAATAAGCCACCATCATTATGGCAAAGACATAGACAGAGGCCATCATCGACTGCTGATTGCGCTCTGCGCTGTTCATGTTCCCCGCCAGCCCCAGAAAAAGCGCCACCGTCGTTAACGGGTTCGCCAGCGGCAGCAACACCACTAGTCCAAGCCCCACTGCTTTAATCAAATCCAACATAATGCACCGCAGTCCTTATCCTTATTCAACATCGCAATTATAGGGGCAAATCCTCGTCCGGAGCCATCCGACAGCGTAACCATAATTGTCTCGCGTAATTCATAACCCCAGATTATCTGTATGATTTAAAAGCGTACAGAATAAGTTCCTGAAGCGTTTTAGCATTTCGTGGCATCGGCTGATTCATTCAGTTGACTTATACTTGCCTGAGCAATAATATCTGCCGTGACTAAACTACTTGCCAGGGCAACCATTGTGAAAAGCACCAGTGACCTCTTTAACGACATAATCCCACTGGGTCGTCTAATTCATATGGTTAACCAGAAAAAAGATCGCCTGCTCAATGACTATCTGTCACCGCTGGATATCACCGCAACACAGTTCAAAGTGCTGTGTTCCATTCGCTGCGAAGTGTGTATCACGCCGGTTGAGCTGAAAAAGGTGCTCTCTGTCGATCTGGGTGCGTTAACCCGCATGCTGGATCGTCTCGTCTGTAAAGGATGGATAGAACGAAGCCCTAACCCGAATGACAAACGTGGCGTACTGGTGAAACTGACCAGCGATGGCGCGGCCATGTGTGAGCAATGTCATCAATTAGTAGGACAAACACTGCACCAGGAACTGACAAAAAACTTATCGGCAGATGAAGTGGCAACGCTTGAGCTCTTACTCAAGAAAATCCTGCCGTAAACAGAAAAAGAGGTATGACGATGTCCAGACGCAATACTGACGCTATCACCATTCATAGCATTTTGGACTGGATCGAAGATAACCTGGAATCTCCACTCTCTCTTGAGAAAGTGTCTGAGCGTTCAGGTTACTCAAAATGGCACCTGCAACGGATGTTTAAAAAAGAGACCGGCCATTCATTAGGACAATATATTCGCAGCCGCAAGCTGACGGAGATTGCCCAAAAACTGAAAGAAAGCAATGAGCCGATCCTCTATCTGGCGGAACGCTACGGATTTGAATCGCAACAGACCCTGACGCGTACGTTCAAGAACTACTTTGACGTGCCGCCTCATAAGTACCGTATTACCAGTATGCCGGGTGAATCCCGTTATCTGTATCCGCTAAAACATTGCAGTTAATCATCGCCTGTTAAGACGTAACCGAGGAAATCATGAAATTTATCGCCTCCGCCGCCCTCACCTTGCTGGTGCTGGTTTCCGGCCAGAGCTTCGCGGAGCAACCCCCCAATGCGGGGCAGCAAAATAATTGTGACACCATGATTATGCCGTCCACGCAAAACCAGTCGCCCTGGGACTTC
Organism: Enterobacter sp. 6722112; assembly: GCF_058661685.1. Taxonomy (NCBI): domain Bacteria; kingdom Pseudomonadati; phylum Pseudomonadota; class Gammaproteobacteria; order Enterobacterales; family Enterobacteriaceae; genus Enterobacter; species Enterobacter sp. 6722112. Next base: position 1,991,919 of record NZ_JBZWGR010000007.1, on the reverse strand, counting down.
AATCACATGGGCGCTGGCAGCGACAAATCCGACGAATTAGGCGTGCCGTATTACAACCACGACCTGTAATTCGTTTTTGCCCCGCTAATGCGGGGCTTTTTTCTGCCTTAACCCCGCACCTGCGTTGCCCGACGCACCCGCAAGCCAAAGACGTTGATATACAGCCCGGCCATAATCAGCCCTGCGCCACAGAGTTGCAGCGCGCTGAGCGTTTCATCCAGCAACAGTGCGGCGCTGGCAAGCCCGACCACCGGTACCAGCAGCGATAACGGCGCCACACGCCAGGTTTCATAGCGTCCGAGCAGCGATCCCCAGATACCATAGCCAATGATTGAGGCGACTAACGCCAGGTAGATCAGCGACAAAATGGTCGTCAGGTCGATCTCCACCAGGCTTTTCAACATCGCCTGCGGACCATCCAGAATAAACGACGCGGCCATAAACGGCACGATTGGGATCAATGCGCTCCAGACCACCAGCGATAAGACCGGCGGACGCGTCTCGTGCTGCATTATCAGTTTGTTAAAGATATTGCCGCACGCCCAGCTCAGCCCCGCCGCCAGGGTGAGCATAAAGCCCAGCAGCGCGACATGCTGACCGTTGAGGCTGCCTTCAATCAGCACCAGCACGCCAAAGACCGCAAGGCTAATGCCCGCCAGCTGCTTGCCCTGCAAGCGTTCGCCGAAGACAAATGCGCCGAGAATGATGGTAAAGAACGCCTGCACCTGAAGCACCAGCGAAGCCAGGCCCGCAGGCATACCGAATTTGATGGCGCAAAAAAGAAACGCAAACTGACCAAAGCTGATGGTAAGGCCGTAGCCCAGCAGCAGCTTGAGGGGAATTATCGGGCGGGCAACGAACAGCAGCGCCGGGAAGGCCACCAGCAGGAAGCGCAGCCCCGCCAGCATCAGTGGAGGCATGTTGTGCAACCCCATTTTGATGACCACAAAATTGAGTCCCCACACCACGACAACCAGCAACGCTAACAGCCCGTCTTTCCGCGTCATTTTCCGCCCCTGAATTATTAAAATTTTGTAAACACTTCAAGGTAACAGAAAAAATAGCCCCGCGAGAAGATCATTAATTCTGGTACTGGAGAGAAGCACCTGCGGATAAATTGGGTGCTATACAAGCTGCCGATCCCATGATAATCCTGTAATAACACAACAAAAAAAGCATAAGCATTTGTCGGGCAGGAAAATGAAACCATCAATCAGGCGCTCAACCGCAGCGCTGCTGGCATCGTCATTGTTATTAACAATTGGCCGCGGGGCAACGCTGCCCTTTATGACCATATATCTCACACGCGTGTACGATATGAGCGTGGAGAATATTGGCTATGCCCTTACCGTGGCGTTGACCATTGGCGTGGTGTTTAGCCTTGGGTTTGGCATCCTGGCGGATAAGTTCGACAAAAAACGCTATATGCTGATCGCCATCGTAGCCTTTATCGCCGGGTTTGTGGCGATTCCGCTGGTGAATAACGTGACGCTGGTGGTGCTGTTCTTTGCCCTGATTAACTGCGCCTATTCCGTCTTCTCAACGGTGCTGAAAGCATGGTTTGCCGACGTGCTGACCTCCAGCGAAAAGGCGCGCGTTTTCTCACTCAACTACAGTTTCCTGAACATTGGCTGGACGATCGGGCCGCCGATCGGCACCCTGCTGGTGATGTACAGCCTGCAACTGCCGTTCTGGCTGGCCGCCTTCTGTGCCGCACTGCCGCTCGGGTTTATCCATTTCTTTGTGCAGAAAAGCATAGCCTCAGACAGCCCTGAGGAGAAAATGCCGTGGCAGCCCTCGGTGCTGCTGAAAGACCGGGCGCTGTTCTGGTACACGCTCTCCGGCCTGCTGGCGTCGTATGTGGGTGGATCGTTCGCCACCTGCATTTCCCAGTATGTCCTCGCCGCACATGCGGACAGTGATTTCGCAGAAAAGGTGGTGGCCGTTGTGCTGCCCGTCAACGCGGCGGTGGTCGTCACCCTGCAATACGCGCTTGGACGTAAGATCACCGCCAGCAATATTCGTCCGTTAATGACCGCCGCGACGCTTTTTTTCATCCTCGGGCTGGGCGGGTTTATGCTTTCCGGCGAGAACCTGATTTACTGGGGGATCGCGGCGGCGATTTTCACCCTGGGTGAAATTATTTATGCACCGGGTGAATACATGCTGATCGACAATATCGCCCCGCCGGGCATGAAGGCGAGCTATTTCTCCGCCCAGGCGCTGGGCTGGCTCGGCGCGGCGGCGAACCCGATGATCACCGGGCTCATCCTGACCCATCTGCCGCACTGGTCATTATTTATCATTATGATGGCCGCCATCATTGCGGCCTGGCTGATGATATTGCGCGGGATGCGCGTGAAAAGTGAAGATAGCGTGTCGGGTGGCGCTGCGCTTACCCGACCGACAAAACCCTAATCGTAAGCCGGGTAAGGCGAAGCCGTCACCCGGCAAAACCAACACCCTAGTGGTGCAACATCTCCTCCACCACCTGCTCTTTGTACATCTCATTCGGGTAGTAGGTCGGCCAGTTATCCATCTCTTTCAGCAGCGCCTCGTGGGAGGTGTTGCCCATAAAGATATGGAAGTGTGAAGAGGCTTTCGGCCCGATGATATGGTCGCTGAACTGCACAAACTTAGGCGCCTGGCTCGCGTTATCCTTGCACTCAAACAGGTAGCGCACGCCTTTTTTCCCCGACGCATAGGTCAGAATTTTGTAGCCGCTGTAGTCGTAGCGGCAGCTGCTCACCGTTTTGCCTCGGTGGAATTCCATCACGTTGTTTTCAATGCCGATGGCGTCCACGTCCGTCGCGTACCCCTTACGGTAGTAGGCCTTCACCTCGGCAGCGGATTTTTCTCCCTTCTGCGCTTTCTTTTCGAAAACCGGATCCAGCGAACCATCAAGCAGGAACGGATAAACGGACTGCCAGGTCCCGTCCCAGTCAGACAGCGTCCTGTCCCTGACGTCTTTATCCTCAAAGACGCCGTTTGCCGCCTTCTGTTCCGCCTCCGTCATCTGATGACCGTGCGAATGGGCAAAAAGCGAGCCGCTTACCAGCAGCGTTCCCAGAGTCAGCGCAATTTTTGCAAGTTGTGCAGCCACAGCAAAATCCTCATTCCGTTTTATAAGAATGAGGATGTTATATTATAACATTTCAGATCGCAACCAGCCCGCGAACGCCCTCCTGCTCCATGTTCTCCCCGCGCCCCTGCTGGACGATGCTGCCGCGCGACATCACCAGATAGCTGTCGGCCAGCTCTGCCGCAAAATCATAAAACTGCTCCACCAGCAGGATGGCCATATCCCCCCGGTTCGCCAGGCTGCGGATCACCTGCCCAATCTCTTTAATCACCGACGGCTGAATACCTTCCGTGGGTTCATCCAGAATCAGTAACCGTGGACTGCTCGCCAGCGCGCGACCTATCGCCAGCTGCTGCTGCTGACCACCGGAAAGATCGCCTCCGCGTCGGTGCTTCATCTCCTTCAGCACCGGGAAAAGCTGCCAAATCTCCTCCGGTACGCTCCTTGCGTTTCCCGCGGAGAAGCGTGACAGCCCCATCAGCAGGTTTTCTTCTACGGTCAGACGCGGAAAAATCTCCCGCCCCTGCGGAACATAGGCCACGCCGGACTGCACCCGCTGGTGCGGTTTACTGTGAGTGATGCTCTTTCCCTGCCAGACGACCTCCCCGGCTTTCACCGGGATCAGCCCCATCAGGCACCTCAGCAGCGTGGTTTTGCCCACCCCGTTGCGCCCCAGCAGGCAGGTAACTTCCCCGACGACCGCCTCAAAGCTCACCCCGCGCAGAATATGACTTCCTCCGTAGTACTGATTCAGTTCGCTAACCTGTAACATCACCTCTCCTTAACGTCCCAGATAGACGTCAATTACCTGTTCATTGGCCTGTACCTCGCGAAGCGAACCTTCCGCCAGTACCCGCCCCTGATGCAGCACCGTGACGTGGTCGGCGATGGTCTCGACGAAACCCATATCGTGCTCAACCACCATCAGCGAATGCTTGCCTGCCAGGGTTCGGAATAGCTCGGCAGTGTATTCCGTCTCTGCGTCGGTCATACCGGCAGCGGGTTCGTCCAGCAGTAACAGATGCGGGTCCTGCACCAGCAGCATGCCGATCTCCAGAAACTGCTTCTGTCCGTGGGAAAGCAGCCCGGCACGGCGATCGCGCTCGCTGCCAAGCCGCAGCAAAACCAGCATCTCATCAATGCGGTCGCGCTGCTCGCCGCTAAGCGTGGCCCGCAGGCTCGCCCAGACGGACCTGTCGGCTTTCATGGCGATTTCGAGGTTTTCCCCTACGGTCAGAGCTTCAAACACGGTCGGCTTCTGGAACTTACGGCCAATGCCCTGACGGGCGATGGCCGCCGGTTCCAGGGCAGTCAGATCGATGGACTGATCGTAAATAGCTTTCCCGCTTTTTGGCCGGGTTTTGCCGGTAATCACGTCCATCAGCGTGGTTTTACCGGCGCCATTAGGGCCAATGATGCAGCGCAATTCTCCGACGCCGATGTTCAGCGAGAGATCGGTCAACGCCTGAAAACCGTCGAAACTGACGTTAATGGCCTCGAGCTGCAACACCGGATCGGTCTGCTCGCGGTAATGGTCGCCCGGTAGCTGGCGGGTAAAGAGTCCTTCAGAGGGCTGCATTAATTCTCTCCCTTACGAAACAGACCGAACACGCCGCGCGGTAAAAACAGCGTCACGGCGATGAAAATCAGCCCCAGAAACAGCTGCCAGTACTCCGGCATCGCCACGGTGAAAAAGCTCTTCGCACCGTTGACCAGCGCCGCGCCAATCACCGGGCCCACCAGAGTGCCGCGTCCACCCAGCGCTACCCAGATGGCCGCTTCAATCGAGTTGGTCGGCGACATTTCACCCGGGTTGATAATGCCCACCTGCGGAACGTACAGCGCTCCCGCCAGGCCACACAGCACGGCGGAAAGCGTCCAGACCAGCAGCTTGAAACCGCGCGGATCGTAGCCGCAGAACGTGAGACGGTTTTCCGCATCGCGCACCGCCGTTAAAATGCGGCCAAATTTACTCTTCGCCAGCGCGTAGCCTGTGCCCAGGGCCAGAAGCAGCAGCACGACCGTTGCGAGAAACAGCGCGATCCGCGTGGTGGTCGCCGTGACGGAAAACCCGAGCAGCGTGGTAAAACCGGTAAAGCCGTTATTGCCGCCAAAGCCGGTTTCGTTGCGAAAGAACAGCAGCATGCCCGCGTAGGTCAGCGCCTGGGTCATGATGGAGAAATAGACCCCTTTGATCTTCGAGCGAAAAGCAAACCAGCCGAAGACCAGCGCCAGCAGGCCGGGGATCGTCACAATTAACACCAGAGCCCAGGCAAAATGCTGCGTTCCCCACCAGAACCAGGGCAGCTCGCTCCACGAGAGAAACGACATAAACGCGGGCAGCCCGTCCCCGGCCGCCTGGCGCATCAGGTACATGCCCATCGCATAGCCGCCCAGGGCGAAGAATATGCCGTGCCCCAGCGAGAGCATACCGGCATAGCCCCAGACCAGATCGAGGGCCACGGCGACAACTGCGTAGCAGAGGATCTTGCCGATGAGCGTCAACATCCACGTAGAAACGGCCAGCGGATGCGTTGCGGGCAACAGCGCGAGAAAAGGCAGCACCAGCAGCGCCGCAACCAGCAGACTGCCGAAGATTTGCGTGGAGCGCGGTGCCCTGCGCGCCAGTGTTAAGGTCAATGGCTGGCTCATCAGTCTGTCACCCTCCCTTTAAGTGCGAATAACCCCTGCGGACGTTTCTGAATAAACAGAATGATCGCCACCAGAATCAGGATTTTGCCCAGCACGGCGCCCATCTGCGGTTCAAGAATTTTATTGAAGATCCCCAGACCAAAGGCCGCCGCGACGCTACCGGCCAGCTGGCCGACGCCGCCGAGCACCACCACCAGGAACGAATCAATGATGTATCCCTGGCCCAGCTCCGGTCCCACGTTCCCCAGTTGGGACAATGCCACGCCGCCCAGCCCGGCAATGCCGGACCCGAGGCCAAACGCCAGCATATCTACCCGTCCGGTGAGGACGCCGCAGCAGGCCGCCATGCTGCGGTTTTGCGTCACCGCCCGCACGTTCAGCCCCAGACGCGTTTTATTCAGAATGAGCCAGGTGAAGAACAGCACCATCAGCACAAACCCGAGCACCACAATGCGGTTCCACGGTAGCGTCAGGTTGGCGAAAACCTGCACCCCGCCGGACAGCCAGGCCGGGTTTGCGACCTCAAGGTTCTGGGCGCCAAAGGTCATGCGCACCAGCTGGATAAGCATCAGGCTGATCCCCCAGGTGGCGAGCAGGGTTTCCAGCGGGCGGCCATACAGATGGCGGATCACCGTGCGCTCCAGCACCATCCCGATACCTGCCGTCAGGCAAAATGCCACCGGCAGCGCCACCACCGGATAAAGCGCCAGCCACTGAGGCATCCACTGCGCCATCACCTGCTGCACCATCCAGGTGGCATACGCCCCGAGCATCAGCATTTCGCCGTGGGCCATGTTAATCACCCCCAGCAGACCATAGGTGATAGCCAGCCCGAGCGCGGCCAGCAAGAGTACCGACCCCAACGACAGGCCCATGAAGGCCTGCCCCAGCAGTTCGCCCCACATCAGCCGGTGCTGAATACGGTCCAGGCTCTCAGCGGCGGCGGCACGTACCCGTGCGTCCGGCTCGGTTTGCGCCCGGGTGAACGGCGTCAGCGTGGCCTGAACGTCCGGATCGTCAGACTGTCCCAACAGTTCAACCGCGTTGAGGCGCGTTTCCGCCTGCGGACTCGCCAGCTGAAGATTTGCCAGCGCCAGCCTCAGCGACTGTCGGGTAACGTCGTCCGTTTCGCGGTTAGCCCGCTGTTGCAGAAACCCGAGCATATCCGGCTGGGCGTCACGCTGAAGTTGCCGCGCGGCATGACGCCTTTCGGTGACACTGTCACTGACAAGCTGATGCGTCGCCAGCGCCGTGACGGTTAACACGCGCAGCCGGTTGGTCAGCCGCACGGCTTTGGTCGTTCCTTCGGCGCTCTTTGCCGCGCCCAGGGCAACCATTTCGCCGTCGATGCGGGTAAAAGCCTTCTTCTGGCTGTCGGTGTAGAGGTTCTCCTGTTGCAGCGCTTTAAGCAGCGGCAAACGTGCAGGTTCCGGCGTGGCTGCCCAGCGGGTCAGCATGGCGGTCTGCTGGCTGCGGCTAGCGGCAACGAAATCATCGGCATCCGATGCCTGCGCCATCCCTGGCAGCAGTCCGGTAAGCCACACAATCGCAATAATTATGCGCATGGCGTTCATGACGTCTCTCCCTGGTGGTGGCTTAGTTGCTGGCGGTTTTCATCGGCTGGTCAGGTTTTTTGTCATTCCCGGCGATAAACGGGCTCCACGGCTGAGCGCGTACCGGCTGTTCGGTTTGCCAGACGACATTGAACTGGCCGTTGCCTTCGATTTCACCAATCATGACGGGCTTATGCAGGTGGTGGTTGGTGGCATCCATGGTCAGCGTAAAGCCGGACGGCGCGTTGAACGACTGGCCCGCCATTGCCGCGCGCACTTTGTCCACGTCGGTTGTCCCCGCTTTTTCAACCGCCTGCGCCCACATATGCAGGCCGACATAGGTCGCTTCCATCGGATCGTTGGTGACGACGGTATCGGCATTCGGCAGCTTATGGGCTTTCGCGTAGGCTTTGTAGGCCGCGACAAAAGTCTGGTTGGTCGGGTTATCGACGGATTCAAAGTAGTTCCACGCCGCCAGGTTACCCACCAGCGGTTTGGTATCAATGCCGCGCAGTTCTTCCTCGCCCACCGAGAACGCCACCACCGGCACGTCCGTGGCTTTCAGCCCCTGGTTCGCCAGCTCTTTATAGAAAGGCACGTTGGAATCACCGTTGATGGTGGAGACCACTGCCGTTTTACCGCCCGCGGAGAATTTCTTGATACTGGCGACGATGGTCTGGTAATCGCTATGACCAAACGGGGTGTAGACCTCTTCAATATCTTTATCTTCCACGCCTTTCGAGTGCAGGAAGGCGCGCAGGATCTTGTTCGTGGTGCGCGGGTAAACGTAGTCCGTTCCCAGCAGGAAGAAGCGTTTCGCGCTGCCGCCGTCCTCGCTCATCAGGTACTCCACCGCCGGGATCGCCTGCTGGTTAGGCGCCGCGCCGGTATAGAAGACGTTAGGTGACATCTCTTCACCTTCATACTGCACCGGATAGAACAGCAAACCGTTCAGCTCCTCAAAAACCGGCAGAACTGATTTACGCGATACGGAGGTCCAGCAGCCAAACACCACGGCGACCTTATCCTGGCTCAGAAGCTGGCGGGCCTTTTCGGCAAACAGCGGCCAGTTGGATGCCGGGTCAACCACCACCGGCTCCAGCTTTTTCCCGAGCACGCCGCCTTTGGCGTTGATTTCGTCGATGGTCATCAGGGCGACATCTTTCAGGGGCGTTTCTGAAATGGCCATCGTGCCGGAGAGTGAGTGCATGATCCCGACTTTAATGGTCTCTGCGGCCTGGACGCCAAAACTGACCCCCATGGCGACCACGGAGGCGGACAAGGCGAACGCTTTTATAAAGGTACGACGGTGCATATTTTCACTCCTGAAAAAGAAAGCTGTGCGAAGACGTCCGTTACCGCCCGGACGCAGAAAAAGTAACGTCAGTTTCAGGAGAGCAAAAAGGGTGCCAGGTTGCAGAGGCAGGATTTAAACGGGTTCGAAGAGAGGACCTACGGGAAACGACTCAGAATGGTACAGCGCTGCACTGTAATAATGCAGCGCTGTGAACGATGTTACCAGACGTCGCTGGCGATTTGCGTCACCAGGCGAACTTTATCCCACTGCTGGGCTTCGCTCAGGCTGTTACCCTCTTCCGTGGAGGCAAATCCGCACTGTGGGCTGAGGCAAATCTGCTCTTTCGCCACGTAGCGCGCGGCCTCTTCCAGACGCGCTTTCACCCCTTCCGGGTTCTCCAGTTCACCGTGCTTGGTGGTGATTAGCCCCAGAACCACCTGCTGTTTACCCGGGCGCACAAAACGCAGTGGCGCAAAGTCGCCGCTACGGTCGTTGTCGTACTCCAGGAAGAACGCGTCGACGTTCACCGTACCGAACAGCACCTCCGCCACCGGCTCATAGCCGCCTTCGGAAATCCAGGTTGAGCGGAAGTTGCCGCGGCAAACGTGTAGCCCGATGGTCAGATCGTCCGGTTTGCCCTCCAGCGCCTTATTCAGCACCCGGGCATAGGTTCGGGCAAGTTCGTCTGCATCATCACCGCGCTCGCGGATCTGCCGGCGCTGGTCTTCTGAACAAAGGTAGGCCCAGACGGTATCATCCAGTTGCAGATAGCGGCAGCCTGCATCGTAAAAGGCCCGAATGGCATCGCGCCAGGTGGTCGCCAGATCGTCAAAGTAATCTTTCAGATCCGGGTATACCGTGGCATCAATATCCTTGCGGCCACCGCGGAAGTGCAGCACGCTCGGGCTCGGAATGGTCATCTTCGGCTGTGCGTTACCGCTGATGCTTTTGAGGTAGCGGAAATCTTCCAGCATAGGATGATCGCCGAAGCCCAGTTTGCCCGTTACGCGCACGCCATGGGCTTTGGTCTGCACCCCGTTGAACTGAATGCCCTGCTGCGAATCATAACGCTCTACGCCCTGTAGCCCGTCAAAGAAGTCAAAGTGCCACCAGGCGCGGCGGAATTCACCGTCCGTTACCACATGCAGACCGCAGGCGCACTGCTGCTCGACAACATGGCGAATGGCCTCGTCCTCAACAGCGCGAAGCTGACCGGCATCGATCTCACCGCTGGCGAATTGCAGACGGGCCTGTTTAACAGAATCCGGGCGTAAAAAACTGCCGACTACATCGGCGCGGTACGGGGCGTGGTGTCGCTGCATGGAAATCTCCTCTGTCTGTCGGCGTTAATTGCCCACAGTGATAATTCATCTCTTGAATCTTTAGACTTCTGGATGTCTAAACGTCCTGAAAAGATGTCATACCGGCTCGCCGCCGACAAACGAGAAAATTTCATCTGTGTTGAAATAAATTCATGTTCACAGGGCGGGTGATGAAGATCCTGCAAACGCGAACCGCTCATCTTCCCAGCCGGTGATGCCCCCGAGCATAATCTTGACCGGCAGACCCAGACGCGCCAGCTTCAGCGCCGCCCTGTCCGCCCCGTTGCAGTGCGGGCCTGCACAATAGACGACAAACAGCGTGCCCTCTGGCCACGCTTTCATCCGCTCGGCGGTGATCTGGCTCCAGGGTAAATGCAGCGCGCCGGGCAGATGCCGCCGGGCAAAATGTTCAGGTTTTCCGACAACGTGCAGCAGAACAAAGTCCTGCTCACCGCTGGATACCGCGTGATGGACATCGGCGCAGTCCGTCTCGACGCTCAGACGACGCAGAAAATGCCCCACGGCTTCCTGCGGCTCAGCAGCCGGAAATTCAGTAACATAGCTCATGAATCTTCCTCATTTGTGGTGTTTGTGTTAACACTACTCTATCCCTTACTTCAGCCCATGAATGCGTCCGCCTATGCCAGAAAACAGCAAAAAGATGACAAACTTAAGACATTCCTCGCCGCGCGCGGTCGTGCTGGCATATGACGGTTTATGTACCTTTGAGTTTGGCGTGGCGGTAGAAATCTTTGGCTTGCCGCGCCCGGAGATGGGCGATGACTGGTATCAGTTCGCCGTGGCGAGCGTGGATGACGGCGAGCTCCGGGCAACGGGCGGGATCCGTATTCTGGCCGATGGCGATCTGCGTCTGCTGGAGACGGCGGATCTGGTTGTCGTACCCGGCTGGCGAGGGCTGGACGAACCCGTACCCGACGCGCTCTGTCAGGCGCTCCGTGCGGCGCATGCCCGGGGTTGTCAGCTACTCTCAATCTGCTCTGGCGTTTTCGTTCTGGCAGCCTCAGGCCTGCTTGACGGGCGGAAGGCAACCACCCACTGGCGCTATACGCAAGCTCTGAAAACGCGCTATCCCGCCATCACCGTGGTCGACGATGTGCTGTACCAGGATGAAGGCGATATTCTCACTTCCGCAGGCAGCGCCGCGGGGATTGATCTGTGCCTGCACGTGGTGCGTCGGAATTACGGTATTGAAGCGGCAAACCGCGTGGCGCGTCGGCTGGTGATCCCGCCCCATCGGGACGGCTCGCAAACCCAGCAGCTTAGCCGACCGGTGGCTCAGTTGCGGGAGAGCCAGCGCCTGGGCCAGCTGTTTGATTATCTTCACCAGCATCTGGCCGTTTCCCATACCGTCGAATCGCTGGCCCTGCGGGTGGGTATGAGTCAGCGCACCTTTCTGCGCCGTTTCCAGGACGCGACCGGAACAACGCCCGCGCGCTGGTTATTAACTGCACGATTGCAGCGGGCAAAAGATTACCTCGAAAATAGTCGGCTCAGCATCGACAATATTGCGGAACAAACCGGTTTTGGACAAAGCGGCACGCTGCGCCACCATTTCCGGCAGCAATTTGCGCTTTCGCCCGCGCAATATCGCAAACAATTTTCACAGCCGGTACGATAAACGGGCAAAAAAAAACCGCCATAATCTGGCGGTAAATGCTTGCATGGATAGATTTGTATTTTGGTATCTACGCTCCGGTATTCCATACCGGGATGTGGATCATCTGCAATCTACCACTGTGAGCCTCAACGAAGCATAAACGAATCGATTAACCCGCTTTGGTATTAATTTGCAGATAACGCATCAGCCCCTGCTCTGCACTCTGGCGGGCATCATCATTAATCGCTTCGAGATAAAACGCACGAGAGACCCCATACGGCGCCTGCTCGGATGGGTAAACGGCGAACTGGAAGGTTTTGCCCCTCGCCTTATTGGTACAGCCCAGCTCCCAGCGATCTTCTCTTACCTGGGTGCTATTACATTCGACACGTCCGTAATCGCTGGTTAAATACGATCCGACACGGCTTTTTGCTGACTGAATATATTCTGGTTCTTCATTTGAATAGATGCTGGCCGCAGCACCCACCGCAACCACTACGCCCAGAAGTGATAGCACGATTATTTTTTTCATTTATTCGATCCAATCCTTAGCCAGAAAAATCTTATTGTAAATGATTTCCCAATATATCTAGCTTCTCTTTGCATACCAGAAATGGGAGTTTACAACGGCGATATTGCTTTTAAGAATAGTCTTAAGTGAGTTTTATTGCGACCACAATTTTTGACAGTCTATTTTCTCAAATTTAAACAGTCGAATAATTACTCTATGAAATTATCCCTACGATGACCGTAGCGTATTTTCAGGGGATAAAGGATGTTCAGAAAAGAATTTTCGCTACTGCTGGTGATTAGCGCCCTGTTCTCAGGGCAGATTATGGCGGAGCACAAAGGGCATGAATTTGTGTATGTGAAAAACGCCGACCATCAGCTTCGTCATGAAGCTGACAGCGACGAGTTACGCAGCGCGGCTGAGGAGTCTGCGGAGGGGTTGCGCGAGCACCATGCCTGGCAGAAATCGCGCAAACCGGATACCCACTCTGCGGGTTAGCTGCCTTTACGCTTCGGCAAGGTCTTCATCAAATCGTCAGGGCTAACGGAGGCCACAATGCTTCCCGGAGGCGGCATTTTGAAGATGTGATTCTTCATCTTGCCGATAACGTGCATTTCACACGGACGGCAGTCAAACTTCAGTGTCAGCACTTCATCGCCATTCACCAGCTGCATCGGCGTCGCTTTCCAGCTTTTAATATTGCCTTTCGCCTGTTTCGGACAAAGATTAAAGGCAAACCGCAGGCAGTGTTTGGTGATCATCACCGGCACATCGCCCTTCTCTTCATGCGCTTCATACGCGGCGTCAATCAGCTGCACGCCGTGACGATGGTAAAACGCACGCGCTTTGTGGTTGTAAACGTTCGCGAGGAACGAGAGATGCGTGTCCGGGTAGACCGGCGCAGGCACCGTTTCGGCCTTACGGCTGCCGCGCGGATAGTTTGCCAGGCGTGCTTCATCCAGCATCTCTGCCGTTTCACGGCGGAACTGGTTCAGCAGGCTGTTCGGCACGAACAGCGCGTCCGGCAGATTCACCTCAGTATTGCGCGCGTAATAAATGGTCTGCCCCAGCTTCGCCACGCCATCCTTGAGGTTGCTAAGCGCTTTCTCCGCATTGTTCGCCACCTCGAACAGGCCGTCGAGCGTATGCGTCACGCTGATACCGTCTTCGCAGGTCATGGTCAGGATCAGCTGCTCTTCCCAGCCCCCCAGCGCGATATCCACCGCAATGCGGCGCTCGCTGGAGGTCTTGAGCAAGGCCTGCTGCCAGTTGTGATCCAGGTTACGGTTAAGCGCCGCATTAGGACGGGCTTTGTAGAGATCGGCAGGCATTTCGTTCGGCCAGACGCGATAGCGATTTTCGCCGGTTTTCTCCACCGTATTGGCGCGGAAACCCACTACTTCACGTTTGATCATCACGTTGAGACCATCGCCGTTCGCCAGCGGCTCTGTAACCTGAACGTCAAGATGATCTTTCGCCACTTTCAGCACTTCACCCACCGGTAAACCGATAAACTTCGGTGAATCGAACGCGCCAATATCCCCTTTACGGGCATTCACGAAATAGTCCGTGCTGCCGCGGTGGAAGGTCTTGTCCGTCGACGGAATAAAGAAATGCTCTGTACGACCGGCGGACGCGCGCGCCAGGTCACCGCGATCGTCGATGATGGCATCCAGCATCTGACGATAATGGGCGGTGATATTTTTCACGTAGCTCATGTCCTTGTAGCGTCCTTCAATTTTGAAGGAGCGTACACCGGCATCGATCAGCGCGCCGAGGTTGGCCGTCTGATCGTTATCTTTCATCGACAGCAGGTGTTTTTCGAATGCCACCACGCGGCCCTGATCGTCTTTCAGGGTATAAGGCAGACGGCAGGCCTGAGAGCAGTCGCCCCGGTTAGCGCTGCGCCCCGTCTGGGCGTGAGAGATATTACACTGCCCCGAATACGCCACACACAGCGCACCGTGGATAAAGAATTCAATGGTCGCGTCGGTCGCCTGGTGGATATCGCGGATCTGGTTCAGGTTCAGCTCGCGCGCCAGAACAATTTGCGTAAACCCGACGTCCGAAAGAAACTTCGCCTTCTCAACGGTGCGGATATCGCACTGGGTGCTGGCATGCAGCTCAATCGGCGGGATATCCAGTTCCAGAACGCCCATATCCTGAACGATCAGGGCGTCAACGCCGGTCTGGTAGAGATCGGTAATAAGACGCTGCGCGGGCTCAAGCTCATCATCATGAAGAATGGTGTTCAGGGTCACGAACACCTTCGCCCCGAAACGGTGGGCGAACGGGACCAGCTCGGCAATGTCGCGCAGGCTGTTGCTGGCGTTATGACGGGCACCGAAGCCAGGGCCGCCAATGTAGACGGCATCTGCTCCGTGAAGAATGGCTTCACGGGCAATGGCGGCGTCGCGGGCCGGGCTTAGCAGTTCAAGATGATGGGAGTGCAGGCGCATACTTCGTCGTTATCCGTTATGGTCAAAATGGCGGCTATTGTAGTCAGAAGTCTGTGCCAGTGAAACCGTTTTGCGACGCTTTAGCGGGGATAATGGATCAGAGAGTGGAAATGCACCGTCCGGGCGCTGCTGTTGCGGTACGCGTGCGGTTTATCGCCGGCAAAACGCACGCCGGAATCAGCGTATAGCGTGCGCCAGACACCGTCAATTTGCATATCCAGCTCACCGCTTATCACCACCACGTGCTCGATCACCCCGGCTTCGTGCGGCGTGGACTCACTCAGTGCGCCGGGCGACAGGGTGATGGAGAAATGGTCGAACTTAAGCTGTTCATCCCAGGGGAAAAGCGGTTTCACCACCATCGCCTGCTGCTGCGGATCGAATACCGCCTGCGGTTCGCTTTCTGGAGTGATAAACGCCGAAAAAGGTACGTTCAGCCCGGTGGCGATTTTCCACAAGGTAGAGACCGTCGGGCTGGACTCATTGCGTTCGATTTGCCCGAGCATCGCTTTCGACACGCCCGTCTCTTCCGCCAGTTTCGACAGGCTCCAGCCCCGCGCCTGACGCAGCGCTTTCAGTGTGGTTGCCAGGTGTTGAGTGATATCCATAGTTCCTCCCGTTGCGGCAAAGCATACCACTTGTACGCTATAGCGCACAGTGATACCTTATTCCGGACGTTATAACGCACAACGGAGTTTCCATGCGATCGACTGCCTCTCTCTTTCCTGCCGTGCTGGCCGGTTTTGTTGCCGTTCTGGTGGGCTATGCCAGCTCTGCCGCCATTATCTGGCAGGCGGCTGCGGCGGCTGGCGCCAGTACACAGCAAATTGCCGGATGGATGACCGCTCTAGGGCTCGGGATGGGGATCAGCACGCTGGCATTGTCGTGGTGGTATAAAGCCCCCGTGCTGACCGCCTGGTCGACTCCCGGCGCGGCGCTGCTCGCCACCAGCCTGCAAGGCGTGACGCTGGCGGAAACCATCGGGGTATTTATATTCGCGAATGCGCTGATTCTGCTGTGCGGCATCACCGGCCTGTTTGCCCGGCTGATGAAACTGATCCCGCACTCGCTTGCCGCCGCTATGCTGGCGGGCGTGCTGTTACAGTTTGGCCTGAAGGCATTCAGCAATCTTGAGGGACACATTTTTCTTTGCGGCAGTATGCTGGCCGCCTGGCTGGTGGCCAAAG
The DNA here is from genome assembly GCF_058661685.1 of Enterobacter sp. 6722112. NCBI lineage: Bacteria > Pseudomonadati > Pseudomonadota > Gammaproteobacteria > Enterobacterales > Enterobacteriaceae > Enterobacter > Enterobacter sp. 6722112. The sequence continues at coordinate 1,976,238 of NZ_JBZWGR010000007.1, read as the reverse complement.
CCGTAGCGCCCCGGTACGCCATTGTCGCCACGCTGCTGGTGGGCGTGTTCGTGGCATGGGCCGGAGGTGACGTTGTCACGGACAGGATGACGTTATCAGTCATCATGCCGGAATTCATTGCCCCTGCGTTCACCATCACCAGCCTGCTCAGCATCGGCTTACCCTTCTTCCTGGTGACCATGGCGTCGCAGAATGCGCCCGGCTTCGCCACCATGCAGGCATCGGGCTATCCGCTGGCGGTCTCACCGCTGATCGTTGCCACCGGCGGGCTGGCACTGCTGTTATCCCCCTTCGGCGTTTATTCTATATGCATCGCCGCCATCACTGCCGCCATCTGCCAGAGCCCGGACGCCCATCCGGATGCCAGTAAACGCTGGCTGGCCGCGGCGGCGGCAGGCGGGTTTTATCTGCTGGCGGGGGTGTTCGGCGGGTCGATTTCCGGGCTGATGGCCGCCCTGCCGCTGAGCGGCATCCAGACGCTGGCCGGGCTGGCCCTGCTCGGCACTATCAGCGGGAGTTTGTATCAGGCACTGAACCATGAAGCAGAGCGCGACGCGGCGATCGTTACCTTCCTGATGACCGCCAGCGGCGTCACGCTCCTGGGAATTGGCTCCGCCTTCTGGGGGCTGGTGCTGGGAGGGATCTGTTACGCCGTCTTCTCACGCCTTCGCCGCGCGTAGCTGTGACGGCGTGATGCCGGTCATGCTGCGAAAACGGTTACTGAAATGGCTGGCGGAGTTAAATCCGCAGGCCAGCGCGATGTCGGTGAGCGGCGTGGTCGTGTGCTGTACCAGCGCTTTGGCCTTCTCCATGCGGCGCTGCATAACGTACTGATGCGGCGCCAGCCCCATCGACTGGCGGAACATCCGCGCAAAGTGATACTCACTGAGTGCGGCCTGGCCCGCCAGTTCCGCCAGGGTTAAGGGTTGTGCAAGGTTTTCCTCGATAAAGGCCAGCACGTTGCGCAGTACAAACGGCGATAACCCGCCGGTCACCACCGGCAGCTTCCACTGTACGCTGGAATAGTGCTGGACCAAATGCGTCAGCAATAAGGTCGACGCGGTGCTCAGGGTGAGCTGATTGGCGTTTTGCTGCCAGTCGCAGCCGAGCAAAAACTGGCGATAAAGGGCGGTGATTTTCGGATCGCTGCCGAAGATTTTTTCCTCCAGCGTCAGCGATAGCGGTCGTTTATCCCAGATTTTCTCCCCCACGTCCCGCAGGTGTTCATCGGTGCAGTAGAGGTGCACAAACGACAGGTCGTCGCGGATATCCCACGTGGATTCGCTCTCTTCCGGCATCAGACAAAAACGGTCCGGCCCGCCGCCATTTTTCCAGCCACCCGGCGTTTTTTGATAGCTTTCATAGCCATCCGCCACGTACAGGCTAAGGGTGTGATGGTTGCTTTTCACCGTGATCGTGTCGTGCTTGTTGTACCACGCCGCCAGTTGAATGCCAGTATTGAGCGCGACGGTTTCCCGCAGCACTGCATTTTGTTGGCGTAACGTTTCAAAGGTGTCGTAAACGAGAGACATGGCCGTAAACAGGTGATTAATCAGACTGTCAGTCTAAGAAGTGTTGCAGCCTGTTACCAGCCATTGTGCGAGAAAAAAGCGCAAGAATTTGCAAGTCCGGCGCAAGGCGATGAAAGCCGGCCCCCCCTTCTTTCGCCACACTGTTGTTTTTCGCGGTATGAGAAGAGAGACACCATGAACGCATTACTCTATGGGCTGGTCGTTGTTATCTGGGGCACGACCTGGATCGCCATTTTTTTACAACAGGGGCCGGTTGCAGCGCCGGTCTCCATTTTCTGGCGCTTCGCCGTGGCCAGCGCCACGATGATGATCGTCCTGGTCGCCCTTCGCCGCCTGCGCAGGCTGGCGCTGCGGGATCATCTCTACTGCATGCTTCAGGGCTGCTGCGTTTTCTGTTTCAACTTCTGGTGCTTTTACACCGCCGCCGCCCATATCAATACCGGCCTTGAGTCGGTGATTTTCTCGATGGCCGTACTGTATAACGCCATCAACAGCTTTATCTTCTTCGGCCAGCGCCCACCCGCACGCTTCTGGACGGCGGCAGCGCTGGGGCTTATCGGGATCATCACCCTTTTCTGGAACGATCTGCTCGCCAGCGGCTGGAGCGCGTCGTTGCTTACGGGCATCGGGCTTTCCGCCCTCGGCACCTACGGCTTCTCGCTGGGGAATATGATCAGCATGCGTCATCAGCGAAACGGGCTGGAAACTATGACCACCAACGCCTGGGCGATGCTGTATGGCACCGTCGTGATGGGCCTTATCGCGCTCTTCAGGGGCGACAGCTTTATGCCGGAATGGACGGTGAGCTATATGGGGGCGCTGCTCTATCTTGCGCTGTTTGGCTCGGTGATTGCCTTCGGCGCCTACTTTACGCTGGTAGGCCGCATTGGTCCCGGTAAAGCCGCGTACAGCACGCTGCTGTTCCCGCTGGTGGCGCTGTCGATTTCAACGGTGTACGAAGGTTACGTGTGGCATCTCAACGGGATCGTCGGCCTGCTGTTGATTCTGGGGGGAAATATGGTGATGTTTACGAAGCCGGAAACCTGGTTCCGCCGCCTGCGGACGGCATAAAAAAACGGCCTGCGAAAATGCAGGCCATTTTTTATTAATTTGCTGTCTGATGAACATCAAACATGGTGGCATCCGTCGCCATGTCATCCACAACCTGCTTCAGGGTGCCGAAGCCCATTGGCGTATTCTCGTTCGCCAGCTCTTTCCCTTCACCCTTACGAACAACCTTAATCACTGGTTTGTTCGTGGCCGCATCGATTAACTCACCTTCGAAGAACAGATGCGTATCCATGGTACGATGGCCCGTTGCCATCTGCGTACCCGCAACCAGCAGCGCCACAGGCACCACTTCATAGAACTGAAAACCTTCTTTGTCTGAGCTCACACCCGTGATGGCGCCGCGGAAGATCAGGCTATGTTTGCCCGGCGTCGTCACAATCGGCTTACGCTGGCCAATCGCGGTTTTCAGTTTGGTATTGGTATAATTCAACAGCTCATCAAGCGTTTTTTGCCCAAGCTGAGTGGTCGGTTTTGGCGTCGGATAATAGGTTATCGGCGTCCAGATAATGCTGTCGTAATTCGCCTCATTATAGGACGGGTCAACCCAACGCAGGGTTGGCTTCCCGGTTGCAGATTTCATCTCCTGCAAGCCGGAGTAATCTTTTAAAAAGCCTGAATATTGATCGGGGGCTGCGACTTTTGACGCACAGCCGGAAAGGGCCAACAGACCAGAAAGCACTGCAACTTTAAAAAAAGTGTGAGTACGCATGATGGTATTCCATGTTATCTGCAAGTATGCACTTGAAGTTATAACAAAAAACCGGGCGATGTGTTGTGGCAAAAAATGACGAAGACAGCACAAATAGCGAAAAAACTGCCCGACCGAAACCGGGCAGTGAAAAATTACTCCTTCAGGTCCACTTGCCAGAACAGGTGCTTGCCGAAGGGATCGATTTCATAGCCCGTGACCTCTTTACGGACTGGCTCAAAAATCGTCGAGTGGGCAATCATTACCGCCGGCATTTGATCGTGCATCATCTGCTGCGCCTGCTTGTACAGCGCCACGCGTTTTTCGCGATCGGTTATCGATTTAGCTTCGGCAATCAGGTTATCAAACGGCTTATAGCACCATTTGGCCGAGTTCGACCCGCCGTTGGCGGACGTACAGGTAAACAGCGGGCCGAAGAAGTTATCCGGATCGCCCGTCGCCGTTGTCCAGCCCATCAGTGCGGCCTGATGCTCCCCGCCCTTCACGCGCTTCAGGTATTCGCCCCATTCGTAGGTCACGATTTTGGTCTGCACGCCCACTTTCGCCCAGTCCGCCTGGATCATCTCCGCCATACGCTTCGCGTTCGGGTTATACGGCCGCTGCACGGGCATGGCCCACAGATCGATGCTTACGCCGTTGGCAAATCCCGCCTCCTTTAGCAGCGCTTTCGCTTTTTCTGGATCGTAATCATAGTCTTTCAGCTCGCTGTCGGCACTCCAGACGCCAGGCGGCAGCAGGTTTTTCGCCGCCGTGCCGGTGCCGTGGAACACCGCCTCAATGATGGCGGGTTTGTTAATTGCCATCGCCAGCGCCTGGCGCACTTTTACGTTATCCAGCGGCGGCTTTTGCGTGTTAAACGCCAGGAAACCGGTATTCAGACCGGCCTTGCTCATCAGGTTGATGTCTTTGTTAGCCTTCATACGCGGCAGGTCCGCCGGATTCGGGAACGGCATCACCTGGCACTCATTCTTCTCGACTTTGGCAAAACGCACCGAGGCGTCCGGCGTGATGGTGAACACCAGACGATCCAGCTTCGATTTTCCCTGCCAGTAGTCGGGGAAAGCGGTGAAGAGGATGCGGGAATCCTTCTGATATTGCGCCAGCTTAAACGGCCCGGTGCCAATCGGCTGCATATCGACCTTTTCTGGCGTGCCCGCTTTCAGCATGGCATCGGCATACTCCGCCGACAGAATGGAGGCAAAGTACCACGCCAGATCAGCGACAAACGGCGCTTCCGGATGCGCCAGGGTGAAGCGCACGGTGCGATCGTCAACTTTATCAATGGCGGTAATCAGGCTGCCGAACTCCAGACTTTCGAAGTTGGAATAACTGCCGTTGGAGACGTTATGGTAGGGATGATTCACATCCTTCTGGCGCATAAACGAAAAAATCACGTCGTCCGCGTTGAAGTCGCGCGTCGGCGTGAACAGCTTATTACTGTGGAATTTCACCCCTTTGCGCAGGTGGAAGGTGTAGATCTTGCCATCGTCGCTTACCTCCCAGCTTTCCGCCAGGCTCGGCACCAGTTCGGTAGTGCCCGGTTTGAAATCGACCAGACGGTTATAAACCGGTACGGCGCTGGCGTCCACGCTGGTCCCCGACGTATAGAGCTGAGGATTGAAATTTTCCGGCGATCCTTCGGAGCAATACACCAGCGTTTTTGCCGCGACGGTGGAACTGACCGTCAGCGCAGCAAGCGCCAGCGTTATCATTGTGAATGTGCTTTTCATCATTTATTCCTGTCTTTTTAATTCGACGGCTATTTACTTCTTTTGCCATTTCATAAATAACATTAAAGTGATGGCGCAAACACATGAAAAATAAATACAGAAGGAAACACTATGGGCTCAGAACTCTCCAGACAATTAACCCAACGCTTTTTCCGCTATCTCGCCATCACCAGCCAGAGCGACCCGAAAGTCAAAACCCTGCCCTCCACCCCGGGTCAGCACGACATGGCGCGGGAGCTGGCGAAGGAGCTGAAAACGCTGGGGTTAGATGATATTGTGATAGATGAGTTCGCCACCGTTACCGCCGTGAAAAAAGGCAATGTTCCCGGCGCGCCGCGGATTGGTTTTATTACCCATATCGACACCGTCGACGTCGGTTTATCCCCGGATATTCATCCACAAATATTAACGTTTACGGGGAATGATCTCTGCCTGAATAAAGAGAAAGATATTTGGCTGCGCGTAAATGAGCACCCGGAAATTCTGGCTTATCCTGATGAGGAGATTATTTTCAGCGACGGAACCAGCGTATTAGGCGCAGATAATAAAGCGGCCGTCACCGTGGTCATGACGGTGCTGGAAAACCTCACCGCTGAACATAAGCATGGCGATATTGTGGTGGCGTTTGTACCCGATGAAGAGATTGGCCTGTGTGGCGCGAAAGCGCTGGATTTGAAGCGCTTCGACGTCGATTTTGCCTGGACCATCGACTGCTGCGAGCTGGGGGAGATTGTTTACGAGAACTTTAACGCGGCGGCGGCTGAAATTCGCTTTACCGGCGTCACGGCTCACCCGATGTCCGCCAAAGGGGTGCTGGTCAATCCGCTGCTGATGGCAACGGATTTCATCAGCCATTTCGATCGCCGGCAAACCCCGGAATGCACCGAGGGGCGCGAAGGTTATATCTGGTTTAACGGCATCCAGGCCGGGCAGAACGAAGCGATACTGAAAGCCAATATTCGTGATTTTGACAAAGATGGTTTCGCCGCCCGCAAGCAGCACATTGCCGATGTGGCGGCGCAAATAGCCGCGCAGCATCCCACGGCAAACGTGGAATACCGCATTGAGGATACCTACAGCAATATCAGCAATGCGATTGGCGAAGACCGCCGCGCGATCGACCTGATGTTCGAGGCGATGGAGTCGCTCGGCATCACCCCAAAACCGATCCCCATGCGCGGTGGCACGGATGGAGCGGCCCTGTCAGCCAAAGGCCTGCTCACCCCGAACTTCTTCACCGGCGCCCATAACTTCCACTCGAAGTTTGAGTTTTTACCGCTGTCGTCGTTCGAGGCCTCCTGTCGCACTGCCCTGCAACTCTGTCTGCTGGCGGCGCGTTAAGCGGGCTTGCGTGCGAGCATGGTGGCGAAGCGCAGCTTGATACGGTTCCCGTTGGCATCGGTACGGTGGAGTTCCCCTACCTCTTCGTTGTACTTGATCAGCTCCCAGCCTTCGTAGTAGTTGCTCAGTTCACCGGTTTTGAAGGCAAACGGGAAGCCGACTGTGCACGGATAATCCTCCGTATCCATGGCAGCAACGATCAGGTTATAGCCGCCTGGTCTGGTGCAACGCTGCATATTGGCGATAAGACCAGGGATGGTATTCGCTTCGAGGAACATCAACACGACGGTGGAAAGAATAAAGTCGTATTCGCCGTCAAAGGTCAGGTTGTTCAGATCCTTAATCGCCGTTTCCAGATTCGCGATCCCTTCCGCCGCCTTAATGCGCTCAATGTTATCGATGCTCATCGGGTTTTTATCCCACGCCGTCACGTCATAGCCGTTGGCAGCGAGGTAGAGGCTGTTGCGGCCATTTCCGCAACCCAGATCGAGCGTTTTACCGGGCTTAACAATGTCCGCGCTGAGCAGCACCTCTGAGTGCGTGCGGGTCAGCCCATATTTCTCAGTAAAGTAGTTTTCATCGACAGTCATTATTTTTCCTCAGATTGCATAAGCAGTGCCTTATCAGCGCGCACCAGAAGTTTGCCCTGCATCAGCAAGATAAAAGTACGGACCAGCAGCATCGCGATGATGACGTTGGTGAAAATAAACAGGGGAACCTCGAGGGCATGAAAGAGCCCTGACGGACTGCTCTGCCCCAGATGTAAACCGGTGGTCGCCAGCGCCGACACCCCGAACGAGAAGCTCCAGAACGACGCGTTGAACGGCTGCGACAGATACCACGGCATCAGACGCAGCATAAACAGGAGTTGCAACAGGCCATAGCCGAAAAGCATTTTGGCGAAGGTGTCCGCTTCGCCGCCGTTGACGCTAAACCAGGCGCTACAGGCCACCAGGGCAGGCGCAAGCTGGATCCCGAGCGAGGTACGAAGGGCAGCGGGCAGTTCGCCCGCGCTGCGCAGGCGTTGCAAAATGACCGGCTCCAGGCTCAGCCAGGAAAAGACCCCGGCACCAAGGAACACCAGCCCCGCGTCGTGGAAGCCTAGCGCACCGCAGGCCATCGCGCTGATAAAATTGTTCGCTACCGTCGGCAGATACAGTCCCGGCGTCGTGGCTTCTTCCGGATGCTTGCCGCGCCACAGCCCGGCGCTTTGCCAGGCGGCATACGCAAGCTGGATCACCACGCCCACGCTAAACAACCCCAGCGCCAGCGGGCGATACCACGGCACAAAGCCGATGGCCACCAGCAGCGTTGTGGCAGGAAACAGGCTGACAAAACTGCTCATTACCGGATGCCGCATCTCGGCCAGCACGCTATGTGGAAACCGTACCGCACGGGTAAGAAACGCCATGCTCAGAAGCAACCAGATCGCCACCGCCAGCGCCACCAGGATCTCGCCCGGCCAGCGCGTCACTGGCCAGATGGTGCTGGCATAACGCCAGGCGAACCCCATGCCTATGGTTCCCAGGACCATACCGAAATACCCGGCGGGCAAGTTAAGAACGCGTTGGTTTTGGTTATGCATTTTTTTTAAACTTTAAAATGTATTTTAAATGCCATTTTAAGGGGTTTCCTGAGCGGACGCCAGCACTTCGAAAAACCAAAACTTTGCTACGTTTATTGAAAGGCTTTTCAGGGATAACACGATGACAAAATATCGGCTTAGCAATGAAACGCGTCTCTGGCGCTGGCAGGACGGATCAACGCCGTGCACAACGCCTCTCAGACAAATTATTGCCGTGAAGGATTTTAACGATGTGACCCGCGGGACTAAAGGCGGTTGGGTTGAGGATGAACACGCGCTCGCCCAGGATGGGGATTGCTGGGTTTACGATGAAAACAGCGTGGTGTTTGCCGGGGCCAGGATATCCGGTAACGCCCGCCTCACCCAACCCTGCATCGTAAGCCACCGCGCACACGTTGGCGGCAACGGCTGGCTTGACGCGGCAGAGGTGAGTCACGGGGCGGTAATAAGTGACAACGTCACCATTCAGCACTCCACCGTACGCGGGGAATGCCGTATCGCGGGTGATGCGCGGGTGCTGCATAACAGCCTGGTGATTGCAGCCAAAGGGCTGACACCCGACCGTGAGCAGATCCTGCAAATCTATGACAGAGCCACGGTCAGCCAGTCGCGTATTGTGCATCAGGCGCAAATCTACGGCGATGCCATGGTGACCTGGGCCTTTGTTGAGCACCGCGCCGAGGTGTTCGATCGCGCCATTATTGAGGGCAACGCGCTGAATAACGTCTGGGTGTGCGACTGCGCCAAAGTGTACGGCAACGCCCGTCTGCTGGCCGGTCTGGAGGATGATGCCATCCCGACCGTGCGGTACAGTTCACAGGTCGCGGAAAACGCCCTCGTCGAAGGCAACTGCGTCATTAAACACCACGTATTAATAGGCGGCGAGGCGTGGTTACGCGGCGGGCCGATCCTGATTGATGACAAAGTGGTCATTCAGGGGCGGGCGCGTATCAGCGGCGATGTCCTGATTGAGCATCAGGTGGAAATAACGGACGATGCGGTTATCGAGGCGCTGGAGGGTGAAAGCATTCACGTCCGGGGAGCCAAAGTGATCAACGGCGACACGCGGATCACCCGGACGCCGCTGCTGGGGGCGCTATAGCGGGAAGATTCTGGCGTACAGGTTCACGTCATCGTAGCGACCGTTGAGCATTTCCGCTTCCCGCAAACAACCTTCCAGCGTGAAACCGTTGCGCTGCGCCACCCGGTTACTGCTCTGGTTATCCACGCGACACTTGATCACAAAACGGCGGATCTCGCCGCGCTCAACGTAATAGCGCATAAACGCCTGGAGCGCCTGAGAAAGAATACCCTGCCCCTGATGTGCTTCGTCAAGCCAGTAGCCGATATACCCGGCCTTATTCGCAGGCTCGATCGCGTTGAAGGAGAGCACGCCTATCAGCTCGTCATTCATAAAAATCAGGAACATTTTGGCGTAACCGCGCTGGTGCAACATCTGGTTGCTCTGCACGTTGCGGCGCGTGTCCTCTTCGCTGCCGACATGCTGCGCCCAGTCAAAGGCGGTTTGCAGCCAGGTTTTGTTTTTGATTACGAGGTTATGCAGATCGGTGGTATAGCGCTCTTCGACGGCGCGAAGCTCGATTTCCTGGTTAACGGGGATGATTTCTGAAGACATGGTGCCTCTTAATTGCCGGGTGGCGCTAACGCTTACCCGGCCTACAAATGCGTCCAGAGCAGGCCGGGTCGCCACCCGGCACAAACCCATAAGGACTAGCGCATGATCCGGTCGTCAACGTAGTTACGTTTGTCCGGCGCGGGCGGGAAGTACTGGTAAAGCCAGGTCTCGCTGATGGCATCGCCCTGACAGCGCAGGAACAGGCGCATATCCACCGGCTCGGTGGAGTCAGAGGTTGGATACCAGTCAAACAGAATGCGATACCCGTCGAACGGTTCGACATAGAGTATCTCCACCTGCTTCGCTTCACCGCTGGACAGGGTGATCACCGGCTCAATGCCCTTCGGTGCGGCGGCCTTCAGATCGCCCCCGACGAAATCAATGGCAAAGCGACGGGCCCACACTTTCGGGTAATTTTCACCCGGCGCCCAGCCCTCCGGGAAGCCTCCCATACCGGTACGGGTGGCGTAGACGTTTGCCAGCGGGGAACGCACCGGCGGCTGCGCGCTCCAGTAGAGACGGTATTTGAAGTCCAGCTCATCACCCGCCTGCACCGGTTTCTCTGGCTGCCAGAAGCAGACCACGTTATCGAGCGTCTCGCCGGTTGTCGGGATCTCCATCAGGGCAATGGAACCTTTCCCCCAGTTGTTGCGCGGCTCGACCCACAGGCTTGGTCGCTTGTTATACCAGCCCATGACGTCCTGGTAATGAGAGAAGTCACGGTCAAGCTGCAACAAACCAAAGCCCTTCGGGTTTTTATCCAGGTAGGCGTTAAATTGCAGCTTTTGCGGGTTGTTCAGCGGCCGGCAGATCCACTCCCCGTTACCGCGCCACATCGCCAGGCGGTCTGAATCGTGGATCTGCGGATGAATGGTGTCGCACATGCGGCGTTCGTTGTTGCCGCAGCTAAACATGCTGGTCATTGGCGAGATGCCGAGCTGCTTGATGTCTTTGCGCGCATAGAGATGGTTTTCGACGTCCATGATCACCTGGCTCTTCTCACAGTGGATCACAAACTTATAGGCACCGGTAATGCTCGGGCTGTCCAGCAGCGCATAGACGGTAAAGGTGGTATCACCCGGCTTCACGGTTTCAAACCAGAAGGAGGTGAAATCCGGGAACTCTTCCGGGGTGTCGGTAAAGGTATCCACCGCCAGACCACGCGCAGAGAGGCCGTACTGGTAGGTATCATCCACCGCGCGGAAGTAGCTCGCGCCCAGGAACGAAACGATATCGCGTCGCGCCAGCTCCGGCGCTTTAAAGACGCGGAATCCGGCGAAGCCGAGGTCGCTCTGCCCTTCAAGCTGGCGGGTATCCACGCCCGTATCGCCGTAGCTGAACAGCTCAGGCCGGAAGTGGATCTCACGCGCCTGAGAGGTGGTTTGATCCAGCGAGAACATGCGCACGCGGCGGCGGAACCCCATCCCCATATGGAAGAACTGGGCGTCCAGCTGACGGCCTTCAATGTTATTCCACAACGACTGCTTCTCATCGTAACGGATGGCGTTGTACGCCTGCGGCGTCATAGTGGCCAGCGTTTCCGGCAGCGGACGCGGCGCACCGCCCCACGCGGTTTTCGCCAGATCGTGCGCCATGGATTGCAGAACAGAGAAGTCAAAGCGACGGCTCTGACCGTCGGCAATGTCGGAGTCAGCAGCATACGCCGCCTGGGAAAACAGAGAAGCAAGGCCAGAAGTGCCGCTCAGGGCAGCCATTGCCAGGGAACCTTTGAGAAAACGTCTGCGATTCATGCCTGAGAAAACGTCCTTATGGTCGTGTGAATGAGTTTCGCGCGCAGCGAAATGACGGCAAGAAAGAACGCACAGCCTAAACAAAAACGGTTAAGAATCCAATTGTTGGCGGGTGATTATCTGAACAAACCGAGAAATATTTTCTGTCGACCAGAACGGCCTGAAAAAGGGGTAAAGTTATGTATAAAAGTGTCCCGGCTGGACATCAACAGCCGGGACCAACGAGGCGGTTATTTTACGCTGACATCGATACCCGGGAAGTACTTATCAGCCAGTTTAGCGATCGTGCCGTCGGCACGTACTTTATCAATTGCGGCATCAAGCTGCTTTTTGGTGGCCTCATCCCCCTTACGCAGCCCAAAGCCGATCCCACTGCCGAGGATGGTGTCGTCCGACACCGGTTTGCCGATAAAGCCAAACCCTTTACCCTGCGGCTTACTGAGGAAACCTGCCTGCCCGGCCGCTGACATGACCAGCGAGGCATCGATGCGGCCATTCAGCAGATCCCCCCAGGCCATATTCTGATCTTTATAAGACACCACGGTGACACCGTGCTTTTCCCAGTGCTCTTTGGCGTAAGTTTCCTGAATTGAACCCTGAAGAACGCCGATGGTTTTGCCCTTCAGCCCTTCGGGGGTAGCCTCTACCGCAGAACCGGCTTTGCCCACCAGCTGGGAGGGAATGCGATAGATGGGCTGGGTGAAATCAATGCTTTTGCGACGCTGTTCGGTGATGTTCATCGCCGAGTTTATGGCATCGAACTTTTTCGCCACCAGACCGGGGATCAGCGCATCAAACGAGGTTTCAACCCAGCTGCACTTCAGCGCGGCGGCTTTACAGATGGCATTTCCCAGTTCTACGTCAAACCCTTCCAGCTCGCCTGACGCATTGCGGCTTTCAAACGGCGGATATTCCTCTTCCAGCCCGTATCGCAACTCGGTAGCGGCAAACGACGAGAATGAACACAACAGTCCCATGCCGACAACTAACGCGCGTAATTTCATCTCAAATTCCTTAACGTGGTGTAACCCGACAAAGGGCCTGGGCACCTGCCCGTAACGTCGCCTCATCTTTCGCAAAAGAGAGACGGATTAACTTATTGTCCGTGCCATCGGCATAAAACGCCGACAGCGGAATGGTGGCAACCCCGCATTCGACAATCAGCCTTTTCACCATCTCGCTGTCGCGCTCGTCGCTAAAGCCGCTGTAATCCGCCAGCAGGAAGAACGAACCGGCACTTGGTAGCAGCCTGAACGGTGAGTCGGCGAGCAAACTTTGCAGCAGATCGCGCTTGCGCTGATAAAACGCCGCCAGCGACAGCCAGGTTTGCGGATCGGACATGTGTTCGGCAAACGCGTACTGCATCGGCGTATCGGCCGAGAACATTAAAAATTGATGGACTTTACATATCTCATCCATCAGCTCCGCGGGTGCCACACAATAACCCACGCGCCAGCCGGTGACGTGATAGGTTTTTCCGAAAGAAGAAATAATCACGCTGCGCTCCGCCAGCTGCGGGTGCGTCGCCATTCCGTGGTGCGGTTCGCCATCAAAAACGACGTGCTCGTACACTTCGTCAGACAAAATGATGATGTCGGTGTGGCGCGTCAGCGCTGCCAGCTGGTGCAGATCGGCGGCTGAAAACACCTGTCCGCTCGGGTTGTGCGGCGTATTGACGATGATCATCCGCGTGCGCGGGGTAATAGCCGCCCGTACTTCATCCCAGTTCACGGCAAAATCCGGTACCGTCAGCTTAATGGCGATCGGCGTCGCCCCTTGCAGACGCACAATCGGCGCATAGCTGTCAAAGGAGGGCTCGAAATAGATCACCTCATCCCCAGGATGAACCAGCCCGCTGATGGCTGAGTAAAGCCCTTCGCTGGCGCTGGCGGTCACCAGCACCTCACTCGCCGGGTCATAGCGTGTGCCATAGAGCGTGGCAATTTTGTCCGCAATGCGCTCCCTGAGCGGTTGCAGCCCGGTCATGGAGGCGTACTGGTTATGCCCTGCCTCCATGGCGCGGGTCACGCCGGTGATAAGTTTTGGGTCGCAGGAAAAATTCGGCGCACCCTGAGAAAGGTTGATGGCGTTATGCCGGGCTGAAAGCTGGCCGATAACGGTAAAAATGGTGGTTCCCACATCGGGCAATTTGGATCGTGTCTGCACCGGCGTTTTCAAAGTCATCCTCTGTCCCTTCTCGTGGTGAATGCATAACTATTCAAACAACAACTTCATTGCCGGGACAATCGAATTGTTGTCATAATAGCCATGACAAAAACGCATAGCTAAGGTGAGATATGTCGCGTCGTTCATTTCCGCTCAATGCCGTAGAGACGTTCATCGTGACCGCGCGTCACCTGAATCTTACCCATGCCGCCAGGGAGCTTTGTCTGACGCAGGGGGCGGTAAGCCGCAAAATCGCCTCGCTGGAAAGCTGGTTCGGCTTCCCGCTGTTCGAGCGCCATGCGCGCGGCCTGCGTCTCTCCTCTCAGGGAAGCGCCCTGCTGCCGGAGCTGCAATCTGCGTTTGAGCACCTGCTGAACGTTGCTGAACAGGCGCGAACGCACCAGACCGTTATTCGTCTGAAAGCGCCTACCTGCGCGATGCGCTGGCTGGTGCCGCGTCTGCTACAGGTGGAGCGCGAACAGCCGGAACTCCAGATTGCGCTGACCACCACCACCGATCATAACGTCAATTTCAAAACCGAATCCTGTGACGCGGCGATTGTGTTTGGGACGCACATGAGCGCCGGCGATCTGCTGTTCGAAGAGGCCTTAACCCCGGTGATGAGCCCGGTACGGGCCGGTTCTGCGCTGGAAACTCTCACCTTCCTTCACCCCACGCGGGACAAAACGGACTGGACGCTGTGGCTGGCGAAACAGCCGGGTCCGCCGCCAGCTATGCTCAAAAATCAACACTTCGAAACCATGGATCTGGCCATTACCGCCGCCATTCAGGGGCTGGGCATCGCCATCGCGGATGAAACGCTGGTGGAGGAGGACGTGCGCGCCGGACGGCTGATGCGGCCTTTTGACACAAGCATAAAGACGGGGGCGAGCTACCGGCTGGTATTACGCGACGCACCCGGCCCGGAAAACGGACTGGATGCGTTTCGCGCCTGTCTGCTCAGTCGAGGCTGACGTGGTGTTTCATCACCCGTTTGAAGAGGCTCATACGGGCACGCATGAAGCGGTTTTCAAGCCGAAAACCTGCATGTTTATTCACACCAATACGTAACAGCACGTCCCGCCCTTTCCGGCAGGCGGGCCAGCGCGTGGGCCCTGCCAGGCTATCGCGTGCCCCCGCATCCCGGGCGAAGCTCACCCAGTAGTCCGCCACCTGAGCGGCGAAGGCCAGATCGCGTTCATTTACATACTGCCGCGAGGGTTCCACCTGTCCAAGGGTATCGAACACGTAGGGCACTTCGTTGCCGTGCCAGGCGCCGTTGATGTACGTCGCGTGCTCCGCTTCAGCCACATAATTAAACCAGTATCGCCAGCACAGGCCGCCCGCCCGCTGCTGCGCCTGCATCACCACGTATCCCATGGTGGTGAAGGCCATGTCGCGGCATACCTGCCTGCCAAGTTCCTCATCGCCCTTCACGCCAGGATAAAGCAGCTTAATCAGCCCCAGGCCAAAGCGCCGCTCGCGGCGAAGCTTCTGGATCTGCCCGGCCAGATCGACCCCGAACACCGACATCACGCTGGCTTCGTCGCTGTTTGACCCAATCATCACCGGTACAGGATGCTGGCGGGCCGCGAAGAAAACGTCGAGCATGGCCTCAGGCAAAACGCAATCCCCCACGATGGGCGCAGGGGCGATATTCAGCGGCGAGGTCAGCGGCCAGAACGCCTCAGGCGGGATCGCGCGAAGCTGTTCCGCGGTGGCATTTTGCAGGCCGAAATGGGCGGCAATCGCTTCGCCTTTATGCATGGCCTGCTCGCGTGGCGTGTCCGGCAGCGTGTACCCGCTTTGCACAATGGCTTTATGGAACAGTCCTCGCGCAAGCGGGGAGGCCATCAGCGACAGCACGCTGCGCGCGCCGGCCGACTCGCCAAATACGGTGATGTTCTCAGGATCGCCGCCGAACGCGGCGATGTTATCGCGCACCCATTCCAGGGCCTGGATCTGATCGAGCAACGCAAAGTTATGCACCACGCGCTCTTCTTCCCCCTCCAGCGCCGGATGGGCAAAAAAGCCGAGGTGCCCGAGACGGTAATTAATTGTCACCACCACCGTGCCGCGCTTCGCCAGCGCCCTGCCGTTATACGGAGGCAGCCCGCCAGCGCCGAGGGTAAATCCTCCGCCGTGCAGCCAGACCATCACCGGAAGCGGATCGGCGCGTGCGACTGGCGACCAGACGTTAAGGTACAGGCAGTCTTCAGAGAACTGGCCGGGATCGCCGCCACCCAGCTCCTGACAGCTTTCGCTGCTCTGCCAGCTGGAGGCGGAGAACGCCGTTGCCGGACGTACGCCATCCCAACGCGCGGGAGGACGCGGGGAGCGCCACCGCCACTGGCCTACGGGCGGTGCCGCATAGGGAATGCCGCACCACACATGAGTATCGCCTTCAGTAAAACCAATCAGTTCGCCCTGGCGCGTTTCAACCACAGGGGCGGAGGGATTTTCCATACCAACCTTCTTTTTCCATCACACCCTTGCAGAGTAACGGTTTCAGAGCAAACCGCAACGCTGTTTGCTGCGCGCTTCCGCCTCCTCGTAAAGCGAAAACTCGTCGTACACCGCACAGCCGAGCGCGGCTTCGAAGGCATTGCGGCTGGCATTGCCGTGGCTGCGCGCCTGCGTTTCATTGCCAAGATTCGACTGGAAGATCCCCGCCGCACTGACGGGCAGAAAATCCTCGTAGGTGATGGGCTGTGCCACAACCCAGCCGCGTTCGATCAGCGGCTGCGGATCGTCGCCGGGACGAAACGCGTGTCGATGCGCCTCACCTGTCGGGGTCAGACGGTAGCGGAAATAAGCCAGCCGCTGACGGCGCAGGAACATTTCGCTGTCCGGGAAGGCGCTGAAGATCTCGCGCAGGTGAAGCTGGTGGGTCAGGTTGTCTTTGCCGGTCCCGGCCTGATTTAACAGACTGTCGTACAGCTCGCGCCCTTTCGGCGTAAGGGCCACGCCGCGCTGCTCAATCTCACCGAAACGCGCGGTATGGGTGCCCTTGTGTTCTCCCGCGAAAAGCACCGGCTCCTCCAGCGCCTTAAAGCTGGTCTGGCGCAGGAGGATCGGCACCTCGCGGCGAGGCGGGCCTTCAATCAGAATTTTCGGCTCAATGCCGTACTTCGGCATTAGCTCCTGCACCCGGTCGATATCCAGAGTGCGCGGCGTGAGATGGTTTATATGGCACCCCGGGAAACAGACCACGTCGGCAATCAGGCGATGTTCGTTGCTCAGCGCCAGATAGGTTTCCTGATCGACCGTCGCATGGCGATGCCAGCGGAAGGTTTCCAGGGCTTCCTGAACAAATTCGCGCGCCTGTGCCTCGGTAAAGTGTCCCTGCGCATCATGCAGGTCGATCAGTTCCAGGCAGCGCGGCGTAAAGATGTTGCGCCGGGAGAGGATCTCCGCCGCCCTTTCGCGCAGCGCAACGTTTTCAATCAGCTCCAGGCGCAGCAGCGAGGTAAAAATGCGAAACGGATTACGGCAGAGCGCCGCATCGTCTGTCGGACGAAACGCCGTCGAGTGGACGGGCACGCCCGCCTGGGAGAGATCGTAATAGCTGACCGGATACATGCCCATAATGGCGAAGATCCGGCGCAGGGTGGAAAGCTCCTGCGCGGTGCCAACGCGGATCGCACCGTGACGTTCAACATTCAGGCGCGCCAGTTCGTCTGCGTTTGCCAGTTGTTCATGTAAAAGTGGGTTATTTTCCAGAACCGCCAGGTTAACGTCCGCCACCAGTTCCAGCAAGGTGCCGTACTGCGGAACTTCCTGCTGGTACATCGCCGACATAGCCTGCGAAAAGTGTTCCCGAATATCATCAGCCGTGATGGTGTTCGCCATGATGTCATGCCTCCAGTGAATACTACCTGGAGTGTAGAGAAGCCCGTTCCTTTCGTTGGGAAGAATTTACGAATTGTGATCCAGGCAGACGAGTGGTCAAAGCGTGGGCATTTTCGAAAAACGGTTGTAACTCAAATAGATCAAATGTTAAAAATATTTTGCTATCAGGTTATCAAATTCAAACATCTTAACTTGTCACCCGCGTCGCTCTGTTTTTAACATCGCCTATGGAAAAAAATGGTCTGTTCAGTCAGCGCATACGCTTGCGCCATTTGCATACTTTTGTGGCCGTCGCTCAACAGGGAACGCTGGGGCGAGCGGCTGAAACCCTTAACCTCAGTCAGCCTGCACTATCCAAAACGCTGAACGAACTGGAACAGCTTACCGGAACCCGCCTGTTCGATCGCGGCCGTCTGGGCGCTCAGCTTACTCTCGTGGGTGAACAGTTCCTGACGCATGCCGTTAAAGTTCTCGATGCCCTCAATACCGCCGGTCAGGCGCTCAACCGCAAAGAGGAACCGGCCAGCGACATCGTGCGCGTGGGCGCGCTGCCAACGGCGGCGCTGGGTATACTGCCTGCGGCGATCGGCCAGTTCCACCGTCAGCAAAAGCACGCCACGCTTCAGGTCGCGACCATGAATAATACCATGCTGCTGGCGGGCCTGAAGTCAGGCGAGCTGGATCTGGGCATTGGGCGGATGTCCGATCCGGAACTGATGAGCGGCCTGAATTACGAGCTGCTGTTCCTGGAATCGCTGAAGCTGGTCGTGCGTCCGAATCATCCCCTGTTGCAGGACACCGTGACCCTGAGCCGCGTGATGGAGTGGCCGGTGGT
Source organism: Enterobacter sp. 6722112 (assembly GCF_058661685.1). Lineage (NCBI taxonomy): Bacteria > Pseudomonadati > Pseudomonadota > Gammaproteobacteria > Enterobacterales > Enterobacteriaceae > Enterobacter > Enterobacter sp. 6722112. The sequence continues at coordinate 1,958,030 of NZ_JBZWGR010000007.1, read as the reverse complement.
GGTCTCACCAAAAGGAACCGTTCCGCGTCAGAATGCGGAAGCGTTGCTGCAAATGCAGGGCTGCACGCTGCCTTCCGGGTGTATTGAAACGCTCTCGGCGTCGCTGTCGCGCCAGCTTACGGTGGATTACGACTACGTGTGGTTTGTGCCGTCTGGCGCGGTGAAGGACGATCTGCGACGCGGCGTGCTTACGGCGCTGCCGGTAACATCGCCCGGCGCGGGAGAACCGATTGGGATCCTGACGCGGGTAGATGCCCCGCTCTCTGAAGGCGCCCAAACGCTGTTAAGCGCTATTCGTAAATCAATGCCTCTCTGACCCTAAACGCAGAACCCGCCGCGAGGGCGGGTCTGTCTTACTCAGAACGTTTCCCAGTTATCACCTGAGACGGCCGCCGCCGGGGTTAAAGGCGCGGGTTTCGCTGCGGTTGCAGCGGCTGTAGTCCGTCCTGCGCGCGCCCCGTTGAGACGAAACGCGCCAACGGCCTCCGTCAGACGTGCGCCCTGCTCTTCCAGCGAGGCCGCCGCCGCAGAAGCTTCTTCCACCAGCGAGGCATTCTGCTGCGTCACCTTGTCCATCTCGGAAATCGCCTGGCTCACCTGAACAATGCCGCGGCTCTGCTCATCGGACGCCGCGGCAATCTCCAGCATAATATCGGTGACGCGTTTAACCGCCTCGACAATCTCATTCATGGTATTGCCCGCCGCAACCACTTCCCCGGAACCCTGATCGATAAGCAACACCGATTCATTAATCAGGCTTTCAATCTCTTTCGCCGCATTCGCGCTGCGGCTTGCCAGGGTGCGGACTTCACTCGCCACGACCGCAAAGCCGCGTCCCTGTTCACCCGCACGCGCCGCCTCGACCGCCGCGTTGAGCGCCAGAATATTGGTCTGGAACGCGATACTGTTAATCACGGCGGTAATTTCAGAGATCTTCTTCGAGCTGGTGGAAATATTACCCATGGTTTTCACCACGCCGGAGACCATCTGCCCCCCGCGGCTGGCCTTACCGGAGGCATCTTCTGCCAGTTTACTCGCATGATGCGCGTTATCGGCGTTCTGTTTCACCGTCGCGGTGAGCTGCTCCATGCTGGCCGCCGTCTGTTCAATCGCCGCCGCCTGCTGCTCGGTACGGGAAGAGAGATCGGTGTTACCCGCGGAGATCTCGCTGGTTCCACGGTAGATCTCCTCCGCCCCTTGCCGCACGGTGCCCACGGTTGTCACCAGCGCGTGCTGCATCGTTTGCAGATCGCGCGTCAGGCGGCCAATTTCGCTGCGCCCGGTCGGTTCGTCCGGCATGGTCAAATCGCCTTTCGCGATATTTTCGATACGCGTAGCGGCTCGCTGGAGCGGGTTTATCACCGTACGGCGCAGCACCACAAAGGTGATCACCGCCAGCGCCAGCGCCAGGCCAAACGCGCCGAACATAAACATCAGCCCCAGCCGGGTGCGGGTGTGAGCCTGTGCCGTCAGCGCGTTGGCGCGTTCGGTGCGGATTTTTATCGCCTTCAGCAGCACCGCGTTATAGGCATCGTCCAGCGGACGCGCGGTCTCATTTTCGTGGTTAATAATGGCTTCAAACATGCCGTTTTTGGCATATTTCAGCATCGGCTGCATACCGGCGATGTAGGCGTCATAGCGGGTTTTCAGATCGCCATCCAGCGCTTCATCAGCCGGGGTACGAACGGTGCGCTTCATATAGGCGGCAAATCCATCCTGCGACTGCCTGATGCGGATCTCAGCCTCAGCGATGTTTTGTTTCATCGCCTCCATCTCCGCGATACGGCTCGCCGCCCCCGCGTGGATCATGTTGATACGGGCGGTGCGTAAATGGTTGGAACTGTTTGACAGACCGGTGCGCACCTGGATTTCTGCCGTGACATCCTGCTGATCGTTATCGGCCTGGAGCAGGAAATAGCCTGCCAGACCTGAGCTCAATGCAAACAGGAGAATAATGCCACCGAGAATGGAGGAAAACAGCGGAACCAGCCGGATGTGATGCAAGAAACTCAGCTTATGCTGCGCCTGCATCGATGTTGTGTTGTCCATGACCGTCGACTCTCTTATAGGTAAGATGCGTAATAACACGCCTGTAAAAGAGTCATCGGCACGCCAGGGAATTAAATTACGTCTAAAAGCGCCGGACAGGTCACACTTTAGAGAAGATCAGGGAAGAAATGCCAGCGGAAAAAACCGCTGGCAGAATAATCAGTTGTCGCCGAAATGGATAACGGTGCGAATGGATTTTCCTTCGTGCATCAGATCGAAGGCTTCGTTGATCTGCTCCAGCGGCAGGCGGTGCGTAATGAACGGATCAAGCTGAATTTTACCGACCATCGCATCTTCAACCATGCCCGGCAGCTGAGTACGGCCTTTCACGCCGCCAAATGCTGACCCGCGCCATACGCGCCCTGTCACCAGCTGGAAGGGACGGGTTTTGATCTCCTGACCCGCGCCGGCCACACCGATAATGATGCTCTCGCCCCAGCCTTTGTGGCAGCACTCCAGCGCTGAGCGCATTACGTTGACGTTGCCGATACATTCGAAGCTAAAGTCCACGCCGCCGTCGGTCAGCTCAACGATCACCTCCTGAACCGGTTTGTCGTAGTCTTTCGGGTTGATAAAGTCGGTCGCCCCCATCTCACCTGCGAGCTTAAATTTCTCCGGGTTGGTATCCACAGCAATGATACGCCCAGCTTTCGCCTGTACCGCGCCCTGGATAACCGCCAGACCGATCCCGCCCAGGCCGAACACCGCCACGGTGTCCCCCTCTTTCACTTTCGCCGTGTTATGCACCGCGCCGATACCGGTGGTGACACCGCAGCCGAGCAGACAGACTTTATCCAGCGGTGCCTGCGGATTCACTTTCGCCAGTGAGATCTCGGCGCACACCGTGTATTCGCTGAAGGTGCTGGTACCCATGTAGTGATAAATGGGCTCGCCGTTATAGGAGAAACGGGTGGTGCCGTCCGGCATAAGTCCTTTGCCCTGCGTGGCGCGCACGGCCTGGCAGAGGTTAGTTTTGCCGGATTTGCAGAACTTACACTCGCCGCACTCTGCGGTGTAGAGCGGGATCACATGGTCGCCGGGCTTCAGGCTGGTGACGCCTTCACCCACTTCCACCACCACACCGCCCCCTTCGTGGCCGAGCACCGCCGGGAATACCCCTTCCGGATCGTCACCGGACAGGGTAAACGCATCGGTATGGCAAACGCCGGTGTGGGTAATTTTGATCAGCACTTCGCCTTTCTTCGGCGGAGCAACATCAATTTCAACGATTTTCAGCGGCTGGCCTGGGCCGAACGCGACAGCTGCGCGAGATTTCATGATGTCTTTCCCTTGTTGTGAGGTGTGTGGGTTTATTTTAGATAAGAGCGCAGTAAATGGCCGACTTCCGCCATCCGCACTGCCCGCTGATCCGGGGTGGTCTCCCCCGTCACCAGCTCATCTTTGAGGTGAATTTCGACCATTTCCCCCATCAGACCATTGGCAGCGCCGCGCACGGCGGCAATTTGCTGCAAAATGGCGAGACAGGGATCGCCCGATTCCAGGGCGCGTTCAAGGGCATCAACCTGGCCCCGAATGCGGCGGACGCGGGTCAGAATACGTTTTTTATCTTCGGGTGAATGCGGCATACGCCCTCCTGATACTATAGGGGGGTATTGTATCTGTTAATACGATTTTATGTAAACATGAAGTTTAGTGTGGGTTTTAAGTAGAGCCGTAGGTAATGTGAAAAATCAGCGTCTGGAGTTAATATTGGTGACTCGTTGATATACCAGAAGTGGGCAATCAGGTGCGTCATGAGCGAAAAGTAGATTGGATAAATCCATGGCAGACATGCACTGTCCCTTTAAAATTAACGTGTTGGTTGTTCTTGTTATTAAGTGTAATGCAAGTGTGGTACAGATGAAGTCATACAACGTCATTCTCCCTTAAAAATCCTACTTTTAAAGACTTGTGCAAGCACACTACCCCCCACTAAAGAATGTAGGTGTCATAAGAATACGAAAAAGAATAGACTAATACATGTTGGATATATTTATCTTTGATAACATTTAGCCTGTAGTAAACAAAATAAGTCGGATACAGCATGTTCGGACAGAAAACATTGCTGAAACTGGTTCGGATCCGGTTTATCTAATAGAATTTCTATACACTTTGATAAATATTAGTATCACAATTGGGTTTTACAAATTGAATTCGGATCACAACGCTTCATCATTAAAGGAAGGTGCGAATAAGCGGGGAAATTCTTCTCGGCTGACTCAGTCATTTCATTTCTTCATGTTTGAGCCGTTTTTTCTCCCGTAAATGCCTTGAATCAGCCTATTTAGACCGTTTCTTCGCCATTTAAGGCGTTATTCCCAGTTTTTAGTGAGATCTCTCCCACTGACGTATCATTTGGTCCGCCCGAAACAGGTTGGCCAGCGTGAATAACATCGCCAGTTGGTTATCGTTTTTCAGCAACCCCTTGTATCTGGCTTTCACGAAGCCGAACTGTCGCTTGATGATGCGAAATGGGTGCTCCACCCTGGCCCGGATGCTGGCTTTCATGTATTCGATGTTGATGGCCGTTTTGTTCTTGCGTGGATGCTGTTTCAAGGTTCTTACCTTGCCGGGGCGCTCGGCGATCAGCCAGTCCACATCCACCTCGGCCAGCTCCTCGCGCTGTGGCGCCCCTTGGTAGCCGGCATCGGCTGAGACAAATTGCTCCTCTCCATGCAGCAGATTACCCAGCTGATTGAGGTCATGCTCGTTGGCCGCGGTGGTGACCAGGCTGTGGGTCAGGCCACTCTTGGCATCGACACCAATGTGGGCCTTCATGCCAAAGTGCCACTGATTGCCTTTCTTGGTCTGATGCATCTCCGGATCGCGTTGCTGCTCTTTGTTCTTGGTCGAGCTGGGTGCCTCAATGATGGTGGCATCGACCAAGGTGCCTTGAGTCATCATGACGCCTGCTTCGGCCAGCCAGCGATTGATGGTCTTGAACAATTGGCGGGCCAGTTGATGCTGCTCCAGCAGGTGGCGGAAATTCATGATGGTGGTGCGGTCCGGCAAGGCGCTATCCAGGGATAACCGGGCAAACAGACGCATGGAGGCGATTTCGTACAGAGCATCTTCCATCGCGCCATCGCTCAGGTTGTACCAATGCTGCATGCAGTGAATGCGTAGCATGGTTTCCAGCGGATAAGGTCGCCGGCCATTACCAGCCTTGGGGTAAAACGGCTCGATGACTTCCACCATGTTTTGCCATGGCAGAATCTGCTCCATGCGGGACAAGAAAATCTCTTTTCTGGTCTGACGGCGCTTACTGCTGAATTCACTGTCGGCGAAGGTAAGTTGATGACTCATGATGAACCCTGTTCCATGGCTCCAGATGACAAACATGATCTCATATCAGGGACTTGTTCGCACCTTCCTAAGGAATGACTAAGTATGAAAAGAATTGTTCTCGCCTCTTTGGTTGTAGCTTTTTCGTTATCTGCTAACGCAAATCAATTAAGCATTGATGACCAAATTAATAATGCTTGCGCTAAGGCCTTAAGCGGTGACAAAGAACCTTTGGGTGACTTCCCGCCAGATAGTTATGCTGCAACAGTCAGTCCGAAAGTTAAAGATGCTTACAACGAAGTTTTAAAATCTCGGTCCTCTATTGTAAACGATCAGAGTTTACAGAATGCAACCAGTTGCGCCAACCTTGTTAGAGATAAACTGAAATCAAAAGGTGAGTACACAGAAGAAAAATAATTGCCAGGGTGGAGAAACAGCATTTTTTGTGGAACTGAACGCTTTCTCTATCAGAGTTCGTTCTTAAGAAAATATCGACAAGATAGTTCCGCAGCTGTGTTTTCCACCTCTCGCTGGTCCCTCAATACCCTAACATCCCGTTGCCTGAAGGCACCCTCCGTAATGACAGCGCCCGCCTAAACAGCACAGACGAGGCTGACGATATTTACACTTTCGTCTCGTCGTGACCAACCCTATTTAGCTCAAAATGTTAAAAATCCGCACTTATATGGCACAATGTGAACAGAAATAACATTCTCGTCACCTAAGGAAGGTGCGAACAAGTTCCTGATATGAGATCATCATATTCATCCGGAGCGCATCCCAGAGGGACATCATGAGCCATCAACTCACCTTCGCCGATAGTGAATTCAGCACTAAGCGCCGTCAGACCCGAAAAGAGATTTTCCTCTCCCGCATGGAGCAGATTCTGCCATGGCAGAATATGACCGCTGTCATCGAGCCGTTTTATCCCAAGGCTGGTAATGGCCGGCGACCCTATCCGCTGGAGACCATGCTGCGTATTCACTGCATGCAGCATTGGTACAACCTGAGCGACGGTGCCATGGAAGATGCCCTGTACGAAATCGCCTCCATGCGCCTGTTTGCCCGATTATCCCTGGATAGCGCCCTGCCGGATCGCACCACCATCATGAATTTCCGCCACCTGCTCGAGCAGCATCAACTGGCCCGTCAATTGTTCAAGACCATCAATCGCTGGCTGGGCGAAGCAGGCGTCATGATGACCCAAGGCACTTTGGTGGATGCCACCATCATTGAGGCACCCAGCTCTACCAAGAACAAAGAGCAGCAACGCGATCCGGAGATGCATCAGACCAAGAAAGGCAATCAGTGGCACTTTGGCATGAAGGCCCACATTGGTGTCGATGCCAAGAGTGGCCTGACCCACAGCCTGGTCACCACCGCGGCCAACGAGCATGACCTCAATCAGCTGGGTAATCTGCTTCATGGAGAGGAGCAATTTGTCTCAGCCGATGCCGGCTACCAAGGAGCGCCACAGCGCGAGGAGCTGGCCGAGGTGGATGTGGACTGGCTGATCGCCGAGCGTCCCGGCAGGGTAAAAACCTTGAAGCAGCATCCGCGCAAGAACAAAACGGCCATCAACATCGAATACATGAAAGCCAGCATCCGTGCCAGGGTGGAGCACCCGTTTCGCATCATCAAGCGGCAGTTCGGCTTCGTGAAAGCCAGATACAAGGGGCTGCTGAAAAACGATAACCAACTGGCGATGTTATTCACCCTGGCCAACCTGTTTCGGGTGGACCAAATGATACGTCAGTGGGAGAGATCTCAGTAAAAACCGGAAATAACGCCAGAAATGGTGGAAAAAATAGCCTAAATAGGCTGATTCGATGTGTTTGCGGGAAAAAAATCGGCCCAGATCCGCGAAATTTTAATCAGCGAGTCAGCTTGGGAAGAAATGACCTGCTTATTCGCACCTTCCCTGGGACGTAAATAATTTCAGGCCCTTCGGGGCCTTTCCTTTTCCCCTCTTTCCTGCTCTTTCCCCCCCTATTGTTAATAGTTTTCCTGACAAAAACACGATCCATGTGAAAAGTTGTACAATTTTAATGTACAGATTTGATCGAATAGTATAAATTCAATGCCACTGATGTTACAAAATTGTTTGTTAACGGTGGAAAATTATGCGTCGCAACCATGCTCCCTCTACAGCAGAAAGCGCTATCACCTTGTATTTTAACAAGGATAACGTCCCTACACAGCAGGAAACCCTTGGTGCCATCGTCAGTGAGATCATCAAAGAAAATGTACAACTGAGCAGAATGACAATCTGTACAAAGCTGTTGCGCAGAATTGAAGAGTCAACGTCTGACGTTGAGAAAGCGCACTATAACGGTCTGATAGCCCTCTTCTTCGAGCGTTAACCTGAACACTGTTTTTTTAACTTACTAAGTTAGTCATGCTGAGTGAGAATAGAGCTCCTGAATGCGATGACTAACCCCATGCTACAGCCTGCTGCGTGTAGCAGAGTGAGATTGAAGCTATGCATAGAACTAAATTTGAACGACTTAAGGATGACCTTATCGGTGAGGCCGTATTATCCATACTGAAAGAGAACGGACCTATTACCTTTGTGTCTCTTGCTAATCGCCTGCGGGCGATGGCTAACGTTGAATCAAATGATGAACGTAAAAATGCATTGATTGCCGCTGAAGATGAAGTGCGCCAGCGTGTAACCGGCGTCTCGCACGACCGGGGAAGAGTGATGGGCGATTATGAAATTGGGCGCATGCGCTCTCTCTTTACTCACAACACGCTTCTGACCCCAGACAAGAAACACTAATTTTAACCGAAACGGTGACCACCATGAGTAAAGCGATTATGCAGCAGACGTATAATTTTGAAGCCCTGCACGATAAAGAACTGGCGGAACATTTTCTTAATGCTGGAAAGCATCTCAGTGGTGAGGTTGAAGTGTTGGGCTCGGCAATACGCTGTATTATGCTGACCGGTGACAATCTCTCAAATAAAGAGATTATCCTGCAACTGATTCACGCCCTCGAAATTACCGAGGAGCCCGAAGCCTGCGATGTCATTCGAAACACGCTTGAAATTGTTGTCGGTTTTACGCGCGATGATATCTGATAACAGATTATTGCCCTGGTGAGTGACTGTTTTTGCTGGTGGTCGAAGAGTTAAGTCTGTCGTACCACCAGTATAGTGAAGCCATTAACTAAATAGCCGTACCATTCGATCCAGCTCATCTTCTTTAACCGCCCGGGAAAGATAATATCCCTGGAAGCGCTTAACCCCTAATGCGACAAGTTTTTCAAATTTTTCTTCGCTATCGACGCCTTCCGCAACGCATTCCCTTCCCGTCATGTCGCTGTATATCTGTATCGCTTTAATAATGCTATTGTCATTGTCGTTAGCAACAAAGTGCTCAACTATATCACGGTCAAGCTTCAGTCCATCAACATTAATCTGTCGGATGGGTAACATAGCGTAATTTCTGGAAAAGCAATCATCCAGAAACAGCCGGCATCCCTCGGCGCGTAAACGCTGGAGAGTGACAGGAATATTTGGATCCTTTGTTACATCAATGGTTTCAGCTAATTCGAAGACAAGTTTCCCGGCCCACTGCGGTTTCAGTAACATTTCAACGGCTTTTTTCGCCATTCCCGGCAGCGCGTTCCCGGCAGCCAGTTGAGGAGGAATATTAACCGAAAAATAATATTTTCCATTGTATCTGTTGATACCTGATACGGCCGCGTGAATGACTAACGCCGTCAGCTTGAGCCAAATTTCGCCATTTTTTATCCCATCCAGAAATTGGCCTGGTTTCAGGACCTGACCGTTTTTATGCCAGCGCAGCAGAATTTCAAAGCCCACTCCTTTTTTATCGCCATCGGTAATAATTTGATAAGCCGCAAAGATTTCCCGCTTATGTAACGCCTGCAATATATTTATTTCTGCTTCCGAAAACCCCTGCGTTTTGTTCTTTACTGCACAGACCTCATCCCTTAAGACACGTGCATCGCTAAACCACACTCTGATAAGATATAATTTACCCAACCCCACTTTACGATGAGTATAAATGGTTTTATCTGACAAACCTAACCTCGCTGACTGCTCTTTTATCGAAATACCCCGATAAAAATTCAGCAATACGGTTAACTCACGTTTTGTTAAACCATGCAGGCTTTCCTTACCTTCCTTCTCAGGTCCTTCACGCAATAAACGTGACGAATCGGCATGCACATCAGAAATACTCTCTACACAATTCATTACCTCTGAAATATTCGCCACCCTGATCCTCGACAACGATTTGGTATTATTAACGAGACTTTTCAGCGTGGCATAAAGCCATCTCTCTGGTATTGCACCATACAGGGTCACGCTACAAATAACCGGCAGTGCATTCAGAACCGAGACCAACCGTTTCAGGCTTTCAAGAAAGGCAGCGACGTCGCGACCAGGAAAAACAGAAACTTCAGGCTGTTGATTTTGCATCATTTTTTGCACATCACCTGAGCAAACTTCATCCTCTTCAAAATGGAGCCGCGTGGCGTTTACGCCACGAGACTTCAGAAGCAGGCTATACCCCTCGAAGGTGAAACCGCAGGCTGAAATAACGAATCGTTGCTTGTAGCAAGTACCTTGCATAAAAGGTAAGTTTTGAGACATAACCTGCTCCTGAGAATGTAAATATCATTCCCAAATGTGATTAAAGCCAATATTCTTTGTCGCATTGAATAATTTTACCGCACCCCATTTGGTTAATAAACCGTTATCAATGTTATGCACGGGAACATCTTTGCGTTAATCAACCCACTCATCCATATGCAGCATAAATATTACTTTCTTTTCATATAACGACAGTAAATATGCACTTCACAAGGTATAATGAAAATTCCGAAAAAGAAGACCAGACACTTCATCTTATCGGCCCAGACAAAAAGAGAAAATGCTATGGATAATCACATTTCATCCAGGGCTTTGCTACATCGAAGGGATGTTATTAAAAACAACCCGCGATTTGGTGAAGCTATAACAGAGCACTACAGAATTAATGATGCCATTTATAAAAAACAACCCTTGTTCTACAAAACGATGCTTCAGGAATCACGCTTCAACATAATACTGTCAATGTGTTGTTTTGTTTTTGGTAATCAGGCTGAGTCAGTTTCAGAGATAAAGGCACTGTGTACCCGCTATAATATCGCCAGTCCTAACAGTGTTATCACGATCATCACCATACTTAAGACCACCGGGCGAATTAAGACCTGGCGCTGTACCGAAGATCGCCGAAAAACAAAAATCGCGCCAACGGAAAAAGGACTGGATGAGCTGAAACGCTATATGTCCGGGGCGTTTACGCCTGTTAGCATTCTTTTTCCGACATTCAATATAAATGCTAACCTTCTGGACAATGATATTCTGAGGCACAACTTTTTCCGGCGCGCCGCAGAGTACCTTTTCCGCGGATTAACATTCAGGAAAGTGCTTCCGGAGGTGGGTTTATTTATTGATAAGGATGGTGGCCGAATGATTATGCTCTATCTCTATTTGCAGGCCATCAAAAACAAAACAGCACACGGTGCCATAATAGCGTATTCAGCCAGCACGCTGGCAAAAGAATTTTTCGTTTCGCGTATTCATGTTAAACGGATTATCAAATCGGCGCAGGAGGCAGGTTATCTTAAAGATCGCGGCGATGGCCGGATGTCAATTTACCCGGCCTTTATCGAGCTGGTCGAAAATTATGCCGGATTATATTTTGCGTATGTCACACATTACATCAACGTGGTACCAAAAGAACGACGCCATGCTGTCAACATGACGCCTACACTCTGATCTGACGGGCGTTCGGTTTGCTGAACGCCTTTTTTATCGCTCGCGCAGCGCCTCTTTTGCCTTATTCAATGGTTTCAGCAGATAATCAATGACGGATTTACTGCCGGTTTTGATATCAACCGTGGCTATCATACCCGGGAACACCGGGAATTCCTTGCCCTGCCTGTTGGTCAGATGGTTACTGTCAGTACGAATATAAACGCGATAATAATAAACATCCCGTTTCACCTCGTCCTGAAGGGTATCCGGGGAAATCATCGTCACCTCCCCTTCCAGCCCGCCGTAGATCGAGTAGTCATAGGCGGTGATTTTCACCAGCGCTTTTTGCCCGGGATGGATAAACGCGACATCGCGCGGCGAGATTTTCGCTTCTATCACCATCTGGTCATCAAGCGGTACCAGGCTCATCAGTTTGCCGTTCGGCGGGATCACCCCGCCCACCGTCGTCACGTCAATGTCCTTCACGATGCCACGCACCGGTGCATTAAACGTTAAGCGGGTGAGTGAATCTTCGCGCCCTTTCATGACCGAACGCTGCGCTTCCATTTCTGCGTTCGCTTTCGCCAGTTCTTCGCGGGCGCGAACGTAGTACTGGTTTTTCATCTCGGTGATTTTGCTCTCCAGCTCATTTTTTTGACGTTCAAGGCGTAAGACTTCGACCTTACTGGCTGCCCCCTGCGTCACCAGCGGGCGCGTTAATGCCAGTTCACGCTGCACGAGATCCGCTCCCTGGCGTAAACCCGCCAGCCCTTTTTCCAGGCTTTCGCGACGTGACTGATAAAGCGCCGTTTCCTGTTTGACCAACTCAACGTCGTCATCCAGCTCTGCCGGGAATGTCAGCGCGGTGTCGTTCACCTCAGCATTCAGACGCGCGGCCGTCGCCATCGCAGCGTTTAATCGAGACTCGCTCTCCAGCACGCTGGACTCGGTTTTCGTCCGGTCCAGTTGGGCAAGCTGTTGACCACGCTCGACGATATCGCCTTCGCGCACCATCAGACTGTGGATAATCCCCCCTTCCAGGGACTGGATCACCTGCTCGTGGGAGGACGGGATCACCTTGCCGCTGCCCGTCGTGACCTCATCCAGCTGGAACAGGCTGGCCCAGGTAATAAAGACCACCAGCAGGGCAAACAGCGACCATGCCACCAGCGACGAACGCGGCAGGCGGGGCTCCTTCAGCCGGCTGTTAAAGCGGGAGAAATCATTCATGCCACGCCCTCCGTTTTCAGTTTAACCGTGCGCTGCGGCGCCTGCTGCGGGGCCATTCCGTGCTGGCGTAAAATGGCATCACGAGGGCCATCCATCACCACTTTGCCGTTTTCCAGGACGATGATGCGGTCAACCAGGTCCAGAATCGGCAGACGATGCGTCGCCACCACCAGCGTCCGGCGCTTACCGAGCCACTGGTGCAGATGCTGGATAAACTGCTTCTCGCTGACCTCATCCAGCCAGGCGGTGGGTTCATCCAGCAGCAGAATATTCGGCGAGGTGATCAGCGCGCGCGCCAGCAGCAGCGCCTGACGTTGCCCGCCGGAAAGCCCCGTTCCGCCCTCATTGATGATGGTGTTCAGCCCCATTTTCTGCTTGCGCACAAACTCCAGCGCGCCGCTGTTGACCAGCGCCTGATGGATTTCCTCGTCTGTCGCCAGCGGATTACCCATCAGGATGTTGTCGCGTACGGAGCCGAAGAACAGCCGCGCCTGCTGGCTGAGCAACTGCATGTCGCGGCGCACGTCGGCCGGGTCAAGATGATTGAGAGCAATATCGTCCAGCAAAATGCTGCCCTGCTGTGGCTCCTGCATTCCCGCCAGCAGATGCAGCAAGGTGCTTTTCCCCGAACCATTCCGCCCGAGCACCGCCACGCGCTCCCCTGCGCGAATGCGCAGTTTGCTGATATTCAGCACGGTAAGCTTCTCTTCTTCATCGTAATAAAACCCGACGTCGTCCAGCCGATAATCACCGCGCAGATGGGCTTTATGCACTTTTTTGCCGTGCTGGGGATCGTCAATCGGGCGCTGCATCAGGTCATCCAGTCCCTTGCGGGCCACCTTTGCCGACTGCCAGCGGGAGAGCACGCCGGAAATCTGCGACAGGGGCGCGATGGTGCGGGACGCCAGAATCGAGGTCCCCACCAGCGCACCGGTGGTCATGTCGCCGCTGATAACCAGATAACACCCCACCAGCAGCACCACGGCGTAGACGATAGACTGCACCTCCTGGGTCCAGGTCAGCAGCAGCCCCGTCAGCCAGCGCTGCTTCATGCCGACGCTCGCGGCAACGTCATTGGTGTTATTCCACTGGTTCTGGAACCTCTGCTCGGCGCGCATTAGCTTGATGTCCTCAAGCCCCTGCACCGCTTCCACCAGCGTGGCGTTACGAATCGCCGATTCACGCATCCCTTCGCTGGAGAGTTTTCCCAGCGGGCGCTGCACCAGCAGGCCGGGAATGAGCAGCAGCGGTACGGCCAGCAGCACCACCAGCACCAGCGGGCCGCCAATCATCCACAGAATGAAGACGAACAGCAGGAAGAACGGCAGATCGGAGATAGCGGCAATGGTGGTGGAAGTGATCAGCTCCCGCACCGACTCCAGCTCGCGGATCTGGGCGATAAACGACCCGGTCGATTTCGACCGTGCGCCGTTTTTAATCCTCAGGGCGTGGGCAAACACGCGCTCGGAAATACGCAGGTCGGCGCGTTTCCCTACCACGTCCGAAATATGCACCCGCAGCATGCGCATGATGAATTCAAACACGATGGCGATCATCACACCGCCAAACAGCACCCACAGCGTGGCCTCCGACTGGGACGGCACCACCCTGTCATATACCTGCATGGAAAAGACCATGCCGGAGAGCGCCAGCACGTTGGCGACCAGCGCCACCAGCATTATGTCGCTGTAACGACGCCAGTCTTTCAGCGCCAGCTGCCAGAACCAGTTTTTCTCATAGGGTTTGATGTAATCATCCACGCGCGCATCCGGCGTGGACTCCAGGGGACGCAGCACCATCAGCCCCTTTAACCGCGAACCGAGTTCGTCGCGCGTCAGCGTCGTCTCCAGGCCCCCGTCGCCGCTAAACTGCACGCTGACGTTCCCTTCGTTGTCCATACGGTTGATGACCGCAATTTGCCCGCCGGTGAACTCCGCCAGCAGCGGTAAACGCCACGGATCGAGCGCTACGGCTCCCGCCGCCACCCAACGCATCCCCAGCCCAAGCTGGCGCGCCATCTCCTCCAGCACCAGCTGGCGTGGAGACTGGCTTTCATGGTTAATCGTGACCCGAACATGCTCCGCCGAAAAATCCAGCCGATAATATTTCGCGATGATGAGCATGCCCTGCAACCAGGGTTCGTACTGCGGATGTGTCTTCATAATGCTACGTCCTGTTCAGGGCGATGATTTCGCACTGAAATGATACCTTTGCGGGATGATTAGAAATCGAACACTGTCTAAACGAGCCCGCAAAATAATCTTGTGAAATATAGGGTTATGGCTATTCGTGTAAAGAAACGCAAAAGGCCGCGAGGAGCGCTCCCCGCGGCGTTGTTTTACGCAATTAACAGTTGATGATTGGCCAACAGCGTCGCCAGATCCGTCTGCACGCCGTTCAGCGTCACCAGCGTGGTGGGCGTGAACTGACCGCCCGTCCCGTCCAGGTCAACCTGGATCTCGGTGTTGCTGCCGTTTTGCACAACGCGGATGTAGTCGGCGATGTTGCCCGCGCTGCTGTCCAGCGTCGCCACGCCGTTCACGTAGCTCGCCGAGCCGGTGCCGGTATAGCCGCTGTCGGAAAGCAGGTCGCGCAGATCGATACGGTCCGTATCCGCCGTCCCTTCCCAGGTGCCGACGGTAAAGCCGTTCACCACATCGCTACCGTTGCCGCCCGTCGCGTCAGACGCGTTGATCAGCTTATAGAGCAACGTATCGTGACCGCCGCTGCCGATGTTGAAGGTGTCGTT
This sequence comes from Enterobacter sp. 6722112, assembly GCF_058661685.1. Classification (NCBI taxonomy): domain Bacteria; kingdom Pseudomonadati; phylum Pseudomonadota; class Gammaproteobacteria; order Enterobacterales; family Enterobacteriaceae; genus Enterobacter; species Enterobacter sp. 6722112. The sequence goes on along the minus strand of NZ_JBZWGR010000007.1, from coordinate 1,942,942 downwards.
CCCGCCCCGGCCTTCGAACTGGTTATCACCGCTGTTGCCGGTGATCACGTCGTCATAGTCGGAGCCGTTAATCCCTTCAATATTCAACAACCGCGTGGTACCGAATCCGGTGTCCTGCGCCGTTGAGAGGCGCAAATCAACGGTTATCCCAGAGGTGGCATTACGATAATCCACCACGTCCATGCCGCCGGTATTGCTCCAGGTGTCGTAGTCGGAATGGGTATTCCAGCCGCCGGAGCCGTTATAGGTATAGGTCCCATCCTCTGCGATAAAGGTGTCGTTATACCCGGTACCGGTGATGGTTCCGCTGTGGCCGCCGGTGGCCGCTTCGGCGGTGAGAACATAACCCTCTTTGCCGTTGCCCGCGTCCAGGCCGGTCCAGGTGACGTTATCCGAGACGCCGTTGGTGATCTTCACGATCTCCGCCGAGTAGGTTTCGTTCGGATCCAGCCCGTAGAAACTCACCAGCGCAGAGGTATCGTTCGAGCCAATGCCGGACTGAGCGTTGATGATCTGCGAGGCCACCAGCACGCCCGCAGCGTTATACAGATTGACCGTATTGCCGTAGTACGCGTTGATGCCTTCGCTATCGACAATGTGCAGATGCATCGCGGTACCGTCAGCGATCTCCGCATTGTTCTGCACCAGCACCACCTTACCGTTCTGCTGAGACACCAGCAGATCCTGCGCACCGTCCCAGTTGTAGTCCACCGCGGCGACACCGGTGACGTTGGCCAGCCCAGAAGCCAGCTGGCTTGAAGTCCAGGTTGAGCCGTAGCCGTTGTTGGTGAACAGGGTCGCCGTCTGTGAGCTGCCGTAGGTGCTGAGCTTGATGATGTCCATCTGCCCGTCACCGTTCCAGTCTACCGCCACCGACAGATAGCCCGCCGTGGCGTTAGAGGCTTCCACCGCGCTTTTGGTCGTGGAAAGCTGCCCGGTACCGTCGTTGTAGTAAATCACCCCGCCGTTGTTGTTGTAGCTGCTGCCGAGGTACAGATCCATGTAGCCATCGCCGTTAAAGTCCGCCCACGTCATGGAGGCCGCCGTGGTGGTATTCGAGGCGTTGGCCACAAACACGTTGGTCAGGTTCTGGCCAATGGAAAGCGTACCGTTCCCGTTGTTGTTAATCACGGTGAGCGAGTACGCCCCGCTGCGGTTGGTGTGCTGCACGATGTCCACGGTACCGTCGTTGTTCAGGTCGACGCCGGAGATTTCACGCCCGGAATCGAACTGGCCGTAGAATCCACCTTCCCCGCCGGTGCCGTCCGGCGACAGAACGCCGTTGGTATTCACCAGGTAGGTCAGGGAGTCCATACCGGCATCGCCGTACGCCAGATCAAGATAGCCATCGCCGGTTTTGTCGTAGGCAATTACGCCGCCGTACCAGATGGTGGTTCCCATCGCCAGCTGGCTGGCGGTGTAGCTGCTGCCATCGTAGGTCCACATCACCTGCGTAGAGCCCGCGTAGGTGTTCTCCGTCGCAAAGATATCCTGCGTGCCGTTACGGTCAAAGTCAGCTGCCGTCTGGCTCACCACATAGTAGCTACGGGTGTTAGTTAACGTATTCCCGGCATAGGTTGAATCATCGCTGCTGGAATAAGACTGTCCATTAGCGATGATATTCCACAGCCCGCTGCTGTTCATGCCGAGAGTCATGGTTGAGTTGTTGCTGTTCCCCGCAGTGGTCGCCCAGTCGGTATTCACCGAGGTGGTATCGATCACCAGGCTACCGGTTGCCGTACCGGTGGTGTTACCGTTGCCCGCGCTACTCTTCACCTGCGCGGTTACGTCGTAACTCGCCACACTCAGGGCATCGCTGTCCGGGATCTGTAGATACCAGGTATTGTGATCCGGGTCGACGACCACCGCACCGCCGGTCTGGGAGGTGTAGGTTTTCCCGTTCACCGTCACCACCAGATATTCACCGTTCACCAGGTCTGCGGAGACCGTACCGCTGACAATCGGCGTGGTATCCGAGGTGGTCTGGGCAGTAATCGCCGCGGTGGTGGTCGGGATGCTGGTATCGACGTTCAGCACAAAGCCATCCGATTCCGTGTAGTTACCGGCTTTGTCGGTGACGCGCAGAATGTAGGTGTGATTCCCGTCGAGCAGGCCGTTGTCCTGATAGGACCAGCTTGCGCTGCCGTTCATCGTGACCTGACCCAGCAAGATCCCGTCCCGGTAAAGCTGCACGATTTCGCCATCTTCCGGAGCGCGGTTAAGCGTACCGTTGATCAGCGGCGAGGTATCGTCCGTCGCGACTGATGCGCCGTACGTGCCTGTACGTTCACCTTCCCCGTCGGTATAGCTGACCACCGTTCCCACCGTGTCAGGCGGCGTGGTATCAACCGTTACCACCTGCGAAGAGGTTGAGCCGACGTTGCCCGCCTGGTCGATGATCCGCACCTGGTAGGTGTAATCCCCATCTGCCAGATCGCGGGTATCCGTATAGCTCCAGCGCTGGTTAGTGACGGTAGTGTCAATCCAGGTATTACCGCCGTCGAGGCTGATCTGTACGCGCTCGTCGCTGGCCAGCGCGCTGCCCAACGAGCCGTTGATCGTCAGCGAGGTGTCCATGGTGATGAAATCACTCCCGGACTGCCCGGTATCTTCGCTGATGCTGTCAATGGTGATGCCGTACTGCGGCGCCTGGGTATCCACCGTCACGTCCTGCGTGGTGGTGGCCCCAACGTTGCCCGCCTGATCGACAACCCGCACCTGATAGCGGTAGTCGCCGTCGGCCAGGGTGCGGGTGTCGTTATAACTCCACCGGGTGCCGCTTACCGTGGCGTAAACCCAGGTGGTGCCGCCATCCATGCTCACCTGCACATACTCACCCGCCCCGAGTTCGGCCCCGAGCGTCCCGTTGAGCGTGTACGAGGTCGAACTGGTCAGGAAGTCGTTATTGTCGAAGCCGGTATCGACGGTGATGTTATCCACGGTCACCGTAATCGCCGCATCCGGCGCGACCGTATCGACCGTCACCTGCTGATGAGCGCTGGCACCCACGTTGCCCGCCGCATCCACTACGCGAACGTAGTAGTCATAGGTCTGGTTACCCAGCGTGCGGCCGTCCACGTAGTACCAGCTGTTGCCAGTGACGATCACGTTCTGCCAGGTGACCCCGCCGTCGATGCTGATCTGGGCATATTCGCCGTCGGCCAGCGTTGCGCCGAGCGAGCCGTGCAGCGTCAGGGAGGTGTCATTGGTGATAAAGTCGCTGCTGCTCAGGCCGGTATCGTCGCTGATGCTGTCGATAGCGATCGTTTTGCTGGCGTCCGGCGCGACGGTATCAATGGTCACCACCTGGCTGGTAGTGGCGCTGATATTCCCCGCGTCGTCAATCACCCGCAGCTGATAGTTGTAGTCTCCGTCGGCCAGCGTGCGGCCGTCAACGTAGGTCCAGCTCAGGCCGCTGACGCTCACGTCAGTCCAGGTTGCGCCACCGTCGAGGCTGATCTGAGCGTGGTCACCGCTGCCCAGGGCCGCGCCGAGCGTCCCTTTCAGGCTGATCTGGTTGTCGCTGGTAATAAAGTCGCTGTCGGACAGGCCGGTATCCTGCGAGACGGAATCCACGGTAATAGTCGCCGCCGCAGGCTTCGTCAGATCGATTACCACGTCCTGGCTGTCCGTTGCCCCAACGTTGCCTGCATTGTCGATCACGCGCACCTGGTACTGGTACGTACCGTCGGTCAGGGTACGGCCATCGGTGTAGCGCCAGGTGGTGCCGGTGACGGTCAGGTCAATCCAGGTAGTACCGCCGTCAAGGCTGATCTGCGCTTTCTCGTTATTGCCGAGCTGCGCGGTCAGGGAACCATTCACCACCACCTGGCTGTCGTTGGTGATGAAGTCATTCGCGCTGAGGCCGGTATCGTTTTGCAGGGAATCAATGCTGATCCCCATCGACGGTGCGGTGAGATCCACGGTAACGGTATGGTTATCGCTGGCGCTGTTGCCGATGGCGTTGCTCACCTGCGCGTTAATCACGTACGAACCGCCGTCCGCCAGCGCGGTCACGTCTGCGCTGCCGACCGTATAGCTCCAGGTGCCGTCATTTTGAACGGTAGCCGTGTAGGTTTTACCGTTAAGCGTAATGGTCACCGTCTGGCCCGTTGGCGCATCGGTGGTGCCGCTGATAACCAGCGGCGTGCCGTGCTCGGCGGCGTTGACGATATCATCCTGCGCAAAGGTGTTAATGGCGATGGTCGGCACGTCGCCGTTCAGCGTCACGTCGTGCGTTGCGCTGCCCGGGTTACCTGCCTTATCGCTCACCGTAGCCGTAATGGTGTAATCCCCGTCGCTCAGTCCGAGGAAGTCGCGTCCCGGCACGAAGACGGACCAGGAGCCATTCGCCGCCACGGTCGCCTGATAGCTGTGGCCGTTGAAGGAGACGGTCACCGTCTGGCCCTGCTCCGCGGTGGTGGTCCCGCTGATGGTCTGTCCCGCCAGCTGCTCGGCGTTGTTGACGATATCGTCATCGGCCACGGTGCTGATGGTCACGGCTGGCGCGACGGTATCGACCGTTAAGGTATGCGTCGTCTGGCCGTTATTACCCGCCTTGTCGTTCACCGACGCGGTGACCGTCAGCGCGCCTTCGCTCAGGTTGGCAAGATCGGCGGCCGGGACGTCGAGCGTCCAGGTGCCGTCGTTTGCCACAAGCGCAGTGTAGGTTTTCCCGCCCAGCGTGACGGTCACCGTCTGGCCTGCTTCCGCGCTGGAAGAGCCGTGTACGGTGAGCGGCTGTTGGGCTTCCGCCGCATTCAGCACATCGTCGCCCGACAACGTGTTCACGCTAATCACCGGCGCGGTGGTGTCCACGCTGATGGTGTGCGTCGCCGAGGCGCTGTTCCCGGCGCTGTCCTGCGCCGAAACAGAAACCTGGTAGCTCGCGCCGTCGGCCAGGGTGCCCACGTCGGCGGCCGGTACGGTGGTTGTCCAGGAGCCATCGCTCTGGATAGTGGCCGTATAGCTCTTACCATTCAGGGTGATAGTGACCTGCGTGCCGTTAGCAAACTGCGCGCTGGAGCCGTTGATGACCAGCGACGCCCCCGCTTCTGCCGCATTGATCACGTCATCACCGCTGAGGGTGTTGACGGTCAGCGCGACCGATGCGGTATTTACCACCACGTCATGGGTCTGGGTGCTGCTGTTGCCCGCGCTGTCGGTGATTGTCGCGCTGAGGGTCACGGTGCCGTCGGTCAGGGCAGAAATGTCGCTGGCAGGAACGCCCACGCTCCATTTGCCACTGGCGTCAACGGTGGTGGTGTACTGGTTCGAACCTATCGTGATGACCAGCTTATCGCCGACGCTGGCGCCGGTTGCGGTGCCGCTGATGACCTGCGCCTGCCCGTGCTCAACGCTGTTGATGACGTCATCGCCCGCCACGACGTTAAAGCTGACGGTCGGCGGCGTAGTATCGAGCGTAATCGCTTTGCCCGCGCTGCCCGGGTTACCCGCGGCGTCACTCACGCTCACCTGCACGGTGTAGCCGTTATCCGCCAGAGTGGACAGATCGGCGGCCGGCACGTTAATGCTCCAGACGCCGCCCTGCTGAACCTGTGCGGTATAGCTGTTTCCACCGAGGTTAACGGTTACCGTCTGACCGACTTCAGCCGTGGTGGTGCCGGAAATGGCCACGCCCGCAGCCGCTTCGCTGCCGTTGATCACGTTGTCGCCGGCTACCGTGTCAATGGTCACGGTTGGCGCCGTGGCATCGACGCTGTACTCCCGGCCCGCAGACGCGCTGTTGCCGTTCACATTGGTAACGCTCACCTGCACGCTGGCGTCGCCGTCTTTCAGACCCGCAAGATCCGAGGAAGGCACGGTGGCCGTCCAGTTGCCGTCGGCATCGACTTTGGCGGTGTAAGACTTGCCGCCAAAGGTGATGGTCACGGTCTGGTTCTCTTCCACATTGGAGGTGCTGCCGGAAAGCACCAGATCCGCACCTTTCTCCGCCGCGTTAATCACGTCGTCGGTGGCGATGGCATCAATGCTGATCGCCACGGCTGCCAGATCGACGGTGACGTCGTGGCTGATAGAGACCGGATTGCCCGCCGCGCTCTGGCCTGCAACGGTCACGGTAACCGTGCCCGCAGCCAGGGCCCCGACGTCTGCTGCCGGGATCGCCGCGCTCCAGGTACCGTCTGCCAGCACGGAGGCCGCATAGGTTTTGCCATTGACGGTCACGGTGAGCGTAGTGCCTGCCGCCAGTCCGTCGCTGGAGCCGGTGACAATCAGGTTCTGTCCATGCTCGATGCTGTTAATCACATCGTCGCCCGCGACGGTATCCACGCGCAGGCCCGGCAGGCTGGCGTCGATAGTGATATCGCGCTCGCCCGTTCCCGTATTGCCATGGTCATTAGTGACGGTTGCTGACACCGTTAAATCGCCATTGCCCAGCGCGGTCAGGACGGATTCCGGCACGTTAACGGACCAGGTCAGATCGCTCTGCACCGTCGCGGTATAGGTGTTGCCGCCGATGTTCACCGTCACGGTGTTACCGATGTCCGCGTTCGCCACCTTACCGGTAATGGTCTGGCCTGCGGCCACTTCCGCCGCGTTGATGACGTTGTCCCCCGCCACGGTGTTGATGGTGACGGTTGGCAGCGCGGTATCGACAAGCAGGTTCGCCGTAGTGCTGATGCTGTTGCCCACGCCGTTGGTGGCCGTCGCGCTCAGGGTGTAGCTGGCTTCACCGAGGCCTGACAGATCCGCAGCCGGAACCGTCAGGCTCCAGGTGCCGTCTGCCGCAGTCGTCGCCGTGTAGTTTTTACCGTTCAGGGTCACGGTGACCACGGTGCCTTCCGCCAGGTTGGCGCTGGTGCCGTTGACGCTCAGATCCTGCCCTTTTTCTACCGCGTTCAGGACGTTGTCATCGCTGATGGCGTTGAAGCTGACCGACGGCAGACCGGTATCGACGGTCACATTATGCGTGCCGCTGCCGGTATTGCCCGCCGCGTCGGTGACTGACGCAGTGACGGTCACGCTGCCGTCGCTGAGGCCTGAAATCACATTCGCCGGAACGCCCACGCTCCAGTTACCCGCCGCATCCAGCACGGTGGTATAAGTCTGGCCGCCGATCGTGACGGTGACCTTATCGCCCGCCGCCGCGCCGGTGGCGGAGCCGCTGATAATCTGCGCCTGATTGTGTTCAGCCACGTTAATCACATCGTCGCCTGCAACGGTGTGGATGCTCACCGCAGGTACGGTGACGTCCACCGTCAGGGTGTGGTCAACCGACGCCGGGTTACCCGCCTTGTCGCTGACTGAGGCGGTGACCGTCACGCTGCCGTCGGTTAATCCTGCCAGATCCGCCGCCGGAACGTTCAGCGTCCAGCTGCCGTTCGCGCTGACGGTTGTGGTGTAATCTTTGCCGTTCAGCGATACGGTCAGCGTCTGGCCTGCTTCGGCGGTACTGGTGCCGGAGATTGCCAGGTCTGACTGCGCTTCCGTGGCGTTCAGGATATCGTCGGTGGCAATCGTGTTGATGGTCACGGACGGCGCGGTAGCATCCACGCTGTACTCACGGCCCGCCGAGGCGCTGTTGCCGTTCACGTTGGTGACGCTCACCTGCACGCTGGCGTCGCCATCCTTCAGGCCAGCCAGATCCGCTGACGGCACGGTGTAAGTCCAGTTGCCGCTGTCGTCCACGGTGGTGGTGTAGATCCTGCCGTTCAGACTGATGGTCACGGTCTGCCCGGCTTCCACGTTGGTGGTCGCACCGGACAGCACCAGATCCGCGCCCTTCTCCGCCGCGTTAATCACGTCGTCGGTGGCAAGCGCATCAATGCTGATCGCCACGGCTGCCAGATCGACGGTGACGTCGTGGCTGATAGAGACCGGATTGCCCGCCGCGCTCTGGCCTGCAACGGTCACGGTAACCGTGCCCGCAGCCAGGGCCCCGACGTCTGCTGCCGGGATCGCCGCGCTCCAGGTACCGTCTGCCAGCACGGAGGCCGCATAGGTTTTGCCATTGACGGTCACGGTGAGCGTAGTGCCTGCCGCCAGTCCGTCGCTGGAGCCGGTGACAATCAGGTTCTGTCCATGCTCGATGCTGTTAATCACATCGTCGCCCGCGACGGTATCCACGCGCAGGCCCGGCAGGCTGGCGTCGATAGTGATATCGCGCTCGCCCGTTCCCGTATTGCCATGGTCATTAGTGACGGTTGCTGACACCGTTAAATCGCCATTGCCCAGCGCGGTCAGGACGGATTCCGGCACGTTAACGGACCAGGTCAGATCGCTCTGCACCGTCGCGGTATAGGTGTTGCCGCCGATGTTCACCGTCACGGTGTTACCGATGTCCGCGTTCGCCACCTTACCGGTAATGGTCTGGCCTGCGGCCACTTCCGCCGCGTTGATGACGTTGTCCCCCGCCACGGTGTTGATGGTGACGGTTGGCAGCGCGGTATCGACAAGCAGGTTCGCCGTAGTGCTGATGCTGTTGCCCACGCCGTTGGTGGCCGTCGCGCTCAGGGTGTAGCTGGCTTCACCGAGGCCTGACAGATCCGCAGCCGGAACCGTCAGGCTCCAGGTGCCGTCTGCCGCAGTCGTCGCCGTGTAGTTTTTACCGTTCAGGGTCACGGTGACCACGGTGCCTTCCGCCAGGTTGGCGCTGGTGCCGTTGACGCTCAGATCCTGCCCTTTTTCTACCGCGTTCAGGACGTTGTCATCGCTGATGGCGTTGAAGCTGACCGACGGCAGACCGGTATCGACGGTCACATTATGCGTGCCGCTGCCGGTATTGCCCGCCGCGTCGGTGACTGACGCAGTGACGGTCACGCTGCCGTCGCTGAGGCCTGAAATCACATTCGCCGGAACGCCCACGCTCCAGTTACCCGCCGCATCCAGCACGGTGGTATAAGTCTGGCCGCCGATCGTGACGGTGACCTTATCGCCCGCCGCCGCGCCGGTGGCGGAGCCGCTGATAATCTGCGCCTGATTGTGTTCAGCCACGTTAATCACATCGTCGCCTGCAACGGTGTGGATGCTCACCGCAGGTACGGTGACGTCCACCGTCAGGGTGTGGTCAACCGACGCCGGGTTACCCGCCTTGTCGCTGACTGAGGCGGTGACCGTCACGCTGCCGTCGGTTAATCCTGCCAGATCCGCCGCCGGAACGTTCAGCGTCCAGCTGCCGTTCGCGCTGACGGTTGTGGTGTAATCTTTGCCGTTCAGCGATACGGTCAGCGTCTGGCCTGCTTCGGCGGTACTGGTGCCGGAGATTGCCAGGTCTGACTGCGCTTCCGTGGCGTTCAGGATATCGTCGGTGGCAATCGTGTTGATGGTCACGGACGGCGCGGTAGCATCCACGCTGTACTCACGGCCCGCCGAGGCGCTGTTGCCGTTCACGTTGGTGACGCTCACCTGCACGCTGGCGTCGCCATCCTTCAGGCCAGCCAGATCCGCTGACGGCACGGTGTAAGTCCAGTTGCCGCTGTCGTCCACGGTGGTGGTGTAGATCCTGCCGTTCAGACTGATGGTCACGGTCTGCCCGGCTTCCACGTTGGTGGTCGCACCGGACAGCACCAGATCCGCGCCCTTCTCCGCCGCGTTAATCACGTCGTCGGTGGCAAGCGCATTGATGCTGATGGCAACGGTAGCCAGATCCACGGTCACGTCGTGGCTGATGGTGATCGGATTACCCGCCGCGCTGTCACCGGTAACGCTGATTTTCACGGTGCCTTCCGGCCACGCGCTCACGTCGGTGGACGGGATCGCCGCGCTCCAGGTGCCGTCTGCCAGTACCGTTGCCGCGTAATCTTTACCGTTGACGGTAACCGTCAGCGTCGTGCCCGGCGCCAGCCCGTCGCTGGAGCCTGAAACAATCAGGTTCTGCGCGTGCTCGATGGTGTTGACCACGTCGTCACCCGCCACGGTATTCACGCGCAGGCCCGGCAGGTTAGCGTCGATAGCGATCTCGCGTTCGCCGGTGCCGGTGTTGCCGTGGCCGTTGGTGACGGTCGCCGTCACGCTCAGGCTGCCGTTGCCGAGTGCGGTCAGCACGTCAGACGGCACGTTGACGGACCAGGACAGATTATTTTGCACCGTTGCGGTGTAGCTGTGGCCACCGATAGTCACGGTCACGGTGTTGCCCGCTTCGGCATTCGCCACGGTGCCGCTCAGTGTCTGGCCTGCCGCCACTTCCGCCGCGTTGATGACGTTGTCCCCCGCCACGGTGTTGATGGTAACGGTTGGCAGCGCGGTGTCGACAAGCAGGTTCGCAGAACTGCTCACGCTGTTGCCAACGCCGTTGGTGGCCGTCGCGTTCAGGGTGTAACTGGCCTGACCGAGACCGGCCAGATCCGCAGCCGGAACCGTCAGGCTCCAGGTGCCGTCTGCCGCAGTTGTCGCCGTGTAGTTTTTACCGTTCAGGGTCACGGTAACCACGGTGCCTTCCGCCAGGTTGGCGCTGGTGCCGCTGACGCTCAGATCCTGGCCTTTTTCAACGGCGTTCAGGACGTTGTCATCGCTGATGGCGTTGAAGCTGACCGACGGCAGACCGGTATCGACGGTCACATTATGCGTGCCGCTGCCGGTATTGCCCGCCGCGTCGGTGACTGACGCAGTGACGGTCACGCTGCCGTCGCTGAGGCCGGAAATGACGCTGGCCGGAACGCCCACGCTCCAGTTACCCGCCGCATCCAGCACGGTGGTATAAGTCTGGCCGCCGATCGTGACGGTGACCTTATCGCCCGCCGCCGCGCCGGTGGCGGAGCCGCTGATAATCTGCGCCTGATTGTGTTCAGCCACGTTAATCACGTCGTCGCCTGCCACGGTGTGGATGGTCACTGCCGGAACGGTGACGTCCACCGTCAGGTTGTGGTCCACCGACGCCGGGTTACCCGCCTTGTCGCTGACGGCCGCGGTCACGGTGACGCTGCCGTCGGTTAATCCTGCAAGGTCAGCTGCCGGCACGTTCAGCGTCCAGCTGCCGTTCGCGCTGACGGTTGTGGTGTAATCTTTGCCGTTCAGCGATACGGTCACCGTCTGGCCTGCTTCGGCGGTGCTGGTGCCGGAGATTGCCATGTCGGACTGCGCTTCCGTGGCGTTCAGGATATCGTCGGTGGCAATCGTGTTGATGGTCACGGACGGCGCGGTAGCATCCACGCTGTACTCGCGTCCCGCAGACGCGCTGTTGCCGTTCACGTTGGTGACGCTGACCTGCACGCTGGCGTCGCCGTCTTTCAAACCGGTCAGATCCGCAGACGGCACCGTGGCGGTCCATTTACCCTCAGCGTCCACCGTGGCGGTGTAGTTCTTGCCGCCGAAGGTGATGGTGACGATCTGGTTTTCTTCGACGTTCGAGGTGGTGCCGGAGAGCACCAGATCCGCACCCCTCTCGGCGGCGTAGATCACGTCATCGGAAGCGATGGCGTCAATGCTGATGGCGACGTTTGCCAGATCCACCGTCACATCATGGTTGATAGTCACCGGATTGCCCGCGCTGCTCTGGCCTTCAACGTTCACGGTGACCGTGCCTGCGGCAAGGGCACTCACGTCCGCAGAAGGGATCGCCGCGCTCCAGGTGCCGTCTGCCAGCACGGTAGCCGGATAGGTTTTACCGTTTACGGTGACGGTCAGCGCCGTACCCGCCGTCAGGCCGTCGCTTGAACCCGTGATAATCAGATTCTGCCCGTGTTCGATGCTGTTAATCACGTCATCGCCCGCTACGGTGTCCACGCGCAGGCCCGGCAGATTCGCGTCGATAGTGATATCGCGCTCGCCGCTGCCGCTGTTGCCCACGCCGTTCGTGACGCTGGCGGTCACGGTCAGATCGCCATTGCCCAGCGCGGTGAGCACAGAATCCGGTACGCTGACGGACCAGGTGAGATTGTCCTGTACCGTTGCGGTGTAGCTGTGGCCGCCAACAGACACAGTCACGGTGTTGCCCGCTTCGGCATTCACCACTGTGCCGCTAATGGTCTGGCCGGTTGCCAGCTCCGCTGCGTTGATCACGTCGTCGCCCGCCACGGTGTTGATGATGACGCCAGGCAGCACGGATTCCACGTTCACGGTGTGCGAGGTGCTGGAGCTGTTGCCGACGCTGTCCGTCGCGGAGGCCGACACGGTGTAAAGCGCTTCACCCAGTTGCCCCACCTCGCTCGCCGGAACGGTTGTGGTCCATTGGCCATTGGTGTCCACCGTGGCGCTGTACGCTTTGCCGTTGAGCATCACGGTGACCACCGCGCCAGCTGCCAGCCCGGAAGCCGTACCTGTGATGGTCAGATCCTGCGTTTTCTCGCTGCTGTTGATCACATCGTCACCGGACACGGTGTCAATGGTCAGCACCGGCGCGGTGAGGTTGACTTCAACCTCGTGCGTTGTGCTGTTGCTGTTTCCGGCTTTATCGGTCAGCGCCGCGGTGATGGTGTAATCCCCGGCGGCCAGGGCACTCACGTCCGCCGCAGGCACGCCCACGCTCCACCTGCCGGAAGTGTCCAGGGTCGCGGTGTAATCTTTGTTATTGATGGTGACGGTCACCACGTCGCCCGCCGCCGCACCGGTCACGGAACCGGTGACAATCAGCGCCTGCGCATGCTCGGCGCTGTTGATCACGTCGTCGTCGGAAACGGTGTTAATGGTCAGCTGTGGCACCGTGGTATCCACCAGCACATCGCGGTCCGCCGAGGCCGGGTTACCCGCCTTATCCGCGACGGCTGCCGTGATGGTGTAATCGCCGTCGGTAATCGCGCCGATATCCGCAGACGGTACGGTGACGCTCCAGCTGCCGTTCGCCTGTACGGTGGTGGTGTAGTCCACGCCGTTCAGCGTCACGGTCACGGTCTGGCCCGCTTCGGCGTTGGAGACACCGTTAACGACCAGATCCTGCTGCGCTTCGGCCGCGTTGATGATGTTGTTGTCGCTGACGATCTCGATGGACACCGTCGGCGCGGTGGCGTCCACGCTGTATTCGCGGCCCGCCGAGGCGCTGTTGCCGTTCACGTTGGTGACGCTGACCTGCACGCTGGCGTCGCCGTCTTTCAGTCCGCCCAAATCGGCAGACGGTACGGTCGCCGTCCAGTTGCCACTGGCATCCACCGTCGCAGTGTACAACTTGCCGCCGAAGGTGATGGTAACGGTCTGGTTTTCTTCCACGTTGGTGGTCGAGCCAGACAGCACCAGGTCCGCGCCTTTCTCAGCCGCGTTGATTACGTCGTCCGAGGCAATCGGATTAATGCTGATGGCGACTGCCGCCAGATCCACTTTCACGTCGTGGCTGATAGAAACCGGGTTACCCGCCGCGCTCTGGCCGTCAACGGTCACGGTGATCGTGCCTGCGCTCAGCGCGCCGACGTCCGCCGCCGGAATAGCCGCCGTCCAGGTGCCGTCCGCCAGCACGGTTGCCGCGTAGATTTTGCCGTTGACGGTGACCGTCAGCGCCGATCCGCTCGCCAGCCCGTCGCTGGAGCCGGTGATAATCAGGTTTTGACCATGTTCGATGCTGTTGATCACATCGTCGCCTGCTACGGTATCCACGCGCAGGCCCGGCAGGCTGGCATCAATCGTGATGTCGCGTTCGCCGGTGCCGGTGTTGCCGTGGCCATTGGTCACGCTCGCAGTTACGGTGAGATCGCCGTTACCGATAGCGGTTAAGACGTCAGACGCCACGTTAACCGACCAGCTCAGGTCGTCCTGAACCGTCGCGGTATAGGTGTTGCCCCCGATACCGATCGTGACAGTGTCACCGCTCGCCGCGCCGCTCACTTTCCCGCTCAGGGTTTGTCCGGAAGCCACTTCCGCCGCGTTAATCACGTCGTCGGTGGCAACCGCATTAATGGTGACCTGCGGCAGCGCGCTGTCGACCAGCACGCTATGGCTGGTATTCGCGCTATTACCCGCGGTATCGGTCACGCTGGCCGTCACGCTGTAGCTCGCTTCGCCCAGTACCGAGACGTTTGCCGCCGGAAGGGTGACGCTCCAGTTACCGCTGGCATCGGTGGTGGCGGCGTAACTGATACCGTTCAGGGTTACGGTGATGCGGGTCCCGTCCGGCTGGTTGCTGGTGCCGGAGATCAACAGGTCCTGGCCTTTTTCGGTCGCGTTGATCACGTCGTCAACCGCCAGGGTATTGATGGTAATCACCGGCGCGGTCAGGGAGACGTCAAACGCGTGCGTCGCGCTGGTGCTGTTGCCCGCTTTATCGGTGAGTGTCGCGGAGATCGTCTGATCGCCGTTAGCCAGCGCGCCCACGTCCGTCGCCGGAACGCCCACGCTCCAGTTGCCGGACGCATCCAGCATCGCGGTGTAGTCTTTGCCGTTCAGGGTCAGGGTAATCACATCGCCCGCCTGCGCGCCCGTCACCTTGCCGGTGACAATCAGCGCCTGGCCGTGCTCGGCAATATTAACAATGTCGTCGCCCGCCACAATGTTGAAGGTAATCTGCGGCACGGTAGTGTCGACCAGCACGGACGCCCCCGCGCTGGCCGGGTTGCCCGCTTTATCGGACACGGTCACCGTGACCGCCGCGCTGCCGTCGGCGATCCCCGCCAGATCCGCCGCCGGAACGTCCAGCGTCCAGCTGCCGTTCGCCTGCACCTGGGCGGTGTACTGATTGCCGTTGAAGGTCACGGTGACCGTCTGGCCTGCTTCGGCAGTAGATGTTCCGCTCAGGGTCAGATCCTGCGCCGCCTCTGCCGCATTCAGCATATTGTCGCCGCTGATGGTGTTGATGGTGACCGCTGGCGCGGCGGTATCGACGCTGAATGCCTGCGAGGAAGAGGCTGCGTTGCCGTTCACGTTGGTGACGCTGACCTGTACGCTGGCGTCGCCGTCCTTCAGGCCGCTCAGATCGGCAGCCGGTACGGTGCAGGTCCAGTCGCCGTTGGCATCGACCGTCGTGGTCCAGGTTTTACCCGCAAAGATAATGGTAACGGTCTGGCCCGCTTCAACGTTCGAGGAGGAGCCGGACAGCACCAGATCCTGGCCTTTTTCTGCCGCGTTAAGCACGTTGTCGTCCGTCACGCTGTTGATGCTTATCGCCACCGGGGCGAGATCGACATCCACAACGGTACCGATATTCACCGGGTTGCCGGAGGTATCCTGCGCGCTGGCGCTGATGGTGAGCGACCCGTCCGCCCACCGGGAGACGTCGGCGGCCGGAACCGCAGCCTGCCAGCTGCCATCCGCCAGTACCGAGGCGGAATAACTCTTGCCGTTGATGGTCACGGTGACGGTGCTACCCGCCGCCAGGTCGGTGCTGGTGCCGGCGATAACCAGGTTCTGCGCGTGTTCAATAACGTTAATGACGTCGTCACCGGCGACGGTATCAATGCGCAGGCCGGGCAGCTGGGCGTCAATGGTGACATCCAGGGAAGACGATCCGGTATTGCCGTGCGCGTTCGTCACGCTGGCCGATACGGTCAGGTCGCCGTTACCGAGCGCGGTTAACTGACTCTGGGTTAACGGCAGGCTCCAGGTGAGATCGTCCTGTACGGTGGCCGTGTATGTCTGCCCGCCGAGGATAATCGTGACGGTATCGCCCGATGCCGCGTTAGAAACCTTTCCGGTCAGGGTTTGCCCTGCGGCCACTTCCGCCGCGTTGACGATATTGTCGCCCGCGAAGTTGTTGAGGGTAACAACCGGCAGCGAGCTGTCCACCAGTACATCGTGCGTGGCAGCGGCGCTGTTGCCCACATTATCGGTGACGCTCGCCGTCACGGTGTAATTGGCTTCACCCAGCGCGCTCACCGCAGAGGCGGGGACGGTAACGCTCCAGTTGCCGCTGGCGTCGGTGGTGGCGGTGTAGTTGATACCGTTCAGATTAACGGTGATGGTGGTTCCTTCCGGCTGGTTGCTGGTGCCGGAAAGCAGCAGATCTTCGCCCTTCTCTGCCGCATTGATCACGTCATCCGCGGCCAGCGTGTTAATACCGATAACGGGCGTCACAGTATTGACCACCACATCCACTGAACTGCTGCCGGTGTTGCCGGATTGGTCGGTCACGGAGACGTTAATGGTCCAGGTGCCGTCCGTCAGCCCCTGAACGACGGACGCAGGCAGGCCGAGGCTCCAGTTGCCTGCCGCATCCACCACGGTGGTGTAGTCCACGTTATTGATGGTGATGATGACCAAATCACCCGCCGCCGCGCCGGTGACGGAGCCGCTCAGGATCTGCGCCTGAGCATGGGCCAGCTGGTTAACGGTGTTGGTGTCGGTGACGAAATCGTTGATGGTCACCTGCGGCACGGTGGCATCCACCAGCCCAACGCGGTCCGCGCTGCTGCTGTTGCCCGCCACGTCGCTGACGGTGGCCGTCACGGTGACATTGCCATCGCTCAGCGCGCTAACGTCGGCGGCAGGCACGTTCAGCTGCCAGCGACCGTCCGCCTGGACCGTGGTCTGGTAAGATTTACCATTCAGCGTCACGGTGACCGTCTGGCCCGCTTCAGCGGTTGTGCTGCCGCTGAGCATCAGATCCTGCTGCGCTTCTGCCGCATTAATGATGTTGTCGTCGGTCAGGTTATCAAGCGTAATGGCTGGCGGCTGCGTATCGACGATCACCACGCGTGAAGCGTCCGCGCTGTTGCCGTTGACGTTAGTCACGCTGACGCTCACCTGCGCCCGCCCGTCGATCAGCGTTTCCATCGCGCTCGCCGGAACGGTCAGGCGCCAGGAGCCGTCCTGCTGCACCTGTGCGGTAAAGGTTTGATCCGCGAATTTCACCACCACGGTCTGCCCGGCCTCCACGCCCTGCGTCTGACCGGAAAGCGTGACATCCGCGCCTTTTTCCGCCGCGTTCAGCATATCGTCAGTGGTTACGGTATCGATGGTGACGGCCACCGCGTTCAGGTCAAGCTCGATCGGGTGTTCAGCCGCCACGGTGTTGCCCCAGGCATCTTCCGCGCTGACGCTGACGGTCATGCCTCCCGCCGTCCATGCCTGAAGGTCCGCCGCAGGCACGCCAATCTGCCAGCTGCCGCTGGCGTTAACCGTGGTGACGTATTCGACATTATTGATGGTAACGGTGATCTGTGTGCCTTCAGCCAGATGAGTGCTGGAGCCGGTGACGGCCAGATCCTGCTGCTGCTCGATGGCGTTAATCACGTCATCGCCAGAGATCGTGTTCACGCGCAGGCCCGGCAGTTCGGCGTTGATGTTGATATCACGTTCGCCGGTGCCGGTATTGCCGTGCGCATTGGTGACAGAGGCGCTGAAGGTTAAATCGCCGTCGCCAAACGCCTGGAGGTCGGCCGATGGGATCGTCACGCTCCATTTCAGGTCGCTGCCAACCGTCGCGGTGTAGCTCTTGCCGCCCACGGTGACAGAGACGGTATCGCCCGCCGCCGCGCCGGTGACGCGTCCGCTGAGGGTTTGGTCAACCGCCGCTTCGGCGTTATTGACCAGGTTATCCCCGGCAAAGGTGTTGACGATCACCTGCGGCAGCGCGGTATCGACCAGCAGATTCGCCTCGGCGGAGCCGCTGTTACCCACGCTGTCGGTGCCGCTGACGCTGACGGTGTACAGGGTATTCGCCAGATCCAGCACGTCGGAAACCGGCACCTGAACGGACCAGCGACCGTTCTCAACGGTGGCCTGATAGTTAACGTTGTTCAGCGTCACGGTGACGGTGCTGCCGTTCGGCAGATTACTGGTCCCGCTCAGGCTCAGGGGCTGCATGGCCTCCTGCGCATTCAGGACGTTATCCTGACTGATGGGGTCAAAGGTAAATTCCGGCGGGTTGCCGCTGAGCGTAATGCCGTGCGTCGCGCTGCCGGTGTTGCCCGCCGCATCGGTCACGGCGACCGAAATGCTGTGGCTACCTTCCCCCAGCGCGCCAATGACGGAGGCAGGCACGCCGACGCTCCAGCTGCCGTCCGCCTGGACGACACCGGTAAAGGTCTTGCCGCCAACGGTCACGGTGACAACGTCGCCCGCTGCCGCGCCGTTCGCCTGGCCGGAAATAATCTGCGCCTGCCCCTGCTCGCTGGTGTTCAGAATGTCGTCGCCCGCGACGGTGTTGATGGTGACCACCGGCGCTGCGGTATCGACCGTGAAATCGGCGGTGACGGAGGACCCGTTACCCGCTTTGTCGCTGACGTTTACCGTCAGGGTGTGCTCGCCGTTAGCCAGCGCCTGTACTTCACTGGCCGGAAGCGTAACGGACCAGGTGCCGTCGCTGCCCACGGTCGCCGTGTGATTTTTGCCGTTCAGCGTGACCGTCACAATCTGGCCCGCTTCCGCATCGGTTTTCCCGGTCAGCGTCAGCGGCTGATTATGTTCAGCCGCGTTGATGATGTTGTCCTGGGCGATCGTGTCGACAGAGATCACTGGCGAGGCGGTATCGACGCCAATCGTCTGGCTGCCGGACACGGTGTTGCCCGCCGCGTCTTTACCGCTGACGTTGACCGTCCAGGTGCCATCGCCCAGCGCCTGCGCGTCGGCAGCAGGCACCTTCACGCTCCATGCGCCGTTTGCCCCCACTTCTGCGGAATAGGTTTTGCCGTTGAGCGTGACGGTAAGCGCCGTTCCCTGCGCCAGGTTTTTGCTGGTGCCGGACAGCGTAAAGCCAGCGGACTGCTCGCTGGCGTTGATCACGTTATCGCCCGCCGTGGTGGCGAGCGTCACGCTGGCATCCGCTGTAGAAACGGTTACGGTGATACTGCCCGCAGAGGTCGTTTTACTGCCGTCGATCTGTACGACAGACCAGGTATGCTCCCCGTCGGCCTGGGTCGGGAGTGTTACCGTCCAGGTGCCGTCCTTCGCGACCATGGTGCTGGCGATAGTGCTGCCGCTGCCGTCTTTAACCTGAATGGTCGCGCCCGGCTGCCCGGTACCGCTGAAGGTGGGGGTGTTGTCATCCGTGACCGCTTTTGCACTCAGCACGCCCTGCTTGTCACCCGCGTTGTCCGTCAGCAAAAATGTCGGCGTGGCGCTTTCGACTTCTTTTGTATTATCAATAACTTTGGTTTTGGTTTCGCCATCGCCGCCGTGAGCCAGCAGTGCGCCGATCGCACCGCCCCCTAACGCCGCACCGGCAATCCAGCCCCACGGCGCATCGCTTAAGACGCTTCCCTGCTCCAGGAAAGGTTCAATGCTGCTAATGGGTGCAGCCTGGGCGGTTAATTCGGTGGCGGCAACGCCTGATGCTTCCCCGGCATCGGCAAATGAAATATGCGTCAGCTCCTGGTTATCGTTAAATACCAGTTCGGAATGATTATGGGTTTCCGTGTCTTCGACAAAATAATTATTGCAGCGGATCACGCTGCCATCTTTCATATAAATGAGGAGGTCATTCCCCTGGCGGACATAACGCACCACGTCCTGAGCTGAACCCTGAATTTCAATCACGCTCGGCGATGAAATAGAGACCGAGAGATTCCCTTCACCGGTTAATTTCGTCTTCTCTGCCGTTTTGCGAATGATGACATCAACAACTTTTGCGGTACTCATATTCTTCTCCTTGCAGGTGCGCGTATTCCTGTGGATATGTCCACCAGAGGGATGTAGCTATCCTTGGGAAAAATCACCCATTATTGTCTGACTTATTTCGCGCAGAAAGGCGCGCCTTTTTTTAACTTAAATCAGGTAATTTCGCGGCAGCGTTTTTCTCTATTCCGATAAGCGGCAAGAGATTATCCACCGCAGAGGCGTAATTAATCGCCGCACTCCAGCCATCGTATTCAGCCATTATTTTCGCTGAGGTGGCAGACCAGACATCCTGCTCCACGCTGAGCAGATCGTTAATGCTGCGCTTGCTCAGGGTATATTCATTTTTGTAGACATCGCGGGCGCGCAACGCATTTTCCAGCTGACGCTTCCCGGCTTCCATTCGTCCACGCGCCCCGGTCCAGTCGGCCTGTGCGACGGAGGCTTTTTGCAGGACATCAAAACGGGCCTGATCGACCTGGGACGATGCCATTGCCCTTGCGCCCTCGGCCTGACGGACGCGCGCCGAGACCGCGCCGCCCTGATAAAGCGGTGCGTCAATATTGAGCTGGATCTGATCATCCCAGTACGCGCGATTATCAGACTCATAGCGGGTGCGGCCCCCTTTCAGGCTTAAGGTCGGCCAGTGCTGAGACCTGGCGGTTTCTACGCCGTATTGGGCTGAACGCTCCATGTTCTGCGCGGCCATCACCGTTGGGATCAGTGAATAATCAATTCGATTGAGAGAATCCGGCTCCACGGCCAGACCTCCCGGAACCGGTGAATAGCGTTCAGCCTGTATGCCAGTTAATACCGCCAGCCGCGCGCGGGCGCTGTTCAGAGACGCATTATACTGCTCTACCGTCGCCTGCATCCCGGCGATACGGGTGCGGGTCTGAAGCTCATCAGAGGTGGAGCTTACGCCAGCATCGGCGCGGAGTTTTGCCAGTTGCTCAACGTTTTTAAGCGCCTGCACGTTCTCTTTTGCCGCCTGCAACAGATCGCTGTAGCGTTTTACTTCCACATAGCTGAGGGCCGTTTTTTCCGCGACGGCAGACATCGTGCTCATCAGCTGGTAGCGATAGCTGTCACGCTGAGCTGAAGACTGGCTGATGCTGTTATTGGTCTTGCCAAAATCGTACACCAGCTGCGTCAGGCTCAGGCCCCAGGCTGCGGAATTTCGCAACGAGCCGCTTGAATCGGTGGTCTGGCTGTGACCCGTACTCCCGTTCAGGGCTATTTGTGGCATCCAGCCACTGCGCGCTTCGTCTATTTGTGCCTGGCCGATCCCCAGTTGCGCTGCCTGCTGGCTCACCGAGGGGTCGCGATCGAGAGCGAAAAGAATACTTTCTTTCATCGTCATTGCCGCAACGGGAGATATCCCCGTCTGGCCGTTATTTGCATTAGCCGCAGTCACCACCAGCGAAATTAAGGTCAGGGAGACAGATAATCTGAGCAACCTGTTATTGCATTTCATCTTCATAATATCCCCCGACTCCAGGTGATAGCCAAATAAATACCCAGGAAGAGGTACAAATAATTCTTCAGAAATCCTCACCTCTTCTCGATTAATTTGGGTAATAGTTCCCCAAGCCCATTTCAATTGAGATGAGAGCCGTTCAATCTCTTTTTTTCTTTTAAGAATTTACTTAAATATTTATTGATTCGCAGCATAACAAAATGTGATATGAGCAACCACACCCGCAATGTTAATGCGGTGTTACAAATAAGAAAAAAGATGGGGTTTCTGGACAAAACGTTATAAAAGGCCTTTCAGATGAAACAAATAAACCCCCTGTAATATAAAGAAAATTCTAAAATGCCCCGGTGTACATTTTTGCGTTAATTTCACCCCGAATCAGACACAAAGATTTTCAAAGAAATGTCAACTTAAGTAATACACCGAATAAAATTGAATTATTTTACTTTAAAAACAAAAACTCATAGATATATGCACTAATTTATAATTACAAATTAGTTAAACATTCTGGTTAGGGCCAATAATCCGGCAGCTTAAGCCAAATTTTCAAGTAAAACATAGCGATAACAACATACCTAAAAGATACATACATGTTTTTGATGACTGATTAATGCGATATCAATAATCACTTCATTAAACTGTTTTTGGATAACATCCCGCACCTGTCGCGATTCCCTTTCCTGCAAAATGCTGTAAACTGCGATTTATTGCGACATTTTGCAGGATACTGCCCCATGCATAAAACCGCCAGACAGAAATATGTGCTTGATATCATTACTGAGCAAGGCCAGGCCAGCATTACCGAGCTGGCAGAGCGATTGCAGGTTTCGGCGGACACCATCCGTCGCGATCTGACCGACCTGGAAAAACAGGGACTGGCACAAAAAAACCATGGCGGCGCCATCGCGCTGAATCTCTCGACGATGACCCGAGTAAGCAGGAATAGCTTGCTCCCTGAAATTAAGCAGCGGCTGGGTAAACAGGTTGCGCAATGCGTGCCTGCGGGCTCGACGCTTTTTCTGGACGCCGGAAGCACACTGCTGGCCGTTGCCTCTTTCCTTCAGGGGCCGCTGACCATCATCACCCCTTCTCTTGATATCGCCCAGCAGGTTAGCGATCGGGAAGATATTGACCTGATCCTGCTCGGTGGAAAGTGGGATCAGAAACAACGCCTGTTTGCCGGAAGCGCCACCCTTTCCCTGCTCTCTCGCTACCGGGCGGATATTGCCATCCTTGGCGCATGCGCCATCCATGCCGAACTCGGATTGAGCGCCAGTCAGGAGGCGGATGCCGAAGTGAAGCGTGCCATGCTGGCCGCAAGCCAGGCGCACTGGGTAGTCGCCGACCATCTAAAACTCAACCAGTGCGAACCGTATCTGGTGTCAGGGTTATCCGAGATTCATCAACTGTTTTTAGATCGTCCCTGGGCAGAGCTCGGGGACCATAGCGCCTTGCAGGTTACCGTTGGCGCGCATTAACGTGGAGAAGGTCATGAATAAAGTGAAGACAATGAATATTGCGCTGATCGGGTATGGTTTTGTAGGT
Organism: Enterobacter sp. 6722112; assembly: GCF_058661685.1. NCBI lineage: Bacteria > Pseudomonadati > Pseudomonadota > Gammaproteobacteria > Enterobacterales > Enterobacteriaceae > Enterobacter > Enterobacter sp. 6722112. The sequence continues at coordinate 1,920,549 of NZ_JBZWGR010000007.1, read as the reverse complement.
AAGACGTTCCATGCCCCGCTGATCCAGTCCGTCGAAGGCCTGAAGCTGGCGGTGGTCTCATCCCGGGATGAAGAGAAAGTGAAACGCGACCTGCCGGACGTCCTCGTTGTCGCCACGCCGGAAGAGGCCATTCAGCACCCGGATATCGACCTGGTGGTTATCGCCTCCCCTAACGCGACCCATGCGCCGCTGGCCACCCTGGCGCTCAATGCCGGCAAGCATGTGGTAGTGGATAAGCCGTTTACGCTGGATATGCAGGAAGCGCGAGATCTGATTGCGCTTGCGCAAGAAAAACAGCGCCTGCTCTCGGTCTTCCATAACCGCCGCTGGGATAGCGATTTTCTCGGCATTAAGCAGGTGATTGAGCAAGGCCGTATCGGTAAGGTGAAACATTTTGAGTCGCATATCGATCGTTTCCGTCCGGAGGTTCGCGTGCGCTGGAGAGAGCAAAACGTGCCCGGCAGCGGCCTGTGGTTCGACTTAGGCCCGCATATGATTGACCAGACGCTACAGCTTTTTGGTCTGCCGCAGTCGGTACAGGGCAACATCGCCACCCTGCGTGACGGCGCGGAGATTAACGACTGGGCGCACGTGGTGCTGAATTATCCGGAACACAAAGTGGTCCTCCATTGCAGCATGCTGGTGGCGGGTGGCGTTGCCCGCTTTACCGTCCACGGCGATAAGGCCAGCGTGGTGAAAGCGCACATCGATCAGCAGGAAGCCCAGCTGCTGGCAGGCGTCGTTCCGGGTAGCGAAAGCTGGGGTGAAGACAGCGACGCTATGGTGCTGTTTAATGCCCAGGGTGAAGCCAGCGCTATCCCTGCGCCAAAAGGCGACCAGCGGCAGTACTATATAAACGTGCGCGATGCCCTGAACGGCAAGATTGACAACCCGGTCCATCCGGTGGAAGCCCTGGCGGTGATGGCGGTGCTGGAAGCGGCGGTAAAATCTTCGGAAACGGGTTCAACTCTGGAACTTGACTTAACGGCGCAGGAGCGCGCGCAACTGCAATAAGCCGCAAAAAAATGCCCTGCGGGTTAGCAGGGCATTATCGGTTACTGACGCTTTTTCGGCATCATGCGCAGCAGCGTGTTGTCCTTCCAGAAGTAGTGATGCATCAGCGCGGCAAAGGCGTGCAAACCAATCACGAAATACCCCAGATTCGCCAGCGTTACGTGCCACTCCTTTAGGGTATCCACCAGGTCAAAATTCCCCTCCGCCGCATGCGGCATCGTCAGGCCAAACGCAAACCAGTCATTTCCCCGGTTATACATCATCACCATACCGATCAGCGGCAGCGCAATGAACAGCAGGTAGATTACCAGATGCCCGAGATGGGACAGCCCGGTGATCATCGCTTTTGGTTTCGGTTGAATAGGCGGAGCCGGGAATTTGAGGCGGATAAGCAGGCGCGCCACCATCAGCACCAGGATGCTGATCCCGCAGGAAACGTGGATCATATTAATAAGCGGACGATCGGTTCTTGGGAACCACCCTCTGAACTCCATGGCGCAATAGGCCATAATGACTAACAGAAAAACCAGCCAGTGAATGCTGATTTGCAGACCCGTATATTTTGTGCGCATGTTGTTTCCCGATAAAGAATCATTATCGCGCCAACATAACCACCTTTCCTGAAAATGTGAACCCCCTCGCATGGAGGGGGCTCCTGATTACGACTGCAAATAGACCACCTGCGTCTGCAAATACTCATTCAGACCGTGTTTGCCATCCGCCCCGCCGATACCGGATTTACGCCAGCCTGCATGGAAGCCCTGCATCGCTTCAAAGTTTTCACGGTTAATGTAGGTCTCGCCGAACTTAAGCCCCTTAATGGCTTTCATCGCGACGTTCAGGTCCTGCGTATAAACAGACGAGGTTAAACCGTAGTCGCTGTCGTTGGCCATGTTCAGCGCCTCTTCCAGGGTGTCGAATGCCACCACTGGCAGCACCGGGCCAAAGGTCTCTTCGTGCATGATGGCCATATCCTGACGTACGTCCAGCAGCAGCGTTGGGGGATAAAAATACCCTTTGCCTTCTGCCGCTTTACCGCCAAGGACCACTTTAGCCCCCTCCTGCACCGCGCGCGCCACCTTCTGCTCCACGCGCTCCAGCGCGGCGGCGTTGATCAGCGGCCCCATGGCAATATCCGTTCGCTCAGCCGGATTGCCAAACTGGACGGCTTTCATTGCCTCGCCCAGACGATTAACAAAGCGGTCGTAGATCCCCTTCTGGACATAGACACGTTCCGCACAGTTACACACCTGCCCGGTATTGATGACGCGTGAATCCACAATGGACTTCACGGCCAGCTCGAGGTCGGCATCGTCCATCACGATGGCCGGGGCTTTACCGCCCAGCTCCAGCCCCACTTTGGTGATGTTTTTCGCCGCCGCAGCCATGATCTTCTCGCCTGCCCCGACGCTGCCGGTCATGCTGACCATCGCCACTTTCGGGTTCCCGGCCAGCTCCTGTCCGACGGTTTCACCCCGGCCCAGCACAAGGTTAAAGACGCCTTTCGGCAGGCCAATCTCATCGACGATTTTGGCAAACGCAATGGCGTTGTTTGGGGTAAATTCGCTCGGCTTGATAACGATGGTGTTACCGGTGAGCAGCGCGGGAGCGAGCTTACGGGCAATCAGGAAGAAGGGGAAGTTCCACGGCAGAATGCCGGTGGTGACGCCCAGGGCACGCTTAAACACCAGAATATTTTCGCCCGGACGGTCACTCTGAATGATTTCCCCTTCATAGCGGCGCGCCCACTCGGCCATATAGTCGATATAGTCAGCGGTAAAGTTCACTTCCACTTCCGCCAGCTGCTGGATCTTGCCGCCTTCGGCCACAATCAGCGCGCTGATTTCACTGACGCGCTCGCGGATCCCGGCGGAAATTTTGCGTAGCCAGCTGGCGCGTTCAATAGCAGGCAGCGCCTCCCAGCCAGCCTGCGCGCGATCTGCCGCGTCAATGGCCTTGCGGGCGTCCTCGGCGCTGCCGTCGGGGATACGGGAAATGACCTCTTCGGTGGCCGGATTGATCACGTCAATCCATGCATCACCCTGCCAGGCAACAAACTGTCCATCAATATACATAGGATGTTGTACGGGTACTGTCATAACCTGCTCCTGTAATCACACTGTTTTTAACAAGTAAACTTAATGTTAAAAACTATAATTACCGGGGCAATTGCCTACTCTATGAGTCTGTTTTTGTGAGATATCTCATAAAAGAAACGGGTCAGCCCGTTTCCAAAATCACAAATCGGCAACACAGGATGCCCGTTTGCGTAAAAGATGGCGCAAACGGGCAGAGCATTACAGCAGAGAACGGCTCACCAGCGCGTCGGTGAGAATGACGTCGTTTCGCAAGATCTGCCACGCGGCGTCCACGTCGGCAGGGATATCGACATGGGCAATGAAATCACGTCCCGCCGGACCGTAGCCGTTGATGTCATCCCTGAGTCGCGGAAATTCACCCAGCACCAGCGACAAGTAGCGCTCTACCGGCCATAACCCCTCGACCGGGCCGCTAAACACCAGACCGTCGTCGCTGTTTTGCAGCACGGGCGTCAGGCCGGGATGACTCACCCATGCGGGCGATGCGGCCTCGTCGCGGCAAACGCGGGCAAACGTAGCCATTGTGCGACGCTGCATTGTCGGGTCCTGCACCACCAGCACCCGGGTGGCGTTCAGTCCGGATTGTTTCATCAACGCCCGGCTGAAGCGGGCGTTTTCGCCACAGTTGGTCGACTGATCCTCAACGTGAAGATGCTCGGCCGGAATGTTCCAGAACTCACGGGCGATGTCGGCCAGAATAGCCGCCTCAGCACGTCCGGTGGTGGGTATCCTGTTATAGCGGGGGTGTTTCGCAATCGCGGCGTAGAGGAAGGTCGTCGAGTGACCGATCCCGCCGCTGATGATCAGAGGAACACCCTGTTCAGCCGCGATTTTACAGGCAGCATCAATCGCGGGGATCACCGCATTACCCGCCAGAATCACCAGATCAACGGGCTGGTTGTCCTGATAGTCGTCCTGAGCAAGCCACGCCCCAACGGTATTCACGGCGTCGAGGGTTGTGCCAGGTAGACAGGGGAAAAGTGCCATTGTCATCGTTACCTCCTTACAGCATACAGAGCCTTCGATTATCCCCCTTTCTTCGCGTCATGCTATGGCATGAATGCTGAAAAAACGGGCCGGGATGTGCTCAAAAAGCACTCACATTTGATTAACATGAGAAAATCGTATTCACTTGAATTATGATTTGCGTCAGCCTTAGAATCATTAGCCCGCTCACAATTCAACTTTTTGAAAGGTAAACCCCGTTATGCGCCTGCCCCAACGCGACCCTTATGCTCCTCGCGAGTGGCAGCCACACGAGAAACCCGCCCTGCTGGGTTCCCCTTCCACCCCGGAACATCCAACGTCGAAACGAATCGCCTATGGCGTGGTCGGCCTGCTGGTGTGTCTGACCGGGGCGCTGGGTAACGCGGTCGTCACCGCCAATCTGCAAAATCTGCAAGGCACCTTTGGCGCCTGGTCGACTGAAATCGCCTGGCTCCCCGCCGTCTATGTCATGACCAACGTCTCCATCAACCTGCTGCTGGTAAAATTTCGCCAGCAGTACGGTTTGCGCGCCTTTACGGAAGGCTTCCTGGTGCTGTATGTGCTGGTCACCTTTTTCCACCTGTTTGTGAACGATCTCAGCTCGGCGCTGATGGTACGGGCGGCACACGGGATGGTCGCCGCCGCGCTCAGCTCGCTCGGCATTTATTACCAGATCCAGGCCTGGCCCGCGAAGCACCGACTGAAGGCGCTGACCATCGGCATAACCGGGTCGTCGCTGGCGATCCCGCTGGCGCGGCTGTTCTCCACCGAGCTGTTACAGCTTGATGAGTGGCGCGGGCTGTACTTCTTCGAGCTGGGTCTGGCCCTGATCTCCCTGGCCTGCGTGATGGCGCTCAAGCTGCCGCCGGGCGATCGACGCAAGGTCTTCGAGAAGAAAGATTTCATCACCTTCTTTTTGCTTGCGCCCGGCATGGCGCTGCTGTGCGCGGTTCTGTCGTTAGGGCGTCTGGACTGGTGGTTTGAAGCGCCGTGGATCGGCTGGGCGCTGGCTCTCTCGCTGGTGCTGATTGTCTCCGCGATCGTGTTTGAACATAACCGCAACAACCCGCTGCTTAATACCCGTTGGCTCTCCAGCGGCAGCATCGTCCGCCTGGGGCTGATTATGCTGCTGATCCGCATCGTACTGGCGGAGCAGAACACGGGCGTCATCGGCTGGCTGCAATATGTAGGCTTACAGAATGAACAGATGACCCATCTGGCGTGGGCTATTTTCGCCGGGATCGTCTGCGGTATCGTCACCAGCTGTCTGACGATTAAGCCCACTAAACTGGCCTGGCCGATTATCACCTCGCTGGCGCTGATGATCGTTGCCTCGCTGCTGGACAGCCAGTCCAACAACCTGACCCGGCCGGATCAGCTTATTTTCAGCCAGTTCCTGCTGGGCTTCGGCAGCGCGTTCTTCCTCGCGCCTGCGATGCTGGCCGCTATTGGCGGGGTGATCGCCGATCCGCGCAATCTGGTCAGCTTTTCCGTGATGTTTGGCATGAGTCAGAACCTTGGGGGGCTGCTGGGGTCCGCGATCCTCGGCACCTTCCAGACCTGGCGCGAGAAGTACCATTCCAGCCTGCTGGCTGACCAGCTCACCACCCTTAACCCGCTGGTGAACGAACGGATTCAGCTTTACACCCAGATGTACAAAAGCCTGATTGGCGACAGTTCCCTGCTGGGAACTCAGGCCATTACCCAGCTCCAGACGGTGACGGCGCTTGAGGCAAACATCCTGGCTTACAACGATACTTATCTCCTGACGGCGAGCATTGCCACTGCCACGCTGGTCTGGATTTTATGGCGCTTGCTACGCCTGCGCATCACCGCCCGTATGGCCCTTAAGAACGCCACTGGCAACAACTAATGACTATTTATCAGGAGAAGTTATGAGTCAGCAGGATGCCGCCAAAGAGCAGGCCAACACCCGCAAAAATGTGCGCGTCGTTTCCATCTTCACCGCCGCGGCTATCGGCATTGTCGGGGTACTGGTGATCCTTTATGCCTGGCAGCTGCCCCCGTTTACGCGTCATGCCCAGTTTACCGATAACGCCTACGTGCGCGGCCAGACCACGTTCATCAGTCCGCAGGTAAACGGCTACATTACCGAGGTCCATGTTCAGGATTTCGCGCAGGTTAAAAAAGGCGAGCTGCTGTTGCAGATAGATGACCGCATCTATCGCCAGCGCGTCCATCAGGCCGAGGCGCAGCTGGCAATGAAAATTGCAGCTCTGAATAACAACCTGCAACAGCGCAAAAGCGCGGAAGCGGTGATTGCCAAAAACGAGGCGGCGCTGAAAAACGCCCGTGCCCAAAGTCTGAAAACCCAGGCGGATTTGAAACGCGTGAAAGAGCTGACCGCGGACGGCTCCCTCTCCATTCGCGAGCGCGATTCGGCGCTGGCCAGTGCCGCCCAGGGGAGCGCCGATATCGACCAGGCGAAAGCAACGCTTGAGATGTCGCGTCAGGATCTACAAACGGTCATCGTCAATCGCGGTTCGCTGGAAGCGGACGTTGAGAATGCGAAAGCCGCGCTGGAGCTGGCGCAGATCGATCTGCAAAACACCCGCATTGTCGCGCCGCGTGACGGTCAGCTTGGGCAGATTGCAGTGCGTCTGGGGGCGTACGTCACCGCCGGGACGCACCTTACCACGCTGGTCCCGCCGCAGCATTGGGTGATCGCCAATATCAAAGAGACGCAGCTGGCGAATTTACGCGTCGGCCAGCCGGTGAAATTCACCGTCGATGCCTTAAACGATAAAGCCTATCAGGGCCGCGTAGAGAGCATATCCCCGGCCACAGGGGTCGAGTTCAGCGCTATCACCCCGGACAACGCCACGGGCAACTTTGTTAAAATCGCCCAGCGCATCCCGGTACGCATTGAGGTACTCGGTGAGCCGGAGGCGTACCGGCTGCTGCGTCCTGGCATGTCGGTGCAGGTGACCATCGACACGCGGGAGGCGAAACAATGACGCTTCGCCCGATAGCCGGCCTGCTGATAATGACTATCCTGGCGGGATGCCAGTCGGTAGACGTTGAGCCCGCCAAATCGTCCCTGCACATACCGGCCCAGTGGCGCGCGACGTCGGGGCCAGCCAGCCCGACAGAGCAGCTCTGGTGGCGAAATTTTCACGACAGCAATCTGAATCGCTATGTGGATCAGGCGCTGAAGAATAACAGCGACGTGCTGATTGCCCGCGAGCGGATTAACGAGTACCAGGCCCGGGTGTACGCCGCTGACGGCACCCTGTTCCCGTCGCTTGACGCGGGCGTGACCGGGACGCGCGCGCGCTCGCAGTCCGCCGCCACGGGGCTTCCGGTATACGGTACGTTGTACAAAGGCAGCCTGACCGCCAGCTACGACGTGGATATCTGGGGCGTAAACCGCAGCACCTCCCGTGCCGCTGAAGCGTCGCTGGAGGCACAAAAGGCGGCGGCTGCGGCGGCTGATCTGACCGTCGCATCCTCGGTGGCCTCCGGGTACGTCACCCTGCTGTCGCTGGACGAACAGCTGCGCGTTACCCGGTCCACGCTGAAGTCGCGTGAAGAGGCGTTCAACCTCGCCAAGCGACAGTTCGAGACGGGATACAGCTCTCGCCTTGAGCTGATGCAATCGGATTCTGAGCTGCGCGCCACCCGCGCCCAGGTTCCACTGCTTCAGCACCAGATTGCGCAGCAGGAAAATGCGCTTAGCCTGCTGCTGGGCAGCAACCCGGGTGACGTTGCGCGCGGTGAAAGCTTTGATGCCCTGACGCCGCTGAAACTGCCCTCCCAACTGCCGTCGACGCTACTGAACCGGCGCCCGGATATCGTCCAGGCTGAACGTCAGCTGATTGCGGCGGACGCGACGCTGGCGGCATCGCGCGCCAGCCTGCTGCCGTCGATCAACCTCACGGCCACGGGATCGGTGCAGGATCGCACGCTGTCGGGATTGCTGGATAACCCGCTACAGCTCTGGAGCGTGGGCGGCAGTATTCTTGCGCCGCTGCTGAACCGTCAGGCGCTGAATGCGCAGGTAGATATCTCTCAGTCCCAGCGGAATCAGGCGCTGTATAGCTACGAAAAAACCGTGCGTAACGCGTTTGCTGAGGTGAATGACAGCCTTGATGCCATCACCCGCTATCAGGAACAGCTTACCGAGCTGCTGGCACAGCAGACGGTCGCGCAGGAGACGCTGAGGATTGCGCAAAACCGCTACCGCAACGGATACTCTTCTTATCTGGATGAGCTCGATGCGCAGCGCACGCTGTTCTCGGTGCAGACCAGCGTGGTACAGGTGAAAAACAACCTGCTGCTGGCGCAAATTGATTTGTATAAAGCGCTGGGCGGCGGTTGGAGCAGTGCGTGAAAACATGCCGGGTGGCGGCTACGCCTTACCCGGCCTACGTGCTCTACATGCTCTCCCGTAGGCCCGGTAAGCGCAGCGCCACCGGGCAAGGGTTATACCCGGAGAAACGATAAAAAGCCGGGTGGCGGCTACGCCTTACCCGGCCTACATGCTCTACATATTCTCCCGTAGGCCCGGTAAGCGCAGCGCCACCGGGCAAGGGTTATACCCGGAGAAATGATAAAAAGCCGGGTGGCGGCTACGCCTTACCCGGCCTACATGCTCTACATATTCTCCTGTAGGCCCGGTAAGCGCAGCGCCACCGGGCAAGGATTATACCCGGAGAAACGATAAAAAGCCGGGTGGCGGCTACGCCTTACCCGGCCTACATGTTCTACATATTCTCTCGTAGGCCCGGTAAGCGCAGCGCCACCGGGCAAGGGTTATACCCGGAGAAATGATAAAAAGCCGGGTGGCGGCTACGCCTTACCCGGCCTACATGCTCTACATATTCTCCCGTAGGCCCGGTAAGCGCAGCGCCACCGGGCAACGGTTTTAGCCGGAAATCTGCTCCATCGCCTGCAAGATACGCTTATCCGAAATGGGATACGGCGTTCCCAGCTGCTGAGCGAAGAAGCCGACGCGCAGCTCCTCGATCATCCAGCGGATCTCCCGCACGTCGTCGTCATCGCGACGCGCCGGCGGCAGTTTGTTGAGCCACTGCTGCCACGCCTGCTGCACGTTTTCGACTTTCAGCATCTGCGCACGATCGCGATGCGGATCGACCGCCATTTTCTCCAGACGCTTCTCTATCGCCTGCAAATAACGCAGCGTATCGCCCAGACGCTTAAAGCCATTGCCGGTGACAAAGCCGCGATACACCAGCCCCGCCATCTGCGCCTTGACGTCCGACAGCCCCAGGGCCATGGTCATATCCACCCGCCCCTTCAGGCGCTTGTTGATATTGAACACGGCGGTAAGGATCTGCTCGACCTGTTTGGCAATCTCGACCACGGTGTCGTTCAGCTCCGCGCGCACCTTTTCATGAAGCTGAGCAAAGCCCTCTTCCGTCCAGACCGGACCGCCGGCCTCGTGGATCAGCTTATCCACACCGCAGGAGATGCAGTCGTCGATCAGGTCCAGCACCTTACCGTACGGGTTAAAGTAGAGCCCCAGCTTGGCTTTGTTCGGCAGCTTCTCGTGCAGATACTTAATCGGCGACGGGATGTTAAGCAGAAGCAGTCGACGCAGCCCGCGCCACATCATCTGCTGTTGCTCCTGCGGATTGTCAAAGAGCTTAATCGCCACGCTGTCGCGCTCATCCACCAGCGCGGGCCAGGCTTTGACCTTATAGTTCCCGCGCTTCTGCTCGTAGCTTTCCGGAAGCTGACCAAAGCTCCAGATGTGCAGCCCGCTCTGCTCAATGCCGTCATCGGCCACCGCAGAGAGCGTCTCCTGGACTTTACCTTTCAGCGCCTCTTTCAGCTCCGTCAGAGAACGGCCTTCGAGCAGCTTTTTGTTTTTATCGTCCACCACGCGGAATGTGATTTTCAGGTGATCGGGCACCTGATCCCAGTTCCAGTCGTCGCGGTCGATGGTGGTCCCGGTCATACGGCGGAACTCACGCTCCAGCGCGTCCAGCAGCGGCAGCTCGAGCGGCGTGACGCGGCCTAAAAACGCTTCGGCGTAGTTCGGCGCTGGCACAAAATTACGCCGCACCGGTTTAGGCAGGGATTTGATTAATGCAATGACCAGCTCGCGGCGCAGGCCGGGGATTTGCCACTCAAACCCGCTCTCTTCCACCTGGTTTAACAGCGGCAGCGGAATGTGCACCGTCACACCATCGGCATCCGCGCCCGGCTCAAACTGATAGGTCAGACGCAGCTTGAGGTTGCCCTTATGCCAGAAGTTCGGATAATCGAGCTTGCTGACCGACTCCGCGCCCTCTTTGATCAGCATGCTCTTTTCGAAGTTGAGCAGGTCCGGGGCCTCTTTGCTGGCTTTCTTCCACCAGCTGTCGAAATGGCGCGCCGAGATCACATCGTGACTGATGCGCTGATCGTAAAACTCAAACAGCGTCTCGTCGTCCACCAGAATGTCGCGACGGCGGGACTTGTGCTCAAGCTCTTCCACCTCGGTGCGCAGCTTCAGGTTTTCGCGGAAGAACGCATGACGCGTCTGCCAGTCGCCTTCCACCAGCGCGTGGCGGATAAACAGCTCGCGACTCAACGCCGGATCGATCTGGCTGTAGTTAACCTTACGCGCGGCCACCACCGGCAGGCCGTAGACGGTGACTTTTTCCGTCGCCATCACCGCGCCCTGCCCACGCTCCCAGTGCGGCTCGCTGTATGAGCGTTTCAGCAGGTGCTGCGCCACAGGCTCAACCCACTCCGGATCGATACGCGCGGCGATACGCCCCCACAGACGGCTGGTTTCCACCAGCTCGGCGACCATGGTCCACTTCGGCGGCTTCTTAAACAAACCGGAGCCCGGGAAGATGGAGAAACGCGCGTTGCGTGCGCCGGTATATTCCTGCTTATCCGCATCCTTCATCCCGATATGAGACAGCAGGCCGGTCAACAGGGCGATATGGATTTCGCGGTACTCCGCCGGTTCACTGTTCACCGGTATACCCAGCTCTTTCACCACCTGGCGCAGCTGGGTGTAGATATCCTGCCACTCGCGTACGCGCAGATAATTGAGGAAATCCACCCGGCACTGACGGCGGAACTGGTTCGAGGAGAGCGCTTTTTGCTGCTCGCCAAGGTAGTTCCACAGGTTCACAAAGGCGAGGAAATCGGACTCTTTATCGTGGAAGCGACGGTGTTTTTCGTCCGACGCCTGCTGCTTGTCCATCGGACGCTCGCGCGGATCCTGAATGGAGAGCGCCGAGGTAATGATCATCGCCTCGCGCACGCAGCCGTGTTTTTGCGCCTCCAGCACCATGCGCGCCAGACGCGGGTCGACCGGCAACTGGCTAAGCTGGCGGCCCAATGGCGTTAGCTTGTAGGCCGTCGCCTGTTCGTCGGTGGTGATGGCCCCCAGCTCTTCCAGCAGCCGCACCCCGTCCTGAATATTGCGCTTATCCGGCGCTTCCACAAACGGGAAGGCGGCGATATCGCCCAGCCCCAGCGCGGTCATTTGCAGGATAACGGATGCCAGGTTGGTCCGCAGGATCTCCGGATCGGTAAACTCCGGGCGCGACAGGAAATCGTCTTCCGAATAGAGACGAATACAGATCCCTTCCGACACGCGGCCGCAGCGGCCCTTACGCTGATTAGCCGACGCCTGCGAAACCGGCTCAATCGGCAGGCGCTGAACTTTGGTGCGGTAGCTGTAGCGGCTGATGCGCGCCGTACCCGGGTCGATCACGTATTTAATGCCCGGTACGGTCAGCGAAGTTTCGGCCACGTTGGTCGCCAGCACGATGCGGCGCCCGCTGTGCGGCTGGAACACGCGGTTCTGCTCGCTGTTCGACAGGCGCGCGTACAGCGGCAGGATCTCAGTATGGCGCAGATCGCGCTTGCTGAGCGCATCGGCGGTATCGCGGATCTCGCGCTCGCCGCTCATGAAGATCAGAATGTCGCCAGAACTCTCGTTGCCCAGCTCGTCGACGGCATCAAAGATGGCCTGAAGCTGGTCGCGCTCGGTATCGTCCGCCTCTTCCACAATCGGGCGATAGCGCACTTCCACCGGATACGTGCGTCCTGACACCTCAATAATCGGCGCATTGTTGAAATGTTTTGAGAAGCGCTCCGGGTCGATGGTCGCGGAGGTGATGATGATTTTCAGATCCGGACGCCGGGGCAGCAGCTCTTTCAGGTAGCCGAGCAGGAAGTCGATGTTCAGGCTGCGCTCGTGCGCTTCATCGATGATGATGGTGTCGTACTGCATCAGCAGACGATCCTGCTGGATTTCCGCCAGCAGGATACCGTCGGTCATCAGCTTAACCATGGTGTTATCGCTGACGTGGTCGCTGAATCGCACCTTGTAGCCGATGCAGCCGCCCGGCTCCGTTTGCAGCTCTTCCGCAATACGGTTCGCCACGGTGCGCGCCGCCAGACGACGCGGCTGGGTGTGACCGATCAGCCCTTTCACCCCGCGGCCCAGCTCCATGCAGATTTTCGGCAGCTGAGTGGTTTTACCTGAACCGGTTTCCCCCGCGACGATCACCACCTGGTGGTCGCGTACGGCCTCAAGAATGTCCTGTTTCTTCTGGCTGACGGGCAGATTTTCCGGATAGGTAATCTCCGGACGTGCGGCTTCACGCAGCACAACTTTCCCTGCCGCCTGTTCAATCTCGTTGGCCATCTCCTGGTAAATGGCCTGTTGTGCATCAGGATTTTTAACCTTCTTAACGCCGTGCAGACGGCGCGCAAACCGCTGTTTATCGCGCAGCATCAGCGAATCAAGCTTTTGCATCAGCATCGGGAAGGTCAATTTTTGGTGTTCTGTCATAGCGTTAACGGGCAGTGCACTGCCGGATAAAATCTCTTTTTAATGATTGGTATAGAGTACCACATCAGCGCTTTTCGCGCCTTATTCAAAAAATTCGAACATAGGCTTCGATATATTGCGCTATCCCTGTGGCAGGATTGTGAATAAAGTGTCAACAAGCAACGGGGCAACCCCCTCAATCAAATACAAAACAGGAATTTCCCATGAGCAAAGTATTAGTGTTGAAATCCAGTATTCTGGCAGGGTATTCACAGTCTGGTCAGCTGTCTGACTATTTCGTTGAACAGTGGCGTGAACAGCACAGCGCGGATGAAATCACCGTGCGTGACCTGGCGGCAAACCCAATTCCTGTGCTGGACGGCGAGCTGGTTGGCGCGCTGCGTCCGAGCGATGCGCCTCTTACCCCGCGTCAGCAGGAAGCCCTGGCGCTCTCCGACGAGCTGATTGCTGAGTTGCAGGCGCACGACGTTATCGTGATCAACGCCCCAATGTACAACTTCAACATTCCTACCCAGCTGAAGAACTACTTCGACCTGGTGGCGCGCGCTGGCGTAACCTTCCGTTACACCGAGAACGGCCCGGAAGGTCTGGTGAAAGGCAAGCGTGCGGTTGTACTGACCAGCCGCGGCGGTATTCACAAAGATACCCCTACCGACCTGGTCGCACCGTACCTGACGCTGTTCCTGGGCTTCATCGGCATTACCGACGTGAACTTCGTGTTCGCTGAAGGTATCGCTTACGGCCCGGAAGTGGCCACCAAAGCGCAGACCGACGCGAAAGCCGCTATCGACAGCCTGGTCGCTGCCTAAGTTTTCCCCCTCTCACCGCCCGGTGGGAGGGTTTTTCTTTTCCCCCGTATTTCGTTATCATCCGCACCCACTCTCCAGCCCGGCGGCCTGATGTCTGTCATTATCGATACGTTTATTGCACCACCCTGTCACGACAACATTGAGATCCTCTGGCAGGACGAGCATCTGCTGCTGATCAATAAACCTTCCGGTCTGCTCAGCCTGTCGGGGAAAAATCCGCAAAACCTCGATTCCGTCCACCACCGTCTTGTTCAAACTTTTCCCGGCTGCACGCTGGTGCATCGTCTTGATTTTGGCACTTCGGGTCTGATGGTCATTGCGCGTAACAAAGCGATCAACGCCGCGCTTTGCCACCAGTTCAGTCAGCGCGCCGTGAACAAGGTTTACACCGCCCTGCTGTGCGGACATGTGGAACAGGACGAAGGGACCGTGGATGCGCCGATTGCCAAAGATCCGGCGCTGTTTCCGCTGATGACGATCTGTGCCCGCACCGGTAAGCCCGCTCGCTCCCGCTATCGGGTGGTGGAACGTATTTACCAGGATACGACAATGCCGCTGACGCGGGTTGAGCTTACCCCGGAGACCGGGCGCACCCACCAGCTGCGCATTCACTGCCAGCAGTTAGGCCACCCTATTCTGGGGTGCGATCTGTATGGTGGTCTGGAATGGCCGGGGGCGGAAGAAACGCCCCGGCTGATGCTGCATGCAAGCGCTCTGAATTTTATTCATCCGCTGAGCGGCGAGACGATGAACGCCCGTCACGCCGCGCCGTTCTGAGCGGGGATTACCACATTAAATCGTCAGGGATTTTGAAGTCTGCGTACGGATCGTCTTCGTCCTGCTCTTCCTGACTCAGGGCGCTGTTTAGCACAATGCTGTCCGCATCGCGCTGGGCAATTTTATCCGCCACTACCGCCGGGATAATCGCGTAATCACAGTCGCCATTCGCGTTAATCACCAGTCGGGCAATCGCCAGACGGCCGTTGATCAGCTGGGTTTGCGTCTGCTTATCGACCTCGATTTTTTTGATAAGGTTGCCGTCGGTAAAGTTAAAGGTAATGTTGCCCTTCGCCACGGTGATGCGGTTCATCTCAATCAGCTGCTTCACCTGCGCCCTGAACTCTTTTGCCAGCACCGCCTGTTTTTGCTGTTCGCTCAGCTGTTTATCACGCTCCAGCTGGGCTTTCTTGTTCTCTTCAACAGCCTCTCTCGCCTCGCGAGCCTGGACGCGGGATTTTTTCGCCGTGCGCTGGACCTTCGCCATCTTTTTACTGCTGACTAAGCCCGCTTTCAGCATCTGCTCTTGTAGGGTGAGTTTTGTCATGTTCGTTTAAACCGGTTGGAAATGTCGGGGGATTATACCTGAATCGCGCAGTTCATGAAGAACCCTCATGTTGCAGTGAAATTAAGTCACTTCCCCTGCGCCAGTGGCTCAGGCATAAATTATGCATTGATAACGTTCCGGCAACATGAACTTAGGATGCATAACCAAATGAGTCAGGCTTTCACATTTACCCTTAAGCGCAGTTGCTTTGATGAAAATTATAACCCGTCAGAAAACACGCGTACCACCACCAACTTCGCCAACCTGGCGCGTGGCGAGAAGCGTCAGGAGAACCTGCGCAATACGCTGGTGATGATCAACAACCGCTTTAACGCGCTGGCGAGCTGGGATAACCCGAAAGCTGACCGCTATGCCGTCGAGCTGGAGATTATTTCAGTCGATATGAATATCGGCGGCGATTTTACTTTCCCGGCCATCGAAATTCTGCAAACGACGATCGTGGATAAAAAAACCCACGAGCGCATCGAAGGCATCGTCGGAAATAACTTCTCATCGTATGTTCGTGACTATGATTTCAGCGTCCTGCTGCTCGAGCATAATAAAGACCGGGCCCGTTTCTCTCTCCCCGAGAATTTTGGCGAGCTGCACGGCAATATCTTTAAAAGCTTCGTTCATTCTGCGGAATATCAGGCGAACTTCAAAAAAGCGCCGGTGATCTGCCTGAGCGTCTCCAGCAAAGACACCTATCGTCGTACCGGTAACCACCACCCGGTGCTGGGCTATGAGTACCAGCCGGACGGCGAGTCGCTAACGGAACAGTACTTCGCGAAGATGGGCCTGAAGGTTCGCTATTTCATGCCGGAAAACAGCGTCGCGCCATTCGCCTTCTTCTTCACCGGCGATTTACTGCGTGATTACACCAATCTGGAACTGATCGGCACCATCAGCACCATGGAGACGTTCCAGAAGATCTATCGACCAGAAATTTACAATGCCAATTCCGCTGCGGGACAGTGCTATCAGCCCGACCTGAATCAGCAGGATCACTCATTAACCAAAATCGTCTATGACCGTGAAGAGCGCAGCCGGCTGGCCATTGAACAGGGTAAATATACCGAAGAGCGGTTTATCAAACCCTATAAAACCCTTCTTGAGCAGTGGTCTCAACACTTCACGCTTTAATTTAATACGGATAAAAGGTTCTTTTATGAAAACATTGCTCCCGACATCAACGGCTGGCAGCCTGCCGAAACCCACCTGGCTTGCACAGCCGGAAACGCTCTGGTCGCCGTGGAAACTCCAGGACGAGGAATTACTGGCAGGGAAACAGGATGCGCTGCGTTTGTCTCTGGATGAACAGATTCGCGCCGGGATTGATATCGTCAGCGACGGGGAACAAACCCGCCAGCATTTTGTCACCACCTTTATTGAACATCTCAGCGGCGTGGATTTTGAGAACCGTCAGACGGTACGCATCCGTAACCGTTACGATGCGAGCGTACCGACCGTGGTAGACGCGGTGGCGCGCCAGAAGCCGGTGTTTGTTGACGACGCTAAATACCTGCGCCAGCTGACTGACAAGCCGATCAAGTGGGCGCTGCCCGGCCCGATGACCATGATCGACACGCTATACGATGCCCACTATAAAAGCCGCGAAAAGCTGGCCTGGGAGTTCGCTAAAATTCTCAATCAGGAGGCCCGCGAGCTGGAAGCGGCCGGCGTCGACATTATTCAGTTCGACGAACCTGCCTTTAACGTCTTTTTCGACGAGGTGAATGACTGGGGTATCGCCGCACTGGAGCGCGCCATTGAAGGGCTGAAATGCGAAACCGCGGTACATATCTGTTACGGGTACGGCATCAAAGCCAATACGGACTGGAAAAAGACGCTCGGCTCCGAGTGGCGCCAGTATGAAGAGGCATTTCCAAAGTTACAGACCTCGAAGATCGATATCATCTCGCTGGAGTGCCACAACTCGCGCGTGCCGATGGATCTGCTGGAGCTTATCCGCGGTAAAAAAGTGATGGTCGGGGCAATTGACGTCGCCACCCAGACCATCGAAACGCCGGAAGAGGTGGCCGATACGCTGCGCAAGGCGTTGCAGTTTGTTGATGCAGACAAGCTCTATCCGTCCACCAACTGCGGTATGGCCCCCCTTTCCCGCCAGGTCGCCAACGGTAAGCTGAAGGCGTTAAGCGCCGGGGCTGACATTATCCGTCGCGAGCTTGCCCGCTAACCTTCAGGTTTGCCAGTACAGTGGCGTACCGAATCGCTCAATATAGTAATCAATCACCGCCCTGACGTTCAGGGGCGGATGACGCGCGTTCGGGTAAATCGCCGCAATTGTCAGTGGCTCCGTATTAATTGAACACTCCATTTCCGGCAGCAGTGCCACCAGCTCACCGCTTTTGAGCCGTTCGCTCACCATCCAGTCCGGGAAAAGCACAACGCCCATGCCGCCCAGCGCCGCAATCAGGAGCGTTTCCGCGTTATTGGAAGTCATCAGAGGTACAATGGGATAGTGAACCCACGCCTCGCCCGGCTGCCGGATCAGCCAGCGGTTAGGCCCGGACGAGCCGCGGTAAACCAGACAGTGGTGACGGCTGAGATCGTCCGGCCCCTCGGGCGCGCCATGTTTTTGCAGATAGTCCGGCGAGGCCGCCAGATGGTAGAACTGCTGCCCGAACACCCGGGCGTGAAACGAGGAGTCCGTCAGCGCGCCGATGCGGAAGATAACGTCCGCGGCGTCACGGTGCGGATCGATAAAATCGTCGGTGAGGGTCAGTTCAATGGAGAGACGAGGGTAACGCGCCAGAAGCCCCGGCAGGCCCGGCGCGATGTGCCTTTGTCCGAAAAAGACCGGGCCATTGATACGCAGCGTGCCCGACGGCTCGCGGGCGCGTTCATCCAGCTCGCGTCGCGCGTCCTCCATATTCCCGGCCATCGCACGGGCATAGCGCACAAAAAGATGCCCGCTCTCTGTGGGCATAATCGCCCGCGTGTTGCGGTAGAAAAGCTGTTGCCCGAGGGCGTCCTCAAGCTGGTGGATCACGCGTGAGACCTGCGACGCAGAAATCCCTTCCCGCCTCGCCACCACGGAAAAATTCTGCGTTTCATAAACGTCGATGAAGATCAGCAGCGCGCGAATGCTGATATGTCCGGCATCCATCATTAATGCATTTCCTGCAAAGGTGTTTCCTGCATTATGGCATTTTTCTCAATGATGTTCAGACGTAATCTTCTCCGCCTGGAAAAAGGAGAAAAAGCGTTATGCACATTATTTTAATTTTACTGGTGATTGCCGGCGGCATGGGGCTGTCCGTGGAAGCCGGGCTGCTGGGGCCGCTGGGCGCAGAGGTGGGCGACCTGTGGGCGGCGTTCAGCATATTCAGCGTGGGAACGGGGCTGACGTTTCTGCTGATGCTGTTTTTCAGCCCCCGCAACAGTCCCTCATTTTTTGCGCAGCCTTCATGGCACCTGTTGGGTGGCGTGCTCGGCCCGGTTTACGTCATCATTCTCACCATTGCCACGCCTGCGATCGGCATTGCCATGACGATGATCGGCATTCTGGCAGGCCAGGTTTTTAAAAGCCTGATTATCGACCACTATGGCCTGCTGGGTACGCCGCACCGCAGGATCGATACAAAACGCATTATTGCGCTGGGATTTATCATCGCCGCGCTCATTCTCGTGGCGCAGGGGTAACGTTATGACAGTGATTATGATTATTCTGGCGGTGATTGGCGGCGCAACGCTGAGCATTCAGGCTGCTATTAACGGGCAATTAGGCAGCAGCGTGGGGGTATTTAAAAGCGCGTTTCTGACGTTTTCCGTCGGCGCGCTGGTGACCGCCCTGCTGATCTTCTTTTTTGAGCCGAAACAGGCGGTCAGCCTGATGGATGTGCCCAAATGGCAGCTTCTGGGGGCCCTGTGCGGCGTGCCCTATATCGTGATTATGGTGCTCGCCGTGCAGCGCATCGGGACCGCCGTTGCCACGGTAGCGGTTATCCTGGGCCAGCTGGCCATGAGCATGCTGATTGATAACTTTGGCTGGCTGAACAATGAAGCCATTCCGTTTTCAGTGAGCCGTTTCGGGGCCGTCGTCTGCCTGAGTATTGCGCTCTTCTTCATCTACTCAAGCAGTAAACCTCAGCCCGAAGAGGATTAACCGCCCTCTTTGCGGGTAAAGAACAGCGTCACCGTGGCGACGGTGACGCCAAATTTCTTCATCTCGGTTTTATTAAACAGACGGGTGCTGTCCTGCAAATACATCCAGTCATCAAAGTGCAGCAGCCAGGTTTTACCGTCCGCCTTCACGTTCATGCTGTAGCGCCAGTTAAGGGCATTGCCCGCCGCCTGGCCTGTCGCGACACCGTCTATGTCACCCGCCGTGCCTTCATAGCGATTCTGCCCAACGCGGCGGATATGCCAGACGCGCTGCTGCTTCTCGCCGTCATCGTAGACAAAATGTTCATTCAGGGTCAGCGTATCGCCGATAACATCCCCGGCGATCTCGACGTGAAAACGACGGATCTGCTTACCGCTGCGATCCTGCACCATCCCCCACGCCTCGGTTTTCCCCTGGAAGTAAGTAAAAATATCAAGCCGTGGCTGCTGCTGACGATACTCTGTCACCTCGGTGCTACATCCGGCCACCAGCATCGTCAGGGCAAGCGCCATTAACAGGAAACGTTTCATTGTGGTCCTCCGATTAACTGCTGACGCAGTTCAGGATACTCGCTCAGCCAGGCTTCACTCTGCGGCTCCTGCTGCAAAATGCCCTGCGCCTGCCACTGGTCGCGGGTCGCCTCAACCAGGTCGTCACCATCGATGTCCCGGGCATAGGTGATAATCAGCGCATTATCGCCGTCTAACCCTGTATAGCTGCCGTCGGGCGTCAGAAGCTGAGAGGTATAAACGGTAAACGGCCCCCAGACGCTCGCCGATCAGGTAGGCCACCGGCCCGCCCAGGGTCGCCAGTACCGTCAGCAACCAGCCCGGCAAGGTGGTCGTGCGGGTCAGTTGCGTCCAGACGGTGGCAAACATTAGCCACAGCGCCACCATCCATAGCGGCATCAGGGACGCGCCCGTGAACGCAATCAGCCCCGTCAGCGCCCAGAGCGCGTCCAGTAGAGATCAAACCCGATGGCCAGCAGAAATACCTGCCCGTAGCGCTTCATACGCGTTCCGCAGTCAACTGCACCACGCTGATGGTGCGGGCATTAAACCCGGCTTCACAGTAGCCGAGGTAGTAGAGCCACATCCGGCGGAAACGGTCATCAAACCCGAGCTTTTCAATCTCCTGCCAGGCGTGAACGAAGCGCTGACGCCAGTGCGCCAGCGTGCGGGCGTAGTCCGGTCCCATATCGAAGAGGTTACGCACCACAAAATCGGTATGGCGGGTCATGAGTTCATTCATGGCGGTGATGCTGGGCAAAAAGCCGCCGGGGAAGATGTAGCGCTGAATAAAATCGACGCTTTTGCTGTAGTCGCGATAGCGTTGATCCTGAATGGTGATGGCCTGAATCGCCATCCGCCCGCCTGGACGCAGACGCGCCTGGCAGGTGCGGAAAAATGTTGGCAGGTAGCGTTGACCGACGGCCTCAATCATCTCAACCGACACCAGCTTGTCGTAGACCCCGGTCAGATCGCGGTAGTCGCAGAGCAGCACCTCAACACGATCCTGCAACCCTGCCCGGGCGATGCGCGCGGTGGCCCAGTGGTACTGCTCCTGCGACAGCGTGGTGGTGGTCACCCGGCAGCCGTAATGACGGGCGGCATATTCCGCCATCGCCCCCCAGCCGGTGCCAATCTCCAGCAGATGATCGTTTGCCGTGAGCGCCAGCTGGTCACACAGCCTCGCCATTTTCGCCTGCTGAGCCGCGGTCAGATCCTGCTCGTCCCCGCTAAACAGCGCGCTGGAGTACAGGAGATGTTCATCAAGGAAATGGGCGTAAAAGGCGTTGCCCAGATCGTAATGGGCGGCAATATTTTCCCGCGCCTGCGCGCGGGAGTTGCGCCGCATCCAGTGCCGCAGCCGCTCCACCGGTTTCCCGAGCAGGCGAAACCCTTTTTCCAGCTTTCCGAGGATTTGGCTATTGCGCGCAATCAGCTCCAGCAGCGGCGTCAGGTGGGGCGTCTCCCAGTCGCCATCCATCCACGCTTGTGCCGCGGCGAGGCTGCCCCCGGTTAAAATGCGCCAGTAGACGCCCGGAGCAAGTACCTGCACCTCAGCGTGAAGCGCGGCGGAAGCGTCGCCGAACTGGAACGTCTGCGCGCCTTCACGCAGCGTCAGCGAGCCACCGTGCAGGCCATTCAGCAGGCGGAAGAGCAACCATCGCGCGACGCGGACGTTGCGCGGGATATCGGGTTCAAGCGCAAAGACGGGATTGGTCATGAGCGTTCACTCCTGCTGAGGGGATGGTTATGCAGCGGTACGCGCTTCAGCCACAGCCTGAGCGCCTGCCAGTAAATGGCGAAAACGGTTTTGAGGGTCATCAACGGGATCCGCGCCAGCAGCGAACGCAGCGCCGTGCGCGTCAGCGGGACCCGGCGCAGCGTCAGGGTGGCATCAAACACCTTCGTCTCCTGATGGTTTTCGATATGCATGCGCAGCGTGCTGTCCGGGCTGTTGAAGCGCCAGTGGTAGATCATGTCCATCGGATTAAAGGGCGAGACGTGAAACGCTTTCTCCGTCGGCGGGGCGTCCCGCCCCGCTACCGCGTAGTAATGTCGTTCATTCCACGGCGTGTTACGGACTTCGGCGAGAACCCAGCGCAGGGTGTCTTCCCCGTCATAGCAGTAGTAGAAATTGACCGGGTTGAAATGAAAACCGAAATAGCGCAGCTGAGTCAGAAGCATGACCCGCCCCGCCGGACGTTCGCCGGTCAGATTTTCCAGACGCTCAAGGACACGCGCTTTGAGCGGCGTGCCCAGCGGGTAATCCGCATCATAAAATGCCGCGGGCGCAACGCGGTTACGACGCACGCCGACAGAGGGCAGCGCGTCCAGCTCATCCAGATCGAGCCAGGCCATAAACACGCTGTAGGTAAAGTGGTGCGCTTTCGGCGCAAGCCGACGATGGCGCAATGTACCGTGGTAAAGGCAGCTGTTCATCTCAGTTGCCCTCCCCGGTCGCGATAGCGTTGACCACGTCCAGCGCACTGCGCACGCCATCTTCGTGGAAGCCGTTGTACCAGTACGCGCCGCAGAACCAGCTCCGCTGGCGACCGTTTATTTCGCCGCGCCGGGCCTGAGCTTGCCAGCTTTGCGGGTTAAAAAGCGGATGCTCATAGACAAAGCGGCGCAGCACAAACCGTTCCTCCACCGGCGTTTCCGGGTTGAGGGTGACGCAAAACAGCGGGCAACCCGGCGGCAGTCCCTGCAAGATATTCATGTTGTAGGTGACGCAGGCGCTGGCCTGATCCTGCTCGCTGAGGCGGTAGTTCCAGCTCGCCCACGCGCGTTCGCGCACCGGCAGCCAGCGCGGATCGCGGTGAAGCACCACCTCGTTACGCTGCCAGCCGATATCCCCCAGCACCTCGCGTTCAGCCTGCGTTGGGCTGGCGAGCATCGCCAGCGCCTGAGCGGAGTGGCAGGCGAAGATCACCTGATCAAAAGTATCTGTTACGCCCTCACGCGCAATATCAACCCCACGATCGTGGCGAATAACCTGCTGCACCGGCGCGTTAAGGTGCAGCGTCAGGCGATCGCCGAGCGTATCCAGCATCGCGCGGATATACTCCCTGGAGCCGCCTGGCACCACGTACCACTGTGGACGATGGGTAATGTCCAGCAGACCGTGGTTTTCAAAAAAGCGTAAAAAGAGCGGCAGCGGAAAGCGTTTCATCTCCTGTAGCGACGACGACCAGATAGCCGCCCCCATTGGCAGGATGTAGTGGCGCGCAAAAAAGGGCGTAAAACGGTGCTGGCGCAGGAACGTTTCCAGCGTGGCGGAACCATCGACTTCGCCCCGGAGCGTCTGTTTCGCCAGCCGGTTAAAGCGCACGATCTCCTTCAGCAGCGTCCAGAAAGCCGGGTTGAGCAGATTACGTCGCTGGGCGAACAACGACGTCAGCGTGTGCCCGTTGTACTCCAGCCCGCTCTGCGGGTTGTGCACCGAAAAGCTCATCTGCGTTTTTTGCCCGCAGATGCCCAGTTCGCTGAGCAACCCCATGAAGCGCGGATAGGTGCGGTCGTTGTAGACGATAAAACCGGTATCGATGGCAAAGCTGCCCTGCGGCGTGTCGACATCCACCGTTGCGGTATGGCCGCCCGGCGTGGCCTGCGCCTCAAACAGCGTGACCTGATGATGTCCGGCGAGCCGCCAGGCACAGGTTAACCCGGCGATGCCGCTGCCGATAATTGCGATTTTCATGGTCGCACCATCCTGCGCAGCAGTGCGCGCTGAAGTACATCGGGCAGGCCGGAAAGCACGCGCAGCGCCAGGCTGAACCCGGCGGGAAACGCGATGTGATCCTTCCCTTTTGCCAGACCGCGACGAATGGCGTGGACGGCGTCCCCCACGCTGACCCGGCCCGGCATCGGGAAATCGTTTTTGCGGGTCAGCGGCGTGTCGACAAAACCGGGTGAAACGACCGTGACGGCAATCCCTTTCGGTTCCCAGTCGAGGCGCAGCGTATCGGCGAACCAGGTTAACGCCGCCTTGGAGGCGCCATACGCTTCGGCTCGCGGGAAGTGAAGCCAGTGCGCCATCGAACTGACCAGCACCACGCGGTTGCCGGATACCAGCTGCGGCTGCAACGCCGCAAGGCAGTTTACCGGCCCGATGAAATTGGTGGTCATGACCCGCGCCACCAGCTCGGCATCCACCTCGCCGCGGTCGAGATACTCGCAGGTTCCGGCGCAGAGAATCACCGTGTCGGCAGTACAGTCCGCCAGCACCTGGCGACAGGCGTCCCTGTCTGTCATATCGAACAGGCGCACCGTAATGTTGGGGCTGTACTGATGCACGGCTGCCAGACGTTGCGCATCGCGCCCGCAGGCAATCACCCGGTAACCATCGTCGGCAAAAGATTTCGCCAGCCCCGCCCCGATGCCCGAGCTTGCGCCGGTGATCAGAACCGTTTTCATGATTTCACTCTTCGCTTCACGCCGCGCACGGCCCAGCCGAGTATCGGGAGATGTTCGTAAATCATCTCTCCGGCATCGTAGTAATCCCGCTGGCGAACAATGCGATCGTCGCGCATGTCTACCACGGAGCAGCCCGGCAGCTGGCGCATTGCCCCCCCGGCGATACGTGGGTGCGACCAGTGCATCATCCAGGTGACAACAAAGCGATCGCCCTGCTGCAACGGTGCATCGACGGTAAAGCGACAGTGCTGGACGTTAGCCAGCAGATGGGTGAAATAGCGCTGAATCGCGAACACCCCGCTGTGTTCGCCAAAGGGATCGATAAGCGTGGCATCGGCGCGATAAATCCCCGCCAGCGCCGAAGGTGGCTGGGTATCCAGCGTGGCGTAGTAATCAACGAACCGACTGATGACGGACGGCAACGTGCTCATGGGTCACATCCTGGGTGTAAACAACGTAGCGGAATCGCATAATTTAAACTTACACAATTAACTTTATTTGTCCAAGTTTGCGCAGATATATTTTTTATTCTTATTATTTTTCAGTTACATGGAATATCACCACGCACAACCATTTTGTGAAAAATATGAATTTCGCCGCCAGGCTGCCGATTTTTTAGGGATAACCTTAAGGCAAAGGTGCCATTTATCTTCCAGACTTATCCTTTTAATTCATAAGGATGTCACGCGATGAAACATTTACTGATGACGCTCTTTTCCAGCCCGGAATCCTTGTTGCAGGTCATGAGTCACCAGGAAATTATCGAAGCCGTAGAGGATGGCGACCGCATCATCATCGATCAGGATGGAAACGCCTCGGTTAACTACAAAAGCCACGAAGTACGGCAGGACTTTCTGCGCCATGTCAACGCGCTGAAGAGAGCCTGAAATGGGAACGGCAATATTCATGGTATTGATGGTATGCGGGTACTGGTACACCAGCCGCGACCTCTCAACACGGTTTAAAATCAAGCGATCCTTTGGCTGGGACGTCTATTTTCTTGTTGCACTGTATGGCTGTATTTTTGTTCTTCAGGGGGTGATCGCCACCGGCCTGCTGTGGCTGCTGTTGTTCGCCCTCTCCGCCGCCGATAACACGTTCCATTTCACGTCAGCAAAATATGCCGACTGGCAAATTGATTTTATGAACTGGAGCTTCCTGGGGATTCAGGCCCCGGTGGTGGTGATGCTGACCTTCGCGATCCTGTTTTGTCTCTACCGCTCGAACTGGGCCGGAAGCGCGCGGCTGGACGGTGAGGGCCGGAAAAAATTGTACAAGCGGCTGGCGCAGTCGAGCGGGATTGAACAGCTGCTCTATCAGTGCATGGAGGAAGGTGAACTGGCGCACGTCACGCTGAAATCGCGGCGGATCTATATTGGCATGATCCATACCGCCACGCTGGAGTATGAAAAAACGGCCAATATCGTGCTTATTCCGATGCTGAGCGGCTACCGTGACGGGAAGAACATGCAGCTCTGTATCGAACATAACTACAGCAAATGGTATGCCGAGCATGACATTACGCTCGATTCGGAGCCCAAAAGCGCCATGGATTTTCGCAAAGTGATCATGCTGGATCAGATCGAGAGTATTTCGCTGTTCGATCCGGCAAGCGCCAGCGCGCTGGCGATGCGTGAATGAAAAAAATGGCGCCTTATCGTAATAAGGCGCCAGGATTAACCAGGATGAACGCTAAACTTATGGCGTGACAATATTGAACCAGAAGTCAAATGTGTCCATGTAGCTCAGCATCTCTTCCAGCTTCGCTCTGTCTCCGCTCACCTTGACGTCACCCTTGTCCATCGCCTGCTTGAGCGTCTCTTTCTTAAGGATGATGTCATTCAGCGTGGTGCGGTCCAGGGTGATGGTTGCGTCGGCATCCTTCGCCTGCGCGTTGGCGGTATGGTTCAGCACGCCGTTTTCCAGCTCCAGCTTGTATTTGCCGCCATCCTTACCGAGATCGATGTTAAAGACCGCTTTCGCGTTACCGGCCCGCACCCCGTTGATGTGCACGCCCAGGTAGTCGAAGAACATTTCCGGAGTCATCGCCCGCACGGTATCCGGGCTGGCGGTGTTCGGCGTCGGCAGCTTCTTCACGCCATTACGCAGTTCCTGCGCGCCGGTCAGGTAGAAGTTACGCCAGGTGCCCGCTTCCGCCTGGTAACCTAACTGCTCCAGCGCGTCGGCTTCCAGATTACGTGCCGTAGCGTTCTGCGGATCGGCGAAGACAATTTTGCTGGTCACCTGCGCCACCCAGCGGTAGTTGCCCTGCTGATAGTCAGCTTTGGCTTTCTGCATGATGGCATCGGCCCCTCCCATGTATTCCACAAACTTCTTCGCAGCCTGTTCAGGCGGCAGTTCGTCGAGGGTAGCCGGGTTGCCGTCGAACCATCCGAGATAAAACACGTAGGTGGCTTTGACGTCGTGGCTGACGGAACCGTAATAGCCGCGGCTCGCCCACTGTTTTTCCAGCGATTCCGGCAGTGTAAATTCGGCGGCGATCTCGTCGCGGGTCAGCCCCTTGTTTGCCATACGCAGGGTCTGGTCGTTGATGTAGCGATACATATCGCGCTGGCCTTTCATCAGCTTGACGATATTCTCGTTGCCCCAGGTCGGCCAGTGGTGCTGCGCAATAATCACTTCCGCGTCCGCGCCCCAGCGCTCAATGGCGGCGTTGATGTACTTAGACCAGGCCAGCGGATCGCGGATTTTCGCGCCGCGCAGGGAGTAGGTGTTGTGCAGGGTATGAGTCACGTCCTCTGCGGCTTCGATCATTTTCTTCTCTTTGACATACCACAGCATTTCAGACGGGGCTTCTGAGCCCGGCGCCATCATAAAGTCGTAGGTCAGCCCGTCAATCACCTCTTGCTGACCGGTATGGGTAATGTAGTTGGTCGGCGGGATCAGGGTCACCGTACCCGCAGAGGTGGTGGTGCCAAGACCCGCCCCCACCTGGCCTTTTGCATCCGGCTTCAGCAGGTTGCCGTACATATAGCTCGCACGGCGGCTCATCGCATTCCCGGCCATAATGTTTTCGGAAACCGCTTCTTTCATAAAGCCTTCCGGGGCGTAGATCTTCACTTTGCCGGACTTCACGTCGGCTTCGTCAACCACACCGCGCAGGCCGCCGTAGTGGTCGACGTGACTGTGGGTGATCACCACAGCGACGACCGGTTTCTTGCCGCGGTTT
Source organism: Enterobacter sp. 6722112 (assembly GCF_058661685.1). NCBI lineage: Bacteria > Pseudomonadati > Pseudomonadota > Gammaproteobacteria > Enterobacterales > Enterobacteriaceae > Enterobacter > Enterobacter sp. 6722112. The sequence goes on along the minus strand of NZ_JBZWGR010000007.1, from coordinate 1,893,281 downwards.
GCATAGTAGAGATCCAGCGCTTCTTTCGCCGGTTCAGCGCTTAACAGCGGGTCGATAACGGTGATGCCCTTCTCGCCTTCAATGATGGTCATGTTGGAGAGATCGAGATTGCGGATCTGATACACGCCGTCGGTGACCTTAAACAGCCCGCCAATGTTGATCAGCTGTGACTGACGCCACAGGCTCGGGTTTACCGTATCCGGGGCTTTTTCACCCTCTTTCACGAAATCATATTTCGCCGGGTTCCAGATAACGTTCCCCTGCTCGCCTTTAATCATGTTTTGTGGCAGCGGGGCGATAAAACCTTTATGGGCGTTCTCAAAGTCGGTTTTATCGGCAAACGGTAATTTTTTATACAGGGCGTTATTTGCCTGCCGGGTTGTGGCAGTGGCATCCTGCGGCTGCACTTCCGCAAACACGGAAAGCGACAGCGACGTCAACACACCGGCAAGCGCCAGATGTTTAGCAATTAGGGTTAATTTCATTGAATGGCCTCGTAGATTAATTGCGCCGCCTGGATATTTACTGTTGGCGGATAATTTTAATGCGAACTCATTGACGACCATTCTAATCAGAATACTTTCTCATCATAGTCCCATATGGGACTGGTTATTTATCGGTTCGTAATCCGGGGGCTATTGCTGCTATACTCGCTACCACGGCAGACGTTGCGGGGAGAGGCTTAGCGTGAATTTTCAGGATATCCATACCTATTATCAGCAACTCAATATTGGGCAATTCTTTCCGCACATGCTTTGTAAAGGCGAGGCCTTAACCGTTGCCGCAAATAAAAAATTCACCGTCGAGCCTGGCTATATCTATTTTTGCACTGAAGGGTCGCTGACAATATTAATGCCTGATGATGGCCTAAATATTGGCAATACTATCGAGTATATGCCGATAGGGTTAATGGAAAGGTATTGTCCACTGGCGAAGTATGAATATCGCAGCAGTGCGAAGGTGAAGCTGGTGAGAATAGCCTGGGCCGACTTCGACCAGCTATTTTTCGGAGGCGGGTGTGAGCGCATGCAGGCGCTGGCCACCATACTGACCTACATGTCCATTTTCACCATCGACCTGCACAATGAACGCAGGCAGGTCACCAGCTACCAGACCATCAAACCGATGCTGTACCGCTATCTCTATCGGCAGGAGACCCACACGGGAGAGAATGAGGGCCTGGCGCTGTTTATCATTAAGCGCACTAACCTGTCACGCACGCATGTCTTTCGCGTGCTGGCAGATCTCAAAGCCGGGGGCTATATCACCATGAAGCGCGGAAAGCTGGTGTCGATTGACCGGCCCCTGCCGGAAGCGTATTAAGCTCATCTTCACGCCTTGAGCAACACGCGGGAACGAACGGCCTTATTTATCCCGGCCAGCCGACTTGGGCCGTAAATTCTCATCGAAGACCAGCCGTTTGCGGCCGGGCTCTTCTTCCCGCAGCGGCTCCACCTGATGCAGCGTTTGCTTACAGCGATCCACCAGTACCTGATACTCCCGCGTGCCCTGCTTTTTCCACTCTATTTCCTGCGCGCTTAACTCACGAATCGCTTTCGCCGGACTGCCAAGAATTAAGTGATTCGCAGGCATCTCCGCTTTGGCCTTCACAAACGCCGCCGCCCCGACGATGCTGTTTTCGCCGATCGTCGCCCCGTCCATCACGACCGCATTCATCCCCACCAGCGCATTACGGCGGATAATGCAGCCGTGCAGGATCGCGCTGTGGCCGATATGCCCGTCCTCTTCCACCACCGTGTCCTGCTCCGGAAAACCGTGCATCACGCAGTTATCCTGGATGTTCGCGCCGTCTTTCACCACGATCCGGCCAAAATCACCGCGCAGGCTGGCGTTAGGGCCCACGTAAACACCTTTTCCGAGGATCACGTCGCCAATCAGCACCGCGGTCGGGTGAACATAGCTCTCTTCAGGCACGACCGGCGTCAGACCATCAATTTGATAAACAGGCATACCCTCTCCTTATGTGATATTCAGACCACCAAAACGCTGGTGATAAAGCGTGCCGGGAGCGGGCAGCTCGCCCACGGAGGTTTCCCCCTTCTCACTGACAAACGCCAGGGCTCCCGCCGCCACGCGCTGGTAGATGTTAATACACAGCTGTCGCGCGCTCTGTCCCGCCCAGTGCGCAGGAAGTAACTCCTCCGGCAACAGCGGATCTTTCAGCACCACGCGACGATAAAAATGAATGAGTAACAGCTGGATCTGGAAGCAGCGTTCCGGAGTCAAATCCTCAGGCGGCGCCTCTTTCAGCAGCGGCAGCAGCGGACGGAACGAGTTGATAAACGTTTCGTACATCGCATTTTGTTCGGTCAGCTGCCAGCACTCTTCCACGCGGGATCGTAGCGCCGCGCGTGACAAGGCCAGCGGCGAATGGGCTTCAAAGAAAATGACGTTTTCCGCCACGCCCGCGTCATGCAGCAGAGACTGCACGTCCGCCAGGTTCTGCGACGGCGAGGCCATCAGGCTCGGCGCCAGCGTGCCGAACCCTTGCCAGATGAGCTGTTTTTTCACGTCCGCGAGCGTGGTTTTATCCAGCCCCTCGGAAAGCAGCAGCAGCCATTTACCATCCCACGCCGGCAGTTCCGCACGGTAGATTTTATTTTCCGCGCGGCGGGTCAAACGCAGCCCCTTGTCGCTGAGACGGTAAAAGCTGCGGCGGCCAATGCGGGACACGTCCAGCCAGCCCTCTTTGTTGAGGCGAAACAGCGCGGTGCGCACAAAGCGCTCCCCGAAACCCATCCCTTCCAGCAGGGCCGCCAGGCTGCCGAGCCAGATCTCTCCGCCGCGATGGGAAAGCGCATCGCCATACAGCGAGGAGATAAGCGACGTTCCGCTGACGGGAACAGAGCTGACTGCGTGCTGGATAAAGGCATCAAGTTTATTCATGTGATTCATTCTGTTGTTATTTTTTTCCTGGATGAATCATAGCATACGAATCTGGGGTGTACCCTCACCCTAACCCTCTCCCAAAGGGAGAGGGAACTTAATACACCCTCTCCATTTGGGAGAGGGCTGGGGTGAGGGAAATTCAACCGTTGGCTGCCACTTTACGCAAATCAAACACCCGGCTGGCTTTACCCTCGGAGCGCGGTATACTGCCGCAGTTCACGATCATCACGTCGGTCGAGATCCCCACCATCGATTTAATCCGATGACGCAGCTGATGGCAGACCTGACAGCGCTGTTCATGGGTCAGCGTTAAGCTGCTCTGTTTCAGCTCGACCTTCACCGAAAGTGAATCAAGATGCCCGCGGCGGTTCACCTCCAGCTGATAGTGCGGCGAAAGGTGTTCGAACTTAACGATCTCCTCTTCCAGCTGTGACGGGAAGACGTTAACCCCGCGAATGATGAGCATGTCGTCGCTGCGCCCGCTGATGCGATCCATCCGGCGCATGGTGCGTGCGGTGCCCGGCAGCAGGCGCGTCAGGTCGCGGGTGCGGTAGCGGATCACCGGCAGCGCCTCTTTGGTCAGCGTGGTGAACAGCAGCTCGCCCTGCTCGCCGTCGGCCAGCGGCGTGCCGTCATTCGGGTTGACGATCTCCGGGAAGAAGTGATCTTCCCAGATGGTCGGGCCGTCGGCGGTTTCAAGACACTCCATCGCCACGCCCGGCCCCATCACCTCGGAGAGACCATAGATATCCAGCGCGGTAATGCCCAGCCGTTTTTCAATTTCGCGGCGCATCGCCTGCGTCCACGGCTCGGCGCCAAACACGCCGACGCGCAGGGAACAGGCGCTGGCATCGCCGCCCATCTGACGCTCCAGCTCTTCAATGAGGTTCAGGCAGTAAGACGGCGTCACCATGATCATATCCGGCTGGAAATCGCGGATCAGCTGCGCCTGCTTCTCCGTCTGGCCGCCGGACATCGGGATCACCGTCGCTCCCAGACGCTCGGCACCGTAGTGCGCCCCCAGCCCGCCGGTGAAGAGCCCGTAACCGTAGGCGACGTGAATTTTATCCTTCGCGCTGCCCCCGGCGGCGCGCAGGGAACGGGCGACGATATTGGCCCAGTTGTCGATATCATTCTGGGTATACCCCACCACGGTCGGCTTTCCGGTGGTGCCCGACGAAGCGTGGATGCGCACAACTTGCTCCATCGGCACCGCAGAGGTATCAAACGGGTAGTTGTCGCGCAGATCCTGCTTGGTGGTGCACGGGAATTTTTGCAGGTCCGCCAGCTCGGTGAAATCGTCAGGGTGAACGCCCGCGGCATCAAACTTGCGTTTGTACATCGGAACGTTGTTGTAGGCGTGGTGCAGCGTCCACTTCAGGCGCGCGGTCTGCAACGCCTGCAATTCATCAATGGACGCGGTTTCGATCGGATCAAGCTTTGTTGTATTTATCATCGCAGGGTACTCACATTATTGTTCGCTCAAACACGCTCAAGGATCATGGCAATGCCCTGACCCACACCGATGCACATCGTACACAGCGCGTAGCGCCCGCCGCGTCGGTGCAATTCATTGCTTGCGGCCAGCGCCAGTCTGGCACCGCTCATTCCCAGCGGATGACCTAACGCGATCGCCCCGCCGTTCGGGTTGACATGCTCGGCGTCATCCGGCAAGCCCAGCTGACGCAGCACGCCCAGCGCCTGTGCGGCGAAGGCTTCATTAAGCTCAATGACGTCCATATCGGTGATACTGAGTCCGGCACGCTCCAGCACCTTGCGGGTGGCGGGCACCGGGCCTAATCCCATCAGGCGCGGCTCGACGCCCGCTGTCGCCATGGCCACAATGCGGGTGCGCGGGGTTAACCCCTGGGCAAGCGCCATCGGCTCGCTGGCGATAATCAGCGCCGCCGCCCCGTCGTTGACGCCAGAGGCGTTCCCCGCCGTCACCACACCGTTCTTACGGAACGGGGCTTTCAGCGCGGCAAGCTGTTCCAGGGTGGTTTCGGCGCGCGGATGCTCGTCCACGCTCACTTCCGTTACCGCACCTTTTTTGCCCGCCACCTGTACCGGGATAATCTCCTGCGCCAGAACGCCATTCTGCTGCGCCCGCGCGGTGCGCTGCTGGCTGCGCAGGGCAAATGCGTCCTGATCGGCACGGCTTATATTTAACAATTCCGCTACATTCTCTGCCGTTTCCGGCATGCTGTCAGTTCCGTATTGCTGATGCATGAGCGGATTCACAAATCGCCAGCCGATGGTGGTGTCGAAGATCTCCGCCTGACGCTGAAACGCCGCCGTGGCTTTGCCCATCACGAACGGCGCACGGGACATGGATTCGACGCCACCTGCGATCAGCAGATCGCCATCCCCGGCCCTGATGGCGCGCGCCGCAAAGCCAAGGGCATCCAGACCGGAGCCGCACAGGCGGTTAATGGTGGTGCCGGATACCGTCTGCGGCAGCCCGGCCAGCAGCGCCGACATGCGCGCCACGTTGCGGTTATCCTCTCCGGCCTGATTCGCGCAGCCGAAGATCACGTCATCTATGCGCTCCAGATCGAGCTGCGGGTAACGCGCCAGCAGCGCACGCAGCGGCACGGCCCCTAAGTCATCGGCGCGCACGCTGGATAATCCTCCGCCGTAGCGACCAACCGGGGTACGCACCCCCTCACAAATAAATGCGTCACGCATCAGGCTTCTCCTGTCACACTGCCGCCGGTGCGGTGCGATTTCCCGCGAAAAAGAGCGACGGTTTTCTGGTGTTGGTTCTGAATTTCAATGTCGTAGACGCCGGTCAGTTTGCCCTGATGCTTCACCCGCGCGGTGGCGGTGAGCTTATCTCCGGCAAAGACCGGACGCAGAAAATCGATGGCGCAGCCTGAGGCCACCGCCGCCAGCCCCTGACTGTTGCAGGCGTAGGCAAAGGCGGTATCGGCCAGCGAGAACAGCTGTCCGCCGTGGCAGGTTTTATGCCCGTTGAGCATCTGCGGGGTGATGGTCATGGTCACCACCGCGTAGCCCTCGCCCATGTCGATAATGTCCATCCCCATCGCCTGCGCGCAGGCGTCCCGTTCGTACATCGCGCGGGCGTTATGCCAGGCGTTATGACTCATAGCTACTCTCCAGAAGCGCACGCTGGCGCAGCAGTGAACAGGGGCGATAGCGTTCCTCGCCGTAGTGACGTTGCAGGTTTTCCAGCAGCGTTAACAGACGCTGCCAGCCAAGGCGTTCGCCCCAGGCGATGGGCCCGCAGGGATAGTTAACCCCTAAGCGCATGGCGGTATCGATGTCTTGCTCGCTGGCGACCCCTTTTTGCAGGGCGTCCAGCGCTTCGTTGGCAATCATCGCTACCGTGCGCCAGACCAGCAGGCCGGGGTAATCGGCAATCTGTACCACCCGTTTCTCCTGGTGCTGCAACCAGTAAATGGCTTTCTGCGTGGCGGCGTGCGGGTTGCCCGGTGCGGTGGCTATCACGGCCACATCCCGCTCGATGCGGTCGACCACCACCACCGGGCAGCCGTGGCGCAGCGCCAGCGATTGCGCGGTTTCACCCTGCGTTTCGATCAGCAACAGATCGTCAATTTCCGTGACACCGTCACTTCTTCGCTGTGCGCGCATCGGGCTGAAGCTGTCGCTGACCGGGGCGAGCCAGCTGACGGCGGGTTTCTCCTCCAGCCAGCGGTAAACGCCCTGCCCGCTTTTCTTACCCAGACGCCCCGCCAGCACCAGCTCCTGCTGCACCAGCGACGGCAGAAAACGACGCTCCTGCCAGAAGGCGTTAAACACGGAGCAGGTCACGGCAAAGTTGACGTCCTGACCTATCATGTCCGTCAGCTCAAGCGGCCCCATCGGGAAGCCTCCGCCGTCTCGCAGGGCGGCGTCGATCACCTCGGGCGTTGCCACCTGCTCTTCCAGCGCGCGCCAGGCTTCCGAGTAGAACGGGCGCGCCACGCGGTTGACGATAAACCCCGGCGTGGACTGGCAGCGTACCGGCTGCTTTCCCCAGCTCAGCGCCAGCTCGCACAGTGCATCGGCCACTTCGGGAGAGGTCGCCAGCCCGCTGACCACTTCCACCAGCTTCATCACCGGGGCAGGATTGAAGAAGTGCAGCCCGGCGACGCGTTCAGGGTGGTTTATCTCCGCTGCAATCGCGGTAACGGAAATGGACGAGGTATTGCTGGCAAGCAGCGTCTGCGGCGGGCAGATCTCTGCCAGCTGGGTAAACAGCGCTTTTTTTACCTCAAGCCGCTCGGAGGCCGCCTCGATCACCAGATCGGCTTTCGCCAGAGCACTGATAGTCGTCACCGGCGTCAGGCGGGCGAGGATCTGTTCCCCGGCGTCGGCAGAGAGTTTTCCGCGCGCAACGCGAGAGGAGAGCCGCTGACGAATGCCGTCGATGGCGCGGGAAATCGCCGCTGCATCAATGTCGTACACCAGAACCGGATGACCGTGGCTGGCTGCCACTTCGGCAATCCCGGCGCCCATGGTGCCGCTGCCAATGACGGCGACCGTATGGATATTCACCATCTTATTTCCCCGTAAAGTTCGGCGCGCGTTTTGCCAGGAACGCGCTGACGCCTTCCCGGTAGTCGTCGCTGCGTCCGGCCAGACGTTGATAGTCGCGCTCCAGATCAAGCTGGGCGTCGAGGGTATTGGTTTCGGCGGCGTTAATCGCCTGCTTGATCAAGCCCAGGCCAAAGGTCGGCTGCGAGGCAAAATGCAGCGCCATCAGCTGTGCGGTGGCGGAGAGCTGGTCGTCGTCCACCACCTGCCAGATCATTCCCCAGGCCTGTGCCTGCTCGGCGCTGAGCTTATCGCCCAGCAATGCCAGCCCCATGGCGCGGGCGCGTCCGGTCACGCGCGGCAGCAGCCAGGTTCCGCCGCAGTCCGGTACCAGCCCGAGCTTGCTGAAGGCCATCACAAAGCTGGCTGAACGGGCCGCAATCACCATGTCACAGCCGAGGGCCAGCGTGGCACCCGCCCCCGCCGCCACGCCGTTAACCGCGCAAATCACCGGCTTCGGCAGTTTTGCCAGGCGGCGCACCAGCGGGTTGTAAAAAGTCTCAACGGACATGCCCAGATCGGGCGCGGGGCCGTTCGGGTCGACGTTACGGTCGTTAAGATCCTGCCCGGCGCAGAAACCGCGTCCTGCCCCGGTGATCAGCAGGCAGCGGATGGCGTCATCGCGCTCGGCCTGCTTCAGGCATTCGGAAAGCTGCTGGTGCATGACGTCGTTAAAGCTGTTCAGGCGCTCCGGGCGGTTCAGCGTAATGGTCATTACGCCCTGCTCAACATGGCTCAGAATAGATTCCACAATTAGCGTCCTTTAAAGTCTGGGGTGCGTTTTTGTAAAAAGGCGTTGATACCTTCCCGGCGATCGTCGGTGGCCGCGAGCAGCGCAAACAGCTGACGCTCCTGCGCCAGCCCGGCCTGAAGCGGGACTTCCTGCGACTGGCGAAGCGCCTGCTTCGCCGCCTGTAGCGCCAGCGGCGAGTGGCGCGCCATCAGCGCCGCCTGCTTCAGGGCGTACTCCAGCGTCAGCGAGGCCGGGTAGACGTCGCTGGCCAGCCCGGCGCTGTGCGCCTGAACCGCCGTGATGCTTTCGTCCGTCAGCACCATTTTGCTGGCCAACGATTTGCCCACGCTGCGGATCAGCCGCTGGGTGCCCCCTGCGCCCGGCATGATCCCGAGGGTGATTTCCGGCAGGCCAAAACGGGCGTTATCACCGGCAATCACCACATCGCAGAGCAGCGCCAGCTCACAGCCTGCCCCCAGCGCGAAGCCGTTCACGGCGGCAATCAGCGGTTTGGTGAAGGCGTTGATCCGCGCCCACAGCTGCGGACGGATATCGTTCAGGGTGGCGGGCAGGTCTTTCTCCGCCATTTCGTTGAGATCGGCCCCGGCGGCAAAGCAGCGTTCGTTGCCGTACACCACGCAGACGGCGATCTCAGCATCCGCGGCGGCGGCCTCAAGCTGCTCCGCGATTTGCAGGAGCAGCGCATTGTTGAGCGCGTTGCGCGCCGCCGGACGGTTAAGCGTCAGCTGCAACACGCGACCGTGACGAGTGACAATCAGTTCACTCATACCATCCCCTTCGCATCAAAATCGACGATAACGTCGGCGGTTAACGGCAGCGCCTGACAGCTCAGCACATAGCCTGCGGCCAGCTCGTCCGGCTCCAGGCTGTAGTTGGTCGCCATATCGACTTTTCCGCGCAGCACTTTGCATTTGCAGGTGGCGCATACGCCGCCCTTGCAGGCGTAAGGCAGATCCGCCCCCTGACGCAGGGCCGCGTCAAGAATGCTCTCGTCGTCCGCCGTCAGGGTGATCTCCCTGTCGCGCCCGTCCTGACGGACGGTGACCTTCTGCCCGTCGGCCTGCACGCTGGCTGTCCGTTTAACGGCGGTACCCGGCGTGTTAAAGCGCTCAAGATGGATCGCTTTTTCCGGCATACCCAGCGCTTGCAGCGCCGCTTCGGCCTCATCCATCATCGCCGACGGGCCGCAGATGAAGGCTTCATCGTACTGACGGAAATTCACCAGCGTTTTTGCCAGCGCCTGGAGCTTTTCCCCGTCAATGCGGCCATGGAGCAGATCGCTGTCGAGCGTCTCCTGGCTGAAGATGGCGATCAGCTGCAAACGCTGCGGGTATTTGTCTTTCAGGTCTGCCAGCGCCCGGCGGAACATCATGCTCTGGCTGCTGCGGTTGCCGTAAATCAGGGTGAAGTGGCTGTGGGCTTCAGTGGCCAGCGTAGCGGACATAATCGCCAGCATCGGGGTGATCCCGGACCCGGCGGCAATCGCCAGATAGTGGCCTTCGCGTTCGGCCTGCGGCTGATAGCCAAACTGCCCCTGGGGCACCATCACCTCCAGCACCATGCCCGGTTTGATCTCGTCCCGGGCATAGCGGGAAAAACGTCCGCCCTCGATGGCTTTGACCGCCACGCTGATCTCACCGCACGCGGTGCTCCGGCAGATGGAGTAGCAGCGGCGCAGTTCATCCCCGCCAGGACTGGCTTTCAGGGTCAGATGCTGACCGGGACGGAAGCGGTACGCCTCCTGTAACGCCTGCGGCACCGCGAAGGTAATGGTCACCGCGTCGCGGGTTTCGGGTTCTACTTTTGCCACTGTTAATGAATGAAACGTTGTCATGGCAGCCTCAAATACATTTAAAATAGTCGAAGGGCTCACGGCAGGTATTGCAGCGGTAGAGCGCTTTGCAGGCCGTAGAACCAAATTCACTGATAAGCGAGGTATCGGTGCTCGCACAGCGCGGGCAGCTCACCTCAGCGGGAACGTGGGCATGGCAGCTATGGCCGACAGGCGGGCTGATGCCATATTCACGCAGGTGCCTGCGGGCATCGTCGGTCATCCAGTCGGTGGTCCAGGCGGGCTCCAGTTGCAGCACAATATGTACCGGGCTAAAGCCGTTTCCGGTCAGGGTTTCGCGGATCGCCCCCAGCAGATGCTCCGTTGCCGGACAGCCCGAATAGGTTGGCGTGAAGCCGATGACCCAGCCTTCCCCCTGCGCCTTCACGCTGCGCACCATGCCCAGGTCGGTGATGGTCAGCACCGGCACTTCCGGGTCGGGGATCTGGCTTAACAGCGCCCAAATCTGCGGGATTTGTGCAGGCGCGATGTCGACGAGGCGTTGCATGGCGTCCTCCTTTACCACTGCTGGCCGGGGTAAACGCGCTGGAGATACTGCATCTCTGCCAGCATCGGCCCGAGGTGTTCGGTATGTAGCCCCTTCTTGCCGCCCGTGCGATACGCCACCTCTTCGGGCACGCGGAGGGTGGCTTCCGCCAGGCCAGCAAACACTTCGCGCTCCCACGGGTCCCGCAGGTCGCGCGGATCAACCGCCACGCCGTCTTCAATTAGCGCCAGCTCGACGTCGTCTGCGTCGAACAGTTCAGCCGTAAAGCGCCACAGGCTATCCACCGCCTGTTGCATTTTTTGTGCGGAGGTTTCTGTTCCGTCCCCCAGCCGCACCAGCCAGCCGCGGCTAAAGCGCAGGTGATAGCGTGCCTCCTTAATGGCTTTTGCCGCGATGGCGGCAAGCTGACTGTCGCTGCTATGGATCAGCCGCTCGTAGAGCGCCACGTTCCACGCATCCATCAGATACTGACGGGCAATGGTGTCAGCGAAGCTGCCGTTTGGTTGTTCCACCAGCAGCAGATTGCGGAACTGACGCTCATCGCGGCCATAGGCCAGGGTGTCTTCATCGCCCTTACCCTCCCGTTCAGCGGCGTAGGTCAGGAAATTGCGCGCCTGCCCGAGCAGATCAAGGCCGATATTGGCGAGCGCCAGGTCAATTTCCAGCTCCGGCGCGTGGCCGCACCAGGCGCCCAGACGCTGTGAGAGCACCAGACCGTTGTCGCCCAGACGCAGGGCATAAGCAGATACGTTGTTCATCCCCAACCTCACATATGCTCGATGCCATCAGGGATGGTGTAAAACGTCGGATGGCGGTAGACCTTGCTTTCCGCCGGATCGAAAAATTCCCCGCTCTCTTCCGGCTGGGAAGCGACGATTTCACTCGCCTTCACCACCCAGATGGAACAGCCTTCGCTGCGGCGGGTATAGGCATCGCGCGCGTTTTCCAGCGCCATACGGTCGTCGGCAGCGTGAAGGCTGCCCACATGCCGGTGCGACAGCCCCTGCTTCGAACGGACAAAAACTTCGTATAACGGCCAGTAAACATTGCTCATGGTTGATTCCTCTTATGCGGCCTGGCGAGCGCGTTGTTTTTCCGCGTGGGCCAGAGCGGCTTCACGCACCCATGCGCCGTCGTCCCAGGCTTTACGTTTTGCGGCCAGACGTTCGTGGTTGCAGATCCCGCGCCCGTTGATCACCTCGTCAAATTCCTGCCAGTCGATTTCGCCGAAGCGGTAGTGGCCGCTCTCTTCATCGAAACGCAGGTCGGGGTCCGGCACGGTCATACCGAGCATCTCCACCTGAGGCACCGTGTTGTCCACGAAGCGCTGGCGAAGCTCATCGTTGCCAAAGCGTTTGATCTTCCAGGCCAGGCTGCGGGCGCTGTTTGGGGAGTTGTCGTCGTTGGGTCCGAACATCATCAGCGCGGGCCACCAGAAACGGTTGATGGCGTCCTGCAACATCTGCCGCTGGGCTTCGCTGCCCTGCGCCAGCGCCATGCAGGCCTCAAAACCCTGACGCTGATGGAAGCTCTCTTCTTTACAGATTTTCACCATCGCCCGGGCATACGGGCCGTAAGAGGTACGGCACAGCGCCACCTGGTTCACAATGGCCGCCCCGTCCACCAGCCAGCCAATGACCCCGATATCGGCCCAGCTCAGGGTCGGATAGTTGAAGATGGAGGAGTATTTCATCTTGCCGTCGAGCATCTTTTGATAGATGTCCTCCCGGGCGCAGCCCAGCGTTTCCGCCGCGCTGTAGAGGTACAGGCCGTGTCCGGCTTCGTCCTGCACCTTCGCCAGCAGAATGGCTTTCCGGCGCAGCGTCGGCGCGCGGGTGATCCAGTTTCCTTCCGGCAGCATGCCGACAATCTCAGAATGGGCGTGCTGTCCAATCTGGCGGATCAGCGTCTTGCGGTAGGCATCCGGCATCCAGTCCTGCGGCTCGATGGCCGTCTCCTGTGCGATGCGTTGCTCAAAGCGTTGTTCTTGCGTCACATAACCACCTTTATGATTCGTTAAATCACCACAAATAGCAAAATGGTGAATCATTTGTTTCCTTAAAAGTTACACAAAGGTTAAATATAACCCCAAGAAGCGTTTGTTTATTTTGTGACGACGCTCGCAAGCCTTTTCATGAAAGGCCGATGACGCAAGGCTTCTGGGTGGTCAGGTTAAGCAATACAGATCACAGCGTTAACAATTCATTAAAACTCAGCTTGATTTTTATGATTCGCGATCAAACTATTTATAGTGAAATCACGAAACATCTGGAGAGAAGAAATGCAGCAGTTAGCCAGCTTCTTGTCCGGCACCTGGCAATCAGGCCGGGGCCGCGAGCGCACCATCACCCACGCCATCAGCGGGGAAACGCTATTTGAAGTCACCAGCGAAGGGCTGGATATGGCGGCCGCGCGCCGTTACGCCATTGAACACGGCGGAGAAGCGCTCCACGCAATGAGCTTTATCGAGCGCGCCGCCATGCTGAAGGCGGTGGCCAAACATCTGCTGAGCCAGAAGGATCGCTTTTATGCCCTGTCAGCTCAGACCGGCGCGACGAAGGCCGACAGCTGGGTGGATATTGAAGGCGGTATCGGCACCCTCTTCACCTACGCAAGCCTCGGCAGCCGTGAGCTGCCGGACGATACCCTGTGGCCGGAGGATGAGCTGATCCCGCTGTCGAAGGAAGGCGGCTTTGCGGCACGTCACGTGTTAACGTCGAAATCCGGCGTGGCGGTGCATATCAACGCGTTCAACTTCCCGTGCTGGGGGATGCTGGAAAAGCTCGCGCCCACCTGGCTTGCCGGGATGCCCGCCATCATCAAGCCCGCCACCGCCACCGCGCAGGTGACTCAGGCGATGGTGAAAGCGATCGTCGAGAGCGGACTGGTGCCCGACGGCGCCATCAGCCTGATCTGCGGTGGCGCGGGCGATCTGCTGAACCGGCTCGACAGCCAGGACGTGGTGACGTTTACCGGATCGGCCAGCACCGGGCAGAGTCTGCGCGTCCACCCGAATATCGTCGCGCATTCCATTCCGTTTACCATGGAAGCAGATTCTCTCAACTGCTGCGTGCTGGGTGAGGACGTGACGCCGGAACACCCGGAGTTTGCGCTGTTTATCCGAGAAGTGGTGCGCGAGATGACCGCCAAAGCCGGACAAAAATGTACCGCCATCCGCCGCATCATCGTGCCGGAAGCGCAGATTGACGCCGTCAGCCAGGCGCTGATTGCGCGGCTGGAGAAAGTAGTCGTCGGCGATCCGGCCCAGGAAGGGGTGAAGATGGGGGCCCTCGTCAACGGTGAGCAACGTGCTGACGTGCAGGAAAAAGTCGATCATCTGCTTGCCGCGGGCTGCCAGATCCGTCTGGGTGGTAAAGCTGATTTGCAGGCGGCTGGCGCATTCTTCCCGCCCACCCTGCTGTTCTGCCCGCAGCCGGACGAAACCCCGGCCGTTCACGCCACCGAAGCCTTTGGCCCCGTCGCAACCCTGATGCCCTGCCGTAACACCGAACACGCCATGCAGCTGGCGCGGGCGGGCGGCGGCAGCCTGGCGGGAACGCTGGTTACGGCAGATACCCGCGTGGCGCGGCAGTTTATTGCCGGGGCAGCGCGCGCCCACGGACGTATTCAGATCCTCAACCAGGAATCCTCGAAAGAATCCACCGGCCACGGTTCACCGCTGCCACAACTGGTGCACGGTGGTCCGGGACGTGCGGGCGGCGGCGAAGAGCTGGGCGGCCTGCGCGCGGTGAAGCACTATCTTCAGCGCACGGCCATTCAGGGCAGCCCGTCCATGCTCGCCGCGATCGGTAAACAGTGGGTCCGTGGCGCGGAGGTGCAGGAAGATCGCGTTCATCCCTTCCGTAAATACTTCGAGGAGTTACAGCCGGGCGACAGCCTGCTGACCCCGCGTCGTACCCTGACGGAAGCGGATATCGTGAATTTTGCCTGCCTGAGCGGGGATCATTTCTACGCCCATATGGACAAAATTGGCGCGGCGGAGTCGATTTTTGGTGAGCGCGTGGTACACGGTTATTTCCTGATTTCCGCCGCAGCGGGGCTGTTTGTCGATGCCGGGGTTGGGCCGGTTATTGCCAACTACGGTATGGAAAACCTACGCTTTATCGAGCCGGTCAAGCCGGGCGATACCATTCAGGTGCGCCTGACCTGTAAACGTAAAACGCTGAAGAAACAGCGCACTGCCGAGGAAAAACCCACCGGCGTGGTGGAATGGGCGGTGGAGATCTTCAACCAGCACCAGCAGGCCGTGGCGCTCTACTCCATCCTGACGCTGGTGGCGCGCCAGCAGGGTGACTTTTAATCAAAGCAATGGCATTAACCTTGCGGTCTCGAGTGTTTGAGCGCATCACAATCAGCGGAAGGTAAAACAGGGACTGGTTGGCTTTGATTAATCGAACCATCCAGTCTGCCTGGTTTGGATAAGTTACAACCGGAAACACTAAGCAAATTGACCATGTAGTTAGCATGGTTATTATTTAGCTCCGGGAATATTCCCGCATTAAATTACATGGATGATTAACAAACTATGGCAATTCCTGTTTACCTTTTCTTAACTGACGATGGTGGGTCAAAAATTACAGGCTCGGTGGATGTTCGTTACCGTGAGGGAAGCATTGAAGTCACTGGCTTTACACACAATCTTCGCCTCCCAACCGATCCATTGACCGGGAAAATTACCAGTAAACGTAACCATGCCCCAGTCGTATTTCAAAAAGAAATCGATTCCTCCTCCCCTTACCTGATGAAAGCCGTTGCGACTGGCCAAACCCTTAAAACGGCTGAGTTCAGGTGGTATCGCATTAATGACGCCGGACAGGAAGTAGAATATTACAATATGCGTCTCGATAATATTCGCGTCGTTTCCGTCACGCCATTGATGCATGACATTAAAGACCCGATGAAAGAAAAACATAATCATCTTGAAGTCGTGGAGCTACGCTATGATAAAATAACATGGACATATTGCGATGGTAATATACAGTTTGCAGACTGTTGGGCTGAGCGTTAAATATGCGCACTCCTTCCTATTCAACACCCTATAATATTGCATCCTTTGCACCACCTGGCGTGGACGTGGTTAGCCACATGGTAATAGCGCGATTCCATGGTGGACCCTCATTAATGACCTACATATGGTTTTATCAAATGGTCAGAAACCATGGTCCCTGGGATTACAAACAAGGCCGTGCAGAGTATGCTAATTTTGGCAATTTTCATTACGGTGCCGTTGGTGCGGCAGCAGGCATTCCTGAGGGAATTTTGCTCCGGGGGGCAGGTACTGCACAGATTCTCGCCGGGACAAGCGATCCTGCCGAATTTGCAAAATTCCAGAACAATAATAATTACGGTGATGACCCAGTCGATCAGTTATGGATAAGGGCAGGAATAGATTATGCGCGACGTTCGGGTTTTTAACTGGCGAACTGGAGTCATTATCTTTATTTTTCTTATATTCATTGCATACCCTTTCCGCGATCTGTTTACCGTGTATGAAACTTGCAGGAAAAAATCAAGGTTAACGATCGTTTAACTCTTTACATCACCCAGGTTGAGACGGGCTCACTATCTAAAAACAGGTATCATATTTATCTCGTTGATGCGAAAAAAAGCCCGGAAGACTTCATGTCTAACATTAAAGATATCAATCCCGTCATGATCACCGATGACGATAAAGCTTCTGTGGCAATTAAAAATGGAGACATTTATCTTCGCGTTCGCGGTACGGTTTATTCGTTCACGACGGCAGGTTTTGATGTCCGCATGCATCTCGATAGCTCGCCTTACTGAAGCACACTTTATCTGTCACGGGGGTGTGATTTACCCCCGCTCTTTTTTTAACCTGGCAAGACTGACAAACAACCTGGCAGATGCAGGCAAACGCTTTTCGTGCGCGCCTGTCAGGATAAGGCTGACACAACACAATAAACACAACAAGATGAGGTCTGCGATGGGAAGCAATTCTTCTTTTTCTGCCCGTAGAACGGCACTGGCCATGGCCGTTGCGCTCTGTTGCGCCTGGCAATCCCCTGTTTACGCTCACGGCAGCGAGGCGCATATGGTCCCGATGGACAAAACGCTTCAGGCGTTTGGCGCGGACGTGCAGTAGGATGATTACGCCCAGATGTTCACCATCGTCAAAGACGGTGCCTTTGTGAAGGTCAAACCCGGCGCAAATACCGCCATCGTTAACGGCAAACCGCTGACGCTCCAGGTGCCCGTGGTGATGAAGAACAATAAGGCGTTTATCCCGGAGACCTTTATCAACGATGTCTTTCAGTCCGGTCTTGATCAGACATTCCAGGTTGAAAAAAGCCCCCACCCGTTAAACGCGCTGACGGCTGATGAAATCAACCAGGCCGTAGCCATTGTGAAAGCCTCTGCGGATTTTAAACCCAATACCCGCTTTACCCAGATTGCGCTGGCGGAGCCAGAAAAGGCCAAAGTCTGGGACTTTGTGCTTAACGGCACGGCGGTGGATGCGCCCCGCCAGGCCAATATCATCATGCTTGATGGTAAACACATCATCGAAAGCCGGGTGGATCTGAAGGACAAAAAGATCCTCCGCTGGGAGCCGATCAAAGACGCGCACGGCATGGTGCTGCTGGATGACTTCAATACCGTGCAGCAGATCATCAATGAAAGCCCGGAGTTTGCCGCCGTGCTGAAAAAGCGCGGCATTACCGACCCGAAGAAAGTGATCACCACTCCGCTTACCGTCGGCTTTTTTGACGGCAAGGATGGGCTGAAACAGGAAGACCGCCTGCTGAAAGTGATCAGCTATCTCGACGTGGGCGACGGTAACTACTGGGCGCACCCGATCGAAAACCTGGTTGCGGTGGTGGATCTCGAGCAGAAGAAAATCCAGAAGATTGAGGAAGGCCCGGTCGTGCCGGTTCCGCTCACGCCGCGCCCTTATGATGGCCGCGACCGCGTTGAAACGGTGAAAAAACCGCTGGAAATTATCGAGCCGGAAGGCAAGAACTACACCATCACCGGGGATAGGGTGCACTGGCAGAACTGGGATTTTCATCTGAGCCTGGACTCACGCGTCGGCCCGATAATCTCCACCGTGACCTATAACGACAACGGCAAAAAGCGACAGGTGATGTATCAGGGATCGCTCGGCGGCATGATTGTGCCGTACGGCGACCCGGATATCGGCTGGTACTTTAAAGCCTATCTGGACTCCGGCGATTACGGCATGGGTACCCTGACCTCCCCGCTGGTGCGCGGCAAGGATGTTCCGTCTAACGCCGTGATGCTCAACGAAACCATCCCGGATTACACCGGCGCGCCAATGGAGATCCCCAGGGCGATCGCCATTTTCGAGCGTTACGCCGGGCCGGAATATAAGCATCAGGAATTAGGTAAACCCAACGTCAGCACCGAACGCCGCGAGCTGGTGGTGCGCTGGGTCAGCACCGTGGGTAACTACGATTACATCTTCGACTGGGTATTCCACGAAAACGGCACTATCGGCATTGATGCAGGGGCTACGGGCATTGAAGCGGTGAAAGGCGTGCAGACGAAAACCATGCATGATGCCACCGCGAAGGATGACACCCGATACGGAACGCTGATCGACCATAATATTGTCGGTACCACCCACCAGCACATCTACAACTTCCGTCTGGATATGGACGTGGACGGCATCAACAATAAGCTGGTGGCCATGGATCCGGACGTCAAACCGAACACCGCTGGCGGACCGCGCACCAGCACCATGCAGGTTAATCAGTATGATATTGATACCGAACAGCAGGCGGCGCAGAAGTTTGACCCGGGCACCATCCGCCTGCTGAGCAATACCAGCAAAGAGAACCGCATGGGCAACCCGGTCTCGTATCAGATCATCCCTTACGCGGGCGGCACACACCCGGTAGCGTCCGGCGCGAAGTTTGCCCCGGACGAGTGGATTTATCACCGCCTGAGCTTTATGGATAAACAGCTGTGGGTGACGCGTTACCATCCCGACGAGATGTACCCGGAGGGAAAATACCCGAACCGTTCCACGCACGATACCGGCCTCGGCCAGTACAGCAAAGATAACGAATCGCTGAACGACCAGGATAACGTCATCTGGATGACCACCGGCACCACCCATGTCGCCCGCGCCGAGGAGTGGCCGATAATGCCGACGGAATGGGTGCACACGTTACTCAAGCCGTGGAATTTCTTTGACGAGACGCCAACGCTCGGCAAGAAAAAAGAGCAGAAATAACCCACCGACCGGGCGTAATGCCCGGTTTTTCATCCGCTTACTTGCTGAATTACTCTCCCCGATTATAGTTATTGTTACCTCGCTTAATCCTTTTGCATTTCTTGACACACTTTCACCAGGATTCGAAGTCCCCACAAACAACGTCACAGTTTACTGAGAGGTTTTAGGATGAGAATCAATGAGATCGTCAGGAGTCTCGCGCTGGCGGGATGTTTTATTTCTGCCAGTTCCGCCTGGGCCGCAGAAGCACCTAAGGATGCCACCGCAGCAACGCAACAGGCCAACAACGCACTCTTCAACAAGCTTCCTTTCTCCGATAACACCGATTTTACCAACGCCCACAAAGGGTTTATTGCCCCGCTGCCTCAGGACATTATCAAAGGTGAGCAAGGCAACACCGTCTGGGATCCGCAGCAGTACGCTTTTATCAAAGAAGGCGATAAGGCGCCCGACTCGGTTAACCCGAGCTTATGGCGTCAGTCCCAGCTGATTAACATCAGCGGTCTGTTTGAAGTGACCGAAGGCGTCTACCAGATCCGTAACCTCGACCTGTCAAACATGACCATTATTGAAGGTAAAGAAGGCATTACCGTGGTCGACCCGCTGGTGTCGGCGGAAACGGCCAAAATCGGGATGGATCTTTACTATAAAAATCGCGGTAATAAGCCTGTGGTCGCCGTTATTTACACCCACAGCCACGTTGACCACTATGGCGGCGTGCGCGGCGTGGTGGATGAAGCAGATGTGAAGTCCGGTAAGGTGAAAATCTACGCGCCCGCCGGATTTATGGAGGCCGCCGTCGCGGAGAATATCATGGCGGGTAACGTCATGAGCCGCCGCGCCAGCTATATGTACGGCAACCTGCTGAAGCCGGATGCGAAGGGCCAGGTCGGCGCGGGTCTCGGCACCACCACCTCCGCCGGGACGGTGACCCTGATCGCCCCGACCAATATCATCGAGAAAGATGGTCAGAAAGAGGTGATCGACGGCCTGACCTATGATTTTATGCTCGCGCCGGGATCGGAAGCGCCTTCTGAGATGCTCTGGTATATCGAAGAGAAAAAGCTGATCGAGTCAGCGGAAGATGTCACCCATACCCTGCACAACACCTACTCCCTGCGCGGCGCGAAAATTCGTGAGCCGTTGCCATGGTCGAAATACATCAACCAGGCGATTGTACGCTGGGGTGATAAAGCCGAAATCATTATGGCGCAGCACCACTGGCCGACATGGGGCAACGACAACGTGGTTAACCTGCTGAAAAGCCAGCGCGACCTGTATCGCTACATCAACGACCAGACCCTGCGCATGGCGAACGAAGGGCTGACCCGTGACGAGATTGCCGCCAACTTCAAACTGCCAAACTCCCTGGCCAATACCTGGGCAAACCGTGGCTATTACGGTTCTGTCAGCCATGACGTTAAAGCGACCTACGTGCTCTATTTAGGCTGGTTTGACGGCAACCCGGCGACCCTGGACGAACTGCCGCCTGAAGAAGCCGCGAAGAAATTTGTGGACTACATGGGCGGTGCGGATGCCATCCTGAGCAAAGCGAAAACCGACTTTGACCAGGGGAACTACCGCTGGGTGGCTCAGGTGGTCAGCAAAGTGGTCTTTGCCGATCCAAATAATCAGGCCGCGCGAAACCTGGAAGCGGATGCGCTGGAGCAGCTGGGTTATCAGGCTGAATCAGGCCCGTGGCGTAACTTCTACCTGACCGGCGCCCAGGAGCTGCGTAACGGCGTGGTGAAAGGACCGACCCCGAACACCGCCAGCCCGGATACCGTGCGCGCGATGACGCCAGAAATGTTCTTTGACTATCTGGCGGTGCACATTAACGGTGAAAAAGCGGCGGATGCAAAATCGGTGTTTAACATCGACCTCGGCAGCGACGGCGGTAAATACAAGCTGGAGCTGGAAAATGGCGTGCTGAACCACACGGCGAACGCCGAAGCGAAAGACGCTGACGCGACCGTGACCCTCAACCGCGATACGCTGAATAAAATCATCCTGAAAGAAGTGACGCTTAAACAGGCGCAGGATAACGGCGATATCAAAGTGACCGGCGATGCCGCAAAACTTGATGCCATGCTCGGTTACATGGATAAATTTGAATTCTGGTTTAACATTGTGACCCCGTAAAGGCAGCACTCGCGGGCGGACGTTCCGCCCGCTCAAGGAAAATTCTCTTCAATGGAAAAAAGACATCCAGCCACACCCGAACCCGCGATATGGCCTACCCGTAAATCAATGGTTGTTCACGGGCTGGCCGTGAACCTGCCGTGGCTCGCCTTTGTGAATGCCAGCTTTGCCCTTATGGTCCTGCTGCGCAATTCGCTGTTCGGCCATATCGATGCCCTCCTGCACATCAGCCCCCCTCTGCGGCAGATGATTGACGCCTCCATGCTGGGCGTGGTGATCCTTTCCGTAGCGCTGGTGATCATGGCCTGGCGCCACATCCGCGGCGTCAGCGCCGTTTTGTTTATGTGCAGCCTGCTGTGGTCGATAAGTTGTTACTGGTTTATCAACGTGTTACAGCTTCCTCATCCCTGGCCTATATTCGTTACCCTGCTGATGGCCGGTATGACCGCGCTCTATTTTCACCCGGTTGCACTGCTCTGCTTCACCGTTCCGCTATGGGTAAGCCTGCCCGTTGCCAGCATGCTGCTGAATCAGGAAATTAATTATCGCTTTGCCGGGCTGTGGGTGGTGTTCACGTTCATTCTCGTGTGCGGGCGCTATATCCTGTTGAGCTGGTTTGAAGAGGCGTGGCGTCGCAACCAGCAGAATCAGCGTTTAATTTCACGGCTGGATGCGCTGGCCCATCAGGATCCGCTGACGAAAACGGCCAACCGCCGGGCGATGGAGCTGGTGCTGGAAAATGCCGTAGAGCAAGGCAAACGCTTCGCGGTGCTGATGCTGGATGTCGATTACTTCAAACTGTATAACGACACCTACGGTCACCAGGCCGGAGATGCGTGTCTCGCGCGGGTGGCAGAGGTGCTGAACACCTCGGTGCGCACGCCAGAGGATGTGGTTTCGCGCTACGGTGGCGAGGAGTTTGTGGTGATCCTCTTTGACTGCGAAGAAAGCGTTGCTGAGAAAGTCGCCGCGCGGATCCAGGCTGGCCTGCGCAACGCAGCCATTCCGCACAGCGCGTCGAAGGTTAGTGAATGTGTGACGGCGAGTATGGGCATTGCAGGCTATACCGCAGGGCTGGCCGGCCCGGAAATCATCGCCCGCGCCGATGCGGCGCTGTACAGGGCGAAGGAGGCCGGGCGGAATCGGTGGTCGCTGTAAGTTACGCAGGGTGGCGCTGCGCTTACCCGGCCTACAAAACCAACCTTTTCCTCGATCCCGTAGGCCGGGTAAGGCGTAGCCGCCACCCGGCGTTTTTTTTAATACCGCACACACACACCGACTTGGTTTCACACCAGCCATCCAGCCAGTCGGGGCGGAAATCATTGCCCGCGCCGATGCGGCGCTGTACAGGGCGAAGGAGGTCGGGCGGGATCGGTGGTCGCTGTAAGTTACGCCGGGTGGCGCTGCGCTTACCCGGCCTACAAAACCAACCTTTTTCCTCCATCCCGTAGGCCGGGTAAGGCGTAGCCGCCACCCGGCGTTTTTTTAATACCGCACACACACCGACTTGGTTTCACACCAGCCGTCCAGCCAGTCGGGGCCGAAATCGCGCCCGGTGCCGGACTGCTTCATGCCGCCGAACGGCAGGTTGGCGTCTATCAGCGTGTGGCTGTTCACCCACACTGTTCCGGCCTGTAACCTGTCGGTATACGCCAGCGCTTTACTGATGTTCTGCGTCCAGACGCTGGCCGTTAAGCCATATTCAGTGTCGTTCGCCAGCTGAAGCGCCTCTTCCCCATCGGCCACACGAACCAGGTTCACCACCGGCCCGAAGACCTCTTCACGCGTCAGTCGCAGATGATTATCCGGGTTGACCACCAGCGTTGGCGAAACGTAATAGCCTTTGCCGTCTGGCCCCCGGTTCCCGGCGATCAGCTCCGCATTGTGCGCCTTCGCCTCATCCAGGAACGCCTGAACCTTATCGCAGTGGGCGCGCGACACCAGCGGGTTGATAAACGCCTCCGGCGACATGCCCGGCCCGACGCTGAGGGATTTCACGGCCTGTTCAAACCCGCTGACCAGCGTGTCGAACAGCGGAGCCTCAATATAAATGCGCGAGCTGGCCGCGCAGACCTGCCCCTGGTTCAGGAAGCTGCCGGTCATCAGCCCTTCAATCACCCACGCCGGGTCGGCATCTTTCAGCACGATGGCCGGGTTTTTGCCGCCCAGCTCCAGCGTCACGCCCGTTAGCGTGTCCGCCGCCGCGCGGGCAATCTGCTTGCCCGTCGCCGTCGAACCGGTAAAGCTCACTTTGGCAATGCGCGGGTGCGAGGTCAGCGCCGCGCCACAGACGGCGCCACTGCCGGTCACCACGTTGAACACACCCTCCGGGATCCCCGCCTCGCTCGCCAGTTCCGCCACCCGTAACAGGGTGAGCGGCGTGGTTTCCGACGGTTTGATCACGATGGAGCAACCTGCCGCCAGCGCGGGCATCACTTTCCACATGCCAATCATCAGCGGGAAGTTCCACGGCACAATCCCCGCCACGACTCCCACCGGCTCTTTACGCGTCCACGCCTGATAACGCGCGCCCTGCGGCAGTGGAATCGAGAGATCGAGAGTTTTACCGGCAATTTTGGTGGTCAGCCCTGCCGTGTAGCGCATCCAGTTCAGGGTGCAGCCCACCTCGAAGTCGCGGGAAATGTTAATCGATTTCCCCTGCTCCAGGGTTTCGAGCTGTGCCAGCTCTTCGCCATGCTGTTCCACCAGATCCGCAAACCGCAGCAGGATACGTTCCCGCTCTGCCGGCAGCCGTCCGGCCCAGCTTCGGGCGACAAAGGCGCGCCAGCCAGACATCACCGCACGATCGACATCATCGACGCTGGCATCGGCGGTAGAGGCAATAACCTCTCCGGTCGCCGGGTTGTAGACGTTCAGACGCTTTTCGCTATCGGATGCCGCCTGACGCCCTTCGATCCACAGGCCGTGCTGGCGATCTAAAAACTGCTGCACGCCCGGCAGGATGGCGACATGTGATTCGGACATAGAATACTCCTTCGTTATGCTTCGCAGGGTGTGTATGCAGTCTAAGAGGGGATTCGCATTCCTGCTTTTGTCTGTGTGACATTCGCTTTGCCAGCTGTGACAGGGTCCGCAAATCGTGATAATTCCCGCTTATATCGCTGTAACCGTTGAGTGTTCTTTCCTATAGTCAGCCTCGTAGCCCTGACAAAATGCAACATAAATGCAACAATGCGAAAAGAGTGACGGTGCAGCGAGAACATCAATGGCGTGTGCAAGCGAACAGGACAATTTTCAGCAGTGGCTGGCGCAAATTAACCAGGTTTGTGGGCGCTTTGCGGCACGTCCGTTAGAGGGGGCGTTTCTCGGCGAGCTGGAAACCAGCTACACCCAAAGTCTGAAGCTGAGCACGGTGACCGCCGCAGGCGTTAACCTGTTTCGCACCCGTCAGGAGATCAGAAACGGCAACGACGCCTGGTTCTACACCGTGTTTCAGCTGGAAGGCAGCGCCGGAATCGAACAGGACGACCAGCGCGCGATGCTGAAAGCCGGGGATATCACGCTGATTGACGCCTCCCGCCCGTGCTCCATTTACTGGCAGGAGCGTTCCCGCCAGATTTCGCTCCTGCTCCCGCGACAAATCATTGAGCAACACGCGCGTTTTCAGGAAGTGAGGTGCGCGCTGCCCCTCTCCCGCAGTCTGCCTACCGTACAGCTGAGCTACCGTCTGCTACAGGAGAGCATGGGCAATGCCGATCTCAGCGCCAGTGAAAGCGAAGCGGCGCTTGAGGCGATGGTGTGTCTGCTGCGTCCGGCCTTCCAGCAGCGTGACGAGGTGCTGCCGCGCAAGGAGCGTCAGTTCCGCCACGTTCTGTCCCTGATTGATGATGATATTCAGTCGGAGGCGTTAAGACCGGAGTGGATAGCCTCAGAGAGCGGCATGTCCGTGCGTAGCTTGTACCGCATGTTTGCCGGGAAAGGGCTGGTGGTAGCGCAGTATATTAAGAACCGTCGCCTCGATTTATGCGCTCAGGCGCTGCGTTCCATCAGCGATGACGAAAAGCTGGCGGGGATTGGCTACAGCTGGGGTTTCACCGACCATAGCCATTTTTCCACCGCCTTTAAGCAGCGTTTCGGGGTTTCGCCGGGCGAATACCGCAGGCGTTATCGCTAGCTATTTTTTCAGCCACTTGCCGTTAATTCCCTTCACGTACTCACCCGGCTGCGCGCGGGCCACCAGCTTTTGTCCCGCCATTTTCGCCACCTCGTCGACGGGCAAATTATTACTGTCAGCCAGCTGCTGGTAACTTTCCGTGCGTGCGGCGTTGATACGGTTCACCAGCGCCAGGGTTTCAGCGTCGTGCTGAACGGGCGCAAGATAGCCGCTCAGGGTTTCCCCTACGCGCCCCTGGGCACGCGCATCGTTGAGCGTAAGCGTGGCGGCGTGAACGTTCATCCCCAGCGCCAGTAACATCAGAGCAAATCGTTTCATGACATCCTCAGAACAGATCGCTGCGGGATTTCAGCAGGGCTTCAACGTCTTTATCCACCTTGATATGGATTTCATGCTCGATTTTCACGTTCATGTTGATGGTGATCGGCTCTTTGGGCGCCGCCACTTCAATGCGCGGCGTGCAGCCTGACAGCAGCGCGACGACGGCCACGGTGAGTACACCAGCCCTCTTTTTCATTGTTGTTCCTCACTTTCCTTGCCTGTCGAACCGCGGAGAAGGGGTATCGCCGCATGTTGCTCAAACCATGTTTGCAGATTGTCCCCAAAGCGCAGGCTGCGCCAGAGGGTAAAAATGTTCTCTTCATGGGTGTAATTCAGATTTACGAAACTGCTTTTACCTTCGACGCGGCTGGTGCCTTTAATGGCCGCCTGCATGGTTAACACACCCAGATTATCCACATTGAGTTTTGTCCACGACTGCGAAATTTCCATATAGCGGAGCCAGTTGATCGCCGCCCCTGCAACCATATTGTCTTTCACAATGGCATCCGCCGTGTCCTGGTCGATGCGCAGCGTCATCGGCCCCGGGTTGGTCAGCCAGCCATCTTTAATGATCCATTTTTCATTGTCCAGCCAGAACGGCAGCGCGCCGCTCACCGGGCCGGACATGGCAAACTGCTTCGGATTCACCGCGCTTATGAGTTCGCTGGAGGATATATTATCCACGCGCAGTAAAGCCGGATCGTGCTGCGGCATTCTCAACTGCTGCATGGTGATTTTCCCGCCGAGCGCTTCCACCTTCACGTTGGTGAGCAGGAGCGGGTTCGCTTCGGTCCAGGGATAATCGCCCTGGAGATCCGCGGTGATATTTCGGGCTGTGACCAGGTTTTTCACCTCGTCGATTCGTAACGTTACCGGCCCGCGCGTGCCCAGCGACCAGGTACCCTGGCTTAAGCGGAACGGAAGAACAAAATCCACGCCGTTGATCTCGTTATCCGGCATCCACGCGCTGCCCGCTTTCAGCACCCCGTGCCCCCCGGCCTCAAACCCCTGATCGGGGGCCGCGGAGAAAGCCACCTGCGCGTACATTTCGCCGCCGCGCAGGGTCATTTTCCAGTCTGGCGGGATCAGCGGCTGAAACACCGTAAGAGACTGTTTTGGCCACCAGGCCTGACCGCGAAGGCGTTCGCCGTCCCAGCGTCCATTCACCTGGACCGGGCCGATGTCGTCCGCATGCAGGTTCCCTTTAAACTGGAACACCGTCGGGTCTGTCCCGTCAACACTGAAGGTCAAAACGGACGGCGGCAGCACGCTTCCGCCTGAAAAGCTTGTTTGCCCGGCGTTAAGCGCGAGCGCGCCGCTAAAGGTGGGGTTATCCGGGTCCCGCGACCAGCGCACCGGGTGATCCAGCACCAGGCGCGGCTTGCTGACCAGCATCGTACCGTACTGCAATTTGTCGAACCCCGTGGAAAGATCGGTCAGTTCGATAACGTTGTTGCGCCACTCCCCGGTTCCCCGGACATCCCAGCGCGCGTTCATTGGCGTGAAATTCCCTTTACCCCAGTAGCGCCACTGCCACAAACCGTTGTCCGGTAAAAAGTCGTTAGCCTGGCCGTCCAGATGCAGCTCAAAATCGCCCATCTCGTTTTCATGCGCCCGCAGAATGGCTTGCAGGCGGCCGTCCACGCCCTTCTGCGTGAGCTTCACGCCCGCCAGCGGCCAGCGGATCTCATCGATATCCAGCGAGTCGATGATGCGCCCGCGCGAGCGCAATAAAGCGCCGGGTTCAAACGTAAGCTGCGGATCGTAAAGGCTGCCGGTCAGCATCGCCGGGAGCCTGGCATACAGGATCAGATCGTTTTGCTTGGCTTCCCCGCTCAGGTGCAGCGGCATAGCGCTGTTATCCATACTGAGCGAGCCGGGACCGATATTCAGCACCGCGTTGCCCTTACCCGCATCCCCCTGGGTCAGCACGTTGAGCCGCCCCGTGAAGGTGGCTTTCTCCAGCCCCTGCTGCCAGTTATCCACTTTCAGCCCGACGCGTCCGCTCATTGGCACGCCGGAGGCTAACCAGTTCCAGCGTCCGTCGCTGATGGTCAGCTGCTGAGCGGTGATCTGCCACGGTAAATCGAGCAGCGGCTCGGGGTTGTCCCGCGCCATGACCACCAGCTGGCCCTGATTGTCCTCCCAGTCCAGATCGGCATCGACCAGCGAGGATAACTGTGGCACGTTAAAGGTCGCGACCGTATGCCCTTTCACCGGCACGCCGTCCGGCACCAGCGGCAGGGTAAATTCACCAACCAGCTTCACGGGCTGCGGCTGATCCGGCAGTTGCACATCGAACTGGCTGATGGAGAGGGTCTGGCCGCGCAACTGCCCCTTAATGCTCACCTGCTCGCCGTTATAGGTGATGTCCTGGCGGGCTGGCGTGAGTGAGGCTTGCAGCTCACCCTCCCACTGCTGCCAGGGAGAAAGGGTAAAGCGGTGGATGGTCAGCCAGGTGTTGGGCAGGATGGCCTGCCACTGCGCCAGCGTTTTCGGCGCCACCGTTGAGGGCGCCGATTGCGGTAATTTGCTCAGGCAGACAGAGTTAAGTGTAAGTGCGCCAATATCCAGATCCCAGCGGCTGGGATGTGACAGGGTCACGTTTTCCACGCGGGCAATTTCACACTCTTCTACCAGATAGCGGAGATCGGGGATGATCAGGGCGTGGCGCGTGAGCCGTGGGCTTTTTTCAAATGCGATGCGCGTTCCAACGGGAAGCCAGATCCCGGCAAGCGTGGGTACCCACTGGGCGAGCGTCATCAGCAGCGTCAGCGGCACAAGAAATAGCAGCAGTAATAGCGCGATTGCGGCTTTGTATTTACCCTTCATGGGCAGTTAATATCCTGATTTTGCGAAAAAAATAAGCCGTTCTTGCCGCTCATTGTCGCATGTTTAGCCAGTCAGTTGAAGGTAATGCCATTTTTAAGAGTAGATGCTCTACAATAATTCATAGAACTTATTGATTTCAATGAATTTTGAAAAATTGTAAGATAATTTTAAACATGTTAACGTGGTTCCAAAATCACTGGAGAAAGTCTTATGAAACTCGCGGTATATAGCACAAAGCAGTACGACAAAAAGTATCTGCAACATGTTAACGAGACGTACGGTTTCGATCTTGAATTTTTCGACTTTCTGCTGACTGAAAAGACGGCTAAAACCGCCCACGGCTGCGAAGGCGTGTGTATCTTCGTTAACGACGACGGTAGCCGACCGGTGCTGGAAGAGTTAAAAAAACAGGGCGTGAAATACATTGCCCTGCGCTGCGCGGGCTTTAACAACGTCGATCTCGATGCCGCCAAAGAGCTGGGTCTGAAGGTCGTTCGCGTCCCGGCCTATTCTCCGGAAGCCGTGGCAGAACATGCGGTCGGGATGATGATGTCGCTCAACCGTCGTATTCACCGTGCCTATCAGCGAACCCGTGATGCTAACTTCTCTCTGGAAGGGCTGACCGGCTTTACCATGTACGGTAAAACCGCAGGCGTGATCGGTACCGGCAAAATTGGCGTGGCCGCCCTTCGCATCCTGAAAGGATTTGGCATGCGCCTGCTGGCGTTTGATCCGTACCCAAGCGCCGCTGCGCTGGAGCTGGGCGTGGAGTATGTCGATTTGAAAACGCTCTTCTCGCAGTCTGACGTTATCTCCCTGCACTGTCCGCTGACCCCGGAGAACTATCATCTGCTTAACCAGTCGGCGTTCGACCAGATGAAAGACGGCGTGATGATCATCAATACCAGCCGCGGCGGGCTGATCGACTCTCAGGCGGCTATCGAAGCGTTGAAAACGCAAAAAATCGGCGCGTTGGGTATGGATGTGTATGAGAACGAACGCGATCTGTTCTTTGAGGATAAATCTAATGACGTGATCCAGGACGACGTGTTCCGTCGCCTGTCTGCCTGTCACAACGTGTTGTTCACCGGACACCAGGCGTTCCTGACCGCCGAAGCGCTGATCAGCATTTCGGAAACCACGCTGGGGAATTTGCGTCAACTCGAAAAGGGAGAAGCGTGCCCGAACGCGATAGTGTAAGCCTGGTAACCCGGGTGGCGGCTACGCCCTGCCCGGCCTGTGGATTGCGTTAATTGTAGGCCCGGTAAGCGCAGCGTCACCGGGCTTTTTGGCTTCAATCCTGCCACGCGCAGGATAGTCTTAGCTGACGTTTGCCGTTCTGATTTATCCAGTGTCCCGAAACAGGTAATAATTTCGCTTAAACAAGTTTGATTTTTACCTCATACCCCTCGAGGCCTGTCATGGCTTCACGAGCGATAAACTCAATTTCAGACACTTCCTGCCCTGTTTTTTTACGTAACTCTGAAATTTTTTTGGTTATAAGCGCTGAAATTTCTTCTTCTGCCTTTTGCGTCAGTGCGTCAACGTTCATGTTTACCTCTTGCAACCGTTTACTGTTTCCATTCTCCAGCAGGCGACAGCTAACGATTAACTGCCTTTCACCATAACTGTATGTAAAGAGTGATGTAGCCCCCTGAAACACCGGACAGTAGCTGTATCTCCAGATAAGAGATAGGCTTGAATATATGTCTAACACTAACGCCAATTTTGAGATGACCGGGATCCTGTTAGGGCAAGAAGTCCGTAAACGTAAAACTCCTCAGGAGAAGATCGCCATTATCCAGCAGACGATGGAGCCGGGTATGAATGTCTCCCATGTCGCCCGCCTGCATGGTATCCAGCCCAGCCTGCTGTTTAAGTGGAAGAAGCAATATCAGGAAGGCAGCCTCACCGCCGTTGCGGCTGGAGAGGAAGTCGTTCCTGCTTCTGAGCTTACTGCTGCTCTGAAGCAGGTCCGGGAGCTTCAGCGCCTTCTGGGCAAGAAAACGATGGAAGTTGAGATCCTGAAAGAAGCCGTGGAGTACGGTCAGTCGCGAAAATGGATAGCGCACGCGCCCTTGTTGCCAAAGGACGGGGAATAGCCATGGTCAGCCGGACCATGGGCGTGTCGCGTGCGCAACTGTCACTGCGGATTAACCGTTCTGCCGACTGGCAGGACAGGCGCTGTAACCGGCGTAATGAAGAAGCAGACGCAGAAATACTGTCGGCTATCCTCAACATTATCAGCGATATGCCGAGTTATGGTTATCGACGCGTGTGGGGCATCCTGCGCAAGCAACGTCGCACAGAGGGACAGCCACCTGTGAATGCCAAACGGCTTTACAGGATAATGAGCGAGCATAACCTGTTGTTGTTGCATCACAAACCAGAGCGACCGAAGCGTGAACATAAGGGCAAGATAGCGGTGGCAGAAAGCGATATGCGCTGGTGTTCAGATGGCTTCGAGTTCGGCTGCGACAACGGCGAAAAACTGCGGGTAACGTTCGCGCTGGACTGCTGCGACCGTGAGGCCATAGACTGGGCAGCAAGCACGGGAGGCTATGACAGTTCGACCGTGCAGGATGTGATGCTGAGGTCGGTGGAAAAGCGCTTCGGCGACAGGTTGCCCGACACAGCGGTGCAGTGGCTGACGGATAACGGTTCAGCGTATACCGCGTATGAAACGCGGAGGTTCGCGAGAGAGCTGAATCTGGAGCCCTGCACAACAGCGGTGAGCAGCCCGCAGAGTAATGGCATGGCCGAACGGTTCGTGAAAACGATGAAAGAAGACTATATCGCGTTCATGCCAAAACCGGATGTGAGAACAGCACTGCGAAACCTTGCAGTAGCGTTCACGCATTACAATGAAAACCACCCGCACAGCGCGCTGGGATATCACTCCCCGAGGGAATACCGGCGGCAGCGGACATCGTTAACTTAAGATACAAAAGCTGTTCGGAGATGGAGGGTCAAGATCAACTGTATGTAAAGAGTAGACTATCTGTGTAACGTATGCTGCCGTCGCATTTAAATATGCATTTAGATTGCATTATTTAAACAAGGTGTTATTGTCCCAAAGCCTTAGAGCACAAAAAAGACAAATATAAGAAAAGCTTTGACTCACACTCGCCCCGCATCAGGGGCATTTTTTTGGCTGTCTGTAAGCAAAAAACCCGCCAGAAGCGGGTTTTTGTGTTATTTGAGAAAATTATTTAAAGACTTCTGCGACGGCCTGGAAGTTAGGTCCATGCTCGCGGGCAGCGATAATGACGTAGTATTTCCCGCCCTTCTCGTCTGCCAGTTTTGAGAGTTTTTGATGAAGATCTGAAGGTGAAGAAATTTGTCCACCTGAAGCCCCTACAGATACATTACCAAGGTATTCAAGCTTGAAGTGGTGCGCTTCATCCTTGGAAATCATATCTGCCGCAGACGCGCCGAAGCTTGCTACTGTTAAAGCCAATACACTCCCTAATAGTGCTTTTTTCATATCATTCCTCCTGTTGATGAATCTATATATTTAACATTAGCAGCAAATATGTAAATGATCCGTATCAATATTGTAGAAGGATTGAGCATCACGACCAGCCATCACTGACCTGAACAGCGGGTACAGCAGGTTCATCTACTATACTGACCTGTGCAGTCGCCATTTATCTGCCGGTTGCGCCTGAAGCAATTGAAACTTACCTGTACCATGACCATCAGGAGAACAATATGCACACGAGTAAAACCCTGAAAAGGCTGCTAGCCGTATCAGCAGTTGCAGCAATGTTCAGCACCGTTGGCGTACAAGCCCAGACAACCAGCGCCGCGCAAACTCAAACTGCGGACCAGGCTCAACCGGACGCCAGACTCAGCTCCGGCGACGAGAAAGCATTGAAGGACATGGCGCAGGCCAATATCAACGAAGTTGCCGCCGCCAGGCTCGCCCTCGACAAGGCCCAAACCAGTGAAGTGAAAACATTCGCCCAGAAAATGGTCGACGATCACGGCGCCGCGCTGACCAAAGTCCAGACCGTTGCCCAGAAAAAGGGCGTGGAGCTGCCGACCGAACCAGACGCCGCGCATAAAGCCCTGAACTCAAGGCTGGAAAACCAGCGCGGTGACGCTTTTGACAAAATGTATATGGAATATGCTGGCGTGAAGGACCACGAGAAGGTGCTGTCGAAGCTTAAGAGCGACGCCAGTAAAATCGACGATCCGGATGTGAAGGCTCTGGCCAACGAGCACACTCCGGTCGTTGAGCAGCATCTGAAGTCCGCCGAGCAGATGTCAACGCGTGCTGGCGCATCAGCCGATAAATAACGCGTCGGTAAAACGACTACTGCAAAATAAAGTGGGGCCCGCAGGCCCCACGCTTATTTCCCCTTCCTGCTGAATTATTCCGGCAAGGCGTAGACCACCACCTGATCGCCCACCTGATCCTTCAGGATGGTATTCCCGCCTGCCACGAAGGCCACATACTGGCGACCTTTATATTCATAGACGGACGGGTTCGCTACCGCCGGAGCTTCGGCCTGATCGGACCACAGCTCTTCACCGCTCTCTACCGAGTAGGCACGCACTTTGGCATCCATTGAAGCACCGATGAAGATCACGCCGCCCGCCGTCACTGCCGGACCACCAATGGTAGGCGAACCCCAGCTTTCCGGCATGAAGAAGCCATACTGCTGGGAGGCGCCAACCGGACGACGCCATTTCACATCGCCCGTGTGCATGTCCAGCGCCACGATTTCACCAAACGGCGGTTGCCAGCACGGCATGCCAAGCCAGTTGCTCGCCACCAGCAGACGCATACCGTACGGGGCGCCTTCCTGTGGGGCAAAGCCGCTTTCGTTGCCGGAGTCTTTGTCTGCGTTATCGTAATCCTCACGGCTGTACAGCTTCACGTACTGGACGATATGCGAGGTGTTGACGATGGCGATCTGTTTTTGCGGATCGAACGCCACCCCGCCCCACTGGACGCCGCCGGCGCTATCGGGATAGGTGAGCGTGCCTTCGCCTTTGGTGGTCGGCGGGGTATACATTCCTTCATAGGTCAGGTTATCCCACAGGCGGGAGCACTGGCCGCCACCGACGATATCCGCCAGCTTCCAGATTTCCGGTTTTTTCGACTGGTCGAGCAGCGGCGCGGGTTTGGTCGGGAATGGCTGCGTGGGCGAGAGAACTTCACCCTGAACCGACCCATCACCCTGCGGAACCGGACGTTCTTCGATTGGCCATACGTCCTCCCCCGTCAGGCGGTTAACCACAAACAGGAAACCCTGCTTGGTGGCCTGCACCAGCGCCGGGATCTGCTTGCCGTCTACGGTGATGTCCATCAGCGTCGGGGCGGAGTTGATATCGTAATCCCAGACGTCGTGGTGTACCCACTGACGGGACCAGACCACTTTACCGGTGTTGATGTCCAGGGCGGTGGTCGAGGTGCCAAGCGGAATAGCGTCCACGCGGTTGCCGCCCCAATAGTTGGGAGACGGCGATGAGACCGGGAGATAGACCAGCCCGTTGGCCTCATCGGCGGACATGTGCGTCCAGACGTTGGCGGTACCGGTACGCTTGCGGATCTCTGCCGGGATCGCCTCAAAGGTCCACTCAAGCTTACCGGTCTGGGCGTTGACTGAAAAGACGGTGCCCGGAGGGGCTTCGGCATAGGCCCAGTCTTTCCCGGCCCAGCCCACCAGCAGATGGTTGCCGACAACGGTTGGCGGTTGCAGGACAGAGAGCGGATACTTCGCGTTAACGGTGTTCCACTGGTTCAGATCCAGCACGCCGTTGTCCGCAAAGCCGCTGCACGGTTTGCCTGAATCGGCGTCCAGCGCAAAAAGCTTGCCGTCAACGGTGCCCATATAGACCATCTTCTGGCATGCCTCACCCGTCACCGGATTTTTGGCCTGCCAGTAGGAAACGCCGCGGTTTTTCAGCACCGGCTGGGTCAGCGCCTTGCGCGACGATTTGGTGTCATAGTGCCACTTCTCTTTACCCGTCCCCGGATCCAGCGCAATCAGGCGATCGAATGGCGTGCCGATATAGAGCGTATCGTTGGCGAAAATGGGCGTTGCGGACCAGACGGTAGCTGGCGTATCGCCTTTACCATCCGAGACGTCGCCGGTATGGAACTCCCAGACTTTCGTTAATTTCCCGACGTTATCCGCCGTAATTTGGGTCAGGGGACTGTATTTCTGCGCGTTAAGCTGGCCGTGGAAGCTGTCCCAGGTGGCGGTGCCGGGCACCAGCGGCGTCGCTGGCTGGCTGGCCGAGGCGACTCTCTTTCCATCACCGCTGCCGGTTGAGGCATCGTCGGTGGTTTTTGTGGTTCCGGGCGCCTGCTGATCGGCCGCATCAATGTTCAGTGATTCCTGTGTCCCCTGCGAGGCTTCAGCGGCCTTATCCTGCGCCTGTAGCGCGAGCGGAGCGACCAGCAGCGCCAGCGCCGTCATGCTGACTTTTATGAAGGGATAATGCTTATCGTTGTGCACGGGCGGCTCCTCAGCTTCTGACGGGATGGTTGTAACGAGCGGAATGGCTGCTCAGCATAATCAGACCAATCAGGCCGACCACCATGGCTGCCGTTATGATGTACTGGTGCAGCAGCGCGGCGGCGAAAGCAATACCCGCCAACACCATCAGGGTGACAATAATCAGAAAAACGCGCGCCCCGCGACGCGATGCCGCACGTAACATAAAGGTCAGGATCGCCAGCACTACGCTGGCAATGACCACGCCCAGTGCGCCAATGGTGCCAGTGACGCCGGTAAGCGGCGTCCACCAGGCGTATAGCGCCACCGCGAAGGCTATTATCGCGGTCAGCAGCAGCAAAATGCTGCCGACCCGCGAGGATTGAGAATGCAACATACCAGGAAACCCCCTCTAAAATGCAAAATTGACCATTATTAAGGCGTTTTCGTGAATATATACCCCTGCTGCCCGCCACTATTAAGGGAACGCGACGTGTGGAGCGGCGGCATATTTCACTAAACGTAACTGAGTATAGAAGAGGATTTTCTTATGGGGCGTTTAATAGCAGGCATACGACGTCCTGGTAATGCTACCAACTTGCTGATTTAGTGTATGATGGTGGTTTTGAGGTGCTCCCGTGGCTTCCATCTCCATCAGTTGTCCCTCCTGCTCAGCTACTGAAGGCGTGGTGCGTAACGGTAAAAGTACTGCCGGACATCAGCGCTATCTCTGCTCTCACTGCCGTAAAACATGGCAACTGCAGTTCACTTACACCGCTTCTCAACCCGGTACGCACCAGAAAATCATTGATATGGCCATGAATGGCGTTGGATGCCGGGCAACCGCCCGCATTATGGGCGTTGGCCTCAACACGATTTTCCGCCATTTAAAAAACTCAGGCCGCAGTCGGTAACCTCACGCATACAGCCGGGCAGTGATGTGATTGTCTGCGCTGAAATGGACGAACAGTGGGGCTACGTCGGTGCTAAATCACGTCAGCGCTGGCTGTTTTACGCGTATGACAGGCTCCGGAAGACGGTTGTTGCGCACGTATTCGGTGAACGCACTCTGGCCACACTGGAGCGTCTTCTGAGCCTGCTGTCGGCCTTTGAGGTCGTGGTATGGATGACGGATGGCTGGCCGCTGTATGAATCCCGCCTGAAGGGAAAGCTGCACGTAATCAGCAAGCGTTACACTCAGCGCATTGAGCGGCATAACCTGAATCTGAGACAACATCTGGCAAGGCTGGGACGGAAGTCACTGTCGTTCTCAAAATCGGTGGAGCTGCATGACAAGGTCATCGGGCATTATCTGAACATAAAACACTATCAGTAAGTTGGAGTCATTACCCGACGTCCTGAACCCCTTCGCCACCATAAAGAGAGCGTTATGTTACAAGACGGTTCGAAAGCTACGAGCGGGTTACGCGATTGTCTACATTCTGTTTTTTAATTTCAGGCATAACGGGATAATTTCACGCCCAATAAAATAATTAAATAAGCCCCCCTTCAATATGATGGCGCCTTATGGTACTTAATAAAACAGGGTGTTTATTCTTTAATTAACAGACGTGCAGGCAGGGAAAGTCAGTCGTTATTTGTTCGTTAATTTAACAAATCCCTTTCTTAATTAACCGCCTGTTAAAGCATCGTCAAAGAATAACGATAGTTATTGCAGGCATACACATAAGGTTTTCGGTATGCAACATCAAACCCCTCCCACCCGTGACGTAATGGCGCAGCGACGACTACAGACAGATAAAAACTAAATAAGTCGTCGCCCCTCTAACAACGCGGTAAAATATGATGAATAAAGCCACAACTCTCTCAGCTAATATTACAACACGCTCTAACTGGCACTGGCAGGATAATATCTGGACGCTGGGCCTTTATGGTACAGCCGTCGGAGCGGGAACACTGTTCCTTCCCGTGGAAATCGGCACCCGTGGTCCGGTTATTTTTCTGGTTATGCTCCTGCTGGGGCTGCCGTTATCCCTGATCCCCCATTTACTCCTTTGTCGTGTATATATGCGTGAAGAGAAGACTGAAAACGGCACGTTGCCGATCTTCGGCTCCTTCTTCAGCGGAAGGGGTGAAAAGCTGATCACCCTGTTCTATTGTGTGACCTTCTTCCCGGTAACCCTGGTTTACGGGGTGGCGCTGATTAATGCGCTGAGTAATTTACTGGTGGAGCATCTGCATATTACCGCCATCAGCCGTGGGCCATTGTCGTTTATCGTGGTTGCTGCGCTGTATGTGGTGCTTAGCAAGGGCCGGGACAGAGTCGTGGCCATTATGAGCGCACTGGCGCTGCCGTTCGCGGCATCTGTACTGCTGATCGCCGTATCACTTATCCCGGGATGGCATCTGTCTAACCTGACCGATACGGCCGCTGAAATGAACGCCACGCCGCTGCCGGTAACGCTGAAAAATATCTGGCTGACGCTGCCGCTTATTACCTTCTCGTTTTGCTGTGCACCTATGGTCTCCCCGCTGAGCTCTTACTACCGGGAGAGGAAAGCGGAGGGTGAGAAAAAGGCACTGTTCGTGATCCGTATCGCCTACTTAGCTATCTTCGCCAGTATCCTCTTTTTCGTGCTGAGCTGCGTGCTGGGGATCCCCCATGACAACTTTGTGCGAGCGAAGGCGGAAAACCTGAATGTGCTGTCGGTGATGAAGGGAAACGGTGATTTCAGCCTGATTTACCACATTGCCCCGCTCATCGCTATCATCGGTATGACGAAATCCTTCCTCGGCGTAGGTCTGTCGGTCGCACAAACGTTTGGCCAGTTGGCTGCCAGCGTATCCGGCAAAAAGGCCAACGCCAGCAAGCGGCTGGCCTCTCTGGCGCTGTTCCTGATGACCTATGGCATTGTTTATGCCAATCCGGATGTGCTCAGCCTGATTGAAATGTTCTGCGGACCACTGATCGCGGTGATCCTGTTCCTTATCCCGGCGTACCTCATATACACCCGCCCCTCGCTGGCAGAGCTTCGCGGCGTGACGGTGTTTTTGGTCGTATTGGGGGGGCTGGCAACGCTGTCTGCATTGCTCTGGACAATGCTTTAGTCTGAACGCCGTTTGACTGTACCCATATACAGTAGTATTTTACGTTCAGGCTGAATCACATGCGTAATATCCATAAGGTAAACAATCATGTTTGTGGAACTGGTTTATGACAAGCGAAACGTACAGGGGCTGGAGGGAGCCAGGGAAATCATTCTGGCCGAACTGACAAAACGCGTGCACCGGATTTTTCCTGATGCCAGCGTGACGGTTAAGCCAATGCAAGCGAACGGCCTGAACAGCGACGCCAGCAAAAGCGACCGTGAAAAGCTCAACCGCATGCTTGAGGAGATGTTCGAAGAGTCGGACATGTGGTTAATACAAGAGTAACCGGGCGCAAAGCCCGGTTCTGGCTTCGGGAGACAAAGAGCATACAACGTTAACTTTGCGTAATTTCTTCCGCTATCGCGACGTACCGATTTACGCCTCCATGGTTCCCCCAGCATAATCCCACCGATCCGATTGTAAGACATATCCAGCGCGCGCCACATTTTCTTCCTGCCCTGTACTTTCAGTCTGACTGACTGGAGGTTTCTGTGTGTGGCCTTTTATGAAGAATCCGGTTTGGGGTTATTCGAGGTAGCCCGCTGAAATGGAAACGTGAGCAAGCTCATCCGCTATGAACGAGGAACGGACGATCTAAGGGGTGTTCATTTCCTGGCCATTCGTTTGCCAAGAGCAAAGCAGACCATTGGCAGGGGAAGCGTCACTACCAGCAGCATCCATAGCAAAGTATATACTGTGTCCACCCCGTCATTTTGCAGATTGGTATACAGCTTTACCGGTATACCCTGCGGGAAATAAGCAAAGATCATCACGATCCCGAACTCGCCTACCGCGCGAACCCAGGCGAGTGTTACGGCAGAAGCCAGCCCAGGCAATGCCAGGGGTAATGTAAGAAAACGAAAGCGGTTCCAGGGAGAAGCTCCCAACGTTTGTCCCGCTTCAAGAATATTTTGGGGAACAGTGGCAAACGCCGAACGCGACACCACGATAAAATAAGGCAAAGCGCCGTAAACCTGAGCCAGCACAAACGCCGCCGGATTATTTACCAGCGTAGCTCCCAACAGTGAAAGCCAGCGGCCAATCACGCCATAAGGCCCGAAAGCCGAAACCAGCAAAATCCCCATTGCCAGCGGTGGCGTCAGCAGAGGGATCATCACCAGCAGTTCACCGATCAATCGTTTTCGACCCGTGGCTTGTGACAGCCACAATGCCACCGGCATGCCGATAAGAATGATAATTCCGAGTGCCAGCACACCCAGTCCCATAGAGACGGCAATGGCGCTGTCGTCGCGCCAGGCCAGCTTCAGATGATGCCAGGGCGTGACGCTAATCAGCGTGATAAAGGGGATACTTAACAGCAGGATAGCGGGCAGAGATAACCACCCCGCCACCCAGCCCGGTTTTCTTAGCGGGCGTATAAGCTGTCTCCTTTAGGTTCGGCGTAGCCAAACGCTTTGAACAATTTCTGCCCCTCGGCGCTTTGCATGAACGATACGAACTTTTGTCCCTGTTCTACACCATTCGGCGCGTTTTTCAGCACCGCCGCATAGAACACCATTGGTTGAGTGTGCAGGATTTGATCCTGGCCTTTGCTGTCTTTAATGGTAAAACTGACGGTGTCATACCACTGTTTCGTCATCGCCGGGTTGCTGAGGTTTATTTCATCCGGCAGCGCGACATACGGCAA
The DNA here is from genome assembly GCF_058661685.1 of Enterobacter sp. 6722112. Taxonomy (NCBI): domain Bacteria; kingdom Pseudomonadati; phylum Pseudomonadota; class Gammaproteobacteria; order Enterobacterales; family Enterobacteriaceae; genus Enterobacter; species Enterobacter sp. 6722112. Next base: position 1,853,832 of record NZ_JBZWGR010000007.1, on the reverse strand, counting down.
ATGCGCTGAGCGAACTTCACTCTCGTATCCCGCTGCTGCATCCACCTGACCGCTTTCCAGACGCGCCAGCAGCCCTCCTTCCTGATGAGTCTGCTGTGGGTTTTGCAGCGAGCCTAAAATTTTATTGGTGATGCCCGGTATGTTGTAATACTTTTCCGCCAGCATCAGGCTAAACACAATATTCTGGCCTTTTGGGTCGACATAAGGATCGGTGCGGCCAAATAAAACATCTTTCTGCGTCAGCAGAGTCAGCCACGAGCCGTCTTTCTTTCTGTTGGCCTGTTCAAACTGCGCTGCATATTTACCCTCAGGACTGTAAGCGACCACCATGCTGGTACTGGCGACAGGGACCGCCTCATCTATCAGCCCGGCGTCTTTGAGAATTTGCATCGGCCCCGGGGTGATGGAGACAAACACATCGGCCTCAATTTTGTGGCTTGCAAGCAGGCGTGCCATCCCGTATGCACCCTGGCCCTGCCCCTGATAGCCGTCGTTATTTGCTCTGGAAAAAGCCGGACCTAACCCCTGGTCCATTACTTTGCCCATGGAACCGGCATAAGTCACCCTGATATCCTTTGCCAGCGCCATGGATGGCATTTGCAGCAGCGCAACCGCCACCAGCACAACCTGCATTCGTTTCCTGGCCATAAACACCCTCTCGTTATATATGCTTTTATATATCGAATTTTCCAGAAAAATCACCGCAATGACAACCTCCTCAAGCGCGCCGTTGATGCAAGGTTGAATAAAAGGAAATCGGTCTGGGTGGTACATGGTCGACTTAGTCAGATGTTGTCATCCAATTGTGGGCAATAGTTCATGAAACATGCTGCGTAAACTCCTCGTGGCTTTGCGTAGAAGAATCTTGAACTCATTGTCATCAATGTCTTTTGCACAGTTGTAGCCCAACTCGCTATATAGTTAAATATATAGCGATTAAAATAACTTCTGAGGGTTGTATGAATTTGTATATGTTTTATGTCGGCGGAAATGCCGGTAAATCCAATATTGAGGTCCACGACATCCAGTTTGTGGCGGCACGTAAGCCCAATGATGCCTGGCCTGCACTGCGTGAAGCATGGTTTGGTGATAGTGATAAAATTCATATAGACGGCTATAGCCGTATCACGTGGGCCGACGGATACTCTGTCACGCTTTCCCCGGAGCCGCCCCAGACTACGAAGAGATTATTTTTCGTCAATGCGGGTGGTTACAGGCCGGATACGCTTGCAGAACTGCACGAATATGATCTGTCGTCGCCGAAAATGCCCGGCAGGCTAAGGAGAAAGCATTACTAACGCTACTTTGCGGTGTCGATCAACAACATAAGGATAATTTAAAAGAGGTTGATGATTGCCTGTTGCTTGAAAAGGTTGGAGGGTTGTTTATTCATCTGACACCCTGCGATACAGGGCACCGCGATCTTCCAGAGTGGCAGGGATATTTACCGATAGGCGCATGAAACTGCATAAAGAGACGCATCGCTTCAGGATGAAACAGGTCCCCTTTTAGTATTGCTCAGGATTCCCCTCGAGTCTGAGGGCGTCCTGTTCATTGAATATTTACGCTTTTGCGTCTGGCTGTTTTACTGCATATCCAACATACGTCTTCTTTAACTGATCCAATGTTTCCGGCACCAGGCTCGTCCCCCGTTCAAACCGGCACATTATTCGTTACCAGGATGGCAATGGCATGGCGGCCATCGCCGTGTCGTTGCCGCTGGTGGGGCCGAAGCGCATTTCGGAACAGGTGATGGCCAGGATAGAGATAAGCTGATTAGATCAGAATGTGTAACTCATGCTTACCGAGACGCTACGCGGTTCGCCATAGACGGCAGAGTCATCAAGGTATGAGTAGTATTCGCGGTCGAACAGGTTACGAACGTTTGCCTGCACCGCCAGCTGTTTCGTCAGCTGATACTGCGCGAACAAGTCGACGAGCGGATAGCTGCCCTGATAGAGGCGCTGCGTCTCGCCGTCCGGACCGGTGACATCTTTGTACACCTGATTCTGCCAGTTCACGCCGCCGCCTACGGTCAGATCCGGAAGCGTCGGGACGCGGTAACGGCTGAACAGCTTAAGCTGCGTCTGCGGCGCAAAGCTGTTGAAGCGGCCATCTGAATCACGGGCAACATAGCGGGTCGCACTGAAGGTAAGCTGTAGATTGTCGGTAACGGCACCGTTCACCTCAAATTCCGCGCCTTTGCTCACTGCGCCTTTGGTTGCGCGATAAGCTTGTTCGCTGGATCCATTAACGAATACCCCGCTGATTTCCTCCCCCGCGTTCTCCTGTTCTATGCGGAATACGGCAACGTTGGTGGTCAGTCGACCGTCCATCCAGTCTGCCTTCAGGCCGGTTTCATAATTTTTACCGGTGACGGGAGAGAGCCATGCACCCTCTTTCGTGCGTTTGGTTTGCGGGGCAAAAATTGAGGTATAGCTGGCGTAAGCGGAAAGGCTGTCGTTGATGTCATACACCAGCCCGCCGTAAGGGGTGGTGTTGTATTTACGCATATCGCCGCTGCTGCCATCTGAGCTGTACTGGGTATAACGTGCGCCAACGATTAGCGACAACGGATCCGCCAGCGACAGGCGTGCCGCCGTATACGCCGATTTTTGCCGCACGATATCATCCGCATTTTGATACCAGTCGCCCCACTCCGGCTCGGCCACGCTGCCGTCCCAGCTGTTGTTGAAGATGCCAATCTGAGCACTGTCCATTGGCCCGTCTTTGCTGAAGGTAGCATTGTGCTGTCGGCTATAGTTGGCTCCGGCCATCAGCTGATGTTGACGCCCGAGAAGTTCAAAAGGCCCGCTGGCGTAGGCATCAAAGGCGTCCAGAGTGCGCTTGCCGCGATCCTTACTACCCCAGCCTGATGCGTCTTTTCCGGTGGTGGCGTCCGGATTGCCCATCACATAAAGCAGGGTATCATTGAACGTTTGCTCGCCGTGGGTTCCATTGAAACGCACCGACCAGCCGTTATCCCAGTTGTGGGTGAGGTTAGCAAAAACTTTACGCGACTCAACGGAGTATCCCGTCCAGTCTGCCGAGGTATTGACGTTGCGATCGTAATGGGTACGGCTGCCGTTACTGTACAGGCTGGGTAATCCGCCCCAGGTCGGGTTGGCTGTGTTTGTTTGCTGATAGTCCCAGCCCAGCGAGGCCGTCGTGTGTTCCGTTACATCGCCTTCAATGACGCCATAGAGAAATTTCTTGCGCTTGCCATATCTGTCAAGCCAGCTGTCCTGATCCTGATAACCTGCCACGACGCGCCCACGCAGGCTGCCGTCGGAATTGAGGGGCGCGGAGATGTCGCCCACATAACGCTGTTTGTTCCAGCTTCCGTAACTTGCGCTGACGTTGCCCCTGAAGGTTTTACTGTCGGCACGTTTACGCACCATGTTCACCGTTGCTCCCGGATCGCCAGCGCCGGTCATCAGGCCGTTTGCGCCACGCACAATCTCTATACGATCATAAATGGCAGTATCTTCCTGCGCATCGCCAAAATTCCACGCGTCGCCCATTGATGTGGGGATCTCATCGTAGGCGAAATTGGTGATTTCAAAGCCGCGGGAAAAGTAGCTGGAACGCTCGCTATCAACCTGCTGCGACGAAACGCCGGTGGCATTGGTAAGTACCTGGTCAATGGTTTGCAGGTCTTGATCCTGCATACGCTGGCGCGTCACGACGCTGCCTGACTGGGGGATATCGCGCGGGGTCAGCAGCATTTTGGTGCCTGAACGCGTGGTTTTTACCGCATAATCCTGCTGCGAGTCGGCGCTCCCGTTCCCGTCACCGTAGACAACCATCTCTTGTTCTTGCGTATTTTCATCCGCCTGTGCCGGGTGCATGACGGCGGACATTGCCAGCGCAAGCAGTGAAAGTGAGAAGGAAGCAGGAATTAACCCTGCGGGCGCTTTCGCGCGATTAGCCCTGCCATTAAAAATCATCATGTTACCTGTCTGTTGTTGTCGTTATGTGCAAATCATTCATCCAAATAAGAATGGAAATGATAATTATTTGCTTTATTATGCACAGGTAATTTTGTAAGTTAAATGTAAATAAATGTATATTTATCAAAATCAGCGCGGCTCGCGCATGACAGGAACAAAAAATGAACACATTCCATTGGCTAAAAGGAAAGACATGGGGCTTAAGCATTCTTACCGCGGCGTTAACCCTGAGCGCAACGGCGTCAGCAGCCCTCCCGGGTTCGGCTGAGCTCAAGCAGCGCGAACTCGCTGACGGTCTGTATGAGATGGTTTACTCCCCAACGGCAAACGCGTTGTACGTTGCGAGCGCACAGAGTTTCAAAAACGTCAACGGCGGGGTGCTCTATAAACTGGATCCCACAACGCTTGCCACGCAAGGTGAAACCCACACCGACCTGAAAAACTTCGGCATGGCAGCGGACGATAATGGCAAGGTCTACTACACCACCAACACCCTTGATGGCGGGGTATCGAAAGTGGACGTGCAAAGCGGCAAGGTGCTACAGCGCCTGATGTTTGAAGGCAAAGACAAGGATGGCGACCCGGTTGGTGCGCGTGAAATCCTCTTCCACAAGGGACAACTGTTTATCGGTGGCGTTGCCGACCCTGGGTTTATCTCCGTGGTTGATGCCAACACCATGACGCTAAAAGCCCGAATCGAAAATGCCGGGAAATGGGTGACGGGGATTATTTATTCGCCGCTGACAGACCGCCTTTATGCCGCCAATGGCGGCGGTGAAATTCTGGTGATTCACCCGGAGACGTATAAAATCGAACAGCGCTGGACGCCGGGAGATAAAAAAGCGTATTTGTTCCTGAATATGGCAGAAGATCCGGCCACCGGGCGCCTGTTCGTGACTGATGATTCAAAAGCCAAAACCACACTGGTATTTGATGAGCGCAGCGGGAAAGTTATCAAGCGTCTTAAAGGCGATGCGCTGGGAATAAAGTTTAACGCTGAGCGCAACGAAATTTTCATCACTCAGCGCGAATCCAGGAAGGTGTTGCAGCTTGACGCCGGGAGCTATGCTGTGAAAAACAGCTGGACGTTCACCAGCCATCCCAACAGTCTTCTGGTAACACCGGACGGTAAAACGTTATACGTAACCGTGAAGCAGGACTTCAATGACGACAACACGACGAAAGGCCCGGATAGTGTGGTTCGTATTTCATTAAATTAAACAATATACAGCCATCCTGTGAGGGATGGCTGACTTATAAACGTGGACGCTGAAGCAGTATCTTTAGTCCGGCCAACGGATAAAGCCGGGTTAAAGCGCCAGATGTTCTAAAGTCGCGGGGATCCTTACTGGGTAAAAGTAAAGGTGTAGCTACGTGAAGCTGACCCCTATCCTCCTGCAAATTTCGCAGAATTAAGGATTCATTTTGGGAAAGAAAAAACCGGGCCTCGCGCCCGGTTCTGTTCCCACACTAAAAAAGCCTTACGCACTCAATCCGCGATTCTCCAGCATCGGTTCGATCTTCGGATCGTGCCCGCGCCAGTTCCGGTAAAGTTCAGCTAAATCAGTGCTGTTGCCGCGGGACAAAATCGCCTCGCGGAATTTCTGTCCGTTCACGCGCGTCAAACCGCCCTGCTCGACAAACCACTGGTAGCCATCGTCCGCCAGCATCTGCGTCCAGAGATAGGCGTAATAGCCCGCCGCGTAGCCGCCGCCGAAGATGTGGGCGAAATAGCTGCTGCGATAGCGCGGCGGTACGGCTGGAAGATCCAACCCCTCTTTTTTCAACGCGGCGGCTTCAAAGGCTTCTACGTCTTCAACGGGCTCCTGAATGCCGTGCCAGTTCATATCCAGCAGCGCGGCGCTCAATAGCTCCGTCATGTCATAACCCTTATTAAACTGGGTCGCATTGAGCATTTTTTCCCGCAGCGCATCCGGCATCGGTTCGCCGGTTTGATAATGACGAGCAAAGTGCGCAAACACCTGGGGATGGCTGGCCCAGTGTTCATTGATTTGCGAAGGAAATTCAACGAAATCACGTGGCGTGTTGGTGCCTGAAAGCGTGGCATAGCGCTGGCTGGCAAACAGGCCATGCAGGGTATGGCCAAACTCGTGGAACAGGGTAATCACATCATCCCAGGAGATTAGCGCGGTCTGCCCGTTCGCCGGTTTTTGATAGTTGCAGACGTTATAAATCACCGGACGCGCGGCAAACTCATAAGACTGCTCAACAAAATTCCCCATCCACGCGCCGCCCGCTTTGGAATCACGCGCGAAAAAGTCGCCGTAGAACAGCGCCATGCCTTCACCCGTGTGGTCGAAAATCTCCCACACGCGAACATCCGGGTGGTAAACCGGAATATCGAAACGCTCGACAAAGCGGATACCGAACAGCTGCGTGGCGGTCCAGAATACGCCATCTTCCAGCACGGTATTGAGCGCGAAATAGGGTTTGATCTGCGACTCATCCAGCGCGTATTTCGCTGAGCGCACACGTTCGGCATAAAACGCCCAGTCCCAGGCCTGTACCGTAAAACCACCCTGCTCGTCGTCGATGACCTTCTGAATATCCGCCTGCTCCAGCGCGGCCCTGCCGCGTGCCGCAGGAACTATCCCGCGCATGAATTCGAGCGCGGCTTCCGGCGTTTTCGCCATCTGATCGGCAATGCTCCAGCTCGCATAGTTGTCAAAGCCGAGCAGCTGCGCCTGTCTTGCCCGCAACGCGGTAAGCCGACGGATCAGCTCGCGCGTATCGTTTTCGTCGCCTTTCTGAGTGCGTTCCCAGCCCGCGCTGAACAACTTTTTACGGGTCTCGCGCAACGACAGCGCCGCCAGCGCGGGCTGTTGCGTGGTATTCAAAAGCGGGATCAGCCAGCGATCCGTCAGCCCTTTTTCTGCGGCAGCGTGAGCCGCGGCAGCCACCTCCTCCGCACTGAGCCCGTCAAGCTGGTGAACATTGTCCACCACCAGCCCTCCCGCCTTGTTCGCCGCCAGCAGGCGCTGGTTGAACTGGCTGGTCAGGGTGGCGGCTTCGGTATTCAGGGCTTTCAGCTCGGCTTTTTCATCGGCGTTCAGACGCGCGCCCGCAAGAACAAAGTGCTGATACATCTCCTCCGTCAGTCGTCGGGATTCGGCATCCAGCGCCTCGCGATCCTGCCAGACGGCTTCCACGCGGGCGAAAAGCGTATCGTTTAGCCAGATATCGTTCGCCAGCCCGGCCAGTTCGGTGGAGAACTGCTCGTCCAGTGCCTGAAGATCATCGTTGGTGTGTGCGGACGTCATGGCGAAGAACACGCTGCTCACGCGCGACAGCATGGCCCCGCTCTTTTCCAGCGCCAGCACGGTATTGTCAAAGTCCGGCGCGGCGCGCTGCGCGATAATCGCGTCAATGTCTGCACGCTTCAGGCGCATTGCTTCATCAAATGCCGGACGATAATGGCTGTCGTTAATCGCATCAAAACGTGGCGCCTGATAAGGCAACAGGCTAATTTCAAAAAAAGGATTGTTGACCGACATCGTTTACTCCTGAGCACGGTATTTCTCCCCAGAGTAGGCCAGCCTGCGCCGGCCTGCAATGGCGTCATACAAATGTTGCCTTAACGACGTGCCGGAGAGCGTGCTATGTTAGTACAACACAAAAAGCGTTGAGGAACAGTGAGATGATTATTTTAGTTACCGGGGCGACAGCGGGTTTTGGTGAAAGCATCACGCGTCGCTTCGTCGCCAACGGACACAAAGTGATTGCAACAGGGCGTCGTCAGGAGCGTTTGCAGGAGCTAAAAGACGAGCTGGGTGACAGCATTCTGACCGCGCAGCTGGACGTCCGCAACCGCGCCGCCATCGAAGAGATGATTGCCAACCTGCCTGCCGAATGGCGTGAAATTGACGTGCTGGTCAATAACGCTGGCCTGGCACTGGGCATGGAGCCTGCCCACAAAGCCAGCGTGGAAGACTGGGAAAACATGATCGACACCAACAACAAAGGGCTGGTGTACATGACCCGCGCCGTGCTGCCGGGCATGGTTGAACGTAACCGTGGCCATATCATTAACATCGGTTCCACCGCCGGAAGCTGGCCTTACGCGGGCGGCAACGTCTATGGCGCGACCAAAGCCTTTGTCCGCCAGTTCAGTCTGAACCTGCGCACCGACCTGCACGGAACCGCGATCCGCGTGACCGATGTTGAACCGGGTCTGGTAGGCGGAACTGAATTCTCCAACGTGCGTTTCAAAGGCGACGACGCGAAAGCGGATAAAACCTATGAAAACGCGAATGCGCTGACGCCGGAAGATATCACCGAAACCGTCTGGTGGGTCGCGAATCTGCCGAAGCATGTCAACATCAATACGGTTGAGATGATGCCCGTCAGCCAGACCTATGCCGGACTCAGCGTGCATCGCGGTTAATTTACCCTGCCCGGCCTGCGGGCCGGGTATGTGATGGCAGGGAAAAGAATGGTAGTATGTTCAGGTTAACTCTCTGAGAAATCACAACCCATGGCCGCTGAATCGCAACTTAATCCTACCCAGCCCGTTAATCAGCAAATATATCGCATCTTACGCCGTGATATTGTTCGCTGCCTGATCCCACCGGGAACGCCACTCTCAGAAAAAGAGGTTTCGGTACGTTTTGACGTTTCCCGTCAGCCCGTACGTGAGGCGTTTATTAAGCTCGCAGAAAACGGCCTTATTCAGATCCGCCCTCAGCGCGGCAGCTATGTAAATAAAATTTCGCTTTCGCAGGTACGGAATGGCTGTTTTGTTCGCCAGGCCATCGAGTGCGCCGTGGTGCGTCGCGCCGCGTCGCTCATCAACGATAACCAGTGCTACCTGCTGGAGCAAAACCTGCATCAGCAACGAATCGCCATCGACCGCAAACAGTTAAACGACTTTTTCCAGCTGGACGACGAGTTCCACCAGAAACTGGCGCAGATCGCCGAGTGCCAGCTCGCGTGGGATACCGTCGAAAACATCAAAGCTACCATCGACCGCGTGCGCTACATGAGCCTCGACCATGTTTCTCCGCCAGAGATGTTGCTGCGCCAGCATCATGATATTTTCAGCGCGCTGGAAAAACGCGACGTGGAAGCCGTAGATAAAGCGATGACGCTTCACCTTCAGGAAATTAGTGAGTCAGTTCAGTTAATTCGCCAGGAAAACCGCGAGTGGTTCAACGAAGAATAAAACCTCGCCGCCTCCTTTCGGTTGCGGCGAAGTAATTAGCGGACCACTAATACCGGAATAGTGGCGTAGCGCAGAATAGTTTCAGCATTTGAACCCAGCAGATGGGTTGTAATGCTCGGATTTTTTGATCCGATAACAATAACGTCGTATTTCCCCTCTTTGCTGAGCTTGATGATTTCATCGCGTACGTTGCCGAAGCGAACTTCACAGTCAATATTGTCCGGGGACATATCAAAGAGCCGTTTCAGCGCCTTCATCTTCTTATCAGACTCGGCGGTCATATACTCTTCGAACTTCTTAATATCGGCATTGAACCCCCGCAGTAACGAACGGCTGCTGTTAGGGAGAATGTTGACCAGGTTGATCGTCGCGCCTTCCGCCTTCGCGAGGTTGACCGCGTGGCGTACCGCTTTATCGCTCAAATCCATTTCAAACACATCAACAGGCATCAAAATTTTCTTATACATAAGCCTGACTCCTTTTCCGATGAAGGGTTATTTTCTGCCTCCAGAATGACATTGTGGATATAAACAAAGCCTAAACACTTGCACCCGGAAACTATCAATTAAGGAAAATAACTGTCCGCTTTGTAAAGTGGTGTCCTGAACCGTCAACGCCTGCATGAAATAAGAAAAAAGTGTGAGCTTGATCAAAAGCAAATAATTTCGTTAAAGAGAGGCGTATTAATAGTGCCCCGTGAACGGCAGCCGTTGAATTAGCGCCGTAACGGATAAGTACGAGAGGAGAAAATACCATGATGACATACGACCGTAACCGAAATGCAATCACCACTGGCAGCCGCGTCATGATTAGCGGCACAGGCCAGTTCGGCGTGATTAAAGCGATCCACAGCGACGGCCTTAATGCCGAGCAGGTGCGCCGTGGTAAAACGGTTGAAGTCGAAGGATGCGAAGGTAAGTTCGAACCGATTGAGCTGATTCGCCTGGGGATGCACTAAGCTGCGCCCCGACATGCCGCCGCGGACGGCGGCATGTCATCGCGTTAAAGCCGGGAGGCGTACTCAGCAACCGTGGCCTTCGCGCCTTTTTGCAGCAACGTTTGATAGGCCTGCATGACCGCAGCCACAAACACCGCGTCCTTCGGCAGCTCGTTACCGAAAATAGCCTCAATGCCCAACAGCGCGCTAACGCGGCTTTCGCCTTCAGCGCTACCGTTTACCGCCGCCTGAATCACCGCCAGCTGCGGATCGCTCACCTTAATCGCGTTACCCTGCTCATCCACACCGCCGACATAACGCATCCAGCCCGCAACACCGAGGGCCAGCAGCGGGAAGGGTTTCTGGTGGACAAGGTGCCAGCGAACGGAATCGAGCATCCGCTGCGGCAATTTCTGGCTACCGTCCATGGCGATTTGCCAGGTGCGGTGGCGCAGGGCCGGATTGCTGTAACGTGCGATCAGCAGGTCGGCATAGTGAGCTAAATCCACCCCCTTCACTTTCAGCGTCGGCGCCTGCTCTTTCAGCATTAGCGCATGCGCGGCTGCGCGATAATGTTCATCTTCCATGCAGTCGTTAATGTGCTGATAACCGGCCAGGTAGCCGAGATAGGCCAGGAACGAGTGGCTGCCGTTAAGCATACGCAGCTTCATCTCTTCAAACGGAATGACATCAGAAACCAGTTCCGCACCGGCCTTTTCCCACTGTGGACGTCCGGCGACGAAATTATCTTCTACCACCCACTGGCGGAACGGCTCGCAGGCGACACCTGCCGGATCGCGTACGCCGGTCAGCTGTTCAATTTTATCCAGCGTTTCAGCCGTGACGGCGGGCACAATACGGTCCACCATGGTTGACGGGAAGGTGACGTTCGCTTCAATCCAGTCGGCCAGTTCGCCGTCAACAGCGCGCGCGTAGGCGCAGGTGACATTGCGCATCACGTGGCCGTTTTCCGGCATGTTATCGCATGACATCACGCTGAATGCTGGCAGCCCCGCCGCCTTACGCCGCGCCAGCGCTTCAACCACTACGCCTGGCGCAGATTTCGGCTGATGGGGGTTTTGCAGGTCGGCAACGATTAACGGATGATCGAACATCAGTTGTCCGGTTGCCGGGGAGTGGCAATACCCTTTCTCGGTGATGGTCAGGGAAACAATGGCGACCTGCGGATCGCACAGCGCCGCCAGCACGGTTTCAAGGCCGTCGACCTGCGCATGCAGCGCATTTTTGACGACGCCGACCACGCGCGCCGTCCACGCATCGGCAGACATCTCTGCTACGGTATAAAGATTATCCTGTGCCTTCAGATCGGCGATCTGCTGTTCGCCGCCAATCAGGTTAACTTCGCAGTAACCCCAGTCGCTGCCCTGTTCTGCGGCGAGTATATCGGTGTACACCGCCTGGTGCGCACGGTGAAACGCGCCAAACCCTAAATGAACAATGCGTGCCTTGAGGCTGTCGCGATCGTACTGAGGACGCGTTGCCTTCGCCTGTAATAAACGGTTTTCCATGATTGAGACTCGTTAATTATGAACGCTGAGATCCGCAGCCGCTCTGGTGACAGTGCGGCTGCGCCGGTTGACTAAACCAACTAGAATGGCAGTGTCATTACTTTATCCTGCCGATCACAATACTGGTTATGCTGCCATGAACATTGATTTACATTAACTTTCGGCCAAGTGGTGTGATATAAAAATCAAGTTGTGTGACATCTGGCAAAAGATATAAACCAGATCATACAGGGGTGCGCACCGTCTGCTCGCCGGACCGGACCGTCGGCTCACGCCACAACCTGTCGTAGGAATAGCCTGTTAAATCTTCCACGACCCGGCGAGCTTCGGCGGATACGCGTTGGGGAGAGCCGTTGGCTTTCAGGCGATCCAGCTCATCCACAAAGATTTTGTGCGTACGCTTGTTCAGGTTGAATGTCAGAGCCTGCCACAGGGCCAGGATAAGCAAGGCAGCAGTGCCGATGAACATCAGCATTGCGATGGTGTGGATGGCTTCGGTTGGCTGCGTCTGGCTCCCTTTTACAAATCCGCCGCTTTGTACAGGAGACCCACAATAAAGGTGGCAATAGCGACCGTGGTTTTTCGGGAGAATGTCATTACCGCGGCAAACAGTCCCTCACGACGCTGACGGCTGACCATTTCATCGATATCTGGAATGAACGGGAACACGTTCCACGGTGTAAACTCAAGGACGCAGCGCCCCACCTGATACACCCCGGCCAGAATGACCAGCGTCGCGACGGTATTCAGCGCAGGGATCTGGTACACGGCAAAGAAGCCCCCCAAACAGAGCAACATCAGTGAATAGGCAAATACATATAGCTTTGATGGCCCATATCTGATGATCCCTATACCCGCAATTAACGTGACGGGCAGCCCCACAATACTCATCGACAGCAGCGTGCCTGCCAGTGAGGAAGAGACATTCAGACAGTACACGCAGAAAAATACAAATACCGTGTTGTAGACATCTTTGCCGGTAAACGACAGCAGATAGATGGCGAGATGTTTCCTGAAGGCCCGGATTTTCAGGGTGGAACCATACTCCTTAAAAAGTCGTCCAAAGGCAGCCAGCTTCTCCCCTGCTGTTTGTGGGCGTGTGTTTTTTTCTAGCCCGGAGAGCATTTCCGGCGTCAACTCGCGTTCCCAGGTCACTTTCCACGAGATGAATACACATACCATAAACAGTACAGCAAAAATAACGCCGTTTATGAGGTAGGCATGGGCGCTGTTTTCCCCGAAAAAGCCTATCAGTAATCCGGGAATAAATGTCGCCAGAAACGTCCCGGACGCTGAAAGAAACATGCGACAGGTAGAGAGTTTGGTCCGCTGGTTAAAGTCTTTTGTCATTTCTGACGGTAACGTTTCCCACGGGATCAGTACCATTGCAGCAATAATTTCAAATGCTAGATAGACGGCGAGATAAAAACCGTATGTCATGCCATCAAGCCACAGCAATGCATAGACCAGCATCAACGGTGCACCGATCAGCAAAAAGAAACGTCGGCGACCAAATTTTTTACCAAAATAGTTTTTGTAAAAATGGTCAGTGAAACTTCCCATAAACAAACTAACGATAGCATCGACAATGCGCGCTATAGCAACAATAGACGCCGCTTCAACCGGTGACAACCCAACAAATGTCGTATAGAAGAATAATAACCAGGCGCCGATAACGGTAAAGGCACCGCCGCCCATAATATCCGTTAGTCCGTAGCCGATACTAACCGGAATAGTAATTTTTTTCGCAGTATGAGACATGTTCCATCCCCACTCAGTGAGTAGAATTTAGAATCTGAAATAGTTTTCAGCGTTGTCATGGCAAATATTTTTAACCATCTTCGTTAGGATGGCGTTATTATCCGGAACTTCACCACGCTCCACCCAGCCACCAATGATATTGCACAAAATACGACGGAAATAATCGTGGCGAGTATACGAAACCAGACTACGGGAATCGGTTAACATACCGACAAAATTCATTAATAGCCCCTGATCCGCAAGGCTATGTAGCTGGTTTTCCATTCCGCGTTGAGTGTCGTTAAACCACCATCCGGAGCCAAACTGTATCGGCGATTTAACGCCCAATTCCGCAGTCTGAAAATTAGCGATAGTCGTCGCGACAATATCGTTATAGCTGGCGTTGAGGTTATATAGAATGGTTTTGGGCAAAGCTTCAGCCTGCGCCATTGCATCCAGGAGTTGGTTGAGATTGGCCGCAAGATTCGACTGATCGGTCAGCGAGTCAAAACCAGTATTACTACCCAAAGAACGGTACATGCGGGAATTATTATTGCGAATCGCACCGAAGTGTATCTGCATTGCCCAGTTATGCTGCCTGTAATTATGCGCCAGCATAATAAAAATGGCACTGTCAAGAATCGCATTATTACGGGCGTCCAGATTTTCACCCCGGCGCTTTCGGGCAAACACGGATTCAACCTGACTTTCATCTGCTGACTGAAAATGGATCTCCACGGGTCCGTGATCGGAAATTCGGCACCCGATTTCGTGGAACCAGGCAATACGCTGGCTCATTCCCTTAACAAAATCGCTGAATGTCTGGATTTTAGATCCTGTCGTCTCACCTAATCGATCGATAAAGTCGGCAAACTGTTCCGCGTTTTGCGCAAAAACATCGTCCGGACGAAAGGTCGGTAATACCTTAACGTTGAACGTCGCGTCATCACGCAATAATTGATGGTAGCGTAAATCATCAAGCGGAGCATCTGTCGTACAAATAACTTCTACCCTGGAGCGTTTAATGAGTTCCCTCGGCGTAAAATCAGGCTGCTGCAATAGCAGATTACAGCGCTCCATTATTTCACGCCAGTTATGCCTGCCCAGCGGTTCGTCACAGTTAAAATAGTGGTGAAGTTCTAAATGAGTCCAGTGATAGAGCGGATTTCCATAGCTCGCTTCGACCGTTTCAGCCCATGCCGCAAATTTATCCTCCGCCGGGGCATCGCCCGTAATGTATTTTTCGTCAATACCGTTGGCGCGCATGGCGCGCCATTTATAATGATCGCCAGCCAGCCAGAGTTCGGTAATATTATCGAGATTTTTATTCTCGAAGATATCTTTCGCGTCCAGGTGACAGTGATAATCAATAATTGGCAGCGCTTTCGCGACGTTACGATAAAGTTCAACACCTCTCGCATTGCCAATCATAAAGTTATCGTTAATAAAACTCATGACAGGGCTCCATATTTCCGCTGCTTCGCTGCGGTATCGCTCTGGCGCAGGGGTTCAGCTGCATCTTCCACCAGGCTCAAATCGCGGTCGCGCACTTCTGGCATCAGCAAAGCGGAGACCAGCCCAATCAGCGAGTACGCCACCAGCATCGCCACAATCGGCCACCAGGACCCGGTCATATTGCAGAAGATCCCCGCCAGCACCGGACCAAAGCCTACCGCCACGAGACCGCCCGCCTCTTTGGAGATCGCCATGCGGGTAAAGCGGTTTCGCGAACCAAACATCTCCGCCATGGTGATGTTTTCCAGCGCAAACAGCCCGAGCACCGCAAAGTTATGAATAACGATGATAGAGAGCATAATCACGCCCGGCGCGTAACTCTTATCGACGATAATCGACAGCATCGGGTAAGCCAGAATAATGGCTGAAATGTTAAGGATGATATATGGCAGACGGCGCCCCACTTTATCGGACAGCCAGCCCAGCAGCGGGATGGAGACGAAGCCAAGAATCGAGCTGATCATCAGCGCATCGGTTGGGATCGCCTTATCAAATAACAGCGTCTGTACCAAGTACCCGGCAAGGAAGGTCTGGATAAGCCCAGAGTTACCGGCCTGACCAAAGCGCAGCCCCGTCGCCAGCCAGAACGATTTGCTCTTAAACATCGCGCCGACCGAGGTATCCTGCGCAGCAACCGGCGCAACGGCTTCGGCATCGTTTACCTTCTCAAACACCGGGCTCTCTTTAAGGTTCATACGCAGCCAGATGGCGAAGATCATCACCACCACGCTGGCGAGGAACGGCACGCGCCAGCCCCAGGCAATAAGTTCTTCACGATCGAGGGCAAAGAACATCACGGCCCAGATCGCCGTGGCGCTCAGCGTCCCGCAGTTGGTGCCCATGGCCACCAGCGAGGAGATGATGCCGCGTTTACCCTTCGGGGCGTATTCGGCCAGCATGGTGCCTGCGCCGGAGATTTCAGCCCCCGCGCCCAGCCCCTGAATAATACGCAGCGTCACCAGCAGCACCGGTGCGAAAATCCCGATCTGCGCGTAGGTTGGCAGGACGCCGATTAAGGTGGTGCAGATCCCCATCATGGTGATGGTGATAAACAGCACTTTTTTACGGCCAATTCTGTCGCCCATTCTGCCGAAGATAAATGCCCCGACAATACGCGCGATGTAGCCTGCGCCGTAGGTGCCCATCGCCAGGATCAGCGCCATGGCCGCGGACTGCTCAGGGAAGAAAATTTCATGAAACACCAGCGCGGCGCCAAGGGAGTAGAGCTGGAAATCCATAAACTCCAGGGCGGTGCCCAGCCAGCCAGATACGGCGGCTTTCACCAGATCTGACGTACTTCTTTGAGGTTGTGCTTGAGTCATAATGGCTATCTCTACAAGGTAAGATGCGTACCACTGAGAGCCTGTCTTCGCAGGCTCTTAACCGCGTGAATTATTATTGGTCGAACGTGAGCAAGACTTTGCAGCACTGCCGCTGGTCTTTTTCAAACAGTTCGATGGCGTCTGTAACGTGGTGATAGTCAAATGTATGGGTGACCAGTTTTTCAGGGTCGATCAGCCCTTTTTCCAGCCAGTCAATGACCACCGGGAATTTGTTGGCATTCAGGCGCGAAGAGAAGATCGACAGCTCTTTGCCGGTGATCCCCTGCTGCACAATCTGGCTCGGGTCGCTGGAGAAGCCCATCAGCACGATGCGCGCCGCCGGAGACGCCAGCGTAATCGCTTCCTGTAAAATGGACGGATGACAGGCAGCATCGATGATTAACGTCGGCTTGATGCCTTTTTCATCCAGCGCGGCCTGTAAAGAATGCTCGCCGTTGTTGAAGACCCAGTCTGCGCCGCTGCGTTGCGCCATCTCCAGCCGCTCATCAATGCGATCCACCACGATGACCTGCTTCACCTTGTAAACGCCCTTCAGCGCCTGCACGGTGACCAGCCCCATCGGGCCTGCGCCGTAAATCAGCGCCACATCCTGTTCGGTGGGTTTCGCCTGCCCCGTCACGTTGGCGGCAATGGTGAATGGCTCAACCATCACCGCGTGGTGGTCAGGGATCGCATCCGGAATGCGCCAGGCATTTTTCGCCGGCACCACGGCGTATTCGCTGAAGCCGCCGTCACGGTGGACGCCCAGCACCACCAGCGAAGTACAAACGTTCGGTTTTCCAACGGAACACGGGTAGCAGTGCCCGCAGCTGATCACCGGATCAACCGAAACGCGCTGGCCCAGTCGGGTGCCCTCCACGCCTTCGCCAACCGCGTCTATTTCGCCAAAGAACTCGTGACCGATTACCCGCGGGTATTTCGCAAACGGGTTATGCCCGCGATAGATATGGCTGTCTGAACCGCAAATACCGGCGAGCTTAATTTTGACGCGGACGTCGCCTGCGCCCGGCAACGGGAGAGGACGCTCTTCAATCACCAGCACATCCGGCTGTTGGATCACTACGCTTTTCATCATTCGCTCCTCGTTTACCAGTTCCAGAGGGTGCCGTCTTCCAGACGAGCCACCGGCAGATAAGCCGGATCGTACGGGTATTTCGCCGCCAGCTTCTCATCAAACTCAATGCCCAGCCCTGGCTTGTCGCCCGGGTGCATATAGCCGTTATCGAAGCGCCAGCTGTGCGGGAACACTTCCAGCATCTGCTCCGAATACCCCATATACTCTTGCACGCCAAAGTTCGGTACCCACAGGTCAAAATGCAGCGCCGCGGCGTGGCAAATCGGCGACAGATCCGACGGGCCGTGTGAGCCGGTACGCACCTGATAAAGTGAGGCAAAGTCCGCAATGCGACGCATCCCGGTGATGCCGCCCGCATGGGTTATGGTGGCGCGGATATAGTCAATGAGCTGCTCTTCAATCAGCTGCTTGCAGTCCCAGATGCTGTTGAACACTTCCCCCACCGCAATTGGCGTGACGGTGTGCTGGCGGATCAGGCGGAAACACTCCTGGTTTTCAGCGGGAGTCGGATCTTCCATCCAGAACAGACGGTACTCTTCAATGCTTTTGCCGAATCGCGCCGCTTCGATGGGCGTCAGACGGTGGTGCATGTCGTGAAGGAGATGTTCATTGAAGCCGAACTGACTGCGCACTGCGTCGAACAGTTTCGGCGTGAAGTCGAGGTATTTTTCAGTGGACCATAGCTGCTCTTCCGGCCAGGCGCCCTTGGTCGCTGGCTCATACGCCAGCCCTTTTCCTTTTGCCATGCCGTAGGTGGTTTTCATTCCCGGCACGCCGCACTGCACGCGAATTGCCTTGAAGCCCATCTCTTTATGACGGGCATAATCTTCCAGCACGTCGTCAATGGTGTGCCCGGTGGTGTGACAATAAACCATCACCCCTTCCCGGGAGGCTCCGCCCAGAAGCTGATAGAGCGGCATGTTCGCGGCTTTCGCCTTAATGTCCCACAGCGCCATATCCACGGCAGAAATCGCTGACATGGTGACCGGACCACGACGCCAGTAAGCGCCTTTATAGAAGAACTGCCAGATATCTTCGATGCGGTGCGCATCGCGGCCAATCAACTGAGGGCACAGGTGATCTTTCAGGTAGGAGGCAACGGAAAGTTCACGTCCGTTCAGCGTGGCATCACCCAGGCCGACAATGCCCTCATCGGTGGTGATTTTAAGGGTGACAAAGTTACGCCCCGGGCAGGTGACAAATACTTCAGCCCCGACAATCTTCATAATCCATTTCCTTACATCGCTCGTTGTGATGCAGGAAATTTACGCAACTACACTACTACCATACAAGTATAATGATCGTAAAATCAGCGGGCGATCACACTATAAGGACGCTTATGCGCGTCCCCAACCGGCCACGATGATCAACATGCCGCACAGGGCAATCAGCGCGCCTGCCCAGTCATACAGGCTTAGCCTGACGCCATCGACAACGCGCAGCCACAGCAGCGCGGTACAGACGTACACTCCGCCGTAGGCCGCATATACCCTCCCGCTGGCGGCCGGATGCAGGGTGAGCAGCCAGACAAAAAGGGCCAGGGACACACCCGCCGGGATCAGCAGCAGCGCGGAAGCGCCCCGCTTTAGCCAGAGCCACGGCAAAAAGCATCCGATGATTTCGCACAGCGCGGTCGCGAAAAAAAGCAGCGTCGTTTTGAACATTTTTCTCGTTTCGTGAGGATTGATTTAGACATCATACGCGATAATGTTCACATCGTTCCCATACCTGCCGCGCGGGTATGACACCCTTTCGGATTGGTGTAGAATCCAACGGGGTAATCCGATTGTCTGCACCCGTTTAAAGGAAACGCTATGACTACATTAAGCAAACGCCTTTGTCTGACAGCCGTACTGGCGCTGTCATCGTTCGCCTTCGCCGCAACGGCATCAGCCGAAACCAGCAAACTCATCATTGAGTCTGGTGACAGCGCGCAAAGCCGTCAGAACGCCGCCATGGACAAAGAACAATGGAATGACACCCGCAGCCTGCGTCAGAAAGTGAATAAGCGCGTGGAAAAAGAGTGGGATAAAGAAGACGTCGCGTTTGATGCCCGCGACAAATGCCAGCAAAGTGCCAACGTCAACGCCTATTGGGAGCCTAACACCCTGCGCTGTCTGGATCGTCGCACTGGCCGCACGGTAGCACCGTAATGTCGACGCCGTGTGACGTTAAGCTCCGTCCGCTGGAGCGCGAAGATTTACGCTTTGTTCACCAGCTCGACAACAATGCCAGCGTGATGCGCTACTGGTTTGAAGAGCCTTATGAGGCGTTTGTCGAGCTGTCCGATCTCTACGACAAGCATATCCACGATCAGAGTGAACGCCGGTTTGTGGTGGAGTGCGAAGGTGAGAAAGCCGGGCTGGTTGAACTGGTTGAGATCAACCACGTTCACCGTCGAGCGGAATTTCAGATCATTATTTCACCGGAGCACCAGGGGAAAGGTCTTGCGTCGCGGGCGGCAAAGCTGGCGATGGATTACGGGTTTAACGTCCTGAATCTCTACAAGCTTTACCTTATCGTCGACAAAGAGAACGAAAAAGCGATTCATATCTACCGTAAGCTGGGCTTTATGGTGGAAGGTGAACTGATCCATGAGTTCTTTATTAACGGCGAATACCGTAACACCATCCGCATGTGCATTTTCCAGCATCAGCATCTGGCCGGGCATAAGTCCTCCTCCGCCAGCCTGCTTAAACCCACCGCGCAGTAACCTGCGCGGTTTTATTCTCAATAATATTCAATGCTGTTTTTGATGGTGTACTTGTGCTCAACGGCAGGTTTGACGCTGTCATCGGTGATCACCAGCTCACAGCTCACCGGGTTATTGTGGCGATCGTAATCACAGCTCTGCTTTACATTGCCCATCGGTTTATCGTTCAACAGGCTTACCGCCGTATAATCCATGCGCTTGCGCAGATCTTTCGACGGCACCGACTTGACCGATAAACGCTTGTCGCCGGAAACCGTAGTTTTACCCAGCGGGTAGCCGTCGGCGTCATACTGGTACTTCACTTCCATCTCTTTGCTGTGCGCGGCAACCACAAACCCGTTATCGTCGGTGTCCCACGTCAGGCCGGCAGACGGCAGTTCCGCCAGCTGACATTTCCCCTGCAACTTTACCTTCTGCTGCTGGGTTTCCGCATCGACGTAGTAGTTAGCATCCAGCACCAGCGCAACGCCCGTATTAGCGTCGAGATCGTGCAGTTCAAGCGTATCGAAACATCCTTCCGCTGACATCGTGCCGGTCACACGTTTAGAGACTTCACCCTTATCGTTGAACAGCGTCTGGGTAAAATCCTTCACCGGCCCGCGCAGAGGATCAAAGTCAAACTCGTTCGAAAAACTCGCCATCTCCGGCGTAAATGACAGCGGCGCGGTGTTGTTGTCGCATCCCACCAGTACCGTTGCCAGTAGCGTTATCGCTGCGTATTTGTTCACATCATTTACCGAAAGAATGAAAGGGTTGTGATACTCATAGTAGCAAATAGTATGGTAACGATGTTGAATTGGTTCGAATACTGGTAAAATGTACGAATGTAGTCCAGCCAAACAGTCTTCAAGGAACGTTCAAAGGATGAGAACTTTTATAATCAATCTCAAACACTCGCTCGAGCGTCGTGCAAAAATGGAATCTCAACTATTAAAGTTGAACATTGCACACGAATTTATCGAAGCAATTGACGGTCGGAAAATGACTGAAACTGAACGCAGAAATGTCACGCGTGAGGTGAATTATGCTTTTCTCCCAGGTGAAGTGGGTTGCGCATTAAGTCACCAGGAAATATATAAAAAAATAACATATGAAAATATCGACGCAGCTCTTATCCTCGAGGATGATGTCGTAATAAATAATGATTTACGTGAAATACTCGACAACGTAACGCTTAGCACGACTAAACCTGAGATTCTACTTCTTAGTCGAGTTAATAAATATTACAAAAAACCTCTCAAAAGCATAAATGGCTCATATAGCATTCATAAAACTCAACAAGCCACGACTGCTCACGCTTATATTATTAATCAAAAAGCTGCCAGTAATCTCCTTCAGAACCTATACCCTGTGTGGATGGTTTCTGACAAATGGAGCTTATTCGAAGATTTATCTTTGGCTAAAATTCATTCAATCATACCTTTTCCTGTATGTCTTTCCGAAGAAGCGAACGCCTCAACTATTAATGAATCGAAAGGCGATGCCGCTTTAGATGCCAAAAAGAAAGAAATCTGGGAATTGCTGATGCGGGAAAGACCTTTAGCTGCAAAGCTTCGCCAGCGTTACCGACGCGCGATTACACCATTGTTCAATCCAATAATAAATCAAGGGAAAGGGTAAGAGTATTTTTCTTTTTAATTACCGAGCGATTTAGCATTTCCAGGACTATTCAGAAAGACAGGTCCAAAAACAAAAGCTTACCCTAACCCTGCTATGCTTACAGTCCACACAGTGAAAAGGAGCTACAGATGAAACGGTTACCCTGGATTACCGCCCTGCTGTTAATGAGTGCTTCACCCGCTCTTCTTGCGGCCCCGGACTCCTGCGAGCGCGTGAAAAGCGACATTCAGCAGAAGATTATCAACAACGGCGTACCGGAGTCTGGCTTTACCCTGAACATCGTCCCGAACGATCAGGCCGATCAACCGGATGCGCAGGTCGTTGGGCATTGTGCCAACGATACTTTCAAAATTTTGTACACCCGCACCAGTAGCGGCAACTACCCGGTGAGCGGCGCAGGTACGCAAGAGAATGCGCCCGCTGAGCCGCAATGATTTTCCCACTCAATTCCCCTGATTTGACGAGGATTAATATTTAATACCTCTAAATAAGTAACACTCCCCCCATCATTAGCCCGGTTGTAGTCACGGGTGAAAATAATTATTAACAATGATGGGGTGAGTTATGTCCGAAGTTGAACATCACGGCGGTATAAGCCGTCGAACTCTGGTTAAATCTACTGCCATAGGATCCCTTGCGCTTGCCGCCGGTGGGATCGCATTACCTTTTGGTCTGAAAAGCGCCGCCGCCGCTGCGCGCTACGTCTGCACGTTCGCGATGACGAAGTCTACTGGGTTGAAACGGATAATACCGGCGAGGATATTTACGGCAACCATCAGGTTCGCGCCTGTCTGCGAGGCCGTTCAATTCGCCGTCGCATTAATCACCCAGACCGTCTGAATTATCCGATGAAACGCGTGGGCAAACGCGGAGAAGGCAAGTTTGAGCGTATCACCTGGGAAGAAGCGCTGGACACCATCGCCGCGAGCCTGAAAAGCGTGGTCGAAAAATACGGCAACGAAGCGGTCTACATTAACTACTCCTCCGGAATTGTAGGCGGCAACATCACCCGCTCCTCCCCTTATGCCTCGCTGGTCGCGCGCCTGATGAACTGCTACGGCGGCTTCCTCAGCCACTACGGCACCTACAGCACCGCGCAGATCGCCTGCGCAATGCCCTACACCTACGGCAGCAACGACGGCAACAGCACATCGGATATCGAAAACACCAAACTGGTCGTGATGTTCGGCAATAATCCGGCGGAAACGCGCATGAGCGGCGGCGGGATCACTTACTACCTTGAGCAGGCGCGCGAACGGTCAAACGCGCGGATGATCGTTATCGATCCGCGCTACACCGACACTGCCGCAGGGCGTGAAGACGAGTGGATCCCGATTCGTCCGGGCACCGATGCCGCGCTGGTGGCAGGTATTGCGTGGGTGCTGATTAATGAAAATCTGGTCGATCAACCTTTCCTCGATAAATACTGCGTGGGTTATGACGAAAAAACCCTGCCGGAAGGCGCACCGGCTAATGGTCATTACAAAGCCTATATTCTCGGCCAGGGTGATGACAAAACCGCGAAAACGCCTGAGTGGGCGTCTCGCATAACGGGCATCCCTGCCGATCGCATCATTAAGCTGGCCTGTGAAATCGGTTCGGCGAAACCGGCCTACATTTGCCAGGGCTGGGGCCCACAGCGTCAGGCTAACGGGGAGCAAACGTCCCGCGCCATCGCCATGCTGCCGATCCTGACCGGCAACGTCGGCATTAACGGCGGCAACAGCGGCGCGCGCGAATCGACCTACACCATCACCATCGAACGCATGCCACTGCCGGAAAATCCGGTGAAAACGCAAATCTCCTGCTTCAGCTGGACGGATGCCATTGCCCGTGGACCGGAGATGACCGCCCTGCGCGACGGCGTACGCGGCAAAGATAAGCTCGATGTGCCGATCAAGTTCATCTGGAACTACGCGGGTAATACCATCATCAACCAGCACTCCGATATCAACAAAACTCACGACATTTTGCAGGATGAGAACAAGTGCGAAACGATCGTCGTCATCGACAACTTTATGACCTCGTCCGCGAAGTATGCCGATATTGTTCTGCCGGACCTGATGACCGTCGAGCAGGAAGATATCATCCCCAACGATTACGCCGGCAACATGGGATACCTGATTTTTCTCCAGCCGGTTACCGCCCCGAAGTTCGAGCGCAAGCCCATCTACTGGATCATGAGTGAAGTGGCGAAACGCCTCGGACCGGATATCCATCAGAAATTCACCGAAGGCCGTACGCAGGAGCAGTGGCTGCGCTACCTGTACGCCAAAATGGTCGCCAAAGATCCGCTGCTGCCATCCTACGATGCGCTGAAAAAAATGGGTATTTATAAGCGCAAAGATCCTAACGGACATTTTGTCGCCTATAAAAAATTCCGTGACGATCCGGATGCCAATCCGCTGAAAACCCCGTCGGGCAAAATCGAGATCTACTCCAGCAAGCTGGCGGATATTGCGGCAACCTGGGAACTGCAAAAAGACGAAACCATCACCCCGCTGCCGGTCTATACCTCAACCTTTGAAGGCTGGGACGCGCCCGAGCGCAGCAAATTCCCGCTGCAACTGTTCGGTTTCCACTTTAAAGCCCGTACCCACTCCAGCTACGGCAACGTGGATGTGCTCCAGGCCGCCTGTCGCCAAGAGGTGTGGCTTAACCCTGTGGATGCGGAGCAACGTGGAATCAAAAACGGGGATATGGTGCGCGTCTTCAACGACCGCGGCGAAGTGCGTATTGCCGCGAAAGTCACCCCGCGCATCATGCCCGGCGTAAGTGCGATGGGCCAGGGCGCCTGGCATGACGCCAATATGAACGGCGATCGTGTCGATCACGGCTCCTGCATCAATACCCTGACCACGCACCGCCCGTCACCGCTGGCGAAAGGCAACCCGCAGCACACGAACCTGGTGCAGATCGAGAAGGCATAAGGATTAACCGATGACTACCCAGTATGGATTTTTTATTGATTCCAGCCGCTGCACCGGGTGTAAAACCTGCGAGCTGGCCTGCAAGGATTACAAAGACCTGACCCCGGACGTCAGCTTCCGGCGTATTTATGAATATGCGGGCGGCGACTGGCAGGAGGACAACGGCGTCTGGCATCAGAATGTCTTCGCCTATTACCTGTCGATTGCCTGCAACCACTGCGAAGATCCGGCCTGCACCAAGGTCTGCCCGAGCGGGGCAATGCACAAGCGCGACGACGGTTTTGTGGTGGTGGACGAGGATGTCTGCATCGGCTGTCGCTACTGCCACATGGCCTGCCCGTACGGCGCGCCGCAGTACAATGCCGCCAAAGGTCACATGACCAAGTGCGACGGCTGCCATAGCCGCGTGGCGGACGGCAAAAAGCCCATCTGCGTCGAGTCTTGCCCGCTGCGCGCGCTGGACTTTGGCCCGATTGAGGAGCTGCGCAAAAAACACGGTCAGCTTGCTGCCGTCGCGCCGCTGCCGTCTGCGCACTTCACGAAGCCGAGTATTGTGATTAAACCTAACGCCAACAGCCGTCCGACGGGTGACACCACAGGCTACCTGGCAAACCCGAAGGAGGTGTGAGATGGGAAGTGGATGGCATGAATGGCCGCTGGTGATCTTCACCGTTTTCGGGCAGTGCGTGGCCGGCGCGTTAATCGTGATGGGCTTCGTCTGGCTTAAGGAAAATGATGACAAGGCCAGAATGCGTATCGTGCGCAGCCTGTTTTGTCTCTGGCTGGTAATGGGTATTGGGTTTATGGCCTCGGTACTGCATCTTGGCTCCCCGCTGCGTGCCTTCAACTCGCTTAACCGCGTGGGCGCGTCAGCGCTGAGTAATGAGATCGCGGCGGGTTCGATCTTCTTTGCCGTGGGCGGTTTCTGGTGGCTGGTGTCGGTTATCGGTAAAATGCCCCCAGCTTTGGGCAAAATCTGGCTGGTTGTCAGCCAGATCCTGGGCATCGTTTTTGTCTGGGCGATGACCCGGGTCTATCAGATTGAGACTGTCCCGACCTGGTATACGGGTTACACCACGCTGAGCTTCTTCCTGACGATGGTTCTGGCTGGTCCTCTGCTGGCCGCGCTGCTGCTGCGCGTTGCAAACGTGACATTCAAAAGTACTCTTGCTGCGTCAGTCAGCGCACTGGCACTTATCGTCTGCGTGGCGGTCGTCGTGTTGCAAAGCAATACGCTGGGGACAATACAGAGTTCCATCCAGCAGGCTAACGCCCTGCTTCCGGATTATGGTTCGCTTCAGGTATGGCGCATCGCGTTGCTGGCAGCGGGTTTAGGCTGCTGGATCTGCCCGCTGATTCGTCGTCAGGAGCCAAAAACGCTCGGCCTGTTTGCAGGTGTCGTGCTGGTGGTGCTGGGTGAACTGATTGGCCGTGGGCTATTTTATGGTCTGCATATGACCGCAGGGTTAGCAATTGCAGGTTAACACAGGTGCGCGGGGCTACCCGCGCGCAAGTAAGGAAAGTTGTAATGAATGACGTCTCACACCGCGAATCGTTCGCGTTCAGCGCCCGGGTACTGGGCGCGCTGTTTTATTTCGCTCCAGACAGCGAGCAGACCGCGCCGCTGGTGAGTGCCCTGACCGCAGGTGACTGGGTTCAGGACTGGCCGCTGGCGGAGGGAAATCTGCTGCCTGTCGCCAGTATGTTTAAGACCCCATCGGATGAAGCGTTGAAAGACGCCTGGCAGCGTCTGTTTATTGGCCCGTATGCCCTGCCCGCCCCCCCGTGGGGCTCGGTCTGGCTTGATCGCGAGTCCGTGCTGTTTGGCGATTCGACCCTCGCGTTGCGTCAGTGGATGCGTGAAAACCATATCGCCTTTGAGATGCAGCAGAATGAGCCTGAAGATCATTTCGGAACGTTGCTGATGCTGGCGGCATGGCTTGCCGAGAACGGTCGCGAAACAGAACGCGACCAGCTTCTTGCCTGGCATCTGCTGCCATGGAGCACGCGTTTCCTTAGCGTATTCGTTGAAAACGCGGCCCATCCGTTCTACACCGCGCTGGGTAAACTTGCCCAGCTGACGCTGGCGGAATGGCAGTCCACTTTGCTGATCCCGATTGCCGAAAAAACGCTGTACCGATAACAGCACCTGGCTTGTCCACCCGTTGTGCAGGCCAGGCTCGCACATTTTTGCTGCAACACAACGTCACAACTGCCATACTGTATATAATTACAGTATACGGGGGTGCACAATGGCTGTTGAAACAAAATTTGTTGTCGTAAGAAAAGGTGAAGAAAAAATGACATTTGCCAGTAAGAAAGAGGCTGACGCTCACGACAAACTGCTCGATATGGCAGAAGCGTTTACCGACTGGCTGTTGCAAAGCGGAATGCAGATGGATGAAACGCAGGCGGAGAACCTTGGTCTTTATCTCGCCGAGCAGAAAGAGTCCGTGCAGCATATCCTGCGTACCAGCAAGCTTCCCGAGCTCAATGCTGAAACGGATAAAACAGCATCAGATGCGGACAGCAGCAAAAAAATCCGGGCCGTCAAAGCCGCCTGATTGTCAGAACGTCTCATCACCTGTCCTGCCGCCGCGGGCCGGAAACGGCTCGCGGCTTTATTAAGGTCGGCTGAACCTTATATTCATCAACTGTAACCCTGAAAATACGTCCTGTTATCTTGATTTGTCCGCCTCAACGTTTACGCTGATATTCAGCCTTTTTGCTTCCATGGTTATCATTGTTTTGGCCAGGTCCTTATCGCCCCCGTGCACTTTATCTATCAGATCCTGTACAAGGGTCATCATCAGGAAGTTTTTATTTGCAGGATAGAAATCTGCCGTAGTGATCCCGTTATCCTTCAGGCGCTGATGCGCTACCGTCTCTGTATCTGCGATTATTTCAGCTACTTTCTCATGCATGATCTCGATCTGCTCGAAAACAATGCGGTTAATCATTTCAATCTGTTCTGGCGTAAAATTCGGTTCCATTATTTCCCCTCGTCAGGCGTATGTTAAAAACACGTGAATCACACGTTGAACGCCTCTGAATGGTGCGGTAAATTATCACACAACTCTTGTAACTCGTTGATCAGCCTGGCCACATGGAAACCGTCACAGACAGAATGATGGACCTGAACGGCGAAAGGCAACAAGACCTTTCCATCCTGGTTATAGTATTTTCCAAACGTGAACATGGGCGCAAAAAAATTCCGCATGTTAGCGACGTTGACGTTAAAACTGCTAAGGAAGGTGCGAATAAGCGGGGAAATTCTTCTCGGCTGACTCAGTCATTTCATTTCTTCATGTTTGAGCCGTTTTTTCTCCCGTAAATGCCTTGAATCAGCCTATTTAGACCGTTTCTTCGCCATTTAAGGCGTTATTCCCAGTTTTTAGTGAGATCTCTCCCACTGACGTATCATTTGGTCCGCCCGAAACAGGTTGGCCAGCGTGAATAACATCGCCAGTTGGTTATCGTTTTTCAGCAACCCCTTGTATCTGGCTTTCACGAAGCCGAACTGTCGCTTGATGATGCGAAATGGGTGCTCCACCCTGGCCCGGATGCTGGCTTTCATGTATTCGATGTTGATGGCCGTTTTGTTCTTGCGTGGATGCTGTTTCAAGGTTCTTACCTTGCCGGGGCGCTCGGCGATCAGCCAGTCCACATCCACCTCGGCCAGCTCCTCGCGCTGTGGCGCCCCTTGGTAGCCGGCATCGGCTGAGACAAATTGCTCCTCTCCATGCAGCAGATTACCCAGCTGATTGAGGTCATGCTCGTTGGCCGCGGTGGTGACCAGGCTGTGGGTCAGGCCACTCTTGGCATCGACACCAATGTGGGCCTTCATGCCAAAGTGCCACTGATTGCCTTTCTTGGTCTGATGCATCTCCGGATCGCGTTGCTGCTCTTTGTTCTTGGTCGAGCTGGGTGCCTCAATGATGGTGGCATCGACCAAGGTGCCTTGAGTCATCATGACGCCTGCTTCGGCCAGCCAGCGATTGATGGTCTTGAACAATTGGCGGGCCAGTTGATGCTGCTCCAGCAGGTGGCGGAAATTCATGATGGTGGTGCGGTCAGGCAAGGCGCTATCCAGGGATAACCGGGCAAACAGACGCATGGAGGCGATTTCGTACAGAGCATCTTCCATCGCGCCATCGCTCAGGTTGTACCAATGCTGCATGCAGTGAATGCGTAGCATGGTTTCCAGCGGATAAGGTCGCCGGCCATTACCAGCCTTGGGGTAAAACGGCTCGATGACTTCCACCATGTTTTGCCATGGCAGAATCTGCTCCATGCGGGAGAGGAAAATCTCTTTTCTGGTCTGACGGCGCTTACTGCTGAATTCACTGTCGGCGAAGGTAAGTTGATGACTCATGATGAACCCTGTTCCATGGCTCCAGATGACAAACATGATCTCATATCAGGGACTTGTTCGCACCTTCCCTAAAACTGACCCACGGAATATCCGATATGAAGAATATATTCTCCCGGAACTCTTCTTTAGGCCAGTAAGCAAGGATATTGCCATAGCGGGCAACATCTTCTGCATAAACGCGCTGAAAATGGTGAATATTTCCATCGTAATGACTCCATAACGATGAAAACGTCTCCGTTTCTTTATGGAAAAGGGTATAGCTTGGATGAACCTCATTCCATATTACAAGCTCATCATCCTTCATGGCCATACGGAATTCCGGATGCCGGTTTACGACGTCAGAAATAAGGGAAATAATCGCAGGATAAAATTTCCAGCCAACCTCTTTGATATGCTTTAGCAGCACGGTAATGTCCAGCTGAACCGTTTGGTTAAATGTAGATTGAGCAAAGCCCTGAAATACTTCAAAGTGTTCCTTTCTTGCCCAACGTGATAAGTCAACTACCGTATATTCTGGCATTATTTTTGTCATTTCAGAGCCTTAGTTGAGCTGCGCTATATAAAATAGTAGCGTATCACAAACGTAGGGGCTGTATAGACCGTAGCGAAGAGGCACCCTAAATTTTCAGCGTATCAATCACCGCTCTCAGCGCCGGGGATACGTTGCGGTGTGGATAATAGAGGTACAGTCCGTCCATCCGCAGGCTGTAGCGCTGTAAGACGCGTATAAGCGTGCCACGCTCCAGATCGTCAGCCACCAGCTCAACCGGGACATAGGCCAGCCCGAGTCCCAGCCGGGCCGCTTCGGCCTCCATGTAGCTGTCGGAAAAGGCCCATTGCCCCTCCGGGCGGTGAGTAACATGCTTCCCGTCCTGAACAAGCTCCCATTGATAGTGGTTACCGTCGGCAAACTGGTAGGCAATGCAGGGATGAGCATCCAGATCGGCGGGCGTCTGCGGGAAACCATAGCGCCGAAAATGCGCCGGAGCGGCAACCACAGCCATCTCCATATCGGGCGTGATGCGCACGGCAATCATTCCTTGTCCCACCTCCGGCCCAAGCCGGACGCCCGCGTCGAATCGCTCGGCAATGATATCCACGAACCGGCTCTCATTCATCAATTCCAGACGGATATCCGGGTAACGCTGTTTGAAGATAGCGAGCTTTGGCAGCAGGCATTTTTCGATGGCGTGCTGGCTGGCATTAATGCGCACCGTGCCGGATGGCGTCTGGCGGTAATGCGCCAGTCTGGTCAGCCCGGTATCGAGCGCATCAAAGGCTGAACCAGCGGTCTGGTAAAGTTGCTCCCCGGCATGGGTCAGCGACAGTTTGCGCGTGGTACGCACCAGAAGCCGAACGCCCAGCCGCTCTTCCAGCTCGCGAACCGATCGACTGATCCCGGATTGTGCCAGCCCGAGCCGTTGCGCGGCTGCCGTGAAGCTTCCCTCCCGCACCACCTGGATAAACAGATACAGCTCATTGTAGTTTTCCCGCTTCGCCATCATGCCTCATCAATTCATAACAATATGATATTAATCCTAGCAGCCTTTGGCCTCTAATCAGCACTATTTCTGCTAACTATAATGACCGCATTACAACAACACACGGTACCTCTTATGCAAACATTCACCCAAAAACTGTCCGTTGCGCTGCTGCTATGCGCATCATTAAGTGGAGTGACAACAATGAGTTATGCAGAATCACGAAATCCTGCCGCCCCCGTTTCGATGGTGACAACCTGGGA
Organism: Enterobacter sp. 6722112; assembly: GCF_058661685.1. NCBI lineage: Bacteria > Pseudomonadati > Pseudomonadota > Gammaproteobacteria > Enterobacterales > Enterobacteriaceae > Enterobacter > Enterobacter sp. 6722112. Next base: position 1,823,176 of record NZ_JBZWGR010000007.1, on the reverse strand, counting down.
TAAGACCTTCGCCGAGAGCAATAAAGTCGACCACCGCAAGGTGACGTTCGAGAACCGATACGGGATCACCCTGGTCGGCGATCTGTACATTCCCAGGAACAGCGGCGACCAGAAGCTGGCGGCGATTGCCGTCAGTGGACCGTTCGGTGCGGTAAAAGAACAATCGAGTGGTCTTTACGCCCAGACTCTGGCTGAACAGGGGTTCGTGACCCTGGCCTTCGACCCATCCTACACGGGTGAAAGCGGCGGCCAGCCGCGTAACGTTGCCTCCCCTGACATCAACACCGAAGACTTTAGCGCCGCAGTGGATTTCCTCGGATTACAGAAAGAAGTCGACCGTAACCGTATCGGCATTCTCGGGATCTGCGGCTGGGGTGGTATGGCGCTGAACGCGGCATCCATGGATACCCGCGTGAAGGCGGTCGCCACCAGCGTAATGTACGATATGAGCCGTGCGATGGGTCACGGCGTGGGCGACGGGAAAGATCGTTATTCAGCGGCCGATCGCCGGGCCGTGTTGCAGTATCTGAACGCGCAACGCTGGAAAGATGCTGAAAGCGGCACCTTCGCCCATGGCGGCCACGATATTGATGTCGATGAAAACGGTAAGGTGACGGCGGCCGGGCGTATTCTGCCGGAAGCATTGCCCGCCGATCCGCATCCGGTACTGAAAGAGTTCTATGATTACTACCGTATGCCGCGCGGTTTCCATGCCCGTTCCGTAAACTCCACCGGCGCATGGACCGCGACCATGCCGTTGTCCTTTATGAATATGCCGCTGCTGAGCTATGCCGGGGAGATCACCATCCCAACGCTGATTGTGACCGGTGAAAACGCGCACTCACGTTATTTTGCGGAAGATGCGTTTAAAGCTGTCGGCAGCAAACAGAAAGAACTGGTGATTGTTCCCGGTGCGAATCACGTTGATCTCTACGATAACGTCGCAGGAAAAATCCCGTTCGCGCAGTTCGGGCAGTTCTTCAAAACCAGTCTGAATTAATTCTCTTCGCCCCCGGCAATCAGGGGGCTTATCTTCTCTTCGCCGTGAATTACACCTATGTCCACACTGAATCAAACCTCATCCCGTGATGCTGAGCGTGCACACTGGGGCGGTATTTTTGCCATGACCCTGTGCGTTTTTGTCCTCATTGCCTCGGAATTTATGCCCGTCAGTCTGCTCACGCCCCTCGCCAGAGATTTAGGGGTGACAGAGGGGACGGCTGGCCAGGGGATCGCCCTCTCTGGTGCGCTGGCTGTCCTGACCAGCCTTTTACTTTCCCGGCTTGCCGGGAATATGAATCGCAAACATCTTCTTTCAGGCATGACCGTCCTGATGGCGCTGTCAGGGATCATTATCGCCTTCGCCCCAAACGCTTTGATGTATATGGCAGGCCGGGCGCTGATCGGCATCGCCATCGGCGGTTTCTGGTCGATGTCTGCTGCCACCGCCATTCGGCTGGTGCCTCAGCATCAGGTCTCTCGTGCGCTGGCGATTTTTAACGGCGGCAACGCGCTGGCGACGGTGGTCGCCGCCCCGCTGGGCAGTTATCTCGGCTCGACCATTGGCTGGCGCGGCGCGTTTCTTTGCCTGGTTCCCGTGGCGATTGTGGCGTTCATCTGGCAATATTTTAGCCTGCCCAACATGGGCGGGAACCAGCGGCCGTCGCCACGTAAAAGCGTATTTCGCCTGTTCCACCGGCCTGCGGTTTCGGTGGGTCTGATGGCGTGCGGCCTGTTCTTCATGGGACAGTTTGCGTTATTTACCTATGTGCGCCCCTTCCTCGAAACCGTCACCCACGTCAGTCCTTCCGGCTTATCGCTGATCCTGCTCACTATCGGTATCGCAGGTTTCATCGGCACGCTGATCGTCGCGCTGGTCCTGAATGCCGCGTTTTACCTCACCTTAATGGCCATACCGCTGCTTATGGCGCTGATTGCAGGGGTATTAATGCTCACCGGGGACAGCCTGTGGATCGTGGCCCTGCTGTTAGGTTTCTGGGGAATGCTGGCAACTGCGGCCCCCACGGGCTGGTGGACGTGGATAGCCCGTACGTTACCGGAAGATGCCGAGGCTGGCGGCGGGCTAATGGTCGCGGTGATCCAACTCTCCATTGCGCTTGGCTCAACGGCGGGTGGCGTGGTGTTTGATACCTTTGGCTGGCAGAGCACATTCGCTTTAAGCAGCATATTACTCCTGAGTGCAGGGGGGCTGACTTTTACGACGTCGCGCCATCGGAAATAAGGCATTATATTAACAGGGTTGTTTTATTTAATTACAAAACCTCGCTCACCTCCCGTAGAAATAATAATTAAGCAATATCCTGGTCAGCCAGCGACATCGCTTTGTTAGCTTGAGCATTCAGGCAAAGCTCAAACCGGAGGTATTCTTTGCTGATTAAATTAAAGAAAGAACGAACGCATCAGGAGGATCGTCGTCTTGCCCTCTGGCTGGCGACCTCCGCGGGACTGCTGAATGCCATTGCGCTGGGCGCGTTCGGTTTTTTTCCCTCTCATATGACGGGCAATACCTCGCAGCTATCCAGCGAAGTTTCCTCCACCGATCTCAGCGATATTCTTTTCTTTGGTGCCATTATTCTTTCGTTTGTATCAGGTGCCATCGCTGCGCGGATTATTGTTATCTGGGGGATTATCCATAACGTCAGGCTGGTATTCAGCCAGGTTCTGTTTGTTGAAGGGCTATTACTGGCCGGGGTATCCCTGTACGAAATGTATTTTCACTCCTTCGCCACGAATCAGGAGATTATTATTTTCCTGTGCGGGTTGATGGGAATTCATAATTCCACCTCCACTCAACTATCCGGCGGTCGGGTGAGATCCACGCACATCACCGGCACGCTGACCGATGCGGGCATTTCGCTGGCCTCCGTTATGGTCGCCATGCTGCGCCGGGATTACTCCAAAGATACGGCCGCGCAAAAGAGTCAGCTCAAAACCCATTTAACTACCCTTTTCTCCTTTATCAGCGGCGGGATCGCGGGGCTGATCCTGTTCAGAGAGTTTGGATTCCACGCGATGCTGGCGCTGGGCCTGTTGCTGGTAATCGTCGCCGCCTTCTCTATCGTCCGCATCTCGTGGCGCGTACGCAAGGTGCGCGCCGCGCTCAGTCGACAGGTATAATCAGCACGCTTTATGTGACGTTGTCACGTAAGGCGTACTTCTTTAAGACTATTCTGCCTGCCCACTGACAGCCCTTATGCCATAAGGCTTCACTCAGGTTGTCACTAATTTCATAGGGTTACTGATTTACCCCCTTCGCTGGAACCCTTCCGTTTCGCTTGCTATAGGTGAAGTACCCCTGCCGAAACATGGCATAACAACAGGCAACCGGTGGTTGCTATAACGCATGCGCACAGGGAGACACACCGCAATGCACCCATTACTTAAACGTTCGCTGCTTTTTGTCGGCGCAATTATCGTGGTTCTCGCTCTCCTCACCTGGGGAATTGGACTGGAAACGATTAAGGCGCGCCAGGTTGACCTGATTTACCTCGGGCAACAGCACCTGATTCTGGTCTTTTCATCCATGTTCTTTGCCCTGCTGGTGGGCATTCCAAGCGGTATTCTGCTGAGCCGTCCGGCCGCGCGTGGTATCGCCGAATATGTGATGCAAATCTTTAACGTGGGCAACACCCTGCCGCCGCTGGCCGTTCTGGCGCTGGCGATGGTGGTGATTGGCATCGGTGATAAACCGGCCATTATCGCCCTCTTTCTGGCCTCTCTGCTGCCGATTGTGCGTAACACCTATGCCGGGCTGTGCTCTGTTCCCGCGTCGTTGCTGGAAGCGGCAAACGGCATCGGCATGACCAAATGGCAGCGCCTGCGTCAGGTTGAGATCCCTAACGCGTGGCCGGTGATGCTTTCCGGTATTCGCATTGCCACTGCGATTAACGTCGGTACCGCACCGCTGGCATTCCTGATTGGTGCCAGCAGCTACGGCGAGCTGATTTTCCCGGGGATCTATCTGAATGATTTCCCGACGCTGATCCTGGGCGCGGCGGCCACCGCCCTGTTCGCCCTGATTCTGGATACGCTGCTGGCGGCACTGGGCCGATTACTGAGCCCGCATCTCGCGCGATAATTATAACAAGGAGCTTCTATGAGACTGTTTTCCGGGCTGACGGCGCTATGCGCCGCCGCGCTCTTCACCAGCCAGGCGCTCGCCGCGCCGCTGATCCTGGCCACCAAGAGCTTTACCGAGCAGCACATTCTCTCGGCCATGACCGTGCAGTATCTGCAAAAGAAAGGGTTTCAGGTACAGCCTCAGACCAATATTGCAACGGTGATTTCCCGTAACGCGATGATCAACAAGCAGATTGATATGACCTGGGAGTATACCGGCACCTCGCTGATCATCTTCAACCACATCAACAAACGCATGTCGCCGCAGGAATCGTACGAGACGGTGAAACGCCTCGATGCGAAGCACGGTCTGGTGTGGCTTAAACCTGCCGATATGAACAATACCTATGCCTTTGCCATGCAGCGCAAGCGCGCCGAGGCTGAACATATCAATACCATGTCTGAGATGGTGGCAAAGATTGAGCAGATCCGTAAAACCGATCCGGATAACAACTGGCTGCTGGGCCTTGACCTGGAATTTGCCGGGCGCAGCGACGGGATGAAACCGTTGCAGGCGGCCTACAACATGGAGCTGGACCGCCCGCAGATCCGCCAGATGGATCCGGGCCTGGTCTATAACGCGGTGCGCGACGGGTTTGTCGATGCGGGGCTGATCTACACCACCGACGGGCGCGTAAAGGGCTTCGATCTTAAAGTGCTGGAAGACGATAAAGGCTTCTTCCCGAGTTACGCCGTGACGCCAGTTGTTCGGAAAGACACGCTGGAGGCTAATCCGGGGCTGGAGGAGGCGCTGAACACCCTATCAGCCCAGCTCAATAACGACGTTATCACCGAACTGAATAAGAAGGTGGATATCGATCATCAGTCACCGCAGCAGGTCGCCCGTGATTTCCTGCGTAGCAAACAGTTGCTGTAGGAGGCGCTATGGAGACGATTCACTATATTCTCGACAACTGGGACTATCTCTTAACCCTGACGCTGCAACACCTGTGGCTTGTGGCGCTCGCCGTGGGCCTGGCGATTATTATTGGCGTGCCGCTGGGCATTTTAATTGTCCGCCATAAATGGCTGGCAACGCCGGTGCTGGGGATTGCCACCATTGTGCTCACCATCCCGTCAATTGCGCTTTTCGGCCTGATGATCCCGCTCTTTTCGCTGATCGGTCAGGGCATTGGCGCCCTGCCCGCGATTACGGCGGTGTTCCTCTATTCGCTGCTGCCGATTGTGCGTAACACCCACACGGCGCTCGACAGCCTGCCGCCGGGCCTGCGTGAAGCGGGACGCGGCATCGGCATGACCTTCTGGCAGCGTCTGCGCTGGGTGGAAATCCCGATGGCGTTGCCGGTGATTTTTGGCGGCATCCGCACCGCCGTGGTGATGAACATCGGCGTCATGGCGATTGCCGCCGTGATCGGCGCGGGCGGGCTGGGCCTGCTGCTGCTTAACGGTATTGGCGGGAGTGATATTCGTATGTTGATTGCGGGCGCGCTGATGATTTGTCTTTTAGCGATTGTGCTCGACTGGTTGCTGCACCGTTTGCAGGTGGTACTGACTCCGAAGGGGATTCGATAATGATAAAACTGGAAAACCTCACCAAACAATTTTCACAGAAACACGGCCAGACGTTTAAGGCCGTCGACAACGTCAACCTGAACGTGCCTGAAGGGGAAATGTGCGTGCTGCTCGGCCCGTCCGGCTGCGGGAAAACCACTACCCTGAAGATGATCAACCGTCTCATTACGCCAAGCAGCGGGACGATCCTGATTAACGGCGAAGACACCAGCGGAATGGACACCGTGACCCTGCGTCGCAACATTGGCTACGTGATCCAGCAAATTGGCCTGTTCCCCAACATGACCATCGAAGAGAACATTACCGTCGTGCCGCGCATGCTGGGCTGGGACAAAGCGCGCTGTAAATCCCGTGCCGAGGAGCTGATGGATATGGTGGCAATGGATCCGCATAAATTCCTTCACCGCTATCCGCGCGAAATGTCCGGCGGTCAGCAGCAGCGTATCGGCGTCATCCGCGCGCTGGCAGCGGATCCTCCGGTCCTGCTGATGGATGAACCGTTCGGCGCGGTCGACCCGATTAACCGTGAGGTGATCCAGAACCAGTTCCTGGAGATGCAGCGCAAGCTGAAAAAGACCGTGATGCTGGTGAGCCACGATATTGACGAAGCGCTGAAGCTGGGCGACCGTATTGCCGTCTTCCGTCAGGGACGTATCGTGCAGTGCGCCAGCCCGGACGAGCTGCTGGCGAAACCCGCGAATGAGTTTGTTGGCTCGTTTGTTGGCCAGGACCGGACGTTGAAACGCCTGCTGCTGGTATCGGCGGGCGACGTCACCGACCAGCAGCCTACCATTACGGTACGCGAATCGACGCCGCTGCCGGAGGCCTTCGCCACCATGGATGACAACGATATTCGCGCCATTACCGTGGTTGATGAGCACGGCAAACCGCTCGGCTTTGTGAAGCGCCGCGAAGCGCGTAACGCCAGCGGCAGCTGCGGGGATATTCTGCATCCGTTCCGCATGACCGGTAAGGCCGAGGATAACCTGCGCGTGGTGCTTTCTCGCCTGTATGAGAGCAACACCAGCTGGATGCCGATTGTGGACGAGGACGGACGCTATAACGGCGAAATATCCCAGGATTATATTGCGGAGTATTTGAGCTCAGGGCGTACGCGCCGGGCGTTGAATATTCATAGCGAGAGTTAAGCATTCAGGCCGGGTACTGCCCGGCCTTTTTCCGCACGCATACCTTTTGCTAACCTCCCGATTTACCGCCACAATATTGTATCGTCCCCGTTAAATCACGACTTCATGCAACGTCTTCACGCTTACCCCGACATCCGCGCGATGTTTCGTCGTCTCCTGATTGCTACCGTCACCGGCGTGCTGGCGGCGCTGGCCGTTGCGGTGTTCCGCCACAGCATGTATCTGCTGGAGTGGCTATTTCTCAGCAACGAAAGCGGAAGTCTGGTGAACGCCGCAGCCGCGTTATCACCCTGGCGGCGGGCGCTGACGCCTGCGCTGGGTGGTCTGGCCGCGGGAATGCTACTGTGGGGATGGCAGCGCATGACGGCACAACGTCCCCACGCCCCCACCGATTATATGGAAGCGCTTGAGACGGGTGACGGCCAGTTTGATTACGGCGCCAGCCTGGTGAAATCCCTCGCGTCGTTGCTGGTGGTCGCCAGCGGCAGCGCCATCGGCCGTGAAGGCGCCATGATCCTGCTTGCCGCCCTCGCCGCCTCCTTTTTTGCACAACGTTGTACGCCGAAATCCGAATGGAAACTGTGGATCGCCTGCGGTGCCGCCGCCGGGATGGCCAGCGCCTATCATGCGCCGCTGGCGGGCAGCCTGTTTATCGCAGAGATCCTGTTTGGCACGCTGATGCTGGCCTCCCTCGGCCCGGTGGTGATTGCTGCTGTAGTGGCCCTGCTGACCACGCGCCTGTTAAGTCCCGGCGCGAATACGCTATATGATGTCCATCTCAGCGAGATGCTTACGGCGGTGGATTATTTCCTGATCGTTGGCGTGGGTCTGCTGGCTGGCGTTTGCGGCCCGCTGCTGATGTGGCTGATGGCGGCCAGCCACAGGCTGTTTCTGCGTCTCAAACTTTCACCGCCGTGGCAGCTGGCGCTGGGTGGTCTGATCGTCGGGCTGCTGTCGCTGCTGACGCCGAAGGTATGGGGGAATGGCTATAGCGTGGTTCAGGCGTTTTTGCAGTCGCCGCCGCTGCTGTCGGTGATTGCTGGCGTCTTTATTTGCAAACTGCTGGCGGTGCTGGCAAGCAGCGGGTCCGGCGCGCCGGGAGGCGTGTTCACGCCAACCTTGTTTGTCGGTATGGCAACGGGAATGCTGTTTGCGCAGATCTTTGCGCTGTGGTTTCCTGGCTCTGAGACGGCGATCCTGCTCGGGCTGGCGGGTATGGCGACGCTGCTCGCCGCCACAACGCATGCGCCAATCATGTCGGCCTTGATGGTATGTGAGATGACCGGGCAGTATTTTTTACTTCCCGGTTTGCTGGTTGCCTGTGTTGTGGCGTCGGTATTGTCGAGAACGCTACGCCACGACTCGATCTACGGCCAGCATACCGCCGAAAGCCGAGAGATCGATGTAGTGCGCTAATTCGCGCTGCTCGGCGCGGGGCAGATAAGGCAGTTCGCCCACCAGCGGGCCAGGCAGCTTTTTGCTCAGCACATCGATGATTTCAGCGTAGTGCGCAAGGCCCGGGTTAATACGGTTCGCCACCCAACCAATCAGCGGCAGGCCGTCATTAGCGATAGCCTGCGCCGTCAGCAAGGCATGGTTGATGCACCCTTCCTGAATGCCCACGACCATAATCACCGGCAACTGCTCCTGCACCACCCATTCGGAAAGGGGACGTAAATCGTTCATCAGGCTGCGCCAGCCGCCGGTCCCTTCAACGACAACGTGGTCAACCTTTTCACTCAGATTTGCCAGGCCATCAGAAAGCAGGCTGTAGTTGATAAGCCCACTGTGAGCGACGCTGCTTTCCTCTTCGCTTAAGGCGATAGGATTAACGGCATCATAAGGCAGTTCCAGAGACGAGACGCTTTGCAGAACCAGGGCATCCTTATTGCGCAGCCCTTCTGGCGTCTCTTTACTGCCTTTTGCAACCGGCTTGTATCCTGCAACGCGTTTACCGCTTGCCGCCAGGGCCTGAAGTAACGCGCGGGATACGACTGTCTTCCCGACAGACGTATCCGTACCAGTAATAAAGAAACGCTTAAGCATGACTCATTCCACCTCTTGGGTATGCTTCAAATATAAACCAGGTAAATAATTCAGTGGGGAAAGTCTACGGGATGCGTGCGCTACCGGGCTTGAGATAGCGCAATTTTTCGTACATCTCTGGAAAAGAGTTAGCCCTGTAGCAAACGAATCAGTAACGAGCCGTTGTACATCGCATCTTTTACCAGCGCGGCGCCGGCCATCGTACCCTGGTTGGAAAATTGCGTACTTTCGACCACGATGTTTTTACTGTACGCGGGAAGCGCCTGCTGATTGATGCAGGCGGAAATCGCCGGAAAGAGGATATCCGCCGCCTGGCTGAGCGGGGAGCCGATCAGTATTTTTTGCGGGTTAAACAGGTTCACCATAATGGCCAGAATGCGCCCGACATTATTGCCCACGCCGGTAATAATGTCCTTCGCCAGCAGATCGCCCTGCCTTGCCGCAGCGCACAGTGCCTCGACGCTTAACGGTTGACCGTGCAGCGTGGAGCTCATCGACTGGCTGAGCCGCACCTGCGCCAGCTCCAGCACGCTTTCGACGCTGGCAATCGTCTCCAGACAGCCATGGTTACCGCAGTAGCAGCGTTTTCCGTACGGATCGACCTGCGTATGGCCGATCTCCACCAGGCTACTGCTGCCAGCATGCAACAGACGCCCGTCGGTGATCACACCTGCGCCAACGTTATGATCAATCACCACCTGAATTACGTCGCGCGCGCCCCGGGAGGCACCAAACAATGCCTCCGCCATCGTCCAGGCGCTGATATCATGCTGAATGTAGACCGGCACACCGGTGTGGTTTTCCAGCACGTCGCCCAGCGGCATCTCTTTGACGTTTTCATAAAACGGCATGCGGTGAACAATGCCATTTTCGGTATCAATAATTCCCGGCAGGGTGATCGCAATCGCCGTTAAACGTTCAAGACGCTGCTGGTGACGAATAAAGAACTGGTCGATGTGGGTCAGAATGGCATCGAGAAGTGGTTGCTCTGCATTAAGCGGGAGTTCCAGCCGGTCCTCCACCACCAGCTTGCTGCTGAGGTCGCGCAGCGCGAGGAAGATTTCCCCGCGGCTAATCCGCAGCGACAGGTAGTGCCAGGCTTCCGTTTCCACCACCAGCCCTACCGCCGGACGGCCACGGCTGCCCGGCTCCTGAATTTCTGTTTCCTGAACCAGATGGGCTTCCAGCATTTCGCGGACAATCTTGGTAATACTGGCGGGTGCCAGTTGTGCCAGGCGCGAAAGATCGATACGCGAAACCGGACCAAGCTGATCAATCAGGCGATAAACGGCACCCGCGTTGGTCTGCTTGATCTGATCGATATGCCCTGGCTGACTATCAGCAACCACCTCGTACTCCCTTATTTTCGAGCTTCGAAATAAACTGAGGGCTATGGTGAAGCACTTCAATGGCTGACGTCAAATTTTTACTTAGCCATGTGATTTACTGCACATTTTCGCCCACTTTTCCCTATAAATAACGCCCGCGAGAAGCGGTAATTAATTGTTCTTTGAAACGCTGTGCCGCATGGCTCTGTTCATGATGTTTAGACCACACCAGCCACATCTCTGAGACTGCATCCTGCTCGGCTATCTTCACCCAGCGCATTTCCGCCAGTTGTACCCGTTTAAATGAGGCCGGGAGAATCGACACGCCAAGCCCTGCGGCAACGAGACCAATGATCGTCATGGCTTCCCCCACCTCCTGCGCGATAGTTGGGACAAGGCCATATCGCCGCATCAGACCAAGAATATCGTCATACAACCCGGTACCCACCTGTGGGTCAAAAAAGACAAACGGCTCTTTCGCCAGTTCAGCCAGCGTGACGCTGTGCTGCGCGGCGAGCGGATGATCCCGGGGGATCATCGCCATCAGCGGTTCGCGGAGGATCACCTGCCACGCCAGGGTATCAGGCAACTGCGTGTTACGCATCAGCCCCAGGTCGAGCGATCCTTCGTTAAGCGGCGATATCTGCTCCCGGGTATTTATTTCGCGCGTCTGAATATGCACATCCGGAAAGTTACGGCGAAACGAGGATAGCGTTTGTGAAACAGCGCTGATAAAGGGGGCCGATGAGGTAAACCCGATGCGCAGCTCCCCCGTCTCCCCAAGATAAAGCCGTTCCGCTCTGGCGGCGGCGTCCTCCACCATACTCAGGATCTGCCGGCTATCGGCGAGAAACTGTTTTCCCGCCGCCGTCAGGCTCACGCTGCGGTTGGTTCGCGCCAGCAGACGCGCCCCGACCTGCTGCTCCAGGATCTGGATCTGCTGGCTTAGCGGTGGCTGAGAGATATTCAGCCTTGCCGCCGCACGACCAAAATGCAGCTCTTCGGCGACGGCGACAAAATAGCGCATATGGCGCAGCTCGATATTCATATTTTTAAAGTATCATTTGAGATTATTAATATATTAGACAGAATATTTACATTTTCCTACCCTAATCTTGTGGTCATACCCGTCACCAGAAAACACGGGGATGTTTAAGCAAGGATTATGTGTGAGCCGTACAACGACCGTTGATATCGCGCCGGCCAGCGACATCGATGATTTACCCGCAGCACCGCAGCCAGTTCAGTTTATTAAACGTGGTACCCCCCAGTTTATGCGCGTCACGCTGGCGCTCTTCTCAGCGGGTCTCGCCACTTTCGCCCTGCTCTACTGCGTTCAGCCGATCCTGCCGGTCCTGTCGCATGAATTTGGCGTGTCGCCAGCCAGCAGCAGTATTTCGCTCTCCATTTCAACCGGGATGCTGGCGATCGGTCTGCTGTTCACCGGGCCACTTTCGGATGCCATCGGACGTAAGCAGGTCATGGTAACGGCGTTAATGCTGGCCTCCGTGTGTACCTTGCTGTCCACCATGATGACCAGCTGGCACGGCATTCTGGTCATGCGCGCGCTGATTGGGTTATCCCTCAGCGGCGTGGCGGCGGTCGGGATGACCTATCTCAGCGAGGAGATCCACCCGAGCTTCGTGGCCTTCTCCATGGGGCTGTACATTAGCGGGAACTCTATCGGCGGGATGAGCGGACGCCTACTCAGCGGTGTGTTTACTGATTTCTTTAACTGGCGCATTGCACTGGCCGTTATCGGCTGCTTCGCCCTCGCTTCGGCGCTGATGTTCTGGAAAATCCTGCCGGAATCGCGCCATTTCCGCCCGACCTCCCTGCGTCCGAAAACGTTATTTATCAACTTTCGTCTGCACTGGCGCGATCAAGGGCTGCCCCGTTTGTTCCTGACCGGTTTCCTGCTGATGGGCTCGTTCGTGACGCTGTTTAATTACATCGGCTATCGTCTGATGCTTTCACCGTGGCATCTTAGTCAGGCATTGGTGGGTTTGCTCTCTGTGGCATATCTCACCGGGACATGGAGTTCGCCAAAAGCGGGCGCCATGACCGCGCGCTTCGGTCGTGGTCCGGTGATGCTGGTTTCCACCGCCGTGATGCTGTTCGGACTGCTGATGACGCTTTTCTCTTCCCTGTGGCTGATTTTTGCCGGAATGCTGCTCTTCTCTGCGGGATTCTTTGCCGCGCATTCCGTTGCCAGCAGCTGGATTGGCCCACGCGCGCGCCGCGCCAAAGGTCAGGCTTCGTCACTGTATCTGTTCAGTTACTATCTCGGTTCCAGCATAGCCGGTACGCTCGGCGGGGTGTTCTGGCATAACTACGGCTGGAACGGCGTGGGCGGATTTATCGCGCTGATGTTGTGCGCGGCACTGCTGGTGGGCGCGAGCCTGCATAAACGACTGCATTAACATTCAGCCCTCTTCGTGTTTAAATCGAGCCGATGCTAATTTTTGTCATCGGCTGATTCAGACACGAGGACTTCATGAAAAACAATAACTATCAACAACTCACCCGCACCTTCCAGCGCCTCTCCCGCTTCTCGCACCTCTCCTCCATCGCCAGCTGGGACATGTTCACCATGATGCCGCCAGGCGGCAGCGCCGCGCGCGGTGAAGCGCTGGCGGAGATGAGCGTCCTGCAACATCAGATCCTGACCGATAAAAAAATGGGTGAATGGCTGGCGGCGGCGGCAGACGAAGATCTGAATGACGTTGAGCAAGCCAACCTGCGTGAAATGACACGCCACTACCAGCAGGCCACTTTACTGCCGGAATCGCTGGTGGAGGCCAAATCGCTGGCGGGCAGCAGGTGTGAACACGCCTGGCGCACTCAGCGTCCGGCCAACGACTGGCAGGGCTTTTCAGCCAACCTGAAAGAGGTGGTGAAACTCAGTCGTGAAGAGGCCCGCCTGCGCGCTGAGGCTAAAGGCTGCACGCCTTACGACGCGCTGCTGGATATCTTTGAACCCGACATGACCAGCGCTCGCCTGGATGTGCTGTTCGGCGATCTGAAGTCCTGGCTGCCGGAGCTGCTGGCAAAGGTTGTGGAAAAACAGGCTCAACGATCGTTCGTTCCGCCACAGGGTCCCTTCCCGACCGCCACGCAGCGCGAGTTGGGCCTGGAAGCGATGAAAATGCTTGGCTTCGATTTTAATGGCGGTCGTCTGGACGTTAGCGCTCACCCGTTCTGCGGCGGCGTGCCGGAAGATGTGCGTATCACCACGCGTTACGATGAAGATGAACTGCTCAGCGCGCTTTTCGGCGTGATCCACGAAACCGGACATGCCCGCTACGAACAAAACCTTCCGCGAGCGTGGGCCGGCCAGCCCGTTGCGCTGGCGCGCTCTACGGCGATCCATGAATCCCAGAGCTTGTTCTTTGAAATGCAGCTGGGCCGCAGCGACGCTTTCCTGAAGCATCTGCTTCCGGCGGTTCATGCCCGTTTCGGTAGCCAGGCGGCATTCAGCGAAGAGAATTTTATTGCCTGGAACCAGCGCGTGAAGCCGGGCTACATCCGCGTTGATGCGGATGAAGTGAGCTATCCGGCGCATGTGGTGCTGCGCTATGAGATCGAGCGCGCGCTAATCAATGGCGAAATTGAAGTCGATGATATTCCCGCGTTATGGGATGAGAAAATGCAGGCGTGGCTTGGGTTATCCACCAAAGATAACTACCGCAACGGCTGTATGCAGGATATCCACTGGACCGACGGCGGTTTTGGCTACTTCCCGTCTTACACGCTGGGGGCAATGTATGCGGCACAGCTGTTCAATGCCGCCAAAACTGCGCTGCCCGGGTTGCAGGCATCCATTGCCGGGGGCGATTTCTCGGCGCTGTTTGACTGGCTGCGTCAGAATATCTGGCAGCACGGCAGCCGTTTCAGCACGTCGCAGCTCATCACCCAGGCCACGGGCGAAGACCTGAATATCCGCTACTTCCGCGAACACCTGACGTCCCGCTATCTGTAACCGAACGCGCCGGGGGGCCCACCCCGGCGTTGTACATATGGTTACACGCCGATACCAATCACTCACGGAAACCCCGAATTTACAGGGATATAGTTATTTCAACGGCCCCGCAGTGGGGTTAAATGAGAAACCAAATTCGAGGGTATGAAAATGAAAAAAGTATTAGCTCTGGTTGTTGCCGCTGCTATGGGTCTGTCTTCCGCTGCATTCGCGGCTGAAACTACCGCCACCGCAGCGCCTGCGGCATCCACCGCTGCTCCGGCCAAAACGGTTCACCATAAAAAACATCGCAAAGCGGCTAAACCAGCGGCAGAACAGAAAGCGCAGGCCGCGAAAAAGCACCATAAAAAAGCGGCAAAACCTGCGGTAGAGCAGAAAGCCCAGGCGGCTAAAAAACATCACAAAAAAGCGGCAAAACACGAAGCGGCTAAACCTGCTGCACAGCCAGCAGCGTAAGAGTACAAGCTTAACCGTGCCCTTCGGGGCACGTTGGTAAACCGGCGCTGAACGGGTTTGCGGTCAGCGCCGTTTTTTTATCCGGAGGGCGTATGCTGCGGCGCTATCGGTTTGAGTTCATTCTTATCCTGCTAATTTTATGCGCGCTCATCGCCAGCCACTTTTATCTTTCCTGAATGTAGCACGCTGATTTTACTCCCACTTTCTCGCCGTCGCGTCTATAGTATTTTCATAGGGTTCACTTTTAATAATCATAATTACCCCCACCAGAGTGTGATATGCGTAAATCTGTTGTGTTGTTACTGGGAACGTTTAGCCTTTTTGCTGGCTTTTCACATGCGGATGATGGCGACGATGACGCCATTAGCGCCAAAGAGGTAAAGACGCTGTTTTTTGGTCATGACGATCGTACGCGTGTCACCGATCCTACCGAATCGCCCTGGGATGCCATCGGGCAACTGGAAACCGCCAGCGGCAATTTATGTACCGCAACCCTCATTACGCCACGCCTTGCGCTGACGGCGGGTCATTGCCTGTTAATGCCGCCTGAAGGCAAACCGGATAAAGCAATCGCCCTGCGCTTTGTGTCGCAAAAAGGAATATGGCGCTACGAAATTCACGGTATTGAGGGGCGGGTGGATCCGTCGCTTGGCAAACGCCTGAAACCGGATGGCGATGGCTGGATTGTGCCGCCCGGGGCGGCCTCCTGGGATTTCGGGCTGATCGTTTTACGTTATCCGCCGTCCGGGATCACCCCGCTGCCGCTCTTTGATGGCGATAAGGCCGCGCTCACCGCCGCCCTGAAAGCCGCCGATCGAAAAGTGACGCAATCAGGTTATCCTGTTGATCACCTCGATTCGCTGTACACCCATACGGACTGCGTGGTGACGGGCTGGGCGCAAAACAGCGTACTGTCGCATCAGTGCGATACGCTACCGGGTGATAGCGGATCGCCCCTGATGTTAAAAACCGATAACGGCTGGCAGCTGATTGGCGTTCAGAGTTCTGCGCCAGCGGCGAAAGACCGCTGGCGCGCCGATAACCGGGCGTTGTCGGTGACCGGTTTTCGCGACCGGCTGGAAGCCCTGGCGCAGCAGTAGGTCACTCAGGCCAGTTTAATCATGATCATGCCGGCGAGCAGTAATACCAGCCCTATCCAGCCTTTATTGTTTAAACGCTGCCCGAACATAATCCAGCCTGCCGCCAGGGTGGCGGCAATACCGAAGCCCCCCCACAGCGCATAGGCCACGGACAGATCGATGCCTTTCACCGCCTGCGACAGGGCGCTAAACGCCCCCAGAACCGCGGCAATCGATAACAGGCCGTAGGCTTTGCGACGAAAACCGTCGGAGAACTTCAGAAAGACGTTGGCAATAATTTCCAGAACGATGGCGAAAGCCAGCCAGGCCGCGTGGATCCATTCAAACTGCTGCATGGGTCTGCTCCTTCTGCTGTTTTGCCGGTTTGCGTGTACCCGATTTAATCAGCACGATACCTGCGACCAGGGTCGTCAGCCCGGCAATTTTCATTGTCGTCAGGGTTTCATCAAATAACATGACGCTAAACAGCGTAATCAATAAAATACCAATACCTTCCCACAATGCGTATGCCACGCCCAGCGCGATTTTTTTAACCGCAAAAGAGAGGAAAATATAGGAAAGCGTAATCATGACCAGCATCAAAATAAAACCGGTGCTGCCATCACTCACGCTTGCCCATTTCATCGACAAGGTGCCGGTAATTTCAGCGACGATCGCCAGAGCTAATAAAATCCAGTAAAACATGTTTTTTCTCCTGCTTGAGAATATAATCCATCGAGGCTCGCTGCGGACAGCAAACCAAAAAATTGGGAAT
Organism: Enterobacter sp. 6722112; assembly: GCF_058661685.1. Classification (NCBI taxonomy): domain Bacteria; kingdom Pseudomonadati; phylum Pseudomonadota; class Gammaproteobacteria; order Enterobacterales; family Enterobacteriaceae; genus Enterobacter; species Enterobacter sp. 6722112. Next base: position 1,806,689 of record NZ_JBZWGR010000007.1, on the reverse strand, counting down.
TAAATCAGTTAGCTAAGCGCATAGCGCCAGCTCAGGCAGAAGACGTGACTATAGCGCGGAACGCCAGTGTTGCTCACCAGAAAGCAGGCAGAGGGAGGTTGAAAACAGAGCAGAGTTGTTTGAAAAATACGTCCTGAACAAATTGTCCATAAAATTACAATTATCCGCGGTGTTGCTTCTCGTCTTTGCGGATGAAAATTGTCCTCGGTAGTTGAACACGCCTGATTTGTATCATAAGCCAGGAATTTACTCAAAGCCTTTTCATTTCTTTACCCAGTCTGTTTGATTTTGGTTAGTTTTTTTAATCCGCTTTCCCCTCTATTATAAATAAAAAACTGTTCAGGAACGTCCATGGCCAAACCTATTATCACCCTCAACGGGCTTAAGATCGTCATCATGCTGGGCATGCTGATGATCATTCTGACCGGCGTTCGTTTTGCGGCCGATATCATCGTGCCTTTTATCCTGGCGCTTTTTATCGCGGTGATCCTCAATCCGCTGGTGCAGCGAATGGTGCGGCTACGCATCCCGCGTGTGCTGGCGATAAGCCTGCTTATCAGTATTATTATCGTTGCGATGGTGCTGTTAGTCGCCTATCTGGGAACCTCCCTGAACGAGCTGGCGCGGACGCTACCGACATACCGCTCTTCCCTGGCGACCCCGCTGCTGCAAATTGAACCCTGGCTGCAACGCGCGGGTATCGAAGTCTCGGTTGAGGAACTGCTTAAATACATCGATCCGAATGCCGCCATGACGATTATCACCAGCCTGCTGGCACAACTCTCCAACGCCATGACCTCGATTTTCCTGCTGTTCCTGACAGTTGTGTTTATGCTGCTGGAAGTTCCACAGCTGCCTGCAAAGCTCCAGCACATCATGGTGCGTCCGGTAGAGGGAATGGGCGCCATTCAGCGCGCGCTCGACAGCGTTTCACGCTATCTGGTGCTGAAAACGGCCATCAGCCTGGTGACGGGATTAGTGGTCTGGGGGATGCTCGCCGCGCTGGATGTGCGTTTTGCCTTTGTCTGGGGGCTGCTGGCCTTTGCGCTCAACTATATTCCTAACATCGGCTCCGTGCTGGCGGCGATCCCCCCTATCCTTCAGGTGCTGGTTTTCAGCGGTTTGTATGATGCCCTGATTCTGCTGGCAGGCTATCTGGTGATTAACCTTGTCTTCGGGAACATTCTCGAACCACGGATAATGGGACGCGGGCTGGGGCTTTCAACCCTTGTTGTGTTCCTGTCCCTGATTTTCTGGGGCTGGCTGCTCGGGCCTGTCGGCATGCTGCTCTCCGTTCCGCTGACAATTATTGTCAAAATTGGCCTGGAGCAGACCGCCGGTGGACAAAGTATCGCTGTACTGCTGAGCGACATGAGCCATAAGGCCGATTAATTGTCCATCGACAGCATGGGCTTACCCGTTCTTCCCGCTTCTCGATAGTTGCCCACTGCCCGCTGCCATTCCGACAGCGGGTAGAGGGTGACATCGCTGCACTGGCTGGCGCGCAGTTTAGGCCAGATGCGCCGAAACTCCGCCTGCCACGCCTCAGCGCTCAGCGCGTCCAGATAGTTACGAATGTGAAACCACGCCACGCGCGGCAACGGCCGCTGCTGCCGGAAGGTCTGCCCGGAGAGTAGCCCGTAGCAGACAAAGGTGCCGGTTTCGGGCATCACGCTCAGGATCGTCTCCGCCAGGCTGCCGCCCGTGGCGTCGTACACCACCTCCGCTTGCGCGGCGGCAGCGTTGACGGCGGTCGTATCATGTTGCGCAATCGGGACGATCCCCATTTCAGCCAGACGTTGAGCGTGCACGGGCGAGCGATGGATCCCGTAAACCGCCTCTGCGCCCGCCTGGCGTGCCCATTGCCCGAGCAGAACGGCGCAGTCAGAACCGGCAGCGGTGAGCAGCACCGTTTTCCCGACCGGAGGATAGCGGTCCAGCATCATCTGTGCGGCAAGCGGGTTGATATACGCCCGCGCGGCAAGTAGCGAGTCGACGTCGTCCGGGACGGGAACCGCATACGCCGCCGGGCAGTCGACATAGCGCTGCCAGGTTCCCTGCCCCCGTAACGGCAGGACCCGCTTGCCCAGCAGCGCCGGATAAGCGGCGGGCGTTTCGGTCACTATTCCGACCCCTTCATAACCGGCTATCGCAGACAGCGGCGTGCGATGGCGATATGCTCCGGTGATGGGGATGAGATCGGAGGCGTTCACCGGTGAAAAAAGCATGCGCACACGTATCTCTCCCGGCTGTCGCGGCGACAATGGTGTGGTTTCCGCTTGCAGTACCGATTCAGGCTCACCAAACCGGCGATACCAGAGGGCCAGATTAAGCATTGCGATCGCGCCATCCCATTTCCGGTGCGACATGTTTCAGGATGGACTCGATCACATGTGCGTTGTATTCCACGCCCAGCTGATTCGGCACGGTAAGTAACAGCGTATCCGCTTCCGCGATCGCTTCATCCTTTTTCAACTGTTCAATCAGCTTGTCTGGCTCTGCGGCATAGCTGCGTCCGAAAATGGCCCGCGTTTTCTCATCCAGATAGCCCACGCTGTCGCTCTCATTGCGGCTTGAGCCGAAATACATCCGGTCGCGATCGTCCATCAGGGCAAAAATACTGCGGCTGACCGAAACGCGTGGCTGACGGGTATGCCCTGCCTCAGCCCAGGCCTGTCGGTAGGCACGGATCTGTTTTGCCTGCTGAATATGGAACGGCTCGCCGGTTTCATCATCTTTCAGCGTTGAGCTTTGCAGGTTCATCCCCAGTGTTGCCGCCCATACTGCCGTTGCATTAGAGCCAGCCCCCCACCAGATACGATCGCGTAAGCCTTCTGAATGCGGCTCCAGACGCAACAATCCCGGCGGGTTTGGGAACATCGGCTGTGGGTTAGGCTTTGCAAACCCTTCACCGCGTAATACATCAAGCAGTACCTCAGTGTGGCGGCGCGCCATATCTGATTCGTTTTCCCCTTCCTGCGGCACGTAACCAAAATAACGCCAGCCATCAATCACCTGCTCCGGGGAACCCCGGCTGATACCAAGCTGTAATCGCCCGCCGGAGATGAGATCTGCCGCGCCAGCATCTTCCGCCATATACAGCGGATTTTCATACCGCATGTCGATCACGCCCGTCCCGATTTCGATGCGTTTGGTTTTCGCGCCTATTGCAGCCAGCAAGGGGAATGGCGAACTGAGCTGGCGGGCAAAGTGATGCACACGGAAATAAGCCCCGTCCGCGCCCAGCTCTTCGGCGGCGACCGCCAGATCGATGGACTGTAGCAGCGTGTCAGCCGCGGTTCGCGTGCCGGACTGAGGTGACGGCGTCCAGTGACCAAACGACAAAAATCCGATCTTTTTCATAGTGGAGTATCCTGATAAAGCATTGCGTTATCCCTACTCTACGCATTAACGGATGAGAATAAATGGTGATTATTTAACGGAATGCTTCAAATAAACTGACAGAAATACGCAAATCGCACGCTGCCTTCCCGCAGAGGAGGCATTCTCCTGACATCTCATAATGGGATATAGTGTGAACTATTCTCTTTTTAACAGGTAACATCAGCAATGGCTCTGATCCCCAAAAACTACGCACGGCTGGAAAGCGGCTACCGTGAAAAAGCGCTAAAAATCTACCCCTGGGTTTGTGGACGCTGCTCGCGTGAGTTTGTTTATTCAAATCTTCGTGAACTCACGGTTCACCATATCGACCACGATCACACCAATAACCCGGAAGATGGCAGTAACTGGGAGCTGTTGTGCCTGTTTTGTCACGATCACGAACACTCAAAGTACACCGAAGCGGATCAGTATGGCACCACCGTTGTCGCGGGTGAGGATGCGCAAAAAGACGTGGGTGTCGCCACGTTTAACCCCTTTGCCGATCTCAAGGCGATGATGAACAAGAAGAAGTAATATCGACGGCTTCACTGCCCATACCTGTCGTATGGGCAGTCAGAAAGCCACATATGTTGTATTCCAGTCACAGGTTGAACAATGATACGGCTTTAATATCTGCCTCAGGGTTCACGCGTTTTACTGCCTCTAAAAACGCAGCGAAGTTTTGATTAAACACCGTCAGATTATTATAAAATTGCACCTGTTTTTCACGGGTTCCCTCAAGATAAGTCACAGACCAGATCCGCCTGTTATTTATCACTATCGAGCCTGGTTTAATTTTTATGATAGTCGCCAGCTCAATTTTACGGGTGCTGCTCTTTATAACCTCGTATAAATACTGCTCATCATAAAAGTAGGTTTTACCTGACGAGCCGCCAAACCAGACAGGATGGGTTGAGATTTTTTTCATTCCCCGGCTGTCGGCAACGATGCGCGTTGGATGCCGAATACGCCTGACGAAAAAGCGTATCAGCATAATCAGTGCCACAAAAGACAGCACCACAAAAAGAACGTTAATGCTCTCCCGCATATTTCGTTACCTGACATGCATAGTTATAAGTGAAGAAGTATACCCAAATAGTCTGGTCGTGATAATTACCCTTCTACGCCCGTACGCCATGATGCCTTGTTACCCTTGATCTTTGCTATCGATATACAATACTGTATATAAATACAGTATTAATTGACGGTGATCATCATGCAGTTTTTCACGCCATCAGAGCGACGCCGGAGCGTGGCCCTTCCCCTATTCAATGACCCTGTTCCTTACGTTCTGAATGAACGTATAAGCGCGCCCACGAAGGCTCGCGGCGTAGTGACCTGTATCGTGACATCTGCGAGCTGACCATGTTTGCACTGTGTGATGTGAACGCTTTCTATGCTTCCTGTGAAACGGTTTTTCGCCCGGACCTGAAGGGACGACCGGTGGTCGTATTGTCCAATAACGATGGGTGCGTCATCTCTCGCTCCGCTGAAGCCAAACCCTTTGTGAAAATGGGTGAACCGTACTTCAAACAGAAAGATCTCTTCAGGCATCATGGCGTGGTTTGTTTCAGCAGTAATTATGAACTTTACGCGGATATGTCCAACCGGGTAATGAACACGCTTGAAGAGATGTCGCCTCGTAGCGAAATATACTCAATTGATGAGATCTTTTGCGATCTTACCGGCGTGCGTAATTGTCGCGATCTTTCCGATTTTGGGCATGAAATGAGAGCGACCGTACTGCAACGCACCCATCTGACCGTCGGGGTGGGCATCGCACCCACAAAGACGCTGGCGAAACTGGCAAATCACGCGGCGAAACGCTGGCAGCGCCAGACGGGAGGCGTTGTTGATTTATCCAATGTAGATCGTCAGAGAAAGCTGATGGCGGCGCTACCCGTCGAAGACGTTTGGGGTGTAGGACGTCGCATAGCGAAGAAGCTTGAGATGATGGGGATTAAGACCGTCCTGCAACTAGCAGACACCGATATCCGGTTCATAAGAAAACATTTCAATGTCGTGCTGGAGAGAACGGTGCGTGAATTACGGGGCGAATCGTGTCTTGAACTGGAAGAGTTTGCCCCGGTAAAGCAAGAAATCGTCTGTTCGCGCTCGTTTGGCGAACGCCTCACCGAATATGACGATGTACGCCAGGCCATCTGTAGTTATGCCGCCCGGGCAGCAGAAAAACTTCGCAATGAGCATCAGCATTGCCGCTTTATCTCCGTATTTGTTAAAACCTCGCCCTTCGCGCTTAACGAGCCATATTATGGCAATAGCGCGTCGGTAAAACTGCTCACCCCAACCCAGGATAGCCGGGATATTATCGGCGCATCAGTTCGTTGTCTGGATGCGGTCTGGAAGAACGGCCATCGGTACCAGAAAGCCGGAGTGATGCTGGGAGATTTTTATAGCCAGGGCGTCGCGCAACTTAATCTGTTTGACGACAACGCACCCAGGAAAAACAGCCAAAAGTTAATGGATGTATTAGACCATCTGAATGCTGAAAATGGCCGTGGCACGCTTTACTTCGCGGGACAGGGTATACAGCAGCCGTGGCAGATGAAACGGGAAATGCTTTCACCCCGCTACACCACCCGCTTTGCGGATCTCCTCACTGTTAAGTGATATTAACAATTGCTGCTAAGTTGTAATTTTCCCCTTGCCGGACCGGACAAATCGGTTATCGTGCCAGGCAACTTTCGCAGCAATAAAAGACAGTGGGATGCGCTATGGCGATTTTTGATGGTCACAATGACCTGTTGCTTAATTTATGGCTTCACCATCGCCAGGATCCGGTAACGGCCTTCTTCTCCGGCATTGAGAAGGGACACCTCGATTATCCACGCATGCAGCAAGGCGGATTTTCCGGCGGGCTGTTCGCGCTGTTCGTGCCGCCGCAGGAGTATATCGCCCGCATGGCGCCACAATACGCCAGCGAGCCGTGGCAGCCGGTCGACATTCTCTGGCAGCAGCTGACGATCCTTAAGCAGCTTGTCGCCCACTCCGATGGCCGGGCGCGATTGTGCCTGAGCGCGGCGGATATCGAACGCTGCCGTCAGGATAAAGTGCTGGCGATGGTGGCGCATATTGAGGGCGCGGGCGGTTTTGACGGCGAGGGAGACGATCTACAGGCTTTCTATGCCGCCGGGGTGCGCAGCATTGGGCCTTTCTGGAACATTGCTAACCGTTTCGGCACCGGCGTTAACGGGGCGTTTCCCGGCAGCCCGGACAGCGGCCCAGGGCTTACCGCTGAGGGTATCGCCCTCATTAAGCACGCTAACGCCCTGAACATGCTGATTGACGTTTCGCATATGAATGAAAAAGCGTTCTGGGATACCGCTCGTCATTCCTCTTCACCGCTGGTCGCCACCCATTCCAACGCCCATACGCTGTGCCCGCAACCGCGCAATCTGACCGATCGGCAGCTGCTGGCTATCCGCGACAGCGGCGGCGTGGCAGGCGTCAATTTCGGCAACGCGTTTTTGCGCGCCGACGGTAAACGCGATAGCGATACCCCGCTGAGTACGATTGTTCGCCATATCGACTATCTTATTAACATCATGGGTGACGATCATGTCGCGCTGGGCTCCGATTTTGACGGCATTACGTTGCCTGATGACTTACACGATGTGAGTGGTTTACCGCGGCTAATCAGCGCGTTGCGTGACAGCGGCTATGATCAATTTGTGCTGAATAAGCTGCTGTGGGGCAACTGGCAAAAGGTATTGCAAAATGTTTGGCAACAATAGGTTACGTTGTAAACATTAAGTTAATTCCTTACATCTTTCGGGTTGAGCTTTGCCCTCCTGTGACGCATTATTTGATGACCATCACAAAACTGGCACAAACAATGGCGTTGGTGCTGCTTTTTTAAAGAGGAAAAAACGATGTGGAAGAAACCTGCTTTTATTGATTTACGTCTTGGCCTGGAAGTGACCCTGTACATTTCCAACCGCTAATCGCTCTGCCCGCCATCCGTGCGGGCATTTTTGTTTGACTACCTGGCCCATCTTCATGTTTATTAAAGTCCTCGGTTCCGCCGCTGGCGGTGGTTTCCCCCAGTGGAACTGTAACTGCGCAAACTGTCAGGGTTTGCGCGACGGTACCCTTCAGGCGACCCCTCGCACCCAGTCGTCGATCATCGTCAGCGATAACGGCAAAGAGTGGGTGCTGTGTAACGCCTCCCCCGATATCAGCCAGCAGATTGCCCATACGCCAGAACTGAATAAGAAAGAGGTTCTGCGCGGCACGCATATTGGCGGCATTATTCTCACCGATAGCCAGATTGACCACACCACCGGGCTGCTCAGCCTGCGCGAAGGGTGCCCGCATCAGGTATGGTGTACGCCGGAGGTGCATGAAGATCTTTCCAGCGGATTCCCGATTTTTACCATGCTCCGGCACTGGAACGGTGGCCTGATTCATCACCCGATCGCGCCGCTCACCGCCTTTAGCGTGGAAGCCTGCCCTGATTTGCAGTTTACCGCTGTCCCCATCGCCAGTAACGCACCGCCCTATTCGCCGTGGCGCGACCGCCCGCTGCCGGGGCATAACGTGGCGCTGTTTATCGAAAACCGCCGCAACGGTCAGACGCTGTTCTACGCACCAGGTCTCGGTGAACCCGATGACACCATCCTGCCGTGGCTTAAAAAAGCGGACTGTCTGCTGATTGACGGCACCGTCTGGCAGGACGATGAACTCCAGGCCACTGGCGTCGGGCGCAATACCGGCCGCGACATGGGCCATCTGGCGCTCGGCGATGAACACGGCATGATGGCGCTGCTGGCCTCGCTGCCGGCAAAGCGCAAGATTCTGATCCACATTAATAACACCAACCCGATCCTTAACGAGCAGTCGCCGCAGCGTCACGCCCTTGCGCAGCAGGGAATAGAAGTGAGCTGGGACGGGATGAACATCACGCTTCAGGACTAACTATGCACATTCGCGAAACGCTCTCGCCGCAAGAGTTTGAGCACGCCCTTCGGGCGAAAGGCGCCTACTATCATATTCACCATCCGTACCATATCGCGATGCATAACGGCGAGGCCAGCCGCGAGCAGATCCAGGGCTGGGTGGCGAACCGGTTTTACTACCAGACGACGATCCCGCTGAAAGACGCGGCAATTATGGCGAACTGCCCGGATCCGCACACGCGTCGCAAATGGGTGCAGCGGATCCTCGATCACGACGGCAGCAACGGTCATGACGGCGGTATCGAAGCCTGGCTACAGCTGGGCGAAGCCGTGGGGCTCAGCCGCGAGGACTTAATCAGCGAACGCCACGTGTTGCCCGGCGTCCGTTTCGCCGTCGACGCTTACGTTAACTTCGCCCGCCGCGCCAACTGGCAGGAGGCGGCATGCAGCTCGCTCACCGAACTGTTCGCCCCGCAAATCCATCAGTCGCGTCTCGACAGCTGGCCACAGCACTACCCGTGGATCAAAGAGGAAGGCTATTTTTATTTCCGCAGCCGCCTCAGCCAGGCCAGCCGCGACGTTGAACACGGTCTGGAGCTGGCGAAGCGTTACTGCGATAGCGCGGAAAAGCAGAATCGGATGCTGGAGATCCTTCAGTTCAAACTCGATATCCTGTGGTCGATGCTCGACGCGATGACCATGGCCTACGCGCTACAGCGTCCGCCTTATCACACGGTCACCGACAAAGCGGCCTGGCACACAACCCGACTGGTATAAGCATGCAAAAAAACTCCATCGTCGCCTTTCGTCGCGGCTATCGCCTGCAATGGGAAGCCGCTCAGGACAGCCATGTCATCCTCTATCCGGAAGGCATGGCCAAACTCAATGAGACCGCGGCCGCGATCCTCGAACTGGTCGATGGCCAACGCGACGCGGCGGCCATCATTGCCATACTCAACGAACGGTTCCCGGAAGCCGGCGGCGTGGATGACGACGTCGTAGAATTCCTGCAAATCGCTTATCAACAGAAGTGGATTATTTTCCGTGAGCCAGAATAAACCCGCCGTCAATCCACCGCTGTGGCTGCTGGCGGAGCTGACCTATCGCTGTCCGCTACAGTGTCCTTACTGCTCTAACCCGCTGGACTTCGCCCGGCAGGATCAGGAGCTGACCACCGAACAGTGGATTGAGGTTTTCCGCCAGGCGCGGGCGATGGGCAGCGTGCAGATAGGTTTTTCCGGCGGCGAACCGTTGACGCGTAAAGATCTGCCGGAGCTGATCCGCGCCGCCCGCGATCTCGGTTTTTATACCAACCTGATCACCTCGGGAATTGGCCTGACGGAAAGCAAACTCGACGCGTTCAGCGAGGCCGGTCTGGACCATATCCAGATTAGCTTCCAGGCCAGCGATGAAGTGCTCAACGCTGCGCTGGCGGGGAATAAAAAAGCCTTCCAGCAGAAGCTGGCGATGGCCAAAGCGGTCAAAGCCCGCGATTACCCGATGGTGCTGAATTTCGTCCTGCACCGACATAATATCGATCAGATCGATAAAATCATCGAGCTGTGCATCGAACTGGACGCCGACGATGTCGAACTTGCCACCTGCCAGTTCTACGGTTGGGCGTTCCTTAATCGTCAGGGGCTTCTGCCGACGCGGGAACAGATCGCCCGCGCGGAACGCGTGGTTGCCGAATATCGGCAAAAAATGGCCGCCAGCGGCAATCTGACCAACCTGCTGTTCGTCACCCCCGATTATTACGAAGAGCGGCCAAAAGGTTGTATGGGCGGCTGGGGGTCGATTTTCCTCAGCGTGACCCCGGAAGGCACGGCGCTGCCCTGCCACAGCGCGCGCCAGCTGCCGGTGGATTTCCCGTCGGTGCTTGAGCAGAGTCTGGAATCGATCTGGTATGACTCTTTCGGCTTCAACCGCTATCGCGGGTTTGACTGGATGCCGGAGCCGTGCCGCTCCTGCGATGAAAAGGAGAAGGACTTCGGCGGCTGCCGCTGCCAGGCCTTTATGCTCACCGGGAATGCGGATAACGCCGATCCGGTGTGCAGCAAATCGCCGCATCATCATAAAATCCTCGAGGCGCGACGCGAAGCAGCCTGTAGTGATATGAAGATCGGTCAGCTTCAGTTCCGCAACCGTACCCGTTCTCAGCTTATCTACAAAACCCGGGAACTGTAGATAATGACCACCCGCATCGTGGAACTGGCAGGCGGTTTGCGCGCAACGCTGGTGCATCAGCCGCAGGCGACACGCGCGGCGGCGCTGGCGCGCGTGAGTGCCGGAAGCCATCACGAGCCACCGCGCTTCGCCGGTCTTGCGCATTTGCTTGAGCACCTGCTGTTCCGCGGTAGCCAGCGCTATCAGGGCGATGATCGACTTATGGCCTGGGTCCAGCGCCAGGGCGGCAGCGTCAATGCCACCACGCTGGCACGCCATAGCGCTTTTTTCTTCGATGTCGCCGCCGATAACCTGTCCGACGGCGTCGCGCGGCTGCGGGATATGTTGCAGGCGCCGCTGCTTTCACCGCATGACATACAGCGCGAAGTGGCTGTCATTGATGCGGAAAACCGGCTCATCCAGCAACATGATTCCGCCAGGCGCGAAACGGCGGCGCGCCACGCGATGGAAGAACCTGCGGTTTTTCGCCGTTTTCAGGTGGGTAGCAAGGAGTCTCTCGGGCAGGACCCGGTATCGCTGCAAGCCGCGTTGCGCGACTTTCATCGTCGCTATTATGTGGCCGGACACCTGCAATTGTGGCTGCAAGGGCCGCAAACGCTGGATGTGCTGGCCGAGCTTGCCCATACGTTTGCGTCAGATTTTGCGTCAGGAGGCATGCCTGAAACCGCTCCCCCGTTGCGTCTCAGCGCTGAAGCAGATTATCAGCTGGCGGTAACGGAGCGACCCGCACTGTGGCGTTGTCCGTTAATCCGAAAAAGTGACAACGTCACTTTATTTCGGGAGTTTTTACTGGACGACGCCCCCGGAAGCCTGATTGCCGGGCTACGGGCGCGCGGGCTGGCAGAAGAGGTAGCCCTGAACTGGCTTTATCAGGATGACGATTACGGCTGGCTGGCGCTAACGGTTGATAGCGAACGGCCCGAGGACATTGACCCGCATATTACCCACTGGCTACGGGCGCTACAGCAAACGACGGATGAGCAGCAGCGGCATTATTATCGGCTGGCACAGCAGCGTTTCAGCGCCCTGCCGACGCTGGAGCAGCTGCGCCAGCGGGCATTTGGTTTTGCGCCCGGCGCGGCGCCCGTAGGTTTTTCCGCCTTCTGTGCTGACTTACTGGCGGCGCCAGTCTCGTATCTGGCCTGCAAAAAAATGGAAACCGCTGAAATTATTGCCAGCCAGGGTTTTGCCCTGCCGCTTAGCCATTGGCGTCGCCAGCCGGTTGCAGATGATAGCCCCATCGCGTTTTCCTTCTACCCGCAGACTGCCAGGTATGCTGCGCCAGCCCCGACGTCAGAAGCCGCTCCATTGCTGCATTTGTCGGCGCAGACACAACCGCCGACGCTGATCCTGCGCAGGCCTTTTTATTCGCGCGTGGAACAGGCTCACGGGGTGGCGATGGGCAAGCAGTTACGCCCTCTTCTTGCTGAACTGCGCCATATCGACGGCAGCGGCGAGTGGCAAACGGTTGACGGTAGCTGGCAGCTCACCCTGCGGCTTCCTGACGCCATGGTGACGGCGGAACCCATCATCGGGGCGATAATCGATCGCCTCTCCCACCCCGCTCCTGCTATTACGCCAGCGCCAGAAGGCATTGCCATCCGTGAGCTGCTTCAGCAATTGCCTGAACGTCTGGCATCGGACCCGCCACGGGACGGCTGGCTGGCGGCGTTAGTTGGCGGCAGCGCCGGACACGCGCACGGGTTAGCCCGGCAGCTTGGCCTGCTCCGGACGCCGGTTAACGCTAAGCCGTTGCCGTTAAGCGGTTGTCCCGGCGGGATCGAACACATCCCGCACGCCAGCGCGGATTCGGCGCTGCTGGTGTTTATTCCCCTGCCGCCGGGCGCGTCGCTCGCCGCGCTGCGGATGCTGGCGTTATGCTGCGAACCGCAATTTTTCCAGCGCCTGCGCGTGGAACAGCAGATTGGCTACGTGGTCAGCTGTCGTTATCAGCGTATTGCCGATCGCGATGGCCTGTTGCTGGCGTTACAGTCGCCTGACCGTTCTCCCGTGAACCTGTTGGGTTGCTGCAAACGATTTTTGCGTGAGCTGACGCCGTGCGATGAGGCAGCGTTCAGCGTGTTGCGACAGCAGCTGGCGACGCAGATCCGCTCACCGATGGATGCCAGCGCCACGGCAGTGGCCGCCCTGCGCCAGCGCTATGGTTTGCCGGTGTTAACGCCGCAGGCTATTGATGCCCTGCAACCTGACGAGATAATCGCGCTATGGCGCGAGATGACTCGCCGTCGCCGACGCTGGCGGGTGCTTTTCACGGGCTGACCAGAACCGACGCTTTCTTCCTGTGCGTGGTTTTCAGTCAAAAAAAAGCCCCGTACTACGACGGGGCCGGGCTGCTTATTTCGCTGTTATTTATCCAGCGCGTAGGCAATCACGTAGTCACCACGATCCGGCGACTGGCGTGCACCGCCGGCAGAGATCAGAATGTACTGTTTGCCGGTTTTCGGTGATACATAGCTGACAGGTCCGCCCTGGCTACCCACCGGGAGACGCGCTTTCCACACTTCTTCCCCCGTAGAGGAATCAAAGGCGCGCAGGTAGTAATCCTGGGTTCCCGCAATGAAGACCAGACCGCCCTGCGTGGCCAGCGTACCGCCCAGCGTCGGCATACCGACAGGCATCTGCATACGCATTTTTACCCCAAACGGACCGGTATCCTGAACGGTACCGACCGGCACCTGCCAGACGATTTTCTGCGTTTTCAGGTCAATGGCGGAGAGGGAACCAAACGGTGGTTTCTGGCACGGAATGCCCAGTGGTGACATGAAACGGTTTTTGTTGACCGAATACGGCGTTCCTTTCATCGGAACGGCGCCCATCCCGGCGTTCACGGCTTCACCGCCTGTGTTTGCCACCGCGCTCTGCGGATCTTGTTTAATCAGCTGGACCCACAGACCCAGACGCATGTCGTTGACAAAGATGTACTGGTTGTTCGGATCGGTGGACAAGCTGCCCCAGTTCATTCCCCCCAGCGAGCCCGGGAAGCTCAGGGAAATATCGGTTCCCGGCATCGTGTACAGACCGTCATAACGCATTGATTTGAAGCTGATACGACAGGCCAGCTGGTCAAACGGCGTCGCCCCCCACATATCCGATTCTTTCAGGGTTTCCGCGCCAATCTGCGGCATTCCCACAGAACGCGGCTGCGTTGCCGGGTACTGTTCACGTGGAATATCCGCTGGTTTTACCGGAACCTCTTTCACTTCAGTGAGCGGTTTACCCGTCAGGCGATCAAGAACATAAATTTGCCCCGCTTTGGTGCCCACCACCACCGCGGGCTTGTTGCCCTCTTTCGTCGGGAAATCAACCAGGCTCGGCTGCATCGGGATATCGAAATCCCAGAGGTCGTTATGCACGGTCTGGTATACCCACTTCTCTTTCCCGGTAGTCGCATCCAGCGCGAGGATTGAGGTGGCGTATTTATGATCTTCCGGAATACGGTCAGCGCCCCACAGGTCGACAGAGGAACTTCCCATCGGGATAAACACGGTATTCATCGACGCATCCCAGGACATAGGGGCCCAGGAGTTTGCAGAGCTACGTTTGTAGTGTTCGCCCGGCTTCAGAACATAGTTCGGATCCGGATTACGCGGGTCGAACGCCCAGCGCAGCTGGCCGGTGATCACGTCATAACCACGTATAACGCCTCCCGGCATATCGGTGCTGACGTTATCCGCAACGCGGCCGCCAACGACAACCGTCGTACCCGCCAGCGTCGGGGCCGACGTCAGCACGTAGGTGGGATCTGACGCGTCGCCCATCCCTTCATGCAGATTAACGCTGCCGTTAGTACCGAAGTCCGGGCAGAACTTGCCGTTATCGGCGTCTAACGCGATCAGCTTACCGTCGATGGTGTTCATCAGGATACGGCGCTGGCATGCAGCGCCCGGTGCGACCTGCGCTGGCAGAACCGGCGTGGAGCCGGCTACCGTTGGCTGCGCCAGCGGTTTAGTGGCATCAAAGTACGCCAGGCCACGGCAGCGCATCCAGATTGCAGACTTGGCGTTGATTTCCGCTTTCCAGATCTCTTTCCCGCTATCGGCATCCACGGCGATCACGTTGTTATGCGGCGTACAGAGGAAGACACGATCGCCAACCTGTAGCGGCGTTTGCTGATCTTCTGCGCCATTGCCGTCCGGACTTTCCGGTACGTCACCGGTATGGTAGGTCCAGACCGGTTTCAGGTTTTTCACGTTGTCACGGGTTATCTGGTCCAGCGCCACAAAGCGACTACCGCCAGCCGTATTACCGTAGTGATCCCAGTTCTGCTGTTTCGCATCATCTTTTACCGGCACCAGCGGGCGTTTTTCACCGCTAAACGGCACGGTCGGATGGGGTTGAAACATCTGAACAAAGGTGACGCCCATGGCGACAATAAGGACCGCGCAGACCCCCAGGGCCCCTTTTGCGCAGGACGGTTTTCCTTCACGTTTACGCAATGCAGGCCAGGTGGCGGCTGCCAGCACCATCAGCCCGGCGGGTACCATTAAACGGGAAACCAGCGGCCAGAAGTCGAGCCCGGCATCGAAAAATGCCCAAATCAGGGTGCCAAGAAACACCAGGGCAAACAGCCCCACGGCAGAGGACTTGCGGCGGAAGAACTGAATCGCAGAGAGCAGAGTGATAACCCCGGCGATGAGAAAATACCAACTCCCCCCCAGGGAAACCAGTTTAAAACCGCCGATGGCAAAAAAGAGCCCCGTTACAAGAAGTATCACACCCACCAGCAGGCACCACGGGCCTAACCAGCCGGATGGGCGGGGATTATTGTCTGACATAAAAATGAATCTCCTGATTACTTTATAACAGCAGGGTTTTATTGACTGCCACGATGCTAAAACCCTGCATAACATCAATTGTTCGTGTGCGAATCATAAATTAAAATTATAATGTAGACAAAATGTATTCTGTCGGAAGAAAAGAAAATTCACTAAAGTGCAGGAACATAACAAAATAAAAAAATGGGATATCACTCTGTAATTCGCCAATACCAGAATATTTGACCAGTCAGTTCCGGCTTATGCGATGAATATCAGGTTTGCCGACAAGACAGCCCCGATAACGTAAGATTTTTGCATGATGAGAATTAACTTATTGCCTATTAATTAAGCTTCACAAACACGATCAGCTCGCGGATTTCACGATATACGTCACTACACCAAAGATATCGAGCGTATCGTCGCTGCCGACAATAATCGGTGAATAGGCGCTGTTCATGGGGTTGAGTTGAATATTGGGACGCAACTGGAGGCGCTTCACGGTAAATTCGCCCTCTACCGCCGCAATCACGATATCGCCATGCTCAGGCTTGCGGGAACTGTCCACCACCAGCAAATCACCGTTATTGATCCCCCCTTCTATCATCGAGTCACCGGCGGCTTTGACAAAGTAAGTGGAGCTGGGATGGGCGACTAATAACTCGTTTAAATCGATACGCCGCTCTACATAATCCGCTGCCGGGCTGGGGAAGCCGCACTGTACTAAGTCGCTGAAAAGTGGAATAGCAACGATTTCACGCAACTCTGCGGGTCTGAAAAAGATCATGATAAATACCTCCATACTGTTTTTATATACAGTAGTTTTAACTGAGGTATCGATCAAGCCATGTCAGCGTAAGCGGCTGGCTACGCCTTAACCGCTTCGCTTATAACCCCCTATAGCAATGAAGATTATTTGCTTTGTAAATTTTTACGTATGGGCAAGCTTAACGCGTCATAAAACATCACTATCAAATCACTTACTAATGACTTCTAAATACACAAAACACAACTTAGCTTCACTGCACAATCACTATCCATTGACTTTCTATTTAGACTGGCGCATATTTTACAGCACAAATTAACAAGACAATTTTTGGAGGACGTTTTCTATGCCCGCCCGTGATTATCCCGATAAGCGTGTTGCTCGCGGTGTCGCAAAGGAGGCCGAACTCAGGATGTTAAGCGCGCGCATCGATCCTGCGCTGATGGAGTACATCCGCATTACTGCGTATGAAACACGGAAAAGTAAGCAGGAAATCGTGGCGGAAGCATTAGCGCTTCACCGCCAAAGAAGTCAGATTGGATCATAAACAGCAAAAGCCCGAAAAATCCTCCGGGCTTTTGCTGCCATCGGGATTACCCCACCAGCGAATTTAACGTCTCCAGCGCCTCAGGCGGCAATACCAGATCGGCTGCCGCCAGGTTTTCACGCAGATGCGCCACCGACGAGGTTCCCGGGATCAAGAGGATATTTGGCGAGCGTTGCAGCAGCCATGCCAGCGCCACCTGCATCGGCGTCGCGCCCAGTGAATCCGCCACCGCCTGTAGTCCGGAAGATTGCAGTGGCGTGAAACCTCCCAGCGGGAAGAACGGCACCCAGGCAATCCCCTGCTGCGCCAGCGAATCGACCAGCGCATCGTCACCGCGATTCACAACGTTGTACATGTTCTGTACGCACACCACGGAAACCATCTTCTGCGCTTCAGCGACCTGCGAAGCGGTGACGTTGCTCAGCCCAATATGGCGAACCAGCCCCTGCTGTTGTAGCTCCGCAAGGGTGCTCAGCGGCGCGGCAATCGAGCCTTCCGCCGGTCCGTGGGTGCTAAACATGATCCGCAGGTTAACCACGTCCAGCACATCCCGCTTCAGGTTACGCAGGTTGTCATGCACCGCCTGCGTCAGCTCCTGCGCGGAAAACGCCGGCAGCCAGGAGGCATCCTCGCCGCGTCGGGCTCCGATCTTGGTCACAATCGTAAGGTCGTCCCGGTACGGATGAAGCGCCTCGCAGATAAGCTGGTTGGTCACATGAGGTCCGTAAAAATCGCTGGTATCAATGTGATTCACACCCGACGCCACCGCTTCACGCAGCACCGCCAGCGCCGCATTTTTGTCTTTTGGCGGACCAAAAACGCCAGGCCCGGCAAGCTGCATCGCGCCATAGCCAAATCGTTTAACCGTACGCGTTCCGAGCGTGAACGTTCCGCTTTTATCTATGCTGCTCATGCTGACCTTCCTCATAAAAAATGATCCGGATTTACAACAGGTTCCGCAACGAAACCATTAGTTAAGCAATAGTAAAATTAAAGTTTAAATTCGCTACGACGATAGTATTGATGTAACCCTGCCTCTTCTCTTACGGATGACCGCCATGCTGAAAAATCTGCACGTGATTACCGGTATTATCTTTGCCCTCACCATATTCTGTCTGCTGCAAGTTGTCACGGGAGGGTTGTTCTACTCTGCCGTTAACAACGATCGTCACAACTTTCAGAACTCCGGGTTACTCAATGCCCAACAGGAGAGCCTGAGCGACAGCGTGAACACGCTGGTGAAAACGCGCGTTACCGTCACCCGCGTGGCGATCCGCTACCTGAAAAACCAGCGCGATCCGGCCTCTCTCGCAGCAATCAACACGCTGTTGGGCACCGCGAACGGTTCGCTGACCAAAGCCGAAGACTATTACAAAAACTGGCAGGCGATTTCGCAGGTGAAGGGCCAGAATGCCGCGCTCACCGAAGAGATGCAGAAAGCCTGGAAGCAAATGCACGAGGTGATGCGCTTGTCCATTGAGTATCTGCGCGCCGATAACTATCAGGCCTATGGCGACCTGGACGCCCAGCAGGCGCAGGATGAGATGGAGGCGGTCTATACCCGCTGGCGCGCTGAAAATAACGTGCTGCTGAAAGCCGCCGCCGAAGAGAATCAGAGCAGCTTTACCCAGATGCAGTGGACGCTGGCGGCGATCTTCCTGACTGTGATCGCCGTGCTGGTGGTGATCTGGCAGGGTTTACAGCACCTGCTCCTGAAACCGCTCAACGCCATCATGAACCATATTCGCACTATCGCGAGCGGCGATCTGACGCAAAATGTCGCGATTACCGGGCGCAACGAGATGGGCCAGCTGGCTGCTGGTCTGCACGAGATGCAGCAGTCGCTGGTGAGCACCGTCAGCGCCGTGCGCGGCAGCACAGATTCTATCTACACGGGCGCAGGAGAAATTGCCGCCGGGAGTAACGACCTTTCCGCGCGAACCGAGCAGCAGGCAGCCTCGCTGGAAGAGACCGCCGCCAGTATGGAAGAGCTGACTGCCACGGTGAAACAGAACTCGGATAACGCCCGTCAGGCGACGCTGCTGGCGAAGAATGCGTCTGAAACCGCCGCTCGCGGCGGTCAGGTGGTGGATAACGTGGTGCGTACCATGAATGACATTGCCGACAGTTCTCAGCAAATTGCGCATATCACCGGCGTTATCGATAGCATTGCCTTCCAGACCAACATTCTGGCGCTCAACGCGGCGGTTGAAGCCGCCCGTGCCGGGGAACAAGGTCGCGGCTTTGCGGTCGTGGCAGGTGAAGTACGGACGCTGGCCAGCCGCAGCGCGCAGGCGGCAAAAGAGATCAAAGGGCTTATCGAGAACTCTGTCAGCCGAGTGAATACCGGCTCGGAACAGGTGAGCGAGGCGGGTGCGACCATGAAAGAGATCGTCGCGGCCGTGACGCGCGTAACCGATATTATGGCTGAGATTTCCTCGGCGTCTGACGAGCAGAGCCGCGGTATAGAGCAGGTCAGCCTGGCGGTCTCGCAGATGGACAGCGTCACGCAGCAAAACGCCGCGCTGGTACAGGAGTCGGCAACGGCGGCGGCAGCGCTGGAAGATCAGTCTGAACAGCTGCGTCAGGCCGTGGCGGCATTCCGGCTGAACGCTCAGGCATCGCTGGCGGCTCGCCCTAAAAACGTGAAAACGCCCGTACTGCTGCGCCCGTCAGCGGCAGGCGCGAATACAGCTGACGCGAACTGGGAAACCTTCTGAGTGACAGGCGGGCATCTCGCCCGCCTTCCTGATTAGCGGCTGCGCTTGGCGTGGCGCTCCCAGTTATCTCGCTTCGCATCCTCTGACTTACGCAACGAGACATAGCATGCTCCGCTGCCGCCGTGATGCGGCTGCGCTTCGCAAAAGGCCTGTACTTCATCGAACTCGGTCAGCCAGCGCGCAAGATAGCTGCGCACCACGTTAGGATGCGACTGCTGTTCACGCCCTTTACCATGCACGATGATCAGGTTGCGTAGCCCGTCACGTCCGGCCTGGCGAATAAAGGAATAGACCAGCTGGCGGCATTGCTCCGCAGGCTGGCGTAACAGCGTTAAGCTGGCCTGACGGGAATATTTGCCGGAACGCAGCTTATCAAATACCCCCTGCTGTACCCCTTCGCGCTGGTACATGAGCGGCTCGGCAAGAGGCAACAGTTCCAGAAACCCCAGCGTCAGAAAGTTATCGAGCTGCTCAGTATCTATTTCCTGACGCGCCCGCGTGTTGCGGCTCTGCTGCCAGTGAATATCCGCGCAGCGTTTGAGCGGCTGGACATCCTCCATGGCGTCAAGAAAAAGTGATTTGTCGTCAGGGTTCATGGAAATCCTCCGGCTACATCTGAGTGATGTACTATACCTGCGCCCGTTGCGGGTCTCAATCATCCAGGCACGGGTTCAAATAATGGCTTAAGGAACAGATAATCGCAGACGCAATAAATTTAATCTAACCTTAACTTAAATTTCAGCCGTAATTAATTAAATAATTTACGTTAAAAAATCGTGAAATCAATCACTCAACGTCCTTCTCTTTTAAGAAAAAGCTGTTATAACTTAATAAACCTGCCCAATGGATAATGCATGTAGGATCCGCGAAAGGACGCACGACTGTGTGTACTGTGGAGTCTGTCTGATGTCGGGCAGACTCTATTTTTTTATTGTTGTTATTTTGATTAAATTAATTTCCTGGCTTCCCTTCGAAACTGCGTGATTAATGATTCGGCAAGCGGTGTCTGGCGAGAATCACGACGCTGAATTAAATAATATGCTGCTTTAGGCAGGGTTTCGACAACCGGCAGCATTATCAGACGGTGCGCCAGAAGCGGATCGCAGCCCAGCTCCTGCGGTAAAATGCTGATGAAATCGCTTTGTGCGACGAGGCTAATACAGGAGGAAAAGGTCTCACAGACAACGCCAATTCGCGGTATTTGAGAGCGATGGTTAAAAGTATCCTGCAACTGCTTATAATAACTTCCCCGGGGCGTAGGCATCGTCCAGTTATATTGCAAAAGCTCATTAATTGAGGTCGCCCCTGTCGCCGGATGCCCTGCCCGACAAAATACAGCAAAAGGCTTTTCGAACAGCTTTTCAAACGTAAATTCGTGATCGTACGGCCCCTGATAATAGGTATTGATGGTAAAGTCCAGCTCACCCTGACGTAATTCATTAATCATCGACACCAGCTGGCCTTCCATAATCCGGACGTTGACCTGAGGATGCTGCGCATGAAAACGCGTAATGACGGCCGGCATCAGGCTGCGTGAAATGCTGGCTCCCATCCCAATATTGATCTGCCCGGCAAGCTCGCCCTGTCGCTGGCGGATGTCATCCTGCGCTGCACGCAGCTCTTCCAGAATCAAATTAGCGCGGTGATAAAACCCTTCCCCGCACTCGGTCAGCGCGACGCCTTTACTCCGGCGCACAAATAGCTGGGCCGCCATACCCTCCTCCAGCTCTTTAATGGATTTGGTCAGCGCGGGCTGCGAAAGATTAAGCGTCCGGCTGGCGCCGCGAATGCTGCCCTGACGCGCCACTTCGACAAACGCCCTGATTTGATGAAATTTAATCTGAAATGACATAACGAGACCGATAACCGTTGTTTATCAGAGTAAAGAAACTGTCATCTACTTTAATGGAAACGGATGTGCGAGGGTAATTCCTGAACGGTTAAAACTGTGAAAAAACGATTAGTGATAAGTAAAAACTATCACAGCGTGAAGCAGTTCACATATTTTAATGATGACAGGAAAAGATATGAACGCACTGGCGCAGTACATTCAGACATTAGCTCCACAACTGAGCGCATGGCGTCGCGATTTCCACCATTTTGCGGAATCCGGCTGGGTAGAGTTTCGAACAGCTGCGAAAGTCGCGGAGATCCTCGACTCGCTGGGCTACGAACTGGCGATGGGGCGCGACGTGGTCGATGCCGAAAGCCGTATGGGACTGCCCGATGACGCCATCCTTTCACGAGAGTTTGCCCGCGCCCGGGCACAGGGCGCGCCGGAGAAATGGCTGGCGCCGTTTGAGGGCGGGTTCACCGGCATTGTCGCGACCCTGAATACCGGACGTCCGGGCCCAACGCTGGCGTTTCGGGTAGACATGGATGCACTTGATTTAAGCGAAGCGCTTGACGACAGCCACCGACCGTACCGCGACGGGTTTGCCTCCTGCAACCCGGGCATGATGCACGCCTGTGGCCACGACGGGCATACCACCATTGGTCTGGGGCTTGCGCAGGTGCTTAAGCAGCATGAAGCGCAGCTCAACGGCACCATCAAACTGATCTTCCAGCCTGCCGAAGAGGGTACGCGCGGCGCGCGGGCTATGGTCGCCGCAGGCGCGCTGGACGGCGTGGACTACTTTACCGCCATTCATATCGGGACCGGCGTGCCGAAAGGGACGGTGATCTGCGGCAGCGATAACTTCATGGCGACCACCAAATTTGACGTGCGCTTTACCGGGGTCGCCGCACACGCTGGCGGTAAACCAGAAGAGGGCCGTAACGCCCTGCTCGCGGCTGCCCAGGCCGCCATCGCGCTGCATGGCATCGCACCACACAGCGAAGGCGCGTCCCGGGTTAACGTCGGGGTCATGCAGGCGGGCAGCGGACGCAACGTGGTTCCGGCTGATGCGTTGCTTAAGGTTGAAACCCGCGGCGAAAGCGAGGCTATTAATCAGTATGTCTTTGAGCGCGCACAGGCGGTAATTACCGGCGCGGCGGCGCTCTACGGCGTAACAGCCGGGGTAAACCTGATGGGGGCGGCGACCTCCAGCGCCCCTTCCCCGGCCTGGGTCGATTATCTGCGCGAACAGGCAAGCCAGGTGCCCGGCGTGACTCATGCCATTGATAAGGTCAAAGCGCCTGCGGGCTCCGAAGATGCCACGCTAATGATGGCCCGCGTACAGCAGAACGGCGGCATGGCCTCGTATATGGTCTTCGGCACCGAGCTGAGCGCCGGACATCACAACGAAAAATTCGATTTTGATGAGCAGGTGATGAACGTTGCCATCGAAACGCTGGCGCGAACTGCGCTTAATTTCCCGTGGACGCGAGGTGTGTAATGCAGGAGAACTACGCTTTTATCGCCGATGCCATCGACACGCGATGTCAGACGTTTACCGATATTGCCGACGACATCTGGGATCATCCCGAAACGCGCTTCGAAGAGTTCTGGTCCGCCGAACGGCTCGCCAGTGCGCTGGAAGCCGAGGGCTTTGCCCTGACGCGGGAAGCCGGAGGCATTCCCAATGCCTTTATTGCCAGCTACGGCAGCGGCAAGCCCGTTATCGCCCTTCTGGGCGAATACGATGCCCTGGCCGGGCTAAGCCAGCAGGCGCACTGCGCGACGGCGCAATCCGCCACCCCGGGGGCGAACGGCCACGGCTGCGGGCATAACCTGTTAGGCACTGCTGCCTTCGCCGGGGCGGTGGCGGTGAAAAGCTGGCTGGAACAACACGGCGGCAGCGGAACGGTACGATTTTACGGCTGCCCCGGCGAGGAAGGCGGCTCCGGTAAAACCTTTATGGTACGTGAAGGGCTGTTTGACGACGTGGACGCTGCCGTGACATGGCACCCGGAGGCCTTTGCCGGGATGTTTAACGTCAGCACGCTGGCCAATATTCAGGCCGCCTGGCGGTTTAAGGGGATCGCCGCTCATGCCGCAAACTCCCCACATCTGGGGCGCAGCGCGCTGGATGCCGTGACGCTGATGACCACCGGTACAAACTTCCTCAACGAACACATCATTGAAAAAGCGCGCGTTCATTACTCCATCACCGATACCGGCGGGATTTCGCCCAACGTGGTACAGGCCCAGGCCGAGGTGCTGTACCTGATCCGCGCCCCGGAGATGGCCGATGCGCAGCAGATCTACGCGCGCATCGAGAAAATCGCCCAGGGTGCGGCGATGATGACCGAAACCACCGTCGAGTGCCGCTTTGATAAAGCCTGCTCCAGCTATCTGCCGAACCGTACGCTCGAAGCGGCGATGTACCGCGCATTGCAGCATTATGGCACGCCGGCCTGGACGGAAGAGGAACGCGAATTTGCCCGTGAAATCCGCGCCACGCTCACGGCAAACGACCTGCAAAACAGCCTGAAAAACATTGCCGCAACGGGGGCCGAAGAGGGAAAAGCGTTTGCCCGACGCCATCAGGAGACGCTGCTGGTGGATGAAGTTGCCCCTTACGCCATCACCGATAACGTGCTGGCAGGCTCCACCGATGTGGGGGATGTCAGCTGGAAGATGCCTGTTGCACAGTGCTTTAGCCCCTGTTTTACCGTCGGCACCCCACTGCATACCTGGCAATTAGTGGCGCAGGGGCGCACCTCAATTGCCCATAAAGGCATGTTGCTGGCCGGAAAAGTGATGGGCGCGACCGCGCTGCATCTGCTTCAGGATGCCGACCTGTTGCGAAAATGCCGGGAAGAGTTCGAACAACACATAACAGAAAAACCGTACGAGTGTCCGATCCCGCAGGGCGTGACACCGTCACCTTTAAAATAAAAAAACACAACACAACAACACAACAACAGTCCCGAGGAACGCCCATGAGTATGTCTTCCATACCTTCGCATTCCCCATCCGGTAAGCTCTATGGCTGGGTTGAAAGGATCGGCAATAAAGTGCCGCACCCTTTCCTGCTTTTTATCTATTTAATTGTCATCCTGATGGTCGCGACGGCCGTGCTGTCCGCCTTTGAGGTGAGCGTGCGCAGCCCGGCCGACGGCAGTATGGTAGCAGTGAAAAACCTGCTCAGCGTTGAAGGGTTGCACTGGTTTTTGCCGAACGTGATTAAAAACTTCAGCGGTTTTGCGCCGCTGGGCGCCATCCTGGCGCTGGTGTTAGGCGCGGGACTGGCCGAACGCGTGGGTCTGCTGCCCGCGCTGATGGTGAAAATGGCCTCGCACGTCAGCGCGCGTTATGCCAGCTATATGGTGCTGTTTATTGCCTTCTTCAGCCATATCTCGTCCGACGCGGCGCTGGTGATCATGCCGCCGATGGGGGCGCTGATTTTCCTCGCCGTTGGCCGTCATCCTGTTGCGGGTCTGCTGTCGGCGATTGCGGGCGTCGGCTGTGGGTTTACCGCTAACCTGCTTATCGTGACCACCGATGTGCTGCTCTCCGGCATCAGTACGGAGGCAGCCAGCACCATCGATGCGACTATGCACGTCAGCGTGATCGACAACTGGTACTTTATGGCCAGTTCGGTGATTGTCCTGACGATTGTCGGGGGGCTGATTACCGATAAGATCATTGAGCCGCGCCTGGGTAAATGGGAAGGCCGGAGCGATGAAAAGCTGGAGACGCTGAGCAAAGAGCAGCAGTTCGGCCTGCGCGTAGCCGGGATCGTCTCGCTGGCGTTCATTGCGGTGGTGGCGCTGATGGTGGTGCCGGAAAATGGCGTGCTGCGCGATCCGATCAAACACACCGTACTGCCCTCGCCGTTTATTCAGGGCATTGTGCCGCTGATAATTCTCTTCTTCTTCGTCGTTTCGCTCGCGTTCGGCATCGCCACCGGCAAAATCCGCCGTCAGGGAGATCTGCCGCACCTGATGATCGAGCCGATGAAGGAGATGGCGGGTTTTATCGTGATGGTGTTCCCGCTGGCGCAGTTTGTCGCCATGTTTAACTGGAGCAACATGGGCAAGTTTATGGCCGTGAGCCTGACGGACGCGCTGGAGGCGGCGGGGTTGAGCGGTGTTCCGGCGTTTGTCGGCCTGGCGCTGCTGTCGTCCCTGCTGTGCATGTTTATTGCCAGCGGGTCGGCCATCTGGTCGATTCTGGCGCCCATCTTTGTCCCCATGTTTATGATGCTCGGCTTCCATCCTGCGTTCGCCCAGATCCTGTTCCGTGTCGCCGATTCCTCGGTGATCCCGCTGGCGCCCGTGTCACCCTTCGTTCCGCTGTTTTTAGGCTTCCTGCAACGCTACAGACCGGAGGCTAAGCTGGGTACCTATTATTCGCTGGTTCTGCCCTATCCGCTTATCTTCTTAGGGGTATGGCTGGTGATGCTGGTGGCGTGGTATCTTGTCGGCCTGCCGATTGGACCGGGTGTTTACCCGAGGCTGAACTAAGGAGTACTGATGCTGAGATTACTCGAAGATAAGATTGCGACGCCGCTGGGGCCGCTGTGGGTTATCGCGGATGAAGCGTTCAATCTGCGCGCGGTTGAATGGGAAGAGCACAGCGACCGGATGGTTGAGCTGCTCAACATCCATTATCGCGCCGAGGGTTACGAGCGTATTACTGCCCGTAATCCTGGCGGGCTGAGCGATAAACTGACGGCCTACTTCGAGGGCGATCTCAGCATTATTAATACCCTGCCAACCGCCACGGCGGGCACCCCTTTTCAGCGCGAGGTGTGGCAGGCGCTGCGTAATATTCCCTGCGGGCAGGTGATGCACTACGGTCAGCTGGCAGAGCAGCTTGGCCGTGCCGGCGCGGCGCGCGCGGTCGGTGCGGCAAATGGCTCTAACCCCGTCAGCATTGTGGTGCCTTGCCATCGCGTGATCGGGCGCAACGGCACCCTCACCGGCTATGCCGGGGGCGTACAGCGCAAAGAGTGGCTGCTGCGTCACGAAGGGTATTTTCTGCTGTAATTCCCAGGCTTTTTGTGCTTAATTTTCTTCCTGTTAGGTTCATAATCCTTAATCATTCTGTGGAATTTCAAGGAGATGGCAACACGCTGCCGTCTCTTGTCTTTATTGGGGGTTTGCCAGACTTACGTCCTTACCAAAAAGATGTTAAAATTGACCAATATCAATTAAGGCTTGAGCAAACCTATGATCCCGGAAAAGCGAATTATACGACGCATTCAGTCTGGCGGTTGTGCTATCCATTGCCAGGATTGCAGCATCAGCCAGCTCTGTATCCCGTTTACTCTGAATGAGCACGAACTCGATCAGCTTGACAATATCATCGAGCGCAAAAAGCCTATTCAGAAAGGGCAGACGCTGTTTAAGGCGGGAGACGAACTGAAATCGCTCTATGCTATCCGTTCTGGCACCATCAAAAGCTACACCATTACCGAACAGGGCGACGAGCAGATCACCGGCTTCCATCTGGCAGGCGATTTAGTCGGCTTTGACGCCATCGGCAGTGGCCATCACCCGAGCTTTGCTCAGGCGCTGGAAACCTCTATGGTCTGCGAAATTCCGTTTGAGACGCTGGACGATCTGTCCGGTAAGATGCCGAACCTGCGTCAGCAGATGATGCGTCTGATGAGCGGTGAGATTAAAGGCGATCAGGATATGATCCTGCTGCTTTCCAAAAAGAATGCCGAAGAGCGTCTGGCCGCCTTTATCTATAACCTCTCCCGCCGTTTCGCGGAGCGTGGCTTCTCCCCGCGTGAATTCCGTCTGACCATGACGCGCGGTGATATTGGCAACTATCTGGGCCTGACCGTGGAAACCATCAGCCGTCTGCTGGGTCGCTTCCAGAAGAGCGGAATGCTGGCGGTTAAAGGTAAGTACATCACCATCGAAAACGGTGAAGCGCTGGCCATTCTGGCGGGTCACTCACGTAACGTGGCATAACTCTCCCGGATATCTTATGCCAGGTCGATAAATTTTCATGATTATTGATCTGGCAAAAACTTCCCCCCTGTTTCATTCAAGATATATAGGTTACTCTTTTACTTACAGACTGTGGTGACAGTAGTAAGGAGACCTGTATGGCAAAGTATCAAAACATGCTGGTGGCTATCGATCCTAACCAGGACGATCAGCCGGCATTACGACGTGCTGTGTATTTACATCAACGGATTGGTGGCAAAATTAAAGCCTTTTTGCCGATTTATGACTTCTCATACGAGATGACCACCCTTCTGTCGCCTGACGAGCGCACCGCTATGCGTCAGGGAGTGATCAGCCAGCGTACCGCGTGGATCCGCGAGCAGGCGAAATATTACCTGGAAGCGGGCGTACCGATTGATATCAAAGTGGTCTGGCACAACCGACCTTTCGAAGCCATTATTCAGGAAGTGGTGGCCGGTGGGCATGACCTGCTGCTGAAAATGGCGCACCAGCATGACAAACTGGAATCCGTGATTTTCACCCCGACCGACTGGCATCTGCTGCGCAAATGCCCTTGCCCGGTATGGATGGTGAAAGATCAGCCGTGGCCTGAGGGCGGGAAAGCCGTCGTGGCGGTGAATCTGGCCAGCGAAGAGGATTATCACAATTCGCTGAACGAGAAGCTGGTGAAGGAGACGCTTCAGCTTGCCGACCAGGTTAACCACACCGAAGTCCATCTGGTGGGCGCCTATCCGGTTACGCCAATCAATATCGCCATCGAGCTGCCTGAATTTGACCCGAGCGTGTATAACGACGCGATTCGCGGTCAGCATCTGCTGGCCATGAAAGCGCTGCGCCAGAAATTCAGTATCGATGAGAATATGACGCACGTAGAAAAAGGGTTACCGGAAGAGGTTATTCCGGATCTGGCGGAACATTTGCAGGCCGGGATTGTGGTGCTGGGCACCATTGGCCGGACCGGTATCTCTGCCGCGTTCCTGGGAAATACCGCCGAGCAGGTGATTGACCACCTGCGCTGCGACCTTCTGGTCATCAAACCGGATCAGTATCAAACGCCGGTTGAACTGGACGATGAGGAAGACGATTGACCCCAAAATGAAAGCCCGCCGGTAACGGCGGGCTTTTTTATTACGCTTCGCTCAACCGCTGCGTCGGTGCCTCGTCGCCGGCATTCATCCAGGGCGCGTGCAGAACCATGCTCGGCAGCGCCAGCTTGATCTCCTGCTGGTTCAGCCCCTCCAGAATACGGATATTGATCTCCTGCTGAATATCCATGTACTTGTTGTAGTCCGCAGTATTAACGATATGGACCACCTCGAAGGTCAGGCGATCGCGATCGAAGCCCAGGAAATGGGCGCGGTCAAACTTCGTTTCCCCGACGTCGGTAATGATCTGTTTGACCATATCACCCACTGAACGCAGTTTGTCCGGCGCCGTGTCGCTGGCAACCCCGAAGGTAAAGACGATCCGGCGCGTTTGCATCCGTTTGTAGTTATGCAGCGTCTGTTGCAGCAGAATGGCGTTCCCGCAGACAATCTGCTCCCCGCTCAGGCTGCGGATACGGGTGGTTTTCAGGCCAATGTGCTCTACCGTCCCGGCGACATCGTTAAACACCACAAAATCGCCAATTTCGAACGGCTTATCAAAACCGATGGAAAGCGATGCAAACACGTCGCTCAGGATCGTTTGCACCGCGAGGGCGATTGCAATACCCCCTACCCCAAGGCTGGCAACCAGAGCAGTGATGTTGACGCCCGCGTTAGCAAGAATAGACAGCAGCATCACTGACCAGACTATGGCACGGAGGATAAGCCCCGTGATCACCAGCGTCACCGGGTTTTTATGGCTTCCCGGCGCCAGCATGACGTGACGAAGCCACGACACCACCCCCTGATCCATCCACAGCGCCACCTGGATAGCGAAGACCAGGAACCAGGCGTGGCTCACGGTACCAAAGAGATGATCCGGTAAGTCGACGAAACGCAGGCTGAATAACAGCGCCACGACAAAAAGCAGGAAGCGGCTGGTGCGGTTAAGCATATCCGTCAGGATAAAACGCATCCGGTTGGTGGTGGGGTGCTTGTCGCCCCAGGTAGTGATCCCTTTCTTAACGAAGGCGATCAGACGCGTCAGCAGCCAGTACACCAGCAGAGTCACAAAAACCACCGTGGCGACGCCGATCCAGAAAGATGGCGTCATCATCAGCTCGATGATGTCGAAGCGGGACAAAAATCGCATTACACCTCCTCGTATTACACAAAGGGTAAAGTATAGACAGAGGAGAAAAGCTGGCCGCAGAAATAAGAAAACCGCCCCAGGGGGCGGTTTGTCAGGATGAAGCGCAATTACAGCGCTTTCAGGATCGCATCCACGCTGGCCTTGGCGTCGCCAAACAGCATGTGGGTGTTATCTTTAAAGAACAGCGGGTTCTGCACGCCAGCATAGCCGGTGTTCATAGAGCGTTTGAAGACAATGACGTTCTGCGCCTTCCACACTTCGAGAACAGGCATACCCGCAATCGGACTACGCGGGTCGTCCTGCGCCGCCGGGTTAACGGTGTCGTTGGCGCCAATCACCAGCACGGTGTCGGTGTCGGCGAAATCATCGTTGATCTCGTCCATTTCCAGCACGATGTCGTAAGGCACCTTCGCTTCCGCCAGCAGCACGTTCATGTGGCCTGGCAGACGCCCCGCCACCGGGTGAATACCAAAGCGAACTTTGATGCCGCGCGCGCGGAGTTTCTCGGTGATTTCCGCCACCGGGTACTGCGCCTGCGCCACCGCCATGCCATAGCCTGGGGTGATGATGACGGAATGCGAGTTTTTCAGCATCTCTGCGGTGTCTTCCGCGCTGATTTCACGGTGTTCACCCACTTCCTCATCAGAACCGGTTGATGAGCCGTCAGAACCGAAGCCACCCGCGATGACGCTGATAAACGAACGGTTCATCGCCTTACACATGATGTAAGACAGGATCGCACCGGAAGAACCGACCAGCGCACCGGTGACAATCAGCAGGTCGTTGCTCAGCATAAAGCCTGCCGCCGCCGCCGCCCAACCGGAGTAGGAGTTCAGCATGGAAACCACCACCGGCATATCTGCTCCGCCGATAGACGCCACCAGATGCCAGCCGAAGGCCAGCGCGATGATGGTCATCACCAGTAACGCCAGCACCTGCAAGCCTACGCTTTCGGTACGCACGAAGACCACCAGCAGCACAAAGGAAACGACCAGCGCCGCCAGGTTCAGCTTGTGGCGGTTAGGCAGCATCAGCGGTTTGGAAGAGATCTTCCCGCGCAGCTTGCCGAACGCCACAATCGACCCGGTGAAGGTCACCGCACCGATGAAGATGCCGAGGAACACTTCGGTCAGGTGGATGTTCACCAGAATCGGCTCCAGGCCCGGTTCGTGGTACAGGTAGCTGTTGAAGCCCACCAGCACCGCCGCCAGACCCACGAAGCTGTGCAGAATGGCAACCAGCTCCGGCATCTCGGTCATTTCAACGCGTTTCGCCAGACGAATACCAATCGCGCCGCCGATGATCATCGCCACCAGGATCCACGCCACGTTGCCGGTGTCCGGCCCAAAGATGGTGGCAATCAGCGCAATCGCCATCCCGGCGATACCAAAGTTATTTCCCTGCTGAGACGTTTCGTGTTTGGAAAGCCCCGCCAGACTGAAAATAAACAGGATTGCAGCAACAATGTATGCGGCTGTAACTAATCCTCCAGACATATGCTACCCCTTAGCCTTTACGAAACATTTTCAGCATGCGCTGAGTCACGGTGAAACCACCGAAAATATTGATACTGGCGATCAGCACCGCAATGAAGCTCAGGAAGCTGATCCAGCCGCCATGACCAATTTGCAGCAATGCCCCGACCACGATAATCCCGGAGATGGCATTGGTGACCGACATCAGCGGGGTATGCAGCGCATGAGAAACGTTCCACACGACGTAGTAACCCACCACGCAGGAGAGCGCGAAGACGGTGAAGTGGCCAAGGAACTCTTTTGGCGCGACATCCGCCAGCCAGCCAAACAGGATAATAACCAGCGCCATGATGGCGTATTTGCGCCACGGCGACGCAGGTTTTGCTGGCTCCGCGGGCTCTGGCGCCGCTTTCGGCGCAGCCTGAGGTTGAGCGGAAACCTGAATCGGCGGTGCAGGCCAGGTGATTTCCCCTTCACGCACCACGGTAACGCCACGCACCACCACATCATCAAAATCAACGGTAATGTTGCCGTCTTTCTCTTTGCAGAGCAGCTTCAGCAGGTTAACGAGGTTCGTGCCGTACAGCTGAGAGGACTGGGTTGGCAGACGCCCTGGCAGGTCGGTATAACCGATCACCTTCACGCCGTTCGCGGTCGTCGTGACCTGGTTTGGCACGGTATACTCACAGTTACCGCCGTTTTGCGCCGCCAGATCGACAATAACGCTGCCCGGCTGCATGGAATCCACCATCTCACGGGTGATCAGCTTCGGCGCCGGTTTACCCGGAATAAGCGCGGTGGTGACAATGATGTCCACCTCTTTTGCCTGCGCCGCAAAGAGCGCCATTTCCGCCTTAATAAAGGCTTCAGACATGACCTTCGCGTAACCATCACCGCTGCCCGCTTCTTCCTTGAAGTCCAGCTCAAGGAATTCGGCGCCCATACTCTGCACCTGCTCCTTCACTTCCGGCCGGGTATCAAACGCGCGAACAATAGCGCCCAGGCTGTTTGCGGCCCCGATAGCGGCAAGACCTGCCACACCGGCACCAATCACCATCACCTTCGCGGGTGGTACTTTACCTGCCGCCGTAATCTGACCGGTAAAGAAGCGACCAAACTCATGCGCAGCTTCGACAATGGCGCGATAGCCGGCAATGTTCGCCATGGAGCTCAGCGCATCCAGAGACTGCGCGCGCGAAATACGCGGCACGGAGTCCATCGCCATCACGGTGACACCACGTGCTGCCAGCTTCTCCATCAGCTCCGGGTTTTGGGCTGGCCAGACAAAGCTCACAAGCGTAGTGCCCGCGTTCAGCAGTTCAATTTCACTCTCTTCCGGTGCGTTGACCTTCAGAATGATGGGTGATTGCCAGACCTCAGCACCGTCCACTACGTCCGCGCCAGCCTGAGTAAAGGCCTCGTCATCGAAACTCGCCAGTTTGCCCGCGCCGCTTTCAATCGCGACGGTAAAACCCAATTTAAGCAGTTGCTCCACCGTTTTTGGTGTTGCCGCTACGCGGGTTTCATTGGCTAACCGTTCTTTTGGTACCCCAATACGCATAGTTTTCCCTTCCATCGGTTTTTGATGATGGTTTGTCGATAATTGCCCACGGTTTGTATCAATTTTCACCATCGAGATATCGACGGAGAATGATTAACCCCGGAAAATAAAACAGTAACAAACTTTCTATAACCTACTGAAAATAGCGCCCGTGATCTACCGCCAGAAAACACTATTTCTTACTTTATCTGTGAAAAATAAGCGATCGGGGTCACTGACAGAGATATTTACCTTAAATTCGCCTTCAGGACCGATAAATCGCGCAAGCGAAGCGGTAAAAACATGATATAGCGCCATAAAAGAACAACTCATTAACATTAAATTAACTTGTAAAAGTCATATGCTTAATCAGTTTTGCTTGTGAAACGCCTGTTTTTTCCACATATCACAAAATGTTATCGAATCAGGTCCTTTGGTGAGCACAGGCTGTGAAAAATGCCGCAGACAGCGACGGGTGTTAAATGCCATAATCGGGACCGTCTCAAATTAACAACAACACCAGTACATGGTTTGCGCAAGGCGAAGGATTATTTTTATGAAGCTTAAGAACACACTCCTGGCGTCCGCACTTCTTTCCGCGACCGCCCTGTCTGCGAATGCCGCGACAGAGTTGACGCCGGAGCAAGCGGCAGCGTTAAAACCTTTTGACCATACGGTCATTGTGGGTCGCTATAACTCTATTGGCGATGCCGTCGCCGCCGCATCAAAAGCCGCCGATAAAAACGGCGCTGCCTCGTTTTACGTTGTTGACCAGTCCGATCAGGGCAACAGCGGCAACCAGCGCGTAACGATTGCGCTGTACAAAGAGAATGCCCCAAAAGCAGATGAACAGAAAAACCGCGTGATTAACGGCATTGTTGAACTGCCGAAAGATCAGGCTGTTCAGCTGGAACCGTATGACACCGTGACCGTTCAGGGCTTCTACCGCAGCCAGCCTGAAGTTAACGATGCCATCACCAAAGCCGCGAGAGAAAAAGGCGCTTACGCGTTCTATATCGTGCGTCAGGTTGATGCCAACCAGGGCGGAAACCAGCGCATCACCGCCTTCATCTATAAGCAAGATGCGAAAAAACGCGTAGTACAAAGCCCGGATGCCATTCCAGCGGATTCAGATGCGGGACGTGCCGCGTTAGCGAAAGGCGGTGAAGAAGCGAAGAAAGTGGAAATTCCGGGCGTTGCAACCTCGGCGGCACCAAGCGCTGAAGTGGGTCGTTTCTTTGAAACCCAATCCACCAAAGGCGGTCGTTATACCGTTACGTTACCAGACGGCACGAAAATTGAAGAACTGAACAAAGCCACTGCCGCGCAGATGGTTCCGTTCGACAGCATCAAGTTTACGGGCAACTATGGCAACATGACGGAAATCTCCTATCAGGTGGCGAAGCGTGCTGCGAAGAAAGGCGCGAAGTATTACCACATCACCCGCCAGTGGCAGGAACGTGGTAACAACCTGACCATCAGCGCCGATCTGTACAAGTAATAAAACGGTTTCATAAAGGCGGCGCAGTGCCGCCTTTTTTGTTACTTTTTTTCTGATTTCTGCCACACGTCATTGCATGCATCCTTCACACTCCGTAAAATCCCGCGCCTTAGCGTGATCCACCATTTTTATGCGCCTTAGCGAAATAATTATTCTGGATTTGGACTTTTCATAACAGGAAGCCAATGGAAAAGAAACTTGGCCTGAGTGCTTTAACTGCACTTGTATTGAGCTCAATGCTGGGCGCGGGCGTATTCAGTTTGCCGCAGAACATGGCGGCCGTCGCTAGCCCGGCCGCATTACTGATTGGCTGGGGCATTACCGGTGTCGGGATTTTGCTGCTGGCGTTCGCCATGCTGCTGCTGACCCGTATCCGACCGGATCTGGACGGCGGAATATTCACTTACGCCCGGGAAGGTTTCGGCGAGCTGATCGGCTTCTGCTCCGCCTGGGGTTACTGGCTGTGCGCGGTGATCGCCAACGTCTCCTATCTGGTTATCGTCTTCTCGGCGCTCAGCTTCTTTACCGACACGCCCGAACTGCGCCTGTTTGGCGACGGCAATACCTGGCTGTCCATCGTCGGCGCCTCGGTCCTGCTGTGGATAGTTCACTGGCTGATTTTGCGTGGCGTCCAGACCGCAGCCAGCATTAACCTGGTGGCGACGCTGGCCAAGCTGGTGCCGCTTGGCCTGTTCGTCGTGCTGGCCTTCCTCGCCTTCCGTCTCGATGTCTTTACGCTCGATTTCAGCGGCATTGCGCTGGGCGTACCCGTTTGGGAACAGGTGAAAAATACCATGCTGATCACCCTGTGGGTGTTCATCGGCGTTGAAGGTGCCGTCGTGGTCTCTGCCCGCGCGCGTAACAAGCGCGATGTGGGACGCGCCACGCTGCTGGCCGTACTGGCGGCGCTGGGCGTTTATCTGCTGGTGACGCTGCTGTCGCTCGGCGTGGTAGCTCGCCCTGAACTTGCGGAAATGCGTAACCCGTCCATGGCCGGGCTGATGGTGAAAATGTTGGGTCCCTGGGGGGACGTGATTATCGCGGCGGGTCTGATTGTTTCCGTTTGCGGCGCCTATCTGAGCTGGACCATTATGGCAGCGGAAGTCCCGTTCCTGGCCGCCACGCACAAAGCGTTCCCGCGCCTGTTTGCCCGTCAGAACAAAAACAGTGCGCCATCGGCCTCTCTGTGGCTCACCAACATCAGCGTGCAGGTCTGTCTGGTGCTGATCTGGCTCACAGGATCGGACTATAACACGCTGCTGACCATCGCCTCCGAGATGATTCTGGTACCCTATTTCTTAGTGGGCGCATATCTGTTAAAAATTGCGACCCGCCCGGCACACTATGCGGTAGGCGTCGGCGCCTGTATTTACGGTCTATGGTTGTTGTATGCTTCCGGACCGATGCATCTGCTGCTGTCCGTGGTGCTCTACGCGCCGGGCCTGCTGGTGTTTATCTACGCTCGCCGTACACATCAGCTTGATAATGCCCTTAAGCGCCGCGAAATGGCATTGATAGGTTTGCTGTTAGTCGCTGCCGTACCGGCAACGTGGATGTTAATGGGATAGCGCCGCCTGTCCCATTGTTGAACTGAAAAGGAGATTACGATGGGACACACGCAGCAACGCCCAATATTGATCACTGGCGCAGGCCGTCGCATTGGCCTCGCCCTCGCCCATCACTTTCTCAATCTTCGCCATCCGGTTATCGTCAGTTACCGCACGGAATATCCCTCCATTGAAGGGCTACGAAATGCCGGAGCAGTCTGCATTCAGGCGGATTTCTCCACAGATGAAGGTATTCTCGCCTTCGCGGACAAAGTGAAGTCGACCACCCACGGACTGCGGGCGGTTATTCACAACGCCAGTACCTGGCTTCCCGAAAAAGCAGGACATTCACTCAGCGAAACGCTCGCCTGCATGATGCAGATCCACGTTAATGCGCCTTATCTGCTCAACCATGCCCTACAGGATTTGCTGCGCGGACACGGCCATGCCGCAGGAGACATTATCCATTTCACCGATTACGTGGTGGAGCGAGGAAGCGACAAACACATCGCCTATGCGGCCAGCAAAGCCGCGCTGGATAATATGACCCGCTCTTTCGCACGCAAGCTGGCGCCCGAGGTAAAGGTCAACACGATTGCTCCGGCGATGATTTTATTTAACGAAGGCGATGATGCCGAGTATCGTCAGCAGGCGCTCAACAAGTCGTTAATGAAAATTGCGCCCGGCGAGAAAGAGGTGATCGACCTGATCGATTATCTGCTGACCAGCTGTTACGTCACGGGCCGAACGTTTGCCGTGGACGGTGGCCGCCCCCTGCGCTAGTGAAAGCGGCTCCAGAAGAAGATGAGCACCCAGGCGCTGAGGCTCCAGCAGACCACCGCCCCGCCCAGCGCCAGGGGCAGACGCATAAAACCGGTGAAGTACCACAGCGACAGCAGGTAGATAAAATATGGGATGATCGACCACATCCCGAACACAATGGTGGCGCGCAGTGCCTCAATACCCCGCTCAGAGGCCACAATATAGTGCGCGATTAACGCAAAGGTGGGAAACAGCGGGATCAGCCCGGCAATATAGTAGTTCTTCGTTTTAGCCAGCACCCCAATCAGCAGCACGACCAGCGCACCTAGCGCGGCTTTTATCACCAGCCCCATTCTTTTCACTTAACAATCAAATAACATTCCCGTGCAGGATAACGGAACTCCGGCTAATTTTGAAAGATTAATGGAAGGTTAAGGTTGCGCGGTGTATGTTGACGTTTTTCGCGATGACAGACGTTGTATGAATAAGATTGTTTATGTTGAAGATGAACCCGAGGTGGGGCAATTAATCGCCGCTTATCTGGGTAAACATGATATGGAAGTGGTTGTCGAGCCTCGTGGCGATCGCGCTGAAGACGTCGTCAACCGCGAAAATCCGGATCTGGTGTTGCTGGACATCATGCTGCCCGGGAAAGATGGTATGACGCTCTGCCGGGATCTGCGCGCGAAATGGGACGGCCCGATCGTGCTGCTGACCTCTCTCGACAGCGATATGAATCATATTCTGTCGCTTGAGATGGGCGCAAACGACTACATCCTGAAAACCACGCCGCCGGCGGTTCTGCTAGCCCGTTTACGCCTCCATCTGCGTCAGCGTGCCAGCGCTGAGCGTGAAGCGCCTGCGCCCTCCTTAACGCCGCATAAAGCGATGCGTTTCGGCACACTTTCTATCGACCCGGTCAACCGACAGGTTATGCTTTCCGGGGAGCTGATTGCGCTCTCAACCGCAGATTTTGACCTGCTGTGGGAGCTGGCAACCCATGCCGGACAAATTATGGACCGGGATGCATTACTGAAAAATCTGCGCGGCGTAAGTTACGACGGAATGGATCGTAGCGTTGATGTGGCGATTTCACGACTGCGTAAAAAACTGTTGGATAACGCCACGGAACCTTACCGCATCAAAACCGTACGCAACAAGGGCTATCTGTTTGCACCGCACGCCTGGGAAACCTGAAAAAGGAGCAAACAGGAATATTCGAAAAATAACTGACGATGCATCGGAATTGTTATCGATATTCGTCGAAAGTTATCGATTATATGCATCGTCAGTTATGACATATCCTCTGGTCTGATTCCTCTCTCCAGTTCTATTTCGATGTGCATTTTTCGCGTAAACAAAAGTA
Organism: Enterobacter sp. 6722112; assembly: GCF_058661685.1. Lineage (NCBI taxonomy): Bacteria > Pseudomonadati > Pseudomonadota > Gammaproteobacteria > Enterobacterales > Enterobacteriaceae > Enterobacter > Enterobacter sp. 6722112. The sequence goes on along the minus strand of NZ_JBZWGR010000007.1, from coordinate 1,769,147 downwards.
GCGCTAATGTATTTGATTGCTATAGTACAATATATATTCAGCAGAGCAGGCACCATCATCGATCAAAAATCCGTCACTTAAATGCACATTAGGCTAAAAATGATCTTTACAATTGACTTAATCATTATCTTATCCTTATGAAAACAAAGGGGATAATGGCGAACATATAAATAATATCGATCTTTTTCAATAGCTTACGTGTTTGCAGAAATCTAATTCTCATGCTAAACCTTATACTCTCTCAATTATTTAATGAAAGAGGTATAGCAATGTCATGGAGAGTCATTAGCTCGGTAATTTGTCCTAACACGGGAATCGTTTATTCAAGCATCTTGGGACTCAAGTTCTTGAAACTCATCATTTGGTATGAAAGCGATGTCTATTTGTACCCCGGTGACAGGATATATCCGACAAAAAATGGCGTCTTCATAAATGGTGTTTTCAAGCCTATATCGATATACAACATATCACCTTACAACGAAATGTTGTGGAGTGAAATTAAAAACAAGATGGCCTGCCCATACAATCGAAACCAGCACGAGGAGATATGCACTTACGCGGTGCATTGCAACGCGCGGAAATGCCCGCATGGGTTTGCCACCAACCCACTGATTGTCAGCACAGGTAAATCCAGACATTAGCGAAAATCGGAAATATTGAGATCAAGATAATTAATATTTCTGCTGCACCGCCTTTGTCCGGATAAATCTCCGTGACTACAGCCCAAATGCTCCTGTGGGGACATTTGGGCTGTAGTCACGCCTGGCAACTCTGGCTTCTTGTACCAAATTAATTTTTATTGTGCAATTTTAAGCAAGCCATCCGGAAGGCTAAAATAAAAATTGCTAATTAACCCTGCCCGTGCATTAATGGTCTCGTTAGTCCGATCCAATAATAGTTGGACAAGTTGCATGACAATTCTCATAACCAGGCGCTATCGCTGATATCCCCTCCTTTTGAGTCCACACCTTAGCATTATATGTTTATTAGCTTTTATATCACTTCGGAAATGTTCAAATGGAGTCTTTATGTCATCAAAAATTTTAGGTCTGGTTAAGTGGTTTAAGGAAGATAAAGGCTTTGGTTTTATCTCCCCTGTAGATGGCAGCAAAGATGTTTTCGTGCATTTCTCTGCCCTTCAGGGAGAGAACTTCAAAACACTTTTTGAAGGTCAGAAAGTCGAATTTATCATCGTAAGCGGCGATAAAGGCCCTGCTGCTGCGAATGTAACGCTTTGCGATAAATAATATCAGCACACAGCCGCGTTGACGATGATGTTGCTTCTGGCTCGTGGACTGCACAAGCAGTCTACAATCCGATGCTAACTGCTTATAAATCAGTAAAGTGTTATTGAGGTCAGGCGGCCGCGAAAAACATCGTCTCTTCCACTTCTTGTATGAGTATTTCTTCAGAGACGCTGAGAGGATTTAAACAAAGCGCTACAGTAGGGACAGACAAGTTGGGCCCCCTTTTGTATGCGAGTGAAACTGTGCTCTGACTCTTTAGCGCAGTTTGGACATGAACATTTGACTAAATAATTGCGACGAAGTTGCGAGTTTTTACGTCCCGACATAGGCTGCTCCTGAATGAAAAGGATTGCCACCATACACGTTAAGGCAGGATATTGCTTGCTTTTATTTTCCAAAGAGAGCAAAAAATAGAAAGGAGCCACGCTTCTGGAACATTCTTACCTTGCACAATCACAAAGAGATATAGAGTGATATATGAAAAAGGTGATCATTTTTTTTAATGCCAACCCCAGCAAAGTCATTATCGTGCTTAAGGGCATAACGTCTGTACGCCAGACATATCCGGATGGTGAAGAAATTAATCTTCAGATCATGACTGCAAGCTTTCCGTCGTTGACGGGAGATCATAATTCTATCTATGTTGCTTCAGACAGGGAACTTACCTCTCAGGAAATATCTGATGCTGCCAAACAATATTTATAATATTTTCTGTCACTAGTCCGGTTAACAACACAGCATTTATTTCACTCAGAATGAGAAAAATTACAATCCATCATTATTAATGCCTGCAAAATGCAGGCTTTTTTACGACATTGCCCTTTAAATTTAACTATTCCGCATAATCGTGCTGTTCACTTTGCTCCCTCTGTTTCCGAAGAAAGTGTATCATCAACCTTCTTCGCTCCTGTGGTGATATGCATGTCCACGCAGGGCTGACGAAGTAAAGCCAGGTTCTTAATTGATTGATTTAGCGGTGCTATCCAATGAAAAAGCTGTTTGTGCAGTTTTATCTCCTGCTGTTTGTCTGCTTTCTGGTGATGACCATGCTGGTCGGGCTGGTCTACAAATTCACCGCAGAGCGCGCGGGCAGGCAATCCCTGGACGATCTGATGAAAAGCTCGCTCTATCTGATGCGTAGCGAGCTGCGAGAAATTCCTCCTCATGACTGGGCGCGCACGTTAAAAGAGCTGGATCTGAATCTGTCGTTTGATTTGCGTATCGAACCCATGAAGGATTTTGACTTAGCGCCGCCTGCGATGCAGCGTCTGCGCGACGGAGACATCGTCGCACTGGACGAGAAATATACCTTCATTCAGCGTATTCCGCGCAGCCATTATGTTCTGGCCGTCGGGCCAGTGCCCTATCTCTATTACCTGCACCAGATGCGCCTGCTGGATCTCGCTCTGCTGGGCTTTATTGCCATTTCGCTCGCTTTACCTGTGTTCATCTGGATGCGACCGCACTGGCAGGACATGCTGAAACTGGAATCCGCCGCACAGCGTTTTGGGGAGGGTCATTTAACTGAACGCATACATTTCGACAGCGGTTCCAGTTTTGACCGGCTCGGTATTGCCTTCAACCAGATGGCCGATAACATCAACGCCCTGATTGCCAGCAAGAAGCAGCTGATCGACGGCATTGCGCATGAACTGCGCACTCCGCTGGTACGCCTGCGTTATCGCCTGGAAATGAGCGAGAACCTCACCGGGGCGGAATCGCAGGCGCTCAATCGGGATATTGGCCAGCTTGAAGCGCTGATTGAAGAGCTGCTGACCTATGCCCGCCTCGATCGGCCTCAGACGGAGTTGCACCTCAGTACACCGGATCTCCCCGTCTGGCTACAGACGCATATTAACGATGTGCAGAGCGTTAACCCTCAGCGAAAACTGCTGACAGCCATTACCCCCGGCGCGTACGGCGCACTGGACATGCGCCTGATGGAACGCGTGCTGGATAATCTGATGAACAACGCCATGCGCTACAGCGAAACGACGCTGCGCATAGGTTTAGATTTGCAGGGAAGCCAGGCGATTCTGTGTGTGGAAGACGATGGCCCCGGCATTGAGCCGGCGGAGCGTGAAAAAGTTTTTGAGCCGTTTGTGCGCCTCGATCCCAGCCGCGACCGGGCTACCGGCGGCTGTGGTCTGGGGCTGGCTATTGTCCGTTCTATTGCCCAGGCGATGGGCGGTTCGGTTCGCTGCGAAGCGAGCGAGCTGGGTGGGGCCCGGTTCGTCTTTAGCTGGCCGATCTATCACAATATTCCCCTTCCCGTACCTGCCTGACCTAAACCGCACGCTGGCCTGACCCGGCGTGTTATGCTATATCAGTAGTATGTTGTAACTAATTAAGGGCTGCCATGGCAACTTACGATCTCATCGAAAGGCTTAACACCACATTTCGGGAAATAGAGCAGGCGTTACTGACCCTCACGGGGCAACTTCAGGACTGCCGCCTGCTGGCCGCCCGCGTCTTTTCCCTGCCCGAGGTGGCGAAAGGCGCGGAGCACGACCCGCTGAACACCATTGAGGTGACGCAGCATATTGGCAAGGCGGCGCTGGAAATGACGTTGCAGCACTTTCGTCGCCTTTTCATCCAGCAGCAGTCCGAAAATCGCAGCAGTAAGGCCGCCGTTCGCCTGCCCGGCGTCATCTGCCTGCAAGCGGATGCCGCAACGCGTGAAGGAATTGAGGCGCAGATTACGCATATCAATACGCTGAAAGCCGCGTTTGAGAAGATTGTAACCGTTGAGTCCGGGCTGGCGCCGGCTGCCCGTTTTGAATGGGTGCATCGCCAGCTTCCGGGGCTGATCACCCTGAATGCTTACCGCACGCTGACGGTACTGCGCCACCCCGCCACGCTGCGCTTCGGCTGGGCCAACAAGCACATCATTAAAAATTTCACGCGCGATGAGATCCTGGCTCAGCTGGAGAAAAGCCTGAAATCGCCGCGAACGGTCGCCCCGTGGTCGCGGGAACAGTGGATTGAACGGCTGGAGCAGGAGTACCACAGCATTGCCTCCCTGCCAGCTGATACCCGTCTTAAAATAAAGCGTCCGGTGAAGGTACAGCCTATCGCCCGCGTCTGGTACGCCGGACAACAAAAGCAGGTGCAATACGCCTGCCCGACGCCGCTGATTGCGCTCTACGATGCCGATCAGGGTGCGGTGGTGCCGGATATCGGGGAACTGCTGAATTACGATGCTGAAAACGTTCAGCATCGCTATAAACCCCAGGCGCAGCCGCTACAGCTGATTATTCCGCGGCTGCACCTGTATGTGGCGCAGTGATTATCTGAGGCTGCCCACCATCGCTTCCGGGCGGACCCAGGCATCAAACTCGGCGTCCGTCAGGTAGCCCAGCGCCAGCGCAGAGGCTTTCAGGGTAAGCCCCTCTTTGTGCGCTTTTTAAGCGATTTCGGCCGCTTTGTCATAACCAATATGGGTGTTCAGCGCCGTTACCAGCATCAGAGACTCATTCAGCAGCTGGCTGATTCGCTCGCGATTAGGCTCAATGCCCACCGCGCAGTGCTCGTTAAAGCTCTCCATGCCATCGGCCAGCAGACGAATCGATTGCAGTACGTTGTGGATCACCATCGGACGATAGACGTTAAGCTCGAAGTTACCCGACGCGCCGCCCATGTTAACCGCCACGTCATTACCCATCACCTGACAGCACAGCATGGTCATGGCTTCGCACTGGGTCGGGTTCACTTTACCCGGCATAATGGAGCTGCCCGGCTCGTTTTCCGGAATGCTGATTTCGCCGATGCCGCAGCGCGGGCCGGAGGCCAGCCAGCGCACGTCGTTGGCAATTTTCATCAGCGAGGCCGCCAGCCCTTTCAGCGCGCCATGGGTATGCACCAGCGCATCACAGGTCGCCAGCGCTTCGAATTTATTCGGAGCGGTAACAAACGGCTGCCCGGTGATCTTCGCCAGCTCTTCGGCCACGCGCACCGCGTACTCGGGATGGGTGTTTAAGCCAGTGCCCACCGCCGTCCCGCCGAGCGCCAGCTCCGCCAGATGCGGCAGGCTGTTGTCGATATGCTTAAGATTGTGCTCCAGCATTGCCACCCAGCCGGAGATCTCCTGACCAAGCGTCAGCGGCGTGGCGTCCTGAAGGTGCGTACGACCAATTTTAACGATGTCGCGGAAGGCCTGCGCTTTCTCGTTAAGCGTAGATTTAAGCACGTTGAGCTGCGGGATAAGCTGCTCGCGGATTGCGATGACGGCCGCCACGTGCATGGCCGTCGGGAACACGTCGTTGGAACTCTGGCTTTTGTTCACGTCATCGTTCGGGTGGACCTTGCGCTCCATGCCGCGCACGCCGCCAAGCAGCTCGCTTGCGCGGTTCGCCAGCACCTCGTTCATGTTCATGTTGCTCTGGGTGCCTGAGCCGGTCTGCCAGATGGCAAGGGGGAATTCGTCGGGATGTTTGCCCGCCAGCACTTCGTCGGCGGCATTGATGATGGCGGTGGCTTTATCGGCATCCAGCAGGCCCAGATCCTGATTGACTTTGGCGGCAGCGCGTTTGGTCAACGCCAGCGCCTGGATTAGCGAGACGGGCATTTTCTCTGTCGAAATGCGGAAATGCTCCAGCGAACGCTGGGTTTGTGCGCCCCATAGCTTGTCGGCCGGGACGTCGATGGCGCCCATGGAGTCTTTCTCGCGGCGATGCATTGTCATTACTTACTCCTTGATAACAAAGATGGGATTGCTCACATGCTTAAGAGATAAGTATTGATGACTTCTGAGAAACGTTATGGCGCTTTGTGCGCTCTTTTTGATGTCGGGTGGCGGCTGCGCCTTACCCGACCTACGAGAATGCAGGCCGGGTAAGCGTCAGCGCCACCCGGCAATTTACAGAATTACTTCACACACGCCGAACACTGGGAAGACTGGATCTGTTTGAAGAAGTCGTTACCTTTGTCATCCACGAGGATGAACGCCGGGAAGTCTTCCACTTCAATTTTCCAGATCGCTTCCATACCCAGTTCCGGGTACTCCACGCACTCCAGGCTCTTGATACTGCCCTGCGCCAGCACCGCTGCCGGGCCGCCTATGCTGCCGAGGTAGAAGCCGCCGTGCTTGTGGCACGCGTCCGTCACCTGCTGGCTGCGGTTGCCTTTCGCCAGCATGATCATGCTGCCGCCGTTGGCCTGCAACTGGTCGACGTAGGAGTCCATACGGCCCGCCGTGGTTGGGCCTAACGAGCCGGAAGCATATCCATCAGGCGTTTTTGCCGGGCCTGCGTAGTAGATCGGGTGATCTTTAATGTACTGCGGCAGCCCTTCGCCGTTGTCCAGGCGCTCTTTCAGCTTCGCATGGGCGATGTCGCGGCCCACGATAATCGTCCCGTTCAGGGAAAGGCGCGTTGAAACCGGATACTGCGAAAGCTGCGCGAGGATCTCTTTCATCGGACGATTCAGGTCCACGCGAACCGCTTCCCCCTCGCCCGCTTTACGCAGTTCTTCAGGAATATATTTGCCCGGGTTGTTCTCCAGCTTCTCGATCCAGATGCCGTCGCGGTTGATCTTCGCCTTGATGTTGCGATCCGCCGAGCATGAGACGCCCATGCCCACCGGACAGGAAGCACCGTGGCGTGGCAGGCGGATCACGCGAATGTCATGCGCGAAGTATTTGCCGCCAAACTGCGCGCCCAGGCCCAGATTCTGCGCTTCGGCCAGCAGTTCCTGCTCAAGCTGCACGTCCCGGAACGCCTGACCATGTTCGTTACCTTCCGTTGGCAGGGCATCGTAGTATTTGGTTGAGGCCAGCTTAACGGTTTTCAGGGTGCTTTCGGCAGACGTACCGCCAATCACAAACGCGATATGGTACGGCGGGCAGGCCGCGGTGCCGAGGGTGCGCATCTTCTCGACCAGATAATTCTTCAGCTTGCCCGGGGTAAGCAGCGCTTTGGTTTCCTGGTAAAGATAGGTTTTGTTGGCTGAACCGCCGCCTTTGGCGATGCAGAGGAATTTGTACTCGTCACCGTCGACGCTGTAGAGGTCAATCTGCGCAGGCAGGTTGGTGCCGGTGTTCACCTCTTTGTACATATCCAGCGCCGCGTTTTGCGAATAGCGCAGGTTGTCTTCGGTGTAGGTATTGTAAACGCCGCGCGCCAGCGCCGCTTCGTCACCGCCGCCGGTCCAGACGCGCTGGCCTTTTTTACCGGTGATAATCGCCGTGCCGGTGTCCTGGCAGGTCGGCAGAATGCCTTTCGCCGCGATATCAGAGTTACGCAGGAATTGCAGAGCAACGTACTTATCGTTCTCACTGGCTTCCGGGTCGCTCAGGATATCAGCAACCTGCTGCTGATGCGCCGGACGGAGCATAAAGGAAGCATCATGGAAGGCTTGCTGCGCCAGCAACGTCAGCGCCTGCGGGTCAACTTTGAGGATCTCCTGCCCTTCAAACTCAGAGACAGAAACGTAATCGCGGGTTAACAGGTAATACTCGGTCTGATCCTGACTGAGGGGGAAAGGATCCTGATAATGGAAGGGTTTATTCGACATTGTTCTCTCACTTACTGCTTCGGTCTGTTTATTCAGGGCAGATGTTCCGCTGCCCGGCTTAAAAGCGAGTCAGCTTATCCTACACAATTTTTTAACAAAAACTGAGACTAGTACGACTTTTTACATCCGCAGGTTACTTCCATTCGGTTTATTGCTTTAATACGCGGAGTTAATTCCACATATGAATCAGGGCTTGATAATGCAAAAACTCATCAACTCAGTGCAAAACTACGCCTGGGGAAGTAAAACTGCGTTAACGGATCTCTACGGTATCGCCAACCCGGACAACCTGCCGATGGCAGAGCTGTGGATGGGCGCGCATCCGAAGAGCAGCTCAAAAATTGAAGATGCCAGCGGCCAGGTTCGCAGCCTGCGTGACGTCATCGACGCCGACAAAGCCGCACTGCTCGGCGATAAAGTGGCGAATCGTTTTGGTGAGCTGCCGTTTCTGTTCAAGGTATTGTGCGCCGACCAGCCGCTCTCCATTCAGGTTCACCCGAACAAAAAAGCCTCTGAGCTGGGCTTTGCCAAAGAAAATGCCGCCGGTATTCCGTTAGACGCCGCAGAGCGTAACTACAAAGATCCTAACCACAAGCCGGAACTGGTTTTCGCCCTTACCCCTTTCCTGGCGATGAATGCCTTCCGCGAGTTTTCCGAGATCATCTCCCTGCTGCAACCGGTCGCCGGGGCTCACAACGCGATCGCCCATTTCCTGGAAAACCCGAACGCAGAAGCCTTGAGCGAGCTGTTTGCCAGCCTGCTGAATATGCAGGGCGAGGAAAAATCCCACGCGCTGGCGGTGCTGAAAGCCGCGCTGAACAGCCAGCAGGGTGAGCCATGGGACACCATTCGCGTAATTTCCGCGTTTTATCCGGACGACAGCGGCCTCTTCTCTCCGCTGCTGCTGAACGTGGTGAAGCTCAACCCGGGCGAAGCGATGTTCCTGTTCGCTGAAACCCCGCACGCCTACCTGAATGGCGTGGCGCTGGAGGTGATGGCTAACTCCGATAACGTACTGCGCGCGGGTCTGACGCCAAAATATATCGACATCCCTGAGCTGGTTGCCAACGTGAAGTTCGTGGCGAAACCTGCTGCGGAGCTGCTTACGCAGCCGGTGAAAAACGGCGCAGAGCTGGACTTCCCGATTCCGGTTGACGATTTTGCCTTCTCGCTGCACGACCTCAGCGCAGACGAAACCGCCATTGCGCAGGAGAGCGCAGCGATCCTGTTCTGTGTAGAAGGCGAAGCGACGTTGCATAAAGATAGCGAGCGTCTGGTGCTTAAACCGGGTGAATCCGCCTTTGTCGCGGCCAACGAGTCGCCTGTCCGGGTGAGCGGTACCGGTCGCCTGGCGCGTGTTTTTAATAAGCTTTAGGGACTTACTGAATTTTTTAACAACTCTTGCTAAGCTAGTAACAGGCGTTGTAACACCAGGCGGTTTTAACCGCCTGGTTTCATTTTAGGGATAATCGCAATGAAAAAATCGGTCGTAGCGGTAGGAGTGATTGTTGCTTTAGGCGTGATCTGGACGGGTGCTTCCTGGTATACCGGGAAACAGCTGGAAAGCCGTCTGGCAGAGATGATGACGCAGGCAAACAGCGAGATTAAGCGCAGCGCGCCTGAAGCAGGTCTGGAGCTGAGCTACCAGAACTACCAGCGTGGCGTGTTTACCAGCCATATGCAGGTGGTGGTGAAGCCGGTTGCGGGTAATCAGAACGCCTGGCTGAAACCGGGCCAGAGCGTGGTGCTGGATGAAGTGGTCAGCCACGGTCCGTTCCCGCTGGCGCAGTTGAAAAAGTTTAACCTGATCCCCTCCATGGCATCCGCCAGAACCGTACTGGTGAATAACGAGGTGACGAAGCCGATTTTCGATATGGCGAAAAATGAGTCGCCGTTTGAGATCAATACCCGCATCAGCTATGCCGGTGATACGCATTCCGACATCGACCTGAAAGCCCTGAATTACGAACAAGGCACTGACAAAGTCGCCTTCAGCGGCGGTAATTTCCAGCTTGATGCCGATCGCGACGGCAAGAATGTCTCCCTGACCGGCGATGCCGCCAGCGGCCTGGTGAATTCAGTCAATGAATATAACCAGAAGGTTCAGCTTACCTTCAACAACCTTAAAGCCAGCGGCAATAGCCGTATGACCGATTTTGATGAGCGTATCGGCGACCAGAAACTGAGCCTCGATAAGATCGCCATTGCGATCGAAGGCAAAGAGATGGCGGTGCTGGAAGGCATGGATCTGGACGGTAAGTCTGACGTCTCCAAAGACGGTAAAAGCATCAACACCCAGCTGGATTACAGCCTGAAAAGCCTGAAAGTACAGAATCAGGATCTGGGTACCGGTAAGCTGTCTCTGAAAATCGGCAACATTGACGGCCAGGCGTGGCATGAATTCAGTCAGAAATACAGTAAAGAGAGCCAGGCTCTGCTGACCGATGCCGCCCTGCAACAGAACCCGCAGGCGTACCAGCAGCAGGCGATGACGGTGCTGTTTAATAACCTGCCGATCCTGCTGAAGGGCGAGCCGGTGATTACCGTTGCGCCACTGAGCTGGAAAAACGGCAAAGGCGAAACCAACTTCAACCTGTCGCTGTTCCTGAAGGATCCGGCCGCTGCGACCGGCGAACCTCAGACCCTTGCCCAGGAAGTTGATCGCAGCGTGAAGTCGCTCGACAGCAAGCTGACTATCCCGATGGATATGGCGACCGAGTTCATGACGCAGATTGCGAAGCTGGAAGGTTATGGTGAAGATGATGCAGGCAAACTGGCAAACCAGCAGGTGAAAGGCCTGGCGGCGATGGGCCAGATGTTCCGCATCACGAAGGTGGAAGACAACACCATTTCCACCAGCCTGCAATATGCTAATGGCCAGGTGACGCTCAACGGCGACAAAATGCCGCTGGAAGAGTTTGTCGGTATGTTTGGTATGCCGACGCTGGGCATGCCGGCACCGGCTGAACCGGCAGCGCCGCCGGCAGTACCGCAGCAGTAAACGAAAACCCCTCGCATGAGGGGTTTTTTATTGCCGGGTGGCGCTGACGCTTACCCGGCCTCCGATCCTGAGTCGTTGCAGGCCCGTGCAAGCAAAGCGTTTACTTCACCGTCACTAACCGTGCAGCCACAATCTGATGCCCGGCCTGCACGTCCGTATTTTCAATGCGCTGCATGATCCTGTCTGCCAGGGTGTACCCCATCTCACGAGCCGGCGTCGTCGCCCAGACGATGGGGAGATCGTCTAACGCATTTTCACCGACATCCGCAAATGCCCCCAGCGCCACCTGATGGCCGAAGAACGTTTCTACCCCGCCCTCACCGCTCTGGCGTCCGGCGCGGATTAAACCGAACCACGCCCCCATCGCAATGACGTCGTTATAGCAAATCACCGCGCTGATCGTCGGGCTGTTGCGAAGCAGCGTGCCGATGGCTTCTGCGGCTTTTTTCTGGCTGGATTCACACTCCACCACCCATTCGCTGTGAAACGGCAGGCCGTATTTGATGAGCGTGGAGCAGTAACCGCCCACCCGCTCGGCACGCGTCAGGGACGAGCTTTTACCGCCGAGCCAGGCGATGCGCTGATGGCCGCGATGAATAAGATGCTCGGTCAGCATTTGCGCGGCCTGCATGTTATCTGGCCGAAGGGTATCGGCTTCGTCGAGATAGCTTGCGCGCGAGGCAAACACCAGCGGTACGCCTTTCTGCGCCGCGCGCTCACACAATTCACTGCCCACGCCGGACGCGCCGGCCACGATCACCCCATCCACCCCTTGCGTCAGCAGCATATCCAGCCTGGAGAGCAGCTGCTCCGGTTCGCGCCCACCGTGGAGCAGGAAAACCATTCGCCCCTGCGCTTCAAGCGCCTCGGTAAGCCCGGCGGTCAGTTCTGCATAAAACGGCGACGTGAGGTCGCGAACGATCAGCCCTATCACCCCGCTTTGCCCACCGCGCAGCGCCGACGCCTGGCGATTACGCACAAAGCCTAACTGCTCAACGGCCTCGTTGACGCGCTGACCCGTTGCAGGAGAGATGCGCCCCTTCCCGCTCAATACCAGCGAAACGGTGCTGACGGAAACCCCCGCCGCCAGCGCGACATCGTTGATGGTGATCTTTTTCGCTACAGCCATATGGTGGCGTGACTCCTTGATAATGAGATCGCTAAAACGTTTTATCAATACGTTATCTTTATACTACCAGTAAAAGCCTGAGAATGTGATTTAGCGCGCACTAAAGTTTGATAAAACGTTTTATCTTCTCGCCCCATCGAAGTCGTTAAATCTCTTTCTACCATTTAAGGAGTCGTTTTATGACGACGAAAGCAGCACAAAAAATATCGCTGTGGGAGTTTTTCCAGCAACTGGGTAAAACCTTTATGCTGCCCGTGGCGCTTCTCTCTTTTTGCGGGATCATGCTGGGGATCGGCAGCTCGTTAAGCAGCCATGACGTCATTACCCTGATCCCTTTCCTCGGAAATCCGGTACTTCAGGCGATCTTCATCTGGATGAGCAAGGTCGGCTCTTTTGCCTTTAGCTTCCTGCCGGTAATGTTCTGTATCGCCATTCCTCTGGGTCTGGCGCGCGAAAACAAAGGCGTGGCGGCGTTTGCGGGCTTCGTTGGCTATGCGGTCATGAACCTTGCGGTTAACTTCTGGCTGACCGCCAAAGGGATCCTGCCGACGACCGACGCGGCGGTACTGAAAGCCAATAACATTCAGAGCGTGATTGGTATTCAGACCATCGATACCGGGATCCTTGGAGCCGTGATCGCGGGGGTAATTATCTGGATGCTGCACGAGCGCTTCCACAACATCCGCCTGCCCGATGCGCTGGCCTTCTTCGGCGGGACCCGCTTTGTGCCAATCATTACGCTGGTTGTGATGGGTCTGTTTGGTCTGATCATCCCTCTGATTTGGCCGATTTTTGCCATGGGGATCACCGGTATCGGCCGCATTATCAATGGCGCGGGTGATTTCGGCCCGATGATTTTCGGTACGGGTGAACGTCTGCTGCTGCCATTTGGTTTACAGCATATCCTGGTTGCCCTGATCCGCTTTACCGAAGCCGGCGGTACCATGGACGTTTGCGGTCATTCCGTTAGCGGTGCGCTGACCATCTTCCAGGCCCAGCTGAGCTGCCCGACCACTCACGGCTTCTCTGAAAGTGCGACGCGTTTCCTCTCTCAGGGTAAAATGCCTGCCTTCCTCGGCGGCCTGCCGGGCGCAGCGCTGGCGATGTACCACTGTGCCCGTCCGGAAAATCGTCATAAAATTAAAGGTCTGCTGATCTCCGGCGTTATTGCCTGCGTGGTGGGCGGTACGACAGAACCTATCGAGTTCCTGTTCCTGTTCGTAGCGCCGGTACTGTACCTCATCCACGCCGTACTGACGGGCCTGGGCTTTACCGTGATGGCTGTGCTCGGTGTGACCATAGGTAACACCGACGGTAACGTGATTGACTTCGTGGTCTTCGGTATCCTGCACGGTCTGTCCACCAAGTGGTATCTGGTGCCGGTTGTGGCCGCCATCTGGTTCGCGGTTTACTACGGGATCTTCCGCTTCGCCATCACCCGCTTTAACCTGAAAACGCCTGGCCGCGATACCGATACGGCCACCAGCGTTGAACAGGCGGTAGCTGGTACCGTTGGGAAATCCGGATATAACACGCCGGCTATTCTGGCGGCGCTGGGCGGTGCGGATAACATTACCTCTCTGGATAACTGCATCACCCGCCTGCGTTTGTCGGTGGCGGACATGTCCAAAGTGGATACCAACGCACTTAAAGCTAACCGGGCTATCGGCGTGGTACAGTTAAATCAACACAATTTGCAGGTCGTCATTGGCCCGCAGGTACAGTCAGTGAAGGATGAGCTGGCAACCCTGATGCGAACCGTCGAAGCCTGATGCCTCGCCCCCTCGTCATGAGGGGGTTTTACTTTACGGAGCACCGTCATGTTTGATTTTTCAACCGTCGTGGATCGACACGGCACCTGGTGTACCCAGTGGGATTATGTCGCTGACCGTTTTGGCGCTGCCGACCTGCTGCCCTTCACCATCTCTGATATGGATTTCGCCACCGCCCCCTGCATTACCGATGCGCTGCACCAGCGAATAAACCACGGGGTGTTTGGCTACAGTCGCTGGAAAAATGACGAATTTCTGGCCGCCGTGGCGCACTGGTTCCGGCAACGCTTTAACAGTCAGATTGATACCGAAACCGTGGTGTATGGGCCGTCGGTCATTTATATGGTCTCGGAGCTGATCCGCCTCTGGTCCTCGCCTGGCGACGGCGTGGTGGTCCATACCCCGGCTTACGATGCCTTTTATAAAGCCATCGAAGGCAACCAGCGTACCGTTGTTTCCGTGCCGATGCAGAAAACAGCGCATGGCTGGGAGGGCAATATGGCCGCGCTGGAAGCAGCGCTGTCAAAACCGGAAAACAAGGTGCTGCTGCTGTGTAGCCCGCAAAACCCGACCGGCAAAGTCTGGACGCGGGAGGAGCTGAACACAATGGCGGCCCTGTGTGAACGTTATGACGTAGCGGTGATCAGCGACGAAATTCATATGGACATGGTATGGGGCACGCATCGTCATACCCCGTGGAATGAGGTTGCGCGCGATAAATGGGCGCTGCTGACCTCGGGTTCCAAAAGCTTCAATATTCCGGCTCTGACGGGTGCCTGGGGGCTTATCGCCGATGACGCCAGCCGTAGCGCCTATCTGAATGCATTAAAAGGTCGGGACGGACTCTCTTCCCCTTCCGTGCTGGCGCTGACCGCGCACATTGCTGCCTACCGACAGGGAGAACCCTGGCTGGACGCGCTGCGGACCTATCTCGAAGAAAACCTGCGCTACATTGCTGACGAACTGAATAATGCATTTCCGACACTCAACTGGCAACCGCCCGAGGCCACCTATCTGGCATGGATCGATCTCAGCCCGCTTGGCATTGATGACAATACGCTGCAAAACGTGCTGATTGATCAGCAAAAAGTGGCCATCATGCCGGGATATACCTATGGGGATGAAGGTAAAGGCTATGTGCGTCTGAACGCTGGCTGTCCGCGTAGTAAGCTTGAACAGGGCGTTCAACGCCTTATCGCCGGCATCAACACTCTGCTGTAAATCATTTGCGCAACGGAATATTCCCTTGCGCAAATAGCTTTTTACCCCGTTTTGTTTTTATAATATGGCGCACTTTAACCAGCAAAGAGTGCGACCATGATTGATACACGCCTGCCTTTAACTGATATTCACCGCCACCTCGACGGAAACATTCGTGCCCAAACCATTCTCGATCTTGGTCGCCAGTTCAATTTAACCCTCCCTGCCGAAACGCTTGAAACCCTGATCCCGCATGTTCAGGTCACGTCGAACGAACCGGATCTGGTGAGTTTTCTGAGCAAGCTCGACTGGGGCGTGAAGATGCTGGCCTCGGTCGATGCCTGTCGCCGTGTCGCCTTTGAAAACATCGAAGATGCCGCGCGTAACGGCCTGCACTATGTTGAACTGCGTTTCTCCCCGGGCTATATGGCGATGACCCACAACCTCCCCGTAGCGGGCGTGGTTGAAGCGGTCATTGAAGGCGTGCGTGAAGGCTGCAAAACCTTTGACGTTCAGGCGCGTTTGATCGGCATTATGAGCCGTACCTTCGGTGAAGCGGCCTGTCTTCAGGAGCTGGAAGCATTACTGGCGCATCGCGACCAGATCACCGCCATCGACCTGGCCGGTGACGAGCTGGGCTTCCCGGGCAGTCTGTTCCTGTCTCATTTCAACCGCGCACGTGATGCAGGATGGCATATTACCGTTCATGCGGGGGAAGCCGCGGGGCCGGAAAGCATCTGGCAGGCCATTCGTGAACTGGGTGCGGAACGTATAGGTCATGGCGTGAAAGCCATTGAAGATCGCGCGCTGATGGATTTCCTCGCCGAACAACGTATTGGAATCGAATCCTGCCTGACCTCCAATATTCAGACCAGTACAGTGGCGTCGCTGGCGCAACACCCGCTGAAAACCTTCCTCGAGCACGGGGTGCTGGCTTCGCTGAACACGGACGATCCGGCGGTTCAGGGCGTGGATATTATTCACGAATACAACATCGCCGCACCACAGGCCGGGCTGAGCCGCGAGCAGATCCGTCAGGCGCAAATCAACGGGCTGGAGATCGCCTTCCTGACGCCTGAAGAGAAACAGGCGCTGCGCGATAAAGTTGCTCAGTAGTCCTCTTTACTGCCGGGTGGCGCTGCGCTTACCCGGCCTACGAAAGCGTTTGGCACTTATGCCAGACAGAGCGTTGCGCGATGTTTGGCAGATTCGATCCCGAGCTCGATCAGCTCCATAATCTGGATTGCCTGGCTTGCGGGAACCGGATTTTCACCTGAACCGTTCAGCGCGTCACGAATGGCGGCGTAATACGCTGGATAGTTCCCCGGCAGGGTCAATACCGTCTCTTCAACCAGTACCTCACCCTCCGCACGCGTCACCACCCCGTCGCGCATGTCGTAGCCCCAGTCCTCCTGCGGTAAGCGTTCGCCATTTTTGAGGCGCTCTTCCTGCGGATCCAGGCCGAATTTCACATAGCTGCCGCGCGCCCCGTGAATGATATAGCGCGCCGATTCCGCAGCCGCAAGCATCGTCCCGTGCAGCACAATGCGCCGCTGCGGATAACTTAAAATGGCGTGAAAATAGTCGGTAGTCTGCGCGCCTGGCCTGAGCTGCGCTAAATCGACCGTCATGCTCACGGGCAAACCAAACAGATGAACGGCCTGATCGAGAAGATGCGGCGCTAAGTCATACCAGATGCCGCTACCCGGTCCCGCCTGCTCGCGCCAGCGATCTCGCACCTGCGGACGATAACGATCGAAGTGCGACTCAAAAAAGGCAATTTCGCCGAGCGTGCCTTCGTTTATCAGCGCCTTAACCGTCAGGAAATCGCTGTCCCAGCGCCGATTGTGAAAGACCGATAATAACCGACCCAGACTTCGCGCCAGCGCATCCAGCTCGCGCGCCTGTGACAACGTCACGGTGAAGGGCTTATCGACAACAACATGTTTCCCTGCCTCCAGCGCCGCTTTCGCCAGGGGGAAATGAGTGTCGTTAGGAGTAGGAATGACAATAAGGTCAATATTAGGATCGTTAAACAGATGCTTAGGCTCCGTTACCACCGGCACGGCTGGCCAGTCGGCGCGGACCTTAGTCTCATCGCTGCTTGTGATAGCCGCCAGTTCCATTCCCGGCGTGCCGGCAACCAGCGGTGCATGAAAGGTTTTGCTTGCGTACCCGTAGCCAATAAGACCGACGCGGATGTTTTCACTCATCGTTTGCCCCCTCGCTGTGCGCTTATTTATCACTGGCCTTGTGCTTAACGCACACATTAATAATGTGCCCTGTGAGTTAAAATAGCATCTCGCGACAGCGCTTTTTGTTACCTCGCATTAAAGTGTGTATATGGGTTCGGGGAATCGTTCCCAAAGCGCTTGCTCTGGCGAAAAGGGCGCTGTAACATTTGTAATCTGTATTTATGGATAAATTACAAACACAAATTATGTCGTCAATAATTAATCGAATCATTGAATTAGCGGGATGGATTGTCCTTGGAGTTTCAGTCGTGTTGCTCGGCATTGCCAGCCATATCGATAACTACCAGCCGCCGGAGCCTGTTACTGTCGCACAACAAAAGTAAGCCGTGTCGTCATAAAGCGTGACACATTACGTCATGGAACGTATTGCCAGCCGTAATGAACGGGGTTACCCTTCTCTTCCAGGCATCTGCTGATGCCTGAATCTTCGCAAAGAAAACTCCTAATTTCGTCGCGTTACCCGAGTGGACAGTTTACGTCTTTATTAATCCGTTTATTATTCGAACGCATTACCTTTATGGGTATTACCCTTTTATATGGAAACTTATTAACATGACAGTTCAGGACTATTTATTAAAATTTCGCAAGATCAATTCCCTTGAAAGCCTGGAAAAACTGTTTGACCATCTGAACTACACGCTGTCGGATAATCAGGACATCATCAATATGTACCGCGCTGCTGACCATCGTCGCGCCGAACTGGTCTCTGGCGGTCGTCTGTTCAATGTGGGGGAAGTGCCTAAATCCGTATGGCGTTACGTTGTATAAGAAAGTAGCCTTCGGCGTGAAATGTTATATACTCTCCGCCCTGCAAATTTCTGTATAACATTTCGCGCAGACTATGGGAGAGCGTATGACCGCATTGCCTGGAGAGAGAATTGGGGGCTGGTTAATCGCCCCGCTGGCATGGCTGCTGGTGGCATTATTAAGCGCTTCGCTGGCGCTGTTGCTATACACCACCGCACTGGTTACGCCTCATGCTATCCAGACACTGATGTCCCAGAGTGCGCTCAATATTGCAACGTGGTTTGTGTCGTTCGTTTTCGCGATCGCGATGTGGTACTACACGCTGTGGCTGACTATCGCCTTCTTCAAACGCCGCAAAAGCGTGCCGAAACATTACATTATCTGGCTGCTGGTCTCCGTGCTGCTGGCTGTCAAAGCATTCGCTTTTTCGCCAGTATCTGACGCGCTGGCGGTTCGCCAGTTACTGTTTCCGCTACTGGCGACGGCGCTTATGGTCCCTTATTTCAAGCGTTCGACGCGCGTTAAGAAGACCTTTGTCAACCCGTAATAACCTTACAGTTAACCTGTTGTGGCCTGTTGTCGTTTATCCGATAATAGGCGGCTATTTTATTTCAGGCTAAATAATGACCGATTACTTACTGCTCTTTGTCGGAACTGTGCTGGTTAATAACTTCGTACTGGTGAAGTTCCTTGGCCTGTGCCCGTTTATGGGCGTCTCCAAAAAGCTGGAGACGGCAATGGGCATGGGGCTGGCGACCACCTTCGTGATGACGATGGCCTCCATTTGCGCATGGCTGATTGATACCTGGATCCTGATCCCGCTCGACATGCTCTACCTGCGCACCTTGTCCTTTATTCTGGTCATTGCGGTTGTGGTGCAATTTACCGAGATGGTGGTGCGGAAAACCAGCCCTGCCCTGTATCGCCTGCTGGGCATTTTCCTGCCTCTCATCACCACCAACTGCGCGGTGCTGGGCGTGGCGCTGCTCAATATCAACCTTGGGCATAATTTCCTGCAATCGGCGTTGTACGGTTTTTCCGCGGCGGTCGGTTTCTCTTTTGTTATGGTCCTGTTCGCCTCGATTCGCGAGCGTCTGGCCGCGGCGGATATTCCCGCGCCGTTTCGCGGTAACGCCATCGCTCTGGTGACCGCAGGTTTAATGTCTCTGGCCTTTATGGGCTTTAGTGGTCTGGTGAAGTTGTAATGAGTGCTATCTGGATTGCCATCGCGTCCATCAGCGTACTGGGACTCGTCTTTGGCATTATTCTGGGTTATGCCTCCCGCCGGTTTGCGGTGGAGGACGATCCGGTGGTTGAAAAAATTGATGAACTTTTACCGCAGAGCCAGTGCGGGCAGTGCGGCTACCCTGGCTGCCGCCCTTACGCTGAGGCGGTGGGCGTGCAGGGCGAAAAGATCAACCGCTGCGCACCGGGTGGCGAAGCGGTCATGCTTAAAATAGCTGCCCTGCTGAACGTCGATCCCCAGCCTGTCGACGGCGATGAACAGGCCCAGGAGCCCGTTCGTGCCCTTGCTGTCATCGACGAAGCCAACTGCATTGGCTGCACCAAATGTATTCAGGCGTGTCCTGTTGACGCCATTGTGGGCGCAACGCGCGCGATGCACACCGTTGTGGCGGATCTGTGCACCGGCTGTAATCTCTGCGTGGCGCCCTGCCCGACGCAGTGTATAGAACTACGCCCGGTTGAAACGACTACTGAAAGCTGGAAGTGGGACCTTCAGACCATTCCGGTTCGCAATATTCCTGTGGAACAACATGCTTAAGTTATTTTCTGCCTTCAGAAAAGAGAAGATCTGGGATTTCGACGGCGGCATTCATCCGCCTGAGATGAAATCGCAGTCTAACGGCACGCCGCTGCGCCAGATCCCGCTGGCGACCCGTTACGTTATGCCCCTTAAACAGCATATCGGCGCGGAAGGTGAACTGTGCGTGAAAGAAGGCGATAGCGTTCTTCGCGGCCAGCCGCTGACCTTTGGTCGCGGACGGATGTTGCCGATACATGCCCCGACTTCCGGTAAGGTGGTGGCTGTTGCCCCCCATACCGTTGCCCATCCGTCGGCGTTGTCTGAGCTGAGCGTGATCATTGAAGCCGATGGTGAAGACCGCTGGATCGATCGTGACGGCTGGAGCGACTACCGTTCCCACAGCCGTGAAGCGCTGATTGAACGCATTCATCAGTTCGGCGTGGCGGGTCTGGGGGGCGCAGGCTTCCCGACCGGCGCTAAGCTTCACGGCGGCGGCGATAAAATCGAAACGCTGATCATCAACGCCGCCGAGTGCGAACCGTACATCACCGCCGATGACCGTCTGATGCAGGACTGTGCCGCGCAGGTGGTGGAAGGGATTCGCATTCTTGCGCATATTCTGCAACCCCGCGAAGTGCTGATCGGTATTGAGGACAATAAACCGCAGGCCATTTCGATGCTGCGTGCGGTACTGGCGGACAGCCACGATATCGCCCTGCGAGTGATCCCGACCAAATACCCGTCCGGCGGGGCAAAACAGCTGACGCAGATCCTGACCGGCAAACAGGTCCCCCACGGGGGCCGTTCGTCCGACATCGGCGTGCTGATGCAAAACGTGGGAACCGCCTACGCGGTGAAACGTGCGGTGATTGACGGCGAGCCATTGACCGAGCGCGTCGTCACGCTGACCGGTGAGTCCGTCTCCCGTCCCGGCAACGTCTGGGCGCGTCTGGGTACGCCGGTGCGTCATCTGCTGGAACAGGCTGGCTTCTGCCCGGGTAGCGATCAACTGGTCATTATGGGTGGCCCGCTGATGGGCTTTACCCTGCCGTGGCTGGATGTGCCGGTGGTGAAGATTACCAACTGCCTGCTCGCCCCTTCCCCAACGGAGATGGGCGAAACGCAGGAAGAGAAAGGCTGCATACGCTGTAGCGCCTGTGCGGACGCGTGCCCGGCAGATTTACTGCCGCAGCAGTTGTACTGGTACAGCAAAGGCCAGTTGCACGATAAAGCCCAGGCGCATAACCTGGCTGACTGTATTGAATGCGGTGCCTGCGCCTGGGTCTGCCCAAGCAATATTCCGCTGGTGCAATACTTCCGTCAGGAGAAAGCCGAAATCTACGCCATCTCCATGGAAGAAAAACGTGCCGCTGAAGCGAAGGCCCGCTTTGAAGCGCGTCAGGCGCGACTGGAGCGCGAGAAACAAGCCCGTCAGGAACGCCATAAGCAGGCTGCCGTGCAGCCTGCGGCGAAAGATCAGGATGCCATTAACGCAGCCCTGGCCCGCGTGCGCGAGAAGAAAGCCACCGCCGCCCAGACGGTTGTGATCGCTCCGGGAGAAAGACCGGACAACAGCGAAGCGATTGCGGCCCGCGAAGCGCGTAAAGCCGAAGCTCGCGCGCGTCAGGCGGAGAAAGCGCAACACGCCAAACCGGAAGCCGACATCGACCCGCGTAAAGCGGCGGTGGAAGCGGCTATCGCCAGGGCAAAAGCCCGTAAGGCCGGTCAGCAGACAGTGGTGGTTGAACAGGAAGCGACGGATCCGCGCAAGGCGGCCGTTGAAGCCGCTATCGCCCGTGCCAAAGCACGAAAAGCGGCACAGGTTCAGCCTGCCGAAGAGAGTGAAGCGCCTGTCGACCCGCGTAAAGCCGCCGTTGAAGCGGCCATCGCCCGTGCCAAAGCACGAAAAGCGGCACAGGAGGACGAACGGCCTGCGGCCGCCAACGACGATCCACGCAAAGCCGCAGTCGCCGCCGCGATTGCGCGCGTTCAGGCAAAGAAAGCCGCGCAGCAAGCCGTTAACGAGGATTAAATGGTTTTCAGAATTGCAAGTTCCCCTTATACCCATAACCAGCGCCAGACATCGCGTATTATGATGCTGGTGTGCCTGGCCGCGCTGCCAGGTATTGCCGTACAGTGTTGGTTTTTCGGCTGGGGTACGCTTTTCCAGTTAGTTCTGGGTTGCGCCAGTGCCGTCGCAGCGGAAGCAGCGATCCTGAAGCTGCGCAAAATGGAAGTGACTCGCATCCTGAGCGATAACTCCGCCCTGTTGACCGGCCTGTTGCTGGCCATCAGCATTCCCCCGTTCGCCCCGTGGTGGATGGTGGTATTGGGAACGGTGTTTGCGGTGATCATCGCCAAGCAGCTGTACGGCGGGCTGGGCCATAACCCGTTTAACCCGGCGATGATTGGCTACGTGGTACTGCTGATCTCCTTCCCGGTACAGATGACCAGTTGGCTGCCGCCGCATGAGATCGCCGCCACCGTCCCCGGCTTTATGGATGCCCTGCACGTTATCTTTACCGGCCACACCGCGCTGGGCGCAGATATGAACGCGCTTCGCATGGGCGTGGACGGCATCAGCCAGGCCACCCCGCTCGATACCTTCAAAACCTCCCTGCGTGCCGGACACAGCGTGGAGCAGGTGATGAAATCGTCTATTTACAGCGGCGTACTGGCGGGTGCTGGCTGGCAGTGGGTCAATCTGGCCTATTTGTTGGGCGGCGCGTTCCTGCTGCAACAGAAGGCGATCCGCTGGCATATTCCGGTGAGCTTCCTGGTGACGCTGGCCGTCTGCTCGACGCTCGGCTGGGTCATCTCACCTGAGTCACTGGCCAGCCCGCAGCTCCATCTGCTCTCCGGCGCGACCATGCTCGGGGCATTCTTTATTCTGACCGATCCGGTCACCGCGTCTACCACCAACCGAGGACGTCTGATTTTCGGCGCGCTGGCGGGCTTGCTGGTCTGGCTTATTCGGAGCTTTGGCGGTTATCCGGACGGCGTGGCATTTGCCGTGCTGCTGGCTAACATCACCGTTCCGCTCATCGACTACTACACGCGGCCACGCGTGTACGGTCATCGCTAAGGGTCACGCCATGCTAAAAACAATGCAAAAACACGGCGTTACGCTGGCGATCTTCGCTGCCGCCCTCACCGGGCTGACCGCGCTGGTAAATGAACTGACGAAAACTACCATTGCAGAGCAGGCAATGAAGCAGCAAAAGGCGCTGTTCGATCAGGTGATCCCATCCGACCTCTACGATAATGACCTGCAAAAAAGCTGCTTTGTCGTACAGGCTCCGCAGCTCGGTAAAGGACCCCATCGCGTTTATATTGCCCGCAAGGGCGATAATCCCGTGGGTGCCGTCATGGAAGCCACCGCGCCGGACGGTTACTCCGGTGCGATTCAGCTGCTGGTTGGCAGCGATTTTTCCGGCACCGTGCTGGGCACGCGCGTGACGGAACATCACGAAACGCCGGGCCTTGGCGACAAAATTGAAACACGCTTAAGCGACTGGATCTTATACTTCGCCGGAAAGATGATTCATGGCGAAGACGATCCTGCTTTCGCGGTGAAAAAAGATGGCGGCGAGTTTGACCAGTTCACGGGCGCCACGATTACCCCGCGCGCGGTGGTCAACGCCGTCAAGCGCGCCGGGCTGTATGCCGAAACGCTGCCCGCGCAGATCAATCATCTTTCCACCTGTGAGGAGTGACCATGAGCCAGGTTAAAGAGGTTATCGTCCAGGGTCTCTGGAAGAACAACTCCGCGCTGGTACAGCTGCTGGGGCTGTGTCCGCTGCTGGCGGTGACGTCTACCGCCACCAACGCGCTCGGGCTGGGGCTGGCGACCACGCTGGTGCTGACCCTGACTAACTTTTCCATTTCAGTTTTGCGCCGCTGGACGCCGTCGGAAATCCGTATTCCGATCTATGTCATGATCATTGCGTCGGTGGTCAGCGTGGTGCAAATGCTGATTAACGCCTACGCATTTGGCCTGTACCAGTCGCTCGGGATTTTCATTCCGCTTATCGTGACTAACTGTATTGTCGTAGGCCGCGCTGAAGCCTTTGCGGTGAAAAACAATCCGGCCATATCCGCGCTGGATGGTTTTTCCATCGGCATGGGCGCGACTGCCGCCATGTTCGTCCTCGGCTCTCTGCGTGAAATTTTGGGCAACGGTACGCTCTTCGACGGTGCGGACGCGCTGCTTGGCGGCTGGGCGAAGTCGCTGCGTATTGAGGTGTTCCATACGGACACTCCGTTCCTGCTGGCCATGCTGCCGCCTGGCGCCTTCATTGGCCTTGGGATGATGCTGGCGTTAAAATACCTGATTGATGAAAAACGTAAACGCCGCGCCGCTGAGCGCAGCGTACAGGAAGGGATCCCCGAGAAAGCAGTATGAATAAAGAGAAACGCATTGCGATCCTGACGCGCCTGCGCGATGAGAATCCTCATCCAACGACAGAGCTGAATTTTAACTCGCCGTTTGAACTGTTGATCGCGGTGCTGCTCTCTGCACAGGCGACGGACGTGAGCGTCAACAAAGCCACGGCCCTGCTCTACCCTGTCGCCAATACGCCGCAGGCCATGCTGGAGCTGGGCGTTGAAGGTGTGAAATCCTATATCAAGACCATTGGCCTGTTTAACAGCAAGGCCGAAAACGTCATTAAGACCTGCCGGATCCTGCTGGAGCAGCACGGCGGCGAAGTCCCGGAAGACCGCGCTGCGCTGGAAGCGTTGCCGGGCGTCGGGCGTAAAACGGCAAATGTGGTGCTGAACACGGCGTTTGGCTGGCCGACCATCGCCGTGGATACCCATATCTTTCGCGTCTCTAACCGCACCCGGTTCGCGCCGGGTAAAAACGTGGAAGAGGTGGAAGAGAAGCTGTTAAAAGTGGTCCCTGCGGAATTTAAGGTGGACTGCCACCACTGGCTGATCCTGCACGGACGGTATACCTGTATTGCCCGTAAGCCACGCTGCGGTTCCTGCATTATCGAAGATCTCTGCGAATACAAAGAAAAAGTCTATCCCTGAGCGTAAACCACCTTACTTCTTACCTGTTCAAGCCCTTAAAATTAACAAGGGCTCTGATATCTTCCCGATTGACCATAAATTGCCCTCTCTTTCTCCTTTACGCATTGTCGATTCTTCGGTCATTTAACACTCAAACAGGTTAATAGTTTTTTCATCACCAAAAATTTCTATACATCTGTGATCGCGATCACTCTGATAACCTGATGTTGGATTTTTGTTGTTAAAACCCGCCCACCCCCTTTGTCAGACAAGATTTCATCGATTCCACACCGCACATAAGACCAGTCATTTTTCAGAATATGGGCTATATCACTGCCAATCACCCAAAATAGCAGAACATATCGCCATACAGCCGTTGAACAGGGTCGTTTACAGTGAAAAAAACCATCAATTTTGAACGGATGAGATTTAACGCTGTATAACATTTGCATGAACCGATGATTATACCGCCAGAGTTATATGTAACAGATTATTACAAACGTATTGCCAGATGGGGCTGGATAGTGAACATTACCCGCCGTTTCCCCTCCCAATATAACTATAAAGCGGATGGACTACGGTCATCACGCTATGAACACCCCCGTTAATATGGGATGTAAAAAAAGAGGTATATGTGTCTACTGCAAACAATAAACCAACAGATGAGAGCGTAAGTCTTAACGCTTTCAAACAGCCTAAAGCGTTCTATCTCATTTTCTCGATCGAATTATGGGAACGTTTTGGCTACTACGGCCTGCAAGGGATCATGGCGGTTTACCTGGTTAAACAGCTGGGTATGTCTGAAGCTGATTCCATCACGCTGTTCTCTTCCTTCAGCGCCCTGGTGTATGGCCTGGTCGCTATCGGCGGCTGGTTAGGCGATAAAGTTCTCGGTACTAAACGAGTCATTATGCTGGGCGCCGTTGTTCTGGCGATTGGCTATGGGCTGGTTGCCTGGTCCGGGCACGATGCAGGTGTGGTTTACATGGGCATGGCTACCATCGCGGTAGGTAACGGCCTCTTCAAGGCGAACCCGTCTTCCCTGCTCTCTACCTGCTACAGCAAAGATGACCCACGTCTGGACGGTGCATTTACCATGTACTACATGTCCATCAACATCGGTTCCTTCTTCTCTATGCTGGCAACCCCATGGCTGGCCGCAAAATTCGGCTGGAGCGTAGCGTTTGCGCTGAGCTTCGTGGGTATGCTGATCACCGTTGTGAACTTCCTGTTCTGCCGTAGCTGGGTTAAAGACTATGGTTCAAAACCAGACTTCGAACCCGTGCACATGGGCAAACTGCTGGCAACCATCGTCGGCATCGTGATCCTTGCCGCTGTCGCCACCTGGCTGCTGCACAACCAGGGCGTTGCACGTGCCGTACTGGGCGTGGTTGCGCTGGGTATCGTGTTTATCTTCGCGAAAGAAGCCTTTGCGATGCAGGGTGCGGCACGTCGTAAGATGATTGTGGCGTTCATCCTGATGCTGGAAGCGATCATCTTCTTCGTTCTGTACAGCCAGATGCCAACGTCTCTGAACTTCTTCGCTATCCGCAACGTTGAGCACTCCATCCTTGGTATCGCGTTCGAGCCGGAGCAATATCAGGCCCTGAACCCGTTCTGGATCATGATTGGTAGCCCGATTCTGGCCGCTATCTATAACAAGATGGGCGACCGTCTGCCTATGCCGCACAAGTTCGCTATCGGTATGGTGCTGTGCTCTGGCGCGTTCCTGGTGCTGCCGCTGGGGACGAAATTCGCGACCGACGCGGGTATCGTGTCTGTTAACTGGCTGATCCTGAGCTATGCGCTGCAATCCATCGGTGAACTGATGATCTCCGGTCTGGGCCTGGCGATGGTTGCGCAGCTGGTCCCTCAGCGTCTGATGGGCTTCATCATGGGTAGCTGGTTCCTGACCACCGCTGGCGCGGCTATCATCGCAGGTAAGATTGCGAACCTGATGGCGGTACCAGACAACGTTACCGACCCGCTGGTTTCCCTGAATGTCTACGGCACCGTGTTCATGCAAATTGGTATCGCGACCGCCGTGATTGCCGTGCTGATGCTGCTGACCGCACCTAAACTGAATCGTATGACGCAGGACGACGACAAATCCGCTAAAGCGATCAAAACCGCGAACGCGTAATGTCATCGGGAAACGACTGAACAGAAGCCGCTAATTGATTAGCGGCTTTTTTTTTATCCGAACGCGCACTAACATAGCTGGAACCTCAGCAAAAAGGAGTTACCGATGAAACTGTTCTATAAACCGGGCGCCTGCTCTCTTGCTTCCCATATTACGCTTCGCGAGAGCGGTAAAGATTTCACGCTGGACGGCGTTGACCTGATGAAAAAGCGTCTGGAAAACGGGGATGACTTTTTTGCGATTAACCCAAAAGGCCAGGTTCCGGCCCTGCTGCTGGATGATGGCACCCTGCTGACCGAAGGGGTGGCGATTATGCAATTCCTGGCGGACAACGTACCGGATCGTCAGCTCCTTGCCCCCACCGGCAGCATTGCGCGTTATAAAACGCTGGAGTGGCTGAACTATATTGCCACCGAACTGCACAAAGGCTTTACGCCCCTGTTCCGCCCGGACACGCCGGAAGAGTACAAACCTACCGTGCGCGCGCTGCTGGAGAAAAAGTTGCAGTACGTTAACGACGCGCTGAAAGACGACCAGTGGATCTGTGGCTCGCGTTTCACCATCGCCGATGCCTATCTGTTTACCGTTCTGCGCTGGGCGCGCGCGGTTAAGCTGAACATGGAAGGATTAGACCATGTCGCATCGTATATGACGCGCGTGGCGGAGCGTCCTGCGGTGGCAGCGGCGCTGAAAGCGGAAGGGTTGAATTAACCGAGCGGCCTGGATTGCCGGGTGGCGCTGACGCTTACCCGGCCTATAAATTCCGTAGGCCCGTGCAAGCGCAGCGGCGCCGGGCGTTTTCTAAAGCTGCGTTGCGCTAAAATAGTGCTCCGGCTTCGCGATGCGATCCTGCGCCGCGACGACCTGGAGCTCATATTCCTGCATCGTCTTCGTCGCAATCATGATTTCATAAACGGCTGCGGTGACGTGCTCCAGCGCATCGCGCAGGCTCGCGCCCTGCAATAGCTTCACCAGCAGCAAACCGCTGGTCACATCCCCGACCCCGACAGGCTGACGTGCACCGAAATCCACCAGCGGTCGACTGATATGCCAGGCTTCATCCTTCGTCACCAGCAGCATTTCAAAACGGTCCTGGCTCAACCCTGCGCGTGCCAGGTGCTTAACCAGCACAATCTCTGGCCCCTAGGCGATCAGCTCACGAGAGGCGCTTACAGCCTCTTCTACGCTGTTGACCGGATGCTCGCACAGGATCTCAAGTTCAATCAGGTTGGGGGCAATAATATCGCTGGCGGGCAATGCATGACGGACATGAAACTCCGCAACGCCCGGCGCTACGATGCAGCCTTTTTCCGGATGTCCCATCACCGGATCGCAGAAATATTTCGCCGCGGGGTTTGCCGCTTTCACCTGGCGCACAATGCCGAGGATATGTTCCCCCTGCTCCGCCGAACCCAGATAGCCGCTCAGTACGGCATCGCAGCGTTTAAGCTGGTCGATATCCGCAATCCCCTGAACGATTTCCGTCAGATGCGACGGCGGCATTACGCAGCCGGTCCATTTACCGTACTGGGTGTGATTCGAGAACTGGACGGTATTGAGGGGCCAGACGTTAACGCCGAGGCGGCGCATCGGGAATTCCGCAGCGCTGTTGCCAGCATGTCCAAACACAACGTGGGACTGAATGGCGAGGATGTTCTTCATGTTGTACTTACCAAACCCTGTCAAAACAAAAGGGGCGTGGTTTCCCACGCCCCTGCATACTTTTAATTACTTCCAGCAGACCAGGCAGTAATTTTTCTTACCGCGACGCAGCAGCGTGTAGCGACCATAGAGACGGTCGTTCTCGGTAAAGGTGTATTCCGGATCGGCCTGTTTTTCGCCATTAATGGTGATCGCGTTAGAGGCGATGGTTTTACGCGCCTGACCGCGAGACGGCTGGAGCTCGGAGTCCACCAGCGCCTGCATCAGATCGGCGCCTTTTTCCATCTCAACCATCGGCACGCCATCCTGCGCCAGCTGTTCGAAATCCGCTTCGCTTAAATCGCTCAGGGTTCCGTTGAACAGGCTAGCCGTAATGCGCTTCGCCGCCGCCAGACCTTCTTCGCCGTGAACCAGTTTAGTCACTTCGTCCGCCAGCACGTACTGGGCGCGTGGTGCTTTACCGCTGTTCTTGTCTTCTTCTTCCAGCGCATTGATTTCTTCGATATCCATAAAGGTGAAGAACTTCAGGAAGCGATAAACGTCGGCATCCGCCGTGTTGATCCAGAACTGGTAGAACTTGTACGGGCTGGTTTTCTTCGGATCCAGCCATACCGCGCCGCCTTCGGTCTTACCGAACTTGGTACCGTCGGCTTTGGTGATCAACGGCACGGTCAGACCAAACACCTGATTCTGGTGGAGGCGACGGGTCAGATCGATACCGGAGGTGATGTTACCCCACTGGTCGGAACCGCCAATTTGCAGAGAGACGCCGTGCAGTTTGTTCAGGCAGGCGAAGTCATACCCCTGCAACAGGTTATAGGAGAACTCCGTGAAAGAGATACCCTGATCGTCACGGTTAAGACGCTGCTTTACTGCTTCTTTGTTAATCATCTGGTTAACAGAGAAGTGTTTGCCGATGTCACGCAGGAACGTCAGCACGTTCATGCCACCAAACCAGTCGTAGTTGTTCGCCGCAATCGCAGAGTTGTCACCGCAGTCGAAATCCAGGAACGGTGCAACCTGTTTACGGATCTTATCCACCCACTCCTGCACGGTGTCTTCGGTGTTCAGCTTACGCTCAGCGGCTTTGAAACTTGGGTCGCCAATCAGACCGGTCGCGCCGCCAACCAGTGCGACAGGCTTATGGCCGGCCATCTGGAAGCGTTTCAGGCATAACAATGGAACAAGATGCCCCAAATGCAAGCTGTCAGCGGTGGGATCGAAGCCGCAATAGAGCGCGATCGGGCCTTGCGCCAGTCGCTCTGCTAACGCTTCCTCGTCCGTCACCTGGGCCACGAGGCCCCGCTCTTGCAATTGTTTAATCAAGTTACTGCTTGCCATCAAATTCTCCATGTATAAACGACTGCACCTTTGCCGGTACACGACTTTTCGCCTGATGCGAAAGGACCATAGAATAAAGCGCCAGCGCGGTGTGCGCTAGCGCTTAAATCAACAAATTTTGGGGATTACGGGGCCAGTCTGTCGATTTTCCAGCCACCGTTGTCGCGCTGGTATAAAAAGCGGTCGTGCAGGCGGTGTTCACCGCCCTGCCAGAATTCCATCTGCTCAATGGGGATGCGGAACCCGCCCCAGAAACTCGGCAGCGGTACTTCACCCTGCTGAAACTTCTGTTTGAGTTCGAGGAATTTACTTTCCAGCACACCGCGGGCTGAGATTCGGCTGGACTGTTTAGAGACCCAGGCGCCGATCTGACTGTCGCGCGGGCGACTGTGGAAATATTTTACCACTTCGAGCGTAGAGAGGCGCTCCGCCTTGCCGGTGACCATCACCTGGCGCTCCAGCATATGCCACGGGAAGAGCAGGCTAATACGCGGATTATTTTCAAGGTGATGCGCTTTACGACTGCCAAGATTGGTGTAGAACACCAGCCCTTTCTCGTCATAATGCTTGAGAAGAACGATGCGTTGATACGGCTGACCATTTTCATCAACCGTGGCAACGACCATTGCCGTCGGGTCAGCCAGTTTCGCTTCGCAGGCCTGCTTCAGCCAGCGTTCAAAAAGCACCAGCGGTTCGGCGGGAAGATCCTGGCGGCGCAGACCGCCTTTGGTGTATTCACGGCGCAGATGCGCAATTTGCTGTAGTTCGTCGTTATCTGACATGGCGTTAGCTGAAAGTGAGATTGGGTGGCGCTATTGTGCGCGCCCCCTTCAAAAATCTCAACGCTTCGGATTTTCAAGCTGACAATTGTTCAGCACAATGCGGTCACGCTTGTAGACGGTGGCGCTGTCGCCTTTCGACCAGAAGACGTAGATCCCGTCTGAGTAGCGCGCACCGGAGGCCGACATTCCCTGCTTCAGCGTTAACAACTTATTGTCATAAACAAAGCTGGCTTCCTGATGCGGGTTGTTCAGCTTCACCGTCAGCGGTTTTTCATCACAACGATATTCCAGCGTATCGGTTTGCATACGCTCAACGAACTGGTTATAGACGCTGCATCCGGTCATAAGAAAAGGTACAGCAATGAGAAGAAGTTTTTTCATGGGCAGATTCCGAAGACTATCCTGGTCCTGGAGGGCCTAACCGCCCTCCTGTTTTTCCCTATTTTACGGGTTACGCCTCCCGCTGAATTTCAGTTAACTCTGATTATGGCGCGGGTTTGCGGGGAAAATGGCCCCAAGGACGCTCGCCTCCCGCGCACCGGTTACGGAGGGTAAATTCCCCGGCAGACCGGCAACCGTACGCCAGGCAAGCCAGGCGAAGGCCAGCGCTTCCATATCGTCTCCGCTGATCCCGGCTTCATCAGTGGTCGTGACTTCGGTGCCTGGCAGCAAGGCGGCGAGGCGTGCCATCACCAGCGGGTTGCGGCTTCCGCCTCCGCATACCAGCAAGCGCTCACATCCGCCGCTCAGCAACACCTGTTCAGAAATCGATACCGCGGTGAGCTCCGTCAGCGTAGCCTGCACATCCTGAGGCGCAAGGCCGGGGAAGCGCGCCAGCTGACGTTCAAGCCAGCCGTAGTTGAAATATTCCCGCCCCGTGCTTTTCGGCGCGGGCAGAGCAAAGAAAGGATCGCTTAACAGGGTTTGCAGCAAGGGAAGGATCACTTTCCCCTGGCTGGCCCACTGCGCGTCTTTGTCGTAGGCTTTGCCGCTCTGACGCCAGATCCAGGCATCCATCAGCATATTACCGGGTCCGGTATCGTACCCCCGCACGGGCTGCCCGGGAATAAGCATCGACAGGTTGGCGATCCCGCCGATGTTCAGGACCATCCTGCGCTCTACCGGGTGCGCCAGCAGCGCCTGATGAAATGCCGGAACCAGCGGCGCCCCCTGCCCGCCGAGGGCCATATCGCGACGACGGAAATCACCCACCACCGTCACGCCGGTTTTTGCCACAATCTGGTTGTTATCGCCAATTTGCATCGTGTGCGGCGCCTCGCCGACAGGTTCATGCCAGACGGTCTGCCCATGGCAACCTATTGCCACGATATCCTGCGGGTGGAGTCTTTCCTGCTGCATCAGGGCCAGTACCGCCTCAGCAAACAGCGCCCCCAGACGCACATCCAGTTGGCCCAGTTGGGAAAGCGTCAGCTGTTGTCCCTGGCAGATGTTCAGGATCTCTTCTTTTAACGAGACAGGAATAGGCCAGGTCAGGCTTGCCTGCTGCGCCACCATGTTTTCATCAATGGCGGCCAGAACGACATCCACACCGTCAAGACTGGTACCAGACATCACACCGATATAGCGACCCGATTTCATGCGCTTTCCTTACGTTACATGGGCTAAGTGCAAACACTCCATCATAAATAACGCGGCTTTGCTATGCGGTGATAATATTTTTTAACAATCTCAGACCTGTAGCACAGACGGTTTTTGTTTATGTCCCGTTAAGCCCTGCTGAAGTAAAATGATCTTGACCCTCCATCTCCGAACAGCTTTTGTATCTTAAGTTAACGATGTCCGCTGCCGCCGGTATTCCCTCGGGGAGTGATATCCCAGCGCGCTGTGCGGGTGGTTTTCATTGTAATGCGTGAACGCTACTGCAAGGTTTCGCAGTGCTGTTCTCACATCCGGTTTTGGCATGAACGCGATATAGTCTTCTTTCATCGTTTTCACGAACCGTTCGGCCATGCCATTACTCTGCGGGCTGCTCACCGCTGTTGTGCAGGGCTCCAGATTCAGCTCTCTCGCGAACCTCCGCGTTTCATACGCGGTATACGCTGAACCGTTATCCGTCAGCCACTGCACCGCTGTGTCGGGCAACCTGTCGCCGAAGCGCTTTTCCACCGACCTCAGCATCACATCCTGCACGGTCGAACTGTCATAGCCTCCCGTGCTTGCTGCCCAGTCTATGGCCTCACGGTCGCAGCAGTCCAGCGCGAACGTTACCCGCAGTTTTTCGCCGTTGTCGCAGCCGAACTCGAAGCCATCTGAACACCAGCGCATATCGCTTTCTGCCACCGCTATCTTGCCCTTATGTTCACGCTTCGGTCGCTCTGGTTTGTGATGCAACAACAACAGGTTATGCTCGCTCATTATCCTGTAAAGCCGTTTGGCATTCACAGGTGGCTGTCCCTCTGTGCGACGTTGCTTGCGCAGGATGCCCCACACGCGTCGATAACCATAACTCGGCATATCGCTGATAATGTTGAGGATAGCCGACAGTATTTCTGCGTCTGCTTCTTCATTACGCCGGTTACAGCGCCTGTCCTGCCAGTCGGCAGAACGGTTAATCCGCAGTGACAGTTGCGCACGCGACACGCCCATGGTCCGGCTGACCATGGCTATTCCCCGTCCTTTGGCAACAAGGGCGCGTGCGCTATCCATTTTCGCGACTGACCGTACTCCACGGCTTCTTTCAGGATCTCAACTTCCATCGTTTTCTTGCCCAGAAGGCGCTGAAGCTCCCGGACCTGCTTCAGAGCAGCAGTAAGCTCAGAAGCAGGAACGACTTCCTCTCCAGCCGCAACGGCGGTGAGGCTGCCTTCCTGATATTGCTTCTTCCACTTAAACAGCAGGCTGGGCTGGATACCATGCAGGCGGGCGACATGGGAGACATTCATACCCGGCTCCATCGTCTGCTGGATAATGGCGATCTTCTCCTGAGGAGTTTTACGTTTACGGACTTCTTGCCCTAACAGGATCCCGGTCATCTCAAAATTGGCGTTAGTGTTAGACATATATTCAAGCCTATCTCTTATCTGGAGATACAGCTACTGTCCGGTGTTTCAGGGGGCTACATCACCCTGCTGAAGTAAAATTTATCTATTCGGCATGCAAAGATATGAACTGTGGTCAGGAATGCCATATAATTTAGCCATAACGGATGCCCCAACCGGGCGTTTTTTGGTGAACAGGAGAGTCAAATGATTTTACGTGTACTGGGCGTTTCGCTGATTGGTTTAACACTGGCGGGTTGTGTGAATGACAGTTCACTCTCCGGCGACGTATATAGTGCTTCTGAAGCTAAACAGGTACAGAACGTGACATACGGTACTATCGTTAATGCCCGTCCTGTTCAGATTCAGGGTGGCGATGACACGAACGTGGTGGGCGCAATCGGTGGTGCTGTGCTGGGTGGTTTCCTGGGTAATACCATTGGCGGCGGCACCGGACGTTCTCTGGCTACCGCAGCGGGCGCAGTTGCAGGCGGCGTAGCGGGTCAGGGCGTTCAGGGCGCGATGAACAAAACTCAGGGCGTTGAGCTGGAAATCCGTAAAGACGATGGCAGCACCATTATGGTTGTGCAGAAACAGGGTAACACCCGCTTCTCTGCTGGCCAGCGTGTTGTACTGGCAAGCAACGGCAGCCAGGTTACCGTCTCCCCGCGCTAATATCCTGATGGATGTGGTCTGTTCAGACCGCATCCATTTAACAAAATCATCGTTTCCAACAATATATTTGCACAATACATTCACACGGTGAATTATTCATTTCATCTGTTCTTGTCCGTGCGCAAAGTATTTTTTATTTCCCTCACTTAGACTCTTCGCAATCTCTTTTCTTTTTTAATTTTTAAATTCTCTATGCTTGCGATCTGTCGATTTGTAAAGAACCGCTTTGTGGCCTTCGCGCTTGGATGCATTGTTATCATTGCCGTATTACAAGCTTTTTTTATAAAACTTGTTGAATGGGTTCCTTCGTTTTCACCTTTGTTTTTCCCTACGCTGACGATATTTCTTCTGGTGTTTCATCTGTTTATTGCCTGTTTTATGGCAATGAAATACTGGTGCGACAGAAGGCGATTATATCTTGTTCCCATTGCCCTGGCCTTTGCCGGCTCAGCGTTATTGATGGTGGGGACTCTGTCCAGCTTCCCGGCCTGGCTTGATCTCTATCAGTTCAACGTGGCGAACTATAATGACGCCATGATTTTCTATATGTTCCGCCACTTTTTAATGGCGGTGCTGATAATCATCTCGGCATTGCTGTATACCCTGCGTACGTCCGCTCTCTCACGAAGCACCCACATCGGTATCGTTGTCGGCGCCTCGCTCTTTACGGGCAGTATGCTTGGGCTGGCATTGTTCTATTCCAGCCATTCAACCCTGCTCACACTGGACCTGGTAGACAATGAAACCCGACAGTTTATGGTTCTCTGGAGCCAGGCGATTAATATCATTTTGATCGTCCTGTGGGTAGTAACGTTAATCACCCTGATGGCCATTACCCGCGTGAGGAATTTGTTTTGGGTCGGCGGCAATTTTTTATGCGTCTGTTATATCGTCACCCTGCTCATGCTATTGTTAGGCGGACACGCTGAAGATATTTCATGGTACCGGGCACGGTTATTCGAAACTGTCGCTACATTAATCATTATCTTCATCTTACTTTCCGATGTATTTAATTTGTATCGTGACTCGCATGTAAAATATCAGGAGTCTTATCAAAACTCGATCCGCGATCCCCTCACCCGTCTGTATAATCGTAGCTATTTCTATGATTCATTAAACCACGCGCTGAGTACAGCAACCCTGGCGCACCCGGTATCGGTGATCGTGAGCGATCTTGACCGTTTCAAACGCATTAACGACTGCTACGGCCATTTGCAGGGGGATAAGGTTTTACAGTTTGTCTCAAACCTGTTGACCGATTCAGTGCGACCGCAGGATATCGCAGCGCGGATCGGCGGCGAAGAATTTGTGCTCATGCTGACAAATACCCCTTCCGATCTTGCGCAACAGGTTGCCGAACGCATACGTCTCAAATTGAGCGGTTTCGACAACGTTAGCAGCGGCGGTTATCTCCCGGAACCGATAACTATCAGTATGGGGGTATTCACCGCCACCTCGCCGGAGACCAGCGCTGAAACCTGTGTGGAAAGCGCGGATAAAGCCATGTACGAGGCAAAAGAGACGGGCCGCAACCGGGTGGTGGTGTTCAGAACATGACAGAGGCCTTGCACGAGCAAGGCCTGTAAACAACGTCAGTCGCGCGACTGTAAATCGTGGATGTTTTGCTCAAGACGGGCGATGAGTCCGATCAGCATTTCCAGCTCAGCGGGGGAAATACCGGCCAGGATCTCCCCTCGCGTTTTACTGATGACGGTTTCCATCTCAGTGATAATCGGGGCCGCTTTTTCCGTCAATTTGATCCGCTTGGCGCGACGGTCGCTGGCGCAGGTTTGTCGGGAGATGAGTCCCTTCTCTTCCAGCTGGTCAAGGGTACGCACCAGAGACGGCTGCTCAATTCCAATCGCTTTTGCCAGTTGGATCTGTGACTGATCGGGCGGGAGCTGATGAATGTTATGCAGCGTAACCCAGTGCGTCTGCGTAAGTTCCAGAGGTTTCAGGCGATGGTCAATCAGAGCACGCCAGATGCGTACCAACCTTGCCAGATCAGAACCTAATGGCGATTCCAATTTCATCTCCTTATAATTAGCTTGCTAAGTGATTATAGTGATTTTAGAATAGTTTGCAGTATTTGTATTGCCAAAACAAATGCAATCACGGTATTCATCATTCCTTAAAGGATGATTTACACTGAATGGTAATGCGCCATCGCATTGAAATCTGCCAATGTGGCCCTCATTCCACCGCAAAGGATCGCTGCTTGTGACGTTGTTTTCCTTCTCCGCAGGGTTGCCCCTCCAGGATTTGATTGTTGGCGCATCGGTCTACTTTCCGCCACTGTTTAAAGCCGTAATGGTCGGTTTTGTAATCTGGCTCATTGCGCATCGTCTGCTGCGCGACTGGATGTATTCTGGTGAAATCTGGCACCCGATGTTAATGGATCTCTCCCTGTTTACCCTCTCCGTCTGTCTTGGCCTTGCCGTGTTAACCGTGTGGTGAGAATAGCATTGAAAACGTTAAAATATTTTTCCACTCTTTTCGTTTTAGCGCTGGCGGTGATGGCCGGCTGGTGGCTCTGGAATTATTATATGCAGTCGCCCTGGACGCGTGACGGCAAGATCCGCGCGGAACAGGTCAGCATCACGCCACAGGTGTCCGGCAGTATCAGCGCGCTGCTGGTGAAGGACAACCAGTACGTTCATGCGGGCGATGTGTTATTTCGCATCGATGAGACCCCTTTCCACATTGCGGTGCTTAATGCCCAGGCGCAGCTCGCAAAAGCTCAATCAGATCTGGCAAAAGCCAATAACGAAGCCGAACGCCGCCGCCATCTGTCGAGAAATTACATCTCTGCGGAGGATCTCGATACCGCCAATATCAATGTAAAAGCCATGCAGGCCAGCCTGAAGGTTGCAGAGGCAACGCTGAAACAGGCCGAGTGGCAACTGACCCAGACCATGGTCAAAGCCCCGGTGGATGGATGGATCACGAGCCTGTCTACCCGTGTGGGTGATTACGCCACCACAGGCCAGCCGGTCTTCGCCCTGGTCGATAGCCACTCTTTCTATGTTGTAGGTTATTTTGAAGAGACCAAGCTGCGCCATATCCGCGAGGGTGCGCCTGCCCGGATCACGCTTTACAGCGGCGCAGAAACGTTACAGGGTCACGTTAGCAGCATAGGTCGGGCAATATACGATCAGAGCGTGGAAACCGATTCTGGCCTGGTGCCTGACATCAAACCCAACGTCCCGTGGGTGCGCCTGGCTCAGCGGGTGCCGGTTCGCGTCGAGTTTGATCAACTGCCGAAAGACATTACCCTGGTCTCTGGCACAACCTGCACCGTCGCCATCGGATCGCGATGATGAACCTGGGGGCTTTCTCCTGGCGCAATACGCCGTGGATAAAAGCGACACGGCCGCAGTGGCGTTACGCGCTGCGCAACGGCATCGCCATGTGCCTTGCGCTTACGGTTGCCTATTATCTGAATCTGGATGAGCCTTACTGGGCGATGACCTCTGCGGCGGTCGTCAGCTTCCCTACCGTCGGGGGCGTTATCAGTAAAAGCCTCGGGCGCGTGGCGGGTAGCCTGCTGGGGGCAACCGCCGCACTGCTTCTTGCCGGCCATACCCTGAACGATCCCTGGCTCTTTCTGTTAAGCATGTCGGCATGGCTGGGGCTGTGTACCTGGGCCTGCGCCCATTTTACCAATAACGTTGCCTATGCGTTTCAGCTGGCGGGTTACACCGCGGCCATTATCGCCTTTCCGGTCGTCAACGTGCTGGACACCACCGAGCTGTGGGATATCGCCCAGGCACGCGTGTGTGAAGTGATGGTCGGCATTCTGTGCGGGGGCGTCATGATGATGATCCTGCCCAGTACCTCAGATGGCACTACGCTTATCACCGCCCTTAAAACGATGCACGCACGTTTGCTGGAACATGCCAGCCTGCTCTGGCAGCCTGACAGCAGCGATGACATCCGCCTCGCGCACGAAAAGGTCATCGGCCAGATCCTGACCATGAACCTGTTGCGCATCCAGGCTTTCTGGAGCCACTACCGTTTTCGTCGCCAGAACACGCTTCTGAACTATTTACTGCACCAGCAATTGCGGATGACGAGCGCGATCTCAAGCCTTCGCCGGATGTTGCTGAACTGGCCTGCACCGCCAGCCCATACCCGGAAGATTATCGAGGCGCTGCTCGCCGCTCTTGCGCGTCCGGATGCCGATATCTATACCGTGGCCCGCATTATCGCGCCGCTCGCCCCAACGGATGAATATGACTACAGGCACCGTGCCTTCTGGCAGCGTCTGAACTATTTCTGCCGCCTGTATCTGCGCAGCAGCCGCTGGTTAAAAGCCGTCGAGAATGCCACGCCCGTCACCGAATTTTCCGTTCCCGGTAGTCCTGCTCTGGCGCGCCATACCGACGCAATGGAGGCGCTGTGGAGCGGTTTTCGTACGTTTTGTGCGTTGACGGCCGTGGGCGCATGGGCCATCACCACCCAATGGGATGCGGGCAGTGCGGCCCTGACGCTTGCGGCAATCAGCTGCGTGCTCTATTCCGTCGCCGCTTCCCCCTTTAATTCCCTGACGCTTCTGCTGCGTACGCTGGTACTGCTGTCGCTATTCAGCTTCGTGGTGAAATTTGGTTTGATGGTGCAGATAACCGACCTCTGGCAATTTCTGCTGTTTCTCTTCCCGCTATTAACCACCATGCAGTTGCTCAAACTGCAAATGCCTAAACTGGCCGGTCTGTGGGGTCAGTTGATTGTTTTTATGGGCTCATTTATCTCTGTAACGAATCCACCGGTTTACGATTACGCTGATTTTCTCAACGACAACCTGGCGAAGATCCTCGGCGTGGGGCTGGCGTGGCTGGCTTTCGCTGTGCTACGCCCGGGCTCGGACGCGCGTAAAAGCCGCAGGCATATTCGGGAGTTGCGCAGGGGTTTTGTCGATCAGCTGAGCCGCAGGCCGCATCTGCGCGAAAGCGAGTATGAATCGCTGGTTTACCATCATGTCAGCCAGCTGAACAACAGCCAGGATTCACTCTCCCGTCGCTGGCTGCTGCGCTGGGGCGTGGTGCTGTTAAACTGTTCGCACGTGGTGTGGCAACTGCGCGCCTGGGAGACGCGTTCCGATCCGCTGTCGCAGGTCCGTGATAACTGTATTTCCATGCTCCGAGATGTGATGAGCGAGCGCGGGGTGCAGCAGCGCCCCCTGAGCGTCACGCTCGCCGAGCTTCAGCGTATTTGCGACGCGCTGGCGCACCATCATCAGCCTGCGGCCCGCGATCTGGCGTCCATTATCTGGCGGCTGCACTGCTCCCTGTCACAGCTTGAACAGGCGCCGCCACCCGGAACGATTGGCGATCAGATCACCCCGCAGGCATAGCGCGCCCCGCCGCCGCCAAGCGGTTTAGGCTGATCGGACATGTTATCGCCGCCCACGTGGACCATCAGCGCCTTGCCTTTGACCTCGTCAAGCTTTTTGAGTCGTGGCGCCACAACCGGATCGGTGGCTTTACCATCGTTATTTACCACCAGCACCGGCAAATCGCCGAGGTGCCCCATCCCTTCCGGGCCTTCATGCTTACCGGAGTTGTGCGGGTCGAGATGCCCCCCTGCGGCTTCCGCAGCTGTTGGTTTCCCCTCTTTCATCGCGGGTTGACAGCTGCCTTTGGCATGAACGTGAAAACCATGTTCGCCGGGTGGAAGAGCCTTGAGATCGGGAGCAAATTCCAGCCCTTTATCGGTTTCGGTGATTTTCACCGTCCCGATGGACTGGCCTACCCCCTGAGAAGTGACGAGATTCATTTCAACGTCCTCGCTGGCTGCATGCGCACCTGCGCAAACAACCAGCGTGACCATTGCCAGAGCAAAACGCTTCATAAGACCTCCACGGGTTATTTTTTGCACCTTAAGTCTATACCAGCGGCGCAGATTTCACCGGAAAGTCAGGTTCAGGCGTGCTCAGGGTACGTCGTAGCCCAGCGCCGCCTTGCGGATGCGGAACCACTGCTGACGCGTCATATCCAGCTCCTCAGCCACAAGCGCAGCGCGGACGCGCTCAATTTTGCCGGAGCCAATAATTGGCAGCGGTTTAGACGGCAGGCGCAGGATCCAGGCGTAAACCACCTGCTCGATACTCTCCGCATTCAGTTCGCGCGCCACCGTTTCAAGCTCGTTACGCAGCGGCTGGAA
Source organism: Enterobacter sp. 6722112 (assembly GCF_058661685.1). Lineage (NCBI taxonomy): Bacteria > Pseudomonadati > Pseudomonadota > Gammaproteobacteria > Enterobacterales > Enterobacteriaceae > Enterobacter > Enterobacter sp. 6722112. Next base: position 1,728,738 of record NZ_JBZWGR010000007.1, on the reverse strand, counting down.
TGCCTCATCGTTAAACAGGCGGCCGCCTCCCAGACAGGACCATGCCATTGGACGGATGCGCAGCTGTTGCAGTTGGTCGAGCGTGCCATCCAGCAGCAGCGGCTGATGAACAGGCGAGATCTCCACCTGATTCGTCGCCAGCGTAAACGGCAGGCGAGACTGCAATAGCGCAAACTGTGCCGGGGTGAAGTTAGACACGCCAAAATGGCGCACTTTGCCGCTCTGGTGAAGCGTCAGGAAGGCTTCCGCGACCTCATCCGCATCCATCAACGGATCGGGTCGGTGGATCAGCAGCAGGTCGATACGATCGGTGGCCAGGTTAATCAGTGACTGCTCGGCGCTTTTAACGATATGCGCGCTGTCAGTGATGTAATGCCCAAGCGCATGCTCCGGTTTTGCTGTGGTGGCAATACCGCATTTGGTCACAATCTCCATACGTTCACGCAGCGCCGGCGCACGCTTCAGCGCTTCGCCAAAGGCAGCCTCGCACTGATAGCCGCCATAAATATCAGCGTGATCGACGGTGGTGATCCCGAGATTGAGATGCTCTTCTATAAAGTCCGCCAGCTGGACCGGAGACATATTCCAGTCCATAAGACGCCAGTAGCCCATAACAAATCGGGAGAACTCCGGGCCCTGCGGGGCAAGGGTAATACGCTGAACCATAACATTTTCCTCAAGGAAGTCATGTCACCAGTATACGCAATTACCCTGCTAAAACAGTGAAGGTTGCTGAGGTTCTTCGCTTTCAACCGCTTTGTTTGCACGAATTTTACGCAGCAGACGCTGTCGACAGAGCCGTAAGACCTCCTGCTTTTGCGCGTCGCTGAAATTTTGCCAGTTAAAACGTTCATCGCGCGTGCGCATGCAGCCACGACAGTATCCTCGTTCATCTACCTGGCAAATACCCCGGCACGGGCTCTGGACAGGGAAAAACTCCAGTTGCTCTGCCACACCTACCTCCAGAACGTCATTATTCCCTACAGTGAAGACCCTAAATGGCTTGCATGCAAGGATGTCCGCCACAAACAGAGCATTAAGGTTTCGCTAATCTTCCCTTCTTATACTCGCCGCATTGATATAACGAATGGTCTGGTCATCATGTGGTTCACTAAAAAGTTACACTGTAACGATATAAAATTTACTCTGGGCTGTGCACTTTTCTTCACCGTACTGAATGCACTGTTTATCCAGCGCAGCTGGTCAATCATTGCGCCTGCGCATCTGCACGATCTCCTGTTTGCTGCCAGCGTGCCGCTGGTGCTGTTCTGCGGCTGGGTGATTGTCTTCAGCCTGCTGAATATTCCCTTTGTTCGCAAGCCGCTCATGATTGTCCTGACCCTGGGATGCGCCGCCGCAACCTGGTTTATGTATACCTATGGCACGGTTATCGATCAGAACATGATTGTGAACGTGTTCGAAACTAATTCCCAGGAAGCGACTGCCCTGGTGACGCCGCAGATGATCCTGTGGCTGGTCGTTGCGGGTCTGGTTCCATCGATTATTTTAGCCCTGACGCGCATTCGCACCGGAAAATGGTGGTATGCCCTCCTGACGCGTGTCGCCGCTATGCTGGGTGCGCTGCTGGTGATCATCCTGGTCGCGGCGGTGTTTTATAAAGACTATGCTTCTCTGTTCCGCAATAACAAAAGCATCGTCAAAATGGTCACCCCGGCGAATTACGTGAGCGCCGTGGTGAAATACAGCAAAATGCGCTGGTTTGCCGGCGACCAGACGCTGGTCCGCATTGGCGAGGATGCTCATAAAGGCGCGCTGATTTCCAGCCAACGCAAGAAAACCGTGCTGATTGTGGTGGTGGGCGAAGCCTCCCGCGCCGCAAACTACTCGTTAAATGGTTACCCGCGTGAAACCAACCCCGAGCTGAAAAAGCAGGATGTCATCAACTTCCCCCAGGCCTCCTCCTGTGGCACGGAAACCGCCGTTTCCGTCCCCTGCATGTTCTCCGGCATGACGCGGAAAAAATATGACGCGGACCTCGCCCATCACCAGGAAGGTCTGCTCGATGTACTTAACCATGCCGGTTTCAACCTGCTGTGGCGCGACAACGACGGCGGGTGTAAAGGCGCCTGCGACCGCGTGCCGCACACGGACATGACCCAGTGGAAACTGGATCAGTTCTGTAAGGACAAATCCTGTATCGACGACGTCAACCTCTACCGTCTGGACAACGTACTGGATGGAATAAAGCAGGATACGGTACTGGTGATCCACCTGATGGGCAGCCACGGTCCGGCCTACTACAACCGTTATCCGGACAGCTTTCGCAAGTTCACCCCAACCTGCGATACCAATGAAATTCAGGATTGCGATCATCAGTCGCTGATCAATACCTATGACAACTCGATTTTGTATACCGACAGCGTGGTCAGCCGAACCATCGACGCGCTAAAAGCCCGGCAGGCCAACATGAACACGGCGCTCATTTACCTCTCCGATCACGGTGAATCGCTGGGCGAAAGCGGAATTTACCTGCACGGTACGCCGTATATGCTGGCCCCGGAGCAGCAAACGCATATTCCGTTTATGTTCTGGCTCTCCCCGGATTATGCGAAAAACTTCGGCGTAAACACGGATTGCCTGCGTGACCATGCCGCAAAAGAGGCGGTTTCACAGGACAATTTATTCGCCACCGTTCTGGGCATGATGGACGTGAAATCAGCGGTTTATCAACCGCAGCTGGATATTCTGTCGCAATGTCGTCGCTAAGCGGGCTTGCATTAGACCGAACGGTCTATTAGAGTAAGGGCATGAGCAGACACACTGAACACGATACACGAGAACATTTGCTGGCTACCGGCGAGCGCCTTTGCATGCATCGCGGGTTTACCGGTATGGGGCTGAGCGAATTGTTAAAAACCGCTGAAGTACCTAAGGGATCGTTTTATCACTATTTTCGATCCAAAGAGGCGTTTGGCGTTGCCATGCTGGAGCGGCACTACGCCAGCTACCATCAGCGCCTGGCAACCCACTTCGCCAGCGGTGAAGGTGACTACCGGGATCGTGTTCTGAACTACTATCAGGAAACGCTGACGCAGTTCTGTCAGCAGGGCATCATCAGCGGCTGCCTGACGGTAAAACTGTCTGCCGAAGTGTGCGATCTCTCCGAAGATATGCGCACCGCAATGGATAAAGGGGCCAGCGGCGTTATTGCCCTGCTGGCTCAGGCGCTGGAGAGCGGGCGCAATGAAAAAACGCTCTCCTTCTCCGGCGATCCGCTCACGCAGGCACAGGTGCTCTATTCCCTCTGGTTAGGCGCCAACCTGCAAGCAAAAATGTCTCGCAGCGCCGTGCCGCTCGAAAGCGCGCTGGCGCATGTGAAAAACTGTATTACCGCGCCTGGCGTGTAGCCGGCGTTTTTATTTACCCTTTTACTAGTCGACTGGTCTACTCAGGAGCCGTTATGTCCGCTGAAAAGCTGTTTACCCCACTGAAAGTGGGTGCCGTTACTGCCCCAAACCGCGTGTTTATGGCCCCACTTACCCGTCTGCGCAGCATCGAGCCGGGCGATATCCCAACGCCATTGATGGGTGAGTATTACCGCCAGCGCGCCAGCGCGGGCCTGATTATCTCCGAAGCCACGCAGATTTCTGCCCAGGCAAAAGGCTACGCCGGTGCACCGGGTCTGCACAGCCCGGAACAGATCGCCGCGTGGAAAAAAATCACCGCAGGCGTGCATGCTGAAGATGGCCGTATTGCGGTTCAGCTGTGGCACACCGGTCGTATCTCACACAGCAGCATCCAGCCTGGCGGTCTGGCGCCGGTTTCTGCCTCTGCCCTGAACGCCAATACCCGCACTTCCCTGCGCGATGAAAACGGTAATGCGATCCGCGTCGACACCACCACGCCACGCGCGCTGGAGCTGGACGAGATCCCGGGTATCGTGAATGATTTCCGTCAGGCCGTCGCCAACGCCCGTGAAGCGGGCTTCGACCTGGTTGAGCTGCACTCTGCGCACGGTTACCTGCTGCATCAGTTCCTGTCCCCGTCTTCCAACCAGCGTACCGACCAGTACGGCGGCAGCGTTGAAAACCGCGCGCGTCTGGTGCTTGAAGTGGTGGATGCTGTTTGTAATGAGTGGAGCGCAGACCGCATTGGTATTCGTGTCTCCCCGATCGGTACTTTCCAGAACGTCGACAACGGTCCGAACGAAGAAGCAGACGCGCTGTATCTGATTGAAGAGCTGGCGAAACGCGGTATCGCCTATCTGCACATGTCCGAGCCGGACTGGGCAGGTGGCAAGCCTTACAGTGAAGCCTTCCGTCAGAAAGTGCGCGAGCGCTTCCACGGCGTGATTATCGGGGCGGGTGCGTATACGGCAGAGAAAGCCGAGGATTTGATCGGTAAAGGCCTGATCGACGCAGTGGCCTTTGGCCGTGACTACATTGCTAACCCGGATCTGGTTGCCCGTTTGCAGAAGAAAGCCGAACTGAACCCGCAGCGCCCTGAAAGTTTCTATGGCGGCGGCGCGGAAGGTTATACCGACTACCCTTCACTGTAATCCCGCTTTGTACATTGATAGCGGCGACCTTTCGCCGCTATACTAAAACATCGTTTCTGTTCAAAAAGATAATCCATTCCACTGGTTAATGAGGAAATTATGCGCCTACTTCACACCATGCTGCGCGTTGGCGACCTGCAACGTTCCATCGATTTCTACACTAACGTTCTGGGCATGAAGCTGCTGCGCACCAGCGAAAATCAGGAATATAAATACTCTCTGGCGTTTGTCGGTTACGGCCCGGAATCTGATGAAGCGGTCATCGAGCTGACCTACAACTGGGGCGTGGACAGCTACGAGCTGGGTACAGCTTACGGCCACATCGCGCTGGAAGTGGATAACGCCGCCGAAGCCTGCGAACGTATCCGCAGCAATGGCGGTAACGTCACCCGTGAAGCCGGTCCGGTTAAAGGCGGTACCACCGTCATTGCGTTTGTGGAAGATCCGGACGGTTATAAAATCGAACTGATTGAAGCCAAAGACGCTGGTCGCGGTCTGGGCAATTGATCCCGCAGGGCGCACTATGCGCCCGTTGTTTTGCTGCATCCCCTCTCAAAATTTGCCATAATGCGCACTGCTTTTTCCCCCTTGTAAGAGACCCTGATGTCCGATAACGCTCAATTTACCGGTCTGTGCGACCGTTTTCGTGGTTTTTATCCCGTTGTCATTGATGTTGAAACAGCCGGATTTAACGCTAAAACCGATGCGCTGCTTGAGATTGCCGCCATCACTCTGAAGATGGATGAACAGGGCTGGCTTGTACCGGACACCACGCTGCATTTCCACGTTGAACCCTTTGAAGGGGCAAACTTACAGCCAGAGGCGCTGGCCTTTAACGGTATCGATCCGACAAACCCGCTGCGCGGGGCGGTAAGCGAATACGAGGCGCTGCACGCCATTTTCAAAATGGTGCGCAAAGGCATGAAAGAGAATGACTGTAGCCGCGCCATCATGGTGGCCCACAATGCCACCTTTGATCACAGCTTCACTATGGCTGCCGCCGAGCGTGCCTCGCTCAAGCGTAATCCATTCCATCCGTTTGTGACCTTCGACACCGCCGCGCTGAGCGGCCTGGCGCTGGGGCAAACCGTGCTCTCTAAAGCCTGCATCACGGCGGGTATTGCGTTTGACGGCACCCAGGCGCATTCCGCGTTATACGACACCGAGCGTACGGCGGAGCTGTTCTGTGAGATCGTCAACCGCTGGAAACGTCTCGGCGGCTGGCCGCTGCCGATGGGCGACGAGGCCGATCTTCAATCGTAGGTTGGGTAATCAATAGCCCCACAGGCAAAAAAAAGCGACCAACATAATGTGGTCGCTTTTTTCATATCCGCAGAAAACTTACTCTGCGTCCGGCTCTTCGGTTTTATACTTCGCCGCAGTCTCTTTGATCAGCTGTTGCAGTTCGCCGCGCTGATACATTTCAATCAGGATGTCGCATCCGCCGACCAGTTCACCATCAACCCACAGCTGTGGGAAGGTCGGCCAGTTGGCGTATTTTGGCAGTTCAGCGCGAATGTCCGGGTTTTGCAGGATATCAACGTAAGCAAAACGCTCACCACAGGCGGACAGCGCCTGAACCGCTTGCGCGGAGAAGCCGCAGCTTGGCAGCTTCGGAGAACCTTTCATGTACAGGAGAATCGGGTTTTCAGCGATCTGGCGCTGAATTTTTTCAATAGTGGTGCTCATGTCTTGCTTCCTTTAACTTCTGTTACGGCATCAGTCTGACATTGTAGCGGGTCAGGCCGACATCGGAAAATAACATTTTTGTCACGTCTAATTATATTATCGCTTATCGCATAAAGTTGCATTGCTAATGTCGTTTATCCCCAGACGAGGTGCGGTTTTGCTTAAGGAGCGAACAGGAGTGCGTCAGAATGGTGAATTTTTTTGCACTTGCTAACGAAACATAATTTTTGAATGAAAAATGCTATTAACTTCTTCTGAATTTATGGATTAGAATCGACAGGTTTTGTAAATCTCACGCGGGTATGCATTGTGGCCTGCATTTATCAGGGGACTGCCCAGTGGCGCGGATAACTAAAATCTCGATGACGCTCTGTGCTTTACTGTTTACCACACTCTCATTTACGCCAGCGGCGAACGCCTCTGAACAGGCGCGGCATTCTGCTGTACAAAAATCGCATCTGGCAAAAACCACAGAACGTAAGAAAAAAACCACCAGTAAAACAGTAAAGAAGAAAACCACCGCTCAGACCAAAAAGACCGCCTCCAGTAAACCCAAAACTCTCCGTTCCGGCACGCACAAAACCACCCGCACGACCGCCAGCCTGGTGAATGAAAAATGCACCGTGCGCAAAGGCCATAAAACGAAATGCGCAAAAGTGACGAAGCTGGCTGACGTGCATAAAGCGCGTATGCAGAAAGCGCAAAAAACGGCGATGAACAAACTGATGGGGCAAATAGGTAAACCGTATCGCTGGGGTGGCACCTCTCCGCGCACCGGTTTTGACTGTAGTGGGCTGGTTTATTATGCCTATAAAGATCTGGTGAAGTTTCGCATTCCACGCACCGCCAATGAGATGTACCATCTGCGCGACGCCGCGCCTGTAAACCGTGGCGAACTGCAAAATGGCGACCTGGTGTTCTTCCGCACCCAGGGACGCGGTACGGCCGATCACGTTGGGGTGTATGTGGGTAACGGTAAATTTATCCAGTCACCGCGCAGCGGTCAGGACATTCAGATCACCTCCCTCAGCGAAGATTATTGGGTGCGCCACTACGTGGGTGCGCGCCGCGTGATGACGCCAAAAACCATTCGCTAAACCCTGCCCTGCCGCCTCCATGGCAGGGTAAGTTCCTCTTTTGCATAACCTTTCAATTTGCTATCCTGTCCTTGTTGTCTGTAGGGTTATTGGCAACATATAAAACTATAAGGAGAGAAGCAATGTCGTTCGAATTACCTGCACTACCGTATGCAAAAGACGCCCTGGCCCCGCACATTTCCGCGGAAACCCTGGAGTACCATTACGGCAAGCATCACCAGACCTATGTCACCAACCTGAACAATCTGATCAAGGGCACCGATTTTGAAGGCAAAACGCTGGAAGAGATCGTGCGCAGTTCAGACGGCGGCGTATTTAACAACGCCGCACAGGTGTGGAACCACACCTTCTACTGGCACTGCCTGGCCCCCAATGCAGGCGGAGAACCTACCGGTGAGCTGGCGGCAGCCATTAACGCCGCGTTCGGCAGTTTCGCGGATTTTAAAGCGAAGTTTACTGACGCAGCCGTTAAAAACTTTGGCTCCGGCTGGACCTGGCTGGTAAAAGAGGCTGATGGCAAACTGGCTATCGTTTCCACTTCTAATGCGGGTACCCCTCTGACCACCAGCGCCACGCCGCTGATGACCGTGGACGTATGGGAACACGCCTATTACATTGATTACCGTAATGCGCGCCCGAACTACCTGGAACACTTCTGGGCACTGGTTAACTGGGAATTTGTTGCGAAGAACTTCGCCGCGTAAGAGACACGCAGAAGGGGCAGCCCTTCTGCGTTTTTGTTTATTCCGCCGTACACACCGCTTCAGGCTGTTTACGACCAGACATCATCACCAGCAGCAGGCCGAGTGCAGCAATGATCGCCCCCATCACCGGCACAAAGCTGTAACCCAAACCACCTGAGATCACCGCCCCGCCCGCTGCGGCACCCAGCGCATTGCCCAGGTTAAACGCACCGATATTCACCGACGAAGAGAGCCCCGGCGCTTCGTGCGCAACGCGCATTACGCGCATCTGCAACGGTGGCACCACGGCAAAGGTTGCGGCGCCCCACACCACCATGGCAATCGCGGCACCCACTTCGTTACGCGCCAGCCACGGAATCGCCACCATGATGACAATCAGCAGCGTTAAAAAACCTTTCAGTGTTCCACTGACGGAGCGGTCGGCAAATTTCCCGCCGAGATAGTTGCCAATCGAGAACCCGACACCAATCAGCACCAGCATCGCGGTAACAAAGAGTGGCGTTGCGTGGGTAATGTCGTGCAGCACCGGGGAGATATAGGTGTAGAGCGTAAACATCGCCCCGGCCCCCAGTACCGTGGTAAGCAGCGCGGACAACACCTGAGGACGCATCAGCACCGCCAGCTCTTTACGTACTTCCGGACGTTCTCCCGCACTTCCTTTCGGCAGTGAGAAGAACAGCGCAACCATCGCGACCACGCCCAGTCCGGCGGTTGCGAGGAAAGACATACGCCAGCCGATGGCTTCTCCCAGCCAGGTGGCAGCGGGAACGCCGCCGATATTAGCGATGGTGAGGCCCATGAACATAGTGGCTACCGCGCTGGCCTGCTTATGTTTTGGCACCACGCTGGCGGCAACAACCGAGCCCAGTCCGAAGAAGGCGCCATGGTTGAGGCTGGTCAGAATGCGCGAAAGCATCAGAGTGGTGTAATCGGGCGAAATTGCGGAAAGCACATTTCCGAGAGTGAAAATCGCCATCAGGAAAATCAGCGCATTGCGGCGAGCGCGGTGGGAAAGCAGCAGCGTCATCAGCGGCGCGCCCACCATCACGCCAATCGCGTAGGCGCTAATTAACATACCGGCCGCAGGAATTGAGACGTCCACACCCCGGGCGATAACAGGCAATAACCCCATAGGGGAGAATTCAGTGGTGCCAATCCCAAAGGCGCCAATCGCCAGGGCCAGCAGGGGAAAATTGATTTTCATGAAGAGACTCCGGATACCGTGCCATAACCCGGCACAGAACTAAGAAGTCAAAAGCATGACATCAATCACAAAAAATGAGAAGTTAACATTTTGGCAAAAGATTTTTGCCGGAGAGGTAACAATAGCGGCAAGAGAGGGAGAAGGTTCTCCCCCCTCCTGAATCAGTGCAGCGCAGCGGTTAAACCACCCGCAACAATCAGGGCAAGAACAACAATGGTGGTAAACAGCGAAAACTTCAGATCGGTACTCATCAATTTTTCTCCTTTTATTCACCCTACGAAAAGTGAGCTTGCTCATTTTTACACAGTTCAGGTCAAAAATCTTCCAGGATTTAAGCGGATATCCACTTTACCTCTTCCCCTTTTCATCAAGATAGGACAAAATTCCACGCTAAATTTATTAGCGTACCGGCCACTGACCCCCTCCTGACGTCCTGTGTCGTTTTCCCGGCGTGTCGCAACTCATGTTTGCGTGATAAGGGTGAGAGAAGGCAAACGTTTACCTTCAATTTTTTCAGGAGCTTAGGATATGGTCTGGAGTGACATTTAATGGCAACAATTAAAGACGTAGCAAAACGCGCAAACGTTTCCACTACAACCGTATCACATGTTATTAACAAAACGCGTTTCGTCGCTGAAGAGACGCGTAATGCCGTCTGGGCGGCAATCAAAGAACTGCACTACTCGCCAAGTGCCGTCGCCCGCAGCCTGAAGGTTAATCACACCAAATCGATTGGCCTGCTGGCCACCAGCAGTGAAGCGGCCTACTTTGCTGAAATCATCGAAGCCGTTGAAAAAAACTGCTTCCAGAAAGGCTATACCCTGATTCTGGGCAACGCGTGGAACAACATTGAAAAACAGCGCGCTTACCTGTCAATGATGGCGCAAAAGCGCGTCGACGGCCTGCTGGTTATGTGTTCTGAATACCCTGAGTCGGTCCTTTCCATGCTGGAAGAGTATCGCCACATTCCGATGGTGGTCATGGACTGGGGCGAAGCGCGCGCAGACTTCACCGACTCTGTTATTGATAACGCCTTTGAAGGCGGCTACATGGCGGGGCGTTATCTGGTAGAACGCGGTCATCGTGAAATTGGCGTGATCCCGGGACCGCTGGAGCGTAACACCGGGGCTGGCCGTCTGGCCGGTTTCATGAAAGCGATGGAAGAGGCGCTGATCACCGTGCCGGAAAACTGGATTGTTCAGGGCGACTTCGAGCCGGAGTCGGGCTATCGCGCCATGCAGCAGATCGTTTCCCAGCCGCATCGCCCTACCGCGGTGTTCTGCGGCGGCGACATCATGGCGATGGGCGCGCTCTGCGCGGCGGATGAACTCGGCCTGCGCGTCCCGCAGGATATCTCGGTGATCGGCTATGACAACGTGCGCAACGCCCGCTTCTTTACCCCGGCGCTGACCACCATTCACCAGCCGAAAGATTCGCTGGGTGAAACGGCCTTCAACATGCTGCTGGACAGGATCGTCAACAAGCGTGAACAGTCCCAGTCCATTGAAGTTCACCCGCGCCTGATTGAACGCCGTTCCGTTGCGGACGGTCCGTTCCGCGACTACCGTCGTTAATCTCATTACGGGGCCAGCTATGCTGGTTCCCGCAACCACTCCCGGTTCAGCGTTTCGCTGTCGCCCAGATAATCCAGCAGCCAGGCCATGGCGGGCGAGACGTCGTTTTGCTGCCACGTCAGACAGCACGCGGCATCCGGGAAGGGGTTTTCCAGCGTCAAGGCCACCCACTCTCCCGCGTCGATGCGCGGGCGCGCAAAATGCACCGGCACCATGCCAACGCACAGCCCCGCGCTCAGACAGGTGGCTGACGACTCCCAGTCCGGTGCGACCACGCGGCGCTGATTATCCAGCAGCCAGGTAATGCGCTTGGGCAGCGAGCGGGAGGTATCTTCCAGCACCAGCGAGGGCCAGTTGCGTAAGGTGTCATCGCTCAGCGGACCTTCCAGCGCCGCCAGCGGGTGATCGCGCGCGACCACGCAGGTCCAGCTCAGCATGCCCATGTCGCGAAACGCGTAGCGCCCCCCAACCGGGATCGCCTGGGTTGCACCAATCGCCATCTCCGCCCTGCCGTCCGCCAGCGCATCCCAGACGCCGTTGAACACTTCCTGCGAAACACGCAGTTCGACGTCGGAAAAATGACGATAGAAATCGACGATCATCTGCCGGGTCCGCTCCGGCTTAACGATGTTATCCACCGCGATAGCGAGATGCCCGCGCCAGCCGTTGGCGATCTGCTGGCACTGCTCACGGGTGATCTGCATTTTTTTGATAACAGACCGCCCTTCCTTCAAAAACCACGCTCCGGCAGGCGTGAGCTCCACGTCGCGATGGCGCCGCTCGAACAGCGGGACCGCCAGCCACGCTTCCAGCTGGCGCACCGTATAGCTGATAGCCGAGGGAACGCGATGCAGCTCCTGGGCGGCACCGGTAAAGCTGCCGTTACGCGCCACGGCATCAACCACTTCAAGGGAATAATCTGACCACATCTTTAGCCTGCAAATTTTTTGAACGCACCCGCCAAATATTAGCGTTTCACAAGCCGCTTTGCACTCCCTACACTCTGCGCCAACGTACACCTGCCTCCTCAGGAGAAAAAAGTGCAACCCAGGAAAGGATTTTTAGTCTGGCTCGGCGGCTTAAGCGTGCTGGGCTTTTTGGCGACCGATATGTATCTGCCCGCGTTCGCCGCGATGCAGGAAGATTTGCAAACCCCTGCCGCCGCCATCAGCGCCAGTTTAAGTTTGTTCCTCGCCGGCTTTGCTTTTGCGCAATTGCTGTGGGGGCCGCTCTCGGATCGTTTTGGCCGTAAGCCCGTCCTGTTGTTGGGGCTGGCGATTTTTGCCGTAGGCTGTCTGGGCATGCTGTGGGTCCGCGATGCCGCCTGGTTGCTGGCGCTGCGCTTTATTCAGGCGGTCGGTGTCTGCGCCGCAGCGGTGACCTGGCAGGCGCTGGTGACCGATTACTACCCCGCCTCGCGCACTAACCGCATATTCGCCACTATAATGCCGCTGGTCGGCCTGTCGCCGGCGCTTGCCCCGTTACTGGGCAGCTGGATCCTCGCGCATTTCGACTGGCAGGCTATTTTCGCCACGCTCTTTGCTATTACGCTGGTCCTGATGCTGCCTGCTTTCGGGCTTAAACCTGCGCATAAAAAAGAGACGCATCCGGACGCAAAGCCCATCACCTTTACCTCTTTACTGCGGTCGAAAGCCTATCGCGGTAACGTGCTGATTTATGCTGCCTGCTCTGCCAGCTTCTTTGCCTGGCTAACCGGTTCGCCGTTCATTCTGCATGACATGGGCTACAGCCCGGCGGCTATCGGCCTGAGTTATGTACCACAGACCATCGCCTTCCTGGTGGGTGGCTATGGCTGTCGCGCCGCGCTGCAAAAATGGGAAGGCCAACAGATGCTGCCCTGGCTGCTGGTGCTGTATGCGCTAAGCGTGATTGCGACCTGGGCTGTCGGCTTTATTCCCGGCGCCGGGCTTGCAGAAATTTTGATTCCGTTCTGCGTCATGGCGATCGCTAACGGGGCTATCTACCCTATCGTTGTAGCCCAGGCGTTGCGTCCATTCCCGCAGGCGACAGGCCGCGCTGCCGCGCTGCAAAATACCCTGCAACTTGGCCTGTGCTTCCTGGCAAGTCTCGTGGTCTCGGCGTTGATTGCAACCCCGCTGCTCACCACCACCAGCGTGATGCTGGTCACCGTTGCGCTGGCGGGATTGGGCTATCGCATGCAGTCCTCAGCCCATCGCGAGCAGAGTGAAAACGCGCAGACAGAAACGTCGCACGCCTGATTGCGCGGGAAACTATGTTAAATACCAGTGATTAGGTTGCTAACAATTTTCTGTTGAATCACCAAATTTTGCGGCCTATACTAAATTTGGTTCGATTAAATACGATAAATATTAAGTGTTAACGGGAGCCGGAGCGCTCCCGTTTTACCATGGAAGGCATTTCGGCAAGGGTTATCTCCCTTCCTCTGTTCTACGTCGGATATTAGCCTCGCGGGCATTTACCGTGAGATTTCTCACAAACCAAAAAAGCGTCTACGCTGTTTTAAGGTTCTGATCACAGCAAGGTGATGGAGAAGCTATGAGTTCATCGTGTATAGAAGAAGTCAGCGTTCCGGACGATAACTGGTCCCGGATCGTCAGTGAACTGTTGGGACGTGCGGGCATTACAATTAATGGCTCATCCCCCTCCGATCCCCAGATAAAGCATCCCGATTTTTTCAAACGCGTGTTACAGGAGGGGTCGTTAGGGCTGGGTGAAAGCTATATGGACGGCTGGTGGGAGTGTGAGCGGCTGGATATGTTCTTCTCCAGCGTATTACGCGCCGGTCTTGAAAAACAGCTCCCTCGTCATTTCAAAGATACCTTACGCATTGCCTCCGCCCGCCTGTTCAATCTGCAAAGTAAAAAACGGGCGTGGATCGTCGGTAAAGAGCATTACGACCTGGGCAACGATCTGTTCAGCCGTATGCTCGATCCTTTAATGCAGTACTCCTGCGGATACTGGAAAAAAGCGACGACCCTGGAAGAGGCGCAGCAGGACAAGCTGCAACTGATCTGTGATAAATTGCAGTTACAGCCCGGTATGCGTGTGCTGGACATCGGCTGTGGCTGGGGTGGTCTTGCCTGGTTTATGGCGAAAAATTACGGCGTCAGCGTAGTCGGCGTCACGATTTCCGCTGAACAGCAGAAGATGGCGCAGGAACGCTGTCTGGGTCTGGATGTTGATATTCGGCTTCAGGACTACCGCGACCTGAACGAGCAGTTCGATCGCATTGTTTCCGTAGGTATGTTCGAGCACGTGGGGCCGAAGAACTACAAGACTTACTTCGAGGTCGCCGATCGTAACCTGAAGCCTGAGGGAATTTTCCTGCTACACACCATCGGCTCTAAACGCACCGATAACAATGTGGATCCCTGGATCAACAAATATATCTTCCCGAATGGCTGTTTACCCTCTGTTCGCCAGATTGCGAACGCCAGCGAACCGCATTTTATTGTGGAAGACTGGCATAACTTCGGCGCAGATTACGACACCACCCTGATGGCCTGGCATGAACGTTTCCAGGCTGCATGGCCTGAAATCGCCGACAACTATTCGGAACGATTCAAACGGATGTTTAGCTATTATCTGAATGCCTGTGCGGGCGCGTTCCGTGCGCGGGATATACAGCTGTGGCAGGTGGTGTTTAGTCGTGGGATTGAGCACGGTTTGCGTGTGGCTCGCTGAAAAAATAACCCCGGTTAACCGGGGTTATTTTTTATTCTTCTTCCATGGTTTTAATTATCGCCGCCTCTTTCGCCGCCAGTACGCGCTCAACGGTATCCACGACCGCCTGGGTCTGGGGATCAATTTCGATATTTACGCGCTGCCCCAGTTTTTTTGCGCCAAGCGTAGTACGTTGCAGCGTTTCAGGAATTAAATGCACGCAAAAACGCGTTGGCGTCACTTCACCGACGGTCAGACTAATCCCATCGATGCCAATAAATCCTTTATAAAGGATGTATTTCATTAATGACGGATCCTGCACCTTAAACCAGATTTGACGGTTATTTTCCGAGGTCACGATTTTCGCCACTTCTGCGGTGGTCATAATATGGCCCGACATCAGATGCCCGCCAATCTCATCGCTGAATTTCGCCGCGCGTTCAACGTTGACGATATCTCCCACCACCAGCTCACCCAGGTTAGTGATACGCAGCGTCTCTTTCATTAAATCAAAGCTAATCTGGTTACCGTTAATTTCGGTCACCGTCAGGCAGCAGCCGTTATGCGCTATCGACGCCCCGGTTTCAATGCCGTCGAGCATATATTCAGGCAGCTCAACTACGTGAGTGCGGAAATTCGGTTTTTCATCAATGGACACCACTTTGGCAGTGCCCTGCACAATACCAGTAAACATGCTTACAGCTCCTGTTCATTCCGAACGGCGATGACACCGTATAATCCCACCACAATAACAGTTGAAAAAACAGGTTGCCAGTGATGCGCAATTTCTGGCGATTTTTTCACTAGATAATTAGTTAAACCCCGCTACAATAGCTGGCATCCCTCTGTTTTTTCTTCTTGCTGCCAGTAACGGCGGCCTTTTTAGTCTCTCAAATAACTACAATACAAAGGTGTTCACGTGCAGAAGTATATGATCGAAGCGCGTCAGTTATTGGCACTGGCCATACCGGTGATCGTCGCGCAGGTAGCCCAAACCGCAATGGGATTTGTGGATACGGTAATGGCCGGTGGTTACAGCGCCACCGATATGGCCGCCGTGGCGATCGGAACCTCAATCTGGCTCCCGGCCATTCTTTTTGGTCACGGCCTGCTGCTGGCGCTGACGCCGGTTATCGCGCAGCTTAACGGCTCCGGTCGACGCGACCGCGTGGCCCATCAGGTGCGCCAGGGCTTCTGGCTGGCCGGGGGTGTCTCCGTCCTGATTATGATCGTCCTGTGGAACGCCGGGTATATTATTCGTGCCATGCATAATATCGACCCGGCGCTGGCGGATAAGGCGGTCGGTTATCTGCGCGCCCTGCTCTGGGGCGCGCCCGGCTATCTGTTCTTCCAGGTGGCACGTAACCAGTGTGAAGGGCTGGCAAAAACCAAGCCGGGCATGGTGATGGGCTTTATCGGCTTGCTGGTGAACATTCCCGTGAACTATATCTTCATTTACGGTCATTTTGGCATGCCGGAACTCGGCGGCGTGGGCTGCGGCGTGGCAACGGCTGCGGTGTACTGGGTGATGTTCGGCTGTATGCTCACCTACATTAAACATGCGCGATCCATGCGTGACATTCGTAACGACACCTCGTTCAGCGCACCTGACTGGACGCTCATGACCCGTCTCATTCAGCTGGGGTTACCCATTGCGCTGGCGCTGTTCTTCGAAGTGACGCTGTTTGCCGTCGTCGCCCTGCTGGTCTCGCCGTTAGGGATTATTGATGTCGCAGGACACCAGATCGCCCTGAACTTCAGCTCTTTGATGTTCGTCCTGCCGATGTCCCTGGCTGCCGCGGTGACGATTCGCGTGGGCTTCCGTCTGGGGCAAGGCTCGACGCTGGACGCGCAAACGGCAGCCCGCACCGGCCTCGGCGTCGGCGTCTGCATGGCAGTCTGTACCGCGCTCTTTACCGTGCTGTTGCGTGAGCAAATTGCCCTGCTCTATAACGACAACCCGGAGGTAGTGACCCTGGCCTCGCATCTGATGCTGCTGGCGGCCATTTATCAGATCTCTGACTCCATCCAGGTGATTGGCAGTGGCGTGCTGCGTGGGTATAAAGATACGCGTTCCATCTTCTTCATCACCTTTATCGCTTACTGGGTGCTGGGTCTGCCGTGCGGGTACATTCTGGCGCTCACGGATCTGGTGGTGGATCGCATGGGGCCAGCCGGATTCTGGATGGGCTTTATCATCGGCTTAACGTCTGCGGCCATTATGATGATGCTGCGTATGCGCTTCCTGCAACGTCAGCCGTCTGCGGTAATTTTGCAGCGCGCTGCACGTTAATGACACAGTAGCCGCCGGCTGGCGGCTACTTTCTCTTCACTTTGCGCGGTAATGAAGCAATCGCGTGAAATCAGAGAGAAAAATGCATTTTCCCTCTTGCCACCTTGGGGCTGTGCCGCTAATATTCGTCCCCGTTGTCACCGACAACACAATGCGTTCATAGCTCAGTTGGTTAGAGCACCACCTTGACATGGTGGGGGTCGTTGGTTCGAGTCCAATTGAACGCACCATTCTGCGTCTGTAGCTCAGTTGGTTAGAGCACCACCTTGACATGGTGGGGGTCGATGGTTCGAGTCCATTCAGACGCACCAATCTGTTTTCTCGCACATTTCATTCCCGTTCAGCCTCATGCAGAGGCAGCAAACCTTTTAAGCACATCGAAAGTGACCTCCAGCCCGCGCGTGCCGCGAAAGAGCGGAATGGCATAAGCCCCATCAGGTTAGCAAAACGCCCGGCGTTTGCCGGGCGTGAAAACAACGTCAATCAATGATTACGGCTTATGTTCAATCGCCGGGTTGTTGTTGATGGCGATGCGCTGCGGTTTCTCTTCTTCCGGGATATCCTGGTGTAATTCAATCGCCAGCAAGCCGTTTTCCAGCGAAGCGCCGGTTACTTTCACATGCTCCGGCAGACTATAGCTGGCCCGGAAGTCGCTGCGGCTGATACCCCGATGGATCCACCCTTCTTCGCCGTTTTCGGTTTTCTCTTCTTCACGTTTACCGCTGATATTCAGCTGACCGCCAACGGTTTCAATTTCCAGTTCGCTCTCTTTCCAGCCCGGCACGCTCAGCGTCAGTTCATAGCGGTTATCACCCACCCGCCGGATATTGTAAGAAGGCGTGGAGGGCAACGGCGTACTGCCGGTTAGCTGGCTAAAAAGGCGATCGATACGGTTAAAACGGTCCGCAAACAGAGAGTCGGAGAGATCGTTCAACATGGGAAAAGCTCTCAGAGTCATCATGTACCTCCTGAACAGTAAAAAGAATATTCAAAAAGTTCATGTCTTACGGGCAGGTATTCCTTACCCGCTTTCTATATGAGGTTACCGCACAATATTTCAACCTCAGGAGCTGCAAAATGTAGCTGGAACCTAAAAAACGCAACGGGCCGTTAAGCCCGTTATTCGTTACATCATCGCAGTTCTATCACTCTCGCCCGCTCAGCCTGCTTTCGGTAGTGGTCATATCGCTCCCGGAACCATGCCTGCTGTTCATTACTCATATTGCCGGTCACGGCATCGATATCAACTGGCTGACCCAGGACGTACATACGGGCAAAACTGCGTGCCAGAAAATCAAAATTCTTTAATGCGTTTATATCTTGTCGCTTCATTAGCATATCCCTCCAGTCATTGTGATTACTGTTCAAGGTCATATGCTTTTCTGATCTCAGTATCCGCCTGAAAAAGATCGTTTTTTGAGCGATGCGTGCGCATCCATCTGCCAGTGTTCACATTTCAGGAACGACAAAACTCTTCAGCCCTGGTCATGATTTTCCCTCCCTTTTATCACTCATGCAGAAAGCATAAACGCCAGCCATGCAGTAAGTTCGCCATGTAGCCGGAAGGTGCGAACGGCATGCTTTAATGCCAGACGCTGTTACAGGTCGTCCAGCGCGTGCAGGTGGGTTACCACCTGCACGCGTCTTATCAGTTCGAATAACAGACAAAGAACGTTTACACTGGCGGATTAATACTGATTTCCTGAACAAATGGGTAAATGGGTGAATCCGGGCTTGTTGGCCATATAGAGAGGGGCGCATGTAGGTTGCCGCGGTTGTGTATCGAACTGCGCATTGTTTTCTACAACACGCTGCTCCTGGCCTTTCACGGCTATTCTCTTTTTCGTCTGCGCTTTCCTGGCGGAGGGGGAGGGTTTTACCTGCGGGGGCGGTTCGGAGGCACCATAACCTGAACAGAATCGCTTCGACTGGCTCAAACTTCCGTCATTGCAGACAAAACGACCATCCGATGTACAGTGTGCTATGCCACCTTTTGAGCCCGAGCAGGGCTGTCTACCACGGGCGGCATCAGCCTGCATGTTAAAAATTACACTGACCGTAAGAAGGAGAATTCTCATTTTCATATCTGTATCCATGATTGACGTCATCATGCTCAGGGTATATCCCCTCAGCCATTAACCTTTTCGCCAGATAAAATGCAATGACTCGCGGCGAAGAAATCAACTATTAATATTTCAGTACCCGCTACAGCATAAGTGCTACAATAAACCCTTGAAAAGTAAATCTTTAATGTGCCTTTTCTGATCAGGGTAAAATAAATGTCTGGTCGTTCATGTTGTCATAACTGTTTTAACCTGAGTAATGACTAGATGGCGGCTCGTGCATCGAGGTATTGCTGTTGTTTCAGATGACGGATTAATACCCTGCCCTCGGGCATAAATTCTGTGCCGTAGCGCACCAGCCCCACCCCCTTCAGCTCCGCGTCAATGGCGTAGCGGAGTTCACCGGGCTGAATCTGTTCCTGCATCACCACGTTAATCCGGCTCAGGCGCGGCTCGTATTTCAGCAACACGGCCGACAGTGTGGTAATCAGCTGGTGGGCTGTCCCGGGCATTCCCTGGAGGATTTTTGTCATATCCGGCAGGCCGTAGTCCGGCAGGTGGGCCAGCGTACCGGCGCGGCAGTTGAGGATGCGCTGCATGTTATCGAGTACTGATAAAATCAGCTGGTTCTCCTCACTGACGCTGTGCAGGTCAAGCCCGCCGGCGAAGTTACCGTACAGCATGTCATACAGAGACGGACGCGGCATCATTCCCCCTCCAGCGGTTTCAGCGTCAGACGATTATTACTGACTTCGATAACCCGCGCCTTATCCGGGTCAAGGTCGTCACGGGTCAGGGTAATACGCCAGGTATCGTTTACCTGGTCCGGTGCCATAAACATCCCCGCCACCGCCACAACCTGCGCGCTCTCTTCCATCGGCATATCCAGGGTCACCGATTCGCCAGGGCGCAGGCGGATATCCTTTTCCGCCACAAGATCGGCTTTAATGGCCTGACTGTCACTGGCGAACAGCGACGGATAGTCAGTACTGTCAAACGCCTTACGCTCTTTAAGCTGGTAAATTCGCACCACCGTTGCCAGCGATGCCCCCTTCGCGTTGTTGTTCACCCCTTCGCGCGCCTGAATATCCAGGTGAAGGGTTTTCACCTCTCTGTAAAAAATGGACTTCGTGACGGCGACGGTGCCGTCCGTCACTTTCTGCGTCAGGCCGCAGCCGGTTAACAGGGTCGCCAGAGAGAGTGCCAGCGCTTTACCAGCGGTAATCGCCATCTTCATCGTTCTTCCTTCGCTGAATGTTTTCCCGGACGCGCTGAAAGCGTCCAAGGTGAATGGTGATAATGTCGTTTCTGTTCTGTTGCGCATTTAGGGGACGCAGCACCGCCGTGCGCCCGACCTGCGCGGTCTGTTCCGCATTGCAGGACAGCCGCGCATCCGGCAGTAAATGCCGGGCAACGCATAACTGCATACGTACATCCAGGTGCGCGCCCAGCCACACGTGCAGCAGCGCCATCAGGTCGGCGTGCAGGTCGCCGCCCGGCAGCCAGCCCCGGACCTCTTCCGGGTTGTCCGTGCTCAGGCGCAACAGCACCTGGCCGTTCACATCCGTGGCATGCGTGCCCATCACCGGACGGTGCTTCAGGCTGACCGGCTGGCATGTACTCATCGCAACCGGCTGCTTCAGCGGGATACGGCAGCGGTCGTGGTGATACACCGTTGCGCGGGTATCCGGGCCATACGGCAGACGCCCCAGCACGCGCGGCATCACGAGGCCGATGTAGCGGGCGTCGTCGGTGTCGCGGAAGGATTTCCACTTAATGTACTCGGCGCGGTCGAAGTAGTTGCCGATATCCTTAATTGCAGCGACCTCTTCCATGGAGTCTTTCAGGAAGAATTTCGGACCGACAGAGCCAATAAACGGCATATGCGCGGCAGCAGACACTTTAGAGATGTTGCGCAGCAGCGCCACATCCTGCGGGCTGGCGTCAAATTCATAGGATGAAATCACGGAGCCAATCGGCTCGCCGCCCGGGGTGTCGTATTCGGCGGTATAGGTGTGCCAGTAGAGGCCGCTCTGGATAAGTTCCGGCGCGTCTTCAAAGTCCTGACGCAGATCTTCTTTCGACACATCCAGAATTTCGGTTTTCACGTTCTGGCGGTAGTCGGTGCTGTCCACCAGCTGCTTCAGGCCGCGCCACAGGGACTCCACCTTCTGGAACTCCTGGTGATGCATTACGGCATCCAGCTGACGGCTGATCTGGAAATCCAGCTCAGCGATATGGTGGTCAATCAGCGTTTTGTCGAGCTTCTCCACCGGCTGACCGGATTTGCGGATGCAGTCCATAAACACCTGCATCGCCGCCGTCAGGCGTTCACCCGCCGGAGCGTCAGAAAGCGCGGCGTCATCCAGAAACGCATTGATATCCCCCAGGCTGGAGGCCGGGGTCAGGTTGATTTTTTCAAACAGGGAGGCGTAAACGCCCTCTTTTTCCAGTACGGTGGTCTGCCCCTGCGCGGAGGCGGTTTCAGTATTCACAGACATCAGCATATTCCCGGTTAATCCATTAAATTACACATGCCGCTTATTTCGGGGCCAGTGCACTCATTTCGTCGCGTAATTCCTGAGACAGCGCCGGGTCTTTAAGAATTTTCTCGAGTTCTTTTCTGAAAGTGGCGTTATCAAGGAGATTGGATTTGAGGTCGCGTAATAAATTACGCATGGCCAGCATGGCGCGGAGCTGGGGGATCTGGCGGGCAACCTGTTCAGGTTCGAAATCCTTAATATCGGAGAAATTCAGTTTTATGCTTTCTTCCGAACCATCCCCGGCCATTGTGTTAGGAACCGTCAGATTCACTTCCGGGTTAAATTCCGAAAGTACGCTGTTGAAGTTATTTTTATTGACGTTAATTTTCTCCCTTTCCGATAATGGGCGATTCTCTTTTCCATTACTGAAATCACCGACGGTGAGGAGTTTAAGCGGCAGTTCGATTTTCTTCTGCGCGCCACCTGTATGCAGAGCCAGCTTTAAGTTTATGCGTGCCTTGGGCACCTCATTCTGGAATGAATCGGCCATAGCAGTCCCTTTCTTTAAAAGAAATAAATGTTAAGTGAGTGACGTTTCTTTACAAAACCATATTAGAGCAAAAGCCCATTTAAAATCAACTTATCAGATCAAAGATCTACCATTAGACTTTTCTTAAGAGTTTTATGCCAGGAAGGGTATAAAAAGAACGCCGCGTAGCGTCTGCCGAAACGCCCTCGCGACCCTGACAGAAAGGTTGTTTTAAAGGCTGGAAACCTTATTATTTTATTACTTTACAGAAGGAGTGGATTAGTCCAATGCTGGATTATTCCATCACTCACAGTTATAAAAATAAGGATAATATTGGCCCCACTATATATTTAAATGCCCTATCTCTTTTTTAACCCCCATTACATACAGATAATCGTTAAACCTGGGACCAAACAGTCTTTCCTTTCAGAAATCAGGCAGAATCATATCTAATCAGCCAGGGTCAATTGCACTTAACTTTTCCATAAGTTCAGGAAGAGGGGCAACATCCCCTCTTCTAAACGTCTTAATTTCTCCCTTCATTGAATGACTTAGCCTTTCTCCTGCTACGCTTGTTTTATGGTTCAGAAACGCAGGAACGCTTTCGATGAAAAAAATCGCTATTATCGGCTCAGGCCCAACAGGGATTTACACCTTTTACTCACTTCTTAACAACGCAGCACCGCTTTCGATCACCGTGTTCGAAAAGGCAGACCAACCCGGTGTCGGGATGCCCTACAGCGACGAGGATAATTCCCGGCTGATGCTGGCGAACATCGCCAGTATCGAAATCCCGCCCATTTTTATTACCTACCTCGACTGGCTCAAACAGCAGAGTGCGGCTCATCTTGCCCGCTATAACGTCGACAGTGAGAAACTGCACGACCGGCAATTCCTGCCGCGTATTCTGTTGGGTGAATATTTTCACGACCGCTTTCTTGCCGTCGTTGCTGAGGCGAAAAAGTCTGGCTTTCATGTCGAGGTGCACCCCAACGCAGAAGTCACGGATATTAAGGCTGATGCAGACGGCGTGGCCCTTTCAGTGAACGATGCCCCTTTCTCAAGGCGGTTTGATCTTGCGGTTGTTGCCACCGGCCACGTCTGGCCTGATGAAGATGAAACCACCCGCGCATATTTCCCAAGCCCATGGTCAGGGCTGATGGACGCGGAGATCCGAGCCTGTGAGGTGGGGATCATGGGTACTTCCCTCAGCGGGCTGGACGCTGCAATGGCGGTTGTGATGCAGCATGGCCGGTTTAGCGGGGAGCAGTTCGTTGTCAATAAAGGCAGCGAAGGGCTAAAAATCACGCTGATGTCCCGCACGGGCGTTCTGCCGGAGGCCGACTTTTACTGCCCTATCCCTTATGAACCGCTGTCCGTGTTAACGGAGTCTGTGGCGGAAAGTGAAATCGCCAAAGGCCCGGACGGGCTGCTTGACCGCATCTTTGCGCTGATGGTGAAAGAGCTCGAGCTGGCCGATCCGCGCTGGTGCCAGGCGATATCGCTCGTTACGCTGAATGCCGACACGCTTCGTGATGTCTGGTTTGAGGATCGTAAAAAGCATGGCCCTTTCACCTGGGCCGAAGCGAATCTGAAAGAAGTGGAGCGCAACAAGCGCGAAAAACGCACCGTTGCCTGGCGCTATACCGTGCTTCGTCTGCATGAAGTGGTTCAGGCCATCGTCCCTTCACTCAGTGAGCGTGACAGAGAGCGGTTTAAATCCGGGCTGGAGCGTGTGTTTATCGATAATTATGCCGCCATTCCACCGCAGTCTATCCGCCGTTTACTGGCGCTGCGCGAGGAAGGGATCATTAGCGTGGTCGCACTCGGTGATAATTACGACCTGGATATCGGCAGCGATCAGACCGTCATCACCACGGCAGAAAAGCGTTACCGCTTCGACGTGTTTATTGATGCGCGCGGGCAAAAGCCACTCAGAAACAAGGACATTCCCTTCCCCACCCTGCGTAAACAGCTTGCGGAAACCGGCGATGACGTCCCGGACGTGGGGGAAGACTATACGTTGCTGGCGCCTGCATCACTGCGGGGGCGCATCGCTTTTGGGGCGATCCCCTGGCTGATGCACGATCATCCCTTTGTTCAGGGTTTGTCTGAGTGCGCTGAAATTGGTAAAGCGATGGCGAAAGCGGCTGGAAAACCTGCGACAGGCGTGCGAAGGAAGTTACCATTCATGGAATTTTAACAGAGCTTCCCTGCCCTGCGGGGTCGGGTTACTCGAAGAAGACGTCCGGGTTTTCCGACAGCGACACGAACGATTTAGTGTTCTTGTCCAGGGCAAGGATTTTGCCGCTTTCAATGTCATATACCCAGCCGTGCAGGCGAATGGCGTTGTTGCGCAGGCCTACCGCCACCGACGGATGGGTCTTGATATTGCTCAGCTGCGCAAAGACGTTCTCCTGCACCATCGCATTCACTTTATCGATTGGCTTATCCCAGGTTTTCTTCTCAACCACCGCTTTTGCCGCATCAGAATAGCGCAGCCAGTGGGAAACGGCCGGCATCGGCTCCAGATCGGCGTTGTCAGCAATCGCCTTCATTGCGCCGCAGTTGGAGTGGCCGCAAATAACGATATCGGTCACGCCCAGGGCAACAACAGCATATTCGATGGTCGCAGAGACACCGCCAGGCTCCGGCCCGAACGGAGGCACAATGTTGCCCGCGTTTCGAATGACAAAGAGCTGTCCTGGCTCCTGTTGCGTAACCAGTTCCGGAACCAGACGGCTGTCGGAGCAGGAGATGAACAGCGCTTTGGGATTCTGACTGGACGCTAAACTACGAAAAAGCTCTTTACGTTGCGGGAAAATCTCTTTTTGAAAGCTGAGAAAACCTTCAATGATATGTTGCATAGCCATTTCTCTTTTATCTGTTTTAATTTAGGTATGATCGCGATCACACTCGTAAAATTTAACCACCGCGCCTTAGCGGAGACAAGCAATATATTTCTGGCCCGACCGCTGCACGATCTCATCCGCGTTCGCCAGGATGTTCTGCCCTTCAAAGGCCCCGTACAGGCGCTGGTACGTTTTCCCTGTCAGTCGGCCAATCACCGACTCAACGGTGCGGGCAGGCAGCGGCAGCATATTCGGATAACTCCACATAAACGACACGGCGTCCTTACCGGGCGTAACCTGCAAAATATCACCGGCCAGCAGCACGCCGTCGCCTGACTGCCAGTGCAGCACCGTGCCGCCTGCAAAATGCCCGCCCAGCCGCAGAAGAGTCACCAAAGGCATAATCTCCAGGGCGTCCTCCTCCCAGAAGCGTATCGCCGGGCTGTCACGCATCACCCACTGCCGATCGCTGGCGTGCAGGTAGATCGGTGCGTTAAACGCCGCGGCCCACTCTTGCATGGTGGTGTAGTAATGCGGGTGCGAAATCGCGATCGCGCTGATCCCCCCGAGCGCGTCAACTAACGCTCTGGTCGCCGGGTCAAGATTGGCGATGCAGTCCCACAGAACATTGCCCTGTGGCGTACGCAGCAGAAGCGCCCGCTGGTTGATGGCAAAAGAGGGAACAGTTTTGATGCTGAACAGCTGCGGCTCCAGCTGTTGCCATTTGTTGGTGTGCGTGGTCGTAAGGCTGTCGAAGTCCGTCCATGTCTGGCCCGTCACCGGGACATACTGGCGCTCATCGTCGCAAATCGGGCAGTTTTTGGGCTGTTCATCGTAAGCGGTACCGCAGGTTTTACAGAGTGTAATCATCGGCTTTCCTCAGCAATAAAGCACTGAGTATGGCAGGGATTATCCATATGTGCTGAGGGGTGCCTGGCCCGCTTTTTTTGACTTATACTGTGCCAGTATCAAAAACTGAATAACGCAGGTGGCACATGGAAATTGATCTCGATAACTTAGTCTTTAACGGGCTGGATGAAGCAGAAGAGCGCAACGCGGAACGTCTCGACGATGCGGATAAAAAAGCCCAGGCGATTGTCGCCGATAACGACTGCGGCGATGCCTGCAAGATCTGAAGAAAAAGCACCGGGCTCCTCGGTGCTTTTTTTTTATGAATGCCTTTTGCTACCCGCTATCAGATCTCCGGCGTTTTGCTAAACCCGGTCAGCATCAGGATCAGGCTTTGGGGAGATGACCCCGTCTCAAACTGATAGTGATTTCCCTGACGATCGCCGCCGATATACCACGAAATGTCGGTTTTCCCTTCTGCCAGCGCCTTGCGCACCGCTTTATCCACGTCCACCATCCGGTATTCGCGGGAGTGGTTCAGGTACAGCACCGCATCCGAGCGATAGTTGCAGGACGGTCGTGACTGCCAGCTCACGGTGGCCGGTTCCCAGTCGTTACTCGCCGGATAGAAGAAGATTTGATCCGCGCCGTCAGTTTCCACTTTCCCGCCATAAATTCTCACGCGGTATTTAAACTGGGCAGGATCCTGTCCGGCAGGCAGCGGAGGGATGTTGAACTTCACCAGCGACAATGTTTCGCTGTTTTTCGTGCGTCCACCGTTCTTCCAGTTATCCTGCACCAGTAAGACCTGGGGATCGGGCTGTGAAAGTGCCGGTTCCATGCTGCTGAGCCAGACGTTAGCCTTCGCTTTTGAATAACCATACGGCACGGTGGTGCCGCAATCCATTCCCCGGTTCATGCACAGGTCGGTCATAAATCGCGCGGCATCTTCCGTCCAGCCGTTCATGAAGTCAGCATGCGCCGTATACAGGCTCCCCCACCGCTCTTCACGCTCACTGCCATGCATGATGGGGTCGAGGGAAAGCTGGACTTTACTGGTATCCAGAGAGCTAATTGTCGGGAGCACGTACGCAATATTCATGTTCACCGTCGGGATCTTCACCGGGAAGGCGGACGGACACTGTCCTTTCGTATCGTAGGTGGCGTTAGCCAGGCCGTGGGCGGGCTTCAGGTTGACCCCGTCCCAGCAGTTCGGGAACTGAATGCCGATATTAAACTGCACGGCATCCTTCGCCTTGCGTAAGCCGCAGACTTCACCCGTTCTGGTGGTGTAGCCCTTGCCATTGGCGCATAAAAAGGTGATATGCGGATTTGGCGCGGTGCCATGATGATCGCCCGCCAGCAGCGACAGCCCCGGCGGAAACGGATGAAGCGGCCAGGCGTCAACATTCGATGCCTGATAATAGGTTTTTTGATAGGCGGGTTTGACCACCGTTCCGTCCGGCAATTTTAGCGACGGAGCCCAGTAGGCCGAGCTGTCTGCTTTGTTATCGCAGGTGGTCTTTTCCTGGGTACGCAGAGATTCACGGCTGGAGTAAGCATCCGCGTGCACGTTACCAAAAAAATCGTGCAGCATAGCCTCATTGGGCATGCCGAATATCATAATGGCATCATCGCCGAGGGTGTGGGAATAACTGCATACAACATGCGCCTATGGACCAGCGTGTGCCGCCTGCATGGTAAGCAGAAGTGCGGAGGCAGAAAGCGCGGGGGTTAATACTGTCCGTTTCATTATTATCTCCATCTGTGAAAGGAGATAGTGGTAACAAAACGGCCATCATTTACCGAGGATTAGCCTGGGTATTATTCCCTTCATCCTCGCTTTACAGACACCACGCACAGCTCATTCCAGTACATTTCGCGCGTCCGGCGCAGTTCAGCGTGACGTTTTATCATGGAACCACTCCGGGTCGATGTTGGCTACGTCCACGCCATACAGGCTGGCGACAGGCAATATTGACTCAAGAACACGTTGCGCGCTGTTCTCCGCATTCACTGGTCGGGGCGCAAAAAACCGCCGTAACGTGCTTATCCATTTTTTCATCGTCATTACCCTTCTCGCTTAACCTGTCCTCAGTTAAACACCCAAATTGCGCCCGGGGGAAATATCAAAATCCACTGTCGATGTGCAGGATCTGCAAATAGCGTCCCGCCGTCTGCTCTCTTCTTTAACACCTTGTTCACTCATGCTTTTTTTCTCATAGCAAAGAACGATTTCTTATTTGGCGATAGCTTTCCCTTATGGGAGCGTAACGGGGTAAAACAAAAACAACGGGATGGCGTATGACTATGGCTGCAAAAATGAAAGGGTTTAAAAAACGGGCGCAGGTTCTGGGATTAGTGGCAGCCTGGGGCCTGGTCTCAGCGCAGGCGCAGGCCGATCGGCTGGCGGATATCAAGGCAGCAGGCGTGGTGAAAGTGGCCACGTTTGATGCCAATCCACCCTTTGGCTCGATTGATGCCAAAACGCATGAGATCGTGGGTTACGACGTGGACTTCGCCAAAGCGCTGGCGAAATCGCTCGGCGTCAAGCTTGAACTGGTCGCCACTAATCCGGCTAACCGTATACCGCTGCTACAGTCCGGAAAAGCGGATATCATCGTGGCGGATATCACCATCACTCCGGAACGCGCACAGGTCATTGATTTCTCAACGCCTTACTTTGTCACCGGCCAGCAGTTCCTGGTTCCGGCAAAATCACCGGACAAGCTTGATGACTATAGCCGGGCACGCATTGGCGCCGTAAAAGGTACGACGGGCGAACAGGCGCTGCACCAGCGTTTTCCGCAGTCCCGCGTCCTCTCTTACGATGATATCCCGCTGGCGCTGACGGCACTGCGCAATGGCAACGTGCAGGCCATTACCCAGGACAGCACCATTCTGGCCGGTCTGCTGGCGCAGGCGCCGGATAAAGCCGACTTCAAAATCCTGCCCGACCTGCTCAGTAAAGAAGAGATTGGCGTGGGGGTGAAAAAGGGTGAAACGGCGCTGCTGAAAGCCGTTAACGATGAGCTGGTAACCCTGGAGAAAAACGGCCAGGCGGCAAAAATCTATGACGTCTGGTTCGGTCCAGGCACCCCAGCTCCACAGCCTCGTAACTTTAAAATAGAAGCCCGGTAATATGCTCTCAGGTTTATTTTCACGCTCCGCGGCCAATGCCGCGGATTTTTCACGTCTGGAACAGGCCAGCGTTGAGTTTCGCCATGTGGACAAACGCTACGGCGATCATCCGGTTTTAACCGACATTAACCTCACCATCATGCCGGGTGAAGTGGTTGCCATTCTCGGCCCTTCGGGTTCCGGAAAATCGACCCTGATTCGGCTTATCAACCAGCTTGAGAGCCTGAGCGGCGGGGAGATTCTGATCGACCACAAGCCGACCGGACAGCTTTCCGGCAGCAGGCTACGTCAGTTACGCAGCCGCGTCGGGTTTGTGTTCCAGCAGTTCAATCTCTATGCCCACCTTACCGCCAGTCAGAACATCACCCTGGCACTGGAGCACGTTCACGGCTGGAAACCCCTGCCCGCCCAGGAGCGCGCGCTGGCGCTGCTGGAGAAGGTCGGCATGCTGGAGAAGGCGCACCGCTTCCCCGCTGAACTTTCCGGCGGACAGCAGCAGCGCGTGGCGATTGCCCGTGCTCTGGCCTCGTCGCCGCAAATCATTCTCTTTGACGAGCCGACGTCGGCACTCGACCCGGAAATGATTGGCGAAGTGCTGTTTGTGATGAAAACCCTCGCCCACAGCGGGATCACCATGATTGTCGTTACCCATGAGATGCAGTTCGCCCGGGAAATTGCCGATCGAATCGTCTTTATCGACGGCGGAAAAATTCTGGAAACCGCGCCCCCGGCGCAATTTTTCAATCAACCGTCGCATCCCCGTGCGAGGCGTTTCTTGCAAAAAGTGCTGGATCCGCTGCATCAGGAGCAACTGTAATGCCCGCTCTGGACTGGCAGGGGGTGCTGGCCGGACAGCCCCTGCACTGGATCCTCTCCGGATTTCTCACCACTCTGTGGGTGACGCTGGCGGGGATTATGCTGGCCAGCCTGCTCGCCTTGTTCTTTATGCTTTTGCGGCTTTCCGGGGGACGTTTCGGGACATTGATCGTCAGCGGCTGGGTATCACTGTTTCGCAATACGCCGCTGCTGGTACAGCTGCTGTTCTGGTATTTCGCCGCCTGGAACGGGTTGCCGCAGGGGCTGCGTGACGCGGTGAACGCAGACCACAGTTGGTCCATTTTACCCGGTGACGTCTGGTGGTTTACGCCAGAGTTTTTATGCTCCGCCTGGGGGTTAGGCGTCTTTACCTCGGCGTTTTTAATTGAAGAAGTGGAATCGGGGCTGCGTTCCGTACCTGCCGGGCAACGGGAGGCGGCGCTCGCTCAGGGATTTTCCTCATGGCGTCTGTTTCGCTACATTCTTCTGCCACAGGGGCTCGCTAACGCGTGGCAGCCCGTCGTCGGCCAGTACCTTAACCTGATGAAGCTCTCCTCGCTCGCGAGCGGGATTGGCTTCGCCGAACTGACCTACCAGGTCCGCCAGATAGAAAGTTACAACGCCCATGCACTGGAAGCCTTCACCGTCGGTACGGTGCTCTACTTGCTTACCGGGATGGTGACGGGAAGCGTGCTGGTGCGCCTCGGCCCCCATTCAGGGAGGAAATATCATGATCCCCGGATTTAACGTTATTATCGAAAACCTGGATTATCTGCTTTGGGGACGTGCGGCTGCGGGAGAACCCGGCGGCGTACTGCTCTCACTGCTGATGGCCGCAGGCGCCGCCGCGCTTGCCCTGCCCGGCGGGATTGTGCTGGCTTGCGTCGCCTGGCGCTATCCCGGCGTGGTGCGCAGTGCGCTGTTTGCGTGGGCAGAGTTGATTCGCGGGATCCCCCTGATCTTCGTGATATTCTGGATGTGGTATCTGCTGCCACTGATAACCGGCAGGGATCTCCCGGGCGCGACGACCGTCACGCTGGCGCTGGCCTGGTTTACCGCGGCTGCGGTGATGCATTCGGTATTAGCCGGACTGAGAGCCCTGCCGTCGGGCCAGAATGAGGCCGCGCTTTCTCAAGGGTTCAGTATGCAGCAAACGCTGTGGCGCGTGCTGCTGCCGCAGGCGCTGAGAAATATTCTGCCGTCGCTGGTGGGGATTTTTATCAGCCTGCTGAAGGATACGTCGCTGGCGTTTATCGTGAACGTTCCTGAACTGACCACGGTGGCGGGACAGATCAACAACCGGGTGCAAATTTACCCGGCGGCCATTTTTATCTTCACGGGTGTGATCTATTACCTGCTCTGCTGCTCGCTTGAGCTGCTCGCGAAGCGCTGGCGAGTTAGCCGGCCAGCGCTTTAACCACCGTTTCCATCGCTTTGGTGGTCAACTCACTGCGCTTAACGCGCTGGTTCGCCAGCGCGGTACGCAGAACGCCCGCAATGACAATATGTTTCGGCTCCTGCCCTAAATCACGCATTTCGAGAACGACCTTGCCTACCACCCGACACATCTCCTGGTACAGCGCTTCGTCTTTGGTCACATTGCCCATTGCCATCACTCCGTTGCCCTAAACCGTCAGCTTAAATCATTCGTCGGCTGGATACAAAAAAGAAGCCCGGCGTGTAGTTCGCCGGGCTTCGTCTGGAAAATCAGGAGATTAGTTGTTTACCGGGATGACTGCGCCTTTGTATTTGGTGCGGATCCAGTCCTGAATCTCTTTGGAGTGCAGCACGTTCACCAGCGCGACGATATCCTTCTTCTTCTCGTCACCGCGATGAACGGTAATGATGTTGGCGTACGGGTTATTCTCACCGCTTTCAACCGCAATTGGATCGTGCACCGGATCCAGACCGGCATCAATTGCGTAGTTGGCGTTGATCACCACCGCAGCACCTTCGTCGTTGTTGTACATCTGCGGCAGCAGAGATGCCTCAACGTTAGGGGTGAATTGCAGCTTTTTCGGGTTCTCCACGATATCGCTGATGCGCGCGGTCACTTTATCGATGCCTGGCTTCAGCTTGATCACGCCCTCTTTTTCGAAGATGGAGAGAATACGCCCTTCCTCGGAAACCGCATCACGCATGATGATTTTGCCGCCTTCCGGCAAATCCTTCAGCGATTTGTATTTTTTCGAATAGATACCGATCGGCTCAATGTGGATTGCGCCCGCACTGACAAAGTCATAATCCTTATCGCCCGCGTGATCTTTCAGGACGCTGTTCAGGTAAGGGATGTGCTGGAAATAGTTGGCGTCAATGTCATGCCCCGCCAGCGCCGTGTTTGGCAGAATGTAGTCCTGGAATGGTTTAATCTCCAGATCGATCCCCTGCTTCGCCAGAATCGGCTTAGCCTGCTCCAGAATTTCCGCGTGCGGGGTGTTGGACGCCCCCACGGTGAGCGTGTCCGCCCAGGAGGCAAAGCTCAGGGCACTCAGGGTTGCGGCGGCGATCAGTGTCAGTGTCTTTTTCATGATGTGGTTCCTGTGTGTATTTATTAGCGTTTATCTAACAGTGAAGTAATGGCATCGCCGCAGAACTGGATAATGAACACGATGATCAGAATGGTCACCGTTGCCACCAGCGTGACGTCACCATGGTTGCGCTGGAATCCTTCCAGATAAGCCAGATTTCCCAAACCGCCGGCACCTATCACCCCTGCCATTGCGCTGTAGCTCACCAGCGCAATCAGCGTCACCGTCATACCTGAAACCAGTGCGGGTGAAGATTCCGGCAATAAAACCCGAAACACTAACGTGCTCAGCCGCGCGCCCATCGAACGCGTGGCCTCAATGACTCCTTTGTCTACTTCTCGCAAGGCAATCTCGACCAGACGGGCGTAGAACGGCGCCGCGCCCACAATCAGGGCGGGCAGCGCAGCGTTAGCGCCGAGAATGGTCCCCACAACGGTCTTGGTGAACGGGATCAGCAGAACGATGAGAATGATGAACGGAATCGAGCGGAACACGTTCACCACAATCGACATCACGCTGTAGACCGTGCGGTTGTGGAATAACCCGCCGCGGGCGGTTAAAAACAGCGCCAGACCGAGCGCGATCCCCAGGACAAACGTCGCCACGCCGGAAAGCGCGGTCATGTAAAGCGTCTCCTGGGTTGCAGCCCAAAGCTGATCCCACTTCAGGTGCGGAAAGAGTTCTTCAGCCATGCTTGATTACCTCGCCTTCAATATCGCTTTGCTTCAGGTCGGCGAGGATATTGTTCAGTTGTTCGTCCGATGCCACCACGTGCACCCAGAGCTGCCCGAAAACACCGTGGGCGGTTTGCGTCATTTTGCCGTGCAGGATGTTAAACGGCAGGCCGTAGCGCAGGGTCAGTTCACCGACGATCGGCCTGTGCGTGCTGTGCCCGGTGAAGGTCAGCCTGATTACCGTGCCTTCCAGATCGTTTGCCAGTTCGGTATTGAAGGTCTCTTCCTCCGCGTACTGGCTCACCTGGCGGACAAACTGCCGGGTGATCGGCTGCTGCGGATGCGTAAACACGCTCAGCACGTCCCCCTCTTCCACCACCTTGCCGTTTTCCATCACCGCCACGCGGTCGCAGATTTTGCGCACCACGTGCATCTCATGCGTAATGAGTACGATGGTCAGGTTAAAGCGACGGTTAATGTCCAGGAGCAGATCGAGGATCTGATCGGTGGTCTGCGGATCCAGCGCCGAGGTGGCTTCGTCACACAGCAGTACGTCCGGATGATTGGCCAGCGCGCGGGCAATGCCCACACGTTGTTTTTGCCCGCCGCTCAGCTGGGATGGGTAGGCATTCTCGCGCCCCTTCAGGCCGACCAGCTCCACCAGCTCGGCAACGCGAGCCTGAATTTGCGCTTTTGGCACACCGGCAATTTGCATTGAAAAGGCGATATTTTCCTTCACCGTGCGCGACCAAAGCAGGTTAAAGTGCTGGAACACCATGCTGATTTTCAGGCGTGCCTGACGCAGCGCTTCTCCCTTCGCGGCGGAGATATCCTGACCGTTAATGGTGACGCTGCCGGCGCTGGGCTTTTCCAGACCGTTCAGCAGACGGATCAGCGTACTTTTCCCGGCCCCGCTGTAACCGATGATCCCGTAAATCTGTCCCTGTTCTATCGTCAGGTTGACGTTATCTACGGCTGTCAGCGCCTGTTTCCCGTTGTCAAAAACCTTCGAAATATTGCTGAGTACAATCATTCTTATTCGTTATCCGTTTCGCATATAGCGGTTTAGCAGTATGGATGTCCAAAAGATAGTAAACAGCCGTTATCAGCTTTTAAATGACCAAAAAAGAATTTCTTATAATGCTCAGGAATAAGCAGCGAACTGGCGGGTGAAAAGCATTTAGATGAATATCAGCAATAATTATCTGCCATTTGCATATCAGGTCTTACTCACCCGACGAAATCGGCTAATTTTGCAGCACTTTATGCGGATATAGCCATCCTCACATCCGGACAACTTTACGTCTTGCTGTCTTTCCATCTGAAAACACAAGGATTATTCCTTTCCGTTCTAAAACTCAGTGAAAGGTTCTTTATTGAGAAAATTTCATGGTTCTATCATCCGGTCATCACCCCTTCACAGGACATGACCATGACGCTTTACCACTCCGTCACCGAACTGATTGGCCGTACGCCGCTCATCCAGCTGCACAAGCTGGACACCGGCCCCTGCTCGCTGTTTCTGAAGCTGGAAAACCAGAATCCCGGCGGCTCGATTAAAGACCGCGTCGCGCTGTCGATGATTAATGAAGCCGAGCGTACGGGCCAGCTACGGCCCGGCGGCACCATTATTGAAGCCACGGCGGGGAACACCGGCCTGGGGCTGGCGTTGATTGCGGCGCAGAAGGGCTACTCGCTGATCCTGGTGGTGCCGGACAAAATGAGCCGCGAGAAGATTTTCCACCTGCGCGCGTTAGGGGCGCAGGTCGTGCTGACCCGTTCAGATGTGAATAAAGGGCATCCGGCCTACTACCAGGATTATGCCCGGCGGCTGGCGAACGAACTGCCAGGCGCGTTTTATATTGATCAGTTCAATAACGCGGCCAATCCGCTGGCGCACCGCACCACTACCGCACCGGAACTGTTTGAACAGCTTGACGGCCAGATCGATGCCATCGTCGTCGGCGTGGGGTCCGGCGGTACGCTGGGCGGCTTACAGGCGTGGTTTGCAGAACATTCGCCGCAGACGGAATTTGTGCTTGCCGATCCGGCCGGGTCGGTGCTGGCGGACCAGGTTGAAAACGGACGCCATCACGATGCCGGATCGTGGCTGGTTGAGGGGATTGGCGAAGACTTTATCCCTCCGCTGGCGCACATCGAAGGGGTTAACCGCGCCTGGCGCATTACCGATCGCGAGGCGTTCACCACCGCCCGCGATCTGCTAAAAACGGAAGGGATCCTGGCAGGCTCCTCCACCGGCACGCTGCTGGCGGCGGCGCTGAAATATTGCCAGGCGCAGACTACGCCAAAACGTGTGGTCACCTTCGCCTGCGACAGCGGCAATAAATACCTCTCGAAGATGTTCAACGACGACTGGATGCGTCAGCAGGGGCTGATTTCGCGTCCGCAGGCAGGCGATCTCTCGGACTATATTGCCCTGCGCCACGATGAAGGCGCGACGGTGACTGCCGCCCCGGACGACACGCTTTCCACCGTGCTGGCCCGCATGCGCCTGTACGACATCTCCCAGCTGCCGGTGCTCGATAACGACAAGGTCGTCGGCATCATCGACGAGTGGGACCTGCTGCGACACATCGGGGGAGATGCCGATCGCTTCTCACTCCCCGTGACGGCAGCCATGACGCGTCAGGTCGAATATCTGGATAAGCAGGCCCCGGAGAGCGCCCTGTACGCCATCTTTGACCGTGGCCTGGTGGCGATTATTTATGACGCAGATCGCTTTCTGGGTCTGATCACACGCAGTGACGTACTCACCGCCTGGCGTAACCGCCTGACGAAATAAAAGGAGCAAAAGATGAAAAACCTGGCCACCCTCAGCGTTCACAGCGGTGAGTATCACGACCCGCACGGCGCCGTGATGCCGCCGATTTACGCCACGTCGACGTTTGCGCAACCGGCACCGGGTGAACATACCGGCTACGAATACTCCCGGAGCGGCAACCCCACCCGCCACGCGCTGGAGACCGCCATCGCCGAACTGGAAGGCGGCACGCGCGGGTACGCTTTCGCGTCAGGGCTGGCAGCCATTTCCACCGTGCTCGAACTGCTGGATAAAGACAGCCATATCGTCGCCATTGACGACGTGTATGGCGGTACGTATCGCCTGATCGAAAACGTGCGCAAGCGCAGCAGCGGGTTACAGGTGAGCTGGGTTAAGCCGGACGATGTAGCCGGGCTTGAGGCCGCCATTCGCCCGGACACCCGCATGATCTGGGTGGAAACGCCAACGAACCCGCTGCTGAAACTGGCCGACCTGGAGGCCATCGCGGACATTGCCCGGCGCCATAATGCGATCAGCGTGGCGGATAATACCTTCGACTCCCCGGTCATTCACCGGCCGCTGGAGGCGGGGTTCGATATAGTGGTCCACTCCGCCACTAAATATCTAAACGGTCATTCAGACGTGGTTGCCGGGCTGGCTGTTGTCGGGGCAAATAAGGATCTTGCGGAGCGTCTGGGCTATCTGCAAAACGCGGTTGGCGGCGTTCTGGATCCGTTCAGCAGTTTCCTGACGCTGCGGGGGATTCGCACCCTCTCTCTGCGCGTTGAGAAGCACAGCGCCAACGCGCTGGCAATTGCGCAATGGCTGGAGCAGCATCCGCAGGTAGACCGCGTGTTCTATCCCGGGCTGGCGTCACATCCCCAGTATGCGCTGGCCCGCAGACAAATGGCGCTGGCGGGCGGCATGATCTCCGTTGTGATTAAAGGCGATGCGCAACGCGCGACAGAGGTGATCCGTCATCTTACGCTCTTTACCCTGGCGGAAAGTCTGGGCGGTGTGGAGAGTCTGGTGAGCCAGCCCTACAGCATGACCCACGCCTCCATACCACTGGCGCAGCGTCTTGCAAACGGCATTGTGCCGCAGCTTATCCGCCTGTCGGTGGGGATTGAGGATGCGAAGGATCTGATCGCCGACCTTCAGCAGGCGCTGGAAAAGTGAGCAAAAAACGGCGGGCGTTGCGCCTGCCGTCATAAGATGACATTAGACCTTAACGCCTTGATAACAAACTTATGTGAATCTGCACAGATTGTTTTGAAACGCTGTTTCCATTTTCCTTTTTACTGTAAATCAGCGTATAATGCGCGCCAAATCCCTGGTGAATGGTTTCAGCGCTTGGAATACAAAAAACAACGTACAACTTCTCCTCTCCTTCGTTGGGCTGGCACTCAGGCACACTTTCTTCTGCACGCTCATTTGATGTCACCTATTCTTAGTGCGTGTCATATACTCTTTCGCAACACAGGTTTGACTCCGCGGCGGTGCGCCCCCGGAGCGAGATTTCCATATCCTTCCCAACTTAAAGACTAAGACTGTCATGAAAAAGACGAAAATTGTTTGTACTATCGGCCCGAAAACCGAATCCGAAGAGATGCTGAGCAAAATGCTGGATGCCGGCATGAACGTGATGCGTCTGAACTTCTCCCACGGCGACTATGCTGAACACGGTCAGCGTATCCAGAACTTGCGCAACGTGATGAGCAAGACCGGGAAAAAAGCGGCAATCCTGCTCGACACCAAAGGTCCTGAAATCCGCACCATCAAACTGGAAGGCGGTAACGACGTTTCCCTGAAAGCGGGCCAGACCTTCACCTTCACCACCGACAAATCCGTTGTAGGTAATAACGAAATCGTTGCCGTGACCTACGAAGGCTTCACCAGCGATCTGTCCGTTGGCAACACCGTGCTGGTGGATGACGGCCTGATCGGCATGGAAGTGACCGCGATCGAAGGTAACAAGGTCATCTGTAAAGTGCTGAACAACGGCGATCTGGGCGAAAACAAAGGCGTTAACCTGCCGGGTGTGTCCATTGCTCTGCCAGCGCTGGCTGAAAAAGACAAACAAGACCTGATCTTCGGCTGTGAACAAGGCGTGGACTTCGTTGCTGCCTCCTTTATCCGTAAACGTTCTGACGTGGTTGAGATCCGTGAGCACCTGAAAGCGCACGGCGGCGAGAATATCCAGATTATCTCCAAGATCGAAAACCAGGAAGGCCTGAACAACTTCGACGAAATCCTCGAAGCGTCTGACGGTATCATGGTAGCGCGTGGCGACCTGGGCGTTGAAATCCCGGTTGAAGAAGTGATCTTCGCGCAGAAGATGATGATCGAGAAATGTGTTCGCGCGCGTAAAGTGGTTATCACCGCAACGCAGATGCTGGACTCCATGATCAAAAACCCACGCCCTACCCGCGCTGAAGCAGGCGACGTGGCGAACGCCATCCTCGACGGTACCGATGCCGTTATGCTGTCTGGCGAATCTGCAAAAGGGAAATACCCTCTGGAAGCGGTCAGCATCATGGCGACCATCTGTGAGCGTACCGACCGCGTGATGAAAAGCCGTCTGGATTACAACAACGACAGCCGTAAACTGCGCATCACCGAAGCCGTGTGCCGTGGTGCGGTAGAAACCGCTGAGAAACTGGAAGCCCCACTGATTGTCGTGGCGACCCAGGGCGGTAAATCTGCGCGTGCCGTGCGTAAATACTTCCCGGATGCGACCATTCTGGCGCTGACCACCAACGAAACTACCGCGCGTCAGCTGGTGCTGAGCAAAGGTGTGATCCCACACCTGGTGAAAGAGATTGCCTCTACCGATGATTTCTATCGTCTGGGTAAAGAAGTGGCTCTGGAACTGGTTGATTGTGGCCTGGCCCAGAAAGGCGACGTGGTGGTTATGGTTTCTGGCGCGCTGGTTCCAAGCGGCACCACCAACACTGCATCTGTCCACGTGCTGTAATATTTCACGAACAAATTATTGTTTTGTTAAAAAGCGTCCTTCGGGGCGCTTTTTTTATTCCCGCCTTTAACCAGAACTATTCAAAAAGCAAATCGGGTTTTTCTATTTAATCGCGATTTATCTAAGATGAATCCGATGAAAAATGCCTTTTTTAACATAGCTTTTTCGTCAAAATTGCCGATTTCGTTGCTTCTTTGAGCGAACGATCAAAAATAGGCGTAATCCCATCAAAAAAATATTCTCAACCCAAAAAACTTTGTGTAATACTTGTAACGCTACATGGAGATTAACTCAATCTAGAGGGTATTAATAATGAATCGTACTAAACTGGTACTGGGCGCGGTAATCCTGGGTTCTACTCTGCTGGCAGGTTGCTCCAGCAACGCTAAAATCGATCAGCTGTCTTCTGACGTTCAGACTCTGAACGCTAAAGTTGACCAGCTGAGCAACGACGTGAACGCAATGCGTTCCGACGTTCAGGCTGCTAAAGACGACGCAGCTCGCGCTAACCAGCGTCTGGACAACCAGGCTACTAAATACCGTAAGTAATAGTACCTGTTAATAAAATGGCGCACATTGTGCGCCATTTTTTTTGCCTTCGTCAAACCTCTACTGAAGCGCTTTCTCTCCCTCGCCTTCCGCCACCGCCGCTGAGACACGACTGTTCTGTACCGACAGGACAGAATTGCTGGCTGAAGAACCACTGCCTGCTGACACGGCAACCGGGATCCCCGCTCTGCGCGCCAGGGCCTTGTCGATTTGCGTTTTATCGCTACCTGACTCCGCTGCAAAGGCGGTAAACGCCGCCGAGTGCGTGAACGGCACCGTCTGTGGGTTTTCGCCCTCAGCCTGCGCCAGCGGCCTGTGCACCTCGATATAACGTTTGCCGTCCGGCTCGACGGAGAACTTCACCGGCTCATTGATGATCTGCACCCGCGTGCCGACGCGCACTTGCTCAAACAACGCTTTGATATCGGGCGCGTTCATCCGCATACAACCCGAGCTGACCCGCAGCCCTACGCTGTCCGGCGCGCTGGTGCCGTGAATAAGATATTCCCCATTCCCGATACCCAGACGAAGCGCAAAGCGCCCCAGCGGGTTATTTGGCCCTGCGGGTACCACAGGCGGCAGTTTAATGCCCTGGGCCAGTGAGCGCGCTCTGATGCCCGCTGTGGGGGTCCAGGTAGGGTTAGGGATTTTCTGACTCACACGGGTGGTGCTGACCGGTGTTTCCAGCCCAAGCTGACCAATACCCAGCGGATAGACCTGCACGATATTTCCGCCAGGCGGATAGAAGTAAAGACGCAGCTCCGCCAGATTCACCACGATGCCCTCGCGCTCGGTGTCCGGCAGTAGCATCTGGGAAGGGATCGTAATGACCGTTCCTGGCGCAGGGTTCACCGGTGCAATGGTATTATTGGTTTCAAGGATCAGCTGTGCGGCGGTATTAAACCGACGAGCGATAGACTGAAGTTTATTGTCACCTTCCTGAATGGTGTATGTCTGGTTTTGCCCAATCAGGCGGCTGCCTGCGGGCGGTAAAGGATAATCAACCGCCCAGGCTGAATTAACAGCACTGAGCGAACCAAGGAGTAATAGAGTTATTAGAGACGCGCGCTTCATGCTGAGATTCCTTATTCACTGACCAAACGTCAGAAAGCTGAAAAACCAGCGAGGTGGAAACCACCTCGCGAAACAGAATGAATGCTGTTCTGTCAGTTTAGCTAAGGATTGCGGCTTTGGCGCGTATGGCGCGGATCATCGCTTCCAGTCCCTGGGATCGGGACGGGGTGAGGTGCTGGGTTAAGGCCATTTTTTCAAACCACGGGCGAACGTCAAAGGCGACAATATCCTGCGCCGACATCTGGTGATAAAGAATAAATACGACGGCAATAAGCCCCTTCACAATGGCGGCATCGCTGTCACCCTGTAATTGAATTACGCCTTCATCCGTCTGCTGCATCAGGATCCAGACCTGGCTCTGGCAGCCCTGAATGATGTTGTCCGGGTTATGCGCCTCTTCGCTGAGCGGCGGCAGGCGCTGGCCCAGCTCGATAATATAAAGGTATTTCTCTTCCCAGTTCGCGCAACGCCCAAAGTTGCGCAGCAATTTATCTCTGTCCGGCAAATCTGCCATCTCTCGCCTCTCCGTTAGCCAAGCAGCTGGTGAATACGTTTTAGTCCCGCCACCAGTCTGTCGACCTCTTCCGTTGTGTTGTACATCACCAGCGATGCGCGGCACATAGCCGGTACCTGATAATACGCCATCAGCGGCATCGCGCAGTGATGCCCGGTACGTACGGCGACGCCGTAATTATCAAGGAAACTGCCTACATCATAGGCGTGATGCTTGCCGAGGTTGAAGGCTATCACACCCAGACGGTCAGCAGGGCCATATAAGGTCAGTTCCGGGACGCTGGCCAGCTCCTGCAAGGCATAATGCATCAGCTGCTGTTCGTACTCCTGAATCGCCGCCAGCCCCGTTTCAGAGACGTAGCTAATGGCCGCGCCCAGCCCGATGATCCCGCCCGTGTTGGGCGTACCCGCCTCGAAGCGCCAGGGCGCACGGGCGTAGGTTGTGCCGTCCGTCAGGCTGACGGTGGCGATCATTGACCCGCCCCCTTCCCACGGCGGCATGGTCTGGAGAATGTCCTCTTTCACATACAACACGCCGATGCCCGTCGGGCCATACAGCTTGTGCCCGGAGAAGACGTAGAAATCGCAGTCCAGAGCCTGAACGTCAACCGCATGGTGCATCACCGCCTGGGCGCCATCAATCAACACTTTCGCACCAACCTGATGGGCTTTGTCGACGATCAGCGCCACCGGATTTTCCGTCCCCAGCACGTTTGAAACGTGGGTCACCGCCACCAGCCGCGTTCTGTCGTCCAGCAGGGCGTCCAGCTTTTCCAGCTGGAGCGTGCCGTCTTCATTCAGGGGGATCACCCGCAGTTGCGCCCCCACACGCTCACAGAGCATCTGCCAGGGCACGATGTTGGCGTGGTGCTCCATCTGGGTGATGATGATGTTATCCCCCGCGTGCACCTGCGCATTGCCCCAGCTGTTAGCCACCAGGTTGATCCCTTCGGTGGTGCCACGCACAAACACCAGCTCTTCCGGCGAACGCGCGTTGAGGAAGGCCGCAACCTGCGTGCGCACGTTTTCCATGCGCTGGGTCGCTTCGGCGCTCAGGGTGTGGATCCCGCGATGTACCGCCGCATAACCATGGCGGTAAAACTCGGCTTCCGCATCCACCACCTGATTTGGTTTTTGCGCGCTGGCCGCACTGTCGAGATAGGCCAGCGGCAGACCGTTCACTTCACGGGTCAGTACCGGAAAATCTGCCCGGACTTTCTCTACGGGAAATGTCATGCTTCGCCTCCAGGCAGCCGCTGACCGATACGGGCCAGCACCTGCTGTTTAAGTCCGCCATCGGGCAGCGCTTCCGTCAGCTCAGCCGCAAAGGCGTAAATAATCATCTTTTGCGCGGCCTGCTGGTCTATCCCGCGCGAGCGCAGGTAGAACATCTGCTCATCGTCAATACGCCCGACCGTCGCGCCGTGGCTGCATTTCACGTCGTCCGCATAGATTTCCAGCTGTGGTTTGGTGTCCACCTCTGCCAGACGTCCCAGCAAGAGGTTGTTGTTGGTCATCTGCCCGTCAGTTTTGATGGCGTGCTGCGCCACGTTGATCAGGCCGTTAAACACCGCACGTCCTTTGTCGCTGACGATGGTTTTGTGCAACTGACGGCTGTTGCAGTAGCCTTTGTTATGCTCAAGCCAGGTGCGCGTGTCGCACACTTCTGACTTCACCGGCATCGCCAGGCTGTTAATACGCAGCGTAGTGTTTTCACCGTTCAGCTGGGTGCTGGTATTGTGGCGCAGCACCGCGCCGCCAAGCAGGAAGCTGTGGCTGTACGCCGCGGCATCCTGGCCCAGCAGAATATCGTTGTGGGCGAAGTGGTGACTGAGCGGATTCTCAAACGCCAGCTTGATGTGGTGCAGCTGGGCATTGGCCGCCACGTTCATCGTCAGACGCGAACCGGTAAAATGACGGGTGTCGTTAAGGCTGACGTAATGCTCGATCACCGTCGCCTCCGCCCCTTCTGCCAGCTCAAGATGGTGGCGATAGTGGGCGGTGTTAATCTCATCACCCTCAACGCCCTGGGTGATATGCATCAGCAGCAGCGGTTTCGCCGGGCGCTGGTTACGCTTAACGCGAATATGGGTGACAGATTGCGACAGGCTCTCTGTCAGGTGCAGGAAGACTTCAGGCTGAACGGGCGCGTTCAGCGACTGACGTTCATCGTTAATGACGATATCGAACCCGCTCTCCTGCACGCTGTCGCTCAGCTCCGCACGGAACAGACCGTCGACAAACACCAGACGCACGGCATCCACGGTCAGCGCCAGCATGTCGCGCTGATCGGGGCTGACCTGCGCCAGACGGGTGACAAACTCGCCGTTCAGCAGGCCATCCAGCGGGGTATATTTCCAGTTCTCATGTTTACGCGTCGGTAAACCGAGACGCAGCATCTGCTGGAGATGGTGCTGAGCCTGTTCAGAGCGCGCTCCACCCTGCGCTTCAAACAGCCGGTGCCACTGCTGGAGTGCATTACTGCTGTTCGGTAAGCCAGCCATAACCCTGCTCCTCCAGTTGTTTAACCAGCGTAAAGTCACCGGATTTCACAATGCGTCCCTGGTAAAGCACATGGACATAGTCCGGTT
This sequence comes from Enterobacter sp. 6722112, assembly GCF_058661685.1. Taxonomy (NCBI): domain Bacteria; kingdom Pseudomonadati; phylum Pseudomonadota; class Gammaproteobacteria; order Enterobacterales; family Enterobacteriaceae; genus Enterobacter; species Enterobacter sp. 6722112. The sequence continues at coordinate 1,685,571 of NZ_JBZWGR010000007.1, read as the reverse complement.
TGATGTAGTCAAGTATTCGCTGGTAGTGAGTCACGATGATAAATGAGCGGTTGCCGTCACGCAGGGAGTTCACCCCGTCGGCAACGATCTTCAGGGCATCGATATCCAGCCCTGAATCGGTCTCATCGAGAATGCACAGCGCCGGTTCCAGAACCGCCATTTGCAGAATATCGTTACGTTTCTTCTCACCGCCGGAGAAACCCACGTTTACCGAGCGGGTCAACAGATCTTCCGGCATTTTCAGCAGCTTGATCTTCTCTTCCATCAGATCCTGGAAGTCAAAGCGATCCAGCGCCTCAAGGCCGCGATACTTGCGCACCGCGTTCAGCGCGGTTTGCAGGAAGAACTGGTTGCTGACGCCCGGAATTTCCACCGGATACTGGAAGGCCATAAAGATGCCCTCGCCGGCACGCTCTTCCGGCGACATCTCCAGCAGATCTTTGCCGTTAAACTCAACGGAGCCGCTGGTAACTTCATAATCTTCGCGTCCTGCCAGCGTCGCTGAAAGCGTACTTTTCCCGGAGCCGTTTGGCCCCATGATGGCGTGAACTTCACCCGGTTTGACGTCAAAATTGAGGCCACGCAGGATCTCTTTCTCTTCCACGCTAACCTGTAAATCTTTAATGCTTAACATGTGCTTTCCTTAACCGACGCTGTGTTCAAGACTAATGGCGAGGAGTTTCTGGGCTTCAACGGCAAATTCCAGCGGCAGTTCAGAGAACACGTCCTTACAGAAGCCGTTAACGATCATTGAAATCGCATCTTCTTCACTGATCCCGCGTTGCAGGCAGTAGAAAAGCTGATCTTCACCAATACGTGACGTAGTTGCCTCATGCTCAAGCTGGGCGCTGTTATTGCGGCATTCGACATACGGGAAGGTATGCGCCCCGCAGTCCGCGCCAATCAGCATGGAGTCACACTGGGTGAAGTTACGCGCGTTGGTTGCCGTCGGCATGATTTTCACCAGCCCGCGATAGCTGTTCTGGCTGTGACCGGCAGAGATCCCTTTGGAGATGATGGTCGATTTGGTGTTTTTACCGATGTGGATCATCTTGGTGCCGGTATCGGCCTGCTGATGACCGCTGGTCAGCGCCACGGAGTAAAACTCACCGATGGAGTTGTCGCCGCGCAGAATACAGCTCGGGTATTTCCAGGTAATGGCGGAGCCGGTTTCTGACTGAGTCCAGGACATTTTGCTGTTTTCGCCTTCGCACAGCGCGCGTTTGGTGACGAAGTTCAGAATACCACCGGTGTTGCCGTCGCCCGGGAACCAGTTCTGTACCGTAGAGTACTTCACTTCCGCATCTTTATGGATGATCACCTCTACCACCGCCGCGTGCAGCTGGTAGCTGTCGCGCACAGGAGCGGAGCACCCTTCGATGTAGCTTACGTAGCTGCCTTCATCGGCCACCAGGATGGTGCGTTCAAACTGGCCGGTTTTTTCCGCGTTGATGCGGAAATAGGTCGAGAGCTCCATCGGGCAGCGCACGCCTTTCGGCACGTAGATAAAAGTACCGTCTGACGCCACCGCCGCATTCAGTGCCGCGAAGAAGTTATCGTTACTCGGCACCACGGTACCAATATACTTTTTCACCAGCTCGGGGTGATCGTGAATGGCTTCACCAAAGGAACAGAAAATGATCCCCTGCTCCGCCAGTTTTTCACGGTAGGTGGTTGCCACCGAGACGGAGTCAAAAATGGCGTCTACCGCCACCTCTTTGCCTTCGCGCACGGGCACGCCGAGCTGATTAAACGCCTCTTCCACCTCTTTACTCAGGAAGCTGTTCTCCGCGCCGGTTTGCTGAACCGCGCCGGGTTGCGAGGCACAGGTATCATCACAGCTGCCGCAGGAGGGCGCGGAGTAGTAGCTATAATCCTGATAGTTCAGCTTATCGTAATGCGCTTTCAGCCAGTGGGGTTCTTCCATCTCCAGCCACGCGCGGAATGCGCTCAGGCGAAACTCCAGCATCCACTCCGGCTCGTTACGTTTCGCCGAAATGGCGCGCACGACCTCTTCGTTGATGCCTTTCGCCAGCTCATCGGTTTGCAGCTGCGTAAAGAAACCCTCTTTATAGTTGAGGTGTCCGCCGCTCCAGGTGTTTACATCACTCGTTGCTTCAGTATTACGAGACATAGTACCGCCTATACCCCAAAGCTTTCGCCGCAGCCGCATTCGTTCTGGGCTTTCGGGTTATGAAATTTGAATAACTGGTTTAAACCTTCCCGAACGTAGTCGACTTCGGTTCCATCGATAAACGGCATCGCCTGTAGCGCGACGTATAACTTTGCACCGTCGGTTTCAAAGACCAGATCGTCCTTTTCAGGTTCGGTTACGGTATCCAGCACGTAGCCAAATCCCGCGCAGCCAGTCTGCTTAACGCCTAAGCGTACGCCGAGGATGTCGGGATTTTTTGCCACCAGCTCATGAATATGCGCCGCCGCCGCGGGCGTCAGCGTTAAGCCACGCCAGGCAAAATCGGCCGGATTGAAGGTTTCTGAATGCAGTTCCATAGGTCCACCTCATCTGATAAGCCACCAGGGCATAACACCATGTTAGTGATAACGATTATCACTTCAACCCCCTGCGAGCAGGGGCTTTGGGCTAAACCGCCCTTTTTGGCTACTTTCATTAAGCATAGACCCTGTGACGGGATGCGGATGGGATGGTTAGATTTGTTCAATGTATTGATAAATAATGCATTTCATAAGAAAGGCGGTAAGGTGACGGGCAATGATAAAAATTGTATTGGAAATACCTATTTTTAAGATAGCTAAAGTACGCGCAGGCACCATATACATTTTTTACGTATGCCTCCCCCTTAAGCCAGGTTCTTTTTAATCCTTTTTTGCCTTACCTGGGCGCGCATAAAGACGTTTGATGGATAAGTTAACCATTATTTATCAGTCTGATAGTGGTTAAATTCCGAACATGATTAATTACATAAACTCATCCCTTTTCGACGTAATGTTTCCCTTGTTAACCATTTATTCAATAAGGGATTAAATTATGTGGAGTACCTATAAAGCCGCAGCTCATGCTCGCCAGCATGCAGGTCAGTATAGCCAGAAAAGATGTGCAGAATTTTCTTTAATAGCAATACCGGCAAGTAAAGACAGCATATGCAATTTACAGGCATGACTGACATGAAAAAAATAATTCTGGCGATCCTGCTTCTGCCCACTCTCGCATCCGCTGCACAGAAGTTCCCCCCTGAGGTATCCGCTGCCCTTCAGTTTAATAAGTGGTACATCTCGCAAATTATTATCGGGAAAGAGCCCCTGAAAAACTATGAAGCGCTGAGGCCATATGTAACCCGCGAAACTATCAGCAAACTCAAAGCCATGGATAAGCTGGATTCAGATGAATATGACGTGCCTGACGTCGATATGTTCATCAAGGCTCAGGGATATGAAGATGACTGGGGCATCGTCAGTGCGCGGGCGCTGGATTACGATGCCGCCTGTATGCAGGTTTATATCTCATTCGGCAAAAAGCGGGATCACACCGTGATTGACTGCATGGTCAAGGAAGATGGCGTGTGGAAAGTTGAATCCGTGGCCAGTATGAATATTTCAGACAACCTGATGATGGAATAAACCGACGATATGACAGGGGTACTGATGCTATGCATCTTCGCGGATACCCCTGTCGTATCGCCAGAAGGCAAAATCCCGCACTGGCGGTTTACCGTTGGCCCCCTTAACATCAGTGATGGAACGAAACGGCGAAACCCTGTTCACGCCAATGGTCGAGCTGCTCCTGTTGACGAGGCGTAGGCGCTTTACCGGTCCAGACGAAGATTTTTTGCCCGGGGAAGAGTTCAGGACGTGGAGAATCAATCGGCTCAGCCAGCACGTCGATATGCCAGCCTTTGTAGGCAAGACGGGCCGCTTCCAGCCACAAATGCGTACGGTCGTCGCACTCCCACCCAATCAGCAGCGCATCCTTACCTGCTTTTTTTCGCGACTCACCCAGGCTTGCAACGGCAAACTCAATCAGGACACCGTCCAGCAGGCTCGCCATGTGACGCACCGTATTCTGGTCCTGGTTCATTCGCTGCCGCACAGGGGTGATGATGTTATCTATCAGAACATCCATCGCATGGTCACGGCGGAACTCGCCGATTTTGGCGCGCAGTTTTGCCGGACTGGCATAGCGCAGAACGGTTAACATCTCTTCCTGAAACGATGCCCAGTTTCCCTGAGTCATCACTTCTGTATTTTCAAGAAGCGCTTTTACTTTACCGACCGAAACACCCGTTTTCATCAGGCGTTTGATCTCTTCGATACGCAGGATATCTTCATCGTCAAACTGACGATGACCCCCTTCGCTTCGCTGCGGCTTCAACAATCCATAACGGCGCTGCCAGGCACGCAGCGTAACGGGGTTGATACCGCATCGTTCGGCCACTTCGCCGATACTGTAATAGGCCATTAACTCCCTCACGCACAATACTTCCATACCTAACCAAACCAACCTTATCAGATTGTACAAATCATTTGTATAACTAACTCCTCGTTCTGAGACAAGTGAATGGCTCAACGAACCACTCACTCGTTAATGTATTGTTGTATAAATTTAGCCGTACGTACAGGTCACTTTTAAGAGTTACGTACAGGTTTTTATAAATCGTACTTTTTCTCGGGCCAGGCAATCGCCGGTATGCCCCCCAGGCGCGGGCTGGCGAAAAGGTGTCCCTGGAACTGAGAAATCCCGGCAGATTCCAGCCACATCCACTCTTCAGCCAGCTCTACGCCTACCGCACAGAACAGAATTTCCAGGGAGGCGCAGCATTTAATAATTGACTGAATGATCGCCTGACGAGGGCCGCTCTTGTGCACGTTGGCAATCAAGTCACGGTTAATCTTGATTCTGTCCGGCTGAAACTGGGCCAGCAGTTGCAGACCGGCGAATCCCGCGCCAAAGTGATCGATGGCCACGCTGATCCCGGCGCTTTTAAGCTGTCTGACCGCGCTGGTGAACTCTTCGAAGCGCGAGATCGCCTCGCTCTCGGTGAACTCGACCACAATTTGCTCCGGCACAAAACCGTTCGCCTCAATTGCCGTCAGTAAAAAATCGACGGCGCCAGGAACATTGACCAGCGTCATCGGCAGCAGATTAATGGACAACGTTTGAGTCTGTAGGCCCAGTGCGCTGGCCATCGACAAAGCCACCTGTTTACTCTTCAGATCCGATTCGTACAGCGCCTCACGCGACAGGTTGGCAAAATAGCTTTCCGGGGACTCACCGGACGGCGTGCGGATCAGGGCTTCCCAGGAAACTACCTGCTGCATAAACGGATCGACGATAGGTTGAAATGCGAAACTACAGTCCGCGCCCTTTGCCACTACTGTCGGCTGGGAGGATAACGGCGTATTTTCGGTGACAAACTCCCAGGCGTCAGCCGGAGGCAGCTCAAAGTAGTTGGCTTTTTCAGTGGCCTCAACGAAGGTGCGGAAAAATTGCAGGGCGCGATCGTTATAGGTCAGCTGATAGCGCGTTGTGCCTTTATCGAGTACCTGTTGCAGCACTTCGTCGGTATCGTACTGACGAAGGTCAAAGAGCTCCATACCCACGTTGCCAAAACGTCTTGAAGGCCCGTGATCGCTTAACAATTCGACCACGTTGTGATGCCGTGGGTCACGGCAGATGAGCTCATAGATCTCCTTAACGTTATCAGCGGGCCCTTCAAGTAACTGAAAAAAGTGTGTGCCGTTAAACAGCAAAATCCCCGTCACATCGAACTGGCGATTTCTACAATTTGCAGCAGCGACCATGTCTTCCAGCGCTTTCACTGGAACGTCCTCGCAGATATGACTGCGGTAAATGATGGTTGTGAGCATGCTAATCCTGAAGATTGAGGGGGTGACCACGAAAACACGTGGGGAAAACTCTGTTATAGCACATTAATTGCCCAACAAATAATTTACATCTCAACGATTTACACGGCTTTTTTGCGTCATTTACGGGCTTGTACAACTCTGCGACGCCGCTTCGGATTGTACAATATATCTTGTGAATACCGCAGTAAATCGTATAAGAATAAGCAACTGATAAATAATGATTTTATAAAATATATTATAAAATGTTTAAAAAATTGTACATTTTAAATGTACAGATTTGAAAATTATGTATACCTTAAATGTAACGTTACTGATTACGAAAATTTACAGGAGCGAAACATGCAGCAGAACGGACACCTCGCAGACTCGGCAACAGCGATTGCGCAGTATTTCGAAAAAGCCGCGCTTCCAACCCAACAGGAAACATTGGGTCAGGTTGTTGTTGAAATCCTTAGCGACGGGCGAAATCTGAATCGCAAATCGCTCTGCACAAAACTGTTGAGTCGCCTTGAAAAGGCCAATGGCCCGGAAGAGGAACATCATTATCACATGCTTCTTGGCCTGCTCTTCGAACGTTAATGTCATGAACAGCAGTGATGCGGACAGACTAATCGACAAGCTTATTGGAGAAGCCGCTCTTTCACTTTTGAAGGAGCGCGGTCCGGTGACGACCGAGGGATTGGTTCAGCGTCTGCGTAACATGCAAGCATATGAAACGGATCCCCAGCGGCGGGAGACATTAGCGCGAGTTATAGCTGAAATCAGCTCTGGCACGGTCGCTTTTAAAGGTCGCAGAACCGCACAAGGACGAATACAGAGAGAGGGATCTCTCAAAAATAACCGAGACAATGTAGTGCCGTTATTTGGAAATGGAAAACCGTCCGATCCTAAAAAGATACATTGACTACAACTTTACAGCTACGGTGAGAACAAATGAGACAAAATATTCAGCTTCAACCCGAATACCACTCCGCCTTTTTAGATAGCGCGTTGTCGGAGTATTTCCGTCACGCAGGCGATCGCTTTGCTGAAGAGTCTGCCATTTTTTCGACTGCGGTTCGTTGTGTTCTCGCTTCCGAAGGTCATTTGACCAACAAAGCGATCATTCTCTGGCTAATCCAGACGCTGGAATCCACCGACGATGTCGTTAAGGCGGATGTGATCCGCAAGACGCTGGAAATTGTCGTCGGTTACACCATGGACGATCTTTAACGCCTCCCCCATCCCTACGGATAGCGTGTCATCGTCAATTCTGACGAACAGACTGACGATGACACACCCTCTCTCCTCTAACGCCCTGTTAATCAAGAACGCTGAATGTGGCATGGATCCTGCTTAGTCCGCTAAGGGACTGGGCTTTCCAGTAAACATTGCTTCATTTCTTAACAGGTCTGTTATTGATGAAAAAAATCGCCAGCGTCTGCCCCTACTGCGGTGCAGGCTGCAAACTAAACCTCGTCGTTAAAAATAACCGGATTATCCGTGCCGAAGCCGCTGATGGCGTAACCAATCAGGGCACGCTTTGCCTGAAAGGGTTCTACGGCTGGGACTTTCTTAACGACACACGGCTGCTTACCCCCCGTCTGACGCAGCCCATGATCCGCTACAGCAAAGGCGAGGCCTTTACCCCTGTTACCTGGGAAGAGGCCATTCGCTATACCGCTCACAGGCTTAAAAGCATCAAAGAACAGTATGGCCCTCGGTCCATTATGACTACGGGTTCCTCACGGGGAACGGGCAATGAGACCAACTATGTGATGCAAAAATTTGCCCGAGCGGTGCTGAATACTAACAACGTCGACTGCTGCGCCCGCGTCTGTCACGGTCCGTCCGTTGCCGGTTTACAGGAGACCCTCGGCAACGGCGCCATGAGCAATTCCATTAACGATATTGAAAACTCAAAATGCCTGCTGGTATTCGGCTATAACTGCGCCGACTCTCACCCCATCGTCGCCCGACGCGTGCTTAAAGCACGTGAAAATGGCGCTAAAATCATCGTCTGCGATCCGCGTCATATTGAAACGGCACGCATTGCCGATCTTCATCTTCAGCTAAAAAATGGCAGTAACATGGCGCTGGTCAATGCCTTTGGCTATGTCCTGCTGGAAGAGGAACTGTACGACAAAAACTACGTTGCCCGCTTTACCGAAGGGCTTGAGGCGTACCGGCTGACGGTAAAAGATTACGCACCCGAGCAGGTTGAACATCTGACGGGGATCCGCGCGCGGGATGTTCGTCAGGCAATGCGCATGTTCGCAGCGGCGCCTTCAGCAACGGTGATGTGGGGGATGGGCGTCACGCAGTTTGGTCAGGCGGTCGATGTGGTGAAAGGTCTCTCCAGCCTGGCGCTGCTGACCGGCAACCTGGGCCGCCCTGCCGTCGGCGTGGGTCCGGTTCGCGGGCAAAATAACGTTCAGGGTGCCTGCGATATGGGCGTTCTGCCCAATATGTTCCCCGGCTACCAGGACGTCACTGACCCGGCGGTCAGACTGAAATTTGCCGATGCGTGGAAAATCAATGTCAACCGGATGGACGATCGCGTCGGGACGCGTATCACCGAAGTGCCACATCTCGCGCTGGAAGGAAAGATCAAAGCGTATTACATCATGGGGGAAGATCCGCTTCAGACAGAAGCCGATCTGGGGCTGGTCCGCCGCGGCTTTGAGGCGCTCGATTTTGTGGTGGTTCAGGACATCTTTATGACCAAAACGGCAGAGGTGGCTGACGTGCTGCTCCCTGCCACCTCATGGGGAGAGCACGCCGGCGTGTTCACCTGTGCCGATCGCGGCTTCCAGCGTTTCGGCAAAGCCATTGAGGCCAGCGGCAACGTGAAGCGCGACTGGGAGATCATCAGCCTGCTGGCCACGGAGATGGGTTATCCCATGCATTACGAGGATAACCAGCAGATCTGGGACGAAATGCGCGAGCTGTGCCCCCTCTTCTACGGCGTGACCTACGAAAAAATGGGCGAGATGGGCCATGTGCAGTGGCCTTGCCCATCCCTCGATCATCCCGGCACCCCCTACCTGTACAAGGATAACCAGTTCGACACCCCTACTGGCAAAGGACAGCTATTTGCCGCCCCCTGGCGCGCCCCGGCGGAGACACCGGATGCGGATTACCCGCTGGTACTGTGCACGGTGCGCGAAGTGGGTCACTACTCCTGTCGCTCAATGACCGGGAACTGCGCGGCGCTGCAAAGCCTGGCCGACGAGCCGGGCCGGGTGCAAATGAACCCGGCCGATGCGGATGAACGGGGGATTGCCGAGGGCCAGCTGGTCTGGGTACGTTCACGCCGGGGTAAAGTGATCACGCGCGCCAGCATCAGCGAGCGCATCAATGCGGGAGCAATCTATATGACCTACCAGTGGTGGATTGGCGCCTGTAATGAGCTGACGCAGGATAATCTCGACCCGATATCCAGAACGCCGGAAACGAAGTATTGCGCCGTGCAGCTGGAGGCGATCGAGGACCAGCGCTGGGCGGAGGATTTTGCGGCTTCCGCATACCAGACCATGAAGACGCGGTTGATCGCTGCGGTTAACGTTTAAATGCATTGCCGGGTGGCGGCTATCGCTGCCCGGCCCGCTATCCGCTGCTGTTTTACGTTATCTGTTGTGCATAATTATTTTCCAGGTAATCGCGAAGCAGGTTCGGACGGCTCTTTTTCTCCATCAGCCTTCTCAATAGTACGATCAGCTCGTAATCGCTTCGCAGATTAAATTTCTGCATCATCATATATTTATGGGTAAAGACCGTTTTTTCGCTCATCTTCAACGCGTTCGCGGTCTGCACCACCGACAGCCCCCGGTAAAAATTGACCATAATACGAATCTGTTGCCGGGATAAACCTTTATGCTGGCAGTCGAAACAGGTCTTTTTATTCAACGTGTAACCTGGTAATTGCGTCCTGAACCACGCGATAAACAGAACGCCGCTAATACGGTCAAGCGACGCCCGGCGCGGGAGAAAAATGATGTCCTGAAAGCAGGAAGGCAGCGCCGAAAAGCGCAGCTCATCGTCGACGAGACCTATCACAATTCCTTTTTGCCGGGCCAGTAACTCCGGAAAACAGGTCAGCGTTTCCCCCTGACATAATGAAAGAACAATAATATCGGCCTGGCTGACGTTTTCATTGGTCAACGCCAGCTGAAATGTGATGGAGCGATGAAAGTTATGCTTAAAAAAATCGTCGAAAAAGCTCTGTAGCCCAGCCTGAAAAAACAGATCCGTTTCCTGAATCAGAATATTTAACATAGTTCACACCAACGTCTTTAAAAAAGGCTTATCACCGGCATTCAGTTGTACTGCATCGTCATTACCACAACCGCGCTGATGCTTCCCGGCGTGGCGCCGCCCGTCATGGATTTTACCGAGGCCAGCATAGCCAATGTCGCGGTTCTGTCCGCGGCAATGGTCTGGGTCATACTGGTGCCTGTTCCTTTAAGCGCGCCGGTTTGGGCATCGCGCATGGCTATCGCCACGTGCGTGGCCGAACCGCTGTTCATGAAATAGTCCGCTCCCGCCTCGGGATCGGGGCTGCCGGTGAAAGCGACGGTCACACTCTGCGTTCCGGTTGGGCACTGGGTAAACAGCAGACTGAAAGGCACCGGATCCGATGTTGAGCCCGGCGTCGCCATATTGGTTGCCTGAATATTGCCCAGGTTGACATCGAGGCTGTTACTGCCGCCATTAAATATGCACGGCGACGCAACGATATTTCCCGTCACACCGATGTTGACGCTATCAGCGGAGCATACCTTCCCGCTGAGTAAGGCAAGTAAAAGCAGTGTCCTGCATCTTATTTTCATCTTCTTACCTGCTACTGGTAGGTCAAATTAAGGGTGGCGGAGGCATTCGCTGAACCTGACTCCACGCGGGTTAACGTCTGGTAATATCGGGCCGTTAATGGCAACGTCTCTTGCCCCCCGGCAGACTGCCGCAAGAATAGTCGGCTGTTCATCGCCAGCGGTGCACCGTTATAGATAAGCTGCACCCCCACCCCTTTCGCAGTGCCGGCATTTCCCTGCCCGGTTAAGGTCATCACGCTGGTATTGGCGCTGTCCGGGTTCTGTATTCCATTGAGCGAGACCGTAATATTGGTTCCGGCGGCGCAGGTCAGGCCCAGGTTTTGCGTGTTCTGTGCTCCCGCTGGCGTAGTGCCCACCGTGGAGCCGAACGCCGAAGCGGGAATATCCCCTATCGGAAACGTTAGCTGGGCCGTATTCACCGTGCACGCCAGCGCATTGATGGTGCCGGAGGTGAGCTGCGTGGTCAGACCGTCACGGTAGAGGCCATCGCTTCCCTGAAGCGTCACGACGCCGATCGTCCCGGGGGTTAATACCCCCGATGAGACCGGGCCCGTCACCACCAGCTCAATCCTCCCGCCGTACCAGTCCACATAGGAGGTCTGCGCATTGTAGGAAAATGTATTGCTCGGGTTTTCAAAATAGCCGTTGGAAGAAAAGCGTATCCCTATCCCGCTGACGTTCGTGTTGTAAACATGGTTGCCGTAGCTGCTCAACGTGGCGCCGTTGTAGCGCAGGCTGAATCCCAGCATCAGCGGATTCGTACACCCGGTAAGATAGGAGCCTGTGGCTGACGCCGCGCCAGAAAATACCACCGTGCCGACAGGCGCATCGCGCTGCACGTTGATCGTCCCCACGGACAGGGTGGAAAGCTGCGGGGTGATGGTGGTGCAGGTACCGGCACGAGCCATATTTGCCGCCGCGAGCAAACAGAGCAGCAGCATCGCGTTAAGACATTTCATGTTAGCGTTCCTGACGGCAGGTGGCGTGCATATCAGCGATCCCACCGTACGTTGAGTGATTCGGCAGCGTGAAATCAGCGCGGCATTGCTGACTGGATTGACTTCCCCATGTAGCGACTAACGTTCCCTGCTCGCGCATCCCGGTTAAATAGACCTGACCGCGATCGCCGACAATAAAACTGCCGCTGTCATCACCCACAAGGGTGACCACCGCCCCAAACGGAACGGCGCGATCGTTGTCGGTCAGGGTCATCAGCACCCGGCGTCCTGACTTCGGCAGATAATCGGCTCTCACCACCGCTCCCCGCGTCGGCGTCACCGTGCGGGTGTTGATCTCCAGCTCGACATCGTCCGGCATATTTTCCGGGTCGAGGGTGAGATCGTTTTTCCGGTAGACAGAAAGGTTGCTCACGACCGTATATCCGCGAAAATCTGTCCGTACACCGGGCTGATTGCGGATATCCACGTCGTGGGCGCCAGGGGCTTTGATTAGGACGCTGGTCTCCCCCAGCGGCTGGGAAAGCGTGATGCCATCAGCATGGGCGAGAATGCCGCCTTGCAGCCCGTAATTCAGGCGTTCACTGTTTTTGTCATAACCATAACCTGCCGTGACTTCGCCATAGGCGCCTTTGTAATCCGCGTTCACGTTGCCGGTATAGCCCACGCCCTCTGTGCCGTATCCCTGCTGTACGTTCCAGTTCAGGGCACGATTCTCAAGCGCTACTCCGTTCAGGCCGACGTTATGCGTCGTCCCGTTATTGCTGCTGGCGTTCATGCCATAGTTAGCCCATGTCTGCGGCAAAAATTTATCAAGCGGAATGCTGACGTTGAACGCCAGAAGCTGGTCGTGGTCAGCGTTTTTTTGGCTGTCGCGGGTTTCTGACGCTGCGCGGACATTTTTGCTGTAGGTCCATGTCAGGCCATAGCTGATGTTGTGCCAGTAGTTGCTATAGCCAACGCTCCACGAAGCCATCGACTTACCGTCATTCCAGTAATCTTCCCGCGCCGCACTGAGGGTAAGCGCGCCCAGGTTGTCCCCCAGCGTCTGGCTTATCGTCAGCTCGGCACGGTTACGCCGCCTGTCCTGAAGCGCGCTGCTGTCGCCGTACGAATCGAGGACGTCCTGCATCCCGTAATAGCCGCGGGTCGAGTAGCGATACCCGGCAATCGAAAAGTTCGTCCCGGTAGTGATAAAATTCTTGCTGTATCGGGCCCGCCACGACTGACCGCTTGTTTTCGCGGTATGCTCCGGCGTTGACCAGCCCTGAGTGACGTCTGCGGATACAGCCCCGAGATCGCCCATATTCTTGCCCACCCCCAGAGCCGCCGACTGGTACTTATCTGCCCCCTGGACGCCGCCATAGAGCGTAATACCGTGAGGGAGGCCGTAAATTCCGGTCAATTGCCCGAAGGGGGTTTTCTCCACGCTACGGTTATACGAGCGATACTGCCCGGCGGTAAGGGCATATTTCAGGCGCCCCTCCCGTTGCAGGACCGGCAGCGAAGCGTACGGCAGGGTGAAATGTTGCTCACTACCATCAGCTTCGACGATCGTGACATCAAGGTCTCCCGCGCCGCCGGTGGGATACATATCCGCGATCTCAAACGCGCCCGGCGCCACATAGCTTTGGTAGATTTGATAGCCATTCTGACGCACCACGACCTGCGCGTTAGTTCGCGCAATACCGCGCACCACCGGCGCATAGCCTTTCAGGGAATCCGGCAGCATATCGTCGTCGGACGCCAGCTGGACGCCGCGAAACGGCATGCTGTCAAAGACATCGGCAGGCGCGGAACTGTCTCCGAGCGTAAGCTGGGCTTGCAGGGGAATAATCGCGCGCTGCATCAAGGTATAGACGTTGTCCCACTTATCCTGGCCGGACGCATCGCGGGACCAGGTGGTGTAGTTGCGTAACCGCCAGGGACCGACGTTGATCCCCGGCCGCAGGTTTGCATACTGGCTGTCGCTGCGGGTGCCTGCCCCGCTTCTTGCCCGGCTGTTTGCCCCGCTCAGGCTGTAGTTGAGCATGGCCGCGGTAATGCCTTCATCCCACATATCCGGCGGAACGTAACCTCTCGCTGGCAGGTCTATAGCCGCCTGTGGAATGCTAATCGCCAGACGCTGGGCGCCAAACTGGAAATCCGCGCTGGCCTGTGGGATCGCCCTGAGATCGGCGCATTCACCTTCCCCGGCGGCAAGCTGTGGGAAAAGCGCCGTTTTCACGCCCCACGCTTTTAACTGCCCGATACTCAGGCAAGGCTGCAACGTTTCACTGCCGTTAGCATCCTTCACTGCCATAAAACGAATATCCCGCGTTTCCAGCAGCCGATCGTCAAGAATAATATCAACGTGGTATGTCCCGGGCGCCTGCGAGCCGGATTCAAAGGCAGATAAATCCGCTTTTCCCATTCCGGGATTATCCAGCTCTACCAGTTCCGTATTAAACGTCTCACTGGCATACAGTGTGGGAGAGACACCAGCAAGCGCGAGGGCAATAAATATTGCCAGGCGCGCAGGCTGCATTGCATTCAATGCCGTTGTCATGACGAACACCTGATTAACGCGTAAGGATCACAAACTGGCCCGGTGTAATTCGCCAGGGCTGCCATAATCGTTAATGACTTTAAACGTCAGCGTATTGCCACTGGTTCCGTTCGGTAACGGAAAACGGGCTGTGCCTGAAGGCATCACGTACGTGACATCGTCAAGCTTCTTATTACCCAACGTAATTTCATTGAAATTGATAACGTACGGCGTAGGGTTATTAACCTGAAGGGTATTTCCCGCACGACGCCAGGTTAATTTATTGGCTTGCTCCTCGGGGGTAGACGCACGAAGAGTCTCTGGTCGATAAATTAATTTGATGCGCGTTTTGACGGCAATTTGCAGCGAGTTCATCTGCTTTGAGGCTGAAGGAATAGCTTTAATGTTCAGCCAGAATAAACTCTCCCGCCCCTGAGGCAGTGAGCCGGTCATGACAATACGCTCAAGGTTCTTTTGCCCGCCGTCCAGCCGATACAGTGGTGGCGTAATAATAAAAGGCGCTTTACCCGATTGTTCATCCTGAACATCTATCCACGACTGGATTAAATAAGGAACATTATCAGGATTAGTAATACCTATTGACGCCTCTTTTTTAGTCCCATCAAAAATAATACGGGTGCCGCCAATAATTACTCCTGCACTGACGGATGTTAACGTCAGCGGTAACAGCGCCATAGCCAGGCCCGTTGTCGTGATAAAACGCATTTTAATACCTCATAAAACAAGGGGCCGGGCGGCCCCCTGCTGATTACTGCAATGACTTAGTTGTATACCACTGAGAAGTTTGCGACCGAGTTAGCCGGGCCCGCGGTCACGGATGCCGCGGTGGAGATATACTGCGCGTAGAAGTTCAGTGTATTATCAGCCGTACTGCTGAGCGGGTAAATATAGCTGTTGCTGCCGTGCAGCGGCAGATCGGCTTTATCTGCCGTCATCAGGTTAATCGCCACCCCGGTGGCCGCCCCCGCCACGGACGTATCAATCGCCAGCAGGCTGGCGTTGGTTAAATCCGGCGTGCCGTCAAAACGGACTTTTGCATTGGTGACCGTTACCGGACAGTTTTTCAAAATAATATTGAATTGCGTCGCAGCCGTTCTCGCCCCGGTTGTCGGGAATTCCGTTTTATAATAATCGCCTAATACCACCACCTGATTCTGGGATGCCACATCAACGTCGCAGGCAGAATCCAGAATATTCCCGTTAAAATTAACGGTACCGGCCGCTGCGAATGCATTGGTCATGGTGAGTACAGAACCTGCCGCTAACATTGCCATCATCAATTTTGTATTCATAATTTTATATCCCGTATTACTTTATTTATTACCGACATTCAGTTGCAGAAACAAAAGACCTTCCGACGAGTCAAAATTTATACAACTCTTTTTCCGCATACAATCAATTTTGAGGTCTAGCTGTAGACCCTCTTTTAACAATTACAAAACATATTCACTCGGAAACACCTTAAGAATAATGGCCAAAGTCTACTTTTAGACCTGAATAAAAAAGGTTTCAATTTCAATTAATTAAGACTCAAAAAAAAGCGAGTCTATAATTAGACTCGCCGCAAACATTCCCTGATCTGCTGGTTTTTAAGATAATTCTTTATGCCGATCAAAAAATGATCGCATCAGTCAGTGAGGTTTCACATGAATACCCGTTTCGCGCCTGAGTCAGATATTGATAAGTCAACAGTGCTCGGCGCTAAGCCTTTTAAGCACATTGAAAAAATAATCGATAATGTTTTGCCGCATGCGGAGAGAAGCATTATTGCCAGAGGAGAAATTATCCATTATTGCTCCGGCGATACCCGTCAATGCTTTTTACTGTTGCATGGCAGCGTGGCGTTACACCGTCGCGGGGACGGTATCGTCTTAAATTCTGAATCCGCGCCATTTATACTCGGCGTGAGCAGCCAGTTATCGTCTGAACACCTGTACGTCAGAGCGCTGGAAACTTCAGAGGTGGCCAGCGTTTCGCTGGCGTGTTTCAATCATGTTGTCGCACAACAGAATTTATGGGAGCACTTCTCAAACCTGCTGATCTATACCGCATCGCGCGTCTACGAACATTGTGCCCAGATATCGCAAATGTCGGCTTATGATATTATCCGCTTTCAACTGGTTGAGTTAATGCAGGAGCCGGAAGCCATAAGACAAAACATTACTGCCGCAGCCTATATCAAAAGCCGCACCTATCTTTCACGCAGCGGCATTATGCGGATCCTCGCGGAGTTGCGGACGGGGAAATACATCACCATGGAGCGTGGCGTACTAGTTGAGATCCATCACTTACCCCGTAAGTACTGAGGCTGTATTTATCTCTGGAGAAGGTGGAAAAGAAGAGCGACACTATAGAGAGTACAGTCTCTTTCCAGGTTAACGCTATGTCTTCTGACAAACCATCGCATCGCGGCTCTCCCTATGCTCAGGAACTGATTTCTCATTTACAGCCGCACTGCGCCACGCATAAAACCGATCCCGGCGAGCAACTAGATCTCCAGGTTGACGGGCAGAGCATGTGTTATTTAATTCTTGATGGCACGGTCGCCATATACAGAAGAAGCGACGACATGATGCTTTCAACGGCGCGCAGTCCCGCCCTGTTTGGCCTCGCTAACCTGACGGACATTTATTTTAATGACTACCTCCGAACGGTAACGCCTTGCCTGATTGGTGTGCTCACGACCGATCGGGTGGCTCAAATTATCAAAGAGAAGGCGCTGTGGGGGCTGCTTTCTAATCATCTGATGTTTGTCTATAACCGCCTCTATCACAACGTCATGCCGAAAGGCGCGCCAACCGCGTACGAGATGATTCGCCAGCAGCTCGTGCTGCTGATGCAGGAAGATGACAGCTACCGACGCAGCGTGACGGCGGAAAGGTATATCAGGGATAAAACCCATCTTTCCCGCAGTGGCGTAATGCGGATCCTGGCTGATCTGAAAACGGGTGGGTTCATCGAAATGGAAGAAGGCCGGCTGATTAAAATTAACAAACTGCCTGCCAGATACTGAATGTCAGACACAAAAAAGGCCGCGCTTGCGGCCTTTTCTTCACTGCTTAATGGACGTGAACGCCCAACCGCCAGGCAAAGTAGATCTCTTCTTTCAGTTCGTTTGAAGAGAGCGCCAGCAAATCCGTAAATTCCAGCTCAAGCTGTTTCAGCTTTTTCAGGTACTGGGCGGGAGACAGATTGCTTTTATCGCGACGTAAATATTCAATTGCCAGCTGTGTTGGGGTTATTTCAGTATCCATGATGTCCTCGCTTATGTTCAAAACGTGACCAGTATATCACAATCAGGCGGCTAATTTTTGACCAAAAACAAGACATCCGGAAACTTTACACAACGGCCGTCGTCAGCCTGGATGAACAACACAGGCGATCCTGCTCGTCCAGAATATCAATCTGCCACACCTGATGACGGCTTCCGGCATGCAGCGCCCGGCAGACGCCGCGCACGCGCCCGCTGCGAACGGAGCGGATGTGGTTGGCATTGACCTCCAGACCCACCACCTTCTGCTCTCCTTCCGTACACAGGTAGCCCGCCACCGACCCCAGCGTTTCGGCCAGCACGACGGACGCGCCGCCGTGCAACAGGCCAAACGGTTGATGAGTACGGTTGTCTACCGGCATCGTCGCTTCCAGTTCGTTGTCGCCAATGCGCGTGAACTGGATATCCAGCAAACCGACCATGTTCTCCGCGCCCATGGCATTTAAGGCCTCCAGCGTGACCGCACGTTTCCAGATCATCCGATAATCTCCAGTAAAGCCTGCAATGGATGGCGGACGCCGTTACCTTCCACCCGTTTCACCTGGCTGCGGCAGGAGTAGCCCGTCGCCAGACAGCGGTTGCGTGGCAGGCGCTGCATCGCCTGATGCCACGACAGCTCGTAAATGCCGAGCGAATTAGCGTGGTTTTTGACTTCATGGCCGTAGGTTCCGGCCATACCGCAGCAGCCCACGTTAACGCTTTCCAGCTTCGCGCCAAACCGGGCGAAGATAGAAGCCCACTGGGCAGGCGCCGTCGGCAGCGCCGTCACTTCAGTGCAGTGCCCAAACAGATACCAGGCTTCTCCACTCACCTCCTGAGTGGGCGTTTGCGTCAGCACCGCAGGCAGCCACTCGTGCACCAGTAAGACCTGAAAATCACCGCGCTTATCGCCGAGCGTCTGCTTATATTCATCCCGGTAACAGAGCACCAGCGCAGGATCGACGCCCACCATCGGCATACCGAGCTGCGCCACGCGATTCAGAAAATCTGAAGTTTTCTGCGCGGTTTTCGCAAAGCGGGTGAGGAAGCCTTTAATGTGCTGCGCCTTGCCGTTCGGTGAGAACGGCAGCACCACCGGCTGGTAGCCGATTTTCTCGGCCAGTCGGACAAAATCGGCCACCACCTGGGCATCGTAATAGCTGGTAAACGGATCCTGCACCACCAGCACCACCTTCGCTTTCTGCTCAGGGCTTAATGCTTCCAGTTGTTCCAGGGTCATGTTCGCCGAGCGGTGCCCCACCAGCCGACGCTGGAGCGATGGCACCGACAGCAGCGGCAGATCCACCATGCCGATATGTTTTTCTGACAGTTTGCGCACCAGCGGCTGGTTGATAAAGAAGTTAAAGGTTTTTGGCGCACGGGCCATCAGCGGCGCGTAACTCTCCACCGTCGCCACCAGATGATCGCGCATCGGGCGCAGATAACGCGTGTGGTACAGCTGGAGGAAGCGGGAACGGAATTCCGGTACGTCAATTTTAATCGGGCACTGGGTTGAACACGCCTTGCACGCCAGGCAGCCGGACATCGCCTCTTTCACCTCATGCGAGAAATCGTATTCACCTTTGTTCGCATGCCAGCTGTTGCGGGTGCGTTCGATAAGCCCGCGCAGGCTGGCGCGTTTTTCCGGCAGCTCCTGTTCCAGCTTGAGCGGGTCAACGCCGCGGTCGGCCAGCAGGCGCAGCCATTCGCGCACCAGCGTGGCACGCCCTTTCGGGGAATGAATGCGGTTGCTGGTGATTTTCATCGACGGACACATCGGGCTTTTCACATCGAAGTTGAAGCACAGCCCGTTGCCGTTGCACTCCATCGCGCCGCGCCAGGAAGCGCGTACCGCAATCGGAATTTGTCGGTCATAGGTGCCGCGCTTGACGGCGTCCACCTGCAACATCGGCGCATCGATGCCCTCCGGCGGGCAGATTTTTCCCGGGTTGAGGCGGTTATCGGGATCAAAAGCGGCTTTCACCTTACGCAGCTCGGCGTAAAGTTGTTCGCCAAAAAACGCCGGGCTGTACTCGGCGCGGAATCCTTTGCCGTGCTCGCCCCATAACAAGCCGCCGTATTTGGCCGTGAGGGCCACGACCTGGTCGGAGATCTCCTTCATCAGGATCTCCTGCTGCGGGTCGCACATGTCCAGCGCCGGGCGCACGTGCAGCACACCCGCGTCCACGTGCCCGAACATGCCATAGCTCAGACCATGGCTGTCGAGCAGCGCGCGAAACTCCACAATATAATCAGCAAGGTGTTCCGGCGGCACGCAGGTATCTTCCGCAAACGGAATAGGCTTCGCCGCCCCTTTCGCGTTGCCGAGCAGCCCCACCGCTTTTTTACGCATCGCGTAGATTCGCTCGATGCCGGAGAGATCGTTACACAGCTGCCAGCCAATGACGCCGCCTTCCCCCTGGGCAATCAGCTCGTCCAGACGCTGGCAGAGCGTGCTTACCTGGCTCTCAATCAGCTCTGCGTCATCCCCGGCGAACTCGACGATGTTCAGGCCGAGCATCTCTTTATCCGGCACGTCGGTAATCAGTTCGCTCACCGAATGCCAGACGATATCTTCCCGGGCCAGGTTCAGAACTTTTGAATCGACGGTTTCCACCGACAGCGCCCGCGCCTCCACCATAAACGGTGCATTACGCAGCGCGGAGTCAAAGGAGTTGTATTTGACATTCACCAGACGGCGCACCTTTGGCAACCGGGTGATATCCAGACGCGCTTCGGTGATGAAGGCCAGCGTCCCTTCTGACCCGGTCAGTACGCGGGTAAGATCGAACTGGCTCAGATCGTCATTAAAGACATGGCGCAGATCGTAGCCCGTCAGGAAGCGGTTAAGCTTCGGGAATTTGTTGAGGATCAGTTCGCGATTTTCGCGGCAGCGCTCCAGCACGGTACGATAAATCCGTCCGCTGGTGGTGCTCTCTTTTGCCAGCGTTTCGGCCAGCTCGATCGGCATCGGTTGGGTATCGAGGATATCGCCCCCCAGCAGCACCGCCCGCACACCCATAACGTGATCGGAGGTTTTGCCGTAGACCAGCGAGCCCTGCCCCGAGGCATCGGTGTTGATCATCCCGCCAATGGTCGCGCGGTTACTGGTGGAAAGCTCTGGCGCAAAAAAATAGCCGTAAGGTTTCAAAAACTGATTCAGCTGATCTTTGATCACCCCCGCTTCCACTCGCACCCACCCCTCTTCCGGGTTGATCTCAATGATGCGGTTCATATAGCGGGACATATCAATGATGATGCCCTGGTTCAGCGCCTGCCCGTTGGTACCCGTCCCGCCGCCGCGTGGGGTAAAGACCAGGGTGCTGAAACGCTCCTGCGACGCCAGACGGGCGATGAGCGCCACATCGGCGGTAGAGCGCGGGAAAACGACGGCATCGGGAAGAAGCTGGTAAATACTGTTATCGGTCGCCATCGTCAGCCTGTCGGCATAATCGGTGGCGGTGTCACCTGTAAAACCCTGTTGCTCCAGTGCCTGCAAAAAATTAAGCACCAGCTGAACGACGCCCGGTGCCTGAGAAATCTGTGGGATCATTGCTGTCGACCCTAATGAGAATAGTGTGAAATCGTTTGCGTTGTGTCTGGAAAGTTTTATCACATTTTTTTCTTATGTGCTTCGTAGAATTACGGGCAAAATCCGCCTGTCAAAAATCGCTGAAATCACTAATGATTAGAGAGATGCGGTTTATATTCCCATCAGCCTTGCTGGTGTTCATTTAAGGAAAGTTTCGTTTATGGTCAATCTTCGTCAGCCCAGGGATGTCGCGCAGATACTGCTGTCGGTGCTGTTCTTAGCCATTATGATTATTGCGTGTCTGTGGATTGTTCGTCCTTTCGTGCTCGGATTTGCCTGGGCCGCGACCGTCGTCGTCGCAACCTGGCCTTTACTCTTACGTTTGCAGAAACTGCTGTTTGGTCGCCGCGGCCTGGCCGTGCTGGTGATGACGCTGCTGTTGTTCCTGCTGTTTATTATTCCCATTGCACTGCTGGTTAACAGCCTGGTTGACAGTAGCGGCCCGGTTATTCGCGCGGTCACCAGCGGTGATATGACGCTGCCGGATCTCGCGTGGCTGAACAGTATTCCTGTTGTGGGCGCAAAACTGTACAGCGGCTGGCACAGCCTGCTGGAGATGGGCGGTAGCGCCCTGATGGCCAAAGTGCGTCCGTACATCGGCACAACCACCACCTGGTTTGTGGGGCAGGCTGCGCACATTGGTCGCTTCATGATGCACTGTACGTTGATGCTGGTCTTCAGCGCCCTGCTGTACTGGCGCGGCGAGCAGGTTGCGCTGGGGGTACGTCATTTCGCCACCCGACTGGCAGGTAAACGCGGCGATGCGGCCGTGCTGCTGGCAGCCCAGGCCGTCCGCGCGGTAGCGCTCGGCGTGGTGGTCACAGCGCTGGTGCAGGCTGTACTTGGCGGAATCGGGCTGGCAATTTCCGGCGTACCTTATGCCACCATTTTCACCGTCGTCATGCTGATGACCTGTCTGGCTCAGCTCGGTCCGCTGCTGGTGCTGGTTCCCTGCATTATCTGGCTTTACTGGACGGGGGACACGACCTGGGGCACGGTGCTACTGGTCTGGAGTTGCGTGGTGGGCACCATGGATAACGTGATCCGTCCCCTCCTCATCCGCATGGGCGCTGACCTGCCGCTGATTCTGATCCTGTCCGGGGTGATCGGGGGGTTAATTGCCTTCGGCATGATTGGCCTGTTCATCGGTCCGGTGCTGCTTGCGGTAACCTGGCGTCTCTTCTCCGCCTGGGTGCATGAAGTGCCGCCGCCGGGAACCGACCCTGACGTCATCTTAAGCGAACTTGAAGAACTGGAAGATAAGAACGCGCAGTAAGAACGTAGGCCGGGTGGCGCTAACGCTTACCCGGCCTACACTCTCCACAGCAATACTTAAACGTTGCTAAACTATTTATTCTCTGTGCACTGGTCAGACCCGCCTTTTCCTGCCTAAAACCGTCATTCTCTTCAAGAAATCTTTACCTGCCTTTAACTATTGAGACGAATCCGATCGACTCAAAATACTGGCATGCCTACTATTAAGACACGGTTATAAATCAACACCTTGATTTATAAGCATGGAAATCCCCTGAGTGAAACAACGAATTGCTGTGTGTAGTCTTTGCCCATCTCCCACGATGGGCTTTTTTTTATCTTTTTTACGCCCGTGTAATGTCACAGCGGCTGAGCATGCGCCATTCCCCCGCCAGCTCCCGCGTCTCCCCGGTTACCAGCACGTTCACCACCTCGCGTATATCCGCCGAGGACGCGCCAACCTGTAGCTCAAATTCCCCTGGCTCGACAATCCGCTTCCCGTCCCGGCGGGTGAAATTAAACATCTCCACCGGCAGGGTAAAGGTCAGCGTGGCGGTTTCTCCCGGTGAAAGCGTAACGCGCTGGAACGCTTTCAGCTCCTGAAGCGGACGCACCTGCGTGGCGACCTTATCGCGTACGTACACCTGTACCACTTCGCTGCCGCTGCGCTCGCCGGTGTTGGTGATATCGACGCTTAACGCCACCTCTCCGTCGATCGGGACGCGGCTTTCCGCCAGGCGGGCCGCGCCCCAGCGAAACTGCGTCCAGCCGAGACCGTAACCGAACGGGTAAAGTGCGCCGAAATGGAACGCAAACGGCGTGCCGCCGCTTTTCAGCTTGTGGTTATAGTAGTACGGCATCGCCCCGGCGTTTTTCGGCACGCTCAGTACCAGCCTGCCCTGCGGCTCCGCGCGGCCGGTTAAGACATCGGCAATCGCCCAGCCCCCTTCCTGCCCCGGCGCCCAGGCCATCATCAGCGCGGCCACCTTCTCTTCCAGCCCCTGAAGGTTATAAGGACGCCCACCCGTCATGACGACAATCACCGGCTTACCGGTTGCCACCAGCGCCTCCAGCAGCTGTTGCTGCACGCCCGGCAGATCCAGCGAATCGGTATCCGAACCTTCCCCCACGGTGCCGCTCTGGAATAGTCCGGCGAGGTCGCCCACGCAGGCCACCACCACGTCACTCTCTTTTGCCGCGCTCACGGCGTCGGGGATCAGATCCGTGCGTTGTGAAACCGGCGATTGCTGCATCGGCTTACCGCCGCTGTCGCCCGGGAACACCGGTGCGCCCGCCATCCGTTTTTCGATAATGTGGCACCCTTTGGCGTAACGTACCTGTGATGCGCCAAGGTACTGTTCCAGCGCCGCGCGCGGGGTAGTCACCTGCGAGGTCTCTTCAACCATATCGCTGATAATCAGGTGAACCGGGAAGCTGTAGCCGCTCAGTAACGCCAGTGGATCGTCCGCCGTCGGCCCCACTACCGCTACACGGGGTTTTCCGCCGAGGGGCAAAATGCCGTTATTTTCCAGCAGCGTGATCGATTTTGTTGCCAACTCGCGCGCCACCTGCCGGGTCGCCTCATTCTGCAAATCGATACCGTCTTCGTCGGCGTACGGTTTTTCAAACAGCCCAAGACGGAATTTTTCACTTAGCACGCGCGCCACAATCTCATCCACTTTCGCCATTGAGATGAGCCCACGCTCTACCGCTTCAGCCAGATGACGCGCGCAGTCATCCTTCGGCAGTTCCACGTCCAGCCCGGCATTAAACGCCAGCGCCGCCGATTGTGCTGGATCGTGAGAAATCCCGTGGTGCTGGTGCAGCAGGCTGACGCCGCCGTAATCCGCCACGATAATGCCGTCGAAGCCCCACTGTTCACGCAGCACGGTGGTGAGCAGAAAATGGTCGCTGTGCCCTGGCTGATTATCAATGTCGTGATAGGCTGGCATCACCGAACCGGCGTTGGCCAGCTTTACCGCCATCTCAAACGGCAGCAGGAAGGTATCGTTAAGCTCGCTGAAACCGAGATGGACCGGCGCATGATTGCGCGCCCCTTCGCTGAAGGAGTGGCCGACGTAATGTTTCAGGGTCGCCAGCAGATCGCGCTTATCGCCCTGCAACCCCTTCACGTACGCCGTCGCCATCACCCCTACCAGCCACGGATCTTCCCCAAAGGTCTCTTCCGTCCGTCCCCAGCGCACATCGCGCGAGACATCCAGCACCGGGGCCAGCCCCTGCTGGCACCCGACAGACCGGGCCTCTTTGCCAATCTGCTCCGCCGCGCGCTGCACCAGCGCCGGGTCCCAGGTAGAACCGTAGTTCAGCGACGACGGGAACAGCGTTGCATTTTTGCACAGCAGCCCCACCAGACACTCCTCATGAAACAGCGCCGGAATGCCGAGCCGGGTCTCCTCCATCATCATGCGTTGCAGGCGGTTGGCGGCACGCACGCCGGTTTTTGCATCAACAATGTGCGTGCCGAGCGGGCGGGTGATCTGCCCGACGCCCAGCTTCAGCCTTTCGCTGAGGGACGCCTGTTCACTCACGCCGGCGAATTCATCGCTCAGATCGCTGCGTTCGCGGTGGTTGCCGTGTTCATCAAGGATCAGCCAGTACGCGTGCATCTGGGCAAATTTCTCTTCCGGCGTCATACGCGCCAGTAAATCAGCGACACGCTCGTGTACGGAACGTCCCGCGTCCTTGTAGATCGCAGTCATGGTTTACTCCTGTAGTGCGGATTGGGTTGCCGGGCTGAGCTGCCCCGCATCGTTTCGACTATCGCGTTTGCTGGCCAGCTCGCGGGCGATGCTGTCCACCAGCCGGCTGTTAAGTTTGTAGATGGCAAGGAGCGCCACCATGCAGAGGAACAGCGCGCAGGGGATCAGGGTGAACAGGGCATTGATGGTTGCGAGAACGTGAGGCGCCTGGTTTGCCTGACCCGGCGCGTAATCCACCATGCCAAGCACCCAACCGACCACCGCCCCACCCAGCGCCAGCCCAAATTTGATGGCAAACAGGGCGGTAGAAAAGACCAGCCCGTCCAGGCGGCGGCCGCTACGGTGTTCTTCGTAGTCCACCACATCGGAGAACATGGTCCATTGCAGCGGCGTGGTCAGGTTCTGAATAAAACTAAACACAATATTCAGACCGAATATCAGCCACACCTGCGAAGGCGGAATGAAGAAAATCAGTGCGCCAAAAATAACGAAAGAAATAATGGTCCACTGATAGGCACGCACCCGGTCAAATTTCCCCAGCAGGCGTTCAGATAATAATGCGCCGCTTAAGGAGGCCACCATGCCGGAAACAATAAAGGCAAAAACCAGTTCCGGACGTAACAGAACATAATTAACGTAATACATGGTCGCAGAGCCACGCGTCACGACGGCGGTTAACAGTAAAATATTAAACAGAAAAACAATTCGCCACTGGCTATTGGCGGCCAGCAGTTTTAAATCCGTCAGCATCGAGCCGGAGGTGTCATTGCGCGGCGAGTAACGCTCCCGGGTCATAAAGAAGCAGCAGAAGAATAAAACAATGCCCAGCAGCCCCATCAGGCTCATGGCATAGAAATAGCCTTTTTGCACATTCCCCTGGCCTAATAATGAGACCAGCGGCAGCGCGATGACCGTCACAATCAACCCGCCGATAAACGACAGGCCAAAGCGCCAGGATTGCAGCGAGTGGCGTTCGCGCGGGTCGAGCGTCAGCGCGCCGGGCATGGCGCAGTAAGGGACGTTAATCGCGGAATAGATCAGGCTCAGGATGGCATAGGTTACGCAGGCATAGACAATTTTTGCCGTCGCCCCGGCATCCGGTACGTAGAAGGTAATCAGGCAGCTCACGCCAAACGGAATGGCAAACCAGAGCAGCCAGGGACGAAAACGACCGTGGCGGGTCTGAGTGCGGTCCACCAGCGCGCCAATGCACGGGTCGACAAACGCATCGACCACGCGCACCACTAAAAACATGGTGCCCATAATGGCCGCAGGCAAACCGAATACGTCCGTATAGAAATAAGCGAGAAATAACGTTGCCGTTTGCCAGACCAGCGCGCTGGCCATATCGCCGAGGCCGTAACCTATTTTATCTTTGGTACGTAATACAGAGGAGATTGTCATTGTTATTTGCCTTTTTATCAGGTTAAAACGTATTTCAACCAGTCGCGCATCATCCCGACGGATGTACGCGGTAAGGCTCAAGTATTAGCAACGCCCTGCCCGCTAACAATTGTCTAAATTAACAGATAAATAATGATATTTGGTTTTTTGCTTTATTTGTGATGGTGAGCATATTCGCAGGAAAATAAAAAAGGCGAGGACAGATATCCTCGCCTTTTTCAGGTTGTGCAGGTTTTACTTGTTCAGCTCTGCCAGGCTCAGCCAGGTCTGCACCACGGTGTCCGGGTTCAGGGAGAGGCTATCAATCCCCTCATCCATCAGCCAGTCCGCAAAGTCTTCATGGTCAGAAGGACCCTGGCCGCAAATCCCGACATATTTACCCTGTTTCTTCGCCGCGCGGATGGCCATGGAGAGCAGCGCTTTCACCGCCTCGTTACGCTCATCGAACAGCTCAGAGACGACGCCGGAGTCGCGGTCCAGGCCGAGCGCCAGCTGCGTCATGTCATTCGAGCCAATGGAGAAGCCGTCGAAGTGCTCCAGGAACTGCTCGGCCAGCAGGGCGTTGGACGGAATTTCACACATCATGATGATCTTCAGCCCGTTCTCACCGCGCTTCAGCCCCTGACGCGCCAGCTCATCCACCACCGCTTTCGCCTGATCCACGGTACGGACGAACGGGATCATGATTTCCACGTTAGCCAGCCCCATGTCATTGCGCACGCGTTTTACCGCCTCGCACTCCAGCGCGAAGCAGTCGCGGAAGCTTTCCGACACGTAGCGTCCGGCACCGCGGAAGCCCAGCATCGGGTTCTCTTCTTCCGGCTCGTAGCGTTCGCCGCCCACCAGGTTGGCGTATTCGTTGGACTTAAAGTCCGACAGACGCACGATCACGCGTTTCGGGTAGAAGGCCGCGCCGAGCGTGGCGATCCCTTCCGTCAGACGCCCCACATAGAACTCTCTCGGCGAGTCGTAACCCTTCATCATCTCGCGGATTTCGTTTTGCAGTTTTGCGTCCTGGTCGTCGAACTCCAGCAGCGCACGCGGGTGCACCCCGATCATACGGTTAATAATAAATTCCAGACGCGCCAGGCCCACGCCTTCGTTCGGCAGGCAGGCGAAGTCAAACGCGCGGTCCGGGTTACCGACGTTCATCATGATCTTCAGCGGCAGGTCCGGCATGGTATCCACGCTGGAGCTTTTCACGCTGAAGTCGAGGATATCGGCATACACGTAGCCGGTATCGCCTTCAGCGCAGGAGACCGTCACCTTCTGGTCATCCTTCATGCGTTCGGTCGCGTCACCGCAGCCGACTACCGCCGGGATCCCCAGCTCACGGGCGATAATAGCCGCGTGACAGGTACGGCCACCGCGGTTGGTGACGATGGCAGCCGCTTTTTTCATGATCGGTTCCCAGTCCGGGTCGGTCATGTCGGTCACCAGCACGTCGCCGGGCTGAATGCGGTTCATTTCGCTGATGTCGTGGATCACTTTCACCGGACCGGCACCGATGCGGTGACCAATTGCGCGGCCTTCCGCGACAATTTTGCCCTGCGCGTGCAGGGTGTAGCGCTCCATGACCTGACCGCGTGAACGGACGGTTTCCGGACGCGCCTGAACGATAAACAGCTTGCCGGTGTGTCCGTCTTTCGCCCACTCGATGTCCATTGGACGGCCATAGTGTTTTTCAATCTGCACCGCCTGCTTCGCCAGCTCTTCCACTTCGGCGTCGGTCAGTGAGAAGCGATCCCGCTGCTCCTGCGGCACATCTTCAATGGTGACCTGTTTGCCATGCTCCTGCGTCGGAGCATAGATCATGCGGATTTTTTTCGAGCCCATGGTGCGACGTACCACTGCCGGACGGTTAGCCGCCAGCGTAGGCTTGTGAACGTAGAATTCGTCAGGGTTTACCGCCCCCTGCACCACCATCTCGCCCAGACCCCACGCGGAGGTGATAAACACCACCTGGTCGAAGCCGGATTCAGTGTCGATAGAGAACATCACGCCGGAAGAGCCTACGTCGGAACGCACCATGCGCTGCACGCCGGCGGAAAGCGCGACGCCGCGGTGGTCATAGCCCTGATGGACGCGATAGGAGATGGCGCGGTCGTTGAACAGGGAAGCAAACACATGCTTCACCGCCACCAGTACCGCCTCGTAACCCTGGACGTTGAGGAAGGTTTCCTGCTGCCCGGCGAAAGAGGCATCCGGCATATCTTCCGCGGTGGCGGAAGAGCGCACGGCAAAGGAGGCCTGCGCGTCGTCAGCGGAGAGCTGGTTGTAGGCGTTATGGATGGCTTTTTCCAGTTCCGGCTGGAAAGGTGTGTCGATGATCCACTGGCGGATTTGCGCGCCGGCTTTGGCAAGCTCGGTGACATCATCAATATCCGTTTTATCCAGCAGGTCGTAAATGCGCTGGTTTACACCGCTCTGGTCTAAAAACAGGTTAAACGCATCGGCGGTTGTGGCAAACCCGTTAGGTACGGAGACACCCATACCGGACAGATTTGTAATCATTTCACCCAGGGAGGCATTTTTGCCCCCAACTCTGTCTACATCATTCATGACGAGTTGGTTATACCAAAGCACCAGCGGTGACGAGCCATTGTTGGACATCGAAACAATCCTTTTGTGATATTTGATCGGAGTAAGAAACACCTGACTACGTATTTATACTGGCATATTTATTTCCGCTAAAAAAACGGTGAATCGTGTAAGCAATTTAAATTTTCAACTTTTCGGACAGTTTCCCGGCACTCGCTAACCCGATGATTCCTATAGATTCCGGCAAAAACCATAGAAATAAAGCCGCCATTCGAAAAATGAAATCCGCTTTTCAGGAAAATCAAAAACACCATTTCATTTTAAATTCAGATAAGTTCTTTGCTGTGAAATTAACTTTTTTAATTTATGCTTTCAGTCAATTACGTACGCTATTCAGGGTGGATAAAATGGATAATGCTGTCGATCGCCACGTTTTTTATATTTCTGATGGGACGGCGATTACCGCCGAGGTGCTGGGACACGCGGTGATGTCGCAGTTTCCGGTATCGATAAACAGCATCACGTTGCCGTTCGTGGAAAATGAGAGCCGGGCCAAAGCGGTCAAGGACCAGATCGACGCCATTTACCAGCAGACCGGCGTTCGTCCGCTGGTGTTCTATTCCATTGTGATCCCTGAGATCCGCAACATCATTTTGCAAAGCGAGGGCTTCTGTCAGGACATCGTGCAGGCGCTGGTTGCTCCCTTGCAAAGCGAGCTGAAGCTCGACCCGACGCCGATCGCCCACCGTACCCACGGTCTGAACCCCGGCAACCTGACCAAATACGATGCGCGTATTGCCGCCATTGACTACACCCTGGCGCACGACGACGGGATCTCCCTGCGCAATCTCGACCAGGCGCAGGTGATTTTGCTCGGCGTGTCGCGCTGCGGTAAAACCCCCACCAGCCTTTACCTGGCGATGCAGTTTGGCATTCGTGCCGCCAACTACCCCTTTATTGCCGATGATATGGATAACCTGGTGCTGCCCGCCGCGCTCAAGCCGCTCCAGCATAAGCTGTTTGGGCTGACCATCAACCCGGAACGCCTGGCGGCGATCCGCGAAGAACGTCGCGAGAACAGTCGCTACGCCTCGATGCGCCAGTGCCGAATGGAAGTCTCCGAAGTCGAAGCGCTGTACCGGAAAAATCAAATTCCCTGGCTGAACAGTACCAACTATTCAGTAGAAGAAATTGCCACCAAGATCCTCGATATCATGGGGCTGAATCGCCGCATGTACTAATATGCTAGTACATTAATCCAGTTTCAGTTATTATCATGCCATCCTCGGGGCGACGTGCCCCGAACTTGAAATCAGCAGGGATTGGTTTAAGGTGATGGCCATCACTTCCCGGTAGTCTGCCGATGAAGCAAAAAATTTCTGAGACATTCCATGAACAAAACCGACGAACTGCGCACCGCGCGCATTGATAGCCTGGTCACACCGGCTGAACTGGCCCGGCTGCATCCCGTATCCGCCGAGGTGGCGGACCATGTGACGGCCTCCCGTCGCCGCATCGAAAAAATTCTCAATGGTGAAGACAAACGTCTTCTGGTGGTGATTGGCCCCTGCTCCATCCACGACCTCGACGCGGCAATGGATTATGCACAACGCCTTCAGACGCTGCGCGGCACGTATCAGGATCGCCTGGAGATCGTGATGCGTACCTACTTTGAAAAGCCGCGTACCGTCGTGGGCTGGAAAGGATTGATTTCCGATCCCGATCTGAACGGTAGCTACCGGGTAAATCACGGTATTACACTGGCGCGCAAGCTGCTGTTACAGGTTAACGAGCTGGGCGTGCCAACTGCCACCGAATTTCTGGATATGGTGACCGGACAGTTTATTGCCGACCTCATTAGCTGGGGCGCGATTGGCGCACGTACCACCGAAAGCCAGATCCACCGTGAAATGGCGTCGGCGCTTTCCTGCCCGGTGGGCTTCAAAAACGGAACGGACGGCAATACCCGAATTGCCGTAGATGCCATCCGCGCGTCACGCGCCAGCCATATGTTCCTCTCCCCGGATAAAAACGGCCAGATGACCATCTACCAGACCAGCGGCAACCCGTTCGGACATATCATTATGCGTGGCGGTAAAAAACCGAATTACCATGCAGAAGATATTGCCGCCGCCTGCGAAACGCTGGCGGAATTTGACCTGCCGGAGCATCTGGTGGTGGATTTCAGCCACGGCAACTGTCAGAAACAGCACCGCCGCCAGCTGGACGTCTGCGAGGAAGTTTGCCAGCAGATCCGCAGCGGCTCGACCGCCATTGCAGGAATTATGGCGGAGAGTTTTATCAAAGAAGGCACGCAGAAGATCGTCGCCGGACAGCAAATGGTCTACGGCCAGTCAATCACCGACCCGTGCCTGAGCTGGGAAGACAGCGAGCTGCTGCTGGAGATGCTGGCTTCAGCCGTGGACACACGCTTTTAAAATCCTGCCGGGTGACGCTGCGCTTACCCGGCCTACGGTACGTGCCCTTCTCCCTCTCCCCGTGGGAGAGGGTCGGGGTGAGGGCATTAGACCGCACCTCTCCCCCAAATTTGATCCCGTCACACAATTTTCACAAAAACGCTTGCCGTGAATTTGCAGTTTATTGATAATGATTATCATTGTTACATTGATTGTTATTTATAAACATTATGTCACCTACCGATAACAGCGCGGCAACGCCAACAAAAACACACACAGCACCGTCCCCTGCTCCCACCGATCGCCGAATCGACAGCAAAAGCCTGTTGGGTGAGGAGGGACGGGTCATTATCGAGCATGACGGCCAGCACTACCTGCTGCGCCAGACCAATGCCGGAAAACTGATCCTGACTAAATAAACCAGACAACACATTCGCCAGCCACCCAGGTGATCCCCAGGCAGCCAGCGCTTTTCAATTCTTATGGAGAGTTGCTATGCCACACCTGCAATCCGCGTCTTTACGCCCGTCTCTTCTGGCGCTGGCGATTGTCAGCACCCTGCCGGGCGTTACGTTTGCCGCCGCAGACGAAATCACCGTCACCGCCACCGGCAATGCCCGCAGCGCCTTTGAAGCCCCCATGATGGTGAGCGTGATTGACGCCACCGCGCCGGAAAACCAGACCGCCAGCTCCGCCGCCGACCTGCTGCGCAAGGTGCCCGGTCTGATGCTGGACGGCACCGGGCGCACCAACGGTCAGGACGTTAACCTCCGGGGCTATGACCGCCGTGGCGTGCTGATACTGGTGGATGGCGTGCGCCAGGGCACTGATACCGGACACCTGAACAGCACGTTCCTCGATCCGGCGCTGATCAAACGTATTGAAGTAGTACGTGGTCCTTCCGCCTTGCTGTACGGCAGCGGCGCGCTGGGCGGCGTAATTTCGTATGACACCGTCGACGCCAGCGATCTGCTGGATGCAGGTAAAAACAGCGGCTATCGCGTATTTGCTACCGGTGCAACGGGCGATCATAGCATCGGGATGGGTGCCAGCGCCTATGGCCGCACCGATACCCTGGACGGTCTGGTCTCCTGGTCCAGCCGCGATCGCGGCGACATTCGCCAGAGTGACGGCGCGAGGGCGCCAAACGACGAATCCATCAACAATATGCTGGCGAAAGGCAGCTGGAAAATCGATCCGGCGCAGACGCTGAGTGGCTCCCTGCGCTACTACAACAACGACGCGCAGGAGCCGAAAAATCCGCAGACCACGGATGCCAGCAGCAGTAACCCGATGACCGATCGTTCCACCATTCAGCGCGATGCCCAGCTTGGCTACCGCATTGCGCCAGCCGGAAACGACTGGCTGAACGCCGATGCGAAAATTTACTGGTCCGAAGCGCGGATCAACGCCCAGAACATCGACGCCAGCGGCGAGTTCCGTAAGCAGACTACCAAAGGCGGCAAAGTGGAAAACCGCACCCGCCTGTTCAGCGACTCCTTCGCCTCGCACCTGCTGACCTACGGGGGGGAATACTATCGTCAGGAGCAACACCCTGGCGGCGCGACCACCGGCTTCCCGGACGCGAAAATCGACTTCAGCTCCGGCTGGTTGCAGGATGAGATCACCCTGCGCGACCTGCCGGTAACGCTTCTCGGCGGGACGCGTTACGACAACTACCGCGGCAGCAGCGACGGTTACGACGACGTGGATGCGGATAAGTGGTCATCACGCGCCGGGTTAACCGTGAGTCCAGCCGACTGGCTGATGCTGTTCGGCTCTTACGCCCAGGCCTTCCGTGCGCCAACGATGGGCGAGATGTATAACGACTCGAAGCACTTCTCTATCGGCAGCTTCTACACCAACTACTGGGTGCCGAACCCGAACCTGCGTCCGGAAACTAACGAAACCCAGGAGTTCGGTTTTGGGCTACGTTTTGACGATCTGCTGCTCGCCAACGACGCGCTGGAGTTCAAAGCCAGCTACTTCGACACCAAAGCGAAAGATTACATCTCCACTACCGTCGATTTTGCGGCGGCCACCACCATGTCCTATAACGTACCAAATGCCAAAATCTGGGGCTGGGACATGATGGCGACTTACGCGACCAGTCTGTTCAACCTGGACGTGGCCTACAACCGCACACGCGGGAAAGATACCGACACGGGCGAATACATCTCCAGCATCAACCCGGACACCGTCACCAGCAAGCTGGATATCCCCGTGGCGCAAAGCGGCTTCTCCGTGGGCTGGATCGGCACCTTCGTCGAACGTTCAACGCACATCAGCAGCAGCTACAGCGAGCAGCCTGGCTACGCAGTGAATGATTTCTACGTCAGCTATAAAGGTCAGCAGCAGTTCAAAGGCATCACCACCACCCTCGTGCTGGGGAACGCCTTCGACAAAGCCTACTGGTCACCACAAGGCATCCCGCAGGATGGCCGCAACGGCAAGATCTTCGTCAGTTATCAATGGTAATTCCCTTCGGGGCAACGATTCAGAAGGATAAGATTATGGGTCACTACACACGCTGGCTTGAGCTTAAAGAAGAACATCCGGGTAAGTACGCCCGTGATATCGCCGGATTAATGCACATCAGCGAAGCAGAGCTGGCATTTGCGCGCGTTGGACACGACGCCTGGCGGCTGCGCGGTGAAATCCGTGAGATTCTGGCAGCGCTGGAGTCGGTGGGGGAAACCAAATGCATCTGCCGTAACGAATACGCCGTTCACGAACAGGTCGGGGCGTTTACTAACCAGCACCTCGGCGGCCACGCCGGGCTGGTGCTGAATCCGCGCGCGCTGGATCTGCGTTTGTTCCTCAACCAGTGGGCGAGCGCGTTTCACATAAGTGAAACGACCTCCCGCGGCGAACGTCAGAGCATTCAGTTCTTCGATCATCAGGGCGACGCTTTACTGAAGGTCTACACCACGGATCACACCGACGTTGCCGCCTGGGGCGACGTGCTGACCCGTTTTATCATTGCCGATAACCCCACTCTGGCACTGAAGGCTGTCGATGCCCCTGCGCATTCCGACGGTGCTGATGCAGGCTCGGTGGAGAAAGAGTGGCGCGCCATGACCGATGTGCATCAGTTCTTTAGCTTACTGAAGCGCCATAACCTGAGCCGCCAGCAGGCGTTTCGTCTGGTGAGTGACGATCTGGCCTGTAAGGTGGATAACAGCGCGCTGGCACAGCTGCTGGAGACGGCGCGACAGGACGGAAACGAAATCATGATCTTCGTCGGCAACCGCGGCTGCGTGCAGATCTTCACCGGTGTGGTGGAAAAACTGACGCCCATGAAGGGCTGGCTGAACATCTTCAACCCAACCTTTACCCTGCATCTGCTGGAGGAGACTATCGCCGAGACGTGGGTAACGCGCAAGCCTACGGCGGACGGACACGTTACCAGCCTGGAGCTGTTTGCTGCGGACGGAACTCAGATCGCCCAGCTCTACGGGCAGCGTACCGAAGGCGAGCCTGAGCAGAACCAGTGGCGCCGCCAGATTGACGCCCTGACGCCAGAAGGGCTGGCCGCATGAAAAACTGGTTCGCCCTGCTCTGCGCCCTGCCGCTGGTCGCCGTCGCCGCGCCGGAGAGAATTGTCGCCCTCGGCGGCGACGTGACGGAGATCGTCTACGCCCTCGGCGCGGAGTCTTCTCTGGTTGCGCGCGACAGTACCAGCCAGTGGCCGCAGGCGACAAACGCGCTGCCTGACGTGGGGTATCTTCGCCAGCTGAATGCGGAGGGGATTTTATCCGTACGCCCGACGCTGGTGCTGTCAAGCGACCAGGCGCAGCCCTCTCTGGCGCTGAAACAGGTTGAACAGAGCCACGTCCGGGTGGTTACCGTTCCCGGCACGCCTGACCTGCGCACGATTGACGAAAAAGTACGGGTGATAGCTCAGGCGACGCATCATGAGGCGCAAGGGGAAACCCTGCGCAACTCGCTGCGTCAGGCGCTGGCGGCACTGCCCTCAACACCGCTCAACAAGCGGGTGCTGTTTATCCTCAGCCACGGCGGAATGACCGCAATGGCGGCCGGGCAACAGACCGGCGCGGATGCGGCAATACGCGCCGCCGGGTTGCAGAACGCCATGCAGGGCTTTACCCGCTATCAGCCGCTTTCCCAGGAGGGGGTGATGGCCAGCCAGCCGGATCTGGTGGTGATTTCGCAGGACGGTCTTAACGCGCTGGGCGGCGAAGAAAATCTGTGGAAACTGCCCGGCCTGGCGCAAACGCCAGCGGGACGAAGCAAGCAGATGCTGGCTATTGATGATATGGCCCTGCTGGGCTTCAGCGTCCGCACGCCGAAAGCCATACAACAGCTGCGTGCCAGAGCGGAGCAACTGCCCTGATGTCCCGGCGCATCACGTTATCGTTATGGCTTCTGGCGGGGTTGCTTACCGTCATGACGTTCATGGCCACCGGTTTTGGGGCGTTACGCCTGCCGGTGAACGTGCTGTGGAGCGGCAGCGATGAGACGCTACGCCAGATCTGGCTTACCATCCGTCTGCCCCGCGTACTGCTGGCGCTGGTGATTGGCGGATCGCTGGCGCTCGCCGGCTGCGTCATGCAGGGGCTGTTCCGCAATCCACTGGCCGACCCGGGCCTGCTCGGGATCAGCAGCGGTGCGGCGCTGGCCGTCGCCCTGTGGGTGGTGCTCCCGCTCTCGCTGCCCGCGCTGGTGATGCTTTACGCCCCTATGCTGGCGGCATTTCTTGGGGCGCTGGCAGCCACTGGCGTGATCTTCCTGCTCAGCAAGCAGCGTGACCCCTCTCTGTCACGTCTGTTGCTGGTGGGTATCGCCATCAATGCCCTGTGCGGTGCGGCAGTGGGTGTGCTTTCGTGGGCAAGCAATGACGCCCAGCTGCGTCAGCTTTCACTCTGGGGAATGGGAAGTCTTGGTCAGGCACAGTGGTCAACGCTGCTCGCCGTGACCTCGCTGATGGTGCCTGCCGTTCTGGCGATCTGGCGTTGTGCCAGCGCATTAAATTTACTGCAACTGGGTGAGGAGGAAGCGCATTACCTTGGCGTGGACGTTGCCCTTGTACAGCGAATATTACTGTTATGCAGCGCCCTGCTGGTCGCGGCGGCTGTCGCCGTCAGCGGCGTGATTGGCTTTGTCGGACTCGTGGTGCCGCACCTGATGCGCATGTGGCTGGGCGCCGATCACCGGGCAACCCTCCCCGGCACGGTACTCGCGGGCGCATTACTGCTGCTGGTGGCGGATACGGTCGCGCGCACCCTGGTCGCTCCGGCAGAAATGCCGGTCGGCCTGCTCACCAGTATCCTTGGTGCTCCCTGGTTCTTATGGCTCATTTTTCGTCGTGGAGAACAGCATGGCTGAACGTTATACGGCTGAAAATCTTACTTTTACCCGATCTGGCCGCACGCTGACAGATAACGTTTCGCTGTCACTGTCGCAGGGAGAGCTGGTTACATTGATCGGCCCCAACGGCGCGGGGAAATCCACGCTGCTGCGGCTGCTGACCGGCTACCTGAAACCCGACAGCGGCGGCTGTTCGCTGGCGGGAAAAGCGCTGGATGAATGGCATCCGCAGACGCTGTCCCGCTATCGGGCGGTGATGCGCCAGCAGTCTCAGCCTGGATTTGACTGGCAGGTGGAGGATATTGTTGGCATGGGGCGTGCGCCCTGGACGCGTCACCCGGAACCGTCGATTGTGCGTGAGGTGTTGCAGCTGACCGGTTGCCTGCCGCTGGCCGGCAGGCGTTATCATGCCCTCTCCGGCGGCGAGCAGCAGCGCGTCCAGCTCGCCCGCGCGCTGGCGCAGCTGTGGCGTGACGGAACGCCGCGCGGCTGGCTATTTCTCGACGAACCCACTTCCGCGCTGGATCTCTACCACCAGCAGCATCTGCTGCGCCTGTTGAAATCGCTGACCCGTCAGGGCCATCTTCACGCCTGCGTGGTGCTGCACGATCTCAATCTTGCCGCATTATGGTCGGACCGGATCCTGCTGTTACACAACGGCAGGATTGTTTCTCAGGGCATACCGGAGACGGTTTTGCAGGCCGACGCGCTGGCACACTGGTACGGTGCGCAGGTGCACGTCGGCAGACATCCGGCGCACGCCGCACCGCAGGTTTTTCTCGCCCCTTAGCTTGAGCAGCTCACTTCCAGCCGCTTGCCCCAGTCCGGCGGGCGGCTGACATAGTCATCCTCCCGGTCGGCAAACGGCGTGCGCAGGGCGATATGCAGCCGATGCAGCTCGGTATAATCCCCCTGCTCTGCCTGCTCAATGGCCCGCTGCGCCAGCCAGTTGCGCAACACCATCGTCGGGTTAACCGCCTTCATCCGCGTCTGGCGGGTATCGTCATCAATCTGTTCCTGCTGTAAACGCGTCCGGTAAACGGCAAACCAGTCATCAAACGCCTGACGATCGATGAACTCGTCGCGCAGCGGTGACGCGGCGCTCTGCTGCGCGGTCTGGCTCAGCATACGGAAGGTTCGGGTATAGTCGCTGCCTTCACGCACCATGATGGCAAACAGCCCATTCAACAGCGCGTTATCGCCTTTTTCCTGCGTCATCAGCCCCAGCTTGTTGCGCATTAACACACCATATTCCCGCAGCAGGATCTCCTGATAGCTGTCCAGCGCATCGTTCAGGGCATCGACGTCGATAAACGGCGACAGGCTTTGCGCAAGCCGCTGAAGGTTCCACAGCCCCACCGCAGGCTGGTTGTCGAAACGGTAACGCCCCTGATAGTCCGAATGGTTACAGATGTAACCCGGCTGATAGTCATCAAGGAAGCCGTACGGACCGTAGTCAAACGTCAGCCCTAACAGGGACATGTTGTCGGTATTCATCACCCCGTGGGCAAAGCCGACGGCCTGCCAGCGGGCAATCATTGCGGCAGTGCGCGCGACAATATCACGGAACCAGAGAACATAGCGGTCCGGCTCGTTTTGCAGGTGCGGCCAGTGACGGCGAAGGGCGTAATCGGCAAGCTGGCGGACCTTATCCGGCTCGCGGCGATAGTAGAAGTGTTCAAAATGACCGAAACGCAGATGGCTTTCCGCCACGCGGATCAGCATCGCCCCCTGCTCCATCGTTTCCCGGGCCACCGGCGTGTCGCTGGTGACAATGGACAGCGCGCGTGAGGTGGGGATCCCCAGGGCATGCATCGCCTCGGAAGCCAGACCTTCACGGATGGTTGAACGCAGCACCGCGCGGCCATCCCCCATGCGTGAGTACGGGGTTAGCCCTGCCCCTTTCAGGTGCCAGTCGAGCGTTTCGCCATTCGGCAGAAGCTGTTCACCCAGCAGGATGCCGCGGCCATCGCCGAGCTGTCCCGCCCAGACGCCAAACTGATGTCCGCTGTAGACCTGAGCCAGCGGCTTCATGCCCGGGAGCAGCGTTTCGCCGCCCCAGACGCCGGCGCCTTTTTCTGGCTGAAAAAGCGTCGAAGGGATGCCAAGCGAATCCGCTAATGCATCGTTATGCCAGATAAGACGCGCGTTCTGTAATGGCGTTGGCTTAAGCGCGGTGTAAAAGCCGGGTAATTCATCGTGCCAGTGAGCAGTAAAAGACAGGGTCATAAGTCCTCCTGCTTTAAGTGTAGAGGGTTTCCCTGGACGTAAACACGGGCGAAGAAAGGGGTTATTGCTGAACGAGAGTCGTGACCCGCTCTGCCGGGACGGCAGGCCACAGGCTTCCCTGCATTGCACCAAAATTGAAGGGCAGCACGCGTTGTAAGATGCCGTGATCGTCAATTCCCGAGACCATGACCGACTGACAATGCGGCGCGATCTGCCAGAGAATAGCGCGCATAAAAGGCTCAAACGAGAGTGCCGACGCGCGCTGCTGGATAAAGTTTTTATCCAGAATCACCCGTTTGAACAGACCATCATAAACCGGTTTAAGGGAAGATGCCCCTGCACCAAAGTTAGCCAGTACTAAGGGGAAATGGATCGCCATTCTTGCCAGACAGGGATCGTCTTTCCCGTTATTTAAACCTGGATAGTTCTCATTAACAGTAAACTCAAGAAACGGATAACGCTCGAGGATTGAAACAGCGTTCTCATTAGTTAATAAAAACTCAACAATTGCAGGTGTAATATTGATCCATGCAATTAACTGATGCTGAATAAAAAATAGCTTACAGGTATCGAGTAATTGCAGTTTCTCCTGAAACAGCGCTAATTCATCTTCCTGAGAAAGATGTGGGATAACCAGTTCAGTCGGGATCCGTACGTCCGCACCCACGCCAGTAAAGTTAACCAAAATCTCTAAACCTTTAAGCAAACCTGCACTATCACGCGCCGGAAGGAGTAAAAGTTCAGACTGGTAAGCATTATCTAGCGTAATAATCATCGCGCTTGTCCTGCATTAAAGATGAGAGAGAACATCCTGGAGCAATTGCAGGCACAATTCCACTGTCTTGATTTTAATAAGATTAATTTCATTCTTTCCGTATTAATTTTCAGATTTTTCCCTGAATCTAAATTAATTTTATCCTGGTTATTGAATAATAGCCAGTTTTAGATAAAACAGGCACATGCGGACATAAATAATTGGGCAAAAATTTAACTTTAATCAACCCGCAAGAAAAGCCTGACGTCTATTTTCACCGCCAGGCCCTCCGCACTGCATTTTTATGCAGCGGTTAAATACGTCTGGCCTGCCAGAAGTTTTTACGCCAGTAAACATTATCCAGAGAGGAGCGCATCACGCCACGGCTGGTCGAGGCATGAATGAACTGATTATCGGTATCATAGATGCCGACATGAAGGCCGCTTTCACCGGAGCCCGTTTTAAAAAAGACCAGATCGCCGGGCAGGAGCTCGTCTTTATCAATTTCAGTGCCGATTTTCGCCTGCATACGCGTTTCACGCGGAAGCTGGAGGTCAAATTTATCGCGGAAGGTCATCAGCACAAATCCCGAGCAATCCACCCCGCCCCGGCTCATGCCGCCGTAGCGATAAGGTGTGCCGCGCCAGTTGCTGAGCTGATCGTTCAGGCTGGCAATGACCGTAATGGAATCGGAAAGCCGTGGGTTGGGCGGAGGTGCACGATGGCTGCTGCATCCTGCAAGAAAGAGCGCCGCAACAAGGAGAAACCAGAATCGCATTTCAGACGAATCCTCTGCTTTTTTTGTTCTTTCGGTAATTTAGCGTGCATCTATGCAGCTGTGCAAGAAAGGTTATTCCTGCGCCGTGGAAATGAGCATCTTGTGGCCTTCAATATCCAGCCTCCGGAACGACATGTGGTAAGCGCTCGCAAGATTGGCGGCCGTCAGCACGCTGTCGCGCGTTCCGCTGGCAATCAGCTTGCCACGCGCCAGCAACCACACCCGATGCGCGTGGCGCAACGTATGGTTCAAATCATGGCTGCTCATCACAATGGCGATCCCCTTGCGACACAGCGCGCTGAGCAGGGTATCCAGCGCTGCCTGCTGGGCAACGTCCAGCCCGCTCATCGGCTCGTCCAGCAGCAACAACCGCCCGTGAGGATTTCCCGCCGGATGGATCTGAAGGATGACGGCGGCCAGACGCACGCGCTGCCACTCGCCGCCGGAAAGCTGATTTGCATGCCGGGTAAGCTTGTCGTCTAACCCGAGTGCCGCAGCAACCTCGTTGAGCAATCCCACCTGATTTTTATCAGGCAGATGCAGCGTCAGGTAGTGCCAGACGGGCATCGCAAA
Organism: Enterobacter sp. 6722112; assembly: GCF_058661685.1. Classification (NCBI taxonomy): domain Bacteria; kingdom Pseudomonadati; phylum Pseudomonadota; class Gammaproteobacteria; order Enterobacterales; family Enterobacteriaceae; genus Enterobacter; species Enterobacter sp. 6722112. Next base: position 1,644,569 of record NZ_JBZWGR010000007.1, on the reverse strand, counting down.
GGGCGGAACCTGCTGCTGAACCAGATAGCTTCGACGGGAGGCAAGTGTAGCGGGTAGCCAGTCGACGAGCGATTGCCCGAGGAAGGTAATCTCCCCTTTCCCGCTGGTCAGCCCCGCCATACGCGCCAGCAGCGTGCTTTTTCCGGCGCCGTTTGGCCCAACCAGGTGAAGGATTTCACCTGCGTTGACTGCGGCAGTCACAGGCTCAAGACGTCCCTTCCCGGCAACGTCCGTGAGCTGCATCAGCAGCGTCATTATTTCGCCAGCGCCAGCTTGATTGATTCCATCACGATAGGATCTTCAGGCGTCATGTCAGGCGAAAAACGCTGCACGACCTCACCGTCACGGCCAATCAGGAATTTTTCGAAGTTCCACAGAATATCGTCCGGATAGAGCGGCGCGCGGCCTTTACTTGCCATACGCTCATAGAAACCACTCTCTTCAGGCGCAACGGCGGTCGGCGCCGCGGCCACCAGTTTGGCATACAGCGGATGACGATTTTCACCGTTCACGTCAACTTTGCTGAACATCGGGAACGTCACGCCATAGGTTGTGCTGCAAAAGGTCTTAATCTCCTCTTCGCTACCCGGCTCCTGGCCCAGGAACTGGTTGCACGGGAAGCCGAGTACGGTAAAGCCGTCTTTTTCCCAGGCTTTATGAATGTTTTCCAGCTGTTCATACTGCGGCGTAAGGCCACATTTCGACGCCACGTTCACGATGAGCAGCACCTTGCCCTTGTAGCCTTCCAGCGTGGTTTTCTCGCCGTCAATGGTCGTCACTTCGGTATTCAGAATATCAGACTGCATAGCATTCCCTCAGGTTGACTTACAGGTTGTGTTTTAACGTCCAGCTTTTAATAGTAGCCAGATAAAGACCGGCGCGCCCAGCGTTGCGGTCACCACGCCTATGGGCAACTCAGCGGCCGTCAGGGCGAGCCGGGCGATGATATCGGCAATCAGCAGCGTTGCCGCCCCGGCAACCGCCGAGGCCGGGAGCAGGGTTCGGTGGTCCGTAATGCCGCACAGGCGCAGCATATGCGGGATCACCAGCCCAATAAAGCCAATCGCCCCCGCCAGCGCCACGCTTACGCCTACCATCCAGCCAATGGCGATAACCAGCACGTTGCGCCAGAATCCAATCGGCATCCCGAGCTGGCGAGCAGACGTTTCGCCCAGCGCGAGAATATTAAGAGGCTGCGCCTGGAACGCCGTCCACAGGATGACCGGGATCAGGAGCACCATCAGCCACCCCTGACGCCAGTCAACACCCCCAAATCCCCCCATCATCCAGTACATTAACTGGCGCAGATCGAAGGAGGTGGAGAAGTAGACGGCCCAGGTCATCAGCGCACTACAGATGATCCCCAACGCTACCCCGGCAAGCAGCAGCCGACTGGTGGATAAGTGGCGGTGGGCAAAGCGCAGAAGGATAAGGGTTATCAACAGCGCGCCAAGGATGGCGCTGAGGCTAATCCCCCAGCCGGAGAGCTCGCCTCCCCCCAGCATCACGGCGGCGATAAGCCCGACGCCTGCGCCATTCGAGACCCCGAGAAGCCCGGGTTCCGCCAGAGGGTTTTCAAATAATGCCTGCATGATCGTGCCGCACAGCGCCAGCGCAGCGCCGACTAAAAGGACAGCCAACGTCCGCGGCAGGCGGATCTGCCAGACAAAGAGCTGTCCTTCAGGCGTAAACCAGCTTTCCGGCCCCAGCCACCGATCGCCCGCACACAGGCTGACGGTGGTGGCGACAATCAACAGCACCCCGAGCAGACACAGGCGGCGAAGATCGGAGCGGTGCTGGCGGCGGGCAAGATCAAGCATAGACGATAGGTTATCCGGTTGAGATATCATTGATTTTACGGCGGGTTTAGCAAATAGCGCAAAGAAAAAAGGCCGCGTGAGCGGCCTTTTTAGTTAGTTCATATTACTCTGCTTTGGGCGTTGCGTTTTCGACACGGCTTTTTAACTTCTGTCCGGGTCTGAAGGTCACCACGCGGCGGGCTGTAATGGGAATATCTTCCCCCGTCTTCGGGTTACGGCCCGGACGTTGGTTTTTGTCTCGCAAATCAAAATTGCCAAAACCGGAGAGTTTAACCTGCTCACCATTTTCCAGAGCACGACGGATCTCTTCGAAAAACAGCTCTACCAGCTCTTTGGCATCCCGTTTGCTAAGCCCAAGCTTATCAAACAGATATTCTGACATTTCAGCTTTTGTAAGCGCCATAGGTTCAATCCCTCAATGATGCCTGGAATCGCTCTTTTAATGCCTCTACACATTTGGCGACGGTAGCGGCAATCTCCTCTTCTTCGAGTGTACGGCTGGTATCCTGAAGGATAAGGCTAATAGCGAGGCTCTTGAAACCTTCTGCTACGCCCTTGCCGCGGTACACGTCAAATAAGTTTACGCCAACTACCTGATTTACGCCAACTTTCTTACATTCGGCCAAAATATCTGCTGCGGGCACATTTTCAGCGACCACAACCGCGATATCACGGCGGTTTGCCGGGAAGCGGGAGACGTCCTGCGCCTGAGGAATGACGCGGTCTGCAACCGTGTTCCACTCCAGTTCGAATACGATGGTACGGCCATTCAGATCCAGCTTACGTTCCAGTTCCGGGTGAACAACCCCAATGAAACCAACACGTTTGCCGTCTAAATAGATCGCCGCACTCTGACCCGGATGCAGGGCTGGAATCGCTTCTGCGCGGAATTCAATTTCGGATAATTTACCGGTCAGATCGAGAATCGCTTCCAGATCGCCCTTCATATCGTAGAAATCAACCGTCCCTTTTGCCAGGTCCCAGTGCTCTTCAAAACGGTTACCGCTGATGGCGCCGGCCAGCATGAGATCCTGACGGATGCCTAAATTCGCCTGAGTATCCGGTACAAAGCGCAAACCGCTTTCGAAAATACGCACGCGGTTTTGCTGACGGTTCTGGTTATAAACGATAGTACCCAGCAGTCCCGTCCACAGGGACAGACGCATCGCTGACATCTCGCTGGAAATCGGGCTTGGCAGGATCAGCGCTTCCTGACCCGGGTGGATCAGCTGTTGCAGCTTAGGATCAACGAAGCTGTAGGTGATCACTTCCTGGTAGCCTTTGTCGTTCAGCATGGTTTTCACACGCTTCAGAGACAGATCGGCCTCGCGATGGCTGCCCATCACCAGACCCGCCTGCACCGGCTCGTCAGGGATGTTGTTGTAGCCGTAAACGCGGGCCACTTCTTCCACCAGATCTTCCTCGATCTCCATGTCAAAACGCCAGGACGGCGCAACGGCTTTCCACTCGTCCAGACCCTCAGTAACTTCGCAGCCCAGACGCGTCAGAATGTCGGTCACCTGCGCATCGGCAACGTGGTGACCAATCAGACGATCCAGTTTGCTGCGGCGCAGGGTAATGGTCGCACGCTTCGGCAGCGTCGCTTCGTTGGTCACATCGATAACCGGACCCGCTTCGCCGCCGCAGATGTCGATCAGCAGGCGAGTAGCACGCTCCATCGCTTTGTATTGCAGCGCAGGATCCACGCCACGCTCGTAGCGGTGAGAAGCATCAGTGTGCAGACCGTGACGGCGTGCGCGGCCGGTGATGGAGAGCGGGCTGAAGAACGCGCATTCCAGCAGGACGTTTTGCGTCTCGTCGTTGACGCCAGAGTGCTCGCCGCCGAAGATCCCGCCCATCGCCAGCGCTTTGTTGTGATCGGCAATCACCAGGGTGTCAGCGTTCAGTTTCGCTTCGCTGCCGTCCAGCAGAACCAGGGTTTCGCCCTCTTTCGCCATGCGCACGACGATCCCACCTTCGATACGATCTTTATCAAAGGCGTGCATTGGCTGGCCCAGCTCCAGCAGAACATAGTTGGTGACGTCGACGACCGCATCGATAGAACGGATACCGCAGCGACGCAGTTTCTCTTTCATCCACAGCGGGGTTGGCGCTTTAACGTTAATACCTTTCACCACACGACCGAGGTAGCGTGGGCAGGCCTCAGGCGCGTCTACCTGTATCGGCAGCACGTCACTGATGGTTGCCTCAACCGGAGCGATCTCCGGCACGTTCAGTTCAGTCTGGTTCAGCACGGCCACGTCGCGGGCCACACCGATGATGCCTAAACAGTCAGCACGGTTTGGCGTTACGCTGATTTCGATGGTGTTGTCATCAAGCTTCAGGTATTCGCGGATATCGGTACCAACTGGCGCATCCTGCGGCAGTTCAATAATGCCGGAGTGATCGTCGGAAATACCCAGTTCGGAGAAGGAGCACAGCATGCCTTCAGACGGCTCACCGCGCAGCTTAGCCGCTTTGATTTTGAAATCGCCCGGCAGCACCGCACCGACGGTCGCCACGGCCACTTTCAGGCCCTGACGGCAGTTTGGCGCACCGCAGACGATATCCAGCAGACGGTCACCGCCCACATTGACTTTTGTTACGCGCAGTTTGTCAGCGTTAGGGTGCTGACCGCATTCAACCACTTCACCCACGACCACGCCGGTGAAGGCGCCAGAAACCGGCTCTACACCGTCAACTTCCAGACCCGCCATGGTGATCTGGTTGGAAAGCTCGTCGCTGTCCAGCGTGGTGTTCACCCATTCGCGTAACCACAGTTCACTGAATTTCATTGTTCTGTCCTGCCCTTATTTAAACTGTTTGAGGAAACGCAGATCGTTTTCGAAGAACGCACGTAAGTCGGTTACGCCGTAGCGCAGCATGGTCAGACGCTCCATACCCATACCGAACGCAAAGCCGGAATACACTTCCGGATCGATACCCACGTTGCGCAGCACGTTTGGATGCACCATGCCGCAGCCCAGCACTTCCAGCCATTTGCCGTTTTTACCCATCACGTCAACTTCCGCAGACGGTTCGGTGAACGGGAAGTAGGACGGGCGGAAGCGAACCTGCAAATCTTCCTCAAAGAAGTTGTTCAGGAAATCGTGCAGCGTGCCTTTCAGGTTGGTAAAGCTGATGTTTTTATCAACAATCAGACCTTCCATCTGGTGGAACATTGGGGTGTGGGTCTGATCGTAGTCGTTACGGTATACGCGACCCGGCGCGATGATGCGGATTGGCGGCTCCTGCTCCTTCATGGTACGGATCTGAACGCCGGAAGTCTGAGTACGCAGCAGACGGGTAGCGTCAAACCAGAAAGTGTCGTGGTCAGCACGTGCCGGATGATGGCCAGGAATGTTCAGGGCATCGAAGTTGTGGTAATCATCTTCAATTTCCGGGCCAGTCGCCACGGTAAAGCCGAGCTCACCGAAGAAACTTTCAATACGATCGATAGTACGAGTCACCGGATGCAGACCGCCGTTTTCAATACGACGACCCGGCAGAGAAACGTCAATCGTTTCTGCCGCCAGACGCGCATTCAGTACTGCGCTTTCCAGCTCGGCTTTACGCGCGTTCAGCGCCTGCTGTACCTGCTCTTTGGCTTCGTTAATCACTGCACCGGCTGCCGGGCGCTCCTCTGCTGGCAGTTCACGCAGGGTAGTCATCTGAAGGGTCAAATGCCCTTTCTTGCCCAGATATTCGACGCGGACATTGTCTAACGCGGCAACATCTGAGGCCTGGTTAATGGCGGCCGTTGCACTGGCAACCAGCTCTGCGAGATGTGACATGGTTTTCCTCATTATGTCGGTGCAGACACCGAATTGTTGGACGTATTCTCTTAACTTCAGGCACAAAAAAAGCCTCCATCGGGAGGCTTATCTGGCGCTGTTTTTCGTTTCATCTTTCACGCGCTAGCCTCCTGAAGTCAGGTGCTAAAGTAAAAGAAGAAGCGGAAAAAAGCAGCATTCATGCTTGCGTTACCTTGTAGGGTAAAAACCGTTAAGACCTTATTGAAAAGCCTGCACGGATAAATGTCAATCTTCTGATGGTGTTAAATGAAAAGAGGAGGCAAAGCCCCCTCTCTCAACTGGCTTATGCCAGTGCTGCTTTCGCTTTTTCGACCAGAGCGGTGAACGCTACTTTGTCGAATACTGCGATGTCAGCCAGGATCTTACGGTCGATTTCAACAGAGGCTTTTTTCAGGCCGTTGATGAATTTGCTGTAAGAAATACCGTTCTGACGTGCTGCTGCGTTGATACGCGCAATCCACAGTTGACGGAACTGACGCTTACGCTGACGACGGTCACGGTAAGCGTACTGACCTGCTTTGATAACAGCCTGGAAGGCAACGCGGTATACGCGTGAACGCGCACCGTAGTAGCCTTTAGCTTGTTTCAAAATTTTCTTGTGACGTGCACGTGCAATTACACCACGTTTTACGCGAGCCATGTGTGCTCTCCTGTATCTATTCTAAGTTAAAAAAGTTAAACGTTAACGACTTATGCGTACGGCAGGCACGCGATGACCAGGCCCAGATCGCCTTTAGAAACCATGGCTTTTGGACGCAGGTGACGTTTACGCTTGGTAGCTTTCTTAGTCAGAATGTGACGCAGGTTAGCGTGCTTGTGCTTAAAACCACCTTTACCGGTTTTTTTGAAGCGCTTAGCAGCACCGCGTACGGTCTTAATTTTTGGCATTTTAATAACTTCCACTTCGCATTGTTAAATAAACGAAACATAGGCGAACAAAACCTATGGGGCCCGAAGGCTCCACAGATTTTGCTGCTTGAAGGCCTTACTGTTTCTTCTTAGGAGCGAGCACCATGATCATCTGGCGGCCTTCGATCTTCGTAGGGAAGGATTCGACTACTGCCAGTTCACTCAGATCGTCACGGACGCGGTTAAGCACTTCCATACCAATCTGTTGGTGGGCCATCTCACGACCGCGGAAACGCAGCGTGATCTTGGCCTTATCGCCATCTTCCAGAAAGCGAATCAGGCTGCGGAGTTTTACCTGATAATCGCCATCGTCGGTACCAGGACGGAATTTAATTTCCTTAACCTGGATAACTTTTTGCTTCTTCTTCTGTTCCTTAGAAGACTTACTCTTTTCATAAAGGAACTTGCCGTAGTCCATGATACGACAAACTGGCGGTTCGGCGTTAGGGCTGATTTCAACTAAATCTACTCCAGCTTCTTCAGCCTTTTCGATCGCTTCTCTCAGACTCACAATCCCCAGCTGCTCGCCTTCCAGACCTGTTAAGCGAACTTCCTGGGCGCGAATCTCGCCATTGATACGATTCGGACGTGCCGTTTGAACTCGTTTTCCGCCTTTAATACCTTATTCCTCCAGTTGTTGAAGACTGCGGCTGCGAATCTCTTGTTGCAGCTTCTCAATCACTTCACTTACGTCCAGGCTCCCCAGGTCTTTACCACGGCGGGTGCGAACGGCAACTTTGCCTGCTTCCACCTCTTTATCACCACAGACCAACATATACGGGACACGACGTAAAGTGTGCTCGCGGATTTTAAAGCCAATCTTCTCATTTCTCAAGTCTGCTTTTACGCGAATGCCCGCATTTTGTAGTTTCTGCGTCAATTCTTTAACGTAATCCGCCTGAGAATCGGTAATGTTCATCACCACTACCTGCACTGGCGCAAGCCAGGTTGGGAAGAAGCCCGCGAACTCTTCGGTCAGGATGCCGATGAAGCGCTCCAGTGAACCGAGAATCGCACGGTGAATCATAACCGGCACCTGACGCTCGTTGTCTTCGCCAACATAAGAGGCGCTTAAACGCTGCGGCAGGGAGAAGTCCAGCTGTACCGTTCCGCACTGCCATGCGCGATCGAGGCAGTCATACAGGGTAAATTCAATTTTCGGACCGTAGAATGCGCCCTCGCCCAGCTGGTATTCGAACGGAATACCGTTCTCTTCCAGCGCGACGGCGAGATCCGCCTCTGCGCGATCCCATGTCTCATCGCTGCCGATACGTTTTTCCGGACGCGTTGAGAGTTTGACCACGATCTTCTCGAAGCCAAAGGTGCTGTACATATCGTAGACCATACGAATACAGGCGTTAACTTCTTCACGGACCTGATCTTCAGTACAGAAGATATGCGCATCATCCTGAGTAAAGCCACGAACACGCATCAGACCGTGCAGCGCACCTGATGGCTCGTTACGGTGGCAGCTACCGAATTCCGCCATACGCAGCGGCAGATCGCGGTAGGATTTCAGACCCTGGTTGAAGATCTGAACGTGGCCCGGGCAGTTCATTGGCTTGATGCAGTATTCACGGTTCTCAGACGAAGTGGTGAACATCGCATCTTTGTAGTTGTCCCAGTGGCCGGTTTTTTCCCACAGCACACGGTCCATCATGAACGGGCCTTTCACTTCCTGGTACTGGTACTCTTTCAGCTTGGAGCGCACGAACGTTTCCAGTTCACGGAAGATAGTCCAGCCGTCGTTATGCCAGAACACCATCCCCGGCGCTTCTTCCTGCATATGATACAGGTCAAGCTGCTTACCGATTTTACGGTGGTCACGCTTAGCCGCCTCTTCCAGGCGTTGCAGGTACGCGTTCAGGGCCTTCTTATCGGCCCACGCGGTACCATAAATACGCTGCAACATTTTGTTGTTGCTGTCGCCACGCCAGTAAGCGCCTGCGATTTTCATCAGTTTGAAGTGATGACAGAAGCGCATGTTCGGCACGTGCGGTCCACGGCACATGTCGACGTATTCCTGGTGATGGTACAAGCCAGGCTTGTCATCATGAGCGATGTTTTCATCAAGAATCGAGACTTTGTAGCTCTCGCCGCGCTTCACGAAGGTTTCACGCGCTTCGTGCCAGCTGACTTTCTTCTTAATGACGTCATAGTTGGTTTCGGCGAGCTCGTGCATTCGTTTCTCGAGCGCGTCGATATCTTCCTGAGTCAGGGTGTGGTCAAGGTCAACGTCGTAGTAGAAACCGTTGTCGATAACCGGGCCGATCGCCATTTTGGTGTTTGGCCACAGCTGCTTAATAGCATGGCCTAACAGGTGCGCACAGGAGTGACGAATGATCTCCAGACCTTCTTCGTCTTTCGCGGTGATGATCGCAAGCGTTGCATCGCTTTCAATCAGATCGGACGCGTCTACCAGCTCACCGTTTACGCGACCTGCGATGGTTGCTTTTGCAAGTCCAGGACCGATATCCAGGGCAACATCCATTGGGCTAACAGCATGGTCGAAATGGCGTTGGCTGCCATCAGGAAGAGTAATTACAGGCATTTTATATCCTTATTTGCAGTGATGCCCCACACATAAGAGCATATACAAAGAAAATAATCGTGATTAAACAGTAGATTACGAAACCATCTGACCAACAATCGTCAAATTGGTTCGTCATCATGCACCTGCCGATTCAGATAAATGCGAATTTACGGCAAGCAGGGTAATGGTAACACTATTGAAAGGGCGAATGCACCTTCTGCGACCGTTTGAACCGTTCATCCTTTTGTCTGCGTTCATGAACTTTTGCTGACGGAAGCTCGCAATCCGAAAGTGCTGAGCTATTCTTGACTTGGTCCTTAAACATCGAAGGGGTATCACATGAATGTATCCAGCAAAACCGTTGTGATATTGAATCTACTTTCCGCTGCTTGCCTGGTATTGATTCTGGCTGACAGATTCCATTGGTTTTAAGCCGAACCGGTGTTCCGGCATAACCTGTTGTCCAGGGTTGAGCGCTTTCTGGCGCAGATTTTGGTAGACTAAGGGTATCAACTGACAAGGATTAGGTTATGCCAACAAAAAGATTTGCCGTGAAGCACTGGAAAATGGTCGTGGTGTTAATTGCTATTTGCGGCGCGATGTTGCTGCTGCGCTGGGCCGCAATGATCTGGGGCTAATATTTTGTCAGCGAAAACGTGCCGTGAATTTACTGAATAAATCTTAACTATCTTTACGATAATTTATGGTCCAAAACCGGTACGTCATAATCCGGTTTTCGACAGGCTGTGACAGCGTATATATTCCGTCACACGTGGCAGTTGAAATATCAGGACCACTCACCCGCCACCAGCTTGTGTACATCAAATGCATCATTCATTGACTGGCCGGTAGACTGAGAGCCAGGGGCAATGTTGGAGCCTGCTTCTACATCCGAGGCTTTAGCGATCCCGATTGGGCTGTTAACGTCACTGGCAGGTTGCGTCATATTATCAGCAGCAAATACGCCAAATGAAAGTGCGGAAAGCACCATCGCTGCTGTAGCGGTTTTGATTTTTTTCATAATTTTATTCTCATACTTATTTAATGCGATATGCCTGAGGCGAGTTTTTCGCCTGTGCCGTAAGTGTAGATCTGGATCACATTCTTGCCTAGTCAAATTATTTATCAATTCGTGTCAAATAAACTGAATAAGCCCTGGCCGGCTAATTATGGAGAAATTATGAAGATGAAACCAGACCCATTATTTTAAAACGCCGTTTAATATAAATAAGCACAGTTTCAGAAAATAAAAAACGGGCCGAGAATAATCCCGGCCCGACGATATTACATTTTATAACCTAAAGAAATCGTGGTTCGGCGATCGGTATGTTCCGGTGCAGAATCAGGTGGTGATGAGTTCCAGGTTACGTTGTACGCCACCTTGAGTCCAAAGTGTTCGTTGATGGCCACGTTCAACGCACTTTCTGAGTTCAGCGTTGTATCTTCAGCACCAAACACCGACACACCCTGGGTGAATTTTGCGTTGTCCGTCATCTGCCATGCATAGGTGCCCGATGCATAACCCAGCGGCTGGGTTTCATCTTCGCCGTTGGTGTACTCGTCGTAACGGACACCCGGACCGAATTCAAAACGCAGGCTGTGCACCGGCCCATTGAGGAACTGACGACCATAACCCGCAGTTACGACATCACGCTGGCGATAGCCGTTGTAGCGGTCAGTCAGCCAACTCGCCTGCCCGAACAGGTAGTCATAATCGGTCATGTTGTATCGGCTACGTCCGCCTACCGCGTATTTCTCCGATGAGCGTTGATCGTTAGCAGAGGTGTTGCTGGCATTTCCCCACAGCGACCAGGCCGTGGTGTTGCCGTACCAGGTCAGGGTGCTGTCTGCGGTCAGGGAGGAGCTTTTCGTATTACCGGATTGCGCCAGATACCCGGCATTCACGTTACCTTCAAAGGGTTTTTTGGCAGTGGAGGGATCGTCCATGACAGTAAAAACGGTATCATCGGCGGTTGCATTCAGTGACGCAAATACGCCACCCGCCAGCATCAGTGCTGCGGGTACTGTCTTCAAAAGCTTCATTTTATTTAAGGAGTCCGTACAACATAAAAAGAGACCGTCACGGTCTCGGAAACTTTCTTGCGGATCAATGACAAGGCGACCATAGAAAGGTAACAAATTATAAAAAGCCGCAAATAACATAGCAATATTTTCTTCTTTCATTTTTTGAATAAGAACGATCCCAAAACGTGTTTTATTTTATATGCCCGGCGCAGGTTATTTGTCAGCATTCATATTTAAAATCATACTGTTATTTACGTTGCCTTCCTGCCAAACGGTGCCAGGCTTAAAAGAACCCATGATAAAAGGAGGTCATGATGGCTTCGATTTATACGCTGACACTCTCCCCTTCCCTCGACTCCGCGACCATGACGCCGCAAATCTACCCGGAAGGTAAGCTGCGCTGTAGCGCGCCGGTGTTTGAGCCGGGCGGCGGCGGCATTAACGTGGCGCGCGCCATTACCCATCTCGGCGGAAAAGCCACCGCCATCTTCCCCGCTGGCGGCGCCACGGGAGAACATCTGGTGGCGTTGCTGGCAGATGAACAGGTTGCCGTAGACACCGTCGACGCTAAAGACTGGACCCGGCAGAACCTGCATGTCCATGTTGAATCCAGCGGCGAGCAATATCGTTTTGTGATGCCGGGGGCGAAATTAACCGATGATGAGTTTCGTCAACTGGAAGAGAAAGTGCTGACCATTGAAAGCGGCTCATTACTGGTGATCAGCGGTAGCCTGCCGCCGGGCGTCAAAACAGAAAAACTGACGGCGCTGGTTCAGGCGGCGCTCCAGCGCGGCATCCGCTGCATTGTCGATAGCTCGGGCGAAGCCCTGAAGGCGGCGTTAGAACCCGGACAACTTGAACTCGTTAAACCTAACCAGAAAGAGCTCAGTGCCCTGGTTAATCGAGAACTCAGCCAGCCTGATGACGTTCGTACTGCCGCAGAAGAGCTGGTACGTACGGGCAAAGCGCATCGCGTTGTGGTCTCTCTCGGTCCTCAGGGTGCGCTGGCCGTCGACAAGACGGGCTTTGTACAGGTTGTGCCACCGCCGATGAAAAGCCAGAGCACCGTGGGTGCCGGTGACAGTATGGTTGGCGCGATGGTGCTGAAGCTAGCGCAGGGCGCTTCGCTTCTGGAGATGGCACGCTATGGCGTCGCGGCAGGGAGTGCAGCCACCATAAACCAGGGAACGCGTCTGTGTTCGCTTGCGGATACCCAGAAAATTGTCGATTACCTGGCGAGAAGCTGAACCTGCTTCCCCTTCCCATGGAGGGGGAAGTCGCTAAACAGGGCATATCGACTATGCTAAGAAAACTTTCAGGATAACAACGAGGTGAATTATGAGCAGTGGTGATATCACCCGCTACGTCGTAACCGTGAATATTCATGAGGCGTCGCTGACCGAACTGAATGAACTCAACAACGCGTTCACGCGCGCCAATTTTCTGCTCACGTTGACGGACGATGAGGGCAATATCCACGATCTCGGCTCACTGGCATTTGGCCTGATAAGCCCGCTGAGTCAGGAAGAGGTGAAGGCGCTGGCCAGTAGCCTGGTGGAAAGCGTGACTGACAAAGCCACGGAAATTGATGTGGATAGCTGGGAAAACTGGCATAAAAAAGAACAATAAGTGCCCTGTACAAAATTAAACCGCTCAGTTGTGCGTTAGTTCCTGTTTTTTTATAGCCGTTTTGCACTAACTTTATGATCTGGCAGACAACATGGGAGAGACATCATGTGGCAGGCTATCAGTCATCTTTTAAGTGAGCAGCTGGGTGAAGGTGAAATTGAACTGCGTAACGAACTGCCAGGCGGAGAGATCCATGCCGCATGGCATTTACGTTACGCCGGGCGCGATCTTTTCGTTAAATGTGATGAGCGTGAATTGCTCCCCATTTTTACTGCCGAAGCCGATCAGCTTGAGCTGTTATCGCGCAGTAAAACAGTCACCGTTCCGCAGGTATTAGCCGTCGGCAGCGATCGTGACTATAGCTTTCTGGTGATGAACTATCTTCCCGCGCGCCCTCTGGATGCGCACAACGCCTTTATTCTCGGGCAACAGATCGCCCGTTTGCACCAGTGGAGCGATCAACCTCAGTTCGGGCTCGATTTTGATAACGACCTCTCCACTACCCCACAGCCAAACGCATGGCAGCGCCGTTGGTCGACCTTTTTCGCCGAGCAGCGCATCGGCTGGCAGCTGGAGCTGGCCGCTGAAAAGGGATTAGCGTTCGGCAACATCGACGCGATTGTTGAACACATTCAGCAGCGTCTGGCTTCGCATCAGCCTCAGGCTTCCCTTCTGCACGGAGATTTATGGTCAAACAACTGTGCACTTGGGCCTGATGGTCCCTATATATTTGACCCGGCCTGCTACTGGGGCGACAGAGAATGTGACCTCGCAATGCTGCCGTTGCACTCTGAACAGCCGCCGCAAATTTATGATGGCTATCAGTCTGTCTCGCCGTTACCTGCGGGTTTCCTTGATCGTCAGCCGGTTTATCAGCTGTACACCTTGATAAACCGGGCTATTTTGTTTGGCGGGAGTCATCTGGTGAATGCCCAGCGGGCGCTGGACCGCATTCTGGCGGCATAGCGGGAGGGGGCGGCTTCACGCCCCTTCCCTTAGGATTTACAGGAAGCCAAGCAGCGTAAAGAAGAAATACCCGGCCACAATGATAATGACCGGCAGGATGTAGAGCGGGAAAAACTGCACAAAAATGGTATGACGCGGAACGACAATGCGCGATTCGATCTGCTCGCGGCTCATCCCGTCAGGGCCTTTCGCCTTCTCAAGGATCAGCTGGTCTTCCACCCCTTCGCGCAAAAAGCGGGTCTGGCGACTCATGCGCGCGCCGGAAGCCTGCAACGCCATCGCGATAAATATCAACGCATAGATTATCCAGAAACCGACATTCAGCTGGTGGTGAAAATCCGGCGTGGGCGAGTTGAACCAGAAGACGTTCAGGAACGGGGTGTTAAACCGCATCATCTCAATCATGACGTGCGCAAAATCAAGCATGACGGCATTGATGCCCGGCTGTTTTTCGCTGTGATCGTACATAAATTTGAGTACGGAGATCAGCGTTGAAATCAGGGCGGGAATGAAAATAACCCAACCAGCAATACGTTTTAAGACCGCGATGCGTCCAGCTTGTTGATACGTCATTAGTTCCTCTTCATAAAGACGCGTTATTTGTGCCTAAGTCTACCTGCTGTCGGTCATTTTCGCCCGCTCTTTGAATGCAATATGCTAAATTGCTTGTGCTTAGCACCGTTTGTCTTACCCCCAAGATAAGGAGATGTTGTAATGTCGACCCCGCGCCAGATACTTGCCGCTATTTTTGACATGGATGGATTGCTGATTGATTCCGAACCCCTGTGGGATCGGGCTGAACTGGACGTGATGGCCAGCCTCGGCGTCGATATCAGTCGTCGTAACGAGCTTCCCGATACCCTGGGGCTGCGCATCGATATGGTGGTTGACCTCTGGTATGCCCACCAGCCATGGGTTGGCCCGGATCGCGACGAAGTAACGGCGCGCATTATCAACCGCGCTATCTCCCTCGTAGAAGAGTATAAGCCGCTGTTACCGGGCGTACGCGACGCTATCGCCCTGTGCAAGGCGCAAGGGCTGAAAGTGGGGCTGGCCTCCGCCTCACCGCTGCATATGCTGGAAAAAGTGCTGACGATGTTCGGGCTGCGCGACAGTTTCGACGCGCTGGCCTCGGCCGAAAAGCTTCCTTACAGCAAGCCACATCCGCAGGTATATATGGACTGCGCCGCGAAACTGGGGCTGGATCCACTTACCTGTGTGGCGCTGGAAGATTCGGTTAACGGCATGGTGGCGTCCAAAGCCGCTCGTATGCGCTCCATTGTTGTGCCGGCTGAAGAAGGCCGACACGATCCCCGTTTTGCCCTCGCGGACGTCAGGCTGACGTCTCTTGAAGAATTGACTGCCCGCCATCTGCGCGGGGAGTAACGCTCTTTCAGGCAGCTTCGGCTGCCTGTCTCGCCAAATCAAAACAACGTTTTACTTTATTTGCTTTTCTCATTCCAGACTCCTATTCTTACGTGCAGAATGACAATAACCTGACTTCTGAGGCGCGTATGATACTGGATGCTTTTACTCTGGCAGGAAAAGTGGCGATGGTGACCGGGTGCGATACCGGTCTGGGGCAAGGTATGGCCATTGCCCTCGCCCAGGCAGGATGCGATATCGTGGGGGTTAACCGCAAGGTTCCTGACGAAACGGCAGCGCGCGTTACGGCGCTGGGACGACGCTTTATCGCGATTCGCGCCGATCTTGGCAAGCAGGAGAGTATTCAGAGCGTGGTGGATGCCGCGGTCGCTGAGATGGGCCGCATCGATATTCTGGTTAACAATGCCGGCACCATCCGCCGTGCCGATGCGCTGGAATTTAGCGAGAAGGACTGGGACGAGGTCATCGATCTCAATCTGAAATCGGTCTTTTTCCTCTCTCAGGCAGTGGCGAAACAGTTTATCGCGCAGGGTCAGGGCGGCAAGATTATTAACATTGCTTCCATGCTCTCCTTCCAGGGCGGCATCCGGGTGCCCTCCTATACGGCGTCCAAAAGCGGCGTGCTGGGCCTCACCCGCCTGCTGGCGAACGAATGGGCAACGCTGGGCATTAATGTGAATGCTATAGCGCCGGGTTACATGGCGACCAATAACACCCGGCAGCTTCGCGATGATGAGCAGCGCAGCCAGGCGATCCTCGACCGTATTCCGGCGGGTCGCTGGGGTCTGCCGGAGGATTTACAGGGTCCGGTGGTGTTCCTGGCCTCATCGGCCTCTGATTACGTTAACGGCCATACCCTCGCCGTAGACGGTGGCTGGCTGGCGCGCTAACCGTGCGTTTGTGACAAAGAGTTACACCGTCACCTCTTTCACACACTGTATAAAAACCCTATACTGTATGAATCGACAGTTTACTGGGTTTTATCATGACGGCGGAAGGCCACCTGCTTTTTTCACTTGCCTGTGCAGTGTTTGCCAAAAACGCTGAACTGACCCCTGTGCTGGCACAGGGGGACTGGTGGCATATTGTCCCTTCCGCCGTGCTGACCTGCCTCCTGCCGGACATAGATCATCCAAAGTCATTCCTTGGCCAGCGGCTGAAGTGGATTTCAAAACCCATCGCCAGAGCCTTTGGTCATCGCGGGTTTACCCACAGCCTGCTGGCCGTATTCGGCCTGCTTACACTCTTCTATTTGAAGGTTCCGGAGAGCTGGATCGTCCCGGCGGATGCCATTCAGGGCATGGTGCTCGGCTACTTAAGCCATATCCTCGCCGATATGCTGACGCCAGCGGGCGTACCGCTGCTCTGGCCCTGCCGCTGGCGTTTCCGTCTGCCAATCCTCGTGCCGCAAAAAGGCAACCAGCTGGAGCGCGTTCTGTGTATGGCGCTGTTTGCGTATGCCGTGTGGATGCCGCAGACATTGCCCGAAAATGGTGCAGTGCGCTGGTCATCGCAAATGATCAACTCGCTACAATTTCAGTTCAATCGTTTTATTAATCACCAGATTGAACATTAAACCGGCAATATAATCACTTTTGTCATAAACCATTCCATATGGATATAAGCGCGACATCACACTTCTGATAACCTTGCGCCAACAGGTTCGGTAAAAACCGACCGTATAATAAATCAGGAGAACGGGGATGAATTTTCCACTCATCGCGAACATTGTTGTGTTCGTCGTATTGCTATTGCTTCTCGCCCAGGCTCGCCACAAACAGTGGAGCCTGGCGAAAAAGGTACTGGTCGGTCTGGTCATGGGCGTGGTGTTTGGCCTGGCCTTACACGCCATTTACGGCTCCGATAGCCCGGTACTGAAAGATTCTATTCAGTGGTTCAACATTGTCGGTAACGGCTATGTACAGCTGCTGCAAATGATCGTTATGCCGCTGGTATTCGCCTCTATTCTGAGCGCCGTAGCCCGCCTGCATAATGCCTCTCAACTGGGTAAAATCAGTTTCCTGACCATTGGTACCCTGCTCTTCACCACGCTGATTGCGGCGCTGGTGGGTGTGCTGGTAACCAATCTGTTTGGCCTGACTGCTGAAGGTCTGGTGCAGGGTAGCGCTGAAACCGCGCGTCTGACGGCGATTGAGACCAACTACGTGGGTAAAGTGGCCGATCTGACCGTTCCGCAGATGGTGCTCTCCTTCATTCCGAAGAACCCGTTCGCTGACCTGACCGGTGCAAGCCCAACCTCCATTATCAGCGTGGTGATCTTCGCCGCATTCCTGGGCGTGGCTGCGCTCAAGCTGCTGAAGGACGATGCGCCGAAAGGCGAGCGCGTTCTGACAGCCATCGATACCTTGCAAAGCTGGGTGATGAAGCTGGTGCGTCTGGTCATGCAGCTGACGCCGTACGGTGTCCTGGCGCTGATGACCAAAGTCGTGGCAGGCTCTAACCTGCAAGACATCATCAAGCTTGGCAGCTTTGTGATCGCCTCTTATCTGGGGCTGGGCATTATGTTTGTGGTGCACGGTATCCTGCTGGGCGTGAACGGCGTTAGCCCGCTGAAATATTTCCGCAAAGTCTGGCCGGTGCTGACCTTCGCCTTCACCAGCCGTTCCAGCGCGGCATCTATCCCGCTGAACGTGGAAGCACAGACCCGTCGTCTGGGCGTACCGGAGTCTATCGCCAGCTTCTCGGCCTCCTTTGGCGCCACCATCGGGCAGAACGGCTGTGCGGGTCTCTACCCGGCGATGCTGGCCGTGATGGTTGCCCCAACCGTGGGGATTAACCCGCTGGATCCGGTCTGGATTGCGACGCTGGTGGGTATCGTGACCATTAGCTCCGCCGGTGTTGCGGGCGTGGGCGGCGGCGCGACCTTCGCTGCGCTGATCGTTCTGCCTGCGCTGGGACTGCCGGTGACGCTGGTTGCCCTGCTGATCTCTGTTGAACCGCTGATCGATATGGGGCGTACCGCCCTGAACGTGAGTGGCTCAATGACCGCCGGTACCCTGACCAGCCAGTGGCTGAAGCAGACCGACAAAACGATTCTCGACAGTGAAGAAGATGCGGAACTGGCCCATCGTTAATCACGGCTGAAATAAAAAAACCGCCTGCGGGCGGTTTTTTTATGGCTGTTATTCTTCAACCTCTTCATCCTGGCGGGTCTGCACAGCCCATCGCTGCGCCGATTCCGGCACCGTAAACGCAGGGGAGCGACGGAAGTGCTCGCCAATCAGCACGAAGGCAACGTATTTACCCCGTAACATCCAGACATCGCGAAAACCATCCACTTTCAGGGCATGGTCAGGCGGCGCGGGTTCAACGCGGGGCACATAGCTAATAACCTGGCGGTTTTGTTGACGAAGAGGTTTCATAAGCGACGGGTTCACTAAAGCAAATTCTTAAAGCAGGAAATTTCTATCATAGCCGATTCTCCCCCCACCCGTCGCGCCTGACGTGAGGCAGATGGCTCCTTTCGCTAATCACTTATCTGAAAACGCTTAGTTCGCCTGCTAATTCATCACATTGTTCTATCCTTAATAGGGTTTTCAGGAACGAACAAAGGAGAATCGTGCAATGTCGAACAATGATAAACCACATCAAGCCCCTATTCATGGCACCGAAGAATCTCAACCGGGAATGGACTCACTCGCCCCTGCGGATGGCTCTCATAAACCGTCGCCGGGCCTCTCCGCGCCGGGCGAGCAACCTACTGCACCGGGAAGCATGAAGTCACCCGATGCGGACAACGAAAAGTTAAAATCTCTCGACCCGCACCGCAAAGGGGGTGAAGGCTATGCGCTGACCACCAATCAGGGCGTGCGCATCGCCGATGACCAGAACTCCCTGCGCGCCGGAACGCGCGGCCCGACGCTGCTGGAAGATTTCATCCTGCGGGAAAAAATCACCCATTTCGACCATGAGCGTATTCCTGAACGTATCGTTCACGCTCGCGGCTCCGCGGCGCACGGTTATTTCCAGCCATACAAGAGCCTGAAGGCGATCACGAAGGCGGATTTCCTTTCCGATCCGAACAAAATCACACCGGTATTTGTGCGCTTCTCTACCGTACAGGGCGGCGCGGGTTCGGCCGATACGGTGCGTGATATCCGCGGCTTCGCCACCAAATTCTATACCGAAGAGGGCATTTTCGACCTCGTCGGGAATAACACCCCGGTTTTCTTCATTCAGGATGCGCATAAATTCCCTGACTTTGTCCATGCGGTAAAACCAGAGCCACACTGGGCCATACCGCAGGGACAAAGTGCGCATGACACCTTCTGGGACTACGTCTCCCTGCAACCGGAAACCCTTCACAATGTGATGTGGGCGATGTCTGACCGGGGGATCCCACGCAGCTATCGCACCATGGAAGGGTTTGGTATTCATACCTTCCGTCTGATTAACGCTGAAGGTAAAGCGACGTTTGTGCGTTTCCACTGGAAACCGGTCGCGGGGAAAGCATCCCTGGTGTGGGATGAAGCACAGAAGCTGACCGGGCGCGATCCGGACTTCCACCGTCGCGAACTGTGGGAATCCATTGAAGCCGGTGATTTCCCGGAATACGAGCTGGGGTTACAGCTGATCCCGGAAGAGGACGAGTTCAAATTCGACTTCGACCTGCTCGACCCGACCAAGCTTATTCCTGAAGAGCTGGTGCCGGTTCAGCTGGTGGGCAAAATGGTGCTTAACCGCAACCCGGATAACTTCTTCGCGGAGAATGAGCAGGCTGCGTTCCACCCGGGCCATATTGTGCCGGGGCTGGATTTCACCAACGATCCGCTGCTACAGGGCCGTCTGTTCTCTTACACCGATACGCAGATCAGCCGTCTCGGTGGACCGAACTTCCACGAAATTCCTATCAACCGTCCGACCTGCCCGTACCATAACTTCCAGCGTGACGGGATGCATCGCCAGGATATCGATACCAACCCGGCGAACTACGAGCCAAACTCCATTAACGATAACTGGCCGCGTGAAACCCCGCCGGGGCCAAAACGTGGCGGATTTGAGTCGTATCAGGAGCGCGTGGACGGAACAAAAATTCGCGAGCGCAGCCCGTCATTCGGCGAATATTACGCTCAGCCTCGCCTGTTCTGGAACAGCCAGACCCCGATTGAACAGCAGCACATTATCGGCGGTTTCAGCTTTGAGCTGAGCAAAGTGGTGCGTACCTACATTCGCGAGCGCGTGGTCGACCATCTGGCGCATATTGATATCCAGCTTGCTCAGGGCGTGGCGAATAATCTCGGCATCACGCTGACTGACGAGCAATGCCATGCCGCACCGCCAAAAGACGTGAACGGGCTGAAGAAGGATCCGTCCCTGAGCCTGTACGCGGTACCTGGCGGGTCAATTAAAGGCCGCGTAGTGGCTATCCTGCTGAATGATAAACCGCGCGCCAGCGACGTGCTGGGGATCATGAAGGCGCTCAAAACCCAGGGCGTACATGCCAAACTGCTTTACTCCCGCATGGGTGAAGTGACAGCCGACGATGGCTCTGTCCTGCCAATTGCCGCGACCTTCGCCGGGGCACCGTCGCTGACGGTTGACGCGGTGATTATGCCGTGCGGCGACGTTGAGAGCCTGCTCGGTAACGGTGATGCCGCCTATTATCTGCTGGAAGCCTATAAGCACCTGAAGCCAATCGCCCTGGCAGGCGATGCGCGGAAGTTTAAATCTCTGCTGAAGGTACCGGATCAAGGGGAAGAAGGCATTGTCGAAGGTGATAACATTGACGATGCGTTTATGACCCGGTTGTTTGACCTGCTTGCCGCCCACCGCGTGTGGTCGCGCAGCAGTAAGATTGACCAGATACCGGCGTAAAAAAAAGCCGGGTGGCGCTGCGCTTACCCGGCCTACATTTCGATTGCTTTTGTAGGCCCGGTAAGGCGAAGCCGCCACCGGGCTTTATCTTAAAGATCCGCGAAAGTTCCCAACCGATATCCACGCTCGGCAATCGCGTACTTCAACGACGCCGACGTCAGCACATCCAGTTCCGCCAGACGCGGCCAGCAGTAGGCGCTCTTACGTACGATGTTATCGACAAACGCCGGGTGCGCCATTACCTCAAGCGAGCGCTCCCCTTTTGCGGCGGACTCATCCAGCACCTTCAGGAACAGCGCTTCGTCGATCTCGTCGCCATAAAATGCGCTGCTGAACGCCTCCGTTGACGTCACCGCGACGTCCGGCAGCCCGCGCACCTCACGATCCATGCGCATCGCCACGCCTCTACGTTGCGCAAACTCTGCCACAAGCGGGAAAATCGCCGGGATCATATGCACATGATGATGGCTGTCAATATGGGTAGGCTCGCGGCCAAACACATCCACAAAGCGGTTAAACTGGCAATCCAGCTCGCGGGCAATCTCATCGAGCGGCAGAGCGTCCTGCTCCGCCATTTCCCAAATCCATTTCCCCAGCTGGCCGTCGCGCGTCAGGCCCGGCATTGGCGAAAGGGGCAACCCAAGCGTCAGCACAAAGTGCATGCCCACGCCCAGCTCGGGCAGCTCACGGCTTAACTGCGCCGCATGTTCCACCGCCTCACCGTTGATGAGCGCTGTTGTAGAGGTCACGACGCCCCGGCGACAGGCTTCAATAATGCCGTAGTTCTGCCCTTTTGACAGGCCAAAATCATCGGCATTGACGATCAGCAGGTTTTCCATCGCGCCTCCTCTTAACGGTGTGTGAGTTTCAGTTTCTCAACCGTTGCAGCAAAGTTTGGCAGCCATTTTTCATGCGCCAGGATCATCTCACCCGCGAGTTTTTCAGCGTCACGGTCAGAATGCACCAGCGGGCTGAGGTTCAGCGCCAGCAGCACGTCATTCAGTTCGCCGCTCAGGGCCGCATTGCTCGCCGCCACTTCAAAGCCTTTGATGGTGTGAATCAGGCCCATCACCTTATCGTCGAAGTGGGTAATGCGGGGATGTGGTTTTGCACCCTCGCGCCCAAGAATGCAGGTCATCTCAACGGCCCAGTCTGCCGGGATATTGTCGATGTGCCCATGATGGGGAACGTTCACATAGTGCTCGGCCTGCTTGTCATTGTAAATGGCGTTAATCACTTCACACGCGGCATCCGAATAGTATGCCCCGCCGCGCTGCTCCAGCTCTTTCGGTTTGACGTTCAGGTTCGGATCTCTATACAAATCAAAAAGCTGCTTCTCTACTTTCTGTACAACCTGAGCGCGTGCGCCACCTTTGTAGTATTCGCCCATTTCAATGGCCAGCATCTCTTTCTGCTTGAAGTAGTAGAGCAGATACGAGCACGGCAGCAGATTCAGGGAGCGGATCAGCCCTTCGCTGAACGGCAGATCGAAAATGTTTTTCACCGAGGCCGCGGTCAGGCGACCAGAGGCGACGCCGTCGAGCAGTTCCGCAAAGCGCGATTGCCCGTTCACTATCACATCTTTGATAAAGACCATGTGATTCAGGCCGAACAGATCAATGGAGAGATCATCGTTATCGGTCAGTTCCAGTACATCGCGGATGAACATCTTCATGCCAATCGGAATATTGCAGACGCCGATAAAGCGTTTGAAACCGGTGTGGCGATAGACTGCCTCGGTGACCATCCCGGCCGGGTTGGTAAAGTTGATCACCCAGGCGTTCGGGCAGATCTCCTCCACGTCTTTAATGATGTCAAAAATGACCGGAATAGTACGCAGGCCTTTAAACAGGCCACCTGCCCCGTTGGTTTCCTGGCCCAGATAACCGTGGCTCAGCGGAATGCGCTCGTCCAGCTCACGCGCCTTCAGCTGGCCGACGCGCAGCTGCGTGGTCACGAAGTCAGCATCTTTCAGTGCCAGGCGGCGATCCAGCGTTTTATGCACGGTTAAGGGCACGCCCGCTTTTTCAACCATGCGTTTGCACAGTTCAAAAATAATATTCAGCTTCTCCTGACCTTCTTCAACATCCACCAGCCATAATTCGCTGACCGGTAATTCATGATACCGTTTCAGGAAACCTTCAAGTAATTCCGGGGTATAGCTGCTGCCGCCACCAATGGTTACGACTTTTAATTTCTGTTGCATAATATCTCCCTTAGCGTATCAGGTTAATCGCCTGCAAGGTATAGCGTACTCTTCCCGCTATTTGGGCAAGCCATTACGTCACTGTTCCTGGCGGATAAACCGCCGAAAGTTAATTAATTACCGTTAAATTTTTGCGGTAACTGTTCGGTGTGAATGAAGTCAATTTTTTAAAGGTTTTAATAAACAGGCTGGGGCTGCTGTAACCCGATTCGTAAGCGATATCGGTGACAGAGTAGTTAGTAATTTCCAGCTGTTTTTTGGCAAAGTTAATGCGGATTTCATTAATGATTTGCACAGGCGTTTTACGGTAATAACGCTGCGTGGCGCGCGTCAAATATTCCTGCGATTTACCCGACAGCGCCACCATATTCTCCAGGGCGTTATCGCTGAACTGTCCTTTATCGTGCATCAGCTCCACGGTACTGCGCAGCCACTGAGGAATATCATCCACCACCTGCTGTTCTTCACGGTGATGGCGGAGGCGATTCATGACGTAGAACGTCACGGTTTCAATAAATTCATCAAATTCATTGTCGCGGAAATTCAGCGAGGCGATAACCGTTTCAATCCAGGTCATAAACTCATTTTTAACGCGATACACCTGTGACGCCACAAAGCAGAACGGCACCAGCGGCAGATAGTGCTTCTCGAAGAAACGCCTGCTCACCCCTACGTTCAGAATGCGTGTCGCACCAAACTCATAAAAGCTCTGGTGATAAGATCCCATTGGCAGGAAGACGAAATCGCCACGCTCAAGCAGGACGCGCTTACCGTTGATCTCCTGATAGTAGCGGCCGGTCAGAACAATCGTGAACTCGTAGTAGTCATGCTGGTGCAGACCGCTGGCGCTCTCCGTTTTGTTGTAAATCACCACGTGAAAATTTTTGCCATTAAACAGCTGTTGCTCATGTGCGGTTTTGATTTCCATCGTGCTGACCTCCTGCTACTTCAACTGACTTATTGCATCTTCTCGTGAAGCTCGATGAGCTCCGCGACCAGCTCGCGTGCCAGCATGGAGGTCATCAGATGATCCTGCGCATGTACCAGCACCAGACTCACTTTCATCTTCCCTTCGCCCTGGTCGCTTTCGATGAGCTTCGTCTGCACCAGATGCGCTTCGTTTAACGCTGTACGGGACTGCTCCATCATGGTTTTCGCGGCAACGAAGTCGCCCTGCTTAGCCTGCTTAAGCGCCGCATACGCCAGGCTGCGTGCCTGCCCGGAGTTGATGATGAGGCCCATCACCACCTCTTCCAGATCGTTCTCTGCGGTTTCTTCGGCAACGATACTCTCTAAATCTAACATCTTTAAGCTCCTTTCCGCTGGCGCGAGTTGCCCCGCGCCGTGCAATTTTAGAATTTCAGTGCGAGGGCGATATCCTCTTCGCTCTCTTCTTCATCGATAACCGTTGCGGCCTTGTTCGCAATCGCCACGAACGGCATGTAGAGCAGGGTTGCAATCCCGAGGTTGAATATCGCCAGCAGGAAGGCCGCCACGCTACCGTTGGTGTTGAAGAACGCGCCCAGACCAGCCGGCATCGTCCACGGCGCAATGTTGGTCACCGGCGGGATAATGCCCAGGTAGTACGCCGTCAGCGTAATCGCGGCCAGCAGCGGCTGAACCAGGATGAAGGGAATGAACATCACCGGGTTCATGATAATTGGCAGACCAAACAGGATCGGCTCGTTAATCTGGAAGATGCCTGACGGCAGGGCCAGCTTCGCAACCTGACGATGGTCGGCGCGGCGAGAGACAATAAAGACCGCGATGATCAGACCCAACGTCGCCCCGGTACCGCCCAGGAAGATATAGGAGTCAAGCATCGGCTTCGCCCACACATGGAAGGTTTTACCGGCCGCCAGCGCCGCATCGACGGAGCCGTACTGCTGGTAAAGCGCGACGTTTTCCAGTGCCCATGGGGTCATAATACCGCTGTCCAGCGCCGCCAGTGCCAGTGAACCATGCACGCCGAAGAACCACAGCAGGGAGGTAAAGATGACATACGCCCAACCGACCACGCTACCCATCGACGCCAGCGGCGTTGAGATAGAGTCCATAATGATCTGGTGGAAGTTTGTGCCCCAGTGAGAGAGCGCCCAGGCAATAATCCCCATGATGGAGAGAATAATGAAGCCCGGAATCAACGCGGAAAATGAACGAGAAACGGAGGCCGGAACGCTATCCGGCAAGCGGATAACCCAGTTACGGCGAATAATGAAGGTGAACATTTCGGCCACCACCAGCCCGATAATAATACCGGAAATGATGTTTGCCCCACCCAGCCAGTTGGCGCCAACGGCGTAAGCGTCACCCACGCTGTACGGTGTGACGGTCATGAACGCGGCAATGGACAGTAAGCCTGCCGCCAGCGGATCCACTTTACGCTCTTCCGCCAGCGCCATTCCGATAAAGAAAGGCGCCATTAGCGACATAATACCCAACGTACCGTTGTATACGTTGCCGCCAATGGCTTTTAAACCATTAAGGGTTTCAATAGTTGAAGCATCTAACCTAATTCCTAATGAATAAAAAAAGGAACCTTCTCCAAAGCTCAGAAAAACGTTGTTAATTAAAACGAACATTGCCCCGGCTAATGTCAACGGCATTAATTTAATAAAGCCGTTCTTAATGGCATTAACGTGAGGCTGCTTTCCTATTTTAACAGCAAAAGGAAGGAGTACCTTTTCAAGTGAAGCGATGACTTTACTCATAGGAAAATACCCTTAAATGCCGCAACGACCGTTACGGCGTATTGTGTGTGAAATAACTCTTTGACGGGAAAAATAAAAAATTAATTAGCAGCTTTTTTAATCGCCGCAACGGCAGCTTTTAATACACCTAAACCATCAATCTTGCCGTATAAAACGGAATCGATCACTTCGACCGGCTTATTGGGTAGCAGACGCTGAATTTCTGGCAGCATATAAGCGATTTGCGGCCCGAGTAAAATAACGTCGGCTGTCTGACCCTTCTCGCCCGCCAGCGTTTCCGGAAACGCCTCAATCACCACAGGGACTTCATATTTTTCGGCCTGCGCGCGCATTTTGGAAACCAGCAGCGAAGTGGACATGCCCGCAGAGCAAAACAGATAGATATGTTTCTTTTCCATGATAACTTCCCTCTTGTTTGGCTACCCGCCGTCTCGCTATCACTCGACTCGCTATCCTGGCTGACGGGCAGTGTGCTGAACATTGTTTGTCGTTGAAGTGAGTATACGCAATGGTACAGGGAGGGGATAATTCTGGATAGACTGAAATTGTCTCTCATTGACCTGGCTTGTTGACTACCTTCACATTTCAGGCAAATAATTCGCGCCAAGAAATAAGATTCACGTATGCATAAAAAAACCGGCCTTCCGGCCGGTTTGTTAACGCTCTCAGGCAAGCAGGCTTACTGTGCCTTAGGTGCCTGTGGGTCGGTGTCGTATTCGGCACAGGTCTGGTAACCAGAATTGATCACGTGACCCGTATCATCCAGGGCGACAAAATAGGTCTCTGCCTTACCATCACGTTGACCCAGAATATAGGTCTGGCAGGTACCACGCGCGTGGATCATAGTGACTTCTGAAGAAGGTTTACCGGCAATGGCTGCAACCTGGGAACGCGTCATGCCTTTTTTGACGTCTTTTACCACTGGCTGTGTGAACTGATCTTTAGTGCGATCGTAAGCTGTACACCCTGCCAGCATAGTCAGTACCGCCGCTGCGCTTAAAATTCCTGCTACGTTCTTGTTCATATTCCGTCCTCTTGTTTATCAGCGTGTTAACTAAGCATGGGATAAAAATTACTATTGTTCAACTTTGCGAGTTACGCCAGACGAATTTCGGAAAATTCTAATAAAACAACGGTAAGCTGCTAAATCGCTGTAAAACAGTACACTCAAAACTGTGATCCTTGTCGTTTCCCCGACAAAGGGTTAGTTTTAACAGATCACACTTTCTGTTTGGTTCTGCATAGGGAGGGCGTAATGGCTCTGCAACAAGAAATTATTCAGGCGCTGGGCGCGAAACCTGCGATTGATGCCAATGAAGAGATCCGTCGTAGCGTTGATTTTTTGAAAGCTTACCTGTCTGCACACCCTTTCCTGAAGACGCTGGTGCTGGGCATCAGCGGCGGTCAGGATTCCACTCTGGCCGGTAAGCTGAGCCAGATGGCCATCTCCGAGCTGCGTGACGAGACCGGTGACACCGCGCTGCAATTTATTGCCGTACGTCTGCCGTATGGCGTGCAGGCCGACGAGCAGGACTGTCAGGATGCGATTGCGTTTATTCAGCCGGACCGTGTTCTTACCGTAAACATCAAAGGTTCGGTACTGGCCAGCGAGCAGGCCCTGCGTGAAGCCGGTATTGAACTGAGCGATTTTGTCCGCGGCAACGAGAAAGCCCGTGAGCGCATGAAAGCGCAGTACAGTATCGCAGGGATGACCAAAGGGGTCGTCGTCGGCACCGACCACGCCGCGGAAGCCATCACCGGCTTCTTCACCAAATACGGCGATGGCGGCACGGATATTAACCCCCTCTTCCGTCTGAACAAGCGTCAGGGCAAGCAACTGCTGGCGGCGTTGGGCTGCCCGGAGCACCTGTATAAGAAGGCGCCAACGGCGGACCTGGAGGACGATCGCCCTTCCCTGCCGGATGAAGCGGCGCTGGGCGTTACGTATGACAACATCGATGATTATCTGGAAGGCAAAACGCTCGACGAAAGTACCGCTAAAATTATCGAAGGCTGGTATCTGAAAACCGAGCATAAGCGCCGTCCGCCCATTACGGTGTTTGATGATTTCTGGAAAAAGTAAAAGCAAAACGGTAACTCCGCTTTGCAGGCCGGGTAAGGCGTAGCCGCCACCCGGCTCTTTTTTAACCACCAAACACCTGCTACACTGTATGCCTGAACAGTATATGGAGCAGTATGTGAGCAGGCGTCAATCCGCCCCGCGTCTTGAGTTCGAAGCGGCGGCTATCTACGAATATCCCGAGCATCTTCGCCCCTGGCTTGAGGCACTGCCTAAACAGCCTGGCGTCTATTTCTTCCACGGCGACAGCGACACCATGCCGCTCTATATCGGCAAAAGCGTGAATATCCGCAGCCGGGTGATGTCGCACCTGCGTACGCCGGATGAAGCATCGATGCTCAGGCAGTCCCGGCGGATCACCTGGATCGAGACGGCAGGCGAACTGGGCGCGCTTCTGCTCGAAGCCCGGCTCATCAAGGAACAGCAGCCGCTGTTTAACAAACGCCTGCGCCGCAACCGCCAGCTGTGTTCCTTGCAGATTAACGCAGGAAAACCGCAGGTCGTTTATGCCCGGGAAGTGGATTTTTCGCATGAACCCAATCTTTACGGTCTGTTTGCCAACAAACGTGCCGCACTGCAAACCCTGCAATCCCTGGCTGATGAATTACAGCTTTGTTACGGCCTGTTAGGACTGGAAGCCACCACCCGTGGTCGCGCCTGTTTCCGCTCAGCGCTGAAACGCTGCGCCGGGGCGTGCTGTGGAAAAGAGAGCGTTGAAGAACATCATGCCCGGTTTATGGCTGGCCTTGCCTCTATCAGCGTTAACTGCTGGCCGTGGGAAGGCGCGGTGGCGCTGAAAGAAACCCGCGATGGGATGACGCACTATCACATCATCCGCAACTGGCTCTGGCTTGGCGCCGTTGAAAATCTGGATGACGCTACCGCTCTGCTGCGCACCCCTGCCGGTTTCGATCAGGATGGTTACAAAATTCTCTGCAAGCCACTGTTAACCGGAAAATATGAGATCATCGTCCTCAATGACCCGGCAGCCAGGTAATTTCACTGAACAGCAGCGACCCCTTCGTTTCCAGTAAACGGAGGGTATGACTGCCCGCTTCCCAGCTGGCGCCCTGATCGGCGGTCAGTAATTTGTCGCCCAGTTGCCAGGCGCCGCTTAATACGAATGCCACCCCACCGCGTGATGCGAAGGTAGTGAACGTCCGGGTAGCAACGCGCACCTTTGCCTGGCAGCAATCCCGTCGGGTCATGATGTTGAAGTCCATCGACATCTGCCCCTCTGTGAGCACGGCTTTCACCGCCAGATCGCCCGCAAATCGGTAAGGCTGATGATGCTTCAGGGTATGACAAAACGCCCTGCCTGCATCCAGGGTCACCTCGCCGCCCTCCAGCAGCGTAATCACCCGGTCAACGCCCGGGAACGCGGAAAATTCGCCGTTACTGGCGATGGAGGCAATACTGGCCCGCCAGAAAAAATCCCGCGTCGCGGGAGGAAAACAGCAAATCTCACGCGTCTCACCCGCACCATTACGCCAGAGACTGACCGGCATTTTACGGATATCAAAGAATTCCATGACCACTCCTGAAGGACGCACCGTGCGCCAGGGCATTTTCACAGACGTATTATCGGCAGCAGTCAGGCCAGACCTTAGGCATGGGATAAAAGAAAAACCGCCGGTCCTGTCCACAGCGTTTTCGCTTTTGTAGACAGGAGCCCGGCGGTCTTAAGAGAGTGAACCGATTATTCGGTTGGTGCAGGCATTTTACCTTCCGGCGCTGCACGTTCTGTCAGACGCTTCTCAAAATTGGCATTAAATTGCTTTTTCTGTTCCGGCGTCAGAATGTTGTAAATCTTGTTCTGGGTTTCCATGTGGGCCAGCATGCGCGCTTTATGCTGCTCGGCCATTTTGTCGATCTGCGCTTCCGCTTTTGCTTTATCGAAGCTGTCGCTGGCAATGATGTCATGCATTGCGCGGCGCTCTTCCAGCGGAGGACGTTTCATCTGGTCACGCTGGCTTTTCATGATGTCGCGGATCTGCTGCTTCTGCGCATCGGTGAGGTTCAGATCTTTAAACATCATCATCTCATGGTGCATACCCGGCTTGCCTTTATGATGCATCATCATTTTGCCTTCCGTCGGCGCGGCGGTAGTGGTCGCGGTATCGGCGGCGAACGCCATGCTGGTAGCGCCCAGAGCCAGGGTAGAGGCAACAAACAGTGCAGTTAATTTACGCATAATGTCTTTCCTTACTTTCAGTTATTCTTCGGCGCTATGCCGTGTTGACGAGATTAACTTTACGGGGTTTATCGTCAATTAGTCAGAGCAACGGTAAAACAATGAAAGTGTAAAAAACAACTTTTCGCCAATTGTGGAGAAATTAAGGAAATAGCGTGAAGAGATGAAACAAAAATATTCAACAGGATGATTTTAAAGAGATTATGGAGAAGTATAGCGAAGTGCCGTTTAATAATAAAGCAATTCTCCAGGAATATTCCGCAAACAATACCAGAGCGTTTTTAACGCTAAGAAATTTATTCTTCATTTCCCCTCCGGTCTGCGCGAGGGGAGACGATCAGGGCATTTTTTCCAGCATCAGGCCAGCTCGCAAACCAAACGCGACCGACGGATTAGGAAATAAAACATATTCCGTGGATTTCTGTACCGCATAGCGCGTCTCACCATCTTCCGCCAGCAGGACGCCCTGGCGAAACGGCGTAAAGTTCAGCGTATGGGGCGCCATATGTAGCTGGAAAGCCTCGCTTTGACGCGTGATCTGCTGCACGACCCGATAGCGCACAACGGGTTCCCGGGAGGGTTCCGGCGCAACCCCGGCGAGCAACGCCCGAAGCGCCTGATGCGTAGGGGCAAAACG
Organism: Enterobacter sp. 6722112; assembly: GCF_058661685.1. Classification (NCBI taxonomy): domain Bacteria; kingdom Pseudomonadati; phylum Pseudomonadota; class Gammaproteobacteria; order Enterobacterales; family Enterobacteriaceae; genus Enterobacter; species Enterobacter sp. 6722112. The sequence continues at coordinate 1,613,823 of NZ_JBZWGR010000007.1, read as the reverse complement.
CGTCAGGTCGTTTTGCCCGAACGGCAGCGCTTTTCCCAGCTCCAGGGTGCAGGATAACGCGCCAACATTCTCGCAGGTGAAGTGGGTAAACGTGCCGCCTGGCGTCTGGTGGAAAACCAGCGCCTCCAGCCCCGCGTCGCCAAGCCAGGTCAGAAACGCCTCATCCCACGGCTGATGACGCTGCGGTAACACGCCAAAACGCACGTGGTACGAGGCGCGAATGGCCGTATGCAGATCGAGGTGCCAGCGCGTTTCCCCCGCCCCGGCAAAAAACGCCGTGACCACCTTCTCCAGCCATTGCGCGCGCGTCGTCTCATCACTCTGTGGAAACTGCGCCCAGCGACCACCAAACATGCGGTTGATGTCGCTCACGAGATACCGTTTATTTTGCGCCAGCGCAGGCGGATTTCCCAGCACCACCATCAGACGGCAGTGCAGCGTGATCTCTGCGCGAAACAGCGCGCGCAGCAAAAGATCGACAATCTCCACGGGCGCGGTTTCGTTTCCGTGAATGCCGGTCGAAAGCAGCAGCGACAGGTCATATTCCCCCGTCGGCGTCAGTTCAAGCACGCCCCGCCCCAGCCATCGCCAGTGGAACGAGGGGCCTTCCCCCTCTTGCCGCTCCGGTGTCTCTTCGGCCAGCGTCAGCGCCAGTAAGTTTTCCATATCATCTCCTTAGCGCTGGAACGGATAAACCGATCCCAGTTGCAGGATGGTCGATAATGCATCCAGCGCCTCGCGGCCTTCGCGCAGCAGCTGCGGATCAACCAGATCGGCCTGAACCAGACGGTCGCGATAATAGCGGTCCACCCAGTCATTGAGGGTATTGAACAGCGTGTCGTTCATCATCACCGCCGGATTCACGGCCTGCATCTCCTCCGGCGTTAACACCACGCGCAGTCGCAGGCACGCCGGTCCCCCGCCATTGGCCATACTTTCCCGCAGATCAAACACGCGCAGTTCATCAATCGGGTTATCCGCCTGCACCAGTTCGCTCAGATAGCGCCAGACGCCCTGATGGTTGCGGGACTCCTGCGGCAGCACCAGCATCATGCTGCCATCATCCCGGCTCAGCAGCTGGCTGTTGAACAGATACGTTTCGACCGCATCCTGTACGCTTACCGCCTGCGTGGGCACCTGAATCGGCATAAATCCCGGCACGCGTTCGCGCAGCGTGGCCAGCAACTTTTCCTGATGGGCAAACGCCTGCTCGTGGCAGAACAGCACCTGACGGTTGGAAACGGCAATGACGTCGTTATGAAACACGCCCTGGTCGATCACCTGCGGATTTTGCTGGGCAAAAATCACCTGAGAAGGATTAACCTGGTTCAGCCGCGCAACCGCCTGGCTTGCGGCTAAGGTTTGTCTCGCCGGATAACGAACCGGCGCGGCGTGGCCGCCCTCTTCCCGTCCATAGATAAACAGCTGCAAACCCGGCTCGCCATAGTCGCCGCCCAGACGGTTGTGGTTTGCCGCCCCTTCATCGCCAAACATCGCGACCTGCGGCAGCGCCGAATGCACCTCGAAATGCGCTTCATGATTAAAAATGGCGCGCAGCACGCGCCCGGTGGTCTCCGCTTCGCTGGCGCGGTGGAATTTGTTGTTCAGGTTAGCAACGGTCAGATGCACTTTGCCGTCCAGCGTATCCGCCGACGGCGCAACGGTGGCGGCATTCGCCACCCACATCGAGGAGGCTGAACTGGCCGCCGAAAGCAGGTGTGGCGTCTGCGTGCCTGCTTTTTCCACCACCTGTTCATCCGTACCGCTGAACCCCAGCTGGCGCAGCACGGCCACGTTTGGTCGCTCCTGAGGCGGGATCACCGCCTGCGGGAAACCGGCATCGGACAGCGCCTTCATTTTCAACAGACCCTGCTTCGCCGCCAGCTTCGGGTTCGAGACCTGGAAACGGTGCTTCGTCGAGGCTTCATTACCGAACGACAGCCCGGCATAGTGGTGCGTCAGCCCCACGAGGCCGTCAAAGTTAACCTCACGCGCTTTCATGGGCGTCACCCTCTGTAAAATCCAGCCCCGGATTCAGCGTCTCCGGCAGCGTCAGCGCCGGGGTTTCCAGGCTTGCCATCGGCCACGCGCAGTAATCGGCGGCATACCAGGCGCTGGCGCGATGGTTGCCCGACGCCCCTACGCCACCAAACGGCGCGGTGCTCGCCGCACCGGTCAGCGGTTTGTTCCAGTTCACGATCCCGGCGCGCGCTTCCAGCAGCAGCTGTTCGAATTTCTCGCGATGCGGCGATATCAGGCCGCTCGACAGGCCGTAGCGGGTGTTGTTGGCCATCTCGATCGCCGACTCAAAATCGTCATAGCGCCAGACGCACAGCAGCGGGCCAAAGACCTCTTCATCCGGCACGTTGCTCGTCGCACTCATCTCAATAATCCCCGGCGTCAGCAGCGACGTGCCCGGCTGAACCAGCTTCGGCTCCAGCAGGGTTTTCGCCCCGCGCGCCACGTGCTCCTGCCACGCTTTCAGCACGTTCAGCGCCGCCTGCGCGGAGATCAGCCCGCCGATAAACGGCTGCGGCTCGGCATCCCATTTCGCGGGAACCAGACGCGCGCTCACCTCCACCAGACGCTTCAGGAACGCATCCCCCTGCGCGCCGCGTTTAACCAGCAGGCGGCGGGCGCAGGTACAGCGCTGTCCGGCGGTAATGAACGCCGACTGAATGGTCAGATGGACCGCGGCATCGATATCATCCGGATCTTCCACAATCAGCGGGTTGTTGCCGCCCATCTCCAGCGCCAGAATTTTTTCCGGCTGCCCCGCCAGCTGACGATGCAGCTGATAGCCCGTTCCGGCACTGCCGGTGAACAGCAGACCGTCAATGTCGCTCAGCGCACTCAGCGCCTGACCTGTTTCACTCCCGCCCTGCACCAGATTCACCACCCCCGGCGGCAGCCCCGCCTGCTCCCAGAGTTTTATGACTGCTTCTCCGGTTAAGGGGGTTAACTCACTCGGCTTGAAGATGACGGTATTCCCCGCCAGCAGCGCAGGCACAATGTGCCCGTTCGGCAGATGTCCGGGGAAGTTATACGGGCCAAACACCGCCAGCACCCCGTGCGGACGGTGGCGCAGCGTGGCGGCGCCGTCTGGCATCTCGGTATGCTGCTCGCCGGTGCGGGTATGGTACGCCTTCACCGATATCGCAATTTTGTTGATCATCGCCGTGACTTCGGTTGTTGCCTCCCAGCGCGGCTTGCTGGTTTCGCAGGCAATGATGCGGGTCAGCTCGGCTTTATTGGCCTCCAGCAGCGCAGCAAATTTCTCAACCAGCGCCTGGCGCTCGGAGAATGGCCGTTTCGCCCATGCCGGAAACGCGCGGCGTGCAGCCTGGCAGGCCTGCTCAACCTGCCCGGCGCTGGCGTCGTTCCCCGACCAGAGCACCTCCTGACCGACCGGGTTAGTTTTTGTCCGCGCGTCACCTTCGCCCGTTACCCAGTCACCGTTAATCCATAGAGTCATGCTGTTTTCTCCTCAGGGCAGAGCCGCACCAGGCGAACCGTGTCGCCAGCGTTACATTTCAGGGCATCCAGTTGCGCAGCCGTCAGTACCAGACGCTCGCATGTTGGGTTGGTTCGCACCAGCATGGCGCGGAAGTTGGTGTAATTCTCGTTCGAGACCAGGCAGGCTGGCCACTCGCCCGGCGCGGGCTGGCCTTCTGAAACCTCAACCAGGCGGCTTTTACGGATGGCGCGAACGCGGTCAATGTCGCATTCCAGCGTCGGGCCGCCGTCGAAGATGTCGACGTAGTTACGGTAGCGAAATCCCTCTTTCTCCAGCACTGCGCGGGCCGGGGCGGTTTGCGGGTGAACTTCGCCGATCACCGCCTGCGCTTCAGGCGTTAAGAAATGGGTATAAATAGGATGCTTCGGCATCAGCTCGGCGATAAACGCCTTCTGACCGGTCCCGCACAGGTAATCCGCCCGGCTAAATTCCATGGAGAAGAAGCGTTCGCCCAGACTCTCCCAGAACGGCGAGTAGCCCGTCTCATCAATCACGCCGCGCATCTCCGCGACCACTTTTTCGTTGAAGCGGTCGCGAAAGGCGGCCATAAACATAAAGCGCGATTTGGAGAGCAGATAACCGTTGCCCTCTTTGCGCCAGTCCGGATCGAGAAACAGGGTGCAGAGTTCGCTGGCGCCGGTATGGTCATTACAGAGGAAGAGCGTCGGCAGCGCGTTGTAAACGTTCAGCTCTTTCGAGGCGTGGACCATCGTGCCGACGCGGTAGTTGTACCACGGATCGTTAAGCCCGACGGCCACCTCGATAGCGCAAATCCCCGCCACGGTTCCCGTGTCAGTATCTTCCAGCACGAACACATAGCCCTGTTCGCTTTTTGGCAACGTCCCCTGCCAGGTTTGCAGGGCGCGCTCAATGCGCGCCGACAGCGTTTTTTCATCGGCAGGCAGCGAGGTCAGCCCGCCCCCTGTCTTACCGGCAAGCTGCATAAGCCCGGCGAGATCGCCGTGCGCAACGGGACGGATGACCATCATGATGACACCCCGGACTTCACCTGTTCGCAGGCCAGCGCAAAACGATCTAAGCCAGTTCTGACCTCTTCCTCGCTGACGATCAGCGCAGGGGCAAACCGCACCACGTTAGCACCGGCAATCAGCACCATTACGCCCTGCTTTGCCGCTTCCTGTGAAATCAGCTTCGCTTTGCCGGCAAACTCAGGGGCAAGCTCACAGCCTATTAACAGCCCCAGACCGCGGATCTCGTTGAACAGGCCAGTTTTGCTGTTAATGGCAGTAAGGCGCTCAACAAACCACTGGTGACGCTGCTTCACGCCGTTAAGCACCTCAGGGGTGTTGATGATATCCAGCACCTGTCCGGCGACAGCGGTTGCCAGCGGGTTGCCGCCGTATGTGGTGCCATGGGTGCCCACGGTCATCACGCTGGCGAATTTATCGGTGGTCAGCATCGCCCCCACCGGGAAACCGCCGCCGAGCGCTTTGGCTGTTGAGAGCACATCCGGGGTCACGCCATAGTGCATGTAGGCGTACAGCTCACCCGTGCGGCCCACGCCGGTCTGGACTTCGTCAAAAATCAGGACCGCGTTATGCCGATCGCACAGCTCGCGCAGCCCTTGCAGGAACGCTTTCTGGGCGGGCATGACGCCGCCTTCCCCCTGCATGGGCTCGACAATCACCGCACAGGTGGTGTCGTCAATCAGCTCGCTGGCAGAGTGTAAATCGTTATACGCCGCATGCCGGATATCCGGCGGCAGCGGCGCAAAATCCTGAGAATATGAGGGCTGACCACCCGCGCTGACGGTAAACAGCGTGCGGCCATGGAAGGCATTTTTAAAGGCTACGATGCCGCTCTTGTGCGCGCCGAATTTATCGTGCGCATATTTTCGCGCCAGCTTTAGCGCCGCTTCGTTCGCTTCCGCGCCGGAGTTACAGAAAAAGACTTTGTCTGCGAAAGTGGCGTCGATCAGCTTCTTCGCCAGACGCAATGCCGGTTCGTTGGTATAACCGTTGCCGGTATGCCAGAATTTCGCTGCCTGGTCATTCAGCGCCTGCCGCAGCGCCGGGTTTGCATGCCCCAGCGCATTCACCGCAATCCCACCCGCAAAGTCGATATACTCTTTGCCCTGCTGATCCCACAGGCGAGAGCCTTCCCCACGTACCGGAATAAAAGCCGCCGGAGCGTATACCGGCATCATCCATTCATCGAAATTTTCACGCGTAACTGACAGAGACATAGCGACCTCATCCGGTAAATAAAAGGTTGTTTAAATGTTAAATAATTGAGTGTTTGCACTGTGAATGTAGATTGCAGCCTTCGTGCCAGCCAGCGATAAAAATGCATAAACGGGTTGGGGTAACACAATATCAATGAGTTACAATATGGAGTTATTCACTGTTAATGCATAAATAGTGAATATTTTTACGACAAGCGGCGCTTTGCCGCATGAAAACAAGAAAGAGTATGCAGAGGCCAAATATAATTCTGGAATTGTGATCGCTCGCGAAATTTATCGGTCCTTTATGCCCTGTTCGAGGGCAAAACGCGCCGAAATGGTGCAAATATTGCACCGTCGGCATTATCTGTCGCAGTAATTGGGCGAAGCGGATAACAGACGACGTAAATTCTGCTACCATCCTTGCACTATTCACCTTGCATTGGCAGCGACTATGAAATTTGTCTCTTTTAATATCAACGGCCTGCGTGCCCGCCCTCACCAGCTTGAAGCGATTGTTGAGCAACATCAGCCAGATGTGATCGGCTTGCAGGAGACAAAAGTTCACGACGATATGTTCCCGCTCGAAGAGGTAGCGAAGCTGGGCTATAACGTTTTTTACCACGGTCAGAAAGGCCACTACGGCGTTGCGCTGCTGACCAAAGATACGCCGGTGTCGGTGCGTCGTGGCTTCCCGGGTGACGATGAAGAGGCGCAACGCCGCATCATCATGGCGGAAATTCCTTCCGCGCTCGGCAATGTGACCGTCATCAACGGCTATTTCCCGCAGGGTGAAAGCCGCGATCATGAAACCAAATTCCCGGCCAAAGCGAAGTTTTATCAGGATCTGCAAAACTACCTGACAACCGAACTCAAAAAAGAAAACCCGGTGCTGATCATGGGCGACATGAATATCAGCCCGACGGATCTGGATATCGGTATTGGCGAAGAGAACCGTAAGCGCTGGCTGCGCACCGGCAAATGCTCTTTCCTGCCGGAGGAGCGCGAGTGGATGGAGCGCCTGCTGGGTTGGGGGCTGGTGGATACTTTCCGCACGGCTAACCCGGCGACGCAGGATCGCTTCTCGTGGTTTGATTATCGCTCTAAAGGCTTCGATGACAACCGGGGCCTGCGTATTGATCTGCTGCTGGCGAGCGCCCCCCTGGCCGAACGCTGCATCGAAACCGGTATCGACTATGACATCCGCAGCATGGAAAAACCGTCCGACCATGCGCCGGTATGGGCAACGTTTAAGCTGTAAACTTCAGTGAATATTAAAAAAATCAGTCTCCTGTGCGCCCTTTTGGGCGCATTTGTTTTGACCGTTGTTTTGCTTCCTCCAGGCATGCTCTCCCTCGACACGCTAAAAATGCACCAGCAAACGTTGATCGATCGTGTGGAGCAGGCGCCTCTTCAGAGCGCGCTGATCTATTTTGCGGTTTACGTTCTGCTCTCCGCGCTGTCGATCCCCGGAGCCGCGCTTCTGACGCTGCTCGGCGGGGCGCTTTTCAGCCTGTGGGAGGCGACGCTGTTGGTGTCATTTGCCTCGACGCTCGGCGCCACGCTTGCCATGCTCGTCAGCCGTTATCTGCTGCGCGACTGGGTGCAACGGCGCTTTGCCGCACAGATGAGCACGATAGATGCGGGGATGGATCGCGACGGCGCACGCTACCTTTTTGCCCTGCGCCTGATGCCGTTGTTCCCGTTCTTTCTGGTCAATTTGCTGATGGGGCTAACCCGTCTCAGGGTGCGTCACTACTGGTGGGTCAGCCAGCTTGCAATGCTACCTGCCACCGTCATTTATCTGAACGCCGGACGCGAGCTGGGGAAACTCACCGCGCTGCGCGATATTCTGTCGCCGGGACTGCTGTTCGCCTTTACACTATTAGGGTTATTACCGCTGGTCACTCGCTGGCTGTTTTCCCGTTACATCCCTTCGATTAAAAAGTGAGGCATTATGCGCCGGGTGCGTTTTTGCGCGTTTCTGACGAGTCTGCTGCTGGCAACCTCTGCCTTCGCCGCAGAGAGCTGGCAATCCATTCAGCAACAGGCCACCGGGCAGACCGTCTGGTTTAACGCCTGGGGCGGTGACGAGGCCGTTAACCGCTACCTCGACTGGGTAAGCGGCGAGATGAAAACGCACTACGCCGTCAACCTGAAGATCGTTCATCTGGCCGATGCCGCCGACGCGGTGAAGCGGATCCAGACGGAACATGCCGCAGGACGCAGCAGTAACGGGTCGGTGGATCTACTCTGGGTAAACGGGGAAAACTTCCGCAACCTGAAAGCGGCAAACCTGCTGCTCACCGGCTGGGCGCAAACCCTGCCCAACTGGCGCTACGTCGATACCCGTAAACCGGTAACGGAAGATTTTGCCATCCCGACCGATGGGGCAGAATCCCCGTGGGGCGGCGCGCAATTAACCTTTATCGCCCGTAAAGCGAGTACGCCGACACCACCGGCAGATCCCCACGCGCTGCTGGTATACGCCCGACAGCACCCTGGCAAGGTGAGCTATCCGCGACCGCCGGATTTTACCGGCACGGCGTTTCTTGAGCAGCTACTGCTGGCGCTGACCGCCCATCCGGAGGCGTTAAAAAACGCGCCAGACAGAACCTTTGCGCAGGTCACCGCGCCGCTGTGGGATTACCTTGATACGCTGCACCCCCTGCTGTGGCGCGAAGGGAACGATTTTCCTCCGTCGCCTGCGCGCATGGATACGCTGCTGGCCAGCGGCAGCCTGAACCTGTCGCTCACCTTTAACCCCGCCCATGCGATGCAAAAGGTGGCGAGCGGTGAACTGCCTGCCGACAGCTACAGTTTCGGCTTTCTCAAAGGCATGATCGGCAACGTCCATTTTGTCGCTATCCCGGCAAACGCCAGCGCGAGCGCAGGCGCGAAGGTGGTGGCGAATTTCCTGCTGTCACCGCAGGCGCAGATCCGCAAAGCTAATCCTGCCGTCTGGGGTGACCCGAGCGTGCTGGATGGCGAAAAACTGCCTGCGAAAGCGGCAAAACAGCTTAGCGCCTTTACCCCCTCAGGCACGCCTGATGTACTTCCCGAACCTCACGCCGCCTGGGTTAACGCCCTGGAGCAGGAATGGCTTCGCCGCTACGGAACCCGCTAAGCGGGCTGGTCTGGGCGGCAATGGCGGTCATCTATCTGCCACTGCTTCCCGCCAGCGGCATGCTGCTGGCCCCGGCGTTTTCTCCCGGCAACTGGGCGACGCTGTTTGCCGACCCGCAGCTGCCGCAGGCGCTGGCCGCCACGCTGGTTTCCACGCTTATCGCGACGCTGGGCTCACTGTTTATCGCCCTGACCCTGCTTGCGCTTCTCTGGCCGGGTGAAGGCTGGCAGCGCCTGAGCACCCGTCTGCCGTGGCTGTTAGCCGTGCCGCACGTCGCCTTCGCCACCAGCGCGCTGCTGCTGTTTGCGGAAGGGGGGCAGTTTTACCGGATCTGTACGGTCTGTTCGCCGCAGCTTGACCGCTACGGTATCGGGCTTGGCCTGACGCTTGCGGTCAAAGAGAGCGCGTTCGTTCTGTGGGCAATCTACGCCGCGCTGCCTGAAAAGCGTCTCGCACAGCAGAAAATCGTCCTGCATACCTTCGGCTACGGACGAATGCAGGCGCTCAACTGGCTCGTCCTCCCGGCAATCGCCCCCGCGCTGGGCGCAGTCATGCTGGCGGTGCTGGCCTGGTCGCTTTCCGTGGTGGATGTGGCGATCGTGCTCGGGCCAGGCAACCCGCCTACGCTGGCGGTACTGGCCTGGCAGTGGCTCGCCCAGGGCGATGCACAACAGCAAACAAAGGGAACGCTGCTGTGTCTGGTGTTGCTCCTGCTGCTGGCGGCGCTTGCCGCGGTGGGATACGGCTTCTGGACGGCATGGCGGCGCGCCCAGCGTGACCCCTCCGGAATTCGTCACGCTTCGCATACTGCGCTGCCCGCACGGACGCTGGGCGGGTTACTGCCGCTGTGCGGCGTCCTCTGTGCGCTGGTTCTGCTGATGCTGGCACGCCGGGACGACATCGGCCCCGTCAGCGACAGCCTTTCACTGGGACTGCTGTCCAGCCTGACAGCGCTGGCCATCCTCATGCTCTGGCTTGAGTGGGGACCCCAGCGCGGCGCGGTGTGGGTCTGGCTGCCGCTCGCCCTCCCGGCGCTGCCCCTCGTGTCCGGGCAATATGCCGTGGCGCTGTGGCTGGGCATCGACGGCCAGTACGCTGCGGTGCTCTGGAGCCATATGCTCTGGGTTCTCCCGTGGATGCTCCTGGTGCTGCAACCGGCCTGGCGCAGGCTCGATCCCCGGCTTATCCTCACCGCCAGAACGCTGGGCTGGCGACAGGCGAAAATTTTCTGGTTCGTGAAATGCCCCCTGATGATTCGTCCGGCCCTGCTGGCCTTTGCCACCGGCTTTTCCGTGAGCATGGCCCAGTACATGCCGACCCTCTGGCTGGGAGCGGGACATTTCACCACCCTGACGACGGAGGCGGTCGCCCTCAGCAGCGGCGGCAGCATTCCGATCCTCGCCAGCCGGGCGCTGGGTCTGTTGCTGTTGACCAGCAGCGTATTTGCCCTTGCCGCGCTGCTCTCCCGGCTCGTGGGCCGTCACAGACAAGGATTACGTTAATGCTGAACGTGAAAAATCTCACCATTGCGCCACTCTTCCGTGAGGTCAACTTCCGCGTCCCGGCGGGGGAGATTGTCACGCTGATGGGGCCCTCCGGGAGCGGGAAATCGACCCTTTTCGCCTGGATGGTGGGGGCGTTATCCGCTGATTTTAAGGCGCACGGCGAGCTGTGGCTGAACGATCGGCGCTGCGATATGCTCCCCGTGGAAACGCGCGGGATCGGCATTCTGTTTCAGGATGCCCTGCTGTTTGACGCCTTCAGCGTGGGGCAAAACCTGATGCTGGCGCTGCCGGCGCACATCGTCGGGCGCGCCCGCCGCAACGCGGTAGAACAGGCCCTGGACACTGCCGGGCTGGCAAACCACTACGCCAGCGATCCGGCGACCCTTTCCGGCGGCGAGCGCGCCCGGGTCAGCCTGTTGCGCGCTCTTCTCGCCCAGCCGCAGGCATTGCTGCTCGACGAGCCGTTCAGTCGACTGGATAAAACGCTGCGCGCCTCATTCCGGGCGTGGGTATTCGAGGTTACTCGCCAGCGCAGGATCCCGGTGGTGCTGGTCACGCATGATGAGGACGATATTCCGCCCGGCGGCGAGGTGATTGAGATTTCTCGCTGGCAATAATGTGCTAACGCAATGTTTTTGGCTTCAGGAGAGACGACAATGCCCCCCTCTTTTAATGACGTCAGGTTTTTCGATGAAACGTGTTTCTCAACTGACCGCGCTGGCCCTGCTCTGCGGCCTCGCCTCACTCTCCTCCACGGCGGCTGATATGCCCCACGCCCTCACGCTGGACCAGCTCCAGGCGCAAAACGGCGCGGTAATTGATACGCGCGTCAGTGCGTTCTTTAACGGCTGGCCGCAGACCCTGAGCGGAACGTCCGGTCATGAACCCGCCGCGCTTAATCTCTCTGCCAGCTGGCTTGGGGCAATGAGCGATGAACAGCTCAGCGGCTGGGCAAAACAACATCGGCTTACGCCAGACATGCCGGTTGCGCTCTATGGCAACGATGATGACAACCAGACCGTCAAAGCGCGGCTGGAGAAAGCGGGCTTTACCCACGTCTCCACCCTGAGCGATGCCCTGCAACAATCCGACCGTCTGCAACGTCTGGCGCATTTCGAACAGCTGGTTTATCCGCAGTGGATCCGCCAGTTGCAGCAGGGCAAACCCGTTACCGCCGCACCAGCCGGAGAATGGAAGGTGATCGAGGCTGGCTGGGGTGCGCCGAAGCTTTATCTCCTGAGCCACATTCCCGGTGCGGGCTATATCGACACCAATGAAGTGGAAAGCGAACCGCTGTGGAATAAGGTCTCTGACGAAAAGCTGAAAGCGATGCTGGCGAAGCACGGGATCCGTCACGATACCACCGTCATTCTGTACGGTCGCGACGTGTATGCCGCCGCGCGCGTGGCGCAGATCATGCTCTACGCGGGCGTGAAGGATGTGCGAATTCTGGATGGCGGCTGGAAGGCGTGGTCCGACGCCAGCCTGCCCGTTGAGCGCGGAACGCCTGCAAAGGTCAAACCAGCCCCTGATTTTGGCGCGCCGATCCCGGGCCAGCCCCGGCTGATGGTGGATATGGAGCAGGCCCGGGGAATGCTGCACCGTCAGGACGCCTCGCTGGTGAGCATTCGTTCCTGGCCAGAGTTTATCGGTGAAACCAGCGGCTACAGCTATATCAAGCCAAAAGGTGAGATTGCCGGTGCGCGCTGGGGCCATGCGGGCAGCGACGCGACCCACATGGAAGATTTCCACAATCCGGATGGCACCATGCGCAGCGCCGATGATATTGCCGCCATGTGGAAAACGTGGAATATCCTGCCGGAGCAGCACGTTGCGTTTTACTGTGGTACCGGCTGGCGCGCGTCTGAAGCCTTTATGTACGCCCGCGCCATGGGCTGGCAGAACGTTGCCGTCTACGACGGCGGCTGGTACGAATGGAGCAGCCATCCGCAGAACCCGGTCTCCACCGGGGAGCGCGGACCGGAGAGCGCACGCTAGCGGGGAAGTGATTTCAGCGTGATATAACCGCTCCAGATGCGCGTTGTGGTGGTCAGCCAGCACAACGCGCCCAATGTCCAGGCAAACAGCGCGAAATGCGCCGGAAACAGGCAGCACAGCGCAAACAGCGCGATGGTCTCCGTTCCTTCCGTTAATCCCCCAATGTAATAAAGCGACTTGTGCGCATAGCCGGGGTTGTCGATATCATGCTTCCCCGCCAGCGCGGCAAAGGCCAGAAAACTGCTGCCCGTCCCCATAAAAGCGAACAGCAGCCAGGCGGCGGCGATCGCGTTATCAGCCGGAGCGGCCAGCGCAAAGCCAAACGGCACCAGGGCGTAGAACAGGAAGTCGAGGGCGATATCAAGAAATCCTCCCGCGTCCGTCAGGCCACGGCGACGCGCCAGCGCGCCGTCCAGACCATCCAGCAGCCGGTTCAGCACAATGGCGATCAGCGCCGCCGGATACCAGCCCAGCGCCAGAAACGGTAACGCCAGCACGCCAATCGCAAACCCGGCGAGCGTTAAGCCATCAGGCGTGATAAACGGTTTATCCAGCGCGGCGGCCAGCTGATTTAACCCGGGTTTCAGCCGGGGGTGCAGATGTTTATCCAGCATGCGGTTTACCTTTAAACGTGGCGCACAGACCCTGAGCCGGGATATCCAGCGCGGCGTTAAAGCGGGCGGAAAGATTCTGAAAGGCAATCAGAGCCGTCATTTCGGTGATGGTCTCTTCCGTAAAGTGGCGCTTCAGCAGACTTTTGATATTTTCATCCACCTGAGGCGGCGTGGCGGTGACCGCTTCCGCATAGGCCAGCGCCGCGCGCTCCTCTTCGCTGAACAGGGTGGAATTTTGCCAGTCGCTGACGGCCTGCACTTTATCCAGCGCCCCGCTCCGCTCGGCCAGACGCAGGCTGTTGGCATCAATACAAAATGCGCAGTGGCAGATCTGCGAGATCCGCGTCATTAGCAGCGATCGCAGAACCGGGGTCAATCGCGCATTGCGCCGCTCCAGATAGCCGACAAACAGCGCCACCAGCCAGAAAAGACGCGGCATACGCCCCCACCAGCGCGTGGGGTTCAGCACCGCGCCGAAGTGTTTTTTCTGCATGGCGGCGATGGGGCTGAGGCTGACGGGAAGGGTTTCCATGGGCGCAACCCAGGCGGATGTCTCTTTCACCTGATTCTCCTGATGACTGGACTCTTTGGAAGGGCACGATAATATGTCGTTTTTCGCTATTAATTATTGACGAACATGCTGAAAACACTCGATGTGGTTGCGGCCATCCTCGAAAAAGAGGGCAAGATTTTGCTGGCGCAGCGTCCCGAACATGCCGATCAGCCAGGAATGTGGGAATTTGCAGGCGGGAAGGTTGAAGCCGGTGAGACCCAGCCGGAAGCGCTGATCCGCGAACTGCGCGAAGAACTCGGCATTGAAGCCGTGCCCGCGCGGTATGTGGCAAGCCACCAACGGGAGGTGTCGCAGCGGCTGATTCACCTCCACGCCTGGCATGTGCCTGAATTTAGCGGTCAGCTGAAGGCGCATTATCACTCGGCGCTGGTATGGTGCACGCCAGAAGACGCGTTCACGTATGCTTTAGCCCCGGCGGATATACCGCTGCTGGAGGCGTTTATTCTTTTACGCGACGCCAGACCAGCGGGTTTGTACTGAGGGTGCGTTCATCACGCTGGCACTGCAACAGCACGCCATCTGCCCTGACCACTGCGCCTTCGGAATAGTTTTGATCCTGATAGATACAGCACTGATTACACGGCTGCGCACGCTGGCCGCCAGCGCTAAAGACCTCTGGCGGCACGTTGACCTCGACATCCGGGCGAATGCGGTCAGCCTGTGCCCCGGCGGACACCATCAAACATAACGCGGCCATTGCGTAACGGTTCATAGACTTTATTTCCTTTGCATCGTTTATATCTATAACGGTCGATCCGGACGGGATCTTTAATTTATCTCGTCATCGCTTTTGGTTATGACGCGCGCCCTGTCATTAATTTCCCTTGCGGCATAAATTTCTGCTTGCCTCTCAAAGCGGTGCGGGTGGTATAGTCAAAAAAACGACACAAAACATCTACGCCACACGCATAAATTATTATAAGAGGTTCTTATATCTATGGATCAGACACGCTCTCTGGAAAGCTTTCTTGCCCATGTTCAGCAGCGCGACCCGCACCAAAGCGAGTTTGCCCAGGCCGTTCGTGAAGTCATGACCACCCTGTGGCCCTTCCTTGAGGAAAATCCGCGTTACCGTCAGATGGCGCTGCTTGAACGTCTGGTAGAGCCGGAGCGCGTCATCCAGTTCCGCGTGGCGTGGGTGGACGATCGCAATCAGGTGCAGGTCAACCGCGCGTGGCGCGTGCAGTTTAACTCCGCCATTGGGCCGTTTAAGGGCGGGATGCGCTTCCACCCCTCGGTGAACCTGTCGATTCTGAAATTCCTCGGCTTCGAGCAGACCTTTAAAAATGCGCTCACTACCCTGCCGATGGGCGGCGGTAAAGGCGGGAGTGATTTCGATCCGAAAGGCAAGAGCGAAGGCGAAGTGATGCGCTTCTGCCAGGCGCTGGTCACTGAGCTCTATCGCCACCTTGGGCCGGACACCGACGTTCCTGCCGGGGATATCGGCGTGGGGGGGCGTGAAGTGGGCTTTATGGCCGGGATGATGAAAAAGCTCTCCAACAACAGTGCCTGCGTCTTTACCGGCAAAGGTCTGTCGTTTGGCGGTAGCCTGATTCGCCCGGAAGCGACGGGTTATGGTCTGGTCTATTTCACCGAAGCGATGCTTAAGCGTCACGGGCTGAGCTTCGAGGGGATGCGCGTGGCGGTCTCCGGCTCCGGCAACGTGGCGCAGTACGCTATCGAGAAAGCGATGGCGTTTGGCGCGCGCGTAGTGACCGCCTCCGACTCCAGCGGCACCGTGGTGGATGAAGCTGGCTTTACGGCAGAAAAACTGGCGCGTCTGTGCGAAATCAAAGCCAGCCGTGACGGTCGGGTAGCGGATTATGCCCGTGAATTTGGCCTGACCTATCTGGAAGGTAAACAGCCGTGGGGCGTGCCGGTGGATATTGCCCTGCCGTGCGCGACGCAAAACGAACTGGACGTGGATGCCGCCCGGACGCTGATTAGCAATGGCGTGAAAGCGGTAGCGGAAGGGGCAAATATGCCCACCACTATTGAAGCGACCGACCTGTTCCTGGACGCGGGCGTGCTGTTTGCGCCAGGCAAGGCGGCGAACGCTGGCGGCGTGGCAACATCCGGTCTGGAAATGGCGCAAAACGCCGCGAGAATGGGCTGGAAGGCAGAGAAAGTGGATGCCCGTCTGCACCACATCATGCTCGATATTCATCACGCCTGCGTGGAGTACGGCGGCGAGGCCTCGCAAACTAACTACGTGCGCGGGGCGAATATCGCCGGGTTCGTGAAGGTGGCCGATGCAATGATCGGACAGGGTGTGATTTAGTTTCGCTGCATTCTCGCCCTTGTAGGCCCGGTAAGCGCTGGCGCCACCGGGCTTTTTTCAGGCCGCAGAGGGGCTTTCGCCGGGTGGCGGCTTCGCCTTACCCGGCCTACGGTTTAAGCGGTTGTATTTTTGGCTGCGCTTTTCTTCTTTTTGAACGGTTTCTTCGCCCCGCCGCCCGGGGCGACCATTCCCCGGAATCGCTTCACTGGCGTACTGCGCGCCTGGTCAATCAGCTGATAAAGCGTCCCTACCAGCGGCTGCATAAAGTCCTGATAACGGCACTGCTTTTCGCTGATCTGCGTCAGCACCGACTCCCAGTGCGCGGTCATGTCCGGCCTGGCGGCCAGCTCCGGCAGCGAATGAATTAGCGCCCGGCCCGGTTCTGTTGAATGGATGTAACGTCCCTTTTTCTCCAGGAAGCCGCGCTTAAAGAGCAGTTCGATGATCCCCGCGCGGGTCGCTTCCGTGCCCAGACCGTCGGTGGCGCGCAGGATCTTCTTCAGATCTTTATCCTGCACAAAGCGGGCGATCCCGGTCATGGCCGACAGCAGCGTCGCGTCGGTGAAATGGCGCGGCGGCTGGGTTTGTCGTTCAACCACTTCGCCCTTCTCGCACAGCAGTTCGTCGCCTTTGGCCACGACCGGCAGCGGCGTGCCGTCGTTCTCTTCGTCACGCTCTTTGTTGCCGAGCAGCGTGCGCCAGCCCGCTTCCGCGAGGAAACGCGCTTTGGCGATAAATTTGCCTTTGGCAATCTCCAGTTCAATAACGCACTTGCGGAACACCGCGTCCGGGCAGAACTGCATCAGATACTGACGTGCGATCAGGTTATAGACCTTTGCTTCGTTGTCGGTCAGGTTGACGTTGCTGGTGCGCGCCGTCGGGATTATCGCGTGGTGAGCATCGACTTTTTTATCGTCCCAGCAGCGGTTATGGGTATCCAGGTTTACCGCCGGCTGCGGCAACAGATCCGGCGCATGGACGCCAATGGCATTCATCACCGAGTGGCGTCCGGCGAAGTGTTCTTCCGGCAGATAGCGGCTGTCCGAACGCGGATAGGTGATCAGCTTGTGGGTTTCGTAGAGCTTCTGGCAGATATCGAGCACGTTCTGCGCGCTAAGACCAAAGCGCTTAGCCGCCTCAATCTGCAACGCCGAAAGGGAGAACGGCAGCGGTGCGGGCTCCGTTTCCCGTTTGTCGTTATAGCTGGTGACGATTGCGGGCTGGCCGGTAATGCGGTTGACCACGTGCTCCGCCAGCGGGCGATGCAGCAGCCGTCCCTCTTCGTCCTGATATGACTCACAGGCATCGCTTGGCTGCCAGACGGCGGTAAAGCGTTCGTCTTTCGGCGTGACGATATGCGCTTTGACTTCGAAGAAGTCTTTGGCGACGAAATTTTCGATCTCTTCGTCGCGACGCACCACCAGCCCCAGCACCGGTGTCTGGACACGACCGACGGAGAGTACGCCCTGATAACCCGCGTTGCGCCCGAGAATGGTGTAGGCGCGGGTCATGTTGATCCCGTATAGCCAGTCCGCACGGGCACGCGCCAGCGCGGAGACACACAGGGGAATAAATTCGCTGTTGGCGCGCAGGCGTGAAATGGCCCGCTCTACCGCCTGAGGGTTGAGGTCGTTGATCAGGCAGCGCTGCACCTGCTGGCGCTTTTCCGGCGCCAGCTCCAGGTAGTCCAGCACTTCATCGACCAGCAGTTGCCCTTCCCTGTCCGGGTCACCCGCGTGGACCACTTCCGTCGCCTCATGCAGGAAGCGCTTAATGACGTTGAGCTGTTTGGTGACGGAAGGACGCGGTTGGAGACGCCACTTTTCCGGCACAATCGGCAGATCGTTGAGATTCCAGCGGGCGTAGCGGCTGTCGTAGACATCCGGCTGCGCCTGTTCAAGCAGGTGACCGATACACCAGGTGACCACCTGCCCGTTACCGCATTCGATAAAGCCGTCGCCTTTGCGATGCGGCCTGGGCAGCACATCGGCGATGGCACGCGCCAGACTCGGCTTTTCGGCAATAAACAACCGCATCGAATTAACGGATCTCAATCATCGGGCGACCACCGCGGGCGGTCACCAGCTCACCAATGGCCGTCAGGGTGATGCCAAACTCGGCAGCCGTCGCCTGAACGTCAGCTTCAGCTTCCGGCGTCACCGCCAGCAGCAGGCCGCCGGAGGTTTGCGGATCGCACAGCAGGTTACGCCACGCTTCCGGCATTTCGCCCATTAAATGGCCGTAGCTGGCGAAGTTGCGCTGCGTCCCGCCCGGCACTGCGCCCTGAGCAATGTACTCTTCCACGCCCGGCAGCTTAGGCACATCCTGATACCAGACCTGCGCCTGCACGCCCGCGCCCTGACAGACTTCAGAGAGGTGCCCCAGCAGACCAAAACCGGTCACGTCGGTCATGGCCTTCACGCCGTCGATATTGGCGAATGCCGCACCGGCGAGGTTCATCTGGCACATCACTTCCGTTGCCAGACCGATATGCTCGGGCTTCAGCAGGGATTTCTTCTCGGCAGTGGTCAGTACGCCAATGCCCAGCGGCTTAGTGAGGAACAGCTTGCAGCCCGCCTGCGCGGTGCTGTTGCGCTTCACGCGCTCGGTCGGCACCACGCCGGTGACGGCCAGGCCGAAGATCGGCTCCGGCGCATCGATAGAGTGACCACCGGCCAGGGCAATACCCGCCTGCTGGCAGGCAAAGCGTCCGCCTTCGATCACGTCGCGGGCAATCTCCGGCGGGAGGGTGTTAATCGGCCAGCCCAGAATGGCGATCGCCATAATCGGTTTACCGCCCATCGCAAAGATATCGCTGATGGCGTTGGTGGCAGCAATGCGCCCGAAGTCGAACGGGTTGTCGACAATCGGCATAAAGAAGTCAGTGGTGCTGATAATGCTGGTGCCGTTACCCAGGTCATAAACCGCTGCATCGTCACGCGTTTCGTTACCGACAAGCAGATTCGGGTCGACAAACTTCGCCTGCTCACTGTGCAGGATGGTCTCCAGCACTTTCGGGGAAATTTTACAACCGCAACCGGCTCCGTGGCTGTATTGCGTTAAACGAATGGTTTGCTCGCTCATGGACGTCTCCTGTCATCTCAATCGCGCTATGGTAGCGCTCATTCCATAAAGAGGTAAGTATGACTGTCTGAATTCTGCGGCGGATGCTCAGAATCCAGACAGTTTAGCGCGGGTGATTAAAAACGGCTGACGAAAGGCGTAGTGTCCGGCACGCTAATGGTGCTGGAAGCTTTAAGCTGCGGGGTGCCGAGATAGAGGAAGCCGACAATTTTATCCTGTTCGCCGCAGGAGAAACCTTCCCGCACGGCGGCGCTCCCGGTCAGCGGCCCGGTACGCCAGATGCCGTTAAAGCCCTGCGCGACGGCGGCCATCTGCATTGCCATTACCGCGCAACCGGCAGACATCTCCTGCTCCCAGACCGGCACTTTATGATCGGCCTGACATTTTGCGACTACCGCGATGATCATCGGCGCACGGAACGGCGCGTTGCGGGCTTTATCAATCCCCTTCTCATCCTGGCCTGCGGCAACAGCCCCCTGCTCCAGCAGCTGGCTGAAGCGGTCGCGCCCTTCGCCTTCAATGATAAAGAAGTGCCACGGCTGCAATGTGCCATGGTCCGGCGCACGCATTCCGGCACGCAGAATGTTTTCCAGCTGCTCGCCGACGGGTGCCGGTTCGGCCAGGCGGGAAGCGCTACGACGGTTAACAAGCAGTTCAAGTGCGTCCATTGGTTAACTCCTTTCATGAAATTTACTCACAAAATTAACACGACAGCAGAATTTGTTACAGCGTGGCAGGCGATTCCTGCTGACAAGTGGCGGTTGGGTCATTACGATAACCGCACATTACCGTCCCGTGGCGACGGAAACAGTCCTTTTCTGGTTAGGGAGAATACATGCGAACCCTTTGGCGAATCTTTGCCGGTTTCTTTAAATGGACGTGGCGACTGCTCAACTTCGTCCGCAACCTGGTGATGAACATCTTCTTCATCTTCCTGGTCCTGGTATGCGCAGGTATCTGGATGCATATCAGCAACGCAAACCAGTCGCAGCATTCGACGCGCGGCGCGCTGTTACTCGATATCACCGGGGTGATTGTTGATAAGCCATCGACCAGCAACCGTCTGGGCGTGATTGGTCGCCAGCTGTTCGGCGCAACGTCAGACCGTCTTCAGGAAAACTCCCTGTTTGATATCGTCGACACCATCCGTCAGGCTAAAGACGATCGTAACATTACCGGTATCGTGCTGGACCTGAAAGATTTTGCCGGCGCCGATCAGCCGTCAATGCAGTACATCGGTAAAGCGCTGCGCGAATTCCGCGACAGCGGTAAACCGGTTATTGCCATTGGCGACAGCTACACCCAGGGACAATATTATCTGGCGAGCTTTGCCAATAAGATCTGGCTTTCGCCACAGGGCACGGTCGATCTGCATGGCTTTGCCACTAACGGTCTGTACTACAAATCGCTGCTCGACAAGCTGAAGGTCACCACCCACGTCTTCCGCGTCGGGACCTATAAATCCGCCGTGGAGCCGTTTATCCGCGATGATATGTCCCCTGCCGCCCGTGAAGCGGACAGCCGCTGGATTGGCGAGCTGTGGCAGAACTACCTCGGCACCATTGCCGCTAACCGTCAGATTACCGCTGAGCAGGTCTTCCCGGGCGCGCGCGGCGTGCTGGACGGCCTGCGCAAGGTGGACGGCGATACAGCGAAATACGCGCTTGATAACAAACTGGTCGATCAGCTGGGTTCCAGCGCTGAAATTGAAAAAGCGCTGACCAAACAGTTCGGCTGGAGTAAAGAGGATAAAAACTACAGCGCCATCAGCATGTATGACTACGCCGCGAAAAAGCCGGACGACAGTGTTGACAGCATCGCCGTGGTGTTTGCTAACGGGGCCATTATGGATGGCGAAGAAACGCCGGGGAACGTCGGCGGGGACACCACCGCGTCGCAGATCCGCGATGCGCGCCTGGATCCGAAAGTGAAGGCGATTGTCCTGCGGGTGAACAGCCCTGGCGGCAGCGTCAGCGCCTCTGAAGTGATCCGTGCTGAACTGGCCGCCGCGCGCGCCGCGGGCAAGCCGGTAGTGGTATCGATGGGCGGCATGGCGGCTTCCGGGGGCTACTGGATCTCGACGCCAGCCAACTACATTGTGGCTAACCCAAGCACGCTGACCGGCTCGATTGGCATCTTCGGCGTGATCAACACC
The DNA here is from genome assembly GCF_058661685.1 of Enterobacter sp. 6722112. Lineage (NCBI taxonomy): Bacteria > Pseudomonadati > Pseudomonadota > Gammaproteobacteria > Enterobacterales > Enterobacteriaceae > Enterobacter > Enterobacter sp. 6722112. The sequence goes on along the minus strand of NZ_JBZWGR010000007.1, from coordinate 1,592,783 downwards.
GTAGAGAACAGCCTGGATTATCTCGGCGTCCACACCGACGGCGTTTCCACCTCGCCGCTGGCGGATGTGTCCGTCACCAAATCCCTGCCGCCTGAGGTGTCTGAGATGATGCAGCTCAGCATTGAGAGTGGCTATAAACGTTTCATCACGCTGGTTGCGGACTCCCGTAAAAAGACGCCCGATCAGATTGACCAGATCGCTCAGGGCCACGTCTGGACCGGCCAGGACGCGAAGAGCAACGGCCTGGTAGACAGCTTGGGTGACTTCGACGACGCCGTGAAGAAAGCGGCGGAGCTGGCGAAGCTCAAGCAGTGGCACGTGGACTATTATCAGGACGAACCAACGTTCTTCGATATGGTCATGGACAGCATGTCCGGCTCCGTTCGTGCCATGCTGCCGGACGCGCTTCAGGCTTATCTGCCGGCGCCGGTGGCGACCGCGGCGAAAGCCATGAAAGCGGAGAGCGACAAGCTTGCTGCCTTTAATGATCCACAAAGCCGCTACGCGTTTTGCCTGACCTGTGCGAACGTGCGTTAAAAACCGTCCCCTCTTCCCGTGAAGAGGGGATTTTTTCTTTTGAAGAACAAGAACTCATTACCATGCAGAAGAAATCAATTTATGTCGCCTATACCGGCGGTACCATCGGTATGCAGCGCTCAGAAAATGGCTATATCCCGGTTTCCGGCCACTTGCAGCGCCAGCTGGCGCTGATGCCTGAATTCCACCGTCCGGAAATGCCGGACTTTACCATCCACGAATATGAGCCGCTGATGGACTCCTCCGACATGACGCCGGAAGACTGGCAGCATATTGCGGACGATATTAAAGCCCATTACGACCAGTACGACGGCTTCGTGATCCTGCACGGTACCGACACCATGGCGTTCACCGCCTCGGCGCTCTCCTTCATGCTGGAGAACCTGAGCAAGCCCGTCATCGTGACCGGCTCGCAGATCCCGCTGGCGGAACTGCGTTCAGACGGGCAGATCAACCTGCTTAACTCCCTGTACGTGGCGGCCAATTATCCGATTAACGAAGTGTCGTTGTTCTTCAATAACCGTTTGTATCGCGGGAACCGCACTACCAAAGCGCACGCCGACGGCTTTGACGCTTTTGCCTCACCTAACCTACAACCGCTGCTGGAAGCGGGGATCCATATCCGTCGTCTGGGCACGCCGCCCGCACCAAATACCGCAGGCGAACTGATCGTTCACCCGATCACCCCGCAGCCGATCGGCGTGGTGACGATTTATCCGGGTATTTCCGCCGACGTGGTGCGCAACTTCCTGCGCCAGCCGGTGAAGGCGCTGATCCTGCGCTCCTATGGTGTGGGTAACGCCCCGCAGAACGGTGAATTCCTGAAAGAGCTTCAGGAGGCGAGCGATCGCGGGATTGTGGTGGTCAACCTCACCCAGTGTATGTCCGGTAAGGTCAATATGGGCGGCTACGCCACCGGCAATGCCCTGGCGCACGCTGGGGTGATCAGTGGTTTCGATATGACCGTTGAGGCAACGCTGACTAAACTTCACTATTTACTGAGTCAGGATCTGGACATTGATTCCATTCGCCACGCCATGATGCAAAACCTGCGCGGTGAACTGACGCCGGACGAATAAGGAGGTCCCATGAAGCAACGCGCCCTGTTACTGGTCGATTTGCAAAATGATTTCTGTGCGGGCGGTGCGCTGGCCGTTGCCGAAGGCGACAGCACCGTAGACGTCGCGAATTCGCTGATTGAGTGGTGTAAAGCTCGTGGTGAAGCGGTGGTGGCGAGTCAGGACTGGCATCCGGCAAACCACGGCAGCTTTGCCAGCCAGCACAACGTTGAGCCTTACAGCCAGGGCGATCTGGACGGGCTGGCGCAAACCTTCTGGCCCGATCACTGCGTGCAGCAGACGGAGGGCGCTGAGTTGCATCCGCTGCTGAACCAGAAGGCCATCGACGCGGTGTTCCACAAAGGTGAAAACCCAACCATCGACAGCTACAGCGCGTTCTTTGATAACGGTCATCGTCAGAAGACGGCGCTGGACGCGTGGTTGCGCCACCATGAGATCACCGAGCTGATTGTGCTGGGCCTGGCGACGGATTACTGCGTGAAGTTCACCGTGCTGGATGCGCTCCAGTTGGGCTATACCGTGAATGTCATCACCGACGGCTGTCGCGGGGTGAATATTCAGCCGCATGACAGCGCTCAGGCGTTTATGGATATGGCCGCAGAAGGCGCAACGCTGTATACGCTGGCTGACTGGCTGGAGACGCAGGCGTAAGCTTTTTTAGCCGGGTGGCGGCTTCGCCTTACCCGGCATTTCTTTCCCAATCCCCATAAAGTGAACTCCCTCGCATCACAAGCGAAACGGCGATGCTATTCTCTTCAGGCTGTTTTTTCGCCACGCCTTTTCTGTGGCGTGGTTATTTTTATTCAGTCAAAGAGGAAATTATATGAAACGTTTGCCCTTGCTGGCAGCATTACCCTTGCTTTGCGCGTCACTGGCTTCCGCCGCGCCCCTGATGTCCGTGGGTTACTTCAATGGGGGTGGCGATGTTACCGCCGGACCGGGTGGCGATATTAATAAACTCGACGTCCGCCAGATCACCCACCTCAACTACTCGTTTGGTCTGGTCTATAACAACGAGAAAGACGAAACCAACGCCGCGCTGAAAGATCCGGCAAAACTGCATCAAATCTGGTTATCACCTAAGGTGGCATCCGATCTGGCGTTACTTCCTCAGCTTCGTAAACAAAACCCGAACCTGAAAGTCCTGCTTTCCGTTGGCGGCTGGGGCGCGCGTGGTTTTTCTGGCGCAGCGGCAACCAAAGAGAGTCGCGCGGTATTTATTCGCTCCGCGCAGGAGATCGTCAGTAGATACGGCCTGGACGGGATCGACCTGGACTGGGAATATCCGGTCAACGGCGCGTGGGGACTGGTCGAGAGCACCCCTGCCGACCGGGATAATTTCACCGCGCTGTTAAAAGAGATGCGTGACGCGTTCGGTAAGAAAAAGCTGGTCACGATTGCGGTGGGCGCGAATGCGGAAAGTCCGAAAAGCTGGGTGGATGTGAAAGCCATTGCCCCCCTGCTCGATTACATCAACCTGATGACCTACGACATGGCGTACGGTACTCAGTATTTTAACGCGAATCTGTATGACTCCAGCGCCTGGCCAACGGTGGCTGCCGCAGACAAGTACAGCGTCGATTTTGTGGTGAATAACTATCTGGCCGCCGGGCTGAAGCCGCAGCAGATGAACCTCGGAATTGGTTTCTATGGGCGCGTGCCGAAGCGCGCCGTTGAACCGGGTATCGACTGGAGCAAATCGGACGCGCAGAACAATCCGGTGACGCAGCCCTACTTCGGGCCGCAGGAACTGGGCCTGTTCAAATCGCTTGGCTATGATCTGACCAAAGATACCTATGTGAAATACAACGATATCGTCCGCAAGCTGCTGAACGATCCGCAGAAACGCTTTACCGAGCACTGGGACGAACAGGCGAAGGTGCCGTGGCTGTCGGTGAAATCCGCCGACGGGAAGGCGCTGTTTGCGATTTCCTATGAGAACCCGCGCTCCGTGGCGATCAAAGCGGATTACATTAAGGAGAAAGGTCTGGCTGGCGCCATGTTCTGGGAGTACGGTGCTGACGACGAAAACCAGCTCGCGAAACAGCTGGCGGAGTCGCTTGGGATCCCGCACTAAGATGTAGTGTGCCGGGTGGCGCTAGCGCTTACCCGGCCTACATGGGAGCTTTATTTGAAGGTCGCAATCGGCTTCGGCGCGATGCCGAACTCTTCTTTCAGCTCGCGCTTGCTTTTCATCACCATCTGACCGTTAGTGTCGATGGTCATGTGCTGGGCGTCGGTATTGTGACGCGCCTGCCACAGCATCACCAGCTGCAAACTGTTCTCTTTTTGCTCAGGTGTGAGCGCCACACCGTCCGGCCATTTTCCCAGCTCAACGGCCGTTACCAGACGCTGATAAACCTCCGGGGTCATACCTGCAATCATGTCATCAATATTCATGATCTCTCCCTTTCAAAGGAATAATTTGCTGAATCGTTTTTTCAACCCTTGGTATGGTCGCCGTTTTCATCATCGGTAAAGCTCATGGAAGCCGAATTTACACAGAAACGCTCCCCCGTCGGCTGCGGGCCATCCGGGAAGACATGCCCGAGATGGGCGTCACAGTTCCCGCAGCGAATTTCGGTGCGCACCATGCCGTGCGAGGTGTCCGTCAGGTAGCGGATCGCATCATCGCTGACAGGCTCGTAAAAGCTCGGCCAGCCGCAGCCAGAATCGTACTTCGTCTGGGAGTTAAACAGCGGTGCATCACACACCAGGCAGTGGTAGACGCCTTCCCGTTTATTGTGCAGCAAACGCCCGGAAAACGGCGGTTCTGTGCCGTGATTTTGCGTCACGTAAAACTGCATCTCTGTAAGGTTTTTTTTCAAATCGTCGGGGTTACGTTGGTTCGACATATGCTTACATCTCGCTGTTGAAACAGACATCTTTTAACCCAGATTCTAACAAAACATTAACACCCGCGCGTGCACTTTTGTTCTAAACTTATGTGTCGCGAAAAGGCGGTCAGGCAATTGTGATCAATTTCACATTTTAATCCTGCGAGGCCTTTAAAATTCCGGGCGCAGCCCCCATGTGGTTGCTAGCTCAAAGGGAAAGTGAGGCGAGTCAGTCGCACAAACGTTAGTCACAGGATTGATTTGTCGCAATGATTGACACGATTCCGCTTGACGCTGCGTAAGGTTTTTGTAATTTTACAGGCAACCTTTTATTCACTAACAAATAGCTGGTGGAATATATGACTATCAAAGTAGGTATCAACGGTTTTGGCCGTATCGGCCGTATTGTTTTCCGTGCTGCTCAGAAACGTTCTGACATCGAAATCGTTGGTATCAACGATCTCCTGGACGCTGAATACATGGCGTACATGCTGAAGTACGACTCAACTCACGGTCGTTTCGACGGCACCGTTGAAGTGAAAGACGGCCACCTGGTTGTTAATGGCAAAACCATCCGCGTTACTGCTGAGAAAGACCCAGCTAACCTGAAATGGAACGAAATCGGTGTTGACGTTGTAGCTGAAGCTACCGGTATCTTCCTGACCGACGAAACTGCACGTAAACACATCACTGCGGGTGCGAAGAAAGTTGTTCTGACTGGTCCTTCCAAAGACAACACCCCAATGTTCGTTCGCGGTGCAAACTTCGAAACTTACGCTGGCCAGGACATCGTTTCCAACGCATCCTGCACCACCAACTGCCTGGCACCGCTGGCTAAAGTTATCAACGACAACTTCGGCATCATCGAAGGTCTGATGACTACCGTTCACGCAACCACCGCTACTCAGAAAACCGTTGATGGCCCGTCTCACAAAGACTGGCGCGGCGGCCGTGGCGCGGCTCAGAACATCATCCCATCTTCTACCGGTGCTGCTAAAGCAGTAGGTAAAGTACTGCCAGAACTGAATGGCAAACTGACTGGTATGGCGTTCCGCGTTCCAACTCCTAACGTATCCGTTGTTGACCTGACCGTTCGTCTGGAAAAAGCTGCTTCTTATGAAGAAATTAAGAAAGCAATCAAAGCTGCTTCCGAAGGCCCAATGAAAGGCGTTCTGGGTTACACCGAAGACGACGTTGTATCTACCGATTTCAACGGCGAAGTGTGCACTTCCGTGTTCGATGCTAAAGCAGGTATCGCACTGAACGACAACTTCGTGAAACTGGTTTCCTGGTACGACAACGAAACTGGCTACTCTAACAAAGTACTGGACCTGATCGCTCACATCTCCAAATAAGTTGAGATGAGTGCTTGATCCTAAAAGGCGACTTCGGTCGCCTTTTTTATTGTTTTTAGACAGAGGATTGCTTAATGATTAATAAAATTTTTGCACTTCCGGTAGTCGAACAACTTAACCCTGTGCTCTCCCGCCGTCAGATCGACGGTGCTGATATCATCGTTGTTGATCATCCGCGCGTTAAAGCCTCCGTAGCACTCAATGGCGCCCATCTGCTCTCCTGGAAACCAGAAGGTGAAGAAGAAGGCCTGTGGCTGAGCGAGGCCACCTCGTTCAAAAAAGGGGCGGCGATCCGCGGCGGCGTACCGATCTGCTGGCCATGGTTTGGCCCGTCAGCGCAGCAGGGTTTACCCTCACACGGTTTCGCCCGTAACCAGCAGTGGACGCTGAAAGCCCACAACGAAGATGAAAACGGTGCGGTGTTGACCTTTGAACTCCAGGCGAATGATGAAACGCGCGCCCTGTGGCCACATGAGTTCACCCTGTATGCCCGCTTCAAGCTGGGTAAAACCTGCGAAATTGAACTGGAAGCGCACGGCGAATTCGAAACAACGTCCGCCCTGCACACCTATTTCAACGTAGGCGACATTCAGGCCGTTAAGGTGAGCGGACTTGGCGATACCTTTATCGACAAAGTGGATAACGCGAAAGAAGGCAAGCTGGACGACGGCGTGCAGACTTTCCCGGATCGTACCGACCGCGTGTATCTGCACCCGGAAGCCTGTAGCGTCATCCACGACAGCGCGCTGAACCGCGGTATTGATGTGGTTCATCACCACCACAGCAACGTGGTGGGCTGGAACCCGGGCCCTGCCCTTTCCGTCAGCATGGCGGATATCCCGGATGACGGTTACAAGACCTTCGTGTGCGTGGAAACCGCGTGCGTGACCGCGCCGCAGAAAACCAGCGAAGAAAAACCGTCCCGCTTAGGCCAGACGATCAAGATTGTGAAGCGCTAATATTGTTCAGGCATCATAAAAAAACAAACGGGGCGCTAGCGCCCCGTTTTAATGCATCACGTTCTGGTCAGAACTTGTAGGTCACACCCACGGAGAAGATGCCAGACCAGGACTTGTCGACCATCGGGCTGTCTTTCACTTCATCGCTCAGACGAATGTAACGGCCAGTACCGTACACATTCCAGTCACCGAGGAAGTTATACGAGGCGGTGAGTTCCAGGTACGGGTCCCAGCCATCATCCGCGCTGTAGCTCTTCAGACCACTGCGGCGAGACTCCGCTTTAGACACGCCATAGTAGTAGTCGTTGTAATTCTCGCTGCTGTACTGCACACCGATACCCGGCGTCAGCGTCACTGCGCCGTTGGTATAGCGATAAAGCCACGCCAGATCCCAGATGAAGCCGTTGCTGTTGTCCAGGGTATCGCCCGCCAGCGCAGTGCGCAGGAAGCCATACTCGGTATTATGGACGTAAGAAAGCCCCGCCATCAGTGAGCTTCTGCGTTTGTCCAGCTGACGAAGCGCATTGCTGTCGCTGTCGCCTGGTTTAAAGTGCGTTGGATCGTAATAGGCCATGATGGAGAGCTTATCGGCCGTATCGTTCCACAGATAGTAGCCACCGCCCAACCCACGGAACCAGAAGTTATCGCCTTCATAGGTGACAACGGGGACAGGATAAACGTCGCGGTCATACTGCTTGTACGGGCTGTTAATCACGCCAGCACCCGCGCCAACAGTCCACTGGCTCTCAGCCTGTACGGTGCTCGCTGCGGTAGCGGCAAGGATGCCCAATGCCAGAAGTTTGAGTTTGGTCACAATCCATTCTTTCCTGTAGTCAAATAATCAGCGGGTGAAGTGTAACCGCCATTCCCGTACATCCCAAAATTTTTTGCGCGCTAATCCGTTTGATTAACCCGTTATTTTTCATTTTTCAGATGACATCCCGCTTTCATTTATGTGACCGATAAATGAAAAACCCACTTTTCGCTTATAACCGCAGTGGAAATTTTTGGATGAGTTATTGATATGTCATTGAAAGTAGATTTTATCCGTATGCAAGTTTTGCAATTGCCATCTAAGCTTTAATTTAAGAAGAGGTTTTGCTGAACACCCTGCGGTTCATAGCCTTCGACCTGGCACACAGGTTGCTGCTCTGGCAGTGAGGTGCGAAAAATTCTCTTCCGGGAGCCTCCACTACTCATACGAACGGCTCTTATCCTGTGCTAAAAAACGAAAGGACGGCATGCCATGAATATATTCGATCACTATCGCCAGCGCTACGAAGCTGCCAAGGACGAAGAGTTCACACTGCAGGAGTTTCTTACCATTTGTCGGCAAGATCGCAGTGCCTATGCCAATGCGGCAGAACGGCTATTGATGGCTATTGGTGAGCCAAACATGGTTGATACTGCCCTGGAGCCACGGCTTTCCCGTCTATTTTCGAATCGGGTGGTCGCCCGATACCCGGCGTTTGAAGAGTTCTATGGCATGGAAGACGCCATTGAGCAGATCGTCTCCTACCTGAAGCATGCCGCTCAGGGGCTGGAAGAGAAGAAACAGATCCTTTATCTGCTGGGTCCTGTCGGTGGGGGTAAATCCTCCCTGGCTGAACGGCTGAAAGCGCTGATGCAGCGCGTGCCGATCTATGTGCTGAGCGCCAACGGCGAACGCAGCCCGGTCAATGACCATCCGCTGTGCCTGTTTAATCCGCAAGAGGATGCGCAAATTCTGGAAAAAGAGTTTGGCATTCCGCATCGCTATCTCGGTACGATCATGTCGCCGTGGGCGGCAAAACGTCTGCACGAGTTCGGCGGGGACATCACCAAGTTCCGCGTCGTGAAAGTGTGGCCGTCTATCCTCGAGCAGATCGCCATTGCCAAAACTGAACCCGGTGACGAGAACAACCAGGATATCTCGGCGCTGGTGGGTAAAGTCGATATCCGTAAGCTGGAGCATCACGCGCAAAACGACCCGGATGCCTACGGTTATTCCGGTGCGCTGTGCCGCGCCAACCAGGGGATTATGGAATTTGTCGAGATGTTTAAAGCACCGATCAAAGTGCTGCATCCGCTACTGACCGCCACCCAGGAAGGGAACTACAACGGGACAGAAGGTATTTCCGCCCTGCCGTTTAACGGGATTATCCTTGCCCACTCTAACGAATCTGAATGGGTGACCTTCCGTAACAATAAAAACAATGAGGCATTCCTTGACCGTGTGTACATCGTCAAAGTGCCATATTGCCTGCGGATCTCCGAGGAGATCAAGATTTACGAAAAACTGCTCAACCACAGTGAGCTGGTCCATGCCCCTTGCGCACCGGGAACGCTGGAAACGCTGTCGCGCTTCTCGATCCTGTCGCGCCTGAAAGAGCCGGAAAATTCCAGCATCTACTCAAAAATGCGCGTGTATGACGGTGAAAGCCTGAAGGATACCGACCCGAAAGCGAAATCGTACCAGGAATACCGCGATTACGCCGGGGTCGACGAAGGGATGAACGGTTTGTCGACGCGTTTCGCGTTTAAGATCCTCTCCCGCGTCTTTAACTTCGACCACGCGGAGGTGGCCGCCAACCCGGTACATCTGTTCTACGTGCTGGAACAGCAAATTGAACGTGAACAGTTCCCACAGGAGCAGGCTGAACGCTACCTGGAGTTCCTGAAAGGCTACCTGATCCCGAAATACGCCGAGTTTATCGGCAAAGAGATCCAGACCGCCTACTTGGAATCCTATTCCGAATACGGCCAGAACATCTTCGACCGGTACGTCACCTACGCTGACTTCTGGATCCAGGATCAGGAGTATCGCGACCCGGATACCGGCCAGCTGTTTGACCGTGAATCCCTGAACGCGGAACTTGAAAAAATCGAGAAACCAGCCGGGATCAGCAATCCGAAAGACTTCCGAAACGAGATTGTGAACTTCGTGCTGCGCGCCAGAGCGCATAACAACGGCCGCAATCCGAACTGGACCAGCTACGAAAAACTGCGCACGGTTATAGAGAAGAAAATGTTCTCTAACACGGAAGAGCTGTTGCCGGTCATCTCGTTCAACGCCAAAACCTCAACCGACGAGCAGAAAAAGCACGACGATTTTGTCGACCGTATGATGGAAAAAGGCTATACCCGCAAACAGGTCCGCCTGCTCTGTGAATGGTATCTGCGCGTGCGTAAATCGTCTTAAAACAAGTGCCCGGTAACGCGCTTACCGGGCCAACAAAATGTCCGGTACTTACGGACGCTGCAAGTTGGCAAATGCAGTACGGGGGATATATGACCTGGTTTATTGACCGGCGTCTTAACGGCAAAAACAAGAGCACGGTGAATCGCCAGCGCTTCTTGCGCCGTTATAAAGCGCAAATTAAACAGTCGATCTCCGAGGCCATCAACAAACGCTCGGTGACCGACGTCGACAGCGGCGAATCCGTCTCCATCCCTAACGATGACATCAGCGAACCGATGTTTCATCAGGGGCGTGGCGGCCTTCGCCATCGCGTGCACCCAGGTAATGACCACTTCGTCCAGAATGACAGAATCGAGCGGCCCCAAGGCGGAGGCGGCGGTTCTGGCAGCGGTCAGGGGCAGGCCAGCCAGGACGGTGAAGGCCAGGACGAGTTCGTCTTTCAGATTTCAAAAGACGAATATCTCGACCTGCTGTTTGAGGATCTGGCCCTGCCGAATCTGAGAAAGAATCAGCACCGTCAGCTCAACGAATACAAAACCCATCGCGCGGGTTATACCGCAAACGGGGTACCCGCCAACATCAGCGTGGTGCGTTCACTGCAAAACTCGCTGGCGCGACGCACGGCGATGACGGCAGGCAAACGGCGCGAACTGCGCGAGCTGGAAACCAGCCTGAAAGTGGTGGAAAACACGGAGCCGGCACAACTGCTGGAAGAGGAGCGCCTGCGAAAAGAGATCGCCGAACTGCGGGCGAAGATCGACCGGGTGCCGTTTATCGACACGTTCGACCTGCGCTACAAGAACTACGAAAAACGGCCGGAGCCTTCCAGTCAGGCGGTGATGTTCTGCCTGATGGACGTATCAGGTTCAATGGATCAGGCCACCAAGGATATGGCTAAGCGTTTTTATATTCTGCTCTATCTGTTCCTGAGCAGAACGTATAAGAACGTGGAGGTGGTCTACATCCGCCATCACACTCAGGCGAAAGAGGTGGATGAACATGAGTTCTTCTACTCGCAGGAGACCGGCGGCACCATCGTGTCGAGCGCCCTGAAGCTGATGGACGAGGTGGTGAAGGAGCGCTACGATCCGGCGCAGTGGAATATCTACGCCGCGCAGGCATCGGATGGCGATAACTGGGCGGATGACTCGCCGCTGTGTCATGAAATTCTGGCGAAGAAGATCCTGCCGGTGGTGCGTTACTACAGCTACATTGAAATTACCCGTCGCGCCCACCAGACGCTGTGGCGTGAGTATGAGCATCTGCAAGCGATGTTCGATAACTTTGCGATGCAGCACATTCGTGACCAGGATGACATCTACCCGGTCTTCCGGGAACTGTTCCAGAAACAGTCGTCCACCAGCAACGCATGACCCAACAGCCAGCGCACCCGCTGGCTGTTTTCTTTCAGCCCTCTCCGTCCCGTGCTAATGTAGCAAGCTACGTATTGGCAAATCACAGGTGAAATCGTTATGTCTGATGACGTGATCGGGACGACGCCCCATCAGCGGCTAATCAGCTTATTAACCGAGCAGGAGGCGCGCTTTCGCGTGGTGGCGCATGAGGCCGTTGGGAAATGCGAAGCGGTCAGTGAAATTCGCGGGACCGATCTCCGGCAGGGTGCAAAAGCACTGGTCTGCAAGGTAAAAGGCAACGGTGTTAAGAAACATATTCTGGCAATCCTCGCCGCCGATCGGCAGGCCGATCTGAGCCTTCTGGCCAGTCATTTCGGTGGGCTAAAGGCCTCTCTCGCCAGTCCGGCTGAAGTGGATGCGCTTACCGGCTGCGTCTTCGGCGCCATTCCCCCCTTCAGCTTTCATCCGGATCTGACGCTGGTCGCCGATCCGCTGCTGTTTGAGCGCTTCGATGAGATCGCCTTTAACGCCGGCCTGCTGGAAAAGTCGGTGATTATGGACACCCAGGACTATCTGCGTATCGCCCGTCCTGAACTGGTGACGTTCCGTAAACAATAAATACTGCGGCTGGCTAACGGTCAGCCGTTTTCCAGCAGCAGCACGGAAGCAATCAAAATAATCGCGATAATAAAAAACGATGAGGAGATAATCAGCGTTTCGACAAACATAGGATCGTTCATGATGCCCTCTGCTTTGCCCGTTTGCCTCTTTTTTACCCCCGCACAATGACAGTTAAATGACAATGACGCGTCCGTGAAATGACTATTTTTTCGCTGAAACGATTCGCTGTTGACTATCCTCCCCCGTATAAAGTCACTGTTTAAATACTTTATTTGTTACCGGTATCACGAAAAGAAATTTACGTAACCCCGATGCCAGATCTCGCAATTGTTAACCTTTTCATCATGGTTAACCCTGTTTACGGAGCACCTCAAAAATAAACCTTACACTGGCAAGGTGAATACAATGACCGAAATAATTACCCGTAAAGAAAAGATCAGTTATGGGTTAGGCGATATGGCGAGCCATATTGGGCTGGATAACGTCATTATTTTTCTGACGTTTTACTATACGGACGTGGTGGGGCTACCTGCCGCATTCGTGGGCACCATGTTTCTTCTGGCGAGAACCGCCGATGCCATAATAGACCCGGCGATGGGCTATATCGCAGACAGGACGCGCACGCGCTGGGGCAAATTCCGCCCCTGGATGCTGTGGCTGGCGCTGCCCTTTGGCGCAAGTTGTCTGCTGACCTACGCCGTTCCGGCGTCGCTCGATCTGCACGGTAAAATGATTTTCGCCACCGTCAGCTATACCCTGATGATGCTGATGTATACCGCAATCAATATTCCCTATTGCTCCATGGGCGCGGTGACAACGCCCGACAACGATGCGCGAATTTCCCTCCAGTCCTATCGTTTTTTCCTGGCCACGCTGGGTGGCGCGCTGTCGACATTCTTTATGATGCCGCTGGCAGAGTTTTTAGGCGGCGATGATAAATTACTGGGCTACCGCTGGGCGATGGCCATTATGGCGACCATCGCGGTCATCATGTTCTGGATCTGCTTCGCCAATACGCGTGAACGTATTAAGGCTCCCGCTACCCACAATAATTATCTTGCGGAACTGCGGGATTTATTACGAAACGACCAATGGCGGGTTGTCGCCGTCCTGGTATTAACCAACATTGGTTTTGGCGTTATTCGCCTTGGCGCAATGATGTATTTCGTCACTTATTATCTCGGTAGCGCAAGCTATTTTATGTGGATGCTCGGGGCGCATATTCTCGGGAAAGCCGCAGGCAGTGCGCTGGCCAAACGTCTGACGCAGAACGTCAGCAAAGTGCAGATGTTTGGATACTGTTCCGTACTGGCGGGGGTACTCAGCATCGCCCTGTTCTTTGCGCCTAAGTCAGTGCTTATTCTGGTGCCCATGACGTTTATCGTCTCCACCCTTTACCAGGCCACCACCACGCTGATGTGGGTAATGATGGCGGACGTCGCCGATTACGGCGAATGGAAACAGGGGAAACGCATGGACGGCGTGATCTTCTCCACCTTCCTCGCCGTACTCAAGCTGGGAATGGCGATCAGCGGCGCGATTGTTGGCTGGACGCTGGGCTTAAGCGGCTATGTCGCCAACGCCCCGGAACAGACCACCACGGCCATGTACTGCATCATCGCCCTCTTCACCGTCGTGCCTGGCGTCTTGTCACTCTGCGCGTTTGCCACGCTGCGCTGGTACAAGCTCGACGACAGCACAATGCAATCCATCCATCTTGCCAAACACCCTGTTTAGAAGGACGCGTTTTCCATGAGTGAGCTGATCCAACATTCCAACAGTATCGAATGGCGTTTTGAACGCCAGACCCTGCGTATTGAACCGTGGGGTGAAAACAGCCTGCGCGTCAGGGCCACCTGCTCCCCGGCTTTTGATGACGCCTTACAGGCACTGTTGCCCGCCGCCCCTTGCCAGGCTGAGATTGTCGCCGAAGCGGAAAGCCTGACGCTGCGCAACGGCAATATTACCGCGACGCTGAATCTTAAAGGTCAGCTGGCCTTCTACAATCAGCGCGGCGAACTGCTGCTGGAAGAGATGTGGCGCCAGCGTTCAACGGTGGGTATCGGTGCCAGCGAGAAGAGCCAGGATAAATATGTCAGCGCCCTGAAGCTGGATGGCCGCGAATTTAAGCCGCTAATGGGGGGGAAATATCAGCTCACCGTCCGGTTTGAATCGCGTCCGGATGAACGCATCTATGGCATGGGTCAGTATCAACAGCCGTGGCTGGATCTGAAAGGCTGTACGCTGGAACTGGCGCAGCGCAACTCCCAGGCCAGCGTGCCCTTTATGCAGTCCAGCCTTGGCTATGGCCTGCTTTGGAACAACCCGGCGATTGGTGAAGCCAGCTTTGCAAAAAATCAGACGGAATGGCGCGCCCGCGTGACGGGAGAAATGGACTACTGGATCACCGCCGCTGATACGGTGGCGGATATCACCCGCCAGTATGTGAAAGCCACCGGTACTCCGCCCTCCGCCCCGGCGTTTATCAGCGGGCTGTGGCAGTGCAAATTACGCTACCGCACCCAGCAGGAGGTGCTGGAGGTTGCGCGGGAGTATCGCCGCCGTAATCTGCCGCTGTCGGTGATGGTCATCGACTTTTTCCACTGGCCGAATCAGGGCACCTGGTGCTTCGACCCCGTAGACTGGCCCGATCCTGAAGGGATGGTCGACGAGCTGCGCGAAATGGGTATTGCGCTGATGGTGTCGGTGTGGCCAACGGTAGAGGCGCGCAGCCCTCTCTACCCGCTGATGAAAGCCAAAGGCTGGCTGGTCAGCAGTGAACGTGGCGTGCAGGTCAACCTCGATTTTATGGGCAATACCACCTTCTTTGATGCGACCCATCCTGAGGCGCGGAAATTCGTCTGGGATACGGTGAAGAAAAATTACTACGACATGGGCATTAAGCTGTTCTGGCTGGACGAAGCCGAACCGGAATACCGCGCCTATGATTTTGACAACTATCGCTACCACGCCGGTCCGGTGCTGGAAGTGGGCAATCGCTACCCGCGTGACTTTGCGCAGGGCTTTTTCGATGGGCTCCAGGCAAATGGTGAAACCGACATTGTTAACCTGGTACGCTGTGCCTGGGCAGGCAGCCAGCGCTTCGGCGTGCTGGCGTGGTCGGGTGATGTCCACTCCTCGTTCCATGCTTTTCGCAATCAACTCGCCGCGGGACTGAATATGGGGCTGGCGGGGATCCCATGGTGGACAACCGATATCGGTGGCTTCCAGGGAGGGAACGTTAACGACCCGGCGTTCCACGAATTGCTGATCCGTTGGTTCCAGTGGGCGGTGTTTACACCGGTTCTGCGCATGCACGGCTATCGCGAACCGCAGATCCAGCCCCCGGAGCGCTACCGTGACGGCATTCCTCAGTGTAACAGCGGTTCGCCTAATGAGCTGTGGAGTTACGGAGAAGAGAATTACGCCATCATGCAGCACTGGCTTACCGTGCGCGAAACCCTGCGCCCCTATATTGACGCGTTGTACCAGCAGGCTCATCTGCACGGAGACCCTCTCATGCGTCCGCTGTTCTGGCACTATCCGCAGGATAAGCAGAGCTGGACGTGTGAAGATCAGTATCTGTTTGGCGAAGATCTTCTGGTGGCGCCGGTTATGCAGGCCGGTCAGCGTGAGCGCGATGTCTGGCTGCCGACGGGCAATAGCTGGATCGCTCTCAACGGTGAGCGCTACGCCGGTGGGGAGCATATCCGGGTGCCTGCGGCGCTGGAAACCATCCCGGTGTTTATCCGCGAAGGAAGTCCACTTATCCAGCAGCTGGTGGACTGACGTCAGGCAAGTGACCAAAAATAGACAATTTTTTCAGTAAAGCCTGCCTGCCGTCGCGTTTGCGCGTAAAGTAAGCAGGCTTACTATTTTTGGCAAGGATCCCGTCATGTTCGACCCTACTCTGCTCATACTTCTGGCCCTGGCTGCTCTGGGTTTTGTCAGCCACAACACCACCGTCGCGATTTCCATTCTGGTCCTGATCATCGTTCGCGTCACACCATTGAATACCTTCTTCCCGTGGATAGAAAAACAGGGGCTTACCATCGGGATCATTATTTTGACCATCGGCGTGATGGCCCCGATTGCCAGCGGAACGCTACCGGCCTCAACGCTGCTGCACTCCTTTGTAAACTGGAAATCGCTGGTGGCGATTGCGGTGGGCGTTTTTGTCTCATGGCTTGGCGGGCGCGGCGTGACGCTGATGAGCAGCCAGCCTTCACTGGTGGCCGGGCTGCTGGTGGGCACCGTGTTAGGCGTGGCGCTGTTTCGTGGCGTGCCGGTTGGCCCGCTGATTGCTGCCGGACTGGTTTCGCTGTTTATCGGGAAGTCGTAGTCAGGCTGGCGATATAGCGGGCGGGCGTCTGTCCCAGTCCTTTCTTAAACATGGTGATGAAGGCGGTGGTGGAGTCATACCCCAGCGCCTGCGCCGCCTGCTGAACCGACTTTCCGCCGATCAAAAACTGCAATGCGACAATCAGCTGGAGCTGGTGCCGCCAGCGGCGAAAGCTCAAGCCAGTCTCTTTCACCACCAGCCGCGCCAGATTGCGTTCGCTCATGGCAAAGTGGCTGGCCCACTGCGCCAGCGTCTGCCAGGCGGCAGGTTCGTTTGCCATGGTCTCACTCATCAGGCGAATTTTTGGATGCGGAGATACCGGCAGCTGTAGATGCTCCTGCGGTTGCAGGGGCAGTTCATCAAACAGGACGTCAACCAGCCTTCCGGTAGCGGGAAGAGGCAGTTCCTCCCGTGACCTGTCCGCAAGCGCCAGCACCAGCTCCCGAACCAGGGGCGATATTTTCAGCGTACAGGTACGCGTCGGCAATTCGAGCGCACCGGGTTCAATAAACAGCAGACAGAGCTGCGCGCCGGGCGTCGCCTTGTTGCTGTGCGGCGTTTGTCCCGGGATCCACACCGCATACTGGGGCGGCACCATCAGCATCGCGTTCTCCACTTCACAGGTGATCGCTCCCCCCAGCGCCATAATCAGCTGCCCTTTGCGGTGCTGATGCAGCGGAATATATTGTTCCTGTGCCACCACGCGGATGCGAAAGGCCACCGCCGCGTCGTGCTGGCTATCGGGATCGTAGCCATCGAGCCCCAGTCCGTACATAAAGTTGTCCGATATTAGCGATAAACTGTCATTTTAGCCTGATTTCAACCACGACTTAAATCGGTATGGTATGCGCTCGCCTGAACGTAAGAGACAATAATGACTACTGCTATTCAACCTTCCGGGAAACAGGGTGCGCTGCTGATTGCAGGCATCCTGATGATTGCCACGACGCTGCGCGTCACCTTTACCGGTGTCGCCCCCCTGCTCGATACCATCCGACAGGACTATGGTTTAAGCACGGCGCAAACCGGCCTGCTCACGACGCTGCCTCTGCTGGCCTTCGCCTTTATCTCTCCCCTTGCCGCAGGCGTCGCCCGGCGCCTGGGCATGGAGCGCAGCCTTTTTATCGCTCTGCTGCTGATTTGCATCGGGATTGGCGTACGTTCGCTGCCGTCGGCCTCGCTGCTGTTTATCGGTACGGCGATCGTAGGCTGTGGGATTGCGCTGGGCAATGTCCTGTTACCTGGCTTAATCAAACGTGATTTTCCGGGCCAGGTCGCAAAACTGACGGGGGCTTATTCGCTGACGATGGGAGCCGCTGCTGCCGCAGGGTCGGCGCTGATCGTCCCGCTGTCGCTGGGGAGTGGTGGCTGGCACGGGGCGCTGTTGATGCTGATGTTCTTCCCGCTGGTGGCGCTGCTGCTGTGGTTACCGCAATGGCGCCAGAAGCCGGCCGCCACCCTGACCGGAGCGGGCGCGCTGCACAATCGGGCTATCTGGCGCTCGGCGCTCGCCTGGCAGGTGACGCTTTTTCTGGGCATTAACTCGCTGATTTACTACGTCATTATCGGCTGGTTACCCGCGATTTTGCTTAGCCATGGCTACAGCGAAACGCAGGCTGGCTCCATGCACGGGCTTCTCCAGCTGGCAACCGCGGTTCCCGGTCTCGCCATTCCGCTGATCCTGCACCGTCTTAACGATCAGCGTGGCATTGCCGGGCTAGTCGCCCTGATGTGCGCCGTCAGCGCGGCCGGGTTCTGGTTCGCGCCGGGGCTGGCCGTCGTCTGGACGCTGGTGTTTGGCTTTGGATCCGGCGCCACCATGATCCTCGGCCTGACGTTTATCGGGCTGCGCGCCAGCTCGGCCCATCAGGCCGCGGCGCTCTCCGGCATGGCACAGTCGATTGGCTATCTTCTGGCGGCCTGTGGCCCACCGCTGATGGGGAAAATTCATGATACCGCCGGAGACTGGCGCATTCCGCTGCTCGCCTGCGCGCTGGCCGCAGTGGTGATGGCGTTATGCGGTATGCTTGCCGGGCGTGACCGGGAGATCACACCCCGCTGACATTCAAGGCAGACCCGGAGGTCTGCTTTTTTTATCCCTGCGCCGCCCGCAGCATGGCCTGTACCAGCACGACCGGGCGCCCTTGCAGCGCGGCCCGCTCATGCTGGAACAGCGTGAGGACAAAGAAAGGATGGGTTACCAGCTCTGCCGCGCGGATCTCGCCCTGCTCGTCCCAGCCCGTTACGCGCATGTCGCCCCGCTCAAGCTGGTCGGCAAACTCAGGTGAGACGCCGTAATTGCAGTGATACCCCTCCTGAATTTCCGGCTTGCCATACGCTTTAGCAATCAGCGTGTTATTCCGCAGCTCGATCGCGTCGGTTTTTTCCACCAGCGAGCAGGTCAGCGGCGCAATTACCATCCTTCCCTCGGTGTCGGTTTCGGCATGGCCTGCATCGTGCCAGCCCAGTACATTACGCGCATACTCAATCAGCGCATGCTGGAACCCGCCGCAGGTGCCGAGAAAGGGGATGCTGTTCTCACGCGCGTAACGGGCCGCAATAAACGCCGCCTCGGTGTTTTTATACGGGCTTGCCGGTACCAGCCAGATGGCATCGTACCCGACCAGGTCTTCGGGGCTGGTCAGCTCAGGCGTGGCGAGCCAGTCATAATCAGCGGTGAGCTCCAGAACCGCAGCGGCGTCGTCAATCGCCAGCGGGATCGCCTGGTGCGCAATAACATCGGGATTGTAATCACCAACCAGCGCAATGCGCAGCGTCGTTTTAACCGGGGAGAGTTCCATCAGAGATTCCTTATGCCGGAGGATTTTCAGATAACATAAGGAACCTCAGACTACCGATCTTTTGCAATTATCACAATACCTTAAATTGGGTGGATAAAAGCCGGGTGCTATAGTGTTCTTGCAGAACGTCGTAAGGAAATGAGGAGGACCCATGATTCAATGTAAACGCGTGTATGAGCAGGCGACCTCAAAAGACGGTTACCGGATCCTGGTCGACAGACTCTGGCCGCGAGGGATAAAAAAGACCGACCTCGCCTGTGACGAGTGGTGTAAAGCGCTAACGCCGTCCAGCGAACTGCGAAAAGCTTTTCACAGTGAAACGATAGATTTCACCGCGTTCAGTGAAGCCTATCGTAAAGAGCTGGCGCAGCATCCGGATGAAGGCAAACGCCTGGCGGCTCTCGCCAAACAGCAGACCGTGACGCTACTCTATGGGGCGAAAAATACGGAGCAGAATCACGCGCAGGTACTGGCAGACTGGCTGCGTAAACTGTGATTAACCGATCGCCAGCTCATCCACGTTGTGTGGCATCTCGTCGGGAGTAAGCGGCATCAGATGTTCCGGGCGAACAAACGCAAAGCCGTGCTGATTATCAAAGGCGTAAACATCACCGGTGACCAGCCACAGCGCACGCGCTGACGTGGCGGGTAATTGCGTCATGACGCCGTTAACCGGGTTCACAAAACGCTGGCCCGGCTGACAGAGGCCAAACAGCTCGACGGATTTACCGATATTTCGACGGCCTGCCGCCGTACGCGCACCCACGATCATCGCCATGCTGCCCGGTTTTAACTGAAACATACTTCTTCTCGCATACGTACTGCCAGAAACTGGCTAAGAATAATCCTAAAGAGAAGTGTATCGCAGTTTTATTGCCGTTGTCATCTGGTCGGTTGCGGGTGATCGCGGCGGTAAAGATCCCATTCATCGATCACTTCCCCGCCGGGCAGTTTGCACTCGGTACGTACGCCCTGCGGGCTTTGAACAGGGATTTGCTCTCCCCCTTTCTCCAGACAGTACACTGACGCCGGGTTTGCCATACCAATAGCGTGCGGCGGTTGAGGCGCATCAGGAGGGGTTGTCTTTGTTGAGCAGGCGGCCAGCGGTAAAACCAGCGCCAGGAGAAGATATTTCATTATCATGATCCTTCAGGGTGTAAAAATGTCAGAGTAACGGGTCATCGCCGTTTTCTCCATGATTTATCCATTAAACCTGCACGATTCCCCCTTATAGTGATGCCTGTTCTCACACTGACCAGAGAACATCATTCCGTAATCAAGATGTTTTGCCCCGATCTCAACATCGGGGCTTTTTTTAGTCTTCCCCTCATCTGCCTTCAGAAGAATCTATAAAATTAATCCTGTTCATGTTTTACTATGACCGGAGTCTATATTTTCAGCATAACATGCAGATACAGAGGTCTTCTGCATGGGAGTCATCCTGCCTCATGTCAGATATCATTCTTGCCCGTGTTTCAGAAACCCTCTCCACTGAGCAATCTCTCGACAGTCTGGTGCGTCAGCTACTGGAAATGCTGGAAATTGTGACGGATATGGAATCAACCTACCTGACGAAAGTCGATATCAATGCGCGTTTGCAGCACATTTTATATGCCCGTAACAGCAAGCAAATGCAGATCCCGGAAGGGTTCAGCGTGCCCTGGGACGAAACACTGTGTAAGCGCGCCATCGACAGCGACACGTTGTTCAGTAACGAGGTGCCCGACCGCTGGCCGGAGTGTGAAGCGGCCAAAGCACTGGGCATTACAACCTATATGAGCGTGCCGGTTCACCTGGCTGACGGTTCTCTGTATGGCACGCTTTGCGCTGCCAGCACCGCACAGAAACAGTTCAGCGAGCGTGGCGAGCAGGTGATCAGACTCTTTGCCGGTTTAATTGGTCAGTACATTCAGAAAGAGTCGCTTGTGCTTCAGCTTCGCGAAGCAAATGCGGCGCTCATTGCTCACTCTTACACCGACGCCCTCACCGGCCTGCCGAATCGTCGCGCCATTTTTGAAAACCTTACCACCCTGTTCTCACTGGCGCGCCATCTTAACCGCAACGTCATGATGGCTTTTATTGACCTCGATGATTTCAAGCGAATCAATGACCAGTACGGGCATGAGGCGGGCGATCGCTTCCTCGTACAGGTCGGCAAGCGGCTGACTCACGAGCAAACGCAGGATGAGATTATTGGCCGGCTCGGCGGCGATGAATTTCTGGTTGCCAGCCTGAGTCACAGCGATGATGGCGACGCCAGTACAGAGGTCAACGCAATCAAAACCCGCCTCAATGGTCTTATTGCGGGCGAATACGGGTTAGGCAATGCCACTATTCTTTATCCCGGCGCAAGCCTTGGCGTCGTTATTGTTGATCCTCACAGCACGGATGAAGATAGCGCCCTGCGCACCGCAGACCTCGCGATGTATCAGGATAAAAAAGGAAAAAGCAAAACAGGCTTTGTCGCGTTAGATTAAAACCGTACACTCTACGGCCTTATACAAACTCAAACAGGTGATGGCATGAGAATAGGGATCCTCTTTCCGGTGGTTATTTTTATCACAGCGGTGGTGTTTTTAGGCTGGTTTTTCCTTGGCGGTTACGCCGCGCCGGGGGCTTAAATGAGAAAAACGACCATCATCATGTTGATTGTCGCCATCGTGGCCGTCGCCGGTACGCAGTTAGGCTGGTGGTAACGCCCAAAGTAAAAAGGCCGCCGTCAGGCAGCCTTTTTTAACACAGGTCAGATTTAGCTTTTGATTTTTCTGTAGATAAACAGAACAACCAGCGCGCCAATCACCGCGACGACAAAGCTGCCGAAGTTGAAGCCATCAACTCTGCCAAAGCCGAACAGGGTACTGATCCAGCCACCGACGACTGCACCCACAATCCCCAGAATGATCGTGACGATGAAACCGCCGCCATCTTTGCCCGGCATAATCCACTTCGCCAGGATCCCCGCAATCAGCCCAAAGATAATCCAGGATAAAATTCCCATAGCTTTCCTCTCTGTATGGTTTTTGTCATTAAATCAACGACACAGAAAAGGATAGCACAGGATCTGAGAAAGGAAATTTGTGATAAGAATCACACGGTTCGTTTGATTAAAATATGAGCAGTAAAAAAATGCCGTTCCACACTCATCGTGGGGTTGCATCTTTTACTGAGAAAGATTATCTTTCTCATTACTGAATAGTTGAGCAAATCACTCAGGTATTCAGTACGACATTGCTCACATTGCTTCCAGTATTTCTTGCCCACCCTTGAGTGGGCTTTTTTTTGCCCGAACCCACCAAAATCTGGCGTTTCTTCAGTGGAGGTGAAACGCTATTCTCTGTGGCTACTGAACAACAAAAACGTTGATAACATGAACGTATCAAGCAAGTTTGTCATCTGCCTTAATCTTGTTTCTGCCAGTACGTTACTGCTACTGCTCTCAACACGGTTTGAGTGGTTCTGAGATGAAAGGAGCCTGGCATGGTGGCTTTCCTTTCGATTCCGTGCAGCCTCAACTCTCGTACTTGTAGCTTTTATGACCTGTGTTAAGATCCCTGCACCTCAGGACGTGGTGGGACAACAGGAAAATGAAGAAGGCCATTGCCGTTGCTATCATCTCAACCTTTATGGTCGTCCTGTCGCTGTATGCGGTTAACGCCATTATCGCTGAGCAGCAAAAGAACCGGCAGAGGGAGATCTCCCACACGCTCTTAAGCTATTCTGAAGAGTTAACGCAAAATATCGCCAGTACGCTTAAAAATACCTCCGCGCAGGGATGCGATAGCGCCAGTCTGAACGTCTACCGAAAATTAAAGATGCGAAGTCTCTATTTCGCCGATGTGGGGTTTATTGAAAAGGGGAAAATCACCTGCACCGCGTTTTGGGGCAAGCTGGCAAATCCCATCGCCCTTCCCTCTGAGCTGCATAATACCCAGAACGGATTCAGCCTGGCGCAGTTTTCGCAGAAAGATTTCTTTGTCGGCAATGCGACAATCTATAACCACCTTATTATCTTCACCTCCCGTTCAGCCTACGATAAATTTGCCCCCGTTACCGCCAACTATTCGCTTCGTTCTTCCACTAAAGATTTCGGCCGCACCTTTTTCACCGTTACGCCGCCATCAGAAAACTTCAGCCGCTTACAGTCTCTGTTATTTACGCTGGCTGTGACAGAGTGCAGTACACGCTGGGATTTGTGCGTTACCGTCACACACCATGATGCCGGACTGGCTTCGCTCTCCCACGTAGTGATGGTGCTTCTGTGCTTGTTTTTATACTTTATCTGGGTATCCCTGACGCTGTTTTCTCTTCGACTTTATGAAGACCGACGTTCTCTGGAACGAACGCTGGTCAAAGCGGTAAAAGCGAATACCATCAGCGTTCATTTTCAGCCTGTTATTCGGGTTGCTGATAAGAAAATCGTCGGGGTTGAAGTGTTATCAAGATGGCAGGATAACAATCACAAAGAGGTTTCTCCTGAGCTGTTTATCCCGTTAATTAAAAAAATTGGCCTGTATAACGTTTATTATCAGAACATGATAAAGAAATCCCTGGCGGAAATTGCCGCGCTGGCCGCTGAACATCAGTTAATGATTTCACTGAACGTTGGCCGGACGGAAATTGAAGACGGCAAATTCCTGGCGGTATTACGTCATGAATGCTCAGAGAACGCGATTCCCTTATCGTTAATCAAAGTTGAGTTATCCGAGAATGGCGTTTCCACCGCGGCCATCCTTGAAGAGTTTTGTGAGGAGCTTAAATCGGCAGGCGTCAAAATTTCAATAGACGATTTTGGTGTGCAAAACTCTAATCTGGCCAGGCTATCAAATCTCAAATATGACGAAATCAAGGTGGATAAGTCGTTAGTGGACGGCATCAGCGAGCACTATAAACAGGATATCCTGGTGATCTTCAGCGACGCGCTAGCTAAACTGCACAAAACCCTTGTTTTTGAAGGGGTTGAAAGCGAAACGCAATATCAGTTCATCGCGCAGAGATACCCCGATGCCCTCGTACAAGGCTGGTACTTTTCGAAGTCGCTAACCCGGCACGACCTCGCCAGGCTGCTGGCAGACTCAGCGCGATGACGCGTTATTCATTGCCCCACTGATTCAGGAAGTTCGCAATATCGTCAATGCGCGCTTCGTCTATCTCGGCCTGGACAGCCATCTCCCGCTGCGCCTCTTCACTGATTTCCTCATTGTTGTATAAGCGAGTGAGCAGCAGCTGGAAATAGTGTGCCAGCGGCGTACGCTCTGCCTCTTCTACCGGTTTCGCCGTTTCAGTCGCATACTCGTCGACGATGTCATAATACTTGAGCGGGATATCATGGGTCATAGCGTTGTTTCCGTCTTGTGTGCATAAAAAACGGGAACCCTCAGGCTCCCGTTGTCATTTAACCCAGCGAGTGGATTACATGTTCGCGATAATCGCGTCGCCAAACTCTGAGCATTTCAGCAGTTTAGCGCCTTCCATCAGACGTTCAAAGTCATAGGTGACGGTTTTCGCGTTAATCGCGCCTTCCATACCCTTAACGATCAGGTCTGCGGCTTCGAACCATTCCATATGACGCAGCATCATCTCTGCGGATAGAATGATAGAGCCTGGGTTGACTTTGTCCTGGCCTGCGTATTTAGGTGCAGTACCGTGAGTTGCTTCGAACAGGGCGCACTCGTCACCGATGTTCGCGCCCGGGGCGATACCGATACCACCCACCTGTGCGGCCAGCGCATCGGAGATGTAGTCACCATTCAGGTTCATACAGGCGATCACGTCATACTCAGCAGGTCGCAGCAGGATCTGTTGCAGGAACGCATCGGCAATCACATCTTTAATGATGATCTCTTTACCGGTGTTCGGGTTCTTAATTTTCTGCCATGGGCCGCCGTCGATCAGTTCACCGCCGAACTCTTCGGTCGCCAGCTGGTAGCCCCAGTCTTTGAACGCGCCTTCGGTGAACTTCATGATGTTGCCTTTGTGAACCAGGGTCACAGACTCACGATCGTTGGTGATAGCGTATTCGATGGCGGCACGCACCAGACGCTTGGTCCCTTCTTCGGAGCATGGCTTGATGCCGATGCCGCAATGCTCAGGGAAGCGAATTTTCTTCACGCCCATCTCTTCGCGCAGGAATTTAATCACTTTTTCTGCATCAGCAGAGTCCGCTTTCCATTCGATACCGGCGTAGATGTCTTCTGAGTTTTCACGGAAGATAACCATGTCGGTCAGTTCCGGGTGCTTAACCGGGCTTGGGGTGCCCTGGTAGTAACGCACCGGACGCAGACACACATATAGATCCAGTTCCTGACGCAGCGCCACGTTCAGGGAGCGAATGCCGCCGCCAACTGGCGTGGTCAGAGGGCCTTTGATAGCAACGCGATAGTCGCGGATCAGGTCCAGCGTTTCGGCTGGCAGCCAGACGTCCTGGCCATAAACTTGAGTCGATTTTTCACCGGTGTAAATTTCCATCCAGGAAATTTTACGCTCGCCTTTGTAGGCTTTCTCAACAGCGGCATCAACCACTTTCAGCATTGCCGGGGTAACGTCTACGCCGATACCGTCGCCTTCAATGAACGGGATAATCGGGTTGTGAGGAACGTTAATCTTGCCGTTTTGCAGGGTGATCTTTTTACCTTCCGCCGGAACAACTACTTTGCTTTCCATTAACCTCTCCTTCGAGCGCTTCTGGTTGTTACTGTTCTTATGTTAATAAATTGTAATGAGCCTTCCGATAGTACCTGATTGTCCGACGCCATGAAAGGTCTTCGTTATTAGGCTATAATGCGGCAATTGATAACGCCTGAAAATACCATGACGAAAACTTCTTTTAGAAAACACCGGGTTGAGCGATTCAGCTCACGACAAGCCACCAGAAGAACGCCAGAACCCCAGCCAACGCGGGTCATACTGTTCAATAAACCCTACGATGTATTGCCACAGTTTACCGACGAGGCCGGGCGCAGCACGCTGAAGGACTTTATTCCCGTTCAGGGAGTGTACGCGGCGGGACGTCTGGATCGTGACAGCGAAGGGTTGCTGGTGCTCACCAATGACGGCGTGCTCCAGGCCAGGCTCACTCAGCCGGGCAAGCGTACCGGGAAAATTTACTTTGTGCAGGTTGAAGGCGAGCCGGACGACGCGTCGCTGGCAAAACTGCGTAACGGCGTAACGCTGAACGACGGTCCCACCCTGCCGGCTGGTATTGAGCGCGTGAATGAACCCGAGTGGTTGTGGCCGCGCAACCCGCCGATTCGTGAGCGGAAATCCATTCCCACCAGCTGGCTTAAAATAACCCTTTATGAAGGCCGCAACCGACAGGTCAGGCGCATGACTGCGCATGTGGGCTTCCCTACCCTGCGACTCATTCGCTATGCCATGGGCAGCTACACGCTGGACTCGCTGGCAAACGGGGAATGGCGGGATGTTACCCCTAAGGAGAACTGATGTTTAAACCTCATGTTACGGTCGCCTGCGTGGTCCATGCGCAGGGGAAATTCCTGGTGGTGGAAGAGACCATCAACGGCAAAGCGCTGTGGAACCAGCCTGCCGGGCATCTTGAAGCCAATGAAACCTTACGCCAGGCGGCAGCCCGTGAGCTGTGGGAGGAGACGGGTATCCGCGCCGAACCGCAGCATTTTATCCGTATGCATCAGTGGATAGCGCCTGACCAGACGCCTTTCCTGCGCTTCTTATTCGCCGTTGAACTTAATGAAACGTGCGCCACTGAACCGCACGACGACGATATCGATCGCTGCCTGTGGGTGACTGCCGAGGAGATCCTGAACGCGCCAAACCTGCGTTCGCCGCTGGTGGCGGAAAGCATCCGCTGCTGGCAGTCTGCGGCGCGCCTGCCGCTGGATATCATTGCAGAGTTTAACTGGCCGTTTACAGAGGGTGTCAATGGTGGGGGGGCGTGATAGAATACGCCGCCTTGAAGTTCAATGTCGTGAGTATTCCATGTCAGATAACAGCCAGAAAAAAGTAATCGTCGGCATGTCCGGCGGTGTCGATTCCTCCGTTTCCGCCTACCTGTTGCAGCAACAGGGCTATAAGGTGGAGGGCCTGTTCATGAAGAACTGGGAGGAAGACGATGGCGAGGAATACTGCACTGCCGCTGCGGATCTCGCCGATGCGCAGGCCGTGTGCGATAAGCTCGGCATCGAACTGCACACCGTTAACTTTGCCGCAGAATACTGGGACAACGTTTTTGAACTCTTCCTCGAAGAGTACAAAGCGGGCCGCACGCCAAACCCGGATATTCTGTGCAACAAAGAGATCAAATTCAAAGCCTTCCTGGAATTCGCCGCGGAAGACCTGGGCGCAGACTACATTGCGACCGGCCACTACGTGCGTCGCGCGGATGTGAATGGCAAAAGCCAGCTGCTGCGCGGTCTGGACGGCAACAAAGATCAGAGCTACTTCCTCTATACGCTGAGCCACGAACAGATTGCCCAGAGCCTGTTCCCGGTCGGCGAGCTGGAAAAGCCGGAAGTGCGTAAGATTGCTGAAGATCTGGATCTGATCACCGCGAAGAAAAAAGACTCCACCGGTATTTGTTTTATCGGCGAGCGTAAATTCCGCGAGTTCCTGGGGCGCTACCTGCCTGCACAGCCGGGCAAAATCGTCACCGTTGACGGCGATGAGATTGGTCAGCACCAGGGGCTGATGTACCACACTCTCGGCCAGCGTAAAGGTCTGGGTATCGGCGGCACCAAAGAGGGCAGCGAAGATCCGTGGTACGTGGTCGACAAAGACGTCGAAAACAATATTCTGGTTGTGGCTCAGGGTCACGACCACCCGCGCCTGATGTCCGTTGGACTGATCGCGCAACAGCTGCACTGGGTCGATCGCGAGCCGCTGAAAGGCACGCTGCGCTGCACAGTGAAAACGCGCTACCGCCAGACGGACATCCCTTGCACCGTAACCGCACTGGATGACGATCGCATTGACGTGCGTTTCGACGAGCCGGTTTCCGCCGTTACCCCTGGCCAGTCTGCTGTTTTCTACAGCGGCGAAATTTGCCTCGGCGGTGGGATCATTGAACAGCGCCTGCCGCTGCCTGCTGTTTAAACCGTTTGCACACATAAAGGAGACCGTGTGGCGAAGAACTATTATGACATCACCCTGGCGCTGGCGGGAATTTGCCAGTCAGCCCGTCTGGTGCAACAGCTGGCGCATCAGGGTCATTGCGACGCTGATGCCCTGCACGTTTCACTCAACAGCGTTATCGATCTTAACCCAGGCTCCACGCTGGGCGTCTTTGGCGGCAGTGAAACCAATCTTCGTCTCGGTCTTGAAACTCTGCTCGGCGTGCTCAACGCCAGCAACCGTCAGGGGTTGAACGCGGAACTGACCCGCTACACCTTAAGCCTGATGGTGCTGGAACGTAAGCTTAATGCGGCAAAAGGCGCAATGAATACCCTGGGCGACCGCATCGCCGGGCTACAGCGCCAGCTCGACCACTTTGACCTCCAGTCTGAGACCCTGCTCAGCGCGATGGCCGGTATCTACGTTGACGTGATTAGCCCGCTCGGCCCGCGTATTCAGGTCACCGGTTCGCCTGCCGTATTGCAAAGCCCACAGGTACAGGCGAAGGTACGCGCTTCGCTGCTGGCAGGCATCCGTGCCGCCGTGCTGTGGCAACAGGTCGGCGGTGGCCGCCTACAGTTAATGTTTTCTCGTCATCGCCTGACGACTCAGGCAAAACAAATTCTTGCTCATTGTTAACCTCCCGGAGTTGCGAATTATGGAATTATCCTCACTGACCGCCGTATCCCCTGTCGATGGACGCTACGGCGATAAAGTCAGCGCGCTGCGCGGGATCTTCAGCGAATATGGCCTGCTGAAGTTCCGTGTTCAGGTTGAAGTACGCTGGCTGCAAAAGCTGGCCGCCCAGACAGCAATCAAGGAAGTTCCTGCTTTTGACGCAAAGGCAAACGATTACCTTGATAAAATCGTTGCTGAGTTCAGCGAAGAAGATGCCGCGCGCATTAAAACCATCGAACGCACCACCAACCACGACGTGAAAGCGGTTGAATACTTCCTGAAAGAGAAAGTGGCAAGCGTCCCTGCCCTGCACGCGGTATCTGAATTTATTCACTTCGCCTGTACGTCTGAAGATATTAACAACCTGTCTCACGCACTGATGCTCTCTACCGCGCGGAAAGAGGTAGTACTCCCTTACTGGCGTAAAATCATTGATGCGGTGAAAGCGCTGTCCGTGGAATACCGCGACATTCCGCTGCTGTCCCGTACTCACGGCCAGCCAGCAACCCCATCCACCATGGGTAAAGAGATGGCGAACGTGGCGTACCGCATGGAACGCCAGTATCGTCAGCTGGAGCAGGTTGAGATCCTCGGCAAAATCAACGGCGCGGTGGGTAACTACAACGCCCACATCGCCGCGTACCCGGAAGTGGACTGGCACCAGTTCAGCGAAGAGTTTGTGACCTCTCTGGGGATCCAGTGGAACCCGTACACCACCCAAATTGAGCCGCACGACTACATCGCCGAGCTGTTTGACTGCATTGCGCGCTTCAACACCATCCTGATCGACTTCGATCGTGATGTATGGGGTTACATCGCCCTGAACCACTTCAAGCAGAAGACCATCGCCGGGGAAATCGGTTCGTCCACCATGCCGCACAAAGTGAACCCAATCGACTTCGAAAACTCCGAAGGTAACCTGGGTCTGGCGAATGCCGTGTTGCAGCATATGGCGAGCAAGCTGCCGGTATCTCGCTGGCAGCGCGACCTGACTGACTCCACGGTGCTGCGTAACCTGGGCGTAGGTATTGGCTACGCGCTGATCGCCTACCAGTCCACCCTGAAAGGTGTGAGCAAACTGGAAGTTAACCGCGACCGTCTGCTGGACGAGCTGGATCACAACTGGGAAGTGCTGGCGGAGCCGATTCAGACCGTGATGCGTCGTTACGGCATCGAAAAACCGTACGAGAAACTCAAAGAGCTGACCCGCGGTAAACGCGTTGATGCTGAAGGTATGAAACAGTTTATCGACGGTCTGGCGCTGCCAGAAGAAGAAAAAGCGCGCCTGAAAGAGATGACCCCGGCAAACTATATTGGCCGTGCCATCGCTATGGTTGACGAGCTGAAGTAATCGCCCTTCCCCCTTTCCACCTGGAAAGGGGGCTGCTTTACATCATCGAGCCGACATTTCACGTCACATTATCTGTTTTGCCGGGATTAGAGCCTGCCGTCAGGCTGATTGTTATTTTTTGCCGTGGAATAACTTTCCGGAATATACCGTTTTAAGCCGAACGGGCACAGTTTGAACTGGCACGGGGTTTCAGCCGTGCACGGGCGAT
This sequence comes from Enterobacter sp. 6722112, assembly GCF_058661685.1. Lineage (NCBI taxonomy): Bacteria > Pseudomonadati > Pseudomonadota > Gammaproteobacteria > Enterobacterales > Enterobacteriaceae > Enterobacter > Enterobacter sp. 6722112. The sequence continues at coordinate 1,562,395 of NZ_JBZWGR010000007.1, read as the reverse complement.
CCATCTCCTGTCGGTTGCCTGGACACGCGTTTTTCTGTTTGAACCCCACCCAGCCTATTGATGTAAAGGGCATTGCCTGCGCTATCCATACTCTACGCCGCCGATCGTTAATCAGGATCCCCTGGTTTGAAGTGGTGATGATTTCACCTGTACGAACGTAATAATCTCCCTTTAACCACAGGATATAATTGTAAGCGTCGTCTCAGCACCGTCTGGCAGATCCTGAAATTCCTGAGAGGATAATGGACACCAAATATGGTGGACGCTATCCATGAAATCATTAACCGCAGTGCGTAAAAAAAGCCCTAATTATCCCGTTGAGTTCAAAATCAAAATGGTTGAACTCTCGCATCGACCAGAGATCTCCGTAGCGCAACTCGCTCGTGAGCATGGGATCAACGATAATTTGCTGTTCAAGTGGCGCCAGTACTGGCGCGAAGGAAAACTACGTCCTCCTTCAACAACAGAAAACAACGTGCCTGAGCTGTTCCCGATAACACTTGATGCCGAAGATGTTGTCCCTGCAACCTCCCCCCGGTCACAACCTGTAGCTGCTGCGGCACCTGAATCACTCAATATCAGCTGTGAAGTGACGTTCCGGCACGGATCACTCCGTCTGAATGGTGCCATCAGCGAAAATATCCTGAACCTGCTGATACGGGAGCTCAAACGTTGATCCCATTACCATCAGGGACAAAGATCTGGCTGGTCGCTGGCATCACCGATATGAGAAACGGCTTCAACGGCCTGGCGGCAAAGGTGCAGACGACGCTGAAAGACGATCCGATGTCAGGTCACGTTTTTATCTTCCGTGGGCGTAATGGCAGTCAGGTAAAGCTCCTCTGGTCTACCGGCGATGGACTGTGTCTGCTGACCAAACGGCTGGAGCGCGGCCGCTTCGCCTGGCCGTCAGCCCGGGATGGCAAAGTGTTCCTCACACCGGCACAGCTGGCGATGCTCCTTGAAGGTATCGACTGGCGGCAGCCTAAAAGACTGCTTACGTCACTGACTATGTTGTAGGCCTCTTTATCCTGGTCGACGCTGAATGAGCCTGGTAATATACCCGGTATGAACAGCTTACTTCCTGACGATATCGATGAACTGAAACGTCTCCTTGCCGAACAGGAGGCGCTGAACCGTGCCCTTCTGGAAAAGCTGAACGAGCGTGAACGCGAAATAGATCACCTGCAGGCGCAACTGGATAAGCTGCGCCGGATGAACTTCGGCAGCCGCTCCGAAAAAGTCTCCCGCCGTATCGCGAAGATGGAAGCCGACCTTAAGCAGTTGCAGAAAGAAAGCGATACCCTTACCGGCCGGGTGGATGACCCGGCCGTGCAGCGCCCGCTGCGGCAGACCCGTACCCGCAAACCGTTCCCTGAATCACTTCCCCGTGACGAAAAACGGCTGCTGCCGGCAGCGTCATGCTGCCCGGAATGTGGTGGTGCGCTGAGTTACCTGGGTGAAGATGCCGCCGAACAGCTGGAGCTGATGCGCAGCGCCTTCCGGGTTATCCGGACAGTACGTGAAAAGCATGCCTGTACTCAGTGCGATGCCATCGTGCAGGCCCCCGCGCCTTCACGGCCCATCGAGCGGGGTATCGCAGGACCGGGGCTGCTGGCCCGCGTGCTGAGTTCAAAGTATGCAGAGCACACCCCGCTGTACCGCCAGTCTGAAATATACGGCCGCCAGGGTGTGGAGCTGAGCCGCTCACTGCTGTCGGGCTGGGTGGATGCGTGTTGCCGGCTACTGTCACCGCTGGAAGGGGCGCTTCAGGACTATGTGCTGACTGACGGTAAGCTCCATGCTGATGACACGCCTGTCCCGGTGCTGTTGCCAGGTAATAAGAAAACGAAGACCGGGCGGTTGTGGACGTACGTTCGTGACGACCGTAACGCCGGGTCAGAGCTGGCGCCGGCAGTGTGGTTCGCTTACAGCCCGGACAGAAAAGGTATCCACCCGCAGAGCCATCTCGCTGGCTTCAGCGGTGTTCTGCAGGCGGATGCGTACGCCGGGTTCAACGAACTGTACCGCAATGGACAGATAACGGAAGCTGCCTGCTGGGCTCATGCCCGCCGCAAGATCCACGATGTGCACGTTCGCACCCCGTCAGCGCTGACGGAGGAAGCCCTGAAACGGATCGGTGAGTTATATGCCATCGAGGCGGAAATAAGGGGGATGCCGGCGAAGCGACGCCTTGCAGAACGTCAGCAAAAAGCTAAACCGCGGCTGAAATCCCTGGAAAGCTGGCTGCGTGAAAAGGTGAAAACGCTGTCGCGACACTCAGAACTGGCGAAAGCGTTCACGTACGTACTGAACCAGTGGCCGGCGCTGGCTTACTATACTGACGACGGCTGGGCCGAGGCAGATAACAACATAGCTGAGAATGCGCTACGGATGGTCAGCCTGGGCCGCAAAAACTACCTGTTCTTCGGTTCGGATCATGGAGGAGAGCGGGGAGCGCTGCTGTACAGCCTGATCGGGACATGCAAACTGAACGGAGTGGAGCCAGAAAGCTACCTTCGCCATGTGCTTGATGTTATAGCTGACTGGCCGATAAACCGGGTCAGCGAACTACTCCCCTGGCGCGTAGCACTGCCAACTGAATAACACATCCCCGTCAATACGGTTCTCGCTGCACGCTTACATATAATTCAGGCCATACTGTGTTTCAACTTTGCAAAAGATGGTTCCGCTTTCCGGGCTCGCAATAGTCTCAACAACCTTCCATTCCATAAAGTCCTCTTTACTCGCTATATTGCTGTTTTGTTGTGTAAAAATGCTGCTTTTCTGGCACATCTTATGCAAATCTAATTTCGCATCATAAAATAAGTGTAGACAAAGCCAGGCATAGTGAGAACATCCTTACAAAAAAAAGGGCAATATTTACAAAACTGGCGTGCTCGTGCTGTCCAAAAAGCGACTCGCCTTCAACAGTTCATAAACGGATGGCTGTTTTATCGGGATTGCGAAAGCTTGCGAAAACAAGTCAGTTTATATTACCCGCGCCTGCTGGGGGCGCATGAGGCTTACGTGAGTTGGGTGGGTGATATGAACCAGGCTCAGGTCAACATACTTAATAATCAGGTGCCTGGCGTAATGCCTCCCTGTGTTCGGGAGCATGAAAAAAATCATTTAATTTCATTGCGCTGGTGTCAACCTGAATAATCAGCGTTAAACTATTCATACCATTTATAAAGGGAGAAGTGATGATGCGCGTACTGGTTGTTGAGGATAACGCATTGCTACGTCATCACCTGAAAGTTCAACTTCAGGAGATGGGTCATCAGGTGGATGATGCTGAAGACGCAAAAGAGGCGGATTATTATCTCAATGAACACCTGCCGGACATCGCCATTGTCGATTTAGGGCTGCCGGATGAAGACGGATTGTCCCTTATCCGCCGCTGGCGTAGCCATGACGTTTCCCTGCCGGTGCTGGTGCTGACTGCCCGCGAAGGCTGGCAGGACAAGGTTGAAGTCCTGAGCGCTGGCGCGGATGACTACGTGACCAAACCCTTCCATATTGAAGAAGTCGCTGCGCGTATGCAGGCGCTGCTGCGCCGCAACAGCGGGCTGGCGTCACAGGTTATCTCTCTGCCGCCGTTCCAGGTGGACCTCTCTCGCCGCGAATTTTCTATTAATGATGAAGTGATCAAGCTGACCGCATTCGAATACACCATCATGGAAACGCTGATCCGTAACAACGGTAAAGTGGTGAGCAAAGATTCCCTGATGCTTCAGCTCTATCCGGATGCCGAGCTGCGCGAAAGCCACACCATTGACGTGCTGATGGGTCGCCTGCGTAAAAAAATTCAGGCGCAGTACCCGCATGACGTGATCACCACCGTGCGTGGTCAGGGCTACCTGTTCGAATTACGCTAAATGAAAGGGATATTGCGCCACATTTTACCCCTTTCGCTGCGGGTTCGCTTTTTGCTGGCAACCGCCGCCGTCGTGCTGGTGCTGTCGCTCTCTTATGGGATGGTGGCGTTGGTCGGTTATAGCGTGAGCTTCGATAAAACCACCTTCCGCCTGCTTCGCGGCGAAAGTAACCTGTTTTATACCCTGGCGAAGTGGGAGAACAACCGAATCACCGTCGAGATGCCGGAAAACCTGAATCAGCAGAGCCCGACGCTGGCGCTGATCTATGATGAAAAAGGGAAATTGCTTTGGGCCCAGCGCGATGTCCCGTGGTTGAAAAAGCGCATCCGTCCGGAATGGCTGAAAACCAACGGTTTTCATGAAATAGAAGCCGACCTCAACTCCACCAGCAGCCTGCTGCGTGACGATCGCGCCTTACAGATTAAGCTTAATGAGATCCGGGCCGAAGATGACGACACGGAGATGACCCACTCTGTGGCCATCAACCTTTACCCCGCCACCCTGAACATGCCGCAGTTAACCATTGTGGTGATCGATACCATACCGGTTGAGCTGAAACGCTCGTATATGGTCTGGAACTGGTTTGTGTATGTTCTGGCTGCCAACCTGCTGCTGGTGATCCCTCTCCTGTGGGTTGCTGCGTGGTGGAGCCTCCGCCCGATTGAATCCCTTGCCAAAGAGGTGCGCGAGCTGGAGGAACATCACCGCGAGAAGCTAAACCCGGAGACCACGCGTGAGCTGACCAGCCTGGTGCGCAACCTCAACCGCCTGCTGAAAAGCGAACGTGAACGCTACGACAAGTATCGCACGACGCTCACCGACCTTACGCACAGCCTGAAAACCCCGCTGGCCGTGATGCAGAGTACCCTGCGTTCCATGCGCAGTTCGAAAATGAGCGTGGATGACGCCGAGCCGGTGATGCTGGAACAAATCAGCCGTATTTCACAGCAGATCGGCTATTACCTGCACCGCGCGAGCATGCGTTCCGGAAGCGCCCTGTTGAGCCGTGAACTGCACCCGGTAGCCCCGCTGCTGGATAACCTCACCTCTGCGCTAAACAAGGTGTACCAGCGTAAAGGGGTCAACATCAGTCTGGATATCTCACCGGAAATTAGCTTTGTCGGTGAGAAAAATGACTTTATGGAAGTGATGGGAAACCTGCTCGATAACGCCTGCAAATATTGTCTGGAGTTTGTCGAGGTGTCCGCGCGGGTAACGGATAACGAACTGCATATTATCGTTGAGGATGATGGTCCTGGCATTCCCCGTAATAAACGCGAAGTGGTGTTCGATCGCGGCCAGCGCGCCGATACGCTGCGGCCAGGCCAGGGCGTCGGATTATCCGTCGCCAGGGAAATCGTCGATCAGTACGAGGGCAAGATTGAAACCGGTGAAAGTTTGCTGGGCGGTGCCCGTATGGAAGTCATTTTTGGCCGCCAGCATCCCGTATCGAACGATAGTTGACCCGAAATGTGAAAAATACGCGGATCTCGCAGTCAGGGGGCGGTGCTTCCGTTATAATCCGTCTCAGTAAGAGCCTGCGGAATACAAAAATATGGATTATCAATTAACGCTTAACTGGCCCGAATTTATTGAACGTTACTGGCAAAAACGCCCGGTCGTTCTTAAACGCGGGATCAGCAATTTTATCGACCCTATTTCTCCTGACGAACTCGCTGGTCTGGCGATGGAAAACGAGGTAGACAGCCGTCTGGTGAGCCACCAGGACGGGAAATGGCAGGTCAGCCACGGTCCCTTTGAAAGCTACGATCACCTGGGCGAAAACAACTGGTCTTTACTGGTGCAGGCGGTCAACAACTGGCACGAACCCACCGCAGCCTTAATGCGTCCCTTCCGCGCCCTGCCAGACTGGCGAATGGACGATCTGATGATCTCCTTCTCCGTTCCCGGTGGCGGCGTGGGTCCGCATCTGGATCAGTACGACGTGTTTATCATTCAGGGTACCGGGCGCCGTCGCTGGCGCGTGGGCGAAAAAGTGCCAATGAAGCAGCACTGCCCGCACCCGGATCTGCTTCAGGTTGATCCGTTTGAAGGGATCATTGATGAAGAGCTGGAGCCAGGTGACATTCTCTATATCCCACCGGGCTTCCCGCATGAAGGTTATTCCCTGGAAAACTCGCTGAACTATTCGGTTGGTTTCCGCGCGCCAAGCGGGCGCGAGATGATCAGCGGATTTGCTGACTATGTTTTACAGCGTGAGCTGGGCAGCTACCGTTACAGCGATCCGGACGTTCCGGCGCGTGAGCACCCGGCGGATATTCTGCCAGAGGAGCTGGATAAGCTGCGCGGGATGATGCTGGATCTGATCAACGAACCGGAGCACTTCAGACAGTGGTTTGGCGAGTTTATCAGCCAGTCGCGTCACGAACTGGACGTCGCACCGCCAGAGCCGCCGTATCAGGCAGATGAAATTTATGATGCGCTCCAGCAGGGCGATAAGCTGGTTCGTCTGGGCGGATTACGCGTACTGCGCATTGGCGAAGAGGTATTCGTCAACGGCGAGCGCCTGGACTCTCCGCATCGCCCGGCGCTGGAAGCGATTGCCAGCCATATGGTGCTGACTGCGGATACCTTTGGCGACGCACTGGACGATCCCTCCTTCCTCGCCATGCTGGCCGCGCTGGTGAACAGCGGGTACTGGTTTTTTGAGGACTGAGCCGCTTTAATGCCCGGTGACGCTGCGCTTACCGGGCCTACGATCGAAATGTAGGCCGGGTAAGGCGTAGCCGCCACCCGGCTTTGTTTTACTTCCGCTCCCCCGCCGCAAAATCCTCAATCTCACCCGCCCAGTCTGCCGGATATAACCCTTCCCGCACCTCCCGATGAAACGTTGAATATGGCCAGTCGACGACTTTCCCGACATAGCCATGCTTCAGCGGATTGATGTAGACGTAATCCATATACCGCCGATAATCCTGCTCATTGCGAATAGTGTGCTCCCAGAAACGCGGTTGCCAGACGTGGCGCATTTCAATGTTGCGGCTAAACGTTTTTTTGATGTCGCGCCAGCGCGCTGAAAAGTCACTGTCTCCTTCCGGCAGGGTCCAGATACAGTGCATATGTTCAGGCAGGATAACCCAGGCGTTAATGGTGAAGGGCTTCGCACGCTTAACCGTGGCGGTAGCGGAACGCAGGCTGTCGATGTGGCGAGTAAGTAAATCGCTCTGGCGGTTTTGCAGATTGACGGTGAAAAACCAGGTCCCACCGGGGATGTAGTGGCGGCGGTAGTTTGACATTGGCACTCCTTGCCCATTGCCCGGTGGCGCTGCGCTTACCGGGCCTACGATCGAAATGTAGGCCGGGTAAGGCGTAGCCGCCACCCGGCATAAAACATTACCGCTTCGCGGTTAACTCCGCTATCCGCACGATCACCTGCACCGCTTTCTCCATCCCTTCCAGCGTCACGAACTCATGCTTGCCGTGGTAGTTATATCCACCGGTAAACAGGTTCGGGCACGGCAGGCCCATAAACGACAGCTGTGAACCATCGGTACCGCCACGGATCGGTTTCATCACCGGCTCGATGTCACAATCGCGCATCGCCTGCTGGGCGATATCAAGAATATGCGGATGCTCCATCACCTTATCGCGCATATTGTAATAGCTGTCTTCGATGATGAGTTCAATATAGCAATCCGGATGCAGCCCCTTGCCGACCTTTTTCGCGATCTCCATCATCTTACGTTTGCGCGCTTCAAAGGCTTTGCGGTCGAAATCGCGGACAATATAGTGCATCTGCGCGCTGTCCACGGTCCCCTTGATGCTGGTCAGATGATAAAAACCCTCATACCCTTCCGTCATCTCCGGGCTCTCTTCGGCGGGCACTTCCGCATGAATACGCGCAGCCAGCGACAGCGCATTCACCATCACCCCTTTCGCAGACCCCGGGTGCACGTTATTCCCGACGATTTTGATCGTTACCGATGCCGCGTTAAAGTTTTCATACTCCAGTTCACCCACGCCGCCACCGTCGACGGTGTAGGCCCACTGCGCGTTAAACGCCTCAACGTCAAAGTGTTTTGCGCCTTTTCCAACCTCTTCATCCGGCGTGAAGGCCACGCGGATATCGCCATGTGGGATATTTTTGCCCTTCAGCACCGCCAGCGCCGTCATGATCTCGGCGATGCCCGCTTTGTCATCGGCCCCCAGCAAGGTTTTGCCGTCAGTGGTGATTAACGTCTGCCCCAGCAGCTGATGCAGTACCGGGAACATCACCGGCGACAGCACTTCGTCGCCAATGCCCAGCGCAATATCACCGCCGCGGTAGTTTTCAACAATCTGCGGGTTTACGTGTTTACCGCTAAAATCAGGTGAGGTATCGACATGAGAAATAAAGCCAATTGCCGGGATATCGCCGTCAATATTCGCCGGCAGCGTTCCCATCACGGTCCCTTTTTCGCTGAGCGTGACATCAACCAGCCCCATGGCCTCCAGCTGCTCTTTCAGCAGATTTAGCAGCTTCCACTGGCCTTCGGTGCTTGGCACCTGTCGGACCCCCGGCTTAGATTGGGTATCCAGCGAAACGTAATGTAAGAAACGCTCAAGTAGTTTATCCATGCAGTCACCCTCACTTTTTGTGACAACATTATCATTAAGCAGCAAAACGCAAATATTGCGTCAGGTCACTTTTATCCCGCAAACGAGAACTTTTTACGTTTATATCGTTGTGCGTTAATAAATGTAGCTTATGAATAAGTGAGAAGGATTGGCGATTCAATGGGTTTGCCGTAGAATGTCCGCCCTCATTACGAGTCACCAAGGTGGTTACACACAAACCCCGCTTCAGTCTGCTGCCTGAGGCGTCTATATGGGACAGCGCGAAAATTGAATACACAACCCCGTTCCCTTTCACCGCTGGTGCAACTGGAACGAATTCGTAAAAGTTTCGATGGCAAAGATGTCATTTCCGACCTTAATCTGACCATCAATGACGGTGAGTTTCTCACGCTGCTCGGCCCCTCCGGCTGCGGCAAAACCACCGTCCTGCGCCTTATCGCCGGGCTGGAAAGCGTTGATAACGGCCATATCCATCTTGAGAACCAGGACATAACCCAGGTTCCAGCCGAAGATCGCCACGTCAATACCGTCTTTCAGAGCTATGCCCTGTTCCCGCACATGACCGTGTTTGAGAACGTGGCGTTTGGCCTGCGGATGCAAAAAACACCGGCCAGCGAGATCCCACCTCGGGTTACCGAAGCCCTGCGCATGGTACAGCTGGAGGCGTTCGCCCAGCGCAAGCCGCATCAACTTTCCGGTGGTCAGCAGCAGCGTGTGGCCATTGCCCGCGCCGTGGTCAACAAACCTCGCCTGCTCCTGCTGGATGAATCCCTCTCCGCGCTGGACTACAAGCTGCGCAAGCAGATGCAGAACGAGCTGAAAGCGCTTCAGCGTAAGCTCGGCATCACGTTCGTGTTTGTTACGCACGATCAGGAAGAAGCCCTGACCATGTCAGACCGTATCGTGGTGATGCGCGACGGCAAGATTGAGCAGGATGGCACCCCGCGTGAAATTTACGAAGAGCCGAAAAACCTGTTCGTCGCCAGCTTTATAGGCGAAATCAATATTTTCAACGCCACGGTGATTGAGCGTCTGGACGAGCAGCGCGTTCGCGCGAACGTGGAAGGCCGCGAATGCAATATTACCGTCAACTTTGCCGTCGAGAAGGGGCAAAAGCTCAACGTCCTGCTGCGCCCGGAAGATCTCCGCGTTGATGAGATCCACGACACGGCTGACGTCGAAGGTCTGATCGGTTACGTTCGCGAACGCAACTACAAAGGGATGACCCTCGAATCCGTTGTGGAACTGGAAAACGGCAAAATGGTGATGGTCAGCGAGTTCTTTAACGAGGACGATCCGGACTTCGACCACTCGCTGGATCAGAAAATGGTCATCAACTGGGTAGAAAGCTGGGAGGTTGTACTGGCTGATGAAGAACACAAGTAAGTTCCAGAATGTGGTGATTGCCACGATCGTCGGTTGGCTTGTGTTGTTTGTCTTTCTACCCAACCTGATGATCATCGTAACCAGCTTCCTGACCCGCGACGACGCGAACTTCGTGGCGATGGTCTTTACGCTGGACAACTACGCACGCCTGCTCGATCCGCTCTATTTTGACGTGCTGCTGCACTCGCTCAATATGGCGCTGATTGCTACCCTCGCCTGTCTGGTGCTGGGGTATCCATTCGCCTGGTTCCTGGCCCGCCTGCCGCAAAAAGTGCGGCCGCTGCTGCTGTTTTTACTGATTGTACCCTTCTGGACCAACTCGTTAATCCGCATCTACGGGCTGAAAATCTTTCTCAGCACCAAAGGTTATCTGAACGAGTTCCTGCTGTGGCTGGGGGTGATCGAGACGCCGATCCGCATCATGTTCACCCCGGGCGCGGTAATTGTCGGCCTGGTCTATATCCTGCTGCCGTTTATGGTGATGCCGCTCTACTCCAGCATTGAAAAGCTCGATAAACCGCTGCTGGAAGCGGCGAAAGACCTGGGTGCCAGTAAGTTACAAACCTTTGTCCGCATCATTATTCCGCTGACCATGCCGGGTATTATCGCCGGCTGTCTGCTGGTCATGCTGCCTGCGATGGGCCTGTTCTACGTATCGGACCTGATGGGCGGGGCGAAAAACCTGCTGATCGGTAACGTGATTAAGAGCCAGTTCCTGAATATCCGCGACTGGCCGTTCGGCTCGGCCACCAGCATAACGCTGACGGTGGTGATGGGACTGATGCTGCTGGTTTACTGGCGTGCATCACGCCTGCTGAATAAGAAGGTGGAGCTGGAATGATCGGTCGACTGCTTCGCGGCGGTTTTATGACCGCCATTTATGCGTATCTCTATATTCCGATAATCATTTTGATCGTGAACTCCTTTAACAGCTCACGCTTTGGGATCAACTGGCAAGGGTTTACCACCAAATGGTATGGCCTGCTGATGAACAATGACAGCCTGCTACAGGCCGCTCAGCACTCGCTGACGATGGCGGTATTTTCTGCCACCTTCGCGACGCTGATTGGCTCACTGACCGCCGTGGCGCTGTACCGCTACCGTTTTCGCGGTAAGCCGTTCGTCAGTGGCATGCTGTTTGTGGTGATGATGTCCCCGGATATCGTGATGGCCATTTCACTGCTGGTGCTGTTTATGCTGCTGGGCATCCAGCTCGGTTTCTGGTCGCTGCTGTTCTCGCATATCACCTTCTGTCTGCCGTTTGTGGTGGTAACCGTCTACGCGCGTCTGAAAGGGTTCGACGTACGCATGCTGGAAGCGGCGAAAGATCTGGGTGCGAGCGAGATGACCATTCTGCGCAAAATCATTCTGCCGCTGGCGATGCCCGCCGTGGCAGCAGGATGGCTGCTCAGCTTTACCCTGTCGATGGACGACGTGGTCGTGTCCTCCTTCGTCACCGGGCCGAGCTATGAAATTCTGCCGTTGAAGATCTACTCAATGGTTAAAGTCGGTGTTTCACCCGAAGTGAACGCGCTGGCGACTATTCTGTTGGTGTTATCGCTGGTTCTGGTAATTGCCAGCCAGGTTATTGCTCGTGATAAAACAAAATCTCAGGGGACACAGAAATGAAAAAAATGCTTGCCGCTGCGGCACTGGTGCTCGGAATGGGCGCCGCGCATGCTGATGACAGCAAAACGCTCTATTTCTACAACTGGACCGAGTATGTGCCGCCGGGCCTGCTGGAGCAGTTCACCAAAGAGACGGGCATCAAGGTGATCTATTCGACCTACGAGTCGAATGAAACCATGTACGCCAAGCTCAAAACCTATAAAGATGGCGCGTATGACCTGGTGGTGCCGTCGACCTATTTCGTCGACAAGATGCGCAAAGAAGGCATGATCCAGAAGATCGACAAAACGAAGCTAACCAATTTTTCAAACCTCGATCCTGAGATGCTAAACAAGCCGTTCGACCCGAACAACGACTACTCCATTCCGTACATCTGGGGCGCGACGGCAATTGGCGTCAACAGCGATGCCATTGATCCAAAAACGGTTTCATCCTGGGCTGACCTGTGGAAGCCGGAATACAAAAGCAGCCTGCTGTTAACCGACGATGCGCGCGAAGTGTTCCAGGTTGCGCTGCGTAAACTCGGCTATTCCGGTAACACCACCGATCCGAAAGAGATCGAAGCGGCGTATAACGAACTGAAAAAGCTGATGCCAAACGTGGCGGCGTTCAACTCGGATAACCCGGCTAACCCGTATATGGAAGGTGAAGTGAATCTGGGTATGGTCTGGAACGGCTCTGCGTTTGTGGCGCGTCAGGCCGGGACGCCGCTGGAGGTGGTCTGGCCGAAGGAGGGCGGCATCTTCTGGATGGACAGCCTCGCGATCCCGGCGAATGCGAAAAACGTCGAGGGTGCCCTGAAGCTGATTAATTTCCTGCTGCGCCCGGATGTGGCAAAAGAGGTGGCGGAAACCATCGGCTACCCGACGCCAAACCTGGCCGCGCGGAAGCTGTTAAGCCCTGAAGTGGCAAATGATAAATCGCTTTATCCGGACGCTGAAACCATCAGCAAAGGGGAATGGCAGAACGACGTCGGTGACGCGAGCCGCCTGTATGAAGAGTATTATCAGAAGCTAAAAGCAGGCCGTTAATGCATAACGGGCGACGCAATGTCGCCCGTTACTCTTACAGCCCCTTGAGGAGTTTATCCACAAAGGCTGGCACCACCTCGCTCGCCAGACCGTAATGTTTCTCTTCAAACTCGCTCCCGACCTGGCTTGGCTCCAGATTAAGCTCCACCGCATGGGCACCTTGCAGTCGCGCTTCGTGAACAAATCCTGCCGCCGGATAGACATGTCCTGAGGTACCAATGGCGATAAAGACGTCCGCCATAGCCAGGGCGCTGTAGATCTCATCCATTCCCAGCGGCATTTCGCCAAACCAGACCACATGCGGACGCAGACGCGAAGGGAACTGACAGCAGTGGCAGCGGTCTTCGTCCAGCACGTCCTCTTTCCAGTCCAGCACCTGACCACTCCATGCGCACCGCACCTTGAGCAGTTCGCCGTGCATGTGAATGATGTTGTGGTTTCCGGCCCTTTCGTGAAGATTGTCGATGTTCTGCGTGACCAGCAGAAAACGATCCCCCAGCGCTTCCTCCAGCTTTGCCAGCGCCAGGTGCGCCGCATTCGGCGCAATCTCCGGCTGCTGAAGCTGGCGACGGCGGGCGTTGTAGAACGCCTGCACCAGCGCCGGGTCGCGGGCGAAACCTTCCGGCGTCGCCACATCTTCAACTCGGTGTTCTTCCCACAGTCCGTCCGCCGCGCGGAAGGTCTGAATACCGGATTCGGCGGAGATCCCCGCCCCGGTCAACACCACCACTCTGGGTTTATCCATCGCTTCTGGCATCATCCTGTCTCTGAAAAAGATCCGCTGACGCAGGCGTTCACGTAAGCGGCGTTTATTTTTGCGAAAACGGCTGAGTCGACCCTGGCGACGCGACAGCATAATAACCTCGTAAACTAATCGGTGAGATGAAGGAATGCGGCTCCGCGCATGCCTCCTGCGTCCCCGTGTCGCGCGCGTTCAATGCGCGGCACGCGGGCGACCGGCAATAAATGTCGGGGCAGACGCCCGGACAACTGTTCCGTAATCGCAGTGAAATTTGACAGCCCTCCCCCGATCACCAGCAGATCCGGGTCGACGATGGTCAGGATATTCCCCAGGCACACGGCCAGCAGGTCGAGATAGCGTTCAACGTGCTCTCGCGCCTGCGCATCCCCTTGTTCCCACAGGGTAATGATTTCGGGGGCGTCATGTTTCTGATGATAGAAGTGTTCATAAAGCCATGCAAACCCACGGCCTGAAAGGTAACTCTCAATACAACCTTGCTGACCACAACCGCAGCGGATCAACGGGAAATCACGTCCGACAACATCCAACGCATCCACCGGCAGACGGATATGACCAAATTCGCCGGTAATGTAGCTGCGCCCGGTAATGGGTTTACCGTTAATGACTATCCCGCCCCCCACGCCGGTTCCGAGGATCAGCCCCATCACCAGCGGATAGCGACGAAACTCGTCGTCCCAGGCCTCTGAGAGAGCAAAACAGTTGGCATCGTTGTCTAAGCGCACGTCGCGCTCAAGGAGAGCAGAAAGATCGGCACGCAGCGGTTTGCCGCTGGCAGCAGGAACGTTGGCGGCATACAGCGTGCCATCGTCGGTTTCGGGCATACCCGGAATACCAATGCCGACGCTGCCTTTGACGCCAAAGCGTTCATCCGCTTGCGCCACCAGCGCGGCAATGGCGGTTAAAAATTCATCGTAGCTTTCGCGCGGCGTGGGTACGCGGGTTTCCCATTGTAGCTTAAGGTCTTTATCGAACACGCCGAGCGCAATCTTGGTGCCGCCAATATCAAATCCGTAATACATGATGCATTCCTCTGTTTGATTCAGCGGCCAAAAGACCGCTAAACCATGACGAAATTACTGGCCACTTAATACCCTCGCCGGATCAATTCGGCTTGCGCGACGCGCCGGATACCAGCTTGCCAGCAGACTCAGTAAAAGTGCTGTAACCAGCACATAAATAACGTCCAGCCAGTGCAGTTCAGACGGCAGGAAGTCAATAAAATAGATATCGCCTGACAGGAACTGATGGCCAATAAGCGCTTCAATTCCGTTGATAATCGGCGTCAGCTGAAGGGAAACCACCACGCCGATCGCCACGCCGCAGAGGCTGCCAAACAGCCCCGCCAGCAAACCGTACCAGACGAAGATGGCGCGAATAAGACCGTCTTTCGCCCCTAAGGTACGCAGCACGGCGATGTCGCCGCTCTTATCCTTAACGGCCATGACCAGCGTCGAGACGATATTAAAACACGCCACCCCAATCACCAGCACCATCGCCAGATACATAATCGCGCGGATCATCTGGATATCACGGTACATATACCCGTAAGTGCCGATCCAGCTTTTGATGTAGACATAGTTATTGGTCACGCTGCCAGCGTCACGCACCAGTTTATTGGCGTTGAAGACGTCGTTAACCTTAATGGCAATGCCCGTCACGCTGTCGCTCATATCCAGATACTGGCGCGCATCTTCCAGCGGCACCATCGCGAAGCTGTGGTCGAGCTGGCCGCTCAGCTGCAAAATACCGGTGACGTGCAGACGTACGCGCTTAGGCTGCTGCAATTTGTGATCAGCGCTGGCGTTCGGGATCATGATCGAGACCCAGTCGCCCTGCTTCACCTTCAGCGCATCGGCAACGCCTTTGCCCATGATGATCTGCTGCTCGCCAGCCTTAAAGTTTGCCCATGCGCCATTTTGCACATAGCGCGGCAGCGCGCTCAGACGCTCTTCCTGACGAGGATTTACCCCTTTCACCTGAATGGCGCGCAGGTTTACCCCGCTCTCTACCAGCCCGGTAAAGTTGATGTAAGGTGCAGCCGCCGCAATGCCGGGCACCTTTTCCACTTTGTTAAGGGCATCACGCCAGCTGGACCACGGCTGGTTAACCGGCTCGATTTCACCGTGGGGGACAACGGCCAGAATGCGGTTATTCAGTTCACGCTCAAAGCCGTTCATGGCGCTTAAGCCCACGATCAACACCGCCACGCCCAGGGCGATACCGATGGTGGAGATCACGGAGATAAGGGATACCATCCCGCTCCGGCGACGACCGCGGCTAAAGCGTAACCCGATGAGTAACGATAACGGTGAAGCCATTACTCCGCTCCCATCAGCGTCAGTTCAGCATTCAGACGACCGTCGCGCATTTCCAGCTGACGCCCCATCCGCTTAGCCAGTTGTAAATCGTGGGTGACCACCAGAAACGCGGTTCCCTGCGCGGCGTTCAGTTCGCCGAGAAGCTGGAAAATGCTGTCTGCGTTACGCGCATCGAGGTTACCTGTCGGTTCATCCGCCAGCACCAGGCGCGGGTTGTTGACCAGCGCACGGGCGATGGCCACACGCTGACGCTCACCGCCGGAAAGCTCAGACGGACGGTGATTCCCGCGATGACCCAGCCCTACCGCTTTTAGCATGTCGCTGGCGCGGGCATTAATTTCCGCGGGTTTCTTTTTACCAATCAGCAGCGGCATAGCGACGTTTTCCAGCGCCGTAAAGTCCGGCAGCAGATGGTGGAACTGATAGATAAAGCCCAGCTCGCGGTTACGCAGCTCGGCTTTCGCCGTAGACGACATTTTACTCAGCGGCTGCCCGGAGAAGATCACATCGCCTTCGGTTGGCGTGTCCAGCCCGCCAAGCAGGTGCAGCAACGTACTTTTACCGGAGCCAGAGCTACCGACAATCGCCATCATCTCGCCTTCGCCCACGCTAAAACTCACATTGTGCAACACGTCGGTCTGCACAGTGCCTTCCTGATAGCGTTTGGACAGGTTGTCGCACTGCAACAGGATCTTATTCATAACGTAAAGCCTCAGCGGGTTGAGTGGCGGCAGCCCGCCAGGAAGGATAAAGCGTAGAAAGCAGCGCAATGGCCATCGCGGCCAGCGCAATACCGACCACCTGGAGCGGCTCGATTGCCACCGGCAGCGCCGCGCCATCAAGCAGCGCGCCGATAATCGGCATGAGATTGTTGAGCTGGCTGGCGAGCAGCGCCCCCAGCGCCGCGCCGAGCAGCGCGCCGATGATGCCAGCGCTGGCGCCCTGGACCATAAATACCGCCATGATCTGGCGCGGAGTCACCCCCTGAGTTTGCAGAATGGCGACTTCGCCTTGCTTCTCCATCACCATCAGCCCGAGCGAGGTGATGATATTAAACGCGGCAACGGCCACGATCAGGCTCAGCAGCAGCCCCATCATGTTTTTCTCCATGCGCACGGCCTGGAACAGTTCGCCCTTCCGGTCGCGCCAGTCCTGCCATTTCGTCCCTTCCGGTAGCGTCTGCTGGCTAAGGGTATCCACCTTCAGTGGCGCATCAAGCCACAGACGCCAGCCGGTGATATTTCCCGCCGGGTAGCGCATCAGACGCGAGGCGTCCTGAATGTTAACCAGCATCTGGTAACCATCGACTTCGCTGTTCGCCGCAAACGTGCCAATCACGTTGAACAGGCGCTGGCTTGGCAGACGCCCCATCGGCGTAAACTGACTGGCTGACGGCACCATCACACGCAGCTGATCGCCACGGTTGACCCCGAGCTGCCCGGCAAGCTGCTCGCCGAGGATGACGTTGTATTTACCCGCTTCCAGGTCGGTTTGTTTCACATTGACCAGGAACGGCGTCAGCGGATCTTTTTGCGCCGGATCGATACCCAGCATCACCCCGACCGCCACGCTACGGGCGCTTTGCAGCACCACATCGCCCGTCGTGAGCGGCGCAACGCGCGTGACACCCTGTAACTTCACCGCGCTTTCCGGCAGCTGTTGCGGATTAACGGAACCCTGAGTGGAAGAGAGAACGGCCTGCGGCATCAGCCCCAGGATATTGTTTTGCAGCTCGCGCTCGAAGCCGTTCATGACGGAAAGCACCGTCACCAGTGCCATCACGCCAAGCGTAATGCCAATAGTCGAAAGCCAGGAGACAAAGCGACCGAAGCGGTCCGCGGCGCGCCCACGCATGTAACGTAAGCCTATAAAGAGTGCGACAGGTTGATACATGAAATCCGTCTGTTTGCTGATAGCAGACCCACGAGTATATAAGCGAATCCGCTAAGCGTAAATGACTGAAACCGTAAGATTCGGTAATCATTTTTCCGAAAAATTCAGATAAATCATCATGCTACTGACTGAACTTCCGCCAGACAGCCTCCACCTTTTCCGAAAATCGTCCTGATACAGACTGTTACCCGTTACATCAGGGTTTCATTTTACAACAATCGTCCTTTCGTTTATGGCAACAAGGTCGTCACGCACAATGAAACAAAAAGCATTATGGATTAACCAGATAAAAGGTCTGTGCATCTGCCTGGTGGTGATTTACCACTCGGTGATCACCTTTTATCCTCACCTGGACGGGCTACAGCATCCGTTATCGGGCCTGCTCGCCAAATGCTGGGTCTACTTTAATCTTTACCTTGCCCCGTTCCGTATGCCGGTGTTTTTCTTTATCTCCGGCTATTTGATCCGTCGATATATTGACGAGGTGAACTGGCGCACCAGTCTCGACAAGCGGATCTGGAGCATTGTCTGGGTTTTGGCCCTGTGGGGCGTCCTGCAATGGCAGGCGCTGACTCATCTGAATGCCTGGCTCGCCCCCGAGCGAGAGCTGGCGACAGCATCCAATGCGGCCTACGCCGATTCCGTTTCAGGGTTTGTACGGGGAATGCTCACGGCCAGCACCAGCCTATGGTATTTGTACGCCTTAGTGGTCTACTTTACGCTCTGTAAGCTGCTGAGCCGCTGGAAACTGCCGATGCTGGGGCTTCTGGCGCTGGCAAGCATCGCCATCAACTTCCTGCCGTTACCGTGGTGGGGAATGAACAGCGTGGTGCGCAACATGGTCTACTACAGTCTCGGCGCATGGTACGGCGCGCAGTTGATGGCGTGGATGAAAGGGATGAATTTGCGCCGCAGCTGGCTGATCCTCATCGCCTCTGGTGCGGTGTCGGTGGTGCTGTGGTTCGCTAACGTCCCTCTGCCGCTCTCTCTGCTGTCAATCATGGTTATCATGAAGCTCTTTTACAGCTTCGAGCAGCGTTATGCCGTTCATCCCAATAATCTGCTGAACGTCATCGGTTCAAACACCATCGCGATATATACCACCCACCGCATTTTAATCGAGGCATTTAGCCTGCTCCTGATCCGCGAAATGAATGCGGCGTACTGGCCGATCTGGGCGGAGTTAACGCTGATTCTGGTTTATCCATTTATCAGCCTGCTCGTCTGCACGCTGGTTGGGCTGGGGGCACGTAAGCTCTCGACCGCCCTCTTTGGCGATCTTTTCTTCTCCCCTCCCGCGCGGCTTTCGCCCGTGCCCACGACCCGCTAACTAACCCTGTCCCATGCGGACTACAAAATAAGGCCTGCACAGACGGCTCCCTCTCCCTATGGGAGAGGGCTGGGGTGAGGGTGAACATACAGCTGTGGTGCTCGTTCCGTTCACCTTATATTCCTTGCTATTCTATAACCGCACGAGCGGTGAACGTGCCAGGGTGGCTCAGTCGCCACCACCCTGGCAACCCGGTAAATCGTCGCTTCGCGATACCCTCGGCTTATTCCTTCCGGCTATCGGGTCGGGCATGAGCCTGCATCCATGCAGGCCACGCCCTCTCGGCGCATCCCTGCGCCTCGCCCCGGCCTTCAGGAAACGCCTCAGCGATTTACAGCCGGACCAGGGCATCGCTGAAAGCCCTCAGTTAGTCTGAAGACAACGTTATTGCTTCTGCTTTCAAATTACTGAGGAACCCTCTACCCATCCGGGGGCACTTTCCCTCTTGTGCGGTTACGATTTGCTTATGTAAAACGATCGAGGATAATAAAGACATTGCGTATCAGTGATATGCCCCAATACTGTTGGTATATCCCCAAGAGACTCTGACATAGCCATGCCTGAACACTATCGTTACTCCTTGCCTGTCAAAGCGGGCGACCAGCGCCAGCTGGGCGAACTCACGGGCGCGGCCTGCGCCACCCTGGTGGCGGAAATTGCTGAGCGGCATCCAGGGCCGGTGGTGCTGGTTGCCCCGGACATGCAAAACGCTCTGCGCCTGCACGACGAAATTCGTCAGTTCACCGACAGTCTGGTATTCAGCCTGGCCGACTGGGAAACGCTTCCCTACGACAGTTTTTCTCCGCACCAGGAGATCATCTCTTCGCGCCTGTCGACGCTGTATCAGCTTCCCACCATGCAGCGCGGCGTGCTGATTGTGCCGGTGAATACCCTGATGCAGCGCGTCTGTCCGCACAGCTATTTGCACGGCCATGCGCTGGTGATGAAAAAAGGCCAGCGCCTGTCGCGCGATGCCCTGCGCGTGCAGCTGGACGGAGCCGGCTATCGACATGTCGACCAGGTGATGGAGCACGGCGAATACGCGACGCGCGGTGCGCTGCTGGATCTCTATCCGATGGGCAGCGATCGGCCATATCGTCTGGATTTCTTTGATGATGAGATCGACAGCCTGCGCGTGTTCGACGCTGACACCCAGCGCACGCTGGAGGAAGTGGACTCCATTAACCTACTGCCCGCCCATGAGTTTCCGACGGATAAAACCGCCATCGAGCTGTTCCGCAGCCAGTGGCGCGACAGGTTCGACGTGAAGCGCGATGCCGAACATATCTACCAGCAAGTCAGCAAGGGCACCCTTCCGGCCGGGATCGAGTACTGGCAGCCCCTGTTCTTTAACGAACCGCTGCCGGCGCTGTTCAGCTACTTCCCGGCGAATACGCTGATTGTTAACACCGGGGATATCGACGCCAGTGCCAGCCGCTTTGAAAGCGAAACGCGCGCCCGCTTTGAAAACCGGGGCGTTGACCCGATGCGTCCGCTGCTGCCGCCGGAAATGCTGTGGCTACGTACCGACGAGCTGAACGCCGAGCTGAAACGCTGGCCGCGCATGCAGCTCAAAACCGACGCGCTTGCCGAGAAGGCGGCGAACACCAATCTCGCGTTCCGGACGCTGCCTGACCTGGCCGTTCAGGCGCAGCAGAAATCCCCGCTTGATAATCTGCGCAAGTTTCTTGAGTCCTTCACCGGGCCGGTGGTCTTCTCCGTTGAAAGTGAGGGTCGCCGTGAAGCGCTGGGCGAACTGCTGGGACGGATCAAAGTTGCGCCGAAGCGCATTCTTCGCCTGAGCGAAGCGACCGGAAATGGCCGTTACCTGATGATCGGCGCCGCCGAGCACGGATTCATTGATACGCTCAATAACCTGGCGTTGATTTGTGAAAGCGACCTGCTGGGCGAGCGCGTCGCGCGCCGTCGTCAGGACAGCCGTCGCACCATCAACCCGGACACCCTGATCCGTAACCTGGCCGAACTGCACCCCGGT
Organism: Enterobacter sp. 6722112; assembly: GCF_058661685.1. NCBI lineage: Bacteria > Pseudomonadati > Pseudomonadota > Gammaproteobacteria > Enterobacterales > Enterobacteriaceae > Enterobacter > Enterobacter sp. 6722112. Next base: position 1,541,590 of record NZ_JBZWGR010000007.1, on the reverse strand, counting down.
CAGCCGATCGTTCACCTGGAACACGGGGTGGGTCGCTATCAGGGGATGACCACCCTCGAAGCAGGCGGCATCAAAGGTGAATACCTGATGCTGACCTACGCCAACGACGCCAAACTGTACGTGCCGGTGTCGTCCCTGCACCTGATCAGTCGCTACGCCGGGGGCGCGGAAGACAACGCGCCGCTGCATAAGCTGGGCGGCGATGCCTGGGCGCGTGCGCGCCAGAAGGCAGCGGAAAAAGTGCGCGACGTGGCCGCCGAGCTGCTGGATATTTACGCCCAGCGTGCGGCCAAAGAGGGCTATGCGTTTAAGCATGATAAAGAGCAGTATCAGCTGTTCTGCGACAGCTTCCCGTTTGAAACTACGCCGGATCAGGCCCAGGCCATTAACGCCGTGCTGAGCGACATGTGCCAGCCGCTGGCCATGGACCGCTTGGTCTGCGGTGACGTGGGCTTCGGCAAAACCGAAGTGGCGATGCGTGCCGCCTTCCTGGCGGTGGAAAACAACAAGCAGGTGGCGGTGCTGGTGCCGACTACCCTCCTCGCCCAGCAGCACTTCGACAACTTCCGCGACCGCTTCGCCAACTGGCCGGTGCGCATTGAGATGCTGTCGCGTTTTCGCAGCGCCAAAGAGCAGACGCAAATCCTGGAACAGGCAAGCGAAGGCAAAATTGATATTCTGATCGGCACTCACAAGCTGCTGCAAAGCGACGTGAAGTGGAAAGATCTGGGGCTGCTGATCGTGGATGAAGAGCACCGCTTCGGGGTGCGCCATAAAGAGCGCATCAAAGCGATGCGCGCCGACGTCGACATTCTGACCCTGACCGCAACGCCGATCCCGCGCACCCTGAACATGGCGATGAGCGGCATGCGCGATCTGTCGATAATCGCCACCCCACCGGCGCGCCGTCTGGCGGTGAAAACCTTTGTTCGCGAGTACGACAATCTGGTGGTGCGCGAGGCGATCCTGCGCGAAGTGCTGCGCGGCGGCCAGGTGTATTACCTGTATAACGACGTTGAAAATATTCAGAAAGCCGCCGACAGGTTGGCAGAGCTGGTACCGGAAGCGCGCATCGCCATTGGTCACGGCCAGATGCGCGAGCGCGAGCTGGAGCGGGTGATGAACGATTTCCACCACCAGCGTTTCAACGTGCTGGTGTGTACCACCATCATTGAGACCGGGATCGACATTCCAACGGCGAACACCATCATTATCGAACGTGCGGATCACTTCGGCCTGGCCCAGCTGCACCAGCTGCGCGGGCGCGTCGGGCGCTCGCACCATCAGGCCTACGCCTGGCTGCTGACGCCGCATCCGAAGGCGATGACCACCGACGCGCAAAAGCGTCTGGAAGCTATCGCCTCGCTGGAAGATCTGGGCGCTGGCTTTGCGCTGGCGACCCACGACCTGGAGATCCGCGGCGCCGGTGAGCTGCTGGGTGAAGACCAGAGCGGCTCCATGGAAACCATCGGTTTCTCGCTGTATATGGAGCTGCTGGAAAATGCCGTCGATGCGCTTAAAGCCGGACGTGAACCGTCTCTGGAAGATCTCACCAGCCAGCAGACCGAAGTGGAACTGCGCATGCCTTCTCTGCTGCCGGATGATTTTATTCCTGACGTGAATACCCGTCTGTCGTTCTACAAACGCATTGCCAGCGCGAAAAGCGAAGGCGAGCTGGAAGAGATCAAAGTCGAACTGATTGACCGTTTTGGGATATTGCCCGATGCGGCGCGCAACCTGCTGGATATTGCCCGCCTGCGTCAGCAGGCGCAGAAGCTGGGCATTCGCAAGCTTGAAGGCAATGAGAAAGGCGGCGTCATTGAGTTTGCCGAGAAGAACCACGTCGATCCGATGTGGCTGATTGGCCTCCTGCAAAAACAGCCGCAGCATTTCCGTCTTGATGGCCCGACGCGTCTGAAATTCACTCAGGATCTGACGGAACGTAAAACCCGCATGGACTGGGTGCGTAACTTTATGCGTCAGCTGGAAGAGAACGCCATCGCATAACGGTATCCCCCGCCAGCGCCCGGCTGGCGGGGGGACAATTTACAAACTCTTTGCACTTCGCCCGAACTTCCCGACTATACATTCGCCATAATTATCATTAACGCCTTATAAAACAATAACCTTATCATTTGTATGGATTATGATAATGATGATTTCTTCGCGTTTTACCCGCTGGTTAACTCTGTTTGCGCTGGCCGCGACGGTTGCCGTCGCGCTCCCTGCTCGCGCCAATACCTGGCCTCTTCCGCCTGCCGGCAGCAATGTCGTAGGTGAAAACCGCTTTCACGTGGTTGAAAACGATGGCGGTTCGCTGGAAGCGATTGCCAAAAAATATAACGTCGGGTTCCTGGCGCTGTTGCAGGCCAACCCGGGCGTAGATCCATACGTGCCCCGTGCAGGCAGCGTACTGACGATTCCGCTGCAAACCATCCTGCCGGACGCGCCGCGTCAGGGCATTGTGATTAACCTCGCCGAGCTGCGTCTGTATTACTACCCGCCGGGCAAGAACGAAGTGACCGTCTACCCTATCGGTATTGGTCAGCTGGGGGGCGATACGCTCACGCCTACCATGGTCACCACCGTCTCTGATAAGCGCGCTAATCCAACCTGGACCCCGACGGCAAACATTCGCGCCCGTTATAAAGCTCAAGGTATCGACCTGCCTGCCGTGGTGCCTGCTGGCCCGGATAATCCGATGGGGCACCATGCGATTCGCCTGGCGGCATACGGTGGGGTTTATCTTCTGCACGGAACGAATGCGGATTTCGGGATCGGGATGCGCGTCAGCTCCGGCTGCATTCGCCTGCGCGATGACGATATCAAAACGCTCTACCGCGTGATCGCCCCTGGCACGAAAGTGAATATCATTAATACGCCGATTAAAGTGTCTGAAGAGCCGGGTGGCGTCCGTCTGGTTGAGATCCACCAGCCGCTATCGAAAAACATCAATGACGATCCGCAGACGCTGCCGATTAATCTGAATGCCTCGATGGTGAGCTTTAAAACGAATGCCAATACCGATGGCGCGGTGATGGAGCGGGCGATGGAAGCGCGCTCGGGGATGCCAACCGATGTCACGCGGCATCATGAGGTTGCTCAGCAATCAATGTAAAGCAGTAATAACGACAAACGCCCTGCATCAGCAGGGCGTTTTTTATTGCAGTGGCATAACGGAGGGTTGCGTTACGCTTATTTGTAGATAACAGCGGTACCGTGCAGGGTGTTAGGACCGGTCACAGAGGTGATGCGGAATGATTTCGCACCCATTTCGTCAGCTTTTTGTGCCAGCTGATCTTCCAGAGAGCCCAGATTAGTCCCGGCAGTGGCAGAGATGGTACCGACTTTCTGCTGGTCTGCTGGCGTGGATTGCACTTCAACAGCAGCGAAGCTTGCGAAAGAGAGTGAACTCAGAACGGCGGCAGCGATGAGGGTTTTAACGTTTTTCATGATTTTATACCTTTAGGCAGATGATGTAGTGGTCGTTAGTTATTTAGTTAACGATCGATAGGTAAATGATAGATGTGATCCAGGTCACACGTCAACCCATTTTTATAATGGTCGTTAAATTAATTTCATTTGCCTTATATTTCATAAAGATAAAATTAAATTATTTTTCAGAAATCACCGCTGGTCGTTGCAGACGTTTATTTTTATAATGACTATTCAACAAAACAACAGAGGACCAACGGCACATGACAACCGATGTCACGCGTTGCGCGAAGAAAAGCCGTGGCCGACCAAAAGTGTTCGACAGGGATGCGGCGCTCGATAAGGCCATGACGCTCTTCTGGCAGCATGGGTATGAAGCCACGTCGCTTTCCGATCTCGTGGAAGCAACGGGCGCGAAAGCCCCTACCCTGTACGCAGAGTTCACCAACAAAGAAGGCTTATTCCGGGCCGTTCTGGACAGATACATCGCGCGCTTCGCGGCAAAACATGAAGCCCAGCTGTTCTGCGAAGAAAAAACGGTTGAGCAGGCATTGCAGGATTATTTCACGGCAATCGCGACCTGCTATACCAGCAAGGACACGCCTGCGGGCTGTTTTATGATCAACACCTCCGCGACCCTCGCGGCATCGTCTAAAGAGATTGCCAACACGGTCAAATCGCGACATGCGATGCAGGAGGAGACGCTCAGCACGTTTCTGGCTCAGCGTCAGCAGCGCGGCGAAATACCGGCGCATTGCCGTCCGCAGGAGCTTTCCCAGTATCTGAGCTGTATTTTACAGGGGATGTCCATCAGCGCCCGTGAAGGCGCGACGCTGGAAAAATTGCAGGGGATTACGCAAACAACGCTGCGCCTGTGGCCTGAACTTCTTAAACTCTGACGCAAAAAAAAGCTCCTCAGCCTGAGCGCATGAGGAGCTAAGTTCAGAGAACATCTTTTTTACACTTTGTTATTCAGTATCAGCTGACCGTTGCTGTCGAGAGGGATCTGCGTGCCAGGATCTTTATCCATGCGGATTTTGCCCTGCTGATCGCCAATTTTGTAGGTTACGTCGTAGCCCAACATTTTTTCAGACTTGTCATACACGGTTTTACAGCGCTGCTGCGTTGTGGTGTAGGTATCATTTTCCTGCATCGCGCCCTGTACCTGGTTACCGGCATAACCGCCACCCAGCGCACCAACCACCGTCGCGACATCCTTACCACGGCCGCCACCAAACTGATGACCAATCACCCCACCAGCAACCGCGCCCAGCACGGAGCCAGCGATACGGTTTTCATCCTGAACCGGACGACGGTGGGTGACAGAAACATTACGGCACTCCTGACGAGGCGTCTTGACCGTCTCTTTGATCGGTGTAGCGGAAACCACCTGCGCATACTGCGGGCCACGATCAAGTACGTTCAGACTGGCAACGGCAGCCACACCTAACGCAGCTGCGACGCCAATCCCTATACCCGCCAACATTGATTTATTCACGGGACTTCCTCCTTTGTTGCAATTGGTAGCAATTTTGCAGCGCAATAAACGCTTCGCCAATAAGATAAAGGATCAAAATCAGGGCTGTTGACCGGGACAACGTGGGTTTAAGAGAACTCTTAAGCGTCAGGAGGGAAATGCACAGCATGATGTGCTAAGAATTCCCTCCGGAGGGCCCGGAGGGAGAGAGAAATTAGTGCAGCTTCAGGCGTGGACGGATCACGCGGTTGATGCGGCCAACCAGCATCATCAGGCCGGTTTTGAAGTAGCCGTGCAGCGCAATCTGGTGCATACGGTACAGAGAAATGTACACGAAGCGGGCGATGCGCCCTTCCACCATCATGGAGCCGCGCATCAGGTTACCCATCAGGCTGCCCACGGTGGAGAAGTTTGAGAGCGACACCAGAGAGCCGTGGTCTTTGTAGACATAGGCTTTCATCGGTTTGCCTTTCATCTGCGCCAGGATGTTATGCAGCACGAGGCTTGCCATCTGGTGCGCGGCCTGGGCGCGAGGCGGTACAAATCCGCCTTCCGGACGTGCGCAGGAGGCACAGTCGCCAATGGCGAAGATGTCCGGATCGCGCGTGGTTTGCAGCGTCGGCTCTGTCACCAGCTGGTTAATGCGGTTCGTCTCCAGCCCACCGATATCTTTCATGAAATCAGGCGCTTTGATCCCCGCAGCCCAAACCATCAGGTCGGCCTGGATATATTCGCCGTCTTTGGTATGCAGGCCGCCCTCATCCGCGCTGGTCACCATGGTCTGGGTCAGCACGCGCACGCCCAGTTTGGTCAGCTCGTTGTGCGCCGCGCCGGAAATACGCGGCGGCAGCGCAGGCAGAATACGTTCACCTGCTTCCACCAGCGTCACATTCAGCGCTTCGTTAGTCAGCCCTTTGTAGCCGTAGCTGTGCAGCTGTTTGACCGCATTGTGCAACTCCGCCGATAATTCAACGCCCGTTGCGCCGCCGCCCACGATAGCAATGTTGACCTTGCCGTTAGCACCCATGTTATTGGTGTACTTCAGGAACAGGTTAAGCATCTCCTGATGGAAACGACGCGCCTGATGCGGGTTATCCAGGAAGATGCAGTGCTCTTTTACGCCTGGGGTGTTGAAATCATTGGAGGTACTGCCCAGGGCCATCACCAGCGTGTCATAGGCCAGCTTGCGCTCAGGAACCAGCAACTCGCCTTTATCATCACGCAGCTCAGCCAGCGTGATGGTTTTGTTTTCACGATTGATATCCACCACCGAACCCAGCTGGAACTGGAAGTGGTGGTTACGCGCATGCGCCAGATAGCTCAGCGCATCCACGCCCTCATCCAGCGACCCGGTCGCCACTTCGTGCAGTAACGGCTTCCACAGATGACTGTGGTTACGATCCACCAGCGTGATTTTGGCTTTCTTACCGCGACCCAGCTTCTTACCCAGCTGTGTCGCCAGCTCCAGTCCGCCAGCACCACCGCCGACAATCACTATCTTTTTCAATGGCGTAGTCAACGTGACCCCCTCAAATTATTAACCAATTGTTAATTAAAAGTTATATAAATAACCCTTAATTAACAACAGGTTACTGCGCTGAAACCATTCAGATTCATTGAGAATAGCACGTCAGGCGCATTGGTCATACCAAAATTGATATGTATCAAGTTTTGATGGTTTAAAAGTAGACAACTCTGACAAAAAAGAGGCCCGGTACGCTTTCACGTACCGGGCCTTTATCAGGTTCAGGGAGATCAGCCCAGCGTTTTAAAGGCTTTAATACGCTGCAAGTGCGGGGAAATGTTTTTGAACTTGTGGGTCTGCTCTTCGTCCCAGACAATTTCGTAGTAATGGTGCAGAAGCTCGGCGGCGCGGGAGCTGTTCAGCGCTTCATCGTTGCGGGAGAGGATCACCAGACACCGATCGCGGTTCTTTTCACGGAAATTGCTCACGCATTTAGTTGAGATGTCGGCGTACTCCTCCGGGCGATCGATTTTGCCTTCCATGTTTTCGTTCGGAAAGAGGTTAGGATTAAAAATGACCTGACGGATATCGCACAAAAAACCGATGCGCTCTGCCCAGTATCCTCCTAACCCCACGCCGCAGATCAGCGGGCGATCGTCGATATTGAGCTGCAACATTTTATCCACTTCTTTAAGCAGATGCTGCATGTCATGCTTCGGATGACGTGTGCTGTAACTGATCAGCCGGACATCCGGATCGATAAACTGCAATTGCAGCACTTTCTCATGATTACCAGGACTGTTTGAGTCAAAACCGTGTAAATAAATGATCATCGTCTCACCACGCTACGCCTTCCGGGATGAATTAAAGGGCTGCTTTATGTGCCTGCCAGCGCTCGTTCAGGGCTTCAAGCCGGGCGTTTACCGTTTTCCAGCGCGCCGAGTCCATCAGCTCCTGACGACTAAATGAACCTTTATGATACAATTGTGTAACACGTTCAGCATTGATCGGCGACAGGTTATCCAGCACGCTCACCGCCCCTTTACGATTATTGCAGACGAGGATCATATCGCAACCCGCATCCAGCGAAGCCTGCCCACGTTCGGCATAGCTACCCATAATTGCCGCCCCCTCCATGGATAAATCGTCAGAGAAAATTACGCCATTGAAGCCTAATTCCTGACGCAGTACGGTTTTCAGCCAGTGCGGAGAGCCGCTGGCCGGACGCGGATCGACCTCACTGTAGATGACGTGCGCAGGCATGATGGCATCCAGCTTGTTATCAGCGATCAGCGAGCGGAAAACCGACATGTCTTTAGCGCGAATGTCTGCTTCCGGGCGCGGATCGCGCGGGGTTTCTTTATGGGAATCCGCCGTCACCGCCCCGTGGCCCGGGAAATGTTTGCCGGTGGTTTTCATGCCCGCAGCATGCATACCGTCAATAAAGCGCGTCGCCATTGCCAGCGCAATACGCGGATCGTCATGATACGAACGCTCACCAATTGCCGCGCTAATGTGTCCTACGTCCAGCACCGGGGCGAAGCTGATGTCGATATCCATGGCGATCATCTCGCTGGCCATCAGCCAGCCGGCGTCCTGCGCCAGTTGACCGCCCTCTTCGATCCCCAGCAGCGCAGCAAAAGATTGCGCGGCGGGTAAACGGGTAAACCCTTCGCGGAAACGCTGCACACGCCCACCTTCCTGGTCTACGGCCACCACCAGGTGATTGCGCGACGCCGCACGGATCTGGCGAACCAGCTCACGCAACTGCTCCGGATCATGATAATTGCGGGTGAAAAGAATCAGCCCCCCTACCAGCGGATGCGCCAGAATTTCGCGCTCTTCCGCATCCAGCTCAAACCCTTCGACATCCAACATTACTGGACCCACACCTACCTCTCTTATCCTTTCGTTTGTAACTGACGCCAGGCATCATTTGCCAGCGCAATAAATTGTTTGTCATCTGTCTGCTGAAGGCGCATTTCAAACCATCCCGCCATCAGCATCAACACCCACGGACGCCAGCGCGCGACCTGCCGCGCAAGGGTGAGCGCATTGATGTTGGCGTTTCGGGCATAGGCGGTTATCAGCTGCTCGCGCGACGCCTCATCAGGCATCCAGACCGCAGCGAGTTCGAGCGCCACGTCACCGTCTCCGGCATATTCCCAGTCGATAAGTTTCTCGCCTGCCGTGGTATGAACGATATTACCCGCGTGGACATCCATATGCAGCGGCGCCAGACGTAACGCCTGCGGCTCTCCCGCTCTGCGTAGCCGCTTAAGCTGCGCCAGCCAGTAGGGCGTGCGTCGTCCAGGCGCAGCCTGCTGCCAGTAGTGATCCAGCAAAGGAAGTAACGTTACCCGCCAGCCCAGACGCGGCTGGCGATGCAGATGATACAGCATGGCTGCAAGCGCAGGCGTATCGGGAAGCTCGCTTTTGATCTCACCCGCAATAAACGCCACCGCCATCCAGTCTCTGATAAAGAGATGAGGTTGTGGCGCAAGGTCGGCGGGCAGGCGCTTCAGGGCGCGGAACTGGCGACGAAAATGGGAGGCAGGCGCGGCGGCATCGTGATGCTGACGTAAAACCAGCCGATGGTCGCCACGCTCAATAATGCAACTCGCGCCGCCAAGCCCGGCGGGGGCTTGCGGCGCGATAACACGGTACTGAGGGAAATAACGCGTCAGGACGTCATGACGCGTGCGCTTATTGTTGCGTAACGGCACCTTTACCTGACCAGATAATTTCGCCGGTCTGAACCAGCATTAACTGCATCTGCAACGACGGCGTGTTCACGTTGCCTGTCGCGTTAGAATAAAGGACATACTGCGCGCCAACGTTGCGGGCAATACCAATCGCTTTACTGCGCGAACCCAGGCTGTCCTGAGGCGACAGACCAAGCTGCTGCTTGGCGACCGCGAGCTGCTGAGCTGAGACCAGCGTAAATTTACCGTTGTTTGCCAGCGCGTTGCGCAGGGTTTCCGTCGCTTCTCCCGCATTCAGGGAACCGTTTGTACGGTTGTTCACGCTGTCCACCAGCAGCACGCTGCCGGGCGTAACGCCCTGTGCCTGCAACATTTTGCCCACCATCGGCTGCATCGCGCCGTTCCAGTCATAGTGGCGTACTCGCGGCGCAGGCTGTGCGGTGTCGTCCGGATGTTCGATCGGGCCAGGCTGCGCCGGAATGGTCGGTACAGACGGCACGGTTGGAACAGGCTGCGCTGGCGTTGTTGGCTGTTCCGTTCCCGGCTTCGCCTGATCTACCGGTGCTGGTTCTTCCGTTCGCGTCACACAACCCGCCAGAAAGAGTGCAAAAGCACTCAGGAGCGCATAACGGCTCATTGTTTTAATCAAGGTTCACTCCTTACAAATAAAGATAAAGTCTCACCTTATGTGCACCCAGATAGCTGGCGCTGCCGTAGAGCGTGACTGACGATCTTGCCGGGATAGTCACGCTGCGCGGCGCCTCAAGCGGGTGCATCTCAAGACCTCTCACGTCATACCAGTAGAAGCGATAATGCACCGTCACTGGCTCTTGCCTTTCGTTATAGAGCGTAGAGGAGGCTGAAGACTGGATTTCGCTTATGGTCAGCGAAGGTTTCTCCGCCGTGATGCCCGCAGCAAGCACTGAGGACTCCATCACCAGCGTCTGTTCTTCACTGACCGGGATGGCGGGACGCGCGCTGCACCCAACCATTACCAGCGTCACGATCAGCGCTGCAATACGCCCAGTTAACATATTAAAGACCTTTATGTGCCAGCATCGGTCCCATTGGACGTCCACCCAGCAGATGCATATGGATATGATAGACTTCCTGGCCGCCATGGCGATTACAGTTCATGATCAGACGGTATCCGTCTTCAGCAATCCCTTCCTGCTCTGCGATTTTCGCGGCTACCGTAAGCATACGGCCCAGCGCCACTTCATGCTCGGTTTTAACGTCATTAACGGTCGGGATCAGAATATTGGGAATAATAAGGATGTGCGTCGGCGCCTGGGGAGAAATGTCGCGGAAAGCCGTGACCAGTTCATCCTGATAGACAATATCCGACGGAATTTCGCGGCGGATAATTTTACTGAAAATCGTTTCTTCAGCCATGACCTTTTCCTTTTAAGTTTAATCTGGCGTCGTGCGTCCGTTGTTAACACACATTGTCTGATTTACTGCGTGACACAAGACAAGAGTATGAGCGAGTTTCTCCTGTCCTTTCAACCTTCTCCCGTGATTTCTTTCCTGATTGTCCGCCATCTGGCTGAAGAGGCATCGCTTTAGGACATTTCTTTTCTGAAACCTTATTTCAGTTCATCCCGAAACATCTGTTTACAGCGTTAATCACAATGCGTATATTTCGCATTTGCATTTTCATGCGCATTTTTAACATAGAAAACGACGTCAGCCCGTGCTAGCGGGACTGTCGCGAATTACCTTCACCATTCACTAAGGGTTTGATGATGTCTTTCATTAATCACACCAGGGATGGGCAACATCAGCCTGCCGCAACACCTTCGTTGCTGGCCGCCTGCATTGCTATGGCATTGACGCCAACCGCCGCTTTCGCTGCTTCAACCACCGAAGATACCGTCGTCGTAGACGGGGGTTTTGACAACACACAGGATCTTTCTGCCAGCCAGGATCAGGATTACAGCGTAAAAACTACCACCACCGGCACCAAACTGTTGCTGGTTCCCCGCGACATCCCACAGTCCGTCAGCGTTATCAGCCAGCAACGTATGGCTGACCAGAATCTGCAATCCATCGGACAGGTGCTGACGAATACCACGGGCATTACGGCCCAGGTGCAGGACAGCGACCGTACCGTGTTTTACTCACGCGGCTTTTTCGTCAGCAACTACGCCTATGACGACCTGCCAACCTCCATCAGTGAAGTGTGGAACTTTGGTGATACCGCCGCGGATACCGCGATTTATGACCGCATCGAAGTGGTTCGCGGCGCCACCGGCCTGATGTCCGGCACGGGCAACCCGGCGGCGTACGTTAATATGGTGCGTAAGCACGCGGACAGCCCGGAATTTAAAGGTAACGTCTCCGCCAGTTACGGCAGCTGGGACAAGCAGCGCTACGTGCTGGATCTCCAGGCGCCGCTGGTAGAGTCAGGTAAGGTACGGGGCCGTCTGATTACCGGTTATCAGGACAACGACAGCTTCGTGGATAACTACCACTACCGGAAGAAATTCCTCTACGGTGTGATGGACGCGGATGTCACCGACAGCACCACCCTCTCGGTAGGGTATGAGTATCAGGAAAGCCATACCGCCGACCCAACCTGGGGCGGGCTGCCGACCTGGTACAGCGACGGAAGTAAGACCCACTACAATCGCAGCCAGACTGTCGCACCTGACTGGGCTTATTCAGATAAAGACAGCACCCGCATCTTCGCTAACCTGACTCAGCGTTTCGATAATGGCTGGGAAGCGCACATCAACGGCATGCATGCTGAAACCAACTTCGACTCCAAACTGATGTATATGTCCGGCTATCCGGATAAAGAGACCGGTGCGGGCCTGGTGGGTTACGGCGGCTGGAACCGTGGGGAACGTAAACAGGATGCGGTTGACGCCTTCCTGCGCGGCGGCTTCGATCTCTTTGGCCGTCAGCACGAAATGATGTTCGGCGGCAGCTTCAGCCGTCAGCGTAACCATTACGACAACTCCATGCCGGATGCGGTATACGGCATGGTTGATGTCGGCAACTTTAAGAACTGGAACGGGAACATCGCCGATCCCCAGTGGACGCCGTGGAAACTCTACAACAAGGATGATATTCGCCAGTCTTCAGCCTATTCGTCGGCTCGTTTCTCGCTGGCCGATCCGCTGCACCTGATCCTGGGCGCGCGCTACACCCAATATAACATTCGTTATAACCCGGCAGGATCGCCGAATACCCGTCTGGAAAGCACCAAAGATGATGTCACGCCGTACGCCGGCCTGGTGTATGACATCAATGAGGACTGGTCGACCTACGTCAGCTATACCTCTATCTTCCAGCCGCAGGATAAGCGCGATGCCAGCGGACGTTATCTTGACCCTACCACGGGTAAAAGCTACGAAGCCGGGGTGAAGGCGGACTGGTTTAATACCCGCCTCACCACCTCGCTGGCGATTTTCCGCATTGAGCAGGATAACGTCGCCAGCAACACCTATACCTACATGCCGAGCGGTGAGTCGATCTATGAATCGCTGGACGGGGTGGTCAGCAAAGGGGTCGAGTTCGAGCTCAATGGTGCCCTGACCGATAACTGGCAGCTGACCTTCGGCGCGACGCGTTACATCGCAGAAGATAAGAATGGCAACGCCGTCAGCTCCGATCAGCCGCGCACAACCATGAAGCTCTTCACCCGCTATCAGTTGCCAATGCTGCCGGAACTGACCGTGGGCGGTGGCGTAAACTGGCAGAACAAAGTGTGGACGGACGTGGAAGGCGGCCCGGCAGGACGTTCCCGCGCGGAGCAAGGCAGCTATGGGCTGGTGAACCTGTTCAGCCGTTATCAGGTCACCAAAGATTTTGCGGTGCAGGCTAACGTCAACAACCTGTTCGACAAAGAGTATTACGATTACGTCGGCTCTTATGTAGTGTATGGCGCGCCGCTGAACGTCTCGGTGAGCGCGAGCTACGATTTCTGAGTGACAGAAGCCCGGTGGCGCTGCGCTTACCGGGCCTACCCATCACGTAGGCCCGGTAAGGTGCCGCCGCCACCCGGCACCACAAGCCGCAGTAATAAAAAAGGCAGCCATTCGGCTGCCTTAGTCTCCCCAGGTCACAGCTTAGTTGTTGCGGATGTACTCATCCATTTCGGTTTTCAGGTTATCGGATTTCGTACCGAAGATTGCCTGAACACCAGAACCTGCAACAACGACGCCCGCTGCGCCCAGTTTTTTCAGACCCGGCTGGTCTACTTTCGCAACGTCGGCAACGCTCACACGCAGACGAGTGATACACGCGTCCAGGTTAGTGATGTTCTCTTTACCACCGAAGGCAGCTACCAGAGCAGGCGCCATTTCGCTGGTCGCACCGGCTTTGCTGTCTTCCGTTGCATCTTCACGACCCGGCGTTTTCAGGTCCAGTGCTTTGATCAGCACGCGGAAGACGGTGTAGTACACCACTGCGTAGCCCGCACCCACAATTGGGAACAGCCACAGCTTGCTGCTGTTACCGGACAGAACGATGAAGTCGATCAGACCGTGAGAGAAGGACGTACCGTCACGCATACCCAGCAGGATACAGATTGGGAATGCCAGACCTGCCAGTACCGCGTGGATGATGTACAGGATCGGCGCAACGAACATGAAGGAGAACTCGATCGGCTCGGTGATACCGGTCAGGAACGAGGTCAGCGCTGCGGAGATCATGATACCGCCCACTTTTGCACGGTTCTCTGGTTTAGCAGAGTGCCAGATCGCAATTGCGGCGGCCGGCAGACCGTACATTTTGAACAGGAAGCCACCAGACAGTTTACCTGCCGTTGGGTCACCCGCCATGTAGCGTGGGATGTCGCCGTGGAACACCTGGCCTGCTGCGTTGGTGTATTCACCAATCTGCATCTGGAATGGAACGTTCCAGATGTGGTGCAGACCAAATGGTACCAGGCAGCGCTCAATGAAGCCGTAGATACCGAACGCCACAACCGGGTTCTGGTAAGCCGCCCACTGAGAGAAGGTCTGGATTGCTGTACCGATTGGTGGCCAGATGAAAGACAGAACCACACCGGTGAAAATCGCGGCCAGACCAGAAATGATCGGCACAAAACGTTTACCCGCGAAGAAGCCCAGATACTCAGGCAGCTTGATGCGATAGAAGCGGTTAAACATATACGCTGCAATCGCACCGGAGATGATACCACCGAGAACACCGGTGTCCGCCAGATGCTTAGCGGCAATCTCTTCAGCAGGTAAGTGCAGTACCAGCGGCGCAACCACAGCCATGGTTTTCACCATGATGCCGTAAGCAACAACGGACGCCAGCGCGGATACACCGTCGTTATTGGTGAAGCCCAGAGCAACACCGATAGCGAAGATCAGCGGCATGTTAGCAAAAACAGAACCGCCTGCTTCGGCCATCACGTGGGAAACTACGGCTGGCAGCCAGCTGAAGTTTGCAGAACCGACACCCAGCAGGATACCTGCGATAGGCAGTACGGATACTGGCAGCATCAGCGATTTACCGACCTTTTGCAGGTTAGCAAATGCATTCTTAAACATAATTGAGAGTGCTCCTGAGTATTTGTGCTTTTTTTACGTTTTCACGCATTGGCCCGGGGGGAGTACCGCGCCGTGGACAGGACATCTAAGCGCCCTTTATTTATTACACAGAGTAAAATAATTCCCTCTGAGTTTGTTTGACGGCTATCACGTTTCAGTTCAAGACGGCCAAAAAACTTGCAGATATTTACATAAAGCATGTCTGGATGTGTCTAAAAACGCCATCACCGCCCCAAATGAGGCGGTGAACTTTACTCGTTTTACTTATTAATTACGAGCCTAAAAATAACAGGCGTATCAGACAGATTGCAGGTGGGCGGGGTCGATATGGAACAGACTAGCGAAGTTTTCCGTTGTCACGCGAGCCAGCTCTTCAATACTGACACCTTTCAGAACGGCCATATACTCAGCGACATCCCGGGTCATCGCTGGCTGATTTTCTTTGCCGCGATGAGGCACCGGTGCCAGGTACGGGGAATCGGTTTCCACCAGAATACGATCCAGCGGAACATATCGCGCCGCATCACGCAGTTGCTCAGCATTCCGGAACGTTACAATCCCCGAGAACGAGATATAAAAGCCTAAATCAAGCAGCTTACCCGCCGTTTCTCTGTCTTCAGTGAAACAGTGTAGTACGCCACCGCAATCCGTCACCTTTTCTTCCCGCAGGATCGCCAGCGTGTCGGCGCGCGCATCGCGGGTATGAACGATAACAGGCTTATTCAGTTCACGGCCAATACGGATGTGGTTGCGGAAGGATTCCTGCTGGCGAGGTTTCGTTTCCGGGGTGTAGAAATAGTCCAGGCCGGTCTCGCCCATCGCCACTACGCCCTCTTCTGCGGCAAGACGGCGTAAATCCTCAACGTCGTATGCTTCATCCTGATTCAGCGGATGCACGCCGCAGGAGAAGACGACATTATCGCGCTCGCCTACCAGTTCACGCATGGAGCGGTAACTCGGCAGCGTGGTCGCCACGGCCAGGCAAAATTTCACATCGCGCGCGGCGGCTTTCGCCAGCACGTCGTCCACATTTTTATGCAGGGACTGATAATCCAGGCCATCGAGATGGCAGTGTGAGTCGACTAAAAACATAATGTCTCTCTCAGAGGTGGGAAACCGGCGGTATGACGCCTGGTTGCAGGTAGTGTTCGATACGCAGTAACTGGTCGGTCAGTAAAAGCTCGCGATTGAGACCGGTTACCGTCAAAAGTTGTTCACGACTCTGGCAGATATCATGAAGGATAGCGTGCAGCGACTGCCCTGACAGGCGATTCGCCAGCGTGGTGACCAGCGCCCACACGTCAGGGTTAGTCAGAAGCGTCGCCCCCTGCTGGATTTTGAGCGCATCCAGCAGCAGCGCGGCCAGCCAGTGCAGCCGTTCCGGAGCCTGATCGCTGTTCAGCGCTGGCAGCACGCTCAGCCAGTCATGGCTGTCGAGGGCTGATTCAACCGCACGACATAGGGTTTCACGCTGGGACCACACCTCCGGCTGCAATAAGGCCAGCGCAGCCGCAGGCGCACCGCTGCACAAGCGCAACGCCGAGCGCGCCGCATCTTGTGACACCGTCACTTCTCGCTCAAGCCAGGCGAGCGCCCAGGATTCCTGAGGGACAGCGAGGTGGTGAAGACGGCAGCGACTGCGCAGCGTCGCCAGCAAGCGTTCCGGCTCGCGGCAGGAGAGGAAAAACCAGGTATTCTCTGGCGGCTCTTCCAGGGTTTTTAACAGGGCGTTGGCTGCGGCTTCCGTGAGCAGCGCGGCGTCTTTCAGCCACACCACTTTCGCCCCCCCCAGACGCGCATATTCGTACAGTTTCTCATTGACCTCACGCACCGCGTCGATACCGAGCGTATTTTTGCCCTTCTCGGGTTCGAGGGTGTAATAGTCAGGATGCGTGCCCGCCTGCATAAGCTGGCAACCCCGGCATTTACCGCAGCTTTTATGTCCTTCCGGCTGTTGGCACATCAGAAAGCGGGTGATGGCGTAAATCAACGCATCATCACCCATTCCCGGCAGCGCCTGGATCAGTAACGCATGATGCCCCCGACCAACCTGATAGCTGCCGATCAGCTGTTCAAAGTGTGGGCGCAACCATGGATACCATTTCATGCCTGCTGCTCCTGTAGCCACTGCGTAACGGTCTGCTGAATATCACGCGTAACGTCTTCAAGGGATTGCGTCGCATCGATGGTACGAATGGTCTTGTCCTGCCCGGCCAGTTCCAGATAACGCGCACGGGTGCGGTTAAAGAAATCAAAAGACTCCTGCTCAATGCGGTCCAGTTCGCCGCGGGCACGGGCGCGCTTCAGGCCCACCTCAGGAGTTACGTCCAGATACAGCGTCAGGTCAGGACGGAAATCGCCCAGAACCGCGTCGCGAAGCGTAGCCAGCATGGCCTGATCGATACCCCGGCCCCCGCCCTGATACGCCTGGGTTGAGAGATCGTGGCGATCGCCAATCACCCATTTCCCTTCTGCCAGAGCGGGTTTGATCACCGTCTCCACCAGCTGAACGCGCGCAGCATAGAACATCAGCACTTCCGCTTTGTCGGTAATAACTTCATCGCCAACGGATTTGATATCCAGAACCAGGCTGCGCAGTTTTTCCGCCAGCTGCGTACCGCCCGGCTCGCGGGTAAAGACCATGTCGGCAACGCCAAGCGACGTAAGCGTATCCACCACCACGTTACGGGCAGTTGTTTTGCCCGCCCCTTCGAGTCCCTCAATGACAATGTATTTACTGCGCATTTTTTTCCTTAAGTGCCTTCAGATAGTCCTGAACGGAGCGATTGTGGCTGGCCAGGTTGGTATTAAACGTATGCCCCCCTTTTCCGTCAGCCACAAAATAGAGATACGGCGTTTTGGCCGGGTGCGCGGCGGCCTTCAACGATGCTTCACTCGGCGTCGCGATCGGTCCAGGCGGCAGGCCGCTAATCACGTAGGTATTATACGCCGTTGGCGTCTCCAGATCTTTTCTGGAAATCCTGCCGTTGTAGTTTTCGCCCATGCCGTAGATGACGGTAGGATCGGTTTGCAAACGCATGCCGATGCGCAGACGGTTAATAAACACCGAGGCAACCTGGTCACGTTCGGCAGCAACGGCCGTCTCTTTCTCGATGATCGAGGCCATCGTCATGAACTGGTTTTGATCTTTATAAGGCAGTCCCTCTGCTCGCCCTTTCCAGGCAGCGTCTACCGCCGCGACCATTTTGTTGTGCGCGCGCTTCAGAATGGCCACATCCGTCGTGCCTGCCGTATACATCCACGTATCGGGCCAGAACCAGCCTTCCACCCACTCGGGATGTTCGAATTTTAAGGCGTCTGCCACGGTCTGGTAGCGGTCATCTTTCAGCGTATGCTTAATGTATGGCGCGTCCCGCAGCTGCCTGAGGTAATCGCTCAGACGCATACCTTCCACAAAACGCAGCGGGAACTGGGCTTCTTTACCACTCTCCAGCAGTTGCAGCATCTCGCGCACGGTCATGCCAGGGGTAAAGCGATAGGTGCCGGCCTTGAAATGGGACAGGTCCGGTTCAATACGCAGCAGCCACTGGAATACGCGTGGGCGATTGATAATTTTGTCGTCATACAGCTGCTGACCAAGCGCCTGCCGCCCGGTCCCCGCTTTCAGGGTAAAAATCGTCTCGTCTTTTATCAGGATCTGACTCTCCGCCAGCTGACGAACTTTCCACACTCCCGCTCCGCCAGCGATACCGAACGCAACGATAAGAAGGAGGACAAAGCGTAACATTTTCTTCATGACTACCTGGTTTGCTCACATAACGGGGCCAGAAACTGGAACAGCTCGCGGGATGACCAGCATTTTCGGCCATAAGCGCGAACGGGGACAACGGGCATCAGCGCATTGCAGATAACGGCTTCATCAGCAGTCAGCAGCGCCTCCTCCTTAGCGTTGACTTCGACAACGCGAAAGCCTGCGCGTGCCAGCTGGTGCAGACAAAACTGCCGCATAATGCCGTTGACGCCGGCCTGCTCCAGCGAAGGCGTGAACACGTCACTGCCCTTCCGCCAGAGTAAATTAGCCGCACAGCATTCCGTAATGTACCCTTCGCTGTCAAGAACCAGCGCCTCCCCGGCCTCCGTCTGCTCAAGATGAGTACGAATAAGCACCTGTTCAAGGCGGTTGAGATGCTTTATACCCGCGAGCATCGGGTTTCGCCCCAGACGTACCGGACTTAGCGCCAGGGCTACGCCCTCTTCACGCCAGTGCGCATAATGGGAAGGATAATCTGAAACGGAAAGGACCCGCGTAGGATGCAGACAGGCAGATCCGCTATAACCCCGGCCACCGCTCCCGCGGCTGATAATGACTTTCAGGACGCCGCTTGCTTTATCTGAGGCCAGCCTACGCATTTCACTTTCAAGAATGTCCCACTGCGAGAAGGGGATCAGTAATGCTTCGCAGGCTTTTTGTAAACGAAGGATATGGGCCCCGAGCAGGCACACGCCACCGTCGAGAATACGCGCAGTCGTGAAACAGCCATCGCCAAACTGGGTCGCCCTGTCGCTGGCTGGCAGCGTTTCTTGCTCAAGGCCATTAATCAAAAACATGGTGGCTCCTTATGCGTGGAGGCTCAGTCTGGCAGGATGTGAGCAGCCGGACAAGGGGATTTCACCTAATAAAAAAGGCCCGGCAAGCGGACCTTTTTTATCGTCAGCGACTAACCAGACTCAGACCTTTTTGAAGATCAGAGAGCCGTTAGTCCCACCGAAGCCGAAGGAGTTACACAGGGTATACTCCATACCGCTAACCTGGCGCGCTTCGTGAGGAACGAAGTCCAGATCGCAACCTTCATCCGGATAATCCAGGTTGATGGTTGGCGGTACAGCCTGATCGCGCAGCGCGAGAATAGAGTAGATTGACTCTACTGCCCCCGCAGCACCCAGCAGGTGACCGGTCATGGATTTCGTGGAGCTTACCATTACGCGGCCGGCAGATTCGCCGAAGATAGACTTAACAGCCTGCGCTTCTGCTTTATCGCCCGCAGGGGTAGACGTCCCATGGGCGTTAACGTAGCCAATCTGTGCTGGCGTAATGCCCGCATCGCGGATGGCGTTTTCCATCGCCAGCGCAGCGCCTGCGCCGTTCTCTGGAGGAGACGTCATGTGATAAGCATCGCTGCTCATGCCAAAGCCAACAACTTCAGCATAAATTTTCGCGCCACGTTTTTTCGCGTGTTCGTACTCTTCCAGTACGATCATGCCTGCACCGTCACCCAGCACGAAACCATCACGGTCTTTATCCCACGGACGGCTCGCCGCCTGAGGATTATCGTTTCGGGTAGAGAGCGCACGCGCTGCACCGAAGCCACCGACGCCCAGCGGGGTACTGGCTTTTTCAGCGCCGCCCGCAACCATAGCATCTGCATCGCCGTACGCAATGATACGCGCGGCCTGGCCGATGTTATGCACGCCAGACGTACAGGCTGTCGCGATTGAGATGCTTGGGCCACGCAGGCCGAACATAATGGTCAGGTGACCTGCCACCATGTTGACAATCGTAGACGGAACGAAGAACGGGCTGATTTTACGCGGGCCGCCATTCATCAGGGATGTATGGTTTTCTTCAATCAGACCCAGACCGCCAATCCCGGAGCCGATAGCGGCGCCGATACGGGTCGCGTTCTCTTCCGTAATCTCAAGGCCAGAATCCTGCATGGCCTGAACGCCAGCGACAATTCCATATTGAATGAAGGCATCCATCTTGCGCTGTTCTTTGCGCGAGATGATCTCTTCACAGTTAAAATCCTTTACTAAGCCAGCAAATTTCGTTGCATAGGCGCTAGTATCGAAATGGTCGATTAGGCTGATGCCGCTCTGACCGGCAAGGAGAGCTTTCCAGGTGGACTCTACGGTATTGCCGACAGGAGACAACATGCCAAGTCCGGTCACAACTACACGACGCTTAGACACGCTTGTCCTCCAGGGAGGGATAAAAAAAGAGATTCGTGGGACAACAAAAGATAAAACTCAGGCGGTCGAATGACCGCCTGGAGATGTTCACTTACGCCTGGTGACCGTTGATGTAATCAATGGCAGCCTGAACGGTGGTGATTTTCTCAGCTTCTTCGTCCGGAATCTCAGTATCAAACTCTTCTTCCAGAGCCATTACCAGCTCAACGGTGTCAAGAGAATCTGCGCCCAGGTCTTCAACAAAGGAAGCGGAGTTCACAACTTCTTCCTGCTTAACGCCCAGCTGTTCGCCGATAATTTTCTTAACGCGTTCTTCGATAGTGCTCATACTCTTAAATTTCCTATCAAAACTCGCTTTCGCGATGGTTTTCGTAGTGTATAAAATGTTGAAAAATTTGCAACTAAATCCCGGCAGGTCTTACCACGATTTTACGTTATTTTGAGGCCATTTGCCCAAATAACGCAAATATTTTCGATCGTGATTAAACCATGTACATCCCGCCGTTGACGTGGAGGGTTTCACCAGTGATGTAACCCGCTTCGTCAGAGGCTAAAAATGCAACCGCGCTGGCGATTTCTTTAGGGTCGCCAAGACGACCCGCCGGAACTGCCGCCAGCGTACCCGCACGCTGCTCATCAGTCAGCGCACGCGTCATGTCCGTTTCAATAAAGCCCGGAGCAACAACGTTTACAGTAATTCCGCGGGACGCGACTTCACGCGCCAGCGACTTACTGAAACCGATCAGACCTGCTTTCGCCGCAGCGTAGTTAGCCTGACCAGCATTTCCCATGGTACCAACCACAGAACCTACAGTGATAATACGACCATGACGCTTTTTCATCATAGCGCGCATTACCGCTTTTGACAGACGGAATACAGATGACAGGTTGGTTTCGATAATATCGTTCCACTCGTCGTCTTTCATTCGCATCAGCAGGTTGTCGCGAGTGATCCCGGCATTATTGACCAGAATATCCACTTCGCCAAACTCTGCGCGAATATTTTCCAGAACAGATTCGATAGATGCTGGTTCAGTCACATTCAGTACCAGACCTTTACCGTTCGCACCCAGATAGTCGCTGATGGCCTGTGCGCCATTCTCACTGGTCGCAGTCCCGATCACCGTCGCGCCGCGCGCAACCAGTGTTTCAGCAATAGCGCGCCCAATACCGCGGCTTGCGCCGGTCACCAGGGCAATTTTTCCTTCAAAACTCATGGTATTCCTCTTTTATTGCGAGAGTGCCGCTTTCATGGCTTCCGGCTCGTTAATCGCCGAGGCAGTCAGGGTGTCTACAATACGTTTTGTCAGACCGGTAAGTACCTTACCTGGACCAACTTCATACAGATGTTCAACGCCCTGAGACGCCATAAATTCAACGGTTTTAGTCCACTGAACCGGGCTGTAGAGCTGGCGAACCAGCGCGTTACGGATAGCCTCCGGCGCGGTTTCGCACTGCACATCGACGTTATTCACAACGGAAATCGTCGGTGCGTTAAAGGTCATTTTTTCCAGCTCAACCGCCAGCTTATCGGCAGCGGGCTTCATCAGCGCGCAGTGAGACGGCACGCTCACCGGCAGGGGCAGCGCACGTTTTGCGCCCGCAGCTTTACAGGCAGCACCTGCACGCTCAACCGCTTCTTTATGACCCGCGATAACCACCTGGCCTGGCGAGTTAAAGTTTACCGGAGAAACGACCTGACCTTCAGCAGATTCTTCACAGGCTTTAGCGATAGAAGCATCATCCAGACCGATGATGGCAGACATGCCGCCCGTGCCCTCTGGCACCGCTTCCTGCATGAATTTACCACGCAATTCAACCAGGCGTACCGCGTCAGCGAAGGCAATCACCCCTGCGCAGACCAGCGCAGAGTATTCACCCAGGCTATGACCCGCCATCAGCGTCGGCGCTTTGCCGCCCTGCTGCTGCCATACGCGCCACAATGCGACGGAGGCTGCCAGCAGTGCCGGTTGAGTCTGCCAGGTTTTGTTCAGCTCTTCAGCGGGGCCCTGTTGGGTCAGCGCCCACAGATCATAACCCAGCGCGTCAGAGGCTTCACGGAAAGTCTCTTCAATAACCGGATAGTTTGCTGCCATTTCAGACAACATCCCAACAGTTTGCGAGCCCTGTCCCGGGAACACAAAAGCAAATTGCGTCATTTTTTAATCCTTATCCTAGAAACGAACCAGCGCGGAACCCCAGGTGAACCCGCCACCAAAGGCCTCAAGCAAGACCAGTTGGCCCCGTTTAATTCGTCCATCGCGTACCGCTTCGTCAAATGCGCACGGTACCGATGCCGCAGAGGTGTTGCCGTGGCGATCAAGCGTCACCACAACGTTATCCATAGACATGCCCAGCTTCTTCGCCGTCGCGCTGATGATACGCAGGTTCGCCTGATGCGGCACCAGCCAGTCGAGTGCGGTGCGTTCAAGGTTATTGGCTTCCAGCGTCTCATCGACAATATGCGCAAGCTCAGTCACCGCCACCTTGAATACTTCATTACCTGCCATGGTGAGGTAAATGGAGTTATCAGGATTAACGCGATCGGCGTTAGGCAGCGTTAACAGCTCGCCGTAGCGGCCATCGGCATGCAAGTGCGTGGAGATGATGCCCGGCTCTTCGGACTGCCCCAGCAGCACCGCGCCCGCGCCATCGCCAAAAATAATGATCGTGCCGCGATCGGTTGGATCGCAGGTACGCGCCAGCACATCAGCGCCGATCACCAGCGCATATTTTACGGCGCCCGATTTTACATACTGATCGGCGATGCTCAGCGCATAGGTGAAACCCGCGCACGCTGCTGCAACATCAAATGCCGGGCAGCCTTTGATGCCGAGCATGTTCTGCACCTGGCACGCTGCGCTTGGGAAGGCATGCGTGGCAGAGGTTGTCGCCACCACAATAAGCCCGATCTGTTCTTTATCAATGCCAGCCATCTCAAGCGCTCGCTGAGCGGCTTCGTAGCCCATGGTGGACACAGTTTCGTCTGGCGCGGCGATACGACGTTCACGGATACCTGTGCGCGTGACAATCCACTCGTCAGACGTATCTACCATTTTTTCAAGATCGGCGTTGGTACGCACTTGTTTTGGCAGGTAGCTGCCGGTACCTAAAATCTTCGTATACATGTACGCTCAGTCACTTTTAGCTAATACAGATCCCAGGCGAGCGGCAATCCTCTGAGGGACTTGTCGCTGCACCGCCTGCACTGCCTGTTCAATCGCGACGGTAAATGCTCGCTGATTGGCGGCGCCATGACTCTTAATCACGATGCCGCGCAATCCTAACAGACAGGCGCCATTATACTGGTCGGGGTTGAGGTGACTGAATCGCCGCGTCAGGCTTTTTTGTAACCAACGCTTTAATAAAATCAGCCACCAGGACCTTTTTTTACCTTCTCCCTGCGATTTCAGCAGAGAAAGGAACATTCGTACGACCCCTTCCATGGTCTTCAACGTCACGTTTCCGGTGAAGCCATCACACACTAATACATCCGTTTTGCCCGTCAGCAACTCATTGGCTTCGAGATAACCAATATAGTTGATGGAGGGGACCTGTTTGAGTATTTCCGCAGCGTCGCGGATACTGTCCAGGCCTTTAGTCTCTTCTTCACCAATATTCAGTAAAGCAACGCGGGGATTGTTAATCCCGACCACGTCTTCAGCCAGCACCGACCCCATAACGGCAAACTGAGCCAGCATTGTACTATCACAATCCACGTTAGCGCCCAGATCCAGCACCACCGTTTTGCCCTTCTGCTGATGCGGTAATACCGTCACCAGCGCCGGACGCTCAATGCCCTCAATCGGCTTGAGCAATAATTTCGACAGCCCCATCAGCGCGCCAGTATTTCCCGCGCTGACGCAAGCCTGCGCTCGCCCTTCTTTCACCAACTCCAGCGCCATTCGCATAGAGCTGCCGCGGCTATTACGAATAGCCTGCGATGGCCGGGCATCACTGGCAATAACTGACTGCGCAGGAATAATCTGCAGACGCGAACGTTGTTCAAAGTCAGCTTTTGCAAGTAATGGCGTGATTGTGTCGGGATTACCGACTAAAAGAAGTGTGAGTTGCGAATTAGAATTCAGTGCCTGCAATGCTGCAGGCACTGTCACGGTAGGGCCAAAATCTCCCCCCATGACATCTAACGCCAGAGTTAGACGTGTCAAGGTATCGTCGCAGCCTGGTTCGGTAAACTCCCCGTTTGCACGGGGAAGTTCCTCACTAAGCCTAATCACGCTGACGCGTGATTACTTAGTGATAACCTTGCGGCCGCGGTAGAAACCGTCAGCGGTGATGTGGTGACGCAGGTGTTTCTCACCAGAAGTCTTGTCTACAGACAGGCTGGTAACTGCGGTCAGCGCGTCATGGGAACGACGCATGCCACGTTTGGAACGGGTTGGTTTATTCTGTTGTACGGCCATGGACCTTACTCCTCAATTACTTACGCTTTAAGCTGGCTAATACGGCAAATGGGTTTGGTTTTTGCGCTTCATCAGGCAGTTCCCCAAAGACCATGTCCGCCTCGGACACTTCACAGTGTTCAGAATCATGCACCGGAACGACTGGCAGGGAGAGGATGACTTCATCTTCAACCAGCGCCAGAAGATCGATTTCACCGAATTCGTTAACCTCAATCGGCTCATACGCTTCCGGGAGTGCTTCAGCCTGTTCGTCAGAACGAACCGGACTAAAACAATACGTTGTGTGAACATGCTGTACAAACGGTTTCCCGCAACGCTGACATTCGAGCGTTACCGTCACCTTTGCATCACCGGTTAACACGGCGAGACGCTGGTTGTCGATAGCGAACGACATGGAGCATTCTACATCACTGTCCACACTGACTACAGATTCGGCAATACGCTCAGCCTGATCGGAAGAATAGACTCCTTCGTAATCGAGGCGTTTTTGAGCCGTACGAACCGGATCAAGAGTCAGGGGTAATTTTACCTTTTGCATAGGGCGCGCATATTAACTTTGTAACGTCATAGAGTCAAAGAAAAAGGCAACCAGAGCTGCCTTTTGCCAATTATTCGCACACATTGCGGCCTGTAGTTTAAAATGGCTGGCATCGATACGCTATATCTGGTGATAAAAATATGCCAAATCTCGTCCTTGCTTCCACTTCACCTTATCGCCGAATGCTGCTGGAAAAGCTCGGGATCCCGTTTGAATGCGCTGCGCCGGAGGTGGATGAAACGCCACAGCCGGGCGAGTCACCGCGTCATCTGGTGACCCGTCTCGCGAAAGAGAAAGCACAGTCGCTGGCCGTACGTTACCCCGCACATCTGATTATAGGCTCCGATCAGGTTTGTGTGCTGGACGGCGAAATCACCGGCAAACCGCATACGGAAGAAAACGCCTGCCAGCAGCTGTTGCGTGCGCGAGGCGGTATCGTGACCTTTTATACCGGCCTGGCGCTTTATAATTCGGCTTCCGGTCATCTGCAAACCGAGTGCGAGCCGTTTGATGTGCACTTCCGTCATCTTAGCGAGCAGGAGATTATGGATTATGTGCGTCGGGAACGTCCGCTAAACTGTGCAGGGAGCTTTAAAAGTGAAGGACTAGGGATTGCGTTGTTCGACAAGCTCGATGGCCGCGATCCCAACACGCTGGTGGGGTTGCCGCTGATTGCGCTGTGCCAGATGTTAAGGCGAGAAGAGTGTAATCCGCTGACGATGTGACCGTTGCGGCCTGATGCCCACAGGGAGAGGGAGAAAAACATGTAGGCCGGGTAAGCGCAGCGCCACCCGGCACAAAATCAGCCGCGCAGAACTTTCAGACAGCGTTTGAGCTGCTCATCCAGCGGCGCTTCAATACGGATAACTTCGCCGGTATTAGGATGGGTAAATTTCAGCGCTGCCGCGTGCAGGAACAGACGCGACAGCCCTGTTCCCGCCAGCTGCTTATCAAATTCGCGATCGCCATAGCGGTCATCAAACGCAATCGGATGGCCCGCAAACTGGGTATGGACGCGAATCTGGTGGGTACGCCCCGTCACCGGACTACAGCGCACCAGCGTGGCGAATTCGTAGCGCTCTTCAACTTTAAAGCGCGTCTCAGACGGTTTCCCTTCCTGATTAACGCGAACAATGCGCTCGCCGCTTTGCAGAATATTTTTCAGCAGCGGCGCCTGCACCACTTTCACGTGGGACTGCCACTGACCGCGCACCAGCGCCAGATAATCTTTCTGCATCCCTTTTTCGCGCAGCTGTTCATGCAATGAACGCAGCGCAGAACGCTTTTTCGCCACCAGCAGCACGCCAGAAGTATCACGGTCAAGACGATGAACCAGTTCGAGGAAACGGGCTTCCGGGCGCAGCGCGCGTAACCCTTCAATCACGCCGAAGCTCAGGCCGCTCCCCCCGTGCACCGCCGTTCCGGACGGTTTATTCAGCACCAGAATGTGGTCGTCCTCATAAAGGATAACGTCGCTCAGGGCCGCGACTTTTTGCAGCTTCGGAGAAACGACCTCTTCTTCACGCTCTGCAACACGTACCGGTGGAATCCGGACTTCATCGCCCGCCTCGAGCTTATACTCGGGCTTCACGCGTTTTTTGTTCACCCGCACCTCGCCCTTACGCAAGATGCGATAAATCATACTTTTTGGCACGCCCTTCAACTGGGTGCGCAAAAAATTATCGATACGTTGCCCCGCCTCGTCGTCGGCGATGGCAACCATTTTTACGGCTGGAGTCTCTGTTTTCATGGTTGGCGATTCTAAATAGCGTCAGACATTAGCGCCACTCATTTTTCTATGCTTATATTTACTTTTATCCGGACCACTCCCCTTTCGCGCAATCGATTTGGTGGTTATTAAACCAATCACCCCGTTGAAGTGAAGAAACTGTGAGTAACCGGGTGATAATTGGTAAAAGTCATCTTGCTATAACCCGGCGAGCAGTGGAATAATGAATCCGTTTTCCGCGTTAAATCCGGGTTTTGTAAGGATGTCGACGGAATGACCAATTTTGTCTGACCGATCATCCACGCAGCAATGGCGTAAGACGTATTGATCTTTCAGGCAGTTAGCGGGCTGCGGGTTGCAGTACTTCCCGGTATAAGGATTGTTCTCTGGAGAGTTTTCCCAGGCAATTCCCCTGATAATTGCGCTGTGTTTCCGTATGAAACACAGGCAACCGACACTCTGCGCCTCTTAAGCGAGCGACAACCGTGAGGTTGGCGACGTGAATAGACACGAGGCCATCGGTTCATACCCCGGAAAGCGTCACCTTGCCCGCAGCTTTGTCGTCAATGTAAGAATAACGAGTAAGTTACGATGAAAAGAATGTTAATCAACGCAACTCAGCAAGAAGAGTTGCGTGTCGCCCTTGTGGATGGGCAGCGCCTGTACGATCTGGATATCGAAAGTCCTGGACACGAACAGAAAAAAGCGAACATTTACAAAGGCAAAATCACCCGCATTGAACCAAGCCTTGAAGCTGCATTTGTCGATTACGGTGCTGAGCGTCACGGTTTCCTTCCTCTCAAAGAAATCGCCCGCGAATATTTTCCTGCAAACTACAACTCCCATGGCCGTCCGAACATTAAAGATGTTCTGCGTGAAGGTCAGGAAGTTATCGTCCAGATCGATAAAGAAGAGCGTGGCAACAAAGGTGCCGCACTGACCACCTTTATCAGCCTGGCAGGAAGTTATCTGGTATTGATGCCAAACAACCCGCGTGCGGGTGGCATCTCTCGCCGTATCGAAGGCGATGACCGTACCGAGCTGAAAGAAGCGCTGGCAAGTCTCGAGCTGCCAGACGGCATGGGCCTTATCGTGCGCACCGCAGGCGTCGGCAAATCTGCCGAAGCGTTGCAGTGGGACCTGAGCTTCCGTCTGAAGCACTGGGAAGCCATCAAGAAAGCGGCTGAGAGCCGTCCTGCTCCGTTCCTGATCCACCAGGAAAGCAACGTTATTGTGCGTGCCTTCCGTGATTATCTACGTCAGGACATCGGTGAAATTCTGATTGATAACCCGAAAGTGCTTGAGCTGGCTCGCCAGCACATCGCCGCGCTGGGTCGCCCGGATTTCACCAGCAAAATTAAACTGTACACCGGTGAAATCCCGCTGTTCAGCCACTATCAGATTGAATCCCAGATCGAGTCTGCCTTCCAGCGTGAAGTGCGTCTGCCGTCCGGCGGTTCTATCGTAATTGATACCACCGAAGCGCTGACCGCTATCGACATCAACTCCGCGCGTGCAACTCGTGGCGGCGACATCGAAGAGACCGCCTTCAACACCAACCTTGAAGCCGCTGATGAAATCGCCCGCCAGCTCCGCCTGCGCGACCTGGGTGGTCTGATTGTTATCGACTTCATCGACATGACCCCGGTTCGCCACCAGCGTGCGGTTGAAAACCGTCTGCGTGAAGCGGTACGCCAGGATCGCGCACGTATCCAGATTAGCCATATCTCGCGCTTCGGCCTGCTGGAAATGTCCCGTCAGCGTCTGAGCCCGTCACTCGGCGAGTCCAGCCATCACGTCTGCCCGCGCTGTTCCGGTACGGGTACCGTGCGTGACAATGAATCGCTCTCCCTCTCTATTCTGCGTCTGATTGAAGAAGAAGCGCTGAAAGAGAACACCAAAGAGGTTCACGCCATCGTTCCGGTGCCGATTGCCTCCTACCTGCTGAACGAAAAACGTGCAGCGGTAAGCGCAATCGAAGCGCGTCAGGGCGGCGTTCGCTGCATCATCGTGCCAAACGACGAGATGCAAACCCCGCACTATCACGTGCTGCGCGTGCGTAAAGGCGAAGAGACAAGCACCCTCAGCTACCTGCTGCCGAAGCTGCATGAAGAAGAAATGGCGCTGCCATCGGATGAAGAGCCTGCCGAGCGTAAACTGCCTGAGCAGCCTGCATTAGCAACCTTCATCATGCCGGAAGCCCCGCCGGAAGCGACGCTGGAAAAACCAGCGGCAAAACCTGCCGTGCAAAAGGCGGCCCCTGCCGCGCCAAAAGCGCAGCCTGTGCAGCCGGGTCTCCTGAGCCGCATCTTCGGCGCGTTGAAAAAAATGTTTGCTGGCGAAGAAGTTCAGCCTGAGCAGCCGAAAGAAGCGCCAAAAGAAGCGAAACCAGAGCGTCAGCAGGACCGTCGTAAGCGTCAGAACAATCGTCGCGATCGTAATGACCGCAACGACCGTAGCGATCGTAACGAACGCCGTGATAATCGTTCCGAGAACAACGAAGGTCGTGAACAACGCGAGGACAACCGTCGCAACCGTCGCGAGAAGCAACAGCAGAACGTTGAAGATCGTGAGATTCGCCAGCAGGCGGGCGATGAGTCCGAGAAGAGCAAACAGCGTGACGAGCAGCAACCTCGCCGCGAGCGTAACCGTCGTCGTAACGACGAGAAACGCCAGGCCCAGCAGGAAGTCAAAAACCTGAACCGCGAAGCGCCTGTTGAACAGCAGGACACGGAGCAGGAAGAGCGTACTCAGGTTATGCCGCGTCGTAAGCAGCGTCAGCTGACCCAGAAAGTACGTGTGGGTGCTGTTCAGACGGAAGAAAACGACGTTATCGCGGTTGAAGCAGCAGAAAGCACAACGGGTACCCAGGTTGCAAAAGTTGACCTGCCAGCCGTAGTGGAAAATCAGGTTGAGCAGGACGAAAGCAGCGAAAACCGTGACAACGCAGGTATGCCGCGTCGCTCCCGTCGTTCTCCGCGTCATCTGCGCGTGAGCGGTCAGCGTCGTCGTCGCTACCGTGACGAGCGTTACCCGACTCAGTCGCCAATGCCGCTGACCGTGGCGTGCGCGTCACCTGAGATGGCATCCGGTAAAGTCTGGATCCGTTATCCGGTTGCTCGCCCGGAGCAGGCTGTTGAAGAACAGGCTGTGACCGAAGAGGTGATTGCACCGGTAGCAGCGGTGGAAGACGTCGTGACTGAAGCGGCAACCGTGGTCGAACCGCAAGTTGTTGACACGGTGGCACCGCAGGCTGTGGAAGTGGAAACGACCCATCCTGAAGTCATTGCTGCGCCGGTTGATGCCGCTCCGCAGATCATTGCCGTAGAAGATACCGTGGTGGCTGAAGAAGTCGCGGAGGAAGCTGAGCCGGTCTCCGCAGCAGAAGAACCCGCAGACGTTACCGTCGAAACGGTGACGGAAGAGGTTGTTCAGGACGTCGAGATTCAGGTTGAGCCTGTTGTCGAAGAGGTCAAAGAGGCTGAAGTGAAATCCGAGCCGGTTGAGGTCGTTGCCGCTCCAGCGCCTGCTCACGTTGCTACCGCGCCGATGACTCGCGCCCCGGCACCTGAGTATGTACCTGAAGCGCCACGCCATAGCGACTGGGTTCGTCCGGCATTCAACTTCGAAGGCAAAGGTGCTGCCGGTGGTCACAGTGCAACGCACATGGCTACTGCGCCAGCTACTCGTCCTCAGCCTGTTGAATAACGCACGCTAAGACTGAAAGCCGACCTTCGGGTCGGCTTTTTTATGGCTGTTGCAGGGGCTTTCTCATTCCGGTGACCTCCGGCATTATCTGCCGCATCAGCTCCAGAAAACGCCGCAAGCGCGCCGGATAATAACGAGACCAGGGGTAAACCAGATGTACCGGTAACGCTGCCGGCTGCCACTCTGGCAGTAGATGCACCAGTCTTCCTTCCTGAATATCATCCTGTACCGTCCAGCTGGATACCACCGCCACGCCAAGCCCGGTGAGTGCCGTATTGCGCGCCACATACAGGCTGTCTGTACTCAGGCGTGGCGTAATGGTAACCCGCGCCGGGGCGGATGATGCATCGTGGAAAAGCTCCACATGGCGTTGATAAAAAGAGCTGATGGCGATCCAGGGAAGCTGCTGCAAATCTTTCGGCGTTTTAACCGCGGGATAACGGGCCAGTAATTCCGGTGAAGCCACCACCGAGCGCGGCACTTCAGCCAGCAGCACGGACACGGTTGCCGGATCGACTTCCACACCCACCCGAATAGCACAGTCAAGGTTGTCGTCGAGGAAATCAACCGAGCGATCGTTAAGCATCCACTCAACAGAAAGCTGGGGATAGCGCTGTAAAAATTCGGTTAACGGTTTCAGAAGCTGATCCTGGCCAAACGCGTGCGGGGCGCGCACCCTCAGCACCCCAACCGGTTCATCTTCCGTCTGCCCTACCTCGTCTTCCAGCGCCAGCCAGCTGTCAATCACCCGTCGGGCATGCTGATAGCAGCGTTCGCCGTCATCGGTCAGCCGGGTCGTATGGGTTGTGCGCAGCATCAGGCGTACTCCCAGCATGGTCTCAAGCGACTGCAACCGTCGGCTCACCGTGGCCTGGGTTGTTGCCAGCTGACGTGCCGCCGCAGAAAGAGACCCCGCCTCCACAATGCGAACAAACGTTCGCATCAGTTCTACCCGATCTATACGCTCAGACCTTTTCATACCATTTTTACCCATACGCCACACGTATAAGCGTTTTACCACCGCGCCCGCTACCGTCGCAAGGCGTACTGATAAAAAATAGCCGCACACGACGAATGAGGAACATCTTATGAACACAACCACCACCCGGGCCGTAAGCCGCTGGGTAATCTTAATGCTGGCGCTCGGTGCGGGCTTTAGCGTGGCATCCATCTATTATGCCCAGCCTCTGCTGCCGCTGATGGGCTCAGACCTGCATCTGAGCATCGAAGGCATGGGCATGGTCCCGACGCTCACCCAGGCGGGTTATGCCCTGGGCATCCTGTTTCTGCTCCCGCTCGGCGATCGTCATGACCGCAGAACGCTGATCCTGATAAAAAGTGCGGCCCTGGCGCTGTTCCTGCTGGGTTGTAGCCTGACCGGACAACTGCACTCCCTGCTGCTCACCAGCCTGCTGATTGGCATGGCCGCCACCATGGCGCAGGATATTGTCCCGGCCGCAGCGATCCTCGCGCCGGAAGGTAAACAGGGAAAAACGGTCGGCACGGTGATGACCGGCCTGCTGCTGGGGATTTTGCTCTCCAGAACCGTCAGCGGCGTGGTCGGTGAAGCCTTTGGCTGGCGGGTGATGTATCAGCTGGCTGCTGCAAGCATTGCCTTTGTCGGCGCGGTGATGTGGGCCGTACTCCCACGTTTTGCTATTAACTCCACGCTGAGCTATCCCGCGCTGATGCGTTCCATGGAGCACCTGTGGCGTCGTTACCCGGCACTGCGTCGCGCGGCGCTGGCTCAGGGTTTTCTGTCGATTGCCTTTAGCGCATTCTGGTCAACGCTGGCGGTCATGCTGCTGGAACGGTATCACCTTGGCAGTGCCGTAGCGGGTGGATTTGGTATTGCCGGAGCCGCTGGCGCGCTGGCCGCACCGCTGGCGGGTGGTCTTGCCGATAAGCTGGGCGCAGGTAAAGTGACCCAGCTGGGTGCCGCGCTGGTGACCCTCTCGTTTGCCCTGATGTTCCTGATGCCGGCACTGGGTGTACACGGTCAGTTGATCCTGATTGCCCTCTCCGCGGTCGGTTTCGATCTCGGCTTGCAGTCCAGCCTCGTGGCCCACCAGAACCTGGTCTACAGCCTTGAGCCGCAGGCCCGCGGACGCCTGAACGCCCTGCTGTTTACCGTCATTTTCATCGGAATGGCGCTGGGTTCGGCATTAGGCAGCAATATCTATACGCTGGCAGGCTGGTCTGGCGTGGTGGCTCTGGCAACCCTGTGTGGTGCCATTGCGCTGGCTATCAGAGTGATTGAAAGCGCCCGGGTGCTGTCCGCACAGGCAGAACGTGTGTAAAAAAAATGCCCAACCCGGACGGGTTGGGCAGTCAAAACATGCCCAGTTTCAAGACATGTCAAACAGGTCAGAGTCTTATTTGTTCATCTGGAACAAAGACATACCCTGCATATCGCTAAAGGCTTTATACGAGGCCTGCAACGCCGCCTGCTGCATGGTGTAGGACGAAATCACCGAGTTCCAGTCCACGTCAACCAGGTTACTCATCTGCTGCGTCTGACCCAGCGCGCGGTCTTCACCCAGAGCGTCCAGCTTGCCCAGCTCATCCAGCTTGATGCCGAGGTCGGCGCGCACGGTCAGCACGTTGTTGAGGGAGTTGCTCAGGCCACGGTTGGCTTTATCAATAGCCGCCGTAAACGCCTCGGCTTTCGTTTCATCCTCCCCAATCGGCGTATTCAGCGCTTCAATTGCGGAGTCGAGGATCTTGAACAAATTCGTTTCCGGCGCACTACCATCTGGCTCTGGCTTGGCATTGCTGGTGAAGCTATCGAAAACTTCAGTGCCCGTATGGCTAATTTGCATCGTGCGCGCGGAGTCAACCTGCTGGCTGATTGGCGTTCCGCCGCCCTTATAATCACCCGTCGCCTGGTCGAAAGCCGCCGCTTCGGTCTTGTAACCGGAAAAAATATAGCGACCGTTACCGTCCGTGCTGTTAGCCAGGTTCATGAGCTGATCGCGAATACCTTGCAGGTTCGTGGCCAGCGAAGCGCGGTCATCGTCACTTAACGTACCGTTGCCCGCATTGACAATCTTTTCCTGAGCAGCCTGGATGGCGGTTGTCACTTGCGATAACACGTTCTCTTCCAGCGAGACTTTCGTCGTAGCGAAGGAGCGTGCCAGCGCATACTGGCTGTTTTGCGTTTGAGCCTGAGAGAGCACAACGGCCTGCGAGGCGGCAATCGGATCGTCAGACGGACGGTTGATACGCTTCCCCGTAGACATCTGCTCGCCGTAGCTGAGCCAGAGACTTTGGGAGTTCGTCACGCCGCGCATGCTTTGCTCATACATCATTTGAGTACTAATACGCATTTTTTATGCCTCAGCCTTAGCGGATATTGATCAATGCATCAAACAGCGTGCTCGCCGTTTGCAGCACCTGCGCATTCGCCAGATAGTACTGCTGATAGCGTTGCAGGTTGCCATACTCTTCATCCAGGTTAACCCCGGAGATTGACTGCTGTTGTTTGGTCAGCTGCGTCACCACGTTAACTTTGGTTTCGCTGCTGGTTTTCAGCGACGCCGTGGTGCTGCCCACCGTACTGACCAGCGCGGCATAAGCATCGTTAAAGGTTTTGTTCCCTCCCACCAATTTGGCGCTCTGTAAATCCAGCAGCTTCTGGCCATTGGTATTGTCGCTTTCACCGCTTCCTTTCGCGGAGGCCATCGCCAGTTTGGATTCGTCGCTGATCGCTACGTCCATATTCACAATGACGTCATTCACCGGTTTGACGATGAAACTGTCTTTATTATCGGCTGAGCCGCTAATCTTAACGTTGAGACCATCAAACGACAGATTACCGCTGGCGTCAGGCTTGGCCGTGAAGCTGGTATTGTCCGACAGACGCGTGATTGTCCAGTCAGTACCGTTGTACTCAACTTTATAGTTTGTCGCCTGGACCTTTGTACTGTCCGTCATCGTGGCCGTAACGGACGCGCTTCCGGTGTTTTTACCGTTACTCAGCACTGCCGGAGAGCCAAAATCAAACAGCTTGCCGCCTGCATCCCCGTTGGCATCAAAGCCAGCCTGGTGCTGGGTATTCATGGCATCCGCAAACGCCAGCGCCATCTGGTTAAGGGTGTTTCGCGCCTGATCCAGATCCTGAGAACGGAACGTTAACAGCCCCCCAAGCGACCCCGTGGTGATCTGTTTTTCTGAGATCTCCACGTTGCCCGCTGCGGTATCCACATACGCAATTGTTGTACGCGCTGGGTCCGCACTGGATTTCACCGCCGCCAGCTGGCTGGCGTTGCTGCCCTGTACCAGGGTGTAACCGTTGGCGATAGAGATGTTGTAGGTGCCGCTGTCCTGTACGGTGACGTCCACACCGACAATCTTGTTCAGTTCACTCACCAGCTGATCGCGCTGATCGAGCAGTTCATTCGGGGATGCGCCCGCACCGACGCCAGTCAGCCGGGAGATCTGATCGTTAAGATTGGCAATCTGTTTCGCGTAGTTATTGATCTGATCGACGCTGGTAGAAATCGCCGTATTGACCTGCGCATCCTGATCGCGGAGATATTGATCGTTGGTTTTAAACTGGTTTACCAGACCATCCGCCTTCCCGAGTACCGTCTGGCGTGCAGCCGGATCTTCAGCGTTACTCACCAGCGTTTGCAGGCTTTTAAAGAAATCCTGGAGGTTGGCAGAAAGCGAGTTTGTGGTATCAGAAAGCACGTCGTCAATTTTTGACATCTGCTGGTAGCGCGTGGTCAGCCCACTGCTCTGGTTCTGCGCCGCGCGCAGCTGGTTGGTGATAAACGCATCATATTCACGCTGAACACCGGAGACATAGACCCCGTTACCCACCCAGCCACCGCCGGTCAGGGTGCTGTTTGATGCCCCCAGAATGGTGGTCTGGCGGGTATAACCTGCCACGTTGTAGCTTGAAATATTATTACTGACGGTATTGAGTGCCGACTGCGCAGCACTGAGGCCACTCATGGCGCTGTTAATCAAACTGGACATGGGGGTTCCTTTTATACGTTCAGACACGAGTCCTGATGAAGGTTATCGGCAACCTCCACCGGGACTTGAGAACTTTCAGAACAGATTTTCGAGATCTGTGCTATACGCTTTGCTGACCTTCTCAGACATGGATTTCAGCTGCTGGATCATGCTGGTCAGCTTGCGCGCATAGTTTGGATCGGTCGCGTAGCCAGCATTCTGCAATGCCTGAGCGCCCTGCTCTGGCGTGGCGGCCTGGGTCACGGCGGTGTAGCGCGGATTCCGGCTCAGCAGCCCGACATAATCCGACAACGCTTCCAGATACGAGCTGTAGACGCGGAATTTGGCTTTCACCTTCACTGCCGCACCGTTCTCATATTCGGTGGTGGTGATCTCGGTGGTCGGCCCTTTCCAGCTGGAGGTGGCCTTCACGCCAAAGATGTTGAAGCTCGGCTCACCGTTCTCCCTGCGGATCTGACGTTGCCCCCAGCCCGACTCCAGCGCCGCCTGCGCCAGAATCAGATGGTGCGGCACGCCGCTCTCTTCACTGGCAAGACGCGCCGGCAGGGAGAGCTGCGCCAGGAAGTCTTTGCTGTCGCCGGAGAGCGGCTCGTCACGCGTTTCTGCCGGCTTCGGCATCGCCTTACGCACCATCTGCGTCAGCGCCTGATTTTGATAACTGGTCACCTTTTCGAGATCAAACTTCAGCGGCACCTGCGGCGGGGCCTCTTCAGGCGGGAGCCCCTGAGCGGCTGCGGTCTGCTTCACGATCATGTCCGCCAGGCCGAGCCCCTTTCCGGCGGTCATTTGCTGGGCAATCTGCTGATCGTACATGCTGGTGTAAAGCCGCGTGGAATCACTGCTGAACATGCCATCTTTCGGCAGGGTTTCACGCATGCTTTTCAACATCATCTGTACGAACATGCCTTCCACCTGACGGGCAACCGGGCGGATATTCGCCGCCGGATCCTTGCCCGCTTTGGTTTTCAGCTCGTTGAGCGACTGGGCATCCCAGGCGGCACTGGTCAACAGTTTGCTATCGGTCAGCATTTAGATGATTTCCAGTCTGGCGCGCAGGCAGCCTGCACTTTGCATGGATTGCAGAATGGACATCAGATCCATTGGCGTTGCACCCAGCGCATTCAGAGCACGCACCACGCTGTTCAGGTTGGCGCTGGAGCGCACGCTCTGCAACGAACCGCCGCTCTGTCGCAAATCAATCTGCGTTTGCGGGGTCACTACCGTCTGACCGCCACCAAACGGGGTATCCGGCTGGCTGACGTTGGCCGAGCGGTTAACCGTGACGGAGAGATTGCCCTGCGCCACGGCGCAGCTGTCCAGCGTCACTTCGCGGTTCATCACCACCGAGCCGGTACGGGAGTTGATAATGACTTTCGCATCCTGCACCGGCACGTTCACTTCCATATTCTGGATATCGGCCAGCAACCGCACCTGGTTGCTGCTGCCGGTTGACGTGCGGATCTGCACGGTACGGGCATCCAGCGCGGTGGCGCTGCCGTAGCCCCGGCTGCGGTTGATGGTGTCAGCGATCTGCTGCGCCATCGTGAAGTCTTCGTTATTCAGTTGCAGGTTAATGGTGTTGCCGGTGCCGAACTGGGTCGGCAGCTCACGTTCGATGATCGCGCCGTTGGTAATACGTCCCCCGTTCAGCTGGTTCACCTGCACGCTGCTGCCACCCGCCGACGCGCCTGCTCCGCCAACCAGAATGTTGCCCTGCGCCAGAGCATACACCTGGCTGTCGACGCCTTTCAGCGGCGTCATCAGCAACGTACCGCCGCGCAGGCTTTTGGCGTTACCCATCGACGAGACAACCACGTCGATGGTCTGCCCCTGACGCGCAAAGGCCGGATAAGACGCGGTCACCATCACGGCCGCCACGTTTTTCAGCTGCATGTTGGTCCCGGCCGGTACGGTAATACCGAGCTGCGAGAGCATATTGTTCAGGCTCTGGGTGGTGAACGGCGTCTGGGTCGTCTGGTCACCCGTCCCATCCAGCCCCACCACCAGGCCGTAGCCAATCAGCGAGTTTTCGCGCACGCCCTGCACGCTGGTGAGATCGCGTATGCGATCGGCCTGCGCAACGGTAGCGACCAGCGACAGCGCCACGGCGAAGAGAAATTTATACATAGGTCACCTCGCTTACATCGGCGATAAGTTAAGGAAGAAGCGTTGCAGCCAGCCCATATTTTGCGCTTCGTTGATGTAGCCGTTGCCGACGTACTCAATGCGCGCATCCGCCACCTGGGTGGACGGTACGGTGTTGGTGCCGCTGATAGTGCGAGGGTTAACCACACCGGAGAAGCGAATGAATTCCGTACCCTGGTTAATGGCGATCTGTTTTTCGCCCACCACGTGCAGGTTGCCGTTCACCAGAACCTGGTCAACCGTAACCGTCAGCGTTCCGCTGAAGGTGTTGCTGGCGTTCGCACCACCTTTACCGTTAAAGGTGTTGCCGCCGGAGGCTTCCACATCCGCACGGGCGTTGCCGAACAGCCCTTGCAGATAGCGCGGCACGGTGTCGAAGCCAAAATTGGTTTTGCCGTCGCGGCTGGCGTTCGCCGACGAGCTCTTACTCGCACTGACGTTTTCCTGCAACACAATGGTCAGCGTATCGCCAACGTTACGCGGACGACGGTCTTCAAACAGCGGCTGATAACCGTAGTTAATCGGCTGTGCGGTCTGGAAAATAGAGCCGTTC
This sequence comes from Enterobacter sp. 6722112, assembly GCF_058661685.1. NCBI lineage: Bacteria > Pseudomonadati > Pseudomonadota > Gammaproteobacteria > Enterobacterales > Enterobacteriaceae > Enterobacter > Enterobacter sp. 6722112. The sequence goes on along the minus strand of NZ_JBZWGR010000007.1, from coordinate 1,502,981 downwards.
ACCACCGGCGCGGGGCCGGGAACGGGTTGGGCGGTAGTCGCACCCTGTACCAATGGTTTAGACGGGATCCAGGCACACCCGCTGAGGGTGACGGCCAGAACAGTCAGGATCGGATAACGAAACGCCGCGTTTTTTTGCATTGCCTTCATCTTCGAAAACAGGGAGCCGGTGCGACGTTTACCGCACCGGGCTACACCTTAGAGTTGCGTCAGTTTTTGCAGCATCTGGTCGGTCGTCGACACTGCTTTACTGTTAATTTCATAGGCGCGCTGGACCTGGATCATATTCACCAGCTCTTCCGCCACGTTAACGTTCGAGGTTTCCACATACCCCTGATACAGCAGCCCCGCCCCGTTCAGGCCCGGGGTACTTTCATTTGGCGTGCCGGAAGACTGCGTTTCGGTGTAGAGGTTCTCGCCGATGCTTTCCAGTCCGGTATCGTTCATGAAGGTGGTCAGGTTGAGCTGTCCAACCTGGACCGGCGCGGCCTGACCTTGCTGAGTGACGCTGACGATGCCGTCACGACCAATGGTGATACTCAGCGCGTTCGCCGGGATGGTGATCGCAGGCTGAACCTGGAAACCGCCCGCCGTCACCAGCTGACCATTCTGATCCACCTGGAACGAACCATCGCGGGTATAGGCGGAGGTCCCGTCAGGCAGCTGCACCTGGAAGAAACCCTGACCTTTAATGGCAACGTCTTTACTGTTGTTGGTCTGGGACAGGTTGCCCTGGCTGTGCAGACGCTCGGTGGCGACCGGGCGCACGCCGGTACCAATTTGCAGACCGGACGGCAGCGTGGTTTGCTCAGAAGACTGCGCCCCTGGCTGACGAATCGTTTGATAAAGCAAATCTTCGAAAACCGCACGCTGGCGCTTGAAACCATTGGTGCTGACGTTTGCCAGGTTGTTGGCAATCACATCCATATTGGTTTGCTGTGCGTCCAGACCGGTTTTCGCGATCCATAAAGAACTGATCATAGGGAGTCCTGTTAACTCATAGCCAGAAGTTGGTTAGCCTTGCCTGCGTTTTCATCGACGCTGCTGATGATTTTCATCTGCATTTCGAAGCGGCGGGCGCTGGCGATCATGTCGGTCATGGCTTCCACCGGTTTGACGTTACTGCCTTCCAGCACGCCGGACATCACGCGGATGGTCGGGTCGGCCTGTAACGTGGCGCCACGCGTGGCCTGCGCCGCCTGGGTCAGACGGAACATCCCGTCATCGCCACGCTGCACTTCGTTGCCTTCCGCTTTCACCAGCTTCAGACGACCGACAGGCGCAACGGTGTTCGCCGGGTCGCCCGGGTTTAACGCCGAGATCGTCCCGTCTGCCGCAATGGTCAGCTCGGACCCTTCCGGCACCGTCAACGGACCGGCTTCGCCCATCACCGGATGCCCCTGAATCGTCAGCTGCCCGGTGGCGCTTACCTGGATATTACCGTTGCGGGTATACCCTTCCCCGCCGTCCGCCGTTTGCACCGCCAGCCAGCCGTCCTGCTGAAGGGCAACGTCCAGCGGACGCGCGGTGTAATCCATCTGGCCTGGCGTCATGTCGGCGCCCGGCGTGGAGGCGGTGACCAGCGTACGCGTAGGCAATGACAGACCTTCTACCGGCACCGCACGCAGCGCGTTGAGCTGCGCACGAAAACCTGGCGTGGAGGCGTTTGCCAGGTTGCTGGCGGTAACAGCCTGCTGATTGAGCGTCTGGCTTGCTGCGCCCATCGCTGTATATATTGCGTGATCCATTGCGCTTTCCCGTCAGCTGCTTAACGCAGGTTAACCAGCGTGTTGAGGATCTGATCCTGGGTTTTGATGGTCTGCGCGTTGGACTGGTAGTTACGTTGCGCGACGATCATGTTCACCAGCTCTTTACTCAGATCGACGTTGGAGGCTTCCAGCGCGCCGTTAGTCAGCGTGCCGAAGTTACCGGAACCCGCGGTACCCAGCAGGGCAACACCGGAAGACTGCGTGGCAGACCAGACGTTATCCCCTTCGGATTTCAGGCCTTCGTTGTTGGCGAAGTTTGCCAGCACGATCTGGCCCAGCACCTGGGTCTGTTCGTTCGAATAGTTACCGACAACGGTACCGTCATCGTTGATCTGGTAGCTCACCAGATCGCCCGGCTTATAGCCGTTCTGGCTCGTCGCCACGATGTTGTTCGCACCGGTGTTTTGCTGCATGGAGCTCTGGAAACTCAGAGAGAACACGGCAGGATCCGCACCGCTAATGGTGCCTGTAGTGATATTGATAGCTGGGGTGGCATTTGGCGTAGCGCTTATTACGCCAGCAGCATTGTAGTTGTAAACTCCCGCCAGGTTACCGTTGCTGTCGAAGTTCATCTGTGCTGCTTTTCTTGCAGAAGCACCCGCTACGCTTCCATCCTGGGTATACACATCCCATTTGTTGTCAGCTGTTTTGACATAAAACAGGTTCATGTTGTGCGCATTACCCTGGCTGTCAAACACCGTCACGGTGCCTTTCTTGTTGTAAGAGTCAGGGGTGGACGGATCGAAGGCGACGGTTGGCGCGGTATCGGTGGAGTTCAGGTTGATCTGCTGAGAGGCCGTGGTGGTGGACTTCGCCGCCATCAGCGTCGTTGGGATGGAGATCGCCTGCGGATTCGCACCGGTTTGCACCGTAGGCGGCGTGCCGGCAACCGGATAACCGGTTAACTGAAGCCCCTGCATGTTCACCAGGTTACGGTTTTCATCCAGCTTGAACTGGCCGTTGCGGCTGTAGAACACGGAACCGTTGGCATCCACCATACGGAAGAAACCGTTCTGGCTGATGGCGACGTCCAGACCGCGACCGGTGTTGGTGGTCGTCCCGTCGGTGAAGTCCTGGGTGATACCCGCAACCTTCACGCCCAGACCCACTTTAGAGCCTGCAAACATATCTGCAAAAGACGCAGAACCGGATTTAAAACCATAGGTCGCGGAGTTGGCGATGTTGTTGCCAATGACGTCCAGGTTGGTGGCCGCAGCATTCAGGCCGCTGACCGCTTGAGAAAAGGCCATGACTTACTCCTGATAAGTATGAAGGCTTAGATAATCTGCCGAACTTCGTCGAGTGTGGTGGTACCGGAGGTACCCAAATCCAGTTTGTTGCCATCGCTACCCTTGATGACGCCCTGAACCAGGGCAAACTGTAGCGGCTGAGCCACCAGCTGAGTGGTGCCGTTGCTGGCGCTAATCGCAACCTGATACGAGCCGTTAGGCGCTTTAGTGCCGTCGGTCAGGCTGCCATCCCAGGTAAAGGTATGAACGCCCGCTTTAAGCTCGCCAATCTCAATCGTGCGCACCACGTTGCCGCTGGCGTCTTTGATTGTGGCGGTGACTTTGTCGGCCGGCTGCTGCAACTCAACGCCAAACGGCGTCGTGGTGGTGGTGGACGTGCCATCGGTAGTGCTGGTGCCCGCCAGAATCGTGGTCCCCGGGATCATCACCCCGTGACCGATCAGGTTGGCGGCCTGCAAGGACTGGCTGTTATCGATTTGACCGGAGACCGAGCCGAGCGTGGTGTTCAGTTTCTCAATGCCGCTGACGGTACTGATCTGCGCAAGCTGCGTGGTCAGTTCGTTGTTCTGCATCGGATTGGTCGGGTCCTGATTTTTCAGCTGCGCCACCAGCAGGGTCAGAAAGCTGCTCTGTAAATCGGAGGCATTGCTCCCGGTGAGAGAGCTGGAACCGGTCGCACTGCTGGTGCTGTTGACGCCGGTATTTGTCGGGTCATTCACGTTTACGGCGATGGACATGCGTGTCTCCTTTACTGGCCGAGAGTGAGTGTTTTGAGCATCATGCTCTTCACGGTATTAAGCACTTCGACGTTTGCCTGGTAGCTACGCGACGCGGACATGGAGTTCACCATCTCCCCGACCACATCCACGTTCGGCATTTTCACGTAGCCGCTGGCATCCGCGAGCGGGTTGCCTGGCTCGTAAACCAGCTTGTCGGGTGCCTGGCTCTCAACCACGTCCGCCACTTTTACGCCGCCCGTTGCCGCACCCGGTGCAGCATCAACCTGGAAGACAACCTGTTTAGCGCGATACGGTTGCCCGTCAGGGCCGGTCACGCTGTCGGCGTTGGCCAGGTTACTGGCGGCCACGTTCAGTCGTTTGGACTGCGCCGTTAATGCCGAACCGGCGATATCAAAAATATTCAGCAAGGCCATTTACTAATTGCCCCCCTGTAGGACGGTCATCATGCCTTTAATTTGCCCGCCGAGTAGCGTCAGACCTGTCTGGTATTGCAGGCTGTTATCGGCAAACTGTGTGCGCTCCCGGTCCATGTCGACGGTGTTACCATCAAGTGAGGGCTGATCGGGAATACGGTAAAGCAGGTCGGTCGTTGGCGCGGTCATCGCCTGAGCGGGAATATGACGTGAGGATGTCAGGGCCAGTGAGACACCCGTTCCTTCGGCACGTCCACGCTCCATCACTTTTTTGAGTTCACTGGAAAAATCAATATCGCGCGCCTGATACCCGGGGGTATCCGCGTTGGCGATATTGGCGGCTAAAATCTCCTGCCGCTGGGCGCGTAAATTGAGCGCTTCCTGCTGAAAACGTAACGCGGCGTCGAGTTTATCGAGCATGTCTCCTCCGCTGATGAGAAAATTTCAGTTCACAGCTTAAATCTCACCCCGTCTCCCCTATCGACGGAATAAGCGCAAAATGCGTCGCTATTTGTTGCGTTGATGGAAAACCACTGCGGGTAGAATTTGCTAAATTCTGGACATGGTGGAACGTGCGATGCGGACTTTTAAACGTGGCCTGGCGGCGACCCTACTGCTTTTAAGCCCTCTGGTGCAGGCTGAGGGGTTAGAGGACCAGCTCAATGCATTCTTTGCGCAGAAGCTGGCCGGTTTCAGCGATGACGTACGCGTGACCGTGCGCACCCCGCCTAACCTTTACCCTTCCTGCGAAGCCCCGTCATTTAGCGTGACCGGCAGCACCCGCTTATGGGGCAACGTGAACGTGCTGGCGCGTTGCGCCAATGAAAAACGCTACTTACAGGTTGCGGTTCAGGCGACGGGCAATTATGTTGTCGCCGCCGTTCCCATTCCCCGGGGCAGCCTGCTGCAACCTGACAGCGTAACGCTGAAGCGAGGCCGTCTGGATCAGCTTCCACCGCGGACGATGCTGGATATCAACCAGGCTCAGGAGGCGGTCAGCCTGCGCGATGTCGCTCCTGGACAGGCGATACAGCTATCCATGCTGCGCCAGGCGTGGCGGGTGAAAGCGGGACAACAGGTGATGGTGGTCGCCAATGGCGAAGGCTTTAGTATCAACAGTGAAGGAAAAGCGCTGAATAATGCCGCAGTGGCACAAAATGCCCGGGTCAGAATGTCCTCAGGCCAGGTGGTCAGCGGCACGGTCGGTCCTGATGGGAATATTCTGATTAACCTGTAATCTTTTTAAAGATTTCGCGGCGACTGCCGATAAATATTCAACAAATGATGATGTCAGGCGCAAACGCCGCGAACCCTCGATGAGGACAACACTATGAGCATTGATCGTACATCAGCCCTGAAGCCGGTTAGCACTGTACAACCTCGCGAAACGAATGAGGCTGCCCCGCAAAAAACGCGTCTGGAAAAAACGTCGACGGCTAACAGCACCAGCGTCACGCTGAGCGATGCGCAGTCGAAGCTGATGCAGCCAGGCAGCAGCGATATCAATATGGAACGTGTTGAAGCGCTGAAAACGGCTATCCGTAACGGCGAACTGAAAATGGATACCAGCAAAATCGCTGATGCGCTGATTCAGGACGCACAGAGTTTCCTCCAGAGTAACTAACCGTATGAGTCGACTGTCAGAAATACTGGATCAGATGACGGTGGTCCTGAACGACCTGAAAACGGTGATGGATGCAGAACAGCACCACCTCTCTTCTGGTCAAATCAACGGCAGCGCGTTGCAACGCATAACTGAAGATAAAAGCTCGCTGCTGGCGACCCTGGATTATCTGGAAAAACAGCGACGCGCTGAGCAAGACGCGAAACGCAGCGCCAATGATGAGATCAACGAACGCTGGCAGACCATTACAGAAAAAACCCAGCATCTTCGCGATCTCAACCAGCATAACGGCTGGCTGCTGGAAGGACAGATTATCCGTAATCAGCAGGCGCTTGAAGTGTTAAAGCCCTATAAAGAGCCGGGGCTGTACGGTGCGGATGGTCAGACGGCCACGGCACGTATCACGGGTGGGAAAAAGATTTCGATTTGACGCAGTAGCGGCACGTCATGAAGCGGGGAGCACCTTCTGGTGAACTCCCCTTTTGGCGTTTATACCGTGCGGCGGGTGAACTCTTTCACTTTGAAGCCAAGCACTGCCAGCGTGGCAAAGTACGCCACCACACCGACCACCACCACGGCCATCAGACGCATCAGGCGGTAAGGCATGGTGCCCTGCGCCCACTCAGGCATGACATACAACATGCCAACCAGCGCGGCCGCCATCACCACTACCGCAATCGCCAGACGCAGCAGGAAGCTTGCCCAGCCCGGCTGCGGTGTGAAGATATCCTGCTTGCGCAGCTGCCAGTACAGCAGCCCGGCGTTCAGACAGGCCGCCAGACCAATCGACAATGACAGCCCCGCGTGTTTCAGCGGTCCAATAAACGCCAGGTTCATCAGCTGCGTCATGATCAGCGTCACAATGGCAATCTTAACCGGCGTTTTGATGTCCTGACGTGAATAGAAACCGGGCGCAAGCACCTTCACGACAATCAGCCCCATCAGCCCCACCGAGTAGGCTACGAGCGCACGCTGGGTCATGGCGGCATCAAAGGCGGTGAATTTTCCATACTGGAACAATGAAACCGTCAGCGGTTTTGCCAGGATCCCCAGCGCCACCGCGCTTGGCAGCGCCAGCAGAAAACAGAGACGCAGACCCCAGTCCATCAGGCGGCAGTATTCATCGTGGTTGCCGCTGGCGAAACTTTTCGACAGCGACGGCAGCAGAATAGTCCCCAGCGCCACGCCCAGCACCCCGGATGGAAACTCCATCAGACGATCGGCGTAGTACATCCAGGACACCGAGCCCGACACCAGGAAAGAGGCGAAGATGGTATTGATGATCAGCGAGATTTGGCTAACGGACACACCGAGTATCGCCGGTCCCATCTGTTTGATAACGCGCATTGCGCCCGCATCTTTGAAATTAATGCGTGGCAGAACCAGCATGCCGATTTTTTTCAGGTGCGGAAGCTGGTAAGCAAGCTGTAACACGCCGCCGACGGTCACGGCCCAGGCCAGCGCCAGCACCGGTGGGTTAAAATGCGGCGCGGCGAACAGCGCAAAGCCAATCATGCTGACGTTGAGGAACGTGGGGGCAAAGGCCGGAACGGAGAAGCGGTTCCAGGTATTCAGGATGGCACCCACCAGCGACGCCAGCGAAATCAGCAGAATATAGGGGAAGGTTATACGCAGCAGTTGGGTGGTCAGGGCAAATTTATCCGCTGTGTCAGCAAAACCCGGCGCCGTCACCATGATCACCCAGGGCGCTGCCAGCATCCCCAGGACGGTCACGATCGCCAGCGCCAGCGTCAGTAATCCGGAAACGTAGGCCACAAAGACGCGGGTGGCATCTTCGCCCTGTTTGCTTTTATATTCTGCGAGGATCGGAACAAATGCCTGTGAAAAGGCCCCTTCGGCAAAAATACGGCGCAGCAGGTTTGGCAGCTTAAAAGCGACGAAAAAGGCGTCAGTCGCCATCCCGGCGCCAAAAACCCTTGCCACAATGGCATCGCGCGCAAAGCCAAGCACGCGGGAAAACATGGTCATCGAGCTGACGGCCGCCAGCGATTTTAATAAGTTCATTAACGTGAAGTTCCACAACCCTACGGATTTCCAGGACGGATAAGCGTTAGCGCCACCCGGCAAAGCCAACAAGCGGCGCTTAGTCTAACCGGATTTCAACGAATTACTATCGGCAGATGTTACAACGCGTTATTCCGACATGGCTTCGCGCCAGAGTCGTTCCACAATGCGCTGCGCCAGAATAGCCTGCTCCCCGGACGTTTCAGGAACCGTCTGATTCTGCACGCAGGTGATGAAGTGACGCGCGCAGCCCACGAAGCCACGCTGCTCCAGGGTGCTTTGCCAGCCGGGAACCGGTAACGCGACCACGCCATTGCCCTTCTCTTCCCGCCACTCTCGCATATCGGTGACGTCATACAGCGCGCCATCCGTAACGGCCTGCACGGACTCGCGCTGGCTGCCCGCCCGACGATGCATGCTGGTCGTCACCTGCAAATGCTCAACGGCAAAATGATGTTCGGCGTAAACCATCTCACCCTGCTCGTTAGTCAGCAGCGTGCCGCTTTGCAGCTGGGCTTTTCCGTTACTCAGCCAAAGGGCCGTATCCACGACGTGGAGATAATCATCCAGCAGCGTGAAGCGCAGGTCGTTCGGCCCCACGCTGTCGGTACGGTGCTTATCCATACGCAGAGAGGCGAACGAGCCGGACTGCGCTTTAAGCTGCTGATAGAGCGGTGCAAAACGGCGGTTGAAGCCGACCATCAGCGTCAACTTTTTACGCGCGGCCAGCTCAATCAGTCGTTCAGCATCCTGTACATTTTCCGCCAGGGGTTTATCCACGCAGACGTGAACGCCTGCGTTAAGCAACTCGCTCACCACCTGATAGTGCGTCGCGGTTGAGGTATGCACAAATACCGCATCACATTCACGGGCTAAATCCTGTAGCGAACCGGCATAAGGGATGCGCCAGGTTTTGCAGATGCGCTCAGCTTTCTCGCGGGTGGGCGACCACGCCCCTTGCAGCGTCCAGTCGGACGCGGCGCCTAAAACGGGCAGCCAGGCTTTTTGCGCGATCCCTCCCAGCCCCACAACACCAATGCGTAATGTTGTCACGATTAATCTCCCAGATGTGCGAGTAACGCATCCAGACGCTGCTTCAGCCCGGCAACCTCGTCCTCCAGGGCTGCCACGCGCGCGGTCAGGCTGTCGTTTGATGCTGGCGTGTCGGATTCTACGGCCAGCGCAGAGGGCTCAACGTCGCCGCTAAACAGGTGCATGTAGCGGCTTTCACGCTTGCCCGGCTCGCGTGGCAGACGCACCACGTAAGGACCGTCCTCGCGTGAGGCTAATCGCTCCAGCGTCTGTTCAACGTCCTGCATATCCTGAAACTCATGCATGCGGGAGGCGCGTGTGCGCAGTTCACCCGGCGTCTGCGCCCCGCGCAGCAGCAGCGTGGTGATCACTGCCACTTCTGCGGCGCTGAGTTTTAAATCGCCAAATTCGGAATTACAAAAGCGCTGTTCATATTTAGTGACGCGATTACCGAAGCCGCTGACGGTGCGCAGGTAGTGGCGCTTCACCAGCTCATCAAGGATAACCTGCACCTCGTGCTCGCCAAGGTTCATCACCGGCTCACGGTTCGTCTTCTGGTTGCAGGCCATCGTGACGGCATTCACGGACAGAGGATACTGTTCCGGCGTGGTGACCTGCTTTTCCAGAAGGCAGCCGACCACGCGCGCTTCGGTGCCATTTAACTGATATTTCATTTTTTCTCCTTAACGACCCGCGGTCCACTCCTGCGTGGTGAGCGCGGTGAGCACATGGTCCCGCCACTCGCCGTCAATCAGCAGATAATCTTTGGCATAGCCCTCTTTCTCAAACCCCAGGCGGGCCAGCAGATCGCCGCTGCGCTTATTGTGCGGCATGTAGTTGGCCATAATGCGATGGATATGTTGCGTGCGCTGCATGTAGCGAATCGCCGCCGTCAGCGCCTCAAACATGAGCCCCTGCCCCTGCCATTTCTGACCGATGGAATACCCGAGGTAACAGGCGTGAAACGACCCGCGTACCACGTTTGAAAAATTGGCAATGCCAACGATCTCTTTCTCTTCCGGATCGAGAAGCGCGAAATAAAACGCACTTCCCTGTTTATGAAATTCCGCAATCATACTGAGGCGCGCCTGCCAGCCAGAGGGGTAGCAGTGGCTCTCGTCCCGAACGGGTTCCCAGGGTTTTAAAAACTGGCGATTCTCGGCGTAATAATCCGCCAGACGCCAGGCATCACGCTCATGCACCAGACGAACGACCAGCCTGTCCGTCGTCAGACGCACTTTTGGCACATTACTGCGATAGCCAAACATCGTTACCACTCCTTCCCGTCGCTTCTGCTCTGCCTGTTAGCTTTACTATACCTGCGCCTGTGCCTTCTGTGAAAACAGTGACATACCATTTTGATCGCTTTTCACATTTTTCGATGAGAACTCTCTATCAAAGCACCTTTTTGATAAAAAAATATTGTCGCCAGCGGGTATGGGAAAAAGCCCGGCGACACCGCAGAATGTTAGCGTGCTCATCTTTTATTTTCCCTGGAGGGAAAATGTCCCGCGTATCACAGGCCAGGAGCCTGGGTAAATATTTCCTGCTCGTCGATAACATGCTGGTCGTGCTCGGCTTATTTGTCGTTTTTCCGCTTATATCGATTCGTTTTGTCGATCAAATGGGCTGGGCGGCATTGATGGTCGGGATCGCGCTGGGTCTACGCCAGTTTGTACAACAGGGTCTGGGCGTGTTTGGCGGCGCAATAGCCGACCGCTTCGGCGCGAAACCGATGATCGTCACCGGCATGCTGTTACGTGCGGCGGGATTCGCCACCATGGCAATCGCTCATGAACCCTGGCTGCTGTGGTTCTCCTGTTTCCTTTCCGGGATTGGCGGCACCCTTTTCGACCCACCGCGTACCGCGCTGGTGGTTAAGCTTATCCGTCCGCAACACCGGGGGCGCTTCTTCTCGATTTTGATGATGCAGGACAGCGCTGGCGCGGTGGTTGGCGCCCTGCTGGGAAGCTGGCTGCTGCAATACGATTTCCGCCTGGTTTGCGCCACCGGCGCGGTGTTGTTTATTCTCTGCGCGCTGTTTAACGGTCTGTTTCTGCCCGCGTGGAAGCTGTCGACGGTGAAGGCGCCTGTGCGGGAAGGGCTTGACCGCGTGCTGAGCGATAAACGCTTCGTCACCTATGTGTTAACCCTGACCGGCTACTACATGCTCGCCGTGCAGGTCATGCTGATGCTGCCCATTATGGTTAACGATATTGCCGGCACGCCGGCAGCGGTGAAATGGATGTATGCCATTGAGGCCTGCCTCTCTCTGACGCTGCTCTATCCGATTGCCCGCTGGAGCGAGCGCCGTTTCCGGCTTGAGCACCGTCTGATGGCCGGGCTGTTGCTGATGACGCTGAGCATGATGCCCATCGGCCTGGTGAGTTCGCTTCAGCAACTGTTTATGCTCATCTGCACCTTCTATATTGGCTCAATCATTGCCGAGCCAGCCCGTGAAACGCTGAGCGCGTCACTTGCCGACGCCCGGGCCCGCGGCAGCTACATGGGCTTCAGCCGTCTCGGGCTGGCGCTTGGCGGCGCACTGGGTTACACCGGTGGCGGCTGGCTGTTTGATGCCGGAAAAGCGCTCCATCAGCCGGAGCTGCCGTGGGTCATGCTCGGCATGGTCGGCTTTATTACGCTGATTGCCCTCTGGTGGCAGTTCAGTGATAAACGCAGCACCCGCGGGATGCTGGAGCCTGGCGCCTGACCCCTTTCATTATCAGTTTTTTCTGCTGGTTTCTGTTGGATCACCCTGACATACTGGCGTATCAGGACAGATGCGCCGATTTTATGTTGAGGAACGCCATGAAAAAGATCGTTATTGCCGCTGCGTTAATTGTCAGTGGTCTGCTGGTGGGATGTAACCAGCTTACGCAGTACACCGTCAGTGAGCAGGAAATTAATCAGGCGCTGGAAAAACATAATAACTTTTCAAAAGATATCGGCGTGCCCGGCCTTGCGGATGCGCATATCGTCCTGACGAATCTCGCCAGCCAGATTGGGCGCGAGGAGCCTAACAAAGTCACCCTTTCCGGCGATGCCAGCCTCGATATGACCTCGCTCTTCGGCAATCAGAAAGCGGATATCAAGCTGAAGCTCAAGGCGCTGCCGGTCTTTAATAAAGAGAAAGGGGCCATTTTCCTGCAAGAAATGGAAATCGTCGATGCAGTTGTGACGCCGGAAAAAATGAAACCGGTGCTGCAAACGCTGATGCCGTATCTCAACCAGTCGTTGCAGAACTACTTTAACCAACAGCCTGCCTATGTTCTGAGCGAAGACAAGAGCAAAGGCGAATCTCTGGCGAAAAAATATGCCAAAGGGATAGAGGTGAAGCCGGGTGAAATCATCATTCCTTTCACCGACTAAACACTCCGGGCGCTCAGGCGCCCGTTTTTTTTAACGGAATAGTGTGCAAACGAAAACGTTTCCGCTTATGATTTGTGTCCGGCAAAAACAGCCCTCTTATGACTGATCTCTTTCAAGCCGGAGCTTCCATGACTGTACAATCCCAGGTTCTCAAAATCCGCCGCCCAGACGACTGGCATATCCATCTTCGTGATGGCGACATGCTGAAAACCGTCGTGCCGTATACCAGCGAAATTTATGGCCGTGCGATTGTTATGCCTAACCTGGTTCCGCCAGTCACTACCGTCGAGGCCGCGATTGCCTATCGCCAGCGTATCCTTGACGCCGTTCCGGCCGGATACGATTTTACCCCATTGATGACCTGCTACCTGACGGACTCGCTGGATCCGAATGAAGTTGAGCGCGGGTTTAACGAAGGTGTATTCACCGCCGCGAAGCTCTACCCGGCGAATGCCACCACCAACTCCAGCCATGGGGTGACCAGTATTGATGCCATCATGCCTGTTCTGGAGCGTATGCAAAAACTGGGCATGCCGCTGCTGGTGCACGGGGAAGTGACCCACGCTGACATTGATATTTTCGATCGCGAAGCACGTTTTATCGAAACGGTCATGGAGCCGCTGCGCCAGCGTCTTCCAGGGCTGAAAGTGGTGTTTGAACACATTACGACTAAAGATGCCGCAGAGTACGTCCGCGACGGTAACGAGCTGATCGCTGCCACCATCACCCCTCAGCACCTTATGTTTAACCGTAACCACATGCTGGTGGGCGGCGTTCGCCCACATCTGTATTGTCTGCCGATCCTCAAGCGCAACATCCACCAGCAGGCGCTACGTGAGCTGGTCGCCAGCGGCTTCCCGCGCGCGTTCCTCGGCACGGATTCCGCCCCGCATGCCCGTCACCGTAAAGAGGCGAGCTGCGGCTGTGCAGGCTGCTTTAACGCCCCGACCGCCCTGGCAAGTTACGCAACCGTGTTTGAAGAGATGAATGCGTTAGCCCATTTCGAAGCCTTCTGCTCCCTTAACGGCCCGCGTTTCTACGGCCTGCCGGTTAATGACACGTTCATTGAGCTGGAGCGCAAAGAAAGCCAGGTTGAGGCGTCGATTGCGCTCACCGACGATACGCTGATCCCCTTCCTGGCCGGTGAAACCGTAAACTGGACGGTAAAAGGCTAAAAAAATCGCGCCCCCTGTTGTCAAAGCGACAATATAACTGTATAAATAAACAGTATATTACACAGGGGGCATTTATGCGTATCGAAGTCACCATTGCCAAATCCACCGTCCTGCCTGCTGGCGCACTCGACGCTCTGGCGGGTGAACTATCCCGACGTATTAACAGCACTTTTCCTGAAAACGATGGCGCCGTAACGGTACGTTATGCGACAGCAAACCATCTTTCCGTCATCGGCGGCGCGAAAGAAGACAAAGAACGCATCAGCGAAATTTTGCAGGAAACATGGGAAGGCGCCGACGACTGGTTCATCACTGATTAAAATTTGCTCCCTCATTGTGTTTTTTTGCCGGGTCGCCCCGGCTTTTTTTCGTTTCGTCTCCCGAAAGTTCAAAATATTTCAGCCTCTTCTTAGAAAATCGTGAACAAGATGGCGTTTTATTGTTCGAACAATCCTAAAAAGCAGAAAAATGTGTTGCTACCCGTTTATTTTTTCCTTCTGAACCCTTATTAATTGATATACTGAAATTGCTTTCAGAAAAACATGCATTGAACCTCAAAGTCGTTGTCTTCTAACACGCATTAAGGGGGTTATAATGGAAAAGAATAGTGAAGTCATCCAGACCCATCCGCTTGTTGGCTGGGATATCAGCACCGTAGACAGCTACGATGCGCTGATGCTGCGTTTGCACTACCAGACCTCAAATCAGCAAAACCGTGACGAAGCGGAAGTTGGACAGACGCTGTGGCTTACAACAGACGTCGCCCGTCAGTTTATCTCTATTTTAGAAGCAGGCATCGCAAAAATAGAATCTGGCGACTATCAGGAAAATGAGTATAAACGGCATTGACCTTATGCCCCTTTTCACTCAACAGGCACCCTCGCGGTGCCTTATTTATTTCGTTCTTGTATAAGCCCACTTAGTTAATTACTCTGCTAACAAAGCGTTAGTAAAGAGAAGCCTATGAAATACGATTTAATCATTATCGGAAGCGGCTCCGTAGGATCTGCCGCCGGTTATTACGCCACGCAGGCGGGTCTGAAAGTGCTGATGATTGACGCCCACCTTCCCCCCCACTCTGAAGGAAGCCATCACGGCGATACCCGTCTGATCCGTCACGCTTACGGTGAAGGTGAACGTTATGTACCGCTGGTGCTTCGGGCTCAGACGCTGTGGGATGAGCTGGCCTCACTCACCGAAGATCGCATTTTTGAGCGCACCGGGGTCGTTAACCTGGGGCCAGCCAGCTCCACGTTTCTGGCGACCGTCGAGGAGAGCGCGAAAGCCTACCGCCTGGACGTCGAGCGTCTGGATGCAAACGGCATCATGGCGCGCTGGCCGGAAATTTCTGTTCCTGAAGACTACATTGGATTGTTTGAAGCCAATTCCGGGGTACTGCACAGCGAAACGGCCATTAAGACCTGGATTGATCTCGCCGCCAAAGCGGGCTGCGCACAGTTGTTCAACTGTCCGGTCACGGGCATCACCCACTATGCAGAGGGTTCAACCGTCACCACCTCTGAAGGTGAATATACCGCCACGCGTCTGCTGGTGAGTGCGGGAACGTGGGTGACGAAACTGCTGCCGGACCTGCCCATCCAGCCGGTGCGAAAAGTCTTCTCCTGGTTCCAGTCTGACGGGCGTTACAGCAGTCAGAACAAATTCCCGGCGTTTACAGGCGAGCTACCCAATGGCGACCAGTTCTACGGTTTTCCCTCGGAAAAAGACGCGCTCAAGATTGGCAAACATAACGGCGGGCAGGTAATTTCCTCTGCGGAAGAACGCAAGCCGTACGGCGCTTATCCGCAGGATGGTTCCGAAGCCTTCACGTTCCTGCGTAATATCCTGCCGGGCGTAGGCGGGTTGCTTTACGGCGCAGCGTGCACCTATGACAACACCCCAGATGAAGACTTTATCATCGACACCCTGCCGGGACACGATAACACCCTGCTCGTAACCGGACTCAGCGGTCACGGGTTTAAATTTGCCTCTGTGTTAGGTGAAATCGCCGCCCAGTTTGCGCAGGGGATCACACCTTCGTTTGATCTCAAGCCCTTCGCGCTCTCGCGCTTTGATCGATAATACCTCTACAGGCTCCGAATAACCGGGGCCTGTTTAGCGATAGAGGCATGATGCGCAGACTGGTGAATTACCTTATCAATAACATCCGCGAGCATTTTATGCTCTACATTGTTCTTTGGTCGCTGCTGGCGATCATTGACGTTATCTATATTGTATTCTTCTGAAAATTCTCGCTGACGTTTATTGACACTCCTTTAAATTTATTTAACTTATATTTTTTAAAAAACGTCACCTCAAATTTATTGAACGAAGCGATTGAAATACATTGCGGAAACATATTCAAATTCGCTGAAATAAATTAAATAAAAAACATTATTCATTTTTTTCAGTTGCATTATTTATTTAACCCGTCCATTTTTATTGCTCAGTCATTTGAGAACGGAAATTCATATGCAATGGCGTAACTCCTCCCGCCGCTACGGAATAATATCCATGTGTTTACACTGGCTATTTGCACTTGCCGTTTATGCCATGTTTGGTCTCGGCCTGTGGATGGTGACATTAAGCTATTATGACAGTTGGTATCATCAGGCCCCCGAATTGCACAAAAGCATCGGGGTTCTGCTGATGATGGGTCTGGTTTTTCGCGTGATCTGGCGACATATCTCTCCGCCCCCTCCAGCACCCAAAAGCCATGGCCGACTTACCCGCATAAGCGCTGTTGGCGCACATATCGCACTCTATGCCCTGCTGTTCGCCATTCTGATCAGCGGCTATCTCATTTCGACCGCAGACGGTAAACCGATCAGCGTGTTTGGGCTTTTTGACGTCCCAGCCACGCTGGCTGACGCCGGTTCACAGGCTGACACCGCAGGTGTGGTTCATCTGTGGCTGGCATGGAGCGTGGTGATCCTGTCTGTCCTGCATGGCCTTGCGGCCCTGAAACATCACTTTATTGATAAAGACGATACGCTGAAGCGCATGCTTGGCCGTTCGTCAGTTGACTCTGGAGCATAAAATGAAAAAACGCCTGTTGGGTATCGCATTAGGTTCGCTGCTATTTACCACCGGTTCGGCCATTGCCGCTGACTATAAAATTGATAAGGAGGGCCAGCATGCCTTTGTCAATTTCCGTATTCAGCATCTGGGTTACAGCTGGTTATATGGCACATTCAATGATTTCGATGGCACATTTACTTTCGACGAGAAAAACCCTGCTGCCGATAAAGTGAACGTCACCATTAATACCAACAGCGTCGACACTAATCACGCCGAGCGTGATAAACATCTGCGCAGCGCTGAATTTCTGAACGTGGGCAAATTCCCGCAAGCTACTTTCGCGTCGACAGAGGTGAAGAAAGACGGTGATAAGCTCGCTATTACCGGTAATCTGACGCTGAACGGCGTAACAAAACCGGTCACACTGGATGCCAAATTAATTGGACAGGGCGACGATCCGTGGGGTGGCAAACGTGCTGGCTTTGAAGCCGCAGGCAAAATTCATCTAAAAGATTTTAATATCACCACGGATTTAGGCCCGGCATCGCAGGATGTTGAGTTGATTATTTCGGTGGAAGGCGTTCAGCAGAAGTCATAAAACAGGCCCGGCAGGCTTTCGCGCCGCCGGGCAGTGTTTTACTCCGGGTCCGGAATACCCAGTTTGGTATTCAGTCGGCCCCGGGATTTATTAAAGATCTTATTCCCGTTCTCGCGTCCGGCACGGCGACGACGTTGCTCTTCTTCAGGCAAGATACTCTCTTCACTGCACAGCTCGCTACAGCAGCCATTAAACTTCTCGGCACATGCAGGGCACTGAATAAACAGCAGATGACATCCGTCGTTTTTGCAGTTGGTATGCGTATCGCACGGCGTACCGCACTGGTGGCAGTGCGCGATCACGTCCTCTGAAATTCGCTCGCCCATACGCTCGTCAAACACAAAGTTCTTACCGATAAAACGCACCGGTAAACCCTGCTCACGGGCGCGACGGGCATACTCAATGATCCCACCCTCAATGTGCCAGACTTTATTAAACCCGTTGTGCTTCATCCAGGCGCTGGCTTTTTCACAGCGGATCCCCCCGGTGCAGTACATAACGATCTTTTTGTCTTTATGCTCCTGCATCATCTCAACGGCTTTTGGCAGTTGCTCGCGGAAGGTGTCGGCAGGAATTTCCATCGCATTCTCGAAGTGACCCACTTCATATTCGTAGTGGTTACGCATATCAATGAACACCGCATCCGGATCGTCGAGCATCGCGTTCACTTCAGCGGCCTTCAGGTACTCCCCCACATTAGCGGCATTGAAGCTCGGATCGTCAATGCCATCCGCCACAATACGCTCGCGCACCTTCATGCGCAGCACCCAGAATGATTTACCGTCATCATCCAGCGCAATGTTCAGGCGTAAGCCGTTAAGCGCCGGATCAAACCCGTAAAGGAGGTCGCGGAAGGCGCTGACCTTGCTTTCCGGCACGCTGATCTGCGCGTTAATCCCCTCACGCGCCAGATAGACGCGACCAAACACGTTCAGGGCGGTGAAAGCCTGGTAAAGCGCATCGCGGGTCGCCTGGGGATCGTTGATGGTGAAATACTTATAGAAAGAGATCGTTGTGCGCGGTTCGGTTTCGGCCAACATACGCGCTTTCAACATCTCATTCGAAACGCGGTTGTGTAACACTGGCATGGTGTACAAGTCCTGCAATCGTTGAGAAATAAAAATCGGTCGGCATGATATAGCAAACAAAGACAATTTACATCCACACAATTTACGCTACATTTCAGTCAACCTGATTAATCAGACTTAACATTTGCATATTCTTTCATGTTTCGATGACAGACATTTTGGCTATGCCTTAAAAAATGAGACAATATCCTTTCAGGACGTTAGAACACAGGACAGACATGACCCAGTTACCGAAATTTACTGCCACGCTTTTGCATCCCCGCTATTGGTTAACATGGTCAGGCATTGGCTTGTTGTGGCTAATTGTACAGCTGCCTTATCCCGTCATTTTCCGCATGGGTAAAGGACTGGGCCGCATTGCTCAGCAGTTTATGAAGCGTCGCGCCAGGATCGCGTATCGTAACCTTGAGCTTTGTTTTCCTCAGATGAGTGAATCTGAGCGCCACGACATGGTGGTTAAAAACTTCGAATCTGTCGGCATGGGGCTGATGGAGACCGGTATGGCCTGGTTCTGGTCGGATAAACGCATGGCGCGCTGGACGGAAGTGGCCGGGACCGGCATGGAGCCGGTGCATACTCTTCAGGCCAACCAGACTGGCGTCCTGCTGATTGGCGTTCATTTCCTGACGCTCGAAATTGGCGCGCGCATGTTCGGCATGCAGGCGCCGGGTATAGGCGTTTATCGTCCTAACGATAATCCGGTGATCGATTTGATCCAGACCAACGGACGCATGCGCTCCAATAAAAGCATGATCGATCGCAAAGACCTGAAAGGGATGATCCGCGCCCTGAAAGCAGGTGAAGTGGTCTGGTATGCCCCGGATCATGACTATGGCCCGCAATCCAGCGTGTTTGTCCCGTTCTTTGCGGTGGAAGATGCAGCGACGACCACCGGGACCTGGATGCTGGCGCGGATGTCCAAAGCGGCTATCGTGCCGTTTGTGCCGCGCCGTAAACCAGACGGTTCAGGCTATCAGCTCATCATGCTGGAGCCGGAACTCGCGCCACCGCTGATTGATGCAGAAACCACCGCGCGCTGGATGAACGGCGTTGTCGAGAAATGCATTATGCTCGCCCCGGAGCAGTACATGTGGCTGCATCGCCGCTTTAAAACCCGGCCTCAGGGCGTCCCTTCCCGGTATTAACCTGCGTGCGGCCTTCCGGGCCGCATGTTGTTTTAGCTTTAAAAGCTCCCCGTCATTGCGGCAATCATACCCCGGGCGCATAATTAGCAGGCTTATTACCTCACTGTTCACGGTGCCCTGCACCTCATTATGCGGATAGTTATGTCCCCCACAGATGCTCCCATAAACTGGAAACGTAACCTGACGGTTGCGTGGCTGGGTTGTTTTCTTACTGGCGCCGCCTTTAGCCTGGTGATGCCCTTCCTGCCCCTCTACGTTGAACAGCTCGGCGTCACCGGACATAGCGCCCTGAATATGTGGTCCGGCCTGGTGTTCAGCATTACGTTCCTGTTCTCCGCCATTGCGTCGCCTTTCTGGGGTGGGCTGGCGGATCGCAAAGGCCGCAAAATTATGCTGCTGCGCTCCGCGCTCGGCATGGCGATCATTATGCTGCTGATGGGGGTGGCGCAGAATGTCTGGCAGTTCCTGATACTACGCGCGCTTCTGGGCCTGCTCGGGGGATTTATCCCTAACGCCAACGCCCTGATCGCCACCCAAATCCCGCGCCAGAAAAGCGGCTGGGCGTTGGGCACGCTATCCACTGGCGGCGTAAGCGGCGCACTGCTGGGCCCACTGGCGGGCGGGCTGCTGGCCGACCACTACGGACTGCGGCCGGTATTCTTCATTACCGCCAGCGTGCTGTTCCTCTGCTTCCTGGTGACGCTTATCTGTATCCGCGAGAATTTCACGCCCGTGGCCAAAAAAGAGATGCTGCACGTCCGGGATGTGCTGGCCTCGCTGAAAAACCCAAAGCTGGTGCTGAGCCTGTTTGTAACCACCATGATTATCCAGGTGGCCACCGGTTCAATCGCGCCTATACTGACGCTCTACGTACGCGACCTGGCGGGAAACGTCAGTAATATCGCCTTTATCAGCGGCCTAATCGCCTCTGTTCCCGGCGTGGCGGCGCTACTGAGCGCGCCGAGGCTCGGCAAGCTGGGAGACCGTATCGGCCCGGAAAAGATCCTGATCTGCGCCCTGATCGTCTCCGTCCTGCTGCTGATCCCCATGGCGTTGGTGCAGTCTCCGTGGCAGCTCGGCGTCCTGCGCTTCCTGCTGGGGGCTGCGGATGGTGCGCTACTCCCGGCTGTACAGACGCTGCTGGTCTATAACTCCACCAACCAGATAGCCGGTCGTATTTTCAGTTATAACCAGTCGTTTCGCGATCTGGGTAACGTCACCGGACCGCTGGTCGGCGCGGGGATTTCGGCCAGCTTCGGTTTCCGGGCGGTCTTTATCGTAACGGCAGGCGTCGTGCTGTTCAACGCCGTTTATTCGTGGCTCAGCTTATCCCGGGCGCTACGCCCGGCGCGAATAAGACAACATCGTGACGGCTAATTTTCGCATTCATACTTGCAAAATCACATAATCAGCTATTCTTTCCCTGAATACCTTCACGAAAAACAGGGAGACACCAATGACCATGTACGCCACGCTGGAAGAAGCAATTGATGCCGCTCGCGAAGAGTTCCTCGCCGATAATCCCGGCGTTGAGGAAGAAGATGCTGACGTGCAACAACTCAATATCCAAAAATACGTCCTACAGGACGGCGATATTATGTGGCAGGCCGAATTCTTTGCTGATGAAGGTGAAGACGGTGAATGTCTGCCGATACTGAGTGGTGAAGGTGCACAGGCGGTATTCGACGGCGACTATGACGAAATTGAGTTACGTCAGGAGTGGCTGGAAGAAAATACGCTGCACGAATGGGACGAAGGTGAGTTTCAGCTCGAACCGCCGCTGGATACCGAAGAGGGTCAGGCCGCAGCGGACGAATGGGACGAGCGATAAGTCACCGCTACTCGTAGGGGCCGTGGCTGGCATCGATGGGCAGCAGTAGCGTGTCGAAAATCAGCGAAAACGGCAGATCGAGCACGGTGAGATAGCGCCATGCGGAATCACGGACATCCCACTGTACGCCGGGGTAGTACTGATTCCCGTGGCCCTGCCCGGGGATGGTGCGGCTGATGATGCTGCCGCAGCCGCTGAGCAGGCATGCCATCATGACGACAATGATTACTTTCATTTCTGACCTCTAAAAAAATACCGGCGATTAAGCCGGTATTTTATTTGGCGGGTGGCGCTTCGCTTACCCGCCCTACTTAACAACTTACTTCGCCTTCAGGGCCAGCGGATTGAGCTTCACGTCCTTGTAGTAGTTCACCCACGAAGAGTATCTCTCCGGAGAGGACCACACGCGGTAGTGAAGCCGTGCCATCGTCACCGGATCGCTCAACAGCACCAGACGACGGTCGCGGTTAAGCTTTTCTGGCGTCTCGTTCAGCGCCTGCTCAACGTGGCGATCGCGGGCGATCTCCAGCACCTGGCTGGCGCGGTGACGCGCCGTCGCCATCGCGGTTGCCAGCGCGTTGAATGACGGGTTAAACACGGCATGCATAAAGCCATCATCCAGCGTGCGTTTGCGGTTCTGCTCCAGATAGGTATCGGTATCCACCAGCACCTGCGGCGGAGAATACTCTTCCGGGATCAGGAACAGCTTCCAGCGTTTGGTACGCAGGCCCACCGTGGAACGGCTGGAGATCACCGACACAAACGGCGACAGGATCAACGAGAAGACGATTGGCGCCAGCCAGAACAGGAAACGCAGATCCAGCCAGGCCATACCAACGGCCCACACCAGGCCCAGCAGCAGCTGAGAGCCGTGGCGCATAAAGGCTTCACTCCACGGCGTAGAGTCATCGTCACGCTGCGGTGAATTCCACACCACTTCCCATCCCAGGAACGCGCTCACCACAAACACCGTATGGAACAGCATACGCACCGGCGCCAGCAGGACCGAGAACAGCACTTCCAGCAGCAGTGAAAGGGTCACGCGGCAGAAACCACCGTACTCCTTCGAACCTTTGCACCAGATCAGAATGATACTGAGCAGCTTAGGCAGGAACAGCAGCACCATGGTCGACGCGAACAGCGCGATCGCAAGCTCCGGACGCCACTGCGGCCACACCGGGAACAGCTGGCGCGGTTGCAGGAAATACTGCGGCTCCGTCAGGGCATGCACAACCTGCAACGCGGTTGAGAGCGCCAGGAACATAAACCACAGCGGCGCAGACAGATAGGACATAACGCCCGTCAGGAACACCGCACGGTGAACAGGGTGCATCCCTTTCACCAGGAACAGGCGGAAGTTCATCAGGTTACCGTGACACCAGCGGCGGTCGCGTTTGAGCTCATCCAGCAGGTTCGGCGGCAGCTCTTCATACGAGCCAGGCAGATCGTAGGCAATCCAGACGCCCCACCCTGCACGGCGCATCAACGCCGCTTCCACAAAGTCATGCGACAGAATGGACCCGGCAAACGACCCTTCACCCGGCAGCGGTGCCAGGGCACAGTGCTCGATGAATGGCTTCACGCGGATAATGGCGTTGTGGCCCCAGTAGTGAGATTCACCCAGCTGCCAGAAGTGCAGACCGGCGGTAAACAGCGGGCCGTAAACGCGGGTCGCAAACTGCTGGCAGCGCGCATACAGCGTGTCCATACCGGATGCTTTTGGCGAGGACTGAATAATACCCGCGTTCGGGTTGGCTTCCATCAGACGGACCAGCCCGCTCAGGCAGTCGCCGCTCATCACGGAGTCTGCATCCAGTACCACCATGTAGCTGTACTGGTTACCCCAGCGACGACAGAAGTCATCAATGTTTCCGCTCTTACGCTTAACACGACGACGACGACGACGGTAGAAGATCTGCCCTTCCCCCTGCACCTCGGCAATCAGCTCCATCCAGGCTTTTTGCTCCGCCACGCAGATATCCGGATTGTAGCTGTCGCTCAGGATATAGACGTCGAAATGCGCCGCGTTACCGGTCGCCTTCACGGACTCCCAGGTGGCACGCAGCCCGGCGAATACGCGGTCAACGTCTTCGTTACAGATAGGCATGATCAGCGCGGTACGGTGCTCAGGATTGAGGGGCTCATCCCCGACCGTCGACGCGGAAATGCTGTATTTGTCACGCCCCATCAGCAGTTGCAGGAAGCCCATCAGCGCCGTCCAGAACCCGGCGGAGACCCAACAGAACAGCACCGCGAACAGCAGAAGAATGCCGCTCTGTAAAATATACGGCAGCAGCTGCATGAAGGAGACCCAGATATCCTGGCCAATCATGTCAGCAGGGTTAATCAACGCCCAGCCCTGGTACGGCAGAATGGTTTTCATGTACCAGGTGGCGACAACCGTCTGCGCCAGCGTCAGCAGCAGCAGAATGTAACGACGAATCGTTCCCACGGTACGCCATTTCTGCTCGGATGCCTGCTGTTCTTTGGTCAGACGTGACAGATAGCGCGGCGTCACGTCACGCCCACGCAGGCGATCCCAGAAGCGGCCCACCGGGTTGGTGCGCCACGGATCGGGGAACATGGAGGAACGCGTGGCCTTCGGCATCGCCTGTAGCTGGTCACGCCCTTCGTCATCCTTGATTAGCTGCCCTTCTGCCAGCGAGTCCGGCCATGCCTGCTCCAGACGTGCCTTCACTGACCCCAGCGGCGTATCATCATCACGGGAAAAGTGACGATGTTCACCATCCAGCGCGGTGTGAACCGCGCGGATGTCGCTCGCAGGGAGTGCCGCTTTTTCAATGTCCGTCAGCGGCATGGCATCAATATATTCAGATGTATTATTCATTGGCAGGTAGCTGATAGCTCCAGGTTTCACTCAGCGGCTTATCGTTACTGACCAGCGCGGCGCGCATTTCAGTGGTCTGTTTCGGATCTTTCACCTTCACGCGCAGGGTCAAACGCCACCCTTTGGTGACCGGGTTGTAACGCACGGCGTTCTCAACGATTTCACCGTTATCGCCAATGCTGGCCTGTGCCGTCACGGCAGTATCCGGGGCCAGTTTTTTCATATCCTGCCCGGTGAAGTCCACGATAAATGCCAGCGTGCCATCCGGCTGACGAATCAGGTTGGACTGCTTCACGTCACCCGTCGAACGACGCGTCTGCATAACATACGCGTTATCCGGTGCGTGCAGCTTGTCTTCGTCACGGCTGAAGGTGATCGCATACTTGAAGTTCATCTCTTTACCGGCTTCCGGCAGCTGATCCGGTGTCCAGTACGCCACAATGTTATCGTTGGTTTCATCGTTAGTTGGAATTTCAACCAGCTCAACCTTGCCTTTACCCCAGTCGCCTTTCGGCGTAACCCAGGCGCTTGGACGCAGATCGTAGCGGTCATCCAGATCTTCAAAGCGGGAGAACTGACGGCCACGTTGCAGCAGACCAAAGCCCTGCGGGTTTTCCATCGCAAAGCTGCTGACGGCGAGGTGTTTCGGGTTGTTCAGCGGACGCCAGATCCACTCGCCGTTACCCGCATGAATGGAGAGGCCGTTGGAATCATGCAGTTCAGGACGGAAATTGGTCGCCGGAGAGGGCTGGTTCGGCCCGAACAGGAACATGCTGGTCAGCGGCGCGACGCCCAGTTTGCCCACTTTATCGCGCAGGTAAACTTTAGACTGTACGTCAACCACCGTGTCACGCCCTGGCATGATCACGAAGCGATAAGCGCCTGTCGCACGAGGGGAGTCCAGCAGCGCATAAATTGTCAGACGTTTGTCGGTTGGTTTTGGACGTTCGATCCAGAACTCGCGAAAACGTGGAAATTCTTCACCTGATGGCAGCGCGGTATCAATTGCCAGACCGCGCGCAGAAAGCCCGTACACCTGCCCCGCGCCAATCACGCGGAAGTAGCTGGCGCCAAGCATGCTGACGATTTCGTCGTTTTTATCTTTGCTGTTAATCGGATAAAGCACCTTGAAGCCTGCGAAGCCGAGGTCTTTCACCGTGTCTTTATCGTGTTGCACATCGCCAAAATTGAAATAATCCGGGCTGTACTTGATTTTGCGTACCGCGGTCGCCGTCACTTCGTTGATGGCAACCGGCGTGTCGAAGAACATACCCTGGTGGTAAAATTCAAGCTTGAACGGGGTTTTAATATTGTTCCAGTACGCTTTATCGTGATTGAACTGGATCTGCTGATAGTCCGCGTATTTCATGTCGCGGAAAACGGAGGGCAGGTTACTTTTTGGCGCTTCGTAGCTCTTGCCCGCCATCGATTTAGCCTGTTTTGCGACATCATCGATGTTAAAGGCCAGTGCAGATGAGGTATACAGTGACAACAGCACTGCTACACCCAACCAACGCATTTTCATCATTTGTGGTTTATGTTTCATAATAAGTAAGCACTTCCCCCTTTGTGTGCTTATATCGATCCGATCCATTTTAATGGAAACTCAGGCAATCCGACAACATTATCACTGCTTTGTTCAGCTCGCTGGCTCATGGATTAAGCAAATGAAAGAACCCGCTTTTCACTTTGCGTGCTTATCCTGGAGACAGGGTGTCGGTCTTGGTGTAGGGTTGGCTCCGAATGTAACCATTATGAGCCTTAGGGATAAGGCGAAAAGTCTGAGAATGCGCAAAGTTATATGAGCACAACCCCTGTACAACGTGAATATTTCCTCGACTCGATCCGCGCATGGCTCATGCTATTGGGGATCCCTTTTCATATTTCACTGATCTATTCCAGCCACACCTGGCACGTGAACAGCCAGATGCCCTCCTGGTGGCTGACGCTGTTTAATGATTTTATCCATGCCTTCCGCATGCAGGTGTTTTTTGTCATTTCCGGTTATTTCTCTTACATGCTCTTCTTGCGCTATCCCCTCAAACGATGGTGGAAAGTGCGCGTGGAGCGCGTGGGCATACCGATGTTGACGGCCATTCCGCTGCTGACGCTGCCGCAGTTCATCATGTTGCAGCATGTTAAAGGCAAGGCGGAAAACTGGCCGAATCTCTCCTTCTATGAGAAATACAACACCCTGGTCTGGGAGCTGATTTCCCACCTCTGGTTCCTGCTGGTACTGGTGGTGCTAACCACGGTGAGTTTGTTGATCTTCAGCCAGCTGCGCCAGCGCGCGAGCACCGCATCCTCGACCTTCTTCGCCAACATCACCCTGGGCAAGCTATCTCTGCTGTTTCTTGCGCTGGGGGTCGCGTATGCCGCCGTCAGGCGTACCCTGCTCATTGTCTACCCTCCCATTCTGAGCGATGGGCTGTTTAATTTCGTGGTGATGCAGACCCTGTTCTACATTCCCTTCTTCCTGATTGGGGCGCTGGCATTTATTCATCCCCGGCTTAAAGCGCTGTTTACCACCCCCTCCCCCTGGTGTGCGGTGGGTGCTGCGCTGGCCTTTGCCGCCTATCTTCTCAATCAGCGCTATGGCAGCGGGGACGCGTGGATGTATGAGACAGAGAGCGTGATAACGATGCTGATGGGCCTGTGGATGGTTAACGTGGTGTTCGCCCTTGGCCATCGTCTGCTGAATTTTAAATCCAGTCGCGTCACCTATTTCGTTAATGCTTCGCTGTTTATCTACCTGGTTCACCATCCGCTGACGCTGTTTTTCGGGGCGTACATAACGCCGCATATCGCCTCGAATGCGCTGGGCTTCTTCACCGGCCTGGTCTTTGTGGTTGGCATTGCCATCGTGTTGTATGAAATCCATCTGCGGATCCCGCTTTTGCGTTTCCTGTTCTCAGGCAAACCTCAGGTTAAAGCGGGATAACAAAACGGCGCCTCCAGGGCGCCGTTTTTGCACTTCAGACATCAAAATGCCTGGCTGCGCGCGGTCAAAATCCGCTGATACAGGTCGGCGGTGCGCTCATCGAAACAGACAAAAATGACTTTTTCCGGCATGGGTTTGAGGGAAAGGTAGTGATAAACGGTATTCACGGCGATTGTAGCTGCCGCTTCCTTTGGATAACCGTACACGCCGGTGCTAATGGCGGGGAACGCCATGGTCTTATACCCGTTATCCGCCGCAAGCCGCAGGCAGTTCCGATACGCCTGCTCCAGAATCTCAGCCTCATGGCGGTCGCCACCGTGCCAGACGGGTCCAACGGTATGGATCACCGCTTTGGCCGGGAGATCGCCTGCAAGCGTAATAACAGCATGCCCCGGCGGGCACTCTCCCTGCTGCTGACGCACGGTTTTGCATGCTTCAAGGAGTTGAGGGCCTGCGGCCCGGTGAATGGCACCGTCCACCCCGCCCCCACCCATCAGGGAGGAATTGGCTGCGTTGACGATCACGTCAACGTGTACCGTCGTGATATCGCCATGAATAACGTCGATTTGCGGTCTCATAAACACCCTCTGCAACCCGCCTTTTTCATCAGTGTATCGCAGAGGGAGAAGGAGAAAAACTGCCGTGAAAAAAACGTCGGTTATCGGTAATCGACCTGAACGACCGCAAGCGTTTTCTGTTCATTCAGGTATTTCATGCTGACAGCGGCCAGAGCTGAATGAGGATGATGGCCCCGGAGCGCCTCGTCATAACTGATGGTATGCGTTTTCATACGGTTATTTTCCGGACAGGAGATCGCAAACTGCTGATGCCGGGGCGTGACTTCGCACGGGTCAGCGACCACCGCGCCACGAAAATGAATCACCCCACCATTTTCTATAGTTGCTGAATAAGCCGGAGATAAAAAAGAGGACAGGATCAGTCCCAGACCAGAAATAATACACGCTGCGGATTTGAACATTATTTGTACTCCTCAATGAAATTCGTCCTTGAGGGGTAAAAACGCTCCGTTATGACGTATCAATTTAAGCAACCCGATGACTGGGTTCTTGATATCAGCATAGCTTACCTGCGCAGCGCCGCCACTTTATTAAATCATTGATTTCATGAATTATTAAAGCGTACTTACCGGTGCGTTCCACTGCTGTGATAAATGAAGCGATTTTCCATCGGAAACGGTGACGATTATTTTTACCGCATCCCCTGAACGAATATTTAAACTGATTCGCGTTAAATCAATCGGCTGATTAGCGGGTATAAAAAGAGTATTTTTCTGCCGCGATGTACTTTGTCCCGCTTGCCCCTGTCGGACAGATAACACCTCAACCTGACATTCGCAGGCGTCTGCCAGCGTGACCTGAGGAATAATGGTTGTCATATTTGCCTGCTGTGAGGTGCTGAACGTTATCTGGCTGGCAAGCGCAGCAAGGAGAATGAAGGTGCTCATGAGATCCTCCCGAAAAAAAACAGGGCATGTGCCCTGTTTTTTGGTACAGAAATGAATCAGTACTGATGTGCGGTCGCGTTGTTGCCAAAGCCAACCTGGTGCACAGTCACCGTTGAGCCGGACGCTGTCTGGTCTACCGCCGCGCCGTTGCCGCCGCCGAACTGTTTCACGTTGATAACAGAGTCTTTGCTATTCCACTGGTCGATGGTGGCGCTGTTACCAAAGCCTTTTTGCAGCAGATCGATAGAACTGTCATCAGAGCCCTGACCAACATCTGCGCCGTTACCGCCACCGTGCTGGGTAATGGTCAATTCAGAATCTCGGGCGTCCGTCTGCAAAGCAAGCGCGGAGTTACCGCCGCCGTACTGGTAAATGCTCAGGGTTGAGTCAGGGCCGTTATTGCCGCCACCCCAGCCACCACCGTGGCCGCCGCCAAATTGTGGTACCGCACCTGCGAAAGCACTGCCAGAAACTACGATTGCTGCAATAACTGCCACTTTGAAAAGTTTCATGGTAAACCCCCATCGGATTGATTAAGGCGTCACACATCGCTAGCGTTGAATAACGCGAATAGCCATTTGCGACTGTCTCTGTACTACAACTGCTGTTTTCTGCGTACCATACTGCGTTATATTCGCCCTGTTACCCGAGCCTTTCTGGATAATCATGGCGGTGTTGCCAAAAGCGCCCTGCTTAATACTCGCATCGTTGCCGTTACCGGTCTGATCGATATAAGCAAGGTTATACGTCCCTGACTGATCAACATGCGCGCGGTTATTCCCGCCCTCCTGGGAAATAATGGACAGCAATTTAGAACCGCCCTGGCGTACATCAGCATTATTACCTGAGCCCTGTTGACCAATAATGGCTGCCTGATTGTATGAAGCTTTACTTAATTCATTTATCGCAAAATTATATTCAGAACTGGCTAAATCTGAATCACCTGCGATTACAAACCCAGGCGCACCCAGTAATGTAAACATCATAAACAACATTTTGTTTTTCATGCTGTCACCCTGGACCTGGCTATAAAATAGGTATGTCTTTACCCGTTAACGCGATTCGTTTTGTTAACGCCGCGTTACGGAAAAGAGTATGTCTGCCGAAACATATTTAATATCTCACCCGTGTGCCTTATTTTTATATGCTCATTCACCTCAAAGTCGTAAATCTCGCCTGAAACGACGCGACACACCACTAATGCAGAAATAAATTCTTGTCTGAGCGTCTGGACAACAGCGAGACAGGCTGTCCAACCTGTACCGGCTTCTACAGACAAACATGGCAATGTCTTTTGCCAGGTGCGTGACACGAAGCAAGTTTTCTTAAGAAAAATTTCCAGCTTAGAGAAGTCTTAACTTTTTAGCTGAGTTCATACTTTTTACCGGCTGGCTTACAATAATTAAAAGCTCAATAATTCAATTCTTTATAATATATTGTATGACTTTCAAAATCTGTGCACGTTTATACACCTGTACAACTTTCCCCTTATCTTAAAATCTATTCACCCTGCAAAATACACAACTTAATATCGAATTTTACATTCTGTTACATGATTAACACTTGCTTTAAAGTTTGCAATAGCTAGATTGAAAACAGCAGTACGTTATTTGTTTTTAATTTTACCGCCTCCTTTGGAGGAAGGTTTTTTAACTACACACAGCAGTGCCACACCTGTCAGTACTTCTGGTGCCTTTTTCAATAATACGAGGGCAGCTGCCGGGTGTCATAAATAACGTGGGGTTTCATCATGTTTAATGAAGTCCATAGCTTACCCGGTCATACATTATTGTTGATCACAAAACCTTCCCTACAAGCGACAGCGTTATTGCAGCATTTAAAACAATGCCTCTCGCTTAACGGGAAACTGCATAATATTCAACGTTCTTTTGATGATATCGCTCCTGGCAGCATCATTCTTCTCGATATGATGGAAGCGGATAAAAAACTGGTCCATTACTGGCAGGATAATTTAAGCAGGAAAAACAATAATATCCGCGTATTGTTATTAAATACGCCTGATGAGTATCCTTTCCGCGATATTGAGAGCTGGCCGCATATTAACGGCGTGTTTTACGTCACTGAAGAAGAAAACCGTGTCGTGGAGGGTTTGCAGGGCATATTGCGGGGGGAGTGTTATTTCTCGCAAAAACTGGCCAGCTACCTCATTACCCACTCCGGAAATTATCGCTATAACAGTTCAGAATCTGCACTTCTGACGCACCGTGAGAAAGAGATCCTGAACAAACTGCGTATTGGTGCTTCAAATATTGAAATCGCCCGTTCGTTATTTATCAGCGAAAATACGGTTAAGACGCATCTTTATAATCTTTTCAAAAAGATAGCTGTTAAAAATCGCACGCAGGCGGTGTCGTGGGCAAACGATAACCTCAGGCGTTAATAGCATGAAACGCACCCTAAGTTGGATTGCCGCAGCAGGCATTATGCTTGCTGCCGGAAACCTTCAGGCTGTTGAGGTGGAAGTTCCCGGACTGTTGACCGACCACACCGTCACCTCTGTCGGACACGATTTTTATCGTGCCTTCAGCGATAAGTGGGAAAGCGATTATCCGGGTAACTTAACCATCAACGAACGGCCCAGTGCGCGGTGGGGAAGCTGGATCACAATAACCGCTAATCAGGACGTTATTTACCAGACTTTTTTATTCCCAACGAAAAGAGACTTCGATCAGAACGTCGCTTTCGCGCTGGCACAAACAGAAGAAGCTATTAACCGCCTACAGTTAGACAAAGCCCTTTTGAGCACAGGCGATTTAGCAAAAGATGAGTTCTAGCAACGACACCTATTTCGGAGGCTGTAATGCGTCTCGCACACACAGTGATTTCGTTAATGCTCATTGCGCCGTTGAGCTGGGCCGGAAATATGACATTCCAGTTCCGCAACCCTAATTTTGGCGGCAACCCGAATAACGGAGCCTTTATGCTTAACCAGGCTCAGGCTCAAAACTCCTATAAAGACCCCAGCTATGACGATGATTTCGGTATCGAGACCCCGTCGGCCCTGGATAATTTCACTCAGGCCATCCAGTCGCAAATATTAGGTGGCTTATTAACCAACATTAATACCGGAAAACCCGGACGGATGGTCACTAACGACTTTATCGTCGATATTGCCAATAAAGACGGACAGCTTCAGTTAAATGTGACAGACCGAAAAACCGGTAAAACGTCGACAATCCAGGTTTCCGGTTTGCAGACCAGTTCAACTGATTTCTAAACAACCCCAAAATAAGGACAATTATTATGCAGCGCTTTTTTATTTTAGTTGCAGTGTGCTTATTAAGCGGTTGTTTAACTGCCCCGCCAAAAGAAGCCGCTAAACCCACCCTAATGCCTCGTGCCCAGAGCTACCGGGATCTGACACATCTGCCGGTCCCTACCGGGAAGATATTCGTCTCGGTCTATAACATTCAGGATGAGACGGGCCAGTTCAAACCGTATCCGGCCAGTAACTTCTCGACGGCCGTACCGCAGAGCGCCACCGCGATGCTGGTCACCGCCCTGAAAGATTCTCGCTGGTTTATCCCGCTGGAACGTCAGGGGCTGCAAAACCTGCTTAACGAACGAAAAATCATTCGTGCCGCGCAGGAGAATGGTACCGTTGGCGTCAATAACCGCATGCCGCTACAGTCTCTCACCGCAGCCAATATCATGGTGGAAGGCTCGATTATCGGCTACGAAAGTAACGTGAAATCGGGCGGCGCGGGTGCGCGTTACTTTGGCATCGGGGCCGACACGCAGTATCAGCTGGATCAGATTGCCGTCAACCTGCGCGTGGTTAACGTGAGCACGGGTGAGATATTATCCTCCGTGACCACCAGCAAAACGATTCTCTCTTATGAAGTGCAGGCCGGGGTGTTCCGCTTTATCGATTACCAGCGTCTGCTGGAGGGTGAAATTGGCTATACCTCTAACGAGCCGGTCATGCTGTGTCTGATGTCGGCCATCGAAACCGGCGTGATTTTCCTGATTAATGACGGTATCGATCGCGGCTTGTGGGATCTTCAGAATAAAAGTGACGTGAGTAATGCGGTGCTGGTGAAATACCGAGAGATGTCGGTGCCGCCAGAGTCATAATCGGCGGCGCATAAAAAAGGCGAGATTTCCGTCTCGCCTTTTTTTATTTACTTACCGCAGGAACGCTTCGGCTCTTCTCGCGTCGGGCCGCAAGCCAGAGGCCGCTGTTCTTCATGGCGTAGCCAAACAGTAATCCCAGCATGAGCGAAGGGACCACCAGCTTCCAGTCCCCCTGCCCCGCAAAGGTCGCGCAGGCACCCATGAACGTGCCGGGCACAAAGGACAACAGCAGATGTTTTGCCTGAACGCACATCAGGAAGGCCACAATGCCGGTGATGGCGTACCCCAGGATTTCCACATGCGGCGCCAGCGCGCTGCCTTTCATAATGACCAGCGCCCAAATCACACCGCTCATCAGAGTACAGCCGGAGATGAAGAGCCCTTTGAGACCACCCTGCGGGCAGGCGAAATAGGCCGTGCAGCCAAGAAAACCAGCCCAGCTCAACAAGCCGAGAGAGACAGCCACCCAACCCCAGAGGCCGGAGAGGATGCCAGTCGTGATTGCAATACAAAGTAGTATGTTCATGGTGCGCATCTTAGCAGATGCGCACCATAGAAATGAGATCAGAAGCACATTACGTGCAAGTTGAAATGTATCGTTGCAGGATTTTTGTGATTCAAATCACTCTTCGTTCTCTTCTTCCAGCTCGTCCCACATGGCAGCGATGGCGTCACGCGTCAGCGGAGCCAGCGCTCTCCAGAACGGCGAGGTGGCATGGGCTTCAACTTTACCCAGGAAGGTGCCAACCCACGGAAGCAAATACGTTTCGAACAGGGTTTCAATCGCCTCGTTCTCATCATCACCTGCATTATCTTCAATCCAGGAGGCCGCCAGCAGCAGGGTACCGATATGATCGGCAGGCATATCCGTCAGCGGCATGCCCCGTTCTGAAAGAAACGTCCGAACTTCCGCTTCGGTCGCACCTTCCTGCCAGGCAGAACGATACGGCGACACGCGACACTCTTCCCCCACAAACAGCGCGTTGTAATCCGTTGAAATCTGCTGCATATCACAGCTTTTTTGCAAGCGTTCCAGCAACTCATCCTGTTCCAGCGGCCAGCTCTGCGCCAGTTTACCTTCACGAATCAGGGTAAACAGCGGAACCAGCAGCGGATCCTGCGGCTGGCGGTAATATAAGGTGCCCAGCACGCGGCAAAGGATGGAAAACTCATTCATGTTTTTATTCCGTTATTAATTAAAGATCGGCAAATTCATCAATCGGCGTCATGCCGCGCGACTCAAGGAAGTCGAGCATACGACGCGGCGTGACGTTCAGGATCTGTTCTTCCGGGAAATTCACGTCCCGCAATATTTTCAGGCACTCGCTGAAATCACCCAGCGTGAAGGCCGTGTGTGAATCAGAGCCCAGCGCCACCATGCCGCCCGCGTCACGCACGGCCGCCGCCACTTCGCGGCAGTTGGCTTCACTGCCCTTACGCGAGTGAACAAAGGAGGAGTTGTTAATCTCCAGCGCCACGCGGTGCTTCGCTGCCGCCTGCGCCACGGCCTGAATATCAATCGGGTATTTCGGATTTCCCGGGTGGCTGATAATGTGCACGTTGCCGCTGGCAATAGTGGCAATCATCGCTGCGGTGTTGGTCTCTTTATCCTGGGGCGCAAAGACCGGCTCGTGGAAGCCGGCGAGGATCAGATCTAACGAGGTCAGCATCGGGCCGGTGCAGTCAATCTCACCGTCAGTATTTTTGATGTTCGCTTCGATGCCGCGCAGTATCCCGATACCGTCCACCAGGCGTGGCCAGATACGCATATTCACAAAATGCCAGTAGTGCGGCGCATCCGCCATATCCGGACCGTGATCGGTTATCGCAAACAGTTTAATGCCTTTCAGCTTCGCCTGAGCGATATAATCATGGAGGTTACTGTAAGCGTGGGTGCTGGCGACGGTGTGCATATGCAGGTCAACGGGATACATCTTTCTCTCCTCTGCGGTTTTTCCAAAGGATAGCAGTTATCTGCGGCGAATATTAGCAAAAACCCGGCGAACGCCGGGTTTCTCTCAGTAGCCTCGCTGTCTGTCGACCTGTCCGGTCACCGCGTTGCCCTTCTCTATTTCGCTGATGATATGCGAGATGTACGCCACGGCCTCCGCCGGTCGCGTCACGGCCGCAATATGAGGCGTCATCGCCACGCGCGGATGTGCCCAGAGCGGGCTGTCTGTCGGCAGCGGTTCGCGGCTATAGACATCCAGCATTGCGCCTTTCAGTTTACCGCTATCCAGCGCTTTCAGCAGATCGTCTTCCACAACGTGTACTCCGCGCGCCAGGTTCATTAAGTAGCTGTCTTCTGCCAACTGGTTGAGGAGCGTGCCATTGATAATGCCGACCGTTTCCGCCGTATTCGGCAGCAGGTTAATGAGGACGCGAGTCCCTTTCAGGAACGCCGGGAGTTCGTCCGTTCCGGCAAAGCTCTCGACGCCTGGATAATCCTTACGGCTCCGGCTCCAGCAGCGCAGTGGGAAGCCCCACGGCGCGAGCGCTTCGGCGACTTTCGAACCCAGTACACCCGCGCCGAGGATGCCGATGGTGAAATCTTCATACTGATAATCCGGAAGCGCTTCCCAGTGGGATTGCTGTTTAAACGCCTGATAATCGTCGAAACGTCGGAACCAGTGCAGCACCTGGCTCACGGCATATTCCTGCATCTGCTGCCCCATACCGGTATCTTCCAGACGAAACAGGGGAATATCCTCCGGCAGCATTTCAGGGTGTGCCTTCAGCTTACTGAGAATGGAATCCACACCCGCACCAAGAGCAAACACCGCCTTCAAACGGCGTCCCTGAAGCATTTCGACCGGGGGATGCCAGACCAGCGCGTAGTCGGCATGTTCATTATCGCCCTGTTTCCATTCGCGAACGCGTGCGCCAGGCAGTGCCGCCGTAAGCGCGTTAATCCAGTAAGCCGTATCAAAAGTGGGGTGATAGAAGATAATATCCATAGTCATTGCCTTTTATTGCGCTGTTTTATTTTCATTTTCAACTGGCTTGCCAGCATAACAAATTTATCGCTAAACCGCGTTGCTGATAAAAGAGGCGCATTTCGCACATTTCGGAATCAGGTTGCCTGAAGTTTGTCTAAACACGCTAAATTACTGAAAAAGTGGGTTGACGGCAGTACGGCTTTTCCTTACATTAGCGCCCGTCCCGACAACAACGGGATGACAATATGGTGAGGTGTCCGAGTGGCTGAAGGAGCACGCCTGGAAAGTGTGTATACGGCAACGTATCGGGGGTTCGAATCCCCCCCTCACCGCCATATTCAAGACAAGAGCTCGTACGAAAGTACGGGCTTTTTTCTTTTATATTCTCTGCAAGGGGGGGATGAGAACCCCCGACCGGGGTTCGACAACTGGCGCAGCCAGTTGGACAGACTGAGAGCGTAGCGAACAGGCTGCCCGAAGGGCGAGCGAAGCGAATCAATCCCCCCCTCACCGCCATATTCAAGACAAGAGCTCGTACGAAAGTACGGGCTTTTTTCTTTTATATTCTCTGCAAGGGGGGGATGAGAACCCCCGACCGGGGTTCGACAACTGGCGCAGCCAGTTGGACAGACTGAGAGCGTAGCGAACAGGCTGCCCGAAGGGCGAGCGAAGCGAATCAATCCCCCCCTCACCGCCATATTCAAGACAAGAGCTCGTACGAAAGTACGGGCTTTTTTCTTTTATATTCTCTGCAAGGGGGGGATGAGAACCCCCGACCGGGGTTCGACAACTGGCGCAGCCAGTTGGACAGACTGAGAGCGTAGCGAACAGGCTGCCCGAAGGGCGAGCGAAGCGAATCAATCCCCCCCTCACCGCCATATTCAAGACAAGAGCTCGTACGAAAGTACGGGCTTTTTTCTTTTATATTCTCCGCAAGGAGATTCGCTCCCTGCGTTCTTTATGTCGGGTGGCGCTACGCTTACCCGACCTACAAAAAGCTAGTCTTCAACCATCTTTGCATACTCTTCGGTGAGAAAATCCACCAGCGTCCTGACCGATGGCAGCAGGCCGCGCCGGGATGGATACACCGCGTGGATCACTTCCCGTCTGGGTTCCCAGGCATTCAGCACCCGAACAAGTTCACCTGAAGCCAGCTGATCCTTCACCATCAAAATGGGCAGCTGTACCACGCCCACGCCCACCATCGCCGCCTCCCGCAGCGCCAGCATGTCGGTAGTCACCAGGCGCGGCGTGAAGTGAATTTCTGCCTTTGCGCCCTCCGGCCCGCTCAATTCCCACTTATGCAGGTGCTTGCCCGCCCCCATACTTAACCCCGGCCACTCGCTGAGTTCAGAGGGCATCGCCGGGTTGCCCATCCGTTCAATCAGTGCCGGCCCGGCAACCAGACAGTGCCCCCTGTCCGCCAGCACCCTTAATACCAGATCGCTGTCATCAAACGGGCGCGGACGAACGCGGATCGCCACATCCACCCCCTCCGCCACCAGATCGACCCGGCGGTTGGTGGCTTCAAGCTGGAGGTTGATCCCTGGATAGCGCGCCATAAACCGTGCCAGCATGGGCCCCACGTGAACGTGCAGCAAGGTGACAGGACAGGTGATCCGGACCATACCGCGCGGCTCAGCCTGTAAAGCAGCCACCGCCTCCTCCGCAGCTTCAGCTTCCACCAGCATGGCTTTACAGTGCTGATAGAATGTCTGCCCCACCTCCGTCACCGCAAACTGCCGCGTGGTACGTTGTATCAACCGAACGCCCAGGCGTTCTTCCAGCTGCGCAATCCGACGGCTCAGTTTCGACTTAGGCTGATCGAGCGCCCGCCCCGCCGCCGCAAAGCCGCCATGCTCCACCACCTTCACAAACCATACGAAATCATTGAGATCCTGCATACGCCTCCATTGTTCCATTTAAGGAACAGTGAATGTCATTTTTGCTATCTACCGGGATATTAGCCCTGAATATAAGCTAATTCCATCAACAGGACATCAGGAGTTAATCATGAAAAACGTAACAGGCGTGTATACCGCACCTCGTCCGCACTGGGTCGGTGACGGTTTTCCGGTTCGTTCGATGTTTTCTTACCAGACGCACGGCGAGCCCCTGAGCCCGTTCCTGCTGCTGGACTACGCCGGACCACATACCTTCCCGGCGGACGGCGCGAAACGCGGCGTGGGCGAGCATCCTCATCGCGGTTTTGAAACGGTGACCATCGTCTACTCAGGCGAAGTGGAGCATCGTGATTCCACCGGCAGAGGCGGCGTTATTGGCCCAGGCGACGTGCAGTGGATGACGGCAGGCGCAGGCATTTTGCACGAGGAGTTCCACTCCAGCGCGTTTTCGCAGAAAGGCGGTGAACTGAAAATGATGCAGCTGTGGGTCAACCTGCCCGCCAAAGACAAAATGGCGACGCCTGGCTACCAGAGCATCACTCAGTCGGATATCCCGGTGGTCACCCTGCCGGATAACAGCGGAACATTGCGCGTGATTGCTGGCCGTTTTGGAGAGGTAACCGGCCCGGCGCATACCTTCTCACCGCTGAACGTGTGGGATCTCGCGCTGCGCCAGGGTAGCCATCTGACGCTCAATCAGCCCGAAGGCTGGAGCACGGCGCTGGTTGTCGTTGAAGGCAGCGTGACGGTGAACGGCACCACGCCTGCCGGTGAGGCGCAACTGGTCGTGCTGAGTCAGAGCGGTGACAAACTGCATCTCGAAGCCAGCAGCGATGCCAAAGTGCTGCTGATGGCCGGGGAGCCGCTGAATGAACCCATCGTGGGCTATGGCCCGTTTGTGATGAACAGTAAAACCGAAATTGCCGAGGCTATTCGCGATTTCAACTCCGGCCGCTTTGGCCAAATCTAAACGTAATAAGGAGCGCATTATGTCTACCCCTGCAAACTTCAACGGTGCACGTCCCGTTATTGACGTAAACGATGCCGTTATGCTGCTTATCGATCACCAGAGCGGGCTGTTCCAGACCGTAGGAGACATGCCAATGCCTGAGCTGCGCGCCCGTGCAGCAGCGCTGGCAAAAATCGCCTCGCTGGCGAAGATCCCGGTGATCACCACGGCGTCGGTTCCACAGGGACCGAACGGCCCGCTTATCCCGGAGATCCACGCCAACGCGCCGCACGCACAGTATGTGGCACGCAAGGGTGAGATCAACGCCTGGGATAACCCGGAGTTCGTGGCGGCGGTGAAAGCCACCGGGCGCAAAACGCTGATTATCGCGGGGACGATCACCAGCGTCTGCATGGCCTTCCCGTCCATCAGCGCGGTGGCGGACGGATATAAAGTGTTTGCGGTGATTGATGCCTCCGGCACCTACAGCAAAATGGCGCAGGAGATCACCCTGGCGCGCGTGGTGCAGGCAGGCGTGGTGCCGATGGACACGGCTGCTGTTGCTTCCGAAATTCAGCGCACGTGGAACCGTGAAGATGCGGGTGAATGGGCTGAGGTGTACACACACATCTTCCCGGCCTACCAGCTGCTGATCGAAAGCTACAGCAAAGCGCAGGACGTGGTGAAAAATAGCGAAGTGCTCGATTCGCAGCGTTAATCCTGTGCGCTGCGACATAAGCTGATTAAGGCTTAACCGAACAAGCACGAATGCTGAAAATCTGCTTGACCGTTTTAGCGCAACTCCCTATAGTAGCGCCCCGTTGCCCCCCAAGCGGTCAGGCAGCAAAACAATATGGTGAGGTGTCCGAGTGGCTGAAGGAGCACGCCTGGAAAGTGTGTATACGGCAACGTATCGGGGGTTCGAATCCCCCCCTCACCGCCATATTTGAAGAAGAGCTCGCATGAAAATGCGGGCTTTTTTTTCGCATGTTGCACGCCTTTGGGGGGGATGAGAACCCCCGACCGGGGTTCGACAACTGGCGCAGCCAGTTGGACAGGCTGAGAGCGAAGCGAACAGGCTGCCCGCAGGGCGAGCGAAGCGAGTCAATCCCCCCCGGTGCGACAGGAGCTGACTCACCTACAAAAAAAGAAAGCCCGTACAAAAGCACGGGCCTGTCTCAACCATTCCTCAGCTATTCAACTTCCCTACCGACTCCTTTCCTTCAGGAGATGAAACCTGCTCAGGCTGAGCACGCGCTTCATCCTTACGCTCCTCCAGCCAGTAATCCGCATTTTTAATCCCCAGCCGAACCGGGTCAAAGTGTGGATCCAACCCCTGTGCATTCTGGATTTCATAATCCTTCAGGCTGGCAAACGCTTTTTTATGCAACAGAACGATGGCAATAATGTTGAGCCATGCCATCAGCCCTACGCCAATATCCCCTAATCCCCAGGCCAGATCCGCGGTGCGTACCGTGCCATATACCGTCGAAGCCATCAGACACAGCTTGAGCAGGAACGTCAGCCACGGGCGATGAATCTTACGGTTGATGTAGGCGATATTCGTTTCAGCGATGTAGTAGTAAGCAATGATCGTGGTGAAGGCAAAGAAGAACAGCGCGATGGCAACAAAGTAATTACCGAAGCCCGGCATCATACTTTCCATTGCCGTCTGGACATATCCCGGTCCTGCGGCCACGCCCGCTATTCCGGTATAGAGCGCTGCGCCGTCGACGCCCTGCACGTTATACAGCCCGGTGATCAACAGCATAAACCCGGTCGCGGAGCAGACAAACAGCGTGTCGATGTACACGGAGAACGCCTGAACCAGCCCCTGTTTCACCGGATGGCTTACGGCCGCCGCCGAGGAGGCATGTGGCCCGGTACCCTGCGCCGCCTCGTTGGAATAGACGCCACGCTTCACGCCCCACATGATGGCCTGGCCCAGAATAGCGCCAAACCCAGCTTCAAGGCCAAAAGCACTTTTCCAGATCAGCAATATAACTGAAGGAAGCTGATCAATATTGATAGCGATAATCACGCACGCGACAATAATATAGCCGAGCGCCATAAACGGAACCACCATGCTGCTAAAGCTGGCAATCCTTTTTACGCCACCAAAAATAATAAAACTCAACAGCACAGCAAGTAACGCCGCCGTGACATTTGGGCTCAGACCAAAGGCAATATCCAGGCTCGCACCAATAGAGTTTGCCTGCACACCTGGCAGTAATAATCCGCAGGAGAAAATCGTTACGATGGCAAATAACCATGCGTACCACTTCACGCCTAATCCTTTCTCAATATAAAAGGCAGGACCACCACGATATTCGCCGTTAATTTTCTCTTTATAAACCTGACCTAACGTGGATTCGACAAAAGCAGAGCTTGCCCCCAAAAATGCCACGATCCACATCCAGAAAAGCGCACCGGGTCCACCAAAGGTAATGGCGGTCGCTACACCGGCAATATTCCCTGTCCCCACGCGGCCCGCCAGCGTCATCGTCAGCGCCTGAAACGACGACACGCCTGCCTCGGTAGGACGCCCCTGAAACATCAGGGTAATCATAAGTTTTATATGCCGTAATTGCAGAAAGCGACTACGCAGCGAGAAATAGAGGCCGACACCCAGACATAAAAATATTAACGCCGGGCTCCAGATAACACCATTAATTGCACTAACCAGTTCGTTCATGTATGACCCTTAGCGTGATGTTCCAGAGGAAACGATCCCCTGGCGAGTTTCTTTTTAGAATTTTGTCTGAACAAGTACGAAACATAGATAATTACCCAAAAGACACCAACTTAATTTTTACTGCTTAGTCATGTTCTGTGACAACATTCACGTTTAATTTTAAACCAATAATTAGCATGATCATTATATTCATAGATATTTTGTGGGTATTATAAATACATATCACATTTCCGTGACCTGTATAAAAAGCGTTCGCAGCAAATTAACAGTAATATTATTATTACCGCAAAACGGGGCGTAAATCCCGTTGAATGCTATAGGAAATAAATATGATTTAAAAAAGCCACGCGTGCAGAGGGAATAAAGGAAGCTTCCCGGCATAACGCCGGGAAGAAATGACTTAAAATGTGAAATGATCTTAATCGGAGTACACTTCCAGCGTTCGTTGGCACAGCGCTGAGCGGACGCAGTCCTCTTTTGTGAAGCGGACCACCCCTATCATCTCATCTTCCTCAAAACGTGACATGGCATCGCTCAGGCCGGACTTCACGCCCGACGGCAGGTCACACTGGGTAATATCGCCGTTGACGATAACCGTCACGTTCTCCCCGAGGCGCGTTAAAAACATCTTCATTTGCGCAGCGGTCACGTTCTGAGCCTCGTCAAGAATGACGACCGCATTTTCAAATGTACGTCCGCGCATATAGGCGAACGGCGCGATTTCCACCTTGCCAATCTCTGGTCGCAGGCAGTACTGCATAAAGGAAGCGCCCAACCGCTTCACCAGCACGTCATAGACGGGCCTGAAGTACGGGGCAAACTTCTCGGAAATATCGCCGGGCAGGAAGCCCAGATCTTCATCCGCTTGCAGTACCGGACGGGTAACGATGATCCTCTCCACGTCCTTATGAATCAGCGCCTCCGCCGCTTTGGCGGCGCTGATCCAGGTTTTCCCGCATCCGGCTTCCCCGGTTGCAAAGATGAGCTGTTTACTCTCGATAGCATTCAGGTAGTGCGCCTGAGCTTCATTCCGCGCCACAATTGGCGATGCATCGCGGCTGTCCCGCGCCATGCCAATGGATTCTACGCCGCTCATCTGCACAAGCGAGGTGACCGATTCTTCTTCACGCTGCTTATGGCTACGTGAATCCCGTCTCAGCACACGTTTTGCTTCACGACGAGCTTTGATCACTGCTTTCTGTCTTCCCATGGATAGCACCTTGAGTTGTTGGTATTCATCACACGCGCCAGCATCGGCACGATTATGCGCACGAACATCAGAGGGTTGGCTTCCTTGTAAGCCATTGCTTGCATTACCGGATGACGATATACAACGGCTACGCGCACCGTTATGCACGTCGGTAGAAAAAGGTTCTTGAGGTGAAGGAGAGAATTTGGTGGTGAAGAAATCGCTGCCGGAGTCTGAGCCTCCGCGCCGGGTACTGCGGTTGATGTGTTTACCTTGTCCAGTACAGGACGCAACCATTCGCGATCTCCATAGTGAGTTAGCATCACTGCCGGGAACTACCGCTGTCTTCTCTTAAGTACATCAGGAATTATCATAAATGCAACATTTATTTTACCTGAATGCAACTTTTAGGACTGCCCCTACATGGAAAATCAGTCTTATATAGAAATATTACAGAAATATAACAATAAGATAGTCCTTCGAAAAAATAATGTCCCCGCGAACTGTCGCAGGGACGATTATCAGGCTTCTATCAGACCCTGAGCGAGCCAGGCGTTCGCGTCACGCGCGCCGGGCAGGGCAAAGAAATAGCCGCCGCCGATGGGCTTAATATATTCCTCCAGCGCTTCGCCGTTGAGCCGCTTCTGCACGGTGAGGAATCCCTTCTCCAGATCGTGCTGATAGCAGACAAACAGCAGTCCCA
Source organism: Enterobacter sp. 6722112 (assembly GCF_058661685.1). Classification (NCBI taxonomy): domain Bacteria; kingdom Pseudomonadati; phylum Pseudomonadota; class Gammaproteobacteria; order Enterobacterales; family Enterobacteriaceae; genus Enterobacter; species Enterobacter sp. 6722112. Next base: position 1,460,168 of record NZ_JBZWGR010000007.1, on the reverse strand, counting down.
TATCAAGCTGACCGGAGTTGGTCACCCCCAGCGAGTAGCTGTAGCCCCTGCGCATCATCAGGCTGGATTGCGTCTCTTTGGTGCGAGGATTGGCGAGGCGAATATGGCTGTCCAGCGCGATGACGTCCCCGTTCGGATCGCGGGCGTAGTCGGGTTCATCGTGCTCGTGCTTCATGCCGAGCGGTGCGCCGGTTTGCTTATCGCGACCGAAGATAGTTTGCTGCTCTTTCAGCGGCGTGCGGTCCCAGAACTCCACGTGGAACTGAATGATACGCACCGCCTGATAGGTGCCTCCGACCGCCCAGGCCGGTTCGCCCTGATCCGCCGTCACCCATACCACGTTCTTCATCAACGCGGTATTGCTGCTGTCCGGGTTGGCGGTGCCGTCTTTGAAGCCCAGCAGGTTGACCGGCGTCTCTTTCCCTTTACTGCGCGCGGCGTGGTCAGAGATAAAACCTTCCCGCTTCCAGCGCACGCTCAGCAGATCCGGGGTGTGCTTGATAATATCGCGCAGGGCATGGATCACCGTATCCTGGGTATTAGCGCAGATCTGCAACAGCAGATCGCCGTGGCACAGCGCCGCGTCGAGAGAATCATTCGGGAATCGCGTCATTTTTTGCAGCGCTTTCGGCTTCTGCTTCGCCAGTCCGTAGCGATCATCAAACAGCGATTCCCCCACCGACACGGTGATGGTCAGATTATCGGGAGCGATAAACGCGCCGAGGATGCCGGAATCCATCGGCGGCAGGCGCGGATTCGGTGTTTCCGGTGCGGGACCGCCGGCGGTGAGGAAGGCAATACGCGTGGTCAACAGCCTGAACAGACGCTCAAGGTCGGCTTTATCACTCGCCAGCGAATCGAAAGCCACCAGCATCATCGAGGCCTGCTGCGGCGTCAGGATCCCCGCCTGGTGCTCACCATAAAACGGCTGCGTTTCCATACGCGCATCCGGGGAGAGCGTGCCAGGGGCGCTTTGCGGTTTTGCCGCATGCGCCACCGGACAGCCTCCCGCCAGGGCAAACGCGCCGCCCAGCGCCCCTACCCCTTTTAACAACCGACGTCGGGAAGGTTCCGCCACGTCGTATTCGTCATGCTTGTTCATCGCTTAATCCAGACCCAGTACGCCACGCAGCAGGGAGAGATCTTCCGCCAGGGTGGTTATCGGGCCTTTCAGCGCGTTACGGTCAGCATCGGTCAGCTTGTCGTAGGTTTCGAACCCGTCTTTGGTGCGGTATTTCGCCAGGATAGCGTCAACTTTCTTAAAGTTGGCATCCACTTTCGCCAGCAGCTCGCCGTTCTCTTTTTGCAGCTGAGGCCGCAGCAGCTCGACAATTTTCTGTGCGCCGTCGACGTTCGCCTGGAAGTCCCACAGGTCGGTGTGGCTGTAACGATCTTCTTCACCGCTGATTTTGCTGGCGGCCACTTCTTCAATCAGGCCCGCTGCGCCACCCACCACTTTCGACGGTGGGAATGCCAGCTCGCTGATGCGTTTTTGCAGCTCCAGCACGTCGCTGTTGAGCTGCTCGGCGTATTTCTCCATCCCACTGGTGGAGTTATCGCCAAACAGGGCTTTTTCCAGACGGTGGAAGCCGGTGAATTTCGGATCGGTGGCCTTCTGCTCGTAGTCGTCTTCACGGGCGTCAATGCTGCCATCAAGGTCAGAGAACAGTTCGGCAATCGGCTCAATGCGCTCGTAGTGCTGACGGGTAGGCGCATACAGGGATTTCGCTTTTTCGATGTCGCCCGCTTTCACCGCGTCGGTAAAGGCTTTGGTGCCTGCCACCAGGTCCGCTGTCTCTTTGGTGACATAGGCTTTATAGGCGGTAATGGCGTCGCCGAGGCTCAGCAGCGCCGTGCCTTTGGCCGCGTCCGCCGTCGCTGCGCCTTTGACGATCAGCTTACCTTTCGGGTTAGTCAGCAGGCCGCAGGTCATGTCATATTCCCCGGGCTGAAGATTTGCGGTCATCTTCTGGCTGAAGCCCGGCGCGATATTCTCGCGCTCTTCCACCACCATCACGCCTTTCAGGATTTCCCACTCCAGCGCCTTCTGGCTGTGGTTCTGAATAATAAACTGCGTTTTACCGCTGTTAACCGTGATGGTCATCGGCTCGCACTGTTTATCGTTGACGGTGACTTTTACCTGCGGAATATCTGCCGCCTGAGCGGTGAAGGCAGACACGAACAGCGCGGCAATGCCTGCGCATAACGCACTACGACGGAACTGAATGGCCATGACTCTTCCCTTTAAAAGTATGTTGTAACTAAAACAGCACTTACGGCGCTACGCGCGACGCCTGCGAGCCGGTACGCGGCGGCATAGCGAACAGGATCAGCGCCGGAACCAGATAGATAAAGTACATCGCCACTTCGCTGACGCTCGGCGTTTCCTGGTAGCCGAAGATCCCTTCGAGCAGGGTACCGGTCAGTGAATGGGTCGACAGGACGTTGCTGAGATCGAACGCCACGTCCTGGAAGTGGTTCCACAGACCCGCTTCGTGGAAGGCGCGGATCGCCCCTGCCGCCAGCCCTGCGGCCACCAGCAGAATAAACAGGCTGGTCCACTTGAAGAACGCGCCCAGGTTAAGACGAATGCCGCCCCAGTAGAGCAGGAAGCCAAGCACAACCGCCGTGGCCAGCCCGAGCACCGCGCCCAGCGGCGGCCAGATGCCCACGTCCTGCTGAAAAGCCGCGAGCAGGAAGAACACAGACTCCAGGCCTTCACGCGCCACGGCGAAAAAGACCATCATGATCAGCGCCCAGCCGTGGTGGTTGCCTTTTTGCAGGGCGTTATCCACCGCCTGCTCAAGCTGTACCTTCACGTTACGGGAGACCTTGCGCATCCAGAACACCATCCAGGTGAGGATCACCACCGCAATCACGGCGACGATCCCTTCAAACAGCTCCTGCTCTTTCTGCGGGAACTCCCCGGTGGTTTCGTTGATGAGGATACCGAGGCCCAGGCAGAGCGCCGCAGCAAGGAAAACCCCAACCCACATGACGCCAATCCAGCGTCCGCGCTGGGTACGCTTCAGATAACTGGCGATAAGGCTAACAATCAGGGCCGCTTCAAGGCCTTCACGTAACATAATGAGAAAAGGAACAAACATGCCGACACCTTAAATGTTTATCGCGGTCAACTGATGCAAAGAAAGGTAAATTCTTGTGATAGTGATTATCATTACGGCAACAAGAAAAACAAGCGAAATGTGTTGCGTTTTGATGACCAGATGTAAACGCATTGCGGAGTAATAATTGCCTGAGTAACCGTTACGTTTATAAGGTATAACGAAAATGCCCATTTACGGTTAACCGGGGCTGTGGCTAAATGTCCCCCTCGAAAACCAACTGAAAATAAGCCATGTTTAAAATTGTCCATTTCCTGCTGGCGCTGGTGATTATTCTTGCGCTCGCCTGGCTGGTGAGTTTCGACCGCCGAAAAATTCGTATTCGTTTCGTTTTACAGCTGATCGTGATCGAAATCGCGCTGGCGTTCTTTTTCCTCCACGCAGAAAGCGGCCTGTTTATTATTAAATACGTCTCCGGTTTCTTTGAGTCGCTGCTTAAATTCGCTGCCGAAGGGACGAATTTTGTCTTTGGCGGGATGGGTGAAAAAGGGCTGGCGTTCATTTTCCTTGGCGTGCTCTGCCCCATTATTTTTATCTCGGCGCTGATTGGTATTCTTCAGCACTGGCGTATTCTGCCGATCTTTATTCGGGTGATCGGGACGCTGCTGTCAAAACTGAACGGCATGGGCAAGCTGGAATCCTTTAACGCGGTGAGTTCGCTGATCCTCGGTCAGTCTGAAAACTTCATTGCCTACAAAGGCGTGCTGGGCGATCTCTCCTCGCGTCGTCTGTTTACGATGGCTGCCACGGCCATGTCGACGGTTTCGCTGTCGATTGTCGGGGCCTATATGACTATGCTCGACGCCAGGTTTGTCGTCGCGGCGCTGATCCTGAACATGTTCAGCACCTTTATTATTCTTTCGGTCATTAACCCGGCCCGCCCGGAAGCGGAGCCGGATATCAGGCTGGAAAAACTGCACGAATCCCAGAGCTTCTTTGAAATGCTGGGCGAGTATATTCTGGCCGGTTTTAAGGTGGCGATGATTATTCTGGCGATGCTGATTGGCTTTATCGCCCTTATTAGCGCCATTAACGCCCTCTTCTCCGGCATATTTGGCATGAGCTTCCAGCAGATTCTGGGTTATGTGTTTTATCCGCTGGCGTGGCTTATTGGTATTCCGCTGAGCGATGCCTTAAGCGCGGGGAGCATTATGGCAACTAAACTGGTGGCGAATGAATTTGTGGCGATGATCGAGCTGCAAAAAATAGCCCATCAAATGTCACCGCGCGGGCTGGGGATTTTGTCCGTGTTCCTGGTGTCGTTCGCTAACTTCGCTTCCATTGGCATTGTGGCGGGGGCAATAAAAGGTCTGAATGAGCAACAGGGTAACGTGGTGTCGAGGTTTGGTTTACGCCTTGTATACGGGGCAACGCTGGTAAGCCTGCTGTCGGCGAGCTTTGCGGGGTTGGTGCTGTAAGTTTTGTGCCCGGCGGCGCTTCGCTTGCACGGGCCTACGATACAACAACGGCGGGTTATCCCGCCGTTTTCATTAAAACTGCACGCACACCGGCTGGTCGACCCGCATCACCGACTCCTGCGCGAAGCGTGATTTATAAATTCCGCGCAACGCTTCGATGTTCTTCTCGCTCTGCGCATCTTTACCGTGGATCAGCATCAATGCCTTGCTCGGCTCGCGCGCCACTTTTCCATCATTCCCCAGCCACTGACCGCGCGCATCAAATACCGTTAAACCATCGCGAAAGCGTGGCGTCACGTCCTGGTCGACAAACTGCTGCCATTCGTTGCCTGTGATTTGCGCCCCGGCAGGACGGTTTAAGCCGAAATAAAGCGTGGTCTGCTGCATCTGATTTTCTGCTTTGCAGGTTTCCACCGCCGCGTGCTGTGCGGGTGCGCTACAGCCCGCCAGCATCACGAATGCTGCCACCATTAACCCTGTTTTAATTCTCATTGATGAAGACTCACATAGGTGAAAGGACTATCCCCTCTCCCCACCGGGGAGAGGGTTAGGGTGAGGGGTAAATTACTCAGCCTGGAGCTTAGACGGCGGCGCTGAGTGATAGTGCGCGTCCGCCTCCGCAAAGCGTTTCTGCATAGACGCAGACGGCGCTTTACCCAGCAGGCTAAACACCACGATACCGAGGCTGCCGAAGATGAAGCCCGGAATGATTTCGTACAGGCCCAGCCACGCGAACTGTTTCCAGACGATAACGGTTACCGCACCGATAATCATCCCCGCCAGCGCGCCGTTGCGGGTCATGCGTGACCACAGTACAGAGAACAGCACCACCGGACCAAATGCCGCACCGAAGCCCGCCCAGGCGTAGCTCACCAGCCCCAGGACGCGGTTTTCCGGGTTTGCCGCCAGCGCAATCGCCACCAGCGCAACCACCAGCACCATAAAGCGCCCTACCCACACCAGCTCTTTCTGGCTCGCGCCCTTACGCAGGAACGCTTTGTAGAGGTCTTCGGTGATGGCGCTGGAGCACACCAGCAGCTGACAGCTCAGGGTGGACATCACCGCCGCGAGGATCGCGGAGAGCAGAATACCGGCAATCCACGGGTTGAACAGGATCTGCGCCAGCTCGATGAATACGCGCTCGGCGTTCTGGTTCACCGCGCCCGCCTGCGCCGGGTTGTTGTTGAAGTACGCGATACCGAAGAAGCCGACCGCACACGCCCCCGCCAGACACAGGATCATCCACGTCATGCTGATGCGACGCGCGTGAACGATGGTGTGGTGAGAATCCGCCGCCATGAAGCGCGCCAGAATGTGCGGCTGGCCGAAGTAGCCCAGGCCCCAGCCCATCAGAGAGACGATGGCGACGAAGTTCAGCCCTTTCAGCATATCGACGTTTTCGATGCTCTTCTGCTTGATCACTTCCAGCGATTCGCCAAAGCCGCCGACGGTGAAAATGACAATCACCGGAGTCAGGATCAGGGCGAAGATCATCAGGCTCGCCTGCACGGTATCGGTCCAGCTTACCGCCAGGAATCCGCCCACGAAGGTATAGAGGATGGTTGCTGCGGCGCCGGCCCACAGGGCGGTTTCATAGCTCATGCCGAAGGTGCTTTCGAACAGGCGCGCGCCCGCCACGATGCCGGAGGCACAGTAGATGGTGAAGAACAGCAGGATCACCACCGCGGAGATAATGCGCAGGATACGGCTGTTATCTTCAAAGCGTCCGGTGAAGTAGTCCGGCAGCGTCAGGGCGTTGTTGTTGGCTTCGGTGTGCACGCGCAGACGGCCTGCCACCAGCTTCCAGTTGATCCACGCGCCGACGGTCAGACCGATGGCGATCCAGCTTTCGGAGATACCGGAGATGAAAATCGCGCCCGGCAGCCCCATCAGCAGCCAGCCGCTCATGTCGGAAGCGCCCGCAGAGAGTGCGGTGACCATCGGGCCTAAGCTGCGCCCGCCGAGGATGTAGTCGTCAAAGTTTTTAGTGGAACGCCATGCCAAAAACCCTATCAGGATCATGCCAAAAATATAAACGAGAAATGTCACCAGCATCGGTGTGCTAATAGCCATTCAAATTCTCCAAAATGTCGAGCGACAACCGTCCGGGTTGCCTTGTTATGTCATCACCGGAACGTAGTGATGTGTGTATGTGTTTCCGTTGGGCGCGCTATCCTGCCGTATACGCATCCCACTGACAAACGATTTAACACTGCATTTACATGAATTTCATCCCTGGTTTTATACGTCTTTCCTATAGGTTGCACTCGCTCACGCTTTTACGGGTTGCACCTTTAAAAAGTGTTAAGCACCGCATAAAAACTGGACTCATAAACCGCCGCACGTTCTTTTTCACAGCTAACTAATCGTTAACAATCCATTCATTTTCCAGCTTGCAGACCAGGTCACATTTAACACGGTTGCACAAAGTTGCAACATGGTGGATATTTCACGCTATCAACAGAACGCTATTACAGAACAACAGGAGTTTTGGCATGGGGATGACCACCATGGGGGTTAAGCTGGATGACGCTACCCGCGAACGGATTAAAACCGCTGCGACCCGCATCGACCGCACACCGCACTGGTTAATCAAGCAGGCGATTTTTAACTATCTGGAAAGACTGGAGAGTGAAGAAGGTCTGCCAGAGCTGCCTGCCCTGCTGGCGGGTGCAGCGAACGAAAGCGAAGAGGCCGCGACGGCCGTTGAAGAGAACCACCAGCCGTTCCTGGAATTTGCCGAGCAGATCCTGCCGCAGTCCGTCAGCCGCGCCGCCATTACCGGCGCCTACCGCCGTGCCGAAACCGACGCCGTGCCGATGCTCCTGGAGCAGGCGCGCCTGCCGGAAGCCGTTGCCGCTCAGGCGCACAGCCTCGCGTATCAGCTCGCCGACAAGCTGCGTAACCAGAAAACCGCCAGCGGACGCGCCGGTATGGTGCAGGGTCTGTTGCAGGAGTTCTCCCTCTCCTCGCAGGAAGGCGTGGCGCTGATGTGTCTGGCGGAAGCGCTGCTGCGTATTCCGGATAAAGCCACCCGCGATGCCCTGATCCGCGACAAAATCAGTAACGGCAACTGGCACTCCCACATTGGCCGCAGTCCGTCCCTGTTCGTTAACGCCGCCACCTGGGGCCTGCTGTTTACCGGCAAGCTGGTCTCCACCCATAACGAAGCCAACCTGTCGCGCTCTCTGAACCGCATCATCGGCAAGAGCGGCGAGCCGCTGATCCGCAAGGGCGTGGACATGGCGATGCGCCTGATGGGCGAGCAGTTCGTCACCGGGGAAACCATTGCCGAAGCGCTGGCGAACGCCCGCAAGCTGGAAGACAAAGGCTTCCGCTACTCCTACGACATGCTGGGTGAAGCGGCGCTGACCGCCGCCGACGCGCAGGCCTACATGGTCTCTTACCAGCAGGCGATCCACGCCATCGGTAAAGCGTCCAACGGTCGCGGTATTTATGAAGGTCCGGGCATCTCTATCAAGCTTTCCGCCCTGCACCCGCGCTACAGCCGTGCGCAGTACGACCGGGTGATGGAAGAACTCTACCCGCGCCTGAAGTCCCTGACCCTGCTGGCGCGCCAGTATGACATCGGCATCAACATCGACGCCGAAGAGGCGGACCGTCTGGAGATCTCCCTCGACCTGCTGGAAAAACTGTGCTTCGAGCCGGAGCTGGCGGGCTGGAACGGGATTGGTTTCGTTATCCAGGCTTACCAGAAACGCTGTCCGTTCGTCATTGACTACCTGATTGACCTGGCCAGCCGCAGCCGTCGCCGCCTGATGATCCGTCTGGTGAAGGGCGCCTACTGGGACAGCGAAATCAAACGCGCCCAGATGGAAGGTCTGGAAGGTTATCCGGTCTATACCCGCAAGGTCTATACCGACGTCTCTTACCTCGCCTGCGCGAAAAAACTGCTCGGCGTGCCGAACCTGATTTATCCTCAGTTCGCCACCCACAACGCCCACACCCTGGCGGCGATCTACAGCCTCGCGGGTCAGAACTACTATCCGGGCCAGTACGAGTTCCAGTGCCTGCACGGCATGGGTGAACCGCTGTACGAGCAAGTGACCGGTAAAGTGGCCGACGGCAAGCTAAACCGTCCGTGCCGAATCTATGCCCCGGTAGGTACCCACGAAACTCTGCTGGCCTACCTGGTGCGTCGTCTGCTGGAGAACGGGGCGAACACCTCCTTCGTTAACCGCATCGCCGATACCACCCTGCCGCTGGACGAACTGGTGGCCGATCCGGTACAGGCCGTTGAGAAGATGGCGGCGCAGGAAGGCCAGATTGGTCTGCCGCATCCGAAGATTGCCCTGCCGCGCGAGCTGTATGGTGCAGGTCGCGTCAACTCGGCGGGTCTGGATCTCGCCAACGAACACCGTCTGGCGTCGCTCTCTTCTGCCCTGCTAAACAGCGCATTGCAGAAGTGGCAGGCCAGGCCGATCCTTGAGCAGTCCGTTGAGGACGGTGAAATGCAGCCGGTGATCAACCCGGCAGAGCCGAAGGATATCGTCGGCTACGTGCGCGAAGCCACGGAAGCGGAAGTGGAGCAGGCCCTGGAGAGCGCGGTGAACAACGCGCCAATCTGGTTTGCCACCCCGCCGCAGGAGCGTGCCGCCATTCTGGAACGCGCGGCGGTGCTGATGGAAGATCAGATGCAGCAGCTTATCGGCATTCTGGTGCGTGAAGCGGGTAAAACCTTCAGCAACGCCATCGCCGAAGTGCGCGAGGCGGTCGACTTCCTGCACTACTACGCCGGTCAGGTGCGCGATGATTTCGACAACGAAACCCACCGTCCGCTCGGCCCGGTGGTGTGTATCAGCCCGTGGAACTTCCCGCTGGCGATCTTCACCGGCCAGATTGCCGCGGCGCTGGCCGCAGGCAACAGCGTGCTGGCGAAACCGGCAGAGCAGACCCCGCTGATCGCCGCCCAGGGCATTAACATTCTGCTGGAAGCGGGCGTACCGGCGGGCGTGGTGCAGCTGCTGCCAGGGCGCGGTGAAACGGTCGGGGCCAAACTGACCTCCGATAACCGCGTACGCGGCGTGATGTTTACCGGTTCGACCGAAGTGGCCTCCCTGCTACAACGCAACATCGCCACCCGTCTGGATGCGCAGGGCCGTCCTACCCCGCTGATCGCTGAAACCGGCGGCATGAACGCCATGATCGTGGACTCCTCCGCGCTCACCGAGCAGGTCGTCGTTGACGTGCTGGCCTCTGCCTTCGACAGCGCGGGCCAACGCTGTTCCGCCCTGCGCGTACTGTGCTTACAGGATGACGTGGCTGACCACACGCTGAAGATGCTGCGCGGTGCGATGGCGGAATGCCGCATGGGCAACCCGGGCCGTCTCACCACCGACATCGGGCCGGTCATCGACGCGGAAGCCAAAGCCAACATTGAAAACCACATTCAGACCATGCGTGCCAAAGGCCGTCCGGTGTTCCAGGCGGTGCGCGAGAACAGCGAAGATGCCCGCGAGTGGCAGACCGGCACCTTCGTGCCGCCAACGCTGATTGAGCTGGCAAGCTTCGACGAGCTGAAAAAAGAGGTCTTCGGTCCGGTACTGCACGTGGTGCGCTACAACCGTAACAACCTCAACGAGCTGATCGATCAGATCAACGCCTCGGGTTACGGCCTGACGCTTGGCGTGCATACCCGTATCGACGAAACCATTGCCCAGGTGACCGGCAATGCTAAAGTCGGCAACCTGTACGTCAACCGCAACATGGTTGGCGCGGTCGTGGGCGTGCAGCCGTTCGGCGGTGAAGGTCTCTCCGGCACCGGCCCGAAAGCGGGCGGTCCGCTCTATCTGTACCGCCTGCTGGCGAACCGTCCGGAAAATGCGCTGGGCGTAACGCTGGCGCGTCAGGACGCGGAATATCCGGTGGATGCGCAGGTGAAAGCCGTGCTGACCCAGCCGCTGGACGCGCTGATTAAGTGGGCTGAAAATCGTCCCGAGCTGCATGCGATTGCACAGCAGTACGGCGAGCTGGCGCAGGCGGGAACACAGCGTCTGCTGCCGGGTCCAACCGGTGAGCGCAACACCTGGACGCTGATGCCGCGCGAGCGTGTGCTGTGCGTGGCGGATAACGAGGAGGATGCGCTGGTGCAGCTGGCAGCCGCAACGGCAACGGGCTGTGAGGTGCTGTGGCCGGAAGATGCCCTGCATCGCGACCTCGCCAAACAGTTGCCAAAAGCGGTCTCGGCCCGCATTCGCTTTGCGAAGGCCGATGCCCTGCTGACCCAGCCGTTTGACGCGGTGATCTACCACGGTGATTCCGACCAGCTACGCGAACTGTGCGAGCAGGTGGCGGCCCGCAGCGGCGCGATTGTCTCGGTGCAGGGCTTCGCCCGCGGGGAGACCAACCTGCTGCTGGAGCGCCTGTACGTTGAGCGCTCGCTCAGCGTTAACACCGCGGCGGCGGGCGGTAACGCCAGCCTGATGACAATCGGTTAATCGTGTAAACTCTCCCCGGTGACGCTACGCTTACCGGGGCTACAAAATAGCCCAGGCCGGATAAGCACAGCGTATCCGGCTTTTTTACATGGAGGGGATGATGAAAAGAGTATTTCTCGCAGGTGCAGCCCTGCTCATGAGCGCCAGCGCGCTGGCCGACGAGTGCGATAACGCGACCACCCAGCTTGAACTGAACACCTGTAGCGCGCAGCAGTACCAGGCCGCCGATAAAAAGCTCAACGAGACGTATCAGGCCGCCATCAAACGTGCGGCAGCGCCTCAGCGCGATCTCCTGAAAAAGGCGCAGCAGGCGTGGATTAGCCTGCGCGACGCGGACTGTGCGTTTATCGGTTCGGGTACGGAAGGCGGGAGCGTTCAGCCAATGATTGTGAACCAGTGTCTGGCGGAGAAAACCGCGGAGCGCGAAGCGTTTCTGGCCACGCTGATGCAGTGTGAAGAGGGCGACTTAAGCTGTCCTCTTCCGCCGGGAAACTAGCGCACGCGGATCCCTTCGATAATCATCCGCTGTACGTTTTCCAGGGTGCTCTGGAAAAACGCCTCGTCCTGGAGCGTTTTACCGGTCACCGCCTCGACCTGGGCCGCGAAGTCAGCGTAGTGCTGGGTTGAGGCCCAAATCATGAAGATCAGATGATGCGGATCGACGGGCGCCAGTTTTCCGCTGGCGACCCATCCGGCAATAATGGCTGATTTATCGTCCACCAGCTGCTTTAAATCGCCGGTCAGCTCCGCCTGCAACAGCGGCGCGCCCTGCAACATCTCCAGGCAGAACAGCCTTGATGCCTGCGGGTAATCACGCGATACCTCCAGCTTCAGGCGTATGTACTCCTCTATCGCCACCAGCGGGGCCAGCTCTTCGCGAAACGCCTTGAGAGGTGCCAGCCAGATATCGAGGATCTGCTGCATCACCGCGATATAGAGCGCCTCTTTTGACGGGTAGTAGTAGAGCAGATTGGTTTTGGACACCCCGGCCTGCTCGGCCACCTGCTCAAGGCGCGTGCCGTGAATACCAAACTGCGAAAATGTCTCCAGCGCGGCGCTGAGGATCGCCTGTTTCTTGGCGCTCACCGCCTGCGAACGTTTACCGGGTGTTTTCACTGCGCCTTGTGTCATTTTCGCTCTCCTTATTCTGCGTAGCCAACAGCATAGCAAAACCCCCGTCTCGCCACGACCTTCTGCACTCCCATCGCGCATGAGTGCCTGTTTTCTGTGCAATGTTTTTGACCATTTAGTCCACTTTCACACGCATCATCTCACCAACCTCTGATTAACACATTAATAACACTGCCATTTTCAAAAGTGGCACTGCCTTTGCAAAATCGTATTCACCTGCAATGTAGTGAAGAGAGGTTCGTGATGAAAATTGGCGTATTTGTACCGATCGGCAACAACGGCTGGCTTATCTCAACCACTGCCCCGCAATACATGCCGACCTTTGAGCTGAATAAAGCCATCGTGCAGAAAGCGGAGCACTACCACTTCGACTTTGCGCTCTCGATGATCAAGCTGCGCGGTTTCGGCGGTAAGACCGAATTCTGGGACCACAACCTGGAGTCCTTCACCCTGATGGCGGGCCTGGCGGCGGTAACCTCGCGCATCCAGATTTACGCCACCGCCGCCACCCTTACCCTTCCCCCGGCAATCGTGGCGCGGATGGCCTCCACCATCGACTCCATCTCCGGGGGGCGCTTTGGCGTTAACCTGGTCACCGGTTGGCAAAAGCCGGAGTACGAGCAGATGGGGATCTGGCCGGGGGACGATTACTTCTCCCGTCGCTACGACTACCTGACCGAATATGTGCAGGTGCTGCGCGATCTGTGGGGCACCGGCAAAAGCGATTTCAAAGGCGACTTCTTCACCATGAACGACTGCCGCGTCAGCCCACAGCCGTCGGTGCCGATGAAGGTTATCTGCGCCGGGCAGAGCGACGCGGGAATGGAATTCTCGGCGAAATACGCCGACTTTAACTTCTGCTTCGGCAAAGGCGTTAACACCCCTGCCGCCTTCGCGCCCACCGCGGCACGCATGAAAGCGGCGGCCGACAAAACCGGGCGCGACGTGGGTTCCTACGTGCTGTTTATGGTGATTGCCGACGAAACCGATGACGCCGCGCGCGCCAAATGGGAACGATACAAGGACGGCGCGGATGACGAAGCGCTGAGCTGGCTTACCGAGCAGAGCCAGAAGGATACCCGCTCCGGCGCGGACACCAACGTTCGCCAGATGGCCGACCCGACGTCTGCCGTCAATATCAACATGGGCACCCTGGTTGGCTCGTATGCCAGCGTCGCCAGAATGCTCGACGAAGTGGCTGCCGTGCCCGGCGCCGAAGGCGTGCTGCTGACCTTCGATGATTTTCTCACCGGCGTGGAAACTTTCGGCGAGCGCATTCAGCCGCTGATGCAGTGCCGCGCCCACATCCCTGCCGTGACGAAGGAGGTGGCGTAATGACGACCCTCAACGCTCGCCCGGAAACCATTACCTTTGACGCGCAGCGCAGCGCGCTGATCGTGGTGGATATGCAAAACGCCTATGCCAGTAAAGGCGGGTATCTGGATCTGGCCGGGTTTGACGTCTCCACCACGCAGCCGGTGATTGAGAACATCAAAACCGCCGTGAGCGCCGCGCGTGCTGCGGGCATGCTGATCGTCTGGTTCCAGAACGGCTGGGACGACCAGTACGTCGAGGCTGGCGGTCCCGGCTCACCCAACTTTCACAAATCCAACGCCCTGAAAACCATGCGCCAACGGCCCGAACTCCAGGGCACGCTGCTGGCGAAAGGCGGCTGGGATTATCAGCTGGTGGATGAGCTGGTACCGGAGGCCGGCGATATCGTGCTGCCGAAACCGCGCTACAGCGGCTTTTTCAATACCCCGCTCGACAGCCTGCTGCGCAGCCGGGGCATTCGTCATCTGGTGTTCACCGGCATCGCCACCAACGTGTGCGTGGAGTCGACCCTGCGCGACGGCTTTTTCCTCGAGTATTTTGGGGTGGTACTGGAGGATGCCACCCATCAGGCCGGGCCGGATTTTGCCCAGAAAGCCGCCCTGTTCAATATCGAAACCTTTTTTGGCTGGGTCAGTAACGTCAATGATTTCTGCGACGCGCTGGATCCCCCGCTCGCCCGCATCGCCTGAGGAGAACCGCTATGCCGAAATCCGTGATTATTCCGCCGGGCACCAGCACCCCGATTGCCCCGTTTGTCCCCGGCACCCTCGCCGACGGCGTGGTGTATGTCTCGGGCACGCTGCCGTTTGATAAAGACAACAACGTGGTATTTATCGATGACCCAAAGGCGCAAACCCGCCACGTGCTGGAGACGATCAAAACCGTGATCGAAACGGCGGGTGGGACGATGGAGGACGTGACCTTCAACAGCATCTTTATCACCGACTGGAAAAACTACGCCGCGATTAACGAAATCTACGCGGAGTTTTTCCCCGGCGATAAACCGGCGCGGTTTTGCATCCAGTGCGGGCTGGTAAAGCCCGAAGCGCTGGTTGAAATTGCCACCGTTGCGCACATCGCGAAGTGAGGCGGCCATGAAACTGTCCATTTCACCGCCCCCCTTTGCGGGCGCGCCCGTGGTGGTACTGATTGCCGGGCTCGGCGGCAGCGGCAGCTACTGGCTGCCCCAGCTCGCCGTGCTGGGGCAGGAGTATCAGGTGGTGTGCTACGACCAGCGGGGCACGGGGAATAACCCGGATACCCTGCCGGAAGACTACACCCTCGCACACATGGCCGACGAGCTTGCGCTGGCGTTAGCCGAGGCCGGGATCGCCCGTTACTGCGTGGTCGGCCACGCGCTGGGGGCGCTGGTCGGCCTGCGGCTGGCCATCGATAAGCCCGACGCCATCACCGCGCTGGTCTGCGTCAACGGCTGGCTGACCCTCAATGCCCATACCCGCCGCTGTTTTGACGTTCGCGAACGTCTGCTGCATGCGGGCGGCGCGCAGGCGTGGGTAGAGGCACAGCCGTTGTTCCTCTACCCGGCAGACTGGATGGCCGCCCGCGCCCCGCGGCTGGAGGCCGAGGACGCGCTGGCGCTGGCCCATTTTCAGGGCAAAGCCAATCTGCTGCGCAGGCTGGATGCGCTGAAGCAGGCCGATTTCAGCCGCCACGCTGCACGCGTTCGCTGCCCCGTACAGATTATCTGTTCCACCGACGATCTGCTGGTGCCGTCCGTCTGCTCCGCTGAACTGCACGCCGCCCTCCCGCACGCCCGCAAAACGGTCATGCGCCAGGGCGGGCATGCCTGCAATGTGACCGTGCCGGACATCTTTAACACTCTGCTGCTGAACGGGCTTGCCAGCCTGCTGCACAGCCCAGAACCCGCTTTGTAAGGAGCTTGAATGAGCGAAGCCATCACGCCCGCCGCGCTGGAAACGCTGTTTACCGGCGCACGTACCCATAACGGCTGGCTGGATATACCGGTCAGTGACGAGACGCTGCGCGAGATTTATGACCTGATGAAATGGGGGCCGACGTCCGCCAACTGCTCCCCGGCGCGCATTGTGTTTGTGCGAAGCCCGGAAGGAAAAGAGAAGCTGCGCCCGGCGCTCTCCAGCGGCAACCTTGAGAAAACGCTCACTGCCCCGGTCACGGCGATTGTCGCCTGGGACAGCGAGTTTTATGAGCGCCTGCCTGAACTGTTCCCACACGGCGATGCCAGAAGCTGGTTTACCGCAAGCCCCGCGCTGGCGGAAGAGACCGCCTTTCGCAACAGCTCAATGCAGGCCGCGTACCTGATTTTCGCCTGCCGCGCGCTCGGGCTGGACACCGGGCCGATGTCGGGTTTTGACCGGGAAAAAGTGGACGCGGCCTTTTTCACGGGCACGCTGCTCAAAAGCAATCTGCTGATTAACATCGGCTATGGCGATACGACCAAACTGTACGGACGCCTGCCGCGTCTGGCCTTTGACGATGCCTGCGGGCTGGCGTAAGGAGCGAACGTGATGACACCGGATAAACAAACCTTTCGCGACGCCATGGCCTGCGTCGGCGCAGCGGTCAATATCATTACCACCGACGGCCCGGCAGGCCTGGCGGGCTTCACCGCCAGCGCGGTATGCAGCGTCACGGATTCCCCGCCTACCCTGCTGGTGTGCCTGAACCGCGGCGCGTCGGTCTGGCCGATTTTCAGCGAGAACCGCACCCTGTGCGTTAACACGCTGAGTGCCGGACAGGAGCCTTTATCCAACCTGTTTGGCGGGAAAACGCCGATGGCGGACCGCTTTGCCGCTGCCCGCTGGCAGACAGGCGACACGGGCTGCCCGCGTCTGGAAAATGCGCTGGCCTCGTTCGACTGCCGCATCAGCCAGGTGGTGAGCGTTGGCACTCACGACATTCTGTTTTGCGACATCGTATCCATCGTACGCCACCCGGCGCCGCAAGGGCTGGTGTGGTTCGACCGCGGCTATCACGCGCTTATGCGACCCGCCTGTTAATCCGCATTCAGGAGACAGATCATGTTCGGACTTCCCCACTGGCAGTTGAAATCGACCTCCACAGAAGAAGGCGTGGTCGCGCCGGATGAAAGGCTCCCGCTCGGGCAGACAATGGTGATGGGCGTGCAGCATGCGGTCGCGATGTTTGGTGCGACGGTGCTGATGCCCATGCTGATGGGGCTGGATCCTAACCTCGCCATTTTGATGTCGGGTATGGGTACCCTGCTGTTCTTTTTTGTCACCGGCGGGCGTGTGCCCAGCTATCTGGGCTCCAGCGCCGCCTTCGTTGGGGTGGTTATTGCAGCGACCGGGTTTAACGGTCAGGGTATTAACCCCAACCTGAGCGTGGCCCTCGGCGGCATTATCGCCTGTGGGCTGGTCTACACCCTGACCGGTCTGGTGGTGATGAAAGTCGGCACGCGCTGGATCGAGCGGATGATGCCCCCCGTCGTCACCGGGGCGGTGGTGATGGCGATAGGCCTGAACCTCGCGCCGATTGCGGTGAAGAGCGTATCCGGCTCGCCGTTTGAAAGCTGGATGGCGGTGATAACGGTGCTGTGCATCGGCGTGGTGGCGGTCTTTACGCGCGGCATGATCCAGCGTCTGCTGATCCTGGTCGGGCTGATTGCGGCCTGTCTGGTCTACGCGCTGCTGGCGAACGTGTTCGGCCTCGGCAAACCGGTTGATTTCACACTGATTCACCAGGCCGCCTGGTTCGGCCTGCCGCAGATGACCTCACCCACCTTTAACGCTCAGGCGATGATGCTCATCGCGCCTGTCGCGGTGATTCTGGTGGCTGAAAACCTGGGCCACCTGAAAGCCGTAGCGGGAATGACCGGGCGCAATATGGATCCGTATATGGGGCGGGCGTTTGTGGGAGACGGTCTGGCGACCATGCTCTCCGGCTCGGTCGGCGGCAGCGGCGTGACCACCTACGCGGAAAACATCGGCGTGATGGCAGTGACCAAAGTCTATTCGACGCTGGTCTTCGTGGCGGCGGCGGTGATGGCGATGCTGCTCGGCTTTTCCCCAAAATTCGGCGCATTGATCCACACCATCCCGGCCCCCGTGATTGGCGGCGCCTCGATTGTGGTATTTGGTCTGATTGCCGTCGCGGGGGCACGCATCTGGGTGCAGAACCATGTTGATCTGAGCCAGA
The DNA here is from genome assembly GCF_058661685.1 of Enterobacter sp. 6722112. Lineage (NCBI taxonomy): Bacteria > Pseudomonadati > Pseudomonadota > Gammaproteobacteria > Enterobacterales > Enterobacteriaceae > Enterobacter > Enterobacter sp. 6722112. The sequence continues at coordinate 1,442,543 of NZ_JBZWGR010000007.1, read as the reverse complement.
ACGGTAACCTGATCATGGTGGCGGTAACGCTGGTGCTGGGGGCGGGTGATTTCGCCCTGACGCTGGGCGGGTTTACGGTGGGCGGGATTGGCACGGCGACCTTCGGCGCGATCCTGCTCAACGCCCTGCTGAGCCGCCGGATGGCTGCCGCGCCGCAGGGCGCCGTGGTGACTCAGGATCCGTGAAATCAACACGTCGGGTAACGGCGACGCCTTACCCGACCTGCATGTTCCTTAAGAGCGATCACGCCTGCTCAAACAGTCGTTCTATAGATTGCGTGGGGAAGAACAGCGAACTGCTGTTTTCACCTGCCAGCGGGATAAACCCCAGCTTCAGATAAAATCGTTTGGCCCGTTCGTTAAGCGCATCCACAAAAATTCCGTGGACGCCAACAGCCTGCGAGGCCAGATAAACAACGCGCATAGCGTGTGTGACAAGCGTTGTTCCCCACTCGTTTCCCTGGAGTTCTTTATGGACAGCCAGACGCCCCAGCGTCACGCTGGGGACGTTGCTGTATGGGATGCGGCGCTGCTGAGTCTTTGAAGGAAGCATCGCTTTTTCAAAGCAACTTCCCGAGAGTGTGTAATAGCCCAGGACACGCGGATGGTCGCGTTCTTTAAGCAGGTAGCCGCGTAAAATACGCCCGCCGTGCTGACGTATCAGGTGCTCGGTAAGGAAGGCATTTAGCGAGGGTTCACCACAATCGAAATCGCCGAAATCGTAATCGGTTCCCTCTGATAACATTTCGATCGTGAGATTTGCCACGACGCTTCACTCCATGTTTCGAAGACGTTTCGCCGCTCGCTTCAGGCGTTCATTTGGCTCTGGCGGATTGTCGATGGCATCCATAACGGCAATCCATGAGGCTTCGTTTAATACGAGACGCCGATGCTGTTCGATGACTTCGGCAGCACGCTCTGACGCACTGTTCACCATAAACTGGGTGATCGTTTGGTTGGTCATCGCTGCCGCTTCTTCAATCATTGTTTTGTCTTCGTCCGACAGGCGAAGATCGATACGCTGTTTTTTGAGTGCTGGCATGGTTTCATTTATCGTGTACGGTTTTCATCCGTACACATCGTAGTTAAACCTGCCCTTTATTTCAATCAAAAGCTTATTCGGCCGTTAAATCGTTCACCGCATTCCGACGCTTCCTGAGCTTTAACTCACTCACCAGCACGCCGAGAACAATAAACGCCGCGCCCACCAGCGCCAGCAGGGGCAGACGCTCCCCGGCGAGTCGCCCGAAAATACCCGCCCATACCGGTTCACCGGTATAAATGACCGTCGCCCGAGTTGGGGATACGCTGCGCTGCGCCCAGTTCATGGTGACCTGGATAATGGCGCTGAAAATGCCCAGCCCCAGCGCCACGACGATAAGCCCGGTAGACATCGGCGGGACGGACTCCCCTGCCGGCACCATCGTCGCGAACGCCACCAGCGACGCGGTGGTAAACTGCACCACCGTCACCCGCTTGACGTCCACTTTTCCTGCCCAGGCGCTAATCAGGATAATTTCTGCCGCAATGGCGACGGCCCCCACCAGAGTGATGATCTCCCCCGGCCCCAGCGCCAGCAGATTATTTTCCGGCCCGGCTAATAAAATAAGGCCGATGAACGCCAGCACGATGCCAATGCACGACATCAGGCCCGGCATTCTGCCGAGGCACAGCCACTGCAACAGCGGCACCAGCGGTACGTACATGGCGGTGATGAAGGCGGATTTACTGCTGGAGATAGACTGGAGCCCCCACGTTTGCAGGCTGTAGCCCATGGCAATCGCCACACCAATGGCGACACCCGCCTTAAGCTCTCTCAGGGTCAATCCGCGCAGGGTTTTCAGCGAAATAAGCGCCACGGCAATCGCCGCGGTTGCAAAGCGCAGCCCTACAAAGAAAAACGGATCGCTCATCGTGACCGCGTACTGAACGGCAAGAAAGGTTCCGCCCCAGAACATGGTGATCAAAATCAGGATCGCTTCCTGAGGCTTAATGGAGAAGGTAAAACGGGAAACGGACATGGGACACCAGCACGAAGAATTAATCCTGTAGTGTGCGATGCCTTTGATGACAGTTCAATGTAGCTGACATAAAAAAACCGCCGGGAAACCCGGCGGCAGGGCGTTAACCCGGCGTACTACTTATTGCTGCCGTGGCTATTTTTACCCCCTTTTTTACCAGCCTCTGATGCGCGCTGAGGGTCGTTTTTGAAGTTGCCCCCGCTAGACTGGCCACCTTTACGACCTGCTTCTGATGCTCTTTCACGGTCTTCAGCGAAATTACCTGAACCACCACGATGGTTTGCCATCTCTAACCTCCAGAGTGTGAAACATTAGACATCATATTGCATTCAGTAAAAGAGGATTCTTTCACCTCGCGGCTCAAGGACAGTGCCTTTATCTGTGCCGCGTGAAACTAAGCTTAGTGTAATGCGGCTATCCGGCAAGCGAGAGGTAATATTCTGCAACATGATCTCAGCCTTTCGTATGAAATATCGGGGAAGTTATTCATAAGCCATTCTTATATTTTGAAAAATCCGCGCCGCGAAAGTTGTTTCATTTTGCTACAAGGCGCGTAACCAAAAGATATTGTTATATATCAAAGAAATGCCGTTCATTTTTGCAGTCTGGCTGTGATGTCATATCTTTAAAGGAACGCAGCGATCGGCTGTAAGAAAAACCAACGAGGAGTGATGCAAAATGGCAAAAGTTCTGGTGCTCTATTATTCCATGTATGGACACATTGAAACCATGGCTCACGCAGTAGCAGAAGGCGCAAACAGAGTAGACGGCGTTGAGGTCGTGGTTAAACGCGTACCGGAAACCATGCAGGCGGAAGCCTTCGCCAAAGCCGGGGGGAAAACACAAAACGCCCCGGTCGCCACCCCGCAGGAGCTCGCGGACTATGATGCCATTATCTTCGGCACCCCGACCCGCTTCGGCAATATGTCCGGCCAGATGCGCACCTTCCTCGACCAGACGGGCGGGCTCTGGGCCTCCGGCGCGTTATACGGCAAGCTGGCCAGCGTGTTCAGCTCTACCGGCACGGGCGGCGGCCAGGAGCAGACGATCACCTCCACCTGGACTACTCTTGCCCATCATGGGATGGTGATTGTGCCGATTGGCTACGGCGCACAGGAACTGTTCGATGTTTCCCAGGTTCGTGGCGGGACACCGTATGGTGCGACCACCATTGCCGGTGGCGATGGTTCACGTCAGCCAAGCAATGAAGAACTTTCAATCGCCCGCTATCAGGGTGAATACGTCGCGGGTCTTGCCAAAAAACTGAACGGCTAACCCAACAGGAGGACAAGTATGCCAACTCAAGAATCCAAAGCTCACCACGTGGGCGAATGGGCAAGTTTACGCAATACCTCTCCGGAGATTGCCGAAGCCATCTTTGAAGTCGCCAATTATGACGAAAAGCTGGCTGAGCAGATTTGGGAAGAAGGCAACGATGAAGTGCTGGTTCGCGCCTTCGAAAAAACCGACAAAGACTCGCTGTTCTGGGGCGAGCAAACCATCGAACGTAAAAACGTCTGAACGTTCCCCCCGCCCACGCGGGGGGTTATCTTCTATTTCGCCGCGTTGTTCATCACCGCATTGAATTTATCGACAGGACAGAAGCCGTTGCCATCCACCGGACAGCCCTTCAGCTCCAGCGTCACGCGCTGCGCAGGGGATTGCAGCGACAGTACGCTGGCGTTACGCAGTTGCTCTGAACTCTGGTAGACATACTCAATTTTCATCAGCTCCTGATTAGTGTTTTTGTCATGCCAGCGCTGGAAGACAATTTTACCGCCAATCGGGGTTCTTTCCTGCTGGTCGTGCAGTTGATAAGGCCTGAAGTCCAGCGCGGTCAGCAGCGAGGCGATGTTTGAGTCGTGCCCCACCAGCAGGGTGATTTTTGGCGCTTTTGCCTGGTCGGTCACCAGCGCTTTATCAATGTACTTCACCAGCGGTTTAGCCACGTTCTGCGCCACCTCCGTCGACGTAAACAGCGAGTCCTGATAGCCGTTTTTCAGCTTCGACAGCACGCGCCACTGCTGATCGGTTTTGATTTCCCCCCAGGCCACCTGGTCTGTCGGGAAGCCTTCGTAATACTGAAGCGTGAACGCATCCACCAGCGAGTTACCCACCTTCAGCGGCCCGGAGACGCCCGGCTCTTTTTCATAATCGGCGCTGAACGTATCTTTCGCCTCCGTCAGGGAGCAGACTTTTTTCTCCTTGCAGGACGGCGAGTCGCTGTAGTTTGTCAGCTGTTCCAGCAGTTTGTAGCTTTCATCCAGCTGCATTTTCTGCCGTTCCGTCTCCATCGCTTTCAACGCTTTCTCGCGAAACTCAGGGGAGTTATCGGTAATGACCGGATTGAAGGTGGGGTCCATGGTGCCCATTTTTTCCTGGTGATGCACAGGAACATCGCACCCCGGGAACGCGCCGGTGATAAAGAACTGCGCGGTCGCCACGGTGCGCTGGAGGCTGTTGGCGTAGGCATAGACGGTATCCGCTGGCGGGCATTCACCCGTCTTCACCATCCCCTGCTCTGCCAGCCACTCGCGCATATAGTGACCCATATACACTTCCAGTACGCCGCCTTTGGTGGTGAGCTGTCCACCCGGGACGTCCCACTCCGGCCACTGCTTCGGCGTGGACTGCTCCAGCACGCTGCCGTTATTGGCAAGCGGCGCGCGCAGGTTGTGGCGGCTCATGATGAGCACCTGTTCCAGCTGATAGCCGTCCGGCGTGTCCTGCGCCTGTGCGCCAAAGGTCACGGAAAGGGTACCTGCCACGGCAACTGCGAGTAGTGCTTTTCTCATCCCTAATTCCTCACACGTTTTTAATGTCGCCCTGAGTGTGACAGATCCGTGACAGTTTTTTCGGGAAGCATTTCTCAAACTGATGATTAACGTGCTTACGGCGTGTGCCGATGAGTTTTATAAAAAAACCATACCCCACCGGAGAATTCGCTGTGAAACGTACCCGCCTTGAAGAGAGCACCTGCCCCGTCGCCCGTTCGCTGGATATTATCGGCGACTGGTGGTCGCTGCTGATTGTTCGCGACGCGCGCTACGGGGTCGCAGTCGATATTCTGGTGGCCTATCTCACCGATGAAGCGGGGATCCGCGCTACGTAAAACAGTAGCCTAACGCTGAAGCTGGTCGCCGTATTCGCTCATCCAGGCGGCCAGCGGCGAGAGTGCGTCCTGAAGGGTTAGCCCCAGCTCGGTGATCTGATACTCCACGCGCGGCGGGATCTCCGGGTAGACCGTTCGCGTCACCAGCCCGCGCTGCTCAAACAGGCGCAGCTGCTTCGTCAGCTCTTTCTGGGTGATGGGGGCAGCCGCCCGCAGCAGATCGCCAAAGCGAACGGGCGTATTGAACACAATCAGGCGATAGAGAATGGGGATCGCCCACTTACCGGAAATCAGGTTCACAAACTGCGTCATCGGGCAGGTATACGCCTCAGATTTTTTTTCGCAGCACGCTTCCAGCAGCTCTGCCATTTCACACCTCTTGCCTCTTTAGTATCCATTTGGTACCTGGTTTCCTTTCGATACTAACGTTTCTATAGTGCTTTCTCCAGAGACATTTCAGGAGAAGAACATGGGTCGTTTAACCGATAAGTATACGTTGATTACCGGCGGCACCAGCGGTATCGGTCTCGCCACCGCGCAGGCGTTTATCGCCGAAGGGGCGCGCGTCGCCGTGACCGGACGCAACCCGGATACCCTCGCCGAAGCAGAGCGCATTCTGGGCGATAAGGCCTGGGTGATCCCAACCGACGCAGGCGATATTTCGTCGCAAAAAGCGCTGGCGGAGACCCTCGCCGCCCGCTGGCCACGCCTGGATGCGGTCTTTCTCAACGCCGGTGACGTAACGCACGCGCCGCTGCAAGTCTGGCAGGAAGAGGCCTGGGACCGTCTGATGAACATCAACCTGAAGGGACCGTTCTTTTTAATTCAGGCGCTGCTGCCGCTGCTGAATAACCCATCCTCGGTGATCCTCTGCGGCTCCGTGAGCGCGCGCATCGGCCTGCCCACCAGCAGCGCGTATGCCGCGAGCAAGGCCGCCCTGCTGTCGCTGGCGCGTACACTGTCGGCGGAGCTGCTGCCGCGCGGGATCCGCGTCAACGGTCTGAGTCCCGGTCCGGTGGAAACCCCGGCGTTTACGAAAACGGGCTTAAGCGACGAGGCGCTTAACGCGATGATGGCAGAGGTCATTAAGCTGGTGCCGCTGGGCAGAATGGGCTCGACGACCGAGCTGGCAAAAGCCGCGCTTTATCTGGCCTCCGACGAGTCGAGCTACACGGTGGGAACGGAACTGCTGGTGGACGGCGGAATGGGGAGCCTGTAATTTTATAAGGCGCTGATGCCGGTGACCGCACCGACATACAGCGCCGCCCACGCACAGGCGGAAAGCAGGCTGACGGCGTAGACCTTGACGGCGTTCAGCCTGAGCATCCCGGCCGCCAGCGGGACGATGTAACGCAACACCGCCAGGAAGCGCGACGTAAAAAGCACGATGACCCCGTTCTTTTGCAGCTGATGCTGGACCCGCAGGAACTTATTGGCATGCTTTGAGGTGAAGCGCGTGACCATCCGGGTATGCCCCATCAGCTGGCCGATATGGTAATTCAGCACCGAACCCGCCGTTGCCCCCATCACCACGGCGAGCCACGTCAGCGCAGGATGCATGCTCCCCTGGCTGACGGTAATGCCCGCCAGCAGCATCACCGACGCAGGCGGCAGCACGGAGGAGATCAGCACCGTCGATTTGCTCAGCGCCATCACGAATAACAGCACAAACAGATGTGCCGGATACAGCGCAAAATGATTCAGCAGGTTATCAAACCATGTCATTTTCCCCTCCCCCGTTAATAATTTAATTGTCCATTTAAAATGAATAACCTTAAATAAACCCTCAACATTTTATTAATAAGATTTACCTAAACCGTTCTTAAACATTATTTAATTTTCTGAGCACTAAATTTAAACAGGCGTATTATCCCTCTCGTTTTACAACGATCTCGTTATGGCGAGGCTCCTGTACAAATACACGTTATCGCTCTGGTGGGTTCGAGAGAACCGGCACAGGGTAAAACAGGCACTGTCGAATCAAGGCTTTGTCAGTATAACTTCCCTTGTGGGATACGGTGTACAGTGCTGAACCCAGGACGTGGGGATCTCCTTTCCGACATGCCCTGTCTTGCTCGCCCCTGAGAGATTTTATTATTCAAAGGGAATTTACTATGTCTTACGCTATTCACAACCAAAACCTGGCTTTTAATGACAGCGCCATCGCGCAATATATGAATACCGATTTTATCGTTATCGATATTTCATTATGCGTAGCTCTGGCACGCGAGCAGTTCTTTGAAAAATTAAAAGATGATGATATTCCGTCTCATATTTTTATCGAAGATAACGGTCGCCTCGCAGGTTTAATCGCCGTACGCAAATTATTGCAGGCCACGGATACCGTGCAGCCTGTTAAGGGGTTGATGATATCGGATTTTATTCAGCTCAAACCGGAAGATGAGCGGGCGGATGTCGCCGGGCTGCTGGCGCACGCGGGTGCGGATGTAGTGCCGGTGGTGACCCACGGCAAGCTGGTGGGCTGCCTTACCGAGCGTGAAATCGCCCATCTGCTGGAAGATGACGTTACTGAAGATGCCCAGCTTCAGGGGGCGACGCTGCCGCTGGAGAAGCCCTATCTGGAAACCAGCGCCTTCAGCCTGTGGAAGAAACGCTCCGTCTGGCTGCTGCTGCTGTTTGTTGCGGAAGCGTATACCAGTTCGGTGATCCAGCATTTTGAAGAGGCGCTGGAATCAGCCATCGCGCTGGCGTTCTTTATTCCGCTGCTGATTGGCACCGGCGGAAACAGCGGGACGCAGATCACCTCGACGCTGGTGCGCGCCATGGCGCTGGGTGAAGTCCACCTTCGCGATGTGGGTCGCGTGCTGCGCAAAGAGATGAGCACCTCGTTAATGATTGCCGCCACGCTGGGTCTGGCGGGCTGCGTTCGCGCCTGGATGATGGGCATTGGGATGGAAATCACGCTCATCGTCAGCCTGACGCTGGTCTGCATTACGCTGTGGAGCGCCATCGTCTCGTCGGTGATCCCGATGGTACTGAAACGCTGCAAAATCGATCCGGCGGTGGTCTCCGCACCGTTTATCGCCACGCTAATCGACGGCACCGGGCTGATTATCTACTTCAAAATCGCGCAGTATACGCTGGGGCTGGAATAACGAAAAAACCCTGCGATATTGCTATCGCAGGGTTTTCGAATTTGGCGGAAGCGTAGAGATTCGAACTCTAGAACCCTTTCGGGTCGCCGGTTTTCAAGACCGGTGCCTTCAACCGCTCGGCCACGCTTCCAAAGTGAGGCGCACTATAAACATCTCTGAGCATGATGTAAAGCACGAAATTGCATAACATTACACGTCTTTCGTCCTCCCCTTCCGTCCCGCTGATTTCTTCGCCATCGACTGGCTAAAATGTAAACATTTATTTTTACATTCATAACGTTTATTAGATTCGCGGGTGGTCATTTAGACTCTTTTTCGCACAACACCCATTAACCGTGGATCACTGCGATAAGAGATTAGCCATGACTTTATTTAACGACGATTATGAATTTTTTATTTATCAGTGATAACTATTACCTTTGCCATGGTGTATCAAGCTCCCTGACATCAACCCATTTGATTCGCGATGACGCGGATATTCACGATCTTGATGGGGTCGATCAGGCGATGGATTTTATCATTGCGATTGAACAGGATAAGTTACGCAATAAAACCATTCGGCAGGTCAAAAAAGTTAAGTGTGATTACATTGTCCTGATGCATGAGATAGAAGCCAACCGCGCAGTGAGAATCGATAATATTATCTATTCGTCGATGCATTTTACTGCTCACCCTTTTCAGCAGCTGATGCGCTTTTACCGGGCGCTCAGAACACACTCCTTTACGCGACGCGAATATGACGTGCTGAAGCTGTTTCATTTGGAAAACCATGAGATCGCGAAAAAGCTGCAACTGTCACAAAAAACGACCAGCACCTACCGCGTGAGGATCCTCGAGAAATTAAATATGCGCTCAAAAAACATTCTGGCGATGACCCGTGTAAAATCGGCGATCGTCGATTAAAAGCTGTAACATTTTGCCTTGCCACGGAAAAACCGGGCCGTCACGTTTCGCCCTGAGGGGGTTTGGCTGGCGCGGTATACCAGTTCTCTTTGGCAACCATTACGCTGCCCTCTGGCTGCATAACAAAATTCGGGGACATGATCTGCACGTTAAATTCGTTAAACACATCCTGTATCTGGCTATGCAGTTCATTGCGGGCAACCGCGAGGGACTGTTCGGGCAGCAGACGGACCTGCAATTCGTAAGCGATATACCAGTCCATTAACCCCAACTGGCGTACCAGCGGCGGCTCGGAAAGGTCAATCCCTTTTGCCCGTTTCGCGGCCAGCTCCAGCATGGCATGCACCTGACGCCATGGGGTGTCATAACCGATCGTGACGCTGACCGTCAGATTGAGGCTGCCATCGGGCTGTAGCGCGCTCAGATTGGTGATCTTACCGCTCACCACCACCGCGTTGGGCACGGTAACGACATAATTTTCCCGGGTAATAATTTTGGTCGCCAGCATGCCAATTTCACTGACCTTGCCTTCGTTATCCGCCACCCGAATGACATCGCCTTTGCGCAGTGCGCGGGAGTAAATCAGGACCAGACCGCTCATGGCATGGTTCATCACCCCTGCCGAGCCCAGCGTTAACATCAGGCCAAAGAAGACGCTAATACCTTTAAACGCCAGCGAGTTTGCACCGGGAAGAAACGGCCAGGCGGCGGAGAGAGCAAATAGCCAGACGGCAACGGAAATGAGCTTACGGGTAGCCCCCACGGTTTCCGGATGTACGCCGGGAAGTTGCAGACGACCAGCCTCCACCTGATTGAGCACCATCCTGAGAAGCTTCAGAATAAATGCGGTAATGAGGAAAATGATCAGCACAATCGTCAGCCCCGGCAAGGCCGAGACAATCGCCAGGGCGATTTGCTGCACCACGCGAAGCGTCCAGTCTCCCAGCGACGTGCCCCACACCCGCGTCCACGGAAACAGACTGAATGCCCAGCTCAGCCAGACGTAAAAGCCGATCAACCCCAGCAGGAACATCAGCAAGGCGTAAAGCCGAATCTCAATTGCGCCAATGTACCGCCGCCAGCTTTGCGGCACCCGGCTGCGATTCTCCACAATACGCCGACGGTAGACGCGCCGGAACCAGCGCCAGGATCGCCACGCGCCGTAGCAGAGCAGCAACAGCGCCAGCAGGCCAGCGGCTGTTTTTACCGTCGACAGCGCCAGCCAGCCGGTATCGTATTGATCGCGCAGCGCCATCCTTTGCGCTTCCATGCGCGCCAGCACGCGCTGTGCGGCCTGATTGAGGGTAAGATCGTCCCCTTCGTCCAAATCCCCTTCCGTCAGCAGCATCACAGGTTTCCCGTTCATCACTATTAGCCGTCCCTGCTGGTTATAGCGGGTCACGGGGACGATGCTGAGCGGCTCACGCACATCCGCCTCGGTAAAATTGCGCAGGGTGTTGCGGATGCGTAAAACGCGTTCTTCCGGCGTGGTCAGGCCAAATTTCGCCTGGAGCATGACGATGGGCTGATGGAAGATGTAGACCGTTCGGGCGCGCTCCTGCTCCGTAGGCGCCTGGCGGGGCTCTGCGGCATACGATGAGAAGGCGCTCAGGGCGGCAAAACAGAACGCAAACGCGAGCAGGATCTTTTTCATCCTTACTACCCCAGGTCAGAAATCTTGTTATTTTTCAGGCAACCCGCGAATGCCAGGTGGGTATGTTGAGAATAGTCTAGCCTTTCGTTTCTGCAACAAGCGACGGTGAGCGTGTTGCTCTCAGTCACAATATATGTATTATGTTATAACATAACAATTTCGGATTGCGTTCTATGTTACTTAAAAATGGGTTATTTCTGGCTTCACTGCTCTCCATGGCGCCTGCCGCTTTCGCCGCAACCACCTGGCCCCTCACGATTGAAAATTGCGGCGTTAAGCAGACCTTTACGCAGGCTCCTCAGCGCGTCGTGACCGTGGGTCAGCATGAAACAGAATTACTGCTCGCACTGGGGCTGGAGAAAACGATCGCCGCGACGTCAGTCTGGTTCGGCAAGCTCCCGGCCCCGCTGGAGGATGCCGGGAGAAACCTCCCCCGGCTTGCGGATAATTCCCCCTCCTTTGAGGCCGTGGTAGGGCAGAAACCTGAACTCGTTCTCGCACAGTATCACTGGCACATTGGTCCGCAGGGAGAAGTGGGAACCCGTGAGCAGTTTGCGTCGCTGGGGATTAATACGTGGATCTCCCCTGCCGACTGCACGGATAAAACGGTAACGGAAACCTCAAACGCAGACGGAGCACGTAGCGCGCCGTTTTCACTGGCGGAAATTACACGGGAAGTGACAGATCTGGCGACGATTTTTGATGTTTCCGCGCGAGGTGAGCAGCTCAATCGTGCGCTGGCGGAGCGTATTAAAAAGGCCCAGGCGCGCGCCTCCGCGAAACCGCTTAGCGTTGTATTCTGGTTCTCCAGCAGCCGTCTGAATGGCGATCCCTGGGTGGCCGGGAATTACGGCGCGCCTGGCTGGATCAGCCGCACGCTGGGGTTGAAGAACATTATTGACTCTCACGACGAATGGCCCGCTGTAACGTGGGAACATATAGCCCGATCGCAGCCGGACGTGATTGTTATCGCCGGGATGTCCCGCAGGCTCTACCCTGCCGATGACGTTGAGGTAAAAAAAGCGTTCTTGCGCAGTGACCCGGTGACAAAGAACATGCCTGCGGTCAGGAACAACCACATCATCGTGGTGCCAGCGATGTCGTTAAACCCTTCATTGCGTAATGTCGATGCGGTTGAGCTTATCAGCGATCGGCTGGCTTCTTTCCAGGATGAACAATGAGTCATTTCGCTTTTGACCGCCGCCAGCAGGGTTTACTGGCAGCCGGTGCCATGGCGCTGCCGCTGATGCTGGTCTTTGCCGCCAGTATCGGTGACATGCCGGTGTCGTATGCCAGTACCGGGAAAGCGATCCTCAACGGACTGGGTTTGACCTCTTATGCGTTGCCGCAAACGGAGGAAGGTATCGTCTGGCAATATCGCATGAGCCGGGCAGTAATGGCCGCGTGCAGCGGCGGCGGCCTGGCGTTGTGCGGGCTGGTGTTGCAGTCGATCCTGCGTAACCCTCTGGCTGAGCCTTATCTGCTGGAGATTTCCGCGGGCGCATCGCTGGGGGCCGTCTGCGTGATGCTTCTCGGCATCGGGGGGAGCGTGATTGGCGTGAGCAGCGGTGCGTTTGTCGGCTCGTGCGCCGCCTTTGCGCTCATCATGGTGATTACAAACGGGATGAGTGAAAGCCCGTCGCGCATTTTACTGGCTGGCATTGCGGGCACCCAGCTCTTCAACGCCATGACCGCGTACGTCGTCAGCACGTCCGCCAATGCCGAGCAGTCCCGTAGCGTCATGTTCTGGCTGCTGGGAAGTCTGAGCGGCGTGCGCTGGCCTGACGCGCTGCTGGCGCTGGCCGTTACGCTTGCGGGTTTACTGGTGGTATTGCTCTTTTCACGGGCGCTGGACACCTTCACCTTCGGGGATGAGGTCTCCACCACGCTGGGGATCCCGGTTACCGCCGTGCGTATTGTCTTATTGCTGACCTGTGCCATTGTTACCGCAACGCTGGTGAGCGCCACGGGCGCAGTGGGGTTTGTCGGGCTGGTCATTCCCCATGTAACGCGCATGCTATGTGGGCCGGGCCATCGTCTATCTATCCCGCTGACGTTTCTTATCGGCGCCCACTTTATGATCCTCGCCGATATCGTCTCACGCACGCTGATTGTGCACCAGGTTCTGCCCATCGGGGTGGTGACTGCGCTGGTAGGCGCCCCCGTCTTTGTGGCGTTGCTTTATCAAAACCGAAAGGAGCATCCATGAATATTACTGTGGCCGGGTTAACCGTAACCCGACAAGCGCAGACGGTGCTTAAGGATATCGATCTCGACCTGCCATCCGGGCAGATTATCGGCCTGTTAGGGCCAAACGGCTCGGGCAAGTCGACGCTGCTGCGCTGTCTCGCCGGGCTGTTTCCACGACTCAGCGAACGCGTGGCGCTTAATGGCACAACGCTCGGCATGATGCCGCTGAAAAAACGCGCGCAGCACATGGCGTTTGTCCCGCAACATGCTGAGGTCGACGGAGAACTGACCGTTGAGGACATTGTCAGACTGGGGCGTACGCCCTACCGGAAAACATTCCAGAAAACCTCGCGCGACGATGAGGCTGCGGTTGAGCAGGCGATTGGCCTGATGCAGTTATGCCGCTTACGCCAGCGGCGATGGCACTCTTTGTCTGGCGGAGAGCGCCAGCGAAGCCAGATAGCCCGCGCGCTGGCCCAGCCGCCGCAGGTGCTGTTGCTCGATGAACCGACAAACCACCTGGACATTCAGCACCAGCTGGAGCTGATGCGGCTCGTTTCACAGCTGCCTCTTACGGTGGTGGTTGCACTGCACGATCTCAATCTTGCGGCCAATTATTGCCAGCGTCTGATCCTCCTGAAGGCCGGGCAGATCGCCGCCACGGGCGCGCCCGAAGCGGTTCTGACGCCGGCAAACATCGAGGACACCTGGTGCGTAAAAGCTCAGGTCTGCAAGGCCGACGCCGGGATCACGATAAGCTACAACATGGTGGCATGACGGAAGACTGGCGCAAAAACAAAAACCCCTGCGATATTGCTATCGCAGGGGTTTCGAATTTGGCGGAAGCGTAGAGATTCGAACTCTAGAACCCTTTCGGGTCGCCGGTTTTCAAGACCGGTGCCTTCAACCGCTCGGCCACGCTTCCTAAGTGAGGCGAACTATAAACACCTCACCGCGCGCTGTAAAGAGTGCGCGCATTCGTTCGCTTTAAAAATAGCCAAAATGCGTTTAATCGGTTGAATAGACGACAGATTGGCCGTTTTGGCAGCATAATATCCACCGCGGATCGTTAGTGCTTTTTGATGTACATATCTTTGGTGTAGTAGTACCCGAGCTTGTCTGGCGTGAACCCCCCTACCCACGGTTTCACCAGGTGCGTGCGCACGTAATGATAGACCGGGATCGCCGGTACATCCCGTCCCAGCAGATCTTCTGCCTGCTGGTAGAATTTACCGCGCTCCTCCGCCGTTTTCGATTTCGCCGCGTTCACCAGTGCCCGATCGTAGTCCGGATTGCTGTACTGAGTGGTGTTTTGGCTGTCCCCGGTACGGAAGTTGTTCAGGAAGGTTGCCGCATCGTCGTAATCGGCAATCCAGGCGTAGCGTACCGCGTCAAAGTTATGGGTGTGCATGGTATCAAGCATGGTTTTCCACTCCTGATTTTGCAGCTTCGCCTCCACGCCGAGGTTCTTCTTCCACATTGAGCTGGCGGCAATGGCAATACGCTGGTGCGATTCCGAAGTGTTATAGAGAAGATTAAAGCTGAGCGGATGGCTGTCGTTAAATCCGGCTTCGGCCAGCAGCTTTTTCGCCTCAGCAATGCGTTTATCCATCGGCCAGCTGGCGTAATCCGGGTTCTGAAGCTTGACGCCGCCAATATCCGGCTGGCTGATCAGCCATGCCGGGCGCTGGCCCTGCCCTAATACTTTATCGGCGATGATGTCTTTATCCAGCGCCAGGTTCAGCGCCTTGCGCACGCGGGCGTCGTTGAACGGCGGCCGGGTGGTGTTGAACTGATAATAATAGGTGGCAAGCTGCGGTGAAACGTCCAGCTCGCTCCCCAGCGTTTTCTTCAGCTGAGCAAACTGGTTGATCGGCACCGTGTAGACAATGTCGATTTCGCCCGCTTTGTAGCGGTTGACGTCAGCAGCTTCAGAGGAAATGGGCAGATAGGTCACCTTGTTGATGACGGTATGTTCGTTATCCCAATATTTCGGGTTACGCACCGCGACAATGCGTTCGTTAACCACCCACTGTGACAGTTTATAAGCCCCGCTGCTGACGAAGTGCTCCGGTTTGGTCCACTTATCACCGAAACGGCCTACCAGGACTTTATCAATCGGCACCAGAGACGGGTGAGCCAGCATCGCCAGGAAAGCGGCGTTAGGTTGCGTGAGCGTAACTTCCAGCGTGCTGTCATTGATGGCTTTCACCCCCAGCGACTCGGGCGCTTTTTTGCCTTCTGCGATATCAGTGCCGTTGACGATACGCATACTACCGGGATAGCTGGCATACGGAGAGGCGGTTTTCGGGTCGACCAGCCGCTGCCAGCTCCAGACAATATCTTCCGCGGTGATGGGGGTTCCATCGCTCCAGGTAATGCCCGGACGCAGATGGAACGTCCAGACGGTGTTGTCTTTATTTTCCCATTTCTCCGCCAGGCGCGGCTGGATTTCACCTGCCGGAGAGACGCTGACCAGCCCGTCGAATAAATCGCTGATAATATTGAATTCGACATCGCTTTCGACTTTATGCGGGTCGAGCGAGGCGGGTTCACTGCCGTTGTTCCTGACCAGTTCCTGCTTATCTGCCAGCTGGGTTCCTGCCGGCACGTTAGCCGCCCAGGTTGCCGTGCTGGCGCACAGGACCCCTGCGGTTAACAAAGAGAGCGTAAAGCGCGTGCGTGTTTGTGGTTTCATTTCCTTCGCCTTATTGTCTGTTTTTATGACGATCCGGAAATAACTCTTAGCGGCCTTAGGGAAATAACGCAATATTTTTCAGATACCTATAAGAGGTTGATCTGAATACGCCCAACAAACCGCACTTCATTCTGAGTACAAAGGCTTTGCCAGAATAAAAAACCAGCATAATCCCTAAGGGGCTGAGTAAAGATGGGTAAAACCACTTTGCGTCTGCCGCGCCGTTTCCTATTCTTTGCGCTAATTACATCTGTCATAAGAGAGTGACTCATGGATCGTATAATTACTTCTTCACGCGACCGCACATCGCTACTCAGCACCCATAAGGTGCTGCGCAATACCTATTTCATGCTCAGCCTGACGCTGGCGTTTTCGGCGATCACCGCGACGGCCAGCACCGTACTGATGCTACCTTCTCCGGGCCTGATCCTGACGCTGGTAGGTATGTACGGTCTGATGTTCCTGACCTACAAAACCGCGGATAAACCGGTGGGTATTCTCTCCGCGTTCGCCTTTACCGGCTTCCTGGGCTACATTCTGGGGCCAATCCTGAATGCCTATCTGTCTGCCGGAATGGGCGACGTGATTGGTATGGCGCTGGGCGGTACCGCGCTGGTGTTCTTCTGCTGCTCGGCCTACGTGCTGACCACCCGTAAGGACATGTCCTTCCTTGGCGGTATGCTGATGGCAGGTATCGTGATTGTGCTGGTCGGTATGCTGGCGAACATCTTCCTGCAATTGCCTGCGCTGCATCTGGCAATCAGCGCGGTGTTTATCCTGATTTCATCCGGCGCAATCCTGTATGAAACCAGCAACATCATTCACGGCGGTGAGACGAACTATATCCGCGCCACTGTGAGCCTGTATGTGTCGCTGTACAACATTTTTGTCAGCCTGCTGAGCATCCTGGGCTTCGCCAGCCGCGATTAACTCACCGTGCTGTGAACAGGGCCCCGCTTATGCGGGGCTTTGTTTTTTTGGTAGACTTAGGCGGTTTTTGACTAACGTGTGAATGAATATGTTGAGTTTTGAAGGCAAAGAGATCGAAACCGATAACGACGGTTATCTGAAAGAGAGCAGCCAGTGGAGCGAAGCGCTGGCGGAGAAAATTGCGGAAAACGAAGGAATTACTCTCTCCCCGGAACACTGGGAAGTGGTGCGCTTCGTGCGAGAATTTTACCTTGAATTCAACACCTCGCCGGCTATCCGCATGCTGGTCAAAGCCATGGCGAATAAATTTGGCGAAGAGAAAGGCAACAGCCGTTATCTGTATCGCCTGTTTCCGAAAGGCCCGGCTAAACAGGCGACAAAAATCGCCGGCCTGCCAAAGCCGGTAAAATGCATTTAATAGCGAATACTGAAGTCAGCGTATTCCCGGTCGGGTTGATGCGGTTCCGTTAGCACCTTATCAACCCGCGCGCTGCGCGGTCCGCCCGCTTTCAGCCACGCCACCAGCTTCTCAACCCGATCCGCCTCACCGCAGGCCACAACCTCCACGCTGCCATCATCCATGTTACGCGCATACCCTGTCAGCCCGAGCTGAAGGGCTTCGCGCTGGGTGCTGTAGCGGAATCCGACGCCCTGTACAAGGCCATGAACCCAGGCAATGGTGCAAACATTTGACATCATCCTTCTCCTTATCCGACTGGCGCGTTGCATTTCCTCACTGAAGTCGGGAAAATGGCGGCCATTTCATTGGAATCGACAGAATAGCAAATTATGAGTGTACGTTTAGTGTTAGCCAAAGGGCGCGAGAAGTCATTACTGCGCCGTCATCCCTGGGTCTTTTCCGGCGCGGTTGCTCGCATGGAAGGTAAAGCCAGCCTCGGTGAAACCATCGATATTGTTGACCATCAGGGGAAATGGTTAGCACGCGGCGCATACTCGCCAGCATCTCAGATCCGCGCGCGCGTCTGGACGTTCGATAAAGAAGAAACCATCGATATAGACTTCTTTGTCCGTCGTCTGCAACAGGCGCAGCAGTGGCGCGAGTGGCTGGCAAAGCGTGACGGGCTGGACAGCTATCGTCTGATTGCCGGAGAGTCCGACGGGCTGCCGGGCGTGACCATTGACCGCTTCGGCAATTTCCTGGTGTTGCAGCTGCTGAGCGCCGGGGCGGAATACCAGCGTGCCGCGCTGATTAGCGCCTTGCAAACCCTGTTCCCGGAATGTGCCATTTACGACCGCAGCGACGTGGCGGTACGTAAAAAAGAGGGCATGGAGCTGACGCAAGGCCCGGTCACCGGCGAACTGCCGCCTGCCCTGCTGCCTATCGAAGAACATGGCATGAAGCTGCTGGTGGATATCCAGGGCGGCCATAAGACCGGTTATTACCTCGACCAGCGTGACAGCCGTCTGGCAACGCGCCAGTACGTTGCCGATAAACGCGTGCTGAACTGCTTCTCTTATACCGGCGGCTTTGCGGTCTCTGCCCTGATGGGCGGCTGTGCTCAGGTGGTGAGCGTCGACACCTCACAGGAAGCGCTGGACGTGGCGAAGCAGAACGTTGAGCTGAATAAGCTGGATCTGAGCAAAGCGGAGTTTGTGCGCGACGACGTATTCAAACTGCTGCGTAAATACCGCGACCAGGGCGAGAAATTTGACGTAATCGTGATGGACCCGCCGAAGTTTGTTGAAAACAAAAGCCAGCTGATGGGCGCCTGCCGTGGCTATAAAGACATCAACATGCTGGCGATCCAGCTGCTGAACCCGGGCGGCGTGCTGCTGACGTTCTCCTGCTCTGGCCTGATGACGACAGATTTATTCCAAAAAATCATCGCCGATGCCGCAATAGATGCGGGTCGTGATGTACAATTTATAGAGCAGTTCCGTCAGGCCGCCGATCACCCGGTGATCGCTACCTACCCGGAAGGGCTGTATCTGAAAGGGTTTGCCTGTCGCGTCATGTAACTTGAAAAGAGAAATATTGCCCGCACATAGTGTGTATGTAATGTTTCCCGGGAGGTGACTATGATTGCCAGCAAATTCGGTATCGGCCAGCAGGTCCGCCACACCTTGCTTGGATATTTGGGTGTGGTCGTGGATATCGACCCGGAGTATTCCCTTGATGAACCGTCAGCAGACGATCTGGCCGTTGACGCAGAGCTTCGCGCCGCGCCCTGGTATCATGTGGTTATGGAGGGCGACGATGGTCAGCCTGTCCATACCTATCTTGCCGAAGCGCAGCT
The DNA here is from genome assembly GCF_058661685.1 of Enterobacter sp. 6722112. Classification (NCBI taxonomy): domain Bacteria; kingdom Pseudomonadati; phylum Pseudomonadota; class Gammaproteobacteria; order Enterobacterales; family Enterobacteriaceae; genus Enterobacter; species Enterobacter sp. 6722112. The sequence goes on along the minus strand of NZ_JBZWGR010000007.1, from coordinate 1,423,662 downwards.
GAGTGGTGAACTACAGGATGAGCATCCGGAACAACCCACTATGGACGAGCTTGCTCAGACCATCCGCAAACAGTTACAGGCACCAAGACTGCGCAACTAAAGGTGTAAAAAAGCCCGTCAAACGGGCTTTTTTTATTTTGCCAGCCCCAGACGGGGAATATCGATTGCCGGACAGCGATCCATCACCACCTTCAGCCCGGCATCGCGCGCCAGCACGGCCGCCTGCTCATTAATCACGCCCAGCTGCATCCACAGCGTTTTCGCGCCAATGGCAATTGCCTCCTGCGCCACGCCCCAGGCCGCCTCTGAATTACGAAAAACGTCCACCATATCCACCTTTTCCGGCACGTCCGCGAGCGTCGCATAGCCCTGCTGGCCCAGCAGCGTTTTCCCCGCCACCTTCGGCGAGACCGGGATCACGTGATAACCCTGATCCAGAAGGTATTTCATGACCCGATAGCTTGGGCGATCCGGTTTATCGCTCGCGCCGACCAGCGCGATAGTGCGCGTGGACGTCAGAATCTCGACAATGTCGTTCTCTTTCATGCTCTTCCTCCTGGCTTTTTTCAAAGTGTACGTCAAAGCGGACATCTCAACCACGCATCCCATACAGAAGTATGAGGGCAAAACGGCAGAATATGTCTATATGTTAGTAAACGTGTTTGTCGAAAACTTTTGATACATTCTTACCGGGTAGTTTGTCTACAGGAGTCTGCTATGAAAACCGGCATTGCCTGGGCTATGGTTGCGTTAATCATGCCGGTTTGTGTTTTCGCAACCACTCTCAGACTCTCAACCGACATTGACCTGCTGGTGCTGGACGGGAAAAAAGTCTCCAGCTCCCTGCTGCGGGGTGCAGACAGTATCGAGCTGGATAACGGCCCGCACCAGGTGGTTTTTCGGGTGGAAAAGACCATTCGCCTCGCCGACAACGAACAGCAGGTGTACATTTCGCCTCCGCTGGTGGTCAGCTTTAATACCCACCTTATCAGCCAGGTCAATTTTCGTCTCCCGCGCCTTGAGACAGAAAAGGAGTCACTGGCATTTGATGCCTCGCCGCGCATTGAACTGGTGGACGGGGACTCCATGCCCATCCCGGTAAAACTGGATATTCTGGCGCTGACAAAAAGGTCAAAGGGAACAGACTATGAAGCGGACACCGAGACCTACAACAGGGCCAGCAGGCGCGCCTCGCTGCCCCAGTTCGCCACCATGATGGCGGATGACAGTACCCTGCTTTCGGGCGTATCGGAGCTGGATGTACTCCCCCCTCAGTCGCAGACCCTTACTGAGCAACGCCTCAAGTTCTGGTTCCAGAATGCCGATCCGGACACGCGCGCCCGTTTTCTGCAATGGGCGAAGCAACAACCTTCGTCGTAAGCCACATTTTTTCGTCCTTTCTCTTGCAGCATCAGCCAGTTCCCGTCATCGTGTAACGAGGTAACCTCACGGATAAGATTATGGAACTGACAACACGCACACTTCCGGCGCGCAAGCACATTGCTCTGGTTGCGCACGATCACTGTAAACAAATGCTGCTTAACTGGGTTCGTCGCCATCAGCCTCTTTTACAGCATCATGCCCTTTCTGCCACGGGAACAACCGGCAACCTGATCCACCGCGAAACCGGTCTGGAAGTGAATGCCATGCTGAGCGGCCCGATGGGGGGTGACCAGCAGGTAGGTGCTCAGATTTCAGAAGGTAAAATTGACGTTCTGATTTTCTTCTGGGATCCGCTGAACGCGGTTCCGCATGATCCGGACGTTAAAGCGCTGCTGCGTCTGGCGACGGTGTGGAACATTCCGGTAGCCACCAATCTTTCAACGGCAGATTTCATCATTGAATCGCCGCAGTTTAACGATCCGGTGGAGATTTTGATCCCGGATTATCAGCGTTATCTTGCGGAGAGACTGAAGTAGTTTTTTGCCCGGTGGCGCTGCGCTTACCGGGCCTACAGAATTTGCCCGGCGCGTTACGGCTTTCTCGCCACCGGCACGTCAATACTTTTCAAAATATCGACAAACACCGACGGCTCCTCTTTGTTGAACAAGAGCCACACGCGATGGCGCGCGCGGGTTATCGCCACGTACAGTAAACGCCGCTCCTCTGCATCCGGGAAATCTTCCGGAACAGGTAATAACGCCTCTTCCATCACGGATTCCCGCGCCGGTGCAGGGAAACCGTCGCTCCCCTCTTTTACCCCCACCACAATCACGTAGTCGGCCTGCTGCCCTTTACTGGCGTGAATGGTCATAAAATCGAGCTGAAGTTTTGGCCAGCGCGTCGCCGCTTTTTCCAGCGCCGTCGGCTTGAGGTGATGATAACGCGCCAGCACCAGAATACGCTCATCCGGTTTCGCATAGCCGCTCAGTTTATCCAGCAGCGGTTCCAGCTGATCGTCCGCCAGCAGCGTGACGGCCTTTTTATCCCCCGACGTCAGGCTGTTAAGCGGTTTCGACAGCTGGTGCGGGTTCTGCTGAATAAAACGGTTGGCTATTTCGCCAATCCGCGAGTTGAAGCGGTAGGTGGTGTCCAGATCGCTGCGATCGCCTTCCCCAAAATAGTGGTGGAAGGCCGTTGTGAGGGATAGTTGCGCCCCGCTGAAACGGTAGATAGCCTGCCAGTCATCGCCCACGGCAAACAGCGACGTGTGTTTATTCTGCGCCCGCAGCGTCGAAAGCAGCGCAGCGCGCTGCGGCGAGATATCCTGAAACTCATCCACCAGGATGTGTTTCCACGGGCTGACGAAGCGCCCTTTCTCCAGAATGATAATGGCCTGATGGATCAGCCCCGAAAAATCGACCGCGTTTTCGTCTTTCAGCACGGTTTTCCACGCTTTCAGCATCGGCGCCATCAGCTTAACCCGTTTAGAAAACACAGCGCGGATCGACTCCGGTGCGCTTTCTATCATCTCCGCCTGAGAGCCGCCGTGCATGCGCATCAGGCTTACCCACCGGTCGAGACGAGAGCCCAGCCGGCGCGCCAGCTTTTCATCCTGCCAGAAGCTGCCCTCCGGCACCTCCCAGCTGAGTTCCTCTTCAAGCCACTGACGCCAGCCTTTCGCCTGCGCCTTTTTTTCACTGCACTGCTGACGCCATGCCTCGATAAACAGCGCCTGGCGAGCCTGAGCGTCGTTCTCCAGCTTGCTGACAACAGGAACTTTTTTGCTGCCCTGTTGAATGATGTGTAAAGCGAGGGAGTGGAACGTGCGCGCCGAGATATCCTGGGTATGCAAACGCGCCTGAATGCGCTCATCCATCTCCTGCGCAGCCTTGCGACCAAAGGCCAGCAGCAAAATCTGGTCTGCAACCGCCTCGCCCGTTGTCAGAAGCCAACCCGCGCGCGCCACCAGCACCGACGTTTTGCCGCTCCCGGCACCTGCCAGCACCAATAAAGACTGTTCGCCATTCACCACGGCGCGCGCCTGGGCAGGATTGAGGGGCGATGACTCCACTGTACTGAAGAAGTCGGCATATTGCGTAAGCATCGCCTCAGTCCAGGCCTGGTTATGCGCCAGACGGCTTTTCTCGATATCGCTCAGCCAGGCCTGGCACTTCCGCCACGCGTCGCGGCAGTTATCAAATTCCTCAAGCCGCGCCACCGGTAAAGGCAATGCCGTCAGCGCCTGGGCGATTTTTTGCTGAAGCCCGGCGGTTTGCTGGCGCGTCAGCCACTTCTGCTGCGTATTTCTTAGCGCGATATCGTCCAGCACCTGTTGTAGCACCTGTGCGGCTATCACGCTCATCTCCTGGCTCCACTGCTGCCAGCGCGTGTTCAGATGATGGTGGAAGCGTTGGGTTTCCGCCCACTCGGTCCCGTGGAGTCGCACCACTTTGTCTGCCGGCAGGACGAACTCCAGCTCCCCCCATACCAGCCCTCGTTTACAATGAATGGCCAGTAGCTGATTAAACGGAATAAGGTATTCGTGGCGTTCCCCGGAGACTTTCACTCCCGCATTGAGAAGGACAACCTTGTCGTAAGGGTGCTGCGCCAGGCGTTTGCCCATTGAAGTTGCTTTCAGTTCCATATCCTGCCGGATCCACGAGGTCATAATTTGTCAGACAGTTTAACTGCCAGTTTTAAGGTGCTCCAGCCCAAAAAAACGTTACAATCACCGGGCGTTAATCATATCGAAGGAAATGAGGGTTTATGCGTACCGTTCTGAATGTGTTGAATTTTGTCCTTGGCGGTTTTGCCACCACCCTTTCCTGGCTTTTTGCCACTCTGGTGAGCATCGTGCTCATCTTCACCCTTCCGCTGACGCGCTCCTGCTGGGAAATCACCAAACTGTCCCTCGTTCCTTATGGAAATGAAGCCGTACACGTGGATGAGCTGGAGCCGGAAAGAAAAAATGCCCTGATGAATACCGGCGGCACGCTGCTGAATATTTTATGGCTGATCTTCTTTGGCTGGTGGTTGTGTCTGATGCATATCTTCGCTGGTATCGCCCAGTGCATCACGATTATAGGCATTCCGGTTGGCATCGCTAATTTCAAAATTGCTACCATCGCCCTGTGGCCGGTAGGACGCCGTGTTGTCCCGGTCGAAGTCGCGCAAGCCGCGCGTGAAGCCAACGCCCGTCGCCGTTTTCAGTAATAAGGACTGGCCGCACTCATGCTAAGCCCCCTGCTTCGTCGCTATACGTGGAACAGTAACTGGCTGTATAACGTCAGGATCTTTATCGCCCTCTGCGGCACCGTCGCTCTGCCGTGGTGGCTAAATGACGTGAAGCTCACCATCCCCCTCACGCTTGGGGTGGTGGCCGGTGCGCTGGCGGATCTCGACGACCGCCTGGCCGGTCGTTTGCGTAATCTGGTCATCACGCTGGTCTGCTTCTTTATTGCTTCCGCCTCCGTTGAGCTGCTTTTCCCCTGGCCCTGGCTGTTTGCCTTAGGGCTGACGGTGTCCACCAGCGGCTTCATTTTGCTCGGCGGCCTCGGGCAACGCTACGCCACTATCGCGTTTGGCGCCCTGCTGATTGCCATTTACACCATGCTGGGCGTCTCTCTTTACGATCAGTGGTATCAGCAGCCGGTCCTGCTGCTGTTGGGCGCTATCTGGTATAACCTGCTGACCTTAACCGGACATCTTATTTTTCCGGTTCGTGCCTTACAGGACAACATTGCCCGCAGTTACGAACAGCTGGCCCACTATCTGGAGCTGAAATCCCGGCTGTTTGATCCGGATATTGAAGAGGACAGCCAGGCGCCCCTGTACGATCTGGCGCTGGCAAATGGCCAGCTGGTCGCCACGCTAAATCAGACCAAAGCGTCTCTGCTCACCCGTCTGCGCGGCGATCGCGGTCAGCGCGGTACCCGGCGCACACTGCACTACTACTTTGTCGCCCAGGATATTCACGAGCGCGCCAGCTCCTCGCATGTGCAGTACGCTGACCTGCGCGAGAAATTCCGCTACAGCGACGTGATGTTCCGTTTCCAGCGCCTGCTGTCAATGCAGTCTCAGGCCTGCCAGCAACTTGCGCGCTCAATACTGCTGCGCACGCCCTATCAGCACGATCCTCGCTTTGAACGCGCATTCAGTCATCTGGATGCGGCCCTCGATCGCGTTCAGGCCAGTGGGACATCGCCGGAACAGTTCAAAGCCCTGGGATTCTTGCTCAACAACCTGAGAGCCATCGATGCTCAGCTCGCCACCATTGAGTCTGAACAGGCGATGGCAATGCCGGGCAATGACGCCGACAACCAGCTTGCCGACGACAGTCTCAACGGTTTCAGCGATATGTGGCTGCGCCTGAGCCGTCATTTTACGCCGGAATCCGCCCTCTTTCGCCATGCGGTAAGGATGTCGCTGGTTCTGTGCGTCGGCTACGCGTTTATCCAGATAACAGGATTGCACCACGGTTACTGGATCCTGCTGACCAGCCTGTTTGTCTGCCAGCCGAACTATAACGCTACCCGCCATCGGCTCGCGCTGCGTATTGTCGGGACATTAGTCGGGGTCGCCATCGGGCTGCCGGTGCTCTACTTTGTGCCATCCGTAGAAGGGCAACTGATCCTGATTGTGATTACCGGTGTACTGTTTTTCGCCTTCCGCAATGTGCAGTACGCCCACGCCACGATGTTCATCACGCTGCTGGTGCTGCTCTGCTTCAATCTGCTGGGTGAAGGCTTTGAAGTGGCCCTTCCTCGCGTTATCGACACGCTAATCGGCTGCGCCATTGCCTGGGCGGCGGTGAGCTTTATCTGGCCGGACTGGCGTTTTCGTAACTTACCGCGCGTGTCCGACAGAGCAATGAACGCCAACTGCCGCTATCTGGATGCTATTCTTGAGCAATACCATCAGGGTCGCGATAACCGTCTGGCCTATCGGATTGCCCGTCGCGATGCGCATAACACGGACGCAGAGCTGGCTTCCGTTGTCTCGAATATGTCAACTGAGCCGCGCGCCACGGCAGAAATCCGGGAGACAGCCTTCCGCCTGCTGTGTCTGAACCACACGTTCACCAGCTATATCTCTACCCTTGGCGCCCACCGTGAGAAACTGACAAATCCGGGCATCCTGGCGCTGCTGGACGACGCCGTTTGCTACGTTGATGATGCGCTTCATCATCAACCTGCGGATGAGCCACGGGTTCACCAGGCACTGGATGAACTGGTGCAACGTATCGCACACCTTGATCCTGGCACCGACAACAAAGCTCCGCTGGTCCTACAGCAAATTGGCCTGCTTATCGCTTTGCTGCCGGAAATTTGTCGGCTGCGACAGAAGATCGCTACCTGGCGGAATGATGGCCCTGCGACTCAGGCAGCGCATTAAACCACTCCATAAGCTCCCGGCGAATATCCGCCGGGAGTGCCGCTTCATGTAACCCTTCGATGGCGCCTTCAAGCGCGAACAATACCCGGATACTCAGCGCTTTATTCTTAGAGCGCATTTTCAGCCAGCTCGTCTTCGCCCCCAACTGTCGTAGCGTCTCTTCATTGGTAATGCCCGCCTCCATAAGCAGGACCTCAATCTGAAAGGTCAGGTTCGGCAGATCCTTAAGCCGATTACGCTGATGGCGCTGGTAGCGCTCTTTCCTGGCGGCATCGAGCGCAAACGAGGAGAGCTGAAGCAGCTTTTCCCTGTTTTGCCACAGACCTTCATCCACACGGTAGTAATTAAGCAGCACTGGCCGTCCTCGTTTCATCAGGGTCAGAAAAGAGGAGGCGTTTTTTACACAGTATTTTGCACTTTGCTCACAGGCGCGAAGGTACAGCTCGCCGTCAGACACCATCGCGAACACCGCTTCATCCACGGCCAGGGTATAACCGCCAAACAGGGCGCGATGATGAATTTCGCCCAGCGGAGAGAGGTATTCTTGAGATTGATAAATCCGATCATAAGATATCTTTTTCATGATAATTCCATTAAAAATCATACAGTAAACACGATATTTCTTACTAACGGATCCGTTAGCAGGAAAATAGGCAACTTATTGCCGTTGGGCAAGATGATTTTTTCAGGTTCACCAGGAATGGATGAAATTTGCGAGTCGCTTTCCGAAAATGAGGTTGATCTTTATGCACACAGGGGTTACTGTATATCCATACAGTAACTACAGGGCTGGAATGAATATGTACACTTCAGGCTATGCAAATCACTTAACACCTTCCACTTCTGCCGCAGGCAATGCTGCGCAGAATTCTATCGGGCGTGTATCGACAGGGCTTATCAGTGAAGTGGTTTACCGTGAAGACCAGCCGCTGTTAACACAACTCTTACTCCTGCCGCTTTTGCAGCAGCTCGGGCAACAGTCTCGCTGGCAGCTCTGGCTGACGCCACAGCAAAAATTAAGTCGTGAATGGGTTCAGTCGGCTGGCCTGCCGTTAGCGAAGGTGATGCAGATTAATCAACTCTCCCCTTGCGATACGGTCGAGTCGATGGTCCGGGCATTACGTACCGGGAACTATAGCGTCGTGATTGGGTGGTTGCCGGAGGATCTGTCGCAAGAGGAACATTTGCGTCTGACTGAAGCGGCTGAAGAAGGTAACGCGATGGGTTTCATCATGCGGCCGGTTCGTGGAGATTCCTATCGCAGAGGACAACATCCCGGGCTAAAAATTCACTCAAATGTGTACCATTGAGTCATTTTAAGAGTTTTCCTGGAATTTTTTTCGACCGCAGTATGCAAAAAAAGTTCAACGCGCCAAAACTGCGGCAAGGCTTGTCTGACGCGGTTCTCGTTAATTTTACTGCACAAAATTCGTTCAAAAATTGTTAAATATTAGGTATACGGAACTTTTTTTTTCATATGCCTGACGGACTTCACACTTGTAAGTTTTCAGCTACGTTGTAGACTTTACATCGCCAGGGGTGCTCGGCCTAAGCCGAAGATATCGGTAGGTTTATATTTGACCACGCCCCCCGGTGAAGGATTTAACCGTGATTCCTCCGATGGAGATATTCATGGCAAATTTTGGATGATAACGAGGCGCAAAAAATGAAAAAGACAGCTATCGCGATTGCAGTGGCACTGGCTGGCTTCGCTACCGTAGCGCAGGCCGCTCCGAAAGATAATACCTGGTATGCAGGTGGTAAACTGGGCTGGTCTCAGTTCCATGACACCGGTTGGTACAACAGCAGCCTGAACAACGATGGCCCTACTCACGAGAGCCAGCTGGGTGCAGGTGCGTTCGGTGGCTATCAGGTTAACCCGTATGTTGGCTTTGAAATGGGTTACGACTGGTTAGGTCGTATGCCTTACAAAGGCGACAACGTAAATGGCGCTTTCAAAGCTCAAGGCGTACAGCTGACCGCTAAACTGGGTTACCCAGTAACTGACGATCTGGACGTGTACACCCGTCTGGGCGGCATGGTATGGCGTGCAGACTCCAGCAACAGCATCGCTGGTGACGACCACGACACTGGTGTTTCCCCAGTATTCGCTGGTGGTGTTGAGTGGGCAATGACCCGTGACATCGCTACCCGTCTGGAATACCAGTGGGTTAACAACATCGGTGACGGTGCTACCGTTGGCGTTCGTCCAGACAACGGCATGCTGAGCGTTGGTGTTTCTTACCGTTTCGGTCAGCAGGAAGATGCGCCAGTCGTAGCTCCAGCTCCGGCTCCAGCTCCAGAAGTACAGACCAAGCACTTCACTCTGAAGTCTGACGTTCTGTTCAACTTCAACAAAGCTACCCTGAAACCAGAAGGTCAGCAGGCACTGGATCAGCTGTACACCCAGCTGAGCAACCTGGATCCTAAAGACGGTTCTGTAGTGGTTCTGGGCTTCACCGACCGTATCGGTTCTGACGCTTACAACCAGGGTCTGTCTGAGAAACGTGCTCAGTCTGTAGTTGATTACCTGGTATCTAAAGGTATCCCAGCTAACAAGATCTCCCCACGTGGTATGGGCGAATCTAACCCAGTTACCGGTTCTACCTGTGACAACGTGAAACCACGCGCTGCACTGATCGACTGCCTGGCACCAGATCGTCGCGTAGAGATCGAAGTTAAAGGTATCAAAGACGTTGTAACTCAGCCTGCGGCATAAGTTATCGTCTTATAAAAAAACCCCGCGATGCGGGGTTTTTTATTATCTGAAGAAAAGTAAAAAGCTTATTTTTTACCTAACAGTGCCTGTAGATCGTTCTTCAGCGTCGACATCTGGCTGGCATACTTCTCTTTGTGCTCGGCATCTTCAATCAGCTGCACCACCGTTTCCGACAGGGTTTTCCCGCGCCGCTGCGCAAGCCCGGCCAGACGCTGCCAGACCATGAACTCCAGGTCGATGGATTTCTTACGGGTGTGCTGATGCTCGGCATTGAAATGCCGTTTACGACGAGCACGGATAGTTTGCTTCATCCGGTTTAACAAGGCCGGATTAATGTGTTTCTCAATCCAGCCGTTGACCTGTACCGGTTCGTTTTCGAGGGTCAGCAACATATCCACAGCTTCTTGTGCCGCGCTGGCTTCGATGTAGCAGGTGATCAGCTCCCCTTCACGGTGCTTTTTGACCAGGTACTTCCATTTCCAGCCGCTTTCGAGGTTTTCCAGTTGTTGATATTTCATTGCGATCTCAGTGTTACCGTGTAACTCTGTTCAGAATATCAGTTTTTTGGCAATCTGCTGAAAAGAAATCATATCCTGTGAAACGCCGCAGGCGATCCGCATGACGAAATCCCGAATCCTGATTGGGCAGAGTGCGCCGCTTACGGTATACTCCACGGTTTTACTTCTGACTAAAAAACATCAACTTTGACCATTACGAAACTTGCATGGCGTGACCTGGTTCCGGATACCGAGAGCTATCAGGAGCTGTTTGCACAGCCAGACCTCACAAAAGAACACGAATTCATACTTAGCGATACACAACCGCGTTTGCATTACGCGCTGGAGCAGATGTCATCCCCATGGGCTACATCTCCTTTCATGCTGCTCAAAGCCCCGGAAGAAGCCGAGTATCTGACGCTTCTCGGTGATGCCATGCGCCAGTTGCATCCAAAAACGAACGCCGTTTTTGGTGGTCAGTATCATATTGCCGGACGTGACGTGACCTTCGAACCTTCCACGCAGGCAGACGGACAATTCGCTGCAAAAGGCGAGGTGATCACCGCCAACTGGGTGGAAGCAGAACAGCTGTTCGGCTGCCTTCGTCAGTTCAATGGCGATGTGTCACTGCAACCCGGTCTGGTACACCGCGCGAACGGCGGCGTGTTGCTCATCTCCCTTCGCACCCTGCTTGCACAGCCTCTGCTGTGGATGCGCCTGAAAACGGTGGTGACGCAGCAACGTTTTGACTGGGTAGGCTACGATGATTCACGTCCGCTGCCTGTTTCCATTCCGTCTATGCCGCTGTCGCTGACCGTCGTGCTGACGGGTGACCGTGAATCTCTGGCTGATTTCCAGGAAATGGAGCCAGAACTCGCGGAGCAGGCGGTTTACAGCGAATTTGAAGACAATATTCAGATCGCCGATGCCGATGACATGGCGCAGTGGTGTCAGTGGGTTATGGCCGTGGCGGAACGTTTCGCGCTGCCCTCGCCTGCCGAGGATGCGTGGCCGGGCTTAATCCGCGAGGCCGTACGCTACACTGGCGATCAGGAAACCCTGCCGCTCTGCCCGCTCTGGATCGGTAAACAGCTGCGTGAAGTGGGCGTTATCAGCGGCAACGGTCCGTTTACCGGCGAGCAGCTTAGCCAGATGCTGGCCCAGCGTGAATGGCGTGAAGGTTATCTTGCTGACCGTATGCAGGATGAAATTCTGCTGGAACAGATTCTGGTGGAGACCGAAGGCGAACGTATCGGGCAAATCAACGCCTTGTCCGTCATCGAGTTCCCCGGACACCCACGCGCCTTTGGCGAGCCTTCCCGTATCAGCTGTGTCGTGCACATTGGCGACGGCGAATTTACCGATATCGAACGCAAGGCCGAACTGGGTGGAAACATTCATGCCAAAGGCATGATGATCATGCAGGCATTCCTGATGTCTGAACTTCAGCTGGAGCAGCAGATCCCCTTCTCTGCCTCGTTGACCTTTGAACAGTCCTACAGTGAAGTCGACGGCGATAGCGCCTCGATGGCAGAGCTGTGCGCCGTGATCAGCGCGCTTGCAGAAGTACCGATTAATCAGAATATTGCGATTACCGGTTCCGTGGATCAGTTTGGTCGTGCTCAACCGGTGGGTGGACTGAATGAGAAAATCGAAGGCTTCTTCGCTATCTGCCAGCAGCGCGGTTTAAACGGCAAACAGGGCGTGATTATTCCGGCCCCTAACGCTCGCCATTTGAGCCTGAGCCAGGCGATTCTGGATGCAGTAGAGCAGGAACAATTCGCCGTCTGGGCCATCGAAGGGGTTGAGGATGCACTACCCTTACTGACAAACCTGGTCTGGGACGGCGAAGGCCAGACAACCCTGATGCAGACCATTCAGGAACGTATAGCTCAGGCGACACAGCAGGATGCTCGTCATCGTTATCCGTGGCCGTTACGCTGGTTAAGTTGGTTTAGTGCTAACTGATCGGACTTGTTCAGCGTACACGTGTTAGCTATCCTGCGTCCTTCACTAAAATAAGGCTTACTGAGAACATGGTAGATAAACGCGAATCCTATACTAAAGAAGACCTTCTTGCCTCTGGTCGCGGTGAACTGTTTGGTGCGAAAGGCCCGCAGTTACCGGCCCCAAATATGCTGATGATGGACCGTGTCGTGAAAATGACCGAAACCGGCGGTAACTTTGATAAGGGTTACGTAGAAGCAGAACTCGATATCAACCCGGACCTGTGGTTCTTCGGTTGCCACTTTATTGGCGATCCGGTAATGCCTGGCTGCCTGGGCCTCGATGCCATGTGGCAGCTGGTTGGCTTCTATCTGGGCTGGCTTGGCGGTGAAGGTAAAGGCCGTGCGCTGGGCGTAGGCGAAGTGAAATTCACCGGTCAGGTTCTGCCTACCGCGAAGAAAGTCACCTACCGTATCCATTTCAAACGCATCGTTAACCGCCGCCTGATTATGGGCCTGGCGGACGGTGAAGTGCTGGTAGATGGTCGTCTTATTTATACCGCGAACGACCTGAAAGTGGGTCTGTTCCAGGATACCTCCGCTTTCTGATAACGGCATTTAGCCCCTTCCAGAAAGGCGAAACCTCCGCATTGCGGAGGTTTCTTTTTAAAGAGACGGTATCAAGCAAGTACTGCCCTGTCTCCGATGGCTTCTCGCCAGCCCCCTAGCCATTGGGACCTTTGATTCAGGGCCTGATAGGGACACATTTCTTTTGAACGTCCGGCGATGCCAGCCTGATAACCACGTTGATGAGCCCTTTCCAGGCGATCTCGTTTCTGTCTCTTCATGCCTCGTTTCCCTCATTCTTTTGTCTGGTGGAAAGAAAACAGTGATTGCAATATGTGCAAGCACAGTTAACGAATACCCCGAATCGGCGTCAGCGTCAACGTTCAAAATTCATACGGGTGTCATATTTGTGAGCTACATGGAAGATCGTTTGTACAAAAAATGTGACGCGGGACAAGTAACAAACTGAACATAAAACGAAAAAAAAGCCGCAATCAGCAAGAAGCTGAGTGCGGCTTTCGTCGATGAATTTTACTTATGGCAGCCGGGAAATCTCTCTTGCGATAGCAGCCGACTCCTGTGCCCACCCCTGCGCAAGCACTTTCACCATTTCGTCATAGCCATCTTTCTGCTGCTTCAGTTCCAGATGGAAAGGACGCTTAATCAGCTGGCCCTGATGATTCAAGAGCCACTCCCCGCTGATAACAACCGCACCATCATAGCGGCCATGGAATCCCGTCACGTTAACATTCAGAGTGTCCTGATCGCTTCCCAGAGGCTGCGAGGCGACTACCCAACCAGGAAGCTGGCTGCTCAGATTCGCCACCAGCGTGTTGCGTAGCTGCTGATCCAGAGGGCTGGCCCACAGGTTATTGTTGGCGATAACGTACTGCACATCGCTGGTCTGGTAGACCACCCCGTTGCCCGCCAGATAATCTGGCACGGCAACCTGTTCAACCCACAGCAGACGGCTGCCCTGCGAGCTGCTACTCTGCGCACCGGATTGCGCGCTTAACGGCAACTGGTAGTAGCTTTTGTTATCGCTTCCAGAGCTACAGGCCGTTAATACCAGTGCGCCTGCGATGATTAGCCATTTTTTCATTGTTTCGCCCTCTTAGGCTCAGGATCCTTTTTGTCTTTCGCTTCAAACACCAGCGCGTTGCTCTTTTCATTGAGCGTTTTCAGAACGGGCTGTAGCTCGCGTAAAACCTGATCAAGACGTTGCATATCCGCCACCATCTTGTTGTAAGCCGCTGAGCCCGGCTGGAAGCCCTGCATACTGCGATTCAGTTCGCGCAACGTTTTCTGCATATCCTGCGGCAGCTGCTGCATGGACTGGTTGGCGGTGATCTTGTTGATATTATCCAGCGTGGTTTGCAGACGTTGCATCGTCGCCTGGCTCTGATGCAGTGATCCCGTCGCGGCCTCAAGCATTGGATTCAGCGGCAGATTGTTGATCTTATCCAGTGTTTCCATCAGGCGCTGTTGGATCTGCGCCAGGCCACTGCTGACCGTAGGAATAATTTTGTAGCCGCCAAATTCACGGATCCCCGTCATTGGTGGCGCTTTTGGATAGAAGTCCATATCGACATATAACGCCCCTGTGACCAGGTTGCCAGTTTTCAGCGAGCCACGCAGACCGCGATTCATCAGATCGCTGATATGCTCCCCAATATCCTGGTCCTCGCCTATCTGGTTAATCAAACGCTCAGGCTCAATGCGGATCAGCACCGGAATACGATAATCATCATCAAGCATCTGCTTGAGTCCCGGAACAAAGTAAGGCACTTGTCCCACGGTCCCCAGACGGATACCGCGGAACTCAACTGGCGCCCCAGGCTGCAAGCCGCGTACAGAGTCCTTAAAGAACATCAGGTAGTCGATGTGATCGGTATAGAGCGCATCCTGAATGCTTTTTTGATCGTCAAACAGCCTGAAGGCGGTTTTCTCCGCCACCGGTTGTCCCAGATCGATACCTTCCGGCACATCAAAACTGACGCCCCCACCAAACAGCGTGGTGAGTGAACCCATCTCAACGCGCATCCCCGCAGAGGTGAGATCCACCGCGATCCCGCTGTCTTTCCAGAAGCGAACGTTGCTGGTCACCAGGCGGTCATTAGGCGCATTGATAAATAGCTGATAGCTGATGGTCCGTTTTTGCGGATCGAAGGTGCTTGTTTCAACCGAACCGACGCGATACCCACGGAACAGCACCGGATCGCCCGGCGAGAGCTGACCCGCTTTTTTGCTGTCCAGAATAACGCGGATCCCTTTTGCATCCGGTGGCGCAAGCGGCGGTGAATCCAGCAGCTGATAGTTTGCTGGCTGGGCGCCTTTGTTGCCGGGCTGGAGTTCGATGTAGGCCCCTGACAATAGCGTTCCTAAGCCGCTGATCCCTTCTCTCCCGACCTGCGGTTTCACTACCCAAAAAACAGAATCTTCATGGAGCAGTTTTTCCATGCCGGCATTCAGGCGGGCCTTGATTTCAACATGGGTTAAATCATCCGTCAGGGTCGCGCTTTCCACGACACCCACATCCACGCTGCGGCTCTTGATGGTGGTTTTTCCGCCCTCAATCCCCTCTGCATTGGTGGTAATTAGCGTGACTTCCGGTCCCTGATGGCTGTAATGATAAAACAGGATCCATGCACCGATCAGCGCGGTCACGATGGGGAAAATCCACACCGGCGACCAGTTTCTGACCTTCTGCACTTTAGCCTCTCCACTCTTATTTTCCATGCTCTTACTCTTCCTCATGGCTTGAATCGGGCTCACGATCCCACGATAAACGAGGGTCGAAGGTCATGGCCGCAAACATGGTCATAATGACGACCAACGCAAACATCAGCGCCCCCATAGCGGGATAAATACTCATCAGCCCCCCCATACGCACCAGCGCTGAGAGAACTGCAATCACGAACACGTCAATCATCGACCAGCGGCCAACAAATTCCACGACCTCATAAATCAGATGCATACGCTCGCTGTCTCGCTTACCGTGCCCTTTTGCATCCCAGCAAAGCCAGGCAATGGCAATCATCTTTAAGGTCGGAACCATAATACTGGCGAGGAATATGACGCCTGCCACAGGGTATGACCCCTCGCTCCACAGCAAAATCACCCCGGCCAGTATGGTCGAGGGCATTCTGTCGCCGAGCAGATCGGTGATCATGATCGGCAAGATATTGGCGGGCAGATAGAGCATGACAGAGGTCACCAGCAGCGCCATGGTCCATTGCAGGCTATTTTTACGCCGGACGTGACCTTTTGTTTCACAGCGCGGGCACACCTCGACATCCGCGGGCAGCACGGCGGTGCAGCCCGAGCAGGAGCGAAGCCCCTGACGGATACCCGGTACGCCCACCTTTACCGTGTGCGAGAGCGTCGGCGCCGGGGCAATATCGTCCCAGGCCCAGCGTCGGTCCACGCACTGGAACGCGCGCAGTTGTAGCACGCAGTAAAGACACCACGGAATAAAGCTGCTGCCAATCCCCACATCGCCGTAGGCCATCAGCTTCACGAAACTGACCAGGATACCCGCGAGAAAAATTTCCGCCATCCCCCAGCTTTTCAACTGGAACAGGATCCGCGCGAGTTTGATTTTAAGGACAGTGGGCATCCTGACGCGGTTGACCAGCAGCAGAATGACGACCAGGCAAAAAGCCGGGACGATCTGCACGAAAAGAAGAAAGAAGGTGCCAAGGCTGGCGTAATCTTCCGAGAACATCACGCCTGGTATTTCCAGTAAATCCACCTGGCTGGTCATCCCGCCCACTTTCATATAGATGAAAGGGAAGAGATTGGAGAGCAGTAACATGAATAAGGCTGCCAGCGCATAAGCCGTAGGACGCTGCCTTGGCGCGTCCCACTCGGTCGTCAGCGTAGCGCCGCAGCGCGGGCAGGCAGCCTTATGTCCGTGACCAAGCTCTGGCAACGCCACGAGCATATCGCATTGCGAGCATAATATATGCCGATCGGCATGGTGCTGGTCACACATAGATTATCCCTGTTTATGCGCCGTTTTTCAGAGACTCAAGGTACTCCCAGCGCTCAAATGCCTCTTCCAGCGCCTGTTCAGCCTGGGAGAGTTCAGCCAATACTTTCTGAGTATAGTCGTGAGGCTGCGTAAAGAATGACGCATCAGCGACCTGGATTTGCAGTGCTTCCAGTGCAGCCTCCAGCTCTTCCAGACGCTGCGGCAGCCCTTCCAGCTCGCGCTGCAAGTTATAACTCATTTTAGCAGGAGACTTTTTGACAGTTTCTGCTTTTGCAACAACAGGTTCGGCGACATTTTTGGTCTTCGCCTGTTTTTGCGCCAGCGACTGTGATTGCTGTCCACGCGCGTCATGATAGCCGCCCACATATTGACCGATGCGTCCTTCGCCTTCGAAGATCCAGCACTCGGTCACGGTGTTATCGACAAACTGACGATCGTGGCTGACCAGCATCACGGTTCCCTGATAACCATCAATCAACTCTTCCAGCAGTTCCAGCGTTTCGACATCCAGATCGTTAGTCGGTTCATCGAGAATCAATAAGTTACTGGGTTTCAGGAACAGACGCGCCAGCAAAAGACGGTTACGTTCTCCGCCGGACAGCGCGCGCACCGGCGTCATGGCGCGTTTCGGGTGGAACAGGAAGTCCTGAAGGTAGCCCAGCACGTGACGCGGCTTGCCATTAACCATGACCTCCTGTTTACCCTCGGCGAGGTTATCCATCACCGTACGGTCTGGATCCAGCTCGGCGCGGTGCTGGTCGAAGTACGCCACTTCCAGTTTGGTACCGCAGTGGATACGACCGCTGTCGGCCTGGAGCTGACCGAGCATCAGTTTCAGCAGTGTGGTTTTACCGCACCCGTTCGGGCCGATCAGCGCAATTTTGTCGCCGCGCTGAACCTGAGCGGAGAAATCGTTCACCAGCACTTTGCCGTCAACCGAATAATTCACGTTCTCCATTTCGAAGACAATCTTGCCCGAGCGGGACGCCTCTTCCACCTGCATTTTGGCGCTACCCATGACTTCGCGGCGTTCGCTACGTTCGCGGCGCATCGCCTTCAGGGCGCGAACGCGGCCTTCGTTACGGGTACGACGCGCTTTAATGCCCTGACGGATCCATACCTCTTCCTGGGCCAGCTTGCGGTCGAACTCGGCATTTTGCAGCTCTTCCACGCGCAGGTTTTCTTCTTTCTCCAGCAGATAGGTATCGTAATCGCCCGGATAGGTCACCAGCTTGCCGCGATCAAGATCGACAATGCGCGTGGCCATGTTGCGGATGAACGAACGGTCGTGGGAGATGAAGATAATGGTACCGTTAAAGGTTTTCAGGAACCCTTCCAGCCAGTCAATCGCTTCGATATCCAGGTGGTTCGTCGGTTCGTCCAGCAGCAGCACCTTAGGCCCGCTCACCAGGGCACGACCCAGCGCCGCTTTACGCAGCCAGCCGCCGGAGAGCGCCGACAGCTCCATATCCGCTTCCAGGCCAAGCTGGGCCAGCACTTCGTTAATGCGGTTTTCCAGCTGCCACAGACCGTGGTGATCGAGCATCTCCTGCACTTTTGCCAGCTCGTTGAGATTCTTGTCGCTCGGGTCCGTCATCACCAGATGCGAAATCTCGTGATAACGCTTGAGGTATTCCGCCTGCTCTGAAATCCCTTCGGCCACAAAATCGTATACGCTGCCGGTGACGTTACGCGGCGGATCCTGTTGCAGACGAGAGACGATCAGATCCTGCTCGTAAACAATACGGCCGTCATCCAGCCCCTGCTCACGGTTGAGGATTTTCATCAGCGTCGATTTACCTGCGCCGTTACGGCCCACCAGACAGACGCGCTCGTTATCTTCGATATGCAGCTCTGCATTATCGAGAAGCGGTGAGTCGCTGAAAGAGAGCCACGCGCCGTGCATACTAATTAAAGACATTTATTTTTCCTTTCAGACCGCGGAGATCAGCCAGCAGTTGTGGATTTGACGGTTACGGGCAAAGTCCTGAGACAGCGTTTTTTGGCTGATTTCTTGTGCTTTCAGTCCCAGTTCGGCCAGGCCGTCGTGATCCATGCGGAATCCGCGCTTGTTATTCGAGAACATAATGGTGCCGCCTTTACGCAGCAGACGCTTCAGGTCGGTCATCAGGCGCAGGTGATCGCGTTGAACATCAAAGCTATCCTCCATACGCTTGGAGTTAGAGAAGGTCGGCGGATCGATAAAGATCAGGTCAAACTGCTCGTCGGTATCGCGCAGCCAGCCCAGCACGTCGGCCTGTAACAGGCGATGCTGACGGCCGGTTAAGCCGTTAAGACGCAGGTTGCGCTCTGCCCACTCCAGATAAGTCCGGGACATATCTACCGTGGTGGTGCTACGCGCGCCGCCAAGCCCCGCATGAACGCTGGCGCTGCCGGTATAGGAGAACAGGTTCAGGAAGTCTTTGCCCTTGCTCATCTGGCCCAGCATGCGGCGGGCGATACGGTGATCGAGGAACAGGCCGGTATCAAGGTAGTCGGTCAGGTTAACCCACAGCCGCGCGTTATATTCGCCCACTTCGATGAAGTCACCCTTCTCGCCCATCTTCTGATACTGGTTTTTGCCTTTCTGACGCTCACGTGTTTTCAGCACCAGCTTGTTTGGCGAAATGCCGAGTACGGCGATGGTGGCCGCAATCACATCCAGCATACGCTGACGCGCTTTTTGCGCATCGATAGTTTTCGGCGGGGCGTATTCCTGAACCACCACCCAGTCCGCATAGCGGTCAACCGCCACGTTGTACTCGGGCAGGTCAGCGTCGTACAGGCGATAACATTCGATGCCTTCTTGCTTCGCCCACTTCTCAAATTTCTTCAGGTTTTTGCGCAGGCGGTTGGCGTAATCTTCCGCCACGCCTGACGGTTTGCTATCCGCCGCTACCTCTGCCAGATGGTAGTTTTTCTGCACGCAGTCCAGCGGGCCGTTTTTCGCTTTGAACTGGCGATCGGCACGCAATTGCAGGCAGCTCAGCAGCTCCGGCGAGGCGCTAAACAGGGAGAGGTTCCAGCCGCCGAAATGCGCTTTCATGTTGCGGCCCAGCAGGCTGTGCAGTGCAATCAGCGCCGGCTCGCTGTCCAGACGCTCACCATACGGCGGGTTGCTGATCACCGTACCGTACGGGCCTTTTGGCAGAGGATTGGTCAGATTCGCCACGTCCTTCACCTCGAAGGTCACCAGCTCGCCGATACCGGCACGACGGGCGTTGCTGCGCGCGCGTTCAATCACCCGTGCGTCGCTGTCCGAACCGTAAAAGTGAGAGGTGTACTCCGCCAGCCCTTTACGGGCGCGGGTCTGCGCATCGTCTTTGACCTCTTTCCAGATGGCCTCATCGTGCTGCGCCCAGCCTTTGAAGCCCCAGTGGCCGCGGTGCAGCCCTGGCGCACGGTCGGTGGCCAGCATCGCGGCTTCAATCAGCAGCGTACCGGAACCGCACATCGGATCGAGCAGCGGCGTACCTGGCTGCCATCCGGAGCGCATCACGATAGCGGCAGCCAGCGTTTCTTTGATCGGCGCCATCCCGGTGCGATCGCGATAGCCGCGCAGATGCAGGCCTGCGCCACTCAGATCCAGAGAAATACTGGCCGTATCGCCGTTCAGCCAGACGTTGATACGCAGATCCGGGTTTTCACGGTCAACGTTCGGACGTTCTTTATTGCGACGCGTGAAGCAGTCCACAATGGCATCCTTAACGCGCAGGGCACCATACTGGCTGTTGCGGATCTCATCGTTGACGCCGTTGAAATGCACCGCAAAGGTAGCGTCCGGGGTGAAGATCTCTGTCCAGTCGATCATCTGTACGCCGGTGTAGAGATCAAGATCGCTGTAGACCTTGCACTCTTTCATCGGCAGCATGATGCGCGACGCCAGACGGCTCCACATCAGGCTCTGGTAAATAAGCCGCGTGTCGCCCTCAAAATGGACACCACCCTGAACCACCCGGCACTCTTTCGCGCCCAGGGCTTCCAGTTCAGTTTTTAACAGCTCTTCCAGCCCACGGGCCGTACTGGCAAACAGAGAATTCATATCGTCACTTTTACTCATAGAAAATTGTCGCGCATTATAGCTAATATGGCGTGTATGTCATAAAGTTGAAGGCTTATTTTCTTTAGCGGGAGTGTGCAGTGGCGACGTTATCCAGGCTTTTTATTCATCCGGTGAAATCCATGCGCGGCATCGGCGTCTCTCACGCGCTGGCCGATATGAGCGGATTCGCCTTCGATCGTATTTTTATGGTCACCGAGCCTGACGGTACGTTTATCACCGCACGTCAGTTCCCGCAGATGGTTCGCTTTACCCCTTCCCCGCTTCATGACGGGCTGCATTTGACCGCGCCGGACGGTTCAAGCGTCGTGATCCGCTTTGCTGATTTTGCGCCGCTTGATGCGCCAACGGAAGTGTGGGGCAATCATTTTACCGCGCGTATCGCGCCGGATAACATTAACCAGTGGCTGAGCGGCTTTTTCTCCCGTGACGTTCAGCTGCGCTGGGTTGGGCCTGCGCTGACCCGTCGCGTGAAGCGCCACGATGCGGTTCCTCTCTCCTTCGCGGATGGTTTTCCCTTCCTTCTGACCAGCGAGGCCTCGCTGCGTGATTTACAAAACCGTTGCAAAGCCAGCGTGCAGATGGAGCAATTTCGCCCGAATCTGGTGGTGACCGGAGCGAATGCCTGGGATGAAGATACCTGGAAAGTGATCCGCATCGGCAGCGTTATTTTTGATGTCGTGAAGCCGTGCAGCCGCTGTATTTTTACCACCGTCAGCCCGGAGAAAGGCCAGAAACACCCTTCCGGCGAACCGCTGAAAACCTTGCAGTCATTTCGTACCGCGCAGGATAACGGCGATGTCGACTTCGGCCAGAACCTGATCCCCCGCTCCAGCGGCGTGATCCGCGTGGGCGACGAGGTCGAAATTCTCACCCGCGGGCCTGCCAGGGTGTACGGCGCAGGTCAGGATGAAGAGATGGTTGACGTTGTCACCAACGTCGCTTCCGCGGTGGATATTCACTGGGAAGGCAAAGTTATCCGTGGTAACAATCAGCAGGTGCTACTGGAACAGCTGGAACAGGCAGGTATCCGCGTACCGTATTCCTGTCGCGCGGGGATTTGCGGATGCTGTCGCATTAAACTGGTCGATGGTGAAGTAAGTGCCCTGAAGAAATCTGCAATTGGCAGTGACGGCACGATCCTGTGCTGTAGCTGTGTCCCGAAAACATCCGTACAGCTGGAAGCTTAAACTGCCTGTTCAAGGCTGAAGGAATCAACGCGCAGCTGTGGCTTCAGCCTGTCATTCATCACTTTGATGGCATCACCTAACTGCATAACTCGCCCGGCAATGGTCACGCCGGGTTGGGCCAGCAAACAGAGCGCAGCGTTTTCACCGGGTTCAACCACCAGCAAATTCACCTCTTCTTCGGTATCGCTCAGATTGACGCTCGCCGCATCGCCGATAGCCGGGGTCCAGCACATGCCGTGGGCGAGAAAATGCCAGCTTTTCGGCATTTGCGGTTTCAGGAAACGGATCGCCACCAGCGCATTTAGTACCAGTTCAGCGCGCTGTTCTTTGGAGAGATCGAACTCGCGGCATTTTTCTTCAAAAGAGAAATAGAGTGCAGCGTCGTCAACGCAAAAGCCTGAGGGAGCAAACGCGTCTGGCGTTAACATTCGGCGCGCAAAACGAGAGCGAAACAACATGCCATTGGCTAAGTCGAGCATCATACGGTCATGCTCGTCACAAAAATACCAGCGCCAGTTATCGTCAGGTTTAATTCGCATGTTTCTCTCCCGTCCCCTAAACGTCCTGTACTAAAAATGTCCTGTTTGCCGCTTCGCTTATAACACTAGTAATAAAAGACTATAATGTTTAAATAAGCAACAATGACGGAATATAAAACAACCAGGGCTGGAAATAAAGCCCTGGTTGTCTGATTAAGAGAAAAGATTAGATATGCGTGACGATTTCTTTAATCAGCGGCGGCCCTTTAAAAATAAAGCCGGAATAAATTTGCACCAGCGATGCACCTGCCGCCATCTTCTCACGTGCAGCGATGACAGAGTCAATGCCACCCACGCCAATAATCGGCAGCTGACCTTTTAATTCTGCGGAGAGTGCGCGAATAATTTCGGTGCTTTTTAATTGTACCGGACGGCCACTTAATCCACCCGCTTCGTCACAGTTTTTCATTCCCTGAACGAGAGAGCGATCGAGTGTTGTATTGGTTGCAATCACACCATCAATATTATGGCGAACTAAACTGTCGGCAACCTGGATCAATTCTTCTGCCGAAAGATCCGGGGCGATCTTAACCGCGACCGGAACATATTTATGGTGGATCGCCTGTAGCGCCGTTTGTTTATTTTTAATGGCGCTAAGAAGATCGTCGAGCGCTTCGCCATATTGTAATGAACGCAGCCCTGGGGTGTTAGGCGAAGATATATTCACCGCAATATAACCGGCATAGGCATAGACTTTTTCCATACAAATCAGATAGTCATCTTTACCCTGCTCGACCGGCGTGTCTTTATTTTTGCCAATATTAATACCCAGCACGCCATCAAAATGGGCTTTCTTAACGTTCTCAACCAGATGATCGACGCCAAGGTTATTAAAGCCCATGCGGTTGATCAGCCCCTCGGCTTCAACCAGGCGAAACAGACGTGGCTTGTCATTTCCCGGCTGCGGACGCGGCGTCACCGTCCCGATTTCGATCGAGCCAAAGCCCATCGCACCGAGTGCATCAATGCATTCGCCATTTTTGTCCAGACCGGCCGCCAGGCCCAGTGGATTTTTGAAAGTCAGGCCCATGCACTGAACTGGTTTTTCCGGCACGTTTTGACGCACCAGCGCGGCCAGAGGCGTTCCTGTAATACGGCGTAACTGCTGAAATGTAAATTCATGAGCGCGCTCAGGATCGAGCTGGAAAAGGGCTTTACGAACGAAGGGGTAGTACATGAACTCTCCTGGATTCCCGGTGTGCAAACCGGGAGGGGATTATGTGCGATTCCGCCCGGAAAGGGAATTGACCTGTGGCAAAAAAAGCCACGTAAAACGCAATCGTTTACTTATCGGTTCGCTTCTTATGCATTTTTCTGCATTCATCCTGAGGATAAATCATTTAGTGGAATAACCACGCAATGTCACACTCCTGAAAATTGTTATGAATGTTAGATAAAAGCAAACAATTAGTTATAAGGAGCAACCATGCGCGTCATTACCCTGGCCGGAAGCCCCCGCTTCCCCTCTCGCTCCAGCGCACTGCTGGAATACGCTCGCGAAAAGCTTAATGCTCTGGATGTCGAAGTGTGTCACTGGAATTTGCACAATTTCGCGCCTGAAGATCTGCTCTACGCCCGTTTCGACAGCCCGGCGCTGAAAACCCTGATCGAACAACTTAAGAGTGCTGACGGGCTGGTCGTCGCGACACCGATTTATAAAGCCTCTTTTTCCGGCGCACTGAAAACGCTGCTCGATCTGCTGCCCGAACGCGCGCTGGACGGTAAGGTCGTCCTGCCGCTGGCCACAGGCGGTACGGTAGCTCATTTACTGGCGGTGGATTATGCCCTCAAGCCGGTTCTGAACGCGCTGAAAGCGCAGGAGATCCTGCATGGCGTCTTCGCTGACGACTCACAGGTAATCGACTACCAGCATAAACCCCATTTCACGCCGAATCTGCAAACCCGCCTCGACAGTGCGCTCGAAACCTTCTGGCACGCCCTGAGCCGTCGGGATCGCCACGCGGCAGCATTTCATCAATCACAAGGAGTGGCGCATGTTTAAAACAGTTACCCGTATCGGGCTGGCAGGTCTGCTGGCAGTGGCGTCGCTGGCTCAGGCGGCGGAGAAAGCGCCGGAGAGCCTGCGTATCGGTTATCAGAAAGGCAGCGTCAGCATGGTGTTGGCGAAAAGCCATGCGTTGCTTGAGAAGCGTTTCCCGGAGACCAAATTCTCATGGGTCGAGTTCCCTGCCGGACCACAGATGCTGGAGGCGCTGAACGTCGGGAGTATTGATTTAGGTAGCACCGGCGATATCCCGCCAATCTTTGCGCAGGCTGCCGGGGCGGATCTGGTTTACGTTGGCGTTGAGCCCGCCAAGCCGAAGGCAGAGGTTATTTTGGTGCCGGAAAACAGTGAGATCAAAAGCGTCGCCGACCTCAAAGGCCGTAAGGTTGCTTTCCAGAAAGGTTCAAGCTCGCACAACCTGCTGCTGCGCGCGTTGCAGGAGGCCGGCCTTAAATTCACCGATATCCAGCCCGTTTACCTGACGCCTGCCGATGCGCGCGCGGCGTTTCAGCAAAAAAATGTTGATGCCTGGGCTATCTGGGATCCGTACTACTCCGCCGCACTGTTGCAGGGCGGTGTGCGGGTGCTGAAAGACGGCACCACCCTGAAGCAGACCGGTTCGTTCTACCTGGCGGCACGTCCTTACGCTGAGAAAAATGGCGCATTTATTCAGCAGGTGCTGGATACCTTCTCTCAGGCCGATGCGCTGACCCAAAGCCAGCGTCAGCAGAGCATCACGCTGCTGGCAAAAACCATGGGCCTGCCTGAACCGGTGATCGCCACTTATCTTGACCACCGTCCTCCCACCACCATAGCACCGGTTGACGCCCACGTTGCCGCTCTCCAGCAGCAAACGGCAGACCTCTTTTATCAAAACCGCCTGGTTCCAAAGCAGGTGAATATTCGCGAACGCATCTGGCAACCCGCTGTCATTGAAGGAAAAAAATCATGAGTCTGAATCTTTTCTGGTTTTTACCCACCCACGGTGATGGACACTATCTTGGCACAGAAGAAGGCGCCCGCCCGGTCGATCACGGCTATCTACAGCAGATCGCCCAGGCGGCAGACCGCATCGGTTTTACCGGGGTACTGATCCCGACGGGCCGCTCGTGTGAGGATGCGTGGCTGGTTGCCGCGTCAATGATCCCCGTCACCCAGCGTCTGAAATTCCTGGTAGCCTTGCGCCCGAGCGTGGTGTCGCCCACCGTCGCGGCGCGTCAGGCGGCAACGCTGGACAGGCTTTCCAACGGCCGTGCGCTGTTCAACCTGGTGACGGGCAGCGATCCGCAGGAGCTGGCGGGCGATGGCGTCTTCCTCGATCATACCGAGCGCTATGAAGCCTCCGCAGAGTTCACCCGCGTCTGGCGACGTCTGCTGGAAGGGGAAACCGTCACCTTCGAAGGGAAACATATCCACGTTCGCGATGCACAGCTCTACTTCCCGCCGGTACAGCAGCCGCGTCCTCCCCTCTATTTCGGCGGATCGTCGGACGTGGCGCAGGAGCTGGCGGCTGAGCAGGTCGATCTCTATCTGACCTGGGGCGAGCCACCGGAGCTGGTGAAAGAGAAAATTGCTCAGGTACGCGCTAAAGCCGCAGAACATGGCCGTACGGTACGCTTCGGCATTCGCCTGCACGTGATCGTCCGCGAAACCAACGACGAGGCCTGGCAAGCCGCCGACCGTCTGATCGCTCATCTGGACGACGACACAATCGCTAAAGCACAGGCGGCGTTTGCCAAAACCGACTCCGTGGGCCAACATCGGATGGCTTCCCTGCACAACGGCAAGCGTGAAAATCTTGAGATCAGCCCGAACCTGTGGGCCGGGGTAGGTCTGGTGCGCGGCGGCGCCGGCACGGCACTGGTCGGCGACGGTCCAACCGTAGCGGCACGCATTAATGAATATGCGGCGCTGGGGATCGACAGCTTTATCCTGTCTGGCTACCCACATCTGGAGGAGGCGTACAAGGTGGGTGAACTGCTGTTCCCGCATCTGGATGTCGCTATCCCGGAAATTCCGCAGCCACGTCAGCTTCAGTTGCAGGGCGAAGCCGTGGCGAACGCGTTTATCCCGAGAAAAGTCGCGCAAAGCTAAGGAGCCACCATGTCTGCAACCGCACAAAAATGGCTGCTGCGCGCCGCGCCGTGGTTTCTGCCCGTCGGCATTGTCCTCGTCTGGCAACTGGCGTCTTCAACTGGCTGGCTGTCGAGCCGCATTTTGCCCTCTCCGGAGGGCGTTGTGGAAGCGTTCTGGTCGCTAAGCGCCAGCGGTGAGCTGTGGCAACATCTTGCCATCAGCTCCTGGCGCGCGGTAATTGGCTTTTCGATTGGCGGAAGCATCGGCCTGACGCTGGGGCTGATCAGCGGCCTGTCACGCTGGGGTGAGCGGCTACTGGATACCTCCGTTCAGATGCTGCGCAACGTGCCGCATCTGGCGCTTATTCCGCTGGTTATCCTGTGGTTTGGCATTGATGAGAGCGCCAAAATTTTCCTCGTGGCGCTGGGAACGTTATTCCCGATTTATATCAATACCTGGCATGGGATCCGTAATATCGATCGCGGTCTGGTGGAGATGGCCCGCAGCTATGGCCTGTCAGGTTTTGCCCTGTTTACCCATGTGATCCTGCCGGGCGCCCTGCCCTCCATTATGGTTGGGGTGCGTTTTGCGCTCGGCCTGATGTGGCTAACCCTGATCGTGGCGGAAACCATTTCGGCTAACTCCGGCATTGGTTATCTGGCGATGAACGCCCGCGAGTTCCTGCAAACGGACGTGGTGGTGGTTGCCATTATCCTTTATGCCCTGCTCGGCAAACTTGCGGACGTCAGCGCCCAGTGGCTGGAACGTAGCTGGCTGCGCTGGAACCCGGCCTACACCGCTCAGGAGGCGAAAGCATGAATACTGCACGACTGAACCAGGGAACACCGTTACTGCTGAACGGCGTGACCAAACGCTACGGCGACAACACCATTCTGAATGCACTGGATCTGCATATTCCTGCCGGACAGTTTGTGGCCGTTGTCGGCCGCAGCGGTGGCGGCAAGAGTACCCTGCTGCGTCTTTTAGCCGGGCTGGAAGCGCCAAACAGCGGTGACATTCTGGCAGGCACTACGCCGCTGGCCACGATTCAGGATGATACGCGCATGATGTTTCAGGACGCGCGTCTGCTGCCGTGGAAAACGGTGATGGATAACGTCGGGCTGGGCCTGAAGGGCAGCTGGCGGGAGGACGCCCGGCAGGCACTCGCTGCGGTAGGGCTGGAGAATCGCGCGGGAGAGTGGCCTGCGGCCCTGTCGGGTGGACAAAAGCAGCGCGTAGCGCTGGCACGCGCGCTGATTCACCGTCCCGGCCTGTTGCTGCTCGATGAACCGCTCGGCGCGCTTGATGCCCTGACGCGGATCGAGATGCAGGATCTGATTGAAACCCTCTGGCAGACGCACGGCTTTACGGTACTGCTGGTGACGCATGATGTCAGTGAAGCCGTGGCAATGGCAGACAGGGTGCTGTTAATAGAAGAGGGCAAAATTGGTCTGGATCTGACGGTAGATATTCCACGTCCTCGCCGCGTGGGATCGGCCAGACTGGCGGAGCTGGAAGCCGAAGTACTGGATCGGGTGATGAAACGTGGGGAAGCGGAGATTCAGCGGATAAAGGCTAATGCCTGATGCCCTCACCCCGGCCCTCTCCCACAGGGAGAGGGAGAAAACCGATGCCCCGCGACCCCACGTAGGCCCGGTAAGCGTAGCGCCACCGGGCTTTTTTACATCAGGCCAGCGCCTTAGCAATCTTCTCGTACAGATCGCCAGACAGATTTTCCAGCCCTTTCAGCTGCTCAAGCGCGGCGCGCATTTTCGCCTGACGCTGCGCATCGTAACGTTTCAGGCGGATCAGCGGCTCAATCAGACGAGACGCCACCTGCGGGTTACGGCTGTTCAGCTCGGTCAGCATTTCAACCATGAACTGATAACCGCTGCCGTCTTCGGCATGGAACGCGGCCGGGTTGCTGCTGGCGAAGGCACCAATCAGAGAGCGGACGCGGTTCGGGTTGCTCATGGTGAACGAACGGTGCTTCAGCAGGCTGCGTACTTTGCTGAGTACATCGGCTGCCGGGCTGGTGGCCTGAAGGATGAACCACTTGTCCATCACCAGACCATCCTGATGCCACTTGTCGTCGTACTCCTGCATCAGCGCATCGCGGCACGGTAGCTCGGCGGCAACGCTTGCGGCCAGCGCGGCCAGGGCATCCGTCATGTTATCGGCTTCGTGGTACTGCTTGCTGACCAGCGTGTTCGCCAGCTCTGCCTCACCAAACGCCAGATAGCGCAGGCAGGTATTGCGCAGGGAACGTTTACCGATATCCGCATGTTCCACCCGATACGCGTCCAGCTTGTTGGCGTTGTAAATGGCGAGGAACTCATCTGCCAGTTCGGTCGCCAGCGTGCGGGTCAGCGCTTCACGCACGGCGACGATGGCAATCGGGTCGATGATGTCAAACAGCTCGGCGATTTCAGTCGCAGAAGGCAGCGTTAAAATTTCAGCCGCCAGCGCCGGGTCAATGTTCTCATCCAGCAGGATGGCACGGAACGCGTCTGCCACATGAACCGGCAGCGTCAGCGGCTGGCCCTGCTGGTAACGGTTGACGTTCAGCTTGATGTAGGTCGCCAGCAGACTTTGTGCGGCATCCCAGCGCGAGAAATCGTTGCGCGCGTGACGCATCAGGAACGTCAGCTGCTGATCGCTCCACTTGTATTCGAGTTTCACCGGCGCGGAGAATTCGCACAGCAGGGCAGGAACGGGCTGGAAATAGACGTTATCGAAGATAAAGGTCTGCTCTGCCTGGGTCACGTTCAGCACGTTATGCACCGGGTGGCCGCCCTTCTGTAACGGGATCACGTTGCCTTCGTTGTCGTACAGCTCAACGCTGAATGGAATGTGCAGCGGATGTTTCTCTTCCTGCTCGGCCGTTGGCGGCGTGCGCTGGCTGATGGTCAGCGTGTACTGCTCAGTTTCCGGGTTGTAGTCGTCTTTGACCGTCACAATCGGCGTACCGGCCTGGCTGTACCAGCGGCGGAAATGAGACAAATCGACGTTAGAGGCGTCCTCCATCGCCTGGACGAAATCGTCGCAGGTGGCCGCACTGCCGTCGTGACGCTCAAAGTAAAGCTGCATCCCTTTCTGGAAATTCTCTTCGCCCAGCAGGGTGTGGATCATACGGATAATTTCAGCGCCTTTTTCATACACCGTCAGGGTGTAGAAGTTATTCATCTCAATGACTTTATCCGGGCGGATCGGGTGCGCCATTGGGCTGGCATCTTCTGCAAATTGCAGACCACGCATGGTGCGCACGTTGTTGATGCGGTTCACCGCCCGCGATCCCAGATCGGAGCTGAACTCCTGATCGCGGAAGACGGTTAAGCCCTCTTTCAGGCTCAGCTGGAACCAGTCGCGACAGGTGACGCGGTTCCCGGTCCAGTTATGGAAATATTCGTGGCCGATAACGCGTTCGATATCGAGGTAATCTTTATCCGTGGCGGTATCGGTACGCGCCAGCACGTATTTAGAGTTAAAGATGTTAAGACCTTTATTCTCCATCGCGCCCATGTTGAAGAAATCGACCGCAACGATCATATAGATGTCGAGGTCATATTCGAGGCCAAAGCGCGTTTCATCCCACTTCATGGAGTTGATGAGGGAAGTCATTGCCCACGGTGCGCGGTCAAGGTTGCCACGGTCCACGAACAGCTCCAGCGCGACTTCACGGCCAGAGCGCGTTTTAAAGGTGTCGCGCAGGACATCGAAATCTCCCGCCACCAGCGCAAACAGATAGCAGGGTTTCGGGAACGGATCCTGCCACTGTACCCAGTGACGGCCATTCTCCAGTTCCCCTTCACCAATCCGGTTGCCGTTGGAAAGCAGGTACGGGTACAGCGTTTTGTCGGCAATAATTTTGGTGGTAAAGCGCGCCAGGACGTCCGGGCGATCCAGATACCAGGTAATGTGGCGGAAACCTTCGGCTTCACACTGGGTACACAGGGCTACGCCTGACTGGTAAAGTCCTTCCAGCGCGGTATTGGCGGCAGGGCTAATTTCATTCACGATGCGCAGGGTAAAGCGTTCCGGCAGGTTGTCGATGACCAGCTGGTTGCCTTCTTCTTTATAGTCTGACCAGGCTTCATCGTTAATATGCAGGGAAACCAGCGTCAGGTCTTCACCATCCAGACGCAGCGGCACGGCAGTCGCGCTCTGGCGCGTCACCTGGCTTACCGCAGTCACCACGGTTTTTGTGGCATCCAGGTCGAAAGTCAGATCGATATCGCTTATCAGGTATTCCGGCGCACGATAGTCGTGGCGGTATTTAGCTTGTGGCTGTTGTGTCATAGAAAACCTTATGCATCGTTTGTCGAGTAACGATTCAATATATTCCTGTTGTGTAAAACGCGCTATGCAGAATGTTCATCTTTTCAGGCACAACGCCCTTTTTAGCTACATTTTTATAACACGGGGCACGAAATGCTCTCGACCATAAAGTGTGCTTATGTTGTGATCGGGGTTCAATAAATCACTAAACAGGGTATACTCCGGAGTTGTTTATTGTACTAAACGCTCCCGTGAGAGGATGCTACAGCGCACCTATGACTCAATTCGCTTCTCCGGTTCTGCATACGTTGCTGGATACCGACGCGTACAAGCTGCATATGCAGCAAGCCGTGTTTCACCACTATCATGATGTCCATGTTGCGGCGGAATTTCGCTGCCGGGGTGACGACTTGCTGGGTATCTACGCAGATTCCATTCGTGAACAGGTCGAGGGCATGCAGCATCTGGCGCTCACCGATGACGAATATCAGTGGCTTTCAGGCCTGCCTTTCTTTAAAGCGGATTATCTGAACTGGCTGCGTGAGTTCCGCTATAACCCGGAACAGGTCACCGTCACCAATGATAACGGCAAGCTGGACATTCGTCTGACCGGCCCGTGGCGTGAGGTGATCATGTGGGAAGTGCCGCTTCTGGCCGTGATCAGCGAGCTGGCCCACCGCTATCGCTCCCCTGAAACCGGTGTGACGCAGGCGGTTGCCGCTCTGGAGAATAAACTCGTTGAGTTTTCCAGACTGACCGAAGGGCTGGATATGTCCCGATTCCGTCTGATGGACTTTGGCACGCGCCGCCGCTTCTCTCGCGAGGTTCAGGAAGCCATTGTCAGACGTCTGCAACAGGAGCCGTGGTTCGTTGGCACCAGTAACTACGATCTGGCACGTCGCCTTGATTTAACGCCTATGGGCACCCAGGCGCACGAATGGTTCCAGGCGCACCAGCAGATCAGCCCTGACCTTGCCAACAGCCAGCGCGCCGCCCTCGCCGCGTGGCTAAAGGAATACCCGGATCGGCTGGGTATTGCCCTTACCGACTGCATTACCATGGACGCGTTCCTGCGCGACTTTGGCCCTGAGTTTGCCGAACGCTACCAGGGTTTGCGCCATGATTCCGGGGACCCGGTTGAATGGGGTGAGAAAGCCATCGCCCATTACGAAAAACTGGGCATCGACCCCATGAGTAAGGTGCTGGTCTTCTCCGATAACCTTGACCTGGCGAAAGCCGTCGACCTTTATCGCCATTTCTCATCGCGGGTGAACCTGAGTTTCGGGATTGGTACGCGGTTAACCTGTGATATTCCTCAGGTGAAACCGCTGAACATCGTCATAAAACTGGTGGAATGTAACGGTAAGCCGGTCGCGAAGCTCTCCGACAGTCCGGGCAAAACCATCTGCCATGACAAAGCGTTTGTCCGCGCATTACGTAAAGCCTTCGATCTGCCTCAGGTTAAAAAAGCCAGTTAACGGCTTCGGGGGAGCCTTCATGGCTCCCCTTCTCTTATTAATTTCTTATTTCTTCTCATAAGACGGTGAAATTTACTTGTCTGATAGCGGATGGCAGGTAACATAGATATCCCCCCTATAAGGGCGGACAAGTGTTTATTTTTTCCGACTATTAACAGAGAGAATATTATGAGCGTTGTGCCTGTAGCCGACGTACTCCAGGGCCGTGTCGCCGTTGACCAGGAGGTCACCGTGCGCGGATGGGTGCGTACTCGCCGAGATTCTAAAGCTGGCATCTCCTTCCTCGCCGTCTATGACGGTTCCTGCTTTGATCCTGTACAGGCCGTCATTAATAATTCTCTGCCCAATTACAATGATGACGTTCTGCACCTGACAACCGGCTGTTCCGTGATCGTCACCGGTGTTGTGGTGGCCTCTCCGGGCCAGGGTCAGAGCTACGAAATTCAGGCGACCTCGGTGGAAGTGACCGGCTGGGTTGAAGATCCTGACACCTACCCGATGGCTGCAAAGCGTCACAGCATCGAATATCTGCGTGAAGTCGCGCACCTGCGTCCGCGCACCAACCTGATTGGTGCGGTTGCCCGCGTGCGTCATACGCTGGCGCAGGCGCTGCATCGTTTCTTTGACGAGCAGGGTTACTTCTGGGTTTCTACTCCGCTGATCACGGCTTCCGATACCGAAGGCGCAGGTGAAATGTTCCGCGTTTCAACGCTGGATATGGAAAACCTGCCGCGTACGCCGGAAGGTAAAGTCGATTACGACAAAGACTTCTTTGGTAAAGAAGCCTTCCTGACGGTTTCCGGCCAGCTCAACGGTGAAACCTACGCCTGTGCGCTGTCTAAGATCTACACCTTCGGCCCAACCTTCCGTGCGGAAAACTCCAACACCAGCCGTCACCTGGCGGAATTCTGGATGCTGGAGCCGGAAGTGGCCTTTGCCGATCTAAATGACGCGGCAGCCCTGGCAGAAGCGATGCTGAAATACGTGTTTAAAGCCGTTCTCGAAGAGCGTGCAGACGACATGAAATTCTTCGCTGAGCGTGTCGATAACGACGCCATCGCCCGTCTTGAGCGCTTCGTCTCCGCAGACTTCGCGCAGGTGGATTACACCGACGCGGTCGCAATCCTGGAAAAATGCGGTGAGAAATTCGAAAACCCGGTTTACTGGGGCGTGGATCTCTCCTCCGAGCACGAACGTTATCTGGCAGAGAAGCACTTTAAAGCACCGGTTGTGGTGAAAAACTATCCGAAAGACATTAAGGCGTTCTATATGCGCCTTAACGAAGACGGTAAAACCGTTGCCGCGATGGATGTCCTCGCGCCGGGCATCGGTGAGATCATCGGTGGCTCCCAGCGTGAAGAGCGCCTGGATGTGCTGGACGCGCGTATGCAGGAGATGGGCCTTAACCCGGCGGACTACAGCTGGTATCGCGATCTCCGTCGCTACGGCACCGTTCCACACTCCGGCTTTGGCCTGGGCTTCGAACGTCTGATTGCTTACGTAACAGGTGTTCAGAACGTACGTGATGTGATTCCGTTCCCACGCACACCGCGTAACGCAAGTTTCTAACCGACCAAATCATTAATGGCCAGCAAATGCTGGCCATTATTTTATCCTGCAATGTCAGTTTTCGTCAGTCAGAAGTAAGCGTCTTTAAACCACAACCCCGCTATTACCTCTACCTGTTACGTTTTGTTTCCACGAAATATCCTGAGACAAAAAAATAACCCCATTCTTATTGCGCTTAAAACAATTCTTACGCATTAGCATAAAAAACAATCAATTTCACAGCCATCTGGATGGCTTTTGTCAATCATAAGAAAAAATGAGCCGTTTAACTTCTGTTTATACGAAAGGCCTTTAGCTAAATTAAACATAAGGAAATCATATATATAAGAATAAAGCGGATGTTTAATTCGCCAGGCGGCACTGAAATTTGAGGTGCTTCACAAAGTTCCCAAAAATACATATTTAGTTACACATATTTTCTTTTGGTAACTGAATCTTGAAGATTGTAGCACTTTCAGTGTAGCGAAACGGTTCTATGAATGGAAAGATGCCTGTCAGACACATAAAGACACCTAACTCTCATCAATAGTTCCGGAAATATTTATTGACAGAATTTATTGGCGGCAGTGGCGAGTGTCATAAAAAAACCAATGAGGGTAATAAATAATGATGAAGCGCAATATCCTGGCAGTGGTAGTCCCTGCCCTGCTGGTAGCCGGTGCAGCAAACGCTGCTGAAATCTATAACAAAGACGGCAACAAATTAGATCTTTACGGGAAAGCAGTTGGCCTGCATTACTTCTCTGATTACGCGGGCAACGATGGCGACAACACTTACGCGCGTCTGGGCTTCAAAGGTGAAACTCAGATCAACGATCAGCTGACTGGCTACGGTCAGTGGGAATACAACTTCCAGGGTAACAACTCTGAAGGTGGCGATGCACAGAACGGCAACAAAACCCGTCTGGCATTCGCAGGTCTGAAATTTGGTGACGCAGGCTCCTTCGACTACGGTCGTAACTACGGTCTGGTCTATGACGCAATCGGCATCACCGATATGCTGCCTGAGTTCGGCGGCGACACCGGCGCGAGCGATAACTTCTTCGCAGGCCGTACGGGTGGTCTGGCGACTTACCGTAACAGCAACTTCTTCGGCCTGGTTGACGGTCTGAACTTTGGTGTTCAGTACCTGGGCAAAAATGAACGTGATGACGCAGTACGTTCCAACGGTGACGGCTGGGCAACCTCTCTGAGCTATGATTTCGACGGTTTCGGCATTGTGGGTGCTTATGGTGCAGCTGACCGTACCAACAACCAGCAGACGCTGGAATGGGGTAAAGGTGACAAAGCTGAACAGTGGGCAACCGGCCTGAAATATGACGCGAACAATATCTACCTGGCAGCTATTTATGGCGAAATGCGTAACGCAGCGCGTCTGGGCAGCCGTGGTTTCGCTAACAAGTCTCAGGACTTCTCTGTCGTCGCTCAGTACCAGTTCGACTTCGGTCTGCGTCCATCCATCGCATACTACAAATCTAAAGCGAAAGACGTAGAAGGTATCGGTGACGAAGACTACATCAACTACATCGACGTTGGTGCGACATACTACTTCAACAAAAACATGTCTACCTATGTTGACTATCAGATCAACCAGCTGAAAGACGACAACAAGCTGGGCATCAACAACGACGATATCGTGGCTCTGGGTCTGGTTTACCAGTTCTAATCAGCACACCTCGTTGTTATATGCTTAATGAACAGGGCTTCGGCCCTGTTTTTTTATTCCTGAGAGAAAATAATAGCGACTTTTGAAAAGCCGCACGCTTTTCGTCGCAAACGGTTGGCATTTTGTAAATCTACCGTTAACCTGATAGCGGATTTCACTTCTGTAATCACAATGGAACTTCGTCATGTTTGAGAACATTACTGCCGCTCCTGCCGACCCAATTCTGGGCCTGGCCGATCTGTTTCGTGCCGACGACCGCCCTGGCAAAATCAACCTGGGTATTGGTGTATATAAAGATGAAACCGGCAAAACTCCGGTACTGACCAGCGTCAAAAAAGCTGAGCAGTATCTGCTGGAAAACGAAACCACCAAAAACTACCTCGGTATTGATGGTATCCCTGAATTTGGTCGCTGCACCCAGGAGCTGCTGTTCGGCAAAGGCAGCACCATTGTGAGCGAAAAACGCGCCCGCACGGCGCAGACCCCAGGCGGTACCGGCGCACTGCGCGTGGCGGCAGATTTCCTGGCGAAAAACACCTCTGTGAAGCGTGTGTGGGTAAGCAATCCAAGCTGGCCGAACCACAAGAGCGTTTTTAATTCTGCGGGTCTGGAAGTGCGTGAATACGCCTACTACGACGCGGCAAACCACGCGCTGGATTTCGACGGTCTGCTGGCCAGCCTGAGCGAAGCCCAGGCGGGCGATGTGGTGCTGTTCCACGGCTGCTGCCATAACCCAACCGGTATCGATCCTACGCTTGAACAGTGGGAACAGCTGGCTAAGCTGTCCGTTGAAAAAGGCTGGCTGCCGCTGTTTGACTTCGCTTACCAGGGCTTTGCCCGTGGTCTGGAAGAAGATGCTGAAGGTCTGCGCGCATTCGCCGCCGTCCATCAGGAGCTGATTGTCGCAAGCTCCTATTCCAAGAACTTTGGTCTGTATAACGAGCGTGTCGGCGCCTGTACGCTGGTGGCTGCTGACGAAGCAACCGTCGATCGCGCATTCAGCCAGATGAAGTCCGTGATCCGCGCTAACTACTCTAACCCACCGGCACACGGTGCGTCTGTGGTCGCGACGATCCTGAGCAACGATGCGCTGCGCGCAATCTGGGAACAAGAGCTGAACGATATGCGTCAGCGCATTCAGCGCATGCGTCTGCTGTTTGTGAACACGCTGGCTGAGAAAGGCGCTGACCGTGACTTCAGCTTCATCATCAAGCAGAACGGCATGTTCTCCTTCAGCGGCCTGACCAAAGAGCAGGTGCTGCGCCTGCGTGAAGAGTTTGGCGTGTATGCCGTTGCCTCTGGCCGCGTGAACGTTGCAGGTATGACGCCTGACAACATGGCGCCGCTGTGCGAAGCCATTGTCGCGGTGCTGTAACCTGCACCCATAAAAAAAGCCTGCATCGCGCAGGCTTTTTTATTTTACCGGGTTTACCAGACAGGCATTTCATCCTGAAGGAACGGGTTATGCAACCGCTCATCGCCCAGCGTCGACATTGGTCCGTGTCCAGGGATAAACGTCACATCATCACCTAACGGCAATAACTTCTGCTTAATCGACTGAATCAGTTGACCGTGATCGCCGCGTGGGAAATCGCTGCGTCCTACGCCCCCTTTGAAAATCACGTCACCGGAAATCAGCAGGCGCGACACGTCATCAAAGAAGACGATATGGCCGGGCGTATGCCCTGGGCAATGCAACACCTGTAAAGTTACATTCCCTACGTTAACGCGATCGCCTTCGTTCAGCCAGCGGTCCGGTGTCAGTGGCTGACACTCATCCAGACCAAACATGCGGCTTTGGGCAGGCAGCCCCTGAAGCCAGAACTCATCTTCTTTTTCCGGGCCGATAATCGGCACACCGTAGTGTTCAGCCAGTTCTGCCGCTGCACCCACATGGTCGAGATGGCCATGGGTGAGTAAAATCTGCATCAGCGTTACACCGCTGGCAGCGACTTCCTGCTTGATTGTCCCGGCGTCTCCACCGGGATCGACAAGCGCGGCCAGTTTAGTTTGTTCACACCAGATCAATGAACAGTTCTGTGAGAACGCGGTAACCGGAATAATACGATAGTTCATACTGCTCCTGTGTTTCGTTATTACCAGTGCCGAACCGGCCCGGTATCAATATGCACAAAGTTGCTACGTGGGTAGTATCCTACACCACCTGCGCGCATAGATAACGCCGCTTTGCGAATATTGGCTAACGAAACGCCTTCAATATGGAAATCCATCGCCTGCCCTTTAGTGTGATAGCTTTTTTTCGCTACCCCACGGCTGTGGGCGCGCAGTTCATTGTTGGTATCCAGAGAGCGATAGCCAGAAATGAGTTGCACCGGCCTTTTGGTCCCCAGCAGTCCCTGCAAGCGGTAAAGCTGATCGAATAATCCAGGGTCGATGGCTTTGATTTTATTCGCGCGGAAATCACGGAAAAAATGGTTGAGTCTTGCTAATTCATCCTGAATATAGCCTCTGCCATCGAAAAATTCCGCTTTAAGCGTCTCACCAGTATGCAGATTGTTGAGCGTTAAAATACGCGGACGAGGTGTCGAGAGGGTGGCAAATGCTGGCGTCGGAAGGATGACTGCTGCGCCCAGCGCAACGCCACCTAACGCCAGCAATTTGCGGCGATTAGCGTCAAATTTGTCCATGATAATCAGGTCTACAGGTAAAAGAAATTGTCAATATGCTTAGCGCACGAAGGGCACCATAACTGGCAAAGCCTGCTACGTCAAGGCACCCAACCCCAGTGAATACGCGGCTTGCAGACAGATCGCCTCATATTCACCATAACTTACGACAATCATTTTTACCGAACTACTTCATTTACCTGATTAATTGTTCCGCTTTTGGCAAAATTTGTGCGCCGGATCGCGCTGTCAGATCATAATTGTAAATATCTGTACGATACTGGGTGCGTCCGTCCGCGCCTACAAACGCCGTCAGATAGTAAAGATTGACCGGAATATTGTGGCGAATATTGACGTAACGCGTATCCCCCTGCTTCAGGGCATCTGATATCCGCGCATCGTTCCAGCCTGCATCCTGCAACAGCATATTCGCCAGCTCGGAGGCCTTGTTCACGCGAACACAGCCCGAGCTGAGCGCGCGTGCATCTTTCTGGAACAGATTATGGTTCGGGGTATCATGCAGGTAGATAGCGTCCGAACTTGGCATATTGAATTTGTAACGTCCCAGCGAGTTATGGGCGCCCGGTGCCTGCTGGAAACGGAACGGCAGGTTCGAAGGCGTAATCGTTGACCAGTCGACCATCCAGGGATCAATCGCTTCTTTGCTGTTCCAGCCCCGCATCACCGTATAGTTATGTCGCTCCAGATAACCCGGGTCATTCCATACCTTAGGCAGGATATCTTTGCGCGCCAGCGTCGGCGGCACGTTCCACGGCGGGTTAACCACCACGTTATTCAGCGCGCTGCTCATCATTGGCGTTTTACGGTCAGGTCGGCCGACAATCACGCGGGACGCCAGCACTTCGCTACCGTCCTGATAGTAGACCAGGGAGTACGCCGGAATGTTGACCATAATGCCGGTGGATAACGTGCCCGGCAGCAAGCGCAAGCGCTGGATATTCAACGCCAGCACCCCTGCCCGCTGGGCCGGAGAGACGTTCAGCCAGTCGCGAGTAGATGGACCAATCACGCCGTCAGCGCCAAGCCCCTGCGCGGCCTGGAACTGCTTCACTGCGGCGACCAGCTCGCGATCGTAAGCGGCGGGCTTATTGCTCAACGCAACGGCCGTTTTCTCTTTTACCGGCGCCGACGGGCTGACGACCGCATTTTGCGTCTCGTCACCGGGCAGCGCAATTTTAGGGCCGCTGTCGAGAATGCCGGAGCGTTTCATGATTTCGCGGATCGCAGGCACATCGCTGCTCCACTGCCCCGGACGCAGCGTTGTGGTGCCGCGCAGCTGAGGCCACGGGCGGGAATCCGCAACCAGCTCAAGAAGCGACTGATGCATCGTGGCATATTGCGGATGGGCAGGCGCAAGGCTTGCGATAAAGCGCGGCAGTTCGCCGTTATCCAGCGAC
This sequence comes from Enterobacter sp. 6722112, assembly GCF_058661685.1. Classification (NCBI taxonomy): domain Bacteria; kingdom Pseudomonadati; phylum Pseudomonadota; class Gammaproteobacteria; order Enterobacterales; family Enterobacteriaceae; genus Enterobacter; species Enterobacter sp. 6722112. The sequence goes on along the minus strand of NZ_JBZWGR010000007.1, from coordinate 1,384,254 downwards.
AGCTGCCACTGGTTAATGACGGACAGCGCAGGCGTCGCCAGCTTGTACGGTTTACTGCTGTATAACCAGCGGTTGCCGTTCACCGAAATCCCCGCCACAAACTGTAAGTAGCCCATCATGGCATCAGACAGCACCACGTCACGCGCCTGTCCGGTAACGGCAGGGTCGGTCAGGAGTTCAACCCAGGTCGTGAACTGCGGCTGAAAACCTGCAATCGCCACTTCAGCCAGCTGCTGCTGGAAGGCACGTACCGCCTCGCGATTTTCCCACATCGGTTTCATATCGCGCGCAGCGTAAAGCAGCGTGAGCTGGTTAATGTAAGCGGGAGTATAGCCCGAGGGCAGCCCGGTCATAAGCTGCTGGCGTAATGATTCAGTATCGATGCCTTCCGGCAGCGGTTTAATGCCGGCCATGATGGCCGTCGCCGGAGACTGATCCAGCGGTTGTGACAGCGACGTCGGCTGCGCGCCCATTGTCGCGGAGCTGTCCGTCGGTACAATTTCAGGCTCATCGGCCTGAGCGGTCAACAGTGGAGCAAACATCACTGTCAGGCACAAACTCAGCGCAGACAGCTGACGACCACGATTTTTCTTAAGCAACATCCCTTGCCCCCTGTTTTTCACGACATGCCCATTATTCTGGAGCTTTCCTTCAGTATAGAAAGGCACACACGCTGCTGCCTTACCTTATGTAAAGAAGTTTAAAGATAACGCAGCCCTGAACACAAGTTAAGTGAATAAAAAAAGCGGCGCATGAGCGCCGCTATTTGTCGCACCCCAGTTTAAGAGGCGTCAGCCGTGCCCGGTAATGACTCCGGTGGCTGTGGGGCGAAACCACGCAGGCCCACGACGTGCACGTGTTCACTGTTCTGGAACACCTTACGCACCAGCTTATAGGTGGTCCCTTTTTCCGGACTGATATTTTCCGGCGCCGCGATGATGAGCTGCATATCGAGTCGCTCGCAAAGCTCAAACAGCGTGGCGATGGAGCGAGCGTCGAGACGCGCGGCTTCATCGAGGAACAGCAGACGGCATGGCGAGATGTCTTTGCCGCGCAGACGACGCGCTTCATCTTCCCAGCTCTGCACTACCATCACCAGAATCGACATACCGGTTCCGATGGCTTCACCGGTAGAGAGCGCACCGGATTCCGCGCGCAGCCAGCCGTCTGAGCCACGGTTAACCTCAACTTCCATTTCCAGATAGTTGCGGTAGTCCAGCAGCTCCTCGCCGATGGTTTGCGGCGTACGCTGGCCCATGTCAATCTGCGGATTCAGACGCTGATACAGCTTCGCCAGCGCTTCGGAGAAGGTCAGGCGGTTACTGTTGAACAGATCCTGGTGCTGTTCGTGCTGTTCAGACAACACGTCCAGCAGCGTGGAGTGCGCTTCACGCACGTTCACGTTCAGCCGCACGCTGTTGACCTGGCCAAACGACACGCTTTGCAGGCCCTGGTTCAGCTGACGGATACGGTTCTGCTCGCGCTGAATGGTTTTACGAATAATATTCGCCACGCTGCGGGAGCTGATTGCCAGCTTCTGCTCGCGGGAGGTCAGCTCCTCCGTCAGTCGGCCCAGCTCGATCTCCATCTGTTCGATCGCTTCCACCGGATCGTCGGTACGGATGATGTCCTGACGAATACGCTCGCGTAAGTGCTGATAAACCGCCACGAAGAACTGAATTTTGCGCTCAGGACGCTTCGGATCTTCGGACATACGCAGCACGTCGCGCAGGTGTTCGTTATCCGCCACCGCCAGACGCAGCGCCCCCAGCGCCTTATCCGACATAGAGCGCAGTTCATCGGCTGACAGGTACGCCAGCTCGCGACGATGCAGACGACGCTCCACGTTGTTATCTTTCACCATGCGCATCACCGCGCACCACCCCGCCTTCGCGGTCACAACCTGTTCACGCATCTCATGATAGTCACGCTCCAGCTTGCGCAGGCGTCGCGTCAGGTTGTCCATCTCTGCTTCACAGAAGGTCAGCGCTTTTTCCAGCTGATTACGACGCGCGCGGTTGTTACTGAGCTGAGCATGCAGCTCATCGCGGCGAATACGCGCCCGCTCTTCTGCACCGCTGTCGGCGCGCACGCCGATGTCCTGCAACTCTTTATGCAGATCGTTTAACAGCTCTTTCTTGGTGTCGAAGGAGCTTTTCAGCGAGGCCATGACCTGGCTGTACTGGCTCAGCTGTGCGGCGTGAGTACGCATCGCTTCACGGGCGCGCGTACGCTCTGCTTCGGCCTGCTCAAGACGCTCGCGCAGCTTTTCATTAAGATCACTGTTCCCGCTCAGCATTTCTGCTGAATCGGAGTAGCCGAAGTGTGCGCGACGTTGCACCACTTCCGTCAGGGCAAACGCCTGCTGACGCGCTTCGCGCTGCACCTGCTGTGACCAGGCGTAATCTTCTTTTAACTGCTCAAACTGTTCCGGGTCGCTCTGGAGAACGGAAACCATCGGCTCCAGTTTTGCCAGCTGATTGCCGTGCTGCTGCACAAAGCGCGCCGCTTCCTGCGCTTCGTCCAGACGTTCCTGAATTTCGTCCACGCGGTCGGCGAGCGTATCGTCCGCCAGCAGGTTCAGGCGCGGCAGGATGCGGTTAAGGGCCGCAACGCCCTCTTTCGCCTGCTCGAACTGCACGCGGCTTTGCTGGTTGTCATTTTCATGGCTGGCAAGCGCACGCTCCAGCTCACCACGGCGGGTGTTGAGCTTGCGGATTTCAGCTTCCGGATCGGGCTCAAAGGCAACGCCCAGGTGGCTGCCGATAAAGCGGCTGAACGCCTGATGCAGACGCTGCGTTTTTTGAACATCAAACGACAGGGTTGCAAAACGTTCAGAAAGCGTTTCGCGCTCAGCGTGCAGGCTTTCAATACGGTTTTCACGCGCGGCGCGGCCAAACAGCGGCAGTTCCGGGAAGCGCGAATAGCGCCACTGGCGATCGGCGATTTTCACCACCACCGCTTTTTCCAGCTCGTCGACGCTGAATACGCTGTCATCAAACGACTGCGGATCCCCTTCGATGAGGTAGAGATCTTCCGGGCAGTCTTCCAGCCCTGCAAGCTGGTCCGAAATCAGCGACAGATCCGGCACCACAATCGCGTTACGGGATGGACCGTACAGCGCGGAGAAGTACGGCGCATCGTCCAGGCCGACATCGTCGTAAATTTCAGACAGCAGCACGCCGCCGAAACGCTCGGCTAAGGCATTCAGGCGCGGATCTTCTGAGCCGCCAGGCTGGCTTAAACGCTCGATCTCTTCATCGACGTCACGCTTGCGCGCACCCACTTCGTCACGCTCAACAATCGCTTCACGCTCGCGCTCCAGCAGCTGTTGCATGTACTCGGTGACGTCCTGGCTGGAGGCAAACTCCTGGCCACACTGTTCGCTGAGCTGGTTCAGGCTGCTTTGTGCAGCCAGCCAGATCGGCGCACGCTGTAAGAGCGTCTTCGAACGCGACTGAAGCTGTTCCAGCTCCTGACGCAGCGTCATGCGCTGTTCGCTGGCGTTCGATACGGTATCCGACAGGGCCGCAATACGCGCTTCCAGCTCCTGGTGCAGGGACTCAAGCTCGTCGAAATCGTAATTTTTACCCTGACGCTTGCAGAATTCCGCCAGCAGACGCTCGGCTTCCTGCTGTTCACGCAGACGCTGTTCCAGCTCGTTCAGGCGCATGCGCAGCGGCTGCACCTGTTCGGCCAGATGGCGTTGATTGACGCCGTCGCGCAGCAGCTCACGGGCAACGTCCCACGCTTCGTTACGCGCCAGCGGACCGTTGATCGCCACCACCAGCTGGTACGCCTGCTCAAACTGGCTATGCGCCGTTTGCGCCACGCTCATTTTCTGATCGAGAGAAAGCAGTTTCTCAGTGGCTTCCTGCTCTTTGGCCTGGAAGGTATCCAGCCATTCGTCAGCGCTTTCCGGGGTCAGGTCCGGCAGATGGCACAGCTCTTTGGCACGCTGCAACGCCTGCAACGCCTGGTTGTACTGAATCGCACGCGTCTGCTGCACGTCCAGCGCCTGCTGGTAATCAGCAAGCTGGCTTTTCAGCTCATCCACTTCCAGCTCGGCGGCTTCCGCGCGGGCTTCGTTCTCTTCCTGCAATTCGGCAGCTTCGGCCACCACTTCATTTTGCTCTTCAAGACGAATTTGCAGCTCATCCAGATCGGCTTCATAGCGCTCGATTTTTTCCTGCTGACGCAGCGCGGTCTGCACCAGGTTCAGGTGATCGCTGGCCGCCTGGTAATCGGCTTCCAGATCCCCTTCCGCACCGTTGTGCTCGCCCAGTTCGCGCGCCATTTCGACATGCTTATACTGCTCAGCCACCAGCTGTTTGCGGGAGGTAAACAGCTCGCGGCGATACTCCAGCGCCTGGTCGAGATGAATACGGCGCTCGTTGGCGTGGCGCATATAGTCCGCCGCCACGTAGTTGGTGGCTTCGCTGATCAGGTGCTTAAACAGGTCGCGGTCAGACTGTGTGACGCGAATCGCTTCCAGCGTCATGCGGTTTTCACGCAGCGCGGCTTCCATATCCTGGAAGGCCTTACGCACGCCGCTGTTTTCCGGCAGCAGGTAGTCGCGCAGGGAGCGAGTAATGGCGCTGGAGATACCGCCGTACAGGGAGGCTTCAATCAGACGGTAGTATTTACTACGATCTGACGCGCTGCGCAGACGACGGGCTACCACGCCGAGATCGAACATCAGAGAGTGATAGTCGGTAATGGAGTTAAACTGCTTAAACTGCACGCCTTCGATAGCTTCCAGCTTGTCTTTCAGCTCCTGGAGCGTGAGGACGCGCGCCTGACGTTCATTCAGGGTTTCCGTCAGCAGCGCGGTCGGCTGTACGGAGGTTGGTAGTCCCTGGATCGCAAACGGTTTGATATCTACTTTACGGTCGCGGCCAGCAACCTGTTGCAGACGCACGCCTACAACCACGCGCTGATGGCGGGAGTTGATCACGTCCAGCACTGAATAACAGACGCCCGCTTTCAGCTTACCGTGCAGACCTTTATCACGAGAGCCGCTCGTGGCGCCCGCTTCAGTGGTGTTACGGAAGTGCAGCAGGGTCAGGTCAGGGATCAGCGCCGTCACGAAGGCCGCCATGGTGGTGGATTTACCCGCCCCGTTACCGCCGGAGAGCGTTGTCACCAGCTCATCCAGATCGAATGTTCGGGCAAAGAAGCCGTTCCAGTTGATCAGCGTTAGTGAGCGAAATTTACCGCGTTCAATCATTACTCTTCCTCCCCGCTATCCGGCTGATTCTCTTCGTGCTCGTCATTGAGCTGCAAATGGTTTTCCACCGGCATCGCTTCACCGTCACGGATCATGCGCAGCTGCGCTTCACGCGCATCGTCACCCGCACGCACGTCGGCGCCAAAACGGAAGACCGATTCGGTAATACGGAACTTGCTGCTGTCGTGACCCATGAACCAGACCATTCCCAGACGGCGCAGACGGTTCAGGGAAGAGCGAACTTTTTCCTGTAATTTCTGACGGTCCAGATCGGACCCCGTTGAGCGGTTATTCACCAGCTTGAGCAGCTTGCTTTCATCCGCCAGCGACAGCAGCTCATCGTAAAGCTCCTGCTGGGTGAAGATCCCTTCATTCGCCAGACGTTCCGGGCTGAGATAGAGGTAGCAGAGAATTTTGCCGACCATCATATCCAGTTCGGAAAGCACCGAGCGCGGAATAAGCGTGGTAGAGCGCGGACGCAGGTAGAAAAAACCTTCCGGCGCGCGGATCAGCTCAACGTTATAGCGAGCGTAAAACTCTTCCAGGTACTCCTGAAAGTCCATCAAAAAGGCGTGATTATCCAGCTCGTCAAGGCCAATGTGACGACCGGCACGCAGCTGGCTATCCAGCGCCGGAAACAACGGATTCGCCAGCGCCTGTGCCAGCTTAACTGGCATCACGTGTTCAATATTTGTCAATGACATGCGCCTGTACCTTGGCTCCGTAATCGTTAATCGGCTGCCACTTCGGCGGCAGTCCGGTGAAATCGGCTTGTGCGATGCCCAGGCGCACCGCCTGGTCTACAACAATGCGGGCAACATCGAAGTGGCGCGCGCGCGGATACTGCGCCAGATAGTCGCGTACCACGAGGCCAAGATCCAGCGGTGCTTGTCTGGTTTTGTAGACAGCGAGCTGTTCTTCGATCATCGCCGCAAGCTGCTCGCGAATTTCGTTAAATTCTTCGTATTCCAGATCCGGTGGCAGTTCACCGGTGACCTCTTCATCACGCAGCGCCATCTCTTCGTCGCGCATATCCAGCAGACGATCGGCGTTGGCGTAGGTCAGCGCCCACGGCGCATCGAAGTAGGTCTGTACCGACTGGCGCAGACGTTGAGCAAAGACGCGATTCTTATCCATATCGATGGCGGTACGGATAAATTTATGCACGTGGCGGTCGTAACCGATCCACAGGTCGATCGACTGCTGGCCCCAGCTGATAATGCGGTCAAGCTTGCTCTGCAAATCAAACACCAGACGGTCGATAAAATGCAGATCGTCGTGCGCCATCGTCGCGTCCTGAATGCGTAGCAGATTGGCCTGTAGCTTATCTCCCGCCGCCTCCAGTGTATCCTGCAACTCACGCAGCGTACCCGACGTTTCTGACAGCAAGAGTTCACAGCTGGAGATGGCCGCACGCCAGTCTTTATTAAGCAGTTGAGCGATATCGTCTTTCACCTGCTGCTGCTGTTCGTCCATCAGACGTTGAGTCAGATCGATACTGTCGAAAATCTCGGCGACCGAATATTTCAGCGGCGCGTAAACGTTGCGATGCCAGTGGAATTCGTCACCGTTTTCATCAGCCGCGTCGGCGGCACGCTTCAGCTCACCTGCAACAATAGAGAGCTGCATGGAGAGACGCAGCGTGGAAAATTCGCGCTGGCGGATGTAATAGTCGGTAATGCCAATGCCCAGTGGCGTAAGACGATAGATGGCGTTTCCTTCCGCCTGCTCGCTGGTAAAGCGGTTCAGCAGACGTTGACGCACCATATCATTGATTGCGTTGTTGGCACGCACGCTAATGGTTTCGCTGGTTTGCTCAAACGCATCACTGACGTGGCGGAACGCATCCACCAGTTCGCCTTCACTCATTTCGCCATCCAGGCGTTCGCCGTTTAGCGTCGCAACCGCCAGCAGGAATGAGAGTCTGTCTACCGGCAGCGAGATGGAGAAATCGTTTTTCCTGGCCCAGGCAACCAGTTCGGGGACTGTCTGGGAAAATTCACTCATAGATTATCCTTGCATCTGCGGCTTGCGCGCGGTGACGTGTATATAGCGGCCAAGGCTCAGATAAGGCTCCTGGCGGCAGTACCGCGTCTCTATTTCTGTTAAGGCGTCTAAACAGTCATCCTGTTTTTGTTTATCACGCAGATAATCATGAAACACCCTCACGCCGGTTTTGCCGGTAATTTCCCAACCGATCTCCTCCAGCCAGCCATAGACCTGCTGCGGTTCACGGGGGAAATCCGGTGAAAGCGTGCGTCGTTTCTTTTTATACATGCCCTGCTGTACATAGCCAAAATTGCCGACCAGCACGTTTCGCATTAGCAGGCCGTTGGCATTGTAAAACATCAGCGATAACGCACCGCCCGGGCGCAACATCGACCACAGCGTTTTTAACATCGCTTGTGGTTCGGCGATCCATTCGAGCACAGCATGAAACAATATCAGATCAACCTGCGTTTCCAAATGCTGCGGAATGTCCTGAGCGGCGCAATGTATAAAATGCATGTTGTCGCTCACACCTTTCTCTTCTGCCGCTCGCCCTGCACGCGCAACCATCTCGGCAGAAAGATCGCAAAGCGTGACGTGATGTCCCCGCTGCGCCATCAGAATTGCAGTCTGACCTTCCCCACCGCCGGCATCCAGCACGCGCAACGGTCGGTCACCGAATTCAGCCAGCAGCTTGTCCAGATCCTGCCAGAGGATCGTCTGACGAAGCTGACCTTTGGTGGTGCCATAAATGTTGCGCGAAAACTTTTCCGCGATGTCATCAAAATTGCGATCCCGCATTGGGAGGGTTCCACTCACTGCAAAACCGCTATTTTGTCACACCCGCGCGGAGAATGAACCACTCTGGTGTAATATCACCGACAATCGCCTGCTGTATGGTTAAAAAAGGAACCAAAAAGGATGCTTTTTACCCTAAAAAAATATATCGGAGGCATGATGCTTCCCCTTCCCCTGCTGTTGCTTCTCATCGCGCTGGGGCTGGCATTGATATGGTTTAGCCGCTTTCAGAAAAGCGGTAAATCCCTCGTTACCGTGGGCTGGCTGGCGCTGCTGTTACTCAGCCTGCAACCGGTCGCTGACGGTTTATTACGTCCGATTGAAAACACCTACCCGACATGGCAGGGAAATCAGAAGGTGGGCTATATCGTCGTGCTGGGCGGCGGGTATACCTGGGATCCGAACTGGGCGCCCAGCTCGAACCTGATCAACAACAGCCTGCCGCGCCTGAACGAGGGGATCCGCCTGTGGCTGGCCAATCCTGGATCGAAGATGATCTTCACGGGCGCTGCGGCAAAAACCAACCCGGTCAGTACCGCTGAAGCAGGAGCAAGAGTGGCTGAATCGCTTGGCGTACCGCGTTCCGCCATCATCACGCTGGATAGCCCAAAAGATACCGAAGAAGAGGCGGCGGCGGTGAAACAGGCCATCGGTGATGTACCGTTCCTGCTGGTGACCTCTGCTTCACACCTGCCGCGCGCAATGATTTTCTTTGAGAAGCAGGGCCTGCATCCGCTTCCTGCTCCGGCAAACCAGATGGCTATTGACGCCCCGCTCAATCCGTGGGAACGGATAATCCCGTCCCCGGTATGGCTGATGCACAGCGATCGCGTCGGCTACGAGACGCTTGGCCGCCTCTGGCAGTGGCTCAAAGGTTCGTCAGGCAAGCCAGGGCAGGAGTGATTTTGCGGCCAGATCGAAACTGGCGCGATTAAAGCGCCCGGTGTTGACCAGCTGCGCCACCTCATCCCAGAGAAGATAGAGCCAGCGTCGCCAGAGAAAGGCCTCCGCAACGGGGGCGCGCTGAAGATAGTGCCAGAGCAAATCTTCCGCCGCCCCGCCCTCGCTCAGCCTGAACAGTTCGTACTCGCGCGGCGCCCAGAGCATGATCCCCGGCCCGACCATCGCCAGCAGCTGGTCGCTGCGCGAGTCTTTAAGCATACTGCGCAGCGTGAAATTGCCGTGAACCAGCACGCAGTTGTCGTTAAAGCCCTCAAACAGCGTCGGCAGACACTCCCGGGTGCGGAATAAAATACGTTTGTCCTGCATCGTTAAACCGGTGTTGTTGAACTGGTTCAGCGTGCCCCACAGCACTTCAACACGCTGGCGATACCACAGCGGCCACAGGTTTTCCTGCGTGCTGTCCACCGCGCCAACAAGACCCCGGCTGTCCTGCCGATGCCAGGCAAGCAGAGCCTCGACAATCTGATCTTTCAGCTGTTCCCAGCGCTCCGGTGTACGCGTCGGGGCTTCAACAGAAACCCCGCGTAAACGCTCGATAAGCAGAACATCCGGGCCGGGATGCTCCTCATGGGTCATCACGCCGTAGACCGTCGGCATGCGGACAGTCCCTTCCCGCGCCAGCATCGACATTTTCCAGGCCAGCTGTCTGGCGACGCCCGGCGAGGTAAAACTTCTGGCCATCAGCGGCATGGGGTTTCCCTGACTGTCGTACAACGACCAGAGTGCGGTGTCGGCCTTTTCATTCACGCATTCCACCCGGCTTAGCTTTTCGCCAAGGAGATGGCTGAGTTCAGCACGCAGCTGTTCCATATGAGATTACCCCCATTAAGACTACTGCTTTTATAATGAGCGCGCGAAACCCGGATGTCACCCGGTAGAGATCAATAATGAAAAAGAAAAGGAAAATAGCCAGGCGGGAGAGCATCCCCCCAGACGAGGGGATGCCAGCGAATTAACGCATTTCGACGCGTACGCGCTCGAGATCTTCAGGGGTATCCACGCCGGTGCCTGGGATTTCCTGGGCAACCGCAACGTGAATTTTCTCGCCGTACCACAGCACGCGAAGCTGTTCGAGCATTTCAATATGCTCCAGCGGGCTTGGTGCCCAGGCGACGTAGCGACGAATAAAGCCGGCGCGGTAGCCGTAAATACCGATGTGGCGCAGGAAGGTTTCGCCGATTGTCTCTTTCGATTGCGCGAAACGATCGCGATCCCACGGAATGGTGGCGCGGGAGAAATAGAGCGCGTAGCCCTCTGCGTCCATGACCACTTTCACCGCATTCGGATTGAACGCCTCTTCAGCGTGGTGAATCGGCACCGCGAGGGTCGCCATCCCGACCTGACGCTGAGCCAGGTTGTCGGCCACCTGACGGATAATCGCCGCCGGGATCATCGGCTCATCGCCCTGCACGTTCACAATCACCGTCTCGTCGCTGAAACCGCATTTTTCGACGACTTCCGCCAGGCGCTCGGTGCCTGACTGATGATCGGCACGGGTCATGCACACTTCCCCACCCGCGGCCTCAACCGCGCGCGCAACATCCGGGTGATCGGTGGCGACGATGACGCGTCCGGCGCCCGATTCGCGTGCCCGTTCAAGGACATGCACAATCATCGGTTTGCCATTGATATCCACCAGCGGTTTACCTGGCAGGCGCGTTGAAGCATAACGCGCAGGGATAATGACAACAAAACTCATGGTTTGATCTCTTCTGCCACCAGGGAACGGGCTTCATTTTCCAGCAGGACCGGAATACCGTCACGCAGCGGGAACGCCAGGCTGTCCAGTTTGCAAATCAGCTCTTGTTTATCCTGGCTGTAATACAGTTTGCCGTTGCACACCGGGCAGGCAATAATTTCAAGTAAACGGTGATCCATAGTTCCTCCGTATGGGTAATCGCTAAAGCTTATCACATTCCCTTTTCAGGGAGTGCCTGTTTCCCAGCCACCTCGACAGGTCGTAAACAGCCCCGCAGGCACGCGACCGAGTACAATTTCATGCGCCCCCTGCCAGCGCGCAAATTCACTGAGCGCAGTCGTTAACCCTTTTTCCAGGCCAGCCGTCACCTTTATGCCCTCTTCAAGCCAGAGCGCGATAATTTCAAGTATGCCGGTTTTACGGTGCATTTTAGCGTCCATGCGCCCGACTAGCTGGCCTTTGTGCAGCAGCGGCAAAACAAAATAACCATATTGCCGTCTGGGCGCCGGGGTGTAGCATTCCAGACGGTAGCTGAAATTAAACAACTGCCCGGCCCGCTTTCTGTCCCAGACAACGGGGTCGAACGGCGACAGCACGGCACTGTGGGTCGCCTGGAGTTTGCCCTCCTGCGCCTGCGCCAGCAGTGGGAATAAATCCGCATGCAACCACATTTCACCTAACGACTCTACCGAGACCGGCATGACGCGCTGTTCGCGCTGCCACAATTCCAGCAGTGGTTTTAGCTGCGGCTGACGCAAACGATAATAATCCGCCAGCCACTGTGGGCGGAAGATGCCAAGGCTGCGGGCGCTATTCCCGAGCATGATGGCTTCGGCTGCGTCCTGAGACAGCAGGTCACGCGTATCGTCCCAGTGAGGCATAACGCGGTGTGTGAGGTCATAGACGCGCTGAAAGTTGCGACGCTCGACCACCATCACTTTGCCCGACGTAAACAGCCCTTCAAGATGGCGTTTGTGCGGTTTCCACTCCCACCATCCACTTGCCCCTTTTCGCGGGTGTTCAAAATCCGCGGAGCGTACCGGCCCGTTTTCCTGAATATGGGCAATCAGTTGCTCTATTTCATCCGCGTGTTCCACCATCCACTCCTGACGGTATTTCCAGCCCATTTTGTCCGGGGCGAGCATGCGGTGACGCACCAGTGCAAAATCGCTTCGCGGGAGAAAACAGGCTTCATGCGCCCAGTATTCCATCAGTTCGCCCTGACTTAGCGCATTATCCAGCCACTGCGGAGGATAGTTTCCCAGGCGGCTAAACAGGACCAGATACGGGCTACGCGCCACGATGTTAATGGTGTCGATTTGCAGCAACGACATGCGTTGCACGGTAGAGAGGATATCCGCTGGCTGCGCGCGGCGACGGGGCTTTTTCAGAAGCCCCTGGGCGGCAAGATGCAAGTTTCGTGCGGCTGCAAGTGAGAGTTGCGGTAGAGACATGCGTTTTCCTGTCAGTCAAAGCGCCACCGGAACCGCGTAGAAGTTACTGCACTAACGCGAGCAGTTCCTTGAGCAAATGTTCCGGCTGTTCGCCGCTGAGTTCAGCGTCAACCGGCAGATACCACCAGTTTTCTTTCGCAAAGGCCCGGCATTTTACCGCGTCTTTTTCCGTCATGATCAGCGTCTGTCCCGGCGCTGCCAGCCTTTCAACCTCTTCGGCAACTAACGCCTGGTGATCGGCGAGCGGCACCCGTTTATCAAGCTTTGCGCCGCACTGCTCCAGCGTTGCGAAGAAACGCGGCGGATGACCTATACCGGCCATCGCAACCAGATGTTCCAGTTGCGCGACGTCTTTACGCACGCCGGTCAACATATTCACGGCCTGTCCGGGACGAAGATGCATCGGGATTTCGCCCGCTCTGGCTTCACCACCGTTTACAATCACAGCATCGACGCTCTTCAGGCGCGACGCACGCTCACGCATTGGACCGGCTGGCAGCCGCCAGCCGTTGCCAAAACGCCGCACGCCGTCAATGACCACGATCTCTTTGTCACGCGCCAGCGCGTAATGCTGCAAACCATCATCGGTAATAACGATTTGTACGTCATGCTCCGCAAGCAGTGCCTTCACGGCATCACTGCGCACCGGCGATACCGCAACCGGCGCGCCGGTACGCTGGTAAATGAGTACCGGCTCATCACCGGCTTCAGCGGTTGTCGTAGCTGGGCTCAGCACCAGTGGATACTGCGCCGCTTTACCACCGTAACCGCGTGAGACAACTCCCGGGCGGATACCGCGCCTCTGGAGCTGTTCTACCAGCCAGATCACCACCGGGGTTTTGCCGTTTCCACCCGCCGTCAGGTTGCCGACCACCACCACAGGTACCGGTGCGCGCCAGGCGCGCTTGATCCCGAGGCGGTAAAGCAGACGAATAGCACCGCTCACCAGGCCATACAGCCAGGAGAGCGGGAGAAGCAGCACCCACAGAGGGGATTCACCCGACCAGATGCGTGCAATCATTGACCGAACTGCATTTTATGAAGCTGCGCGTAAACACCACGCTGTTCCAGCAGGTCCGCATGGCTGCCGCGTTCAACGATCACGCCATCTTCCACCACCACGATTTCGTCAGCCTGTTCGATGGTCGACAGACGGTGCGCAATAACCAGCGAGGTACGGTTTTTCTGTAATTCATCCAGAGCAGACTGGATAGCGCGTTCAGATTCCGTATCCAGTGCGGACGTTGCTTCATCGAGGATCAGAATCGGGCTGTTGCGCAGCAGCGCACGGGCAATCGCGATACGCTGACGCTGACCACCGGAGAGCAGCACCCCGTTTTCGCCAATGATCGTATCCAGACCGTTATCCATTTTGTTAATGAAGTCCATCGCATAGGCCATACGCGCCGCATTCTCAATCTCTTCACGGCTGTACTCTTCGGTACGGGCATACGCAATGTTGTTCGCCACCGTATCGTTGAACAGATGCACGTTCTGCGAGACCAGCGCGACCTGGTTACGCAGCGACTGGAGGGTATATTCCCGCAGGTCGTGACCATCAAGCAGGATCTCGCCCTGGTCGATATCGTAGAAACGGGTAATCAGGCTGGCAATGGTCGACTTGCCCGAACCGGAACGACCGACCAGCGCAACGGTTTTACCCGCCGGGATGGACAGGCTGATATCACGCAGCGCCGGCACTTCACGGCCTGGATAGGTAAAGGTGACGTTACGGAATTCCAGGTCGCCTTTAGCGCGCTCGATCACGCGTGTACCTTCATCTTTTTCCTGTTCGGAATCGAGGATGCTGAACAGCGTCTGACAGGCTGCCATCCCGCGCTGGAACTGGGCGTTGACGTTAGTCAGCGATTTCAGCGGACGCATCAGCGCAATCATGGATGAGAACACCACGGTAATGGTACCCGCAGTCAGGGTTTCCATGACGCTCGGGAAACTGGCGGCATACAGGACGAAGGCCAGAGCCAGAGAGGCAATCAGCTGAATGATCGGATCGGAAATCGACGAGGCCGATACCATTTTCATTCCTTGCAGGCGCATTCTGTTGCTGACCTTGTCAAAGCGTTTGGTTTCGACTTCCTGACCGCCGAAAATCAACACTTCCTTATGGCCTTTCAGCATCTGCTCGGCGCTGGTCGTCACCTGCCCCATCGTATTCTGCATATTTTTACTGATGTTGCGAAAACGCTTTGATACCACGCGGATCGCGATGGAGACAATCGGCGCCAGCACAATAAGGATCAGCGACAGTTGCCAGCTGTAATAGAACATCATCGCGAACAGGCCGATGATGGATGCGCCTTCACGCACAACGGTAATCAGTGCGCTGGAAGAGGACGACGCCACCTGCTCTGAATCGTAGGTAATACGCGACAGCAGGGTGCCGGTTGACTGTTTGTCAAAGAATGAGACCGGCATCCCCATCATATGGCTGAACAGCCGGCGGCGCATGGTCATCACCACTTTACCGGATACCCAGGAGATGCAGTAGCTGGATACATAGCTGGAGATTCCGCGTAAGATCATCAGCCCAATAACCACCAGCGGCATCCATAGCAGCACTGAACGATCCGTTTTACCGAAACCGTCATCCAGTAACGGTTTGAGAAGCGATAACATAAACGTATCGCTGGCTGCGTTGAGGATTAACGCTACGCCCGCCACGATCAAGCCTGCTTTGAAAGGAGCAATCATCGGCCAGAGCCGGCGGAACGTTTGCCACGTGGAGAGATCTTTGTCGTTATGCATTCAAAAAACCAGCATTTGTTGAAATAGCCGCATATTCTACCCGTTATCTACGGGCGCGCCAAACCACTGATGATACCAACGCGGTAAATAGTGTTCGCGTAAGCGACGAATTTGCCGACTATGGTGCGAAAAGGTCACAGATATCTGCCCGGAATGCGGGGTATCAAGCCAGAGATATCCCTCCGTTCGATAGCGCCGGACCACTTTAATAGAAGGGAAACGCCACGCGTTATAGCGAGCCATCGAGGCCAACGAAACCTGCCCCTCTACGCGCTGTAGCAACGGTGTTGAAGATGACGTGTTACTTCCATGATGTGGCACCTGGATCAGTGTAGACGCAAGCTGACGCCAGCGATGGCTTAGCATTGCCAGTTCTGCCTGCGCTTCAATGTCTCCGGTCAGTAAAACGCTCTGTTCGCCGTCATCGATTTTTACCACGCAGGAGCGGTTGTTACCTTTCGCCGAGGTGTTTTCGGGTGGCCAGTGCACGGAGAACGTTAAACCCTGCCACTGCCATCGCTGTCCTCGAAAGCACGGAAGATGTCCGGACCAGGATAAGGGGCTCCTGATCCACATTGCGGGCCAGGCAGCTTTTAGCGATGCCAGTCCCCCCGCGTGGTCGAGATGTTCATGGCTCAGGATCGCCCCTTCCGGTTTCAGATGATGCCAGCGTAGCCAGGGGATAATCAGCTGCTGCGCACTGTCCCCACCGGGCCATGCCAGCCCGGTGTCATACAGAATGGCCTTCCCGTGACGCTCAATGACCATCGCCAGCCCCTGCCCTACATCCAGCATATGCAGGGACCAGCTGTCTGTTTTAACCCTGTGCCAGAGGGGAAAGGCCAGCACCACGCTGCCTGCCAGACAGACTGCGGGTGCTGCGCTGAAGGCCCTGAATCGCCAGCCAATGACCAGCAGCCACGGCAGTAACGTCAGGTATTGCCAGCGTTCATCAACGTCCTGCCAGCCATTCGGTAAACGCATCAATAGCCTGAAAAGCCCTGCCAGAGATTTATCAGTAGCCAGCCAGACGATACTTTCCAGCGCAGCGACCGGAAACAGATGCAGAAACATGCCGAGCAGGATCAGCGGAACTGAGATAAACGTGACCAGAGGAACGGCAAACAGGTTCGCTACCAGCGAGGAGAGGCTGAAACCATGGAAAATCAGGACCTGAAGCGGCAACAGAAGCAGCAGCATTCCGACCTGCAAATACACTAGCGTCGCCAGCGGCCGCAGGCACCGGCCACGTTGCCAGTGCGGGAGAGGCAACCACTGATACCAAAAAATAAGCGCGGCGACCGCAAACGCTGACAACGCCAGGCTTTGTGACAGGACCGCCAGTGGATCGAAAATCAGGATCGCCGCCACGCAGGTAAGCCATACCTGCCAGGGCGACCACTGGCGACCACTCATTTTTAATGCAGC
This sequence comes from Enterobacter sp. 6722112, assembly GCF_058661685.1. Classification (NCBI taxonomy): domain Bacteria; kingdom Pseudomonadati; phylum Pseudomonadota; class Gammaproteobacteria; order Enterobacterales; family Enterobacteriaceae; genus Enterobacter; species Enterobacter sp. 6722112. The sequence goes on along the minus strand of NZ_JBZWGR010000007.1, from coordinate 1,367,927 downwards.
CAGTACCACAAGCGCGATAACCGTGCGCAGCGCGGGCGGCTGCAAGCCCGTTAGCCATGCGTAAAACGCGGCAAAAATCAGCCCTGCCAGCAAGGGGATTTGCCAGATAATCCAGCGGCCCGTCAGGAAGAACTGAATGCCCCGCGCCAGAAACCAGATGACAGAAGCGGCCAGCGCAATATGTAGTCCCGAGATTGCCATCAGATGCATCGTTCCGGTATCACGCATCAGGTTTTTTATCTCCCGCGAGACCGACAGCCGCTCCCCCATCCCCAGCCCCAGGATCACGGGTCCCCACTGATATGCTGAAAGAGTATTCTGTAGTGATGTCAGGTATTGCGCACGCAGACTACAGCCTTCGTCAACGAGCGCCGCATGGGTAAACCGTCCACTCAGCGTCTGGTGTCGGGCAAAGGCATTTTTCTGTGAATCATAGCCGCCATCGTTGAGTTCTCCGTGTACCGCCCTGAGACGCAGGGTCATTGCCCAGCGTTGACCCACGCAGACTTTTTGCGGCAGATAGTTGCCATACAGCGCCACGCCCATGGCAGCCCACACGCGTTCTCCATTGAGGCTGACAATCTTTCCCTGATGCATCGTTGCGCCGTCCGTTGCGGTAATGACCACCTCGGCCTGCTGCGGTGCTTGCGTTAAATGGTTCATCGGCCATACGCTTTCCTGAGCGGCCAGGATCCCCCAGCACATAAAAAGCAATGCCAGGCCTGAAAACCTGAGCCATTTTCTCTGCTGTACGGATAACGCAACTCCTGCGGCAATCAGCAACCAGACAATATGCAAATCTGGCAAATCGGGTAACCAATAGAGCGGGATTATGGCCAGAATGGCGCACATACTGATGACGTGGATCCCCATCTTCACCTCCATGTTTCAGGCGATTATGCGGCGGGGCTGATGCGTCGTCAGACAGAAAAGGCGTGATTTACAGCGGGCGCTGCAACGTTTTTAAGTGTTTACAGCAAAGAGGAAATGAATATGCGGCGCGTATTCAGAAATGCAGGGGCGGGATACAAAAAAAGCACCCTAAGGTGCTTCCTTTAAACTCAGTTTAACCCTAATGATTAAACTCAGTTACCGTAAATATTGGCGCGATCGCGCAGTTCTTTACCCGGCTTAAAGTGCGGAACATACTTTCCTTCCAGCTCCACTTTATCGCCAGTCTTCGGGTTACGCCCGGTACGTGGTGCACGATAGTGCAGGGAAAAACTACCGAAACCGCGGATTTCAATGCGCTCGCCCTGGGCAAGAGTGGTAGCCATATGCTCCAGCATCTCTTTAACGGCATCTTCCACAGCCTTAGCAGGGATATGCGGTTGCTGACTGGCAAGTCTTTCAATCAATTCTGACTTGGTCATGATTCCTCCGGTTCCTTTCAAACCCATTAGCTGAACAGCTTATTAAACAAGGGCGGCCGTAGCCGCCCTTTGTTATTGATTACAGGACGAATCCTGCAATCTGTCAAGTCTGCTCTCCATCCTTCGCGCTGTAAATGCGTTACAGCTCAAATGATGGTGCGAACCTGAACTTACTCGCCTTTAGCTGCTTTGAAAGCTTCAGCCATTGCGTTGTTAGAGAAGTTTGCATCTTCCTGTTTGTTCACAGTTGCGATTGCATCTTTCTCATCAGCTTCGTCTTTAGCACGAACAGACAGGCTGATTGCACGGTTCTTACGGTCAACACCGGTGAACTTAGCTTCAACGTCGTCACCAACGCTCAGAACCAGAGTTGCATCTTCAACGCGGTCACGTGAAGCTTCGGAAGCGCGCAGGTAACCTTCAACGCCGTCAGCCAGTTCTACGGTTGCGCCTTTAGCGTCAACAGCAGTCACTTTACCGTTTACGATTGCGCCTTTCTTGTTCAGTGCAACCCAGTTGTTGAACGGATCTTCTGCGAGCTGTTTAACGCCCAGGGAGATACGCTCACGCTCTGCGTCAACTTGCAGAACAACTGCTGCGATTTCGTCGCCTTTTTTGTATTCACGAACTGCTTCTTCGCCTGCAACGTTCCAGGAGATGTCAGACAGGTGAACCAGGCCATCGATGCCGCCGTCCAGGCCGATGAAGATACCGAAGTCAGTGATAGACTTGATTTTACCTTCAACACGGTCGCCCTTGTTGTGGGTTTCCGCGAACTGCTGCCATGGGTTGTTTTTGCACTGCTTCAGGCCCAGGGAGATACGACGACGTTCTTCGTCGATATCCAGAACCATCACTTCCACTACATCACCAACGTTAACAACTTTGGATGGGTGGATGTTTTTGTTGGTCCAGTCCATTTCGGAAACGTGCACCAGACCTTCAACGCCTTCTTCGATTTCAACGAAGCAGCCGTAGTCAGTCAGGTTGGTAACGCGACCAGTCAGTTTAGTACCTTCTGGGTAACGCTTAGCGATAGCTACCCATGGATCTTCGCCCAGCTGTTTCAGGCCGAGGGATACACGAGTACGCTCGCGGTCGAACTTCAGCACTTTAACAGTGATTTCGTCGCCCACGTTCACGATTTCGCTTGGGTGCTTAACGCGTTTCCACGCCATGTCGGTGATGTGCAGCAGGCCATCAACGCCGCCCAGGTCAACGAATGCGCCGTAGTCAGTGAGGTTCTTAACGATACCTTTGACTTCCATGCCTTCCTGCAGGTTTTCCAGCAGCTGATCGCGTTCTGCGCTGTTTTCGGATTCGATAACGGCACGACGGGAAACAACAACGTTGTTACGCTTCTGGTCCAGCTTGATTACTTTGAACTCAAGCTCTTTGCCTTCGAGGTGCAGGGTGTCACGGACTGGACGAACGTCTACCAGAGAACCTGGCAGGAACGCACGAATACCATTCAGCTCAACAGTGAAGCCACCTTTAACTTTGCCGTTGATAACACCGACCACAGTTTCAGCTTCTTCGTAAGCTTTTTCCAGCGTGATCCATGCTTCGTGACGTTTAGCTTTCTCACGAGACAGCAGGGTTTCGCCGAAGCCGTCTTCTACTGCGTCCAGAGCAACGTCAACTTCGTCACCAACCTGGATTTCCAGCTCGCCCTGGGCGTTTTTGAACTGCTCAGCCGGGATGGCAGACTCAGATTTCAGACCGGCGTCAACCAGTACAACGTCTTTGTCGATAGCAACAACAACGCCACGAACGATGGAACCCGGACGGGTTTCGATTTCTTTTAAGGATTCTTCAAACAGTTGAGCAAAAGATTCAGTCATGTTTAATCTTCAGGTTAATATTAACGTCCACCTGGCTCCGTGCCGGATGGGGTTGTTTCACATACCCGCCGTCAATCCATTGCAGCGGGGGTACTGCTAAATCGGTCGCGATTACGCGAGTGCCAGTTTTTGGCGCGCATATTGTAGCGCTTTTTCAATCACTTGCTCAATAGTTAAACTGGTTGAATCCAGCACTAATGCGTCTTGCGCGGGAACAAGTGGTGCGACGGCGCGGTTACGATCGCGGTCATCGCGCTCTTTTATCTCGGATAAAAGGCGATCAAAGTTAACACTAAACCCCTTTTCCTGCAACTGAAGCATGCGGCGTTGAGCACGTTCTTCTGAAGAGGCGTCAAGGAAAATTTTCACTGGCGCATCGGGGAATACCACGGTTCCCATGTCGCGGCCGTCGGCGATCAGCCCCGGCGCTTCACGGAAACCGCGCTGGCGACGTAACAGCGCTTCACGAACGCGTGGGAAAGCCGCCACCTGAGAGGCCGCATTGGCCACTTCTTGCGTACGGATTTCACCGCTGACATCTTCCCCTTCCAGGATCACTTCAAGGTTGCCATCGGTCGAGACAAAGCGCACATCCAGATGCGCAGCCAACGGTACCAGCGCTTCTTCAGACGCAACATCCACATGATGATGCAGCGCAGCCAGCGCCAGCACGCGATAGATTGCTCCCGAATCTAAAAGATGCCATTGCAATGCTTCCGCCATCGCTTTGCACAGAGTACCTTTCCCTGCGCCACTTGGCCCATCAATGGTGATTACCGGGGCAATTGCCGTCATCTTTTTCTCCTTAATTAAGGCATACCGTTTACATGAACGCCGCGCATTATACGCGCCAACGTGCGCAACTGTTACCTTTGCGTGCAAATTACGGAATGATTGAAGCAGAGTGTAGAAGAAATGAAAGAGGATGAGTGTCAGAAAGCGTAAGGAAATGCCGCATCAGGTGATGCGGCATACGATCATCAGGCCAGGGTGCTAATGCGCGCCAGCTGTTCGAAGTAGTCCGGGAACGTTTTTGCCGTACACTTCGGATCAAGGATAGTGACTGGCGTATCTGACAACGCCACCAGCGAGAAACACATCGCCATGCGGTGATCGTTGTAGGTGCCAATTTCTGCAAATTGCAGTTTTGCCGGCGGCGTGACGCGAATGTAGTCTTCGCCCTCTTCTACCTCGGCCCCCACTTTACGCAGCTCGGTTGCCATCGCGAACAGGCGGTCCGTCTCTTTCACACGCCAGTTGTAAATGTTTCGCAGCGTGGTGGTGCCTTTCGCAAACAGCGCAGCGGTGGCAATGGTCATCGCCGCATCCGGAATATGGTTCATATCCATATCGATGGCGTTCAGCTCACCGTGGGTGCAGGAGATGAAGTCATCGCCCCAGGTCACCACCGCGCCCATTTTTTCCAGCACGTCAGCAAAACGGATATCGCCCTGCACGCTGTTGCGGCCAATGCCCGTCACTTTAACCGTACCGCCTTTAATCGCGCCTGCGGCAAGGAAATAGGAGGCGGATGAAGCATCGCCTTCAACCAGGTAGTGGCCCGGGGAGTGATACTGCTGCGCTCCGCGCACCACGAAAAGCTGATAAGACTGGTTTTCCACCTCAACACCAAAGGTGTTCATCAGGTGCAGGGTGATATCAATGTACGGCTTAGAAACCAGGTCGCCTTTAATGTTGATGACGGTGTCCTGTGGTGCCAGCGGTGCGGTCATCAGCAGCGCGGTCAGGAACTGGCTGGAAACGCTACCGTCAACCTCAACATTGCCGCCAGTGAATCCCCCGCGCAGACGCAGGGGCGGGTAATTTTCCTGCTCAAGATAATCAATCTGCGCGCCGCCCTGACGCAGGGCATCCACCAGATGGCCGATCGGACGCTCTTTCATTCGCGGCTCACCGGTCAGCACAATATCGTTACTCCCCAGACACAGCGCTGCGGCCAGAGGACGCATCGCGGTACCGGCGTTACCCAGGAAAAGCTCCAGCGCTTCAGCAGAATGTAACGCGCCGCCGTTACCGGTGACTTCACAACGGGTACGATCGTCAGACAGCGCGTACTGAACGCCCAACGCTTTCAGTGCATTGAGCATATGGCGCACGTCATCGCTGTCCAGCAGATTAGTGAGGACGGTGGTGCCGTTTGCCAGAGCTGCCAGCAGCAGAGCGCGGTTCGAGACACTTTTTGAACCAGGCAGATTAATGGTGCCATCTACCCGCGCGATAGGTTGTAACGTCAGGGATTCCATGAAACTCAACTCTCAACTCAACATAATAAAAACCCCGCAGGAACGCTGCGGGGGTGAAAAACAGCCAATTAACCGTGACGACGTTCGAAGTCGATCATGAAATCAGTCAGGGCTTTAACGCCCTCCAGCGGCATGGCGTTATAGATAGAGGCGCGCATTCCGCCTACCACACGGTGGCCTTTCAGCGCATGCAGACCCGCCGCGAAGGACTCTTCCAGGAACACGTTATCCAGGTTGCTGTCCGCCAGCTGGAACGGCACGTTCATGCGCGAACGGTTAGTTTTGGCGACATCGTTACGGTAGAAATCGCTCTTGTCGATCACGCCGTACAGCAGTTCAGCCTTTTGCTGATTGATCTTATCCATCTGCGCCACACCGCCTTTTTGCTTCAGCCATTTGAAGACCAGGCCGGAGAGATACCAGGCAAACGTTGGTGGGGTGTTGAACATGGAATCGTTGTCGTTCAGGACGGTGTAATCCAGAATTGACGGGCAAGACTTATGGGCTTTCCCCAGCAGGTCTTCACGCACAATAACGATAGTCAGACCCGCAGGACCGATGTTTTTCTGGGCACCCGCGTAGATGACGCCGTAGCGGCTGACATCCAGCGGGGTGGACAGAATGGTTGAAGAGAGATCCGCCGTCACAATGACATTTTCGCCAAAGTCTGGCTCTTCGTGAATGGCAATACCGTCGATGGTTTCGTTCGGGCAGTAGTGAAGATACGCGGCGTTGTCAGAAAGCTGCCACTCACTCATCGGCTTCACGGCGCGCAGACCGTCAACGGTCACTTTGGCATCGATGACATTCGGCGTGCAATATTTGTGCGCTTCTTTTACCGCACTGGCCGCCCAGTAGCCGGCATCAACGTAATCAGCGGTGGTTTTGTCGCCCAGTAGATTGAGCGGGATACCCGCAAACTGGCCGCGTCCACCGCCATGACAGAACAATACTTTGTAGTTCGAGGGAATGTTCAGCAGATCGCGAAAATCCTTTTCTGCTTCTTCCGCCACCTGAATAAACGCTTTACCCCGGTGGCTGACTTCCATCACCGACGTACCCAGACCGTTCCAGTCACACAGCTCCTGTTGAGCCTGTTTGAGCACGTCTGCCGGTAACATTGCCGGACCTGAACTGAAATTAAAGACTTGAGCCATTTCCCCTCACCACGCTAAAAGCCATAAGTTATAACTGTGGATATCGGTTTTATCATTCAGTGACACGCGCCGCAATGTCTAAAACTGATGGCCGAAGAAATGTGCCCCTCGTCACACAATACAATCTGCCGTACCGTTGTCACAAAACCGACAAAATCGCTGTCAGGTGTTACGTTTAGCCCGGCTAACCTTCGTCCATTCTGGATTCGTACAGCGGGGGCATAATTGATGATCGCCCGCCTGCATAACCACGACATGACTACATTTTATGCAGGCGTACTCGCCCGCTTCAGGTACAGTTTTGTATCGCTCGATGAGCATATCCGGCAGGATGCACAGGCCGGGCTTCACCTCATCGTCGGAATAGTAATAGACGCTGATTTGACCATTCGTTTCCATAATCGCCAGACGCACCTGCCCCAGTTGCTCAACGCTGCTCAAACGGAGTTCCATAAAGAACTCAAACTCCGTCATATTGGCGCTTTGCACATTCTCCCAGGCCAGTTGACCATCTTCGACAATCACCACCGGCTTCCCTTCGAGCAGATCTTCCAGTTTCTCACTTTTCGACATCAGCCACATGACCAGCCGGTACAGCAGTGCAAGCGTCACGAAGACGATAAAGACCGGCACCATCGGCACATCGTCATAAAAGGCAACGTCCCCTGCCGCCGACCCCAGCGTCAGGATGATCAGCACTTCAAACAGCGACATCTGCCGCACGCCGCGACGTCCGGTAATTTTCAGAAACAGGAAAACGAGTACAAAGGTGTACAGGCTGCGCAGCGCTACTTCGCCTAAAAACTCAGGAGGGACTTTATCAAACGCCATCCGCTGGAGATCGAAAGCTTTCATTTTTTTATGCCTTAACAGTAGGTTACTGCTTATAAGCATAGTCCAGCCATTTATTTTCGCCGGAGATAGCACCCGTCACGCAAAACCCGTATCATTGCGCGCTTTACGTACGATAAAAGTGAACGCCATGACTCAAACGTTTATCCCCGGCAAAGACGCCGCTCTGGAAGATTCCATCGCTCGCTTCCAGCAGAAACTGACCGACCTGGGCTTTAATATCGAAGAAGCCTCCTGGCTGAATCCGGTGCCTCACGTCTGGTCCGTGCATATTCGCGACAAAGACTGTGCGCTGTGCTTTACCAACGGTAAAGGCGCGACCAAAAAAGCGGCACTGGCCTCTGCGCTGGGTGAGTATTTTGAGCGTCTGTCCACCAACTACTTCTTCGCCGACTTCTGGCTGGGCGAAACTATTGCCAACGGTCCGTTCGTTCACTATCCGAACGAAAAATGGTTCCCGCTGACCGAAAACGATGAACTGCCGGAAGGCATTCTCGATGCCCGCCTGCGCGCGTTCTACGATCCGGAAAACGAACTGACCGGCAGCATGTTGATCGACCTGCAATCCGGCAATGAGGATCGTGGGATCTGCGCCCTGCCGTTCACCCGTCAGTCTGACGAGCAGACCGTTTATATCCCGATGAACATCGTCGGCAACCTGTATGTGTCTAACGGCATGTCTGCCGGTAATACCCGCAACGAAGCGCGCGTGCAGGGATTGTCTGAAGTTTTCGAGCGTCATATCAAAAACCGCATTATTGCTGAATCCATCAGCCTGCCGGAGATCCCGGCTGACGTGCTGGCGCGCTACCCGGGCGTGGTGGAATCCATCGCCAAACTGGAAGCAGAAGGTTTCCCAATCTTTGCTTATGACGGCTCTCTGGGCGGCAAATATCCGGTTATCTGCGTGGTACTGTTCAACCCGGCAAATGGCACCTGCTTCGCCTCCTTCGGCGCGCACCCGGACTTCGGCGTGGCGCTGGAGCGTACCGTAACCGAACTGCTGCAAGGTCGTAGCCTGAAAGATCTCGATGTCTTTACTCCGCCAACCTTTGATGACGAAGAAGTCGCCGAGCACACCAACCTCGAAACACACTTCATCGACTCCAGCGGTTTGATCTCCTGGGATATGTTCAAACAGGACGCGGACTATCCGTTCGTGGACTGGAGCTTTGCCGGTACGACGGAAGAAGAATTCGCCACCCTGATGGCGATCTTCAACGCGGAAGATCAGGAAGTCTACATTGCCGACTATGAACACCTCGGCGTTTACGCGTGCCGTATTATTGTGCCAGGTATGTCGGACATTTATCCGGCAGAAGATCTGTGGCTGGCGAACAACAGCATGGGCGCGCATCTGCGTGAAACCCTGCTGGCCCTGCCAGGCAGCGAGTGGGATAAAGAAGATTATCTGAACCTGATCGCCCAGCTGGACGAAGAAGGACACGATGATTTCACCCGCGTGCGCGAACTGCTGGGTCTGGCGACCGGAAAAGATAACGGCTGGTACACCCTGCGCATCGGCGAGCTGAAAGCGATGCTGGCGCTGGCGGGCGGCGATCTGGATCAGGCTTTGGCCTGGACCGAGTGGACGATGGAGTTTAACCAGTCCGTCTTCTCCGCCGAGCGCACTAACTATTACCGTTGCCTGCAAACGCTGCTCCTGCTTTCTCAGGAAGACGACCGCGAGCCATTGCAGTATCTGAACGCCTTTGTACGTATGTACGGTGCGGATGCCGTTGAAGCTGCCAGCGCGGCGCTAAGCGGTGAAGAACCATTCTACGGCCTGCAAGCGGTTGACAACGATCTGAAAGCCTTCCCGGCGCATCAGTCACTGCTGAATGCGTATGAAAAATTGCAGAAGGCAAAAGCCGCTTACTGGTCAAAATAAGCGCATATAACATTAATGGCTGTAGGCGTATTCAATCGCCTGAGCTATATTACGGGGCAATTTCATTGCCCCTTTTTTTTATTTTTCCGCAATGACGTTTAATTGTAATAATTAAGTTAACCACGGGTAAATATAAAAACGCTTACCTGAGCTTTACTGTTACTAATTATAATAAATACTCCATTTTAATTAACTGTTCCACGGGAGGCTGAAGGAAAAAATTCAACTCTTTTCATAACTTTTAAAATTTATTTTTATACGGATAATCAAATACTTACTCCGCTTTTGCTGTAAAACCATACACACTGCGGGCCTATAAGCCAGGCGAGATATGATCTATATCAATTTCTCTTCTATAATGCTTTGTTAGTATCTCGTCGCCGACTTAATAAAGAGAGAGTTAGTGTGAAAGCTGACAACCCTTTTGATCTATTACTCCCCGCTGCGATGGCGAAAGTTGCCGAAGAAGCGGGTGTCTACAAAGCCACGAAACATCCGATGACGACGTTCTTTCTGGCCATTACGGCTGGGGTGTTCATCTCCATCGCTTTCGTCTTCTATATCACAGCCACCACCGGCACTGCCGGGATGCCTTTCGGCATAGCGAAACTGATTGGTGGTATTTGCTTCTCACTGGGCCTGATTCTCTGCGTCATCTGCGGCGCCGACCTCTTCACCTCAACGGTGCTGATTGTGGTGGCAAAAGCCAGCGGAAGAATTACCTGGGGTCAACTGGGGCGCAACTGGCTCAACGTTTACGTTGGCAACCTGATTGGCTGTCTGCTCTTTGTTCTGTTGATGTGGCTCTCTGGCGAGTATATGACCGCCAACGGCGGCTGGGGGCTTAACGTCCTGCAAACCGCCGACCACAAAATGCACCATACATTTATCGAAGCTGTTGCTCTCGGCATCCTCGCAAACCTGATGGTCTGCCTGGCGGTCTGGATGAGCTACTCTGGTCGTAGCCTGATGGATAAAGCCATGATTATGGTTCTGCCGGTTGCGATGTTTGTTGCCAGCGGCTTTGAGCACAGTATTGCGAATATGTTCATGATCCCGATGGGGATTGTTATCCGCAACTTTGCAAGCCCGGAGTTCTGGACTGCTGTAGGTTCAACCCCGGAAAGTTTTTCACACCTGACTATTATGAACTTCATTACTGATAACCTGATCCCCGTCACTATCGGGAACATTATCGGTGGGGGTCTGTTAGTTGGGTTGACATACTGGGTCATTTACCTGCGTGGCGGCGATCATCATTAATGGTTGTCTCAGGCAGTAAATAAAAAATCCACTTAAGAAGGTAGGTGTTACATGTCCGAGCTTAATGAAAAGTTAGCCACAGCCTGGGAAGGTTTTACGAAAGGTGACTGGCAGAATGAAGTCAACGTCCGTGACTTCATTCAGAAAAACTATACCCCGTATGAAGGTGACGAATCCTTCCTGGCTGGTGCGACTGACGCAACCACCAAGCTGTGGGACAGCGTAATGGAAGGCGTTAAACTGGAAAACCGCACTCACGCGCCAGTTGATTTTGACACCTCCGTTGCTTCTACCATCACTTCTCACGATGCTGGCTACATCAACAAAGCCCTTGAGAAAATCGTTGGTCTGCAAACTGAAGCACCACTGAAACGCGCAATCATCCCGTTCGGTGGTATCAAAATGGTTGAAGGTTCCTGCAAGGCGTATAACCGCGAGCTGGACCCAATGCTGAAAAAAATCTTCACCGAATACCGTAAAACCCATAACCAGGGCGTATTCGATGTTTACACCAAAGACATTCTGAACTGCCGTAAATCTGGCGTTCTGACCGGTCTGCCAGATGCCTATGGCCGTGGCCGTATCATCGGTGACTACCGTCGCGTTGCGCTGTACGGTATCGACTTCCTGATGAAAGACAAATACGCACAGTTCGTCTCTCTCCAGTCTGACCTGGAAAACGGCGTAAACCTGGAAGCGACTATCCGTCTGCGTGAAGAGATCGCTGAACAGCACCGTGCGCTGGGTCAGATCAAAGAGATGGCGGCTAAATACGGCTGCGATATCTCTGGTCCTGCAACCAACGCTCAGGAAGCTATCCAGTGGACCTACTTCGGCTACCTGGCCGCTGTTAAGTCTCAGAACGGTGCAGCAATGTCCTTCGGCCGCGTATCCACCTTCCTGGATGCGTACATCGAACGTGACCTGAAAGCAGGCAAAATCACCGAACAAGACGCTCAGGAAATGATTGACCACCTGGTCATGAAACTGCGTATGGTTCGCTTCCTGCGTACCCCAGAATATGATGAGCTGTTCTCTGGTGACCCAATCTGGGCAACCGAATCTATCGGCGGTATGGGCGTAGATGGCCGTACTCTGGTAACCAAAAACAGCTTCCGCTTCCTGAACACCCTGTACACCATGGGTCCTTCTCCGGAGCCGAACATCACCGTTCTGTGGTCTGAAAAACTGCCTCTGAACTTCAAGAAATTCGCCGCTAAAGTGTCCATCGACACTTCTTCTCTGCAATACGAGAACGATGACCTGATGCGTCCTGACTTCAACAACGATGACTACGCTATCGCTTGCTGCGTAAGTCCAATGGTTGTTGGTAAACAAATGCAGTTCTTCGGTGCGCGTGCAAACCTGGCGAAAACCATGCTGTACGCAATCAACGGCGGCGTTGATGAAAAACTGAAAATGCAGGTTGGTCCTAAGTCTGAACCGATCAAAGGCGACGTGCTGAACTATGACGAAGTCATGGAGCGCATGGACCACTTCATGGACTGGCTGGCTAAACAGTACGTGACCGCGCTGAACGTTATCCACTACATGCACGACAAGTACAGCTACGAAGCCTCTCTGATGGCGCTGCACGACCGTGACGTCGTTCGCACCATGGCGTGTGGTATCGCAGGTCTGTCCGTTGCTGCTGACTCCCTGTCTGCAATCAAATATGCGAAAGTTAAACCAATTCGTGACGAAGATGGTCTGGCTATCGACTTCGAAATCGAAGGCGAATATCCGCAGTTTGGTAACAACGACGCTCGCGTTGATGACATGGCGGTTGACCTGGTAGAACGTTTCATGAAGAAAATTCAGAAACTCACTACCTATCGTAACGCTATCCCGACTCAGTCTGTTCTGACCATCACCTCTAACGTTGTGTATGGTAAGAAAACCGGTAACACCCCAGACGGTCGTCGTGCTGGCGCGCCATTCGGCCCAGGTGCTAACCCAATGCACGGTCGTGACCAGAAAGGTGCGGTTGCCTCTCTGACCTCCGTTGCTAAACTGCCGTTTGCTTACGCGAAAGATGGTATCTCTTACACCTTCTCTATCGTGCCAAACGCGCTGGGTAAAGACGACGAAGTGCGTAAAACTAACCTCGCGGGTCTGATGGATGGTTACTTCCACCACGAAGCGTCCATCGAAGGTGGTCAGCACCTGAACGTGAACGTGATGAACCGTGAAATGCTGCTCGACGCGATGGAACACCCTGAGAAATATCCTCAGCTGACCATCCGCGTATCTGGCTACGCAGTACGTTTTAACTCCCTGACGAAAGAACAGCAGCAGGACGTTATTACCCGTACTTTCACTCAGTCCATGTAAGTGGAATTGACTGAAATCACGCGTTAAAAAGCGTACAATAAGGGCTCCACGCAAGTGGGGCCTTTTTAACACCCTCGCTTTATCAGTCTCTTTTGTCCGCTATCTATACTTAATGGATAACAGCCAAAACAGACTCGACATAGCCTTTGAGCTGTGCATCTACATAGGCCCCCGGATGGGCCAAATTCGGAGATATCACCGCAATGTCAATTATTGGTCGCATTCACTCCTTTGAATCCTGTGGCACCGTCGATGGCCCGGGGATCCGCTTTATCACTTTCTTCCAGGGCTGCCTGATGCGCTGCCTGTACTGCCATAACCGTGACACCTGGGACACCCATGGCGGTAAAGAAGTCACCGTTGAGGATCTGATGAAAGAGGTGGTGACCTATCGCCACTTCATGAACGCGTCCGGCGGTGGCGTGACGGCATCCGGCGGTGAAGCCATTCTTCAGGCTGAATTTGTGCGCGACTGGTTCCGCGCCTGCCACAAAGAAGGCATTCATACCTGCCTCGACACCAACGGCTTTGTGCGCCGTTACGATCCGGTTATTGATGAACTGCTTGAAGTGACCGATCTGGTGATGCTCGATCTCAAGCAGATGAACGATGAGATCCACCAGAATCTGGTTGGCGTTTCAAACCACCGTACGCTGGAATTTGCCAAATACATTGCCAATAAAGGCGTCAAGACCTGGATCCGCTACGTGGTGGTGCCGGGCTGGTCAGATGATGATGACTCTGCACATCGTCTGGGTGAATTTACCCGGGATATGGGTAACGTGGAGAAAATTGAACTCCTGCCCTATCACGAGCTGGGTAAACATAAATGGGTGGCGATGGGTGAAGAGTACAAACTCGATGGCGTGAAGCCGCCGAAAAAAGAGACGATGGAGCGCGTCAAAGGTATTCTTGAGCAGTATGGCCACAAGGTCATGTATTAACGAAAAGGCCCGGTGAAAACCGGGCCTTTTTATATTCTATTTAAAGACGCCATTAATAACGGAAGTCACAATCGCCGTACTCAGCGCAATTAAGACCAGGTCGTCACCTACCACGCGCCATTCATAGCCCGGATAGGAAGGAAGCTGACCCAGCATATCGGCTGGCACGGTTTTCTTCGCAATGCCCGGCGGCAGTGGCTTACCGCGCGCCAGGTTTTTCGCAATTCCCGGAGGCAGAGAGTCGTAGCCCGTTAAGCCGTAATTCAGTGCCAGATGGCGGGCATGATCAAAGCTCACGCGAGCATCCACATCATTACCGACATCTTTGCTGTTTTTAAAGCTCTTATCCGATTTCCCAGGGTTATCCTGACCGTTATTGTGTTTATTACCATGGTTACCAGCGTTCCCGTTACCATGATTGCCGCTATTACCTTGTCCGCCACCGTTTCCGTGACCACCGCCATTCCCGTTTCCAGGATTAGCCATGGCCGGAGCCGTTGCAAACGTTAAAGCCAACACTACGGCAAGTGCGATAGTGGAAAAACGACGAGTAGACATGATTGCTGCCTTTTAGTGGTAAACTCATTTGAATTATCGCCAGGCAGTAAAAACTCACAATAAGTAAAAGTCTTATATGTGACAGGGACAAAAAAGCCTGTCATCGACAGGCTTTTAATAAGTCATGCATGGGCCACTGGCGTTGGATGTTCGCCCACTTTGCGCAGCAGCATTAACAGATAAATAAACGACACGCTGGCGATCATAATAAACAGCAGATTGTCAGAATAATTTTGCATGAGCATAGCGGTAAAAGTCGGCCCCAGTAAACTGCCGATGGTGTAACTCAGCAACAAAGCCTGGTTCATTGCAACCAGCTGGTGATGCTCAACTTTCTCACAGGCCCAGGCCATCGCGACCGGATAGAGGGTAAAGCCCGCAGCCCCCAGAATGAACAGCGCAGGCGCCATCGCGGCGTTGCTGAGCATGGCGAGACAGCCCATGATGACCACGAAGACCTGAACGCGCAGCACCAGCAGACGACCAAAGCGGTCCGCCAGGCGGCCAATCGGCCACTGGCCGACAATCCCCGCGCTGACCATCACCGCCATCCAGAAACCGATCCCGGAATCACTGACGCCCTGATGGTTAAGATAGAGCGGCATCAGGCCATAGAGCGAGCCCAGCACAATCCCGGAAATAATGCAGCCGTTAACCCCCAGACGCGCCTGGCGCAGTCTCAGCATCGGCCAGACGTGGGTAGCTTCCTGATGCTCGCTGTTTTGATTCACAATGCGGGTAAAGAGCAGCGGCAGGATCGCCGCCAGAACCATGCCCGTCACCCACGGCAGCACGCTCATCAGGTCGGTTGGCAGTTTGCTGACCATCAGCTGTCCCAGAACGGTACCGACGTAGTAAACCATCATATAGGCCGCCAGCAGACGCCCGCGATTACGGGACGTTCCGCTGCACATTAGCGCACTTTCAACCACCACCCAGATCATGGCGCAGCCGACGCCCGCAATAAAGCGCCAGACCATCCAGCTCCAGAAGCCGACCATGAGGCCTAAACCGGCGCAGCCGACGGCAAAGATCAGCGACGCCAGATAATAACTGCGGTTAAAACCAAAGCGCTTAATGAGGCTGCCCGTTAATAAGGTGCCCAGCAGATTGCCCGTAAAAAAGGACGAGCTAACCATACCCACCTGCCAGGTCGGTAAGTTTTCATGGGCGAGCCATAGCGGGACGAGTGTGTTTAACACCGCGATCGCCAGGGTCAGCAAAAGCAGGCCACAGAGCAACAAAAGCACCGGGCGGGTATAGGTGGTCATGGATTAAAAACCGTGAGGAAGTTCAGATTTCGTGCGCATCATGCCACTGGCAAAAACAAAGTCAATCCACCGATTCAGGCGTCACGCACGTTATGCGCCTTGTCGATTTAAAAAACTCATCCTGCTAATGCAAAGCCTGCTACTGATATTAATTATCTATTTGTTTTTATTTATTTCCGGGAATTTTTACAACGAAACATCAGTCGAAAAATTTCATGAATGAAAAAAGAAAAGCCGGGCGCTATGTCCCGGCTTTTATAACAAAATCTAAAATTAGCTGGCGATAGCCATACCGACCGTCATATGCAGACCGTAAAATACGCCGCGACCAATTAACTCCCCTGCCAGCACCAGCACAAAGGCCAGGGACAGTAACGGCAGCGCAGGCGAGTAACCTTTAAGCTGAGGGGCAATCCAGCACACCAGCGCCGCCGTCAGCAGCACCACACGCCAGGCCATCAGCGAACCGTAATCCGGCACCAGCGCCGAAGCCTGCTGGATAGAGCTGTGAATGGTCGCCAGCTCCGCTCCCTGCATGAGCGCGACAACGGTACTGATTACCAGCGCCAGCAGCGAGACCGCGGGCAGCAGGCGCATCGCCCAACCATTAATGCCAGCCACACGCAGCAGCAGATAACCCAGCAGCGGCCCGCCAATAAACATGGTCAGGAAGAAGCTCATCGGCGTCCAGACGCTGTACCAGGTCGGAACGGTATCGATGGTGTTGTACACCCGGACCATCATCCAGACGAAGACAACGCCCAGTACCATGGTGACGATGAGCCACAACGCGCGTAACCCTGACGGCAGCTTTTTCACCGCTGCCAGTAACCACCCCAGCCCGCCAACGGCAAAGAAGATTGCCCCGCTGGCAATCTCGTTACTCAGCGAAGAGGCACCTACGCGGTTCAGGGAGTTGAACGCGCGCATCGGTGAGCCCAGGTGCAGCGTAGAGGCGATAAACCCAATGCCCATCAACACCCACAGGCCAAACATGCTTAACACCAAACGCTGCTGCTGTTCAGCATTGAGGTTCCCTTTTAACAGCGCCAGCGCAAGGACGATAAACCCGCCCGCCACGCACTGCCCAAAGACCGTGAAGATCATCAGCGGCCATTCATGCCATCCACTTCCCATCTCACACCTCCTTCGGGTTTGCCAGGTAGCCGGTGGTGTCACCCGTCGGACGGCTGTTGGCGTTAGGTTTAATCACAATACTCGGCTTCGTGAAGTGCGCAGACGGCAGCGGCGCGACGGCAGCAAGCTGACCGTGTTTTTTGCGCAGCTCTTCAATCGGGCCAAAGTCCAGCGCGCGCAGCGGGCAGGATTCGACGCAGATGGGCTTTTTGCCGTCCGCCACGCGGCTATGGCAGCCGTCGCACTTGGTCATGTGGCCTTTGGCGGCATTGTACTGCGGCGCGCCGTACGGGCAGGCCATGTGGCAGTAGCGACAGCCGATGCAGACATCCTCGTCCACCACCACAAAACCGTCGTCGCGCTTGTGCATTGCCCCGCTCGGGCAGACCTTGGTACAGGCCGGATCTTCGCAGTGGTTGCAGGCAATCGACAGGTAATAGGCGAAGACATTCTGATGCCAGACGCCGTTGTCCTCCTGCCAGTCGCCGCCCGCGTATTCATAGATACGCCGGAAGCTGACGTCCGGGGTCAGATCTTTGTAATCCTTACAGGCCAGCTCGCAGGTTTTGCACCCGGTGCAGCGGCTGGAATCAATAAAAAATCCATACTGGGTTGTCATCGGTTACTCCTTACGCCTTTTCAACCTGAACGAGGTTTGTGTGGGATGGGTTGCCCTTCGCCAGCGGCGACGGACGCTGCGTAGTGAGAACGTTGATGCAGCCCGCCTGATCGATACGGTTCGCATCCGGGTTATACCAGGCCCCTTCCCCCAGCGCGACAACGCCAGGCATCATACGCGGAGTCACTTTAGCTTCGATATGCACTTCGCCACGTCCGTTGAAGATACGTACGCGATCGCCATTACTGATGCCGCGCGCTTTCGCATCCATCGGGTTGATCCACATCTCCTGTCGGCAGGCCGCTTTCAGTACGTCAACGTTGCCGTAGGTGGAGTGAACACGCGCTTTGTAGTGGAAACCGGTCAACTGAAGCGGGAATTTCGCCGTCAGCGGATCGTTGTAGTTTTCGAAGCCTGGCGTATAAATCGGCAGCGGATCGATAACGTCCCCTTCCGGCAATTCCCACGTTGCGGCAATTTTTGCCAGCTCTTCGGAGTAGATCTCGATTTTGCCCGACGGCGTGGTCAGCGGATTGGCCTGCGGATCGTCGCGGAAGGCTTTATACGCCACGTGATGCCCTTCGGGATCGCGCTGCTTGTACATGCCCTGCTTGCGGAAGGTATCGAAGTCCGGCAGGTCAGGAATGGCTTTGCGTGAGAGCTCGTGCAGATGGCGCATCCACCCTTCCTGAGTACGTCCTTCAGTGAACTGCTGCTCAACGCCAAGACGTTTCGCCAGCTCGGAAGTCATCTCATAGATGGTTTTGCACTCGAAGCGCGGTTTGATGGCCTGGTCAGTGAAGATCACATAGGACATGTTGCCGCAGGAGGCGTCCAGCGCGAAATCCATCTGCTCAGACGCGGTGCAGTCTGGAAGCAGAATATCGGCATACTTCGCCGATGAGGTCATGTGGCAGTCGATCACCACAATCATTTCGCACTTCTTGTCGTCCTGCAAAATTTCATGGGTGCGGTTGATTTCAGAGTGCTGGTTGATCAGGCAGTTACCGGCATAGTTCCAGATCATTTTGATCGGCACGTCCAGCTTATCTTTGCCTCGAACACCGTCACGCAGCGCGGTCATTTCCGGGCCGCGCTCGATCGCGTCCGTCCACATAAACATGGAGATGCTGGTCTGAACCGGGTTA
Source organism: Enterobacter sp. 6722112 (assembly GCF_058661685.1). Classification (NCBI taxonomy): domain Bacteria; kingdom Pseudomonadati; phylum Pseudomonadota; class Gammaproteobacteria; order Enterobacterales; family Enterobacteriaceae; genus Enterobacter; species Enterobacter sp. 6722112. The sequence goes on along the minus strand of NZ_JBZWGR010000007.1, from coordinate 1,349,272 downwards.
TCCAGCGTTGGCATACGTTCAAACGGGACTTCATACGAGCCTTCACGCGCCCCGCTATTACCGCCGTGAATACCAACGTTGCCAGTCAGAATCGAGAGCATAGAAATAGCGCGGGTGGCAATTTCGCCGTTCGCGTGACGCTGTGGTCCCCATCCCTGGCTGATATAAGCCGGTTTTGCTGAACCAATTTCACGGGCCAGCTGAACAATACGCTCGACTGGAATGCCGGTAATGGTGGATGCCCACTCAGGGGTTTTCGCTACCCCGTCGCTGCCCTGACCAAGAATGTACGCTTTGTAATGCCCGTTAGCCGGTGCGCTGGCTGGCAGGGTCTTCTCGTCATAACCCACGCAGTATTTATCAAGGAACGGCTGATCGACGAGGTTTTCAGTGATCATCACATACGCCAGCGCATTGACCAGCGCCGCATCGGTACCAGGGCGAATAGGGATCCACTCGTCTTCACGTCCCGCGCCGGTATCGGTATAGCGCGGATCGACGATGATCATACGTGCGTTGGATTTGGCGCGCGCCTGCTCAAGATAATAGGTTACCCCACCGCCGCTCATCCGGGTTTCGCCTGGGTTGTTACCGAACAACACCACCAGTTTACTGTTTTCGATATCCGACGGGCTGTTACCGTCTGCCCAGCCGCCGTAGGTGTAGTTCAGCCCCGCAGCAATCTGTGCGGAAGAGTAGTCGCCGTAATGATTGAGATAGCCGCCGCAGCAGTTCATCAGGCGCGCCACCAACGTTTTACCCGGCGGCCAGGAGCGGGTCATGGTACCGCCCAGCGTGCCGGTGCCGTAGTTGAGGTAGATGGATTCGTTGCCATACTCTTTGATCAGGCGCTGCATGTTAGTCGCGATAATATCGTAGGCTTCGTCCCAGCTAATACGCTCGAACTTCCCTTCCCCACGCTTACCGACGCGCTTCATTGGGTATTTCAGACGATCCGGGTTATAAACGCGACGGCGCATTGAACGGCCACGCAGACAGGCACGAACCTGATGTAACCCTTCGTAGTTATCATCGCCGGTATTGTCTGTTTCGACATATTTGATTTCACCGTCCACAACATGCATACGCAGAGGACAACGGCTACCACAGTTAACGGTACAGGCACTCCACACCACTTTTTCCGGGGCTGAAGCGGGAGACAGAGCCTCCGCCGCCGACGCCAGACGGGTAAAAGGGAGCGTAAAGGCGCTGCTGGCAACCGCCAGACCGCCTATTGCCGTGGTTTTCATCAACCCACGGCGAGTGACCTCGGCAGCCATTAACGCTTCAGGCGCTTTGATTTTCATAAAGACTCACTTTGGTTGCTCACAAAGAAATAAAGGGCGGCATACACCGCTATATAGTTTTATGTATAGCGATATTTTTGGTTATCAGTGTTTTATGCTGACTTTCGTTCGGAGGAGTATTACTACTTTAGAGGGAGGGGTTATTGCTTCGTATCAAATCAGAGGCATAAAAAAAGCGCCCTGAGGCGCTTTTTTGTCTTAGAGCAAATAATTAGCCGATGAACTGCTGGCCTTTCATGTAAGGGCGCAGCACTTCAGGGATCTCAATGCGTCCGTCAGCCTGCTGGTAGTTTTCCAGCACAGCAACCAGCGTACGGCCTACTGCCAGACCGGAACCGTTCAGGGTATGAACCAGACGGGTTTTCTTGTCAGATTTGCTGCGGCAACGCGCCTGCATACGACGCGCCTGGAAATCCCAGACGTTGGAGCAGGAGGAGATTTCACGGTAGGTGTTCTGCGCAGGCACCCAGACTTCAAGGTCGAAGGTTTTGCAGGCACCGAAGCCCATGTCGCCGGTGCACAGCGCCATACGGCGGTACGGCAGGCCCAGCAGCTCCAGCACTTTCTCAGCATGACCGGTCATCTCTTCCAGCGCGTCCATAGACTCTTCCGGACGAACGATCTGCACCATCTCAACTTTATCGAACTGGTGCATACGGATCAGACCGCGCGTATCGCGACCGTAAGAACCGGCTTCAGAACGGAAACATGGAGAGTGCGCGGTCAGTTTGATTGGCAGATCGTCTTCGTCGATGATCTCATCACGCACGAGGTTGGTCAGCGGCACTTCCGCGGTTGGGATCAGCGCGTAGTTGCTGCTATCTGCTTCCTCGTCCAGCGGACGGGTGTGGAACAGATCGCCGGCAAATTTCGGCAGCTGGCCTGTACCGTACAGCGTATCGTGGTTAACCAGATACGGAACGTAGGTTTCGCTGTAGCCGTGCTGCTCGGTGTGCAGATCCAGCATGAACTGCGCCAGAGCGCGATGCAGATGGGCAATTTGACCTTTCATGACCACAAAGCGAGAACCCGTCAGCTTAACCGCAGCCGCAAAGTCCAGGCCCGCGTGCATTTCGCCCAGCGTGACGTGATCGCGCACCTCGAAGTCAAACTCGCGAGGCGTGCCCCAGCGTTTCACTTCAACGTTGTCGTTTTCGTCTTTGCCGACAGGCACGCTGTCGTCAGGAATGTTCGGGATCGCCAGAGCGATATCACGAATTTCAGCCTGAAGAACATCCAGTTCAGCTTTCGCCTGATCCAGCTCTTCACCCAGTTTGTTCACTTCCAGGCGTAATGGCTCAATATCTTCCCCGCGCGCTTTCGCCTGGCCAATGGATTTCGATCGAGAATTACGCTCTGCTTGCAGATTTTCAGTTTGTACCTGCAAAACTTTACGACGCTCTTCAAGAGCGCGCAGCTTATCTACATCCAGCTTAAAGCCCCGGCGTGCCAGTTTTTCAGCGACTGCGTCTGGCTCATTACGCAGCAGATTGGGATCGAGCATGCTTATCCTGTGCTTATCGAATTAAAAAAGGAAAAAGTGACCACAGCCTGCGGCCACAGAGATATATTGCCAACATTACCGCAACGATTGAACTAACGGTAGCGTTTTATAGGGCTATTTTGATCCTGTCCGGCAAGCCAGGCGAGCTTTTCGCCAATCTTACCCTCAAGACCTCTGTTTGTGGGGTGATAATAGCGGGTTTGTGCCATCTCCTGCGGGAAATACTCTTCCCCGGCGGCGTAGGCGTTGGGTTCATCATGGGCGTAGCGATACTCCTGCCCATACCCCATCTCTTTCATCAATTTGGTTGGCGCATTGCGCAGATGAACCGGCACATCGTAGTCCGGACGTTCACGTGCATCTGACATCGCCGCTTTGAAGGCGGTATACACCGCGTTACTTTTCGGCGCGCAGGCCAGATAGACAATTGCCTGCGCAATGGCACGCTCACCTTCCGCGGGTCCGACGCGGGTAAAGCAGTCCCAGGCGGAAATAGCGACCTGCATGGCGCGTGGATCGGCATTACCGACATCTTCTGACGCGATGGCAAGACAGCGACGCGCGACATATAACGGATCGCCACCGGCGGTAATGATACGCGCGTACCAGTAGAGCGCCGCATCCGGGGCGCTGCCGCGCACGGACTTATGTAATGCAGAGATCAGGTCGTAAAAACGATCGCCTTTATTATCGAAGCGCGCGCTGCGTTCACCGGCTATTTCGGTCAGCAGCTCCTGCTTTAGCACCCGCTTTCCGGCATCATCCACTTCGGCCATATCGGCCATCATTTCCAGCGTATTCAGCGCCCGACGCGCATCGCCGTTGACCAGTTCAGCGATCGCACGACGCGTGTCGTCCGGCAGAACGATATCCTGTCCGCCGTAACCCCGCGCTTTGTCCTCCATCGCCTGGGTCAGAACCTTTTCGATATCCTCTGTGGTCAGGGATTTAAGCAGGTAAACGCGGGCGCGGGAAAGCAGCGCGGAGTTGAGTTCAAACGACGGGTTTTCCGTGGTTGCGCCGATGAAGAAAATCGTGCCGTCTTCAATGTGCGGCAGAAACGCATCCTGTTGGCTCTTGTTGAAGCGGTGGACTTCATCAACAAAAAGAATGGTGCGGCGCCCGGCATTACGGTTTTGCCGCGCGCGCTCGATCGCCTCACGAATCTCCTTTACGCCGGAGGTAACCGCCGAGATGCGCTCAACGTCCGCGTTAGCATAGCGGGCGATCACTTCAGCGAGGGTTGTTTTGCCGGTGCCGGGTGGCCCCCAGAGGATCATGGAGTGCAGATGCCCGGCCTCTATGGCGCGCGGCAAGGGTTTCCCCGCAGCCAGAAGGTGTTGCTGGCCGATGTACTGCGCTAAATTTTCTGGCCGCATACGGGCGGCCAGAGGTTGAAACGCATTATCTGAAAAATCGAGCGAAAGGTTGCTCACTCATGCCTCTTACTTATTACGTTGGTCGTCCACCGTTACGCCCTGCGGCGGGGTAAAGGTGAATTTCGAAGCATCTACGGCGCCGTTTTGCTGAGACTTAAGCTGATAGCTACTGCGCTGATCGTCCTGCTCAACCGCACCGAACTGATTAATGGTACCGTTGCTGCTCACGTTAATGGTGAACTGCTTCAGGTTACCGTTGCTGCCTTTTGGCGTCAGGACGAACTCATCACCGTTTTGTTTAATGTTGTACTGCTGCCAGTCGCTGGACTGGTTACGGGCAATGAGCATAAACGGCGTATTGCTGGTCGCGTCTTTCAGCCAGGTGGCGGTCGCCTGCTCAACAAACGGGTTGTAGAACCATAAGGTTTTCCCGTCGGACACCAGCACGCTTTCATCCGGCTGGGTCATGTGCCAGTTGAAGAGATTCGGGCGTTTCACCCACAAATCCCCCTGACCTTCCTGCACCGCGTTGCCACTGCCGTCAGTCACTTTTTGCGTGAAGCTGGCGTGGAAGCTGCTCACTTTATCCAGTCGGCTTTTAAGGTCGCTGGCTGCATCAGCCCAGACGCTGCTGGCAACAAAACTGGAGAGTAATGCACAGACGATGGCGATTTTTTTCATTGTTATTCCTTAAAATACGTCTTCCCGATATGGGGGTTCCGTTTCTATTCTGGACCTGCCCGAAGGCAGGCGACAGAAGAATATGCTTAATTTTTGCTGATTTACCCTTCTTTGCAATCGCTGAAGGTTAATCAAACGGCGGTGGCGCCAGCACCTCACGGTTACCGTTATGCCCCTGTTCGCTCACAATACCCTGGGCTTCCATCTGCTCGATAATACGCGCCGCGCGGTTGTAGCCAATACGGAACTGGCGCTGGACGCCGGAGATGGACGCTTTACGTTTTTCGGTGACGAAATTAACCGCCTGGTCAAATAACGGATCCAGCTCTTCGCCGCCGTCAAAACCACCGCCGCCACCTTCGCTTTCACTGTCGGAGGTGATGCCGTCAACGTATTGCGGCCGACCGCGCGCTTTCCAGTCCTGCACCACCGCATGCACTTCCTGGTCGCGAACAAACGCACCGTGTACGCGCACCGGCGAGGTTGAGTTCGGGCCGGAATAGAGCATATCGCCCATACCCAGCAGCGACTCTGCACCGCCCTGGTCAAGGATAGTACGCGAGTCAATTTTACTCGACACGGTAAACGCGATACGGGTCGGGATGTTTGCCTTAATAAGACCTGTGATAACGTCTACGGACGGACGCTGCGTTGCCAGTACCAGATGGATGCCCGCCGCACGCGCTTTCTGCGCCAGACGCGCAATCAGCTCTTCCACCTTCTTGCCAACGGTCATCATCAGGTCGGCGAACTCATCCACCAGCACCACGATGTAAGGCAGTTTTTCCAGCACCGGATGCTGGGTATCCATGCTGTCCCCCGGCTTCCAGTATGGGTCCGGAATCGGACGGCCCATACGTGCCGCCTCAGCGATTTTCTCGTTATAACCGGCCAGGTTACGCACGCCCAGCGCAGACATCAGCTTGTAGCGACGCTCCATTTCATTGACGCTCCAGCGCAATGCGTTGGCGGCGTCCTTCATGTCGGTCACTACTTCCGTTAACAGGTGCGGAATGCCTTCGTAGACGGACAGTTCAAGCATTTTCGGGTCGATCATGATGAAACGCACATCTTCAGGCTGCGCTTTGTAGAGCATACTGAGGATCATGGCGTTCACCCCGACCGATTTACCGGAGCCGGTGGTACCCGCAACCAGCAGGTGCGGCATCTTCGCGAGATCGGCAACCACCGGATCGCCAGCGATATCTTTACCCAACACCACGGTCAGAGGGGACGGGTTGTCGCGGAATTTGGTGTTATCCAGAACTTCACGCAGATAAACGGTCTGGCGTTTCTTGTTTGGCAGCTCAAGGCCAACGTAAGGCTTACCTGGGATCACTTCCACCACGCGTACCGCCACGGTCGACAGAGAACGCGCCAGGTCACGGGACAGGTTAGAAATACGCGCCGCTTTTACGCCTGGCGCCAGGTTCAGTTCGAAACGGGTGATCACCGGGCCAGGGGAGTAGTTCACCACGTCCGCTTTAATACGGAAGTCAGCCAGACGCGCTTCCACCAGACGGGCCATCTGCTCAAGAGCAAAAGTATCCACCGGTTCGACTTCCGCTGGCGGCGGCGTTAACAGATCCAGCGACGGCAACGGCGTACTTGGTCGTTGCAGCGGACGGCTGTCTCCGTTACGCATCAGCAGCGGGTGAATCAGGCTTTCCTGCGGCTGTGGTGCTGGCTGCTGGAACTGCGGCTGCGGCGGTTGGGCCGGCGGTGTATGCGGCTGCGCATAAGCCTGCGGCGCTGGCTGTTGTGGTTGCGCATTAACCTGCGGCGCTGGCGCCTGACGCACCGGTTCCGCTTCTGGCATCACGCTCGGCGTGAACAGCGGTTCGCTCGGACCGTCATCCACCAGATCTTTCATCGGTGAAAATTCAAAATCCGAGAGCGAGAACGGGTTTGCCCCCGAAGGCTGCTCACCGGAATAACGTTGCTGCTGCGTGGCCGCAAACTGACGCGCTAATTCCGCTTCGGCAGCATCATCTTCATCCTGCTGAGAATGAACATCGTGTTGGTACTCATTCCCGTAGCGTTGAGTCTGCTGGGCGGCAAACTGACGCGCCAGCTCATCCTGATGCAGTTCGTCGGCATCATCTTCGTAGTCGGACTCACGGGCTTTTTCTTCCGCCATACGCTGGGAAGGCAGTTTAATGCCATAAGAGGCCAGCTCCCGGCGCGTCGGTACGCGCACGCGATTAGGAAGCGGCAATTGTGGACCAATGCCCTCTTTTACCTGAGGACGCGGCGCACCATCGGTTGCCGGGCTGAATAGCGGAGCGGACGCGGCAGCGGCAGCGGCTGCCGTTGCCTGCTTCACGGTTTCCGCTCTCGACGCAACGGCTGGCGCTGGGTCTACAGGTGCAACGCTCGCAGAAGGCGCTTTTACAACAGGCTCCTGCACCGGCTCAGGCACGGGCTGATACCAGGCGGCAAGCTGCTCGCGCTCTCGGGCACGGCGCTCTTCCACCTCTTCAAAATAGTACAATGGCGGACGGGATGGCTTCGCTTCCTCCACCATTTCGGGTTCAGACACCGGCGCAACGTATGGCTGTTCAGGCTCAGCGGGTTCGGGCGTATAGGCCTGATACGGCTGTTGCGGCTCGCTGGCAGGCTCAGGCGGCTGATACGGTTGCTGCCACTGTTCCTGCTGCACAGGAATATAGCTTTCAGGCTCCGGCGCAATGGTCGGTTCAGGCGTATGGTCACCTGGCGCAGTCTGCCAGTCCACCTGCGGTTGCTGGATCGCGGACTCCGGTGCCGGAACAGGCGAGGACGGCATCACGGCTTCAACAGGCGCAACATGGGCCTGCGCAGCCGTCGTTGCGGCAGCAGCAGCGGCTACCGGTTCAGTCACGGAATGACCATGCAACAGCGGATCGTATTCATCATACTCACCCGGCGTAGCTCGATGACCAGAGAACAACACATCATCAGGATCGACGGCCGCGCCGCGATACTCAATCTGCTCCTCTTCATCCATACGTTTGCCGGAGAAAAGCGCGGCATCCGTTTTACGGCCTAACGGGTTAGCAAATTTTTCAGCAACGCGCTGGCGGCGTGCCAGAGCACCGCGCAGAATACGGGCACGGCGGGATTCACGACGCTGCACGGGTGCCTCGTCCTCCTCTTCGTACTCATCTTCATATTCGTCTTCATCGACCCACGTATCATCACGACGGGTGCGATTGCTGGCAAACGTCAGCAGAGTCAGAATAAAGCTGCCGATTTTTTCGGCAATGCTCACCCAGGACCAGCCGGTAAACAGCGTCAGGCCCGCTGCCCAGATACAAAGCAGCGCCAGCGTGCCGCCGCTGCTGTGAAGCATCGGTTGTAGCGCGGAGCTCAACAGGCTGCCAATCACCCCGCCTGAGGCGAAGTACCAGATGTCATCGGCGTTGATCGCCGCCAGTCCGCAGGAGGTGAGGATCAGCGCCAGGGCGCCAATCAGGCGCAGCGAAACGGCAAAATAATCGATGTAGTCGTCGTTCTGTCGATGACGCCAGGCAAACCAGCACCCGCCAATAATGATGACGGGAAGGGTATAGGCCATCACACCGAAAATGAAGAAGAGCGTGTCCGCAAGCCAGGCACCGGGAACGCCACCTAAATTATGAATAGGCTCATGCCATGCGGTTTGCGACCAGCTGGGGTCTGAGGGGTTGAAACTGAGTAAGGCAGCCATCAGCCAGACGGCAAAAAGGGCAATAACAATCAGTAACGCCTCAAGGAGACGACGTCCGCTGCTTAGCTTAGATAATGTGACTTCTTTGTCTTCAGTGTATTCCTGGCTCAAGAAAGGCTCTCCAGGTATCAGGCATGTCCTGCCTGTGTGCTAAAACGGACAACAGCGCCGGGACTCCCCGGCACTGTTGCTGTATGGATTAACAGGAGTGTAATCAAACTACACTGATTTTGCACCTGTTCCGTGTTAGCGCGTCTTAATAACCAGACGATTGCTCTGTTTGACCTCTTCCATCACCACATAAGTACGGGTGTCGTTCACGCCTGGCAGACGCAGCAGGGTTTCACCCAGCAGCTTACGGTAGGCGGACATATCAGGCACACGGGTTTTCAACAGGTAGTCAAAATCACCGGAAACCAGATGACACTCTTGAATTTCTTCAAGTTTTTGTACAGCGGCGTTAAATTGCTCAAACACATCTGGTGCACCACGATTCAGAGTAATCTCAACAAATACCAGAAGTGAGGCATCCAGATAATGCGGGTTCAGCAGAGCCGTATAGCCCTGAATAAAACCCTGTCTTTCCAGTCGACGCACACGCTCAAGGCACGGCGTCGGGGAAAGTCCCACACGTTTTGAAAGCTCGACGTTGGAAATACGCCCATCCTTTTGCAATTCATTAAGAATGTTACGATCGATACGGTCGAGATCTTTGCCAGGGCGCTTCTTGCTATCTACCATTATTATTGTCTCTCTGTATTCCTTCCCTACTCCTGCCTGGACCCTGTGCACATCACTGTTCAGAGCCTGGACCCGTTATTCATCACATCGCCTGGTTATGTATTAGACGCGATGTAGATTCGGGTTCTGCGGTAAGAAGACCGTTGCCCGAAAGCAGTCACAGACATCACGTATGGCGTCTGTCCACACCATGCGTAGATTTCACTGACCCGGTAAAAATGGCATTTCCGTGCATGTCTATGCGGCATGCAGTTCGTGCGTCTTTTTTTCTTCCTTGAATGTTTTCGCAAAAGCGCAGGGGATTGTCAAAGCAAAACATCGATTTTTAGTACAACATGCCGGATATTCATTACGGAGGGGTATTAATCCTCATTTTATTGCCTTATAAACGCGCGGTTTTCAGTAGCAGAAGTGATGTGACCGCCTCTGACCCATAGGGCGCGTCTATTGCATATATCGGAAGCAAAACTCTCCTGCTCTTTTTTTACGGCAACAAATTCCCTACAATCCAGCCCATTGCCTGCCAACAACAATGGGGATCTCATGGGCACGACCAAACACAGTAAGCTGCTAATCCTTGGTTCTGGACCTGCGGGATATACCGCAGCGGTCTATGCTGCACGCGCTAACCTGCAACCGGTACTGATCACCGGGATGGAAAAAGGCGGTCAGCTGACCACCACCACGGAAGTGGAAAACTGGCCTGGCGACCCGAACGACCTGACCGGGCCGCTGCTGATGGAGCGCATGCACGAGCATGCCGCCAAATTCGAAACCGAAATCCTGTTCGACCACATCAATAAAGTGGATTTGCAGAACCGTCCGTTCCGCCTGACGGGTGACAGCGGCGAATACACCTGCGATGCGCTGATCATCGCCACCGGCGCCTCTGCCCGCTATCTCGGCCTGCCGTCTGAAGAAGCGTTCAAAGGCCGCGGCGTGTCAGCCTGCGCGACCTGCGACGGTTTCTTCTATCGCAACCAGAAAGTTGCGGTTATCGGCGGCGGCAACACCGCTGTGGAAGAAGCGCTGTATCTGGCAAATATTGCCTCAGAAGTACACCTGATTCACCGTCGCGACACCTTCCGCGCGGAGAAGATCCTGATTAAACGCCTGATGGACAAAGTGGCGAGCTGCAACATTGTGCTGCATACCAACCGTACGCTGGAAGAAGTGACTGGCGATCAGATGGGCGTGGCGGGACTGCGTATCCGTGATACCCAGAACACCGATAACGTCGAAACGCTGGAAGTGGCAGGCCTGTTTGTGGCAATCGGTCACAGCCCGAACACGGCTATCTTTGAAGGCCAGCTGGAGCTGGAGAACGGCTACATCAAAGTGCAGTCTGGCATTCACGGCAACGCCACCCAGACCAGCGTTCCGGGTGTCTTCGCAGCTGGCGACGTGATGGACCATATTTATCGTCAGGCGATCACCTCTGCGGGCACCGGTTGTATGGCCGCGCTGGACGCAGAACGCTACCTGGACGGGCTGGCTGAACAAGGCAAATAATCTTTACAAGTCAGTAACAAACGTAAATAAAGGCGGCCACTGGTCGCCTTTATTTTTGCTCGCGTGTAACATGCAGAGGTCTAATTTCTTATAACGTCACCTGCAAAGTACGCAATGGAAAAAACCCGTCAACAAGAGTTAACCCGCTGGCTGAAACAGCAAAGCGTTCTGTCCCGCCGCTGGCTTATGATTTCCCGCGTTTTGGGATTCATCAGCGGTCTGTTGATTGTTGCCCAGGCATGGCTGCTGGCCCGCATTCTCAACCATATGATCATGGAGAACATCCCGCGCGAAGCGCTGCTGTTGCCGTTTATCGTTCTGGTGCTGGTTTTCGTTCTGCGTGCGTGGGTGGTCTGGCTGCGCGAGCGGGTTGGGTTCCACGCCGGGCAGCACATCCGCTATGAGATTCGCCGCAAGGTACTCGACCGGCTTTCGGAAGCCGGACCTGCGTGGATCCAGGGCAAACCGGCTGGTAGCTGGGCGACGCTGATCCTTGAGCAAATCGACGATATGCACGATTACTACGCGCGTTATCTTCCGCAGATGGCGCTGGCAGTATTTGTGCCCCTGATGATTGTTATCGCCATCTTCCCTGTTAACTGGGTGGCGGCGTTGATCCTGCTGGGCACCGCCCCGCTCATCCCGCTGTTTATGGCGATGGTCGGCATGGGCGCGGCAGATGCTAACCGTCGTAACTTCCTGGCGCTGGGTCGGTTGAGCGGTCATTTCCTGGACCGTCTGCGCGGAATGGAAACCCTGCGGATCTTCGGTCGTGGTGAAGCGGAAACCGAAAACATTCGCCTGGCGTCGCAGGATTTCCGTCAGCGCACCATGGAAGTGTTGCGCATGGCCTTTCTCTCTTCTGGCGTGCTCGAATTTTTCACCTCCCTGTCGATTGCGCTGGTGGCGGTTTACTTTGGCTTCTCCTACCTCGGCGCGCTGGACTTTGGCCACTACGGTACGACGGTCACGCTCTCCGCCGGGTTCCTGGCGCTGATCCTGGCCCCGGAATTTTTCCAGCCGCTTCGCGATCTCGGCACCTTTTACCATGCCAAAGCGCAAGCGGTGGGCGCTGCCGACAGCCTGAAAACCTTTATGGAAACGCCGCTGGCGCATCCGGAGCGTGGTGAGGTAACGCTGAATACGAACGATCCGGTGACCATTGAAGCACAGGATTTTTCCGTTCTGTCGCCTGAAGGCAAAGTACTGGCCGGTCCGCTGAACTTTACCCTGCCTGCCGGGCAACGGGTGGTGCTGGTGGGTACCAGCGGCTCAGGTAAAAGCTCACTGTTGAATGCGCTGTCAGGTTTTATGGCGTACACCGGATCGCTGCGTATCAATAAAACGGAGCTGCGCGAGCTCGATCCGGATGCCTGGCGTAAACAGCTGAGCTGGGTGGGGCAAAACCCGCAGCTGCCAGCTCCGACGCTGCGCGAGAATGTGCTGCTGGCACGCCCGGATGCGCGTGAAGATGAGCTGCAATCGGTCCTCGACCGCGCCTGGGTCAGCGAGTTTCTGCCGCTGCTTGCGCAGGGTGTCGATACCGTCATTGGCGATCAGTCTGCCGGGCTGTCAGTAGGCCAGGCACAGCGCGTCGCGGTTGCCCGTGCGCTGCTGAACCCCTCTTCGCTAATGCTGCTGGACGAACCCGCCGCCAGCCTGGACGCTCATAGCGAGCAGCGCGTGATGGATGCGCTTAACGCAGCCTCACGCCAGCAAACCACCCTGATGGTGACTCACCAGCTGGAAGGTATTGCCGACTGGGATCAGATCTGGGTGATGGAAAACGGACACATTGTTGAACAAGGCGATTACGCCGCGCTTGTTGCCGCGCAGGGGCCGTTTGCGACCCTGCTGGCGAACCGTCAGGAGGATATCTGATGCGCGCCCTGCTTCCGTATCTTGCACTGTATAAACGCCACAAATGGATGCTGACGCTCGGGATCGTGCTGGCGATCGTTACTCTGCTGGCCAGCATCGGTCTGCTTACGCTTTCCGGCTGGTTCCTCTCCGCGTCTGCGGCCGCAGGCTTTGCCGGGCTGTACAGCTTTAACTACATGCTGCCTGCCGCCGGGGTGCGCGGCACGGCGATTACGCGAACTGCCGGACGCTACTTCGAACGTCTGGTCAGCCACGACGCGACCTTCCGCGTGCTGCAACACCTGCGTATTTACACCTTCAGCAAACTGCTGCCCCTCTCCCCTGCCGGGCTGGCACGTTTTCGACAGGGCGAATTACTCAACCGCGTGGTCGCAGATGTGGATACGCTGGATCACCTCTATCTGCGCGTCATTTCACCTATGGTGGGCGCGTTTGTAGTGATTGTCGTGGTCACGCTGGGGTTGAGTTTCCTGGATGTTCCCATCGCACTGACGCTCGGCGGCATCATGCTGATGACGCTGATTATTCTGCCGCCCCTGTTTTATCGTGCAGGTAAAACCACCGGGGAAAACCTGACGCGCCTGCGAGGGGAATATCGCCAGCAGCTCACCGCCTGGTTGCAGGGACAGGCCGAGCTCACCCTTTTTGGTGCCAGCAAACGGTACCGCGCCCGCATGGAAAATACGGAGCTGAACTGGCATGAAGCCCAGCGGCGCCAGTCTGAACTGACCGCGTTCTCCCAGGCGCTGATGATGTTAATTGGTGGGATTGCCGTTATCGCCATGCTCTGGATGGCCTCCGGTGGCGTGGGCGGTAACGCGCAGCCTGGCCCGCTGATTGCGCTGTTTGTTTTCTGTGCCCTGGCAGCCTTTGAAGCCTTAGCCCCGGTCACGGGCGCCTTTCAGCATCTCGGCCAGGTGATTGCCTCTGCGCTGCGCATTACGGATATTGCCGAGCAGGAGCCGGAAGTGAAGTTCAGCGCGGGTCAAACCGCTGTGCCAGAGCAGGTCGCGCTGACGCTCAGCAATGTCACTTTCACCTACGACAAGCAGGCGCAAAACGCGCTGGAAGACATCACCCTTTCTGTTGATGCCGGGCAGCGCATTGCGATCCTTGGCCGTACGGGATGTGGGAAATCGACACTTCTGCAACTTCTCACGCGCGCGTGGGACCCACAGCAGGGCGAGATTCGGTTTAACGACGTTCCGCTGTCTGGTTTTAGCGAAGCGGCCTTGCGTAAAACGGTCAGCGTCGTGCCCCAGCGGGTGCATCTGTTCAGCGCTACGCTGCGCGATAATCTTCTTCTGGCGGCACCAGACGCCTCCGACGATACGCTGCGGGCAATGCTGGAGCAGGTTGGGCTGCACAAGCTGCTTGAAGACGACGGGTTGAACAGCTGGCTGGGTGAAGGGGGTCGACAGCTTTCCGGCGGCGAACTGCGTCGTCTGGCCATTGCGCGTGCGCTGCTGCACGATGCGCCGCTGATGCTGCTGGATGAACCGACAGAAGGACTGGATGCCACGACAGAGAGCCAAATCCTTGATTTACTGGCGAATGTGATGAAAGGTAAAACCGTGCTGATGGTCACGCACCGTCTGCGCGGGCTGGTGAATTTCGATCAGATAATTGTGATGGACAACGGACACATAATTGAGCAAGGTAGTCACGCAGAGCTGTTGGCAAAACAAGGTCGCTACTACCAGTTTAAACAGCGCCTGTAGACTATATTTGTAGCGTCCTCTCTCGCGTACTGGAGTTCTGTTGTCATGCGCCTGGTGCAGCTTTCTCGCCATAATATTGCGTTCCCTTCTCCGGAGGGGGCGCTGCGTGAACCTAACGGCTTGCTGGCTCTGGGCGGCGATCTCAGCCCGGCACGGCTCTTAATGGCTTACCAGCGCGGCATCTTTCCGTGGTTTTCTCCTGGCGACCCGATCTTATGGTGGTCTCCCGACCCGCGAGCCGTGCTGTGGCCTGGACAGTTTCACCTGAGTCGCAGCATGAAGCGTTTTCATGCAAAATCACCCTTTCGCGTCACGCTTAATCACGCCTTCGGCCAGGTTATCGAAGGCTGCGCTGAAGATCGTCACGAAGGCACCTGGATAACCCGCGATATCATTATCGCCTATCACCAGCTTCATGAGCTGGGTTACGCGCATTCGATCGAAGTGTGGAGCGGCGACGACCTCGTCGGGGGCATGTACGGCGTGGCGCAGGGTACGCTGTTCTGCGGCGAGTCGATGTTCTCCCGCGCCACGAATGCGTCGAAAACCGCGCTGCTGGTTTTTAGCCAGGAATTTGCCCGACGTGGAGGACAGTTAATGGATTGTCAGGTGCTGAATGAGCATACCGCCTCGCTCGGCGCCGTTGAAATCTCCCGCCGACACTATATCGAACACCTGGAACAGTGCCGAAAGGAGACCCTACCACGCGATTTTTGGGTTCCCAGAACGCTCTTTATACCCAATGCCTAAATGTTTTCCGCATATTTTTTATGAGGGTGTTATAATTACGCCGCAGAGTAGCTTCTGCCTGTTGCCCCGCCGCCGTTTGGGACCCTCGCTTCAGATAACGTCCTTACGTTTATCCTGTCGTCTCCCCTTTACGAATGCGCTTTCCGTTCGGTTGTACCGTGACGCTTGGGCAATACGCTGAGACTGTTTTGCTGCGTTTTAAACGCGCAATTCTTTACTTAATTGAGGAATTTCGGCATTATCTTGCCGGTTCAAAACTTGGTAGTGATACCCCAGAGGATTAGATGGCCAAAGAAGACAATATTGAAATGCAGGGTACCGTACTTGATACGTTGCCTAATACCATGTTTCGCGTAGAACTGGAAAACGGTCACGTGGTAACTGCGCACATCTCCGGTAAAATGCGCAAAAACTATATCCGCATTTTGACGGGCGACAAAGTGACTGTTGAACTGACCCCGTACGACCTGAGCAAAGGCCGCATTGTCTTCCGTAGTCGCTAATTGTTTTCGCCTGTAATGGCAGATGAATATTTAAAAGGTCGGGACAATCCCGGCCTTTTTTATTTATGGCTTTAGTGTGGCTGTTCAGGAAGAGGTATTTTTGTGCGGTCTGATGCCCTCACCCTGACCCTCTCCCACAGGGAGAGGGAGAAAAGCGGACACAAAAAAGCCGGGTTAAAAACCCGGCTTTTACACTAAAGAAAATCAGTGAGCCGCTTCCGGCTTGTGCTTCGCCGCACTCTGGAAATCGTACGTCAGTTCGTTCTTCGCCTGATCCAGCCCCACCGTTACCTGGCCGCCGTCCACCAGCGAGCCAAACAGCAGCTCGTTCGCCAGCGGTTTCTTCAGGTTGTCCTGAATCACGCGCGCCATCGGACGGGCGCCCATCGCACGGTCGTAGCCTTTCTCAGCCAGCCAGTTGCGGGCCTCCTGGCTCACTTCCAGCGACACGCCTTTCTGATCCAGCTGAACCTGCAACTCGACGATGAACTTGTCCACCACCTGATGAATCACCTCGGTAGACAGATGATCGAACCAGATAATGTTGTCCAGACGGTTACGGAACTCCGGCGTGAAGATCTTCTTGATCTCTTCCATCGCATCGGTGCTGTTATCCTGGTGGATCAGGCCGATGGATTTACGCTCGGTTTCCCGCACCCCGGCGTTGGTGGTCATCACCAGCACCACGTTGCGGAAATCGGCCTTGCGCCCGTTGTTATCGGTCAGCGTCCCGTTGTCCATCACCTGCAACAGGATGTTGAATACGTCCGGGTGCGCTTTCTCGATTTCATCGAGCAGCAGTACCGCGTGCGGGTGCTTGATAACCGCGTCCGTAAGCAGGCCGCCCTGGTCAAAGCCCACGTATCCCGGAGGCGCACCAATCAAACGGCTGACGGTATGACGCTCCATATACTCGGACATATCAAAGCGCAGCAGCTCAATGCCCAGCGCTTTGGAGAGCTGAACCGTCACCTCGGTTTTACCCACCCCGGTCGGGCCGGCGAACAGGAAGGAACCGACAGGCTTGTGGTCATGCCCAAGGCCAGCACGGGCCATCTTGATCGCTTCGGTTAAGGCCTCAATGGCTTTATCCTGACCAAAGACCAGCATTTTCAGGCGATTGCCGAGGGTGCGCAGCGTATCACGGTCGCTCTGAGAAACGCTCTTCTCAGGAATACGCGCGATGCGGGCCACCACGGACTCGATATCCGCCACGTTCACAGTTTTCTTACGCTTGCTGGCTGGCATCAGGCGTGCACGCGCACCCGCCTCATCAATCACGTCGATCGCTTTATCCGGCAGATGACGATCGTTGATGTATTTCACCGCCAGTTCCACCGCCGCACGGACCGCTTTCGCGGTGTAACGCACGTCGTGGTGTGCTTCGTACTTGGTTTTCAGGCCGTTGATGATCTGCACCGTTTCGTCAACCGACGGCTCGGTAACGTCGATTTTCTGGAAACGACGCGCCAGCGCACGATCCTTCTCAAAGATGTTGCTGAACTCCTGGTACGTCGTGGAGCCCATCACGCGGATCTTGCCGCTGGAGAGCAGCGGTTTGATCAGGTTAGCGGCATCCACCTGGCCACCGGAGGCCGCACCTGCGCCGATGATGGTGTGGATCTCATCGATAAACAGGATGCTGTTGGTGTCCTGCTCCAGCTGTTTTAACAGCGCTTTGAAACGTTTTTCGAAATCACCGCGGTATTTGGTGCCCGCCAGCAGCGAGCCAATATCCAGCGAGTAGATGGTGCAGTCGGCAATCACTTCCGGCACGTCGCCCTGCACAATGCGCCAGGCCAGCCCTTCGGCAATCGCGGTTTTACCCACGCCAGATTCCCCCACCAGCAGCGGGTTGTTCTTACGGCGGCGGCACAGCACCTGGATGGCACGCTCCAGCTCTTTGTCGCGGCCAATCAGCGGGTCGATACCGCCAACGCGAGCAAGCTGGTTAAGGTTGGTGGTGAAGTTTTCCATACGATCCTCCCCGCCTGCTTGCTCTTCATTGCTGTTGATCTGTCCGCTGGGATCCGATGCCTGGTTAGGCTCGTCTTTTCGCGTTCCGTGAGAGATGAAGTTGACCACGTCGAGCCGGCTGACTTCGTGTTTACGCAGCAGGTAGGCCGCCTGGGACTCCTGCTCGCTGAAGATGGCGACCAGGACATTGGCGCCAGTCACTTCGCTACGTCCGGAAGACTGGACGTGGAAAACCGCGCGCTGCAACACCCGCTGGAAGCTGAGCGTCGGCTGCGTATCGCGCTCTTCTTCACTGGCTGGCAGCACCGGTGTAGTTTGTTCGATGAAGGCTTCGAGTTCCTGACGTAGCGCCACCAGATCCACGGAGCAGGCTTCCAGCGCTTCGCGGGCAGATGGGTTGCTAAGCAGTGCGAGCAGCAGGTGCTCGACGGTCATAAACTCATGTCGGTGCTCACGCGCTCTGGCGAAAGCCATGTTTAAACTGAGTTCCAGTTCTTGATTGAGCATAGGCACCTCCCCCAATTTTATGCCTTATCAGGCCTTTTCCAGCGTACACAGCAACGGATGCTCGTTCTCCCTTGCATAGTCGTTCACCATCGCTACTTTGGTTTCCGCAACCTCGGCAGTAAAGATGCCGCAGATCGCTTTGCCACGATAATGAACGGTAAGCATCAGTTGCGTTGCACGTTCAACATCATAAGAAAAGAACTTTTGTAGCACGTCAATAACAAATTCCATCGGCGTGTAATCATCGTTCATTAACATAACTTTATACATAGATGGCGGTTTTAGCGCGTCGCGCACTTTATCTTCCGCCAGCTGGTCAAAATCCAGCCAATCGTTGGTCTTACCCATTATGCATAACCACTTTGAATCTACCTCAGATGTTAGATAACAATCATCTATTACTGTCATCCGCGATGTCTGTCACAAACTGTTGCAATAGCGTTAACTGCCTCAAATTTTGGTTGATTATTGTCCCAACTCCAGCGCCAAACGCTTGACGGCTTCTTCCGTTTCTCTAAATTGTACAAGCGTGAGTTGGCGAGGTTTTGAACAGCCCCCACTCCACCACCGGTTCATTCCATCTTAATTTATAAGATTTACGAAGGATGTCGAAGCATGGAAATGGGTACTGTTAAGTGGTTCAACAACGCCAAGGGGTTTGGCTTCATTTGCCCCGAAGGCGGCGGCGAGGATATCTTCGCTCACTATTCCACCATTCAGATGGATGGTTACAGGACGCTCAAAGCCGGGCAGTCCGTCCGGTTCGATGTACACCAGGGGCCAAAAGGCAATCACGCCAGTCTTATCGTGCCCGTTGAAGCAGAAACGGTTGCATAGCTCTCTGATTCATTGTGTACACCCCGCAGGCAAAATGCCAGCCCGATCGGCTGGCATTTTTATTTTCGGGTTATTCCCGCGCCAGCGCATCCACCGGATCCAGCCGCGCCGCGTTTCGTGCCGGCAGCCAGCCAAACAAAATGCCGGTAAAGGTGGAGCACAAAAACGCGGTGAGGATCGCCATCGGTGAGAAGCCAATCTCCCACCCCGGTAAAAAGAGCTGGAGCGCGAAGGCGATCATCATCGAGAGCGCAATCCCCATTGCGCCTCCCACCAGACACACCAGCACCGCTTCAATCAAAAATTGCTGGAGCACATCGCTGGCTCTGGCCCCGACCGCCATGCGAATGCCGATCTCCCGCGTACGTTCGGTCACCGACACCAGCATAATGTTCATCACCCCTATCCCGCCGACGACCAGCGAAATCACCGCCACCAGCGTCAGGAACAGCTGAAGAGTACGTGTGGTCTTTTCGGCCGTTTTCAAGAGGCCGTCCATGTTCCAGGTGAAGAAATCCTTTTTCCCGTGGCGCAACGTTAACAGCCGCTCGAGCTGCTGTTCCGCCAGCGCGCTGTCGTAGCCCTCTTTCACTCGCACGGTAATGGAGTTGAGCCAGGACTGTCCCATAATGCGCCCGGAAATGGTGCTGTACGGCAGCCAGACGCGCAGGATCTTGCTGCTGCCAAACATGGACTGTTTCTCTTCCGCCACACCAATCACCGTGGCGGGCATGTTACCCACCAGGATCACTTCCCCCACCACACGGGTTTTATTGGGGAAAAGCTGTCTGCGCGAGTTAGCGTCTAACACCACCACCTGCGCCCTGCCCGCCAGCTGTTCCGCGTTGAAGGTCGCCCCTTCGCTGAAGGTCATGCCGTAGACGTTGAAGTAATCTCCGCTGACGCCGTTAGCGCTGGCCGCCACGTCGATGTTGCCGTAGCGCAGACGAAGGTTTTGCGACACGGCAGGCGTGGCGGAGTTCACCCACGGCTGCTTCTGAATAGCCGCCAGATCGTCGTATTTCAGCGCCTGCTGATACTGCGGCTCGTCGTCGCCAAAATCTTTGCCGGGGTAAACGTCGATGGTGTTAGTCCCGATGGCGCGAATATCCGCCAGCACCAGCTGTTTCGCCGCATCGCCCACCACCACAATCGACACCACCGAGGCAATACCGATAATGATGCCGAGCATGGTCAGCAGGGTGCGCATTTTGTTGGCCGCCATCGCCAGCCAGGCCATGGTCAGCGCTTCACGAAAGCCGCTGGAGAACTGTCCCCAGCCGGTGGACGCAGGTAAGGCTTCTTTCGGCGCCGCCGCTCTGGACTGACGTGGCGGCGGGTTGCTGACCAGCTCGCCGTCGTGGATCTCAATGATGCGTTCCGCCTGCGCTGCCACCTGCGGATCGTGGGTGACAATAATCACCGTATGCCCCTGATCGCGCAGCTGATGCAGGATCGCCATCACCTCTTCACCGGAATGGCTGTCGAGCGCACCGGTTGGCTCATCAGCGAGGAGCACCTGTCCGCCGTTCATCAGCGCACGGGCAATACTCACGCGCTGCTGCTGACCGCCGGAAAGCTGCGAAGGCTGATAATCAACACGCTCCGCCAGCCCAAGACGCGTTAACAGCGCCTTCGCACGTTCAAGGCGTTTTTTGCGCTCGACGCCCGCATACACCGCCGGCACCTCCACGTTCTGCGCCGCGCTCAGGTGTGAAAGCAGATGGTAACGCTGAAAAATAAAGCCAAAATGCTCGCGACGCAGCTTCGCCAGCGCGTCGCCGTCCAGGGTGGAAACATCCGTCCCGGCCACGCGATAGGTGCCGCTGGTGGGCTTATCCAGACAGCCAAGAATGTTCATCAGCGTTGATTTACCCGAGCCCGACGCCCCGACAATCGCCACCATTTCACCGGCTTCAACGCGCAGGGAGATGCCCTTCAGCACCTCCACCGGCCCGTCGCCGGACGGATAGCTGCGACGAATGTCATTCAGCTCAAGCAGCGCCGTCATGGCGTGGCTCCGGGCAGGGTTTCGCTGGTGACCACTTCCTCACCCTCTTCCAGCCCTTTTACCACCACCACATCGGTGTCGTTACGTGCGCCAATCACCACTTCCCGCTCGCGGGTTTCGCCGTTGCGCAGCACTTTCACCTTGTAGCGATTGTCCCCGGCGGATTCACCCAGCGCGGAGAGCGGAACCGTCAGCACGTTTTTCACGCCGGTCAGCTGGATATGCACCTGGGCGGTCATCTCCAGACGCAGAACGCCCTGCGGGTTTGGCACCTCAAAACGCGCATAGTAGAAGATGGCGTCGTTAACCTTCTCCGGCGTCGGCAGGATATCTTTCAGCACCCCTTCATAGCGGGTTTGCGGATCGCCCAGCACCGTAAACCAGGCTTTCTGCCCCGGCTTAAGGTGAATGACGTCCGCTTCGGATACCTGGGCTTTCACCAGCATGGTGCTCATATCCGCCAGGGTCAGGATGTTCGGCGCCTGCTGCGCGGCGATGACCGTCTGGCCTTGCAGGGTGGTTATCTGCGTCACTTCCCCGGCCATTGGCGCAACGATTTGCGTGTAATCGAGGTTGGTTTTCGCCGTATCCAGCGAGGCCTGATTCCGTTTGATTTGCGCATCGATGGTGCCAATCTGCGCCTGCTTCACCGCCAGCTCCGTGGCGGCTGTGTCCAGATCCTGTTTCGAGATAGCCTGCGTTTTCGCCAGCGCCTGCTGGCGCGTCAGGGTGACCTGAGCGAGATTACGCTCCGCCTGAGCCTGCGCGCGCTGCGCGCGCAGCTCCATCAGCGTCGCTTCCACTTCGCGGATTTGGTTTTGCGCCTGCTCAGGATCGATCACGCCCAGCAGCTGGCCTTTTTTAACCTTATCGCCAATCTCAACTGACAGGGTTTTAAGCTGACCGCTGACCTGCGCGCCCACGTCAACCTTACGTAGGGCATCCAGTTTCCCCGTCGCCAGCACGTTTTGTTGCAGCTCGCCCGGACGAACAATCAGCGTTTGATACTGTGGTACCGGCGCGTTCAGTACCTTCCATAACCAGAATCCGCCCGCTAACACCACTACCGCCAGCAGCAGAAACAGCTTTCTGCGTTTTCCCTTCAGGTTCATAAATATTCCAAATAATTGTTCTGGCTATCATCACCGTTGATTTTATCTAAACCACTCCTCAACGAAACCCCCGATCCCCGTAATCGTCGGGAATTGTTTACCCGATGTTGATAAAGCGCCTGCTGAAATAGCGATATTCCACCAGAAGCAGGATCTAACATGTCTTCCATCGTCGATACACCTTATTCAACGCTGCCCCAGCCTAAATCGGGCTGGCAACTGTTTAAAAGCCTGGCATCGGGTTCCCTCACGCCGGGGCTGGCGTGGCAAAATCCGGCCTATCGACGTAAGTTTATGTTGCGCTCGCTGGCAACGCCGTTCACCACTGCGCGCCTGCTCGAAAACCTTGCAAAACAGCCCCGTCTGATGCAGATCCTGCGCGTGCAGCCCGGCCTGCCGTGCCGCCTGCACCGGCCGTGGCTGACCGTCAATATGGGCCGTCAGACTACGCTGGACGCATTGAACGATCACTATGAGATGATGAGCCGCCATCTTCCGGCGTCGCTGCTGAATGGCTACCTCTCCAGCCAGGGCATCACGCTGGTGACGTTAACGGGCAAAGAGGAGCAGCAGTTTAGCGTTCGCCTGAGCGCGGATGCGTTTCTGGACAAAGAAGGGGAAGCGACCCTCACTTTTTGCGACCACCAGAACACGGTGCTGGCCGAGCTGACCTTTACGCTGTGCACATACCAGGGCAAGCCAACGCTCTTCATCGGCGGAATGCAGGGGGCGAAAGCGCATGTCCCGCACGAGCACATTCAGCTGGCGACCAAAGCCTGTCACGGACTGTTCCCAAAACGTCTGCTGGTTGAAGCGGTCATGACG
Source organism: Enterobacter sp. 6722112 (assembly GCF_058661685.1). Classification (NCBI taxonomy): domain Bacteria; kingdom Pseudomonadati; phylum Pseudomonadota; class Gammaproteobacteria; order Enterobacterales; family Enterobacteriaceae; genus Enterobacter; species Enterobacter sp. 6722112. The sequence continues at coordinate 1,326,333 of NZ_JBZWGR010000007.1, read as the reverse complement.
CTGGCAGGCGCCTTCCCGGTCGAGCAGATCCTCGCGGTGAGTAACGCCACCCACATCTACCGCAGCTGGCGCTATCGCAAGAAAAAAGAGGGAAAATTGCTGGCTGACTATGACAGCTTCTGGCGCTCCCTTGGCGGACAGCAGCAGGATAACGGCAACTTTGCCCTGCCACTGACCATGCCACGCAAACCGATGGAAGAGATTGCGAGTAAAAAACGGTCCGAATACCGCCGCCGCTATGCCCTGCTTGATAGCCTGATCCAACAGGTTTCGCAGGCGACTGCCCGCTAATCGGCCCTCCCGCGAGCCAGCCAGAGGACGCGGGAGAACATTTTACGCAGCAGCGTGGGCACCGACTCCACGCCTCGCCTGCCCGCTTCCGTCGCAACTTCAATGGCCAAATCCGGTTTTGACGACCGATGGATAGCTTTGGCAATCACCCGGCGCATATTCATGGGCACATCTACCGGGATCATCGCCACGCGGTGAAAGACGTCGTCAAATCCCTGGCGGTACATAAAGTGCTCCATGTCCATCGCAGGCAGCGCGGTCAGATGTTCCCGCTCCTCTTCACGATCGTTATTGAGCAGGCTGCGCACGGTCGCCGCATATTTTTTACCCGCCTCATCGCCATCCACCAGTACGTGCCACTCTATCCCCATCCGGCGCGCAAATTTGATCAGCGGTTTTAAGCCAGACTGAGCAAATTCGATCACTTTGATCCCTTCGGCATCAAAGTGGTGTCCGCACTGGCGAGCCAGCTCGTTTATCACCCAGGTTTCCGTTTCCCCTTCCACCAGCAACCAGCAGCGGGCAAACAGGGAAGAGGCACGGTTAAAACGGATATGAAACGCAATTCGTCGGCCATCTTCGGCATTTAACCCGCCGGGCCCGAGCCGGTAGGCGGTGACCCGCGAGGATTCACGCACCAGGCGGCAGACATACTCCACCGGCGTCAGAGAGAGCAGCTCTCCGGAATTCGTGGTGGTGACTCGCTGCAACGGCAGCAAATTAAGAAGATGCCACGCCACGGAAAGCATAATCGGGTGCAGCCGCGTTTCCGGATCTTCCACCAGCAGCAGCGGGCGCGCGTCCCGATCCAGGCGCACCGTCCCTTTTGCCTGTAAAAGCGTGGAGAATAATCCCAGCAGGATCACCCGATGCGTGCGCCCGCCGGGGCGGTCGATCATGCGGTTGATAATATCGAGATAGCGCCAGCTTCGTTGTTCATCGTGCGAGCGGCGACGCATCAGACGGTGGCGCGCCTGCCCCGTTCCCTGCTCGGAGAAATAGTGCTCCAGCAGTTGCACCATGGCAGACAGTCCCTGACGGATCTGGCCGTCGGTGAGGTTCTGCGGCCGTGAGACCAGTTCACGGGCGAGGAAATCCAGTTCGCGGGCGGTCACCTCCACCTCGGGCGTATTCGGCACGGTGCCGTTACGAATCCGCCGCATAAAGCGCGCGTCTCGTAAGCGCAGCACGGGGGAGAGGCGGATAAGATGGCGGGCAAGCTCGTCAATATTATCGAGCGGGATCGGATTTCCCTTCTCATCAAGAAATTCACGCAGGGTTAACACCCCGTCGTTTTGCGCCATTTCGCCCTCAAGGCGATAGAAAATACGCTGGAAACCATCTTCACAGGGCACCCAGCAGGGCGACATAGGGCGAAAACGACGCACGCGATGGCGACCGGGCTCGGATTCGCGGAAGGTCAGAATGATATGCAGGTGTTTCTCGCGTCCGTTGACATCCCCCGGCGGAAACCAGAAGTCATCATGAACGAAGTGGTACAAGTTCTCTTCGGGCGAAAGTAGCAGCGTCAGGGCATCCAGCAGGCTGGATTTACCCCAGGCATTTTCGCCTATCAGGACGTTGTTCTGTTCCAGTTGCAGCGACAGGCGGTTAATCCCGCGAAACCCGACAATCTCCACACGTTCGAGTAGCATACATCCCCCGCAATTCGGCCACTTTTTCCTTCAAGTTATCAGCAGTATAGCGGCAGGCTGTGGGTCACGACAGCAGAATATACGCCCCCTTAATTATTGGGCTATGCTCTTATTACCTCCGATCTGAACAAGGATTGACATCACATTGCCTTAAATCAAATTTAGTGAATTTATTTGAGTGGCGAAGGGATGTTGATGGTTTCAAAATACTGGCTCTTTGAGTCGTCATCCCTTTATGGCGATATAACCCGCGCGCAGGAATGGGCGCGGACGTTTATTATTGAGGTGGTTATGTTCAGAAAATTAGCGGCAGAATGCTTTGGTACATTCTGGCTGGTGTTTGGTGGCTGCGGTAGCGCAGTACTGGCAGCCGCATTTCCGGAATTAGGTATTGGCTTTGTCGGCGTCGCGCTGGCATTCGGTTTAACTGTATTAACCATGGCATTCGCCGTGGGGCATATTTCCGGCGGTCATTTCAACCCGGCCGTCACATTAGGATTATGGGCGGGCGGACGTTTCCCGGCGAAAGATATTATTGGCTATATTATTGCCCAGGTTATTGGCGGTATTATTGCCGCGGCGGTGCTGTACGTAATTGCCAGCGGAAAAGCCGGGTTTGACGCCGCGGCCAGCGGATTTGCGTCGAACGGCTTCGGCGAACACTCTCCAGGCGGCTACTCGATGCTGTCTGCCATCGTGATTGAAATTGTGCTCACCGCAGGCTTCCTGTTGGTGATCCACGGCGCAACGGACAAATACGCGCCTGCGGGTTTTGCCCCCATCGCTATTGGTCTGGCGTTGACGCTGATCCACCTCATCTCCATTCCGGTGACCAACACCTCCGTTAACCCGGCGCGCAGCACCGCGGTGGCTATTTTCCAGGGCGGCTGGGCGCTTGAACAGCTGTGGCTGTTCTGGGTGATGCCTATTATCGGCGGTATTCTGGGCGGCGTGCTGTATCGCACCCTGCTGGAAAAACGCGATTAATTAAGTGCGGTCTGTAATGTCGGGTGGCGCTAAAGCTTACCCGACCTACGTTAGTGTGCACTTTGTAGGCCGGGTAAGGCGTAGCCGCCACCCGGCTTTTTTTGTAGCTTTACCTCACAGCCTTTATTGGGTAGTGTCTCTGGCGCTTAACTGATACTCAAAAGGACCGGCTGTTCATGTTCTCAGGACTCCTCATCATTCTTCTGCCCCTGATTTTGGGCTACCTTATTCCGCTGCGTCATGAATCGGCCTTAAAGCTTATTAATCGTTTTCTCAGCTGGATTGTTTACGTCATTCTGTTCTTTATGGGGATCAGCCTGGCCTTCCTGGATAATCTGGCGACGAACTTGCTTTCCATCCTGCATTATTCTGCGGTTACGGTAGTGGTTATTCTGCTGTGCAATATTGCTGCGCTGTTCTGGCTGGAACGCACTATTCCCTGGAAAAATCACCACCATCAGGAAAAGCTTCCCTCCCGTATTGCGATGGCGCTGGAATCATTAAAACTGTGCGGCGTGGTGGTACTCGGTTTTTTACTGGGTCTGACCGGCTGGGCATTTTTACAGCACGCAACGGAAGCCAGCGAATATACGCTTATTTTCCTGCTCTTCCTGATTGGTATTCAGCTGCGAAATAATGGCATGACGCTGAAACAGATTGTCCTTAACCGCCGGGGCATGATGGTTGCCGTTATCGTTGTGGCCAGCTCACTGGCGGGGGGAGTGATTAACGCCTTTATTCTCGATCTGCCGCTGAAAACCAGCCTGGCGATGGCGTCCGGTTTCGGCTGGTATTCGCTCTCCGGTATTCTGCTGACCGAATCGTTTGGTCCGGTGATCGGCAGCGCCGCCTTCTTTAACGATCTGGCGCGCGAGCTGATAGCCATCATGCTGATCCCCGGCCTGGTACGCCGCAGCCGCTCTACCGCGCTGGGCCTGTGCGGGGCCACCTCAATGGACTTTACCCTGCCGGTGTTACAGCGCTCGGGAGGACTGGAGATGGTTCCTGCCGCCATCGTACACGGCTTTATTCTGAGCCTGCTGGTCCCCATTCTGATGGCGTTCTTCTCAGCCTGATACTGCTTTGGCGGTAGTGAACCTGCCGCCAAAATTGCGCTAAATCAATAACCCTCCACTTAGTATAAGAAAGCACTTTTCTCCGTTGTGGCACAGGCATAACCTTAAACATGTATCTCAAATATAACTTTAACAGGTGTGATTATGTTTTGTGTGCAATGTGAACAAACCATCCGTACCCCAGCAGGCAACGGCTGCTCTTACGCGCAGGGTATGTGCGGCAAAACCGCAGAAACGTCCGATCTCCAGGATCTGCTGATTGCGGCGCTGCAAGGCTTGTCCGCCTGGGCCTTCAAAGCCCGTGAATATGGCATTGTTGATCACTATGTCGACAGCTTTGCGCCGCGCGCATTTTTCTCCACGCTGACCAACGTTAACTTCGATTCTCCACGCATTGTGGGCTATGCCCGCGAAGCGATTGCCCTGCGTGAAGCCCTGAAAGCGCAGTGCATGAATGCCGACGCCAGCGCCCGCGTGGACAACCCGATGGCGGAGCTACAGCTGGTGAGCGACGACCTGGGCGAGCTACAGCGTCAGGCCGCAGAATTTACTCCCAATAAAGACAAAGCGGCGATTGGCGAAAACATCCTCGGCCTGCGCCTGCTGTGCCTGTACGGTCTGAAAGGTGCTGCGGCCTATATGGAACACGCGCACGTACTCGGCCAGTACGACAACGCTATTTACGCCCAGTACCACAAAATCATGGCCTGGCTGGGCACCTGGCCTTCCGATATGAACGCCCTGCTGGAATGCTCGATGGAAATCGGCCAGATGAACTTCAAAGTGATGAGCATTCTGGATGCCGGTGAAACCAGCACCTACGGCCACCCAACGCCAACGCAGGTCAACGTCAAAGCGACCGAAGGCAAATGCATCCTGATCTCCGGTCATGACCTGAAAGATCTCTACAACCTGCTGAAGCAGACCGAAGGCACCGGCGTTAACGTTTATACCCACGGCGAAATGCTGCCCGCGCACGGCTACCCGGAGCTGCGTAAATTTAAGCATCTGATCGGTAACTACGGCAGCGGCTGGCAGAACCAGCAGGTGGAGTTTGCCCGCTTCCCTGGCCCAATCGTCATGACCTCTAACTGCATCATCGACCCGACCGTCGGCGCGTATGACGACCGTATCTGGACCCGCAGCATCGTCGGCTGGCCGGGCGTGAGCCACCTTGAAGGCGACGATTTCGGTCCGGTTATCGCTCAGGCGCAGCAGATGGCAGGCTTCCCGTACAGCGAAATTCCGCACCTCATCACCGTCGGTTTTGGTCGTGAAACCCTGCTGGGTGCGGCGGATTCCCTGATTGACCTCGTCAGCCGTGAAAAACTGCGTCACATCTTCCTGATCGGCGGCTGTGACGGCGCGCGCGGGGAACGTAACTACTTCACCGATTTCGCCACCCGCGTACCGGAAGACTGTCTGATCCTGACCCTGGCCTGCGGTAAGTACCGTTTCAACAAGCTGGACTTCGGCAACATCGAAGGTCTGCCGCGCCTGGTGGATGCGGGTCAGTGTAACGATGCATATTCAGCCATCATTCTGGCGGTCACGTTGGCAGAGAAACTGGGCTGCGGCGTGAACGATCTGCCGCTGTCGCTGGTGCTCTCCTGGTTCGAGCAGAAAGCGATCGTTATCCTGTTGACTCTGCTCTCTCTCGGCGTGACCAACATCGTCACCGGGCCGACCGCGCCAGGCTTCCTGACGCCGGACCTGCTGGCCATCCTGAACGAGAAATTTGGTCTGCGTTCTGTGACCAACGTTGAAGATGATATGAAGCAACTGCTGAGCGCGTAAGGAGTAACTCATGACCATGCCAACCTCACAATGTCCGTGGCGGATGCAGGTTCATCACATCCATCAGGAGACGCCGGATGTGTGGACGCTGTCGCTGCTGTGCCATGACTATTATCCGTACCGCGCGGGCCAGTATGCGCTGGTGAGCGTGCGTAATTCGGCGGATACTCTGCGCGCCTACACGATCTCCTCCACGCCGGGGGTGAGCGAGTACATTACGCTCACCGTTCGTCGTATTGATGACGGCGCAGGATCCGAGTGGCTGACCCGGGACGTGAAGCGCGGGGATTACATCTGGCTGTCTGACGCGCAGGGCGAGTTTACCTGTGACGACAAGACGGAAGATAAATTCCTGCTGCTGGCGGCGGGTTGTGGCGTGACGCCGATTATGTCGATGCGTCGCTGGCTGGCGAAATACCGACCTCAGGCCAACGTGCAGGTGATTTTCAGCGTTCGTTCCCCGGAAGATGTGATTTTTGCCGAAGAATGGCGCAACTATCCGGTGACGCTGGTGGCCGAGCACAACGCGACGCACGGTTTTGTCGCGGGGCGCCTGAGCCGCGAGCTGCTGCAAAGCGTGCCGGATATTGCGAACCGCATCGTGATGACCTGCGGCCCGGCGCCGTACATGGAGATCGTGGAGAAAGAAGTGAAAGCGCTCGGCGTGACCCGCTTCTTCAAAGAGCAGTTCTTCACGCCTGTAGCGGAAGCGGCGACCAGCGGGATGAAGTTCACGAAGCTGCAACCGGCGCAGACCTTCTTTGGCCGCGTGGGCACCACGCTGCTTGAAGCGCTGGAAAGCAACAACGTACCGGTGGCAGCGGCCTGTCGCGCCGGGGTGTGCGGTTGCTGTAAGACCAAAGTGGTTTCCGGTGAGTACACGGTCACCAGCACCATGACGCTGACCGACGCGGAAATCGCGGAGGGCTATGTGCTGGCATGTTCGTGCCATCCGCAGGGCGATCTTGTGCTCGCATAATCTGTCGTGGTTCACCTGTAGGCCCGGTAAGCATCAGCGCCACCGGGCTTTTTTGTCCGTGCAGGCCAGCTCATTTGCCTTTGAAACTCCTGTAGGCCCGGTAAGCGTCAGCGCCACCGGGCTTTTTGCCCATGCAGGCCAGCGCATATGCCTTTGTAACCCCTGTAGGCCCGGTAAGCGTCAGCGCCACCGGGCTTTTTGCCCGTGCAGGCCAGCGCTTTTGCCTTTGGAACCCTGTAGGCCCGGTAAGCGTCAGCGCCACCGGGCTTTTTGCCGGGTGGCACTACGTTTACCCGGCCTACATTGTGCCTACTGCCTGTACGGCAGTGAACGGCGCAGCGGATCGCTGAGGAATATCGGGAAATTTCTAAGCTGCCTGCACGGCAGTGAACCTTATCGATGCCAACTCGTACACCGACAGCCATTTCTAAGCTGCCTGCCCGGCAGTGAACTCAGATGGGCTACAGCATCATTAACAAGACCTGTTTCTAAGCTGCCTGCACGGCAGTGAACATGACGCCCAGGCGGTATCCGCGCGTAAGCAGTTTCTAAGCTGCCTGCACGGCAGTGAACCAGGTGCTGGCGGAGGCAAACCGCGTGGCCAAATTTCTAAGCTGCCTGCACGGCAGTGAACCTGTAGCGTTTAACAGCGCCATCTTTCACTGTTTTCTAAGCTGCCTGCACGGCAGTGAACCTTACAATCTGATCGGTGGTGATTATGCTGATTTTCTAAGCTGCCTGCACGGCAGTGAACTTGACGATAGACTCTTCTTTCGTGCGGGTAGATTTCTAAGCTGCCTGCACGGCAGTGAACTGAAACAATCTACACCTATCCCTTTGTCTGATAAACCAATACCTCAAAAACTTCCTCCAGACCCTTTTTTATTCCCCATCAGCCCAACCATATAAAATCAATAACTTATGCATCATCAGGAAAAAAGGGTCTGCAAACCCGCTTCCGCCCGCCCCAACCTCAGCCCGCTGGCGGCGCGTCGCGCAGAAAAACCACCTGTACTTAAGGAATACTGAGCAGGCAATACAGCGACTTTCTTCTAAGCTTGTAAGCGATATCACATAAAGGAGACGGACAACCATGAAACAAACCGTGGCTGCATACATAGCGAAAACCCTTGAGCAGGCTGGCGTAAAGCGTATCTGGGGCGTCACTGGCGATTCTCTGAACGGACTCAGCGATAGCCTTAACAAGATGAAAACTATTGAGTGGATGCCCACCCGCCATGAAGAAGTCGCCGCCTTTGCCGCCGGTGCCGAAGCGCAGCTTACGGGTGAACTCGCCGTCTGTGCAGGTTCCTGCGGACCGGGAAACCTGCACCTCATCAACGGTCTGTTCGACTGTCACCGCAACCATGTTCCGGTGCTGGCGATTGCGGCTCACATTCCGTCATCTGAAATCGGTAGCGGCTATTTTCAGGAGACGCATCCGCAGGACCTGTTCCGTGAATGCAGCCACTATTGCGAGCTGGTCTCATCGCCGGAGCAGATCCCACAGGTGCTGGCGATAGCCATGCGTAAGGCGATCCTGAATCGCGGGGTTTCGGTGGTTGTGCTGCCGGGGGACGTGGCGCTGAAGGCCGCACCTGAAACCGCCACCACCCACTGGTACTCTGCGCCCCAGCCAACCATTACCCCTGCCGAAGAAGAGCTGAAAAAGCTGGCACAGCTGCTGCGATACTCCAGCAATATCGCCCTGATGTGCGGCAGCGGCTGCGCCGGCGCGCATAAAGAGCTGGTGGAATTTGCCGGTAAGCTGAAGGCGCCAGTTGTGCACGCCCTGCGCGGGAAAGAGCACGTTGAATACGATAACCCGTACGATGTCGGCATGACCGGGCTGATCGGTTTTTCCAGCGGCTTCCACACCATGATGAACGCCGACACGCTGATCCTGCTCGGCACCCAGTTCCCGTACCGCGCGTTCTACCCGACGGATGCCAAAATTATCCAGATCGACATTAATCCCGGCAGCATCGGCGCGCACAGCAAGGTGGATATGGCGCTTATCGGCGATATCAAATCCACCCTCGCCGCCCTGCTGCCGCTACTGGAAGAAAAAACGGACCGCAAATTCCTCGATAAAGCCCTGAGCGATTATCGCGATGCGCGCAAGGGGCTGGACGATCTCGCCAAACCGAGCGAAAAAGCGATCCACCCGCAGTATCTGGCGCAGCAGATCAGCCACTTCGCCGACGACGATGCCATCTTCACCTGCGACGTAGGAACGCCCACCGTCTGGGCCGCGCGCTATCTGAAAATGAACGGCAAACGTCGCCTGCTTGGGTCGTTCAACCATGGCTCAATGGCCAACGCCATGCCGCAGGCGCTGGGCGCAAAGGCGACGGCACCGGAACGTCAGGTGGTGGCGATGTGCGGCGACGGCGGGTTCAGTATGCTGATGGGGGATTTCCTGTCGGTGGCGCAGATGAAGCTTCCGCTCAAAATCGTGGTCTTTAACAACAGCGTTCTGGGCTTCGTGGCGATGGAGATGAAGGCCGGAGGCTACCTCACGGACGGCACCGAACTGCACGACACCAACTTCGCCCGCATCGCCGAAGCCTGCGGTATCACCGGTATTCGGGTGGAGAAAGCCTCAGAGGTGGACGACGCCCTGCAACGCGCCTTCGCCATCGACGGCCCGGTGCTGGTGGATGTGGTGGTCGCCAAAGAAGAGCTGGCGATCCCGCCTCAGATCAAGCTGGAACAGGCCAAAGGTTTTAGCCTCTACATGCTGCGCGCCATCATCAGCGGGCGCGGTGACGAAGTGATCGAACTGGCAAAAACCAACTGGCTCAGGTAAAACATTTCACAAGACCTCTTAAATTAAAGGGATGTGAAATGATTGATTTACGTAGTGATACCGTTACCCGTCCGGGCCGCGCCATGCTCGAAGAGATGATGGCCGCCCCGGTCGGGGACGACGTCTACGGCGATGACCCGACGGTCAACGAACTCCAGCGCTATGCGGCAGAGCTGAGCGGTAAAGAGGCTGTCCTGTTCCTGCCCACCGGCACGCAGGCTAACCTGGTGGCGCTGCTCAGCCACTGCGAGCGCGGCGAGGAGTATATCGTCGGCCAGGGGGCGCATAACTACCTGTACGAAGCCGGCGGTGCGGCGGTGCTTGGCAGCATCCAGCCGCAGCCGATTGACGCCGCGCCGGACGGCTCCCTGCCGCTGGACAAAGTCGCGGCGAAAATCAAAGCCGACGATATTCACTTCGCCCGCACTAAACTGCTGAGCCTCGAAAACACCCATAACGGTAAAGTCCTGCCGCGCGAATACCTGAAAGCGGCATGGGACTTTACCCGCGAGCGTAAGCTCGGCCTGCACGTTGACGGCGCACGTATCTTCAACGCCGTGGTGGAGTACGGCTGCGAGCTGAAAGCGATCACCCAATATTGCGACTCGTTCACCATTTGCCTCTCTAAAGGGCTGGGTACGCCGGTAGGTTCTCTGCTGGTTGGCAGCGCGGACTACATCAGGCGCGCCAACCGCTGGCGCAAAATGACCGGCGGCGGGATGCGTCAGGCGGGTATTCTGGCGGCTGCCGGACTGTACGCCCTGAAAAATAACGTGTCACGCCTGAAAGACGATCACGACAATGCGGCGTGGATGGCAGCGCAGCTGCGTGAAATCGGCGCAGATGTCATGCGTCACGACACCAACATGCTGTTTGTCCGCGTCGGCGATGAGCATGCTGCCGCGCTGGGCGACTTTATGAAAGCCCGAGGCGTGCTGATTAACGCCTCCCCGGTCGTGCGGCTGGTGATGCACCTTGACGTTAACCGCGAGCAGCTGACCGAGGTGGTGAAACACTGGCAGGCGTTTTTACAGCGTTAAGGAGCATACCGTGCCGCAACGTATTCTGGTGCTCGGCGCCAGCGGGTATATCGGTCAGCATCTGACCACTGCGTTAAGCCAGCAGGGGCACCAGGTGCTGGCAGCGGCACGTAACACGGAACGCCTGCTAAAGCTACATTTGCCTGGCGTGACGTGTCACAACGTTGACCTTAGCTGGCCGAAAGCGCTTCCTGCGCTGCTGGAAGGGGTCGATACACTTTACTACCTTGTCCACAGCATGGGCGAAGGCGGCGATTTTATCGCCCACGAGCGTCAGGTGGCGATGAACGTTCGTGATGCGCTGCTGCAAACGCCGGTGAAGCAGGTGATTTTTTTAAGCTCGCTCCAGGCGCCTGAGCACGAGCAGTCAGACCATCTGCGCGCCCGACAGCTGACGGCAGAAACGCTGCGGAGCGCCCGTATCCCCGTTACCGAACTGAGGGCAGGGATCATCGTCGGCGCGGGTTCCGCCGCGTTCGAAGTGATGCGCGATATGGTCTACAACCTGCCTGTGCTGACGCCGCCGCGCTGGGTACGCTCGCGCACCACGCCCATTGCGCTGGAGAATTTACTCCATTATCTGGTGGCATTGCTGGATCACCCGGCGGAGCAGCATCGCGTGCTGGAGGCGGCAGGTCCGGAAGTGTTGAGCTATCAGGCGCAGTTCGAACATTTTATGCGGGTGAGTGGCCGCCACCGCTGGCTGATCCCCATCCCCTTCCCGACCCGCTGGATATCGGTGTGGTTTTTGAATGTGATCACCTCCGTGCCGCCGACGACCGCCAAAGCGCTTATCCAGGGGCTGAAGCACGATCTGCTGGCGGACGATCGCGCGCTGCGCGCCTTAATTCCCCAGGAACTCATCCGCTTTGACGACGCGGTGCGCAATACGCTGAAAGAAGAAGAGAAGCTGGTGAACTCCAGCGACTGGGGCTATGACGCGCAGGCGTTTGCCCGCTGGCGGCCCGAGTACGGCTATTATCCGAAACAGGCGGGCTGTACGGTAAAAACCACGGCCAGCCTGGCAGCGCTGTGGGAAGTGGTGAATCAGATCGGTGGCAAAGAGCGCTATTTCTTCGGCAATATTCTGTGGCAAACGCGCGGCGCGCTGGATCTGCTGGTCGGTCACCGGCTGGCAAAAGGCCGCCCTGCCCATCCCTGGCTGAAGGTGGGCGATACCGTCGACAGCTGGAAAGTGATTATTGTTGAGCCTGAAAAACAGCTGGCGCTGCTGTTTGGCATGAAGGCGCCGGGGCTGGGGCGGCTCTGCTTCACCCTCAAGGACAACGGCGACCATCGTGAACTGGACGTTCGGGCATGGTGGCATCCGCACGGAATGCCGGGTCTGTTTTACTGGTTGCTGATGATCCCGGCACACCTGTTTATCTTCCGCGGAATGGCGAAACGGATAGCGCAACTGGCAGAACAAAAGCGGGAAAATAACTAAATAAAACTCTTAATCTTTCACCTTTCCCATTGCAACACATCGTAATTCACGAAAGAATGCGCACGAAATTCTTTTCAACACAGTGGATTGTTATGAAGGTACTGGTTACCGGGGCGACCAGCGGCTTAGGCCGAAATGCGGTCGAGTTTCTGCGCAACAAAGGCATCAGCGTGAGGGCCACCGGTCGCAATGAGGCGATGGGTAAGCTCCTGCAAAAAATGGGCGCTGAATTTGTCCATGCCGATCTGACGGAGCTGGTCTCCTCTCAGGCCAAGGTGATGCTCGCCGGTATCGATACGCTGTGGCACTGCTCCAGTTTTACCTCTCCGTGGGGTACCCAGGAAGCCTTTGATCTCGCCAACGTGCGCGCCACGCGTCGTCTGGGCGAATGGGCCGTCGCCTGGGGCGTGCGTAACTTTATTCATATCTCCTCCCCGTCGCTCTATTTCGACTATCACCACCATCGTGATATTCAGGAAGATTTCCGCCCGGCGCGCTTCGCCTGTGAGTTTGCCCGCAGCAAAGCGGCGGGCGAAGAGGTGATCGACCTGCTGGCCCAGTCAAACCCGCACACCCGCTTTACCGTGCTGCGTCCGCAGAGCCTGTTTGGGCCGCACGACAAAGTCTTTATCCCGCGACTGGCCCAGATGATGCACCACTACGGCAGCGTGCTGTTACCGCGCGGCGGCGATGCGCTGGTGGACATGACCTATTACGAAAATGCCGTTCACGCCATGTGGCTGGCGAGCCAGCCGGAATGCGATAAGCTGGTGTCGGGCCGCGCGTACAACATCACCAACGGCGAACCCTGTACCCTGCGCAGCATTGTGCAAAGGCTGATTGACGAGTTAAAAATCGACTGCCGGATCCGTTCTGTTCCTTACCCGATGCTGGACATGATTGCCCGCAGCATGGAGCGCTTTGGCAGTAAATCGGCGAAAGAGCCTGCGCTGACGCATTACGGTGTGTCGAAGCTCAACTTTGATTTTACGCTGGATATTTCGCGGGCGGAGAACGAGCTGGGATATAAACCGATTGTATCGCTGGATGAAGGGATAGTGCGTACGGCGGCGTGGTTACGGGATCACGGGAAACTTCATCGTTAGCCTTTTGCCCGGTGGCGGCTGCGCCTTACCGGGCCTACAACTGCACCGTACTGTCCCCTCGCCCCCCTGGGGAGAGTGTTAGGGTGAGGGGAAAGAGCAGACACTAAAACGGCAACCCTGGGGGTTGCCGTTTGCTGTTTATAATGCCGTCCAGGCTTCAGCCCATGCCAGACCTGCGCCAGGTTCATAGTACGTCGGCGCATTGTTACACCAGCCGCTGTACGGGAACGGTTTGCACTGGAACAGTTTACCGTGGTTGTTCACGATATCACCGGCGTTGTACTTGCTATTCGCGCTCCATGCCGGGTAAGACGTATCTTCTCCGGATGGCGTTGCCGCTTTCGCTTTCACGTTCAGCAGGTAAGACGTGGTGCTGCTCAGTTCGCCATCGCTGACGGTCAGGCTCACTTCATACTGCTGCGCCGTCGCAGACTCTGGCGCTGTAAAGGTCACAACCGCTTTGTCCTGACCGGTAACAGTCTGACCATCCTGGGAACGCCAGGTATACGTCAGCGTGTTACCATCTGGATCGGTAGAGCCTTCGGCGCTCAGAGAAACCTGCGCACCCGCTTCCACTGCACCGATCGGACCGGCAATCTGCGCAACCGGCGCGTGGTTCACCACAACCGGCGTTTCATCCGGCGTTGGGGTTGGTGCCGGCGTTTCATCGTCGGATGGCGTCGGTGTTGGCGTGACCGGCGTTTCGTCCGGGGTCTCGGAAGAACCCTCGTCGTTAACAATTTTCACGTTAAAGAAGTGCTGCACGCACTTGCTGTAGTCACCGTCTTTAAATGCGCTGAACGGGGTCTGGTAACCCACCAGCTGGCAAGAGTAGGTTTTGCCGTCCGGGGTATCCGCGCTCCATCCCCAGTCCTGTTCCCAGTAAATCTTCTGGGCGCCTGCGCCACCTTCGTCGAACTGCTTCATGTTAGCGCAACCCAACACTTCGTTCGCCGGAACAGGCACTTTCAGGTAGTTCGCGAACTCTTTGTAATACTTGATACGGTTTTGAGACTGCGCAATTTCAGTCGGGCCGCCGCACTCAACGCCGCCGTTGATGATCTGGGTGGTCACACCAAAGCCCGGAACCAGACCGTTGGCTTTATCGTGATCGTTCGGCTGCCATGTACCGTCGATCACCTGCAACATGCTTGGTTTTGGCGGCTGCGGATAGGCGAAGAAGAAGATCGCACTCGCCAGGTTCAGCCAGGTGTCCGCCACCAGCTCAGGTTTGTCAAGCAGCGTACGCACGTCGCCGTACATCGCTTCAGAGAATGGACCGTAGTTGTAATTGTAGGACAACTGTTTCGCACCACGACCGAAGTAGCTCAGGAAATCGCCGTCTTTATCTTTACCGCAAGGCCAGGTCTGCCCCTGCCAGACGTCCGGGTTACATTCGCCGTTATAACCGCCCTTCTGCCCTTCGCTCCAGCCCATTTCACGTACGTGGACCAGCGCCTGACGCCATTCGGCTTCCGGACGCCAGCTTTCGTGGCCGCCGGTCTCCTGGGCAAAGTGGGCAAACATGGTGGCCAGCTCTTTGCGGCAGATGGCGTCGCTGTCACGACCGTCATTGTAGGTCTTACACAGCGCCGGGAATTTACCCACGGCCTTCAGGAAGTTGCTGTAGGTATAGGCCTGCGCGCGCAGCGGGAAGAGATATTCCCAGTCGCTGGCTTTCACAATCCCTTCAACGCGCTTAACGTTGTCCGGGTTCGCCGCCCGGCCTGGTTCAATCAGTTCGACCTGCGCGTTATCCAGCGTCTGGATGGTCTCTTTAACCGAAGCCATCAGCGGGAAGTCCGTCAGTTCCTTCTCTTTCTTCGCCAGATCGCTGGCTTTGATGGTGTACGGCTCACTGCTGGTCTCCTTCAGGTTAGCAGCCTGAGCCATGAGTGGCGCCACGCAGGCTCCCGCAATGAGTACACTCAGTAACGTCCTTTTGTTCATTTCAGTTATCCCCGGTGAAGATACGCTGATGCAGCTGATGCGCGTGACCAACAGCACGCCGGGCGTACTGATTCAGACCACCCGCACCACCCCGGACGCGAAAATGCAGGAGAAGAAAGCCTAATGTCGACCATCTGTCTTGCGGCCCAGCGCAGCTATACAACCGGGGAAGCGGTCTGGTTTTCGTACCGTCTCCCCAGCCTTAAAAACGTATTCGGCAAAACAGTGTTATGGCTGGTCGGGCTTTGCGCCATGCTGGTTGTCGGCCTGTATATGCACGTCTACTGGAACCTACGCCACCCGGCGCCTGAACCGGTCAACGCCAGCGTTGCGAAACCGGAAACGCAGCTTTCGGATATGCATTACGTGTACGTGAGTAAACCGTTCCCGCATCCGCAGCCTAAAGCTGCGCCAGTGCCAGTTGATGTTCCATCGATGCAGGATCTGCCGATCAACAGTGATGATGGCGACTGGCAGCAGGCGCCCGACGGCGCGGTGCCACACGACGCCTCGCGGGATACCTTACCCGGGACCGAAGCGCATGAGCACGATAACGCTCCCGCCAGCACGGGCAGTGAAGAGTCATCATTAACGGAATTATTTAAGCAGGCGCTAAAAGAGCAGGAGCAGGATTATTCTCAAGGAAAAATTCCCGAGCCGCCGGTTGACGAAACGCAGGATAATTCACAAGCCAGTGTAAAAAACAGTGGAAATAGCCGTTCTCCTTTCAGTGAAAAAGGAGACGGCGGGAGCAGGTATTAATATTTTTCAGGCAGTGCGGTAAGGTTAAGCAGTCGACCTTTTTCCACCACAATATATTGACCCTTTTTCAGTTCGGAGAGGATTTTAATAATAGTGCTACGTGCCAGGTTAGTGTATTCCTGAATGTAATCATAAACGTTAATATCACGCTGTTGTTGAACAATCAGGTCGTTAATCTCATATAAAAATTCGCGGACAACGGAATACGCACTGCGGGCAACCAGAACATCATCACGTTTGCTCAGCATGCAGATGCACCAGGAAAGGACTTTGGTCAGTTCTGGCCACAGATTTTTTTCGGTCATCAGCTGGGCGAAGACCTCTTTCTTGATCGAGCGAACAACCGTATTCGTCCGAACAAGGCCGTACATATGGGTGGCGTTGTAATACATTGACGACAGGCCGAAAATGCATTGCCCGGTGACGGTGAACATGCACAGTTCGTCAGATTCACGTCGAAATTCGACTTCACCGCTGACGATAATATGAATATAGCCGGAATCAGAGGTGGAAATTTTCTGCCATTTTTTTAACGTTCTTTCTTCAACGCCTGAGGTTGCAGAAATGATCTTTTCCATTTCATGTTGCGGACGTAATTTTTTTCCATAGATGCTTAACATTGTTATACCCGATTTAAGATGTGATTTTTAAAAAGCATGGCCACGGTGTTGTTACCGAGCCATAAATATTTTTCCTGATGAAAACGTCAAGAATAAACAAAAAAAGAGTGAAGCTTTTTATTAATTCGCCAAATTACTTAGCGCGCTATGTGTCCATCTTAAATCGGGATAATTTTAAGTCAATTAACTAAAAATGAAATGAGTTTGTACTTAGGATTAATCTGATAGGAACTTACGAAAATATACTTATTCGGGGGTAATCCGAAGGTTTACCCCTGTCCGTATTTCTCTAAAAGTGCTTCGGCAATCGCCATGGTTTCCACATCCGCTACGCCATTCCATAACTGCGGACGGAAATGCATCTGGAAAACCATGATGATGCGTTTTTGCTGTTCGGGCGTACTGTTTTCTGGCACCTCGTAACCGTAGCGCGCCAGCAAATCGAGCAGTGCTGCGGTATCAACCTGCTGATAATGTGGTCGCCCGTTGATATAAAAATTCACGCGCCCCGGATCGGGCCAGGCTCCGATACCCTGCTGCGCCAGTTCGCGCCAAGGAAACAGTGGCCCAGGATCGTCTTTACGCTGCGGGGCGATATCCGAGTGTGCCACCACGTTCTGCGGTTTAATGTCGTAGCGGGCGATGATGTCTCTGGCAAGCGGGATCAGCGCCGCAATTTGCCCCGGTTCGAAGGGGGTAAAGGTTTTCACGTCACCGGTTTTCCGCCAGCCGCGGTTTTCCAGCTCAATGCCGACGGAGGTATCATTTATGCGGTTGGTGCCACGCCAGAAGCTGATGCCCGCATGCCAGGCCAGTTCGCTCTCCGGGACCAGCTGCCAGATACGCGGTTTGCCCTGCGGAGCTGGCGGCTTTGCGGGGATGAGATAGTGAGAGCTGACGTTTTTATCGGTCAGGGTCGCAAGCGAAGTGTCGAAATCATCGGCGGTGTAGTGAATAACCAGCACCTTTATACGCGGGTAGGCCGCCTGCGCCTGATGGCGCGTATCCAGCTCGTACGCGCCTTTATCAACAATGCCCTCTTCCGAGGCGCATCCTGCCAGCAACATCGCCAGCAGGAGGGTTGAGAGCGAACGCTTCATCGACGGGTTTTCACCGCCGTACCGCTTACGCTCACCATCAGCATGCTGGCATCTTTCCCGACCGTTTCGTAGTCGATATCAATGCCCACCACCGCATCCGCGCCCAGCGCTTTGGCCTGCTCGCCCAGCTCCTTAAACGCAATCTCGCGCGCCTTACGCAGCTCTTTCTCGTACGCGCCGGAACGACCCCCGACGATATCCCGAATGCCGGCAAAGAAATCGCGGAAAATGTTGGCGCCGAGAATCGCCTCACCGGTGACCACGCCGCAGTACTCGGTAATCGGTTGACCTTCCAGGGTTGGCGTTGTTGAAAATTGCATACTTTCTCTCCTTCTTTAGCGTTCAATGCGTTAGCGACAGCATTATCGGTTCGTTACGCTATGATTGAAAGGATAGTTAATAAATAAGGAAATCAACATGCGCTACTCTGCTTTAACGCTTTTAGTGCCATGCGCGCTGGTGCTCAGCGCCTGCACAACGCCGGTCACGCCAGCCTTTAAGGATATCGGAACCCGCAGCGGCCCTTGTATTGAGGGTGGCCCGGATGCCGTGGCGCAACAATTTTATGATTACCGTATTCAGCATCACGGTAATGACCTGACCGCCCTGCGCCCGTACCTGAGCGATAATCTGGCGAAACTGCTCACCGACGCTTCGCGCGATCCGCAGCACAACGCCCTGCTGTCATCCGATCCGTTCTCCAGCCGCGCCACGCTGCCGGACAGCGCCGACGTTGCCAGCGCGTCCACCATACCGAATACCGACGCACGCAATATTCCCCTGCGCGTGAAGCTCACCCAGGGGACGCAAACATGGCAGGATGAGGTGCTGATGATCCGTGAAGGCCAGTGCTGGGCAATAGACGATGTGCGCTACATTGGCGGCAGCGTTCATGCCCCGGCGGGCACCCTTCGCCAGTCGATTGAGAACCGCTAACGCCTCCGTTAAATAAACGTTAACCCCGTAAAATGTCCGGCATTTCCTGCGGAATGCCGACATTTATACTCGCCCCCCATTCCCGTCGCTATTTTGTGCTATGTTTAAGAGGAAACACGGGTTATATTTAACTTTTAACGCAGAAATATTGCATAACTATTCTGTCAACGGTACTATCTGCGGCCTCAATTGCTATAGATTGCCTGGATGAGTAAAGACTGCCCCGATGAGTATTAAACTAAACGGCATTAACTGCTTCTACGGCGCACACCAGGCGCTGTTCGACATTACGCTGAGTTGCCCGGAGGGCGAAACGCTGGTTTTGCTCGGCCCAAGCGGCGCGGGAAAAAGCTCCCTTCTGCGTGTTCTTAATCTGCTTGAAATGCCCCGTTCGGGGACGCTGGCCATCGCCGGTAACCATTTTGACTTCGCGAAAACCCCGACTGATAAAGCGATTCGTGAACTGCGTCAAAACGTGGGCATGGTTTTCCAGCAATACAATCTCTGGCCGCATCTGACGGTGGTGCAAAACCTGATTGAAGCCCCGTGCCGCGTGCTTGGCTTAAGCAAAGACCAGGCGATGGCGCGTGCGGAAAAGCTGCTCGAACGTCTGCGTCTGAAACCGTACAGCGACCGGTATCCTTTACACCTCTCTGGTGGTCAGCAACAGCGTGTGGCGATCGCCCGTGCGCTGATGATGGAGCCGGCGGTGCTGCTGTTTGACGAGCCAACCGCGGCGCTGGACCCGGAAATTACCGCCCAGATCGTGAGCATTATTCGTGAGCTGGCGGAAACCAACATTACCCAGGTCATCGTGACCCACGAGGTGGAAGTGGCGCGCAAAACCGCCAGCCGCGTGGTCTATATGGAAAACGGGTATATCGTTGAGCAGGGTGACGCGAGCTGCTTCACTAACCCGCAAACCGATGCCTTCAAAAACTACTTATCACACTAATGTGTTAGGGAAATTATAATGAAAAAAGTATTGATTGCCGCGCTGCTTGCTAGCGTCAGCCTTTCCGCTACCGCAGCCCAGACCATCCGTTTCGCCACTGAAGCGTCCTACCCTCCGTTTGAATCCATTGATGCGAACAACAAGATTGTTGGCTTCGACGTGGACCTGGCAAACGCCCTGTGTAAAGAAATCGACGCGACCTGTACCTTTAGCAACCAGGCGTTCGACAGCCTGATCCCAAGCCTGAAGTTCCGCCGTATCGACGCCGTAATGGCCGGAATGGACATCACTCCGGAGCGTGAAAAGCAGGTTCTGTTCACCACCCCTTATTATGACAACTCGGCCCTGTTCATCGGTCAGAAAGGTAAATACGCCTCCGTTGACCTGCTGAAAGGCAAGAAAGTCGGCGTGCAGAACGGCACCACGCACCAGAAATTCATCATGGATAAGCATCCGGAAATCACCACCGTGCCGTATGACAGCTACCAGAATGCGAAGCTGGACCTGCAAAACGGTCGTATCGATGCGGTGTTCGGGGACACGGCTGTTGTGACTGAATGGCTGAAAGCGAACGACAAGCTGGCCGCCGTGGGTGACAAGGTGACCGATAAAGACTACTTCGGTACAGGTCTGGGTATTGCCGTACGTCAGGGCAATACCGAGTTGCAGCAGAAATTCAACGCTGCGCTGGAAAAAGTGAAGAAAGACGGCACCTACGAAACCATCTACAAAAAATGGTTCCAGAAGTAATTCCTGATGAATGAAATTTTTCCTTTAGCAAGCGCCGCCGGGATGACCGTCGGCCTTGCCGTTTGTGCACTGATTATCGGCCTCGTACTGGCGATGTTCTTTGCGGTGTGGGAGTCCGTTAAGTGGCGCCCTGTCGCATGGCTCGGTTCAGCGCTGGTGACTGTGCTGCGTGGACTGCCGGAAATTCTGGTGGTCCTGTTTATCTATTTCGGCTCCTCACAGCTGCTGTTAACGCTGTCGGACGGCTTCACGATTAATCTCGGCTTTGCGCAGATCCCGGTGCAGATGCAGATTGAGAACTTCGACGTCAGCCCGTTCCTGTGCGGCGTGATTGCGCTCTCCCTGCTCTATTCGGCCTATGCGTCACAAACGCTGCGCGGCGCGCTGAAAGCGGTACCGCAGGGTCAATGGGAATCCGGCCAGGCGCTGGGTCTGTCGAAAGCGGCGATCTTCTTCCGCCTGGTGATGCCGCAGATGTGGCGTCATGCCCTGCCAGGGCTGGGTAACCAGTGGCTGGTACTGCTGAAAGATACCGCGCTGGTGAGCCTGATCAGCGTGAACGATTTGATGTTGCAAACCAAAAGTATCGCCACCCGTACGCAGGAGCCGTTTACCTGGTACATCGTCGCGGCGGC
Source organism: Enterobacter sp. 6722112 (assembly GCF_058661685.1). NCBI lineage: Bacteria > Pseudomonadati > Pseudomonadota > Gammaproteobacteria > Enterobacterales > Enterobacteriaceae > Enterobacter > Enterobacter sp. 6722112. The sequence goes on along the minus strand of NZ_JBZWGR010000007.1, from coordinate 1,305,435 downwards.
TATCTACCTGGTGATCACGTTGCTGAGCCAGTACGTTCTGAAGCGTATTGATCTGCGCGCAACGCGTTTTGAACGGAGACCAGGCTGATGCTGGATTATTTACCCGAACTGATGAAAGGGCTGCACACCAGCCTGACGCTGACCGTCGCGTCTATCATCGTGGCGCTGATCCTGGCGCTGATCTTCACCATCGTCCTGACGCTGAAAACGCCGGTGCTGGTGTGGATTGTACGTGGCTACATTACGCTCTTCACCGGAACGCCGCTGCTGGTGCAGATCTTCCTGATTTACTACGGCCCGGGCCAGTTCCCGTCGTTACAGGAATATCCGGTTATCTGGCATCTGCTCTCTGAGCCATGGCTCTGCGCCCTGATTGCCCTCTCCCTGAACAGCGCGGCCTATACCACGCAGCTGTTCTACGGCGCCATTCGCGCGATCCCGGAAGGCCAGTGGCAGTCCTGCGGGGCGCTGGGCATGAGCAAGAAGGATACGCTGGCGATCCTGCTGCCTTATGCCTTTAAGCGCGCCCTCTCTTCCTATTCCAACGAAGTCGTGCTGGTGTTCAAAAGTACCTCTCTGGCCTACACCATCACCCTGATGGAAGTGATGGGCCACGGACAGCTGCTGTACGGACGCACCTACGACGTGATGGTGTTCGGTGCGGCGGGTCTGGTCTATCTGGTGGTCAACGGTCTGCTGACCCTGATGATGCGTCTTATCGAGCGTAAGGCGCTGGCGTTTGAGCGCAGAAATTAATCGACTTAATGCATAAAGCTGTTTTCGTAGTGCGGGTAACCTGATGGGTTACCCGCATTTTTTTATGCATTAAATAATATTTAATCATATTTATTGCATATAAATTCATTGAGTGGCATTGTACATCCATGCCGCAGACACGGCGCATAATGACAAGATTGACAGACGGGAGCATTACAATGAAAAAGTTAGTTCTGGCCGCATTCCTCGCAACCTTCGCCGCTGGCGCATCCGCCGCCGATAAAATCAATTTCGGCGTTTCTGCCACCTATCCGCCGTTTGAATCGCTGGATGCCGGCAACCAGATCGTCGGCTTCGACATCGACCTGGCGAAAGCGCTGTGCAAGCAGATGCAGGCCGACTGCACCTTTACTAACCACGCATTTGACAGCCTGATCCCGTCCCTGAAATTTAAAAAGTACGACGCGGTGATCTCCGGCATGGACATCACGCCAGAGCGCAGCAAGCAGGTCGCGTTCACCGACCCGTACTACGCGAACTCTGCGGTGGTGATTGCGAAGAAAGGGGCTTATAAATCTTTCGACGAGCTGAAAGGCAAACGCATCGGCATGGAGAACGGCACCACGCACCAGAAATACCTCCAGGACAAGCATCCTGAAGTGAAAACCGTGGCCTACGACAGCTACCAGAACGCCATTATCGACCTGAAAAATGGCCGTATTGATGGCGTATTTGGCGACACCGCGGTCGTGAATGAGTGGCTGAAAACCAACCCGCAGCTGGGTACAGCGACGGAGAAAGTGACCGATCCGCAGTATTTCGGCACTGGCCTCGGTATTGCCGTGCGTCCGGATAACAAGGCTCTGCTTGAGAAACTGAACGGCGCGCTGAAAGCGATCAAAGCTGACGGCACATACCAGAAAATCAGCGAGCAGTGGTTCCCGCAATAACCTTTTTTGCCGGGTGACCTGGCCTACGGGGGTGGTCTGTAGGCCGGGTAAGGCGAAGCCGCCACCCGGCAATTTCTTAAAGCGGCACAAAGAACCTGAACCGTGCCCCGCTCACGGACTCCATCAGCCTGATCCCCCCGCCGTGCAGCTCCAGCATTCTTTTCACGATTAACAGCCCTAACCCGCCCCGGTGCTCCCGCGAGGCCTGTGGATTTAACGCTGACGGACGCTGGAACAGATCGTCCCGTAATGCGGCATCAACACCCGTTCCGCTGTCGGCCACTTCAACCTGTAACCGGTCGTTCTCCTGCCACACCGCCAGACGAATGTCTCCACCTGCTGGGGTATGGCGTATCGCATTATCCAGCAGATTCGTCACCACCCGTTCAATCATGGAAACATCGGCCAACACCTGCGGCAGCGGACCCGGGACGTCAATGTGCAGATTTAACTCACGCGTGCGGGCAGCGAGTTCAAACTTTTGCGCCACGTCGGAAATCAGTTCAGCCATGGCAAAACGCTCGCGCTGGGGCTTGATGCCGCCGTGCTCAAGACGCGCCAGCTCGAACAGCTGCTGCGACAGATGGCGTACCTTTTGCCCCTGACGCAGCGCGGTAGCGAGGTACTGCTGATGCTCCTGCGGCGACAGCGTTGCGGATTTCAGCGACAGCGTTTCCAGATAACCCAGCAGCGACGTCAGCGGGGTGCGTAAGTCGTGCGAAATGTTGGCGATAAACTCCCGGCGCTGGCGGTCGCTGTCGGCCAGCCGATCCCACTGAGAGGTGATTTTGCGCGCCAGCTCGATAAAGGTATTGCGCAGGATCGCCACTTCATCCTGGCCGGCAGGCTCAAGCGGCTGGGCCGCCAGCTGCTTAATCGCGCTGATGCTGTCCTGCTCCAGCCCGGCCACGTCCAGCGTGAGCTCTTTAACCGGGCGCGTCACCCAGTACCAGAGCAGCAACCCCGCCAGCAGACCAAACAGCGCCACCAGCAGCATCGACCACAGCGCCGTACTCCAGAGCGCTTTGTGCCAGGCCATCTCCGCCAGCGCGTTGGACTCCTCCCCCTGCAAAATAATGTACAGATACCCCTTCAGCTCACCGTCCTGCCGCAGCGGGGTGGCGCTGAAGACTTTCTTATTCTGGCTTCGGGGATCGTCGCCAAACACCGGCATCACCGTCCCGCTGAGGAAATTCTGTATCGGCACGAGGTCAATTTTTTGCCGCTGAATGTGCCCTGGCGGGGCGGCATCGGCCAGGATATCGCCATCTGGCGAGACAACATACAGCTCGACGCTCGGATTAAAGGTCATCAGCCGGTCGAACAGCGGTTTTAAGGCGCTGCGATCCACCCTGCCCTGCGCATCCACAATCGCTTCCCGCTGCACAATCTGCTGCGCCAGCCCGCCGGAGAGCCGCTGCACCATCGCATTGCCGTACTGCATGCTACTGTAGAGCTGCACCGCACAGGCGACGGTGGCGCAGAGCAGCAGTAACGCCGTAAACAGCAGCGTCAGGCGCTGGCTCAGGCTAAAGCGACGCATCATGATTCTGCTCCGCAAATTTGTAGCCTTTGCCCCAGACGGTGCGAACGATCTCCGGCTCGGCGGCATCTTTCTCTATTTTAATGCGCAGGCGGTTAATGTGGGTATTGACGGTGTGTTCGTAGCCTTCGTGCTGATACCCCCATACCTGCTCCAGCAGTGCCAGCCGCGAAAAGACCTCTCCGGGATGGCGGGCAAAGAAATAGAGCAGTTCAAATTCGCGCGGGGTGAGATCGACGTGTTGGCCGTTAAGGCGCACGGTGCGCGCCAGCGGATCGATATTCAGTCCGTGCGCCTGAATAATGCCGTCCGTCTGCGCCTGGCCCATCGCCTGCTGACGGCGAAACAGCGCCTTAATGCGGGCAATCAGCTCCTGCACCGAGAAAGGTTTTGCCAGATAATCATCCGCCCCGGTTTCCAGGCCGGTAATACGGTCAGTTTCACTGCTGCGGGCGCTAATGATGATAATGGGCAGGTAGCGGGTCATCTGGCGGATACGGCGGCAAATCTCCAGACCATCGACATTCGGCAGCATCAGATCGAGGATCACCGCGTCCCACGGCTGTGTTTCAAGACGCTGTAAGGCGTTGCCCCCGTCGGGCTCGTGGGTAATGGCATAGCCTTCATCTTCCAGGTTAAGACGCAGGAGTGCCGCGATATCGTGGTCATCTTCTACCAGCAGGATCTGCTTCATGGGTAAGCCTTCAATCATTTGTTATGACGTAAGCTTACCTGATTTCGAGCGGGGGAAGAGTTCACATTTTGTTGAACATTGTGCGGGGTTTATGCCGGGTGACGGCTTCGCCTTACCCGGCCTGCGCTTTGGTTAACAACGTGAGCTGACAGGCTATTTTGCCGACCAGTTGAAAGCGCCACGCTGGCTTAAAACAGAGACGGGAGTCGCATTACTGGGTTGAGCAAACAAAGCCGGGTGGCGGCTACGCCTTACCCGGCCTACTCCGGATCGTAGGCCCGGTAAGCGCAGCGCCACCGGGCGATGTTGAGGATTAGCGCGTTTTCACCAACAACGTCAGCACTTCATAATGGGCGGTATGCGGGAACATATCGAAAAGCTGCACGCGTTCAATGCGGTAGCCCGGTAGATGAGCGATATCCTTCGCCATGGTCTGCGCGTTACAGCTGGAGTAGACAATGTACTCCGGCGCCATCTGGCTCAGGTAGTCGCAGAGCGCCTGGCCGATACCCCGGCGCGGCGGGTTCACCAGCACCAGCTCCGGCACGTTGCCCTGTCCGGTGGCGAACCGGGTCGAGTCCAGCGCCTGGAAGTGCAGATTCGTCAGCCCCAGCTCTGCGGCGGACTGCTTCGCGCAGGCAATCGCTTCGGCGGAGATCTCAATTCCGGTGAGCTGCATGTCTGGCGTGGCACAGTGCAGGCCAAAGCCGCCGACGCCGCAGAACAGATCCCACATGTGATGAACCTGTAACGCACGCACCCAGTCGCGCGCGGTGGCATACAGCGCGCTGGCGACGGTGGGGTTAGTCTGAAAGAAGCTTTGCGGACGGATCCACAGCGGCACGCCGTTAAAACGCTCCGCCAGCGCATGCTGTTCGGTGAAGAAAATCTCTTTCTCCCCTTCCATGATCGCCATATGCACCGGCTGAATATTCGCGGTGATAACCTTGAGCTGCGGAAGCTGTTCCTGCAACTCCGGAAGCGCCGCGCGCAGCTGCTCCAGCTTGTTTTCCGAACGCAGCACAAAGCGCAGCATCATCCCGCCGTCGATCTGGCTTTCGGTCAGCAAAAGGTATTTCAGCTCGCCTCGCCTGCGGGCAACGTTATAGGGCGTTAACCCCGCCCGGGCGATAAACGGCTTCAGCGCGCTAAACACCGGCTCAAACGAGGCGGGATACAGCGGGCAGTCGGTTAAATCTTCCGGGGTGCCGTCGCGGTGCAGCATCCCCAGCAGCGGCTTTTCAACGCTGCCGCTGACCACCATTTTGGCTTTATTGCGAAAGCCCTGTTCCGGGCCACTGACGGGTGCGCACCACTCGCCCACCGCATGTGCTGTCAGCAGCTGTTGCAGGTCGGCCATTTTGGCGGTGAGTTGTTGAGAGACCGGCTGTTCTATCCACTGACAGGAGCGGCAGCGTCCGGCGTCATAGAGTGCGCACTGCATATGAAAACCTTAAGAAACACGAGGGCTGCGATTATACACATTATTGCAGGCGGAAGAACCGCCGACTGGAAGCCGGGAGATAAAGCAGGCAGAGCACCAGCATATCCGGCAGTTTTTGCATCACCAGTGAATGGAAAATCTCGCGTCGCGACTCACCGGGTATGCTGAACAGCTCCGGATAGCCATAGCCCAGCGAGGCGGCCCACAGGTAGCCTGCGGCGGTGATCTGCGTAAGCAGATACACCCAGCGCGCCCAGTTACGTCCTTTCACCAGCGAGAACGCACAGTAGATCTCAATAAACACCAGCATCAGGCTGCTGAGAAACACCAGCGTCAGATTCCACGTCTGCGCGCTGCGGTGAATAAATTCCCCCATTCCGCGCGGACCCAGCGTGTTCATTATCATCAGCACATCCAGGCAGCGGATCATAATAATGGCGAGCGCCGCCACCTGCACCAGTGCAGGGACGTTCGGACGAGCGTGCGAATGACGTGTTTTTTGTAAGAATCCCACTGTTTTTACTTCCCTGAAAAACAGTGCCACGTCATACGCGGCACATCACTGGAAATAGTAATTCCTTCAGCCGCGTCTTGCACGCTGGATATCGCGCACACGCTGTTTTTCCGCGCGCGCCATCAAATACCAGGCGATAAATCCGACAATTCCGACCACGCCAAGGATGATGGACGCCAGGGCGTTGATCTCCGGATTCACCCCCATCCGCACGCTGGAGAAGACCAGCATCGGCAGCGTCGTCGCGCCCGGTCCCGACACAAAGCTGGCGATAACCAGATCGTCGAGCGAGAGCGTGAACGCCAGCAGCCAGCCGGAGATCACCGCCGGCATAATCATCGGCAGCGTGATGATGAAAAAGACCTTCAGCGGCGTTGCGCCGAGATCCATCGCCGCCTCTTCAATGGAGCGATCCAGCTCGCGCAGCCGCGAGGAGATCACCACCGCCACATACGCCGTACAGAAGGTGACATGTGCCAGCCAGATGGTGAGCATCCCGCGATCCGCTGGCCAGCCGATGGCGTGCGCCAGCGCGACAAACAGCAGCAGTAGCGACAGGCCGGTGATGACGTCCGGCATAACCAGCGGGGCGGTGATCATAAACGCGAAACCATTGGCCCCGCGGAAACGGCCAAAGCGCACCATCACCAGCGCGGCGATAGTGCCCAGCACGCAGGCCATCGTCGCCGCCAGCGCCGCAATGGTCAGGCTCAGCCCCACCGCGCTCATCATCGCATCATCGTGGAACAGCTCGCTGTACCAGCGCGTGGACCAGCCCGCCCAGACGGTGACCAGCTTAGAGCTGTTGAACGAGTAGATCACCAGCATCAGCATTGGCGCATACAGGAAGGTAAAGCCGATAATCAGGATCGCAATTCGCCACGGGGAGCGTACTACCGGTAAGTTGTTCATCCGTGGTCTCCCATCTGTTTCTGCTGATGTTTGTGGAACCACATGATCGGCACGATCAGCAGCAGTAACATGACGATCGCCACCGCCGAGGCCACCGGCCAGTCGCGGTTATTGAAGAACTCCTGCCACAGCACGCGGCCAATCATGATGCTGTCCGGGCCGCCGAGCAGCTCCGGGATCACAAACTCCCCGACCGCCGGGATAAACACCAGCATCGATCCGGCGATGATCCCGCCTTTGGTGAGCGGCACAATGACGCTGAAGAAAGTCTTCAACGGGCGTGCGCCGAGATCCAGCGAGGCTTCCACCAGCGAGTAATCGATTCGCGTCAGCGCCGTATAGATTGGCAGCACCATAAACGGCAGATAGGCATAGACAATCCCGATATACACCGCAAGGTTGGTGTGCAGGATCGTCAGCGGCTGGTCGATGACCCCAAGCCACAGCAGGAAGTTATTCAGTATGCCGTTATTCTTCAGGATCCCCATCCACGCGTACACGCGGATCAGGAACGACGTCCACGACGGTAAAATGACCAACAGCAGTAAAATATTTCGCGTCGACGGCTTGCTGTGCGCCACTGCCCACGCCAGCGGGTAGCCCATCAACAAGCAGCAAATCGTAGAAATAGCCGCAACCTGTAACGACTGCAAATAGGCTTCGAAATAGAGCGGATCGTCGGTCAGTTGCAGGAAATTACCGAGGTTTAAGGTCAGCGTCAGCTGCCCGTCGGCCCACTCCCACAGATCGGTATACGGTGGGATCGCCCGCGCCATCTCCGCCAGGCTGATCTTAAAGACGATCAGGAACGGCAGCAGAAACAGCAGGATCAGCCAGATATAGGGCATGGCGATGACCAGCTTGCGGCCATGCGCCATCTGCATGCGCGCCAGCCAGAGCGCGAAACCGCCCGGTTTTTTGACGCGGGCTGGTGGTTCAAATGTGCTCATGGCCGCTCCTTATACCGTCAGGACTACGCAACTGTCCGCATCCCAGCAGAGGCTCACTTCGTCGCCCCAGGTTGGCTGTCCCTTGCGATAACGATGTTCGTTCTGTAACTGGGCGCTGAGCATCTGGCCGCTTTTCAGGCGCACATGGTAAATCGACAGATCGCCGAGATAGGCAATGTGTACCACTTCGCCCACGGCAAAGTTATAGCCATCGGCGGGCGGCTCATCGCAAAGCATGATTTTTTCCGGGCGCAGGGCAACGTAAACCGGCACGTTGTCCACCACGGAGTTATCAGAATCAACCTTCAGCGGGTGCACCAGCCCCGGCGATTCAATCACCAGACCGTCGTCCTGGCGTTCCTTCAGTAGCCCTTCGAAGACGTTCACCGAGCCGATGAACTCCGCGCTGTAGCGGGTTGTCGGGTGTTCGTAGATCTCTTCCGGCTCGCCGATCTGCACGAACTTACCGCGATTCATGATCGCAATGCGCCCGGCCATGGTCATCGCCTCTTCCTGGTCATGAGTCACCATCACGCAGGTCACCCCCACGCGCTCGAGGATATCCACCACTTCCAGCTGCATCCGGTCGCGCAGCTTTTTATCCAGCGCGCCCATCGGCTCGTCGAGCAGTAATAATTTTGGACGCTTCGCCAGACTTCTTGCCAGCGCCACGCGCTGACGCTGGCCGCCGGAAAGCTGATGCGGCTTACGCTTCGCAAACTCCTGCATATGCACCAGGCTCAGCATCTCTGCCACGCGCGCGGTGATTTCGGCTTTCGGCAGTTTGTCCTGCTTCAGGCCGAAGGCGATGTTCTGCTCAACGGTCATGTGCGGGAACAGGGCATAGGACTGGAACATCATGTTTATGGGCCGCTGGTACGGCGGCACGCTGGAGAGGTCTACCCCATCCAGCACGATCTGCCCGGCGGTAGGCTGTTCAAAGCCTGCCAGCATACGCAGCAGTGTGGATTTGCCGCAGCCCGATGCACCGAGCAAAGCAAAAATTTCACCTTTGTAGATCGTCAGGCTGACATCGTCCACGGCATGCTGGCCGTCGAAGGATTTGGTGAGGTTACGAATTTCAAGAAGCGGGGTCAGCGCTTTACGGACTTTCGCCTGCGGGCGGGGGATCGCGTCATTCACGGGGTGCTCTCCGGCATAGATCAACACTGGTGCAAACGCACCGTCAGGGTGCGCATCGCCGGGCGGCGCTAACGCTTGCCCGGCCTACGGGATCTGTCGGCCCGGTAAGCGACAGCGCCACCGGGCAACGATATCAAACGCCGTTACTTACCGCTTTTCACCTTGGTCCACGCGCGGGTACGCACACGGTCAATTTTCGGTTCCTGCACTTTCAGGGTGAAGAGCTTGGCAAACACATCGGCTGGCGGATAGATCGCCGGATTATTGCGGATTTCTTCGCTCACCAGCGGCACGGAGGCCTTGTTACCGTTGGCGTAGTAGACATGGTCGCTGATGTGGGCAATCACCTCCGGACGCATCAGGTAGTTGAGGAACTGATACGCTTCCTCTTTATTTTTCGCATCAGCCGGCATCGCGAAGACGTCGAAGAACGCCAGCGCCCCCTCCTTCGGAATGAAGTAGGAAACATTCACACCGTTTTTGGCCTCTTTCGCGCGGTTCGCCGCCTGCCAGACATCGCCCGCCCAGCCGATGGCCACGCAGATATCCCCGTTAGCCAGGTCGTTGATGTACTGAGAGGAGTGGAAGTAGCGAATATTCGGACGCAGCTTCAGGAGCAGGTCGGTCGCCGGACCGGTGTAGTCGTCGGCCTTGCTGCTGTTTGGATCTTTGCCGAGATAGTTAAGCACGGTGGCGAAAATCTCTTCCGGCGCATCGAGGAAAGAGACGCCGCAGCTTTTCAGCTTCTCGAGGTTTTCCGGCTTCAGCACCACGTCCCAGCTGTCCAGCTTGACGTCCGGGCCCAGCGCCGCTTTGACTTTATCCACGTTATAGCCAATACCGGTGGTCGCCCACAGGTAAGGCATCGCGTATTTATTCTCCGGATCGTGCTTCGCCACCAGCTTCAGCACGTCCGGATCGAGGTTTTTCCAGTTTGGTAATTTGCTCTTGTCCAGCGGCTGGAAGACACCGGCGGTCAGCTGACGCTCCAGGAAGCTTGCCGACGGCACCACCAGATCGAAACCGGTGCTGCCCGCCATCAGTTTGCCTTCCAGCACTTCGTTGGAATCGAATACGTCGTAGACAACCTTAATGCCGGTCTCTTTTTCAAAATTCGCGACGGTGTCCGGCGCAATATAGTCAGACCAGTTATAGACGTGCAGCGTTTTTTGTTCCGCAGCGAGCGTGCCGGCAGAGACGGCCATCAGAGCACCCGCAACCAGACCCGATAACCATTTTTTATTCAAGGCGATCATATTGTTATTCCTTCTGAAAGTTCGTTAACAAACGAACCAAATCTGTGCAGCCTGAAGATATGCAATAATCATGCATAGTTTGTCGCTCTGCCCGAAATAAAATACCCCCCTCATTCCGGCAGGTTCCGCTCGCTTTTTTAAGCACCGCAAGAATAACTGTAGCCCGTGTCTCCGGCTATAGCCCAGACGAAAAAACGCCTTTTATCAATTTTTTATGCAGATTATGTCTACGTGATAAGCCGAAACGGCCGCAGAGGAGGTGAAAAACTCTTTAAAGAAAGGTTAAAAGCAGCAGAAAAAACGGTGTTATGCAGCCGCTCTGGCAGCGACTGCGCAAAAGTCAGACAGGCTTAGTGGAGAAAATTGGGAGATGCATCATTATTCTCGGCGTCATCTTCCGCGCTATACAGCAGGTGATGTGCGTTGGCTTCCATCATTACCATGGAAATTTGCTCTTCGCTCAGGCGCATAAACCAGGCGAACTGCTTGAAGGAGAGCCCCGCGCCGGAGAATAAAGACTGGCAAACCACCAGCTTTGGCAGATTATCATCCTGTATGTCGAGAAACGCTTTCACCGTCAAAGAACTGGCGTTGATCGCTGACAGATCAGACGCCAGCGCCAGCAGCGCAGAAGGCTTTACTTCAGCCAGCGCCGAGAACAGGATCACGTCGTTAATCAGATCGATTTTGGCATCGAAAATGCCATCGAAATTTTGCATGTGAGGCAGATGCAGCGCCTGGCAGGAGTCGCATTCGAAGAAAGTAATACCGGCATCATCGAGCCATTGACGTAACGTATCCAGTGTAGGTACGACCTGTAAATCCATCGCTGTGCAGCCTCTTAAATAAAAACGTTGTCCAGATTACGCAAAAAGTGCGCGCCGATCCATTTAACCGCCCGTTTTCAGGCAAAATCCCGGCGTCGCATGGCGTTCAATCCATGCGATCATTTTACCTGCAATATCGACGCCTGTGGTTTTTTCCACCCCTTCCAGCCCCGGCGAGGCGTTGACTTCCATCACCAGCGGCCCGCGCCCGGCACGCAGCAGATCGACCCCCGCCACGTCCAGGCCCAGCGTCTGCGCTGCTTTCACCGCAATCTCGCGCTCGCGCTCGCTAATAAGGGCCACCCGCGCGATACCGCCGCGGTGCAGGTTAGAGCGGAAGTCGCCCTCTTTTGCCTGCCGCTCTATGGCGGCCACCACCTCATCGCCCACCACAAAGCAGCGGATGTCGCACCCGTTGGCCTCTTTAATATACTCCTGCACCAGAATATGGGCATTCAGACCGCGAAACGCGTCGATCACGCTTTCCGCCGCCTGACGCGTCTCCGCCAGTACCACCCCAATACCCTGCGTACCTTCCACCAGCTTAATAACCAGCGGCGCACCGCCCACCATGTCGATTAAATCGCTGGTGTCGTCCGGGGAGTGGGCAATCCCGGTGACGGGCAGATCGATCCCCTGGCGCGCCAGCAGTTGCAGCGAGCGCAGCTTATCGCGGGCGCGGGAGATCGCCACGGACTCGTTGAGCGGATAGCTTCCCAGCATTTCAAACTGGCGCAGCGCAGCCGTACCGTAATAGGTGATCTGGGAGCCAATGCGGGGGATCACCGCATCAAAATGCGGGAGTTTGCGGCCTTTGTAATGAATCGACGATGCCGCAGGGTCGATGTTCATATAGCAGGACATCGGATCGAGGATCTCAATCTGATGTCCGCGTTTCGCCGCCGCTTCTCGCAGGCGTTTACATGAATAGAGCGTTCCATCCCGGGACAATATGGCAATTTTCACCCTGCACCTCTCTAAAGACATGGTAAAAGCCTGCCTATCATACACGAGGCGCAGGAGGAATGGACTACCGCGTTGCCCAGCCCTGTTTGTGCAGATAATCAAGAATGAACGGGCGGTTCTCCTTGATGATGGTGCGACGAATATGGTCGCTCCAGGTGTCGCGGCGGTTGTTGCTGTCGCGCGTCAGATAGTAGTTCGCCAGTTCTTCATCGTATTGATGCAGAACGTCCTGATCGACCGGCTGGTAGTGATTTTCATGCACCAGCATCGCAGCAGGAATGCGCGGCTTCAGATCCGGGTTATCCGCCGGCCAGCCGAGGCACAGACCAAACAGCGGCAGCACGTGTTTCGGCAGCTTCAGCAGTTCCGTCACGCTTTCGATGTTGTTACGCAGCCCGCCAATATAGACGCCGCCAAGCCCCAGCGATTCCGCCGCCGTGAACGCGTTTTGCGCCATCAGCGCCGTATCCACCACGCCCAGCAGCAGCTGTTCCGCCAGCCCCAGCTCGGCCTCGGGGCAGATTTGCAGATGACGGTTAAAATCGGCGCAGAACACCCAGAACTCAGCCGCCTGGGCAACGTGCTTTTGTCCGCCCGTCAGCGTTACCAGCTGCTCACGCATCGCCGGATCGGTGATGCGGATAATGGAGCTGCACTGCAAAAAGCTGGAGCTGGAGGTGCCTCTTGCGCTGTCGATGATCGCTTCCCGCTGCGCCTGGGTAATCGGCTCATCGGTGAAATGGCGAATGGAACGGTGGGAACGAAGCAGGTCAATGGTTGGCGTCATTTTGTCTCTCTTTGTGTTGCGTAAAACGTATGGCAGCCAGTATAGGCAATGATCCACCTGATGTAATTGGCGAAACATAGCCTGACTGTATCAAAGTGACAGGTGAAACCTTCTTTCCATGACGGCAGGTTATCGTGCACTATAGGCGCCATTCGCCGTCAGGCTTGTTTTTTGAGGAGAGAGAAATGTTTGCAGTAATTTTTGGTCGTCCAGGATGCCCTTACTGTGTACGCGCGAAAGAGCTGGCAGAGAAACTGACTGAAGAACGTGATGATTTCAACTTCCGTTACGTGGATATCCACGCGGAAGGCATCACTAAAGCCGATCTGGAAAAAACCGTGGGTAAACCGGTTGAAACCGTGCCGCAGATCTTCCTCGATCAGAAACACATCGGCGGCTGCACCGATTTTGAGGCCTACGCCAAAGAACACCTGGGCCTGTTTGCGGCTCAGTAATGCGAAGACGCCCTCACCCTGAGGGCGTTTTTATTTACGGTGCTTCCTCTGTTGCAGCAGGCTGCGCGTAAATAAGAAACAGAGCGCGCCCAGCGCACACCAGAAAACGCCACTCAGTAGCCACGCCACTTCCTGCCAGACGCTTCTCGACGAGAGAAACAGCACGCGCATCAGAAGCAGGCAGAGCGGGGCCGCAAGCATTGCCCCAATAAGCGGCATCACCACCTCGCCTTTACGCGAGAGAAAACCGGCGACTACCCCCGGCAGGATGAAGAACAACAGGCCCAGCTCGGGATGACCGGACGCTCTGAAGGCGCCTTTCACGTTAAAAGCGAGCGACATGCAAACGACCGTAAACAGCAAAAAACAGCTGATTACGCCAGCCCAGTTTCGTTTAAAGTTCAAACTATCCTCCTGACTTATCTCTATCAAATACAAAAATCGTCCGGTGGACGCCCAGTCAGATAAAGCAATGCGGCAATCCTTGCCAAAGCACGCACAGAAGTCGTGCGATAATAGGTGGCTGTCGGTAGCTATTACGATTAAACTAACCGACTGCTAGTGTTTAGGGTATTTATCAGGAAGCAGGGAGATGCAAAGTGATTCCCTGACTCTGAAAACAGTAGCCCAAATAGTCCTTTCATTCAACAACTTACTGGTAAACAAGAAGTTAGCCTCCGTGAATATAAACGTCGCAGACTTGTTAAATGGGAATTACATCCTGTTATTATTTGTGGTACTGGCGCTGGGCCTTTGTCTGGGTAAATTACGCCTGGGTTCAGTTCAACTTGGTAATTCCATTGGCGTTTTAGTCGTCTCCCTGTTATTAGGTCAACAACATTTCAGTATTAACACGGACGCGCTTAACTTAGGTTTCATGCTGTTTATTTTTTGCGTAGGCGTGGAAGCCGGTCCGAACTTTTTTTCCATTTTCTTCCGAGACGGCAAAAATTACCTGATGCTGGCGCTGGTGATGGTCGGCAGCGCCCTGCTGATTGCGTTAGGACTGGGCAAACTGTTTGGCTGGGACATCGGCTTAACGGCCGGTATGCTGGCAGGCTCGATGACCTCCACGCCGGTGCTTGTTGGCGCGGGGGATACGCTTCGTCATTCTGGCATGGCAGGCACGCAGCTTTCCTCCGCGCTGGACAACCTGAGTCTGGGCTATGCCCTGACCTATCTGATTGGTCTGGTGAGCCTGATTGTTGGCGCGCGCTATCTGCCAAAACTTCAGCATCAGGATCTCCAGACCAGCGCCCAGACCATCGCCCGCGAGCGCGGCCTGGACACGGACTCCAAACGTAAAGTTTACCTGCCGGTGATCCGCGCCTACCGCGTCGGGCCGGAGCTGGTTGCCTGGACCGACGGGAAAAACCTGCGCGAGCTGGGGATCTACCGTCAGACCGGCTGCTACATCGAACGTATCCGTCGCAACGGCATTCTGGCAAACCCGGACGGTGACGCGGTGCTCCAGATGGGCGATGACATCGCCCTTGTTGGCTACCCGGACGCCCACGCGCGTCTCGATCCGAGCTTCCGCAACGGGAAAGAGGTGTTTGACCGCGACCTGCTGGACATGCGTATCGTCACCGAAGAGATTGTGGTGAAAAACCACAACGCCGTGGGCCGCCGTCTGGCACAGCTGAAGCTGACCGACCACGGCTGTTTCCTCAACCGCGTGATCCGCAGCCAGATTGAAATGCCTATCGACGATAACGTGGTGCTCAATAAAGGCGATGTGTTGCAGGTCAGCGGCGATGCCCGACGGGTTAAAACCGTTGCCGACCGTATCGGCTTTATCTCGATCCACAGCCAGGTGACGGACCTGTTAGCCTTCTGCGCCTTCTTCATTGTCGGCCTGATGATCGGGATGATAACCTTCCAGTTCAGCAACTTTAGCTTCGGCATTGGTAACGCAGCCGGTCTGCTGTTCGCCGGGATCATGCTGGGCTTCCTGCGAGCGAACCATCCCACCTTCGGCTATATCCCTCAGGGGGCGCTGAACATGGTGAAAGAGTTCGGTCTGATGGTCTTTATGGCGGGTGTCGGATTAAGCGCCGGGAGCGGCATTGGCAACGGCCTGGGCGCGGTCGGCTGGCAAATGTTGGTTTCCGGACTTATCGTCAGCCTGGTACCGGTGGTGATCTGTTTCCTGTTCGGCGCCTACGTGCTGCGCATGAACCGCGCCCTGCTCTTCGGCGCGATGATGGGCGCGCGCACCTGCGCACCGGCGATGGAGATCATCAGCGACACCGCGCGCAGCAATATCCCGGCGCTGGGCTATGCAGGCACGTACGCAATCGCCAACGTGCTGCTGACGCTGGCGGGTACGCTGATCATCATTATCTGGCCTGGACTCGGATAAATCTCAAGTTTGCGTGTAGCTGAAAAAATTTTCGTTACGCGCAGAACTTTTTACGCAGGGTGCAGTCATAACTAGTGCCACTGCTTTTCTTTGATGTCCCCAATTTGTGGAGCCCATCAACCCCGCCGTTTTGGTTCAAGGTTGATGGGTTTTTTGTTGCCTGAAGAAATACAAATTTAAGATTCAGGATTGTAGGCCGTGTAAGGCGAAGCCGTCACCCGGCAAGCAGGGTAGTCGAATCGACTCCAAGCAAAAGTTCTGGGCCGGTAACATCATGGTGCCCTTCTGCTAATCGCGTGGCATCTGCTCACGGGCAATCCGCCCCACCATCACCCGGATCTCTTCCCGAGTTAACGGCGACCGATCGGTCACAAAATGCAGCGTCATCCCCTCGATAAACGCATCCAGCGCGCGGGCGGTGGCCGGATCAAACCACTGCTCCAGCGTAGCCTGGCTCATCTTCATCCAGTCCTGCATCACCGTTTTCAGCGCGGCGCTGCGGTGCATAAACGCGTACAGCTGATACATCAGCGCCATATTGTGTGGCGTGGTCACGGCTGAACTGTGGATCAGCGTGGTAATGGCCTCGCACGCCCTCTCGCGCCCCGTAACCCCCGCGAAGAAATCCCGGTACTGCTGAGACATCTGCTGCGTAAACCACGTGAATGCCTCCTCCAGAAGCGACTCCATCCCGTCGAAATAGTAGGTCATCGACCCCAGCGGCACGCCTGCGCAGGTGGCAATTTTGCGGTGCGTGACGGCATGAATACCGTGCTCAGCAATGGTGTCCAGCGTCGCCTGGAGTATCTTCTCGCGGCGGTTAGGGTCGTTCGGTGGTCTGCTCATAAAATCCTCATCCGGTTTATGTACAAATGTACACAAAGTTGCTAGTGTTGTCGCTATTGTTGTACTTCTGGTGCTGATCCCAATGACGCTAACTTCTCCTCGCAAAGCCCTGCATCTGCGCATGTGGGCGCTATTTATGTTCTTCTTCATCCCCGGGCTGCTGATGGCTTCCTGGGCAACGCGCACCCCGGCAATCCGCGATACGCTATCCGTTTCGACGGCGGAGATGGGGATCGTGCTGTTTGGCCTGTCGATTGGCTCGATGAGCGGCATCCTCTGCTCGGCCTGGCTGGTGAAACGCTTTGGCACGCGCGCGGTGATCCGCACCACCATGTGCTGCGCCGTGGTGGGAATGCTCGGTCTGAGCGTGGCGCTGTGGTTCGCCTCGCCGCTGATGTTTGCCCTTGGGCTGATGGTATTTGGCGGCAGCTTTGGTGCGGCGGAAGTGGCCATTAACGTCGAGGGGGCCGCCGTTGAACAGGCGATGAACAAAACGGTGCTGCCGATGATGCATGGCTTTTACAGCCTCGGCACGCTGGCGGGCGCGGGCATAGGGATGGCGCTGACGGCGCTGGGCATTGCGGCCAATGTGCACATTTTACTCGCGGCGCTGGTCTGTATTATCCCGATCCTCACCGGCATCAGGGCTATTCCCGCTGGCACAGGACAAAATGCCTCGGACGAACAGAAGTCTGCGGCAAAAGGGTTGCCCTTCTATCGCGATTTCCAGCTGATGCTGATTGGCGTGGTGGTACTGGCGATGGCGTTTGCTGAAGGCTCCGCCAACGACTGGCTACCGTTGCTGATGGTAGACGGGCACGGATTTAGCCCCACCTCCGGCTCGCTGATTTACGCCGGGTTCACGCTCGGCATGACCGTCGGACGCTTTACCGGGGGCTGGTTTATCGACCGTTACAGCCGCGTGGCTGTCGTCCGTGCCAGCGCCCTGCTGGGTGGGCTGGGCATCGCGATGATTATCTTTGTGGATGTGGACTGGATTGCCGGCGTGTCGGTGATCCTGTGGGGACTGGGCGCCTCCCTTGGCTTCCCGCTGACCATTTCCGCTGCCAGCGATACCGGCCCCGACGCGCCGACGCGCGTGAGCGTCGTGGCGACCACGGGCTACCTCGCTTTCCTGGTGGGCCCGCCGCTGCTTGGATTCCTCGGTGAGCACTACGGGTTACGCAGCGCGATGCTGGTGGTATTAGGGTTAGTCATTATTGCCGCCCTGGTGGCGCGAGCGGTGGCAAAACCGGAAGCAGAAACAACGTCAATGGAGAAGGGATATGAGCGTTAAACTGATTGCAGTCGACATGGATGGCTCCTTCCTGAGCGATGCGAAAACCTATAACCGCGCGCGTTTTCTGGCGCAGTACGCGCGCATGAAAGCGCAAGGCATCCGTTTTGTGGTCGCCAGCGGAAACCAGTACTACCAGCTGATCTCATTTTTCCCGGAGATCGCCCATGAAATTGCCTTCGTTGCCGAAAACGGCGGCTGGGTGGTGGATGCGGGCGAAGACGTGTTTAACGGCGAACTGTCGAAAGAGCATTTTCTGACCGTCGCCACCCTGTTAAACGACGTGCCCGGCATTGAGATAATTGCCTGCGGAAAAAACAGCGCCTACACGCTGAAAACGTATAACGACCTCTTCAAAGAGATTGCTGCGAAATACTATCACCGCCTTGAAAGCGTCAGCAGCTTTGACAACCTCAACGATATTTTCTTCAAATTCGGGCTAAACGTCTCTGACGACGAAATTCCGCGCATTCAGGCGCTGCTGCATGAGAAGCTTGGCGACATCATGGTGCCGGTGACCACGGGACACGGCAGTATCGACCTGATTATCCCCGGCGTACACAAAGCTAACGGCCTGCGGATCCTGCAAGCGCGCTGGGGCATTGAGGACAGTGAAGTGGTGGCCTTTGGCGACAGCGGTAACGACGTGGAGATGTTGCGCCAGGCTGGGTTTGGCTTCGCGATGGCCAATGCCAGACCGCACATTAAGGCGGTGGCCCGCTATGAAGCGCCGAACAATAATGACGAAGGGGTGCTGGACGTAATTGATAGGGTGCTGGACGGGGAGGCGCCGTTTAATTGATTCCGTGCGCTCTGGTGCCCTCATCCTAACCCTCTCCCACAGGGCTAAGGGTTCCCCACAAAATAATGCCTGCACAGACGGCCCCCTCTCCCTTGAGGGAGAGGGCTGGGGTGAGGGGGAACATACGGCTCTGGTGGTCATTCCGTTCACTTTATGTTCCTTGCTACTCTGTCACGACATGACCGGTGAACGTGCCAGGGTGGCTCAGTCGCCACCACCCTGGCGACCCGGGCTTCCGGCGGAAAATCGCCGCTTCGCGGTGCCTTCGGCTTATTCCCTCCGGCTTATCGGGGACGGGCGGAGGTAACATCCCTGTAAAGCCCGCCCTCTCGGCGCATCCCTGCGCCTCGCCCCGGCCTACAGGAAACGCCTCAGCGATTTACAGCCGGACCGAGGCATCGCTGAAAGCCCTCAGTTATTCTGAGGCAACGTTATAGCTTTTGCTTTCAAATTACTGGGGATCCCTCGGCCCACAGGGAGAGGGGACTGTCCCGAGCTCGCCCACGGGGTAGAGGGAATAAGGATTACGGTTGCAGGGCGTTTCCGACGCGTTTGTCTTTCAGGAATACCACCATCAGGGCAATCCACAGCACGCCGTTGGCGAGGTTAAACAGGCTGAACAGTCCGTTACCGCCGAAAGCATAGGCATGCTTGCTCACCTCAATACCGACGGTGAAAATCAGCATTTGCAGCATCCCCATCGCGGCAGACACCGTGCCTTTACTCATTTCACTGGCGAACAGCGTCAGGCGTACCAGACCGGCATTCGCCACGCCAATACCAAACGCGTAAACGCTCAGCCCCGCCGTCATCCACAGGTACGCATGAGACGAGGCTACGGTCGCCACCGCCGCGATAATCAGCCCTGCCGCAATGGGCCAGCCGCCCATAATAATCAGCGAACGCACGGTACGACGCGACGTCAGACGCGCCAGCACCAGGTTACCGATAATCAACGCGCCAAAAATCGGCACCTGTAACAGGCCATACTCATAGCTGCTAAGCTGCTCGCCGCTGATGATAATAACCGGCGACTGGGCAATCCACGCCAGCAGCGGCAGGCTGACAAAGCCCGTCGCCAGCGCGCCCGCGACAAAACGGCCGTTTTTCAGCACCGCCTTATAATCACGCCCCAGCTCTTTAAGCGAGAGCTTTTCGCCCAGGCGGGTGGCGGTCTCCGGCATCGCACGGTGCAGCCCAAAGAAAGAGATGGCCGCAAGCGCGGCAAAGAGGACGAACATCCCTTCCCACGGCGCAACGTGGACCCATGCGGCTCCCACCAGCGGCCCCAGAAGCGGCGCAATCAGCGCCACGTTCGCCATCAGCGCGGTTATTTTGATACATACCGCCTCCTCAAACGACTCCTGAATAGCGGCGTAGCCCACGGCGCCAATAAAGCAAAGGCTCACGCCCTGAAGGAAACGCAGCAGCGTGAATTGCTCAATGTTCTGCGCCAGCAGCGTGGCGAGACAGGTGACGATAAACCACACCACGCCCGTCAGCATCACCGGGCGGCGGCCAATACGATCCGACAGCGGCCCTAAAAGCCACTGTAAAAACATGCCGCCCGCCAGATAGGCGGTCATGGATGTAGGTACCCACTCAATACCTGCGTTGTACTGCTCAACCACAGCCAGCATGCCTGGCTGGATCATGTCGTTGCCGATGTAGGTAGAGAATTCGTAAAGCACCAGACACAGAGGAAAAAGTAACGCCTGACGACCCAGACGATTACCGGAAGAAGAACGGTTTATCATGCAATCTCTTTAGTATGAAAAAATCGCGATGAGTGTAATGAATTGCCGCTGTCTGAGATAGCATAATCACGTGAAAACACAGAAATAAAGCACTTATCGTTGTTGTTTAAGGTTTCCTTAAGTTGCCCTCCCTATGATAGTGCTATTTCACGTTATTGACCGAAACTATGACACACGCCGTCAGCCCTTCAGAATTATCTAAGTTACCGACAAATAAGACAAAACGCCTTTACCGTTTGCCTGCCCGCTTTTATGGTTATCAGCTTTTCGGGCTGATCGTCCTTGCGCTGCTTTTTACCTGGCTTTCGCGCGATGAATCGCTTGACCGATGGATCACCGGCTTCTGGTATGACGCGGCGGCGCATCATTTCCCGCTACAGCAAAACCCGCTACTGGATCTGCTCAACCATCGGCTGGCGAAATATGTGGCCATTGCGCTGGCTGCCGTATCGCTGATTTACGGCGCTTACAAACGCAATGCCCGGCTGGTGACGGCCGCGCTTCTGATGGGGCTGGGGGCGCTGATAGTTGGGGTGCTGAAAAGCATAAGCCACCACAGCTGTCCGTGGGATCTGGTGGAGTATGGCGGCAAAGCCGTCTCGTATCCCCTGTTCAGCGCCGTTCCGGCAGACAGCGGACCGGGACGCTGCTTTCCCGGCGGCCACGCCTCAAGCGGGTTTATGGTGATGGGGTTGTTTTTTGCCTTCTGGCGTGAACGTCCGCGCCTGGCATGGTCCTTTGTCGCGTTAGGCGTTGTTATGGGGCTGCTGATGGGATTCGGGCAGGTCATGCGCGGCGCGCATTTTTTCTCTCACAACCTGTGGGCCGGGTGGTGGGTCTGGTTTTCCCAGGTGCTGGTTTACGGGCTGGTTTCCACCTGGTTTGCTAAAGAGTAACGAGATTATGTTAGAAAATCTGAACTACGAACTGTTTTACCTGCTCAACGCCACGCCAGCATCACCGGAATGGATGATCGATCTCGCCACCTTCATTGCGAAAGATGTGATCAGCATTGTACCGGCGCTGGCGGTGATCCTCTGGTTATGGGGACCTCGTACACAGGTCACCGCCCAGCGCCATCTGGTGATCAAAATGGCGATGGCGATCGGCGTGAGCGTGCTGGCAAGCTACGTGCTGGGCCACGCCTTCCCGCACGATCGTCCGTTTGTCGATCGCGTCGGCTACAACTTCCTGCACCATGCGCCGGATGACTCGTTCCCGAGCGATCACGGCACGGTGATCTTCACCTTTGCGCTGGCCTTCCTGTTCTGGCATCGCCTGTGGTCCGGCATGGTGCTGATGGGGGTGGCGGTCGCCATCGCCTGGTCCCGCGTCTACCTGGGCGTGCACTGGCCGCTGGATATGGTCGGCGGTTTCCTGGTGGGGCTGATGGGCTGCGTCAGCGCAGCCATCCTGTGGAGCCTCTTTGGTCCGGCGCTTTATCGTGGATTATCACAGGCCTATCGCGTTCTGTTTGCCCTTCCGATCCGCAAAGGCTGGATACGTGACTAACCCCGGTCCGTCAGGTTACACTTGAGCCCCCGCCCTGCGGGGGCTCACTTTTTTAGCCCGAGGATCTATGGAAACACGTCGCGATGACCGCATTGCTCAGCTGCTTCAGGCGCTGAAGCGCAGCGATAAGCTGCATCTTAAGGAAGCCGCTACCCTGCTTGGCGTGTCTGAAATGACCATTCGTCGCGATCTGAACAGCGACAGCGCCCCCGTTGTGCTGCTTGGCGGGTATATTGTTCTGGAGCCGCGTAGCGCCAGCCATTATCTGTTAAGCGATCAAAAAACACGCCTGGTGGAAGAGAAGCGCAAAGCCGCGCGGCTCGCCGCCTCGCTGGTGCAGCCGCATCAAACGCTGTTTTTTGACTGCGGTACGACAACCCCGTGGATCATCGAGGCCATCGACAGCACCGTTCCCTTTACCGCCGTCTGTTATTCGCTAAACACCTTCCTGGCCTTGCAGGAGAAACCGGCGTGCCGGGTGATTTTGTGCGGCGGCGAGTTTCATGCCAGCAACGCCATCTTCAAGCCGCTGAATATTCAGGACACGCTGAGCAATGTATGTCCGGATATCGCCTTTTACTCTGCGGCGGGTGTGAATGTGAAACAGGGGGCAACCTGTTTTAATCTTGAAGAGTTACCGGTGAAACAGTGGGCGCTCAACGCCGCACAGCAGCATGTGCTGGTGGTTGATCACAGTAAATTTGGCAAGGTTCGTCCGGCAAGGATGGGGGAACTGTCGCGCTTTGACGCCATCGTCAGTGATTGCCGCCCGGATGACGAGCTGGTGTCGTATGCAAAGGCGCAGCAGGTGAAGTTGATGTATTGAGGTTATGCCGGGTGGCGCTTCGCTTACCCGGCCTACAACAGCTCGAACGAAGGCCGGGTAAGCGCAGCGCCACCCGGCAAAAACCTAGCTGAACCAGCTGCCAAACCAGCCGTGGAACTTCATTAACACAAAGTCCCACATCCGGCTGAAGAAGCCCCCCTCTTCCACCGCTTCCATCACCACCAGCGGACGCTGCTCAATGGATTTGCTGTTAAGCTGGAAATCTATCGTCCCGACCACCTGGCCTTTTTTCAACGGCGCGGTCAGCTGTGGCTCGGTCAGGGTATAGCTGGCTTTCAGGTTTTTCAGCTGACCGCGTGGAATGGTGACGGACCCCGCTTCACCTGCCCCCAGGTTCACTTCACTTTTATCCCCAAACCAGACGCGCTGGCTGACGAAGGTGGCGTCCGGCTTAATCGGCGTGACGGTTTCAAAGAAGCGGAAACCCCAGGTCAGCAGTTTTTCGGATTCATTAAAACGAATGCGGTCGGTTTTCGTCCCCAGCACCACCGAGATCAGGCGCATGTCGCCCTGCGTCGCAGAAGCCACCAGGTTGTATCCGGCCCCGGCGGTCGTCCCCGTTTTCATGCCGTCCACGTTAACGTTACTGCTCCAGAGCAGACGGTTACGGTTAGGCTGGCGGATATTGTTGAAGGTAAACTCTTTCTCTTTATGGATGGCGTACTCATCCGGCACGTCATGGATCAGCGCTTTGCCCAGCAGCGCCATATCGCGCGCGGTACTGAACTGACCGGGCGCATCCAGGCCGTGAACGGTTTTAAAGGTGGTGTTGGTCAGACCCAGTTTTTGCGCGTAGCCATTCATCAACCCAATGAATGAGTCCTGACTGCCTGCGACGTAATCGGCCAGCGCAATACAGGCATCATTTCCCGACTGAATAATGACCCCTTTATTCAGATCGGAAACGGAGACCTGATCGCCGGGCTTCAGGAACATGACGGACGAGCCGCGCAGCGCCGGGTTACCCGTCGCCCAGGCATCTTTGCCGACGGTGACCATGTCATCCAGCTTGATCTTGCCCGCTTTCAACGCCTGGCCGACAACATAGCTGGTCATAATTTTCGTCAGGCTCGCCGGGTCGAGTTTTTCGTCGGCGTTACCTTCCGCCAGCACTTTCCCGCTGGCGTAATCCATCAGGATCCAGGCGCGCGCATCGACAGGCGGCGCTTCGGGCGCCGTCTGTTCCGCCGCATGGAGCGTTGGGGCAAAAAGGAAAAGCAGCGCCGAGCCTGCCGCCAGGCTGCGCAGAGAAGAAGTTTTTTGCGTCATAAATGCCACCCGAGTGTCCATTCTAAAAATCACGTCACAATCACCGTGTCGCAAGAAGCGATGAGTAATAGCGCACTACAGCGTTCAAAGAAACCTGTTCCAGGTAAAGTTTTTAAAGTTTATGCAATAACATTCAGATACGCTTTGATTGCGGCGTTTTTTTTAGCATCTGTTGCGTAATTGTTAGGTTTATCTCACCATGGCGAAAAGCTGACTCGGATTCACATCTCATCGGGAGTAAATATGATTACGCTGTGGGGCAGGAACAATTCGACTAACGTGAAGAAAGTGCTCTGGACGCTGGAGGAACTGGATTTACCGTTCAACCAAATCATGGCTGGCATGGCGTTCGGGGTGAATAAAGACGCCGACTATCTGGCGATGAACCCAAACGGACTGGTGCCGTTGCTGCGCGATGACGAGACAGACGCCACGCTGTGGGAGTCCAACACCATCGTGCGTTATCTCGCCGCGCAATACGGCCAGGGTCGCCTGTGGGTGGAAAATCCGGCCCGGCGCGCGCAGGGCGAAAAATGGATGGACTGGGCAAACCAGACGCTTTCCCCCACGCACCGGGTGATCCTGATGGGGCTGATCCGCACGCCGGAAGCCGAACGTGATTATCCCGCCATTCATGCCGCCCAGGACGCCTGCGAATCCCTGTTCGCGATGATGGACGACGAACTGGCGAAGCACGCCTGGTTCTCCGGCGACACCTTCGGCGTGGGCGATATCGCCGTCGCCCCCTTCGTCTGGAACCTCACTAACATGGGTCTTAGCTGGAGCCCGCGCCCTCACCTGGAGCGCTGGATCCAGCAGCTTAGCGAACGCCCGGCGTATCGCAACGTGGTGATGATCCCGGTGACCTGATTACGACCTGGACGGGCTGACTTTCAGCAGTTGCCCGTCCGTCTCGTCAGCCAGCACGTACAGATAGCCATCCGGCCCGACGCGCACATCGCGAATACGCTGATCTTTATCGCCCAGAATGCGTCCGTCCTCCGTCACGCTATTGCCCTTCACGCTCAGCACGATGACGTCTTTCTCCTTCAGCGCGCCGATAAACAGCTTGTTTTTCCACTGCGGGAAGACGTCGCTGTTGTAGAACGCCATGCCGCTGACGGCGGGCGATACTTTCCAGACAAACAGCGGCTTTTCGGTGCCCTCAACGTGCTCGCCTTTCGCTTCCGGGATTTTCAGGCCGCTGTAATTAATCCCGTGCGTCGCCAGGGGCCAGCCGTAGTTTTTGCCCTTCTCAGGAATGTTAATCTCATCCCCACCGCGTGGTCCGTGTTCGTTGAGCCACAGCGTGTCGCTCCACGGATTCATCGCCATCCCCTGCGGGTTGCGAATGCCATAGGACCAGATTTCAGGGCGCGCACCGGCGGTGTTCACAAACGGATTATCCGGCGGCACTTTTCCGTCCTCCGTCAGGCGCACCACCTTGCCCTGAAGCTTGTCCAGCTCCTGCGCCGTCGGGCGCTGGTTGTTTTCACCCAGGCCAATAAAGAGATAGCCTTTGCCGTCGAACACCAGCCGTCCGCCAAAGTGGTTGCCGGTAGAGAGCTTCGGCATCTGTCGGAACACCACCTGGAAGCCCTCAATGCGCGAAATGTCATCGCTCAACCGCCCGTAGCCCACGGCGGTACCCGCTTTGCCATCATTACCTGCCTCGGCGAAGCTGAGCCAGACCCGCCGTGACTGTGCAAAATCCGGGGCCAGCGCGACGTCCAGCAGTCCGCCCTGGCCGCTCGCCCACACTTTCGGCACGCCGACAATCGGATCGGAGAGCCCTTTTCCAGCCTGCCAGTGCTTAAGCTGCCCGTCTTTGAGCGTGATGAGCAGCCCCTTGTTATCTGGCAAAAACGCCAGCGACCAGGGGTGATCCAGTTTTGTCTGTAGCACGTCGACTTTAACCGTCCCAGGCGCTGCAAGCAGTGAAAGCGGGAATAACAAGACTGGAAGGAAAATCAACGAGGATCGAGGCATAACGCACTCCTTTATCGACATATGGCTTAAAGATTAGCCACTGTTCCCGGGTGCGTTACCACTTTTACAAAAGCTTAATCAGAAGGGGGAGTTGCCTCCCCCGGGTTCAGTGCCGGGCAAGCGTTTCCGGCTTGTTCAGACACATGATGCAAAGCGCGAGCGTGGTCAGGCAGTTTTCAAGCTTCTCCGCGTTAACGGCAATAAAATTCGGGCAGTCGTGACGTCCGTTCATCAAACAGACTCCGGCGATGGAGAGCACCTCGGCGGCGCGGCGCAGCGCCACTAATTCGCTTTCAGCGCAGTGCGCTTTCAGGATGGGTGCTTTTTCACGCATGAAATTGCAAAGTTCAAAGAAGTTATCACGCAGATTTTCGCTTTCGCTGACTGACATATACCCTTTCGCCTTGCGGAGTTGCAGATATGCGGCCAGGTCGATTCGGGCGTTGATCAGCTTGTTAAGCAGATCGCGTTTCAGTCTGTCAACGGACATGCTACTTCCTCCCCTGTCAGCCATGTTACCTTATTAAGGATAAGGTCATTTTTTGTACAATGTAATGCCTGAGATCAATAAACGATAACTGATTAACATTCTTTACAATGTTACAACGATTGCCCGCCTCAACTGCGCCATCAAGAGTGTATAAATCCCCCGCGATACGCTGTAAAATCCCGCCCTGATAACTCCATAATTGATGAATTTTTAACCTATGAGCAATGTTACGCACCCGCCGAAAATCGGCTTTGTCTCCCTCGGCTGCCCGAAGAACCTGGTGGACTCCGAACGCATCCTGACTGAACTTCGCACTGAAGGCTATGACGTGGTGCCAAGCTACGACAACGCCGACATGGTGATCGTCAACACCTGCGGGTTCATCGACAGCGCGGTCCAGGAGTCACTGGAAGCCATTGGTGAAGCCCTGACGGAAAACGGCAAAGTGATTGTCACCGGCTGCCTGGGCGCGAAGGTGGATCAGATCCGCGAAGTGCACCCGAAAGTGCTTGAGATCACAGGCCCGCACAGCTACGAGCAGGTGCTGGAACATGTTCATCACTACGTCCCCAAACCAAAGCACAACCCGTTCCTGAGCCTGGTGCCGGAACAGGGCGTGAAGCTGACGCCGCGCCACTACGCCTACCTGAAAATTTCCGAAGGCTGCAACCACCGCTGTACCTTCTGCATCATCCCGTCGATGCGTGGCGATCTGGTGAGCCGTCCGATTGGCGAGGTGCTGGCAGAAGCCAAACGCCTGGCCGACGCGGGCGTGAAGGAGCTGCTGGTCATCTCCCAGGACACCTCCGCCTACGGTGTGGACGTCAAACACCGCTCCGGTTTCCACAACGGCGAGCCGGTGAAAACCAGCATGGTCGGCCTGTGCGAGCAGCTGGCTAAGCTCGGGATCTGGACGCGCCTGCACTACGTCTATCCTTACCCGCACGTTGACGATGTGATCCCGCTGATGGCGGAAGGCAAAATCCTGCCGTATCTGGATATCCCGCTACAGCACGCCAGCCCGCGTATTCTGAAGCTGATGAAACGTCCTGGCTCCGTGGATCGCCAACTGGCGCGCATCAAGCAGTGGCGTGAGATCTGCCCGGATCTGACCCTGCGCTCCACCTTTATTGTCGGCTTCCCGGGTGAAACCGAAGAAGATTTCCAGATGCTGCTCGACTTCCTGAAAGAGGCGCGTCTGGATCGCGTCGGCTGCTTCAAGTACAGCCCGGTTGAAGGCGCAACCGCCAACGAGCTGGCGGACCAGGTGCCGGAAGAGGTAAAAGAGGAGCGCTGGAACCGCTTTATGCAGCTGCAACAGCAGATCTCGGCTGAACGCTTGCAGGAGAAAGTGGGCCGCGAAATTCTGGTGATTATCGACGAAGTGGACGAAGAAGGCGCGATTGGCCGCAGCATGGCGGATGCGCCTGAAATCGACGGCGCGGTGTACCTGAACGGCGAAACACAGGTTAAGCCGGGTGATATTATTCGCGTGAAGGTTGAAAACGCGGATGAGTATGACCTGTGGGGTAGCCGGGTTTAAACACCCTGCTTCCCTTTTGTAGGCCGGGTAAGGCGTAGCCGCCACCCGGCACATTTCACTGCACTACCCCTTAATCCTCGGATCCAGCGCGTCGCGCAGCCCATCCCCCAGCAGGTTAAACGCCAGCACGGTCAGGAAAATCGCCAGGCTCGGGAAGATCGCCACGTGTGGCGCAATCACCATATCCGCCCGCGCCTCGTTCAGCATCGCCCCCCACTCCGGCGTCGGCGGCTGTGCCCCTAACCCCAGAAACGACAGGCTGGCCGCCGAGATAATCGACACGCCTATGCGCATGGTGAAATAGACCACGATAGACGAGACCGTTCCCGGCAGAATATGGCTGAACAGGATGGTGGCATCGCTGGCTCCCATGCTGCGCGCCGACTCGATAAAGGTCTGCTGCTTCAGCACCAGCGTGTTGCCACGTACCAGACGCGCGAAAGCGGGAATCGAGAATACCGCCACGGCGATAATGACGTTCGCCATGCCGCTGCCCATCACCGCCACCACGGCAATCGCCAGCAGAATACCGGGAAAGGCAAACAGCACGTCGCAGATACGCATGATGATGCGGTCCCACCAGCCTTCGTAGTACCCGGCCACCAGCCCCAGCACGGTGCCAATTGCTGCGCCCATCAGCACCGCGAAGACCCCGGCCGCCAGTGAGATGTGCGCCCCTACCAGCACGCGGCTAAAAATATCGCGCCCGAGCGAGTCCACGCCAAACCAGTGCATCATCGACGGACCATCGTTCAGCCGGTCGTAGTCGAAGTAGTTTTCCGCATCAAACGGGGCTATCCAGGGGGCGATAATCGCCACCAGGATCAGCAGTAACACAAACAACCCGGCGACCATAGCGACGGGCTGACGACGGAATCGACGCCAGAACTCAACCCACGGGGTGCGAATATGGTCCGGCCTGATCCCCGGCATAGCGTTTAAAATGGCCTGGCGACGCCAGTTCAGTAATCGCATCTTACTTATACCTGATGGCCGGGTTAATGGCGGCGTACAGCACATCCACCACTAAGTTGATAAGAATAAACTCCAGCGAGAAAAGCAGGACTTCAGCCTGAATAACCGGATAGTCACGCATATCGACCGAGTCGACCAGCAGGCGCCCCAGCCCCGGCCAGTTAAAGACCTTCTCAACCACGATAGAGCCCCCCAGCAGGAAGCCGAACTGTAGCCCCATCATCGTGACCACCGGGATCATCGCATTACGAAAACCATGCTTCAGAATGACCCATTTCTCACTCACTCCTTTTGCCCGCGCGGTGCGAATGTAATCTTCGCTCAGCACGTCGACAAACGAGGCGCGGGTAAATCGGGCCATAACCGCCGCAACGGCCGCGCCTAGCGTCATAGAGGGCAGAATGTAGTGCTTCCAGGTGTCGGCCCCGACGGTCGGCAACCAGCCCAGCTCGACGGAGAAAATCTGCATCAGCAGCATGCCCAGCGCAAACGCCGGGAAAGAGATGCCGGTGACCGCCAGCGCCATACCGAGCTTATCCGGCCAGCGGTTGCGCCAGACGGCGGCGACAATCCCCGCGCCCAGGCCAAAGACAACCGCCCAGCTCATACTGGCAATCGTTAACCAGAAGGTAGGCATAAAGCGGCTGGCAATCTCCTCCGACACCGGACGACGCGACACCATTGAGATGCCGAAATCGCCCTGAAGGACATTGCCAATGTAACGCAGAAATTGCCTGTACAGCGGCTGGTCAAGACCGAGCTGTTTACGCACCAGTTCAATAACCGTCGCATCCGCTTCCGGTCCGGCAATCAAACGCGCCGGATCGCCGGGCAGCATATGGACAAACAAAAACACCAGCACGGCCACAATCAGCAGCGTCGGGATAAGCCCCAGCAGGCGTTTACACACATAATTCAGCATGAGTTTTATTTCAAATCCGCGTCATCAAAGCTAAAGCCCGTATCCGGCATGATGTAAAAACCGGTCAGCGCTTTGTTGTGGGCTGAGACCAGTTTTTCCACCACCAGCGGCACCCACGGCGACTCTTTCCAGATAATGTCCTGCGCCTCTTTGTACAGGCGTGCTTTCTCTTCCGGTTTGGTGGTTTTCAGGGCATCGGCCAGATCTTTATCCACCTGCGGATTACTGTAGAACGCGGTATTGAACAGCGTTGGCGGCCAGTTCTGGGAAGCAAACAGCGGCGACAGGGACCAGTCCGCTTCTCCGGTTGAAGCCGTCCAGCCGGTGTAGAACATCCGCACGCCGCTCTCTTTCTGTCCTTTGCCTTCCACTTCCGCCGCTCGCTGTCCGGCATCCATCGCCGTAACCCTGGCTTTAATGCCCACCTGCGCCAACTGCTGCTGGGTAAATTGCAGCACCTTCTGCGCGGTACTGTGGTTATGCGACGACCACAGCGTAGTGCTAAAGCCGTTCGTATAGCCCGCCTCTTTCAGCAGTTCCCGCGCTTTCGCCGGATCGTAAGGCCACGGCTGATAGCTTTGCGCGTACTCAATGGTTGGCGGCATCACGCCCGTCGCCGGGGTGGCGTAGCCGGCAAAGGCCACCTTCACCAGCGCCTGGCGGTTAATGGCGTAGTTGATGGCTTCACGCACCTTCGGGTTATCAAACGGTTTCTGCGTAACGTTCATGCTGATGTAGCGCTGCATGATCGACGGGCTGGCCACCAGTTCCAGCTTGCTGTTTTTCGCCAGCAGCGCCGCCTGTTCGTACGGGATCGGGAAGGCAAACTGCGCTTCGCCGGTTTGCAGCATTGCGGCGCGGGTATTATTGTCCACTACCGGCCGCCAGGTGATGGTATCCAGCTTCGGCAGCCCCTGCTGCCAGTATCCGGCGAATTTTTTCACCTTCACAAAATCGGTCTGGTTCCAGGTGAGCAGTTCGTACGGTCCGGTCCCCACCGGGTGGAATCCAATCTCTTTGCCGTATTTTTTCAGGGCGGCGGGCGAAATCATCGCCGTCGCGGGATGCGCCAGGATATTGATAAACGCCGAGAACGGCTCTTTGAGGGTGATCTTCACCGTTGCCGGATCAACCACCTTGGTTTGGGCGATATTTTTATACAGGTTGTAGCGTTTAAGACCGTTTTCCGGATTGCTGGCACGATCCAGGTTGACCTTAACCGCCTCGGCGTTGAAGTCGGTGCCATCCTGGAACTTCACGCCGGTACGGAGCTTAACGGTATAGACCAGCCCGTCGTCCGACACGGTATAGCCTTCCGCCAGCACGTTTTTCAGCTTCATTTCGCGGTCCAGGCCGAACAGCCCCTGGTAGAAGGATTTTGCCACCGCCTGAGAAAGAGTGTCGTTGGCATCATACGGATCCAGGGTCGTGAAGTTAGACCCCACAGCCACCACCACATCTTTCGCCGCGAACGCGGGGGCGGCGGCCAGCGCAGCCGTCACGCTCGCGGCCAGCAGCCATTTACGAGCAACAAAAGGAACCATTGTGTTCTCCTGCCTGTTGTAAGTTATAACCGCGAGAATGCATTGCCCTGACGCGGTGGTGCGACAAAATGACCGGGTCCCACCTCACGCAGCGCCACGCGCTCCAGGGTTTCGCCCCGTTTACGAATATTGCTCGGCATTTCGTCCTGCAACAGCACGCGCTGGGCGTGACGATGCTCAGGATCGGCAACCGGTACGGCAGCCATCAGCTTGCGGGTGTAAGGGTGCTGCGGGTTTTCAAACACCGCCCGACGGGGGCCGATTTCAACAATTTGCCCCATGTACATCACCGCCACGCGATGGCTGATCCGCTCCACCACCGCCATATCGTGGGAGATAAACAGAAACGCAATGCCCAAATCCCGCTGTAAATCGAGCAGGAGATTGATAATTTGCGCGCGGATAGAGACATCCAGCGCTGACACGGACTCATCCGCAATCACCACTTTCGGATTGAGGGCCAATGCCCTCGCAATGCAGATACGCTGACGCTGACCGCCAGAAAATTCGTGCGGATAACGCCAGGCATGCTCCGACTTCAGGCCCACGCGCTCCAGCAGCCATGCGACGCGGCGCTGCGCGGCTTCACCGTCGAGCAGGTTATGCACCCGCAGCGGCTCCATAATCGAGTACCCCACCGTATGGCGCGGATCGAGCGACGCATAAGGATCCTGGAATATAAACTGAATATCCCGGCGCACCGCCTGCAATTTACTGTTAGGGAGCGTGTCGATGCGCTCACCGTTGAAGGTGATGCTCCCCTCCTGCGACGCCACCAGCCTGAGCAGCGCCCGTCCGGTGGTGGATTTACCGCAGCCGGACTCCCCCACCAGCGCCAGCGTTTCGCCCGGCCAGAGATCAAAACTGACGTTTTCAACCGCATGCACTTCGCGCTTCACGCGATTGAGGATCCCGCTACGCAGCGGGAAACGGGTCACCAGGTCACGCACTTCGAGAATTGGCCTGCCGGGAACCACCGTATCCTGTTCGGTTTCGTCTTCCTGCTGGCCCTGTTCGGTCTGTGAGATCAGCGGAAAACGGCGCGGAAAATCACTGCCATTCATGGCCCCCAGACGCGGGACCGCCGCCAGCAGCGCTTTGGTATAAGGATGCACCGGCGCATGAAAGACCTGCTCCACCGTGCCGGTTTCCACGGCATTGCCCTGATGCATAACCAGCACCCGATCGGCAATATCCGCCACCACCCCCATATCATGGGTGATGAAAATCACCCCCATCTCCATCTCCTGCTGCAACACCTTAATCAGTTGCAGGATCTGGGCCTGAATGGTGACATCCAGCGCCGTGGTGGGTTCGTCCGCAATGAGCACCGCCGGACGGCACGACAGCGCCATCGCAATCATCACCCGCTGGCGCATGCCGCCGGAAAGCTGATGCGGATAGCGGGACAAAATCGCGTGCGCCTCAGGGATACGCACCAGCTCCAGCATCCGTTTTGCTTCGTTGAGCGCCTCATCACCGCTCAGTCCCTGATGCAGGCGGATAGATTCGGCAATCTGCTCGCCCACCGGAAAAACCGGGTTCAGGGAGGTCATCGGCTCCTGAAAAATCATCGCAATATCTGCCCCGCGCACCCCCTGCATCTGGGACGCACTGAGCTCGTTGAGATCGATAACCTGACGGTTGCGACGGCGCAACAGCATCCGCTCGCTGGTGACCTGCCCGCCCGTCTGCTCAAGCAGACGCATCAGCGCCAGCGCGGTAACGGATTTACCGGAACCTGATTCGCCAACAATCGCCAGCGTCTCGCCGCGCCTGAGCGAAAACGATAAATTCTGTACTGCGGGGATGAACTGCCGCTCTTCCTGAAACGCAATATTCAGTTGGTGGACAGCCAGCACTTCGCAGTTGTCCAGCTCTTCACGGTGCGGCACGCAATGCCCCCTTATTCACGATAAATGCCTGTGCTGGGCGCATCGCCAGCATACCCCCACGCCCGGTACATCCCTTCACTGTTG
Source organism: Enterobacter sp. 6722112 (assembly GCF_058661685.1). NCBI lineage: Bacteria > Pseudomonadati > Pseudomonadota > Gammaproteobacteria > Enterobacterales > Enterobacteriaceae > Enterobacter > Enterobacter sp. 6722112. Next base: position 1,272,140 of record NZ_JBZWGR010000007.1, on the reverse strand, counting down.
AACGGCAGAGCCACGTTGCCCTCCCGATCCACCGCAATTAAGCCGCCAATCCCGCCCAGCGCCGGCAGTTTCTCCATCACTACCCGCTCGCAGGCCTCACTCAGGCTTAATCCGCCGTAATACATTAGCGCGGTAATGTCGTAGGCCGCCAGCGCGCGGATAAACACTTCGCCGGTGCCGGTGCATGACACCGCCGCGGTGGCGTTATTGGCGTAACACCCGGCCCCCGGCAGCGGGCTGTCGCCGACGCGACCGGGAAGTTTGTTGGTCATACCGCCTGTCGACGTCGCGGCGGCGAGGTTACCGGCTTTATCCAGCGCCACCGCGCCTACCGTGCCCATTTTGCTGCGTTCATCGAGCGGCGCGGCATGGTCCAGCTGCGTCATCCCCGCTGTACGGGCGTCCAGCAGTTGCCGGTAACGCTCCTCGGTGGAGAAAAGATCGGGCGAGACCGTGTCCATCCCGTGCTCGACGGCAAATTTTTCCGCCCCCGCCCCGGCCAGCAGCACATGCGGGCTTTGTTCCATCACCAGACGCGCGGCCAGCACCGGATTACGCAGACGGCTGACACCCGCTACCGCGCCCGCCTTCAGGGTGACGCCGTCCATCACGCAGGCATCCAGCTCGTGCGTTTCATCGCGCGTAAAGACCGAGCCAATACCGGCATTAAACAGCGGGCACTCCTCCAGCAGACGTACTGCTTCGGTCACCACGTCCAGCGCGCTGTCGCCCGCTTCCAGCATCCGCTGGCCTGTTTCCACAATGGCGTTCAGCGCATCAATATAACGCTTCTCCTGCTCGGGACTGAGCTGTGCACGGGTGATTGCCCCGGCACCGCCATGAATTGCGATAACCGCTTTACTCATTTCGCATCACCCATCAGCCTGGCTGGCTGCTTTTTCTATAAATATCATTATCGTCGACGAATCTTCAGATGATTTTTGAATATAGAAAGACGCAACTGTGATGTAAAGCGTACACCCATCGGGTCATACAGTTAGCCGCACTTTTCTGCCATAATGAGCGCTTTCGTTGTTACTCCGCAGGAGCCCACCATGGATTTTACCGCCGGACTGATGCCGCTTGAGACGGCACTCTCGCAGATGCTTGATCGTATTACTCCACAGCACGACGTTGAGACACTGCCGCTTGTGCGCTGTTTTGGCCGTATTGCCGCGCGCGATATCGTCTCGCCGCTGAACGTGCCGGGGTTCGATAACGCGGCGATGGACGGCTATGCCGTACGTCTGGCGGATCTGCAAACGGGTCAGCCGCTGCCGGTGGCAGGTAAAGCGTTTGCCGGGCAGCCGTTCAACGGTGAGTGGCCAGCGGGCACCTGCGTGCGCATTATGACCGGGGCACCGGTGCCAAAGGGCTGTGAAGCCGTGGTGATGCAGGAAGAGACCGAACAAACGGACGACGGCGTGCGCTTTACCGCCAGCGTCAAAGCGGGACAAAATATCCGCCACATCGGGGAAGACATTACCCTGGGCGCAACGGTCTTTGCCGCCGGGCAAAAGCTGACGGTCGCCGAACTGCCGGTGCTGGCATCGCTTGGCATCGCGGAGATTGACGTGGTCCGCAAAGTGCGCGTGGCGGTGTTCTCCACGGGAGACGAGCTACAGCTTCCGGGTCAGCCACTGAACGAGGGGCAGATTTACGACACCAACCGTCTGGCGGTGCACCTGATGCTTGAGCAGCTGGGCTGTGAGGTGATTAACCTCGGTATCATTCCTGACGATCCGCAAAAACTGCGCGCGGCGTTTATCGACGCTGACGCCTCTGCCGACGTGGTGATCAGCTCCGGCGGCGTATCGGTTGGCGAAGCGGATTACACCAAAACCCTGCTTGAAGAGCTGGGCGAAATCGCCTTCTGGAAGCTGGCGATTAAACCGGGCAAACCGTTCGCGTTTGGCAAACTTCCGCACAGCTGGTTCTGTGGCCTGCCGGGTAACCCGGTCTCCGCCGCGCTTACCTTCTACCAGCTGGTGATCCCGCTGCTGGCGAAGCTTTCAGGCAACAATGCCAGCCCGCTGCCGGAGCGTGTGCGCGTGCGGGCGGCAACGCGCCTCAAAAAATCACCGGGCCGTCTCGATTTCCAGCGCGGCATTCTGGCGCGCAACGCCGACGGCGAGCTGGAGGTGAGCACTACCGGGCATCAGGGTTCGCACATCTTTAGCTCCTTCAGTCAGGGGAACTGCTTTATCGTGCTGGAGCGCGATCGCGGCCACGTTGCGGCGGGCGAATGGGTTGAAGTGGAACGCTTTAACCACCTGTTCGGAGGCTGACATGACGGTGGAACTGAGCGACCCGGAGATGATGCGCTATAACCGCCAGATCGTGCTACGCGGGTTTGATTTCGAGGGCCAGGAAGCGCTCAAGGCGGCCAGCGTGCTGGTTGTGGGCCTGGGCGGGCTGGGCTGCGCAGCGGCGCAATACCTGGCTGCGGCGGGTGTCGGCAGCATGACGCTGCTGGATTTCGACACCGTGTCGGTGTCCAACCTGCAACGCCAGACGCTGCACAGCGACGCGACGGTCGGTCAGCCTAAAGTGGAATCAGCACGCACGGCGCTGGCGCGCATTAACCCCAACGTTCAGTTCACCCTGATTGACGCGATGCTGGATGACGACGCGCTGTTTGCGCAGATTGCACGGCATGACCTGGTGCTGGACTGCACCGATAACGTCGCCATTCGCAACCAGCTCAATGCGGGCTGCTTTGCCCGTAAAACGCCGCTGATTTCCGGCGCGGCCATTCGCATGGAGGGGCAAATCACCGTCTTCACCTACGCTGAAGGAGAGCCCTGCTACCGCTGCCTGAGCCGTCTGTTTGGCGAGAATGCGCTGACCTGCGTCGAGGCGGGCGTGATGGCGCCACTGGTTGGCGTTATCGGTTCCTTGCAGGCGATGGAGGCGATCAAAGTGCTGGCGCACTACGGCACGCCCGCAGCGGGTAAAATCGTGATGTATGACGCGATGACCTGCCAGTTCCGCGAGATGAAGCTGATGCGTAACCCCGGGTGTGAGGTGTGTAGCCAGTAAAAAAGTCGGGTGGCGGCTTTGCCTTACCCGACCTACAACGGCCCGAGCGTAGGCCGGGTAAGCGTCAGCGCCACCCGGCAACAGCGTCAAATAGACGTCCGTCCAAACGCCCCCTGCCAGTCCTGCTCAAACTTCACAATTGCCGCATCCACGGCCGGAGAGGTAATAAACTGCTGCGCCACGTCCAGCGGCAGCGTGATGGATTCGCACCCTGCCAGCAGGCAGTCCAGCGCCTGGCGCGGGGTTTTAAAGCTCGCCGCCAGCACTTTTGACTGCGGGGCATGCAGGGTCAGCAACTGTTGCAGTTCGACCACCGTCTGGATCCCATCCCCGCCCTGCGCGTCCACGCGGTTCACATAAGGAGCCACATACTCAGCCCCCGCCAGTGCGGAGAGCATCCCCTGTGCTGCGCCGTACACCGCCGTACCCAGCGTCGGGATCCCTTCTGCTTTCAGCATTTTGATCGCCGCCAGCCCTTCAGCGGTCACGGGCACTTTCACCACCAGGTCATTGATTATCGCGCGCAGCTTACGTGCGTCTTCCACCATTCCCTCGGCGGTCTTCGCCATCACCTGAGCGAACAGCCGGCCCTTGCCGCCCAGCGCGTCGTGCAGCGCGGGCAGCAGCTCTTCCAGAGGCGTTTTACCCGCCGCCACAATGCTTGGGTTAGTGGTCACGCCCGCCAGCGGGAAGATACGCGCCAGCTTTTTGACTGCCGCAACGTCAGATGTGTCGAGATAAAGTTCCATGATGTCACCCTCAAAATTAGCCTGCACTTACCCTATCACAGCAAAACCTGCTCAGGAATTGACCCATATCAAGATAACTTTCATTCGAAAGTAATTTAATCTTCATATGTAATTCGAGGGCAAGAAAATGATCTTCAATATACAGCGTTACTCCACCCACGACGGTCCCGGTATTCGAACCGTGGTATTCCTGAAAGGCTGCTCGCTGGGCTGTCGCTGGTGTCAGAACCCGGAAAGCCGCTCCCGCACGCGGGACGTCCTGTTTGATGCCCGTCTGTGCCTGGACGGCTGTGACCTGTGTCAGCAGGCCGCGCCGGGGTGTGTTGAACGCGCGCTGAACGGGCTGGTCATTCATCGTGAGAAGCTTAACGACGAGACGCTCACTGCCCTCACCGACTGCTGCCCGACCCAGGCACTTACCGTCTGCGGTGAAGAGAAGCAGGTGGAGGAGATTATGGCCGCCGTGCTGCGCGACAAGCCCTTCTACGACCGCAGCGGCGGCGGGATCACCCTCTCCGGCGGCGAGCCGTTCATGAACCCGGCGCTGGCACATGCCCTGTTTAAAGCCAGCCATGAACAAGGCATTCATACCGCCGTTGAAACCTGCCTTCACGTACCATGGCATTATATCGAGCCGTCACTGCCGTATGTCGATCTATTCCTGGCGGACCTGAAACATGTGGACAGTGACGTATTTAAACAGTGGACCGATGGCTCAGCCAAACGGATCCTGGACAACCTGAAGCGCCTGGCCGCCGCCGGGAAAAAAATCACCATTCGCGTGCCGCTGATCCAGGGCTTTAACGCCGATGAAGCGTCGGTTACCGCCATTACCAATTTCGCCGCCGACGAACTCGGCGTTCACGATATTCATTTTCTGCCGTATCACACGCTGGGCATGAACAAATACACCCTGCTCGGCCAACCCTACTCTGCCCCTGACAAACCGCTGGATAACCCTGCCCTGCTGGACTTCGCGCAGCAGTATGCCTGCCAGAAAGGGTTAACCGCGACCTTACGAGGATAAACTTATGACCACCCTGAATCTCAACACCCTCAGCGAGCGCATCAAGGCGCACAAAACGGCGCTGGTGCATATCGTTAAGCCGCCGGTCTGTACCGAGCGCGCGCAGCATTACACCGAAATGTATCAGCAGCACATGGACAAGCCGATCCCGGTACGTCGCGCCCTGGCGCTGGCGCATCACCTGGCCGAGCGTACCATCTGGATCAAGCATGACGAGCTGATTATCGGTAACCAGGCCAGCGAAGTGCGCGCCGCGCCGATCTTCCCGGAATATACCGTCTCCTGGATTGAGAAAGAGATTGACGATCTGGCGGACCGCCCGGGCGCAGGCTTTGCGGTGAGCGAAGAGAACAAGCGCGTGCTGCATGAGATCTGCCCGTGGTGGCGCGGCCAGACGGTGCAGGACCGCTGCTACGGCATGTTCACCGACGAGCAGAAAGGCCTGCTGGAAACCGGCATCATCAAAGCGGAAGGCAACATGACCTCCGGTGACGCACACCTGGCGGTGAATTTCCCGCTGGTGCTGGAGAAAGGGCTTGACGGCCTGCGCGCGAAAGTGGCCGAGCGCCGGTCGCGCATCAACCTGACGGTGCTGGACGATCTGCACGGCGACCAGTTCCTGAAAGCCATTGATATCGTGCTGGAAGCCGTAAGCCTGCACATCAAACGCTTTGCCGACCTGGCGCGTGAAATGGCCGCAACAGAAACCCGCGACAGCCGCCGCGACGAGCTGCTGGCCATGGCGGAAAACTGCGACATCATCGCCCACCAACCGCCAAAAACCTTCTGGCAGGCGCTACAGCTGTGCTACTTCATTCAGCTGATCCTGCAAATTGAGTCCAACGGTCACTCCGTCTCCTTTGCCCGTATGGACCAGTACCTTTACCCGTACTACCGCCGCGACGTGGAGCTGGACCAGAGTCTGGATCGCGAGCACGCCATTGAGCTGCTGCACAGCTGCTGGCTGAAGCTGCTGGAAGTGAACAAAATCCGCTCCGGCTCGCACTCCAAAGCCTCTGCGGGCAGCCCGCTGTATCAGAACGTCACCATCGGCGGCCAGAAGCTGGTCAACGGTGAACCGATGGACGCGGTCAACCCGCTCTCTTACGCCATTCTCGAATCCTGCGGCCGTCTGCGCTCCACCCAGCCGAACCTGAGCGTGCGCTACCACGCGGGCATGAGCAACGACTTCCTCGACGCCTGCGTGCAGGTGATCCGCTGCGGCTTCGGGATGCCGGCGTTTAACAACGATGAAATCGTGATCCCGGAATTTATCAAGCTCGGCGTGGAACGAGAGGACGCGTATGACTATGCGGCGATTGGCTGCATCGAAACCGCCGTCGGCGGCAAGTGGGGCTATCGCTGCACCGGCATGAGCTTTATCAACTTCGCCCGCGTGATGCTGGCGGCGCTGGAAGGCGGTCGCGACGCCACCAGCGGCCAGGTGTTCCTGCCGCAGGAAAAAGCGCTTTCTGCCGGTAATTTCGGGAATTTCGATGAGGTCATGGCGGCGTGGGATAACCAGATCCGCTACTACACCCGCAAATCCATTGAGATCGAGTACGTGGTGGACACCATGCTGGAAGAGAACGTCCACGATATTCTCTGCTCGGCGCTGGTGGACGACTGTATCGAACGCGCGAAAAGCATTAAGCAGGGCGGCGCGAAGTATGACTGGGTTTCCGGCCTACAGGTGGGGATCGCCAACCTTGGCAACAGCCTGGCAGCGGTGAAGAAGCTGGTGTTTGACCAGGGCGTTATCGGTCAGCAACAGCTGGCGGCGGCGCTGGCGGATGACTTCGAGGGGCTGACCCACGAGCAGCTGCGCCAGCGCCTGATCAACGGCGCGCCGAAGTACGGCAACGACGACGACAGCGTGGACCTGCTGCTGACCCGTGCTTATCAGACCTACATTGAAGAGCTGAAGCAGTATCACAACCCACGCTACGGCCGCGGCCCGATTGGGGGTAACTACTACGCGGGCACGTCGTCTATCTCCGCAAACGTGCCGTTTGGCGCAGCAACCATGGCGACGCCGGACGGCCGTAAAGCCCACACCCCGCTGGCGGAAGGGGCAAGCCCGGCCTCCGGTACCGACCACCTCGGCCCGACGGCGGTGATTGGCTCCGTGGGTAAACTGCCGACGGAAGCGATTCTCGGCGGCGTGCTGCTAAACCAGAAGCTGAACCCGTCGACGCTGGAAAACGACAGCGATCGCCAGAAGCTGATGGTGCTGCTGCGCACCTTCTTCGAGGTGCATAAAGGCTGGCACATTCAGTACAACATCGTCTCCCGCGAAACGCTGCTGGAAGCGAAGAAACACCCGGATCAGTATCGTGACCTGGTGGTGCGCGTCGCGGGTTACTCGGCGTTCTTCACCGCCCTGTCGCCGGATGCGCAGGACGATATTATCGCCCGTACTGAGCATACGCTGTAAAAAAACGCCCGGTGGCGCTTCGCTTACCGGGCCTACATTGTCCCCCCGTAGGCCGGGTAAGGCGAAGCCGCCACCCGGCTTTCTGACTTTCATTCGAAATTAAATTTGTGCTCCCCGTCACCTTGTTATTAGAATGTTTCAAACGCAGTGACCCAGGAGCACAGTATGACCGTAAAAGTTATCGTCACCGATATGGACGGAACTTTCCTTGATGATGCCAAGCAGTACGATCGTGACCGCTTCCAGGCACAGTTTGAGCAGCTTAAAGCCCGCGACATTGAATTTGTTGTCGCCAGCGGCAACCAGTATTACCAGCTCATCTCCTTCTTCCCGGAGCTGAAAGATCAGATCTCCTTCGTCGCGGAAAACGGCGCGCTGGTCTTCGATCACGGCGAACAGATTTTCCACGGCGAACTGACGCGTCATGAGTCGCAGATCGTCATTGGCGAGTTGCTGAAAGACAAAGGGCTGAACTTTGTGGCCTGCGGGCTGGAGAGCGCGTACGTCAGCGATAAAGCACCAGAAGCGTTCGTGAAGCTGATGTCGAAACACTACCATCGCTTAAAACCCATCAGCGATTACCGCGAAATTGACGACGTGCTGTTTAAATTCTCCCTGAACCTGCCGGACAGCGATATCCCGAATCTGGTTGATAAACTGCATGTCTCCCTGGACGGCATCATGAAGCCGGTCACCAGCGGCTTCGGTTTTGTCGATTTGATTATCCCCGGCCTGCACAAGGCCAACGGCATCAGCCGCCTGCTTAAACGCTGGAAAGTCTCACCTCAGGCGTGCGTCGGCATTGGCGACAGCGGCAACGATGCGGAAATGCTGAAGCTGGTAAAATACTCCTTTGCGATGGGCAACGCGGCGGACAGCATTAAAGAGGTCAGCCGTTACACTACCGACGATAACAACCATCAGGGCGCGCTGAATGTGATTCAGTCCGTGCTCGACGCGCACTCCCCGTTCGACGCCTGATCCCCCTACCTGCCGGAGCCTCGCTCCGGCCTCTCACTCTTTTCCCATCCTGTGGCACCCGTCAAGGTTTTAAACTTGCATTAACTTTTTTTTAACTTAAAGTATCACTTGTAGACACTTTTACTTTCGAATGAAAGATGCGAGGCAGTTATGACCTTTACCAGCGAAACGTTGCCAGCGGACCATAAAGCGGCAATCCGTCAGATGAAACGTGAATTATGCGCGCAGATCGGCGACGTGCAGGCGGTGTTCGACCGGCTCAGCGATAAAATCGCCACCCGCGTGGCGGAAATCAACGCTCTCAAAAACAAAGGCGAAACCGTCTGGCCAGTGATCCCTTTTGCCGACGTGAAAAACGGCACGATCACCGCCGAACAGCGCGAAGCCGTTAAACGTCGCGGCTGCGGGGTGATCAAAGGCCACTTCCCGCGCGAGCAGGCGCTGGCGTGGGATCAGTCGATGCTCGACTACCTCGATCTGAACAAATTTGACGAGGTGTACAAAGGACCCGGCGATAACTTCTTCGGCACCTTAACGGCCTCTCGTCCGGAGATTTATCCGATCTACTGGTCTCAGGCGCAAATGCAGGCGCGCCAGAGTGAAGAGATGGCGCAGGTACAGTCATTCCTGAACCGTTTATGGACATTTGAGAGCAACGGTAAACAGTGGTTCGACCCGGACGTGAGCGTGATTTACCCTGACCGCATCCGCCGCCGCCCGCCGGGAACCACCTCGAAAGGACTTGGCGCACACACCGATTCTGGCGCGCTGGAGCGCTGGCTGCTGCCCGCTTATCAGCAGGTGTTCGCCCGCGTGTTTGACGGCAACGTCGAGAAATACGATCCGTGGAATGCCGCGCATCGTACCGAAGTGGAAGAGTACACCGTCGATAACACCACCAAATGCTCGGTGTTCCGCACCTTCCAGGGCTGGACGGCGCTGTCGGATATGATCCCCGGCCAGGGGCTGCTGCACGTGGTGCCGATCCCGGAGGCAATGGCTTACATTCTGCTGCGTCCGCTGCTGGACGACGTGCCGGAAGACGAGCTGTGCGGCGTGGCGCCGGGGCGCGTGCTGCCGATTTCTGAGAAGTGGCACCCGCTGCTGATCGAAGCGTTAACCAGCATTCCGGCGCTGGAAGCCGGTGATTCCGTGTGGTGGCACTGCGATGTGATCCACTCCGTCGCGCCGGTGGAAAATCAGCAGGGCTGGGGCAACGTGATGTACATTCCTGCCGCGCCGATGTGCGAGAAGAATCTCGCCTATGCGAAAAAGGTCAAGGAAGCGCTGGAAACCGGCGCGTCACCGGGCGATTTCCCGCGCGAGGATTATGAGAAAAGCTGGCAGGGCCGCTTTACCGTGAACGATCTCAACATCCACGGCAGGCGCGCGCTGGGCATGGCTTAACCGTCATACAGCCCTTCCCGCTCAACGGCGGTGCGTCGTTTCCCCTGACGTATCCGCCGTACCGACTCCCGCACGGTCAGCGTGCCGTTTAGCAGCAATGTTCCCACCGGCGCATCCGGGCGCATCAGCCGCTGCTGGAGCATATGCACCGCTTCCGTTCCCAGCTCATCACGCGGAACATGTACCGCGGTTAAGGGCACATCCTGAATCGCCGCGAGATTAAAGCCGTCGATGCTCATCACCGAGACATCATGCGGCACGCGCAGACCGTGGTTTTGCAGCGCGCTGATGGTCCCCGCCGCCATAAAATCGCCACCAACCAGGAACGCCGTCGGCAGGTCCTTCCCTTTCTGCTGGTGAAGCCACTCGCTTACCAGCTGCTCCGTCTCTCTGGCGCTGAAGCTGGACACCATCAGCAGGTCGCGCCTGTCGCTGAACCTGAGGTTATGACCGTGCCACGCGTCGCGGATCCCGGACAGGCGCAGCTCCATGGTGTAGCGACGCAGGCACAGCACGTTCATCACCTCCCGGTGCCCCATCTCGAACAGGTACTCCGCCGCCCGCTCGCCAATCGCGCGATGATCCGGCGCGACGGCGGGCAGGCGCATGTGGCGGTCCCGGCAGTTAATCAGCATGCAGGGTTTGCCCACGTCTACCGCCAGATCGTGGATATGCGGATCGTCGATACCGAGGAGGATCGCCGCCTGGGTGTCCGCTTCGTTCATGCGGGCCAGAAACAGCTGGGCATCGCTGTCGTTCTCCTCCAGCGCACAGTAGCGCAGACGCACCTCGTGCGAGGCCAGCCCTTTGCTCACGCTCTGGATGACACGGTAGTAAAAGATGTCGGACCGCTCGTCAAACGCCCGCTGCGGGGCAAACACCACCAGGCTGTTAAGCAGCAGACGCCCCGCCGCCATGCCGTCCATTACCCCCAGCTCCCGCGCGCACGCCAGCACCTTTGCCCGTGCTTTTTCGCTGGTGTTTGCCTTCCCCGCCAGCACGCGAGAAACGGTGCTGATGGAGAGCTGCGTCCGGGCGGCGATTTCGGTGATTTTAAGCCTTTTGTCCATTTTGTGATCTGGCTCCGGATGTGAAATGAAAAAATTTTCACAACTTGTTTATCAGGTAATAACTTGCAAGAAGGCCATAATGCCGAAAATTAAACCTCGGTTATGAGAAATTTTGCACAAAATCCACTATTCCCTGCCCAATTTCTTTCTTAAGGTGAACCTGTCACACAACTTCCATACTAGTTGTATAGCAGCTTAGCGCTCTAAAACAGATAACTTTCAAACGCCTGACGCTGTGTGACACCTGAACCTTTGTCCCCTTACCGTCCGTCTTGTGGAGAAGAAAATGAGTCAGGACATCAATAACACCGTAGCGACAAGCAAAACACGTCGCGTCATCAGGAACCTGCGCTGGTACGTACTGGTGCTGTTTCTTCTCGGCGTGACCGTTAACTACATCACCCGTAATTCGTTAGGTATTCTCGCCCCTGAACTGAAAGAGAGCCTCGGGATCACCACCGAGCAGTACTCCTGGATCGTCGGCGCGTTCCAGATCGCCTACACCATTTTCCAGCCCCTGTGCGGCTGGCTGATTGACGTTATCGGCCTGAAAATCGGCTTTATGGTCTGCGCCGGGATCTGGGCGCTGATGTGTATCTTCCACGCGGGTGCCGGAAGCTGGCTGCACCTGGCGATTCTGCGCTTCTTTATGGGTGCCTCTGAGGCCGCCGCCACGCCAGCGAACGCCAAAACCATCGGTGAATGGTTCCCGAAATCAGAGCGCCCTGTTGCCGCAGGCTGGGCGGGGGTAGGCTTCTCCATTGGGGCCATGCTGGCCCCGCCTATCATCTACTTTGCTCACGCGTCGTTCGGCTGGCAGGGTGCGTTTATGTTTACCGGCGTGCTGGCGCTGCTGTGGGTGATCCTGTGGTGGGCGTTTTATCACAACCCGGAACAGCACCCAAACCTGAGCCGCGATGAGCTGGCGTTTATCAAGCAGGATAACGAACCTGCGCTGGTCAAACTGCCCTTCCTGACCGCGCTGAAAACCGTCTCGAAGAACAAACGGTTCTACGGTATCGCCATCCCGGCCTTTATGGCGGAACCGGCCTGGGCCGTGCTGAGCTTCTGGGTGCCGCTGTACCTCGCCAAAGAGCACGGCATGGACCTGAAGCAGATCGCGATGTTCGCCTGGCTGCCGTTCCTGGCCGCCGACCTCGGCAGCGTGGCGAGTGGCTACCTGACGCGTCTTTACACGCGTCTGTTCGGCTGCTCCCGCGTTAACTCGGTCGTTGCCAGCTCCGTGACGGGCGCGTTCCTGATGATCTCGCTGGGCATCGTGGCCATCACCCGCGACCCGTATATCACCATCGTGCTGATCTCCATCGGCGGCTTCGGGCACCAGATCATCTCCTGCATGCTGAGCGCCCTGGTCGTGGAGTCGTTCGACAAAGGCCAGATGGCGACCGTCAACGGCATGCGCGGCTCGGCGGCGTGGATCGCCAGCTTCCTGTTCTCCCTTTTGATTGGGGTGACCGCCGACAAAATCGGCTTTAACCCGCTTTTTATTGCCATGGGCTTCTTTGACCTGATTGGCGCTGTCTTCCTGGTAGCATTTATTGCTGAACGTCGCGCCAAGCGCGCCTGATAGTGGATGTATTGCATATGAAAACCCTGAAAAACTGGACCGTCGATACGCAGTCGGCGAATCATCTGGAACTGCTAATCGATAACCAGCACCGCCTGTGTCTGTATGTGCTGGAAGAGAATCTGTTCCGTGTGCTGATCAAACGTAAAGGCGAGCTGGCGCTGAACCGCACCTGGAGCATCGCGCCGGAACAAGATGTGCCGTGGGAAGGCCGCCGTCGTGACGATGTCAGCGGCTTCACCTGCCCTGCCTGGACGCTGACGCAGCAGGACGACACGTTAACCGTAGCGACTGAACAGCTGCGCGTCACCGTCCACCAGCCGCTGTGGCTGGAGTGGCACTACCGCAATGAGGCGGGCGAGTGGCAGCCGCTGGTCAATGACCGCCCGACCAGCGCCTACCTGCTGAACGCCCACGGTGACGGCGTGGCGCACTATCTTAGCCGTCGTAAGGATGAACGTTTTTACGGTCTGGGTGAGAAAGCGGGTGATTTACAGCGCAACGGCAAACGCTATGAGATGCGTAACCTGGACGCGATGGGCTATAACGCGGCCAGCACCGATCCGCTTTACAAGCACATCCCGTTCACCCTCACCCGTCGCGATGACGTGAGCTACGGCCTGTTCTACGATAACCTGAGCAGCTGCTGGCTGGATCTGGGTAACGAGATCGACAACTATCACACCGCCTACCGCCGCTGGCAGGCGGAAGCGGGCGATATTGACTACTACCTCTTCACCGGCAAGCGCGTGCTGGACGTGACCAAAGCCTTCGTGCGCCTGACGGGGAAAACGCTGTTCGGACCGAAGTGGAGCCTGGGCTACAGCGGCTCGACCATGCACTACACCGACGCGCCGGACGCGCAAAACCAGCTGATGAACTTCATCCGCCTGTGCGATGAGCATGCCATTCCGTGCGACTCGTTCCAGCTCTCCTCCGGCTATACCTCGATTAACGGCAAGCGCTACGTCTTTAACTGGAACTACGACAAAGTGCCGCAGCCGAAGGTGATGAGCCAGGCGTTCCACGACGCGGGGCTGCGGCTTGCGGCCAACATCAAGCCGTGTCTGTTGCAGGATCATCCCCGCTACAGCGAAGTGGCGGAACGCGGCCTGTTCATTCGTGATTCAGAAACCGATGCGCCTGAACGTTCCAGCTTCTGGGATGACGAAGGATCGCATCTCGACTTCACCAACCCGCAGACGGTGCAGTGGTGGCAGCACGGCGTGACCACGCAGCTGCTGGAGATGGGCATCGACTCCACCTGGAACGACAACAACGAGTATGAAGTGTGGGACGGGGAAGCGCGCTGCTATGGCTTCGGTCAGGAAATCGCCATCAAGCACATTCGCCCGGTGATGCCGCTGCTGATGATGCGCGCCTCGCTGGAAGCGCAGCAGCGCTTTGCTCCGGAGAAACGTCCGTATCTGATCTCCCGCTCCGGCTGCGCCGGGATGCAGCGCTACGTTCAGACCTGGAGCGGCGACAACCGCACCAACTGGGACACCCTGCGTTATAACATCCGCATGGGGCTGGGCATGAGCCTGTCCGGACTGTTCAACGTCGGTCACGACGTCGGCGGTTTCTCCGGCGACAAGCCGGATGCCGAGCTGTTCGTGCGCTGGGTACAGAACGGCGTGATGCACCCGCGCTTTACCATTCACTCGTGGAACGATGATCACACGGTGAACGAGCCGTGGATGTACCCGGGCGTCACGCCTGCGATTCGCAGCGCCATTGAACTGCGCTACCGCCTGCTGCCGTATCTCTACACCCTGCTCTGGCAGGCGCACGCCGACGACGAGCCGATGCTGCGCCCGACCTTCCTCGATCATGAGCACGATGCACAGACCTTTGAAGAGTGCGACGACTTCCTGCTGGGCCGTGACCTGCTGGTGGCCAGCGTCGTCGAAGCCGGGCAGCGCGAGCGCCGCGTCTGGCTGCCGGATAACGAAACCGGCTGGTACGATTTTTACACCCACGCGTGGTATGCGGGCGGGCAAGCGATCGTCCTTGATGCGCCGCTGGAAAAGCTGCCGCTGCTGGTACGCGCCGGGGCCGGTTTGCCGCTCAGCGAACGCATCCGTCACGTGAGCGCCGATAAAGATGATACCCGTGAGCTGAAACTGTTCCCGGTGAAAGGCGTCGGCACCACCGCCGGGCTGCTGTTTGAGGATGACGGCGAAAGCTGGGGCTACCAGAACGGCAATGCGCTGTGGGTGGAATGGGAGATGGTGTGCGACGGCGCAAGTATCAACCTGAAGGTGAATGCGCGCGGCGACTATCGTCCGGCATGGAAGGCGCTGAAGGTGTCATTACCGGCGGGGGAAAAACGTACGCTGCGGGTGAACGGGGTTGAAGGGGGCGAGTGGGTGGTATAGTGCGGCCTGTTGCCCTCACCCTCTCCCACAGGGAGAGGGGATAGAACGTAGGCCGGGTAAGGCGAAGCCGCCACCCGGCTATTTTTTTAACTCTCGATACCTTTACTGCGCAGGTAATCTTCGTAGTTACCGGTGAAGTCCACCACGCGCTCTGGCGTAATTTCGATCACGCGGGTCGCCAGCGAGCTGACGAACTCCCGGTCGTGAGAGACGAAGATCAGGGTGCCCTGATACATCTCCAGCGCCATGTTCAGCGACTCAATAGATTCCATATCCAGGTGGTTGGTCGGTTCGTCCATCACCAGAATATTCGGTTTTTCCATCATCAGCTTGCCGAACAGCATACGGCCCTTTTCACCACCGGAGAGCACTTTGGCGGGCTTTTTGATATCGTCCTGGCTGAACAGCAGACGCCCCAGAATGCTGCGTACCGCCTGCTCGTCGTCGCCTTCCTGCTTCCACTGGCTCATCCAGTCGAAGACGGTCAGATCGTTTTCAAACTCATATTCATGGTCCTGCGCGTAGTAACCAATCTGCGCGTTTTCAGACCATTTCACGGTACCGTTATCCGGTTGCAGTTCACCGACCAGGGTTTTCAGCATAGTGGATTTACCCACGCCGTTGGCGCCGAGGATAGCTATCTTCTCGCCCACTTCCAGCAGCAGGTTGAAGTTTTTGAACAGCGGGCCTTCATCGAAACCTTTGGTGAGGGCTTCCACTTCCAGCGCGTTACGGAACAGCTTCTTGTCCTGCTCGAAGCGGATGAACGGGTTCTGACGGCTGGAGGCTTTAACCTCTTCCAGCTTGATTTTGTCGATCTGACGGGCACGCGACGTTGCCTGGCGCGATTTAGAGGCGTTGGCGCTGAAGCGGCTGACGAAGGATTGCAGGTCAGCAATCTGCGCTTTCTTCTTGGCGTTGTCGGCCAGCAGACGCTCGCGCGCCTGGGTTGCCGCCGTCATGTACTCATCGTAGTTGCCCGGATAAACGCGCAGCTCGCCGTAGTCCAGATCCGCCATGTGAGTACACACCATGTTCAGGAAGTGACGGTCGTGCGAGATGATGATCATGGTGCTGTCGCGATCGTTCAGCGTCTGCTCCAGCCAGCGGATGGTGTCGATGTCCAGGTTGTTCGTCGGTTCGTCGAGCAGCAGGATGTCCGGATTAGAGAACAGCGCCTGTGCCAGCAGCACACGCAGCTTCCAGCCTGGCGCGACTTCGCTCATCGGGCCGTAATGCTGTTCAACCGGAATACCGACGCCCAGCAGCAGTTCGCCCGCACGCGCTTCCGCAGAGTAGCCGTCCATTTCGCCGTATTGCGTTTCCAGGTCGGCCACTTTGTAACCGTCTTCTTCGCTCATCTCAGCGAGACCGTAGATACGATCGCGCTCCTGCTTCACTTCCCACAGCTCCGCGTGCCCCATGATCACGGTGTCGAGCACGGTGAACTCTTCGAAGGCGAACTGATCCTGACGCAGCTTACCGATGCGCTCGTTAGGGTCGAGCGACACGTTACCGAGCGTTGGCTCCAGGTCACCGCCGAGGATCTTCATAAAGGTGGATTTTCCGCTACCGTTGGCACCAATCAGGCCGTAACGGTTGCCGCCGCCAAATTTGACGGAAATGTTTTCGAACAGCGGCTTACTGCCAAACTGCATAGTGACGTTGCTGGTAACTAACACGGAGAGATTCCTGCGAAAAGTGTGATAAACGCGGCATTATGCCACAATTCCGAATTGAGATCCCGTGTTGCGGTAATCCACTAAACTTTAACAAAATCGAAAAAAATGTGATTTCGTACACATCTGAATTCCCAGTTAACGGGAATGCACATATAATGCGCTCCCATTACCGATTCAGACTTATCAACTCATCGCCAGAATGGCTTAGATACCTCGCATAACATGAACATGAAATTAACAACGCTTTTTGCGGCGGCGTTAGCCGTAGTAGGTTTTTGTAAGACCGCGTCTGCGGTGACGTATCCCCTGCCGACAGACGGAAGCCGTCTGGTGGGTGAAAACCAGGTGGTGACGGTGCCGGAAGGGAACTCTCAGCCGCTGGAATACTTCGCGGCGCAGTATCAGCTCGGTCTGTCGAACATGCTGGAGGCGAACCCGGGCGTTGACCCGTATCTGCCGAAAGCGGGTACCGTACTCAACATTCCACAGCAGCTGATCCTGCCGGATACCGTGCACGAAGGTATCGTGATTAACAGCGCCGAAATGCGTCTGTATTACTACCCGAAAGGCACCAACACCGTGATCGTGCTGCCTATCGGTATCGGTCAGCTGGGTAAAGACACTCCGCTGAACTGGACCACCAAAGTGGAGCGTAAGAAAGCGGGCCCAACCTGGACGCCGACCGCCAAAATGCACGCTGAGTACATTGCTGCCGGCGAACCGCTGCCAGCCGTTGTGCCTGCCGGCCCGGATAACCCGATGGGTCTGTACGCGCTGTACATTGGACGTCTGTATGCCATTCACGGTACTAACGCCAACTTCGGTATCGGCCTGCGCGTAAGCCACGGCTGCGTGCGTCTGCGTAATGAAGACATCAAATTCCTGTTCGATAACGTGCCGGTCGGTACGCGCGTGCAGTTCATTAACGAACCGGTGAAAGCGACGTCAGAGCCGGACGGCAGCCGTTACATTGAAGTGCATAACCCGCTGTCCACCAGCGAAGATCAGATCAACAACAACGAAATCGTACCGATTAAGCTGACCAGCGCGGTGCAGTCCGTCACCTCTCAGGCGGATGTTGACACGACCATCGTTGATCAGGCGATTCAGAACCGTTCCGGTATGCCGGTGCGTCTGAACTAATCGTGAGAATTAAAAAAGCGGGCCGCGGGGCCCGCTTTTTTTTATCCGTTATTCACGATAACGATGCCGCCATGGTCATAGCGATAGTGACAATGGGCGTACTCCAGCGGCGTACCATCTTCAAGATAGATCACCTGCTCTACCTCCAGCACCGGGTCGGTTGGCTCGCAGACAAGGTGTTGCATATCCAGCGTACTGGGCTTCAGCGCCCGCACCACCCGATACGATCCCATGATCTTCAGCCCCAGCGTCTCCTGTACATACCGGAATACCGAACTTTCAAGATGGGTTTTGTTCAGACCGGGCACCAGATTGAGCGGCATTACCGTAGCGTCCAGAGACATCGGCTCACCGTTCAGTAAACGCAGACGGATAAAGTCATAGATCGGCGTATCCGGATTTATCATCAGCGACGCCTGCTCTTTCTCGTTCGGGAAGCGCAGTTCGAAGTGCACCACCTGACTCGTCACCGTGCCTAAATGTTCCCAGGTTTTGGTCGCCCCGAAGTAGTCGCTGCCGGAGAGATCCCACTGGGAAAGCTGGAGGAAATTTTTGCGGATGAACGTGCCCTGCCCCTGTCGGGTATAAACCAGCCCTTCTACGATCAGCTGACGCATCGCCTGCTGAATAGTCATCCGGCTGGTGCTGAACTCCGCCGCCAGCGCGAACTGGTCCGGCAGAGGTTCATTGGCGGCGTACTGCTGGGTGATAATGCGTTTCTTAATTTCCCGCGCTATGGTGATGTACTTCGCCGCCATCGTCCTTCCTTAAATTAGTGTTCTGTCCCGCTGTTTTTCAACGCCACTCGCTCGGCAACTTTGAGGAAAGGCAGGTAGAAGAATACACCAAATACGATGATTGCCAACTGCACCACCACCGCCCGCCAGTCCCCCGCCGTCGCCAGCCAGGCGCTGAGGATCGGCGGGGTCGTCCACGGGATCATCACCACGCAGCGCGACATGAGCCCCAGCGTGGTACAGAGCCACGCAAAGTAAATCCCGATAGCGGGCAGCAGCACAAACGGGATCATCAGCGGCAGGTTAAAGACTATCGGCAGGCCGAAAATCACCGGCTCGTTGATGTTAAACAGACCCGGCGCCAGCGACAGACGCGCCACCTGCTTCGCTGATTTCTGTCTTGAGAAGATGAAGATAGCAATCAGCAATGAGATTGTGCTGCCCGTCCCGCCCACCATGCCAAAGGTCGGCACAAAGATGTTGTTGATGATGTGCGGGATCGGCTGGCCGTTGGCAAAGGCCAGCATATTCTCATTGGTATTGATCAGCAGAAATGGCTCCAGCACCACGCTGTTGACCACCGACTGATGAATACCGAGCGTGAACAGGAAGTTACCGAAGCTGTAAATGAAGATCGTCCCGGGCAGGCTGGTGTTGATCAGCCGCAGCGGCTGCTGAATAAATGTCGTAATGAGATGGATCAGATCCGTGTGCAGCACGTTCGCCAGTATAGCCGCCAGCACCGCAAACAGGGAGAGCGTGAGGATCGTCGGGATCAGCGCGGTAAAGGATTTGCTCACCGCTGGCGGTACGTTCTCCCCCAGCGAAATGTGCAGCGCCTTCAGCCGTGAAATGGCGATAAACAGCTCGGTTGAGAGCAGCCCAATCAGCACCCCGGCGAAAATCCCGGTGGAACCGATATTGGCGAACGTCAGCACCTGGGTAACGTTTACCGTGGCGTCGCTGCCGACGGGAGTAATCTGTAAGCGCATCGGCATCATGATGATGAAACTGCTGACGGCGATAACCACTGCCGAGACCGGATTGTCGAAATCTTTGTTGCGCGCCAGCGACCAGGCAATCATCGGCGCCAGCAGCAGCGCGGCGATGTTCAGCGTGCCGTTGATGATCGCCTCGCCCCACACCTTAAACTGCGTGAGCGTGTCGCCCTCTAAGATCCAGGGGAACACCACGTTATTCACCAGCACCGCCAGACCGGCAAGGATGAAAATCGGCATTACCGTGGCGAAGGCATCGCGCAGGGAGCGAAGATGCACCTGGTTTGCCAGGCGCGCCGAGAACTCAACAAATTTATCGACAAAAGACTGCATGTGCGGTGTTATTTTTGTTTCAGACATAGCGGATAGTTCCCATCAATCAGTCACAAAAACGGCCCGGCAGCGTACGGCTTACATCTCGCGTCCGTTGGTATGGATTACCTGTTTTAACCACGCATAGCTCTTCTTCGGCACGCGCTTCAGGTCTTTCAGGTCGTGGTTTTCACGGTTGACGTAGACCACGCCGTAGCGCTTGCGCATGTCACCCTGGGAGCTGAGAATGTCAATCAACCCCCAGCCGAGATAGCCCAATACCTCTGCCCCGTCCTCGAACATCGCCTCTTTCATGGCCTCGATATGCGCCCGGTGGTAGTCGATGCGGTAGGTATCCTCTATGGGGTTTACGCCATCCCAGGACTCAATCACCCCAATCCCGTTCTCAATCGGGAATACTGGCATCCGCCAGTCGTTGGCATAGCGGGTGATGATGGTGCGAAAGCCCAGCGGATCGATCTGCCAGTTCCACTCGGTGGCCTTCAGGTACGGATTGTTTTTCTCGCCGTGCAGCAGGTAATAGTTCACCGGCGTGCCTTCCGGGATGGCATCGCTGTCCAGCGTTTTGCTGGCGTAGTAGCTGAAGGCCATAAAGTCGTTCTTCGTGCGCGCAAACAGCGCGAGATCGTCTGCGCGGTAGATATCGCCGAAGCCTTCCTGCTCCACCACCGCCATCACCGCCGGGCTGTAGCCCTGGCCCGCGAAGACGCGCAGCAGGTTCTGGTTGAGGAATTCGTCGTACTGCTGGGCGCAGAAGATGTCACGCGGTTTGCAGGTGGCCGGATAAATCAGCTGGTGCGCCAGCATGCCGCCCATCAGCTTGCCCGGCTTAGTCTGGTGGAGGTACTCGGTCAGCGCCATGTGCGCCACCATGGTGTGATGCTGCACTTCGTACAGCTCGCGCAGGGTTTCCTCCCCCTTCATATAGCCGGAGATGCGGAAGGCTATCGGCATGTGGAAAATATTCTGCTCGTTAAAGGTCAGCCAGTACTTCACCCGGTCACCGTAGCAGTCGATCATCTTTTTGCCGTAGCGGATAAACGCCTCCACCACGCGACGATCGTTAAATCCGTTGTACTCCTGCGCCAGCGCCAGCGGCATATCGAAATGGTAGAGGCAGACCATCGGCTCGATACCGCGGGCGATCAGATCGTCGATAAAGCGGTCGTAAAAGGCGATACCCTCGTCGTTAAAATCGCCGTCACCCTGCGGGCAGACGCGGCTCCAGGAGATCTGGAAGCGGTAGCAGTTCATGCCCAGATCCTGCATCAGGTCGAAATCTTCCCGGTAGCGGTGGTAGGAGTCGGTGGCCACTTTCCAGTCAGAGATATTTTCACCGGCTTCGCGAATGTCGTACACCGACATCCCCTTTCCGCCCTCATTCCAGGCCCCTTCCGTCTGCATGCTCGACACCGAGTTGCCCCATAAGAAGTTGGCTGGCAGTGATTGATTCATGGTTGCCTCCTATATGACTAGTCATTTAAATGATATGACTAGTCATATAGCCGGAGATGAAATTTCGATCAAAGGGGAGGAACGATTTTTGTGAGATGGGTTTGAATAATGACGAGGGATGTCTTGCGAACTGCGCCCTGGCAGCAAGTCATATTGCTGCCAGACGTAAATGAGTCTGCGCAATTCAGGGGAAAGATACCGAACCGCCGAACTCCATATAGATTTTTGCCAGATTATTTAACTGGTTAAAGCGATTTTCATACAGTGCCAGTTCGGCCTGACGGCGTTTCTCCTGAGCATCAAGCCAGAAAGAAATTCGCACCGCGCCCTGGCGATAGCGAACTTCGTTTAGCCTCTCTGATTTTTTCGCCAGTTCCAGGCCTTCACGTAGAAGCGTCTCCTGTTCCAGGAGTTGATGACGCAAAGCAAGCGCATCTTCTATGCTACTCATCGCCTTGTAAAGTTCCTGTTTAAACTCCAGAACCCGTTGCTCGTAGTCGTTGCGGGCAATCTTCACGTCCATGCCCCTTTCTCTCCATTCCAGGAACGGCAGGGTCAGGTTTGCTCCAACAGAGCCTACAGGATTTTCCAGGAAGGCCATAAGGCTGCTGCTGCTGGTGCCAAGCGAGCCGGTCAGACTAAACGCTGGATAAAATGCAGTACGCTGGACATCAACGGTGGCCAATGCTTCCCGTAC
Source organism: Enterobacter sp. 6722112 (assembly GCF_058661685.1). NCBI lineage: Bacteria > Pseudomonadati > Pseudomonadota > Gammaproteobacteria > Enterobacterales > Enterobacteriaceae > Enterobacter > Enterobacter sp. 6722112. Next base: position 1,250,413 of record NZ_JBZWGR010000007.1, on the reverse strand, counting down.
CCGCCACTCTTTAGCGCTGATATCGGGTCGATGCCGCAGCACGTTGACCGGGATCTTTCCACTGACCTGCGGCAGTGGTCCCATTGGTAACGCTTTCGGTTCGACTATCGCGCTGCCCGGCGCGGTTCCAAGCAAAACGGCTTGCTGATTGAGCGCCTGTAAACGTTCATTCTTCAACGCCGCCAGCCTGTTTTCCTGCGAAAGCACGCCCTGCTGAGCATCCACAACATCCAGAGAGGAGGCACCGCCCGCGGCATAACGCGCGTTAGCCAGGCGCAGCGTCTCTTTTGCATAGTCGATGCTTTGTTGCAGGACAGACAGCTGCTGGTTAATAAAGCCTAAGCGCCAGTAATTATTACTGGCATTTGAAAGCAGCGTCAGGCGTGCAGAACGCAGATCTTCTTCCGAGGCAAAACGTGCCCACGCCTTCGCATCGCGCTGCCGCGCTATTTTGCCCCACAGATCCAGCTCATAGCTGGTATTAATACTGGCAACGCTGCCCCTGCTCCAGTGGGCTGAGCTGTTCAGCTGTTTTTTACCGTCAAGCGCGAGCGAACCTTTTAGTCCCGGATCGTTTGTGATGCCAATCCGCTCTTCTTCCAGGCGGGCGCGATAAACACGCAATACTGCTCCAGCGACATCGTTATTGCGCACCATCACCTGCCGCAGCCAGCCGTCGAGGTCTGGATCGTTAAAGGCCTGCCAGTCGAACGGCATCCTCTCCTCCGCAGCATCCGCCTGATACCAGTTGGCAGGATATTTCACCTCAGGAGGCTGATAGTCGCTTTTCAGAGAGTCGGCGCAGCCAGCACTAAGCAGGACAGCAAGGCATACCGTTAAAGGGGATAATATTTTCATGGGTTACTCGCTGGCCAGTGAAACGACCGGATCCATCCTTGCTGCCTTGCGGGCAGGGAGATAACCAAAGATCATGCCGATTAAAGTTGAGCAGAAGAATGCGGCAGCAGCGGCCTGCCACGAATAAATGGCGGTGAAAATGCCCCCTGCCAGCGCGGTGAACAGCGCTCCGGCGGCATACGACAGTGCAATACCTAACACTCCGCCTATTAGACATACCAGCACAGCCTCAATCATAAACTGCTGCATGATATCGCCCTGACGCGCACCGACCGCCATTCGTACGCCAATCTCATGGGTCCGTTCCGTGACCGACACCAGCATGATATTCATCACCCCAATGCTGCCGATCATCAGCGAGATGCAGGCCACCATCAGAATCAGGATGCTAAAGGTCATTGAGGTCCGTTCGATTGATTGTCGAATCTGCTCGAAATTATAAAGCTGGAAGTCTTTCACGCCGTGGCGTTGAGTGAGAAGCTGAGAAATAGCGCTGACCGCTGCCTCGTTGGCAACATCATCCTTAAGCCTTACGCTGATGTTGGTCAACACCGGTTTTCCTGTCATTCGATACATCACCGTGCTGTAAGGCATCCAGACGTTAATGCGATTAGGCGCATAGCTTCGGCTGTTCCCTTTGGCGATGCCGACAACCCGTGCAGGCACGGAACCCAGAAAAACGATTTGCCCAAGTGCCTTGAGTCCCGCATCGTCAAATAACGCCTTGCGGGCGTTTTCATCAATGATGACTTCCTGCGAGGCATTTCGATCGTCCTGGAAAGTTGATCCCTGCAACAGTTCAATACCGTTTACGCGAAAATGATCGCGCCCAACGCCATTGATCGTGGCGGTAGCGGATTTACCCAGAAAGCGAATGTTGTCGGAAGCGTTAACTTCGGGGCTGACGCTGTCAACAAACCCCTGCTTTGCTAATGCTTCGGCGTCTGCCGGGACCAGTGTACGAATGGCTTCAGTGCTGTCGTCAAAGAAATCCCTTCCCGGGTAGATGCTCACCACGTTGGTTCCAAGCTCCTTGATATTATCAAGGGTTCGCTGTTTCGCGCCTTCTCCCAGTGCCACCACCGTAACAACCGCGGCGATACCAAAAATAATGCCCGTCATGGTTAACGTCGTGCGCAGGCGATGCGCATTCATCGCTTTTAACGCCATGTGCAGGGATTCACGGGTACGGTCAACAATACTTTGCCACCAGCTTTGCTGAACGCTGTCAGGTCGTTTAAGGGCAACCCCGGAGGTAACACGACTGCCGGTATCAGAAATAATTTCACCGTCACGCAGCTCAATAATACGGTTAGCATGCTGCGCTACCTTCATATCATGTGTCACCATAACCACGGTATGGCCACGCTGATTCAGTTCACTGAGTATTGACAGTACCTCCTGACCGGACTGCGTATCCAGCGCGCCGGTGGGTTCATCCGCCAGAATGATTTCACCGCCGTTAATCAGCGAGCGGGCAATACTCACACGCTGCTGCTGGCCGCCTGAAAGCTCTCCCGGCTTATGATGTTCACGACCTTCCAGCCCGAGTCTCCCAAGCAATGTCGCCGCGCGCAGACGGCGCTTTTCGCGCTCACTGTTGGCATAAATCGCCGGAATTTCAACGTTACTTAACGCGCTCAGGTCGGGCATTAAATGATAACGCTGGAAGATAAAACCGATGTGCTCACGGCGGATCCTTGCCAGATCGTCAGGTGAAAGCTGGGCGGCATTTTGACCGCTGATAAAGTAATCGCCACAATCAGGGACATCGAGACAGCCCATAATATTCATCAGGGTTGACTTACCGGAACCGGAGGCGCCGATGATCGCGACCATCTCCCCAGCAGCGATAGTCAAATCAATCCCTTTAAGCACGGTGAGATCCTGTCCACCGTTCCTGTAGGTGCGGCTGATGCCCTTGAGTTCTATGATATTACTCAAGATACAAACCCTTCCCCGGGCGCTTTTTCACCCGGCTGCGATAACACAACATGTTCCCCGACTTTTACACCGTCCAGGATCTGGATATCCACACTGTTAGTAATGCCGGTTTTGACCTCACGGGTTTCCAGCCGCTTATCACTGGTCAATATCTGCACCTGCTGTTTGTTGCCACTCATCTTGTGCACAGCCTGAATCGGCACCAGTAACGTATTTTTAGCTTCTCCAGCCAGCAAGGTCACCTGTGCTGTCATGGCAATTCGCAGTCGATTTTCTGGATTGGGGACATCCAGCAGCGCGTTGTAGTACACCGAAGCATTTGACGTGCCTGACCCTGAGGCTGAGCTACTGCTGGCAAGGCTATCATCTTTCATAACCGACTCAGGTGCCAGTTCAACGGTACGTAACGTGGCGTCATAATGCTTATCCGGCTCAGAGAAAATGGTGAATCTGGCTTTCTGTCCCGGTGAAATTCGCGTGATATCCGCCTCAGAGATCTGGGCTTTAATTGTCATCACGTCCAGACGTGCGAGTTTGATAATGGTCGGCGCACTTTGGCTGGAGTTAACCGTTTGGCCCTGTTGGGTGACAACGGCAATAACAATGCCGTCCATGGGAGCAACAACTTTTGTATAACCCAAATCGACCTTTTTCTTGTCGACATCAATTTGCGCCTGGACGAGTTTGGCATTCAGAGCCGATAGCTCAGCGCGGGTACTGGCCAGCGTGGTTTCAGCCGTTTCGAAATCTTCTCTCGAGCTGGCATCCTCATTTAACATCTGGCGCTGGCGCTTAAAACGCAATGAGGCTTGCTTCAACTGCGCCTGCTTAGCCTGAAGGTCCGCTTTTACCACGTTGAGAGCAGCTTCTGCGTTGCGTAAATCATTCCGCTGCGGCACGTCATCAATTTCAGCGATGAGCTGTCCTTTAGTGACACGATCGCCTAACTTCACCTTCAGCGACTTAACCTGGCCAGAAACCTGTGCCCCAACGTTGACCCGCTCAATCGCATCAATTCGACCGGTAGCAAGTACGGCGTTTTCAATATCGCCGATGCGTACTGGAGCGGTAACATACTCAGGAACCTCGGGGCTTCTCAGGAAAAAGAACAAGGCGATGCTAAAAATAATTAGCAGAGCCGCAGCACAGGTCATTACGCGTCGGAGAGGGAATTTTGTTAACATTACGCAGGTTTTCCATAACGATAAATAGCAGTGAATCAGGCATCATAGTAACATCGCCAGTATTTACGGGAGGTAAACCCGCGCTATTTGGTGAAGTAGCGTCATCGTAGACCCCCGCCATCAATTACACAGAATCACCAGGTCCGCCTGTAAACCGCCGCAAGCGTGGGATTTTGTGCCTAAATCCACAGAGTCCCCTTTTGCTGAGCCCCACCTGCGATTTTTCCCATAATCGATTCATTGTGCATTAAGTGCTTAATTATAGTTGCAACCCACATATGATAATAGTAATTATTATCATTAGCATTTGCACTGATGGTTTATCTGGCAAGGTATACAGAGGTATCAGGAAACAAGCCTCTCCAGGTTTGTTGAACGGTCTCACACTCAACAAATGCATCTGAACACCGCGGCGTGGCAGCACGACGCCTGGGCTGTTCAAAAGGACAACGGCGCGTAAGCGTTAATGGAAGCCGGGACAAGGAATTCCAGATTCACCAGCCTACGTCACGGAATAGTCAGCGACAGGACCGTTCGTAAGGCTGGTGAAACTCAAAAAGGACGCAGCGTCTGTCAAAGCAGGCTTAACGAAAATTAACGTCCTGCTGCTGGCATATGACTGCGTCGACTTCCTGATTTAGTTCGTCAAGCGGAGAGGGATTTTCTCATGCGTATTTTGTTTGTAGGCCCGCCTCTCTATGGGCTGCTGTATCCTGTGCTGTCTCTGGCACAGGCGTTTCGCGTTAACGGCCATGAAGTGCTGATCGCCAGCGGAGGAAAATTCGCCCAAAAAGCGGCAGAAGCAGGGCTGGTGGTATTTGACGCCGCACCCGGTTTTGATTCTGAAGCTGACTATCGCCGCCGCGAGGCACAGCGAAAAGAAAGCAACATCGGCACAAAAATGGGCAACTTCTCATTCTTCAGCGAAGAGATGGCCGACCACCTGGTGGAGTTTGCCGGACACTGGCGGCCCGATCTCATCATCTACCCGCCGCTCGGGGTCATCGGGCCTCTGATTGCCGCCAAATACGATATACCGGTCGTAATGCAAACCGTCGGCTTCGGCCATACGCCCTGGCATATCAAAGGCGTAACGCGTTCGCTCGCGGACGCCTATCATCGCCACGGCGTTGGGGCCGCACCGCGCGATATGGCCTGGATCGACGTAACACCACCGAGCATGAGCATTCTTGAAAACGACGGAGAACCCATTATTCCCATGCAGTACGTCCCGTACAACGGCGGCGCGGTGTGGGAACCGTGGTGGGAGAGGACGCCCGACCGTAAACGTCTGCTGGTGAGTCTCGGTACCGTCAAACCGATGGTCGACGGCCTTGACCTGATCGCCTGGGTGATGGATTCCGCCAGTGAAGTCGATGCCGAGATCATCCTGCATCTTTCGGCCAATGCGCGGTCGGATCTGCGCTCACTGCCCTCAAATGTTCGCCTGGTCGACTGGATACCCATGGGAGCCTTCCTGAACGGCGCAGATGGCTTCATTCATCATGGTGGCGCGGGCAATACCCTGACGGCGCTGCACGCCGGTATTCCACAGATCGTCTTCGGCCAGGGTGCCGATCGCCCGGTAAATGCCCGCGCTGTTGTCGAACGCGGCTGCGGGATCATCCCCGGCGACGACGGCCTGTCGAGCAGCATGATCAATGCTTTCCTCGACAATCGCGCGCTTCGCGACGCCTCTGAAGAGGTAGCGGCGGAAATGGCAGCGCAACCCTGTCCGAGCGAGGTGGCGAAAAGCCTGATCGCGAGGGTACAGAAAGGGTAGCCACTACGCCGTCATGACGATCATACGCCAGCACGCATCCAGGAGATACGCCCGTAACAATGCGGGACCGGATCGGGCTGGCGCTTTTTTTTGCACAGCGATCCGACTTGGATCCTATTGTTTACAGACGGAGGAGGCTTAATGCCTGCGACTCACTCTCCCACTCCTGCGCGGTCCTGGATAGTTCGCCTGGCACGCGTGTGCTGGGAACGTAAGAAACTTAGCATCATCGTAGTGGTAGCGTCGGTCTCGACCATTCTGCTGGCCGCGCTGACGCCGTTGCTGACAAGGCAAGCGGTGAACGACGCGCTGGCGGGCAATCCGACTCGTCTGCCGTGGCTGGCCTGCGGGCTATTGCTGATTGCCTTTTTTGATTTCATCGGTAACTACGTGCGCCGCGGTTATGCCGGGGAGCTCTCGCTCTGGGTGCAGCACACCCTGCGAGGACGGGCATTCGACAGTATTCAAAAACTTGACGGCGCAGGCCAGGACGCACTGCGCACCGGGCAGGTGATTTCACGGACCAACAGCGATCTGCAGCAGGTGCATACCCTGCTACAGATGTGCCCGGTGCCGCTGGCGGTGTTCACTTATTACATTGCCGGCATTGCCGTGATGCTGTGGATGTCACCCGCCATGACGCTCATCGTCGTGTGCGTACTGGCATGCCTGGCTATCACTGCGCTGCGCGCGCGTCGCCGGGTCTTTGCGCAAACCGGGCTGGCCTCGGACCGACTGGCAAATCTCACCGAACATATGCGCGAGGTGCTGGCGCAGATCTCAGTGGTAAAATCCTGCGTGGCGGAGCTGCGTGAAACGCGCTGGCTGGATCGCCAGTCGCGGCAGATGGTGCGGGTACGCATCGGCGCGGCCATCTCGCAGGCGATGCCAGGTGCCACCATGCTGGCGCTACCGGTGCTCGGGCAAATCGTCCTGCTGTGCTACGGCGGCTGGTCGGTTATGCACGGGCGCATCGATCTCGGCACCTTCGTGGCGTTTGCCAGCTTCCTCGCGATGCTGACCGGGCCAACCCGTGTACTGGCATCGTTTCTGGTTATCGCCCAGCGCACCCAGGCGTCCGTGGAGCGCGTGTTTGCTCTGATCGACACCCGTTCGCAGATGGAAGACGGGACGGAGGCGGTTAACGGTCAGGTTATCGGGCTGCAACTGGAGAATATGAGCTTCGAGTACCGTGGCGGCAGACGCATCCTCAGCGATGTCTCCTTTTCCCTGCACGCCGGTGAAACGGTGGCGGTAGTGGGCGCATCGGGTTCCGGGAAATCCACGCTGCTGATGCTGCTGGCGCGTTTTTACGATCCCAGCGCCGGAGAGATATGGCTCAACACCAGCGCAGGCCGACAGAACCTCCGCGATCTCAGGCTGGAGGCGCTTCGTCGTCGGGTAGGCGTTGTGTTTGAGGATGCTTTTCTGTTTGCAGGTACGGTGGCGGAAAATATCGCCTACGGGCACCCTCAGGCAACGGCGGACGACATTCGCCTCGCGGCGAGGGCAGCAGGAGCCAGCGATTTTATCAACGCCCTGCCGAAAGGTTTCGATACCCAATTAACCGAACGCGGTACGAATCTTTCCGGCGGACAGAGGCAGCGAATCGCGCTGGCACGGGCGCTCATTACCGCGCCGGAAGTGTTGATCCTCGATGACACCACCTCGGCGGTCGATGCCGGTACTGAAGCGGAGATCAACACCGCGCTGAGTCGCTATGCTGACGAAAAGCATATGCTGCTGGTGATTGCCCGACGCCGTTCGACGCTTCAGTTAGCCAGCCGGATTGTGGTGCTGGATAAGGGCCGGGTGGTGGACACCGGAACCCAGGCAGAACTTGAAGCGCGCTGTCCGGCGTTCCGCGCGCTGATGACCGGTGACGGCGATTTCCTCGCGCCTTCCCACAGTGGGCCTAACGGATTGTGGCCGACCGTACCAGCGGCACAAGACGATGCGGCGCAGACGGGGGATAAAGGCTTTGTCGCCCGTATGACGCGCGTGCCGGAAAATGCAGTACAGCAGGCGCTGGCCGGTAAAGGCCGCAAAGTCACGTCGCTGCTGAAGCCCGTGGCGTGGATGTTCGTCATCGCCGCCCTGCTGATCGCCCTCGATTCGGCGGCAGGCGTCGGGGTACTTATACTGTTGCAGCGCGGCATTGACTCCGGCGTTGCCACAGGCGATATGTCGACTATCGGCCTCTGTGCCCTATTCGCCCTGTGCCTGGTGGCCGTGAGCTGGTGTTGTTATTCACTACAGACTGTCTTCGCCGCCAGAGCGGCAGAGTCAGTCCAGCATACGGTGCGCTTGCGCAGCTTCGGCCATATGCTGCGTCTTGGTCTCCCCTGGCATGAAAAGCATGTCGATTCGCGTCTGACCCGCATGACCGTAGATGTGGACTCTCTCGCCCGCTTTCTGCAAAACGGCCTTGCCGGTGCAGCCACCAGCCTGGTGACAATGTTCGCCATCGCCGCCGCCATGTTCTGGCTCGACCCGCTCCTGGCGCTGACGGCATTAAGCGCGGTGCCAGTGGTCGCACTGGCAACCTGGATTTATCGCCGCCTCAGCTCCCCTGCTTATGCGCAGGCGCGGCTGGAAATAGGCAAAGTCAACAGCACCCTGCAGGAGAAAGTCTCCGGCTTGCGCGTTGTGCAATCGCATGGCCAGCAGGAACAGGAAGCCGCCCGGCTGCGCGCGTTATCGGATCGGTTCCGTGCGACCCGCGTACGTGCGCAAAAATACCTTGCCGTCTATTTCCCGTTCCTGACCTTCTGCACCGAGGCCTCCTATGCCGCCGTTCTTCTGGTGGGTGCATCGCGAGTCGCCGAAGGCGAAATGACCGCCGGGGTGCTGGCGGCTTTCTTCCTGCTGCTGGGGCAATTCTATGGGCCAGTGCAGCAGTTATCAGGAATTGTCGACGCCTGGCAGCAGGCGACGGCCAGCGGCAAACATATCAATGAACTGCTGGCGACCGAAGGCACAGAGAACATCGAGCCCTCTTCCGCACCGCCCGCCACCGGCGCGCTGCATCTTAATGAGCTCACGTTCAGTTATCCCGACAGTCCTCAACCCGCGCTGAACAAACTTACCCTGACAATCCCTGAGGGAAGGGTCGTCGCGGTCGTTGGTCGCAGCGGTGCGGGTAAGTCAACGCTGATTAAGCTGATCGCCGGATTGTATTCCCCCACCCACGGCAGGATCAGCATTGGCGATCGGATAATTGATGATGCCTCGCTTGCCGATTACCGTCGCCAGATTGGGCTGGTCGATCAGGATGTGGCGTTGTTTAGTGGTGATATCGCGGAAAACATTCGTTATTCACGGCCATCCAGTACCAATGACGACGTTGAGATTGCCTCTCAACAGGCAGGGCTGTATGAGACGGTGCGCAATCTGCCGCAGGGATTCCGCACACCGGTGAATAACGGCGGTGCCGATCTGTCCGCAGGTCAGCGCCAGCTGATTGCGCTGGCCCGCGCACAACTGGCGAATGCTCACATCCTGCTGCTCGATGAAGCCACGTCACGCCTGGATCGCACATCCGAAGAGCGATTGATGTCATCGTTAACAGACGTCGCGCACGCCGGGAAGCACCTGGCGCTGATTGTGGCGCACCGTCTGACCACCGCGCAGCGCTGCGATCTGATTGCCGTTATCGATAAGGGGCAGCTTGCGGAATACGGCACCCACGAACAGCTGTTAGCGGCCGGCGGCCTCTACACCCTCTTGTGGCATGACAGCGTCGGCAGCTCTGTTCCCCATCGCCAGCACGACATCACGGGGGAAATCGTGGAAGAGTAATTGCGCACGTAAGACATTACAAAACACGCGCTAAAGCGGCTGTTCCCGGAATAGCCGCTTTAGCTATTTATACTGACACCCTTCATATTCAAAGAGAGTGAATGCTGAACATGCAACAACATCCCTCTGCTATCGCCAGGCTGCGCAGCCAGCTGGCAGCAGGCCACATTGCTAACCTTTCTGACTTCTGGCGAGACGCTGAGTCGCTAAATGTACCGCTGGTGACGCCAGTCGACGGAGCGAAAGACGAGCGTGATGTGACATTTCTGTGGCGCGCCAGGCACCCTCTACAGGGCGTTTATCTGCGTCTGAATCGGGTGACGGATAAAGAGCACGTGGCGAAAGGGATGATGACCGCCCTTCCCGCGACGGATATCTGGACTCTGACACTGCGTTTACCCGCAAGCTACTGCGGCTCCTATTCGCTGGTGGAAATCCCCCCCGGCACCCCGGCCGAGACGATTGCACAGTCCGGAGGCCGCTTTGCTACCCTCGTCGGGCACGCCGATCCGCTAAACAAAACGCCGGGGATCAACGTTCGGGGAAGCACACAGGAGTCGGTGCTGGCGCTTGATAAAGCCCCCGCCCAGTCCGAATGGCGCGGCGGGTCACCCAGCGGGCAATTGCTTACCTCGGCGCGCACTCTCGCCGGGGAATCGCGCCGGGTTCGGCTCTATCTGCCGGACGTTGATGTTTCGCAGCCCCTCGGCCTGGTGGTACTGCCCGATGGTGAAACCTGGTTCGATCACCTTGGCGTATGCGCGGCAATTGACGCCGCCATAAACAACGGACGCATCGTGCCTGTGGCTGTACTTGGCATCGACAATATCGATGAACACGAGCGAACTGCGATACTCGGCGGGCGCAGCGAGCTGATAAAGGATATCGCCGACCAGTTGTTGCCGACGATCCGCGCCGAACACCCGCAGCGGCGGTGGGCAGACCGTTCGCGCACCGTGCTGGCCGGACAGAGCCTCGGCGGGGTCAGCGCGCTCATGGCCGCTCGTTACGCACCGGAAACGTTCGGGCTGGCGCTCAGCCACTCCCCTTCGATGTGGTGGACGCCAGAGGGTGCCAGCCGGCCAAACGTGTTCAGCGAAACCGATACGTCATGGGTGAGCGAACATCTGCTTTCTGCCCCGCCGCAGGGCGTGCGCATCCGCCTGTGCGTGGGATCGCTGGAAGGTTCGACGGTACCCCACGTTCAGCGGCTGCATCAGCAGTTGCTTACCGCTGGCGTCGACAGCCATTGCGCAATGTATACCGGGGGTCACGATTACGCATGGTGGCGCGGCGCACTGATTGACGGGCTTGGTTTACTCCAGGGTTGACTTGACCCGCGAACACTTTCAGGCAACTGTACAGGCTTCCTGAATAAAGAAAATGTCACCTGCGGAAAAGGAATAAACATCAGATGAATGCCCGCGAGTATCGCCCAACACGCTCACGCAAGGCGCTTGTCACTCTTCTTTCTGGTCTCACCCTTATCTGGAATGCGCACGCTTTCGCAAAGCCGGATATGCAGCCACTGGGGCCGAATATCGCCGATAAAGGCTCTGCGTTTTACCATTTCAGCGTCAACTCGTTCGACTCCGCCGATGGCAGCCGCCATTATCGGGTATGGACGGCCGTGCCAAATAAAGCCGCACCGGCGTCGGGCTACCCGATTTTATATATGCTCGACGGCAACGCAGTTATGGACCGCCTGAACGACGACCTGCTCAAACAGCTGGCAGAAAAATCACCGCCGGTGATTGTGGCTGTCGGGTATCAGACCAACCTCCCCTTCGATCTCAACGGCAGGGCCTACGACTATACGCCAGCAGCAGAAAGCGGCAAAACGGATACCCGCAACGGGCGTTTTAGCCGTAAGAGTGGGGGTAGCAACGACTTCCGCCAGTTACTGGAAACGCGTATAGCGCCAAAGGTGGAACAGGGATTGAATATCGATCGGCAGCGTCGCGGCCTGTGGGGGCACTCCTACGGCGGCCTGTTCGTGCTGGATGCATGGCTGTCTTCCCCTTATTTCCGGACGTATTACAGCGCCAGCCCGTCGTTGGGCAGAGGCCATGATGCGCTACTGAGCCGCATCACGGCGGTTGAGCCGTCGCAATACTGCGCCAGGCGCCTGATGATAATGGAAGGTTCGGCGACACCGGGCGATAACCGGGAAACGCATGCTGCCGGAGTGCTGACGAAAATTCATGCCACCCTCGCCACGCTGGAAGATAAAGGCGTCAATGCCGCCTTTTGGGATTTCCCAAACCTGGGACACGGGCCGATGTTCAACGCCTCCTTCCGCGGAGCGCTGTTAGATATCAGTGGTGAAAACGCAGGTAACACAGCAGGCTGTCATTCATTAAGCCGCTAAACACTGCCCGCCTTGACGCGGGCAGTACACCTGTAACACTACGATCAAAATGACGCGGTAACACCGGCATAATAAGCCCGGCCAGGCTCGTTATAGGTATTCGCCCCTTCGGAAGATCGGTAAATCTGTTTATCTAAGATATTGCTGACACCAACGTTAAGACGCAGATTTTTATTAATATCGTAATTGAAGTTCGTCCCCACCAGCGAATAAGCGCCCAGCTCTTTACCTGACAGACCGCCAGTATCTTCACTACGAGTTTCCGAATGAGTACGCGGTTTTTGTCTGCCGTATAACGTCCAGTTGACGCTGGCAGAGAACGCCTGGGTGATGGTCCAGTCAAGCGAGTTATTAATGGTGTATTTCGGGATGATCGACAGCGGATTACCGGTGTCTTTTTGCTCCGAGGTGATCATCCAGGTGGCATTGGTATTCCAGTTCAGACGATCTTTCACCAGCGGGAACGCCATGCTGGCTTCGATACCGTCCACCAGCGCTTTCCCGCCGTTCTGCCACTGGAGAATATATGCGCCGGAAGCGGTTTGCCCGATAACATTATCGCCGGCCACGATCTTATTCTGGTAGTCATTGCGGAAGTAGGTCACGCTGGCATGGTAATCTTCCCAGGCGAACTCCAGCCCAATTTCTTTATTGATGCTAATTTCCGGATCGAGATCTTTATTACCGATCAGGTAGCAGCCGCCCGATGTAATATCTTTTGGACAACCGTTGCCTTTCGAGTAGAGCAGATAACCTTCGCTGGATTGATACAGGTTTGGTGCTTTAAAGGTTCGGGCAATCCCCGCTTTGACTTTGAAGTAATCGCCCAATTCCTGCGAGAGGTTCAGGCTGGGGCTGAAGTTACCGCCGGAATCGTTGAGATAATCAAAGCGCAGGCCGGGAATGATATTCGTGCCGGGAACCGGCTCAATATTATCTTCAATATACAGCGCACTGATTTGGGAATGGTTTTTACTGCTGCGATCCGCAGCCGAGCCAGAAATGCCGCCGATATCACTGTCATCCACGGTCAGGCTGGTAGAGGAAGGATCGTCGAGCTCATCGCGGCTCCACTCCGCACCCACGGTCAGCGTTTGATCGACCAGCGCATTCAGCGGAATATTAAGCTCGCCGCTGGTTCGCCAGGAGCTCAGGCGATTGGTCGTGAACTTTTCATCCGCCGAAATACGCCCTTCACCGCCACCGGATAATCCTTCATTCATGCGGGTGTTATTGGTTTTCTCGTAATAGACACCAAAACGGCTTTGACCCCAGTCCCAGATACCATTGTGCGTAACGCCATAATTCTGCCGGTAAAGGCGGTTCGTCTCCTCGCCGGATTTCGCCAGGCTTTCAGTGACGGCACTGGAAGAACTGTTTTGCGTATCGCCCGCATAGATATTCCCCTGGCGGCTATATCCGGCTTCGAAATCGATAATTTGCTGCGGATTTAATTTCCACGAGACAACGCCGTTGATATCTTTGTTGCGCACCCCTTCATGCCCGGCCGCGTTTTTCGTACCGGCCGAGGAGTTAATATCCCAGCTGTCGGCATCGGTTTTATTCAGGTTTCCGTACAGGCGCATGGTCAGCGCATCGCCAGCCAGCGGCCCGCTAAGGCTGAAGTTGGCGCGACGCGTAGCGCCTTCGTCGCTGCTTTCCGGCTGGTTGGTGTATAACGACAGCGAACCGTGCCAGTCGTTGGTAGGGCGTTTGGTAATGATGTTCACCACCCCTCCCGCTGCGCCCGAACCGTAGCGTGCCGCTGCAGGGCCGCGGATCACTTCAATACGCTCAACCTGTTCCGGTGGCACCCAGTTGGTGTCGCCGCGGGTATCACGCTCTCCACGCCAGCTATAACGCACGGCGTTGCGCGACGTCACCGGCACACCATCAATTAAAATTAAGGTGTTCTCCGGCCCCATGCCGCGAATGTCGATCTGGCGGTTATTACCACGTGTACCCGAGGCGCTGTTGCCGGTCAGATTGACACCGGGCATTTTGCGAATAATATCGGAGAGATCGTTGACCGGAGGGTTCTTTTTAATATCTTCGCTGGTAATAATCGACACGCCCGGCTGCTGTTTGAGTACCTGCTCAGCGGTGGCTTCCACCACCAGGGTCTCGTCGTTATCATCGGAGGATTTTGCCAGTGATACCTGACTGTTCAACCCTGCCAGGAGCGCAGTGAGCGGCCAGAAGATCTTGATAATTCTCATACCCATTCCCTAATACATGCCTAACGTAAAAGTGATCGATCGTTAAGCTCACATCCTTGCCAGATATTTTAAACTGCCATTATTTTTATAATAAGAATGATAATTAATATCATTTGGAGAGGATTAAGGCAATCCTTAATACACGGATGCGCGCATTAATGAAACGCACGCATTGGCCCGGAGTGATTCTTCCCGGGTACCGCCCTGTGCGTTCGTAAAGCTGGCATACTGAAACAGCGGAAGAAGAGAACAGCCCATTGGTATTTCGTGTAGTGACATAACGTTAATATGTCATTACAAGGGAACGCAGCCCCGGTAAGCGCAAGCGCCACCGGGGAAAGAAAGGTTATTGTTGCGCTAACTGATTGCGACGGTACTCGCCCTGGCGCTCCAGCATCCAGCCAGGATACTCGCGCGGCAGCGCGCTGACCGCATCCAGCTGTTTCAGCTCATCATCGCTCAGCTGAATGCCGGTTGCGGCAATGTTGTCATCCAACTGATCGACGCGTTTCGCACCAATAATGACGCTGGTCACCGCTTTCTGGTGCAGCAGCCACGCCAGCGCGATTTGCGCCACGGAAACGCCTTTACTTTCGGCGATGGTACGCATCACGTCCACGCAGTCGAAGGCGCGATCTTTATTCACCGGCGGGAAGTCGAACGCCAGGCGACGACTACCGGCCGCGCTCTGCCCGTCGCGATCGTATTTTCCGCTCAGCAGACCACCCGCCAGCGGGCTCCATACCATCAACCCGACGCCTTCGCTCTGCATCATCGGCACCAGTTCGCGCTCAAGGTCGCGCCCGGCGATGGTGTAGTACGCCTGCAATGAGGCAAAACGCGCCAGCCCCAGACGCTCAGAGATGCCGAGCGCTTTGGCAATCTGCCATGCCGCCCAGTTCGAGACGCCGATATAGCGTACGTGACCGTGCTGCACAAGATTATCCAGCGCGTAAAGCGTCTCCTCGATGGGGGTCGCGGGGTCGAAACCGTGCAGCTGATAGAGATCGATATGATCCAGCTGCAAGCGACGCAGGCTCTCCTTCACGCCGCTGATGATGTGATAGCGCGAGCTACCGCGCGAGTTCACCCCCGCTGTGCCGGTTTCACCGAACACCTTGGTGGCAACGACCACGTTTTCGCGCGGAATTTTCAGGTTCTTCAGCGCCTGCCCGGTGATCTCCTCTGAACGCCCTTCCGAGTAGACATCTGCCGTGTCGATAAAATTGATCCCGGCGTCCAGCGCGCGGCCCACCAGCTGCTCGGCGTCGCTTTGCTGAAGCTGACCAATTTTGCCCCACATGCCGCCTTCACCGCCGAAGGTCATGGTGCCGAGGCAGAGTTCAGAAACAAACAGTCCGGTATTGCCCAGTTTTTGATAACGCATAACGCTTTCCTCGCATGTCGATTGGGTGTCTGTTAGTTATACCCGCCCCCCAGCCATCGCGAATGTGGCGTTCCTGTCCGTTTCTTGCCCAATCCTCTGAATCTATCCGCGTGGGGCGTCGCCAAAGACGCTGTAGTCTGGCAGCCGCACCTGCTGATACGGCTCCCAGCCGCCGCCGAGGGCTTTGTAGAGCGCCACCAGATCAAGCGCGCTCTGCACCTGCGCCTGCGCCCGCTGCTGTTCGGCCTGAGCGAGCTGACGCTGGGCGTCCAGCACGTCAATAAAGCTGGCGATCCCCTGCCGGTAGCTGTCGCTGGCGAGATCAAAGGCGTTTTGCAGCGCGTCGATGGTTTTCGCCAGGCCCGCTTCACGCTGCTGGTCGGTGCGATAGCTCACCAGCGCGTTTTCAACGTCGCCGAGCGCCGTCAGTACCGTCTGGCGATAGTCCAGCACTGCCGCCCCCTGCTGCGCGCGCGCCACCTTGACGCTGGAGACCAGCCGACCGCCCTGGAAAATCGGTATGGAAACCTGCGGGCCAAAGCTGTAGAAGTGGCTGCTCCAGTCGGTCAGCCAGTTAGATTCACTGTTGCGCAGGCCAAACTGTCCGGAGAGGGTAAAGCTCGGGAACAGTTCTGCCACCGAGACGCCAATCTGCGCCGTGGCGGCATGGAGATTCGCCTCGGCTTCGCGCACGTCCGGGCGACGGCGGGCCAGCGTCGACGGAATACCGGTCTGCACAATATCCGGCAGCGCGGGCATCGGCTGCACGGATTGCAGTTCGGCATCCAGCGCGCCCGGCGGTTTGCCGAGCAGGATCGCCAGCCCGTTCATCGCCTGGCGTTCCTGCGCCTGATACTGCGGCAGCTGCGCTTCAAGATTGCCCAGCTGCGCCCGGGCGTTCTCCACGTCCATCTGCGGCGACAGCCCGCCCCGCTGGCGGCTTTCGGTCAGATCCAGCGTCTGCTGTGCGCTTTCAATTTGCGTATTAAGCGTGGCAATGATGCTCTGCGCCCCACGCAGCTGTAGCCACGCCCGCGCCACTTCGGCTTCCAGCGAGACCAGCGCATCGTTACGCTGCTCGATCGCCGCCCGCTGCTGCGCCTCAGCCGCTTCTACCTGACGGCGCACCTTGCCCCACAGGTCGATTTCCCACTGGGCGTCGAAGCTGCCCTGATAGAGATTAATCGGCTGCGTCAGCGGGCCTAACGCGCCCCGCAGTTCAGGATCGACATTATTCAACTGGTCATACACGCCGTGGGATTTCAGCTCCCCTTCCAGCCCAAGCTGCTGGCGCGTCGCCTGCACATTGCCATTCACCGACGGGAAAAACGCCCCGCCGGCCTGGTTAATCTGTTCGCGCGCGCCGGCAATGCGTAATACCGTTTGCTGTAGCGTCAGATTCCCGGCGATGGCGCGTTCAATCAGGCTGTCGAGCTGCGGCGAGCCGAAGGTTTTCCACCAGCGCGGGTTAGTGGCCGCGGAGGAAGTTTGCGATTTCACCGCGCTGTCGCCCTTATCGTTCCAGTGCGTGGTGGCGGGCGGTGCAGGCTGTTGGTAGTCCGGCCCGACGGCGCAGCCCACCAGCAGCATCATTATCATCAGAGGGTGTAAACGTCTGTGTATCATCAGTGTGCTCCTGCACTCCCCTCGCTCTTAACCGGCGAGAGCAACAAACAAAACGGAATCAGTAATAGGGCCACCGCGCTCAGAATGGTGAAGACGTCGATGTAGGCCAGAAAGCGCGACTGCTCGATCATCGTCTGGTACATCCGCCCGGTGGCAATGCCGGTCGGATCGCCCACCTGAGTGGTGAAGTTCTGGATCGCCTGGGCGCTTTCGCGAATCGCCAGCTGGAACTGCTCGTTAAACGGCGAAGCGTGGTAAGCCAGATGCGCGCTGTGCGCCTGCGAGCGCTCGGTGATCGCCGCCGTCGAGAGCGAAATCCCAATCGAACCCGCCACGTTGCGGAACATGGTAAACAGCGCCGCTGCGTCGGCATTGAGCCGCCTCGGGATCGAGATAAAGGCGATGGTGGTCAGCGGCACAAACAGGAACCCCAGTCCAATCGACTGCGCGCTGCGGAACAGCACCAGCGTTTCGAAGTCGATATCCGGCGTCAGCGTGCGGGACCAGAAGAACGACACCGCCAGGCAGGTAAAGCCGAAGGCGATGATCCAGCGCGTCTGCACCACCGGCATCAGCTTCAGCACCAGCGGGATGGTCAGCACAATCAGCACCGCGCCGGGCGAGAGCACCAGCCCGGACCAGGTGGCGGTATAGCCCAAATCCTGCTGCGCCAGCTGCGGAATAACCACCGAACTGCCGTACAGGATCATCGCCATCCCCGCCATCAGCAGGCTGGAGATCGCAAAGTTGCGGTCCTTCATACAGTGCAGATCCACCACCGGCTTTCTGGCATACATCAGCCAGTAGATCGCGCCGATAATGCCGACCAGCGTCAGTACTGCGAAGGTGCGGATAAAGTTCGAATAGAACCAGTCATCATCTTCGCCCCGGTCGAGCATCACCTGCAAACAGCCAAGACCGAGGGCGATCAGGCCGATCCCCGTCCAGTCGACGGTGAGCTTCTCTTCCGACTTTTTCTCCCACGGCGGATCTTCCAGCAGCTGATAGATAGCCAGCACCGTCACAATCCCTACCGGGATATTGATAAAGAACACCCAACGCCAGGAGTAGTTATCGGTGATCCAGCCCCCCAGCGTGGGGCCGAGTACCGGCGCGACGATAATGGCAATGGATGAAAGGCCAAAGGCTTTGCCCCTGTCCTCCGGCTTAAAGTAGTCGAGTAGCACCGACTGCTGGGTAGGCTGCAACCCGCCGCCAAAGAACCCCTGCATCACGCGGAACAGGATGATTTGCCATAGCTCGGTGGCGATGCCGCACAGGAACGAGCAGATGGTGAACATCACAATGCAGATCAGAAAGAACTGCTTGCGGCCAAACAGACGGCTCAGAAAGGCCGAGATAGGCAGCACGATGCCGTTCGCCACCAAGTAGCTGGTGAGCACCCAGGTGGATTCGTCATAGCTGGCCGAGAGCGACCCCGCGACGTGGGGCAGCGCCACGTTGACGATGGTGGTGTCCAGAATTTCCATAAACACCGCCAGGGTGACCACAATCGCCACCGCCCACGGGTTACTGGCGGGCTTCCAGTTATCGTGGCTGTGATCCGTCATTCCACGGTGACCTTCGGTTCAACCGACAGCCCCAGCGGCAGCGGCTTATTCGGATCCAGCCCTTTATCAATGACGATTTTCACCGGCACGCGCTGAACGATCTTCACAAAGTTACCGGTGGCGTTTTCCGACGGGAAGGCGGAGAAGCGCGAGCCGCTGCCCTGCTGGATGCTGTCGATATGGCCTTCCAGCTCCATATCCGGCCAGGCATCGACGGACACGGTCACTTTGTCGCCCGGCTTCATGCGCTCAAGCTGCGACTCCTTGAAGTTCGCCACCACCCACACGTTCGGGGAAACCAGCGAGAACAGCGCCGTACCTGCCTGCACCAGCGTACCGGGCTGGACGTTGCGTTTGGTGACAAAACCGTCGAACGGGGCGCGGACTTCGGTATAAGAGAGGTTCAGGTTGGCGGTTTCCAGCTGCGCTCTGGCCTGATCGACCTGCCGTTCGCGGGCTTCGACGTTGGTCTCCTGCTGGCGGATTTGCAGCTGAACCTGCTCCGCCACTTCCAGCTGCGCCTGCGCGCTGGCCAGACCCGCCTGGGCACTCCGCAGTTGAGCGTTCGCGGCATCGATACTTTGTTGCGTGGTCGCGCGCGGGTCAACGCCGCGCTGACGGCGGTACTCCGCCTGCGCATTGGCCATATCCGCCTGGGCTTTCAGTACCTGGGCTTTGGCTTCATCGCGCTGAGCGGGATATTGCACCTTCGAGAGCGCCAGCTGCGCCAGCGCCTGATGCAACTGCGCAACCGCCAGCCCAAGCTGGGCCTGGGCCTGATCGCGCTGGGCGGTGGTATCACGCGGATCGATCACCACCAGCACATCCCCTTTCTTCACGCGCTGGTTATCCCGCACGCGAAGTTCGGTGACGTAGCCTGCCGTTTTTGGGGCAATGGTCACTACGTCGCCGTCGGTGAAGGCGTCGTCGGTGGTCTCTTCGTTACGGGTTAAAAACCACCAGACCAGCGCCACAATCACCATCACGATGACCACGATACCAAGGATAATTAACGGTTTTTTCCCCGGGCGCTTGCGCTCGTTATTGTTTTGATCCTGCTCGTCAGCAGGTGGGTTTTGATCTTCTGCCATAGTTCAGCAACGGTCCTGTCAGTGAGCGGCATCACACTATGCCGTTCACTAAAGCTAGGACGTTGCTATACATTTGCCAGGAAAAACTGACAAATTGCGCACTATATGAGAAGGAATAGTCCGAAACCCACCGCCGCTGACCAGAGCAGCATCGGGATTGACCATAAATGGAAGCGCCACCAGATGCGGCGATCGTTGGCCATCCGCAGGGCGATGAGGTTAGCCAGCGAGCCAGGCAGCAACCCAAAGCCGCCGACGTTGACCGCCCACGCCAGCAGTACCGTTGGGGGAACATAGTTAAGCAGCAAAATGGTGGACGGCACGTTACTGATCACCTGCGAGAGACCAATCGCCGTCAGCCATAATCCCGGCTGTGACAGACCGCTGACGCTATGGAGAACGTTCTGCAATACAGGGAGCTGGATCAGGAGATGGACGTCAATAAACATCGCCATAAACACCAGCAGCAGCGTCCAGTCAACGCTCACCAGCACCCGCCGGGCGAGGAACAGGAAGCCGCACGCCACCAGCAGCGCGCCCGCCAGCGCCTGGTTTAACTCCAGCGCGATAAGGAAAACGATATACAGCCCCAGGCAGCTCCAGACGAGACGCGGCTGCCACTGGGGGCCGGTTGTACCGCTGTGGTACTGCAACGATTTATTCGGGAAAGCAAACCAGCCCACCGCCAGCAGCGACGCCACGATCGCCAGCGCCAGCGGCGCCATCTGCCCGGTAAACGCGGTAAACGACAGGCCGGAGCGTCCCCACAGCAGAATGTTCTGCGGGTTACCGATAGGCGTGAGCAGCGAGCCCGCATTGACGGCCAGCGCTTCAAAGATAATCAGACGGGTAACCGG
Source organism: Enterobacter sp. 6722112 (assembly GCF_058661685.1). Classification (NCBI taxonomy): domain Bacteria; kingdom Pseudomonadati; phylum Pseudomonadota; class Gammaproteobacteria; order Enterobacterales; family Enterobacteriaceae; genus Enterobacter; species Enterobacter sp. 6722112. Next base: position 1,229,721 of record NZ_JBZWGR010000007.1, on the reverse strand, counting down.
TATTTCGCACAGCTTACGCAGCGTGAGCGTAAGCGGCACCACGATAAAAAGCGCCACGTCATTAGTGAGAAACGTCGACAACAGCGCCGCCGAAAAGACCATAAACAGGGCCAGCTTGCGCTCGGTGGCGAAGCGGCGCACCATTTTGCGCCCCAGCACGTCAAAATAGCCGCTCAGCTCCACGCCTTTGGTGAGCATCATCAAACCGCTCAGAGTAATAATGGTGCGCCAGTCTATGGCCGCCGGCCAGGTGTGCGGCGTGAAGGGCACAAAGACGCTGAGCCCAACGCCAGTGATCAGTAAAAGATGGAAAAAGCGATCGCGTTTCAGGGCCTGCAAGCCGGGGATGTTCATTCAGCGGAGGGACCGTATTTGAGCGTAAACTCGCGGAACTTCAACAGCGTCTCTTCACTGACGTGGTGTTCCATACCTTCGGCATCCCGACGGGCAATTTCCGGGCTGACGCCCAGCACCAGTAAAAAATTCTCGACGATCTGGTGGCGCTCGCGGCTCTCCTGCGCCAGCTTTTCGCCCTCAGCGGTGAGAAACACCCCGCGCCAGGGGATCATCTCGATCAGCCCGACCGACGCCAGACGTTTTAACATTTTTGCAACGGTTGGCTGCGACACCCCAAGGCGTGCGGCCATATCCACCTGGCGCGCTTCTCCAACCTCACGGATCAGATCAGAGATCAGTTCGACATAATCATCAATCAGCTCCCGGCGGTGCGCCTCACGCACCTGGCGGAAGCCTTCCACATGCTCTTCAACGTTCACCAGTTGCGTCGTTTTTTTTGTTGTTGGCTTACCTGCGCGACGGTTCATTGTGCTTCCTCAATGGGGTTGACGCTTCCAGCGCCCTGTAACGGAGCGCACATTGTAAACCATAGCTCTACAAGCACAAAAAATTAACGAATTAGCCATAGCTATACAATATAGCCTGTGCTATATCTGTATGTAATGCAGTCACCCTTCACGGATCGAAGGGATCATGAATCAGGAGGTCTTATGAATGAATTCAAGAGGTGTATGAACGTGTTTACCCACTCTCCTTTTAAAGTGCGCCTGATGCTGTTGAACATGCTGTGCGATATGTTTAACGCCAAACCGCAGCAGGACGACAATTCTTCCCACTAAGCGGCGTCGCGGTACGCCGCTTCATTTTCCCGTCACACTTACGTTGTAAACTGGCCTGTTCCCGATTATTTTTGCGGATTTGCAGCCCCCTTCGCAAAACATCTGTTTAGCAACTGTTGACCTTAATTCACGCTCGCACTATCTTCTTGCAGCCCTGCACAATTTGCGGCTCGCTGAAGCGGACCTCTCATTCCCTTTCCACGCACTGTCCGGCAGGCTTTGACCCTTGACGCCAGGGTGAGCACATGGCGTTTTCGTGATAGTGATCTATGAACGTAACCCTGATTGATACACTTGTTACCCGCAGCCGGGCCTTAAGCCCGTGGACGGGATTCTATTTTTTGCAATCGCTGTTGATTAACTTTGCTCTTGGCTACCCCTTTAGCCTGCTTTATGCCGTCGGATTCACCTGTATTCTTCACCTGCTCTGGCGAAGCGCACCGCGCGTGCAGAAAGTGCTTATCGGGATCTGTTCTCTGATTGCTGCCGCCTATTTCCCGTTTGGCCAGGCCTATGGCGCGCCGAACTTTAATACTCTGCTGGCGCTCCACTCCACCAATATGGAAGAGTCCACAGAGATCCTGACGATCTTTCCGTGGTACAACTACGTGGTTGGCCTTTTCATTTTTGCCCTCGGCGTGATTGCGGTTCGTCGTAAGCCCGTCGGGAAAAAGGCATGGGGTAAAATTGAAAGCCTGTGCCTGGCCTTTAGCGTGGTGACGTTTTTTGTTGCACCGGTACAAAATCTGGCCTGGGGCGGCGTGTTTAAGCTTAAAGATACCGGGTATCCGGTGTTTCGCTTCGTCAAAGACGTGGTGGTGAATAACGAGGAAGTGCTCGACGAGCAGGCGCGTATGGCCGAGCTTTCCACCATGAAAGACACCTGGAATGTGCTGGCGGTGAAACCGAAGTATCACACCTACGTGGTGGTGATCGGTGAAAGCGCGCGTCGCGATGCGCTCGGCGCGTTTGGCGGTCACTGGGATAACACGCCGTTTGCCAGCGCCGTTAACGGTACGCTGTTTACCGACTACGTGGCGGCCAGCGGCTCGACGCAGAAATCACTCGGTCTGACGCTCAACCGCGTGGTGGATGGAAAACCGCAGTTTCAGGATAATTTTGTCACCCTGGCCAACCGGGCAGGTTTTCAGACATGGTGGTTCTCTAACCAGGGACAGATCGGCGAGTATGATACCGCCATCGCCAGCATCGCGAAGCGTGCCGACGAGGTACAGTTCCTGAAAAGCGGTGATTTCGAAGCCGATAAAAACACAAAAGATGAAGCGTTGCTAAAAATGACGGCGCAGGTCTTTGCTACTCAGCGCACCCAGCCGCAGCTGATTGTCCTGCACCTGATGGGGTCACACCCGCAGGCATGCGATCGTACCGGGGGAAAATATGCGGAGTTTGTGCAATCCAAAGAGACCTCGTGTTATCTCTACACCATGACGCAAACCGACGATCTGCTCAGCAAGCTGTACGCACAGCTGCGCAACAGCGGCGACAGCTTCTCGATGGTCTATTTCTCTGACCACGGTCTGGCATTTAAGGAGCGCGGTAAACAGGTGCAGTATCTGGCACACGATGACAAGTTCCAGCAAAACTTCCAGGTACCGTTTATGGTGCTGTCGAGTGATGACAAAACGCATCGCATCATCAAAGCGCGCCGTTCCGCGAACGATTTCCTGAAATTCTTCTCACAATGGACGGGGATTAAGGCGAAAGAGATAAAAAATGATTACCCGTTTATCTCCGGGAAGAAGGGCCCGCCAGTTTACATTACCAACTTTAAGTTACAGAAAGTCGACTATAACCATCTTGGGACGGATATTTTCGATATTAAGAGTAAGTAATTTCTGCCGTTTCGTGCGGGCTGATGCCCTCACCGGCCCTCTCCCACGGGGAGAGGGTACAAACAAAAAAAATCCGCCACATTGGGCGGATTTTTTACTGGCTCACCGAAGTGATTAGAAGCGGTAACCTACGCCCGCGATCCAGGTGCCAACGTCAACGTTGCGGATACGGCTCTGCTCATAGGAGAAGTCCAGAGCAACGTTTTCGATTGGGTTGAACTGCATACCTGCGCCATAGGAGAAACCATAGTCGCTGTTGCTTGCAGTACGGTTCAGACCTTGGTTTTCGGTCTGCTGGAATTTACCGTAGCCAACACCTACAACACCGTAGATGCTTGCCCAGTCATTCAGGCGGTAAGCAGGACCCGCGGTGATGCCGTAGTACTGACCTTTATTGTAAGAGCCATTTTCAGTACGATCTTTCTCGGTGTAAGTGAAAGAACCGATCACACCCAGCGGGTTGTTGTCTTGCTCGTAACGGTACTTCAGGTTGAAACCGTTGGTTTTGTTCATCACGCCCTGCATATCGCTCTGAGCGTAACCACCGGTTACAGTAGAAGTTGCCGCTACAGCGGTACCTGCGGAAACAGCCAGAACAGCTGCCAGTGCTGAAAGACATGCAATTTTTTTCATAACCACCTCAAATGTGCTTCAAGTAAGTCCGTAAGTTTTAAATATATCAAAAAATTCTGTGAAACTCTTTGTCATTCACGATGTCTAATGCGACCTTTCCTGTAACAGAACATTTCCAGCACCAGCTATCTCGTTCAAATAACTCCAGATTTTCACCTGTAAATGCTAATAGTGCGCGTCATCGCCATTTAGTTCATCCAGATTATTCCTAATCTTTCAGGCGATAAAATCATCAACGTTTTCTCATTTTACGGATTTTCCCTGGATTTTTTTCAACAGTAGCTCAACCGTTGCAGCTTATTTCCATTACACTGCGACTTTTACCTCATTTGACATAAATTGACAGGAGAAAGGATGCCAGGTTTACCTCGTAAATCGTCGGTCTGGATGCCGGTGGCAGTCATACTTATCGCGATGATGTCCATACAAAGCGGCGCGTCGCTGGCAAAATCGCTGTTTCCGCTGGTTGGTGCGCCCGGCGTCACGGCGCTGCGTATCGCATTAGGCACCCTGATCCTCGTGGTTGTTTTTAAACCCTGGCGGCTACGGTTTAAAAAGGAGCAGCGACTGCCACTGCTTTTTTATGGGCTGGCGCTGGGAGGGATGAACTACATGTTCTATCTCTCTATTCAGACGATCCCGCTGGGGATCGCGGTCGCGCTTGAATTTACCGGCCCGCTGGCGGTTGCCCTCTTCTCTTCTCGTCGTCCGGTAGACTTTATCTGGGTCGTACTGGCCGTGCTGGGGCTATGGTTCCTGCTGCCGCTCGGGCAAAGCGTTTCACAAATCGATCTGACAGGAGCAGCTCTGGCGCTGGGCGCGGGGGCATGCTGGGCGGTGTATATTCTCACTGGCCAGCGTGCGGGGGAAGAGCACGGCCCCGCGACGGTCGCCTTAGGCTCGCTGATTGCCGCCGTTATCTTTGTCCCGATTGGAATGGCACAAGCGACAGACTCAATATGGCAATGGTCAATCCTGCCGGTTGGGCTGGCGGTTGCCATTCTCTCCACGGCGCTGCCCTACTCTCTGGAGATGATCGCCCTGACGCGCCTGCCCACACGCATTTTTGGTACGCTCATGAGCATGGAGCCCGCGCTGGCCGCCATCTCAGGAATGATTTTCCTCGGTGAAACCCTGACCCTGGTACAAACGCTGGCGCTCTGTTCCATTATCGCGGCGTCTATGGGCTCCACCCTGACCATGCGTCCGGAACCTAAAGTGGAAAAAATAGACCTCAACTAAGCCTTAAATTCTGCATGGCTAACCCGCCATGCAGAATATACGCCACGTCAGTAGCTCAAATAATTTCTTACAAACTCTCTCATATTGCCAAAATATTTCACCTGCTCGCCTTCCGGGAAAGCGAATTAAGATTGATCTGTATCAATTTAAATAAACCACTTACTTTTCAAATATTTGATAATACAACCTTCCTTTCGCTATTAAACCGATAGGCAGAGCCAAACCGCAGAGAAAAAATCCGGTGCTATACTTAGTCCCGTAATTACCTGGGACACAAACATCAAGAGGATATGAGATTATGAGTACCGCTAAACTGGTGAAAACGAAAGCGTCTAATCTGCTTTATACCCGTAACGATGTATCGGATAGCGATAAAAAAGCGACCATCGAGTTGCTGAATCGCCAGGTGGTCCAGTTCATCGATCTTTCGCTGATCACCAAACAGGCCCACTGGAATATGCGCGGTGCAAACTTTATTGCCGTTCATGAAATGCTGGATGGCTTCCGCACAGCACTGGTGACTCACCTGGATACCATGGCCGAACGCGCCGTACAGCTGGGTGGCGTGGCACTGGGTACCACACAGGTGATCAACAGCAAAACGCCACTGAAAAGCTATCCGCTGGATATCCATACCGTTCAGGATCACCTGAAAGAGCTGGCTGATCGTTACGCGATTGTGGCGAACGATGTTCGTAAAGCGATTGGCGAAGCCAAAGACGAAGATACCGCTGATATCTTCACTGCCGCATCACGCGACCTGGATCAGTTCCTGTGGTTCATCGAGTCCAACATCGAATAATCCCTGCGGATTGTCCGAATAACCCTCGCCCCTGGCGGGGGTTTTGCACATTTATGGTGCGCACTTTTGCCCGCAACGGCCGCAAAAGTGAATAAAATGTAATAATCACCTCACACAACCGTTAACGGAAGATTGTTTTTTCGTCAGATTCTGCGCTAAATATCCCCCTGTCAGAAGACCTTAACGAAGCGCACCAAAACGGTGCTCCATTCTGGAGCAACCTGGCAAAATTGCCACGCTTTTTGTGCAATGCGTGACATCATCCCCTTTGCAAAACAACAGCTTGTAAAATTGGCACGATTTTTTCATTGTGCCTGAGGTTCTCGCAGGGGATCGCCCCGTGGATATAAAAGGAAATGCTATGAAGTCTGTATTAAAAGTTTCACTGGCTGCACTTACCCTGGCGTTTGCGGTGTCCTCGCAGGCTGCCGACAAACTGGTTGTGGCGACTGACACGGCGTTCGTACCGTTTGAATTCAAACAGGGTGATAAATACGTTGGTTTTGACGTGGATCTGTGGGCCGCTGTCGCAAAAGAACTCAAACTGGATTACACCCTGAAGCCAATGGATTTCAGCGGCATTATCCCGGCACTGCAAACCAAAAACGTTGACCTGGCGCTGGCAGGCATCACCATTACCGAAGAACGTAAAAAAGCCATCGACTTCTCTGACGGCTACTACAAAAGCGGCCTGCTGGTGATGGTGAAAGCGGATAACAACGACGTGAAAAGCGTGAAAGATCTCGACGGTAAAGTGGTCGCCGTGAAGAGCGGCACCGGCTCCGTTGATTACGCGAAAGCCAACATCAAAACCAAAGACCTGCGTCAGTTCCCGAACATCGACAACGCTTACATGGAACTGGGCACCAACCGCGCTGACGCGGTGCTGCACGACACGCCTAACATCCTTTACTTCATCAAAACCGCCGGTAATGGCAAGTTCAAAGCGGTAGGTGATTCCCTGGAAGCTCAGCAGTACGGTATTGCGTTCCCGAAAGGCAGCGACGACCTGCGTAACAAAGTTAACGGCGCGCTGAAAACCCTGAAAGAGAACGGCACCTATAACGAAATCTACAAAAAATGGTTCGGTACCGAGCCTAAATAATTTCACCTGACTTCAGGTTTGTAACGCCCGGTGGCGCTTCCGCTTACCGGGCCTACGTTTTTTGTTTTTCACCACGGTATACAGGAATACATCATGCAGTTTGACTGGAGCGCCATCTGGCCTGCCATTCCTCTCTTGCTTGAAGGCGCTAAAATGACCCTGTGGATTTCGGTCCTCGGTCTGGTTGGCGGGTTGATTATCGGTCTGGTGGCCGGTTTCGCCCGCACCTACGGCGGCTGGATTGCAAACCACATCGCACTGGTTTTCATCGAAGTGATCCGCGGCACCCCCATTGTGGTGCAGGTCATGTTCATCTACTTCGCCCTGCCGATGGCCTTCACCGACCTGCGCATCGACCCGTTCAGCGCCGCCGTTGTCACCATCATGATCAACTCCGGCGCCTACATTGCGGAAATTACCCGCGGTGCGGTGCTGTCGATTCATAAAGGCTTCAGCGAAGCTGGCCTGGCGTTAGGTCTTTCCCGTCGCGAAACCATTCGTCACGTGATCCTGCCGCTGGCGCTGCGCCGCATGCTGCCGCCGCTGGGTAACCAGTGGATCATCAGCATTAAAGACACCTCGCTGTTTATTGTTATCGGCGTGGCCGAACTGACCCGTCAGGGCCAGGAGATCATCGCGGGTAACTTCCGCGCTCTGGAAATCTGGAGTGCGGTCGCCGTTGTCTATCTGATTATCACGCTTGTCCTGAGCTTTGTTCTGCGTCGTCTTGAAAGAAGGATGAAAATCCTGTGATTGAATTTAAAAACGTTTCCAAGCACTTTGGCCCAACCCAGGTGCTGCACAATATCGATTTGAACATCAGGCAGGGCGAAGTGGTGGTGATCATCGGGCCGTCTGGTTCCGGTAAATCCACCCTGCTGCGCTGCATTAACAAGCTTGAGGAGATCACCAGCGGCGATTTGATCGTCGATGGTCTGAAGGTTAACGATCCGAAAGTGGACGAGCGCCTGATTCGTCAGGAAGCGGGCATGGTGTTCCAGCAGTTCTACCTGTTCCCGCACCTCACGGCGCTGGAAAACGTAATGTTTGGTCCTCTGCGCGTGCGCGGGGCCAGCAAAGCGGCAGCGGAAGCGCTGGCAAAAGATCTGCTGGCGAAGGTTGGTCTGGCGGAGCGTGCCCACCACTATCCTTCCGAGCTGTCCGGCGGCCAGCAGCAGCGCGTGGCCATTGCCCGTGCGCTGGCGGTGAAGCCAAAGATGATGCTGTTCGATGAGCCAACGTCGGCTCTCGACCCGGAGCTGCGTCACGAAGTGCTGAAAGTTATGCAGGATCTGGCGGAAGAAGGCATGACGATGGTGATCGTTACCCACGAAATCGGCTTTGCCGAAAAGGTGGCGTCCCGTCTGATCTTCATTGATAAGGGCCGTATCGCGGAGGACGGGAATCCGCAGGCGCTGATTGCGAACCCACCAAGCCAGCGCCTCCAGGAGTTCCTGCAACACGTCTCCTGATAGCCACACCCAGAGCCGGGCATGCCCGGCTTTTTTACGCCGGATTGTTCCCAAAAACTCCCCTCCGCTCCCCGCGCTCTATACTTATCATTTTGCACGATATTTTTGTCGGAGGACGCCGTGCCGTGGATCCTGTTGCTACTGTTTAGCCTGTTTAGCGCGCCATCACTTGCTGTAACCCTTCCCGGCGTTACCACCGGAGCCACCGCCACCCAGCAAAATGCGCCGCCAGAGCCAGACGCTGAAAAGAAAAAAGCCGCCTACGGCGCGCTGGCCGACGTGCTTGAGAACGACACGTCCCGACAGGAGTTGATCGATCAGCTGAGGAAAGTGGCCGCCACGCCGCCTCAGGATCCGGTTCCTGCTATTGCGCCGCCGGAAGCCGAAGAAGAAAAAACGGTGCTGGAAAACGTCACCGACATCAGTCGCCGCTACGGGGAAGCCCTGTCGTCGCGTTTTGCCCAGCTCTATCGCAACCTGGTTGGCACCTCACATAAGCCTTTTAATCCTCACACCTTTTCCGCAGCCGCCACCCAGTTTGCTATTCTGGCTGGCGCCGTGTTCATTTTTTACTGGCTGTTGCGCCTGTCTGTCTGGCCGCTTTACCGGAAAATGGGCCAGTGGGGACGCAAAAAGAATCAGCATAAAAGCAGCTGGCTGCATCTTCCGGCAATGATTACCGGGGCGTTTGTCATCGATTTGCTGCTGCTGGCTCTGACGCTGTTTGTCGGCCAGATGCTGGCCGACCGACTTAATACCGGAAACAAAACCATCGCGTTTCAGCAGGGACTGTTCCTCAATGCGTTTGCCCTGATTGAGTTCTTTAAAGCCCTCCTGCGGTTGATCTTCTGCCCACGCGTGCCGGACCTTCGCCCCTTCGCCATTTCGGATCAGAGCGCCAAATACTGGGCGGTGCGGCTCAGCGTGCTGAGCGGGTTGATTGGTTATGGCCTGCTGGTTGCCGTGCCGATTATTTCCAACCAGGTTAACGTGCAGTTCGGCGCGCTGGCGAACGTGCTGATCATGCTGTGCATTACCGTCTGGGCGCTGTACCTCATCTTCCACAATAAAAAAGCGATCACCGACAGCCTGCTGCACCTGGCCGATCGCTCCCTCTCCTTTTTCAGCCTCTTTATTCGCGCCTTTGCGCTGGTGTGGCACTGGCTGGCCAGCGCCTATTTTATTGTGCTCTGTTTCTTCTCCCTGTTCGATCCGGGCAATAGCCTGAAATTTATGATGGGGGCGACGTTCAAAAGCCTGGCGATTATCGGCATCGCGGCCTTTGTCTCTGGCCTGCTCTCCCGCTGGCTGTCGAAAACGATCACCCTGTCGCCGCAGGTTCAGCGTAACTACCCGGAACTGCAAAAGCGGGTGAATGGCTGGATGACGGTATCCCTGAAGGTGGCGCGTATTCTGACGGTCTGCGTGGCAATTATGCTGCTGCTGAACGCGTGGGGGCTATTTGATTTCTGGAACTGGCTGCATAACGGCGCGGGGGAGAAGACCGTTGATATTCTTATTCGTATCGCGCTGATCCTGTTCTTCTCCGCCGTCGGCTGGACGCTGCTGGCAAGCCTTATCGAAAACCGTCTGGTGTCGGATGTCCACGGCAGGCCGCTGCCGAGCGCACGCGCCCGCACGCTGCTGACCCTGTGCCGCAACGCGCTGGCGGTTATCATCAGCACCATCACCATCATGATTGTGCTGTCGGAAATCGGCGTGAATATCGCCCCGCTGCTGGCGGGTGCCGGCGCCCTGGGGCTGGCGATCTCCTTTGGTTCGCAGACGCTGGTGAAGGATATTATCACCGGCATTTTTATCCAGTTTGAGAACGGGATGAACACCGGGGATCTGGTGACCATCGGACCGCTCACCGGCACGGTGGAACGCATGTCCATTCGCTCCGTCGGTGTGCGTCAGGATACCGGCGCGTACCACATTATTCCGTGGTCATCGATCACCACCTTTGCCAACTTTGTGCGCGGCATTGGTTCGGTGGTGGCGAATTATGATGTCGATCGTCACGAAGATGCAGAGAAGGCGAAACAGGCGCTGCGGGATGCGGTGAGCGAACTGATGGAGATGGAGGATATTCGCGGGCTGGTGATTGGTGAACCGTCGTTCGCGGGCATCGTCGGGCTGACGAACACTGCCTTTACCCTGCGCGTGTCGTTCACCACCCAGCCGCTTAAGCAGTGGACGGTGCGCTTTGCCCTCGACAGCATGGTGAAAAAACACTTCGATCTGGCGAACGTGAGAGCGCCGGTGCAGACGTATCAGGTATTGTCGCCGCCCGCTTCGCCGCTCCCTCCGCAGGAGCCGACGCTGTAACCGAGCCGGGTGGCGGCTTCGCCTTAGCCGGCCTGCGATGGGGGGCTATTTGCGGCGTTTGTTGTCGTCCATAAAGGTCCAGGCGATAAAGCGGCTCTGCTTCTGGCCCTGCGCCATCTCTTTTTTGACCACTTTCACCGCGCCGACGTCGGTCAGGGCGCGGTAAAGCGGCGGCAGGTTATCACCGCGGGAGACCAGCGTGGTAAACCATTTCACCTGACGACCGAAGCCCTTACTCTCGGCAATCATGCGCAGAATAAATGCCACTTCCCCGCCCTCGCACCACAGCTCCTGCTGCTGGCCGCCAAAGTTCAGCGCGCCATCTTCAGCCTGGCCCAGGTTACGCCGCTTGCGTTCACTTCCCGCACGAGCGGAGGCGGCGGAGTCGTGGAATGGCGGGTTGCACAGAGTGGCATCATATTGTTCGTTCTTGTGAATAATGCCGTTGAAAATAGCAGCGGCATCCTTCTGACGACGCAGACGAACGGCCCGGCTTAACCCTGGGTTAGCGTTGATAATGGCCTGCGCGCTGGCGAAGGCTTCGGCGCCGATCTCGCTGCCGGTAAACCGCCACTGGTACTCATGTGCGCCTATCAGGGGATAGATCAGGTTCGCGCCCGTACCGATATCAAGCACGGTGGCCTGTTTCGGCACCACGCCGCCGTTATCATCCGCCAGCAGATCGGCAAGATGATGGACATAATCCGCACGGCCTGGTACCGGTGGGCAGAGAAAGCCATCCGGGATATCCCAGTGCGTAACGCCATAAAAATGGGCCAGCAGCGCTTTGTTCAGCGTTTTAACCGCCAGCGGATCGGCAAAGTTTACCGACGGTTCACCGGCTGGTGTCTGAACAATAAAATCCTGCAATTCTGGGCAGCTCAGGCACAGGGCTTTCATGTCGTAGCGGCTACGGTGGCGGTTACGCGGGTGCAACCCCGGCTTTTGGGAAGTCATGGCATTCTCCTTTAAACAGCCGCGTAAGATACCCTGTGACGGCGCGGGGGTAAATATCTGTCTGCGCGGCACAAAAAATCGACGAAAATCAGCAACCTGTATGTCTATGATCTGTCAGCAAATTGTCAGAATTTATCGTTCAAAAAATAAGCAGATCATCATCAAATTTTTGCGCTAAATCACACACGTCAGGCTTCTAAACTTAAGAGGAATCACCTGTTGTTTCCCCTGAGGATGTGATTATGAAAAAGTATCTGACCTTTATTATTGCGGGTGCGCTGGCAGGCGCATCGTTCTCAGCCTGGTCCGTTCAACCGCTGACCGACAGCAACGACACCAGCCAGCTACGTGCGGCGGGGACGGTCTCTGTCAGCCGGGCAAGCAACCTTGATGACCTTCAGGACAAGCTGGCCGAAAAAGCGCGTCAGGAAGGGGCTAAAGGCTTCGTGGTGAACGCCGCCGGTGGCGATAACCATATGTACGGCACCGCGACCATCTATAAATAATCGATTTCCTTCCCGCACTGCATCTGCCAGGCAGATGCAGTTCTCATTCCCTTCCTTCGCCTTGACTGTGCGTTTTTTAACCCCATATTAAGATGAATGGCTTAAACAGATCAGGAGAACATGATGGCTTCCGGCTGGGCGAATGACGACGCCGTTAACGAACAGATCAACAGTACCATTGAAGATGCGGTCGCGCGTGCTCGCGGTGAAATTCCGCGCGGCGAAAGCTTGACGGAATGCGAAGAGTGCGGAGATCCGATTCCTGAGGCACGGCGTAAAGCCATTCCTGGCGTACGGCTATGTATTGCCTGTCAGCAGGAGAAAGATTCAAAAAATGCGACACATTCAGGATATAATCGCAGGGGATCGAAAGACAGCCAGTTACGTTGACTTTCCTTTACCGAAGTTAACCGCGCCAGTCGTTTACTTTACGCTCACGACTTTTAGCGAAACGCGTAGCAAAACGTGCCCTTCCGATGGCTTCTGTAAAGCGCATCCACAAGAAGTGTCAATTGCGCTTCTGAATTTATTAATAATCAATAAGTTATTTGTCATTCAATTTTTTTGAGCAACCACGTCAATTCTCTTCGATTTTATCTTCCGCTAAAAACCGTGATACTTATCACATCGACGGAACATCGTCCCCTTAACATAATAACCTGCGAGAATTGACCTATGAAAACCATCAAATATGCTGTTGCCGCTGTTGCCCTGTCCGCTCTGTCTTTCGGCGCTTTCGCCGTAGAGCCAGTCTCCTCTACTCAGGCACAGGATCTGAACAAAATCGGGGTGGTGAGTGCTGAAGGCGCGACCACGCTGGACGGTCTGGAAGCAAAACTGGCGGAAAAAGCTGCCGCTGCCGGCGCAAGTGGATACACCATCACCTCCACTAACGGTAATAACAAACTGAGCGGTACTGCGGTTATCTACAAGTAATCGAACAAATTATGCTCCACCCTCACCATACCCTCTGGTGAGATGCTCCAACCCTCATTGACCCTGTTGTTGTTACCCTTGTTTGCCCGTCCGCCACTGGACGGGCTTTTTTTTTGCTTAAAACGACTGCGCCACGCGCTGCAACCCGGCGTCCACGGACGCCACTTCCCCTGCCGCCAGCAGACAGCAGGCCATTTGCAGCTTGATAGACTGCGGAACCGGCACCTTTCCGGCCAGACACTGTACGATCCAGTGCGCGGTGACTTGCGGATCTTTCGACTCAGGCAGGATCACATCGCTGTTCTCTTCCCCACGTTCGAGCACGACCCGCGTCCCGGCAGGCTCAATCAGCATCAGCTGTGGACAACGCTGCGGGTTGGCGTAAACCTCCCCTTCAGTCCCGTGCATCAGCAGCGCTCGCCCGCCGATTTCGGCAAAGAATTGACCGACCCGCGTCACGTACTCCGGATGGGAGACGCTGGAAAGACGCAGCGCGGCGTCTTCGGCAAACGGCGTCGCCAGCTTCGCCAGGGTGTGGGCGCTGTTACGCACCCCCATGCGCCAGCGCATGTCCAGCTGCTTTTCCAGCGGCGGGCAGAGCGCGCGCACGGGAATATAGACCGGCTGGTTCCCCTCCAGCTTTGCCTGCGCCTGGCCAGCATGGAGAGTGGGTTCGATGCCTAATAATTCCAGAATGGTTTCTGTCAGCACGCGCGTCGGATCTTCGCTCACGCCATGCACCACCACCGGGAAACCGAGTTTCTGCAACAGAATAGCCAGCAGCGGCGTGAGGTTTGCCTGCTTACGCGCGCCATTGTAGGTCGGGATCACAATCGGCATCGGCTTCGTGACGGGCGGGGTTAAACGCATCGTCTGCGACTGCATGGCCTCATAAAAACCGCGCATCTCCGCCTCACCTTCCCCTTTGATGCGCAGCGCAATCAGAATGCCGCCCATTTCCAGATCCGGCACGTCGCTATTCAGCATATGCGTGTACAACGCACGGGCCGTTTCCTGGTCCAGATCGCGAGCATGGTTTTTCCCACGCCCTACCTCTTTGATAATTTTGCGGTAATCCACGACATTTCTCCTGACAGCATCATCTTGTTAACAATATAGCCCGATGAACACGCACCCGATAGTGTTTTGTGATCATTATCAACCTGCTGTTTTCAGGTAAAAAAATAAACTCAAGCACTATTTGCATTATTTGTGATTGGAACTAAAGATTCGTACCTGCCCTTTTTTTGATTAAATAAACATCGGAAAGTTATTAAGGGTCAACGGTAAAAACGTCCAGGCAACGTTTTTGCCAGAAACACATTGGGATTTACTATGAACAAGGTTGCATTAGGGTTGTTTATCGCCACAACGGTGGGATGTTCTGCATCCGCATTTGCGGCAACCAACGGTGAAGGGCAGATTAATTTCACCGGAGAAATTATCGATTCTGCTTGCCAGGTCGTGAATGGATTAAGTAATCCATTAGATGTTCAGTGAGGAAAAGTATCTAAAACGGTATTTACCGGCGCAGGCTCTACCAGCACACTCACGAAGTTTGATATTAAGTTAACCAATTGTCCGGAAACCGTAACCTCGGCTGCGATTAACTTCGGTGGTACCCCGGATGCGGATAATAATGCCACGCTGGCATTAACGCCCGATACCGATGCGGCTACTGGTGTAGCTATTCAGCTAATGGATGCTTCCGGGCAGCCTGTCACTCTGTATACCCCTTCGAAGCAATATCCTTTAGCCTCCGGAACGGAGGTTAACGACCTGGAGTTCGGTGCGCGTTATATTCAAACTCAGGCGGCAGTTACTGCGGGCCCTGCTAACTCTGTATCGACCTTCACCGTTATTTATAACTGATCTTATCAATCCTGAGATATTAATGCTCTTGCGGGCATTAATATCTCATCTTTTTATTGAGAAATCTTTATGCGCCACGGTTATTTACTGAGCACTCTTTTACTGGTAGCAGCCTCGGCACAGGCGGGTGTCGTGATCAATGGCACCCGTCTGGTCTATCAGGGAGATAAAAAGGAATCATCTCTTGGTCTTTCAAACCCAGATACCACGGATTATCTGGTGCAGTCCTGGGTCGATTCCGGTGGTAAAAACCTGGCCAAAGCCCCGTTCCTGATCACCCCGCCGCTTTTCCGACTGGATGCGAAAGAAGATAACGTACTACGCGTGGTGCGTACGGGAGGAAATTTACCGGAAGACAGGGAATCTCTGTACTGGCTGAATATTAAAGCGATCCCTTCCTCAAAGCATGTTGAAGGCGTAAATACGCTGCAAATTGCCATTAACACCCGAATTAAATTGCTCTATCGCCCGTCAGCGGTAAAAGGCAAACCAGAAGATATGGCCGATAAACTTGAATGGCATCGCGAAGGGAATGATTTAGTGGTGAACAATCCCACGCCTTTCTATATGAATTTTCAGGCTGTCACCCTGAATGGTCAGAAAATCACGAAAGCCACCTGGGCTGTGCCAAAAACTGAAACGCATTTTGCTTTACCTGGCAATGTCGGAGGCTCGACCGTCGTGTATTCCATTATTACGGATTACGGCAGCATCAGCCAGACATGGTCTAAACCCGTTCATTAATTATATTGCCCGGTAATAAAATCATCATGTACAGCCATAAAAAGCCGTTCACCTGCCGATTTTCGTCATTGCTGATGACTTTTTGTTGCCTGGCAATGGCGATCTTTGCGCAGCAGGTTTTGGCTGATGATTATTTTAACCCTGCCCTGCTGGACATTGATAACCCGCAGCAGGAAAAGACCGATCTGTCTGTCTATGAAAAAGGTCCCGGTCAGGCGCCAGGTAAATATCAGGTCGCGGTATTTATCAATAACAATAAAATTGATACCCGTGACGTGACCTTTAAGATTGTTAAAGATCCACAGGGCACCAGCACACTTCAGCCTTGTTTTACACTGGACGAATTAAAGAGCCTCGGGATCAAAACGCAAAAATATCCGCAGCTGAGGGCAGAAGGTCAATGCGCCGATCTACACGCCATCCCTTCGGCATCCGCGACCTTTCGCGTGCGCAATCAGCAGCTGCTGCTGAGCATTCCGCAAAAGGCGCTCGGACAGGTGCCACGCGGTTACATCGACCCGAAAGAGTTTGACGAAGGGATCAACGCGGGCCTGCTTAATTACAGCGTCAACGCCAGCCAGAGCCATGCGCGCCAGCAGGGTGAAGAGGATAGCAGCAGCCAGTACGTTAACCTGCGTCCCGGCTTCAACCTCGGGGCATGGCGCGTTCGTAACTACTCCACCTGGAATCGCAGCACCACGGGCCACGAGGAGAAACAGAAATTCACCTCCGTTTATACCTATGCGCAACGCGATATGGTGGCGATGAAAAGTGACGTGACGGTGGGCCAAAGCACCTCACCTTCCGACGTTTTTGACAGCGTCCCCTACACCGGCGTGGAGCTGAAATCCGACAACGACATGCTGCCGGACAGCGAAAAAGGCTATGCCCCTATTATTCGCGGCACCGCCCACAGTAACGCGCTGGTGATGGTCCGCCAGAACGGGTACGTGATATATCAGAACACGGTCGCGCCGGGCGCATTCGAAATTAACGACCTCTACCCCACCGGCAGCAGCGGCGACCTCCAGGTCACGGTGAAAGAAACTGACGGCAGCGAAAGTCATTTCGTGGTGCCGTTTGCCTCCGTGCCGGTATTGCAGCGTGAAAAAAACCTGCGCTACAGCGTAACCGCCGGGCGTTATCGCTCTTATGACAAAGACGTTGAAAAGACCCCGTTTGCCCAGGGAAGCGCCATCTACGGTTTACCTCACGGCTTCACGGCCTACGGCGGCGTGCAGCAGAGCAGCCACTATCAGTCCCAGGCGCTCGGCGCCGGGAAAAACATGGGCGATCTCGGGGCGTTCTCCATTGACGTGACCCGCGCCAGAGCCCTGCTGAAAAAACAGCAGTCCAGCAAGGGCCAGTCGTGGCGCGTACGCTACAGCAAAGATTTCGCCGGTTCAGGCACTAACTTTTCGCTTGCGGGCTATCGCTATAACAGCAAGGGGTTTTACACCCTGGACGACACTATGGAATCGTATACCCGCGCCGACGACTGGTCTGCTCCCCAGCAGCGCCGCGCCCGTACAGAAGCCACCATTGACCAGACGCTGCCAGAAGGTTGGGGGTCGGTGACGCTGAGCATGGTGAAGGAAACTTACTGGAGCCAGAGCCAGAACATGACCTCCCTGAGCGTCAGCTACAACAACAGCTGGCACGGCGTGAGCTACAGCCTCAGCTACAGCATGAACAAAAACACCCACGACAGCGATGAAGACGGTAATGAGGTAACAAACGACAACCAGTTCTCGCTGAGCGTTTCGGTTCCGCTGGATCGCTGGATGCATAACACCTGGGCCACGTACAACCTGAACAACACCAAAGATGGCACCACGCAGAACATCGGTCTTAACGGTACGGCGCTGAAAGAAGACAACCTGAACTGGAATATCCAGGAAGGGCTCAGCAGCACCGGCAGCGGTAACTCCACCAGCATCAACGCCGATTACAAAGCGACCTACGGCGAAGTGAGCGCAGGCGTCAGTCAGGATAAGTATCAGCAGACCCTGAACGTCGGTTTGCAGGGCGGCGTGGTGGCCCACGCTAACGGGGTAACCCTGAGCCAGCCGCTCGGTGACACCATCGCGCTGGTGAAAGCGCCGGGTACGCACGGCACCCATATCACCAACCAGACAGGCGTGGAGACTGACTTCCGCGGCTATACCGTCGTGCCGTTCGTGACCGCGTATCGCCATAACACCATCGCACTGGATACCGAAACGCTGCCGGAGGATGCCGACGTCACCCACGCGGCGCAAATTGTGACGCCGACCCGAGGGGCCGTGGTGCGCGCCAGCTTTACTACCCGCGTGGGTAATCGCGTCCTGATGACGCTTACACAAAATGGTAAACCGCTGCCCTTCGGCGCAACGGTCACCACCGGGGATAAGGACAGCGAATTTATTGTCGGAAATGACGGCCAGACTTACCTCTCGGGTCTGCCACAGCAAGGGCATCTCAACGTTTCCTGGGGACAGGAGGCGAGCGAGCACTGCGTCGCTGACTATGCGCTAACGGATGAGAAAGAGAAAACCAGCATCATTAACGCTGCCGCGCAGTGTCATTGATTACCGTTCAGGCTAACGATTATGCAAATGATTAAACAGTGCTTTTTCTTACTGGTTCTGGGAACCGCCGCGTTATTTATGCCGCATGCGAAGGCGACCTGCACCACGCCGGATCTGCCCAAAATGATTAACGTGGCCTCCATCTCTGTCCCGACGACGCTGGCCGTTGGCGCAACTATCCCGGGTACAGAGCAAAGCGTTCATGTTGCCGGGCACTGCGATCAGAGTATTGACAGCGGTCTGGAAATTGTTTCCTGCTACTACGGCACCGGCGCGGAAATTCCTGGGCTCAGGGGCGTTTATGATTCCGGCGTACCGGGGATTGGGGTCGCACTAATGAACGATCAGGGTCAGCGAATCAGCTGAGCAGGCGGAGTACAGTGCGATTCACGCGGAACGCCTGTTGCCTATGTTTCTACCGATGGCACACAGTCGTTTAACTTTGACGTCACGCTTGAACTGGTGAAAACAAGCGACGCCGTGACATCCGGCACGCTGGTGCAGTCTCAGACCGAATTCGGCATTGGCGTTTTTGGCCATGAAGGGATCGGCAGCCCTAATCATATTGCGTATGCAGGTAACGTCATTTTGCATCAGGTCACCTGCTCTGTTTCGCCAAAAAATCTCACCGTTAATTTGGGCGATTTTCCCGTCAGTGATTTTATGAGCGTGGGGTTTTTATCCAGCCCCGCTCAGACGTTTAATATCACCGTTAACTGTGACACAACCGTTCAGCCTGAGCTAAAAATCACCAGTGCAAACGGGTACGAAACGGCATTTGAGGGAGTGATCAAACTGACGAAGCAGACGGGCATGGCAAGGGGCGTCGGGGTAAGAATGCTGTTTGATGACCATATCGCGACCTTTGACTCCTACGTCAACACCCAAAGCCAGGCCGTTGCCAATGAAACGCTGGATATCCCCTTTCAGGTTCGCTACGAGCAGACCAGCGATGTGGTGACGCCCGGCCCCGCCAACACCGTAGCAACCATCACTCTCGCCTATAAGTGACAAACATGAAAAAGACAATCGCGTTTCTGGCGGTGGGCTTACTGGCCCAGGCTCACGCAGACGACATTCAGATCCAGATGACGGGAAATATTTACGCCAATACCTGCGTCATTGACAGCGCCAGCCGCAACCTGACGGTGGACTTAGGCCAGGCGGTGTCGGGCAGTTTTAGAGATGTGGGGGATACCGGCGAGTGGAAAGACTTTTCCCTGTCAGTATCGCACTGCCCAGCCACGCTGGCGCTTGCCACGGCCTTTTTCTATGGCCAGGCAGACAGCGTGCATCCGACCAAATTTGCCAATATCGGTAGCGCAAAGGGACTGGCGCTGGAGCTGGCAGACCGACAGGACAAAATACTGATTGCCCCGCAGGCCGCCTTTAACGCCGCCATCAATCCGAGCGACCACACGGCAACCTTTCCTCTGTCCGCACGCTACTACGCCACCTCAATGCCCGTCACTGCCGGGACGTTCAGCAGCGTGATTCAGGTGACATTCACTTACCAGTAGGACCGCGCCTCTTTGCACGGATGCTTTTTGTACGCCCGGCAGAGGGTTTTGCCGGGCGTTTTTTTACCTCCGGCACTTCTGGCTGCTCAATCGGGAAGATCGGCAGCGCATTCAGCAGCCGCTGGCCATAGTTTTTGGTAAGCAGGCGTTTGTCATAAATCACCACCTCGCCCCAGCATCCGTGGCTACGGATCAGGCGCCCGACCTGCTGGATCAGGTTAAACGACGCCGCAGGCAGGCTTTGCACTTCAAACGGATAACGGTTAAGGCTTTTCAGCCATTCGCCTTCGGTGATCACCACCGGGCTGTCGATGGGCGGGAAGGCAATTTTATGGATATGCACCTGCGTCAGGTAGTCGCCTTTTAAATCCAGCCCTTCCGCAAAGGACTGTAGCCCCACCAGCACGCTACGCTCGCCGTTATCAATGCGTTTACGGTGGGTTTCCACCAGCCGATAGCGCGGCTGATCGCCCTGCACCAGCAGGAGTAAGCGCAGATCGGTGACGTGCTCCAGGAAGCGTTGCATCGCGCGGCCGCTGGCAAACAGCACCAGCATACCGGGGTATTTTTTACTCTCAACCTGCTCGCGGAAGTAGGCCGCCATTTCCGCAATATGCTGCTCTTCGTTATCGATAAGCGGCTCATAGTTCATGCGCGGGATCACCAGCTTGCCCTGCTCACAGTGGTT
Organism: Enterobacter sp. 6722112; assembly: GCF_058661685.1. NCBI lineage: Bacteria > Pseudomonadati > Pseudomonadota > Gammaproteobacteria > Enterobacterales > Enterobacteriaceae > Enterobacter > Enterobacter sp. 6722112. The sequence goes on along the minus strand of NZ_JBZWGR010000007.1, from coordinate 1,209,354 downwards.
GAACGGCGAGTCCAGGGCCACAAAACGGTCCCCCGCTTTCTCTTTCAGGCCGCTCATTTCCTGTAACCTTGAGAAGCTGTTCAGGGAACGCAGGGTTGCCGACGTCACTACCACGTGCGGCACGCTGCGCCAGATCAGCTTTTCCAGCTGATCGGCCACGCGGATGCCCACGCAGTGGAAGAACAGATGTACCTGCCCGTCTCGCACTTCGCGGGTGGCCCACTTTGTCACTGGCGCCCCGGACGCCTGCGCCATCGAGGCCAGCCGCCAGAGTTTGCTCTGCGCCTCAAACATGCCCAGCGCGCGGTTCATTTGCAGCAGAATGCGGTGCAAGCGCACCACGTCATGGGTACCGGTTTTCTCGCTGAGATCGTTCAGGAACATCTCCGCCAGCCCGCGCAGCTTTTCAAGGTGCTTCGCCAGCTGCTGGCAAATCTCCATCACTTCCTGTGGCAACTCACCCATCGCAAAGCGGTGTTCCGCTTCCTGGGTGGCGGGGAGATACAGGTTGAGAATGTTATTCAGCGAGGCGATGAGGCCGTACACCTCTTCACAGTGCTCGCTCAACCGCTCCGGGACCGCCAGCGGCGGCGTGGTTTTCGGGCGGAACTGCTCCATGCAGGTTGCCACCAGCTTGCAGAACAGATCGAGTTGCAGGCGAAACCACGGGGCGGTAATTTCTGCACTCATCTCCAGCGCATCCCTCGCCACGTCGGGCAGATGATGACCTTCATCCAGCACCAGCAGCAGGTTTTTGGGCTCCGGCAGGACCGCTTCACTCTCCAGGGCAGCCATCACCAGCGCATGGTTGGCGACAACCACCTCCGCTTCCTGAATCTCACGCCGGGCGACAAAGAACGGGCACTCGCGATAGTAATGACAGTTACGGTTCAGGCAGCTCGCTTTATCGGTGCTGAGCCTGCGCCACAGGTCGTCGCCGATCGCCTGGCTGGTGTGATCCCGCAGGCCGTCCCACCTGTAGCCGTCGAGATCGGCCTTTAGCTTTGCGCACTGCTCCTGCTCCGCCTTGTTGTTTGGCGTCAGCTCGTCATCAAGAAACGCGAGCAGATCCTGCTGGGAGGGTTCACTGCTGGCCAGCGCCGCCAGATTGCGCGGGCAGACGTAGCGCCCGCGACCAAAGGCGGCGGTGAACCGTAAATCGGGGATAATTTTGCGCAGCAGCGGCAAATCTTTGCTGAAGATCTGATCCTGCAAGGCCACGTTAGCGGTACTGACCACCAGCGTTTTGTCTTCTTCCCGCGCGATGGCAATGCCGGGAATGAGATACGACAGGGTTTTCCCGACGCCGGTCGGGGCTTCAATCGCCAGATGTCGTCCGTCGTCCCCGGCGAGCGTTTTGGCCACGTCGGCAATCATCTGCCGCTGCGGGGCTCGGGGGATAAAATCGGGGATCTGCTGTTGTAGCGCCTTATACCATGCGCCAATTTGCGCCTTGAGCGCAGCGGTTAAAGCCATCGGAAAACCTGAAATACTGTATAAACAGCCACTATTGTGGCACTTTCTCTCCGCTGCCGCAAAAAGAAAAGCCCGGCTTTACGACCGGGCTTCCAGATTACTGCGGGTTAGCAGGTTTACGCGGGCGGCGTCGGCGCTGCCCCTCGCCTGCCGGTTTCCCTTCGCCGCTACGCCACGGGTTTTCACCGGCTGGTTTGCTGTCGTTATTACGACGCGGCGGTTTGCCCGAAGATTTCGGCGCGCCACCTTCGGCACGACGCGGCTGCTGACCGCGACCACCGCCACCCTGACCGCGACCGCCGCCCTGACGACCGTTCTGAATTGGCTCAGCTTTGATCGACGGGTCCACTTCATAACCCGGGGTTTCAATGCGCGGGATCTCTTTCTTCAGCAGACGTTCGATGTCGCGCAGCAGCTTGTGTTCATCCACGCAGACCAGAGAAAGCGCTTCCCCGGTTGCCGCCGCACGGCCGGTACGGCCGATACGGTGCACGTAGTCTTCCGGCACGTTTGGCAGCTCGTAGTTCACCACGTGCGGCAGCTCTTCAATGTCCAGGCCACGGGCGGCGATGTCGGTTGCCACCAGCACACGTATGTCGCCGGATTTAAAATCAGCCAGCGCGCGGGTACGCGCACCCTGACTCTTGTTGCCGTGGATCGCCGCGCTGCGAATACCGTCTTTATTCAGCTGTTCCGCCAGGTGGTTAGCGCCGTGCTTGGTGCGGGTAAAGACCAGTACCTGCTGCCAGTTGCCCTGGCCGATCATCTGGGAGAGCAGTTCCCGCTTGCGCTTCTTATCCACAAAGTGCACGTGCTGCGTCACCTGCTCGGAGGCGGTATTGCGGCGCGCGACTTCCACTTCCAGCGGGTTATGCAGCAGCTTTTCCGCCAGTGCCTTGATCTCGTCGGAGAAAGTCGCGGAGAAGAGCAGGTTCTGACGACGCGTCGGCAGCTTCGCCAGCACGCGGCGAATGTCGTGGATGAAGCCCATATCCAGCATACGGTCGGCTTCGTCCAGCACCAGAATTTCGATGTTATCGAGCTTCACCGCGTTCTGGTGTTCCAGATCCAGCAGACGCCCCGGCGTTGCCACCAGCACGTCCACGCCGCCGCGCAGCTTCATCATCTGTGGGTTAATGCTTACCCCGCCGAAAACCACCAGCGAACGAATGTTGAGGTAGCGGCTGTATTCACGCACGTTCTCGCCAATCTGGGCCGCCAGTTCGCGGGTTGGGGTGAGGATCAGCGCACGCACCGGACGACGGCCTTTGGCGTGCGGCTGGTTTTTTACCAACAGCTCCAGCAGCGGCAGGGTAAAGCCTGCGGTCTTACCGGTACCGGTCTGCGCGCTTGCCATCAGGTCACGGCCCTGCAAAACGGCCGGAATGGCCTGCTGCTGGATAGGGGTTGGCTCAACGTAGCCCTGCTCTGCGATGGCGCGCAGAATTTCCGGGTTCAGACCAAGGGAATCAAAAGACATAAAAACTCCGAACCGCCCCGACCATCACAGGTGTAGTTTTCAGGGAGATATAACGAATAGAAGGACAAAAACCACAATGTCGCGAAGGAGCGGAGTGTAGCAGCTTTTGTGACGTGGCGCATAAAATATCCCCGGCGATGACTCGACGTTTGCGCAAATCAGGCATAATCTTAATCAATCGATTGATTAATTTTTAATGCTGCTATGAATACAACCCCAACGACAACCAAAGGCGAACAGGCGAAAAGTCAGCTTATCGCCGCCGCGCTGGCGCAGTTTGGCGAGTATGGTCTGCATGCCACCACGCGGGATATCGCCGCTCAGGCCGGACAGAATATTGCGGCCATCACCTACTATTTTGGCTCAAAAGAGGATTTATACCTTGCCTGCGCCCAGTGGATCGCGGATTTTATCGGCACCAGCTTTCGCCCGCACGTGGAAGAAGCCACCGCGCTGTTCAGCCAGCCAGAGCCTGACCGGGCTGCCATCCGCCAGCTGATCCTTAACGCCTGTCACAACATGATCCGCCTGCTGACGCACGACGATACGCTGAACCTGAGCAAATTTATCTCCCGCGAGCAGCTCTCCCCCACTGCCGCGTACCAGCTGGTGCACGATCAGGTGATCGCCCCGATGCACAGCCATCTGACCCGGCTGATCGCCGCCTATACCGGACGGGACGCCAGCGATACCGACACCATTTTGCATACCCACGCCCTGCTGGGCGAAGTGCTCGCCTTCCGTCTGGGGCGTGAGACCATCCTGTTACGTACGGGCTGGACACAATTCGATGAGGATAAAGCTGCGCAAATTAGCCAGGTCATTACCTGTCACGTTGATCTGATCCTGCAAGGCTTAACGCAAAGGAGCCAGAAGTCATGAAAAAACCTGTCGCCATCATTCTGGTGGTTGTTGTGTTACTTGCTGCGGGAATCGGTGGCTGGCTGTGGTATCAGAGCCAGCAGGATCGTGGCCTGACGCTGTACGGCAACGTGGATATCCGCACCGTGAACATGAGCTTCCGCGTCGGCGGACGGCTGGCCTCGCTGAACGTTGACGAAGGCGATGCCATCAAAGCCGGGCAGACGCTGGGAATGCTGGACAAAGCCCCGTTTGAGAACGCGCTGATGCAGGCAAAAGCAGGCGTCTCCGTCGCACAGGCGCAATACGACCTGATGCTGGCGGGCTACCGTGACGAAGAGATCTCCCAGGCGGCCGCTGCCGTTAAGCAGGCAAAAGCCGCCTATGACTATGCGCAGAATTTCTATAACCGTCAGCAAGGCTTATGGAAAAGCCGTACTATTTCCGCCAACGACCTGGAAAACGCGCGCTCATCCCGCGACCAGGCACAGGCGACGCTGAAATCTGCCCAGGATAAGTTAAGCCAGTACCGCACCGGTAACCGTGCGCAGGACATTGCCCAGGCGAAGGCCAGCCTTGAGCAGGCGCAGGCGCAGTTAGCCCAGGCGGAGCTGGATCTGCACGACACCACGTTAATCGCCCCGTCTGACGGCACGCTGATGACCCGCGCCGTGGAGCCGGGCAGCATGCTCAGCGCGGGCAGCACCGTGTTAACGCTCTCCTTAACCCGTCCGGTGTGGGTGCGCGCTTACATTGATGAGCCAAATCTTGGCCAGATGCAGCCGGGCCGCGAACTGCTGCTCTATACCGACGGTCGCCCGGACAAGCCGTATCACGGCAAAGTGGGCTTCGTCTCCCCTACCGCCGAGTTCACGCCAAAAACCGTTGAAACCCCGGACCTGCGTACCGACCTGGTGTATCGCCTGCGCATCATCGTCACCGATGCGGACGACGCGCTGCGTCAGGGCATGCCTGTTACCGTGACCTTAAACGACGGGGAACGACATGAATGATGCGGTTATCCAGCTCAACAATCTGGTCAAACGCTTCCCGGGAATGGCCAAACCGGCGGTCGCACCGCTGAATTGTACGATTCAGAAAGGCTATGTGACCGGGCTGGTGGGGCCGGACGGCGCGGGTAAAACCACGCTGATGCGGATGCTGGCGGGATTGCTGAAGCCGGATGAAGGCAGTGCCAGCGTGCTTGGCCTCGATCCGATCAAAGACGACGCGGCGCTCCACGGCATGCTCGGCTATATGCCGCAGAAGTTTGGTCTGTACGAAGATCTGACGGTAATGGAAAACCTCAATCTGTATGCCGATCTGCGCAGCGTTACCGGCGAAACCCGGCAGAAAACCTTCCAGCGTCTGCTGGCGTTTACCTCCCTCGGCCCGTTCACCGACCGGCTGGCGGGCAAACTTTCCGGCGGGATGAAGCAGAAGCTGGGGCTGGCCTGCACGCTGGTGGGCGAACCGAAGGTGCTCTTGTTGGATGAACCCGGCGTGGGCGTGGACCCGATTTCCCGCCGCGAGCTGTGGCAGATGGTGCACGAGCTGGCGGGTGACGGCATGCTGATCCTCTGGAGTACCTCTTACCTTGATGAAGCAGAGCAGTGCCGCGACGTGCTGCTGATGAATGAAGGCGAACTGCTCTATCAGGGCGAACCCACCGAGCTGACGCAAACCATGGCCGGGCGCAGTTTTCTGCTGCACAGCGCGCAGGAGTCCAACCGCAAGCTGCTGCAACGGGTACTGAAGCTGCCGCAGGTGAGCGACGGGATGATTCAGGGCCGTTCGGTGCGCGTGATCCTCAAAAAAGAGACTACCGCCGACGATATCCGCCGTGCGCAGGGTATGCCTGAGATCGACATGACAGAGACCGCGCCGCGCTTTGAAGATGCGTTTATCGATCTGCTGGGCGGGGCGGGAACCTCAGAATCACCGCTTGGCGCCATCCTGCACACGGTGGAAGGCACGCCGGGCGAAACGGTCATTGAAGCGAAATCGCTCACCAAAAAATTCGGCGATTTCGCCGCCACCGATAACGTCAATTTTGCCGTGAAGCGCGGCGAGATATTTGGCCTGCTCGGGCCGAACGGCGCGGGGAAATCCACCACCTTTAAAATGATGTGCGGCCTGCTGGTACCAACCTCCGGCAAAGCGCTGGTGCTGAACATGGATCTCAAAGTCAGCTCCGGCAAGGCGCGCCAGCACCTGGGCTATATGGCGCAGAAGTTTTCGCTCTACGGCAACCTGACGGTGGAGCAAAATCTGCGATTTTTCTCCGGCGTCTACGGCCTGCGGGGACGGGCACAGAATGAGAAGATCGGCCGCATGTGCGACGCCTTCGGCCTGACCGATATCGCCTCACACGCTACCGACGCTCTGCCGCTTGGCTTCAAACAGCGGCTGGCGCTGGCCTGCTCACTGATGCACGAGCCGGATATCCTGTTTCTTGATGAACCGACTTCAGGCGTGGACCCCCTCACCCGCCGAGAATTCTGGTTGCATATCAATAGCATGGTGGAAAAAGGCGTGACCGTGATGGTCACCACCCACTTTATGGACGAGGCAGAGTATTGCGACCGCATCGGGCTGGTCTATCGCGGCAAGCTGATTGCCCACGGCACCCCGGATGACCTGAAAGCGCAGGCCGCCGACGACGCGCAGCCAGACCCGACCATGGAGCAGGCGTTTATCACCCTCATCCAAGACTGGGATAAGGAGAATACTCATGCGCAGTAACGCCCTTTCCTGGCGCCGGGTGCGCGCCCTGTGCGTCAAAGAGACGCGGCAGATTGTGCGTGACCCCAGCAGCTGGCTGATTGCGGTGGTGATCCCCCTGCTGCTGCTGTTTATCTTTGGCTACGGCATTAACCTGGACTCCAGCAAGCTGCGGGTCGGGATTTTGCTGGAGCAGCAGAGCGAAGAGGCGCTGGACTTCACCCACGCCATGACCGGCTCGCCCTACATCGATGCCACCATCAGCGACAACCGGCAGGAACTGATCCAGAAAATGCAGGCCGGAAAAATACGCGGTCTGATCGTCATTCCGGTCGATTTTGCCGCCAATATGGCACGCCCGGGCGCCGATGCGCCAATTCAGGTGATCACCGACGGCAGCGAGCCAAACACCGCCAACTTCGTGCAGGGCTACGCGGAGGGTATCTGGCAGCTGTGGCAGATGCAGCGCGCCGAAGACCGGGGGGAAAATTTTGAACCGCTGATTGACGTGCAGACGCGCTACTGGTTTAACCCCGCCGCCATCAGCCAGCATTTTATTATTCCGGGGGCGGTGACGATTATCATGACGGTGATTGGCGCGATCCTCACCTCGCTGGTGATCGCCCGCGAATGGGAGCGCGGCACCATGGAGGCGCTGCTCTCGACCGAAGTGACGCGCGTCGAGCTTTTGCTCTGCAAGCTGATCCCCTACTACTTCCTCGGCATGCTGGCGATGCTGCTCTGTATGCTGGTCTCGGTATTTATTCTTGGCGTGCCGTACCGCGGCTCACTGGTGCTGCTGTTCTTTATTACCAGCCTGTTTTTACTCAGCACGCTGGGGATGGGACTGTTAATTTCCACCGTCACCCGCAACCAGTTTAACGCCGCGCAGGTGGCGCTTAATGCCGCCTTCCTGCCGTCGATTATGCTCTCCGGCTTTATCTTCCAGATAGACAGTATGCCAGCGGTGATCCGCGCCGTGACCTACATCATTCCGGCGCGCTACTTTGTGAGTACCCTGCAAAGCCTGTTCCTGGCGGGGAATATTCCGGTGGTGCTGATCATCAATACCCTGTTTTTGCTGGCGTCGGCGGTGATGTTTATCGGGCTGACGTGGATGAAAACGAAAAGAAGATTAGATTAGCCATCGGATTTTGTAGGTCGGGTAAGCGCAAGCTCCACCCGACAGGAGGACGACGCGATGTTTCACCGTTTATGGACATTGATCCGCAAAGAGCTGCAATCCTTGCTGCGCGAGCCGCAGACCCGCGCCATTCTGGTGCTGCCGGTGCTGCTTCAGGTTGTACTGTTTCCGTTTGCCGCCACGCTGGAGGTTACCAACGCCACCATCGCCATTTACAACGAAGACAACGGCAAGCATTCCGTCGAGCTGACGCAGCGTTTCGCCCGCGCCAAAGCCTTTACCCATGTCCTGCTGCTGCAAAGCCCGCAGGCGATCCAGCCCACCATCGACACGCAGAAAGCATTATTGCTGGTGCGCTTCCCGGCGGACTTCTCTCGCAACCTGGACACCTTCCAGACTGCGCCGATGCAGCTGATCCTCGACGGACGTAACTCCAACAGCGCCCAGATTGCGGCGAACTATTTGCAACAGGTGGTGAAGGATTACCAGCAGGAGCTGATGGCGGGCAAACCCAAACCCAACAACAGCGAGCTGGTGGTGCGCAACTGGTACAACCCGAACCTGGACTACAAATGGTTTGTGGTGCCGTCGCTGATCGCCATGATCACCACCATTGGCGTGATGATTGTCACCTCGCTGTCCGTGGCGCGAGAACGTGAGCAAGGTACGCTGGATCAGCTGCTGGTCTCGCCGCTCGCCACCTGGCAGATATTTGTCGGCAAGGCGGTGCCGGCACTGATTGTCGCGACGTTCCAGGCCACCATCGTGCTGGGGGTAGGAATATGGGCGTACCAGATCCCGTTTGCCGGATCGCTGGCGCTGTTTTACTTCACGATGGTGATTTACGGCCTGTCGCTGGTGGGGTTTGGGCTGCTGATTTCCGCGCTCTGCTCAACGCAGCAGCAGGCGTTTATCGGGGTGTTTGTCTTTATGATGCCGGCGATCTTGCTTTCAGGGTACGTTTCTCCAGTGGAGAACATGCCGGTGTGGTTACAGGATTTGACGTGGATAAACCCGATTCGTCACTTCACGGATATCACCAAGCAAATCTATCTGAAGGATGCGAGTCTGGATATTGTATGGGGAAGTTTGTGGCCGCTACTGGTCATCGCGGCCACAACGGGCTCAGTGGCCTATGCGATGTTTAGACGAAACATCGCGTAGCTTTTTCTCTTTGGTGAGCAATGACACCACCGCAGGCCCTGCGAGGATAGCCAGACCCGCCAGGGCCAGCAGCAGGTTGTTTTGCAGCACGCGTGACAACAGCCACAGGACGATCATTGCCGCACCAAAATACCAGGTGGTGGTGAGCTCTTCGAGCACATCACCCACTTCACGCCAGCGCGCGTCGTGGTGACGCTGTAAAAACAGCATCGACAGCACGGTCACGCCGTAAACCACGCATAACCCTAAGCCGACACGCACCAGCGTGCCGCTCATCCAGCCCATCACCAGTACGGCCACGACCAGTAAATGCAACATTATCTGCCAGCAACTCAAACCGGTTGCGACACGAACGCGTTGTTGCCACTTCATGGCTTCTCTCCTGAAGGATTTTTCTCTGCTAATTCAGACTACCGCACTTTACGGAAAATTCCGTAACGCCGCATCTTTTTGTGACGCCTACTACACTTTATTTTCATCGGGATAGTCACCCAGGAAGGTGTTTATGAGCAAAAAAACGCAGCATTTCTCGCTTAAGGTGCTGACGATAAACATTCATAAGGGCTTCACAGCATTTAACCGCCGCTTCATTTTACCGGAGCTGCGCGACGCGGTACGCACCGTCAGCGCCGATATTGTCTGCCTCCAGGAGGTCATGGGCGCGCACGAAGTGCACCCTATGCATTTCGAAAACTGGCCCGACACGCCCCACTACGAGTTTCTGGCGGATACCATGTGGAGCGATTACGCCTACGGGCGCAATGCGGTCTACCCGGAGGGGCATCACGGTAACGCGGTGCTGTCGCGTTTTCCTATCGAGCATTATGAGAACCGCGACGTCTCCGTTGGCGAGAGCGAAAAACGCGGGCTGTTATACTGTCGTATCACCCCCCCGGCGCTCGATTTTCCCATTCATGTGGGCTGTGTTCATCTTGGCCTGCGTGAAGCCCACCGTCAGGCCCAGCTACAGATGCTGGCAGACTGGACCAATGCGCTGCCGGAGGGCGAGCCCGTAGTGGTGGCCGGTGATTTCAACGACTGGCGACAACGGGCCAACCATCCGCTGAAGGTGAAGGCGGGGCTGGAGGAGATCTTTACCCGCTCACGCGGTCGTCCCGCGCGGACGTTTCCGGTGCGCTTCCCCCTGCTGCGCCTTGACCGCATTTACGTAAAAAATGCCCACGCCAGCAGCCCGACTGCGCTGGCTTTACTCAACTGGCGACATCTCTCCGACCATGCCCCACTCAGCGCGGAGATTCACTTATGAAATGCACATGGCAGGAAGGTAACCGTATTACGCTGCTGGAAAATGGCGATAACTTTTATCCGGCGGTTTTTGAGGCGATTAGCCACGCACAGCAGAAAGTCTTTCTGGAAACGTTTATCTGGTTTGAAGACGACGTGGGCAGGCAGTTGCACAGCGCACTGCTGCATGCCGCCCGTCGCGGTGTAAAAATCGAGGTTCTGCTCGACGGATATGGTTCGCCGGATCTCAGCGACGAATTTGTTAACGAGCTCACCGCCGCAGGGGTGGTGTTCCGCTATTACGATCCCGGCCCGCGTCTGTTCGGCATGCGCACCAACCTGTTCCGTCGAATGCACCGCAAAATTGTGGTGGTGGATGAAACGGTGGCCTTCGTTGGCGGCATTAACTACTCCGCCGAGCATATGTCGGATTACGGTCCCGAAGCTAAACAGGACTACGCGATCCGTATCGAAGGACCGGTGGTTCAGGACATCCAGCTGTTCGTGCTGGAAAACTTACCCGGCAAAGAGGCCGCTCGCCGCTGGTGGCGACGCCGTCATCGCCCGGAAGAGAACCGCAAGCCCGGCGAGGCGCAGGCGCTGTTCGTCTGGCGGGATAACGAGGAGCACCGGGACGATATCGAGCGTCATTACCTGAAGATGCTGGCGAACGCGAAGCGCGAGGTGATTATCGCCAACGCCTATTTCTTCCCTGGTTACCGGATTTTGCACGCCATGCGCAACGCGGCCCGACGCGGCGTGAGCGTGAAGCTTATCGTGCAGGGTGAGCCCGATATGCCGATTGTGAAGGTCGGCGCGCGTCTGCTCTATCGCTATCTGGTCAAAAGCGGCGTGCAGATCTATGAATATCGCCGCCGCCCGCTGCACGGCAAAGTCGCCGTGATGGATGACCACTGGGCGACCGTTGGCTCCAGCAACCTCGATCCGCTGAGCTTATCGCTCAATCTGGAAGCGAACCTGATCATTCACGATCGCCAGTTTAATCAGACCCTGCGCGATAACCTTCAGGGTCTTATCAATAAAGACTGCGTGCGTGTGGATGAGTCCATGGTGCCGAAACGGAGCTGGTGGAACGTGGGCATCGGCGTGGTGGTGTTCCACTTCCTGCGCCACTTCCCGGCCATGGTGGGCTGGCTGCCCGCGCATACGCCGAAACTGGCGCTGGTGGATCCGCCTGTGCAACCCGAAATGGAAACCCAGGACCGCGTAGAGGCGGAAGATGGAGGGAAAACCTGATGTCGAAATCTCATCCTCGCTGGCGGCTGGCGAAAAAAATCCTGACCTGGCTGTTCTTCATTGCCGTCGCGGTCCTGCTGGTGGTGTATGCCCAAAAGGTGGACTGGGAAGAGGTGTGGAAAGTTATTCGCAACTACAACCGGACAGTCCTGCTGGGGGCCGTTGGGCTGGTGATTGTGAGCTACCTGATGTACGGCTGCTATGACCTGCTGGGACGTGCCTACTGCGGGCATAAGCTTGCCAAACGGCAGGTTATGCTGGTGTCATTCATCTGCTACGCCTTTAACCTGACGCTGAGCACCTGGGTGGGCGGGATTGGTATGCGCTATCGCCTGTACTCCCGCCTTGGCTTACCGGGCGGCACCATCACGCGTATTTTCTCCTTAAGCATCACCACCAACTGGCTGGGGTATATCCTGCTGGGCGGGGTGATTTTCACCATCGGCGTGGTGCAGCTGCCTGCGCACTGGTACATCGATGAGGCTACCCTGCGCATCCTGGGCATCGTACTGCTGCTGATCATCGCCGCCTACCTGTGGGCCTGCGCCTTTGCCAAACGTCGTCACATGACCATTAAAGGCCAGAAGCTGGTGCTGCCGTCATGGAAGTTTGCCGTCCTGCAAATGGTGGTTTCCAGCGCTAACTGGATGGCGATGGGGGCCATTATCTGGCTGTTGATTGGCGAAGATGTGAACTACTTCTTCGTGCTGGGCGTGCTGCTGGTAAGCAGTATTGCCGGGGTGATTGTGCATATTCCGGCGGGTATTGGCGTACTGGAGGCGGTGTTTATCGCGCTGCTTGCGGGGGAGCATGTGTCTCACGGGACGATTATCGCCGCCCTGCTCGCGTACCGCATGATCTACTACTTCCTGCCGCTGGCGCTGGCAACGGTCTGTTATCTGGTGCTGGAGAGTCGGGCGAAGAAGCTGCGCGCGAAGAATGAGAGGATGTTGGCGAAGTGAATAAGTCGGGTGGCGGCTTCGCCTTACCCGACCTACGGTTCGCCTTTCGTAGGCCGGGTAAGGCGAAGCCGCCACCCGGCATAACAATCCTAGCGACGGTTGCCAAAAATACGCAGCAGCATCAGGAACAGGTTGATGAAGTCCAGATAAAGCGTCAGCGCGCCCAGAATCGAGTATTTGCGCAGGTTTGAACTGTCGCGAACATCAATTTGTTCACCGATGTTTTTCAGCTTCTGGGTGTCGTAAGCGGTTAAGCCCACGAAGATCACCACCCCGATATAGGTCACCGCCCACATCAGCGCGTCACTCTTCAGCCACAGGTTCACCAGCGACGCCAGCACGATCCCTATCAGCCCCATAAACAGCATGTTGCCGAAGCCGCTCAGGTCACGTTTGGTGGTGTACCCGTACAGGCTCATCACACCGAACATCCCGCCAGTCACCACAAAGGTGCTGGCGATGGAAGAGTAGGTGTAAACGATGAAAATACTGGAAAGCGTCAGCCCGGTCAGCGCCGAATAGAGCATAAACAGCGTGGTCGCCATACCTGCGCTGAGCTTGTGCACCAGCCCGGAGAGCACGAACACCAGCGCCAGTTGCGCAATAATCAGCCCAAAGAAGGTGATTTTGCTGGAGAAGATAAACATCATCAGTTCAGGCGTGTTTGCCGCATACCACGCGATAAACGCGGTAAGCAGCAGGCCAACCGTCATCCAGCCATACACCTGAGCCATGTAGGTTTGCAGCCCGCTACGGGTCTGCTGAACTATCGAATCGGAACGCGGAAATCGGTCCATGATTCACTCCTGATTAAGTAAACACACACGTTAAGAGTAACACATCCGCGTAAACCAACTACCAACGGCTGGCGGCATGTTTATCGCTGTCGCGTGATTCCACCCAGCGCTCACCTTCCGGCGTCGCTTCACGCTTCCAGAACGGCGCTTTGGTTTTAAGGTAATCCATGATGAACTCCCCCGCCGCAAAAGCACTCCCGCGATGGGCGCTGGTGACGCCGACAAACACAATCTCTTCGCCGGGCCACATTTCGCCGATGCGATGGATAACCGTAACGCGCCCCAGCGGCCAGCGGCCTCGCGCCTCTTCGACAATGGCCGCCAGCGATTTTTCGGTCATTCCCGGATAGTGCTCCAGCGTCAGCGCTTTTACGCTGTCCCCGAGATTATGATTACGCACTTTCCCGGTAAACGTCACGACCGCGCCGTCTTCGTCGAGCCCGGCCAGCCAGTCATATTCCGTGCCCACGTTAAAACGCTCATGGCCGACCAGAATTCGGGTTTCCGTCATCTTAACCCCCTGTGACCGGCGGGAAGAAGGCCACTTCGTCCCCATCGGCCAGCGGGTGGGTCAACTCCACCAGCGTCTGGTTCACGGCGGCCAGCAGTTTGCCTTCGTCCAGCGCCAGCGCCCAGCGGTCGCCTTGCGCCGCCAGATGCGCACGCAGGGCGGCGACATTTTCGAAAGCGCCGTCCAGCGTCAGGCTGTCGGTATTGACCAGCTCACGCACCTGGGCAAAAAAGAGCACCTTAATCATGGCTTTCCACCTTAAAATCACCGGATTTGCCGCCGCTTTTTGCCAGCAGACGCACCGGGCCAATCACCATATCTTTCTGCACCGCTTTACACATATCGTAGATGGTCAGCGCCGCCACGGAGGCCGCCGTCAACGCCTCCATCTCCACGCCGGTTTTCCCGGTTAAGCGGCACAGGGACTCGATACGCACGCGGTTATGCTCCGGCTGTGCCTGCAAATTTACCTCCACTTTGCTGAGCATCAGCGGATGGCAGAGCGGGATGAGGTCCCAGGTACGTTTAGCGGCCTGAATACCGGCGATGCGGGCGGTGGCAAACACATCACCCTTGTGATGGCTACCGTCGATAATCATCGCCAGCGTCTCCGGCAGCATGGTGACGAACGCTTCAGCACGCGCCTCGCGCACCGTTTCGGCTTTGGCGGAGACATCCACCATATGCGCTTCGCCAGCGGCGTTAATGTGGGTCAGTTGTGACATAGCTTATTTCTTTAAATGGGGATGGAAATTACACGGACGGGTACGGGCATCCAGCTGCGGGGCAATAATGTTTTCCCACGCGGTGCGGCAGGCTTTGGTCGACCCCGGCATGGCGAAGATCAGCGTCTTGTTCGCCACCCCCGCGACGGCACGGGACTGAAGCGTAGAGGTGCCAATCTCTTCAAACGAGAGCATGCGGAACACTTCGCCGAAGCCTTCCACTTCGCGATCGAACAACGGGAGCAGCGCTTCCGGCGCCTGGTCGCCTGCGGTAAAGCCGGTACCGCCAGTGATCAGCACCACCTGGACGTCATCACCCGCAATCCACTGTGAGACCTGAGCGCGAATGGCGTAACGGTTTTCTTTGACGATCGCTTTATCAACAATCTGGTGTCCGGCTTCGTGTGCCGCCTCGCGCAGCCAGTGGCCAGAGGTATCATCCTCTTCACCACGACGTTCGGAAACGGTAAGAATAGCAATGCGTGTCGGGATAAATTCCGCGCTTACCTGACTCATCTTCTGGTTCCTTCTAAAGCCTGATTACCCGCCGATATAGGACAGGTTCTGAGTAATGCCGGTGTTGCCCTGATGCAGGAAATGGGTCTGCTTTTTGTGCGTCAGCGCCTCGGAAATACGTGCTTCAAGCGCGTCCTGCTGGGCGTCATCTTCCAGCAAATCGCGCAGATCGACGCCGCCATCCCCGAACAGGCAAAGATGGAGCTTGCCGACGGAGGAGACGCGCAGGCGGTTGCAGCTGGCACAGAAGTCTTTTTCATAGGGCATGATCAGGCCGATTTCGCCTTCATAATCCGGATGACAAAAGACCTGCGCCGGGCCATCGCTGCGCTGGCGGATCTGGTGGATCCAGCCGCGTTTCAGCAGTTCGTCGCGCAGAACCATGCCGGAGATATGATGGCGACGGAACAGCTCACTGCCCTCCCCGGTCTCCATCAGCTCAATAAAACGCAGTTGAATGCGGCGCGGTTTGATCCACGCCAGGAATGTGTCCAGCTGATGGTGGTTCACATCACGCATCAACACGGTGTTGACTTTGACCTTGTCGAAACCGGCGGTGAACGCGGCATCGATGCCGTCCATCACCTGCTGGAACTTGTCCTGGCCGGTAATGGCGTGGAACTGACGGGCGTCCAGGCTATCGACGCTGACGTTGATCGCCGTCAGCCCCGCATCGCGCCAGTTCGCCACGTCACGCGCCATGCGGTAACCGTTGGTGGTCACCGCGATCTGGCGGATACGTTCGTTTTCACGCACGGCGGCAATGATGTCAGGGAAATCACGGCGCAGGGAGGGCTCTCCCCCGGTAAGACGCACTTTTTCCGTGCCAAGTTCAGAGAACGCGCGCGTGACGCGGCGTACTTCATCCACGGAGAGAAAGCCGTTATTGGTGACGCTGCCCGGCTTGTAGCCATCGGGCAGGCAGTAGGTGCAACGGAAGTTACACACGTCGGTAATCGACAAACGTAAGTAGAAAAACTTACGCGCGAAAGCATCAGTAAGTTGTGAAGCCATGTACACCTTTCCAGATCGGGAGGCACAGTCATTTCTTTCTGTACCCTGGTGGCAAATCCGCCACGGCCAGGGCGCCATATCTCTCGACACAGGCGCCAGGGCTAGAGTGTATGTTTTCAGTTTTGAAAACGTGGTTATGGCGATAGTAGCGTGGAAATCGCCACTTCGCCATTGTCGCTTTTCGCTATATAAATTTATATATAACGATGTTATCGTGCATTTTCACTACAGAATACGCAAAAACAGCGCTTTCGCATTGATATACGTCATTATGGTTTGTGAGAGGCATCGTCTTTTAGGAGTAGTTGCGTTACTGTGACGCAAGCTTAACAGGATAAGGAATAGGTATGCGCAATCGCACTTTTGCGGATCTGGACCGTGTGGTCGCTCTTGGCGGAGGTCACGGTCTGGGACGAGTGATGTCGTCGTTATCGTCATTGGGCTCGCGCCTGACGGGCATCGTGACAACAACGGACAACGGCGGCTCAACCGGGCGGATCCGACGCGCTGAAGGCGGGATTGCCTGGGGTGACATGCGCAATTGCCTCAACCAGCTTATCACGGAGCCAAGCGTGGCCTCGGCGATGTTTGAGTACCGTTTTGGCGGAAATGGTGAACTTTCAGGCCATAACCTTGGAAATCTGATGTTAAAGGCGCTGGATCACCTGAGCGTGCGCCCTCTGGAAGCGATCAATTTAATTCGTAACCTGTTAAAGGTGGATGCATTCCTGATCCCGATGTCCGAACAGCCGGTGGATTTAATGGCGATCGATGCCGACGATCACGAAGTGTATGGTGAAGTGAATATCGACCAGCTTCTTCTTCCGCCAAAAGAGCTAATGACCTACCCCAGCGTACCCGCAACGCGTGAAGCGGTAGAAGCGATTGCCGAGGCCGATCTGATCCTGATTGGGCCGGGAAGTTTTTATACCAGCCTGATGCCGATCCTGCTGGTGAAAGAGCTGGCGCAGGCGCTGCGCAGAACGCCTGCGCCCATGGTCTATATCGGTAATTTAGGCCGCGAACTCAGCCCGGCGGCGGCAAGCCTGTCGCTGGCGGATAAGCTGGACCTGATGGAACAGTACGTTGGTAAGAAAATTATCGATGGTGTCGTGGTCGGGCCGAAAGTGGATGTATCGGGGATTGGCGATCGCGTGGTGGTGCAGGAGCCGCTGGAAGCCAGCGATATTAAATATCGCCACGACCGCCATTTGCTGCGCGAGGCGCTGGAAAAGGCGATTCAGGCATTAGGTTAACAAAAACCCCGGTGGCGCTGCGCTTACCGGGGCTACAAAAGACGCTAAACCTGTAGGCCCGGTAAGCGCAGCGCCACCGGGCAAAAAACTACGATGCCGCAATAAACAGATCCCGCAGCTGATGCAGCTGATCGCGGATTTGCGCGGCCTCTTCGAACTCCAGGTTCTGCGCATGCTGCATCATCTGCCCTTCCAGCTCGTGGATCTTCTGCTGCAACGCTTTCGGCGTCAGCGCGACGGTATCCTCTTCCACCACTGAACGGGCCTTGCCGCGGCCTTTCGCTTTGGTCTTCGCAATGTTCTGACCCAGCGCCAGGATATCCACCACCTTCTTGTTCAGCCCCTGCGGCGTAATGCCGTGCTCTTCGTTATAGCGCTGCTGCTTCTCGCGACGACGTTCCGTTTCGCCAATCGCTTTGGCCATCGACGGGGTGATTTTATCCCCGTACAGGATCGCCTTCCCGTTGACGTTACGCGCGGCGCGGCCAATGGTCTGGATCAGTGAGCGCTCGGAACGCAGGAAGCCCTCTTTGTCCGCGTCCAGAATCGCCACCAGCGACACCTCAGGCATATCCAGCCCTTCTCGCAGAAGGTTAATACCGACCAGCACGTCGAACTCGCCCAGACGCAGATCGCGGATGATCTCCATACGCTCCACGGTATCGATATCCGAGTGCAGATACCGCACCTTCTCGCCGTGTTCTTCCAGATACTCCGTCAAATCTTCCGCCATACGTTTGGTGAGCGTGGTAACCAGCACGCGCTCGTTGATGACGGAGCGGGCACGTATTTCCGAGAGCAGATCGTCCACCTGCGTCGCCACCGGACGCACCTCGATAATCGGATCCAGCAGCCCGGTCGGACGCACCACCTGGTCCACCACGTCATCACCGGATTTTTCCAGCTCGTAGTTGCCCGGCGTGGCCGATACGTAGATGGTCTGCGGAGCAAGCGCCTCAAATTCTTCAAACTTCATCGGACGGTTGTCCAGCGCTGACGGCAGTCGGAACCCGTACTCCACCAGCGTCTCTTTACGCGCGCGGTCACCGCGGTACATCCCGCCGATCTGCGGGATCGTAACGTGGGATTCGTCGATCACCAGCAGGCCGTCCGCCGGAAGGTAGTCAAACAGCGTCGGCGGCGCTTCGCCCGGCCCGCGCCCGGAGAGGTAGCGCGAGTAGTTTTCGATGCCGGAGCAGTAGCCCAGCTCGTTCATCATCTCCAGATCGAACTGGGTACGCTGGCTCAGGCGCTGCTCTTCCAGCAGCTTATTGTTCGCCAGCAGCACCTTGCGGCGGTCCGCCAGCTCGGTTTTGATCTCTTCCATCGCCTGCACAATACGCTCGCGCGGCGTTACATAGTGCGTTTTCGGGTAGATGGTGAAGCGCTGGATCACCGACTCGACGTGACCGGTCAACGGATCGAACAGCGACAGGCGTTCAACCTCTTCGTCGAACAGCTCCACGCGCAGCGCCATATCGTCCGACTCCGCCGGGAAGATATCAATCACCTCGCCGCGCACGCGGAAGGTCCCGCGCTGGAACGCCTGATCGTTACGGGTGTACTGCAACTCCGCCAGACGGCGCAAAATCGCACGCTGATCGATGATCATCCCCTGCGTCAGGTGCAGCATCATCTTGAGATAGAGATCCGGATCGCCCAGGCCGTAGATCGCCGACACCGAGGCCACCACCACCACATCACGACGCTCCAGCAGCGCCTTGGTCGCCGACAAACGCATCTGCTCGATATGTTCGTTCACCGAGGCATCTTTCTCGATAAACGTGTCGGAGCTGGGAACGTAGGCTTCCGGCTGGTAGTAGTCGTAGTAGGAGACGAAATACTCCACCGCGTTTTCCGGGAAGAACTCTTTCATCTCACCATACAGCTGCGCCGCCAGCGTTTTGTTCGGCGCGAGAACCATCGTCGGACGCTGGAGATCGGCAATGACGTTGGCAATGGTGAAGGTTTTGCCCGAACCGGTAACCCCCAGCAGGGTCTGGTGCGCCAGCCCGTCCTCCAGCCCCTCTTCCAGGCGACGAATAGCCTCGGGCTGATCCCCGGAAGGACGGAAAGCAGAATTCAGTTTAAACGGTTTACTCATGGGCGACGACCTGATGACAGAATAAGCGGCAGGTGAGTAATTTTACTCGTTGTGGCCAGGATTGCCAGTAAAAAACACTGGATGAAAAACCAGTAGCGTGTCAGGATATTTAGCGTAGCGCAGAGAGGATTAGTGCGTTCGCGAGCCAAATTTCGACTGTGACAAAATAAAACACCAGCCTCAGGGGGTTATCCCCAGAACTATTACTTTTTTAACATTTGTCAAGGGCGGTTATGAAAGTTTTATGGCAACAGGTCTCGCTGGCGTTGAGGGAATTGCTTTTATCTAATTCGTTAAAAAATAAAGACTAATTTATTAAGCCGCGTTTCGCATCAATTTGGTTGTAACCCGCGTATTCTCTCGCTTATCGCGGGTTTTCTAACTCTAATGCACAAGGTTATCCACAGGAATAGTGGATAACTGCCTCCAGCCCGTACAGCATGCACTCCAGCAAATTCCCGGTTTTTCCCACGAAGCGGCAGTAAAAAATTTTTATCACTCTTTTTTGCCTGGAAAACGTTCATTTTTTCATAAGCGACTGGCGAGATCTTAATCACAATTCTGTCATTTCTCCTGCACCACAATTCGACATACGCAGCACCGGGAGTGTGCAATTCGTATAAACGTTCAGCTTTTGATAGTGAGTTATTCCTAAAAATGGCCTTTTTTTAATCATTATGAAGTTCCTGGCAGGCGTTTTGCAGACATCACTCTGTGCATCACCCCACACATTTTTAAGGAGAGAAAGATGTTGAGTCTGCGTGCTGTAAATCAGTTTTACGGAAGCCAACATACGCTATGGAACGTGAATATCGATTTCCCGCAAGGCATCTGTACGGGCATTGTTGGCCTGCCTGGCATGGGCAAATCCACGCTTATGAACTGCATTACCGGAAAGGTGCCCGTCGAGAGCGGCACCATCATCTGGCATGAGGCTGGCGCGCCGCCGCATAACTTGCTCAGCCCTGCGTCAGCATTCCCGGCGCCGCCGACGATAGGCTACGTCCCGCAGGATCGGCGAATATTTTCCCAGCTGACCGTCGATGAAAATCTGCATATCGCTATGCGGGCGACGGGGAAACCCGATCCGGCATCAAAAAGTGACGTGTATGCCCTGTTTCCGGAGCTCTATCCGCTGCGACAGAGCCGTGCCTCTGCGCTGTCCCCTGACGACCAGTATCAGCTGGCCCTCGCCAGTGCGCTGGTTAATCGTCCGCGCGTGCTGATTCTGGATGAGCCCATGCATGGCGCAGGGCACGGTTTCGCGCGCAGGCTGGGGCAGTTGCTGGTGCGGTTGAATCGGGAGCTGGGAATGACGGTGCTGTTAGCGGAGCAACAGCTGTCGTTTATCCGCCGGGTAGCGGATCGTTTCTGCATGCTCTATCGCGGACGTAACGTGGCACAGGGCCACGTTAACGAGCTGGATGACGACCTTATTGCGCACTGGATGGCGCGGGACATAAGGCGCTGAGGTCGAGATAGCGTCCGGTTTCCGCCTGCTCTGCGCCGTCGGCAAGCCACGGGATCTCGCCGAGAAACGGCGCAGGCAGCACCCGCTTCAGCGTCGCCAGATACTCAGCATGACGTTTACCCGGCGCTACCACGTCATTGGCAATCCACCCTGCCAGACGCAACCCGGCCTGCTGCACGGCCTGGGCGGTCAGCATGGCGTGATTGATACAGCCAAGCTTCACGCCAACCACCAGAATGACCGGAAGCTGCTCGGCCTGCACCCAGTCAGCAAATGTCTGCTCGTCGGACAGCGGGGTAAACCAGCCGCCAGCCCCCTCCACCAGCACCCAGTCGGCCTGCGTTTCCAGGACGCGTAACCCGGAAGAGAGCACCGAAAAATCAATCGGACGATCTTCATCGACGCTGACGATGTGCGGCGAGGTGGGTTCAGCAAAGGTATAGGGGTTCACCGCAGAATAGGCCAGCGTAAGGCTGCTGTTACGCTGTAGCGCCAGCGCATCGGTATTACGTAAGCCTTCCGGCGTCATCTCGCTGCCGGAGGCTACGGGCTTATACCCGGCCGTTGTTTTCCCCAGCAGACGCGCCGCCTGCAACAGCGCGGCGCTGGCAACCGTTTTACCGACTTCAGTGTCCGTGCCGGTAACAAAATAACGTTCAGTCACGTTCAATAATCCCATGAAAAAGATGATAAGAGAGCGGGAACCGGCCCCGCTCCTGCGGCCAGGCCAGCTCGAGACGCTGGAGTTGGCCGCGGGTAAGGGGTTTCTTCTCCCGTCCGGCGTGCAGGTGCGTCGCGCCTATGCCCTTAAGCGATCGCATGGCGCTTAACGCATCGCTAAATTCGAGGGTGACGGTCTGGACCATGCATCGATAGCGCCAGCCTGCCAGCGCCTGAGTGACCTGTTCGTGCGAGAGAAACCGGTTGGCGTGCGGCTGCGCATCCACTGCCCTCCACGCCTGATTCAGCTCTGGCAACGAACTTTCCAGCAGGGTGGTAAAGGCCACCGCTCCGCCGGGCCGCGCCACGCGGTATAGCTCGCGTAGGGCCTGCGGCAGGCTGGCGCACCACTGCACCGCCAGATGACTCCAGACAAGGTCAAACAGCGCATCCTCCAGCGGGATGGCCTCGATATCGGCCACCAGATAACGGTCTGCTGACTGCTGTTGGCGGGCCTCATCCAGCATCTGCGCGGATAAATCCAGCGCCGTGACGTGGCTACCCGTTGCGCGCCAGTAGCGGCTATTGCCGCCAGGCCCGCAGCCAGCGTCGAGCACCTGCGCAAAACGCCCCTCACCGAGCGCGGCCAGCAGCCCGCGGGCGCTCAGGCGTTGCAGCTCATCGTGCTGTGAATAGCTTTGCGCTGCCCGGCCAAACGCGGCGGCAACGGCCTGTTTATTGACAGGAGACATACAGTGCCTCCAGAAGCGTATCGATATCCTGCGGCTCGTGCGCTGCCGTGAGTGTCAGACGCAAGCGCGCGGTGCCTGGCGGCACGGTGGGTGGGCGGATCGCCGTGACCCACTGCCCGCGTTCTCGTAGCGCCTGTGCCAGCATCAGCGCCCGATGGTTTTCACCCACAATCACGGGCTGAATGGCGCTGTGCGAGTCGGTAAGCCGGTAAGGCAGTGCGCTTACCCCCCGGCGAAAACGCTGAATATGGTCGGCCAGGCGCGCCCGGCGTTCAGCGCCGTCTTCGCCGCGGATCACCGCAAGCGACGCAGAGAGCGCCACGGCCTGCGCCGGGGGCATGCTGGTGCTGTAGATCAGGTGCCGGGCGAACTGCACCAGGTAATCGGCCACCGGCTCGCTGCACAACACCGCGGCGCCGCTGACGCCGAAGCCTTTGCCGAAGGTGACCACCAGCAGTTCCGGCCTGACGCGTTGCTGGTGCGCGCTTCCGCGCCCCTCCTCGCCGGTGACGCCAATGCCGTGGGCATCGTCGACCAGCAGCCAGGCGTTCTGCTGTTTTGCGACGTCATGCAAGGTGGCAAGGGGCGCGCTGTCGCCGTCCATGCTGAATACCCCTTCCGTCACCGCCAGCTGAAGCCCTGAACAGGGTTTACCCAGCAGGACGTTCAGCTGAGAGGCATCGTTATGGGCAAAACGCCGCAGCTGCGCCGGGCTGAGACTGGCCGCTTCAAGCAGGGACGCGTGGCTCAGGCGGTCCGCGATGATGCGGTCGTCTTTGCCCATCAGGGCGGCAATCACCGCCTGATTCGCGGCAAAACCGGAGATAAACAGCAGCGCCCGCGGGTAGCCCAGCCAGTCGGCCAGCTCTTCCTCCAGCGCCTGATGCGCCGTGGTGTAGCCGCTGACGTGCCCGGAGCCACCGCTGCCCACGCCGTAACGATCCGCGCCCTGCTGCCAGGCGCGAACGATCTGCGGGTGCTGGCTCAGGCCCAGATAATCGTTGCTGGAGAAATTACAGAACCGCTCTCCTTCCCGGGAGAGAAAACGGCCTGCACCGTTTTCCACTACCCTGCGCACCCGAAACGCATCCGCCGCCCGCCGCTCGTCGAGCGCGGTCCTGATACGTGCCTGCCAGGTCATACGGCTGCCGCGTTGTAGAACTGGTCGGTGTCGGCGTTAAAAATCTGCTGCTCCAGCTGCTGCTGTTGCTCGTTATCCCCCGCCTGTACCTCGGTCTGGTGTGGGTTCAGCCCCAGCTTGCGGAACAGCTGGACATCTTTGTCCTCTTCCGGGTTTGGCGTGGTCAGCAGTTTGCAGCCGTAGAAGATGGAGTTGGCCCCGGCCATGAAGCACATCGCCTGGGTCTGCTCGCTCATCTGCTCGCGACCGGCAGAGAGGCGAACGTAAGAGGTCGGCATCATGATGCGCGCCACCGCGATGGTGCGGATGAAATCGAAGGCATCCACGTCCTCGTTATCCGCCAGCGGCGTCCCTTTTACCTTCACCAGCATGTTGATGGGCACGCTTTCCGGCGGGGTCGGCAGGTTTGCCAGCTGTAACAGCAGGCCGGCACGATCTTTTACCGTCTCGCCCAGTCCCACGATCCCGCCGGAACAGACCTTGATCCCCGCATCACGCACTTTATCCAGCGTGTCCAGACGCTCCTGATAGGTGCGCGTGGTGATGATGTTGCCGTAGAACTCCGGCGAAGTATCGAGGTTGTGGTTGTAGTAATCCAGCCCCGCCGCCGAGAGACGCTGCGCCTGCTCTTCGTTCAGCGTACCAAGGGTCATGCAGGCTTCAAGCCCCATCTCCTTCACCCCCTTCACCATCTGCTCCAGATAGGGCATGTCGCGGTCATGCGGATTTTTCCACGCCGCGCCCATGCAGAAGCGGGTCGAGCCAGCGTTTTTGGCCTTGCGCGCGGAGTCGAGCACCTGCTCGACTTCCATCAGGCGCTCGGATTCGAGACCGGTTTTATAGCGCGCGCTTTGCGGGCAATATTTGCAGTCTTCCGGGCAAGCCCCGGTTTTGATCGACAGCAGCGTGCTGACCTGAACATGACGCGGATCGAAGTGCTGGCGGTGCACCTGTTGCGCCTCAAACATCAGCTCCAGGAAAGGTTTGTTGAATAATTCAGTGACTTGCGACATCGTCCAGCGTGCGTGGTGAGCCATCGGGCTTCTCCAAAGGGTTTTGTTAATTGTCGGTTCGGTTTATACTTGTAAACCTAAAACTTTTCAAAATGGTTTACAAGTCGATTATGACCCAGGACGATCTCGCCTTCGACAAGCAGCATATCTGGCACCCTTACACCTCCACGACCCGCCCCCTTCCCGTCTATCCGGTAGCCTCGGCCCACGGCTGCGAGCTGCATCTTGCCAGCGGCGAGCGGCTTGTTGACGGGATGTCCTCCTGGTGGGCGGCGATCCATGGCTACAACCACCCGCGACTGAACGCGGCGATGAAAGCGCAGATTGACCAGATGTCACACGTGATGTTTGGCGGGATCACGCATCAGCCCGCGGTGGATTTATGCCGTCGCCTGGTAGCGATGACGCCTGAATCGCTGGAGTGCGTTTTCCTGGCCGACTCCGGCTCGGTGGCCGTGGAAGTGGCGATGAAAATGGCGTTGCAGTACTGGCATGCGAAGGGCGAAACGCGCCAGCGGTTCCTTACCTTCCGCAACGGCTATCACGGCGACACTTTCGGCGCGATGTCGGTATGTGATCCGGACAATTCCATGCACAGCCTGTGGAAAGGCTATCTGCCGGAAAACCTGTTTGCGCCAGCCCCGCAGAGCCGTTTCGACGGCGAATGGGACGAGATGGACATGGTGGGCTTCGCGCGGCTGATGGCGGCCCATCGCCACGAGATTGCCGCCGTTATTCTCGAACCGATTGTGCAGGGCGCGGGCGGAATGCGGATGTACCATCCCGAGTGGCTGAAGCGCATTCGAAAGATGTGCGACCGCGAAGGGATCCTGCTGATTGCCGATGAGATCGCCACCGGCTTTGGCCGCACCGGGAAGCTGTTCGCCTGCGAGCATGCGGGGATCGCGCCGGATATTCTGTGCCTGGGGAAAGCGCTCACCGGCGGCACCATGACGCTCTCCGCCACGCTTACCACCCGCCAGGTTGCCGATACCATCAGCGACGGCGACGCGGGCTGCTTTATGCACGGCCCGACATTTATGGGCAACCCGCTGGCCTGCGCCGTGGCAAGCGAAAGCCTCGCCATTCTGGAAAGCGGCGCATGGCAGACGCAGGTGGCGGCGATTGAGGCGCAGCTGAAGCAGCAGTTAAGCGCGGCGGCGGAGGCGGAATACGTCGCGGACGTCCGCGTACTGGGCGCCATCGGGGTAATCGAGACAACGCATCCGGTGAACATGGCCGCGTTGCAGCGCTTCTTCGTTGACCAGGGCGTGTGGGTGCGACCTTTCGGTAAGCTGATTTACCTCATGCCGCCGTACAGCATTTCTGCGGATCAGCTCCGCAAGCTGACCCGGGCAGTGGTTGAAGCCGTTAACACTTCAGCGCATTTCGCGATTTAACCCCATGCGTTACACTTTCTGAATGAGTGAGTAACGAGGGAAATCGGATGAAAATCATCAGTAAAGATTTGCGCGACGGCGAAAAGCTGCCGGAACGTCACGTGTTTAACGGGATGGGTTATCAGGGGGATAATATCTCTCCCCATCTGGCGTGGGACGATGTGCCAGCGGGAACCAAAAGTTTTGTCGTGACCTGCTACGATCCGGATGCGCCAACCGGGTCGGGCTGGTGGCACTGGATCGTGGCAAACCTGCCCGCCGACACGCGCGTGCTGCCGCAGGGCTCCGGTTCCGATCTGGTTGCTCTGCCTGACGGTGCGATTCAGACGCGCACTGACTTTGGCAAAGCGGGCTACGGCGGCGCGGCGCCGCCAAAAGGGGAAACGCACCGCTATATCTTCACCGTGCACGCGCTGGATGTGGACAAGATTGAGGTCGACGAAGGGGCGAGCGGCGCGATGGTAGGCTTTAACGTGCATTTCCATTCGCTGGGTAGCGCGTCGATTACAGCGATGTATTCGTAAAAAAAGCCGGGTGGCGGCTACGCCTTACCCGGCCTACATTTCGCACTCGTAGGCCCGGTAAGCGCAGCGCCACCGGGCATAAAATCACAGCACCGAAGGTAACAGCCCCACCAGCCGTCCTTCCTCCAGAAGCTGCATCGCCTTATCAATATCCGGCGCAAAGAAGCGGTCGTCATCGTAGTGCGTAACGTGCTCGCGCAGTTCCTGGCGCGCCTGCTCCAGCAGCGGGCTGGATTTTAGCCCTTCGCGCAAATCAATACCCTGACACGCCGCCAGCCACTCCACCGCCAGCACGCCGCGGGTGTTAGAGGCCATCTCCCAGAGACGACGCCCGGCAGCCGGGGCCATCGAAACGTGATCTTCCTGGTTGGCTGAGGTTGGCAGGCTGTCCACGCTGTGCGGATGCGACAGGGCTTTGTTCTCGCTTGCCAGTGCCGCGGCGGTGACCTGGGCGATCATAAAGCCCGAGTTGACCCCGCCGTTACGCACCAGGAATGGCGGCAGCTGGGACATGTGCTTATCCATCATCAGCGCGATTCGACGCTCAGACAACGCCCCGATTTCGGCAATCGCCAGGGCGATATTATCTGCGGCCATCGCCACCGGCTCGGCGTGGAAGTTACCGCCAGAAACCACCTCGTTTTCCTGAGCAAATACCAGTGGGTTATCGGACACCGCATTGGCCTCCACCAGCAGCACTTCTGCCGCCTGGCGCAGCTGCGTCAGGCATGCGCCCATCACCTGCGGCTGGCAGCGCAGGGAATACGGATCCTGCACCTTCTCACAGTTGTGATGCGAATCGGCAATGTCGCTGGTATCGGTAAGTACGTGGCGGTACATGGCAGCGGCATCAATCTGCCCGCGCTGGCCGCGCACCTCGTGGATGCGGGCATCGAACGGACGACGCGAGCCGAGCACCGCCTCAGTGGTCAGTGCACCGCACACCACCGCCGAGGCGAACAGATCTTCCGCTTCAAACAGACCGCGCAGCGCGAAAGCGGTCGACGCCTGCGTGCCGTTGAGCAGCGCCAGCCCCTCTTTTGCCGCGAGGGTGATCGGCGTTAAGCCAGCTTTTTTCAGCGCCTCTTTCGCAGGCAGCCACTCCCCTTGCCAGCGCGCCTGGCCTTCACCCAGCAGGAGCAGCGACATATGCGCCAGCGGCGCCAGATCGCCGGAGGCGCCGACGGAGCCCTTCGCCGGGATCCACGGATAAACTTCCGCATTGACCAGCGCCATCAGCGCCTGGATCACGCTCAGACGAATGCCGGAAAACCCACGCGCCAGGCTGTTGATTTTCAACACCATCATCAGGCGGACGATCTCATCGTCCAGCGGCTGGCCAACCCCCGCCGCGTGCGACAGCACCAGCGAACGCTGTAAATTCTCCAGATCGTGCGTGGCGATGCGGGTCTGCGCCAGCAGGCCAAACCCGGTATTGATGCCGTAGGCGGTGCGCCCCTCCGCCACAATCGCCTCCACGCAGGCCACGCTGTCGTTAATGGCACGGTGGGCGCTTTCATCAAGGGAGAGTGTCACCGGCTGACGCCAGACGTGACGCAGCTGTTTGAGCGTCAGCGAGCCGGGAGTAAGTGTTAACGCGTTCATGCAGGCTTTCCTTGTGTGGCGGGGATCATCGGCAGGTTCAGGCCCTGCTCTTTGGCACAATCAATGGCAATCTCGTAACCCGCATCCGCGTGACGCATCACGCCGGTTGCCGGGTCGTTGTGCAGCACGCGAGCGATACGCGCGGCCGCTTCATCAGTTCCGTCACAGACGATGACCATCCCGGAGTGCTGGGAGAAGCCCATCCCGACGCCGCCGCCGTGGTGCAGCGACACCCAGGTCGCGCCGCTGGCGGTGTTCAGCAGGGCATTCAGCAGCGGCCAGTCGGAGACCGCATCGGAACCGTCGCGCATGGCTTCGGTTTCTCGATTCGGACTGGCGACAGAGCCGGAGTCCAGGTGGTCGCGGCCAATGACGATCGGCGCGGAGACTTCGCCGCTGCGCACCATTTCGTTAAAGGCGAGGCCGAGTTTTTGCCGCCACTCCAGCCCGACCCAGCAGATACGCGCCGGCAGGCCCTGGAAGTTAATGCGCTCGCGCGCCATATCCAGCCAGCGGTGCAGGTGTTCGTCGTCGGCGACAATCTCTTTCACTCTGGCGTCAGTTTTGTAGATATCCTCCGGGTCGCCGGACAGGGCAACCCAGCGGAACGGCCCAATGCCGCGGCAGAACAGAGGACGAATATAGGCGGGCACGAAGCCGGGGAAGTCAAAGGCGTTATTCACCCCCATCTCTTTCGCCATCTGGCGGATGTTATTCCCGTAATCAAAGGTCGGAATACCCATCTTACTGAAGGCCAGCATCGCGGAGACGTGTTCCGCCATGGCGCGTTTAGCCGCCAGTACCGTGCCCTCAGGATCGGTTTCCGCTTTTTGCTGGTAGTCTTCCCACGTCCAGCTTTTTGGCAGATAGCCGTGGAGCGGATCGTGAGCGCTGGTCTGGTCGGTGACCAGATCCGGACGCACGCCGCGCGCCACCAGTTCCGGCAGAATATCCGCCGCGTTGCCGCACAGGGCAACCGACACGGCTTTGCCTTCAGCGGTGTACTTTTTGATGCGCGCCAGCGCGTCATCGAGGTTGTCGGCCTGTTCATCAACATAGCGGGTACGCAGACGGAAATCGATGCGGCTCTGCTGGCACTCAATGTTCAGGGAGCACGCGCCCGCCAGCGTCGCGGCCAGCGGCTGCGCGCCGCCCATGCCGCCCAGTCCGGCGGTGAGCACCCAGCGGCCTTTCAGTGATCCGTTATAGTGCTGACGGCCCGCTTCCACGAAGGTTTCATACGTGCCCTGCACAATCCCCTGGCTGCCGATGTAGATCCAGCTACCCGCGGTCATCTGGCCGTACATGGCCAGCCCTTTTGCGTCCAGCTCGTTGAAGTGTTCCCACGTCGCCCAGTGCGGCACCAGGTTGGAGTTGGCAATCAGCACGCGGGGCGCATTTTTATGGGTTTTGAATACGCCAACCGGTTTGCCGGATTGCACCAGCAGCGTTTCGTCGTTTTCGAGATTCGTCAAAGACTCAACAATCGCGTCATAGCACGCCCAGTTGCGCGCGGCGCGGCCAATGCCGCCGTAGACCACCAGCTCGTGGGGATTTTCTGCTACCTCAGGATCAAGGTTGTTCATCAACATGCGCAGCGGTGCTTCGGTGAGCCAGCTTTTTGCGGTGAGCGTGGTGCCGCGCGCGGCGCGGACATCCTGCTTGCGGTATTTATCTGACGACATTGTGTGTTCCTCATAAGGGACAGGGGATGCATTTAGATATACTTGTATAGACAAGCACACACAAGGTCGGATTTAACAAAAAAGATACAATTTTGCTATATTGCGTTAGCGATCACGCTTATAAAACTTATGACATAAAGTGGCCCTGCAACCGGTAGCGATTCCCCGGGAATAGCAGCTTCGCATGCGACACAATTTGCGAGGACGACCAGGTACGACGGCGGATCAGCAGACAGGGATCGTGCTCTTTAATACGCAACAGCACGCACTCCTGCGGCGTGGCGCGCACGGCTTCCACGATATGCTCCCCTTCCGTCAGCGGGGCGACGAGCGAGAGATACGCATGCGGTGTGGTTTGGGTGTAATCCTGGCTCAGGTAATCCGGTATCCGCTCCGCGTTGACGCAGCGATCTTCAATCTGGACCGGAATGTCGTTCTCATAATGCACCATCACCGAATGGAAAATCCGGGTGCCCTCGGTAACGTTCAGCTCGATGGCCTGTTCGGCGCTGGCCTGCGTCTCTTCAAGCACCAGCACCTCGCAGTGGTGCTGATGGTTGCGGGCGGCAATTTCATCGGCAATGCTGCGGATTTCAAACAGCGCCGACTGTCCTTTTGGCTCGGCGACAAAGGTTCCGACACCCTGCAAACGCACCAGCAACCCTTCATCGGTCAGTTCACGCAGTGCGCGGTTGATGGTCATTCGGCTAAAGCCAAACTGCGCCACCAGCTCGGCCTCGGACGGAATGCGGTCGTGCGGGCGCCAGACGCCGGCGGCGATTTTTTCGCTGATCGCCTGCTTCACCTTTTCGTAAAAAGGCGCGGGAGGGCTCGGCTGCGGCAGGGGCGAGCGTGAAAACATCATGACTCCTTGAATGTTGTTATGCCCACCAGTGAGCAATTTGCCAGGCCAGTCGGGCGGCGAGCTTAGCGCCCTGTCCGTCCCGATCGTAGTGCGGATTAAATTCCACCAGATCCGCCGCCTGTAGTTTACCGCTTCGGCAGATACGCTCAATCACCGGGAACAGATCCAGCGCCGGGATCCCCAACGCCGCAGGGGCGGACACGGCGGGCATTTCTGCGGCAGGCAACACATCAAGGTCAACGGTGAGATAAACCCGGTCTGCCTGCGCAAGCACGCTATCCAGCGCGGATAGCGCATCCCGGCGAAAATCGAGATCTTCAACCAGCGTCACGTTCAACCGCTCAGCTTCCTCCCACAGCGCCTGAGTATTCGCCGCACGGCTTACCCCCAGGCAGGCGTAGTGAAACACCCGCGACTGAGACGCGCAGTAGTGCGCCAGCTGGCGGAACGGCGTGCCGGACGTTGCCCGTTCGGCCTTGCGTAAATCGAGGTGCGCATCCAGGTTGATCACCGCAAGGCGATCGTTCGGAAAGGCGTCCAGCACGCCGCGCCCGTGCGCCCAGGCGGTTTCATGTCCACCGCCGAAAACCAGAGTACGCATCCCGGATTGCTGGCACGCGGTTATGGCCTCGCTCAGCGCCTGCTGTGCCGCCTCCAGCGCGTGGCCTTCAACATAAATAGCGCCCATATCCACGAGGCGCGCATGCCCCTGATGGCTCGCCATATTCGCCAGCGCGCCACGCAACACATCGGGCGCCTGTGCAGCACCGGGCCTGCCCTGGTTACGCTTAACCCCTTCATCACATTCAAAGCCCAGCAGGGCGATGCCTGACGGCGCGGGAGAAAAGTGTTCGCGCTGCTGTATGGTCTGGAAGAGACGTTTCGCGGTGCTGGACTCGGCGCTGTCGTCACGACCCTGCCAGACCTGCGGTGAGACGGGATGCCACAGTTTCATGCTACCTGCCCCCGAAACACGCGTTGATACATAGGATTCCGCCCCGGCTCGTAAACCATCTCAACCGGATGATTCGCCTCCCAGACGACGAAATCAGCCACATAACCGGGCTTTAACTGCCCGTGCGTCGCACCACGTCCTAGCGCCTGCGCCGCATGCCGCGTCACGCCAGCCCAGGCCTCTTCCGGCGTGAGGCCAAACTGGACGCAGGCCATGTTCATTGCCAGATGCAGGCTGGCAAACGGGCTGGTGCCCGGATTGTAGTCGGTAGCCACCGCCATCGGCACGCCCTGCTCTCTCAGCTGCGCCACCGGTGGACGCTGGCGCTCCTGAAGAAAATAGAACGCGCCGGGGAGCAATACCGCCACCGTGCCGCTTTGCGCCATCGCCTGAATACCTGCATCATCGAGATACTCAATATGATCGGCCGACAGCCCTTTATACTGGCTGACCAGCGCCGCGCCGCCGAGATTCGACAGTTGTTCTACATGCCCTTTTACCGGGATCCCGAGCGCGGCGGCGGCCCGGAACAGGCGCTCGGTTTGCGCCGGGGTAAAGCCGACGTTTTCACAAAACACGTCCACCGCTTCAAATAACTCTTTTTGCCACAGCGTGGGCATGATCTGCTCACAGACCAGCGCCAGATAGGCATCCGGATCCTGTCGGTACTCGGCAGGAACGGCGTGCGCGGCCAGCAGCGTCGGGCTGATATCGACCAGATTATTCAGGCTGAGCTGGCGGGCAACCAGCAGCATTTTCTCTTCGGCTTCGGCATTCAGTCCGTATCCCGATTTGATTTCAACGGTCGTTACGCCTTCATTCATCAGCCGCTGGAGTCGCTGCTGCGCCACCGTCAGGAGCGTTTCCGGCGAACTGTTGCGGGTGGCCGTGACCGTGGCGTTAATTCCGCCGCCCTGCGCGCTAATGGTCTGATATGACACGCCGTTAAGCCGTTGCTCCCATTCCGCTGCGCGATCGCCGCCGAACACCAGATGGGTGTGGCAATCGATCAGGCCGGGGGTAACCAGACGCCCGTCGAGATCGACACACTGACGATGCCCGGAGGGGATCTCGGATTCAGGAATAATGGCCAGAATCGTCTGGCCGCGCACAACGAGGGCATGTTGTTCTCTCAGGCCGTAGGGCTCCGCCTCCCCTGTCGCCAGGGTTGCCAGTCGCGCATTTCGCCATATCACATCATCGGGATGAAGCTGCTGCATGTGCCTTCCACTTGTCATGGGTTGTATAGACATTTATTTTCATCTGCCGCCTGCTGTCAACCGCATTGGGGGAAAATGTTATTTATTTGTGATGACTTTCCCGTCGCCTGCGGGCAAAAATGCAACTTTTCCGGTTTTTATCTTCCCGTTTCGCTCAACTTAGTATAAAAAAGCAGGCTATTTCGTCTATCCAGATAAGACTTGCATACCCAGGAGCATTACCTTGAATATTTCCAGGATTTCCCGTCTGGCGTTGGCACTCGCCTTTGGCGTGACTTTATCCGCTTGCAGTTCAACACCACCGGATCAGCAACCTTCTGAGCAGGTTGCTCCGGGCACCGCTTCCCGTCCGATCCTGTCAGCGGCTGAAGCGAAGAACTTCACCCGTGCGCACTATTTCTCGGCGATGGATCCCAATGCAGCCCCGTGGACGCCTTCTTCTATTAACCTGCCGAAACAGCCAGACTTCGTTGTCGGCCCGGCCGGGGCAGAGGGCGTTACACACACCTCTATTCAGGCAGCCGTTGATGCCGCAATTACCAAACACAGCGCATCTCGTCAGTACATTGCCATCCTGCCGGGTGAATACGAAGGAACCGTTTATGTTCCGGCGGCACCGGGAAGCATTACGCTTTACGGCCTGGGCGAAAAAGCGGTCGACGTAAAAATTGGCCTGGCGATTGATTCAGAGATCGACAGCACCACCTGGCGCCATCTGGTGAACCCGGCCGGTAAATACATGCCAGGTAAACCGGCGTGGTATATGTTTGATAACTGCCAGCGCAAGCGTGCCGCCACCATTGGCGTGATGTGTTCAGCGGTATTCTGGTCACAGAACAATGGCCTGCAATTGCAGAACCTGATCATTCAGAACACCCTGGGCGACAGCGTTGACGCAGGTAATCATCAGGCCGTGGCGCTGCGTAGCGATGGCGACAAGGTACAGATTAACAACGTCAATATCCTGGGCCGCCAGAACACCTTCTTCGTGACCAACAGCGGCGTGCAGAATACCCTTCAGAACAACCGTCTGACGCGTACTCTGGTCACCAACAGCTACATTGAAGGCGACGTGGATATGGTCTCTGGCCGCGGCGCGGTGGTATTTGATAACACCGACTTCCGCGTGGTGAATTCACGTACGCAGCAGGAAGGTTACGTCTTTGCCCCGGCCACGCAGTCTAACCTGTTCTATGGCTTCCTGGCCGTGAATAGCCGCTTTACTGCTGCTGGCGATGGCGTGGCGCAGCTTGGTCGCTCGCTGGACGTGGACTCCGCCACTAACGGCCAGGTCGTGATCCGCGACAGCGTGATTAACGAAGGCTTTAACATGGCAAAACCGTGGGCGGATGCGGCGATCTCGAAACGTCCTTTCTCCGGCAACACCGGCACGGTGGATGATAAAGACAACGTGCAGCGTAACCTGAACGACGCTAACTTTAACCGCATGTGGGAATACAACAACCGCGGTCTGGGTAGCAAAGTGGTTGCTGAGCCGAAGCAGTAAAATGCCTGCTGCCGGGTGGCGGCTGCGCCTTACCCGGCCTACCTCATGCATTAACCGCGCATAAAAAAAACCTCGCATTTGCGAGGTTTTTTTCGTCTACGGATCAATGAGCGTTAATCACAACCCACATCGGCCCTTGTCCGACCGCATAGCGTCCTTTCTCTTCCAGTAGACCCTGCACGCCCTGGATTTCATAGAGCGCAATGTGGTGGGATTTCTGCCCCGCCGCAATCAGGTATTTGCCGCTGTGATCGACATTAAAGCCGCGCGGCTGGGTTTCTGTCGGCTGGAAGCCTTCAACTGCCAGAACGCTGCCGTCTTCAGAGACGCTGAAGATGGTGATCAGACTGGAGGTACGGTCACAGGCATACAGGTGACGGCCATCCGGCGTAATGTGAATGTCTGCCGCCCAGCGTGTGTCGGAGAAATCAGATGGCATCATGTCCAGCGTCTGTACGCACTCGATCTGCCCGTTAGGATCATTCAGTTCCCACACGTCTACCGAGCTGTTCAGCTCGTTAACGACATAGGCATACTGCTGATTCGGGTGGAAGACCATGTGGCGCGGGCCTGCGCCTTCCACGGTGGTGACTTCCGCCGGGCTCTGCGCGACCAGATGGCCGTCATCGCTCAGGGTGAACAGGCAGATGCGGTCCTGCTTAAGCGCTGGCACCCACAGCGTGCGGTTATCCGGCGAAATGTTGGCGGAGTGGCAACCTTCTAGCCCTTCTACCACGTCGACGGTTTCAACGGGAATACCGTCTTCCAGGCGGGTGACGCTCACGCAGCCTGCATTGTAGGAGCCGCTGAAGATAAAGTTGCCTTTATGGTCAGTGGAAATATGGGTCGGGCTGCCCGGCAGCGGGGCTTCTGCGGTATAGGTCAGCGCGCCGTCGTCCGGGGAGATGCGGTATGCCAGCACGCGGAATTCCGGGCGTACGCCGACATAAAGAAAACGTTTATCCGGGCTGACGACCATCGGCTGCACCTGGCCTGGCACATCAACAACCTGAACCAGCGTAAGCGAACCTTCTGTATTCAAACGCCAGACATGGATCTGCTGACTTTCAGGACTGGCGGTATAAACGGTTTGTTTCATGAATACTCCTGATTATTTTTAACGGTGAATGCTGAATTGTAGTCCGGGATTTTGCAGGGTTCCGCTCTCGGTGTACCATCCCGACAGACCTTAAATTCAACATTAACCCGGAAGAAAAAATGACCTCGCGAGTGATTGCCCTGGATTTAGACGGAACACTGCTTACCCCTCAGAAAACCCTGCTCCCCTCTTCTCTTGAGGCCCTCAAACGAGCCCAGGAAGCGGGGTATCAACTTCTCATCGTAACGGGTCGACATCACGTAGCCATTCATCCTTTTTATCAGGCACTGGGCTTAGATACACCTGCAATTTGTTGTAATGGCACCTATTTGTATGATTATCAGGCAAAAAAGGTTTTAGCCTCCGATCCGCTTCCCGTTACGCAGGCGCTGCAATTGATTGATTTACTGGATGAGCATGCCATTCACGGCCTGATGTATGTGGACAACGCCATGGTGTATGAACGCCCTACCGGCCATGTGATCCGCACCAGCAACTGGGCTCTGTCTCTGCCGGAAGCGCAGCGTCCGGTGTTCACTCAGGTTTCCTCCCTGCGCCAGGCGGCGGAAGACGTCGACGCAATCTGGAAATTTGCCCTGACCGATGAAGACACCGCCAAACTGAATACCTTCGCAAAACATGTCGAGCATACGCTGGGTCTGGAATGTGAATGGTCCTGGCACGATCAGGTGGATATCGCCCGCAAAGGCAACAGCAAAGGAAAGCGTCTGACCCAGTTCGTCGAATCGCAGGGCGGATCAATGCAGGACGTAATTGCCTTCGGCGATAACTATAACGACATCAGCATGCTGGAAGCGTCCGGAACGGGCGTGGCGATGGGTAATGCCGATGACGCGGTGAAAGCGCGCGCTGACGTGGTGATTGGCGATAACACCACCGACAGCATCGCGCAGTATATTTATACCCACCTGCTGTAATCAGGCGGTTATAGAAACGCTCTTGATTTGCGCGTAAAGCCACAGGCCAGGCTTGATGCCTAGCTCATCCCTGGCCCACGGGCTGATGCGCGCCCACAGCGTTCTGTTGCCTACTTCCAGCTGCACTTCCACCTGGCCGTTATCATCAAAACACTGCGCCACTTTTGCGCGCAAAATATTGCGGATACTGGTTTGCAGCGGCGGTTGCAGGACCAGGGAGACATCCGACGCCTGAATGCGGATCCGTAACGTGGACTGAATCGGCGTATCGATTTTATTCACCCACAAATGCTGATCGCCCAGCGCCAGCGCGGTCATCGCGTAGTGCGGATGGTGCTCCAGCACGCTCACCTTCAGAATGCTGCTCTGCTGCTCCTTTGGCAGCCATGGATGCATAACGCTGCTGCCCCACACCTCCTCCAGATTGCCGAATGCCTTCACCCTGCCCGCTTCCAGCACCAGCACTTTGTCGGCCAGATGTAAAATCTCATCCAGCGAATGGCTGACGTAGAGCATTGGCACATTGATTTCCCGCGCCAGACGTTGCAGATACGGCAGCAGCTCGCGCTTGCGCGGAATATCCAGCGAGGCCAGCGGCTCATCCAGCAGCAACAGTTCCGGCGCGGTTAACAGGGCGCGGCCAATCGCCACGCGCTGTTTTTCACCACCCGACAGCGACGACGGCAGACGATCCAGCAGCGGTTCGATGCCCAGCAGCGCCACCAGCTTATCGAACTGTCCGGCCATGTTTTTTGCCATGCCGTAACGCAGGTTCCCGCGAACGCTGTAGTGCGGAAACAGGCGCGCATCCTGAAACACATAGCCGATACGGCGTTTGTCCGGTGACAGGCAGACCTTCTTCTCCGCGTCATTCAAGACGCGGTTATTTAGCACAATACGGCCAGACTGGGGACGAGTCAGGCCGCTTATCGCATTAATCAGCGACGTTTTCCCCGCCCCGGACACGCCAAAAATGGCGGTGATACCGCTGGCAGGCAGCGTTTCGTTCAGCGTCAGGGTGTGACTGCCCAGGGTTTGCGTAAAGTTGAGTTCCAGCATCACGATTTCCCCATCCGTTCACGGCTGAGGCGCGCCAGCCACTCAGACACCAGCAGCGAGACCAGAGCGAGCACAATCGAAATAATACACAGCCGGGCCGCCGCACCTTCGCCGCCCGGGGTCTGAATCAGGGTATACATGGCCGACGGGATGGTCCGCGTCTCGCCGGGAATGTTCGACACAAAGGTGATGGTCGCGCCAAACTCACCCAACGAGCGGGCGAAGGCTAACACCGTACCGACAATAATGCCCGGTAACGTGAGCGGAAGCGTAATGGTCAGGAATACCCGCCAGCGGCCTGCGCCCAGCGTGCGGGCGGCCTGTTCTAACCGGATATCTACACCTTCCAGCGCCAGGCGGATAGCGCGCACCATCAGCGGGAAGGACATCACCGCCGCGGCCAGAACCGCGCCGCGCCAGCTGAAAGCAAAGGTCAGGCCGAACCAGTCGTACAGCCATTCGCCGATAAAGCCGCGTCGACCCATGGAGATCAGCAGCAGATATCCGACCACCACAGGCGGTAAGACAAGCGGAAGATGGAGAACACTGTCGAGCAGGGCTTTGCCTGGAAACTTCACGCGAACCAGTAACCAGGCAAAGAACACCCCAAAGGGCAAACTCAGCGCAACCGCCAGGGAAGAGACTTTCAGGCTCAGCAGCACGGCCTGCCATTCAGGTTCGGTCAATATCATTCGTGAGTCGTAAATCCGTAACGTTTAAAGATCGCGGACGCTTCCGGCCGCTTCAGGTAGTCAACGAAGGCCGTCACGCTCGCATTTTTATGTCCATCAACTATCGCAACAGGATATTCCACTTTCTTATGCGAGTCTTCCGGGAAGGTGCCTACCACCTTCACACCTTTACTGGCGACGGCATCGGAGCCGTAAACGATCCCGAGTGGCGCTTCGTTACGCTCCACCAGCGCCAGCGCGCCACGCACATCTTCTGCGGGAGCCAGCTTCGGCGATAAGGTCTCCCACGCGCCCAGTTTTTGTAGCGCTTCTTTCGCATAAATCCCGGCAGGAACATGCTCCGGATCGCCTACCGCCAGACGGCCACCGTTGAGCAGCCGGGTCCAGTCCGTCTGTTTGTTGATGGCGATGTCGTCCTGCTTGCTGTTTGCGGGCGCGACCACCACCAGGCTATTTCCCAGCAGCGTTTCGCGGGTAGCCGTATCAACAGCTTTTTTCTCCACCGCGTAATCCATCCATTTCTGATCGGCAGAGATGAACAGATCCGCGGGCGCCCCCGCTTCAATCTGGCGGGCCAGCGTGGATGAGGAGGCAAACGACGAGACCACCTCGACGTTTTTCTCTTTTTTGTATACCGCAGCAATATCCTGCATCGCGTTAGTCAGCGACGCCGCCGCAAAGACCGTGATTTTTCCTTCATCCGCCAGCGCGTGGCCGGTGAGTGAGAGAGTCAGCGTGGCCCCTGCGAAAAGGCGTACCCATGAACGTGCCATTTGAAGCTCCTGTGCGTATCGTTATATACAAATAAATATAACGACATATCGCAGGCGTTCCTAGCGCTAAATCGTACCCATTAATGCGTAAACTCAAGGAACGTTGTAAAAGATATCGGCGGGAGAGGAATAAACTTGAGAGCAAAACGCCCGGGCTGGCCGGGCGTTTTGGAGGAAATCATTGCTGCTTTTTAGGCTGGTCACGACGATGACCAATGTTCGAAAAGACGTTGAACACTTCACCCAGGCCGTAGATGGCACCGAGGATGATAGCCATCACTACTGGCACCATGATTACCGCGAATACCAGACTTTTCAACAACTCTAACATGGTTTTCTCCAGATCTTGTGAACGGCTTATTCTACCCTGAAAAGTAAGAAAAACATCCCCTTTTGTGCGGTGCGCTTTCCGCCCCCGGGCATTTGGGTCACAATAGCCTTTTTGCCGGGACACTGTTATGCAGGCCGAAATTCTCCTCACCCTACGACTTCAGCAGAAGCTTTTCGCCGATCCGCGACGTATCGCCCTGTTAAAACAAATAGAACAAACTGGCTCGATTAGCCAGGGAGCTAAAAACGCCGGCATCAGCTATAAAAGCGCCTGGGATGCAATTAACGACATGAACACCCTGAGCGAACACACGCTGGTTGAGCGCGCCACCGGCGGGAAAGGCGGCGGCGGCGCCGTGTTGACGCGTTACGGGCAACGTCTGATCCAGCTCTACGATTTACTGGCGCAGATCCAGCAAAAAGCATTTGATGTGCTGAGCGATGACGACAATCTGCCGCTGGACAGCCTGCTGGGCGCCATCTCCCGTTTCTCTTTGCAGACCAGCGCCCGCAACCAGTGGTTTGGTACGGTGACGGGGCGCGATCATTCGCAGGTGCAGGAGCATATCGAGATCCTGCTCGCGGACGGTACGACGCGTCTGAAAGCCGCCATCACCGCGCAAAGTGGTCAACGCCTTGGGCTGAACGAAGGTCAGGAGGTGCTGGTATTACTCAAAGCGCCCTGGATCAGCATCGCACTCAACCCTGAGCAGGCCGCAGAGGCCGACAACCAGCTACGCGGGCGTATCAGCCACATCGAGCGCGGCGCAGAACAGTGTGAAGTGCTGATGACCCTGCCGGATGGACAGTTGCTCTGCGCCACCGTTCCGGTGAACGACGCGACCGAATTAGACGAAGGTGCTGTGGTGACCGCATATTTCAATGCAGA
Organism: Enterobacter sp. 6722112; assembly: GCF_058661685.1. Classification (NCBI taxonomy): domain Bacteria; kingdom Pseudomonadati; phylum Pseudomonadota; class Gammaproteobacteria; order Enterobacterales; family Enterobacteriaceae; genus Enterobacter; species Enterobacter sp. 6722112. The sequence continues at coordinate 1,169,540 of NZ_JBZWGR010000007.1, read as the reverse complement.
CCGGGTAATTATCGCCACATTGTGCTAAGCGCATTGACAACCCCGTTAACACTGAGTATCCCTGACATCTCTTGCTGCAAAAAATGGGATAACACATGTCATCATTGCATATTTCGCAAGGCACGTTTCGTCTTAGCGATACCCGTACCTTATCGCTGCCAGAGTTAACCCTTCGCGCCGGAGAAAGCTGGGCGTTTGTGGGCACGAATGGCAGCGGAAAATCCGCGCTGGCCCGCGCCCTGGCAGGCGAATTAACCCAACTGAAGGGTGAACGTCGGTGCACCTTTACCCGGCTGACGCGCCTTTCCTTCGAACAGCTGCAAAAGCTGGTCAGGGATGAGTGGCAGCGTAACAATACCGATTTGCTCAGCCCCGGCGAAGAAGATACCGGCCGCACGACGGCGGAAATTATCCAGGATGAGATAAAAGATCCTGCCCGCTGCCAGCAGCTGGCGGAACAATTTGGCATTACCGCCCTGCTTAATCGCCGCTTTAAATACCTTTCAACCGGTGAAACGCGCAAAACGCTGCTGTGTCAGGCGCTGATGAGCGAGCCGGAACTCCTGATCCTGGATGAACCGTTTGACGGACTGGATGTGCAATCCCGCGCGCAACTGGCAGCGTTGCTGGCGTCGCTTAACCAGCAGGGATACACGCTTGTGCTGGTTCTTAACCGCTTTGATGAGATCCCGGATTTCGTACATTATGCGGGCGTGCTGGCGGACTGTAGCCTGACCGAAACCGGCGAGAAAGCCGTACTGCTTCGGCAGGCGCTGATTGCGCAGCTGGCGCACAGCGAGAAACTGGACGGTATTGCCCTGCCGGAGCCGGATGCGCCTTCAGCACGCCACGGGCTGGAGCCTGACCAGCCGCGCATTGTGCTGCGCGATGGGGTGGTTGCTTACGACGATCGCCCTATTCTTAATCACCTCAGCTGGACGGTTAATCCTGGTGAGCACTGGCAGATCGTCGGCCCCAACGGGGCGGGTAAATCCACGCTGCTGAGCCTGATCACCGGGGATCACCCGCAGGGATACAGCAACGATCTCACCCTGTTCGGCCGTCGCCGCGGCAGCGGGGAAACCATCTGGGATATCAAAAAGCACATCGGCTATGTCAGCAGCAGCCTGCACCTGGACTACCGGGTGAGCACCACGGTGCGAAACGTGATCCTCTCTGGCTTCTTCGACTCCATTGGTATTTATCAGGCGGTATCCGACAAGCAGCACAAGCTGGCGCAGCAGTGGCTGGATATTCTGGGTATGGATAACCGGGTCGCCGATGCGCCATTCCACAGCCTGTCGTGGGGGCAGCAGCGGCTGGCATTGATCGTCCGCGCGCTGGTCAAGCACCCTACGCTGCTGATTCTTGACGAACCGTTGCAGGGGCTGGATCCGCTCAACCGTCAGCTGATCCGCCGCTTTGTGGATGTCCTGATTAGCGAAGGTGAAACCCAGCTGCTGTTTGTGTCCCACCATGCTGAAGATGCCCCGTCCTGCATCACCCATCGGCTGGAATTTGTCCCTGACGGCGAGCAATACCGCTACCTGCTGAGCAAAATCGATTAACGCGTGGAGGGCGCTGCCCTCCGCTTTTCAGACAACCTGCAACAATACATCTCTATCTCTTTGATCTACAATGCATTCAGTCTGTGAAAAAGCGCGTGTGAAAACCAGTGTAAACGATACCACTATTTTATCCCATGTCACACTTTTCGCGTCTCTGATATGCTATGGTTAATTCATACCATAAGCCTAATGGAGCGAAATATGCGAGTTCTGGTAACAGGTGGTAGCGGTTACATAGGAAGTCATACCTGTGTGCAACTGCTGCAAAGCGGCCACGATGTCGTCATTCTTGATAACCTGTGCAACAGTAAGCGCAGCGTGCTGCCGGTCATTGAACGCCTTTCGGGTAAACAGCCGACTTTCGTGGAAGGCGACATCCGCAATGAAGCGTTGATGACTGAAATCCTTCACGATCACGCGATTGAAACCGTTATCCACTTCGCGGGCCTGAAAGCGGTTGGCGAATCGGTGGCAAAACCGCTTGAGTACTATGACAACAACGTCAACGGTACCCTGCGTCTGATCTCCGCCATGCGTGCGGCCAACGTTAAAAATTTTATCTTCAGCTCCTCCGCGACCGTCTACGGCGATCAGCCAAAAATCCCTTACGTTGAAAGCTTCCCGACCGGTACACCGCAAAGCCCGTATGGCAAAAGCAAGCTGATGGTAGAGCAGATCCTGACCGACCTGCAAAAAGCTCAGCCTGAGTGGAGCATTGCCTTGCTGCGCTACTTCAACCCGGTTGGCGCGCATCCGTCAGGTGATATGGGCGAAGATCCGCAGGGCATTCCTAATAACCTGATGCCGTATATCGCGCAGGTTGCCGTAGGGCGCCGCGATTCCCTGGCGATTTTTGGTAACGATTATCCCACCGAAGATGGCACCGGCGTGCGCGATTACATTCACGTCATGGATCTGGCCGACGGCCACGTGGCGGCGATGCAGCAGCTGGCTGATAAACCGGGCGTGCATATTTACAACCTCGGCGCCGGGATCGGCAGCAGCGTGCTGGACGTGGTGAATGCCTTCAGTAAAGCCTGCGGCAAGCCGGTGAAGTATCACTTCGCTCCCCGCCGGGATGGCGACCTCCCGGCTTACTGGGCCGATGCCACCAAAGCGGATAAAGAGCTTAACTGGCGTGTCACCCGCACGCTTGATGAAATGGCACAGGATACCTGGCACTGGCAGTCGCGCCATCCGCAAGGCTATCCAGATTAAGGATTTGTCATGACGCAATTCAATCCCGTCGATCACCCGCATCGTCGTTTTAACCCGCTCAGCGGGCAATGGATTTTAGTTTCACCGCATCGCGCCAAGCGCCCCTGGCAGGGGGCGCAAGAGACGCCTGCCAAACAGACGCTGCCGCAGCATGATCCGGACTGTTTCCTCTGCCCGGGCAATACGCGCGTGACGGGCGATAAAAACCCGGACTACCAAGGCACCTTCGTGTTTACTAACGACTTTGCCGCGCTGATGACCGATACGCCAGACGCGCCGGAAAGCCATGACCCGCTGATGCGCTGCGAAAGCGCCCGCGGCACCAGCCGCGTGATCTGCTTCTCGCCCGATCACAGCAAAACGCTGCCGGAGCTGAGCGTGGAGGCGCTGAAAGAGGTGGTCAGCACCTGGCAGGCGCAAACCGCAGAGCTGGGGCAGAGCTATCCCTGGGTGCAGGTGTTCGAAAACAAAGGCGCGGCGATGGGCTGCTCCAACCCGCATCCGCACGGTCAGATCTGGGCGAACAGCTTCCTGCCGAATGAAGCCGAGCGTGAGGACCGACTGCAAAAAGCGTATTTCGCCCAGAACGGTTCGCCGATGCTGGTGGATTACACCCAGCGTGAGCTGGCGGATGGCAGCCGTACCGTGGTGGAAACCGAGCACTGGCTTGCAGTGGTCCCTTACTGGGCGGCGTGGCCGTTTGAGACGCTGCTGCTGCCTAAAGCCCATGTTCAGCGCATTACCGAACTCAGCGACGCCCAGCGAGACGACCTTGCGCTGGCGCTGAAAAAACTGACCAGCCGCTACGACAACCTCTTCCAGTGCTCCTTCCCCTACTCCATGGGCTGGCACGGCGCGCCGTTTAACGGCGAAGAGAATCAACACTGGCAGTTACATGCACACTTCTACCCGCCGCTGCTGCGTTCTGCGACGGTACGTAAATTCATGGTGGGCTATGAAATGCTGGCGGAAACCCAGCGCGACCTGACGGCGGAACAGGCGGCAGAACGTCTGCGTGCCGTTAGCGACGTCCATTACCGCGAATCAGGAGTCTAAAAATGAGTCTGAAAGATAAAACACAATCCCTGTTTGCTGAAAAATTTGGCTACCCTGCCACCCACGTTATCCAGGCGCCTGGCCGCGTTAATCTGATCGGCGAGCACACCGACTATAACGACGGTTTTGTCCTGCCGTGTGCCATCGACTACCAGACGGTGATCAGCTGCGCGAAACGCGACGATCGTCATGTGCGAGTGATCGCCGCGGATTACGGCAACGAAATTGACGAATTTTCCCTCGATGCGCCGATCGTGACCCACGACAGCCAGCAGTGGTCGAACTATGTTCGCGGCGTGGTGAAGCACCTGCAAAAGCGTAACAAGAATTTCGGCGGGGCCGATCTGGTGATCAGCGGCAACGTGCCGCAGGGGGCGGGATTAAGCTCTTCCGCATCGCTGGAAGTGGCGGTCGGCACCGTGTTCCAGCAGCTTTATCATCTGCCGCTGGACGGGGCGCAAATCGCCCTCAACGGTCAGGAAGCGGAAAACCAGTTCGTAGGCTGCAACTGCGGCATTATGGATCAGCTGATTTCCGCGCTGGGCAAGAAAGAACATGCTTTGCTGATTGACTGCCGCTCCCTCGGGACCAAAGCGGTTCCACTGCCTAAAGGGGCGGCTGTGGTGATCATCAACAGCAACTTCAAACGCACCCTGGTGGGCAGCGAGTACAACACCCGTCGCGAACAGTGCGAAACCGGCGCGCGCTTCTTCCAGCAGCCAGCCCTACGTGATGTCTCACTTGATGAATTCAACAAGGTTGCCCACGAGCTGGATCCGGTTGTCACGAAGCGCGTGCGCCATATACTGACGGAAAATGCCCGTACCGTAGAAGCCGCCTCCGCGCTGGCGAAAGGTGACCTGAAACGGATGGGCGAGCTGATGGCCGAATCGCATGCCTCCATGCGTGACGATTTCGAAATCACCGTGCCGCAAATCGACACCCTGGTTGAAATTGTGAAAGCCACGATTGGCGACAAAGGCGGCGTGCGTATGACCGGCGGCGGATTTGGCGGGTGCGTCGTCGCCCTGGTGCCGGAAGAGCTGGTCCCTGCCATTCAGGACGCGGTGGCTAAACAGTACGAAGCCAAAACGGGCATCAAAGAAACTTTCTATGTCTGCAAAGCATCACAAGGAGCCGGACAGTGCTAAACGAAACACCAACACTCGCACCGGATGGTCTGCCGTATCGCCTGTTAACCCTGCGCAACAGCGCCGGGATGGTGGTTACGCTGATGGACTGGGGCGCAACGTTACTTTCTGCCCGCGTACCGATGCCTGACGGCAGCGTGCGCGAAACCCTGCTTGGCTGCGCATCGCCGGAGCAGTATATCGAGCAGACCGCTTTTCTGGGCGCATCCATAGGCCGCTACGCTAACCGCATCGCCAGAAGCCAGTTTACGCTGGACGGCGTAACGTATTCCCTGCTTGCCAGCCAGGGCGAAAATCAGCTGCACGGCGGCCCGGAAGGGTTTGATAAACGTCGCTGGAAGATTGTGCAGCAAAATGACGGTGAGGTCTGGTTCTCTCTGGACTCCCTCGATGGAGACCAGGGCTTCCCGGGCAATCTCACCGCAACCGCGCGCTTCACCCTGACCGAAGATAATCGCATCGCCATTGAGTATCGCGCGACCGTCGATAAGTCGTGCCCGGTCAACCTGACTAACCACGCCTATTTCAACCTTGACGGTAATCAGACCGATGTCCGCAGCCACAAACTCCAGATCCTGGCGGACGAGTATCTCCCGGTCGATGAGATGGGTATCCCTTATCAGGCGCTGAAACCTGTAAGCGGAAATAGCTTTGATTTCCGACAGCCGAAAACCATTGCTCAGGATTTCCTGAGTGATGACGATCAGCGCAAGGTGAAAGGCTACGACCACGCGTTCCTGTTGCAGGCAAAAGGCGATCTTTCTCAACCTGCCGCACAGGTCTGGTCTGCTGATGAGAAGTTACAGATGACGGTCTACACCACCGCCCCTGCCCTACAGTTCTACTCCGGTAACTATCTGGAGGGTACTACGGCGCGTGAACATGACGCCTACGGCGCCTGGCAAGGACTGGCGCTGGAAAGCGAGTTCCTGCCGGACACGCCTAACCATCCTGAATGGCCGCAGCCGGACTGCGTGCTACGTCCGGGTGAAGAGTACGTAAGCGTCACCGAGTATCATTTCATTCCGCGCGCTTAATGTCCGGCGGCGCACGGGCCTACAAATGTAGGCCGGAGAAGCGAAGCGCCATCCGGCAAAAAACCCTGGCCCTCACCGCGAGGGCTTTTTTATCTCCGCCTTGCTGAAAATAGCGGCGATCGCAGACAAAATCATAACCCTGGATTCACATGCATCTTACACTCTCGAACTATTTTCGCTATGGTTAGGGTTAAGCGTTGCTGCTGGCACAGTCACGGCAATATAATGAGAATTGTTATCATTCAAAATGCTTGAGGAGTAAGAAATGGCTAATACTAAGCTTGTCCTGGTGCGCCACGGCGAAAGCCAGTGGAACAACGAAAACCGCTTCACCGGTTGGTATGACGTTGATCTGTCCGAGAAAGGCGTGAGCGAAGCAAAAGCGGCAGGTAAACTGCTGAAAGAAGAAGGCTTCACCTTTGACTTTGCTTACACCTCTGTGCTGAAACGTGCCATCCATACCCTGTGGAACGTTCTGGACGAGCTGGATCAGGCCTGGCTGCCGGTTGAGAAATCCTGGAAACTGAACGAGCGTCACTACGGTGCGCTGCAAGGTCTGAACAAAGCGGAAACCGCAGAAAAATACGGTGACGAGCAGGTTAAGCAGTGGCGTCGTGGTTTTGCGGTCACGCCTCCAGAGCTGAGCAAAGATGACGAGCGCTACCCGGGCCACGATCCGCGTTACGCGAAGCTGACTGAGGCTGAACTGCCGCAGACCGAAAGCCTGGCGCTGACCATCGACCGCGTTGTGCCTTACTGGAACGAAACCATTCTGCCACGCCTGAAAAGCGGCGAGCGCGTCATTATCGCTGCTCACGGTAACTCCCTGCGTGCGCTGGTGAAATACCTGGACAACATGGGTGAAGATGAAATCCTCGAGCTGAATATCCCTACCGGCGTGCCGCTGGTGTACGAGTTCGACGAAAACTTCAAGCCAGTTAAACATTACTACCTGGGTAACGCCGACGAAATCGCTGCAAAAGCGGCGGCCGTGGCGAACCAGGGTAAAGCGAAGTAATATTCCCCGGACATAAAAAAAGCGTGGAGCAATCCACGCTTTTTTATTGCCCGGGACAAACTTAGCCGCGACGCGCTTTAACCGCATCCGCCAACTGATGCAGGATCGCATCGGTATCGTCCCAGCCAATGCAGGCATCCGTCACGCTCTTACCGTAGACCAGCGGCTCGTTGCCCTCCAGGTTCTGGTTGCCTTCCACCAGATGGCTCTCAATCATCACCCCAATCACTGCGCGTTCACCGCTGGCGATTTGCTGACACACATCTGCGCCGACTTCCATCTGCTTTTTAAACTGTTTGCTGGAGTTGGCATGGCTGAAATCGATCATCACCTGCGGTGCCAGACCCGCTTTCTCCAGCCCTGCTTTTACCTCCGCTACGTGTTTAGCACTGTAGTTAGGCTCTTTACCGCCGCGCAGTATGATATGGCAATCGCCATTACCGCTGGTATTCACGATAGCGGAGTGGCCCCACTTGGTCACCGACAGGAAGCAGTGCGGCGCGCCAGCCGCATTAATGGCGTCAATAGCGACTTTAATGGTGCCATCAGTGCCATTTTTGAAACCCACCGGGCATGACAGGCCAGACGCCAGCTCACGGTGAACCTGAGATTCCGTCGTACGCGCGCCAATAGCGCCCCAGCTCATCAGGTCAGCCAGATACTGCGGGGTGATCATATCGAGGAATTCTCCGGCAGCAGGCAGCCCGCTGTCGTTGATCTCCAGCAACAGCTTACGCGCAATGCGCAGGCCGTCGTTGATCTGGAAACTGTTGTCCATATGCGGATCGTTGATCAACCCTTTCCAGCCCACGGTGGTACGCGGTTTTTCGAAATAAACGCGCATCACGATTTCCAGTTCGCCTTTCAGCTCTTCACGCAGGGCGAGCAGACGCGACGCATACTCTTTGGCCGCAGCAGGATCGTGAATGGAGCACGGCCCAATGACCACCAGAAGACGATCGTCGCTACCTTTCAGGATCTTGTGGATCGCCTTGCGGGCATGAGACACCGTGTTGGCGGCATTTTCGGTGGCGGGGAATTTTTCAAGGAGCGCTACGGGAGGTAATAACTCATTGATCTCTTTAATGCGTAAATCGTCGTTCTGATAATTCATCTTCTTTCCGGCTCTGCCATATCTTTAGTAATGAAAGCAATCCTTTCAATCTAACTTGTCGGCCACGAAGTGTAAACGGGCTTTTACACTTCGCGCAGATAATTCCTGGAATTCGCCTAAAATACACAACAAAATAGCGAAAAATGAGATCTGGCCTAAGCTTTTTACTTGTAACGACTGTTTTTAAATATTTATACGCGATTCCATCCTGACATAAATCAGGAAACTGGGATCTTTCGCCACTGAACAAGATGCACTGTTGGAGAATGTTATCCAGCGTAACGATAAGAACAGGAGCACCATGATGAAAATGACGAAACTGACTACGCTTTTCCTGACGGCAACCCTTACTCTGGCAAGCGGTAGCGTACTGGCTGCTGACGCAGGCTCATCCGGCAGCAACGGCGACGCGAATGCCGCTGCCGAAGCAGGCCAGGTTGCGCCGGATGCAAAACAGAATATTGCGCCAAACAATGTTGATAACAGTAATATCAACACGGGCAATACCAACACCGGCGGGACGAACACAGGCACGATGAACCATGAGGGTATGACTACCGACGAGGTTCATAAAAACTCAGTGTGTAAAGACGGGAAATGCCCGGACCCGAATGACAAAGTAGGCAGCGATGCCAATACCAAAACGGACGGTACTACCCAGTAACCTTCCGTAAGGTAAAACAGGGAGAGCGAATGCTCTCCTTTTTTATTTAAGCTCTTAAAAACGCTACACTAAAAATAATAATAAATCAGGAACGATACCATGGCGCACTCCCACTCCCATTCCCACTCCACTGGCGATGAAAATGCCAAACGGCTTCTGCTGGCTTTTGGCGTCACTGCCACCTTTATGATAATTGAGGTAACAGGCGGGCTGATATCCGGATCGCTGGCGCTGCTGGCCGATGCCGGGCATATGCTGACCGACGCTGCCGCGCTCCTGTTTGCTCTGCTGGCCGTGCAGTTTGCCCGTCGCCCTCCCAATACCCGCCACACCTTTGGCTGGCTCAGACTGACCACGCTTGCCGCCTTTGTGAATGCGATTGCACTGGTGGTCATTACTATTCTTATCGTCTGGGAAGCATTTCAGCGTTTTCGGCATCCACAACCGGTAGCCGGGACGACAATGATGATTATCGCCATTGCCGGGTTGGTCGCCAATATTCTGGCGTTCTGGATATTGCACCGCGGCAGCAGTGAAAAAAATCTGAACGTACGGGCCGCGGCGCTTCATGTACTGGGCGATCTGCTGGGTTCCGTAGGGGCCATCGTAGCCGCGCTGATCATTATGGGCACGGGCTGGACTCCCATCGACCCGATTCTTTCCGTGCTGGTATCGTGCCTTGTATTACGCAGTGCCTGGCGGCTGTTGAAAGAGAGCGTCAATGAGCTGCTGGAAGGCGCTCCCACGTCGCTGGATATTGGCGAGCTAAAACGCAATCTGTGTCGTTCCATTCCTGAAGTCCGTAACGTTCACCACGTTCACGTCTGGCTGGTGGGTGAGAAACCGCTTATGACGCTGCACGTTCAGGTTATTCCGCCCCACGATCACGATGCGTTGCTTGAACGTATTCGGCACTTCCTTGAGCATCACTACGAAATTGCGCACGCCACCATTCAGATGGAGTATCAGCCATGTAACGGGCCAGACTGTCACCTGAACGAGGCGCAGTCCGGCCACTCACACGCCCATCACCATTAACGGGAAAGCGCGCGCGAGCCACGCTCACGCGCGCTGTTAATCCACATGCGGCTACCGTTCAGGGCAATGACCGTCAGCAGCATGTACTCCAGCGACATGGCATAAACACCCTGGCGGGCAAAAATCACCACGCTAATGACGTTGATGACCACCCACAGCAGCCAGTTCTCAACGTATTTACGGGTCATCAGGATCATTGCGGCAATCGACAACACCATCATGCAGGAATCCCAGAACGGGAAGGCATCCGGCTGAAGCTCAGGCATCGTCACATTTAATCCCAGACCCGACATGACCGAGACCGCCACGCGCGTCAGGAAGGCAAATACCGGATCAATAAAGACGGTCATAAAGCCGATAGCCACCACGCAGGCCGCGAACCAGGCGATGGCTTTTGGCAACGGCAGCCAGCGGATTTGCAGTTCCGCCTCCTGCTGACTGTTTTGCCGAGACCAGGCGTACCAGCCATAGATATTGGCTGCGAAGAAGAACAGCTGTAGAAGCAGGCTGGCGTAGAGCTGGATCTGGAAAAAGATGATCGCAAACAGCGTGACGTTTATCAGCCCGAACGCATAGTTGCTGATCTTCTCAAGGCTGGCCAGCCAGATACAGAGTAAACCGGCCAGCGTACCCACCGCTTCAATCCACGACAGGTCATAGCCGCCCGCACCAATCGGGATATGAACCAGGATGTTCTGTGTGCTAAAAAAATCCATTTTTTCTCCGGGGCGTAATAAGTTAAGTACGTAGTGTAGCCGCAAAATCCAGCATACGGTTAAGTGGAATTAACGCGCCTTCACGCAGAGCGGCATCCACATGGATCTCATGCGCTGCGCCACCGTTTTCCAGCCCCTCCGCAATCGCTTTGAGCCCATTCATCGCCATCCACGGGCAATGCGCGCAGCTTCGGCAGGTCGCCCCTTCTCCGGCGGTCGGCGCTTCGAGCAACGTTTTTTCCGGCACGGCCTCCTGCATCTTGTAGAAGATACCGCGATCGGTCGCCACAATGAGCTGCTTGTGTGACAGGGTTTTCGCAGCATGAATGAGCTGGCTGGTTGACCCGACGGCATCCGCCATGTCGACGATGGACTGCGGGGATTCCGGGTGCACCAGAATCGCGGCGTCCGGGTATAACCCTCTCATGCGCGTCAGGGCCTGGGTCTTAAACTCGTCGTGAACGATACAGGCGCCCTGCCAGCACAGCACATCCGCACCGGTTTGTTTTTGTACATAGTTTCCCAGGTGACGATCGGGCGCCCAGATGATTTTCTCCCCCAGGCTGTCCAGATGCTCAATCAGCTCAACGGCGATACTGGAGGTCACTACCCAGTCTGCCCGGGCTTTCACCGCCGCAGACGTGTTGGCATAGACCACCACGGTACGATCAGGGTGGGCATCACAGAAGGCGGTGAACTCATCAATCGGGCAACCGAGGTCAAGGGAGCATTCGGCATTCAGCGTCGGCATCAGTATGGTTTTTTCCGGGCTGAGAATTTTTGCCGTTTCGCCCATGAAGCGCACACCTGCAACCAGCAGCGTGGAGGCAGGATGTTTTGCACCGAAACGCGCCATTTCCAGGGAGTCTGAGATACAGCCGCCCGTCTCTTCTGCCAGCTGCTGAATTTCCGGGTCGGTGTAGTAATGCGCCACCATCACCGCATCACGCTCTTTAAGCAGGCGCTTAATTTTTTCACGATAGAACTGTTTTTCATCCCGGCTTAGCGGAGCGGGCTTCGGCGGGAAGGGATAGATTGCGGTTTCGGGATCAAACATCACACTCATTATGGCTTCTCGTTTTACTGGCTTAACAATATTGCCTTTGTTTTGCATGAGATAACAAAAATGAGGCAATGGTGTTTTGTATACTAAACAAGATAGCGGATTTGAGGGGGAATGTCATCGGGAATTGATGCCGGTAGCATCTGTCGGGTGGCGGCTTCGCCTTACCCGACCTACAAGGCACTGGCGAACGACAGATAGCAAAAAGGCGCCTTTAGGGCGCCTTTCAACACTGGTGGGTCGTGCAGGATTCGAACCTGCGACCAATTGATTAAAAGTCAACTGCTCTACCAACTGAGCTAACGACCCCTTGCGGGATGTACTTCAAATCTATTCAGGCTGGTGGGTCGTGCAGGATTCGAACCTGCGACCAATTGATTAAAAGTCAACTGCTCTACCAACTGAGCTAACGACCCATTCGGGTGTTGCCTGAATTATCACTCGGAACCAATAAAATTGGTGGGTCGTGCAGGATTCGAACCTGCGACCAATTGATTAAAAGTCAACTGCTCTACCAACTGAGCTAACGACCCGAGTGGTGGGTGATGACGGGCTCGAACCGCCGACCCCCTCCGTGTAAAGGAGATGCTCTACCAACTGAGCTAATCACCCACTCTGTACTGCCAGAACTGCTTTAAGTGGTGGGTCGTGCAGGATTCGAACCTGCGACCAATTGATTAAAAGTCAACTGCTCTACCAACTGAGCTAACGACCCACTTTTGCGCTGCTTTCACGTTGTTTGATATCCCGTGGCAACGGCGGCATATATTACTGATTTAAGAATTCTGCGCAACAAAAATTTCGATGAAGATCACTTAACTGCTTAGGAATCATGCTGCATGACCAGAAATGACGCGATTTCTGGTCATGCGATAATCAACCCATCGAACTTAAACGTTTTTGCGCTTGTTTGGCGCCGTCTGTACCCGGGAATTTTGCAACCACCTGCTGATAAACCGCTTTGGCTTTTGCAGTGTCGCCTTTGTCCTGCATGATCACGCCGACTTTATACATCGCATCAGGCGCTTTCGGTGATTTCGGGTAATTTTTCACCACAGAGGCAAAATAAAACGCCGCATCATCCTTTTTACCCTTGTTGTAATTCAACTGACCCAGCCAGTAGTTCGCATTTGGCTGGTAAGTGGAATCAGGGTACTTCTTAACGAAGTTCTGAAACGCAACGATAGCATCGTCCTGGCGCGATTTATTCTGCACCAGGGCAATGGCCGCGTTATAGTCCGTATTCGCGTCACCGCTCTGTACAGGCGCACCAGACGACGCGGAGGCATCTGCCGCAGGTGCAGGCGTTGCCGCACCGCTTTGATCGCCTGCTGCTGGCTGTGCTGCTGCTCCGCCGCTGTTCAGGCTATCCATCTGCAACAAAATTTGCTTCTGGCGCTCCACAACCTGATTAAGCTGATACTGACTCTCCTGGATCTGACCACGAAGGGAATCAATATCATTCTGGTTATCGGAAAGCTGCTGCTGGAGTTGAGTTAAAAGCTGGCTGTGAGCGTTAGAAATACGCTCGAGTTGAGTGACCCGGTCTTCTACCGAGCCTGAGCCGACACTACTGATTGGTGCCTGAGCAAAAGCGGCCCAGGGGGCCGCTATTCCAACCAGTAACGACAGACTCATCAGATGATGTCTGAAGTTACTGCTCATGCAATTCTCTTAGTAAACGAGTACGGCACGACGGTTTTTGGAGTAAGCCGCTTCGTCGTGACCCAGTACTGCTGGTTTTTCTTTACCGTAAGAAACGATGGAGATCTGGTCAGCAGAAACGCCTTTACCCTGGAGGTACATTTTAACAGCGTTTGCACGACGTTCACCCAGGGAGATGTTGTACTCCGGAGTACCACGTTCGTCCGCATGACCTTCTACGGTGACTTTGTAAGACGGGTTGCTACGCAGGAAGTTTGCGTGCGCATCCAGCATTGCAGCGAAGTCAGAACGGATGTCGTATTTATCCAGATCGAAGTAAACGATGTTGTTCTGCTGTAACTGCTGCATCTGAAGACGCGCTTGCTCTTCAGAAGACATATTGCCATTGCCGTTAGCGTCCATACCGGTGCCGGCACCCATCATGCCTTCGCCGCTCTGGTCATTGCTTGCATTCTTGTTAGAAGAACACGCTGCGATTGCCATAACAGGCAGAGCGATCATCAGCCCCTTCAGCACTTTGTTCAGTTGCATTTCTAAGATTCCTTTAGTAATCAATTAATTATTATTACAGATACGGCGACCAGGCAGGTGATTTTACCTGTCCATCAGTTGCCGGAAGACGCGCTTTGAAACGCCCATCTGTAGAAACCAGATTCAGCACGGATCCCATCCCCTGAGAAGAGCTGTAGATTACCATGGTGCCGTTAGGTGCCAGACTTGGCGTTTCATCCAGGAACGTTGACGACAGTACTTGTACGCCCCCCGTTACCAGATCTTGTTTGGCAATGTGCTGCTGACCACCCGCAGTACTGACCATTACCATCGTTTTACCATCGGCACTGACGTCAGCATCCTGGTTCTGAGAACCTTCCCAGGTAATACGCTGCGCTGCTCCGCCGTTGATATTCACTTTATAAACTTGTGGACGACCTGCCTGGTCAGACGTAAAGGCCAGATTCTGGCTGTCCGGGAACCAGGTTGGCTCAGTGTTGTTGCTACGACCATCCGTGACCTGACGGATCTGACCAGAACCAATATCCATCACGTACAGGTTCAGGCTACCGGTTTTAGACAGGGCAAACGCCAGTTTGGTACCGTCCGGAGAGAACGCAGGCGCACCGTTGTGACGCGGGAATGACGCAACCTGACGCACAGCACCGTTAGAGAGCGTCTGGATAACCAGCGCGGAACGGCCGCTTTCGAAGGTCACGTACGCCAGCTTAGAGCCGTCCGGAGACCATGCCGGAGACATCAGCGGCTGTGGTGAACGGTGTACGGTGAACTGGTTGTAGCCATCGTAATCAGAGACGCGCAGCTCATAAGGGAACTGGCCGCCGTTGGTCTGTACTACGTACGCGATACGAGTACGGAACGCACCTTTAATACCGGTCAGCTTCTCAAACACTTCGTCACTCGCCGTATGGCCTGCGTAACGCAGCCACTGCTTGTTCACCTTATACGTGTTTTGAGCCAGAACGGTACCCGGCGCACCGCCGGTATCCACCAGTTGATAAGCGACGTTATAGCCGCCGTCTGGCGCAGGAGTAACCTGTCCGACAACCACGGCATCAATACCCAGTGCAGACCATGCAGCAGGTTGAACTTCCTGAGCGGTACCCGGCTGCTGCGGCAGACGAGAACGATCTAAGGGGTTAAATTTACCGCTGTTACGCAGGTCAGCTGCAACAATGCCGCCAATATCTTCAGGCGCAGCGCCCGGGCCTGCCCACTGGAACGGAACGACACCGATTGGACGCGCTGAGTCGTTCCAGTCGGTAATGTCGATGCTTACTGTGGCATGCACTGCTGACGTCAACAGTACTAAAAAACCAAAAGCTAATCGTAATGCCTGCTTCATCATATCTCCCTTATCCGAACAATAAGTCCTGGATAATTTAGCAGAAGGTTAACAAACTCAAATACACAAAACTATCAGAACCCGATAACCGCAGCTCTGCTTATGGCTTAAAGTTCAGCGAAGCGTCTTTGAACACTTCATAGACAGCCTGTGACGGAGGTTTTGGCAGTTTTGCCTGATTCACTGCCACAAGTGCAGCCTGGCATAACGCGTCATCGCCTCCTTCAGACTCAACGCTCAGCACGGTACCATCAGTATGCAGTTTAATATGCAGTCTACATGTTTTCCCTGTATACAATGATTTATCGTTAAGCCTGCTGGATATAGCCGCAGCAATCTGGTTCTTGTAGTCGTTAATCTCAGCGCCAGAAGCACCGTTGTTCTTAGTGTTACCGCTTCCCGCCGGGGCTGCATTACTCCCTTTTGCCCCACCGCCAGTTTTCGGCGCATTCTTACCAGAACTCAGGTCGCCAATGATATCGTCAGCGGTGGCTGCTTCAGCGGCAGCTTTTTCAGCAGCGGCCTTCCTGGCAGCGGCTTTTTCAGCGGCAGCTTTCTTGTCGGCTGCGGCTTTTTCGGCAGCAGCTTTTTTAGCTGCGGCAGCTTTCTCGGCAGCCGCTTTTTTATCAGCCGCAGCTTTTTCAGCGGCAGCCGCTTTTTCAGCCGCAGCCTTCTCGGCAGCAGCCGCTTTCTTCGCAGCATCGGCAGCAGCTTTCTTCTCTGCTTCCTGAGCGGCTTTCTTCGCGGCTTCTGCTTCCGCTTTCTTCTGGGCATCAGCAGCGGCTTTCTTCGCAGCTTCTGCTTCCGCTTTTTTCTGAGCATCAGCAGCGGCTTTCTTCGCCGCGTCAGCCGCTAATTTCGCCTGTGCGTCAGCCTGCGCTTTTGCATCAGCCGCGGCTTTGGCTGCCGCCTCTTCCGCCTGCTTCTGCTGTTCCTGCGCCTTCTTCGCAGCGGCTTCAGCCTGCTTCTGCTGATCTGCCTGCTCTTTCGCCGCTTCCTGCGCCTGCAAACGCTCTTTCTCTAGCTGCTTCAGACGTTCCTGCTCAGCGGCCTGCTTTTCACGCAGCTCTTCCGCCTGCTGTTGCGCCTGTTTTTCTCGCTGCTCTTCAGCACGTTTAGAGCTCGCCTGCTGCTGTTGCTGACGATTATAGTTCTGAACGATCGCACCAGGATCCACCATAACGGCGTCGATGGAGGACCCCCCACCGCCGCCTGATGCATCAAGGTGCTCATCGAACGAACTCCAGATCAGCGCTGCAAAAAGAATTACGTGCAGCACTGCGGAGACGATTATCGCTCGCTTAAGCTTGTCGTTCTGTTCGGTTGCCTTTGACACTATCGGTTCCCAAAAACTACGCAGATGATCAAATAGGCTGAGTCATTAAGCCAACTGACTTAACGCCCGCGCTATGTAGCAAGTTCAGCGCTTTGATAATTTCATCATATGGTACGTCTTTCGCACCACCGATTAAGAAGACCGTCTTCGGATTTGACTCCAGGCGTCGTTGCGCTTCAGCAATAACCTGCTCTGGCGGAAGCTGATCCATACGATCTTTCTCTACCACCACGCTGTACTGCCCTACGCCGGAAACCTCAATGATGACCGGAGGATCGTCATTGGTGCTTACCGCCTGTGATTCTGTCGCATCCGGCAGATCAACTTCCACGCTCTGGGTGATGATGGGCGCCGTCGCCATAAAGATCAGCAGCAGCACCAGCAGCACGTCCAGTAACGGAACGATATTGATTTCGGACTTGAGCTCGCGACGACCTCGTCCACGCGATCTGGCCATGGTTTACCCCTTGTTGCTCTCGGTGCTGGTAAACGCCTGACGATGCAGAATCGCGGTGAACTCTTCCATAAAGTTGTCGTAGTTCAGTTCCAGTTTGTTCACGCGCTGGTTCAGACGGTTGTACGCCATTACCGCCGGAATTGCGGCGAACAGACCGATTGCGGTCGCGATCAGTGCTTCTGCGATACCCGGCGCAACCATCTGCAACGTTGCCTGCTTCACCGCCCCAAGGGCGATAAAGGCGTGCATGATCCCCCACACCGTACCAAACAGGCCGATATACGGGCTGATGGAGCCAACGGTTCCGAGGAAAGGAATATGCGTTTCAAGATTTTCCAGTTCGCGGTTCATGGAGATGCGCATCGCACGCGACGCCCCTTCTACCACGGCTTCCGGCGCATGGCTGTTAGCGCGATGTAAGCGAGCGAACTCTTTGAAACCGCTATAGAAAATTTGTTCGGAGCCTGAAAGGTTATCACGGCGTCCCTGGCTTTCCTGGTACAGACGCGAAAGCTCAATACCCGACCAGAACTTATCTTCAAACGCTTCGGCTTCGCGGCCAGCGGCATTGAGGATACGCGTTCTCTGGATGATGATGGCCCAGGATGCGATTGAAAAACCAATCAAAATCAACATGATAAGTTTAACCAGAAGGCTTGCCTTCAGGAACAAATCAAGGATATTCATGTCAGTCACTGCTTAAACTCCGCGACAATAGACTTAGGAAGCGCACGAGGCTTCATTATGGTTGGATCAACACAGACAATCAGGACTTCAGCTGAGTTCAGTACCGTGTTCTCTGCATTGACTATCCGCTGCGTGAAAACCAGTGAAGTTCCGCGCATTGATGTAATTTCTGTTTGGACTTCGAGCATATCGTCGAGTCTGGCAGGCGCAAAATACTCAAGCGTCATCTTGCGTACCACGAAGGCAACTCGCTCAGCCAACAGCACCTGTTGACTAAAGTGATGATGGCGCAGCATCTCTGTGCGTGCCCGTTCATAAAAAGCAACGTAGCTGGCGTGGTAGACCACACCACCGGCATCGGTATCTTCGTAATAGACACGTACCGGCCATCGAAACAGCGTTGTATTCACTTTACATCCTGGTAATACAAGAAAAGTTGGAGCTTTCAAACTTCGCTACTATACGCGCGGGAATGATGGTTTGGAATGGGAGAAAGTAAACGGAGAGTAAATTTTTATGGGCCAGGGTAAGCCCATAACGTTAACGGACATTTCTTATTCAGAAGAAGAAGAAAATCAAACCGGCGAGGAGAACCAGATCGGCAATCATTGGGCAGAAGATGCCCTGCCAGTGTAGCGCTTTCGGACGAAAGCCGACACCGTGAATCACGCCTGCGCACACCGCCCACATAATCAGGAAGCCGTGCCAGATTTCAAGCTCGCTGGTTTTCGCCGCGAAGCGCGACGGGTCCCAGAAGATACAGCCTGCCAGCAGTAATGCCATAATGAGGGAAAGCGCCCTCAAAGGGCGCTTATCCATTACCGCATATAACGTTGCGATAATATTCATTAGTGCTTTTCTTCACCTGCTTTGGTCGCTTCTACATGCTCAAGCGCCAGGGCAGTGATGACACCAAACGCACAGGCAAGAAGCGTCCCTAAAATCCATGCGAAATACCACATATTCAGCTCCTTACTTAGTACATAGAGTGGGTGTTGCTTTCGATATGTTCTTTAGTGATACGACCGAACATTTTCCAGTAACACCAGATGGTGTAAGCCAGAACAATCGGAACGAACACGCAAGCCACATAGGTCATTAAGTTCAGCGTCATATGGCTGGACGTTGCATCCCACATGGTCAGGCTGGCATTCATCATGGTGCTGGATGGCATCACGAACGGGAACATCGCAATACCGGCCGTCAGGATGATGCACGCCAGCGTCAGGGAAGAGAATACGAACGCCAGAGCGCCTTTCTCCAGACGAGACGTCAGCACGGTCAGCAGTGGCAGCAGCACACCCAGAGCCGGGATAGCCCACAGCACAGGGGTATTGTTGAAGTTCACCAGCCATGCACCGGCCTGACGCGCCACTTCTTTGGTCAGCGGGTTAGACGGTGCAGCATGGTTGATAGCGGACGTCACCACGTATCCATCAATACCATACACCACCCACACGCCTGCCAGAGCGAAGCAGACCAGCGTCACCAGCGCTGCCACCTGAGCGGTAGCGCGGGAACGCAGATGCAGTTCACCTACGGTACGCATCTGGAGATAGGTTGCCCCCTGGGTGATGATCATCGCCACGCTCACCACGCCTGCCAGCAGACCAAACGGATTCAGCAGCTGGAAGAAGTTACCGGTGTAGAACAGACGCATATATTCGTCGACGTGGAACGGTACGCCCTGCAACAGGTTACCAAACGCCACACCAATGACCAGCGGTGGAACGAAGCTACCGATGAAGATGCCCCAGTCCCACATGTTACGCCAGCGGGTGTCTTCAATCTTGGAACGGTAGTCGAAACCCACCGGACGGAAGAATAAAGAAGCCAGCACCAGAATCATCGCCACATAGAAGCCGGAGAACGCAGCCGCGTAGACCATCGGCCAGGCAGCGAACAGCGCGCCGCCTGCGGTGATCAGCCACACCTGGTTACCGTCCCAGTGCGGGGCGATGGAGTTGATCATGATTCGACGCTCGGTGTCATTACGACCGAGGAAACGGGTGAGCATGCCCACGCCCATGTCGAAACCATCGGTGACCGCGAAACCAATCAGCAGAACACCGATCAGCAGCCACCAGATAAAACGCAATACTTCATAATCGATCATTTGATGACTCCTGTCTTAGCGTGCCGGCTGAGTAGTCGCAACAGACTGCTCGTAGTGGTAGCGACCGGTTTTCAGGCTGCTTGGGCCAAGGCGCGCGAACTTGAACATCAGGAACAGTTCAGCCACCAGGAACAGGGTGTACAGACCGCAAATGAGCAGCATGGAGAAGATCAGGTCGCCTGCGGTCAGGGAGGAGTTCGCTACCGCTGTTGGCAGCACCTCACCGATCGCCCAAGGCTGACGGCCATATTCCGCAACAAACCAGCCGGACTCGATAGCAATCCATGGCAGTGGGATACCGTACAGCGCGGTGCGCAGCAGCCATTTTTTCTCACCGATACGGTTACGAATGACTGACCAGAACGAGGCCGCGATGATCAGCAGCATGATAATGCCGCAACCCACCATGATGCGGAACGCGAAGTACAGCGGCGCAACGCGTGGAATAGAGTCTTTGGTTGCCATCTGAATCTGCGCTTCCGTCGCGTCGGAGACGTTCGGGGTATAGCGTTTCAGCAGCAGACCGTAACCGAGGTCTTTCTTCACGTCGTTAAATTGATCGCGAACGGCCTGGTCGGTAGAGCCGGCGCGCAGCTGTTCCAGCAGCGAGTAGGCTTTCATCCCGTTACGGATACGCTCTTCATGCTGCACCATCAGATCTTTCAGGCCAGTCACCTGTTTGTCGACGGAGCGCGTGGCGATAATACCCAGAGCGTAAGGAATTTGAATGGCGAAGCGGTTTTCCTGCGCTTCCTGGTCAGGCACACCGAACAGGGTAAACGCTGCCGGTGCCGGCTGGGTTTCCCATTCAGCTTCAATTGCGGCGAGTTTGGTTTTCTGCACGTCGCCCATTTCATAACCGGATTCATCACCCAGAACAATAACGGACAGAATCGCGGCCATACCGAAGCTTGCTGCGATAGCAAAAGAACGCTTGGCGAACGCGAAGTCACGGCCGCGCAGCATATAGTAGGAGCTGATGCCCAGCACGAACATCGCGCCGCACACATAGCCAGACGCCACGGTGTGAACGAATTTAACCTGAGCAACCGGGTTCAGGACCAGCTCAGCGAAGCTGACCATCTCCATACGCATGGTTTCGAAGTTGAAATCAGATGCGATTGGGTTTTGCATCCAGCCGTTCGCCACCAGGATCCACAGTGCGGACAAGTTGGAGCCTAATGCCACCAGCCAGGTTACCGCCATATGCTGGACTTTACCCAGACGGTCCCAACCGAAGAAGAACAGACCTACAAAGGTGGATTCGAGGAAGAAGGCCATCAGACCTTCAATGGCCAGCGGCGCACCGAAAATATCCCCTACATAGTGGGAATAGTAAGACCAGTTTGTCCCGAACTGGAACTCCATGGTCAGACCGGTTGCCACGCCCAGCGCAAAGTTGATACCAAACAACTTGCCCCAGAACTTGGTCATATCTTTATAAATCTGTTTGCCGGAGAGGACGTAAACCGTTTCCATGATGGCCAGCAGGAACGCCATACCGAGCGTCAGCGGCACAAACAGGAAGTGGTACATCGCGGTCAAGGCAAACTGTAAGCGCGACAGTTCGACTACGTCTAACATTATGACTCCTTGCTCATCGCATGAAGACTCCGAGAGTGAACCCCGTTAGATAAGGATCCACACGCATGCCCCAATACAAAGTTATCTGCTTCCCTTCTTCGTTGCTTATTCTCTTCAGGAGGAAAAAGCAATGATGAAAGGTTACAAATACGTTAAGAAAAAACCAAATTGATCCCGTAAATATAATACGCTGCAAAACCCTTACAATAAACAGGTTTTTATTCGAACAGATTTACGTTTTTCGACGGCGATCAATTTATAGCAAAATTACCACTTTTCGGCCATTTTGATCGGGAACAATTTAACGCCTTTCGGAGCCTTTTTCCAAGTATTAAACATTGATTTAAATCAAAAACAGTCAGAGCTGTTAATGATGTTTCTTTGTGGTGCGGATAGTAAAAACCTTGTTAACAATATGTATATTTAAAGGCGTTATTGGTTATAAAAGCCAGAAGATAATATAAACAGTTGTGATTTTTATTAACGCGCAAGAAAAAACGCATTTTGCCGGAAGATAAACATATAATGTTATCTGCTTCACAGTATTTTTCTTTCGCTTTGCTACCCGCCGAAGCGATTACATTTCATTCACCTTTAATAATCTTAAAATTAACACCCTTTCGTGACTATTTGATGAAATAAAGGCCGCATTCCTGCGGCCTTTATTTTGTTCGGAGGATTACCTTTCAATTTTTATGCTAAAGGTGCGTGACTGGCATGGCCGGAACGACCCCGTAATGGCTGAACCCTCCTCCCCTTGCGCCTTGCGCACCTCATTCATGTCCGTTTCGCAACAGGCCTGGACCTCACGGTTCACAGACAAAGCCACGTCACCGGAGCGGGTCTCCGCAGGGTTGTACAGACGAAGAATCATCTCGTCACGATCCTCCGCTTTTTTCAGCGCACTGAGTACGCATCCGTTAGGCGCCAGCGTTAACAGGCTATAGCTACAAGGGGTGGTGAAAGAGGCGCGGTTAAGCTTCATCGCATCCCACGGGATTTTGTTATAGCAGTGCACTGGCGTTAACCACGACTTCGCCTGCTGCGCAACGCCAGCACTGACGGGCGTACCATTAAAACTGAACAGGCTAAAGCGACAGGTTAACTGGCCCCGCATCTGCGAATCAGGCACCGGCATTTTGATCCCGGACGGTCTGCCGGGGCGCAGCAGTAAATCTTCCTTCCCAAGCACCCCCACGCCGCGAAGCAACGTCAGGGCAAACGTTTTTTGACGCTCGCCAGTCACTTCAAATTCGCGCAACCCTTCGGTAAACAGCGCCATCCCGTTACGCCGTTCCTGGAGCACAGCGTAGTTAAGCAGATTCCACACCGGCAGCGGCGCTTCCTTCCAGCCCTCCTCCTGCCAGTTCGCCATCGCTTCATCCTGTACAGGACGCGTCAGCGAACCGAACTGGGTATCGGCTAACACCGTGTCTGTGGTAAATGGCGTCGGGATCAGCACCCGCACACGGTGGTCATCCGCGTGATTTCCGAGACGCGCCTCAACGTCGATACGTCGGCTGTTATGGCTGAGCGTGACCGTGAGTTCTGCCTCAAGCGTTCCCGTCTGCTGACGCGCAGAACGTTCGGCGAGATCCGCCGGCACCGCCATGCGATGGCGGATCACCGCCCTGCTCTGCCAGGCCTCGTGGATCACCTCAACCTCATGCTCGCCCTGAGCGGAAGTGAGTCTCCACTCTTCCCGTGAAGGCGAGTAGTCGTACTCATCGCCATCATCCGAGCTCTCTTCTATTTCCAGCGCGCGGTCATAGATAAGCCCGGACGCTTTATCGAGCAGACGCAGGGTGCCGTCGTCGTTTAACGTTATTTCCCAGAAAGCATTTTCCAGCAACGCCTCCGACGATTTTTCTGCCGCCAGCAGCTTGCCGGCCACGTGCGGCTCGATATAGAGCGTGCGGTAACCCATTGATGGCAGGATCTGATTGAGCTGGATATCAAACTCCATAAAGGGATCGTAGTTGCCGTAATGCACAATCTGCCGGTCAATCAAGCCGGGGTCGATTTCACGCGCGCTGCGCAGGCAGTAAGGGATTTCATTCCCCCTATCGTCCAGCAGGCGGAACTGGCTGGCGCGCAGACGTATCGTGGTGTTAATCACTTCCTCACGCGGCCAGGGCGTGAGGTTAAACATCACCAGTTTGTCTTCCTCGCTCTGCGGCATGTTGTCGACAATCTTGCGCATATAGAAGCACGTCAGGTTATCGGCCATGTCTTCCGCCAGCTCGAAGCGGGACATCACCTCACGATGCACTTTGTCACTACAGCAGCAGCCGATACTGTCATGGGCGTGATTCTTGAGGATCTCTTTCCACATTTTTTCCAGCAAGCCGTGGTGATACTCGAAGCCCAGCGTCCAGGCAAGCGTGGCCAGCGGCTCAAGGACGTTGACGATTTTATTCTCTATCCGGGCATGGGCGATTTTGATATCCATCCGCGTGGAGCCTATCGTCCGGTGCACGCGCATATATTTACCGTCAATAAACTCTCCTTTCAGCGTCGCCAGTTCATCGCGGTGCGCGTCAATGTGGTCAAACACCTCCTCGAAGCGGCTCATCACAAACTGACGCTGCGGATAGATTTCGCGCAGCTTATCCATCACCGCAAAGATGTTCTGCTGGAGCGGCATCTGATCATGGCCGTTAGGCAGTAAGATTTCTTTCGTCACGGAGGCTTTTTCAAGCACCTCGAAGTACGTGTCGAGCCGTTTGCGCAGCCCGGCCTCATCCTCCGGTAAGTACTTACCAATCGCGTAGCCCAGCGGTAGCACCTGTGCCGTCACTTCGCTGCCGTCCTGGCTTTGCCAGAGAAATTCGGTTTTATCGGTACCGTGCCGCTCGGAACACCCGCGCCAGAACATGGTACGCGTGATGCCAAAACCGTTGTAAATGTGCGGCAGTTGGGAGGACATGCCGAAGGAGTCCGGCAGATAGCCAATTTTCATCGGCTCGCCAAAGGCCAGACAGTCGCGAATGCCGTACATCAGATTTCGGACAATCGACTCGCCAGAAACAAGGGTGGTGTCCGTCTGGGTATACCACGGCCCGATAATCAGCTTCCCGGCCGCCACCAGCGCCTTCACGCGTGGCCTGTTTTCCGGTTTCACGGCAAAATAATCTTCCAGCACCGCCGTCTGGCCGTCGAGTACGTAGTATTTATACTCTGCGTCCTGCTCAAGACGAGTGAGGATCTCTTCCATATTATTGACCAGAAGAATACGTGATGCTTCGGTGGTGAAGTACCACTCCCGGTCCCAGTGCATATGTGGCGTGATATGAACGCGAGATACAGCTTTCATCTTCGTTTCCTGTCAGTGCGTGTTTAGGAGGGTATGTCTTCAGTCACGTAGGTGCCGCTCTTCACGGCCTGGCGTCGCCAGAGCAGTAAAATGAGCGTAGAGATTGCGGCGCCAATCAGCGCGGCGCCAAACCAGCCGACAGCGGCCATCACGCCGCCCAGCCCGGCATCATGCAGTAAGAAGAGCGAGAAAATGCCCGCGCCGGGGGTGGATAGCCCAATCCCCATCGCCCCGACAATCGCTCCGGTCACCATTGACCCCAGAACAAATGAGCCAATGACCCGCAACGGATCCTCGATAGCCATCGGAATTGCCCCTTCGGTGATGCCCGCCAGCCCCAGCAGCCAGGTGGACTTCCCGGTTTCAATTTCGAACTGTTTGAACAGGTTCGGAGCCAGCATCGTTGATGCCGTCACGGTAAAGGCCGATACCATTTTGACGGAGGCAAAAATCGCATAAGGCCCGTATACGCCATTGGCCATCGCTCCCAGACAGAACGCGTAAGAGGCTTTGTTGACCGGACCGCCCAGATCGAACGAGCACATAAAGCCCAGGATCGCCCCCAGCAGCAGCGCATTCGCGCCGGACAGACCGTTAAGCCAGGCGGTCAGGGCGTTATTGATCCAGGCCACCGGTTCGCCGATCACAAACAGCATCAGGCTGCCTGCGCCCAGCACGCCAATCACCGGATAGAGATAAAAGGTCAGAAAGCCGTTGTAGCGGCTACTCAGCCGGATGTGGTTTTTCACCCAGCGCATCAGGTAGCCCGCAATCAGCCCGCCGACGATGGCCCCGAGAAAACCAGAGCCGATCATATTGGCGGCAAGACCCGCCGCAAAGCCCGGCGTTAGCGCAGGTTTATCCGCCAGCGAGTAAGCGGTATAGGCCGCCAGAACAGGCACCATCAGAATACCGAGCATCCCGCCGCCCAGTTTGCGGTACATCCACAGCCACGAGTTTTCCTGATCGAACAGATGCTGCAAGCCCAGGATTTGCGCAAGCAGTACCGACACCGCCAGCACCGTACCGCCGGCGACAATCAGCGGTACCGCAAAGGAGATACCGCTGAGCAGCGCCTGCTTGAGTTCGGTTTTAACGCACTTTTTCGCGTCCGTGTCGACGTGCGCAGGACGCGCATCGGATACAGGCTGTAGCGCCAGCGCACGCTCAATGAGCGCTTCCGCATGGCGTAAGGGTTCCGCGACGGGCACGGAAATGGCGGGCATCCCCTGAAAACGCTCACGCTCTTTGATCGCCACTTCCGCCGCGAAGATACACGCTTTTGCCTCCTGCAACTGCTGCGCGGTGATGCGCCCCTCAATACCATTTGCCCCCTGCTTTTCGACCACCACATTGACGCCGAGCTTACGTCCCGCTTTTTCGAGATACTCCGCTGCCATGTAGGTATGGGCGATCCCGGCCGGACAGGCGGTAACGCAGACGATCGTCGGGGCATTCTCCGCAACGGCGGTTTCTTGTGTGTCAGGCGCTGTTTCCAGCGCCGCAAGCACCGCTTCCGCGCTGGTCGCCGTCATCACGCGCGCCCTGAGCTCGTCATCCGCCAGGCGAGACGTCAGTTCCGTCAGGACCTGAATATGCGTTGATCCCGCTTGTGCGGGAGGAATGGCGAGCAGAAAAATCAGCTCGACCTCCTCCGGTCCGTCCACACCTTCCCAGGCCAGCGGCTCACGCAGTGTGGCCACGGCAAAAGCCGCTTCGTTTACCGCCACTGATTTACCATGAGGTACGGCCAGCCCCTCGCCCAGCGCCGTCGGGCCAAGCGATTCCCGATGGAAAACGTCTGCCAGAAACGTATCGGCGTTGGCTATTTTGCCCAACGCCACCAGCCGCGTCGCAAGCTGACGGATTGCCTCATCACGGCTGGTAAACTGCGCCTGCACGCAGACAGCACGGGGGTCGGTCAGAGTCGTCAGGTTCATAAGATCCTCACCTATCCAAAGTTATTGTCTGGGCAGGATTGTGGCAGACCGGATAATACATTTATGTTATCATTTTCACTAACACCGATATTTGTATCTTATTTGTATTATTTACAAATTTACCACTGAAGGCATAATTCCCTGAAAACGTATTAAAAAGGCGCGACACAATGGGCAATAAACCGATGTACCGGCAGATCGCCGATGCGTTCCGCGAGAAAATTAATGCCGGTGAGTTAAAACCTGGCGACGCGCTGCCGACGGAATCCAGCCTTCAGGAGGCGTTTAGCGTCAGCCGGGTCACCGTGCGGCAGGCTTTGAAGCTGCTCGCCGACGAGCAGATCATCGAAAGTATTCAGGGCAGCGGCTCGTATGTAAAAGAGGAGCGGGTGAATTACGATATTTATCAGCTCACCGGTTTTTACGAAAAGTTAGCGGATCGCAACGTCGATACGCACAGCGACGTCAGCGTCTTCGAAGTGGTGAAAGCCGATGAGCGGCTCGCGGCAAAACTTGCGCTCAATCCGGATGATAAGGTCTGGCACGTCAAGCGCGTACGCTTCATCAGGGAAAAGCCGGTGAATCTGGAAGAGACATGGATGCCGCTGGCGATGTTCCCCGACCTCACCTGGGAAGTGATGGAACAGTCGAAATACCATTACATTGAGCAGATCAAAAAGATGGTGATCGATCGCAGCGAGCAGGAGCTGGTGCCAGTCATGCCATCGGATGAGGCGATTGCCGCCCTGGCGCTCGATCCGGCAAAACCGATTCTGGAAAAAGTCTCTCGTGGCTTTCTGAAAGACGGCCGGGTATTTGAATACAGTCGCAACGTGTTTAACACCGACGACTATAAATTCACTCTGGTGGCTAAACGCAGGCAATAAAAAAAGGCCGCTTTACAGCGGCCAACCATGTCGAAACGGACATTTTTTTATACTTCAACGCGCCCCATTCGGGGAGCAGAGAGGACTTACTTAATGATGGATTTCAGTGCTTCACCGATATCCGCCAGGCTGCGAACGGTTTTCACGCCTGCGGCTTCCAGTGCTGCGAATTTCTCATCAGCCGTACCTTTACCGCCTGCGATAATCGCGCCCGCGTGACCCATACGTTTGCCTTTCGGCGCGGTCACACCCGCGATGTAACCCACCACCGGCTTGGTCACATGATCTTTGATGTAAGCAGCCGCTTCTTCTTCCGCGCTACCACCGATCTCACCGATCATCACGATCGCTTCGGTCTGTGGATCTTCCTGGAACAGCTTCAGGATGTCGATGAAGTTAGAGCCCGGGATCGGGTCACCGCCGATGCCCACGCAGGTGGACTGGCCGAAACCGTAGTCGGTGGTCTGCTTAACCGCTTCATAGGTCAGGGTACCGGAACGGGACACGATACCCACTTTGCCTGGGCGATGAATGTGGCCCGGCATGATACCGATTTTGCATTCGCCTGGAGTGATAACGCCTGGGCAGTTCGGGCCGATCATGCGCACGCCTGCTTCGTCCAGCTTCACCTTCACGGTCAGCATATCCAGCGTCGGGATGCCTTCGGTGATGGTGATGATCAGCTTAATGCCTGCGTCGATCGCTTCCAGAATAGAGTCTTTGCAGAACGGCGCCGGTACGTAGATCACGGTCGCGGTTGCGCCCGTCGCTTCTACCGCTTCACGCACGGTGTTGAACACCGGCAGGCCCAGGTGCGTGGTGCCGCCTTTACCTGGCGTTACGCCGCCAACCATCTGCGTACCATAGGCAATCGCCTGTTCGGAGTGGAAAGTCCCCTGGCTACCGGTGAAGCCCTGGCAGATAACCTTGGTATCTTTATTAATTAAAACGGACATTATTTCCCCTCCACTGCGGCAACAACCTGCTGAGCTGCATCCGTCAGACTTTTCGCTGCAATAATATTCAGGCCGCTGTCAGCCAGTTTTTTCGCGCCGAGTTCAGCGTTGTTCCCTTCCAGACGTACAACAACCGGAACGTTAACGCCCACTTCTTCTACCGCGCCGATGATACCGTCGGCGATCAGGTCGCAACGTACGATACCGCCGAAGATGTTCACCAGAACCGCTTTCACGTTGCTGTCAGAGAGGATGATTTTGAACGCTTCGGTTACGCGCTCTTTGGTTGCGCCACCGCCCACGTCGAGGAAGTTCGCTGGCTCACCGCCGTGCAGCTTAACGATGTCCATGGTGCCCATTGCCAGGCCCGCACCGTTAACCATGCAGCCGATGTTGCCATCCAGCGCGACGTAGTTCAGCTCCCACTGTGCAGCCTGTGCTTCACGCGGATCTTCCTGAGACTGATCGCGCATTTCACGCAGATCGGACTGGCGGAACAGCGCGTTGCCGTCAGCGCCCAGCTTGCCGTCGAGGCAGATCAGGTCGCCCTGGGTGGTGATCACCAGCGGGTTGATCTCGATCAGCGCCAAATCGCGCTCCAGGAAAATGGTCGCCAGACCCATGAAGATCTTGGTGAACTGCTGAACCAGCTTGCCTTCCAGACCCAGTTTGAATGCCAGCTCACGACCCTGGTAAGGCATTGGGCCCGCCAGCGGATCGATAGCCACTTTGTGGATCAGGTGCGGGGTTTCTTCCGCCACTTTTTCGATTTCCACGCCGCCTTCGGTAGACGCCATGAACACCACGCGACGGGAGCTACGGTCTACGACTGCGCCGAGGTACAGTTCTTTCGCGATGTCGGTTGCCGCTTCCACCAGGATCTGGTTAACCGGCTGGCCGTTCGCATCTGTCTGGTAGGTTACCAGACGCTTGCCGAGCCAATGTTCAGCAAACGCACGGATCTCTTCTTTGCTCTTAACAACCTTCACACCGCCCGCTTTACCACGGCCACCAGCGTGAACCTGACATTTAACTACCCACGGGCCGGAACCGATTTTAGACGCGGCTTCTTCTGCTTCACGCGGGGTAGTACAGGCATAACCCACCGGAGCCGGTAAGCCATACCGGGCAAACAGCTGTTTGGCCTGATATTCATGTAAGTTCATGTGTTCTATCCATCCTTCAGGTAATCGTTAGGTAGTGCTTTTGTAGGCCCGGCAAGCAACGCGCCGCCGGGCAAGACTGCAAAAACTAGACGTCCAGCAGCAGACGCGTTGGATCTTCCAGCAGCTCTTTAATGGCAACCAGGAAGCCTACGGACTCGCGGCCGTCGATCAGGCGGTGATCGTAAGAGAGCGCCAGGTACATCATCGGCAGGATCTCCACTTTACCGTCTACCGCCATTGGACGATCTTTAATGGCATGCATACCCAGGATCGCGCTCTGCGGCGGGTTGATGATCGGGGTAGACATCAGCGAGCCGAACACACCACCGTTGGTAATGGTGAAGTTACCGCCAGTCAGGTCCTCAACGGTCAGCTTGCCGTCACGGCCTTTCACGGCCAGCTCTTTGATTTTCTTCTCGATGTCAGCCATACCCAGGGTATCCACGTCACGCAGAACCGGGGTAACCAAGCCGCGCGGGGTAGAAACCGCCATGCTGACGTCGAAGTAGTTGTGGTAAACCACGTCATCGCCATCGATAGACGCGTTCACTTCCGGGTAGCGTTTCAGCGCTTCAACTACCGCTTTCACGTAGAAGGACATGAAGCCCAGACGGATACCGTGACGTTTTTCAAACGCGTCACCGTACTGCTTGCGCAGATCCATGATTGGCTTCATGTTGACTTCGTTAAAGGTGGTCAGCATCGCGGTGGAGTTTTTCGCTTCCAGCAGACGCTCGGCCACGCGCTTACGCAGGCGGGTCATCGGCACGCGTTTTTCGCTACGTGCGCCCAGAGCTGGCTGTGCCGCTGGTGCTGCCGCAGGGGCTTTCGCTTCCGCTTTCGCCTCAGAAGGCGCTTTTGCCAGATGCTTGTCGATGTCTTCGCGCGTCAGACGGCCACCCACGCCGGTGCCTTTGATGGCTGCCGGATCGAGGCTGTGCTCAGCCAGCAGGCGACGGATCGCCGGGCTGAGCGCGTCATTGGTCTGATCGGACAGAGACGCCTGCTGGCGCTGGGCCGGAGTAGACGCTTTCTCTTCAGATTTGGCGCTGGACTCTTTGCCCGCGCTATTGCCTTCACGCAGGCGACCCAGGATCTGGCGAGAAGTGACGGTCGTACCTTCATCTTCCAGGACTGCATCCAGAATGCCATCCGCTGAAGCCGGTACTTCCAGTACCACTTTGTCAGTTTCGATTTCTACCAGCACTTCGTCACGGGTTACCGCGTCGCCTGGTTTTTTGTGCCAGGTGGCGACGGTTGCATCTGCTACGGACTCAGGCAGGTCGGGAACAAGAATATCTACGCTACTCATTATGTATCCTTTAATTAATCGACGTTCAGCGCGTCATTGACCAGATCTTGTTGCTGCTTCTGGTGAACGGACATATACCCTACCGCCGGAGAGGCGGAGGCCGGGCGACCTGCATAACGCAGGGCAGACCCAAATGGAATCACTTCACGGAAATGATGCTGGCTGCAATACCATGCGCCCTGGTTGAGCGGCTCTTCCTGGCACCAGACAAAATCATGAACGTGAGCGTACTGTTTCAGCACTTCCTGCATCGCCTGATGCGGGAACGGATAAAGCTGTTCGATACGCACGATGGCGACATCTTTCTGATCGTTCTTACGGCGCTGTTCCAGCAGGTCGTAATAAACCTTACCAGAACACATTACGACACGCTTAACGGCCTGCGGATCCAGCTCGTCAATTTCACCGATGGCCGGCAGGAAGGTGCCGTTTGCCAGCTCTTCCAGGCTGGAGACCGCCAGTGGATGGCGCAGCAGGGATTTTGGTGACATGACTACCAGCGGACGGCGCATACCGCGCAGCGCCTGACGACGCAGCATGTGGTAAACCTGAGCCGGAGTGGACGGCACGCAAACCTGCATATTCTGCTCGGCGCAGAGTTGCAGATAACGCTCCAGACGCGCGGAGGAGTGCTCCGGACCTTGTCCTTCATAGCCGTGCGGCAGCAGCATCACCAGACCGCACATACGGCCCCACTTCTGCTCACCGGAGGAGATGAACTGGTCGATGACGACCTGCGCACCGTTGGCGAAGTCACCGAACTGCGCTTCCCAGATGGTCAGGGTGCGGGGTTCTGCGGTGGCGTAGCCGTATTCGAAGGCCAGAACCGCTTCTTCTGACAGCACGGAGTCCCAGACCTTGAACTGGCCCTGACCGTTATGCACGTGCTGAAGCGGAGTGTACGTTGAACCGTTAGACTGGTTGTGTACAACCGCATGACGGTGGAAGAAGGTGCCACGACCCGCATCTTCACCGGACAGACGAACCGGAATACCTTCGTCAACCAGCGTCGCATAGGCCAGCGTTTCCGCGCCGCCCCAGTCGAACAGCTTCTCACCCGCCGCCATTGCCTGGCGATCGCCATAGATCTTGGCCACGCGGGACTGCATCTCGATCGCTTCCGGCACGGTGCTGATGCGTTTAGCCAGTTCCTGCAAACGCTTCATCTCAACCTTGTTCGGGTAGCTCTCGTCCCACTCGTGGTTGAGGTACGGCGACCAGGTGAAGGAGTGCATGTTCATTGGGCGCAGCTCTTTCACTACGCATTCACCCGCATCCAGCGCGTCGCGATAAAGATTGACCATCTCGGTCGCATCTTCCAGCGTCGCCACTTTTTCGCTTTCCAGCTTGTCAGCGTAGATTTTACGCGGCGTCGGGTGTTTTTTGATTTTCTGGTACATCAGCGGCTGGGTTGCACTTGGCTCATCCGCTTCGTTGTGGCCGTGACGGCGGTAGCAGAAGAGGTCAATGAACACGTCGCGCTTGAAGGTGTTACGGAAGTCCAGCGCCAGACGGGTAACGAAAGCAACGGCTTCAGGGTCATCCGCGTTAACGTGGAAGATGGGTGCCTGAACCATTTTACCGATGTCGGTGCAGTACGGGGTGGAACGCGCATCCAGCGGGTTAGAGGTGGTGAAGCCCACCTGGTTGTTGATTACGATGCGAACGGTACCGCCCACTTCATAACCACGCGCTTTCGACATGTTCAGGGTTTCCTGAACCACGCCCTGCCCTGTGACCGCCGCATCACCGTGAATAGTGATTGGCAGTACTTTATTGCTGCTCGGCTCGTCCAGACGATCCAGACGCGCACGCACGGAACCGATAACCACCGGGCTGACGATTTCCAGGTGCGACGGGTTAAACGCCAGCGCCAGGTGAACCTGACCGCCCTCGGTTTCGATATCCGACGAGAAGCCCATGTGGTACTTCACGTCACCGGTGCCGAGGTGCTCTTTATGTTTACCCGCAAATTCGTCGAACAGATCCTGCGGCTTTTTACCCAGCACGTTAACCAGCACGTTCAGGCGACCACGGTGCGCCATGCCCAGCACCACTTCGCGCGTGCCGCTCTTACCGGCATGACGAATCAGCTCTTTCAGCATCGGGACTAACGCATCGCCGCCTTCCAGTGAGAAGCGTTTTGCGCCAGGGAATTTCGCGCCCAGATAGCGCTCAAGGCCTTCCGCTGCGGTCAGTTCGCTGAGAAAACGTTTTTTCTCATCTGCTGAGAAATTCGCGTGGCCTGCCACGGATTCGATACGCTGCTGGATCCAGCGTTTCTCTTCGGTGGAGGTAATGTGCATATATTCCGCGCCGATGGAGCCGCAGTAGGTTTGCTTGAGCGCGTCAATCAGATCGCCCAGCTTCATCGTGTCTTTGCCGATGGCAAAGGAACCTACGTTAAAGCTTTCCTGGAAATCGGCCTCGGTCAGATCGTGATAAGCCGGATCGAGATCCGCTACACGTTCCTGCTGCCACAGTCCCAGCGGATCGAGATTCGCATGCTGGTGACCACGGAAGCGATAAGCGTTGATAAGTTGCAGGACTTTAACCTGCTTCGCATTGGTGTCAGGGTCGGAAATCGCAGAAGAGTAACGTGAGGCATCCTTCGCCAGACGACGGAAATAATCACGTGTTTTTGAATGGAATTGATCCGGTTTGACCCCTGTACCAGGCAACTGCTGGAACATGGAACGCCAGTTTGCGTCCACTGAGTCAGGATCGGTTAAGAAGTCTTCATAGAGCTGTTCTATCCAGCTCTGGTTTGAACCAGAGAGGTAAGAAGAGTCCAGCCAGGCTTTCATTGCGCCGTTCTGCATCGTGATCCCTTAAGCATTTTTATGCTTACTTTCGCCGTAGAAACTACCACGCACACCACGTGTACGTGCCGGGGTTCACCTGCGAGCTCTTTGTGGCCCGCGAAGGAACCTTTAGAAACTGTCTAAATAATCTTCGTCGTTCCGGCTGCGACTGCGTTGCGGCTTTCACTCACCCCAGTCACATAGTCAACTATGCTCCAGGGGATTCGTTCAACCGCGCCTTGTCTCGCGCTGAACGTCTCGATTATTTACTTATCTGGCAGTTTTTAAAGGTTTCTGCAATTTGCCCGGTGACGCTACGCTTACCGGGCCTACTGTTACGTAGGCCGGATAAGCGCAGCGCCATCCGGCGTTGTTACTTACGCACTGCGCTGCAACAACATCGACTTAATATGGCCGATGGCGCGCGTCGGGTTCAGCCCCTTAGGACACACACTGACGCAGTTCATGATGCTATGGCAGCGGAATACGCTGAAAGCGTCACTTAGCCCTTCCAGACGATTCTCGGTTTCGGTATCGCGGCTGTCGATCAGGAAGCGATAGGCAGCCAGCAGACCCGCAGGGCCGATAAATTTATCCGGGTTCCACCAGAATGACGGGCATGACGTTGAACAGCATGCACAGAGAATACACTCGTACAACCCATCGAGTTTTTCACGCTGCTCAGGAGACTGTAAGTGCTCGCGAGCGGGTGGATTTTGCCCATTATTCAATAAGTAAGGCTTAATCTTCTCATATTGTGCATAGAATTGCCCCATGTCCACCACCAAATCACGCACGACCGGCAGGCCAGGCAGAGGACGGATCACAATTTTCTGGCCAGAACGCTGTAGCGCTGAAATTGGCGTAATACAGGCCAGACCGTTTTTGCCGTTCATGTTTACACCGTCAGAGCCACACACCCCTTCACGGCAGGAGCGGCGGAACGACAGCGTAGGATCTTTCTCTTTCAGCTGGATTAAGGCATCCAGCAGCATCATGTCACGACCTTCTTCCGCTTCGAGGGTGTAATCCTGCATACGCGGAGCATCGTCTACATCCGGGTTATAACGATAAACTGAGAATTCGAGTTTCATTATCCTGTCTCCGCATTAGTAAGTACGAATCTTCGGCGGGAACGCCGGACGCAGTTTCGGTTCCATGTTAACGCTACGACGCGTCATGGTTTCCGACTCTGGCAGATACAGGGAATGGCACAGCCAGTTTTCGTCATCACGATCCGGGAAGTCGAAGCGGCTATGGGCGCCACGGCTTTCGGTACGGAAGTTTGCCGACATCGCAGTGGCGAACGCGGTTTCCATCAGGTTATCCAGCTCCAGGCACTCAACGCGCTGGGTGTTGAACTCGCTGGAGGTATCATCCAGACGGGCATTCTTCAGACGCTCGCGGATCGCTTTCAGCTGCTCAAGCCCTTTGGCCATCGCGTCACCTTCACGGAATACCGAGAAGTTGTGCTGCATACACTCCTGCAACGCCTTACGGATCTCCACCGGATCTTCGCCGTTACGATTACCGTTCCAGCGATTGAGGCGCTCAAGAGAGGCATCTATTTCGTCATCGGTCGCATCACGCAGCGCGCCCTGCTCGGCAATAGATTCCTGGAGATGCAGACCCACCGCACGACCAAATACCACCAGGTCCAGCAGGGAGTTGCCGCCCAGACGGTTTGCGCCGTGCACGGATACGCAGGCAATTTCGCCTACCGCGAACAGGCCAGGGATGACCACGTCTTCGCCCTGCTCGTTCACGGTCAGCGCCTGACCGGTCACTTTGGTCGGAATACCGCCCATCATGTAGTGACAGGTTGGGATAACCGGAATTGGCTCTTTCACCGGGTCGACGTGAGCGAAGGTGCGGGACAGTTCCAGAATGCCCGGCAGGCGGGATTCCAGCACTTCTTTACCCAAATGGTCGAGTTTCAGCTTCGCGTGTGGACCCCAAGGGCCGTCACAGCCGCGGCCTTCACGGATTTCGATCATGATGGAACGCGCCACCACGTCACGGCCCGCAAGGTCTTTTGCGTTTGGCGCATAACGCTCCATGAAGCGCTCGCCATGTTTGTTCAGCAGGTAACCACCTTCACCACGGCAGCCTTCTGTCACCAGTACGCCCGCACCGGCGATACCGGTTGGGTGGAACTGCCACATCTCCATGTCCTGCACCGGCACGCCAGCGCGGATCGCCATCCCAACGCCGTCACCGGTGTTGATATGGGCGTTGGTAGTGGACTGATAGATACGGCCTGCGCCGCCGGTCGCCAGCACGGTTGCGCGGGCTTTGAAGTAGACCACTTCACCGGTTTCGATGCACAGGGCGGTACATCCCACCACGGCGCCATCGGCGTTTTTCACCAGATCCAGCGCATACCACTCGGAGAAGATGGTGGTGTGGTTTTTCAGGTTCTGCTGATACAGCGTGTGCAGCAGCGCGTGGCCGGTACGGTCAGCCGCCGCTGCGGTACGTGCCGCCTGCTCGCCGCCGAAGTTTTTCGACTGGCCGCCAAACGGACGCTGATAGATGGTGCCATTTTCCAGACGAGAGAACGGCAGACCCATGTGGTCCAGCTCCAGAATCGCTTCCGGGCCGGTTTTACACATATATTCGATGGCATCCTGGTCACCGATGTAATCGGAACCTTTTACCGTATCGTACATATGCCATTCCCAGTTATCTTCATGGGAATTACCCAGCGCAACGGTGATACCGCCCTGCGCAGACACAGTGTGGGAACGGGTCGGGAATACTTTAGAGAGCAGCGCACAGGTCTGGCCGCTCTGGGAAATTTGTAGTGCGGCGCGCATACCTGCGCCACCCGCACCAATCACAACAGCATCAAATTCTCTGACTGGCAGTTTCATTACACACCCCACACCACAACAAATCCATAAATGACGTAAACCAGCAGAGCAACAACAATAATCAGTTGCAGCGGAAGGCGAATCGCCAGCGGTTTAACGTAATCGGTCAACACCTGCCACATGCCGATCCAGGCATGAATAAGGATGGAGAACAGAGCCAGCAGGGTGAACACTTTGGTGAAGGCCGATCCGAAGAAACCACTCCAGATTTCCCACGTCAGCGTGCCGCTGGTCGCGAAGAAACCGATCATATAGATGATGTAAAGGGTGAGAACGATGGCGGTAGCACGGACCAGGATGAAGTCATGTACGCCGTTGCGTCCTAATGCGGAGGCGTTGCTTACCATACGAGAACTCCTGCGAGAAGTGAAAGCACGACAGTGATCACAAATGAAATGTTAGCGGTACGTTTACCGGCCTCGAACGTCTCTTCCAGGTAGCCAAAGTCCATCAGCATATGGCGAACGCCGCCAACCACGTGATAGGCCAGCGCGGTCAGAATGCCCCACATGATAAATTTCACGAAGAAGCTGTTCATAATGGCTGAGGCCTGGAGGAATCCTTCAGGGGATGAGAGGCTGGTTCCCAGTAACCACAGCAAGATACCGACCGCCACAAACGTAATCACACCAGAAACACGGTGCAGAATGGACGCTATTGCTGTTACAGGGAATCGGATCGTTTTCAGATCCAGATTGACAGGTCTTTGTTTTTTCACATTTCTTATCATGAATAACGCCCACATGCTGTTCTTATTGTTTCCTTCCTCCGGACTGCGATGCGGGTCAGACAGCGTTCCTTTTCTATAACTGCGCGTCATGCAAAACATTGCTTCCAAATGCTAAAACGACACGTTACAACGCTGGGTGGCTCGGGATTGCAGGGTGTTCCGGAGACCTGGCGGCAGTATAGGCCGTTCACAAAATCATTACAATTAACCTACATACAGTTTGTTGGGTTTTCTCTGGAACAGTGATCGGGGTCACGATAACAACATCTTTTTAATTTTTAATCATCTGATTTGACAAATGTTAAACAATATTGTTACAAACGTCATCAGAAAAGGCATATAATGCGCAAAAGTTATGAGGTCTCTCTTTCACCTGACAAATAGTTATGTAACAGTGTGATGGTATTGACCGAAGTTATCAGGACAGTTATTAGTGATATACAGGTTTGAATAATTCGGACTGCAAAAACGCTGATTTGCTGTTGTTTCACTGATATTTCATTCGTTTACCTGCAAGGCGCCATAGCTCTGTACCCTGGTTTCTCCTCGTGAGCTGAGCGGTAAGCCAAATAACAATCTGGTAACGATGATTAACAGCTGAAAGCAAATCCGGTAAAGCGCAGTCTTAAGCATAAGGCGCTAAGGAGACCGTAAATGGCTGATACAAAGGCAAAACTCACCCTAAATGGTGATGATGCTATTGAACTGGATGTGCTAAAAGGCAC
Source organism: Enterobacter sp. 6722112 (assembly GCF_058661685.1). Classification (NCBI taxonomy): domain Bacteria; kingdom Pseudomonadati; phylum Pseudomonadota; class Gammaproteobacteria; order Enterobacterales; family Enterobacteriaceae; genus Enterobacter; species Enterobacter sp. 6722112. The sequence continues at coordinate 1,131,482 of NZ_JBZWGR010000007.1, read as the reverse complement.
GCTCGGTCAGGATGTTATTGATATCCGTACGCTGGGTTCCAAAGGGGTATTCACCTTTGACCCTGGATTCACCTCCACCGCATCTTGCGAATCCAAAATCACCTACATTGACGGTGACGAAGGTATCCTGCTCCATCGCGGCTTCCCCATCGATCAGTTAGCCACCGAATCCAACTATCTGGAAGTGTGCTACATCCTGCTGAACGGCGAAAAACCGACGCAGGCCCAGTACGATGAATTTAAAACCACCGTGACCCGTCACACCATGATCCATGAGCAGATTACCCGTCTGTTCCATGCGTTCCGTCGTGACTCTCATCCGATGGCGGTCATGTGCGGTATTACCGGTGCGCTGGCGGCGTTCTACCACGATTCTCTGGACGTGAATAACCCACGTCACCGTGATATCGCGGCGTTCCGTCTGCTGTCTAAAATGCCTACCATGGCGGCGATGTGTTACAAATACTCTATCGGTCAGCCGTTTGTGTACCCACGCAACGACCTCTCCTACGCGGGTAACTTCCTGCGTATGATGTTCTCCACACCGTGCGAAGAGTACGAAGTGAACCCGGTGCTGGAACGCGCGATGGACCGTATTCTGATCCTGCACGCTGACCACGAACAAAACGCCTCGACCTCTACCGTCCGTACCGCGGGCTCTTCCGGCGCGAACCCGTTCGCCTGTATCGCTGCGGGCATCGCCTCCCTGTGGGGACCGGCGCACGGCGGCGCGAACGAAGCGGCACTGAAGATGCTGGAAGAGATCAGCTCCGTTGAGCACATTCCTGAGTTCGTGCGTCGCGCGAAAGACAAGAATGATTCTTTCCGCCTGATGGGCTTCGGTCACCGCGTTTACAAAAACTACGACCCGCGCGCGACCGTCATGCGTGAAACCTGCCACGAAGTGCTGAAAGAGCTGGGAACGAAAGATGATCTGCTGGAAGTGGCGATGGAGCTGGAACACATCGCGCTGAACGACCCGTACTTCATCGAGAAGAAACTCTACCCGAACGTCGATTTCTACTCTGGCATTATTCTGAAAGCGATGGGTATTCCGTCTTCCATGTTCACCGTAATCTTCGCCATGGCCCGTACCGTGGGCTGGATTGCGCACTGGAACGAAATGCACAGCGAAGGCATGAAGATCGCCCGTCCTCGTCAGCTGTATACCGGCTACGAGCAGCGTGATTTTAAGTCTGACATTAAGCGCTAAAAAACACGCCCGGCGGCGCTTCGCTTGCCGGGCCTACAAGTGCGAGATGTAGGCCGGGTAAGGCGTAGCCACCACCCGGCTTTTTTACATCTGGCACCCAGGACACCAGTAAAACGGCCTGGAAGAGATCGTCGCCTTCTCAATCACCCCGCCGCACCGCTCACACTTTTTACCTGCCCGATGAAACACCCTGAAGCGGAACAGCGCCCCGTGATGCTTGTTCTCATCCACCACGCCGCGCGTGTTGTACGACAGCCGTGGAAGATCCAGTAACGCGTGCGACAGCGCCTCCAGCTGTTCATCGCTCAGCTGCGACGCTTTGCGCTGCGGCGCCAGCCCCACTTCCCAGAGGATCTCCACCCGCAGGTAGTTTCCCAGCCCCGCCAGAAATGCCTGATCGAGCAACAGCCCGGAAAACTGCCGGTTGCGGAATGTGGCGGATAACAACCGGGCTTTCACATCGCTTGCCGTCAGACGCATGTCGAGCACGTCCGGCCCGACCCGCTGTAAGAACGGATGCGTCAGCAGCTGCTCCGGCGTTAACATTTCGATATCAGAGGCGCTGTAAAGCAGGATCGCCTTATCCGCCGTTTGTAGCCGCACGCGCAGCACGCGGGTCGTTTGCGGCTGCTCGTCCGCCTCCACCACCCGCCAGACACCGTAAAGCTGATTATGGCTGTATAACGTCAGGTTATGGGAAAAGTGGGTGAGTAACGCCTTGCCGCGCGTTTCAATGTGGGTCACCGTCTGCCCCACCAGCTGCGATTCAAACGGCTTGAGTTGAGGAAAGGCAAACCAGACGTGTGTCAGAGGTTTGCCCTTTATCGCCGCCTCCAGGCTATCCGCCGCGCGGCGGATCTCCGGACCTTCTGGCATGTTATTGTCCTTTCATGATTATTCTGCGCTGACAACAATGCCCTCTTCCGAGAACGCCGCCCGCAGGCGTCGCGCAAACTGGAGCGCATGCTCGCCGTCACCGTGTAAGCACACCGTATCAGCCTGAACGTTTGCCGTTGTCCCCTCCGTTGAGGTTACTCGCCCGAAGCGCACCATCTCCAGCGTCTGCGCCAGTGCTTTACCTTCGTCGGTGATCAGCGCACCGGCCTGCGTACGCGGAACCAGACTACCGTCCGGCAGGTATCCCCGATCGGCAAACACTTCCTGCCGCGTAGTCAGCCCCAGCCGTTCTCCGGCACGAATAAGCTCGCTGCCCGCCAGGCCTACCAGAATCAGTTGCGGATTACAGTCCCGCACCGCGCGGGCAATGGCGTCTGCCAGCACCGGATCTTTCGCCGCCTGGTTATAGAGCATGCCGTGCGGCTTGACGTGGCGCAACACGCCATTCTCAGCGCGCACTATCGCCTCCAGGGCGCCGATCTGGTAGAGCATTTGCGCGTAAACCGTCTCAGGCGGCAGAACCATCACCGTGCGACCAAAGTTTTCCCGGTCGGGAAAGCTGGGGTGAGCGCCAATCGCCACGCGGTTTTTCATGGCATTGCGCACGCTCGCCAGCATGGTCTGCGCATCGCCGGCATGAAACCCGCAGGCGATGTTCACCGAGGAGACCAGCGTCATCAGCGCCGCATCGGCGCTGCTGCCCTCCCCCAGATCGGCGTTTAAATCAATCTTTACCATCGAGCCTCCACGCCAGCTGATCGAGATAACGCTGCTGATCCTGCCGGGCTTTCAGCGCCTCCTCCAGCGAACACTGCACAAAATGAATGGGCTGACCTAGAGGAATTTGCGCCAGATGGTAGCGATCCGCTTCGATAATGCAGGCAATACGCGGATATCCCCCCGTGGTTTGCGCATCGTTCATCAGTACGATGGGCTGCCCGTTGCCCGGCACCTGAATCACCCCGGGCAACAGACCATGGGAAAGCAGTTCCCGGTCAGTCGTGCGGGTCAGCGGCTGCCCCTGAAGCCGGTAACCCATGCGGTTACTCTGCGGGCTGATCTTCCACGGCGAGCGCCAGAAAGACTCTTTCGCGGCTTCATCAAACTCATGGTATTCCGGTCCTGGTAAGGCGCGGATCACGTTCCCCCACAGCAGCTGTTTCACGCCCTGCGTGGTGGTGAAATGGCGCGTTGAGGTCTTTATCCGCAGACGATCGCCGTCACGCAGCAGCCGTCCTTCATGGCCGCCCATTCCCGCTTTCTGGTCGGTGCTGGATGAGCCCAACACCTCCGGCACGTCGATCCCCCCCGCCACCGCAAGATAGCTGCGCACGCCGTGCAGAGGACGCTTGAGCGTCAGACGCTGCCCGGCCTTCGCCCGCAGGCGCCAGCCGGTCCACACCGCTTTGCCGTCCAGCATCGCGTCACAGCCCGCGCCGGTTAAGGCAAACCAGGTTTCCTGACCAAACTCAATCACGCACTGACCCAGCGTAATTTCTAACGCCGCCGTGCTGCCTGCGTTACCTACCAGCAGGTTGGCAATCTCCAGCGAAGGGCGATCGAGCGCACCGCAGTAGCTTACGCCCGACTGACGCAACCCAAAACGCCCGGCATCCTGTACCGAGGTGTAAAGCCCTGCGCGAATAAGCGTTAACATACCCCCTCCTTCTGCGGGATAAAGCGCAGGGTATCCCCCGGACGCAGGAGTATGGGCGCGTCCTGGCCTGGTTCAAATAACGGCGTGGACGTGTGCCCAATCAGCTGCCAGCCTCCCGGTGAGGCGAGCGGATAAATTCCCGTTTGCTCGCCACCAATCGCCACGCTGCCCGCCGGTACGCTCAGGCGCGGCTCAGCCCGGCGCGGCGTATGCAGCTGGGGCGATAACCCGCCCAGATAGGGGAAACCCGGCTGAAATCCCAAAAACCAGACAACATAGTCGACTGAGCTATGCAGCTCCACAACCTGCTTCTCCGTTAATCCACAGTGTTCGGCCACCACGCCAAGGTCGGGACCTCCCTTGCCGCCATAGACAACCGGGATCTCAATCGTCCGCGATTCCGGCTCCAGCGCCTCGCTCTCCTCCCACCAGCGTTGCAGACGCTCAATGGCATCCAGCGCCCCCGTGTGCGGATCACGCAGCACCACGGTGATATTATTCATACCCGGAATAGCTTCAACCACGCCGGGTAGCTCGGGCAGTCGCTGAGCCAGACGCCAGATACGCTTTTGCGTGGCAAGCGTCACCGGAGGCTCAAGCTCCAGAACTACCGCGGTTTCACCCAGAAGATAACAACGCGCTCGCTGCACTTAACTACCTCTCATCAGGCCGGATTAGGGATATCAATAAACGTCACATCCAGATCGGTATTTTCCGTCAGCCACTCGCTGAGGGCGCGGATGCCGCCACGCTCGGTGGCGTGATGGCCCGCCGCGTAAAAATGCAGGCCTTGTTCACGGGCTGAGTGAATGGTCTGCTCGGAGACTTCGCCGGTAATGAAGGCGTCGACACCAAAACGCGCCGCGCTGTCAATAAAGCCCTGGCCGCCGCCGGTGCACCATGCCACGCGCTTCACGGTATCCGGCCCGGTGTCGCCGCACCACAGCGGACGACGCCCCAGGCGCGCTTCGATCCACGAAGCCAGCTCCAGACCCGGAACCGGCATCGACAGTTCGCCCCACGGCACCAGAGGTTCAATTTCGCCCATCACGGTAATCCCCAGCAGCTGCGCAAGCTGAACGTTATTTCCCAGTTCAGGATGCGCATCGAGCGGCAGGTGATAGCCGTACAGATTGATGTCATTCGCCAGCAGCGTTTTGAGTCGGTTGCGCTTCATGCCGCGAATAATCGGTGATTCGTTTTTCCAGAAATAACCGTGGTGGACAATCACCGCATCGGCTTCCTGACGCACCGCCTCATCCAGCAGCGCCTGGCTTGCCGTCACGCCGGTGATGATTTTTTGCACCGCCTCGCGCCCCTCCACCTGCAAGCCATTCGGGCCGTAGTCGCTAAACGAAGCCGTGTTGAGTTTTTCGTTAATCAGGCGTTCCAGTTCACTGTTTTTCATCATCATTCTCTCAAACTTTTCGGGCGGCTTCGTACGCCGCCAGCGTGGCGACGCGCGCCTGTTTATGGTCGACAATGGGACGGGGATAGTTCAGGGTAACACGCTGTTTATCCGCCCATACCCAGGGCTCATGAATGGCTTTGGCCGGGACATCCTTTAGCTCAGGCAGCCAGCGACGGATAAACTCGCCGTCGGCGTCAAATCGTTGTCCCTGCGTGGTCGGATTGAAGATCCGAAAATAGGGAGCCGCATCCGTTCCGGTGGAGGCCGCCCACTGCCAGCCGCCGTTATTCGCCGCCAGATCGCCATCGATCAGCTGAGAGATAAAATAACGCTCTCCGGTTCGCCAGTCGATAAGCAGATCCTTCACCAGGAAGCTGGCGGTAATCATACGCAGGCGGTTATGCATCCACCCGGTTTCATTGAGCTGCCGCATAGCCGCATCAACAATCGGGAAGCCGGTGAGCCCACGCTGCCATGCTTTAAGCAGCTTCTCATTCGACTGCCACTGTACCTGTTCGGTCCAACGAATAAAGGGCCGATGTTTACACAAATCAGGATGATACGTCATCAGATGGCGATAAAACTCACGCCAGATCAGTTCGTTCAGCCACACTGCGCCCGCCCCCCTGTCTAAGGCCTGAGGCTGTTCCGCCAGCAGGCGATGTAAACACTGGCGCGGAGAGAGCGCGCCCAGCGCTAAACAGGCCGACAAGCGGCTGGTGCCTTCAGTCGCTGGAAAATCCCGACGCGCCTCGTACTCTGCCGCCCCCTGCGTGCAGAACTGACGCAACCGGTCAATAGCTGCTTTCTCACTGGCGGGGAATACTGTTTCATCGAACGACTGCTGGGGATAATTCAGCCTGATCGCCGGCAGATCCGTTATCGTTTCCCCTCTCACGGTCGGGGCGGTAACGCACTCAGGTAGTCCCTCTTTCAGGCGTTTGATAAAGGCATTTTTAAACGGCGTGAAAACTTTATACATTTCGTGGCTACCGGTCATTACGCTGCCCGGCGCGAGCATCACGCTGTCATCAAAGCCTTCACAGACCACGCCCGCAAGGGTTTTCTCCAGCTGACGATCCCGCTGTTGCTCGTTGAATTCATACTGATAGTTGTAATAAAGATGCGTTACTGCGTGCTGCTGGCAGATTGCCTGCACCGTCTGGCGCTGCGCGGCAAAATCATGGGCCTCTTTATAGATCAGCGGAATGCCTTTTTCAGCCAGTGAATGTTGCAGGTCATTCAGATACGCGCTGAGTAGTGCCGCTTGCCGGGGCGCCATGTCGTGCTGCCGCCACTGTTCAGGCGTGGCGATAAACAGGGCCAGCACATTCGCGTCTTTAGCGCGGCAGGCCGCCGCGAGAGCGAAGTTGTCGTGAATGCGTAAATCCGCGCGAAACCAAACCAGATGGGTGGGCATAAAACTCCAGGCAATTGTCCATTATGTCCGTAAGGGCATGCCGTAAAAGGAAAAAGGCATGCATTGAACTACTTTGCCATGAAGTGTAGACGGGATGAAATAAAAAAGGCCGCCCGAGGCGGCCTTAACGCTACTTGTCCTGCGCTATCAGGGTAAAGGCAATAAACACATCCGGTTTATCACTCTTTACAACGAGTGCGCTGGCGACAATGAACGCGATGCATAAATAGCGTTTCACTATGCGGTCCCTGCTGCTAACCGCTCCACCTATCACCACCGGTGATAAATCGGTGGACACAAGCTCTGTGTGGAGCCTGACTCACGGTTGTGGTAACACCTTTCCCGGGACCGGTGCCCATTTGCGAGATGGCGGAAAGGGACGCTGCATAGTAGGCATCACGTGAGCAAAACGTCATCCATTGAACCTGTTTTTAAGAATTTATTTAGGAGTGAAGCGTTTGCTTATTAAACCAGCAGAAGTATGCTTGTAAGCCTCTGTGTGAGAGCTTGAAAACTACCCAACGGACCGCGAATCCCGAGGGACAAAAAAACCGCCACATTGCTGTAGGCGGTTTTTTTATGGCTACGATGTCACACCGTATCAGTAGAAATCGCAGGTCGCTTTCTCGGCCTGATCCATCCACACCGGCTTCTCGCTGGTTTTCGCCCAGACGCGGTGCAGGTAACTGTAGAAACGTGCGCGATCTTTCCAGAACAGCATCACCGGCAGGGCCAGCACGCCAGCCACTACGGCGAAAGTGCGACGCATGAAAATGATATGAGCCGGAAACTCTTTATAAAGATCCATAATTTTCTCCCCTGTAGTTGGCCGGAAACCGTCTCCGGAAAATGTGAAATCTGTGACCTGGTTAAAATAATACCGCTTTGTTTGTAATTTTACTACTCATCCGACCACTTATTTTCATTCATTTCGTGAATATTTACATTCCCGCCTGTAATTAAGTTACAAAAAAGTTAACGATTTACTTACCAATAGTTAAATTGTGGTCTTTCCCTTTTTATACTTTTTTTACACCTGCCCTTCTGATTTTTGCGAAATCTTTGCGCCATAAATCCTACCGTTTGTACAACAACAAAAGTCACCCGGAGGTGGATTGTGAGTGCAGGTCTGATTGCCGGCATCGTGCTGGTGTTCCTGTTATTGGGTTATCTGATTTATGCCCTGATTAATGCGGAGGCATTCTGATGGCTGCTCAGGCGTTTTTGCTTATTGCCAGCTTTTTACTGGTGCTGTTTGTGCTCGCCAGGCCGCTGGGAACAGCGCTGGCGCGTCTGATAAACAACGTGCCATTGCCGGGCACGCGAAATATTGAAAACGTGCTCTGGCGCATTTCAGGTATCAGCGATCGGGAAATGAACTGGCGCCAGTACCTAATGGCGATACTGCTTCTGAATATCCTGGGGCTTATTGCCCTCTTTACGCTGCTGATGCTCCAGGGCAGTCTGCCGTTGAACCCGCAGCAGTTACCGGGTTTATCCTGGCATCTGGCGCTGAACACGGCGGTCAGCTTTGTCACCAACACCAACTGGCAGTCTTACGCTGGTGAAACCACGCTCAGCTACTTCAGCCAGATGGCCGGGTTAACCGTGCAAAACTTTCTTTCTGCGGCCAGCGGTATCGCGGTGATCTTCGCCCTGACGCGCGCGTTTGCCCGTCAGAATGTCAGCACCCTCGGCAACGCCTGGGTTGATGTCACGCGCATCTCCCTTTGGATCCTGGTGCCTGTTGCGCTGATTATTGCCCTGTTCTTTATTCAGCAAGGCACTCTGCAAAACCTGCTGCCTTATACCCCTTACACCTCGCTTGAAGGGGCCAGGGAACTCCTTCCTATGGGGCCGGTGGCGTCGCAGGAAGCGATCAAGATGCTGGGCACCAACGGCGGCGGCTTCTTCAACGCCAACTCATCGCATCCGTTTGAAAACCCAACGGCATTAACCAATTTTGTACAGATGCTGGCGATCTTCCTGATCCCCGCCGCGCTCTGCTTCGCCTTTGGCGATGTGGTTAACGATCGCCGCCAGGGACGTACGCTGCTGTGGGCGATGTCGTTGATCTTCGTGGTCTGCGTAGCACTGGTGATGTGGGCCGAATGGAACGGCAACAGCCACTTCATGCAGCTGGGGGCTAACAGCAATATCAACCTGGAAGGCAAAGAGAGCCGCTTCGGCATTCTTGCCAGCAGCCTCTATGCGGTGGTCACCACGGCGGCCTCCTGCGGGGCAGTGAACGCCATGCACGACTCTTTTACCGCGCTCGGCGGCATGATCCCGATGTGGCTGATGCAGATTGGCGAGGTAGTTTTCGGTGGGGTCGGTTCGGGGCTGTACGGCATGCTGTTGTTCGTTCTGCTCGCCGTGTTTATCGCCGGGCTAATGATCGGTCGCACGCCGGAGTATCTCGGCAAAAAAATCGACGTCCGCGAAATGAAATTAACCGCGCTGGCAATTCTGGTCACCCCCACCCTTGTGCTGCTCGGTACCGCGCTGGCGCTGATGACCGACGCCGGGCGCAACGGCATCTTTAACACGGGCATTCACGGCTTTAGCGAAGTGCTTTACGCCGTTTCGTCTGCCGCCAACAACAACGGCAGCGCCTTTGCAGGATTAAGCGCCAACTCGCCGTTCTGGAACTGTTTGCTGGCGTTCTGCATGTTCATCGGACGTTTCGGCGTGATTATTCCCGTCATGGCGATCGCTGGAACACTGGTGAATAAGAAGATCCAGCCGACCACCACCGGTACGTTACCGACTCACGGCGCGCTGTTCGTCGGCCTGCTGATTGGCACCGTTTTGCTGGTGGGTGCCCTGACCTTTATCCCCGCCCTCGCGTTAGGCCCGGTTGCGGAATATCTCTCTTTACGCTGATTTTGCGGAGAATTTGTCATGAGTCGTAAACAACTGGCCCTGCTCGAACCGACGTTAGTTCGTCAGGCCCTCATGGATGCGGTAAAAAAACTGAGCCCGCGCGTGCAGTGGCACAACCCGGTGATGTTTATTGTCTGGACTGGAAGTTTACTCACCACCGCACTGGCGATTGCCATGGGAACGGGACAGCTTTCAGGGAATGCAACCTTTACCGGCGCCATCAGCCTGTGGCTGTGGTTTACCGTGCTGTTCGCCAACTTTGCCGAAGCGCTGGCGGAAGGCCGCAGTAAGGCGCAGGCCAACAGCCTGAAAGGGGTAAAAAAAACCGCCTTTGCGCGCAAATTACGCGAACCTAAATACGGCGCGCAGATGGACCACGTTCCGGCGGATGAACTGCGCAAAGGTGACGTGGTGCTGGTGGAAGCTGGCGACATCATCCCCTGCGACGGTGAGGTGATCGAGGGCGGCGCGTCGGTAGACGAAAGCGCCATTACCGGGGAATCCGCACCGGTGATCCGTGAGTCGGGCGGAGATTTCGCCTCAGTTACCGGCGGAACGCGCATTCTTTCCGACTGGCTGGTGATCCAGTGCAGCGTTAACCCGGGCGAAACCTTTCTCGACCGGATGATCGCCATGGTGGAAGGCGCACAGCGTCGTAAAACGCCGAACGAGATCGCCCTGACCATTCTGCTGGTGGCGCTCACCATTGTCTTCCTGCTGGCAACGGCGACCCTGTGGCCCTTCTCCGCCTACGGCGGTACAGCGGTTAGCATCACCGTACTGATCGCCCTGCTCGTCTGTCTGATCCCCACCACTATCGGCGGCCTGCTTTCCGCGATTGGCGTGGCGGGGATGAGCCGGATGCTGGGCGCGAACGTCATCGCCACCAGCGGACGCGCCGTTGAAGCGGCGGGTGACGTAGACGTGCTGCTGCTGGATAAAACCGGGACCATCACCCTGGGCAATCGTCAGGCCTCTGACTTTCTACCTGCTCCCGGCGTGGATGAAAAAACGCTGGCTGACGCGGCGCAGCTTTCCTCGCTGGCCGATGAAACGCCGGAAGGCCGCAGTATCGTGATCCTCGCCAAGCAGCGCTTTAACCTGCGCCAGCGCGACGTTCAGAGCCTGCACGCCACGTTCGTGCCCTTCACAGCGCAAACCCGAATGAGCGGAATTAACATTCAGGACCGGATGATCCGTAAAGGGTCCGTTGATGCCATTCGCCGTCATATTGAAGCCAATAATGGACACTTCCCCCCGGAAGTCGACCACCTGGTGGAAAGCGTGGCGCGTCAGGGAGCAACCCCGCTGGTGGTGGCGGAAGGTGCAAGCGTTCTGGGGGTTATCGCCCTGAAGGATATCGTTAAAGGCGGTATTAAAGAGCGTTTCGCCCAGATGCGTAAGATGGGCATTAAAACAGTGATGATCACCGGGGATAACCGTCTGACTGCGGCGGCCATTGCCGCCGAAGCGGGCGTGGATGATTTCCTTTCCGAAGCGACGCCGGAAGCGAAGCTGGCACTCATTCGCCAGTATCAGGCGGAAGGCCGTCTGGTGGCGATGACCGGCGACGGCACCAACGACGCCCCGGCGCTGGCGCAGGCCGACGTGGCGGTGGCGATGAACTCCGGTACCCAGGCGGCAAAAGAGGCGGGCAACATGGTGGATCTCGACTCGAACCCGACCAAGCTGATCGAAGTGGTACATATCGGGAAGCAGATGCTGATGACGCGCGGCTCGCTGACCACGTTCAGTATCGCCAACGACGTGGCGAAGTATTTCGCCATCATTCCGGCGGCTTTTGCGGCAACCTACCCGCAGTTGAATGCCCTGAACGTGATGCACCTGCACTCTCCGGCCTCGGCCATTTTGAGCGCGGTGATCTTCAACGCGCTGATTATTGTCTTTCTTATTCCGCTGGCGCTGAAAGGGGTGAGCTATAAGCCGCTGACGGCCGCCGCCATGCTGCGCCGTAACCTGTGGATTTACGGTCTGGGTGGGCTGGTGGTGCCCTTTATTGGGATCAAGGTTATCGACATGCTGTTAACGCTGTTCGGGCTGGTTTAAAAGGTGGATCCAATGACGATGTTACGTCCCGCTATACTGTTGTTTATTCTGCTGTCTCTGATTACCGGCGGGCTTTACCCGCTGATGACTACCGCGCTGGGCCAGTGGTGGTTTAAAGATCAGGCCAACGGCTCGCTGATTATCCAGAACGGTGAAAACCGCGGCTCGCGTCTGATTGGGCAGAACTTTACGGACCCGCGCTACTTCCAGGGACGCCCTTCCGCCACTGCGGAAAGCCCGTATAATCCAATGGCCTCCGGCGGCAGCAATCTGGCTGGCAGTAATCCTGACCTGGACAAAGCCGTTGCTGAACGCGTTGCCGCCCTGCGCGCCGCGAATCCGCAGGCCAGCCGTGAGGTGCCGGTTGAGCTGATCACCGCTTCCGCGAGCGGGCTGGATTACAGCCTGACGCCGGATGCGGTGGTGTGGCAGATCCCACGCGTGGCAGCCGCCCGTCAGCTGACCGTCGAGCAGGTGAGCCAGCTGGTCGCAGAACATACGCAAAAGCCGCTGGTCAGCTTCATCGGCATGCCGGTAGTGAACATTGTTGAGCTGAATCTGGCGCTGGACGCGCTAAGGAAGAACTAAATGACCGACGAGCCCATGCGCCCGGATCCGGACAGGCTGCTTGAACAGACGGCTGAAGCCCACCGCGGCAAGCTGAAAATTTTCTTCGGCGCCTGCGCGGGCGTCGGGAAAACCTTCGCCATGCTGACGGAAGCCCAGCGGCTTCGGGCGCAGGGGCTTGATATTCTCATCGGCGTGGTGGAAACCCACGGTCGCAAAGAGACGGCTGCGCTGCTGAAGGGGCTGGCGACGCAGCCGCCCCAGCGTATCAGCCATCGCGGGCGGCTGGTCACGGAGTTTGATCTTGATGCCGCCCTCGCCCGCCGCCCTGCCCTGATCCTGATGGACGAACTGGCGCACAGCAATGCGCCAGGCTCCCGCCATCCGAAGCGCTGGCAGGATGTTGAGGAGCTGCTTGAGGCAGGCATTAACGTCTTCACCACGGTGAATGTTCAGCATCTGGAAAGCCTGAACGACGTAGTGAGCGGCGTAACCGGTATCCAGGTGCGGGAAACCGTCCCCGATCCGTTTTTTGATTCTGCCGATGAAGTCGTACTGGTTGACCTGCCGCCGGACGATCTACGCCAGCGCCTGCACGAAGGCAAAGTGTATATTGCCGGCCAGGCCGAACGCGCCATCGAACATTTTTTCCGCAAAGGAAACCTGATTGCCCTGCGCGAGCTGGCCCTGCGCCGCACCGCCGATCGCGTTGATGACCAGATGCGCGCCTGGCGAGACCTACAGGGACAAGAGCGCGTCTGGCACACGCGGGACGCCATTCTGTTATGCATTGGTCACGGCAGCGGCAACGAAAAACTGGTTCGCACCGCCGCCCGGCTGGCAGCGAAATTTGGCAGCGTCTGGCACGCGGTCTACGTCGAAACGCCGCAGCTGCATGGCCTGCCAGAAAATCAGCGTCGCGCCATTTTGAGCGCGCTGCGGCTGGCGCAGGAGCTGGGTGCCGAAACCGCCACCCTTTCCGAACCGCAGGAAGATAAAGCCATTCTGCGCTACGCGCGCGAGCACAACCTGGGCAAGATTGTCATTGGACGTCGACAGCATCGCCGCTGGTTTAGCCGCGAATCTTTTGCCGACAGGCTGGCCCGCCGCGCGCCGGATCTTGATTTAGTCATCGTCGCGCTGGATGACAAGCCCGCCCCTCTGCCCAACCGTACGCCGGATGCTCGCACCTTTGGCGATAAATGGCGCATTCAGATCCGGGGTTGCCTGGTGGCCGTGGTCCTTTGCGCCCTGATTACGGTGATTGCCAGCCAGTGGCTCATCGCCTTCGACGCCGCCAATCTGGTCATGATTTATCTGCTCGGCGTCGTTGTGGTCGCGCTCTTTTATGGCCGCTGGCCGTCGGTGCTGGCAACGGTGATCAACGTCATCAGCTTCGACCTTTTTTTTATCGCTCCGCGCGGGACGCTTGCTGTCTCGGACGTGCAGTACATTCTGACCTTTGCCGTGATGCTTACCGTCGGGCTGGTGATCGGGAATCTGACGGCAGGCGTACGCTACCAGGCACGCATTGCCCGCTATCGCGAGCAGCGCACGCGCCATCTGTATGAAATGTCAAAATCGCTGGCGGTTGGCCGCACGCAGCGGGATATCGTGCAGACCAGCGAGCAGTTTATCCGTTCGACCTTTCATGCCAGTAACCTGATTTTGCTCCCCGACGAACAGGGGCGCCTTCGCCCGCTGACCTCCCCTTCGGGGATGACGCCCTGGGATGAAGCGATTGCCCGCTGGAGTTTCGATAAGGGGTTACCTGCCGGCGCCGGCACCGACACGCTGCCCGGCGTGCCTTACCAGATCCTGCCGCTGCGCAGCGCGGATAAGAATCACGGGCTGGTCATCGTCGAGCCGTCTAACCTGCGTCAGCTGATGATCCCAGAGCAGCAGCGCCTGCTGGAAACCTTCACCCTGCTGGTCGCCAGCGCCCTTGAACGGCTGGCGCTCACCGCCAGCGAAGAGCAGGCGCGGCTGGCAAGCGAGCGCGAAAGTATTCGCAATTCGCTGCTGGCAGCGCTGTCTCACGATTTGCGCACCCCGCTTACCGTGCTGTTTGGCCAGTCCGAAATTCTGACGCTGGATCTGGCAGCGGAAGGATCAAAGCACGCGATGCAGGCCAGCGAAATTCGCCAGCACGTGCTGAATACCACGCGCCTGGTGAACAACCTGCTGGACATGGCGCGCATTCAGTCCGGCGGGTTTAACCTCAAAAAAGAGTGGCTCACCCTTGAGGAGGTTGTCGGCAGTGCGCTGAAGATGCTGGAGCCGGGTCTCGGCGGGCGACATATTGAGCTGGACATGCCGGAACCCCTGACGTTAATCCATGTGGATGGCCCGCTGTTTGAGCGCGTGCTGATTAATCTGCTGGAAAACGCGGCTAAATACGCCGGGACAAAGGCCCGGCTGGGGATTGCTGCCAGGGTGGATAAACGTGTGCTGCGGCTCGACGTCTGGGATAACGGGCCGGGTATTCCGGCCGGTCAGGAGCGCGCCATATTCGAAAAATTTGCGCGCGGTAATAAGGAATCCGCCATTCCGGGCGTTGGGCTGGGTCTGGCGATCTGCCAGGCGATTGTCGACGTGCATGGTGGCACCATTTCCGCAGAGAACCGCCCGGAAGGTGGGGCACGCTTTTGTGTTACACTTCCTCTTGAAACCCCACCAGAACTTGATGAATTACCAGAGGATTTGTGATTAACGTTCTGATTGTTGAAGATGAGCTCGCTATCAGCCGATTTCTGCGTACCGCGCTGGAAGGCGACGGCTTGCGCGTGCATGAAGCCGGTACGCTTCAACGGGGGTTAATTGAAGCCGCCACCCGCAAGCCAGATCTGGTGATCCTGGATCTGGGACTTCCGGATGGCGACGGCATCGATTTTATTCGTGAGGTGCGTCAGTGGAGCCAGATGCCCATTCTGGTGCTCTCTGCCCGCACCGAAGAGACGGATAAAATCGCCGCGCTGGATGCCGGAGCGGATGATTATCTGATCAAACCGTTTGGCATTGGCGAGTTACAGGCCCGGCTTCGTGTGGCGCTGCGTCGACACAGTGCCACGTCCCCTTCCGATCCGGTGTACGCCTTTGGCGATATCCGCGTCGATCTTGCCGCCCGCCGCATCGTGCGTGGGGAAGAAGAGATCCACCTTACGCCTATCGAATTTCGTCTGCTGGCCGTGCTGCTCAATAACCACGGAAAAGTGTTAACGCAGCGACAGCTGTTAAGCCAGGTCTGGGGACCGAATGCTGTCGAGCATAGTCACTATTTACGCATTTATATGGGACACCTTCGCCAGAAACTTGAAGCCGATCCCGCGCGTCCTCGTCATTTATTAACAGAAACCGGTATCGGATATCGGTTTATGATCTGAATAAGTATTCACTTTAATTTTAAATAAAAAACATACCAGCCTTAATATAGCCATGAAAATAACGATGAGTTTATTTTCATAGCTATACCCGCCCTCTTTAAACACAATTAAAACATCAATTTAACACCGAACCAACAAAACAGCATTTTGATCTGCGTTATTCACTCAAAACGACTAATTATTTCTGAAATGATCGGTTATTGGTGATCTGTTTCACAGTTAATCCCTTTCTCCTGGATAAAATGACCATGCTTTCAATTACTGAAAGGAAACTGAACATGGAAAACAATAATCGTTTAATGCCCCATATAAGGCGGACAACACATATCATGATGTTTGCCCACCGTAACTGTTTTGACTTTCATCTCTTTAACGCCCGGTAGTCCTTCGACTTCTGGCGCATCTGCTTACAGGTTATCCTGAAAAACGCTATTTTACAGGCTGTTGCCTGTGAACACCTGCGCTCATTCCTTGTGATTCAGATTCTCCGCAACCGGGCGGACTGAATTCTACTCAGCAAAAAAGCAATTAACTGATTTCGTATCAGCGGACACGCTTTGCTTTTTTTTCCGGAAATAATCGATTTCTTTACCGCAAGAAGTCGAGGGCCCCATATTGCCTGAAATAAAGAGATAAAGATGAAAACGTTAAAAATTGCCGTCAGCCGTGCCTGCCCTGAATGCTTTACCACTTCGCGCGACATCGTGGATATCACCGCATCAGATTATATTGATGTGGCAGCCGTGGTTCTGGCCGTCAGCGATATTTTCAATGGCGCCATAGAAGAAATAGAAGCCACGGGATTCGGCATCCCGGTGTTTATTGCCACGCATAAAGAAGAAAGGGTTCCGGCTGAATTTCTGTCGCGTATTCACGGCGTTTTTGAGTACTCCGACACCAGCAATGCGTACTACGGACGCCAGCTTGAAGCGGCTGCGCAGAAGTACGAAACCCAGCTCCGCCCGCCGTTCTTCCGCGCGCTGGTCGATTACGTCCAGCAGGGGAACAGCGCGTTTGACTGCCCCGGACATCAGGGAGGCCAGTTCTTCCGCCGCCATCCGGCCGGAAACCAGTTTGTCGATTTCTTTGGCGAAACGCTTTTCCGCGCCGATCTGTGCAATGCCGACGTGGCAATGGGCGATCTGCTGATCCACGAAGGCGCGCCATGCATCGCCCAGCAGCATGCGGCAAAAGTCTTTAATGCGGATAAAACCTACTTCGTGCTGAACGGCACCTCCTCTTCCAACAAGGTGGTGCTCAATGCCCTGCTCACGCCAGGCGATCTGGTGCTGTTCGATCGCAATAACCATAAATCTAATCACCACGGGGCGCTGTTACAGGCGGGCGCGACGCCGGTGTATCTGGAAACGGCGCGCAACCCGTACGGATTTATCGGCGGTATCGACGCACACTGTTTCGACGAGAGCTACCTGCGGGAGCTGGTGTCAGAGGTCGCGCCTGGCCGTGCGCGGGATGAACGTCCGTTCCGTCTGGCGGTGATCCAGCTGGGCACCTACGACGGTACCATTTATAACGCCCGTCAGGTGGTGGATAAGATTGGTCACCTGTGCGATTACATTCTGTTTGACTCCGCCTGGGTGGGTTACGAGCAGTTTATCCCGATGATGGCCGACTGCTCGCCGCTGCTGCTGGAGCTGAACGAAAACGATCCGGGCATTCTGGTGACCCAGTCGGTGCATAAGCAGCAGGCGGGCTTCTCGCAAACCTCGCAAATCCATAAGAAGGACAGCCACATAAAAGGCCAGCCGCGCTATGTCCCGCATAAACGCCTCAACAACGCCTTTATGATGCACGCCTCCACCAGCCCGTTTTATCCGCTGTTTGCCGCCCTGGATATCAACGCCCGCATGCACGAGGGGCAAAGTGGGCGCAACATGTGGATGGACTGCGTGGTGACGGGTATTGAAGCGCGGAAACTGATCCTTCAGAACTGTCAGTTTATTCGTCCGTTCGTGCCGGAGACGGTGGATGGCCGTCCATGGGAAAGCTGGGATACGGCAGAGATTGCTACCGATCTGCGCTTCTTCCATTTCGTTCCGGGCGAACGCTGGCACGCCTTTGAGGGATATGCCGAGCATCAGTATTTTATCGATCCCTGCAAACTGCTGCTGACTACGCCGGGCATCAACGCCCGCACCGGTGAGTACGATGATTTCGGCGTGCCCGCCACCATCCTCGCCAACTTCCTGCGTGAAAACGGTATCGTGCCGGAAAAATGCGACCTCAATTCCATTCTGTTCCTGCTCACCCCGGCGGAGGACATGGGCAAATTGCAGCAGCTCGTCGCCCAGCTGGTGCGCTTCGAAAAACTGCTCCAGAGCGATGTGCCGCTGAAAGAGGTTCTGCCCTCTCTTTATAAGCAACATCCGGAACGTTATGCGGATTATACCCTGCGTCAGATTTGTCAGGAGATGCATGACCTCTACGCCCGCCATAACGTGAAGCAACTGCAAAAAGAGATGTTCCGCAAGTCTCACTTCCCACGCGTCATGATGAACCCGCAGGAGGCGAACTATGCCTATCTGCGCGGTGAGGTCGAGCTGGTGTCCCTGCGCGACGCGGAAGGCCGTATCGCCGCGGAAGGCGCGCTGCCTTACCCACCGGGGGTGTTGTGCGTGGTGCCGGGAGAAGTCTGGGGCGGTTCCGTGCTGCGCTATTTCGCCGCGCTGGAAGACGGGATCAATCTGCTGCCGGGTTTTGCGCCGGAGTTACAGGGGGTTTACGTCGAGGAGTGTGACGGTCGCAAACAGGTGCGCTGCTACGTCATCAAACAACCTGCCGCTCAGCCATCGCTGCTGAAAGGAGAAAAATTATGAGTAAGGCCAACAAGATGGGCGTGGTGCAACTCACTATTCTCACCATGGTGAATATGATGGGTTCGGGGATCATCATGCTCCCCACCAAGCTCGCTGAAGTGGGGACGATTTCGATTATCTCCTGGCTTGTTACCGCCGTGGGTTCGATGGCGCTGGCGTGGGCGTTTGCCAAGTGCGGTATGTTCAGCCGCAAGTCCGGCGGCATGGGCGGCTATGCCGAATATGCGTTTGGTAAGTCCGGTAACTTTATGGCGAACTATACCTATGGCGTGTCGCTGCTGATCGCCAATGTGGCGATTGCCATTTCCGCTGTCGGTTACGGCACAGAGCTGTTTGGCGCGACGCTGACCCCGGTGCAAATTGGGCTGGCGACCATCGGCGTGCTCTGGATCTGCACCGTCGCTAACTTTGGCGGCGCGCGCATCACCGGACAGCTCAGCAGCATCACCGTCTGGGGCGTCATCATCCCGGTTGTCGGCCTGTGCATCATCGGCTGGTTCTGGTTCAGCCCGACGCTGTACGCCAATTCCTGGAATCCGCATCACGTACCGTTCTTCACCGCCGTGGGATCGTCCATCGCCATGACGCTGTGGGCCTTCCTCGGGCTGGAGTCGGCCTGTGCGAATGCGGAAGTGGTGGAAAACCCGGAGAAAAATGTGCCGATCGCGGTACTCGGCGGGACGCTGGGGGCGGCGGTGATCTATATCGTCTCAACCAACGTGATTGCGGGAATTGTGCCCAACATGGATCTGGCTAACTCCACGGCGCCGTTCGGACTGGCGTTTGCGCAGATGTTTACGCCGGAGGTAGGGAAAGTGATCATGGGACTGATGGTGATGTCCTGCTGCGGCTCGCTGCTGGGCTGGCAGTTCACCATCGCCCAGGTATTCAAATCTTCCGCTGACGAAGGTTATTTCCCGAAAATCTTCTCCCGCGTCACCAAAGCGGATGCGCCGGTGCAGGGTATGCTGGCGATTGTGATTTTCCAGAGCGGTTTGTCGCTGATGACCATCAGCCCGTCACTGAACAGCCAGTTTAACGTGCTGGTCAACCTGGCGGTGGTGACGAACATCATTCCGTACATTCTGTCGATGGCGGCGCTGGTGATTATTCAGAAGGTGGCGAAGGTGGATCCGCGCAAAGCCCGGGCGGCCAATATCGTGGCGCTGATTGGGGCGATTTACAGCTTCTATGCGCTCTACTCGTCCGGTCAGGAGGCGATGCTGTATGGGGCGATGGTGACATTCATGGGCTGGACGCTGTACGGTCTGGTCTCACCACGGTTTGAACTGAAGAATAAACATAGTTAAAAAAGAAGCCCGGTGGCACTGGCGCTTACCGGGCCTACGAGGTCAATGCAAAACGGCAACCCTGAGGTTGCCGTTTTTTATGTTTTCTCCCTCTCCCAGTGGGAGAGGGCCGGGGTGAGGGCATCAGCCCGCACCAGATCACGACTTACGCGTTTTTCAGCACTTCGCTGACAATCTCTACCGCTTCTTTCTCAATCTGCTGACGGTGCTCAGCGCCGAGGAAACTTTCGCAATAGATTTTGTACGCATCTTCCGTACCGGATGGACGCGCGGCGAACCAGCCGTTTTCGGTCATCACTTTCAGGCCGCCGATGGATGCGCCGTTACCCGGCGCCGCCGTCAGACGCGCGGTGATCGGGTCACCTGCCAGGGTACTGGCACTGACCATCTCCGGAGAGAGTTTTGACAGAGCTGCTTTTTGCGCAGACGTGGCGCTAGCCTGAATACGGTTATAGCTTGGCGCACCAAAACGTTCCGCCAGCTCGTTGTAATGTTCCTGCGGGTTCTTACCGGTGACCGCGGTGATTTCCGCCGCCAGCAGGCACATGATGATGCCGTCTTTATCGGTTGACCATGGGGTGCCGTCGAAGCGCAGGAAGGATGCCCCCGCGCTCTCTTCACCGCCAAAGCCGAAGCTGCCGTCGTGCAGACCATCAACAAACCACTTAAAGCCCACCGGCACTTCCACCAGCTTGCGACCCAGCGCGTCGACCACACGGTCAATCATAGCGGAAGAGACCAGCGTTTTACCCACCGCGACCTCTTTGCCCCACTGCGGACGGTGCTGGAAGAGATAATTGATTGCAACAGCCAGGTAGTGGTTCGGGTTCATCAGCCCTGCCGGGGTGACGATACCGTGGCGGTCGTAGTCCGGGTCGTTGGCAAACGCCAGATCGAACTTGTCGCGCAGCGCCAGCAGGCCAGCCATTGCGCATTCGGAGGAGCAGTCCATACGGATCGCGCCGTCTTTGTCCAGGTGCATAAAGCGGAAGGTCTGATCGACGTGATCGTTCACGATGGTCAGATCCAGCTTGTAGTGCTCGGCAATGCGTTTCCAGTATTCAATACCGGAGCCGCCCAGTGGATCCACGCCCAGCTTCAGACCGGCTTTCTGGATAGCGGCCATATCGACGATATCCGCCAGCCCTTCCACGAACGGCTGCACCAGATCCTGCTCTTTCACGTGGCCGGAGGCCATGGCTTCATCCAGCGAGATGCGTTTCACACCGTTCAGACCGTTAGCCAGTAACGCGTTGGCACGATCTTCCACCACTTTCGTGACGTTGGTATCCGCCGGGCCACCGTTAGGTGGGTTGTACTTGATGCCGCCATCTTCCGGTGGGTTGTGGGACGGGGTGATCACAATGCCGTCAGCCTGCGCGCCACCTTTTTTGTTGTGTACCAGAATAGCGTTAGAAACCGCTGGCGTTGGCGTAAAACCGTTGTTCTCCTGAACAATCACGTCTACGCCGTTCGCCGCCAGCACTTCCAGCACGGAGATAAAAGCAGGTTCAGACAGGGCGTGGGTATCTTTCCCTACATAGCACGGACCGGTGACGCCATTTTTGGCGCGCTCTTCCGCGATGGCCTGAGCAATGGCCAGAATGTGCGGTTCGTTAAAGCTGTGGCGCGCCGCACTACCGCGGTGGCCAGATGTACCAAACTTCACTGCGTGTTCTGCGTTGCCCACCACCGGCTTCAGCACGTAGTACTGCGCGGTCAGTTGAGCGACGTTAATCAAATCGCGTTGTTGTGCAGGTTGTCCTGCACGGCTGTGATTTGCCATTGCCTGGTCCTTCTGATGCAAGGGTTAAATTGTACCGCAAACCTTTTCGATCAATTCCGCCGGGAACTGCATGGACTGCATGATATGTTCGATCATGCTGCACTTACGGCCCGTATTGGTGTTGGTGATCACCCAGTATGGTGTACCGGGAACGTGTTTGGGTTTGGTTTGGTTGCCATTTTGCAGCAGGGTCTGCTCGTCGCCTGCGAAGTAAACGCGCGTGCGACCGTGCAGCGACTCTGTCGCTTCTGCAAATGCGTTGTTATCCAGTGAGTAAAGTGTAGACAGCACCAGCATAAAGCGGTTAACCGCCTTTTTCTGCTCGGCATATTCATCGGACAGCAGCAGCTCGCGCATCGCTCGCACTTTGTCTTTTGCCGGCATGACGGCAGGTTTTACTTGTGCAACAACGCTCGGCTGAGACACGACATCTTTAGTGACAGGAGTGGGCTGTGAGGCGGCGGAAATTTTGAGCATGCGCCGTAAAATGTCGGACGCGCTCTCCCCAATATGCCGCGTCTGGCTGGCAATATACTGATAGAGTTCGTCATCAACTTCGATTGTTTTCATCTTAATCCAGTGCGATATCTTATCTGAATACAAGTCGTTGAGATTATAAGGTCAAATCCCAACAGCGGATAGCGTCAAACCAGGTTGGCGGCAAAAGTCAGATTAAACTGGATCCTTGCCCCCGGGCGGCAGAATGGTCAACATGATACCCTAACCTGACAAACCTAAAAAAAGAACTTTGCCATGAAATTGAATACCCGAGCGCAAACTGCACAATCGCCGAACAATAATTCTCCCATCGTACTGGTTCACGGCCTGTTTGGTAGCCTGGATAATCTGGGTGTGCTTGCGCGCGATTTAGTGGCCGATCACGCGATCCTCCAGGTTGATATGCGCAATCACGGTCTTTCTGGGCGCTCGGAGGAGATGACCTACGCAGCCATGGCGCAGGATCTGCGGGACACCCTCGATGCGAATAATATCCAGAAAGCGACGCTTATCGGGCATTCAATGGGCGGCAAAGCGGTGATGGCGCTCACTGCGCTGGCCCCTGAGCGAATTTCCGGGCTGGTGGTCATCGACGTTGCGCCCGTCAATTACGACGTTCGCCGTCACGATGAGATTTTTGCCGCCATCAATGCGGTCACCGAAGCGGGTGTCGCAACCCGCCAGCAGGCGGCTGCCGTTATGCGTGAGCATCTTGATGAGGAAGGCGTGGTCCAGTTCCTGCTGAAATCGTTTGTTGACGGACAATGGCGCTTTAACGTCCCGGTATTGTGGGATCAGTATTCGCATATTGTGGGCTGGGAAACCGTCCCCGCCTGGCCGCACCCTACCCTTTTTATTCGCGGCGGCAACTCCCCTTACGTCACTGATGCATACCGTGACACGCTGCTGGCGCAATTCCCGCAGGCTCGCGCTCACGTTATTGCGGGTGCCGGGCACTGGGTACACGCGGAAAAACCGGATGCCGTCCTGCGCGCCATTCGCCGCTATCTTACTGATACAGCGAATTGATTAAAAAGCCAGCGACCGGAAGACGACGGGCTTCCAGTCGTTGGCGTGTGGATTTGGGTGATGTATGATGGCGCGCTTATCGCCCGGGCATTAGCAGGGCGGCGTGTTTCCCCCGAAGTCTCAGAATCATGGCCAAAGAACAAACGGACCGTACGACACTAGATCTGTTCGCGAATGAGCGTCGACCGGGACGACCGAAAACGAATCCGCTTTCGCGCGATGAACAGCTGCGTATCAATAAACGCAACCAGCTTAAACGCGATAAAAATCGTGGGCTTAAGCGTGTCGAACTGAAGCTGAATGCCGATGCCGTCGATGCGCTTAACGAGTTAGCTGACGCGCGCAACATCAGCCGCAGCGAACTGATCGAAGAGATGCTGATCGCCCAGCTTGAGACGTTACGCGGCAAGGCGTGAGTCAGAAAATCCCCAATATTACCTTTTTCATGTAGCACAGAGTGCAGTCCTGCGTGATAGCTGTTTCCGCAGGGTTGCCTGTTCTGCTATTATTGCCCTTATCCGTGGACAATTTGCGCCACCATACCATTAAGTTTCAAGAGGTTATTTTACTCATGGCAATCATCGGCATTTTCTTTGGCAGTGATACCGGCAATACTGAAAATATCGCAAAAAACATTCAAAAACAGCTCGGTAAAGACGTTGCTGATGTGCATGACATCGCCAAGAGCAGCAAAGAAGATCTCGAGGGCTATGACATCCTGCTGCTGGGCATCCCGACCTGGTACTACGGTGAAGCACAGTGTGACTGGGACGATTTCTTCCCGACGCTGGAAGAAGTAGACTTCAACGGCAAGCTGGTTGCCCTGTTTGGCTGTGGCGATCAGGAAGACTATGCTGAGTATTTCTGTGATGCGCTGGGCACTATTCGCGACATCATTGAGCCACGCGGTGCGGCGATCGTCGGTCACTGGCCAACGGCGGGTTACCATTTCGAAGCGTCCAAAGGTCTGGCAGATGACGATCACTTCGTTGGCCTGGCCATTGATGAAGACCGTCAGCCAGAGCTGACCGCTGAGCGTGTAGAAAAATGGGTTAAGCAGGTTCGTGAAGAGCTGAACCTGGACGATATCCTTAACGCCTGATATCCCTGCGGCGCAACTCCGGTTGCGCCCGTTTTCCAGGTAAAACCGATTAAATTAATTGCTACAAACTTTTAACTTTTTCGCCCAGACCTGTACAATATCCCCCTGGTAAAAAGTGGGTGCCATCGAACAAGTTTGTTGGTGATACCACGTTTTTATAAGCATACTTTGCTTGAGACTTGCAGTTTTCATTTAGCCATGGCAGTTCTATAATGAGACGCATTATCCCAAGTGCATTTTCTGTCACTTCTTCTTTTGAAGTGAATCGTTTAGCAACAGGACAGATTCCGCATGACTGACAACAATACCGCATTAAAGAAAGCTGGCCTGAAAGTAACGCTTCCTCGGTTAAAAATCCTTGAAGTGCTTCAGGGGCCAGACAATCACCATGTCAGTGCGGAAGACCTTTATAAGCGTCTTATCGATATGGGTGAAGAGATTGGGCTGGCAACCGTCTATCGTGTGCTGAACCAGTTTGATGACGCGGGCATTGTTACTCGTCATAATTTCGAAGGCGGTAAATCCGTGTTCGAGCTGACTCAGCAGCATCACCACGATCACCTGATCTGCCTCGACTGTGGCAAGGTCATTGAATTTAGCGATGATTCCATTGAATCACGCCAGCGTGAAATCGCCGCCCGTCATGGCATCCGCCTGACCAACCACAGCCTGTACCTGTACGGTCACTGCGCTGAAGGCGATTGCCGCGAAGACGACCACGCGCACGACGCGAAATAATATCGTGTTCATACTCTGAGCCAGCCGTAAGGTTGGCTTTTTTTTGCCTGAAAAAAGTCCGGTGGCGCTGCGCTTACCGGGCCTACGGGCTGTGACACCGTTGTAGGCCCGGTAAGCGCAGCGCCACCGGGCATAAAGCAACTTATTTATTGTTATTGCGAATCTCGTCCCAGATCTTATCGCAACGCTTCGCCACTTCCTGATCGTTACCGCTTTTCCGCGCCTGGATACAGGCCTGGTAATCCATCACGCGAACATTTTCCTGCGTCGCAAACTGCTCATGCGCTTTCTCTTTTTTCAGCACATTCAGCACGCTCTGGCAGGCTTCAATCTTCTCTGGCGATCCTTGTGCTGTATTGATGCAGGCGCTATACGCCTCCTTCAGACGGGAGTCTTCTTTCTGCGCCTGATCCTGCGCACACGCCACCAGCCCCGATGCCAGCAGCGCAACGATTACCATTTTTTTCATCATATGCAGTCTCCATGCAGGCGGGATTTCGCCCGCCTGCGTATTCATCAGAAGATTGTGAATGGCGCAATGACCATGAATTTCACGTCACGTTCATCCTGGAAGATGTTGCCGTAACCGCCCGCGTAGCTCGGGATATCGGAGTGGTTGTCATACTGGGTGAAGTGCAGTTTGAACATCGTGCCTTTCGCACGGCCCTCCTGAAGGGTGTAAATCGCATCCAGACTGTATGAAGACTCTTTCAGACGGTAATTCGGATCGTAGTAGGCGTCTGGCGTAGCCATATCTGCTGGCTTCGCGTCCCAGGCGTACGCGTAGGACGCACCCACTGCCCAGCCAGGCAGGTTCCAGTTCTTCAGGTCATACATTGCGCCGAAGAAGACCGCCTTTTCGCCGTCGGCGTTGAAGTCAGAGCGGTTATCCCACCAGATATCCAGACGACCATTGGAAGAGGCGTAGGTTGGCGTCATACGTTGCAGGAAGTAGCCCTGCTGCCCTTCTGCCTTGACCCATGTTCCCTCCAGACGTAAATCAACCTGACCTACCTTGTAGCCGAAGGTCAACGCCTGTAACCACGCGGTGCCGTCATAGATATCATTTACGCTGCCATCACTGACTTTGTCGCGCGTACCGTAGAACTGATAGCTGGTGCTCAGCGGGCTACCCGCGATATCAAATTTGTAGCTGGCTTTAGCAAAGTACTGATCGATATAGCCTTCAGCCTGACCAAAAGCAGCTTCCAGCACCAGATCGTTTTTGAAGTCGTACTTCGCCCCCAGCGAGTGGAGATAATCAACTTTGGTTTTTTTATCATTCTGATAGAACTTGTCCATCTCAATGTGCCACGGCGCTTTGTACTCGTTGGTCCACATATAGGAGAAGCTCAACGCCCCCGCATCGCCGTAGTCAAAATTAGCACCGGCTTCCGCACCCTGATAGGTACCTGGCATAAAGCTCCAGTGCGGTGCTAACAGCGTCTGGCCGGTTGGCTGGATATAACCTCCACGCGCCCAGACCGGACCATATTTGAATTTTGCAGCCGCTTTATACAGGCTGATTCCGCTTTTATCGCCGGACCAGTCTTCGTCGTAGGCTTTATTGCTGGAGGAGAACGCAATTTCGTTCGGATGGCCGCTGTCGCCATTTTCGGCCATTTCAATTGCGGTGAACGCTGCAATATCGATCCCGAACATATCGGCGGCATATCCCGACTGGAAATCAAGGTTAGCGTTCCAGGTCGAGTGAGAAAGGTTGGTTTTGTATTTATCTTCAGTGACGTCTTTACGGTCACGCTCACGCTGCCAGTAATAAATACCGCCCGTGAGGGTGGAATCTTCGATGAAACCTGCTGCTTTTGCCTCTGGCGCAACCACCAGGCCCGACATTGCTGTCACACCGGCGATAGCCAGCGCCAGCGCACTACGTTTGCCACTGAACGTACGCATAGATTATTCCTCTTTGACGAATTAAAACGCCTTAAACGGCGAAAAACAGAAAAGACCAAGTGGTCAGGGGTAGTCAGAAATACCCTCGAATTAACTACCGTCTTTAGGTTATTTTTCGCGACGCGAATTATCAATGCTTTTAATCAGGCAAAAGTCAGGATTATGACGAAGAGCACATATTTCGTAGTGCTTTGTAACATTTACCGGGAAGCAAGTACTGGCGGGGGAATACGCTAATTTTCAGTAAGTAACATTGATATTGTGAATATATTTTTCAGCGTTTCTGTTTTTGGAAAACAACAAACTTTTTTAAATAAAATAAGTAGCACCACATTGACCTGGAATGTTGGCTTTAATTCATCATCCCGATGCTTAACGACATGATCGTTAAATAAAAAAACGCCGCATTATGCGGCGTTTGTTTCTCATTGACCATGCCAGCGTGATTATTCGCCGATCTTAGTCCAGGTATCACGCAGACCGACGGTACGGTTAAATACCGGTTTTTCCGCCGTGCTGTAACGGCTGTCCAGGCAGAAGTAACCCTCACGTTCAAACTGGAACGCTTTACCGGCTTCAGCGGCTTTCAGAGACGGCTCGGCATACCCCTGCTTGATAATCAGCGACTCAGGGTTGATAACCGCCAGGAAGTCCTCCGCAGCGCCTGGGTTAGGTACGCTGAACAGACGATCGTAGAGACGGATCTCAACCGGCAGCGCATGCTGCGCGCTCACCCAGTGGATCACACCTTTCACTTTACGGCCATCCGCCGGATCTTTACTCAGCGTCTCTGCGTCGTACGTACAGAAGATGGTCGTGATGTTACCTTCCGCATCTTTCTCTACGCGCTCGGCTTTGATCACATAGGCGTTACGCAGACGCACTTCTTTGCCCAGCACCAGACGCTTGTACTGCTTGTTCGCTTCTTCGCGGAAGTCGGCGCGATCGATCCAGATTTCACCGCTGAACGGCACGTCGCGGGTGCCCATTTCCGGTTTGTTCGGATGGTTAGGCATCGAGACCAGTTCGCTTCCACCCTGCGGATAGTTTTCGATGACCAGTTTCACTGGATCGATCACTGCCATCGCGCGCGGCGCGTTTTCGTTCAGGTCTTCGCGAATGCAGGATTCCAGAGACGCCATTTCGATGGTGTTGTCCTGCTTGGTAACGCCAATACGTTTGCAGAACTCACGAATGGACGCCGAGGTGTAGCCACGACGACGCAGGCCAGAGATGGTCGGCATACGCGGGTCGTCCCAGCCTTCAACGTGCTTGTCGGTGACCAGCAGGTTCAGCTTACGCTTGGACATCACGGTGTATTCCAGGTTCAGACGAGAGAATTCATACTGACGCGGATGCACAGGAATGGTGATGTTATCCAGCACCCAGTCGTACAGACGACGGTTGTCCTGGAATTCCAGCGTGCACAGAGAGTGCGTAATGCCTTCCAGCGCATCGCTGATGCAGTGGGTGAAGTCGTACATCGGGTAGATGCACCACTTGTTACCGGTCTGGTGGTGTTCAGCGAACTTAATGCGGTACAGCACCGGATCGCGCATCACGATGAACGGAGACGCCATATCGATTTTGGCACGCAGACACGCTTTACCTTCTTCGAAGCCACCGGCACGCATTTTTTCAAACAGCGCCAGGTTCTCTTCCACGCTACGATCGCGGAACGGGCTGTTTTTACCAGGCTGAGTCAGCGTACCGCGGTATTCACGGATTTCGTCACCAGACAATTCGTCGACGTATGCCAGACCTTTGTTAATCAGTTCAACCGCATAGGCATACAGCTGATCGAAATAGTCTGAGGAGTAGCAGATATCGCCAGACCAGTTGAAGCCCAGCCATTGCACGTCGTTTTTAATCGACTCAACGTATTCGATGTCTTCTTTTACTGGGTTGGTGTCATCGAAACGCAGGTTGCACTGCCCCTGGTAATCTTGCGCAATACCAAAGTTCAGGCAGATCGATTTGGCGTGACCAATGTGCAGGTAGCCATTTGGCTCCGGCGGGAAACGCGTGTGGACTGTGGTGTGCTTACCACTGGCCAGATCTTCATCGATGATCTGACGAATAAAGTTACTCGGGCGGGCTTCTGCCTCACTCATCGTGGATTCCTCAAAGCGTAAACAACGTATAACGGCATATGATCTTATAAGCCGGACGTAGTGACAACCCTTAAAACGTCCCGGAAGAAAATAATGGGGGCAATTGCTGCAAAAAAAAGCGGCGGAGGATATCCCCCGCCGCTAAAGGCATAACTCTACTCAGGAGCGATTACTTGCCTTTAATCTCATACAGTGGCGTCTGGCCTGCAACCACCTGCCCCTGCGCCTGGATCACCAGACCGCTGAAGTCGTCGATGTTGCTGCACACGACCGGGCTTATCATGGAGCGCGCGTTGGCGTTCAGGAAGTCCAGATCCATTTCCAGAATCGGCTGACCTGCCGCCACTTCAGCACCCTCTTCCACCAGACGAGTAAAGCCCTGACCGTTCAGCGCAACGGTATCGATACCCATATGGACAACGATCTCCGCGCCTTTTTCCGTTTCCAGGCAGAACGCGTGGTTGGTGTTGAAGATTTTCACGATAGTACCGGCAGCCGGAGAGACCACGGTTTTGTCCGTTGGTTTCACCGCCACGCCGTCACCGACCGCTTTGCTGGCGAACGCTTCGTCAGGCACCTGCTCAAGCGCAACAACGTCACCTGTCACCGGAGAAACCAGCGCAGCGATGGTCACCGCGTTTGGCACAGCCTGCGGTTTTGCAACCGGCGCGTCAGCCACTGGCGCGTTATCCGTTGAGGCGGCAGCGACCGGCCCACGGGCAACCACTTTTTTCATTTCATCGCCGATAGATTCGGCTTTCGCACCCACGATAACCTGGATGGTTTGTTTGTTCAGTTTCACCACACCAGACGCACCCAGGCGTTTGCACATTGCATCGCTCACGCGCGCGGAGTCACCTACGGTCAGACGCAGACGGGTAATACAGGCATCGATCGCTTTCAGGTTGTCGGTGCCACCCACAGCGGCAATGTAGTTGGTTGCCAGCTGGGTTAAACCCTCTTCGGTATTGCTGTTGGCTTCACTGGTCACAACATCATCTTTCGTATCTTCGCGGCCCGGCGTCTTCAGGTTAAACATACGAATAACCGCGCTGAACAGAACGAAGTAGATAACGAAGAAGATCAGGCCCATCACCATCAGGATCCAGACGTTGCTGCTTGCCGCCGGCAGGTTGTACATCAACACATAGTCGATGGCGCCTGCGGAGAAGGAGAAGCCAGCATGGATACCCAGAAGGGTGGCGACGAACAGGCTGATACCGGTCAGGATCGCGTGCATCAGATACAGCAGCGGTGCCAGGAACATGAACAGGAATTCCAGTGGCTCGGTCACGCCGGTCAGGAAGGCGGTGATCGCAACGGACAGCAGCATCCCGCCAACCATTGAGCGACGCGCTTTCGGCGCAGCCAGGTACATTGCCAGCGCCGCGCCAGGCAGACCAAACATCATGATTGGGAAGAAGCCAGACATGAACATGCCCGCGGTGCCGTCGCCTGCGTAGAAGCGGTTGATATCACCGTGGAATACCGCGCCGGCCGCGTTGGTGAACTCACCAATCTGGAACCAGGCGATGGTGTTCAGTACCTGATGCAGACCGGTTGGGATCAGCAGACGGTTAATGAAACCGAAGATGCCCGCGCCCATTGCGCCCGCAGACACGATCCACTCGCCACCCGCATGGATAGCATGCTGCACCGGTGGCCAAACGTAGCCAAAGATGGCGGCGAGGATCAGACAGAAAAAGCCCGTCGCAATCGGCACAAAACGTTTACCGCCGAAGAAGCTCAGGAAGTCAGGAAGTTTGATACCTGCCCAACGGTTGTACACGGCGCCACCCACCAGGCCGGTAATGATACCTGCCAGCACACCCATATTGATTTCAGGGTTGATGGTTACCATCGCTTTCGTGAGGATGAAGTAACCGACAGCCCCTGCCAGTGCCGCGGCACCAGCGCTGTCTTTTGACCAGCTTGACGCCACACCGATGGCGAAAATCAGCGCCAGGTTGTCAAAAATTGCGCCGCCTGCCTGGGCGATAAACGGCACGTTAAGAAGATCGGGTTGCCCGAATCGCAGCAGCAACGCTGCAACCGGTAGCACGGCGATAGGGAGCTGCAAAGCCCTACCGAGGCGCTGGAAAAAACCTAAAATATTCATCCTATTCCCCCTACGAGACCCTTTGTTAAGACTCGCGCATAAACTATGTTTTTATTGTGTCACGAACGATAGATACAGTTGATGATTCACTGGCAGTGTGAGTGTGTGAAAAATTAATTCGTATCGCAAATTAAACACCTATTTTTTGTGATTATTGTCACCAAATATCGTATTA
The DNA here is from genome assembly GCF_058661685.1 of Enterobacter sp. 6722112. Classification (NCBI taxonomy): domain Bacteria; kingdom Pseudomonadati; phylum Pseudomonadota; class Gammaproteobacteria; order Enterobacterales; family Enterobacteriaceae; genus Enterobacter; species Enterobacter sp. 6722112. Next base: position 1,100,359 of record NZ_JBZWGR010000007.1, on the reverse strand, counting down.
AACCCTCCCTTTCACTGGCTAACGACGAAAACTTATTTTATCATTCAAAAAATCAAGACGGATTGATCCGGCCTGAAAGGTTCCAGGTTACGCTTAGTTCAGGTTGCACTAATCATCCGCCCACTTTTACTTAAACTTTAGAGGTGAATAATGAGACTGATTCCCCTGGCAACAGCTGAACAAGTCGGAAAATGGGCTGCTCGTCATATCGTTAACCGCATCAACGCGTTCAAACCAACAGCCGATCGTCCTTTCGTTCTCGGTCTTCCAACCGGTGGCACGCCCCTGACCGCGTATAAAGCTCTGGTTGAAATGCACAAAGCGGGCCAGGTTAGCTTTAAACACGTTGTGACCTTCAACATGGACGAATATGTCGGCCTGCCGAAGGAACATCCGGAAAGTTACCACAGCTTTATGCACCGTAATTTCTTCGATCACGTTGATATTCCGGCTGAAAACATTAACCTGCTGAATGGAAACGCGCCTGATATTGACGCAGAATGCCGTCAGTATGAAGAAAAAATCCGTTCCTACGGTAAAATCCACCTGTTTATGGGCGGCGTAGGCAAAGATGGTCATATCGCGTTCAACGAACCGGCATCTTCACTGGCTTCCCGTACCCGTATTAAAACGCTGACCCATGATACGCGCGTGGCTAACTCCCGCTTCTTTGACGGCGACGTCAATCAGGTGCCTAAATACGCGCTGACCGTAGGCGTGGGCACGCTGCTGGATGCCGAAGAAGTGATGATTCTGGTGCTGGGCGCGGTGAAAGCGCAAGCGCTTCAGGCTGCCGTTGAAGGCAACGTGAACCATATGTGGACGATCAGCTGCTTACAGCTGCATCCAAAAGCGGTTGTCGTGTGTGACGAACCGTCCACCATGGAGCTGAAAGTGAAAACGCTGAAATACTTCAACGAGCTGGAAGCTGAGAACATCAAAGGTCTGTAATTGAATAACCGCCTCTTTTATCCGAGGCGGTCGCTTTTTTTAACCGGGGGTCGATATGTACGCTTTAACCCACGGTCGGATTTATACCGGCCATGAAATTCTGGATGACCATGCGATTGTAATCGCCAATGGCCTGATTGAACGTGTTTGCCCGCTGGCGGAACTGCCGCCGGAGATCGAACAGCGTTCCCTCAATGGAGCAGTAATCTCCCCCGGTTTCATCGACGTACAGCTTAACGGCTGCGGCGGTGTCCAGTTTAACGATACCGCAGAGGCGGTATCGGTTGAAACGCTGGAAATCATGCAAAAAGCCAACGAGAAATCGGGCTGCACCAGCTATCTGCCAACGCTGATCACCAGCAGCGATGACCTGATGAAACAGGGTATCCGCGTCATGCGCGAATACCTGGCAAAACATCCGAATCAGGCGCTGGGCCTGCACCTGGAAGGACCATGGCTGAATATGGTCAAGAAAGGCACCCATAACCCAAACTACGTGCGCAAACCGGATGCCGAGCTGGTGGATTACATGTGCGCCAATGCCGATGTGATCACCAAAGTAACGCTGGCCCCGGAAATGACCGGCACGGACGTTATCAGCAAACTGGCCGCCGCCGGGATTGTGGTGTCTGCGGGCCATTCGAACGCGACGCTGAAAGAGGCGAAGGCCGGTTTCCGCGCAGGCATTACGTTTGCCACACACCTTTATAACGCGATGCCCTATATTACTGGCCGCGAACCGGGACTGGTTGGCGCCATTCTGGATGAACCAGACGTCTACTGCGGCATTATCGCCGACGGCTTGCATGTCGATTACACCAACATCCGCAACGCCAAACGCCTGAAAGGCGACAAGCTCTGCCTTGTGACGGATGCTACCGCTCCGGCAGGGGCGAATATTGACCAGTTCATTTTTGCTGGTAAAACAATATACTACCGGAATGGACTGTGTGTGGATGAGAACGGCACGCTGAGCGGTTCTTCTCTGACGATGATCGAAGGGGTACGTAACCTCGTTGAACATTGCGGCATCGCGCTTGAGGAAGTGCTGCGCATGGCCACGCTTTATCCGGCGCGCGCCATTGGCGTCGATAAACAGCTCGGCGGTATTGCGCCAGGTATGGTTGCAAACCTGACGGCGTTCACACACGATTATAAAATTATTAAGACCATCGTTAATGGTAACGAGGTCGTCACTGAGTAAGTAAAAGTATGACACCAGGCGGACAAGCTCAAATCGGTAATGTCGATCTCGTTAAACAACTTAACAGCGCGGCGGTTTATCGCCTGATTGACCAGCACGGGCCAATCTCACGCATTCAGATAGCCGAACAAAGCCAGCTTGCTCCCGCCAGCGTGACAAAAATTACACGTCAGCTCATTGAGCGCGGCCTGATCAAAGAAGTCGATCAGCAGGCCTCCACCGGGGGCCGCCGCGCGATTTCCATCGTCACGGAAACCCGCAATTTTCAGGCCATTGGCGTTCGCTTAGGACGTCATGACACCACGCTTACGCTCTACGATCTGAGCAGCAAGGCCATTGCCGAAGAACACTACCCCCTTCCTGAGCGCACGCAGGAGACGCTTGAACACGCGTTGCTGAATACCATTGCGCATTTCATCGAAAGCTGTCAGCGCAAGATCCGTGAACTCATCGCCATCTCGGTGATTTTGCCCGGCCTGGTTGACCCGGAAAGCGGCGTTATTCGCTACATGCCGCATATTAAGGTAGAGAACTGGGGGCTGGTTGAGGCGCTGGAAAAGCGCTTCAAGCTGACCTGCTTTGTTGGTCACGATATTCGCTCGCTGGCGCTGGCGGAGCACTACTTTGGTGCGAGCCAGGACTGCGAAGACTCTATTCTGGTGCGCGTTCACCGTGGTACAGGTGCGGGCATCATCTCGAATGGCCGCATTTTTATTGGCCGTAACGGTAACGTAGGCGAGATTGGTCATATCCAGGTGGAACCGCTTGGCGAGCGCTGCCACTGCGGTAACTTTGGCTGTCTTGAAACCGTTGCCGCCAATGCCGCCATTGAACATCGCGTTCGCCATCTGCTGGAGCAGGGTTACCAGAGCCGCGTCACGCTGGACGATTGTAAGATCGGCGCCATCTGCAAAGCGGCAAACAAAGGCGATGCGCTGGCCTGCGAAGTGATCGAACAGGTAGGACGCCACCTGGGTAAGACCATCGCCATTGCCATCAACCTGTTTAATCCGCAGAAAGTGGTGATTGCCGGCGAGATCGTTGAAGCCGAAAAAGTGTTACTGCCCGCCATTGAAGGCTGCATCAATACCCAGGCGCTGAAGGCATTTCGCCAGAATTTGCCGGTGGTGCGATCTACGCTCGATCACCGCTCGGCAATTGGCGCATTCGCCCTGGTAAAACGTGCCATGCTCAACGGGATCCTGCTGCAACATTTGCTGGAATCCTGATCGGACCTTATAGTAACGCCTTCTTTTTTTGATGTCGGATTGTCCATGACCATTAAGAATGTAATTTGTGATATCGACGGCGTGCTGATGCACGACAACGTTGCCGTGCCGGGTGCTGCGGAGTTTCTTCACCGCATCATCGACAAAGGAATGCCACTGGTTCTTCTCACGAACTACCCTTCACAGACTGGTCAGGATCTGGCAAACCGCTTTGCTACCGCAGGCGTCAACGTCCCGGACAGCGTGTTCTATACCTCTGCGATGGCGACCGCGGATTTCCTGAAGCGTCAGGAAGGCAAAAAAGCCTATGTGGTTGGTGAAGGTGCGCTGATCCACGAGCTGTATAAAGCGGGCTTCACCATCACCGACGTGAACCCGGACTTTGTCATCGTGGGCGAAACGCGCTCCTTTAACTGGGAGATGATGCATAAGGCAGCCTACTTTGTCGCCAACGGTGCGCGTTTTATCGCCACCAACCCGGACACGCACGGTCGTGGTTTTTATCCCGCCTGCGGTGCGCTGTGCGCCGGTATCGAAAAAATCTCGGGTCGTAAGCCGTTTGTTGTCGGTAAACCGAGCCCGTGGATCATCCGCGCCGCACTGAATACGATGCAGGCACACTCAGAAGAAACCGTCATCGTGGGCGACAACCTGCGTACCGATATTCTGGCTGGCTTCCAGGCGGGGCTTGAAACCATCCTGGTGCTTTCTGGCGTTTCACAGCTTGATGACATTGATACGATGCCGTTCCGGCCAAGCTGGATTTACCCTTCTGTCGACGAAATCGACGTTATTTGATTCAGAACCACGCCTAAAGGCGTGGTTTTTCATTTCTGCCGTCTGAAAACATCACTTCATCTAACGAAACCAGCCCTTCATTGAGAAATCATCAATAGAATTGCTTAAGACATACTCTTTTTTTAAGATTCGGCAATCGCCATTGCACTTTTTACGTTTTCATCGGTAAAACGCTTGCGCCCCCTCCCCCTTTTGCGGCATTTTCATAAGCAAGCAACATCACAACGCAACAGGGTTAACGGAGAAGGTTATGTGTTCTATTTTTGGCGTACTGGATATTAAAACTGACGCGGGCGAACTGCGTAAAAAAGCACTCGAATTGTCCCGCCTGATGCGCCATCGCGGTCCGGACTGGTCAGGCGTATACGCCAGCGATAAAGCGATTCTGGCTCACGAACGTCTCTCCATTGTTGATGTCAACGCTGGCGCACAGCCGCTGTATAACGAGAAAAAAACGCACGCGCTGGCTGTTAACGGTGAAATTTACAACCATCAGGCGCTGCGCGCCGAGTACGGCGATCGCTACGCGTTTCAGACCGGCTCAGACTGCGAAGTGATCCTGGCGCTGTATCAGGAGAAAGGCCCGGAGTTCCTCGACGATCTGCAAGGTATGTTCGCCTTCGCGCTGTACGACAGCGAAAAAGACGCTTACCTGATTGGCCGCGACCATATCGGTATTATCCCGCTGTACATGGGACACGATGAGCACGGCAACTTCTACGTTGCCTCAGAGATGAAAGCCCTGGTGCCGGTGTGCCGCACCATCAAAGAGTTCCCGGCAGGTAGCTACCTGTGGAGTAAAGACGGCGAGATCCGCCCGTACTACCAGCGCGACTGGTTTGATTATGAGGCGGTGAAAGACAACGTGACGGACAAAGCCGAACTGCGTCAGGCCCTGGAAGAGTCAGTGAAAAGCCACCTGATGTCAGACGTACCTTACGGCGTACTGCTCTCCGGCGGTCTGGACTCCTCCGTGATCTCCGCGATCACCAAGAAATTCGCCGCACGTCGCGTGGAAGATCAGGAGCGCTCTGAAGCCTGGTGGCCGCAGCTGCACTCCTTTGCCGTGGGTCTGGAAGGGGCACCTGACCTGAAAGCCGCCCAGGAAGTGGCAAATCATCTCGGCACGGTGCACCATGAAATTCACTTCACCGTACAGGAAGGTCTGGATGCGATCCGCGATGTGATCTATCACATTGAAACCTATGATGTGACCACCATTCGCGCCTCCACGCCGATGTATTTGATGTCGCGGAAGATCAAAGCGATGGGCATCAAGATGGTGCTCTCCGGCGAGGGTTCTGACGAAGTATTTGGCGGTTACCTCTATTTCCACAAAGCGCCAAACGCCAAAGAGCTGCATGAAGAAACGGTGCGTAAGCTACAGGCGCTGCACATGTTTGACTGCGCGCGCGCCAACAAAGCGATGTCCGCCTGGGGTGTGGAAGCCCGCGTGCCGTTCCTCGATAAGAAATTCCTTGATGTGGCGATGCGCATCAACCCGCAGGACAAAATGTGCGGCAACGGCAAAATGGAGAAACATATCCTGCGAGAATGTTTTGAATCCTACCTGCCGGCGAGCGTGGCGTGGCGTCAGAAAGAGCAGTTCTCGGATGGCGTGGGTTACAGCTGGATCGACACCCTGAAAGAGGTGGCGGCGAAACAGGTTTCTGATCAACAACTGGAAACTGCGAGCTTCCGTTTCCCGTACAACACGCCAGCCTCGAAAGAAGCGTATTTGTACCGTGAGATCTTTGAGGAGCTGTTCCCGGTTCCAAGCGCAGCAGAGTGCGTACCGGGTGGCCCATCGGTCGCCTGCTCTTCTGCCAAAGCCATTGAATGGGATGAATCATTCAAAGCGATGAACGATCCGTCAGGACGCGCGGTGGGCGTTCACCAGTCTGCCTATAAATAATGTTCAGAGTATCATCAGGCCCTCCGGGGCCTGATTTTTTTGTCTCTCTTTTCTCCGCATAAAATCGATTAATAACCAATAATTGTCGAATATTCGGCCTCGCTGTTCGCAACCTAACCAAACAGTCACATTCCGGCTATTTTCATTGAAAAAGGTGTTGACGCTGCAAGGGTCTATACGCATAATGCGCCCCGCAACGCCGATAAGGTAACGCGAAAAAAAGATGGCTACGTAGCTCAGTTGGTTAGAGCACATCACTCATAATGATGGGGTCACAGGTTCGAATCCCGTCGTAGCCACCATCTTTTTTGCGGGAGTGGCGAAATTGGTAGACGCACCAGATTTAGGTTCTGGCGCCGCAAGGTGTGCGAGTTCAAGTCTCGCCTCCCGCACCATTCCCAGGTAAGCGTTGCACGGATGGGGTATCGCCAAGCGGTAAGGCACCGGTTTTTGATACCGGCATTCCCTGGTTCGAATCCAGGTACCCCAGCCATATTTCTTCGATTATGCGGTTCTCCGCGGTATTGGGGTATCGCCAAGCGGTAAGGCACCGGTTTTTGATACCGGCATTCCCTGGTTCGAATCCAGGTACCCCAGCCATCGAAGATTGCAGTACTGGCTACGTAGCTCAGTTGGTTAGAGCACATCACTCATAATGATGGGGTCACAGGTTCGAATCCCGTCGTAGCCACCATATTTATGTTATCGAATACGATTCGGTAAACTGAACATTGTTGGGGTATCGCCAAGCGGTAAGGCACCGGATTCTGATTCCGGCATTCCGAGGTTCGAATCCTCGTACCCCAGCCACTTTAAAGTCGTTAAGCAGTTTGTTTAACGCAATTGGGGTGTCGCCAAGCGGTAAGGCTCTGGTTTCTGATACCAGCATTCCGGGGTTCGAATCCCTGCACCCCAGCCACTTAAAACAAACAAGCCCGCTCTGCGGGCTTTTTTGTTGTTCAGAATAGTGCGGCCTGATGCCCTCTCCCACGGGGAGAGGGAATAAAGATCAGAGTCCGAGGGCGTATTTCAGGGCCTGACGCTTCAGCCCACCGGCACGCTCCGCCGCCATCAATCCAATATTGCGCACTATACGCACAGGACCAACATCATTGCTGAACCCGGCATAGAACAGATCCATCCCCGACTGCATAATGAAGTTATCCGCCATACGGCGCGTCTGGTAGCGCTTCAGTACCTGATGGCTGGCCCAGGCTTCCGCGTGGGCGCGAGCGTTACCCAGCACATCCAGTAACGCATCGACGTCACGGTATCCCAGATTCACCCCCTGCCCCGCCAGCGGATGAATGGTGTGCGCCGCATCTCCCACCAGCACCAGTCCTTCACGGGCATACTGTAACGCATGGCGTCGCATCAGCGGGAATGCGCCGGCGGCAACCGGGGTCACGTTACCCAGACGACTCGGGAAGTGCTGGCGAATTTCGCGCTGCAACTGATCCATGGACAGCCCCTGCAACTGTCGAATGCGCGCCGGTTTGTCGTACCACACCAGCGAAGCCCAGTTATCAAACAGCGGTAAGAATGCATGCGGGCCGTTCGGCGTAAAATGCTGCCAGGTGCTTTCGCCCGGCGCGTTTTCTGACTGCACGGTGATCAGCATGCAGGACTGCTGGTACTGCCAGGCATGGATCCCAATGCCTGCCATCTGCCTGACCTGCGAGTTCGCGCCATCCGCCCCCACCACCAGCTTCACGGCCAGCTCATCGTCGTTATCCAGCGTCAGGAGATACCCGCCATCATGACGATGCAGGGCTTTCAGCGAGTCCGGAACGCGCAGCGTCACCTTCGGGTGCGCCTCCAGCGCCTGCCAGAGTGCCTGCTGGAGCACGTTGTTTTCCACCATATAGCCCAGGCGCGGCAGTTTCAGCTCGGCGGCATCAAACGACACGTGAGCATTTTCCCACTCCCAGGTTTCAAGACGGCTGTATGGGTGCGCGCGCATCGCCAGCACCGCCTCCCAGACGCCCAGCCCGCGAAGCAGATCAACAGAGGCCGCGCTGATGGCGGAAATACGCACGTCCGGTTGGCTGGCAGGATCGAATGCCGGCGGAGCCGCCTGTTCAATAACGGTTACGTCAAATCCCTGCTGCGCCAGCCCCAGCGCCAGCGCGCCGCCGACCATACCGCCGCCAACAACGGCAACTTCGGTTTTCAGGAGTGTCATGGTCACTATTCCTTATTGGAGAATACCTTAAGTTTACCGGATTTTTGCGGCCCTGAGGTTGACAACCTTCATACTGGTCACAACCGCACCAAAGCATTACAATACGCGGCTTGCAATCCTGAGCTGAGCAAGTCGATGACTAAAAAACTCCATATAAAAACCTGGGGCTGTCAGATGAACGAATACGATTCATCGAAGATGGCCGATCTGCTGGATACCACCCACGGATACCAGCTGACTGAAAATGCGAAAGAAGCCGATGTGCTGCTGCTGAACACCTGTTCAATTCGTGAAAAAGCACAGGAAAAAGTTTTTCATGTGTTAGGCCGCTGGAAGCTTCTCAAACGGAAAAATCCGGACCTGATTATTGGCGTGGGTGGCTGCGTCGCATCGCAGGAAGGTAAGCTGATCCGCCAGAGAGCCCCCTATGTGGATATCGTTTTTGGCCCTCAGACCCTGCACCGCCTGCCAGAGATGATTAATCAGGTTCGCGGCAGCCGTAGCCCGGTGGTTGACGTGAGCTTCCCGGAGATCGAGAAATTTGACCGTCTGCCTGAGCCGCGCGCTGATGGCCCGACCGCCTTCGTCTCCATCATGGAAGGCTGCAACAAATACTGTACTTACTGCGTGGTGCCTTACACCCGCGGTGAAGAAGTGAGCCGCCCGGCAGACGATATTCTGTTTGAAATCGCGCAGCTTGCCGCGCAGGGCGTTCGTGAAGTGAACCTGCTGGGTCAGAACGTGAACGCCTGGCGCGGGGAAAACTACGACGGCACCATCGGCAGCTTTGCTGAACTGCTGCGTCTGGTGGCGGCGATTGACGGCATCGACCGCATTCGCTTTACCACCAGCCATCCGATGGAATTTACCGACGACATTATTGACGTCTATCGCGATACGCCAGAGCTGGTGAGCTTCCTGCATCTGCCGATCCAGTGCGGTTCTGACCGCGTGCTGAACCTGATGGGTCGTCCACATACGGTGCTCGAGTATAAGTCCACCATCCGCAAGCTGCGTGAAGCGCGCCCGGATATCCAGATTAGCTCCGACTTTATCGTCGGCTTCCCTGGCGAAACCGCTGATGACTTTGAGCGCACCATGAAGCTCATCGGCGAGGTGAATTTCGACGTCAGCTACAGCTTTATCTTCTCTGCGCGCCCGGGCACCCCTGCGGCCGATATGGTTGACGATGTGCCGGAAGAAGAGAAAAAGCAGCGTCTGTATATTCTACAGGAGCGTATCAACCAGCAGGCCAACGCCTGGAGTCGTCGTATGCTCGGCACTGTCCAGCGTATTCTGGTGGAAGGCACCTCCCGTAAGAGCGTCATGGAACTGTCTGGTCGAACCGAAAATAACCGCGTGGTGAATTTTGAAGGCACCCCGGACATGATCGGTAAGTTTGTGGACGTCGAGATTGTCGAAGTACTCACGAACTCGCTGCGCGGGAAGGTGGTACGCACTGAGGACGAAATGGGTCTGCGTATTGCCGAGACGCCGGAATCCGTTATCTCTCGCACCCGCAAAGTCAACGACTCTGGCGTAGGTATTTACCAGCCTTGATCCTTCTGGCCTGCCTGTCCGGCAGGCCTTGTATTTCCTCTCATCACCCCCAATATCTACCGCAACGCTTGCGCCTTTATTCTGTGGCGTGAATAATTTCGGTAATGACCGTTTTATTACGCCGTGTGGCCACAGGTCAGTTAACCAATTAAAGAGGAACAGTTTGAACATAGATACGCGTGAAATTAGCCTTGAGCCCGCAGACAACGCTCGCCTGCTGAGCCTGTGCGGGCCGTTTGATGACAATATCAAACAACTGGAGCGACGTCTGGGTATCGAAATCAATCGTCGCGATAACCATTTCAAACTCACCGGACGCCCAATCTGCGTCAACGCCGCGGCAGATATTCTCCGCAGCCTGTATGTTGATACCGCCCCGATGCGCGGTGAGATCCAGGATATTGAACCTGAACAGATCCACCTGGCCATTAAAGAGGCGCGCGTGCTTGAGCAGAGCGCGGAAAGCGTGCCGGACTATGGCAAAGCCATCAACATCAAAACTAAACGCGGCGTGATTAAGCCTCGTACCCCGAACCAGGCGCAGTACATCGCCAACATTCTCGACCACGACATCACCTTCGGCGTAGGCCCGGCGGGTACGGGTAAAACCTATCTGGCCGTTGCCGCTGCGGTCGATGCGCTCGAGCGTCAGGAGATCCGCCGTATCCTGCTGACCCGCCCTGCTGTTGAAGCCGGTGAAAAACTGGGCTTCCTGCCGGGCGATTTGAGTCAGAAAGTAGATCCCTACCTGCGCCCGCTGTATGACGCGCTGTTCGAAATGCTCGGCTTCGAGAAAGTTGAAAAGCTCATCGAGCGTAACGTGATTGAAGTTGCTCCGCTGGCCTACATGCGTGGCCGTACGCTTAACGACGCGTTCATCATTCTGGATGAGAGCCAGAACACCACCATCGAACAGATGAAGATGTTCCTGACGCGTATTGGCTTTAACTCGAAAGCGGTTATCACCGGTGACGTCACCCAGATTGACCTGCCGCGTAACACCAAATCGGGTCTGCGTCACGCCATCGAAGTCCTGGCCGAGGTAGAGGAAATCAGCTTTAACTTCTTCCACAGTGAAGACGTGGTACGCCATCCGGTCGTCGCGCGTATCGTTAACGCTTATGAGGCCTGGGAAGAGGCAGATCAGAAGCGCAGGGCCGAACTGGCCGCAGAACGTAAGCGCGAAGCGCAGGAGCATGAACAGAAATGAGTCAGGTGATCCTCGATTTACAGCTGGCCTGTGATGATAATTCCGGCATGCCAGAAGAGGCACAGTTTCAGAAATGGCTGGATGCCGTTATCCCCCAGTTTCAGGAAGAATCAGAGGTCACGATTCGCCTGGTGGATGAAGCAGAAAGCCATGAGCTCAACCTGACCTACCGCGGGAAAGATAAGCCGACCAACGTGCTCTCTTTCCCGTTCGAAGCCCCTCCGGGCATTGAGATGCCGCTGCTGGGCGATCTGATCATCTGCCGTCAGGTGGTTGAGCAGGAAGCCAAAGAGCAGCAAAAGCCGCTGGAAGCGCACTGGGCACACATGGTGGTGCACGGTAGCCTGCATCTTCTGGGTTACGACCATATTGAAGATGACGAAGCGGAAGAGATGGAATCCCTCGAGACAGAGATAATGCTTGCTCTGGGCTATGAGGATCCGTACATTGCCGAGAAAGAATAGTCAGTCACTGACTACCATGCCGCCGCGCAGGGACATAGCGCGGCGGTTAACATTGAACTAACAAGAGAACCCTTAACAAACGCCATGAGCGACGACAATTCACACAGTAGCGACACGACAACCACTAAAAAGGGATTTTTCTCCCTCATTCTGAACCAGCTTTTCCACGGCGAACCGAAAAACCGTGATGAACTGCTGGAGCTGATTCGTGATTCCGGGCAGAACGACCTTATCGACGAAGATACGCGCGAAATGCTCGAAGGGGTGATGGACATCGCCGACCAGCGCGTCCGCGACATCATGATCCCCCGCTCGCAGATGATTACCCTGAAACGCAACCAGACGCTGGACGAGTGCCTCGATGTGATTATCGAATCGGCTCACTCACGTTTCCCGGTCATCAGCGAAGACAAAGATCACATTGAAGGGATTTTGATGGCGAAAGATCTGCTGCCGTTTATGCGCAGCGATGCCGAAGCCTTCAGTATGGAAAAGGTGTTACGCCCGGCCGTGGTTGTGCCGGAAAGTAAACGTGTGGATCGGATGCTGAAGGAGTTTCGCTCCCAGCGCTATCACATGGCGATTGTTATTGATGAATTTGGTGGCGTTTCCGGTCTGGTCACAATCGAAGACATCCTTGAGCTGATCGTGGGCGAAATCGAAGATGAGTATGACGAAGAAGAGGATATCGACTTCCGTCAGCTGAGCCGCCACACCTGGACCGTGCGCGCGCTGGCCTCCATTGAAGACTTCAACGATACCTTTGGCACCAGCTTCAGCGATGAAGAAGTGGACACCATTGGTGGTCTGGTGATGCAGGCCTTCGGCCATCTTCCGGCCCGCGGTGAAACCGTTGACATCGATGGTTACCAGTTCAAGGTCGCAATGGCTGACAGCCGACGTATTATTCAGGTTCACGTCAGAATGCCGGACGACTCACCGGTGCCAAAACTGGAAGATTAATGTAAATGGCATTTGCCCCACTCTTTGAACGCCAGCGCGTCCGTTTGCTGCTGGCGCTGTTACTCGGAGCCAGCGGTACGCTGGCTTTTTCTCCTTACGATATCTGGCCGGCCGCTATTCTCTCCCTGATGGGGCTACAGGGTCTTACCCTGAACCGTCGTCCGGTACAGGCCGCGGCCATTGGCTACTTCTGGGGGCTGGGGCTGTTCGGCTCTGGTATCAACTGGGTCTACGTCAGTATCGCGCAATTTGGCGGAATGCCGGGGCCGGTTAACGTCTTCCTGGTTGTGCTGCTCGCCGCCTATCTCTCACTCTACACCGGCCTGTTCGCGGGCATCCTGTCTCGCCTGTGGCCAAAAACGACCTGGCTGCGCGTGGCGATAGCGGCACCCGTTGTCTGGCAAATCACCGAATTTCTGCGCGGCTGGGTACTGACCGGCTTCCCGTGGTTGCAGTTCGGCTATAGCCAGGTAGACGGCCCGCTGAAAGGCCTGGCCCCGGTCATGGGCGTGGAGGCGATCAACTTCCTGCTCATGGCGGTCAGCGGCCTGCTGGTGCTGGCTCTGGTGACACGTAACTGGAAGCCGCTGGTTGCCGCGTTGATCCTGTTTGCCCTGCCCTTCCCGCTGCGTTATATCCAGTGGTTTACGCTGGAGCCCGCGCGCGCCACGCAGGTTTCTCTGGTCCAGGGCGATATCCCACAGTCCCTGAAATGGGATGAGAATCAGCTGCTGAACACGCTGAAAATCTACGCCAACGCCACTGAAAAGGTGATGGGCAAATCGCAGCTCATCATCTGGCCTGAGTCTGCGATCCCGGACCTGGAGATCAATCAGCAGCCCTTCCTGAAGATGATGGATGATCTGCTGCGCGCGCGCGGCAGTACGCTGATCACCGGAATTGTGGATGCGCGTCTCAATCAGCAGAACCGCTATGACACGTACAACACGATCATTACGCTCGGTAAGGACAGCGAATACAGCTATACCTCCACCAATCGCTACAACAAAAACCACCTTGTACCGTTTGGCGAATTTGTTCCGCTGGAGTCTATTCTGCGCCCACTGGCACCGTTCTTTGATTTGCCGATGTCCTCATTCAGCCGGGGCCCTTACGTTCAGCCGCAGCTGCATGCGCACGGTTTTGCCCTGACGGCCGCCATTTGCTACGAGATTATCCTCGGCGAGCAGGTGCGCGATAATTTCCGCCCGGACACCGACTATCTGCTGACCATCTCAAACGATGCGTGGTTCGGTAAATCGATTGGCCCGTGGCAGCACTTCCAGATGGCGCGAATGCGTTCTCTGGAGCTGGCGCGTCCGTTGCTGCGCAGCACCAATAACGGCATTACCGCCGTGATTGGTCCGCAGGGTGAAATCCAGGCCATGATCCCGCAATTTACCCGTGAGGTGCTGACTACTAACGTCACGCCAACTACCGGGCTTACGCCTTACGCGCGCACCGGGAACTGGCCGCTGTGGATTTTGACCTTGCTCTTCGGCTTTGGCGCAGTACTGATGAGCCTGCGTCAGCGTCGTAAATAACCTTACCTTCTGTTGCCGGGTGGCGGCTACGCCTTACCCGGCCTACTCTCCGCCGCCCCCACCCGACAATTTCCTCCCAAACTTCAATTCTGGCACGCCTGTTGCTTTGTTTATTCATATCAACGCTGTCTGGCTTAACGTGCAACTTTGTCGCACCAGCGTAGATCATCGGTAGCACCGAAACGGTGCAACGAGGGATTATTGCCTCTGAATGGTGCGGCGCGCTTCGCAAAAATAAACAATAACGCAGCAAAATCTTTACATTAAGCCAGACTAAATGTTAACAAGCTTGCATAACACTGCACTCGCATTGCGCGAGATATAACAACATCACAATGGGTATCTATGCGTCACTGGCGCTGATAAGAAAGGAGTTGGGTATGCAATTACGTAAACTGGCCACAGCAATGCTGGTTATGGGAATGTCTGCGGGGGTTGTCCACGCTGAAGACGCTCCGGCAGCAGGAAGCACTCTCGACAAGATTGCCAAAAACGGCGTGATCGTGGTCGGCCACCGTGAATCTTCTGTCCCGTTCTCTTACTACGACAACACGCAAAAAGTCGTGGGCTATTCACAGGATTACTCCAACGCCATCGTTGAAGCCGTGAAGAAAAAGCTGAACAAACCTGACCTGCAAGTGAAGCTGATCCCCATCACTTCACAAAACCGTATTCCTCTGCTGCAAAACGGCACATTTGATTTTGAATGTGGCTCAACCACCAACAACCTTGAGCGTCAGAAACAGGCCGCTTTCTCGGACACCATCTTCGTTGTGGGCACCCGCCTGCTGACGAAGAAAGGCGGCGACATCAAAGATTTTGCTGACCTGAAAGGCAAAGCGGTTGTCGTGACCTCCGGTACCACGTCCGAAGTGCTGCTGCACAAGCTGAACGACGAGAAGAAAATGGACATGCGCATCATCAGCGCGAAAGACCATGGCGACTCCTTCCGTACCCTGGAAAGCGGCCGTGCTGTCGCGTTTATGATGGATGACGCCCTGCTGGCGGGCGAACGCGCGAAAGCGAAGAAACCAGACAACTGGGAAATCGTCGGTACCGCCCAGTCGAAAGAAGCCTACGGCTGTATGCTGCGTAAAGGTGACGAGGACTTCAAGAAACTGATCGATGACACCATCGCTCAGGCGCAAACCTCCGGCGAAGCGGCAAAATGGTTCGACAAATGGTTCAAGAACCCAATTCCACCAAAAAACCTGAACATGAACTTTGAACTGTCTGACGACATGAAAGCGCTGTTCAAATCACCAAACGACAAAGCTCTTAACTAATTAGAACGACAGGGGCGGGATCTCCTGCCCTCTCGATTGTCGGGAAGCATGGACAGACATACGTTGAGTGGTCGTTCCCCACTCAGCGCAAAAATTGAGCTTCTCACCAATCTTCGAGGGTAGCGCTGCTACCCTTTTTTTTCTGGAGTTTACTATGTCAATTGACTGGAACTGGGGCATCTTTCTGCAACAAGCCCCGTTCGGCAACACCACCTATCTCGGCTGGCTGTGGAGCGGCTTTCAGGTTACCGTTGCGTTATCGATAACGGCGTGGATTATCGCGTTTCTTGTCGGTTCGCTGTTCGGTATTCTGCGTACCGTCCCTAACCGTTTTCTCTCTTCGATTGGCACGCTCTATGTGGAACTGTTCCGTAACGTTCCGCTGATCGTGCAGTTCTTTACCTGGTATCTGGTGATCCCGGAACTGCTGCCGGAAGATCTCGGCATGTGGTTTAAGGCCGAGCTGGATCCTAACGTACAATTTTTTGTCTCCTCTATGCTGTGTCTGGGGCTGTTCACCGCTGCGCGCGTCTGCGAGCAGGTACGTGCCGCCATACAGTCACTGCCGCGCGGGCAAAAGAATGCGGCACTGGCAATGGGCCTGACTCTGCCCCAGGCCTACCGTTACGTACTGCTGCCTAACGCTTACCGCGTCATCGTTCCGCCGATGACGTCCGAGATGATGAACCTGGTAAAAAACTCGGCTATCGCCTCAACCATCGGTCTGGTGGATATGGCGGCACAGGCGGGCAAACTGCTGGATTACTCCGCTCACGCCTGGGAATCCTTCACGGCGATCACGCTCGCCTATGTTCTGATTAACGCTTTCATCATGCTGGTGATGAACCTGGTTGAACGCAAAGTACGCCTGCCGGGCAATCTGGGGGGCAAATAAATGTACGATTTTGACTGGAGTTCCATTGTTCCCTCCATGCCCTATCTGCTGGATGGACTGGCAATCACCTTAAAGATCACCGTTATCGCCATTATCGTCGGTATCGTCTGGGGCACCCTGCTGGCAGTGATGCGCCTGTCGAGCTTTAAGCCGCTCGCCTGGTTTGCCACGGCTTACGTTAACGTATTCCGCTCCATTCCACTGGTCATGGTGCTGCTGTGGTTTTATCTGATTGTTCCCGGCTTTTTACAGAACGTACTGGGACTGTCGCCAAAGACCGATATCCGCCTGATCTCTGCCATGGTGGCGTTTTCCATGTTTGAAGCCGCCTACTACTCAGAGATCATCCGCGCAGGTATTCAGAGTATCTCTCGCGGGCAGTCCAGCGCTGCGCTGGCGCTCGGTATGACGCACTGGCAGTCCATGAAGCTCATTATTCTGCCGCAGGCGTTTCGCGCCATGGTTCCGCTGCTGCTGACGCAGGGCATCGTCCTGTTCCAGGATACCTCCCTGGTCTACGTGCTGAGTCTGGCAGACTTCTTCCGTACCGCCTCCACCATTGGCGAACGTGACGGAACGCAGGTTGAGATGATCCTCTTCGCGGGCGGGGTCTATTTTGTGATTAGTTTAAGCGCATCGCTGTTGGTCAGCTGGCTGAAGAAAAGGACGGTATAATGATTTCCCTGAAAAATGTTTCTAAATGGTATGGGCACTTTCAGGTGCTGACCGACTGCTCAACAGAAGTAAAAAAAGGCGATGTGGTAGTGGTATGCGGCCCGTCCGGTTCCGGTAAGTCCACGCTTATCAAAACCGTTAATGGGCTGGAACCTGTCCAGCAGGGCGAGATTGTCGTTAACGGCACCAAAGTAAATGACCGCAAAACCAACCTTGCCCAGCTTCGCTCCCACGTAGGGATGGTGTTCCAGCATTTTGAGCTGTTCCCTCACCTGTCCATCATTGAGAACCTGACGCTGGCGCAGGTCAAAGTGCTGAAGCGCGACAAAAAAGCGGCGCGCGAAAAGGGGCTGAAGCTGCTGGAACGCGTCGGGCTGTCTGCGCATGCGAATAAGTTCCCGGCCCAGCTTTCGGGCGGCCAACAGCAGCGTGTGGCAATCGCGCGTGCGCTGTGCATGGATCCGGTGGCAATGCTGTTTGATGAGCCGACGTCCGCGCTCGACCCTGAGATGATCAACGAAGTGCTGGACGTCATGGTGGAGCTGGCGCACGAAGGGATGACCATGATGGTGGTGACGCACGAAATGGGCTTCGCCCGTAAAGTGGCCAACCGCGTGATCTTCATGGATGAAGGGAAAATTGTTGAAGACTCACCAAAAGAAGAGTTCTTCGCAAATCCTAAATCTGAACGTGCAAAAGACTTCCTCGCCAAAATCCTGCATTAATCTTTTTAGTGCGCAATCTGCGGATTGCGCACTGCTTCACGCTTTAGATCTCTTTTTCTATTCGGCGTCACATCGCAGCGTTAACCTTGTCACAAATAATGCTGAGAATGGAGAACGCTATGGCACAGCCAATTATTCTCGACTGCGATCCGGGTCATGATGACGCGATCGCACTCGTCCTTGCTCTTGCTTCCCCTGAACTGGACGTAAAAGCTGTCACCTCCTCCGCCGGGAACCAGACGCCGGATAAAACCTTGCGAAACGTGTTGCGCATGTTGACGCTGCTGAAACGCACCGATATTCCGGTCGCAGGTGGCGCCGTTAAGCCACTGATGCGCGAGCTGATCATTGCGGATAATGTTCACGGTGAAAGTGGGCTGGATGGCCCGGCGCTACCGGAGCCGAATTTCACACCGCAAAACTGCACTGCCGTCGAGCTCATGGCGAAGGTGCTGCGTGAGAGCGCAGAGCCCGTGACGTTGGTGGCGACCGGCCCGCAGACCAACGTAGCGCTGCTGCTGAACAGCCATCCTGAACTGCACAGCAACATCGCCCGTATCGTCATCATGGGCGGGGCAATGGGGCTGGGGAACTGGACGCCAGCAGCAGAGTTCAACATCTTCGTTGACCCGGAAGCCGCGGAAATCGTCTTCCAGTCGGGCCTGCCGATTGTGATGGCGGGGCTGGACGTGACGCATCGGGCACAGATTATGACAGACGATATTGAACGCTTCCGCGCCGTGGGCAACCCGGTTGCAACGACCGTGGCCGAGCTGCTCGACTTCTTTATGGAGTATCACAAAGCCGAGAAGTGGGGCTTCCACGGCGCCCCGCTGCATGACCCATGCACCATCGCCTGGCTGCTGAAGCCGGAAATGTTTACCACGGTCGAGCGTTGGGTTGGTGTGGAAACACAGGGGAAATATACCCAGGGAATGACGGTGGTGGACTATTACTCATTGACGGGAAACAAGCCGAATACCACGGTAATGGTGGATATCGATCGGGAAGCGTTTGTGGATTTACTGGCGGAGCGGCTGGCTTATTATTCTGCGGCCTGATGCCCTCACCCCGCCCCTCTCCCACAGGGAGAGGGTGCAAACAGTTTTGCTTTTACCTACGGCTCAAATGGCCGACGCTGGAACTGGTCGTGCCCGCACTTCGGACACAGCGACAACACCTCCGGCGTATAAACGGCGATATGATGGTGGCACTTCTCACACACCAGGTTCCCCAACCCCACTACTTCGCCGCTGTGATAGACACCGTGGTGGTTTAAATCCTGAAACACCTCACGCCATTCCAGCTGAGTTTTATCGGTAATATCCGCCAGCTCCTGCCACAGGCTCTCTTTGATGACCCGCATAAAAACGCTGTCGGCGATCTCGTCCTGGCTCTCTTCATAGCTTCGCGCAAACTCCTCCAGGTCACGGCGCACGGCGCGCGTCACCTCTTCCACTTCGGTTCGCGTTAACTCACCCGTTTGCGTCACGCGTGCGCGTGCCTGTTCGACCAGCGCGTCGATATCACGCTCGCCGTTACGCAGCCGTTCCGTCAGAGTCGCTACCAGTTCACGGTAAAATTGAGCAACCTTGTTCATCATTTTGCCTCCCGGGTAAGTAACTGTCTCTAATAATAGACCTTATTTCGCCGCCGCTTTGTCAGGTGAAGCACAGACCCGGTAAATTCCTGCAAAGTGCATTTGCGTGAAAGGCTGTTTTGACGCGGGCGTTTGGGCTATGCTATGCGGATCTGAATTACCACATCCATTGGCTACATTTGTAGCTGTATTGAACACAGGACCACTGGCTGCCATGCAAGAGCAATACCGCCCGGAAGAGATAGAATCAAAAGTCCAGCAACACTGGGACGAGAAGCGCACCTTTGAAGTAACCGAAGACGAGAGCAAAGAGAAGTATTACTGCCTGTCGATGCTTCCCTATCCTTCTGGTCGACTACACATGGGCCACGTGCGTAACTACACCATCGGTGACGTGATTGCGCGCTACCAGCGTATGCTGGGCAAAAACGTTCTTCAGCCAATCGGCTGGGATGCGTTCGGCCTGCCTGCTGAAGGCGCGGCGGTGAAAAACAACACGGCACCGGCTCCGTGGACGTACGACAACATTGCGTACATGAAAAACCAGCTGAAAATGCTGGGCTTTGGCTATGACTGGAGCCGCGAGCTGGCAACCTGTACCCCGGAATACTACCGCTGGGAGCAGAAATTCTTCACCGAGCTGTATAAAAAAGGCCTGGTGTACAAGAAGACCTCTGCCGTTAACTGGTGCCCGAATGACCAGACCGTTCTCGCGAACGAGCAGGTTATCGACGGCTGCTGCTGGCGCTGCGACACCAAAGTAGAGCGTAAAGAGATTCCGCAGTGGTTTATCAAAATCACCGCCTACGCTGACGAACTGCTGAACGATCTGGATAATCTGGACCACTGGCCAGATACCGTTAAGACCATGCAGCGCAACTGGATCGGCCGTTCCGAAGGTGTGGAAATTACCTTCAACGTTGAGAACTACGACCAGACCCTGACCGTCTATACCACCCGTCCGGACACCTTCATGGGCGCGACCTACCTGGCCGTGGCCGCAGGTCACCCGCTGGCGCAGAAAGCGGCAGAAAACAATCCGGAACTGGCGACCTTCATCGACGAATGCCGCAATACTAAAGTGGCCGAAGCCGACATGGCGACGATGGAGAAAAAAGGCGTTGATACCGGCTTTAAAGCCATTCACCCGCTGACGGGCGAAGCGATCCCTGTCTGGGCCGCCAACTTCGTACTGATGGAATACGGCACAGGCGCAGTGATGGCCGTGCCGGGTCACGACCAGCGCGACTACGAATTTGCCACCAAATACGGCCTGACCATCAAGCCTGTTATTCTTGCTGCTGACGGCTCTGAGCCCGATCTCTCTGAGCAAGCGCTGACTGAAAAAGGCACCCTGTTTAACTCCGGTGAGTTCAGCGGCCTGAGCTTCGAAGAAGGCTTCAACGCCATCGCCGACAAGCTGGCCTCCCTGGGCGTGGGCGAGCGTAAAGTGAACTACCGTCTGCGCGACTGGGGCGTTTCCCGTCAGCGTTACTGGGGTGCGCCAATCCCAATGGTGACTCGGGAAGATGGCACCGTGATGCCAACACCGGAAGATCAGCTGCCGGTGATCCTGCCGGAAGACGTGGTCATGGACGGCATCACCAGCCCGATCAAAGCCGATCCTGAGTGGGCGAAAACCACCGTCAACGGTCAGCCAGCGCTGCGTGAAACCGACACCTTCGACACCTTTATGGAATCCTCCTGGTACTATGCGCGCTACACCTGCCCGCAGTACAAAGAAGGCATGCTGGATTCCGATGCAGCAAACTACTGGCTGCCGGTAGACATCTACATCGGTGGCATTGAACACGCCATCATGCACCTGCTCTACTTCCGCTTCTTCCACAAACTGATGCGTGACGCAGGCCTCGTCAACTCCGACGAGCCGGCAAAACAGCTGCTGTGTCAGGGTATGGTGCTGGCAGATGCGTTCTACTACGTTGGCGCGAACGGCGAGCGTAACTGGGTTTCTCCGGTTGATGCGATTGTGGAGCGCGACGAGAAAGGCCGTATCGTGAAGGCGAAAGACGCCGAAGGTCATGAACTGGTGTATACCGGCATGAGCAAGATGTCCAAGTCGAAAAATAACGGTATCGACCCGCAGGTAATGGTTGAGCGTTACGGCGCTGACACCGTGCGTCTGTTCATGATGTTCGCCTCCCCGGCAGATATGACGCTGGAATGGCAGGAATCCGGCGTTGAAGGGGCAAACCGCTTCCTGAAACGCGTCTGGAAACTGGTGTACGAGCACACCTCTCAGGGTGATGCGCCAGCGCTGAACGTGGCTGCACTGAGCGAAGATCAGCAGGCGCTGCGTCGTGATGTTCATAAAACCATTGCGAAAGTCACCGATGATATTGGTCGTCGTCAGACCTTCAATACCGCAATTGCGGCTATTATGGAACTGATGAACAAGCTGGCGAAAGCCCCGCAGGACGGCGAGCAGGATCGCGCCTTAATGCGTGAAGCGCTGCTGGCGGTCGTTCGCATGCTTAACCCGTTCACGCCGCACGTTAGCTTCACCCTGTGGCAGGAGCTGAAAGGCGAAGGCGATATCGACAACGCGCCGTGGCCAGTGGCGGATGAATCCGCTATGGTGGAAAACACCACGCTGGTGGTGGTGCAGGTTAACGGTAAAGTGCGCGGTAAAATTACCGTCGCGGTCGACGCAACCGAAGAACAGGTTCGCGAGCGCGCAGGCCAGGAGCATCTGGTCGCGAAATACCTTGAGGGCGTTACCGTACGTAAAGTGATCTACGTACCTGGTAAACTGCTGAATCTGGTCGTTGGCTAAGCGCGGGAGGAAACGTGCGACAACTGGCAACAATACTCTTATCTCTGGCGGTGCTGGTCACCGCTGGCTGCGGCTGGCACCTGCGCAACACCACGGCAGTGCCTGCTCAGATGAAAACAATGATCTTCGACTCATCCGATCCGAACGGACCGCTGAGCCGGGCCATTCGTAACCAGCTGCGTTTGAACGATGTTGAGCTGATCGAGAAGGGAACCCTGCGTCAGGATGTTCCTTCGCTTCGCGTCCTGAAATCAACGCTGGCAAAAGACACTGCGTCAATTTTCCAGGATGGGCGGACGGCGGAATATCAGATGGTGCTGACCGTTAGCGCGGCTGTTCTGATACCGGGTAAAGATATTTACCCTATCAGTACCAAAGTCTACCGTTCGTTCTTCGATAACCCGCAGACGGCGCTGGCGAAAGACGCCGAAGAGCAGATTATCATCAAAGAGATGTACGATAAGGCTGCGGAGCAGCTGATCCGTAAGCTGCCTACCATTGCCGCGTCGACGAAAAAAGGCGCTGACGTCATCGAAACACCGGATGCCCGCACGCCGGATATGCCAACGTCTCTGGGTAACTGATGATCAGGTTGTATCCTGAACAACTCCGCGCGCAGCTCAACGAAGGGCTGCGCGCGGCCTATCTGCTACTCGGCAATGACCCCCTGTTACTTCAGGAAAGCCTTGATGCGGTTCGCCATGCGGCAGCCGCACAGGGTTTCGATGAGCATCATACGTTCCAGATCGATAACAGTACCGACTGGAACGCTATCTTCTCGCTTTGTCAGGCCATGAGCCTGTTTGCCTCTCGTCAGACAATCCAGATCCTGCTGCCGGAGAATGGTCCTAACGCTGCCATCAATGAACAGCTGGCTATGCTGGTGAGTTTGTTACACGGCGATCTGCTGCTTATCGTACGCGGCAACAAACTCACAAAAGCGCAGGAAAACGCGGCCTGGTTTACCCGGCTAGCCCCCAGTGCGGTGCTGGTCACCTGCCAGACGCCAGAGCAGGCGCATCTGCCAAAATGGGTTGCCGCGCGAGCAAAGCAGCACAATTTGCAGCTGGATGAGGCCGCCAGTCAGCTCCTGTGCTACTGCTACGAAGGCAACCTTCTGGCACTGGCGCAGGCGCTGGACAGGCTCGCCCTGCTGTGGCCCGATGGTAAGCTGACGCTGCCGCGCGTGGAACAGGCGGTGAATGATGCCGCGCACTTTACCCCCTTCCACTGGGTTGATGCGCTGCTGTCGGCGAAAAGTAAGCGTGCTCTGCACATCCTGCAACAGCTGCGCCTGGAAGGGAGTGAGCCGGTCATCCTGCTCCGTACGCTCCAGCGCGAATTACTGCTGCTGAACAACCTTAAACGCCAGTCAGCACACACGCCCCTGCGCGCCTTATTCGACAAACATCGCGTCTGGCAAAACCGTCGGGCGATGACCACGGAGGCGATAAACCGCCTGAGCCAGGAGCAGTTGCGTCAGGCAGTACAACTTCTGATGCGCGCCGAACTGACGTTAAAACAGGATTACGGCCAGTCTGTCTGGGCGGAGCTGGAGAGCCTCTCTTTGCTGCTCTGCCATAAGGCGCTGGCAGACGTATTTATCGATGGGTGATATGCATTCTTTACAGGCAATGTATGGCGGGACCTTCGACCCGGTACACTATGGGCATCTTAAGCCGGTAGAAATCCTCGCGAATTTGATTGGGTTGCAGCGGGTAATCATCATGCCCAACAATGTTCCGCCGCACCGTCCTCAGCCAGAAGCAACCAGCGAGCAGCGTAAAGCGATGCTCGCGCTGGCTATCGCCGATAAGCCTCTCTTCACGCTGGATGAGCGTGAACTGCGCAGGGATACCCCTTCCTGGACATCGCAAACGCTGCGGGAGTGGCGCGCTGAGCAAGGGCCCATGAAACCGCTGGCGTTTATCATCGGCCAGGATTCCTTGCTCAACTTTCCCAGCTGGTACCAGTACGAAACCATTCTGGAAAACAGTCATCTGCTGGTCTGCCGCCGTCCGGGCTACCCGCTGACCATGCGCGACGCACAGCATCAGCAGTGGCTTGACGCGCATCTGACGGACAATATAGAAGACCTGCACAGTCTCCCCGCCGGGAAAATTTATCTCGCTGAAACGCCGTGGTTTGATATTTCCGCAACCCTCATCCGCGAGCGTCTCCAGCAGGGTTTAGACTGTGACGATCTCCTCCCCTCGCCCGTGCTGGCCTATATCCATGCGCACGGTCTGTATCAGAAAAGTACAGATGCCTGAGCATCGCCGGCGAAATTGTCCGTTAATGATTATCCTGCCTTGACAGGCTAAGCCATACTGATATCCTCCGCTGCCAGACTTTCCCGCCGATCGCTGCTTTACAGAAATTGTTTTACAAAAATGGCGATGCAATCTCAGGCGGAGGGTGGGATGATACCCGCCTTCAAAAGCCGGGCGGTGACATTTGTCCCGCGACTGGCGTCAGTTCAGGTATACTGACTGACCACGAATTCATAGTTGTACAATCTCATTCACCCAGGGGGAAAACTTGCAGGGTAAAGCACTCCAGGATTTTGTTATCGACAAAATTGATGACCTGAAAGGTCAGGACATCATCGCTATCGACGTTAAGGGTAAATCCAGCATCACCGACTGCATGATCATCTGCACCGGGACCTCAACTCGTCACGTTGTTTCGATTGCTGACCATGTTGTTCAGGAATCGCGCGCGGCAGGGCTGCTTCCGCTGGGCGTTGAAGGTGAAGCGACCGCTGACTGGGTGGTTGTCGATCTCGGCGATGTGATTGTCCATGTCATGCAGGAAGAGAGCCGTCGCCTGTATGAGCTGGAAAAACTCTGGGGTTAATGCGTGAAGTTGCAACTGGTCGCCGTCGGCACCAAAATGCCGGACTGGGTACAAACCGGTTTTACTGAGTATCTGCGTCGTTTCCCAAAAGATATGCCGTTCGAACTGGTGGAGATCCCAGCAGGAAAGCGCGGCAAGAACGCAGATATCAAACGTATTCTCGATAAAGAGGGAGAGCTGATGCTGGCTGCCGCAGGCAAAAACCGCATCGTGACCCTCGATATCCCGGGCAAACCCTGGGATACGCCGCAGCTGGCGCACGAACTGGAGCGCTGGAAGCAGGATGGTCGGGACGTCAGTCTGTTGATTGGCGGACCAGAGGGGTTATCTCCCGCCTGCAAAGCGGCAGCAGAACAAAGTTGGTCACTCTCGGCGCTGACGCTGCCCCACCCGCTTGTGCGGGTTCTCGTGGCAGAAAGTTTGTATCGCGCATGGAGCATCACTACCAACCACCCTTATCACCGCGAGTAATGACTGACCAGGGTAATTTAAGCAGCGGATGAAACTACAGAATTCTTTTCGCGACTATACGGCTGAGTCCGCGCTGTTTGTGCGCCGGGCGCTGGTCGCCTTTACGGGGATTTTGCTGCTTACCGGCGTGCTGATCGCCAACCTCTATAATCTGCAAATTGTCCGCTATACCGATTACCAGACCCGCTCAAACGAAAACCGTATCAAGCTGGTGCCCATCGCGCCCAGCCGCGGCATTATCTACGATCGTAACGGCACGCCGCTGGCGCTTAATCGCACCATCTACCAGATAGAGATGATGCCCGAGAAAGTGGATAACGTGCAGGATACCCTGAACGCGCTGAGAAGCGTTGTCGACCTGACTGATGACGATATCGCTGCGTTCAAAAAAGAGCGCGCACGTTCTCACCGCTTCACCTCCATTCCGGTAAAAACCAACCTGACGGAAGTGCAGGTCGCCCGTTTTGCCGTTAACCAGTACCGTTTCCCCGGTGTGGAAGTGAAAGGCTATAAACGCCGCTACTATCCTTACGGCTCCGCGCTGACGCACGTCATTGGTTACGTCTCCAAAATCAACGATAAAGACGTCGAACGCCTTGATAAAGACGGCAAGCTGGCTAACTACGCCGCAACCCATGATATTGGCAAGCTGGGGATCGAACGTTATTACGAAGATGTGCTGCACGGTCAGACCGGGTATGAAGAGGTTGAAGTTAACAACCGTGGCCGCGTGATCCGTCAGCTGAAAGAGGTTCCCCCGCAGGCGGGACATGACGTCTATCTGACGCTCGACCTGAAGCTACAGCAGTATATCGAGACGCTGCTGGCGGGTAGCCGTGCGGCGGTTATCGTGACCGACCCGCGTACCGGCGGCATTCTGGCGATGGTTTCCATGCCAAGCTACGATCCGAACCTCTTCGTGGATGGCATCTCCAGCAAGGATTACTCCGGCCTGCTCAACGATCCAAACACGCCGCTGGTGAACCGCGCGACGCAGGGGGTTTATCCTCCAGCTTCAACGGTTAAACCGTATGTCGCCGTGTCTGCGCTGAGCGCGGGCGTCATTACCCGTAATACCAGTCTGTTTGACCCCGGCTGGTGGCAGTTGCCTGGCTCTGAGAAACGCTACCGCGACTGGAAAAAATGGGGCCACGGCCATCTGAACGTGACCAAATCACTGGAGGAGTCGGCGGACACCTTCTTCTATCAGGTCGCCTACGACATGGGTATTGACCGTCTGTCTGAATGGATGAGCAAGTTCGGCTACGGGCATTACACCGGTATAGATTTGGCGGAAGAGCGTTCCGGCAACATGCCAACCCGCGAATGGAAGCTGAAGCGCTTTAAAAAACCCTGGTATCAGGGTGACACCATTCCGGTGGGGATCGGCCAGGGCTACTGGACGGCAACGCCGCTGCAAATGAACAAGGCGATGATGATCCTCATCAACGATGGCGTCGTGAAAGTGCCGCACCTGCTGCAAAGCACCGTTGAAGACGGCAAAAAAGTGCCGTGGATACAGCCGCACGAGCCGCCGGTGGGTGACATTCATTCCGGCTACTGGGAAATCGCGAAAGACGGCATGTACGGTGTAGCCAACCGCCCTAACGGGACGGCGCACAAATATTTCGCTGGCGCACCGTATAAGGTAGCCGCGAAATCAGGTACGGCTCAGGTCTTCGGTCTGAAAGCGAATGAAACCTATAACGCACATAAAATTGCCGAACGTCTGCGTGACCACAAGCTCATGACGGCGTTTGCCCCTTATGATAACCCGCAGGTTGCGGTGGCGATGATTCTGGAGAACGGCGGCGCAGGCCCGGCGGTGGGTACCATCATGCGTCAAATCCTCGACCACATCATGCTGGGTGACAACAACACCGAACTGCCAGCTGAAAACCCGGCAGCCGCTGCGGCGGAGGACCAATAATCATGACGGATAATCCGAATAAAAAATCGCTGTGGGACAAGATCCACATCGACCCTGCCATGCTGCTGATCCTGCTGGCTCTGCTGGTCTATAGCGCCCTCGTTATCTGGAGCGCCAGCGGCCAGGATATCGGCATGATGGAGCGTAAAATCGGCCAGATCGCCATGGGTCTGGTCATTATGGTGGTGATGGCGCAAATACCGCCGCGCGTGTACGAGGGCTGGGCGCCCTATCTCTATATTTTCTGTATCATTTTGTTGGTGGCAGTAGATGCTTTCGGCGCCATCTCGAAGGGGGCACAGCGCTGGCTGGATCTGGGGATTGTTCGCTTCCAGCCGTCGGAAATCGCCAAAATCGCCGTCCCGCTGATGGTGGCGCGCTTTATTAACCGCGACGTCTGCCCGCCGTCGTTGAAAAATACCGCCATTGCGCTGGTGCTGATTTTCCTGCCGACGCTGCTCGTGGCCGCACAGCCGGACCTCGGTACTTCTATTCTTATCGCCCTCTCCGGCCTGTTCGTCCTTTTCCTGTCCGGCCTGAGCTGGCGTCTGATCGGTATCGCCGTGGTGCTGGTTGCCGCGTTTATCCCTATCCTCTGGTTCTTCCTGATGCATGATTACCAGCGTCAGCGCGTTATGATGCTGCTCGATCCCGAGACCGATCCGCTGGGCGCAGGCTATCATATTATTCAGTCGAAGATTGCGATTGGCTCCGGCGGCCTGCGCGGTAAAGGCTGGCTGCACGGTACGCAGTCGCAGCTCGAATTTTTACCGGAACGCCACACCGACTTTATCTTTGCCGTTCTGGCTGAGGAGTTAGGGCTGGTTGGCATCCTGGTGCTGCTTGCACTCTACGTGCTGCTGATCATGCGAGGTTTGTGGATCGCCGCGCGCGCGCAAACCACCTTTGGTCGCGTGATGGCAGGCGGATTAATGTTGATTTTGTTCGTTTATGTCTTCGTAAATATTGGTATGGTGAGTGGTATTCTGCCGGTTGTTGGCGTACCGCTGCCGCTGGTGAGTTACGGGGGCTCGGCACTGATCGTGTTGATGGCCGGGTTTGGTATCGTCATGTCGATCCATACCCACAGGAAAATGTTGTCCAAAAGCGTATAAAAATAAGGGGATCGCAATGCGTAAGCAGTGGCTGGGGATCTGCATCGCAGCAAGTTTACTTGCCGCCTGTACAAGTGATGATGGTCAGCAACAGGCAACCGTCGCGCCGCCGCAGCCTGCGGTCTGTAATGGCCCGATTGTTGAGATTAGCGGTGCCGATCCCGTTTATGAACCGCTGAACGCCAGCGTGAATCAGGATTATCAGCGCGACGGTAAAAGCTATAAAATCGTTCAGGATCCTTCCCGTTTCAGCCAGGCTGGCTTTGCTGCCATCTATGACGCTGAGCCCGGCAGCAATCTGACCGCGTCGGGTGAAACCTTCGATCCGATGCAGATCACGGCGGCACACCCGACGTTGCCTGTCCCGAGCTATGCACGCATCACTAACCTGGCGAATGGCCGAATGATCGTGGTGCGTATCAACGATCGCGGTCCTTACGGCACCGATCGCGTGATCTCCCTGTCCCGTGCGGCGGCCGACCGTCTGAACACCTCAAACAATACTAGAGTGCGTATCGACCCGATTATCGTGGCGCAGGATGGTTCACTGTCTGGCCCGGGCACGGCCTGTACCACGGTCGCGAAACAGACCTATGCCCTGCCCGCTCGCCCGGATCTGAGCGGTGGTATGGGGGGCGCTTCAACGCCGGCAGAGCCCGCACAGCCGCAGGGTGAAGTGCGCGCTATCAGCAACGATACGCTGCAAAGTGAAGACGCGACAGGCGCCCCGGTGAAAAGCAGTGGTTTCCTTGGCGCACCCACCACGTTAGCGCCGGGCGTGATTGAATCAAATGAACCTGCCCCAGCGCCCGTCGCTGCTGCACCCGCTACACAACCCGCCCCGGTGACCGCGCCTGCTGCTACGCAGACGGCGGCGCCTGCGACGGCGAGCGGCAGCTACGTGGTTCAGGTTGGCGCCGTCAGCGATCGGACCCGTGCAGAGCAATATCAGCAGCGTTTAAGCAAGCAGTTTGGCGTGCCAGGCCGCGTTGAGCAAAACGGTGCGGTATGGCGTATCCAGATGGGTCCATTTGCCAGCAAATCGCAGGCAGCGTCCCTGCAACAGCGTTTGCAGAGCGAGGCGCAGCTCCAGTCGTTTATCGCTGTTGCAAAATAATTATTCGGTGGTATCCGAAATGTCAGTTTGTGTAAAGCACGTTAACACTCTCATGATGAAAGTCGGATGCCTGCCCGTATAGCATTTGCTATAGTAAGGCACTTTTTTTAATTCCATCACGGATGTCGTAGTTCTGACCATGAAGACCACTTTTTCTGCTCGTTTTGTGCAGCGCATGGCGCTGACCACGGCCCTTTGCGCTGCTGCGTTCTCCGCAGCTCACGCGGACGACCTGAACATCAAGACCATGATCCCTGGCGTTCCGCAGATCGACGCGGAATCCTACATCCTGATTGATTACAACTCCGGCAAAGTTCTGGCAGAACAGAACGCCGATGCCCGCCGCGATCCGGCCAGCCTGACCAAAATGATGACCAGCTATGTTATCGGCCAGGCCATGAAAGCAGGCAAATTCAAAGAAACCGACCTGGTGACCATCGGTAACGATGCGTGGGCAACCGGCAACCCGGTGTTCAAAGGTTCATCGCTGATGTTCCTGAAGCCAGGCATGCAGGTTCCGGTCTCTCAGCTTATCCGTGGCATCAACTTGCAGTCCGGTAACGACGCCTGCGTGGCCATGGCCGATTTTGCAGCGGGCAGCCAGGACGCGTTCGTGGGCCTGATGAACAGCTACGTCTCCGCCCTGGGCCTGAAAAACAGCCACTTCCAGACCGTTCACGGCCTGGACGCCGAAGGTCAGTACAGTTCCGCGCGTGACATGGCGCTGATCGGTCAGGCGCTGATCCGCGATGTGCCAAACGAGTACTCTATCTACAAAGAGAAAGAGTTCACCTTCAACGGCATTCGTCAGACCAACCGTAACGGCCTGCTGTGGGACAACAGCCTGAACGTCGACGGCATCAAAACTGGCCACACCGATAAAGCCGGCTATAACCTGGTGGCCTCCGCCACTGAAGGCCAGATGCGTCTGATCTCTGCCGTGATGGGGGGGCGTACGTTTAAAGGCCGCGAAACGGAAAGCAAAAAGCTGCTGACCTGGGGCTTCCGCTTCTTCGAAACCGTGAACCCGCTGAAAGCCGGTAAAGAATTTGCCTCTGAACCTGTCTGGTTTGGCGATAACGACCGCGCTTCCCTGGGCGTGGACAAAGATCTCTATCTGACGATCCCACGCGGTCGTATGAAAGATCTGAAAGCCAGCTACGTGCTGAATACCACCGAGCTGCACGCCCCGCTGCAAAAGAATCAGGTCGTGGGTACTATCAACTTCCAGCTGGATGGCAAAACCATCGATCAGCGCCCGCTGGTGGTGCTGGAGGAAATTCCTGAAGGCAATTTCTTCGGCAAAATCATTGATTACATTAAGCTGATGTTCCATCACTGGTTTGGTTAAAAATTGAACACTTGAAAGTGTGATTTTGATCCCCATATACTACGTATCAGTAAAACTCCCGCCCCGTGGCGGGAGTTATTATTTTTTACACACACGCCGGAGCTGACATGAAAACCAAACTTAACGAACTGCTTGAATTCCCTACCCCTTTTACTTACAAAGTAATGGGTCTGGCGAAACCTGAGCTGGTTGATCAGGTGGTTGAAGTGGTACAGCGCCATGCGCCGGGCGACTACTCTCCATCAGTCAAACCGAGCAGCAAAGGTAACTACCACTCGGTCTCAATCACCATCACTGCGACACACATTGAGCAGGTTGAGACGCTGTACGAAGAGCTCGGCAATATCGAAATTGTTCGTATGGTGCTGTAGTCCCTCAGCGGTTACCCGGTTTGCCGGGTAACCCACTCCCCCGCTGTGATATACTCCCCGTTACCTATTCTCCCTTGTCTTCGGAGACGTCCTTTTGTACCAGGATAAAATTCTTGTCCGCCATCTTGGGCTACAGCCTTACGAGCCAGTCTCTCAGGCTATGCATGACTTTACCGATATGCGCGATGACACTACCCCTGATGAAATCTGGCTGGTTGAACACCTGCCGGTGTTTACTCAAGGCCAGGCAGGAAAAGCCGAACATTTATTGATGACGGGTGATATCCCGGTGATCCAGAGCGATCGCGGTGGACAGGTAACCTACCACGGCCCGGGCCAGCAGGTAATGTATGTCCTGCTTAACCTGAAACGCAGAAAGCTGGGCGTGCGTGAGCTCGTGACCTTACTGGAACAAACCGTGGTGAACACGCTCGCTGAGTACGGTATCGATGCTCACCCTCGCGCCGATGCCCCGGGCGTCTATGTTGGAGAGATGAAGATCTGTTCGCTGGGGCTGCGTATCCGTAAAGGCTGCTCGTTCCACGGGCTGGCGCTGAATATCAATATGGATCTGACCCCTTTCCAGCGGATCAACCCATGCGGGTATGCCGGTATGGAAATGACGCAAATGCGCCAGTGGGTCGATACCGCCACCCCTGAGAATATCCGCCCCGTGCTTCTGAAGAAGTTTTTAGCGCTGCTTAACAATCCTGACTACGAATATATTGCTGCTTAACACACTTCCGGCAGTGGTTCGGTTATTTGACCAGCCACTGCTTAATTGCCGCATTTACGCTTTACAATAAACCGCATATTCTATATTTTCGAGTCGCCCATATATTAGCGTCCCATATTAATTAGAACCTTAATAGTACCATCACCGGGTATCGTGTAACGTGCGTGATAATCATCCAACTGCTTGTTTTCGATAAACAAGGGAAACTTGCGAAACACTTTACGAATCTCTGCAAGCATAATAAATAAATTCAACTATCATTCATATTGTGAATGGATACGGAGTAAGAGCGTGGAGCCTACTAATTTACCAGCCAAACGCCTGAATGAAACCAGCGGCGAAGATAAGCCGCAAATTTTCCGGACTTTACGTAATATTGATCTCAATTTATTGACTATTTTTGAGGCGGTATATGTCCACAAAGGTATCGTTAATGCTGCGAAAATTCTTAATCTCACGCCCTCCGCTATTAGCCAGTCAATTCAAAAATTGCGCGCGATATTTCCCGATCCCTTATTTATTCGTAAAGGCCAGGGCGTAACCCCCACCGCGTACGCCACCCATCTGCATGAGTACATCAGCCAGGGTCTGGAATCGATTCTGGGCGCGCTGGATCTCACCGGCAGTTACGATAAGCAACGAACCATCACCATAGGCACCTCTCCCTCTGTGGGCGTTCTGGTCATGCCCGCTATTTACCAGGCTGTTAAACAGCATGCGCCACAGCTGCTGATCCGCAACGTGCCCGTTAACGATCCGGAAACTCAGCTGGCACAATTCCAGACGGACCTGATCATCGATAGCAACAGCTTCGCGGCCAGGGCATTAGGGCATAACGTTCTCTATACCGACTCTCTGGCGCTCGTTTGTCGTCAGAATCATCCTGCTTTGGGCGCAGCTTTGACGCCTGAAAATTTGCGTCATTACGAACATGCAACCTTTATGTCCGAGGGGCAGGGTCCGGATCCGCTGCGCCAGCGTATTGACGAACTGTTCCCGGACCGTCTGATCAGCTTCAGCAGTTACAATATGTTTACCCTCGCGGCCCTGATTGGCAGCAGCGATTTGCTCTGTATTATGCCTGTGCGTCTCTTCACTCTGCTTCAAAAGTGCTGGCCGCTGGAGAGCATTCCATTGAGTCAACTTACGACGGAATCTGTTGAAATCTCACTGCATTACAACAAGCTAAGCCTGCGCGATCCGGTGCTGGAAAACGTCATTAACGTGATCCGCCAGACATTCTGATCCCGCCTTTCAGCACAAGCCCCTGCCGCAAGCGGGGCAAAAGGCACAAAACAACAACTATTTTACAAATTGGCGACCTGGCAGGCTGCTTTATCGCCCCTTTAAATGATATACTGCCTGTCGTTCGTTCAAAAATAGTTGATAATTACAACATTCCCTTGAATTGAAACGCTTTCCTTCGATATTCGCAACTGGAACACGCACGCTATGAGTAAACCCATTGTGATGGAACGCGGTGTTAAATACCGCGATGCCGATAAAATGGCCCTTATCCCGGTTAAAAACGTGGCTACAGAGCGCGAGGCGCTGTTAAGAAAACCGGAATGGATGAAAATCAAACTTCCGGCCGACTCTTCGCGTATCCAGGGGATCAAAGCGGCGATGCGCAAAAATGGCCTTCACTCTGTCTGTGAAGAGGCCTCCTGCCCTAACCTTGCTGAATGTTTCAATCACGGTACCGCGACATTTATGATTCTGGGTGCCATCTGCACCCGCCGCTGTCCGTTCTGTGACGTTGCCCATGGCCGTCCTGTTGCGCCTGACGCAAACGAACCGCAAAAACTGGCGCAGACGATTGCCGATATGGCGCTGCGTTATGTTGTTATCACCTCCGTTGACCGTGACGATCTGCGCGATGGCGGTGCTCAGCATTTTGCTGACTGTATTACCGCCATCCGCGAAAAAAGCCCGAACATTAAGATTGAGACGCTGGTGCCGGACTTCCGTGGCCGTATGGATCGCGCGCTTGATATCCTGACCGCGACGCCACCAGACGTGTTCAACCACAACCTGGAGAACGTACCGCGCATCTACCGTCAGGTACGTCCCGGTGCAGACTACAACTGGTCGCTGAAGCTGCTGGAACGCTTTAAAGAAGCCCATCCGCATATTCCAACCAAGTCTGGCCTGATGGTCGGCCTGGGTGAAACCAACGCTGAGATCATTGAAGTGATGCGCGATCTGCGCCGCCACGGCGTCACCATGCTGACGCTGGGCCAGTACCTCCAGCCAAGCCGTCACCACCTGCCTGTACAGCGTTACGTGAGCCCGGATGAGTTCGATGAAATGAAAGCCGAAGCGATGGCGATGGGCTTTACCCATGCCGCGTGCGGTCCGTTTGTTCGCTCCTCTTATCACGCCGATATGCAGGCGAAGGGCGAAGAAGTGAAATAAAGCTGTAAAATTTATTTACAGTAAAACAAAAAACCGGCCTCGTGAGCCGGTTTTTTTATGCAAGCCTTGCAGCATTGCCATTACTCTTTGTGTGAAAGCTTCTGCGCAGTGATGTCATCTTCGGCGCTTTTCTTTGCTGCCGCGTCGTCATCGTTCATTGCTTTCTTAAAGCCCTTAATGGCAGCACCCAGGTCTCCACCCAGCGTGCGTAACTTCTTGGTACCGAACAGCAGGACGACCAGTGCGGCAACCACCAGCAGTTTGGTAATACTAATCTCACCCATAAATACCTTCTTTACATGAAACAGGCTGCATTCCGCCAAAAAACCTGAACGTATTAACGGTCATTTGGCGCGTGCACACAATAGCAATCTGTAACAAGGTGAATCAAGCATTGTTGAAAAAAACATCACATTAATTGCGGTGGCGCAAACCTGCGGTTGCGCAGAACAGGTAATTGCTGACGCGCAAGCGCTATTCGGGCTGAAATTATCTCCGTCAGCAATAAAGCAGGCGTCTCTGCCGCCGCCGCAACCGTCACCCCCAGCGGATCGACAACCCTGCTCTGCCCGATATTTTTGTTACCACATTCACCCGCGGCTACTACGTAACAGGTGGTATCCAGCGCGCGTGCTGCCAGCAGCGTCGCCCAGTGATGCTCATTAAGCGGTCCTTTGACCCACGCGGCGGGCAGAACCAGCACCTCGGCCCCCTGCAATGCCAGGTTTAGCGCCAGCTCGGGAAAACGGATATCGTAGCAGGTCATCAGGCCAACCTTAAAACCCGCCACCTCAATCAACGGCGGAATGACACTCCCCGGATCGACCAGGCGCGACTCCTGAACGCTGAACGCATCATACAGATGAAGTTTGGCGTAACTCGCGACGATGGCACCCTCACGTATCGCCACCAGCGTGTTTACCGCGCGCCCCGGCGAGGACGGAACATGGACCGTCAAGATGGTGGTGAGCGTGTTGCCAACGCTTTCGGCCAGCAGTCGTTTCAGAAACGCCCCTTCCAGCGTTTGCGCAGACTTTACCGACAGGTCTGGATCGCCATCATCACGGGCCAGTAACGCCTCGGGAAGTACCAGCAACGACGCCCCTTTTTGCTTCGCCTGATGCATCAGGGAGACGCATTTTTCCGCGTTTTCATTCCAGTCCGGCGTCACCGCGAACTGCCCTACTGCAACATACATAATTGTCTCCCGGTTAAAAACAGCGTTACACTCGACGCACTTACACAGCAAATAGCAGGTATTGACAGTGTTACAACTACTTATAGCCGTTTTTATTGGTGGAGGCACGGGTAGCGTTGTGCGGTGGCTCTTAAGCATGCGGTTTAACCCCCTGCATCAGGCCATTCCGATGGGGACACTGGCGGCAAATCTGATCGGGGCGTTTATTATTGGGATGGGGCTGGCCTGGTTTAATCGCATGACCAACATCGACCCTATGTGGAAGGTTCTGATTACAACTGGTTTCTGCGGCGGCTTAACAACGTTTTCTACCTTCTCTGCGGAGGTGGTGTTTCTGTTTCAGGAAGGCCGGATGGGCTGGGCGCTGACGAACATTGCCGTTAACATGCTTGGCTCGTTTGCGATGACTGCGATCGCATTCTGGTTATTTTCCTCCGCCAGCGGACATTAAGCGCGGCAACCTTAATGTTGGCTTAATTTTTCTCTGTCACTCTTGGCTCAATATTGAACGAGGGTGATAGCATGAAAGAAACTCTGTCAGGCGTGGGTATGGTATTGCTAAGCGTCGCGATCGTCGCCAGCTTCCTGAAGATCTATCTTATTGGTTGATTCAGAACGAAAAAAACCCGCTCATTGAGCGGGTTTTGAAATTCTTGCTGACGCGTCTGAATTACAGAGCGATTACGTTAGCAGCAGAAGGGCCTTTGGCACCGTTAGTGATTTCGAACTCTACGCGCTGACCTTCAGCCAGAGTTTTGAAACCATTAGACTGGATTGCAGAGAAGTGTACGAACACGTCTTTGCTGCCATCTTCAGGAGTAATGAAACCGAATCCTTTGGACTCATTAAACCACTTAACGTTACCTTTAATCTTAGACATCAAAATTACCTTTACATTAAAAAACGACACAAATGCTGTGTCGGGTATCAGTACAACAATTGTGAGGCGTTTTGTCCAGCGGATCTTTGATAAAAAGTGACAAAAGTCGCGTTAATTTTCGCTGTTCGATTTTTATCCTTTACATTTCAATGTCTGTGCGTTTTTTGGCCGATTTAGCAGAAAAATTCAGTTAAAACTGAAACCGCATCCAGGCAAAGTAAACGTTACCGTTGTTATAGGTACCCGGTATGTAGGTCATCTGAAACGTTGCCGGACCATAGCCGATGGAGGCAAGCGGCAGCAGTACCGGAACAGGAATGTATTTCCAGTTATCACGCGCCGTGAACCCTGCCGTATAGCCCAGCCCCAGACGGAAGTTGTCGTCTGATAACGGACGCCAGGTTTTTTCCCAGCCGTAGCCACCAATAGGCTCCCATTTATTGTAGGAGTCCTTAAACGCCATCAGGTACAGGCCATGCCAGTTACCTTTTTCATCCCAGCGAGACTGACCGAAGCCGGCCCCCCACGGACGCTCGTTATAACGGTCAGTTTTTTCTTTATCGTAGGCAAAACGTGCATGCCACGTAATGGCCGGAATATAGAGATCGTAATGCTCAGGTTCGTTCCATGTTTGCGCCACGTTATCCGTGAAGGTGGTGAACCAGCCTTTATCCGCTGTATTGCTGTCTGCATTAACCGCAGACGCAAACGATAACTGCCCAATAATAAACAACAAAATCAGGGGGAATTTAATTCGTACAATCACAATGCCATTACCATATTTAGTATTCGGTGCAGACCTTAACACAGAATACTTGAATGAACGCTTAACAGCATGAGTGTTATTCCTAATTACCATCCCGTTCCTGGGAATAATCTGAGGATACATAAACTGCATGCCTGAATAAGCACATGCAGTTGACATATTTAACGTTGATGTAACAATTTGTAGAGTGCGGGAATAACTAACATCGATAATAACGGTGCCGTTACCATGCCACCAATCATCGGCGCGGCAATACGTTGCATCACCTCTGAGCCACTCCCACTGCCCCACATGATGGGCAGCAGTCCCGCCATAATAGTGGCGACCGTCATCACCTTCGGACGCACGCGCAGAACGGCACCTTCGTGGATCGCACGCATCAGCACCGTATTTCCCCCTTCTGGCTCCAGCCTGTGATATTTATCGAGCGCATGATTCAAATAAAGAACCATAATTACGCCGAATTCTGCCGCCACCCCGGAAAGGGCGATAAAGCCAACGGCCCCCGCCACTGACAAATTATATTCAAGCAGCCACAGTAACCACACGCCCCCAATAAGCGCGAAAGGCAATGTCCCCATTATTATCAGGACATTTGATATCCGCCTGAAGGTTAACCATAAAAGGACGAATATAATCATCAGCGTGACAGGTAAGACTATTTTGAGCGTCGCGGTCGCCCGTTCCAGATATTCAAACTGCCCGGACCAGGAGAGAGACACGCCCTGCGGCAATACCACCTTCTCCTCCACCCGTTTTTGCATTTCATCCACGGCGGACTTCAGATCGCGCCCGCGCAAGTCCACGTAGATCCAGCTGGAAAGGCGCGCGTTTTCACTTTTTAGCATCGGTGGGCCTTCCGTCACGACGATATCGGCCAATTCCCCCAGCGCCACCTGGCTACCGCTGGCGGTCACTACCGGCAACACCCGCAACGTGTCGACGTTATCACGCAAATCGCGGGGATAACGCAGGTTGATGGGATACCGCTCGCGTCCCTGGATCACCTCGCCAATGTTATCACCCCCGACCAGCGTGGAGACCAGGCTTTGCAGTTCATCGACGGAAACGCCGTAGCGCGCGGCTTTTTGCCGGTCGATACGTATATCCACGTAGCGCCCGCCTTCCAGACGCTCCGCCAGCGCAGAGGAGACGCCAGGAACGTCCTTCACCACCTGCTCAATCTGCCGGGCCACGCGCTCAATGTCGGCAATATTATTGCCGTTCACCTTAATGCCGACAGGGCTTTTGATCCCGGTTGCCAGCATGTCCAGGCGGTTACGGACAGGCGGCACCCACACATTGGCAATACCCGGCAGCGACACGGTTTTATCGAGCTCCTCCACCAGCTTTTGCGGCGTCATTCCTGGCCGCCACTGCTCGCGGGGCTTAAAGTGAATGGTTGTTTCCAGCATGGTTAATGGCGCGGGATCGGTTGCCGACTCCGCGCGACCGGCTTTGCCAAACACGCTCGCGACCTCCGGTACGCTTTTGATCAAGCGGTCCGTCTGCTGAAGCAGCCGCGATGCCTCGCGAGCAGAGATCCCCGGCAGCGTGGAGGGCATATAGAGTAAATCCCCTTCATCCAGCGGCGGCATAAATTCGCTGCCCAGGCGGCTCAGCGGCCAGAGCGTGGCGATCAGCAGCAGACATGCCAGTGCCAGCGTCATTTTCGGGAAGGTCAGTACCTTGTCCAGCAGCGGCTCATACAGGCGGATCAGGAGGCGGTTGATCGGGTTTGCCTTCTCATCCGGGATTTTCCCGCGAATGAAAAAGCCCATTAGCACCGGCACCAGGGTGATCCCAAGCCCGGCGGCCACGGCCATCGACCAGGTTTTGGTGAACGCCAGCGGCGAGAACATTCGCCCCTCCTGCGCTTCCAGCGAAAAAACCGGTATAAATGACAGCGTGATGATTAACAGGCTGCAAAACAGCGCTGGTCCCACTTCAACCGCCGCCTTTTCCGCCAGACGCCAGTATTCCCCCGGCGCGGGCTCCTTGCCCGGATTATCATGCCGCCACTGCTCCAGCACCTTGTGCATGTTTTCAATCATCACAATTGCCGCATCCACCATCGCCCCGATGGCAATGGCGATCCCGCCGAGCGACATCATATTCGCGTTAATGCCCTGATAGTGCATCACCACAAAAGCACCGAGGATCCCCAGCGGCAGAGAGACCATCGCCACCAGCGCGGAGCGCAGGTGGAACAGGAAAAGCGCGCACACCAGTACCACCACGGCAAACTCTTCGAGCAGCTTGTGCGTCAGCGTTTTGACCGATTCCTCAATCAGCGTGGAACGATCGTAGACCGGAACAATCTCGACGCCCTGCGGCAGCGTTTTTTGCAGCTCGCTCAGTTTCGCTTTTACCGCACGAAGCGTTTCCAGCGCATTCTGCCCGTAGCGCATCACGATCACGCCGCCAGCGACCTCCCCTTCACCGTTAAGCTCTGCCACGCCCCGGCGGATCTCCGGGCCAATGCCAATGGTGGCGACATCTTTCAGCAGGACAGGTACGCCATCGCGGGTGGCGATCACCACATTGCGAAAATCCTCCAGCGAGCGCAAATAGCCCGTTGTCCGCACCATATACTCCGCTTCGCTCATCTCCAGCAGGGCGCCGCCGCTCTCTTTATTGGCGGCCTGCACCGCGCCCGATAGCTGGCTGTGGGTAATATTCAGCGCGCGCATCTTCGCCGGGTCCGCCACGATCTGATACTGACGCACCATTCCGCCAATGCTTGCCACTTCAGATACATTCGGTACCGTCTTAAGCTCGAACTTAAGCGTCCAGTCCTGAAGGGCCCGCAGATCTGCCAGGCTGTGTTTTCCACTACGGTCGATCAGCGCATATTCGTAGATCCAGCCCACGCCCGTCGCATCTGGCCCCAGCGACACCTTCACGCCTGGCGGAAACTGCGCCTGTACCTGGCTTAAATATTCCAGCACCCGGGATCGCGCCCAGTAGAGATCGGTGCCATCCTCAAACAGCACATACACATAAGCGTCACCAAACATTGAAAAACCACGCACGGTTTTAGCTCCCGGCACAGACAACATGGAGGTTGTCAGGGGCCAGGTCACCTGATCTTCAATCACCTGCGGCGCTTTTCCGGGGTAACTCGCTTTGATAATGACCTGCACATCAGACAGATCGGGCAACGCGTCCAGCGGCGCGCGCTGCACCGCCCACCAGCCCCAGCCGGCCATCATCAGCGCGGCCAGGATCACCAGCAGGCGGTTACGCAACGAGGCGCGAATCACAGCGGCAATCATGGCGTCACCTCCGGCATCACGCTACGCAGGCTGGCTTCGGAATCAATGAGGAATTGCCCGGACGTCACCACCTTATCGCCCTCTTTGACCCCGGACAGGATCGCCGTCCAGCCCTGCGCCGTCAGGCCGGTTGTCACCGTCACAGGCTGGAAATAACCGTCCCCGGTGGCCAGCAGCAGACGCGCAGACTCTCCGCTGTTAATCACCGCCTCTTCCGGCACCGCCAGCACCGGCGGGCCTTTCATCTCTTCCGCACGCCTGACGGAGAGGTACATGCCTGGCTTCAGCTTATGTGCGGTATTTTCCAGCACGATACGGGCTTTCAGGGTTCGCGTGGTCGCCTCCATCTGCGGCAGCAGTTCGCTGACCGTGCCGTGGAATTGCTCCCCCGGCCAGCTTTCTGACGTTGCTACCACGTTGCTGCCCACTGCCAGAGACTGCGCCTGCGTTTGCGGGTAGTCGACCACCAGCCAGACCGGATCGAGGCTGGCGATCTCAAACAGCGGCGCCGTTGCGGTGATTTGCGCCCCTTCCCGCACGTCCAGCTTCACCACATACCCCGCCCGGTCAGCGCGCAGGGTGAGCGTGGTCTGCGGCTTACCGCTACGCTCCAGCAAACGAATGACCTCTTCCGGCATAAACTGCAACGCCAGCCGCTCGCGTGCGGCGCGGGTCAATGCGGCATCGCCAAGCTGACGAACCG
This sequence comes from Enterobacter sp. 6722112, assembly GCF_058661685.1. Taxonomy (NCBI): domain Bacteria; kingdom Pseudomonadati; phylum Pseudomonadota; class Gammaproteobacteria; order Enterobacterales; family Enterobacteriaceae; genus Enterobacter; species Enterobacter sp. 6722112. The sequence continues at coordinate 1,059,165 of NZ_JBZWGR010000007.1, read as the reverse complement.
CGAGATACTCCTGCTGGGCGGTGGTCCATTGCGGGATCCACAGTTGCGCCAGCGCTTCTCCGGCTTTCACCTGCTGCTGCGGCGCATTAACAAACAATTTTGACACCACGCCATTGGCCGGGGCTGACACCACCGAGACGTTACGTTCATCCGTTGCAACCGTGGCAAAGGCCGAGAACGGCGAAACCAGCTGGCGCATCTCAACGTTGGCGGTTTTCATCCCCAGGTTTTGCTGCTGTTGAGTGCTGATGGCCACGCCCGACGCCGCCTGTGCTTCATCGGCGTAGCGCGGGACCAGATCCATATCCATAAAGGGGGATTTACCCGGCTTATCGAAGCGCTGACCGGGCACCATAGGGTCGTACCAGTAAAGCACCTTACGTTCAGAGGGTTGTGCAGCCGCAGCCGGCTGATGCGTCTGCTTCTTTCCGACAAAATAGCCGCCAGCGGCAGCTATCGCGATGGCAATCGCCATTAACGTTGTTTTTTTCATTGCGCCAGCTCCTGCGGGATCAGCCAGTTCACGGCAGCCCAGGTTCGCGCCATTTCGCGCTCCGCCTGGTTCACCGCCAGTTCCGTATCCAGTACGCCACGACGCGCCTCCAGCAGGGCCGGAAGCGCCGACTGTCCAGAGCGATATTGCGCCGTCAGTACCGCCAGCCGTTGACGCTGCAACGGTAGTACCTCGTCCCGCTGTCGCTGCCACACCGTTTGCGCAGCCTGATACTGCGCCACCAGCGTTTGCACCTGGGCAATGTGTTCACGTTTGAGCAGCGTCAGTTGATCCACCGCCTGCATTGAGCGGGAAACATCGGCGGCGTAATCCTTGTCCTGACGTTTTGACTTGAACAAAGGCAGATCCACGCTGAACATCACGCCAGCCATATCGTCATAGCCTTCGGCGCGGTGGGCGTAATAGACCTCCACATCCACATCGGGTATCGCCGCCACGGCAGATTGCGCTGAACGCGCTTTCGCGGTCTCGGCTTCACGTCGTGCGGCCTCCACTTCCGGGTGCCTGACGATCCCCTCCTGCAACGTTTTTTCATCGGCAGGAAGACGCTGATAGCGCGGCAGCGGACCGCGAACCGCCGTAATCGCGTGCCCCGTAAGCTCCAGCAGACGGCTTTGCGCCAGCTGCACATCCCGCTGCGCCAGCGTCTCTTTGTCGCGCATGGCGCTGAGGATCATTTGCAGGGCCAGTACGCTGTCCGGCGTGGCGCTTCCCGCCCCGACGCTCGCCTTCTGCACGCCCCGCTGGCGTTCCGTTTCGCGGACCAGCGTTCTGGCCGTGTTCAGCGCCTGCTGGGCCAGCGCCAGATCCAGCCAGGCCTGGGCGGTATCACGCTGAAGCGCGGCGCGGACGGCCTCGGATTTTGCCAGCACGCTTCGCGCCTGCGCCTGAAAGGTCTGCGCTTTACGTTCCCGCTTCTCTGAGCTGACGTAGCTTTGCATGATGCCAACCTTCTGCATGGTCATCCCTTCGCGCGTCAGCCGCCGATCGTTGCTGCCCTGTACCGGCACGTTTTCGATACCGAATTTCAGTTTTGGGTCAGGTAATTGCGTGGCGGAATCCGCCATCGCATCCAGCGCCTGCGCTTCATTACGGCTGGCAGAGAGTTCTGCCGAGTAGCGCTGGGCTTCGGTCAGGGTGTGTTCGAGCGTCCACGGCTCCGCCTGCGCGGCGGAGGTTAACAGGCCGAACAACACCCCACCGAGCCACAGGCTCAGTGTGTGTTGTTTCATGGTGACCTCGCTTAGCGTGCTGGCGTCAGCGAGATAATCTGGAAACCGTCACCCGCACGCTCAAGCGTGAAGGTCACTTCATCCCCTGGTTTGGCGTCATTCAGCGTGGCGCCGGCAGATAAAGTAAACGGCATGGTCATTGCTGGCCATTTTAGTTCCGGTATGGCCTCGTGCCGGAGCATGACGGCGCCGTCAGAGATCGACTGAACCACGCCGCGGCCCTGCCAGGTCTGGTTTGCCTGAACGGTATAAGAAGCGAAAGAGACGGACGCGCCAACCAGCGCGGAAAGGAATACGGTACGCATGATAAAACTCCTGTTAAACGTTAAGTAAATAAAATCAACGAATTAACAGGTTTTTACTCCCGAAACCGGCAGTAGCGGATCGTTGCCGGCGGCCCCACAGCAGGAGGGGAACGGACCACGCAGAATGGCTAGCAGACGAGCACTCTGGGGTCGTTAAGGTCAGGGTCATGGCGGCAGGCAGCGCCACCAGATGCGGCTGGGCAGGATCTTTTTGTACCTGATCCGGCACACAATGCTTTTCACACAGCGGTGAAGCACCGGCAGCATAATGCGGCCCCGGTTGCGCCATCATCTCCATGTGCTGGATAGTGGCCACCTCACCGCGCAAATCCATTGAACATTGATGGGAGGCGACGGCCACCTGACTCTGGATCAACAGCCAGCCAAACGCCAGCAAAAACATCAGCAGATGTTTTTTGATAAAGCGCAGGCGATATGTCCAGCTGGCGTGCATATTCAGATCGTCGGATAGGGTAAAAGTGAACCGAGTATAAGCAGGCAAAAGAATGAAAGAGAAGTGGTTTTAAAGAGATTTACGTTTTAAATCGATTGTCGGCAAGTAATACTCAAAACCTTAACACTTCACCATCATTTTAATGACATATAATATCTATTCATCAGGTCAATAACGTCTTAATATAAATGACGCAGGGTTAGCAAAAATATCGTCATCAGTGCCTTTAGTAGTCTCTTTCTTGATTTTAATCAGCAAGGACTGGACATTTATTCGGCACATTTCAGCTTCTTTTTTATTGATTATTTGTCTCTCGGGCAGCAAGGATACAGGGGAAATCATGCTTACTTTTCTCGAACTCCTCATTGGAGTCGTGGTCATTGTTGGTGTAGCACGCTACATCATTAAAGGTTACTCAGCCACCGGCGTGCTATTTGTCGGCGGCCTGACGCTGCTGATCATTAGCGCGCTAATGGGTCATCAGGTTTTACCCGCCAGCGAAGCCAGTACCGGATATACCGCTACCGATATTGTGGAATATATAAAAATTCTGCTGATGAGCCGCGGCGGCGATCTGGGCATGATGATCATGATGCTCTGCGGATTTGCTGCCTATATGACCCATATCGGCGCGAATGATATGGTGGTAAAGCTGGCTTCTAAGCCGCTGCAATATATTAATTCCCCCTATCTGCTGATGGTCGCGGCCTATTTCCTGGCCTGTCTGATGTCATTAGCCGTTTCCTCAGCAACGGGCCTTGGCGTGCTGTTAATGGCAACGTTGTTCCCGGTAATGGTTAACGTCGGGATCAGCCGTGGCGCAGCGGCGGCTATTTGCGCCTCTCCGGCGGCGATTATTCTCTCCCCTACTTCCGGTGACGTAGTGCTGGCCGCAAAAGCCGCGGAAATGTCGTTGATTGACTTCGCCTTCAAAACCACACTGCCGATCTCCATCACCGCTATTCTCGGCATGGGCGTGGCGCATTTCTTCTGGCAGCGCTATCTCGATAAGAAAGAGAACGTCAGCCATGAAATGATAGACGTCAGCGAAATCACCACTACCGCCCCGGCGTTTTATTCCATCCTGCCCTTCACGCCGATTATTGGCGTGCTTATTTTCGACGGCAAATGGGGCCCGCAGCTGCACATCATCACTATCCTGGTGATCTGTATGCTGCTGGCGGCCATCCTGGAATTCGTTCGTGGTTTTAACACCCAGAAAGTGTTCACGGGTCTGGAAGTTGCCTTCCGCGGTATGGCGGATGCCTTCGCGGGCGTGGTAATGCTGCTGGTTGCCGCGGGGGTGTTTGCCCAGGGGCTGAGCACCATCGGCTTTATTCAGAGCCTGATCTCTATCGCCACCTCGTTCGGCTCGGCCAGCATTATCCTGATGCTGGTGCTGGTGGTGCTGACCATGCTGGCGGCGATGACCACCGGCTCCGGTAACGCGCCGTTCTACGCCTTTGTTGAGATGATCCCGAAGCTGGCGCACTCCTCCGGCATCAACCCGGCTTACCTGTCCATTCCGATGCTTCAGGCCTCCAACCTGGGGCGTACCATTTCTCCGGTATCGGGCGTGGTGGTTGCGGTTGCGGGGATGGCGAAAATCTCTCCGTTTGAAGTGGTAAAACGCACGTCAGTGCCGGTGCTGGTTGGCCTGATTATCGTTATTATCGCCACCGAAGTGCTGGTTCCCGGCGCTGCCTAAGCGAAATTCCTGATTTCCAAAAAGCGCCTGCGGGCGCTTTTTGTGCTTTAATAACCCCCAAAAATTAATCGCGCCCAACCAATCAGGAAAACAAATGTTCAGGAAGGATATCGTTATCCCGTCTGGCGCAGTAGCGCTTGCACTCTGTGTCTTCTCAATTCAGGCAGATCCGCTTAAGCCAACCCAGTACGGCGATTTCGATCGCTACGTTCTGGCCCTTTCCTGGCAAACCGGATTTTGCCAGAGCATGGTCGAACGTAACCGTGACGAACCGGAAGAGTGTCGCCTGCAAAAAGAGAGCAGCAACAAAACCGATTTTCTGACCGTCCACGGCTTATGGCCCGCGCTGCCGAAATCGATTGCCGCTCGCGGAGTGGATGAACGCCGCTGGATGCGCTTCGGCTGTGCCACTCGTCCGGTTCCGAATATGCCGGAAGCAAAAGCCAGCCGCAAATGTGACGCCGCAGAGACCGGACTATCGCTAACCGGCGCGGCGAAGCTGAACAGCGTGATGCCCGGCGCGGGCGGCAACTCCTGCCTTGAACGTTATGAATACGCGAAACACGGCGTCTGCTTTGGTTTTGATCCCGACGCTTACTTCGGCACCATGGTGCGCATGAACCAGGAAGTGAAGCACAGCGCGGCAGGAAAATTTCTGGCGGAAAATTATGGCAAAACCGTCCGCCGCAGCGACTTCGATGCAGCCGTGGCCAAAAGCTGGGGGAAACAGAGCGTAAAAGCGTTCAAGCTTACCTGCCACGGCAATCCGGCTTATCTGACCGAGATGCAGATCTCGCTGAACGCCAGCACCATCAACAACCCGCTCTCTGCCGGCTCCTTTGCGCCACAGCCGCATCCGGGCAACTGCGGCAAACAGTTTGTCATTGATAAAGCCGGTTACTGATGCTGCGCCGGGCACCTTTTTGCCCGGTTTTTCATTGATTTCCGTGATATGACGATTAACCTCACACTTCCGCTCACACGCATCATTTTTCCAGCTAAAGCATTATTAATCCGGTAAACATCACTGAAACCTCCCCGCCATAATCATGGCGTTATCTACAGGAGGAATTTCACATGGCTAAAAAACTGATTGCACTGTGCGCCTGCCCGATGGGCCTGGCACATACCTTCATGGCAGCCCAGGCGCTGGAAGACGCGGCGACGGAAGCCGGTTATGAGGTAAAAATTGAAACCCAGGGCGCGGACGGGATCCAGAATCGCCTGACCCCGCAGGATATTGCCGACGCTGACATTATTATCCACGCCATCGCGATCACCCCGGAAGACAATGAGCGCTTCGAAACGCGCGACGTGTATGAGATTACGCTTCAGGACGCCATTAAAAACGCGGCAGGCACCCTGAAAGAGATCGAAGAGATGATTGCAGCAGAACAATAATAATCCTCACACCCAGGGGTTTTCGTCATGGCTATTAAAAAACGCAGCGCGGTTCGCCCGGACAGTCACGAGGGTGACACACTTGCCATCAAATCCGCACCGGTTGCCGCCGGTGCGTCTTTCTGGAAAGAGCTTCCACAGCACATTATGTCGGGGATATCCCGCATGGTGCCAACGCTTATCATGGGCGGGGTTATCCTCGCCATTTCACAGCTCATCGCCTACGTCTGGCTGGAGATCCCGCCTGACACCGGTATTCTCGACGCGCTTAACTCTGGCAAATTCACCGGTTTCAATCTCTCGGTATTGAAATTTGGCTATCTGACCGAATCGTTCGGCGGGCTGCTGTTCAGCTTCGCCATCCCGATGTTTGCCGCCTTTGTCGCCAACTCTATCGGCGGAAAGCTGGCCTTCCCGGCCGGGTTTATCGGTGGCCTTGTCGCCACGCAGCCGACGCTGGTGCTGAACTTTGATGCGGAAAAACTGACCTGGCTTGCCACCAAACCCGTGCCCTCCACGTTTATTGGCGCGCTGATTATCGCCATAGCCGCAGGCTATCTGGTCAAATGGCTGAATAGCCGTATTAACGTACCGCAGTATCTGCTGGCCTTTAAAAGCACCTTTCTGATCCCAATCCTCTCGGCGCTGTTTGTGATGCTGGCGATGTATTACATCATCACGCCGATTGGCGGCTGGCTGAATGCAGGTATGCGGACCGTACTGCTGGCGGCGGGTCAGGCGGGCTCCATGATGTATGCCATCGGGATGGCGGCGGCCACGGCGATCGATCTCGGCGGCCCCATTAACAAAGCGGCGGGATTTGTTGGCCTGGGGCTGACAACCGATCATGTCCTGCCCATCACCTCCCGCGCCGTGGCGATTGTTATTCCGCCCATTGGTCTGGGGCTGGCCACGCTGATTGACCATCGTCTGACCGGCAAACGACTGTTTAGTTCGCAGCTTTATCCGCAAGGCAAAACGGCCATGTTCCTCGCCTTTATGGGCATCAGTGAAGGGGCCATCCCGTTCCTGCTGGAAAATCCGCTTGCGACGCTGCCGGCGTATATGGCGGGTGCGATCGCGGGTGCGATGACCGCCACCGCGCTCGGTGCCGTGCAGTGGTTCCCTGAATCGGCGATCTGGGCGTGGCCGCTGGTCACCAATCTGGGGGCGTACATGCTCAGTATTGTGGTCGGGGCGGCGATCACCGCGCTGTTGGTCGTGATTATTCGTAACAGTTTGCACAAGCGCGGAAAACTCGCTATCGACACGCTGTAACGGGGTGAACCATGGAATTACTGAGAAGGCTTCATGCCTGGCTGGCTGCGGAAAAACTGGACGGCGTGCTCATCTCTTCGCGCCAGAATAAACAGCCGCACCTGGGCATTTCAACCGGTTCGGGATATGTGCTGGTGACACAAACCGCGGCACATATCCTGGTGGATTTCCGTTACTACAGCGATATCGCTTCACGAGCGGCGGGCTATGAGATGCACCTGCTTAACACGGAGAACCCGTTTGCGCAGGCGGTGAACCAGATTATTGCGAAGGACAATCTCGCCCGTCTTGGCTTTGAGGGTGAATACGTGAGCTGGCAAACAGGCGTGCTGTGGCGCGATACGCTGAATACTACCCTTTGCAGCACCTCGCTCGACGCGCTGCGGCAGATAAAAAGCGCTGACGAAATCGACCGTATCCGTGCAGCATGCGGCATTGCCGACCGCGCCGCACGACACATCCGGCGTTTCATTCAGCCCGGTATGCGCGAGCGTGAAGTCGCTGCCGAGCTGGAGTGGTTTCTGAAGCAGGAGGGTGCGGACAAGCCCTCTTTCGACACCATTGTCGCCAGCGGGCCGCGCGGTGCGCTGCCCCACGGCAAAGCCTCTGACAAAGTGATTATGCCTGGCGAGATGATCACCCTTGATTTCGGCGCCCAACACCAGGGGTATTGCTCGGATATGACAAGGACCTTTCTTGTCGCCGGGCAAAACACGCCGCCGGAGGAGCACCCTCTCTATGCGGTGTACCAGATCGTTCTGGCGGCACAACAGGCGGCCATTGATGCCATCCGCCCCGGCGTTTCCTGTCATCAGATCGATAGCGCCGCACGTTCCGTGATTGAACGTGCAGGTTACGGTCCGCAGTTCGGGCATAACACCGGTCATGCCATTGGTATTGATGTCCATGAAAATCCACGTTTTTCCCCTACCGACCGCACCCCGTTGCAGCCCGGCATGGTGCTGACCGTTGAACCGGGGATCTACCTTGAACACCAGGGCGGGGTACGAATTGAAGATGTGGTGCTGGTGACGGAAACGGGCGCCGAGGTGCTTTATACCCTCGACAAACGGCTATTGCTGACGGGAGAACAAGAGTGGACAGAGATTTACTGCGCGCCCTGAGCGAAGCAGACGCCATTGCGGCCTCAGAGCAAGAGGTGCGCGACATCCTGCTCAGTGAGGCGCAAAAATACCATAAAGAGGTTCAGTTTGATGGGCTGGGTTCCGTGCTTATCCGCGTCAACCAGAGCCGGGGCCCGAAGGTGATGGTCTGCGCCCATATGGATGAAGTCGGTTTTATGGTGCGTAGCGTCTCGCGCGAAGGGGCCATTGATGTCCTGCCCATCGGCAACGTGCGCATGATGGCCCGTACCCTTCAGCCGGTGCGCATCACCACGCGTAACGGGGAAAAAATACCGGGACTGCTGGATGGGGATCTGAAAGGAGAAAACGTTGACAATGTACATGTCGACATTGGCGCGACGTCGGCGGAGGAGGTGTTCGCCGCCGGTATCGACGCAGGCGACCGCGTGGCGTTCGATACACCCTTTCAGACCCTTCCCCACAATCGGGTGATGGGTAAAGCCTTCGACGATCGTCTCGGCTGTTACCTGCTGATCGCGCTGCTGCGTGAGCTGCACCAGACGCCGCTCGACTGCGAGCTTTGGCTGGTGGCCAGCTCAAGTGAAGAGGTCGGCCTGCGCGGCGGCCAGACCGCCACGCGCGCCATTCATCCTGATATCGCGCTGGTGCTGGATACCGCCTGCTGGTCAAAAAATTTCGATTATGGCAGCGCCAACCATCGCCAGATCGGTGCGGGCCCGATGCTGGTGCTGTACGACAAAACGCTCATCGCCCCAGCCAAACTGACTGCGCTGGCTGAGACGATCGCGCGCTCGCAAGGGATCCCGCTGCAAAAAGACATGTTCAGCAACGGCGGAACGGACGGCGGGGCGATCCATCTCTCCGGCACTGGCGTGCCGACTCTTGTGCTTGGTCCCCCGACCCGACACGGGCACTGCGCGGCATCCATTGCCGACGAAAAAGACATTCATCACACCCAACAACTGCTTGTCGCGCTTGTGGCAGGCATGAACCGTGAGACCGTGGATCATCTGACGGACTTCAGATGCTGATCTCACGCGGCCTGGAGGAAGTATGCTTTCAATTGAATTTTTCTGCCCACTGCCCAACGGCCTGCATGCGCGTCCGGCCTGGGCGTTAAAAGAGCAGTGCAGCGCATGGCGCAGCGACATCCGTTTTATCAACAGACGGCTTAACACTCACGCGGATGCCAAAAGCTCGCTGGCGCTGATCAGTACCGGTACGCTGTTTAATGACAGCTGCGTGCTGGAAATTAACGGCAGCGACGAGGAGCAGGCCCGACGCGTGCTGGAGGCGTATCTCACCGGCGCGTTTATCGACAGCGACAGTATTCCCTCCGGCGACGCGCCGCACGTTGCGCATCCCCTGCCCCGTTCGCTTGTAAGGCTTGCTCCCCACCTTCAGCACGGCATTACGCTCGCCAGTGGCATCGGGGCTGGCACTCTGCGAGGCTGGCAGAGCGATAACCTCAAACGTTATTGTCAGATCCCCGCCTCGCCGGAAGATATTACCCGCCTGGAACACAGCCTGGCGACGCTGGCTGAACAGCTCAACCACCGTCTGCGCGGGCTGGACGGCGAGAGTAAAACCATTCTCAGCGCGCATCTTTCGCTGATCCAGGATGAGGAGTTTGGCGGCACCATACGCCGACTGATCGCCGAGGAGCGGCTAAGCCTTGCGGAGGCGATCATTCGTAATATGGAGCTGATCTGCGACAAGCTGTCGCTCTCCGCCAGCGACTACCTGCGTGAACGCGTCAGCGATATTCGCGACATCAGCGAGCAGCTTCTTACCATTACCTGGCCGGAGTTGCAGCAAACCTCCGCATTCACCCTCAGCGCCCCCACTATTCTGGTGGCGGAAGATCTGACGCCCAGCCAGTTTCTCAGCCTCGACACGCAGTACCTGAAAGGCATGGTGCTTGAAAAAACAGGCAGGACGTCGCATACGCTGATACTGGCACGCGCGGCCTCCGTGCCTGTGCTGAGTGGTTTAACGGTCGCCTCGCTGGCGCCGTTGATGGGAAAAGAGGTCATTCTGGACGGCATCTGTAGCGTGCTGGTCGTTGAACCCAACGACGCGGTGAATGATTACTATAGCGTGGCGCAGCGCCTTGCCGACCGACGCCACCAGCAGCAGATCAAAGATGCGGGTCTTCCAGCACTCACCCGCGACAACGTACCGGTAGAGATTGCCGCCAACATCGGCAGCGCGCTGGAAGCGCCCGGGGCGTTTACCTGCGGCGCGCAGGGTATCGGGCTGTTTCGCACTGAAATGCTGTATATGGACAGAGACTCCGCGCCGGACGAGCAGGAGCAATTCGAAGCCTATCAGCAGGTGCTGCTCTCCGCGCAGGGCAAGCCGGTCATCTTTCGCACAATGGACATCGGCGGCGATAAGCAGATCCCTTACCTGAACATTCCCCAGGAAGAAAACCCGTTCCTCGGCTATCGTGCCGTTCGTATTTATCCCGAATTTGCCGATCTCTTCCGCACCCAACTGCGCGCGATCTTACGCGCAGGTGCCAGCGGCAATGCGCTGTTGATGATCCCGATGGTGCACAGTCTCGATCAGATTTTATGGATCAAACAGGAGCTGCAAAACGTTCGTGACGCCCTGGCCTCACAGGGGTTACGTCACACCGCGCACCTGCCGCTGGGGATCATGGTTGAAGTGCCTTCAGTCTGCTTTATCATCGATCACTTCTGCGAAGAGGTGGATTTCTTCAGTATCGGCTCGAACGATATGACTCAGTATCTCTACGCTGTCGATCGCAACAACCCGCGCGTTTCGGCGCTGTATAACCCCATCACACCATCTTTTTTACGCATGGTTCGCCAGATAGTCACCGCAGCGCATCGTCACGGGAAATGGGTCGGCATTTGCGGGGAACTTGGCGGAGAGCAGCGCTACCTCCCTCTTCTGCTTGGTCTGGGCTTAGATGAGTTCAGCATGAGCGGGCCGCGCATCCCTGCGGTAAAAACCCAGCTGCGTCAGCTGGACATGGCGGCCTGCCGGGCGCTGGCAGATAAGGCCTGCGACAGCCGCAGCGCAGAGGAAATTGAAGCCCTGCTGGCGGATTTCACACCGGAAGCGCCGCCGCGTCCCTTGCTGGCGCTGGAGACTATCGTGGTCAATGAGCCGCTGACCTCAAAAGAGCAGGTGCTTCAGTTCTTATGCGGAAATCTTGCGATTCATGGCAGGACCGAAAACCCGCTGGAGCTTGAAGAAGATCTCTGGCAGCGCGAAGAGATTGTCACCACCGCCGTCGGGTTTGGCGTGGCGATCCCTCACACCAAATCGCAATGGATACGCCACTCCAGCATCAGCATTGCACGCCTGGACAGGGCGATTGACTGGGAGTCGGATTTGGGCGACGTCGAGCTGGTGATCATGCTGACGCTCGGCGCTCAGGAAGGGATTAATCACGTGAAGGTCTTTTCCCAGCTGGCGCGGAAGCTGGTCAATAAAACGTTTCGCGAGTCGCTGTTTGCAGCAACGACGCCGCAAAGTATCCTGGATCTGCTGAACGCTGAAATCACGTTCTGACTGTCACTGAAAGCGTGCGCGATACTCCCCCGGCGTCAGGCCAAACTGGCGCCGGAACAGACGGCTAAAATAGTCGCTATCGGCATAGCCGCAGCGCTTCGCCACTTCCCCCACCGGCAGGTGGTATTTTTGCAGGATGGTTCTCGCCTTCGCCATACGCACCCAACGAACGTAATCCACAAAACTCATCGTCCCCTGTTGGGAGAACAGGCGTGACAGATGGTTAGCCGAAATATTAAACAGCGCGGCGACGCTGTCCCGCGACAGGGATTCAGCATAGTTTTCCTGCACCCAGTTACAAATGCTCTGATAGAGGAAATCCCCGCGCGACAGTCCCGGTTCAGGCAGCGAAGACACCACTTTCCGGCACCAGTGCAGCAGGCTCAGCACCAGCGGTTGAATAATGGCCTGATCCTGCGGGGAAGCGCTCAGGTGCGTCAGGGCCATCAGCATCGCAGCACATTCGCCTCGTTCAGGGTGAGGAAGCTCAACGTGTCGCTGTGCAGGCACCGATTGGCCGTGACGGGAATCATGAAACACCAGCCCCAGCCACGACGGCGCAAAAAGGATGCTCAGCAGCATGACCGGTCGTTCAAACACCGGGACGCTGGCGGCCTGGGCGGGAAGGAACAGCATTTCCCCCTGGCGGAGGGTCTGCTGCCCGGCAACCAGTCTGTTGCCATATTCCCCGCGAAGAACGACGTCAAGCCGTGGCCAGTCGCGGCTCACGCTTCCGACAGCGTCAGACGCGCCACGATGAGCAAACCAGACTCGCCCCAGCTGCTGTGGGTTGAGCACCAGGCCGCTCAACAGATCGGCAAAAAACTGCTGATCGGCGGGCAACAGGGTTGCGCGCATATCACCCCCTGCGCGCATCCGGGCGTACCAGGTCGAAGCGATGGCTGTCACTGATGGCGTAGTAGGCCGTCGGTCCACCCGCACGCAGAATGGGCTGCGCTTTCGCGGTCTGGTAAATCCCCTCTTCCAGCAAACTTTCGGCGATATGGACGCCCACGACTTCGCCGAGCACCAGCCAGGTATCAATCGGCGTCCCATCCGCGCCGGTAAGCTGAATGCACTGTGACAATAGACACTCGAAATTCACCGGGCTTTCCGCCACGCGCGGCGAGCTCACAAGCTGGCTGGCTACGGGCGTCAGGCCTGCAAAGGTAAATTCATCCTCGCCATGAGGGAGCGTGGCGGAGGTTTCATTCATCGCCTCGGCCAGATCGCGCGTTGCGAGGTTCCAGACAAACTCCCCCGTTTCGGTAATATTCCGCACGCTATCCTTCCAGCCGTTGCTGGAAAAACCAATGATCGGTGGGCGATAGTTAAAGCAGTTAAAGAAGCTGTACGGGGCAAGGTTCAGTTGACCGGCCTTATCACAGGATGAGATCCAGCCAATCGGACGTGGACCGATAATGGCGTTCAGCGGGTCGTGCGGCAGGCCGTGCCCCTGAGACGGTTGGTAAAAGTACATATCGCTCTCTCTACGCTGGGGCTGCAACGCGCATTGCCCGGGTTCAGTTTTTCCAGCGTAACGAAATTTCCGTTCAGCGTGAATCGGGACGCCGGGTTTATTGCCAAAAATTCATATGGCGCATGATTGTGACCTTCATCACTTCAAACTTACGGTTTCAGACAGTATCATCAGATAAGTTAAACCCTCGCTGCCAGACGGCGAGGGTTTTCTTTTGGATTGGTTTCTGCGTTACACGCAGCATTAACGACATGGAGTAAAAATGTCCAGACCTACGATTATCATCAATGAACTCGACGCAGAACGTATTGACCGACTGTTGGAGAAACCAGAATTCGCCTCGCTGCCGGTAGCCGATGCGCTGAACGAAGAGCTCGACCGGGCGCAGATGTGTACGCCTGAGACCATGCCGCATGATGTGGTCACCATGAACAGCCAGGTGAAGTTCCGCAACCTGACCACCGGAGAGGAGCTCACTCGTACGCTGGTCTATCCGGCGCAGATGACCGATAGCAGCACGCAACTGTCGGTGCTGGCACCCGTGGGCGCAGCGCTGCTTGGACTGCGCACGGGCGATACCATCCACTGGGAACTCCCGGGCGGCGCCTCAGCTCACCTGGAAGTGCTTGAGCTGCTCTACCAGCCCGAAGCCGCTGGCGATTACCTGCGTTAATCCCTTCTGAACAAGCGACCCCGCTTTGCACAGAGGATGCACCCGCATCCTCTTTCCGCAAATTCACCCTATTGTGCTATACCGGACAAAAACCGCTTAATCCACGCTTAGTCTGTTGTAGTGCCGTGGGGACGGTCATGGGTGAGATACTTGTTATCACACTGGTTTTTCTCATCATCCTGGCGATCCTCGTCGTGGCGGTGCTGTATCTTGAGCGCCACTGGTGAGTGAGGAACCTCACACAACGCCGCCGGGGAAGGCATTCACCAGTCCCTTCACTTTCTGCTGCGCTGCCTCCGGGGTGTCTGCGCCAGGCACCAGGATCACCTTGCGGCACTCCTCCTCCCGTTTTTCGAAGATCTTATAGGCGCGTTCCGCATCAGCCAGCGGAAGATAGTGGGTCACAATATCTTCTGGGGTAAGCAGCCCTTTTTCGATGAGCGGCAGCAGCTCTCCCAGCCAGGCATGGACGTGGGTCTGCCCCATCTTAAAGCTCAGCCCTTTATCGAAGGCATCGCCAAACAGGAAGCCGTGAATAAAACCGGCGTACACGCCCGGCACGCTGACCACGCCGCCGCGCCGCACCGCAGCAATGCACTGGCGCAGGGCTTTGCCGCTGCTGCCTTCAATTTTCAGGTTACTGAGGATCGTTTCCGTGGTGCTGCCTTTGGCCTCAAACCCGACGGCATCAATCACCGCATCCACTCCGCGCTGTCCGGCCGTTTGCTCAATGATTTTCTCCGCCGCGTCGTTATCGTCATCAAAGTTAATCGGGATCGCGCCGTAGCGCTCCTGGGCAAACCGCAGTCGATAGGGATGATGGTCAACCACGAAAATCTGCTCTGCGCCGAGAAGCCGCGCGCAGGCAATGGTCAGTAACCCCACCGGCCCGGCCCCGAATACGGCGACGCTGGAGCCTTTCTGGATCTGCGCATTTTTTACCGCCTGCCAGGCGGTAGGCAGAATATCTGACAGGAAAAGCGCTTTGTCGTCAGACAGCAGCTGGGGCACTTTAAACGGCCCCACGTTGCCTTTCGGGACGCGCACATACTCCGCCTGTCCGCCCGGCACGCCGCCGTAAAGATGGCTGTAGCCAAACAGCGCGGCAGGGGCGGGAATTTGCTTTTTGTTCAGCGCCGCGCCCTGCCCGCGATTCGTGTTTTCGCAGGCCGCGTACTGTTGCATCTGGCAAAAGAAGCAGTCACCGCAGGCAATCACAAACGGGATCACCACCCGGTCACCTTTCTGCACGTTTTTCACTTCGCTCCCGCACTCCACCACCTCGCCCATAAATTCATGACCAAAGATATCGCCGTGCTGGACCTTGGGAATTTTTCCGCGATAAAGATGCAAATCAGAACCACAGATCGCCGTGGCCGTTACGCGCAGGATGATATCGTCAGGCTGTTCGATGCCCGGATCGGGGACATTATCGACCCGAACATGATGTGGACCGTGATAGGTGAGAGCTTTCATGCAACCTCCGAAAGGGTGTGGGTAAGCTTATAAAAGGGTAGCTACCTCTCGGGATCTGCCCCGGAATCCGGCTGTTTTGAGATTTATCCTGGCGAGATAAAAAAGTGCTGTCGGGATTACAGAAACCTTTTATATTTTGTGGTTGAATGATTACAGCGTTTATAAACAAGGAGAAACGGTTATGTATCAAACAATCATTATGCCGGTTGATGTTTTCGAAATGGAACTGAGTGATAAGGCTGTACGTCACGCGGAATTTCTCGCGCAGCAGGACGGAGTTATTCATCTTCTGCATGTTTTACCGGGCTCTGCCAGCCTGAGCCTGCATCGTTTCGCTGCTGATGTGCGTCGTTTTGAAGAGCATTTACAGCATGAAGCCGAGACACGCCTGCAAACCATGGTCGGGCACTTCAGCATCGATCCTTCCCGCATCAAAACCCACGTCCGGTTCGGTAGCGTGCGCGACGCCGTTAATGAGCTGGCGGGGGAATTAAATGCCGACGTGGTAGTGATTGGTTCACGTAACCCTTCCATCACCACTCACCTGCTGGGGTCGAACGCCTCCAGCGTGATCCGCCACACCCACATTCCGGTGATGGTCGTGAGATAAAAAAAGAGGCCACCTTTTGGTGGCCTCTGGCATTGCAGGTGTCGTCTTGCTTTCTTTTATTATGCGGTTTTGGTGCGGATCAGATAATCAAACGAGCTCAGCGACGCTTTCGCACCTTCGCCAGTGGCGATGATGATCTGTTTGTACGGCACGGTGGTGCAGTCGCCCGCCGCAAATACGCCCTTCACGCTGGTTTCGCATTTCGCATCAATGATGATCTCGCCCATGCGGTTGCGCTCAATCGCGCCTTCCAGCCAGGTGGTGTTTGGCAGCAGGCCAATCTGAACAAAGATCCCTGCCAGCGCCACGCTGTGAATATCGCCACTCACGCGGTCACGGTATTCCAGACCGGTCACTTTGCTGCCGTCGCCTTTCACTTCTGTCGTCTGGGCATTGAGCACAATATCGACGTTATTCAGGCTACGCACCTTATCCTGCAACACCTGGTCCGCTTTCATCTCCGGGGCGAATTCCAGCAGGGTAACGTGTTCAACAATTCCCGCCAGATCGATAGCCGCTTCCACGCCGGAGTTACCGCCGCCGATCACCGCTACGCGTTTACCTTTGAACAGCGGGCCGTCACAGTGCGGGCAATAGGTCACGCCTTTGGTGCGATACTGATCTTCGCCCGGGACGTTCATGTTGCGCCATTTCGCGCCGGTGGCAATGATCACGCTGCGCGCCTTCAGCACCGCGCCGGACGCCGTTTCAATCTGGTGCAAACCACCCTCGACCGCGGCCGGAACCAGTTTGCTGGCGCTCTGGCTATCAATGACATCCACGTCGTAGTCGCTGACGTGCGCTTTCAACGCCCCGGCCAGCTTCTGGCCTTCGGTTTTCGGCACGGAAATGTAGTTTTCAATGTCAACGGTATCCAGAACCTGACCACCGAAACGCTCGCCCATCAGACCGGTACGGATCCCTTTACGTGCGGAGTACACCGCCGCCGCTGCGCCCGCCGGGCCGGAGCCAACAATCAGTACGTCGTACGCATCGCGTTGGTTCAACTCTTCCGCCGCACGTTTTTCTGCGCCGGTATCCACTTTGGCGACGATTTCGGTCAAGGTCATACGCCCCTGGCCGAACTCCTGACCATTCAGGTAAACCGCCGGAACGCCCATCACGTTGCGCTCGGTGATTTCGTTCTGGAACGTACCGCCGTCAATCGCCGTGTGCTTAATGCGTGGGTTGAGGACTGACATCAGGTTCAGCGCCTGCACCACGTCCGGACAGTTATGGCAGGAGAGTGAGTAATAGGTTTCAAACTCAAAATCACCGTCGATATCGCGGATCTGCTCCAGCAGCGCCTGCGCTTCTTTTGACGGATGACCACCGGTCCACAGCAGCGCCAGCACCAGGGACGTAAATTCGTGCCCCAGCGGAGAGCCCGCGAAACGCGGCCCCTGGTCAGACCCTGGGTTGGCGATCAGGAAAGAAGGCTTACGGACTGCCAGCGTGTTGTCTTCTTTGAAGGTCACCTTCGGCGACAGCTCAGCAATCTCTGTCAGCAGCGCTTTGATTTCTGCCGATTTCGCGCTGTCGTCCAGCGTGGCAATCAGCTCAACAGGTTTGGTCAGTTTCTCAAGGTAGGCCTTGAGCTGGGTTTTCATGTTAGCGTCGAGCATTATTCTTCCCTCTCTTAAAACGTCATCATGCAAGCCGCCTTATACGGGCTGCCTGAATGCAACTTGCATCATGGTGCTGGAATGAAATGGGCGCGGGGAGCGCCCATTGATTGCCGGGTGGCACTTCGTTTACCCGGCCTACGATACTGTAGGCCTGTGCAAGCGTAGCGCCGCCAGGCTTTACAGACTTAGATCTTGCCGACCAGGTCCAGAGATGGAGCCAGCGTCGCTTCGCCTTCTTTCCATTTCGCCGGGCACACTTCGCCTGGGTGAGAAGCAACGTACTGAGCCGCTTTCACTTTGCGCAGCAGGTCAGATGCATCACGGCCGATACCTTCAGCGGTAACTTCGATAGCCTGGATAATGCCCTGCGGGTCAACAACGAAGGTCGCGCGGTCTGCCAGGCCTTCATCTTCACGCATGTTGTCGAAGTTACGGGTCAGGGCGCCAGTCGGGTCGCCGATCATCGCGTATTTGATTTTCGCGATAGTTTCAGAGCTGCTGTGCCACGCTTTGTGGGTGAAGTGGGTATCGGTAGAAACAGAGTAAACGTCTACGCCCAGCTTTTGCAGTTCTTCGTAGTGGTCTGCCACGTCGCCCAGTTCGGTCGGGCAAACGAAGGTGAAGTCAGCCGGATAGAAGAAGAACACGCTCCAGCGGCCTTCGGTATCTTTCTCAGTTACTTCGATGAACTCACCGTTTTTGAACGCCTGGTTTTTGAAAGGTTTAATTTTGGTGTTAATCAAGGACATCTGTACTTCCTCCGTGTTTTCGTTGAGATGTAAGGTAACCAACTTTGTTCATCGGGGCTAATGCGTATGCTTTATCAAATCAATCAGCCAAACCTTACAACAGCAACAAGACAGCAAGGTGAACCTTTTACAGGAAAGCCTGAAAGTAAAAAGGCCGCCTCAACGGGCGGCCCTGATACCTGAATTCCCCGCAGGTACATTCAGTGCCAGCCGAAGCTGGCGTTGCGTTGCGCTCTACATACCTTGTATCAAGGCCGTAACAGCGGTTTGATTACAGCATCCGTGCGCGCATTGAGCAATGCATAAGAGGGATAGTCCTGCCTATGGTTGTGATAGGCAGAATCGAACAGGTCTCAGAAACGTTATAAATTTAATTTCATTATAAATTTCGCGCTATATATAAATGCCAGTTGTCATTCAAATAATTCAATCACACTTTAAAGATAAAATTATCTTAATAAATCTTGAAGTTGTGTTTCAATAATCCAAAGCCGTGATATATTAAGATCACTTAATTTTTAAATTAAGCGAGTTACCCCCACGGATTGTTAAAGGTAACTTCCCTCTGTCGTACTCCATGATGTGATAACGACAGCAAACACAGCACACTCAGGACGAAACATGGCCAACCTCTACGACCTAAAAAAATTCGATCTCAATCTGTTAGTCATCTTCGAATGCATTTACCAACATCTCAGTATCAGTAAGGCTGCCGAGACACTTTATATCACGCCATCCGCCGTGAGCCAGTCGCTGCAACGTCTGCGTGGCCAGCTCAATGACCCCCTGTTCATCCGCTCAGGTAAGGGAATTACGCCGACCACGGTGGGCACCAACCTGCATCATCATCTTGAACAGAATCTCAACCAAATTGAGCAGACGATCAACATGATGCATCACTCGGACATCAAGAAAAAGTTCGTTATCTATTGCTCTCAAATGATGTCGCCCGGCTATATGCTCGAACCAATGAAGCTGCTAATGTCAGAGGAAAATTACGAGATAGAACAACGAGATATGCTTATCCCTCCGGAATCCGCAGAGGACCTGCTCGCCTACCGTAAAGCCGACCTGATCTTTACTATTGCCCCAATTAAGAATCGCTCTGTGGTGTGTTCTCACTTTGCCACGGTGCCAATAGCGTTAATCTGCCGAGAAAACCATCCAAGACTCGCCGATACGGTCAGTCTTGAAGCGTTATACCGGGAAAAATTCACCTTTTACCAGAGTGCGCACCCGGGCGTTAAAGAGTTCCAGAATCGCGCCAATGACCTTTTCCCGGAAAGAGATATTGCTTTTCGCACGGACTCCATCAGCTCGCTTATCTCCATGGTCAGTTCATCTGATCTGTTAGGCTTTATACCCGTATCAATCTATGAAGCCTATAAAGAGACGTTAAAAATAAAACGGATCGCCGCCCCATTTGAATTGCCCGAAATACATGTCTATATGCTTTACAGCCGTTCATCGCTGAACAGCAGCGTTTTTTCAACGTTCATTGAGAAAATGCATAAACTCTGTCTTTCCGCTCCATCTGCGTAAAATCATTTATATGATGAATATAAAAATCGCAAACTGAAAAAATGATCCCGTGAAAATAATGAAAAATGATTTCATAATATCGTCTTAATTTTTTCCAGACATTTAACACGCAGGATGCGATTAACCATGTCGATCTATAAAATCCCTTTACAGGAAAATGTTTTAGACGCTTCAGCGGAACGCATAGACTGGACGCTAAACAATTTCTCCAGGGTATGCGTTTCCTTTTCCGGTGGAAAAGATTCTACCGTGATGCTGCATCTCGTTGCCCAGCAAGCACGGCAATTAAAGCGAAAAATAGATGTCATCTTTCTGGACTGGGAAGCGCAATTCTCCTCAACCATTCAGCATGTTGACACGATGAGAACGCAGTATCGGGATGTTATCCATCAGTTCTGGTGGGTAGCGCTTCCGCTCACGACCCAGAACGCCCTGTCACAGTTTCAACCTGAATGGCAGTGCTGGGAACCCGGGACAAACTGGGTTCGCCAGCCACCGGAAGATGCCATTACCGATTATCACTATTTCGATTTTTATCAGCAGGGAATGACGTTTGAAGTCTTCGTGCGAGAGTTTGCCGAATGGTATGCGCAAAAACGTCCTGCCGCCGTCATGGTGGGGATCCGCGCCGATGAATCCTACAACCGCTTTCTGGCTATCGCGTCGGCACGTAAGCAGCGCTTTTCTGACGATAAACCCTGGACGACCGTCGCACCGGGCGGGCACACCTGGTATATCTACCCTTTGTACGACTGGAAAACCGCCGACATCTGGACGTGGTTCGCGAAATCGAAATGTTGCTATAACCCGTTATACGACCTGATGTACAAGGCGGGGGTGCCGCCGCGTTATATGCGCATCTGCGAACCGTTTGGCCCGGAACAGCGTCAGGGCTTGTGGCTCTATCATGTCATTGAACCCGAACGCTGGGCGGCGATGTGTGAGCGTGCCTGCGGGGTGCGCAGCGGCGGTATTTATGCCGGGCACGATAACCATTTTTATGGCCACCGGAAGATCCTGAAACCAGACCATCTTGGCTGGCGCGAATACGCCATGCTGCTACTCGACAGCATGCCGCAAAATACGGCGGAACATTACCGCAATAAAATCGCGGTTTATCTCCACTGGTATCAAAAGCGAGGCATGAACGATATTCCCGATACGCAGGAGGGTGACATTGGTGCAAAAGATATCCCCTCCTGGCGACGCATTTGTAAGGTTTTACTCAACAATGACTATTGGTGCCGGGCACTTTCGTTTAGCCCAAATAAGCCCAAACACTATCAGCGCTACAGCGACAGAGTGAAAGCAAAACGCAAGGAATGGGGGATTTTATGCAACAACGAATAATCACCGAAATGGAAACGTACCTTCAGGCACTTTCTGAGGAAGAGCGAATAGCCGCTATTAATGCGTTTCGTCAGGCATTACATGAAATCAGCCCTTTTCGCGATCAGCCCGTCGATTGCGTATTGTGGATAAAAAAGACAAACATCAGCGCTAACGATTACAACCCAAATAACGTCGCGCCACCGGAAAAGCGGCTGCTCAGCAAGTCACTGGAGCTGGATGGATTCACACAGCCTATCGTGGTGACGGAAAATGCGCCACAGCACTACGAAATTGTCGATGGTTTTCACCGCCATGATATCGGCAGTAACCGGGCGACCCTGAAGCGCCAGCTTAAGGGTTACCTTCCTGTCACCTGCCTGCGTAAAGCGCGGCAGGAAAAGTTCGACCGCATGGCTGCGACCATTCGCCACAACCGCGCGCGCGGACGCCACCAGATCAACGCCATGTCAGAAATCGTGCGCGAGCTGGTGCTTATGGGCTGGAGTGAGCAGAAAATTGGCCAGGAGTTGGGTATGGACAGCGATGAAGTACTGCGTCTGAAGCAGATCAACGGTCTGCTCGAACTCTTCGCAGACCGTCGTTTTTCTGAAGCCTGGACGGTGAAATAGTCAGAGCGCGTTTAACCGCGCTGCCGCTGCCAGCAGCGTCGATTCCTGCTTCGCAAAGCAAAGTCGGATCAGCTTATGCGGGAAGGGATCGGCGCAGAACACCGACAGCGGAATGGCCGCCACGCCCACCTCTTTCGTCAGCCACTGGCAGAAACTCACGTCGTCCAGATCGGAAATCGCGCTGTAGTCGGCCAGCAAGAAATAGGTCCCTTCACAGGGTAAAATCTCCAGACGGCTTTTGCTCAACGCAGCCACAAACCGATCCCGACGCGCACGGTAGAAATCCGGTAGCTCACGGTAGTGTCCGGGTTCGCTGCGCAGCATATCCGCCAGCGCCAGCTGAGCGGGTGTGTTCACCGCAAACGTCAGATACTGATGCACTTTACGCAGCTCAGCGCTGATGGCGGCGGGCGCCACGCAGTACCCGACCTTCCAGCCGGTCATATGGTAGGTTTTGCCAAATGACGATACCGCGATTGCACGCTCACGAAGCTGCGGATGCGCCAGCACGCTGGCATGCCCCTCTTCGGCGAAGCAGATATGCTCATACACCTCGTCGCTCAGAACATAGATTTCACGTTCGGCGATGGCCTGCCACAGGGCGGCAAAATCGCTCTTCTGCCACACCGTCGCCGATGGGTTGTGCGGCGTATTCAGGATCACCAGCCGGGTTTTATCGCTCAGCAGCGCGGCAAACGCCTGCCAGTCCGGACGAAAATGCGGCGGCTGGAGCGCCACGCGTTTCACTACGCCGCCGGCCAGTTCAATCGCCGGGGCGTAGCTATCGTAGCTCGGGTCAAAACAAATCACCTCATCGCCCGTACGCACCAGGGCGGTTATCGCCGCATACAGCGCTTCGGTCGCCCCTGCGGTTACCGTGATATCGCTGTTCGCATCAGGTTTATAGCCATACAGCTCAGCCGTTTTATCCGCAATGGCTTCACGCAACGCCTGCACGCCGGTCATCGGCGCGTACTGGTTGGCTCCCTGCGCCACGTGGTACGCCAGACGCTCCTGCAAATATTTCGGCCCGTCAAAATCCGGGAAACCTTGTGAGAGGTTAATGGCGTTGTGCTGCTGCGCCAGGGCGCTCATCTGGGTAAAAATCGTCGTGCCGAGATTTGGAAGTTTACTCTGTGGGATCAACGGGTTATTGCTCATTGTAGTGTGCCTGCCTGTAATACTTATGTTGCTGACACTATAACACGATGTTAGTCTTTGGCAATCAAGACGCTTAGACGTCTAAACGATATAAATATTCCTGACCGAGAGGGTAAAAGGAAATGACAGACAACCTGCAACTCACACACCTGGTCGAGGCCTGCCGCTGGATTGGCGCTAAAGGCTGGGCGCCCGCTACCGGCGGCAATATGTCCGTGCGTCAGGATGAACACCTGTGCTGGCTGAGCGAATCCGGAAAAGATAAAGGCAGCCTGACCACCGCCGATTTTCTACAGGTTGAAATCGCCACCAACCGTGCGCCGTCTGGCCGTAAACCGTCGGCAGAGACCGGGCTGCATACCCTCATCTATCGCCTGTTTCCCGAGGCTAACGCCGTCCTGCACGTTCACACTGTCAATGCCACGGTGCTGTCGCGTCTGGTCAACGAGGCCGAGCTGAAGATCACCGGTTTCGAGATGCAAAAATCCCTTACCGGGCAGACCACGCACCAGGATACGGTGGCCATCCCGGTGTTTGATAACGACCAGGACATCGACGCCCTCGCCTCGCGCATCGCCCATTACGCGCAGGAACGCCCGCTTAATTATGGTTTTCTTCTGCGCGGTCATGGCTTAACCTGCTGGGGACGCGACGTGGCCGAAGCCCGCCGTCATCTGGAAGGGTTAGAATTCTTATTTGAATGCGAAATGCGTTTACGACAATGGGAGAGAGTATGATTCGCGCGATTGTGACGGATATTGAAGGGACCACCAGCGATATCCGTTTTGTCCATGATGTTTTGTTCCCCTACGCGCGTGAGCGGCTGGCGGCCTTCGTGACCGCGCAGCAGTACGCCGAGCCGGTCAAATCGATTCTGGACAACCTGCGCGATGAAATCAGCGCTCCGCATGCCAGCGTCAGCGATCTCATCAACGTACTGTTTACCTTTATGGATGAAGACCGCAAATCGACGGCGCTCAAAGCCCTGCAAGGCATCATCTGGCAGGACGGTTACGTCAACGGTGACTTTACCGGACACCTCTATCCTGACGTACTGCCCGCGCTGGAAAAATGGAAGGCGCAAGGGATTGATCTCTATGTTTATTCCTCTGGCTCCGTCACCGCGCAGAAACTGTTATTTGGCTACAGCGACGAAGGTGATATTACTCATCTGTTCAGCGGCTATTTTGATACCCACATTGGCGCCAAGCGCGAGATGCAGTCTTATCAAAATATTGCGGCGCAAACGGGCATTGCCCCGTCGCAGATCCTGTTTCTGTCGGATATTCATCAGGAGCTGGACGCAGCTGAGCAGGCGGGTTTTCGCACCCTGCAACTGATTCGCGGTGAAGATGACGGCGCAAGCCATCATCATCAGATCCACCAGTTTGACGAGATTAATCCGGAGCAAATCCCTTCATGAGCGCATTGACCATTTATTCCGATAAAGACGCCAGTCAACACCAGTGGCACAGCGCCGACGCCGCCGAGATTGCCCAACAGCTCAACGCCAAAGGCGTGCGGTTTGAACGCTGGGCGGCGGATCGCGATTTAGGGCACGATCCCGCGCCTGAAGCCGTGATCGCGGCCTATCAGCATGCGATCGACAAGCTGGTGGCAGAGAAAGGTTACCAGAGCTGGGATGTGATCAGCCTGCGCGCCGACAATCCGCAGAAAGAGGCGCTGCGCGCGAAGTTTCTGAACGAACACACTCACGGTGAAGACGAAGTGCGCTTTTTCGTGGAAGGGGCGGGATTGTTCTGCCTGCACATCGGCGATGAAGTGTATCAGGTGCTGTGCGAGAAAAACGACCTGATTTCCGTTCCCGCGGGCACGCCGCACTGGTTTGATATGGGCTCAGAGCCGAACTTTACGGCGATTCGTATTTTCGATAACCCGGAGGGTTGGGTGGCGCAGTTTACCGGGGATGCGATTGCGGATGCATACCCACGCCTAAAATAATATCCAAATAAACAAGTACAGTTCCTTCAAGATGAAGGAACTTTTATAAATTATATCTTATTCTTAAATTTGCGAAGCAAATCACAAATACTTTACTTCATTCAATAAAAAACACAACTAATATTCTATAAAAATAAATTATCGTTAATGATTATTACTTATTCCCAAAGAGATTAACATGGCAAAAAATCCAATAATAATACGACAAAACTTGAGGATTGGCGAACTCGATGCCGAATCCGATACACAATTACTTGATGAATGCTTTGTAGATAGTGGATATCTATCAAAATTACTAGATACTAATGATACATCGTCTATTGTTGTAGGAAGAACTGGAGCAGGGAAAAGCGCATTATTGCACAAAGTAATGAATAAAGCATATAGATACAAGAAGCTTGATCCTAACGATATATCAATCCGTTTTCTTGAGCACTCTGATATTATTTCTTTTTTTGAAGCGCTAGACATAAATTTAGATTTATTCTATAAAATACTCTGGCGACACATACTTATAATGGAGTTTTTAAAAATACGTCATGATATAAGCAGCGAGAGTGACACAAGAAATTTCCTCACCAGCTTAGCTAGTTTTTTAAGAAAAGATGAAATCAGGAAACGCGCATTAGAATATTTTAGAGAATGGGGTGATAAATTTTGGATTGACACAGACACACACCTGAGAGAAATAACAAAAAAACTTGAGAATGACACTAAAGCCAAAATAGGAGCAGCACTTCATGGCATTGAATTAAATGCTGAGGCAGCCAAGAGAATATCTGAGGAAGATAAGCATGAAATAAAGAAAAGAGCTTCTGAGGTTGTTAGTGGAATGCAAATTCAAGGTGATGCTGCCAACTTACTGATTTAGTGTATGATGGTGTTTTTGAGGTGCTCCAGTGGCTTCTGTTTCTATCAGCTGTCCCTCCTGTTCAGCTACTGACGGGGTGGTGCGTAACGGCAAAAGCACTGCCGGACATCAGCGCTATCTCTGCTCTCACTGCCGTAAAACATGGCAACTGCAGTTCACTTACACCGCTTCTCAACCCGGTACGCACCAGAAAATCATTGATATGGCCATGAATGGTGTTGGATGCCGGGCAACCGCCCGCATTATGGGCGTTGGCCTCAACACGATTTTACGTCACTTAAAAAACTCAGGCCGCAGTCGGTAACCTCGCGCATACAGCCGGGCAGTGATGTGATTGTCTGCGCTGAAATGGACGAACAGTGGGGCTACGTCGGTGCTAAATCACGTCAGCGCTGGCTGTTTTACGCGTATGACAGGATACGGAGGACGGTTGTGGCGCACGTATTCGGTGAACGCACTCTGGCCACACTGGAGCGTCTTCTGAGCCTGCTGTCGGCCTTTGAGGTCGTGGTATGGATGACGGATGGCTGGCCGCTGTATGAATCCCGCCTGAAGGGAAAGCTGCACGTTATCAGCAAGCGTTACACTCAGCGCATTGAGCGACATAACCTGAATCTGAGACAACATCTGGCAAGGCTGGGACGGAAGTCACTGTCGTTCTCAAAATCGGTGGAGCTGCATGACAAAGTCATCGGGCATTATCTGAACATAAAACACTATCAATAAGTTAGAGTCATTACCCAAATTCAAAAATTAAATGAAGTTCTCGATATGCTTGCAGAACATTCATTCTCAGATCTTCAAAAGAAACATTACATTGTTATAGATCAGCTTGATGAAAACTGGGCCGAAAACAACACTCGATATAAATTCATAAGAGCATTAATTGAAGAGATAAAAGTATTCAGACGTATCAAGAACGTCAAGATAATAGCTGCTTTAAGACATGACCTTCTTAAATCTGTATTCAATATCACAAGAGGCTCTGGATTTCAAGAGGAGAAGTACGAATCATATATTCTTGATCTTCAATGGACCGCAAATCAACTTAATGAGTTAGTTTCAAAGAGAATCCAAGAGGTTTTCAAAAAACAATATACAAGAGAAAACGTCGAAATTAATGATCTTTTCCCATCCCCCAAAGGAGGGAGTAAGGGAATGTTGCCAATCGAGTATATTATAGAGAGAACACTATATCGGCCAAGGGATGTTTTACAGTTCGTAAATGAATGTTTTAAAATAGCACTCAACAGAGAACGAATCTCCTGGGATTCCATTCATAAAGCTGAAAGTGTTTATTCAGAAAAAAGATTGCGTTCTTTAAAAGAAGAATGGGGAGATATATATCCATCTTTCGAAGAAACTATAGAAATCCTCAGAGAGGTTCCAGAAAAATTCACCCGAACACTTATTCCTAAAAACAACATAGAATCTGTAGCATCGGAACTCGCCATTCAAAATACTAATGACCCATGCGCAATCATCGCTTCTAAAATGCTCAATAGCGAAGTAAGAGAATCTGATGTCATTAACGAGATATTTTTATGCTTATACAATATTAGTGCGATAGGATTCAAAGTTAGCCCCTTAACTCCATATAAATGGTCTTTCAGAGATAGTGGTCCTGTAAATAAAGCTGAAATAAAGAGGGCAAGTCATATCAAAGTACATAAAATGTTGCATAAAGCATTAGATATAAAAATTGCGATATCTGATATTTATAATAAAGATGATAGAGATGACGAGATAGATTGAGTAATTTTTGAGTTAGGGCGCTAAAAATATAATGCGCCCATAATTTTAACATATTAAAGATTGTAAAATAGTAAGGACCTCTTCGTTACTTAAGCTAAGTAATCTCGCCAGATGCACAAACTCCACCACGTCTAACCTGCGTTCACCACTTTCCACTTTAGCGATAAACGATTGGGGTTTCCCTAAAGCCTCCGCAAGCTGGGCCTGAGTAATCCCCTTCTCTTTACGAGCTTTCTTCAACGCATTGATAACACGCTGGTATTCATCCGAGTAAACTGAGGCCATTGTTCCGATTCCATACAAATATCCTGAAATCGAATATCCTCCCGTTGTGTTTTTATCCCAAAACAGGATAATTGAGTGCGTAACAAACACACCTAAGGAGGACAAAATGCGTCAGCAGAACTGGCACTCAGCCGATATTATCGCCGCACTAAAGAAACATGGAACAAGCCTCGCAGCCTTGTCTCGAAAGGCTGGGCTTTCATCATCCACACTGGCAAATGCGCTTACCCGACCATGGCCTAAAGGTGAATTGCTTATCGCTCAGGCGCTAGACATTCCGCCTGATGTGATATGGCCGGAAAGATATTTTGATGAAAAGGGAGCGCCAGTATTTCGTCAGATGAGGAATACAAAAAAGAGAAATCTGTCTTCAACATGATCAACGCCTTCTCCCCCTCACCCCAACCCTCTCCCTCAAGGGAGAGGGGGTTGAAGAGACTTCACATACCCCACCAGCTGATCCAGCACCACGCCCCACCCCTCGTGGAAGCCCATTTGCTCATGCTGCTCACGGATTTCCTTCGTCGGATGACGCGCAATCGCCGTGTAGCGGGTTTTGCCCTCCCCAACGTCCTCCAGCAGCAGGATCGCCGTCATAAACGGCTTTTCGGCAGGCTTCCAGCCCTCGGTATAACCGTCGGTAAAGACCAGCTTGTTCCCCGGGTCGATTTCAAGAAACACGCCCCGGTTATCCATCCGCTGCCCATCCACCTCAAATATGGTATTGAACCGCCCACCCACGCGCAGATCGAGGTCGCAGTCGATCACCTTATGCGGTGCAGGGATGAAGAAGTTTTTGATGTGGTCCGGCGTGGTCCAGCAGAGCCACAGCAGGTCGCGCGGTGCATCCACCACGCGCTCCAGTTTTAAGTCTGTGTCAGGATCGAGCGTCACGATGTTGTCCTCTCAGGGAACGCCCTTAAAGGATAGCCGGACTCAGGCAAATTTCCCTTTCGCTACCTCGTCCGGTGTGACCACGCCTGTATCCAGCACCCAGCCGCTAATCAGCGAGGCGGGGGTGACGTCAAACGCCGGGTTATAGACCTGCGCCTCTTGCGGCGCCCACTGCACCGCGCCAAAGCTCCCCGCCACGCCCGTCACTTCACTGGCCGCGCGCTGCTCAATCGGGATTGCGTCACCGTTCGGGCAGTCCGGGTCGAGGGTCGTTTGCGGGGCAGCGACGTAGAACGGAATGCCGTGAAACTTCGCCAGCACCGCCAGGGAATAGGTGCCGATTTTGTTCGCCACGTCGCCGTTGGCGGCAATGCGGTCTGCACCCACCCACACGGCGTCCACCTGCCCTTTTGCCATCAGGCTGGCGGCCATGGAGTCGGTAATCAGCTGATACGGTACGCCCAGCTCGCCGAGTTCCCACGCGGTCAGCCTGCCGCCCTGCAATAGCGGACGGGTTTCATCCACCCAGACGTTGCTTACCTTGCCTTCCTGATGCGCGCGAGCAATCACCCCCAGCGCGGTACCGACGCCCGCCGTCGCCAGCCCGCCGGTGTTGCAGTGGGTCAGCAGACGGCTGCCGGGCTTCACCAGCGCGCTGCCCGCACTGGCAATAGCGTCACAGAGCCGTTTGTCTTCGTCAATCAGCCGCAGCGCTTCAGCCACCAGCGCCGGAATATAATCTTCCTGCCACAGCGCAATCTTCATGCGATCGAGGTTATTCATCAGGTTCACCGCCGTCGGGCGGGAGGCGCGCAGGGTTTCCAGCGCCACCGCCAGCTCGTCGCGGCTTTTGCCGCTTTCCGCTAACAGCGCCAGCAGCAGGCTTGCAGAGAGTCCAATCAGCGGCGCGCCGCGCACCCGCAGGGCGTGGATGTGCCCGACCAGCGCCTCGACCGTCGAGGCATCCAGCCAGCGTTTCTCCTGTGGAAGCGCCTGCTGGTCGAGAATAAAGAGCTGATTATCCGCCACCCGCAGGCTGGTCGTCTGTAATGTCTGCATGTCGTTAATTCCCTGTTGCGTTGTTGTAGCACATTGTGTCAGGATGAAATCCAGATGTATAGACGTCTACATGTCTTAATTAGCAAAACTGAGGAGCAGTCCATGTCGCAATACCGTACCTTTACCGCTCAGGACGCCGTGGAGTATGCCAGGCAGTTTGGCGGACTTGACGATCCTTCATCGCTGGTAGAGGCGCAGGAAATCGGCGACGGCAACCTCAACCTGGTCTTTAAAATTTTCGACCGCGCGGGCGTGAGCCGCATCGTCGTTAAGCAGGCGCTGCCCTATGTACGCTGCGTCGGCGAATCCTGGCCGCTGACGCTGGATCGTGCCCGTCTTGAAGCGCAAACCCTGGTCGAGCATTACCAGCACAGCCCGCAGCACACGGTGAAAATCCACCACTTTGACCCGGAACTGGCGGTGATGGTGATGGAAGATCTCTCCAGCCATCGCATCTGGCGCGGCGAGCTGATTAACAACATTTACTACCCCCAGGCGGCGCGTCAGCTGGGGGAATATCTGGCTCACACCCTGTTTCACACCAGCGATTTTTATCTGCATCCGCACGATAAAAAAGCGCAGGTAGCGAAATTCATCAACCCGGAGATGTGCGAGATCACCGAAGATCTGTTCTTTAACGATCCGTACCAGATCCACGCGCGCAACAGCTACCCGGCCGAGCTGGAAAACGACGTTGCCGCCCTGCGCGACGACGCCCAGCTTAAAATCGCCGTGGCCTCCCTCAAGCACCGCTTTTTCTCGCACGCCGAAGCCCTGCTGCACGGAGACATTCACAGCGGTTCGATTTTTGTGGCCGACGGCAGCCTGAAGGCCATCGACGCTGAGTTCGGCTATTTTGGGCCGATTGGCTTTGACGTTGGCACCGCCATCGGCAACCTGCTGCTGAACTTCTGCGGCCTGCCTGGGCACCTCGGCATTCGCGATGCCGCCGCCGCGCGCGAGCAGCGCCTGACCGATATTCAGGAACTGTGGAACACCTTCGCGGAGCGCTTCCAGGCGCTGGCAAACGAGAAAGCCCGCGACGCGGCACTCAGCGCGCCGGGCTATGCCTCCGCGTTCCTGAAAAAGGTCTGGCATGACGCCATCGGGTTCTGCGGCACCGAGCTGATTCGCCGCAGCGTCGGGCTTTCACACGTGGCGGATATCGATACCATCCAGGATGAAGCCATGCGCCACGAATGCCTCCGCCATGCAATATCCCTCGGTAAAGCGCTGATTGTCATTGCCGACCGCATCGACAGCGCGGAAGAGCTGGTGGCGCGAGTGCGGCAGTACAGTTGAGAACGTTTGCCCGGTGGCACTGCGCTTACCGGGCCTACGGGTGCAAAATGTAGGCCGGGTAAGGCGAAGCTGCCACCCGGCAAAAACTCACCCCAGATACTCAATCACCGACATCCCGCCGTTATAGTCCGTGCTGTAAATAATCCCCTGCGCATCCACAAACACGTCGCACGACTGGATCACCTGCGGGCGGTTGGGCCGCGTATCCATCATCTTCTCCGGCGCGGCGGGCACCAGCGCCCCCGTTTCCACCGGTCGATACGGGTTCGAAATATCGTACGCCCGCACGCCCGCGTTCTGATACGTCGCAAAAATTAGCGTTGAGCTGACGAAGCTCCCCGGCCGGTTTTCGTGCAGGTTGTGCGGGCCGAAATGCGCCCCTTTCGCCACGTAGTCGGTTTCATCCGGCTGCGGGAAGGTCGAGATGCTGACCGGGTTCGACGGCTCGCGGATATCAAACAGCCAGATCAGCTTTTCGCCGTCTTCCTGATTGTCGAGCACCGCTTCGTCCAGCACCACCAGCAGGTCGCGGTCCGGCAGCGGCAGCGCGGTGTGCGTTCCGCCGCCAAACGGCGGGCTCCAGTTGCGATGGCTAATCAGCTTCGGCTGCGCGCGGTCCTTCACGTCCAGCAGCGTCAGGCCGCCGTCGCGCCAGCTGCCGTAGGCGGTGTCGCCGGCAATAATCGCATGGTGCAGGGCGTAACGTTTTCCTTCCGGCCAGTCCGGCTTCTCACCTTCGGCCTGGTTCATCCCGGGCAGCCACCAGCGCCCCGCGACTTCAGGCTTACGCGGGTCCGCCAGATCGATAGTCAGGAAAATGTAATCGGTAAAGCCGTCGATCAGCGCTGAAACGTAGGCCCAGCGGCCACCGACGTACCAGATGCGGTGAATGCCGATGCCGCTCAGCGACAGAAAGCCGATTTCGCGTGGCCTGTCCGGCGTGGAGATATCAAAGACGCGAAGCCCGGCGCTCCAGCCTTTATCCTGCACGTCGCTGACGGTCTCCCCCACCTGGCGGGTGTAGTAGACCTTCTCATCGGCAAAACGCGCATCGGCAAACAGATCCCGGGCGTTGATCACCAGCAGCAAATCGTCGTGCGCCTGGAGGTGTACGTTCCAGGTACCCGGCGGCGCGGGCACGTAACCTGCGGCTTTTGGTTTTTTCGGATCGCGCACGTCAACAATGGAAAAGCCCTGCGACACCATATGACCGATATAGGCGAAACCACGGTGCACCATCAGCTGTACACCGTCCGGACGACCGCCCTGGTCGCTATGGCCAATCAGCCGCATATTGCGGCTGTATTCGGGAGGGGGTAATTGAGACACCTTATGCTCCTTACGCCCGGTGGCGCTACGCTTACCGGGCCTACGGGTGCGAAATGTAGGCCGGGTAAGGCGCAGCCGCCACCCGGCTTGGTTTACTTGTTTTTAGCGGCAAGCGTCGCAAACCACGGCGCGATAAAATCTTCCGTCTGGCCCCAGCCCGGAATGATTTTCCCCAGAGACGCCACGTTCACCGCACCCGGCTGGGCGGTCAGCAGCGCCTGCGGAATAGCCGCCGCCTTGAAATCGTAGGTGGCAGGCGTCGCTTCTCCGGCAATCTTATTGGCGATCAGGCGTACGTTGGTCGCGCCAATCAGCTTCGGATCTACCGCCACGCTCACCTTCCACGGGCTACCCGGCTCGCGCATCAGCTGGAGATCCTGGTTGGAGATGTCGATGCTGTAGAGCTTGATCTCGGTGCGGCCGTTCTCTTTCAGCGCCTTATACGCGCCCTGACTGAAGGCATCCCAGGTCCCCCAGATGGCGTCGATTTTACCTTTCGGGTATTTCGCGAGGATCGCCCCCACCTTGTTGGCGGTGTCGCCCTGCACGTCAGAGGAGACCGCGCCGATGGACTCCAGCTCTTTAATCTCCGGATACTGTTTTTGCAGTTCTTTGTAGGCCGCCTGACGGCGCTCCATCGGCGGGAAGCCCGCGACCCACAGCTTGACGATATTGGCCTTGCCGTTGAAATCTTTCGCCAGTTGACCAAAAGAGAGGTTGGTCAGGGAGGCATCGTCCTGCTGGGTAACGGTTACGCCCGGGATCTCGCCGTTCACGGCGGTATCAAACACCGAAACTTTAATCCCGGCATCCACCGCCTTCTTTACCAGCGCGGTGGAGTACGGATCGCGCCCCTGAGAGAGAATAATCCCGTCGTATTTCTGGCTGATGGCCTGGTTCACGAAATCCTGGAATCTGGCGTCGTCCCCGTTACTTAAAAACGTGCTGACCTTAAAGCCGAGCTTTTTCCCTTCCTGAATCGCCCCGGCAACAAACTGCGTGGTGTTGTCGTCCGAGCCCAGGTTGCGGATCACCGCAATGCGAATGGGGCCGTCATGGCTGGCAATGGCGGCCGGAACCGGCGCGGGGGTAGCCGCCAGGCCCGGCAAAGAAGTGAGTAATCCAAGAGCTACCAAAGAGAGCGCAATCTTTTTCATTTATTATCCCGTTGTGTTGTCAGCGTTTTTGTATGTAAGTAATCGCCAGTGCCATCGCGAGCACCAGCCCTTTTATAATGTCCATGGCGTAATACGGCACGGAGAGCATCACCAGCCCGTTCGACAGCACGCCGAGGATCACCGCCCCCACCAGCGTGCCCAGCGCGTTCGGCTTGCCGGACCCGGCCAGCGAGAACCCGATCCACGCCGCCGCCACCGCATCCATCAGGTAGCCGCCCCCCGCATTCACCTGCGATGAACCGATACGCGAAGCCAGCAAAATTCCGCCCAATCCCGCCAGCAGCGAGGCGATCACGTAGGCCGCCACCTTGTAGCGCGTGGTGCGAATACCGGAGAGACGCGCGGCTTCCGGGTTGCCGCCAATGGCGTACATCCGGCGTCCGTGGGTGGTCAGCGACAGGCCCAACTGCGCCAGAATCGTCACCACCAGCATGACGATCACAATGGTCGGCACCTGCCCCAGCAGGCTGAACGCCGCCGGAATGGTCCCTTCCGCCATGTCGCCGCTCGGCAGCACCATGTTCTCGGTAATCGACCCGCCGTAGCTGTAGGT
The DNA here is from genome assembly GCF_058661685.1 of Enterobacter sp. 6722112. Taxonomy (NCBI): domain Bacteria; kingdom Pseudomonadati; phylum Pseudomonadota; class Gammaproteobacteria; order Enterobacterales; family Enterobacteriaceae; genus Enterobacter; species Enterobacter sp. 6722112. The sequence continues at coordinate 1,025,150 of NZ_JBZWGR010000007.1, read as the reverse complement.
CATCGCCACGCCCTGGATGACAAACAGGCTGGCAAGGGTCGCGAGCATGTCCGGAATGCGCAGGATGACGATCAGAAAGGCGTTAAACAGGCCGACCAGCGTGCAGAGCGCAAGGGTCAGCAGAATCGACTCGGTGGTGCCGAAGCCGTGCCAGACGAAAAGCGAAATCACCAGCGCGTTCGCCAGCGACGCGGTTGACCCCACCGAGAGATCGAACCCACCGACGGTCAGCGAAATCGAGACGCCGATGGCAATCACCGTCACGATGGCAATCGCGCGCAGAATGTTGATGATGTTGTTCGGATCGAGGAAGCTGTCCGACGCCAGGCCAAACACCGCCACCAGCGCGACGACGGTCAACAGCATGCCCCACCTGTAGAGAAAATCGAAAATCTGCTGACGGCCAGACGCCGCCGCGATCACTGAAAGGGCCTTGCTCACGACGCCGTTCCTCCGGTTGAATAATAAAGTAGTGTCTCTTCCCGGGCCTCGGCTCCGGCGATTTCCGCCACGATGCGTCCGTCCCACAGCACGCAGATGCGGTCGCACAGCCCGACCAGCTCGGCGAACTCGCCCGAGGCGTAAATGACCCCTTTGCCCTCGCGCGCCAGGCCGTCGATCAGCTGAAACAGATCGGTTTTGGCCTTCACGTCCACGCCTTTGGTCGGCTCGTCGAATATCAGCACGCTGGCGTCATTGCGCAGCCATTTGCCGATGGCGACCTTCTGCTGGTTACCGCCGGAAAGCCGACGCAGCACCTGCCCCGGCCCGCGCGTGCGCACACCGACGCGGGCGATCACCTCTTCTGCCCAGCGCCACGCCTGACGATGACCAAACAGGCTCCAGCGCGAGAAGCTGTTATCGGCACACACGGCAAGGTTCATGCTCACCGGCTCGTCGATAAAAATGCCCTCTTTGCGCCGCTCCTCCGGCACCAGCGCCAGACCGCGCAGTACCGAGTCTGCCGGATCGCGCGGTTTCCAGGCCTGATGGTTCAGCTCGCCGCGCGCGACGCGGCTTTTGCTGGCGCCAAACAGCGCCTTGCAGAGTTCCGTTTTCCCCGCCCCCGCCAGCCCGGCAATGCCGAGGATTTCACCTTTGCGCAGGTGCAGGGAGATATCTTTCAGCAGCGCATCGTCGTGCAGCCCTTCCACCCGCAGCAGCGTCTCCTCACCGTGCGGCGGGCGCGGGGGCGGATAGATATCGCTCAGCTCGTGGCCGAGCATCTTCTCAACAATCGCTTCGCCGCTCAGATCCGCCATCGGGCCGGACTCAATCAGCCTGCCGTCGCGCAGCACCGTCAGGGTGTCGCAGATGGCCTTCAGCTCGTGAATGCGGTGAGAGATAAACACCACGCCGATACCCTGCTGTTGCAGACGTCTTACTACCGCAAACAGACGCTCACTCTCGTGCGCGTCCAGCGGCGCGGTGGGCTCATCAAGGATGAGAAAACGGCAGTGGTGCGACAGCGCCCGCGCCAGCAAAATCTGCTGTTTTTCAGCCAGCGTGCAACTGTCGATGGAGCGGCGTACGTCGAGCGAAACATCCAGCTGCGCCAGCGCCTGCCGCGCCTGCTGGCGGATGTCGCGCCAGCTGTAGCGATGCCCCGGATGCGCCAGCTGGTCGAGCATGATGTTTTCGGCAATGCTTAACCCGGGAATGAGCGCAACATCCACCTCCTGCTGCACAAGGTGGATACCCAGCCGTTTGGCGTCCAGCGGCTCGCGGATACTTACCGGCTGGTTGTTAATGCAAATTTCGCCTTCATAACGATCGTGCGTCCCGCACAGCACCGCCATCAGCGTCGATTTCCCCGCGCCGTTGGCGCCGGTCAGCGCATGCACCGACCCGCCGTTCAGGGTGAAATCCACGCGCGACAGGGCCTGAAAGCCGGAAAAGGCCAGGCTGATACCGCGCATCTCAAGGCGACTGGAAACCATCCGCGTAAATCCTTCATTACTCTTCTGATTTAGCGAATTTTTCACAGCTCTTGTTGACTGACAACGACGTAAAAGGCATAAGTTAAAGCAAAATATTATTAGCCATCCGGATGTCCAGACATAACATCGGGTTAGCGCTTGCTAAAAAAGGACAACTTCATGAGCAACACCGATATCCGCGTCGTGCCCGGCCCGGCGAACTACTTCTCTCATCCGGGAAGCCTTGCCCACCTGGATGATTTCTTTACTCCGGAACAGCTTTCCCGCGCGGTGTGGATCTACGGCGAGCGGGCAATCGAGGGCGCACGCCCTTATCTGCCGCAGAGTTTTAACGCGACGGGGGCAAAACATCTGCTGTTTAAGGGCCATTGCAGCGAGCGTGACGTCACCCATCTGGTGAACGAGTCGGGTAGTGAAACCAGCGTGGTGATTGGCGTGGGCGGCGGTGCGGTAATGGATACCGTCAAGGCCGTGGCGCGTCGTCTGGGCGTGCCGTTCGTAGGCATTCCCACTATCGCCGCCACCTGCGCGGCGTGGACCCCGCTCTCCGTCTGGTACAACGATGCCGGTCAGGCGCTACAGTTTGAGATTTTTGACGACGCCAACTTTCTGGTGCTGGTGGAGCCGCAGATCATCCTTAACGCCCCGGCGGAATATCTGCTGGCGGGCATCGGCGATACGCTGGCGAAGTGGTACGAAGCGGCGGTGCTCGCCCCTCAATCTGAGAGTCTGCCGCTGACCGTGCGTCTTGGCCTGAACGGTGCGCTGGCGATCCGTGACGTGCTGCTGGCACGCAGCGAAGAAGCGCTTGCGGATCAGCAGCGCGGCGAACAGACGCAGGCGTTCCGGGACGTGGTGGATGCGATTATTGCCGGAGGCGGAATGGTCGGCGGTCTGGGTGAGCGCTATACCCGCGTGGCGGCGGCGCACGCGGTGCACAACGGCTTAACCGTGCTGCCGCAGACGGAAAAATACCTGCACGGCACCAAGGTGGCCTACGGCATTCTGGTGCAGAGCGCCCTGCTCGGTCAGGACGACGTGCTGGCGCAGCTGGTGGCGGCGTACCAGCGCTTCAATCTGCCGACCACGCTTCGCGAGCTGGACGTCGATATTCACAACCGCGACGAGCTGGATAAGGTCATTGCCCACACCCTGCGCCCGGTGGAGTCGATTCACTATCTGCCGGTGACGTTAACGCCTGAGGTTCTGCGCGCCGCGTTTGCGAAGGTGGAATCCTTCAGCCGTTAATCGCGCCGACGGGCTATACCTAATGATGATTCTCTCCACTCTTGCAACGAGGTCATCATGCAGATCGATTTAACAGGTAAAAAGGCGCTGGTTACTGGCGCCAGTCGTGGGCTGGGTCGGGCGATTGCGCTGTCGCTGGCACGCGCCGGTGCCGATGTGGTTATCACCTACGAAAAATCCGTCGATAAAGCCCAGCAGGTTGTCGATGAGATCAACGCGCTGGGGCGACACGGCGAGGCGATTCAGGCCGACAGCGCCAGCGCGCAGGCGATTCAGGATGCGGTCACGCAGGCGGCGCGCTCCCTCGGCGGGCTGGATATTCTGGTCAATAACGCCGGGATTGCGCGCGGCGGCCCGCTGGAGTCCATGACCCTGTCGGACATCGACGCTCTGATCAACGTCAACATCCGCGGCGTGGTGATCGCCATTCAGGAAGCGCTGGTGCATATGTCTGACGGCGGACGCATCATCAACATCGGTAGCTGTCTGGCGAACCGCGTGGCACAGCCGGGGATCGCCGTCTACTCGATGACCAAGTCTGCCCTTAACTCCCTCACCCGAGGTCTGGCCCGCGATTTAGGCCCGCGCGGCATTACCGTCAACCTGGTCCACCCCGGCCCGACCAACAGCGATATGAACCCGGAAGACGGCGAGCAGGCTGACTCTCAGCGTCAGCTTATTGCCCTGGGCCATTACGGCCAGCCGGAGGATATCGCAGCGGCGGTCACCTTCCTCGCCAGCCCGGCTGCGGGGCAAATTTCCGGCACCGGTCTGGATGTCGACGGCGGTCTGAACGCCTGATCGCAAATTTACTGTATGCCTCTGTCGCCCGGCAGAGGCCTGTTCGAGCCGCCTCGACGATTCGCGGTTTGCCGCTTTCTCGCGGTTTTTCTCCGCTCTACAGTAACCCATAAGAAATTCGGAATTTATCTAATAGTCTTATTATTTCCTTATAATTTGTGTGGGCGTACAGTGGAGGTACGGATGAAGATTGTCTGGTCAAAGAATGCAAAGAAAGAGTTTTCCAAAATCGATGGCCGATATCAGCGAAGAATCAAAGCAAAACTTGCTGAGCTGGACGATCGCTCAGCTCCCCGGCCCGATATCAAAAAAATATCGGCAACAGAAAATCATTTCCGGCTACGCGTTGGCGATTACCGCATTCTGATTACACTTCGGGACGATCCCGATAACCATTGTTATGTTTTGGCCGTCAAGCGCAGAACATCAACGACCTACCTTCACGAGGAGAAAGCCCCCTATGGCTGTTCAGCTAATTAAGGACGATGACGGAAAAGCGCAGTACGTCGTTATTCCCTATGATGAATACTTTCGTATGTGCTTACAGATGGCAGAAATTGACGACGAAACCGATGATGATCTAGAGGATATTGAAGTCGAACACGATTGTTATGATGACGTAGGATTACCTGGTGAAGTATGCGACATCATGCATAGCGAGAACGTCAGCCTACAGGCCGCCTGGCGCATTTTACGCGGCATGTCCCAGCAGGAGGTGGCGGAGAAGCTTGACATCAGCCAGTCCGCCGTATCACAGCTTGAGGCGCTGGACTCCCGACCGCAAAAGCGCACCCGCGAAAAGCTGGCGGCAATTTACGGCTGTAAACAGGAGCAGATCAGCCTCTATTTACCAAAAGAGGGTTAACAGCACTTCGCCCCGCCCTTGCCGCCGTAGCGGGCGTCCTGACGGTCGCGGAAAAATTCTTCGTAGGTCATGGGCGTCTGGTCCGGGTGGTTGACGCGCATATGCTCGACGTAGTTGTCGTAATCCGGCACGCCAATCATCATTTTAGCGGCCTGGCCCAGGTATTTACCTGCTTTGGAAAGGGTGTCGAACATAGTTCTGATCTCACAGGAAATGTAGGCCGGGTAAGGCGAAGCCGCCACCCGGCACACGGGTTAATGCGCCCCTTTCGCCTGGGTGACAATCTCGTCCAGGTTCTCAGGCATTGGCTCATACGGCGTCTCTTTCGCCGTCGGTTTGTCGACTTTCAACGCCGCCAGCGCGGTTTTCAGAGAATACAACGCCAGCACCACAACCACCACCATAAAGAAGATGGTCAGCCCGGCGTCCAGACGGTTGTTAAACACCAGCTGCGACAGTTGAGATTCGGTGTACTGTGCCGGGATCTTACCGCTGTCGATCATCGCCTGGAACTTGTTGGCGATCGCCAGGAAGCCCACCTTATTGTCCGGGCTGAAGGCTTTCTGCCAGCCCGCGGTCAGGGTACAGATCAGCAGCCACGCCGTTGGCACCAGCGCCACCCATGCGTAACGCTGGCGCTTCATCTTGAACAGGACTACGGCACAGAGCATCAGGGCCATGCCCGCCAGCATCTGGTTGGCGATACCGAACAGCGGCCACAGGGTGTTAATCCCGCCGAGCGGATCGACCACGCCCTGATGCAGGAAGTAGCCCCACGCCAGCACGCACAGCGCCGTCGCCAGCAGGTTAGCCGGGAGTGAATCGGTACGCTTCAGGTTCGGGGAGATCACCCCCAGCAGATCCTGCAACATAAAGCGCGCCGCACGCGTACCGGCATCCACCGCCGTCAGAATAAACAGCGCCTCGAACAGAATGGCGAAGTGATACCAGAACGAGACATCCATCAGCCCGCCCAGCGCGCCGTGCAGAATGTAGGCCATGCCCACCGCCAGCGTTGGCGCCCCGCCTGCGCGGGAGATAATTGACTGCTCGCCGACCTCATTAGCGATATGCGTCAACGTTTCAGGGGTAATCGTAAAGCCCCAGCCGCTGACCACCTGCGCGGCAGAGGCAACCACGTCAACGGTGCCGGCCGGGGCCAGTACCGCCATTGGGCTGTTCATCGCAAAGTAAACGCCCGGGTCAATAATACAGGCCGAAACCAGCGCCATAATCGCCACGAAGGATTCCATCAGCATGCCGCCGTAGCCAATCAGGCAGGCCTGATTTTCATTCGCCAGCATCTTCGGCGTGGTTCCGGAGGCGATCAGCGCGTGGAAGCCCGACACCGCGCCGCAGGCGATGGTGATAAACAGGAACGGGAACAGGTTACCGGTCCAGACCGGGCCGGTGCCGTCAATAAATTTGGTCAGCGCAGGCATGGTCAGGGTCGGGCGCATAATCAGAATGCCGATCGCCAGCCCGACGATGGTGCCGATTTTCAGGAAGGTGGAGAGGTAGTCACGCGGGGCCAGCAGCAGCCACACCGGCAGCACCGCCGCCACAAAGCCATAGCCCACCAGCATCCAGGTCAGCTGCACGCCGGTGAAGTCGAAGAACGGCGCCCAGGTCGGGCTTTCCGCTACCCAGCCGCCGGAGATAATGGCAAACACCAGGAACACCAGGCCAATAACTGAAACTTCACCAATGCGCCCCGGACGCAGATAGCGGATATAGATCCCCATAAACAGCGCCAGCGGAATGGTGAAGGCGACGGTATAGGTTCCCCACGGGCTGTGGGTCAAGGCTTTCACCACGATCATCGCCAGCACCGCGAGGATGATCACCATGATCATAAAGGTCGCCACCAGCGCAATCACCCCGGCGGTTGCGCCCATCTCCTCTTTCACCAGCTCACCCAGTGAACGACCTTCGCGGCGGGTGGAGACGAACAGCACCATGAAGTCCTGCACCGCGCCCGCCAGCACCACCCCCGCGAGGATCCAGATCATCCCTGGCAGGTAGCCCATCTGCGCGGCCAGTACCGGCCCCACCAGCGGGCCTGCCCCGGCAATCGCCGCGAAATGGTGACCGAACAGCACTTTTTTATCGGTCGGCACGTAGTCCAGACCGTCGTTATGACGCACGGCCGGCGTCATGCGCGTGCCGTCTACGCCCAGTACCGTCTTAGCGATATAGCGGCCATAAAAACGGTATGCGATCAGATAAATGCAGACGGAGGCGACGACGATCCACAGCGCGTTGATCTGCTCCCCCCGGTTGAGGGCGATATAGCCCAGGGCAAAGGCTCCCACCACGGAGAGCACCGCCCACGTAAGGTATTTCCCTGAGTTGTTCATAGTTGTTGTCCGTTGTTGTGAAACAGTGAGATGTTACATTTTGTTTCTAGAACAACGGATAAAATTTAACAACTTTGAAACGCAATAATGCGTGGTCAAACCAGAGATTTACACCACAGTGTTAAGCCGATCACTTTCAGCTGAATGACTTACCCCAACACCATCGTACTCAACCGACAGGTACAGCACCGCCGCCCCTGCTCGTCGAACACCACGATCTCCCAGCTCTGGCTGGAACGGCCCAGATGCAGCGGCTGACACACGCCGCGTACCTTACCGTGAGAGACCGCGCGGTGGTGCGTGGCATTCAGTTCCGTGCCCACCACGTTCTGCCCGTCACGGGTCATCAGAAAACCGGCCATTGAGCCCAGCGTTTCCGCCAGCGCCGCCGAGGCGCCGCCATGCAGCAGGCCAAACGGCTGGTGGGTGCGGGCATCCACCGGCATCTCTGCTTCCAGCGTATCGTCCCCGAGGCGGGTATAGACGATGCCAAGGTGCCCCACCATCGTATTCAGGCTGGTGGCGTTCAGCTCCTCGAGCGTTAAATGACGTTTCCAGATCATTACGCCCCCAGCGTGGAGCCGCCGTCCACCACGATATCCTGCAAGGTGATATGGCTGGCGGCATCGGATGCCAGGAACAGCACGGTCGCAGCAATCTCCTGTGGACGGGCAATTTTACCGAGCGGAATGCCGAGCTTGAACTGCTCGCCAAAGCCGCGAATGCGCCGCTGTTCCGCATCATCGCTGGTCCACAGGGTGCGCTGCATGTCGGTATCCGTTGAACCCGGCGACACCAGGTTACAGCGTACGCCGCTGCCCGCCAGTTCCAGCCCGACGGTCAGCGCCAGGCTTTTCAGCGCCGCTTTCGACGCGCCGTAGGCGCTCATGCCGATGCGCGGCGTGTGCGCCGCGTCAGAGGCCACCGTCACAATCGCCCCCCCCTGCTGATGACGGAACTGGCCCATCGTCTGCTGGAACAGGTTGAACGCGCCGCCGACGTTGACCGCAAAGGTCTGCTGCCAGTCCTCCTGCGAGAGCTGATCCGTCGCGCCCATACGCAGAATGCCCGCCGCGTTAACCAGCACATCGAGCCGCTCAAGGCTGCTGAGCAAACGCCCGCAGACGTCACTCGCCTGCGCCGCATCCGCCACGTCCAGCGTTTCGGTGGCAAACGGATATTCGCCGTGAGGGAAAGCCAGATCGAACCCGGTCACCTGCGCCCCGGCCTCCACAAATGCCAGCGCGGTCGCATAACCAATGCCCTTACCCGCGCCCGTCACCCAGACCGTTTTACCGGTGAAATCAAAAGCCATCACTTCACCTCGCGGGAGAGCAGCGCCCACCAGGCATCGAGGGTCGGATTTTTTGCCAGCATCACGAAATCAATGTCGCCGTGCACTTTGCGCCAGCGGGCGGCCAGCGCCATCATCCTCACTGAATCCAGACCGTAGTCGATCAGGTTTTCGTCATCCATCGGCTCGTCGGACTCGTCCAGCAGCGGCAGGATCAGCTCACGCAGCGCGGCTTTCGTTGTCGGAACGGACGGCAGCAGTTCGTCGGTCATCACCACGCGGCCCGAACGTCCTGCCACGTATTTCAGCGACATCAGGTGCTCGTCGCGGGTGAAATCCGCCAGCGCGTCGGCGATAAAGAACGGTTTGATGTCGCGCATAAAGGCGTCGGTGGCGGTGGTCATGCAGCCGATGTGGGCGTACACGCCGGTGATCAAAAGCTGGTTGCGCCCGGTCTCTTTAAGCATCTGCTCCAGCGGCGAGCGGTGAAACGCGCTGTAGCGCCACTTCACCAGCACGGTGTCCGCTTCGTCCGGGGTCAGCTCAGCGACGATGCGCTGCTGCTCCGGCGAGCGAGTCAGGCCCGGCCCCCACATATCGTTCAGCAGGGCGCGGTCTTCATCGCTCTGATCTTTCGGCTGCGCGGTGTAGTACACCGGAATATTGTGCTCTTTGCAGTACGCGCGCAGTTTAGCGATGTTCGCCACTACCTGCTGCATCATGTCGCTATTTTCGCCCCAGAAGTTCAGGAAGTACTCCTGCATATCGTGGATCAGCAGCGCGGCGCGCTCCGGTTCAAACGCCCAGTTCACTTTACTGGTCGGCAGTTCGGCGGCGGTTGGCAGCGCGTATGCGGTTAATTTTGGAATGGCCATTCTCTGTTCCTCAGCCCCGGGCGCGTTCAGCAAGCCACAGGCGCAACTGTTTCTTATCAACTTTGCCGACCGGCGTGAGCGGAAGCGCATCCACGCTCTCCACGCGGTCCGGCAGCTTAAATTCGGCGACGCCCTGCTCGCGCAGGAAGCGGCGCACCTCCACCGCGCGCAGGGGCTGTTTCACCACCAGGTACGCGCAGCTTTTTTCGCCCAGCAGGCTGTCCTCCATGCTCACCAGCGCGGCGTGGATCACCGCGTCGTGGCGCAGCAGCAGGTTTTCGATCTCTTCGGCGGCGATCTTCTCGCCACCGCGGTTGATCTGATCTTTCTCGCGCCCCTGCACGGTGATGTAACCCTGCTCATCGATGGCGATCAGATCGCCCGAGCAGTAGAAACCGTTGGCATCAAAGGCGCTGGCGTTGTGTTCCGGGCTATTGAAATAGCCGCGGAAGGTGTAAGGGCCGCGCGTCATCAGACGCCCGACTTCCCCGCGCGGCAGCGGGTTGCCGTCCTCGTCCGCCACCCACACTTCATCGTCCGGGCACATCGGGCGGCCCTGGGTATTGATGATGCGCTCCGGCGCATCGTCGAGGGCGGTGTAGTTCACCAGCCCTTCCGCCATGCCAAACACCTGCTGAAGCTGGCAGCCAATTTCCGCCGGAATACGTGCCGCAAGCGTGGCGGAGAGACGTGCGCCGCCTACCTGGAGCAGTTCGAGGGATTTCAGCTGGGCGTTCCCCGCGCCGTCGGCAATCGCCTGCAACCACAGGCTGACCGCGGGCGGCACCAGTGAGGTGACGTTTATCTGATGCTGCTCAATCAGCGGGAAGCAGAGCGTGGCGCTCGGATCGTTCGCCAGCACCACGCAGCCGCCCGCCGTGAAAACGCCTAACGATCCCGGCGAGCTCATGGCGTAGTTATGCGCCGCGGGAAGTGCGTTCAGATAGCGGGTGTGCGCAGTGATTCCGCAGATTTCGTTGCTGCGACGGATGCTGTAGTCGTAGTCGTTGTGCGTACGCGGGATCAGCTTCGGCGTGCCGGTGCTGCCGCCGGAGAGCTGGAAGAACGCCACTTCGTCGGCGGGCGTCGGGTTCGGGATGAAATTGTCCGCCGGGCGTGCAATCGCCGCCTCCAGCGCGTGTTCGCCCTTATCGCCGCGTAGCAGCACAACGCGTACCGAGCGATGCGCATCCACAAAGGTATTGAGAAAATCATCACCCGCGAACAGCGTGTGGTCGCGGTCGGCAATCAGCACGGCGGGTTTGATCTGCTCCGCGTAGGCGTTGAGTTCGCTGCGCTGATGGCTAAAGAGCGCGTTGACCGGTGCGACGCCGATTTGCAGCAGCGCGAAGAAGGTGATGTAGAACTCGGCCACGTTGCCGAGCTGCACCAGCGCTGTCTCGCCGCGATGCAGCCCCTGCGCCTGAAGGACAGACGCCAGATTCGTCACCGCCTGATTAAACGCGCGGTAGGTGATGCGGCGATCGCCGTCAATTATCGCGACCGCATCGTTGTCCGCATGGTCCGTCAGGATGTGGGTCAGCGGCAGATCCTGCCAGTAGCCTTTTTCACGGTAGCGGCGGGCAAAATCCTCAGGCCAGCGGGTAAAAGGGATGGTCATGAGTATTCCTTAGTGCAAACCAAACACGTTGAGCATGGTGGAGAGCTTCACGCCCGTCTCGCGCCACTCGCCCACCGGGGAGGAAGCAGGCACAATGCCCGCGCCGGCAAACAGGCGAACGGTATTCTGATGCAGCCGCGCGCAGCGGATAGTTACCACCCACTCGCCGTTACCTTCGCTGTCGCACCAGCCGACGATGCCGCCGAACAGCTCACGATCGAACGGCTCCAGCTCGGCAATCAGCTCTTTTGCCGCCTGATGCGGGAAGCCGCTCAGCGCTGGCGTCGGGTGCAGCAGGCAGGCCAGCGTCAGGGCGTTCTCGTTTTCACGCGCGTCACCTTCTACCGGCGTCGCCAGATGCCACAGCGTCGGGGTGGTGATGAGCTGCGGGGAAGCCGGCATGGTCAGATGATGGCTGCGCGGTTCCAGAATGGTTTCCATCGCCTGCGTTACCAGGTCGTGCTCGTGACGGTCTTTTTCGGAGGCCAGCAGCTTAGTGCCCGCTTCGCGATCCAGCACATCGTCCGGCTGACGGCGCGCAGAGCCCGCCAGCGGCAGCGAGCTAAAGTGCGCGCCCTCTTTACGCAGCAGCAGTTCCGGGCTGGCGCCCAGCAGCACGCCGCCGTCTTCCAGCGGTACGTGGAAGTTAAAGCTCGCCGGGTTCTGGGCGATAAGACGCTCCATCAGCGCGCTGCTATCAATCTGTTTGTCGGTGGCGATATCAATCAGGCGCGACAGCACCACCTTATTCACCTGCGGCGTGGCGGTGAGCGACGCGGCGCGAGCGACCATCTCCTCGAAAACCGGCTGCGGCGGGATCTCGGTGCGTTGTTGCACGTTCAGCGTCTGCGCGCCGGAGGCGTAGCGTGCGGACTGCTGACGCGCCGGGCGAGAGAAGGTTTGCCAGCGTTGCGGAATAAACAGCGATGACGGTTTGCGGGTATCGAAGGGGATCGCCCCTACCATCACCGGATGGGCAATGCCGCTGTTTTTCGCATTCTGGAAAGCCTGAGCTAATTTCTGCTGAAAGGGGCCCGCCGGATCGTCACCGCCAACGGCGGGTTCAGAAAAACGGGCAAAACAGCCTGACGTGGTAAAACTGCGATAGGGCGACATAAAGAAAAAGCTGTCTGATTGCAGCGTGGTCGCGGTGTGCTGAAGGTCCTCAGCCAATGACGTATCCATATCATCCTCCTAAAATGATAAAAGCAGTAATAATGATTATCATTTATATTTTCGTCGGCTAACCTAATCCCACATCGCCCTGGTGTCAACCGCAGAGCAAACAACTTGTGCGACTAACGCTTGCATACCTTCCCCGCAAACATGAAAATGAGAAGCATTAACTTCAACAAAAACAGGATGCCGCTCTGTGAAACTCCCTGCCGTTTGCCGTAATGCCTTTCTTTTAACAGGACTTTTTGTTTTAGGACTAACCTCAGCGACGGCCGCCGACTGGCCGCGTCAGGTCACAGACAGCCGCGGCGTTCATACGCTTGAGAGCAAACCGACGCGCATTGTTTCCACCAGCGTGACCCTAACCGGCTCCCTGCTGGCCATTGACGCCCCGGTTACTGCCAGCGGAGCCACCACGCCAAACAACCGCGTGGCGGATGCACAGGGCTTTTTACGTCAGTGGGGCGATATCGCGAAACAGCGTAAGGTTGCCCGGCTGTACATCGGCGAGCCGAGCGCCGAAGCCGTCGCGGCCCAGATGCCGGACCTGATTTTGATCAGCGCCACCGGCGGGGATTCCGCGCTGGCACTCTACGATCAGCTTTCCGCCATCGCCCCGACGCTTATCATTAACTACGACGACAAAAGCTGGCAGGAACTGCTGACCCAGTTGGGGACGATCACCGGGCAGGAAAAACAGGCCTCAGAGCGCATCGCTGCCTTCGATAAACAGCTCGCCCAGGTGAAGCAGCAGATGAAGCTGCCGCCGCAGCCGGTGAACGCCATCGTCTACACCGCCGCGGCGCACACGGCGAACCTGTGGACGACAGACTCGGCTCAGGGCAAGCTGCTGCACCAGCTGGGCTTCACGCTGGCGGCGTTACCTGATGGATTGCACACCTCGAAAAGCCAGGGCAAGCGTCACGACATTATTCAGCTGGGCGGGGAAAACCTGGCGACGGGGCTGAACGGCGAAGGGCTGTTCGTGTTTGCCGGCGACCAGAAAGACGTGGACGCGATTTACGCCAATCCGCTGCTGGCGCATCTGCCGTCGGTCAAGAACAAGCGTGTCTGGGCGCTGGGAACGGAGACGTTCCGCCTGGATTATTACAGCGCGATGTTGGTGTTGCAGCGTTTGAATTCAATTTTTAAATAAGAGGCACGTTTCCCGTAGGCCCGGTAAGCGCAGCGCCACCGGGCTTTTTGTCGGGTGGCGGCTACGCCTTACCCGACCTACAGGTTCTGCCTGAACCGACGCAACTCCACCAAAACCGCCAATAAAATTACGCCAACCACGGCTAACACAAACCCGCTGCTGCTCGCCGACGCCACCGGGGTCATTATCGCCCCCAGCCCGCCGAGGATCGCTGCGCCAATCGCATCGCCCGTGACGTTCTGCGCCGTCCACAGGCCGTTAATGCGCCCGAGCATCCCTTCCGGCGTCTGGGTCTGGATCAGGGTGTACTGTAAAAGAGAGCTGACCGCGCTCAGCCAGCCAAAAATCACCAGACACATCACCCCCAGCGCCCACACCGGCATCAGGCTGAAGAAACCAATCGCGATAAACGAGGCCAGCGTCGCCACCAGCATGATTAACCCCGGTCTCGCGCTCTGCGCCAGGTTTCCGCTGGTCAGCGCCCCGCACGCGGCGCCGAGCGGAATGGCGGCGTACAGCACGCCAATCTCTGAGGCGCTCATCTGCCACTCGCCCGCCAGCGCCGGGTACAGCACGCGCACGGCGCTCGCCATCGTCAGCAGGCCGCCGAGCAGCGCAATGCCGCCAATCAGCGGGTTGCTGAACAGAAAACGAATCGCGGCCATCAGGGACTTCAGCGGATGCTCGCGCGGCTGCGGCGGCGGTGGCAGGAGCGGCAGACGCAGCAGCGTCAGGGTGGTGATAAAGGTTCCCGCCGCGGCAAGGCCGTAGTTCCACGCCACGTTGCCGGTCGCCAGAAGCAGGCCGCCGACCATCGGCGAAATCACCGATCCCAGACGCACGGTGAGCATGGTGATCGCCCCCGCCTGCATCAGGTTTTCGCGCCCGACCAGCGCGGGCGTGGCCGCCAGCAGCGCCGTCACGCCTAACGAGGCAAAAAAGCCGTCCCACAGGCCCAGGGCATAAATCGCCATCAGCGACGGCTCCGGCAGCATTGCGTTCAGACACAGCCCGACAAAGCCCACCCCGCAGGTGCCCCGCGCCAGCAGGATCAGTTTTTTACGCTCGTAGCGGTCCGCCAGTACGCCGCCCACCATCAGGCCGATAAACATCGCCCCGCCGGTTAAGGTGACGGATAACCCCACCAGCCAGCTGGAGTGGGTCATGGTCTGGATCTGTACCGGCACGGCGACCCCGAGCAGGCCGAGGGATAAAATGGAGATAAAGCGGGCGATAAAAACCGCTCGAAACGCCGGGTGCGTTTTCAGCAGGCTGAGGTTGAGCAGCCAGGATTTTTGATTCATGACAAGGCCTTGAGGTATCGGTCTACCATTTCCATGGGCGCACATGCTAACATAGCCAAATAAGATAGATAACGATAATTACTATCATTATCACATCATGGACGTTGCTATGTCGTTTTCCTCTTCCGCGGTGCGCGCCGTAGCCGTGCCCGTTTTATTGCTGCTGTTGATCCTTGCGATTGCACTCAGTTTGCTGGTTGGCGCGAAGCCGCTGCCCGCGTCCGTTATTGTCGATGCGCTCTCCGGTACCTGCCAGAGCGCCGACTGCATTATCGTGCTCGACGCCCGCCTGCCCCGCACCCTTGCCGGCCTGCTGGCTGGTGGCGCACTCGGGCTTGCCGGTGCCCTGATGCAAACCCTCACCCGCAACCCGCTGGCGGACCCTGGCATTCTCGGCGTGAACTCTGGTGCCAGTTTCGCCATTGTGCTCGGCGCGGCGCTGTTTGGTTTCACCTCTCCGTCTGAACAGCTGGTGATGGCCTTCTGCGGCGCGCTGGCCGCCTCGCTGGTGGTGGCCTTTACCGGCAGCCAGGGCGGCGGACAGCTCAGCCCGGTACGTCTGACACTGGCGGGCGTGGCGCTCGCGGCGGTGCTGGAAGGCTTATCGAACGGCATCGCCCTGCTCAACCCGGACGTGTATGACCAGCTGCGCTTCTGGCAGGCCGGTTCGCTGGATATCCGTACCCTTGATACCCTGAAAGTGGTGGCATTCCCGGTGTTTATCTCTGCCGCCGTAGCGCTGTGTTTAAGCCGGGCGCTCAACAGCCTGAGCCTCGGCAGCGACACCGCGACCGCCCTCGGCAACCGCGTGGCGCGCACGCAGCTGACGGGCCTGCTTGTCATCACCGTGCTGTGCGGCAGCGCGACCGCCGTCGTCGGGCCGATTGCCTTTATCGGCCTGATGATGCCGCACATGGCGCGCTGGCTGGTGGGGGCGGATCACCGCTGGTCACTGCCGGTCACGCTGCTGGCGACCCCTGCCCTACTGCTGTTTGCCGACGTACTGGGCCGCCTGCTGGTGCCGGGTGAATTGCGCGTCTCGGTGGTCAGCGCCTTTATCGGCGCGCCGGTGCTGATCTTCCTGGTACGACGCAGACGCGGGGGTGGCGCATGATGGCCCCGTCCCGTCGATTACTCACCAGCGTCGCCCTGCTGGTCGTCGCCAGTCTGCTGCTGGCGGTCTGGAGCCTGCAAAGCGGTGCCGTAACGCTTGATTTCGCGCAGGTCTTTCACGCTCTCACCGGCAGCGCGCCACGTAACATCACCATGGTGGTCACCGAATGGCGACTGCCGCGTGTGGCGATGGCGATCCTGGTTGGCGCAGCGCTTGGCGTCAGCGGCGCAATATTCCAGTCGCTGATGCGTAACCCCCTCGGCAGCCCGGACGTGATGGGCCTGAATACCGGCGCGTGGAGCGGCGTGCTGGTGGCGATGGTGCTGTTCGGGCAGCATCTCATGGCCATTACCTTTACGGCGATGGCGGGCGGCATTCTCACCTCCCTGCTTATCTGGGCCCTGGCCTGGCGCAACGGCATCGACACCTTCCGCCTGATCATCATCGGGATCGGCATCCGCGCGATGCTGATGGCGTTTAACACCTGGCTTCTGCTACAGGCGTCGCTGGAAACCGCACTCTCCGCCGGGCTGTGGTACGCCGGTTCCCTCAACGGTCTGACGTGGGGAAAAACCTGGCCCGCCGCGCCGCTGATTATCCTGATGTTTATTGGCGCGCTGCTGCTGGTCAGGCGCATGCGGCTGCTGGAGATGGGCGACGACAGCGCCTGCGCGCTGGGCGTGAGCGTAGAGCGCTCGCGCCTGATGCTGATGCTGGTGGCGGTCTTGCTGACCGCAGCGTCTACCGCCATCGCCGGGCCGATCTCGTTTATTGCCCTTGTCGCGCCGCATATCGCGCGGCGACTTAGCGG
This sequence comes from Enterobacter sp. 6722112, assembly GCF_058661685.1. NCBI lineage: Bacteria > Pseudomonadati > Pseudomonadota > Gammaproteobacteria > Enterobacterales > Enterobacteriaceae > Enterobacter > Enterobacter sp. 6722112. The sequence goes on along the minus strand of NZ_JBZWGR010000007.1, from coordinate 1,008,585 downwards.
CACCGCGCGCTGGGGATTAACCCAGGCAGCGCTGTGCGGCGCAGTATTACTGCTGGCCGCCGATCTCTGCGCTCAGCGGCTGTTTACGCCTTATCAACTGCCGGTGGGCGTGGTGACCGTCAGCCTCGGCGGGATTTACCTCATCGTCTTGCTCGTTCAGGAGTCACGCAAGAAATGACAGATTCAACACCCCGCTTGCGCGGCGAAAACTTGACCCTCGGCTACGGTAAAAAAATCATTGCCCGGGACTTATCCGTTGCCATTCCGGACGGCCACTTCACCGCCATTATCGGGCCAAACGGCTGCGGCAAATCGACATTGCTGCGCACGCTGAGCCGCCTGATGTCGCCGGTTGAGGGCAGCGTGTTCCTCGACGGGGAGCAGATCCAGCGCTTCGCCAGCAAAGAGGTGGCACGCCGTATTGGGCTGCTGGCGCAAAACGCCACCACGCCGGGGGATATTACCGTGCAGGAGCTGGTCTCCCGCGGGCGCTACCCGCACCAGCCGCTGTTTACCCGCTGGCGCAAGGAGGACGACGAGGCCGTGAAGCGCGCGATGCAGGCGACGGGCATCACCGATCTGGCCCGGCAAAGCGTCGATACCCTCTCCGGCGGACAGCGCCAGCGCGCGTGGATCGCGATGGTGCTGGCGCAGGAGACCTCCATCATGCTGCTGGACGAGCCGACGACCTGGCTGGATATCAGCCATCAGATTGACCTGCTGGAGCTGCTGAGCGAACTGAACCGCACGCAGGGCTACACCCTGGCAGCGGTGCTGCACGATTTAAACCAGGCGTGCCGCTACGCTACGCATTTGATTGCGCTGCGCGACGGCGAGATTGTGGCGCAGGGCGCGCCGAAGGAGATTGTGACGCCGGATCTGATCGCGCGGATCTACGGCATGCGCTGCATGATTATTGACGATCCGGTGGCGGGTACGCCGTTGGTGGTGCCGTTGGGCAAGCGTGCGGTCTGATGCCCTCACCCCGGCCCTCTCCCACGGGGAGAGGGAGCAAACCATCCCCTCTCCCCGTGGGAGAGGGTTAGGGTGAGGGGCTTTAAACGTTACCCCAAAATTTCCTTCAGTACCGGCCCAATCTTTTCAAACGCCTGCGGTGAAATGATATCCACGTGGGCGCAGTCCTGGCTGTACACCTCCAGCTCACCCACCCACGGTGCCCACGCGGCCTGCGGATCCAGGGTTCGCGTTCGCTCGGCGACAAACAGCGTCGCTTTACCGTCAAACCGCGCGCTATGTGCCGTGGTGAGCAGCCGCACCGCGTCCGCATAGTTGCCTTCAATGGCGTTAAACAACTCGCTGGAGCCCTGCCCCTGCTGGGCAGCGATAAACGCCTGGCGTTCGCGCTCAATTTCCGCCAGCACCTCCGGATCGAGGCCGTTGGCCTCTTTCTCCGCCCAGTTCTGGGTTTCCGGTGGCCAGGTATCCAGCAGGCCGAGGAACGCTACGTCTTCACCCTGCTCGCGCAGACGCGCCGCAATACCCTGCGCCAGCGTGCCGCCGAGGGAATAGCCGAACAGATAATACGGCCCCTGCGGCTGTTGCTTACGCAACGTGTTCAGATGATGTTCGATCACCGCATCGAGATCCGCACACTGCTGCATCGGCCCCTCAGGCCGGGGAGACTGAATGCCGACGATTGACCAGCGCGGGCTGAGGTAGCGCGCCAGGACGCTAAACTGCCAGGCAAAGCCGGACGCCGGATGGAAGCAGAACAGCGTGGGGCCGTTGCTTTCACGCAGCGGGAGAACGGTTTCATACCCCAGACGCTGCGCCTGCTCGTCGCTCATCTGCGAGTCCAGCAGGGCGCTAAGCTTGCTCACCGTCGAGGCGACCATAATCTGCCCCGGCGTGACCTTGCGGCTGAACGCACGGCTGAGCTGAGCCGCAAGGCGCATCGCCAGCAGCGAGTGGCCGCCGAGGGCAAAGAAATCGGCCTCGATATCGTTCACCGCGCAGCCCAGCAGGGCAGAAAACGCCTGCGCCACGGTGACTTCAGTTTGCGTCTCGGGCGCGCGACCGGAAGTTTTGCTGGTCAGCTCCGGCAGCGGCAGCGCCTTGCGATCCAGCTTGCCGTTGGCGCTTAACGGCAGCGCGCTGATTTGCAGCAGCACCACCGGCACCATATGCGGCGGCAGCTGGGCTTTGAGTGATGCAAGCAGCGCGTCGCGATCCAGCGGTAAGCCGGATTCAGAGACAACGTATCCCACCAGCTGGCGGGCATCGCCGCCCGTGGCAGCCGCCTGGTTGAACACGCAGGCGTGCGCCACCGCCTGGGCCACATCCGGCAGCGCGAGCATCGCCCGGTCGATTTCGCCCAGCTCGATGCGCTGACCGCGGATTTTCAGCTGATCGTCGCTGCGGCCCAGATATTCCACCGCGCCGTTGTCCAGCCAGCGGGCAACGTCCCCGGTGCGGTACATTCGCTCGCCGGGGGCAAACGGATCGGCGATAAAGCGGCTGGCGGTAAGGTCGGGGCGTCCCAGATACCCCTGCGCCAGCTGAATGCCGGTGAGATAGAGATCCCCCGCCACGCCGAACGGCACCGGGCGCATCATCGCGTCCAGAATGCGCAGCCCCGTATTCCACACCGGGAAGCCGATCGGCACGCTGTTGCCTTCCACCGCCGCCAGCTCGGGGCCAAACGCCGGATACCAGCTCACATCCACCGCCGCTTCGGTCGGGCCATAGAGGTTGTGCAGCGGCGCATGGGTGAGCTGTTCCCACTCGCGACACAGCGCAGTCGGCAGCGCTTCGCCGCTACAGAACACCTGCTTAAGGGTTTTGCAGCACACAGCGTTTTCCGGGGTCAGCGAGGCGACAAAGGCCGCCAGCATCGACGGCACGAAGTGGGTGGTGGTTACGCCATATTCTGCGAAGAAGCTCTGCATCGCCTGCGGATCGCGGTGCGCGTCCGGCTCGGCCATCACCAGCTTCGCCCCGGCGATAAACGGCCACCAGAACTCCCACACCGACACGTCAAAGCTGCACGGCGTTTTCTGCGCCACCACATCATGCGCCGCCAGTGGATAATGATCCTGCATCCACTTCAGGCGGTTAACGATGGCGGTATGGCCGACCATCACCCCTTTTGGACGCCCCGTCGAACCGGAGGTAAAGATGATGTACGCGGTCTGCTCCGGCTTCGCCAGGCGCAGAGGTTCAGCATCGGTGGCGGGTAATAGTGTGTTGTAACTAAAAGTAGCGATTGGCAGATCGTTAAAGCGCGGAAGCTGCTCGTCGGTGGTAATGAGCAGTGACGGCTTCGCGTCCTCCAGCATCATCCGCAGACGGTCATCCGGGTAACCGGTATCCAGCGGCAGCCAGGCGGCGCCAGCTTCAACAATCCCGTGCAGCGCCAGGGTCAGGAACACCGAGCGCGGGAGCGCCACCGCCACGCTGTCGCCCGGCTTCACGCCGCGCGCGCGCAGCAGGTTTGCCAGCGCGACCACCTGCTCGCGCATCTGGCGGTAGTTCAGTTCAGTATGGGCATCCGCCAGCGCGGGGGCGTCCGGCGTTTTGCTCGCCTGCTCCGCCACAAGATCCGCCAGCGTGGTGGACGGCAGCGCCAGCCCGGTATCGTTGATGCGCGCCAGCCGGGCGTATTCCTGCTCTGATACGGTTTCCACGTCGCCACAGCGCAGGTCCGGATTGGCGGCAAACTGCGTCAGCATTGCGTTCAGGCGCGCCGCGTGCCCCTTCAGCGTCGCCTCGTCGTAACGCTGCCCGTTGGCGAGGATCTCAATGCTCAGTCCGCCCTGCTCGTCCGGGAACAGCGCCAGCTCCAGATCGTTCACCGGGCCGGTTGCCAGCGTGTGGGTAATGGCCTCCACGCCGTCGATATTCAGCTGATAATCGAACACCTTGACGTTCAGCACCGGACCAAAAAGGGCTTCGTCGCCTGCGGCACGTCCGCTGTCGCGCACGATCTGCTCGGCGTCGTAACGCTGATGGCGGCGCATCTTTTTCAGCTGATTCGCCAGGCGCAGCGCCAGTTCCGGCAGGCTCTCCTGCGGGCGAATATTCACCGCCAGCGGCAGGACGTTGAGCACCGGTCCGGTCGCGGTCAGCGCGGCGGAGCCCATACGGCGCATAAAGATAAACCCGGCGGCGTAGTCCAGCCGTCCGGTCAGGCGGCCCAGCCACAGCGCCACCAGCGCAAGGGCCAGATCGGTACGCTGCGCCTGGCCTGCCTTCTGTGCAAGCTGGCTGAACGCACGGCCGTCCATCGCAATTTTCAGGCGCAGGATATCGGTGGTGGCGGCGCGTCCCGGCAGCGGCGCGGAAGAGAGCGAGACCGGAGAAGGAAGCTGTTTGCGTTGTTCGGCCCAGAAAGCACCGTCGCGCTGATACGCCTCGCTGTCGCGATAGCGCTGATACTCCACCACCACCTCGGCGAACGGGGTGAACGGCGAGGCCGGCGTGGATTCACCTTTCTGCCACGCAGCGTAAATGGCGGTGATCTGACGGGTAATAGCCGGGAAGCTGAAGCCATCTACCACCAGATGATGATACCGCTGATACCAGTACCAGTGGCTTTCTCCCACCTGGATCAGCTGGTGAAACGCCAGCGGCTGACCGCTGTCGACGCGCAGGTTCTGGTTGAGATCGGCCTCCATCAGCGCCACGGCGGCGTCGTGGGAGTCAACGCGCACGATGGACGGCTCCGGCAGGAGCATGGCCTCATCGATCCACTGCCACACCTCACCGTTATCTTCGGCAAAACGCATCCGCAGGGTGTCGGCCTGCATCATGCCTTCAGCGATGGCTTTTGCCAGCAATGGCGCATCGATAGCGCCTTTCAGCTCGGTGTAGTGCGCGACGCTCCAGGCGTTTGGCAGGGAGGAAAGCTGCTCTGCCATCCAGATCCCGGGCTGGGCGGCGACAAGAGGGAGACGGTTCATGCGCGCTCCCCCGCAAAACATGACGGCTCAAGCGTCTGCCACTGTTCCGCCAGCCACTGCTGGCACGCCTCCTGAGATTGCGGTTCGCAGACCACGCGCCAGCCCGCGGGCAACTCGCACTGCTGCGGCCACAGGCTGTACTGCCCCTGGTCATTTTGCAAAATGGCGAACTGTCCCTGCGGATTATCGAAAGGATTGCTGAATTCCATACAGACTCCGTTATTGAATAAGCGGCTGCCAGAGGGTCATCAGCCCCTGCGTCAGCCCACCGCGCCAGCAAAGCGCATCGTGTCCGCCGTCAACCTGACGCCAGAAAACCGGTTGCTGAGTGTGTAGTTCGGCGAGGATCGCCTGGTTTGCGCGCAAAATAAGCGGCTCGTTGCGCCCGGCCTCAAGGACGATGCGCAGCCCGCGAGCGGTTTTGTCACCCGCTTTGAGTTGTTCGATGAGCAGCCCGTCCTGCTGCGCGCCGCGGTGCGGCCACCAGTAGGAGCCGGACTGGCTGAGGATGCAGCCAAAACGCTGCGGCCAGTTGAGGCCCGCGTAGAGGGAGGAAAGACCGCCGAAGCTCTGGCCCGCCACCACGGTATGGTCGGCGCGGTCACTGAACGGGGCCATGCTTTTCACCTGCGGGAGGAGTTCGTCCTGCACCGCCAGCCAGAAATCAGGGTTACACGGCAGCTCGCGGCTGCGGTGTGCGGTGTCAATCACGTCGATTAAGACATAGACCGCAGGCGGCAGTTTGCCTTCAAGGGTGAGCGACGCCAGCGCAGGCCAGACGGGCATGCTTTCGGCCCAGAACTGCCCGTCGAGCAGCACCGCCAGCGGGCGCTCGGGGCTTTCATCCCCGGTGGTAAAAATCCACACGCGGCGACGGTTCTTCAGACGCGCGCTGTGCCACTCAATGCAGACAGGCTTTTTGTAAGGGGTATCGGGATGGTTCCAGCCGGGCTGTACAGGCGCCTCCGGCATCTCCAGCGCCGAGACTGCGTGCCCGCGCCCGCCGCGCCAGCTCTGGGCGTTCAGCGGGTCGGACACCGCGTGCGGCAACAGTTTGCGCCAGCCTTCGCGCAGCGCCATGCGGTCCGGCTGATCGCCTTCAAACACTGCGCTGGCAAAATCGTTTTCATTGTCGGAGGGGATAAAACAGTAGCTGCCGCGCCATTCGGGGCTGAACTCGCCCTGCCACTGCCAGACGTCGGTATCCGGGATACGTTCAAGGGACTGCGGACGGGCATTTTGATGGTGATCGGTCACACCGGTGACGTAGAGCCAGACGCGTTTAACCGTCGACGTTTTCTGCGTTCCCGCCGGGTCCCGCCACCAGAATGTCACGCGATAGTTTTCCTGATGACGTTCCCGTTCCGGCCCGTCTTTCGCCTGCCACCACGCTTCACTTCCGGTTGTTAACGCCGTCACCCTTATAACCCCATGTTTAACAGTCTTTTTTGTTTCAGAGCAAATTTTATTGATAATATTATTGATAACTATTTGCATTTGCAATAGCGTAATGCCCGCGCTGTGGGAAGCGCGCTCATTAAATAACCATAAAAGCGGGACGTACAATGAATAAGAAGATTCACTCTCTGGCCTTGCTGGTCAATTTAGGGATTTATGGTGTCGCGCTGCCCGTCATGGCAGACGACAACACCGCCTCCGCGCAGCATGAAGACACCATGGTGATCACCGCCGCCGAGCAGAATTTGCAGGCGCCGGGCGTGTCGACCATCACCGCCGACGAGATCCGCAAAAACCCGCCCGCGCGGGACGTGGCGGAAATCATCCGCACCATGCCGGGCGTTAACCTGACCGGCAACTCCACCAGCGGCCAGCGCGGGAATAACCGTCAGATTGACATTCGCGGCATGGGCCCGGAAAACACCCTGATCCTGATCGACGGCAAGCCGGTCACCAGCCGCAACTCCATCCGTCTGGGCTGGCGCGGCGAGCGTGATACCCGCGGCGATACCGGCTGGGTCCCGCCGGAGATGATCGAGCGCATCGAAGTGATCCGTGGCCCGGCTGCTGCCCGCTATGGTAACGGTGCGGCGGGCGGCGTGGTGAACATCATCACCAAAAAATTTGACGACCAGTGGCACGGCTCCTGGAACACCTACCTGAATGCGCCAGAGCATAAAGACGAAGGTTCCACCAAACGCACTAACTTCAGCCTGAGCGGCCCGCTGGGCGGGGATTTCAGCTTCCGCATGTACGGTAACCTGGATAAAACCCAGGCCGACGCCTGGGACATTAACCAGGGCCATCAGTCTGACCGTACCGGCGCATATGCCGACACGCTGCCGGCAGGCCGTGAAGGGGTCGAGAATAAAGACATCAACGGCGTGGTGCGCTGGGACTTTGCGCCTATGCAGTCCCTGGAGTTTGAGGCGGGATACAGCCGCCAGAACAACCTTTACGCGGGCGATACCCAGAATACCAACAACGACAACAGCTCAAGCGGGCTGGTGAAGAAGAACTACGGTAAAGAGACTAACCGTATCTATCGTCAGAACTTCGCGGTGACCTGGAACGGCGGCTGGGATAACGGCATTACCACCAGCAACTGGGCGCAGTACGAGCACACCCGCAACTCTCGTCTGGGTGAAGGGCTGGCGGGCGGTCTGGAAGGCCTGTTCAACAGCAATAAATTCACCGATACCGACCTGGCCGACGTGATGCTGCACAGCGAAATCAACCTGCCGATTGATTTCATTGTGAATCAAAACCTGACGCTCGGCACCGAGTGGAACCAGCAGCGCATGAAGGACTCGACCTCCTTCACGCAAACCCAGCAGGGCGGCACCATTCCGGGCATGAGCGAAGACCGTAGCCCGTACACTTCAGCGGAGATCTTCTCCCTGTTTGCCGAAAACAACATGGAGCTGACCGACAGCACCATGCTGACCCCTGCCCTGCGCTTCGACCACCACACCATTGTGGGTAATAACTGGAGCCCGTCCCTGAACCTGTCGCAGGGTCTGGGGGATGACTTCACCCTGAAGATGGGCATCGCGCGCGCCTATAAAGCGCCAAGCCTGTATCAGACCAACCCGAACTACCTGCTGTACAGTAAAGGCCAGGGCTGCTACGCCAGTTCCGACGGCGTGGGCTGCTACATGATGGGTAACGACGATCTGAAAGCGGAGACCAGCATCAACAAAGAGATTGGTCTGGAGTGGAAACGCGATGGCTGGCTGGCGGGTGTGACCTGGTTCCGCAACGACTACCGCAACAAGATTGAAGCGGGCTACGCGCCGATTGGCCAGACGTCCACCGGCAAAGTCACCACCGATATCTACCAGTGGGAAAACGTGCCGAAGGCGGTAGTAGAAGGTCTGGAAGGCTCCCTGAACGTGCCGGTTAGCGACACCATCAACTGGACCAACAACATCACCTACATGCTGCAAAGCAAGAACAAGGAGACCGGCGATCGTCTGTCGATCATCCCGGAGTATACGCTGAACTCTACCCTGAGCTGGCAGGTACGTCAGGATGTCTCATTGCAGTCGACCTTCACCTGGTATGGCAAGCAGCAGCCGAAGAAGTACAACTACAAAGGTCAGCCGGTGACCGGGTCTGAGAAAGACGAAGTCAGCCCGTACAGCATCGTTGGCCTGAGTGCGACCTGGGACGTGACCAAAAACGTCAGCCTGACCGGCGGCGTGGACAACGTCTTCGACAAGCGCCAGTGGCGTGCGGGTAACGCCCAGACCACGGGTAATACCACCACCGGCGCGTATATGTACGGTGCGGGCGCGTATACGTATAATGAACCGGGCCGTACCTGGTATATGAGCGTGAATACGCGTTTTTAAGGCACTGAAGTCAATCCTTCCCTCTCCCCTCTGGGGAGAGGGTCAGGGTGAGGGGAAAAACCATGCACACCACCCACAGCACATTTTCTCTCGCCGGCCACACCCTCCACCGCATCACTTTCGACCCCGCCACCTTTACCGACGCCGATCTCCTCTGGCTCCCCCACCACGCCCAGCTCGCTGACGCCGGACGCAAACGCAAGGCCGACCACCTGGCAGGCCGCATCGCCGCCGCGCACGCCTTACCTGACCACACCATGCCCGCCATCGGCCCCAGCGGGGAACCGCTCTGGCCGCAAGGTATTTCCGGCAGCATCACCCACAGCGGCACGCAGGCGATAGCCGTCGTCACGCAATACCCGGCGCTTATCGGCATCGATTGTGAAACGATCCTCTTCGAAAACGAAGCCAGGGAAATCAAAGACGGCATTATTGATACGCAGGAAGAACCTGTGCTTTCCCGCCTGGGATACCCGTTCGCCCTCGCCCTGACGCTGGTCTTCAGCGCCAAAGAGAGCCTGTTTAAGGCCCTCTTTCCGCAGGTACAGGCCTGGATGGGTTTTGACTGCGCCCGCGTTACCAAGCTCGACGACAAGACGCTCACGCTGGCGTTGACCCGTCAACTGGCAGGCTTTGAAGAAGGCACCGCCTTCCGCCTGCACTGGCAGCAGCACGGCGAACAGGTCATCACCCTGCTGTCACACGCTCCTGGCGACGAGCCTTCACGCTGGTCACCACAAACGTCACGATAAACACCATCGCGAACAGGACCACAATGGTCGGCGCAGGCGCGCTGTCGAGATAAAACGAGGCATAAACGCCGCTTACCGACACCAGCGCTGAAACGGCGACCGCCACCAGCAGTGCCATGTGAAAGCGTCGGGTAATCAGCACCGCCACGGCGCCGGGAGCAATCAGCAGGGAAATCGACAGAATGATCCCCACCGCTTTCAGCGTCGCAACGATGGTCAGCGAAACCATGCACAGTAAGCCGTAGTGCAGCCAGCGGGTGCGCAAGCCACTCGCCTGAGCCTGCTGATAGTCAAAGCAGAACAGCAGAAAATCGCGCCACTTCAGGCCAATCACCAGCGCAATCAGCCCCGCGACGAGACCGCTTTGCAGAATGTCCATCCCGTTAATACCCAACATATCGCCGAACAGAATGTGGTCGAGATGCACCTCAGGTTTGACGGCGATATAGAGGATCAGCCCGGCGCCGAACATGCCGGAAAAGACGATCCCCATGACCGTATCCTGTTTGATGCGGCTGTTATCCTTCAGATATCCGGTGGCGACCGCGCAGAAAAGACCGGCTACGAATGCACCCAGCGCCAGCGGCAGGCCCATCATCCAGGCCAGCACGACGCCGGGAAACACCGCGTGGCTCATGGCGTCGCCCATCAGCGCCCAGCCTTTCAGCACCAGAAAAACCGACAGCAGCGCACAGGGCACGGCCACCAGGAGTGAAATCAGCAGCGCGTTGTTCATAAACGCAAACTGGAACGGTTCGAGAAGCAGCGTCAGCATGGGTGTGCCTCCCGCGCCCGACGGCGGCTGGCAAGCAGCCCGTGCTTCGGCGCAAAGACGAACGCCATCAGGAACAGCAGCGTCTGGGCGACCACGATAATGCCGCCGGTGGCGCCGTCCAGGTAATAGCTGGCCCACGCGCCGAGGAAGCTGGTGATGCTGCCAATGGCGACGGCAATCATCAGCAGGCGCGGGAAACGGTCGGTCAGCAGCCACGCGGTCGCGCCGGGCGTGACCACCAGACAGATCACCAGAAATGCGCCGACGGTTTGCAGCGCCGCCACGGTAGAGACCGCCAGCAGCGTGAAGAAGAGGATTTTCAGGCGTTCAGGACGCAGACCGATGGCGCGGGCGTGGTTCTCATCAAAAAAGGTCACCATCAGATCTTTCCATTTGAACAGCAGGATAACTATCGACACCACGCCGATAATCGCCAGCTGGACGATATCTTCCGGGGCGATAGTCAGAATATTGCCGAGGACGATGGTCTGAATGTTCACCGAGGTCGGGTTGAGCGAGACCATAAACAGCCCCAGCCCGAAAAACGAGGAGAAGATCAGCCCGATAATGGCGTCCTCCTTCAGGCGGCTGCGCTGGTTGAGAAACAGCATGCTGCCCGCCGCCAGCCCGCCCGATAAAAACGCCCCCAGCGAGAACGGCAGCCCGAGCATGTAGGCCCCCGCTACGCCCGGCACGATGGAGTGCGACAGCGCATCGCCGATCAGCGACCAGCCTTTGAGCATCAGATAGCAGGAGAGAAACGCGCACAGCCCGCCCACCATCGCCGAGACCCACATCGCGTTGAGCATGTACTCGTAGCCGAAGGGTTCGAGAAGCACGTTCATTTGGCCTCCTGACGGTGCGTGACGAAGGGGCGTTCGTCGTCGGTAATAATGCGATCTTCCGAGCCGCTGAGCACCACGTGGCGCAGCACGCCGCTAAAGGCGCGCTCGAGATTCTCGGCGGTAAAGGTGGTTTCCGTCGGGCCGCTCGCCAGCACGGTGCCTTTGACCATCACCGTGTAATCGCAGAATTCCGTGACCGAGCCCAGGTTATGGGTCGAGACCAGCATCGTTTTGCCCTCGTCGCGCAGCTCCCGCAGCAGGCTGATGATCCTGGCTTCGGTTTTGACGTCCACGCCGGTAAACGGCTCGTCGAGCAGGATCACCTCGCCCTGCTGGGCAATCGCCCGCGCCAGAAACACGCGCTTCTTCTGCCCGCCGGACAGCTCGCCAATCTGCCGATGGCGCAGCTCGAGCATATCTACACGCTTCAGGGCGTCGGTGACGATCTGCTTATCGCATTCTTTGGGACGACGCAGAAACCCCATATGCCCGTAGCGGCCCATCATCACCACGTCCTCGACGAGCACCGGAAACGACCAGTCGACCTCTTCCGACTGCGGCACGTAGGCGACCAGGTTCTGACGCAGCGCCCGGTGAGGCGGCAACCCCAGAATGGAGATAGTGCCGCTCGCCGCCCGCACAAAGCCCATCACCGCCTTGAACAGCGTGGATTTGCCGGAACCGTTTACGCCAACCAGGGCGGCAATCGATCCGCCCGGCACGCTGAACGACGCGTCGCGCAGCGCCGTGTGGCCGTTGCGGTAGGTCACGGTGACGTCTGAGACAACAATCCCATCGTGCATGGTTACTCCTTCATGCCGTCACGGATGCCCTGCACCAACGTGCGGGTGGTGACGTTCAGCAGATCGATATAGGTCGGCACCGGGCCGTTTTCCGCGCTCAGGGAGTCGACGTACAGCACGCCGCCGTAGTGGGTGTCGGTTTCCCGCGCCACCTGACGCGCGGGCTTATCGGAGACCGTGCTTTCGCTGAACACCGCCGGGATATGATATTTTTTCACCTGGTCGATCACCTTGCGCACCTGCTGGGGCGTGCCCTGCTGATCGGCGTTGATCGGCCACAGGTAAAGCTCTTTCATCCCCAGATCCCGCGCCAGATAGGAGAAGGCCCCTTCGCTGGTTACCATCCAGCGCTTGTCTTCCGGGATCTCCGTGACCTGCTTGCGCAGCGGTTCGAGAGTGGCGGTGATCTTCTGCTTGTAGGCTTCCGCATTGCGCTGGTACGTCTGTGCGTTGGCCGGATCGTACTTCACCAGCGCGTCGCGGATGTTATCGACGTAAATCAGGGCGTTGTCCGGCGACATCCACGCGTGCGGATTGGGCTTGCCGTTATAGGGCCCTTCGCTGATGCCCATCGGGGTGATGCCTTTGGTGACAATCACCTCCGGCACGCCGTTCAGATGCTGATAAAAGCGCTGGAACCACAGCTCCAGATTCATGCCGTTCGCCAGGATCAGCTGTGCCTTCTGCGCGCGTTTGATATCGCCCGGGGTGGGCTGGTATTCGTGAATTTCCGCGCCCGGTTTGGTGATGGAGGTGACCTCTGCGGCATCCCCCGCCACGTTTTTCGCCATATCAGCAATAACGGTAAAAGTGGTGATGACCTGGAACTTTTCAGCCGCCAGCGCGCCGGTCGTGGTCGCAGTCATGAGCAGCGCGCCGAGCAACAGACGCTTCAATCCTTGCCGTGGATGCATCGCAGAAGTCTCCTGAGGTGATTAAATTCAAAGCAAAATTAGCCTGTGCTATAAGGTATAGCACAGGCTATATTTAAATGAAAATAATTATCATTAAAGTTGTGTCAACCTGGACTGTCAGGCGGAATTTTTAGGAAATGTGCTTTCTTTTTTCTCTCACGGTCAGGAGTATTATTTACGGCCAATACCCATATTAACAAAAGGGAATTGACATGCCGGTTAATGAAAGAATTCACCCCACTTCGGGAACCCCGATTAATCCGGGCGGGATCCGACAGCTCACAATTGGTGAAATCGCCCTTGCGAAGACGCTTTACGGTTACAGCATCCGTTATCATCTGGTGTGGGTACACAGGGAAAGCTATCTTCCTTTTAATCTGCAACCCATTGATGTGGCGATGAGTCCCAATGGGGAGATGTGGTACCGAGAGGAAACGTATTCGCCGGATTTTTCGCTAGAGGATGACATTGTTAAAAAACATCGATTCATGCATGAGATGATGCATGTCTGGCAAACTCAAAAAGGGATGTTTGTCAGAACAAGAGGATTATTTCCCGGTATTGCTGACTATACTTATAGCTTAGATAAAGTAGATTTATTGCATTATGGGTTAGAGCAGCAAGCATCAATTGTAAGCGATTACTGGTTATTGAAATACTTTGGTTTGGAGAGGAATGAAGAATTATTACAATACAGAGACTTAAAACTTAGGGAAAGCTTGTATTTCCTTCTGCAAAAATACAAAAATGTCTTAAAGGGATTTCCAGGATGAAGAACATATTTGTCATCTTTATCCTCTGCATTTTAATCACTGGATGCCCGGGAGGTAATCGAGCCCCCAAAAATAGATTTACATTTATTAATGGTAACCGCCTATGTTTTAGCATAGATAAAAATGACGTCCTGAACTTTTACACTATTTATTCAAGTAAAGATCATAAAATCACTATCGTAACAGGGTCGGGATATAATAATTTAGACATCTCCTACCCGGATACATGTTTAAATATAAAATGGAAAAATGGTCGTACTTACGTTATTCATTACGGATTAAACAATAAAAAATATGTACACCAATTCGATGTTGATAATAACGGAAAACAAATCAACTTAGGAGAATTATAATGTCATTACCCGCTTACTTATTTCTCTACGATGAGAACGGAATGCAGGTTCAGGGCGACTGTATGATGCCAGGCCGGGAAGGTGCTATCGAAATTATGAACAGCAGTTACGGCATAAAACAGGCAGTGGACAGCCATACCGGGAATATGACCGGAACACGGCAGCATGGTCCCGTTACTGTGCATAAGCAATTAGATAAAGTGAGCCCTTATCTTGCCGTTGCCGCCTGCGAGGGCAGACGGCTGCAAAAAGCCATTATCAAATATTATGAAATTGTTGAAGCGGGAGCAGAAAGAGAGATCTACACCATTACGCTTGACAGCGTGGTGATCGCATCTCTGGATTTCACGCATGTTTATTACCCGGGCAGTTCAGCCCCGAATATGCATGAAGTGGTGGGACTTCGATTCCGGGGCATTCAGTGGAATTATGTGAAAGGCAATATTCTTTATGGCGATGCATGGATGAAACCTGCACAGAAAGAGAAGAGTAACGCATAATTTACCTGGCTCATAAAGATCATTGCATGCTGCCGCTCAGAAACGGCGATCCTGGCATTCCCTGGATCGCCTGGTTAATCTTAAGCGCTACCCTTTTCCACTTTCGTTCACGGGCAAATCCCCCGTATCAATTAACGCTCCCGGAAACGTCTCCAGCCACTTCATCATCTTCAGTTTGTTGGTATACGTTGCACTGACGCCTTCCAGACAGCCCCACAGCTCACGGGAATTTTGCGGCGTAATCACAATACAATCCGGCATCACGCGGATCTTCACGGCTATTCCTGCTTTAAACCCTGCGCGGGTTAACCACGCGCCGGTTAACGGCAGATAGTTGCGCTCCATTCGAGTATAAAGTTCCACACAGGCGGAATCCGCCTCTCCTCTTTCATGAAGATACGCAGAGTGAACCGGCTCGTCATGCAACGCCCGGATGCGTTTTTTGCGTAGCTTCTCGCGATTTTCTTGTTGAATATCTAAATCTGCATTTTCTGTTTGGGCAATAGCCCGCTCTGGCATAGAATTCTTCGCAGCCATAATCAACTCCGTGTTAGTTGTTTGTGGTTAGCGGTATGGAGGTGGTCGCACACCTTTGTACCGCGATTCCTTTTCTTACCTTTTTACCTATTCTTTCAAGATCTCAGTGCTGGGTTAACTGGCGCTATTATACTGCCATGGATAAATGTACAGGGGTCGAATATTAGGGAAATGCGAGGCGGCTCGAGTAAATAAAGAAAAATAAAATGGTGAATATAAAGAAAGGAAATATTGCCCTTCAGATCCAATGCTCATTAAACGCCTGATGGCGCTTCGCTTATCAGGCCTACGATAAACCGGTTTTGTAGGCCGGGTAAGGCATCGCCGCCACCCGGCATGAGGGCAGCGGCGCTGCCTTTGTAGGTTCTTCAGATCAAGCCTCAAACATCCGGAAACATCACGCTATTCCCCGGCGCTTCCCTGTGCAGATGGATAAAGTTCAGGTGCCGTTCATACTGATCCAGAATGTCCGTGATCACCTGCTCCTTGCTGTAATCCATCAAATCATTCCCCTGGCTGCCCTCCAGCAGGAAGGTCTCCAGCCGGTAGTAGGTCGACTTCCCGCTGCGCGCCCGGTAGGTAAACCCGGGCACCGAATACTGCTGCGGCCAGATTTGATAGACAAAGTTCTGCTCGTCGCCCATGTGCACCAGCAGATCCAGGTGCCCCAGGGTTTCGCCCTCCTCCGGCGGCAGGTTTTTCAGCTCGACGTAGGCACCGCGCAGGCGCAGCTCCTGCGCCACCTCTTCCATCGCCGGGAAGCACACCGTCTCCATCATCTGGCTGGTGTAGCGCGTGCCGGGGTAGTTCATCAGGCGCGAGAGGCGTTTCTTCCAGCTCAGCCTGTCCTGCGCGCCCAGCGGACGCGGGGCGGTGTCGCGGCTGGCGCTGACGCGGCGGTAGTCTTCCACCTTAAGCGATTTATACAGCCCGGCCATCACGAAGAAGATCACGAAGCTGAACGGCAGGCCCATGATCACCGTGGTGTTCTGCAACGCCGAGATACCGTTGGTCATCAGCATGCCGAGCGTCAGCAGGCCGATGGCGACGGACCAGAAGATGCGCAGCCAGTTCGGCGCGTCGCTGTTAATGTCCTTGAGCTTCGAGGTGAAGTTCCCCAGCACCAGCGCGCCGGAGTCCGCCGAGGTGACGTAGAACAGCAGGCCGGTAATGGTCGCTACGGACGCGCTAAAGGTAAACGCCGGATACTGCGCCAGCAGGCTGTAGAAGCCGCGCTCCGGGTGCGCCATCGCTTCCTGGGCAAAAGTCGCATTGCCGTGGATGATCTCGTGCAGCGCGCTGTTGCCGAAAATCGACAGCCACAGCAGGGTAAAGGTGAACGGGATGATCAGCGTGCCCATCACGAACTGACGGATGGTGCGCCCACGCGAAATACGCGCCAGGAACAGGCCGACAAACGGCGACCACGCCACCCACCACGCCCAGAAGAAGAGCGTCCAGTTGTTCATCCACTCTGTCGGACGGTCAAAGGCGAAGCTGTTCAGCGTCATGCCCATAAAGCGATTTACGTAATCACCTACGTTCAGCACTAACGCATTCAGCAGGAACGAGGTGTCGCCCATAAACAGCACGAACAGGATCAGCCCCAGCGCCAGCGCGACGTTCAGCTCGGAGAGCACGCGAATCCCTTTATCCACGCCGGAGGTCACCGAGATGGTGGCGATAATCACCGACAGCGCAATCAGCGCCGCCTTCGCCGCCATCGAATCCGGGATGTCAAACAGCACGCTCAGCCCGTAGTTAAGCTGCACCACGCCAATTCCGAGCGTTGTCGCGATACCAAAGATGGTGCCGATCACCGCCGCGATGTCTACCGTGTGCCCAATAGGGCCGTTGATCTTTTTGCCGAAAATCGGGTACAGCGCGGAGCGGATGGTAAGGGGCAAATTATAACGATAGCTAAAGTATCCGAGCGCCATGCCCATCAGGGCGTACATCGACCAGCCCGTCAGGCCGTAGTGGAAGAGCGTCCAGACCATCGCCTGGCGCGCAGCCTCCATCGTCTGCCCTGCCCCTTCCGGCGGCTGCATATACTGCGTGACCGGTTCCGCCACGGAGAAGAACATCAGGTCGATGCCGATGCCGGCGGCAAACAGCATTGCGGCCCAGCTCAGCAGGCTGAACTCGGGCTTAGACTGCTCTGGCCCGAGCTTCACCGAACCGAAGCGCGAGCAGGCAATGCAGACCACGAAGACGATATAGAGCGTCGCGGCCAGCAGATAGTACCAGCCGAAGGTCTTCGACACCCAGTTCAGGGTGCGCCCAATCCACTCGGCAGAAAAATCACGAAAGAAAATGGTCGTCAGGGAAAACAACAAAATCAGCCCGGCGGACGTATAAAAAACGACCGGGTTGATTTTGTCTTTTTCTCTGTCCTGTGAAAGGTCTGTCATCCAGTATCCCCACTGTTTTTGTAACTATTGAAATCCAAATACGCAACAATTAAGACACATTTTATATTGAACGTCCAATCAAAAACCGCTTTAATAGTTAACCAACGCTGATGAATGGAGTGGCAAAAATGCCCAAAGTGGGGATGCAGCCGATCCGGCGCAGGCAGCTAATCGATGCCACGCTGGAAGCAATTAATGAAGTGGGAATGCATGACGCAACCATCGCGCAAATCGCCCGTCGGGCGGGCGTGTCCACGGGGATCATCAGCCACTATTTCAAAGATAAAAACGGTCTGCTGGAAGCGACCATGCGTGACATCACCGGTCAGCTGCGCGACGCGGTATTAAGCCGTTTACGCGCCCTGCCGGACGGCAGCGCAGAGCAGCGATTGCAGGCGATTGTCGGCGGCAATTTTGATGAAACCCAGATCAGCGGCGCGGCGATGAAGGCCTGGCTGGCCTTCTGGGCCAGCAGCATGCATCAGCCGATGCTCTACCGTTTGCAGCAGGTCAGCAGCCGCCGATTGCTCTCAAACCTGGTGTACGAGTTCCGCCGCGAGCTGCCGCGTGAACAGGCTGAAGAGGCGGGCTACGGGCTTGCCGCACTGATTGACGGGCTATGGCTGCGCGCTGCGCTCAGCGGCAAACCGCTGGATAAAACCCTGGCCCAGTCGCTCACCAGCCACTTTATCAGCCAGCATTTACCGACCGATTAACCGAGGAGAATTTATGTCCCGAATGGCAGAACAGCAGCTTTATATCAATGGTGGTTATACATCCGCCACCAGCGGTCGCACCTTCGAGACCATCAACCCGGCGAACGGTGAAGTTCTGGCAACCGTGCAGGCCGCCGGGCACGAAGACGTGGACCGCGCCGTGGAAAGCGCACAGCGCGGGCAGAAGATCTGGGCGGCGATGACCGCCATGGAGCGCTCGCGCATCCTGCGTCGCGCCGTCGATATCCTGCGCGAGCGCAACGACGAGCTGGCAACGCTGGAAACCCTCGACACCGGTAAAGCGTATTCCGAAACCTCGACCGTCGACATCGTTACCGGCGCGGACGTGCTGGAGTACTACGCGGGGCTGATCCCGGCGCTGGAAGGCAGCCAGATCCCGCTGCGCGACACCTCGTTCGTCTACACCCGCCGCGAGCCGCTGGGCGTGGTGGCGGGCATCGGCGCGTGGAACTACCCGATCCAGATCGCCCTGTGGAAATCGGCCCCGGCGCTGGCGGCGGGCAACGCGATGATCTTCAAGCCGAGCGAAGTGACTCCGCTTACCGCCCTGAAACTGGCGGAGATCTACACCGAAGCAGGCGTGCCGGACGGCGTGTTTAACGTCCTGCCGGGCGTGGGCGCAGAGACCGGCCAGTTCCTGACCGAACATCCGGGCATCGCCAAAGTCTCCTTCACCGGCGGCGTGGCCAGCGGCAAAAAGGTGATGGCGAACTCGGCGGCCTCGTCCCTGAAAGAGGTGACGATGGAGCTGGGCGGTAAATCTCCGCTGATAGTGTTTGACGACGCGGATCTGGATCTCGCGGCAGATATCGCCATGATGGCGAACTTCTTCAGCTCCGGTCAGGTGTGCACCAACGGCACCCGCGTGTTCGTGCCCGCGAAGGTCAAAGCCGCATTTGAGCAAAAAATCGTTGAGCGCGTGGGCCGCATCCGCGCGGGCGACCTGTTCGATGAAAACACCAACTTTGGCCCGATGGTCAGCTTCCCGCACCGCGACAGCGTGCTGCGCTACATCGCCAAAGGCAAAGAGGAAGGCGCGCGCGTGCTGTGCGGCGGCGACGTGTTGAAGGGTGACGGCTTTGATAACGGCGCGTGGGTGGCCCCGACCGTGTTCACCGACTGCACCGACGAAATGACCATCGTGCGCGAAGAGATCTTCGGCCCGGTGATGTCCATTCTTACCTATGACACTGACGAAGAGGCCATTCGCCGCGCCAATGATACCGACTACGGTCTGGCGGCGGGCATCGTCACCGCCGATCTGAACCGCGCCCACGGCGCTATTCATCAGCTCGAAGCGGGCATCTGCTGGATCAACACCTGGGGCGAATCCGCCGCAGAGATGCCGGTCGGCGGCTACAAACACTCCGGTATCGGCCGTGAGAACGGCGTCATGACGCTTCAGAGTTACACCCAGGTGAAGTCCATCCAGGTTGAGATGGGTAAATTCCAGTCCATATTTTAACCGGGAGGTTTATTTGCAATTTGACTACATCATTATCGGGGCCGGCTCTGCCGGCAACGTACTGGCAACACGACTGACTGAAGATCCGAACACCACCGTCCTGCTGCTTGAGGCGGGCGGGCCGGACTACCGCTTTGACTTCCGCACCCAGATGCCTGCCGCGCTGGCCTTCCCGTTGCAGGGCAAGCGCTACAACTGGGCGTATGAAACCGGGCCAGAGCCTTTCATGAACAATCGCCGCATGGAGTGCGGACGGGGTAAAGGGCTGGGCGGCTCGTCGCTGATCAACGGCATGTGCTACGTGCGCGGCAACGCACTGGATCTGGACAACTGGGCGAAACAATCGGGTCTGGAGCACTGGAGCTACCTCAACTGCCTGCCCTATTACCGCAAGGCAGAGACCCGCGACGTGGGGCCGAACGACTACCACGGCGGCGACGGTCCGGTGAGCGTCACCACCTCTAAGCCGGGCGTGAACCCGCTGTTTGAAGCGATGGTAGAGGCGGGCGTGCAGGCGGGCTACCCGCGCACCGACGACCTTAACGGCTATCAGCAGGAAGGCTTTGGCCCGATGGACCGCACGGTCACGCCGCAGGGCCGACGCGCCAGCACCGCGCGCGGCTATCTGGACCAGGCCAAACCGCGCCCGAATCTGACCATCCGCACCCACGCCATGACCGATCACATTATCTTTGACGGCAAGCGCGCGGTGGGCGTCGAGTGGCTGGAAGGCGAAAGCACCATTCCGTCAAAAGCGACGGCGAAGAAAGAGGTGCTGCTGTGCGCGGGCGCCATCGCGTCTCCGCAGATCCTCCAGCGCTCCGGCGTGGGCAACGCTGAACTGCTGAAGCAGTTTGATATCCCGCTGGTACATGATTTACCCGGGGTGGGTGAAAACTTGCAGGATCACCTGGAGATGTACCTTCAGTATGAATGTAAGGAGCCGGTCTCCCTCTACCCTGCCCTGCAATGGTGGAACCAGCCGAAGATTGGCGCGGAGTGGCTGTTTGGCGGCACAGGCGTGGGCGCTAGCAACCACTTCGAAGCGGGCGGGTTTATCCGCAGCCGCGAGGAGTTCGAGTGGCCGAACATTCAGTATCACTTCCTGCCGGTGGCGATTAACTACAACGGCTCGAACGCGGTGAAAGAGCATGGTTTCCAGTGCCACGTTGGCTCCATGCGCTCGCCGAGCCGCGGCCACGTGCGCATCAAGTCGCGCGATCCGCACCAGCATCCGGCGATCCTGTTCAACTACATGTCCCACGAGCAGGACTGGCAGGAGTTCCGCGACGCGATCCGCATCACCCGCGAGATCATGCACCAGCCTGCGCTGGACAAGTATCGCGGTCGTGAAATCAGCCCAGGTGTCGAATGCCAGACCGACGAACAGCTGGACGAGTTCGTGCGTAACCACGCCGAAACCGCCTTCCACCCGTGCGGCACCTGCAAAATGGGCTACGACGAAATGGCGGTGGTTGACGGCGAAGGCCGGGTTCACGGGCTGGAAGGGTTACGCGTAGTGGATGCGTCGATTATGCCGCAGATTATCACCGGCAACCTGAACGCCACCACCATCATGATTGGCGAAAAGATTGCCGACGCCATTCGCGGGCGCGAGCCGCTGGCGAAGAGCACGGCGGCGTATTATGTGGCGGATGGGGCGCCGGTTCGCCGCTGAGTGCGAACTTCTCCCCTCACCCCGGCCCTCTACTAAAGGGAGAGGGTGTCATCGTCCCCTCTTCCCCTCTCCCTCTGGGAGAGGGTTAGGGTGAGGGGAAATTATTGCCGAAATGCTTCAAGCCGCTTAACCTGCCGTCCTTCCCCGTCAAAATTCTCCGCCGCCAGCCAGGCGCGCAGCTCTGCATCGCGCTGCGGCCATTCGCCGTCAATAATCGAAAGCATATCGCTGTCGCGGTTGCGTCCTTTACGCACCAGCTTCTGGCGCAGGCGCCCTTCCCAGACAAACCCCAGCCGCTCCGCCGCGTTGCGTGAGGCGATGTTCATCGAATCGCACTTCCACTCCAGCCGGCGATATTGATGCTCAAAGGCATTTTTCAGCAGCAGCCACACCGCTTCGGTACCCACGCGGGTGCCCTTCATTCTGCGCGACCAGGTGACGTGGCCGATCTCAACCGAGCCCTGAAAGCGTTCTATCGCCATATAGCTGACCAGCCCTACCGCCTTTTCGGTGCGCAGATCGATAACGGCAAAGGGCACCAGGTCGTCATCCAGCACCTTTCCCAGCACCCAGTGCGCAGTGGCCTCAACGCTCCCAGGCTGGGTGCTGGCAAGCCACGTCCAGTCGCTGTCGTCACCCAGCGCATAGGCTTCAAACAAATCAGCCGAATGGCGGTCGGCATCCAGCGGCTCCAGGCGGCAATACTGCCCGGTGAGCAGGGTACGGGTTAACGCGCGGGCGCATTTCCAGTCCGGGACAATATCATTAACGGTTTGACCATGTTGATTGATTTCGGGCACGGCGGTGACTCCCTGAAAGGTAAGGAGTTTGTTATAGCAGGTTAAAAAGCGAACGAAAAGAGAGGTGATTCATAACCAGACCGAATGCGTTATTCCCGGAGGGCATAAGCAAAGCAGAATTTCGACTTTGAGGAAATCCTCAGCCAGCCTACCGTAACGGTGCATAAAACAATCACAATATATTTTCTTCAGGGATCGCTATGAATAAAAAACTGCTGCCGTTACTGGTGCTGGCTGCGCTCTCAAGCGCTGCTCACGCCGCTACCCCGCCCAACACGCTGGTTGTCGCCCAGGGTCTGGATGATATCGTGAGCCTTGACCCGGCCGAAGCCAACGAACTTTCCAGCATCCAGACCGTACCGAGTTTGTATCAGCGTCTGGTACAGCCGGACCGCGATAACCCGGAAAAAATCACCCCGGTTCTGGCCGAAAGCTGGGAAGCGGACGCGGCAGCAAAAACCCTGACCATCAAACTTAAGCCCGATGCAAAATTTGCCTCCGGCAACCCGCTGCGCCCGGAAGATGTGATCTTCTCATATACCCGCGCCGTGACGCTGAACAAATCCCCGGCGTTTATCCTCAACGTACTGGGCTGGGACGCCAGCAACATCGCCAGCCAGCTCAAGAAAGTGGACGACCATACCCTCACGCTTCGCTGGACGGCGGACGTCAGCCCGTCGGTAGCGCTGAATATACTCTCCACGCCGATTGCCTCCATCGTCGATGAAAAGCAGGTTGCGGCGAACGTGAAGGATAACGACTTCGGCAACGCGTGGTTAAAAATGCACTCTGCGGGCAGCGGCGCGTTCAAAATGCGCGTTTACCAGCCGCATCAGGCCATCGTGCTGGAAGCCAACGAATCCGCACCCGGCGGCGCGCCGAAGCTTAAAAGCATCATCATTAAAAACGTCCCCGATCCCGCTTCCCGCCGCCTGCTGATCCAGCAGGGTGATGCGGACGTGGCGCGCGATCTGGGTGCAGACCAGATAATCGCCCTCAGCGGCAAGCCGGGTGTGAAGGTGCTTAGCATCCCTTCTGCCGAGCAAAACTATCTGGTGTTTAACACCGGCAACAGCGCTAACCCGCTGCTGAATAATCCAGCGTTCTGGGAAGCCTCGCGCTGGCTGGTGGATTATGAAGGCATCACCAAAGATCTGCTGAAAGGCCAGTATTTTGTTCATCAGAGCTTCCTGCCGGTCGGCCTGCCGGGCGCGCTGGAGGACAATCCGTTCACGTTTGACCCGGCAAAAGCAAAAGCGATCCTCGCCAGGGCGGGCATCAAAGACGCGCATTTCACGCTGGACGTAGAGAATAAACCGCCGTTCATCACCATCGCGCAATCCATGCAGGCGAGCTTCGCTCAGGGCGGCGTGAAGGTGGATCTGCTGCCCGCGGCGGGTAGCCAGGTGTACGCCCGCGTGCGTGCGAAACAGCATCAGGCGGCCATACGTCTGTGGATCCCGGACTACTTCGATGCACACTCCAACGCCAGCGCCTTCGCATGGAATGACGGGAAATCCAGCACCGTGGCCGGGCTTAACGGCTGGAAAATTCCGGAGCTGAACAACGCTACGCTGGCGGCGGTTGCCGAGCCGGATCCGGCAAAACGTCTGGATCTGTATAAGAAGATGCAGGAACAGTTACAGCATAACTCGCCGTATGTGTTCGTTGACCAGGGCAAAACCCAGATCGTGGTGCGCGATAACGTGAAGGGGTATCAGCAGGGGCTGAACGCGGATATGGTCTGGTACGATCGCGTTACGAAGTAGCCCTTGTTGCCGGGTGGCGCTGCGCTTACCCGGCCTACGTTCCTGGTTTTTGCAGGCCGGGTAAGGAGAAGCCGCCACCCGGCATAAAGAGATTTCCCATGCCACATCTTTCCACCCGCGTGCTTCAGGGTCTGCTGACTCTCCTGCTCACGCTGTTCGGGCTACTGCTGGTCACGTTTGCGCTCTCTGCCTTTTCCCCGGTCGATCGCGTATTGCAGATCGTCGGCGATCACGCCAGCCAGTCCACTTACGATCAGGTTCGCCACCAGCTTGGGCTGGATCGGCCTCTTCCCGTACAGTTCTGGCACTACCTGCAAAACCTCGCTCACGGTGATTTAGGCACCGCCAGCGCTACCGGTCAGCCGGTATTGCAGGACCTGCTGCACGCCTTTCCCGCCACGCTGGAACTGGCAACGCTGGCGCTAATTATCGGCACGGTACTCGGCGTGATTGCGGGTGTACTGTGCGCCCGCTACGCCGGTTCGCCACTGGACTTAGCGATCAGAACGCTCACCCTGCTCGGCAATTCGGTGCCAATATTCTGGCTCGGACTGCTGATGCTGGCTCTGTTCTACGCGAAACTACAGTGGAGCGCTGGCCCCGGCAGGCTGGACGACATCTGGCAATTCACCGTTGAGCCACGAACCGGATTTGCGCTGGTTGATACCTGGCTTTCCGGCGACCGCGAGGCGTTCCGCAACGCCATCAGCCACCTGGTGCTGCCGGTACTGCTGCTGGCCTACTACTCGCTGGCAAGTATCACCCGACTGACGCGCTCCGCCTGTCTGAGCGAGATGAACAAAGAGTACATATTGCTCGCCCGCGCCAAGGGCGCTGGAGAGATGACCATCCTGCTGCGTCACGTGCTGCCGAACATTCGCAGTACCCTATTGACGGTGATTGCGCTGGCCTACACCAGCATGCTGGAGGGCGCGGTATTAACCGAAACCGTCTTCTCGTGGCCGGGCATCGGGCGCTACCTCACCACGGCCCTGTTCGCCGGTGACACCACCGCCGTGATGGGCGGCACGCTGCTGATTGGCGTCTGCTTTGTTCTGATCAATAACCTTACCGACCTGCTTGTGCGGGCGACCGATCCCAGGGTGCGCTAATGCCGTTTTATCTCTTCTTACGCCGCCTGCGCCGCTCCCCTGCCGCGTTTTGCGGGCTGATCGCCATCGCGCTGCTGGTGCTTATTGCCCTGTTCGCGCCGTGGCTTGCGCCGCATGATCCCAACTGGCAGGACGCCGCCGCGCGTCTGCAACCGCCCAACGCGCAGCACTGGCTGGGTACCGACAGCTATGGGCGGGATCTGCTCTCCCGATTAATCTACGGCACCCATCCGGCACTGGGGCTGGTGGCCTTAGTCACCGTTATTACCCTCCCCGCCGGTCTGCTGGTGGGGATTTTGTCAGGCTACTACGGCGGCTGGATGGAGCGCATCCTGATGCGCTTTACCGACGTGGTGATGTCGATGCCGCGCCTGATCCTCGCCTTCGCGTTTGTCGCGATGCTCGGCCCCGGTCTGGTGAACGGCGCGCTGGCGCTGGCCTTAACGACCTGGCCTGCCTATGCGCGCCAGGCGCGCAGTGAAATCCAGCGTCTGCGCCACAGCGATTATCTGGCCGCCGCGGAGATGATGGGCATTCGCGGTCCGCGCCTGCTGGTCGGCCATATTCTGCCCCTGTGCCTGCCCTCCGCGATTGTGCGGCTGGCGCTGGATCTGGCCGGGATCATTCTGGCCGCCGCCGGGCTGGGTTTCCTTGGCCTGGGCGCACGTCCACCGATGGCGGAATGGGGCGCGATGATCGCCGACGGCATGCAGGTCATTTTTGACCAGTGGTGGATTGCCGCCATTCCAGGCGGGGCGATTCTGTTTGCCAGCCTGGCCTTTAACCTGCTGGGCGATGGCCTGCGCGACGTACTGGAGCCACAGCATGACTGAACACCGCGTCATCGTCGATGCGCTGAATATCGACTACCCCGCCGCGCGCGTGGTCCACAACCTGAGCTTTACGTTAGGCAACGAGCGGCTGGCGCTGGTGGGAGAATCCGGCTCCGGCAAGTCCATGTCTGCCCGCGCCCTGATGGGGCTGGTGCGCAAGCCCGGCATCGTGAGCGCTAAGCGGCTTAACGTGCTTGGCAACGACCTGCTGACCCTAAACAGCCGCCGCTGGCAGGCGCTGCGCGGCAACGGCATTGCGATGGTTCTACAGGACCCGCGCTACGCGCTAAACCCGGTGAAAACCGTCGCCGCCCAGCTTGATGAGGCGCTGACCCTCCATCAGCGCCTGCCCCGCGCCGAACGCCTGGCGCGCATTCACGATATCATCCGCGCCGTGGGGCTGAACGAGCACGTGCTCCAGCGCTATCCCGGCGAACTCTCCGGCGGCATGGGCCAGCGCGTGATGATCGCCATTGCGCTCGTCAACAACCCGCAGGTGCTGATCGCCGACGAACCGACTTCCGCGCTGGACGCACGCCTGCGCAACCAGATCCTGGAGCTGCTGGTACAGCAGTGCGAGGCGCGGCAGATGGCGATGCTGTTAATCAGCCACGACTTGCCGCTCGTCGCGGAACACTGTGACCGCGTGCTGGTGATGTATCAGGGTGAGAAAGTTGATGAAATGGCGGCGAGCCAGTTGCCGCAGGCAACCCATCCTTACACGCGCACGCTCTGGACCTGCCGCCCGAACGCCGGGACGTTCGGCCAGATGCTGCCGACGCTCGACCGTTCGCAACCGTGGAAGGAGGCCGACAATGGCACTCGTTGAGGTTAACCAGCTCCGGGTGAGTTTTGGTGAAAAAACGGCGGTTTCCGCCGCCAGTTTTGCCATCGAAAAAGGCGAAACCTTCAGCCTGATCGGTGAATCCGGCTGCGGCAAATCGACTCTTCTGCGCGTGCTGGCGGGGCTGCTGCGCGAGTGGAATGGCCACATTTCCGTCCTCGGGGAAAATTTACGGCCAGGACGACGTTTTGAAGGCGCGCTTCGCCGTAACGTGCAGATGGTGTTCCAGGATCCGTGGGCGTCTTTGCACCCGAACCACACCATTGCCCGCACCCTGTCGGAGCCGTTAAACATCCACGGCGAAACCCAGGTTGCCGAAAAGGTGGCGGATGCGCTGCAACAGGTGGGTCTGGCTGCCGACGCGGGCAGGCGTTACCCGCATCAGCTTTCCGGCGGACAGCGTCAGCGCGTGGCCATTGCCCGCGCGCTGCTGCTGCGCCCGCAGCTTCTGCTGCTGGATGAACCGACCTCGGCGCTGGATATGTCGGTACAGGCGGAGATCCTGAACCTGCTCAACCGCCTGAAGGCGCAGCACGGCATGACCTACCTGCTGGTGAGCCACGATGCGGACGTGATTGCGCATATGTCCGACCGGGCGGCATTTATGGCGCACGGGGAGATCCAGCGGGTATTTGACCGTGAAGCAATGTTGCGGGGCGAGCACAGGATGGGGTAAACCGTGCGGCGGCGAGTGCCGCACGCATTTCGTAGGCCGGGTAAGGCGTAGCCGCCACCCGGCAAAACGTTACTTCAGCAGCTTCACCGTGGCATCGATGTCGATCTCATCTTCAGTGAAGATCAGCGTCGTGTTCTGGAAGGTAGTGATCGCCAGCTTCTTCACCGTGCGCATTTCGCCCGGCTTTTTCTCGGTTTTGGGTTTGATGCTGTTCATCAGCAGCCCCACCGACAGCACCGCATTCTCTTTGTCGATTTTGGTCTCAACGGGCTCTTCCTCGCTGAACACCACGAAGGATTTAATTGAGGTGAGCTTCACGCGCTCGCCCGCAATATAAAGATGCTTACTCTCCGGGATCACCTTCACCGCATACGCGGAAAGGCCTTTGCTGTTGGTGGTTGGCTCGAAGGTCACCGCCGCATCTTTCTTAATCAGATCAGGGTTGGCGACCTTAATCACATGAAAATAGCGGTTGTCGCCGTTTTCATCTTTGATAAATCCAAAGCCTTTATCTTTAAACCACGTTGTGATTGTACCGTTCATCGCTGTTACCGCCTGTCAGATCTCAAGACTAAAGTTTTGCAGCGCGCAGTGTAATGCACAATGGCTGACGAGACAAAAAAAAGCCCCTGCACGGGAGCAGGGGAAAGTTCATGTCAGAGCTTTTTAGTATTGTGTATTTAGTTGAACACCATCCCACCATCAATCAGCAGCGACTGACCGGTCATGTAGTCGGAATCCGGCCCGGCGAGGTAAGAGACGCAGGCGGCCACGTCTTCCGGTTCGGACAAACGGCCAAGCGTGATGCGTTTGGCAAAGGTTTCCGTCCCGTAGCCAAGCGGTTTACCCGCCGCCTCGGAGACCTGACGGTCGATTTCCGCCCACATCGGCGTTTTGACGATCCCCGGGCAGTAGGCGTTAACGGTGATCCCCAGCGGCGCGAGATCCCGCGCGGCGGTCTGGGTTAAGCCGCGCACCGCGAATTTACTGGAACTGTAGACGGCCAGCTCCGGGTTACCGGTGTGGCCCGCCTGGGAGCAGGCGTTGATGATCTTGCCGCCGTGCCCCTCTTTACGAAACGCGTCAATTGCGGCCTGAATGCCCCAGATCACCCCTTTCACGTTGATGTTGTAAACCTTGTCGACAATCTCCGGCGTGATGGATTCTATGGGCGTGGACGGCGCCACCCCGGCGTTATTGACGATGACGTTAAAACCGCCCAGCGCGGTGCGGGCTTTTTCCACCGCCGCGAACACCTGCTCGCGGTCAGAGACGTCCACCTTCACGGCGACGGCCTTCCCGCCGTTACGGGTGATCTCATCCGCGACCGCTTTCGCCGTCTCTTCGTTGTAATCCGCAATAGCAACGGCAAAACCATCCTTCACCAGGCGAAGCGCGATCGCTTTGCCAATCCCCTGGCCGGAGCCGGTTACGAGAGCCACTTTTTGCATTTCTCTGTCCTTATATTGATTCACAAAATCTGGCTGAGATGGAGCTGGCCCATCAGCAGCGGGTTATCGCTGTAGTCGACGGGAATGGCCACCACGGCCGGGCCATCGATATCCATTGCCGCACGCAGCGTCGGTTCGAGCGCATCGGCGCTCTCGACGGCAAAGCCTTTCGCACCGAACGCGTCGGCATAGGCTTTGAAATCGACCGGGCCGAACTCGACGCCGGAAAGCCTCTGGTATTTTTTCTCTTCCTGGATGGCCACCATGTTGTAGGCGTTATCCACCCAGATGATGTGCAGCACGTTGGCGTTGAGGCGTACGGCGGTTTCCAGCTCCATGCTCGACTGCAAAAAGCCGCCGTCCCCGGAGACCGAGACCACCTTGCGCCCCGGGTTGACCAGCCACGCGCCAATCGCCCACGGCAGCGCCACGCCCATGGTCTGCTGACCGTTGGAGATCATCACCTGACGCGCCCGGAAGCTGTAGAGGTAGCGGGCGATCCAGATATGGAAGCTGCCCATGTCCACGGTGAGCGTCACGTCGTTGTTCACGATGTCCTGCATGGCGCGCACGATGCGCAGCGGATGCAGAGCAAACTGGTTAAGCGATGCGCCGCGACGGTCGAGGAGGTCCCGCTGATGCTGGCGATCGACAAGAATTTCCGAGGCGCGCTGGCTGAGTTCAAGTTTGTGCTCGATTCGACTGGCAAGCAGATTCAGCGTGGCGGCAATATCCCCGACCAGTTCCAGATCGGGAACATACTTGCGCTCCTCATAGGCGGGCAGCACGTCAATGTGCACCAGCGTCGCGTCGCCGCTGTTCCACATGGACGGCTCGTACTCCACCGGGCTGTAGCCGATGCAGATAATCAGGTCCGCCAGATGCAGCAGCCGGTCGCCCGCCTGGTTGTTAAAGAGGCCGACGCGTCCGGCGAAGCGGGTGAAGTGTTCCTGATTCACCGCCCCGGCGGCCTGATAGGTGCTGGTGACCGGAATACGGCTTCTCTCCAGCAGCTTATGCAGCGCGGCGCTGTTGGCGGGCTGGCTGGCCATCAGGCCGAGTAAGATGACCGGGTTTTTGGCCTTCGCGATAAGATTCGCCACGTCGTTGATGGCTGACTCCGGCGCCGGGCCCATCAGCGCCGCGGTGCTGGCGGGTAAAATCGCCCCCGTGGTGGGCTGGTCGACAATATCCTGCGGCAGGCTGACAAACGCCCCGCCCGGCCTGCCCTGCTCGGCAGCGCGAAACGCGTTCGACACCACCTCGGCAATCGCGTCCGGTGAATTAACTTCGACGGCGTATTTGGTGACCGGGCTGAACATGGCGACGGTATCCATGCTCTGGTGCACCAGTTTCGCTTTATCTGCCCGCTTCACCGCCCCGCCCAGCGCGACCACAGGGTCACCTTCGCTGTTGGCGGTGGCGATGCCGGTGATCAGGTTGGAGCAGCCCGGCCCGGAGGTGACCAGCGCGACCCCGGCCTTGCCGGTTAACCGTCCTACCGACGCCGCCATAAACGCCGCGTTCGCCTCGTGACGCACCGGGATAATCTCGATGGAGGAGTCCAGCAGGGAGTCAAAGACCTTGTCGATTTTTGCGCCCGGTATGCCGAACACCTGCTTCACACCCTGCGCTTCCAGCTGGCCGACAACCATATCGGCGCCGTGCGCCCACTGACGTGACTGTTTCTCACTGTTCACGGTAGTTCTCCTGTTAGTTTTCGACGGCGCGGATAGCCGCATCAAGGTTGCTGGGGTGCAGGTTGGCCTGTAAAAACGCGCTGTCGGCGGGCAGGTCAATCATCAGCTTGTGGATTTCGCCGAAGGTGAGCACGCCGTTCTCCAGCTGATAGTCGAGCAGGTGGCCCCCGCCCTGACGGTCGTCGGTGATAAAGTGTTCGTGATAGCCCGCCACGTTAATGCCCTGCATATGCTGCGGGGTGCGGAACCCGACCAGTACGCCCTCGCGCTGGTTAAAGCGGAACACCGGCTGGTCATCCAGCACGTCGGTCATCGCCCGGTACGGCGGTCTCTGGCGCGGTACGGTGCGGGTGTGCGCGTGGCGGAAATTGCCGTCGATGCGCAGCGCGCAGAACAGGTTATCGGAGGGGATTTGCTTGTCGATCACGTCGTGGATCTGCTGACGGCTGACCGGCCCGTCGAAGGCCTTGCGGTACTGCGGCTGGAACCAGGTCATCACCGCGAACGGCGTTTTTTGCTCCGGCTTCGCGGCGCGGGCGCTGCCGTCGGCGCGCAGCTGGTACACCTGGCTGCTGAAGGCAATCATTTCACCGTCCAGCTCGTTAAAGGTACCGAGACCAAAATCACCGTGTGCCAGCAGGTCGGCGATGGTCGTCTCCCCTTCGTAGACGCCGCTTAGCAGGGCGCTCATTAGCGATGTCTGATAGATCACGCTGTCAGGATGCTGAGCCGAGAACCCACGCAGGGTCTCGCATAAACTCGCCTCACAGTCGCATGCAGATGAATGCATCATCATGCCCGTCCTCTTCAACTTTATTTATAAAGGTTAAATAAATGTTGACCCGATTCAGCAGAGAGTTCCAATATAGAATCCATGCTGGTTTGAGACGTTTTTGATATGGAACTTCGTTATCTGCGCTATTTTGTCGCGGTAGCACGCGAGCGACACTTCACCAGGGCGGCCAAAGCGCTGGGTATTTCACAGCCTCCTCTGAGTCAGCAGATCAAACGGCTCGAAGAGGAAGTGGGCACGCCGCTGTTCAGGCGCCTGACACGGGGCGTGGAGCTGACCGAAGCGGGAGAGGCCTTCTATGAGGACGCCTGTAAGATACTGGCGCTGAGCGATGCCGCGCTGGAGAAAGCCCGGGGCATCGCGCGCGGGCTGAACGGCAGCCTGTCGATTGGCATCACCAGTTCAGATGCTTTTCATCCCAAAATCTTCGCCCTGATTCGCCAGTTTCAGGTGCAGAACATGGCTGTGCAGGTTCACCAGGTGGAAGCCAATATGTCGTCGCTGACGACGATGCTGGCGGAGGGTGAGCTGGATATCGCCTTTGTGCGCCTGCCGTGCGAAAGCAGTAAGGTGTTCGAATTAAAAATCCTCGATCGGGAGCCGATGGTGGTGGCGCTGCATCGCGATCATCCTCTGGCGGCATGTGGCGATCTGGCGCTGGATGAGCTGCGGGATACGCCGGTGGTGCTGTTCCCCCAGGAGGTAGCACCGGGGCTGTATGACCGCGTTTACGGCAGCTGCGAGCGGGCCGGGATCGATATGCAACACACGCTGCAATCCTCACAACTTTCCTCTTCCCTGAGCATGGTCTCCGCTGGCGGCGGGTTCGCGCTGGTGCCGAAATCCATGGCCGCTATTTCTCCGCCGAATGTCACCTACCATGCGCTGCGCTCACCGGAGCTTTATACCGATATCGCGCTCTGCTGGCGGCGTTTTGAGCGTTCGCGGACGGTGAAGCGGTTTCTGGCGATGATGAGCGAGGGGTAGCTACGGTGTGGCTGTGCCCGGCGGCGCTGCGCTTGCGCGGGCCTACGGTTCGTGTCGCGGGTTGGTTGGCTTGTTGGCGGTTTTGTAGGCCGGGTAAGGCGCAGCCGCCACCCGGCAATGCCCTTTGGAAGCCGCCTCGCAAACTTTTAAGCAACCTTATGTAATTCAGGGGCATCCCTTTTCATCCCTTCTCCGCGGTCGTAAAGTGCCTGCGTTGCGGCACATCCGTAACCGGGCGTAGGAACCCGTTAGCATGACATGACATTTTTTTTGGACAACGAGGATGCTAAATGGCGACTACCCCTGGATTTTCATACGTACACGCTGAAGAAAGCGCTGTTCATCACCTTCTTCACCTGCAACTTCCCGATTCTGCGGATCTCTTTGAACTGGCTGGCACCTGTGCGGCGTACGTGAGCGTACTGGTGGAAACGGACGATGCGGTGACATTTGCCACGCTCTGTAAGCAACTGCTGGGTTGTTAGCGGAGTTTGTGAAGGAGCCTTATATAACGGCTCACTGAGTCGGCCTTACACAAAGGACAACGTTGTTTGATGAATGACTGTTAAGAGCGTTCAGCAGGCTTCGATGCCAGATCGACTTTCAGCCATCTCATGACTAAAAATTACTGTTCGTGCCGGGTGGGGCATGCAATTGTTAGAGGAATGCACAGGAAGGCGGTCACGCCACAGAGGGCGTGACATAAAATCAGGCCTGGTCGTCTTCTTTACCGTAGTAAAGCTTACCGATCTGAATGAGAGGACGGCCCTGGGATTTGCGGTGCAGGTTGCTGTCACGCAGTGAATAAACACAGCCGCAGTATTCCTGCTGGTAGAACTGCTCGCGCTTGCTGATTTCAATCATGCGCGACGAACCGCCCTGTTTCCGCCAGTTATAGTCCCAATAGACCATACCCGGATAGTGGGCGGCGGCTCGCTGACCGCAGTCGTTGATTTGCTGCATATTTTTCCAGCGAGAGATGCCCAGTGAGCTGCTAATCACGTTGAAGCCATTTTCAGCGGCGTAAAGCGCAGTCCGCTCAAAGCGCATGTCAAAACACATGGTGCAGCGAATGCCGCGCTCGGGTTCCCATTCCATGCCTTTGGCGCGCTCAAACCAGTTATCTGTATCGTAATCCGCATCGATAAACGGTACGCCGTGCTGTTCGGCAAAGCGAATATTCTCATCCTTACGAATCAGATACTCTTTCTGCGGATGAATGTTCGGATTGTAGAAGAAGATGGTGTAGTCGATCCCTGAGGCCTGGATCGCCTCCATTACCTCACCAGAACACGGAGCGCAACAGGAGTGCAGCAGCAGTTTATCTGCCCCGTTTGGGAGTTCTAGTTTAGGGCGTTTGAAATCAGCGGTAGTCATAAATTTATTTGTTGAGGTAATGAGGACTGAAAACAGTGTAGCATCAGAGCTGTGCTATCGGGAATGGCGGCCAGTCTCATACATATCCCGCAATGCCTGTTATTGACACATAGCGGACGCATCTTTCACACGTTTCTATATAACCTGGTTAGCAAAACTATCTCCGCTGCACTTCTTCTCAGCAAGCAATTCCTGAATACGCTACGCAAATTAAACAAATATTTCAGGCCAAGATAGATCAGGCACGTTAACGCTGGATCATATGCGCGCTGGCGAAGCGTTTTGGTTTGCCGGTGAGCGCATTTGTGGGGAACTGATGCGAGGTTTTCACCCAGACCAATTCCCCAGACGTTAATACCACTATCTCTCTCACCCCTGCCCCTCACTCCCCGCCGCCAGCAGCGGCACCACCACATCGCTGATGGGCACCGCAATCCCGTGCCTGCGGCCGTAGCGCTGGATCACGCCGTTGCGGATGTCCCACTCCATCAGGCGATCCGCCTGACGGTCGGACAGGATCGACAGCATTAAAGATCTGCACTGGGACATTCGCCCCAGCCCGCACATTAGCACCGTGCAGGTGCGGTCGACGGATAAGCCGCTGACGCTCAACAACGCGATTAATATCGCCTGGCTGATCCAGGCCACGTCACACTGGCTGCTGACCACGCGGCCTTATAAGCATCAGGAACGGGATTTTCTGCGGTACCTCTTTACCGTTTTCAGGGGTGTCGCCACGGATAGGTGGATATTCAGACGAGCCGTTATGCGTTTTTGAACAATTAATAAAGAGTCAAATAGACAGAATACCCAATAAACATTCAAGTATTTATTACATCTTCAATTAATATTCACTTAATTATTATTTAAGCAAAACCACCGTATTAATCATTAACAATTTATCCAGATCCAAACCATAAGCCCCCATACTTTCTTAATTTGCATCAACGAAACCGCAGATCGTTTTATATCCACCCTGTACAAAATTGACGGCCAATTTTGTACGCGCTAGCGTTGCACTAGTTACGTAACAAGCTAAACCATAAGGTCTTTTCAGGATTTCCTTAAATGGAGTTTTAAACAAATGGCTATTCCCGCTTATTTATGGCTTAAAGATGACGGCGGCGCCGATATAAAAGGCTCTGTCGATATATATGGACGTGAAGGTAGCATCGAGATTATCGCCTTAAATCACGGCATAATGCAGCCCACGGACAAGCATAACGGCAAGGCGACAAGTCTTCGCATCCATTCCCCCTATTCTTTCGATAAAGAGATCGACGCTTCCAGCCCCTATTTGTACAAGGCTGTTAGCACGGGCCAGAAGCTAAAATCCGCAGAGATAAAGTTTTACCGTATCAACGATGCTGGTCAGGAAGTGGAATATTTTTCCACCCTTCTGGAAGGCGTGAAGATCGCCAGCGTCTGTCCAATGATGCTTGATATCAAAGATCCTGACTATGAGAAGCATAACCATCTTGAGCTGGTAGAGCTGCTCTATGAAAAAATTACCTGGCGCTACGTGGACGGTAACATCATGCATTCAGATAGCTGGAATGACCGTAAGACGGCATAAGGAGAACGTTATGGGATGGAAGTATGAGCAATCAACTGGCAAGATGTATAAAGACGGCAAATTAATTGAGACAGGATATTCCGGTGCCCTTACCAATAAAAATAATCCGGACCGTCAGCATGTGAAGGGTCTGGGTCCATTGCCGCGCGGAACATATAAAATTGCGGGACATTCGAATTCTAAAGGACCCATTACCATTATCCTTGAGCAAACTTCGGGAGAGAGTTTTGGTCGTTCAGAGTTCCGCATTCATGGTGACCATAAGTACGGTCCAGCCGGATTTGCTTCGGAGGGGTGCATTATTCTCTCACTGTCAACGCGACGTAAAATCCTTCGTGACGGCGGTGAGCTTGAGGTTGTGCGATGAAATACCCAATCGTCCTGCTGCTTTGTGCGCTCACTGTCCCAGCCATTGCAGCCAGCACTGACTGGCCATCAGCACTTCATGGAATCGCCTCAGGTGACACACACTGGATTGAGCAAGCCCCAACGCTGGCTGCCACGGCTGACGTCAGGCAGGCGCAACTGCTGGAGGATGCTTTGGCCGCAGCGCTCACAACAAACACCAGCGCCACACTGAAAGCGCTCCAGACCATTGACGCGGGAAAGTGGCCGCACATGGTTGGCAGCGATATCGTCTGCACGCCGCCTCTAGAGAAATCCCCCGCCGAAGTCGACGCGTTCTATCAGCGCACCCGCCGGGCGCTGCTGGATACGGTTGAGGGTGCTCAGTGCCTCTGGATCCTGGAAGCAACAATGGAAGAGCTAAACGCTGAGAAAGCCCGTCAGGGTAAGTAAGAGAGTTACCCGGCGCACAACGGCCGGGTCTTCCTTCTCGCCAGACCCTGGCTCACCCCGGCCCCTCGCTCCCCGCCGCCAGAAGCGGCACCACCACATCGCTGACGGGCACCGCAATCCCGTGCCTGCGGCCATAGCGCTGGATCACACCGTTGCGGATGTCCCACTCCATCGGGCAATCCGCCTGACGGTCGGCGAGGATCGACGTGCCCAAATCCACTGGCGCGCGCTGAAAGTTCGCCAGAATCTCCTGCGCCACGTCATCGGCCAGCTTCGCCCCCTCGGCGCGGGCGACGGCCAGCCCCTCGCGCAGGTAGGCCAGCGCCAGTTCGCTGATATCCTCGCGCCTGAACATCCCGGCGCGGCGATTG
This sequence comes from Enterobacter sp. 6722112, assembly GCF_058661685.1. Taxonomy (NCBI): domain Bacteria; kingdom Pseudomonadati; phylum Pseudomonadota; class Gammaproteobacteria; order Enterobacterales; family Enterobacteriaceae; genus Enterobacter; species Enterobacter sp. 6722112. Next base: position 972,215 of record NZ_JBZWGR010000007.1, on the reverse strand, counting down.
GCCAGCACCATCAGCCCGGCGACCGCGTTTTGCAGCAGCTTGCGCCAGGCGACGGTGGGGAAATCAGCCGAGAGTTCAACGTCACAGCGCGTGCCGCGAAGCGCCTCCACCACCCGCTGCGCCTGCGGCACGTCCGGCAGCGTAAGGCGCGGTTTGGCGCGCAGCCAGACGGAGGCATCCGGCTCGCGCTGGGCAGGGAACCAGACCACCGAGGGCAGCACCGTTGCGCCATTGACCAAAGGCGCAAGCTGGGCTTTCTGCTCCACGCCGTTTTGCAGCGCGCAGACCACGGTGTTTTCATCGCACAGAGCGCGCAGCCACCCGGCGCTGTCGGCATTTTGCGTCGTTTTGACCGCAAAAAAAACAAGGTCAACGGGGCGCGTAATGACGCTGGGATCGGTGAGTACCGGACCGGGCACCACAATTTCACCCTCATCATGACGCAGGCGCAGTTCCGGATGCGCGGTGCGCCCACACAGCAGCGGCGTGCGGCCCGCTTCATGCAGCACCGCGGCGATGGTGGTCCCAATCGCACCGGGTCCTGTCAGCGCAATGGTTGGATAGTCAGACATGGATCACTCCCCTTTTGCTAAGCCTGCTATCAGTTATACCACCCTGAAAAGAGCGCGCCACGCCCATTGTCTATACTCAACTCATAACAGACAACGGAGTGCGCCATGCCTTTACCCGACTTCAAATCCTCTGAACCTTATACCCTCGGCATTGAGCTCGAACTCCAGGTGGTTAACCCGCCGGGTTACGATCTGAGCCAGGACTCCTCTGCCCTCATCGCCGCCGTCAAAGACGACATCAAAGGGGGGGAAGTCAAACACGACATCACCGAAAGCATGCTCGAAATCGCCACCGGCGTGTGCCAGACCATCGACCAGGCAGCGGCGCAGTTTTCAGTGATGCAGCAGAGCATCCTGCGCGCGGCGGAAGATCAGCATATCCAGATCTGCGGCGGTGGGACGCATCCGTTCCAGAAATGGCAGCGGCAGGAAGTGTGCGACGACGAGCGCTATAACGTCACGCTGGAGCGCTTTGGCTATCTGATTTTGCAGGCGACGGTGTTCGGCCAGCACGTACACGTCGGCTGTCGGACCGGGGACGACGCCATTTACCTGCTGCACGGCCTGTCGCGCTTTGTGCCGCACTTTATCGCCCTGGCCGCCGCATCACCGTATATGCAGGGCACGGACACGAAGTTCGCCTCATCGCGTCTCAACATCTTCTCGGGCTTCCCGGATAACGGTCAGATGCCGTGGGTCAACAGCTGGCAGGAGTTCGAGGGGCTGTTCCGCCGCCTGAGCTCCACCAGCATGATCGACAGCATTAAGGATCTGCACTGGGACATCCGCCCCAGCCCGCACTTCGGCACCGTCGAGGTGCGGGTGATGGATACGCCGCTGACGCTCAGCCACGCCATTAACATCGCCGGGCTTATTCAGGCGACGTCGCACTGGCTGCTGACCGCGCGGCCGTATAAGCATCAGGAACGGGATTTTCTGCTCTATCGCTTTAACCGTTTTCAGGCCTGTCGCTACGGGCTGGAAGGCATTCTGACGGACGTACATACCGGCGAGCACAAAACCGTGGCGGAAGATATCGCCTGGCTGCTCGAGCAGGTTGCGCCGTCGGCCGAGAAGCTCGGCGCGACAAGCGCAATCAATGAGATTGCCCTGCTGTTAAAGCAGGGCAAGAGCGAGGCGCAGCGCATGCGGGACTTTATCGCCGATGGCGGCTCGCTGATTTCTCTGGTGCAGAAGCACTGTGAGCTGTGGGCGACGAGTCCGTAAGGCCGTGGCCCCACTCGCGCAGGCGCTGGAACAGCACGAACAGCGCCGGGATGAACACTATCCCCACCACGGTCGCCACCAGCATGCCGCTGAACACCGTAGTGCCGATGATGCGGCGGCTCTGGGCACCCGCCCCGGTCGCCAGCATCATCGGCAGGACGCCGATAATGAACGACACGGCGGTCATCATTACCGCGCGGAAGCGGCGCGATGCCCCCTCCCGTGCGGCATCGACAATCGCCATTCCATCCATGCGCCGGGCGCGGGCAAACTCCACGATAAGAATTGCGTTCTTGGCGGCGAGGGCTATCAGTAGCACCAGACCTATCTGCACATACACGTCGTTGGCGTAGCCCGCCAGCCACAGCCAGACCAGCGCCCCGCCGATGGCGAACAGCACCGAGAGCATCACGCTCGCCGGCAGCGTCCAGCTCTCGTACTGGGCGACGAGGAACAGCCACGCCATCACCACCGCCGCCAGCACGATCCATATCGCCTGATTGCCGGTCTGCTGCTCCTGATACGACATGCCGCTCCAGGCGTAGTCGTACCCGGCTGGCAGGTTTTCCGCCAGAATCTCGCCCATCGCCGCCATTGCGGTGCTGCTGCTCACCCCTTCCGCTGCCGAGCCGCTCACCGATACCGACGGGAACTGGTTGTACTGCTGTATAAATGGCGCGCCGACGGTCGGCGTGATGGTGATGAGGTTGCTCAGACGCACCCGCTCGCCGCTGTTGCTGCGCACGAACAGCTCGCTGATTTGCTCCGCGCGCTCGCGCCACTGCATCTCGTTCTGCATCACTACGTGGTAGACGCGGTTGTTGACGCTGAAATCCCCGGCGCGCGTGCCGCCAAAGGCGGTTTGCAGGCTGCTGAAGATGCGTGACACCGGCACGTCGAGGCGGGCCGCGCGCTCGCGGTCAACGGTGAGCGTCATCTGCGGCACGTTGCTGCTCCAGGTGGTGAACACGCGGCTCAGCTGCGGGTTCTGGTTGGCTTTCGCCAGCACCTCACGCGTCACGCGCTCCAGCTCCGCCGGGCTTTGCCCCGCCTGCGCCTGAATGCGCAGGTCGAAGCCGGAGGCGTTGCCCAGCCCCGGCAGCGTCGGCGGCGCAAAGGTCATGATGGTGGCTTCCGGCAGGGCCAGCAGTTGCCGCTGCAAGGCGCCCATCACCTCATCCAGCGGCGGACGCTCGCTCCAGTCTTTGAGCATGATGGAGATAAACCCGCCGTTCGATGCGCTGGTGCCGTTGAGGATGTTAAACCCGGAGACCTGAATCACGTCTTCTACCGCCGGGTTGTTAGCGATCAGCTCGCGCGCGGTGGTCATCACCGCTTCGGTGCGCTCCAGCGAGGCTGCCTCCGGCAGCTGGACGCTGGCGAAGAAGTAGCCCTGGTCTTCCTGGGGCAGGAAGCCTTTTGGCATCGACATAAAGCTGAATACCACCACCGCCGCCGCGCCTGCGGTGGCCAGCAGCGCCAGCCACGGGCGCAGGTTTAAAACGTTCACGATGCGGGTGTAGAAACCGCGCGTGGCGTCCAGCCCGTGGTTAAAGGCGCGATAGAGTGCCGCAGGTTTCTCCGGTCGCGGGCGCAGCAACAGCGCGCACAGGGCGGGCGTAAGAGTCAACGCCACCAGGCTTGAGAGCGTGACGGCAGTCGAGAGCGTCACCGCGAACTGGCGGTACAGCTCGCCGACAATCCCCGGCAGGAGCGCCACCGGCACAAACACCGCCAGCAGCACCAGCGTGGTGGCAATCACTGGCCCGGCAATCTGGCGCAGCGCCAGCGCGGTCGCCGCCGTCCGGCTCTGCCCTTCCGCCATCAGCGTTTCGACGCTCTCCACCACTACGATGGCGTCATCCACCACCATGGTCAGCGCCAGAATGATGGCGAACAGGCTCAGCGTATTGGCGGAGTAGCCGAGCGTATAGAGCACCGCGAAGGTGCCCACCAGCGACACCGGAATGGCAAGGGCAACAATCAGCGTCGCGCGCCAGCTTTGCAGGAACAGGGACACCACGACCACCACCGCCAGCATCGTCAGCGCCAGCGAGACGCCAATCTCTTTGATGGTGGCGGCCACAAACGAGGTGGTGTCGAATTTGACTTCATAGACCAGATCGTCCGGGAAGCGCGTGGATAACCGTTCCAGCTCCGCGCGCACCGCATCGGCCACGCGCAGGGCGTTAGCGGACGGCGTCGGGTAGATGCCGAGGTAGGCAGAGTCGTGCCCGTTCAGCTGCGCGCCAGAGCTGTAGCTGCGCGAGCCAAGCTCGATGGTGGCGACGTCCTTCAGGCGCACCAGTTGCCCCATATCCCCGGCGCGGATAATGATGTTGGCAAAGTCGTCGGCCTGATTTAAGCGCCCCAGCCCGTTAATGGTCAGGGTCTGCTGCTGGCCGTTAAACACCGGCGGCGTGCCGACCTGGCCTGCCGCCCCCTGCACGTTCTGCTCGCGCAGCGCCTGCGCCACGTCATCGCTGGTCACGTTCAGGGCGTTCATGCGGTCCGGACGCAGCCAGATGCGCATGCTGTAGTCCCGTGCGCCAAACATCTGTACCTGCCCGACGCCCGGCAGACGCGACAGCGCCTCGCGCACCTGGGTGCTGGCGTAGTTGCTGACGAACAGCGGCGTGTGGGTGTTGTTCGGTGAGTAAAGGCTTACCCCCATCATCAGGTTGGTGGCGCGCTTGCGCACCTGCACGCCGTTTTGCTGTGCCTCGGTCGGCAGCTGCGCCACGGCCTGCGCCACGCGGTTCTGCACGTCGATGGCGGCGAGATCCGGGTCGGTGCCTGCCGCAAAGGTAATGTTCAGGCTATAGCTACCCTCGTCCGAACTGGTGGACTCCATATAGAGCATATGATCCACCCCGTTCAGCTGGGTTTCCAGCGGCGTGGCGATGGCCTCCGCCACGTCAGCCGAGCTGGCGCCCGGCCATGACGCTGACACATTCACGACCGGCGGGGTGATCTGCGGGTACTGCTCCACCGGAATAATCCTCAGCGCGATGGCCCCCAGCAGGGTGATGACCAGCGCAATCACCATCGCAAAGCGCGGGCGTTTGATGAAAAACGTCAGCATGATGGCTCCTTAATTCAGTATCTGGACGGCAACGCCTGGCTGCACGCGCTGCGCACCGTCAGTAATCGCTCGCTCACCGGGCTTCAGGCCGGAGGCAATCTGGAACTGCTGGCCGATCTGTCCGGCGACCTTCAGCGGACGCATTTCGGCTTTATCCTCGGCGTTAACCACCCATGCGAAGAACCCGCGGCCATTCTGCTGTACGGCAGCGGCGGGCAGAGTCAGCACTGGTTGCTCACTTGACGGACGCAGGTAGACGTTCACGTTGCCGCCGGGCAGCAGCTGATGGCGCGGGTTGGCGAACTCGGCGCGCAGCATCACGCTGGCGGTGCCCGGGTCGATGCGGTTGTCCACGGAGGTGAGTTCCCCGCTGATGCGCTGGCCGTTGCTGTCAATCAGCGCCTGCCAGGCCTGCTTCATGGCGCTGATATCCGCATGCTGTCCGGCTTTAGTGGCAAACGTGCCCTCTTCCAGCGCAAAGGCAATGCGGATGGGATCGAGCTGCACCACCTCCACCAGCACACCGCTGGCAGGATTCACCAGGCTGCCGACGTGAAAGTTGCTGTGCCCCACGCGCCCGTCAATCGGTGAGGTAATGCGCGTGTAGTTGAGGGTGACGCTGCGGGTGTCGAGCCGGGCTTTCGCCTGCTCCAGCGCGGCGCTCGCTACGTCGCGCTGCATGCGGGCGTTGTCCACGTCGTGGCGGCTGATGGCGTTGCTGCTGCCCAGGCTTTCGAAGCGTGACAGCTGCTGCTGCGCCTGACGCAGCGTGGCTTCGGCGCTTCTCACTTCGGCCTGCGCCAGACGCAGGGCGGCGCGCGGCTCGGCGTCGTCCAGTTCGAACAACACGTCGCCTTTTTTCACGTACTGCCCGTCGCGGAAGTGGATTCTGGTGATGACGCCTTCCGTGCGGGCGCGCAGTTCAACGGTGTGGATAGCTTCAATGCGACCCGGGATCTGACGCTCGGCGGCGTGGGCGGTCTGCTCCACGGTGGCGACACGCACGGGAATGGCCGCGGCGAATGCGGGTGGCAGGGTGCAGGCGAGGAGCGCGAACAGGAGTGGGAATTTCATGGGAGTACCTCGGCGTTGTTTTCCCTCACCCCGGCCTTCTCCCACAGGGAGAGGGAGGTCAGAGTTCCCTCTCACTGTGGGAGAGGGTTAGGGTGAGGGCAAAAGGTTATGCAGCCTTACGGAACCTGCGGGTCAGTCGCTTCTCGATTTCGACGACGAAGAACATCACGCCCGCCACCGCCAGCGTCACGAACCAGTAGCGCAGCGGCAGCGCTTCGGTGCCGAACAGCATCTGCATAAACGGCAGGTAGATAATCGCCGCCTGGAGCAGGAACAGTACGCCCGTTACCAGCCAGATCCCTTTGTTCGCCAGCAGGCCGCGGTTCAGGGAGAACCCGTCGGTGTTGCGGCAGTTAATCATGTATACCCACTGGGCGCAGACCAGCATCTGCAACAGCACGGTGCGGATGAACTCCGCGCTGTGGCCGCGCGGGGCCAGCCAGGCTTCCAGCGCAAAGGCGGCGATGGCAATCATGGTGCCGACGAAGGCCACGCGCCAGACGGCGTAGGCGTCCATCACGTGCTGCCCGGTCTGACGCGGCGGGCGGCGCATAATGTTGCGCTCGGCGGCCTCGAAGGCCAGGCCGAAGGAGAGCGTGGCGGAGGTCGCCATGTTCATCCACAGGATCAGCACTGGCGTCAGCGGAATGATGTTCCCCGCCAGCAGCGCAATCACAATCAATAGCCCCTGCGCCAGGTTGGTCGGCATGATGAACAGAATGGTCTTCTTCAGGTTGTCGTAAACGCGACGCCCCTCTTTTACCGCGCTGGCGATGGTGGCGAAGTTATCGTCCGTCAGGACCATGTCCGCCGCCTCTTTGGTCACTTCCGTGCCTTTGATGCCCATCGCGATACCCACGTCCGCCTGGCGCAGCGCCGGGGCATCGTTCACGCCGTCACCGGTCATGCCGACGATTTCGCCTTTGTCCTGCAACGCTTTCACCAGGCGCAGCTTATGCTCCGGGCTGGTACGGGCGAAGATGTCATACTTCACCGCCGCTTCCGCCAGCTCGGCGTCGTCCATCTTCTCCAGCTGGTAGCCGGTAACCGCCTGCTCGCTGTTGGTGATCCCCAGCATCTGGCCGATGCTCATCGCCGTCTGTGGGTGATCCCCGGTGATCATCTTCACGCGGATCCCCGCCTGCTGGCAGGCGTTAATCGCCTCAATCGCTTCCGGACGCGGCGGATCCATCATCCCGGCAATGCCGAGGAAGATCAGACCGTGGCTCAGGTCGTCGTGAGTTAATGCCTGCTCGCCGTTCGCTGGCTTGAACGCCGCGGCGACCATGCGCAGCCCCTGACGCGCATAGCGCTCCATCTCCGTTTCCCAGTACGCGCGGTCAAAGGCTTGCGCACCGTTGCGGGTCTGCTGCTGCTCACACAGGGCGAAAATCACGTCCGGCGCGCCGGTAATCAAAATCTGCTCCTCACTGCCAATCTGGTAGTGGGTGCTCATGTACTTGTACTGAGAGTCGAACGGGATCTTGTTAACCAGCGTGGTCACGACCGGCTCGAGGTGGGCCTTGGCCGCCAGCACCTTCAGCGCGCCCTCGGTTGGCCCGCCGGTGATGCCCCACAGGCCACGCTCGTCCTGAATCAGCTGGCTGTCGTTACACAGGTCGATGGTGCGCAGGTACTGCTCCAGCACAGTGCCCGGCTGGATCTGCACCGGCTCGTCGCTGCCTTCGAGGTAGATGTTGCCCACCGGCTCGTAGCTGTTGCCGTCCACGCGATAGCAGGTGTCGGCGGTGATGATGGCTTTCACCGTCATCTCGTTCATGGTCAGGGTGCCGGTTTTATCCGAGCAGACCACGGTCATCGCGCCCAGGGTTTCAACCGTCGGCAGCTTGCGGATAATCGCCCGCTTGCGCGCCATCGCCTGCACGCCCAGGGAGAGGATAATGGAGATAATCGCCGGCAGACCTTCCGGCACGGAGGCTACCGCCAGGCTAATCAGGGAGAGCAGCAACTCGCCCATCGGGATCTCGCGGAACACCAGGCTGAAGACAAACAGCGCGGCCATCATCGCCAGAATGATGGCGAAGATCGCTTTGCCCAGCTTGTCCATCTGCACCAGCAGCGGGGTGCGGTGTTTTTCAATGCCCGCCATCATCTGGTTGATGTGGCCGAGTTCGGTCTCCTGGCCCGTGGCAATGACCACGCCCACGCCGCCGCCCGCGCTGACCGTCGTACCGGAAAAGACCAGGTTCGTGCGGTCGCCCAGCGGTAATTCGCCGTTCAGCGGGCTCGTGTGTTTATCCACCACGGTGGATTCACCGGTCAGAATTGCCTCTTCCACGCGTAAATTATGCGCTTCGATTAAGCGCATATCCGCCGGTATACGATCTCCTGCGCGCAACACAATAATATCGCCCGGGACGATTTCCGTCGTCGGGATAGTTTCATGGTTGCCGTTACGAATAACGCGCGCCTCGCTGGAGAGCATATTGCGAATACTCTTCAGGGATTTTTCCGCGTTACTTTCCTGAATGTGGCCAATTAAGGCATTGATTACCGCCACGCCCAGAATAACCAGCGTATCAACCCAGTGTCCCATTACTGCCGTTAATACGGCGGCTGCCAGCAGGACGTAAATCAGGACATCGTTAAAATGCGCGAGAAAACGCAGCCAGCCCGGCTTGCCTTTTTTCTCCGGCAGCGCGTTCGGGCCATGCTTCTGTAAACGCGCCTGCGCCTCGGCACGGTCCAGGCCATTAGCCTGGCTCTGCGCCTGAGCAAGCACCTGCTCTACGGTCTGCTGGTACGCCTGCCCGCCTGCCCGCCTGCGGGTGGCATATTCTGCGAGAAATTTTTTTTGGTCATGGTATTTTTCCTTCAATATCCGGTGGACGGAAGCCGGAATTCCTTTCTGGCTTTAAATAATTCATTTTTAAGTCTTGCGGGTTAAATTGATCTACCGCAATATATTGACTACCCGGTTATTCAAAACTGATTAAAATTATTTCGACGCGTTGATTTTTACAAAATATTTCTAAACCAACACTAAACGAGGAGGAAGCATGTTTGGTATTTATCGCGGACGGCGTCTGGCGTTATACATTGTCGCAGCCATTGTTATTGCGACGTTAATTGGATATAGCACCTATAGCTTTGTAAAATTATTTTCGTGAGAAAGACGTTTATTTACATAACGCGATATTAATTTAATCGCCCCGAAAATATTATCTATTTTCAGTTATTAATTCGCAGAATAACGGTGGCCTTTTACCCAATTTTGCCAGCGGGGATGATATTGCTTTACGTTTCAGGATGCCGGACAATGACATTTTTAACTGACGATTAACATTACGATGAAAGACCCGTTAGAATCGCTGCTCACCGCAGGGGGCATTTTGCTGATGGCCCTGCTCTCCTGCCTGCTGTTACCCGCGCCGTCGCTGGGTCTGGTGCTGGCGCAGAAGCTGGTTCAGACCTTTCATATGGTCGATCTGAATCAGCTGTACACCATTCTGTTCTGTCTGTGGTTTTTGGTGCTCGGCGCCATCGAATTCTTTATCCTGCGTTTCATCTGGCGCCGCTGGTTTTCACTGGCGTCGTAAGCCAGTGAGATCGCGCATCCCGTGGATCAGCGCTTCACACCAGGCCGCGTAGTCGTGGCCGCTGGATGAGGGGTGGAAGCTGACGCGATAGCCTTTTTTCCTCAGCACCTGTTCAAAATCCTGCGTGGTGCGATAGATGCCGCCGCCCGGCCCCGTGGTTTCAAACTTCCCGGCCTGTAACCAGAAGCGCACCGGATACGGTGGAGACTGTTGGTATTGACGCGTCAGCCAGCCGGGAGCGTCACCTTCCGGCGCCCACCAGTATGAACCGGAAAGGCTCAGCACGTTGCCAAACAGGCGCGGATAGCGCAGCGCCACCCATGAAGAGGCAATTCCCCCGTAGCTTGATCCTGCCAGTACGGTTTTCTGCCGCTGCAAGCCGATGCCCTTCCCCCGCAGCCACGGCAGCAGCTCGTGCGCCATAAAGTCAGCAAAATCCGGGTTCGGCGGCAGCTCGTTGCCGCGACGGGCGTGATCGAGGCTGTCGATAAACACCACGTTAATCGGAGGCAGGTGATGTCGGGCAATCAGACCGTCCAGCACGTTGGCAAAATGGTATTCGTCCTGATAAACCTGTCCGTCGAAAAGGATGAGCGTCCAGCGTGCAGGCTGTGCGCCGCGCGGTTGGTAGATCATCACGTCGCGGGCATTGCCGAGGATGTTGCTGCTCAGCCTCTGGCGGCTCAACGTCCCGTGTAACAGCGGCTGTGCCGTAGCCCGAACGGAGCAGTAGCGCGCCGGGCTGAGATCGAGCAGAGAATAGCGATTCCAGCGATCGGTCTTCTGCTCCCCAAAGCTATTCGGGTTAAGCGGATCGGCCTGCGCGCTTACCAGGATGGCGCGGCGTTGATCGCGGGCAGAGCCTTCAACGATCGGCACATCGGGGGCGAGCTTGTACTGCATCACCGTATCAGCGGGGACCACGTAGCTGCGGAACCAGACGTCGCTGTTGCCCAGACGGAACAGCGGATCGTGATCCCCCGCCGGAGAGCCGAGAATGAAGACGTTATCCCGCGCGCCGCGCCACAGAAAGGTCACCCGCTTATGGCTCGCATCTACCGGCTCCACCATCGGCGTTCCCTGTCGACGCCGCGCCTGCCAGAACGCCTCGGTACTTCCACCGGCAGAAATGACGTTTGCCAGCGCCTTCAGCGTCGGGCTTTCTGGCGCCAGCATCTGCACGCGTGGTAACGGAGAGGTCTCTTTCATCCGCCACTGAAAACGCCACGGCTTGCCAGCTTCGCCGTGTAGCACCAGCGAGGTGTTCTGTTTCACCGGCAGGGCAAACAGCAGCGTGTGTTCCCCGTCCGCAGGACCGTTTTCGATCAGCGTGCGGATGCGACGGTTTTGCCCATCCAGCAGGCGCGCATCCGTCACGCCATGCAGCGTGGCGGAAACGTAATTTTCATCCAGCTCGGGCAGGGAGAAGCAGACTTCGCCGCTGGCATCAAACTTTCCCTGAACATCGCCCTGCCGGGACGACTGCTCGCACGTTGCCGCCACGGCGGGCAGCGCGCCGATCCCCAACAGCAACCCACTCCATACCCTCTTCATTACCGCTTGTTCCCCAACGAAATTTGTTAACAACGCTAATGCAAATGGTAATAATTTGCAATATCATCAACGGCGTTTTACCGGTGTTTTTATGGCGATAGCAACCAAGGACGTTCAATAAAAATGTTTAAAAATAATAAGATAATGCAGCTCTGGCTGCTGAGTCTGGCGACGACCAGCGTCGCGGCTCAGGCAGAAACGAAAGAAGAAACGATTACGGTGACGCAGGGCGTTACTGAAGAGCCCACTGCGCCCGTAAAAGGCATTGTGGCGACGAAAACGCTCTCCGCCACCAAGACCAGCGCGGAGATCGTGAAGACGCCGCAGTCGGTATCGGTGATCACCCGCGATCAGATGAACATGCAGGACGTCACCTCCGTTTCGCAGGCGCTGCGCTACTCGGCGGGCGTGTTTACCGAGTACCGGGGCTCGTCTAACCGTAACGACGAGGTGTTTGTGCGCGGCTTTAGCTACGTGCCGAAATTCCTCGACGGCTTAAGCTTTGGCGCAACGGCTTCCTCACAGACGGGCACAGTTGACCCGTGGCTGCTGGAGCGCGTGGAGCTGGTGCGCGGCCCGGCGTCGGTGCTGTTTGGACAGGTGAATCCGGGCGGGTTAATCAGTATGACCAGCAAGCGCCCGACGGCGGAGGCCATTCACAACGTGCAGTTCCGCACCGGCAATAACGATCTCGCCGAAGGTGCGTTTGATTTCGGCGGCAAGCTGAGCGACGACGGCCGCGTGCTGTATCGCGTGAACGGTATCGCCCGTACGCAGCATAATCAGGTGGACGATTATAAAGAGACGCGGATGGCGATCGCCCCGGCGATCACCTGGTACCCGAACGATCAGACCCGCTTTACGCTGCTGACCAGCTACCAGAAAGATCCGGATGCCGGATACCGCAACTTCCTGCCCGCGTATGGCACGGTGAAAAGTGCCGACGGGAAGTACATCCCGCGCGACTTTAACGTCAGCGATCCGAATTACAATCAATCCTGGCGCGAGCAGACGATGATTGGCTACGAGCTGGAACACCAGTTCGCCGACAACCTCACCTTCCGCCAGAACGCCCGTTACGCCACCATCAAGCAGAAATATCGTTATCTGGTTTACGCCAACAGCGCGGCCAACAGCACGGTGTTGACCCGTCGCGCCCAGCGTGAAGAGCGCACGACCAACGAATTTGGCCTTGATAACCAGCTGGAATATCTACTGGAGACCGGAAGCGTCAACCACACCCTGCTCGGCGGGTTTGATTACAAGACCAGTAAGGATAAACAGCTGCTGGCGCGCGGGAGCGGCTCACAGTATGACCTCGACTGGACAAACCCGGTTTACGGCGTGAACGTGGATGAAAGTACCTTCAAAACGGCCACCGACGAGCAGCAAAATCTCGACCAGATGGGCCTGTATCTTCAGGATCAGATGAGCTGGAACAACTGGGAGTGGCTGGTTTCCGGGCGCTACGACTGGAGCGAAGTGCGTACCAGCGACTTCACCGACAACAGCTTAACCCAGCAGAACGACAACAAATTTACCTGGCGCACTGGCCTGCTGTACGCGTTTGATTCTGGCCTGTCGCCGTACATCAGCTACAGCACCTCGTTTGAACCGAACCTGCAAACCAACCGTGCGCCGGGCGTCGCGCCATTCAGGCCCACTACCGGGGAGCAGACCGAGATTGGTCTGAAATATCAGCCGGTCGACACCACGCTGATGACCCTGGCGCTGTACGATTTGACTCAGGACAACGTAGCGACCTATAACAGCGCTGAAGGCTGGTTCGAAAATGCGGGCAAGGTGCGTTCGAAAGGCGCTGAAGCGGAAATCCACGCCACGCTGATGGATAACATCAACCTGATTGGCTCCTACACTTACACCGATGCAAAAACCGAAAGCACCACGGTGGCGGGAACTGAAGGCAAAACGCCTGCGCGCATTCCAGCGCATATGGCATCGGCGTTCGCCAGCTATACCGTTCCGGGCGGAGCGCTGAAGAGCCTGACCGCTGGCGTGGGGATGCGCTACATCGGCACCAGCTACGGCGATGCGAAGAACACCTTCAAGGTGCCATCGGTGGATCTGTATGACGCGATGCTGCGCTACGATCTGGGCGAGATGAACCGCAGCCTGAAAGGGGCAAGCGTGCAGTTCAACGTCAATAACGTGGCAGACACGAAGTATGTGGCGTCATGCGCAAGCGATACGGCGTGCTTCTACGGGATTGGCCGGACGGTGACGGCGACGGTGAATCACAGCTGGTAGTTAAAGCCGGGTGGCGGCTATGCCTTACCCGGCCTGGATGTCCGCGCTATACGATGTGTTGTAGGCCCGGTAAGCGCAGCGCCACCGGGCAACTTAAAGGCACCGTGCACACAAAAAAGCCGGGTGGCGGCTACGCCTTACCCGGCCTGGATGTCGTCAATTTCAATGTGTCTGGCGGTGATTCTCTTTGCGATACGCCCCGGGCGGCTGGTTGAAGGTGCGGGTAAAGATGCGGGTAAACGTCTGCTGCGAGTCAAACCCGTAGCGCAGGCAGATATCGTACACGCGCTCGTCTGACTCACGCAGATCGCGCGCCGCCATCAGCAGCTTGCGTTCGCGGATGTAGCGCCCCAGACTTTCGCCTTTGTACTGCATAAACAGCCGCTGTAAATGCCATTTTGAGTAACCCGCATGGCGGGCAATCTCTTCGATGCGTAACGGCTGGTGTAGATTGTCATCAATCCATTCGACAATCGTATCAATGACCTGAGCGGAAATCGTCATACTGCTCTCCCCCTCTGCTTCTCGCTTAAACATTATTCCCACCACTCGCGAAATTGTTGCGTGGTATCACTCACCCGCACGGGCTCGCCCAGCTCCGGCGTCAGCAGCCGGTAGTTTTTATCCTTACTGGCTTTCGCCAGCTGGATCAGTGGATCGTTCCAGGTATGTTTCGCCAGCACAAAACGCCCGTTATGTCCCGGTACGACCGCTTTGGCATTGAGATCTGCCGAGGCCTGCGCCGTTTCTGCCGGGTGCATATGGATGTACTTCCAGTCCTGGTCGTACTGGCCGTTTTCCATGATGGCTAAGTCAACTCCGCCAAACTGCTCGCCAATCGCTTTGAAGTGCGGGCCGTAACCGGAGTCTCCGCTGTAGTAGACCTTTCGCTCTGGGGTGACAAACATAAAGCTGCCCCACAGGGTCTGGTTACGCTTAATGCCGCGCCCGGAAAAATGGCGCGCCGGCAGAACGTGCACCGTCAGCGTATCGCTGATATGCACCGACTGGTTCCAGTCCCGCTCGTCGATAATCTCAGGGTTCATCCCCCAGTAGCGCAGATGCGACCCCACGCCCAGCGGGGTGACCACGCGCTTAACCTTCGGCAGCAGCGCCTTGATGGTGGCGTAATCCAGATGGTCATAGTGATCGTGGGAGATAATCAGCAGGTCGATCTCCGGCATGCTCTCCGCACGCCACGGGTACTCCCCCGCAAACGCTTTATTGAGGAAGGAGAACGGTGCGGCGTAGCTACTCAGAACCGGATCGATCAGGATGCGTTTCCCCGCCAGCTGCATATACCAAGAGGAGTGGCCGAGCCACACCAGCGTGTCCTGTTCAGGCGACAGGCTCGCCAGATCGGTTTTCACCAGCGGCAGCGGCTGCGCAGGACGGGCGTTTTCGGTTTTACGGGTAAGGAACTGCCACCACGCCACCAGCATATTTTGTTGCCCGGTAAAGCCCGGCGTAGGGAGCGTGTTATGGAATTGCCCGTCGCGATAGTGCGGAGAGGCTTCCACTTCAGAGAGCTGCGCACCCTGCGGTGGCTGGCCAAATCCGGCATTCAGTACAAACGGTAAACTGGCAGCTGAAGCAATAATCATGACTAACACCACGCAGATGAATAGAGGCTTTTTCATTTCCTGACCCGCCTACGCGCCCCATCCGATGGTTTGCGCGGGTGACACTTGATTATGAGTGAGTAAGCACTCATTATAGATAGGATGATTACGCCGTCAAGAAGGTTTTCGTTCTTTGACATTCCGCGTTGCAGCGTATCAAGGCTCGTGTTTCAATCAGGGCTTTTACAATTGACGGGAGGAAAAATTTAGTGGCACGTCCGAAGAGTGAAGATAAAAAACAGGCCTTACTGGAAGCAGCAACGGCTGCGTTTGCGCAGTCAGGTATTGCCGCCTCAACGGCGTTAATTGCCCGTAATGCGGGCGTCGCTGAAGGGACACTGTTTCGCTACTTTGCTACCAAAGACGATCTGCTGAATGCCCTCTACCTGCATCTGAAGCAGGATCTCTGCCAGACCATGCTGGCGAATCTCGATCGCACCATCACCGAGCCAAAAGAGCATACCCGCAATATCTGGAACAGCTATGTAGACTGGGGCATTCGTAACCCCCTGGCGCATGCGGCTATCCGCCAGATTGGCGTCAGTGAAAAGCTGAACGCCGAAACCGAGCAGGCGGTGAAAGACATGTTCCCGGAACTGCATGAACTGTGTCGTCGTTCGATCCGCCCGGTGTTTATGTCTGACGAGTTTAAAACCTTCGGTGATGCAATGTTCTTATCGCTGGCTGAAACCACCATGGAGTTTGCCGCCCGCGATCCGTCCCGTGCCGTCGATTTTAAAGCGCTGGGCTTTGAAGCCATGTGGCGCGGGCTTGCTGAGGAAGATAACCATGGACAGTAAATCCTTGCAGGAACATGCCAGACGCGTCGCGCTGGAGATGCCTTTTACCGAACATTGCTGGCCGTTTGGCCCGGAGTATGACGTGTTTAAGGTGGGCGGGAAAATTTTTATGCTGATGGCGACCGCACACGGTCGGGCCCACGTCAGCCTGAAATCCGATCCGGAAAAATCGCTGCTCAATCAGCAGATCTACCGTGGCGTGGAGCCCGGTTACCATCTGAATAAAAAACACTGGATCTCACTTTATGGCACGGACGACATCACGCCTGAACTGGTCACCGACCTGATTACGGATTCGTGGAATCTGGTCGTTGATAAACTGCCGAAAAAAGATCAGAAGTGGATTCGGCCAGCCTGATTGTTCGTCTGAGACGAACAGAATAAGCGCTCGAATCGCACTTATCTTTTCCCGCTTCGCGCGGTAATCTGCTTTCCTTTCACGCCCGCCCGCGGGCGAATTTCATCACCAGGAGTTGTTATGGATATTATTTCTGTCGCCCTGAAACGCCACTCTACCAAGGCGTTCGACCCAGCCAAAAAACTGACCGCAGAAGAAGCGGAAAAAATCAAAACGCTGCTGCAATACAGCCCGTCCAGCACCAACTCCCAGCCGTGGCACTTTATTGTTGCCAGCACTGAAGAGGGTAAAGCGCGCGTGGCAAAATCCGCGGCGGGCACCTATGTGTTTAACGAACGCAAAATGCTGGATGCCTCTCACGTGGTGGTGTTCTGCGCGAAAACCGCGATGGACGATGCCTGGCTTGAGCGCGTTGTCGATCAGGAAGAGGCTGACGGCCGTTTCGCCACACCAGAAGCAAAAGCCGCGAACCACAAAGGCCGCTGCTATTTTGCCGACATGCACCGCGTGGATCTGAAAGATGACGACCAGTGGATGGCGAAGCAGGTTTACCTGAACGTCGGCAACTTCCTGCTGGGCGTGGCCGCGATGGGCCTGGATGCGGTACCCATCGAAGGGTTTGACGCCGCGATCCTCGACGAAGAGTTTGGCCTGAAAGAGAAAGGCTTCACCAGCCTGGTGGTGGTCCCGGTCGGGCATCACAGCGTGGAAGATTTCAACGCCACGCTGCCGAAATCTCGCCTGCCGCTGAGCACGATTGTGACTGAATGCTAAGCGCTTCTGGCACGCCGGCTATCGGCGTGCCCGTTTTCAGTAAAGCGTTATCTGCGGATGCTTTACCCCGCACACCAGCGCATAACGCGTTAATGTATCGAGACTCGCCCGGGTAATATTTGCTTCCATTCGTGATACCGTCGGTGCGCTGACGCCCATCCGCTCCGCCACCTGGGCGCGCGTCAGACCAGCATGATTGCGCCATTGCGCCAGCATCTCCCGCAGGCGTTCCTTGCGCTCTTCTGCATCAAAGGAAGCCTGAACTTCTGAATCGCTTAACAGTTCAGCTCTGAGTTCGTCCCAGTCAATAATCTTTTTGCTCATCCAACATCTCCTGTTGTCGTTTCAGTGCCAGACGGAGTTCAGCAGAGGGCGTTTTTTGCGTCTTCTTGATAAACACCCGCAGCAGAAAAATGGTTCTTTCCCGCTGATAAACGTAGATCCCACGAGTATGGATCAGCCCGACGGTTCGGATTTCGAACAAACCATTGGGTAAGGGTTTGCTGTCAGGTTCACGCAATACTGTCGGGTTGTTGCGTAATTTATCAAGCTGGCGAATCAGCTTCGCCTGTACTCCCGCAGGCAATGAGAGGATCTCCTCCCTGACTGCCGCATGAACGATAAGTCTGAACACTGTATTTCATCCCTGATAATATTAGCATGTAAGGCAATTTGCATTAAAGGCTAATTTTGCCTTTCGTGATTCACCTTACCAGCTTATTCCAGGCAGGACCGGATCCGCGTTGATTCCCTGAAAGCCCCTCGCAAAAAACTTATTTCCCCTGCTCCGCCAGCCACGCCATCGCCCTCTCCCCTGCCTCATCCACGGGTAAATAGACCAGCAGCCGCGATCCGTTTCGCGGCGCGGAGTACCAGTACATCTGCTGGAGATGAAAATCCCCCAGCTCGGGATGGGTGAACAGCTTGAGCTGGTTCTCCACGCCGCGCACGTCGTTACGCTGGTGCCACAGGGTTTTGAACTCTTCGGACACCGCAAAAAAACGCGCCAGCTTCGCTTCCCAGAGCGGGTCGCCACGGTGCTCAGCCATGGCCGCGCGGAAGTAGGAGACGAAAATCGGCAGCACGTCGTCACGTTTGCCGAGCCGCGCGCGCCACGCCGGATGGGTGAGGAACAGGTAAATACAGTTGCGATCTTCCGGCGGGATGGCGTTGAAATCGACGCCCATCAGGTGGCCGAAGCTGTCGTTCCACGCCACGATATCGAAATTCGGTTTCTGAATACTGGCAGGTTTCGGCATCAGGGTATCCAGCAGGCGACGCGTGCCTTCGCTGATCCCCTCGCAGCACACCGCCTGCGGGGCTTCGCCCGGCGGCAAACCGGCGAGCACAAAAAGATGCCGGGCTTCGGTCGGGGTGCATTGCAGCGCTTTTGCGATGGCGGCCATCACCGCGCTGGACGGATTGACGTCCCGGCCCTGCTCCAGCCAGGTGTACCAGGTCACGCCGACATCCGCGAGCATCGCCACCTCCTCCCGACGCAGGCCCGGCGTGCGGCGGCGGCCGCTGCGCGGTAAGCCGAGGCGCTGCGGATCGAGGCTTTCGCGCCGGGCTCGCAAAAACGCGCCCAGCTGCTTGCGGGTGTCATCCTGGAGAGAGGTGACAGGTTCAGACATCAGCGTCATAACATCTCCTGCATGGTAGTGTCAGTACCAGTATAAGCAAGAACTGGTACCCGTTTATCAGATGGTTGATGCTACGACTCTACGCTGTTTGACGCAATGGAGTCACCATGAATACGTCAGTTGTTTCACCGGGTCGTGCGGGCCTGATACTGCTGTTAACCGGCCAGATGCTGCCGCTGATTGATACCTCAATCACCAACGTGGCGCTGGATTCCATCACCCATTCATTACACGCCACCGCCACCGAACTGGAGCTGATCGTCGCCCTCTACGGCGTGGCCTTTGCCGTCTGCCTGGCCCCCGGCAGCAAGCTGGGCGATAACCTTGGCCGCCGTCGCCTGTTTATGTGGGGCGTGGCGTGTTTTGGCCTGGCCTCGCTGCTGTGCGGCATGGCGGGCAATATCGAACAGTTGCTTGGCGCGCGCATTCTTCAGGGCGCGGGCGCCGCGCTGATCATGCCGCAAATTCTCGCGACGTTGCATGTGACGTTAAAAGGAACGGCACACGCCAGAGCGATCAGCCTGTTCGGGGGGATCGGCGGAATTGCGTTTATCGTCGGCCAGATGGGTGGCGGCTGGCTGGTGTCGGCGGACATTGCCGGGCTGGGCTGGCGCAACGCCTTCTTTATCAACGTGCCGATTTGTCTGGTGGTGCTGGCGCTGAGCCGTCGCTACGTGCCGGAAACCCGCCGCGACACGCCGTCGCGCATTGACTGGACCGGGACTGTCCTGCTGACGGCAATACTGTGCTGTCTGCTGTTCCCGATGGCGCTCGGCCCGCAGTGGCACTGGTCGTGGCCGCTGAAGGCTGCACTGCTGGCGATTGTGCCGCTGGCCTGTTTGATGGTGCTGAACGCGCGCAAAAAAGAGCGTGAGAATGCCCACCCGCTTATCGCGCCGCGCCTGTTGCAGTTGCGCAGCATCCGCTTTGGCGTGCTGATCGGGATACTCTTTTTCAGCGTCTGGTCCGGGTTCATGTTCTGTATGGCGTTGACCATGCAAAGCGGTCTGGGGATGGCGCCGTGGCAGTCCGGGAACAGCTTTATCGCGCTCGGCGTCACCTATTTTATTTCTGCCTGGTTCGCCCCACGCCTGATTGCCCGCTACAGCACCAGCGCCATCCTGCTGACCGGGCTTGCGATTCAGCTTGTCGGTCTGGTGGCGCTGATCGCCACGTTCCGTCACTGGGGTATGCAGAATACCGCGCTGACGCTGGCCCCGGCCACCGGGCTGGTGGGTTACGGGCAGGCGCTGATTGTAAACAGCTTCTACCGTATCGGGATGCGCGATATTCAGCCTGACGACGCGGGGGCCGCGAGCGCGATTTTAAGCACGCTGCAACAGGCTGCGCTGGGGCTTGGCCCGGCCATTTTCGGCGCGATTTTGCTGCACGGGCTGCAAAATCATCACGGAGATTATACCCAGGCGGTCAACGTCTTCCTGATGGTGGAAACGGCCATGATGGTGGTGCTGGCGCTGGTCACGCTGCGTATGCGTCATCGTCTGTGTTTACCGGTCGTCAAGGCCTGTCCGGCGACAAAATAAAACTGCCTGAATTTGCATAATAGATCCGCAGCCGCCATTATGGGGCTGCATCAATACAGGAGACGTTATGCAGGAATTAATTGCTCAGGTTGAAGAGTTAGGGATTGAAATTAATCACACCACCTCTTTAGTGATTATCTTTGGTATTATTTTTCTTACGGCCATTATCGTTCATTTTATTCTGCACAAAGTGGTGCTGCGCGCATTCGAGAAACGCGCCCAGGCCAGCAGCCATTTATGGTTGCAGATCATTACGCAGAACAAATTATTTCACCGTCTGGCGTTTACCCTCCAGGGGATAATCGTCAACGTTCAGGCGGTTCTGTGGCTGCAAAAAGGCAGCGAAGCGGCGGAATTACTCACCACCTGCGCGAAATTGTGGGTGATGGTTTATGCCCTGCTCTCCTTCTTCTCGTTGCTGGACGTGATTTTCAATCTGTCGCAGAAAATGGCTACCGCCTCGCAGCTGCCGCTGAAGGGGATATTCCAGGGCGTTAAGCTGGTGAGTGCCATTCTGGTGGGGATACTGATTATCTCCCTGCTGATCGGTCAGTCACCCGCCATTCTGATAAGCGGCCTGGGTGCGATGGCCGCCGTTCTGATGCTGGTCTTTAAAGACCCGATACTGGGCTTAGTGGCGGGCATTCAGCTCTCCGCCAACGACATGCTCAAGCTCGGCGACTGGCTGGAGATGCCGAAGTACGGCGCCAACGGCACGGTGACCGACATCGGCCTGACCACCGTTAAAGTGCGCAACTTCGATAACACCATCACCACCATCCCGACCTGGGCGCTGGTGTCCGATGCGTTCATCAACTGGAGCGGCATGTCCGCCTCCGGTGGTCGCCGCATCAAGCGTAGCCTGAATATCGATACCACCAGCATTCATTTCCTCGACGAGCAGGAGCAGCAGAAACTGATTCAGGCGGAACTGCTGAAGCCGTATCTGGCGGCGCGTCATGAGGAAATTAACCTGTGGAATCAGCAGAACGGCGAAGGGGAATCGGTATTAAACCTGCGCAAGATGACCAATATCGGCACCTTCCGTGCCTACCTGAATGAATATCTGCGTAACCACCCGCGCATTCGCAAAGATATGACGCTGATGGTGCGCCAGCTCGCGCCGGATGCCAACGGGCTGCCGATTGAAATATATGCCTTTACCAACACGGTGATCTGGGCGGAATACGAAGATATTCAGGCCGACATCTTCGATCATATTTTCGCGGTGGTAGATGAATTTGGCCTGCGTATTCACCAGTCGCCAACCGGAAACGATATTCGCTCGCTGGCTGGCGTCATCGCCAGATAATCAGGAGCTGGCGCGGGAAATAAAGCGCCAGTCCATCATGACCCTTTCCGTGGGCGCATCCGGGTTGTCGATCTTATTTAACAGCAGATTGACCGCCTTGCGCCCGATATCCCGCGACGGCTGTTCAATAGTGGTGAGTGAAATCATCTCCGCCAGCTCAGTGCCGTCAAAGCCGACCACCGCGATATCTTCTGGCACCCGCAGCCCTGCCTGCTGAATGGCGCGCAGCGCCCCCGCCGCCAGCGTATCGGAAACGGCAAACACCGCATCCGGCGGGTTTGCTTTTAACAGATTTTGCATCGCCGCCATGCCCGCACCAGAGCTGAGCTCACTGGCGTACTCCACCGCCTGATAATCCAGATCCCGCAGGTGTATGACGCTCTTATAGCCGCGCTCGCGCAGACGGGCATATTTGTAGCTGAGGTCGTGGTTGATGAGCGCAATGCGTTTGCGTCCCCCGTCGGCAAGCTGGCTGACAACGTGCTGGGAGGCATCAACATCATTAATCCCCACGCAGGAGACCGCGCCCGCATCGGCGTATTCAGCGCACTGCACCCACGGCGCGTTGCCAATCAGCGCGGCCAGCTCCGGCAGTTTCGAGAACGCATCCATGGTGATAATGCCGTCGACGATTTTGCCGGAGAGCAGGCTTAAGCCCGAGCGGGAGCGCTCAATATCCGAGCCGGAGTTGCACAGCAGAATGCGATAGCCGTTCTTTTCTGCCTCGGCTTCAATGCCCTTCACCACTTCGGCGCAGAACGGGTTGGCGATGTTCGAGACCATCACCAGGATCATATAGCTGCGGGCAGTGCGCAGCTGACGCGCCAGCAGATTGGGCTGATAGTTACTCTCCTGGATCGCCTGCAAAACGCGCTCGCGGTTTTTCGCCTTCACGGTATCGCTGTTATTCAGTACGCGGGAGACCGTTGCCACGGATACCCCGGCCAGTTGAGCGATTTTCTGAATTGACATAGCGACGATACATCCTGCGGTTAGCGTTTTGTGCAGGCTACCATAAATTGATTGCCCGGCGAACCGGGCAATGCGTCAGTATTCCACGCGCACCCAGCGCTGCTGCTGATGACTTTTCATAATCGCATCAATGATATACATCACACAGGCGCCATCGTGGAAGGTGGCAAACTGCGGATTATCCGGCATCGCGCCCGCCTGCACGGCACGGTAAAACTGCGCCATCATATTTTTAAAGGCATCCGGCCAGCCTTCAATGTGCCCGCCGGGGAAGTGGGCGCTGTCGGCCACGTCACGGTTCATCAGGCCCGGATCGTCGCAGAGTATCTGGTTTGCCCTGGCGCGATGGCCGACCCACAGCTGCTGCGGGATTTCCTGATCCCACGCCACCGACTGCTCGCTGCCGTTAATTTCAAAGGTCAGGCGATTTTTTCGCCCCGCGCTCACCTGCGAGACGCTAAAGCTGCCCTTGCTGCCGTCGTCAAAGCGGAACAGCACCGAGCCAAAGTCTTCGGTGGTGAC
Source organism: Enterobacter sp. 6722112 (assembly GCF_058661685.1). NCBI lineage: Bacteria > Pseudomonadati > Pseudomonadota > Gammaproteobacteria > Enterobacterales > Enterobacteriaceae > Enterobacter > Enterobacter sp. 6722112. Next base: position 949,328 of record NZ_JBZWGR010000007.1, on the reverse strand, counting down.
CGGTTTGTCTTCATATTCCGCCTGCTCGTCATGGGAGAAGGTCTGATGACCGCCCGCGCTGGCCTTGCGCGTCGGCCAGACGGTGGATAAATCAGCCATCACCCCGGTAATACGCCTGCCGGTCACATACTGTACCGTATCGCACCAGTGGGAGCCGATATCCGCCACCGCCCGCGACGCGCCACCGAGCGCGGCATCCACCCGCCAGTTGTAGTCGGTTTCCAGCAGCATCCAGTCCTGTAAATAGCTGCCGTGCGAAGCAAACAGCCGCCCGAGGCTGCCCGTACGCATCATGCTCGCCGCCTGGCGCACCATCGCAAACTGGCGATAGACAAAACTCACGCCATGCACCACGCCTGCCTGCTCCGCCAGCGCCACCAGCTCGCGCGCCTCGTCCGGCGTCATGCACAGCGGCTTTTCGGAAAACACGTGCTTGCCCGCACGCAGGATCTGGCAGTTAATCTCCGCGTGCAGGTGGTTCGGCGTGCAGTTGTGCACCGCGTGCAGATTAGGGAGCGCGAGCAGTTCCTCCACGCTGGCACAGGCGTGCGGCACATTGAGCTGGTGCGCCTTTTCCTGCGCCTTAACGAGCGAGCCGTCACAGAGCGCGACCACCTGCACAAACCCGAGACGCCTGAGCGCCTCGATATGTGCCGGGCCAATAAACCCGCTGCCGATAATCCCGACGTTAATCATGGCTGCCCCCTGCGGCGAAATCATCAAACGCCCGTCCGGAAACCGGGATGATATGACGGCGGATAAATTCACTGCCCTCACTCGCGCCGGTATCGCCATCCTTCAGGCAGCATTCCCACTCCAGCACCGCCCAGCCGTCGTAGTCGTACTGGGTCAGCTTGCTGAAAATGCCCTTAAAGTCGATCTGTCCGTCGCCGGGCGAGCGGAAGCGTCCGGCGCGGTTGATCCACGGCTGGTAGCCGCCGTAGACGCCGCTGCGCCCGCAGGGGCGGAACTCGGCGTCCTTCACGTGGAACGCTTTAATGCGCGCATGGTAGATATCAATAAAGGTCAGATAGTCCATCTGCTGGAGCAGCATATGGCTTGGATCGTAGAGAATATTACAGCGCGGATGGTTATCGACCAGCGCCAGAAAACGCTCGAAGGTGACGCCGTCGTGCAGATCTTCCCCCGGATGCAGCTCAAAGCAGACGTCCACGCCCTGCTCGTCGAAGGTATCCAGAATCGGCCGCCAGCGGGCTGCCAGCTCCCCGAATGCATCCTGAAAACGCTGCTCGTTGTGCGGCGGCCACGGGTAGAAAAACGGCCAGGCCAGCGATCCGGAGAAGGTGGCGTGTGCTTTCAGGCCTAATCGGGCCGAGGCGACCGCCGCCTGCTTCAGCTTTTCCGTCGCCCACGCCTGAAGCGCCGCCTCGTTACCGCGCACGGAAGCAGGGGCGAAATGGTCAAACGCCTCGCTGTAAACCGGGTTTACCGCAACAAGCTGCCCTTCCAGATGGGTCGACAGCTCGCTGATGACCAGCCCATGCGCGGCCAGCCTGGCGGTGATGTCGTCGCAGTAGGCCTGACTCTCTGCGGCTTTCTCCACATCAAAGATATGCGGATGGTTGCAGGGGATCTGCACCGCTTTGTAACCCTTCCCCGCCGCCCATCCTGCCAGCCCGTCGAGCGTGTTGAAGGGCGCTTCCCCGCCAATAAACTGCGACAGAAAAATGCCCGGTCCTTTCATTGTCCTCATACCACCTCCTGAACGTTACGCCTTGTCATCGTCATACTTAAACGTGAGAAGGAAAATCAGCGCGATCGCCGCGGCAGCCACCGCCGGGATCCACCAGAATGTGACCCACGCCTGCGGCACGGTCTGCCCTGCCACCAGACGGTTGTAGAGCGCGCCGGAAATCTGCGAGCCGAGCAGCATGCCGATGCCGTAGGTGAACATCACGATCATGCTCTGCGCCTGGCCTTTGACCTTTTCGCCCGCCACGCGGTCGGTGTAGATAAAGCCAACGACAAAGAAGAAATCGTAGCAGACGCCGTGGAGCAGAATGCCGAGATACAGCAGAATGCGCCCCTCCTCGCTGACGCCCAGCGCGAACATGGCATAACGCACGAACCACGCCAGCATGCCGATCAGCAGCATATATTTCACGCCCAGGCGGCGGAACAGCAGAGGAATAACCAGCATGAAGACGATCTCAGACATCTGCCCGAAGGACATGGCGGTGCTGACGTCGGCAATGCCGGCATCCGCCAGATACGAGGCGGTGTAGGCGTAATAGGTGCCGAGCGGGACGGAGATCAGCATCGCGCAGACGGAGAAGACGAAGAAGTGGCGGGTTTTGAGCAGAGCGAAGGCGTCCGCGCAGAAGAGATCCCGCACCTTTACCGGCAGGCCTTTCGCCGGGGCGGGCGTGTGCGGCAGCGTCAGGCTGTAGATCGCCAGCAACACGGAGCTGACCGCCGCCACCTGGAAGATGGTGACGCTGGACGCCACGCCGGTGACGCCGATGAAAATGCCCGCCGCGATCCAGCCGATGGTGCCGAACACGCGCACTACCGGGAAGGTTTTATCCACGTTCGCCAGACTGTGAAACGCAATGTTGTTGGTCAGCGCCAGCGTCGGCATATAGCAGAGCGTGTAGCCAAACAGCAGGCCAATCAGCAGCGCGCCGTTCTCAGCAATCAACGCCCCCGGCACGAACCAGAGGATCGCCGCGCCCGCGAGGTGCATCACCGCCATCACCTTCTGCGAGGCAAAGAAGCGGTCCACCAGCATCCCGAGCACGAACGGCGAAAGAATGGAAGCGATGGGTCCGGCAGAGAACGCGTCGCCAATCAGCAAAGACATGTTGTGCCGGGTCATCACCAGGCCAAGCGTGACCGACCAGCTACCCCAGATAAAAAATTGCAGAAACATCATCAGCGACAGACGCGGCACCAGCAGCCGGTGCTGTGTTATCGCCTTTTCACTACTCTCAGTTGACACCATGATAAGCCTCACCCGGAAAAAGTAATCGATTACAAATTCGCTCAAATGAAAAGTAATCGATTACAAAATAAAGATCCTGTGGATCAAAACAGAATTGGGAGGGGAGTCACGATAAAGGTGAAGGGGAGGTGCCGGGTGACGGCTGCGCCTTACCCGGCCTACTAAATAACGTCCCCGAACATGTAGGCCCGGTAAGCGCAGCGCCACCGGGCGTGAAGGCGGGTGCGGTCTGGTTTGGTGCGGTCTGGTGCCCTCACCCCGGCCCTCTCCCACAGGGAGAGGGAGAAAACCGCGCTACTTTTTGCGTGAAAGCTTAAACGCGATAAACAGGAACACCACCCACACCGGCAGCAGCATCGCTGACAGGCGCATCTCATCCATGGTGCACATCAGCACCAGAATCAGGCCGAGGAAGGCGATACAGAGGTAGTTCCCCGCCGGATAGAGCAGCGCTTTAAACTGCGTCTCGCGCCCCTTGCGTCGCATCGCCGCGCGGAAGCGAAGGTGCGCCAGGCAGATCATGATCCAGTTCAGCAGCAGCGTGGCGACAACCAGCGCCATCAGCAGGCCAAACGCCTCTTTCGGCAGCAGATAGTTAATCAGCACCACCAGCGAGGTGATAGCGCCAGAAAGGAACAGCGAATTGATCGGCACGCCGCGACGGCTGACGCGGGTGAGGAACTTCGGCGCGTTGCCCTGTACGGAGAGCCCAAACAGCATGCGGCTGTTGGAGTAAACCCCGCTGTTGTAAACCGACAATGACGCCACGAGAATGACGAAGTTGAGCGCCGAAGCCACCACGTTGCTGTTCAAATCGTGGAAGATCATCACGAACGGGCTACTGTCAGATTTCACTTCTACCCACGGATAGAGCGCCAGCAGCACCACCAGCGAGCCGATATAGAACAGCAGGATACGGTACACCACCTGGTTGACCGCTTTCGGAATGCTTTTGTGCGGATCGCGCGCTTCAGCCGCGGTGATGCCAATCAGCTCCAGCCCGCCGAAGGAGAACATAATGACCGCCAGCGACAGGATCAGCCCTTTCCAGCCGGTCGCCAGAAAGCCGCCGTGCTGCCACAGGTTGTCGATGCTTGCACGCTCGCCGCCGTGACCGGAGAACAGCAGCCACAGGCCAAAGCCGATCATGCCGATAATCGCCAGCACCTTAATCAGCGCAAACCAGAACTCGGTCTCGCCATACAGGCGCACGTTCACAAGGTTAACGGCGTTAATGATGATGAAGAAGGCCGCGGCCCAAATCCACGTCGGCACGTCCGGGAGCCAGTACTGCATATAGATGCCGGCGGCGGTCAGCTCTGCCATGCCCACCAGCACGAACATCACCCAGTAGTTCCAGCCGGAGAGGAAGCCTGCGAACGGCCCCCAGTATTTATAGGCAAAGTGTGCGAAGGAGCCGGACACCGGCTCTTCAACGACCATCTCGCCGAGCTGGCGCATGATCAGGAAGGCGATAATCCCGGCGATAGCGTAACCCAGCAGAACCGCCGGGCCAGCCATTTGAATGGCGGGGCCGATGCCGAGAAACAGCCCGGTACCGATCGCGCCGCCAAGGGCAATTAACTGAATATGTCGATTTTGCAAACCACGTTGCAGCGTCGGACTCTGATCCGACGAAGCTTCAGCGCTACCATGGCCTGAAGCGGATGACGCGTCTTTCACGCCCTACCCCTGTCTCTTTTTTAGAAGGGGCACGTTTTAACACTTCATGCTGGTGGTAGCAAGCTTAACGCCGGGCCAGCGCATGCGCCCGGCGGATAAACGTCACGACCCGATGATCCCGCCGTCCGCTTTGGTAATCACCACCGTTGACGATCGCGGACGCCCGTTCGGGCTGGCGTCTGGCCAGTTGGAAACAGCGCGCGGATTGGCCGGGTCGGTAATATCATCCCCGCCCTCCCCCGGATGCTGAATGTTGATAAACAGCGTGCGGTTGTCCGGCGTAAACGCAATGCCGGTGATTTCACATCCGCGCGGCCCGGTCAGAAAACGGCGATACTCGTTGGTGCCCGGAATGGTGGCGACCATCTGGTTATTGCCCATCCCCTCGTACGCTTTCTTATTGATGGTGCTGGAGGAGACGTCGGTCTGGATCCACAGGACGCCCTGGTGATCGAACGACAACCCATCCGGGCTGCCGAATGCCGCGCCCTGCATGGAGCCTTTGGCCTTCGGATCGTCGCCGTCGGTACGCCCGGCCATAACCAGAATATCCCACTTAAAGCGTGCGGCGGCAGGATCGGCACCCTCTTCGTGCCAGTGCATGATGTGACCAAATACGTTGTTGGCGCGCGGGTTAGCGGCATCGACCGGTGCCTTCCCCTCTTTACCGCGATCGCTGTTGTTGGTGAGCGTACAGTAGACGCTGCCGCTGGCGTGCGGATCGACGGCAATCCACTCGGGACGATCCATTTTCGTTGCCCCCACCGCGTCGGCCGCCAGGCGGGTTTTGATCAGCAGATCGCCCTGGCTTTCAAACCCGTTGCTTTTATCCAGGCCATTTTGCCCGAAGATCAGCGGCAGCCAGTCGCCGCTTCCGTCCTGGTTGAACCTGGCGACGTACAGCGTGCCGGACGTCAGCAGCTGCATATTGGCTTCCCGGTTCGCGGGATCGTATTTTTTGTCGGAGACAAACTTATAGATGTACTCAAACTTCTGGTCGTCGCCCATGTAGACCACCACGCGATTATCGGCGGCGAGCGTGACGGCGGCCCCCTCATGCTTGAAGCGGCCCAGCGCGGTGTGCTTGCGCGGCGTGGAGGTCGGGTTGTAGGGATCGATCTCCACCACCCAGCCGAAACGGTTGGGTTCGTTAGGGGTTTTATCGACGCTGAACCGCTCATCCACCTCGTTCCAGCGATAGGACTCATCGCTGTCGCTAATGCCGTAGCGTTTTTCCAGCGGATTGAGATCGGCTTTTTTCACAAAAATGTCCGACCAGTTCTCCTCGCAGGTGAGATAGGTGCCCCAAGGCGTGTGGCCGTTGGCGCAGTTCTGCATGGTGCCCAGAACGCGTTCCCCCTGCGGATCGGCGGCGGTTTTCATTAAATCCTGATGCCGCGCCGGGCCGGTAAGCTGCATCGGCGTATTGACGGTAATACGCCGGGCGAAGGAAGACGGACGCACCACCTCCCAGCCGCTGCCCGTTTTTTTCACTTCCACCACCGACACGCCCATCGCGTTCTGCCCCTTGCGGGCTTTATCGAGGCTCCAGTTCGCCGTACCGTCGGTAAACAGCATCCCGTTATCGATGTATTCATGGTTCAGCGCCAGCAGGCCATGTTCCGGGTTTTGCGCCCCCTGCGGCAGGCTAAACCACGCCATGCCGTCGTGGTGCATGCCCGCCTGCACAGCCTGTTCGTCTGTGGTATTGCTGGCGTCCGGCTTAAATGCCGGCATGTTGTCTTTGATCCCCGTCGGATCACCCCAGCGATAGAACGGGCGGGCAATATAGCCTTCTGGCACCCTGACCGTGTCTTCCGTGGAGACGTCGATGCTGGTAAAGCCCAGGGAAACTGCTTTTGCCAGCGCAGAAGGCTTCGATACCGCGGCAATGGCATTTTCGGGTGTGATCAGATACGGGAATGATACGGCGGCCCCCGCTACGGCCCCCATCTGGAGAAAACGGCGGCGGGAGAGAAACACCTCTGCCACCTCGGAGAATACCGGGTTAGCGCTGCGGTTACTGATATCGTCGCGATGTTCTTTTTTAAATACGGATTTGAGGGGTCTGCCCATAGCGGCTTCCTGTCATTGGCCAAGAGGTAAGGATGTGGCGACCAGTGTAAGAAGCTTTTATTACAATTTTATAACACGACAACGAAGGGATTGGGGCGTCCCTGCCCCGGATAACGAGGTGGAACGCTTAGAACTCGTAGCCAACCGAGACCTTAAAGGTACGCGGCTCGCCCTGAGTGATGTAAGTACCGGAATCGTCCACGCTTGACCAGTAGTTCTCGTTGGTCACGTTGTCGATGCCAGCCCGCACGGTCATCTGGTTTTCATTGTGGTTCACCGCGAAGCGATAGCGCATACCCAGATCCAGCGTGGTGTAGCTGTCCAGCTTTTTGGTGTTCGCAAGATCGGCATACTGCGTGCCGGAGTGGTTAACGCGCGCGGTCGCCGTCAGGCCTTCAATCGGCTTGATGTCGTACTCTGCGCCCAGCACGGCGTAGAAGCTCGGAATACCGATCGCATCGTTGCCCTGATTGACGCCGTTTTTGGTTTTGGTCAGCTCGGCCTGCAACCAGGTGGCGCTGGCATTCAGGCGCATCCCGAGCATGGGCTCGCCGAAGACGTTCAGCTCCACGCCGCGGTTACGCTGTTCTGCATCCAGGCCGTAGTGACCGCTGTCGTCAAGGATCGCCGACGGCATTTTGATCTCAAACAGCGCCAGGGAGCCGCCCACGCGGCCAAAGTCCGCCTTTACGCCCACTTCGTTCTGCTTAGAGTGCACGATACCGGTGCTCTGGCCGTAGTTAGTAGCAGTGTTCGGCGCAGTTTCACCGGGCTGTAACGCCTCGGTGTGGTTGGCGTAGAGGGAAATTTCCTCCCACGGTTTATAGACTACGCCGTAGGTTGGCATCCAGCGGCTGCCGTCGAAACCGTCCGCGTCGTTTTCCGCGCCGGTGATTTTGTTGTACCCACGGATGACAACTTTCTGATGACGTGCGCCTGCGGTGAACAGCAGCCTGTCATCCAGCACGCCCAGGGTATCACTCAGCAGCCAGCCCTGCGTGCGGGTGCGCCCGCTGGTCAGCGGATCGCTGTATTTGCCGCCTAAGCCGCTGAAGTTGCTGCTGTCCGGCATAGCCACGCCGGTGTTGTGGTAGATATTGGTGGTTGGGTTATCCGCCGCAGCCGACATCTTCCACGCGATTTTTTCGTTTTTGGTCATCGCCGAATACCCGACGTTCACCTTATGCGAGACGAAGCCGGTAGTGAAGTTACCGCGAATGCCCGCCATGCCGCTGACGGAATCGCTGATGCGGTTGGTATCAAGGCGGCTGACCGTCGCATTACCGCTCTTATCGAGGAGCTTCGGCGCGCTGTAGATCCCTTCTTCGTGCGCGTGCTGCGCGCCGAGACCGGTATACGCCGTCCAGCTATCGGTGATGTCATACTCGCTGCGCCACATCCCGAACTCGTTTTCGATATCGCTGTAGGCCCACTTCTGCGAGAAGTTGCGATCGTTCTTCGGCGGTTCAGGCACAAAGTCCACCGCCGAGATGTTGACGCTGGTCGGGCTGCCGTGGAAGGTTTTTTTCTGGTAGCCCAGGTCCAGCGAGGTGCGGAAGCGGTCGCCTCTGTAATCCAGTCCGGTGGAGAGCAGCGTGGTGCGGCGGCGGTCGTTCGGCACGCCGGTTTCGCCTTCGCGATGCACGAGGTTCACGCGCGCGCCAAACTGGTCGTTATCACCAAAGCGACGACCCGCATCCAGCGTGGTGCCAATCTGGGAATTCGAGGTGTAGTCGACGCCCACTTTCGCCTGCGGGGTGTCGCCCGCGTGTTTCGGCTCAAGGTTGATCATCCCGCCCACGCCGGAGCTTGCGGCGCCGTTCATCAGCGAGTTGGCGCCTTTGAAGATCTCGATGCGGTCAACCATCTGGGCATCCACCACCTGACGCGGCAGCACGCCGGACAATCCGCCAAAGGTCATATCGTCGCCGTCAAACTTCAGGCCGCGAATGCGGAAGGTTTCCGCGCTGTTGCCGTACCCCTGAACGAACTGCACGCCCGCGTCGTTAGCGACCACGTCAGCAATGGTTTTCGCCTGCTGATCTTCCACCAGCTTCGAGGTGTAGCTGATGATGTTGAACGGCACGTCCATGGCGTTCTGCTGACCGAGCATCCCCATTCGTCCGCCGTTCGCCACCTGCCCGTCAAGGAAGGCGGGCACCAGCTGGTCGCCGCCGGGTTTGAAATCACTCCCCGCGGTGGACTGGACGACAATGGTGTCCTCTTTTTTCTCATCCGCCGCAAAAGCGGAGTGGGTTACCGCGCCGATGGCAATCGCCAGCAGTGTTTTGTGCATTGTGGTGTTGTTCATAATGAGCTCTTAACGTGCGCGCAAAAATGACCCGTTGTCGGGCCTTAAATGTTATTAAAAGAAATGCAAATGAGAACTATACGCATTATGCATGCGTAATCAAGTGTCAACGGGCCTCTCTGAGCGAGAAGCGGCAAGAAACAATGTTGAGGGGGAGATACGGCGCGCAACCACCCCGCAACAGGGGTGGTTGCTAAGGCATTATTTTTTCTTGTAAATATCGGCAGTGCCGTGAATTTTGTTGTTGGTGTTGCCGGAAGTCAGCACCAGCACATCAGCACCTTCTTTATCGGCTTTCTCAATCAGCTCTTTTTTCGCGTCGTCTACTGAGACTTCATTGGAAGTGCTAACCGTACCGATTTTTTCATACTGTGATTCAACTTTCTCAAACTCGTTTTTCGTCAGCAGTTCAGCCGCAAAGGTATTGGTGGTAAACAGAAATGCAGCGCCCATCAAAATAGCAGTCGTTTTTTTCATAACCTTTTTCCTTGAGATTAATCAGCAACTACAAAAAGCCCCACGAGTAAGAGTGAGGTGATATGAGCATGGTAGAGGAATAACAAAATTGCCACAGCGTAAGAAAAATACTGTTATAACAGTCAATTGTGCTGTGAAAAATGTGCGTTAACGCTACTTTCGCGAGGGGTGTTTCATGGAGAAAATCAGCAGGGCGTCGCGCGGGCGGCAATCTGTGAAAATTAATGGCACGCCCTGTAGGATTCGAACCTACGACCTACGGCTTAGAAGGCCGTTGCTCTATCCAACTGAGCTAAGGGCGCACGGAGAAGAGTGTACTTCGCGGTGGTGAAACGCCTGGAATTATACGGTCAATGCGTAGTGAGTCAATGCCTTTTCCGCCTTCTCTGGCGATAATGACTAGCTGATTGTAAATACGGCTGTTTTTTCAACATTTATCCCTCTTTTACGGGCTGCGAAAAGGCTTAGCCGCTTTTAAGTAACGCCTGCTGTTTTCCTGTTCACTTCACCTTCACACTGTCCTGCGGTATCCCGGCCGCCTGGAGGCTGGAAGTGAACAGGACGACGGAGTGACAGCGCCAGAACAGACAGGTTTCCCCTCGTGCGTGCAGCACATCTCACACGACATTACAGGCATTAAGCTTGAACCCATTGTCGCCCTCTCCTCTTCACGCACGGTGGGGGCCGAAGTGCTCAGCGTGCTGTCGCCGCATCAGCAAAGCGAAAGCTTTTTCCAGGACTGGTCAGCCGCCCGGGCGCTTATGCTGCTGGAAGCACAGATCGCCGCGTTAAAAAACCCCTTCCCCTGTGACAACCTTTTCATAAATTTGCCGATAACCGTTCTGACCATACCGGAAATGTTCCAGCGTTTACTGCAACTTAACAGCCCACCGCTGAACATTGAACTCGTGGAGCCTGCCTCGTTCTTTTCACTCTCAGACCCGGCGCGTCTGAGGGTGAGTTGTGCGCTTCAGCAGTTGACCGCGCGAGGACACCGGATCTGGCTGGATGATATTGATGAAGCGTCAGGACAAGCATTTTTATCCTGCCGCCTGCCATTAAGCGGAATAAAAATCGATAAGATCGCTTTCTGGCGTTTACGTGAAACGCAGGCGCTGACACAGCTGGTCACCCTTTGTTCAAAAATCGCTGCGAATGTGCTTATTGAAGGCATTGAAACAGAACGGGACCGTACTTGCGCGCTTCATGCTGGCGCGCGCTTCGGTCAGGGATATTATTGGCCATCCTGGAGATGGCAGGAGGACTGAACGGTCATCGCCAAGAGGGAAGCTATGCGAATGACAGTGCGCCGTTACCGGCGTCGTCGGACAGGAAGTGATTCACTGGGTTCTACGCACTCGCCTTTTGCTCTCCCATTTTTTGATCGTCTCGAATATTTGAGCCAGTCAATCAACCAGACCCGCAAAACCGATGCTCCCTTTATCATTCTGGTCACACAGGATAATTTTTTCCGTTCCGGTTTACTGAGCGGGCAGTCGCCCCTGAGCAGTTGCTGCGACTATTCCACGCTGGAAGCCGCCCTCAGTGATTTAAATCACTGGCCTTCATCGCGTCTGGTAATAGACATTGAGAGCCGCGCCTCGCCGCTCATCGACCTGCTGGACCGATTACGCCGCCACAGCCTGTTCGCCCCCTACCTGACACCCTACCTGCTCGTCCGCGCCGATGATTATGATGCTCGCCTGTTTTGTAAAGCGGCTGGCCCTTTTCATGTGCTTGAACGCCAGCTAACGGCGCTGGCTATGCAACAAACCTTGCTGGAAGCACCGTCACCGGCCGGCAACCGCAAAGAGTGGTTTTCACGGGATGAATGGCCGATCTTACAGGCGCTGTCGCAGGGGAGCTCCTTGCGGCAGATCGCGCAGTTACAGAACCGCCCCTACAGCCGCATTATTTACCGTCTCAGCTGCATCCTGGCGAAACTTGGGCTGAATCATCGTCATGAGTTGCTACATCTTCTCAACAACCTCTCAGATTTCACGTATTAACGTATTCAGTAACTTCTTAATTCCTAAAGACCTTTAGGAAATTACTTAGGATGTATGTTAAATTTTTGTGTTTTTTAACAAAACTTTCGATTTTATAACTATTCCTAATTCCAGGTCTTAAACCATGCGAAATGCTGCCGGTACGCTCAACGAGAGTGATTTTATCCATGCGTTAAGGTTCTGGCGCTTCAGTTAACAGGATGATAATGGTGTAAAAACAAGCGATTCACCTGTAAAAGAATGCGATGAGAGGTGAAGAAAACAGCAGATAGTACTGTTCTGTTGTTGGGAACGGCAATTTGCCAGGAGGCGTTTGAAACGGAGAGATGACGCACGAAATGGCGGATTTCAGGGATGGCAGGCAGGCGGGATGCTGGTTGTCACAGCCTGCTCGCTGTTAACATTCATTTAACATACAGTAAAATCGTTTATTTTTTGTTATTACATAAAGATGAAAGTGTGTGGTAAATGCAATATCAGGACATTTTTGCTAATTTTAAAAAGTTAGTGATTCAGATCCAGAACATAATAATCAGCAATATATGGATATTAATTTACAGGCTTTTCGGACAATACTTAAACGGTATAATAAGACGTGTTTGACACGCGAATAAGAAAAATCATTTTGCCATAACCAGCCTTATGAGATAACTGCGCTGAGGCATTGATATCACCACTACGTAAACAAGGATGCTTTCGCTCTTCCCAGGGACATTTACCGTACAAGGATCTGCGCAATTATCCTTCCGGCTTTTCGAGAGTTTTAACAAAACTCAGCATAACGCTTTTAACAATCTGAGGCATAAAAAATGAAACCGGCATCCGTTATCATTATGGACGAACACCCTATCGTCAGAATGTCGATAGAAGTCCTGCTACAGAAAAATAAAAACATCCAGGTCAAACTGAAGTCAGGCGACAGCCACGAGGTGCTTGACTGTATACGCAACCACCCCATTGACCTGGTCATTCTCGATATTGAAATGACGGGCACGGATGGGTTCGTATTACTGAAAAGAATCAGGAACTTAAATAAAGACATTAAGGTTCTTTTCCTCTCTTCGAAATCTGAAGCCTTCTACGCAGGACGCGCCATCCGCGCCGGGGCAAATGGTTTTGTCAGTAAGCGAAAAGATCTGGGGGAAATTTATAACGCGGTGGAAATGATCCTGACGGGCTATTCCTTCTTCCCCTCAGAAACATTGAGTTTTATAAACCATCTGGGCTCGCGGACGGGCGCCGCTGTGGATATGCCATTATCAAATCGTGAAGTGACGGTTCTGCGATATCTGGCGAACGGATTATCTAATAAGGAGATTGCGGATCAATTATTACTTAGCAACAAAACAATTAGCGCCCATAAGTCTAATATCTTTTCCAAGCTGGGCGTGCAAAGTATCGTTGAATTAATTGATTACGCGAAAGCGCACGAATTACTGTAATCCTACCCTCTCCCTGCAACATATAACCGTTACAGGGAGAGTGGATACGATTAATTATAATTAATCATGAAAGTTGCATCGGCGTCAGCCCGTCCCGGCTGCGGGTTATCCGCCGTGGCGATATAATTGGCATAAAACGACAGTTCGGCATTTCCCTGCGCATCTACCGCCACCGTCTGGCTGGCCTGCTGCAACGCGAGGCGCGTTTTATCCCGGTCGAGGATCTCCACGGCCACGTTGCTGGCCGCGCTGGCATCATTCAGCGCCAGCAGGCTATTATCATGCCCGTCCATCTTCCCCGTAAATGTGACCGAAGCCGCCCCCGGCGGACATCCGGTCAGCTTCAGGGTGAACGGTACAGGCTGCGTCCGGCTCCCCGTTGTGCGAAGCTGTTTCGTGGGCCAGGTGCCGAGCGTGACGGTTTTATTGCTGTCGTCCCCCTCCGCCACGCAGGTAAAATCCACGATATTGCCGTAGAGCTGAATGTTAATTTCCCCAAGCGCCGTCTCTGCGTGTGCAGGGGAGCAAAGCGCAAAGAGCGCGACGGCTAAATACCGCATTCCGTTTCGCATACCTGCTCCTTAGTCGTAGTCGACGCGTAAATAGCCGCGAGAGGTAAAACGCCCCTCGGCAGGTTTTTTACCGGTTACGCTGACGGGCCACGCGCGGATCCCCACCTGCGCCTGAGCGCTGTCGTCCAGACGGAACGGGATTTTGCTGGTCAGGTTGTTGGGCGTCAGCGGCACGCCATTACTGTTGGCAATCACAAAACCCACATCCGCGTTATCGGAAACCAGCGCACTGCCTGAAACCTTCTCCGCTTCAACACGCATCGTGAGCATGGCGTTCGCCTCGACGTTGGTGCATTTGATGCCGATGGTTTTGCTTTGCGCTGAGATCCCCTCCGGCTTATTCCCGATGCCTGCTTTACTGAACAGGGAGGCGCCGATGTCGCCGAAATCGAACTCCACCACATTCCCGGCATTAATTTCACAGCTCTGAGGTACCTGAATAGTCCCGCTGTAGCTGATGGTATAAACCGGCGTGGTGAGCGGATCCGAGGAGGTCGTGGTGACGTAAACCCGGAACATGGTCGCCCGGGGGATCACCACCATATTGATAAAGCGTCGGGTCACTTTAAGCCGGAAGACGAAGCTGGAATCCTGTACGCCAAACGGTTTGTTTTTAGACACATTCGGGTGGCTCCCCATCTGAATGTAGCTTTTGGGCGGATAAAACGTGCCAGCGTAGCTGTCGGTGATTTTCATCGCCCCGTCCAGATAGTCGTTTAGCTTCAGATACTGGTAGCCATCGCTGGTGCCCGTAACAGGGAAATCGGTAACATAGCTGCGCTTGGTGGTGTTCCCGGACGTTCCCTTAGGGCAGACGGCGTTGACGCCCACCCACTGGGACTTCTCGCTGAGCGTGACAATCTGCCCCACCTGGTTATTGGAGCTGTTAAATTTATCCGTCAGGTCGTAATACACCTCCGTCGGCACGCCATTTTCATTGACGCAGACCGTGGCGAAGGCCTCAGATAGCGGAAAAAACGCCAGCAGGGATAGCCCCAGATAATGGATTTTATTCACAGCGGATCCCCTTAAGTGTGATCGCCTGTTGCAGGCTTTGTTCTGGCAGGCTGTAGGGCGCACGACACTGGGACTGTTTCCCGTCTCCCCACTGAATCAGCAGTTCTCCGCTCAGCGGCAGCCCGCTCAGGTAAATCTGACCGTCATCTCCCACCATGCTGGTTACGCCGCTCTGCGTCTCACGCACCACCGCCCCAAACGGTACAGGCTGGTTATCACGCTTCACGGTGAGCAGCGCACGCACGCCGATGCGGGTGTCAAAACTGGCGCGCACCAGCGCACCGTTCGTCGGCACGACGCTGGAAACGTTATTTTCAATGTCGGTGTTGTTGCTCATGGTGTTGGTGTCGAGCGCCACGCGGTTGTAACGGTACACCGTGGCGTACGGCATCACCGCATAGCCACGCCAGTCTGTTTTGACGCCGGTCTGGTTTTCGACGCTCACGCCTGACGCGCCCGGCGCTTTGATCAAGACGTTGGTATCGCCCAGCGGCTGACTGAATGTGATGCCGTCTGAATGCCCTACCACGCCGCCGGAGAGCTGCCAGTTGAGGTCGTGCTGATCCCGGGCGTAGTTGTAGCCCACGCCCAGCGTGCCGTACGTCGCCTGCCAGTTAGCGCTGGCGCTGCCGCTGGCACCGTTATTGCTGGTGTGACCCTGCGTGACGCTGTAGTTCAGGTTACGATCCTGGAGCAGCGTTCCGCTGATCCCGGTCTGCCAGCTGGTATCACCGTCGCTGTTACGGCTGGCAGAGGCTGTGGCATAGGCCCGGTCGATCGCGTTATCGCGACGGTAGCCGTGACGGGTGAACAGGCTGAACGGGACGGAGACGTTGAACGAGGCGATCCGGTCGGTTCCGTCAATGCCGACGGCCTTGTTCCACGACCAGGATAAGGCGTAGCTGACCCCTTTCACCCCGCCCGCGTAGCCAAGCTGATACCAGACGTTGGATTCGCTGGTGCCCCAGTAACTCTGCTGGCTGCCCGACACGTACACCGAGCCGTAATCGCCGAGAGACTGGGAGATATTGAGCTGGAAACGCCCTTTTTTATTCAGCGTCAGGTTGTGATAGCTCTGCACGTCCGGCACGCCGTCATCGTCCTGATCGTCGCCATACTGGTAGCCTTCCATTGTGCGCCAGGCCACATCGTCGAGGGTGTAGAAGCCTTTGGTCGAGTAGCGATAGCCCAGCAGCTGGAAGTTGGTGCCGAATCCGTTAAGGGATTTTGCGTACAGGAACCGCAGGGACTGCCCTTCATGGCGGCTGTCATCGGCAAGCTGGCTGCGGGCATGGGTGAGATCAAGTGAAACCGCCCCCCAGTCACCGAGGTTTTTACCCGCGCCAATGGCGATGGCGGTATAGCGCGAGGCCAGCTGCGTTCCGCCGTACAGCGTGTAGCCGTCGGCAAGACCCGCAATCATCGTACCCTGAGTAAAGAACGGCGTGTCCTGCTCGCTGTTGCCGCTGCGATAGTCCCCTGCCACCAGATCGTATTTCCAGCGTCCTTTACGCTGGAGCAGCGGAACGGTGGAATACGGGACGGTGTAGCGCTGCTGGCTGCCGTCCTTCTCTTCCACCGTCACCTCCAGGTCACCGCTTGAGGAGGTCGGGTTAAGATCAGTTATCGCAAAAACCCCCGGCTGCACATAGCTCTGGTAAATCACGTATCCGTTCTGGCGGATCACCACTTTGGCAGGGGTGCGGGCGATTCCGCGCACGGTAGGCGCGTAACCTTGCAGGCTGTCCGGGTACATACTGTCGGACGAATAGAGGCGACCACCGCGAAAACCAACGCTGTCGAAGACATCGTTACCGGTGTTGCTGTCGCCAAGCACCAGCTCGCTTTTCAGCGGGATGATCGTACGCTGCGCCCAGGTACCAATATTTTGCCAGCGGCTGTGCCGCTGGCCGTTGCTTTCGGTATAACGCCACGCGCCGTTATTGCGTAATCGCCAGGCGCCATAGTTCAACCCGCTTTGCAGGTTCAGATAGTAGCTGTCGTCGTCGCTGCCCCGGTTGCCGGTAAAGCTGTAGTTCAGCAGCGCGGCGGGGATGCCTTCATCCCACTGTTCAGGTGGAATATACCCGCGGGCGCTGTTTTGCATCGCCACCTGAGGCAGGCTGACGTTCAGGCGCAACGAGGCGAAGTTGAACGCCGTTTCGCTGCCCGGAATAGCCGTGGTGAGCGGAACGCAGGTATCGCCCTGCACGTTGCTCAGTTCCGGGAAGGCGGCGATATTGACGCCAAAGCGATCGAGCATCGCGCGCGTAATGCACGGCGACAAACCGCCCGCGACCGGCGGCGTGTTGTCAGCTTGCTCAAACCGCACGTCCTGCGTGCCGATAAACTCATCGTTACGCCAGATATCGACGCGATAGACGCCCGGTGCCTGCTGGTGGCCTTTTTCAAAACGCGACAAATCCGCCACGTTCGCCGTGTCATCGGAGAGAAACGCCGGGTTAAAGTAGCTTTCGCCCCAGCCAGCGAGTGGCCAGAGCGTTGCCATCAGTGCCAGCGCAACCGGGCAGTAACGCCATTGAGTGTTCATCGCCCTGTCTCTGCTCACAGGCTGACGCTACGCGCCGGCGTAATGGCGCCATAGTCATTCACACTCTGCCAGGAGAGCGTGCCGCTCGCAGCGGCAGGCAGCACCTGCTGCGCCGAGCTTTTAGGAGCAACCATCAGGTTATCCAGCGTCTGACCGCCGAGCTTCAGATTGACCAGCGTGACGTAATACGGCGAGGCATTGCTCACCTTAAGATGGTTGCCGACGCGCTCAAAGCGCAGCTGTGAGAGCGCCTCTTCCGGCGGCATCGCCAGGTTAGCCGGGCGAACAAACAGCTTGATACGTGACAGAATAGCCAGTTGCAGGACGTTGTTGCCGTCCTGATGTTTTTTGCTGACGGAGGGAATCGCTTTGACGTTCATGTAAAAGAGTGATTCGCGATCGGCAGGCAGCGCCGGGCCTGCGTAGATAATGCGCAGGGTGTTTTCGCTGGCCGGCTCGCTGACAAACAGCGGCGGCGTGACGGCAAAGGTTTTTTCCTTTTGCCCGTTGGCATTTTCTATCCACGCGTTAATTAAATAGCGCTCTTGTTTATTGCTGTTGGTGATCGCCAGCGACGTTTGTTTGGCATCGGCCGGATAAATAACGCGCGTCGCGCCCAGCGCAATTCCGCCGGACGCATTCGCGCTGGCAGAAACCATCATCAAAATAAAAGATAAAAACAGTCCAGGTTTAATCAGGGTGTTCATCACAACCGTACCTTTAATAATTAGTTCGCAGGCGTCAGGGATAAATCAACGTAAACCAGACATTCGACTGAATAGTGCCTGGTACAAGGTGTTCGGAAATTGCCCGGTAGCGGGCGCTGAAATGAAATACCAGCTCGCGGGTGTCAATGGGTAACCAGCTCACCGCCGTCGCGTTCGGGATGATCTGACGTTGCTGTTCGTCAAAAAGCGCCAGCCCGACACCACTGCTGACCGCATTTTCCCCCGGCCGCGATGTCGCCAGGAAAACCTGCGGGTCTTCTGCCGGTGTCACTCCCTGGAACTGGATCCCCACGGTGCGGGAGACGTCCACGCTGCAATCCAGCAGACGTACGGTGAAAGGCACATTAACCGTGGAAAAGCTGCCGACGCCGGAAAAGGCGTTTGTGCGGTATTGCCCCATATCCACGCGCATATTCTGGCTGTCCGGGGCCACGGCGCAGCCGCCATTAACCAGCTCTCCCCTGAGGTGTACTTTGCCGCCGTCTATGACCACGGTATGTGCGTTTACCGCTGAGGCAATCGCAAGGGCACACAGCAGTATCCCAGTCCTTGTCATCCTTCGCTCCCGGTATAGGCGATCAAAAGACCTCTTCCCTGAGGCCAGCCACATCCCTGTACTCAGGCATTACTCGTATTTCATTACGAATGTTGCGTCCGCGTTTGCCTGGCCTGGCTCGGTGGTCGCCGCCGTGGCTTTATAGCGCGCGGTGAAGTTCAGGGTGTTAGTCCCTTCAATCAGGTTCTGCGCCGCAGAGAAGGTGGCGCCGTCCGGGGTCAGCGTGGAGGATTTGCTGTCGAGGATCTCAATACCCACGCCCTTCGCGGAGTTGTCGTTATTACCGGAGCTTACCGCCAGCAGCGTTTTGTCGGTGGCGTCGATCTGGCCGGTAAACGCGACAGCAGCGGTTTTCGCTACCGCAGGATCGCAGTCGTTCAGTTCGATGGTGAACGGAATATTGGAGGTGGTGTCACCTACTTTAGTGAATTTCGCGGTACGGTACTGGCCAAGATTAACCGTCTGCTCTGAAGAGTCAGTATTCACTGAGCACGCGGCATTCACTAATTCACCTTTAAAATGCACCGTACCACCGTTTACAGATACAGGCGTGGTAGTATCTTCTGCGTGAGCGGCACCCGCGACCAGGGCCAGAGTTGCAATAACAGTAGAAGCAATGTTGCTGAGTTTCATGTCTATTCCTTTAAAATGTAAATAACCCTTCCCGCGCATATTCGGGAATAAGAAATACGATCAATTAAAAAATTGAAGGCTTATTTCGGAGAGGACAAAGTAGCTCAGGAATTTATTTTGTAATATGTCAAAACGCTGCCATTTTGCCAGGTCACATCCTAATCACCTCTAAGAAATTGACCATGCCCTGAGAAGGGATTTTGCGGGACATCGATGAAATCTCGTAAAGGGTGACTGACAGCGGCGCTCGCTTCTGACAAAATACAGGCAATCCCTCCTTTCTAACGTTACAGACGGAATCTTCTCTCTGATGGCAGCAAAGATTATTGACGGTAAAACGATTGCGCAGCAGGTGCGCTCTGAGGTTGCGGAAAAAGTGAAGGCGCGTAAAGCCGCCGGATTTCGCGCCCCCGGGCTGGCCGTTGTGCTGGTTGGCAGCAACCCGGCTTCGCAAATTTATGTCGGCAGCAAACGCAAAGCGTGTGAAGAGGTGGGGTTCGTCTCCCGCTCTTACGATCTGCCGGAAACCACCAGCGAAGCGGAACTGCTGGAACTGATCGACACTCTGAATGCCGATAAAGAGATCGACGGCATCCTGGTTCAGCTGCCACTGCCTGCGGGCATTGACAACGTGAAGGTGCTGGAGCGCATCGCGCCAGACAAAGATGTTGACGGTTTCCATCCGTATAACGTAGGCCGACTGTGCCAGCGCGCGCCACGCCTGCGTCCGTGCACCCCGCGCGGCATCGTGACGCTGCTGGAGCGTTATAACATCGATACCTATGGCCTCAACGCCGTGGTGATTGGCGCCTCCAACATCGTGGGCCGCCCGATGAGCATGGAGCTGCTGCTGGCGGGCTGTACCACCACCGTTACCCACCGCTTTACTAAAAACCTGCGTCACCACGTCGAAAACGCCGATCTGCTGATCGTTGCGGTCGGCAAGCCGGGCTTTATTCCGGGCGAGTGGATCAAAGAGGGCGCAATCGTCGTGGACGTGGGTATTAACCGTCTGGAAAATGGCAAAGTGGTCGGCGACGTGGTGTATGAAGATGCCGCAGCGCGCGCATCCTATATTACTCCGGTCCCGGGCGGCGTAGGCCCGATGACGGTAGCAACACTGATTCAGAATACCTTGCAGGCGTGCGAGGAGTATCACGACGTAGAGGACGCGTAATCATGGCAACTTTTTCTTTAGGTAAACACCCGCACGTTGAGCTGTGCGATCTGTTGAAGCTGGAAGGCTGGAGCGAAAGCGGCGCGCAGGCGAAGATCGTCATCGCCGACGGGCAGGTAAAAGTAGACGGCTCGGTGGAAACCCGCAAGCGCTGCAAAATTGTCGCGGGTCAGACCGTGAGCTTCGCAGGACAGAGCGTGACCGTGACGGCCTGAGCTGTCTGATGCCCGGTGGCGCTGCGCTTACCGGGCCTACGTACTGTCTCCGTTTGTAGGCCGGGTAAGGCGAAGCCGCCACCCGGCAATTTCTCTCACAATCCCCTCACACCCATCACGGTTAATTATCGATCAACTTCAAATAATCACTATTCCCTCTGGCGAAATGTGAAAATTAAGTTGCGCGATTTTCAGACTTTCCCCACGATAAGTAGAACGTTCTACTAAAACGTTCTACTTACAATAACAGCGTGAAAAAAGCGCTACTCGGGGGAAATCAGCATGAGCCTGATATCAGGGTTTGTTAAATCGCTGTCTAAGTTATCGATGATTGGTCGCGCCTTAATGCTGCCAATTTCACTGCTTCCCGCTGCGGGCCTGCTGCTGGCCTTCGGCGATAAGTTCCATCTGCCGCTGATGATGAACGCCGGCGGGGTTATCTTTGATAACCTGCCGATGCTGTTCGCCATCGGCTCTGCCGTTGGACTGGCTTCGGAATCCGGCATTGCCGCACTCTCTGCGGCGGTCTCCGTGTTTGTCACCAACATCACCATCAGCACCGTGCTGAGCATCACGCCGGAAATGGCCTCTCAGGGCGGCAAATACGCCATGGTCGTTGGCATTCCGACGTTGCAGATGGGCGTCTTTGGCGGCCTGATCTGCGGTATTCTTGCGGCCTGGTGTTACAACCGCTTCCACACCATGCAGCTGCCGGAGTTCCTCGGCTTCTTCTCCGGCAAGCGCTTTGTGGCGATTGCGACGGCGTTTCTGTCGTTCCTGCTCGGCCTGCTGCTGCCGTACGTCTGGCAGCATATTCAGTCCGGGATCGACGCCCTGTCCGTGGTGGTGAACGGCGATAACCAGGCGGCCTCGACCTTTATCTTCGGGCTGGTGGAGCGCGCGTTGATCCCGCTCGGCCTGCACCATATCTGGTATCCCTCCTTCTGGTATTCGTTCGGGGATTACACTACCCAGGCGGGTCAGGTGATCCACGGTGACCAGACCATCTGGTTCAAGATGCTGGAAGAGGGAGTGAAATCCTTCAGCAGCGACACCTACCAGAACGCCGGGAAATTCATGCAGGGCGAGTTCCCGCTGATGCTGTTCGCACTGCCCGCGGCGTGTCTGGCGATGTACCACGAAGCGCACACGAAGAATAAGAAAATCGCGGCCGGTATTCTGTTCTCCGCTGCCCTCACCTGCTTCCTGACGGGCATCACCGAGCCGGTAGAGTTCACCTTTATCTTCGTGGCGCCGATCCTTTACGTCTTCAACGCCATCATGGCGGGCCTGGCGTACATGACCATGTACCTGCTGCATGCGCACATCGCCAAGTCGTTCTCGGCGGGCTTTATCGACTACCTGTCGTTCGGGATCCTGCCGTCGTTTAACGGCTATCAGACCAACTTCCTGAGCGCCATTATCATCGGCATTCCGATGGCATTGATCTACTACTTCACCTTCCGCTTCGTGATCCGTCGCTTCGACGTGAAAACGCCGGGCCGCACCGAAGTGACCGCCAGCGCGAATGACAAGTCCGATTCCGAACTTGCCACCGAAATCATCGGCCTGCTGGGCGGTGCGCAGAACATTGATTCCGTCGGCTCCTGCATCACGCGTCTGCGTCTGGAAGTGGCGAAGAGCGAAGCGGTGGACCGGGACGGGCTGAACGGGCTTGGCGCGCGCGGCGTGGTGTTCGTTGGCGATAACGGAATACAGGTGATTTTCGGGGCCAGAGCACAGTTTATCGCCCAGACCATGTCCACGATGATTGGCAAATAATAAGATGCCTGAAGGAGGCGTCTCCTGTACGCTGGGGGACGCCTCTTATCTGGCTGATAATCGGGAAATTTCAGGGAGCGGTTTTGAAGAAAGTCAGCATTATTGATGTCGCAAAGCATGCGGGCGTGTCGGTTTCTACCGTTTCGCTGGTGCTGCGCCAGAAAGGGAAGATCTCAGAGGCGACGATCGGGAAGGTCAATGCCGCCATCACAACGCTGGGCTATGTTCATAACGTCGCCGCTGCCAATCTTCGCGCCAACACCTCCAACTTAATCGGCCTGATCCTGCGCGACTTCAGCGACAGCTTTTCCATCAAGGTGATGGCGAGCATCGTTCAGGAGCTGGAGAAACAGGGTTATATGGTTTTTCTCGGTCAGCCGCTGAACGACGGCGAACATCTTGAGCGTACCCTGCTCTCATTTAAGCAGCAGGGCGTGGCGGGCGTCATCTACCTGGCGTCGGACACCCGCGCCGCCTCTCTTCCGGAACACATTCGTCACTGCCCGCTGCCGCTTGTGGCGGTTTCGCAGTCGTTGCTGGAAGAGAAATGCAACCTGGTGATGCGCGATAATCGCCAGGCGGCGAACCTGGCCGCGCGTTATCTTATCGAGCGCGGGCACCGTAACATCGCCTACATTGGCGGGCGCGACGGGTGCCGTATCCGCGAGCAGCGCCTGCTTGGTTTTCGCAGCGCGATGACGCAGAGCGGCCTGGTCTGGCGTGAGGAATATTCTCCCGCCTGCACCGATGACACGCAGGCGGCGGCCATGGCGACTCGTCAGCTGCTGGAGAAGAACAACACGATTACCGCCCTGCTCTGCCATTCACCGGACGCGATGATCGGTTCAATCTCAGGTATTCACCAGGTGGGGCGCACGGTGGGTAAAGACGTGTTTTTAACCCAGCAGGTGGCGCTGATTGGTTTTGAAGATATGCTCCACATTAATCTCACGTCGCCGTCACTGACTTACGTTTCGTCTGCCAGCGAAGAGACCGGCCGCCAGGCGGCAGGGCTGATGATCCGCAGGCTGAAAGAGCCGGATCTGCAAACGCAGCGCATTACCCTCTCCGGGCAGCTTATCGCGCGGGAATCGGCGTAAAATCAGAATTTAGCACAGGTTTGCTGCGGCGGATCTGCTGCTATATTCCCATGATTTGCCATGGATAAATGCAATGCCTACCATTATCACCCACGCTGCCGTACCTCTGTGTCTGGGCTTAGGGCTCGGAACTAAAGTCATCCCACCCCGCCTGCTGTTTGCCGGGATCGTCCTCGCCATGCTGCCCGATGCCGACGTACTGGCGTTTAAATTCGGTGTTGCCTACGGGAATATTTTCGGCCACCGCGGTTTCACTCATTCGCTACTGTTTGCCCTGGTGGTGCCGATACTCTGCGTGCTGGCAGGCCGACGTTGGTTCAGGGCCAGCCTGACGCGCTGCTGGCTGTTTTTAACCGTGTCATTGCTGTCGCACAGCCTGCTGGATTCAATAACGACAGGCGGGAAAGGCGTCGGCTGGCTGTGGCCATGGTCTGATGAACGCTTCTTTGCGCCGTGGCAGGTCATTAAGGTCGCGCCGTTTGCGCTGTCACGCTACACCACGCCGTACGGGCATCAGGTAATCATTTCAGAACTGCTGTGGGTGTGGCTGCCGGGAGTCGTGCTGATGGGGTTGCTGTGGTGGAGGCGGAGGTAAAAGAAAAGCCGGGTGGCGGCTACGCCTTACCCGGCCTACGGTCGTGATTTTGTAGGCCCGGTAAGCGTTAGCGCCACCGGGCGTTACGGACCTACTTACGACGCCAGGTGGTTCCCTGCGGGCCGTCTTCCAGAATAATGCCCATCTCGGTCAGACGGTTACGCGCCGCATCCGCCGCCGCCCAGTCTTTCGCCTGACGCGCTTCGAGACGTGCTTTGATCAGTGCTTCAATTTCCGCCACTTCACCGTCGTCCGCCTGCGCGCCGCTTTGCAGGAACAGGTCCGGCTCCTGCTCCAGCAGGCCGAGCACGGAAGAGAGCTTACGCAGATGAGACGCCAGCGCATTGGCCGCCGCCATATCTTCTGACTTCAGGCGGTTCACCTCACGCGCCATGTCGAACAGCACGGAGTAGGCTTCCGGGGTGTTGAAGTCGTCGTTCATGACCTCAACGAAGCGGGCCTCGAACGCCTCACCGCCTGCGGCCGGAACAGATTTATCGGTGCCGCGCAAGGCGGTATACAGACGCTCCAGCGCAGCGCGCGCCTGCTTCAGGTTCTCTTCGCTGTAGTTCAGCTGGCTGCGATAGTGGCCAGACATCAGGAAGTAGCGCACGGTTTCCGCGTCGTAATACTTCAGCACGTCGCGCACGGTGAAGAAGTTACCCAGCGATTTCGACATCTTCTCGCGGTCAACCATCACCATCCCGGAGTGCATCCAGTAGTTCACGTACTCGCCGCCGTGTGCACAGGTGGACTGCGCGATTTCGTTTTCATGGTGCGGGAACATCAGATCCGAACCGCCGCCATGGATGTCGAAATGGTTGCCCAGCTGCTTGCAGTTCATCGCGGAACATTCAATGTGCCAGCCCGGACGCCCTTCGCCCCACGGGGATGGCCAGCTCGGTTCGCCCGCTTTGGACATCTTCCACAGCACGAAGTCCATCGGATTACGCTTCACGTCAACCACGTCCACGCGCGCACCGGCCTGGAGCTGGTCCAGATCCTGGCGGGAAAGCGCACCGTAGGTTGGGTCCGTCGGCACCGAGAACATCACGTCGCCGTTGTCCGCCACATAGGCGTGACCGCGCTCGATCAGCTTTTGGGTGATATCAATGATTTCATGGATATGGTGGGTCGCACGCGGCTCGCTGTCCGGGCGCAGAATATTTAAGGCATCAAAATCCTTGTGCATTTCGGCGATCATGCGATCCACCAGCGCAACAAAGCTTTCGCCATTTTCATTAGCACGTTTAATGATTTTGTCGTCGATGTCGGTGATGTTGCGCACGTACTTCAGGTTATAGCCCAGGAAGCGCAGGTAGCGAGACACCACGTCAAACGCGACAAAGGTACGGCCATGGCCGATATGACAGAGATCATAAACCGTAATACCACACACGTACATGCCGACTTCCCCGGCATGGATAGGTTTAAATTCCTCTTTTTGGCGCGTCATTGTATTAAAGATTTTTAACATCGAAGATTCCATGTAAACACGTGTGTGGATTGTTTGTTCCTTATAATACCCATAATTCGGAGTACGGTCAGCACACAATGCAAGGTGATCGTGTCCTGTGGTTATGCTATAACAAGCCCCTATATGTGACCCGAGCACGGGTCGACGCACCACAATAACGGAACAGGATGCAAAAATGGTTACTTTCCACACTAATCATGGCGATATCGTAATCAAAACCTTTGATGACAAAGCGCCTGAAACAGTTAAAAACTTCCTGGACTACTGCCGCGAAGGTTTCTACAACAACACCATTTTCCACCGTGTGATCAACGGCTTTATGATCCAGGGCGGCGGTTTCGAGCCTGGCATGCGCCAGAAAGAGACGAAAGAAGCGATCAAAAACGAAGCGAACAACGGCCTGAAAAACACCCGTGGTACGCTGGCAATGGCCCGTACTCAGGCGCCACACTCTGCGACCGCACAGTTCTTCATCAACGTAGCGGACAACGACTTCCTGAACTTCTCTGGCGAAAGTCTGCAAGGCTGGGGCTACTGCGTATTCGCAGAAGTGGTTGAAGGAATGGACGTGGTCGACAAGATCAAAGCCGTTTCTACTGGCCGCAGCGGTATGCACCAGGACGTTCCTAAAGAAGACGTTGTGATCACAAGCGTGACCGTCAGCGAGTAATTCGTGGCGACACTCTTTATTGCGGATCTGCATCTGCAAACAGAAGAACCGGCGATAACCGCCGGTTTTCTGCGTTTTTTACGCGGTGAAGCGAAAAGCGCCGACGCGCTGTACATTCTGGGCGACCTGTTTGAGTCCTGGATAGGCGACGACGATCCGAACCCGCTGCACCGTGAGATAGCTGCGGCCATTAAAGTGCTGGTGGATTCCGGCGTCCCCTGCTATTTCATTCACGGCAACCGTGATTTCCTGATCGGCCAGCGCTACGCCCGCGAGAGCGGTATGACGCTGCTGCCGGAAGAGCAGGTGCTCAACCTCTATGGCCGCAATATTCTGATCATGCACGGCGACACGCTCTGCACTGACGATACCGGCTACCTGGCGTTTCGCGCCAAAGTTCACACCCCGTGGATCCAGAAAGTGTTCCTCGCCCTGCCGCTGTTTATCCGCAACCGCATCGCCGCCAGAATGCGCGCGGGCAGCAAGGCCGCCAACAGCAGCAAATCGATGACCATCATGGACGTCAATCCGCAGGCGGTGGTGAAGGTGATGGAGAAGCATCGCGTTCAGTGGCTGATCCACGGCCATACCCATCGTCCCGATGTGCATTCCCTTATCGCCAACGGCGAGCCCGCCCATCGCGTGGTTTTAGGCGCCTGGCACAGCGAAGGATCGATGGTCAAAGTTACGCCGGAAGGTGTCGAACTGATCGCCTTCCCGTTTTAACGCCTCCCCGTCTTTTCGCTCATTTCCCGACCACGCAACCGTTTTCCTTGCCGGTATTACATGCTATTCTCTGTGCCCTCGAAAGCAGTGTGTTCCGCACCACAGGAGTTTTAAGACGCATGTCTTCCCGCAATAATCCGGCGCGTGTCGCCATCGTGATGGGGTCCAAAAGCGACTGGGCTACCATGCAGTTCGCCGCCGAAATCTTTGAAATCCTGAATGTTCCGCACCACGTCGAAGTGGTTTCCGCGCACCGTACGCCGGATAAACTGTTCAGCTTCGCCGAAAGCGCCGAAGAGAACGGTTACGAGGTGATCATTGCCGGTGCGGGCGGCGCAGCACATCTGCCGGGCATGATTGCCGCCAAAACGCTGGTGCCGGTACTGGGTGTTCCCGTGCAAAGCGCCGCGTTAAGCGGGGTGGATAGCCTTTACTCTATCGTCCAGATGCCGCGCGGTATTCCTGTCGGTACCCTGGCGATTGGTAAAGCAGGTGCGGCAAATGCCGCCCTGCTGGCCGCGCAGATCCTGGCGACGCATGATAAAGAGTTGCATCAGCGTCTGGCGGAGTGGCGTAAAGCCCAGACCGATGAGGTGCTGGATAACCCGGATCCGCGGGGTGCAGCATGAAGCAGGTTTGCGTTCTTGGTAATGGTCAGCTTGGCCGGATGCTGCGTCAGGCCGGTGAGCCGCTGGGTATTGCCGTCTGGCCCGTCGGGCTGGATGCCGAGCCGGAAGCCGTGCCGTTCCATCAGAGCGTGATCACCGCCGAAATTGAACGCTGGCCGGAAACCGCCCTGACCCGCGAGCTGGCGCGCCATAACGCCTTTGTGAACCGCGACGTCTTTCCGATCATTGCCGACCGTCTCACGCAAAAACAGCTTTTCGACAAGCTCGGCCTCGCGACCGCGCCGTGGCAGCTGCTTTCCGATAAGCGCGAGTGGGATGACGTCTTTGCGATGCTGGGAGACCTGGCGATTGTGAAGCGTCGCGTCGGCGGCTACGACGGCCGCGGGCAGTGGCGCCTGCGCGCGAACGACACCGCCGAGCTGCCGGACGACTGCTACGGCGAGTGCATTGTTGAGCAGGGCATTAACTTTAGCGGTGAAGTGTCGCTGGTTGGCGCGCGCGGGCATGACGGGCACACCGTTTTTTACCCGCTAACGCATAACCTGCATCAGGACGGGATTCTGCGCACCAGCGTCGCCTTCCCGCACGCCAATGCTGACCAGCAGGCGCAGGCGGAAGAGATGCTCTCTGCCATTATGCATGAGCTGGGCTATGTGGGCGTGATGGCGATGGAGTGTTTCGTCACGCCGTCGGGTCTGCTGATCAACGAACTTGCGCCGCGCGTGCACAACAGCGGCCACTGGACGCAAAACGGCGCCTCCATCAGCCAGTTCGAGCTGCACCTGCGCGCCATCACCGATCTGCCGCTGCCGCAGCCGGTGGTGACCAGCCCGTCGGTGATGATCAACCTGATCGGCACCGATCTGAACTACAACTGGCTGAAGCTGCCGCTGGTGCACCTGCACTGGTACGACAAAGAGGTGCGTCCGGGGCGTAAGGTCGGCCATCTGAACCTGAACGATACCGACACGGACCGTCTGAGCGCCACGCTGGAAGCGATTGTTCCCCTGCTGCCGCCAGAATATGCGAGCGGTATTGTCTGGGCGCAGTCAAAACTGAAGTAAGTATCCCTCGCCGGGGAGTTGACCTTCCCCTTCCCCGGCGTACAATCCCCGCCCATTGCTGCTCAGTTTTCTTCTGGAACCACCATGAACGATGGAACGGACTATCGCGCGATCCTCGCGTCCGATACCCCTTTAATCGACGTTCGCGCGCCGATCGAATTTGCCCAGGGTGCGATGCCCGCCGCACTCAACCTGCCCTTAATGAACGACGACGAGCGTGCCGCCGTCGGCACCTGCTATAAACGCCAGGGTCCGGACGCCGCGCTGGCGCTCGGCCATAGCCTGGTCAACGGCGAGACGCGCGAGGCGCGCATCAGCGCCTGGCGGGAAGCCAGCCTTGCCCATCCTGAGGGCTACCTTTGCTGCGCGCGCGGTGGCCAGCGCTCACACATCTCCCAGGCCTGGCTGAAAGAGGCGGGCATCGACTACCCGCTGATCCGCGGCGGCTATAAGGCCCTGCGTCAGACGGCGATTCAGGTGACCATTGAGCAGTCACAAAAGCCGATGGTGCTTATCGGCGGCTGTACCGGTAACGGTAAAACGCTGCTGGTTAAGAAGCATGCGCAGGGCATCGATCTGGAAGGGCTGGCGCACCATCGCGGCTCGTCGTTTGGCCGCACGCTCACCCCGCAGCTTTCTCAGGCGAGCTTCGAGAATCACCTTGCGGTTGAGCTATTGAAAAAAGACGCCGCGCGCTGGGTGCTTGAAGACGAGGGCCGGATGATTGGCTCTAACCACCTGCCGGAGTGCCTGCGCGACCGCATGGCTGAAGCGCCTGTCGTAGTGGTCGAGGATCCGTTTGAGATCCGTCTTGAGCGCCTGCGCGAAGAGTATTTCGTCCACATGTGGGCCGACTTTTCTGCCGCCTACGGTGAAGAGGCGGGCTGGAAAGCGTACAGCGAATATCTGCATCACGGCCTGTACGCCATTCGTCGCCGTCTGGGGCTGCAACGCTTTGCGGAATTTACCGCCCTGCTGGATGCCGCGCTTGTCGAGCAACAGCGTACTGGCAGCACTGACGCGCACTTCAGCTGGCTTGTGCCGTTGCTGAAGGACTATTACGACCCGATGTACGGCTATCAGCTGGAGAAAAAGGCGGAGAAGATTGTGTATCGCGGGACGTACGAAGAAATTGCTGAGTGGCTCGATCGCTGAAAAAAGCCGGGTGGCGGCTACGCCTTACCCGACCTACGCGTACTTTTGTAGCCCCGGTAAGCGCAGCGCCACCGGGGAACAAACCACTTAGAAGTCGTAACGCAGACGCACCAGGTTCATATCGCCCAGGTTGTCGGTGCTGGAGGTGAACACGTGTTCGTAATCCACGCGGAAACCGTAATCCAGCTGGAAGCTGATACCCACACCGTTGTCGATGCGCTGGTAGTTACGGCCATTCACGTACTCAATACGGTCGCCCATGAAGTACGGCTGGATGGATTTCACCGCATACTGACCAACCGGGAACTTGTAACCCGCAAAGTATTCAATACCCCATGCATCACCGGCGAAGTAGTCGTTAACGGACACTTTTTTGGTGGTCAGGAAGTTCTGATACCAGCCGCCGCCTGCGGAGAAGGTCCAGTTATCCGGCGTCCAGCTCAGGGCGGTACCAAGGATGTTCTGGTCGTAGGATTTGCTGTCGCCGTTGTCCGGGTTACGCATGTCCGCGCGGGTGTAGTTCCACGCTGCGCCCCAGGTCAGATCGGTAGTCAGGTGATAATCGATACCCAGTGAACCGCCGCCTTTACGTTTGTAACGCAGGCCGTTGCCCGGCAGGTATTCGCTGTCTTCAAACAGGTAAGAGGCGTAGATGTCAGCATCGCCCACGGTTTTCTTGTACTTCAGCATCTGGCGTGAACGGTAAGAGCCGTCATAGTCGCCGTTGATCCCGTTACCTGGCGCCTGACCAATCATGTCGTAGTCCCAGATATCGGTTTTTGCGCCCACTACGTCATAGTACACGCTGTTCTGCTGGCCGAAGGTCAGCGTACCCCAGGTGTCGCTCTTCAGACCGGTGTAGAGCATACGACGAGAGGTGTCGTGCGCGCCGTCGGCGTAGTGATGATCCCAGTTGAACTGCGCCGGAATGTTCACACCCAGCTCGTAGTAGCTGATCCAGCTGATGTCATCGAACAGGTAGTAATCCGCAGCGAAACGGAAGCGGGTGCCGCCGTCAAAGCCGTTGCGCTTGTAGCTGTTTTTGCCGTCATCACCGGTCATATTCTGGAACTGAGGACGAATACTGCCGCCAACGGTGAAGTTCAGGCGGCTCAGCGGGTTACCCGCCTGCGGATCCTGTTTCAGAAGGGTGATTTCCGCCTGAGATGCGAAAGAAGCCAATGCCACTGCTGCGCCGATCGTTGTCGCCAGCGCTGTTTTTCTTATAGTCATTCTTTTTCCTTGATAGACACGCTGCTAAATATTTAGCTGGTGAATATTAACCGGAAAAATTCGGGCTGTGTGGGCGGGTTTTTAATGTTTTGTGCTACTAAATGCAGGGGCATTAACGATTTGTGCCGTTAAGCGATGACGAACCAGCAGAAATGCCGGTGCGTCATCATCACATCAGTAAACTAGCTGACAAACTGGCGGAATAGCGCTTTACCTTTCAACAGCCGGGTTCCGAGCCAGCCGCCGCACAGGGACAGCAGCACGGCGCCGCAGACGGGCAGCGTGAGCCACAGCCGCCAGTCGGGCTCCCACGGGAAGTCGAAGACTTTGCTCTGGAGTACCGCCAGCGCGGTTTCCGCCCCGATGGCCGCCACCAGGCCCGCCACCAGACCGAGCAGGGCAAATTCGCTCCACAGCGTGGCGCGCAGCAGCCGTTTACTTGCTCCCAGCGTGCGGTAGACCACCAGCTCCTGATGACGCTGACGCATGCCCACCTGCACCTGCGCCAGCAGCAACAGCACACCGCAGACGGTCACCAGCACTACCATCACCTCCAGCGCGCGGCTCACCTGCTCCAGCACCTGCCCGACCTGTTTGAGGAGCGCGCCGATATCCAGCAGGCTCACCGTCGGAAATTCCCGGTTAAGCTGCGTCAGCATGCCGTTGCCGTTTTCCCAGCGGAAGCTGGTGAGCCAGCTCTGGGGCTGTCCGTCCAGCGCACCCGGCGGGAAGATGAAGAAGAAGTTTGGTCGCAGGCTTTCCCAGTCCACCTTACGCAGGCTGGTAACTTTGGCGGTGAAATCCTGGGTATCACCGGTGAAGGTCACGCTGTCGCCGAGGTTCACGTTCAGCCGTGTTGCCAGCCCCTCCTCCATCGACACTTCCCCCGCTTTCGGCGGCCAGGTGCCGGCAACGATCGGGTTATGGTCCGGACGTTTCGCCTGCCAGGTCAGGTTGAGTTCGCGATTGAGCGATTCATCCTTATTTCCCTCCGTCGACTGGCCGTTGATCTGCGTCAGGCGGGCGCGCACGATCGGATAGAACGATTCCGGAATAATGTGATGCTCAGACAGGAAACCCTTCAGCGGCGTCACCTGTTCGGGAGCAATGTTGATCAGGAAATAGTTCGGGCTTTCCGGCGGAAGCTGTTGCTGCCAGCGATCCAGCAGATCCCCGCGCAGCACCAGCAGAAGCGCCAGCAGCATAAACGACAGCGAAAATGCCGAGAGCTGGCTGAGGGTAGACCACGGCTGGTGCAGCAGTCGGTTAACCGCTAACCGTATGGGGAGTGATTTAACTGTCAGCTTTCTCAGGACATTAAGCAGTATCCAGCCCACTACGCCGCACAGCAGCGCCAGCACCACCGCGCCCGCCAGCACCGCCCACAGCAACGTACTGCCGCCCATCAGCCAGGCCAACAGCCCGACCGCCACCGCAATAATCACCGGCAGGTAGAACTTCAGCGGCCAGAGGCTGGCCACCACATCGCGGCGCAGCACGCGCAGCGGCTGGGTGGCGAGCAGCAGCCGGTACGGGCGTAACCCTACCAGCAGGGAGATCGTCGTCATCGCGCCGATGGCCCACAGCCACGGCCAGAGGCTGGCAGGCGGTAATGCGGCGGGGAGTACCGGTTTGAGCAGCACCATCAGCAGCTTTTCAAACAGCAGCCCTATCGCCCCGCCGGTCAGAGCCGACAACGCCAGCACCATCAGCCACTGGCCGACAATCAGCTTGCGCAGCTGCGCGCGGCCCGCGCCGAGGGTTTTGAGGATCGCCGCCAGATCGTAACGGCTGCGGCAGTAGTGCCCCATCGCCACGGCAACCGCCGCAATGGCAAGCAGCAGAGTTAACAGCGCCGACAGCAGCAGGAACTGCTGGGAACGTTCGAGGGATTTGCCGAGCGCCCCGTCATCCTGCTCCAGCCCGTACCAGCGGTGTTCCGGCTTGAGCTGCGGCAGGAGCCATTTTTCGTACGCCTCCAGCTGCGCAGGCGTCCCGCCAAACTTATACCGCCAGGTGACACGGCTTCCCGGCTGGACGGCGTTGGTTTTCGCCACATCAGCGCTGTTCATCAGCAGGCGCGGCGCAAGCTGGAACGGATTAAATCCAGAGTCGGGCTCCTGCACCACTTCCCCGGCAATTTTGAGTGTCGCGTCGCCGACGTCGATACTGTCGCCGGGTTTCAGGTTCAGCAGCGCCATCAGTCGCGATGCCAGCAGGACCGTACCGGCCGTCGGTTTTAGCCCCGGCGGGCTGGTTTGTAAGTCACCGTACATCGGGTAGATGTCATCCACGGCTTTTACGCTTGCAAGCTGCGGCGTGTCGCCCGCAAAGGTCATAGTCTGAAAGGTGATCTGCTCCCCTACCTTCAGCCCCTCTTTGCGCGCTTCCTCAATCCAGCCCGGCGGCACGGGGCGAGAACTTTGCAGAGCCCGGTCCCCGGCCATAAATTCCCGACTCTGCTGGCTAAGCCCTTTCTCCATACGATCGCTGACGCTACCGAGCGCCAGCACGCAGGCCACCGCCAGGCTCAACGCCAGCCAGACAATCAGCAGCGAGGGCGAGCGCCACTCGCGCCAGAACCAGCGGGCAATCATGCTTCCTCCTGAAGAATACCGTTCACCAGCCGCAGGCGGCGGTCGCAGCGGGCGGCCAGCTGCGGATCGTGGGTAACCAGAATCAGCGTGGTGCCGTGCTCGCGGTTGAGGGAAAACAGCAGATCGGCAATTTTGTCCCCGGTTTTACGGTCGAGATTGCCCGTTGGCTCATCGGCAAACAGCACTTCAGGGCGCCCGTTAAACGCCCGGGCCAGCGCCACGCGCTGCTGCTCACCGCCGGAAAGCTGTGCCGGAAGGTGGTCGAGACGTTTTCCCAGCCCCAGCTGTTCCAGCAACGCCCTGGCGTGATCGCGGCTTTCACGGGTATTATCACCACGCAGCAGGCCGGGCAGCTCAACGTTTTCCAGCGCGTTCAGCGTCGGGATCAGCATGAATGACTGAAAGACAAACCCGATATGCCGGGCACGCAGCGCGGCGCGGGCCTCTTCATCAAGCGCGTGGAGGGGCTGGCCGACCAGGTTCACTTCCCCACTGCTGCCATCGTCCAGACCGGCGAGAATGGCCAGCAGCGTGGACTTACCGGAACCGGATTCACCAATCAGGGCGATGGTTTCGGCACGTTTGACAACGAGTTCAACTCCGGTGAGGATGGAAAGCTCGTGTTCTCCCTGACCGACGGACTTCTTAAGACGATGAACTTCAACAATGTTTTCCGCTGGCATTTGCCCTTCCTGTTTTTGATGCTGATGACCTTCCGCGCGGCGGCTGCGGACACGTTATTGATTCTGGGCGACAGCCTGAGTGCGGGCTATCGTATGGCCGCCAGTGCGGCCTGGCCCGCCCTGCTCAATGATAAATGGCAGTCCCGGGCGTCTGTCGTGAACGGCAGCATCAGCGGCGATACGTCGCAGCAAGGCTTATCGCGCCTGCCTGCCCTGCTTAAGCAGCATCAACCGCGTTGGGTGCTGGTTGAACTGGGCGGTAATGATGGTTTGCGCGGCTTCCAGCCTCAGCAAACGGAGCAAACGCTGCGGACCATTTTGCAGACCATTAAGGCCGCCAATGCCCAGCCGCTGCTGATGCAAATTCGCCTGCCCGCCAACTACGGCCGTCGGTATAATGAGGCGTTTAGCGCGATCTATCCTAAGCTTGCCAAAGAGTTTGATATTCCGCTGCTGCCATTTTTCATGGAAGAGGTCTATCTGAAACCCCAGTGGATGCAGGATGATGGCATTCACCCCAATCGCGATGCCCAGCCGTTCATTGCCGACTGGATGGCAACCCGGCTGGCTCCTTTAGTAAAACATGACTCGTCAAACAGCTGAGAACCTGACAGGTAAAGTTATGCAAAAATCGGTCTTAATAACAGGATGTTCCAGCGGAATTGGCCTTGAAAGCGCCCTTGAACTGAAACGTCAGGGGTTTTGGGTACTGGCAGCCTGCCGCAAACCCGAGGATGTCGAACGCATGCGAGGGCTGGGATTTACCGGCATTCTGCTGGATCTCGATTCGCCAGAGAGCGTAGAGCAGGCCGCCGATGAGGTTATCGCCCTGACCAACAACCGTCTTTACGGTCTCTTCAACAATGCGGGCTACGGCGTGTACGGCCCGCTACAGACTCTCTCACGGGAACAGCTGGAGCAGCAGTTCTCCGCAAACTTTTTCGGGGCGCATCAGCTTACCATGCGCCTTCTCCCCGCCATGCTGCCGCACGGCGAAGGGCGCATCGTGATGACCTCCTCGGTCATGGGCCTGATCTCCACGCCGGGCCGCGGGGCTTACGCCGCCAGCAAATATGCGCTTGAAGCCTGGTCCGATGCGTTGCGCATGGAGCTGCGCCACAGCGGTATTAAGGTCAGCCTGATTGAACCGGGCCCGATCCGCACCCGCTTTACGGAAAACGTTAACCAGACGCAGGCGGACAAACCGGTCGAAAACCCCGGCATCGCGGCGCGTTTTACGCTTGGGCCAGAAGCCGTCGTTGCCAAAGTGCGCCACGCGTTTGAGAGCGATACCCCTAAAATGCGCTATCCGGTCACGCTGGTAACCCATGCCGTCGGCTGGTT
Source organism: Enterobacter sp. 6722112 (assembly GCF_058661685.1). Lineage (NCBI taxonomy): Bacteria > Pseudomonadati > Pseudomonadota > Gammaproteobacteria > Enterobacterales > Enterobacteriaceae > Enterobacter > Enterobacter sp. 6722112. The sequence continues at coordinate 913,861 of NZ_JBZWGR010000007.1, read as the reverse complement.
GAAACGCCTGCTGCCGGGGCGGATGATGGACAAAATTTTGCAGGGTTGAGTTGAAGCGACGACGCTTACCCCCATGTAAAGAGTAAACCGATAAAAGAGAATGCCGCATGTCCGTACAGAATATCGTCAACATAACTGAAGCTAACCTGCAACAGACGCTCGAACAGTCAATGACTAAACCGGTGCTGTTCTACTTCTGGTCTGAACGCAGCCAACACTGCCTGCAACTGACGCCGGTCCTGGAAAGCCTTGCCGCGCAGTACAACGGTCAGTTCATTCTGGCGAAGCTGGATTGTGACGCCGAACCAATGGTGGCTTCCCAGTTTGGCCTGCGCGCGATCCCAACCGTCTACCTGTTCCAGAACGGTCAGCCGGTGGATGGCTTCCAGGGGCCGCAGCCGGAAGAGGCGATCCGCGCCCTGCTGGATAAAGTTCTGCCGCGCGAAGAAGAGCTGAAAGCGCAGGAAGCCATGGCGCTGATGCAGGAAGGTAAGTACGACGAGGCGCTGCCGCTGTTAAAAGACGCGTGGCAGCTGTCGAACCAGAACAGCCAGATTGGTCTGCTGCTGGCAGAGACCCAGATTGCGCTGCACCGCCCTGAAGACGCGGAAGCCGTGCTGAAAACGGTGCCGATGCAGGATCAGGATACCCGTTATCAGGGTCTGGTGGCGCAGATTGACCTGCTGAAACAGGCGGCCGATACCCCTGAAATTCAGCAGCTTCAGCAGCAGGTTGCGGACAACCCGCAGGATGCCGCGCTGGCAAGCCAGCTGGCGCTTCAGCTTCATCAGGTGGGGCGTAACGAAGAGGCGCTGGAGCTGCTGTTTAGCCATCTTCAGAAGGACCTGGGCGCCGCAGACGGACAGGCGCGGAAGATGTTCCAGGAGATCCTGGCCGCGCTGGGTACCGGTGACGCGCTGGCGTCGAAATATCGTCGTCAGCTGTACGCGTTGCTCTACTAGCAAAAAAATGCCCGGTGGCGCTAACGCTTACCGGGCCTACAAAAGCCGATATTACCCCGTCTTTTTCAACTGCGTCACCACCAGCTGGTGGCGCGCGTTGTAAAACTTCCGATAGGTCAGGTAGCAGGCAATGATGGTGGACAGGCTCGCCGTAGAGAGCAGCATAAACGTCACCATAATCTGGTACTTAATCGCTTTTACCGGATCGATACCGGCAAAAATCAGCCCCGACATCATGCCCGGCAGGCTCACCAGACCCACCGTTTTGGCGGAATCCACCGTTGGGATCAGCGAAGAGCGAATGCTGTCGCGGATCAACCGCGCCGAGGCCACCTTCGGCGTCGCGCCCAGGCTTAGCTTCTCCTGAAGCTGCTGCTGTTCACTGCTGAACCGTTGCCCCAGATTGTTGTAGCACAACCCGACCGCCACCATCGCATTGCCCGCAATCATCCCGGAAATGGGGATCACCTGCATCGGCGTAAATTCTATCGAGCCGGAGAGTACCAGTACCGCCAGCGTTAACGCGGTCCCGGTAGTGATGGCGATCAACGACGAAATGAACGCTTTATCGATGTATTTACTGCGTTTCTGCGCGTTCCATGCCGCGTTAAAGCAGATAAACAGCACCATCAACAGGGTCAGCACGGCATGATTGACGTTGAAGATGTATTTCAGCACATAGCCGACGATGATGAGCTGAATGACCGCGCGGGCGATACTCCAAAGAATATCTTTTTCCAGCCCCAGCTTTTCCCGGTAGCTGACCACAATCGCCACCAGCACCAGGACCATCGACAGCGCCAGCGATTCGTTGGTTATGTTATGTTCACCCACGATGAGCCTCCTCCATTTTCCCGCCCTGCGGCCTGAGCGTGATGACATCATCCGCATGGGTAATTTCATTTGAATCATGCGTCACCCACAGCACGGCAATATTCTGCTCCCGGGCGTAGCGATGGATAATGTCATTGACGTTGCGCTTGTTAGCGTCATCCAGCGCGCTGGTGATTTCGTCCAGCAACAGCGCCTTCGGCAAGAATTGCAGGTTACGGATCAGCGAGACGCGCTGCTTTTCCCCTCCCGACAGTTCGGCGATCGATTTGGTCAGCGTCTCCGGCGAAAGCCCGAACCGGGTCAGATCGTCGGTAAACTTTTTCGGATCAGGCGTTTGGTTGCGGATGTGCCAGGGGAAAACCAGATTGTCGTACACCGTGTCGCCAAACAGGGACGGCGTTTGCACGCAGTATGACACCTGCTGGCGATAGCTTTCCGGTGAAAGCGTGGCGATATCTTTTCCTGCAAACAGGATGGTTCCCTCCGTTGGGCTCAGTAGCGAAGCCACAATTTTCAGGAGGGTGCTTTTGCCGCAGCCGGAGGGGCCAGTTATCAGTTTAAATTCGCCCGGAGAGAGACAAAAATCGACGTGCTGAAGGATGGTGTTATCACCCACACGAAAGCCAACATCCCTGATATCCAGAAGATTTTTTTTATTATTCATTCCGATTCCGTTAACCGCTGTAATAAGAACAGCCTTTAGCATAATCCTTTCCGCTACGCAGCGCGAATAGCCTTAACCTATAGCAAGTGTTAAACTTTTTGCTCGCTAATTGTCACCTCTATAACTACAGGAAGTCAGCAACATGACACATATCTTTTATGAGTTCTCTTCCCTGAAGCCTGGTGTTCCTGATGTGGAAACATTAATGGAAGTCATCAATTCTTCTGAACTCACGCGTTTTGTCATGGGTGCAGAGGTGGTCGATTTTGTTAAGAAGGCGCTCATCGTTAACACCACAATCGGTAGCTTTAAAAACTGCTATTTTGCTTTCGATGATGGAGCGTACTTTCTCGAATTTGACGGCAAGGGTAAATCCAGACGCTTTACTGAGGTGCCGGACTGGTTCGTTTCCCCCGCGGAATTTGCCCGCTCGCAATGGCTGATTAACCATGATCTGGCCGATGTGAAGGCGACGGCGTTTATTGACGTGCTGATGTCCTACCCGCTTAAAGAGCGCCGGGCGCACTGCAATCTGCTGTTTGGTCTGGATCTGCATAAGGTCAATGTGGTTCCGGCGCCTACAGCCCCTGCCGGAAAAATGGGCAATAAAAACGGAAAAACCACCAAGCCTCGCGTCACAGATCTCGGCTCTTTTGAGCTTTTTACCGCGTTCTTTGCGCGTATGAAAACCGCCGTCAATGCTAATGAATTCCCTACCCTACAGGTGCTGACCGGCCAGGAGGATCTTACAAAAGCGCCGCACAGCTTAAAGCAAGGGATCAGAACCTGGTTTAAGGCGATTACCGGCGATCTGCCGCCGAACAACAAACGTGTCGGGGCGGGCAATGCGGTATTGTTCTGCGCTCCCGTTCGCGAGCAGATCCAGCAGATAGAGGCCATCGGCCTGGAAAAATACTATCAGGGCTTATCAAAAGCTATCGCTGACGCCGGGGATGGGTTTATCACTGACTTCAGCTATACCTGGTCTGAAAAGTAACGCTTTGCGCCCCGCATCCCGAACGGGGCGTTTTATTTCTGCCAGTCCGGTTCCCACCTCTTTACAGGGGCGAAATCCTGTTCGTTAGCCGATATACTTACGTTCAACAAATACGCAATTTTTCTCGTTACGGCATGCAAAACAGGAGGTTTTTATGCTCATCGTTGTTCCTGTCCTTATTTTCGTTGCGCTGGTTATCGTGGGCGCAGGCGTCAAAATTGTCCCGCAGGGTTACCAGTGGACCGTCGAACGCTTCGGTCGCTACACCAATACTCTTCAGCCGGGTTTAAGCCTGATCGTCCCGTTCATGGACAGAATTGGGCGTAAGATCAATATGATGGAGCAGGTGCTGGATATCCCTTCCCAGGAAGTCATCTCCAAGGATAACGCCAACGTCACCATCGATGCGGTGTGCTTTATTCAGGTGATTGATGCGCCGAAAGCGGCCTATGAGGTGAGCAACCTGGAGCTGGCGATCGTCAACCTGACCATGACCAACATCCGTACCGTGCTTGGCTCAATGGAGCTGGACGAAATGCTCTCCCAGCGCGACAGCATTAATACCCGCCTGCTGCACATTGTGGATGAAGCCACCAATCCGTGGGGGATCAAAGTGACACGCATTGAGATCCGCGACGTGCGCCCACCGGCAGAGCTGATTGCTTCCATGAACGCGCAGATGAAGGCCGAGCGTACCAAGCGTGCCTATATTCTTGAAGCCGAAGGGGTGCGTCAGGCTGAAATCCTGAAAGCGGAAGGGGAAAAACAGTCGCAGATCCTGAAAGCCGAGGGCGACCGTCAGTCTGCCTTCCTCCAGGCGGAAGCGCGTGAACGTTCGGCAGAAGCGGAAGCCCGCGCGACGCAAATGGTCTCCGAGGCGATTGCCGCCGGGGATATCCAGGCCGTGAACTACTTCGTCGCGCAAAAATATACCGATGCGCTAAAGGAGATCGGCTCCGCGAACAACAGCAAGGTGGTAATGATGCCGCTGGATGCCAGCAGTCTGATGGGATCTATCGCCGGAATTGCCGAGTTGATCAAAGACGGCGGAAACGAGCGTAAAAAATGATTGAGCTCATCGTTGCACATCCTCATGCGTTCTGGCTAAGCCTTGGCGGTTTACTGCTGGCCGCTGAGATGCTTGGCGGCAACGGTTATCTGCTGTGGAGCGGGGTTGCCGCGGTGATTACCGGGCTGGTCGTCTGGCTGCTGCCTGTCGGCTGGGAGTGGCAGGGCGCGCTGTTTGCCGTGCTGACGCTGCTGGCCGCCTGGCTGTGGTGGCGCTGGCTGAACAAACGGGTGAAGGCGCAGAAGCCGGTCGACGCGCACCTCAACCAGCGTGGGCAGCAGATCGTGGGTAGACGCTTTACGCTTGATAACGCGCTGATCAACGGACGCGGTCATATGCGCGTGGGGGACAGTTCGTGGCCGGTGGTGGCCGACGATGACCTCAGCGCCGGCACGCGGGTTGAGGTCATTGCGGTGGAAGGCATTACCCTGCGGGTTAAAGCCTGTTAGGCGTGGGTTTTACGGTGGCAGCAGCCGGAAAGATTGTCGATAATCGGGCACTCGGCGCTGTCATCTCCCGGGCAGGATTCTGCCAGCTGTAACAGTTGCTCACGCATCGCCTGTAATTCGATGATATGGCGTTCGATCTCCGCCACTTTTTCCAGCGTACGTTTTTTCACGTCGGCACTGTGGCGTTTCGGATCGTTAAACAGGTTAACCAGCTCGCCGCACTCTTCAAGGTTAAATCCTACCTGTCTTGCCTGGCGCAGTAACGTCAGTTCATCAAGATGCAGCTGCGTATAGCTGCGGTAGCCGTTTTCACTGCGCAACGGTGGCGTCACCAGCCCTTTTTCCTCATAAAAGCGAATCGCTTTGCTGGTTAAGCCGGTTTTTTTCGCAACATCGCTGATATTCACATTTCCCCCTTGACCTTCCCCTTGATGGAAGGTTTAACCTTCATAACAGTTAGCGAAAAGCAGAGTGAAGGTCAACAATTGACCAGAACATTATACGGGAGTTTTGTTATGTCTCACACTATTGACCTGACACTGGACGGCCTCTCCTGCGGCCACTGTGTCAAACGCGTTAAAGAAAGCCTGGAGCAGCGTCCTGACGTGGAAAGCGCTGAGGTGAGTATCGATCATGCCGCCGTGACCGGCAGCGCCAGCGCCGACGCGCTGATTGATACCATTAAACAGGCCGGTTACGGGGCGGAGTTAAGCCACCCAAAGGCTAAACCGCTGGCAGAGTCATCATCCCCGTCGGAAGCACTGACAGCGGCCACTCCTGAGCTTCCGGTAGCTGATGATATTGATGACAGCCAACAGCTGCTGATCAACGGCATGAGCTGCGCCAGCTGCGTCTCCCGGGTACAAAACGCCTTACAGGCGGTACCGGGCGTCGCACAGGCACGGGTAAACCTGGCGGAGCGTACTGCGCTGGTGATGGGCAGCGCCTCCGCCGCAGAGTTAGTGCAGGCCGTGGAGAAAGCGGGCTACGGGGCGGAGGCCATCGAAGATGATGCCGAGCGCCGCGAGCGCCAGCAGGAAACGGCTGTCGCCACTATGAAGCGTTTCCGCTGGCAGGCGATTGTCGCCCTGCTGGTCGGTATTCCGGTGATGGTGTGGGGCATGATGGGTGACAACATGATGGTCACCGCTGACAACCGCACCCTGTGGCTGGTGATTGGTCTGATTACCCTTGCGGTGATGGTGTTTGCTGGCGGACATTTCTATACCAGCGCCTGGAAGAGCCTGAAAAACCGCACCGCGACGATGGACACGCTGGTCGCGCTCGGTACCGGCGCGGCGTGGCTGTATTCGATGAGCGTGAACGTCTGGCCGCAGTGGTTCCCGATGGAGGCGCGCCATCTCTATTATGAAGCGAGTGCGATGATTATCGGTCTGATTAACTTAGGCCATATGCTCGAAGCCCGCGCGCGTCAGCGCTCGTCGAAAGCGCTGGAAAGATTACTCGATTTAACCCCGCCGACGGCCCGCGTGGTCACGGACGACGGGGAAAAAAGCGTTCCGCTCTCAGAGGTACAGCCGGGAATGACGCTGCGCCTGACCACCGGCGACCGCGTGCCCGTCGACGGTGAAATCACCCAGGGCGATGCCTGGCTGGATGAAGCGATGCTGACCGGCGAGCCGATACCCCAGCAGAAATCTCAGGGCGATGCGGTGCATGCGGGTACGGTGGTACAGGACGGCAGCGTACTGTTCCGCGCCAGCGCGGTCGGGAGCCATACCACGCTGTCACGCATCATTCGCATGGTCCGCCAGGCGCAGAGCAGTAAGCCGGAGATTGGTCAGCTTGCCGATAAAATCTCCGCCATTTTTGTGCCGGTGGTCGTCGGTATTGCCCTGCTGAGCGCGGCGATCTGGTATTTCTTCGGCCCGGCGCCGCAGATTGTCTACACCCTGGTGATCGCCACCACGGTGCTGATCATCGCCTGCCCTTGTGCCCTTGGCCTGGCCACGCCGATGTCGATTATCTCTGGCGTCGGACGCGCCGCCGAATTTGGCGTACTGGTCCGTGATGCTGACGCCCTGCAACGGGCAAGCACGCTGGACACCCTTGTCTTTGATAAAACCGGCACGCTCACCGAGGGCAAACCGCAGGTGGTGGCCGTCAGTACCGTTGGCTGTACGGAGACGGACGCCTTGCGCCTGGCCGCCGCGCTGGAACAAGGTTCCAGCCACCCGCTGGCGCGCGCCATCCTGGAGAAAGCCGGTGATGGCCGTCTGCCGCAGGTCAGCAACTTCCGCACCCTGCGCGGTTTAGGGGTCAGCGGTGAAGCCGAAGGCCATACGCTGCTGCTGGGCAACCAGGCACTGCTGACTGAACACGGCGTTGATACGTCCGCGCTGGACGCAGAGCTAAACGCGCAGGCCTCTCAGGGCGCGACGCCGGTTCTGCTGGCGAGGGATGGTCAGGTGGCGGCGCTGCTGGCCGTGCGCGATCCGTTACGCCAGGACAGCGTAGATGCCTTACAGCGCCTGCACCGCGCGGGCTATCGTCTGGTGATGCTGACCGGGGACAACCCGACCACCGCCAACGCCATTGCGAAAGAAGCCGGTATTGATGAGGTGATCGCGGGCGTGCTGCCGGACGGCAAAGCGGACGCCATCAAGAACCTGCAAAGTCAGGGTCGCCAGGTGGCGATGGTGGGCGACGGCATCAACGACGCCCCGGCGCTGGCGCAGGCTGACGTAGGCATTGCGATGGGCGGCGGGAGCGATGTCGCCATTGAAACCGCGGCGATCACCCTGATGCGCCACAGCCTGATGGGGGTGGCGGATGCGCTGGCGATTTCGAAAGCCACGTTGCGCAACATGAAGCAGAACCTGCTGGGGGCCTTCGTCTATAACTCGCTCGGCATTCCGATTGCCGCCGGGATTTTGTGGCCGCTGACCGGCACCCTGCTGAACCCGGTTGTTGCGGGTGCGGCGATGGCGCTCTCGTCAATTACCGTGGTGAGCAACGCTAACCGCCTGCTGCGGTTTAAACCGAAGGATTGAACCTTGTACCCGTACGCGCTAGCATGAACCTTTCCGATCATGGAGCGCGTATGGGTCTGTTTAATCGTCTAAAAACATCGTTTCGCGCCCTTTTTCCCCGCCGTTATGCCTGGCCCGGTATGGATATTTCGCTTCCGGGCGGGCAGCATCTGCACCTGGTGGGAAGCATTCATATGGGCACGCAGGACATGTCCCCCCTGCCCTCCGGCCTGATTAAACTGCTGAAGCGCGCCGACGCGCTGATCGTCGAAGCCGACATCTCCGGCCATGAATCGCCGTTTGCCGGGCTGGAAAGCGATCGCCCCCTGGCGGAACGTCTTAACGGGACGCAGCTGGCTGAGCTTACCCGTCTTGCGGATGAGACCGGCGTCTCGCTCTCAATGCTCGACACTCTGCCCCTGTGGCAAATTGCCATGGTGCTACAGGCCACCCAGGCGCAGCGCCTGGGGCTGCGCGGCGATTACGGTATCGATTATCAACTGCTGAATGCGGCAAGGGCGCGCAACCTGTCCGTCATTGAACTGGAAGGCACGGACAGCCAGATTGCGCTTCTTCGCCAGCTTCCCGATGACGGCCTGATACTGCTGGATGATACCCTGACCCACTGGCACACCAACGCGCGTCTGCTGCAAACGATGATTGGCTGGTGGCTGGATGCGCCGCCCGCAGACGGTAAGCTGGCGTTACCGTCGACGTTCAGTGAATCGTTGTATGATGTCCTGATGAACGCGCGCAACCAGGCGTGGCGGGAGACGCTATATGCCCTGCCTGCCGGTCGTTATGTTGTCGCGGTTGGCGCGTTGCATTTGTACGGAGAAGGGAATTTGCCGTCGCTGCTGAAATAAAAAAATGGCCAATATTTCTATTGGCCCGTCAAAGAGGAATTTCATCGTTTTTATTATACCGAAGTGACCTTCGGCTGAGCCGATTGTCGCTCAAAGTGACCATCACTGCCAATACTATTGCGCAAGATGGTGCTATTTTTTAGACAAACGTCAGGCGTATGCTGCTGGTATGAATCGTCTGTCGTAAGAAGGATAGCCATGACTCCCGCCGTTAAATTACTCGAAAAAAACAACATTTCTTTCCGGATCCATACCTACGATCACGATCCGAACGAAACCAACTTTGGTGATGAAGTGGTGCGCAAGCTGGGGCTGAACGCGGACCAGGTCTACAAAACGCTGCTGGTCGCGGTGAACGGCGATATGAAGCACCTCGCCGTGGCAGTGACGCCCGTCGCCGGACAGCTTGATCTGAAGAAAGTGGCCAAAGCGCTGGGAGCGAAAAAGGTCGATATGGCTGACCCGATGGTTGCGCAACGCACAACGGGTTATCTGGTCGGCGGGATCAGCCCACTCGGCCAGAAAAAGCGTCTGCCGACGCTGATCGATGCGCCTTCGCAGGAATTTGAGACGATCTATATTTCTGGCGGCAAACGCGGGCTGGATATCGAACTGGCCGCAGGCGATCTGGCGAAAATGCTGGACGCTAAATTTGCAGATATTGCGCGCCGGGATTGAGAAAATTGCCCGGTGGCGCTGCGCTTACCGGGCCTACGATTCAAATGTAGGCCGGGTAAGGCGAAGCCGCCACCCGGCAAAAAAACGCACTACTGCCAGCTCACCTCGCCTTTCGGCTCATACATGTTCACGTCAATCGGTGAATTTTGCTGGATAAACTGCTTCAACACTTCCGCATCAATAAACCCGGTATTTACATAGCCCGGTTTGTTATCGATATGCGGATAGCCGTCGCCGCCGGTGGCGTTAAAGCTTAACGTTGCCAGGCGGTAGGTTTTCGCCGGATCAACCGGTTCGCCTTTGATTTTGAGATCGTTAAGCTTGCCGTCCTTCGCGACGAAGCTGACGTTAGCAAACTGCGGATACGCCCCGGAATCCGGCTTCATCTGCGCCACGGCGGTCAGGTAGTCAATCACCTCCTTCCCGCTCATGTCCGCATAGACCACCACGTTGCCAAACGGCTGCACTTTGAGCACGTCTTTATAGGTGATGTCTCCGCCTTCAATGGAATCACGAATACCGCCGCCGCTCATCACGCCGAAATCCGCATTCGTGCGCGCCATCTGCGCGGCCAGCACCAGACGCCCCATGTTGGTCTGTACAAAGCGGACTTTGCTGCGGTCCCCTTCCAGTCGTCCGTTAAGCGTGCCAATCTTCACGTCCAGCTGCGCTTTCCCTTTGCTCTGGAACGGCGTCAGCAGCGAGAGCATCTGCTGGTTTTCAGCGATCTCTGGCGTGTAGAGTACCCGCTCGCTTTTGCCGTCCGGGTAGGTCACTTTCTTCTTCAGGTTGACCGGGATGAGCTGATAGTGCACCAGCTTCATCTCGCCGTTACGGAATTCGAAATCCGCGCGGCCAACGTATTTACCCCACTCGTGGGCCTGTACAATCCAGATCCCGTTCTGACGATCCGGCGCACACGGCGTGCCGGGCACATAATCTGCCTGCTTTTTATTCTCAGAAGCCATGCAGACCGGATCCTGTGAGTGACCGCCCACAATCATCGCCAGCGAGCCCGCTGGAAGGCTGCGCGCCATCTCCACGTCGCCCGGCGCGTTAGAGCCGTGCTGACCGTTATCGTAATGCCCCATGTGGGTGGTCGCGATAATCACATCCGGTTTTTCATTCTGCTGCAACTCCTGGATCACCAGCTTCGCTTCGTCCGCCGGTTTACGGAATTCGATGTCGGTGAAAAATTCAGGGTTGCCAATTTTGGCCGTATCATCGGTGGTTAAGCCGATGACCGCGATCTTCAGATCCTGACGCTTAAACAGCGCCCACGGTTTAAACAGACGCTCGCCGGTGCTTTTCTGATAAATATTGGCGGAAAGGAACGGGAATTTGGACCACTTCTCTTGCTGGCGCAACACGCTCAGCGGATTATCAAACTCGTGGTTTCCGACCGCCATCGCGTCGTAACCAATTAAATTCATGCCGCGGAAATCAGGCTCGGCATCCTGTAAATCAGATTCCGGCACCCCGGTATTAATATCCCCGCCCGACAGCAGCAGGACGCTGCCGCCCTGGGCCGCGACCTCTTTACGAATGCCGTCCACCAGCGTTTTTTGCGCCGCCAGGCCATATTCACCGTATTCGCTGCGCCAGAAATGGCCGTGATGATCGTTAGTATGCAGAATGGTAATTTTATAGGTTTTATCTTTTTCATACGCCTGCGCGGGCAGGCTTGTCAGCCCCCATGCGGCGATGAGCGCCAGCGCGACGCCACGCTTCATTAACTTCATTTTCTCTCTCCCTGACCCATAGACAAACGCAAAAATTACAGTGACTCACAAGAATAGACAAATAAGTTTTCAGAATTGCGACTTTCTTCAAATGTCACGGACGGGTATGTTAGTCGGATAATAATTACTCCCTGCATCTCTAATAACAAATCGACGTGGTATTTATGGCAATCAGTGAATCAACCCAGCCCGTCCAGGGCGCTCCGGCGTCGCCGCCGAAATCGCGCACTTCCTTTAAAGTATTAGGCGCAATCAGTCTCTCTCATCTGCTCAACGACATGATCCAGTCGCTGATTCTGGCGATCTACCCGCTGTTGCAGTCTGAGTTCTCATTAACCTTCGTGCAGATCGGGATGATCACCCTGACCTTCCAGCTGGCCTCTTCGCTGCTACAGCCGGTGGTGGGCTACTGGACGGACAAATACCCGATGCCATGGTCGCTGCCCATTGGCATGTGCTTCACCCTGAGCGGGCTGGTGCTGCTGGCCATGGCGGGCAGCTTTGAGGCGGTACTGGTTGCCGCGGCGCTGGTGGGAACCGGTTCATCGGTGTTCCATCCGGAATCGTCCCGCGTGGCACGTATGGCCTCAGGCGGACGTCACGGGCTGGCGCAGTCTCTGTTCCAGGTGGGGGGTAACTTTGGTAGCTCCCTCGGTCCTCTGCTGGCGGCGGTAATTATCGCGCCTTACGGCAAAGGCAACGTGGCGTGGTTTGTGCTGGCCGCGCTGCTGGCGATTGTCGTCCTGGCGCAAATCAGCCGCTGGTATGCCGCGCAGCATCGCGTAAATAAGGGAAAACCTGCCGCGAAGATAACCAATCCCCTTCCGCGCAATAAGGTTATCCTTGCCGTCAGCGTGCTGCTGGTGCTGATTTTCTCGAAATATTTCTATATGGCGAGCATTAGCAGCTATTACACCTTCTATCTGATGCAAAAATTCAGATTATCAGTACAAAACGCCCAGTTCCACCTCTTTGCCTTCCTGTTTGCGGTGGCGGCAGGCACGGTGATAGGCGGCCCTGTGGGGGATAAAATTGGACGTAAATATGTCATTTGGGGCTCTATCCTCGGCGTCGCGCCGTTTACGCTTGTTTTACCGTACGCAACGCTGGAATGGACCGGAATATTGACGGTGATTATTGGTTTTATTCTCGCATCGGCATTTTCAGCCATCCTGGTCTACGCGCAGGAGCTGCTGCCGGGACGTATCGGTATGGTTTCCGGCCTCTTTTTCGGTTTTGCCTTTGGCATGGGCGGCCTTGGCGCTGCCGTGTTGGGGATGGTTGCAGACCACACCAGCATCTTCCTGGTCTATAAAATCTGCGCTTTCCTGCCACTTCTGGGGATGTTGACCATATTCCTGCCTGACAATCGTCATAAAGCGTGACTTCACGGCTGCCAAAGTTAAACTTTGGCAGCCGGATAACCTGATGCCATAAGGCTTTCCTCTCCCTCCCCTCAGCAAATTTATCAAAATCTGCCTTTTTTCATGCTTATTGCCTTTTTATTGTGATTTCAACAATTATTCATAAACATAAGCGTAAAAATTGTCATAAACTATTAATCGGCTTTTTGGTATTTGCACCAAAAATGGATCACCCATCGCGAAAGGAGACGGAATGCACCACGCCACACCGCTTATCACCACCATTGTTGGTGGACTTGTGCTCGCTTTTATTCTCGGCATGATTGCCAATAAATTGCGTATTTCGCCCCTGGTAGGCTATTTACTGGCGGGCGTGCTGGCAGGGCCCTTTACGCCGGGTTTTGTCGCTGATACCAAACTGGCGCCTGAGCTGGCGGAATTGGGCGTGATCCTGCTGATGTTTGGCGTCGGACTGCATTTTTCCCTGAAGGATCTGATGGCGGTAAAGTCGATCGCCATACCGGGAGCGATCGCCCAGATAGGGGTGGCGACGCTGCTGGGCATGGCGCTTTCGGCGGTGCTGGGCTGGTCAATCATGACCGGTATCGTATTTGGGCTGTGTCTTTCAACCGCCAGTACCGTGGTGCTGCTGCGCGCGCTTGAAGAGAGACAGCTGATAGACAGCCAGCGCGGGCAAATCGCGATTGGCTGGCTGATTGTTGAAGATCTGGTGATGGTGTTGACGCTGGTACTGCTGCCCGCCGTCGCCGGGATGATGGAAAAAGAGAATATCGGCTTCGCCTCGCTGGCGCTGGATATGAGCATTACCATCGGTAAGGTTGTGGCGTTTATCGCCATCATGATGCTGGTGGGCCGCCGTCTGGTGCCGTGGATCATGTCCCGCAGCGCCGCCACGGGCTCGCGTGAACTGTTCACGCTTTCGGTCCTTGCGCTGGCGCTGGGCATTGCCTTTGGCGCCGTCGAGCTGTTTGACGTCTCCTTTGCGCTGGGCGCGTTCTTCGCCGGGATGGTGCTGAACGAGTCCGAGCTGAGCCACCGCGCCGCGCACGATACCCTGCCGCTACGTGATGCATTCGCAGTGCTGTTCTTCGTCTCCGTCGGGATGCTGTTCGACCCGCTGATCCTCATTCAGCAGCCGCTGGCCGTGCTGGGTACGCTGGCAATCATCATCTTTGGTAAGTCCGTTGCCGCCTTCTTCCTGGTACGGATGTTCGGCCATTCGCCGCGCACGGCGCTGACCATCGCCGCCAGCCTGGCGCAGATTGGCGAGTTCGCCTTTATTCTGGCCGGTCTGGGGATGGCCCTGAACCTGCTGCCACAGGCGGGGCAAAATCTGGTGCTCGCGGGGGCGATCCTCTCCATCATGCTAAACCCGGTATTGTTTGCCCTGCTGGAAAAATATCTCGAGAAGACCGAAACCCTCGAAGAGCAAACCCTGGAAGAGGCGATTGAGGAGGAGAAACAGATCCCGGTGGATATCTGCAACCACGCGCTGCTGGTCGGTTTTGGCCGCGTCGGCAGCCTGCTCGGTGAGAAGCTGATGGCCCAGGGCATTCCGCTGGTGGTGATTGAGACGTCACGCACCCGCGTCGACGAGCTTCGCGAGCGCGGCATCCGCGCGGTGCTGGGCAACGCGGCTAACGAAGAGATTATGAATCTGGCGCATCTGGACTGCGCCCGCTGGCTGTTACTCACTATCCCGAACGGTTACGAGGCTGGCGAGATTGTCGCCACAGCCCGTGAAAAATGCCCGCATATCGAAATCATTGCCCGCGCCCATTATGATGACGAAGTGGAGTACATCACCGAGCGCGGCGCGAACCAGGTGGTGATGGGTGAGCGTGAGATTGCGAATACGATGCTGACAATGCTGACGAAACCGCCGGTTGAAGAGGCGGTGACGGGTTAAGTTTTGTGCGGCCTGATGCCCTCACCCTGGCCCTCTCCCACAGGGAGAGGGAACAAACACTAAAAACGGCAACCACAGGTTGCCGTTTTGCTTTTACCTGTCCCAATACGCCTCTTCGAGGCTGTCTTCCCGTTCCGGCAGCCCCCGCGTTAAGCGCGGTGAATGCTGGTTCAGCACCTGATAACTCACGCGGTTCGCGTACTTGCACACCTGCGCCAGCGAGGAGTAGGTCAGCCAGTTGAAGGTGTGCTTGCTGGAATTCGGCACATTGGTTTTGTGGTAGGCGTTGGCGGTGATGTCGTGCAGCAGCGCGGCCAGCGCGCCGTCGCCCGCGCCGTTGGTGTTCATGATCTTCTCGGGGCCACCCATATACGGTGCGATGTGGGAGAAGATACGCAGCGGGTTGATGCAGTCTTTATGACGCATGGCGCGGCTGAACTCGTACTGGTTAAATTCGGCGATTGCGCCCGGCAGCAGCGGGTGCTGGGTTTTCCGCTTGCTCTCTTCTTCCGTGAAGCCCGCCATATACAGCCCGACCGGCCCGGCGGTGCAGAGCACCAGATCTACCCAGTCCAGCGCCTTATCAGACGCCAGCAGCGGATCGCTTTCGCCGGTCAGCGCTTCGGCTTCTTCTTCATTCATCGCCAGAATCGAGACGTGTTCTTTCAGGAAGGCCTGCCACCACTCCGGGTTGTCGGCAATGACGAATTTGGTGCCCAGCGTCAGAACCACAGGCACGTTGTATTTCTTCGCGTACTCAATTGCCTTCATGGTTGCGTCCGGCATTGGTTCGCCCGGCTTGCAGCGCACCAGATAGGAGGTCAGTACCAGCGCAGACGCGCCCGCGATCACCTCTTCCGGGATACTTTCAGCGCGCAGCTTGTTCATATGGCCGGGGCTGATGGCAAAGGTACGCTCGCCGGAATCGCTTATCAGCGTAAAGCAGCGGCCAATCGGCCCGTCAACGCCCTGCAAATAGTTCAGATCGGTGCGGCTGGAGGTATTGCACAGGTAGCGGTAGGCATAGCCACCGATTTCGATATTGCTGCACATCACGCCAAGCAGCACCGAGCGGTCGTCTGCCAGTACGGAGTAGTTGTGCATGGTGTTGCCGATGGTGCCGCCGGCAAACTGGTGGGTGATAAGATTTTCGCGCACCAGCTCCTGATACAGCGCTTCAGCAACGTCATCCTCAATCACCAGCGAGTGCCCGGCGCTCAGACCGTAACGTGCGACAAACGCATCATCCACTTTGGCTTCAATGTCCACCAGCGTCTGATCGATACCGACCACCCAGGCAGCGCTGGTTTCGCTTTCCTGCTGAATTTGCTGTAACAGCGGATCGCGGGCATCGACGGGGAAATAGTGTTTGGACTTACGTTTACCGGGAAATTTCATGGTCTGAACTGTGCAAAGAATACGAGCCGGGAATGGTAGCACAAACCCGGCCCGTAACGCGATCAGCGGCGGGTGGTGACCAGTGAGACCATCATGTCGATGTGTTCAGGGGAGTCGTTAAGCGCAGGAATGTATTCGTATTTCGTTCCGCCCGCCTCCATAAAGAACTCTTTGTTCTGGACGGCAATCTCTTCCAGCGTTTCCAGACAGTCCGCCGAGAAGCCCGGCGACATCACCTGAATGTGCTTCACGCCCTTCTCGCCCAGCATTTTAAGCGTTTCATCGGTATACGGGGTCAGCCACGGTTCACGGCCGAAGCGCGACTGGAAGGTCATCATCACCTTCTCAGGCGGCAGGCCGAGGGCGGAGACCAGCTCGCGGGTGGTATCGCGGCAACGCTGGGGGTAATCATCCCCTTCGTTCGCGAAACGCTGCGGAATACCGTGATAGGAGAGCAGCAGCAGATCCGGCTCGCCGTGTTTTTCAAACGACGCGCGCGCGCTGCTGGCAAGCGCCTGAATGTACAGCTCGTTATCGGCGTAGTCGCGGATAAAGGTGATGCCCGGTATACGGCGGCGGGTCGCCAGAATGCGCGCCAGTTCGTCCCAGACGGCAGCCACCGTGGAGCACGAATACTGCGGATAAAGGGCCAGCACCACAATGTGTTCAACGCCCTGCGCCAGCAGAGAGTCGACGGCGCTTTCCAGGGACGGCTTACCGTAGCTCATGCCGAGCGCAACGGGCATGTCCGGCAGGCGGGCGGCCAGCGCCTTCTCCTGACGACGGCTGTACACCATCAGCGGCGAGCCCTCTTCCATCCACACGGACTGATAGAGCTTTGCCACACGCGGGGAACGAATCGGCAGAATGACGCCACGCAGCAGTGGCCACCACAGCAGTCTTGGGGTATCCACGACGCGCGTGTCGCTTAAAAATTGTCGCAGGTAGCGTTTGACCGCCGCTGGAGTAGGTGCTTCTGGGGTGCCCAGATTGGCAAGCAGGATGCCGGTTTTCGCCTGACTCATTCACGCCTCTTAACCATTTGATAGGCTGTCAATTGTAGCGGAAATGCGTTTAAACGAAACCCATTGCTGTAATAGGTAAGATGAGAATTTTTCTCACCCGGGGCTCCGGGTGAGAGAGGTGCGCTTAGCCGAGGATTTTTTCCAGCTCTGCACGTACGTCAGCCACGGCTTTGGTGCCGTCCACTTTCGCGTATTTGGTGTTACCCGCCTGCGCTTCTTTGGTGTAGTAGCCGATCAGCGGTGCGGTCATCTGATGGTATTCCACCAGGCGTTTACGCACGGTCTCTTCCTGATCGTCTTTACGGGTGGTCAGCTCTTCGCCGGTCACGTCGTCTTTGCCTTCAACCTTAGGTGGGTTGAATTTGATGTGGTAAACGCGGCCAGAAGCAGCGTGTACGCGACGGCCAACGATACGGTCAACGATCAGCTCGTCTGGTACGTCGAACTCCAGCACGTAATCCACGTTGATGCCCGCTTCTTTCATGGCGTCAGCCTGAGGAATGGTGCGCGGGAAGCCGTCCAGCAGGAAACCGTTACGGCAGTCTTCCTGAGCAATGCGCTCTTTAACCAGCGCGATAACCAGTTCGTCGGTCACCAGTTTGCCTGCGTCCATGATGTCTTTCGCTTGTTTACCCAGCTCGGAGCCAGATTTAACAGCGGCGCGCAGCATGTCACCGGTGGAGATTTGCGGAATACCGTATTTCTCCATGATGAACTGAGCCTGAGTTCCTTTACCCGCGCCCGGAGCGCCAAGCAGAATAATACGCATTGCGAAAATCCCCTCAAAAGTCGATTCAATTTTTCAAAAAGCGCTAAACAATACCACCAGAACGGGTATGGCTCAAGGAAGGCGGGAAGGCTGAAACGGTTAACGGGGGGAGATAATTTGGCTTCGTGCGGTCTGGTGCCCTCACCCTAACCCTCTCCCTGTGGGAGAGGGAACTCTTTCACCCTCTCCCACAGGGAGAGGGCCGGGGTGAGGGAAGATTACGCCAGCAGCAGCGCATTCACACGTTTAATGAACAGGTTAGGATCTTCCAGCGTACCGCGCTCGGCCAGCAGGGACTGATCCAGCAGCAGTTCAACCCACTCCGCAAAGCGGG
The DNA here is from genome assembly GCF_058661685.1 of Enterobacter sp. 6722112. Taxonomy (NCBI): domain Bacteria; kingdom Pseudomonadati; phylum Pseudomonadota; class Gammaproteobacteria; order Enterobacterales; family Enterobacteriaceae; genus Enterobacter; species Enterobacter sp. 6722112. Next base: position 895,787 of record NZ_JBZWGR010000007.1, on the reverse strand, counting down.
CGTCGTCCTGGGTATCCGCCGCGCGTTTCACCAGCGGGTGATCCGGATTAAGCTCAAAGATATATTTCACATCCGGCACGGCCTGGCCCGCCGCAGCGAACAGTTTCGCCATCTGGGTGCTCATTTCGTCCGCATCGGTGGTGACAATGGCTGGCGTATCGGTCAGACGGTGCGTGAAGCGCACCTCTTTCACGCGGTCGCCCAGCAGCGTTTTAACGCGCTTAACGAACGGCTCCAGCGCCTTCTCGGCTTCTTTCGCGCTGTCGTCCACTTCATCCGCCAGCTTATCGATAGACTCGTCGGCTTTGGCAACGGACTGGAAGGATTTACCGTCGAACTCGGTCAGGTAGTTCATCATCCACTCGTCGATGCGGTCAGACAGCAGCAGCACTTCGATGCCTTTCTTACGCAGTAGTTCCAGATGCGGGCTGCTCTTCGCTGCCGCATAGCTGTCGGCGGTGATGTAGTAGATCTTCTCCTGCCCTTCTTTCATGCGGGAGACGTACTCTTCCAGCGACACGGTCTGGGCGGAGGAGTCGTTGTGCGTAGAGGCGAAGCGCAGCAGTTTAGCGATAGCTTCCACGTTCGCAGTATCTTCCGCCGGACCTTCTTTCAGCACCAGGCCAAACTGTTTCCAGAAGGTCTGGTATTTTTCCGCATCGTCCTTCGCCAGTTTTTCCAGCATCTGCAACGCACGTTTGGTCAGGGCGTTGCGCAGGTTACGGGTGACGGTGCTGTCCTGAAGAATTTCACGGGAGACGTTCAGCGGCAGATCGTTGGAGTCTATCAGGCCACGCACAAAGCGCAGGTAGTTCGGCATGAACTGCTCGGCGTCGTCCATGATGAAGACGCGCTGCACGTACAGCTTCAGGCCGTGCTTGTGATCGCGGTTCCACATGTCCCACGGCGCCTGCGCCGGAATGTACAGCAGGCTGGTGTACTCCTGTTTCCCTTCCACACGGTTGTGGCTCCAGGTCAGCGGATCGGTGAAGTCGTGGGCGATGTGCTTGTAAAACTCGTTGTACTCGTCGTCTTTAATTTCAGCTTTATTACGCGTCCACAGCGCCTGCGCCTTGTTGATTTTTTCCCAGGAAACCACGGTTTCGCCGTCTTTCTCTTCCTGTTTTTCAATCTCAACCGGCAGCGCGATGTGGTCGGAATATTTGCTGATGATGGAGCGTACGCGCCAGTCGTTCAGGAAATCGTCTTCGCCTTCACGCAGGTGCAGGGTGATTTCGGTGCCGCGATCCGCTTTGGTGATGTCATCAACGGTGTACTCGCCTTCACCTTTAGACTCCCACAGCACGCCGTTCTCGGCGCTGTCGCCCGCGGCGCGGGTGCGCACGGTGACTTTATCCGCCACGATGAACGCCGAGTAGAAGCCCACGCCAAACTGACCGATCAGCTGGCTGTCTTTCGCCTGGTCAGAGCCCATGGACTCCAGAAACGCTTTGGTGCCGGATTTGGCGATGGTCCCGAGGTGGTCGATCACCTCGTCACGGTTCATCCCGATGCCGTTATCGGCGATGGTCAGGGTGCGGTTCTCTTTATTGAACGAGACGCGCACGCGCAGTTCGCCGTCGCCTTCATACAGATCCGGGTTAGACAGCGCGCGGAAGCGCAGCTTGTCCGCCGCATCGGAGGCGTTGGAAATCAGCTCACGCAGGAAAATTTCTTTGTTGGAATACAGGGAATGGATCATCAGGTGCAGAAGCTGTTTTACTTCTGACTGGAAACCACGGGTTTCTTGTCCTTTCATCTAAGTCGACCTCAACAATGCCATTTAATGGGGTTGTAAAACGTTGAGTGAGAGATGGGGATAAGGGGGGAAATTTTCAAGCGGAGGCCGCGCGCGCAGCCTCCGTTTGGTCAGAAAATAATCTTGTGACGTCCGGCCAGCGAGTGCGACAGCGTGGTGCCGTCGACCATCTCCAGCTCACCGCCGACCGGCACGCCGTGGGCGATGCGGCTGGCGTCAACGCCGTACTGCGCGCACAGCTCGGCGATGTAGTTGGCGGTTGCCTCCCCTTCCACCGTCGGGTTGGTGGCGAGGATCACCTCTTTGATGGTTTCCGACTCCAGGCGCTGCTCCAGGCGATCGAGACCGATATCGTCCGGGCCGATGCCATCCAGCGGGGAGAGATGCCCCATCAGCACGAAATAGCGGCCGGAATACTGCCCGGTTTGTTCGATGGCGTAGATGTCCGCCGGACTCTCCACCACGCAAATCTGACCGTTTTCCTGACGACGCGGGTTCGTGCAGATGTTACATACGTCCTGCTCGGTAAAGGTCCGGCAATCCGCACAGTGGCCAATTTCTGACATGGCGCGGGTCAGAGCCTGCGCCAGGCGCATCCCGCCGCTGCGGTCGCGCTGCAATAGCGTAAACGCCATACGCTGCGCCGACTTCGGGCCAACGCCCGGCAGGCAGCGCAGTGCTTCCATTAACTGCGTGAGCAGCGGACTGGTTTGCATCAGAATGGCATCTTAAAGCCCGGCGGCAGTTGCATACCGCTGGAAACAGAGGCCATTTTCTCTTTCTGGGTTTCGTCGATACGGCGAGCGGCATCGTTAAACGCGGCTGCAACCAGATCTTCCAGCATCTCTTTGTCGTCTTCGAGCAGGCTCGGGTCGATTTCAACGCGACGGCAGTTATGCGCACCGTTGATGGTCACCTTGACCAGACCGGCACCGGATTCACCCGTGACTTCCAGCTGAGCGATCTCTTCCTGCATCTTCTGCATTTTTTCCTGCATCTGCTGAGCCTGCTTCATCAGGCCACCCAGACCGCCTTTTCCACCAAACATAGGCTTCTCTCTTCTTTCACGTTAAGGATTACAACCGTAAGTCAGACTCACGATCAAATGGGGCGAATACTCTCTTCATCCAAATCGGCGTCGAAGAACCGGCGCAGGGTCTGGATGTTGTTATCCGCAATTATCGCCTCGCGCGCCTGCGCGAGCTTCTCTTCATAAATGGCCTGACGCCACTCGAGCGGCGTTTTCACCGCCGGATTATCATCTTCAATGATAGTCAATTCAACCGGTACACCCTGTAATGCGGTAAGCGCCTCGGCCAGCGCCTTTTGCGCGCCAGGGGAGTTGAGGTGCCGCTGGCCAGGGCGCAGGTGCAGACGCACCTGATTACCGTCCTGCTCTTTCCAGGCGTTCAGCGCGACCTGCTCCAGCAGCTTCGGCAGTTGCAGTTTGCTGACCTCGGCGGCCCAGGCATCGCGCTCAATGGATTCTTCCGCGAGCTTCGCGGATAGCTCCGGCGTTTTTTCATGCTCCAGCGCCTTTTTCAGCGCTTTTGGCGTGGCGACCACTTCCTTGACCGTTTCAACAACGGTGGTCGCCTTCCAGCGGTATGCCTCTTCTTTCGCCGGGGCTTTTTGCTCGAGCGCGGACGGTGCCGGACGCGACTGCACGCGCTCCGTTACCGAGGCCAGTCGTTCAAGCGCGGCGTTGTTCACCGGCCGCGCTCTTGCAGGCGCTGCCGGTTCACTCTTTTTTGGTTTGGTTGCTCCCTGCGCACGTTGCAACTGGCTTCGTGCGGCAAGCACCGAACTGGTGGCATCCGACAGCGGCACGTTTTGCGGCGGCGGCGATGCCGGTTGCGGTGGCACCTGCTGCGGTGACATTACCGCGGTCGGCGCTACCGGCGCAAAGGACTGCCGGGGCGTTTCCGGCTCCGGCAATGGCTTGCGCGGATGGAAGGCCAGCGCGCGCAGCAGCGTCATTTCAACGCCCATCCGGCGATCCGGTGCAAACGGCAGCTCTTTGCGGCCAATCAGCAGCGTCTGATAATAAAGCTGAACGTCAGCCGGCGGCACGGTGCGCGCAAGTTCACGCATCCGCTGTTCAATGGTCGCCATGTCCGCGCCAATGGCCGACGGAGACAGTTGCAGCATCGCCACGCGGTGCAGCAGGCTGAGCATCTCGACAAGCAGCGCTTCCCACTCAATGCCACGGGCAGCGGCGTCGTTGACGAGCGCCATCACTCGCTCACCGTTGGCGGCAATCATCGCTTCAATAAGCGACAGCGCCTGATCGTCATCCAGCGTGCCGAGCATGGTACTGACCGCGTCGGTGGAGAGTTTACCGTCACCGCTGGCAATCGCCTGGTCGGTCAGGCTCAGCGCATCGCGCAGGCTGCCGTCCGCGGCACGGGCCAGCAGTTGCAGCGCACGCGGCTCGTGGACAATGTTCTCTTCATCGAGGATATGCTCAAGCTGAGCGCGGATCTGCTCAACGTCGAGCGCCTTCAGGTGGAATTGCAGGCAGCGCGAGAGGATCGTGACCGGCAGCTTTTGCGGATCGGTGGTCGCCAGCAGGAATTTGACATGCGCAGGCGGCTCTTCCAGCGTTTTCAGCAGGGCGTTGAAGCTGTGGCGCGACAGCATGTGCACTTCATCGATCAGATAGACCTTGAAGCGGCCGCGCGCCGGGGCGTACTGCACGTTGTCGAGCAGATCGCGGGTATCTTCCACTTTGGTGCGCGAGGCGGCGTCGATCTCAATCAGATCGACAAAACGCCCCTGCTCGATCTCACGACAGTTGTCGCACACGCCGCACGGGGTGGCGGTGATCCCGGTTTCGCAGTTCAGACCTTTTGCCAGCAGACGGGCAATAGAGGTTTTACCGACGCCGCGGGTGCCGGAAAAAAGATAGGCGTGATGGATGCGACCTAGCGACAAGCCGTTCGCCAGGGCCGTCAGCACATGTTCCTGACCGACAACGTCAGCAAAGGTTTGTGGTCGCCATTTACGGGCTAACACCTGATAACTCATGGGCAGGCTCTGCAACGCTGGAAGGTGAATTAATGGAGGGGAATGCTATCACAACCTCACCCATTGAGCGAGGTTGTGAGATACGGGATTAATGTCCCGGGAATGGCACCAGGCTGTAGCTGGTAATACCCTGTTTTTCCAGGCGCTGCTCGCCGCCGAGATCGAACAGGTTGATGATGAATGCCGCGTCGGTCACTTCCCCGCCCAGACGACGGATCAGCTTCACGGTCGCTTCGATGGTGCCGCCGGTTGCCAGCAGATCGTCCACCACCAGCACTTTGTCGCCTGGCTTGATGGCATCAACATGAATTTCCAGCTGATCGGTGCCGTATTCCAGCTCATAGCTCTCAGCAATGGTTTCACGCGGCAGTTTGCGCGGCTTACGCACCGGCACAAAACCCACGCCCATCGCCAGCGCAACCGGTGCGCCAAACAGGAAGCCACGGGCTTCAGTACCTACTACTTTGGTGATCCCGGCGTTTTTATAACGCTCAACCAGCAGTTCAATGCTGAGGGCGTACGCTTTCGGGTCTTCCAGCAAGCTGGTGACATCGCGGAAAAGAATGCCAGGTTTTGGATAGTCCTGGATACTTTTGATGCTATTTTTCAGATATTCAAGCTGCTGTGCAGTTGCGGTCATCGGTTTGTGCCTAAATGAAACAGTGTTACTCACGGCGCGCGACGAGTCGGTCAAAGTAACAGTTGTTTAACCTTTGACCAGGCGCACCTGTGCTCGAAAACGGTCGAATTTACTGGCTGTGCGCCATAATTGCAACCGCCATGATGAGGCTTCAGTGCTTTTGTTGCTTTTCATCAACCACGGGGATCCGCCACATAAAGATCAGCAGGCAAACCAGGATCGCCAGCAGCAGAATGCGCACCCACATCATTTTCACCAGCCATAACGAGACGGCGAAGGTGATCAGGATGAAGGCAATGGCGCGCGGCTTAGCCCCGGGCGGCATGGCCCGGTGTTTTTGCCAGTGCCGCAGGTAGCCGCCAAACCACGAGCGGTACAGAAGCCAGTGGTGAAAACGCGGCGACGAGCGGGCGAAGCACCAGGCGGCCAACAGGATAAACGGGGTGGTCGGCAGCAAGGGTAAAACCACACCCAGCGTGCCCAGCACTACCGCGAGCCAGCCAATGATGATTAAAATAGTACGCTGCATAATGCGAATCGTTATCAAACTGAACGGCTACTTTACCACTGGAGAGCGCCTTGAAAACAGCACTGCTTCTTGAGAGGCTGCAAAATCAGCTGATCGCGCTGCGGGCGCAGGCCACGCCGTTGATGGGCCACGCCACGCTGAAACCGCGCTTTGACCGGCAGCTCTTCCGCACCCGCAGCACCGTCATTGAGGATTATCTTGCTGAAGCGCAGACCAATCTCGACGAGCTTCGTCACGCGGTTGAGAGTGAACAGCAGGAACAGGTCGCGTGGCTTGCGGAGCATCTTACCGAGCAGATCACCGCCCTGCACCGCGAAATCGCCGCCTGGCCGTTACGGGCGTGGGACAGCGCCTCGCCGGGGCTCGGTAAATGGCAGCGCAAGCGGCTGGAGAACCAGGAGTTTGAGCGCCGTCTGTTTGAGATGAAGCGCGAGCGCGAAGCCCGCCTGAACACCAGCGAAACGCTGGAAGAGCAGCAGTTATTAATGCGTGAAATCAGCGCGCTGGAAGGCCGCATCGTCCGCTGCCGTCAGGCGCTGGATGAGATTGAACGCGTCATTGAACGCCTGACCCGTTAACAGGAGCCACTGATGTCACTGGAAAATGCCCCCGACGAGGTCAAGCTGGCCGTCGATTTAATTATGCTGCTGGAAAATCACGAGATCCCGGCGGAGACGGTGCTGAAAGCGCTGGAGATTGTGCGACGAGATTTTGAGGGGAAACTTCCCCCTCACCCTACCCTCTCCCCAGAGGGGAGAGGGAAATAGATTAGGCGGGAGTAGGGTCGTCCCCCTTAATCTCGCGCTTCACTTCCGTATGCTCATCGCCTTTCTCGTTGCGCAGATGAACCTCAAGCTGGTTAAAGGCGATATTAATATCGTTTTCACGACACAGACGGTCAATGGTGCGGTTCAGCTCATCGACGGTGTAGCTGCGATCGCGCAGTTCGCGTACGTACAGGCGCAGCTCATGATCCAAAGTGCTCGGCCCGAAGGTGGTGAAGAATACCGCTGGCGCAGGATCGTGCATCACTTTTGGATGGTCGGCTGCCGCCTTCAGCAGTACCTCTTTCACCTTGTCCAGATCCGAGCCATAGGCCACCCCGAGTCGGATCACCACGCGAGTGGTGGTATCCGAGAGCGACCAGTTGATCAGACGCTCGGTCACAAACGCTTTGTTCGGGATGATCACCTCTTTACGATCGAAGTCGGTAATGGTGGTCGCACGAATGCGGATCTTGCTGACGGTCCCGGAGAAAGTACCGATGGTGACGGTATCGCCGATACGCACCGGACGTTCGAACAGGATAATCAGGCCAGAGACAAAGTTACCGAAGATCTCCTGCAAGCCGAAGCCCAGACCCACCGACAACGCCGCCGCCAGCCACTGGAGTTTATCCCACGAGACGCCCAGCGAGCCGAATACCGTCATCGCCCCGACAATAATAATGACATAGTTCAGGATGGTGGTAATGGCGTACGACGCCCCCTGACGCAGGTTCAGCCTTGAGAGCACCAGCACTTCCAGCAGACCCGGCAGGTTGCGGATCAACGCCCAGGCAACCACTGACGACACCAGCGCAAAGAGCAGGCTGCCCATGGTGACGCTTTTCATTACCGCAGCGCCCGCTTCGGTACCGTTGTATTGCCAGAGCGTGATACTGTCGAGGTAGGCGAAGACGGTAATTAAATCAGACCAGATGGCCCAGAACATCACCGCAAACAGGGCGATCATCACCAGCATGGTAATACGCATCGTTTGCTGGTTAACCTGCTCCAGAGCAATGGTCGGCTCTTCCTGCGGCTCTGCCCCTTCAGCCCCCTCTTTCACCTGATGCTGCCGACGGGCAACAGCACGACGATAAGCAATGCGGCGCGCCGCCACGCTCAAACCACGCAGCACGGTCTGGAACAGCAGGTTCCATACAATCACCAGATAAACCGTTTCGATCCAGCGACCGGACAGACGCAGCGTGGTATAGAAGTAACCCGTCGCCGTCAGCACCATCAGCGCCAGAGGAATGATCGCCAGTACCGTTACGGTAGCCAGACGAAGATTGTGGGACTCTTTATCCCGCCAGCTGTCGCGGCACATTGGCCACATCAGAACGGCAATCAGCAGCAGGTTCAGCATAATCACCAGTTGCCCCAGCACGTCATCCATCAGGTGCAGCGGGGAAAGCTCCGCCACAACTGACCAGAAGTGCAGCGGCAGCAGCGCGAGGCTGATGCGCACAATCTGGCGACGCCAGTGGCTGGTGAGTTTTTCCGGCATGTTGAAGTGGCGGACGGCGACGCCATCTTTTTCCAGCACTTTCCAGCACAGACCAAACACCAGCCAGAACAGCGCCAGCTTCTTGCTGAACGCCCACAGCAGATCGCTGATATTCAGCTGCATGGTCAGCAGGATCAGGCCCACGGCGAGTATCAACAGGCAGACCGGCAGAGCACGGATCAGATCGATCAGGATCGCTTTCGGGGTGTGCAGTTGGCTGTCGTTACGCAGTTGCCCCACTTCCGAGGCCAGCTTCGCCTGGTACTGTTTCAGCCATTTCAAACGCCAGCGTATGACGCCAGCGATGAGCAGCAAAGGCAGCCCCGTCAGGAAGGCAATCATCACCGCAGGCCAGGCTTTCTCCCAGTTCACGGTAATTTTCATGCTTTTGATCTGGGATTTCAGCGTTTCCGGGAAAGATTTAAACCAGTCCCAGTCCATGGGTTTATTGCTGTTCACCCAGAAAATCTGCTGGGTCAGGATCTCCTGGAGGCTTTTAGAAACGCTCACCAGCTGCTGCTGGTTGATTTGCAGGTTAATCGCCATCATCAGCTGGTTGCCCAGCTGCTTGTTAAGCTGATCGAGCAATTCGCGGCGCATGTCCACCACCTGCAACAGCGCGTCGTGAACTTCAGCATTCACTTCACCTGAATGGCCCTCTTCCACTTTGGCAACGAAGGTATCGCTCTGAAATAGCGCATCGCGCTGCTGGTTAACGTCAAACTGTTCAAGACGCAAATCCGCAATGCGGTTGGTCATGTCTTCCAGCTCGTCGGCGGAAGGCAGCGTCTGCTGTTGCTGGTAGAGAATGCGCGACAGCAGCAGGCTGCCCTTCAGGACGGCAATCTGCTCCTTGACGTTGCGCTCGGCCTGCAAAGCGCGATCCAGCCAGTTTTTGACCTTAATATTCTGCTGCACCAGCGCGCTGCCGCTTTCAGTCGCCTGAATCAGACGCTCGCTCAGTTGGTGGTTAATCTCCAGCTCCTGCTTCACCAGCGGGTTGGCCTGAATACGGGCCGTCTCGTCTGGCGAAACCGCTTCCTGCGCCGTTTTTTCAGTCAGCGTCAGGCGCTTGCTGTTCACCGCTTCCTGCAACAGCTGAAGCTGATGCTCAAGCCGGTTGATATTCGCGGTCACGTAGTCACGCTGTTTTTGCAGCGCATCCTGTAGCACCGTGTTGCCTTCCAGGCTCTTACGCTGCTGTTCAATCTCCGCGTTTAGCAGCGTCTGCTGGATGTTCAGCAGCGTTTGCTGGGTGGGACGAAGCGCCCCTTCCCCCACGGTGATGCCATTCAGACGGTTACGTATCTGCTGTAGCTGTTGCGACGCCGAGTACATAGCGTTCTGCACGCGCTCAGGCTGGGTTTGCAGCGAAACCAGCTGGCTGTTGTAGGTTGAGAGATCGGACTGCGCCGTTTGCAGATCGTCCAGCAGCTGCGCCACGCGCGACTCAAGCTGGCGCAACGACAGCGTGGCAAGCGTTTTTCGGGTTTCATCGTCGTTATCGACGTCGCTGAGCGCACTCAGCGCCTCCGTTGCCTTACGCATGTTCTCCGGCGCCTGAGCGACCTTCTGCCGTAGCTGGGCCGTTTCGGCTTTGATGCGATCGATCTTGTCCAGCGTTTCCAGGGTTTCCGTCAGATCCTGCTGAACGAGTTTTTCCTGGGCGGAGAGATCTTTTTGCTTATTCAGGGTGTCGAGTTGCGACTGAACATCAGCACGCGTGGGAATGTCACTGCCGTTGTCTGCACGGGCCCATGAAAGCGGCGCGGCTGCAAAGTAAAACAGCAGGATCAAAAACAGGGCCAGAACAGGATGTTGCGAGCGATTGATGTGCAGCATAGTTGTGAATGTGATGTGAGAAATGACCGGAAATAGTCGGGCATGAAGGATATCACGCCCGGCTGAAGCAGAATAGTACGACGGAAAGGGTCTACGATTTTTCCCATGCCCGATCAGGCAGAGCGCGGGCTAAGTTTACTTTGAAGGGTCGGACAGAGCTGGCACATCTCAAGAAAAATTTCGACGTAGCTGCGCGCCTCTGATCTGAGATCGAACGACTCCGGAGCAAAAAGCCAGTTTTCCATCAGGCCGGAAATATAGCTGCGCATCAGGATCGCCGCCCGGCGGGTGAGTAATGTGGCAGGAAGCATTTTGGCCTGCATGCACTCCGTGAGGACCTGTTCGATGCGATCGTAGCTTTCCAGACACAGGTCGCGCTGCGCCTGCTGAACCACCGCCATTTCACCAACGAACTCACATTTATGGAAGATGATTTCCATCATCAGACGACGACGCTCTTCAACAACCGTCGCTTCAAGGATATATACTAGAATTTCTCTTAACACTGAGAGTGGATCGTGAGGGAATTTTGCCCGATACTCACTCTCAAGATCGCTAATGCTGGACTCTGAAAGCTCCCAGATTTCACCAAACAGATCGGACTTGTCTTTGAAATGCCAGTAAATCGCTCCCCGCGTGACGCCCGCGGCCTGAGCAATCTGTGCCAGCGAGGTTGCCGAAACACCCTGCTGTGAGAACAAACGCATTGCCACATCCAGAATGTGTTGTCGGGTTTCCAGCGCTTGTTGTTTGGTTTTTCGTGCCATACGTTGATGAATTTACAGGAGTCAGATTTACATACATTTATGAATGTATGTACCATAGCATGACGATAATATAAACGCAGCAATGGGTTTTTAGACTCAGGACCCTTGATCAATTTGAAATCGGACACTCGAGGTTTACATATGAACAAAAACAGAGGGTTAACGCCTCTGGCGGTCGTTCTGATGCTCTCAGGCAGCTTAGCGCTTACAGGATGTGACGACAAACAGGCTCAACAAGGAGCTCAGCAGGTGCCAGAAGTTGGCGTCGTGACGCTCAAATCCGAACCTCTCCAGATGACAACAGAACTACCGGGCCGCACCAGCGCCTACCGCATTGCGGAAGTGCGTCCGCAGGTGAGCGGTATCATCCTGAAACGTAACTTCACCGAAGGCGGTGATGTCAAGGCAGGCGAGTCTCTGTATCAGATTGATCCAGCAACCTATCAGGCGTCTTATGAGAGCGCTAAGGGCGATCTGGCCAAAGCCGAAGCGGCAGCCAAAATCTCGCAGCTGACGTTGAATCGTTACAAGAAACTGCTCGGCACGCAGTACATCAGCCAACAGGATTACGATTCTGCCCTGGCCGATGCACAGCAAGCCAACGCAGCCGTTGTGGCGGCGAAAGCGGCGGTAGAAACCGCGCGTATTAACCTGGCCTACACCAAAGTGACCTCCCCTATCAGCGGTCGCATTGGTAAATCAGCCGTCACCGAAGGTGCGCTGGTGCAGAACGGTCAAACCAACGCGCTGGCCACCGTGCAGCAGCTCGACCCGATCTACGTTGACGTCACCCAGTCCAGCAACGATTTCCTGCGTCTCAAACAGGAGCTGGCTAACGGCACCCTGAAACAGGAAAACGGTAAAGCCAAAGTGGAACTGGTTACCAACGACGGTATCAAGTTCTCACAGACTGGCACACTGGAATTTTCTGATGTGACCGTCGATCAGACCACCGGCTCTATCACCATCCGGGCCATTTTCCCCAATCCGGATAAAACCCTGCTGCCGGGTATGTTCGTACGCGCCCGTCTTGAGGAAGGGACTAACCCAAGCGCCATTCTGGTTCCTCAGCAAGGTGTGACCCGTACGCCACGCGGCGATGCGAGCGCACTGGTTGTGGGTGCCGATAACAAAGTCGAAACACGCAATATCACTGCAACGCAGGCGATTGGCGACAAGTGGCTGGTAACGGAAGGTCTGAAAGATGGCGATCGCGTAATTATTACTGGTTTGCAAAAAGTTCGTCCTGGTGCGCAGGTCAAAGCTCAGGAAGTGAAATCTGACGACAAACAACAAGCGTCGGCCGCTGGCCAGTCAGAACAAACCAAGTCTTAACATAAACAGGAGCCGTTAAGACATGCCTAATTTCTTTATCGATCGCCCCATATTTGCGTGGGTGATCGCCATAATCATCATGCTGGCCGGGGGACTTGCGATCCTGAAGCTGCCTGTCGCGCAATATCCAACGATTGCGCCGCCGGCAGTGACGATCTCCGCAACCTATCCGGGCGCTGATGCCAAAACGGTGCAGGATACCGTTACGCAGGTTATCGAACAGAACATGAACGGTATCGATAACCTGATGTACATGTCCTCAAACAGTGACTCAACCGGTACGGTTCAGATCACCCTGACCTTTGAATCCGGTACGGATGCGGACATTGCACAGGTTCAGGTGCAGAACAAATTGCAGCTGGCGATGCCTCTGCTGCCGCAGGAAGTACAACAGCAGGGCGTGAGCGTCGAGAAATCGTCCAGTAGCTTCCTGATGGTTGTCGGCGTGATCAACACCAACGGCACCATGACGCAGGAGGATATTTCCGACTACGTGGGCGCCAACATGAAGGACGCCATCAGCCGTACGTCTGGTGTGGGTGACGTTCAGCTGTTCGGTTCCCAGTACGCGATGCGTATCTGGATGGATCCGAATAAACTGAACAACTTCCAGCTGACGCCGGTTGACGTGATCAGCGCAATTAAAGCGCAGAACGCCCAGGTTGCCGCCGGTCAGTTGGGTGGTACACCGCCGGTGAAAGGCCAGCAGCTTAACGCGTCGATCATCGCGCAAACGCGTCTGACCTCCGCCGATGAGTTCAGCAAAATTCTGCTGAAGGTGAATCAGGACGGTTCGCAGGTTCGCCTGCGTGACGTGGCGAAGGTTGAGCTGGGCGGCGAGAACTACGACATCATTGCGAAGTTCAACGGTAAACCGGCTTCCGGTCTGGGTATCAAACTGGCGACGGGCGCGAACGCCCTGGACACCGCGACGGCTATCCGTGCAGAACTGAAGAAGATGGAACCGTTCTTCCCGTCAGGTCTGAAAATCGTTTATCCGTATGACACCACGCCATTCGTTAAAATTTCGATTCACGAAGTGGTGAAAACCCTGGTTGAGGCGATCATTCTCGTCTTCCTGGTGATGTACCTGTTCCTGCAAAACTTCCGCGCAACGCTGATCCCAACCATCGCGGTGCCGGTTGTACTGCTCGGGACCTTCGCGGTGCTGGCGATATTTGGCTACTCGATAAACACCCTGACGATGTTCGGGATGGTGCTCGCCATCGGCTTGCTGGTGGATGACGCCATCGTGGTGGTCGAAAACGTCGAGCGTGTCATGGCGGAAGAAGGCCTGCCGCCGAAGGAAGCAACCCGTAAATCAATGGGCCAGATCCAGGGCGCGCTGGTCGGTATCGCGATGGTACTGTCTGCGGTATTTATCCCGATGGCCTTCTTTGGCGGCTCTACCGGTGCGATTTACCGTCAGTTCTCCATCACCATTGTTTCGGCGATGGCGCTGTCGGTACTGGTTGCACTGATCCTGACGCCAGCCCTGTGCGCGACGATGCTGAAGCCGATTCAGAAAGGCGGTCACGGCGAGCATAAAGGCTTCTTCGGCTGGTTCAACCGCATGTTTGATAAGAGTACGCACCACTACACCGACAGCGTGGGTAACATCCTGCGCAGCACCGGTCGTTACCTGCTGCTCTATATCATCATCGTGGTGGGGATGGCTTTCCTGTTCGTTCGTCTGCCAAGCTCGTTCCTGCCAGATGAAGACCAGGGCGTGTTCCTGAGTATGGCGCAGCTTCCGGCCGGTGCGACGCAAGAGCGTACGCAAAAGGTGCTGGATGAAATGACCGACTACTTCCTGACCAAAGAGAAAGACAACGTCGAATCCGTGTTTGCGGTTAACGGCTTTGGCTTCGCGGGTCGTGGTCAGAACACCGGTATCGCCTTCGTTTCTCTGAAAGACTGGTCTGAACGTCCGGGCGCAGAGAACAAGGTAGAAGCCATTACCGGCCGCGCGATGGGCACCTTCTCACAGATTAAAGATGCGATGGTCTTCGCCTTTAACCTGCCAGCGATTGTTGAACTGGGTACGGCGACCGGCTTCGACTTCCAGCTGATTGACCAGGGCGGTCTGGGCCACGAAAAACTGACTCAGGCGCGTAACCAGCTGTTTGGCGAGGTGGCAAAACACCCTGACCTGCTGGTGGGCGTACGTCCTAACGGTCTGGAAGATACGCCGCAGTACAAGATCGATATTGACCAGGAAAAAGCGCAGGCGCTGGGTGTTTCCATCAGCGACATTAATACCACGCTGGGTGCAGCCTGGGGTGGCAGCTACGTCAACGACTTCATCGACCGTGGTCGCGTGAAGAAAGTCTACGTGATGTCCGAAGCGCAATACCGTATGCTGCCGAACGATATCAACAACTGGTATGTTCGCGGCAGCGATGGCCAGATGGTGCCGTTCTCCGCCTTCTCAACCTCGCGCTGGGAATACGGTTCACCGCGTCTGGAGCGTTATAACGGCTTGCCATCGATGGAAATCCTCGGTCAGGCAGCCCCGGGCCGAAGCACCGGTGAAGCCATGAACCTGATGGAAGAACTGGCCAGCAAGCTGCCTGCGGGTGTCGGCTACGACTGGACCGGCATGTCCTATCAGGAACGTCTGTCCGGTAACCAGGCCCCTGCCCTGTACGCCATTTCACTGATTGTGGTGTTCCTGTGTCTGGCGGCATTGTATGAGAGCTGGTCGATTCCATTCTCCGTTATGCTGGTGGTTCCGCTGGGGGTTATCGGTGCGCTGCTTGCCGCAACGTTCCGTGGGCTGACCAACGACGTTTACTTCCAGGTGGGCCTGCTGACAACCATTGGCTTGTCGGCGAAGAACGCGATACTAATCGTCGAATTCGCCAAAGATCTGATGGAGAAAGAAGGAAAAGGCCTGATTGAAGCAACGCTGGAAGCCGTTCGTATGCGTTTGCGTCCAATCCTGATGACGTCCCTGGCATTTATCCTCGGCGTTATGCCGCTGGTTATCAGCTCCGGCGCGGGCTCCGGCGCACAGAACGCAGTAGGTACCGGCGTAATGGGTGGGATGGTAACCGCGACCGTTCTTGCGATCTTCTTCGTACCGGTGTTCTTCGTGGTGGTTCGCCGCCGCTTCAGCCGTAAGAATGAAGACGTTGAGCACAATCATTCGGTAGAACATCACTGATACCGGTTTCACATGATAAAAAGGCCGCATTTGCGGCCTTTTTCTTTTTCAGAAAAAATCATAAAATAGACCTATTGCCTTTCTATTTATTTTCCTCCTTTTTAATAAGGCCTATCATAATAGGCCGATAACTTACACCAGGAACTCAGCATTCTTTTATTATCATTTCGTGACGTAAATTATTCGGACTATTCCTAAGCAATGGAAAATATCTGAAGATATCTGGTTTCGGACTTCACATGAAACTTTGCGCTAACTCAATGAATTCTAAGGAACCGATAAAAATCGTCTTTTTTATTGATTAACGCGTTCGCTGCAAAAGGTAGATTTGCGTAAAGGCTCGAACAGTAACGATTTAATTGTAATTTTTCGTAATAGCGCGGTGAAATCTTGATCAGAGTGGCTTATAGTTAGAGTTATCAGGAACACAGCTCCCGTGTGGCTAAGCAAGTTGTATCCATCCCGACATGATGTTCGGTGAGTAAAAAATCACTCAGAAGGGGATGCGCTATGGACGAGTACTCGCCAAAAAGGCATGATATCGCGCAGTTGAAATTTCTCTGCGAATCCTTGTACCATGACTGCCTTGCCAATCTTGAAGAAAGTAACCATGGCTGGGTGAACGATCCAACGTCTGCTATCAATTTACAGCTTAACGAGCTGATCGAGCATATCGCCACCTTCGCACTTAATTATAAAATTAAGTACAATGAAGATAATAAGTTGATAGAGCAAATTGATGAATACCTGGACGACACCTTTATGTTGTTCAGCAGCTACGGCATTAACGCACAGGATTTGCAGAAATGGCGTAAATCAGGAAACCGTCTATTTCGCTGCTTCACTAATGTCAGCAGAGCTAATCCGGTTAGTCTTTCCTGTTAAAATTATTACAATTACTAAGGTGAATTTATGTCTGATAAACCATTAACAAAAGTCGATTATTTGATGCGCCTGCGACGCTGCCAGTCAATTGACACCCTTGAACGAGTTATTGAGAAAAATAAATACGAGCTGTCTGATAATGAACTGGCGGTATTTTATTCAGCTGCCGACCATCGTCTTGCTGAGCTGACCATGAATAAACTGTATGACAAGATCCCCTCTTCGGTGTGGAAATTTGTTCGTTAATCGTTGAAGAGAGACTGTAAAGGCATTACGCCCGTTGTTAAGCTGAATTTACCTTTCGAATTACGCTTCAAATGCAAACGCCAGGTTCCCGTATAAAACGTATTTATGCGCAAGAATGTTGTGACTCCCGTCACAGCCACTTTTAGGGAACGTTCCCTTTCTGGTTAATCCTCTTTACGCTGCGTAAAACGATTCCAGAGAGGTTCCCATGAGTGAAGAAAAACAGAAGATGATTGCAGGTGAATATTACCGCCCTGGCGATGACACGCTGAGGGCTGACCGTTTACGCGCGCGTCATCTTGTTCACCGCTATAACCATACCGCACCCGATGAGAAGGCCGAACGTCGCGCCTTATTAGCTGACCTGCTGGGTCAAAGCGAAGGTGCGTATATAGAGCCAAGCTTCCGCTGCGACTACGGGTATAACATCTATCTGGGCAACAATTTTTACGCTAACTTCGATTGCGTCATGCTGGACGTCTGCCCTGTCCGCATTGGCGATAACTGTATGCTTGCACCGGGAGTGCACATTTATACGGCCACGCATCCTCTGGATGCGACCGAACGTAACAGCGGGCTGGAGTACGGTAAACCGGTCACCATTGGTGATAATGTCTGGATCGGCGGACGCGCGGTGATTAATCCAGGCGTGACCATTGGCGATAATGCGGTTATCGCTTCCGGCGCGGTAGTGACCAAAGACGTGCCGGCCAATGCGGTAGTGGGCGGGAATCCGGCGAAAATCATTAAAATGATCTAAGCGCATCCTGAGTAACTGTTATGCTTTTTCCTGGCATAACTGTTACTTTCATCGCATAAACCCCTCTCATAAAATAGGCAGATCACCTGTATTTTTAACAATCATAAAGGCAAAAAATGACAGAGATACAGCGCCTGCTTACCGCCACCATCGACGATCTCAATACCCGCGAAAAGCGCGACAATCGCCCGCGCTTTAGCATCAGCTTTATTCGCAAACACCCCGGATTGTTCGTCGCCATGTACGCCGCCTGGCTGGCAACGCTTATCGTCATGCTGAAGTCTGAAACACTGGTCGATTCCGTCTGGCTACTGGTTGTGCTGTTCGTGGTGTTTAACGCGTTTTTCTTTTTCGACGTCAATCCGCGTTACCGGTATGAAGATATCGACGTACTCGATTTCCGCGTGTGCTACAACGGGGAGTGGTACAACACGCGCTACGTGCCGAAGGAGCTGATCGACAGCATCCTGCACTCGCCAGCCGTCGAAGCCGGGCAAAAAGAGAAGTTGCAGAAAATGGTCATCACTAAGGGCCAGCTCTCTTTTTATGATGTCTTTACCCTTTCCCGCCCCACTGCTGTGTAATGAGCGCCTGAAGACGTCGGATACCCGGCGCAAACTGCGAAGCAGAGGTATTACCGTAACCTAAAACCAGACCGGTTTGCCCCTGCTTCGTCTCAAGGTAATACCCGCTCAGCGCAGCGGGTGCCAGCTGAAACGCTCTCGCCTGCTCCACCAGCCGCAGGTCGTCGATACCGTCAATTGCCAGCGTCAGATGCATTCCCCCTTCCCCGGCAAGAACACGATGCGGCGTATGAAGCTCTGCGCTCAGCACCTCCCGCAGCTGGCGGTAACGCTTACGATAAAGGCGGCGCATGGCGGCAAGATGTCGTGCATAGTGGCCTTCCTCAATAAACAGCGCCAGGGTGCGCTGTTCAGCGCGATGCCCGCCGCGCAGCAGCGAGCCGATGGCCGGACGCGCCGCCTTCGCCAGCGCTGGCGGTAACACCATGAACCCCATCCGGAGCGATGGAAACAGCGTTTTGCTGAACGTCCCCAGATACACAACGGGCGCATTGTTGACCATTCCGAGCATCGCCGGGACGGGCTCACCGGTATAACGAAATTCGCTGTCGTAATCATCCTCAATGATCCACGCGCTGTGCTGCCGGGCCAGTTCCAGCAGCGCCAGACGCCGCCGCGCGCTGAGCACGCTTCCGCAAGGGAACTGATGCGATGGCGAGGTAAAAATCAGCGTGGGTGAAGGCGCAGACAACCCTTCCCAGCACATCCCCTCGTCATCCACCGGTATGCCGGACATCGCCAGGCCGGTTTTGACGAAAGCGCTTTTGGCGCCGCTATAGCCGGGATTTTCCACCCAGGCAACATCCCCCGGCTCGCTTAACAGCATCGTGCACAGATTGACGCCCTCCAGCGCCCCTTCGGTTATCACAATCTGGCTGGCATCGCAGTCAATGCCGCGGGACAGCGCAAGATGGCGGGCAACGGCGGCCCGCAGCGTCGGCTCGCCGGCCGGGTCGCCATACCCTAACAGGGTGCTTCCCTCCTCGCGCAGAACACGATCGTACAACCGCCGCCACAGCGGTAAGGGGAAATAGTTGATGGCAGGCGTTCCCGGCGTAAACGCCATCACCGGGGTGTCGCGCGGCACAGGCGCGGGCAGCAGGGCGACACGTTTTGTCAGCCTGACGTCCGGGTCCGGTAATGTCCGGGTAATCGTCCGAGGAGCGAATTGCCCCACCCGCGTACCCTGGCGGCTACGCAGCAAATAACCTTCGAGCGTGAGCTGGTCCAGCGCCGCATTGACGGTGTTTCGGGACACCGAGATCTGCTGCGCCAGCGTTCGCGAGCCGGGCAAATGGCTGCCGGACCGGAGCCTTCCGCACAGTATGGCCTCCCGCAAAGCAAGATAGAGCGCACGCTGGAGCGTCTCTTCCCCACGTTTTTTCAGCGCAGCATGGATCAAGGTGTAAAGCTCATCACCCGGTATATTCATCTTTCCTCCTCGTGGTACCAGAAAAACATAGCCTGGTGGTTCTTTTTAAGGAACCAGCAATTCATTAATCTGGAGATCTTTTCAATATGACGGGAATAAAGATGAATACATTCAATGAGTTTGGACAACCTGTAGGTGAAAGCCTTTTCGACTGGCAGCCTCGCCCGCACCCGTCCCGGGTGATACTTCAGGGTCGCTATTGTCGGCTTGAGCCGCTGCGCGTGGAGCATGCCCCGGCGTTGTTCTCTGCGTATTCCCTGGCCGGAGATACCCGAAGCTGGACGTGGCTGCTGCGTGAACCCGATGCCACCGCAGAGGAGTTTGCCGAATGGGTGGCGAGCGTGAGCGAATTAGCCGATCCCATCCACTTTACCGTTATCGATAACCAGACCCAGTCTCCTGTCGGGACGCTGTCCCTGATGCGGATCGATCCTAAAAACGGCGTTGTGGAAGTGGGATATGTTCACTTCTCGTCACTGTTAAGTCGCACGCCCATGTCGACAGAAGCGCAGTATCTGCTGATGCGGTACGTGTTCGATACCCTGGGCTACCGGCGTTATGAATGGAAGTGCAACAGCCTGAACGAACCCTCCCGCAAAGCGGCTCTGCGTCTGGGCTTTCAGTTTGAAGGGCGTTTTCGCCAGGCGCTGGTCATTAAAGGCCGAAACCGGGACACCGACTGGTTTTCAATTCTCGACAAAGAGTGGCCAGTGCTGGCGAGCGCGTTTGAAAGCTGGCTTGCCACCGACAATTTTACCGCCGATGGCAAACAGAAAAGCTCCCTGGAAAGCTGGCGAGAGACGCGCGTTTAGCGTCTTTTTTTACGTCCCTGCACCGCCTTAAAGCGCGGGTTAGATTTGCAGATCACGTATAAGCGTCCCTTGCGTTTGACTATCTGGCAATCCGGGTGACGCTGTTTTGCACTGCGCAATGAGTTCAGCACCTGCATGATTAGCCTCGCTTCGCATCAAGAAAGCCACCAAAACGCTTGCGGAAGCGTGCCGCGCTGCCATCCGTCGAGAAGGTCTTCTGCTTCCCGGTATAAAACGGATGTGATTTAGAGGAGACATCAAGGGTAACGTAGGGATACGTTTTCCCCTCCAGCTCAATTTCACGGTCTGTCTTAATTGTTGAGCCGACTTTAAAGTATTCATTAGCCGTGGTGTCGTGAAACACAACGGTGCGATAGGTTGGATGGATATTCGGTTTCATCTCTGGTCTTCATGTATTGTTATAACATAACAAAATACTATCTGAGCTTTGCTGCAAAAACAACCCCTGTCACGCACAGCCTGTTTTTGAAAGGTTGATTCAGATACCTGCCTGAGACTGTCACATGCTATAACTATATCATTTAGCGATAAAAAACTTTTTCTTCTGGCGCGCAAACTCCAGGCCCAAGGTGGGCATATGGAAAGGATAAAGCAGCATGCGAACCCGACATCTGGTCAGCCTGGTAACAGGCATACTGATCTTCTCTGTGCTGGTCCCTGTGTGCCTCAGTATCTGGCTGGCGCATCGTCAGGCAGAGGATAAATTTGTGGACGCTCTGGACAGCTATGCCTCGCGCGTCCTGATCCGTACCGACAGAGTCGTTGCGCAGGCAAAACAGGCGCTCACGCACCTACAGACATTCCACGCCCCACCCTGCACTCCCCCGCATTTACGCGAAATGCGTCGGGTTGAATTCTCATGGCGCTATATTCAGGAAGTGATGTATATCGATAACCAGAAGCCGCTCTGCTCATCCCTTGAACAATCCAGTAATACGGCGATCTTACCGCCCCCGATGCGGATCACCGCAGACGGGTATAGCGCGTGGCTCACCTCGCAAAACGACCTCGGCATTCACCGCTATATGGCCGTTCTGGGGAAAGGACATTATCTGGTGATGGTTGATCCTGCCTCGCTTGTGGATGTTGTCCCGTTTGGTGAAATTTCGATGGATGCCGCCCTGGTGGGCAGTGAAACCCATCGGATATTTGCCAGAAGCAATATTGTCGACCCGTATATTCTTTCTGTCGTTAAGGAGCAGCAGGACGTTACGCGCGTACAATACAACGGCTCGATGTACGTGTTGAAACCTGTACCCGAACTGGGTTTTACGGTGATCGCGTGGGCGTCGTTAAAACCGCTGGCGGAATCGTGGCACCAGCAGCTGATCATCTGGCTACCGGCTGGCATCTTGCTAAGCCTGGCTGGTGCCCTTATTGTCCTGCGCATCCTCCGCCGTTTGCTGTCACCGCGTAACCGCCTGATCGACGCAATCAACAACCGGGAGATCGAGGTTTACTATCAGCCCATCGTAGCGCTGTGCAGTGGAAAACTGGTGGGTGCTGAAGCGCTGATGCGCTGGCCGCAGCCAGATGGCAGTCACCTGTCGCCCAATCTCTTTGTGCCGCTGGCTGAGCAGACGGGGCTTATTTCAACGCTGACGCAGCTGGTGGTGAATAAGGTGTTTGAGGATTTAGGCGCCTGGCTGCATCATCACCCGGAACTGCACATTTCTGTCAACCTTGCGCCATCGGATTTAGCGTCCCCCGAGCTGCCTCGCCAGCTGAGTCAGTTGCTCAACAAATGGGGCGTCCACCCGCGCCAGATCGCCCTTGAATTAACCGAGCGCGGCTTTGCCGATCCCGCCGTCAGCGTGCCTGCCATCGCTGCGTTTCGCCGCGCCGGACACGCTATCTACATTGATGATTTTGGCACGGGTTACTCCAGCCTGAGCTATTTGCAGGATCTGGATGTCGATACCCTGAAGATTGATAAATCCTTTGTGGATGCGCTGGATTACAAGAACGTGACTCCCCACATCATCGAAATGGCCAAATCGCTTAAACTGGCGATGGTCGCAGAAGGCATTGAAACTGAAGGGCAGATCGAATGGTTGCATCGCCACGGCGTGCAGTACGGCCAGGGCTGGTATTTCAGCAAGGCGCTGCCTAAAGAGGATTTCATTCTCTGGGCCGGGCACAACCTGGAGAAGCACATTACTTAAGGTACGATTTGATCACCTGCATCACGACCCCGAGATCGGCCTCGCGCTGCGCTTCCTCTGGCTCTTTCACCACGTGATCGGTTAAATGCCCCTCAATCACTTGCATCATCATACCGTTTACCGCGCCCCTGATCGCCGCCAGCTGCTGTAACACCTCGGCGCATTCATGATCGCTGTTAAGCATTTTTTCCAGCGCAGCGCTTTGCCCCTGAATTTTTTTCAGGCGGGTCAATAACTTCTTTTTATCACGAACTGTGTGTGACATCGCTTAGCTCCTCTTTGGTGGCGTAAAAAGCATATCACGCTCTACTCCCCCTGGGTATTTTTCTACTGGGGGGTAGTATTATACTACTGGGGGGGAGTAGTATTCTCGGCATGTTTTCCACCCCGGAATGTTCAATGAACGATTTTTCTTCTCTTCTACAGCAGGGTAACGCCTGGCTGTTTGTCCCCAGCGCCATCCTGCTTGGCGCGCTCCATGGCCTTGAGCCAGGCCATTCAAAAACAATGATGGCGGCTTTCATTGTGGCGATCCGCGGTACGCTGAAACAGGCTGTGTTGCTTGGGTTGTCCGCAACGCTGTCTCATACGGCGGTCGTCTGGATCATTGCGATGGCGGGATTATGGTTTGGTCGGGGATGGGATGCAGATACTTCTGAGCCCTGGTTTCAGTTGATTTCCGGGGTTCTGATCGTGTTGATCGCCCTGTGGATGGCGTGGCGAACCTGGCATGAGAGCCAGCCGCATCACCACCATGATGATCATCATCACCATCATGATCATCACGACCACGCGCATCATCACGACCACACGTCTCCTCTGGTTGAAGAGGAGTGGCAGGATGCCCACCAGCGCGCACACGCCCAGGACATTAACCGACGCTTCAACGGTAAAGAGGTCACCACCGGGCAAATCGCGCTATTCGGCCTGACCGGTGGGCTTATCCCCTGTCCGGCCTCCATTACGGTGCTGCTGATCTGCCTGCAACTGAAACATTTCGCGCTCGGCGCCACGCTGGTGTTCAGTTTCAGTATCGGACTGGCGCTCACTCTCGTCGCCTCTGGCGCAATTGCCGCATTAAGCATGAAACATGCGGCGAAGCGCTGGCCCGGCTTTAGCGCCTTTTCGCGCAAGGCGCCGTGGATCTCAGCGGCACTGATCGCGGTAGTCGGGATTTATATGAGCATTCACGGCGCAAGCGGGATCCTGAGATAAGCATTGCGGCCACGGCAGTGGCCGCACGTGTCGGCTCAGCCGTTCTGCTGCCAGCTAAACGTGTAGCGCAGCCGGCGGTTTTGCAGAATGAAGGCCGGGGCTACGCTCGGGCTCCATGAGTCGTCTCCCCCTACGCCCATGTGAAACGCATCAAGATTCAACCAGCAGCCAGCCTCTTCCCGCAGCAAGTGCTGATGCGTTGTCTCATGCAGCTGTCGCTGGCTATAACGGCTCAGGGAGAAATGGAACTGTCCCTGCAACTGATGGGAGCCAAACGTCAGCTCGCGGGTGTCGCAGCGCAAACCATTTTCCGTCGGGAAGATATACGGCGTCTGCATCTCTTCCAGCGGTAACGCCCAGCGCCCCTGCTGCGCCGCCAGTTTTCTGTCCGGATAGTTCTCCAGTGGCCCGAGCCCCAGCCAGCGCACCGTTTCCGGGATATCCGCCAGCATAACGCTCAGGCCCACGCGAGCGGGCTCAGGAATGTCAGATGCCACCGTCACCTGCACATCACCGTGCAGTACCCCGTGGTCATCAATCCGCCAGACCTTGCAGCTGATAAACAGCGCTTTACCCTGATGCTCCCAGACGTGCTGCGTGGTCACCACCACCTCACGGGCATGCTGCTCCGCTTCACACTGGAGGAGGCGCGAGGACATCTCATACATCCCTGCCGCTTTCCAGCGTTCCACCCACGCGTTCGGATCGATGCGGGTCGCCTCGCTGACGCCAATGTCATTGTCCAGCGGCGCACGGGTGAAGTTATCCGTTAGCGGGGAACGGAGCGTTTCAGCGCCCTCGTTCCACCACTGGGTCAGGTTTCCGGTGAGACGGCTAAACTGCCAGCGCTGCTGCTGATGAGTAATGTCCAGCGCTTCGTCCTGCACCGTTAGCTGCGGAGGGGTTCCGCCTGCTTTCGGTGGCGCAAGGTACAGCGGAGCCGGGAGCGGCCACTGATCCCAGGCACAACGGTGGCCGGGCGGCGACCACGGCGTGGCATGCGGCTGAACGATCTCCACGTTGAGCCAGACCTCGCCCGGCTCAGCATCAAGCTCAGGCAGCGGGATCTCAACGCGCTGCGTCTCCTGAGGCGCAACAGAGAGGGGTGTTTCGCCGGAAGCCAATACCGCACCGTCACGCGCCACTGACCATCGCAGATGCTCGTTGTCAGTATGACGGAACAGATAATCGCTCTGGATATCGACGACCAGCGGAACGGTGCTCACCAGCGTAAAGGTAAAGAACTGCTGGGCACGCTGCGCCTCGTAAAGGGCGGGGTGCGGAGTGCGATCGGGAAACACCAGCCCGTTGAGGCAGAACTGACGGTCGTTGGGCTTATCGCCAAAATCGCCGCCGTAGGCCCAGTATGCCGTGCCGTCTTCCGCTTTTTTCGTCAGCGCCTGATCGACCCAGTCCCAGACAAACCCACCCTGCAACCGGGGATGGCTGCGGAATGCCTGCCAGTAGCTGGCAAAGCCGCCAAAGCTGTTGCCCATCGCGTGGGCATACTCGCACAGGATCAGCGGACGGGTTTCGTCCGGCATGCCGATCCACTTTTTAATCGACCACTTTGGCACCGCCGGGAATGGCTGATCCTGATCGACGCGGGCATACATCGGGCAGACAATATCGGTAGCGGCCGTACTGGCGCCACCGCCTTCGTACTGCACCGGCCGCGTGGGATCGGCGGTTTTCAGCCAGCGGTACAGCGCATCGTGATTCGCCCCATGCCCGGACTCATTCCCCAGGGACCAGATGATGATGGACGGATGATTCCGGTCCCGCTGCACCATACGCGTTACGCGTTCGCTCATGGCAGGCAGCCAGCGCGGATCGTCCGCCAGGCGGCTCATCGGCACCATGCCGTGGGTTTCAATATTCGCCTCATCGACCACGTACAGGCCGTAGCGATCGCAAAGCGTGTACCACAGAGGATGGTTCGGATAATGCGAGCAGCGCACGGCGTTGAAGTTATGCTGCTTCATCAGTTCGATGTCGCGGCGCATGGTCGCCTCATCCATCACCTGCCCCTTCTCAGGATGATGTTCGTGACGGTTCACGCCGCGGATCAGCAGCGGTTTGCCGTTAAGCTTCAGCAGGCCGTTGCTGATTTCGACGCGTCTGATACCGACATCGCAGGCTTCAGTCTCCAGCACGTTACCCTGCGCATCCCGAAGCGACATTGTCAGCCGATAGCATTCCGGTGTTTCAGCGCTCCACAGCGCGGGAGCGTTCACGGGGATCGCCACCGTGAGCCGTTCTGCCCAACTGCCACGTTCGTCCACGATGGCCGATCCGGGCTGCTGCGTGGTTTGCGCGCAGGCTTCGCCGTTACGCCACAGGGTAAACGCCACCTCGCATTCGGCGTAGCGTGAGCCTTCCAGCGCAACGTCAACCCGGAGTATCGCCCGATCGCATTCGGCATTCAGATCGGTCACGATCTGATAATCGGCAATTCGCGTTTCCGGCTTGTGCAGCAGCGAGACGTCACGGAAAATGCCGCTCATCCGCCACATGTCCTGATCTTCCAGGTAGCTTCCGTCGCACCAGCGTAACACCATCACCGCCAGACGGTTCTGCCCCGGTCGCAGCACCGCGCTAAGATCGAACTCCGCAGGCAGACGGCTGTCCTGCGAATAGCCCACCCACTGGCCGTTACACCACAGATGAAAAGCTGAATTCACCCCGTCAAAAATAATGCGGGTTTGCCCGCTGCACAGCCAGGCATCATTCATCTCAAATGTGAGCGAGTAACAACCAGTTGGGTTTTCAGCCGGAACATACGGCGGGTTCACATTTATCGGATAGGTGACGTTGGTATAGATGGGAGTGTCAAATCCCTCCATCTGCCAGTTCGACGGCACGGGCATCCCAACGGCGTCAGCCAGATCGTCCGTTATCCATGCCTCGGGAACCTGCTCTGGCGACGGGAAAAAGCTGAATCGCCAGACGCCGTTAAGCAGACGCTTGCTCAGCGAAAGTTTATCCTCGCGGGCGAAGGTTTCATCGCGCCAGCTATGAAAAGGCGCGTGTGTGGCCAGACGATTCCACTGCGTCACGCCCGGGTTTTCCCAGTCACGACGCGCCAGAAGTGCGCTGAGGGTCAGCGGCAATGTAGAAGACATATCAACCTCTTTGCGAAGCGCTCACAATTTTAGCCAACATGCCCTGGTAAACGATGGCGGTAAAGACTTTGATCGTCACCAGGCGAGCACGATCACAAAAGTGCTAGCTGCGCGCCAGTTTCTCCGCCAGCAGCGCCAGCGTTCTGAGCTGTTGTGCCAGATCTTCACGATCGGCCTGCTGTGCGGCGCGCGGCGCGGTGGAATGACGTACTATCAACGTAACGGGAAGTTGTTCCTGCCAGCATTCGTCGTGATTGGCAGGTGCCATCAGCCACTCCACGCTGCGCTCACCGGCCTCGCGGAACGCCTGCCGAACGGTGGTGAGCGGAGGTGAAAACCACGCGCTGTCAGCCGTATCATCAAATCCGACAACCGAGATCTGCCCCGGTACCGCAACGCCTTTTTCCGCACAGGCGCGTAAAACGCCAAGCGCCATCTGATCGTTAGCGACGAGGATCGCCTCCGGCAGCTGCGCGCCCGCCAGGAGCTGATGCCCTTTCTCATAGCCCGAGGCCGCGCTCCAGTCGCCCTGCGCCACCGCAAACGCCTCCACGCCGGCCCGGGCCAGCGTGGTTTTCCATCCCGCCAGACGAGCCCGGGCAGAGACAGAACTTTCCGGCCCGGCGAGCAGCGCAATTCGCTGGTGCCCCAGCGAAAGCAGATGCTCTGCCCCCAGGCCAGCGCCCTGTTCGGCATTGAAAACAAGGCTGTTAACCCGAGCTGTGGGGGAAACATCGAGAAAAAGAACCGGGGTCGGCGAGGCCATTTCCTGAAGCATTTCTGCCTGTGCATCTTCCAGCGGAACGTTCACCAGCAGCGCCTCCACGCGCTGCGCCAGTAATTCCTGCAAAGCAGCCTGACACTGCGCGGGTTGCTCCACCATGGAGATGAGTACGCTAGCCCCCTGCTCCACTGCCCGGGATTTTACAGCTGAGGCGATTTGCGACGGCGCATGCAGCGCCAGATCGCTGGTCATTAGCCCCAGCGTGCGGGTACGTTTCCCGGCCAGCTGCTGCGCGCCACGGTTAGGCACATAGTGTAGCGCCGCCATGGCCTGCCGGACCTTTTCCCGCGTACGGGCAGAAACGTGTTCTGCGTCGTTAATCACCCGGGAAACGGTCTGATAGGAAACGCCCGCCACGCGGGCAACGTCATAAAGAGTGATCGCTTTCATACATTCTGGCGTCGTAAAAAGAGAAGTCTCTATTCTGACACAGTTACGCCATCATAGCCTGTGAGCGCTTCGCAAAATTAAACAATCCGCTCCGGCCGCGCGGCTTTCTGAATGCGCGGTCCCTGACGAAACCACGGCAAACAGAGCTGGATCAGCGGGCCGATGGTTAATGCATACAGTACGGTTCCAACGCCAAACGCTCCCCCGAGGAGGTAGCCGACGATCAACACGGTCACCTCGATCGCGGTACGCACGCTGCGGATCGACCAGCCCAGCCGGGCATGTATGCCGGTCATCAGACCGTCGCGCGGGCCTGCGCCAAAACCCGCGCCGATATACATCCGGGTGGCAAGGGCGTTAACCACAATGCCGGAAACCAGCAGGGTGATGCGCACGGGCAGCGAGGTGAGCTCAGGGATCAGCGCCATTGACGCATCGGCCGCCAGACCAATACAAATCACATTACTGATAGTACCCAGTCCCGGCAGCTGACGCAGCGGGATCCACAGCAGCAGCACCGCGGCCCCGGTTAAAATAATCACCGTGCCGATACTCATCCCGGTCTGGATGGCGACGCCAAGGTGAAAGACATCCCACGGGTCGACACCCAGATCCGAACGAATAAACATCGCGGTTGAAAGCCCGTACAGGCCTAAACCGACATAAAGTTGTACCAGACGACGTACCATTTTCTCTTCTCCGAAGAACCAGGTTCCATCTTCGGTGAAAATGGCACTATGATTAATGTCCAGTTTTCAAATAGTGGACTGCATATGTCATCACGTCGTTTTGGAAGCCAGTCTCTGGTACGCCTGTTAGGGCACTGGCAGCAAGCCTCTTCCCGCACCCCGCTGTGGCGCCAGCTGGCTGACGCGTTACGCCTGTTAATTCTGGATGGCAGGCTGGCGTTAAACACGCGCCTGCCCGGAGAGCGGGAACTGGCCGCCGCTCTGAGCGTAAGCCGCACCACCATCAGCAGCGCGCTGGCGCATCTGCGGGAAGAGGGTTATCTGGAGAGCCGTCACGGCAGCGGTTCGCGGGCGATCCTGCCAGACCGCCGCGCCGTGCCCACGCTTTCTACTGCCAGCGCGGCGCTGGATCTCTCAACCGCCGCACTCAACGCGGGACCAGAGATCCACCAGGCCTACGCCCACGCGCTGACGGCCATCACGCCGAATCTGGCGCTGACCGGGTACGATCAGCTTGGGCTTCCGGCGCTGCGTGAAGCTATCGCCGCCCGCTACACCGCACGCGGTCTGCCCACCCGGGCAGACGAAGTGATGGTGGTGAACGGCGCCGTCAGCGGCTTCGCCCTGATCTTGAGAATGATGACCGGTCCCGGGGATCGCGTGGTGGTGGATCATCCCACCTACCCGCTGGCGATAGCCGCTATTCAGGGGGCGCTATGCCGGCCCGTGGGCGTCTCGCTGCCTGAAACGGGCTGGGATACCGACGGTTTTGCCGCAACGCTTGCCCAGACAGCCCCGCGTCTGGCCTATCTGATGCCGGATTTTCATAATCCAACCGGACGTTGCATGGATGCCGCGACGCGCCAGACCATAACCGACATCGCCGCGCAGACCCGCACCACGCTGGTGGTGGATGAAACCATGGTCGATCTCTGGTTCGATGTTCCCCCGCCGCCGCCGCTGGCCGCCTTTAACCCGGAGGCCACGGTGATGACGCTGGGTTCCGCAGGTAAAAGCTTCTGGGGTGGGCTGCGTCTCGGCTG
Organism: Enterobacter sp. 6722112; assembly: GCF_058661685.1. NCBI lineage: Bacteria > Pseudomonadati > Pseudomonadota > Gammaproteobacteria > Enterobacterales > Enterobacteriaceae > Enterobacter > Enterobacter sp. 6722112. Next base: position 866,291 of record NZ_JBZWGR010000007.1, on the reverse strand, counting down.
GATCCGCGCCTCGTCACGCACTATCGCCACCCTCGCGCAAACGCGCGACACGCTGGATCTGGGCTCTCCGGTGCTGGAACAGCTGGCCACGCTGTGGCTTATCGAAAACAGTGCAACCTTCCTGCCTGCCCGGCGGCAAATGCTGGCAGAACGGCGCGACCGCTGCGGCCAGATGCTGCGGGAACATTTCCCCGAATGGCGGTTTCAGGAAGCGGAGGGAGGGCTTTCATACTGGATTGAATTACCCGGCATGCTGGCGACACAGCTGGCGGCACGCGCCGAAACGACAGGCATCATTATGGGCACCGGCACGCGTTTTGGACTATCAGGCGCGTTTGACCGCTACCTGCGTATGCCCTTCTCACTCAGTTCACCAGAACTTGAAGAGGCATTATTGCGGATCAAACCGCTGTGGCGTGCATTAAATAAAAGTGTAGCGCCAGTAAAACGGAGCCTGGTGTAAATTATTCGCCAGAAACAATAAAAACTGCTGACTGTATCGCATGCAGTCAGCAGTTTACATGAAGAACAACTTAATGTTGAGGAGGGATCGGGAAGCCTTTCAGCGAAATAATGAAATTATCCCCTTCTTTCTTTATTTTTGCACCGGTATCACACCAGTCAGACGCAATACGAAAGAACTCATCACTTCCTACATTCCAGCCAAGACGAACATGTTTCACGTAGCCGGAACGTAACAGGTTGCAGGCCTCGTTGTAGTCACTGGCAGTCGATAGTTGTTGTTTCATTTTCTCTTCTTCAGAAGTTTACGTAGTGCTTTGATTTCTTTAGGAGTAAATGGAGTTACGCTCTCTTCTTCCGTATGCTGATTATCAACATCCTCTTCCGATACTCCCGCCTCTTCTACTGCTTCAAATGCCAGCAGCAGCAGTTTCTCTGTGGTCACGCTTAAATTCTCATTATTGTCTTCCGCATAGTGGCGAAGTCTTTCTTTTAGCGCTTCATCAATTTTAACGTTTAAAACCGCAGTAACCATGATTGTCACATCCTTTCGGAACACGTGTTTAATTTAATACACGAAGATAAGTTTGTTATCCAGATATATATTTTTTAGCTTATAACAGAATAAAGGCATCGAAAAATAAAATGACAGTCTATTATTACAGGTTTATGACATTATTATTTCAGTTAAATGAAGGTTGCATTACAAAAAAAACAATAGTCACATAATTTAGAAGGTTTATTCAGGGGAACGACTGGAGAGGAGCTCAAATGGGTGGGGGCCCTGCCAGCTACATCCCGGCACCCACGTCGTCTGCCCTGGCTGCTTCCTTCCGGACCTGACCTGGTGAACAGAGTAGCGTTGCGGGAGAACCAACAGAGCCCCCATTGAGAGCGTTGATAACCAACGCGCTGGCGCATTATCCCTGCGGAGCACCTCAATTGCAAGCTGCTGGCAACCGGATGCTGGATTATTGCGCAAACTGCCCCGACAATCTTCTTTATCTTCGTATAACATTACCCTTCGCTGATTTCCCGCAGGAGAAACAATGGACGAACATGACACTTTCCCACAGCGAGTGTGGCAAATCGTAGCCTCGATCCCGGAAGGCTGTGTCACGACCTATGGGGAAGTCGCCCGGCTGGCGGGTTCTCCGCGTGCGGCGCGTCAGGTAGGCGGCGTGCTGAGGAGGCTACCGGAAGGAAGCACGTTACCGTGGCACCGGGTCGTCAATCGCCATGGCGCCATTTCCCTCACCGGGCCAGACTTGCAGCGCCAGCGTCAGGCTTTACTTTCAGAAGGGGTGCAGGTGTCCGGGGCAGGACAAATTGATATGCAGAAGTATCGCTGGGAGTACTGACGCCCTCTCCCGTCAACATGGAGAGGGCGAAAGAGAATTACAGCTGTGTTGGCGGTGTAGGCAGAGTCGGCTGATTGTTCTGCGTTGCAACAGGTACTTCAGTTTGCTGCACCGGTACCAGGGTCAGGTCGATTTTGGTGCCGCCTTTGTTGACCGCTTCCTGCACGGTATCGGTGATAAAGACCAGCTTATCGTTGATCGTTACCGCCGCGCTCAGGAGGATACGCGCATTGGGTTGCACGTCAGACGGGTTGTACGGCAGCACAAAGCTGAACGGCGCCTGTTTACCCTCTGTACGAACCGCGCGCTGCGCAAGCACTTTGGACGGCGCATCCGCCAGGGAAGCATCAGACAGCGTGACCGTTAAAACCGCATCCGGCGGCAGCGCAACCTTCTGTTTGATCCAGATCGTACCGGAAACATTTGGCTGCTGAATAGCTTGCTGTGAAAGGGTGTTAATCCCGTTTGCGCTTGCTGCTGGCACCGGTACATCGGCACTCTTACCAGCACAGGCGGACAACGCTACCGCAATTGCTACACCACTGAGCATAGGCACGAGTTTCATTGAAGTCTCCTTATCATCAATGCACCAGCGGGATCGATCCCATCTGATGTCGTTTTATTCACATAACGAATACAAGTGTGGCACAAATCACGGATTTATGCCTAATTTCGTCCGGATATTAAGATTATTCTACCCATCGGACCACTTTCATTTCTGGGTTATACTCAGCGTATCTTTCGCCACGGCGTTTATTGAGGACCACTATGAGTCAGGCACTGAACAATCTGCTGACATTACTGAACCTGGAAAAAATAGAAGAAGGGCTATTTCGCGGACAGAGCGAAGATTTAGGCTTACGCCAGGTTTTTGGCGGCCAGGTCGTGGGGCAAGCGCTGTATGCCGCCAAGGAGACCGTCCCGGCAGACCGTCTGGTGCACTCGTTTCACAGCTACTTTTTACGCCCCGGTGACAGCGCTAAACCGATTGTTTACGACGTGGAAGTTCTGCGTGACGGTCAAAGCTTCAGCGCCCGTCGCGTGGCGGCCATCCAGCATGGCAAACCCATCTTCTACATGACCGCCTCGTTCCAGGCGCCAGAGCCGGGCTATGAGCATCAAAAAAAGATGCCGTCTGCCCCGTCGCCGGACGATCTGAAATCGGAAACCGAAATTGCCCGCGCTCTCGCGCATCTGCTGCCGCCGCAGGTAAAAGAGAAGTTTCTGTGCGATAAACCGCTGGAGATCCGCCCGGTCGAATTTCATAACCCAATGAAGGGGCATACCGCTGAGCCCGCCCGCCAGGTGTGGATCCGCGCCAACGGCAGCGTACCCGCAGATTTACGCGTGCATCAGTACCTGCTGGGGTATGCGTCGGATTTCAACTTCCTGCCGGTTGCGCTACAGCCGCACGGTGTGGGCTTCCTCGAAAAAGGGATGCAGGTAGCCACAATTGACCATTCCATGTGGTTCCACCGTCCATTCGATATGAATGAATGGCTGCTTTACAGCGTGGAAAGTACCTCTGCGTCCAGCGCGCGCGGCTTTGTACGCGGGGAGTTTTACACTCAGGATGGCGTGCTGGTGGCTTCTACCGTGCAGGAAGGTGTGATGCGTAATCGCGGGTGATGTAAAAAGCCCGGTGGCGCTGCGCTCACCGGGCCTGCGAATTGTGCTTTTTCAGGCCGGGTAAGGCGAAGCCGCCGCCCGGCAAGGCACTCAAATTATGCGTTATAGGCATTCTCGCCGTGGCTGTTGACGTCCAGGCCTTCGCGCTCCTGCTCTTCCGGCACACGCAGCCCAACGGTCATATCAGCCAGCTTGTAACCGATAAAGGCCACAACACCGGACCAGACAACGGTGATCGCGATGCTTTCCAGCTGTACCAGCACCTGATGCATCATGGTCACGCCTTCTGCGTAACCCACACCGCCCAGAGATTGGGCAGCAAAGATACCGGTCATGATACAGCCGACGATGCCGCACACACCGTGTACGCCGAATACATCACACGGATCGTCAACGCGCAGAACACGTTTCAGTGCGGTAACGCCCCACAGCCCCGCCAGTCCTGCGACGATACCGATCAGCAGCGCACCGCCCACGCCCACGTAACCGCACGCTGGCGTAATACCTACCAGACCGGCAATCGCCCCGGAACAGGCACCCAGCAGCGATGGCTTGCCGCGAACGGCCCACTCGCCAAATACCCATGAGAGGATAGCGCCGGCGGTTGCCACAACGGTATTCACGAAGGCCAGCGCGGCGATTTCGTTAGCGGCGCTGGCTGAACCTGCGTTGAAGCCGAACCAGCCAAAATAGAGGATGGCGGTGCCGGTAAAGACCATCGGCAGATTGTGCGGCTTGAATGCTTCCTTCCCGAAGCCCACGCGCTTACCAATCAGGTAGGCGCCTACCAGACCTGCTACCGCGGCGTTGATGTGCACAACGGTACCGCCCGCAAAGTCCAGCGCGCCATGGGAAGCCAACAGACCACCTCCCCAGACCATATGCGCAATCGGGATATAGGAGAGCGTCAGCCAGACCACCACGAAAATCAGTACCGCAGAGAAGCGGATACGCTCAGCCAGCGCGCCCACAATCAGCCCCACGGTGATGCAGGCGAATGAGCCCTGGAACGCGACATGAATATACTGATAAAAACTGCCCATCACCGCGGTCAGTTCGATATTTTTCAGCATCGCCCAGTTAACGTTGCCGAAGAAGGCGTTGCCCTCCCCGAAGGCCAGCGAGTAACCGTAAACCACCCACAGCACACACACCAGCGCGAACGTGACGGCAACCTGCGTCAGCATGGAGAGTACGTTCTTGCCGCGGATCAGGCCGCCGTAAAACAGCGCGATCCCCGGAATCGTCATGAACAGCACCAGCGCGGTGCAAATCATCATAAAGGCGTTATCGGCTTTGTCTGCCACAGCAGGTGCAGCCATTGCCAGGCCCGGCAGCAGTGCCAGCGAACCCAGACCTGTTTTCATTGTTGCTTTCTTCATTTTCTCGATCCCTATCACTGTGTGCCAGGAGTTACTTACAACGCCGCTTCGTCAGATTCGCCGGTACGGATGCGAATGACGCGCTGTAGTTCGGCAACGAAAATTTTGCCGTCGCCAATTTTTCCGGTGTAGGCTGCTTTGCTGACGACATCAATCACCTCATCAAGCTGATCGTCGGCAATCGCCACATCAATCTTCACTTTTGGCAGGAAGTTAACGCTGTATTCCGCCCCGCGATAAAGCTCGGCATGACCTTTCTGACGCCCAAAGCCTTTCACTTCGGTGACAGTCAGTCCCTGAATACCCATGGAAGACAGCGCTTCACGCACGTCTTCGAGTTTGAATGGTTTGATTACCACCGTAACCAGCTTCATATATCCCCTCCAGTCAGAATTCGGTAATGGCCGCAGCTAACACGAAAGGGATATTGCAAAGGGTGTGCCAGAAGTGAAAGGTGAGGAGGAAAGCGCCGCGGCGCGGATGCGCCGGGAAGAGGCGAAAAAAAACGCACCATGGCAGTGCAGGGTGCGTTTCAGTTTTGCACCAACGGTTAAGTCTGTTAGCGCATTGCCTTGTTATGGTGCATCAGGCGCTGAGTGACTCTTCCTCGCGCGCGCTGGCGGCCAGTTCGTCGCCTGCCAGCTGCAACTGATACATCTGCCAGTAGCGTCCTTTTGCCTCAAGCAGCGCTCTGTGCGTCCCCCGTTCAACGGCCTGGCCACGGTGCAGCACCAGAATGGTATCGGCATCGACGATGGTTGAGAGGCGGTGGGCGATTACCACCAGCGTAGTGCGATCCCGCACGGCAGCCAGCGCCTGCTGGATCGCCTGCTCGGTACCGGAGTCAATGCTTGCGGTCGCTTCATCCAGAATTAACACCTGTGGCGTCTCAATCAGCACGCGCGCCAGCGCAAGAAGTTGCTTTTGCCCGACCGAGAGATTATTGCCCTGCTCACCCAGCCGGGTATGGATCCCCTCGCTTAACCCGCGCGCCAGATCCGCAAGCTGCACCGTTTCCAGCACCTCCCATACCTGCTCAGGCGTGAAAGGTCGTCCCAGCGTCACGTTGGCATAAAAGGTATCCGCCAGTACCACCGGATCCTGCTGCACCATCGCGACGCCCTTACGTAACGCGTTGTGGCTAAGCGCGGCAAGCGGCCGTCCGTCCAGACGGATCTCCCCCTGCGTCAACGGATAGTAGCCCATCAGCAAACTGGCGAGCGTGCTTTTGCCGCTGCCGGTATGCCCAACCAGGGCGACAAAACCGCGCGACGGTACCTCGAGGTTGATATCCTGCAAGACAAGCTGGTCGTCGCGGTAGGCAAACGAGACATGATCAAACGCTATGGATCCACTTTCCAGCGGGCGTTCGTCATCGCCATAGGTCTGACGCGGCCTGTCCATCAGCTCGAATACACGCTCGCCCGCAACCACCGCCTGTTGCAGCATCGATTGCTGCGTGGTGAGTTCAATCAGCGGTTCGTTAAGGCGTCCAAGGTAGCTGATAAATGCGTACAGTACCCCCACCTCGATGGTTCCGCGCGTCGTCAGGCCAAACAGCATCAACAGCCCGCACAGCACCAGCGCAGAGAAGAGGCTCAGCAGCGGGCGTAACAGGAAGCCATCCAGCCGTAACGTCTGCATCCGCGCCATATAGTGCGAGCGGCTGGCTTCTCCCATTCGCTCGCCAAAACGCGCCTGCTGGCGAAACTGCTGGATAACGCTCATGCCGTTGATCACTTCGTTGAAGCCATCATTGATATCTGCGAGGTAAGCGCGCACGCGACGAACAATCGGCGTGCTGTAGCGCTGGTAAATTACCATCACAATCAGCACCGCCGGGAAAATAGCGATCGCCACCAGCGCCATACGCCAGTCCAGGCTGAACATCGCCACCAGCATCGCGCCAATCAACGCGGCACTGCGCAGAACCGTTGCGACAACGGTTACATAGAGGTCGCGGATCACCTCGGTGTCATTGGTGACGCGCGAAATAACCTGCCCGACCGGCTGAGTATCAAACTCGCTCAGCGGCTGGCGCAGCGCGGCATCCATCACATCCGTGCGAAGCTGCTGGACCACGCCCACGGCGGCCCGGTTAAACAGCAACGACTGCGCATAGTGCAGCCCCGCCGCCGTCAGCTGTAGGCCGACATACGCCACGCCCAGCCCCGCCACCAGCCCCAGCGGCAGATAGTTTTTCGCCACCATATTGTCGATGAAATAACTGATAAGCAGCGGACCGGTCACCTCCGCAATCGCGGCGATCCACAGCAACAGCACGGCGATGGAAAGCGGTTTGCGCCACGGTGAGCCATAGGCCAGCAGCCGTTTTAACGTCGGCCACATCTGTCCAAACTTACGCATCGGCGACCTCCTCATCCAGCGCGGCTTCAAGCTGTTGATAGCGGTACATATCCCGATACCATCCGGTCTGCCCGGCAAGCTGCTCATGCTGACCACGCTGAGCAATATGCCCGTGCTGAAGCACCAGAATTTCACTGGCTTCGGTAAGGGCCGACAGACGGTGCGCGCTGATGATGACCGTGCGCCCCTCTCCCCACTGGCGAAGGTTATGCAAAATTTGATGTTCAGTACGCCCGTCAACTGCGGACAGCGCATCATCCAGTATCAGGATCTCAGCGTCCAGCAGCAGCGCGCGGGCAATAGAGATACGCTGTTTTTGTCCGCCGGAGAGCATAACGCCCCGCTCACCCACTTCCGTATCGTAGCCCTGCGGCAGGCGCAGAATATCCTCGTGGACGCTGGCCAGACGCGCCACGTGCTCGATCTGGTCCTGTGTCGCCGTCGGACACCCGAGCGCGATATTGTTGGCAATGGTGTCTGAAAACAAAAACGGCGTCTGGCTGACGACCGCCAGGCGGCTGCGCCAGTCATCCAGCAGCAGACGTGGCAGAGGGACGTCGTGGAAACGGATATCGCCTTCGCTCACGTCAAAATGGCGCTGAATCAGTGACAGAATGGTGCTTTTACCGGAACCCGTCGGGCCACAGATGCCCAGCATCTGACCAGGACGCAGCGTGAAACTGACGTTCTCAAGCACCGGATGTTCCGTTTGCGGGTAGATAAAGGCGCGGATATCAGCCTTGAGAATACCCGGACCTTCCGGCACCGGCTCGCTGCCATCGTTCACGACCGGCACTTCCGCCAGCATGGCGCGGATACGGCTGTAAGCGGCGCTCCCGCGTTCAACGATATTAAACATCCAGGCCAGCGCCAGCATCGGCCAGATCATCAGCCCAAGGTACATCGCAAAGCTGGTTAACTGCCCGAGGGTCATCGTGCCTTGCACCACCATCCAGCTGCCGCCGCCCACTGCCAGCAGGTTCGCCATGCCAATCGCAATATAAATTGTCGGATCGAAACGGGCATCAATACGCGCCACGCGCATGTTTTTCGCGCCGGTATCGGCGGCGTCGGCGGCAAACAGCGCGGACTGGCGGTCTTCCAGACCAAACGCTTTAATCATGCGGATGCTGGTCATGCTCTCCTGGGTGCGATCGTTCAGCGACGAGAACGCCGCCTGCGCCAGCTTAAAGCGTTCATGGAGCTGCTCGCCGTAGCGGTTAATTGCCAGCGCCATCAGCGGCATCGGCAGCAGCGCCAGCAGCGTGAGCTCCCAGCTAATTTGCGTAGACATCACAATCAGTACCGCACAGCCCATCACCAGGGAATCCACCAGCGTTAGCACCCCTTCACCGGCGGCAAACACCACGCGGTCTACATCGTTAGTGGCGCGGGCGATGAGATCCCCGGTACGGTGACGCAGATAAAACTCAGGGTGCTGGCGGCTCAGCTGGCGGTAAAAGTCCTCGCGCAGCTCAACGGCAAGCTGATAGGACGCGCCGAACAGCAGCACGCGCCAGACATAACGCAGCAGGTAAACCACCACGGCCGTCAGCACCAGCGTACCGCCCCACATCATCACCCGTGCGGCGGTGTAATGTTGTTCCGTAACGCCATCCACGACGTAACCCACCACTTTGGGCGGGATTAGTTGCAGAATGGCAATGATAATAAGCAGGGCCACCGCGCCGAGGTAGCGTTGCCACTCCCGACGAAAGTACCAGCTTAATTGGGCAAATAATCGCACGCGGTCTTTTCCTGAAGGTATTTTAAGAAGTTATTCAATGGGTAACGCTGTGGTGTATTTAATCTGTTCCATGGCGAAACTGGAGGTGACATCGGACAAGCCTGGTACGCTATTGACCAGCCGCTTGTAGAAATCATCGTAGCGCTTCATGTCTGCCACCTGAACGCGCATCAGATAGTCGTATTCCCCCGCCATGCGCCAGAAGCCGAGCACTTCGGGCATGTCGGAAACCTGGGTGACGAAGCGGCAGTACCATTCGCTACTGTGATGCTGCGTTTTTATCAGGACGAAGGCGGTCAGTCCAAGCCCCAGTTTTTCGGGATCCAGCAACGCCACGCGTCCCAGCAGAATGCCATCATCTTCCAGCTTCTTGAGGCGCTTCCAGCACGGTGTGGTGGTCAGATTAACGGCATCTGCCAGCGCCTGCAAAGAGAGGGTGCAGTCGCTTTGCAGCAAAGAAAGCAGCTTACGATCAATTTTATCTAACATAGCCACCTCGAAGAGAAAATTATTCTCCTTACATTCTATTTTAAAGGTCAGATAGCAACAATTTTTTCTGTGCTTTTCGCTATGCTGGGCACAAAATGACAAACGGATAACTACGATGAATAGCACCTGGGTTAAACATGCCATCAGCGAAATAAATGCCGACTATCAGCGCTCGGCAGACACCCACTTGATCCGCCTGCCTCTGCCTGGATTTCCCGGCATTCAGCTTTACCTGAAGGATGAAAGCACCCATCCTACCGGCAGCCTGAAGCATCGCCTGGCGCGTTCACTCTTTTTATACGGTTTATGTAACGGCTGGATTAAAGAAGGCACCACGATTATTGAATCGTCGTCCGGATCAACTGCCGTCTCCGAAGCCTACTTTGCCCGCCTGCTGGGCCTCCCGTTTATCGCCGTGATGCCCTCCTGCACGGCGAAACGTAAAGTCGAACAGATCGAATTTTACGGCGGACGCTGCCATTTTGTGGAAAGCGCCTGCGAAATCTATGCGGCCTCCGAAATGCTGGCCCGCGAACTGAATGGTCACTATATGGACCAATTCACCTTCGCCGAGCGCGCCACCGACTGGCGCGGCAATAATAACATTGCGGACAGCATTTTCCGCCAGATGACCCACGAGCCGCATCCAGTTCCCTCTTACATTGTCATGAGCGCGGGCACGGGCGGAACCTCCGCCACCATCGGACGTTATATCCGCTGTCAGGGTTATGATACGCAGCTGATGGTGGTTGACCCGCAAAACTCGGTGTTCCTCGATTACTGGCAATCCCGCGATGCCAGCCTGCGCAGCCCCGTGGGGAGCAAGATCGAAGGGATTGGTCGCCCGCGCGTCGAACCCTCGTTCATTCCGGACGTTGTGGATGAGATGCTCCGCGTGCCGGACGCCGCCAGCGTCGCGACGGCGCACTGGCTGGAGACACAGCTTGGCCGTAAAGTCGGGGCTTCCACCGGCACCAATATGTGGGGCGCGCTACAGCTGGCCGCGAGGATGCGCGAAGAAGGCCGTACCGGCTCTGTCGTCACGCTGCTGTGTGACAGCGGGGAGCGCTACCTGGACACCTATTACAACGCAGAATGGGTGCAGGCAACTATTGGCGATGTAGAACCGTGGAAAGCGCAGATTTCGCAGCTGGTGAAATAAAAAAAAGCCAGGCTTTAGCCTGGCTTGCTGGAAGGGTCTCACTATTCGGGGGAATATGGGAGGTTATTTTTGTCCAGCCAATGCGTCAAAAAATGGGACACCGCTTCGTTACGACAGTGTCCGATAACCGGTAAATGCGGGAGCGCGGCGATAAGTTGCGGCATCGCGTTCCCCATAATCAGTCCACGACCCACGCTGCTCAGCATCTCGTGGTCGTTCATGGCGTCACCAAAGGCCATACAGTCCTGCATCGTCAGCCCCAGATGATCGCTCAGCACCGCCAGCGCAGATCCTTTGTTACAGCCCACCGGCAGCACTTCAAGGCAGTCCACCGCCGAGAAGGTCAGGTGCGCCCGGTCGCCCAGCGCCTCGTTTAGTTGAATACGCAGGCGGCAGAGATCGTCGTGATCGCCACAGAAGCAGATCTTGGTCACCTTGTGTGCTGGAATGCGGCGCAAATCGATAAGCTGATATTTAAAGCCGCTGTAAACGTGAGCGTGCAGCAAGGCCGGGATCTCACGCCCGGTAAACCAGCCTTCATCATTAAAAACATGCACGCTGGCCTGCGTATCCCAGGTGCTGTGCAGGACAATGTCCGCCACTTCCGGATTCAGATCCTGACGGTGCAGCATATTGCCGTCGACGGAGTGAATGCGCGTCCCGTTGCCGGTGATCAGGAACGCATCGAGGGCAAATGTTCCCAGCAGATGGCGCATCTCGAGAACATGACGACCAGTGGCAAACGTCAGGGTGACTTCACGCTCGCGCAGGCGCTTAAGTGTGTTCAGGGTTTTCTCCCCTAAACGGTGATCCGGCATTAACAGCGTGCCGTCCATATCAAATGCAGCGAGCCGAGCCATAATTACTCCCGAAATGTGATGCGGTTAACTTGTGCATCAGTATTACGTGAGATATACGGAAGTAATAGTGAATAGATGATAATTATTGTTCCGGGTTTTTCATGCGCCAGCTTAATCGTCTTAACCAGTATCAGCGTCTGTGGCACCCCTCCGCCGGCGCACCGCAGCAGGTTACCATCAGTGAACTTGCCAGCCGCTGCTTTTGCAGCGAGCGACATGTTCGCACCCTGCTGCGCCAGGCGCAGGAGGCGGGCTGGCTAAGCTGGCACGCCCGCTCCGGACGAGGTAAGCGTGGGGAATTACGCTTTCACGTCACCCCGGATTCGTTGCGTAATACGATGATGGAAGAGGCCCTGAAAAGTGGACAGCAGCACAACGCGCTGGAGCTGGCCCAGCTCGCGCCTGAAGATTTGCGATCGCTGCTGCATCCGTTTATGGGCGGGCAGTGGCAGAACGATACGCCGACGCTGCGTATTCCCTACTATCGCTCGCTGGAGCCGCTTCAGCCGGGGTTTCTCCCTGGCCGGGCGGAGCAGCATCTGGCGGGACAGGTATTCTCAGGTTTGACGCGTTTTAATGGTACCAGCAGTGAACCCACGGGCGATCTGGCGCATCACTGGGAAATCTCCGCTGACGGCCTGCGCTGGCATTTCTACATTCGCTCCACCCTGCACTGGCATAACGGCGATAAAATAGAGACGGCACAGCTCCGGCAAAGCCTGACGGCGCTGTTATCGCAGGCCGGCATGGGCACGCTTTTCCGCAGCGTCTTACGTATCGAAACCACGCATCCGCAGTGCCTGACGTTTATTCTTCATCAACCTGACTACTGGCTGGCGCACAGGCTGGCAACCTACTGTAGCCGTCTGGCGCATCCCGATTACACGGTGGTGGGCAGCGGTCCCTTTCGGCTGAGCGTTTTTGAGCCTGAACTGGTGCGTCTGGAAAGCCACGAGCAGTATCACCTTGGCCATCCGTTGCTTAAGGCTATCGAGTACTGGATCACGCCCCAGCTTTTTGACTACAGTCTGGGCACCAGCTGTCGCCACCCGGTGCAAATCGCCATTGGCGAGGCCGACGAGCTGGCCAGCCTGCGGCTGGTGAGTAACAGCACCAGTCTGGGTTTCTGCTACCTCACGCTGAAACAGAGCCCACGTCTGAGCGAACTTCAGGCAAAGCGGCTGATTAATATCATTCATCTCTCAACGCTGCTGCACACGCTTCCCCTGAACGAAGGGCTCATCACCCCTACCGAGGAACTGCTTCCCGGCTGGGCGATCCCCCAATGGCCTGATTTAACCGACGTTGCGCTGCCAGAGGCATTGACGCTCGTCTACCACCTGCCGGTTGAGCTTCACACCATGGCCAGCCAGTTAAAAGCATACCTTGCGCGGCAGGGTTGTGAACTGACCGTCATCTTTCACGACGCCAAAACGTGGGACGGGTGCCAGCAGCTTGCCGATGCAGACATCATGATGGGAGACAGACTGATTGGCGAAGCGCCAGCGTACACGCTTGAGCAGTGGCTCCGCTGCGATGCGCTCTGGCCGCATCTGCTGAGCGCACCGGCATACGCCCATTTGCAGGCCACGCTGGATGCGGTGCAGACGCAGGCCGACGAACGTGACCGACACGCAGGACTTCAGGCTATCTTCAGCCGGTTAATGGAGACAGCCGTCCTGACGCCGCTCTTTAACTACCAGTATCAAATCAGCGCGCCTCCGGGCGTCAACGGCATACGCCTTAACACTCGCGGCTGGTTTGACTTCACCGAAGCCTGGCTTCCTCCCCCAAACGCGTGAAGAAGCTGGTCGCCGCTTTAGCCAGGCGTTAACATGACGCTTTTACTGTAACTGTCGAGATGATCTATGAAACGTGCCGTCGTCGTGTTCAGCGGAGGACAAGATTCCACCACCTGCCTGATTCAGGCGCTTCACCAGTATGATGAAGTGCACTGCGTCACTTTTGATTATGGTCAGCGTCATCGCGCTGAAATCGATGTCGCTCGTGAACTGGCCCTCAAACTGGGCGCCCGCGCTCATAAAGTGCTGGACGTGACGCTGTTAAATGAACTGGCCGTCAGCAGCCTCACCCGCGACAGCATTCCGGTGCCTGATTACGAACCGGATGCCAGCGGCATTCCGAACACCTTCGTACCGGGCCGCAACATTCTCTTCCTGACCCTGACGGCGATCTATGCCTACCAGGTGAAAGCCGAAGCGGTGATCACGGGCGTATGTGAGACCGACTTCTCTGGCTACCCGGACTGCCGGGATGAATTCGTGAAAGCACTCAATCACGCTGTCGATCTGGGAATGGCAAAAGAGACCCGCTTCGAAACGCCGCTGATGTGGCTGGATAAGGCTGAAACCTGGGCCCTGGCCGACTACTGGGGCAAGCTGGATGTTGTTCGCAACGAGACCCTGACCTGCTACAACGGCATTAAAGGGGACGGCTGCGGGCAGTGTGCCGCCTGTAACCTGCGCGCGAACGGTCTGAATCATTATTTTGCGGATAAAGCGGGCGTGATGGCCGCGATGCAGAAAAAGACCGGGCTGAAATAAGGGCTACCTGACCGTGCTGTCGAACGGTAAGTGTCGACAGCACAGTTATTCCTGAACATTTCTTACGCGATCATCAGCTCCAGCTTTTCGCGCAACTCCCCTTCCAGCGGCAACGCTTTCTGGGTTTTGAGATCGATACAGACAAAGGTGATCAGCGCATCGGCCACCACCTGCCCTTCTGGCTCCAGCGTAACGACCTGGCTCAATACACCACTTTTGCCATTCAGTTGTTGGACCTCACTGGTCACGGTGAGCACATCCCCCAGCACAGCCGGGCGGCGGTAGTTAATGTTGATATTGACGACCACAAACGCGATGTTGTGTGCGGTCAGCCACTGGAAGCTTTCGCTGTTCTCCAGGCCGTCCCAGCGCGCCTCTTCAAGAAATTCAAGGTAGCGGGCGTTATTGACGTGCTGGTAAACATCGAGGTGATAACCACGGACTTTGATTTGTGTCTGCATAGCGCAATAGCCTTTCGTTGTTATAGGTTCAGAGGTCATAACTGGTATGACCTCTTTATCCTGGCAAATTTTTGCCGCAGTGCAAGTGATTACGCGATTACAGCGTCAGGTGTGCGAGATTGCGCTCAACCAGCGCGCTGCCCATACCCGGCACCTGCTTGAGATCGTCAAGGGTTTTGAAAGGGCCATACTCTTCACGATAGCTGACGATGGACTGCGCTTTTTTTAGACCCACACCATTCATAACGCGAGCAAGATCGTCCGCAGAGGCAGTATTGATACTGACCCGCGTACCCTCGTCCTCAATGGCTTTCGTGCTGGCCGTCGCGTTGGCTTTAACATGACCTTGTGACGTTGCATCGGCCTGGTTTTGTGCAGCCTGCGCTTTAACCGAGGGGGACGCCGCCAGCGCGCCCGCACTCATCCCGGAAGTGGCAATAGCCAGTGTAATTAACAGTGCTTTGATTCCACATTTCATGCTGTTTTCTCCTTGTTTGTTGACAGCCACGCCACGATAACCGCACGGGAAAACAGGGACAAACAACAGATTGCAGAAATGGAAAAGGCCGCGAAAGCGGCCTTTAGTTTTTGCAGAGCGTTACTAAAATCTGCGAGCAGATACGTAATTATTGCTCCTGAGTGACCACATCACCCAGTTTGATTTTGGCTTCTTTACGCAGGTTGCTCATCATCGCTTCGAAAGCAATCTGGGCATTGTTCTGGGTAATTCCCTGAACCATGGCCTTCTTCTGCGCGTCTGGCAGCGTACCGGCTTTTACTTCATCCAGCGCCAGAAGCACCACGTTACCCTGCATATCGGTCGTGGTGCCAAAGACAGGTTTGTCTTTCGCCGGCAGGCTCAGGCCAAACGCCGCCTGGCTGACAGGATCCTGACCGGTACGGCTCAGCGTTTTTGCTTCGCCAAAGCTCAGGCCAGCCGCTTTCAGCGCATCGTTCTTACCGGCTTTCAGATCGGCCAGAATTTTCTCTGCATCCAGTTTTGCCTGCTGTGCCGCTTTGTTGTGTTTGACCAGCGCCACAACCTGATCTTTCACTTCCGCCAGGGGCTTCACTGCCTCGGCTTTGTGCTCGCTGACGCGCAGTACGAACGCTCGGTCACCATCAACGGTAATGATGTCTGAGTTGCTGCCCGGCGTACCGTTCTCACCGACCAGACCACCATTGAAAATGGCATCTGAAACTGGTTTGAAGTTCAGTTCTTCCGGCAGGTTTTCGTGGCTGAACCAGCCCGTCTCAACCGCTTTAACGCCAGCAGCCTGCTCAGCACCCGCCAGTGATTCGTTGTCGTTGCTTGCGGCATCGCTCACTTTCTGTTGCAGAGCATAGAAGGCGTCCAGCGCTTTCTCCTGCTTCACTTTCGCAGCGATATCATCACGAACGTCAGCCAGCGGCTTGGTTTTCGCCGCCACAACATCGTCCAGACGCGCCACCAGGAAACCAACGGAGGATTTGATTACACCAGACAGTTGGCCTTTCTCTTTCAGGCCTGCATTTTTCAGCTCGTCCGGGGTAGTGGACTCTTCCAGCCAGCCCATATCACCGCCGTTTTTGGCAGAAATAATGTCGGTGGATTTTGCTTTCGCTAAGGTGGCGAAATCAGCGCCTTTGTTCAGCTCGTCCAGCACGGCTTTCGCTTCTGCTTCCGTTTTGGTCTGGATCACGCTGTAACGGTTACGCTGCGGCTGAGTGAACTGATCCTGATGCTGGTCGTAATAAGACTGGATCTCGGCGTCAGTCGCGTTTTCCTGCATCGCAGCTGCATCCAGCTTGATATAGCTTACGCGGAACTGTTCCGGAGAGATGAAGTTGTTCTTGTTTTGCTCGTAGTAAGCATTAACTTCAGCGTCGCTAACCTGCTGTTTCGCTGCCAGTGCGTTGACATCAATCGTCGCTTCACGCACCACGCGTTGCTGCGCCACCAGTGCCGCCAGCTCTTCAGTTTCGCCTTTCAGCATGAAATCGGTGCCCACCACCGCGTTAATCAGCTGTTGCGTGGTCAACTGGTTACGCAGCGCCTGAGCGTACTGGTCAGCCGTCATACCCATCTGGTTAACAATGCTGTTGTAACGCGCGTTGTCGAACTTTCCATTAGACTGGAAAGCCTGCGTCGAGAAGATGGCTTTTTTAACCTGCTCATCGCTGATGCCCAGACCCAGGCTTTTCGCGTACTGATCCAGCAGCGCTTCGTCGATAAGGCGGTTCAGCGTCTGCTGACGCAGGTTTTTCATATAGCCTTCGTTGGCTGCAAGTTCAGAGTATTGGTCGCCCAGCTGTTGCTGCATGCGGTTACGTTCACCAGCAAAAGCGTTCTCGAACTGCCCACGGCTAATTTCCTGGCCATTCACTTTTGCGGCGTAGTTCGCGCCACCGCCGATGAGGTAACTACTCACACCGGTCAATATGAACGACACGATAATGATACCGAAAATAATCTTGAGCACGAGACTGTTAGCAGCCGTGCGTAAGCTGTCCATCATGGTGTAACAACACTCCGCTGTAGGTGACTGGTTACCTGACGCTGACGGAAAATCCTGACCGTCGCGCGTAAAGGCGTATTGTGACAAGAAAACAGGGCAATTGTCAGCCCACAACTCGCATAAACTCGCACAAATCAGGTCTGGACAAACAAAAAAGGCACATCAAACGATGCGCCCTTGTACTTTTCAGCTTCCCTGGAGCGGGAAAGCAATCAGTTTACTGCGTCTTTCAGCGCTTTACCTGCACGGAAACCCGGCACTTTAGCGGCAGCAATGGTGATCTCTTTACCGGTCTGAGGGTTGCGGCCAGTACGGGCTGCACGCTCTTTAACCGCAAAAGTACCGAAGCCTACCAGTGCAACGTCGTCCCCAGCTTGCAGAGATTCAGTAACAGAAGCAATTAAAGCATCTAAAGCACGTCCCGCTGCAGCTTTAGAAATATCAGCACCCGCAGCAATTTTGTCAATCAGTTGAGATTTATTCACTGTTCTCTTCCTCTCTTTATAATTTATATCGCACCTGAATCCTTCACAGCGCGACCGCGCAGCAGTTATATCAGTCCTGCTATGACCTTACAACACCCGTTGTTGATGGCTAACCCAATCAGCAATCTAAATTAGCTATACAAAAAAAGGCTGGCAAGTACGAAATGACTTACCAGCCTTGTTTTTATTGGCGCTCTTTGCGCGAGGTCACTATTTTGCGGTTACAACCTGCATTCCGGACGGTTCATTTTGCAGTGCGAGAGTCAGAACTTCCTCAATGCGTTTCACCGGATGGATCTGCAAATCGGCAATAACGTTGTCCGGAATCTCTTCCAGATCGCGTTTATTTTCGTAAGGGATCAATACGGTTTTGATCCCACCGCGGTGTGCCGCCAGCAGTTTTTCTTTTAACCCGCCGATAGGCAGTACCTGACCACGCAGCGTAATTTCACCGGTCATGGCCACATCAGCACGAACCGGGTTCCCTGTCAGGCAGGAAACCAGCGCCGTACACATGGCAATACCCGCGCTTGGGCCATCTTTCGGCGTCGCCCCTTCCGGAACGTGAACGTGAATGTCGCGTTTTTCGTAGAAATCCGGGTTGATACCCAGTTTTTCCGCACGCGCGCGCACCACGGTCAGCGCCGCCTGGATGGACTCCTGCATCACTTCACCCAGTGAACCGGTGTAGGTCAGCTTGCCTTTGCCCGGGACACAGGCGGTTTCGATGGTCAGCAGATCGCCGCCCACTTCCGTCCATGCCAGACCGGTCACCTGACCAACGCGGTTTTCGTTGTCCGCACGACCGTAGTCGAAGCGCTGAACGCCAAGGTAAGCATGCAGATTGTCGCCGTTAATCACAATGTGCTTCAGGCTCTTATCCAGCAGCAGCTGTTTCACCGCCTTACGGCACAGCTTAGAGATCTCACGCTCGAGGCTACGAACGCCCGCTTCACGGGTGTAATAGCGAATGATGCCAATAATCGCGCTGTCCTCGACGGTCAGCTCGTTGGCTTTCAGCGCGTTACGCTCAATCTGTTTCGGCAGCAGGTGCTGCTTAGCAATGTTCAGCTTCTCATCTTCGGTATAACCGGAGAGACGGATCACTTCCATACGGTCCAGCAGCGGGGCCGGAATGTTCATGGAGTTGGAGGTCGCCACGAACATCACATCGCTCAGGTCGTAGTCCACTTCCAGGTAGTGATCGCTGAACGCCACGTTCTGTTCTGGATCAAGCACTTCCAGCAGCGCCGACGCCGGATCGCCACGCATGTCCGAAGACATTTTGTCGATCTCATCGAGCAGGAACAGCGGGTTTTTAACCCCCACTTTCGCCATCTTCTGGATCAGCTTGCCCGGCATAGAACCGATGTAGGTACGGCGGTGACCGCGGATTTCCGCTTCATCGCGTACGCCGCCCAGCGCCATACGGATATACTTACGTCCGGTCGCTTTGGCGATGGACTGGCCCAGAGAGGTTTTACCCACGCCTGGAGGCCCTACCAGGCACAGAATTGGGCCTTTGATTTTGTTCACACGGCTCTGTACCGCGAGGTACTCAAGAATGCGGTCTTTCACGCGTTCCAGGCCGTAGTGGTCGGTATCGAGGATTTCCTGCGCCTGACGCAGGTCTTTTTTGACCTTGCTGCGGGCATTCCACGGAACCTGCACCATCCACTCAATATAGCCGCGCACGACGGTCGCCTCTGCCGACATCGGAGACATCATTTTCAGCTTCTGCAACTCAGCTTCGGCTTTCTCTTTCGCCTCTTTCGGCATCTTCGCCGCGTCGATCTTACGCTTCAGCGCTTCGTTTTCATCCGGCGCATCGTCCATCTCGCCGAGCTCTTTCTGAATGGCTTTCATTTGCTCGTTCAGATAGTACTCACGCTGCGATTTTTCCATCTGCTTTTTGACGCGGTTGCGAATGCGCTTCTCAACCTGGAGCAGATCGATCTCAGACTCCATCATCGCCATCAGGTATTCCAGACGTTCGTTAACGTCGGACATTTCCAGCACGGACTGTTTGTCAGCAAGCTTCAGCGGCATGTGCGCAGCGATGGTATCCGCCAGACGTGCAGGATCGTCGATGCTGTTCAGCGACGTCAGCACTTCAGGTGGGATTTTCTTGTTCAGCTTGATGTAGCCTTCGAACTGGCTGATCGCGGTGCGTACCAGCACTTCCTGTTCGCGCTCATCAAGTTCCGGTGAATCAAGGTACTCTGCCTTCGCAGAGAAGTGCTCGCCATCGTCTGACAGAGTGGTAATACGCGCACGCTGTAAGCCTTCCACCAGCACCTTCACGGTGCCGTCTGGCAGCTTCAGCATCTGCAAAATAGAGGCCACGGTCCCGACGGTGAAAAGATCGTTTACACCCGGCTCATCCGTTGATGCTTCCTTCTGCGCAACCAACATGATTTTTTTATCATGATCCATGGCGGCTTCGAGGCAACGGATAGATTTTTCCCGCCCTACAAATAAGGGTATGACCATGTGCGGATAAACCACCACATCGCGCAACGGCAATACGGGGATTTCAATGCGTTCAGAACGCTCAGGATTCATAGAGCTCTCTCTTAGTTTAGTGTCCGCCAGGTAAACTGGTCATGTAACTGTGCTTCACACAACCATTAACATGTAATCCAGTATATGGGGATGTTTCCCATACATTCAACGCCATGAATACGGAAAAAGTAAAGGGGAGATAAAATCCCCCCTTTTTGATTAACTGATTGTATGAAATGGTGAATTATTCGCCAGATGCCTGCTGCGCTTCCGGTTTACCGTAAATCAGTAACGGCTTGGACTGGCCACCAATGACGGACTCGTCGATCACGACTTTTTCAACGTCTTCCATAGAAGGAAGATCGTACATCGTGTCGAGCAATGCTGCTTCTACGATAGAACGCAGGCCACGGGCACCGGTTTTACGCGCCATCGCTTTCTTGGCAATCGCGTCCAGTGCTTCGTCACGGAATTCCAGCTCAACGCCTTCCAGATTAAACAGCGCCTGATACTGCTTGGTCAGCGCGTTTTTCGGCTCTTTCAGGATCTGAATCAGCGCGTCTTCGCTCAGTTCATTCAGGGTCGCCACAACCGGCAGACGGCCGATAAATTCCGGAATCAAACCGAATTTGATCAGATCTTCCGGTTCAACCTGCGCCAGCAGCTGGCCTTCGTTTGGTTTTTCAGACGTGGCTTTCACCGTTGCGCCAAAACCAATGCCGGAGCCGGTTTCCACACGGTGAGAGATCACTTTATCCAGGCCTGCAAACGCACCACCACAGATAAACAGGATCTTGGAGGTATCAACCTGCAAGAATTCCTGCTGCGGATGTTTACGCCCACCCTGCGGTGGAACAGCCGCAACCGTACCTTCGATCAGCTTCAGCAGCGCCTGCTGCACGCCCTCGCCCGAGACGTCACGGGTGATCGACGGGTTGTCTGATTTACGGGAGATTTTGTCGATCTCATCGATATAGACGATCCCGCGCTGGGCTTTCTGTACGTCGTAATCGCACTTCTGGAGCAGCTTCTGGATAATATTTTCTACGTCTTCACCCACATAACCGGCTTCGGTCAGGGTGGTGGCATCCGCCATGGTGAACGGAACATCCAGCAGGCGCGCCAGCGTTTCCGCCAGCAGGGTTTTACCGGAACCTGTAGGCCCGATCAGCAGAATGTTACTTTTGCCCAGTTCTACGCCATTGCTGGTATCGCCGTTACGCAGACGTTTGTAGTGGTTGTATACCGCCACCGCCAGCACTTTTTTCGCCTGCTCCTGACCAATGACATAGTCGTCCAGGTGGTGGCGAATCTCGTGTGGCGTTGGTAACGCGCTGCGCTCACGGTGCGGCGCGACTTCTTTAATCTCTTCGCGAATGATGTCGTTACATAAATCGACGCATTCGTCGCAGATATACACGGACGGCCCGGCAATCAGTTTACGCACTTCATGCTGGCTTTTGCCGCAAAAAGAGCAGTACAGCAGTTTGCCCGAACCATCTTTGCGTTTATCTGTCATGAGTCCAAACCTCTTTTTAAGTTCTATGTGCCGCACATGACGACGCAAATGCCATTCTCAGACGCAAGCTGCTTACAGGCAACGTGCCGCCCTACCTTAGTATAGCGGCACACTCGCGTCGCGGGCATCAATTACGATGGGTCAAAATGGAGTCGACTAAGCCGTACTCAACTGCCTCTGGTGCAGAGAGGAAGCGATCGCGCTCGGTATCGCGCTCGATCTGCTCGAGAGGTTGACCCGTATGCTGCGCCATAAGTTCATTCATGCGCGCTTTTACTTTCAGAATTTCTCGGGCGTGGATTTCAATATCCGTCGCCTGGCCCTGGTAACCACCCAGCGGCTGGTGAATCATCACGCGGGAGTTAGGCAGGCAGAAACGCTTACCTTTCGCCCCTGCGGTTAACAGGAAAGCACCCATGGATGCCGCCTGCCCCATACAGATGGTACTGACATCCGGCTTGATGAATTGCATGGTGTCATAAATTGACATGCCCGCCGTAATCACACCGCCTGGCGAGTTGATGTACAGGTAAATGTCTTTTTCCGGGTTTTCCGCTTCCAGGAACAGCATCTGCGCCACGATCAGGTTAGCCATATGGTCTTCCACCTGGCCGGTCAGAAAGATAACGCGTTCCTTGAGCAGACGGGAATAGATATCGAAAGAACGCTCACCGCGTGAGGTCTGTTCAATAACCATTGGCACCAGCGCCATATGGGGTGCAAAGTTATCTCGTTCGCCACTGTATGACATTTCCGTCTCCTGGTTCAAAATTGAAAACACCTGCTGTACTGATTGTAACCTTATGGACGGATTATCAGCCAGTCTCAATCATCGTGATTACATACTAATGGGGGTCGTTATGCCCTATTTCAAGCATAACAACGTTTTGTTGTAACGCTAACACTGAAAGGGCGTTTTAGCACCCTTCCAGGACTAAAGCTGTGATAAAAAAAACCCGTCGCCGGAGGGCAACGGGTTTTTTGTTCAAACTTTAAACCGTCGGGGCGAAATTACGCCTGCTGGTTCATGAGTTCGGTGAAAGAGGTCTCTTTTTCGGTCACTTTCGCTTTCGCCAGTACCGCTTCAACAGCCTGCTCTTCCAGTGCGACGTTGCGCATGTTGTCCATCAGCTCTTTGTTCTTACCGTAGAACTCGATCACTTCAGATGGATCTTCGTATGCAGAAGCCATCTCCTCGATCAGGCCTTTCACACGCTCTTCGTCAGCTTTCAGCTCGTGGGTACGAATCACTTCGCCCAGCAGCAGGCCGACAACAACGCGACGTTTCGCTTGCTCTTCGAACAGCTCGCGTGGCAGTTCCATCGCTTGCTGCTGGTTGCCACCGAAGCGCTGTGCAGCCTGACGGCGCAGAACGTCGATTTCGCTGTCGATCAGGGCCGCAGGAACGTCGATGTCGTTCGCTTTCACCAGACCTTCAATCGCCTGAGACTTCACGCGGTTACGTACAGCGCCGTTCAGCTCGCGCTCCATGTTTTTACGCACTTCGGTACGCAGGCCCGCAACAGAACCATCTTCCACGCCGAAACGCTTGATGAATTCTTCGGTCAGTTCTGGCAGTTCGCGCTCTTCCACTTTCTTCAGGTTGATAACGAACTTCGCTGCTTTACCTTTCAGGTTTTCAGCGTGGTATTCTTCAGGGAAGGTCACGTCAATGGTGAACTCTTCGCCAGCTTTGTGGCCTTTGATACCGTCTTCGAAGCCTGGGATCATACGACCCTGGCCCATCGCCAGTACGAAGTCAGACGCTTTACCGCCTTCGAACTCTTCGCCGTCTACAGAACCGGTGAAGTCGATGGTTACGCGGTCTTCCGCGTCAACAGCGCCTTCTTTCTCTTTCCAGTTCGCCTGCTGCTTACGCAGGGTATCCAGCATGCCGTCAACGTCTTCGTCAGTCACGGAAACGATCGGTTTTTCAACTTCGATAGATTCCAGACCTTTCAGCTCAACTTCCGGGTACACTTCGAACTCTACGGAGTAGGTGAAGTCTTCGCCCTGCTTGTATTCACCTGGAACGTAGTTCGGCGCGCCGGCTGGATTGATTTTTTCTTTGATGATCGCGTCGATAAAGTTGCGGCTCATCAGTTCACCCAGCACATCCTGACGCACGGAAGCGCCATAACGCTGAGCAACAACATTCATTGGTACTTTGCCCTTGCGGAAGCCGTCAATACGTACTTTTTTTGCTACGTTGACCAGCTCGCTTTTCACAGCAGTTTCGATGCTGTCAGCAGCGATAGTAATCGTTACACGGCGGCCAAGGCCTTGAGTGGTTTCAACTGAAACTTGCATCTTGTTACCTCAAAAAAATCACAGTGCTCGGTCAACTCTGAATCTGTCTGTTATACCGGGATGCTCTCTTATGTGCAGATTCACATTCCCTGTCGCCAGAATCATCCCGAAGACATTCAATAAGACGCGGCATTATAGCGGCATCACTTAGGTGAGTCGAGAACGGTTGGAGCATGTTGCTGCGGCTTTTTTCACACTTTAAGGCTATTTTTAGCCTTAAAAACGCGCCATCCGCTCAAAACTCAGACAAAACAAAACGGCCCGAAGGCCGTTTTGACGAAATCTGTAAGCAACATACTGGAAAAACTCCGGCGGTTGCAAATCCGATTTATCAGGCGATGGTGCCTGCACCCCGACAAGGCGGTGATGCGAATACCGTATCCTGTAGCCCTTCCCATTCCTTAATGGTGTAGGTATGCAGCGCCAGCGCATGTACGGTTGTGGAGAGTTCTTCCGTCAAGGTGCTGTAGATCAAGCGGTGTCGGTTCAGGAAACGTTCTCCCGTGAAGCGATCGCTGACCAGAACCACTTTAAAGTGGCTTTCAGAACCTGCCGGCACGTTATGACGATAGCTTTCGTCGACAACTTCGAGAAACACAGGGTTGAACGCTGCCCTTAATTTTTCTTCTATCTGTTCACGTATCATCATGAAATCACTCCTCCGACAACGCTAAGGTGTCACCCATCCCTTTAAATATTAGCCGCTTTTACCGGTTCCATTACACCTTGACAACAAATATTTAGCTTTCGTCTGATTTTCTCATCCAAACGAATGAAGTTCACTATGAGGTTCATACGTTTTGTCACTTACAGGCAGAGAAAAGCGGAAAGGCGGTCAGTTTTCGGACAAGGCGATGAATTTACATGCGTTGACCACTTCCCCTGGCCGTTAGCGATGTTATGATGGCGGCAATTTTTCTCTCTTTGCTTACGATTCGTTGAGAACCCGAAAATGTTAAAAAAACTCTTCTTTCCGTTGGTAGCACTCTTTATGCTCGCCGGCTGCGCGACTCCGCCGACGACCATTGACGTTTCACCAAAAATTACCCTGCCTCAGCAGGATCCAAGCCTGATGGGCATCACAGTCAGCATTAATGGCGCCGATCAGCGTCAGGACCAGGCGCTGGCGAAAGTGACTCGCGACAACCAGCAGGTCACGCTGACCGCCTCCCGCGACCTGCGCTTCCTGTTGCAGGAAGTGCTGGAAAAACAGATGACCTCCCGTGGCTACATGATTGGCCCAAGCGGCGCGGTTGATCTGCAAATCATCGTGAACAACCTGTACGCTGACGTCTCCCAGGGTAACGTTCGCTACAACATTGCGACCAAAGCCGATATCGCCATCATTGCTACCGCGAAGAACGGCAATAAAATGAACAAAAACTACCGTGCAAGCTATTCCGTTGAAGGCGCATTCCAGGCCTCCAACAAAAATATCGCTGACGCGGTTAACAGTGTGCTGACTGACACCATTGCCGACATGGCACAGGACACCAGCATTCACGACTTCATCAAGCAGAACGCCCGTTAATCCTGCTGACTGACCCGGTGCTTCACCGGGTCAGTTCATAAGAACATGTCCAGTCACTACTTACGTATTTTCCAGCAACCGAAATCAGCTATTCTGCTGATCCTTGGTTTCGCCTCCGGTTTACCCCTTGCGCTCACCTCCGGCACGTTACAGGCGTGGATGACGGTTGAGAACATCGATCTTAAAACCATTGGTTTCTTCTCGCTCGTCGGCCAGGCTTACGTCTTTAAGTTCCTGTGGTCGCCGGTGATGGATCGCTATACCCCACCGTTCCTCGGGCGCCGTCGCGGCTGGTTAGTGATGACGCAGGTGCTGCTGTTGCTGGCCATTGCCGCAATGGGTTTCCTTGAGCCGTCAACACAGCTGCGCTGGATGGCCGCGCTTGCGGTGGTCATCGCCTTCTGCTCCGCTTCGCAGGACATTGTTTTTGACGCCTGGAAGACGGACGTCCTGCCAGCAGAAGAGCGTGGCGCCGGTGCGGCAATTAGCGTGCTTGGCTACCGCCTGGGTATGCTGGTTTCCGGCGGGCTGGCCCTCTGGCTTGCCGACCGCTATCTCGGCTGGCAGGGAATGTACTGGCTGATGGCCGCTCTGCTGATCCCCTGCATTATTGCCACGCTATTCGCGCCTGAACCGAGCGATGTGATTCCGGTCCCCCGCTCGCTGGAGCAGGCCGTCGCCGCACCGCTCCGCGACTTCTTTGGTCGCAATAATGCCTGGCTGATCCTGCTGCTGATTGTCCTTTATAAGCTTGGCGACGCTTTCGCCATGAGTCTGACCACCACCTTCCTGATCCGCGGCGTCGGGTTTGATGCGGGCGAAGTCGGCGTGGTGAACAAAACCCTGGGACTGTTTGCCACGATCGTCGGCGCGCTGTACGGCGGCGTATTGATGCAGCGCCTGTCGCTGTTCCGCGCTCTGCTGATCTTCGGCATCCTTCAGGGCGCATCGAATGCCGGTTACTGGCTGCTGTCGATCACCGACAAGCATATGATCAGCATGGCGACGGCGGTATTCTTTGAAAACCTGTGTGGCGGTATGGGCACTGCGGCATTTGTCGCCCTGCTGATGACGCTGTGCAATAAGTCATTTTCCGCCACCCAATTTGCGCTACTGTCTGCCCTTTCTGCCGTCGGGCGCGTATACGTTGGCCCCGTCGCGGGCTGGTTTGTTGAAGCTCACGGCTGGCCGACGTTTTATCTCTTCTCGGTGGTGGCGGCGGTGCCGGGGATTTTATTGCTGCTGGTCTGTCGCCAGACGCTGGAATATACCCAGCGGACGGAACACTTCATGCCGCGCACGGAATATCAGGCTGCCTATCGGTTTGCCCTGCGTCTGCTGATGGCTGGTTGTCTTGCGCTGGTAGTGTGGCTCGCGGTACTCATCTTGAATGCGACGACCACCTTGTCGCTTCCGTTTGAAACCCAGCTGCTTGATGCAGGGGTGTTACTCGCCATCGTGGGTATCCTGACCGGTGGGATGCTGGATTTCATGTCATTGCGGAAAACGCAGATGACATGAAGTAAAAAGCGAAAGGTTATTTCCCGTTGTAATAACGACACGAAATTATAACGGCGAAATAACCGCCATCGGCAAAAAAAATATTTGTTGTTTTGTGCGGGATAGCATTCGGAAATTATTGGAGCTTATTTCGCTACGCTATTTTCCGTTAAACGATTCAGCATTCGAAAGATTGAATTTTCGTTTTTTAGTTGTCTTTTTATTGATAATTAATTGTTAATTATTTGTGTATTTTTCACAATGGTTATACCAATTGTCCCTTTTGCGGTATGCTGGGGCACCCTTTCGTTATAACGCCCGCTCCGTGCGGCTTCCCCCGGAAAACGCGACATAATTTGCAACACTTGTGACATGTGCGGCAGAACCCGGTAACACCTTCCTGACACAGGGCTAATGATGTTTACAGTAATGTAACCTTCCCGTAAAATGCCCCCACACTTTAAACGCCACCAGACTCCCGTGGAATTGAGGTCGTTAAATGAGACTCAGGAAATACAATAAAAGTTTGGGATGGTTGTCATTATTCGCAGGCACTGTATTACTCAGTGGCTGCGATTCTGCACTACTAGACCCCAAAGGACAGATTGGACTGGAACAACGTTCATTGATACTGACGGCTTTTGGCCTGATGTTGATTGTGGTTATTCCTGCCATCTTGATGGCTGTTGGTTTCGCCTGGAAGTATCGTGCGAGCAATAAAGATGCGAAGTATAGCCCTAACTGGTCACACTCCAATAAAGTGGAAGCTGTGGTCTGGACGGTACCTATTCTGATCATCCTGTTCCTTGCTGTACTGACCTGGAAAACCACTCACGCACTTGAGCCGAGCAAACCGCTGGTTCACGATGAAAAACCTATTACCATTGAAGTGGTCTCCATGGACTGGAAATGGTTCTTCATCTATCCAGAACAGGGCATTGCTACCGTGAATGAAATCGCCTTCCCGGCGAACACTCCGGTTCAGTTCAAAGTGACCTCCAACTCCGTAATGAACTCCTTCTTCATCCCACGTCTGGGCAGCCAGATTTACGCGATGGCCGGTATGCAGACTAACCTGCACCTGATCGCGAATGAAGCAGGCACCTACGACGGTATCTCCGCCAGCTATAGTGGCCCGGGCTTCTCGGGTATGAAGTTCAAAGCTATCGCTACGCCAGACCGCGCGACTTTCGACCAGTGGGTTGCAAAAGCGAAGCAGTCTCCAAACACCATGTCTGACATGGCGGCGTTCGAAAAAGTGGCTGCACCTAGCGAATACAACAAGGTGGAGTACTTCTCTAACGTGAAACCGAATCTGTTCAAAGACGTTATTGGCAAATTTATGGATCACGGCATGAGCATGGACATGACCCAGCCTGAAGGCGAGCACAACACGCACCAGGGTATGGAAGGCATGGACATGAGCCACGCGGAAACCGCTCACTAAGGGGCCGAGGAAGAAAATGTTCGGAAAATTGACACTGGATGCAGTGCCCTACCATGAACCGATTATTATGGTTACGGTGGCTGCAATTATCATTGGTGGCGCGGCCTTAGTTGGCCTGATCACTTACTTCGGTAAGTGGAGCTACCTGTGGAATGAGTGGCTGACTTCGGTTGACCACAAAAAACTCGGTATCATGTACTGCATCGTCGGTATCGTCATGTTAATTCGTGGCTTTGCGGATGCAATCATGATGCGTAGCCAGCAGGCGCTTGCGTCTGCGGGCGAAGCCGGCTTCCTGCCACCGCACCACTACGATCAGATCTTTACCGCCCACGGCGTTATCATGATCTTCTTCGTGGCGATGCCGCTGGTAATCGGTCTGATGAACGTGGTCGTTCCGCTGCAAATCGGCGCGCGCGACGTTGCGTTCCCGTTCCTGAACAACCTGAGCTTCTGGTTCACG
The DNA here is from genome assembly GCF_058661685.1 of Enterobacter sp. 6722112. NCBI lineage: Bacteria > Pseudomonadati > Pseudomonadota > Gammaproteobacteria > Enterobacterales > Enterobacteriaceae > Enterobacter > Enterobacter sp. 6722112. The sequence continues at coordinate 837,549 of NZ_JBZWGR010000007.1, read as the reverse complement.
GTTGTCGGCGTTATCCTGGTTAACCTGTCACTGGGTGTGGGCGAATTTGCTCAGACCGGCTGGCTGGCCTACCCGCCGCTGTCGGGAATTGAGTACAGTCCGGGCGTGGGCGTTGACTACTGGATTTGGGCGCTTCAGCTCTCCGGTGTCGGTACCACCCTGACCGGTATTAACTTCTTCGTGACCATCCTGAAGATGCGTGCACCAGGTATGACGATGTTCAAGATGCCAGTATTTACCTGGGCATCTCTGTGCGCCAACGTCCTGATTATCGCGTCGTTCCCAATTCTGACCGTCACCATCGCGCTGCTGACCCTGGATCGCTATCTGGGCACCCATTTCTTCACGAATGATATGGGTGGCAACATGATGATGTACATCAACCTGATTTGGGCCTGGGGTCACCCGGAAGTGTACATCCTGGTTCTGCCGGTGTTCGGTGTGTTCTCCGAAATCGCGGCAACCTTCTCGCGTAAACGCCTGTTTGGTTACACCTCTCTGGTGTGGGCAACCGTATGTATTACCGTACTGTCGTTCATCGTCTGGCTGCACCACTTCTTCACCATGGGTGCGGGCGCCAACGTAAACGCCTTCTTCGGTATTACCACCATGATTATCGCGATCCCGACCGGGGTTAAGATCTTCAACTGGCTGTTCACCATGTACCAGGGTCGTATCGTGTTCCACTCAGCTATGCTGTGGACCATCGGCTTCATCGTGACCTTCTCCGTAGGTGGGATGACCGGCGTACTGCTAGCGGTACCAGGTGCTGACTTCGTTCTGCACAACAGCCTGTTCCTGATTGCGCACTTCCATAACGTTATCATCGGTGGCGTGGTCTTCGGCTGCTTCGCTGGTGTGACCTACTGGTGGCCAAAAGCGTTCGGTTTCACCCTGAACGAAAAATGGGGTAAACGCGCGTTCTGGTTCTGGATCATCGGCTTCTTCGTGGCGTTTATGCCGCTGTACGTGCTGGGCTTCATGGGGATGACCCGTCGTCTGAGCCAGCAGATCGATCCGCAGTTCCACCCAATGCTGATGGTTGCAGCGGGCGGCGCAGCGCTGATTGCCTGCGGTATTCTGTGCCAGCTGATTCAGTACTACGTGTCTATCCGTGACCGTAACCTGAACCGCGACCTGACCGGTGACCCGTGGGGTGGCCGTACGCTGGAGTGGGCGACCTCTTCTCCGCCTCCGTTCTATAACTTTGCCGTAGTGCCGCACATTCACGAGCGTGATGCATTCTGGGAAATGAAAGAAAAAGGTGAAGCGTACAAGCAACCTGAGCATTACGAAGAGATCCATATGCCGAAAAACAGCGCCGCGGGCATGGTTATTGCCGCTTTCGCAACGGTATTTGGTTTCGCAATGATCTGGCACATCTGGTGGATGGCGATTGTTGGCTTCGCTGGCATCGTAATCAGCTGGATTGTGAAGAGCTTTGACGAGGACGTGGACTACTACGTACCAGTCCGTGAAGTTGAAAAGCTGGAAAACCAGCATTTTGACGAGATTTCTAAAGCGGGGCTGAAAAATGGCAACTGATACTCTGGCGCACTCAACTGCCCACGCGCATGAACATGCGCACCATGATACAGGACCGACGAAAGTCTTCGGTTTCTGGATCTACCTGATGAGCGACTGCATCCTGTTCTGCTGTCTGTTCGCAACCTATGCCGTTCTGGTGAACGGCACAGCGGGCGGCCCGACCGGTAAGGACATCTTTGAACTGCCGTTCGTTCTGGTTGAAACCGCACTGCTGTTATTCAGCTCCATCACCTACGGCATGGCGGCTATCGCCATGTACAAAAACAACAAGAGCCAGGTTGTCTCCTGGCTGGCGTTGACCTGGCTGTTTGGTGCTGGCTTTATCGGGATGGAAATCTATGAATTCCATCACCTGATCATGGAAGGTTTCGGCCCGGATCGTAGCGGCTTCCTGTCAGCGTTCTTCGCGCTGGTAGGCACCCACGGTCTGCACGTGACCTCGGGTCTGATCTGGATGGCGGTGCTGATGTTCCAGATCTCCCGTCGCGGCCTGACCAGTACTAACCGTACCCGTATTATGTGCCTGAGCCTGTTCTGGCACTTCCTGGACGTGGTATGGATCTGTGTGTTCTCTGTTGTCTATCTGATGGGGGCGATGTAATGAGTCATTCTAACGATCATGGCGCTTCCCACGGCAGCGTAAAAACCTACATGACAGGTTTCATCCTGTCGATCATTCTGACGGTGATCCCGTTCTGGATGGTGATGAACGGTTCTGCATCTAAGCCTGTTATCCTGGGCGCAATCCTGGTGACCGCGGTGATTCAGATTCTGGTGCATCTGGTTTGCTTCCTGCACATGAACACCAAGTCCGATGAAGGCTGGAACATGACGGCCTTTATCTTTACCGTGATTATCATCGCTATCCTGGTAGTCGGTTCCATCTGGATTATGTGGAACCTTAACTACAACATGATGGTTCACTAAGAGCGGCGAGTATGTTTAAGCAATACCTGCAAGTCACGAAACCAGGCATCATCTTTGGCAACCTGATCTCCGTAATCGGAGGGTTCCTGCTGGCCTCTAAAGGCAGCATTGATTACACCCTCTTTATTTACACGCTGGTCGGTGTGTCACTGGTGGTTGCGTCCGGTTGTGTATTTAACAACTACATCGACATGGATATCGACAAGAAGATGGAAAGGACCAAAAATCGGGTGCTGGTTAAAGGCCTGATTGCTCCTTCCGTCTCGCTGGTGTACGCCACCTTGCTGGGTATTGCTGGCTTTATGCTGCTGTGGTTTGGTGCTAACCCGCTGGCCTGCTGGCTGGGGGTGATGGGGTTCGTGGTGTATGTGGGCGTCTACAGCCTGTATATGAAACGTCACTCCGTCTACGGCACGCTGATTGGTTCTCTCTCCGGCGCGGCGCCGCCGGTGATTGGCTACTGCGCCGTCACGAACGAGTTCGACAGCGGTGCGCTCATCCTGCTGGCTATCTTTAGCTTGTGGCAGATGCCGCACTCCTACGCCATCGCGATTTTCCGCTTTAAGGATTATCAGGCGGCGAACATTCCGGTTCTGCCGGTCGTGAAAGGCATTTCGGTTGCCAAGAACCACATCACGCTCTACATCATCGCTTTTGCCGTGGCAACGCTGATGCTCTCTCTGGGCGGTTACGCCGGATATAAATATCTGGTGGTAGCAGCTGCGGTGAGCGTATGGTGGCTCGGCATGGCCCTGCGCGGTTACAAAGTGGAAGATGACAAAGTCTGGGCACGCAAGCTGTTTGTGTTCTCGATTGTCGCCATCACCTCCCTGTCCGTGATGATGTCCGTAGACTTCATGGTGCCTGATTCACAAAACCTGCTGACTTACGTCTGGTAAGAAGGCTGATGTAAAAACGCCGGGTTTAGCCCGGCGTTTTTTATTGGTACGGCGTAACCCCTTTCTTTAACAGTATATTGCCGTATTTCGCGGTCTCGCCCGTCACCACGATGGCGTACGCTTTCTGTGCCCGCGCATAAAACGCATAACGGTCAATACGCGTAATCCCCTCCCCTTCCGCCTCACCAAAGAGTGCGTTGCGATAGCGCGCTTCTACCTGTATATCGAGCGTATCCCCGTCGACAGGGGCCATCATCACCAGCGGTGGCGCATAGCTGTCCAGTTCAAACAGCGGTATCACCGCGGCCAGCAAATCGCTGATGAGCAGGCCATCTGCGCGGATCGTCTTTGGCCCCAGGCTGTGCGCGGGAAAGTGAGCATCTGCAAAAATAATCTCGTCACCATGACCCATTTCTGCCAACGTTTTCAGCAGCTCGGGTGAAATCAGAGGGGATATCGTTTTAAGCACAAGGTTGCTCCTCAGGATAGAAATAACGGTAACGATAGTGGACCCGATCGCGAGCAGCCTCAGCGCTGGCCGTTTCTCCGACGCCCCACCATCCGTACAAAGACGCCCCCAGCACGGTCGTATCAGCCTCTTCAAGAACCTTCACCGGGATCCCAAGCGCATTGGACTTGAGCTGATTCCACAGCATATTGCGGCTACCTCCCCCCACCAGCAGGAGTTCACGCGCCTTAAATTGCGCGATCGCCTCCAGCGCCAGGCATTTTTCTTGCAGATGCACCGTGAGTCCTTCCAGGGCTGCGCGGTAAAAATGGGCTGGCGTTGTGGTGAGCGTAACGCCCTGCCAGCCGGCGAGTGGAGAATCGAGCAGTTGGGTATTCATCGTGACGCCATCCGCGCCGTTCGGAATTGCCGCCGCCTGAGCCAGAATAGTGTCCCAGTCGGTACCAGGCGACCAGAACAGCGCGCGGATCCACTCCAGTACGCCAGACGCCAGATATTGCATTCCCGGATTATAGAGCCCCGTCCGGCTATCCAGTTCGCAGGTCGCACCCGGGTATTGCCCCAGTAAAGCGGTATCAACCTGCGAGGTGCGCGCCATTAAAATCTCCCAGGTACCCGAAGAGAGAACTGGCTCATTAATTCCCGCCCCGGCGCCAAAAAGGGCAAACTGCGTGTCGTGCCCGGCGGAGATCACCGGCACACCGCAAGGCAATCCGAGCCTGGATGCAGCGTCGGGCCGCAATTCACCAATCCTTTCTCCGGGGGAAACCAGCGGCGGGAAAAGGGAATGAGGCACGCCGATCTTGCTTAAGATCGTTTCACTGAAGCGCTGCTGATGCAGATCGAACATCTGACTGGTACCGGCCATCGTGAGATCGGTCGTCATCTTTCCAGTCAGGCGATGGTTGATTAGCGAGGAGATAAAAAGCCAGGCGTGAGCACGCTGTAACAGATCGGAATGGTTGTCCTGAAGCCAGCCTAGCTTATACAACGTGTTAAAACTAAACTGCCCAACGCCGGTGATCTGCTGTAGTTCTGCCGGGGAGCATGAACGGGCAACCGCTTCCATCACCGGCACGGTTCGCGGGCACTTCCAGCTGATGATCGGGTAAAGCAGTTCTCCCCGCTCATCTACCAGTGCGCCATCCACGCCAAAGGTCGTCACACTCATTCCGCACAGTTGATGCTCGCTCAGCGCTGCGCTGATTTTCTGACAACAGACGGCAAACCGTTGCATGATGGCGTCGAGCGACCACTGGTGCCAGGCCGGATTTTCAGCGGCGCTTTCGCTTTCGTTCGCCACCGCGGCGCGCGCCACAATATTCCCTTCGGGATCCAGCGCAATGGCGCGCACGTTCGTCGCGCCACAATCGAGAACCAGAAAACATTTTTTCATCGCGGTCCCCACAGGCTGCCAGCCCGCCGGAGCAGGCTGGCAGGCCGGATTAATGTTTGTATAACGGTCCGTAATTTTCACAGGCGCGGTAATCCTGCCCTTCCGGATCCATACCGTGAGCGCCCCAGGCCGTCGGCCGATAAATCAGCGCCTCCGGTACGTTATGCATGCATACAGGGATGCGCAGCATGGACGCCAGGGTGATGAAATCAGCGCCGACGTGCCCGACGGTTAATACCCCGTGGTTAGCGCCCCAGTTCGCCATCACTGAATAGACGTCGCTAAACGGGCCTTTACCGGTCAGGCGTGGGGCAAACCAGGTGGTGGGCCAGGTTGAATCGGTGCGCTTATTCAGAATGTCATGTACGTGTTCCGGCAGCTCAACACTCCAGCCTTCCGCTATCTGTAATACCGGACCCACACCCTTGATGAGGTTTACGCGGGTCATGGTAAATGGCACGCCACCCCGGGTGAGGAAGTTTGATGAGAAACCGCCCCCGCGGAAGTATTCATGCACCGCCGGACACCAATGGGTTGCGGCCAGGCACGCGTTGGCTTCCTGCTCAGTAATGTCCCAGTGTGGTTTCAGGGTCGGTTTCCCCTCGGCGTCTTTCTGCTCCGCTGTACCGTCCAGCGCCGCCGAGCCGGAGTTGATCAGATGAATAATGCCGTGCTCAGCCCGTCCAGTGAGCTTCTGGCCGGTAACACGCTCAACCGACTCCGGCGACCAGTAGGTGCGTACATCAGCAAAAATCTGCGCGGTGCCGGTCATCAGATGCCCAAACAGCATCGCTACCCCGTTAAGGCTGTCATTTTCCGTCGCCACTACCAACGGCTGGCGAATACCGTTCCAGTCGAAAGAGCTGTTCAGCAGCGCCTCTGCGGTATCGCCATTTGGATACTGATCCGTCCAGTGGCGCTGCCCCTGGAAACCGGACGCAATGGCGTTATAGCCCAGCGATTCCTCCACGCGGCCCATCGCAGCGAGTTTAGGGTTGCCCTGCATCATGTCGCGGATGCACATCGCCATTAGCAGGCTCTCCCGCAGGATCGCGGCATTTTCCTGTTCATTGCGACGATACTGCTCTGCGTTTTTATCCTCGCCGAAACGGAAATGTGCCTTCGCCCAGCTCAGGGCCAGCTCAAGTTCTTGCTCGTCGTAAATCTTATGATCGATGCGGCGACGCAGTTCGGTCATATCCACCGCCTGCACCTTCATCCCCAGCCAGGATTCAAAGAAGTTGTGATCGACAATCGAGCCCGCGATCCCCATTGAGACACCGCCCACCGACAGATAACTTTTCCCCTTCATGCTGGCGACCGCCAGGCCCGCCCGGGCGAAGCGCAACAATTTTTCCTCAACGTCTGCCGGGATGGTCTCGTCGCCCGCATCCTGTACATCGTGGCCGTAAATGGAAAACGCCGGGATCCCTTTCTGGTTATGCGCTGCCAGCGCCGCTGCGAGGTATACCGCCCCCGGACGCTCGGTGCCATTAAAGCCCCAGATCGCTTTCGGGCGCAGCGGATCCATATCAATGGTTTCACTCCCGTAACACCAGCAGGGGGTGATGGTGATCGTCAGACCAACGTGGCACGTGCTGAACTTCTCTTCGCAAGCGGCGGATTCCGCCATTCCGGCAATGCAGCTGTCGGCAATTACGCACTCTACGGGCGTACCGCAGGGGTGGCGTAATTTTTCACTGAGTAGCGCCGCCGTGGCTTTCGCCATGTTCATGGTCTGCTCTTCCAGAGACTCGCGTACGCCCATTCGGCGGCCATCAATAACAGGTCGAATGCCAATCTGGGGTAACGCTTTTATCGTTTTCATAGCCCTTCCTCACGTTGGTTAACCTATCCGTCTCAGGGGCATAGCCGTGAAAAAGCGCCCGGGCAGCACCGTGAACGGAAAGCGGTGAAATTTGCTAACTCGAATTAGCTTAGGGTTCTCACTAAAAATGAGACAAGATAAATGTGCAGGATCTGTGAGCAGTTTCACGATGAGAGGTCAAAATTCGATCAGCGTCAGGTATTACGATTCAGCAAAAACTAAACATATCGTTTAAATTCAATTAAATAACAAAATACCTTTGCACGACGTCACAATTTGAATACAAATGATTTGGCTAAATTATGACCCTAAAATAGCTTTTAAGGACGAAAGCTAAGTCGAGTTAGCTTAATAACTAAATCACTGTGGCTTGTGATTCATTGCCTTTCCAACACAGGAATTTTGCAATGTCAGAGACTCTTATTCAGATGACGCGCATCACCAAACGCTTTCCCGGCGTGCTGGCGCTGAATCAGGTTGATTTCGATTTACGCCGCGGCGAAGTTCATGCCCTGTTAGGTGAAAACGGTGCCGGCAAATCGACGCTGATGAAAATATTATCCGGTGTTTACCAACCCGATTCCGGTGAAATTCGCTTTGAAGGGCAATCCGTATCATTCAGCGATCCGCTAAGTGCTCAGCACGCAGGTATTACGATTATCCATCAGGAATTTAATCTCTTTCCCGATTTAACCGTGGAAGAGAATATCTTTATTGGCCGTGAATTCTGCAAAAATAGTCGCTGGCAGTTAGATAAACGCGCCCAGCGACAGGCGGTTGAGAAAATACTGCACACGCTGAATTTAAAAATCGCCCCGGACGCCCGCGTCAGTGAATTAACCGTAGCCCAGCAGCAGATGGTTGAAATTGCCAAAGCGATTTCGGTCAATGCCAAAGTGCTAATCATGGATGAACCCACCGCCGCGCTGACCGAAAGTGAAATCGAGAGTTTATTTGACGTCACGCGGATGCTCAAGGCTCAGGGCACGGGGATAGTCTACATCTCGCACCGTCTGGAAGAATTGGCGCTGATCGCCGATCGCGCGACCGTCATGCGCGACGGACAATACATCGCCACCGTAGATTATGAAACGGTTCAGATCGGCGAGCTTATCGCCATGATGGTTGGCCGCAATCTCGATAACATCTACCCAAAACGCCCGCCGCATCAGCGCAGAGAAAAAGTGCTGGAGGTGAATGGCCTGACGCGAAATGGTGTACTGCACGACATCAACTTTACCCTCTGGCGCGGTGAGATCCTCGGCCTCGCTGGCTTAATGGGCGCAGGCCGAACGGAACTGGGCCGGGCCCTGTTTGGCGCCGATGCGATCGACGCCGGTACCCTGACGCTGAACGGCACCCCCACACGGATTAAAGACGTGGCTGACGCCATTGAGAAAGGCATCAGCTATTTAACAGAAGACCGCAAAAAAGAGGGACTCGCCCTCGGCCTTTCCGTTGAGATGAACATTATGCTCGGCAATTACCCGGACTACGCCGGCGCCGCGGGTAATGTCGATGAAAAACGCTGCCGGGAGTCCAGCCAGAAACTGGTGGATGCGCTGCGAATAAAAACGCCGCATCTGGAACAGGCGGCACTGAATTTAAGCGGCGGTAATCAACAGAAGATCATTATTGCCCGCTGGGTCTGTAAAGATACCGATATTTTAATTTTTGATGAGCCAACCCGGGGAATTGATGTTGGCGCCAAGCTGGAAATTTATGAACTAATGAACCGCCTTGTCGCTAAAGGTAAATCGATCATCATGATTTCATCCGAACTGCCGGAAGTATTAGGAATGTGCGACCGCATACTTGTGATGCGCAGCGGCCACATTGCCGGCGAAATAGAGGCTGAGCACGCCACCCAGGAAAAAATCATGCAATACGCCACGCTGGAGGATTAATCATGTCCGTTACCGTTCCATCGCCGCAAAGCGGAAGTCATACGATGAAAATAAATAAAGCGCTCCTGATGCGTCTGGCGCCTCTTTTTAGCCTGGTATTGCTGGTTCTGTTTTTCAGCTTCAGCTCACCGTTCTTCTTTAATACTGAAAATATCATGACTATCGCCCTGCAAACGGCGGTGATTGGCATCATGGCCATTGGCGTAACCTTTGTGATTATTACCGCCGGGATCGACCTGTCGCTCGGATCGGTGGTGGCGTTCTCAGGGGTTGCGGTGGGCATCGCCGCCGGGTTTGGTATGCCGCTGCCGGTCTGTATTCTGGCAGGCGTGCTCGCCGGCGGGCTTTGCGGCTATGTGAACGCGTTTCTGGTCACCAAAATGACCATACCCCCGTTTATTGCCACCCTCGGCTTAATGATGTCGGTACGCGGCATCAATATGGTGATGACCGATGGCCGCGCGATTTATTTTTCTGACTACCCGCAGTTCAAGCTGCTAGCGCAGGGTCGCCTGTTCGACGTCCTGCCTTACCCGGTGTTCTACCTGGTCATCGTGGCACTGATCGCCATGTGGATCCTGAAGAAAACGGTGATGGGCCGCTATATCTACGCTGTCGGCAGCAATGAAACGGCGGCACATCTTTCCGGGATCAAAGTCCAGCGAGTGAAAATTTTCGTTTACGCCTTATGCGGCCTGTTAACCGGCGTGGCCGGGGTGATCCTCGCCTCTCGTCTCAATTCAGGCCAGCCAACCGTAGGCGTGGGTTATGAGCTGGAAGCCATTGCGGCGGTAGTGATCGGCGGTACCAGTCTGATGGGCGGCGTGGGCACGATTGGCGGCACCATCATAGGCGCGTTCATTATGAGCGTGCTGAAAAACGGCCTCAATCTCATGGGCGTGTCCCAGTTCTGGCAGATGGTGGCGATGGGCGTGGTCGTCGTTGCCGCCGTCTACCTGGACACGTTACGTAAAAGAATGCGTTAGGTTCTCGATACAACAAGCCCTGCCAACCCTACAACGGAGCAAAATAATGAAAACCAGCCATATCCTGAGCGCCCTGTCGCTCGTTGCCATCCTGTCCAGCAGCGCGCTGGCAAAAGATTTGAACCTGCCGGTAGTCAGTAAAGGTTACCAGCACGAATTCTGGCAGACGGTCAAAATGGGGACGGAAGCTGCCGCAAAAGAGTTGGGTGACAAAACCAGCTACGTTGGCCCTGCCGATGAAACGCAAATCGCCGAGCAGATCCAGTTAGTCGAAAACACCATGGCACAAAAGCCAAACGGCCTGTTGCTGGCCGCGCTTGATGCAAACGCCCTTGCCCCGCTGGTCGAAACCGCCAACAGCCGGGGGATCAAAGTGGTGACCTTCGACTCGGGCGTGAACTCCGATATCCCGGCCAGCTTTGTCGCCACCAATAACCGTAAGGCGGGCGCACAGGCTGCGGATGCGCTGGCGGAGCAGGTAGGCCAGAAGGGGAAAGTGGGTATTATCGCCCACGTAGCCGGAACGACGTCCGCCATTGAGCGCTCTGAAGGATTCAGCGAGCGAATGAAAGAGAAGTACCCGAATATTCAGGTACTGCCGGTGCAATATAGCGACGGCGACCCGCAAAAGGCGATGGATAAAACCATTGATATGGTTCAGGCCAACCCGGATATCGCCGGTATTTATGCCACCAACGAAGGCTCAACCCTGGGCGTTGCGAACGCTATCGACAGCCAGAATCTGAAGGGCAAAGTGAAAGTCATCGGTTTTGACAGCACCGAAGCCATCATTAACTTCCTCAAAAACGGCGTGATTCAGGGCTTCGTGGTGCAGGACGCGTACCAGATTGGTTATCAGGGCATAAAGGCGCTGAACGCGGTGATTTCCGGACAGACGGTGGCTAAGGAAATTGATATTCCAGTGAAATATGTCAATGCGCAGAATATCAACACCCCTGAAATTGATAAACTGTTACATCCGTTTGGTAAAAAATAAGGAAGTTTATGATGAGTGACGGCTATTTCCTCGGGGTCGATGTGGGTTCAGCCAGCGTTCGTGCTGGGCTTTACTCTGCGCAAGGCGAGCGTTTGAGCTTCGCGCCCCGTCCGATTTCGCAGTTTCACGCCAGCAACGCGCGCGTGGAACAGTCCTCCGCGGAGATCTGGCAGCAGGTTTGCGCGGTGGTGCGGGAAGCCGTCGACTCCTCTGGGATCTCACCCGACGCCATTCGTTCGATTGGCTTCGACGCCACGTGCTCGCTGGTCGCGCTGGATGCTGAGGGTAACGGCCTGAGCGTGTCCCCCGACAGTCCGGCATCGCAGGACATCATTATGTGGATGGATCATCGTGCTCACGAAGAAACTGTTCGCATCAATGCCACACGCGATCCGGCCCTGTGCTACGTGGGCGGCGAGGTGAGTATTGAAATGGAACTGCCAAAACTGCTGTGGTTGCAGCGACATCATCCTGAAACATGGAATCAGGCCTGGCGCTTTTTCGACCTTGCCGATTTTCTGGTCTGGAAAGCGACGGGCCAGGACGCCGCCAGCCTGTGCACCCTCACCTGCAAATGGAACTACCTTGCGCATGAGGCGCAGTTCAGCGAATCGCTGCTCAGGGAGGTGGGGCTGGAGACCTTACTGACAAAAATTCCCGATACTATTCTGGACGTCGCTGAATGCGTCGGGAAACTCAGCCCACAGGCAGCGCAAGCTCTGGGGTTGCCCGAAGAGGTGGTTGTGGCAAGCGGCATGATCGATGCCCACGCGGGTGGCGTGGCGCTGACGGGCTCACACCCGGAGGGCACGCTGGCGCTCATCAGCGGAACCTCGAACTGCCATATGCTTGCCAGTCAGACGGAGATCCATACGCCCGGCGTCTGGGGGCCTTACTGGAGCGCCATGCTGCCGGGCTACTGGCTGACGGAAGGCGGGCAAAGTGCTGCCGGGGCGCTGGTCGACTGGACGTTGCGCGAGCACGGAGCCAGCGCAGACCTGTTTGCAAAAGCAGAAGCGGCGCAACGCCATCCGGTGGCGCTGCTCAACGACTGGGTAGCCGCGCTTGAACAGGAAGAAAAATATCCCACCCGCAACCTGCACATTCTGGCCGATCACCACGGCAACCGCTCGCCGCGTTCGCGTCCGGATGCGCGGGGCAGCGTGGTCGGTCTGACATTAGAAACCGGTGAACGTGCGCTGGCGAGGCTCTATCTGGCCACGCTACAGGCCATAGCCTATGGCACACGACATATTATGGATACCCTGAAACATCACGGGCACACCTTGTCGCGCATTGTCATTTGTGGAGGAGCCACCCATAACCGGCTCTGGCTGCGGGAGTATGCCGATGCCACGGGCTGCGATATTCATCTCTTAGCCGAAGAAGATGCCGTCACTCTCGGCGCGGCCATTTGCGGCGCTGTGGCGAGCGGTGCATGGGCAACGCTCACCGATGCCACCCGGGAAATGGTCAAAGCCGGCGACATCATCACCCGTCGGCCGGAAACCGCGGCTTTCCACAGGCAAAAATATGAGGCGTACCTGATGCTGTGGACCCAGCAGCAGGCGCTTAATCTCCTGATGCAGCAGGAAATGTAATGGCAGGATGCGTATGCTTTATCAGCAGTTTTTTACGTACGTTAAGGATTGAGGCGTAGCGATGGCCAAAACAGTTGAACAGATAGCGAAGGATCTGAATTTATCCGTCACCACCGTGCGGCTGGTACTGAGCGGGAAAGCCGAACAGTATCGGATCAGCGTGAAAACACAGTCCCGAATTAATGAACACGTCGAGCGCTTCGGCTATACCCTCAACCATTCGGCGCGCAGTCTTAAGCTAAACAAAACCGAGACGCTGGGACTCATCGTGCCCAACATCTCGAACGTGTTCTTTGCAACGCTCGCCGAGAAACTCGAACTGCGCTGCCGCCGTTCGGGCTACCAGCTGATGATCAGCTGTACTTACAACGATGTGGATTACGAAAATAAGCTGGTCAAAGCCCTGATGGCGCGCAACGTGGACGGCTTGTTTATCGTTCCCTCGACGCTGGAAAACCAGCAGCATCATTTGCGGCAGATCCAAAAACCACTGGTGCTCCTCGACCGGGATTTTGGCTTTACTGACAACGCGCTGGTTGAGAGTCATAACGAGGCCGGGGGGGATGAACTGGCCCGCAACATGCTGGCAGAGAGAAAAACGCCGCTCTGGTTCCTTGTGGGCGATACCGCACTGCCCAGTATTACGGACCGTCTGAACGGCTACTTACAGGCCCTGAAAACAGCCGGTATTCACCATCGCGAGTGGGTCATCGAAGGGCCGGACAATACGCCGGAGGGCGGATATGCCCTGATGGATTCGCTTATCGACAGCCAGGGTGTTCCGCAGGCGTTTATCGCCTCATCGTTACCCGTTCTGGAAGGGGCAATTGAAGCCCTGCGGACGCGTACCGGCACCGTGCCCCAACACATCAATATCGGCACCTTCGATGAGCACCCCATGCTGGGGTTCCTGCCTAACAGCGTCTGGTCCATGCAGCAGGATGAAAATACCTGGGCGGAAAAAGCGTTTGAACTGATGCAGCGAGCCATCGACGGCGAAGCGGTCAACGAGACGGCGAAAGTCGATATGAAGCTGGTCAAACGTTCCCGCCAGTAAAAATAAAACTGTACCCGGAGAATAAAAAATGGAACGAGCCCGATTAGCCAGAGACATTATCGACACCTGCCTTGAGATGACCCGCATGGGGTTAAATCAGGGCACCGCCGGCAATATCAGCGTTCGCTATCGCGACGGCATGCTGATTACGCCGACCGGGATTCCCTACGAGCATCTGACCGAAGAGAGTATCGTCTATGTAGATGCACAGGGGCGACACGAAGAAGATAAACTGCCCTCCAGCGAATGGCGTTTTCATCAGGTTGTGTATCAGACCCGCCCGGATGCTAACGCCGTCGTCCATAACCATGCGGTTAACTGTACCGCCGTCTCGATACTCAACCGCCCCATTCCTGCTATTCACTATATGATTGCCGCCGCCGGGGGAAACTCCATTCCCTGCGCCCCTTACGCGACCTTCGGGACGCGCGCGCTGTCAGAGCATGTCGCGGTCGCATTACGCGATCGCAAAGCGACGCTCTTACAGCACCACGGCCTGATAACCTGCGAAGAAAATCTTGAAAAGGCACTGTGGCTGGCGCAGGAGGTAGAGGTGCTGGCAAAACTCTACCTGACCACGCTGGCGATAGTGGATCCCGTTCCGGTACTCAGTGACGATGAAATTGCCATTGTTCTTGAGAAATTCAAAAGCTACGGATTGCGCGTCGAGGCGTAATTTTTTTATCCGGGGGTGCTTTTATCACACCCTCGTAATATCTCTTAAACAAACACCTATTTACCGCACTTATCACCCCGCCTAAACTATGGCCTGCTTTTTGGTAGAGGTGGTAATGAACGATTATAAAATGACGCCAGGCGAACTGCGTGCGACCTGGGGTTTAGGGACTGTTTTCTCGCTGCGGATGCTTGGCATGTTTATGGTCCTGCCCGTTCTGACCACATATGGCATGGCGTTACAGGGTGCCAGCGAAGCGCTAATCGGTCTGGCGATTGGTATCTACGGTCTGGCGCAGGCGATATTCCAGATCCCCTTTGGCCTGCTCTCCGACCGCGTGGGTCGCAAACCGCTGATTGTCGGCGGGCTGCTGGTGTTTGTACTTGGCAGCATCATCGCCGCCCTCTCCCACTCCATCTGGGGAATTATTCTTGGGCGCGCCCTGCAAGGTTCCGGGGCGATTGCCGCCGCCGTGATGGCGCTGCTGTCAGACTTAACCCGCGAGCAAAACCGCACCAAAGCCATGGCGTTTATCGGCGTCAGCTTCGGCGTCACGTTTGCCATTGCCATGGTGCTGGGGCCTGTTATTACTCATGCGCTCGGCCTGCACGCCCTGTTCTGGATGATTGCGGTGCTGGCGACCATCGGGATCGCACTCACGCTGTGGGTTGTGCCTGACAGTAAAAACCATGTCCTGAACCGTGAATCCGGGATGGTGAAAGGCTGCTTCAGCAAAGTCATCGCCGAGCCGCGCCTGCTTAAGCTGAACTTCGGCATTATGTGCCTGCACATTCTGCTGATGTCCACCTTCGTCGCCCTGCCCGGTCAACTGGCCGCAGCAGGTTTCCCGGCGGCAGAGCACTGGAAAATTTATCTGGTCACAATGCTGATCTCGTTTGTCTCCGTAGTGCCCTTCATTATTTACGCCGAAGTGAAGCGCAAAATGAAACGCGTCTTCGTGGGCTGCGTGGCGTTACTGCTGATTGCCGAGATTGTGCTGTGGGGCGCTGGCCCGCATTTCTGGGAACTGATCGCCGGCGTACAGCTGTTCTTCCTGGCGTTTAATCTGATGGAAGCCCTGCTGCCGTCGCTTATCAGCAAAGAGTCTCCGGCAGGATACAAAGGCACCGCGATGGGCATTTACTCCACCAGCCAGTTTCTCGGCGTGGCGATCGGCGGGTCGCTCGGCGGCTGGGTGGACGGTCTGTTTGACTCCCAGACCGTTTTCCTCGCCGGTGCGCTGCTGGCGATGCTCTGGCTGTTTGTTGCCAGCACCATGAAAGAGCCGCGCTATGTAAGTAGCCTACGGGTAGAAATTCCCGATGACGTGGCAATCGGTGACGCGTTAAAACAGCGTCTGGAAGCGACAGAGGGCGTGAGCGAAGTGCTGATTGTCCCGGAAGAGCGCAGTGCGTATGTCAAAATTGACAGCAAAGTGACTAACCGCTTTGAGGTGGAGCAGGCGCTGAAGGCCTGAAAAAATGCCCGGTTTAGCCGGGCATGATTGTCTTAATCGCGGAAGTTTTTAAACTGGAATGGCTGACCGAGATCGCCGCCACGCACCAGCGCCATCACGGATTGCAGGTCATCACGGGATTTTCCGGTCACGCGGATCTCTTCACCCTGGATCTGCGCCTGCACTTTGAGCTTACTGTCTTTGATAAGCTTAACGATTTTTTTCTGTACCGCGCTCTCAATCCCCTGCTTCAGCTTCGCTTCCACAAACCAGGTTTTGCCGCTGTGAACAAAATCTTCCGGTACATCGAGTGAGGTCCCTTCAATGCCGCGCTTGAGCAGCTTGGCGCGCAGAATATCCAGCAACTGGTTGACCTGGAAATCAGACTCGCTCAGGACTTTGATCGTCTTGTTCGCGTCGTTCAGTTCAATGGTCGCCTCAACGCCACGAAAATCGAAACGTGACTCAACCTCACGGACAGCATTTTCTACGCCGTTACGCGCTTCCTGCAAATCAACTTCAGAAACAATATCGAAAGATGGCATCTTTTCTTCTCCCTTCATTTTTGTTGCGTTGCATAATACCCGCAACGAGGCATAACGAGAAGCTTAGCTGATGGCGCTATACTTGGCGTCATAGCACCTGGCGCCGTTGCAGGTGAGGAGGAACGATGAAAGTAACAGTGCTTGGATGCGGAGCCCTTGGCCAACTCTGGCTTACAGCGCTATGCAAACAGGGACACGACGTTCAGGGCTGGCTGCGAATTCCCCAGCCCTATTGCAGTGTGAACGTAATTGGTACAGACGGTTCAATTTTTAACGAGTCTTTGACGGCAAACGATCCGGAATTTCTCGCCACCAGTGATTTGCTGCTGGTCACGCTGAAGGCCTGGCAGGTCTCCGATGCGGTGAAAAGCCTGGCCGCCCAGTTACCTGAAAGCACGCCAATCCTGCTGATTCACAACGGTATGGGTACCATTGAAGAGCTAAAATCTGTCCGGCAACCGCTGCTGATGGGGACAACCACCCACGCGGCACGTCGCGACGGTAACGTCATTATCCATGTTGCCAGTGGTATCACCCATATCGGTCCTGCGCGTGAACAGCCCGGCGATTACAGCTATCTTGCGGATACCCTGCAAAGCACGCTGCCTGACGTCGCCTGGCACAATAACATTCGCGCGGAACTGTGGCGCAAACTGGCGGTCAACTGCGCGATCAATCCGCTGACCGCCCTGCTGGATTGCCCTAACGGTGAACTGCGTCAGCATCCCGATCGGGTAGCGCTGATTTGCCGGGAAGTTGCCGCCGTCATTGAACGCGAAGGCTACCACACCTCAGAGTCCGATTTACGTTATTATGTCGACCAGGTCATTGAGAGTACGGCAGAAAATATCTCCTCAATGTTGCAGGATATCCGGGCTATGCGGCATACCGAAATTGATTACATTACCGGTTATCTGTTAAAACGCGCCCGGGCACACGGTATTACCGTTGCGGAAAACAGCCGTCTGTTTGAGTTAGTAAAACGAAAGGAGAGTGAGTATGAGCGCATCGGCACTGGTATGCCTCGCCCCTGGTAGCGAAGAGACAGAAGCGGTCACCACCATTGATTTGATGGTGCGTGGTGGTATTAAGGTTACTACCGCCAGCGTCGCCAGCGACGGAAGTCTGGCGATTACCTGCTCGCGTGGGGTGAAGATCCTGGCGGATGCACCGCTTGTACAGGTGGCGGACGGTGATTACGACATGATCGTTTTGCCGGGTGGGCTGAAGGGTGCAGAGTGTTTCCGCGACAGCCCGCTGCTGGTTGAAACCGTTCGTCAGTTTCATCTTTCCGGGCGTATCGTCGCGGCAATCTGTGCGGCCGCAGGTACGGTGCTGGTTCCGCACGACATTTTCCCCATCGGCAATATGACAGGCTTCCCTGGCCTGAAGGACACAATTCCGGAAGACCAGTGGGTGGATAAACGCGTGGTCTGGGATCCGCGCGTTAACCTGCTCACCAGCCAGGGGCCGGGCACCGCCATTGATTTTGGCCTGAAGATTATTGACCTGCTGGTTGGGCGCGAAAAAGCGTACGAAGTGGCGTCATCGCTGGTGATGGCGGCGGGGATTTATAATTTCTACGAAGCCTGATGTCCTCCCGGGCTGGCAACGCGCTGGCCCGTCTGCCCTACAGAAATAGTGCAGCCAGCGTCACAGTTCTGCGATTCATTTTCCTGCCCTGAAGCGTCTCCCCACCGTTTTACCCTTTCAAAAACCCTTTATTTTCAGACAAATAATCAAATCTGCACCGCATTGCATGCCTGTTTGACAGGCTAAAAGAACCGTGAAAAACCGCATTCAACTGGTATATACCAGTTTAAAAATCCGCCAACAAAGCCTGATAACATCAACAGCGGCGGGAGAGCAGAAATCTCTTCTGGAGTAAGCAATGTGATTACATTTCTTGAGCACAGAGTCATTCCTGTACTGATTCGCGTAGGCGAAAATAAAATACTGGTCGCCGTGCGCAACGGTATTGCGCTGACCTTACCCTTCACCATCACCGGTAGCCTGTTTCTCATTCTCGCCAATCTACCGATACCCGGCTGGAGTGAATGGCTTGGCCCGTTTGCCGAAAAGCTCAGCGCCCCGGTGGGCGTTACCTTTGGTGCGATAGGGCTGATTTCTGCGGTGGGTATCAGCTACAACCTCGCGAAGGAGTACAACCTCAACGCTATCACCTGCTGCATAGTCACGCTGGTGGTTTTCTTACTGGCGCAACTCAACGACAGCTATCAGCTCAACGTTGACAATCTTGGTGCGGCGGGGCTGTTTTCTGCCATCATCCTGGCGATTTTGACGGTGCACATCGTGCGATTTTTTATCCGGCACAACGTCGTGATCACCCTGCCGGAGGGCGTGCCTCCTGCCGTGGCGCAATCTTTTGCGAGCCTGATCCCCGCCGCGGTAGCAATCACTCTGATCTGGCTGATTAGGGTCATCCTGAATTTTGATATCAACCACTTCTTCACCCTGCTGCTCAGCCCGCTCGTCTCCGGCCTCGGTTCGCTGCCGGGCATGCTGGTGCTTATTTTTCTGATTTCGCTGCTGTGGTGCTGCGGCATACATGGCGACAACGTGCTTTCCGGCATCACCAGTCCCATTTTCCTGAAATACATCGCTGAAAATACTCAGGCCTATCTGCATCATCAGCCCATTCCCCATATTACCGCCGACGGGTTTTATATCGTCTTTATGTGCCTGGGCGGAACGGGCGCGACCATGGGGCTGGTCATTGCCATGCTGCGTTCCCGCAGTCGGCTGTACAAATCAGTGGGCAAGCTCTCCCTGCCCTCCGCGATATTTTGTATTAACGAACCTGTCATTTTCGGTTGCCCGATAGTCTTCAACCCACTGCTGATGATCCCGTTTACCCTGACGCCGATGATCCTGTGCATCTCAACCTGGTCGCTGATGTACTTCGACATCATTGGTCGCCCCGTCTTACAGATCCCCTGGACCATGCCGCCGATTTTCGCCGCATGGTTCGTGACCGGCGGCAATATCCCTGCCGTGATCTGGTCCGTCTGCACGCTGGTTATTTCCGCCCTGGTCTGGCTGCCGTTTTTCAAACTGGCCGAGCGCAAACAACTTGAAACCGAAGCGGCCGAAGAGAATGCCCGCCGCAACGCAGACACGCTTTCCAACCCCATCTTGTAAAAAGGAACCACGATGAAAAAGCTCAAGGTTGTCACTATTGGCGGCGGCTCCAGCTACACGCCAGAATTGATCGACGGTTTTATCAAACGCTACGCAGAGCTGCCGGTCACCGATTATTATTTGCTGGATATTGAAGAGGGAAAAGAGAAGCTGGAGATTGTCGGAAAGCTGGCCCAGCGCATGGTAGCTGAAGCCGGGCTCCCAATGAATATCCACCTGACGCTCGATCGGGAAGAGGCGCTGAAAGATGCCGATTTTGTCACCACGCAGCTGCGTGTCGGCTTTCTTGATGCCCGCATCAACGATGAAAAAATCCCGCTAAAATACGGCGTTCTGGGGCAAGAGACGACAGGTCCCGGCGGGTTTATGAAAGCTCAACGCACGATCCCGGTCCTGCTGGATATCTGTAAGGACATGGAAAGATGGTGCCCGAACGGCTGGCTGATTAACTTCACCAACCCGGCCGGGATTGTCACCGAGGCAATCACCCGCCACTCGGCCATTCGGACCATAGGCATTTGCAGTGGCGCAAACAGCATGATGATGGACATCGCCAAAGCCTACGGCGTGCAGAAGTCGGACGTTTACGCACGCATTATTGGTCTGAACCATCTTATTTTTGCCGACCAAATTTTCCTCAAGGGAGAGGATTATACCGACGACTTTATTGAAAAACTGGCCGAGGGCAGCGCAAATAACTCCCTGAAAAATATACCGGACATTGGGTTTAGTGCCCGCTTTGCCAGGGCACTCCACATGTACCCTATCTCTTACCTCAAATACTATTTTTTGACCCGCGAGATGACCGACGCCGCGCTGCGCGATGCAAATACTAAGGGAACCCGCGGCGAGCAGACGCGCGAAATTGAGCAACGGCTTTTTACGCTTTATCAGGACCCCCATCTCGCGCACAAGCCGAAAGAGCTGGAGCAGCGCGGAGGCGCCTGGTACTCCGATACTGCATGCTCGATCATCAGCGCTATTTATAACGATAAAAAAGAGATCCACGTCGTAAATGTTCCTAACAGGGGCACAACACCCGATCTGCCGGATCACGTTACGCTGGAAACCAACGCCATGATCGACCGAAACGGCGCGCATCCCCTCGCCTATGGCAGGCTGCCCGTGAAGATCCGCGGCCTGATCCAGAGCGTGAAGGCCTATGAAGAGCTCACCGTTGAGGCCGCTGTCACTGGAAATTACGACACGGCGCTGCTGGCGCTGAGCGTAAATCCCCTTGTGCCTTCTGCCGCCGCGGCAGAACAGATCCTTAATGAATATCTTGAGGTCAACCACCGTTATTTACCCCAGTATGCTAAACGTAAGGACGCACAATGAACGTAGAACAGACAGACGATTATGCGGCGCTGAGTGACGCCGTGGCGAAAGCGGTCATTGAAACCGTTACGCAAAAACCCGATGCGCTGATTTGCATCGCGGGTGGAGATACGCCGCTGGGCGTTTTTGCCGCGCTTGTGCACGCCAGCAAACAGGGTAGGGTCGATTTTTCCCGTGCGGCATTTGTTGGCCTGGATGAGTGGCTGGGGCTCGGTCAGGCCGATAAAGGCAGCTGCCGGGAGATGGTATGGGGCCATTTCTTCAGCCACCTGGCCCTGCGCGACGATCAGATCTGTTTCTTTGATGGCCTGACGCAATCCCCCGAGGAAGAGTGTCAGCGTGTGGATAACTTTATTACGGCCCACGGTGGGCCTGACATCATTGTGTTGGGGATCGGTATGAACGGCCATATCGGCTTCAATGAACCGGGCGCCGCCCTCGATACCGGTTGCCACATCGTGGACCTGGATGCGGTGACGCAGGCCGTTTCGGTTAAATACTTCGGCCAGCAGCGTCATATCCGTCAGGGCATTTCGCTGGGGATGAAGACTATCCTGGCCTCACGGGCCATTATTTTGATGGCAAGCGGCGAGAAAAAAGCCGACATCATCGCAACAACCGTCAATTCCGCACCGGACCCGGCGGTTCCCGCGACGCTGCTAAAGCCGCACCCACGGTTAAGGATCATTGTCGATAAAGCGGCAGCCGCTAAGCTGTAAAAGAGAAACAGGCGCTGATGCGCCTGTTATCGTTTGATGTGCATATTCTTGACGCGGAAAATATCTGCCCGGTTGTAGCTGATGGAGAAGTTAAATGCTCTACCGTCATCGAGGCGCGTGACTTCGGTAATTTTCAACATCGGCTGGCCTGGCAGAATATTGAGATGGGCCGCCAGCTCCTCATCAAAAAGATCCGCTTCAATCAGTGAATCGGCGTCGCTGATTTTCTTACCGGTAAAGTCTTCAATATAGCCATACAGCGATCCCACTTCGAGAATAGCCTGCGGAACAGTGGCAACCACCTTGTGAGGAATATTGCTGTCTTCAATTAACACCGGCTGTCCGTCCAGTAAACGGATACGGCGAATAAACCAGACATCATCACCCTGCGCAATTTCGAGGTGCTGTGCCAGCGCCGCGTCGGCGTGAAGGGTCGTCAACGTCAGCAAGCGGCTGGTTACGTTGACCCGCCCCTGAAATTCACGGGAAAACCCGAGAATACTGTCACTCTTTTCATTATTCAGAATGTAAATATTGCTGGCAGTATTCTTTAAAACAAACATGCCCTTGCCGTGGATACGCTCGATATACCCTTCCTGTACCAGCATCGCCATGGCTTTCTGAACCGTTACGCGCGTAACGTCATAAATACCGGCAAGATCGCGCTCCGACGGAATGCTTTCGCCCTTTTTGTAGACTTCATTGAGAATATCTTTTTTGATTCTCTCTTTGATTTCCCAGTACTTATGTTTTTTTTCCATTGTCGATTACCCGGCCAAAAAGAGCATAGAATCGCAGGCCCGGTAGCGCTCGCGCCACCGGGCGAGAAACTACGGGCGATACACCTTCACGTTCGCGAAGCCCTGCTCACGCAGATACAGCGCCTGCAAACGGCTCATGACCCCACGTTCGCACCACAGCAGATACGTTTTGCTCTGGTCGAGATCGCCAAACTGGGTGCTCAGCTTGTAGAACGGCAGCGAAACCACCTCGACGCCTTCCACCTGCAACGGCTTGTCATCCTGCTCATCAACAGAACGGATATCCAGAATCGTATCGTTAGCACCGAAGCCGCTGACCGTCTCCACCTCAACCACTTCCTGCTCGGTCTGCTGAGCGATCTCACGGATATCGATGTTGGACGCTTCCGCCACCACTTTTTCCAGGATGCTGAAATCGAAGTTCTCTTCTTCCGCTTCGATCTTCGCCTTCACCGCTTTGATGGTTGGACTTTTTGAGATCACACCGCAATATTCCGGCATGGTGCGGGCAAAATCTTCAGTACCGATTTTACGCGCCAGATCGATGATGTGCTCTTTATCGTGAGAGATCAGCGGACGCAGGATCAGCGTATCAGACACGTTATCGATAAGACGCAGGTTGGTCAGCGTCTGGCTGGAGACCTGCCCCAGCGCTTCACCGGTGACCAGCGCCTGCACGCCGTAGCGCTCAGCCACTTTAGACGCCGCACGTACCATCATGCGCTTCAGCACCACGCCCATCTGACCGTCGTCCACTTTTTCGAGGATTTCGCCGACCACCGGCTCAAAGTTGATCGCCACAAAACGCACGCGGTGAGAGCTGCCGAAGCGGTTCCACAGGTAATGCGCCACCTGACGTACGCCGATTTCATGCGCCGCGCCGCCCAGGTTAAAGAAGCAGTAGTGCACGCGGCAGCCACGACGCATCAGCATATAGCTGGACACGCCGGAGTCGAAACCACCGGAGATCAGCGACAGCACATCTTCCTGAGTGCCGATAGGGAAACCGCCAATACCTTCATAACGACCCTTGACCAGCAGCAGGCGATCGTTTTCGATCTCAAGGTTAACGGTGACGTCCGGGTTAGTCAGGCGCACGCGCGCCGTTTCAACGTGCTGGTTCAGACCACCACCGACGTAGCGCTCAACCTCAATAGAGCTAAACTCATGCTTACCCCGGCGCTTCACGCGCACGCAGAACGTTTTCCCTTCGATCTGGTCGCGGTACTGCACCAGCGCCTTTTCGAAGATATCGTGCATATCGGTGAAGGGAACGTCTTCCACTTCCAGAATATGGTGAATACCCGGGATACGGGTCAGCGCGTCGCGAATATCAAGACGTTTGTTTTCGTCTTTCGCGCGGACTTCTACGTGGTCCCAGTGACGCACCACGGCGAGCGTTTCGTCGTAGTGTTTTAATACGTTACGAATGTTCCCGGTGAGAATTTTAATAAAGCGCAAACGCACGGATTGGCTTTTGATGGTGATTTCAGGGAACAATTTAATGATAAACTTCATGGCGGCAATGTTTCTTAGGCAAGCTTATAAAGGCTTGTAGTGGAAAATGATACAGCAGCCCACACCCGTGGCTGCATCCAGGCGCGCAAGTATACCACCATCGCGCCACTCGCGTTATTTGATAATTGCCCCGAGTCCGTTACCATGTCAGGGCGAAAAATTTAAGAGTCAATTCACTATGCCGAAGAAAAACGACGCACCGGCCAGTTTCGAAACTGCGCTGAGTGAACTGGAGCAGATCGTTACCCGTCTTGAGAGTGGCGATCTCCCGCTGGAAGACGCGCTCAACGAATTTGAACGCGGCGTGCAGCTCGCGCGCCAGGGGCAGGTAAAACTCCAGCAGGCCGAGCAGCGTGTGCAGATCCTGCTTTCCGACAGCGAAGACGCTAAAACCACGCCATTCACACCGGACGCCGAGTAAATGGATTTTTCCAACGCGCTTCAGGCGCGCATCATCCGCGCCAACGATGCGCTGCGCCGATTCATTGAGCCGCAGCCTTTTCAGAACACTCCACTGGTTGAAGCCATGCACTATGGCGCACTCTTGGGGGGTAAACGCCTGCGTCCGTTCCTGGTGTATGCCACGGGCAATATGTTCGGTATCAGCGATAACACGCTGGACGCCCCGGCAGCCGCCGTGGAGTGTATCCACGCCTATTCGCTGATCCACGATGATTTGCCGGCCATGGACGATGACGATCTGCGTCGCGGTCAGCCAACCTGCCATATCAAATTTGGCGAAGCGAATGCCATTCTGGCGGGGGATGCGCTGCAAACCCTGGCCTTCTCCATTCTGAGCGATGCGCCGATGGTTGAGGTGAGCGATCGCGATCGTCTGGCAATGGTGTCCGAACTGGCAATGGCCAGCGGCGTCGCCGGGATGTGCGGCGGCCAGGCACTGGATTTAGAGGCTGAAGGGCGTCAGGTTACTCTGGAACAGCTGGAGCGCATCCACCGTCACAAAACGGGCGCACTGATTCGTGCAGCCGTTCGCCTGGGCGCGCTGAGCGCGGGTGAACGCGGGCGTAAAGCCCTGCCGGTTCTGGACAGATACGCAGAAAGTATCGGTCTGGCATTCCAGGTTCAGGATGACATTCTGGATGTGGTGGGCGATACTGCAACATTGGGAAAACGTCAGGGTGCGGATCAGCAGCTTGGCAAAAGTACCTACCCCGCCCTGTTGGGCCTTGAGCATGCCCAACGTAAAGCCCGGGATCTGATAGACGATGCCCGCCGGTCGCTGAATGAGCTGGCCGCGCAATCGCTGGATACCTCGGCACTGGAAGCGCTAGCGGACTACATAATCCAGCGTGATAAATAAACTATAAATCTCGATGAGCCTTTGATGAGTTTTGATATTGCCAAATACCCGACACTGGCGTTAGTTGACTCCACTCAGGAGTTACGTCTGTTGCCGAAAGAGAGTCTGCCGAAGCTGTGTGACGAGCTGCGTCGCTACCTGCTCGACAGCGTTAGCCGCTCCAGCGGCCACTTCGCCTCCGGACTTGGCACGGTTGAGCTGACCGTGGCGTTGCATTACGTCTATAACACGCCGTTCGATCAGCTGATCTGGGATGTAGGCCACCAGGCCTATCCGCACAAAATTCTGACCGGACGTCGCGATAAAATTGACACCATTCGCCAGAAAGGGGGCCTGCACCCGTTCCCGTGGCGCGGCGAGAGTGAATATGATGTGTTAAGCGTCGGCCACTCTTCCACCTCCATTTCTGCGGGCATTGGTATTGCCGTTGCCGCCGAAAAAGAGAATAAACAACGCCGCACCGTCTGCGTGATTGGCGACGGGGCGATCACCGCCGGGATGGCCTTTGAGGCCATGAACCACGCGGGCGATATCAAACCGGACATGCTGGTGATCCTCAACGATAACGAAATGTCGATCTCCGAGAACGTCGGCGCGCTGAATAACCATCTGGCGCAGCTGCTGTCCGGCAAGCTTTACTCCTCACTGCGTGAAGGCGGTAAAAAAGTCTTCTCCGGCGTACCGCCGATTAAAGAGCTGCTTAAGCGTACCGAAGAACACATCAAAGGCATGGTCGTGCCGGGTACGCTGTTCGAAGAGCTGGGCTTTAACTATATTGGCCCGGTGGACGGCCACGATGTGCTGGGCCTGGTGACGACGCTTAAAAACATGCGCGACCTGAAAGGCCCGCAGTTCCTGCATATCATGACCAAAAAAGGGCGTGGTTACGAACCGGCGGAAAAAGATCCGATCACCTTCCACGCGGTGCCTAAGTTCGACCATACCAGCGGTTGTCTGCCGAAAAGCAGCGGCGGGATGCCAAGCTACTCAAAAATATTTGGCGACTGGCTGTGCGAAACGGCGGCGAAAGACAACATGCTGATGGCGGTGACGCCTGCCATGCGTGAAGGCTCCGGCATGGTGGAGTTTTCCAAAAAATACCCGGACCAGTATTTCGACGTGGCTATCGCCGAGCAGCACGCGGTAACCTTTGCTGCGGGCCTGGCGATTGGCGGCTACAAGCCGGTGGTAGCGATCTACTCTACCTTCCTGCAACGCGCCTACGATCAGGTTATCCATGACGTTGCCATTCAGAAGCTGCCGGTGCTGTTTGCTATCGATCGCGCGGGCATTGTGGGGGCTGATGGCCAGACGCACCAGGGCGCGTTTGATCTCTCCTTCCTGCGCTGCATCCCTGATATGGTGATCATGACGCCAAGCGACGAAAACGAGTGTCGTCAGATGCTGTATACCGGTTACCACTATCAGGACGGCCCCTGCGCGGTACGTTATCCGCGCGGTAATGCCCTTGGCGTTGAATTACAGCCGCTGGAAAAACTGGATATCGGTAAAGGTCTGGTGAAACGCCGTGGTGAAAAAGTGGCGATCCTGAACTTTGGTACGTTGATGCCGGAAGCGGCAAAAGTCGCTGAAAACCTGAATGCGACGCTGGTCGATATGCGCTTCGTGAAGCCGCTCGATGAATCTCTGATTCTGAGCATGGCGGAAAGCCATGACGTGCTGGTCACGCTGGAAGAGAACGCCATCATGGGTGGCGCGGGTAGCGGCGTGAACGAAGTGCTGATGGCGAACCGTAAAGCCGTTCCGGTGCTTAATCTCGGCCTCCCTGACCACTTCATCCCGCAAGGCACCCAGGATGAGGCGCGCGCCGACATTGGTCTGGACGCCGCCGGTATCGAAGCTAAAATCCGCACCTGGCTGGCCTGATCCCTCCCCTTTTCTGCTCCTGCTATGCTTAAACGTATTGTTTAAACAGCAGGAGCGGAACCATGCAATACACGACATTAGGAAAAACGGACCTTAAGGTGTCCCGGCTTTGCCTGGGATGCATGACGTTTGGCGAGCCTGACCGGGGAAATCATGCCTGGACGCTGCCGGAAGAGAGCAGCCGCCCTATCATCAAGCGCGCCATTGACGGCGGCATCAACTTCTTCGATACCGCCAACAGCTACTCAGACGGCAGCAGCGAAGAGATTGTCGGCCGCGCCCTGCGAGATTTTGCCCGTCGTGATGACGTTGTGGTCGCCACTAAGGTGTACTACCCGTCAGGCGATCTGGCGGAAGGCCTTTCTCGCGCGCAGATCCTGCGTTCCATTGATGACAGCCTCAGACGCCTGAACATGGATTACGTCGACCTGCTGCAAATCCACCGCTGGGATTACAACACCCCGATCGAAGAGACGCTTGAAGCGTTAAACGACGTTGTGAAAGCCGGTAAAGCGCGCTACATCGGCGCATCGTCCATGCATGCCTCACAGTTTGCCCAGGCGCTCGATCTCCAGGCGCAGCACGGCTGGGCGCGCTTTGTCACCATGCAGGATCACTACAACCTGATTTACCGGGAAGAAGAGCGCGAGATGCTGCCGCTCTGCTACCAGGAAGGCGTGGCGGTGATCCCGTGGAGCCCGCTGGCGCGCGGAAGGTTAACCCGTCCGTGGGGGGAAACTACCGCCCGGCTGGTATCGGATGAAGTGGGTAAAAACCTGTATGACGATACAGAAGCCAGCGATGCGTTAATTGCCGAACGCTTAGCCGGGATCGCCGACGATATCGGTGCAACGCGCGCGCAGGTGGCGCTGGCGTGGCTGCTGAGCAAGCGCGGTGTCGCCGCGCCGATTGTGGGCACATCGCGGGAAGAACAGCTGGATGAGTTGTTAAGTGCGGTGGACTTATCGTTGACGCCGGAGCAGATTGCCGAGCTGGAGACGCCGTATCAGCAGCATCCGGTGGTAGGGTTTAAGTAAACACTTGCCGGGTGGCGCTACGCTTACCCGGCCTACAAATAAAGTGCGATCGTAGGCCGGGTAAGGCGAAGCCGCCACCCGGCAAAACACTCACCCAAAGTGATCGTACCCTTTCCAGTCAAGCGTAACCGGGGCGCCGTCGCGGACAAACAGCAACCCTTCACTTTCCGGCATCACCTGCCCGATGCAGGTAAATTTCGCCCCCAGATGCGCTAGCGCCACATCCAGCGTCCCGCGATTCAGCTCAGGCACGGTGAAGCACAGCTCATAATCTTCTCCACCGGATAACGCCCAGCGCAGCGCCTGTTCAGGTTCGACATGGCGAAGCAGTTGCTCCGACAGCGGGAACAGATCCAGGTCAACGCGTGCGCCCACGCCGCTGGCCTTCAGGATATGGCCGAGATCGGAGATCAGCCCGTCAGACAAATCGATAGCCGAACTGGCCCGCTCGCGGAGCGCCTGACCGTGCAGAATACGCGGCGTTGGCCGCAGATGGCGCTTCACCAGATACGCCGCATCGTCAGCCTCTTCAACCGTTAAGCGATTCTGAAGGATAGCTAACCCCGCGGCGCTGTCGCCCGGCGTACCGGTCACGTAGATCCAGTCGCCTGGTTTTGCACCCGAGCGCTTCAGCGCGCGCCCGGCAGGCACATAGCCGTGGATTGCCAGGGTCATGGACAGCGGACCGGCGGTGGTATCACCGCCAATCAGCTGCATATCGTAATAATTCAGCTGTTCAAACAGGGCATCGCTGAAGGCTTCAAGCCAGGCTTCATCCACCTCCGGCAGGGTCAGAGCCAGCGTCAGCCAGGCCGGGTCGGCGCCCATTGCCGCCAGATCGCTGACGTTCACCGCCAGCGCTTTATACGCCAGATCGGCAGGATCGATATCCGGCAGGAAATGACGCCCACACACTAAGGTGTCGGTGCTGATTGCCAGCGTCTGTTTTTCGGGAATATTGAGAAGTGCGCAGTCATCGCCAATGCCGGTTTCAACATCAAGACGAGAGGTTCTGACACGGTCGAAATAACGGGCAATCAGGGAGAATTCGCCGCATGCCATACGTTATGCCTCAGCAAATTAAATAAAAAAACCGGAGCCGCACTGCCAAAAAGGCAATGCAAGACTCCGGTTTGCGGATCACTTTTTGTGGGGACGGATCGCAGGTGCGGCTTTATCCAGCACGCCGTTAACAAACTTGTGGCTGTCTTCAGCGCCGAAGGTTTTCGCCAGTTCGATCGCTTCGTTGATGGCCACTTTGTACGGCACATCATCACGTTTAGACAGCTCAAACAGCGCGATACGCAACACTGCTTTTTCGACCTGGCCCAGCTCTTCGAGCAGACGGGACAGGTATGGCTTCATCAGACCATCGAGATACGCGCTATTAGTCGCCACTCCCGACAGCAGTTCACGGAAGTACAGAACGTCAACGTCTTTCACGTCCTGTTCTGACAGGAACTGGTATTCAACATCAGCGATGTCGTTCTGGGACAACTGCCAGGAGTAAAGTGCCTGGACGGCACATTCACGGGCGCGGCGACGAGCAGCAGGTTTCACGGAATTCCCCTTACAAAAAAATCAGGCCTTGATGGCTTTCAATACATTGATCATTTCAAGCGCGGTCAGTGCAGCTTCTGCACCTTTGTTACCGGCTTTAGTGCCAGCACGTTCGATGGCTTGTTCAATACTTTCGGTGGTCAGCACGCCGAACGCGACAGGGATTTCAGCATCCTGTGCAACGTGTGCCAGACCGTTGCTTGCACCGCCCGCAACGTATTCGAAGTGCGCAGTGCCGCCACGAATAACGGTACCCAGCGCAATCACCGCGTCGTATTTACCGGTTTTCGCCAGCGCGCCCGCTGCCAGTGGCAGTTCGTAAGCACCTGGTACCCAAACGACGGTAATGTTGTCATCTTTAACCTGGCCGATACGTTTCAGGGCGTCAACCGCACCTTCCAGCAGGCTATCGTTGATGAAGTTGTTGAAACGCGCAATGGTGATGGCGACGCGAGCGTCCGGGGTAGCTACAGCAGCTTCAATAATGTTCATACTCTTCCTTTACGGGTTCATTTGGCCCCGCAGGGGGGCGGATTTTATCATAATACTTTGCGCACTGCTTCCCTATTTCAGGAGCAATTACGCTGTCGTTAAATGGAGGCAGACATCCGGGCCTACCGGACGAATCTCGCTGAATGAGAGTTGCGGCGCATCGGCCAGTTTTTCAAGGCCGGGCAACACAAACAGGCCGCGCGCGTCGTTACCTAACAGTTTAGGCGCAACGTAGACGAGAAGCTCATCCACCAGCCCCGCCTGAAGCAGCGCGCCGGCAAGCGTCGGGCCGGCTTCAACCCAGATGCTGTTGACCTGCTGTTTGCCGAGCAGCATCATCAGCACCACGAGATCGAGATGCCCGTTATGTTCCGGCACCATAATACTGCGCACGCCTTGCGGCCATTCGCGCGTATCTTCTTTGGTGCGGGCAATCCAGGTTTCACCCGGCTGCTGCACGATGCGGTGCTCCGGCGTCACGCGGTTCTGGCTATCAATAATAATGCGCAGCGGCTGACGCAGGTTCTCCTGCGGATAGAGCGCTTGGGTATCCGCATTCAGCTCTTCCCAGCGCACGGTCATGGCCGGATCGTCAGCCAGTACCGTTTCACTGCTGGTGAGAATAGCATGGCTTTGCCCGCGCAGACGTTGCACATCGCGCCTTGCCTGCGGCGAGGTGATCCACTGGCTCTCGCCGTTCGCCATCGCCGTGCGGCCATCCAGTGAAGCGCCAAGCTTAAGCTGGATAAAGGGGAAGCCGGTGCGCATGCGCTTCAGAAAGCCTTTATTCAGGGCTTCCGCATCCTGCATCATCAGGCCGTGGCTGACGTCGATACCTTCCTGTTGCAGACGATACAGCCCGCGGCCCGCCACCTGCGGGTTAGGATCCTGCATGGCGGCGACAACGCGCGAGACGCCCGCCGCAATCAGCGCTTCACAGCACGGCGGCGTACGTCCGTGATGGCTGCATGGCTCCAGCGTCACGTAGGCCGTCGCGCCACGCGCTTTCTCCCCCGCCATGCGCAGGGCATGCACTTCGGCATGCGGCTCGCCTGCGCGGTAGTGAAAACCTTCCCCCACGATCTCGCCATCTTTAACAATGACGCACCCGACATTGGGGTTAGGGTGAGTGGTAAACCGACCGCGCTGCGCCAGCTTCATGGCGCGCGCCATGTACATCTCATCGTGCATGGGCTTAATCCTGTAAGCGGGCGATCTCTTCGCCAAACTCTTTGATGTCTTCGAAGCTGCGGTAAACGGAGGCAAAGCGGATATAGGCGACTTTATCGAGCTTCTTCAGCTGTTCCATCACCAGATTGCCGATCATTTTGCTCGGCACTTCGCGCTCGCCTAACCCCCGCAGATAAGATTTAATATGGTTTAACGCCATTTCGACATCATCGGAGCTGACGGGCCGTTTTTCCAGCGCCTTGAGCATCCCGCTACGCAGTTTCTCTTCATTGAACGGTTCGCGCACATCGTTACTTTTTACCACGCGCGGCATTACCAGCTCTGCCACCTCAAAGGTGGTAAAACGCTCGTTGCACACCAGACACTGCCGACGACGACGCACGGAAGACCCTTCGCCTACAAGACGCGAGTCGATGACTTTGGTATCCACAGCGGAGCAAAATGGGCAATGCATACGATGTCCCTGTTATCTGGTTAACTGATTTCTATTTTACCCTGAACTGGCCCGACAACAAAGGAAGAGCTTTTTGAGACAAAGGATCTATGCCTGACGGCACTATCCTGTCTACCATTGCAGCAATCTGTGATTTCAAGGAATTAAACGCAATGACAAGACGTTACCTGAAAATAGTGCTGGTGGGGAGCCTGTTCACGCTCAGCGCCTGCGCACAGCAAAGCGAAGTCCGCGAGATGAAACAAAGCGTGAATACGCTTAACGTGGCGATGGACAAACTTAACAAAGAAACCGTGAAGATCACCCAGCAGAACGCGCTGAATGCCAAATCCAGCAATGGCGTTTATTTATTGCCAGGTGCAAACACGCCCGCGCGTCTGAACAGCCAGATTGGCACGCTAAAGATGTCTGTGGTGAATGTTGCAGCGAATGCCGATGGTACTCGCGCAACATTACGCATTCAGGGTGAGTCCAACGATCCGCTTCCCGCGTTCAGCGGCACCGTAGAGTGGGGCCAGATTCAGGGCACCACGGAGAGCTATCAGGAAGTGAACGTGAAGAATCAGCTCTTCACCGCCCCCGCCAGCACGCTGGCGCCGAGCGATGTTGATATCCCGCTCCAGCTGAGCGGACTGACCCCAGAACAGCTGGGCTTTATCCGTATTCACGACATTCAACCCGCCGCGCAATAACCCGCCCTTCTAGCGGAGTGAAATGTCACTCCGCTAACATTTACATTTCGTATGGATTGGCAACATAAATGATTGCCGCTACAATCCCGCCCGTCTAAAGTACGCAAACGTGAACGCAATCGATTACGTATGTGAGAGATATGTGAAACAACACATATTTTTGTGAGCAAGGATTCCTATAATAGGCTCCGCAGAAATACGAAATATTTAGAAACGCAATTCGCGCATTTTTCACTCCCGGAAGGGAATTTCAATCAGTGGCATGATTATGAAAAAAACATTATTCGCAGCCGGTGCAGTTCTGGCACTCTCCACCTCTTTCACTGTTAACGCAGCGGAAAACGACAAACCACAATACCTTTCCGACTGGTGGCATCAGAGCGTTAACGTTGTAGGCAGTTACCATACCCGTTTCGGACCGCAGATCCGTAACGATACTTACCTCGAGTACGAAGCATTCGCTAAAAAAGACTGGTTTGATTTCTATGGCTACATGGACGCACCGGTATTCTTCGGCGGTAACACCGACGCGAAAGGTATCTGGAACCACGGTTCCCCACTGTTCATGGAGATCGAACCCCGCTTCTCCATTGATAAACTGACCGGTACCAGTCTGGCGTTTGGTCCGTTCAAAGAGTGGTATTTCGCAAACAACTACATCTACGACATGGGTCGCAACAAGTCCGGTCGCCAGAGCACCTGGTACATGGGTCTGGGTACAGACATTGAGACTGGCCTGCCGATGAGCCTGTCCATGAACGTCTACGCAAAATACCAGTGGCAGAACTACGGCGCCGCGAACGAGAACGAGTGGGACGGCTACCGTTTCAAAGTGAAATACTTCGTGCCAATTACCCAACTGTGGGGCGGCAACCTGAGCTATATCGGCTTCACCAACTTTGACTGGGGTTCAGACCTGGGCGATAACGATTTCCGCGACCTGAACGGCAGAAAAGCGCGCACTAACGACTCCATCGCGTCCAGCCACATCCTGGCGCTGAACTACGATCACTGGCACTACTCTGTTGTTGCGCGTTACTGGCACAACGGTGGCCAGTGGAACGACGACGCCAGCCTGAACTTTGGCAACGGCGACTTCAGCGTTCGCTCTACCGGTTGGGGTGGTTACCTGGTCGTGGGTTACAACTTCTAATCAGTGCGGATTCCGCCCGGTGGCGCTACGCTTACCGGGCCTACGATCCGAATGTAGGCCGGGTAAGGCGTAGCCGCCCCCCGGCTTTTTACTGCCTCACCTTGCGCAAAAAATCTGCCAATGACCTGTCCGCACTCTCGCTAAACCGCCTCTCCGTCTGCACAATATTGAGGCATCGGTCGAGCCGGAAACAGCGGTAGTCATCGCGTCGCTCGCACCACGCAGCCAACAGCCAGTGCTCCCCCCAGAAGAACAGCCCAAGCGGCTGCACCTCACGCCAGGTTAACTGCCCGGCCTCATCACGATAATGCAGCGCCAGCACGCGCTGCGCAGATATCGCCTGATGAATCACATCAAATCCGCTGCGGGAATGGGGCTGAAGCGCAATATCCGGCGCATATATACGCGTCTGCTCCGCCTTGCGGCGGCTCTCTTCTGGCAGGATCGCCAGCACTTTTTCCTGGGCCGACTCCAGCTCGCGCGACAGCGATTCCCCGCCCCAGGTTTTGAGCAGGCGAATCGCCACCATCAGCGCCTCGGACTCTTTGTTGGTCAGCATCAGCGGGGGTAAATCAAAACCCGACATCAGCCGATATCCGCTTCCCGCCTCGCCTTCCACCGGCACGCCGGAAAGCGACAGGTCGCGGATATCGCGGTACACCGTGCGCTCGGACACGCCAAGCCTTTCCGCCAGATGCGCTGCCGTTGTCAGACGCCTGCCCCGAAGGATCTGCACAATCTGGAACAAACGGTCAGCGCGTCGGGTCATCGGTTTACTCTCATACCGGTTGATGGAGGCCGACGCGATTACCTTCGCTGTCGGTAAACAGGGCTATAGTGCCAATGCCTTGCGGCAGTTCCAGCGGGCCAAACACGCACTCACCGCCCGCAGAAGCAATACGATCGAGCGTGGCCGCCAGATTGTCAGTATGCAGGTAAATAATAGCGCCCTGCGAAGACGGTGTAACGCCGTCAAATTTCGCCAGCGCGCCGCCGGTGGCCGGATCCTCGTGCGGGAAAATCGCCAGATCAGCCACGTCCATCTTCTCGCGCCGCAGCGCGACCTGCATCACCGACTCATAAAATTTGATGGCGCGATCCATATCGGCGACCGGAATTTCAAACCAGTTAATAACACTTTTCATACGTCCTCCTGCCTGTTGTTAGGGTTCAGAAGGAGTCTACGACAGGGCTCCTGACAGCATACTGTCAGGAGTGTTTGTGAGATGCAGACAAAAAAAATCCCGGCCAACAGGCCGGGATTTCGATACTACATAAGACTCTTACGGCAGAATGGACGGCTGATCCGCCCCTTCTTTCTCGACTTTCTGCTGGATCAGATGCTCGCGCTTCATGCCCAGCTTCAGCGCCAGTGCGGACGCGACGTAGATAGACGAGGCCGTACCGATAGACACACCGATCAGCATGGTCAGCGAGAAGCCTTCCAGCACCGGGCCACCGAACAGGAACAGCATCAGGATCACCATCAGGGTGGTGCCGGAGGTGATCAACGTACGGTGCAACGTCTGGGTCAACGACACGTTAAAGATTTCGTACGGCGTGCCGCGACGGATCTTACGGAAGTTTTCACGAATACGGTCAGATACCACAATACTGTCGTTCAGTGAGTAACCGATAACGGACATCAGGGATGCCACAATCGTCAGGTCAATCTCAATGTGGAACAGAGACAGTATGCCCATGGTGATCACCACGTCGTGCGCCAGGGCGATAACCACGCCTGCCGCCAGTCGCCACTCAAAGCGGAAACCGACGTAAATCAGGATCGAGATCAGCGCCACCAGCAGCGCCATCGCACCGGTCTGCGCCAGGTCAGCACCAACGCTCGGGCCGACAAACTCAATACGCTTAACCGTTGCATCCTGGCTGGTCGTTTCGTTAATAACCTGGACGACCTTGCTGCCCAGCTCCTGGCTGCCGTTGGCATCGTGTACCGGCGGCATACGCACCATGATGTCGCGGCTGCTGCCGAAGTTCTGTAGCAGCGGCTCTTCAAAGCCCGCTTTTTGCAGAGACTCACGCATCTGGTCCATATCGACCG
Organism: Enterobacter sp. 6722112; assembly: GCF_058661685.1. NCBI lineage: Bacteria > Pseudomonadati > Pseudomonadota > Gammaproteobacteria > Enterobacterales > Enterobacteriaceae > Enterobacter > Enterobacter sp. 6722112. Next base: position 801,910 of record NZ_JBZWGR010000007.1, on the reverse strand, counting down.
GTTTTTCCAGGGTAATTTCAATCACCGTACCACCGGTGAAATCCAGACCCCAGTTAAAGCCTTTCACGCCCATAATGACGATGGACAAGATCAGCAGAAAACCTGAAATGCCGAAGGCCCAGTAGTCCCAGCGCATAAAGTCCCAGACTTTACGGCCGTGGTTCAATTGTTCAACAGTATATTCCTGTGCCACAACGCACTCCTCAGATAGACAGCTTTTTGACGCGCTTGCCGCCGTACAGCAGGTTCACGATGGCACGGGTGCCGACAATAGCGGTAAACATCGACGTTGCGACACCGATACCGGTAGTAATCGCAAAGCCTTTGATCGCGCCAGTACCCACTGCATACAGGATAAGAACCTTAATCAGTGTTGTTACGTTCGCATCGAAGATGGAGCTGAACGCCCCTTTGTAGCCTTCTTCAATCGCCTGCTGTACAGAACGACCGTTGCTCAGCTCTTCTTTGATACGTTCGTTTATCAGTACGTTGGCGTCGACCGCCACCGCAAGGGTTAGAACGATACCCGCAATCCCCGGCATGGTCAGCGTCGCCCCCGGCAGCAGGGACATGATACCGATGATCAGCACCAGGTTGGCAATCAGCGCGGAGGTCGCAATCAGGCCGAACTTCTTATAGAAGAAGATCATGAAGATGATGGACACCGCCAGACCGGCCAGACACGCTTCCAGACCCTGTTTGATGTTCTGCATACCCAGGGTTGGACCGATGGTACGTTCTTCAACAATCTGAATTGGCGCAATCAGCGCACCGGCACGCAGCAGCAGAGAGAGCTGACGCGCTTCGTTCGGGTTGCTGATACCGGTAATACGGAAGCTGTTACCCAGACGAGACTGGATGTTGGCGATGTTAATCACCTCTTCCTCTTTCACCAGCACGGCACGGCCATTGGCGTCTTTCTTACCGCTGTCTTTGTACTCCACGAACAGGGTCGCCATCGGCTTGCCGATGTTGTCCTTGGTGAAGTTAGACATGATGTTGCCGCCTGCGCTATCCAGCGAGATGTTAACCTGCGGCTGGTTGTGCTCATCCTGGCTTGAAGTGGAGTCGGTGATATGGTCACCGGTCAGGATCACGCGTTTGTACAGCACAACAGGCTGGCCTTCGCGGGTCTGTTTCACTTCAGAATCGCCCGGCACACGGCCTGAAGCCGCAGCAGCCTGGTCGACATTGGAGTTAACCAGACGGAACTCCAGGGTCGCCGTCGCGCCCAGAATCTCTTTCGCACGGGCGGTATCCTGGATACCCGGCAGTTCGACCACGATACGGTCAGCACCCTGACGCTGTACCAGTGGCTCAGCCACGCCCAGCTGGTTTACACGGTTACGCAGAATGTTAATGTTCTGCTGAACGGCGTATTCACGTGCTTCACTCAGACGCGCGTCGGTCATTACCGCACGCAGCTGGTTGCTGCCCTGAGAGGTGATCACCAGATCGCGGTGACGCTGAGACAGATACGTCACAGCCTGATCGCGTGCCGCGCTGTCGCGGAACGTGATGCTCAGGCCGTAGTTATCTTCTTTACGTACGGTGGTGTACGGAATGCCCTTATCGCGCAGATCGCTGCGCAGGCTGTCGATATTCTGTTCCTGTAGCTTGCCGAGCGCGGTATCCATATCCACTTCCATCAGGAAGTGAACGCCGCCACGCAGGTCAAGACCCAGTTTCATTGGCTCTGCGTTCAGCGCAGCCAGCCAGCGTGGGGTTGCAGGAGCAAGGTTAAGCGCCACGACATACTTATCACCCAGCACGCCCATCAGCGCTTCACGTGCGCGGAGCTGCGTGTCGGTGGTGTCGAAGCGAGCAAGAATTGCGCCCTCTTCCAGTGCCACAGACTTAGCGGTAATTTTTTCTTCTTGTAACGTTTTCTGGACCTGGATCAGCGTTTGCTCACTGGCGGCGACACCGCGCGCGCCAGTGATTTGAACGGCCGGATCCTCACCATACAGGTTGGGAAGCGCGTACAGCAGGCCGACGATAATCACGACGACCAGCATGATGTACTTCCACAAAGGATAACGGTTTAACACGGCAGTTCCCTTTGGGAAAAGTTGGGATTACAGCGCCTTCATGGTGCCTTTCGGCAGAACGGCAGCTACGAAGTCACGTTTGATAACCACTTCAGTGGTGTCGTTGAGGGCGATAGCAATGTAGCCGTTTTCCGCTACTTTGGTTACGCGACCCACCAGGCCACCATTGGTCAGGACTTCATCGCCCTTCGCGATGGAGTTCATCAGGTTTTTGTGCTCTTTAGTACGCTTCTGCTGTGGACGCAGGATCATGAAGTAGAAGATCAGACCGAACACAACCAGCATCAGAATCAGAGACATCGGGCTGCCCTGCGCTGGTGCACCCGTTGCTGCTACCGCATCAGAAATAAAAAAGCTCATTCAAATTCCCTCATTATTAAAATTAATCAACGTTCAACGGTGGAACATCCCGCCCCTGACGTTGGTAGAAATCGGTCACGAAGCTCTCTAATTTACCCTCTTCGATAGCCTTACGTAAACCAGCCATTAAGCGCTGATAATAACGAAGATTATGAATGGTATTGAGACGCGCCCCCAAAATCTCGTTGCAACGATCGAGATGATGTAGATACGCGCGAGAATAATTGCGACAGGTATAGCAATCGCACTCGGAATCGAGCGGGCTGGTGTCACTCTTATGCTTCGCGTTACGGATTTTCACCACGCCATCGGTAACGAACAGATGACCGTTACGCGCGTTTCGGGTTGGCATAACGCAGTCGAACATATCAATGCCGCGACGTACGCCTTCCACCAGATCTTCTGGTTTACCCACACCCATCAGGTATCGTGGTTTATCCGCCGGGATTTGCGGGCAGACATGCTCCAGAATGCGGTGCATGTCTTCCTTCGGCTCACCCACAGCCAAACCGCCGACAGCGTAGCCATCAAAGCCTATCTCTACCAGACCTTTAACCGAGATATCGCGTAAATCTTCGTAAACGCTGCCCTGGATAATGCCGAACAGCGCATTTTTGTTTTGCAGGGCGTCAAAACGGTCGCGGCTACGCTTCGCCCAACGCAGGGACATCTCCATAGAACGCTTGGCGTAGTCCCAGTCCGCCGGGTATGGCGTACATTCGTCGAAGATCATTACGATATCGGAGCCGAGATCGTACTGAATCTCCATAGACTTTTCCGGATCGAGGAAGATTGGATCGCCGTTGATCGGGTTACGGAAGTGTACGCCCTGCTCGGTGATCTTACGGATATCGCCCAGGCTGAAGACCTGGAAACCGCCGGAGTCGGTGAGGATCGGGCCTTTCCACTGCATGAAATCGTGCAGGTCGCCGTGGAGCTTCATGATCTCCTGACCCGGACGCAGCCACAGGTGGAAGGTGTTGCCGAGGATAATCTGTGCGCCAGTGGCTTCAACTTCTTCCGGCGTCATTCCTTTTACGGTGCCGTACGTGCCCACAGGCATAAACGCGGGGGTTTCTACCACGCCGCGATCAAACACCAGACGACCGCGACGCGCGCGGCCATCGGTGGTATCGAGTTCAAATTTCATTTTTTCTCCGACGTCAGAAAAACAGTCCAACGTTGTAATACGGTGCCGCGGACTTATTCCCCGACACGCTCATTCAAAGCCTGCGGATTGTACGTGATAAACATCGCGTCACCGTAGCTAAAAAAGCGATATTTTTGTTCTACCGCAGACTTGTAGGCGTTCATCGTATGCTGATACCCCGCAAACGCGGAAACCAGCATAATCAACGTCGATTCAGGCAGATGGAAGTTGGTCACCAGCGCATCAATGACTTTGTACTGATAGCCCGGGTAGATAAAGATCTGCGTATCGCCAAAGAACGGCTCAATCAGCTCGCTTTTCGCGGCCTGCGCAGCGCTCTCAAGGGAACGTACCGACGTTGTACCGACGGCCACGACACGATTACCGCGCGCTTTCGCCGCCAGCACCGCATCCACAACCTCCTGTGGCACTTCGGCATACTCAGAGTGCATGATGTGGTCTTCGATGCTGTCCACGCGCACCGGCTGGAAGGTGCCTGCACCAACGTGCAGCGTCACGAAGGCCATCTCAATGCCCTTGGCGCGCAGCTTTTCCAACAGCGGTTCATCAAAGTGCAGGCCCGCCGTTGGCGCCGCCACCGCGCCAGGCTTCTGGCTGTAGACGGTCTGATACAGCTCGCGGTCGGCCTCTTCGTCCGGGCGCTCAATATACGGCGGCAGCGGCATGTGGCCGATAGCGTTCAGGATGTCGAGCACCGTGCGCTCGTCGTTGAATTCCACTTCAAATAGCGCGTCGTGACGCGCGGTCATGGTCGCTTTGATGCTCTCGTCATCCCCCAGCAGCAGTTCAGCGCCCGGCTTCGGCGCTTTGGAGGCGCGAATATGTGCCAGAATACGTTTATCATCGAGCATACGTTCGACCAGCACCTCAATCTTACCGCCGCTGGCTTTACGGCCAAACAGACGCGCCGGGATCACGCGGGTATTGTTAAAGACCAGCAGATCGCCAGGGTTGAGCTTGTCGAGCAGATCGGTGAAAGTACCGTGCGTCAGCGCGCCCGTTGGCCCGTCCAGTGACAGCAAACGACAGCTGCTACGCTCAGGCATGGGGTAGTGAGCAATCAGGGATTCAGGTAGTTCAAAGGAGAAATCGGCGACGCGCATGACGTATACTCGTGACTTAAAAACAGGCGGCATAGTCTAGTGCTCACACCCTTTTGCTGCAACAACTAGCCGCCACCGGACAACGAAAACGCATGAATTTTCTCGCTCATCTGCATCTCGCTCATCTCGCGGACAGCTCCCTCTCCGGCAATTTGCTGGCCGATTTTGTACGCGGCAACCCCGCGGAAGCGTACTCCCCTGAGGTTGTCGACGGGATTTTTATGCACCGCCGCATCGACGTGCTGACCGATAACCTGCCGGAAGTGACGGAAGCCAAAGCCTGGTTCCGCCCCGAAACCCGACGCGTGGCGCCGATCACGCTCGACGTCATGTGGGATCATTTCCTGTCGCGCCACTGGTCCCGGCTGTCGCCTGATATGTCGCTGCCTGAGTTTGTGCGCTACGCCCACGCGCAGGTGTCGATCATTTTGCCGGACTCCCCGCCGCGCTTTGTGAATCTGAATAACTATCTCTGGTCTGAACGCTGGCTGGAGCGATACCGCGAGATGGATTTCATTCAGAACGTCCTGAACGGCATGGCGAGCCGTCGACCGCGTCTGGACGCGCTGCGCGACTCATGGCATGACCTGGATGAACATTATGATGCGCTGGAAACCCGCTTCTGGCAGTTCTACCCGCGTATGATGACGCAGGCGAAAAATAAAGAACTGTGAAGTCGGTTCGATTGATAGGTAAAAGCTGGTGGAACGATTGTTACCACCTCTTTGTCTTATTCCCGTACTGCCTCTATACTGGCCCGCGTTGCGTTCCAAATAACCTTAGTATCTACAGGAGAATCATATGGTTCTGGTAACTCGTCCGGCTCCGGATTTTACAGCTGCCGCCGTTCTGGGCAATGGTGAAATCGTTGAAAACTTCAACTTCAAACAGCACACCAACGGTAAAGCGACCGTTCTGTTCTTCTGGCCAATGGACTTCACTTTCGTTTGCCCGTCTGAGCTGATCGCGTTCGACAAACGTTACGAAGAATTCCAGAAGCGTGGCGTGGAAGTGGTTGGCGTCTCCTTCGACTCTGAATTTGTACACAACGCATGGCGTAACACCCCTGTCGAAAACGGCGGCATCGGTGCAGTGAAATACGCGATGGTTGCGGACATCAAACGCGAAATCCAGCAGGCTTACGGTATCGAACATCCGGACGCTGGCGTTGCACTGCGTGGTTCTTTCCTGATCGACGCGAACGGCATCGTTCGTCACCAGGTTGTGAACGATCTGCCGCTGGGTCGTAACATCGACGAAATGCTGCGCATGGTTGACGCGCTCCAGTTCCACGAAGAGCATGGTGAAGTGTGCCCGGCTCAGTGGGAAAAAGGTAAAGAAGGTATGGCGGCTTCCCCAGACGGCGTAGCTAAATACCTGTCTGAGAACGTATCCAGCCTGTAATCGGCACGGTTTACCAAAAAACCCGCGAATACGCGGGTTTTTTTATGGCTTATGCTGCGCCGTCTTTTTTTACCTCGCGCCAGATGCGCCATGCCATACCCGCAAGCACCATCACCCCCGCAATCAGTACGCCCCAGACCATCAGCGTTTTCATTCTGCTTTCCTGCTCAGCCGCAGACGTCGCGGTTAAACGCGCCTCGCCACCCAGCGGGACAGGTTCCAGCGTATCCGCCATCGGCAGGGCTGCCAGATCGTAGGTTTTACGCAGTTCGGTCGGGATCAGCATATCCGTCTCCACGCTCGCCGGTTTCGCAGCCCCGTTCCCCCACGCGAGCAGGTACGGCCCCTTCCCCTGCGCGTTAAACACCAGATCGTAGCGCACGCGTTGCCCGGTCACGCCAGGCAGGTTCTCAGGCAAACGCGCATTGAGGGTCTTGATTTTTACCGCCTCGACCAGCCCGCCAGGGAGCGGAACAGGTTCAGACGTTTTGCCGCCGAGCTGGTAGATCACCTCTTTTTTCAGCGTATGCCACCGATCCTTATCCGCCTCCCGCCAGGCTATTTCTGCCGGGAGAACACCGTCGCCATTCAGCATGAAGCCGATCGCACTCAGAGGCTGCGGATGTTTCCAGCGCCACACGGCTTCGCTTTCGGATAACCGCTCCCCCTCTCCCGCCAGGCTAATGTGCTCAGATTCCGGCTGTTCAGTCGCGTTAATCGCGTTGACGCCGGTTAACGTCAGGGCAGAACGCCCCGTGTTCAGCACCAGCAGCAGATAACGATTCGCCTCAGGCGATAACACCAGATCGGTATCGATGCGGTCGAGCTTCAGGCGATCCTGTCCACTCATCACGTCCAGCAGGGGCATCTCTTCGCGCAGGGTATACCAGTTTTTCAGATCCTCGCTGTAATAGACCGATGCCGTCCCCTGCCACGAGCCCTGCGGCGTGTCCCAGAAAAGCTGGAGCTGAGAGAGCGGAACCTCCGTCGCGTTTTCCGGCAGGGTCAGCAGATAGTGCTGTCCGGCAGCCGCCGCGTGTTGCCCTTCCAGCACAATTTCCACGCCGTTTCTGGCCCGTAGCATAATTTTATCGCCGCTGTCCTCTTCTCCGCCCGGCGAGGCGTTAAGCGCAAAGAGGCGCAGCGCCGTGGTGGTCGGTGCCGGCTGCGGACGCGTCGTGGTAACCAGGCTGAACGGTACCGGCTCGCCCGACTGATTAAACACGCGCACGTCGCGCAGATCGGGCGATGTGCTCTGCTGATAAACCGCCAGCGGCAGCATGACCCGATACCACGGCGAAGAGGCAGAGGTATCAAGGGACAGGCCATAGGCATAATCCCGCGGGGATTCCGCTGGCGCGCCCTCGCAGAATGCCGGACCGGCCACGGCCAGCAGTGCCGCACAAACAACCGCGTTCATCCATTTCATTTTTCTTCTCCTGCTTTAGGCGGTAGCGGCGAGAAATAGCCCACAATCAGGACCAGGATCGCCACGCCAATAAACGCGACGGCGCGCGCCAGGCCGCCACCGCCCGCGCTGTCCACCAGCATCAGTTTGAGCATGACCACCCCCAGTAGCGCCGCACCGCCAAGCCACTGCTGACGGGAGGCGTGACGGGTGGCGCGGATCATGACCACCAGCGCGCACAACATCCAGAACAGGGCAAAGGTGGTCTGAATAAGCCGCGAATGCCACAACGACTCCCAATTCCAGGCCACCTCGCCGTACCACGCCAGCGCGCGCAGCAATGCGCCGTTAAGCCACCAGAAACCCAGGGCCATCAGCACAACGGCGGGCCACGGACGGGACTGCGCAAGCGATGCCGGATAGTAGCGATCCACTTCCCGATAAAACACCACCAACCCCAGCAGCGCGAACGCCGCCCCTTCCTCAAGCGGGTTCACCAGCGGCAGCCATGTCTGTTGATAGACCACACCGTCCTGCAAATTGGTCACGACCAGCAATACCACCAGCGCCACAACCACAGGGATCGCGGCAAGGCAGGCGTAGAGCGCAGGCCATACCCGGAACGGCCACCCGCGACGCCGTACGGCCGCGGAGAGCGCCATAATCACCCCACCGCCAACAGCCATCGCAATGCCGCTTCCCCAGGCCGCCATGCCCCACGGCAGGGAGCGGGCAAACCAGTAAAGCTCGGCGGCTATGGCGAGTAAAATCATCCACACCAGCGACAGATGCAGTCCCATTGAGATGCGCGGCAGAAGTTTATCTTCGTCGCGCCGCAGCAGCATCAGGGCGGCAGGCAGCGCAATAGCCCAGGCCAGATTTGCCCAGCTGGCCGCCAGGATTTGCTGTTGCCAGATCTGATACAGCACCATCAGCAGCATCACCGGCCACAGCAGCCATTTGCTGGCATCCAGCTCCCGCCACGCCAGACGAGCGGCAGCCTGCCGCCATCCCCAGGCCGACGCCGCCGTCAGCGCCATTACGCCTTCCAGAACCGATAACTCCTGCTTCAGGAACAGCTGCGACGCGCCCAGCAGCGCCACTAACCAGAACAGCAGCCCACCGGCCAGCAATGCCCAACTGCCCGGCAGTGCGATTTTCTGCCACAGCCAGGCCGCAGCCAGCCAGCAAAGACTGAGCACTGCGAAAATAAGCAGCAGGCTCAACGAGGTGACGCCGTCCATTTGCGCCCATATCGCGCTGCCGAGCGCCAGCACCAGCAGCGCCGTCCCGCTATAGCTCATGCGCCGCTGCTGCTGTTGCACGCCCAGCCAGAGAATACCCAGCCCTTCCAGCGCCCAGGCCATCGCCGTCCAGCGCGCTGAAAGCGCCAGCGGAATGGCAAGCGTGGCAAACCCGCCGCCGATCGCCAGCGCCGCCATAATCAGTGGCCGCCCGACAGACGGATAGCGTCGCAGTGCGAGAAACGCCAGTGAGAGATAAAACGCCCCATAGCCCAGCGCGCTGAGCGCCGGGCCGTACGTCCAGTGAGACGTCATGCCATACTGCATCCCAAAACCAATCAGCGGCGGAGCAAACAGCAGTGCGCCGTCAATAATCTGTTTGCCTTTTTCCTGCGCCCGCAGCGACAGCGCCACGCTAAACACGCCAAAAATAAGCGTATTGGCAATCAGGAACAGCTGACAAATAACATAGTCTTCCGGCTGGTAGTCGCTCAGCCCCCACACCCCGCCAACGCCAAACGTAAAGAGCAACCCGAGCAGGTTGAGCTCGCGCCAGTGCTGCCAGATGCTGATGACGAGAATGCCGATGGATAACAGGAGATAGAAGGAGAACAGCGCCACAAAGCTGCCGCCTCCGGTAGACAACAGCAGCGGCGCAAGGTATCCGCCGAGGCTCGCCAGCATGGCAAGGCTCAGCGCCTTTTGCAGCACGGCCAGCCCGACGCTCGCCGCGCAAATCACCACCAGCAGCGTAAACGCCAGCGTCATCGGCAGCATTTGCCACAGCCGGAATGCGCCAAAGACGGTTAGATAAAGCACGCCGGTCGCCCCGCCCTGGAGGATCAGCGCGTAGATCCGCTGCCTGTGCCGCAGCCGCCATCCAACGGCCAGCAGAACCATGGCAAACAGCGCCGTGGCGGCAAGACGCAGCTCAAGCGGAAACAGTGAATGTTCAACGGTATAGCGCAGCAGGAAAGAGAGGCCGAGGAAGAGCAGTACAATCCCCAGTTTTGCCAGCGGATTGCCCTGCATAAACCAGCGCGTCAGCGAGGACAGGATGCCGCCAAAGGCGGAAGGCCGTTTTGCCGCCGGTACAAGCGCTGGTTCTGCTTCAGTGACGGGCGGTTCGGGACGCCAGGGATCGACAGGTGCGGTAACGGCTTCTGCCACCGACGCTGGCGTCTCCACCGGCGCGGCGGTCTGCACCGGCTCCGGCGCTTTCTCAGTGACACCGCGCTGCTCAAGCGCCTCAATGCGCTGGCGAAGCCGGGCGATCTCCTGCCGCGCCGCCGTGCTTCGGTTAAAACCTATCACCGCGAGCACGGGTGCCACGACCAGCGCAAAAACCAGGAACAAACAGCCAAGGATGTAAAGCTCGTCCATGTTTCCACCTTCACCGTAAACGATCCGCTAAGATTGACACAAATCGTTGCATTTGCGCCATCTTAAAAGGTGAAAACCATTCTGCCTGCGCTTAGCTGCCGAACCAGACCGCAGCGGAGATCGCGGGCAGCGTGAGCACGCTCTCCTGGAACGTCGCTTTACCCTCTTTGATCTTCCACGTTTTACCGGCCAGCAGCGGTGAATCTTCCAGCACCACTTCACACGCCTCGCCCCGGTTGATCGCCACCAGCACGCGCTGCTGGTTATAGACGCGGACAAACACCACTACGTTATCGTGGGCGTACATCACCTGACAGCCCCCGTAGCGCAGGGCCTGACTCTGCCTGCGCAGCGTCGCCATACGCTGGTACAGGCTGAACAGATCCTGATCCTGTTTTTCACTCTCCCACGGGAAGGTTTTACGGCAGAACGGATCGTTATTCCCCTCCAGCCCCACTTCATCGCCATAGTAGATGCAGGGTACGCCCGGCCAGGTAAAGAGCCAGGTCACCGCCAGCGGCAGACGCGCCACATCTTTACCCAGCAATGATTTAAAGCGCGCGGTATCATGGCTGTCGAGCTGGTTAAACATCCGCAGCTGCTGCTGATGCGACAGGCCAGCGCGATAGTTTTCCATCCACGCCATGCAGGTTTCGGCGTCGATATGCTGCGGATCGTAAGAGATATCGGTGTTAGCGAGGAAACCCCACAGCGGGAAGGTGAAGCCGCGATAGTTCATCGCCGCGTCTTCTGCATCAGCCTGCAACCACTGACGCGCATCGCCAAAGTGCTCCCCGAAGACGAACGCTTCCGACCGGGCCGCTTTTGCCGACCGGGTAATGGCGGCGACATGTTGAAGGTTATTCCGCGCCCCGCCTGATTCACCCAGCATATGCACCACGTCCAGCCGCCAGCCGTCCATGTTCCACGGCGCTTTCAGCCAGTGGCGCACGATGCTGTCGTCGTCGCCGTAGATCTCATTCACCAGCGATGGCGACTGGAAATCGAGCTTCGGCAGGCTCGGGTAGCCCAGCCAGTCCAGGGCGCGGCCATTCTCATCAAAACTGTACCAGTCACGCTGCGGTGAGTCCGGATTATGGCATGCGCCGCTCATCGACTGATTATGACGGTCAAACCACGCGTGAGAATCACCGCTGTGATTGAACACGCCATCAAGGATCAGGCGCATACCCTCTTTTTGCGTGTTGTGCCGCAGCCGCAGCAGCGCCTCGTCACCGCCAAACTGCTCGTCAACGTGGCGGTAGTCCTGCGTATCGTATTTGTGCACGCTTGGCGCTTTAAACACCGGGTTCAGGTACAGCGCCGTGACGCCGAGCTTTTTCAGGTACGGCAGTTTTTCGCTGATACCGTCGAGATCGCCGCCGTAAAAGGTCGATCCCCCCGCCTGGGCGGTCAGCGGCTCGTCCCATTTTTTCAGAATGATGTCGTGACCGACCGCATGATGGTAATAAACCTTGTCCTGATCGGCGTTGCGCTTTTCGCTGCGCGCAAAGCGGTCCGGGAAAATCTGGTAAAAGACCTGATCGTTAACCCACTGCGGGCCGTTATCCGGGTGATCCACGGCAAACTGCTCCAGCCGGGCCGGAGGAAAACGGCTGAAGCCCTGCGGGGTAAACCACAGCTGCCGGTTGTTCCACAGCAGCTTGAAGCCGTAGCGGCGACGCGGCTGCCCGCTGCGCAAATCGATATTTGCCCGCCACGCCGTGACGCCCGGCTGCGGCTGGCTGCGCACTTTGTGCATTTTCAGCGACGTTTCTTCGTTATCCACTTCGGCGCGCAGGGTCACACGTTCAGGCTGATTGTCCCCTGCCAGCCAGAGCGTAATCACGAGGTTGTCTTTGTTTTGCTTAACAAATGGGGCAACCGGAAGGTGCCAGGCGTTTAACATCACGAATCCCCTTTGATGAAATTGACGTCACCTTGCCACAGGGTGATTAAAGATAGCTCATCGTGTTCGGGATTATTGGGGGAGGAGAACGGAGGAGGAGATTTTTTCCAGGGCAAAAGGGAGTGTAGGCCGGGTAAGCGCAGCGCCACCCGGCATTTTTACCTTACTGTGCTTCCGCCAGCTGACGATCGCGGCGACATTTAAACATCCAGCCCACCAGCAGCAGGACGATCCACGCGAAGCCCACGTACAGGGAAATACGGGTATCCGGGTGATAACCAATCAGGCCAATGATGAAGACCAGGAAGATGAGACCGACAATGGTCGTTGGCACGCCGCCCGGCACTTTAAACTTCAGCGCTTTGGCCTCTTCTGGCGACAGGCGGCGACGGAACGCAATCTGCGATAGCAGGATCATGATCCACACCCACACCGTCGCAAAGGTCGCCAGTGACGCAATCACCAGGAAGACGTTCTCCGGCATGATGTAATTCAGGTAAACCGAGAACAGCAGCGCCACGGTCATGACCAGCACCGTTACCCACGGGGTGCCGCGACGCGACGTTTTGGCAAACACCTTCGGCGCACTGCCCTGCTCCGCCATGCCGTGCAGCATACGACCCACGCCGAACACGTCACTGTTGATGGCCGACAGCGAGGCGGTCAGCACCACAAAGTTGAGAATGCTGGCGGCAAACGCAATGCCCATATGCTGGAAAGTCAGGACAAACGGGCTGCCGTTGGTGCCCACCTGGTTCCACGGGTAGATGGACATAATCACAAACAACGTGCCCACGTAGAACACCAGGATACGCATCGGCACCGAGTTGATGGCGCGCGGAATGGACTTCTCCGGATCTTTCGCTTCCCCGGCGGTGATGCCGATAATCTCAATACCGCCATAGGCGAACATGACCATCTGGAGCGACATGACCATCCCGAGCCAGCCGTTGCTGAAGAAGCCGCCGTTGCTCCACAGGTTATGGATGCCGGTTGGCTGCCCACCGTTGCCGATACCCCAGATGATGATGCCGAAACCGGCGAGGATCATGATGATAATGGTCGCGACCTTGAAGAAGGAGAACCAGAACTCCAGCTCGCCAAACACCTTCACGCTCATCAGGTTGACGGCGCAGATGATCAGCACCACGCTCAGTACCCAGATCCAGTGCGGCACGGCGGGGAACCAGACCCCCATATAGATGCCAAACGCCGTCACATCGGCAATGGCGACAATCAGAATTTCGAAGCAGTAGGTCCAGCCGGTGATAAACCCGGCCAGCGGGCCTAAGTTTTCTTGTGCGTAGCGGGAGAAGGAACTGGCAGAGGGGTTGTGAACCGACATCTCCCCCAGCGCACGCATGATGATATAGGCCGCCACGCCGCCGATGATGTAGGCCAGCAGAACGCTTGGGCCGGCCATTTTGATGGCATCTGCCGAGCCATAAAAAAGACCGGTGCCGATAGCCGAGCCCAGCGCCATAAAGCGGATGTGGCGGGTGCTCAATCCACGTTTAAGTTTGTTAGTGCTTTCCATTAAAATCTTGCCATTCAACACGAAAAAAACAAAAAACCACGGGGCCTTAAGCCCCGTGGTTAAACAATTTGTTGCCGTTGATTAATGGGCGTTGGATGTCACCTGACGCCCTGCCGCACGGTCCCAGATAATCGCCAGAACCAGCGCTACAACGGAAGGCATCAGCCAGGCCAGGCCCTGCTCGGACAGCGGCAGACGCTGTGTCCAGGCTGGCAGGATTTCTGCAAATGCTGATGCTTTGATCCCGTCTAGGATACCAAAAATCAGGCTGATAAACATGGCCGGCGCAATAATTCGCGTCGAGTTATGCCACCACGGGCGGGTGAAGCTCAGCACCACCAGCACGATACATGGCGGATAGATCGCCGTCAGCACCGGAATTGACACCTGAATCAGGTGGCTCAGACCGAGGTTTGACACCGCCATGGAGAAGATGCCAAGAATAAACACCAGCGTGCGGTAAGAGAGCGGCAGATACTGAGCGAAGAACTCCGCGCAGGCGCAGGTCAGACCCACCGCCGTCACCAGACAGGCCAGGAAAATCAGCGCCGCCAGCAGCATGCTGCCTGCACCACCAAAGGTATGCTGCACGTAAGCATGCAGGATCGCCGCGCCGTTTGCGCTCTGATCGACCAGCGTTGCGCTATCTGAACCCAGACGGAACAGCGCCAGATACAGCAGCGTCAGGCCGACACCGGCCATCAGGCCAGCCCAGATGGTGTAGCGAGTCAGCAGGCGCGCTTCGGTCACCCCGCGGGAACGCGCGGCGTTAACGATAACAATACCAAACACCATCGCACCGAGCGTATCCATTGTCAGATAGCCGTTCACGAAACCGTTTGAGAACGCCGCGTTCTGATAAGCGTCCATCGCGGAGCTGATGGGCCCCGCAGGCCAGACGATGGCCGCAACCGCCAGCACGATCAGCGCCACAATTTTCAGCGGAGCCAGGAAGTTACCCACGGTATCCAGCAGTTTGCCGGGATAGAGAGAAACCAGAATCACGATGGCGAAGTAAATGAGGCTGTAAATAAACAGCGGCATCGCGCCGTCACCGGTCAGCGGGGCGATACCCACTTCAAAGGAGACGGTCGCCGTACGCGGGGTCGCGAACAGCGGGCCAACGGCCAGATAGCAGACGGTTGCCAGCAGAACGCCAGCCACTTTGCCAATCGGGGTGCTGAGGCTGTCCACACCGCCACCGACTTTCGCCAGCGCGATAACGGTCAGTACCGGCAGGCCCACGGCAGTAAGCAGGAAGCCAAACGCAGCCGTCCAGACGTGTTCACCCGCCTGTAAGCCAACCATTGGAGGAAAAATGATGTTACCTGCGCCAACGAACAGCGCAAATGTCATAAAGCCCAGCGCGATAATGTCACGCGATTTCAAGTGATGGGTCATAAAACCTTACTGCCTGTGGATGTGGTGTTGAATACGTTGAGATTTTCGCCATCCCGCACGGGACGATACAGCGGAAAATTTGCTCAATTTCAGCGGGATATGCTCCCGTCCTGGCGTGGCGAAGAATAGTTTTTCGATTTACCACGCAAATACAGTCGGTCTGACAGTATATTGGGGGCAATTTAAACGCTTATAACGTTTAAAGGCAAGAAGGGATCGTAAAACCAGAACAATATGCCAGCATGAAAATTCAGACCAACATAATATGCCATGTATAAGAAAAACTCATGGCTAATCATGCGAACAAAAAAGCACCAGCCGTATAATATTCATCCGCGTTTCGCTTGACTGCAAAGCAAACGGGCCAGCAATCGCTGGCCCGTGGAAAGGTAGCCTGACACATCTGCCGTCAGGCGCTTTTTTTGGCAATTAATCGTTCCGGAATCACGAAGCTAAAGCGCGTGCCCTTACCCAGGGTGCTTTCAATATTGAGCCGGCTTTCGTGGTGGCTGACGGCATGCTTCACAATTGCCAGTCCCAGTCCGCTCCCGCCGGTCTGCCGCGAGCGCGCCTTATCCACCCGGTAGAATCGTTCGGTGAGACGCGGGAGGTGCTCGGGCCCAATCCCCGGCCCGTTGTCCTCGACGCTAAACTCAGCGCCCGCCGGGGTATGCTGCCAGCACACCGCGATATGCGTCCCTTTCGGGGTATGATTCACGGCGTTATAGACCAGGTTTGAGATAGCGCTTCGCAGCTCATCTTCACTGCCGAGCACTTTCAGCGTGTTATCAACGTCAAAACTCAGGGTGTGCTGATTATGACTCAGCGTTTGGGCTTCGCGCTCCACCACCCGCAACATCATCGGCACATCAATGATGTCGTTTAGCGCCAGCGACGGGGCAGCCTCAATCTTTGAAAGCGTCAGCAGCTGTTTGACCAGCCCTTCCATGCGGAACGTCTGCTCCCGCATGGTATGCAGTGCTTTCTCACGCGGCGCCCCCTCAAGCGTTTGCTCCTGCATCATCTCCAGGTAGCCCTGAAGCACCGTCAAGGGCGTACGCAGCTCGTGGCTGACGTTGGCAAAGAAGTTACGTCTCGCGCCCTCAAGCTGGTGCATCTGGGTAACGTCCCGCGCTACCATCAGCCACTGCCGATCGCTGTAGGGCATCACGCGGATTTCCAGATGGCGACCGTTATTGAGCTTCAGATTGTGCGGGCGCGAAAAATCCCGCTTTTTCAGATACAGCGTGAACTCGGGATAACGCAGAAGGTTCAGGATGTTCTGACCATTATCATCCGGCCAGCGCAGGCCCAGCAGCTGTTGCGCGAGGCCATTACACCAGAAGATTGTCCCTTCTTCTGTCGTCAGGATCACCGCGTCCGGCAGCGACTCCGCACCGCTACGAAAGCGTTTGATCAGGCTTCCCAGCTCACGACGGCGCTTTTTGTTACGCATCTGCATCTGGTGCAGGCCGTAGAGTAGCGGTTCCCAGCTCCCGCTTCCCGGCGGGGGTGTCATACTTCTGTCGACCCACAGCCACCAGGAGAGACGCAGTAAATTCCAGAAATGCCAGACGAGCAATCCCGTCACGGCCACCAGTAAAAACCACGGCAGATAGCCAAAGATAGCCCCCAGAATGAGGGCCGGAATACAGCATAAGATCAGTTCAAAGACGAGCCTTTTCCATGACAGACGTTCCAGCACGCGTCACACTCCTGTCATTGTTCAGAAACGGGTCGAGAAACGATAACCCGTGCCGCGGACCGTCTGTACCATGCGATCGTGGCCGCTCAGTTCCAGTGCTTTACGCAGGCGGCGAATATGGACGTCAACCGTTCGGTCTTCGACATAGACGTTAGTTCCCCAGACGTTATTCAGCAACTGTTCGCGGCTGTAAACGCGCTCCGGGTGGGTCATAAAGAAGTGCAGGAGTTTAAATTCGGTCGGTCCCATATCGAGGGGATTTTCACCGGTCATGACCCGGTGTGAGGTAGGATCCAGGCTCAGCCCCTGCATCTCAATCACCTCTTCCACCGCCATCGGTGAAATACGGCGCATCACGGCTTTGATACGCGCCACCAGCTCTTTCGGGGAGAACGGTTTAGTGATGTAATCGTCCGCGCCGGTTTCCAGACCGCGCACGCGATCCTCTTCCTCGCCGCGCGCCGTCAGCATTACCACCGGGATATCGCGGGTCATCGCCTCGCGTTTGATATGCTTGATAAACTGCAATCCGGAACCGCCAGGCAGCATCCAGTCCAGCAGGATCAGATCGGGCCAGGGTTCATTCAGCTGGTTCACCGCGCTGTCATAATCTTCCGCTTCAACCGGCTGGAAGCCATTTTGTTCAAGCACGAAGCACACCATTTCACGGATCGGAGCTTCATCTTCTACGACCAGAATACGTCTCGCCATACTTTGCCCTGTCTTATCGTATTTAAGTTACAAGTCTGTAATGCGGCGTCATTATGCGTCAGATTTATGACAGATTTATGAAAAACATTACCACTATAAATAGCAAACTGTTGTTTTATTACAGCGGTTATTTTCCGTTCCCCGAACGTTTATAATCCTGCTTTCTTATTATTGCCACGGATCTTTTATGCGCATACTTCACACCTCAGACTGGCACCTGGGTCAAAATTTTTACAGCAAAAGCCGCGCCGCGGAACATGAAGCGTTCCTGAACTGGCTGCTGGAGACGGCTCAGGCTCACGAGGTGGACGCGATTATTGTGGCGGGCGACATTTTTGATACCGGATCGCCGCCGAGCTATGCGCGTGAGCTGTACAACCGTTTTGTGGTCAACCTCCAGCAAACCGGTTGTCACCTGGTGATTGTCGCCGGAAACCATGACTCGGTGGCGACGCTGAATGAATCCCGCGATATTCTGGCGTTCCTCAATACCACCGTGGTGGCCAGCGCCGGACACGCGCCGCAGATCCTGAAAAAACGCGACGGCACGCCGGGCGCAGTGCTGTGCCCAATTCCGTTTTTACGCCCGCGCGATATCGTGCAAAGCCAGGCAGGTCTGTCCGGCAGCGAAAAACAGCAGCATCTGTTGCAGGCCATCACCCGCTATTATCACCAGCAACATACGGAAGCCTGCGCCCTGCGCGGCGATCAGGCCATTCCGATCATTGCCACCGGGCACCTCACCACCGTCGGAGCCAGTAAGAGTGATGCGGTGCGCGAGATCTATATCGGTACGCTGGACGCGTTTCCGGCGCAAAACTTCCCCCCCGCCGACTACATTGCCCTCGGGCATATTCACCGGGCGCAGATCATCGGCGGCTGCGAGCATATCCGCTACTGCGGCTCGCCCATTTCGCTCAGTTTTGACGAAACGGGCAAGGCCAAATCCGTGCATCTGGTGAGCTTCACCGGAGGCAAACTCAGCGCCGTTGAGACGCTTGAGGTGCCGGTCACCCAGCCGCTGGCGGTGCTGAAAGGCGATCTGGCCGCCATTACCGCTCAGCTTGAGCAGTGGCGCGGCGCAGCGCTTAATCCCCCCGTCTGGCTCGATATCGAAATCACCACCGACGACTACCTGTACGATATGCAGCGTAAAATACAGACGCTGACGGAAGACCTTCCCGTGGAGGTGCTGCTGGTACGCCGCAGCCGCGAGCAGCGCGAGAAAATACTGCTCAACGCCCAGCGTGAAACGCTTAGCGAACTTCGGGTTGAAGAGGTGTTCGCGCGGCGGCTTGCGCATGAAGAGGTGGACGAGGCCAGACGCACCAGGCTTAACGAGCTGTTTGCCCAGACCCTGCATTCCCTCCATGACGAGGACGAAAACGCATGAAAATTCTGAGCCTGCGCCTGAAAAATCTGAATTCGCTAAAGGGTGAGTGGAAAATTGATTTCACCGCGGAGCCGTTCGCCAGCAACGGGCTGTTTGCCATCACCGGCGCAACCGGCGCGGGTAAAACCACGCTGCTGGATGCCATCTGCCTGGCGCTTTACCACGAAACGCCGCGTCTTAATAAGGTCTCTCAGGCGCAAAATGACCTGATGACGCGCGATACTGCCGAATGCCTGGCGGAAGTAGAATTTGAGGTCAAAGGTGTTGCTTATCGCGCTTTCTGGAGCCAGAACCGCGCCCGCAACCAGCCGGACGGGAACTTACAGGCACCGCGCGTTGAGCTGGCCCGCTGCGAAGACGGCAAAATTCTGGCCGACAAAGTCACGGATAAGCTGGAACAAACCGCCACACTCACCGGGCTGGACTATGGTCGCTTTACCCGCTCGATGCTGCTCTCTCAGGGGCAGTTTGCCGCCTTCCTGAATGCCAAACCGAGCGATCGCGCTGAGCTGCTGGAGGAACTGACCGGCACGGAAATTTACGGCCAGATTTCTGCCATGGTTTTTGAAAAACACAAAGCGGCACGTAACGCGCTGGAGATGTGCGAAGCGCAGGCCGCAGGGGTTATGCTGCTGAGCGAGGAACAGCAGCAGCACTTACAGCAAAGTTTGCAGGCACTTACTGACGAAGAAAAAGTCCTGCTGGCACAGCAGCAAAGCCAACAGAAAGATTTTCAGTGGCTTACGCGTAACGACGAACTGATACGTGAGCAGCAGCGCGCAGCCGCTTCGCAGCAGCAGGCGCAACAGGCTCTGACGGACGCCGCGCCCCAACTGGCGAAGCTCAAGCTGGCACAGCCCGCCGCCCAGCTACGTCCGCTGTGGGAGTATCAGCAGGAGCAGACCACCCGCCTGTCGCAGACAACAGAGCGAATTGTTGAAGTAAATACTCGCTTACTCCACAGAGCGGCGCAGCGCTCGCGTATCCGTAACGGTGCGCTGCGAAACCGTGAACAGTTGCAGGCAGAGCACACGGTACTGACGCAGTGGCTGACCGAACACGATCGTTTCCGTCATTGGGGGCAGGAAATTGCCGGCTGGCGGGCGCATTTTACGCAGCTGAATCGCGATAAAAATCAGCTTGTTGCCCAGGCAGCGCGCATGGCTGAGCTTCGTCAGAAGCTGGCTGAGATGCCTGAAAGTAGGTTGACGCTGACGGCTGAGGATCTCGCGACGGCAATGGAGCGACAGGCACAATCGCGGGCGCTCCGCCAGCGTCTGACAGCGCTTCACGCTCGCTTTCAACCGCTGCAAAAACGGCTGCGCCAGAATGCGGAAAGCGTGCAGAAAGCGCAGGCTGAGCAGGCTAAGCTCAATGAAACGCTGATCCTGCGGCGTCAGCAGTTCAAAGAGAAAAATCAGCACTATGCCGACCTGAAAGCGCTCTGTGAGCGTGAGGCGACAATCAAGGATCTTGAGAACTATCGTGCACAGCTCGAAGCGGGTAAGCCTTGCCCGCTCTGCGGTTCACGCGAACACCCGGCAGTTGTGCAATATCAGGCGCTTGAACTGACCGACAATCAGCGCCGCCGCGACGCGCTGGAGAAAGAGGTTGCCGCGCTAAAAGAGGAAGGATTGCTGGTGCTCGGGCAGGTGAATGCGCTGACCCAGCAGATCCAGCGCGAGACAGAGGAAGCACAGACTCTCTCTGAGGAAGAGCAAGCACTCACTAAAGAGTGGCTGGAGGTCTGCGCCTCCCTGAACATAGCGCTGAATATTCAGGATGATATTGCCCCCTGGATGAGCGAACAGGAACAGTATGAACGCCAGCTGTATCAGCTCAGCCAGCGTCTGACGCTGCAAAACCAGCTCAATGAACAGGAAGGTCAGGCGCGCCAGTACCAGCAGCAGCTGACGGCGACGCGTCAGGCGCTGGCGGCCTCGTTACAATCGCTGTCGCTTAGCGTGCCCGATGAAGGGGCTGAAAGCGCCTGGCTGAGCGCGCGCGAAAGCGAATATACCCTGTGGCAGGAAAAACAGGCCCAGCACGGTACGATTCAGGAAGGTATTAACGCCCTGATGCCCATTCTGGAAACGCTGCCGGTTACCAATGATGCAGAAGCCGACGCGGTTATCCCTGAGAACTGGCGCGGCATCCACGACGAATGCGTGTCGCTGCAAAGTCAGCTCACCACCCTACAGCAACAGGAGACGCTTGAGCGTGAACGGCTCCAGCAATCACAGGCTCAGTTCAACGCCGCGCTGACCGCGAGCTGCTTTGCCGATCGGGAAGCATTTCTCTCCGCCCTGCTGGATGAAACGTCGATCCGCCAGCTTGAACAACAAAAGCAGACGCTGGAGAACCAGCTCCAGCAGGCCACGGCGCTTTCGGTGCAGGCAAGCATGCAGCTTCAGGCGCATCAGGCACAGCGCCCCGAGGGGCTGGAAACCGATGCCGCAACGCTTCAGGCGCAGTTACACCAGCTGGCGCAACAGCTTCGGAACAACACCACGCATCAGGGGGAGATCCGCCAGCAGCTCAAACAGGACGCCGATAACCGTCTGCACCAGCAGGCGCTTATGCAGCAGATTGAGGAGGCGGCGCGTCAGGCCGACGACTGGGGCTATCTCAACGCGCTGATAGGCTCCAGCACCGGCGATAAATTCCGTAAATTCGCCCAGGGGCTGACGCTGGATAATCTGGTGTGGCTTGCCAACCAGCAGCTCAACCGTCTGCATGGCCGCTATCTGCTTCAGCGTAAAGCCAGCGACGCGCTGGAGCTGGAAGTGGTCGATACCTGGCAGGCCGATGCGGTACGCGATACCCGTACCCTTTCCGGCGGGGAGAGTTTCCTGGTCAGTCTGGCGCTGGCTTTAGCGCTTTCCGATCTGGTCAGTCACAAAACGCGCATTGACTCGCTGTTCCTGGATGAAGGATTCGGCACGCTCGACAGCGAAACGCTGGACACCGCGCTGGACGCGCTCGACGCGCTGAACGCCACCGGGAAAGCCATTGGCGTGATCAGCCACGTAGAGGCAATGAAAGAGCGCATTCCGGTGCAGATCAAAGTGAAGAAGATCAACGGGCTGGGATATAGCAGGCTGGACAGGGAGTTTGCGGTGCAGTAAATGGGGGGATGATGCGCTCTGGTGCCCTCACCCTGGCCCTCTCCCTGTGGGCTGAGAGTTCCCCACAAAATAATGCCTGCACAGACGGCCCCTCTCCCTTGAGGGAGAGGGCTGGGGTGAGGGGGAACATACGGCTCTGGTGGTCATTCCGTTCACGTTATGTTCCTTGCTACTCTGTCACGACATGAGCGGTGAACGTGCCAGGGTGGCTCAGTCGCCACCACCCTGGCGACCCGGGCTTCCGGCGGAAAATCGCCGCTTCGCGGTGCCTTCGGCTTATTCCTTCCGGCTTATCGGGGACGGGCGGAGGTAACATCCCTGTAAAGCCCGCCCTCTCGGCGCATCCCTGCGCCTCGCCCCGGCCTACAGGAAACGCCTCAGCGATTTACAGCCGGACCGAGGCATCGCTGAAAGCCCTCAGTTATTCTGAGGCAACGTTATAGCTTTTGCTTTCAAATTACTGGGGTAGCCTCTCCCCACGGGGAGAGGCTACAAACATCAAAAACGGTTTGCGTTTATTCCGGCCAGAGCCACGCCGCGCCGCGTACGCCGCTGGAGTCACCGTGGACGGCTTTGCGGATCGGCGTTTCGCACTCGCCGCCAAATACCCACTGTTTCACCAGCGTTGGCACCGTGGCGTACAGCCGGTCGACGTTGCTCATGCCGCCGCCCAGTACAATCACGTCGGGATCGAGGATATTGATCACATGCGCCAGGGACTTAGCCAGCCGCATTTCGTAGCGGCTGAGCGCCAGTTCAGCCACCGGATCCTGCTCCTCAACCAGACGCATAATCTCGTTACCTTTCAGCGGCTGGCCGCTCAGACGGTGATAATCGGTGGCAAACCCCGTGCCGGAGATAAAGGTCTCAATACAGCCCTGCTTGCCGCAGTAGCACGGCACTTCGGCGCGGTATTTGAGTTCATCTTCATCCATCCACGGCAACGGATTGTGCCCCCACTCGCCCGCGGTGCCGTTGCCGCCAATATGCGAACGCCCGCCGATAGCCACGCCCGCCCCGCAGCCAGTGCCGATAATGACCGCAAATACGGTCTGCGCGCCAGCTGCTGCGCCATCCACGGCCTCAGACACCGCCAGGCAGTTAGCGTCATTCGCCAGACGCACCTCCCGGTTCAGGCGTTGGCTTAAGTCTCTATCAAACGGCTGACCGTTGAGCCAGGTGGAGTTGGCGTTTTTCACCACGCCGGTATACGGCGAAATGGAGCCGGGGATCCCCATCCCGACCGTGCCCGTCTCGCCCGTTGCCTGCTCTGCCATATCGACCAGGCGGGCAATCGTCTCTATGGTCTGGTGATAATCATCGCGCGGCGTAGGCAGACGGTGGCGAAACAGTTGCTCCCCCTGCTCGCTCAGCGCAATAACTTCTGTTTTGGTGCCGCCCAAATCAATCCCAATACGCACAAGACACTCCTCATTATTTTGATTATCAACAGAGTAGAAGCCCGCTTCCCGATTAGCAATGCAAGCGATGCGACAATTCGTTATCATGCCCGCTGATTTAACGACAAGGCCGTGGAAATTATCATGCTGTGGTTCAAAAATTTGATGGTTTACCGTCTCAGCCGCGACGTTTCGCTGCGTGCAGAAGAGATGGAAAAACAGTTAGCCGCTTACTCCTTTACCCCTTGCGGTAGCCAGGATATGGCAAAAACCGGCTGGGTTCCGCCAATGGGTTCTCAAAGCGATGCGCTGACCCACGCCAGCAGCACGGGGCAAATCATCGTTTGCGCCCGTAAAGAAGAGAAGATCCTGCCGACGCCCGTGGTTAAGCAGGCGCTCGAAGCGAAGATCTTCAAGCTGGAAGCTGAACAGGGCCGTAAGCTTAAAAAAACCGAAAAAGATTCGCTGAAGGATGAAGTGCTGCACTCGCTGCTGCCGCGCGCTTTTAGCCGCTTTAGCCAGACCATGATGTGGATCGACACTGTTAACGGGCTGATCATGGTGGACTGCGCCAGCGCCAAAAAAGCGGAAGATACGCTGGCGCTGCTGCGTAAGAGCCTTGGCTCATTACCGGTGGTACCGCTGGCGCTGGAAACGCCGATTGAGCTGACCCTGACCGAGTGGGTGCGCAGCGGGACTGCCGCGCAGGGCTTCCAGATCCTTGATGAAGCAGAGCTGAAAGCGCTGCTGGAAGATGGCGGCGTGATCCGCGCGAAGAAACAGGATCTGGTGAGCGACGAAATCGCCGTGCACATTGAAGCGGGCAAAGTGGTGACCAAACTGGCACTCGACTGGCAGCAGCGCATTCAGTTTGTGATGTGTGATGACGGCTCCGTGAAGCGCCTTAAGTTCTGCGATGAACTGCGCGATCAGAACGAAGATATCGACCGCGAAGATTATGCTCAGCGCTTTGACGCAGACTTTATCCTGATGACCGGCGAGCTGGCGGCGCTGATTCATAACCTGGTGGAAGGTCTCGGCGGCGAAGCGCAGCGCTGACAGGCAAAACGCAGGCCGGGTAAGCGAATGCGCCACCCGGCATGCTTTTATTTCAGATAGCGGCACAGATAAGAGGTTGGCTCTGCAACCTGCAAATGGAACTCGCTGTGGCCCGGCACGTTGAAGACCTGCCCGGCACTATAGACTTTCCACTCCGTTTCACCCGGCAGCAGGACGTTCAGCGCGCCGCTGACCACCGTCATCTCTTCCGCTTCTGCGGTGCCAAAGGTGTATTCCCCTTCCGCCATTACGCCGACACTGGCGCGGCCAGTGCTGCTGCTGGTAAAACCAATGGATTTCACTTTACCGGAAAAGTATTCGTTACTTTGAAGCATGAACTGGCCCTTATATTTATAGAGAAAAATCCACTATAGGGGCCATGCTCATGACCTGTCACGCAAAATCATTACACCAGTAATTCTGACGCCAGGCGCGCCATCAGGACGTTAGAGAGCAGCACCGGAACATCCAGCGCCTTTTGCAGTAAATCACGATGCCGCTGATGGAAGCCCAGGCAGTCGAGCATCAGGACATCCGCCCCTCTGTCGATCAACTCCTGCCCGGCCGCAATCAGCTTCGCTTCGCTGTCCCAGAACGGGTTTGCCAGCGCGTACAGCGGGGTGTGCTCCAGCGCGGCCCACTTCACCGTCTGGTTATCCAGCAGTTCCTCAACGGGAACGATGACCCCAACCTGATGACCATCAACAATTGAGGCCACCAGCGGGGGGATAATCCGCATCGGTTCGAGCAGAATGGCATTACGCGCGCTGAGCCCTTTAACGGGTGCCGTGCTCATCAGCAAAATAACGTCATAGTCCTGATTGTCGAGCACTTCGATCACGCCCTGTAGCGCGCGTTCGATTTTCTGGCGCGACACATGCGCCAGTTTACCGTCACTGAGTAACGTTGCCAGGGGATCTTCCCCCTCTCCGACCGCGTAGTCTTCCATGACCTCTTCCCGACTCAGCTTCCCTAACAGACTGAGATGCGTAATTTGTTGTTCAGAGACATGCTCGGTTAAGAGCGGTAATACTTCGCTTACAGGCACCACACCAATCGTGAGGATCGCCAACGTCGCCTTCATTTTGATCGCCTTCCGTTACTACCACAACTGCCACACAGGTACAGGCTCACTACGCTGCACTGTTCATTTTTTCAACAAAACAGCACCAAGGGTAGCAGGGGATCTCTACACCGTAATGTAAAGATCGACTGGCCTTTCCGAATCCACCTGTAATAACTAAATATTAACTGCTGCTTAACATCAGCGATATGTTAAAAGTGTGATTCAGGCACGGTTGTAACGAATTCGGATTCCTGTCAGGACTTCTCAGGATCCTCATAGCGCCGTTTCGCATCCAGCGCTTCCTGTTCGGTTTCATGTTCGCTGATCAGCGAATCAGGTTTAGGGTGATCGGCACGCAGCTGGTACCAGGTTACGGTCTGATCGCCGTTACCTTTTTCAACGGTAACGATGCGGGCTTCACGTGGATAGGGAGGTCTGGTTGGCATAGCTCATCCTTTTTTTATGTCTGAGCTATGAGTATAGACGGCTGTTAGCTGGCGCAAGCCAAACGCAGGGCGGTAATAATCTGAATCGCAACTTTCTCGGGTGACGCTGACGCATCCACAACGTGGTGTGCCGCCTCGCGGTACAGTGCATCGCGTTCGGCGAGGACGTCGCTGACCTCTTCACTCAGCGGTTTCGCGGTCAGCGCCGGGCGCTGTCCCTCTTCCGGAAACGCCTCCAGCCGCCCCACCAGCGTAGAAACCGGGGCACAGAGGTAGATCACGACACCCTTTTCGCGCATAAACTGGCGGTTATACGGCGCCAGAATAATGCCCCCACCGGTCGCGATCACGGTTGACGGCGCGGTCACCGCTTCCAGCGTGGCTGTTTCACGCGCACGAAAGCTCTCCCAACCCTCATCTTCAACGATATCGGCGATGGTCTTACCGGCATTCTCCTGGAGCCAGTGGTCAGTATCGACAAACTGACTCTGGCACAGACGCGCCAGCTCCAGACCAACGGTGGTTTTCCCACAGCCGCGAGGGCCAACTAAAAAGATGGGTGGGTTCATAACCAGGTGTTCCCCTTGCTGCCGGATAACTGAAGGCTGTAAAGAAATGATTGCAGTAGATGTTGCGCTAACTTTACTGCAAAGCGGTACGGAATGACAAGCCTGTGGAAGCCACACTGTACCACAAAACCGCCCGGAGGTGGGCTACGCCGGGCGGCGCTTCACTTCCAGCAGCCATTTATCCAGCTCGGCGGCAAACTGCTGGCGATCGCGCTGCGACAGGCTGTCCGGCCCACCGGTTTGCACGCCGCTGGAACGAAGCGTATCCATAAAATCACGCATGGTGAGCTTCTCCCGGATCGTTGCCGGCGAATAGCGTTCTCCGCGCGGGTTCAGCGCCGCCGCCCCTTTCGCCAGTACATCGGCAGCCAGCGGGATATCCGCGGTGATCACCAGATCTCCTGCGTCACACAGGCGTACTATCTCGTTATCCGCCACGTCAAACCCGGCCGGAACGCGCAGAGAACGGATGTATCTGGAGGGCGGCACGCGGATATTCTGGTTCGCCACCAGCGTCAGCGGCATCTGCACGCGCTCGGCAGCACGAAATAAAATCTCTTTGATGACATTCGGACACGCGTCCGCATCAACCCAAATCGCCATAGTCTCTCCCCATTATGATTCTGGTGACTATTGTCGCCTGCATTTCGTTGTTAAGCTATCAATGAGAGATAACAACGCATAATAACGGAGAGACGTGATGGATAAGAAAATCGGGTTTATCGGCTGCGGAAATATGGGCAAAGCTATCCTCGGCGGACTGATTACCAGCGGGCAGGTGCTGCCGGGGCAGATTTGGGTCTATACCCCATCCCCGGATAAAGTCGCGGCGCTGCGTGATGAGTATGGTGTCAACGCTGCCGAAAGCGCACAGGACGTGGCTCAGGTGGCGGATATTGTCTTTGGCGCCGTTAAGCCGAATATCATGATTAAAGTCCTGAGCGAGATCACCTCCAGCCTTAACAAAGAGACCCTGGTGGTATCGATTGCCGCAGGCGTGACCCTCGATCAGCTCGCCCGCGCGCTGGGCCACGACCGTAAGATTGTTCGCGCCATGCCAAACACCCCGTCGCTGGTGAATGCCGGTATGACATCCGTTACCCCGAACGCGCTGGTCACATCTGAAGACGTGGCGGATGTACTGAATATTTTCCGCTGCTTCGGCGAAGCGGAAGTGATTGCCGAACCGATGATCCACCCGGTAGTCGGCGTGAGCGGCTCTGCCCCGGCGTATGTCTTTATGTTTATCGAAGCCATGGCCGATGCCGCCGTACTGGGTGGAATGCCGCGCGCGCAGGCCTACAAATTTGCAGCGCAGGCGGTGATGGGTTCGGCCAAAATGGTGCTGGAAACAGGTAAACATCCGGGCGAACTGAAAGATATGGTGTGCTCACCGGGGGGCACAACCATTGAAGCCGTGCGCGTGCTGGAAGATCGCGGGTTCCGCTCCGCCGTGATCGAGGCGATGGAAAAATGCATGGAAAAATCAGAGAAGCTCAGTAAGTCCTGATGCGCTACGCCGGGCGTCAGGCGGCCACTTCGGTGCGGCCCCGTCCGGCATTTTTGGCTTTATAGAGGGCCACGTCCGCCGCCTTTAGCCATTCACGATAGTGGGTGAACTGCGCCCCCCAGGGGGCAACCCCAACGCTGATACACAACCTCGCCATAGGTGCTCCGTGCAGCGGCATGTTGACCAGCCGTTCGTGGACGCGCGACATCGCAGCAATCGCGCTGTCGGCAGGCGTGCCGGACATGATCACCGCGAACTCATCCCCGCCAAAACGGCCAATATAATCGCCTGAGCGTAGGGTCAGCTGAAGCTGGCGCGTGATGGCGACAATCGCTTCATCTCCCACGTCATGCCCCCAGGTGTCGTTGATCGTCTTGAAGTGATCGATATCGATGAGCAGTATCGTCGCCTGTCGATGGCTTCGACGGCAGGCCTCAAATTCGTTACGTAGCAGCGTTTCCCAGTGACGGCGATTGAATACGCCGGTCATTCCGTCGCGGGTACTCATCAGCTCAAGCCGACGCTTATGCTCTGCCAGACGGATCGCCGTGCGGTGGCTGAGCCAGGCAAACAGTATGGGGTAGACCACCAGCACGGGGAGCGTCAGCCACAACGCCAGCGGTTCAGAGGTCAATACCACAGGAGTACCCGTGGATTGCACGGTGAGCAAGGCAGACAGGGCAAGCAGCGCCAGTCCTGTCAGAAATAACCGACATCCCCCCGATCCCATCATATTCATGCCGATCATCACGATCAGCGCCGCCGTTGGTAGCGCATTGAACCCTGTTAGCCCCATCCAGACACCGGCAATAATGGCATCGATTTTCAGATTAACAATTTCACTGCTGTGGGGTTCAGCCGAACGAAAAGCCAGCTGCCAGGCCAGATGGGGCCAGACAAAGACCCAGCCCACCAGCAATAACCACCAGACGCCGGAAAGAAACTGGCTCACCAGAACGCTGGCAAGCGGAACAAATAGCGCCGCCAGACCAACGATGCGTGCCAGCCGTATTCGCCGGGCAAATCGCAGACCGGAACGGTATGAATCATCCTGAGAAAGCTGCTGGTGCCACGCTTCCCGAATGTTCTCGTGATTGTCATAAAACTCATCATTCATCATTTTTGGGAATATTCTGAAACATTTTCCCAAATTATAGAGAGGGGGATAGCGGGGAAAGTATGAAATTTTGGGTGAGCCACAGCCGTGACTCACCCGTTAGCACTACGCCTGTTTTTTGAGGCACGCGCTCATAAACTTGCTGCGATCGTCGCCTTTCAGCATCTGCTGTGTCGCCTGGGCGTTGCACTCACGCATTTTTTGCTGCTGTGGGGTCAGGCTTTTTTCACCGGGTTTAGCCGCACCATTTTTAA
The DNA here is from genome assembly GCF_058661685.1 of Enterobacter sp. 6722112. Taxonomy (NCBI): domain Bacteria; kingdom Pseudomonadati; phylum Pseudomonadota; class Gammaproteobacteria; order Enterobacterales; family Enterobacteriaceae; genus Enterobacter; species Enterobacter sp. 6722112. The sequence continues at coordinate 772,581 of NZ_JBZWGR010000007.1, read as the reverse complement.
GGCAGTCGCTCATGTACGTTTTACGGGCATCCCCTTTCAGGCTTTGCGATGTCGCCTGTTGGTTACAGGTCGTCATGCGCTGCTGCTGGGGCGTTAACGTTTTCTCTTCCGCGTGTGCTGAGGCGATCAGACACAGGCCAGAGAGCAGGGTAACCAGTATTGTTGTTTTCATTGCACCATCCTTTATGTGAAGTTCCACGTTAAGTCTGGCTCGTTACGGGAAAAAAACCACCCAGCGACTCTGATTTTCGCCGGGCTCTGCGGTTATTTCAGCCCTGTATCGGCACAATATTCATTAACCGGTTTCGCCGGGGGGGAGGCGGTAATTAATAACAGAAATTATGCGGTGAAAGGTGTGCTCTGTCTCAATTTAATTTTCCCTGCATAAATGTGTAAAAATAAAAACAGAGCGACGCCAGGCATCCTGCATGACAATTCTGTGACACGTCATTTCACCTCAGACAGGTTAGCTGCGAGGATGCCTTAAAAGCTTCTTTACGTATTGCTGAAGCAGCTCCGCATCTTCCGCAGGCACCTGGGAATCAGGACGCGCTTTTTCCAGCGCGCCTTCAACGTTGTCGATCAACGCCTCCTGCTCCGGTTTTGCCATCTGTCGCAGCAGCGCCGTCACAACGATTTCCAGCGCCTCGACCTGGGCAACCAGCTCTTTCGACTCTTCTTCCTTTTGGGCAAGCTTAACCAACAACTCAGCAATGAGATTTTTCATGGTGCTATTTCCTTATGTGATTTCCCCTGAAATTAACACCCTCTCTGAATAATGAAAAGCATGGATTGGCTTTATCTTATGCAAAAGTGACATCGCTGCCAAAAAAGATATTTCAGCGCGAAAGCGAAACGTTTTCCTGAAAGAAAGGCGCCGCATTTCGTTATATAAAAATGCGGCGTTCATAAGAATAAATAATATATTATCGTGTTTACCGGGCCGACTTTGCCTCAGCGATTCGCCTGCGGCGTCGCAAGGCAAAGGCCAGTTGAATAATATTCAGCAGGACCACCACCGCCGTCGCGGCAAATACCCAGCGGAAACCCGCCATCGCCGAGACCGAGGCGCCGATAAGCGGGCCCGCTACGTTGCCTAAATACATGAACGACTGGTTGTAGCCAAAAATGCGGCCGGTTACCTGGTCACTGGAATATTTCACCAGCAGCGTCTGAACAGCGGGCAGCATGGCGCCATCTGCGAAGCCAAGCAGGAAGCGCAGGATGCCGAGCTGAAGAGGTGTGGTGACGAATGACATGGCAAAGAAAAGGATCACCGCAATGATGAGCGTTGCCATCAGAATACGTGCCGTACCGATCCTGTCGCCCAGTTTCCCCAGACGCGGAGCAGACATCAGCGCCGACACGCCCGGCACCGCGGCAATCATCCCGCTCAGAAAAGCAATGTTGCTGCTGTCCGGCGCCATCGACTTGATAAACAGCGCCAGAATCGGCCCTACCGAACCGTTACAGAGCTGGATCACCATCGTCGTCACAAAGAGGCTAATCATCAGGCCAGGATAAGGCAGCGAGGCGAAAACCGCTTTTCCGCTCAAGCGTTCGGATTTACTGACAACAGGCCGCCCGCCCTCTTTAATCAGAAAAAGGGTGACCAGAAAGCTGATCGTTAGCAGGATCGCGGTAATGATAAAGACCGCACGCAGCCCGACATGGTCCGCCAGGAAGCCGCCGAGCAGCGGGCCGCCAATGACCCCGCTGATCTGGGCCGTGGAAAGCGTGCTGAGCGCCCAGCCGCTTCGCTCACGCGGTACCTGTGAGGCCACCAGCGCCATGGCATTCGGAATGTAACCGGAGGTCAGCCCCATTATCGCCCGCAGAATAAACAGCTGCCAGACGTTGGTGGCGAAGGCCTGGAGCAAAATGGCTATCGCCATCCCCAGCGAGGCGCGGAGCAGCATCAACTTGCGCCCCTTGCGATCCGCCAGGCTGCCCCACATCGGCGACACAATGGCGGAGACCAGAAACGTCACGCTGAACGTCAGGCCGGACCACATCGAGAGCGCTTCATGGGAAGTCACTCCCAGCTGCGACACATACAGCGGCAGGAAGGGCAATATCTGGCTGATAGCCAGTCCGGTGAAGAAGCAGCCGAACCAGACTGAAATGAGATTAACTTTCCAGGATTCCATAACAGAAATAGTCTTCATTTTTAGGCGAATTCGCCGACAGATTAGCAAGTTACGCGCAATGACATAGCGCCAGAGATGCGGCCTTGCAGACTTTGGTGTTTTATCTTCCCAGTCATCATATTTGTGAAATAAGTCACAATTTATCCAATTTTTGGCGGAAGATTATGCTTCATCGACATAATCCATAGCCGCGCATCCCCAGATGGAAATGGTTGGCATGGGCGGCATTATAGTCCGGCCCCAGACCGTTACCGTAATAGCCACAGCTTGCCGAGAGCAGGGCCTGTAGCCAGGGCTGCGTCTTTTCCGCTTTCCAGCCGTTCAGGACGGTAACGCGCTGTCCATTTGCCAGCCTGAAAGCGCTGATATCCAGCGCATCCGCCGTGGCATGTTCGCTGCGCCGCGCATCCGGGCGGCTGTAGATATTGCGGCAAGCGAAGCTGCCCAGATGTTCAATACGCGTAAGCTCGCTTCCGGTCCAGGTTTTGGTGAGCGGTCGGGCCTGCTGGCTGACAAACAGCGCCGAACTTAACGCCAGCGGACAACTGGCCAGAAAGCTGCTGTTCAGGCTCACCGGGCCAAAATCGCGCACGCGCACCACGTTACTCAGCGGACACTCACCGGCGCTGTCAGCGACAGCCTGGGTACGGATAAGCTGGCGTTGATTCGCCTGCGCTAACAGGCTTTCGCATGCCTGCGGTGTTAAACGTCGAAGTTTAAACTGGGTTATTTTTCCGGGCGGATCGTCAAGCGTAAGCGGCACGAAAGGATTGTAATACGGCGGCAACCAGCGGTAGCCCACCGTGGCGATCCCGGCAATAACAATAAGAATAAGCAGACCTTTTCCTTTCACGCGCCCCCCTTCAGCATCCCCAAAACATTATGGCAGAAGGCCGCGAAACCCGCCGGGCATCGTGGTATGTTATGGGCTTTTCGTCAGACTGGAAGAGAGTGAGATGGCAAAGCAGCGCGTAGGTATTGTCTTTGGGGGAAAATCGGCAGAGCACGAGGTGTCATTGCAATCGGCTAAAAATATCGTTGATGCGATTGATAAAAGCCGTTTTGACGTGGTGCTGCTGGGCATTGATAAACAGGGCCAGTGGCATGTTAACGATGCCAGCCAGTATCTGTTACACGCTGACGATCCGGCGCACATTGCCCTTAATCCTTCTGATATCAGCGTCGCAACGGTTCCGGGCGTGGAACAGGGACAGCTTATCGATGCCGGGAACGCGCAGGCGCTGGCACAGATTGACGTGGTATTCCCTATCGTTCACGGCACGCTGGGCGAAGACGGCTCCCTGCAAGGCATGTTGCGGATGGCGAACCTGCCGTTTGTCGGTTCCGATGTGCTGGGCTCTGCCGCCTGCATGGATAAAGACGTCACAAAACGTCTCCTGCGCGACGCCGGTCTGAATATTGCGCCGTTCGTGACGCTCACTCGCGCCAACCGCGATAAACACAGCTTCGCGCAGATCAAGGCGCAACTTGGCCTGCCGCTGTTTGTGAAACCGGCGAATCAGGGCTCGTCCGTCGGCGTCAGCAAAGTCACCAGCGAAGCGCAGTTTAACGATGCCGTTCGTCTGGCCTTTGAATTTGACCATAAGGTGGTAGTTGAGCAGGGAATTAACGGTCGTGAAATTGAGTGCGCCGTACTGGGCAACGACTTCCCGCAGGCGAGTACCTGTGGTGAAGTGGTACTGAACAGTGACTTCTATTCCTACGACACCAAATATATTGACGACAAAGGTGCCCAGGTTGTGGTTCCCGCCGCGCTCGATCCTGACGTTAACGACAAGATCCGGGCGATCGCCGTTGAAGCCTATCAGGCGCTGGGATGCTGTGGGATGGCGCGCGTCGACGTGTTTCTGACGCCGGATAACGAGGTGGTGATTAACGAAATCAACACTCTGCCGGGCTTTACCAATATCAGCATGTACCCGAAGCTGTGGCAGGCCAGCGGGATAAGCTATCCGGAACTGATCACCCGCCTGATTGAACTGGCGCTGGAGCGCCACGCCGCTGACAGCGCCCTGAAAAGCTCCGTTAACTAACGGTTAGTCGGCTTTCTCTGCCGTCGTCGTCTCATCGGGACGACGGCGGATAATAAATCCCGCCAGCCAGAAACTGATTACCCAGGTTACCAGCCCAACCGCATAGGTTTGCCAGCCTTTCGCTTCAAATCCCAGCAGCCCGACAACACCGTTGAGAATAAAGATCAGCCCGATCGCAAAGGCGTAGTAATGCCAGTCACGGCGTAATTTGGAAGTGAGCTTCATGACAACTCCGGCAGAAAAAAAACTATCCTCTCACAGTTTGATAAAGGCGTCTGTGGCGGATACGTAAATTCTGAAATGCAGCGCAGTTTCACTTATGTTATCAATTTGTGACGTGATGCAGAAATCGACAATCCAGGAGAAATCCTGAGCCGAATTTCCCACGATTCTGATATTGACAAATGCTATGACCTGTCACACTCACCCTGTACGACGCGTATTAACACAGAGTGATATTATCGGGAGGTCTTATGGCAGACTTTACATTGTCGAAACCGATTTTTGGCGGAAAACAACCAAAAACCTCCACGGCGGGGAATATTGCCTATGCCCTGTTTGTTCTGTTTTGTTTCTGGGCAGGAACCCAACTGCTGAATATGCTGGTGCATGCCCCTGGCGTGTATGAGCATCTGATGCAGGTGCAGGATACAGGCCGCCCGCGCGTTGAAATCGGTTTAGGCGTGAGCACCGTATTTGGACTCATTCCCTTCCTCGCGGGCAGCATGGTTCTGGGCGTGATTGCCCTTGTCCTGCGCTGGCGCAACCGCCACTGATTACAGTCCCATACAGCGTGCCCGACGATCTTCAACGCGTTTCGCGAACCAGGCGGTCGTCAGGTTACGCGTGATCTTCGGGCTTTCCAGCTGAATGCCTGGCAGAATGGCTCTGGGTAAAGCCTTTCCACTTTTCTTCTCGGCCAGCGCAAAGACCTGCTTATACAGATCCGTTTTCTCAAACGCCAGGCTGTCGCCCTTCTCCAGCTGTCGGCGAATGTCGCTGTTGCTCATCTCCAGCTTCGTCGAGAGTTTTCGCACCGCACGTTCGGTGGTCCCGGCCTCACTGCTGCCGTAAGCAATGAGATCGCCGTCCAAAGCGAGCTTCACACCGCTGGCGCGGCTTACCGCATTCTGGAAGGCTGCATTTCGGCTGGCATACCAGCCCGCGTTAAAGTCGGCAAAGCGATACAGCGGTTTATCGTAGTTGGCCGGATAATTCAGCAGGTGATACGTCCCAAACCACAGCCCACCGCGCAGGGAGAAGACCTCCTGACGTACCGTACCGTCGATATCCCACGGATAGCCGTCGGTATGCTTTTCCGCAAATGCGATACTGACCTGCATCGGACCGCCGGTATGCACCGGATTTAGCGAGCCAAACAGCTTCTGCCCCATCGGCACCATATTGATGAAATCATCGAAAATGGCGCTAAGCTGTTTCTCGGTTTTCACCGTATCCAGCCGTTCACTGTAGCTTTTACCGTTTGGCGAGGTGATTTTAAGGGCGGTATGCACCAGGAAAACCGGGATATGCATCGATTCGGCCCGGCGGTCGATCTCCTTCCAGGCGATTTTGTTCAGGCCAGGCACTACAGGATCTGACTGATACATCGATTCCTGCTGCGCCACCGCGAGCACCGAGCAGATATTCTCCTCGGTAGGCGCGATCTTCTGGCTTTTGAAGGTCGCTGCCAGCGCATCAGCCCACTCACTGCGATCCTTCACGCTGGCGGGCATCTTTTGCCGCACCACGCTCGCCACATCAACGGGCTTCTCCCCTTCTTTGAGCGGGGCAGCCCCTTTTTCGGCACAGCCCGCCAGCACAAAAGCGGCGAGTAACGTCAGCGGTAATGCACGTGGTACGGCAAATGGCATAGCAATTCCTTTTTAACCTAATGTATGGGTGACTTCCTGCACGTCCTTATCGTCCAGCTCACGCTCGAAACTGCGTAAACGTTTGTAGATGGACATCAGCTCCACCAGCGTAGTCCAGGAGCTGATCAGATACTGGAACGAACCGCGAACCTGACCAAAGACGTTGGTGATTTGGGTCATCAGACCGAGCGTAATCGTACCCGCAACGATGGACGGGAACAGCAGGAACAACCCGAAAACGTTATCAACCTGAAGATAAAGAATGCGCGCGATATTGAAATACATGTAATGGAAATAGAGGCGGAAATAGTTACGACGTACGGCGCCAAACAGCTCACGCACGGTAGGCGGTGACGCACGGTTGGCATCGTCTTCGCCATACACCAGTTCTTTACGGTAGGCCGCTTCCACGCGCTGGTTTTTAAACTCCAGCCCCGGCAGCTTGATCCCCACCACCGCCAGCAGCCCCGTTCCCATCAGCGACCAGACAATCGCAGCAATCACCAGGCCGTATGGCAGATGGCCGACAATCGGCAGCTCCGGAACGTGCGACGAGAGCGTCACCAGCACCGGCAGGAAGGCGATCAGCGTCATGATGGCGTTGATAAAGCTCACGCCCATATCTTCCAGAGTAGAGGCAAAACGCATGGTGTCTTCCTGCACACGCTGTGCGGCACCTTCGATATGCCGCAGGTGCTGCCAGTGTGCCATATAGTGTTCGTTCATCGCGGTACGCCAGCGGAACACATAGTGGCTGACGAAAAAGTTATTCATCACGCCAATCACCACGGCGATAAGGGCGATGCCGAGGAAGATCCCCACCTCATGGTAGAACTGGTTAATGGTCACTTTATGCGGCGAACTCAGCGCCGTCTGGATCAGATCGTAAAATGGCGCATACCAGGCGTTGACCGCTACGCCCACTTCCACCAGGAACCAGGTGACAAAGATGATTAACGACGTGCCGAGAATCGACCAGTATTGCCAGCGGTGAGGAGAATAGACAAACCAGAACATGGCAAAAAGCCCTACGCAGAGCACGTAATAAGCGTAGAAAAGCAGATAGCTCATGGACCAGAAGCGCGCTGCGCTAATGGGAATATCGCCCGTTGCCCCCGTAAGACGGGTCAGCCACGCGCCGCCACCGGCCTGCCAGAAAATGACAGCCAGCAGCGCCCAAATAAATGCCGACAGGAAAAAGGGCCCCGGCTTTGGGAAAAAAGACTTAAACATTGTGCTTCCTTCTTGTTGTTATGGCTGTTGCTGTGTTCAACATATCGCCACACGAAACCTTGCCTGTGCCAGCCTCCCGGCTCAGGCAAAAAAGTGAGACCTGCGGGTGAATTATTAGTTCGCTTCACAGTTTTCAGGAATTGTTTCGGTGCGTTTCATTCGCAACAGCGATCGTAGCGTCTATCATACGGTCGATGTCACAAAATGGGAGCCACGCCGCAAGTAAATTGTTCAAATTTACCCACGGTTACGTTTTTCTCGCTATCGTTATGCAAATCGGGCCATTGCCCGACGCCGATTAGTAGTATAACTACCCGTAACTTTCCTTATTCACTTGATGGATGCTTTTCGTTGAAACGTTGTCTGCTCTCTATCGCCGCGCTGTGTGCGGTGAGCCTGTCCACCGCCCAGGCAGCACAGCCTCTGACGGCCCCGGTTCTGGCCTCTGACATTGCCGATCGCTACGCGAACCTTATTTATTACGGCAGCGGTGCGACGGGAATGGCGCTGGTCGTGATCGACGGTAACCAGCGGGTGTTTCGCAGCTTCGGTGAAACACGACCGGGAAATAACGTTCGTCCGCAGCTGGATTCCGTTATCCGTGTCGCATCGATAACCAAGCTGATGACCAGCGAAATGCTGGTGAAACTGCTCGATCAGGGCGTGGTGAAACTCGACGATCCACTCAGCAAATATGCACCGCCCGGCGCTCGCGTTCCGACATATCAGGGAACGCCGATCAGACTGGTGAATCTTGCGACCCATACCAGCGCCCTGCCGCGAGAACAGCCCGGTGGCGCTGCGCATCGCCCTGTCTTTGTCTGGCCAACCCGCGAGCAACGCTGGAACTACCTGAGCACAGCAACCCTGAAATCGGCCCCGGGCTCGCAGGCCGGCTATTCTAACCTGGCGTTTGATCTGCTGGCCGACGCTTTAGCGACGGCGTCGGGTAAACCTTACCCTCAACTGTTTGAAGAGCAGATCACGCGTCCGCTCGGGATGAAAGATACCACGTACACCCCTTCCCCGGACCAGTGCAAGCGTCTGATGGTGGCGGAAAAAGGGGCCAGCCCGTGCAATAACACGCTGGCCGCCATTGGCAGCGGTGGCGTTTACTCTACGCCTGGCGACATGATGCGCTGGATGCAACAGTTCCTCTCATCGGATTTTTACGCGCGTAGCAATCAGGCCGACCGAATGCAGACGCTCATCTACCAGCGTGCTCAGCTACGACGCGTCATTGGCATGGATGTTCCAGGTAAAGCCGATGCCCTCGGCATGGGCTGGGTGTATATGGCGCCAAAAGATGGCCGACCGGGGATTATTCAAAAAACCGGTGGAGGTGGCGGGTTCATCACCTACATGGCGATGATTCCGCAATCAAACGTAGGCGCTTTTGTGGTGGTCACCCGGTCGCCAAATACACGCTTCGTGAATATGAGTGATGGCGTAAATAATCTGGTGGCCGAGCTGAGTGCCAATAAAGCGCAGGTGCTTACGGCCTCTAACTGATCTCAATAGTCCGTGGGCAAACGGTTGATACTGATCAGTTTGCCCCGGCTCATATTGATGTAGTTCCCCTGTCGCAGCGCCGCCAGAACCTCAGCAACGACCGAACGAGAAATACGAGTGCTACGCTGAATATGATTCATAACACCAATTTTTGAACGTAGCGTGTCATCCCACTCGGCCATATTGATCAGCATCGCCCGGATTTGGCTATAGGAATTATTTCCGACCAATTGCATGTCACGTTTTCCCAATAAATGGTTAAGCCATGACAGCCAGCAGAAAGCCTCTTGCCAAAGTTGCGCGTCCTGAATAAGCTGGTACGCGTCAGATGCCGGTAAATAAAATCCGGTACAAGGCGTCTGTGCCATCAAAGAATATTCAAGATAGTTTTCATTTATCCATGCGCTTAAACCGTGGATATACGGTGCCCGCGCAATACCCATAAGTAATTCGTCTGATTTACGGTGGACGGCCGTCAGGCCGGATTGTATGACAACGGTCAATGGTTCATCATCATTATTGCCGGTAGTTATTAATTGTTGTGGTTCGATCTTAAATGGGGTACCGGCGACTTCCAGACACTTTATGAGCCGGCTTAATTCAGAAAGTGGCTTCGCATTAACGTTCATGCATACCTCAAGTCATCTGTATCTGTCGGTTCTTTATAATTTTTAAAACACATAAAAAAGCGGGGGAAAAATCCCCCGCGCTTTCTATATTACCAGGTGTATTTCACACCCAGGTTTGCTCCCCAGTTCTGGTCAACGTCGCCGCCGCCCAGATAAGTCGCATCAGTGTAAGCACTGAAGTTTTTCGTGAAGCTGAACTGAGTGCCCAGTCCCACGCGAACCGCAGAGCCTTCCACGCCGTTATCAATGCTGTCATTGTTGATATCAGCATTGTTGTCGGCATCGTCATACACGTAAGCCAGTTTGAAGTAAGGCGTTAATGCCTGCTCGCCGCCGTAGTTGAAGGTATAACCTGCATCCACGCCGAGTTCATAACGCATACTGTCGTAAGACTGACCATCGATACGCATGTCGTTGCTTAGCTGGTAGTCATCACCGGACTGGAACAGGCCAGAGATCGCCGCGTAAGGCGTGACGTAGCCAGACAGGTTTGGTTTCCAGTCATAGCCCAGTTTCATCCCGAAACCAACGGCGTCAGTCGTGGTATTACCGTCAACATACTGACCGTTGCTCATGGTAGCAGAGAGGTCGTTGTTGAAGCGGGTGTAGCTCAGGGAGCTGTCGAGGAAGATGTCGTTCATGAACTTCGCCGACGCGTAGATCATCGCAGTCTGGCTGTCCTGATCGACCTGACCAGTACGATCGCTGATATCACCCTTCGCGAAACCAGCCGCACCACCGACAATCCACTTCGCGTTATTACCGTCGATCTGAGTATCCAGACCTACCATAATGCCGCTTACGTCCTGATCGTAGCTAACGGTGCCATTATCCGCGTCAAAGTTGCCGCCGAAATAGCTCACCCATGCGCCGCCGTTATCTGCCAGGCCATGACGGCTGTTGGTCAGACGGGTACCCACGGTATCCTGTTGCAGATTCCAGATGTTGGTATTAGCAGAAGGAATGCTCAGCGCCATGTTGGCGTAGTCAGTCAGCTCTTCCTGCTGGAGAACAACGGTGTCGCCCTTCTGCTGCGCCTGATAGGTGTATGCACCTAAATCAGCTTTGTTTGCCGCAGTAAAGCTGGCAGCGGTATCCGCGTTATTGTCATAGACGCGAACGATCTCTTTGTTTTCGTAGTCAGCTACGGAGCCTGCGCCGGTCGCATCGTCGATGCGCACTTTATAGTTACCGGCAACGTCACCGTTCACCGCCAGATGGCCGTCAGAGTTCAGCGCGACAACACCATAGTCGTAATCCGCTTTAGAGCGATCGTTGGTGATATAGCGTGCGTTGTTCAGGTCGCTGTTCAGCACATAATCACGGCTGGCAACGTTAAGCACACCGCCATCGGTCAGCACCATATTGTGCGTATCAACCTGACCCAGACCCAGCGCCAGCTCTGCACCGTTGTCCACGGTAATGGTGTTGGCATACAGCTCAGCTGTCTCTTCAGTGAGTGCAGCACGGCTGTAGCTATCCAGATACAGGCTGTCGGTAGCCAAACCACCGCTGTCGCCAATATTCAGGCTAGACGCATTGGTCAGGGTGATGGAATCTGCCAGCAGGCCGGAGTTTTCAACATTGACCTGAGACTGGTTGTTCACCGTCAGCGCGTCGATGTTGGAGATCTTACGGGTATCCCACTCGGAACCGTTATCCAGCGCCACGTTGAACAGGCCGCTCTGATAAACTTCTTCACCTGCAACATGACCGTTGCTGTCAAAGGTAGAATCAGGCCAGATGCTGTTTGGAGAAAGCGTGTGCCAGTCTACATCGCTGTAGCCTTCACCATACATCTGCGCCGTGCCGATGGCTTCAACGCTGGACTGCGCGGCACCCACCCATTTACTGCCGTTGGTCAGCGTGACATCCAGCTTGTCGGTATCATCCCAGCCGTTGGTGGTTGGGTTATAGACGCCGTCATCGGTGGTATCCGTTGCCGGATCGCCATTCTCGTAGAAGTTGTTATCAAAGGTGCTGGCGAAAAGGATGTCGCCGGTAATGGTAGAGTGATCGAAGGTAGCGGTGGTCTGCATAGCGTTATCAGACGCGCCAGCAACAACGATCAGCGCCGCATCATCCGCAGCCGTGGCGTTGGTTTCACCGTAGTCGCTCGGCTTCGCCGTTTGACCGTAGAAGCCACTGGTACCCAGATCGCTGTACGCACCAGAGGTCAGCACAGAATCTTTCACCACCAGCGTATCGGTAAAGATATTGCTGCTGTTAGCAACGCCTTCAACACCGTCGTATGGCGTGTTATCCAGCTCCTGATAACCCTGCGTCAGCGTGATGCCCGCGATATGGGAGTTGTTCTGAATAACGATGTCAGATTCAACGTCCAGCGTGATCGCGTTACCCAGACCATAGGTGTCCAGATAATGCGTTTCAGTGGTTTCACCATTGACGACATCGTAGGCGTAATGCTCGTAGGTATCGTTGATGGTGGAGTTATCAACAGTCAGGCTAAAACGATCATACTGGGTATGAGTGGTACCGTCAGTATCCACGCCATCTGCACACGTCGTGGTCATACACTCTGACGTGATCATGCCGTTAATGGTGCTGTTAGAAATACTTAACGCGTTCGCACGGCCATTGACACCATCATCCAGATAGTATGTCGAAATAACTCCGTTTACGGTTGATTTATTGATGACTGGATAAATGTCACCATCATGTGTGGCATCTGAATAATCCCAGTCAGCATAACCATAATACCAGGGCGTGGACGCGGTATTGTCATAGCCAAAAGTATTATATGTTGTGCCGGATATATCTTTCGCATTGGCCTGAGAAGCGATAGCCAGTGTGCAGGCTAATGCAAGTTGTGATACAACCAGTTTCTTTTTCCATGTTTGCATTGGGTCATCCCTCCTCAGGGACGTAAGCAAGTTTGTCCATCAAATCATTTAGCAACATTAAATTGCGGAAGGAATTATGCAGTTTCACTTCGAAAAGGTTCAATGAATGATTCCATTAAGTCCGTATTCAGACAAATAAGCTTGTAAACCCAGGACAATATCAATCATTATGAATAAATATTATAAATTCAACTGATTGCAAACTACTTTAGTTGCTTCGGCACATATAATAAAAAGCAATAAATCATTTATATTTATAATCCCGAACCAATATAGAAACCTCACCAATATTACATACCACACTGAACACCAGAATAAGCTTTATAATATAGACAAAATACATACAGCGAATATTAGTCGATTTCGAAAATCTAAAAGACAACTTTAGTAAAACACCGCTCCCTGCTTTCAGGTACACTATACCTCTTTGTTCCACAAACATCAGGCATACCATGACCGATTTAATTGCACGTCCCCGTCGCCTGCGCAAGTCTCCCGCACTGCGCGCCATGTTTGAAGAGACAACACTGACCTTAAACGATCTGGTGTTGCCGATTTTTGTTGAAGAAGAGATCGATGACTACAAAGCCATCGACGCGATGCCGGGCGTGATGCGCATTCCTGAAAAGCATCTGGCCCGCGAGATCGAACGCATTGCGAATGCGGGCATCCGCTCGGTAATGACGTTCGGTATCTCCCACCACACTGACGCGACCGGCAGTGATGCCTGGAAAGAAGACGGCCTCGTCGCCCGCATGTCGCGCATCTGCAAAGAGAGTGTGCCGGAGATGATCGTCATGTCCGATACCTGCTTCTGCGAATACACCTCTCATGGCCACTGTGGTGTGCTGTGCGATCACGGCGTGGACAACGATGCGACCCTGCTGAATCTGGGCAAGCAGGCGGTAGTTGCCGCCGCTGCGGGTGCGGATTTCATTGCGCCTTCTGCGGCAATGGATGGGCAGGTACAGGCGATCCGTCAGGCGCTGGACGCTGCGGGCTTCACCGACACCGCCATCATGTCCTATTCCACCAAATTCGCCTCCTCTTTCTACGGTCCGTTCCGTGAAGCAGCCGGCACGGCGCTGAAAGGCGATCGTAAAACCTATCAGATGAACCCGCTGAACCGCCGCGAAGCGATTCGTGAGTCTCTGCTGGATGAAGCCCAGGGCGCTGACTGCCTGATGGTGAAACCAGCTGGCGCATACCTGGATATCCTGCGCGACATTCGCGAACGCACCGAACTGCCGCTGGGCGCCTACCAGGTGAGCGGCGAGTACGCGATGATCAAATTCGCCGCGCAGGCGGGTGCCATCGACGAAGAGAAAGTGATCCTCGAAAGCCTGGGGGCGATCAAACGCGCGGGCGCGGATCTGATCTTCAGCTATTTCGCGCTGGATCTGGCTGAGAAGAAAATTCTGCGTTAATCCGCTTTAGCGCCGGGTAACGACTTCGCCTTACCCGGCCTGCTCTCTGCGCTAATCTTCACCAAACTGCAATATAAACGACATCTCCTCCTTCTACTGTCTGGGCAAGACGGCAGGAGGAGTGATCAATGTTTAGTCTCGACAGCGTTCTTGATGACCTTTGGCCTCAGGCGAGGCCCGCACCCTGGCAAAAAAGTCTGTTAAAAAGACTGCTTCACGAAGACGAATTTCAGCAGTTTGCCGCCAGCCACCGTCACCTGAAAGGGCTGGATATGGTGGAGCAGGTACTGGAACACCTTGATATTCACTGCTCCGTTTCCGCCCGCGACCTCGAACAAATCCCCGAACACGGCCCACTCATTGTGATAGCGAACCACCCCACCGGCACCCTGGATGGGCTGGCGCTGCTGTATGCCGTTTCCCGCGTGCGCCGCGACGTCAGGGTTGTTACCAACAGGATGCTGTCCCACCTTGAGCCCCTCAGTTCATTGTTTATTCCCGTGGATAATATGGGCGGAAGAACCGCAAAAGCTTCGCTGATACAGATGGAGCAGCACCTGCAAAACGCCGGCGTGCTGATCTTCTTTCCGGCGGGCGAAGTTTCCCGCCCAACGCGCAAAGGCATCCGCGATAAAAAATGGCATCCGGGCTTTATCAAGCTGGCCGGCAAACTACGGGTGCCGCTACTCCCGGTACATATCCAGGCGCACAACAGCCTGCTGTTTTATGCCAGTACCCTGGTCTCGCCAACGGTATCCATGCTGCTGCTGATGCAACAGATGTTTCGCCGCCGTCACAGTCAGCTGCCGATCAAAATCGGCCAGCAGATTGCCTGGAATGACCGGTTTAGTTCTACCCTTTCATCGCGTGAGATGGCCGAGCAGTGTCGTCAGCACGTGATACGTCTTGGCAAGGGATTGCCTGGCGTCTTTAAAACCCAGTGCGCCATTGCCCGCCCGGAAGACAGGGCGACGCTCAAGCGCGAACTGGCGCAGGCCGAGTGTCTGGGCAAAACGAGCGATGGTAAGGCCATCTATCTTTGGCAGCGCAACGGGCAGGAAGAGGCGCCTCTGCTGCGCGAGCTGGGGCGGCTGCGCGAGATTGCCTTTCGTGCCGTGGAGGAAGGCAGCGGGAAGCGCCGGGATACCGACAGCTACGATGATGACTATCTGCACCTTATTCTGTGGGATGACGATGACCTGGAGATTGTCGGCGCGTACCGCTTTATGCCAACGGCCATGCAGGTGGAAAAGCGCGGCGTCGAGGGGTTGTACAGCTACAGCCTGTTCCACTACGACGAAAAAATGCAGGACATACTGGAGCACGGTATTGAGCTGGGGCGCAGCTTTATACAGCCGCGCTACTGGGGGCGTCGCGGTCTGGACTATCTGTGGTCAGGCATTGGCGCCTATCTGGCACGCTATCCCCATTACCGTTACCTGTTTGGTCCGGTGTCCATCTCCGGCGGCTTACCGCCAGCCGCACGGGATCTGCTGGTGGCGTTTTATCGTCTCTGGTTTCCGGCCAGCCATCCCCTAGCCGCCTCGCGTCAACCCTACCCGGCCTCACTTCCGGACGTGCTGGCACAGTTTGGCGGAGTGGATTACGTGGATGACCTGACAAAGCTGAAATCCCTGCTCGGCAACCTGGGTTGCGGCATCCCGCCGCTCTACAAACAGTATTCCGAGCTATGCGAACCCGGCGGCGTGCAGTTTATCGATTTCGGCAGCGATCCGGCGTTCAATAACTGTATCGACGGGCTGGTGCTGGTGGATCTGTGTTATCTGAAGGCAAACCGCTATCAGCGGTATATAGAAGCACACCTTTAGCTCCGTTGCCCGGTGGCGCTGCGCTTACCGGGCCTACAATTAAACGTAGGCCGGGTAAGGCAACGCCGCCACCCGGCAATCAAGGCGCACGGTAAAACGGCTTATCCCCCAGGATAGTCGCCCGCTGCATAATCCTTCGCTGCGGCAGGTAATCCGCATTGGCGTAATGCTGCGTGACGCGGTTATCCCAGATCGCCAGATCGTTCTCCTGCCAGCGCCAGCGCACCTGGAACTCCGGTTTGGTGATGTGCGCGAACAGGAAGCCGAGCAGCGCCTCACTCTCTTTTTCCGCTACGTCCACGATACGCGTGGTAAACCCTTCATTCACAAACAGCGCCTGTTTGCCCGTCACCGGATGGGTACGCACCACCGGGTGCAGCAGCGGGGGATGTTTTGCGACCGCATCCAGCCAGCGCTGGTGCTCCTCTTCGCTTTTGCGGTACTTGTACTCCGGGAACGATTTTTTGAAGTCATGCTCCGCCCGCAGGCCGCTCAGCAGAGTCTGGAGCGGCGCGGAGAGCGCCTCAAACGCGGCAATCCCGCTGGCCCATAGCGTATCCCCACCCGTTTCCGGCAGCTGTTTTGCTGCCAGAATCGCCCCGGCTGGCGGTGTGTCGATAAAGGTAACGTCCGTGTGCCAGTTGTCATTATCGGGCGGGTTATCGTTATGGGTGTCCAGCACGATAATTTCCTCCACCCCTTCCGCATGCGGGTAGACCGGGTGGATATGCAGGTCGCCAAAACGCAGGGCCAGCGCGCGCTGCTGCTGCGGGGTAATGGCCTGTTCCCGCAGGAATACCACCTGATGACGCAGCACCGCGTGGTACAGCTGCTCAAACTGGTTATCGCTCAGCGGACGTGTTACGTCCAGGCCCGACACCTGCGCGCCAATATATGGCCCCAGCGGGGTAATGGTCAGTCGTTCACTCATTGTATTTCTCCATGCCAGGGCGTCAGGCGACGCTGTAGCGCGCGCAGTCCCAGTTCTAATCCAAAGGCAATCGCGGCGATCACCGCGATCCCTGCCAGTACCACGTCAGTCGCCAGGAACTCTCCCGCCGACTGCACCATAAACCCAAGGCCGCGCGTGGCGGCTATCAGCTCTGCCGCCACCAGCGTAGACCAGCCCACCCCAAGGCCGATGCGCAGCCCGGTCAGTATCTCCGGCAGCGCGCCTGGTAAAATGACGAACAGCAGTATCTGCGCGCGGCTGGCGCCGAGCGACTGCGCCGCACGTATGCGTACCTGCTGCGCACTTTTTACGCCAGCCAGGGCCGACATGGCTACCGGCGCAAATATCGCCAGGTATATCAGTAAGATCTTTGACGTCTCGCCGATGCCAAACCAGATCACCATCAGGGGCAGGTAAGCCAGCGGCGGGACGGGACGGTAAAGCTCTATCAGCGGGTCGAGAATGCCGCGTACCGTCGGGCTCAGTCCCATCGCGATCCCCACCGGAACGCCAATAATGACCGCCGCCAGCAGCGCCACCAGAATACGCATCAGACTGGCGCCTAAATGCTGCCAGAGCGTGGCATCCATAAAGCCCTGCGGCCCGGCGATGGTAATCAGTTTTTCCAGAACCTGGCCTGGCGGGGGCAGAAACAGCGGGCTGACCCACTGCTGCGCGGCAACCGCCCACCATACCGCCAGCAGCACCACCAGCGTGCTGAGGCTTAAGGTGAGCTGGCGAGAGAACGGCCAGCGTAAGGCAAGGCGCGTCCGCCGCGTTTTTTCACTGAAAACAATGCTCATGAGAACGCCTCCCGTTGCTCAAACACGCGGCTTAAGACGTATTCACGCTGTTCAATAAACAGCGGATCGGATTTGATGCTGCGTACCGGCTCTCCCGCCACATAGCGGCGGGCAAACTCAAGCGGCAGGCGCTCCAGCACGCGTCCCGGCCCCGGTGAGAGCAGCACCAGCTCCGTCGCCATAAACACGGCCTCTTCGATATCGTGGGTGATTAACAGCACCTGCTTGCCGGTTTCGTGCCACAGGCGCAGCAGCAGGGTTTGCATCTGCTCGCGGGTGAAGGCATCCAGCGCCCCGAAAGGTTCGTCCAGCAACAGCAGCTGTGGGTTAGCCGCCAGCGCACGGGCGATCCCGACGCGCTGACGCTGCCCGCCTGAAAGCTGCCAGATAAAGCGTTTTTCAGCCCCCTCCAGCCCGACCTTTTTCAGCATATCGCGCGCCGTATTCAGGCGCTGTTCACGCGCTACACCTGCCAGTTGCAGACCAAACGCAACGTTTTCCTGAACGTTTCGCCACGGGAGTAATCCTTCATTCTGGAAGACCACGCCGCGCTCTGCGCCCGGCCCCGTTACCCGTTTTCCTTCCAGCTGGATCGTGCCGTGCTGATACGGTACAAACCCGGCGATCAGGTTCAGCAGCGTCGTTTTCCCGCAGCCGGACGGCCCTAGCACCACCAGCAGTTCACCGCTGTCCAGCGTCAGGTTGATCTCTTCCAGGGCGGGTTTGCCGCCGTAATCGGCAGACAGGTTTGTAATGTTCAGCATTGCAGCCCCCTTATTTCACAAAGCGATCGGTCACGAACTGGCTGTAATCCGCCGCCACCGCAGGCACTTTGCCCTGCTCTTTCAGGAACGTCGCAGTGTCAACAATCGCTTTGCTCACCGGCCCGTTCAACTGCTGGACCTGCTGCGCAGGCGTCAGATAGGTGTTGCCTTTTACCAGCCCCGGCACGTCAGCTTCCGGCACGCCGCTCAGACGTGAGAGTTTCTCCAGGTTGGCGGGCTGTTTCAGCCATTCATCCGGGTTGCTGATGTATGGCTGCTGTGCGTCGATGGCGCTTTTGGCGAAGGCTTTCACCACTTCAGGGTGTTTCTCGGCAAAGTCCTTACGTACGACCCAGACGTCAAGGGTTGGCGCGCCCCACTGCCCCACTTTTTCGGAGTCGGTCAGCACGGTGCCCTCTTTTTCCAGCTCGTTGACGGCGGGGGCCCAGACGTATGCTCCGTCGATGTCGCCACGCTGCCAGGCGGCAATAATCGCCGGAGGTTGCAGGTTAATGATCTGCACCTGGCCCGGCTTAATGCCCCAGTGTTTCAGCGCTGCCAGCAGGCTGTAATGCGTGGTGGAGATAAACGGCACCGCGATGCGTTTGCCGATCAAATCTTCGGGTTTCGTTATAGTTTTCTTCACTACCAGCGCTTCGGAATTTCCGAGCTGCGACGCCAGCAGGAAAACTTCAATCGGCACCTGCTGGCTGGCGGCCACCGCCAGCGGGCTGGAGCCCAGGTTGCCAATCTGCACATCGCCCGAGGCTAACGCCCGCACAATCGCCGCGCCGCTGTCGAACTTGCGCCAGTCGACGTTCGCCCCGCTCGCTTTGGCGAAGGTGTTGTCCGCCTGCGCGACTTTCGCCGGCTCAGCGGAAGTCTGATACGCGACGGTGACGTCCACCGCCTGCGCCTGAAATGCCCACAGCGCCAGTGCGCCGAGAAGTGTGATTCGCGATGAAATTGCCATAGTGCCTGCTCCCCTTGTTGTTATGAGGGCAGTATTTCCGGCGCGAGAATTTTGATAAAGGAATAAAAAAGAATCGCTAATGACGATTCGTTTTTAGAAAAAAAGCGGGAAAGGATAGTGAATTTTGTGCGGTTGTTTCTCCGGGTGGCGCTGCGCTTACCCGGCCTACGGTTCGTGCAATTTGTAGGCCGGGTAAGGCGCAGCCGCCACCCGGCAAAGACCTCAGCGCTGAACCGTCAGCGCAGCAATATCCTGCGGCGTGGTGCGACAGCAGCCGCCAATCAGCTTCGCACCGGCATCCAGCCACTGCGGTAAATACCCCGCCAGCGTCTCGCAGGCGTCACCATGGTGATGCCAGGTTTTGCTCACCGCATCATAATGCTCGCCGGAATTCGGATAGACCACCAGCGGCAGCGACGTCAGGCTGTGCAGATGCGTCAGCGCCGCGGTGGTGTTTTCCAGCGCGATACAGTTGATCCCCAGCGCGACAACCTGTGGATAGCTTTCGAGCGCAGAAACGACATCCCGCAGCGGCGTCCCGTCACTCAGATGCTCGCTGTCACGCAGGGTAAATGAGAACCATGCCCGGGCGCGAGGATACGCCGTCAGCATCGCCGCCAGCACCTTAATCTCCGGGAAAGAAGGCAGCGTTTCACAGGCCAGCAGATCCGCGCCCGCATCCAGCAGCGCCTCCACGCGGGGACGGTGGAACGCGGTGAACTCTTCAGCGCGACGCACATAATCGCCGCGATATTCAGATCCATCGGCAAGGTACGCGCCGTACGGCCCTACCGACCCCGCCACCAGCAGCGTGCCCGCCTGCGCATTCTCTGCCAGGTACGCTTCCCGCGCTTTGCGTGCCAGCTCTACGCTTTTGCCAATCAACGCCCGGGATTGCGCCTCGTCCAGCCCGCGTGCGGCAAAGCCCGCAGGCGTGGCCTGATAGCTGGCGGTGATCGCCACCTGTGCCCCCGCGCGGTAGTAGTCGAGGTGCACGTCCCGGATCAGCTCCGGGTTTTCCATCAGCACTTTGGCCGACCAGAGGCTGTCGGCAAGGTTACAACCGCGCGCTTCCAGCTCCGTTGCCATCGCCCCATCCAGCACGACAAACGGCTGGTTTTCAAGGAGGGCGGTAAGCGGATTATTCTGCGACATGTTCAGGCTCCTGCGATGTCAGGTTTCGGGTCAGGTAGTACGCACCATAACACAGGGCGACAAACGGAAGCCCGCAATAAAGGGCAATACGCTGGCTGGGGTCAAACCACAGGCCGATACAGGCCACCAGGCAGAGGATAAAGCCAAGCACGGGCACCAGCGGATACCATGGCGCGCGATACTGCAACGCCGAAAGCGGCTGCCCGGACTGCACGTGACGGCGACGAAACACGAAGTGTGACGCGCAGATGCTGATCCACACCGCCACCACCGCAAAACCGGAAATAGCTGACAGGGCCACAAACACCGTATCCGGCGCAACCACGCTGGAGAACAGCGCCAGCACGCCACCCAGCATGGAAACGGAGAGCGCCGTCAGCGGCACGCCGTTTTTGTTGACGCGGGCAAAGCAGCGCGGCAGCGTTTTCTCGTTAGACAGAGACCACAGCATACGGCCAGAGGCATACAGGCCCGAGTTCGCCGCCGAGAGGATCGCCGTCAGGATCACGAAGTTAAAGATATCCGCCGCATACGGAATGCCGACCTTTTCAAACACCACCACGAACGGGCTTTTCTCCACGCCAGCCTGCTGCATCGGGATCAGCGCCGCCAGCACAAACACGGTGCCAATAAAGAAGATGATGAGCCGGGCGATGGTGGTGCGAATAGCAACCGGAATAACCTTGTGTGGGTTTTCCGTTTCTCCTGCCGCGATGCCGATAAGCTCCGTTCCGGAGAAGGCAAAGTTGACCGCCACCATGGTCATCAGGATCGGCAGACCGCCGTGCGGGAACCAGCCTTCGGCAGTAATGTTGCTTAAGCCCGGCGCCGGTGAACCGTCCTGCATCGGGATAAAACCGAAGATCGCCGCCCCGCCGAGAATAATGAAGGCGATGATGGTGATGACTTTCACCAGCGAGAACCAGAATTCCCCTTCGGCGAAGAAGCGCGTGGAAATGACGTTAAGAGCAAAAATCACCACGCAAAAGACGACGCACCACGTCCAGACGGGAACCTGCGGGAACCAGTACTGCATACAGAACCCGGCTGCGGTAAAGCTCGATCCCAGCGCCACTGTCCACGTAAGCCAGTAGAGCCAAGCCACGGTATACCCTGTCGCCGGGCCGAGATAACGAGCGGCGTAGACGTGGAACGCGCCGGTTTCCGGCATCGCCACGGAAAGTTCCCCCAGGCATTGCATAACCAGCCAGACCACCAGCGCACCAATAAGATACGCCAGCAGCGTGCCCGCCGCGCCGGTTGTCGAAATGATGTATCCGGTATTGAAGAATAACCCTGTGCCGATAACGCCCCCCAGCGAGAGCATAATCAGGTGACGGGTTTTCATGGTGCGCTTAAGCTGCCCGTTTTGTTGTTCTGTTTGCATATTACCTTCTAAACGTATGGACATCTAAACATCCAAAGAAGGGTGTTATACCGCGATTGTTAACAAAAGGCCACCCGGCACGACTTCGGCGCAATTATTGGTAAATCTTTAAATCAGTTCTATAGTCGACACAGTTTCTTCTTCACCAGGACTCACTATGCGATTTAACGGACTGACCAAAGGTTTCTTTATTCTCATCCTGGCCCTTGTTACCTGGGCTTTCTTTGACGTGCTGTCACCCTATTTCTCGGCGATTCTGTGGGCCGCGATCCTGACCATCATTTTCAACCCGGTGAAAAACAAATTGCGTACCGCGCTGGGCGATCGCAACGGGCTGGCTTCCCTCCTTACACTCGGCATTATCTGCCTGATCGTGTTTATTCCGTTGATGGTGATCCTTTCCTCGCTCGCGGTGGAACTGAACATGGTTTACACCAAGCTGCAACAGAACAACACGCAGTTCCCGGAAGTCATCGCCGGTATTTTCAACCGACTGCCGGACTGGGCCAGCGGCTTCCTGGCGGATCACAACCTGACCAACGCCGCGCAGATTCAGAAAAAGCTTTCCGATGTCGCGTTACAGGGTGGACAGTATCTGGCGGGAAGCGCGTTCCTGATTGGTAAAGGGACGTTCGGCTTTGCTATTAGCTTCGGCATTATGCTGTACCTGCTGTTTTTCCTGCTCAAAGACGGGCCCTATCTGGTGCGCCAGATCCTCGACTCGCTGCCGCTGTCTGACTTTGCCAAACAGCACCTGTTCGCTAAGTTTGTCGGCGTCTCGCGAGCCACGGTAAAAGGTACGGCGGTCGTGGCAGTGGTTCAGGGTACGCTTGGCGGTATCGCCTTTGCCATCGTCGGTATTGACGGTAGCGTACTGTGGGGAGCGCTGATGGCGTTCCTCTCCCTGGTGCCCGCCGTCGGCTCGGCTATCGTCTGGGTTCCCGCCGCGATCTTCCTGTTTGCCACTCACCAGCTGTGGCAGGGTCTATTCATTGTGGGCTTTTTTGTCATTATCGTCGGGCTGGTGGACAACCTTTTACGTCCGCTGCTGGTGGGCAAAGACACCAAAATGCCGGACTACCTGATACTGATCACCACGCTCGGCGGTATGGAGCTGTACGGCATTAATGGTTTTGTGATTGGGCCGCTGATTGCCGCCCTGTTTATCGCCTGCTGGAACCTCTTCTCCGGCCGCGACCACGCAGGCAACGCCGAGGAGCTGGACGCAGACTTTATCGAAGAGGGAAAAAACCCTCCGGATCTCTAACGAAACGCGTTTTGTCAGGCGGCCCTGTGCCGCCTTTTTTTTCGCGATAAATCAGGGGTTTTCTATAATCTGAAATGAACGCTCTTCCACATTTGTCGTAGAAGGATCCAACAGGTGCGAATCGCCACGATCACAAACTGGGCCTATGGTGTCACGGTGTGCCTGACCATTGCCTCCGGTATCGTCATGCTGATGGCTTCCCATGCCGACAACGTAGAGCGTCAGGCTGTTAAGCAACGACAAATTTTTGACCAGCTTACGGAAGAGATTGAAGCAGAAACCTGGATGCTCTCCGATTTAGCGCGCCTTTACGCCATCAAAAAAGAGCCCGATGTGCTGAAAGCGTACCAGGCGAAAGAAGGTGAACTGAAGAATATTGAACACAAAGTGGGACAGTTAAAAGATACGGGCGCAACGGGCGAAGAGCTGGCGCTGCTGTATGAAGGGCTGAAGATTGTTGATGGCCTACAGGATGAACAGCAGGCAGCAATTGCCAGCGTCGCCCGGGGTGAGGAACAACAGGCCATTGCGTTACTCTTCGGCAAAATCTACGAACTTGAAACGGAACGCGCCCAGAGCAAGATTGACCATTTTCGTATGCTGCTGGATAAGCGCATTATTGCCGATGTCCAGGCGGCGACCAACACGTCGAAAACGCTGCGTACCGCCTCAGAGGTGATGGTCGGCCTGACCGCCCTGCTCTTCTTATTCGTGATGGGCTTTATTCTCAAGCACCGCGTGCTGCGCCCGGTGGTGCGCCTCAGCGATGTGGTTCACCGCCTGGCCTCACAGGATTACGCCGTCGAAACGCCCAATTTCAACCAGGTCGATGAGATAGGCGATATGGCGCAGGCCATTCGCATTTTCCGCGAGAACGGGCTGGCAAGGCAGCGGCTTGAAAAAGAACGCGACGCAGACTGGGCCATCCGCGAGCTGCTCGCACGAATGACCCAGCGCTTGCAGGGGTGCGAGAACGTCAGCGACGTGATTGAGGTGGCAGAGCTGTTTGCTCCCAACATTGCGCCGGGTATCGCCGGACGTCTGTATATCATGGATCGAAACCCGTGGGAGATGCGCTGTGCGGCGGAATGGTTATCTCCACAGGGAGAAAAAAATGCTTTCCACCCCGATCAATGCTGGGCCATACGCCGTGGTCAGAGCCACCCACCGGTCAACGGCGAGCCGGATATCGGTTGCCAGCATCTGCCTGAATCACAAAAAGACAGCTCACTGTGCGTGCCGCTCATTGCGCAGGGGGAAGCCATTGGTTTGCTGTCGTTTCAGAATATCACGCCTGAAACGGCACCGTCCCGCGCATATCTCGAATTAATGGCGGAAGCCCTGGGTCTGGCGCTGGCCAACCAGCGTCTGCGCGATGCCCTGCTGGAAAAAGCGCTATTCGACCCGCTCACCGGCTTGCGTAACCGTCACCACCTGGAAGATACCCTGCGCACTCAGATAGCTCAGGCAATGCGCAATGATGAGCCGGTGAGCTGCATGATGATCGACATCGATCACTTTAAAAGCATTAACGATCGCTTCGGCCATGAGGCTGGCGATCATGTGATTAAGAGCGTGGCGACAATTGTTCAGCGTGCCGTGCACGATGCCGGCCTGGCCTTCCGCTTTGGTGGCGAAGAGTTTCTGGTGCTGCTAACGGGTGCGGATGAGGAAGCGGCTCACGCCTGCGCAACGGAGATTTATAACGGCGTCCATACGCTGTCGCTGCGCTATGGGCTTGCTGAGATTGGCCCGGTGGATGTGTCGATCGGGATCGCCAGTTACCCGCAGCACGCCCAAAGCGACGACCTGCTGCGCGCAGCAGATGTGGCGCTTTACCGGGCGAAAGAGCTGGGGCGCTCGCGGATCGTCAGTTTCAGTATGCTGGAGACGGGTTAACCGAAAATCCCTGCCAACGACGTCAGAGGTATGCGCACTCTCTTATTCCCTCACATTGAGGGTGCGTTATCATTCTTTGTACAAATAAATCAATCTTAACGATGCCACCATTGATAAAAAATGGGGGTGCGTAAATATATCAATAAATCAAAGCGATCATTTTTTAAACCCGGGTGGCTAATTACACTGAGTTTTTATGTTTTAAAAAACGTAAGCTCCAGCCAGAGGTCTGCAATCACGGGGCAAACAACGATTATCCATTTGATTTTAATACATTTAATGAAGTATCGTTTGCAAAAAGCCGTGGCGTTCAACAAAATAGACAAACTTATAGGATAATTAACTTATAATTCTTATACTTCTGATAAAAAGAGGAGGCCAATATGCGAATAATCCTAATGCTGTGCTGCTTTTTGGTACAAAGTTTAAGCTGGGCTGGCGAACTGCCAAAGCCTGTGGGCAAACCCATCTTAACCATTACCGGTAATATAGAAAATACGAACGAAAATGGAAAAGCCGTTTTTGATATTGCCAGCCTGGAAAAACTGGGGATGGTGAGTTTCCAGACGACCTCTCCCTGGTATAATGGCCGCACGAAGTTTGAGGGTATCCCGATGCGCAAACTCATGGAGTATGTGGGTGCAAAGGGTTCGGTCCTGAATGTGGTTGCACTCAATGATTACACGACCGTCATCCCTCTCAGCGACTTCCAGAAATACAACGCCATCCTGGCGTTAAAGGTCAATGGCGAATATATGCGCATCCGCGATAAAGGTCCGTCATTCATCGTCTACCCTTATGACAGTCTTCCTGAACTCAATAATCAGATTTATTACTCGCGATCGGCCTGGCAGGTTAGCAAAATGAAGATTGAATAGTAGTTCAGGAGAACATAATGAACAGGATACTGGTTGGTATCATTTTTTCTCTTTTTATCACTACGGGATATATAGCCTTTCTTGTCTACGACCGTCAGCAGGAGTTGCAAAAATTGACTCACTACACTGAGTCCTGGTCTGTAGCCCAACTGGTATCTGAATATTACCGATTTGAATCATGGATTGGACTGTACGCAACCGAGACTGATGACGTTACGGTAGACCAGGTTCGCATGCGCCTGGAAATCATGCTGAGCCAGAATGATTTATTGAAAGAGGGCGGCCTGGGTCGTTATATAAACAGCGCGAAAGCGCATCAGGTGCTCGCCTTACGCCTGGAAAATATACTGAACTATCTGGATGGTCATCTTGAGAAAATGAGCCGTTCAGAGTTAAAGCTCTATCTGAAAAATATGCATTCACTGGATGCACCGCTAAGCCAGCTTTCATCAACGGCTTTAACAAAAGATGTTAATACAATCAATGAAACTAACCTAAAAATACAGGTTCTGTATTATATTTATTCAGCACTTTCGCTGTTACTGGTTATTTTAAGCTTCATACTGGGCTTTTTGATTATCTATCAAAATAAAAACATCCTCAAAGCACATACACAGGTTAAAACGTTGGCTGAAGAACTTCAGCTGTCCAAAGAAACCCTGCAAATCCAGAATACAAAACTGGAATACGATGTTTATCATGACTCCCTTACCGGTATGAAAAACCGTCTTTTCTTCTGGGATGATCTCAATAAACTTAATCTACAGGCTGAGGAAAAACATATTTCGGTCACGGTGATGTTATTCGATTTAGACCGGTTCAAAGAGGTGAATGATACCTACGGTCATGATGCTGGCGATTTACTGTTACGTGAGGTATCCACGCGCCTTAACGCTTTGAGCCGCTTTTCAGAGACATTTTATCGTTTGGGCGGCGACGAATTTGCGTTTCTCTCCAGTGGCTTAACCGAAGCCGCAGCCGTTTCACGCGCGCGAGAAATCAGTGATAGCATCAGCAAGCCCTATACAATTAATAATCAACTCATCAAAATAGCCACCTGTGTGGGTATTGTTTTATCGGATAACGAACGACGTTCAGATTACCTTTATAAATTTGCCGATCTGGCGCTCTATGAAGCCAAGAAAGAAGGTTCTCAGCAAATCAAAGTCTTCCGCCAGCGAATGCTACAGAAGTTGCAGGAGAGCAGAACCCTTGAAAATGATATGGCAAGAGCAATAGAGAATGATGAGTTTATTGTTTATTACCAGCCTATTGTGAATTCCGTCAGCAAGGAAATTTACGGCTATGAAGCGCTTATTCGCTGGATGCACCCCGTCAAGGGGATGCTCTCCCCGGATAGCTTTATTTTCGCCGCTGAAAAAACAGGCATGATCAACGAGATAGGTAAAACTGTACTTAAGCTGGCCTGTAGGGAAGCGGTCTCCTGGGCTGTTCCGGCCAGGATCTCCGTCAACGTCTCGCCTGTTCAATTGGGCAGCAAATCATTTATTAATACGGTGCAGTCCGTTCTGGCTGAGACCGGGCTACCGGCAAATCGTCTTGAGTTAGAGGTCACAGAGTCATCCCTCTTCAGTGACAGAAATAACCCCATTACGATCCTCAAAAAACTCCGCGCACTGGGCGTAAGAATTTCTATTGATGATTTTGGCACGGGTTATTCGTCGCTCTCCAGACTCAGCGAACTGAATTTTGATAAAATCAAGATCGATAAATCTTTTGTCAATCCGATATCTACGCAGGAAGATGCGCTTAATATTGTGAAGCTGATTACCGGTATGGCTAAAAGCCTTAATATGGGCGTCATAGCTGAGGGCGTTGAGACCGAAGAGCAGCTTGAGCGGCTTCAGGCTCTGGGTTGCGAGCTTGTGCAGGGATATCTTTTCAGCAAACCACAGCCTCAGGTCGACAGCAAAATTAAGAGCGGCCAGGAATGATCCCCTCTCCTCAGCCCGATACCAACCGGGATCACATTTTTCGCCCCTGGGTATTCACTGACAATAAACAGGTGTTATCATTCACCCCGTAAATACCTATCAACTCAATCCGAGGCTTTGATGCTGGAGAATGTAATCATCCGATAATCAGCTTCCCGACCTTTCCAGGCCGGACTGATTATCAATGCGCCGAAATCGTATGCGGACACCGCTGTGTGTTTGCACGTTTTGCACATGATGATTAAACAGGTTTTCCAGTATGAATTTATCCCGTCAGGAACAACGTACCTTACACGTTCTCGCCAAAGGTGGCCGTATTGTGCACGTCCGCGATAACTCTGGCCGCGTCACCGCCGTTGAATGCTATAGCCGCGAAGGGCTACTGCTGGCTGACTGCACCCTCGCCGTTTTCAAAAAGCTCAAAACCAAAAAGCTGATCAAATCCGTTAACGGTCAGCCCTACCGCATTAACACCACCGGGCTGAACAATGTTCGCGCTCAGCCTGATAATCGTTAAGGAGAGGATGATGGATATCCCACGTATTTTTACTGTTAGCGAAAGCGAACACCGCATTCATAACCCCTTTACACCAGAGAAGTACGCGACGCTGGGCCGCGTGTTACGCATGAAGCCAGGCACACGCATTCTCGATCTCGGCAGCGGCTCGGGAGAGATGCTTTGTACCTGGGCACGTGATCACGGTATTACCGGTACCGGCATCGACATGAGCCAGCTCTTCACCACGCAGGCCACGCGGCGCGCAGAGGAACTCGGCGTCAGCGAACGCGTCCATTTCATTCATAACGACGCGGCCGGCTACGTCGCGAATGAAAAATGTGACGTGGCGGCCTGCGTTGGCGCAACCTGGATTGCGGGTGGCGTAGCCGGGACGATGGATCTGCTGGCAAAAAGCCTCAAGCCCGGGGGAATAATGCTCATCGGCGAACCGTACTGGCGTCAGGTACCCGCGACGGCAGAGATAGCTCAGGCCTGCGGCGTCTCGTCGATTGCAGACTTTCTTACTCTGCCCGGTCTGGTTGCGTCTTTCGATCAACAGGGCTATGACCTGGTTGAAATGGTGCTGGCTGATCAGGAAGGCTGGGACAGGTACGAAGCCGCAAAATGGATGACCATGCGGCGCTGGCTGGAGGAAAACCCAGACGATGACTTCGCGCAGGAGGTTCGGGCGGAGCTGACGATAGCGCCTGAACGTCATGTGACGTACACGCGGGAGTACTTTGGCTGGGGGGTGTTTGCGTTAATGGCGCGATAACATGGCGCTGGCGGTATAGCCTTTAGGGTTATGCCGCCGTTCAACTTCTTTGAGGTACAAAACGATGACGCGAAAATGTGCAGCCAATGGCAATATTTGCTGCCATGGTCTGAGAACGAGATTTACTGGAATGCAAGGTTACCGTTTGATTTGAAATGGGGCCCATAATAAGAATAATTCAAGAATACAAATAACTGTTAAAAAATAAGTTTTATATGGGAATATAAAAAAATGCCCCCACCGTGAGACTAGAGACCATTAAAGTAGTCCCATATTCATATAAAGGTTGAGGCCAGTAAAGGAAGGTGTCATACCATTCTCATATATGACACCTTGAAACGCATAAAATAACAATTGCAGCAATAATATCAAGCAAAACGATTCTGATCAGTTTTTAATCGCTTGATTGCAATAAGGATGTGTCAATTGACCATTATCACTATGCCCAACCCCACCTTCTCTAACTCGAATGACATGATCGTATGACACTGATTTAGTAGCATCCAAATAACCTTTACAAATAGGGTATTTTATAGCGGAAAATAGTGCTGCATTAATAAATATCTTACTTTTTTGGTCATCGCTGAATTTCTTTGATTTTGCTGCAAGATCACCAGCAACAATTTTGCCTTGAAGGCCAGCTAGTTGAATTAACTCTACCTCAGATATTTCATCACTCAATTCTAATCTCTTTATTAAATTATCCAAGAACTCTTTATATTTCAAATCCCTTGCCCTATGACTATTTTTCTGAATAATCATAGAAATCAACTCCTTATCTTTTACTAAAATTGACTCTAAATCAGATCTCACAGCAGTGAATTTTTTAAAGAATCCTTTATCGTTATTATTTATCTTTTCAGCTATTAAAGCTGAAGTACCTAAAAACATGGGACTGGTATGTCTACCTGTTGGCCCATAAAAATAAACTGCTGGATGTAATCCTAAGCTACCATCACCATTTCCCGTAATAACCTCAGCCAATTTGATGGCATTAGTCAAAGACTGAATAGTCGTAGCACCAAACTCATCATCGTCCTGTTTATCTAAAGATTTAGGATTACCTTGCTGATCTCTATTAGCAATAAGAATAAAATCGATAAGCAATTGAATCGCAACCCTAACGCCTCTGGCCCCCCCTAGGGGCAAATCAAGAGTCTTAACTGGAGTATTCAAATCAGGATCAAATAGTATGGTATGCAGTTTTTTTGCAGCCTTTTCTATTTTATCTGAGTAATCTTGACTAAATGCCGACCAATAACGATGCCCTTTCCCTGCTCGAATCACTGCGCGTGCCGATATAGATGTCGGTTTATGCCTATTTTTTAAGAGTAGCTCTTCAACCTCATCAAGAGGTGTGCCTTGCATATTAATATTGAAGAATGAACTTTCTGCTTTATCGGCATTGCCTTTGACCCACTGGATAGTTAGCCCTCTAGTCAAAATATTTGTTATTTTATTTCTTTCGGTTGCAGATATATCTTCATCTAATAGCCGTTGTTTAAAATGACGCCAACTTCCAACTCGCTCATTAATCAATTTTCGGGTTTTGTCTGCAATGCTTCTTTGCTCTTTCGAAATTTCAGCACCAAAATATTTTAATGACAACGGACCATCACCATAATCATCCTCAATCCAGGCCTTTAAAACACTTAATCTGTGCCCACCATCAATTACGAATATATATGAACTTTTCCATAAAATTACTGCTGGTATCAGATCGCCATTAACATAACTTTCAAGCATTGATACCACTTGATTTGGTGACCAGTGATTTGTCTCACGTTGAAAATCTGGTTTTCTTAAAATAGCAGTAAAATCATTCAAATCTCTGACCGAAATACTATTTATTGTATCAAAAGTCGTTTCGTCATCAGTTTCAGCAGCAAAATCCGCACGCTTAATCATCGCATCCAAATTTACTAAAATAGCTTTGCTCGCCATGTCTTCTCCGTAAGCCCAACAGTGACTAATTTGATGAGTATCGTCCTGAAATCATGACATTTAACCCAACACTATTGCAACCAAACTGTTAGGTGAAATGTGATCAAGCCATTTTATTTGGCAATTAATCATAGAATTCTCTTCTAGACCAAAATCGCACTTCACTGCACCCTCCTGCGGTTTTCAGATCACAAAAATTTTTTCAGTTGGGATTTTACAAATGATAGCGCCAGACCACGCCACAACTGGGGATATACTGCGAGCAGGGAACTGAAAAGAGTGAAAAGGATTTCAGCTTTTTCAGTTTAGCTTTACTCCAACATCGTCATCACTTGAATTAAGCTATTGATAGTAAAGTGATATAAAATTTCAAGGGAGAATTTTCTTGAAAACTAACGACTCACTTAAAAGTTAACAATCTGATTTTTATGCACATTCTTTCTTAAGCAACTGAAATTTACTGAACCGAAGCCGAGAAAATTTTAGTGAACCCTCCCATGGGAAGTACGCCGATGATACTGTCCTCGATATCCTGTCTCATATTATTCCCTCACGAATTGCGGTTAATGCTTTCGATTGCAGCAGGTATTCAAACGTCGCCACCCAACCACGGTCGTTATCACCGAAGTGGAATGGACTTTCCGCGGTCATGAACGCTTTCACGTATGCCCGGTAGCGCCCTGCTTCTTCCCTGTGGTTATGTTTGCCATTACCTCAGGACTGTGCAGGTCAAATGTGACAGTTCTAGATTGGCCTCAGGTTGACCTTGATAAGTGCATGGCATGGATGCCCCCCGACGAAACAAAAGCCGGCAATGCGATTGGCGTTCCGCTGAACGAAACAGCTTGCGAAATATTGCGCAGCCAGCAAGGAAAGCATAAGCGCTGGGTATTTGTTCATACCAAGCCAGGGTACAGAAGTGACGGGACGAAAACGGCAGCGGTAAGTAAAATGCGGACAGATAGTAATAAGGCATGGAAGGGAGCACTAAAGCGGGCAGGAATTAGCAATTTCCGCTTCCATGACCTCAGGCATACATGGGCGAGCAGGCTCGTTCAGTCTGGCGTTTCACTTCTGGCGCTGAAGGAAATGGGGGATGGGAGACACTGGAAATGGTTCAACGATATGCGCATTTATCTGCCGGACACCTGACAGAGCACGCGAGCAAAATTGACGCGATTATTGGTCTTAATGCCACAAATACGGCACAGGAGGAGAACGTGGTTTACTTGAATGTAAGATAAGTAATTGAAATAACTGGTGCGATAATAGGAGTCGAACCTACGACCTTCGCATTACGAATGCGCTGCTCTACCAACTGAGCTATATCGGCCCTGAAAGGCCGGTTACGAGCGTAACCACGGGGCAAAAGAGTAGATCTAACCGGGTGATGCGTCAATGCCCTTTTGAATCAAACGGCTATTTTTGCATCACCCGCGATTATTTACCCACGAATCGTATCATCACTGTAGCCGATCCACTTGTAGGTGGTCAGTGCTTCCAGCCCCATCGGACCGCGGGCGTGCAGCTTCTGAGTGCTCACAGCCACCTCCGCGCCCAGACCAAACTGGCCGCCATCGGTGAAGCGCGTCGAGGCATTCACGTAAACCGCAGACGAATCCACTTCATTCACAAACCGATCGGCATTGCGCAGGGTGCGCGTCAGGATCGCGTCAGAATGCTGGGTTCCGTGTTCACGAATGTGCGCAATAGCGTCATCGAGATCCGCAACCACCTTCACGTTCAGATCCAGCGACAAATACTCATCGTCGTACTGCTCCGCGTTAACCGGAACGACCTTCGCCGGACCGTCTTTCAGCAGGGCGAGAGACTTCTCATCCGCATGCAGCGTGACGCCACTTTCCGCCATCTGCTTGCTCAGCGCTGGCAGGAAGGTACTGGCGATGCCCTGATGCACCAGCAGCGTTTCCACCGTATTACAGGTGCTTGGACGCTGTGTTTTAGCGTTGACGATAATCTTCAGCGCAGGTTCTACTTCCGCGGTGTCATCCACTACGATATGGCATACGCCAATACCACCGGTGATCACCGGAATGGTAGATTGCTCACGGCA
The DNA here is from genome assembly GCF_058661685.1 of Enterobacter sp. 6722112. NCBI lineage: Bacteria > Pseudomonadati > Pseudomonadota > Gammaproteobacteria > Enterobacterales > Enterobacteriaceae > Enterobacter > Enterobacter sp. 6722112. Next base: position 739,684 of record NZ_JBZWGR010000007.1, on the reverse strand, counting down.
CAGCTTGTGCAAGCCCGCGCCGCCGCGTGGGATCAGCATGTCGATGTATTTGTCCATGCGCAGCATCTCGTTGACCAGCGCACGGTCGGGGCTTTCAATCGCCTGCACGGCACCCGCCGGTAAACCACACTCCTCCAGCGCCTGCTGAATGACGTTTACCGTCGCGGCGTTGGTGCGCCAGGTCTCCTTCCCGCCACGCAGGATCGCGGCATTACCGGTCTTCAGGCACAGGGAGGCGACATCCACCGTCACGTTTGGACGCGCTTCGTAAATCACCCCAATGACGCCAAGCGGCACGCGGCGACGCTCAAGGCGTAATCCGCTGTCGAGCACCCCACCGTCAATCACCTGCCCTACCGGGTCGGCGAGGTTGCACACCTGACGGACGTCGTCGGCAATACCTTTCAGACGCGCCGGGGTCAGCGCAAGACGATCGAGCATCGCTTCACTCAAGCCGTTGCGACGCGCTTCCAGCAGATCCTGCTCGTTGGCGAGCAAAATTTCCTGCGACTGAGATTCCAGATAATCAGCGATTTTTTCCAGCACGCGATTTTTCTCGCGGCTGGAAAGGAGCGCCAGTTTATAAGAGGCGGCTTTCGCGGCTGCGCCCATTTGTTCCAGCATGTTCTGGCTCCTTAACGAATAATCATGTCGTCACGATGCACGGCAACCGGGCCATATTCATAGCCCAGGATGGCGTCGATCTGCTGGGAATGGTGACCAGCAATCCGACGCAGCGCGTCGCTGTTATAACGACTTACGCCATGAGCGATGTCGCGACCTTCAATGTTACGGATTCGGATCACTTCACCACGCGAGAAGTTGCCTGTCACGCTTTTAATTCCTTTTGGAAGTAACGAGCTTCCTCTTTCCAGAATAGCGGCGGTCGCGCCTTCATCCACGGTCAATTCGCCAGCCGGTGGCGCACCAAAGATCCAGCGTTTTCGGTTTTCCAGCGGGGACGCCTGGGCGTGGAAGCGAGTGCCCACAGAGATGCCTTCCATCACATCACCGATCACACCCGGACGGCTGCCCGCGGCGATGATGGTGTCGATACCGGCCCGGCACGCCACGTCCGCGGCCTGGAGCTTGGTGCCCATGCCGCCGGTCCCCAGACCAGAAACGCTGTCACCCGCAATGGCACGCAGCGCATCGTCAATGCCGTGAACGTCTTTGATCAGTTCAGCCTGTGGATTAGAGCGCGGGTCAGCGGTAAACAGCCCCTGCTGATCGGTCAGAAGCAGCAGCTTATCGGCCCCTGCCAGGATCGCCGCCAGCGCAGAGAGGTTATCGTTGTCGCCTACTTTGATTTCAGCGGTGGCAACAGCGTCGTTTTCGTTAATGACCGGAACGATATGGTTATCCAGCAGCGCACGCAGCGTATCGCGGGCGTTCAGGAAACGTTCTCTGTCTTCCATATCCGCACGCGTCAGCAGCATCTGCCCGACGTGAATGCCGTAGATGGAGAACAGTTGTTCCCAGAGCTGTATGAGTCGGCTTTGTCCCACGGCGGCCAGCAGCTGTTTGGAAGCGATCGTCGCGGGGAGTTCGGGGTAGCCCAGGTGTTCACGCCCGGCGGCAATCGCCCCGGAAGTCACAATCACAATACGATGCCCTGCGGCATGCAACTGAGCGCACTGACGTACAAGCTCAACGATATGGGCACGATTCAGGCGGCGCGATCCGCCTGTTAACACACTGGTACCGAGTTTTACCACCAGCGTCTGGCTGTCACTCATGATTCTCTGCCGTTCAACAATAAGGGAAAATGATGTCAGTCAGACGTTTTAACAGGTGTCAGCTCCGTTGCCAACTGCCTTAGCGCATGACCCGTCACTTTATTGCGCGGGATCAGGAAGCGTAGCGGCAGATTTTGACAATTTTATTACCGAAAAATTAAAACATACTTTTTTAGACATATTCTTACTTTGTCATAAAACTTTCACCCACGAACGATAAAACCCTTCCTGTTTTTCACGGGGTAATAAGTCGAATCTTATTACTCAGCGAATATTAGCGCGTTTTTATAAAATCAGGATTGAAAATGAAAAAGAGCACTCTGGCATTAGTGGTAATGGGCGTAGTTGCTTCCGCATCTGTTCAGGCAGCAGAAGTTTATAATAAAAACGGGAATAAACTGGACGTGTACGGCAAAGTAAAAGCAATGCACTACATCAGTGATGATGACGCTAAGGATGGTGACCAGACTTACGTTCGTTTCGGCTTTAAGGGTGAAACGCAGATTAACGATCAGCTGACGGGCTACGGACGTTGGGAAGCTGAGTTCGCAGGTAACAAAGCTGAGAGCGACTCTTCTCAAAAAACACGTCTGGCATTTGCCGGGCTGAAACTGAAAGACTTCGGCTCACTGGATTACGGCCGTAACCTGGGCGCGCTGTATGACGTCGCCGCATACACCGATATGTTCCCGGAGTTCGGCGGTGACGGCCTGGCGCAGACCGATAACTTCATGACGAAACGCGCCTCCGGTCTGGCCACATACCGTAATACCGATTTCTTTGGCCTGGTTGACGGCCTGAACATGACCCTGCAATACCAGGGCAAAAATGAAAACCGCGACGTGAAGAAGCAAAACGGTGACGGCTTCGGTACCTCCCTGAGCTATGACTTCGGCGGCAGCGATTTTTCTGTGATTGGTGCGTATGCCAGCTCCGATCGCACTAACGATCAAAACCTTCAGGCACGCGGCGAAGGTAAAAAAGCAGAAGGCTGGGCAACCGGTTTGAAATATGATGCCAACGATATTTATCTGGCCACTATCTATTCCGAAACCCGCAATATGGCCCCTATTTCCGGTGGCTTTGCAAATAAAGCGCAAAACTTCGAAGTGGTTGCGCAATATCAATTTGACTTTGGTCTGCGTCCATCTCTGGGTTACGTGCAGTCTAAAGGCAAAGATATCGAAGGTATCGGCGATGAAGATATCGTGAAATACATCGACGTAGGTGCTACATATTATTTCAACAAAAATATGTCTGCGTTTGTTGATTATAAGATCAACCAGATCGATGACGATAATAAACTGGGCGTAAGCAGCGATGATATCGTTGCGCTGGGCATGACCTACCAGTTCTGATGTTGTGGTAATAAAAAACCGGCGCTGAGCCGGTTTTTTTGTGCCCGGTGACGCTGTGCTTACCGGGCGTACGGGATAGTACATTTTTCATGCCGGGTAAGGCGTAGCCGCCACCCGGCGCTGTGACATCATCAGGCTCTCAGTTTCACCGCTTCGCTGGAAAAATCGTCCGCAGGCTCCAGCTTCAGATCCAGCGTTGCCAGCAGATCACGAGCTTTGCCGTGAAATTCTTTTAGCGTATGCTCCAGACGATCGATCACTTCCTGATCTTTGATACTCGTCGCCTGCCAGTGCCCGTCTTTATTAAACAGGCCAAACTGATAGCTATAGGTAAAACGGTTTTCCTGTGCTTCCATTTCCATCCACCAGCCCCAGAACTCACGTTTTTCGGGTGCAGGCTTCACGTTGACGCAAACAGCCAGGCAGTCGAAAAAAAAGCGATTCTCTTCACACTGCTCTTCTCGAATATACGGGCCAAGAGCCATGAACTTCTTAATCAGTCTACTTTTCGGGTGTCCACTCGGTAACGTCATTGCGATCTCCTTTTGTGAAGCACTGTTTTACCAAACCAACGAAATTTAGCAAACTATTAACACAATCTCTGCGTGATCCAGCGTGTGATCTCTTTCAGCGCTTTGTCAAAATTCTGGTACACCGGGCTGAAGGGTACCTCCAGCAATTTACCATCAGAAGATGACGACGTGATTAAGCGTGACTCCTCTTCCGGGCTAAACGGATCGTTCTTCCAGAAACCGGACATCATCGGGGTTGGGCAGCGGCGGCCGAGTAAGCCCTGCGTTTTTAATGAATAACGATTAAGTTCAATGCGCAACGCTTCGTCTGAAGCATCATGCATGCCAAGTCGGCTCGCCAGCACGTCCAGATACATCTCAGGAACGCTACCCTGACGCGCAGGATCGCTTAACAGAGCATGCACCACCGGGCCAAGACAGGCGACGGCCTTCAGGCGTGAAGATTCAAGGTAGGCAAGCCGTACCGCGACGTTAGCGCCAAAGCGGAAGCCAAACGCGCCAACCCGGGTGTGGTCAACCCAGGGGATATTCTCCAGCGCTTTTAAAGCATGCTGGTGCAGCAGGCTGGAGTCTTGCGTAAGTTTCCATTTGGATGAAAAACCAATGGAAGGCATATCAAGCGTCAGCATGGCGATTCCGTTTGGGGCAAAGTAGCGCTCATACAGGCTGTAATAGTCAATTTGTAACGAGTCCAGTCCACCGCACATCAGAACCGTCGGGAACGGCCCTTCCCCCTCCGGCATATGCAGGAATCCGGTCACCGGGCTGCCACCGGGAATGGCGAACTCAATTTCACGCATCCGGCCAGGCAACCGCTGCGCGGCCTCTTCATAAGCCCGGTTTGCCAGCGCCTGGGCCTGCTCTGCCAGTTCGTCGCCTTTAAGATGCGGATATGCAGCGATGCTGTACAGATTTGCCGCATGCAGCCAGTGCTTTCCGCTGAGAGTGGCGTCTTCTTCCTGGCTCGCTTTTTGCTGCCAGAGCATGGCCTGCTTTGACCATTCGTAGATCCAGTTTCCACCACGGTAGCCCACCACCGTATCGTAGAGATCGCCGTCGGTACGCTCGGACTCGCTCATCACGATACGCGCCTGCACGTCGAGGATTTCACGCGGATCGATGCCGCGCCAGATCCACATCAGGCGGTTAATCATTCGATACCAGTGGGGCACGTTTTTACCGTCTAACGCTGACTGAACGGCAGGCATTGTCCCCGGATTAAACCGACGCACCAGCGTCGACGTTTCAGGGTGCTTGAAACGGGGTTTGAAGAGAGTTTCGGTAAGATTCGCCTGCGTCATTGCGTTGCCTCCATGGATACGTCATATGAAGACCATTGTAACGCGTGGCAGGCTAAAAAGAACAACGCCCGGCATAACCGGGCGTGTAAAGTTACGTACTGAAATTAACGGCCAGAGATAGGCGGTACGAAGACCACGCCCATATCCCATGGCTGTTCAATCCAGGTATCCTGCGGGATATCAATAACGTAATCATCAACCAGTGGGCGACCCGCTGGTTTCGCAAAGATCGTGACGAAGTGCGCTTTTGGATACATTTCGCGGATAGCCACCGCGGTACCGCCGGTGTCCACCAGATCGTCGATAACGATAAAGCCTTTACCGTCGCCTTCCGCGCGTTTCAGCACTTTTAGTTCGCGCTGGTTGTCGTGATCGTAGCTGGAGATACATACGGTATCGACATGACGAATACCCAGCTCACGTGCCAGCAGCGCCCCCGGTACCAGACCGCCACGGCTGACGGCAATAATGCCTTTCCACTGTTCGGAAGGCATCAGACGCGCAGCCAGTTTGCGTGCGTGAATCTGCAACATGTCCCAGGTGACGACGTATTTTTCGCTCATGTGAAGTGTCCCAGCCTGTTTATATACGGCTTAAAAAAATGAGGGTGAACCAGGTTGCGCGAGATTATAGAGATCTGACGCACTAAAAACCAGTGTTACGCGCCATGAGCCTGAGTTTTTACATGCTTAATGCTACCAGCCACGGGAGAAAGTGGTATTCTCAGTTGCATCTCGCAAGCCTGACTTGTGGTAACGATTAACCTGCTAACCCTGTGACCTGCAACATTGTTTTGCAGCGCAACGACAAGGAGACCTATCGTGTCTGAACTGTCTCAATTATCTCCACAGCCACTGTGGGATATTTTTGCCAAAATCTGCTCCATTCCGCACCCTTCCTATCACGAAGAACAGCTTGCCGAACATATTATGGGTTGGGCGAAGGAAAAAGGTCTGCACGCTGAGCGCGACCAGGTTGGCAATATTCTTATCCGCAAACCTGCCACCGCAGGTATGGAAAACCGTAAGCCAGTGGTATTGCAGGCGCACCTGGATATGGTTCCGCAGAAAAACAACGACACCGTTCACGACTTCACAAAAGACCCGATCCAGCCGTACATCGACGGTGAGTGGGTGAAGGCGCGCGGCACGACTTTGGGCGCAGATAACGGCATTGGTATGGCTTCCGCGCTGGCCGTGCTGGCTGACGACAGCGTTGAACACGGTCCGCTGGAAGTGCTGCTGACCATGACTGAAGAAGCGGGCATGGATGGCGCGTTCGGTCTCCAGGCAAACTGGCTGCAAGCGGACATTCTGATCAACACCGACTCCGAAGAAGAGGGGGAGATCTACATGGGCTGCGCGGGCGGGATCGATTTTATCTCTACCCTGCCGCTGTCCCGCGAAGCGATCCCTGCCGGATTCGAGACCTTTAAGCTGACGCTGAAAGGACTGAAAGGCGGTCACTCCGGCGGTGATATTCACCTGGGCCTGGGCAACGCCAACAAACTGCTGGCGCGTTTCCTGGCGGGCCATGCCGCTGAACTGGATCTGCGTCTGGTGGACTTCAACGGCGGTACTCTGCGTAACGCGATCCCTCGCGAAGCCTTCGCTACCGTGGCGGTGCCTGCGTCGAAAGCGGACGAACTGAAAAAACTCTCCAGCGTGTATCTGGAGATCCTGAAAAACGAACTGTCTGCAAAAGAGAAAAACCTGACGGTGGTGCTGGAGTCCGTTACGACGGATAAAGCCGCGCTGACCGCACAGTCTCGTGACACGTTCGTCCAGCTGCTGAACGCAACGCCAAACGGCGTTATTCGCAACTCTGACGTGGCGAAAGGCGTGGTGGAAACCTCCCTGAACGTGGGCGTGGTGACCATGGGTGACGACAGCGCAGAGATCATCTGCCTGATCCGTTCCCTGATCGACAGCGGTAAAGAGTACGTTGTGAGCATGCTGGAATCTCTGGGCACCCTGGCCGGCGCGAAAACGTCTGCAAAAGGCAGCTACCCGGGCTGGCAGCCGGATGCAAGTTCTCCGGTCATGGCACTGGTGCGTGAAACTTATCAGCGACTGTTCAACAGCACCCCGAACATTCAGGTTATTCATGCGGGTCTGGAGTGTGGTCTGTTCAAGAAACCGTATCCGGATATGGACATGGTCTCCATCGGGCCAACCATCACCGGGCCACACTCCCCGGATGAGCAGGTTCACATTGAAAGCGTCGGTCACTATTGGACGCTGCTGACTGAGCTGCTGAAAGCAATTCCTGTTAAGTAATTAGCCGTTTGATGCCCGGTGGCGCTACGCTTGCCGGGCCTACGATTAGCGTAATCTACAGTCCCAACACCAGTTGACGCTCCAGCTGCGGATCCAGCAAGGTGACGTGCAGCCCCACCAGCCTCACCCCTCGTCCGCCCCGCCGTTCTTCCCACGCCTTTTTCGCCGTCGCGATAAGATCCTCTTTGTTGAGGCGTGGCCAGACGTGCTCCTGCGTCGTCTGCTGAAAATCGTTAAATTTCAGTTTGATGCCCTGTCGGGCAATAAGCAGATCCGGTTTGACCTTCAGTAAGCGTCGTTCAAGCTCAGGATAAAGCTGTTCCGTAATAATGGTTTCACACTCGGTCCAGTCATGGATATCTTCGCTCAGCGTGCGTTCAACGCCGACCGATTTACGCAGCCGTTCGTTGTTCACATCCCGGTCATCAATGCCCTGACTGCGTTCCCACAGTACGCGGCCAAACTTGCCAAAACGCTTAAGCAGCAGCGCCAGATCGCTGTGCTGAACGTCTTCGCAGGTGCGTAGCCCCATACTTTCCAGCTTCGCGGCGGAGACTTTGCCCACGCCGGGGATTTTGCTGAGCGGCAGCGTCTTTAAAAACGCCGGAACCTCTTCCGGAGTGATGACGTACTGGCCGTTGGGCTTATTTAAATCGGAGGCGATTTTGGCGAGAAATTTGACCGGCGCGACGCCTGCCGATGCCGTCAGGTTCAGCTCGTTAAAAATAGTCTGGCGGATCTCCTGCGCCATCAGGGTGGCGGAGCCGTGGCAGTGCACGCTGTGGGTGACATCCAGATAGGCTTCATCCAGCGATAACGGTTCAATCAGTGAGGTGTAGCGGGAGAAGATCTCCCGAATGTGGCTCGATGCTTCTTTATAGGCATCAAAACGTCCGGGCAAAAGAGTGAGATGCGGGCACAGTTTCAGCGCCATCGCTGTCGGCATGGCGCTGCGTACACCGTATTTGCGAGCAGGATAGTTGGCGGTGCTGATGACACCGCGCTGAACCCGGCTGCCGCCAATGGCGATCGGAATATCCCGCAGCGCCGGGTTGTCACGCATCTCCACTGCGGCAAAAAAGCAGTCCATATCGACATGGATTATTTTGCGCATAGTAAGCCCTCACTTATTACTGGATAAGTATACAGTAAACAAATGAGGGTTGAGAAGTGCGCGCAGGAATTGTCGGGTGGCGGCGTTGCCTTACCCGACCTGGAAGACTAAATAATGCGTTGCTGCTCGCGAGCCATCCGCTTTTTCCGCGCATCGCACGGTTCCGGACAATCGCACACTTTTTCCATTCCGATGGAAGAGATGCCTCCGCAACTGCCCTGAATGCTTTTACGCTTGATGATCCAGCCTAAGGACATGCCGAAGATCACCAGCACAAACACCGCAAAGGTCGCCAGAAAAGTCAGCATAATCAGCCTCCGAAATCATCAAGCATGATGTTCTCATCTTCCACGCCAAGATCTTTTAGCATCTTAATCACGGCGGCGTTCATCATTGGTGGACCACACATATAGAACTCGCAGTCTTCCGGTGCCGGGTGCTGTTTGAGGTAATTTTCATACAGCACGTTGTGGATGAAGCCCGTATAGCCTGTCCAGTTATCTTCCGGCTGCGGATCGGATAGCGCCACATGGAAGGTAAAGTTAGGGTTATCACGCGCCAGTTGTTCAAACTCATCGTCATAGAACATTTCGCGCAGTGAACGCGCCCCGTACCAGAAGCTGATCTTACGCTTGCTGCCAAGTCGTTTGAGCTGGTCAAAAATATGCGAACGCATCGGCGCCATACCCGCACCGCCGCCGATAAAGACCATCTCCGCGTCAGTATCTTTGGCAAAGAATTCGCCGAACGGGCCGGAAATCGTCACTTTGTCGCCAGGCTTGAGGGACCAGATATACGACGACATGACGCCAGGAGGGGCATCAGGCACATTCGGTGGCGGCGTGGCGATACGCACGTTGAGCATAATAATGCCCTTCTCTTCCGGATAGTTAGCCATGGAATAGGCGCGAAGCGCGGGCTCTTTTACCTCGGAAACAAAGCGGAAGAGGTTAAATTTATCCCAGTCTGCCCGGTACTCCTCAGGCACATCGAAGTCAGCATACGCGACGGTGTGTGCCGGACAATCAATCTGGATATACCCACCCGCACGGAACGGGACGCTCTCCCCTTCAGGGACACGCAGTTTGAGCTCTTTGATGAACGTGGCTTTGTTATCGTTAGAGATAACTTCGCATTCCCATTTTTTCACGCCGAAGATCTCCTCCGGCAGCTCAATCTTCATGTTCTGGCGCACAGCGACCTGGCACGCCAGACGGCATCCCTCTTTCGCTTCACGCTTCGTGATATGCGACAGTTCCGTTGGCAGAATATCACCGCCGCCCTCTTTGACCGTCACACGGCACTGGCCACAGGAGCCACCGCCGCCACAGGCAGACGAGACAAAAATCCCGTTGCCGGAGAGCGTGTTAAGCAGCTTATCCCCTGCCGGGGTACGGATCTGATTCTGCGGATCGTCATTGATATCAATGATCACATCCCCGGAATTGACCAGCTTCGCACGCGCCGCCAGGATCAGCCCTGACAGCACCAGTACTATCAGCGTGAACATCACCACGCCAAGAATAATTTCCATCTGTTAGCCCTTATAGCTGCACACCGGAGAAGGACATAAAGCCCAACGCCATCAGGCCGGTGGTGATAAAGGTGATCCCTAAGCCACGAAGCCCCGCAGGTACGTTGGCATATTTCATTTTTTCACGGATCCCCGCCATGGTGACAATCGCCAGCATCCAGCCGATACCGGAACCGAAGCCATACACAACCGATTCACTGAAGTTGTAATCGCGCTGAACCATAAACGAGACGCCACCGAAGATGGCGCAGTTCACGGCGATCAGCGGCAGGAAGATCCCCAGCGCGTTGTACAGCGACGGGAAGTATTTATCGAGGATCATCTCCAGGATCTGAACAAGCGCCGCAATCACTCCGATAAAGGTGATGAAGTTCAGGAAGCTAAGATCAACCCCCTCCACCAGCGCGCCATCGCGCAGCACGAAGTTGAATACCAGGTTGTTAATCGGAACGGAAAGCCCCAGCACAACGGTAACTGCCACGCCCAGACCAAATGCCGTCGATACCTTTTTAGAAACGGCAAGGAACGTACACATGCCCAGGAAGAAAGCGAGCGCCATGTTTTCAACAAACACCGAGCGCACAAATAAACTCAGGTAATGAGCCATTGTCGGTTACTCCTTTTCCTGCTGTTCAGGCTTCAACGTACGAATCAGCCAGATCAGCAAACCGATAATGAAAAATGCGCTTGGGGCCAGCAGGAACAGGCCGTTCGGCAGATACCAGCCGCCGTTCTGTACCGTATCCAGCACCGGAATGCCAAACAGCTTGCCGCTGCCAATAAGTTCGCGCAGGAAACCAACCGTCAACAGGATCACGCCGTAACCCAGACCGTTGCCGATACCGTCCATAAAGCTCGCCAGCGGTGGCATTTTCATCGCATAGGCTTCAGCACGCCCCATCACGATGCAGTTGGTGATTATCAGGCCGACAAACACCGAAAGCTGCTTCGAGGTTTCATAGGCGAAGGCGCGCAGGAGCTGATCGACCACGATCACCAGCGAGGCGATAATAGCCATCTGCACGATGATCCTCACGCTGTTGGGTATGTGGTGGCGGATCATTGAGATAAACATGCTGGAAAACGCTGTCACCAGCGTTACCGCCAGCGTCATGACCACCGCCGTTTCCAGCTTGGTGGTCACCGCCAGCGCCGAGCACACCCCCAGCACCTGTAGCGTTATCGGGTTATTGGCTAACAGCGGGCCAATCAGCACCTTTTTAACTTCTTTCAGTTCACCCGTATCAGCCATTATTCAGCGCTCCTTCACGTACATTCTTCAGGAAGGGACCAAAGCCCAGTTCACCCATCCAGAAATCAAAGCTGTGCTGCACACCGTTAGAGGTGAGCGTGGCACCGGAAAGGCCATCAACGGCAAATTCATCGCCGGGACGCGCGCCCCCTTTCACCACCTTCAGCGCAGGCTGGCCGTTGTCGTCGAGCACTTTTTTACCAACAAACTGTGCCCGCCAGTTAGGGTTCTCAACTTCGCCTCCCAGCCCTGGTGTTTCGCCCTGATCGTAATAAGTAATGCCTTTGACCGTACGACCATCGGTTTCCAACGCCACAAAGGCGTACATCATTGACCATAAACCGTTGCCATAGATGGGCAACACGATTTCCTGGATGCGCTTTTGCTCGTCACGGACGAGGTAAATCTCCGCGACATTGCTGCGGCGCTTAATGCCTGCCGGATCCTGCGAGGCGTCAAGCGTGGTGCTCATCTGCGGATCTTTTAGCGCCAGCGCCTGGTTGTATTTCGCCGGGTCTTTATCCATTAACTCCCCGGTTTTTAAATCCACCAGCCGTGCGGTAATACGTTCGGCAAACACCGCTGCGACGTCATCCTTCGTCATGCCTTCCTGCATCAGCCCGGCCACGGCCAGGATGTTACGCTGTTTATCCAGCGCTCGTTGCTCCTGCTGTAGCGGCTTTAACCCTACGGCAGAACCGGCTACCACGATGGAACAGACCAGACACAGTACCAGCACCACCAGCAGCGTTTTGCTGATGCTGTCGTTATTTTTGATCTCAGCCACGCGCCTTCCTCCGCTTAATGTTGGCGCGCACGACCAGGTAGTCGAACAGCGGCGCAAACAGATTGGCAAACAGAATGGCCAACATCATCCCTTCCGGATAGGCCGGGTTGACCACGCGAATCAGTACACACATCACCCCAATGAGCGCGCCGTAACACCATTTACCTCTGTCGGTAAACGAAGCCGAGACCGGATCGGTGGCCATGAACATCATGCCAAACGCAAAGCCTCCCAGCACGAGGTGCCAGTACCACGGCATGGAGAACATCGGGTTTGTGTCTGAACCAATGAAGTTGAAAAGCGTGGCGGTGAGTACCATCCCGAGCATGACGCCAGCGACAATGCGCCAGGACGCCACGCGGCCAAAGAGGATGATGGCCCCGCCGATTAAAATCATCAGGGTAGACACTTCACCGATGGAGCCTGGAATATTGCCGATAAACGCATCAAACCAGGTGACAGGCTGTCCGGTTGCATTGTTGACCAGCGTTTCGCCGCCGCCTGCCGCCCACTGTGAAAGTGGCGTCGCGCCGGAGAATCCGTCTGCTGCCGTCCACACCAGGTCTCCCGAGATTTGCGCCGGATAAGCAAAGAACAGGAACGCGCGCCCTGCCAGCGCCGGGTTGAGGAAGTTGCGTCCGGTCCCACCGAAGATCTCCTTGGCAATCACCACGCCAAAGCTGATCCCCATCGCCGCCTGCCAGAGCGGCAGCGTTGGCGGGACAATCAGCGCAAACAGAATAGAGGTGACAAAGAAGCCCTCGTTGATCTCATGTTTGCGAATAATAGCGAACAGCACCTCCCAGAAACCGCCCACGATAAAGACAGTCATATAGATAGGGAGGAAGAAGACAGCGCCCAGCGTCATCATGCTGACCCAGCCGGCATCTGCCGCAAAGCTCACCCCCAGCGACTGCGCCAGACGATAGTGCCAGTCAGACTGAATCACCTGCGCCAGCTGCTCTGCATCGTACATATGGTGCAGCGCCGGAATAGTTTGCAACCCAACGTTATACATCCCCCAGAACATGGCCGGGAAGACCGCAAACCAGACCAGAATCATCATTCGCTTGAGGTCGATGGCGTCGCGAACGTGCGCCGCGCCTTTCGTCACCAGACCCGGCGTGTAGAAAATGGTCGTTGTCGCTTCATACAGCGGGTAGTACTTTTTGAGCTTCCCTTCGGTAAAGTGCGGCTCAATTTTTTCAAAGAGGTGTTTTAAGCCCATGGTTATCCTTCCTGCTCAATGCGGGTTAACACCTCGCGCAATACGGGTCCATATTCGTATTTACCTGGACACACGTAGGTACACAGCGCCAGATCTTCTTCGTCCAGCTCCAGACAGCCCAACGCCTGGGCACCGTCGGTATCGCCGGCCAGGAGATCGCGCAGCAGCACGGTGGGCAGAATATCCAGCGGCATCACGCGTTCGTAGTTGCCAATCGGAACCATGGCGCGCTCACCGCCGTTGGTGCTGGTGGAGAAGTTAAACAGCTTACGACGCAGGAAGTGGCCGAGCGTGGTGCGCGTTACCGAGTATTTTTCTGCACCAGGCAGTACCCAGCCGAACAGCTCTTTCTCGCGTCCTTCAAGCACAACGCTCACCTGAAGATGGAAACGACCCAGCCAGGCCATCGGGCCTGTCGCGTGCCTGCCGCTCAGCACCGAACCGGAAATAATACGGTTTTCACCCTCTTTCGTTTCGCCAGCCAACAGCGCCGTCAGGTCTGCCCCAAGCAGCGTGCGAACCAGACGCGGTTGGGTTGCCTGAGGGCCGCCGATGGCAATAATGCGTTCTGCGCACAGCTCACCCGTGGTGAACAGCTTACCGATAGCGATCACGTCCTGATAATTAAGATGCCAGACCTGTTTCGTCAGGCTTACCGGCTCCAGGAAATGAATATGCGTTCCCACCAGCCCGGCCGGATGCGGGCCGGCAAATTCATTAAAGGCTACCTGCCCTTGCGGATGCCCGCCCAGCTTACCGCCGCTGGCCTGACAGACATGCACTTTGCCCGGCGTCAGGCGCGTTAACACGGTGAGGCCGGCATCGAAAGCTTTTCGTTCCGCCAGGATAAGAGGCTGCGGATCTGCGCTGAGCGGGTTGGTGTCGATGGCCGTGACGAAGATAGCGGCCGGCACAGTGCCAGGCACGGGCGTTTTGCTATAGGGGCGCGTGCGAAGCGCCGTCCACAGTCCCGACTCCAGCAGTTGCGTCTGCACCGCGTCGTGGCTGAGGGTGGCAAGATCGGCGGCGTCAAAACGCGCAAATTCGCGTTTCTCATCGCCTTCAATTTGAATAACAACCGATTGCAGGACGCGACGCTCACCACGATGGATGGCGACAACGGTGCCGCTGGCTGGGGCTGTAAACATAACGCCAGGATTTTTTTTATCCTCGAAGAGCGCCTGACCTTTTATTACGCGATCGCCTTCCTGTACCAGCATCGCGGGACGCATGCCCACGTAATCATCACCTACAATAGCGACATGATGAATACTGGCGCCGGTGGTGACGTGCTGTTCAGGCACGCCAGAGATTGGCAGATCGAGTCCTTTTCTGATTCTAAACATGTGGTTAGCAGGTATCCATGAACAACAATCCAGAGAGGCCGGAGTGTACCATTTTCGGCCCTGCCAGGGGCAGCAAATCCGCCGTCTGGCGCGCCGAAATGCGAGCTATTGCGCAAAGTTCCTGGAGTCAGGACATTATGAATGGGTTATAAAGTAAAACTAATTTGTAAACGCAAAGGTTGGCTCTTGCGAAAATCTCCATCGGTGCTAATGTGAGCGCTCCTGTCCAGATTAGTCTGATTTCGGGTGTCTTTTGCCGTTCTGGCAAGTTGGTCATTGTTTTATCAAGGAACCAGTAGTATGCGTAAAATCGCATTGTTCATTGCGATGCTTCTGATACCGTGCATGTCGTTTGCCGGGCTGCTTGGCAGTAATAGTTCAACGACGCCGGTCAGCAAAGAGTATAAACAGCAGTTGATGGGATCCCCGGTTTATATTCAAATCTTCAAGGAAGAGCGCACACTCGATCTGTTTGTCAAAATGGGCGAGACGTATCAGCTGCTCGATAGCTACAAAATCTGTAACTATTCTGGCGGGCTGGGGCCGAAACAGCGCCAGGGTGACTTCAAAAGTCCGGAAGGGTTTTACAACGTTCAGCGTAACCAGCTAAAACCGGACAGCCGGTTCTATAAAGCGATTAACATCGGTTTCCCCAATGCCTTCGACCGTGCGCACGGTTACGAAGGGAAATACCTGATGATTCACGGTGCCTGCGTGTCTGTCGGTTGTTATGCGATGACGGATTCCGGCATTGATGAAATCTTCCAGTTTGTCACGGGCGCACTGGTCTTCGGCCAGCCGAATGTTCAGGTCAGCATCTATCCGTTCCGTATGACGGATGCGAACATGGCGCGCCATAAATACTCTGTTTACACAGATTTCTGGAAACAGCTAAAACCGGGCTATGACTACTTCGAGCAGACCCATAAGCCGCCGGTGGTGTCCATCGTCAATGGCCGTTACGTGGTGAGTAAACCGCTCAGCCATGAAGTGGTTCAGCCGCAGCTGGCGTCAAATTACGCGGTCCCCGAGACAAAATAGCGCCCACTCGCCTGGCATAATCTTTTGCCAGGTTTCGTTGCCGGTCAGCGGCTGCGTTGCAATGACAGTGACCACATCGTTCGGTGTGGTCTCCTTCTGAAAATCAATTTCCACATCCTGATCGAGCAGCGTGGCGACGCCAAACGGCGCACGTCGGGTGATCCAGAACAGATTCGTCGAGCAGAACGCCATCACGTAGCGCCCGTCAGACAGCAGCATATTAAAGACGCCCTTCTCGCGTAACTCAGACGCCAGTGACGCTATGTACTTAAAAACGGCGGTCATGTTGCCGGGCGTACGGGGGTAGCGCTCGGTCAGCTTGTGCAGCAGCCAGCAAAATGCTTTTTCGCTGTCCGTTTCACCGACAGGACGGAAATTGCCGGTTTCCAGCGACTTATAGCCCGAAAGCTGCCCGTTGTGCGCATAGGTCCAGTTACGGCCCCACAGTTCACGGGTAAACGGATGGGTATTTTCCAGCGCCACTTCGCCGCGATTTGCCTGGCGGATATGGGCGATCACCGAACAGGATTTAATAGGATAGTCCTGCACCAGTCTGGCAATGGGTGAGTTAAAGCTGGGTTGTGGATCTTTAAACGTGCGACATCCTTTGCCTTCGTAGAAGGTAATACCCCAGCCGTCTTTATGCGGCCCGGTTCCTCCACCGCGCTGAACCAGCCCGGTAAAACTAAAGCAGATATCGGTTGGCACATTGGCGCTCATCCCGAGCAGTTCGCACATAGATCACCTCCACAACAGCGGGGGGCACCGGCGCCCCCCAGCGAAGTCTTACTTAACCATCTCTTTTTCGATCAGTTGGATCAGGATGTGGATCACTTTGATGTGAATTTCCTGAACGCGATCCGCATAACCGAAGTGTGGTACACGGATTTCAATGTCCGCTGTACCGTCCATCTTACCGCCATCTTTCCCGGTAAGGGTGATCACTTTCATGCCCTTCTCACGCGCGGCGGCGATCGCTTTGATCACGTTAGCAGAGTTACCGGACGTGGAGATACCCAGCAGCACGTCGCCTTCACGGCCTACGGCTTCAACGTAGCGGGAAAAGATATGGTCGTAACCGAAGTCGTTGCCTACACAGGAGATGTGGCTCACGTCGGAAATCGCAATCGCCGGGTAGCCCGGACGGTTTTCGCGATAGCGTCCGGTCAGCTCTTCGGCGAAGTGCATGGCGTCACAGTGGGAACCGCCGTTACCGCAGGAGAGCACTTTACCGCCGGCTTTGAAGCTGTCGGCAAGCAGGACCGCCGCGCGCTGAATAGCGTGAATATTGGCATCATCTTTCAGAAAATTCGCCAGCGTTTCCGCCGCTTCGTTCAGTTCGTTACGAATAAGATCCTGGTACATGAGGATAATCCTTCAGTATTGATGAAATAACACAGTGGAGTGTACCGGATAGCAGTAAAAGCGAGAAGCTAAAGCCATGCGAATCGTCCGGCGTTTTGATTTTTTGTGCCGGCTAAAACGCGAACAATGTGAACCAGGTTGTAATTATTTTGTAAACACATTGCTAAAGGAAATGACATCAACTACAACCATATCATCACAAGTGGTCAGACCTCCTACAAGCAAGGGAGCTTTTCTTTATGATGATTTTGAGCATTTTCGCAACCGTTGTGCTGCTCGGTGTGTTGTTCTATCACCGTGTCAGTTTATTCCTGAGTAGCCTGATTCTTCTGGCCTGGACGGCTGCACTTGGCGTCGCTGGCCTGTGGAATATCTGGGTCCTTGTTCCCCTGGCCATCATTTTGCTGCCGTTCAACCTGACGCCGATGCGTAAGTCGATGATCTCTGCGCCGGTGTTCAGGGGATTCCGTAAAGTGATGCCGCCGATGTCGCGTACAGAGAAAGAAGCGATTGACGCCGGTACGACCTGGTGGGAAGGCGATCTGTTCCAGGGCAACCCGGACTGGAAAAAGCTTCACAACTATCCGCAGCCGCGTCTGACCGCCGAAGAACAAGCCTTTATTGATGGTCCGGTAGAAGAAGCGTGCCGCATGGCAAACGACTTTGCCATCACTCACGAAATGGCCGACCTGCCGCCTGAGCTGTGGGCATACCTGAAAGAGCATCGCTTCTTCGCGATGATCATTAAGAAAGAGTACGGCGGTCTGGAATTCTCCGCTTACGCTCAGGCTCGCGTACTGCAAAAACTGGCGGGTGTCTCCGGGATCCTGGCGATCACCGTTGGCGTGCCAAACTCCTTAGGCCCGGGCGAGCTGTTACAGCATTACGGTACAGAAGAGCAGAAAGATCACTACCTGCCGCGTCTGGCGCGTGGTC
This sequence comes from Enterobacter sp. 6722112, assembly GCF_058661685.1. NCBI lineage: Bacteria > Pseudomonadati > Pseudomonadota > Gammaproteobacteria > Enterobacterales > Enterobacteriaceae > Enterobacter > Enterobacter sp. 6722112. The sequence goes on along the minus strand of NZ_JBZWGR010000007.1, from coordinate 721,871 downwards.
AGGAAATTCCGTGCTTCGCGCTGACCAGCCCCGAAGCGGGCTCCGATGCCGGCGCAATCCCTGATACCGGCGTGGTTTGCATGGGCGAATGGCAGGGCCAGCAGGTGCTGGGCATGCGCCTGACCTGGAACAAACGTTATATCACCCTCGCACCTATCGCCACGGTGTTGGGCCTGGCGTTCAAACTCTCTGACCCGGAAAAACTGCTGGGCGGTGAAGAAGAGCTGGGTATTACCTGTGCGCTGATCCCAACCTCAACCCCGGGCGTTGAAATTGGTCGCCGTCACTTCCCGCTGAACGTGCCGTTCCAGAACGGTCCTACCCGCGGTCAGGATATCTTTGTCCCGATTGACTACATCATCGGTGGCCCGAAAATGGCCGGGCAGGGCTGGCGTATGCTGGTGGAATGTCTGTCTGTGGGCCGCGGCATTACCCTGCCGTCGAACTCAACAGGCGGTCTGAAATCGGTGGCGATGGGGATTGGGGCTTACGCGCATATCCGCCGTCAGTTCAAAATCTCCATCGGCAAGATGGAAGGTATCGAAGAGCCGCTGGCGCGTATTGCGGGCAATGCCTATGTGATGGACGCCGCAGCCTCGCTGATTACCTACGGCATTATGCTGGGTGAAAAACCCGCCGTGCTGTCAGCGATTGTGAAGTATCACTGTACCCACCGCGCACAGCAGTCAATTATTGATGCAATGGATATCGCAGGCGGTAAAGGTATCATGCTCGGCGAAGGCAACTTCCTGGCGCGCGGCTATCAGGGTGCGCCGATTGCCATCACCGTGGAAGGGGCAAACATCCTGACCCGCAGCATGATGATCTTCGGCCAGGGTGCGATTCGTTGCCATCCGTACGTGCTGGAAGAGATGGCTGCCGCGCAGAATAATGATGTGGATGCCTTCGACAAACTGCTGTTCAAACATATCGGTCACGTCGGCAGCAACAAGGTGCGCAGCTTCTGGCTGGGCCTGACGCGCGGGCTGACCAGCGCGACGCCAACCGGCGATGCGACCAAACGTTACTACCAGCATCTGAACCGTCTGAGCGCCAACCTGGCCCTGCTGTCTGACGTCTCAATGGCCGTCCTGGGCGGTAGCCTGAAGCGTCGCGAACGCATCTCCGCCCGTCTGGGTGATGTGCTGAGCCAGATCTTCCTGGCCTCTGCGGTGCTGAAACGCTACGACGATGAAGGCCGTCAGGAAGCGGATCTGCCGCTGGTGCACTGGGGCGTGCAGGATGCGATGTATCAGGCCGAACAGGCGATTGACGATCTGCTGGCGAACTTCCCGAACCGCTTCGTAGCGGGTGCCCTGCGCGCGGTGATCTTCCCGACCGGTCGTCATCACCTGGCGCCGTCCGACAAGCTGGATCACAAAGTGGCAAAAATCCTCCAGGTACCAAGCGCAACCCGCTCTCGTATTGGTCGGGGTCAATATCTGGCACCTACCCCGCATAACCCGGTAGGTTTGCTGGAAGAGGCGCTGCTTGACGTGATGGCCGCCGACCCGATTCACCAGAAGATCTGCAAACAGCTGGGCAAAAACCTGCCGTTTACACGACTGGATGAGCTGGCAAAACAGGCGCTGGCAGGTGGCATCATCGACAACAGCGAAGCTGCGATTCTGGTGAAAGCCGAAGAGAGCCGTCTGCGCAGTATTAATGTGGATGATTTCGAACCTGAAGAGCTGGCGACACAGCCGGTAAAGCTGCCAGAGAAACACCGCAAACCTGAAGCGGCATAAGGCCTTTTGCTCCCACAAACCCCGCCCCGCGCGGGGTTTTTTATTGCCACATTTTCTGGTAATGACGTGCTACAGTGTCAAAAAGTGTTTATTAAGGAGCCTGTATCGTGCCTGGTTTAAAGATTTCTGTTTTGCAGCAACCTTTAGTGTGGATGGACGGCCCCGCCAACCTTCGCCATTTTGATCGCCAGCTGGAAGAGATTACCGGACGCGATGTGATTGTCCTGCCGGAGATGTTTACCACAGGTTTCGCGATGGAGGCAGCAAAACAGTCCATGCCGCAGGACGAGGTGGTGGCCTGGATGCACGCCAGGGCGCAGGAAACAAATGCGTTGATTGCCGGTAGCGTCGCACTCCAGACCGGGCGCGGACCGGTCAACCGCTTCCTGCTGGTCGAGCCGGAAGGAAAAGTCCATTTCTACGATAAGCGCCACCTGTTCCGCATGGCGGATGAACATCAACATTATGAAGCCGGAAGCGAACGCGTGGTATTTGAATGGCGCGGCTGGCGTATTCTGCCGCTGGTCTGCTATGACCTGCGCTTCCCGGTGTGGTCGCGCAACCGCAACGATTATGACCTGGCGTTGTACGTCGCCAACTGGCCCGCCCCACGCTCCCTGCACTGGCAGGCTTTACTGACCGCGCGCGCGATTGAAAATCAGGCTTATGTCGTTGGCTGTAACCGCGTGGGAACGGACGGCAACGGGCATCACTATCGCGGTGACAGCCGGGTGATCAGTCCGCAGGGTGAGATTATTGCCACCGCCGAGCCGCATCAGGCAACACGAATTGACGCTGAGATCTCGTTAACGGCGTTAAAGGAGTATCGGGAGAAGTTTCCGGCCTGGCAGGATGCAGATCCGTTTAGCATTGGTTGAAAAAAAGCCGGGTGACGGCTGCGCCTTACCCGGCCTACAAAAAGCACAGCGTAGGCACGGTAAGCGCAGCGCCACCGGGCGTTAATTAACTCACCAGCGCCTGCCCGTCTTTGCGGCTTTCCGTCGCGGCCACGTAGTGCCCTTCCGGCATACGGTAAATCACCTGCGCACCGCCGAAGTTATAATCCTGAAGCGGATCTTCCACCACGATCTGATGCCCGCGCTCGCGCAGCGCCGCGATAGTATTGCGATCGAACGTTGATTCGACGATCACCTCCCTGCCCTGCACCACGCGCCAGCGCGGTGCATCGATTGCCGCCTGCGGGTTTTGCCCGTGCAGCATAATGCGCAGCGCCAACTGCATGTGCCCCTGCGCCTGCATCGGGCCGCCCATCACGCCGAAGGACATCAGCGGCTTGCCGTTGCCGTCCATCGCAAATCCCGGAATGATGGTGTGGAACGGGCGCTTGCTGCCCGCCAGCGCGTTCGGGTGCGCAGGATCCAGCACAAAGCCGCAGCCCCGGTTTTGCAGGCTGATCCCGGTATCCGGCACCACGATCCCTGAACCGAATCCCATATAGTTGGACTGAATAAACGAGACCATCATCCCACTCGCATCCGCGGTGCTGACGTAAACCGTCCCGCTCTGCGTCGGCGATCCGTACACAAAATCAGAGGCGCTATCGTGGTTGATAAGCGCGGCGCGCGACTTCAGGTAATGGTCGCTCAGCAGTTCTTTCGCCGCGAACGCCATATGTTCTTCATCCGCAACGTAGCGGTCGAGATCCGCCAGCGCCAGCTTCATTGCCTCAATGGAGAGGTGCAGAGACTGCACGGAGTCCGGGTGGTGCTTCTCAATGCCGCACTGCTCAAGAATGCCGAGCGCAATCAGCGTGGCGATCCCCTGACCGTTAGGCGGCAGCTCCTGCACCGAACCGCCCGCGAAGTCGCGCGACAGCAGGTCTACCCAGTCCACGCGATGGTTTGCCAGATCCTCTGCCGTCAGATGCGCACCGTGTTCTTTGGCAAAAGCAGCAATTTTCTGCGCCAGCTCGCCGCGGTAAAACGCGTCACCGTTAGTTTTGGCAATCAGCTCCAGCGAGCTGGCCTGCGCCGGGTTACGGAAGATTTCCCCCACGCGCGGGGCGCGGCCTTCCGGCGCGAAGCAGGCGCTGAAGCCCGGCTGATCTTTCAGCTTGCTATAGCCTCGCTGCCAGAGATGACCAATCAGCGGCGAGACGGGAAAGCCGTTGCGCGCGTAGTCAATGGCAGGCTGCGCCAGCGTGGTCAGCGGCAGCGTGCCGAAGCGCTCCGCCAGCGCGACCCAGCCGGATACCGCTCCCGGCACGGTCACCGCGTCCCAGCCAATTTCCGGCACTGCGCTTTTTCCGGCAAACAGATCCGCATGCCAGCTGGCCGGCGAGCGGCCTGATGCGTTGAGGCCGTGAAGCTTTTCACCGTCCCAGACGATGGCAAAGGCGTCGCTGCCGATCCCGTTGCCGGTCGGCTCAACCACCGTCAGCGCCATCGCGGTGGCAATGGCTGCATCGACGGCATTGCCGCCCAGTTGCAGCATCTTCATCCCCGCCTGCGCCGCCAGCGGCTGCGACGTGGCAACCGCGTTATGGCCCAGCATCGGCGGACGGCGTGAATCGTAACCGGACGTAAAATCAAGCGTTTTGGTCATCATGACTCCTTAGTCGTGGCGCGGATCGAGCGCATCGCGCAGCCCGTCGCCGAGTAGATTAAAGCCCTGCACGGCAAGGAAAATCGCCACGCCGGGGAAAACGGACATCCACGGAGCCTGCTCCAGAAACCCTTTCGCGGTGTTGAGCATGGAGCCCCAAGACGGATTTGGCGGCTGCTGTCCCAGCCCCAAAAACGACAGGCTGGCTTCGGCGATAATCGCCGAGGCGATCGCCAGCGTGGCCTGCACGAGGATCGGCGACATCACGTTTGGCAGGACGTATTTAATGATGATCCAGCGATCCGGCAGGCCAATCGCCCGCGCGCCGTCGATATACTCTTCGTTGCGAATGGCGATCACCTGGCCGCGCGTCAGCCGGGCGAAAATCGGCATTGCCGAGAGACCAATGGCGATCATCGCATTCGTCAGGCTTGGGCCCAAAAATGCCCCCAGCGCGATCGCCATGATCAGGAACGGACAGGCCAGCAAGGCCTCAATAAAGCGCGAGATCACGCCGTCCCACATCTTCTGGAAGTAGCCCGCCACCAGCCCCAGCGGCACGCCGATGACCACGGCAATAATGACCGACATACAGCCCGCCATCAGCGAGGTGCGCGCCCCCCAAATAATGCGGGATAAGATGTCACGCCCCAGCTCGTCGGTGCCGAACCAGTACATCGCCGACGGCGCTTTGCGCACCGCCAGGAAGTTGGCTTTGACCGGGTCGAAGGGGGCGATCCACGGCGCCAGCAGCGCCACCAGGACAAAAAAGCCCACCACAAGTGCGCCAATCACCGCGCTTTTATTGCCGAGAAATTTCTTCAGCACCCGGTTCTGCGCGCGCGGCAGCGTGGGGGCAACGGTTTGCGTCGTCAGTTCCGCCATGGTTAACCTCGCATTTTCGGGTTGATAAGGACGTAGAGCACGTCGGCCAGCAGATTGAGCATCAGGAAGCCGATCGCCACGATCAGCACCACGCCCTGCACCACCGCATAGTCACGATTGAACACCGAGTCGACGATCATTTTGCCAAAGCCCGGAATGGTGAAGACCTGCTCGGTCAGCACCGCGCCGCCCAGTAGCTCGCCGAACAGAAGCGTGGTGAGGGTGATTACAGGCACCAGCGCGTTGCGAAAGGCGTGCTTCAGGATCACTGCTTTCGGCAGCAGCCCCTTAGCGCGCGCGGTGCGGATGTAATCCGCTTTCAGCACTGCAATCATCGACGCACGGGTATGGCGCATCAGCGTCGCCGCCAGTCCGGTTCCGAGCACGGACGCGGGTAGCAGCAGCGTGCGCAGGTTCTGGATCGGATCTTCACTGAATGGCACATAACCGGACGCAGGTAACCATTGCAAGTTCACCGAAAAGACCAGAATCAGCAGGATCCCCAGCCAGAAGTGCGGAATTGATATCCCCGAGATCGCCACAAAGTTCGCCCCGTGATCGACCCAGCTGTTTTTATTCACCGCCGCAAGGATCCCCATGCTGATGCCAAACACCAGCGCGATGATCATCGCCAGCAGAGAGAGCTCCAGCGTGACCGGCAGCTTGCTGGCAATCAGCTGCGTGACCGGTTCATGCGTGCGCAAGGAGACGCCCAGCTCGCCCTGCAGCGCGCGCGTCAGCCAATGGAAATACTGCACGGGGATCGGCGCATCCAGATTAAGCTCAGCACGCAGTTGGGCAATGACCGCCGGATCGCGCTCCTCCCCGGCCATGGCGATCAGCGGGTCGCCGGGCAGCAGCTTTTGCAGCCCGAACACCATCATGCTCACCAGCAATAGCGTCGGGACGGCCAGCAGCAGACGTTTGCAAATCAGTTCCAGCATGGGTTCTCCTCAGGACGTTTATTTTGCCAGCGTCAAACCGGCCAGACGCACGATGCCGTCCGGGTACGGCTTAAAGCCCTGCACGCTTTTGTTCAGGCCAAAAATGCGCGGCTCGAAGTAGAGGTAGGCAATCGGCATGTCGGTCTGGAGCTGCTTCACCACCTTGTCGTACAGCGGCTGGCGTACGGCCTGGTCGGTGCTCTGACGCGCCTGAGTCAGCCATTCATCGATCTGCGTGTTGCTGTATCGGCCGTCGTTCAGGGTGCCTTTACTGTTGATAAAGCCGTAAATGCTGCCATCCGGATCCGGGCGCCCCGACCAGCCGGAGAAGCTCAACTGGTAGTCACCGCTCTGCTGGCGATCCAGCAGCGTGGCGAACTCGGTCATTTGCAGGTTCAGGTTAAAGCCCGCCTCTGCCACCATCGCCTGCAATACCTGTCCCACCTGCTGCGAGGTTGGGTTGTTTGGCACCAGCAGATTGACGCTCAGCGGCGTGGTCACACCGGCGGCTTTCAGCAGCGCTTTGGCTTTATCGACGTCGCGCGGCGGGACCGGCAGGTTAACGTGGTACGGGCTGACCGGTGAAAACGCCTGATTTGCCGGGGTGTAGAGCCCTTCAAAGACCACCTGGTTTAACGCATCGCGATCGATTGCCTGAGAAAACGCCTCGCGCACGCGGGCATCTTTGAACGGATCGTTGGCCGGCACCTTGCCGTTGTTAATATTGAAGGTGATCCCCTGATACCCCAGACCGGTGACCTTCGCCAGCGCCAGCTTGCTGTCGGCTTCGACGGTTTTGACGTCGCTGGCGGCAATGCCTTCGGTCAGGTCGAGATCGCCCGCGCGCAGGTTCGCGAGACGCACGGAGGCATCCGGGATCGGCAGATAGATGATTTTGTCGAAGTGATAGGCGTCTTTGTTCCAGTAGTTGTCGAAGCGGGTCAGAACGATGCGGTCCTGCGACACGCGGCTGTCGAATTTGTATGGACCGGAGCAGACGGGATGGGCGGCAAAGTCAGGCTTTTTCGCCGCATCGGGTGCCATCATCGCGCCCGCGCGGTCGGTGAGCTGCATTAGCAGCGCGGCATCCGGTGTTTTCAGGTGCAGCGCAATCTGCATCGGGCCGGTGACCTCGACCGATTCAACGGATGAGATCTCGCTTTTACGCAGGGAGCCTTTGAGGGTCAGGGCGCGGTCGAGGTTGTATTTTGCCGCAGCGGCATCAAATTTTTCACCGTCGTGGAAGGTCACACCTTCGCGTAGATCCATAGTCAGCGTTTTGCCATCTTCGCTCCAGGCCCAGGATTTTGCCAGACCCGGCACCACTTTCAGGTGCTCGTCGACGTCCACCAGCCTGTCGCACAGGGAGGCAAACACGAAACGGCCATAGTAGGTGCGCGCCAGATGCGGGTCGAGCATATCCGGGTCGGCCCCCAGGCCGATCCGCAGCACGCTTTCAGAATGGGCGGGCAGCGCCGCGCCAAGCAACATAACACTTCCCAGTACGGTCAAAAGAGAATTACGCATTGTCATTATCATGAGTTCCTTGAAGGAAGGGAGGAGTGAGTGGCCGCGTGTTCAAACAGCGCGCGGCGGCGCAGAAAAGCGGCGGATGGCGGTGCGATCTGGATAACGCTGCGATCGCGATTGATCTCCTGCCAGCGATGGCAAGCAACCTGACGTCCGCCGTCGAGCACCTGATTAATCGGCTCGATCTGGCGGCATTCATCTGTAACGTAGGGGCAACGGGTGTGGAAACGGCAGCCGGACGGCGGGTTAGCCGGGTTCGGTAAATCACCCTGCAACAGCGGCGTATCCCGCGCTACGCCTGGCTGCATTTGCGGCGCTGAGGCAATCAACGCCTGGGTATAAGGATGCAACGGTGCGTCGAAGATGTCGTCGACGGTGGCCAGCTCGACGATTTGCCCAAGATACATTACCGCCACGCGGTCGCTCATATGACGGATAACCGCCAGCCCGTGGGCGACGATCACCATCGTTAGCCCCAACTGGTGCTTCAGGCTTTCCAGTAAATTAACCACCTGTGCCTGAACGGAAACGTCCAGCGCAGAAACCGGCTCATCACCCAGCAGCAGCTTTGGGCCTGACGCCAGCGCGCGCGCAATGCCGATACGCTGACGCTGCCCGCCGGAAAATTCGTGTGGATAACGCCCGGCCCAGGCTGAGGGCAAGCCGACCGTCCTGAGTAGCTCGGAGACGCGGTACTGGCGATCCGTTTTTTTCATGTTCTGGTGCAGCCACAGCGGCTCACCGACAATTTGCTCCACCGTCATGCGCGGGTTCAGCGAAGCGAAGGGATCCTGAAAGATGATCTGTAGCTCACGCCGGAGCTGGTTCAGACGGGCGCCCGAGGCGTGGGTGATCTCCTCACCCTGATAAAATACCCGCCCTTCGCTGGCGCCCAGCAGGCGCAGCAGCAGACGACCAAGGGTGGATTTCCCGGAACCCGACTCGCCGACAATTGCCAGCGTTTCGCCAGGCATCACCGACATCGAAACTCGGTCGACAGCGGTGACAAAGCGGGCCGGCGTAAACAGTTTTTTCGGGCCGGGGAAAAGCTTGCTCAGATCGCGGGCTTCAAGAATGGGCATGGTCATGCGGTCTCTCCCAGGGCAATGTGGTGTTCGAGCGGCACGCGGAAGCAGGCAACCTGATGGCCCGTACCAAGCGTAGTGAGCGGTGGTTTTTCAGCATGACAGCGCGTCTGCGCGAAGGGACATCGGGTGGCAAAGCGGCAGCCTTGAGGCATGGATTCCGGCAGCGGGACCGATCCGGGAATAGTTGATAGCTGGCCTTTACGCGCACCCATAGAAGGAAGGGAACCCATAAGGCCAATGGTATAGGGGTGCTGCGGATCGGCAAACAGGGCTTCAACACTCCCCTGCTCCACTACCTGTCCGGCATACATCACCGCCACCTGCTGCGCGACTTCAGCCACCACGCCTAAATCGTGGGTGATCATCAGCACCGCCGTGCCCGTTTCTTCTTTTAAAGTATTGAGCAGGGAGAGAATTTGCGCCTGAATGGTCACGTCCAGAGCGGTAGTGGGTTCGTCAGCAATGAGTAGTTTGGGATGGTTTATCAGCGCCATCGCAATCATCACGCGCTGGCGCATACCGCCGGAAAGCTGATGCGGGTAAGCCTTAAGGCGCATCTCTGCTGCCGGGATCTGCACCTTCTCCAGGATCTGTAGCGCAACCGTCATCGCCTCAGCCCGGGAGATCGTTTGATGGCGCATCACCGCTTCACTGAGCTGATCGCCAAGCGTGAAGGCCGGGTTGAGCGAGGTCATGGGCTCCTGGAATATCATCGCCAGCTCGCTGCCGCGCAGATCGGCATACTCCCGCGGCGAGAGCTTGCGCAGATCCTGGCGGCGGAAATTCATCTCCCCGCTGACGATCCGGGCGCTGGCAGGTAATAACCCCATCAGCGCCAGGGAAGTGATGCTTTTACCGCAGCCGGACTCGCCTACCAGCGCCAGCGTTTCTCCCGCCCTGACCGTCAGCGAGATATCGTCGAGCACGCTCACCGGCGAGCCCGCGAATTTAACGTTGAGGTTTTGCAGCCGCAGTACGGGCGTGGAGTCCTTAAAGGGTATCGTCGTCATAGCGTGGAATCGTCCTCAAGGTGAATAGCCTGAATCAGGGCGGTTTGCAGGCTGAGCAGGTGTTCGCGCATGGCGGCAGCTGCTTCGTTAGGCTGGCGATGAATAATCGCTGACATGATTTTGTGATGGTGGTCGTTGTAGCTATCGACACGTTCAGGGGTGCGGGCAAGTTCGCGTAAATGCTGCCAGCCAGGCTCCCGGCGGACGGCATCTATCGCATCAAAAAGCCCAAGCATCAGGCGGTTACCTGCTGCCTCCGCAATGGCGCGGTGGAAGGCGCTATCCCACAGTTCGTTGAGATCGCGGTCATCCGGGCTGACCTTATTAATGCGTTCCAGCATACGCTGCATGAGCGCGAGGTTTTCCCTGGTGGCACGCAGTGCCGCAAGTCGGGCTAAGCCGGGTTCGAGCTGTAGTCGAGCTTCCATGACTTCCAGCAGGTTGGTTTGCTGAACCAATCCCTGAAGCGCCAACGGCTCAACCGGGGCAGATGGACCAATGAAGGTACCCTTGCCCTGCTTGCGCCAGATACGCCCTTCCTCTTCCAGCACGTCCAGCGCGCGACGCACTTCACGTCGGCCTACGCCGAGAGTGTCCGACAGCTCACGTTCAGTGGGCAGCGGAATGCCTGGTGTTGACTCGTGCTGGTTGATAAGCCCGCGCAGCTGCTCAAGCGCGGTACTGGAATTAGCTAAAAACCGTGAAGGCTTTTCCATATTGGTTCGCTCGCTTTCATCATTGCTTTATTTTTATTAATAATAAGTTATTGATATGACGCAGAACTTAACGTGCTAGTGATTAAGCAATTAACGAACCAATAGCGTATTGGTTCGTTAATTTTCTGAAAAATGATCGGTAACCGAATGATTTCCTACCAATTATTTTACATAATTATTACATAAGAAGATGGGCGCGAAGGTAAGGGTGAGCAAAAAACGCACAAAAACAGTGCAAATAATGCACTAAAATCGTGCATTTGTTAATAAAATGCACCGTACTTATTAACTTTTTGTTAATGAAAATAAAAAGAGGAATAAACAATATTCGAGGGACTATAAAACGACGAAAGCCTGAATCATTTCTGACTCAGGCTTTCTGAATAGTGGCGGAACGGACGGGACTCGAACCCGCGACCCCCTGCGTGACAGGCAGGTATTCTAACCGACTGAACTACCGCTCCACTGTTCCCGTTTGGGGAACGAGGCGAATATTACGGTTTGCCTCTGAACTCGTCAACGCTTTTTCTCAGGTTTTGAATCGTTTGCTGCAAAATTCACCCAAACGGTGATTTAACAAACGTTTCGGCACATTTTCACGTGCGCCACAGACAGCTTCCGCCCTTCTTCTGCACTAAATCGAGACGAGATTCATGGTTCATCAGTTCTTCATCACTGGCTAAAACAACCCGCAGGCGATTCGCCTGACGCACAATACGCTGAATTCCCCCTTCATCCCGCGTCTGCTGGGATTCATTTTCCATACTGAATTTCATCGACGTTTGCCCGCCGGTCATGGTCAGGTAGACATCGGCCAGGATCTGGGCATCGAGCAACGCGCCGTGCAGCGTTCGCTTGGTGTTGTCTATCTCATAGCGAGAGCACAGGGCATCAAGGCTGTTACGCTTGCCGGGGAACATCTTCCTTGCCAGCGCCAGGCTATCCGTGACTTTACAGAACGTATTCGTCTTCGGAATATCACGGTTGAGCTTGCTGAACTCATAGTCCATAAAGCCGATATCGAACGACGCGTTATGAATGACAAGTTCCGCACCTCTGATGTAGTCGAGAAATTCATCTGCGACGTCGGCAAAGGTGGGCTTATCCAGCAAAAACTCATCGGCAATTCCGTGAACGCCGAACGCTTCCGGGTCCACCAGCCGATCGGGTTTAAGGTAAACGTGGAAGTTGTTGCCCGTAAGGCGACGGTTCACCACTTCAACGGCACCAATCTCAATGATTTTGTGCCCTTCGTAGTGGGCGCCAATCTGGTTCATACCGGTGGTTTCGGTATCAAGAACAATCTGGCGAGTAATTGCAGTGCTCATAGCGGTCATTTATGTCAGACTTATCGTTTTACTGAACGTTTCAAATACAGGAAGTCTACCAGAGATGCGTAAACAGGTAGAAATTTTCACCGATGGATCTTGTCTCGGTAACCCAGGGCCCGGCGGCTATGGCGCCATTATGCGCTATCGTCAGCATGAAAAAACATTTAGTGAAGGCTATTTCCTGACCACCAACAACCGCATGGAGTTGATGGCGGCCATCGTGGCGCTGGAAGCGTTAAAAGAACATTGTGACGTGGTGCTGAGTACCGACAGCCAGTATGTCCGCCAGGGCATTACCCAATGGATCCACAACTGGAAAAAGCGGGGCTGGAAAACGGCAGAGAAAAAACCCGTCAAGAATGTCGATCTCTGGAAGCGTCTTGATGCCGCCCTCGGTCAGCACGAAATCAAATGGGAGTGGGTAAAGGGGCACGCCGGTCATCCTGAAAACGAACGCTGTGACGAGCTGGCTCGCGCGGCGGCATCCAACCCGACCCATGAGGATGCAGGTTATCAACCTGAATCCTGATCACGGTTTTTTGTACTGCCGCGTGGCCCCCACGGTCTGGCGGATCCGCGTTTTTGATTTGCTTTGCTTCATCGGGTTGAGCGTAAGGGGGATCGTCCTCTTACGCGCGACAATAAATTGCATGCAGCCCAGCGCGGGTAAATGGGTGCTTAATAAGACCCCGCCTTTACGCGTCCAGGGGATGACCTGAAAACCCCCGTAGCTTAGCACTTCGAAATTTAACAGTGAAAGCCAGTCCAGCTGGCGCATCATGGTAAACATCCTGCTGTTATAAGGCGGCGTGCGACGCAGAACGGGCGTCAGTTTACGTAGCCCCATCAGACTCAGCGGATTAAAACCGCTCAGGATCAGCCAGCCGTCATCAATCAAAACGCGGTCGGCTTCCCGCAGCAGACGATGGGGATCGCTACACCAGGGCAGCGTGTGGGCGAGCAGACAGGCATCAATGGATTTTTCCGCAAACGGCAAATGCAGCGGATCCGCTTTCACCTGAACCGGGGAGCCATTAAGCGATACGCTGACCTGATGCGAGATAGCGCAGCTTTCGGTATTGATTTCTGCGCTCAGATTGCCAATCTTAAGCAGGTGAAAACCATACATTTTCGCGAGCCAGGGTTTAAGCTGAAGTTCTAAGGCCTCGCGATAATATTCACCCCAGGGCAACTCTGCCCAACGTTCCGGTGGTGCGACAGTCTGAGGTATCCTTGCCGGTTTCATCAAAACACCCGCCACGCTATAAGAGGTAATGCATGAATCTTATCAGTATTTCCGCCTTTCAGGACAATTACATCTGGGTTTTAGTCGACGACGATCGCAGATGCATCATTGTTGATCCAGGCGAATCCGCACCGATCCTGCACGCGATTAAAGAAAACGGCTGGCAGCCGGAGGCGATCCTTCTTACCCATCACCATCACGATCATGTCGGCGGTGTTCCCGATCTCCTTGCACGCTATCCCCATCTACCCGTCTACGGACCAGCAGAGACACAGGATAAGGGTACAACGCAAGTTGTCGAAGAAGGCGAAAGTATCCTCATCCTCGGGTGGGAGTTTTCCGTATTTGCTACGCCAGGTCACACTTCCGGGCATCTCTGTTTCTACAGCAAACCTTATCTGTTTTGTGGCGACACGCTGTTTTCTGGCGGCTGTGGAAGGCTGTTTGAAGGCACGCCAGAACAGATGTATCAATCTTTACAAAAAATTAATGCGCTGCCAGCCGAAACCGTAATTTGTTGCGCACATGAGTATACATTAGGGAATATGAAGTTTGCTGCAAGCGTGCTGCCTGAGGATCGGGCGATTCAGGATTATTACCAGAAAGTGAAGGAGTTACGTGCAAAAAACCAAAAAACACTCCCCGTAATTCTGAAAAATGAGCGACAAATAAATTTATTTTTAAGAACTGATGATGTTGATTTAATTAATAAAATTAATAAAGAAACAAATTTGTTACAACCTGAAGCGCGATTTGCATGGTTAAGGTCAAAGAAAGATAACTTCAGATAATTGCGGGTTGCCTTTTCAAAATTTCGCCGTTATCATCGCTCGTCTTTTAAGCAACTATTGACACACACATGAAGGCAAAAGCGATATTACTCGCCTCTGTCCTGCTTGTAGGTTGCCAGTCACAAAACGGCAGCAACGTACAACAGCACGCACAGAGCCTTTCTGCGGCTGGTCAAGGGGAAGCAGGGAAGTTTACGAGTCAGGCGCGATGGTTGGACGATGGGACATCCTTCGCGCAGGAACAAGACTTGTGGGCCTCTATTGGCGACGAGCTAAAGATGGGAATTCCGGAAAACAGCCGGATTCGCGAACAGAAACAGAAGTATTTGAGAAATAAGAGCTATCTCCACGATGTAACATTACGGGCAGAGCCGTATATGTACTGGATAGCCGGGCAAGTTAAGAAACGTAACATGCCTATGGAACTGGTACTACTACCCATAGTGGAGAGCGCTTTTGACCCGCACGCGACGTCTGGCGCCAATGCAGCAGGCATCTGGCAGATCATTCCGAGCACAGGGCGAAATTATGGTTTAAAGCAGACCCGCAACTACGATGCGCGTCGTGATGTTGTCGCTTCAACGACAGCCGCTCTCGACATGATGCAACGTCTGAACAAGATGTTTGACGGCGACTGGTTATTGACCGTCGCGGCGTATAACAGTGGTGAAGGTCGTGTACTGAAGGCAATGAAAGCGAATAAAGCGCGTGGAAAACCCACAGACTTCTGGTCGCTCTCACTGCCACAGGAAACAAAGATTTACGTACCGAAAATGCTGGCACTGGGCGATATTCTCAAGAACAGCAAACGTTACGGTGTACAACTGCCAACACCAGACGAAAGTCGTGCACTGGCGCGTGTCCGCCTCAGCAGCCCGGTTGATATTCAACAGGTTGCCGATATGACGGGTATGTCGGTAAGTAAGCTTAAAACCTTTAATGCAGGTGTTAAAGGCTCCACGCTGGGCGCTAGTGGCCCTGGCTATGTGATGGTTCCGCAGAAACATGCGGAACAGTTACGAGAGTCTTTAGCTTCGGGTGAAATTGCAGCCGTTCAGTCCACGCTGATCGCTGATACGTCGCCTGTAAGCAGCCGCAGCTATAAGGTGCGTTCAGGTGATACGCTTTCAGGTATTGCATCACGTCTTGGCGTGAATGCGAAAGATCTCCAGCAGTGGAATAATCTGCGCGGATCTGGTCTGAAAGTGGGTCAAACGCTGACCGTAGGTGCAGGTAGCAGCGCACAGCGTCTCGCTAAAAACAGCGATAGCATTACCTATCGCGTACGTAAAGGCGACTCGCTGTCCAGTATTGCTAAGCGTCACGGCGTAAACATCAAAGATGTGATGCGCTGGAACAACGATACTGACAACCTGCAACCTGGCGACCAGCTGACGTTGTTTGTGAAAAACAGCGCTACGCCAGATTCCTGATAGTACGATCGCTTGTTAAAAAGGCACCGATTCCCCTCGGTGCCTTTTTTATTTATCCCGCTTTTTGCGCTTCAGCCATAATGGTGTCGCTGGTAAACGAACCATCATCATGCAGTTCAAAGTACGCCTTCACGTCAGCAGAGGCGCTCTCCTGATACAATCGGATCGCCTGAGTCAATGCCTCGGGTGTGCGCATCCGTGCAATCCATGATGTGAACTCCAGCGGCAAACGGTCGGTTATCAATGAGCGTGAAATCAAGCCGGCTTCGGTGATAAACGTAAGCCACTCTCCACTGGAGTAGTTTTGCACGTGCGAGGTATCACGCAGCGCTTCAACCGTCTGGAGCCAGATATTTCGTACCGGATGTCCGGGAGACATCACGTCCATGATGATGAAGATTCCGCCCGGTTTGAGCACGCGTTTCACTTCCCGTAATGCCTGCCCCACATCATGCCAGTGATGTGCAGAGTAACGGCTAATCACAACCTCAAACGACGCATCCTCAAAGGGTAAAGATTCAGCGTAGCCCTGGCGCGTCGTGACGTTATTCAGCCCTTTCGCTTTCGCCGCTTCAGCAACCACATCCAGCATCTGGCTCGATAAGTCATATGCCGTCACCTGAGCAACCTGCTGTGCGGCGGTAAAACTGGCGTGCCCCGCCCCGCAGCCTAAGTCCAGCATGTGCGCGTCAGGAAACGCGGCGAGCCGTTCGCCGAGACGTACCAGATCGCGGCCAGAGGCGTGCACGGCGCTGCTCAGGTAGGCACTTGCCTGAGAACCAAACTGTTTTTCGACGTTGTCATGATGGGAGTGTGTTGTTGTCATGTTGCTGTCCTTTTATGGGTTAAAAAATAAAGGGCAGCACCCGCACAGGCCTGCCCCACGGCAGACCTGACGCACCATTATTTATCAGGTTTGCCGGGACTGAATTCAACTAGTAGAGGATTATGATCGGAGGCGCGCGTCACCAGAACGGAGGCGTCGTGCACGCTTAAACCCCGATAGAATACAAAATCGAGAGGACGACCAAACGCTTTCTTGCGCTGGTCATCGTTAAAACGAACTTCACGCAGCGACATTTCACGCGCGAAGCGGTACAACGCGTTCATACGCGGACGGCTCCAGGCATTGAAGTCCCCGGCCATAATGATCGGCCCACTGTGATGAGCAATCTGATCGCCAATGGGTAGTAACTGCTTACTGTACACATCAACACCCAGGCTGAAGTTCACCGCATGAATGTTTACCACCATCAGCAGGCGGGTGTCGGGCAACGGATAGACCGTGACCAGCGCCGATTTTGCCAGACGCAGGATTGGCTCACGTTCACGCAGCGGGCAGCAATAGACCGGATGTGCGGCTGAAAGGGTCATCACCCCAGAAGGATGCTGTGGCAGAACAAAGGCAGGCACCTGATCGGCTGCAAGATAGTTTGTCGTTGCAAACCTGACCAGCTCAGGCGTGGTTTGCGCCTCCTGTAACAGAACCAGATGCGCATCTTTACCAAAATTTTTAAGTACGGATAACCACTCCGCACGCTGTTGTTTAAAGATGTTCCACACCAGTACGCGAATTTTTTCGTCACTGCTTAATGGCGTGCCCGCTGGTAATGCCTGACCCAGGCTCGCAAACGACCCCGGAGGCAAGATCCTCTCCGCGGGCATTCCGGCAACATAACGCATGGCATAGGTATTTTTTCGCACTTTTGGAAACGACCTCTGTAACATGAACCAGCCCGGAAAACGGACTGGTTCTAATGTTATAGGGATTTTAGGTCACACTTTCAACGCAATTACAGAGAAACCGCTTTCCAGTTTTGTAAGCAAGCACTTACTGATACTTATCCAAGCGCGATACGAGCGGGTTTATCAAGTCGTCCACTCAGACCAATAAGCAGGAAAGCGACAAGCACAATTACCGCACCAATCCATGGCGTTTGGGTTAATCCAACGTGTTCAACCGTCTGCCCGCCGATAACCGATCCGAGTGCGATACCGATATTGAATGCGGCGATATTCAGGCCGGATGCGACATCCACCGCATTGGGCGTATAGCGTTCGGCTTTCTGTACAACATAGACCTGCAATCCCGGTACGTTACCAAACGCGAATATTCCCATAACCAACACAGTTACCAGCGCTGCGTATTGTATCGACGCGGTGAACTGGAAAATCATCAGCAGGACAACCAGCGCGGCGAAGATAAATTTTAGCGCCGGTACCGCACCATGCTTATCTGCAAGCTTGCCGCCCCAGATATTGCCGATTGCGACGGAGATACCGTAGCCCAGTAAAATCCAGCTCACTGCGCCCGGAGAAAAACCAGCCAGTTCCTGCATCATCGGTGCAAGGAAAGTGAACGCAGTGAACACACCTCCATAACCCAGAGCCGTAACGGCATAGATCAGCAGCAGGCGCGGGTGTGTCAGAACCTTAACCTGATCGCTCAGGCTGGCGCTCGCGCGCACCGGAATACTGGAGGGCACCAGCAGCAGGCTGGCTACCAGAGCAATTACGCCCAACAGCGATACAGCAAGGAAGGTTTCTCGCCAGCCAAAATGTTGCCCAATAAACGTTCCTAACGGCACGCCGGTGACCAGCGCGACGGTTAAGCCGCCAAACATAATCGCAATGGCTGACGCCGCTTTCTCTTTTGGCACCAGGCTGGTTGCAATCGTGGAACCGATGGAGAAGAAGACACCGTGCGCGAGGCCAGTCAGCAAACGGGCAATGACCAGGGTAGTGTAGTCCGGAGCCTGCCACGCCAGAATATTGCCGGCGGTGAAGAGCACCATCAGGGCAACTAACAGTTGTTTACGTGGAAAGCGTCCAGTCAGTGCGGTCAGCACAGGCGCCCCAACAGCGACGCCTAACGCGTAAATAGATACCAGCAGCCCGGCAGAAGGCAGCGAAATGGCGAGTTGTTCAGCAATGGTGGGAACAAGTCCTACAATTACAAATTCGGTCGTGCCAATTGCGAAGGCACTGATCGTCAGGGCAAGAAGCGCCAGTGGCATAAATACTCCGTCTCTTCAGGATTAAGATGACAGGCAGTATGCGCCAGTGTTTAAATAACAAAAATGGTTAGAATTTCAATAGAATTTTGCGGATGATGCAATAATGAAAGCCACATCGGAAGAACTGACTATCTTTGTTGCCGTTGTTGAAAGCGGCAGCTTCAGCCGTGCGGCTGAACAGCTCGGGCAGGCGAACTCCGCCATCAGCCGCTCGGTGAAAAAGCTGGAGATGAAGCTCGGGGTAAGTCTGCTCAACAGAACAACGCGACAGCTCAGCCTGACGGAAGAAGGTGAACGTTATTTTCGCCGCGTACAATCCGTTTTGCAGGAGATGGCGGCAGCTGAGACGGAAATAATGGAGTCGCGTAGCACTCCGCGTGGATTGCTACGCATTGATGCGGCGACGCCGGTTGTGCTTCATTTTCTGATGCCATTAATCAAGCCATTCCGGGAACGTTATCCGGAGATGACTCTGTCCCTGGTCTCTTCAGAGACGTTTATTAACCTGATTGAGCGTAAAGTTGATGTGGCGATCCGCGCGGGAACCCTGACGGATTCAAGTTTACGCGCTCGCCCACTGTTCACCAGCTACCGCAAAATTATCGCGTCACCGCAATATATTGCAGAGCATGGCAAACCGGAGACCGTTGAGGAGCTGAAGCAGCACCTGTGCCTGGGCTTTACGGAACCTGTCTCGCTGAACACCTGGCCCGTGGCCTGTCATGACGGACAACTTCATGAGATCACTTGCGGACTTTCGTCTAATAGCGGAGAAACGCTGAAACAGCTTTGTCTTGAAGGAAATGGGATCGCCTGTTTATCAGACTATATGATTGATAAGGAAATAGCTGCGGGTCAGCTTGTGGAACTGATGGCTGACAAACGCTTACCTGTAGAGATGCCTTTTAGCGCAGTGTATTACAGTGACAGAGCGGTAAGTACGCGCATACGCGCTTTTATCGACTTCCTTAGCGAACAAAACAGCTCCCGGAGGAGCTGTGTGAGGGTTTAAGGGTACAGAGGAAGGGCTTTTATTAATCCCAGTCTGGTGCTAACCCTTCCGGGCTGACCAGACGATCGTTGCATTCCAGTGCAGCGATCGCGTTTTTATCTTCATCATCAAGCTGGAGATCCCGCGCTAACAGGTTACTTGCCAGGTTTTCACGTTTGGTTGAAGACGGGATCACGGCATAGCCCTCACCCATCGCCCATGCCAGGATCACCTGTGCGGCTGTCGCATTGTGTTTTTCAGCGATACGTGCAATCACTTCATCTTTCAGCGCCTTACCATATGCCAGCGTCATGTACGAGGTGATGTGAATACCATGCTGTTTCGCCCAGTCCACGACTTTGCGGTTTTGCAGGTAAGGAGAGAGTTCAACCTGGTTGGTGGCAATATTCTCTTTACCCACTACAGCAATCGCCCTTTCCATCAACGGGATGGTGAAGTTAGAGATGCCAATTTTACGCGTTAAGCCCTGCTCTTTCGCTTCCAGCAGCGCCTGCATGAACTCCTCCACAGAGACGGCATCGTCAGGTGATGGCCAGTGGATCAGCGTCAGATCAACATAGTCAGTACGCAGCTTTCTCAGACTTTCCTTCAGGCTTGGGATCAGCTTGTCTTGGCTGAGATTCTCAATCCAGATTTTAGTGGTGATGAAAAGTTCGTCGCGCGGTACGCCACTCTCTTCGATGGCCTGGCCTACGGCAGCTTCGTTATCATAAATCTGCGCCGTATCAATAGCACGATAGCCCAACTCAAGTGCGGTTTTAACAGATGCGATAACAACGTCGTCTTTCAGGCGGAAAGTGCCCAGACCCAGTGCAGGGATAGTCATATGATTCCTCAATCGTTATGTTCATAAACTGAGGAGAATTATCGCTGTAGTTGTTATGCCGAAAAAGATCGTGAACCGCAGAGGATTTTTGCTAATTTCGCAACAATCAAACGACAGATAAGAAAAAAGCCCTGAGCGTTAGCTCAGGGCTTTTAATAAGTGGCGGAACGGACGGGACTCGAACCCGCGACCCCCTGCGTGACAGGCAGGTATTCTAACCGACTGAACTACCGCTCCACCGAATACTTCTGTAACCACCGGATTAATGCACCGGCTTACTACTTAATTTGATGCCTGGCAGTTCCCTACTCTCACATGGGGAGACCCCACACTACCATCGGCGCTACGGCGTTTCACTTCTGAGTTCGGCATGGGGTCAGGTGGGACCACCGCGCTACAGCCGCCAGGCAAATTCTTGTGCTCTGTCCTGTGTCTTTCGCACTGATACTGCGTTGGCTGCTCTCGTAAAGTCAGTCACATACCTCAGTATGCTCCTTCCTTTCCTTCGTTTGCCGCCTTGTCTCAGCGCAAAATCCTTCGGACTCTGAATCTAAGCTGAAAATCGTGTCTGTCTCTTCGCCAAAACACCTTCGGCGTTGTAAGGTTAAGCCTCACGGTTCATTAGTATCGGTTAGCTCAACGCATCGCTGCGCTTACACACCCGACCTATCAACGTCATCGTCTTT
The DNA here is from genome assembly GCF_058661685.1 of Enterobacter sp. 6722112. Classification (NCBI taxonomy): domain Bacteria; kingdom Pseudomonadati; phylum Pseudomonadota; class Gammaproteobacteria; order Enterobacterales; family Enterobacteriaceae; genus Enterobacter; species Enterobacter sp. 6722112. Next base: position 701,043 of record NZ_JBZWGR010000007.1, on the reverse strand, counting down.
AACGTTCCTTCAGGAGACTCAAGGTCTCAGGGAGAACTCATCTCGGGGCAAGTTTCGTGCTTAGATGCTTTCAGCACTTATCTCTTCCGCATTTAGCTACCGGGCAGTGCCATTGGCATGACAACCCGAACACCAGTGATGCGTCCACTCCGGTCCTCTCGTACTAGGAGCAGCCCCCCTCAATTCTCCAGCGCCCACGGCAGATAGGGACCGAACTGTCTCACGACGTTCTAAACCCAGCTCGCGTACCACTTTAAATGGCGAACAGCCATACCCTTGGGACCTACTTCAGCCCCAGGATGTGATGAGCCGACATCGAGGTGCCAAACACCGCCGTCGATATGAACTCTTGGGCGGTATCAGCCTGTTATCCCCGGAGTACCTTTTATCCGTTGAGCGATGGCCCTTCCATTCAGAACCACCGGATCACTATGACCTGCTTTCGCACCTGCTCGCGCCGTCACGCTCGCAGTCAAGCTGGCTTATGCCATTGCACTAACCTCCTGATGTCCGACCAGGATTAGCCAACCTTCGTGCTCCTCCGTTACTCTTTGGGAGGAGACCGCCCCAGTCAAACTACCCACCAGACACTGTCCGCAACCCGGATTACGGGTCTACGTTAGAACACCAGCCATTAAAGGGTGGTATTTCAAGGTTGGCTCCACGCAGACTGGCGTCCACGCTTCAAAGCCTCCCACCTATCCTACACATCAAGGACCAGTGTTCAGTGTCAAGCTATAGTAAAGGTTCACGGGGTCTTTCCGTCTTGCCGCGGGTACACTGCATCTTCACAGCGAGTTCAATTTCACTGAGTCTCGGGTGGAGACAGCCTGGCCATCATTACGCCATTCGTGCAGGTCGGAACTTACCCGACAAGGAATTTCGCTACCTTAGGACCGTTATAGTTACGGCCGCCGTTTACCGGGGCTTCGATCAAGAGCTTCGCGTTGCCGCTAACCCCATCAATTAACCTTCCGGCACCGGGCAGGCGTCACACCGTATACGTCCACTTTCGTGTTTGCACAGTGCTGTGTTTTTAATAAACAGTTGCAGCCAGCTGGTATCTTCGACTGATTTCAGCTCCACCCGCAGGGGCTTCACCTACACATCAGCGTGCCTTCTCCCGAAGTTACGGCACCATTTTGCCTAGTTCCTTCACCCGAGTTCTCTCAAGCGCCTTGGTATTCTCTACCTGACCACCTGTGTCGGTTTGGGGTACGATTTCGTGTTACCTGATGCTTAGAGGCTTTTCCTGGAAGCAGGGCATTTATCACTTCAGCACCGTAGTGCCTCGTCATCACACCTCAGCGTTAATAAGGTACCGGATTTACCTGGAACCTCCGCCTACATGCTTAAACCGGGACAACCGTCGCCCGGCTGACATAGCCTTCTCCGTCCCCCCTTCGCAGTAACACCAAGTACAGGAATATTAACCTGTTTCCCATCGACTACGCCTTTCGGCCTCGCCTTAGGGGTCGACTCACCCTGCCCCGATTAACGTTGGACAGGAACCCTTGGTCTTCCGGCGAGCGGGCTTTTCACCCGCTTTATCGTTACTTATGTCAGCATTCGCACTTCTGATACCTCCAGCATGCCTCACAGCACACCTTCAACGGCTTACAGAACGCTCCCCTACCCAACAACACATAGTGTCGCTGCCGCAGCTTCGGTGCATGGTTTAGCCCCGTTACATCTTCCGCGCAGGCCGACTCGACCAGTGAGCTATTACGCTTTCTTTAAATGATGGCTGCTTCTAAGCCAACATCCTGGCTGTCTGTGCCTTCCCACATCGTTTCCCACTTAACCATGACTTTGGGACCTTAGCTGGCGGTCTGGGTTGTTTCCCTCTTCACGACGGACGTTAGCACCCGCCGTGTGTCTCCCGTGATAACATTCTTCGGTATTCGTAGTTTGCATCGGGTTGGTAAGCCGGGATGGCCCCCTAGCCGAAACAGTGCTCTACCCCCGAAGATGAGTTCACGAGGCGCTACCTAAATAGCTTTCGGGGAGAACCAGCTATCTCCCGGTTTGATTGGCCTTTCACCCCCAGCCACAGGTCATCCGCTAATTTTTCAACATTAGTCGGTTCGGTCCTCCAGTTAGTGTTACCCAACCTTCAACCTGCCCATGGCTAGATCACCGGGTTTCGGGTCTATACCCTGCAACTTAACGCCCAGTTAAGACTCGGTTTCCCTTTGGCTCCCCTATACGGTTAACCTTGCTACAGAATATAAGTCGCTGACCCATTATACAAAAGGTACGCAGTCACCCCATAAAGAGGCTCCCACTGCTTGTACGTACACGGTTTCAGGTTCTTTTTCACTCCCCTCGCCGGGGTTCTTTTCGCCTTTCCCTCACGGTACTGGTTCACTATCGGTCAGTCAGGAGTATTTAGCCTTGGAGGATGGTCCCCCCATATTCAGACAGGATACCACGTGTCCCGCCCTACTCTTCGAGTTCACAGCATGTGCATTTTCGTGTACGGGACTATCACCCTGTACCGTCGGACTTTCCAGACCGTTCCACTAACACACAAGCTGATTCAGACTCCGGGCTGCTCCCCGTTCGCTCGCCGCTACTGGGGGAATCTCGGTTGATTTCTTTTCCTCGGGGTACTTAGATGTTTCAGTTCCCCCGGTTCGCCTCGTTAACCTATGTATTCAGTTAACGATAGTGCAACGGATTGCACTGGGTTTCCCCATTCGGACATCGCCGGGTCAAAGGTTCATATCACCTCGCCGGCGCTTTTCGCAGATTAGCACGTCCTTCATCGCCTCTGACTGCCAGGGCATCCACCGTGTACGCTTAGTCGCTTAACCTCACAACCCGAAGATGTTTCACTTCTGATTGCGAAAATTTGAGAGACTCGAACACACATGAGCTGTGTGTCGTTTCAATTTTCAGCTTGATCCAGATTTTTAAAGAGCAAAACTTCGCAGTGCACCTTTTCAGGTTCACTCTGAAGTTTTCTTGTGTTCGCAGTAAAAGATGGTGGAGCTATGCGGGATCGAACCGCAGACCTCCTGCGTGCAAGGCAGGCGCTCTCCCAGCTGAGCTATAGCCCCATCGTAGTCACCTCTGTACCGGTAATTTTTGTTGAGGCAAGGCGTGGTGACACGAAGCATACTTATGTATGTGAATGTCGCCGCAACGCAGCATCAGCAAAAATTTGGTAGGCCTGAGTGGACTTGAACCACCGACCTCACCCTTATCAGGGGTGCGCTCTAACCACCTGAGCTACAAGCCTGTAGAGGTTTTTTACTGCTGTTTTTCATCAGACAATCTGTGTGGACACTACAAAGGCAGGTTCTTTAAGGTAAGGAGGTGATCCAACCGCAGGTTCCCCTACGGTTACCTTGTTACGACTTCACCCCAGTCATGAATCACAAAGTGGTAAGCGCCCTCCCGAAGGTTAAGCTACCTACTTCTTTTGCAACCCACTCCCATGGTGTGACGGGCGGTGTGTACAAGGCCCGGGAACGTATTCACCGTGGCATTCTGATCCACGATTACTAGCGATTCCGACTTCATGGAGTCGAGTTGCAGACTCCAATCCGGACTACGACGCACTTTATGAGGTCCGCTTGCTCTCGCGAGGTCGCTTCTCTTTGTATGCGCCATTGTAGCACGTGTGTAGCCCTACTCGTAAGGGCCATGATGACTTGACGTCATCCCCACCTTCCTCCAGTTTATCACTGGCAGTCTCCTTTGAGTTCCCGGCCTAACCGCTGGCAACAAAGGATAAGGGTTGCGCTCGTTGCGGGACTTAACCCAACATTTCACAACACGAGCTGACGACAGCCATGCAGCACCTGTCTCAGAGTTCCCGAAGGCACCAAAGCATCTCTGCTAAGTTCTCTGGATGTCAAGAGTAGGTAAGGTTCTTCGCGTTGCATCGAATTAAACCACATGCTCCACCGCTTGTGCGGGCCCCCGTCAATTCATTTGAGTTTTAACCTTGCGGCCGTACTCCCCAGGCGGTCGACTTAACGCGTTAGCTCCGGAAGCCACGCCTCAAGGGCACAACCTCCAAGTCGACATCGTTTACGGCGTGGACTACCAGGGTATCTAATCCTGTTTGCTCCCCACGCTTTCGCACCTGAGCGTCAGTCTTTGTCCAGGGGGCCGCCTTCGCCACCGGTATTCCTCCAGATCTCTACGCATTTCACCGCTACACCTGGAATTCTACCCCCCTCTACAAGACTCTAGCCTGCCAGTTTCGAATGCAGTTCCCAGGTTGAGCCCGGGGATTTCACATCCGACTTGACAGACCGCCTGCGTGCGCTTTACGCCCAGTAATTCCGATTAACGCTTGCACCCTCCGTATTACCGCGGCTGCTGGCACGGAGTTAGCCGGTGCTTCTTCTGCGGGTAACGTCAATCGGCAAGGTTATTAACCTTATCGCCTTCCTCCCCGCTGAAAGTACTTTACAACCCGAAGGCCTTCTTCATACACGCGGCATGGCTGCATCAGGCTTGCGCCCATTGTGCAATATTCCCCACTGCTGCCTCCCGTAGGAGTCTGGACCGTGTCTCAGTTCCAGTGTGGCTGGTCATCCTCTCAGACCAGCTAGGGATCGTCGCCTAGGTGAGCCGTTACCCCACCTACTAGCTAATCCCATCTGGGCACATCCGATGGCAAGAGGCCCGAAGGTCCCCCTCTTTGGTCTTGCGACGTTATGCGGTATTAGCTACCGTTTCCAGTAGTTATCCCCCTCCATCAGGCAGTTTCCCAGACATTACTCACCCGTCCGCCACTCGTCAGCAAAGCAGCAAGCTGCTTCCTGTTACCGTTCGACTTGCATGTGTTAGGCCTGCCGCCAGCGTTCAATCTGAGCCATGATCAAACTCTTCAATTTAAAAGTTTGATGCTCAATGAATTAAACTTCGTAATGAATTACGTGTTCACTCGTTGAGACTTGGTATTCATTTAGTGTCCGAAGACATTAAGAATCCATGTCACTTTGAGTGCCCACACAGATTGTCTGATAAATTGTTAAAGAGCAGTTGCGACGCGCTTCAGCGCTCTGTCGCGAGGTGGCGTATATTACGCTTTCCTCTTTCAGAGTCAACCCGTTATTTCAGGATTTTTTCTCTTCAACCGACCGGGTTGTCTGTGAAGTGATTCACATCCGCCGTGTCGATGGAGGCGCATTATAGGGAGCCGCCGAGGAATGACAAGCGGAAAAATGCATTTTTATTTCAACCGCTCACCTTTTCGCCAAAACGCCTTATTTTTGGTGCTTTTTAATCTCTTTTGGCAGTTCTGCCAGACTAGTTATCACCCAGTCGGCTGCATTTTCTGCTTCTGTGGTGACCGGTTTACCGGTACGCACTAATACCTTGGTACCTACACCTGCCGCCGCTGCTGCCTGCATATCTTCCAGTTTATCGCCCACCATATAAGATGCGGCCATATCAATGTGCAGGAATTCCTGTGCAGAGATAAACATGCCCGGGTGTGGCTTACGGCAATCACAGGTCTGACGATACGCCTCTACACTTCCCTGCGGGTGATGCGGACAATAATAGATGCCATCAAGATCGACGCCACGATCGGCCAGAGACCAGTCCATCCATTCCGTCAGCGTCTCGAATTGCGCTTCGGTGAATTTACCCCGGGCGATACCGGACTGGTTAGTCACCACCACCAGCGCATAGCCCATCTCTTTCAACTGGCGCATGGCATCTATTACGCCCTCGATAAACTCGAACTCATCAATCTCATGGACGTAACCGTGATCCACATTAATAGTGCCGTCACGATCGAGAAAAATTGCGGGTACAGATTTTGCCACCGGTTTGCTCCTGAAAAAGTCTTGTTCAGCTAGTATCTCATGAATCGCAGCGCAATAAAGTGCTCATCGCACAGAGGTGGATTGATTTAGACGTCTGGATGCCTTAACATCCATTTTGTTTACGGTCATTCCCCGTATCTGGCAGAAGAAAATGCCACGGCTAACTTACTTACGATAAAAATAATCTAATGATTAAACTTTCCAATATCACCAAAGTGTTCCAGCAGGGGAACCGAACCATTCAGGCGCTGAACAACGTCAGCCTGCATGTGCCTGCTGGTCAGATTTATGGCGTCATTGGCGCATCGGGTGCGGGTAAAAGTACGCTGATCCGTTGTGTTAGCCTGCTTGAGCGCCCAACCCAGGGCTGCGTAGAAGTTGGCGGCCAGGAGCTTACCGCTCTCTCAGAAAAAGAACTCACCAAAGCGCGTCGCCAGATTGGCATGATTTTCCAGCACTTTAACCTGCTGGCATCCCGCACCGTGTTCGGCAACGTTGCCCTGCCGCTTGAGCTGGATAACACGCCGAAAGAAGAAGTTAGGCGTCGCGTCACCGAACTGCTCGACCTTGTTGGTCTGGGCGACAAGCATGATAGCTACCCGGCAAATCTGTCCGGTGGGCAAAAACAGCGTGTGGCCATTGCCCGCGCGCTGGCAAGCAATCCTAAGGTGCTGCTGTGCGATGAAGCCACCAGCGCGTTAGACCCGGCCACCACGCGCTCTATTCTGGAACTGTTAAAAGACATTAACCGTCGCCTGGGCCTGACGATTCTCCTTATTACGCATGAAATGGATGTAGTGAAACGCATCTGCGACTGCGTGGCGGTCATCAGCAACGGTGAGCTGATTGAGCAGGACACGGTGAGTGAAGTCTTCTCACACCCGAAAACGCCGCTGGCTCAGCAGTTCATTCAGTCCACACTGCATCTGGATATTCCGGAAGATTATCTGGAACGTTTAAAAACAGACGCAACGCCTGACAGCGTCCCGATGCTGCGCATGGAGTTCACGGGCCAGTCCGTTGACGCACCGCTGCTGTCCGAAACCGCGCGTCGCTTTAACGTGAATAACAACATTATTAGCGCGCAGATGGACTACGCCGGTGGCGTGAAGTTCGGCATTATGCTGACGGAAATGCACGGCACACAGGAAGAAACCCAGGCGGCAATTGCCTGGCTGCAAGAACATCACGTAAAAGTAGAGGTACTGGGTTATGTCTGAGCCGATGATGTGGCTACTGGTTCGCGGCGTTTGGGAAACGCTGGCAATGACCTTCGTATCGGGCTTCTTTGGTTTTGTGATTGGGCTGCCGGTCGGCGTGCTGCTGTACGTTACGCGCCCGGGTCAAATTATTGAAAACGCGAAGCTGTATCGCACGCTCTCTGCGCTGGTGAACATTTTCCGGTCTATTCCGTTCATTATTCTGCTGGTGTGGATGATTCCGTTTACTCGCGTGATCGTCGGGACGTCGATTGGTTTGCAGGCAGCTATTGTCCCGCTGACCGTTGGCGCGGCACCGTTTATCGCCCGTATGGTGGAAAACGCCCTGCTGGAAATCCCAACCGGCCTGATCGAAGCTTCCCGCGCTATGGGTGCGACGCCAATGCAGATCGTTCGCAAAGTTCTGCTGCCAGAGGCGCTGCCTGGGCTGGTGAACGCAGCAACCATCACGCTTATCACCCTGGTCGGTTATTCCGCAATGGGAGGCGCCGTAGGTGCTGGCGGTTTAGGCCAGATTGGATATCAGTACGGCTATATTGGCTATAACGCTACCGTAATGAATACCGTTCTGGTATTGCTGGTTGTGCTGGTTTACTTAATTCAATTCTCTGGCGATCGTATCGTCCGGGCTGTTACGCATAAATAACGTTACAAACAACACAAACTCGACGAGTTAAGGATATAACATGGCGTTTAAATTTAAGACCTTCGCAGCAGTAGGCGCACTGATTGGCTCGCTGGCACTGGTGGGTTGCGGTCAGGACGAAAAAGATCCAAACCACATCAAAGTAGGCGTTATCGTCGGTGCAGAACAGCAGGTTGCTGAGGCCGCGCAGAAAATCGCTAAAGAGAAATATGGCCTGGACGTTGAACTGGTGACCTTCAACGATTACGTTCTGCCGAACGAAGCGCTGAGCAAAGGCGACATTGACGCTAACGCCTTCCAGCATAAACCGTACCTGGATCAGCAGATCAAAGATCGCGGCTACAAACTGGTTGCTGTCGGTAACACCTTCGTTTACCCGATTGCCGGTTACTCCAAGAAAATTAAATCTCTGGATGAACTCCAGCCGGGTTCACAGGTTGCCGTCCCTAATGACCCAACCAACCTTGGCCGTTCCCTGCTTCTGCTACAGAAAGTGGGCCTGATTAAACTGAAAGAAGGCGTTGGCCTGTTACCGACCGTTCTGGACGTAACCGAAAACCCGAAAAATCTGAAAATTGTTGAGCTGGAAGCACCACAGCTGCCACGTTCTCTGGACGATGCGCAGATCGCCCTGGCCGTGATCAACACCACTTACGCCAGCCAGATCGGCCTGACCCCAGCGAAAGATGGCATCTTCGTTGAAGATAAAGATTCCCCGTACGTCAACCTGATCGTGACTCGCGAAGACAACAAAGACGCGGAGAATGTGAAGAAATTCATACAGGCATATCAGTCTGAAGAAGTGTACCAGGAAGCCAATAAGGTGTTTAACGGCGGCGCGGTTAAAGGCTGGTAATCTCCCGGCAGTGTAATATCATCAAGACGGGCATTTGCCCGTCTTGTCATTTGTGCGGTCAACTGCTTCAATATCTGACGTTTTGATTATCCACTGAGGAATTATTATGCGTGCTTTACCGATCTGTTTTTTAGCACTGATGCTGAGCGGCTGTTCTATGCTAAGCAGATCTCCTGTTGAACCTGTTCAAAGCACTGCAACCCCGCCAAAAGCGGAGCCAGCAAAACCGAAAGCGCCTCGCGCTGCGCCGGTACGTATTATTACCAAAGCCGACGAGCTGGTCGGTAAGCCATTCCGTGAACTGGGCGAAGTGAGCGGCGAATCCTGCCAGGCAACGAATCAGGACTCCCCACCCAATATTCCGACAGCCCGCAAGCGTATGCAAATCAACGCGTCGAAAATGAAAGCCAACGCGGTACTGCTGCACAGCTGCGAAGTCACCAGCGGCACACCAGGTTGCTATCGCCAGGCGGTATGTATCGGTTCTGCGCTTAACATTACGGCGAAATGAGTTCATTTCAGTTCGAGCAGATAGGCGTTATCCGCTCCCCTTATAAAGAAAAGTTCGCCGTGCCGCGTCAGCCGGGTCTGGTCATTAACGGCGGCGGCGAGCTTCATCTTGTCGCGCCGTATAATCAGGCCGATGCAGTGCGCGGGCTTGAGGCGTTCAGCCATTTATGGGTGGTCTTTGTGTTTCACCAGACCATGGAAGGCGGCTGGCGTCCTACCGTGCGTCCGCCTCGTCTGGGCGGAAATGCCAGAATGGGTGTCTTTGCCACCCGCTCAACCTTCCGTCCCAACCCCATCGGGATGTCGCTGGTCGAGCTGAAAGGCATACGTTGTCAGAAAGATCAGGTCATCCTGGAGTTAGGTAGCCTTGACCTGGTTGATGGCACGCCGGTCATAGATATTAAGCCTTACCTGCCCTTCGCCGAAGCGCTGCCGGATGCCCGAGCAAGCTATGCTCAGGACGCACCGCAGGCAGATATGCCGGTTCACTTCACGTCTGAAATAACGACGCAAATCAGCGAGCTGGAAAAGCGTTATCCTCGCCTGCGTGACTTTATCGTTGAAGTGCTGGCCCAGGACCCCCGTCCCGCCTACCGCAAAGAAGAGGAAGCCGGGAATACGTACGCCGTCTGGCTGCTGGACTTTAACGTGCGCTGGCGCGTGACTGCGGCGGGTTTTGAAGTGTTTGCCCTGGAACCCAGGTAATTTTGTTCTCCTCTCTTTTGGCATCTTTGCCACACTGGTAAACTAAACCACTTTTTTTGTGTCAGGCTGGTGTTTCAGCCTGTTCCAATCGTCGAAATGGAACCGTAACAACATGCGTACTAGCCAATATCTGCTCTCCACTCTGAAGGAGACACCTGCCGACGCCGAGGTGATCAGCCACCAGCTGATGCTGCGCGCCGGGATGATCCGCAAGCTGGCCTCCGGGTTATACACCTGGCTGCCGACCGGCGTGCGCGTCCTGAAAAAAGTCGAAAACATCGTGCGTGAAGAGATGAACAACGCCGGTGCTATCGAGGTGTTAATGCCGGTCGTTCAGCCCTCTGAACTGTGGCAGGAGAGCGGTCGCTGGGAGCAGTACGGTCCTGAACTGCTGCGTATTGCCGATCGTGGCGATCGTCCATTCGTTCTCGGCCCAACGCATGAAGAAGTGATCACCGACCTGATCCGTAACGAGCTGAGCTCTTACAAACAGCTGCCGCTGAACTTCTTCCAGATCCAGACTAAGTTCCGTGACGAAGTGCGTCCACGCTTTGGCGTCATGCGTTCTCGCGAGTTCCTGATGAAAGATGCTTACTCTTTCCATACTTCTCAGGAATCGCTGCAAGAGACCTACGACAAAATGTACGCGGCCTACAGCAAAATCTTCTCCCGCATGGGGCTGGATTTCCGTGCTGTACAGGCTGATACCGGTTCAATCGGCGGTAGCGCCTCCCATGAATTCCAGGTTCTGGCGCAGAGCGGCGAAGACGATGTGATCTTCTCTGACTCCTCTGATTACGCCGCGAACATCGAATTTGCAGAAGCGCTGGCACCGAAAGAACCACGCGGCGCGGCAACGCAAGAGATGACGCTGGTTGATACGCCAAACGCGAAAACTATCGCCGAGCTGGTTGAGCAGTTTACTCTGCCGATCGAAAAAACCGTGAAAACCCTGCTGGTGAAATCGGCTGAAGGTAGCGCTTATCCACTGGTTGCCCTGCTGGTACGAGGCGATCACGAGCTGAACGAAGTGAAAGCCGAGAAGCTGCCGCAGGTTGCCAGCCCGCTGACCTTCGCAACGGAAGCGGAGATCCGCGCCGTGGTGAATGCAGGTCCTGGTTCTCTGGGTCCGGTGAACATGCCTGTTCCGGTGGTCATTGACCGCACCGTTGCGGCGATGAGCGACTTCGCTGCGGGCGCAAACATCGACGGTAAACACTACTTCGGCATCAACTGGGATCGTGACGTGGCGACGCCGGAAGTGGCTGACATCCGTAACGTGGTCGCAGGCGATCCAAGCCCGGACGGCAAGGGTACCCTGATGATCAAACGCGGTATCGAAGTAGGCCACATCTTCCAGCTGGGCGATAAGTACTCGCGCGCAATGAACGCTGCCGTTCAGGGCGAAGATGGCCGTAACCAGGTTCTGACCATGGGCTGCTACGGCATTGGCGTAACGCGCGTTGTTGCTGCCGCTATCGAGCAGAACTATGACGAACGCGGAATCGTCTGGCCGGATAACATCGCGCCGTTCCAGGTGGCGATCCTGCCAATGAACATGCACAAGTCTTACCGCGTGCAGGAGCTGGCTGAGAAACTCTACGCTGAGCTGAGCGCGAAAGGTATCGACGTGCTGATGGATGACCGTAAAGAGCGTCCTGGCGTGATGTTTGCTGACATGGAACTGATCGGTATTCCACACACCATCGTCATTGGCGACCGTAACCTCGACAGCGACGAGATTGAATACAAATACCGTCGCAACGGCGAAAAACAGATGATCAAGACGGGAGATATTCTTGATTACCTGGTGAAAGCCATCAAAGGTTAAGAAACAAAAAACCCCGCCAGTGCGGGGTTTTTTAATGGCTATATCTTATTTGCTTTCGCAGTCTTTCCCCGCAGCAAACTTCGCATCTTTATCTGCCACCAGCGTTTTCACCAGCTCGCCGCTATCCGGGTTTGGCTCCAGCGTAAAATGCCCTTCAACCGTCAGCAACACTGGCTTACTGTCGTTGCCGCGCGCGACGGCATAGTCTCGCTCCAGCTGGGCATTGTTCGCCACGCTGACTTTCTTCCCGGTTGCACAGTCAGTGAAGATCGCCGCATCCGCCATGTAGAAATACATCCCTCGCATCGCCATTGGGGTGGCTGGCAGGGTCGCTTTCACCGGGGCCAACGTGTAGTTGAACTGGGATTCAATCGGATTGCCTTCGCGATCGAGCATCTCCATCCCCTCGCCTTTGGCGCGGAAGAAGGTTTTATCGCCCGTGGTATCCGTCAATACCAGCTTCTCAGCCGTACGCGCCCATGTTCCGTAAGGTGCAAAAGAAGACGGTTCTTTCGCCCCCTGGTAACGCTGGTTCATGACCCAGGTGCCATCTTTTTGCAGGAACAGAGAGGTTTCGATGCCCTCGCAATCTGCACACGGTAATACGCCGCGCCAGCTTTGCTGCATCGGCTTTAATTCTTCATTTTGCGTTGGCTGTAGTACCTGCGTTTCTGAACGGTTATTACAGCCAAAAAGCGCGAACAGGCTTGTCACGGCCAGCGCTGATAATAATGCTTTTTTCACAATACTTTCCTTATGAAAAAGGGTATCCCTTTCGTCACATTATGGGTGACGGACTTTGCCACGCAGTGATTTTACAGTGGATTTCTGCGCCTTCGATGACAACCGACGTTCTTTCGATGCCCGCGTTGGACGTGTTGCCCGGCGACTTTTTTGTACAGCCGTCAGCTCTTTGATGACCGCGACCAACCGGGCTATTGCCGCTTCCCGGTTTAGCTCCTGGCTGCGATACTCCTGCGCTTTAATCACCATCACACCCTCGCTGGTGATCAGGTGATGGCTGGCGGCAAGCAGGCTTTCTTTATAATACTCTGGCAGGCTGGAGGCCCGAATGTCAAAGCGCAAATGGATAGCCGTTGAGGCCTTGTTAACGTGCTGTCCCCCTGCTCCCTGGGCCCGGATGGCGGTGATCTCCAGCTCGTTATCAGGGATGCTGACGTTTCGGGACAATACAATCATGATGCGGGCTGCCAGGCCGTGAGATGAATTTCCAGATTATTCTGAGAATCGGAAAGCCAGATGGCGCCGTCCTGAATCGTCGCCTGTAGCGCCATCGTCCGGCTGGCGAACGCACTCAGCTGCGCCAGCTGTTCATCATCCAGATACCAGACGGTAAGATTTTTGAACTGCGCACATTTATTTTTATTTTGTTGCCACCAGATCTCCGCCGCTCGCTGGTTATAGGCAAACAACGCAACTTCAGCAGACTGGGTGCAGGCCTTTTTGATCCGGCGTTCATCCGGCAGGCCAAGCTCAATCCATAAATCGATACCCAGATGATCGTTGCGCAGCCAGGCTTCCGGTTCATCTTCCGCGCTTAAACCACGGGTAAATTGCAGACGCTCGTCGGCATACTTAATCCACGCCAGCAGGCGCAGCATCATGCGCTCCTGGGTTTCAGAAGGGTGACGCGCCAGCGTCAATGACGCATCCAGAAACTGGTTACGGTCAAGATCCGCCACATTGACCACAGCTTTATAAATTGTCGCTTTCAGCGCCATGAGAGAACTCCTTTCGAATCAGGCGTACATTGTAGCGAAAACCGCGGCAAAAGGCTGTTACGAGGTGGTGGCTCCCTCTTATCAAGGCGCTGATATTGCTTAAATGAGTATGGTATAGTCACCTTGCTAAACCGAGTTTAACTTCGTAGGCTTAATGATATCTCACAGTAAGTCAGTACGCTGGCAGGAGGTGATGTGAATAATTATTGTGAGTTGATTCGCAGACGGTATGCGGAGATCGCCAGCGGAGATCTGGGGTACATTCCGGATGCGTTAGGCTGTGTATTGAACGTGCTAAATGAAGTGGCCTCTGATGAGAGCCTTTCTGAATCGGTCAGGGAAAAAGCAGCGTATGCTGCGGCGAATTTACTGGTGAGCGATTATGTCGATGAATGATACCTATCAACCCATCAATTGTGATGACTATGACAACCTCGAACTCGCCTGCCAGCATCATTTAATACTGACGCTGGAGCTAAAAGATGGCGAAGTGCTAAAGGCAAAGGCCAGCGATCTGGTTTCCCGTAAAAATGTGGAATACCTGGTTGTGGAAGATGCAGGTGCAACGCGTGAGCTACGCCTCGACAAAATTGCCAGTTTCAGCCATCCGGAAATCGGCACCGTTGTGGTGAGCGAATCCTGATAACCAACGGGCAGCCAGGCTGCCCGTTACGCTTTCCATTCAAAATTAACACCCGCTTCAGCCCACCCCTCTTCAGTGATGAAAACCCCTGCCGCCGCGATGAGCGTGTCGCCGTAAAACAGAAGCGGCGTGGTATCACGTCGCCAGGGCGGAACGTTCTGTTCCTGCCAGATTTTCTTCAGCTTACGCCCGCCGTTACGCCCGACGATATGCAGCATGCCGCTGGCCCTGAAGCGTATAGTGACGTTCTCGTCCGGCTCAGGTAGACGCACATTGCCCGAATGGCTTAACGCAACGACACCGCCATTCATCGGTAGCGTTAATGCTTTTTCCGGCGACGGCCAGTCGAGCACAACGTCAGCCAGCGACGGCACAGATTTTACCCACCAGAGTTGCCCTTTATAGCGCCTGACGTCATAACCATTCAGGTGTATACACGGGGCAGCATCTTCCCTCGCCTGTGCAACTTCCTCCCAGATACGGTTGAGCATCGCCCGGGACGGCATAACCGCACGGTGGTAAGCCAGCCAGCGACGAATCAGAGCAGCCCGGCGCACGGGGCTCATCACCTTCAACGGCGCAATGTTCAGGGCACCGTCAGCGGTAGTCAGCGTATCCAGCTCCTCGCTCAGCAACTCATCCAGCAAGCTTTCCTGTTCAGCACACAGCATGGCGCTTCTGGCCGCCGCTTCGGAAAAATGCGCCCAGCGCTCACTCAGCAGCGGTAAGACGCGCAGGCGCAGGAAGTTACGGTCGTAACTGTCGTCCTGATTGCTCTCGTCTTCAATCCAGCACAGATGATGCTGCTGCGCCCAGGCTTCCAGTGATGCGCGCGTCTCACCCAGCAGCGGGCGGATGAGCTCTGTTTCAGCAAAATCTGCGCGCTCAGGCATGGCAGATAACCCCGCAGGCCCGCTGCCCCTCTTGAGCGCCAGTAAAAACGTCTCGCACTGGTCGTCCAGATGCTGCGCGGTGACCAACGCTTCCCCTTGCTGTAATGCGCCGGAAAACGCGGCGTAGCGGGCTTTCCGCGCCTGCGCCTCAATACCCAGCCCCTCATCCTCAAGCGTGACGCGTTCAACGATCAGCGGGATCGCCCACCCTGAACACACCGCTTCGCAGTGCGCTACCCAGTCGTCGGCATGGGGGCTTAAGCCGTGATGGATATGCATTGCCCGCAGCTGGACGTCAGGCTCACGGTCGCGCCAGAGCTTAAGGCGGTGCAGCAAAACGGTGGAATCCAGGCCACCGCTGAACCCCACCAGCAGCTGGCGATAGGGTGAAACGGCGTGCGCGATAGCGGGTAAGGTCATAGGAAATTACACATAAAAAATGCCCGAACTGAACGGGCATTATCACACATGACGGCGATTACTGCTGGTAAAGCTCCAGCGGCAGCCCGTCCGGATCGTTGAAAAAAGTGAAACGTTTATCGGTAAAGGGATCGACACGAATCGCTTCGCAGGCCACGCCGTGGGCTTCCAGATGTTTTACCGCGCTGTCCAGGTCGTCGACGCTGAAGGCCAGGTGGCGCAGGCCGCAGGCTTCCGGGCGTGAAGGACGCGCTGGCGGGAAAGGAAAAGAGAACAGTTCAATCACATATTGTCCGTTTAACGCCAGATCGCCTTTCCAGGAGTCGCGCTCCTCACGGTAAGCCTCGCTCAACAGCGTAAAGCCGAGAACGTCGCAGTAGAATGCCTTACTTTTCGCGTAATCGGTGGCAATGATCGCAATATGATGAACCGCTTTTAAACCCAGCATAGTTTCTCCTTTTTATGATGCTCTGAACGTTACAACCGACAACCCGCCCCTGGCAAGCAGACCCTTTTATTTTAGGACTCTCACCCAGTACACGCCGTTATCATCGCGTTTCGCGCCATGAATGTCCGTTTCAAAGCCCGGATAGTGGCGCCCTACCGAACAGAGCATCAGCAGGAAATCGAGCACCGCCCGGCTCTCCTCGGTGATCATTTCACCCGGCATCAGCAGCGGCACGCCCGGCGGATAAGGCAGGATCATGTTGGCCGATACCCGCCCGACCAGGTTTTCCAGCTCAACGGTTTCAACCTCCCCTTTCACCTGGCGCTGCCACGCCCTGTGCGGCGTCAGCTTCATTTCAGGCAGAACATCAAATGCCTGCAACATCAGGCGCGGCAGATCGTGCTGGCGGATCAGCCTGTGGATCCCCTGGGCCAGATCCTGAATACGCATATTGCGATAGAAGTCAGGATCTTCCGCGTAGAGATCCGGCAGCATATTCTTCACCCGCAGGTTCAGATCATATGCACGCTTAAACTCCATCAGTCCGCGCAACAGCCCCATCGCGCGGGTTTTATCGATCCCGATGCTGAACAGGAACAGCAAATTATAGGGGCCGGTTTTCTCCACCACCACGCCGCGCTCATCAAGGAACTTCGCCACCAGCGCAGCCGGGATCCCTTCCTCACCCATCACACCCTGCTCATCCATGCCCGGCGTCAGGATCGTCACCTTAACCGGATCGAGGAACATGTGGTCCGCATCGGCATCCCGAAAACCGTGCCAGCTCTCCCCCGGCGCGACGGGCCAGCATTCTGCCTCATCAATCTCTTCCGGCTGCCAGATATCAAAGAACCAGCCGTCCGCTTCATCTTTAAGCCGCTGAACCTCTTTTCGGAAATGCAGCGCCCGTTCCACCGAACGATTGATCAGGCGTTTACCCGGATTACCGCGCAGCATCGCCGCCGCCGTTTCGATGGACGCCACCAGCGGGTAGCTCGGCGACGTGGTCGTGTGCATCATAAAGGCTTCGTTGAAGGTGTCCTCGTCGTACTCGCCCTTGATGTGAATGAGAGACGCCTGGGAAAACGCGGCCAGCATTTTGTGCGTCGACTGCGTTTCGAAGAACACCTTGCCCGGCACCCGCTCGCCGCTCATCCCACTTTTACCCGAGTAAATCGGGTGGAAATTGGTGTAAGGCACCCACGCGGAGTCAAAGTGGATCGACGGCACGTCGAGCGTCTGCTTGATCCAGTTCGTGTTGTAAAGCAGCCCGTCATAGGTGGAGTTGGTGATCACCGCGTGCACAGGCCAGCCTGCCTCGGGGATCGCTGCGATCTTATTTTCAATGGCTTCATGCGCGAATTCACGGCGAGGAATGCCGCCGAGAATACCCAGCGCATTACGCGTAGGCGACAGCCAGAGCGGCACCACGTCGCTCATCATCAGCAAATGCGCCAGTGATTTATGGCAGTTGCGGTCAATCAGCAGCGTACTGCCGGCAGGCGCGGCGTACATCCCGACGATTTTGTTCGAGGTTGAGGTACCGTTGGTCACCATGTAGCTTTGCTCGGCGCCAAAGGTCCGGGCGATGTACTCTTCGGCTTCCAGATGCGGGCCGGTATGATCCAGCAGAGAGCCTAACTCGGTGACCGAAATCGACACATCCGCCTTCAGCGTGTTACCGCCGAAGAAATCGTAGAACAGACATCCCACCGGGCTTTTTTGATAGGCTGTTCCCGCCATGTGGCCTGGCGTACAGAAGGTGTACTTCCCTTCATTCACATAGGTGAACAGCGCGCGCGTGAACGGCGGTGTGATGTTATCGAGGTATTCACCGGTGTACTGCTGAATGCGGGTCGCAATGTCCTCGGCAACGCCGAGTGAGTATTCGAAGAACCACAGCGCCATACGCATATCATGCGCGCTCACGTCCATGGTCGAGTGAGTGTTGATAAACGCGTACAGCGGAAGATATTCGTTGAGCTTATTGATATCGCTGCACAACTCCATGTCGTATTCGTCCCAGTCGAATATCACGCCACAGATGCGCGGATTGTGTTCGATAAATTTCAGCAGGTCGGCGCTGTTTTGCGGCCAGATCAGCTGGTATCCGCGTGCTTTGAGGGCTTGCTCCAGCTCCTTGATGGGTTCGTCTTTATAAAAGACGCCGTGTGGCCCCATGATGGCAATGATGTTCATGGTTTACCTCCTTGAAAAACATCAGATAAGCATAGTTAAGGTAAACGGCAGGTATAAAAAAAGCCGCAACAATGTGCGGCTTTTAGGATAATTGTGAGGCTTACGCGTAACCGTAGGTCATCAGACGCTGATAACGACGGTTGAGCAGATCTTCTGTGCTCAGCACGTCCAGGTCCGCCAGATCTGCCAGCAGCTGCGCTTTCAGGGAAGCAGCCATCACTTCCGGCTTACGATGCGCGCCGCCCAGCGGTTCAGGGATAACGGTGTCGATCAGCTTCAGCTCTTTCAGACGTGGGGCAATGATGCCCATCGCTTCAGCAGCCAGCGGCGCTTTATCGGCACTTTTCCACAGAATGGAGGCACAGCCTTCCGGAGAGATAACGGAATAGGTACTGTACTGTAGCATATTCACTTTATCGCCCACGCCAATTGCCAGTGCACCGCCGGACCCACCTTCACCGATAACGGTACAGATGACCGGCACTTTCAGGCGAGACATCTCACGCAGGTTGCGTGCGATGGCTTCAGACTGACCGCGCTCTTCAGCGCCAACACCCGGGTAAGCACCCGGCGTGTCGATGAAGGTGATGATAGGCATATTGAAACGCTCAGCCATCTCCATCAGACGCAGGGCCTTACGGTAGCCTTCTGGCGCTGGCATACCGAAGTTACGACGGATTTTCTCTTTGGTTTCACGGCCTTTCTGATGACCAATAATCATCACCGGACGTCCATCCAGACGCGCGATACCGCCGACGATAGCTTTATCGTCAGCGTATGCGCGGTCGCCTGCCAGTTCGTCAAATTCGTCAAACGCCAGGCGGACATAATCCAGGGTGTACGGACGCTGTGGATGACGCGCCAGCTGGGCGATCTGCCATGCGCCGAGATCGGCAAAGATTTTGCGCGTCAGTTCTACGCTTTTTTCGCGCAGACGATGCACTTCTTCGTCGATGTTAATATCCAGTTTTTCATCCTGACGGCTCACGGCTGTCAGAGAATCGATTTTCGCTTCCAGCTCTGCAATCGGCTGTTCGAAATCAAGGAAATTCAGACTCATAGTATTCCTGTATTAGTCAAACTCCAGTTCCACCTGCTCCGAACCAATGAGGCCACGGAGATCGTTCAGTAAACGATCGCTCGGAGAGACACGCCACGTTGCACCAAAGCGCAACCGCGCACGTGCATCCGCCCTCTGATAGTAGAGATGTACTGGAATGGTCCCCGAGCGGTGGGGTTCCAGAGACTGACGGAGTCGGTTTAAAAGCTGGTCATCAATTTGCCTGTCCGTCAGCGAGATAGCAAGCCCGCGAGCATATTTTTCCCGGGCTTCGTCAATGTCCATCACTTCGCGGGCGGTCATTTTAAGCCCCCCGCTGAAGTCATCAAAGCTGACCTGTCCGCTGACGATAAGTATGCGGTCTTTTTCCAGCAATTGCTGGTATTTATCCAGCGCGTCGGTGAACAACATCACCTCCAGACGCCCGGAACGGTCATCCAGGGTACAGATGCCGATACGATTGCCGCGCTTGGTGACCATTACCCTTGCAGCAATCACGAGCCCCGCAGCCGTGGTGATTTTACCACGTTCTGTCGGATGCATGTCTTTAAGCCTGTGGCCGCCGACATAGCGCTCAATTTCTTTCAGATACTGGTTGATCGGGTGCCCCGTCAGGTACAGGCCTAACGTTTCCCGCTCCCCATCCAGCACCACCTGTTCTGGCCAGGGCTGGCAGTTGGAATAAGACTGCTCAATCTGCTCTGGCTCTTCCGCCAGCACGCCGAACATATCTGCCTGGCCAATGGCTTCCGCTTTCGCGTGCTGATCGGCTGCTTTCAGCGCATCGCCGAGCGAGTTCATCAGCGCGGCGCGGTGTGGCCCCAGCCGATCAAACGCGCCGGACATGATCAGTTTTTCCAGCACCCGGCGGTTCAGTTTTTTGGTATCGGTGCGGGCGCACAGATCGAACAGCTCGCGGAAATAGCCGCCGTTGTTACGCGCTTCGATGATCGCCTCGATCGGCCCCTCACCTACGCCCTTGATCGCGCCGATCCCATAGACGATTTCCCCGTCATCGTTAACGTGGAAATGGTACAGGCCAGAGTTAATATCCGGCGGCAGGATCTTCAGCCCCATGCGCCAGCACTCGTCCACCAGGCCAACCACCTTCTCGGTGTTGTCCATATCGGCGGTCATTACCGCCGCCATAAACTCAGCGGGATAGTGAGCCTTCAGCCACAGCGTTTGATACGAAACCAAAGCATAGGCGGCGGAGTGGGATTTGTTAAATCCGTACCCGGCGAATTTCTCCACCAGGTCGAAGATTTTCATCGCCAGTTCGCCATCGACGCCGTTTTTCTTCGCCCCATCCTCAAAGATGGAACGTTGCTTGGCCATCTCTTCCGGCTTTTTCTTACCCATCGCACGACGCAGCATGTCTGCGCCGCCAAGGGTATAACCAGAAAGCACCTGGGCGATCTGCATGACCTGTTCCTGATACAGGATGATGCCATAGGTTGGCTCCAGTACCGGTTTCAGGCTTTCATGCTGCCACTGCACGTCCGGGTAGGAAATCTCTTCGCGCCCGTGTTTACGGTCGATAAAGTTATCTACCATCCCCGACTGCAACGGCCCCGGACGGAACAGGGCCACCAGCGCGATCATATCTTCGAAGCAGTCTGGTTGCAGACGCTTAATCAAATCTTTCATGCCGCGGGATTCAAGCTGGAAGACGGCTGTCGTCTCCGAGCGTTGCAGCATGTCGAAACTTTTCTTGTCATCAAGCGGGATAGCCGCGATATCCAGCGGCGGTTCGCCGTTCTTCTCGCGACGGGCGTTGATCATCTCCAGCGCCCAGTTGATGATGGTCAGCGTACGCAGGCCGAGGAAGTCAAACTTCACCAGCCCGGCGTATTCCACGTCGTTCTTGTCGAACTGGGTGACCGGATGCTGGCCCGCTTCGTCGCAGTACAGCGGCGCAAAGTCGGTGATTTTGGTCGGGGCGATAACCACCCCCCCCGCATGCTTACCGGCGTTACGCGTGACGCCTTCCAGCTTGCGCGCCATGTCGATCAGCGCTTTCACCTCTTCGTCGGCTTCGTAGATTTCCGGCAGCTGGGGTTCAGCTTCAAAGGCTTTCGCCAGGGTCATGCCCGGATCGGGCGGCACCAGCTTAGAGATTCGATCGACAAAACCGTACGGGTGGCCCAGAACGCGGCCCACGTCGCGGATAACCGCTTTCGCGGCCATCGTACCGAAGGTAATAATCTGCGAAACCGCATCACGACCGTACATATCGGCCACGTGCTCAATCACCTGGTCGCGTTTTTCCATGCAGAAGTCGACGTCAAAGTCGGGCATGGAGACACGTTCCGGGTTGAGGAAACGTTCGAACAGCAGGTCGAATTCCAGCGGATCGAGGTCAGTGATTTTCAGGGCATACGCCACCAGCGAGCCGGCACCAGAACCACGGCCCGGACCTACCGGCACGCCGTTATCCTTCGACCACTGGATGAACTCCATCACGATCAGGAAGTAGCCTGGGAACCCCATCTGGTTGATCACCTGGAGTTCAATATCCAGGCGTTCGTCATATTCAGGACGTTTCTCTTTACGGACCGCTTCATCCGGGAAGAGGAATTCCAGACGCTCTTCCAGACCCTCTTTCGATTTCATGACCAGGAAATCTTCGGTGGTCATGTCTCCCGTCGGGAACTGCGGCAGGAAGTATTCGCCGAGACGCACGGTGACGTTACAGCGCTTGGCAATCTCTACGCTGTTTTCCAGCGCTTCCGGGATGTCCGAGAAGAGCTCACACATCTCCTCTTCGCTGCGCATGTACTGCTGCGATGAGTAGTTGCGCGGACGTTTCGGATCGTCGAGGGTGAAGCCGTCGTGGATGGCGACGCGAATTTCATGCGCGTCAAAATCACCCGCCTCAAGGAAGCGCACATCGTTGGTGGCCACCACAGGCAGGCCACGCGCTTCCGCCAGGGCGACGGCCGCATGCAGGTAGCTCTCTTCATCCGCACGCCCGGTACGGATCAGCTCCAGGTAATAACGATCCGGGAAATACTCTTCGTAGAACGAGACGCACTGATCCACCAGCGCGTTGTTACCGCGCAGCAGACATTTGCCGACATCCCCCATACGGCCACCGGAGATCAGCAGCAGACCTTCGTTCAGCTCCGCCAGCCAGTCGCGGTCAATCCATGGACCCAGTGCGCCGTAACCGCGTTGGTAGGCTTTTGAGATCAGCAGAGTGAGGTTCTGATAACCCGTGTTATTCATAGCTAACACGGAAATCTGCGTCATCTCATCGCCGAGCAGCTCGCTCTGCACATGAAAATCCGCGCCGACGATGGGCTTTAATCCTGCGCCATGCGCCGTTCCGTAGAACTTTACCAGGCCACACAGGTTGGTAAAATCGGTGATCGCCAGCGCAGGCATGCCAAGCGAGGCCGCCTTTTTTACCAGCGGCCCGGTCTTTGCCAGCCCATCGATCATGGAGTAGTCGCTATGCACCCGCAGGTGTACGAAACGTGGTTCAGCCATCTTCAGATCCCGCGTTACTTAATTGCTTGCGTCTTGATTCAGGACACCAGTCCCAGCGCGCGTTTCACCGGGCCAAAGCTGCGCCGATGATGTTCAGTTGCGCCATGTTCAGCCAGCTTTTCCAGATGGAAAGCCGTTGGATATCCCTTGTGCTGGGCGAAACCATACGCGGGATAAGTGAGGTCCAGCGCGGCCATTTCGGCATCGCGCGTCACTTTGGCAATGATTGACGCCGCACTGATTTCTGCGACGCGGCTATCGCCTTTAACAACAGCCATGGAAGGCATCGGCAGCGCCGGGCAACGGTTACCGTCGATCAGCACATACTCAGGCACAATCTTCAGGCCAGCAACGGCACGCTGCATCGCCATCATGGTGGCGTGCAGAATGTTCAGATCATCGATCTCATCCGGCTCTGCGCGCCCGAGACTCCAGGCCAGCGCCTTTTCTTTAATTTCATCGAACAGCGCCAGGCGACGCTTTTCACTCAGTTTTTTCGAGTCGTTCAGGCCAACGATCGGGCGGGCTGGATCGAGGATCACCGCCGCGGTCACAACGGCACCCACTAACGGGCCACGACCGACTTCATCCACACCGGCAACGAGGTGGGTATGGGGATAAATAAATTCCATCATTGTGCTAACTCCAGCACCGCATCGGCCGCCTGCTCATCAGCATTACAGCGGATCAGTTGATGCAGTTCACGGAAGGTATCATGCATCTGGTGGCTGGTTTTACCGTTGGCCAGCAGCGGCAGTAATGCATCAGCCAGTGCCTGCGGCTGGCATTCATCCTGCAAGAGCTCTTTCACCAGTTCGCGACCCGCAAGCAGGTTTGGCAGGGATACGTAATCTGTTTTTACCAGACGTTTTGCCAGCCAGAAGGTAAACGGCTTCATGCGATAACCGACCACCATTGGGCATTTTGCCAGCATACACTCCAGAGCAGCCGTGCCGGAAGCCAGCAGTGCGGCATCACTCGCAAACATGGCTTGCCGCCCTTTTCCGTCCAGCAGGCGGACGTGAAGATCCGGGGCGACGTCGGCTTTGATACGCTCAAACTGCTCGCGGCGTTTGGCATTCACCAGCGGCACGACCACTTCAAGATCGGGATAAGTCTTGTGAAGAATTTGCGCCGTTTTCAGGAAATCGGCACTGAGCATTTCAACTTCCGCACCCCGGCTCCCTGGCAGCAGCGCCAGACAGTGCACATCATGCGGGATGCCCAGTTCGTCACGCGCCGCGTTTTTATCCGGATCCAGCGGCATGGCATCCGCCATGGTATGACCGATAAAACGGCACGGGACATTAAATCTGTCGTAAAACGCTTTTTCGAAAGGCAGAAAAGCCAGCACCAGATTAGTGGATCGTCCGATTTTGAAAACGCGTTTCTGTCGCCACGCCCACACGGACGGACTGACGTAATGGATAGTTTTGATCCCCTGCTTTTTCAGGTTCCCTTCAAGGGTAATATTGAAATCAGGCGCATCAATGCCGACAAATACATCGGGCTTAAGGTCGGTAAAGCGGCGGGTAAGGTCGGCGCGAATATGCAGCAGGCGACGCAAGCGCCCCAACACCTCGACGATGCCCATCACAGCCAGCTCTTCCATTTCATACCAGGCTTCACAGCCTTCGGCCTGCATCAGCGGCCCAGCCACGCCCACAAAGCGGGCATTGGGTACACGGGCTTTAAGCGCGCGGATAAGACCTGCACCAAGAATATCGCCGGAGGTTTCTCCGGCGACCAGGGCGATGGTAAGCGGACGACTGTCGACCATTAACGAATCAGACCACGGGTTGAACGTTCAAAGAATTCCATGAACGTTTTCACTTCAGGGTGCTTATTCGCCAGCTCGGCAATTTCCGGCTTAGCCTCTTCCAGCGTTTTACCGTTACGGTACAGCAGTTTGTACGCGTTGCGGATGGCAGTAATCGCTTCGCGACTAAAACCACGACGCTTGAGACCTTCGATGTTCACGCCAAACGGCGTGGCATGGTTGCCCTGCGCAATCACAAACGGTGGGACGTCCTGCGCCACACCGGAGCATCCGCCGACCATCACGTGTGCACCAATGATGCAGAACTGATGGACTGCGGTCATGCCGCCAATAATGGCGAAATCATCAACCGATACGTGTCCCGCCAGCGTTGCGTTGTTGGCGAGAATACAGCGGCTACCCACGGTACAGTCGTGCGCAATATGCGCATTAACCATAAACAGGTTGTCGCTGCCCACCTTCGTCAATCCACCGCCTTGCGTTGTACCACGATGAATGGTGACGCTTTCGCGAATGCGGTTACGATCGCCGATTTCCACGCGGGTCGGTTCGCCAGCATACTTGAGATCCTGGTTAACTTCGCCGATGGAGGCGAACTGATAGATCTCATTGTTGCAGCCAATGGTGGTATGACCATTCACGACAACGTGAGATTTCAGTACTGTACCCTCACCAATTTCGACATGGGGTCCAACAATACAAAACGGGCCAATGTGGACGTTGGCACCAATGATGGCACCCGTTTCCACAATGGCGGTAGGATGAATAAAGGCGGATTTATCAATCACGTATCAGGCCTCCCGGCTACGCGCACACATCATTGTCGCTTCGCAAACAACTTTGCCGTCAACCATAGCTACGCCTTTGAAGCGAGTCAGGCCGCGACGCGTTTTTTCAAAAGTGACTTCCATGATCATTTGATCACCAGGCACGACCGGACGCTTGAAGCGCGCTTCATCGATACCCGCGAAGTAATAGAGTTCACCCGGTTCCAGTTTACCTACGCTTTTAAACGCCAGAATACCGGTAGCCTGTGCCATCGCTTCCAGGATCAATACACCCGGGAAGATAGGCTTACCAGGGAAGTGCCCCTGGAAGAACGGCTCGTTAACGGAGACATTTTTCACTGCGCGCAGAAAACGACCTTCTTCAAAATCCAGCACACGGTCTACCAGTAAAAACGGATAGCGGTGCGGCAGAAGTTCTAAAATCTCTTCAATATGCAGAGTATGAGTGTCAGTAGTCAAAATACTCTTCCTGTCAAATGTACTAAGTAGCAATAATAACACGGCCTGCCGGTTTATAAACAAAGCCGACAGGCCGGGAAATTTAGCGTTAAACGGATGAACGCTTAGTCTTGTTGATCGATTTTGCGCTCAATCGCTTTGAGTCGCTTGCTCATATCATCAATATTCATCACCAGTGCAGCTGTTTTACGCCAGACCTTGTTCGGTTGCAGCGGAATACCTGAGGAATAAACGCCAGGCTCAGTGATTGGACGCATCACCATACCCATCCCCGTCACCGTGACTTTGTCGCATATTTCCATATGGCCATTGATCACGCTGGCACCGCCAATCATGCAGTAACGGCCAATTTTCAGGCTGCCTGCCATGATAACACCACCCGCAACTGCGGTATTGTCGCCAATCACAACGTTATGTGCAATCTGGCACTGGTTGTCTATGATAACACCGTTACCAATAATGGTGTCGTCAAGCGCACCGCGGTCGATAGTTGTGCAAGCGCCGATCTCCACACGATCGCCGATAATCACGCGACCCAGCTGAGGGATCTTAACCCAGTTACCCCGATCGTTGGCGTAACCAAATCCGTCAGAACCAATCACCGTGCTGGACTGAACGAGACAATTCTCGCCAATCTCAACCTCATGGTAGACAGAGACATTGGCCCACAGACGAGACCCTGCGCCAATTTTCGTATTTTTTCCAACAAAGCAGCCAGGGCCAATCACCACGTTATCACCCAAAACAACGCCGGATTCGATAACGGCGTTTGCGCCGACTGATACGTTGTTACCCAGCTGAGCCGTCGGATCAATCGCAGCACTGGCTGCAATGTTCTGTGCCGGCTGCGGCGTGGTATCAAGAATTTGGGCCATGCGCGCATAGGTCAGGTAGGGATTTTTCACTACCAGTGCAGCGCTAGTGGCAAACGGAAGATCGTCCTGCGTCAGCACAACGGCAGACGCCTGGCACTGGGCCAGGTGTTCACGGTACTTAGGGCTTACCATGAAGGTAATAGTGCCTGCTTTAGCAGATTGCATGGACGCAACAGCGGTGATGACGATATCGCCATCACCGTGTAATTCTGCATCCAACTGCTGAGCTAAATCAGCCAGTCGAATTGAAGGCATTACTTATTTAACCTGTTTCAGAACATCAGCGGTGATGTCTTTAACATCGCTGCTGTTGAATGCAACGGCGTTCGCATCAACAACCAGATCGATGCTCTGATCGGCTGCTACTGCTTTAACGGCAGACTGAATACGCGTCACCAGTTTGCCACGCTCTTCGTTAGAACGACGCTGACGATCCTGCTCGAAAGCCTGTGCTTTCTGAGAGAAGGTCTGGCGCTGAGACATGACGTCTTTTTCCAGTTTGCTGCGCTCGCTCGCTTTCATGGTAGAACCATCACGCTGAAGACGCTGCATCTTGGACTGAAGATCACCTTCCATACGTTGCAGTTCGCTCGCACGGCCTTTGAATTCGTTTTCCAGCGTTGCAGAAACACCGGTTTTCTGTGCAACCTGCTGGAACAAATTACCCATGTTGACGATTGCAATTTTATCCGCTGCCTGAGCAGAAGTTGCCATCGCTAAACCGAGACCTGCAGCTAATAACCACTTTTTCACAATTAACTCCTTACCATCCCATTGGCACCCGAGGGGTACCGTTCTTTGCGTGGCAAGGCGACCGTGTTACCGATCGCCGGTTGTCAGCGCTACACTGCCAACGCATTCCATTGCAGCGGATTATTACCAGGTTTTACCAATGTTAAACTGGAACTGCTCCGCTTTGTCTCCATCGTATTTCTTAAACGGCTGGGCGTAAGAGAAGACCAACGGCCCCAGCGGTGACATCCATTGTAATGCGATACCTGCGGACATGCGAATGTTGCTCGGATCGCTGTAGTCCGGAACCCCCGCCGCACGCATCTGTGCGGTGTTCTCCCAGTTGGTGTCCCACACCGTACCTGCATCCATAAAGAAGGAGGTACGCACGGAGTTCGCATACTTATCACTGATAAACGGCGTAGGCGTGATGAACTCGAGGCTCGCCACGGCCATAGCGTTACCACCTACTGCGTCATCAGAGCTACATACTTGCTTAGGATCACGGCTTGCGCAGTTATCTTCGTCATTACCGCCGTAATAAACCGCTTTCGGACCAATGTTATTGGACTGGAAGCCACGCACGGTGCTTGAACCACCGGCGTAGAAGTTTTCATAGAACGGCAGTTCTTTGCTTCCAATACCGTCACCATAACCCCAACGGGTACGACCCAGAACAACCCACTTGTGATCTTCATCAATTGGGAAGTAGGACGCTGTATCCAGCGTGACCTTGTAGAACTCGTTATCCGAGCCCGGGATAGTCACTTTACCGTTCAGGTTGACGCGTGAACCTTCCGTCGGGAAGTAGCCACGGTCAAGACGGTTGTAGGTCCAACCGTAGTTGAAGGTGAAGTCATCCGCGGCGAAACCGTTGTCATCGCTGGACGTACTCGCCGACTGACCGATGGAGTCCAGGTAACGCCACATCGCCACCTGCGGTTGCATGTTGGACAGGTCGTTATGCACGTACCCTAAACCTGCGCGCAAGGTGTTGTATTCGTTAACCGGGAAGCCAAGCGTACCATCCAGACCGTAACTCTTGTTGGTATACGAGGAGAGGTCCGCATCGTCCGCTTTAAAGTCGTTATAGAAGATACGACCGCCCAGGCTTACACCGTCAACGGTGAAGTATGGGTTGGTAACGGAGAACTCAGAGTAGGTCTGGTAGTCGTTTTTCGTCCCGTTGATACCGACAGAGTAGCCCGTACCCAGCCAGTTATCCTGCTGAACACCGACCTGGAAGCTCACGCCACTTTCAGTACCGTAACCAATACCGAAGTTGAAGCTACCGGTATTACGTTCTTTAACTTTATAAACAACATCAACCTGATCCGGACGACCCGGTACACGCTGCGTATCGGTATCAACCGTTTCGAAGTAGCCCAGACGGTTCAGACGCTCTTTACCCTGGTCTACCAGATCGCTTCCCAGCCATGCCCCTTCCATCTGGCGCATTTCACGGCGCAGAACGGAGTCTTTAGAGGTATCGTTACCTTCGAAGCGGATCTTACGCACGTAGTAGCGGTTGCCCGCATCAACGTTAACGTGCAGCTTAACGGTTTTATCCGTGTCGTTAATTTCCGGCTGCGTTTGCACACGCGGATACGCATAACCATAACGGCCGAGCAGCTTCTTAATGCTGTCTTCCATTTTGGTGACTTTAGATCCGCTGTACAGATCGCCCGGCTGAATTTTGGTCAGAGATTCAATTTCAGCTGAATGTCCTGCCAGGTTGCCGCTGACTTCAACACCCGAAAGCGTGTACTTATCGCCTTCTGTGATGTTAACGGTAATGTAGATACCTTTCTTGTCCGGAGTCAGACTCACCTGAGTTGAATCGATGTTGAAACGGGCGTAACCGCGATCCAGATAGTAACTGCGCAGGGTTTCAAGGTCACCCGCCAGTTTCTGTTTCTGGTATTTACGATCGCCCACCACGTTCCACCACGGCACTTCGTCACGCAGCTGGAAGTTGGAGATCAGTTCGTCGGTGCTGAACGCGTGGTTACCCACAATGTTGATCTGCTGGATCTTCGCAGAAACACCTTCCTGGAAGACCAGTTTCAGGTCAACACGGTTACGTGGCAGCGGTGTAACAACCGCTTTAACGCTCGCGCTGTATTTACCGACGCTGTAGTAGAAATCTTCCAGACCTTTTTCAATGTCTGCAAGGGTTGTGCGGTCCAGAGATTCCCCCACACGAACACCCGATGCCTCAAGGTTCTGCTTGAGCATGTCGTCTTTCACCGACTTGTTACCGGAGAAAGTGATGCTGGCAATCGTTGGACGTTCTTTTACCTGAACCACCAGCGTATCACCATCGCGCAGGACGCGGACGTCCTCAAAGTTGCCAGTGGCAAACAGAGCACGGATGGTGTTACTGATATCTTCATCATTAACCGTATCGCCGGGGCGCACAGGCATACTGAGGAGGGCCGCACCAACGGCGACACGCTGAAGGCCTTCGAAATGAATATCTTTCACTACGAACCCGTCAGCACCGTATACGGTCGCGCTGCTAAACAGCAGCGACGCTATGAGCAACTTTTTCATCGCCATCGTTATTATGCGTTCTTCCTAACTAACTCTCTTACAACCGAGAGAAATCATTGAAAAGTGCAAGCCCCATTAACAGCACCAGCAAAATCGAGCCAATGCGATAACTAAAGTCTTGAACTCGCTCGGATACCGGTCCGCCTTTTAGCTTTTCAATCGCTAAAAACAGCAGATGGCCCCCATCTAATACGGGAAGCGGGAACAGGTTGATTATCCCCAGGTTCACGCTAATCAGCGCAAGGAACATGAGATAGTAAATCACCCCGAACTCCGCTGACATCCCAGCCCCCTGAGCAATCGAAATTGGCCCACTGAGGTTGTTCAGTTTCACATCACCGGTTATCAATTTCCCCAACATGTTGACCGTAAGCTTCATCAGCTGCCATGTTTTATCCGTGGCCTCAACGATGGCGCTAAACGGCCCATACTGGCGTATTGTCTTGTACTCATCTGGCAGTGGGATCACTTTCGGCACAACGCCTGCAAACCCTTCCACCTTACCGCCGCCCGATTTGGTATCCGGGGTGAGAGTCAGTGAGAGCGAACTCCCCTGCCTTTCCACTTCCAGCGCGAGCGGCTTGCCTGGATTATCGCGCACCAGAGTAACAAAGGTCATCCATTGTGTTAATGGCTGACCATCGACTTTAACGATCCTGTCACCCGCTTGTAAACCTGCTTTACTCGCTGCCGATTTGGCCTGTACTTCGGCTAATACCGGCTCGATCTGCGCGCCGCGCGGTCGAATCCCGAGTGCGGCGACAGGGTCCTCTTTGTCTGGCTCAAAGCGCCAGTGGCGTAAATCCAGCACTTTTTCCTGCCGCTGGTCGGAACCAAATGGCGATACGCTGACGGTTGTCTGCTCATCACCAATTTTGGCAACCAGTTGTAACCTCACGGCATCCCAATCAGGGGTTTCGATACCATCAATCGCTTTAAGTTCCATTCCCGGTGTAATTTGCGCCGTTGCCGCAATAGAACCCGTAGTGATTTCGCCCACGACCGGGCGCACGCCAGGCACGCCGATGATAAACACCAGCCAGTAAGCGAAGATAGCGAAGATGAAATTGGCTACCGGGCCGGCAGCGATGATGGCAGCACGTTGTCCAACAGTTTTATTGTTAAACGCGCTATGGCGAAGTTCCGGGGCGACAGGCTCAACGCGTTCGTCGAGCATTTTGACATAGCCGCCCAGGGGAATCAGAGCAATGACAAACTCGGTGCCATGCTTATCGGTGCGCTTCCAGAGCGATTTGCCAAAGCCAATCGAGAATCGCTCCACCCGCACACCACAGCGCCGGGCAACCCAGAAATGGCCAAATTCATGCACGGTAATCAGTACACCCAGTGCAACAATGAACGCCGCCAGATTCCAGAGAATGCTCAGCATAAAACCTTCCGTTATATCGTCCCAAACACCAGTAAAAGCAGGCAAGCAAATACGGGAACAGCCGCGGTAAGGCTGTCAATGCGATCCAGTATTCCGCCATGTCCTGGAATCAGGTGACCACTGTCCTTAATCCCTGCTTCACGCTTAAACATACTCTCGGTTAAATCACCCAGCACCGATGCCAGCGCCGCGAAAATCGAACATACCAGCAGCGTCGAGGGGGCAACCTCAAGATTCGCCCAGACGCCATAGCCCCAGGAGATAATCGCTGCCGTAAACAGGCCGCCGATGAAGCCTTGCCAGGTTTTGCCCGGAGAAACCTTTGGCGCCAGTTTATGTTTGCCGAACAGTTTACCAAACATATAGGCCCCGGAGTCAGCCCCCCAGACGAGAATCATCACATAAAGCAGCCATATCGCGCCGCTGTAGTGGTTTTCGTCATAGTGCCAGGCGCGCAACGCAACCATCCCCCAGAAAAACGGAACAATCGTGAGCAGACCAAAAATAAGGCGCAACACTTTAGAGTTACGCCAGATCGCCGCAGAGCCCGGATAGAAAAGCACTAAAACAAGCGCAGCAATCCACCAGGCCAGCGATATCCATAAGGATCCGGCAACCAGCGGCTGGTGAACATCATGATGATATTCAGGCAAGGTATACAGCATCAGGGCCAGTAAAAAACCACAGAGTACCGCCAGCCATACCCGCTGAGTGCGCGAGGTAAAGCCGCTAAGCTGCCCCCATTCCCACGCGGCGAGCATACACACCACCAGCGTAACAATAGCGAATCCCACCGGAGGCAGTAAAAACAGCGCTGCGATGACGACGGGTATTAATACAAAAGCGGAAATCAGGCGATACTTCAGCAAAAGCTACCCCCATCAGGCGTTATCGCCACCAGGCTCGGTGCCGCCGAAACGACGCTCTCGATTGGCAAAGGCATGCAGCGCACCTTCAAAGTCTTGTTCATCAAAATCTGGCCAAAGAACATCCGTAAAGTAAAGTTCGGCGTAGGCAATTTGCCACAGCAAAAAGTTACTTATGCGATGTTCCCCCCCTGTCCTTATAACCAAATCCACGGGTGCCAGTTCATTCATGCAGATTTGCTGACTCAGCGCCTCTTCATCAATCTGGTCGGGTCTTAACAGCCCTTCCTGAACCTGCTCAGCCAAATGCCGAACCCCCTGGATAATATCCCAGCGTCCGCCGTAATTCGCCGCGATATTGAGCGTCAGGCCGGTATTATTTTCCGTCAGCGCTTCTGCTTTGCGAATCCGTTCCTGCAAACGTGAGTTAAAACGACTGGTTTCGCCAATAATACGCAAGCGGACGTTGTGGCGGTGCAGGCTTTTTACTTCACTATCGAGCGCCCACACGAACAGTTCCATCAACGCAGTCACTTCCTGCGCAGGTCGATTCCAGTTCTCACTGCTAAAAGCATAGAGCGTTAACGCATCAATGCCGTTATTGGCGGCAAAAGAGACGGCGCGGCGAACAGATTTCGCCCCAGCTTTATGCCCAAAGGCTCGTATCTTCCCTTGTCTTTTCGCCCAGCGGCCATTGCCATCCATGATGATTGCAACATGGCGACAGCCATGTGCTGGCAAGTTTTCGCTTATTGGTTGATTCGCAGACAACATAACGCGTTTTTAGTCCCTGAAAGGATTTAACGGTACACAGGAATACTGAAGCCTATACATAAAAAAGCCGTGTCAAACCACGGCTTACCTGACCACTTAAAGCCAAATACCTGCGATCAGGTGGCGCAGACTATATCACTGAAGCCCAACGCTAACAAATAGCACGACGACTAGTGCTTGCTTTATCACCAGCTTGCGAGACGTGTCACCTGTTTACGCGCAACAATGCGTGCCTGTTCATCCACGGCCAGCACCTCTTCCACGCTCTGCGGCTCACGCAAATCCATCATCTCCAGCACGGATAAATTCAACGCGGCGATGTCAGTAAAGCGGATCTGCTGATTCAGGAATGCTTCAACGGTCACTTCATTGGCTGCATTAAGCGCCGTTGTCGCCGCCTGCCCCTGATCGAAGGCCGTCATCGCCAGTTTCAGACAGGGATAACGGTCGTAATCAGGCTCGCTAAACGTCAGTGAACTCAGCTTACAAAAATCGAGAGGCTTAACGCCCGATTTTACGCGGTTTGGCCACGCCATCGTATGAGCAATAGGCGTACGCATATCCGGTTCGCCCAGCTGGGCCAGCACGCTGCCGTCCTGATAGCGCACCATCGAGTGAATCACCGACTGCGGGTGGATCAGCACTTCCATCTGTTTCGCCGACGCATTGAACAGCCAGCGAGCTTCAATGTATTCCAGACCTTTGTTCATCATGGTGGCTGAATCGACGGAGATCTTACGCCCCATTGACCAGTTCGGATGACGACACGCCTGATCCGGCGTCATTGCGCTCAATTCAGACAGTGGCGTTTCACGGAACGGGCCACCAGACCCGGTAAGCAGAATCGACACAACGCCATTCTGCTCCAGGTCAGCGTACCCCAGGTTTTGTTGAAAAGGTTGAGGTAAACTCTGAAAAATCGCGTTGTGTTCGCTATCGACCGGCAAAAGACGCGCCCCACGCTGTTTTACCGCTTCCATAAAGAGGCGTCCGCAGGTGACCAGCGACTCTTTGTTCGCAAGCAGGACATCTTTACCCGCATCAATAGCGGCAAGCGTCGGCAGAAGACCCGCCGCCCCGACGATTGCCGCCATGACCTGATCAACTTCATCAAGCGCGGCCATATCGCACGCCGCCTGTTGCCCGCTGAGTACCTCGGTACGGCAGCCCTTCTCCTGCAACAGCGCTTTCACCTGGCGGGCGCTCTCTTCGTCATCCATCACCGCAAAACGGGGGGTAAACTCCAGGCACTGTTCGACCATTCGCTGCACGTTTTTTCCGGCCACAAGCGCGGCCACGGTGTAGCTGTCAGGATTATGACGTACAACGTCGAGAGTGCTGCAACCGATAGAGCCGGTCGAGCCGAGGAGAGTGAGATGCTTCATGAGATGCCCAAAAGTTAGACCAGATAAAAGCAAAACGCCGCCAGCAAGACTCAATGTCCTTCTGAACGGCGTTTATCAGTGTACAGCGAAAATCAGAACTGCATCAGTTCCGCTTCTTTTTCTGCCAGCGCCGCATCAATTTTCTTGATGGCCGCGTCGGTCATTTTCTGAATGTCGTCCTGAGAACGACGATCGTCGTCTTCGCTGATCTCTTTTTCTTTCAGCAGGGCTTTCACTTTATCGTTCGCATCGCGACGCACGTTACGTACGGAAACACGACCCTGCTCAGCTTCACCACGAACTACTTTGATCAGGTCTTTACGACGCTCTTCCGTCAGCGGAGGCAGTGGAACGCGAATATCCGCGCCGGCTGAGCTTGGGTTCAGACCCAGGTCAGATGCCATGATCGCTTTTTCAACGGCCGGGCTCATTGAGCGGTCGAACACGTTGATTTTCAGGGTACGGGTATCTTCTACCGTCACGCTCGCCAGCTGACGCAGAGGCGTTGGCGTACCGTAATATTCTACGATGATGCCATCCAGCAGGCTTGGGGAAGCACGGCCAGTACGGATTTTGCTGATTTGGTTTTTGAACGCTTCTACGCATTTTTCCATGCGTACTTCAGCATCTTTTCTGATGTCGTTAATCACGTTACGGATCCTTGAAAACTTGTCTCAGGCAGACTATCCGCCAGCACAGCGCTACAGGTGTGCTAAGTATAGTCGCGTTTAATTCATGACAACGCCAAAGGCGCGCCCGGGTAAGATACCACGTCGAAATAAAGCGGAATCTTACCTGTATTTATCGCCGACGGAAATTATTCCGTGATCAAAGTGCCTTCTTTTTCGCCCATAACAACGCGACGCAGCGCGCCAGGCTTGTTCATATTGAAGACACGGATCGGTAGTTTGTGGTCACGAGCCAGCGTAAAGGCGGCAAGATCCATCACTTTCAGCTCTTTTTCCAGCACTTCGCTGTAGGTCAGCTGATCGTACATGGTCGCTGAAGGATCTTTTGCCGGGTCGGCAGTAAACACGCCATCTACTTTGGTCGCTTTCAGCACCACATCGGCTTCGATTTCGATACCGCGCAGACAGGCTGCGGAATCGGTGGTAAAGAACGGGTTACCCGTACCGGCGGAGAGGATCACCACGCGGTTGTTGCGCAGCAGGCTGATGGCCTCTGCCCAGCTGTAGTTATCGCATACGCCATTCAAAGGAATAGCGGACATCAGGCGAGCGTTCACATAGGCGCGATGAAGCGCATCACGCATCGCCAGGCCATTCATCACGGTTGCCAGCATACCCATGTGGTCGCCCACTACGCGGTTCATCCCCGCTTTCGCCAGACCAGCACCACGGAAAAGGTTGCCACCGCCAATGACCACGCCAACCTGAATACCCAGTTCGACCAGTTCTTTGATTTCCTGTGCCATGCGATCAAGGATGCTTGCGTCAATACCGAAGCCTTCCGATCCTTGCAGCGCTTCGCCACTCAGCTTAAGCAGAATGCGTTTGTACACGGGTTTTGCATTGGTAGCCATGTTTCTTTCCTGAGACTGTCAACGATTAAGATGGGGTTAATTCTGGCGACATGATATGTCGCAAATCAGCACAGCGATACTGGAGCCTGTCTGATTTCGTGAGACGGGTGACAAAAAGAAGCCGCCCTCAGGCGGCTCCTTTTCAATCATTAAGACTGCTTGGACATTGCAGCAACTTCTGCTGCGAAGTCAGTCTCAACTTTCTCGATGCCTTCGCCCACTTCGAAGCGGATGAAGCCAGTTACATCAGCGTTGTGCTCTTTCAGCAGCTGAGCAACAGACTTGCTTGGATCCATTACGAAAGGCTGGCCAGTCAGAGAAACTTCGCCGGTGAATTTCTTCATGCGGCCTTCAACCATTTTCTCTGCGATTTCTTTTGGCTTACCAGACTGCATCGCGATGTCCAGCTGAACCTGGTACTCTTTCTCTACCACTTCAGCAGACACGTCTTCTGGCTTAACGAATTCTGGTTTGCTTGCAGCGATGTGCATTGCCAGCTGTTTAACCAGCTCTTCGTCAGCGCCTTTAGCCGCAACCAGAACACCGATACGCGCGCCGTGCTGGTAAGAGCCCAGAACATCGCCTTCCAGGGAAGAAACGCGACGGATGTTGATGTTCTCACCGATTTTAGCAACCAGCGCTACACGCTCTTCTTCGAACTGTGCTTTCAGAACTTCAACGTCAGTGATTTTGCCTGCAACCGCTGCGTCCAGAACTTTGTTAGCAAATGCCTGGAAACCAGCATCTTTAGCAACGAAGTCAGTCTGGCAGTTAACTTCCAGAATGATGCCGTAGTTGCCGTCGATTTTGGTGATGATCACGCCGTCAGCAGCAACGTTGCCTGCTTTCTTAGCTGCTTTGATCGCACCGGATTTACGCATGTTTTCGATTGCCAGCTCGATGTCGCCGTTCGCTTCGGTCAGCGCTTTTTTGCAATCCATCATGCCTGCGCCAGTACGCTCACGCAGCTCTTTTACCAGGGATGCGGTAATTTCAGCCATTCTTAAATCCTCGGGAGATGTGAACTGCCCGGCCGGGAGCCAAACAGTATAAATTGAAAAAAGGGGCCGATAATGGGCCCCTATTCATACACGGTACTAATAAGGGGTAAAACCTTATTATTCAGCTTCTACGAAGCTTTCTTCCGCCTGAGAAGCCAGATCCTGGGAACGGCCTTCACGAACGGTAGCAGCTACAGCGCTCAGGTACAGGCTAACAGCACGGATTGCGTCGTCGTTACCCGGGATAACGAAGTCAACACCGTCCGGATCGGAGTTGGTATCAACGATAGCGAATACCGGGATACCCAGGTTGTTAGCTTCTTTGATTGCGATGTGCTCGTGGTCTGCATCGATTACGAACAGCGCGTCTGGCAGGCCGCCCATATCTTTGATACCGCCCAGGCTGTTTTCCAGCTTGTCCAGTTCACGAGTACGCATCAGCGCTTCTTTCTTAGTCAGCTTATCGAAAGTACCGTCCTGAGACTGGGTTTCCAGATCTTTCAGGCGCTTGATGGACTGACGAACAGTTTTCCAGTTGGTCAGCATGCCGCCCAACCAGCGATGGTTCACGAAGAACTGGTCGCAGCTGTTAGCAGCATCTTTCACAGCTTCGCTTGCAGCGCGCTTAGTACC
The DNA here is from genome assembly GCF_058661685.1 of Enterobacter sp. 6722112. Taxonomy (NCBI): domain Bacteria; kingdom Pseudomonadati; phylum Pseudomonadota; class Gammaproteobacteria; order Enterobacterales; family Enterobacteriaceae; genus Enterobacter; species Enterobacter sp. 6722112. Next base: position 663,795 of record NZ_JBZWGR010000007.1, on the reverse strand, counting down.
AACGAACAGAATCTTACCTTTACGGGAAGAGATCTTGTTCAGCTCAGCCAGGGCTTCGTTGAACATTGGTACAGTCTTCTCAAGGTTGATGATGTGAACTTTGTTACGTGCGCCGAAGATGAAAGGCTTCATTTTCGGGTTCCAGTAACGGGTCTGGTGACCGAAGTGAACACCAGCCTTGAGCATGTCGCGCATGGAAACAGTTGCCATGTTTAAAACCTCTATATTGAAAGTTGGGGTTATGCCTCCACGTATCCCATATTACCGACCCCGAAGGGCACCCCGGAATATGTGCCGATACGTGTGTGTTGTTACACAAAGTGAGATTTGTCGCTCCCGTCCAGCCTGTGTATCTGAGATGGATCGGAAGTCCGGCGCGCTTTATATCACAAAACACGGCCAGAAACCAATAATTGTTGGCGGAGTGTGCTGTTAATGATTCTCAATTTGGCACGGGGTGCGCCTGACTGATACCATTGACAACACTTACACTAGTATTGTCGAAAAAATCGACACCGATGGACAGATTACATGGCTATCTCTATTAAGACACCTGAAGAAATTGAAAAGATGCGCGTCGCCGGTCGTCTGGCCGCGGACGTGCTGGAAATGATCGAGCCGTTTGTGAAACCGGGCGTCAGCACTGGCGAACTGGATCGCATCTGTAACGACTATATCGTCAACGAGCAGCACGCGGTCTCCGCCTGCCTTGGCTATCACGGTTTCCCGAAATCCGTCTGCATCTCTATTAATGAAGTGGTTTGCCACGGCATTCCGGATGACGAGAAGCTGCTGAAAGATGGCGACATCGTCAACATCGACGTGACCGTGATTAAAGACGAGTACCACGGCGACACTTCTAAGATGTTCATCGTTGGCAAGCCAACGATTCTGGGCGAGCGTCTGTGCAAAGTGACGCAAGAGAGCCTCTACCTGGCGCTGAAAATGGTGAAGCCGGGCATCCGCCTGCGCACCATCGGCGCCGCAATCCAGAAATTTGTGGAAGCGGAAGGTTTCTCCGTGGTGCGCGAATATTGCGGTCACGGTATTGGTCGTGTGTTCCATGAAGAACCGCAGGTTCTGCACTACGATGCAGACGACGGCGGCGTAGTGCTGCAAAAGGGCATGACCTTCACTATCGAACCAATGGTCAACGCGGGTGATTACCGCATCCGTACCATGAAAGATGGCTGGACGGTAAAAACCAAAGACAGAAGCTTGTCTGCCCAGTACGAGCATACTATTGTGGTTACAGACAACGGCTGCGAAATTATGACGTTGCGCAAGGATGACACCATCCCGGCGATACTGACGAACATTGAGTGATAAGAAGCCGGCGAATGCCGGCTTTTTTAATGGCGATAGCTTTTTCTTATGGGTGGCGCACGATGAGTAATCTCTTACCCGAACAGTATGCTAACACAGCACTTCCCACCCTCCCCGACCAGCCTGATAACCCGGGCGTCTGGCCACCGCATGAGCTGACCTGCGCGCATATCAAAGCCCACATGGAAGTTTTCCATCGCTGGCTGGGTAGCGCATTTGACGCAGGCGTTTCGGCCGAGCAGCTCATTGAAGCGCGCACCGAATTTATCGACCAGCTCCTGCAACGTCTGTGGATCGACTACGGTTTCGGCCAGGTGAGCGACGTCGCGCTGGTTGCGGTCGGCGGCTATGGCCGGGGTGAACTGCATCCGCTCTCTGATATCGACCTGCTGATCTTAAGCCGTAAAAAACTGCCGGACGATCGGGCGCAGAAAATCGGTGAACTGTTGACCCTGCTTTGGGACGTAAAGCTGGAAGTGGGCCACAGCGTACGCACGCTGGAAGAGTGTCTGCTGGAAGGGTTATCTGACCTGACCGTCGCCACCAACCTGATTGAAACCCGCCTGCTGATTGGCGACGTTGCGCTGTTCCTCGAACTGCAAAAGCACATCTTTAGCGACGGCTTCTGGCCTTCGGAAAAATTCTTCGCCGCGAAAGTCGAAGAACAAAACCAGCGCCACCAGCGTTATCACGGTACCAGCTATAATCTCGAACCGGATATTAAAAGCAGCCCCGGTGGCCTGCGCGATATCCACACGCTGCAATGGGTCGCCCGTCGACATTTTGGAGCAACATCACTGGACGAAATGGTCGGGTTTGGTTTTCTGACCGAAGCCGAACGTAACGAACTCAATGAGTGTCTGCATCTGCTGTGGCGCATCCGTTTTGCCCTGCACCTGGAAGTCACCCGCTACGATAACCGCCTGCTGTTTGACCGACAGCTCAGCGTGGCGCAGCGCCTGAATTACCAGGGCGAGGGCAACGAGCCGGTCGAGCAAATGATGAAGGATTTCTTCCGCGTCACCCGCCGCGTCTCTGAGCTAAACCAGATGCTGTTACAGCTGTTCGATGAGGCGATCCTCGCGCTGACGGCAGACGAAAAACCGCGTCCGATTGATGACGAATTTCAGCTGCGCGGCACGCTTATCGATCTGCGCGACGAAACGCTGTTCATCCGCGAACCGGAAGCGATCCTGCGAATGTTCTACACCATGGTGCGCAACAGCACGATCACCGGGATCTACTCCACCACCCTGCGTCATCTGCGCCATGCACGACGCCATCTGAAGCAGCCGCTGTGTTACATCCCGGAGGCGCGCTCGCTGTTCCTGAGCATGCTTCGTCATCCGGGCGCCGTCAGCCGCGGTCTGCTGCCGATGCACCGTCACAGCGTATTGTGGGCCTATATGCCCCAGTGGTCGCATATTGTCGGGCAGATGCAGTTCGACCTGTTTCACGCCTATACGGTAGATGAGCACACGATCCGCGTCATGCTGAAGCTGGAAAGCTTCGCTAAAGAAGAGACGCGATCCCGCCATCCGCTGTGCGTTGATCTGTGGCCACGTCTGGCGCACCCGGAGCTGATCCTGATCGCCGCCCTGTTCCATGATATCGCCAAAGGTCGCGGCGGCGACCACTCCGTGCTCGGTGCCCAGGACGTGCTGAAATTTGCCGAGCTGCACGGCCTGAACTCGCGTGAAACGCAGCTTATCGCCTGGCTGGTTCGCCATCATCTGCTGATGTCAGTTACCGCTCAGCGTCGTGATATTCAGGATCCGGAAGTGATCAAGCAGTTCGCCGAGGAAGTGCAAACGGAGAACCGCCTGCGCTACCTGGTCTGCCTGACGGTAGCCGATATCTGCGCCACCAACGAAACCCTGTGGAACAGCTGGAAGCAGAGCCTGCTGCGCGAACTCTACTTCGCCACCGAAAAACAGTTGCGTCGCGGGATGCAGAACCCCCCCGACATGCGCGAGCGTGTGCGCCACCATCAGTTGCAGGCGCTGGCCCTGCTGCGCATGGATAACATCAACGAAGAGGCACTGCATCAGATTTGGGCGCGCTGTCGCGCCAACTACTTTGTGCGCCACAGCCCAAACCAGCTTGCCTGGCACGCCCGGCATCTGCTGAAGCACGACCTGACAAAACCGATGATTCTGCTCAGCCCGCAGGCCACGCGCGGCGGGACGGAAATTTTCATCTGGAGCCCGGACCGGCCTTATTTGTTTGCAGCGGTCTGTGCCGAGCTGGACAGGCGTAACCTGAGCGTTCACGACGCGCAGATTTTTACCACCCGCGACGGCATGGCGATGGACACCTTTATTGTGCTGGAGCCGGACGGCAGCCCGCTGTCGTCGGACAGGCATGAGGGGATACGCTTTGGCCTCGAGCAGGCGATTACGCAGCGCAGCTGGCAACCTCCGCAGCCGCGTCGTCAGGCGGCAAAACTGCGCCACTTTACCGTCGATACCGAGGTCAATTTCCTGCCGACCCATACCGACCGTAAATCGTTCCTTGAGCTGATTGCGCTCGACCAGCCAGGGCTGCTCGCCCGCGTCGGTCAGGTTTTTGCCGATCTGGGAATTTCGCTTCACGGCGCCCGAATTACAACCATTGGCGAACGAGTAGAAGATTTATTTATAATCGCGACGGCCGACCGGCGTGCCCTTAATAATGACCTGCAACTTGAAGTGCAACAACGGTTGACAGCAGCCCTCAATCCAAACGATAAAGGGTGACGTGTTTTTTAGTGAAATGGAAAGAGTAAACAATGCAGCAGTTACAGAACGTTATTGAGTCCGCTTTTGAGCGTCGCGCCGACATCACTCCGGCAAATGTGGATACCGTGACCCGTGAAGCGGTAAACCAGGTTATTTCCCTGCTGGATTCCGGCGCGCTGCGCGTGGCAGAAAAAATCGACGGTCAGTGGGTTACTCATCAATGGCTGAAGAAAGCTGTGCTGCTCTCTTTCCGCATCAACGATAACCAGGTTATCGACGGAGCAGAAAGCCGCTACTTCGATAAAGTACCAATGAAATTTGCGGATTACGACGAAGCGCGCTTCCAGAAAGAGGGCTTCCGCGTAGTACCACCGGCGGCCGTTCGTCAGGGTGCCTTCATCGCACGCAACACCGTGCTGATGCCATCCTACGTGAACATCGGCGCCTACGTTGACGAAGGCACCATGGTGGACACCTGGGCTACCGTCGGCTCCTGCGCGCAGATCGGTAAAAACGTTCACCTGTCCGGCGGTGTGGGCATCGGTGGCGTTCTTGAGCCACTTCAGGCTAACCCAACCATCATCGAAGACAACTGCTTCATCGGCGCACGTTCCGAAGTGGTTGAAGGCGTGATCGTCGAAGAAGGTTCTGTGATCTCCATGGGCGTTTATATTGGCCAGAGCACCCGTATTTACGATCGCGAAACCGGTGAAATTCACTACGGCCGCGTTCCAGCTGGTTCCGTTGTGGTTTCCGGCAACCTGCCGTCTAAAGATGGCAAATACAGCCTGTATTGCGCGGTCATCGTGAAAAAAGTGGACGCGAAAACGCGCGGTAAAGTGGGCATCAATGAACTGCTGCGCACCATCGATTAATCGGGTATAACAAAAAGCGGGGGCAACCCCGCTTTTTTTATATCCGAAGGTGGCGAAAATAGATTTTTTCGTTAATTATTCATAGGTTATGTTGAGATCAAGGGTACCGCTATGTACGATAATCTGAAAAGTCTGGGCATTACCAATCCTGATGAAATTGATCGTTATAGTCTCCGCCAGGAAGCCAATAACGATATTTTGAAAATCTATTTTCACAAGGACAAAGGAGAGTTCTTCGCCAAAAGCGTGAAGTTTAAATACCCTCGCCAGCGTAAGACCGTTGTCGCTGACGGTATCGGTCAGGGATATAAAGAAGTACAGGAAATCAGCCCTAACCTGCGCTACGTGATCGACGAACTCGATCAAATCTGCCAGCGCGATCGCAGCGAAGTCGATCTGAAACGTAAGATCCTTGACGACCTCCGTCACCTGGAAAGCGTAGTCACCAATAAGATCAGCGAGATTGAAGCGGATCTTGAGAAATTGACGCGTAACAAATGAGCCGTTTTATTGCCCGGTGGCGCTTCGCTTACCGGGCCTACGAACACATGTAGGCCGGGTAAGGCGAAGCCGCCGCCCGGCAAACAGCATCATCTCTGTTCATCCAGCTGCAACGCCACATACAGCAGTAGCCGGTCGTCAAAATTCCCTAAATCCAGCCCCGTCAGTTCCGAGATCCGGTTAAGCCGATACTCCAGCGTATTACGGTGAATAAACAGCGCTTTTGACGTTGCCAGCGGCTGCACGTTATGCCGGAACCACGCCTGCAACGTGCGGCGCAGCAGCCCGTTGTTGTCCATTGCTTTCAGACGCACCAGCGGACGCGCCAGCTCGTTGGCCTGCCAGCCGCCGCGCAGGCTGTCGAGCAGGACCGGCAGCATCAGATCCTGATAGAAATAACTGCGGCTCTCCGGCATGCGCTGTTTACCCACCATCATGGTGGTGCGCGCCGTTCGCCATGAACGAGCGATGCTTCCCGGCCCGGTAAAGTAATTTCCCAGCGCGACGCGAAAACGGAGCTGTCCGTTCTCCTTCATGCGCTCGATTAGCAGCTCAACGCGGCGACGATGATCTTCCGCGTCCCAGCGACCAAACTGATTAAGCGCAGGCTTGAGCACCACCATTTCCGTCAAAGAGACAATCGCCACCAGGTTGTTACGCTCCGGCGTCGCCAGCATGTTTTGCAGCTGCTGTAGCTCCACCATGGCGCTGTCCACACCAAGCTGGCCGCTATCCACCTCAATAACGGCGACCACGCGCGGCTGATTCAGGTCGATACCCAGACGCTGCGCCCATTCGCTCAGGGCAGGCGTGTGCTCCTCAGCCTGAATCAAATTCATCACCAGCTCTTCACGCAGGCGGCTGTCCTGGGCGAGCAGGTGCATCAGACGCGACTGCTCCAGCATCATCTCCGCCGTCATGCAGACCAGCTCACCGTATTTACGCAGCGATTCAGGGTCGCCGGTCAGACCGATAACGCCAACAATCTCTCCTTCCAGACGCAGCGGCAGGTTGATCCCCTGACGGACCCCGTGCAGATGTTTCGCCACGGCGTCATCGATGTCGACCACGCGCCCCTGAGAGAGCACCAGCAACGCCCCTTCGTGCAATTCCCCAATACGCTCACGATCGCCGCTGCCGATAATGCGCCCGCGGGCATCCATTACGTTGATATTGGTATCAATGATGCGCATGGTTCGCGCCACGATATCCTGCGCCATTTTGGTATCAAGATGCCAGCCAGCCATATAACCCTCCCGTGAGCAGAGCTCAAGCATAGGGAAGTTCAGCTAAGGCTGCATTGTGCAGATGCCCAGAGGCAGAGAGAGATGTATGGAGTTGTGGGAAAGGTCACAGAAAAGAGAAAGCCCCTGCGAACAGGGGCTTAAGAAGATTACTGCATCAGGAGATAAATAGAGGTATCACCACGCTGAATATTCAGTGCCAGCACAGAAGGCTTGCTGTCGAGAATTTTGCGCAGTTCAGCGATGTTTTTCACCGGCTGCTGGTTAGCGCCCATGATCACATCACCTTTTTTCAGGCCGATACGGGCAGCAGGTGAGTTCGCTTTCACGTTGTTCACCACCACGCCTTTATCTGCCCCTTTGTTGCTCATCTCGGCACCTTCAATACCGCTGAAGATGGTGCTGGAATCGACCTGATTCTGACTGCTTTGTTGCAGTTCCAGGCTCACGTTAACCGGCTTACCTTCACGCAGCAGGCCGAGGGTCACTTTACTGCCGATTGGCATAGAACCCACTTCCGCACGCAGGGCGGCAAAGCTGCTGATCGGCTTACCGTTCAGAGAGGTGATCACGTCACCCGCTTTAATGCCGGCTTTCGCCGCCGAAGAGTTCGGCATGACCTGGCTTACGAATGCGCCGCGCTGAGCGTCCACTTTCATCGCTTTCGCCAGCTCGGAGTTCAGTTCGGTACCCATGATCCCCAGCTCACCGCGTTTCACCTGTCCATATTGCACCATCTGCGCAGTCAGGTTTTTCACCATGTTGCTCGGGATAGCAAAGCCGATACCGATGTTGCCACCGTCCGGTGCCAGGATAGCGGTGTTGATACCGATCAGCTCACCGTTCAGGTTAACCAGCGCACCGCCGGAGTTACCACGGTTAATGGCCGCATCCGTCTGAATGAAGTTTTCATAGTTTTCCGCATTCAGGCCGCTACGTCCCAGCGCAGAGACGATACCCGAGGTCACGGTTTCGCCCAGACCAAATGGGTTACCGATGGCGACGGTGTAGTCACCCACGCGCAGCGCGTCAGAGTCGGCAAGCTTAATCGCCGTCAGGTTCTTCGGATCCTGGATTTGAATCAGCGCGATGTCGGAGCGCGGGTCTTTACCAACCACTTTGGCATCGAATTTACGGCCATCGCTCATCTGCACCTTAATGGTGTTAGCATTATCTACCACGTGGTTATTGGTCACCACGTAGCCTTTCGCTGCATCAATAATCACGCCCGAGCCGAGTGCCATGAATTTCTGCTGCTGGCCGCCGCCCATGCCGTCATCCCCTGCGCCGCCGCCCTGACAGAACGGGGAGCTCTGGAATGGCGAACCGTCCTGGCAGAATGGCGAATTATCGCCGAAGAACTGCTGGAAATTACGCGGCATACGCGGCGTATTGACGGTCGTGCTGCCCTCAACGTTAATACTCACCACCGATGGCATCACTTTTTCGAGCATCGGGGCCAGGCTTGGCATCTGCTGCGCAGTCGCTGCCGAGGAAGCTGTCTCGGCCGCCATCGCCAGAGGGGACAGCGCTAAACCTAAACTCAGAGCCAGTGCACTCATTGCTAATGTGGTTTTTTTCATGTTTCTCAATCTCGATTTACCAGATAACGCAAAATTGCTGTGTAACTCAGATTCGTTTTATACCGCTTAGTTCCGGGATTAAGTTTATGGAAAAAGTAAAAATTTATTGGTCGTCTTTACAAAACTCATGGCTTATTCAACGGCCATAAGCTTGCGGTATTCATCCCAGGCATACAAATCTGTCATCCCGCTGATATAGTCCTGGATAAGACGACAGCGATAATAATATTCCATGACTGGCCATTGGGAAGAATGGCGTTCTATTTTACTGACGGCTTCAATGTATGCCAGCCGGTGGCGGGTTGAAAGCTTCTGATAGAGACGAGATTCAATCGGCAGGCGGCGAACACGTTCATTTTCGACCAGCTCACTGAACTCATCGACCGTCAGCTGGAGCAGCGGGCCATAAATCTCCAGCAACCCGCTGATAACCCGGTATCCTTGCAGCTCCAGCTGTTCGACATCCGGGTGGCTGAAAACATGGCGAACAGCCACGTTTTTATATAATTCAAGAAGCTGACTAAAACTGCTCTCATCTTCCAGCAGGGCGTGATTAAATTCCCCGCTAAATATCATCGGCAAATTATCAATGAAACGGGCGGCCGCATACGGCACCAGTTTATTCAGCGTGTTCACCCGCAAATACATAAAGAACTGATCTTCGGTACTGCGGCTCAGCGAATTTGAACGCGATTTATCCCAGGCATTCTCGACGACCTGCGCAAACAGAGAACCTTTTTCATGCTCTCCCCAGGCATCATGAAGATGCTGATACAGCTCCTCGACGCTGAATATTCTTTTTTCCACCGCGTCTTCCAGATCGGCCACGCAATAAGAAATGTCATCAGCCGCTTCCATAATCCATGTCAATGGAAAACGGCCATTAGGGGTCAGAGACAGTTCTTTACGCAACCGCGCGATGTATGCTTCTTCCGATAAGTAATAGCCCGGTTTTTTCATCAGGTAGCTATGCGTGGCGGGCGTTTCTCCGGTCCACCATGCGGGACGCGTGTATTTAAGAATACAGCCCACCTGGGCCCAGGTCAGATTCATCCGCATCAGGGAGTGCACCAGACGGATCCCCTGCGCGTTACCTTCGAAATGACACAGATCCTGGCGCACCTTACGGCGCAGATCGTTCAGGCTATCTTCGCCTTCACGCAGGCATAAATCGCGTACCACACAGCGGTCATCGCTGAGCGGCTGGCTTATGGCGTCAGAGGGAAAAAGCCGCTGTTTAAACCAGTCATTGATGGCGGCCTCGCCGAAATGACCAAAGGGAGGATTGCCGATATCGTGCATCAGGCAGGCCATCTCAACGATGCTTTCGAACGGCCCGGTCAGTTCATCCAGTCCGTAGGTTTCCAGCAGACGTTGCTCTTTAAGGCGACTGAGGATCTCTTTCGCAATGTAGCGCCCCACCTGCTGCACTTCCATGGAGTGCGTTAACCGCGTACGCACCGCGGCGTTACGCTCCAGCGGGAACACCTGGGTTTTTTGCTGTAACCGACGGATAGCGGGCGAGTTGATGATGCGTCCGCGATCGCTTTCGAAAATGCGCAGGATCTCATGTTCGCTCTTATCGCCCTGTGGCGAACGGAAACGTCGGTGCCAGTTAATTTTGGTGCGAAAATCGATTGGTGCCATGTGCTCCCCCGCGTGAGAATGCGTTTCCCCTTAACCGCATGATAGACTATGCATCTTAACAAGGCACATCGCGAGTAAATCTATGAAAATCGGCATTATTGGTGCAATGGAAGAAGAAGTTACGCTGCTGCGTGACAAAATTGAGAACCGTCAGACCCTCTCCCTCGGTGGCTGTGAGATCTACACCGGCCAGTTGAACGGTGTTGACGTGGCTCTGCTGAAATCAGGCATCGGTAAAGTTGCAGCGGCACTGGGCGCGACCCTGCTGCTTGAGCGCTGCAAGCCTGACGTTATCATTAATACGGGTTCTGCGGGCGGTCTGGCGCCGACGCTGGAAGTGGGCGATATCGTGGTTTCCGACGAAGCGCGTTATCACGATGCAGATGTCACCGCATTCGGCTACGAATATGGTCAGCTTCCGGGCTGCCCGGCCGGGTTTAAAGCGGATGATAAGCTGATTGCCGCCGCTGAAAGCTGCATTAACGAGCTGAACCTCAATGCGGTGCGTGGCCTGATCGTCAGCGGCGATGCCTTTATCAACGGCTCTGTCGGTCTGGCGAAAATCCGTCATAACTTCCCGCAGGCTGTGGCCGTTGAGATGGAAGCCACGGCCATCGCGCACGTATGCCATAACTTCAGCGTGCCGTTCGTGGTCGTTCGCGCGATCTCTGACGTGGCGGACCAGCAGTCCCACATCAGCTTCGACGAATTCCTGGCCGTTGCGGCCAAACAGTCCACCGTGATGGTGGAAACTCTGGTGCAGAAACTGGCGCGTGGGTAAGGTGTCATTCAGGGCGCTGGTCGCCCTGCTTCTGCTCGCTCCGGCCTGGCTCATCGCCGCGCCGCGGGTGATCACTCTCTCCCCTGCCAATACGGAACTGGCGTTTGCCGCCGGGATCACGCCCGTTGCGGTGAGCAGCTTTTCCGATTATCCACCGCAGGCCGCCCATATCGAACAGGTTGCCACCTGGCAGGGAATGAACCTGGAACGCATCGTGGCGCTGAAGCCCGATCTGGTCCTCGCCTGGCGCGGCGGTAATGCCGAACGGCAGGTGAACCAGCTCTCTTCGCTGGGAATAACGGTAAAATGGGTGGACGCGGTGAGCATCGAACAGGTGGCGCAAACCCTCCGTGACCTCGCGCCCTTCAGCCCTACCCCCCAACGCGCCGGGCAGGCTGCACAGCTGATGCTCAACGACTATGCCGCGCTAAAAGCCCGATACGGCACGCAACCGAAACAACGCGTTTTTCTGCAATTTGGCAGCCAGCCGCTGTTCACTACCGGGAAAGGTTCGATCCAGAACCAGGTGCTTGAAACCTGTGGAGGTGAAAATATCTTTGCCGAAAGCCGGGTTCCCTGGCCCCAGGTCAGTCGTGAGCAGGTTCTGGCACGACAACCGCAGGCCATTGTGGTGGTCGGAAATGCGAGCGAGATTCCTAAAATAGAACAATTCTGGCATCGGCAGCTTAAAATTCCGGTCATCGCACTCAACAGCGACTGGTTTGAACGCGCCAGCCCGCGTATTATCCTCGCCGCAAAACAACTCTGCGCCGAACTGGCAGAGAGTCACTCAAACAGATAAATACCCCCTTCGAGGATTTAACGATGCTCGTGTATTGGCTGGATATTCTTGGCACAGCCGTTTTTGCTATCTCCGGCGTTTTGCTTGCCGGAAAACTACGCATGGATCCTTTTGGCGTACTGGTACTCGGCGTTGTTACGGCGGTGGGAGGCGGAACGATCCGCGATATGGCGCTGGCAAACGGCCCGGTATTCTGGGTAAAAGATCCCACGGATCTGGTGGTGGCGATGGTCACCTGCCTGTTAACCATCGTGCTGGTTCGTCAGCCTCGCAGACTGCCAAAATGGATATTGCCGGTGCTGGATGCCGTCGGTCTGGCGGTCTTTGTGGGAATAGGCGTGAATAAAGCCTTTATTGCCGGGACTGGCCCGCTGGTGGCGATCTGTATGGGCGTGTTAACCGGCGTGGGCGGAGGGATTATTCGCGACATACTGGCGCGAGAAGTCCCGATGATCCTGCGAACGGAAATCTACGCGACGGCCTGTATCATCGGGGGGATTGTTCACGCCACGGCGTATTACACCTTTGCTGTCCCGCTGGAGAATGCGGCGATGCTGGGGATGGTGGTCACGCTGGTGATCCGTTTAGCGGCGATACGCTGGCACCTGAAGCTGCCGACGTTTGCGCTGGATGAAAATTCAAGATAGGCGTCGTTTATAAGCCCGGTAGCGCTTCGCTTACCGGGCCTACAATCTGCATTCAGGCTTAAATACTGAACGAAGAACCACACCCGCAGGTGCTGGTCGCATTCGGGTTAGTCACCACAAAGCGCGAACCTTCCAGACCTTCAGTGTAGTCCACTGAACCGCCCACCAGATATTGCAGGCTCATCGGGTCAACCACCAGCGCGACGCCCTGTTTCTCGATAGTCATATCACCATCGTTAACCTGATCGTCAAAGGTAAAACCATACTGGAAGCCACTACAGCCGCCGCCGGTAATATAAACACGCAGTTTCAGATCCGGATTGTCCTCGTCGGCAATCAGGGTTTTCACTTTTTTCGCTGCTGCTTCGGTAAATTCCAGCGGCAACGCTACGTCATCACTCATCTTATGCTCCCATGAATACTGCGACTGCTATTGGGCAAAAATCACCCAATTCTTTTTGTCATTATCTAATACCCTGGTAATTCATTCAAGTATTCTGCTTCAGGGCCTGTTCAGCTTCCTGTTTCGCCAGGGTACGGGCAAGAATGGTGGAGTATAGCGGTTTTCCACCCAGGAATTGGGCTAATAGTGTCGCGCCGAGACAGGTAATGATCATTGGCAAAATGAGCTGGTAATTGTCGGTCATTTCCAGCACCAGTACGATCCCGGTCAGCGGCGCGCGCAGGGAGGCCGCCAGCAGTGCCCCCATCCCCGCCACCGCAAACGTCCCGGCATCCAGATGGTAGGCCGGGAAACCTGCCGCCGCCGCCATCCCGAACGCCGTACCCAGCAGCGTCCCCAGTGCCAGCATCGGAGCAAAAATGCCGCCCGGGGCGCCAGAGGAGAAGCACAATACCGTGGTGATGACGCGTGAAATAAACATAAACAGCAGCAGGCCTACGCTGAAATTCCCCGCCGCGGCAATGGGAATCAGGCCGAAACCGCCGCCCGCCGCATTCGGTTCGATGAAACCGAGGATCCCGCACACGCCGCCAAGCAGGCCTCCCACCAGCACCCATTTCGTGGTATTTCCGCCATGGATGCGCTGAAACATATCCTGCGCCCGTAAAATCAGGGTGTTAAAAAGCGGGCCGACGACGCCAAAAATCATCCCAAGAACCAGATACAGCCACAGGGTATTGACCGGCGCATTGGTCAGCTTGCCAACTTCAATCACCGCCCCTTCGCCGTTAAAGACGCGAAAGACAATGCTCGACATAATCACGCCGGTAAACACCGCTTTAATGGAGATCAGGTTGTAGCGGAACTGGGCGCGCATCTCTTCAATGATAAACAGGATACCCGCCAGCGGCGCGTTAAACGCCGCAGACAGCCCCGCTGCGGCCCCCGTCGCCAGCAGCGTATGCCGTGCTTCGGCGCTGCGCATACGGAACAGATCGCCGACCATGCGCCCGACGTTACCGCCCAGCTGTACCGTTGGCCCTTCCCGACCGAGCACCATGCCCGCCCCGAGGGTTCCCATCCCGCCGATAAATTTCACAGGAAGCACCCGCCACCAGCGAACCGGGCGTAGCTCCTCCAGCGCCCCCTCAATTTCAGGGATCCCCGAGCCACCTGCTTCAGGTGCGAATTTACGCACCAGAAAATACCCCACCATGGCAAACAGCGCCGAAAGGCCAAAGGCCCACACCCAGACCAGCCATTCCCGATCGGCAAAGCTGGCGACGGTACCTATGCGCCAGTTGAGCACCGCGTTGACCGCTTTCTCGAATGCGACCCCCACCAGCCCGGCCAGCGTACCGACCACGGCGGCTGCCAGCAGAATGGCTAACGGGGTTTTGTCACGGTTGAGCAGCCGCCGGATACTGACCCGGTGCTTCGCGCGCGTAAACTGTTGTTGTTCAAAAGAAGGTGTGTTCTCGTTCATTACCTGTTCTGTTTCGTCATACAAAAGGCCGCAGGGATTCTACCAGAGACAATCCCCTCGTCCCCTGAAAAATACTTAACAATTGTTAAGCCTTCTGAGGGGCAAAAATTTTATAACCTCTTCCGAATCACTTAGAATAGTTGCCTTAACTTATTTCTACGAACCAGGAACGACGCCATGAGCAAGTCTGAAAACCTCTACAGCGCAGCCCGCGAGCTTATCCCAGGCGGCGTAAACTCACCCGTGCGCGCCTTTACCGGCGTGGGTGGCACCCCGCTGTTTATCGAACGTGCGGATGGCGCATATCTGTATGATGTGGATGGTAAAGCCTATGTCGATTACGTCGGCTCCTGGGGCCCGATGGTACTGGGGCACAACCACCCGGCGATCCGCAATGCGGTGATTGAAGCCGCTCAGCGCGGCCTGAGCTTCGGCGCGCCAACCGAGATGGAAGTCAAAATGGCGGAGCTGGTCACCGAGCTGGTGCCAACGATGGACATGGTGCGTATGGTGAACTCCGGTACCGAAGCGACCATGAGCGCTATCCGTCTGGCGCGCGGTTTTACCGGTCGTGACAAGATCATCAAGTTCGAAGGTTGTTATCACGGCCACGCCGACTGCCTGCTGGTGAAAGCCGGTTCCGGCGCGCTGACCCTCGGCCAGCCAAACTCTCCGGGGGTGCCGGCTGATTTCGCGAAACATACGCTGACCTGCACCTATAACGATCTGAACACCGTTCGCGCCGCGTTCGAGCAGTATCCGCAGGAGATCGCCTGCATCATCGTTGAACCGGTGGCGGGCAACATGAACTGTATTCCACCGCAGCCGGATTTCCTGCCGGGCCTGCGCGCACTGTGCGATGAGTTCGGCGCGTTGCTGATCATCGACGAAGTGATGACCGGTTTCCGCGTCGCGCTGGCGGGAGCGCAGTCATACTACGGCGTAGAGCCGGATCTGACCTGCCTCGGCAAAATCATTGGCGGCGGCATGCCTGTCGGCGCGTTTGGCGGCCGTAAGGACGTGATGGACGCGCTGGCGCCAACCGGTCCGGTTTACCAGGCGGGTACGCTCTCCGGTAACCCGATTGCGATGGCGGCGGGCTTTGCCTGTCTGACCGAAGTGGCGCAGCCGGGTATCCACGAAACCCTGACGGACCGGACGACGCAGCTGGCAAACGGCCTGCTGGAAGCCGCAGAAGACGCGGGTATTCCGCTGGTGGTAAACCACGTCGGCGGGATGTTCGGGATTTTCTTCACCGATGCGAAAACCGTGACCTGCTATCAGGACGTGGTGAAATGCGACGTGGAACGCTTCAAACGCTTCTTCCACCTGATGCTGGAAGAAGGCGTGTATCTTGCGCCGTCAGCGTTTGAAGCGGGCTTTATGTCCGTGGCGCACAGCGAAGAAGATATCAATAACACCATCGACGCAGCGCGTAAGGTGTTTGCGAAGCTCTAAGGGCATTGCCGGGTGGCGCTAACGCTTACCCGGCCTACGATGTTCTCCATCTTCCCTTGGGAGAGGGAGCAAAAACGAAAACGGCAATCTAAGGATTGCCGTTTACTTTTATTACCGACTTTGCTTTCTCAACAGATATATAAAGTACGGCGCGCCGATAAAGGTCGACAGCAGGCCCGCCGGGATCTGATACGGGAACAGCACCATCCTTCCGCACCAGTCAGCAAAGACCAGGATCGCTCCGCCCGTCAGCGCAGAGATCACGATATGCGGCAAAGTCCTGCGGAAGCCCATCATACGGGCGATATGCGGCGCCATTAATCCGACAAAACTGAGCGGGCCGATAGTCATGGTGGCCGTCGCCGTCAGGCACGCGGCCAGCAGCAACAGGGCGATACGCGTTGGCGTCAGCGCCACCCCGACCGCGCGGGCGGTATCCCCACCCAGCGGCAGAATGGTCATCCAGCGACGGCACAGCGGCACAATCGCCAGCAGCACGATCATCACAATCCCGGTATGCACCACCTGACTGCCGGTGGCGTTGTACGTTGAACCGGAAATCCAGGTCAGGATCTGCGCCATGCGCGGATCGCCGCTCGCCTGCAACATCATCAGCAGCATAGTAAACGCGGTGCTGAGCGCCATCCCGGCCAGCAGCATGCGGTGAGGTGAGAACCCCCCTCGCCCGGAGGCGATCAGGATAATCATCAGCGTGACTGCCGCGCCGATACTCCCGGCAGGCATCAGCCAGCCGAACGCATTTCCCGGCACGAGGAACAACATTAACACTACGCCAAACGCGGCCCCGGAGCTGATCCCTAATACTTCCGGGCTTGCCATCGGGTTGCCGGTGAGACGCTGGATAATACAGCCCGCCACCGCCAGCATGACGCCCGCAATCAGCGCGGAGAAGATCCGCGGCCAGCGCCACTGCATGAGTTCATGCAGCAAATCCCCCGTCGCCCAGTGCCAGCCCGTGGCGTCGCGTCCCAGCGAGAGTGCGGCAAACGAGGCGATAACCAGCACCGCCAGCCCGGCAAGGCTGAACCACACCACCGACTGACGTTCGGCATGTACTTTATCGCCGGCATCCATTGCCGGGGCGCTAATGCTGCGCAGGCGCGGCAACAGCCACAGCAGCAGCGGCGCGCCGATCAGAGCCGTCACCGAGCCCGTGGAAACTTCCATCCAGACGCGCGCCAGCCAGAGAATGAGTTGATCGGAAAGCCAGAGGATCAGCGCGCCAATCAGCGGAGCCAGCATCAGACGCGCCAGCAGACGGCGCGCGCCGAGCATTTTTGCCAGCAACGGCGCAAACAGGCCGATAAACCCGATGATGCCGACGGCGTTAACCAGTAACGCGCTCAGCACAATCGCCAGGGTCAGGGCTGCCAGACGCGCCAGCGACAGCGCCAGCCCCAGATTGCGCGCCACGCCGTCATCGAGGCCCATCAGCGTCAGCGGACGCAGCAGCAGCAGCGTCAGCACCACGCCGCCGAACAGCTGCGGCCACAGGCGCTGGACGATACTCCAGTCGGTCTGGGTGAGCGTGCCGGTACTCCACATAAACATGCTTTGCAGCTGGTCGTGGTGAAACAGCACCAGCAGCTGGTTGATCGCCCCACAGTAGAGGCTGACGACCAGCCCCGCGAGGATCAGCGTGACCGGCGAGAGACGTTTTCCCCAGGCCACGCCAAAGACCAGCGCACCGACCACACATGCGCCTGCCAGCGCGGCAAACTGCGAGGTTAACGCTCCCGGCAGGGTCCAGAGAGTGGTGATGGTGATCCCCAGCTGAGCCCCCGTCGCCACGCCCAGCGTGGTCGGCTCTGCAAGCGGGTTACGCAGCACCTGCTGAAACAGTACGCCCACCAGTCCCAGTCCCGCCCCGACCAGCAGGGAGATAGCCAGACGCGGCAGCAGGCTGTAGTGGAACAGCATTTGCTGAATATTATCGATATCCGGTGCGGCAAACGCGGCTGCCCACTGATCGCGCGGTAACGCCGTGCTCAGGTTAAAGCCGGTTAACATCAGGGCAGCCAGAAAAATGAGCGCTAACAGCAACATTGGGAAACGAGCCATACGCGTGCTCATGCCTTGCCTCCCAGTGCATTGTCCAGCACGCGGGCAAAATGCATTGCCGACAGCGTCGCGCCGTAGAACCATACCGCTGGCGCGCGCAGGAAGCGCTGCTCGCGGACGAACGGCATTGCCTGCCAGAGCGGGGTCGCCATCAGGGTTTGCATCTCGCGCTCGTTCCCGTGATCGAAGCACAGCACGTCCACATCATGAAACGCCGCCAGACGGTCAATACCCACGGCGGTACTGCCCCAGAATGTCATCTCGCCTTCCCAGGCATTGCGAATGCCAAAGCTGTCGAGCACTTCCTGGAACAGACAGTTATTTCCAAAGACCAGCATATGGCGGGCATCCAGCAGGGTTACCATCAGCAAAGGCCGATCGCCACGATGGGCAAAGCGCGGCTTGAGGGAATCAATCAGCGCATCAAATTCATCGAGATGTTTTTTCGCCTGAGCCTCACGGTTGAGAAACTGCGCCATCTCGTGGATGGAATTTTTTGCCATGGTCAGCGGCTTTTTGCCGTCGCTAAAGGAAAAGCCCCGTCCGGGCGCAATCTTCGCCATGGTCTCTTCCGACGGGCCATACCCCGCAGACCAGAATAAATAAGACGGTTTCATCTGGGTGAGAAGCTCAAGGTTCGGCTCCGTACGCAGGCCAATGTCGATGACGGAGTCCGGCAGTTTTGGCTCATTCACCCACAGGGTGTAGTTGGGAATATCAGCCACGCCGTAAGGCGTCACGCCAAGCGCCATCATCAGTTCGACGGGCAACCACTCCAGCGCCACGATGCGGTGCGAATCGATAGCCGCAGCGCGGGCCGGGCCCATCTTTAACAGCAGCGGTGAGAGCACCATGGCCGTCAGCAGGCGACGGCGGCTAATGAATGTTGAATCCAGCATCAGTAGACAAAGCTCACGGGTGCAGCCCCGGCTGGGTGAGGCAGGATGCCCATAGGAATACCGTAGATATGTTCCAGCGTTTCGCTGCGCATCAGTTCGGCAGGCGTACCCTGAGCGATCATTTCACCGCCGCGCAGCGCTACCAGGTAGTCGCAATAGCGTGCCGCCATGTTGATATCATGCAGAACGGCAATCACCGTCAGGCCGCGCTGCTGACTTAAGCGATGCACCAGCGCCAGGACGTCAACCTGATGAGCAATATCCAGCGCCGAAGTGGGTTCGTCGAGCAGCAGGCAGCGGCTGTCCTGCGCCACCAGCATCGCGATCCATGCGCGCTGACGCTCGCCACCGGACAGGCTATCCACCAGACGGTGCGCCAGCGGTTTTAACCCAACCAGCGCGATCGCCTCTTCCACTTTCTCTCTGTCAGCGACGCCAAAACGCCCGAGCGCACCGTGCCACGGATAACGTCCAATCGCCACCAGCTCGCGCACCGTCATCCCCTCAGCCTGCGGCAACTGCTGCGGCAGATAGGCCACCTTGCGGGCAAAGGCCTTACTGCTCCAGCTCGCCAGCGGCTGGTCATCCAGCAATATGTCGCCCTCGGACGGCGGCTGATGACGACCCAGCATCTTCAGCAGCGTCGATTTACCGGAACCATTGTGCCCGATTAAACCGGTCACTTTACCTGCGGGAAACGTCAAAGAGAGCGGATGCAGCAAGGTGCGCCCGGGTACGCGAAAGGAGAGATTGTTAAGCGTGAAGGTGGAGTCGGATTGCGTTTTATTATCCTGCATGTCAGCCAACTTAAATAAAAAGGGCACGGCGAACCGTGCCCATAAAGAGGTTAGAAGCGGAAGGTCGCGGTGGCAACAACCTGGCGTCCTGCTCCCCAGTAGCATGCATACTCGCTGTAGCAGCTGGAGACGTATTCACGGTCAAAGATGTTGTTCACGTTGACGCCGACGGAAGATCCCGGCAGACCGAAGCGCGCCAGATCGTATTTCACGGTCGCATCCGCCAGGGCATAACCCGCGACGTTAAAGGACTCATAGGCTTTAGGCGACGCTGAGGAGTAGTACGTCACCGTGTTACCGATGTAACGCGCGCCCGCACCGACGGTCAGGCCACTCAGCGCCGTCTCGTGGAAGGTGTAATCCGCCCACAGGGATGCCATGTTGCGCGGTACTTCTGCCGGACGACGACCTTCATACCAGGTATCATGGGTATATTCCGCATCGGTGTAGCTGTAGGCCGCCGTTACGTTCACATTAGCCGACACCGCCGCTTTCGCTTCCAGCTCAAAGCCACGGGAGCGAATTTCACCGCCCTGCACGCTAAAGCCGCTGGTCGGGTTCGCCGGATCGGCGGTCAGGTTGTTGTTCTTGGTCAGCTGATAGACCGCGGCCGTCACCACAACAGGCAGATCTTTCGGAACATACTTCACGCCCGCTTCATACTGCTTGCCGCGCGCCGGATCGAACGGTTTGCCACCCTGGGTGGTACCAGAGAGCGGCTCAAAGGATTCACTGTAGCTGAAGTATGGGGTGATCCCGTTATCGAACAGGTAGTTAATCCCCCCGCGCCAGGTAAATGCCTGATCGTTAATTTCCGCGGTGGTCCCGTTATTACGGTTAAAGGCAGACGTTTTCGCAAAGTCATAGCGGCCACCCAGGGTGAGTACCCACTTATCCCATTCCGCCTGATCCTGCGCATAGAGCCCGGTCTGCTCCTGGCGATTGAGCATGGCATACGGGAAGTTCACATTGACGTTCGCATTGCCGTGCTGCGGATTGTTCATGCTGATCGGATCGGCGGTACCGTAGTCAGCATCAATGTCATTGCGCATACGAAGGTAATCCACACCCGTCAGCAGCGTATGGTCAACGGCGCCGGTCGCGAATTTCGACTGGATCTGTGTATCAACCGTGAACGAGTTGAGGTCTTCATCTGAGCGCACGTACGCGCGGCTGATCTGGGCCGGGGCGATATAGCCGTTACCGTAAACTGAACGGTAAAGCGTGTTGATTTTGGTATAACGCAGGTTCTGACGCACGGTGAAGGTGTCGTTGAATTCATGCGCGAAGCTGTAACCCACCATTTCCTGACGACGGGAGATCTTATTGTCTTCATCGCCTTCGTTGAAGTCGGTCGGCAGTTTGTGCGCCTTTCCGTTAGCATCATAGTAAGGCACAACGGTACCTTCACGCGGCAACCAGCCGTAGTAACCCGCATCCGGATCGCTCTGGAAATTGCTCAGGAAAGTGAAATCGGTTTTATCATCAGGACGCCAGCTGAAAGACGGCGCAATCGCGTAACGAGTAGACTTCACCATTTCCTGCTGCGCGTTTTCACTGCGCCCCAGACCGGTCAGACGGTAGGACCACACGCCGTCATCGTCAATCGCGTCGCTGAAATCAAACCCGGTCTGCCAGAGGTTATCCGTCCCCATTTTGAACTGAATTTCTTTTAACGGTTCCGTGGTTGGACGCTTGCTGACCATACTCACTACGCCGCCAGGGTGGCTTTTTCCATACAGTACGGACGTCGGGCCTCGCAGCAGCTCTACGCGCTCCAGGAAGTATGGGTCCATCGACGCTTCAGAGTAGTTATCCCCTTGCAGCTTCATACCGTCCAGATACTGGTTGGTGTTCACTGTACTGGAGGTCGTAAAACCACGAATAGAAACCACGTCATAGGTCGTGGAGGCGCCGCGCGTTGCGAAAACGCTCGGCGTGTAGGCCAGCGCCTGTTTAACCGTCCCCGGCTGTTTCATGTCCATCTCTTCACGTGTGACCACGGAAATGGACTGCGGGGTTTTCTCGATCGGTGTATCGGTTTTCGTCGCCGTTGCAGTGCGCTTTGCTGCAATCGTCGGTGCAGGACCCCAGGCACTTTCCTGCGCTGCCGGTGCGGCAGTCACGGTGATGGTTTCTTCTTTTTTCGGGGTTTCGGCGGCATGAGCATAAGCAGACATGCCGGCAACCGCTGTGGCTACGACGACCGCGATTTTACGCAGCGACGTGTTAATTGGCTGAGCAGTATTGGAAAGCGCCATGATGGATCTCTGATGGAAAAGTGAATGATAACGTAAACGAGAATTATTATTATGACCGCAGAATAATATGCGAAACGTTGGCTGCATAGCAAGCAGTATGCGGCCCTACAAGATTTAAGGGTTTAAGAATTAACCAGATGAAAATAGAGGGTTAATGAAGTTAGCGAAATGATCGCTAAAGCCCGCCGAAACGGGCCGGAGGGCTTAACGATAGAAGAGTTCGAAAGTCGCGACGGCGTCGACTTTCCCGGCTTTAACCTCTCCCGTTTTGATGTAACGGGCTTTGAGTGGGATCTCAACCGGGACGTTGTCCTGGCTACGGGTTATTGCCGTGTAGCTCTGGTCGAACTGTAACACCGCATCGTTCTTGTCGAGGATTTGAATGCCTACGCCGCTTGCAGCGTTGTCTCCGGTAGCAATGTTGAGGATATTGCCATCCGTTACGCCAGTCGACCCTGCACTGGTGAACTGATAATCAATTTTTGTCCCGGCGGCGCAGTCCTTAATATCAATCCTGAAACGACTGTCGGTCAGGATGTCGGAATACTGACCGTTAAAATCGTGCACATTGACCGTTTCCAGCGGCACGTAGATGTTTTTATCCACCAGGTTACAGGTGTTTGTTGTGATATGTACACTGGTTGGTGAAAAGCGGATTTCGCCTATCACGTCGTTATCGTAAGTTTCATGTGAGGTTAACAGGGACGTATTAAGATCGCCCTCTTCGACTTCACCAATAACGATCAACTGAGCGGTAGCCCGGAAATTGTAATTCGTTGAAAAGCTTCTGATCGTGCCAAGATAAGTTTCCGGCCTGATAATGTCTTCTTCGGTATAGCTGGGGAACTGGGTTGTAGACGCTGCAACGCGAATGCCAATCCCGGTCACGTTGGTTTTATACACTCCGGGTAAAACATCTTCACGTGCATCAGCATCACTCAATGAGAGATAGCCTCTACGTACCCGAACGGAATCACCATCACATCTTTGCGCAATTTCACCTGATTCCACGCTGGCGTCATAAATAATGGTACCGACCTGAACGTCTGGCTCAAGCTGGATGACAGCGGGAATGTTGAAGGTAACAATTCCCCCGCTACTTCCGCCTCCCGTAAATGTACAAGTTGCGAATGCCGGAGCTGAAAACAGCATGATTAGGCCAGCCATTGCGCTGATGAATAGTTCTTTGCTACGCCTCATTGGCAATTTACCGTCATTTTCAAAATAGTTGCTGAGCGCCCGGGAGGGAGATCCCCCGCCCACGCACACCGTTGATCGCGCCCGTCACCCCACTGCACATTCAGGGAAACCGCTTCATGCAGACCGGTAAGCCAGACTTCTCCTTCATCACCGACGATAGCCGTTGCACTTTCCTGCGTGACAATGGCGCCGAAAGGCACCGGCTTGCCGTGGAAAAGCAGCGTGATAAGCGCACGCTTCCCCACTCGTGCATCAAAATTCGCTGAGATGGCCGCACCTTTTGTTGGGACAACATCCTAGGTAGCGGCGGCAATTTCAATATCTTCACGATCCTGGGTGTTGACCGTAATACCGTTTTTCCGGTAGGCCGTCAGGGAAGGGACAATCGCGTTACCAAAGCGATCGGTGTAGATCCCTCGCCCGTTCTGTACTTTGACGTTATCGCCATCTTTGATATGGACAATGGCAAAGGCGTCGCGGACGGATTGCCCCAGGGTTACTCCATGTTCATGCGCAACAATTGAACCCTGCGCGCTGTAGTTCCACTGTCGGTTATCGCCCCCGTAGTTATACCCCAGCCCGACATCACCGGCAGATCCCCGGTAGCGCCCGGATACACTGCCACCATAGCCAGTATCGTGACTGGCATAGGTCTGCTGGAGGTTATAGCTGAGGTTATTGTTCTCAAGTGCCGTGCCGCCGATCCCTACCTGATGCGAAACGAATCCACCGCTGGCAGTGTTGGCGCTGTAAGTTGACCAGGCGTTCGCTAGCCAGCGTGAAAGAGGTACGTTGACCATCAACGCCATTTGCCGATCGGTATTGGCGTCCGGCGTACGCGTCAGGCTGTAGCTTACCGACCAGGTTATACCGCGCCAGCCGGAGCTTAGCCCCGCACTGACGCTGCGCTCGTGTCCCGCCATGTTCCAGTAATCCTGCTGATAGCCATTAAGGTAAGCCGATCCCCAATCCGAAACGCGTTGGGAAAGATTAACCTGCATGCGGCTGCGCCGATTATTGGTTCGCCGATAGGTATAAATCCCATCGTCAATCTCGCTGTCACGCTGGTCGACAGCTTCCTGAAAGGTATAAAACCCTGAGGTGGAATAACGGTAGCTGGCAAGCGTCACGGTGGTGTCTGTATCCGGAATATCCCTGGAATACTGCGCACGCCATGACATCCCGCGGGCATCATCTCGTCCATCATCAAAAGCCGTACGGGCGGCGGTCACATCCACGGATGCCGATCCGAAACGGCCAAGATCGGCCCCTGTTCCCGCCAGCATAGCCTGATACGACGATGCAACGAGCGCGCCGGCGTATGTTGTTACGCCATAAGGCAGGCCGTAAATGACCGTCCCTTGCAGAAAAGGGGGCTCGTCCTCACCTTCATTACCGCGATAACGCCCTGCCGCCAGCGAATATTTAAATGCCCCTTCCCGCTGTAGCACCGGTACCGATGCGCTGGCCTGGATGAAGCTGTGTTCGCTGCCGTCGGCCTCTTCCACCGTCACCTCCAGATCCGCGCCGGATGTGACCTGGCTTAAATCGCGGATCTCAAATGGCCCCGGAGAGACGTTGCTTTGATAAATGGTGTAGCCGTTTTGCCTGATGGTGACCTTTGCATCGCTATTTGCGATACCACGCACCACGGGGGCAAACCCCTGCTGGCTGGTGGGCAGCATGGAAGTATCCGTTTCCACCTTCACGCCGGTCATTTGGACGCTGTCGAAAAGCTCGCCGTTAGTGTACGTCTGGCCTATCTCAAGCTGGCTTTGCAGGGTTTTGATATCACGTTGCAGCGTACTGGCGATTGCATCCCAACCGGCGTTGTCACTCCAGGTGCTGTTGTTACGCAACCGCCACGCCCCGAGGTTGATCCCCGACTCCAGGCCAAGCCATGCAGATGACGTTTTACCAGAACGATAGTGCTGCTGAGAGCCGCTAAACTGGTAGCTTGTCCAGGCGGCGGGAGCACCGTCATCCCAGAATTTCGGCTCGATAGCCCCGGCCGCAGCCTGATCGCGGTATTTTTGCGGGATCACCAGCTTGAGGGTCTGATTATCCTGGTCGTAATCGTAGCGGGCATTATCAATAAAATGGGAGATGTCATCGATTATCACCGCATCATCCAGATCTTTCATATCCGGGATCGTGTCGACTTTTACCCCTAATGCACGCAGATCCGCTTTGGTCAGCTCCGGTAACAGGCGCTGCTTATCGTCAGACAAGATCCAACTCACCGTGCGTTTATCCAGAACATCCCGATCCCACATAATGGTCGTCAGAAAGTTTCCCGGCAGTAAGCCATTATCATTGATGAAATTTTTTAGCGTTGAGGTGTTTTCCAGCGGAGTGTCCATCTCAAGGATCCGCAGGTTAAATTCGTCATCTGCACTCACAGGCTGGATCATCGCGAGCAGCGCTAACGCGATTCCCTTCAGAACCTGTTTGTAGAGTGGAGATGACGACATAGGGTACCAGCATTGTGTGTTTAAAGAGCCTGCTTGCGCTGGGAGGTTTGCGCGCCGAAATCGCTAATAGCAGTCCACGTCACGGGCCCGTTTGCAGATTGAGGCACAGAAAAATATTGCTCGCTGAAAGGTGCGACCATCATTGAAATCGCCCCCGGCGTTGTTCTTGTGTCAGTCACAGGGACACTTTTCCCGCCCACGGCCAGCTCGCCAAAGGAGACGTAAAACGGCGTTGGGTTTTTCGCAATGAGCTTGTTCCCCTGGCGGCGGAAGGTGATTTTTTCATAGGCTTGTAGCGCATCGGTTTCTTTCAAATCAGCAGGACGCCAGAACAGCTTCAGACGCGTTTTCATCGCGAATTGCAGCGTATTCTTGTCTTTTAAGTCAGGTGATAACGCCGAGACGGATTTCACATTCGCCAGAAATAAAGATTCGCGATCTGCGGGCAGATTTTTTTTATCGCCGGTAAAAATGATGTGCAAAAGGGTCTGACGATTTCCCTGTAATTTATAGACAGGCGGCGTAATGATGAAAGGTGCTTTTGCATCGTTGGGGTAACTCACCCAGCTTTGCACCAGATATCGAGTATGAGGGTCTTTATTTTTGAGTGCTATTTGTACTTCGGATTTATTCGATGGATAAATAATTCGCGTGCCACCGAGAACCACACTTGCCTGTACTGAACAGCAAGAGATAATCAAACATCCACCTAACAATTTTAATAAATAATTCATACTACGTTCCAGAAGGCAGCCCTTTCAGGCTGCCAAAATAGATTTAGCGATAAACAACCTCGAACGTTGCAGATGAGGAGTAGTGACCTGCTGTTGGTTTGTTATCACCAACCTGAATAACTTTCGCGGTGTAATTAAAGACAGATGCTGTGGCGCCAGTGGCATCGTTCGCAACATCGGTACCGGCTTCCGGTTCTGATCCGTTGAAAACCACGTCCCCCTTAGTCCCATTTTCATTACTGACAATGATGCCAACGTTGGTCGCATTGCCAGCGCCGGAAAGATCGTTCTTCAGGCGCTTGTATTCCGCATCCGTTGTGGTGCCGCTGAACTTGAGGTTCAGTTTGGCAACCAGCGGATCACATTTTTTCACTTCAATCTTAAAGGCCTTCGACGTCCCGACCTGACCGTCAGTACCAAAATCAGAAGGATAAGTATCTGCAAATGTGACGGTGGAAGTATTGGACCCCGAGCCATCAACATCAATTTCACAGGTATCCGCCACAATTTTTCCGGCGAAATTTACCGTACCAGAATCATTCGCTGCAAATACCGGCAGAGAAAGTGCAGCCATAAACGTGCTGGCCAGCACCGTTGAAACAACATATTTACTCATAACAATATCCTTATATGTGATGATGAAGATATCCATTCTTGATATATACAAAAATGTTGGGAAGTCCTCTAAGGAATATCCTGTGAGGTCAGTAAATTTCTGGGGAGGATTTAATCAGATTATTCTTCATCACGTCTAGATCGCAAAATGATAATGCCCGAATAATCGGACACAACTTTCTGTTTTAGATGAAAAAAAGCAAAAATTAATAATTCTACATTTTAAATTTAATAATTTTAAATATAAATGAATGTAAACATAAAAAAAGGCCGCTTAATCCTTAAGCGGCCTTTTATTCAGGAAACTAATTAGTTTCCGCCAAACATGTCTTTGATCCAGCCGGCGACACCGTCGCTGTCTTTCTTCTCATTCTGCTGCTGCGGCTGTTGCTGCGGCTGCTGGGGTTGAGAAGACTGATCGAACGGGTTACCTGTCGGTTCTTCTGGCTGACTTTGCTGGCACAGCGCATCCGGGTTAGTCGTCCAGACCGGCAGCGTACGCATCCCGCCACCGCAAATAAAGTTGCCCGATGCGTCCACGCCCATATCAACGATATCTTCCGGGGCAACCAGGTTCAGCGGCACCGGAGACTGGTTGGCCAGATAGCGCTGGTAAATCGACATCGCACCGCTCGCGCCATACAGTTTGGTCGGCTGGTTGTTATCGCGCCCCACCCAGGTGATGACCACTTCACGACCATCAATACCGGCGAACCAGGTATCGACGTTGTTGTTGGTGGTCCCGGTTTTACCCGCCAGATGCAGGCCCGGATACTTCGCTCCCAGCTGGCGGCCGGTACCGCGCTGGACAACCTGCTGCATGGTCCACAGCGTCATATAGGCCGCCTGCGCCGGAACTGCACGTTCTGCCTGCGGGAAGCTCTGATACAGCACGGAGCCATCTTCGGCAATCACCGAACGCAGAGCGGAAAGCGGAGCACGGTTACCGCCGCTGGCGATGGTCTGGAACGCCTGCGCCACTTCGATTGGCGTCAGGTTAAGCGCCCCCAGAATCATCGCTGGCACCGGGTGCAGCTGATCTTTCGGTACCCCCAGCTTCTGCCAGGTGTCGGTAATGGCCGGCAGGCCCAGCGCCATTCCGAGGTTAACCGTTGGCACGTTCATCGAGCGGGTTAACGCATCCACCAGCATGACCTGGCCGCTGAACTGTCTGTCATCGTTCTGCGGTGACCAAACCTGGCCGTTAGGCTGGCGCAGGGAAATTGGCGCATCGGCAATCCAGGTATTCAGGCGATAAAGATTCGGCTGGCTCAGCGCGGTCAGATAGGTCGCCGGTTTTGCCAGTGAACCAATTGAACGACGCGCCTGCATGGCACGGTTATAGCCCGCAAACTGCGGCTCAGCACCGCCCACCATGGCACGAACTTCGCCGGTGTTACGGTCAACCACTACCATCGCGGTTTCCAGATCGCTCAGCTTACGCTGCTTTTTCAGCGCCGGAATACCTTCTACCGCCGCTTTTTCTGCGGCGTCCTGTGCCACGGAGTCAAAGGTGGTAAAGATCTTCACGCCGGAGAGATCTTTCACTTTATCCCCGAGCTTAGACTGCAGCTCCTGACGCACCATCTGCATAAAGGCAGGCTGCGGAGAGATCACCCCACCACGCGGCTGAACGCCCAGCGGACGCGCGCTCAGCATGTCGTACAGCTCCTGGTCAATCACCTGCTGTTGTTGCAGCAGACGCAGCACCAGGTTACGACGCTCCAGCGCCAGTTTCGGGTTACGCCACGGGTTGTAGATCGACGCGCCTTTCACCATGCCCACCAGCAGCGCCTGCTGGTCAAGGCTCAGCTCTTCTACCGGACGACCAAAGTAGTACAGGCTCGCCAGCGGGAAGCCGCGGATCTCGTTGTCACCGCTCTGACCGAGGTACACCTCGTTCATGTACAGCTCAAGAATACGATCCTTGCTGTAGCGCGCATCCATCAGCACGGCCATGTACGCTTCGTTGGCTTTACGCCAGTAAGAGCGCTCGCTGGAGAGGAACAGGTTTTTCACCAGCTGCTGGGTCAGGGTACTTGCCCCCTGCACCGTACGCCCGGCAGTCAGGTTCGCCAGTACCGCACGACCAATGGAGTAAAGGCTAATACCGTCGTGCTCGTAGAAGTGGCGGTCTTCGGTTGCCAGCAGGGTATCTACCAGCAGATCCGGGAAGCCATTACGCGCCACGAACAGGCGCTGTTCGCCGTTTGCGGACGACAGCATGGTGATGAGACGCGGATCGAGACGGAAGAAACCGAACTGGCGATCGTTATCCATGTTCTCAATGGTTTCCAGACGATCGCCGTCAAAGGTCAGACGCGCGCGCACCTGCCCTTCTTTACTGTCCGGGAAGTCGAACGGACGGCGGATCATCTCAATGCTTTTCGCCTGGACGGTAAATTCACCCGGACGGGTCATTTTCGTGACCTGACGATACTGCGTGGCTTGCAGCAGCTTCACCATCTCGTTCTTGCTGATGGACATGTCCGGCTCAAGGTTCACCATGCGGCCGTACACTGCCGCAGGCAATTGCCAGACTTTCCCGTCGATACGGCTGCGGATCTTCTGATCCAGATAAACGCCGTAAATCGCGATCAGGACAACAAAAACAATGAACAGCTTCAGCAGCAACCAGAACCAGCCGCGCTTACCACGAGGCTTACGCCCTTTGCCTTTCACTTTACGTGGCATCGGTTCTTCATCCTCATAATCGTCTTCATAGTCATCGTCATACTCCTCATCTCTGAGGCGACGACGGCTTACCTTTTCTTTCGCCGGACGCGTCGGCTTTCCCTTACGTCCTATTGGCTCGCGGTCATTCCCCGCCATGCTTTTTCTCCGCAACATTCAGGCGCAAAGGCCAGATTTTCTTATCTTGCACAGGTCAGTGAAAGAAGAAATCTCTCAAAGTTTGTTTATCCCTTTCCCCGTGGGAGAGGGCCGGGGTGAGGGCATCAGGCCGCACTCCCCTTTTCGATCCATTACGAATATTTCTTCGTGCGCCGTGTCGGCGCGGTATTCGCCGGATCGTCCGGCCAGACGTGTTTGGGATATCGCCCTTTCATCTCTTTCTGCACTTCACGATAGCTCCCCGCCCAGAACGCCCCCAGATCGCGGGTGATCTGCAAGGGACGATGCGCAGGCGAAAGCAGCTCAAGCACTAACGGCACGCGCCCTTCAGCGATGGACGGCGTGGTGGCCTCACCAAACATCTCCTGCATCCGAACCGCCAGCGCCGGCGGATTATCCTCATGATAACGAATGGCAATCCGGCTCCCGGTTGGCACAGTGTAATGCCCAGGCAGTTCACTATCCAGACGTTGACGTAACGACCAGTCCAGTAAATTCTGTAACGCTGCCTTAACATCAAGCGCCTTCAGGGCGCGCAGCGAGTGTACGCCGTTCATCTGCGGCAACAGCCACTGTTCAAGCGTCGCGAGCAGCGTCTCATCATCCACCGCTGGCCACCCCTGTTCCGGCAGCCACTTCGCGGCGCAATGCAGGCGAATGCGATACTGTTCGGCCTCCGGCGTCCAGTTCAGTACGCTCAGCCCTTTTTCCCGAATGCCGTTCAGCATCGCCTGGTGTAACTCTTCCTCCGACGGCTTCGCCAGCGGTTTCGTCCCGAGCGTCAGTTTGCCAATCTGGCTACGACGGAACGCCTTCAGCGTGCCCTGGGCATCATCCCATTCCACGATGTCAGATTGCTGAAGCAGCTGCGGGCAGGCACGCGTCAGCGCGTCAATATCCACGGCAACCGCCTGTAAAATACGCGCGTCCGGGGAGTGGCTGCCCTGGAGCAAGAGCGGCGCGATCAGCCATTCGTGACGCGTCAGGGCGTCATCGCTGTCCAGCATCGCGCCCATCCCATTTGCCAGCTGATAGCGACCATCCAGCCCGCGACGGCGAGCGATCCTGTCCGGGAAGGCCTGGGCCAGCAGAGGGATAACTTTATCGCTGTCAGGCGAACCGCCCCGGCAATTCAGGCGTTTACACAGCTGCTGCGCGCGTTGTTGCCAGTTTCCCTGATGGCGAGAAAAGGCCTGTCCCAGATCGCTGCTGCCACCGCGCGGCGGCTCCTCAAGAATAGCCGCCAGTTTTGCCGCCGTGGCAATTTCATCGTCGCCCTGTGCTGCCACCAGCATTGCCGCCAGACGCGGATCGTTGCCCAGCGCCGCCATTTTCTGACCGCGCGCCGTCAGTCGCTCGCCTTCCAGCGCGCCAAGCTGGGTCAGCAGGCTGCGCGCGGCGGAAAGATTCACGACAGGCGGAGGATTAAGCCAGGTGAGCTGGTCAGGGTCCGGGCAGCCCCACTGCATCAGATCCATCACCAGCCCGGAGAGATCGCTTTGTAAAATCTCAGGCGTGCTCTGCAATGCCGCACGCTCCGCCTGCTCGGCGCTGGTTAAATGCAGGCAAATACCCGGCTCAAGACGCCCTGCTCGCCCTGCGCGCTGCACCATCGAGGCCTGGCTGATGCGCTGCGTCAGTAGCCTGGTCAGCCCGGTACGCGGATCAAAACTGGCTACCCTCTCCTGCGTACTGTCCACCACCAGGCGAATGCCTTCGATGGTCAAACTGGTTTCCGCGATATTGGTTGCCAGCACCACTTTGCGCTGCCCCGCCGGTGCGGGAAGGATCGCCTTGCGCTGGTCAGCCAACGGCAGCGCGCCGTAGAGCGGGCACAGCATAACGTCACCGTTCACCCGGGATGCCAGCTGCTCCTGTACGCGCTGGATTTCGCCTACGCCGGGTAAAAACAGCAGCAGCGAGCCGGGCTCCTGGCGGAGCAATTCGGCGGTGGCGATGGCAACCGCTTCGTCAAAACGCTGATGGGTAGGCAGCGGCTGATAGCGGCGCTCGACCGGGAACGCACGCCCTTCAGAGGAGATCATCGGCGCGTCAGGGAGCGTCTGCCGGAGCC
This sequence comes from Enterobacter sp. 6722112, assembly GCF_058661685.1. NCBI lineage: Bacteria > Pseudomonadati > Pseudomonadota > Gammaproteobacteria > Enterobacterales > Enterobacteriaceae > Enterobacter > Enterobacter sp. 6722112. Next base: position 632,333 of record NZ_JBZWGR010000007.1, on the reverse strand, counting down.
GCTCGTTATCCAGCGTCGCCGACATAATCAGCAACCGAAGGTCGTCGCGCAGCCCCTGCTGAACGTCGAGCAGCAGCGCAAGGGCCAGATCGGCCTGGAGGCTGCGCTCGTGAAATTCATCAAGGATCACCAGCCCGACGCCGGTCAGCTCCGGATCGTTTTGCAGCATACGGGTGAGAATACCCTCGGTGACCACCTCCAGCCGCGTGGACGGTCCAACGCAGGTTTCGGCGCGCATCCGGTACCCTACCGTCTCGCCCGGTTTTTCATTCAGCAGTTCAGCCAGGCGCTGCGCCACATTGCGCGCCGCCAGCCTGCGCGGCTCCAGCAGGATAATTTTCCCGCTGATGCTCCCCTCGCGCAGAATTTGCAGGGGCAGCCAGGTGGATTTACCCGCTCCGGTGGGCGCGCTGAGCAAAACCTGTGGCGCATGTTCTAAAGCTGCGAGTAGCTCAGGAAGGACGACGGCGACGGGCAAAGAGGACACTTACGGCTCCAGAGGGTTAACATTAATCGGCGTACATTGTAGCATCGGCGCATATCATTACCGAGTCTTGCGCATGTCTGAGTCAAAACGGCTATTCTTCGCCATTGAATTACCCACCACGCTTCAACGGCAGATTGTTCGCTGGCGCGCCAGCCACTTCCCCGCGGAAGCGGGCCGCCCCGTCGTCGCCGCCAATATGCACCTGACGTTAGCCTTTCTTGGTGAAGTAAGCGCTGAAAAGCAGCGCGCGTTAAGCGCAATGGCCGGACGCATTTCGCAGCCGGGGTTTACGCTGCATCTTGACGATGCCGGGCAATGGCTGCGCTCTCGGGTGGTCTGGCTGGGGACGCGGCAGCCCCCTCGCGGACTGCTACAGCTCGCCAACATGCTGCGGGCGCAGGCCGCGCGCAGCGGCTGTTATCAGAGCCCGCAGCCGTTTCATCCCCACATTACCCTGCTGCGCGATGCGGGTCAGGCCGTTGCCATCCCGCCACCGGGCTTTCACTGGTCCTTTCAGGTGAATGAATTTGCGCTGTACGAATCTGCCTTTGTACAAGGACGCACCCGCTATACTCCGCTTCAGCGCTGGACGCTGGGCGACACGTTAAGGAATCCTGATGAAGTTTAGCCCTGCACTCCAGCCCGCCACGCTGATCCAGCGTTACAAACGCTTTCTCGCTGACGTGATCACCCCTGAGGGCGAAACGCTCACGCTGCACTGCCCTAACACCGGCGCCATGACCGGTTGCGCCACGCCGGGTGACACGGTCTGGTATTCCACATCAGAAAATACTAAACGCAAATATCCTCATACCTGGGAAATGACCGAGACGCAAAGCGGGGCATTTATTTGCGTGAATACCCTGCGCGCAAATCAGCTGGTTAAGGAAGCCCTGACAAATGGAATGCTTCCTGAACTGGTGGGTTACGGCACGCAAAAAAGCGAAGTGAAATATGGCGATGAAGGCAGCAGAATTGATTTTATGTTACAGGCGGAAGAGCGCCCTGAGTGCTATATTGAAGTGAAATCAGTGACGTTAGCGGAACAGGAAAACGGCTTCTTTCCGGATGCGGTAACGCTACGTGGCCAGAAGCATCTGCGAGAGCTAATGAGTGTAGCGGCGGCGGGCAAGCGCGCCGTGTTGCTGTTTGCGGTTCTGCATTCAGCCATTGAACGGTTTTCCCCGGCCCGTCATATTGATCCTAAATACGCGCAATTGTTGAATGAGGCACAAAAGCAGGGGGTAGAGATTTTCGCTTATAAAGCGGAACTTTCTGCCGATAATATGACTCTGAGATCCTCTCTTCCCATTGTCTTATAAGGGATTAGACGATTGACTAATAAGTGTTCTGGCCGCGTGCGCAAATACGCTTTTCCTCACAGGGTTGTCAAGTGTTACGTTTAGATAATTGCCATACGGAAAAGCATCTGCTATTTATAGCGACCTGATTTTTCCCCCAACACGGGGATCGATAGTGCGTGTTAAGGAGAAGCAACATGCAAGAAGGGCAAAACCGTAAAACATCGTCCCTGAGTATTCTCGCCATCGCTGGGGTGGAGCCGTATCAAGAGAAGCCGGGCGAAGAGTATATGAACGAAGCCCAGCTGTCGCACTTCAAGCGTATTCTTGAAGCATGGCGTAATCAACTCAGGGATGAAGTCGATCGCACCGTTACACATATGCAGGATGAAGCTGCTAACTTCCCGGACCCGGTCGACCGTGCCGCTCAGGAAGAAGAGTTCAGCCTCGAACTGCGTAACCGTGACCGCGAGCGCAAACTGATCAAAAAGATCGAAAAAACGCTGAAGAAGGTCGAGGACGAAGATTTTGGCTACTGCGAATCCTGCGGTGTTGAAATCGGTATTCGTCGCCTGGAAGCGCGTCCAACAGCCGATCTGTGCATCGACTGTAAAACGCTGGCAGAAATCCGCGAAAAACAGATGGCCGGCTAACGCCTGCCCTCTCACTACTCAGCTAAGGCGGGAGTCTCTCCCGCCTTGTTACCGTTGATATGTCTGAATCTCACTATATCGGGCGCTTTGCGCCATCTCCCTCCGGTGAATTACACTTCGGCTCATTAATTGCCGCGCTCGGCAGCTACCTACAGGCTCGCGCCCGTCAGGGTCAATGGCTGGTCCGCATTGAAGATATCGATCCTCCACGTGAAGTTCCCGGTGCAGCAGAAACTATTCTGCGTCAGCTGGAACATTACGGTCTTCACTGGGACGGCGACATACTCTGGCAGTCTCAACGCCATGATGCCTACCGTGAACGTCTGGCGTGGCTTGCTGAACAGGGCCTTTCCTATAACTGCACCTGCACGCGGGCGCGAATTCAGAGCGTGGGTGGCGTTTACGACGGCCACTGCCGTACGCGGCACAACGGTCCTGAGAATGCCGCCGTGCGGCTGATACAGCGTTCTCCGGTGACGCAGTTTACCGACGTACTCTCAGGAACAATTCAGGCGGATGAACGCCTGGCGCGTGAAGATTTTATTATTCACCGTCGTGATGGTTTGTTTGCCTATAACCTGGCGGTGGTTATCGATGACCATTTCCAGGGCGTTACGGAAATCGTGCGCGGGGCGGATCTGGTTGAGCCTACCGTGCGGCAAATATCGCTTTACCAGCAGTTTGGCTGGGCGGTGCCGGATTACATCCATCTGCCGCTGGCAGTCAATGAACAGGGAAATAAGCTATCGAAACAGAATCATGCCCCGGCGCTGCCTGACGGCGATCCGCGCCCGGTTTTGATCGACGCGCTGCGATTTCTCAACCAGAATGTAACGCAGGAATGGCAGGATCTGAGTCTGGATGAATTGCTGAAAACGGCCATTGCTGACTGGACGCTTATGGCCGTGCCAAAAATCCAGCATTCTCAAATGCGTTGCGCTGAGCTATGATTAGCCGCTTTTTTGATAACAAAACACACTACGAGGTGTACTATTTTTACCCGAGTCGCTAATTTTTGCCGTAAAGTGCTGAGCCGCGAAGAGAGCATGGCGAACGACGCTATTGCACAGCCACACATGTCGGTCATTCCGCGTGAGCAGCACAATATTTCCCGCAAAGATATCAGTGAAAATGCCCTCAAGGTGCTCTATCGTCTGAATAAAGCAGGCTACGAGGCCTATCTCGTCGGCGGCGGGGTGCGCGATTTACTGCTGGGCAAAAAACCAAAAGATTTCGACGTGACGACCAGCGCCACGCCTGAGCAGGTGCGTAAATTATTCCGCAACTGCCGTCTGGTTGGCCGCCGTTTCCGTCTGGCGCACGTGATGTTTGGACCGGAAATTATTGAAGTGGCGACCTTCCGCGGTCACCACGAAGCGGGCGTTAACGATCGCACGACTTCCCAGCGCGGCCAAAACGGCATGCTGCTTCGTGACAACATCTTCGGCTCTATTGAAGAAGATGCTCAGCGTCGCGATTTCACCATCAACAGCCTTTACTACAGCGTGGCGGATTTTACCGTGCGCGATTACGTCGGCGGTATGCAGGATCTGAAAGACGGTCTGATTCGCCTGATCGGCACGCCGGAAACACGCTATCGCGAAGATCCGGTCCGAATGCTTCGCGCCGTGCGTTTCGCCGCCAAGCTGAACATGCGTATCAGCCCGGAAACCGCAGAGCCGATCCCGCGCCTGGCGACGCTGATCAACGACGTGCCCCCTGCCCGTCTGTTTGAGGAGTCGTTAAAGCTGCTCCAGGCAGGCTACGGGTTTGAAACCTACAACCTGCTGCGTGAGTACAACTTGTTCCAGCCGCTGTTCCCGACCATTACCCGCTACTTCACCGAAAACGGTGACAGCGCAATGGAGCGGATAATTGCGCAGGTGCTGAAGAACACCGATACCCGTATTCATAACGATATGCGCGTGAATCCGGCGTTCCTGTTCGCGGCCATGTTCTGGTATCCGCTGCTGGAAACGGCGCAGCGCATTACCCAGGAGAGCGGTCTCGCCTATTATGATGCGTTCGCGCTGGCGGCAAACGACGTGCTGGACGAAGGCTGTCGCACGCTGGCGATCCCGAAACGTATTACCACGCTGGTGCGTGATATCTGGCAGCTTCAGCTGCGTATGTCCCGCCGTCAGGGTAAACGCGCCTGGAAGCTGATGGAGCATCCTAAGTTCCGCGCCGCGTTCGATCTGCTCTCTCTGCGTGCTGAAGTTGAAAGGAACCCGGAACTACAGCGCCTGGCGCAGTGGTGGGGCGAGTTTCAGGTTTCTGCGCCACCGGAGCAAAAAGATATGCTTACGGATCTGGATGATGAACCGGCACCGCGCCGTCGTCACCGTCGCCCGCGCAAACGCGCACCGCGTCGTGAAGGTACGGCATGACCCTTGCGTATATCGCCATCGGCAGCAATCTGGCCTCTCCGCTGGAGCAGGTTAACGCTGCCGTGCAGGCCCTGGGAGAGATCCCCCAAAGCCGCATTGTCGCGCTGTCCTCATTTTACCGTACGCCGCCGCTCGGCCCGCAGGATCAACCTGATTATCTGAACGCCGCCGTGGTGCTGGAAACGACCCTTGACGCAGAAACGCTGCTGGATAATACCCAGCGTATTGAGCTACAGCAGGGTCGTGTCCGCAAAGCCGAACGCTGGGGACCGCGCACGCTCGATCTCGATATTATGCTTTTCGGTCACGAGGTGATTAACACCGAACGCCTCACCGTTCCGCATTACGACATGAAAAACCGCGGGTTTATGCTCTGGCCGCTGTTTGAAGTCGCGCCCGATCTCACCTTCCCTGACGGCTCCTCGCTGCAAGCCGTTCTGCAAAATCTCAACGCGGATAAACCGGCCCGCTGGTAATCCCGCCTCCGCATCGATTAACCATTCCTTATTTGCGGTTAATCGATTGCCTAAAATCATTGTTCCCTCAAATGTTACTGTTAGAATGCGCAAAGATTCGCTTTTGGGCCATCAGGAAACAGTATGAAACCAACCACCATCTCCTTATTGCAGAAATGCAAACAGGAAAAAAAACGCTTCGCCACTATCACCGCGTATGACTACAGCTTCGCAAAACTGTTTGCCGAAGAAGGGATCAACGTCATGCTGGTCGGAGACTCGTTAGGGATGACGGTACAAGGACATGATTCCACTCTGCCGGTCACGGTCGAGGATATTGCTTACCATACCCGCGCCGTGCGCCGGGGTGCCCCCGCCTGCCTGCTGCTTTCCGATCTGCCGTTTATGGCGTATGCCACCCCGGAGCAGGCCTTCGAAAATGCGGCGACAGTGATGCGCGCCGGCGCCAATATGGTCAAAATCGAAGGCGGCGCCTGGCTGGTCGATACGGTGAAAATGCTCACCGACCGCGCCGTGCCGGTTTGTGGTCATTTGGGGCTGACGCCGCAGTCGGTCAACATCTTTGGCGGATATAAGGTGCAGGGCCGAGGCGATGCGGCGCAGACGCTGTTTGATGATGCCGTGGCGCTGGAAGCCGCGGGCGCGCAGCTGCTGGTGCTGGAGTGTGTGCCGGTTGAGCTGGCTAAGCGTATCACTGAGGCGCTGTCGATTCCGGTGATCGGCATCGGCGCGGGTAACGTCACCGATGGCCAGATTCTGGTCATGCACGACGCCTTTGGGATCACCGGTGGCCATATTCCAAAATTTGCTAAAAATTTCCTGTCAGAAGCAGGCGACATGCGTGCTGCTGTGCGGCAGTATATTGCCGAGGTTGAGTCCGGCGTTTATCCGGGCGAAGAACACAGTTTCCATTAAGGAGTCCAGGTGTGCTAATCATAGAAACCCTGCCGCTGCTGCGTCAGCATATTCGTCGGGCGCGTCAGGAAGGTAAACGTATCGCCCTTGTCCCAACCATGGGCAACCTGCACGACGGCCATATGAAGCTGGTCGATGAAGCGAGAGCCCGGGCAGATATCGTGGTGGTCAGTATCTTCGTTAACCCGATGCAGTTCGATCGCGAAGACGATCTGGCGCGCTACCCACGTACCTTGCAGGAAGATTGCGAGAAGCTCAAAAAACGTCATGCGGATATCGTCTTCGCACCGGCACCCGCAGATGTATATCCCCAGGGTACCACTGAATCGACTTATGTCGACGTGCCGGGTATTTCGACCATGCTGGAGGGCGCCAGCCGCCCGGGCCATTTCCGTGGCGTCTCCACCATCGTCAGCAAGCTGTTTAACCTGGTGCAGCCGGACATCGCCTGCTTTGGCGAGAAAGATTTCCAGCAGCTGGCGCTGATCCGCAAAATGGTTGCCGACATGGGCTACGACATCGAGATCGTCGGCGTGCCGATTGTACGCGCGAAAGATGGCCTGGCGCTCAGCTCCCGTAACGGCTATCTAACCGCCGAACAGCGTAAAATTGCGCCGGGCTTAAGCAAAGTCATGAATACCATGGCAGAGCAACTGCTGGCAAAAGCGTTAACAGCAGAAGAGATTATCGCCCTGGCTGAACAGGCGCTGAACGAGAAAGGTCTTCGTGCTGACGACGTTCAAATTCGGGATGCCGATACGCTTCTGGCGCTTACGGAGACCAGCAAACGTGCGGTAATTCTGGTGGCGGCATGGCTCGGCCAGGCCCGCCTTATCGACAACAAAGTGGTTGAGCTGGCGTAGTTTTACTACCCGGAAGATGAAAGGTAAACGTAATGATTCGCAAAATGCTGCAAGGTAAGCTTCACCGTGTGAAAGTCACCCAGGCCGACCTGCATTATGAAGGCTCCTGCGCGATCGACCAGGATTTCCTTGATGCTGCGGGCATCCTTGAAAACGAAGCGATTGATATCTGGAACGTTAACAACGGCAAACGTTTCTCAACCTACGCGATTGCTGCCGAGCGCGGTTCTAAAATCATCTCCGTTAACGGCGCGGCTGCACATTGCGCGGACGTAGGTGATATCGTCATTATCGCCAGCTTTGTCATGATGTCCGATGAAGAAGCACGCCGCTGGCAGCCGAAGGTGGCTTATTTCGAAGGCGACAACGATATGAAACGCACCGCGAAGGCGATTCCGGTTCAGGTGGCGTAAGCGTATCTAAGATATAATTAAATTACCCGGAGAGCACTTCGGGTAATGAATTCATAATTTCAGGGAATAAATAAAACACATTAATATACCCAATAAACCTCAAGATGCAGGTTTGAGCACCTGAAAATGATCGTTAATTCGGGACGTCAGAAAACCCGCTATCCCCGGTAACGTATGGCTGAAAAATTCAGATATTGCATCCCTGAACTCCCTGCTGTTGCTGAAGTAGCGGTTATTCCGGGCATGTTCGTTCATTAACTTCCACATTCGTTCTATCGGATTCAGGTTCGGGCTGTACGGCGGGAGGTAATGAAGTTTTATATTTACCACCTCCGCCCAGTCTTTCACTAACTGTGAACGGTGATAACCAGCACCATCCAGAATAACATGAACTTTCTGCTGATAATCTGGATAAATTTTACGTATCTCATTGAAAAAACGAGATACGTTGTATTCATTAACCGTTTTATATTCGCAGATTAGCGGATGTTCCGGGGCCTTCAGATTCAGCGCCCCCATGATATTCAGCCGTGTACGACTACCTGTTGTTTTTACCGCTTTTCTCTGGCCTTTACGTATCCAGCCATAACCTATTTTGGTGGCCTGAGTCGGATGGACAGCATCAATAAAAAGAACCGGTTCATCACCTGCGGTGGCTTTGAGTTCCTCATAATATTCAATGAATTGCTTTTGTTTCTCTTCACTGAATTTATGCGGGACGCCTGACGGTTTTTTATAGGTGAAGCCGTTCCGGTGCAGCCACTTATTCATTCCCGGAATGCTGAAAACGATGTTCCATGTCCGCGCGACAAACGCGACAATATCACGGGTATGGTAAAATAAATTGTCGGATAAGTGGCTGATTAAAAAAGCCGTTTGTTCAGCGCTGAGTTTGCTGTCTGAGCCGCCATTTTCGGGCTTCAGCTTGCCTTTGTTCAGAAACTCGCTGATATGGTGGTCAACAGTAGTCTGATGCAGGCGTAAAGCCTGAGCGATCATGGCCGAACTCCAGCCCTCGGAGGCCAGAAGAATGGCTTTAATGCGATCGCAAACGCGCTTATCACGACTGGAGTCATGAAGACGCTCAAGTTCAGCTTTTTGTTGGTCAGTGATAAAGATTTTCATGGGGACAGCATGATCTCCTGTTGCTGAAAAATCAAGCGTCTTCAATGATCACGGGTATATAAATTTATTATTGATATACCACCAATCTCTATTCACGCCATACATCACCTATAACTCATAATTATCAGCAACCTATAAATACACTTATTAACTAAAAAAACGTTTAAGTAATTCTAATGGCAAACGACTTTCCATCGCCATCCCCCCTCAATTAGAATCCTTTTCCCGAAACATTAGTTCGGAACAAACATAGGCTTTGCGTATGTTTAATTTTTAGCATTTAATATGGATATAAAAAATGTCTTTTAATAAATTAGGTCTGGCAACTGTAGTAGCAATGGTTCTGAGCGCTGGTTCTGCAATGGCGGCTCCTTCAGATACAGGTACCATTACTTTCCACGGTATGGTTTCTAACAACACCTGTAAAGTATCCCTGGATCAGAAAATTGACCAGGACGGTAACGATTTCGACGTTAACCTGGATACCGTGTTTGTAAAAGATTTCGCCACTGCACTGAGCACCGACAGCACCTTGGGCGAGAAGAAATTCTCCCTGACGCTGACCGGCTGTGATTCTGCTACCGTTTCTCAGGCATCTGCTCAGTTCGATTCATGGGCGGGTTCTTCTTCCACTTCCGGCGGCCTGCTGGTTCCACCAACAAACACCCAGGGCGCTGCGAAAAACGTCAACCTGGTTCTGTCAAACGATGGCAACTCTGCTACCGATCAGATCAAACTTGATCAGACCAACAACACCCAGAAAGCCACTATTGATACCAATGGCGCAGGCGCACTGTATTACCGTGTAGCTTACACCCAGGGTCAGGGCTGGGACGCAAACAGCAACCCAGTAACTGCGGGTGTTGTTCAGGCTCAAGCTGCTTTCACAATGATCTACGAATAATTCTAAAAACGTAGTTCAAGAGTACTATTCATCCCCTGACATTCGTCGGGGGATTATTTGATATCATTCCAACAGGAAGTGGAAAAATGTTAAGTACATCATTTTATAAGGGATTAAAAGTAGCCTGCCTTACTGCTGCTGTTTTTGCATCATTTCAGGCAAGTGCGGATATCGTTATTTCGGGTACGCGTATTGTTTATCAACAATCGCAGAAAGATGTCATTGTTTCTTTAGATAACCGTGGTAAAAAACCGTTATTGGTACAGTCATGGCTCGATGATGGCCGTGATGATACTAACCCACAAGAATTAAAATTACCGTTTATTATCACTCCACCTGTATCCAGAATTGATCCGCAAAAAGGTCAATCCGTTCGTATTTCTTATCTGGGCGGTTCATTGCCTAAAGATCGAGAATCCTTATTCTGGTTCAATGTGCTTGAAATCCCACCAAAATCAAAAGTAAAAGACGGTGAAAGCCCAAACCAGCTTCAGTTAGCATTCCGCACGCGTATTAAACTCTTTTTCCGTCCTGACGGCCTGAAAGGTACGCCAGGAGACGCTGCAGCCAAAGTAACATGGTCGCAGCAAAAACAAGGCAGCACGGTTAACCTGGTCGCCCACAATGATTCACCTTATAACGTTTCAATTTCGAACGTCACATTGAAATCCGCAGGCAAAGTATACCAGGTTGATCATAAATCAATTTTACCTTTTAGCACTCAAGCCATGCAGATAAAAGGCCTCAGCAATACGACTGTGGGTTCTGTTGCTTACGAAACGATTAACGACAATGGCGGCTCTGATAATTTCGAAGCCAAACTCAATTAATCAATACAACACCGCCACATTATAAAAATAAAACGTTCGAATGCTGTGAAGCATTCGAGCGGCGACTTGTCTGGATGAAGCATGCTATTTCAACGTTCACTCTTATGCCTCGCTATCTGTGCAGCATTACCGCTACATGCCAGCGAGAATGGAAAAAATAATGTAGACACCGCTTCCGAATCAGAATCGGCCATTGAATTTAATGACCAGTTCCTTATCGATAATGGTGGAAGTATCAACGTTGAGCGTTACGCTTACGGCAACCCGGTATTGCCGGGCACCTACCGTGTAAAAGTGAATTTGAATGGCAATTCAAAATCCACGGTTGAGATGACATTCGTTGATAATAAAACGCCTCGCGCCTCAGCATGTCTGACAAAACTCATCTTGGCTCAATCAGGTATAGATACCAGCAAATTAGGCGATGACGTCGAGAAGGATGAAGCGGCCTGTGTAGATATAAAGAAATATTATCCTGGTGCATCTGAGCATTTTGACAGCGGTAAGCAGGAAATGGATCTCAATTTTCCACAGATCTATGTGCTTAAACTCCCTGCGGGGTATGTCGATCCCTCTTTATGGGATGACGGCGTTACCGCTGGATTGCTCTCATACGATCTCAATACCTGGCACAGCGAATCTAACGGAACAAACTCGGATACTGCCTATGCAGGGCTGCGCTATGGCCTGAACATGGGTGCGTGGCGTTTACGTTCTCGCGGCAGCATGAACTGGGACAGCGATAACGGTTCGCACTATTCAAGCCAGGATATCTATCTTCAGCGAGACATTACACCGCTTAACGCACAGATGGTTTTGGGTGATTCCTACACCCGCGGCGATATCTTTGACTCGGTGAGCCTGCGTGGGACGCGGATGTTTAACGATGACCGCATGCTCCCACAAGGCGCTACTGGTTATGCGCCCGTGATTCGCGGCGTGGCAAACAGCAACGCTAAAGTTAGCGTAATGCAAAGCGGTAACAAGATTTATGAAACGACCGTTCCACCGGGTGCTTTTGAGATCAATGACCTCAGTACCACAGGCTATGGCAATGATTTGATTGTTACCGTTGAAGAAGCTGATGGAAGTAAACGGACGTTTACCGTTCCGTTCTCCTCGGTAACGCAAATGCTCCGCCCGGGTTCCAGCCGGTGGGATGTCGGTTTAGGCGAGCTGAATGATGATTCACTGCATGACAAACCCAAAGTCGGTTATGCGACCTATGCGTATGGCCTGAATAATACCTTTACCGGCTACGTTGGCGCGCAATATACAGATATGGATTTCTATGCCAGCCTGCTTGGCCTGGCAATGAACACCCGTATTGGTGCATTTGCATTCGACGTGACGCAGTCCTATGCCGACATCGATGGGCTCGACACGCTTAAAGGACAGAGTTACCGGCTGACCTACAGCAAAATATTGGAAGCGACAAACACCTCCTTGAACGTGGCAGCCTATCGCTTCTCAACGGAGGATTACCTTAGCCTGAATGATGCCGCCTCTTTGCAGGACAGTATCCATCATCAGGAATACGGTAACCGTTCCTATGACAGCAATGCGCAACTGTATGCTGACTATCAGCGTACAAAAAACCAGGTTCAGGTCAGTCTTAACCAGCCGTTAAATGTAAGCGGTGAGGAATACGGTTCTCTCTATATTAGCGGCACCTGGGAGGATTACTGGAACGATAGCAGTTCAACTTCTGACTACAGCCTGGGCTACAACAATAGTTTCGCGTACGGCAGCTATAACGTTTCACTCCAGCGTACCTATAACGAATCGGGTGAGAAGGATGACAGCGTATACGTCAACCTCAGTGTCCCGTTCAGCGTTTTTGATAAAGACCATACGCAGTCAGGCGGGTTTAACAACGTCAACATGAGCCTGCGCTCAGATTTGAAAGGCGGTACCAGCTTCAACTCTACGGCGAGCGGTAACACCAAAAACAGTGACGTCAGTTACTCCGTTAGCGCCTCTTCAAGTGGTGGAAATTACGGCAATCTCAACCAGATCAGCGGTTTTAGCTCATGGAACAGTCCTTACGGCCCTCTCGGTGTCTCGGCGTCCTTTGGTGATGACAACAGTAAGCAATATTCTGCGAGTTACAACGGTGGGATGGTTGTTCACTCAGGTGGCGTTGTATTTACGCCAGGCAGTATCGGCGAAACGGATTCACTGGCGCTGGTGAAAGCGAGTGGCGCGACAGGGGCTCGCCTGGGTTATGGCCAGAGCCGTATTGATAGCTCCGGGTACGGCATTATGCCGTATATGTCTGCCTACAGAGAAAACCGGGTTTCAATTGATATCAGCACCCTCGAAGCGGATGTCGAAATTAAAAACACAAGCGCAGTTGCTGTGCCGCGTAATGGCTCCGTTGTATTAGTGAATTTTGAAACGGACGAAGGCCGTTCGCTTGTTCTGGAATTACAACGTTCTGATAAGGGCTTTATTCCGCTGGGCGCAGATGTGCTGAACGAGAAGAATGAACCAATTGGAACAGTAGGACAAGCTGGGCAAGCGTATGTACGCGGTGTGGAAGATAAAGGTGTCCTGAGAGTGGTATGGGGCAGCGATAGTACCAGTTCTTGTACCGTACATTATCAGATCCCAGCGAATGCGCAAAAAGCGGGTCTCACGACCCTTCTGAGTAATCAACAGTGCCAAATGCAATGATATTTACAACAGGGAATCACACCCATGGGAAATAATATGAAGAAACAACGTTGCGGTTATTCATTAATCGCATTAGCAATGTTAGCGATGACAGGATCTGCTGCAGCAACCGATCTGAATGTTAATTTCACGGCCAATATTCGCGAAACCACCTGCGATATGAAGCTGGTCGGCGGTGAAGGTTCAGATACGCAGCAAACGCTGACTATCGGTACTAACGGTCAGGTACGCATAGATGATGTCAAAGCAGGAACGGCAAATGCCGCTTTCAAAATCGTGATGGTTGAATGCCCGGCATCGCTGACTTCGCTGAAAACAACGGTAAAAGGTACGGCATCAGGTATTTTACCGACCGGGCTTACTAACCAGATTACCGGAGCCAATGGCGGTTCTGACTATGCTGCCGTTGAAATCGCCCGAGAGTCTGCACCAACAGCGCCCTTTACCATCAACTCAAAGACAGATTCTCAACGTCTGGTCTGGACTTCTACAGAAATCGAGAATAAGGAGGTTCCTTTGGTGGCCACATTACGTGAAACCAAAGCGAACAGTATGACAATAGGCGATTTTCAAGCCGTGGCTACCTTTGAATTTAGCTACGAATGATTGGTGCAGGAAAACGGAGCAACCTTATGAATTTTAAATCAACTTTTATCGCCCTGTCCGTTTCTACCCTTCTGTTCTCTGGAATGGCAAGTGCAGCAATTACAGGCACCAGCAGTGTCGAATTAACAATCAAATCAAAAATTGTATCAGGCACCTGTACAGCAAAAGTGCTTAACGGTGCAGGAACTGCGTCCAGTGAAATTGCCTTTGGCGACGTGTACAAATCCGATGTGGCGAATAAAACCCGCGTCGAGCCGTTAAAAATTGCCTTTACAAACTGTTCTGGGGTAACGAAGGCGACGGTATCCGCGGCGAGTAGCGCGGGTGGGGGATGCTCAGGTCTCAATGCGGACGGAGATTCTTATGCCGCAGGGTTATCAACTGGCTTCGAAATTTGGTCAGGATCTGTCGATACAGGCGTAATGCTGAGCTGCAAAAGACCTCCGGCGGCACAGGAAGTCACCATTGCTGACGGTGCAGCGGAATTCCCGATGAGCTCGCGTATCGTGATTGCGAAAGACAAAACTATTGCTAATGTTGGCACAGGTGCCGTTACCGCACCGGTAACCTTTACTGTCACCTACCCATAATTCCAGGAACCATCATGCAACAATCACCGTTTACATTATACCAGCCCGGTCTTGTGTTGCTAATGGGCCTGGCTGGTAACATCCTGCCTGGCGTAAGCCAGGCAGGCTCTGGGCTCGACGTCAATCTTACGGCCAATATTGTTAATAGCACCTGTAAGTTAAGCGTTGAGAATGGCGGAGAGATCTATCTCCCCAACGTGATGCGGAATTGGTTTTATAACGCTGATGGTAGCGATCGCTATACGGCTACCGATGATGCGGGCGGTACGCCTTTTAAGATCCATGTTGATGATTGCTACGGAGACAGCAGCACCGCTAAAAAGCTGAATTTTAGCTTCTCGCCACAATCAGGATTTTGGCCGGGGCAAAACCAGGTATTTAAAAGTGAAGAGACTGCTGCCGGGGCAGCCAAAAATGTTGGCGTCGTCCTTTTCTCTGAGAAATATAAAACGAATGTTTTAAACAAAGACGGTACGTCAAAAGTCATTTATGACGTAAGCGGCCAGGGTACTGCATTTTTAACGGATTATCAGTTCTACGCCCGGTATCAGAACACTGGCGTAGTAGCTGGCGGTATCGTCACCAGTAAAGTACGAGTTGACGTCACTTACGAATAATAACCAGAACAGGAAAAGGATGAGAATGTTCAACGCTTTCAGAAAGGGTTTCAGTTTTAAAGGCCCAATGGCGTTTGCCATGGCGAGCTTGTTGTTATCCCTTAGCCAGACAGGCTGGGCAGGGGAGTGCCGAATGAACGATGGGAATGGCGGCACCACTACCCTGATCAACGCCGAGTATTCAGGCGGCCCCATCCGCCTTCCACCACCGGGGAACTATATCGGCGCCCTTTTTAACGTTAACCTCACACCAGGCATTCAGGCCCAGTGTGGTCCAGGAAACGATGGCTATAACCTCATGTCTCAAACAGACCCGTCCGTGTTCGTGGGGAGCCATTATGGCGAGGCCATGTTTGAAACGAATATTCCCGGCATTCATTATTCCGTGAGGGTTCACACTGCCGAAAGCGATGGTGGTAAAGGAGCCTATTTCGGAACGAATACCACCGGCTGGGCCATGGTTTCTGCATCCGAAAATGCTGACCCCTGGGATAAAAAATGGATTAATACCTCAGTTCATATTTTTATTGATGATGGCTATCAAGGGAACCCGAATAAAGAGACTTTCATCAAACCCAAACCAGGGACTTTGGGAAAAATGTCGATTGGTGATCCAAATGACAGTAACAACCAGCCATGGACATTTATGGTCAATGAGAACTCATTCCAGATCCCTATTGTGCTTCCTACCTGCGACATTGCCATGCTTTCGGATGGGACTAACGATGTTGACCTGGGAGAATATTATGTCTCAGACATCAAAAACAATCGGATCAAGGATGTCCCGTTTTCCATCAGGCTGGATAACTGCACCAGCGTGGCATCGTTCACGACCAAGCTGACAACGACAAAATTAACCGGAACTAACAATGACCTTCTTGGTAACACATTGTCGTCCGGAGCTGAGGGGGCAGGTGTGAGAATAATGTATAACGGGACGTCCCAGCTTATCCCGAATAATCCTAACTCAACCTATGTCGTAACGGACTATTACACGCCGGGTTCAAAGCAAATTGATTATGTTGCCCAGCTGGTAGCCAATGGCAGCACGGTGAAGCCGGGTTCGTTTAAAGCCACTGGCGTGTTCACCCTTTCTTACGATTGACCCCTACCCCTGCGGCTGATTGCTGATCAGCCGCGACATTGTCTCCAGCGAATCCGTTCTCAGAATATACAGTCGCTTCAGTAAGAACGGATTATCCCCCGGCTTCACCTTCCCCTTCACCGTTGTCACTGCCAGATGAAAACCGGCATCATTCGCGGCTTTAATCGCTTTATTGTCATACCCGCCAAACGGGTACGAAACATACAGCACGCGCGGGTTGAACTGCGCCAGTGCACGCCGTGAGCGTTCAAAATCGTACAGGATCACGTGATAGCTGCGGCTCAATAAGATGGGGTGCTTATACCCATCCACGCGATGCAGAAAGTGGGTGTGAGACTGAATGTCGAACACATCCTGGATGCCCTTGATTTCCTGAACGCTCATAAACTGTAGCGATCGGGGATCCCACTTCTGCGGGTGACCTTTGATGCGGGATGAGATAATAAACGCCGTCGCGTTGAAGCCATACTCTTTCAGCACCGGATACGCGTAGCGGCTCACCGATTTCAGGCCATCATCAAAAGTGATCACCACCGCTTTCGCGGGGAGGTTCATCTTGTTACGCACGTACCCTTCAAGCTGGTACATCGTCAGCGTGGTATAGCCTTGATCGCGTAACCAGGCCATCTGATTATTAAACGCACGTACGCTGGTTGTCGTGGAGGTATGTCGAAAACGGGTGTTCTCTTCATCACGCAGGATATGGTGGTAGGTCAGAACCGGCAGTCCGTTATCTTCCTGTGCATCCAGGCTGCTGATCCACGCCAGACGATTGCCGATGCGAATTTGAAACCAGGTCTGGTTCAGGCGATCTTTCAGCTTATTCAGAATCGGATAGCGAAGATTGGCGCTTAAGGTGCCAAAGGGCGCGCTTCCGCTGCTGGGGGCGTTATACACCGGCGTGTCTTTCCAGGTGATGAGGTTTTGATTGCTGAGCGGCTTGTTCAGATCGCCCAGACTATCCTCAACGCGTTGCTTACCCTGCACTTTTTCCAGGTGCTCTTTATCAATAAACCCCGTACCGAATCCGAAACGAAATTCATAGTAATCCGCCGCGGCCGGAAAGACGGCGAGGATCTGCCCGGCGCGGACATTGCCCACGTTCACGACGGCATTTCCCACCTGCGCCCAGATGGCCGCATCTTCGGTGGTTTGCATATATTGGGCAGGAAGGCCTTGCTGACTGGTCAGGCTGGCAGACGCACCACCGGAGACCAGTAGCAGAAGGATAAAGATAACGCGCATGAGCATGGGATATAAATCGATACGGAAAATCAGTCGCCATTGTAGCAAAAGCGACATCAATACCAATGTTTAATGCTTATACAGATCGTGAAGCAGAACGAAAGGCGGATTCTTCTGCTGCTGGTGCCACAGGCTGCTCACGCCCGGCGAGCCCTGCGCCACAATGGCGTGACGAAACTCAGCGCTGCTCAACGTTGCGCGCAGCGGATACATCGCTTCGAGTAAAGGCAGGCTGATACCGGAGATTACTTCACAGTTATCATGCTTATGGCTCATTAACGCCGCTGAACGGTAAGGCGCCGCGCCCGATCTGTCGGTGAGAAAAATCACGCCATCACCGGTGTCGGTTTCATGCAGCGCGTCGCACATCATCCGGCTTAGCATATTGGTGCTCAGCCCTCGCCAGTAATTTACCGCACGACATTGCGCCAGAGGGCCAAATCGGGCCTCCAGCTTCAGGAGCATTTCCTGTGCCTCTTCATCGTGGCAGGTGATAACCCATCCCAGCATATCGTCTCTCCTTAGCAGGCGAGTAGTTTATCCAGGTGAAGGTTAGTTTACGGTGATAACTGTCAAAGAAAGTGCCCGGCAAACAGAACGTCTGCCGGGCAGAAGGTTAGCTACGCAGCCCACGTCCACGCTGGATCAGATACCAGCACAGCAGATAGAACGCCACGATAAACACCACCAGCACCACAACGGTGGTGAACAGCGGGACATCGGTAATGCCGAGGAAACCAAAGCGGAAGCCGCTGATCATATAGACAATCGGGTTCAGGTGCGACAGCGCCTGCCAGAACGGCGGCAGCAGCGTCAGGGAGTAAAACACCCCGCCCAGATAGGTCAGCGGCGTCAGCACGAAGGTCGGGATCAGGCTGATGTCATCGAACGTTTTGGCGAACACGGCGTTCAGCAAGCCAGCCAGTGAGAACAGGATCGCCGTCAGCAATAACGTGAGCGCCACGAACAGCCACGAGTGCACCTGGAACGGTACGAAGAACAACGAAATTGCCGTCACCAGAATACCCACGCACAGCCCGCGCGCCACGCCGCCGCCCACGTAACCGGCGATAATGACATGCGTCGGCACTGGCGCCACCAGCAGCTCTTCAATGTTGCGCTGGAACTTGGCGCTGAAGAATGAGGACGCCACGTTCGCGTAAGCGTTGGTGATCACTGCCATCATGATCAGGCCCGGCACGATAAACTGCATATAGGTAAAGCCGTGCATCTCACCAATGCGGGAGCCAATCAGGTTGCCGAAAATGATGAAGTAGAGCGTCATGGTGATCACCGGCGGCACCAGGGTTTGCACCCAGATGCGCATAAAGCGGTTAATCTCTTTCGCCCAGATGCTTTTCAGCGCGACCCAGTAAAGATGCGTCATGCCTTGTCTCCTTGTTTATCGTGCACCAGAGAGACAAACAGCTCTTCCAGTCGGTTCGCTTTGTTACGCATGCTTAATACCTGAACGCCCTGCGCGCTCAGCTGGGAGAACACGCTGTTGATTCCCTGCTCGCGCAGCACTTCTACCTCCAGCGTCGAGGTATCGACCAGGCGATAGTTATACCCCTCCAGCTTCGGCAGGGCGCTTTTCGCCGCCAGGTCGAGAATAAAGGTTTCTGATTTCAGCTTGGAGAGCAGGTTCTTCATCGAGGTGTTTTCCACCAGCTCGCCGTGCTGAATGATGCCGATGTTGCGGCACAGCATCTCCGCCTCTTCCAGGTAGTGTGTGGTCAGGATGATGGTGGTGCCTTTGTCGTTCAGATCCTTCAGGAAGCCCCACATGGAACGACGCAGTTCAATATCCACGCCAGCGGTCGGTTCATCAAGAATGAGCAGCTTTGGCTCGTGCATCAGCGCGCGAGCAATCATCAGGCGGCGCTTCATCCCCCCGGACAACATCCGCGCGCGCTCGTTACGCTTCTCCCAGAGATCAAGCTGTTTCAGGTACTTTTCGCTGCGCTCAAGCGCCTCTTTGCGCTCAACGCCATAGTAACCCGCCTGGTTAACAACAATCTGCTGTACCGTCTCGAACGGGTTGAAGTTGAACTCCTGCGGCACCAGCCCCAGCTGGCGCTTGGCGTTGACCACGTCTTTTTGCAGGTCGTAGCCAAACACGCTGACGCGGCCCGAGGTTTTATTGACCAGCGAGCTGATAATCCCGATGGTGGTCGATTTTCCCGCCCCGTTCGGCCCCAGAAGCGCGTAGAAATCTCCCGCTTCGACTTTAAGATCTATCCCGCGCAGCGCCTGGACGCCCCCCGGGTAGGTTTTTTTGAGCTGTTCAAGCTCCAGTGCAATCGCCATGAATTCAACTTACCTTAAGTTCTGACACACGTTGTGTGGTTTCATTAAAAGTCGGGTTACCCTATAGTAGCGCAACGCAATCACTTGGTTACAGGTCGCTAACCTCCATGAACGACATAGATACACTCATCAGCAACAATGCACTATGGTCAAAAATGCTGGTGGAGGAAGACCCCGGATTTTTTGGAAAACTGGCACAGGCGCAGAACCCGCGCTTTCTCTGGATTGGATGTTCCGACAGCCGCGTCCCCGCCGAACGTCTGACCGGTCTTGAACCGGGCGAACTGTTTGTTCACCGCAATGTTGCTAACCTCGTTATTTATACCGATCTCAACTGCCTTTCGGTTGTTCAGTATGCCGTTGACGTTCTGGAGGTTGAGCACATCATTATTTGTGGCCACTACGGCTGCGGCGGCGTACAGGCGGCGGTCGAAAATACAGAGCTGGGGTTAATCGATAACTGGCTGCTGCACATCCGTGATATCTGGTTCAAACATAGCTCACTGCTGGGCGAAATGCCGCAGGAGCGCCGTCTCGACACGCTGTGTGAGCTGAACGTGATGGAGCAGGTCTATAACCTGGGCCACTCGACGATTATGCAGTCTGCCTGGAAACGCGGGCAGAAGGTCTCCATCCACGGCTGGGCGTACGGTATTCACGACGGCCTGCTGCGCAATCTGGAAGTGACCGCCACCAACCGCGAAACGCTGGAACAGCGTTACCGCTCGGGAATTGCCAACCTCAAGCTTAAGCACGTTAATCATAAATGACAAAGCCGGGTGGCGGCTGCGCCTTACCCGGCCTACATGTGCCCATTCGTAGGCCCGGTAAGCGTAGCGCCACCGGGCAAAAGTACTATTCGTCCAGAATCACGACTTTCCCAACATACGGCAGATGGCGATAACGCTGCGCGTAATCAATGCCGTAACCCACCACGAATTCGTCCGGGATGGAGAAACCAACGAACTCCACCGGCACCTGCACTTCACGGCGTTCAGGCTTATCCAACAGAGTACAAATCGCCAGTGATTTTGGTTCACGCAGGCTCAGGATCTCACGCACTTTAGAGAGCGTGTTGCCGGAGTCGATGATGTCCTCAACAATCAACACATCTTTGCCACGAATATCTTCATCCAGATCTTTCAGGATTTTCACATCACGGGTTGTGGACATGCCGCTGCCGTAGCTGGAGGCGGTCATAAAATCGACCTCGTGCGGCACCTGCACTTCACGGCACAGGTCTGCCATGAACATGAAAGAGCCACGCAACAGACCGACCAGCACCATTTCGCTGCCGCTGTCCTTGTAATGTTCGGTGATTTGACGACCCAGTTCGGCGATACGCGCTTTGATCTCGGCTTCCGGGATCATCACTTCAACAGTATGTTTCATATTACTAACCAAATGATTTTAGTGAAAATCTCTCAATGCGGATGACTCTCGCTCCGGCATCGATACGCAAGCCAGCCATTATACCAGTAAATGGATAAGCCTGGCGTATGAGTTATAAAAAGCAATATTTGTGATTCCGATCACAGTTGTTAATACCTATAATTAATTGCTAGCAAATAATTAACAAAACTGACGAGTACTTTTCTATGGCTGAAACAAAAACTAAACAGCCGCGTCTACTGGTGACATTAACAGCCGCGTTTGCCGCATTCTGCGCGCTGTATTTGTTAATCGGTGGCGTATGGCTGGTCGCGATTGGCGGCTCCTGGTACTACCCGATTGCGGGTCTGGTTATGGTTGGCGTAACCGTCCTGCTTTTACGCAGAAAACAATCTGCTCTGTGGCTGTACGCAGCGTTACTGCTCGCAACCATGATCTGGGGCGTCTGGGAAGTCGGGTTCGACTTCTGGGCGTTGACGCCGCGCAGCGACATTCTGGTCTTCTTCGGTATCTGGCTGATCCTGCCGTTTGTCTGGCGTCGTCTGATCGTCCCTTCCAGTGGCGCCGTGGCCGGTCTGGTCGTTGCCCTGCTGATTAGTGGCGGCATCCTGACCTGGGCCGGTTTTAACGACCCGCAGGAGATCAACGGTACGCTGAACGCGGAATCCACGCCGGCTGCGGCTATTTCGCAGGTGGCGGACGGTGACTGGCCAGCTTATGGTCGTAACCAGGAAGGTCAACGCTACTCCCCGCTGAAGCAGATCAACGCGGACAACGTGAAAAACCTGAAGGAAGCCTGGGTATTCCGTACCGGCGACCTGAAGATGCCAAACGATCCGGGTGAGCTGACCAACGAAGTGACCCCGATTAAAGTGGGCAACATGCTCTACCTGTGTACGGCGCACCAGCGTCTGTTCGCGCTCGACGCGGCTACCGGTAAAGAGAAATGGCACTTTGATCCACAGCTGAACTCCAACCCGTCGTTCCAGCACATTACCTGCCGCGGCGTCTCTTACCACGAAGCGCGCGCCGATAATGCCAGCCCGGAAGTCATTGCCGACTGTCCTCGCCGCATTATGCTGCCGGTGAACGATGGCCGCCTGTTTGCCATTAACGCTGAGACCGGCAAGCTGTGCGAAACCTTCGCCAATAAAGGCATTCTGAATCTTCAGACCAACATGCCGGACACCACGCCGGGCCTGTATGAGCCGACCTCCCCGCCAATCATCACCGATAAAACCATCGTGATTGCCGGTTCGGTAACGGATAACTTCTCTACCCGTGAAACCTCCGGCGTTATCCGTGGTTTCGACGTGAACACCGGTAAACTGCTGTGGGCCTTCGACCCGGGCGCGAAAGATCCTAACGCGATCCCATCGGATGAACACACCTTTACCTTTAACTCACCGAACTCCTGGGCACCGGCAGCGTATGACGCGAAGCTGGACCTGGTCTACCTGCCGATGGGCGTGACCACGCCGGATATCTGGGGCGGTAACCGTACGCCGGAGCAGGAACGTTACGCCAGCTCCATCGTGGCGCTGAACGCAACGACCGGTAAACTGGCATGGAGCTACCAGACCGTTCACCACGATCTGTGGGATATGGATATGCCGTCCCAGCCGACGCTGGCGGACATTACCGTTAACGGTAAAACCGTACCGGTGATTTACGCCCCGGCGAAAACCGGTAACATCTTCGTGCTTGATCGTAGCAACGGTAAGCTGGTTGTTCCTGCGCCGGAAAAACCGGTTCCGCAGGGTGCGGCCAAAGGCGACTACGTCACCAAAACGCAGCCGTTCTCTGACCTGAGCTTCCGTCCGAAGAAAGATCTCAGCGGTGCAGACATGTGGGGTGCCACCATGTTTGACCAGCTGGTATGCCGCGTGATGTTCCACCAGCTGCGCTACGAAGGGATTTTCACCCCGCCGTCAGAGCAGGGTACGCTGGTCTTCCCGGGTAACCTGGGGATGTTCGAATGGGGTGGGATCTCCGTTGACCCTAACCGTCAGGTCGCCATCGCTAACCCAATGGCGCTGCCGTTCGTTTCCCGCCTGATCCCTCGTGGTCCGGGTAACCCAATGGAGCAGCCGAAAGATGCGAAAGGCAGCGGTACCGAAGCCGGTATCCAGCCACAGTATGGCGTTCCTTATGGTGTGACACTGAATCCGTTCCTGTCTCCGTTTGGTCTGCCGTGTAAACAGCCTGCCTGGGGTTACATCTCCGGTCTGGATCTGAAGACCAACAAGATCGTCTGGAAGAAACGTATTGGTACGCCACAGGACAGCATGCCGTTCCCGATGCCTGTTCCAGTGCCTTTCAATATGGGTATGCCAATGCTGGGTGGCCCAATCTCCACCGCCGGTAACGTGCTGTTCATCGCGGCAACCGCAGATAACTACCTGCGCGCGTACAACATGACCAACGGTGAGAAACTGTGGCAAGGCCGTCTGCCAGCCGGTGGACAGGCAACGCCGATGACCTATGAAGTGAATGGCAAGCAGTACGTTGTCATCTCTGCGGGTGGTCACGGTTCGTTTGGCACGAAGATGGGCGACTATATTGTCGCGTATGCACTGCCTGACGACGCTAAGTAACGAAAAAGCCCGGTGGCGCTAACGCTTACCGGGCCTATGGGTGCCCTATGTAGGCCGGGTAAGGCGAAGCCGCCACCCGGCTTTTTTTATACGGTAAAACCGAGCATCATCCCCGTATCTTCATGCTCCAGCAGATGACAGTGGGCCATATAGGCAAACTCTTTCGGCGCCTCGTGGTCAAACTTCACCAGCACCTCGCTGACGCCGCCTTCCACCCTCACCGTATCTTTCCAGCCCGCACGATGCGCCTCCGGCGCTTTACCATTTTCAGACAGAATACGGAACTGCGTGCCGTGGATATGGAACGGGTGCAGCATCATGTCACCTTCGCCTGAAATCACCCAGCGTTCAAACTGCCCTTTCGTGGCGGCGAACATGGGCGTGTTCATATCGAACGCTTTGCCGTTGATGCGGTTGGCGTTGTGGAAATCGAAACCATGGCCGCCGTGATCCATGCCGCCCATTTTACCGTGGTCCATATTCATATGGCCCATCATCTGGCCATGATGCATTCCCGCCATGGCCTGATTGCCGTACTTCTTCATTAGCGCCTGCATGCCCATCATGTCGAGCATCGGATCCATAGAAAGCTGAAGTTTACGCTGCGTAAGCCCGTCCAGCGACGGGAGTGCTGGCAGCGTGGTGAGGGTCTCCGGCAGCGTACCGGAGGCGGTGATCTGTAGCGGCTGAATGCGCAGGACCGGATGCGGCTTATCAAACGGCGCAACGGCCATCCCCATCTGGCTGACCGGCAGGGTCACCAGGTCAAACGCTTTGCCATCGCTGATGTCCACCAGCACCTCGAAGCGCTCCCCCATCAGCATCGGCAGCTCGCTCACCTTCACCGGCTCCGGCAGCAGGCCGCCGTCGCTTGCCACCACGTAAAGCGGGCGTTTATCGCTGGTGGCGAAGTTCAGCGAGCGGGCGTTACAGCCGTTAAGCAGACGTAAGCGCAGCCAGCCTTTTGGCGCGGCATGCTGCGGGTAGATCGCGCCGTTGGTCAGGAGTGTATCGCCAAACCAGCCTACCGCCGCGCTCATTACGTCCAGCTGATAGTCAATTTGCCCGTCAGCGTTGAATTTTTTGTCCTGCACAATCACCGGGACATCGTCGATTCCCCACTGTTTCGGCAGGCGCAGCAGGCGGCTTTCATCGTCTTCAATCAGCACCAGACCGGCCAGCCCCATCGCCACCTGATGGCCCGTTTTGCCATGCTGATGCGGGTGGAACCAGCAGGTCGCCGCGCGTTGTTCCGGAGTAAAGGTTACGCTGCGTTTACCACCAGGCCTGATAATGCCCTGAGGCCCTCCATCCACTTCGCCCGGGACTTCCAGCCCGTGCCAGTGCAGCGTGGTCTCTTCCGCAAGCGTGTTATGAATGTCTACCGTCACCGCCTTCCCTTTGCGTAACTGCAACGCCGGGCCGAGCAGATTGCCGTTATAGCCCCACGTCGTGGCGGCGTGCTGACCGAACGTGGTTTTACCGGCCTGCACCACAAGCTGAATCCGGCTGCGGGCATCTGCGGCGAGTAATTCAGGAATGGGTAAAGCCGGTCTGTCGGCGGCAAAAACGGCGCGGCTCCAGAGAGGTAACGCGCTGGCAACCCCCAGTGCGGCAGAAAATTTTAAAAAATCACGACGTTGCATGTGCATTTCCTTATTTCCAGCAGGCGATCTTTTGAGCATAAACCCTCCCCTTACCGGAAGGTCAAGCACGGCGGCAATAATAAAGATCGTCGGCCTGGCATCAAGTATGCTAACGTTAATTTTCCGTGATGCAGTGGTAAAGGCAATGAAGACGTTTTTCAGAACAATTTTGTTCGCCAGCCTGATGGCGATGTGTGCGAACAGTTACGCGCTAAGTGAAAACGAAGCGGAAGATATGGCCGATCTGACGGCAGTTTTTGTTTTTCTGAAAAACGATTGTGGTTACCAGAATTTACCCAATGGGCAAATTCGTCGCGCACTGGTCTTTTTTGCCCAGCAGAACCAATGGGACCTCAGCAACTACGACAGCTTCGACATGAAGGCGCTCGGTGAAGACAGCTACCGTGATTTAAGCGGTATTGGCATTCCCACTGCTAAAAAATGCAAAGCGCTGGCTCGCGATTCACTCAGCCTGCTCGCCTACGTGAAGTAACCTTCCCGACGCCCCTTGTTGACCCGTTAACCGCCTCACGGCGGTGTTGTGTTGCGCCCATCTGCCGGATGTAATGGATGTTAACGAAGGAGGTGCTCCCCATGACCGAAAAAACGGTATGGCAAGAAACGCTGCATGACCAGTTTGGTCAGTATTTTGCCGTGGATAACGTGCTCTATCATGAGAAAACCGATCATCAGGATTTGATAATCTTCGAAAACGCCGCCTTTGGCCGCGTGATGGCGCTGGACGGCGTGGTGCAAACCACCGAGCGCGACGAGTTTATCTATCACGAAATGATGACCCACGTCCCGCTGCTGGCCCACGGCCACGCGAAGGACGTGCTGATTATCGGCGGCGGCGACGGCGCGATGCTGCGTGAAGTCTCTCGCCATCAGAATGTCGAAACCATCACCATGGTGGAAATCGACGCCGGTGTGGTGTCGTTCTGCCGCCAGTATCTGCCCAACCATAATGCCGGCAGCTATGACGATCCGCGGTTTAATCTGGTTATCGATGATGGCGTCAATTTTGTTAACCAGACTACGCAAACGTTTGATGTCATTATCTCTGACTGTACCGACCCTATCGGTCCGGGCGCGTCGCTGTTTACCTCGGCGTTTTACGAAGGCTGCAAGCGCTGCCTGAAGCCTGGCGGAATTTTTGTGGCGCAAAACGGCGTTTGCTTCCTGCAACAGGATGAAGCGCTTGATAGCCACCGTAAGCTGAGCACCTATTTTGCTGACGTCAGCTTCTACCAGGCGGCGATCCCCACTTACTACGGCGGGATCATGACCTTTGCCTGGGCGACGGATAACGACGTTCTGCGCCATCTCTCTACCGAGATCGTGCAGGCCCGCTTCCACCAGGCCGGACTCCAGTGCCGCTACTACAACCCGGCGATCCACACCGCAGCCTTTGCGTTGCCTCAATATCTGCAAGACGCGCTGTCCTCAAAGGAGGTGAACTAATTGAAAAAGCTTAAACTGCATGGCTTTAACAATCTGACCAAAAGCCTGAGTTTTTGTATTTACGATATCTGCTACGCCAAAACAGCAGAAGAGCGCGATGGTTACATCGCCTATATCGATGAACTCTACAACGCCAACCGTCTGACCGAGATCCTGACAGAGACCTGCTCGATTATCGGCGCGAACATCCTGAATATCGCGCGCCAGGATTATGAGCCTCAGGGTGCGAGCGTCACCATTCTGGTGAGTGAAGAGCCGGTTGACCCGAAGCTTATCGACAAAACCGAGCACCCCGGCCCGCTGCCGGAAGTGGTAGTCGCCCACCTGGATAAAAGCCACATCTGCGTGCACACCTACCCGGAAAGCCACCCGGAAGGCGGGCTGTGTACCTTCCGCGCGGATATTGAAGTGTCGACCTGCGGCGTGATTTCACCGCTGAATGCGTTGAATTATTTAATCCACCAGCTGGAATCCGATATCGTCACTATTGATTATCGCGTGCGCGGTTTTACCCGTGATATCAACGGCATGAAGCACTTCATTGATCATGAGATCAACTCCATTCAGAACTTCATGTCCGAGGACATGAAGTCGCTGTACGACATGATGGATGTGAACGTCTATCAGGAGAATATCTTCCATACCAAGATGATGCTTAAAGAGTTCGATCTTAAGCACTATATGTTCCATACCAGGCCGGAAGATTTAAGTGACGAAGAGCGTAAGGTCATTACCGACCTGCTCTGGAAAGAGATGCGCGAAATTTACTACGGCCGTAACATTCCGACCGTGTAAACGTGATCCGTAGCAGGGACGCTTCGGGGAGTTACTTCTGTTTCATAAAATCGCGGTAGGCGTTCAACACGCTCAGAAAGTCTTCCACGCCGCACAGCGACAGGCTCTCTTCGTCGTAGTAGCTCATCCCCTCTTCCATCTCATCACCCGAGAACTCAAGTTGGTTGGCGCGCACCATCACCTCTTCGCCATCCATCCACAGCGTGTATTCGTGCCCGGCGCGTTGCCAGGAGCGTTCACTGCCTTTCACCGTTTCCGCCGCCTGTTCGACTTCATCCAGCAGCGCGAGGTTCTCTTTCACCTCTTCGTTAAACCAGTGTCCAACGGCTTCGTGCCCCATCGACATTCGCACTTTCACCACGCCGGTGATGTCGCGCAAAAATTCGTAATCCATAGCGTTTTCCTCTGCAAAGCCATTAGGGTAATTATCGCAGCAGAGAGGAAGAAAAAAAGCGGGAGAGGTGGGAGGAATGAAAATAAAAAACCCACCGACGTTGCGATGGGTTTTGTAGGCCCGGTAAGCGTAGCGCCACCGGGCAATGGGTCAGGTACGGAGCGGTCTGGTGCCCTCACCCCCAGCCCCTCTCCCACGGGAGAGGGTAGCATTTATACTGCGGTCTGGAAGATCACCCCGTCAGCCTTCTCGGTGTACTGAGAGAGCTGGTCGAAGTTCAGATAGCGATAGGTATCCACCGCCGTCTTATCTACCTGCGCCACAAAGGTCTGGTACTCTTCCGGCGTTGGCAGTTTGCCAATCAGCGCCGCAACCGCCGCCAGCTCCGCAGAGGCCAGGTAAACGTTCGCCCCGGTTCCTAAACGGTTAGGGAAGTTACGGGTTGAGGTGGAAACCACCGTCGCACCGTCGGCCACGCGCGCCTGGTTGCCCATACACAGGGAACAGCCAGGGATTTCGATACGCGCCCCGCTCTTACCAAACACGCTGTAGTAGCCCTCTTCGGTCAGCTGCGCCGCATCCATACGGGTTGGCGGCGCCACCCACAGACGGGTCGGCAGCTGGCCTTTGTGGGTATCCAGCAGCTTACCGGCAGCACGGAAGTGGCCGATGTTGGTCATACAGGAGCCGATGAACACTTCGTCGATCTTATCGCCCTGCACGTCAGAGAGCAGACGCGCATCGTCCGGATCGTTAGGCGCACACAGGATTGGCTCTTTGATATCCGCCAGATCGATCTCAATCACCGCCGCGTACTCTGCGTCAGCGTCGGCTTCCAGCAGCTGCGGATCCGCCAGCCATTTTTCCATACCCTGAATACGACGCTCCAGCGTACGACGGTCGCCGTAGCCTTCCGCTATCATCCACTTCAGCAGCACGATGTTGGAGGTCAGATACTCAATAATCGGCTCTTTGTTCAGCTTGATGGTACAGCCCGCCGCAGAACGCTCGGCTGAGGCATCGGTCAGCTCGAACGCCTGCTCCACTTTCAGATCCGGCAGACCTTCAATTTCCAGAATGCGGCCAGAGAAGATGTTTTTCTTGCCTTTCTTCTCAACGGTCAGCAGACCCTGTTTAATGGCATACAGCGGGATTGCGTGCACCAGATCGCGCAAGGTAATGCCCGGCTGCATTTTACCTTTGAAGCGCACCAGCACCGATTCCGGCATATCCAGCGGCATCACGCCGGTCGCTGCGGCAAACGCCACCAGACCTGAACCCGCCGGGAAGGAGATCCCGATTGGGAATCGGGTATGGGAGTCACCGCCGGTACCGACGGTATCCGGCAGCAGCATGCGGTTCAGCCAGGAGTGGATAACGCCGTCGCCCGGACGCAGGGAGACACCGCCACGGTTCATAATGAAGTCTGGCAGCGTGTGGTGCGTGGTTACGTCAACCGGCTTCGGATACGCCGCGGTGTGGCAGAAGGATTGCATCACCAGATCGGAAGAGAAGCCCAGGCACGCCAGGTCTTTCAGTTCATCACGGGTCATTGGGCCAGTGGTGTCCTGAGACCCCACGGAGGTCATTTTCGGTTCGCAGTACGCGCCAGGACGGATACCAGTGACGCCGCAGGCGCGACCCACCATTTTCTGCGCCAGAGAGTAACCGCGGTTGCTCTCGGCCACGTCTTTCGCCTGACGGAATACGTCACTGTGCGGCAGACCCAGCGCTTCACGCGCTTTGGTGGTCAGGCCACGGCCGATGATCAGCGGAATACGGCCACCGGCACGCACTTCGTCGATCAGCACGTCGGTTTTCAGTTCGAAGCTGGCCAGCAGTTCGTTGGTTTCGTGGTTGCGCACTTCGCCTTTATACGGGTAAACGTCAATCACGTCGCCCATGTTCAGGTTGCTCACGTCCACTTCAATTGGCAGCGCGCCCGCATCTTCCATGGTGTTGAAGAAGATTGGCGCAATTTTGCCGCCGAGGCACAGGCCGCCGCCGCGCTTGTTCGGCACGTGCGGAATGTCGTCGCCCATGAACCACAGCACGGAGTTGGTGGCGGATTTACGGGAAGAACCGGTACCGACCACGTCACCGACGTAAGCCAGCGGGAAACCTTTTTGTTGCAGGGCTTCGATCTGTTTGATCGGGCCAACCACGCCTGGCTGATCCGGCTCAATGCCTTCACGGGCGTTTTTCAGCATCGCCAGGGCGTGCAGTGGGATATCCGGGCGAGACCATGCATCCGGAGCCGGAGAAAGGTCATCGGTGTTGGTTTCACCGGTCACTTTAAAGACGGTAACGGTAATTTTTTCAGCAAGCTGAGGGCGGTTCAGGAACCATTCGGCATCGGCCCAGGACTGCATCACCTGCTTCGCGTAAACGTTGCCTGCTTTGGCTTTTTCTTCCACATCGTAGAAGTTATCGAACATCAGCAGCGTTGAAGAGAGCGCTTTGGCAGCAATTGGCGCCAGCTTGTCGTTATCCAGCGCGTCAATCAGCGGATGAATGTTATAGCCGCCCTGCATGGTGCCGAGCAGTTCAATCGCTTTTTCAGGAGTAACCAGTGGGGAGGTGGCTTCGCCTTTGGCAACGGCGGCAAGGAATCCGGCTTTTACGTAGGCAGCTTCATCTACGCCAGGCGGTACACGGTTGATCAGCAGATCTAACAGGAATTCTTCTTCGCCCTCAGGCGGGTTCTTCAGCAGCTCGACGAGCGCGGCCATTTGGGTTGCATCTAACGGTTTGGGTACAATTCCCTCGGCGGCACGTTCTGCTACGTGCTTACGGTATTCTTCTAGCACGACGGTTCTCCTCGCTCTCATTGTCATATGCGGCGGGCGTTCTCTTCACGCTCCTGTGAGACAGCAGTTTGTAGGGTAAATGCCCGATACCGCGTCGGGCAGCATAGCAGGATTTCTGCACAGTGTTAATCTGTTTACAAAAAAGCAACATTAAAAAATTTGCTGAATCGTTAAGCATGGTATAGCACCCCGTCACCGGGCCCGAAAGCAGTTCCGTAAGTTTGTCGCCACCCCAGCAACTAGCTGCTGGCCGCTCGCAAGAGCGGCCTTCTGAATGTCCGTCGCCTGCTCAGCCATCCGATATAATTGTGTAATAAATACTCACACTCTTTATCCGGATGCTTCGGAGGTTTTCCCAACAAAAGTCAAAACTGTAAAACACGGGTGAATGATACTCGCGGCAACAGCAACGCCTCACGGCACTGCACTCGTCTCGTTGGAGTCAATCTATGAAGTTGCCTTTTAAACCACATCTTCTTGTTCTGCTTTGCAGTGCGGGGCTGTTTGCCGCCTCGGGCGTCATGTTCGTTAAAAGCCGCGCAACGGAACCCGCTCCCGCACCTGCGCCGGTAGCCCCGCAGCTTCCCGCCCCGGCAGCACAGCCTGCCCCGGTGGCGACTCCGGCCTATACCGCCGCGCAGATCGATCAGTGGACAGCGCCCATTGCGCTCTATCCCGACGCGCTGCTGTCGCAAATTCTGATGGCCTCAACCTATCCGGCGAGCGTGATTCAGGCCGCCCAGTGGTCAAAGGACAACCCTAAAATGCAGGGCGATACCGCCATTCAGGCGGTCAGCGGGCAGCCATGGGATGCCAGCGTGAAATCGCTGGTCGCCTTTCCGCAGTTAATGTCGTTGATGGGAGAAAACCCGTCGTGGGTACAGAGCCTCGGCGACGCCTTTCTGGCCCAGCCAAAGGATGTGATGGATTCCGTGCAGCGTCTGCGCCTGCTCGCGCAGCAGACAGGCACGTTGCAATCCACCCCGCAGCAGACCGTCACCACCGTGAAAAAATCTGCGCCAGCCTCCACCAGTACAGCCGCGACGTCAACGTCGGCTAGTCCGACGGTGATTAAAATTGAGCCAGCCGATCCACAGGTGGTTTATGTCCCTACCTACAACCCTTCCACCGTTTACGGCACGTGGCCAAACGCCAGCTATCCGCCTGTGTATCTGCCCCCGTCTCCCGGCCAGCAGTTTACCAATAGTTTTGTCAGAGGCTTTGGCTATAGCCTCGGCGTAGCCACTACCTATGCGCTGTTCAGTAACATAGACTGGGACGATGACGACGAACATCATCACGATCATGATGACGATCACCACGGCGGTTATTCGCATAACGGCGATAACATTAATATTAATGTTAATAACTTCAATAAGATCACCGGCGAGCACCGTACCGATAATCATCAGGTCTGGCAGCATAATCCGACCTACCGCAACGGCGCGCCCTACGCCAATAGCCAGCTTGCCAGCCGCTATCATCAGACTTCAGTGCCGGGCGGGCTGAGCGCTACCCGGCAGCAGCCGGTCAACCGCGATAGCCAGCGGCAGGCCGCGATGGCGCAGGTACAGCAGTCGACGGGCAAAACCCTCACACAGCTACAGCATGGCGACGCGCATTTCCCGCAACATTCAGCGTCCGCGCAGCAGCTGAAGCAGCTCTCTCAGCGCAGCAACTATCGCGGCTACGACAGCGCGCGGCCCCACGCACAACAGATGAATAATACTCTTGCGCAAACCAGACGCCCGACGCAGGTTCAGCATCAGCCGCTGCGGGCAAACGCCCTGAGCGGCAACGACAGCCGCTCGGCCAACTGGCAGGCCCAGCACCAGCGCGGGCTGGAAAGCCGCCAGCAGCTGTCCGAACATCATACCGAACACCGTGAATTCCATCGTCGTTAAGGAAGCCGCTATGAACATGAAACCGATCGGTGGAATGCTGTTGTTGATGGTATCCACCTTCGCCTGCGCCCAGCAATCTTTCTCCACGCCTGAGCAGGCGGCCAATGCCCTGACGAAGGCCATCAGCGAGCAGAATGAGAGCGCGATGGCCGACCTGCTGGGGGATAACTGGCGCGACTATCTGCCACCTGAAGGGGTTGATCCGGAGGCGGTAGCTCGATTCCTGCGTGACTGGAAGATTAACCATCGTACCGAAATCAGCGGCGATATCGCCCATCTGTCAGTTGGCGATAACGGCTGGCAACTCCCCATACCGGTAGTGAAGAAAAAAGAGGGCTGGCAATTTGATATGCAGAAAGCGGCTAATGAGATCCTGACCCGCGAAATCGGCCGCAACGAACTCGCGGCTATCGGAGCGCTGCACGCCTACGTCGACGCACAGCAGAGCTACTACGCCATGAACCATCGCTATGCGCACAAGATTGTCAGCACACCAGGGCTAAAAGACGGCCTGTACTGGCCCATCTCGCCGGGCGAAGCGCCAAGCCCGCTGGGTCCCGCCTTCAGCCCGCCGGAGCCTGGTATGGGCTATCACGGTTATCGGTTCCGCATTCTGCCGGATAAAAATGGCTTTGCGATGGTTGCATGGCCCGTGAGCTATGGTCAGACGGGGGTAATGAGCTTTGTCGTTAACCAGGATGACAAGGTGCATCAGGCAGACCTCGGCAACGATTCGGCACAAAAAGCGCAGGCGCTCGCTGCATACCACCCGGATAAAACCTGGCAGCCTGTCACCCCCTGAACGCGGCGCATAAAAAAAGCGGCCTGAGGCCGCTTTTTTCATCTGAAGAAACTTATTTCTTCTTCGCTTTCGCGTTTGGCAGGTCGGTGATGCTACCTTCAAACACTTCTGCCGCCAGGCCCACGGACTCGTGCAGAGTCGGGTGAGCGTGGATGGTCAGCGCGATGTCTTCCGCGTCACAGCCCATTTCGATAGCCAGACCGATTTCACCCAGCAGCTCGCCGCCGTTGGTACCGACAATCGCACCACCGATCACGCGGTGAGTCTCTTTGTCGAAGATCAGTTTGGTCATACCGTCTGCGCAGTCGGACGCGATAGCACGGCCAGAAGCAGCCCACGGGAAGGTGGCGGTTTCGTAGCTGATGCCTTTCTCTTTCGCTTCTTTCTCAGTCAGACCGACCCATGCAACTTCTGGCTCGGTGTAGGCGATAGATGGGATCACTTTCGGATCGAAGTAGTGCTTCATGCCGGCGATAACTTCAGCGGCAACGTGACCTTCGTGAACACCTTTGTGCGCCAGCATTGGCTGACCGACGATATCGCCGATAGCAAAGATGTGCGGCACGTTGGTGCGCAGCTGTTTGTCAACGCGGATGAAGCCACGGTCGTCCACTTCCACGCCAGCTTTGCCCGCGTCGAGGTTTTTACCGTTCGGCACACGACCGATAGCCACCAGCACGGCGTCGTAACGCTGTGGTTCGGAAGGGGCTTTTTTGCCTTCCATGGAAACGTAAATACCGTCTTCTTTCGCTTCAACGGCAGTCACTTTGGTTTCCAGCATCAGGTTGAATTTCTTGCTGATGCGTTTGGTGAAGACTTTAACGATGTCTTTGTCGGCAGCCGGGATAACCTGGTCGAACATTTCAACCACGTCGATCTCTGAACCCAGCGCATGGTACACGGTACCCATTTCCAGACCGATGATACCGCCGCCCATAACCAGCAGACGCTTAGGAACGGTTTTCAGCTCCAGCGCATCGGTGGAATCCCACACGCGTGGATCTTCATGTGGAATGAATGGCAGTTCGATTGGGCGAGAGCCTGCCGCGATGATCGCGTTGTCGAAGTTAATCACGGTTTTGCCGTTTTCGCCTTCCACTTCCAGGGTGTTCGCACCGGTGAATTTACCCAGACCGTTTACCACTTTCACTTTACGGCCTTTGGCCATACCCGCCAGACCGCCGGTCAGCTGAGTGATAACTTTCTCTTTCCAGGTACGAATTTTGTCAATGTCGGTTTTCGGCTCGCCGAAGACGATACCGTGTTCAGCCAGCGCTTTGGCTTCTTCGATAACTTTCGCTACGTGCAGCAGCGCTTTAGAAGGGATACAGCCGACGTTCAGACAAACACCGCCGAGGGTGCTGTAACGTTCTACGATGACGGTTTCCAGACCTAAATCCGCGGCGCGAAATGCTGCGGAGTAACCTGCCGGGCCTGCCCCAAGTACTACGACCTGAGTTTTGATTTCTGTGCTCATCATGACCTCTTAATGTATACCCGTCGTCCACCGGGTCGTTCTATCCGCCCGTATTTTACAAAATTGTTAACAATTTTGAAACAACAAACGGCTCACGAATTATCGCTTTCACCAATAACCTCAAAAACCCCATGAGATTATCAGAAAAAAGCCGGCCGACTGGCCGGCTTTTCGATTACATCACCAGGCGGCGAATGTCGCTCAGCATGTTGTTGATGATGGTGATGAAACGCGCACCATCAGCCCCGTCGATCACGCGGTGGTCGAAGGACAGAGAGATTGGCATCATCAGACGCGGCACGAACTCTTTGCCATTCCACACCGGCTCCATCGCGGACTTGGACACACCGAGGATAGCCACTTCCGGCGCGTTCACAATCGGCGCGAAGTGGGTGGTACCCAGGCCGCCGATGCTGGAGATAGTGAAGCAGCCGCCCTGCATTTCGCCGGCAGTCAGCTTACCATCACGCGCTTTTTTGGAGATGGTGGTCAGTTCACGGGACAGCTCAGTGACGCTCTTCTTGTTCACGTCTTTGAAGACCGGAACAACCAGACCATTTGGCGTATCAACCGCAACACCGATGTTGATGTACTTCTTCAGCGTCAGCTTCTGGCCGTCTTCGGACAGGGAGCTGTTGAAGCGAGGCATCTGCTCAAGGGCAGCGGCAACCGCTTTCATGATGAAGACCACTGGAGTGAACTTCACGTCCAGCTTACGCTTCTCAGCTTCGGCGTTCTGCTGTTTACGGAACGCTTCCAGATCGGTGATATCGGTCTTATCGAAGTGGGTAACGTGCGGGATCATTACCCAGTTACGGCTCAGGTTAGCACCCGAGATTTTCTGGATACGGCCCAGTTCCACTTCTTCGATTTCACCGAACTTGCTGAAGTCCACTTTCGGCCATGGCAGCATGCCCGGGATACCGCCACCGGCAGCAGCAGGTGCAGCTTCGGCGCG
This sequence comes from Enterobacter sp. 6722112, assembly GCF_058661685.1. Classification (NCBI taxonomy): domain Bacteria; kingdom Pseudomonadati; phylum Pseudomonadota; class Gammaproteobacteria; order Enterobacterales; family Enterobacteriaceae; genus Enterobacter; species Enterobacter sp. 6722112. The sequence continues at coordinate 596,585 of NZ_JBZWGR010000007.1, read as the reverse complement.
TTTCACCGCATCTTTCACGTAAGCCTGAACGTCTTCGCGCAGGATACGGCCTTTACGACCAGTGCCCTTCACTTTCGCCAGGTTCACACCGAATTCGCGCGCCAGGCGACGAATCAGCGGAGTCGCGTGGACGTAAGCGTCGTTTTCAGCGAACTCAGATTTTTCTGCTTTAGCAGCAGGGGCAGCAGCCGGTTTAGCAGCCTGAGCCGGTGCAGCAGCCGGTGCCGGAGCAGCCGCGGCAGCTGGAGCGGCGGCAGGTGCTGCGCCTTCCACTTCGAAGACCATGATCAGAGAGCCGGTAGATACTTTGTCGCCGGTGTTGATTTTGATCTCTTTAACGGTACCGGCGAACGGCGCAGGCACTTCCATAGAAGCTTTGTCGCCTTCAACGGTGATCAGTGACTGTTCAGCGGCAACTTTGTCGCCCACTTTTACCATCACTTCGGTCACTTCAACTTCGTCACCGCCGATGTCCGGTACGTTAACGTCTTTCACGCCGCCAGCAGCCGCTGGTGCAGCAGCCGGAGCCGGAGCAGCTTCCGCTTTCGCTGGAGCCGCAGCGCCTTCAGCGCCCGCCACTTCGAAAATCATGATCAGGGAACCCGTAGACACTTTGTCGCCGGTGTTGATCTTGATCTCTTTAACGGTACCCGCGAACGGTGCCGGCACTTCCATAGAGGCTTTGTCGCCTTCTACGGTGATCAGTGACTGCTCGGCCGCAACGGTATCGCCCACTTTCACCAGGATTTCAGTGACTTCAACTTCGTCACCGCCGATGTCAGGCACGTTCACTTCTTTCGCTGCCGCGGCCGCTGCTGGAGCAGCAGCAGGAGCGGCTTCTTTCTTCTCTTCCTGCGCAGGTGCAGCTGCTGCTGCACCGTCGGCGGAATCGAAAATCATGATCAGTTTACCGGTCTCGGTTTTATCGCCAACAGAGACTTTGATCTCTTTAACGATGCCAGCCTGAGGAGACGGGACTTCCATAGAAGCTTTGTCGCCTTCTACGGTGATCAGCGACTGTTCAGCTTCAACTTTGTCGCCCACTTTGACCAGGATCTCGGTGATTTCAACTTCATCAGCCCCGATGTCCGGTACATTGATTTCGATAGCCATTATTCTTTTACCTCTTACGCCAGACGCGGGTTAACTTTATCTGCATCGATGTTGAATTTGGTGATTGCGTCTGCAACCACTTTCTTATCGATTTCGCCACGTTTAGCCAGTTCGCCCAGTGCTGCTACTACCACGTAGGAAGCATCAACTTCGAAGTGGTGACGCAGGTTTTCGCGGCTGTCAGAACGACCGAAGCCGTCAGTACCCAGTACGCGATAATCATCAGCTGGAACGTAAGTACGAACCTGCTCAGCGAACAGTTTCATATAGTCAGTAGACGCCACCGCTGGCGCGTCGTTCATCACCTGAGCGATGTACGGAACGCGTGGGGTTTCCATTGGGTGCAGCATGTTCCAGCGCTCACAATCCTGGCCATCACGCGCCAGTTCAGTGAAGGAGGTAACAGAGTACACATCGGAACCCACACCGTAGTCTTTCGCCAGGATCTGCGCTGCTTCACGAACGTGACGCAGGATAGAACCGGAGCCCAGCAGCTGAACTTTACCTTTGCTACCTTCGATGGTTTCGAGTTTGTAGATACCTTTACGGATACCTTCCTCGGCACCTGCTGGCATTGCCGGCATGTGGTAGTTTTCGTTCAGGGTGGTGATGTAGTAGTAAATATTCTCTTGCGCTTCACCGTACATGCGCTGCAAGCCGTCATGCATGATGACTGCCACTTCGTACGCGTAAGACGGGTCGTAAGAGATACAGTTAGGGATAGTCAGAGACTGAATGTGGCTGTGACCATCTTCGTGCTGTAGACCTTCACCGTTCAGGGTCGTACGACCAGAAGTACCACCGATCAGGAAGCCGCGAGCCTGCTGGTCGCCTGCCTGCCAGCACAGGTCACCGATACGCTGGAACCCGAACATGGAGTAGTAGATGTAGAACGGGATCATCGGCAGGTTATTGGTGCTGTAAGAAGTCGCAGCAGCCAGCCAGGATGCGCCTGCACCCAGTTCGTTGATACCTTCCTGAAGGATCTGACCTTTCTCGTCTTCTTTGTAGTATGCAACCTGCTCACGGTCCTGCGGGGTGTACTGCTGACCGTTCGGGCTGTAGATACCGATCTGACGGAACAGACCTTCCATACCGAAAGTACGCGCTTCGTCGGCGATGATTGGAACCAGACGATCTTTGATCGACTTGTTCTTCAGCATCACGTTCAGGGCACGAACGAAAGCGATAGTGGTAGAGATCTCTTTGTTCTGCTCTTCCAGCAGCTGAGAGAAATCTTCCAGCGCTGGCAGTTCCAGCTTCTCGGTGAAGTTAGGCTGACGAGCAGGCAGGTAGCCTTTCAGCGCCTGACGACGTTCGTGCAGGTACTTGTGCTCTTCAGAACCTTCCGGGAAGGTGATGTAAGACAGTTTTTCTACCTGCTCATCGGTCACTGGAACGTTGAAACGGTCGCGGATATAACGCACGCCGTCCATGTTCATTTTCTTAACCTGGTGAGCGATGTTTTTACCTTCTGCGGTATCACCCATGCCGTAACCTTTGATGGTGTGGGCCAGGATCACAGTCGCTTTACCTTTGGTTTCACGCGCTTTTTTCAGTGCAGCGTAAACTTTCTTCGGATCGTGACCACCGCGGTTCAGCGCCCAGATCTGCTCGTCAGTCCAGTCTGCAACCAGGGCTGCGGTTTCAGGATATTTGCCGAAGAAGTGCTCACGAACGTAGGCACCGTCTTTGGATTTGAAGGTCTGGTAGTCGCCGTCAACGGTTTCGTTCATCAGCTGGATCAGTTTACCGCTGGTGTCTTTACGCAGCAGCTCATCCCAACGACCGCCCCACATCACTTTGATCACGTTCCAGCCAGCACCTGCGAAGATGCCTTCCAGTTCGTTGATGATCTTGCCGTTACCGGTTACCGGACCATCCAGACGTTGCAGGTTACAGTTGATGATGAAGCACAGGTTGTCCAGCTTCTCACGGGTCGCGATGGTTATCGCGCCTTTAGATTCTGGCTCATCCATTTCACCGTCGCCCAGGAAGGCGTAAACGGTCTGCTCAGAGGTGTCTTTCAGACCACGGTGTTCCAGGTACTTCAGGAATTTAGCCTGATAGATCGCACCGATTGGACCCAGACCCATAGATACGGTCGGGAACTGCCAGAACTCAGGCATCAGTTTAGGGTGCGGGTAAGAAGACAGACCCTTACCGTGAACTTCCTGACGGAAGTTGTTCATCTGCTCTTCAGTCAGACGACCTTCCAGGAAGGCACGTGCATAGATGCCCGGAGAGATGTGGCCCTGGAAGTACACCAGATCGCCGCCATCTTTCTCGTTAGCTGCACGGAAGAAGTGGTTGAAGCACACTTCGTAAATGGTCGCAGAAGACTGGAAGGACGCCATGTGGCCACCCAGTTCCAGGTCCTTCTTGGATGCGCGCAGAACGGTCATGATGGCGTTCCAGCGGATAGCAGAACGGATACGGCGTTCCAGATCCAGATTGCCCGGGTATTCCGGTTCGTCTTCGACGGCAATCGTGTTTACGTAGTTGCTAGCCCCTGCACCTGAAGCCACTTTCACGCCGCCTTTGCGTGCTTCTGAAAGCAGCTGATCAATCAGATACTGAGCGCGCTCAACACCTTCTTCACGGATGACCGATTCGATCGCCTGTAGCCAGTCGCGAGTTTCGATCGGATCCACGTCATTTTGGAGACGTTCTGACATGGGGGTATTCCTTATCTATCTAATACGTTGATTTGTCTGGAACCTGTCCCATTGTATTTTCGCCAGAAAACACAATAAGACAGGTTCTGCGTTTAGTTGCCGCGCTCTAAAAGTACCTGGCGCTTAATCCTTTCGTTGCTGTATGCGGCGTAATGAACGTTCGCGACGCGATTGTTCACGGCTGCGGTCCAGCAAGATTTCCTCAATGAAAGCCAGATGGCGGTGCGACGCTTCGCGCGCCTGCTCCGGTTCCCCGGCCATTATCGCCTCGAATACTCGGGTGCGATGGTTGCTTACCAGCGGGAGCATCTCCCGACGGGCATACAACAATTCAAAATTCTGACGAACGTTCTGGGCCAGCATCGGCTCCATGCAGCGTAGCAGATGGAGGAGCACCACGTTGTGCGCCGCTTCGGTGACGGCAATTTGATACTGGACGACGGCATTGGACTCGGCGTCTAAATCGCCGGACTGCTGTGCCCGTTCAATGGCCTGATGCAGCTCGCGAATACGTACGCGGTCTTCATCAGTGCTGCGAAGGGCGGCGTAATAAGCCGCGATACCTTCCAGCGCGTGACGGGTCTCAAGCAGATCAAACTGGGATTCTGGGTGGTCAGAGAGAAGTTCTACCAGCGGGTCGCTGAAGCTCTGCCACAGGCTGTTTTGCACAAAGGTTCCGCCACCCTGGCGACGGAGCAACAGGCCCTTTGCTTCGAGACGTTGAATCGCCTCACGCAGAGAGGGGCGTGAAACGTCGAACTGTTTTGCCAGCTCGCGTTCTGGCGGGAGTTTCTCGCCCGGGCGCAGTGTCCCTTCGAGAATCAAAAACTCCAGCTGCTGCTCAATCACATCGGAAAGTTTTGGTTGGCGAATTTTGCTGTAGGCCATATTCCCTGTCTTACGCCTTTTTGCCCGGAGTCAATTGGTCTTACCAATTTCATGTTCGTATCGCTAAAGTAACAAAGTATTCACCTTCTGTCCATATTGGTTTTGATTGAAATCAGTAAACCCGGCACATTTTAACAACCTTACAGAACTAACGTTTCAGGAATGTAACTTTGCACAAATGAAATGGTTACTACCAAAGAGGCAGTTTTAACCATAATGAAACGAGGGTTTTTGCAATCTGAAGCGATTCAACAAGGCAAAAAATGAAAATTCGCCCTCTTCTGACGCATTTCTATTCTATAGGTTGGGGTATGAGGGGTTAACGTACCGATTTACAATTGGTTTCTTTTTATTCAAGTCGTCTTCATCCCTTCATAAAGCAGGTGCATTCGCTGGCGCTTACCACTATTCTTGCGCTAACGGAAGCCATCTCCGCTTTTTTCGGTATCGTTAACCGTAAAGAAATAAATACAGAATATGGACTTTCATAATTACACACGCACAGCGTGAACATAACAACCACACACGAGGTTTCAAATGGAAGCTCAACAGCATGGCGATCAGCTAAAGCGCGGCCTTAAAAACCGCCATATTCAGCTCATCGCCCTGGGCGGTGCTATTGGTACTGGCCTGTTTCTGGGCAGTGCATCGGTTATCCAGTCTGCCGGTCCGGGCATTATTCTGGGGTACGCGATTGCGGGTTTTATTGCATTTCTGATTATGCGCCAGTTAGGTGAAATGGTTGTTGAGGAGCCGGTCGCAGGCTCATTCAGCCACTTCGCCTATAAATACTGGGGCAGCTTCGCAGGTTTCGCCTCGGGGTGGAACTACTGGGTTCTGTACGTTCTGGTTGCCATGGCCGAGCTGACCGCCGTTGGGAAATACATTCAGTTCTGGTACCCGGAGATCCCCACCTGGGCGTCTGCGGCGGCCTTCTTCGTCATTATCAATGCCATTAACCTGACCAACGTAAAAGTGTTTGGTGAGATGGAGTTCTGGTTTGCCATCATCAAAGTGATTGCCGTTGTAGCGATGATCATCTTCGGCGGCTGGCTGCTGTTCAGCGGCAACGGCGGTCCGCAGGCCACCGTGCGCAACCTTTGGGAGCAAGGCGGGTTCCTGCCGCACGGCATGACCGGTCTGGTGATGATGATGGCAATAATCATGTTCTCCTTCGGCGGTCTGGAGCTGGTGGGCATCACCGCCGCGGAAGCCGACAACCCGGAGCAGAGCATCCCGAAAGCCACAAACCAGGTTATCTACCGTATTCTGATCTTCTATGTGGGCTCCCTGGCGGTCCTGCTCTCCCTGCTGCCATGGACGCGCGTGACGGCGGATACCAGCCCGTTTGTGCTCATCTTCCACGAGCTGGGCGACACCTTCGTGGCGAACGCGCTCAACGTCGTGGTGCTGACCGCCGCGCTCTCCGTTTATAACAGCTGCGTTTACTGCAACAGCCGTATGCTGTTCGGCCTGGCGCAACAGGGCAACGCACCGAAAGCGCTGCTTACCGTTGATAAGCGTGGCGTACCGGTTAATACCATCATCGTGTCGGCGGTCGTGACGGCGCTGTGCGTTCTGATTAACTACCTGGCACCGGAATCTGCCTTCGGTCTGCTGATGGCGCTGGTGGTTTCCGCGCTGGTGATTAACTGGGCGATGATTAGCCTCGCGCACATCAAGTTCCGCCGCGCCAAGCACCAGCAGGGCGTAACCACGCGCTTCCCTGCCCTGCTCTATCCGCTGGGGAACTGGGTTTGCCTGCTGTTCATGGCAGCTGTGCTGGTCATCATGCTCATCACCCCAGGCATGGCGATTTCCGTCTACCTGATCCCGGTCTGGATTGCGATCCTCGGCGTGGGCTATATGGTGAAACAGAAAAATGCCAAAACGGTGAAAGCGCACTAAGTGTTTTCTCGCTGTACTCGCGGTTGCGGGTACAGCGTCTTGTTACCTTCCTCACAAATTCGCGCCCACAGCAAAATCCTCCATATCACCGCCTTTATATTGCAACGCATATATTCGTTTGCCAGCGAATAATTCTCTCCATACCGAAACCCGGAGAGCTGTCGATGAATAACAACAAACTGTCAGTAAAAGAAAAGATCGGCTATGGCATGGGTGACGCCGGATGCAACATTATCTTTGGCGCCATCATGTTATTTGTTAACTACTTTTATACGGATATTTTTGGTCTGGCTCCTGCACTGGTTGGCGTTTTACTCCTGTCCGTACGCGTCATTGATGCCGTCACGGACCCAATTATGGGCGCGATTGCCGACCGTACCCGCAGCAAATATGGCCGGTTTCGTCCATGGCTGCTGTGGATTGCCTTCCCCTACGCGCTGTTCAGCATCCTGATGTTTACCACGCCTGACTGGAGCTATAACAGCAAAGTTATCTATGCCTTTGTCACCTACTTCCTGCTGTCGCTGACCTATACCGCCATCAACATTCCGTACTGCTCGCTCGGCGGCGTGATCACCAACGACCCGAAAGAGCGCGTTGCCTGCCAGTCCTACCGTTTTGTTATGGTTGGTATCGCCACGCTGCTGCTGTCGCTGACGCTCCTGCCGATGGCCGACTGGTTCGGTGGGGATAACAAAGCCAAAGGCTACCAGATGGCGATGACCGTGCTGGCGCTGATTGGTACCTGCATGTTCCTGTTCTGCTTCGCCACGGTGCGCGAGCGCGTGCGTCCGGCGGTGCAAACCCATGACGAACTGAAAAACGACCTGAAAGACGTGTGGAAGAACGACCAGTGGGTGCGGATCCTGCTGTTAACCCTGTGCAACGTCTGCCCTGGCTTTATCCGCATGGCGGCCACCATGTATTACGTCACCTGGGTCATGGGGCAAAGCACCCATTTCGCCACGCTGTTTATCAGCCTGGGCGTGGTCGGCATGATGTTCGGCAGTATGCTGGCGAAAGTGCTGACCGACCGCTGGTGTAAGCTGAAGGTCTTCTTCTGGACCAACATCGTGCTGGCGATTTTCTCAACCGCCTTTTACTTCTTCGACCCGAAAGCGACGACAACCATTGTCGTGCTCTACGTCCTGCTGAACATCCTGCACCAGATCCCGTCACCGCTGCACTGGTCGCTGATGGCCGACGTGGACGACTACGGTGAATGGAAAACCGGGAAACGCATCACCGGGATCAGCTTCTCCGGCAACATCTTCTTCCTGAAGCTGGGTCTGGCGATTGCCGGGGCAATGGTCGGCTTCCTGCTCTCCTGGTACGGCTACGACGCGGGCGCAAAAGCGCAGAGCGCGGACGCCATCAACGGGATCGTGCTGCTGTTTACCGTCATTCCCGGCATTGGATACTTAATTACCGCGGGCGTAGTACGTCTGCTGAAAGTGGACCGTGAGACCATGAAGCAGATCCAGTCCGATCTGGAAAAGCGTCGCACCAACTATCGCGAGCTGAACGATTATCAGGAACTCAAAGCCGCTGAGACTAAATAAGGAAAGCCGAATGCAAACCTGGCCAAACCCGTTTATTGAACAACGCGCCGACCCGTATATCCTGCGTCACGATGGGCAATATTACTTTATCGCCTCCGTACCAGAGTACGATCGGCTGGCGATCCGCCGCGCGGACTCGCTGGAAGGTTTACGCGATGCCGAAGAGGTGGTTGTCTGGCGCAAGCCCGACACCGGCCCGATGAGCCAGCTGATCTGGGCGCCGGAGCTGCATCATATCGACGGCAGGTGGTACATCTATTTTGCCGCCACGCATACCCAGGCGCTCGATCAGCTCGGGATGTTCCAGCATCGAATGTTTGCCATTGAATGCGCAGATCGCGATCCGCTTACCGGTACGTGGGTGGAAAAAGGGCAAATCAAAACCCCGTTTGACACCTTCGCGCTGGATGCCACCACCTTTGTTCATCAGGGTAAACGCTGGTATCTGTGGGCGCAAAAAGCTCCGGATATTTCCGGTAACTCCAATCTTTACCTGTGTGAAATGGAAAATCCGTGGACGCTGAAAGGCGAGCCGGTGATGCTCAGTAAACCGGAATATGACTGGGAGTGCCGTGGGTTCTGGGTCAACGAAGGCCCGGCGGTGCTGTTCCATGGCGATAAGCTGTTTATCAGCTATTCCGCCAGCGCCACCGACGAGAACTACTGCATGGGATTACTGTGGGCAGACCTGAATGCCGATCCGCAAAACCCGGCTAACTGGCATAAATCCCCGCGCCCGGTGTTCGTCACCAGCTACGAAAACCGTCAGTATGGGCCAGGCCATAACAGCTTTACGCAGACGCCGGAAGGCGAAGATGTGCTGGTCTACCACGCGCGAAACTACACTGCAATTGAAGGCGATCCGCTTTACGATCCCAATCGCCATACTCGCCTGAAACTCGTCCGCTGGAACGAAAACGGGATGCCTGACTTCGGCATCCCGCCTGCGGATACGCCGTAACAGCTTCGGCGCGCTGGCTTAGACCAGCGTGCCGTAAATCGTCAGCAGCGCCACAATCACCACCACCACAAAGGATGTTTTCTTCGCCATCGAGACGGCAGCTTTTGGCGTTGCGACTTTGTCCGTGTGCGGCTCACGCGCCAGCGAGAACTGTGCCAGTCGGGTTAAAACCTGATACTGCGAGGTATGGCGGTCTGCAAGGGAGACAAACCACGCGGGCAGCGCCTTTTCACCGTGACCGATGAGGGCATAGACCACGCCTACCAGACGCACCGGAAGCCAGTCGAGCACGTGCAGGATGGCATCAATGCCGGACTGTAGACGTTCATGCGGCGTAAGATAGCGGGCAAGCCAGGTCTGCCAGGCGCGCAGGAACGCATAACCCATCAGCAGTACCGGCCCCCAGGGTCCGCCCACCACGAACCAGAACAGCGGCGCCAGGTAGTAACGGAAGTTGATCCACAGCAGCGCGTTTTGCAGCTCCCGCAGAAACTCGCGTTCATCGCAGTCCGGCGGTACGCCGTGGATCATCGTCAGCTCGCTCGCCATCGCGCCGCGCGCGTGGGCATCATCCCGGGAAGCGGCTTTCAGATACGCGTGATAGTGCAAACGCACCTTGCCCGCGCCAATACACAGCACGCCGAGCAGGATCCACACCACCAGCAGCGGCACGTTGAAAAAGAGGCCGTAAAGCGAGCGCAGCAACAGGAACGTAATCGCCATCACGCCTGCCGCCATCAGCAACGTGCGCAGCATGGAAAAATGCCTGATGCGGCGGAATAACACCTCCAGCCGATGATCCAGATGCCAGTGCTCGCCGAGCTTAAATAGGCGTTCAGCGATCATAACCAGCAGCATGGTAAACAACGTCATGTTATCTCCTTATCTGACGACGTGGTAAGCATGGCGTGAAACCGGGACCAGTCAAACGCCGGGCCGGGGTCGGTTTTTCTTTCGGGGGCGATGTCGCTGTGCCCTGTAATATTGTCTGCAATGGCGGGATAGCGCCCGATTAACGTTTGCGTTACAGCAACCAGTTTCTCATATTGCGCATCGGTGTAAGGCGTGGTGTCCGTTCCTTCCAGTTCAATTCCAATGGAGAAATCATTGCACCGCTCGCGCCCCTGATACATCGACACGCCAGCATGCCAGGCTCGCTTATCAAAAGGAACATACTGAACCACTTCGCCATCACGACGGATCAGACAGTGCGCCGATACGCGCAGATGCGCAATCTCAGCAAAGAAGGGGTGGGCATCGGGATCTATCGTTCCAGTGAATAACGCATCGATCCACGGACCGCCAAACTCACCCGGCGGGAGACTAATATTGTGAACCACCAGCAGTGTGGGCTTTTCATCCTCCGGGCGGCAGTCGTGGTGCGGCGACGGTACATGCCGCGCGTCCACCAGCCATCCGTTTTCTAACAACATGCTGGAACTCCTTATCTATGGTGCTGTTACTCGGTTCAGAGTAGCATGTTTCAATATTATGATTCGTTACCAATTTGGAGTTTTATCATGCCGCCTCGCCGCTATAACCCCGACCACCGACGTGACGCGCTTCTGGAACGTATTAATAGTGATATCCCGGCAAGCGTTGCCCATGCCCTGAAAGAAGATCTCGGCGGCGACGTCAGCGCCGATAACGATATTACCGCCCAATTGTTGCCAAAAGAGACACGCTCGCATGCGGTGATCATCACCCGCGAAGCGGGGGTTTTCTGCGGCAAACGCTGGGTTGAGGAGGTCTTTACCCAGCTGGCAGGCGACGAGGTGCAGGTAACATGGCACGTTGAAGACGGTGATGCGGTCACGGCGAATCAGCCACTGTTCGAGCTGGACGGCCCGTCCCGCGTCTTGCTGACCGGTGAACGCACCGCGCTCAATTTTGTGCAAACGCTCTCTGGCGTTGCCAGTGAAGTACGCCGCTACGTTGACCTGCTGGCAGGCACCCGCACGCAGTTGCTGGATACCCGTAAAACCCTGCCGGGCCTGCGCACCGCGCTGAAATACGCGGTACTCTGCGGTGGCGGCGCCAACCATCGTCTGGGGCTATCCGATGCCTTCCTGATCAAAGAGAACCACATTATTGCCTCTGGCTCGGTGCGTCAGGCCGTGGAAAAAGCCTTCTGGCTACATCCGGATGTGCCGGTCGAAGTGGAAGTGGAAACGCTGGAGGAGCTGGACGAGGCCATTAAAGCGGGGGCTGACATCATCATGCTCGATAACTTCGACACGGAGCAGATGCGTGAAGCGGTCAAACGCACAAACGGCCAGGCGCAGCTTGAGGTGTCCGGCAACGTGACGTTCGACACCATCCGCGAATTTGCTGAAACCGGCGTCGATTACATCTCCGTTGGCGCCCTGACCAAGCACGTCCGCGCCCTCGACCTCTCGATGCGCTTCAAATAAATTAGCCTCCCCTCTCCGCCCGGAGAGGGGAAATACGAAACCGCTCGCAATTACGCTGTCCTTCTCTGCAACACTGAATCATTTCCCTGAAAGCCCCTTCACGTTCACGCTTTTGTCCCTCGTTTCTGCATGCTGGCACTGCCACAGTAGCGCCACTTAACGTAAGGAGCAGACATGAACAGACAACAAGGATTTACCCTGATTGAGCTAATGGTGGTCATTGGCATTATTGCCATCCTGAGCGCCATTGGCGTTCCGGCCTATCAGAACTACCTGCGAAAAGCGGCGCTCACCGATATGCTGCAAACGTTCATCCCCTACCGCACCGCCATTGAGCTTTGCGCCCTGGATCGTGGTGGTGTGGATAGCTGCGACGCAGGCACCAATGGCATCCCCTCCCCGACAACCACACGTTACGTTTCAGCGATGAGCGTGGCAAAGGGGGCCGTATCGTTAACAGGGCAGGAAAGCCTTAACGGACTTGAAGTGCTCATGACACCGATCTGGAGCGACGGTAACGGTATGACGGGCTGGACGCGTGACTGCAAAATTGCGTCCGACACGGCGCTCAGACAAGCCTGTGAAGATGTTTTCCGCTTCGACAACAACTGACAGGAGTGGACAATGAATACCGAACAGCTAATGACGCTCTGTCAGCGCCATCACGCACTGCTACTCGCAAGCGACACCGATATGATCAGCATTGCGGTGGTGGGTAATCCTGCCTCTGAGCTGATGGAAGCGTTACGCTTCGCCACGCAGAAGCGCATTGATATTGAGTGCTGGACGGCAGAACGGATGGAAAAACGGCTTCAGTCCGTCTCATCATCACACCTGCCGGGCATAGCGCCAAACTCAGCCGCTGACGTGCTCAGTACAACCTTGCAGCAGGCAGTAAACCAGCGGGCTTCTGACATCCATATTGAACCGACGGAGCACGGCTACCAGATCCGTTTGCGAATCGACGGTGTTCTCTACCCGCAACTGCCGATCTCTGCCACCCTCGGGACGACGCTTGCCGCACGCCTGAAGGTGCTGGGTCAACTGGATATTGCGGAGCGCCGGCTGCCGCAGGACGGCCAGTTTACGGTGGAGCTGGCAAGCGTCCCCGTCTCTTTTCGTATCGCAACCCTTCCCTGTAGCGGTGGAGAAAAAATCGTGCTTCGTCTGCTTCACCAGGTACAGCAGGCACTGGAGCTTGAACAGCTGGGGATGAGCGCAGACCAGCAGGCCCGTTTTGCCGGGGCGCTTAACAGCCCTCAGGGGTTGATTCTGGTCACCGGCCCGACCGGTAGCGGGAAAACAGTGACGCTGTACAGCGCGTTACAGGTGCGAAATACCCCTGACGTCAATATTTGCAGCGTGGAAGATCCCGTTGAAATCCCGCTTGCAGGCTTAAACCAGACGCAGATTAATCCGCGTGCGGGGCTGACCTTCCAGAGCGTGCTGCGTGCCCTGCTCAGGCAGGATCCTGACATCATTATGGTGGGTGAAATTCGTGACGGCGAAACGGCAGAAATTGCCATTAAGGCGGCGCAAACCGGACATCTGGTGCTGTCCACCCTCCATACTAATTCGACGACTGAAACGCTGGTACGGCTGCAACAGATGGGCGTCGCGCGCTGGATGATCTCTTCGGCGCTCTCGATGGTGATTGCCCAGCGACTGGTGCGCCGTTTATGTCCGTACTGCCGACAGGAAGCCAGCCGCCACACCGAATTACCCCGCACGCTGTGGCCCCGGCCGCTTCCTCGCTGGCAACCCACCGGCTGCGATCGCTGCTACCACGGTTTTTATGGTCGCGTAGCCATTTTTGAAGTGCTCGTCATCGACGACACGCTGCGGCAGGCCATCGCCAGCGGAGCAAGCACGGAGGTGATTGGGTCCAGCGCTCGTCAGGCGGGAATGACCTCTTTGTTTGAGCATGGCTGCATGGCCGTAGAACAAGGGCTGACCACGCTCGAAGAGCTGTTGCGCGTCCTGGGAATGCCCGATGGCTGCTAATTCGCTCTGGCGCTGGCGTGCCCTGAACACCGAGGGGGAGGTGCAAACCGGCACCCTCTGGGCCATCGACCGTGACGCAGCTTACACGGCTCTGGTGCTTAAACAACTGCACCCGCTGGCGCTAAAACGCTGTCAGCAGCGCCACCGATGGCAGGTGCAGCACTGCTACGATATTTTTCGCCAGCTCGCCACGCTGCTACAGGCTGGACTCACGCTATCCCAAAGCCTGCACATGCTGGCGGAACAGCATCCTTTGCAGCACTGGCAGGCGCTGCTGCACAGTCTTGCTGATGACCTGAGCGAAGGTTGCGCCCTGTCAGAGGCCATGAAGAAATGGCCAGAGGTGTTTAGCCCTCTTTATGTCTCAATGGTGAAGACGGGTGAGCTGACGGGTAAGCTCGAAGCCTGCTGCCGTCAGCTTGCGCAGCAACAAAAATCCCAGCAGCAGCTTAGTGCGAAGGTGAAGAAAGCGCTGCGCTATCCGCTGATCATCCTGACGCTGGCCGTTTTCGTGGTGCTGGCGATGGTCACGCTGGTTTTGCCTGAGTTTGCTGCAATCTACAAAACGTTCAACACCCCGCTCCCTTTGCTCACGCAGGCAGTCATGGGGCTGGCGGCCTTGGTTCAGGCGCATATCCTCACCCTTTTGACCCTGCTCGTGGCAATGGTTGTCATCGCCTGTAAGCTGCGGCGGCATCCACGCTGGCAGTATGTCTTGTTACACGTACCGGTGATGGGCACGCTGACGCGCGGGCAAAAACTGGGGCAGATTTTTACCGTGCTGTCATTAACCCAGCAGGCCGGAATTGCCTTTTTACAAGGACTGGAGAGTGTGGAGGAGACCGTTGAGAGGGGCTACTGGCAGGAGAAACTCCGTGAGATACGCAGCGATATCGAACAGGGGATGCCCGTGTGGTCCTCCTTCCAGAAGGCCTCTGTTTTTACGCCACTGTGTATTCAGCTCATTCGCACCGGAGAAGTGTCGGGTTCACTGGATGTGATGCTGATGAATCTGGCCCGCCACCATACGGAACAGACATTTCAGCAGGCAGACAATCTGGCAGCGCTTCTTGAGCCTTTGCTACTGGTCGTGACGGGTCTGATTATTGGCACGCTGGTGGTGGCAATGTATTTGCCGATTTTCCATCTGGGGGATGCAATGAGCGCGGGGTAATGCTGGCGCACGGACGCGCGCCAGCCGTAGCCGTCAGAGGCTATTAAATACGCGGTTTTCCTGCTCCTGAACGCGGATAAACGTCGTGCGTTTCGTCAGCTCTTTCAGGCGGGAAGCACCAACGTAGGTGCAGGCAGAACGCAGACCGCCGAGGATATCGCGCGCCGTGTTTTCGACCGGACCACGCAGTGGCAGCTTAACGGTTTTGCCTTCCGCCGCACGGTATTTCGCGACACCGCCCACGTGACGGGTCATCGCGGATTCAGAGCTCATTCCGTAGAACAGCATGAATTTCTCGCCGTTCTCTTCCACCACGGTACCGCCGCTCTCTTCGTGGCCTGCCAGCATGCCGCCGAGCATCACGAAATCCGCGCCGCCGCCGAAGGCTTTCGCGACATCGCCTGGCATGGTGCAGCCACCGTCGCTGATGATCTGGCCGCCCAGACCGTGCGCAGCGTCAGCGCATTCAATTACCGCAGACAGCTGCGGATAACCCACACCGGTTTTCACGCGCGTGGTGCAAACGGACCCCGGGCCAATGCCAACTTTCACAATGTCGGCCCCGGAGAGGATCAGCTCTTCACACATTTCACCGGTCACCACGTTGCCCGCGATGATGGTTTTGGTTGGCCAGGCCTCACGTGCCTTGCTGACGAACTGAACGAAATGCTCGGAATAACCATTTGCCACGTCAATGCAGACAAAATTCAGCGCTGGATTGGCGTTCAGGATCTGTTTGGTTTTCTCGAAATCTGCATCAGAGGTACCGGTCGAGACCATCACATGCTTCACCACGTCAGCCGAGGCGGAGGCGACAAACGCATCCCACTCTTCAGCGCTGTAGTGTTTGTGTACCGCAGTAAGGATGTCGAATTGCGCCAGTGCGGTAGCCATCTCGAAGGTTCCGACGGTGTCCATGTTGGCCGCGATAATCGGCACGCCAGACCACGTCTGACCGGAATGCTTAAAGGTGAATTGACGTTCGAGTTCAACGTCTGAGCGACTTTTCAGTGTAGAGCGTTTAGGGCGGATAAGAACGTCTTTGAAACCTAACTTCAGATCTTCTTCGATACGCATGTGCGGATTCCTGGGGTTAGAGGCAAATATATTAAAAGCACAACTCCAGTGACGCTATCATACGCACTAATACCTGCTCCGCAAGACTGCGAAATTCTCTTTTTTTACGCTACAATCCTATAAATTTACCTGGTAAAAAGCGGGTAAAGAGAGCTAAACATTGGCTGTTGTAAGTTTGAATTTTAAGCAACTGATTTTAAAACTGAATAATTCCCAGGATCTGATTTAATGGGGTATATCGTCGCATTAACCGGCGGCATCGGTAGTGGTAAAAGCACCGTTGCGCACGCGTTTGCTCGTCTCGGCATCACGATTATCGACGCCGATATCATTGCCCGTCAGGTGGTAGAACCCAATACACCCGCCTTAAACGCCATCGAAGCGCATTTTGGTCGCCCCGTGATACAGGCTGACGGCACCCTGAATCGTCGGCAGCTGCGTGAGTGCATATTTTCCGATCCAGCGGAAAAAGCCTGGCTTAATGCCCTGCTCCACCCCATTATCCACCAGGAAACTCAGCGTCAGATTGCCGCAGCCAGTTCGCCCTATGTGTTGTGGGTGGTCCCGTTACTGGTGGAAAATCAGCTTCAAAATAAAGCAGACAGAACACTGGTGATTGACGTTTCCCGCGAAACGCAAATCCAGAGAACCATGGCGCGTGACAATGTTTCTCGCGAGCATGCTGAACAAATTCTTGCCGCACAGGCCACGCGCGAAGCGCGCCTCGCCATTGCGGATGATGTTATTGATAATAACGGCGCACCAGATGCCATTGCATCGGATGTTGCTCGTCTGCACGCGCAGTATCTGACCTTCGCCGCGCAGGCCGTTGCACAGGAAAAACCATAATGTCGACTCATATCCTTTTTGAGCACCCGCTTAACGAAAAAATGCGTACCTGGCTACGCATAGAATTTCTTATTCAACAGCTTTCACAACATCTGCCTGTCAACGATCACGCCACGGCGCTGCATTTTTTCCGCAACGTGGGCGATCTGCTGGATGTGATTGAACGCGGCGACGTCCGCACTGAGCTGTTGAAAGAGCTGGAGCGCCAGCAGCGTAAATTACAGGCCTGGGCCGAAGTACCGGGCGTGGATCAAAGTCGAATTGACGCTTTACGCAAGCAGCTAAAAAACAGCAGCACGACCCTGATGGCCGCGCCGCGCGTTGGCCAGTTTTTACGAGAGGATCGTCTGATTGCGCTGGTGCGCCAGCGCCTGAGCATACCGGGCGGATGCTGTAGCTTTGACCTGCCAACGCTGCATATGTGGCTGCACATGCCGCAGGAACAGCGCGATCGCCAGGTGAACAGCTGGCTGGGCAGCCTGGAGCCGATGAATCAGACGTTATCCCTGATCCTCGATCTTGTGCGTAACTCGGCCCCGTTCCGCAAACAAACCAGTCTCAACGGTTTCTATCAGGATAACGGCGACGACGCCGATCTTCTGCGCCTGAACCTGTCTCTTGGCGAGCAGCTTTACCCGCAAATTTCCGGACATAAAAGCCGTTTCGCGATCCGCTTTATGCCGCTGGACAGTGAACATGGCACCGTGCCGGAACGCCTCGATTTTGAACTGGCCTGTTGTTAAGGAGTGCCAATGTCTGACGTAACCACCGTAAACTGCCCAACCTGTGGGAAAACTGTCGTCTGGGGAGAAGTGAGTCCATTTCGCCCATTCTGCTGCAAGCGCTGTCAGCTTATAGACCTGGGCGAATGGGCGGCGGAAGAGAAACGCATTCCGAGCGAAGGCGATCTCTCGGATAGCGATGACTGGAGCGAGAACCAGCAGTAACGTTCAAAGCCTGCTGGCGCGTCGCTTAGCAGGCCTACGGTTGTGCGGCCAGCCGGAGGATCACAGGCTCATTGGCAGGCGGGAATTTTTCCGCATCGCTGGCCTTAAGCTCAATCCAGTTACCCGGCTGCCCCTCTTTTCCCCACGGCTCACCTTCCCAGTTTTCAACCAGCCAGAACCACAGCGTGATGTGACGATCCGGAAACTGGTACTCCAGCTTATCGAATAGCGTTGCGCCAAGCGGGGTGATCCCCACCTCTTCCTGAAGCTCACGCACCAGCGCCTGCTCCGGCGTTTCACCTGATTCGATTTTTCCGCCGGGGAATTCCCATTTGTTGGCCATGTGCGCATCGGCGGCACGTTGGGTAATGAAGATCTGATTTTGCGGGTTGCGAATGATCCCGACAGCAATTTGCAGTGTTTTCATCATGTCACTTCCATAAAAAAGGCGCAGATATCTGCGCCTTTTCAGTTTGTTATGTTCTTAGCTCAGACGGCCGTGGCACGCCTTGTATTTTTTGCCGGAACCGCATGGGCACGGATCGTTACGACCGACTTTACGATCGCCCGTCTGCGCTGCGATTGCCGCTGCGGCTTCGCTCTCATCGGTCTGATGGCTCAGCTGCTGCATCTGTGCCAGACGCTCAGCTTCTTCACGACGCTGCTGCTCCATCGCTTCCACTTCTTCCGGCATACGCACCTGAACTTTGCTCAGGGTGCTGATGACTTCATACTTCAGCGACTCCAGCATGGCAGCAAACATGGAGAAGGATTCACGCTTGTACTCCTGTTTCGGATCTTTCTGCGCATAACCACGCAGGTGGATACCCTGACGCAGGTAGTCCATTGCCGCCAGATGCTCTTTCCACAGGGAGTCCAGGGTCTGCAACATTACGCCTTTCTCGAAGTGACGCATCATCTCTGCGCCAACCACTTCTTCCTTACGCTTGTAGACGTCCAGCGCGGTTTCGTAGATACGCTCGCGCAGGGTCTCTTCGTGCAGCTCAGGCTCTTTGTCCAGCCACTCTTTGATTGGCAGTTCGAGATCGAAGTCGTTTTTCAGACGTTCCTGCAAACCTTCGATATCCCACATCTCTTCCAGAGACTGCGGCGGAATGTGCGCGTCGATAGTGGCTTTGAACACATCTTCGCGAATGCTGTTGATGGTTTCGCTCACGTCGGACACGTCCAGCAGTTCGTTACGCTGGGTGTAGATCGCACGACGCTGGTCGTTGGCAACGTCATCATATTCCAGCAGCTGCTTACGAATATCGAAGTTGCGGCTTTCTACTTTACGCTGGGCGTTGGCAATCGCTTTGGTAACCCACGGGTGCTCGATCGCTTCGCCAGGTTTCATGCCCAGTTTACGCATCATGCCGGACACACGGTCAGAGGCGAAAATACGCATCAGCGCATCTTCCATAGACAGATAGAAGCGGGAAGAACCGGCATCACCCTGACGACCTGCACGACCGCGCAGCTGGTTATCGATACGACGAGATTCATGACGCTCGGTACCAATGATGTGCAGACCACCGGATGCCAGCACCGCGTCGTGACGCACCTGCCAGTCGGCTTTGATCTGCGCGATTTGCTCTGGGGTTGGGTTTTCCAGCTCCGCCACTTCGGCCTGCCAGCTACCGCCGAGCATAATATCGGTACCACGACCCGCCATGTTGGTGGCGATGGTTACGGCAGCCGGGTAACCGGCCTGCGCAACGATATCTGCTTCTTTAGCGTGGAACTTGGCGTTCAGAACGTTGTGTTTGATGCCTGCTTTGGTCAGCTCGTTAGATACCACTTCGGATTTCTCGATGGAGATGGTCCCCACCAGTACCGGCTGGCCCTTCGCGGTACGTTCGCGAATATCTTCGATGATCGCCTGAATTTTTTCCGCTTCAGTCATGTATACCAGGTCCGGCATATCCTTACGGATCATCGGACGGTTGGTAGGTACTACCACGGTATCCAGCTTATAGATGGAGCTGAACTCAAACGCTTCGGTATCTGCGGTACCGGTCATCCCCGCCAGCTTCTCGTACAGACGGAAGTAGTTCTGGAAGGTGATGGATGCCAGCGTCTGGTTTTCGTTTTGAATATCCACGCCTTCTTTCGCTTCCACGGCCTGGTGCAGGCCATCGGACCAGCGACGTCCCTGCATGGTACGGCCGGTGTGTTCATCGACGATGATGACTTCGCCGTCTTTAACGATGTAGTCAACGTCGCGGGTGAACAGGGCGTGCGCGCGCAGTGCGGCCGTTACGTGGTGCATCAGCATGATGTTGCTCGGGGAGTACAGAGACTCGCCCTCTTCCATAATGCCTTCAGCCACCAGCAACTCTTCGATTTTCACCAGGCCGCGTTCGGTCAGGTTGACCTGACGCGCTTTTTCATCCACGGAGAAGTGACCTTCACCCTGGAAGGTATCGGAGTCTTCTTTCTCCTGACGCAGCAGGTGAGGAATGATTTTGTCGACTTTACGGTACATCTCGGAGCTGTCTTCGGCCGGGCCGGAGATGATCAGCGGGGTACGCGCTTCATCGATCAGAATGGAGTCAACCTCATCCACCAGCGCATAGTGCAGTTTACGCTGGACGCGCTCTTCCGGGCTGAACGCCATGTTGTCACGCAGGTAGTCGAAGCCGTATTCGTTGTTGGTGCCGTAGGTGATATCCGCGTTATAGGCTTCACGCTTGGCAGGTGCCGGCAGGCCGGACATGTTAATGCCCACGGTCATGCCGAGGAATTCGAACAGTGGACGGTTGTTTTCTGCGTCGCGCTGCGCCAGATAGTCGTTGACGGTAACAACGTGAACGCCCTTACCCGTCAGCGCATTCAGGTAAGCCGGCAGCGTTGCCGTCAGGGTTTTACCTTCACCGGTACGCATTTCCGCGATGCAGCGCTCGTTGAGCACCATCCCGCCCAGCAGCTGCACGTCGAAGTGACGCATGCCGAACACGCGTTTACTGGCCTCACGTACAACGGCGAAGGCTTCCGGGATCAGGCTTTCTAAGGTTTCACCTTTCTCCAGACGCGCACGGAACTCCGCGGTTTTCGCTTTCAGCTCATCATCAGTGAGCTTCTCCATCGCCGGTTCCATACCGTTGATGACGTTCACAGCTTTGCGCATGCGGCGCAGGGTACGATCGTTACGACTACCAAAAACTTTGGTTAACAATTTGATTAGCATAATAAATTCTCAAACGCCCCAGTCGGGCAGATAAATTAAGGTATTGAAAAAGGTTAATTTAGCTGAGGCGTTGAGGCCCGGCACGGATGCCGTGAACCTGGCTAATCCATGTCGAAACAGAGAAGGATGCAGGGGAAACAAAATCCGTTTGCGCCGTCTGATTTACGGTCACTGGCGGCTGGTTGTCCTGCGTCAGAAGCGCATTAAGCGTATCGAGCAGGGCAAGATGCTGAGCCTGAACCGGCAGCGTTTCTTCCGCAACAGGCATCGTCTGCGGCGCCATCGCGAATGACAGATGGCGGATAACCGTGCGAATCGCGTGCTGCTGCCAGTAATCAACGGAGAAATTGGGACGACGGCTGGCTTCAAGCCATGCGAGATTAGTGAAGTTAACCCGTGTGGTGAGATCGTGTTTGGTCGTCGTGGAACGTGCTGGCGTGGCCGCGTCTGCGCTGTTGCTGAGCACAGGCAAGCCGAAACTCGCCGCGACCATCCCCAATAAGAGATGCGGCCAGAAGTAACGTCTGCCAAATTGTCGCCAGCGCGTCAGTATTCCGCTCACTTGCTCCACCACGTTCGCCCGCCAGTGCAGGCTGAGTTCAGTTATTCTTTTTTAGCGCCCAGATATTACCACTAAAGCCAATACACGGCAGCAGGAATGACACCTTGCAGCAGGTAAAAACGGTCAATAATGCAGCGAACACACCGTTATTCGGCACCCGACACAGGCCAGGGGTGAGGGGGACAAATTAAAGAAGGGCAGAAATAAAAACGACTGGCTTCCCTGGTCGG
This sequence comes from Enterobacter sp. 6722112, assembly GCF_058661685.1. Classification (NCBI taxonomy): domain Bacteria; kingdom Pseudomonadati; phylum Pseudomonadota; class Gammaproteobacteria; order Enterobacterales; family Enterobacteriaceae; genus Enterobacter; species Enterobacter sp. 6722112. The sequence continues at coordinate 575,028 of NZ_JBZWGR010000007.1, read as the reverse complement.
AGAGAGTACCAGGTGAACCAGTCGCTTTTCTTACGAAACGGCTTTAACCGTTACGCCAGGACCATAGTCGGGGCTTTGAACGCCAGCGGCAGTTCAGCTTCGTCTTCGAAGGTCACATATTCCCAGGCTTCCTGTTTTGCCAGGACGGCCTGCAACAGTTTGTTGTTCAGTGCATGACCGGATTTAAACGCGGTAAATGCACCAATGATGTTGTGACCACACATGAAGAGGTCGCCGATCGCGTCCAGCATTTTGTGACGAACAAATTCATCTTCAAAACGCAGGCCGTCTTCGTTCAGTACGCGATAATCGTCAACAACGATGGCACAATCGAAGCTGCCGCCCAGGCACAGGCCGCGGGATTGCAGATATTCGATATCACGCATAAAGCCGAAGGTACGTGCTCGGCTGATCTGACGCATGAACGCATCCGCAGAGAAGTTCATCGCATAGCGCTGAGTGCTGGAGTCAATCGCCGGATGGTTAAAATCGATGGTGAAGTCCAACGAGAAACCATTGTACGGTTTGAATTCAGCCCATTTGTCGCCATCTTCGACGCGAACGGTCTCTTTAATGCGAACAAATTTCTTCGCGCAGTTCAGTTCTTCGATGCCGGCATCCAGCAACAAATAAACGAACGGAGCAGCACTCCCGTCCATGATCGGGATTTCTGGCGCATCGACTTCAACCATAATGTTGTCGATACCCAGACCCGCCAGGGCGGCGTTCAGGTGCTCTACGGTAGAAATCCGCACGTCATGCTCGTTCACCAGACAAGTACAGAGCATAGTATCACGCACAGATTTGGCATCGGCCGGAAAATCTACCGGTGGATTCAAGTCGGTGCGACGATAGATGACCCCGGTATTGGCCGGCGCAGGGCGTAACGTCAGTGTGACTTTCTTGCCGGTATGTAAACCGACACCCGTCGCCTGAACGATACGTTTAAGTGTCCTTTGTTTGATCATCGTATAATCTCGCCAAATTAACTATCCAACCGAGAGTGTATATCACTAACGGTGGGCCAGTTTAGCACAAAGAGCGCAAATCCCCAAATTCCAGCCAATTCTTAGTCAGCTTGCTTACGCAGGAACGCCGGGATATCCAGATAATCTGGCTCTTTTGCCGTTTGTGGAGTTGGGTCGTTCACCACTTTCGCAGCGGGTTTTTGCTCCTGAGTCAGAGGCGCCATACCGTGCTGCTGGTAACGATCCATAACCGGCTGCTGAGTCTGTTTGTTGGTCACCAGGGTGATCTCAGGACGCTTGTCCATACCGATACCGGTGGCCACAACGGTCACACGCAGTTCGTCGTTCATTTCCGGATCAAGGGACGTACCGATAACAACGGTCGCGTTGTCAGAGGCGAACGCACGGATGGTGTTACCCACGGTTTCGAACTCATCCAGACGCAGGTCAAAGCCAGCGGTAATGTTGACCAGCACGCCGCGCGCACCAGACAGGTCGATATCTTCCAGCAGTGGAGAAGAAATCGCCATTTCAGCGGCTTCTTCCGCACGGTCTTCGCCGCTCGCCACGCCAGAGCCCATCATCGCGTAGCCCATCTCGGACATCACGGTGCGAACGTCTGCAAAGTCAACGTTCATCAGACCTGGACGGGTAATCAGTTCAGCAATACCCTGAACCGCGCCTTTCAGCACGTCGTTTGCCGCGCCAAAGGCGTCCAGCAGAGAGATACCGCGACCCAGCACTTTCAGCAGCTTGTCGTTCGGGATGGTAATCAGAGAGTCCACGTGCTTGGACAGCTCGGTGATACCCTGCTCCGCGAAAGCCATACGCTTCTTACCTTCAAAGTTGAAAGGCTTGGTCACGACAGCAACGGTCAGAATACCTAAATCTTTAGCGACTTCCGCCACAACGGGTGCTGCACCGGTACCTGTACCGCCGCCCATACCCGCTGCGATGAAGACCATGTCTGCACCGTCCAGTGCAGCGCGCAGCGCTTCACGATCTTCTTCTGCCGCGTTGCGGCCCACTTCCGGGTTAGCCCCTGCTCCCAAACCTTTGGTGATGCCACCACCGATCTGAATCGTCTGGCCAACAGCCGTTTTACGCAGCGCCTGCGCATCGGTGTTCACCGCGAAGAATTCAACACCTTCGATGCGCTCGCGCACCATGTGCTCTACGGCATTACCGCCGCCGCCACCGACGCCGATGACTTTAATCACCGCGTCGTTGGTTAATTCCATAGGTTCAAACATAATCTCTCTCTCCGTTGTGCCTGTCGCCCGAGACCGCTAATTCTCTCCGGTCTCTTAAAAAAATTAAAACTCTTTTCGCAACCAGGTGTTAAGTCGTTTGACCCAAGACCCCACCGAGACGCGTTTTTCCACTTCTGCTTCACCACTCAAATGGGATTCTTTCCCGTAGTGCAGCAGGCCCACGGCCGTTGAGTAATACGGCTCCTGAGCGTAATCCGTTAAACCGGTAATATTCAGCGGCGCACCAATACGCACCTGCGTATGGAAAACGCGCTGAGCGCAGGCCGCAAGACCTTCAATTTGCGCTGCCCCGCCGGTTAATACAATCCCCGCCGCGAGATGATGTTTCACACCCTGCTGGCGAAGCTGTTCCTGTAACTGCAAAATCTCTTCGTTGACCAGGTTGAGCAGCTCGGTATAACGCGGCTCAATCACCTCTGCCAGCGTCTGGCGTTGCAGGCTGCGCGGCGGTCGCCCGCCTACGCTCGGCACTTCAACGCTCTCGTCTTTGCCGACGATAGAGCCCAGCGCGCAACCATGGCGCACTTTAATCGCCTCTGCATCGCTCGGTGGCGTACCAAAGGCGTAAGCGATATCGCTGGTCACCACATTCCCGGCGTACGGGATCACTTTGGTGTGGCGTAACGCACCGCCGGTATAGACGGCCATGTCCATTGTACCACCACCAATATCGACCACACAGACGCCCAGTTCACGTTCGTCTTCGGTCAGCACGGAATAGCTCGCGGCAAGACCGGCGAAAATGAGTTGGTCAACTTTCAGGCCACAACGTTCAACGGCTTTTACAATGTTCTTCGCCATATCGTTGTGACATGTGATCAGGTGCACTTTTGCCTGCATACGCACGCCCGACAGACCGACCGGATTCTTGATGCCTTCCTGGTAGTCGATCGCGTATTCCTGCGGGATCACATGCAGCACACGGTGCTCGTCGCGAACACGCACGGATTTCGCCGTGTGGACAACGTTCTCAACGTCTTCCTGCGTCACCTCTTCTTCAGAAATCGGCACCATACCGATTTCATTCTGGCAGCTGATGTGCTTACCAGACAGGGCCAGATAGACAGAGGAAATCTGGCAATCTGCCATCAATTCAGCCTGGTCGATGGCGCGCTGAACGCATTTCACCACCGACTCAAGGTCGTTTACCCCACCTTTATCCATACCACGGGAGGGGCAGCTGCCCACGCCAATGATATTGACCATACCGTCGGGCAGAACTTCCCCTACCAAAGCGGCAACCTTCGCGGTGCCAATCTCCAGTCCTACTACCAATTTTCTGTCCGTCGACTTGATCATTGTTGTTCTGCCTGTACCTGTGCCTGATTTTGTTGCTGATTAGGTTCCTCGACCGGAGCCGGCTCCCAACCGACTGCTGCGCCTGAGTCATAGCGCAAATCAACGTAGCTTATCCGTTTGCCATCCGTCTGCGCCTGCTGCTGTAAAACCGGGTAAAGTTCTACAAAACGCGCCAGACGTTTCATTGTGTCGCCGCGGCCAAGATTGAGCTTAATGCCATTCGTTAGGGTCAACTGCCAGGAACGGCGCGCCGTCATCGCAGCATCTTTTAACGTAAAGCGATCCTTAGCCAGCACCTGCCCCATCTCACGAAAACCCTGCAATACTTCGTTTTCGCTGCCTTCCGGGCCATACAACATCGGTAAATTCTGCTTGTTGACACGATCGCTCGGGACGCTGAACGAATTTCCGTCTACGTCAACCATATGCTGATCATTCCAACGCGCAATCGGCACATATTCAACCAGATGAATCTTCAATTCATCTGGCCATTGTTTTCTGACACTCGCCTGTTTTATCCACGGCAGACGTTCAATCTGACTCTGGATAATGTTGACGTCCTGCGTCATAAAGGTGCCAGGCGACCCAAGCGCCAGAATCGACTGGCGAATGTCATCGTTACGCGTGTAGTGTCGCTCCCCGGTCACCACCAGCTTCGACAGCGGCAACCGCTGCGCGTCTTCCATCCAGCCCAGCACCATCCAGCCGCTGATAAACACGGTGCACAGCACCCCGAGCAGGAAGATGATCCCTGCAAGACGCGTTCCATTACTCCGGCGCGAAGAGGAATATTCTTCTTCGTCATCGCGGTTGCGCGTGTTCAATGCAGCCTGAGACATATCAGCCCGCCTGGTCCAGAATACGTACGACTAACTGCGAGAAGCTCATTCCCGCCTGACGCGCCGCCATCGGCACAAGGCTATGGCTGGTCATACCCGGAGACGTGTTTGCTTCCAGCAGATAAAATTGCCCGTCACCGTCAAGCATCACGTCAATGCGTCCCCAGCCACGACATCCCAGCACATTCCAGGCTTTAAGCACCAGAGACTGTAATTCGGCCTCACGCTCTGCTTCAAGACCCGCTGGGCAGAAATATTGCGTCTCATCAGAGAGATACTTCGCCTCATAATCATAGAAGACTCCGGCGGGTTGGATGCGAATTGACGGTAAAATTTCTTCGCCAAGCATCGCGACGGTAAATTCCGGCCCGCTAAGCCATTTTTCAATCAGAACTTCTTCATCATGTTGAAATGCAAGTGCTAAAGCGTCAGCCAAATCTACAGCTTTATCGACTTTGGACATTCCCACGCTCGACCCTTCACGGCTCGGCTTCACAATAACCGGTAAGCCCAGTGCCGCAATGCGTGTATTAACGCTGTCCGACAGACCCATTTCATATTCACGACGCGTCAGTGCAACCCATGGCGCAACGGGCATACCCGCCCCCTGCCACAGCAGTTTGCTGCGCAGTTTATCCATGGAGATGGCGGATGCCATCACGCCGCTGCCGGTGTACGGCATGCCGATCAGCTCCAGCAGCCCCTGCAACGTGCCGTCTTCACCGCCGCGACCGTGCAACGCGATAAAGGCTTTATCGAAGCCCATCGCTTTCAGCTGCGTGACGTCCACCTCTTTCGGATCAACCGGATGCGCGTCCACGCCACCTTCACGCAGGCCCGCCAGCACGGCAGCGCCCGAATTCAGAGAAACCTCGCGTTCGGCGGAAGTGCCGCCAAACAGGACAGCAATCTTATCAGCCATGACGCTCGTCCTCCTGAGTTTGCGGCTTCAGTTTGATTTCAGCTAAGGTACGGGCGATTTTGCCGATATTTCCCGCGCCCTGAATCAGGATCAGATCGTTACCCGTCAGGACCGGGGCAAGCATTTCAGCCACCTGCGCCGGGTCGGGAACCAGAATAGGATCCACTTTACCGCGTCCACGGATGGTACGACATAAAGAACGACTGTCCGCACCCGGAATCGGAGTTTCACCCGCTGCATAAACATCCAGCATCAGCAGGGTATCGACCTGCGAAAGGACGTTGGCAAAATCGTCATACAGATCGCGAGTACGCGTGTAACGGTGCGGCTGGAAGATCATGACCAGATTCTTTTCCGGCCAACCCGCGCGTGCCGCTTTGATGGTTGCGTCCACTTCCGTCGGATGGTGACCGTAGTCGTCTACCAGCATCGCAGAACCTGGCTTACCGTTTACCGGCTCCAGCGGGAATTCACCGAGGAAGTCGAAGCGACGGCCCGTCCCCTGGAAGCTCTCCAGTGCGCGCAGGATCGCTTCATCGTCAATGCCTTCTTCTGTCGCAACAGCCACCGCCGCTGCCGCATTCAGGGCGTTGTGACGTCCCGGCGCGTTCAGGGTGACATGCAGCAGGTCTTTATCCTGACGCGCGAGGGTGAAATGCCCCTGCGCACCGATCTGCTTGTAATCTTCTACGCGTACATCCGCGTCTTCGCTGAAGCCGTAGGTCGTAATTTGACGCCCGACGCGCGGCAGCAGCTCGCGAATAACCGGATCGTCCACGCACATCACCGCACGGCCATAGAACGGCAGGTTGTGCAGGAAGTTAATAAAGGTCTGCTTTAAGTTCTCGAAGTCGCCCTGGTAAGTGTCCATATGGTCAGCTTCGATGTTGGTGACGATCGCCACCATCGGCTGTAGATGCAGGAACGACGCATCGCTCTCATCCGCTTCCGCAATCAGATAACGGCTGTGGCCCAGACGCGCATGCACGCCAGCGGCTTTCACCAGACCACCGTTAACGAACGTCGGGTCGAGACCCGCTTCCGCATAAATGCTGGAGACCATCGCTGTTGTGGTGGTTTTACCGTGCGTACCGGCCACCGCAATGCCGTGACGGAAACGCATCAGTTCCGCCAGCATTTCCGCGCGACGGATCACCGGGATGCGCGCCTCATGCGCCGCAACGATTTCCGGGTTATCCGCGGAGATAGCGCTGGACACCACAACCACGCTCGCATCGCTCACGTTTTCCGGGCGATGATTGAAATAGATAGTCGCCCCCAGCGACGCCAGCTGCTGCGTAACAGGGTTTGGCGCCAGGTCAGACCCGCTGATCTGATAGCCTTCGTTAGCTAACACTTCGGCAATACCGCCCATGCCAGCACCACCGATGCCGACAAAGTGAATGTGCCGGACGCGACGCATCTCGGGCACGATAGAACGCAGTTTTGCCAGTTGTTGTGTATTCATTCTCTAAACGCCATCGACTACTTCAAAAAAATCGTGCAGCGCAACACGCACTGCGAGAATTATGCCTGGGCTGCCAGGCTCACTTCTTTTGCCACCCGTTCCGTTGCATCCGGGATAGCGGTCGCGCGTGCGCGTTGCGCCATCTCCAGTAATACATCCCGGTTCCAGCCCGCCAGGGTAGTGGCGACCGCATCAGCGGTAAATTGTGGCTGCTCAAAAATCTTCGCTGCGCCCGCTTTCTCAAGCGGCAGCGCATTCCAGTACTGCTGTCGGTCTTTGTGCTGGAACGGCACAAACAGCGCCGGTAAACCGGCGGCGGCGATTTCGCTCACCGTCAGCGCGCCCGAGCGACAGACCACAACATCGGCCCAGGCATAGGCTGCGGCCATATCATCAATAAATTCAGTCACTTTATGCTGCGGCAGACCTTCCTGCACGTAGGCCTGCTCAACGGTCTGCTGAGCGCCCTTCCCGCTCTGGTGCCAGATGGTCACCGCATCACCCAGTTTTGCCGCAACCTGCGGCATCGTCTGGTTTAAAATACGTGCGCCCTGGGAACCGCCGACGACCAGCACGCGCACCGGCCCTTCGCGACCCGCCAGACGCGTATCTGGCAGCGGCAGCGCCAGCACGTCCACACGTACCGGATTCCCTACGACATCCGCTTTCGGGAATGCCCCGGGGAAGGCCTGCATAACTTTGGTGGCGATTTTTGCCAGCCATTTGTTGGTCAACCCGGCAATACCGTTCTGCTCATGCAGAACAACGGGGATGCCCAGTGACCACGCCGCCAGTCCGCCCGGACCGGAAACGTAACCGCCCATGCCCAGAACGACGTCAGGCTTAAAACGCTTCATAATGGCGCGCGCCTGACGCCAGGCATTGAAAATGCGCACCGGCGCCAGCAGCTGCGCCTTGATCCCTTTGCCACGAAGGCCAGAAATACGAATAAAGTCGATCTCGATACCGTGTTTAGGTACCAGATCGGCTTCCATGCGGTCTGCGGTTCCCAGCCAGCGTACCTGCCAGCCCTGTTCCATTAAATGGTGCGCAACCGCCAGTCCCGGGAACACGTGTCCACCGGTACCGCCTGCCATCACCATTAACCGCTTCGGTTGATTCATCGTGAACCTCGTGTAAACGCCTGAGCTTTCTCCAGACGCGTTTCATAATCTATGCGTAACAAAAACATGATGGCCGTCGACATGATCAACAGACTCGAACCACCATAACTGATCAACGGCAACGTCAGACCTTTGGTCGGCAGCATACCCGCTGCCGCCCCAACGTTTACCAGCGCCTGGAAGCTAAACCAGATACCAATTGAGCAGGCCAGGAAACCGGAGAAGCGGTGATCGATCTCCAGCGCTTTCCGGCCAATCGACATGGCGCGGAAAGCGACGAAGAATACCATTAATAGCGCCAATACCACACCGATATAACCCAGTTCTTCCCCAATAATGGAGAAGATGAAGTCGGTGTGCGCCTCCGGTAAATACTCCAGTTTTTGCACCGAGTTGCCCAGGCCTTGACCCCAGACTTCGCCGCGACCAAACGCCATCAGCGACTGCGTCAGCTGGTAACCGCTGCCGAACGGATCTTCCCATGGGTTCCAGAACGAGGTCACACGGCGGATACGGTAGGGTTCGGCGAGGATCAGCAGCACCACCGCCGAAATCCCCATCCCGATGATGGCAATGAACTGCCACAGTTTTGCGCCCGCCAGGAACAGCATCGCCAGCGTAGTGACAAACAGTACGACTACCGTACCGAGGTCGGGCTGCGCCAGCAGCAGGATCGCGAGGACCAGAATCACGCCCATCGGTTTTAAGAAGCCACGAAGGTTGTTACGAACTTCGTCAACTTTACGCACCAGGTAGTTAGCCAGGTAGCAGAACAACGACAGTTTGGTGAACTCCGCGGGCTGAATACGCAGTGGCCCAAAGGCAATCCAGCGTGATGCCCCGTTAACGGAGCTCCCGACAACCAGCACGATCAACAGCATGATGATTGAGGCGATGAGCATGGCTGTACTGTGCCGCTGCCAGAACGACATCGGCAGACGTAAGGTGATCATTGCCAGGCAGAACGCGAGAATGATGTACAGCCCGTCACGCTTGGCAAACAGGAACGGGTCGTTTGCCAGACGCTGTCCGACAGGCATTGACGCCGAGGTGACCATAATAAAGCCGATCGCCGCCAGCCCCAGCGTGAGCCAGAACAGCGTGCGGTCGTACATGATCAGGCTGTCGGAATCTTTATCCCGGGAAGCCATCACCCAGCCTTTCAGCGCCGTAAACAGCCATACCAGGATACCAAATCCTGGCAGGCGCGGCATTTTCAGGCGAGGGAGAGATAAACGCATCAGCCTAACTCCTTCGCCAGGCGGGTAAAGACATCACCCCGCTGTTCGAAACTCTTGAATTGATCGAGGCTGGCACAGGCTGGTGAGAGCAGTACCATATCGCCGGGCTTCACGCGTGGGGCGATGAGGCGCATCGCCTGCTCCATGGTCTCGGTTTGCTCGGCGACTTCAGGACGCAACGCTGCCAGCTCGCTGCCATCGCGGCCAAAGCAATACAGGCGCACGTTATCACCGTTGAGGTACTGCTTCAGCGAGGAGAAGTCAGCCGATTTACCGTCGCCGCCCAGCAGCAGGTATAGCGTGCCATCAACGTGCAAACCGTTCAGTGCCGCCTCGGTGCTACCCACGTTGGTCGCTTTGGAATCGTTAATCCAGCGTACGCCGTTGTGCTCCAGCGCCAGCTGGAACCGGTGCGCCAGGCCGGTAAAGGTGGTGAGCGCCTTCAGGCTTGAAGATCGCGGCAGGCCAACGGCATCCGCCAGCGCCAGCGCCGCCAGGGCATTGGTGTAGTTATGCTGGCCGGAGAGCATCATTTCTTTCACGTTCAGCACTTTCTCACCTTTCACGCGCAGCCAGGTTTCGCCCTGCTGACGGTTAAGGTGATAGTCACCCATATTAATACCGAAGCTAATGCAGCGATCGTCTGCGCCGCGCACCGGCATGGTGAGTGCATCATCGGCATTCACTACGCAAACTTTGGCATTTTCATAAACGCGCAGTTTGGCCGCACGGTACTGCTGCAAGCCGAACGGGTATCTGTCCATATGATCTTCGGTGACGTTTAGGATCGTCGCCGCCGCCGCATGCAGGCTTGAAGTGGTTTCCAGCTGGAAGCTGGAAAGCTCAAGGACGAACAGCTCACACCCTTTATCAAGCAGCATCAGAGCGGGCAGACCAATGTTACCGCCCACGCCGACATTTTTGCCCGCCGCCTTCGCCATTTCCCCCACCAGCGTGGTGACGGTGCTTTTACCGTTTGAACCGGTAATGGCGACGATCGGGGCCTGCGCCTCCCGGCAGAACAGTTCGATATCGCCGACAATCTCAACGCCTGCATCCGCGGCGGCGCTCAGGGAAGGATGCGCCAGCGCCATACCGGGACTGGCAACAATCAGATCGGCGGCCAGCAGCCACTCATCATTCAGACCACCCAGGTGGCGTTCTACCTGCTCCGGCAGCTTGTCCAGACCCGGCGGAGAGACGCGCGTATCCATCACGCGCGGCGTCACGCCACGTGCAAGGAAAAAGTCTACGCAGGAGAGGCCGGTGAGGCCTAACCCGATGATAACGACTTTTTTGCCCTGGTAATCTGCCATGATTAACGTACCTTCAGCGTTGCCAGGCCAATCAGCACCAGCATCAGCGAAATAATCCAGAAGCGCACAATGACGCGCGGCTCCGGCCAGCCTTTCAGTTCATAGTGGTGGTGAATCGGTGCCATACGGAAGATGCGCTGACCGCGCAGCTTGAAGGAACCGACCTGCAAAATCACCGACAGCGTCTCAACCACAAACACACCGCCCATGATCACCAGCAGGAACTCCTGACGCAGCAGCACGGCGATAATGCCCAGCGCGCCGCCCAGCGCCAGTGAACCGACGTCGCCCATAAAGACCTGCGCCGGATAGGTGTTAAACCACAGGAAGCCCAGCCCCGCCCCGACAATCGCCGTACAGACGATCACCAGCTCACCCGCATGTCGCAGGTACGGGATGTGCAGGTAGTTTGCAAAGTTCATGTTACCGGTCGCCCACGCCACCAGCGCGAAACCGCCCGCGACAAACACGGTTGGCATGATGGCCAGGCCGTCCAGACCATCGGTCAGGTTGACGGCGTTGCCGGTGCCGACGATCACAAAGTAAGCCAGCAGAATGTAGAACAGCCCCAGCTGCGGCATCACGTCTTTGAAGAACGGCACCACCAGCTCGGTGGCCGGGGTGTCTTTTCCTGCCAGATAAAGCGCGAAGGCCACGCCCAGCGCAATCACCGACATCCAGAAATACTTCCAGCGGGCGATCAAACCTTTGGTGTCTTTGCGCACGACTTTACGATAGTCGTCAACAAAACCGATGATCCCGTAGCCAACCAGCACGGTCAGCACGCACCAGACGTAGGGGTTAGACGGATAGGCCCACAGCAGAACGGACACCACAATCGCGGTCAGGATCATGATCCCGCCCATGGTCGGCGTACCGCGCTTGCTGAAGTGCGATTCCGGACCATCGTTGCGTACAACCTGGCCGAAAGAGAGTTTTTGCAGACGGGCAATCATGCGCGGGCCCATCCACAGCGAGATGAACAGCGCAGTCAGCAGGCTGACGATGGCGCGAAACGTCAGATAGGAAAAGACGTTAAAGCCTGAGTAATATTTGACCAAATGTTCGGCCAGCCAAACTAACATGTCCCGTTCTCCTGTAATGCGTGCACAACCTCTTCCATGGCGGCACTACGTGAACCTTTAACTAAAACAGTCACAATCTGTTTTTCTGTAATCAATGCCTTCAGGCGTTCGATCAGTGCAGATTTATCGGCAAAATGTTCGCCAACTTCACTGGCATCGGAAATGGCCTTGCTCAGCGTGCCTGCGCTCAATACGCGGTCAAGCCCGGCGGCTTTCGCCGCTTCACCCACCTGAACATGGCAGGCTTCGCTTTCATCACCCAGCTCGGCCATATCGCCCACAACCATCACGCGATAGCCCGGCATCTCAGACAAGACCTGCACGGCCGCCGTCATGGAGCCGACGTTAGCGTTGTAGGAGTCATCCAGCAGAAGTTTGTTTTCAGCCAGCTGGATCGGGAAAAGACGCCCCGGCACGGCTTTTAAATTTGCCAGACCTGCTTTGATCGCCGCGTGTGAGGCACCTACCGCCATTGAGAGCGCTGTCGCAGCAAGCGCATTGGCGATGTTATGACGACCGGGCAGGGGCAGCAGCACCTCGATGTCGCCCGTTGGGGTCGTGAGGGTGAACTCGGTGCCGTGTGACGTCACATGAATGTTGGTCGCCGAAAAATCACTGTTTGCCGCATTCGGTGAGAAGCGCCAGGTTTTGCGTGAACCAATGATGCTCTGCCAGTTCAGCCAGTCGTTGTTATCGGCGTTCATAATGGCGATGCCGTCATCCGGCAGTCCGGTATAAATTTCACCTTTCGCTTTCGCCACACCGGCCAGCGAACCAAAACCTTCAAGATGTGCCGCCGCCAGGTTATTCACCAGCGCCGCTTCCGGACGCGTCAGGCTCACGGTCCAGGCGATTTCGCCCTGATGGTTAGCCCCTAACTCAATCACCGCATATTCATGCTCGTGGGTCAGGCGCAGCAGCGTCATCGGTACACCGATGTCATTATTAAGGTTGCCCGCCGTATAAAGCGTGTTACCGCACTGGCTAAGGATCGCCGCCGTCATCTCTTTAACGGAGGTTTTACCCGACGAGCCCGTCAGCGCCACGACGCGTGTTGGCACCTGCTGGCGAACCCATGCCGCCAGCTCGCCAAACGCCAGGCGCGTATCTTTCACCACAATCTGCGGCAAATCGATATCGAGCTTACGGCTGACCAGCAGCGCGCCCGCGCCGTTATCTTTAGCCTGTTGCGCAAAATCGTGGGCGTCAAAACGCTCGCCCTTCAGCGCCACAAACAGGCAGCCCGCCGTCACCTTACGGGTGTCGGTGGTCACAGCCTCAATGGTTAGATCCTGACCATGCAGCATCCCCTGCAATACCGCAGCGGCCTGGCTTAACGTAATGCTAATCATGCCACCACTCCCAGCAGACGCGCTGCCGTCACGCGGTCGGAATAATCCAGACGACGATTGCCGACGATCTGATAATCTTCATGACCTTTACCGGCCAGCAGAACCACATCGTTCTCCTGCGCCTGCATAATGGCGTTAGTCACGGCCTCCGCACGGCCTTCGACCACGCGCGCACGACCCGCATCCAGCATGCCCGCCAGAATGTCATTGATAATGGCCCGCGGCTCTTCGGTACGCGGGTTGTCATCGGTTACCACGGGAATATCCGCGAACTGCTCAGCGATGGCGCCCATCAGCGGACGTTTGCCCTTGTCGCGATCGCCACCGCAGCCAAACACGCACCAGAGCTTGCCTGCGCAGTGCAGACGCGCCGCTTCCAGCGCTTTTTCCAGCGCATCCGGCGTGTGTGCGTAATCCACGACCACCGTCGGCTTGCCCGGCGCGCTGAACACTTCCATGCGGCCACAGACCGGTTGCAAACGCTCAGACGTTTTCAGCAGATCCGCCATCGGGTAGCCCAGCGCCAGCAGCGTCGCCAGCGCCAGCAGCAGGTTACTGACGTTAAAGGCCCCCATCAGGCGGCTTTCAATTTCACCTTCGCCCCAGGTGGAAGCGAAGCGGATCGTCGCCCCACTATCGTGGTAGTTCACCTCGACCGCCTTCAGCCAGCGGCCGCGGCAGTTCGGATTAATGCGATCTTCCATCGACACCGCCACCGCATCCGGCAGTTTTTCCAGCCAGCGGCGACCGACTTCGTCGTCGGCGTTAATGATCGCCTGCCCGTGGTGGTGAGTGGAATAAAGCAGCCATTTCGCCGCTTCGTAGTGCTCCATATCACCATGATAATCAAGGTGATCGCGGCTCAGGTTAGTAAAGACAGAGGCAGCAAATTTCAGGGCCGCCACGCGATGTTGTACCAGACCATGGGAAGAGACTTCCATCGCAGCGAAGGTCGCCCCCTGCTCAGCGAGGCCCGCCAGCACACGCTGCACGTCAACCGCCGAGCCTGTAGTGTTTTCCGTCGGGCTTACTTTGCCCAGAAGACCGTTCCCCACCGTGCCCATGACGGCACCGGTTTCGCCCAGCAGCTGTGCCCACTGCGCCATCAGCTGAGTGGTGGTGGTTTTTCCGTTGGTTCCTGTCACGCCAACCAGCTTTAACTGGTCGGAAGGTTCGTTGTAAAAACGTCCTGCCAGCGCGGAGAGACGCTCATTCAGCTGGCTGAGATAGATGACCGGCACGCCGTGCATTTCACGGATCTCACCGTCTGTTGCCTCATCTTTGGCCTCAGCAATAATGGCAGCAACACCTTGCGCAATCGCCTGCGGGATATAACGACGCCCGTCCGCCTGATGACCCACTACTGCCACAAAAAGATCGCCAGAAGCCGCTACGCGGCTGTCCAGTACCATCTCTCGCAGTGCTCGCGCAGGTAGCATAGGCACCCACGGAGCAAGAAGGTCGCGCAAATTACGATCTGCCACCTGTTCCCTCGCCTTGATTAATTACAAATTCACTTTTTTCGCCCGTCGCCAGCGCATCCGGTTCAATGTTCATGGTGCGCAACACGCCGCCCATAATAGCCCCGAACACAGGCGCGGAGACGGCGCCGCCGTAGTATTTACCCGCCTGCGGATCGTTGATGACGACCACCAGCGCAAAACGCGGATTGCTTGCAGGCGCTACGCCTGCGGTATAGGCAATGTATTTGTTGATATAGCGGCCGTCCGGCCCCACTTTTTTCGCTGTACCGGTTTTAATGGCGATACGATAGCCCTTAATTGCGGCCTTCACGCCGCCACCGCCAGGTAACGCGACGCTTTCCATCATATGCACGACGGTACGAACGATAGATTCCGGGAAAACACGTTCCCCCGGAACCGGTGGATCAACTTTGGTGATCGACAGCGGACGATAAATGCCATAGCTGCCAATCGTTGCGTAGACTCGCGCTAACTGTAAGGGAGTTACCATTAGCCCGTAGCCGAAAGAGAAGGTGGCCCTCTCTATGTCAGACCACCGTTGTTTTTGAGGATATAAGCCACTGCGTTCTCCGACCAACCCCAAATTGGTCGCCTTTCCCAGCCCAAAACGTGAGTAAGTATCTACTAACGCTGAGGACGGCATCGCTAACGCCAGTTTTGACACACCGACGTTACTCGACTTCTGTAAGACCCCGGTCAGGGTCAGTTCGCTGTAACGTGCCACGTCTTTGATTTCGTGACCGTTAATTCGATAAGGGAACGTATTCAGAACGGTATTTTCGTTGACGATGCCTCGCTGTAGAGCCGTCATCACCACCATAGGTTTTACGGTTGAGCCGGGTTCAAACACATCGGTGATGGAGCGGTTACGCATTGCATCTTTTGCTGTACCGGCAAAATTATTCGGGTTGTATGAGGGGCTACTGGCCATCGCCAGCACTTCACCTGTCGCCACATCCACCAGCACGGCGCTGCCCGATTCCGCCTTGTTAAACGCGACGGCGTTGTTCAGCTCACGATAGACCAGCGCCTGCAAGCGTTCATCAATACTCAGGGCCAGGTTGTGCGCGGCCTGGCTGTCTGTCGAGGAAATGTCTTCAATGACGCGACCATAGCGGTCTTTACGCACGATTCGCTCGCCAGGCTGGCCGGTAAGCCACTTGTCGAAGCTTTTTTCAACGCCCTCAATCCCCTGGCTATCCACGTTGGTAAAGCCAATCAGGTGCGCGGTGACTTCGCCCGAAGGATAGTAACGGCGGGATTCTTCCCGCAGATGAATGCCCGGCAGCTTCAGTTTCTTAATGTAGTCAGCCATGTCAGGGTTCACCTGACGGGCAAGATAGATAAAGCGCCCTTTTGGGTTGGCGTTAACGCGCGACGCCAGCTGATCCAGCGGCATTTTCAACGCGTCTGACAGCGCCTTCCAGCGGTTATCAAGGGTGATCCCGCCTGCATCGTGTAACTCTTTCGGATCGGCCCAGATCGCCTTCACCGGCACGCTCACCGCCAGCGGACGGCCGGAACGATCGGTGATCATCCCACGAGAGGTAGAAACTTCCTGCACGCGCAGAGAACGCATATCACCCTGACGTACCAGCATGTCAGGCGCGATGATTTGTAGCCACGCCACGCGTCCCAGCAGGAAACCCAGCGCCAGTAAAATGCAGCCGCAAAGCAACGCAAAACGCCAACTGACAAAGTTGGCCTGTTCTTCCTGGCGTTTTGGTTTTAGCGTTTTTGCCGCTGCTTTCATGCGTCGCGTTTTCCCTTATTTTTGTACTACGATATTTTCCTGCGAAGGATCAACATGCTGTAATTGCAGTTTTTCCGTTGCGATCCGTTCAACCCGGCTGTGATCGCCGAGCGCGTTTTCTTCAAGGATCAGATTTCGCCATTCAATATCCAGCGCATCGCGTTCCAGTACCATCTGTTCGCGCTGCGCAGTTAATAAACGGGTATGGTGAGCGGTGGTGACCACCATGACTGCCGTCACAATGATGCAAATGAACAAGCAGAGTGGCAGCTTCCCAAACCGCAAAAGATCGTCGCCGATCACGCCAGGCAAGGCATGGCGCTCGTTGCTTCCTAACGATCCCTTAACTTTGCTTAGGGTGTCTGTCACTCTGCTGATCATGCGTTCGTCCTCTCTGCAATACGCAGCACTGAACTACGGGCACGTGGATTCTCTGCCACCTCTTCTTCGCCCGGCATCAACTTGCCTAATGCTCGCAACTGACGGCCTCCCAGCTTTCTGAGTTGTTCTTCCGTCATCGGCAACCCAGCTGGAACCTGCGGACCGCGGCTCTGTTCACGCATAAAGCGTTTTACGATGCGATCTTCCAGCGAATGGAAGCTGATGATGGATAACCGCCCACCCGGGGCCAGCACGTCGAGCGAGCTTTTTAGCGCCAGCTCTATTTCCTCCAGTTCACTGTTTACCCAGATACGAACCGCCTGGAAGGTACGGGTCGCAGGATGTTTGTGCTTGTCCTTCACCGGCGTTGCCGCCGCGATGACTTCTGCCAGCTCTTTGGTACGGGTCATTGGCTCAACGCGGTTGCGCTCCACGATGGCGCGCGCAATACGTTTGCCAAAGCGTTCTTCACCGAAGGTTTTGATTACCCAGGCAATATCCGCTTCGTCAGCAGTTTGTAACCATTCAGCGGCAGACTGGCCGCGAGTGGGGTCCATACGCATATCCAGCGGCCCATCACGCATAAAGGAGAAGCCGCGTTCTGCATCATCAAGCTGTGGTGAAGAGACGCCAAGATCGAGGAGAATCCCGTCGATCTTGCCGGTCAGGCCGCGCTCAGCGACATAATCCGCAAGCGCAGAGAAAGGTCCATGCACGATGGAAAAGCGAGGATCATCGATGGTTTGCGCAACGGCAATCGCCTGCGGATCGCGGTCAATTGCCAGCAGGCGTCCTTCCGCTCCAAGCTGGGAGAGGATCAAACGCGAGTGACCACCGCGACCAAAAGTGCCATCAATATAGATGCCGTCTGGACGAATATTCAGGCCGTTAACGGCCTCATCCAGCAGCACCGTTGTATGTTTATAATTTTCCATCATATTTATAGAGACAAGTCCCGCAGCCGTTCCGATAATGTTGCGGAATCAGACTGCTCAGCGTCGATATCTTCCTTGACCTGTTGATACCAGGTCGTTTCGTCCCACAGTTCAAACTTGTTGAACTGCCCGACCAGCATCACTTCTTTAGTCAGACCGGCGTGTTGCCGCAACACAGGCGCAATCAATAATCGCCCGGCGCTATCCATCTGACATTCACTGGCATGTCCCAATAACAACCGCTGCACGCGGCGTTCTTGCGGGTTCATGCTCGACAGTCGCGACAGCTTTTGCTCAATGATTTCCCATTCAGGCAAAGGGTAAAGCAGCAGGCAGGGGGAGTTGATGTCAATGGTGCAAACCAGTTGACCCGAAGCGTTCTCAATCAGCTGGTCGCGGTATCGGGTTGGTACCGATAAACGCCCTTTGCTGTCGAGATTGACTAACGTTGCTCCACGGAACATGCCAGCCTCACCCCTCCTCACCACTTTAACCCACAAATTCCCACCTGAAGGAGTTTACGGAGCGAGGGAAAAGCTTGTCAAGCCAGGACTCTCTCTATACCGGCGCGAAAGCACCGTATTTACAGAGCAAGAGTGACCTGGCTAATAACTACACAACTGGCGAGGCAAAATTAACGTTATGAATATTTGTAAGAAAAAAACCGAATATGCACACGAGCGTTAAGACTCACTCAATATCATCGCAGGGAAATATAAAGTGTCAGTTTGCGACGCGGGCAGCATTTTAAGGCATATCGCCGGGGGATAACAGCACCAGATTAAGCGCAAGGCAATATGGATTCGTTCGTGTACATTGAGGGCTGAAGGGGAGAGTAAAAAATGGCTGAATATTCATCGGCTGGCGGCTGTTTGTAACAAAACAATACAAAAGAATGCCCGTTAAAAATTATAATTGCGCTTTTTAACGCCAAAACGGATTCAGAAAAATAGCCGGCTACGAATCTTAGAGATAAATCCTAATTTTTATCCGGGAATTATTTCCCGCAATAAATGCGCCGCAAAAGGGGCAGTTTTACCGCCCCTGTGGAAATATTAATGGCGGCTCAAAATCCCGCGCCGATAGAGATTACGTTTGATACGCGTAAGCCCGGGTTTCGGTTTGCGAGGTTCATCCAGGCTTGCCAGAACAATCTCAAGCACGCGCTCGGCGACGTCGCGGTGACGCTGAGCCACGGCCAGCACCGGACATTGCAGGAAGTCGAGCAGTTCGTTATCGCCGAAGGTCGCAATCGCCAGATCGGATGGCAGCTTGCCATCGCGACGTAACGTCACGTCCATCACCCCCTGCAACAGGGCAAACGAGGTGGTAAACAACGCCTGCGGCATCGGGTGCGTTTCCAGCCATTTCTCGAACAGTTGAGCAGCCGCTTCGCGCTCATAGCTGTTGGCATACAGATAATGAACGTCACGCGGATCGTCTTTCCACGCCGTACGGAACCCTTGTTCACGCAGGAAGCTCACGGATAGTTCAGGCAAAGCGCCAAGATAGAGCACCGTTTCCGCCGGGAAGGTACGCAGCTCGGCAGCCAGCATTTCTGCATCGTCCTGATCGGCGCCTACGACGCTGGTGAAATGTTCACGATCCAAAGCACGATCCAGCGCCACAATCGGGAATGGATCGTTCGCCCAGCGCTGATAGAAAGGATGCTCGGGTGGTAAAGAGGTCGACACGATGATGGCGTCAACCTGACGTTGCAGCAGATGCTCAATGCAGCGCATCTCGTTGTCGGGCTGATCCTCGGAGCAGGCAATCAACAGCTGATAGCCCCGCTGACGAGCCTGACGTTCAAGATAGTTGGCGATGCGGGTATAGCTGGTGTTTTCCAGATCCGGGATCACCAGGCCAATCGAGCGGGTGCGTCCGGCACGTAAACCTGCGGCGACAGCATTCGGATGGTAATTATGCTCACGAACGACTGCCATCACTTTCTCAACGGTCTTATCGCTGACACGATACTGCTTTGCTTTACCGTTAATCACATAGCTGGCCGTGGTTCTCGACACGCCGGCGAGCCGGGCGATTTCATCCAGTTTCACAATTGCCCCTCAAAAAAAGAAAAAAGTCCATGGCCCTGTCAAGGTTATGGTTAAATATTTTAACATCTAAACGCAGAATAGCTTTCACGGCAACCGCTTTTGTCCGCGTTGTCGGCGGATTACGCAAAAAAAAGCCCGGCTTTGGCTACCGGGCTGAAAGAGGCGAACCTTTTGCGCAACTAACGCATGATTTTATCGCCGCGCGAGAGGCCAACAACGCCAGAGCGCGCAACTTCAACAATTTTTGCCACATCCCTGACGGAGGCCAGGAACGCATCCAGCTTATCGCTCGTTCCGGCAAGCTGCACAGTATATATAGAAGGCGTGACGTCAATGATCTGCCCACGGAAAATATCCGTGTTACGCTTGACCTCTTCACGGCCATAACCGCTGGCCTGAATTTTCACCAGCATCACTTCACGTTCGACGTAAGCCCCCTGCCCCAGCTCGCTGACGCGCAACACGTCCACCAGCTTGTGCAATTGCTTTTCGATCTGCTCAAGCACTTTTGCATCGCCGACAGTCTGGATCGTCATGCGGGAGAGCGTTGGATCATCGGTCGGCGCAACGGTCAGGCTTTCAATGTTGTATCCGCGCTGCGCAAAAAGCCCAATGACGCGTGACAGTGCGCCCGACTCATTTTCCAGTAATACAGATAATATCCGGCGCATATCAGGTTCTCTCCGTTTTGCTTAACCACATTTCATCCATACCACCGCCACGGATATGCATCGGATAAACGTGCTCTGTGCCGTCTACGATGACGTCCATGAAGACGAGGCGATTGTTTTTAACGTGCTCAAGCGCTTCGCCGAGCTTCGCTTCCAGCTCTGACGGATCGGTTACCCGCATGCCAATATGACCATAGGCTTCAGCCAGACGGACAAAGTCCGGAAGTGACTTCATATAAGACTGAGAGTGACGGCCGGAATAAATCATATCCTGCCACTGCTTCACCATACCGAGGTAACCGTTATTCAGGTTAAGCACCAGCACTGGCAACTCATATTGCAGCGCAGTAGAAAGCTCCTGAATATTCATCTGTATACTGCCATCACCCGTTACGCAGATAACCGTTTCGTTCGGCAACGCAAGCTTCACCCCCAGCGCGGCGGGCAGACCAAAGCCCATCGTGCCAAGCCCGCCTGAGTTGATCCAGCGACGCGGTTTATCAAACGGGTAATACAACGCAGCGAACATCTGATGCTGGCCTACGTCAGAAGTGACATACGCCTCGCCTTTGGTCAGATGCCAGATCGTCTCGATCACCGCCTGCGGCTTGATGTTCTCACTCTGCGTGTCGTATTTAAGGCACTGACGGCCGCGCCATTGTTCGATTTGCTGCCACCAGTCACGGATCTCATCCAGCGGTTGAGAGGCGGTCTCCTGCGCCAGTAGTTCCAACATTTGATCCAGCACCTGTCGTGCGTCCCCCACGATGGGCACATCCGCCGGCACCGTTTTAGAGATAGAAGTAGGATCGATATCAATGTGTAGCACCGTCGCATTCGGACAGTATTTCGCCAGGTTATTGGTGGTGCGATCGTCAAAACGTACGCCGACGGCAAAAATCACATCAGAATGGTGCATCGTCATATTGGCTTCATAGGTGCCATGCATACCCAGCATGCCCAGCGCCTGACGGTGGGTAGCCGGGAATGCCCCCAGCCCCATCAGCGATGACGCGACAGGAAGATTCAGCTTCTCAATCAGTTCGCGTAGTTGCGTTTCACAGGCTGCATTGACGGCGCCGCCCCCCACATAGACTACGGGCTTTTTCGCAGCCAGCAGCGTTTGCAGCGCACGCTTAATCTGGCCTTTGTGCCCTTGCGTCGTCGGATTATACGAACGCATGCTCACCGACTCAGGCCACAGGTAAGGCAGTTTATTCGCGGGATTGAGAATATCTTTTGGCAGATCGACAACCACTGGCCCAGGACGACCGCTGGCGGCCAGCCAGAAGGCTTTTTTCAGCACGCCCGGGATATCTTCCGTTTGCTTAACCAGAAAGCTGTGCTTCACCACGGGGCGTGAGATCCCCACCATGTCGCATTCCTGAAACGCATCATAGCCAATCAGTGACGTCGCCACCTGTCCGGAGAGAATGACCAGTGGAATAGAGTCCATATACGCAGTCGCAATGCCGGTGATGGCATTGGTCGCTCCCGGCCCCGAAGTGACCAGCACTACACCCACTTCTCCCGTGGCGCGGGCCAGGCCGTCAGCCATATGCACAGCAGCCTGTTCATGACGAACCAGAACATGATCAATACCGCCTACCGTGTGCAGCGCGTCATAAATATCGAGAACCGCGCCTCCGGGATAGCCAAACACTTGTTTCACGCCCTGATCGATAAGCGATCGGACGACCATTTCCGCGCCAGACAACATCTCCATGCTTTGCCTCCAGGCTTTTGTTATAGACGGTCAACAGAATTCATTTCCGCGCCGTCTTCTGACAGGGTAAACCCATCTTATAATGTGCAGAGTGAGGGATACCTTAACCGCTCGTTATGAGGCAGGCAATTAGCAAACGGAATGCGGGAATGGGCAATAAAAGCAGAAAAAATAGCTGTCAGACACGAATATGGTGAATTCGTCTGGTATAAGGGGAGACGCTAATAATTCATCTCTTAAAAAGAGGATGGATCAGGAAATCATCTATTTTTAAGCCGCCCTGAGCGTCTGAAAAAATGCGCACAGAACAAAATATTGCCTGCATAAAAAATCACAGAATAAACCGCATGGCACCATGCGGTTTATTCACCCTGACTTATCGACGACAAATATTGATCAGCAACTCTTCCATCCACTGGTGCCCTTTATCCCGCCCCGCCGCTTCATGCCAGGAAAGATAACAGGTACGGCTATTCAGCTTGAGCGGCAGAGGTAAAATTTGCAGGCTCAGCGAATCGGAGAACTCTTCAGCAAGCCAGCGCGGTGCAATAGCGACTAGCTGCGTCTGAGAAACGACATTTAAAACGCTGACCATCGCCATCCCCTGATAGGCCACGCTGGCTTGTTTATCGGCAGTGTCATACCACGGCTGACTGAACGAAGCATATCTGTCCAGAGCAACAACGGCATGCTGCTCGCTGTAAACATCGCTTTCACGCAGCGGCGAATTCATGCGTGGATGTTTTTTGCTGGCGACTAACACCATTTCATCTTTAAACAACGGAACACAGGCAAACTCTGGACGGCGAAACTCTTCGTAGCCCAGAACGAACTCCGTTTCCTGATAACGAAGCTGGTGCTCAGTGTTTTGATTTAAAGATGATTTAAAAACGAGATGAATATTAGGAGCAATCTGTTCAACTTTATTATATATAACAGACGTCAAATAATTGTCTAACGGACTGCAAACACAGAGATGGAAAACCCGCTCACTGCTTAAAGGTTCAAACCCTGAGCCGGGAAGCTCATTTTGAACCAGCTGTAGCGCCTGACGAATCGAACCGAATAGCTGGAATGCACGCGCCGTGGGCTGGATACCTCTTCCATACCGGACGAATAACTCGTCATTAAACATCACCTTAAGTCTGGCTACGGCATTACTCACGGCAGGTTGAGACATTCCCAGAGATTGCGCTGCTCGCGTAATATTCTGCTCCTGCATAACTGCATCAAATACAGTTAACAGGTTGAGATCCACTGTGCGTAACTGAGGCTTAACCCCATCATAAGGCTGTGGTTGGTTAATATTATTTTCTGGCATTTCTGACTCCACTGTCACGCTAAATTCCCTTTGCCAAAGTACAGTAATAACTTCGAAAAATATGATTTACCATGCATATACAACAAGCGAAAGGAAATTATTTAAAATTCAGAATATATAAAGAACCCTCATTCAAGAGATGGCATTAAGCATCCCCTGAATGAAGAGCTAAAAATCGTTCAAATGATATCTAAAACTTTAATGCAGGCATGAAACCATAAAGCTGGCAAATACACAATCACCGCCTTAGTTAATAATAACTTAAGTATTATTAAACTATGAAGGGCATACACCACGATTTCATTAACAAAATGATATCAATATTGATAACTTTCCCGCCCATGATTCATTCATAGAACTTATAACTCAATGAAATAAAACACATTCCATTTCACAGCACATCGGTAAAAATACTGTGTTCAATTGCTACCAATTATATTCAAATTATTCCAGAGATGAATCTCAAGTCCAATAATAGACAATTAAATCGGTTAACAGCGTAAAAACCAGCACAATTAGCTAATGTGTTTATCCTGCGCTGAGTGGCCGTTTTGCCTGAGAGGGGTTGACATGAGTCGGCGTATCCAGTACCACTAAAAGCATATCGCATTCATCTGGAGCACGATTCATGATTCGCACCCTTCGTTTCACCGGTCTACTACTACTAAACGCATCCACTGTGCGCGGTAGACTGGCGGGCGAAATTCAGCGTTGAATCGTCTTCAGTAAAACTCAAAACCCGCGCCACTGCGCGGGTTTTTTTATGCTCGTAGCAAGGCGCCCTAAGACTGACAAGGACCTAACCCATGAGCCAGCAAGTCGTTATTTTCGATACTACTTTACGTGACGGTGAACAGGCATTACAGGCGAGCCTGAGTGTTAAAGAAAAACTGCAAATTGCGCTGGCCCTCGAACGCATGGGTGTAGACGTAATGGAAGTCGGCTTTCCCGTCTCCTCGCCGGGTGATTTCGAGTCAGTACAGACCATCGCCCGCACCATCAAAAACAGCCGCGTATGCGGTCTGGCTCGCTGCGTTGAGAAAGATATTGATGTGGCCGCGGAATCCCTGAAAGTTGCAGAAGCCTTCCGTATCCATACATTCATTGCCACCTCCCCCATGCACATTGCAACCAAGCTGCGCAGCACGCTGGATGAAGTGATCGAACGTGCGGTGTATATGGTTAAACGCGCGCGTAACTATACTGATGACGTCGAATTCTCCTGTGAAGATGCAGGCCGCACGCCGATTGACGATTTGGCCCGTGTAGTGGAAGCCGCGATTAATGCCGGAGCCAGAACCATCAACATCCCGGATACCGTCGGCTACACCATGCCGTTTGAGTTCTCTAACATCATCACCGGCCTGTACGACCGCGTACCTAATATTGATAAAGCCATCATCTCTGTTCACACCCACGATGATTTGGGTCTGGCTGTGGGCAATGCCATCGCTGCCGTCCACGCCGGCGCGCGTCAGGTAGAAGGGGCAATGAACGGCATTGGTGAACGCGCCGGCAACTGCTCGCTGGAAGAAGTGATCATGGCGATCAAGGTGCGCAAAGACATTATGAACGTACACACTCGCATCAATCACAACGAAATCTGGCGCACCAGCCAGACCGTGAGCCAGATTTGCAATATGCCGATCCCGGCGAACAAGGCGATTGTTGGTACTGGCGCGTTCGCTCACTCCTCCGGTATTCACCAGGATGGCGTGCTGAAGAACCGTGAAAACTACGAAATCATGACTCCGGAATCCATCGGTCTGAACCAGGTTCAGCTGAACCTGACCTCACGCTCTGGCCGCGCGGCGGTGAAACACCGTATGGAAGAGATGGGGTATCAGGACAGCGATTACAACATGGATCAGCTGTACGACGCATTCCTGAAGCTGGCTGACAAGAAAGGCCAGGTCTTCGATTACGACCTGGAAGCGCTGGCATTTATCAACAAACAGCAGGAAGAGCCAGAACACTTCCGTCTGGACTACTTCACCGTTCAGTCAGGCTCAAGTGATATCGCTACCGCCTCCGTCAAGCTGGCCTGCGGCGATGAAATTAAAGCGGAAGCCGCCAACGGTAACGGCCCTGTGGATGCCATTTACCAGGCGATTAACCGCGTCACTGAGTACGACGTAGAGCTGGTGAAATACGACCTGACGGCAAAAGGGCACGGTAAAGACGCCCTGGGCCAGGTTGATATCGTCGTCAACTATAACGGTCGCCGTTTCCACGGTGTGGGTCTGGCGACAGATATCGTTGAATCCTCCGCGAAAGCGATGGTGCATGTCCTGAACAACATCTGGCGCGCCGCCGAAGTTGAAAAAGAGTTGCAACGCAAAGCTCAGAATAAAGAGAACAACAAGGAAACCGTGTGATGTCGAAGAATTACCATATTGCTGTGTTGCCGGGTGACGGTATTGGCCCGGAAGTGATGACACAGGCGCTGAAAGTACTGGAAGCCGTACGTTCGCGTTTTGCGATGAAAATTACCACCAGCCACTACGACGTGGGCGGTATTGCCATTGATAACCACGGTACTCCCCTGCCGAAAGGGACTGTAGAAGGCTGCGAGAATGCCGATGCCGTTCTGTTTGGATCCGTGGGTGGCCCTAAGTGGGAACATTTGCCTCCAGCAGAGCAGCCAGAGCGCGGCGCGCTGCTGCCGCTGCGTAAACACTTCAAACTGTTCAGCAACCTGCGTCCGGCGAAGCTGTACCCGGGGCTGGAAGAGTTTTGCCCGCTGCGCGCCGATATCGCCGCCAACGGTTTCGACATTCTCTGCGTGCGTGAGCTGACCGGCGGGATCTACTTCGGGCAGCCCAAAGGCCGCGAAGGCAGCGGTCAGCATGAGAAAGCGTTTGATACCGAGGTGTATCACCGTTTTGAAATTGAACGTATCGCTCATATCGCGTTTGAGTCAGCGCGCAAACGCCGCCGTAAAGTGACCTCTATTGATAAAGCGAACGTGCTCCAGTCGTCTATTTTGTGGCGCGAAATCGTCAGTGAAGTTGCCAGGCAGTACCCGGACGTTGAGCTGTCACATATGTATATCGACAACGCAACGATGCAGCTGATTAAAGATCCGTCCCAGTTTGACGTGCTGCTGTGCTCCAACCTGTTCGGCGATATTCTCTCGGATGAGTGCGCCATGATCACCGGCTCCATGGGTATGCTGCCCTCGGCCAGCCTGAACGAAGAAGGCTTTGGCCTGTACGAACCGGCGGGCGGCTCCGCGCCGGATATCGCAGGTAAAAACATCGCCAACCCGATTGCGCAGATCCTCTCCCTGGCTCTGCTGCTGCGCTACAGCCTGGATGCAGGCGATGCAGCAACCGCAATTGAAAACGCCATTAACCGGGCGTTAGAAGAAGGCGTCCGTACCGGTGATTTAGCACGCGGCACGGCGGCAGTCAGTACCGATGAAATGGGCGACATCATTGCCCGCTATGTCGCTGAAGGGGTGTAATCATGGCTAAGACGTTATATGAGAAGTTGTTTGATGCGCACGTTGTTTACGAAGCACCAAACGAAACCCCACTGTTGTACATCGACCGTCATCTGGTACACGAAGTGACCTCTCCTCAGGCATTTGACGGCCTGCGCGCGCACAAGCGCCCGGTGCGTCAGCCGGGTAAAACCTTTGCCACGATGGATCACAACGTTTCCACCCAGACCAAAGACATCAATGCATCTGGCGAGATGGCACGTATCCAGATGCAGGAGCTGATTAAGAACTGTAACGAGTTTGGCGTGGAGCTGTACGATCTGAACCACCCCTATCAGGGTATCGTCCACGTAATGGGGCCTGAGCAGGGTATTACTCTGCCGGGCATGACCATCGTCTGCGGCGACTCCCACACCGCGACGCACGGCGCATTTGGCGCCCTGGCGTTCGGGATTGGGACCTCTGAAGTTGAACACGTTCTGGCGACGCAGACCCTGAAGCAGGGCCGCGCCAAAACCATGAAGATTGAAGTGAAGGGTAAAGCTGCGCCGGGTATCACCGCGAAAGATATCGTGCTGGCGATTATCGGCAAAACCGGCAGCGCAGGCGGCACCGGTCACGTCGTGGAATTCTGCGGCGACGCTATCCAGGCGCTGAGCATGGAAGGTCGTATGACCCTGTGCAACATGGCCATTGAGATGGGCGCCAAAGCAGGCCTGGTGGCCCCAGACGAAACCACCTTCAATTATGTGAAGGGGCGTCTGCATGCCCCGAAAGGACAGGATTTTGACGACGCGGTAGCGTACTGGAAAACCCTGAAAACGGACGAGGGGGCAATTTTTGATACCGTTGTGACGTTACAGGCGGAAGAGATCGCCCCGCAGGTCACCTGGGGCACCAACCCGGGCCAGGTGATTTCCGTCAACGACAGCATTCCTGACCCGGCCTCCTTTGCCGATCCGGTCGAACGTGCCAGTGCGGAAAAAGCGCTGGCTTACATGGGGCTGAAACCCGGCGTACCGCTGACCGACGTGAGCATTGATAAAGTATTCATCGGCTCCTGTACCAACTCCCGTATTGAAGATTTACGCGCAGCGGCAGAAATTGCTAAAGGCCGCAAAGTGGCGCCGGGCGTGCAGGCGCTGGTTGTGCCGGGCTCCGGGCCGGTGAAAGCCCAGGCGGAAGCGGAGGGTCTGGATAAGATCTTTATTGAAGCAGGCTTCGAGTGGCGCCTGCCGGGTTGCTCCATGTGTCTGGCCATGAACAACGACCGCCTGAATCCGGGCGAGCGCTGTGCCTCCACCAGCAACCGTAACTTTGAAGGCCGTCAGGGCCGCGGTGGGCGCACCCACCTGGTCAGCCCGGCAATGGCCGCCGCTGCGGCAGTCACCGGTCATTTCGCCGATATTCGCAGCCTGAAATAAGGAGACAATCATGGCAGAGAAATTTACCCAACATACGGGCCGGGTTGTCCCTCTGGACGCCGCTAACGTCGATACTGACGCGATCATTCCTAAGCAGTTTTTGCAGAAAGTGACGCGCACGGGTTTTGGTGCGCATCTGTTCAACGACTGGCGTTTCCTCGACGATAAAGGCGAAGTGCCGAACCCGGAATTCGTCCTGAACTTTCCGGAATACAAAGGGGCTTCCATTCTGCTGGCGCGGGAAAACTTTGGCTGCGGATCGTCGCGTGAACATGCGCCCTGGGCATTAACCGACTACGGCTTTAAGGTGGTTATCGCCCCGAGCTTCGCGGATATCTTCTACGGCAACAGCTTCAACAACCAGCTGCTGCCGGTGACGCTGAGTGACGAACAGGTCGATGAACTGTTTGCGCTGGTGCAGGCGAATCCGGGGATTTCGTTTGAGGTGGATCTGGAAGCGGAAGTGGTGAAAGCCGGGGATAAGATCTACAGCTTCAGCATTGATGCGTTCCGCCGCCACTGCATGCTGAACGGTCTGGATAGCATTGGCCTGACGCTGCAACACGAAGAGGCTATCTCCGCTTACGAGAAAAAACAGCCTGCGTTTATGGGTTAAAGGCAATGGCCCGCAGGGCGCGGGCCATTGATAAGGGTGCGTTGAGGCTCAACCACTCTGGAGTGGCGGGGAAAACTCCCCGCCAATACTGCTAACGTTTTGCTTCGTAAGCCAACACTGCCGCCAGCTCTGTTTTCTCCTGTCTGAAGTGCAGCTCACACAGCGAGTCGCGCACCATCCAGGTGAAGATCAACAGCGTCGTACAGATCAGAAACAAACCTAACAGCAGAGTACGTTTTGGCATTCCAGCCTCCTTATTGCTTTTCGGCAATGAAGAGACTAACCTCGCAATGTTGGTTGTGAAGTTGGTCTCCCCATCAGTTTTTTGATGTGGGACTCTCCACTGTTTGCCTCTTGCGAAAGCCTGAGGCAAACAGCCTCAAGCACCCGTCACGCACTCTATGCGCCTTCTCTGCGCCTGTCAGAAAATCGTTTCATTTCGTGAAGCCGCCTTCCAGAATCAAACGTCTTTTACCCGGCACGTCAGCATCAGCGTGACGAGCGAAATCGCTGCGATCACCCAGTACACGGATGCATGCCCATAGCTTTGCGACAGCGCCCCCTGAATCACCCCTGCCAGAATCACGCCGGTAGAGATACTGTTGGTAAACAGCGTGGTCGCGGAGCCTGCGCGCCCCGGCATTAAATCCTGGAACCAGAGCATGCCTATCCCGGCAACGATTCCGATAAACACCGCGTTAAACAGCTGTAACGCCAGCAAGGCTTCACGCGAATGGAACAGGATCAGCCCCGCGTAGAACAGTACCCCGGCCGCCACGGCGACGACCATCATCCGACGCTTTCCGAAACGTTTGACGTAGTAACCCGCCAGAATCATCGCCGGGATCTCCAGCCCGGCAGCGGTGCCCATCAGAATACCCGCGAGCTTGTCGGGCAGTCCCAGATCGCTGCTGATCCACAGCGGCATATCAATAATGTACATGGTGTTGCAGGTCCACATCAGCGTGGAGGCGATAAACAACATGCGGACGTTTTTATCCTGCCAGCCGCTCACCTGCGTGATGGGCTTGTCCGTCACCTGCTCTACGCGCGCCACCGATGGCAGCGCAAAGGCTATCAGCGCCAGGCTGATGACAAAAATCCCCGCCGCGATGGAAAACATGGTGGTGAAGCCGTAGTTCAGCGCCAGCATAAACGCCAGCGGCGGACCGATGACCCACGCGAGAGAGAGCTGCGCACGCATCACCGAGCTGAACATCACCACTTCCCTCGCCGAGCTGTCGGCGTACTCCCGGGCCAGGGCGAACAGTTGCGGCATGGCGGTGTTCGCCAGAGAGGCCAGCAGCACGCCGCAGGTAATGAGCGTCAGGTAATGGCGGTTGAAGGCAAACAGCAGCGCGTTGCCCACGGCCATGGCGCAACAAAAGAGGATCAGCTTGCGGCGATCGCCCTGGCTGTCGGATCGTTTCGCCAGCCACAGGCTGACGAGGATCCCGGCAATGGCGTTGACGGTGTAGAACAGGCCCACCCAAAACGGCTGCGCCCCCACCTCGCGGCTGAGAAACAGGCTCAGCGTCGGCGCCTGAAGCGCGCCGGCCACGCCCATCATGAAGGCCACCAGCATAAAAGCGGCGTACACGCCATTCAGGCGTCGCCCCATCGTCATCAACCAGAGCATGCGCAAGTCCTTATGAAAGCGAATCGAAATTGGGTGGAATAGTAAACGAAAAAAGCCAGCAAAAAACATTTTGCTGGCGGGTGATTAGCACCAATACTCAGTCACACATGATCGAGGCGAGTTAGCGAGAAGAGGTCGATTTCGTAACGTCCCACTGCATCAGATCTTCCAGTATTCTCAGTCGCTGCTCTGCGCACTGGCGGGCCAGCCAGGACACTCCCTTTGTCGCTGAAAAATAGTGCTGATAAAACTGACGTGCGGTAGACCTCTTCATAATTTACCTCCTCGCTTCATCGATAAGGATTATTGGCTTAATATAGGGATTAATAAATTGCTGATTTTTTGTCAGGAGTTCCCCTTTTATGCCTTCCGGTCGTCTGCAACAACAATTTATCCGCCTCTGGCAGTGCTGCGAGGGGCAATCGCAGGAGACCACGCTGAACGAGCTGGCCGAGCTCCTCAACTGCTCCCGGCGTCATATGCGCACGCTCCTTAATACCATGCAGCAGCAGGGCTGGCTAAACTGGGAGGCCGAAGCCGGACGCGGCAAGCGTTCGCGCCTGACTTTCCTTTATACCGGCCTGGCGTTACAGCAACAGCGAGCGGAGGATCTGCTGGAGCAGGACCGCATCGATCAGCTGGTCCAGCTGGTGGGCGACAAAGCCGCCGTGCGCCAGATGCTGGTCTCGCATCTGGGACGCAGCTTTCGTCAGGGACGCCACATTCTGCGGGTACTTTACTACCGCCCAATGAAAAATCTGTTGCCCGGTACGGCGTTACGTCGCTCTGAAACCCACATGGCCCGGCAGATATTCAGCGGTCTGACGCGGATAAATGAGGAAAACGGGGAACTGGAAGCGGATATTGCCCATCACTGGCAACAGGTGTCTCCGCTGCACTGGCGCTTCTTTCTACGCCCCGGCATTCATTTCCACCATGGACGCGAGCTGGAGATGCGCGACGTTATCGCCTCTTTAGAGCGCGCCCGCACGCTGCCGCTCTATTCGCATATCGCACGGATCCACTCTCCAACGGCCTGGACGCTGGATATTGAGCTTTCGCAGCCGGACAAATGGCTTCCGTGGCTTCTGGGCTACGTGCCATCAATGATCCTGCCTGCCGAGTGGCGATCCCTGAACAATTTTTCCAGCCAGCCGATTGGTACGGGCCCCTACTCCGTTTCACGGAACAACAGTAATCAACTGAAGATCCGCGCCTTTGATGATTACTTTGGCTATAGGGCGTTGATCGACGAAGTGAACGTCTGGGTGTTACCGGATCTCAACGAAGAGCTGAGCGCAGGCCTGACCCTGGAAGGGCCAACAGCCGGTGAAAAGGCGTTCGAAAGCCGCCTGGAGGAGGGCTGCTACTACCTGCTCTTTGATAGCCGCAGCCATCGCGGGGCAAACCACGACGTCCGCAGGTGGATAAGCCATATTCTGGCGCCCGCTAACCTGATTTATCACGCAGAGGAGCAATACCAGACCTGGTGGTTCCCGGCCTATGGCCTGCTCCCACGCTGGCACCATGCGCAGCCCGTCCGCAGCGAAAAGCCTGCCGGACTGGAGACCATCACCCTCAGCTACTATCGCGACCACATTGAGCACCGTTTTCTGGCGAGGATCATGAGCACGCTGCTGGCAGCCGAAGGCGTGACGCTGGCGATACAGGAAGTCGATTATGATGAATGGCATCGCGGAGACGTCATCAGCGATATCTGGCTCAACAGCGCGAATTTTACGCTGCCGCTGGATTTCTCGCTCTTTTCTCACCTGTACGAGGTGCCCCTGATTCAGCACTGTATCAACCGGGACTGGCAGCAGGACGCCGCGCGGTGGCGGGCGGGAGAAATGGATCTGGCCGCCTGGTGTCAGGAATTACTGACCGGGCAGACGATCGTACCGCTGATTCACCACTGGCTGCTGATCCAGGGGCAGCGCAGCATGCGCGGTCTGCGGATGAATACCCTCGGCTGGTTTGATTTTAAATCCGCCTGGTTTGCGCCGCCGGAGCCATAACGCTTTCGTAATATTCACCAAATCATTACAATAGCGCCGTTCTCAACGGGGTGCTGCATCACTGATGTGCGCTGAGATAATACCCGTCGAACCTGATCCGGATAACGCCGGCGAAGGGATTTGAGGCTGTCTCTCAAAATCCTTTGCCACTCAACCCTGAGGTGCAAAGTGTTAAAAAACGTTCTTCCTCTGCTGGCGCTGGTTGCGCTGCCTGTTTTTGCTAAGCCTGTTCTGACGGTCTACACCTACGACTCCTTCTCCGCCGACTGGGCCCCCGGCCCGGTGGTAAAAAAAGCCTTTGAAGCCGACTGCAACTGCGAGCTGAAATTCGTGGCGCTGGAAGATGGCGTCTCGCTGCTCAACCGTCTGCGCATGGAAGGCAAAAACAGCAAAGCCGACGTGGTGCTCGGGCTGGATAACAACCTGCTGGAAGCCGCCACCCAAACCAGACTGTTCGCCAAAAGCGGCGTGGCGGCAGATGCCGTCAACGTACCGGGCGGCTGGAAAAACGACACCTTCGTTCCCTTTGATTACGGCTACTTTGCGTTTGTCTACGATAAAAACAAGCTGAAGAATCCGCCCAAAAGCCTGAAAGAGCTGGTCGAAAGTGACCAGAAATGGCGCGTAATTTATGAAGATCCGCGTACCAGCACGCCGGGTCTGGGGCTGCTATTGTGGATGCAGAAAGTCTACGGGGATAAAACGCCGGAAGCGTGGCAGAAGCTGGCCGCGAAAACCGTTACCGTCACCAAAGGCTGGAGCGAAGCCTACGGCCTGTTCCTGAAAGGCGAAAGCGATCTGGTGCTGAGCTACACTACCTCTCCGGCCTACCACATTATCGCCGAGAAGAAGGATAACTACGCCGCCGCGAACTTTGCTGAAGGGCATTATTTGCAGGTGGAAGTAGCCGCCCGCACCGCCGCGAGCAAACAGCCGGAGCTTGCCGAAAAATTCCTGAAATTTATGGTCTCCCCGGCATTCCAGAATGCTATTCCGACAGGAAACTGGATGTACCCGGTCACTGACGTTGCGCTGCCGGCAGGCTTTGAGCAGCTAAACAAGCCGCAAACCTCACTGGAATTTACGCCGCAGCAGGTTGCCGCCCAGCGCGCCGCATGGATTAGTGAATGGCAACGCGCCGTCAGCCGCTGATCCCCGGCTGGTTAGTTCCCGGGCTGCTCGCCGCCATACTGATGGTGGTCGTCAGCCTGGGTGCATTCCTTGCGCTGTGGTTTAACGCGCCAGAGAGCGATCTGCTCGCCCTCTGGCACGACAGCTATCTCTGGCACGTCATCCGTTTCTCCTTCTGGCAGGCGTTTCTCTCCGCGCTGCTGTCGACGATCCCGGCCATTTTCCTTGCACGCGCCCTCTATCGCAGACGTTTCCCCGGCAGGCTTGCCCTGCTGCGGCTGTGCGCGATGACGCTGATCCTGCCCGTGCTGGTGGCGGTGTTCGGCATTCTGAGCGTCTACGGTCGACAGGGCTGGCTGGCATCCCTCTTCAACCTGCTTGGTCTGGAATGGACCTTCTCCCCTTACGGCCTGAAAGGCATTCTGCTGGCGCATATTTTTTTCAATATGCCGATGGCGACGCGCCTCTTTTTACAGGCGCTGGAAAACATTCCCGGTGAGCAGCGTCAGATTGCCGCCCAGCTTGGCATGCGCGGCTGGTCGTTCTTCCGCTTTGTCGAATGGCCGTGGCTGCGACGCCAGATTGCCCCGGTGGCCGCGCTAATCTTTATGCTCTGCTTCGCCAGCTTCGCGACCGTGCTTTCTCTCGGCGGCGGGCCGCAGGCCACCACCATTGAGCTGGCGATCTATCAGGCCTTAAGTTACGACTACGATCCGGGCCGCGCCGCGCTGCTGGCGATGGTGCAGATGGTCTGCTGCCTGGCGCTGGTGTTACTCAGCCAGCGGCTGAGTAAAGCGATCCCCACAGGCAGCAATCACTTGACAGGCTGGCGCGATCCGCAGGACAGCCTGCACAGCCGCGTCGCGGATTTTATGCTGATCGCGCTGGCCCTCCTGCTTCTGCTGCCCCCGCTGCTGGCCGTTATCGTTGATGGCCTGAATCGCAATGTGTTGTCGGTACTGCAACAGCCTGTCCTGTGGCAGACGACGTGGACCTCATTGCGCATCGCGCTGGCAGCCGGGCTGCTGTGCGTGATCCTGACCATGATGCTGCTCTGGAGCAGCCGCGAGCTGTACGCGCGTCATGCCTGTAAAGCCGGACACGCGCTGGAACTGACGGGTATGCTGATCCTGGCGATGCCGGGTATTGTGCTGGCGACCGGATTCTTTTTACTGTTCAACAGCACCATCGGCCTGCCGGAAAGCGCCGACGGCATCGTCATTTTTACCAACGCGCTGATGGCTATCCCTTACGCGCTCAAGGTGCTGGAAAACCCGATGCGCGACGTCAACAGCCGCTACAGTTTGCTGTGTCAGTCGCTGGGCATGCAGGGCTGGAAGCGTCTGAAGGTGGTCGAACTGCGCGCGCTAAAGCGTCCGCTGGCTCAGGCGCTGGCGTTTGCCTGCGTGCTGTCGATTGGCGATTTTGGCGTTGTGGCCCTCTTTGGCAACGAGGATTTCCGCACGCTGCCGTTCTGGCTTTATCAGCAAATTGGCTCCTATCGTAGCCAGGACGGCGCCGTCACGGCACTTTTACTGCTGGTGCTGTGCTTTGCGTTATTTACCGTTATCGAAAAACTTCCGGGGCGTGATGTTAAAACTGACTGATGTAACCTGGCTTTATGAGCACCTGCCAATGCGTTTTACCCTCTCCGTTCGTCAGGGAGAGCGAATCGCAGTGCTTGGCCCCAGCGGGGCCGGAAAAAGTACCCTGCTCAATCTGATTGCCGGTTTTTTGCAGCCTGCCAGCGGGTCGATCGTCATTGATAATGGCGAATATACCTACGCTCCGCCGGCTAAGCGCCCGGTGTCGATGCTGTTTCAGGAAAACAATCTGTTCAATCATCTTACGGTGTGGCAGAACATCGCGCTGGGTATGGATCCGGGGTTAAAACTCAGTGTTGCGCAGCGTCAGACGCTGGAGGCGATCGCCGAACAAATGGGCCTGGCTGCGTTTATCAACAGACTACCGGGTGAGCTTTCCGGCGGCCAGCGCCAGCGCGTGGCGCTGGCACGCTGTCTGGTGCGCAAGCAGCCGCTGCTGCTGCTCGACGAACCCTTTTCGGCGCTCGACCCGGCCCTGCGTCAGGAGATGCTCTCACTGGTTGAGGAGGTTTGCGAGCGCGAGCAACTGACGATGCTGATGGTTTCGCATAGCATCGAAGATGCCGCACGCATCGCGCCGCGATCGGTGGTGATCGCGGAGGGACGTATTTTGTGGGATGGGGAAACAGAAGAACTTCTGAGTGGTAAGGCGGGGGCATCTTCACTTTTAGGTATTCGTGCGGTCTGATGCCCTCACCCTGGTCCTCTCCCACAGGGAGAGGGATCCCCAGTAATTTGAAAGCAAAAGCGATAACGTTGCCTTCAGAATAACTGAGGGCTTTCAGCGATGCCCTGGTCCGGCTGTAAATCGCTGAGGCGTTTCCTGTAGGCCGGGGCGAGGCGCAGGGATGCGCCGAGAGGGCGGGCTTTACAGGGATGTTACTTCCGCCCGTCCCCGATAAGCCGGAAGGAATAAGCCGAAGGTACCGCGAAGCGGCGATTTTCCGCCGGAAGCCCGGGTCGCCAGGGTGGTGGCGACTGAGCCACCCTGGCACGTTCACCGCTCATGTCGTGACAGAGTAGCAAGGAACATAAAGTGAACGGAATGACCACCAGAGCCGTATGTTCCCCCTCACCCCAGCCCTCTCCCTCAAGGGAGAGGTGGCCGTCTGTGCAGGCATTATTTTGTGGGGAACCCTTAGCCCACAGGGAGAGGGAAAACACCTTAACGGCTCACCACCTTCAACAGGATCTCACCGTACACCGGCATCAGCGGGTGGCGAATCAGCGCCACCAGCGCCACGACAGCCACTCCCAGCGTCAGCGGGGCCAGCCAGAGCAGGCGCGTGCGCGGAAGATAGCGCGTCAGGCGATCAACACTGGCTTTCGCGCTGCGCCACAGGCGCCAGCAGAACCAGACCGCCAGCCACAGCAGGACCGCCGTTCCCAGCAGCAGCCACTTGAACTCGCCGCTTTGCATACCGTCAGGAATATCGATGGCCGCGCCCGCCAGGATCCCCGGCAGGAAGTAGAACGGCGGCCAGAAGACGCAGCCGATGATGTTCGGCACCACAAACTTCGCGACGGGCAGATCCAGCATCCCGGCCACCATCGGCACCAGCGGGCGCGTTGGGCCAACAAAGCGCCCCACGAGGATGGTGAACATGCTGTGCTGGTGCAGCGCGTGCTCGGTTTTATCCAGCAGCGCTTTATTTTTTTTCATGAACGACCAGCGGTGCAGCGGCTTCTTAAAGCGCCAGCCCAGCCAGAAGGAGATCCAGTCCCCCAGCAAACAGCCAATAATACCGGCCATCCACGCCTGCCAGAAATTGACCTCGCCGCTGCCGATCAGCGCCCCAAGCCCCGCCATCATCACGGTGCCGGGCAGGATCAGCCCGACCAGCGCCAGCGACTCCAGAAACGCCACCAGCGCCACGGCGATGAGCGAATACATAACGGACTGGGTAATAAAATGTTCCAGCAATGCCTGCATAACTATTCCGGTCAGAAAACGAATCAGCGATTCTGCTTAGCGCCCTGCACCGCGTCAAGGCATCAATTGTCTGAATAGTTTACAAGATGCGCCTGAAGTTCACCTGAATGTTTACCGATTATTCACATCCCGCACGGAATTCGCTCGGGCTGGCACCGGTGCACTTCTTAAACACGCGAGAGAAATAGAGCTGATCTTCAAAGCCGACGTTACGCCCGACGGTGGCGATAGGCATTCGGGTGGTGCTGAGCAGCAGTTTCGCCTGGCTGATGCGCTGATCCTCACGCCAGCTGAGTACACTCACGCCAAGCTGCTGGCGGAACAGATGAGAGAGCCGTGACGGCGACAGACACACATGCTGGGCGACGCTGGCAATATCAAACTGGCTGTCGGCAAGGTGGTCGCTGATGTACTGGCAGGCGTCGCGGACGCGGTTGTCCAGCGGCGGATTAAGCGACTCGTTGATGGCCTCCATGCGGCGCAGCAGCACCTGTTCAAGCAGGTTGATGGCCAGCAGTTCGGCGTAGCGCCCGCCCGCCTGCCCTGCCTCAATAATCTGTGCGAACAGCTCACGGAACTGCGCCAGATGCGCCTCATCCGGGCGATATAAACCGGTATGGGCGAAAATGGCCGGCCACGAGAGCCACTCCTGCCAGTAGGCGCGCGGACGGAAATAGACCCACTGGTGATACCACTCTTTGGCATCCGGATGGCGCCCGTAGTGGTGGATCTCCCCCGGCGGGAACAGCAGCATATCACCGGGGCGGCAGATAAACTGCTGATCCCCGTTTTTGACGACCCCTTCTCCGCGTACGGTCAGGTTCAGGATATATCCCTTCATGCCAAGAGGGCGATCGACGTAAAAATCGAGATATCCCTCGGCCTCAATTGGCGTCAGCCCCGCCACCAGATGGGCGTTAAATGAGTAGCCCGGCAGTAAGGGATCGTTTTGCGGTTCGGCCATAGATTCAGTTCTCCCAAGGGTCCTGAAGGAAACCAATTGTCCATATCGATAAAAGCAGTATAAAAATGGCCCGCGAAAAGATCCAAAAAGCATCACGCCTCTTTTACGTCCGCCATGTTTCAGCCTTCCCCCCTGATTTGTCCGCCAGTACGGGCAGATAAGCAGTAACAAAAGTGTCTATAAGTGCGGCAGAAATGTCCACATAGAATATTTGCACGGCGTCACACTTTGCGTGGCTACAGCAATTTAGTCCATAAGATTAGCGGATCCTGCCTGACGATTTTTGTCCCCAGTCTCTAATGTTCTTCCATACCTGTTTTTTGGATGGAGCAACACCATGGCAATTGCAATTGGCCTCGATTTTGGCAGCGACTCAGTTCGCGCGCTGGCAGTGGACTGTACGACTGGCCAGGAGATAGCAACCAGCGTTGAGTGGTATCCGCGCTGGCAAGAGGGGCGCTACTGCGATGCGCCGAACAACCAGTTCCGCCACCACCCGCATGATTACATTGAATCAATGGAAGCGGCGATCAAAACCGTGCTGGCGGAGTTGACGGACGCCCAGCGGGCCGATGTCGTGGGGATTGGCGTCGACAGCACCGGCTCAACGCCTGCCCCTGTCGATGCCGAAGGCCGCGTACTGGCGCTGCGACCGGAGTTTGCCGACAACCCGAACGCCATGTTTGTGCTGTGGAAAGACCATACCGCCGTGGAAGAGGCGGAAGCCATCACCCGCTTATGCCATCAGCCGGGCAAAACTGACTACTCCCGCTACATCGGCGGGATTTACTCCAGCGAGTGGTTCTGGGCCAAGATCCTGCACGTTACCCGCGCGGACGCGTCGGTCGCACAGGCAGCGGCATCATGGATTGAGCTATGCGACTGGGTTCCCGCCCTGCTCTCCGGCACCACTCGCCCGCAGGATATCCGCCGCGGCCGTTGCAGCGCCGGGCATAAATCGCTGTGGCATGAAAGCTGGGGGGGGCTGCCTCCGGCAGCGTTCTTCGATGAACTCGATCCGATCATCAACAAAAACCTGACATACCCGCTGTTTACCGACACCTTCACCGCCGATATTCCGGTCGGCACGCTCTGCGAAGAGTGGGCGAAACGCCTCGGTCTGCCGCAAAACGTGACCATTTCCGGCGGCGCGTTCGACTGCCATATGGGTGCCGTGGGCGCGGGTGCGCAGCCCAACACGTTGGTGAAAGTTATCGGCACCTCCACCTGTGACATTCTGACGGCAGATAAAGCCAGCGTCGGCGACCGCGCGGTGAAAGGCATCTGCGGTCAGGTTGACGGCAGCGTGGTACCCGATTTTATCGGCCTCGAAGCGGGTCAGTCCGCCTTCGGCGATATCTACGCCTGGTTTGGCCGTGTGCTCGGCTGGCCGCTGGATCAGCTGGCAGCCGCGCATCCTGAACTGAAAACACAGATTACCGCGAGCAAAAAACAGCTCCTGCCGCAGCTCACCGAAGCCTGGGCAAAAAATCCGTCTCTCGACCACCTGCCGGTGGTGCTGGACTGGTTCAACGGGCGTCGTACGCCGTTTGCCAACCAGCGTCTGAAAGGGGTGATTACCGATCTCAACCTCGCGACCGACGCGCCCGCGCTGTTTGGCGGCCTGATCGCCGCCACCGCATTCGGCGCGCGCGCCATTATGGAGTGCTTCACCGGGCAGGGCATTGACGTAAACAACGTGATGGCGCTGGGGGGCATCGCCCGTAAAAACCCGGTGATTATGCAGGCCTGCTGCGACGTGCTGAACCGGCCGCTGCAAATTGTGGCCTCCGATCAGTGCTGTGCGCTGGGCGCCGCGATTTTCGCTGCCGTGGCCGCAGGCGTCCATGCGGATATCCCGACCGCGCAACAGCATATGGCGAGCGCCGTCGAAAGTACGCTCCAGCCGCAGACTCAGCAGGCACAACGCTTTGAACAGCTTTATCAGCGCTACCAGCAATGGGCAAAAAGCGCCGAACTTCACTATCTCCCTGTCGCCGCCCCGGCCAAAAGCACCGCGGACACTACGGCAACCCTGACACATTAAGGACACGATAATGACCATTTTTAATAATTATGAAGTGTGGTTTGTGATTGGCAGCCAGCATTTGTACGGACCGGAAGCGTTGCAGCAGGTGACGAAACACGCGGAGCACGTTGTGAATGCGCTGAACGCGGAAGCCAAACTGCCGTGCAAACTGGTGCTGAAGCCGCTGGGTACCACCCCGGACGAAATCACCAACATTTGCCGCGATGCCAATTACGATGACAAATGCGCTGGCCTGGTGGTGTGGCTGCACACCTTCTCGCC
The DNA here is from genome assembly GCF_058661685.1 of Enterobacter sp. 6722112. Taxonomy (NCBI): domain Bacteria; kingdom Pseudomonadati; phylum Pseudomonadota; class Gammaproteobacteria; order Enterobacterales; family Enterobacteriaceae; genus Enterobacter; species Enterobacter sp. 6722112. The sequence continues at coordinate 534,721 of NZ_JBZWGR010000007.1, read as the reverse complement.
AGCCAAAATGTGGATCAACGGCCTGGCTATCCTCAACAAACCGCTGCTGCAATTCCACACGCAGTTCAACGCCTCCCTGCCGTGGGACAGCATCGACATGGACTTCATGAACCTGAACCAGACCGCGCACGGCGGCCGCGAGTTCGGCTTCATCGGCGCGCGCATGCGTCAACAGCATGCCGTGGTGACCGGGCACTGGCAGGACGGTCAGGCACAAAAACGTATTGGCTCCTGGATGCGTCAGGCGGTATCTAAGCAGGATACCCGCCACCTGAAAGTGGTGCGTTTCGGCGACAACATGCGCGAAGTGGCGGTCACCGACGGTGATAAAGTGGCCGCGCAGATTAAATTTGGCTTCTCCGTCAACACCTGGGCGGTGGGCGACCTGGTGCAGGTGGTGAATGACATCAGCGATGGCGACGTTAACGCGCTGGTGGACGAGTACGAAAGCAGCTATCGCCTGACGCCTGCGGCACAGGTCAACGGTGACAAGCGCCAGAACGTGCTGGATGCCGCACGTATTGAGCTGGGCATGAAGCGTTTTCTGGAACAGGGCGGCTTCCATGCCTTCACCACCACCTTTGAAGATCTCCACGGCCTAAAACAGCTCCCGGGTCTGGCGGTACAACGTCTGATGCAGCAGGGCTACGGCTTTGCGGGCGAAGGCGACTGGAAAACTGCCGCTCTGCTTCGCATCATGAAGGTGATGTCGACCGGTCTACAGGGCGGCACCTCTTTTATGGAGGACTACACCTACCACTTCGAGAACGGCAACGATCTGGTGCTCGGCTCGCACATGCTGGAAGTGTGTCCATCCATCGCGGTTGAAGAGAAACCGATCCTCGACGTGCAGTACCTCGGCATTGGCGGCAAAGCGGATCCTGCCCGTCTGATCTTCAACACCCGTACCGGCCCGGCCATTAACGCCAGCCTGATCGACCTCGGCGATCGTTTCCGCCTGCTGGTGAACTGCGTCGATGCGGTTGAAACCCCGCATTCTCTGCCGAAACTGCCGGTCGCCAACGCTTTGTGGAAAGCACAGCCTGACCTGCCAACCGCCTCGGAAGCCTGGATCCTGGCCGGCGGCGCGCACCACACCGTATTCAGCCACGCGCTTGACCTGAACGATATGCGTCAGTTTGCCGAGCTGCACGACATCGAACTGACCGTGATTGATAACGACACCCGTCTGCCAGCCTTTAAAGACGCGCTGCGCTGGAACGAAGTCTATTACGGTTCAAAACGCTAAGTACGGAGTGCCCGGTGGCACTTCGTTTACCGGGCCTACGGTTCTGTAGGCCGGATAAGCGCAGCGCCAACCGGCAGGAGACGACAATGTTAGAAGATCTCAAACGTCAGGTACTCGAAGCCAACCTGGCGCTGCCAAAACATAACCTCGTAACCCTGACATGGGGCAACGTCAGCGCCGTTGACCGGGAAAAAGGGGTGTTCGTGATCAAGCCTTCCGGCGTGGATTACACGGTAATGACCGCAGAAGACATGGTGGTGGTCAGCATCGAAACGGGTGAAGTGGTTGAAGGCAATAAAAAGCCCTCCTCCGATACGCCCACTCATCGCCTGCTGTATCAGGCCTTCCCGACCATCGGCGGGATTGTGCATACCCATTCGCGTCACGCGACCATCTGGGCGCAGGCGGGCCAGCCTATTCCGGCCACCGGCACCACCCACGCGGACTACTTTTACGGCACCATTCCCTGCACGCGTCTGATGACCGATGCGGAGATCAACGGTGAGTACGAATGGGAAACGGGGAACGTGATTGTCGAAACCTTCGAAAAACAGGGAATCGACGCGGCGCAAATGCCCGGCGTGCTGGTGCACTCCCACGGCCCGTTTGCCTGGGGTAAAAACGCGGAGGACGCGGTGCACAACGCGATCGTGCTGGAGGAAGTCGCCTATATGGGGATCTTCTGCCGCCAGCTGGCACCGCAGCTGCCGGATATGCAGCAAACCCTGCTGGATAAGCATTACCTGCGTAAGCACGGTGCGAAAGCCTACTACGGGCAGTAAACCCTTGCCCGGTGACGCTGCGCTTACCGGGCCTGCGGAACCTGTAGGCCGGATAAGCGCAGCGCCATCCGGCGGAACGGGCACTGTATAAAACCCCAGCAAACACCCCTCAACCAGGCTATAATCAGGCCTGGTTTTGTTTTATGGGATAACGGCGTGACGCAGGCGCAAGAAGGCTTTTTACTGACCAGACACTGGCGGGATACCCCTCAGGGTACTGAGGTTGAATTCTGGCTGGCAACGGACAACGGCCCGCTAAACGTTACGCTCCCGCCGCAGGAGTCCGTGGCCTTTATTCCTGAAGCTCACGTCGAGAAAGTGAAACAACTGCTACGCGGCGAAAACAACTGGCGCCTTACGCCGCTTCAGCTGAAAGATTTCCACCGCCAGCCGGTTTACGGCCTTTATTGCCGCGCTCATCGCCAGTTAATGCGCTATGAAAAACTGCTCCGTGAAGCAGGCGTGACGCTTTACGAGGCCGACATTCGCCCGCCTGAACGCTTTCTGATGGAGCGGTTTATCACCGCCCCCGTCTGGGTAGATGGCACCGCGCAAAACGGCAGGATCGTTAACGCGCGCCTGAAGCCTAATCCGCACTATCGCCCGCCGCTAAAGTGGGTGTCGCTGGATATTGAAACCACCCGCCATGGCGAACTGTACTGCATTGGCCTGGAAGGCTGTGGGCAGCGGGTTGTCTATATGCTCGGGCCGCCGAACGGCGATGCGTCCGCGCTGGATTTTAATCTGGAGTACGTCAACAGCCGCCCGCAACTGCTGGAGAAGCTTAACCAGTGGTTTGCCGAGCACGATCCGGATGTTCTGATCGGCTGGAACGTAGTGCAGTTTGACCTGCGCGTGCTGCAAAAACATGCCGAGCGTTACCGTATCCCGCTGATTCTGGGGCGCGGCAACAGCGAGCTGGAGTGGCGTGAGCACGGTTTTAAGAACGGCGTATTCTTTGCACAGGCCAATGGTCGCCTGATTATCGACGGCATCGAGGCGCTGAAATCCGCCTTCTGGAACTTCTCTTCCTTCTCGCTGGAAGCGGTCGCCCAGGAACTGCTCGGCGAAGGTAAATCCATCGACAATCCCTGGGACCGAATGGACGAGATCGACCGGCGCTTTAACGAGGATAAACCGGCGCTCGCTACCTATAACCTGAAAGATTGCGAGCTGGTGACGCAGATCTTCCACAAAACCGAGATCATGCCGTTCCTGCTGGAACGCGCAACGGTGAACGGTCTCGCGGTCGACAGGCACGGCGGCTCGGTAGCGGCCTTCAGCCACCTCTATTTCCCGCGGATGCACCGGGCGGGCTATGTCGCCCCTAATCTCGGCGACGTGCCGCCGCAGGCCAGCCCCGGCGGTTACGTGATGGATTCACGGCCCGGACTGTATGACTCGGTGCTGGTGCTGGATTATAAAAGCCTGTACCCGTCAATTATCCGCACGTTTCTGATTGATCCGGTGGGGCTGGTGGAGGGGATGGCCCAGCCAGACGATGCGCACAGCACCGAAGGGTTTCTTGGAGCTCGCTTCTCGCGGAAAAAACACTGCCTGCCCGAAATTGTGGGAAACATCTGGCATGGCCGCGACGAGGCGAAACGCCACGGCAACAAGCCGCTCTCACAGGCGCTGAAAATCATTATGAACGCCTTTTACGGCGTGCTGGGTACCAGCGCCTGCCGCTTCTTTGATCCCCGGCTGGCGTCTTCCATCACCATGCGCGGGCACGACATTATGCGCCAGACCAAAGCGCTGATTGAATCCCGGGGCTATGACGTTATTTATGGCGATACCGACTCCACCTTTGTCTGGCTGAAAGCGGCCCATTCAGAAGACGACGCCGCGCGAATCGGCAAAGAACTGGTCGCCTACGTGAACGACTGGTGGCGCGAAAATTTGCAAAAAGAGCGGTTAACCAGCGCGTTAGAGCTGGAGTTTGAAACCCATTTTGCCCGCTTTTTAATGCCGACCATTCGCGGAACCGACCAGGGCAGCAAGAAGCGCTACGCCGGGCTGATTCAGGACGGTGACACGCAGCGGATGGTCTTTAAAGGGCTGGAGACGGTGCGCACCGACTGGACGCCACTGGCGCAGCAGTTCCAGCAGACGCTCTACCTGCGGGTGTTTCGCAACGAGCCGTATCAGGACTACGTGCGCGACACCATCGCCAGCCTGATGGCGGGTGAACTGGATGACCAGCTGGTGTATCGCAAGCGCCTGCGCCGCCCGCTGGCCGAATATCAACGTAACGTTCCTCCCCACGTACGCGCCGCGCGGCTGGCGGATGAAGAGAATGTTCGCCGGGGCCGTGCGCCGCAGTATCAGAACCGGGGTACGATCAAATACGTCTGGACAACTAACGGCCCGGAACCCGTTGATTACCAGCAGTCTCCGCTCGATTACGATCACTACCTGACCCGCCAGCTTCAGCCGGTTGCGGAGGGAATTTTACCGTTCATCAATGACGACTTTGCTACACTAGTGACAGGACAACTTGGGCTATTTTGACGCGTGACGAAACCGTTGCCATCCAGTACCATAGCGCCCTTTCCATTCCCGGACCCATTTTTCGATGACCGTCTTTTTTGACGGGGTCGAACTATTGCCTGCAATTAAAGATTAGAGCCGAACAACTATGCCTTTTACACTTGGTCAACGCTGGATCAGCGATACAGAAAGCGAACTTGGATTAGGAACCGTCGTTGCCGTCGATGCGCGCATGGTTACCCTCCTTTTCCCTGCTACCGGTGAAAACCGCCTGTACGCTCGCAATGACTCCCCTGTTACCCGCGTAATGTTCAATCCGGGCGACACCGTGACCAGCCACGAAGGCTGGCAGCTGAAGGTTGAAGACGTAAAAGAAGAGAATGGACTGCTCGCCTACATTGGAACGCGTCTTGATACCGACGAGACGAATGTTATCCTGCGTGAAGTGCTGCTCGACAGCAAACTGGTTTTCAGCAAGCCGCAGGACCGTCTGTTTGCCGGGCAAATCGACCGAATGGATCGCTTCTCCCTGCGCTACCGCGCGCGTAAGTTCCAGAGTGAACAGTACCGCATGCCGTGGAGCGGCCTGCGCGGCCAGCGTACCAGCCTTATTCCCCATCAGCTGAATATCGCCCATGACGTGGGCCGTCGCCATGCGCCTCGCGTGCTGCTGGCTGACGAAGTGGGCCTGGGTAAAACCATCGAAGCAGGCATGATCCTGCACCAGCAGCTGCTCTCTGGCGCTGCCGAGCGCGTGCTGATTGTGGTGCCGGAAACGCTGCAACACCAGTGGCTGGTCGAGATGCTGCGCCGCTTTAACCTGCGCTTCTCCCTGTTCGACGACGAGCGCTATGCCGAAGCCCAGCACGACGCGGACAACCCGTTTGAAACCGAACAGCTGGTGATCTGCTCCCTGGACTTCGTACGCCGCAGCAAGCAGCGCCTGGAGCACCTGTGCGACGCAGAATGGGATCTGATGGTCGTCGACGAAGCGCACCACCTCGTCTGGAGCGAAGATGCGCCAAGCCGTGAATACATGGCGATTGAGCAGCTTGCCGAGCGCGTACCGGGCGTTCTGCTTCTGACCGCCACCCCGGAGCAGCTGGGTCTTGAGAGCCACTTCGCCCGTCTGCGCCTGCTCGATCCGAACCGATTCCACGATTTTGAGCAGTTTGTTGAAGAGCAGAAAAACTACCGTCCGGTGGCGGACGCCGTTGCGCTGCTGCTGGCCGGTAATCGTCTCTCTAATGATGAACTTAACACCCTCAGCGATCTGATCGGCGAGCAGGATATTGAGCCGCTGCTTCAGGCCGCGAACAGCGACAGCGATAATGCGGGATCTGCGCGTAAAGAGCTGATCGACATGCTGATGGACCGTCACGGCACCAGCCGCGTGCTGTTCCGCAACACCCGTAACGGCGTGAAAGGCTTCCCGAAACGCGAGCTGCACACCATCAAACTGCCGCTGCCGACCCAGTACCAGACGGCGATTAAAGTCTCCGGCATTATGGGCACCCGTAAATCAGCGGAAGATCGCGCGCGCGATATGCTCTACCCGGAGCAAATTTATCAGGAATTTGAAGGCGACACTGGCACCTGGTGGAACTTCGATCCGCGCGTGGAGTGGTTAATGGGTTATCTGACCGCGCACCGTTCCCGGAAGGTGCTGGTGATCTGCGCCAAGGCAGCCACCGCCCTGCAACTTGAACAAGTGCTGCGCGAGCGCGAAGGTATTCGCGCCGCCGTGTTCCATGAAGGCATGTCTATTATCGAGCGCGACCGCGCTGCGGCGTGGTTTAGTGAAGAGGACAGCGGCGCGCAGGTTCTGCTGTGCTCCGAAATCGGTTCTGAAGGCCGTAACTTCCAGTTCGCCAGCAATCTTGTGATGTTCGATCTGCCGTTTAACCCGGATCTGCTGGAGCAGCGAATCGGCCGTCTGGATCGTATCGGTCAGGCGCACGATATTCAGATCCACGTTCCGTATCTGGAGAAAACCGCCCAGTCCGTTCTGGTTCGCTGGTACCACGAAGGCCTGGATGCGTTTGAACATACCTGCCCGACGGGCCGCACCATTTATGACCAGGTGCATAGCGATCTGATCGGTTACCTCGCGGCGCCGGAAAACACCGAGGGCTTTGATGAGCTGATCAAATCCTGTCGAGAGAAGCACGACGCGTTGAAAGCTCAGCTGGAGCAGGGTCGCGATCGCCTGCTGGAGATCCACTCCAACGGCGGTGAAAAAGCGCAGCAGCTGGCCGAAAGTATCGAAGAACAGGACGATGACACCAGCCTGATCAGCTTCTCCATGAACCTGTTCGACATCGTCGGCATTAACCAGGACGATCGCGGCGAGAACATGATCGTGCTGACCCCGTCCGATCATATGCTGGTGCCGGATTTCCCGGGCCTGCCGGAAGACGGCTGCACCATCACCTTTGAGCGTGATGTGGCGCTTTCCCGCGAAGATGCACAGTTCATCACCTGGGAGCACCCGCTGATCCGCAACGGTCTGGATCTGATCCTCTCCGGCGATACCGGCAGCAGCACCATCTCCCTGTTGAAGAACAAAGCCTTGCCTGTGGGCACGCTGCTGGTGGAGCTGATCTACGTTGTGGAAGCGCAGGCGCCGAAACAGCTTCAGCTTAACCGCTTCCTGCCGCCAACCCCGGTGCGTCTGCTGCTGGATAAAAACGGTACGAACCTGGCCGGCCAGGTGGAGTTTGAAAGCTTCAACCGTCAGCTGAGCGCGGTGAACCGCCATACCGGCAGTAAGCTGGTGAATGCGGTGCAGCAGGACGTGCATGCCATTCTGCAACTGGGTGAAGCCCAGGCCGAAAAAGCGGCCAGAGTGCTGATCGATGCGGCGCGTAGCGAAGCCGATGAGAAGCTTTCTGCCGAGCTGTCGCGTCTGGAAGCGTTGAAAGCAGTGAACCCTAACATTCGTGACGATGAGCTGGCCGCCATTGAGAGCAACCGCCAGCAGGTGCTGGAAAGCCTGAATCAGGCGGGATGGCGTCTCGACGCCCTGCGTCTTATCGTTGTGACGCATCAGTAAGCGGAGCGCAAGATGGTAATGGAGCCCTACAATCCCCCGATGGATCCGTGGCTGGTCATTCTGTATCAGGACGAGCATATTATGGTGGTTAACAAGCCGAGCGGCTTGTTATCCGTGCCGGGGCGTCTGGAAGAGCATAAAGACAGCGTGATGACGCGTATCCAGCGTGATTATCCCCAGGCCGAGTCTGTCCATCGTCTGGATATGGCGACCAGCGGCGTGATTGTGGTGGCTCTGAATAAAGTGGCAGAACGCGAGCTGAAGCGTCAGTTCCGCGAGCGCGAGCCGAAGAAACAGTATGTCGCGCGCGTCTGGGGCCATCCGGCGCAGGCGGAAGGGCTGGTGGATTTACCGCTGATTTGCGACTGGCCGAACCGGCCAAAGCAGAAGGTGTGTTACGAAACCGGCAAGGCCGCGCAAACCGAGTATGAAGTGCTGGAGTACGCGCCGGATAACACCGCGCGCGTCCTGCTGAAGCCGATTACCGGGCGCTCCCACCAGCTGCGTGTGCATATGCTTGCGATGGGTCACCCCATTCTGGGGGACAGATTCTATGCGCCGCCGGAAGCGCTGGCGTTAGCGCCGCGCCTGCAACTGCATGCGCAGACGCTCACCATCACCCACCCTGCTTTCGGCAACGCCATGACGTTCAAAGCCCCGGTGGACTTCTGAAAAAATGGCCCGACTGTGTCGGGCCATTTTTTTATTTAAAACCTTTCTGCTCTTTAATCAGCTCGTAGGCTTTCTGGATTTCCTGCGCTTTTTGTTTCGCCATTTCCATCATCTCTGGCGGCAGGCCTTTCGCCACCAGCTTATCCGGATGGTGCTCGCTCATCAGCTTACGATAGGCGCGTTTGATGGTCGTGACATCGTCAGACGGCTTCACGCCGAGGACGTTACAGGCATCTTCAAGCGTAGGGCCACGCTGCGCCTGCTGCCAGCCGCCGCCGGACGATTGCTGCTGATAACCGCCGCCAAAGTGCGCGCCGCCCTGCATCATGCGCAGGAACTGATCGAACTGCATGCGGGAAATGCCCAGCTCTTCAGCAATCACATACAGGACGTCCCGTTCATTCGGATGCAGAGAGCCATCCGCGAAGGCGGCCTGGATTTGAATTTCCAGAAACATCCGAATTAAATCAAAACGCCCGAAACAGATGCTACGGAACTGCCGCATTTTTTCACGCAGCGGGTAGTGATCTGATTTACCAATCCGAAACGCATTCTGCGCCGCGATGCGGGATTCGCCGTGCAGATTCATGCGATCCATAAAGACGCTGGCCACCTGAATATCGGCTTCCGTTACGCGTCCTTTTGATTTGGTTAAGTGCCCCATCACCTCGAAGGTGGTGGAGAAAAAGAGTGACTGGCGCTCGCGCTGGTTGGCAAACCAGGCCATTTTGCGGCTGCGTGCTTTATCAAACATATGGCCGATAATGAGGCCAAGAACGACGCCCCAGAATCCGGCACCCATAATAATTGCGAACGCAACGCCGATTATTTTACCCCAATACTGCATATACTCCCCGAATGGTCATGTTCCTGGCCGACGCAACGCCATCATTACAGTGGTCGCGCCACGGTCAATTGAGGGACATCGCCTATAATTTGCATTATCATACTCGTCATTCGATAGCGAGCCTAACACTCTGGCGCGCAAACGGGCAGGATTAACGCTGGTACTGCGCTGATGAGTAAGATAGTCTCTGAGCGTTTGTAAGCCGTAGCCACTGATGACGGAACAATAAAATACAACGTATGAAAAAACGTATCCCCACCCTTCTGGCCACAATGATTGGCACCGCCCTGTATAGCCAACAGGGGCTCGCAGCCGATCTCGCCTCGCAGTGTATGCTTGGCGTCCCAAGTTACAATCGCCCACTGGTGAAAGGCGATACGAATGACTTACCCGTCACCATTAATGCCGACAGCGCAAAAGGTAATTATCCTGACAATGCGACCTTTACGGGCAATGTCGATATTAACCAGGGAAACAGTCGCCTGCTTGCTGACGAAGTGCAATTGCACCAGAAGCAACCGGAAGGTGCTCAGGCGCCTGTCCGTACGGTGGATGCGCTGGGTAATGTGCACTATGACGACAATCAGGTCATCCTGAAAGGTCCGAAAGCCTGGTCGAATCTGAATACCAAAGACACCAACGTCTGGGAAGGTGATTACCAGATGGTCGGTCGTCAGGGGCGCGGTACCGCGGACCTGATGAAGCAGCGCGGCGAAAACCGCTACACCATTCTCGAAAACGGCACGTTTACCTCCTGTTTGCCAGGGTCAAATACCTGGAGCGTTGTGGGCAGTGAAGTGATCCACGACCGTGAAGAACAGGTTGCAGAGATCTGGAACGCCCGTTTTAAACTCGGCCCGGTGCCCATTTTCTATAGCCCTTACCTGCAACTGCCTGTGGGTGACAAACGTCGTTCAGGTTTCCTGATCCCGAACGCCAAGTACAGCACGTCGAACTACTTTGAGTTCTACCTGCCGTACTACTGGAACATTGCGCCCAACATGGACGCCACGATCACGCCGCACTATATCCATAAGCGCGGTAACATCATGTGGGAGAACGAATTCCGCTATCTGACCAAGGCGGGCGCGGGTCTGATGGAATTTGATTATCTGCCATCAGATAAGGTGTTCCAGGACGAGCATCCGAGCGAAGGTGATAAGCACCGCTGGATGTACTACTGGAAGCACGCCGGGGTATTGGATCAGGTGTGGCGTTTCAACATCGACTACACCAAAGTCAGCGATCCGTATTACTTCAACGACTTTGATTCTAAATACGGCTCCAGTACCGACGGTTACGCCACGCAGAAATTCAGCGTGGGCTACGCCATTGAGAACTTTGACGCGACGGTGTCGACCAAACAGTTCCAGGTATTTGATACACAATCGCGTAGTACCTATGGTGCCGAGCCGCAGCTGGACGTGAACTGGTACCAGAACGATGTGGGTCCTTTCGACACGCGCGTTTATGCTCAGGCGGTCCATTTCGTCAACACCAACTCGGATATGCCGGAATCAACGCGTCTGCATATCGAGCCGACGATCAATCTGCCGTGGTCAAACGACTGGGCGAGCCTGAATACCGAAGCTAAGCTGATGGCCACCCACTACCAGCAGAAAAATCTGGACTGGTATAACAAACGCTATGGCACCGATCTTGAAGAGTCGGTAAACCGTACGCTTCCGCAATTCAAAATGGACGGGAAGCTGATCTTCGAACGTGATATGGGCCTTCTCGCCGATGGATACACCCAGACGCTTGAGCCGCGTATGCAGTATCTGTACGTGCCTTATCGCGATCAGAGCAAAATTCAAAACTACGACTCTTCCTTCCTGCAATCAGACTACAGCGGCCTGTTCCGTGACCGTACCTACGGCGGGCTTGACCGTATTGCGTCTGCTAACCAGTTAACGACTGGCGTCACAACGCGCGTATATGATGATGCTGCCGTTGAACGTTTTAACGTTTCTGTTGGTCAAATCTACTATTTCACCGAGTCTCGTACCGGTGATGACGACATTAACTGGGAGAAAGACAACAAAACGGGCTCACTGGTATGGGCGGGCGACACCTACTGGCGCATGACGGATCGTTGGGGTCTGCGCGGTGGTGTTCAGTACGATACACGACTGGACAATATCGCGACGGGCAGCGCAGCCATCGAATACCGTCGTGATGAAGACCGCATGTTGCAGTTGACGTACCGTTACGCCAACCCGGAGTATATCCAGGCGACGCTGCCAAACTATGCGAATACAGACCAATACAAAGACGGTATTTCACAGGTGGGTACCGCCGCGAGCTGGCCGATCGCCGATCGTTGGTCAGTCGTCGGGGCCTACTACTATGACACGAATGCCCAAAAACCTGCTGACCAGATGCTGGGTCTGCAATACAACTCCTGCTGTTACGCAATACGTGTCGGTTACGAACGCAAACTTAACGGCTGGGATACGCAAAACAGTCAGGGCAAATATGATAACGTGATCGGCTTTAATATCGAGTTGCGCGGCCTGAGTTCTAACTACGGTCTGGGCACGCAGCAGATGCTGCGCTCGAACATTCTGCCGTATCGTAGTTCATTGTAATGTGCTTGATTTACAACGTAATCCGCTTTGCGGTTAATTGAAATGGAAAAAGTATGAAGAACTGGAAAACGCTGCTACTCGGTGTCGCTATGGTTGCGAATACCAGCTTCGCGGCCCCACAGGTTGTCGATAAAGTCGCGGCTGTGGTTAACAACGGCGTCGTGCTTGAAAGTGACGTTGACGGTTTGATGAAATCTGTAAAGCTCAACTCGGGCGAAGCAGGTCAACAGCTTCCGGATGACGCTACGCTGCGCCACCAGATCCTGGAGCGTCTGATCATGGATCAGATTGTTCTTCAGATGGGCCAGAAAATGGGCGTGACGATCTCTGACGAGCAGCTCGATCAGGCGATCGCCAACATTGCAAAGCAGAACAACATTACCCCGGATCAGATGCGTAGCCGCCTGGCCTATGACGGCATCAGCTATGCCACCTACCGTAATCAGATCCGTAAAGAGATGCTGATTTCAGAAGTGCGTAACAATGAAGTCCGTCGCCGCGTCACCATCCTGCCTCAGGAAGTGGATGCCCTGGCAAAACAAGTGGGGAATCAGAATGATGCCAGCACTGAGCTTAACCTGAGCCACATCCTGATCCCACTGCCGGAAAACCCAACTTCCGATCAGGCGGCTGAGGCGGAAAGCCAGGCGCGCGCTATCGTTGAGCAGGCGCGTAATGGCGATGACTTCGGCAAGCTGGCGATCACCTATTCCGCTGACCAGCAGGCGCTGAAAGGCGGCCAGATGGGCTGGGGCCGTATTCAGGAGCTGCCATCCCTGTTTGCCCAGGCGCTGAGCACGGCGAAGAAAGGCGACATCGTCGGTCCAATCCGTTCCGGTGTGGGCTTCCACATTCTGAAAGTGAACGACCTGCGCGGCCAGAGCCAGAACATTTCGGTTACCGAAGTGCATGCGCGTCATATCCTGCTTAAGCCGTCTCCGATCATGACTGACGATCAGGCTCGTGCGAAGCTGGAACAGATCGCGGCAGACATCAAGAGCGGTAAAACCACCTTCGATAAAGCGGCAAAAGAGTTCTCTCAGGATCCTGGCTCTGCAAACCAGGGCGGTGACCTGGGTTGGGCGGCAGCGGATATTTACGATCCGGCTTTCCGCGATGCGTTAATGAAGCTGAATAAAGGCCAGATGAGCGCGCCGGTGCACTCCTCCTTCGGCTGGCATCTGATCCAGCTGATGGACACGCGCAACGTGGATAAAACCGACGCGGCGCAGAAAGACCGTGCGTATCGCATGCTGTTTAACCGTAAGTTCTCTGAAGAAGCCGCAACCTGGATGCAGGAACAACGCGCCAGCGCTTACGTGAAAGTGTTGAGCAACTGATGAAACCGCATCGTGTTGTGATCACCCCCGGCGAACCCGCCGGGATTGGGCCTGACCTTGTGGTTCAGCTCGCCCAGCGCAGCTGGCCGGTAGAGTTGGTTGTCTGCGCAGATGCAACACTGTTACAAGACCGGGCAGCCTTGCTCGGTCTGCCTTTAACGCTCCTCCCTTACGTTGAAGGCCAACAGCCCGCACCGCAGCAGGCGGGTACTCTCACCCTGCTTTCTGTTCCGCTCCGTGCGCCTGTTGTCCCCGGTGAGTTACACACTGAAAACGGCCACTACGTCGTCGAGACGCTGGCGCGCGCCTGTGACGGTTGCCTTCAGGGCGAATTTGCCGCCCTGATCACCGGTCCGGTGCATAAAGGCGTGATCAATGACGCGGGCATTCCGTTTACCGGGCATACCGAATTTTTCGAAGAGCGTTCGCACAGCCCGAAAGTGGTGATGATGCTGGCAACCGAAGCAATGCGCGTTGCGCTGGTAACAACGCACCTGCCGATCAAAGCCATTCCGGATGCCATTACGCCTGAACTCCTGCGTGAGATCATTGGCATTTTGCATCACGATCTGCAAACCAAATTCGGCATTCCGCAGCCGCATGTGCTGGTTTGCGGCCTGAATCCGCACGCGGGTGAGGGCGGACATATGGGCACCGAAGAGATCGACACCATCATTCCGGTGCTTGAGGAGATGCGGGCGAAGGGGATGAACCTCAGCGGGCCTCTGCCTGCCGACACCCTTTTCCAGCCCAAATACCTGGATAATGCCGACGCCGTACTCGCGATGTACCACGATCAGGGTCTGCCCGTGCTAAAATACCAGGGCTTTGGCCGCGGGGTGAATATCACCCTCGGTTTACCCTTTATTCGAACGTCCGTTGACCACGGTACTGCGCTGGATCTGGCAGGCCAGGGAAAAGCGGATGTCGGCAGTTTTATTACGGCGCTTAATCTCGCCATCAAAATGATTGTTAATACTCAATGACTAATCGAGTCCATCAGGGCCACTTAGCCCGTAAACGCTTCGGGCAAAACTTCCTCAACGATCAGTTTGTGATCGACAGTATCGTTTCTGCCATTAATCCGCAGAAAGGTCAGGCCATGGTCGAAATCGGCCCGGGTCTTGCCGCGCTGACCGAGCCGGTAGGCGAACGCCTCGACGAACTGACCGTTATCGAACTCGACCGCGATCTGGCCGCGCGTCTGCAAACGCACCCGTTCCTCGGGCCGAAGCTGACGATTTATCAGCAGGATGCGATGACCATGAACTTTGGCGAACTGTCAGAAAAAATGGGACAGCCGCTGCGCGTGTTCGGTAACCTGCCGTACAACATCTCCACCCCGCTGATGTTCCATCTGTTTAGCTATACTGATGCCATTGCCGACATGCACTTCATGTTGCAAAAAGAGGTCGTTAACCGTCTGGTTGCAGGGCCGAACAGTAAAGCGTATGGTCGTTTAAGCGTGATGGCGCAATATTACTGCAACGTGATCCCGGTATTAGAAGTACCGCCTTCCGCATTCACGCCACCGCCAAAGGTAGATTCTGCGGTTGTGCGCCTGGTGCCACATAAAACGATGCCGTACCCGGTCAAAGACCTGCGCGTGCTGAGCCGTATCACGACAGAAGCCTTTAACCAGCGCCGTAAAACGATTCGTAACAGCCTTGGCAATCTGTTTACCGTTGACGTATTAGCTGAGTTGGGCATCGACCCGGCAATGCGTGCGGAAAATATTTCCGTAGAGCAGTACTGCAAGCTGGCTAATTACATCAGCGACAATGCGCCGCCGAAGGAGAGCTAAGCCATGATTGATTCGCCCCGCGTCTGTGTTCAGGTTCAAAGCGTCTACATTGAGTCCCAATCCACACCGGATGAAGAACGTTTTGTCTTTGCTTATACCGTAACCATTCGCAATCTGGGGCGGATGCCTGTGCAACTGCTCGGGCGCTACTGGCTTATCACCAACGGCAATGGCCGTGAAATTGAAGTCCAGGGCGAAGGTGTGGTCGGTGAACAACCCCATATCGCCCCTGGCGAAGAGTATCAGTACACCAGCGGCGCGGTAATTGAAACGCCGCTGGGTACCATGCAAGGCCATTATGAAATGGTCGATGCCGACGGCAATGCTTTCCGCATTGCTATTCCCGTATTCCGTCTCGCCGTACCTACACTTATTCATTAATCTAATGTCTACATATCTGATTGGCGACGTTCACGGTTGCTACGATGAACTGATCGCATTATTAAAACAGGTCGACTTCACCCCCGGGCAGGACACGCTCTGGCTGACGGGCGACTTAGTGGCGCGCGGTCCCGGTTCCCTGGACGTCCTCCGCTATGTCAAATCGCTGGGTGACAGCGTGCGCATGGTGCTGGGCAACCACGATCTGCATCTGCTGGCCGTATACGCCGGGATCAGCCGTAATAAGCCGAAAGATCGCATTACCCCCCTGCTGGAAGCACCGGATGCCGATGAGTTGCTCAACTGGCTGCGTCGCCAGCCGCTGCTACAGATTGACGAAGAGAAAAAGCTGGTGATGGCGCATGCCGGCATCACGCCTCAGTGGGATCTTGAGACGGCAAAAACCTGCGCGCGCGACGCCGAAGCGGTGCTGGCGAGCGACTCCTATCCGTTCTTCCTGGATGCGATGTATGGCGACATGCCGAATAACTGGAGTGATGACCTCAGCGGCCTGGCGCGACTGCGTTTTATCACCAATGCTTTTACGCGGATGCGCTACTGCTTCCCGAACGGGCAACTGGATATGTATTGCAAAGATACGCCTGAAAATGCCCCTGCGCCGCTTAAGCCATGGTTTGCGATTCCGGGCCCCGTGACAAACGAATACAGTGTGGTATTTGGACACTGGGCATCGCTGGAAGGAAAAGGCACCCCGGAAAATATCTATGCGCTGGATACCGGATGCTGCTGGGGCGGGGATTTAACCTGCTTACGCTGGGAAGATAAAACTTACTTTGTGCAGCCATCCAACCGACAGCTGGACTTAGGCGAGGGTGAGGCAGTCGCCTCCTGAAGATATTTATCCTCTCCCTTCGGGGAGAGGATAAAACCGTTAACGACGTTCCAGAATTTCGAAGCAGTAGCTGTGTGAGTTCTGCGCATCCGCATCGTGAAACTCACTGAATACGGACTCCCACTCGTCCGGATCGTAATCCGGGAAATGGGTATCCCCTTCCACTTCCGCATCAATGTGCGTCAGATACAGTTTCTGCGCTTTTGGCAGGAACTGCTCATACACACGCCCCCCGCCGATCACCATGATCTCTTCGGCATCGCCGCAGGCGGCAATGGCTTCATCTACGGACTTAACCCACTGAACGCGATCGTCAGTGCCCGGCTGGCTACTGATCACAATATTCTTACGACCCGGCAGCGGACGACCAATCGACTCCCAGGTCAGGCGGCCCATCACTACCGGCTTGTTTAACGTAGTACGTTTAAACCATGCGAGATCGGCAGGCAGGTTCCACGGCATGGCGTTTTCCATGCCGATAACGCGGTCTACCGCCAGCGCTGCAATCAGACTGATCATTGAAAATTTCCCGGATGCAAAAAATTGCCGCCACTATACGGAAAGCTTAATCTTTCGTCGACTGGCGGCAGGGTAAAGAATTAGAAATTTTTTAATATTGCTGGCAACTCCACTTCACGCAGAGGGTTTACTCTCCGGTTCATCCGCAGGATCACCAGTATGCTTGCCCTCTTCCGTTCCTTGCCAGCCGTGGCGCTGAACCAGCGACAGATGATTACGATCCTCGTTGATGATCTCCGTCAGCATGGTGCTGGTGCGTTTAAACACCGCAGCGCGTTCGGTTGCCGTACTGCTCGCCATCGCCACCATCTCTTCCACCATCTCATGATTAAAACGGCGGAACAGATCGGCACGCTCACGTGCCTCATACGCGCCAAGCCCCAGGCTTTCCAGCGCCATGCGGCCAGATTTGAGCGCCCCTTCGAAGGTTTCACGTTCAGGGGCTGCCACACCCGCCTGACGCAGCTGGATGTAGTGATCCACATCGCGCGCACGGGAGATAATGGTCAGATGCGGAAAATGCTCTTTGACCAGCTCAACCATCTGCATACTGGTCTCTGGATCGTCAATGGCATTAATCAACACCTCGGCTTTCGCCGCCCCGGCGGATTCCAGCAGATCGACGCGGGTCGCATCACCGTAAAACACTTTCATATCGAATTTACGCAGCGTATCGACATGGTCAGGATCGTGATCGAGAATGACCATTTTGACACCGCTGGAGAGCAGTAAACGGCCAGTAATCTGCCCGAAGCGGCCAAATCCGGCGATGATCACCCGCGGCTGCTCCTCGTCGATCTCATCGGCTTCTCGCTCCTGTTCGCTTCCCGTTTTCTCCAGACGCGTCAGCAGCACCAGCAGGATCGGCGTTGCGGCCATCGACAGCGCAACCGCCAGCGTCAGCGCTTTTGCCCATTCCGGATCAAGTACATTTGCCATCTGCGCTGCGCCAAAGACCACGAAAGCAAACTCACTCCCCTGCCCCAGCAGCACGGCAAACCAGCGGCGTTGCGGTTTTGGCACATTTAACGGGCGGGCAATCAGCCACAGCATCGCCATTTTAATGACCAGGAAACCCACCAGCAGAATGATGATGCGCAGCGGATGGGTTACCAGCGTCCCGAAGTCGATAGACATCCCGACGCCGATGAAAAACAGCCCCAGCAGCAATCCTTTAAACGGCTCGATATCGCTTTCCAGCGCGTGACGGTATTCGGAGCTTGCCAGTAAGACCCCCGCGAGGAAGGCGCCCATTGCCATCGACAGCCCGGCCTCTTCCAGCAGCAATCCAAAACCAAACACCAGGAATAACGCAACGGCGCTGAATACTTCGCGCAGGCCAGAGCGAGCAACAAAGCGCAGCAGCGGACGCGTTACGTAGCGACCAAGCAGAACAACCAGCGCCAGCGCACCGGCAACCTTCAGCGCTGATAAGGCAAATGCTCCCAGCGTCGTTGATGCGCCGCTGGCTGCCAGCAGCGGGATCATCGCCACCAGCGGGATGGCGGCAATATCCTGGAACAACAGTACGGAGAAGGTGCTGCGCCCCATTTGCGACACCGTCAGATTACGCTCGTTCATTGCCTGCATGGCAATCGCCGTCGAGGAGAGCGCCAGCGTCATGCCGATCAGCTCTGCGACTTTCCACTCCATCCCCAGCAGAATGCAGAACCCGCCCAACAGCAGACCGCAGGCCAGCATTTGCAGGGCGCCTCCGCCAAACACCGAGGCGCGCAGTTTCCACAGCCGCTGCGGATCCAGCTCCAGACCAATCACAAACAGCATCAGCACCACGCCGATCTCCGCAAAATGCAGGATCGACTCGGCATCCGTCACCAGCCGAAAGCCCCAGGGGCCAATCACACACCCGGCAATCAGATAGCCGAGCACCGAGCCCAGCCCCAGACGAACCGCCACGGGCACAATTAATGCCGCCGCGCCGAGGTAAATCAGCGCCTGTATCAGCGTATGGCTATCCATTGTGCGTCTCCTGCCACTCAAGTAAACGTTGTTTGTAGTGACGAGCCTGCGCCTGCAAGGTTTCATCGTCGCAGACAAAGGTACAGTGCATCGCAAAAGGCGGAAGCCAGTTCAGACCGCAGTAAAGGGCAGTAGCCTGGAGCGGCTGCGCCAGCACGTCAAATCCGGGGAAGGCGCCAATCTCAAAGTGGCTTTCCCCCCCGCCGGTGGTAACAGCCCACATCAGGCTTTTGCCCTGAAGCGCGTTGCCGTTGTGTCCATATGCCCAACCGTGGGAGAAAACTTTGTCGATCCACAATTTCAGCAGCGGAGGCGTGCTGTACCACTGCATCGGATGCTGCCAGACGATCAGATCGGCACGGGAGAGCGCCTCCTGTTCGGCGGCGACATCGATATTGAAATCAGGATAGAGTTGATAGAGGGAACGTATCTCTACGTTTTCAAGCGTCCTTGCCTGCTCAAGCATCCGCTTATTCGCATGCGAGTGCTGCGGATAGGGGTGCGCATAAATTATCAGAATCATGTATATGCCCGTCTTTTACTTTTCTTGTAGCAATGAGTGTAGACAGTTACCACCCCGACTTAAAGGGGTCATCTTACGCTTCAAAGTAAATCGCAAGTATTGGCAATCATCACCACCTTAACAGCGATTACGGCGCTAAAGAAAGAAAACGACGCGTACGACAAATTCATGCCGCAAAATAATAGTAACAACTCATATTGCCAACAGATATTTTTAGAGGACCTTAAGTCATTCTTTAATAAAACAGTCTGTACATAACCCATTGAAAAAATAATAATTTTACGCTCTTTGTTTTGAGCTCATTATTTAGGCGATCGATATACGTTTCACACACGTGTCGAATATTCCTTCTCACTCAAATGGATGTGTACATGAGCAACAAACCCTCCCAATTAAATAATACAACCAAAACTCTGGGAAAGATATTTCCTGCCTTGTTGATATGCACCCCTGCGGTTGCGTTTTCTGCAACGATTGACCAATCAACTTCTGTTCCTCAAGATTTCTCAGCCGATGCTGAATATGTTATTAATAAAGACGTGACGATATCTTCCGCAGATAGTGAAGCGGCGGTATCTGTCACTGGGTTTACTATCAATAATATCACTAACGAAGGGAATATTTCCGGTAGGGAAACTGGCCTGGATATAAATACTGCCGCGCAACGTGTTGTGGTGAATAACGAGGAAGGTGCCGCCATCACATCGAAATCGGCTACAGCTATTAGTATTGAATCAATGCAAGGTGAAATTAGCAACCGTGGGAATATAACCGCTTTTGAGGATGGTATATTCGTTAGTGAAAACTCATCGGCTGTAAGTATTTCAAATAGCACAACCGGAGTTATTAAAGGTAAAACTGGCCTGAACGCACTTGCAGGCGTTGCCATTAATAATGCGGGTACGATCACTGGCACAGCGAATGATGGAATCGCTCTGAGCGAGGGTAACACTAAGGTCATAAATACTGGTAACGTGCAGGGTGCGCAATACGGTTTTAATGTAACGAATAATGCAAAAGTAGATATCACGAATAGCGGAACGATTAGTGGTGATACAGCCGCTGTTATGTTTGCCAGCAATAAAAATAACACCCTGGTGCTTGATACGGGTTCCACTCTTATCGGTGACGTTATTTCCACCAATTCCACGGGAAACACTCTCACCCTGATCGGCACCGGTACGGAAGACAGTAACTTTGTGGGTCTGAACGAAGGCGACGGTTTTGCCAGTATAAAAATGATGGGCGAAAATTGGGCGCTGTCGGGCGATCTCGATATTATTGGCTCTGGCGATTCCTTGCTGATAGACACGGGCGCGTTAACCCTGTCAGGCGCGGTATCGAATACCGGTAATACACGGGTGGCCAAAGATGCTTCGTTGCAACTGGGCGATGGCGAAAAAACCGCGACCCTCAGCGGTGGGCTCACCAACAACGGTACCGTCATTTTTAACCAGGGAAGCGATTTCACTTTCGCCACCGACATGACCGGTAGCGGTAACGTCGAAAAAGTTGATTCCAACACCCTGACCCTGACGGGCAAAAATAGCTATACAGGGGATACGGTTCTGCACGGCGGCACCACGCTGGTCTCCACCGGCGCAACGCTCGGCGTCAAGGGCAGTAACGCCACCGTTACCGTTGAAAATGGCGCGACCTTTGCCACCGCAGGCGAAGTGAACAACAACATCGCGGTTCTTAGCGGCGGTACGCTGGCGGCATGGAATGCAGTCCAGGGTAACTCCACGCTCAGCGCTTCCGGCGTCGATACCATCAACGGCAACGTGACTAATGGCGGCACGCTGTTACTCAGTGCGGCTAATAAGAGCGTTGGCAATAATTTTACGATTAATGGCGACTACACCGGCTCTGACGGTAGCCAGATCGTGATGAACAGCACCCTGGGTGAAGATAATTCACCAACTGATCACCTCACTATTACGGGTAGCAGCTTCGGTCAGTCTGGCATCAGCATCACCAACATTGGCGGCGCAGGCGCGCAAACCATTAACGGTATGGAAATTGTCAGCATCGGCGGCAGTTCCGAAGCCCAACTGACGCTGGCAAAACCGGTCGTTGCAGGCGCCTGGGAATATAGCCTCTACCAGCACAGTGACGGCAACTGGTATCTGGAATCAAAGGCGACGCCTTCTGATGAGCCTTCCGACGACACCGATGACGGTGGCAATACTGATGATGGCGATAACACCGACAACGGCGGCAACACCGATGATGGTGGCAACACCGACAATGGCGGTAACACCGATAACGGTGGCAACACCGATGATGGTGGCAACACCGACAACGGCGGCAACACCGATAACGGCGGCAGCACCGATAACGGCGGCAGCACCGATAACGGCGGCAACACCGATAACGGCGGCAGCACCGATAACGGCGGCAGCACCGATAACGGCGGCAACACTGACAACGGCGGTAACAATGCTCCGGAAGTCATGGCACCTGAAGTGGGTGCTTACTTAGGTAACTACCTTGCCGCACAGGGCATGTTCCTGCATAAGCGTGACGATCGCGACCAGATCACCTTCCGCAATGAAGACGACCTGAACACCTGGATGTACTATAAGGGCTTCCCCGGCATGTCAACGCCGGTGTTTACGGTTTCTGTCTGCACTATAGTAAAAAAATAAAGGGGAGAGACTGCGGTACTATAAACGGTCATGATGAATCGTCATCGATTCGGACCCTGATGAAAGACGCTCGTGAGGCTCTAGTTCGTTAGTCGGGTACACTTGCCCTGTACAATAAGCAGATATACCTCACGGGGTCTAACCCTTTATCATCAACGAGTTGCAGAACAGATGGTCATACAGCTTTGTACTTTAGCTGGCTGAGTACAACCTGAAATCATCACCGTAATGCAATGATGCCCAGCACAGTCTTGCATTTTTGGCAGCGATGGCAACAACAGCGCGCCAGTATCCTCTGCGTTCGACCAGTGAGCAGACCCAACGACTGAATAAATCAGTCCTTTTCTCCGCCCCGATCAGTACCGAGCGGGCACCCTGAACCAGAAGTGTTCTCAGATACGAATCGCCAGCTTTCGTTATCCTGCCAAGCTTCGACTTTCCGCCGCTGCTGTACTGCGATGGTGTCAGTCCCAGCCAGGCTGCCAGCTGGCGCCCATTCTTAAAATCATGTGCATTACCGATACTGGCGACCAGCGCACAGGCCGTTGTGGGGCCAACGCCCTTCAATTCCATCAGCCGCTGACTGCGATGATCTGTTTTGGCCATGCGGGACAAAATTCGGTCATATTCAGCGATGTTATCTTCAATGCGAGCAACGTGCTCCAGCAAATCATCAACACATTGCTGAACCTGAAGTGGTAAAGAATTCTTCTGCTCAAAAACTATGTGGCGCAGGGCATCTGTACTTTGTGGGGCGATAACGCCGAATTCAGATATCAACCCCCGGAGACGATTATATGTTGCTGTTTTCTCTTCGATAAAACCCTGTCGGGTACGATGCAGACACTGCATTGCCTGCTGGCTCTCATCCTTAACCGGCACAAACCGCATATGTGGGCGACGAACCGCCTCGCAGATAGCCTGAGCATCAGCTGCATCATTTTTCCCTGATTTACCAGCCATGCGGTAAGGCGATACAAATTTAGCGGCCATCAGACGCGGCTCATGACCATACTGCCGAAACAGTCTTGCCCAGTAATGAGCCCCGGAGCACGCCTCCATCCCGATAACACAGGGCGGCAAACCAGCAATCAGCCCGGGAAGAGCTGCGCGGGTTACTCTGGATTTAACCAGAACGGTTTTGCCATTCTGGTCAACGCAATGAACAGCGAACACATTTTTAGCAAGATCGATACCGACAGTAGTAATGGTCATAACGAATCCCTCCGGGGTTGTGTTTACCCCATGATTGCACAAGAGTTAATCAGGCGCATAATCAGGGGAAGTCCCTTCCATTCGTTAAGGGTCGCTATCACGAGAACGATGCGGGTGGCGATAAAGTCAGCTACGACACCACCACCACCGTACTGCAAGTCGGCAGCGATTTCATGAGCAAGCCAATGGATAACGGTATCCTGCGTGCTGGCGGGATGTTCGGTGCAGGCCAGGCGAAGACCCACTCTGATGCGAAGCACAACGTACGTGACGCACAGGGTAAGGTTGATGGCTTCAATGTTGGGCTGTACGCCACCTGGCAGGAAGATCAGAAATTACGTCTGGGCAGCTACGTTGATACCTGGGCCGCTTACAGCTGGTACAACAACAACGTCACCAGCAATCGCAACGATGAAGACTACGATAGTGAAGGTTTCGCCGCGTCTGTTGAAGTCGGCCACGCGTGGATAATCCAGTCTGAAAATGAACGCACCTGGAAGATCGAGCCGCAGGCGCAGGTGATTTACAGCTATCTCGATCAGGAAAATCATACCGATCGCGACGGCGTACGCGTCACTACCCTGGACAATGACAGCGTCTTTGGTCGTCTCGGCGTTAAAGCAAGCTACTTCCAGCAGAAGGACGTCAAGGCCTGGCAGCCGTACGTTGCGGTTAACTGGTTGAAAGGTGCTGGTCAAAACGATCTGGCATTCAACGACGAGACCGTCAGCAACGATACGCCGGAAGATCGTGGTCAGTTAGAGTTGGGCTTAACCGGCAACCTGAACGAAACCACGACGATCTCCCTTCGTGCCAGCGGCGAGTGGGGTGAAAACAGCTATGCCGCCTACGGCGGTCATATTTTGTTAAACCATCGCTGGTAATCGATCATCCTGAAGCAAAAAAGCAGTGGCATGTGCCACTGCTTTTTTTTAGTTATCCAGCTCGCCCATTGATTTAACCTGGTCACGGTTAATCTGTTCAGTTTGACCGGTTTCGGCGTTTTTGTACGATACCAGACCGGTATCGTCATCCACCTGCGGTTTCCCGTCAGTAACAATCGTTTTGCCATCGGTGGTTTTTACGGCCTGATTGGACGAACAGCCCGCCACGGTGAACATTGCGGTGGCAGCCAGAACGGAAGCGATCAGTAGTTTATTTTGCATGGTGTATTCCCCTGCTCTCAGTTGAATTTTCGTTATCGACCTAACTATTTTAGGCTAACTGACTGAAAGCGGATGAAAAACCAGAAGGTTCTTAAGATGGGAAAATTGCCCGGTAACCGGATGGCACCGGGCAATGTGTGTTACTTGCTAATCTGAGCGTGCATTTCCTGCACCGAAATCACCTTCTCGGTGGCATCCGCATTCAGCGCCATGGCCGTCGCGAAACCGCCGTTCAGGGTGGTGTCGTAATGCACTTTGTACTGGAGCGCGCTGCGGCGAATCAGTTTGGAGTCTTCAATCGCCTGGCGACCTGCGGTGGTGTTAATGATGTAGGTGTACTCGCCATTCTTAATGCGGTCCTGAATGTGCGGACGACCTTCATGCACTTTGTTCACCAGACGCGGGTTGATACCCGCTTCACCCAACACAATCGCCGTACCGTGAGTGGCGTCCAGCTCGAAGCCCTGTTTCAGCAGCTTGGCAGCCAGGTCAACCACGCGCTCTTTATCGCCTTCGCGAACGGAGAGCAGCGCACGGCCAGATTTTCTCATGGTGGAGCTACTGCCCAGCTGCGCTTTCGCAAACGCTTCTGCGAAGGTACGGCCAACGCCCATCACTTCCCCGGTAGAGCGCATCTCTGGCCCTAACAGCGGGTCAACGCCCGGGAATTTGTTGAACGGCAGTACCACCTCTTTCACCGAGTAGTAAGGCGGGATAATTTCTTTCGTGACGCCCTGCTGAGCCAGCGTCTGGCCAGCCATCACGCGCGCCGCCACTTTCGCCAGCGGAATACCGGTCGCTTTGGAGACGAACGGTACGGTACGCGCCGCACGCGGGTTGACTTCAATCAGATAGACTTCGTTGTCTTTTACCGCGAACTGAACGTTCATCAGGCCGCGAACCTGAAGCTCGAAGGCCAGCTTCTGCACCTGCTGGCGCATTACGTCCTGAATCTCCTGGCTCAGGGTGTACGCTGGCAGAGAACAGGCGGAGTCACCGGAGTGCACGCCCGCCTGCTCGATGTGCTCCATGATGCCGCCAATCAGCACCCTTTCGCCGTCGCAGATGGCATCCACGTCGACTTCAACCGCGTCGTCGAGGAAGCGGTCGAGCAGCACAGGCGCATCGTTGGAAACGCTCACCGCCGTCTGGAAGTAGCGACGCAGGTCCGCTTCGTCGTAGACGATTTCCATCGCGCGGCCGCCCAGTACGTAGGATGGACGCACCACCAGCGGGTAGCCGATCTCTTTCGCTTTCTCAACGGCCATTTCAATTGCGGTCACGGTGGCGTTCGCCGGCTGTTTCAGTTTGAGACGGTCAACCGCCTGCTGGAAACGCTCGCGGTCTTCCGCACGGTCAATCGCATCCGGGCTGGTGCCGATAACCGGCACACCTGCTGCTTCCAGCGCGCGCGCCAGCTTCAGCGGAGTCTGGCCGCCGTACTGCACGATCACGCCTTTTGGCTTCTCGATGCGCACGATTTCCAGCACGTCTTCCAGGGTGACCGGCTCGAAGTAGAGGCGGTCGGAAGTGTCGTAGTCGGTCGAGACGGTTTCCGGGTTACAGTTGACCATAATGGTCTCGTAACCGTCTTCGCGCAGCGCCAGTGAGGCGTGTACGCAGCAGTAGTCAAACTCGATGCCCTGGCCGATACGGTTTGGACCGCCGCCCAGCACCATAATCTTGTCGCGGTCGACGGACGGGTTCGCTTCGCACTCCTCTTCATAGGTGGAGTACATGTATGCGGTATCGGTCGAGAATTCAGCCGCACAGGTGTCCACGCGCTTGTAGACCGGGTGCAGGTCGTACTGGTCGCGCAGCTTGCGGATTTCCGCTTCACGCACGCCCGCCAGCTTAGCCAGACGCGCATCGGCGAAGCCTTTACGCTTCAACATGCGCAGGAAGTCTGCGTCCAGGCCGTTGATGCCCAGCTCCGCCACTTTCTCTTCCAGACGCACCAGCTCTTCAATCTGCACCAGGAACCAGCGGTCAATGTTAGTCAGGTTAAATACGCCGTCGACGGACAGGCCCGCGCGGAAGGCATCGGCAATGTACCAGATACGCTCTGCGCCCGCGTCTTTCAGCTCGCGGCGGATTTTGGTCAGTGCTTCCGGGTCGTCCAGGCTGACTTTCGGGTCAAAGCCGGTCGCGCCCACTTCCAGGCCGCGCAGCGCTTTTTGCAGGGATTCCTGCTGCGTGCGGCCAATCGCCATGACTTCACCAACGGATTTCATCTGGGTAGTCAGACGGTCGTTGGCACCGACGAATTTCTCGAAGTTAAAGCGTGGAATTTTGGTCACAACGTAGTCGATGGACGGTTCGAAGGACGCTGGCGTGCGGCCACCGGTGATATCGTTCATCAGCTCGTCAAGGGTGTAACCCACCGCCAGTTTCGCCGCCACTTTCGCAATCGGGAAGCCGGTGGCTTTGGAGGCCAGCGCGGAGGAACGGGACACACGCGGGTTCATTTCGATAACAATCAGACGGCCGGTTTTCGGGTTCACCGAGAACTGCACGTTAGAGCCGCCGGTTTCCACGCCGATTTCACGCAGTACCGCCATCGAGGCGTTACGCATGATTTGGTACTCTTTGTCGGTCAGCGTCTGAGCTGGCGCAACGGTGATGGAGTCACCGGTGTGGATCCCCATCGCGTCGAAGTTTTCGATGGAGCAGACGATGATGCAGTTGTCATTTTTATCACGCACCACTTCCATCTCGTACTCTTTCCAGCCAATCAGCGATTCATCAATCAGCAACTCTTTGGTTGGGGAGAGATCCAGGCCGCGCTCGCAAATCTCTTCAAACTCTTCGCGGTTGTAGGCAATGCCGCCGCCGGTGCCGCCCATGGTGAAGGAAGGGCGGATAATGCACGGATAACCCACTTCAGCCGCAACGGCCAGCGCTTCTTCCATATTGTGCGCGATACCGGAACGTGCGGTATCAAGGCCAATTTTTTTCATTGCCACGTCGAAGCGGCGACGGTCTTCTGCTTTATCAATCGCGTCGGCGGTCGCACCGATCATGGTCACGCCGAACTCTTCCAGCACGCCCTGACGCTCCAGCTCCAGCGCACAGTTCAGCGCCGTCTGGCCGCCCATGGTCGGCAGCACCGCGTCCGGACGCTCTTTCTCGATAATTTTGCGTACCACTTCCCAGTGAATCGGCTCGATGTAGGTCGCATCCGCCATTTCCGGGTCGGTCATGATGGTGGCCGGGTTAGAGTTTACCAGGATGACACGGTAACCCTCTTCACGCAGGGCTTTACACGCCTGCGCGCCGGAGTAGTCGAATTCGCAGGCCTGGCCGATGACAATCGGGCCAGCGCCAAGGATCAGGATGCTTTTTATGTCTGTACGTTTTGGCATGGTCTTCTCAGCTCCTGATTATTTAGCGGTCTTACGGTATTGCTCGATAAGTTCGATGAAGTGATCGAACAGCGGCGCGGCATCGTGTGGGCCCGGGCTGGCTTCAGGGTGGCCCTGGAAGCTGAACGCAGGCTTATCGGTGCGATGGATACCCTGCAAGGTACCATCGAACAGTGACTTATGCGTCACGCGCAGGTTAGCTGGCATCGTCGCTTCATCCACAGCGAAGCCGTGGTTCTGCGCGGTGATCATCACCGTGTTGTTGTCGATATCTTTCACCGGGTGGTTACCACCGTGGTGGCCAAACTTCATCTTGACGGTGTTCGCTCCGCTCGCCAGCGCCAGCAGCTGATGGCCGAGACAGATGCCGAATACCGGGATGTCGGTTTCAAGGAAGGACTTGATGGCGTCGATAGCGTAGTCGCACGGCGCCGGGTCGCCAGGACCGTTAGAGAGGAAGATGCCGTCCGGGTTCATCTTCAGAACATCTTCAGCAGAGGTTTTCGCCGGAACCACCGTCAGGCGGCAGCCACGGTCAACCAGCATACGCAGGATGTTGCGCTTGGCGCCAAAATCGTAGGCCACCACGTGGAACGGCAGCTCGCTTTCCGGTTTCGCTTCCGGCAGGTCGCCTTCCAGCGTCCAGCTTCCCTGCGTCCAGCTGTAGGCTTCAGCGGTGGTCACTTCTTTCGCCAGGTCCATACCGTTCAGTCCCGGGAAGGCTTTCGCTTTTTCCAGCGCCAGCGTCGCATCGAGGTTATCCCCTGCGATGATACAACCGTTTTGTGCACCCTTCTCGCGCAGCAGACGCGTCAGCTTACGGGTATCGATATCGGCAATCGCCACAATGTTGTGGCGCTTCAGGTAAGAAGAGAGGTCTTCGGTGTTGCGGAAGTTGCTGGCAATCAGCGGCAGGTCGCGAATGACCAGGCCTTGCGCATGTACCTGAGAGGATTCTTCGTCAGCCGCATTGGTGCCGACATTGCCGATATGAGGATAAGTAAGAGTAACGATTTGGCGAGAATAGGAAGGATCAGTGAGGATTTCTTGATAACCGGTCATTGAAGTATTGAAAACGACTTCCCCAACCGCCGAACCCGTTGCCCCTATGGCTCGACCGATAAACTGGGTTCCGTCTTCCAGAACCAATAGCGCTGACTTAATCAAAACACCCTCCAGAGAATATTCACTCACTTTATTTGCATATTAATTCATAACCATGTCATGGATCAATGCAAATGTGTTGCCAGCGGATTTTTGGCAAACGGCGGCATTCTGGGGATTTGCCATGTAAAAGTCAACTTAAAACGGGAGTTTTGTATATTCTTTTGCAAGCCTGGCGGTCTGAACTCAGATTAAGCGGCAAAAAGATCAACTAAATCACTGTGGAAACCGCTTGCGTATGCAGTTTAATAGAAAGAAACGTCTTGCAGGAATAAAAAGTGGACCAAATGGTCAAAATTTACAGTTCAGCAACAGAAATTATCGAGAAAACACTTACTTTAAATCAGTTAGACACAATAAACACCACAAATAGACAAAATAAAAGGGCAATAAAATATTGCCCTATGCAATCAAGTAATTACGACTGCAATAACCACATCACGAAGGGTAATAATGCTTACAAATTGTTGAGTTCTAGGACATCTCGCATGTCAAAAAGACCATTACGCTTACCTTTCAGCCACAATGCCGAACGTACCGCCCCGTTTGCAAATGTCATGCGGCTGGATGCTTTATGAGTGATTTCGATCCTTTCGCCAATATCGGCGAACATAGCGGTATGTTCACCGACGATATCACCCGCGCGAACGGTGGCAAACCCAATGGTGCCAGGCACGCGCTCGCCAGTGTGGCCTTCGCGAGAATAGACCGCGATGTCTTTCAAATCTTTATCCATTGCACACGCAATCGCTTCGCCCATCGCCAGCGCCGTGCCTGACGGAGCATCGACTTTGTGGCGATGGTGCGCTTCGACGATTTCAATGTCGGTATAGTCGCCCATCACCTTCGCCGCCTTCTCCAGCAATTTCAGCATGACGTTTACCCCCACGCTAAAGTTTGCCGCAAAGACAATCGCAATCTCAGTGGACGCATCCTGAATGGCTTGCTTACCGGCCTCGTCAAAACCGGTGGTGCCAATCACCATCCCTTTACCGTGCTGACGGCAAAACGCCAGGTGAGCCAACGTGCCTTCAGGGCGGGTAAAATCGATAAACACGTCAAAGTCTTCTTTCACCGCCTCAAGGCTGCCCTGCACGGTAACGCCCGTCTGACCTGCGCCTGCCAGCTCGCCTGCATCGGCTCCCAAAAGCGATGAACCTTCACGCTCCAGCGCCGCGCCAAGCGCCACGCCATCCATCTGTAGTGCCGCCTGAATCAGCTGACGGCCCATACGTCCACCCGCGCCCGCAATGGCGACGCGGATCTGTGCATCATGCATAGTTATTCTCTTACGTTAAAATGATGTAAATCGTTTTCAGATTAACCAGCCTTTGCACAGGCTGCCACAGAAAACGCCGATAATTAGAATTTAATGATAAACAGGGTGAGATATCAGTGAAAGACATGATCGTCAGCGAAAACCGCATGATTCCCGCACCACCAGCGCAGGCGGCAGAATGATTCGTTTGGCGGGTTCGTCGTTGCCCTGTATGCGGCTGTAAAGTAACTCCCCTGCCTTACGACCAATCTCTTTCGCCGCCACCGATACGGTGGTCAATGCGGGCTGCACCAGAGCCGCTTCGGTAATATCATCGAAACCGACCAGCGCAAAATCACGTCCCGGCTCACGGCCCATCTTGCGTAAGCTTTGCATCACCCCCAGCGCCACAACATCCTGATAGCAAATTGCCGCACTGATGTGTGGATGCTCGAGAAGTAACGCCTCTGCCACGCGCGCGCCGTCGCTTTGGCTGGCGTGTGAGGTTCTGATCCAGGCAGGATTCGGCGTCACGCCGTATTCCAGCAGCTTGCTGGTAAAGCCCCCGATACGCTGCGCCCGAGAGCCCGAATTCTGACTCCCTCCAATGAACGCAATATGCCGATGGCCCATTCTGAGCAGATGCTCCGTCGCCATCTGCGTGCCTAAGAAGTTATCCGTTCCGACAAAATCAAAATCCGGATCGTTCAGCGGGCGCACAACCATGATAGCCGGAATATTGCGCCGCTTCAGACCCTCAAAAAAGGCCTGGGGCGTTTCCCGAGCCGCACACAGCACCATACCGCCGACGTTATTACGCATCAGTGAATCAACAAATTTTTGCTGTCGCTCTGCCGATTCCTCGCTATTCGCCAGAAAAAGCATCAGCTCGTGGCGCTCCATTTCATGACTTAGCCCTGCCGTCATCTCGCTATAAAAAGGGTTGGTGATATCGTGCAAGAGCAGCCCGACCTGGTTACTGCTGCGGTTACGTAAATTGGCTGCCGTCTGGTTATAGACATAGCCGGATTCATCCAGCGCCTTAAGCACACGTTCGCGCGTGCTTTGCGAAATGCGGCCTTTGTTGCAGAGCACCATTGAGACCGTCGCCGTTGACACGCCGGCGCGTTTCGCGACATCGGCCAGTGTAATTCCCGTCATGTTGTCTCCTTCATCATCACTACAGGTTAATCGAATAACCTGTTTTTTGCATTTTTCCCTGTGAGACTCTTCACATTACCGCTGTTGTTCTGGATTCGATTCGCATTTATGGCGGGTTAATCGCGTTAACCACTCTTCTCAAATACGGTTAATCGAATAACCTTAAATAACGATTACGGAGGATACAATGACAACCTACGACAAATTCCCCACGGTGGCGATACAGGGTTTTGATGACAGCGCCTGGCAAGGCTGGGAAGCAATAACCCGCGTTCTTGAGTCACAAACCCAACAGCGCAGCCGCACGGTGCTGGTGATTGATTGCTATCCGGGCGTGCGCATGACCGAGCTTGAAGAGAACGTGCTGCCGCGTCTACGCCCGACGCTGGCGATCAATGCTGAACAGGCGCGACGGGATGAGTGTGCCATTCATGAGATGCTGGCACGCAACCTCACAGACGATCGCGTCTTTGGCGTTCTCTCCTGCCACCAGCTTGGAGAGTTTTTCGATCCCGCGCGTCTGGAGGCGTTGCAGGTTCAGGTGAACCAGTGTTCCGGGGGGCTGATTGTGATCTACGGACCCGGTGCGACGCTTGTCCATCCGGGTGATGTGCTGGTGTATGCCGATCTGCCGCGCTGGGAGATCCAGCAGCGTATGCGCCGGGGTGAGACTGGGAACTGGGGCGCAGATAATCAGCAGGAAGATATGCTTCGTCGCTACAAGCGCGCCTTTTTTGTCGAATGGCGCGTCTTCGATCGCCACAAAACACCGCTGCTCAGGCGCACCGATTTTTTACTGGATACAACCCAGACGAACCAGCCCGCGATGGTCAGCGGCGAGGCCCTGCGAGCCGGGCTGAAGCAAACTACCACCCAGCCTTTCCGCGTGGCGCCCTTTTTCGATCCTGGCGTCTGGGGCGGCCAGTGGATGAAACAGCAATTCGATCTCGATCCCTCTGCACCCAATTACGCGTGGTGTTTTGACTGCGTGCCCGAGGAGAACAGCCTGTTACTGCGTTTTGGCGCAGTGCGGATCGAGATCCCCTCTCAGGATCTGGTTTTGCTTGAGCCCCGTGCTCTGCTGGGCGAGAAAGTTCACGCACGTTTCGGCGCGGAATTCCCGATCCGTTTTGACTTCCTCGACACCATGGGTGGCCAGAATCTGAGCTTCCAGGTCCACCCCATTACCGAGTACATCCAGCAGCAGTTTGGGATGCACTATACCCAGGATGAGAGTTATTACATTCTGGAAGCGGAGCCGGGTGCCATCGTCTATCTGGGGACCAAAACCGGCACAGACCCTGAGGCCATGATGGACGATCTCAGGCGCGCGGGTCGCGGTGAAAAACCGTTTGATGACGACCGCTTCGTTAATCAGATCCCGGCGAAAAAGCACGACCATTTCCTGATCCCGGCTGGGACGGTGCACTGCTCCGGCGCGGGAACCATGGTGCTGGAGATCAGCGCTACGCCGTATATTTTCACCTTCAAACTGTGGGACTGGGGCCGCCTGGGCCTGGACGGGCTGCCGCGCCCGGTACACCTGGAGCACGGTGAAAAGGTGATCGACTGGCAGCGCGACGCGCAGTGGGTTCATCAGCATCTGGTGAATCAGTTCGAACCTGTCGCGGAAGGAAACGGCTGGCGTGAAGAGCGTACTGGCCTGCACGAGCGTGAATTTATCGAAACCCGCCGCCACTGGTTTAGCGAACCCGTTTTGCACCACACCGGCGGCGGCGTGAACGTGCTGAATCTGGTAGAGGGCGACGAAGCAATTGTCGACAGCCCAACCGGTGCATTTGAGCCGTTTACCGTCCATTACGCCGAAACCTTCATCATTCCGGCAAGCGTAGGTGACTATCGCATTTCACCTTCAGCCCGTGCTTCCGGACACCCCCTCGCGACTATCAAAGCCTGGGTAAGGAGCTAACGATGATTCATTTTATTGTCGCCACTCATGGGCCGTTAGCCGCCGCGCTGCTGGAGAGCGGCCGGATGGTATACGGCGAGCTCCCCGGCGTACACACCGTTTGTCTGACCGAACAGGCGGGAATAGAGGGCTTCCGGCAGGATTTCATCTCCACACTGGAAGCGGCAAGCGTCAACGCTGACGGCGTGCTGGTGCTGTGCGACATGCAAAGCGGCACGCCGTGGAACGTGGCCTGTGAGGCCGCGCTTAACCCACATACGCAGCCGCCGGTCGCCGTGGTGGCTGGAGTCAACTTCCCGATGCTGCTGCAAACCGATGAGGTGATGATGGCTCGCGATGTTCATCAGGCTGCCGGGCAGCTTATCGAAATTACTCTGCCGACGCTGGTACAGGCGAAACCGGCAGATACTGCACAGACAGACGATTTTTAAGGAGCCGCATATGAGTATTTCTTTTGTACGCATTGACGATCGCGTGATCCACGGGCAGCTCATTACACGCTGGGCCAGGGAGCTGCCCTGCGACGGCATCGTTGCCATTGACGATGCCGTTGCGGCCGATCCGCTGTTATCGTCGGTCATGAAAGGAGCCGTATCAGATACTAAAGTGTGGCTGTTCGATACGGCAACCGCGATCGAAAAACTGCCAAAAGTGATTGCCAGCGAAAAGCGCTATTTCGTGATTGGCAAATCTCCACTCACGCTACAGCGCATTGAGCAGGCGGGCATTAGCCTGAAAAACAGCAACGGAAAAATTAACGTGGGCCCGATGAGCGCCCGGGCTAACACGATCACCATCGGCCCGAATCAATCGGTAACCCAGGATGAAGCGGCAGCATTCGAGTGGCTGACCGGGCAGGGACACGCGATTGAATTCCGCCTGGTTCCCGATGCCAGTTTTTATACCTGGCAGGATGCCAGACAAAAGCTGAAATAAGGAGCAGATCATGATTATCGAAGCGGCTTTAATTGGCCTGCTGTGTTATCTGGGCGCACTCAGTAGTCCGTGGCTTTTAGGGCTGACGGGCGGCTGGTATCTCATCTCCCGACCGCTCATTTCCGGGATGCTGGTTGGCCTGATCCTGGGCGATATCAAAACCGGGATTATGATTGGCGTAGCGGTGCAGGCGGTGTATATCGCAATGGTGACACCCGGCGGCTCGATGCCAGCAGATTTAAACTTTGTGGCTTATCCGGCCATTGCACTGGGAATACTTTCCGGCAAAGGATCTGAGGTTGCCGTCGCGCTGGCGGCGACTATTGGGATCGCCGGAACCATTCTCTTCAATGCGATGATGGTGCTGAACTCCTTCTGGAACCATCGTGCGGATGTGGCGCTGGAGAACGGCGACGAGCGCGGGATCTACCTCAACAGCGCCATCTGGCCGCAGGCGATGAATTTTGTGCTGCGCTTTGTGCCTACCTTTATCGCCGTCTTTTTTGGCGCACAGTACATTAGCGGGTTTATGGACAGCCTGCCGCACATCGTCCTCTCCACCATGAATGTGCTGGGCGGCATCTTGCCCGCCGTCGGTATTGCCATCCTGCTTAAGCAGATCATCAAAAGCTATACCATGCTCATCTACTTTCTGGTGGGCTTCGTTTGCATCGTTTTCCTGAAACTCAATATGGTCGCGCTGGTGATCGTGGGCGCCCTGCTGGCACTGATTCATTACAACTATAAACCCGAGGCACCGCAGGCCGTGGCTTCAGCACCTGTCCCTGACGACGAGGATGAATTCTGATGGAAGAACGTAAACTCACCCGCAAGGATCTGCGCCGCTGCTGGCGAGCGTGGATGATGCACAACCTCTCCTCAATGAGCTTTGAACGCCTTGAATCCTTCGGCTTTTGCCTGAGCATGCTGCCGGTCGCAAAAAAGCTCTATCCCGACCCGGTACAACGTACCGAGATGCTGCGCCGTCACGCGTCGTTCTACAACACGGAGCCACAGATTGGCGCGATCGTTAACGGTATGGCGCTGGGGCTGGAGGAGAAAAAAGCCAACGGCGAGCCGATTGACGGTGAAACCATAAATACCCTGAAGGTAGGCCTGATGGGGCCAATTGCCGGGATCGGCGATTCGATGATCCCCGGCATGCTGATCCC
Organism: Enterobacter sp. 6722112; assembly: GCF_058661685.1. Lineage (NCBI taxonomy): Bacteria > Pseudomonadati > Pseudomonadota > Gammaproteobacteria > Enterobacterales > Enterobacteriaceae > Enterobacter > Enterobacter sp. 6722112. The sequence goes on along the minus strand of NZ_JBZWGR010000007.1, from coordinate 499,614 downwards.
GATCCTGCTTAGCATTGGGATGGCGCTGGCGGCAGGCGGAAATATCCTCGGTCCACTGTTTTATACCGTTGCCTGGCTGGCCATCATTATCCCTGGCTCCTGGTTCCTGTTTCTCAAAGGCTACCAGATGGGATCAGGCTCCGTGGAGATGCTGGTCAGCAGCAAATCTACCCGGCTACGGGAAGCGCTCTCGCTACTGGGCGTATTTGTCATGGGCGGCGTGGCGGCCAGCTACGTGAAGCTCGGCACCGGGCTGGAGTTCATCACCCGGGACGGGGTTAACATTCACGTTCAGCAGATGCTGGACGGTATTTTCCCGCAGCTGCTTCCGCTGGCGGTGGTGCTGGGGACCTGGTATCTGATGGCAAAACGCGGCGTGTCGCCGGTAAAAGCCATGATATTGCTGCTTATACTGGCAGCGCTTGGCGTGGCGTCCGGTTTGTTTGCGGGATAAGAAAACCGGGGCAATGCCCCGGCTTCTTTATGGATGGAAGTTATTCCACAGTTCTGCGACTTTATCCGGACGCGAAATAAACTGGAACCGTGCGGGGTCATCAATAAACTGCTGATAAACAGGCGCATCAGTAATGCCAAATTCCGGATAACTTCTCGGCGTAATCATCTGCAAGCGCCCTGGTCTGTAGTGACTGTTATGCTGCCAGACAATATGATTACCCTGAACTAAGGGATACCAGGCCAGACCTTTTCGTGCACGAACGGCCTCATACTCAAAGCCATATTCCCGATCGCACCACGCACCAAACGTCAGCGGCTCATTGGGCGAGGCCGAAATCGTCGCATGGCCCCATCCGGGAGGGACCAGTACCTTTTCACCCGGCCCCGCGAGTACCGCAAAACAACGTCCCGGATCGTCGTCCACATACTCCTGCATGTAGATAATCGCTTTACCCTGCCAGATTTCGTACAGCTCAGGGGGCGACCATCCGCTGTGCTGGCTAATACGGTGAACATGTCCCTGGCTGCGGACCGGCTCATCGCCAAGCGTGCCTGCCGCGTAGGTGACCACACCAAAAAGCAGCATGCGTTTTTCGAGCTCCGGCCTGTCCGCCAGACGCGCCACGTCCATCGCGATGGCATATACCTGTTCAGGCCCTTCGCAGTCCGGATTGCGCAGCGACGGGCGGATCTGATCCAGCGTTCTGATCTCCGGCATCGGCCCGGTAACATCCTCTCCGTAGCAAAAACCGAGCGGCTGACGGTTGATGGTCATATCAAGGCCATAGTTAGCCATGGCGCACCTCGTAACCTTCCCCGGAGGCAAAGATCCGCAGGGTGAAGCCCTCTGCCAGCGCCGCATAGTCGTGTCCCGCAATGCTCGGCCAGACGGCAAGGGAGGATAGCGTCTCGTTGCCAGTGTTAATCAAACGATGCGCTGTAAAAGGAGGAATAATATGCACGGAGCCAGCCGTCACCTGCTCAAGCCGCGCGTCGCCCGCCTCCGTTTGCAGCAGCAACAAGCCACATCCGCGCAGGCCAAAATAGACCTCGCCCTGTTCGCGGCGCTGATGAAAATGACCGCGAGTCATAAAGAACTCATCGCCCACGTTACCCGCACGCAGGTGAGTTACCCCAACGAAGAGTGCCCCTTCCCCTACGGGCGAGCCCAGTACGTCTACGTCATACACACTTTTTTGAGGATTGCCGCACTTCCACGCCTCGCCGTCTGCGAAGATCCCAGGAAGATCCGCAAGACGAGTCGTTTTGCGGATAAGCGGCCCGCCGGCTAGCGCGCCGGTAGCCCACGTCAACTGAGGTGGCAAAAAGATGTCTGAATTCATATCGCTCTCCGGCCCGAGGAGAACAGCAATATCATGATGGCAGATTAAACGATTAACCTAGTGATAAAAGCGTCAATATTGATGGTGAATCACAGTTAACCAGAAACAAAAATGCCGGAGGCTTTCGCCACCGGCATTTTGAAGATTGAGAGGACATTATTCCACTTCGCGGGCGTCGATTCGCAGCTCTTTCGGCACTTCGAAGACAATGTTCTCTTCACGGCCTTCCAGCGGCACCGCTTCGCCACCGCCCAGCTCTTGCAGGCGGGCAATGACGTTTTGCACCAGGATATCCGGCGCTGAAGCGCCTGCGGTAACACCGACGCAGGCCGCGTTTTTCACCCACGCTTCCTGAATGTCCGTTGCGTCGTCGATCAGAAAAGCTGCTTTCCCCATACGCTGCGCCAGTTCGGCCAGTCGGTTGGAGTTAGAGGAGTTTTTCGAGCCGACCACCAGCACCACATCCGCCTGTTCAGCCAGGGCGCGTACGGCTTCCTGACGGTTGGTGGTTGCATAGCAGATATCATCTTTGCGCGGCCCGACGATTTTCGGGAAGCGCTGGCGCAGGGCGTCAATCACGTCTGAGGTGTCGTCTACGGAAAGCGTCGTCTGGGTCATAAACGACAGACGGGCTTCGTTTTTCACGTCCAGCGTAAAGACATCTTCCGGTGATTCGACCAGGTACATGCCCCCTTCCGGGTTGCTGTACTGGCCCATGGTGCCTTCAACTTCCGGGTGACCGGCGTGACCAATCAGAATTGACTCTTCACCACGACGGCTGGCGCGCGCCACTTCCATATGCACTTTTGTCACTAACGGACAGGTGGCATCGAATACGGTCAGATCGCGGCTTTTCGCCTCGTTGCGTACCGCCTGAGAGACGCCGTGCGCGGAGAAGATGAGGATTGCGCCGTCCGGCACTTCGCTGATCTGCTCGATAAAAATCGCACCGCGCTCGCGCAGGCTGTCGACCACGTAACGGTTGTGCACCACTTCGTGACGCACGTAAATCGGCGCGCCGTAAATCTCCAGCGCGTTTTCAACAATGCTGATAGCGCGGTCTACACCGGCGCAGAAGCCGCGCGGGTTAGCCAACAGGATCTGCATTTTACTCCTCCAGTGCCGGATCGATCTCCAGCACTTCGACATCAAAATGAACGGTACGCCCGGCAAGCGGATGGTTGAAATCGACGGTGATAGAATCGCCGTTGATTTCTCGGATCACGCCAGGCATTTCGCTGCCGTCCATAGCGGTAAAGAGCATAATCGCCCCGATTTCTGGTTCACCCGCATCCATAAACTCACGACGCGAGAAATACTGGATCAGGTCCGGGCTTGGCACGCCAAATGCCGCATCCGGCTCCAGCGAAAACGCTTTTTTCTCGCCCTCTTTCAGACCCAGAAGCTGCTGCTCAAGGCCTTCAGACAGGGAGGTGTCACCCAGACGAAACAGCGCCGGTTTGCCATTGTTGCGGGTGGATTCGGCCGTGGAGCCGTCATCCAGCTTCAGCGTGAAATGAACGAGAACCGCGCTGTTGCTCTGTACGGATTTAGACATGCAAATTGCTCGCTTGTTTTGGGTCACCTGTTGCCCGGTGGCGCTACGCTTACCGGGCCTACGGGGGCCACAAATTCTGTAGGCCGGGATCGCTACGCGTCACCCGGCTGGTTTTGTTACGCCTGCTCTTTCGCGGCCGGTTTAGGCAAGAAGCCTTCCAGCACGATTAACGCCGCACCAACGCATATTGCGCTATCGGCGAGGTTAAAGGTCGCGAAGTGCCAGTCGCCGACGTAGAAATCGATCATATCGACCACAAAGCCGTGCCACAGGCGGTCAAACAGGTTACCCAGCGCGCCGCCAATGATCAGCGCGTAGGCGATATTATTCAGCTTTTGCGTGGCCTTTGAGCGGTACATCAGCACCGCCAGCACGACGCAGATACCGATAGCGATACCCGCGAAGAACCAGCGCTGCCAGCCACCGCTGTCGGCAAGGAAACTAAACGCCGCACCATAGTTGCGGGCATAGTGCAGGTTAAGCGACGGAAACAGCGGGACCGTATCCCCCAGAGCGAAATTCTGGAGGATCAGGAACTTGCTGCCCAAATCAATAATCAGCACCACCACCACCAGCCACAGCCAGCGCAGTCCTGTTGAACAGAGAGTTTTACTCATCAGGCAAACTTACGTTTTTCGCCGTCACCGGCGACGTTGCTTACACAGCGACCGCAGATGTCTGCGTGTTCCGCCACCTGACCGACATCAGTGGTGTAATGCCAGCAACGCGGGCATTTTTCACCGTCGGCTTTGCTCAGTGCGACCTTCAGTCCTTTGAGCAGTTCACTCTGCTGAGCATCAGCAGTAGCTTCGGCATAATCCGCAACTTTCGCACCGGAGGTCAACAGGACAAATCGTAATTCATCGCCCAGCGCGGTCAGCTTCGCGGCCAGCTCAGGCTCTGCGTACAGGGTCACCGTCGCTTCCAGAGAGCCACCGACTTTCTTGTCAGCGCGCGCCTGCTCGATAACCTTGTTCACTTCGCCACGCACTTTCAGCAGCTCGTCCCAGTAGGCATCGTTCATTGCTTCAGTGCTGGAGAGGTCGAACAGACCTTCGTACCACTCGCCGGTGAAGACATACTTCTCGCGGTCGCCCGGCAGGTAACCCCAGATTTCATCCGCGGTGAAGGACATGATCGGCGCCATCCAGCGTACCAGCGCCTCTGCGATGTGGAACAGCGCAGTCTGGCAGCTACGACGCGCCACGCTGTCCGCTTTCGCGGTGTACTGGCGGTCTTTGATGATGTCGAGGTAGAACGAGCCCATCTCGATGGAGCAGAAGCGCATCAGGCGCTGCACCACTTCGTGGAAGTCGTAAGACTCATAGGCTTTAAGAATATCTTCCTGCGCCGCTTTCGCGCAGCCTACCGCCCAGCGATCGAGCACAACCATCTCTTCCGGCTTCACCATGTCTTTCACCGGATCGAACCCGTTCAGGTTCGCCAGCAGGAAGCGCGCGGTGTTACGAATACGACGATAGCTGTCAGCAGCACGTTTCAGGATCTCATCAGAGACCGCCATTTCGCCGGTGTAGTCGGTAGAGGCCACCCACAGACGCAGAATGTCCGCGCCCAGTTTGTTCATCACGTCCTGCGGAGAAACGGTGTTACCGATAGATTTGGACATCTTACGGCCCTGACCATCCACGGTGAAGCCGTGGGTCAATACCTGGCGGTAAGGTGCTTTACCCTTCATGGCGGTGGAGATCATCAGCGATGACATGAACCAGCCGCGGTGTTGGTCAGACCCTTCCAGATACATATCGGCAGCGTGACCAGCAAACTCCGGACGCACGTCAACCACGGAGGAGTGGGTAGACCCGGAGTCGAACCACACGTCCAGGGTATCCGGCACTTTCTCGTAGCTGTCTGCGTCAGCGCCCAGGATGTCGCGGGCGTCGAGATCCCACCACGCCTGAATGCCGTCAACTTCGACGCGCTTCGCCACTTCTTCCATCAGTTCCAGAGTGTTCGGGTGCAGCTCCTGCGTCTCTTTATGTACGAACAGAGACATCGGCACGCCCCAGGTGCGCTGACGGGAGATACACCAGTCAGGACGGTTAGCCACCATGGATTCGATACGCGCCTGGCCCCAGTCAGGGATCCACTGCACGCCTTTGATCTCTTTCAGAGACTGCGCGCGCAGGCCTTTCTGGTCCATGCTGATAAACCACTGCGGGGTTGCACGGAAGATGATCGGGGTCTTGTGACGCCAGCAGCACGGATAGCTGTGCTGCATTTTCTCAACGTGCAGCAGCGCGCCGCTGGTGCGCAGCATATCAACGATGATGTCGTTAGCTTTAAAGACGTTGATACCGTCCAGCGCCGGGTAGGTGCCAGGCAGGTAAGAGCCGTCCGGGCCAACCGGATTAGCGATTTCCAGGCCGTACTTCAGGCTGATGTTGTAGTCGTCAGGACCGTGGCCACCGGCGGTATGTACCGCACCGGTACCCGCTTCCAGCGTGACGTGGTCGCCCAGAATCGCCGGAACGTCGAAGTCCAGGAACGGGTGTTTGAAGCGCATCAGTTCCAGCGCGTCACCTTTTACGGTGCCCAGCACGGTGTAATCGGTGATGTTCGCGCGTTTCAGCACGCTTTCGACCAGGTCTTTCGCCAGGATAACCGCACGGCCATCAATCTGCACCAGCGCATACTCAAACTCGCCAGAGAGGGAGATCGCGCGGTTAGCAGGCAGCGTCCACGGGGTGGTGGTCCAGATCACCAGAGAGATCGGGCCGCTTACACCAGGCAGACCAAATTTAGCTTTGATCGCATCCTGATCGACCGCTTCGAAGGCCACGTCGATAGAAGGCGAGGTTTTGTCGTAATACTCCACTTCCGCTTCTGCCAGCGCAGAGCGGCAGTCGACGCACCAGTGCACCGGCTTCGCGCCTTTGTGCAGGTGACCGTTGCCGATGATTTTACCCAGCGCTCGGATGATGTTGGCTTCGGTTTTGAAGTCCATGGTCAGGTACGGATGCGACCAGTCACCCAGCACGCCCAGACGGATGAAGTCAGCGCGCTGACCGTCAACCTGGGTGGCAGCGTATTCGCGGCATTTCGCACGGAATTCTGCGGCGGTGAACTTCTCACCCGGCTTACCGTACTCTTGCTCAACTTTCAGCTCGATCGGCAGACCATGGCAGTCCCAGCCCGGAACGTAAGGCGAGTCATATCCCGCGAGTCCTTTGGACTTCACGATAATGTCTTTCAGAATCTTGTTTACAGAGTGACCAATATGAATGCTGCCATTCGCATATGGAGGGCCATCATGCAGAATGAAGGTTTTTTTGCCTTTTTTGGCTGCACGAATGATGCCGTACAGGTCATCATCGGTCCAACGCGCCAGCATTCCCGGTTCACGCTTGGCGAGATCGCCGCGCATCGGGAACCCTGTTTCCGGCAAATTCAGGGTTGATTTATAATCACTCATCAGATTCTCGGTTCCGTATTTATCACGTAGGCAGTTAAGCCGGTTCTAAAGCCCAAAAAACTCGCGGGCCGTTAATTCATCTCGCGCGATTTGCGCCTTAAGTTCGTCCAGCGAAGCGAATCGCTGTTCATTGCGTATTTTTTTACGCAGTATCACATCTATATGGCGACCATACAGGTCCATTACAACGTCCAGCAGGTGTACTTCTAACTGTTGACGCACACCGGCAACCGTTGGACGTGTGCCAATGTTGGCGACGCCGTAGAAAGGCTTCTCGCCCAGTCCTGCCACTTCCACCGCATAGACCCCTTTAACCGGGGAGACCTGACGACGCAGCGGTATATTCGCCGTCGGGAAACCTATCGTGCGGCCCAGCGCATCGCCATGGACCACGCGACCTGAAATTGTGAACGGGTGACCCAGCAGCGTTTCTGCCGTGTCCAGTTCATCGTTCGCCAGCGCCTGACGTACCGCCGTGCTGCTGACGCGCACGCCGCCCTCACAGAAGGTCATCGTGCTGGTGACGTCAAACCCGTACTCCAGGCCAGCCTTCTGTAATAACAAGAAATCGCCCTGACGACCAGCGCCAAAGCGGAAATCATCGCCCACGGCGAGAAACTGCACGCCAAGCTGCCTGACCAACAGGTCGCTGACAAAATTTTGTGCGGTCAGCGCGGCAAAACGACGGTCGAACCGTACGCACAGGACGTAGTCCACCCCTGACTCCGCCAGGTAGCGTAACTTCTCACGCAGACGCGTCAGCCGCGCGGGGGATTTCTCGCCTGCAAACAGCTCCAGCGGCTGAGGCTCGAAAATCATCACCACGACGGGCAGGCCTCGCGCCTCGCCTTCTTTACGCAATCCCTGCAACAGCGCCTGATGCCCACGATGCACGCCGTCGAAATTACCAATGGTCAGCACGCACCCGTGCGGGGCTTGACTGAGATTATGTATGCCGCGTATCAGCTTCATGACTGGCTCAAAACAGTGAAAATCGCCAAAGTATACCTTGTACAGCGGTTAAGGTTAACCGGCGATTGTTCACGCTAAACAGAAAGCCGTATGATTTCATCACGCTGACCTTTCGCAGCAAAAAAATCTGTCCGCGAACTGCGATTTTTACGCCGAAAAGCTGTATTCACGAACGACAAGCTGGTAGAATCCTGCGCCATCACTACGTAACGTAGCGTCGCCACATTAACGGCGCTTATTTGCACAAATCCATTGACAAAAGAAGGTATAGAGGGCATATTCCTCGGCCTTTGAATTGTCCACATAGATCATATTTGGGAGTTGGACCTTGGCTAATATCAAATCAGCTAAGAAACGTGCCGTTCAGTCTGAAAAGGCTCGTAAGCACAATGCAAGCCGTCGCTCTATGATGCGTACTTTCATCAAGAAAGTATACGCAGCTATCGAAGCTGGCGACAAAGCTGCAGCGCAGAACGCATTTAACGAAATGCAACCAATCGTGGATCGTCAGGCTGCTAAAGGTCTGATCCACAAAAACAAAGCAGCGCGTCATAAAGCAAACCTGACCGCGCAGATCAACAAACTGGCTTAATCGCCACTTGTTGTTGCTTGTTTGAAAGAACCCGCTTAACGCGGGTTTTTTTATGTCTTCAGATTACCGGCGGCGTAAACAGCGCCGAATAGTCGCGATTGCAGATTCGCTGCACCGCCGGGTGCTGAATCATCCTTTCGGCGAATATGGCGTGATACTCTTCCATCACGTTATCCACCCTGCCGATCTCGGTTATTTTGTCGTCTGAATAGAGATCGTGCGCGTACAGCGTCGGAGCAACGAAGATAGCGTTATGCGCTTCGCCAAAGGCTTTCATCAGCGCCGCATCGTCGAACTCACCGAGAATTTCTACGTTCAGCCCCTGCGAGTTAAACCAGTTCAGCAGCTTCCGTCCGAGCATGGACCTCCGACCCGGCACCAGCAAGCGGCGCTCTTCCAGGCAGGCAGGAAACGGTTTTTCCGGTGGCGGATTGATGCACCAGAAACTGACGCCGCATTCGCCAATTTTCACCGAGAACAAGCCTTCCTGCTGCGTGGAATCGATAGGGCAATCCGAAATAATCATATCCAGCTTATGCTGGCTCAGCTGTTCCAGCAGCATCTCGTGAGTGGACTCAAAGCAGCGTAAATGGATCTGTTCATCTTCCACCACCGCCGCATCCAGCACGCCACTCACCAGCCGTTTGGACAGCGCATCCGCCACCCCCACGTCAAAAAGCAGGTTAGACTCTTTGCGGTAGTTGACGATATCCAGCATCTCCTGGCTCAGGGTGAACATTTTATCCGCATAGCGGAACACCAGCTCGCCCAACTCACTGGGCTCAATCCCACGGCCCTTGCGCTTGAACAACTTGCCCTGTAACCGCTCTTCCAGGGCTTTGATTTGCCCGGTAATGGTTTGTGGCGTCAGGTAAAGCGCTTCTGCCGCCCCCACGACCGAGCCCTGTTTATAAACGTGCCAGAAGTAATAAAGATGGTTGTAATTCAAATGAGACATCGCGTGTTCTCTCCCTGAGTGTGTATCGGGAGAAGGAGCCCCCTCCTCCCGGTTTTCCGTTATGCCTGGACAGCCTGTCCGGACAATTTCACCTTCAACAAGGTATAACCAATGACTGCGGCCAGTAATGACCCGATGAGAATGCCGAGTTTTGCCCAGACGATAAGCTCAGGCGCGTTTGCGCCAAACGCCAGCGTCGAGATAAAGATCGACATGGTGAATCCAATACCGCACAGCACGCCGACGGCCATAATCTGGCTAAAGGTGGTCCCGTTTGGCAATGACGCCAGCTTCAGCTTCAGCGCCAGCCAGCAGAACAGGCTGATACCCAGCGGCTTACCGATAAACAGACCGGCGATGATACCCAGCGGCAGCACGGAGGTGAGTCCGTCCAGGGTAACCCCGGCCAGGGAAACTCCCGCGTTGGCAAACGCAAACAGCGGCAGGATCATAAAGCCCACCCACGGATGAAGCACATGCTCCAGCTGTCTGGCTGGCGATTTGCCGTCCTGTTCCTTCAGTGGAATAAAGAAGCCAACGATGACGCCCGCCAGCGTGGCATGCACGCCAGACTTCAGCACCGCCGTCCACAGCACCATGCCCACCAGAATATAAATACCCGTACGTCGGACGTTGAAGACGTTCAGCAAGGCCAGCACCACAATAGCCACGGCCGCCACGCTCAGCGACAGAACCGACAGATCGCTGGTGTAGAACAGCGCGATAATCACGATAGCGCCCAGGTCATCGATAATCGCCAGCGCCATCAGGAAAATTTTCAGTGCTACCGGGACGCGGCTACCGAGCAAGGCTAAGACCCCGAGCGCAAACGCGATATCCGTTGCAGCCGGGATCGCCCAGCCGTCACGCGCAACCGGATCCTGCCACGCAAACGCGAGAAAGAGCAACGCCGGAACGATCATCCCGCCAATCGCCGCGATCACCGGAAACGCCGCGCGCTGACGGCTGGCAAGCGAACCGATCACCAGCTCACGTTTAACCTCCAGACCCACCAGCAGGAAGAACACCGCCATCAGCGCATCGTTGATCCACAGCAGCATGTTCTTGTTAATTTCCAGCGCCCCGACTTTCAGCTCGACGGGCGTTTCCAGAAATGCGTGATAGAGATCGCGCGTCATGCCCATATTGGCGAGCAGCATGGCGGCCGCAGCAGCAATAATCAGGATGACGCCGCCGGATGCCTCACTGCTAAAGAAACGGTGTAGTAATTTCACGTTTAAACTCTCTTTTACAACAATACCTCGGTAAAACCATAATATCAGCGCAAACAGATCGGTAAAAACAGATTAATATTGGGTATATATTCAGTTTAACCGAGGAATAACGCTATAAACAAAAAGCCCGGAATCGCTTCCGGGCTTTAAAGGATAGTAACCAGCTGGCGGGTTAGCGGGTTAAATCGTCGAAGAATTTTTTGACGCCATCGAAGAAGCTTTTGGAGCGCGGGCTGTTTTTCTCACCCGTCGGGCCGCCAAAGCTTTCCTGAAGCTCTTTCAGCAGCTGTTTCTGCTTATCGTTCAGGCCGACCGGCGTTTCCACGACCACGCGGCATAACAGGTCACCCTGCGCGCCACCGCGAACGGATTTAACGCCTTTGCCGCGCATGCGGAACAGCTTCCCGGTCTGGGTTTCGCCAGGGATTTTCAGGTTAACGCGACCGTCCAGCGTCGGCACTTCGATTTCGCCACCCAGCGCCGCCATCGCAAAGTTGATCGGCACTTCACAGTACAGGTTGTTACCTTCACGCTCGAAGATGGCGTGCTGCTTCACCTGAACCTGAACGTACAGATCGCCTGCCGGTGCGCCGTGCTCGCCGGCTTCACCCTCACCTGCCAGACGGATGCGGTCGCCCGTATCCACGCCTGCCGGGATCTTAACGGACAGCGTTTTGGTTTTCTCCACGCGACCGTGACCGTGGCATTTGGTGCACGGATCTTTAATCAGCGTACCGCGACCATGACAGTGCGGACAGGCCTGCTGCACCGCGAAGAAGCCCTGGCGCATCTGCACCTGACCGGAACCGTGACAGGTTGGGCAGGTCTGTGGCTGAGTCCCCGCTTTCGCGCCGCTGCCGTGGCAAACGTCACACTCTTCCAGCGTCGGAATACGGATCTCTTTGGTGACGCCGCGAACCGCTTCTTCAAGCGTCAGCTCCATGTTGTAGCGCAGGTCTGCGCCGCGCGCCGCGCGCTGACGACCACGTCCGCCGCCGAAGATATCGCCAAATACATCACCAAAGATATCGCTGAAATCAGCGCCGCCGCCGAAGCCGCCGCCACCAAATCCACCGCCGCCCATGCCGCCCTGTTCAAAGGCCGCGTGACCGTACTGATCATAGGCCGCACGTTTTTGTGCATCGGTCAGGACTTCGTAGGCTTCTTTAATCTCTTTAAATTTGGCTTCAGCCTCTTTGTCACCCTGATTACGGTCAGGGTGGAATTTCATGGCCAGGCGCTTATACGCCTTTTTGATTTCACGCTCTTCCGCAGTTTTCGGAACGCCTAAAATCTCGTAATAGTCTTGCTTTGCCATTGGTTTTTTTAAGCCCCTTAACATGCGAGCACGGGCGTGGAGAATTCTCCTACGCCCGTGCCGATTACTTACCCTGCATCAGGGCGATTATTTTTTGTCTTTCACTTCTTCGAACTCAGCGTCGACAACATCGTCGTCTTTCGCGTTGTTCTGGGAAGCATCAGCGCCCGCCTGCTGCTGTGCGTGCTGCTGCTGAGCGATTTCCATCAGCTTCTGAGAAACCTGTGCCAGCTCCTGCATCTTCGCTTCGATGTCCGCTTTGTCTTCGCCTTTCAGAGACGTTTCCAGCGCGCTCAGTGCAGTTTCGATCGCAGTTTTGTCTTCCGCTGGCAGTTTATCGCCCGCTTCTTCAACCTGCTTACGGGTGCTGTGCAGCAGATGGTCACCCTGGTTACGGGTCTGAACCAGCTCTTCGAACTTACGGTCGGATTCCGCGTTAGCTTCGGCATCACGAACCATTTTTTCGATTTCCGCTTCGTTCAGGCCAGAAGATGCCTTGATGGTAATCTTCTGCTCTTTACCGCTATTTTTGTCTTTCGCAGACACATGCAGGATACCGTCAGCATCGATGTCGAAGGTGACTTCGATCTGTGGCATGCCGCGTGGTGCCGGGTTAATACCGTCCAGGTTGAACTGACCCAGAGATTTGTTATCCGCCGCGCGCTTACGCTCACCCTGAATCACATGGATGGTTACCGCAGACTGGTTGTCTTCAGCGGTAGAGAACACCTGGCTGTGTTTCGTCGGGATAGTGGTGTTTTTGTTGATGAGCGGAGTCATCACGCCACCCATGGTTTCGATACCCAGAGACAGCGGGGTAACGTCCAGCAGCAGTACGTCTTTTACTTCACCCGTCAGAACACCACCCTGAACCGCAGCACCGATAGCAACCGCTTCGTCCGGGTTCACGTCTTTACGTGGCTCTTTACCAAAGAACTCAGCCACTTTCTTCTGAACCATTGGCATACGAGTCTGACCACCTACCAGGATAACGTCCTGAATGTCAGACACGGACAGGCCAGCGTCCTGCAATGCAACTTTCAGTGGCTCGATAGAACGGTTCACCAGGTCTTCTACCAGGCTTTCCAGTTTCGCACGGGTCACTTTGATGTTCATGTGTTTTGGACCGGTCGCGTCTGCGGTGATGTACGGCAGGTTCACGTCGGTCTGCTGAGCGGAAGACAGCTCGATCTTCGCTTTCTCAGCGGCTTCTTTCAGTCGCTGCATGGCCAGCGGGTCGTTACGCAGGTCAATGCCCTGATCTTTCTTGAACTCGTCAACGAGGTAGTTGATCAGACGGGTATCGAAGTCTTCACCACCCAGGTGGGTATCACCATTGGTTGCCAGAACTTCGAAGGTTTTTTCGCCGTCAACGTCGTCGATTTCGATAATAGAGATATCGAAGGTACCACCACCCAGGTCGTAAACCGCGATAGTACGGTTGCCAACTTCTTTATCCAGACCGTAAGCCAGTGCTGCTGCGGTTGGTTCGTTGATGATACGTTTTACTTCCAGACCTGCGATACGGCCAGCATCTTTGGTTGCCTGACGCTGAGCATCGTTGAAGTAAGCAGGTACGGTGATAACAGCTTCAGTTACCGGCTCACCCAGGTAATCTTCCGCGGTTTTCTTCATTTTCTTCAGCACTTCAGCAGAGATCTGCGGAGGTGCCGTTTTGGTGCCTTTCACATCAAGCCATGCATCGCCGTTATCGGCTGCGATGATTTTGTAAGGCATGATGGAAACGTCACGCTGAACTTCTTCGTCCTGGAAGCGGCGGCCAATCAGGCGTTTGATCGCAAACAGGGTGTTTTGCGGGTTTGTCACGGCCTGACGTTTAGCCGGCTGACCAACCAGAGTTTCACCATCCTGGGTATAAGCAATGATAGAAGGCGTGGTGCGATCGCCCTCGGCGTTCTCCAGCACACGTGCAGTAGTGCCATCCATAATCGCTACACAAGAGTTGGTAGTACCCAGGTCGATACCAATAATTTTACCCATCTAAACGTCTCCACTAAAAATTCAGTCAACATGTGGTTGTGTACCTGTAATAAGGGCAGAACGTGCTTTTTCAACTGCCCAGATTTGATTTTTTTCAGGTCCACACACTGCGGTTGCTTACAAGATGGGGTCACAACAGCATCCATCAAGGGGGAAGGATAAAAAATTTTTTAATTTCACCCCGGTGAGATCATAGACGGCGTCGATGCCGCCCATTATGATGCCGCGCCCCGTCAGGTAGAACTGGCGCGGGTTTAACCATTTCACCATATTAATGATGATTTTTTTGAGGACTTATGGGCAACACTAAGTTGGCTAATCCGGCTCCGCTGGGCCTGATGGGTTTTGGCATGACCACCATTCTGCTGAACCTGCACAATATCGGGATGTTCCCGATGGACGGCATTATCCTGGCGATGGGCATTTTTTACGGCGGTATCGCACAGATCTTTGCGGGCCTGCTGGAATATAAGAAAGGCAACACCTTCGGCTTAACCGCCTTTACCTCTTACGGTTCCTTCTGGCTGACTCTGGTCGCAATTCTGCTGATGCCTAAAATGGGCCTGGCAGAGGCGGCAAACGCCCATTTCCTGGGCGTGTACCTGGGACTGTGGGGCGTGTTCACCCTGTTCATGTTCTTCGGTACCCTTAAGGCGAACCGCGCACTGCAATTCGTCTTCCTGAGCCTGACCGTACTGTTCGCTCTGCTGGCCATCGGTCACCTGGCGGATAACGAAGGCATCGTTCACGTTGCCGGCTGGGTAGGTCTGGTTTGCGGCGCAAGCGCAATCTACCTGGCCATGGGTGAAGTGCTGAACGAGCAGTTCGACCGCACCATTCTACCGATTGGTGAAAAACACTGATCCCTCTGTCGTGCCCGCGTCGCGGGCACGACGTCCCTCTGACTGGCGAAGCCACACCCCCAAAACCAGTCCCATCAGCGATAACGCCAGCACGTACCACGAAGGTGCAAGGGGTGACACCCCCATCAACACCGTCACCACAATCGGGGTCAGCCCACCGAAAATGGCATACGAGACATTATAAGAGAAAGAGATCCCAGTGAAGCGTACCTCCGGCGGGAAGGCGCGGACCATTACGTACGGTACGGCGCCAACGACGCCCACGCACAGCCCGACGACACCGTACAGCAGGAACAGCTGTTCAGGATGGGTGCCCGCAAGATGATAAAATGCCCAGCTCGACGCGGCCAGAAGCAAACTGCCGACAATAAAGGTCGCGCTTGCGCCGAAACGATCCGCCGCCAGCCCGGCGGCCAGACAACCAAAGCAGAGCATAATTGTCGCGATACTGTTCGCCTGTAACGTCACGGCAGGCGCAAAACCGTACTGTTTTTGCAGCCAGACCGGCGACATCAAAATGACCACCACGATCCCCGCAGACAGCAGCCAGGTCAGAAGCATCGACACCATTACCGCTTTTTTATGCCGCACTACTACGGTTTTCACCGGCAGTTCTTGCGCCAGCGCCTTCCGCTGCTGCATTTCCAGAAATATTGGCGTCTCTTGCAACCAGCGTCGCAGGTACATTGCCACCAGCCCAAACGCCCCGCCCAGCAGGAACGGTATACGCCAGCCCCAGTCGTGAACGGCCTGTTGCGTCATGCTGGTATTGATGATGGTTGCAACCACGGAGCCAAGCAGGATCCCGATCGTCAGCCCTGCGGTCAGCGTTCCGCACGCAATGCCGATGCGGCGCACCGGGACGTGCTCAGCGACAAACACCCAGGCGCCCGGCACTTCCCCGCCGATGGCCGCGCCCTGGAGAATACGCATCAGCAGCAGCAATAACGGGGCGATAATGCCCATCGACTCATAGGTAGGCAAAAGCCCAATCGCCAGCGTCGGCACGGCCATAAGCAGGATGCTGAGGGTAAACATCTTCTTGCGCCCGACCAGATCGCCAAAGTGCGCCATGACAATGCCGCCCAGCGGACGCGCCAGATAGCCGGCAGCGAAAATGCCGAAGGTTTGTACCTGACGCAGCCATTCCGGAATATCCGCCGGGAAAAACAGCGCCCCCACAACGGCGGCGAAGAAGACAAAGATGATGAAGTCGTAAAACTCCAGCGCGCCGCCCAGGGCAGCGAGCGTGAGGGTTTTGTAGTCCTGTCGATTCAGAGGTCGGGTGT
The DNA here is from genome assembly GCF_058661685.1 of Enterobacter sp. 6722112. Lineage (NCBI taxonomy): Bacteria > Pseudomonadati > Pseudomonadota > Gammaproteobacteria > Enterobacterales > Enterobacteriaceae > Enterobacter > Enterobacter sp. 6722112. The sequence continues at coordinate 483,596 of NZ_JBZWGR010000007.1, read as the reverse complement.
TATGTGACATAGCGAACCATTGTGCATGTGTTGTGGATTATTTTTTACAGCAATCGTAAAGAAAAAATTACTATATCGTAAATCCATTTACACGCTACCGCGGCTGGCGCTAATGTCACATTTTAAAGAATTTCAGGAGATTGTTTCGCGGCGAGCGCTTTTAGGGCGAAATGCTGCTACCACATTGCCGTCAGTTTCCACATACGGACCGTCAAGCAGTTGTATACAATACGGTACACTTGCAAAGATACCGTGGACGATAACGCTGCCGTCCTCGGCTTTTACCCCTTCCAACGTTTCTTTTATCGACTTCGGCTGCCCCGGCAGGTTCAGGATCAGCGCCTGTTTGCGGATCACCCCGACCTGACGGGAAAGAATGGCCGTCGGGACAAAGTGTAGACTGATCTGGCGCATCTGCTCACCGAAGCCCGGCATTTCACGATCGGCGATAGCCAGCGTCGCGTCCGGCGTTACATCGCGGCGCGCGGGGCCGGTTCCGCCCGTCGTCAGCACCAGGTGGCAGCTCATCTCATCCACCAGTTCACACAGGGTTTGCTCGATGATCGGTTGCTCGTCCGGGATCAGGCGAGTCTGGATCTCAAACGGGGTAGTGAGCGCGCTGCCCAGCCACTCTTCCAGAGCAGGGATGCCTTTATCCTGATAAACACCGCTGGAGGCGCGGTCAGAAATCGACACTAAGCCGATGCGTAAGGTATTCATATCCATTCCATTCAAAAAGTACTGATTAAAGGGAATGATACACGCAGAGAGAAAATTCAGACAGAGGCGGGGGAAAGACGCGTGACCGGGAACCCGGTCACGCAGAATGATTACAGCAGGTCGCCGATCATTTTTTCCAGTTTTTCCTGGTCGATAGCAAACTTACGGATACCGTCCGCCAGTTTATCTACGGCCATTGGATCCTGGTTGTGCTGCCACAGGAACTCGGACTCGGTGATGCGCTCAGGGCGTGCTTTCACTTCGCCGGTGTAGGACAGTTTACGCTCGATAGCACCTTCGCTTTCTGCCAGCTCTTTCAGCAGCGCAGGAGCGATGGTCAGGCGGTCACAGCCAGCCAGCTCGATGATTTCGCCGACGTTACGGAAGCTTGCGCCCATAACAACGGTCTCATAGCCGTGCTGTTTGTAGTATTCGTAGATTTCAGTCACTGAAATCACGCCAGGATCTTCAGACGCCGCGTACTCTTTCTTGTCGGTGTTGGCTTTGTACCAGTCCAGAATACGGCCCACGAACGGAGAAATCAGGTATACGCCAGCTTCGGCACATGCACGCGCCTGCGCGAAGGAGAACAGCAGAGTCAGGTTACAGTTGATGCCTTCTTTTTCCAGCTGCTCAGCAGCGCGGATGCCCTGCCAGGTAGACGCCAGTTTGATCAGGATACGGTCATTGCTGATGCCCGCATCGTTGTACAGTTTGATCAGGCGTTTTGCTTTTGCGATAGACGCTTCGGTGTCGTAGGACAGGCGAGCATCAACTTCGGTAGAGATACGGCCAGGAACGAGCTTCAGGATTTCCAGACCGATGTTCACTGCCAGTTTGTCAGTAGCATCCACAACCTGCTGCGCGCGGTCATTGCTCTGTGCTTTTGCCCAGGTCACCGCCTCGTCGATCAGTTTGCGATACTCAGGGATCTGCGCGGCGTTAAGGATCAGAGAAGGGTTGGTTGTGGCATCCTGCGGCTGGTACAGCTTCATTGCCGCGATATCTCCGGTGTCAGCGACGACAGTGGTGAACTGACGAAGGGAGGTCAATTTATCCGTCATGATAGTGTTTCTCTTTTAACGTGCCCTGGATAATTCACACTACCGACAGCTTGCCAGCAGCGGAAAAATGACAGGTTTACTTGTTAGGGGGATGTAACCGGTCTGCCCTGATGATAACACGAGTGAGAGGCAGCGCAACCGCAGACAGTGCGCTTAGGCAGAGTATGATAAACTCAGAATATTAACAGGCTGCTAAGTAACAGCATGCACAATCAGTGGTAGCGCTTACATATTCACTTTGGCATCAACAAGAGGGACGTTAGTGCCTGATTTCTTTTTCTTTATCAACGAAGTCCTCTGGGGTTCGATCATGATATACCTGCTTTCAGGAGCAGGTATCTGGTTTACGTGGCGCAGCGGTCTGATTCAGTTTCGCTATATCCGCAAATTTGGCAGAAGTCTGAAAAACAGCGTCACCACACAGCCGGGCGGCCTGACCTCGTTTCAGGCGCTCTGTACCAGCCTGGCCGCGCGCGTCGGCAGCGGTAACCTGGCCGGTGTCGCGCTGGCGATCGGCGCGGGCGGTCCGGGCGCGGTATTCTGGATGTGGGTGACGGCGATTATCGGTATGGCCACCTCCTTTGCTGAATGCTCGCTTGCGCAACTCTACAAAGAAAAAGACGGCAAAGGTCAGTTTCGCGGCGGTCCCGCCTGGTATATGGCTCGCGGGCTGGGAATGCGCTGGATGGGCGTTCTGTTCTCGATCTTTTTGCTGATTGCCTATGGCCTTATTTTCAATACCGTTCAGGCAAATTCCGTCGCCCACGCGCTGCGCTTTGCCTTCAATTGTCCGGAGTGGCTGACGGGCGGCGCGCTTGCCCTTCTCACCCTGCTGACCATTGTGACCGGGCTCAAAGGGGTTGCCCGCCTGATGCAGTGGTTGGTTCCGCTGATGGCGCTGCTGTGGGTGTCCACCAGCCTGATGGTATGCGCGATACATATCGACGAGGTGCCGAACGTCATCGTCACCATTTTCCAAAGCGCGTTCGGCTGGCGCGAAGCGGCTTCCGGCGCGCTGGGTTACACCCTTAGCCAGGTACTCACTGCGGGTTTTCAGCGGGGTATGTTCTCCAACGAAGCGGGAATGGGCTCCACGCCGAATGCCGCCGCAGCGGCCGCATCCTGGCCCCCACATCCCGCCGCGCAGGGCATTGTACAGATGATTGGCGTCTTCACAGACACCATTGTTATCTGCTCCGCCAGCGCGATGATAATGCTGCTGGCCGGTGCCGCTGAACAACCGTCCGGTAGTACGGCAGGCATTCATTGGGTACAACAGGCGCTGGTCTCCCTCGTCGGCGGCTGGGGCGCGGGCCTTGTCGCACTTGTCGTGGGACTTTTTGCCTTTAGTTCCATTGCGGTGAACTATATCTATGCCGAAAACAACCTTATCTTCCTGAAAGTTGACTCGCGTCTGGCCCGCAACATCCTTCGCGCGGGCGTGCTGGCGATGGTGTTTGTAGGTTGCCTGCTCAGCATGCCGATGATCTGGCAAATAGCGGACGTCATTATGGCGCTGATGGCCATCACGAACCTGACGGCCATTTTGCTGCTTTCACCGGTTGTGGCGCTGATCGCGCGCGATTATCTGCGTCAGCGCAAGCTCGGCGTACAGCCCGTCTTTGACGCCTCACGCTATCCCGAAATCGAGTCACAAATTGCCCCTGGCACCTGGGATGATTTGCCGCGGCAATAACAGCTATCGATCAATTCAGGGCGATTTTTTGTTAAAGTCGCTCTAAATTTCCTGCAAGGACTGGATATGCTGATTCTGATTTCACCTGCCAAAACGCTCGACTACCAGAGCCCGCTCGCCACTGAGCGTTATACCCAGCCGGAATTGCTGGACTACTCGCAACAGCTGATCCACGAGGCGCGTAAGCTTTCGGCTCCGCAAATCGCTTCGCTGATGAGCATCAGCGATAAACTCGCCGACCTGAATGCCACCCGTTTTCATGAGTGGCAGCCTGACTTCACGCCCGCCAACGCCCGCCAGGCGCTGTTGGCCTTCAAAGGTGACGTCTACACTGGCCTGCAAGCAGAAACGTTTAGCGAAGCCGATTTCGATTTTGCCCAGCTGCATCTGCGCATGTTATCCGGCCTGTACGGGGTGCTGCGACCGCTGGATCTGATGCAGCCGTATCGTCTGGAGATGGGTATCCGCCTGGAAAACGCTAAAGGTAAAGATCTGTACCAGTTCTGGGGCGATGTCATTACCGACAAGCTTAACGCGGCGCTGCAAGCCCAGGGGGACAACGTGGTGATCAACCTGGCCTCCGATGAGTACTTCAAATCGGTGAAACCGAAAAAGCTGGATGCGGACATTATCAAGCCGGTGTTCCTCGACGAGAAAAACGGCAAATTTAAAGTGATCAGCTTCTACGCCAAAAAAGCGCGCGGTCTGATGAGCCGCTTCATCATTCAAAACCGTCTGACGAAGCCAGAGCAGCTCACTGGCTTTAACAGTGAAGGGTATTTTTTCGACGAGGCATCGTCAGGAAAAAACGAGCTGGTGTTTAAGCGTCACGAGCAATAAAAAGACAACCCCGCCAGCTGGCGGGGTTTGTGTTAATGGTGCTTCCGGTCCGGGCCCGGGCGACGATCGTCATGACGGTGGTGATCGTCACGATCGCGATGTTCATCGTGCGGACGCCAGTGGTTATCGCGCCAGTCATAGTGCGCTTTCCACCAGTCATGGTCGCGCCAGCGGCCGCCATCCCAGTAGTGCCCGTTATTATCCCGATCGCCAATTTGCAGTTTTACCGCTGGCACGAGGGTGATCTCAGCTGCCTGCACCGCCATGGGAGCGACCAGCATCAGTGAAAGCGCGATAAGTGCAGGTTTCAGTGTAGACATAGGTGACTCCTTATTCTTCTTGCCCAACGTGGGCCGATGTAAGGAGAGTACGTGATGGGGACGGGGGATGTTATTCTCTGCAATCCTAAACGCTAAGTGACCGCATTTATTGGGAATTTCTGCTTTTTTCCTGCTGTTTTTCTCCTTAATTTCTTCACAAAAAAGCCGGGTGGCGCTGCGCTTACCCGGCCTACGATGAGTTCGCCGTTGTAGGCCCGGTAAGGCGAAGCCGCCACCGGGCAGCACAATCACGCTCGGGTCATCATCAGCTTACGCAGCGCGGCAAAGTCTGCGGGCAGCTCATGAGACAGCAGCGGCAGGTCGGCGCGATCGGCCAGCTCTTTTGGCAGCGGCAGCGTTTCCCCCAGGATCGCTTCCACGCTCTCTTTGAACTTGGCCGGATGGGCGGTGCCGAGGAACAGGCCATACTCACCCGGTTGAAGCTGATCGCGCAGGGCACGATAGGCAATCGCCGCGTGCGGCTCAGAGATATAGCCCACCGCTTTCAGCTCGCGCATGGTGGCTTTAGTGGTTTCGTCCGTCACCGCTGCGTAACCCAGATCGCCCAGACGCCAGACCTTACGGCGGAACAGCTCTTCCACACGCGGCCAGTTGTTAGGCTGTGACACATCCATCGCATTGGAGAGCGTGGCCTGAGTCGCATTCGGCGCCCATTTTCCGTCCTTCAAGAAACGCGGCACGGTGTCGTTGGCGTTGGTGGCGGCGATAAAGCGCTTCACCGGCAGGCCGAGTGCTTTCGCCAGCAGGCCTGCCGTCAGGTCGCCGAAGTTCCCACTTGGCACGGAAACCACCAGCTGATTGCGCGCGTCCTGCGGCAGCTGCGCCACCGCTTCGAAGTAGTAGCAGATCTGCGCCAGCAGACGGCTGATGTTGATGGAGTTGGCAGAGTTCAGCCCCAGCGCCGCCTTCAGCTCTTCGTCATCGAAGGCCTGCTTCACTAGCGCCTGACAGGCATCGAAATCGCCGTCGATCGCCACGGTTTCAATGTTGCCCCCAAGGGTGCAGAACAGTTTTTCCTGAAGCGGGCTGATTTTGCCTTTCGGATAGAGGATCACCACGCGGACGTTTTTCAGGCCGTAGAACGCATGGGCCACCGCCGCTCCGGTATCGCCTGAAGTCGCGGTAAGAATGGTCACCGGTTTGTCGCCGCTAATGTGGGTCAGCATCTGCGCCATAAAGCGACCGCCGAAATCTTTGAACGCCAGCGTCGGGCCGTGGAACAGCTCCAGACAACCAACGTCAGGCTCCACCTGCTTCACCGGCGCCGGGAAAGCAAACGCCGCACGCACGCGCTCTTCGAGCAGCTCCTGCGGGATTTCGTCGCCGATAAAGGCAGACAGAATTTTGGTGCTGCGGGTGACAAAGTCCTGCTTCAGCAGCTCATCGATTTCGGTCAGCTGAAATTCCGGCAGGTCGTGGGGGAAGAACAGCCCCTGATTTTTGCCAAGCCCCTGCGTTACCGCCTGCGCGAAGCTGACCTGCTCGTTATGATCTTTAAGGTTGTAGAGTTTCATTCGTTATCCCAGTACTCGTGCGCCAGCCGTGTCCAGACGGCAAATATGAACAAAGCCTTCCTGATTTTGCAGGTAGTGTTTAGAGAGCCAGTCCGCCACGCGCTGCGCGGTGTCTGGCTTGTCGCATAAGGCGAACAGCGTCGGGCCGGAGCCGGAGATGCCGCACGCCTGTGCGCCGATATCCATGGATGCCTGTCGCGCTTCGTTAAAGCCCGGCAGCAGCTTCGTGCGATACGGCTCGGCAATGACGTCTTTCATCAGTTTCGCCGCCAGCTGCGGCTGACGGGTGTAGCAGGCGTGAATAAAGCCCGCCAGATGACGCCCGTGGGCGATACAGTCCTGACGACGATACTGCGCTGGCAGGATCGCACGCGCTTCGGCGGTAGACACTTTAATGCCCGGATAGGCCAGCACCCACAGCCACTCATCAAACCCTGGCACCTGCTGGCTGATGATGCCATTTTCTTCAATCATCAGCTGCATGCCGCCAAGGAAGCACGGCGCCACGTTATCATAATGAATGCTGCCGGAGATGCGCCCTTCCAGCTCGCCCATCAGCGCCAGCAGACGGCTGTTGTTCAGCGGCTTGCCGCAATGCTCATTCATCGCCACCAGCGCGGCGACCACCGAGCAGGCGCTCGAGCCCAGCCCCGAACCAATCGGCATGCTCTTTTCCAGCGTCATGGCGACCGGCACGTTTTTGCCGATCTCCTGACAGAAGCGTTCCCAGCACTGATAAACGATATTCTCGCGCGGTTCAGACGGCAGCTTACTGGCGAAGCGGCCGATGTTATTCAGACTGAAGCGCTCTGCCGCCTCAACCGTAACCGTATCGCCCAGCAGCGAACCGTCCACCGGCGTGACCGCCGCGCCCAGCACGTCAAATCCGACGCTCATATTGGCGCTGGAAGCCGGGGCATATACTTTAACCATCTTAAACTCCTAACTTCCATGACAGGGTACGCAGCAGATCGGCAAACACGCCTGCCGCCGTCACATCATTCCCTGCGCCATAGCCGCGAAGCACCAGCGGCAGTGGCTGATAATAATGGCTGTAGAACGCCAGGGCGTTCTCGCCGTTTTTCACCTTGTACAGCGGATCGTTGCCATCCACTTCGGCAATCTTCACCCGGCAGACGCCGTCTTCTTCAATGTTGCCAACATAGCGCAATACCTTACCTTCATCACGGGCTTTCGCAACGCGTGCGGCAAAGGCGTCGTCAAGCTGCGGCAACCTGGCCATAAAGGCGCTGACGTCACCGCTGTCATCAAATTCTGCTGGCAGCACCGGCTCAATCACGATATCCGAAAGCTCCAGCTCGCGGCCAGTTTCGCGCGCCAGGATCAGCAGCTTACGCGCCACGTCCATGCCGGAGAGGTCGTCGCGCGGATCCGGCTCGGTGTAGCCCAGCTCGCGCGCGGCGCGGGTGGCTTCCGACAAGCTCATCCCTTCGTCCAGCTTGCCGAAGATAAACGACAGGGAGCCGGAGAGGATGCCGGAGAAACGCTGTAGTTCGTCGCCCGCGTTCAGCAGGTTTTGCAGGTTCTCGATGACCGGCAGGCCCGCGCCCACGTTGGTGTCATACAGAAACTTACGGCGCGACTTACTCGCCGCCAGCCGCAGCTGATGATAGTAATCCATCGACGAGGTGTTGGCCTTTTTGTTTGGCGTCACCACGTGGAACCCTTCGCGCAGGAAGTCGGCGTACTGATCGGCCACCGCCTGGCTGGAGGTACAGTCAACAATCACCGGGTTAAGCAGGTGATATTCTTTCACCAGGCGGATCAGGCGGCCCAGGTTAAATGGCTCTTTCGCCTCTTCCAGCTCCGCCTGCCAGTTTTCCAGATTCAGACCGTGGACGTTAGTCAGCAACGCTTTCGAGTTCGCAATGCCGCAAACGCGCAAATCGATATGTTTCTTCTTAAGCCACTCCTGCTGGCGCTTCACCTGCTCCAGCAGCGCGCCACCGACACCACCGACGCCCACCAGGAACAGCTCAATCACCTGGTCGGTGTTGAACAGCATCTGATGCACCACGCGCACGCCGGTAGTGGCGTCATCGTTATCCACGACAACGGAAATGGAACGCTCTGATGAGCCCTGGGCAATCGCCACGATATTGATATTAGCCCGCGCCAGCGCGGCAAAGAATTTGGCGGAGATACCGCGAAGGGTGCGCATGCCGTCGCCGACCACAGAGATAATCGCCAGACGTTCCTGAATCGAGAGCGGCTCCAGCAGCTCTTCTTTCAGCTCCAGATAGAACTCTTCTTCCAGCGCGCGACGGGCACGCAGGCAATCACCCTGCGGAACGCAGAAGCTGATGCTGTATTCGGAAGAAGACTGCGTGATCAGCACCACGGAGATCCCGTTGCGGGACATAGCGGCAAAGACGCGTGCCGCCATGCCGACCATGCCCTTCATCCCCGGGCCGGAGACGCTGAACATCGCCATGTTATTGAGGTTAGAAATGCCTTTCACCGGCAGGTCATCTTCATCCGCGCTGGCGCCAATCAGCGTGCCCGGCGCCTGAGGGTTACCGGTATTCTTAATCAGGCAAGGGATTTGGAACTGGGCAATCGGGGAGATGGTACGCGGGTGAAGAACTTTAGCGCCGAAGTAGGAAAGCTCCATCGCTTCCTGGTACGACATCGACTTCAGCAGCCTGGCGTCCGGCACCTGGCGCGGATCGCAGGTATAAACGCCGTCGACGTCAGTCCAGATCTCACAACAGTCTGCGCGTAAACAGGCGGCCAGCACGGCGGCGGAGTAGTCAGAGCCGTTACGCCCCAGCACCACCAGTTCGCCCTTCTCGTTACCGGCGGTAAAGCCTGCCATCAGGATCATATGGTCAGACGGGATTTTGCTCGCCGCAATACGGCGTGTCGACTCGGCAATGTCGACGGTGGATTCAAGGTAGTGGCCCACAGCCAGCAGTTTTTCAACCGGATCGATGACCGTCACGTGGTGACCGCGCGCTTCCAGCACGCCTGCCATGATGGCGATAGAGAGTTTTTCACCCCGGCAAATCAGCGCCGCGTTGATGCTGTCCGGACACTGACCAAGCAGGCTGATACCGTGAAGAACGTGTTTAATCTGGGCAAATTCAAGTTCAACGGTGCTTTTCAACTGCGCCAGCGGGAAACCAGGCTGGGCGTCGGCCAGCCCCTGAAGCAGATCGGCAAAGATACGCTCGGCGTCGCTGATGTTCGGTAGTGCATCCTGACCACCGATGGTTTTTTCAATCATCGCCACCAGGTGGTTCGTGATTTTGGCCGGGGCAGAGAGCACGGTGGCAACCTGCCCCTGCCTGGCGTTGCTTTCCAGGATATCGGCAACACGCAGAAAACGTTCTGCATTTGCCACTGACGTACCGCCGAACTTCAACACTCGCATGGTTCTACCTCATTTCCTTTAGCCGAAAAAAAAGCCCGCACTGTTCAGGTGCGGGCTTTTTTCTGTTTTTCCTGTACGCGTCAGCCCGCATCGTTACCTGTGGTAATGATGATGGTTGTAGTAATGGTGGTGATGCTGATGCGTTTCATGGATGTTGTGTACTCTGTCATTATTATCTGTCTGTGCTCTATTCTTTTAGGGTTAAAGGATCGAGCCCCTTAAGTCAATGAATTTTTAATTCGATCACAATTCGGGACATTCTCACGTCCCGCTGCGGGCAGATTTATTTTCATCGGAATAACCCAGATGCAACCCCAGACATCAGCAGGATCGGCCATAATAAAAACCTATGACACTATTTTACTCGGCTAATTTTTTTTCAATATCATGAAGCAATCGGTGCAGCATTGCCGTATCGCGCTGCTCAAGACGCCCCAGGCGCTGCTGTAACCAGTCCACCATTTTCTGATCGTCAGCGACGCCCAACTGCTCAAGAAGGTTATTTGCACGAACACGCAGTGCCGCCAGCTGGTTTTCATCCGAAACTGTCACCGGTGGCTGAGAAATTTGTATTAAGGATGCTAATTGATAGCAATAGACCATCACCGCCTGCCCCAGATTGAGTGACGGATAATCCGCCACCATCGGCGCGCCCGTCAGCACGTCAGCCAGCTCCAGCTCTTCGTTAGTCAGCCCGGAATCTTCTCGCCCAAACACCAGCGCGGCTTTCTCCAGCCACTGGCTTTTCTCTTCCAGCATCGGCACCAGTTCAGCAGGCGTGGCGTAATAGTGAAACTTCGCCCGGCTGCGCGCGGTCGTCGCGACGGTAAACGAAATATCGTGGAGTGCGTCGGCGAGCGTAGCGTAAGTGGTTATATTATCGAGAATATCACCCGAACCGTGCGCTACCCAGCGCGCAGCAGGCTCCAGATGCGCCGTGCTGTCCACAATACGCAAATCGGTAAAACCCATAGTCTTCATGGCACGCGCCGCAGCGCCTATATTTTCAGCTCTTGCTGGTGCCACCAGCACAATCGACAGATGCATTTACGCTCTCTTTTTAATCAGTTAGCAGGTAAAAATGTGATTCAGTTCAACATATTACGCAGCGCGAATTTACAATTTTGCAACACAAATCACCGAAATAGCGTTTCATAACAATTAAAAAAAGCTAAACTATTTTGTGGCTGAACAATCAGTTAGAATGTTAACAGAAGTCCATTATCCTTATGTTTTGTAATGATAATGACCATATGAATACTCTTTCCTGATTGGATTCGTACCGTTTATCAATCAGTGTCCGCAACTAGTTGGTTTATTGAAAAATTGTGACAAAGGCTAGCATTCAGCTACGATGATTTCATCAAACTGTTAACGTGCTACAATTGAACTTGATATATGTCAACGAAGCGTAGTTTTATTGGGTGTCCGGTGTCACTTAGCCTGTTATGTTGCTGTTAAAATGGTTAGGATGACAGCCGTTTTTGACACTGTCGGGTCCAAAGGGAAAGTACCCACGACCAAGCTAATGATGTTGTTGACGTTGATGGAAAGTGCATCAAGAACGCAATTACGTACTTTAGTCACGTTAAGCCGATCATGTTAATTTGCGACATGCATCAGGCAGGTCAGGGACTTTTGTACTTCCTGTTTCGATTTAGTTGGCAATTTAGGTAGCAAACATGCAGACCCCGCACATTCTTATCGTTGAAGACGAGTTGGTAACACGCAACACGTTAAAGAGCATTTTCGAAGCAGAAGGCTACGATGTCTTTGAAGCGACCGATGGCGCAGAGATGCATCAGATCCTTTCTGAAAATGATATCAACCTGGTGATTATGGATATCAACCTGCCGGGCAAAAACGGGCTTCTTCTGGCGCGCGAACTGCGTGAACAGGCGAACGTCGCGTTGATGTTCCTGACAGGCCGTGACAACGAGGTTGATAAAATTCTTGGTCTGGAAATCGGCGCGGATGACTACATCACCAAGCCGTTCAACCCTCGCGAGTTAACCATTCGTGCACGCAACCTGCTGTCCCGCACCATGAATCTGGGTACGGTCAGTGAAGAGCGTCGTAGCGTCGACAGCTACAAATTCAACGGCTGGGAACTTGATATCAATAGCCGTTCGCTGATTAGCCCGAACGGTGAGCAGTACAAACTGCCGCGCAGTGAATTCCGCGCGATGCTGCACTTCTGCGAAAACCCGGGCAAGATTCAGTCCCGTGCAGAACTGCTGAAGAAAATGACCGGTCGTGAGTTGAAGCCACACGATCGTACCGTTGACGTAACCATCCGTCGTATTCGTAAGCACTTCGAATCTACGCCGGATACGCCGGAAATCATCGCCACGATCCATGGTGAAGGCTATCGTTTCTGCGGTGACCTCCAGGAGTAATTCTCCCTTCACGCAGTAAAAAACGGCGCATTTGCGCCGTTTTTTTTATCAATGCCACGGCATAATCGGTACCGCGCTTATCGCGTTTTTCGGTGAGCCGTCCACGACTTTGTCGGAATAAGCCAGATAAGCCAGGGTGTTACGCTTCGCGTCATAAAAACGGACCACCTGTAACTTTTTGAACACCAGCGAGGTCCGTTTCTGGAATACGACGTCGCCCTGCGCTTTGCCGTTTTTGATTTTATCACTCAATTCCACCGGGCCAACCTGCTGGCAGGAGATGGCCGCGTCAGACGTGTCTTCAGCCAGCCCCAGGCCGCCTTTAATCCCGCCGGTCTTTGCCCGGCTGACATAGCAGGTGACGTTTTTAACGTCCGGATCGTCAAAGGCTTCCACCACAATTTTGTGGTCCGGCCCAAACATTTTAAACACAGTATCCACGGAGCCAATTTGCTCCGCCTGTGCCACGCGCCCAGCCATCAGCGCCAGTGCTGCAAAGACTAAAACCTTGTATTTCATATTGTTACCATTCATAAAAATTACGCTGAGCGATTATTCAACAGGTTAGATAAAAATGTAGCAAGATCACAGGATTAGAATATATCCGCACATAAATCACTACAAAAAGCATTTATGCGCAAAAAAAACACTGAATGCTAAAACGTCAAAAAATGCTATTATCCGCTAACCTGTAAACAGGCACCTGCGGCAGTTTTAAGGATGAGCATAGTATATGGATCAGGCTGGAATTATTCGCGACCTGCTCACCTGGCTGGAAGGTCATCTCGACCAGCCTTTGTCACTGGATAATGTGGCGGCAAAAGCAGGCTATTCCAAGTGGCATCTGCAAAGGATGTTCAAGGATGTCACCGGTCATGCTATCGGTGCCTATATTCGCGCACGTCGTTTATCAAAGTCTGCTGTCGCGTTGCGCCTGACCGCGCGACCAATCCTGGATATTGCCCTGCAATATCGCTTCGATTCACAGCAAACCTTCACCCACGCCTTTAAAAAACAGTTCTCGTTAACGCCAGCGCTTTATCGCCGCTCGCCGGACTGGAGCTCCTTTGGTATGCGTCCGCCGCTGCGTCTGGGCGAGTTTGCGATGCCAAAATATGAAATCATCACCCTGCCGGAAACGCACCTGGTCGGCACCACGCAGAGCTACTCCTGTTCCCTGGAGCAGATCTCCGAGTTCCGCCATCAGATGCGCGTTCAGTTCTGGCGCGAATTTTTAAGCCATGCTCCGGCGCTCCCGCCGATTCTGTATGGCCTGAACGAAACGCATCCCAGCCAGGAAAAAGACGACGAGCAGGAGGTGTTCTATACCACGGCGCTGACACCTGACATGGCGAACGGTTACATTCATGGCTCGAAGCCTGTCGTGCTGGAAGGCGGCGAGTATGTGATGTTCTCATACGAAGGTTTAGGAACGGGCGTTCAGGAGTTCATCCTGACCGTTTACGGGACCTGCATGCCGATGCTGAATCTGAATCGCCGTAAAGGTCAGGACATTGAGCGCTACTATCCGGCGCAAGATGCTAAACCGGAAGAAGGCCCTATCAATCTGCGTATGGAATTCCTGATTCCGGTACGTCGTTAACGCTGCAATTCGTCCAGAGCAGGGGCATCAAGATGCGAAATGTCCCCTGCCATCTCAACTACCCACCCCGATGCCAGCCAGGCACTTTCCTGATAGTCGATACGGGAAATGGAACAGTTGCGCAGCCGCAAACGGCGTTCGGCGTAAGCCGGCAGTCCCAGAATGGTGCTCACCAGGCAACCCAGCGCGATACCGTGGCTCACCAGCAGCGGTCGGCTACCTGCCGGGAGTTTCAGGCACTCGGCCAGCGCGGCATGCATGCGCACGCTCAGCTCCTGCATGGATTCCCCTTCAGGGATGCGACCATCTTCAGTGCCGTTCACCAGCGTGCGGCGCCAGCCTTCTTCGGTTTCCGTCAGCGTATCGATAGGATGTTTTTCCAGCACGCCCATATCCAGCTCGCGCAGACGCGGTTCGAGGGTCACGTCGCAGCCACAGGCATCGGCGATGATGCGTGCCGTCTGCTGCGTGCGGCCTAAATCACTGGAGATGACGTGAGTTATACCCAGCGTTCTGGCGCGCTCCGCCACCTGCCACGCTTGCTGCACACCTTTGTCGGTGAGAGGACTGTCTGACTGGCCTTGAATACGTCGCTCGGCGTTCCACTGCGTTTCACCGTGGCGAACAAGGTATACCTGTAACATGCTTTTTTTCCGTTATACTGCGATGAATTTTTTAAATCGAGCTTAATTATGCACCATGTTGTCTCTGCTACCACCAATCCTGCCAAAATTCAGGCAATTCTAAGGGCATTTGAAGAGATCTTCGGCGAAGGATCCTGCCATATTGACGCCGTCGGCGTCGAGAGCGGTGTGCCGGAACAGCCGTTTGGCAGCGAGGAAACACGCGCTGGCGCACGAAATCGCGTGGCGAATGCAAAAGCCGCCGCGCCAGACGCTGACTTCTGGGTCGCGATTGAAGCAGGCATCGACGAAGGGGCGACCTTCAGCTGGGTTGTCATCGAAAGCCGTGAGCAGCGCGGCGAAGCGCGTTCTGCCACGCTGCCGCTGCCGGAAGTCATACTGGAGAAAGTCCGCGCGGGTGAGGCGCTGGGGCCGGTAATGTCGCACTACACCGGCATTGATGAAATTGGTCGTAAAGAGGGGGCGATTGGCGTCTTTACGGGTGGCAAGCTTACGCGTTCAGGCGTTTACCACCAGGCCGTTATTCTGGCGTTAAGTCCGTTTCATAACGCGATTTATCGTTAAGTTTGCAGGCCGGATAAGGCGAAGCCGTCATCCGGCGTTTTTCAGCAATACCGCTTCCAGCCACTGACGCAGTTCAACCGGCGCCGACTTCAGGCTGTTTGAACCCCGGGTGATGGTCGCGATACCCGCGCCCAGCTCGTTTTTCAGCTCGCGCTGGCTCATTTCGCCGCGCAGCAGTTCCTCAATAATGCGTACCCGCGTGCCCAGCGCTTCGCGTTCATCGGGCGTCAGCATCAGCTGTAGCAACGGTAAATGCAGATCTTTGTCGTAAGACTGGCGGAGCAACTCCACAAAACGAAGCCACTCCTGATGACGCTGTTCGGCCATGGCCGAGGAATACGGGGAATGCTGGGTCATGTTATGCTGCCTCTTGTACTCATTAGCGAGTACAGCATAACACAACCCGCGCCGATCAGTAACGTCTCTGCCACTCGGCATCGCTCATCAGGGTATCTTTCTGCCCCATGAAGTAGCGATAGTAGGCGTCATAAGCCAGCACATTCTTCACATAGCCGCGCGTTTCCGAGAACGGAATGCTCTCGACAAACGCCACGGCGTCGATGCGCCCTGCGCTGTTGCCAAGCCATGTCCGCACGCGGCCAGGCCCGGCGTTGTACGCCGCTGACGCGAAGATACGGTTATTACCGAACTGCTGATAGACGTACTGCAAGTAGCTGGTACCGATGTTGATGTTAGTCTCCGGATCCAGCAGCTGGGACGGGCTGCTGTAGCCTGGAATATTAAACATCTTCACCGTGTGCGTCGCGGTACCCGGCATAATCTGCATCAGGCCGCTGGCACCCACCGGAGAACGCACTTTCGGGTTCCAGGCGCTCTCCTGACGGGCAATGGCCATCGCGTAGCTTTGCGGAATATCTTTGCCGCTGGTGTAGCGATCGAACAGATCCTTATAAGCCAGCGGGAAACGCTCTTCGAGATGATCCCACAGTTTGCCGGCGATCGTCGCCTGAACGCTCAGATCCCACCAGCGATTATCAAATGCATAGCGGGCAAGCTGCGCTTTCTCATCGGTGGTACGGCTGGTGACCAGATTCGCCCATTCGCTGCGCGCGGTATTATCCAGATTCCAGTACATCAGCTCGCGCACGCGCGCCATTTCCGGCCCCTGCGTCAGCGCCGGGTTCGCGTTGGCTGGCGCTTTGTCGATCTTCAGGGTGTACTCCTCGCCCAGACGCTGCGCCGCCGCCATCGGGTAGAATCCACGCTGCTGCATCAGGGAGTGGAGGATCTCTTTGGCTTCATCTTCACGACCACGTTCCAGCAGCATGTCCGCCTGCCAGTAACGCCATTCATCTTTCTCTTTGGCATCCATCGGCAGACGCGCCAGCCAGGTATTGAGGCCGCGACGATCGCCCGTTCCCAGTGCCATGCGCACGCGACGCTCCACCAGCGAGACAGAGTTTGAACGCATCACCGCATCATCACGCCAGCGCGCCTGTTCGTCGGTGACATCTGTCCCCATCAGTCGCCATGCCACGATATCGCGCAGCTCCTGGGTTTGATCGTCATTAAGCTGCTGGGCCTGCACCAGCTGCGGGATCATCAGCCGGGCGTTTTCCACATCATCGCGCGCCACGCTGGCAAAGGCCACCGCCGCCATCTGGCGGGTAAAATCGGTCGCGCCGGTGGTACGCGCAAACGTCAGCACAGTATTGGGATCGTTTGCCAGACTGATAACGGCAGACGCAATGGTCTGATAATCTGCGGGCATCTGGCCCGCCAGCACGGTGACCAGCCGGGTGTTTCCGGCCTTCATCGCCAGGCGAATACGTTCCAGGTAAGAGAGCGGATCCTGCTTGCCCGAGGCGCGCCAGGCGCTGAACAGCGGGTCACAGGCGTTTGGCTGGCTTTTGCCCGTCAACCACAGCTCTTTCGCGCCGGTCCAGGCTTCCTCCTGCTGACCGGTCGCCCATTTCGCATAATAATAATTACACTGCGCTTCCGTCGCGCCCGGTTTATCCGGGCTGAAAGCCAGCAGGCCGCGCCAGTCTTCGCGACGGGCCAGCTCGCTCACAAACCGGGACTTCAGGGTGCGCGCAGGCGGCAGGGTCGGGTTCGCCTGAATGAAGTTATTCACGGTGACGGTCGGTTGATTCATGAGATCGTCCGTGATCTGACGATACTCAAGATACGGATACAGCGGATAATCCTTCAGCGTCGGCATCAGCGCCTGCACGGTATCCATCTGCTTGTTGTCCCATGCCTGTTTAATCTGGGCATAGCGGTTACGTTGTTCATCCAGTGAATCGGCATGCACCGCCTGGCTTACCGCCATTACGCATACGCTGGCAGCCAGCAGACGCCAGACCACCCGTTTGGCTTTTTCCACAAGCTCTTCCTCATTGTTTTTCGTCAGTTGCAGCGTCTTGCCACGTCAAAGTTACATCAACTTATGCTAACCAGGCATCCCACAACGCGCCACGTCATGGACACTTTTTTACCTTTCTTGCGCGTTTTAACACTCCCGACGTTCCTGGCTGGGATTAGGGCGTGAAAAAGGCTACACTTCGAGGCTGAAATTCATTCTCATCACGATAAAAGAGGCGAAGTCCAACGTGGCTCAATTCGTTTATACCATGCATCGTGTCGGCAAAGTTGTCCCGCCGAAACGTCATATTCTTAAAAATATCTCGCTGAGCTTCTTCCCGGGCGCAAAAATCGGTGTTCTGGGTCTCAACGGTGCCGGTAAGTCCACCCTGCTGCGCATCATGGCCGGCATCGATACAGACATCGAAGGTGAAGCCCGTCCGCAGCCTGGCATTAAGATCGGCTACCTGCCGCAGGAACCCCAGCTGAACCCGGAACACACCGTGCGTGAATCCGTTGAAGAAGCGGTATCCGAGGTGGTTAACGCCCTGAAAGGTCTGGATGAAGTGTATGCCAAATACGCCGAGCCGGATGCGGACTTCGACAAACTGGCCGCTCAGCAGGGCAAATATGAAGAGATTATCCAGGCGCACGACGGTCACAACCTGAACGTGCAGCTGGAGCGCGCGGCTGATGCCCTGCGTCTGCCAGACTGGGATGCGAAAATCGCTAACCTGTCCGGTGGTGAACGCCGCCGCGTGGCGCTGTGTCGCCTGCTGCTGGAAAAACCAGACATGCTGCTGCTCGACGAACCTACCAACCACCTGGATGCGGAATCCGTGGCGTGGCTGGAGCGCTTCCTGCACGACTTCGAAGGCACCGTGGTGGCGATTACCCACGACCGTTACTTCCTCGACAACGTCGCAGGCTGGATCCTGGAGCTGGACCGCGGCGAAGGTATTCCGTGGGAAGGCAACTACTCCTCCTGGCTGGAGCAGAAAGATCAGCGTCTGGCGCAGGAAGCATCTCAGGAAGCGGCGCGTCGTAAGTCTATCGAGAAAGAGCTGGAGTGGGTGCGTCAGGGCGCGAAAGGCCGTCAGTCCAAGGGCAAAGCACGTCTGGCACGCTTCGAAGAGCTGAATAACACTGAATACCAGAAACGTAACGAAACCAACGAACTGTTTATTCCACCTGGCGCACGTCTGGGGGATAAAGTGGTTGAAGTGACCAACCTGCGTAAGTCCTACGGCGACCGTCTGCTGATCGACGACCTGACCTTCTCCGTGCCGAAAGGCGCTATCGTTGGCATCATCGGTCCGAACGGCGCAGGTAAATCGACCCTGTTCCGCATGATGTCCGGTCAGGAACAGCCTGACAGCGGCTCTATCACCCTGGGTGAAACCGTGAAGCTGGCTTCCGTGGACCAGTTCCGCGACGCAATGGATAACAGCAAAACCGTGTGGGAAGAGGTTTCCGGCGGTCTGGATATCATGCGTATCGGCAACACCGAGATGCCAAGCCGCGCTTACGTTGGCCGCTTTAACTTTAAGGGCACTGACCAGGGCAAACGCGTGGGCGAGCTGTCCGGCGGTGAGCGCGGTCGTCTGCACCTGGCAAAACTGCTCCAGGTTGGCGGCAACGTTCTGCTGCTTGATGAACCTACCAACGACCTGGACATCGAAACCCTGCGCGCGCTGGAAAACGCCCTGCTGGAGTTCCCGGGCTGCGCGATGGTTATCTCGCACGACCGCTGGTTCCTGGACCGCATCGCAACCCACATCCTGGACTACCAGGACGAAGGTAAGGTGGAGTTCTTCGAAGGTAACTTCACCGAATACGAAGAGTACAAGAAACGCACGCTGGGCGCAGACGCGCTGGAGCCGAAGCGTATTAAGTACAAGCGTATTGCGAAATAAAAGCAAAACGGCAACTTCGGTTGCCGTTTTTTATGTTTGTAACCTCTCCCCTTGGGAGAGGGCCAGGGTGAGGGCATCAGGCCGCACAGTGTGTAGGCCGGGTAAGGCGAAGCCGCCACCCGGCTTTTTTATTTGCCCACGTAATACCGCTTCACCTCATCAAACTGCATCGCAAAGTCGATATAGCTCATCAGCGCAGGCGAATTGAGCTTACGGCTCGGGTAGGCCAGCCAGAGATCGTTTCCCTCAACGCTCCACGCCGGCAGCACCTTCACCAGCGCGCCCTTTTCGATCTTATCTTCCAGCAGGAATGCGGGTAACAGCGTGATCCCCGCCCCGGCAATGGCGCATTCCCGGGCGTACACCAGGTTATCCGTCATGTGGGCGTTATCCGGCAGGTAGCGGTAATCCTCACTCTCGCTTCGCAGAAGCCACTCCGACCATGCCCGGTGCGTAATGCAGCGGTGCTCCACCAGCTGTCGGGGATGGATTAACGGCACCCGACGCGCCAGGTAGTCGGGCGAGGCCAGCATGTAGCGAGGACAGTGCCCAATCATGCGGCCAATCAGGGAAGAATCCTGCGGTTTGCCGGTGCGCAGCGCCACGTCAAAGCCAGACTCGACCAGATCCACCACGTCGTCTGAGATCGACACATCCAGCGACACGTCCGGATAGCGAAGCTGGAACTCGGCATTCATATGCGCCAGCAGCGTCGCGCCAATTCCCGCCGGACAGGTGATCCGCAGCCGCCCGCTGGGGTTTTCGCGCAGCCGCTGAATGGCATACTCCGCGCGCTCGCTGGCCGCCAGCATCTCGCGACAGTGCACCAGATAGTGCTCGCCTGCAAACGTCAGGCTGATCCTGCGCGTGGTGCGATTCAACAGACGGATCCCCACCTGCTGCTCCAGCTGGCTAATCCGCTGGCTGACGCTGGATTTCGGCAGTTCCGCCTTCTGCGCCGCCGCGGTAAAGCTGCCCATCTCGGCCACCAGCGCAAACAGCGCCATATCCTGAAGCTGTTTAAACATGATTGTTCACCCTGTACGAACGCTGAGTTCTGGATTGTCCATCTTATCATGCAGCTGACCACTTAATAGACTAGCCTCAACAAAACGCATGCCATTGAGGAGCACACCATGTCAGTGAAAGCCATTGCCGTTAACCCGGAAAATCCGTCCACCTTCGTTGAAATCACTCCGCCGATGCCGCAGCCCGGTGAACACGATCTGCTGGTGGAGGTAAAAGCCGTCTCCGTAAACCCGGTGGACACCAAGGTACATGCAGGCATTGCCAAAAGCGGACTGAAGGAGCCGCGCATTCTCGGGTGGGATGCCAGCGGTATCGTACAAGCCGTTGGGGCTGGCGTCACCGGATTCAAACCGGGTGACGAAGTGTGGTACGCGGGGGATATCACCCGTCCGGGCAGTAATACCACGCACCAGCTGATCGATGCGCGCATTGTCGGGCACAAGCCTGCAAGCCTTGACTGGGCCGCCGCGGCTGCATTGCCGCTGACGGCGCTCACCGCGTGGGAAGGCCTGTTTGAACGGCTGAAGATTCAGGATGCCGACGCAGATAAAACGCTGCTGATAATTGGCGGCGCGGGTGGAGTCGGATCGCTGGCGATCCCGTTTGCGAAGCACAACAGCAAGGTGAAGATCGTCGCAACCGCTTCACGAGAAGATTCCGCCCGGTGGTGTCGCGATCGCGGGGCTGACATTGTTGTAAATTACCACGACCTGAAGGGAGAACTGGCGAAACAGGGGCTCACCTTTGTGGATTACATTTTTATCCTCAACGATACCGACGGGCACTGGGATGCGGTCAGCGATCTGATTGCCCCTCAGGGAGACATTTGTTCCATCGTTGAAAACGCGCATCCGCTGAACCAGGACAAGCTGAAGTCCAAATCTGCCGCCCTGCACTGGGAATTTATGTACACCCGTAGCATGTACCAGACCACGGATATGGCGCGTCAGGGTGAGATTTTAGATGAGGTGGCGAAGCTGGTGGATAACGGCGTGGTGGAAAGCTCGCTCAGCGAAACGCTGCACGGGCTAAGCGTGGAAAGCATTACCGAAGCGCACCGCAGGGTGCTGGAGGGGCATATGCGTGGGAAGGTGGTGGTTGAGTATTGAGTGTGGACTGATTCCCTCACCCCGGCCCTCTCCCAAAGGGAGAGGGCGATTAAAGCCCCCTCTCCTGGTGGGAGAGGGGAAGTTATTAACCCTGCTCCCCCATCATCTCCTTCACCAGCTCGACGCAGCGCAGGAAGCGGGAGTCGTAGTCCGACTCTTCCACATGTACAAACTCAACGTTGTTCTCGTTAAGCATCTCTACCAGCATGGTCTGGAACTCCCGCCTGTCCACCGAGCTGCCCAGGCTGCGCATGCCGTCGGCCACCCACGGGGTATTGTTTTCCAGCAGGATCACCAGGTCAAAGCGGTATTCGTCAATCAGCGCCTGCACAAACGGGTGCTCGCGCCCTTCGTACTTTTTGCAGAACGCCTGCGTGGTGACGAAATCGGTATCAATAAAGGCGACTTTATTGGCGTATTTCACCGCAAAATCAATGTACTGGGCATGACCGAGCGCGATTTTATCGTAGTCGGAATACTGCAACGCCATCTCGTCGCCGCCAAGGTGTGAGAAGACGTAATCGCGACCATACTCCCACGCACTGGTGGTATTGAAGATGTTCGCCAGCTTATTTACCAGCGTCGATTTCCCGCTCGACTCGCCGCCGAGGATCGCCACCGTACGCACGAAGAACGGCTTCACCTCGGTCGGGATGTAGTCCCAGTAACGGAACGGGTTCTCGCGGATCTGCGCCCCACTGATGTTCATGAAGGTGCGTTTAGGATCGATCAGCACCGTCTCGATGCCCAGATGCTCGCGGAACTGCGGCGCGTCGGACTCTTCAGAGGTGTAGATCCAGTTAGGCGCAATGCCCTTCTCTTCCATAAACGCTTTGACGCCGTTGCTCCACACGTCCCAGCCGTGCGGATACGGCTCCATGCCCTCTTCGTTAAAGGCATGAATACGAATATTTTTCTGATATTTAAAGGTCTGAAGCAGCCAGCGCAGGCGGTCCGGCACGGTGGGCTGCTGCGACATGGCGCTGTCTTCAAACAGCTGGCGATCGCGGGTTTCATCATAACCCATGATGATATGCAGTTCGTCGACCTGGCTACAGGCGCGCTGGATCAGATAGATATGCCCGGTATGCAGCGGGTAGAACTTACCGAACACCACGCCAATGTTCTTTTGCATCCGCGGAAATTCAAGCCCCAGAAAACGGTGCAGCGCTTCCAGCTTCTGCGCGCTGGGGCTTTTGATTTTGGCGTTCAGCAGTTGGCTCAGGTAGCCCTTGGTCATGCCGCTGGCGTCCGCCACCTGCTGCAACGTGCAGCCCTTCTGGCGGATAGCGGTCTTGATGTAGTCAAATGATGACATAAATTACGGTGCCTCCTGCAAAATCGAATACGTAATTATAAGTCGTCAAAGACATTTAACGCATCTGCAAGTTTTTTAACGCCAAAAACCTGCATCCCTTCCGGAATTTTTTTCGGCACGTTGGCGGCCGGAACAATCGCGCGGCGGAAGCCATGTTTTGCCGCTTCGGAGATACGCTCCTGACCGCTCGGCACCGGGCGGATCTCGCCGGCCAACCCTACCTCACCAAATACCACCAGATCCTGCGGCAACGGTCTGTCGCGCAGGCTGGAGACCATTGCCAGCAGCAGCGCCAGGTCCGCGCTGGTTTCCGTAACCTTCACCCCACCAACCACGTTGACGAACACATCCTGATCCGCCATTTGCAGACCGCCGTGACGGTGCAGCACCGCCAGCAGGATCGCCAGGCGGTTCTGTTCCAGACCGACCGCCACGCGCCGCGGGTTGCCCATCATCGATTGATCCACCAGCGCCTGAATTTCAACCAGCAGCGGACGCGTCCCCTCCCACAGCACCATCACCGAACTACCGGACGTGATCTCGTCGCCACGGCTCAGGAAGATGGCCGACGGGTTGCTGACTTCGCGAAGCCCCTGCTCGGTCATGGCAAACACGCCCAGCTCATTCACCGCGCCAAAGCGGTTTTTATGGCTGCGCAGGGTACGAAAACGGGAATCCGCATCGCCATCGAGCATCACCGAGCAGTCGATACAGTGTTCAAGCACTTTCGGTCCCGCCAGCGAGCCGTCTTTGGTCACATGACCAACCATTACAATCGCCACGCCGCGCGTTTTGGCAAAGCGCGTCAGGTAGGCCGCGGTTTCACGCACCTGCGCCACGCTTCCCGGTGACGACTGAATGTCAGCCATATGCATCACCTGAATGGAGTCAATCACCATCAGCTTCGGCTGCTCTTCTTCGGCGATCATGCAGATCTGCTCGATGCTGGTTTCCGAAAGCATATTCAGATTGCCGGTCGGCAGGCCGAGGCGGTGCGCGCGCATCGCCACCTGCTGAAGTGATTCTTCCCCCGTGACGTACAGGGTTTTCATCTGTTCGGCTAGCTTGCAGAGCGTTTGCAGCAGCAGGGTCGATTTACCCGCGCCCGGGTTACCGCCGATCAGAATGGCGCTGCCCGGCACTACGCCACCGCCGAGCACGCGGTCAAATTCTTTGAATCCGGTGGAAAAGCGCGGCAGCGCTTCCAGGCTGATATCCGAAAGTTTTTGTACCTTCGACACGCCTGCATTGCCCGCATAGCCGCTCAGCCGTTCATTGCGGGCCACGCTCGGCGAAGCCGCCACACCACGCACTTCGGTGATGGTGTTCCAGGCATGACAGGCGCTGCATTGCCCCTGCCAGCGCGGATAATCCGCACCACATTCATTACAGACAAATGCGCGTTTTGGAGCTTTCGCCACGGTTTACCTCGTTATTTCTGTGCGGTCTGCGCGCCGGGTGGCGCTGACGCTTACCCGGCCTACAAAAGCAGGCCGCTATTTTTGATTAATGCTGCCGGAGAGAATGCAGAACACCCCCATCAGATCAGCATGACGGATAGTGACTTCCGTCTTTTCATTCACTTTCGGCTTGGCATGGTAGGCAATACCCAGCCCGGCAACTTTGATCATCGGCAGATCGTTCGCGCCATCGCCGATGGCGACGGTCTGCTCGACCGGAATGGCATATTTCTCCGCCAGACGCGTCAGCGTATTGGCTTTGTACTGCGCGTCCACGATGTCGCCGATGACCTGTCCGGTGAGTTTGCCGTCCATGATCTCCAGCTCGTTTGCCACCACGGTGGTCAGACGCAGCTTGTCACGCAGGTAGTCGGCAAAGAAGGTGAACCCGCCGGAGGCAATCGCCACTTTCCAGCCGAGCGTCTCCAGCTTGAGCACCAGCTGCGTCAGCCCAGGCATCAGGGGCAGTTCATCGCGCACCTGACGCAAAATGTTAGCATCGGCCCCCTTCAGGGTCGCCACGCGCTGTCTCAGGCTGGCGGTAAAATCCAGCTCGCCGCGCATCGCGCGCTCGGTGACTTCCGCCACCAGCTCGCCGCTGCCCGCCAGTTTAGCAATCTCGTCAATACATTCGATCTGAATGGCGGTGGAGTCCATGTCCATTACCAGCAGGCCGGGCGTTTTCAGGTGCGGAATTTTGCCGAGGGGGGCAACGTCCAGCCCGGCGTCGTGCGCCAGACGCGTGGCGCGCTGCGTCAGGGAACCCGCCAGGCGAATAACCTGATAATCTTCCACGCACCAGGCCGCAACGATGACCATCGCTGCGCCCAGTTTGGTTTGATACTGGGTGAGGCGTTGCTTATCCAGGCCGCGTCCGTACAGCAGCCAGCCGCTACGGCCAGCGTGGTAATCGAGAGGCATCACCTCATCGCCACTTAAAGAGAGCGGCAATCCTGGCCATAAAGAGACATCCGTTGGCAGGTCGCACCAGGTAATGTTCGGCATTGAAGCTCCTGTAATTTCGTTCGCGCCGGAAGGTTCCAGAGGGAAAATAACGCATGAGGCTACCCTGTAACCATCACTTCTGGCAACATTAAGCCGTAAATTTTAAGCAGGTGGAATATGGCTCGCGCAAAACTGAAATTCCGGCTTCATCGCGCCGTGATTGTCCTGATCTGTCTCGCACTATTAGTGGCGCTGATGCAGGGGGCATCCTGGTTTAGCCAGAATCACCAACGACAGCGTAACCCGCAGTTTGAGGAACTGGCCCGGACGCTGGCGCGCCAGGTGACGCTCAACGTTGCGCCGTCTATGCGTACCGAAACGCCGGATGATAAGCGGATAGCCCAGGTATTGCGCCAGCTTACGGAAAACAGCCGCATTCTGGATGCAGGCGTGTACGATGAACAGGGCGACCTGATTGCCCGCGCGGGTGAGCATGTCGACGTGCGTGACAGGCTGGCGCTGGATGGCAAAAAAGCCGGTGGTTATTTCAACCAACAAATCGTCGAACCCATTCAGGGCAAGAATGGTCCGCTCGGCTATTTACGTCTGACACTCGACACCCACACCCTGCCAACCGAAGCCAAACAGGTGGATAACACCACCAATATTTTGCGCCTGATGCTGCTGCTCTCGCTGGCGATTGGCGTGGTACTGGCACGTACGTTGCTCCAGGGCAAGCGCACCCGCTGGCAGCAGTCGCCGTTCCTGTTAACCGCCAGCAAGTCGGTTCCCGAAGAGGAAGAGAGCGAGAAGAAAGAATAGTGATAAAGTAGGCGGATGATTCGGAAAAGGAACTCTGCCATGTCGACGTTACGCCTGCTAATCTCTGACTCTTACGATCCCTGGTTTAACCTGGCGGTGGAAGAGTGCATCTTCCGCCAGATGCCTGCCACCCAGCGCGTCCTGTTTCTCTGGCGCAACGCCGATACGGTCGTTATTGGTCGCGCGCAAAATCCGTGGAAAGAGTGTAACACCCGCCGTATGGAAGAGGACAACGTCCGCCTGGCGCGCCGCAGCAGCGGCGGCGGTGCGGTGTTTCACGATCTGGGCAACACCTGCTTTACCTTTATGGCGGGCAAGCCGGAATACGACAAAACCATCTCGACCTCCATTGTGCTTAACGCGCTCAATTCACTCGGCGTGACGGCTGAAGCCTCGGGACGTAACGATCTGGTCGTGAAAACGCCTGAAGGCGACCGGAAAGTGTCAGGCTCAGCCTACCGCGAAACGATGGATCGCGGATTCCACCACGGCACACTATTGCTGAATGCCGATCTGAGCCGTCTGGCAAACTATCTGAACCCGGACAAGAAAAAGCTCCAGGCCAAAGGCATTACCTCCGTGCGCGGTCGCGTGGCGAATCTGGTGGAGCTCCTGCCGGGGATTACCCATGAGCGCATTTGCGATGCGATCCGCGAGGCCTTTTTCAGGCATTACGGTGAACGCGTAGAAGCCGAGGTGATTTCTCCGGATAAAACCCCGGATCTGCCAAACTTCGCGGAAACCTTCGCCCGCCAGAGCAGCTGGGAGTGGAATTTCGGTCAGGCACCGGCGTTTTCACACCTGCTGGATGAGCGATTTACCTGGGGCGGCGTTGAGCTGCACTTTGACGTCGAGAAAGGCCATATCTCTCGTACCCAGGTATTTACGGATAGTCTTAATCCGGTACCGTTAGAAGCGCTGGCTGCACGTTTGCAGGGCTGTCTCTATCGGGCAGATATGCTGCAACAGGAGTGTGACGCGTTACGTGTTGATTTTCCGGAACAGGAACAAGAGTTGCGGGAGTTATCGGCGTGGATTGCGCAGGCAGTACGCTAATAAAAAAGCCCGCTGGCGCTCTGCTTAGCGGGCCTGGAAAACCGCTGGCCGGGTCAGGCGAAGCCGCCACCCGGCACAACAGGTATTACTCTTTATCGCCGAGCAGAACGGATTCCAGCGCGATTTTGATCATGTCGTTGAAGGTGGTCTGACGCTCGGCAGCGGTAGTCTGCTCGTGGGTACGGATGTGGTCAGACACGGTGCAGATGGTCAGCGCTTTCGCACCGAATT
Organism: Enterobacter sp. 6722112; assembly: GCF_058661685.1. NCBI lineage: Bacteria > Pseudomonadati > Pseudomonadota > Gammaproteobacteria > Enterobacterales > Enterobacteriaceae > Enterobacter > Enterobacter sp. 6722112. The sequence goes on along the minus strand of NZ_JBZWGR010000007.1, from coordinate 456,600 downwards.
CAGCCGCCACGCCGTAGATACCGGCCGCTTCCATTTCCACGCCCAGAATGCCGTATTTTTCCATCACGTCGAACATGTCGCCTTCAGGCGAGTAGAACAGATCGGCAGAGAACAGGTTGCCCACGCGCGCGTCAACGCCCAGCGCTTTTGCCGCGTCAACCGCGTTACGCACCATGTCAAAGTCAGCGATGGCCGCAAAGTCATGATCTTTAAAGCGGATGCGGTTGACTTTAGAGTCGGTGCACGCGCCCATGCCGATCACCACGTCACGCAGCTTAACGTCCATGCGCACCGCGCCGCAGGAGCCAACACGGATGATTTTCTTCACGCCGAAATCGGTGATCAGCTCTTTGGTGTAGATGGAGCAGGATGGGATACCCATGCCGTGACCCATCACGGAGATTTTGCGGCCTTTATAGGTGCCGGTGAAGCCCAGCATGCCGCGCACGTTGTTCACTTCACGCACGTCTTCGAGGAAGGTTTCTGCAATGTGCTTCGCGCGCAGCGGGTCGCCCGGCATCAATACGACGTCAGCGAAATCACCCATTTCTGCATTAATGTGAGGAGTTGCCATCTTCAGTTCCTTTTACATTGTTGTTTTTGCCGGGTGGCGGCTACGCCTTACCCGGCCTACATTCTGTTCTCCCTCTCCCTGTGGGAGAGGGCCGGGGTGAGGGCATCAGGCCGCACCCAATCCGCTTAGAACATAGCCTTGCCATATTCCATGTCAGACGTACCAAAGTATTTCGCAATCGTCTGGCCGATGTCCGCGAAGGTTTCACGGTGACCCAGCGAGCCCGGTTTGACTTTCGGGCCGTACACCAGCACCGGAATATGCTCACGGGTGTGGTCGGTACCGGTCCAGGTCGGGTCACAGCCATGGTCAGCGGTCAGGATCAGAATGTCATCTTCCCCCACCAGCTCCATCAGCTCTGGCAGACGGCGGTCAAACAGCTCCAGACCCGCAGCATACCCGGCGACGTCGCGACGGTGGCCCCAGGAGGAGTCGAAGTCCACGAAGTTGGTGAAGACAATGGTCTTATCGCCCGCTTCTTTCATCTCTTTGATGGTGGCGTCGAACAGCGCATCCAGACCGGTCGCTTTGACCTTTTTGGTAATGCCGCAGTTGGCGTAAATGTCCGCGATTTTACCCACGGAAACCACGTGGCCGTCTTTCTCGTCGACGAGTTTTTGCAGCACGGTCGGCGCCGGTGGCTCCACGGCCAGATCGTGACGGTTGCCGGTACGCTGGAAGTTACCCGCTTTGTCGCCAATAAACGGACGCGCGATAACGCGGCCAATGTTGTAGCCGCCTTCGGTCAGCTCTTCACGGGCGATCTCGCACAGCTCGTACAGTTTATCCAGGCCAAACGTCTCTTCATGGCAGGCGATCTGGAACACGGAGTCAGCAGAGGTATAGAAAATCGGCTTGCCGGTTTTCATATGCTCTTCGCCGAGCTGATCCAGAATCACGGTACCGGAAGAGTGGCAATTGCCGAGGTAGCCCGGCAGGTTGGCGCGCTTCACCAGCTTATCGAGCAGCTCCTGCGGGAAGCTGTTCTCGTGATCGGAGAAGTAGCCCCAGTCAAACAGCACCGGCACGCCGGCAATTTCCCAGTGACCGGACGGAGTATCTTTCCCGGAAGAGAGCTCGTGCGCCCACGCGTAGGCGCCCACCACTTCCGCGTTACCGTCCATACCGGCTGCGATCTTACCGGTAGAGCCTTCATGCGCTTTTACCAGCCCCAGACGGGTCAGGTTTGGCAGGTTCAGAGGGCCTTTACGACCGTTGTCCGCTTCGCCTTTTGCACAGGCTTCCGCGATGTGACCCAGGGTATCGGAACCCACGTCACCAAATCGTTCTGCATCTTCGGTTGCGCCGATGCCGAATGAGTCCAGCACCATAATAAATGCACGTTTCATAATTGTTCTCCGTACTTAGTGCTTCATAAAAATGCGATCAGATCAGTATACCGCTATTCAGTGATACGACGATAGACCGTCGGTGTGGTTTCCGGTGCTTTATCGTCAAGAGATATTGCCGCCTTCACCGCTTTCGCCGCGTCCTGCCAGCTGGCTTCATCTTTCGCGTGGATCACCGCCAGCGGACGTTGGCCGTCAACGCTGTCGCCCAGACGGGCCATATCGGTAAAGCCGACGCTGTAATCAATGGTGTCCGATGCCTGACGACGACCGCCGCCCATAGACACAACAGCCATGCCGAGCGCGCGGGTATCCATAGCCGAGACAAAGCCTTCGCTGTCCGCATAGACCGCTTTGCTGAGCATCGCGGTGGGCAGGTATTTCGCGTAGTTTTCCACGAAGTCGGTCGGGCCTTTCTGCGCCGCCACCATCCGACCAAAGATCTCCGCCGCTTTGCCGTTGTCCAGCACCGCCTGAAGCTTCGCGCGGGCTTCCGCGTCGTCTTTGGCCAACTTGCCGGAGATTAACATCTCAACGCACAGCGCCATGGTGACATCGAACAGGCGCGGGTTACGGTATTCGCCTGTGAGGAACTGCACGGCCTCACGGACTTCAACCGCGTTACCGGCGCTGGAGGCTAGCACCTGGTTCATGTCCGTCAGCAGTGCAGTGGTGCGCACGCCCGCGCCGTTGGAGACGCCAACGATCGCTTCGGCCAGCGCCTCAGAGAGTTCATAGGTTGGCATAAACGCGCCGCTGCCCACTTTCACATCCATCACCAGCGCATCCAGACCTTCCGCCAGTTTTTTGGCAAGGATAGAGGCGGTGATCAGCGGGATGGAGTCTACGGTCGCGGTAATGTCACGCGTCGCGTAGAAACGCTTGTCAGCCGGAGCAAGAGAGCTGGTCTGGCCGATAATCGCCACGCCAACGTCTTTAATAATGTCGCGGAAGCGGTTGTCATCCGGGAAGATATCGAAGCCCGGAATGGCTTCCAGTTTGTCGAGCGTACCGCCGGTATGACCCAGGCCGCGCCCGGAAATCATCGGGATGTAACCGCCACAGGCCGCCACCATTGGGCCGAGCATCAGAGACGTCACGTCGCCCACGCCGCCGGTGGAGTGTTTGTCCACAATCGGGCCGTTGAGGTTGAGGCTTTTCCAGTCCAGAACGGTTCCTGAATCTCGCATCGCCATGGTCAGCGACACGCGCTCAGGCATCGACATATCGTGGAAGAAAATGGTCATCGCCAGAGCCGCAATCTGCCCTTCAGAGATGGTGTTATCACGAATGCCATTGATAAAAAAGCGGATTTCTTCGTCGCTTAATGCATGACCATCACGTTTTTTACGAATAATTTCTTGTGCGAGAAACACGGTAACCTCCATGCGGAATCGGGTGAATGGCGGCGGATATGTTGACCCGCCCTACGATCCTGTAGGCCGGGTTAGCGTAGCGCCACCCGGCAATTCAACTTAGTAGCTGCTTGCGCTCTTACCGTCACCGTGACCCAGCGCTTTCAGCAGGCTGGCCAGCAGGCTGGACGCGCCGAAGCGGTAGTGGCGGGAATCAGCCCAGTCGGCGCCGAACAGCTCGTCGGCAATCGCCAGGAACTGCTGCGCGTCTTCCGCGGTACGCACGCCGCCCGCCGGTTTGAAGCCAACGGTTTTGGACACGCCCATATCACGGATGACTTCCATCATGATGCGTGCGCTTTCCGGGGTAGCGTTGACCGGCACTTTACCGGTAGAGGTTTTAATGAAATCCGCGCCCGCTTTGATAGAGATTTCAGACGCTTTACGAATCAGCGCCTCTTCTTTCAGCTCGCCGGTTTCGATGATCACTTTAAGCAGCACGTTTGCCGCCGCACACGCGTCTTTACAGGCTTTCACCAGGTCAAAACCGACCTGCTCGTTGCCGGCGATCAGCGCGCGGTACGGGAATACCACGTCAACTTCGTCTGCGCCGTACGCAATCGCCGCGCGGGTTTCTGCCAGCGCGATGTCGATATCGTCATTGCCGTGCGGGAAGTTGGTTACGGTGGCAATGCGCACGTCCGGCGTGCCCTGCTCTTTCAGCGTTTTGCGGGCAATCGGGATGAAGCGCGGATAGATACAGACGGCGGCGGTGTTACCCACTGGCGTTTTCGCCTGATGGCACAGGGCGATGACTTTTTCATTGGTGTCGTCATCGTTCAGGGTGGTCAGGTCCATCAGTTTCAACGCGCGCAGGCTGCTTGCAGTTAAATCGGTCATAACATTCTCCAACGGCAGTGCCGTATAAATTTTACCTTGCGGGTCTGTGAGTATTCTAACATTCACCCGCATCCACACTTCGACATTCATCACAGTTAATGAAAACTGTGTGCAAATTTGCATTACTGTAATGAGATCTTCTTCAAATTTTAGTGCGTTAATTGCTGACTAAATCGGCGATATCCCCTGTCTGATCAAAAGCGCCACCAGGCTGGCTTCCTACAATTCGTTCACTATCCGCAGAACAACCAAGGAAGTGAACATGCCCGACGCCCTGCAACAACGTTGCCAGCACATTGTGACCAGCCCGGTGTTAACCCCGGAACAAAAACGTCATTTTCTGGCGCTGGAAGCAGAGAACAATCTGCCCTATCCCGCTCTGCCAGAGGCGGCCCGGGCCGCGCTGGACGAGGGATTCATCTGCGACATGTTCGAAGGCCATGCGCCTTACAAACCGCGCTACGTGCTGCCGGACTACGCTAAATTTCTGGCTAACGGCTCAGAATGGCTGGAGCTGGAAGGGGCGAAAGATCTGGATGATGCCCTCTCGCTGCTCACTATCCTTTATCACCATGTTCCGTCCGTCACATCGATGCCGGTCTATCTGGGCCAGCTCGATGAGATACTCAGCCCCTATGTTAAAATTCTAACACAGGATGAAATCGATAGCCGAATAAAACGTTTCTGGCGTTACCTGGACAGAACCCTGCCCGATGCGTTTATGCATGCCAATATCGGCCCGGCGGATACGCCTGTCACCCGAGCCATCCTTCGCGCGGATGCCGAACTGAAGCAGGTTGCGCCGAACCTGACCTTTATCTACGACCCGGATGTAACCCCCAGCGATCTGCTGCTGAGCGTGGCGGAAAACATTTGTGAATGTAGTAAACCGCATATTTCTAATGGCCCGGTGAATGATAAAATTTTCACAAAAGGTCGCTATGGCGTGGTGAGCTGTTACAACTCCCTGCCGCTGGCGGGCGGCGGCAGCACGCTGGTGCGCCTTAACCTGAAAGCGATTGCGGAACACAGCCGCTCACCGGAAGACTTTTTCACCCGTACCCTTCCCCACTACTGCCAACAACAAATCGCGATCATCAATGCACGCTGCGATTTTCTATATGAACAATCCGGTTTCTTTGAGAATAGCTTCCTGGTGAAAGAGGGGCTGATTGATGCCGATCGCTTTGTGCCGATGTTTGGCATGTACGGTCTGGCCGAAGCGGTGAATGTGCTGTGCGAGAAAGCAGGCATTACGGGACGTTACGGTAAGAACGAACAGGCCAATGCGCTGGGCTACCGCATCAGTGAACAGCTTGCGGCGTTTGTTGAAAACACGTCGGTGAAACACGGCTGGCAGCACCGCGCGATGCTGCATGCCCAGTCTGGGATCAGTTCCGATTCTGGCACCACGCCGGGCGCGCGTCTGCCGTACGGCGACGAACCGGACCCAGTCAGCCACCTGCTGGCCGTGGCGCCGCACCATAAACACTATCATTCGGGGATCAGCGATATTCTCACCCTGGAGGAAACGGTTAAACGCAATCCTCAGGCTGTGGTGCAGCTGTGCCTGGGGGCGTTCAACGCCGGTATGCGTGAGTTCACCGCGAATGTAGCCGGAAACGACCTGGTGCGCGTCACCGGGTATATGGTGCGGCTCTCCGATCTGGAGAAATACCGGGAGGCCGGCTCGCGCACCAACACCACCTGGCTCGGCGAGGAGGCCGCGCGCAATACCCGTATTCTGGAACGTCAGCCGCGCGTGATAAGCCATGAACAGCAGATGCGCTTTAGTTAGTCAGGTCATACCCTTCTCCTGCGTTGACGGGCCGGGCAGCCGCCTGGCGTTGTTCCTCCAGGGCTGTAACCTGCGCTGCAAAACCTGCCACAACCCGTGGACGATAGGGCGCTGCAACGACTGCGGCGACTGTGTTCCCCACTGTCCTCATGATGCGCTGGCAATTCAGGCCGGGCGCGTCTGGTGGCAGGAGAGTCACTGTCAGCAGTGCGACACCTGTCTGCACCTGTGTCAGCAGCAGGCGACGCCGATGGCGCAGCGCTATAGCGTCGAGGAGATCCTCTCCCGGGTTCGCACGTCCGCGCCGTTTATTGAGGGCGTGACCGTCAGCGGGGGTGAGGCCACCACGCAGCTGCCGTTTTTGGTTGCGCTGTTCACCGCGATCAAAGCCGATCCGTCCCTGCGCCATCTGACGTGCCTGGTGGACAGCAACGGCCTGTTAAGCGAAACCGGCTGGCAAAAGCTGTTACCGGTGTTTGACGGCGCGATGGTGGATCTGAAAGCCTGGGGCAATGAACATCACCGTTTTCTGACCGGGCGCGAAAACACGCAGATCAAGCAGAGCATCCGCTGGCTGGCCGATCGTCATCGCCTGACGGAGCTGCGCCTGCTGGTGATCCCCGCTCGGTGTGATTATCTGCACCATCTGCCATCGCTGACCGCTTTTATCCACGCGTTGGGGAACGTTCCTGTGCGGATCAACGCGTTTCATGCTCATGGGGTTTACGGGGAGGCGGCGCGATGGCGGAGCGCCACGCCGGAGGACATCGAGCCGCTGGCGCAGGCCCTGGAACGGCAGCAGTTCACGGTGATCCGCCCGGCCCTTTATTTATAGCGTGATGCCGAAGACCACGCGGGTGTTTTCCAGCAGCGCGCTGGCAATCACATCTTCAGGCTCCTGACGCAGCTCACACAGCACATCAAAAACGCGCGCCGCCTGCTCCGGGCGGTTGGGCTGGCCCTGAAAACCATTCAGCGGCATGTCAGGCGCATCCGTTTCCAGCAGGAGCGAGGTCAGCGGGAGCTGCGCCATCACATCACGGGTTTTGCTGGCACGCGGATAGGTAATGGTGCCACCGACGCCAATCTTATAGCCCAGCTCAATAAAACGCTGCGCCTGCTGAAGGCTTCCAGCGAAACCATGGACCACGCCCCTGCGCGGCACGTCGATACGCTTCAGGTGCATCGCCAGTTTGTCATGGGTACGTCTGGAGTGGAGGATCACCGGCAGATCGTGGCGCTTTGCCAGCCGGAGCTGCGCATCCAGGATCGTCTGCTGGCGCTCAAACTGCGGATCTTCACGATAGAGATCGAGGCCGATCTCACCGATGGCAACCAGCTTCGTATCCGCATTTTGCAGCGTGGCATCCAGCCTGTCGAGATGGTCATCAAGATGGTGCTCAATAACGATCGGATGCAGACCCAGCGCGGCATACAGCGCATCGTGCTCCCGGGCAAGCGCCAGAACTTTGTCGAATCTCGCCGCTTCAATAGCGGGCACAATAATGACTCTCACACCGGCCTCAGCCGCGCGCGCAATACTTGATGTTTCCTCCCCGCTAAACGGCGGGAAATCAAAGTGGCAATGGGTATCGATAAAGCAGTGCGTCACGCCAGATCCTCGTTATCGAGTAAGCCATCGTTGGCCTGCGGCGCGTCCACCAGCGGCATCGCCACCGCGTCATTGGCCACAACGGCAGGCGGCAAAATGATGCTTTTATGCCGATGAAGAGGCGGTTGCTCCGCCAGCATTTTCCCGACGGTCGCCAGGAAGTAACGCCCGCACAGCCGCCCCGTTTTGTAATCCATACGCAACGCAGGCAGCCGACTGCCCAGCGCCATGCTCAACAGCGGCTTAGGCGGATAAATTTCAAAGATGCGCAGCTTGCCCGGTGGTTTTTCAATAAAACGCTGCATCGCGCCGTAGGTGGTTTCATGCTGCTTCGCGATATTCACCAGCGGTTGCAGGCTGCTGTCGCCCAGCCAGCGTTCCATCCGCTTAAACCACTGTGGGGTGTAATACATCTGCGAAGGCACCGTGCGGATCACCACAATGGTTTTTGCCCCGCGCCGCGCCGCCTCCTGTACCGGCACCGCGTCGCTGATACCGCCGTCAAGATAGCTTATCCCCTCCAGCAGGGCGCCGGTGCGGTAGAATCCCGGGATCGCGCTGGACGCGCGGATGATATCCAGCCAGTTCTCTTTCTGCGGCGAAAAGTAACCCGGCGAATAGTCATCGCCACGGCTGGCGCACATCCAGAACTCTTTGCCGGTATCGAACAGACGTGACGCGGTATCCATGGCCAGCGGCATCTGGCTGGAGGTAGCATCCAGTAACCAGTCGAGATCGATCAGGTTCCCGCCGCGTACGAAGCGTACCGGATTGAAGAATTCTTTGGAGGTGGTGTAGCGCATAATCACTTTGCGCGCATAGCCGGGCTGGTTGCAGACATAGGCGGAGAGGTTCTGCGCCCCGGCAGAGGTACCGAAATAGAGATCGAACGGGTTGAATTGTGCGCGCATAAATTCGTCAAGCACGCCGGCGGTAAAGATACCGCGCTGCCCTCCCCCTTCACAGACCAGCGCAAGCTGGCCTGCATGAAACGGTTTTAACGTCAGCGGCGCAATATTGCCGAGCGTAACGGGAATTCGTTGCCCCACCTCTGCCTTCCTGTTTTCATTATTTTGATGAGACACAGTAACGCACTTCCCCGGTGGTTCTCAAACGAGAAAAAGCCAGTCACGAGGACTGGCTTGAGTTTGTTTAGTAAATATTGCGTTTGCTACGGGCGACGTCGACCCGTAAACAGGCTGACCAGGAACAGAATAATACCGACGACGAAGACAATTTTCGCTGCCCATGCCGCGGTACCCGCCAGTCCACCAAAGCCCAATGCGGCGGCAATTAACGCGATAACCAGAAATATAATGCCCCAACGAAACATAAGCCTCTCCTTTACCATAGTTAATGTCGGCCGCTAAACGTGAGCGCTCAGGTCACTCACCGGCTTTTCCAGAATCGTTTTTATTTCGCCCGCGGTTTTCAGCCTGACGGGCGAATGGTACTGCTTTACTTCGTTTTCAGATCGTTTTTGACGCTTTTCACACCATCAATAGCTTTCGCAATTGACTCGGCACGATCGCTTTGTGCCTGATTCTCAACCGTACCGGACAGCTGGACCACACCATCGGTGGTTTCAACTTTCACCATACGGGATGGCACGATGTCGTCAGCTAACAGTTTAGCTTTGATTTCGCTGGTAGTTGCTGCATCTCCGGCATAGCCCTTCACCGACGATTCTTTGCTGTCACGTACGTGCAGTTTGTCGCTGACGGAGCTTACGCCCTCAACGCCTTTCGCCACTTTAACGGCTTCTTCGGCCTGGGTCTGGCTTTCAACGAAACCGCTCAGGGTGACAACCTTGTTGTCGGTTTTAACAGAAATATCGGTGCTCTTGATGGATTCGTGATCCACCAGTGCGGCTTTCACTTTTGCTGTGATTGAGCTGTCATCCATGAAATTACCGACTTTATTCATAGAGCTATCGATTTTTTCCCCTGCGGTATTGGCGGAATTTTGCGCTTTATCCATGGTGCTGGTTTCCGCCAGAGCAGAACCGCTTACCAGGACACTACCCAATGTTACAGCCAGCAGAGTTTTAGAAATCTTCAGTCTTGTCATATTCATCGATTTATTCCTGTGTTTTGCCCATTATTTGGGCGACATACTTCCCTAATCTTGGTTTTATATATTGCGAATTAACACCGGGGCAAAATGGAGAACCAATGGACATGCATTGAACAGTTAATTCATCCACGCCCGGTGCTAAACACTGAGTTAAATATAGATCACAATCAGAGGGGTGCATTCAGAATTGGGGAAAAAACGAACGAATAGCGAAAAATTGCGGTGAATTAAGAACATTCCGCAAGGGTTTAATAACACAGGAATTAAAGAAGAGCACGGCGGCTGCCGTGCTCTGAAAGGAAATTAATGCTCGCGCGTTTTGCGGAACTGAACATCAGGATAACGTTCCTGCGTCAGGTTCAGGTTTACCATGGTTGGGGCGATATAGGTCAGGTTATCGCCACCGTCCAGCGCCAGCTGAACTTCGTTCTTACGTTTAAATTCTTCGAATTTCTTCACGTCAGAACACTCAACCCAGCGCGCCGTCGCCACGTTCACCGATTCGTAAATCGCTTCCACGTTGTACTCGCTCTTAAGACGGGCAACCACCACGTCGAACTGGAGCACACCCACCGCGCCCACGATCAGATCGTTGTTGGCGATTGGGCGGAACACCTGTACCGCGCCCTCTTCGGAAAGCTGGACCAGGCCTTTCAGCAGCTGCTTCTGCTTCAGCGGATCGCGCAGGCGAATGCGGCGGAACAGTTCTGGCGCGAAGTTAGGGATACCGGTGAACTTCATCATTTCGCCTTGCGTGAAGGTATCGCCAATCTGAATGGTACCGTGGTTGTGTAAACCAATGATGTCACCCGGATAGGCTTCTTCTACATGCGAACGGTCACCCGCCATGAAGGTCAGCGCGTCGGAGATCACTACGTCTTTACCGATACGGACCTGACGCAGCTTCATGCCCTTTTCGTACTTACCGGAAACCACGCGCATAAAGGCGACGCGGTCGCGGTGTTTCGGGTCCATGTTGGCCTGAATTTTAAAGACGAAGCCGGAGAACTTCTCTTCCTTCGCTTCTACTTCGCGGGTGTCGGTTTTACGCGGCATCGGCTGCGGGGCCCACTCAACCAGACCGTCGAGCATATGGTCAACGCCGAAGTTGCCGAGTGCGGTACCGAAGAAGACCGGGGTAATTTCACCGCTCAGGAACAGCTCTCTGTCGAACTCATGCGACGCGCCTTTAACCAGCTCCAGCTCATCGCGCAGCTGGGCGGCCAGCTCTTCACCGACAGCGGCGTCCAGCTCCGGGTTGTCCAGACCTTTCACAATGCGGACTTCCTGAATGGTGTGGCCCTTACCGGTCTGGTACAGGTAGGTTTCGTCTTTATAGAGGTGGTAAACCCCTTTGAACAGCTTGCCGCAGCCAATCGGCCAGGTGATTGGCGCGCAGGCAATCTTCAGCTCGTTTTCCACTTCATCCATCAGTTCCATCGGATCACGGATGTCACGGTCGAGTTTGTTCATAAAGGTGAGGATCGGCGTATCGCGCAGACGGGTGACTTCCATCAGCTTGCGGGTACGATCTTCAACACCTTTCGCGGCGTCGATCACCATCAGGCAGCAGTCCACCGCCGTCAGCGTACGGTAGGTATCTTCGGAGAAGTCTTCGTGCCCCGGGGTGTCCAGCAGGTTCACCAGGCAGTCGTGATACGGGAACTGCATCACGGAGGTGGTAATCGAAATACCACGCTGCTTTTCCATCTCCATCCAGTCGGATTTAGCATGCTGGCTGGAGCCACGGCCTTTAACGGTACCCGCGGTCTGGATCGCCTGTCCGAACAGCAACACCTTCTCGGTGATGGTCGTTTTACCGGCATCCGGGTGCGAGATAATGGCAAAAGTGCGGCGTTTGGCCACCTCTTGCAGATAAGGAGACAACGTCATAATCAATTCTTCTTAGGTAAGCGCGGCAGCAGGCCGCGCATCATGGAATACGAAAAATGCGGCTATTTTACCCATCAACAGGGGGCAGGCAATCATTGTTTACACAGGAGTTGCTCCAGTTCGTTCAATGACGTAACGGTCCAGGTCGGCTCGATGCCTTCCGGCAGCGTGCGACCATGCGCATTCAGCCAGACGGTCGACAGGCCCGATCTCATACCTCCCAGAATATCAGATTCCGCCGTATCCCCCACCATCAGCACGCGATCGCGGTCAGGATTGCCCGCTTGCGCCAGCGCATAATCGAAAATACGCGGATCCGGCTTCGGTACGCCCACCTCTTCGGAGATCACCAGCGCGTCGAAATGATCGCGCAGGCCGGTGCGTTCAAGGCGGATCTGCTGAAGCGCGGTAAAGCCGTTGGTAATGATCCCAAGCTTCACCTTCCCTTTCAGCGAATCCAGCAGAGAAACGGCGCCGGGCAGCGGCGCGCAGATATCCGCCATCGCATTCAGGAAGGCCTCGTTCAGCGCCCCAGGACTGACGTTTAACCGTTCAGCCCACACGTCAAAACGCTGATGCTGAAGCTGTAACGCGGTGATGGCTCCGTTCTGGTAATCCACCCACAGCGGTTTGTTCACCGCCTGATAGTCCTGAAAATCTACCGCGGTGAACGTCACGCTATAGTCGAGAAACATCCGCTGTAGGCCGCCGAACGAGTCAAACGTAAACAGCGTTTCGTCGGCATCAAAGAAAATCCAGTCCCATTTCATCGTTACAACCTTATTTTCGTTATCCAATCGGCAGAGCCATGATAATGGCGTCTTCACGTCCCTCTGCGGTGGGGTAGTAGTTACGGCGGATAGTCGCCTCGTTGAAGCCTAAGCTTTCATAGAGCGCGATGGCGGCGACATTGGACGCGCGCACCTCCAGCCACAGGGTGAAAACGTCACGGGTTTCCAGCTCACGAATGAGGTGCTCAAGCAGTTCTCTGCCCAGCCCGCGGCGCTGGTAATCGGGATCGACCGCAATATTAAACAGCGTCGCCTCGTCCAGAATGACCTGCGTGATGGCGAACGCAGCCATCGCACCGTCAACGTCCAGGCGGAGATTTAAATAGCGTTCGCCCTGATTGCTGGCAAACGTCTTTTCGCTCCACGGAAAGGCATGGGCGCGGGTTTCAATCGCGAACGCGGTGGTCAGGTCAGCCGTCGTGAGGGAAGAAATCGTGTTCATATTCGCAAATTTGTTGCCATAGCGCGCTGCGCGCTTTTGGGTTGGCTTTCAGTTCGTCCAGCACTGGCGAGCTGATCTGGCTTCCTTCAAGGGGTAGCTCGTCCACCGCCCCGATTCGCCAGCTGTTACAGCGGCTGTCTGGGGGAAGCATCGCGACGCTTTCGGGCGCCAGCTGTAATACCTGATCGTGGGTCACCTTCAGGCTGCGAAGGACATCCTCAATCAGGGGTTCGTTCAGGGCAGGCGGCGCTTCTGCCACCATCACCAGGCGGACATGCGCAGGGATGGAGATGGCTATTTCGCCCCGCAACGCCGTCGGGCGACGCAAAGCCCACTGGGTGATGCCCAGCTGCTGCAACTGCCAGTCTCGTCGGGATGTCATAGCGAAAACTCCTGTCTCTCAGGCGCGCAAATATAGCAAATGTGTCGAAACTGCGCCATCTACCTACTATAATCCCCGCCTGAGTTTATTGAGGAACAATTCATGTCTGCATTTACCCCGGCAAGTGAAGTCTTGCTGCGTCACAGTGATGATTTCGAAGAAAGCCGTATTCTGTTTGCCGGAGATATGCAGGATGACCTGCCCGCGCGTTTCGACTGTGCTGAAAGCCGTGCCCACACCCAGTACTATCACCACTGGCAGGTGTTGAGCCGCCAGATGGGCGAGCGCGCGCGCTTTAGCCTGGCGGCTCAGCAGAGCGATATTGCTGACTGCGATACGCTCATTTACTACTGGCCGAAAAACAAGCCGGAAGCCCAGTTCCAGCTGATGAACCTGCTTTCTCTGCTGCCGGTCGGCTGCGATATTTTTGTTGTCGGTGAGAACCGCAGCGGGGTGCGTAGCGCAGAGCAGATGCTCGAAGCCTGGGCGCCGCTGACGAAAATCGACAGCGCCCGTCGCTGCGGCCTGTACCATGGTCGTCTGGAAAAACAGACCACCTTTGATGCCGACGCCTTCTGGGACGAGTACCAGCTTGACGGCCTGACCATTAAAACCCTGCCGGGCGTGTTCAGTCGTGATGCGCTCGATACGGGCAGCAAGCTGCTGCTGTCCACCCTGACGCCTCACACCAAGGGCAAGGTGCTGGACGTCGGCTGTGGCGCGGGCGTGCTGTCAACGGTTCTCGCCAGCCACTCACCAAAAGTGCGTTTAACCCTGTGTGACGTGAGCGCCCCGGCAGTAGAAGCCAGCCGCGCCACGCTTGCTGCGAATGGCATAGAAGGTGACGTGTTTGCCAGCAACGTCTTCTCCGACGTGACCGGTCGCTTTGACATGATCATCTCTAACCCGCCGTTCCACGACGGAATGGAGACCAGCCTTGAAGCGGCGCAAACGCTGATCCGTGGCGCAACCCGTCACCTCAACAGCGGCGGTGAGCTGCGTATCGTAGCGAACGCCTTCCTCGCGTACCCGAAAGTGCTGGATGAAACCTTTGGCTTCCACGAAGTGATCGCCCAGACGGGCCGCTTTAAGGTCTATCGCACCGTGATGACGCGCCAGGCGAAAAAGTAAACCCCCGGTCCGGCGATGGCCGACGCTGCCATCGCCCATTTTTGCAGCAATCAAAACAACGTGCGCAATTTTCTGTTGACGTAAAGCTGAAAACATCTAGAATGCGCCTCCGTGGTTACGATACTTTTACAGTGTCGATGGTATGCGAAGGTGGCGGAATTGGTAGACGCGCTAGCTTCAGGTGTTAGTGTCCTTACGGACGTGGGGGTTCAAGTCCCCCCCCTCGCACCATAAATCACGTTGATATTGCTCGCACTGGGCGAAGGTGGCGGAATTGGTAGACGCGCTAGCTTCAGGTGTTAGTGTCCTTAGGATGTGGGGGTTCGAGTCCCCCCCCTCGCACCAACGAGGCGATATCAAACCAGTAAGATGACTGTGCGAAGGTGGCGGAATTGGTAGACGCGCTAGCTTCAGGTGTTAGTGTCCTTACGGACGTGGGGGTTCAAGTCCCCCCCCTCGCACCAATTATCTTACATCCCCTCAGCAGTGCCTCCTGTTTTTCCCTTTTATTTCAAACTCATCAGAATCACCAGCAGTCCACTGATTAGCGCAACGCATGATGGCAGCAGCACGTAATGCCGTAACTGTTTGTGCCAGATCATCGCGGATGTCACCAGCAAGCCTGAAACAATCATTGCTTTCCAGACATCAATGGGGAGATCGGCAAACATTAGCCCACCGATAATGGAACCAGGCAGTAATATTCCCCACCCACTTCCCAGCGCTTTGCTCAACATGGTTTCACCTCTCGCACTGATAATGATAACCAGTATCATATGATAGTAATTATCACTTGTCAGCATGCGACGTAGAAATTGCGCCAGCAATTGCTTTCTCATAATGACAGAGAATGTGTAAGGTGATAAATTGCCCACCTGTTAACTTCCGATAAAGTTTTTCTGATAATAAAAATTCATTTTTGTAGCACCCAATATTACACAACAACACCTTGCTCATTGTTTTAATTGAGTTTTGATAAAAACGCACGCATATGACATCACAATCCTGGCTGTCTTTAGTCAACAAGAAATATCAGCTATCTTTACGTTTGTTTTTATTTCTGAACGCCGCATCAGCATTGTTCTCGGTAACAAACCCTCTCTATTCCGTGCGTGTGTTATCAGTCCCGCTCTTTGCCGTAATGACTATCAGCACAGGCTTACTTATCTGGCACTGGAAAAACAGCACGCGAAAAATAAATATCCCTGTTGTTTCAGCTATTTTTGGTCTTTTATGGGCCTGGCAGATCGTCTCTAAATTTCTGTTAATCACGCACGATCACGCGACCTATTTAATGATGGCGCTATTAACAGTGCTTTTTATAGGGTCTCTGGCGTTCGCGAGTAATATTAAAGCCTTTACGTTACATTCATTTCCCGCTTTTATATCCTGCCTGTGGCTTAGTCCGTCCGAAAACTGGCTGAGAATGGCCTATTTTTTCGCGCTGCCGGTGGTCGCTATTGGTATCCATCATGTTCTTCAGCGGCGCAATGACCGTTTCGCCCAGGAGCTGCTTTCCGAACTGCTGGAGGAGCGCGAAACCCTGACCGATCTCAGCATGATGGACCCGCTCACCGGCCTATATAACCGTCGCGGGCTGCAAAGCCGGCTGGAGAATCTTCCCAGGCCTGACGCTGGCGAGCACTTCGTGCTGCTAATGGATATCGACCACTTCAAAGCCTACAACGACCATTATGGCCATATGATGGGCGATCAGGCCTTGATCAGGGTCTCGGCTGCGATACGCGACGCCGTGCGCTCACGCGATGTTGTCGCCCGGTTTGGCGGGGAAGAATTTATGGTGCTGTTGAGTAACATCCCGCTGGAGCAAGCGCGACAGACGGCTGAACGCATACGTCAGAAGGTTTACGATCTTAAAATCCCCCATATGTTTAACGAAAGCGTCGCCACTAACGTGACCATCAGCATCGGCATCGCCATGTTCGAAGGTGACGACGTTGAGGGCGCGCTGGCGAAAGCCGATAAAGCCCTCTATGAAGCCAAGCATATGGGACGTAACAGCATTCTGCTGAGCGAAGAGCTTCATACCGCCTGAAACCGCCTTCACAGCGCCAGGATAAAACGCTTGCGCTCGGTTTTATCTATAGTTAGGATTGGCAATCATTATCATTTAGATTTGTAATCCACACTATGGCGACTCGTACCGCACACATCGTTGAGCCCCTGCTCTGGCGAGCTCCACTCTCCGCCGGGGAAACGACGCTTGCGGATGCCATTCGGGAAAAAATTGCCGTAACGCGCGCCCATCTGCTGGATTTCATCAAACTGGATGAAGCACCGCCGCATCATGCTCTGACGCTGACTGAGTGGCAACGCCCTGCGGAGCTGCGGTCACTGCTGGCAACCTATTCCGACCATATTTATCGTAACCAACCTACCCTGACGCGGGAAAACAAACCGCTGTTATCCCTCTGGGCACAGTGGTATATCGGGCTGATGGTGCCGCCTGTCATGCTGGCCCTGTTGACCCAGGAAACGATGCTCGATCTCTCGTCGGAACATTTCCATGTTGAGTTTCATGAAACCGGGCGCGCTGCCTGTTTCTGGATTGATGTACACGAAGATCCGAGCGCGAGACACCTGTCAGCGCAGGCGCGTATGGAACGGCTGATTACAAGAGCGCTGGTTCCGGTCATTGATGCGCTGGAAGCGACGGGAGAGATTAACGGCAAACTGATCTGGAGTAATACCGGGTATCTTATCCACTGGTATTTAACGGAGATGAAGCCGCTGCTCGGCGACGAGAAAGTGGATGCACTGCGTCAGAGCTGTTTCTTTGCCAGACAGCTGTCGGATGGACGGGACAACCCTCTTTACCGCACCGTGGTTCCGCGTGAGGGACTTCTGGTACGTCGTACCTGCTGTCAGCGCTACCGTCTGCCGGACGTGCAGCAGTGTGGCGATTGCACGCTTAAGTAGTCTGGCCCGGCCTGAAACCCGCAGAGAGAGGGAACAAACATTAAAAACGGCAACCTACGTTGCCGTTTTGCTTTTACCTAAGCGACCTGCTGATTTTCCTCTTCTCCATTACGCTGTGCTTCTTCCGCTTCCTGCTGAAGCAACTGTTTCTCGTACACCTTGAAGAACGGGAAATAGATAATGGCGGAAACGCAGGCCAAAACCAGCACCAGAATGGCTGCACGGAAATCCCAGCCCAGCGCCCAGGCGGCACCAACCGGAGCCGGTGCCGTCCACGGCACAACGGAAATCACGCGGCCAATCAGATCAAACTTCATCGCTGCCCATGCCAGCACGGCATTAACCATCGGCGCCAGCAGGAAAGGAATAAAGAACACCGGGTTCATCACAATCGGCGTACCGAAAATCACCGGTTCATTGATATTGAAAATGCTTGGTACCACGCTCAGACGTCCAATGGAGCGCAGGTGCGCGGAGCGGCTACGCAGATAGCAGAACACCAGCCCCATCGTCGCCCCCGATCCGCCGATAACGATAAAGAACGTCCAGAAGGCTTCCATAAAGATGTGTGGCAAAGGCTGGCTCGCCGCCAGCGCGGTCTGGTTCGCCCCCAGGTTTGTCAGCCAGAACATTTGCAGCATCCCGGAGACAATCGCCGCGCCGTGGATCCCGGCAAACCACAGCAGGTGGCCAATCAGCACCGCCAGCAGGATCGCAGGCAGCGAGTCAGCCGCAGAGACCAGCGGTTTGAATATCGACATGATGGCCTGTGGGATCAGCATACCGAACTGCGACTGGATCAGCAGGCTCAGCGGGTAGAGCGTGAGCACCACCACCAGCACCGGGATCAGCAGGTCAAACGAGTTTTTGATCATCGGCGGTACCTGGTCTGGCAGGCGGATCCCGATATTGTGTGCTTTCAGGAAACGCATCATCTCAACGCAATAGATCGCCACCAGAATCGCGGTGAAAATACCGGTCCCTCCCAGGCTATCCACCGGTAAAGCGCCTTTGGTTTTAGGGGCGGCGACCAGCAGGAACGCCATCAGCGACAGCATCGCGCACATGAACGGATCCAGCTGATGGGTTTTAACGTAATGTTTGCCCAGGTTGTAGGCAATAGCCGCACAGATATAAAGGGACATCACCCCCATTGTCATATCAAACGGCGTCAGAATTTGACCTTCAAACTGCTTCGCCATATCCAGCCAGGCGCGAGCAAAACCCCAGGTGGTATCAGGCGAAAAAGGCGGGTAAGCGAACACTAATAAAAACGAGCCTACAATCATAAACGGCATCGCTGAGATAAACCCGTCACGAATAGCCATAACGTGACGCTGGGAAGAGATGCGCCCGGCAATAGGGCTGACATAATTTTCAACGAAGCGGAAAATCAGATTAAATGCAGCGTGGTTGGCAGACATAGCAGATCTCCTGTCAGACGTTCGTTTTGGACGCTCTCACGTCACACGTTGTTCCATACATCAGCGTCACAACCTTGCCGGATCGTGTACCTGCGGTACTGCTCAAACGGAATGGTTTCATAATTAGCTCTTATTATTAGATACAGGGGAAGTTACACACTTAGTATTAATCTCTGCATCACGCTCTGCAACCGGTTACTGTAACCGGTTTCTGTGAATGTGAAGGCGATCCAGAAATCGCCCCTGACGGATATTTGTTACTTAAGGGATATTTACAGCGACTAAATTCTTATGACAGATTACGCAGGATATTTGTCAGGAGGAATCAATGAGTTTGCAGTCTGTACAACAGTTTTTTGCCGAACACGCTCCGGATATAGAGATCATTGAGCTTAACCAAAGCACAGCGACTGTTGCCCTTGCTGCTGCCGCGCACAACGTTGAACCCGGCCAAATTGCCAAAACGCTGTCACTGAAAATTAAAAATGACGTGATTCTGGTGGTTGCAAAAGGCGATGCGCGTCTGGATAACAAAAAGCTTAAAGAGACATTCGGCGCAAAAGCCCGCATGCTCAGCAGCGATGAGGTAGTCACCCTGACGGGTCATCCTGTTGGCGGCGTCTGCCCTTTCGGACTGGAAAATCCGCTCTCTGTTTACTGTGACATCACATTAAAACAGTACGCGGAAGTGTTACCCGCAGCGGGTGCCATCCACAGTGCGGTGCGTATATCGCCCGACAGAATGGCGGAGCTGACCGCAGCAAAATGGGTCGATGTCTGCATTTAAACGTTGCGCCAGAAGAACTCTGGCGCACCACTTAACGCTGAGAGAATGAAGGAACGGTGAGAGCTGAACGACGCACTTCCCGGGCAGGGAGATGCGCCAGGATATCCGCCGCATCCAGTAATCCCACGTCAGAATTGACGCCCAGCTTTACCATTGCGTTAAACTTATGCGCCCGGATGGTTTTAATATTGCGTTCAAGCTGCGCCGCAATTTCAGGGATTGAAAATCCCGATGACATATAACGCAGTATTGCCCTTTCGGTTGGGCTTAACATACGATTCTGGCTAACACACCAGTGATTGTACATGTTGTCATTCACCTGATGCGTTTCGCTGAGTAATGTCTCCAGCCCCTCCATTAGCTGCTTTAGCGGAACCGATTTACTGATTATCCCATGCAAGCGAGAAGGCGAAAGATGGCTGACCAGCCTTGCCTCCATTTCGTCAGAGGCCAGCACGATACGCTGGACGTCGCTGTGGGTGAAGGTGAGATCCCGTAAACAGGCCAGACAGTTTCTCCGCTCTTCACGCTCATCAGACAGTGAATAGATAACCGCATAGAATGAGATATCCGAGAGCGCCGCTTTAAAGCTGGCGAATCTGCTAAACAGGTGCACATGGTAATGGCTCAGGGCGGGCATCGCAAAGAGATGCTTCAGCCCTACAGCGCTCATTGAGCAGCTTTCGATGACGGCGATATGTCTTGTTGCAGTGGTCTTTTCCATTCCTCAAACTCTCCATAAGCCGACATTAAACTGAGTTCTCGCATTCCCTGGGTACTGCTTATCCACGCGTACATATCGGCATTACTGCGAAGTGATAAGCGGCGCATTGCACTGTTTTTCTGTGCACTGATCGTTTTATTACTTTTATTCAGCAGCGTGGCTATTTGGTTGATTCCCCAACCTTTACCTAATAAACGCAACACCTTGCGTTCAGAGTGGGTGAGCGCAATCATTTGCTCACTCTCTTCTTCAATATCGGACGTTTCCGGTATTAATAACGTCTGGCTTATTCGCTCGGCACGTTCACTGCCCGCGCGAATAGCGTTAATAACGCCTTCAATCGGTTCCATATCCGAAAGCAGCGTGCTTTCCGGACGCATAAGAAGCTCTACTGCAAGTGGATAAAGGGGACGCGAGACAAGGAATATCCAGTGAATGTCCCGATACTGATTCATTAATCCATAATACTGCTCAAGCGTGCCGCGAGGATTGCGATACTCACCTGAAATATCGGCAATAACGACCCCAGCGCGACGCAATTGTAGTAGCGTCAACTCCTGCATCGAACGGCAGTACGTTATTTCAAAATCAGGAAAATGACGCGTCATGACGCCACCTAGCCCATTTTGCATAACCGGCACTCTACTAATCACCACTCCGTGTTTACCATTCAATGGCAACATAGACCCTCCCTGTCATGAATTCATTATTTAAGAACGAACTAACCCTACGAGTTTAAACACGCTTGCATCCCTCAGTACAAAACGGCTTAATACTCGCAAATCAGAAGAAATGTCACATGGGTTAAGAAACGCCCAATACTGGCTTAATATCGCATAAAGACCACAAAACTTTAATTAAGATTGCGTGAAAAGATTGAAAATATGAAATTAGAAATACTTAATATATTGTCTTTATAAATCTCTATTTTTATATTCATTAAATAAATAGAAAGTGCGGTTTTCTCCCCCTGCTCACGCGACTGATTGCACAAATGTTGATCTGGCCCAGCGCAAAGGGCCCTGCCCTTTGTGTTAAAAGTAAGCAATCTCTCTTCTCTTCAGGGCGTTTCATGCAGGCAGATCGGTCTACGCAACGTGCTACCACGCGGCTATGTATTCAGTGCGGGCTTTTTCTCTTACAACACGGGGCAGAAAGCGCCCTCGTGGAAGAACTTTCCACACGCCTTGGGCTGGCGCTGGGGATGGACAGCGTTGAGAGCTCCATCTCGTCAAATGCCATTGTGCTGACCACCATTAAAGACGGACAGTGCCTGACCTCCACCCGTAAAAATCATGACCGCGGCATTAACATGCACGTCGTGACGGAAGTGCAGCACATCGTGATCCTTGCTGAACACAAGCTGCTCGATCTGAGGGAGATAGAGAAACGCTTCAACCAGATCAAACCTCTCCGGTATCCACGCTGGCTGGTTGTGCTGATGGTGGGACTCTCCTGCGCCTGCTTCTGCAAGCTCAACGCGGGCGGCTGGGACGGCGCTGTCGTGACCTTCTTTGCCAGCAGCATCGCGATGTATGTCCGCCAGTTGTTGACGCACAGGCAACTGCATCCGCAAATTAACTTCTGCATCACGGCGTTCGTGGCGACAACCGTATCCGGCCTGCTTTTGCGCCAGCCTTACTTCGCCAGCACGCCTACTGTTGCGATGGCCGCCAGCGTATTGCTGCTGGTGCCGGGTTTTCCCTTAATCAACGCCGTCGCTGATATGTTCAAAGGCCACATCAACACCGGTCTGGCGCGCTGGGCGATAGCCAGCCTGCTGACGCTGGCGACCTGTATCGGGGTGGTAATGGCCATGACACTCTGGGGGTTACGCGGATGGGCGTGATGGATTTTCTGCTCGCACTGGCGCAGGACATGCTCCTGGCAGCCCTTCCCGCCGTTGGCTTTGCGATGGTGTTTAACGTCCCACAGCGTGCATTACCCTGGTGTGCGCTGCTGGGTGCCATTGGCCACGGCTCACGTATGATCATGATGACCTCGGGCTTTAATATCGAATGGTCGACGTTTATCGCCTCCATGCTGGTCGGCAGCATCGGTATTCAGTGGTCCCGCTGGTATCTGGCGCACCCGAAAGTGTTCACCGTGGCGGCAGTCATTCCTATGTTCCCGGGCATTTCAGCCTATACGGCGATGATCTCCGCCGTCAAAATCAGCCACTTTGGCTACAGCGAACCGCAGATGATCCTGCTTCTGAGCAATTTCCTTAAAGCCTCGTCGATTGTGGGCGCGCTCTCCATCGGCCTGTCGATCCCCGGATTATGGCTTTACCGCAAACGTCCACGCGTATAATAAAATCGCTTGCAATTGTATCGTGCGCTATCTATATTCATTTCATGGACGCAAAAACGAACGACACTACCAACGCGCTTCTGCTGGATAACCAGCTCTGTTTTGCCCTCTATTCGGCAAATCTGGCGCTTAACAAGCTGTACCGGCAACTGCTGGCGCCGCTTAACCTGACCTACCCGCAATACCTTGTGATGCTGGTGCTGTGGGAGCAGGATGATATCACGGTGTCAGACATTGGCGAGCGGCTGTTCCTGGATTCCGCCACGCTGACTCCCCTGCTGAAACGCCTGGAAAGCGCAGGATTAATCTTCCGCCAGCGTTCCCGTCAGGATGAGCGTCAGGTCGCCGTCACCCTGAGCGACGCGGGTCGGGCGCTGCAACAGCAGGCCGTGACGATACCCCACGCCGTGGGCTGTGCAGCGCAGTGTGATACCGACACCATGCTGGCGCTCAAGCAACAGCTCGAACTTTTGCGCCAACAGCTTCATCGCGCGTAAGGCTATACTTTACGCGTCTGATTCTAACTTAATACATCGCGCGCTATTTAATAGTGCATATAAACGTAAGATGAGGAACCTGCCATGTCTTTAGAAAAAGTTGTCTACACTGCCAAAGCCAAAGCAACCGGAGGCCGTGATGGCCGCGCAACGTCTTCCGATGGCGTTCTGGATGTCAAACTGGGTGTGCCAAAAGAGATGGGCGGCATGGGGGGTGAAGTAACCAACCCTGAACAGCTGTTCGCTGCGGGCTACTCCGCCTGCTTCCTGGGCGCAATGAAGTTCGTTGCGGCACGCGACAAATTCGCTCTGCCAAAAGACGCCTTTATTGAAGGCGAAGTGGGGATTGGCCCGCTGCCAACCGGTTTTGGTATCGAAGCGAAGCTGAACATCCACGTTGAAGGGATGGACGCAGCGGAAGCTAAAAAACTGGTGGATGCAGCGCATATCGTCTGTCCGTACTCTAACGCGACGCGCGGCAATATCGACGTGACGCTGAACATCATCGCGTAAACAGCCCTTGTGATTTTAGCCCCGGTAAGCGTAACGCCGCCGGGGAAATCCTCTCCTTTCCTCTCCTCTCTCTGTGCTACCATAACCCTCAATCACGTCCGTAGTAATCAGTTGAGAAAGTGTTATGTCCTCCAGAATCCTGACCACCAGCATTGCTGGCATTGATGCCTTTATGCGCGATCCTCGCGGTGTGTTGACGCACGCCGAAGGCGGCACGCTCGCGGTATTTGCCGACAACGCCCCGGCGTTTTATGCGGTCACGCCGGAACGTCTGGCGCAGCTTCTGGAAATTGAAGCGAAGCTGTCGTGTCCGGCGAGCGATGTCATGCTGGATAATCAGTTTTTTGACGAACCCGCCAGCGCCCCGGTGGCCGTTCCAATGGGGAAATTTCCCATGTACGCCGGTTGGCAGCCGGACGCCGATTTTCAGCGGCAGGCGGCCTTATGGGGAATAGCCCTCGCGCAGCCCGCGACGCCAGAAGAGCTGGCGGCCTTTACCGCTTACTGGCAGGCTGAAGGAAAAGTCTTCCACCATGTTCAGTGGCAGCAAAAGTTCGCGCGCAGTCTGCAAATCAACCGCGCCAGCAACAATGGCCAGCCAAAACGTGATATCAATGCCTTTTCAGAACCGGACAAAAAAATCCCTGATGGATTCCGAGGTGCGAAATGAAAAACGTCGGCGACCTGATGAAACGTTTGCAGAAGATGATGCCCGCCAACGTGAAGCCCGCCTTCACCACCGGTGAAGAGCTGCTGGCATGGCAAAAAGAGCAAGGTAAAATTCGCGCGGCTGCCCTCGCCCGCGAAAACCGCGCGATGAAAATGCAGCGCACCTTTAACCGCTCGGGCATTCGCCCTCTGCACCAGAACTGCTCCTTCGAGAATTATAAGGTCGAGTCACAGGGGCAGATGAACGCCCTCAACCAGGCGCGCCAGTACGTGGATGAATTTGACGGCAACATTGCCAGCTTCATCTTTAGCGGAAAACCCGGCACGGGGAAAAATCACCTTGCGGCCGCAATCTGCAACGAGCTGCTGCTGCGCGGGAAGTCAGTGCTGATTATCACCGTGGCCGATATTATGTCCGCCATGAAGGACACCTTCAGTAACCGCGAAACCAGCGAAGAACAGCTGCTGAATGATTTGAGTAACGTGGATTTGCTGGTCATCGACGAGATCGGCGTCCAGACGGAGTCCCGCTACGAAAAAGTGATCATCAATCAGATTGTCGATCGCCGTTCGTCGTCAAAACGCCCAACCGGTATGCTGACGAACCACAATATCGACGAGATGACCCGACTTCTTGGCGAGCGGGTGATGGATCGCATGAAGCTGGGTAACAGCCTGTACGTCATCTTCGACTGGGACAGCTATCGCAGCCGCGTCACCGGCAAAGAGTATTAAGATATTTCCAGGGAGCACCGGAAGAGCAGAGGTATATACTGAACCCACTTTTGGCCCAAAACGGACCTTGTTGAGTAAATCATTATGAAAAAACAGTTTCTTATCAGCATCCTTACTGGCGCCCTGCTGGTGACTGGCGCAGCGCAGGCCGCATCATGGCAGGAGTCGCTCTCCAGCGCAGCAAGTGAGTTAACCAAAGAGAGCGGCACTTCCCAGGGCGGGCTGTCAGCCTCGTCCCTCACCGGCCTGCTGAGTAACAGCTCCCAAAGCCTGAGCGCCGGAACGATGAACAACGCGGCGGGCATTCTGGAATACTGCGCGAAGCAGAAACTGGCTTCCGTTACCGATACCGAAAACATCAAAAACCAGGTGCTGGGTAAACTGGGTCTGGACACCCAGGAGCAGAAAGCGGACACCAACTATATGGACGGTATTCAGGGTCTGCTGAACGCGCAAAATGGCCAGCAGCTGAACCTCAGCACCCTTGGAAATTCATCTCTGGCGAAACAGGTGAAAACGAAAGCCTGCGATCTGGTGCTGAAACAAGGCGTTAATTTCCTCTCCTGATCGCCTCCCATTTTCTGCCACAACACGCCGGGTTTATTATGTTAGTCTTACACCGCGGCGTGAAGTGCGTTTTTTTACCCCCTGCCACCACCTCAGCCTCCGTGTGCCACGATGCGACTGTATTCAAAAATCCGATTTTATAAACCAAATCCTAACAACAGCACACTTTCGTGACACTAAAATTGCAGCTAAGCGACATCGCAATTACATTGTATTACCCAAAAAATAAGCAATTAGCCGGCTAAGCGTCCGGCATGATGAGGATCTGCTGTTGTCAGAGTTAATGTCCCTTGTCCTTTTCCTGGCTTCCATCGGCGTTTATGCCTGGAAAGCCGGTCGTCACACCTGGTGGTTTGTGGCCACCCTGGCGGTGCTCGGCATTTTTATTGTTTTAAACATTACGTTATATGCCAGCGATTACTTTACCGGCGACGGTATTAACGACGCGGTGCTCTACACGTTGACCAACAGCCTGACCGGCGCTGGTGTGGGTAAGTACATCCTTCCGGGTCTGGGGCTGGTGGTCGCCCTGGTGGGCATCTTCGCCGCGCTGGCCTGGGTTCTGCGCCGTCGCCGTCACCGTCCGCATCATCATGGCTACAGCCTGCTGGCGCTGTGCCTGGCGCTGGCCTCCGTGGATGCCAGCCCGGCATTCCATCAAATTACCGAGCTGGTAAAATCCCAGTCGCGCGATGGCGATCCGGACTTTGCGGCCTATTACAAAGAACCCTCGAAGAAGATCGACAATCCCAGACTCAACCTGGTCTATATATACGGCGAAAGTCTGGAACGCACCTATTTTGATAACGATGCTTTCCCGAACCTGACGCCAGAGCTTGGCGCGCTGAAAGACCAGGGCCTCGACTTCAGCCACACCATGCAGCTGCCCGGTACGGATTACACCATCGCCGGGATGGTGGCCTCCCAGTGCGGCATTCCGCTGTTCGCTCCGTTTGAAGGCAACGCCTCCGCCTCAATGTCGAGCTTCTTCCCGCAGAACATTTGCCTCGGCGATATCCTGAAAAACTCGGGCTATGAAAACTACTTTATGCAGGGCGCTAACCTGCGCTTTGCCGGGAAAGATGTGTTCCTGAAATCTCACGGTTTCGATCACTTGTATGGTTCCGAAGAGCTGAAAACCACGGTGGCCGATCCGGCCTACCGCAACGACTGGGGCTTTTACGACGATACCGTTCTTGATGAAACCTGGAAGAAATTCGAGGAGCTTTCCCGCGCCGGTAAACGCTTCTCGCTGTTTGCGTTGACCGTTGACACGCATCATCCGGATGGTTTTGTCTCACGCACCTGTAAACGTCAGGGCTATGACATTGACGGTAAAAACAACAAGTCATTCAGCGCCGTGACCTGTAGCCAGGAGCATATCGCGGCGTTAATCGAGAAAATCAAAGCGTCGCCGTATTTCAAAAATACGGTCATCGTCGTCTCATCTGACCATCTGGCGATGAAAAACAGCGCCTGGGATGAGCTGAATAAGCTGGATCGCAGCAACCTGTTCTTTGTGCTGCGCGGCGATAAACCGCAGCAGGAGATCATTGCCGCTAAACGTAACTCGATGGATAACGGCGCTACCGTGCTGGATATTCTGGGTGGCGATAACTTCATTGGCCTGGGCCGCAGTACGCTGTCGGGCCAGTCCCTGTCGGAAATCTTCCTCAACATGAAGGAAAAAATCCTCGCCTGGAAGCCGGATATCATTCGTCTGTGGAACTTCCCGAAAGAGATAAAAGACTTCACCATCGATCAGGATAAAAAAATGATCGCGTTCTCCGGCAGCCATTTCCGCCTGCCGCTGCTGCTGCGCGTGTCGGATAACCGCGTCGAGCCGCTGCCGGAAAGCGAATACTCCGCGCCACTGCGCTTCCAGCTGGCGGAATTTGCCCCGCGCGATAATTTCGTCTGGGTCGACAAATGCTACAAAATGGGCCAGCTCTGGTCGCAACAGCTGTCGCTGTCCACCGACTGGTGCGTCTCTCAGGGGCAACTCGGCGGCGAGCAGACCGTGCAACACGTTGACAAACCGCAGTGGCAGGGAAAAACCGCGTTTAAAGATACGGTTATTGATACCGCACGCTATCAGCGCAACGTAGACCTGCTGAAAATCGTCGACAACGACATTCGTTATAAAGCAGACAGCTTCATCTTTAATGTTGCCGGCGCGCCGGAAGAGGTGAAGCAGTTCAGCGGTATTTCACGGCCGGAATCCTGGGGGCGCTGGTCTAACGCGCAGTTGGGCGATGAGGTGAAAATTGAGTATACCCATCCTCTGCCGGAGAAATTCGATCTGGTGATCACCGCCAGGGCATTTGGTCCCAACGCAAACCGTCCTATACCGGTGCGCGTCGGTGATGAAGAACAGACGCTGACGCTGAGCAATGACGTCACCACCAGCACGCTGCATTTCGATAACCCAACGCGCAGCAATACGCTGGTCATTGTGCCACCCGATCCGCAGTCCACTAACGAAGGGAATATTCTCGGTCACTCTCCGCGCAAGCTGGGGATCGGCATGGTGGAGATTAAAATTGTGAGCAGCGCTGGCTGATGACGGCGTTCACTCTTCGCCCGACGCGCCTCGACAACGTCGCTGCCCTGCCCGCCATTGAACGCGCGGCGGGGCAGCGGTTTCGCGACGTTCCTGAGCTGGCCTGGCTGGCAGACAATGAGGTTATTTCTGTTGAAGATCACCTCGGTTACGCCGGACGCGGATTAAGCTGGCTGGCGCTGGCTGACGACAGGCCCGTGGGTTTTATTCTCGCCGAAGCTCATCCATCGTCGCTGTTTATTGTGGAACTGTCGGTTCACCTGGACTGGCAGGGACGAGGTCTTGGACGCCAGTTAATCGCCCGTGCCGCCGCGCATGCCCGCAGTCTGGGGCTGAACTCGCTGACGTTAACGACGTTTCGTGATGTCCCGTGGAATGCGCCCTTCTACAGGCGATTAGGGTTTGAAATGATGACGACGCTGACGCCAGAACTGCGCCAGAAACGCGAGGAAGAGACGGCGCACGGTTTAGCGTATGGTTCCCGCTGCGCCATGCGCCTGCCTCTGTAAAATCGCCCGGTGGCGCTGCGCTTACCGGGCCTACAAAACCCAATTCCGCCGTCCGGGTAAGGCGTAGCCGCCACCCGGCAAATTGCACAATCCGTAGGCCGGGTAAGGCGCAGCCGCCACCCGGCAAAACCCACAATCCGTAGGCCGGGTCAGGCGCAGCCGCCACCCGGCGAAACGCACAGCGTCAGAACGTTTCCCAGTTATCGCCCGCGTCTGCGGTCGCCGGTTTACGCGCCACTACCGGTGCGGCAACGCTTTTCGCCGAGGCGAACTCGCGCGCCTTCATCTGTTCCTGCTGAATACGGAACACCGCAACGGCCTGCGTCAGACGGCTCGCCTGCTCTTCCAGTGCCGCGGCCGCCGCCGCAGACTCTTCCACCAGCGAGGCGTTCTGCTGGGTCACGCGATCCATCTCAGCCACCGCCAGCCCAACCTGGTCAATACCGCGGCTCTGCTCGTCAGACGCAGACGCGATTTCGCCCATGATATCCGTCACGCGCGTTACCGCATTCACGATCTCACCCATGGTTTCACCCGCGCTTTCAACAAGCGTTGAACCAATTTCCACGCGCCCCACGGAGTCTTCAATCAGGCTCTTGATCTCGCGAGCCGCCTGGGCGCTGCGCTGCGCCAGGTTTCGGACTTCACCTGCAACCACCGCAAAACCACGCCCCTGCTCGCCCGCACGCGCCGCTTCTACCGCCGCGTTCAGCGCCAGAATATTGGTCTGGAAGGCAATCCCGTCGATCACGCTGATGATATCGGCGATTTTCTGCGAACTGCCGGCGATGTCACGCATGGTCTGCACCACGTTATCCACCACCTTGCCGCCTTTCTGCGCGGTTTCAGACGCGCTCAGCGCCAGGTTGCTCGCCTGACGGGCGTTCTCGGCGTTCTGCTTCACGGTGGCAGTCAGCTGTTCCATGCTGGCGGCGGTCTCTTCCAGAGAGGCAGCCTGCTGTTCGGTACGGGATGAGAGATCGTTATTGCCCATCGAGATTTCGCTCGCACCGCTGTAAATGGCGTTGGCGCCGTTACGCACGTCACCCACGGTACGCACCAGCTCGCCCTGCATATGGCGCAGGGAGTCAGCCAGTACACCCATCTCGTTGGAGCCTTCCACGTCGATGCGCTTCACCAGGTCGCCGCTGGCGATATGACGAATGCTGTCAATCAGACGGTTCAGCGGCGAAATTAGCGCCTGACGAATACCCAGCCAGACGGCAACAATCACCACCAGCACCGCAGCCAGCACGCTAATCAGCACCCAGATAGCCTGGCGGTAAGAGCTGTTGCTGTCTTCAACCGCGGTCTGATACAGCGCGTCGTTCTGTTGCAGGTAGTTGACGTACTGCTTCTCAAAGCCATCCTGATAGCTCTGGGTCGGCTGGTCGAAGAACTCATTGATTTTGCCCGCCCCCAGCAGCTGGATCAGCTCAGCCAGCGCGCCATGGTAAATATCGTAATTACGTTTGATTTCCAGTGCCGCAGCGTCGCTCTGACGCGGGTCGCGCGGCAGCGCTTCGTAATCCGCCCAGTTTTTTTCCGCCTGTTTCAGAGACGCAGAGGCAATCTGCATCAGCTCGGCGACGGTTGAGCCGCTGCCGATATTGTTCTGATCCATCATATAGCGGATACCCGCGCGGTTCAGGGTGTTACGGGTTTGCAGCAGCGCCACCCAGCTACCGTTCAGGGTGGATTGTTGCTGGCGAATGGTTTGCAGGATGGTGAAATTCTCTTTGTCATGCTTCAGGGCATTGAAGAAAAGACCACCAGACGTGAGTTGTAAAAGGCCAAATATCGCTAAAACCAGCAGTAAGCTGGTGACAATCTTGATTCGGTTTAACATGTTTTCTCTTTCCTCAGGCAGATACAGAATATTCGGCCTGGCATGAGAAAACTTTACGAAAATCATCCTGGAATTTAGGGTTTTTACGCTTCGTCCCTCGCGGCGATATGTCGGTTTCCAAGTTCAATAAACTCTTCCAGCAGCGCCGTGAGCTGCTTCATCTTCTCAGGCGTATATTCCGCCTCTATCTGCTGGTACGCCTCTTCCACCTGAGCCTGAGCACGCTGGTACAGCGCGTTGCCTTCTTTCGTCAGCGACACGTACAGCTTGCGCTGGTCAGTCACCGGTTTTAAGCGCAGCACCAGACCGTCGCGCTCCATCCGCGTCAGAATGCCGGTCAGGCTTGGGCGCAAAATACAGGTGCGGAACGCCAGATCGTGAAAATCCATGGAGGGATGCTCGGCCAGCACGCGGACGATACGCCACTGCTGCTCGGTCAGATTATGCCGCTTCACTATCGGGCGGAAGTAGCCCATCGCCGCTTCACGCGCCTGCAACAGCGCGATGGTTAATGAGTCATGCATCATCTACCCCTTACATCATTAACAAATAAACAATTAAAAACAGATGCTTTTATAGACAACACGTTTTAACCCAAAAAGTCTAACAGAAACAAAGCTATTTTTTTTAACTTATTAATTTAAATATCAATTCACCCTTTTATGTAAATTTATTGTTATTTGCATCACAAATTATTCACTTCTGATTGCGAAACGAACAGCAAAAGCATAAAACCAGATCATTAACATATTAATGAAATCAAAACCGGACAGCCGGTTTGAGGAGTATGGGAATGAAAGGTACTGTTTTTGCCGTAGCGCTAAACCACCAAAGCCAGCGAGTGGCCTGGGCTGAGGCGTTTGAAAAAGCCCCCTATAACGCGCCGCCAAAAACGGCGGTGTGGTTTATCAAGCCACATAACACTGTTATCCGCGCAGGCGAACCGATTCCCTTCCCGCAGGGAGAAACCGTGTTAAGCGGCGCGACGGTGGCGCTGGTGGTGGGCAAAACCGCCAGCAAAGTACGCGTTGAAGAGGCGGCGGCGTACATCGCCGGCTACGCGCTGGCTAACGAAATCAGCCTGCCGGAAGAGAGCTTCTACCGTCCGGCGATCAAAGCCAAATGCCGGGATGGATTTTGCCCGCTCGGCGAACCTGTCGCCGTTGATAACGTGGATAATCTGACCATCATCACCGAGATCAACGGCCGCGAAGCGGACCACTGGAACACGGTCGATCTGCACCGCAACGCCGCCGAACTGCTGAGCGCCCTGAGCGAATTTGCCACCCTGAACCCCGGCGATGCGATATTGCTCGGCACTCCGCAAAGCCGCGTCGAAGTTCGCCCGGGCGATCGGGTACGTATTCTGGCAGAAGGATTTCCGCCGCTGGAAAACCCGGTGGTGGAGGAACGCGACGTTGCCATCGCTTCGCGCACGCCGCCGCACGCCACGCTGTTTGCCCTCGGTCTGAACTATGCCGACCACGCCAGCGAGCTGGACTTCAAGCCACCCACCGAGCCGCTGGTGTTTATCAAAGCGCCGAATACCTTCAACGGCGACAACCAGACGTCGGTGCGCCCGAACAATATCGAGTACATGCATTACGAAGCGGAGCTGGTGGTGGTCATCGGCAAAACCGCGCGCAAGGTCAGCGAAGCCGAGGCGATGGACTACGTGGCGGGCTATACGGTGTGCAACGATTACGCCATCCGCGATTATCTCGAAAACTACTATCGCCCGAACCTGCGGGTGAAAAGCCGCGACGGGCTGACCCCCATCAGCCCGAACGTAGTGCCAAAAGAAGCCATTCCTGACCCGCACAACCTTCGTCTTCGCACCTACGTCAACGGTGAACTGCGTCAGGAAGGCACCACGGCAGACCTGATCTTTAGCATCCCCTACTTGATTGCGTATCTGAGTGATTTCATGACCCTGCAACCGGGCGACATGATTGCCACCGGCACGCCGAAGGGGCTGTCCGACGTGGTGCCGGGCGATGAGGTGGTGGTGGAAGTGGAAGGCGTAGGCCGTCTGGTAAACCGAATTGTCAGTGAGGAGACTGCAAAATGAAAAAGATTAACCACTGGATCAACGGTAAAAACGTCGCCGGAAGTGAGTACTTCCACACCACTAACCCGGCCTCCGGCGAGGTGCTGGCAGAAGTGGCCTCAGGCGGCGAAGCCGAAATCCATCAGGCCGTTGCCGCCGCCAAAGAGGCGTTTCCGAAATGGGCCAACCTGCCGATGAAGGAGCGCGCGCGCCTGATGCGTCGCCTGGGGGATCTGATTGACCAGAACGTGCCGGACATTGCCGCGATGGAAACCGCCGACACCGGCCTGCCGATCCACCAGACCAAAAACGTGCTCATTCCGCGCGCCTCGCACAACTTCGAGTTCTTCGCCGAGGTGTGCCAGCAGATGAACGGCAAAACCTACCCGGTCGACGACAAGATGCTCAACTACACCCTGGTGCAGCCGGTGGGTGTCTGCGCGCTGGTGTCGCCGTGGAACGTGCCGTTTATGACCGCCACCTGGAAGGTCGCGCCGTGCCTGGCCTTAGGGAATACCGCGGTGCTGAAGATGTCTGAACTCTCCCCGCTGACCGCCGACCGTCTGGGCGAGCTGGCCCTCGAAGCGGGCATTCCGGCGGGCGTGCTCAACGTGGTGCAGGGCTATGGCGCCACGGCGGGCGACGCGCTGGTGCGTCATCATGGCGTGCGCGCCGTCTCCTTCACCGGCGGTACCGCCACCGGGCGCAACATCATGAAAAACGCCGGGCTGAAGAAGTATTCCATGGAGCTGGGCGGCAAATCGCCGGTGCTGATTTTTGAAGACGCGGACATTGAGCGCGCGCTGGACGCCGCCCTGTTTACCATCTTCTCCATCAACGGCGAACGCTGCACCGCCGGCTCGCGCATCTTCATCCAGCAGAGCATCTACCCGGAGTTCGTCAAACGCTTTGCCGAGCGCGCCAACCGCCTGCGCGTGGGCGACCCGACCGATCCGAACACCCAGATTGGCGCGCTCATCAGCCAGCAGCACTGGGAAAAAGTCTCCGGCTACATCCGCCTCGGCATTGAGGAAGGCGCAACCCTGCTGGCGGGCGGCCCGGACAAACCGACCGATCTACCTGCGCACCTGAAGGGCGGCAACTTCCTGCGCCCGACCGTGCTGGCGGATGTCGATAACCGCATGCGCGTGGCGCAGGAGGAGATCTTCGGGCCAGTGGCCTGCCTGCTGCCGTTTAAGGATGAAGCGGAAGGCCTGCGCCTGGCGAACGACGTGGAATACGGCCTGGCATCTTACATCTGGACCCAGGACGTCAGCAAAGTGCTGCGTCTGGCGCGCAGCATCGAAGCGGGCATGGTGTTCGTCAACACCCAGAACGTGCGCGACCTGCGCCAGCCGTTTGGCGGCGTGAAGGCCTCCGGCACCGGGCGTGAGGGCGGCGAGTACAGCTTCGAGGTCTTCGCGGAGATGAAGAACGTCTGTATCTCCATGGGCGACCATCCGATTCCAAAGTGGGGGATCTGATCATGGGAAAATTAGCCTTAGCAGCAAAAATCACACACGTTCCGTCAATGTATCTCTCTGAACTGCCGGGCAAAAACCACGGCTGCCGCCAGTCGGCCATCGACGGGCATAAAGAGATCAGCAAGCGCTGCCGCGAGCTGGGCGTGGACACCATTATCGTCTTCGACACCCACTGGCTGGTGAACAGCGCGTATCACATCAACTGCGCGGACCATTTTTCGGGCGTCTACACCAGCAACGAGCTGCCGCATTTTATTCGCGACATGACCTACGACTACGACGGCAACCCGGAACTCGGCCAGCTGATTGCCGACGAAGCGGTGAAGCTTGGCGTTCGCGCCAAGGCGCACAACATCCCGAGCCTGAAGCTGGAGTACGGCACGCTGGTGCCGATGCGCTACATGAACGCGGATAAGCACTTCAAAGTGGTCTCCATCTCGGCGTTCTGCACGGTTCACGACTTCGCCGACAGCCGCAGGCTGGGCGAGGCCATCATCAGTGCCATCGAAAAATACGACGGCACCGTGGCGGTGCTTGCCAGCGGCTCGCTCTCGCACCGCTTTATCGACGACCAGCGCGCGGAGGAAGGGATGAACAGCTACACCCGCGAGTTTGACCGTCAGATGGACGAGCGCGTGGTGAAGCTGTGGCGCGAGGGGCAGTTCAAGGAGTTTTGCAGCATGCTGCCGGAGTACGCCGACTACTGCTACGGCGAGGGCAATATGCACGACACGGTGATGCTGCTGGGGATGCTCGGCTGGGACAAATACGACGGTAAGGTGGAGTTTCTCACCGAGCTGTTCGCCAGCTCCGGCACCGGCCAGGTCAACGCCGTTTTCCCGCTGCCCGCGTAAGGAGCCGCCATGCCGCACTTTATTGCTGAATGTACCGACAACATCCGCGAGCAGGCCGACCTGCCAGGGCTGTTCGCCAAAGTGAACGAGGCGCTCGCCGCTACGGGCATCTTCCCCATCGGCGGTATCCGCAGCCGCGCCCACTGGCTGGACACCTGGCAGATGGCAGACGGTAAGCACGGTTACGCCTTTGTGCATATGACGCTAAAGATCGGCGCGGGGCGCAGCCTGGAAAGCCGGGAAGCCGTGGGGGAGATGCTGTTTGCGCTGATCAAAACGCATTTTGCAGAGCTGATGGCCGCCCGCTATCTGGCGCTGTCGTTCGAGCTCGACGAGCTGCACCCGACGCTTAATTACAAGCAGAACAACGTGCACGCGTTGTTTAAGTAGCCGTTTGCTCGCCCGGTGGCGCTGCGCTTACCGGGCCTACAACGGCCCCAAACCGTAGGCCGGGTAAGCGCAGCGCCACCCGGCAACAGCAGCACCGAACCGTAGGCCGGGTAAGCGAAGCGCCACCCGGCAACAGCCGCACAAAGGATACGCCATGCTCGACAAACACACCCATACCCTGATCGCCCACCGCCTGCATCAGGCGGAACAATCCCGGGAGCAGATCCGCGCGATCTCGCTGGAGTACCCGGAGATCACCATTGAAGACGCCTACGCCGTCCAGCGCGAATGGGTGAGCCTGAAAATCGCCGAAGGCCGCGTGCTGAAAGGCCACAAGATCGGCCTCACTTCCAAAGCGATGCAGGCCAGCTCGCAGATCAGCGAGCCGGACTACGGCGCGCTGCTGGACGATATGTTCTTCCACGACGGCAGCGACATCCCCGTGGATCGCTTTATCGTCCCGCGCATCGAAGTGGAGCTGGCCTTCGTGCTGGCAAAACCGCTGCGCGGCCCGAACTGCACGATCTTCGACGTCTACAACGCCACGGATTACGTCATCCCCGCCCTGGAGCTGATCGACGCCCGCTGCCATAACGTTGACCCGGAAACCCAGCGCCCGCGCAAGGTGTTCGACACCATCTCCGATAACGCCGCCAACGCGGGCGTGATCCTCGGCGGCCGCCCGATTAAACCCGACGAGCTGGATCTGCGCTGGATCTCCGCCCTGCTCTACCGCAACGGCGTGATCGAAGAGACCGGGGTCGCCGCAGGCGTGCTTAACCACCCGGCGAACGGCGTGGCGTGGCTGGCGAACAAACTGGCGCCATACGACGTGCAGCTTGAGCCAGGCCAGATCATCCTCGGCGGCTCGTTTACCCGCCCGGTTGCCGCCAGCAGAGGCGATACCTTCCACGTCGACTACGGCAACATGGGCTCCATCAGTTGCCGCTTTGTGTAGGAGTGCACCATGGAAAACGCATTTAAGACCGCGCTGAAAGCCGGAAAGCCGCAAATCGGCCTGTGGCTGGGGCTGACCAGCAGCTACAGCGCTGAGCTACTGGCCGGGGCCGGTTTTGACTGGCTGCTGATCGACGGTGAGCACGCGCCGAACAGCGTGCAGACCGTCCTGACTCAGCTCCAGGCCATCGCCCCTTATCCCAGCCAGCCGGTGGTGCGCCCGTCGTGGAACGATCCGGTGCAGATCAAGCAGCTGCTGGACATAGGCGCGCAAACCCTGCTGGTGCCGATGGTGCAAAACGCCGACGAAGCCCGTCTGGCGGTCAGCGCTACCCGCTATCCGCCTGCCGGCATTCGCGGCGTCGGCAGCGCGCTGGCGCGGGCGTCGCGCTGGAACCGCATCCCGGAGTATCTGCATCAGGCTAACGACGCCATGTGCGTGCTGGTGCAAATCGAAACTCGCGAGGCGCTGAAAAACCTGCCGCAGATCCTGGACGTGGAAGGGGTGGACGGCGTGTTTATCGGCCCGGCGGATCTGAGCGCCGACATGGGCTTCGCCGGTAATCCGCAGCACCCGGAGGTGCAGGCCGCCATTGAACAGGCGATCGCGCAGATCCTCTGCGCGGGCAAAGCGCCCGGCATCCTGATGGCGAATGAACAGCTGGCAAAACGCTATCTCAGCCTCGGCGCGTTGTTTGTCGCGGTCGGCGTGGATACCACCCTGCTCGCCCGCAGCGCCGAAGCGCTGGCGGCCCGCTTTACCGACGTCACCACAGCAGTTGATAACAATAAATCCGTCTACTAAACGTACGATGTGGAGCGCAACATGACGACCTCAACCCTGCATAATAAAGCTGTTGAACATCGCGTTATTAATAAGCTGTTCCGTCGTTTGATCGTGTTTCTTTTTATCCTGTTTGTTTTCTCGTTTCTCGATCGCATCAACATCGGCTTTGCCGGGCTGACGATGGGCAAAGATCTGGGCCTCACGTCAACCATGTTTGGCCTGGCCGCGACGCTGTTTTACGTGACCTACGTGCTGTGCGGTATCCCCAGCAACATCATGCTGGCGAAGGTCGGCGCCCGCCGCTGGATCGCCGGGATCATGGTGGTGTGGGGCATCGCCTCTACCTGCACCATGTTCGCCACCAGCCCCGAAACGCTTTATGTCCTGCGCATGCTGGTGGGCATTGCCGAAGCCGGTTTCCTGCCGGGCATTCTGGTCTATCTCACCTGGTGGTTCCCGGCGTATCACCGCGCCCGCGCCAACGCGCTGTTTATGATCGCCATGCCGGTGACCATGATGCTCGGCTCGATCCTCTCCGGGTACATTCTGGCGATGGACGGGCTGTGGAACCTGAAGGGCTGGCAGTGGCTGTTCCTGCTGGAGGGGCTGCCGTCGGTGGTGCTCGGCGTGGTGACCTGGTTCTACCTTAACGACACCCCGGATCAGGCCACCTG
This sequence comes from Enterobacter sp. 6722112, assembly GCF_058661685.1. Taxonomy (NCBI): domain Bacteria; kingdom Pseudomonadati; phylum Pseudomonadota; class Gammaproteobacteria; order Enterobacterales; family Enterobacteriaceae; genus Enterobacter; species Enterobacter sp. 6722112. The sequence continues at coordinate 419,011 of NZ_JBZWGR010000007.1, read as the reverse complement.
GCTGGATGATGACGAAAAGCAGGCACTCAAAACGATGATCGCCCGCGAACAGGAGCTGGCCATTGCGCATACCGCCACGCCGCGCTCGACGCTGCGCGAGGTGCTGACGCCCGCCGTGCTGCTCTACACGCTGGCCTACTTCTGCCTGACGAATACGCTGAGCGCGATCAACATCTGGACGCCGCAGATCCTGCAAAGCTTCAACACCGGCAGCAGCAATATCGTGATTGGCCTGCTGGCGGCGATCCCGCAGTTTTGCACCATCCTCGGGATGATCTGGTGGAGCCGCCGCTCCGACAGGCTGAAAGAGCGAAAAAAGCACACCATCCTGCCGTATCTGTTTGCAGCGGCGGGATGGATGCTGGCCTCGGCGACCGATCACAGCCTGATCCAGCTGCTTGGCATCATCATGGCCTCAACCGGATCGTTTACCGCCATGGCGATATTCTGGACCACGCCGGATCAGGTTATTAGCCTGCAATCCCGCGCGGTGGCGCTGGCGGTGATCAACGCCATCGGCAACGTCGGGTCTGCCGTCAGCCCATTGCTGATAGGTATTTTGCGCGACGCGACCGGCAGCTTCAGCTCGGGACTGTGGTTCGTGGCGGGTCTGCTGGTGGTGGGCGCGCTGGTACTGACGCGCATTCCGATGACGCAGCGGGATCAACAGAGGAATGATCATGTGCCAGAGCCCCATCGCCAACATTGATATCAGCAAGGATTACGACGAAAGTCTGGGCACCGACGATGTGCACTACCAGTCGTTTGCCCGCATGGCGGCCTTTTTTGGCCGCGACATGCAGGCGCACCGCCACGACCAGTATTTTCAGATGCATTTTCTCGACACCGGGCAGATTGAGCTCCAGCTCGACGACCACCGTTACTCGGTGCAGGCGCCGCTGTTCGTGCTAACACCACCGTCGGTGCCGCACGCATTTATTACCGAATCCGACAGCGACGGCCACGTGCTGACGGTGCGCGAGGATCTCATCTGGCCGCTGTTAGAAGTGCTCTACCCCGGTACGCGGGAAGCGTTCGGCCTGCCGGGGATCTGCCTGTCGCTTGCCGACAGGCCTGACGAGCTGGCGGCGCTGAAGCACTACTGGCAGCTGATTGCCCGGGAATCCACGGAACAACTGCCCGGTCGCGAGCATACGCTGGTCCTGCTGGCCCAGGCCGTTTTTACCCTGCTGCTGCGCAACGCGAAGCTCGACGACCACGCGTCAGGCGGCATGCGCGGTGAGCTGAAGCTTTTTCAGCGCTTTAACCAGCTGACAGATGCTCATTACCACGAGCACTGGACGGTTCCGGAGTATGCCAGCGAATTGCATCTCACCGAATCTCGCCTGACCGATATCTGTCGCCGCTTCGCCAACCGCTCGCCGAAACGGCTGATCTTCGACCGCCAGCTGCGGGAAGCCAGGCGTTTGCTGCTGTTTTCCGACAGCACAGTAAGCGAAATTGCCTGGCAGCTGGGGTTTAAAGATCCGGCCTATTTCGCCCGTTTTTTTAACCGACTGACGGGGTGCTCACCCAGCGCATACCGGGCGCAGAAAGTACCGGTTTCCTGAACGCATAACGGTTCGTAGGGCGGGTAAGCGCAGCGCCACCCGCCGAAAAGCCGCACAGATCACAAAACCACCTCTCACCCGAAAAGTACCTGCCGTTGTCCCAATCGTCCCTTCACGTTCCGCCCCTCTCACGCTTCAATTAAACAACAAAAACAAAACATAAATTTAACAACCATCTTCCGATACGAGGTCCCTATGAAGCCTGAAGATTTCCGCGCTGATGCCAAACGTCCGTTAACCGGTGAAGAGTATTTAAAAAGCCTGCAAGATGGCCGTGAGATTTATATCTACGGCGAGCGCGTTAAGGACGTCACTACCCACCCGGCATTTCGCAATGCGGCGGCGTCCATCGCCCAGATGTACGATGCCCTGCACAAGCCAGACATGCAGGATACCCTCTGCTGGGGTACCGACACCGGCAGCGGCGGCTACACCCATAAATTCTTCCGCGTGGCGAAAAGTGCCGACGATCTGCGCCAGCAGCGTGACGCCATCGCCGAGTGGTCGCGCCTGAGCTACGGCTGGATGGGGCGTACGCCGGACTACAAAGCCGCGTTCGGCTGCGCGCTCGGCGCTAACCCTGCCTTCTACGGTCAGTTCGAGCAGAACGCCCGCAACTGGTACACCCGTATTCAGGAAACCGGCCTGTACTTTAACCACGCCATCGTCAACCCGCCGATCGATCGCCATAAACCGGCGGACGAGGTGAAAGACGTTTACATCAAGCTGGAGAAAGAGACCGACGCCGGGATCATCGTCAGCGGCGCGAAAGTGGTGGCCACCAACTCGGCATTGACCCACTACAACATGATCGGTTTTGGTTCTGCGCAGGTGATGGGCGAAAACCCGGACTTCGCGCTGATGTTCGTCGCGCCGATGGATGCCGAAGGGGTGAAGCTGATCTCCCGCGCCTCATACGAGATGGTGGCAGGGGCGACAGGCTCTCCGTACGACTATCCGCTCTCCAGCCGCTTTGACGAGAACGACGCCATTCTGGTAATGGATCATGTGCTGATCCCGTGGGAAAACGTGCTGATCTACCGTGATTTCGACCGCTGCCGTCGCTGGACGATGGAAGGTGGCTTCGCCCGCATGTACCCGCTTCAGGCCTGCGTGCGTCTGGCAGTGAAGCTCGACTTCATCACCGCTCTGCTGAAGAAGTCGCTGGAGTGTACCGGCACCCTCGAGTTCCGCGGCGTGCAGGCGGATCTCGGCGAAGTGGTGGCATGGCGCAACATGTTCTGGGCGCTGAGCGACTCCATGTGCTCCGAAGCCACTCCGTGGGTAAACGGCGCGTATCTGCCTGACCACGCGGCGTTACAGACCTACCGCGTGATGGCGCCAATGGCCTATGCGAAGATCAAGAACATCATCGAACGTAACGTGACCTCCGGGCTGATCTACCTGCCGTCCAGCGCGCGGGACCTGAACAACCCGCAGATCGACCAGTACCTGGCGAAGTACGTGCGCGGCTCCAACGGGATGGATCATGTCGAACGCATCAAGATTCTGAAACTGATGTGGGATGCCATCGGCAGCGAGTTTGGCGGACGTCACGAGCTGTACGAAATCAACTACTCCGGTAGCCAGGATGAGGTCCGCCTGCAATGCCTGCGTCAGGCGCAAAGCTCCGGCAACATGGACAAGATGATGGCGATGGTTGACCGCTGCATGTCCGAGTACGACCAGCACGGCTGGACCGTACCGCACCTGCACAACAACACTGATATCAATATGCTGGATAAGCTGCTGAAATAACGCAGCGGGAGGTTTCAATGCAATCTGAAGAACGCCTGCGTTTTCGAGACGCGATGGCCAGCCTGTCGGCGGCGGTGAATGTGGTCACTACCGAGGGCGATGCGGGTCGCTGCGGCATTACCGCCACCGCCGTCTGTTCGGTCACGGACACCCCGCCCTCGGTCATGGTCTGCATCAACGCCAACAGCGCCATGAACCCGGTCTTCCAGGGCAACGGCAAACTGTGCGTCAACGTGCTGAACCACGAGCAGGAGATCATGGCCCGCCACTTTGCCGGGATGACCGGCATGGCAATGGAGGAGCGCTTTGCTCTCTCCTGCTGGCAGAAAGGACCGCTGGCGCAGCCGGTGCTGAAAGGCGCTCTGGCAAGCCTGGAAGGTGAGATAACCCAGGTGCAAACCATCGGCACCCATCTGGTCTACCTTGTAGAGATTAAGAACATCATCCTCAGCAGCGAGGGGCACGGCCTGATCTACTTCAAACGCCGTTTCCACCCGGTGATGATGGAGATGGAAGCCGCGATTTGATCCCGTTGCACAAAAAAACGCTAAGGTTTCCGCAAAGGTGCGCCGTTAACTATCCATAAGATAAATTTTCCGGGGCGGCTGGCAACGTCGTCAGCCGCCCCCTTAACGCTGGAAAGTCTTATGGCCCCTTCACCCCGAAGCCGCTCGGCTGAACGTCTGGTTGAAATCATTATTGCCCTGCATCGCAACGGAAGCGTTAATCGCCGCGATCTGATGCAAAAATTTGGCATTACCGAACGCACGGTGTACCGCGATTTACAGGCGCTTTCCCCGATTATTGAACACGACGGCAAAGGGCGCTATCAGCTGCTGCCCGCGTATCAGCCCTGCCGCTGCGCGCACTGCCCTGAAGCGAACGACGAAACCCCGCAGGGTTAGATTATTCTCAGTGATCTCAATCACATATTTTCTTCCACCGGGGGTGAGCCTTAACCACTCACCCTCGCTTTTGACCGCTCACGCATCGCTTTCAACCACTCACCTATTTACCGTGCTTTACACGCGCGAGGATCTGGCACGATCGCTCCAGCATTAATCAACACCTCCTCACAACGAACCCTGACCCTTTTTTCTTTACATAAAAAACCAGGTCTTATTATGGATACTAAAAAACTACTTAAGCACGTGCCCTGGGCCATCCTCGGGATCATCGGTGCTTTCTGTCTGGCGGTTGTCGCATTACGCCGGGGCGAGCACGTCAGCGCCCTGTGGATCGTGGTCGCGTCGGTTTCCGTCTATCTTGTGGCTTATCGCTACTACAGCTTGTACATCGCGCAGAAGGTCATGAAGCTCGACCCGACGCGCGCCACCCCGGCGGTCATTAACAACGACGGCCTGAACTACGTGCCAACCAACCGTTACGTGCTGTTTGGTCACCACTTCGCCGCCATTGCAGGCGCGGGTCCGCTGGTCGGTCCGGTGCTGGCTGCGCAGATGGGCTACCTGCCGGGTACGCTCTGGCTGCTGGCGGGCGTGGTGCTGGCGGGAGCGGTGCAGGACTTTATGGTGCTGTTTATCTCCTCGCGCCGTAACGGTTCGTCGCTGGGCGAGATGATCAAAGAGGAGATGGGCCGCGTGCCAGGCACGATCGCTCTGTTCGGCTGCTTCCTGATCATGATCATCATCCTGGCGGTGCTGGCCCTGATCGTGGTAAAAGCGCTGGCCGAAAGTCCGTGGGGCGTCTTCACCGTCTGCTCTACCGTACCGATTGCGCTGTTCATGGGCATCTACATGCGCTTCCTGCGCCCTGGCCGCGTTGGCGAGGTGTCGATCATCGGTATCGTGCTGCTGGTCGCCTCCATCTACTTCGGCGGCGTGATTGCGCACGACCCGTACTGGGGTCCGGCGCTGACCTTTAAAGACACCACCATCACCTTCGCGCTGATCGGCTACGCATTCATCTCAGCGCTGCTGCCGGTGTGGCTGATTCTGGCTCCGCGTGACTACCTGGCAACCTTCCTGAAAATCGGCGTTATCGTCGGGCTGGCCATTGGTATTGTGATCATCAACCCGGAGCTGAAAATGCCGGCGGTGACGCAGTACATTGACGGTACCGGTCCGCTGTGGAAAGGCGCCCTGTTCCCGTTCCTGTTTATCACCATTGCCTGCGGTGCCGTGTCTGGCTTCCACGCGCTGATCGCCTCCGGCACCACGCCGAAGCTGATGGCCAACGAAACCGACGCGCGCTTCATCGGTTACGGCGCGATGCTGATGGAATCCTTCGTGGCGATCATGGCGCTGGTTGCGGCGTCGATTATCGAGCCTGGCCTGTACTTTGCGATGAACACCCCGCCGGCGGGTCTCGGCATTACCATGCCAAACCTGCATGAGATGGGCGGCGAAAATACCGCGCTGATTCTGGCACAGCTGAAAGACGCCAGCGCACACGCGGCGGCGACCGTCAGCTCCTGGGGCTTCGTGATTTCGCCTGAGCAGATCATGCAGACCGCGAAAGACATCGGCGAACCGTCCGTGCTGAACCGCGCAGGTGGCGCGCCAACGCTGGCGGTGGGTATCGCACACGTGTTCCACAAAGTGCTGCCGTGGGCGGACATGGGCTTCTGGTACCACTTCGGTATTCTGTTTGAAGCGCTGTTCATCCTCACCGCGCTGGATGCCGGTACGCGTGCAGGCCGCTTCATGTTGCAGGATCTGCTGGGTAACTTCGTGCCATTCCTGAAGAAAACCGACTCTCTGGTGGCCGGCGTTCTGGGCACTGCGGGCTGCGTAGGCCTGTGGGGTTATCTGCTGTATCAGGGCGTTGTTGACCCGCTGGGCGGCGTGAAGAGCCTGTGGCCGCTGTTCGGTATCTCTAACCAGATGCTGGCGGCTGTGGCCCTGGTGCTGGGTACCGTTGTCCTCGTGAAGATGAAACGCACCAAATACATCTGGGTCACCGTGGTGCCTGCGCTGTGGCTGCTGCTCTGCACTACCTGGGCGCTGGGTCTGAAACTGTTCAGCACCAACCCGCAGCTGGAAGGCTTCTTCTTCATGGCTAACCAGTACAAAGAGAAGATTGCCGCAGGCGGCGCGGATCTGACCGCGCAGCAGATTGCCAACATGAACCATATCGTGGTGAACAACTACACCAACGCGGGTCTGAGCATTCTGTTCCTGGTGGTGGTGTACAGCATTATCTTCTACGGCATCAAAACCTGGATGAAAGTGCGTAACGTTGAGGGCCGTACGGACAAAGAGACCCCGTACGTACCGGTACCGGAAGGCGGCGTGAAGACCTCCTCACACCATTAATTAAGCATGTTACTGTAGGCCCGGTAAGCGTAGCGCCACCGGGCTTCTTCTATCTGGAACCCTCAATGTTTGGTAACTTAGGCGAAGCAAAAAAATACCTCGGTCAGGCGGCGAAAATGCTGATTGGCATTCCGGACTATGACAACTACGTTGAGCATATGAAGACCAACCATCCGGATAAGCCGTACATGACCTACACTGAATTCTTCCGCGAGCGTCAGGAAGCGCGCTACGGCGGAAGTGGAGAAGGCGGCGTCCGCTGCTGCTAAAGGAGAAACCATGACCCCGATTGCCGTTACCCTGCTGACCGGTTTCCTCGGCGCCGGTAAAACTACCCTGCTGCGCCACATTCTGAACGAGCAGCACGGCTTCAAAATCGCCGTCATCGAAAACGAATTTGGCGAAGTCTCCGTTGACGATCAGCTGATTGGCGACCGCGCCACCCAGATCAAAACCCTGACCAACGGCTGCATCTGCTGCACCCGCTCTAACGAATTAGAAGACGCCCTGCTGGACCTGCTCGACAGCCGCGATCGCGGTGACATCGACTTCGACCGTCTGGTGATCGAGTGCACCGGCATGGCCGACCCCGGCCCGATTATTCAGACATTTTTCTCTCATGAGATCATTTGCCAGCGCTACCTGCTGGACGGCGTCATCGCTCTGGTGGATGCGGTCCATGCCGACGAGCAGATGAACCAGTTCACCATCGCCCAGTCCCAGGTTGGCTACGCCGACCGCATCCTGCTGACCAAAACCGACGTGGCGGGTGAAAGCGAAAAACTGCGCGAGCGCCTGACGCGCATCAACTCGCGTGCGCCCATTTACACGGTGACGCATGGCGATATCGATCTCGCTCAGCTGTTCAACACCAACGGCTTTATGCTGGAAGAGAACGTCACCGCGAAACCGCGCTTCCACTTTATGTCCGACAAGCAAAACGACGTGGCGTCGATTGTGGTTGAGCTGGACTACCCGGTGGACATCAGCGAGGTCTCCCGCGTGATGGAGAACCTGCTGCTGTCGTTTGCCGACAAGCTGCTGCGCTATAAAGGGATGCTCTGGATCGACGGCGAGCCGAACCGCCTGCTGTTCCAGGGCGTGCAGCGCCTGTACAGCGCCGACTGGGATCGCCCGTGGGACGATGAAGCGCCGCACAGCGTGATGGTGTTTATTGGAATACAGCTGCCGGAAGAGGAAATTCGGGCAGCGTTTGCGGGGCTGAAGAAATAACCGCACCGATTATCCCCTCTCCCCCGCGGGGAGAGGGTTAGGGTGAGGGGGAAACTTATTTCAACGCCTCCGGCAGCGTCACAATCCACAGCTCGCTGTCGGACTCCGGTTTCTTCAACGGCTTCACGCTGAGGGTGGTTTCAACCGGTTTGTCATCCAGCTTCAGCGCCCCCTGCGCGTTCACCCGATAATCCTTGAGCTTCTTGCCTTCGACTGGCTTCTGCATCGCCACCTTCACGCCAAAGTCATTATCGTTCGCCACTGCCAGCGTTTTGCTGTCAATCAGCGCCAGCCCTTCGGCCTTTTCCTGCTGCCAGCCCAGCGCACGCAGATCGACCACCTGCGTTTTTTCCGCAAGCGTGATGCCGCGCTGCGCCAGCGTTTTCTCATCATCAAACTCCGGGTATTCGCCCGGCTTGTCGAAGGCCGCCAGATCGCTCGCCTTGCTCAGATCAACCCTGTAGATGAGGTTACGCATTGCGTCATTTTTATCCTCGCCCTGTTCAATCAGCAGGATGGTGTGGTTATCCAGCGCCACTATGTCGCCGATTTTGGCGTCGCTGTTTTTGCTGTAGGCCGCGCTGTCGACAGGGTAGCCGTACATCGCGGTTTTCCCGGTCGCCGGATCGAAGCTCACCAGACGCGTAAACAGCGCCTGTTTTTTGCTCTTCCCGTCGATATCCAGCGTGCTTTGCACGGCGGCGATAATGCGTCCGTCCGGCATGCGGGTCAGCCCTTCAAAGCCCCGGTTTGCCTGACGCCATTTGATAACGTTTGGCAGACCGCCCGCGATGGATTTCTCCCCTTCCGTCGCCTGCGGACCGTGGATCGCGAGGATTTTCCCTTTACTGTCGACGTTAATCAGGAACGGGCCATACTCATCGCACAGCCAGTAGCCGCCCTTCCCGTCCGGCGTGATGCCTTCCGTATCCAGCCCGCGGTTATCGCCTTTCAGCACTTTTAAGGTGTCGCTTAGCGCGACTTCATTGGTAGATCCAATCACGCCGCTTTGCAGCGGCAGGCCGTTGATCTCGCCTTTATCATCATGCAGCGGTCGCGCGTCCACGGCCTCCGCTTTGCCGTTTAGCACACGGATCGTCATCAGCAGCGGGGCGAAATCCGGGGTAACAAAGATTTTGGCATCGTTTTTCCCCATTTTTGGCGAATCCGCGTTAGGACCGCGATCGGTCACGGTCGCAAACGTCAGCGCATCGCCCTGCTTGCCCGTGAATAACAAACCCGAACCCATCCCCACCGGGAGCCCGTTCGGGAATGCGCTGGCAAACGCACCGCTGTATTTGACATGCGCGCCTTCGGGAAAGCTGACGACGTAGCGCTCCGCGGTTGGCTGTGCCGCCAGGCCAGAGAAAGAGAGCGCACAACCGATTAGCACAGGAATAATTTTTCTTTTCATATTGTTAGCATCCAGTAAGTGAAGCCAACAACGTAATGAAGAAACGTGTCAGAAAAATGACATGTAATGGCAACGAAGCGGCGCGTACGGACGTATATCAATCACCAGAAATGTAAACCTCTGTCTTTATCTGTGTCAGCTGAAATACTTTTGGAAATTATTAGAAACCCAATTAATTCATGGCGAAGGACTATTTGCGCCTCGTTCATTTTACGTTTAGCCAGGAATGTAAACTGTCCCTAAACGCGAATGTATTGGACATTGACGATTTGCCATATAAACAATTCATCAACATTTACCATTCAAAAACCCAACACAAACAGCATATAAATGCGAGACCTATCACATTTGCAGTCATAAACATCGCTTGTTAAGGTGCCCTCAGATTAATTTAATGACGAGGAAACACTCATGAAAAAACTTAACATCCTGATCCTTTCTGCTCTGACCGCCGTATCGGGCTCCGCACTGGCCATGGGTGGCAGCATTGAGCAGGGTAAAAACTTTACTAACCTCAATCTGGAAATGGGGAAATCCTCATCCGGCCTGTATGCGGAGAGCAACTGGCTGAAAAACACCGATGACGGCACCCAGACCGGCGGCGTTGGGGCAGGCTACAACCTGGAAGTGGGTCCGGTGATGCTGAATGCTGGCGCGAAAGCCATCTACATCGGCCCGAAAAAAGGCGATAACGGCGTGGCATTCCCGATTGGCGGCGGCGTTAACGTTGCGCTTACGGACAGCATTCACGTGTTTGGTGAAGGTTATGTGGCGCCAGACGGCCTGAACAACAGCGTGAAGAACTATGTTGAAGCTAACGGCGGCGTAAGCTGGACGCCAGTCAAACCTGTCACGCTGAAAGTGGGTTATCGCCACGTGAGCGTAGACGGTAAAGACGGTCGTCCAAACCACACGCTGATCGACGGTGCATATGTAGGCGGTGGAGTGTCCTTCTAAGCCTGTTTGCGCGTTTCGCCCGGCGGCGCTACGCTTGCACGGGCCTACAATGAAGGGTGCAATGTATTAAAATTATTGCACATTGATTGTAGGCCGGGTAAGCGCAGCGCCACCCGGCAAGAAAGGCGATGCGACCGTTAATAAAAAACCTGCCGGATGGCAGGTTTTTTTTATTACCGCATTACTTGCGAACGACCACCAGCTTCTGGTTCACAAACTCTTTGATCCCCAGGTCCGACAGCTCGCGTCCGTAACCCGAACGTTTTACGCCGCCGAACGGCAGCTCTGCCGCAGTGTCGGTGAGCCAGTTGATGTATACCATCCCGGTCTCAATGCGCGACGCCATTTTCTTCGCGCGCTCGATGTTCTGGCTGAACACCGCGCCGCCCAGACCGTAGTGGGAATCGTTAGCCAGTGCGACCGCTTCGTCGTCGCTTTTCACCACGTAAACCTGCGCTACCGGACCGAAGAACTCCTCGAAGTACGCCGGGTTATCACGCGAGATATGCGTCAGGATGGTCGGCTCAAAGAAGCTTCCGTCACGCTGAACCGGCTTGCCGCCATGGTGCAGCTTCGCGCCATTTTTCACCGCCTCGTTAACCTGTTTAGTTAGCGTCTCCAGCGCGTCTTTGGATGACAAAGGCCCCAGCGTGGTGCTTTCGTCCAGCGGATCGCCAATTTTCACCTGCTTAAACGCCTCGGTGAATTTGCTCAGGAAGGCGTCTGCAATCTTTTCATGCAGGATAAAGCGCTTCGCCGCGGTACAGACCTGCCCGGCATTGTTCAGCCGCGCGTTAACGCCGATCTTCACGGCTTTATCCAGGTCGGCATCGTCCAGCACCACGAACACGTCGTTCCCGCCCAGTTCCAGGGTCGATTTTTTGATGTGCTTCGCAGCCTGTGCCGCAACCACGCTACCCGCTTTTTCTGAACCGGTCAGCGCCGCCCCCTGTACGCGATTGTCGGCGATAATGTTCGCCACCTGTTCGGACGAGATAAACAGGTTGGTCCACGCCCCTTCCGGCGCGCCCGCTTCACGTACCAGCTGTGCAAAGGTCTCTGCACAGTGCGGCACGATGCTGGCGTGCTTGGCGATCACCGGGTTGCCCGCTGCCAGGTTTGGCGCCAGAACGCGCATCAGCTGATAGTACGGGAAGTTCCATGGCTCGACGGCCATCAGCACGCCGATGGGGTGATGTTCAACCCATGCTTCCCCGAGTTCAGAGTCATACTTCACCGGGGCCAGGAACTGCTTCGCGTTGTCCGCATAGTAGCGGGCGATTTGCGCGCACAGCTTCACTTCGCCGCGGCTTTGTTCGATGAGCTTACCCATCTCCTGACTGGCGATTTTCGCCAGATCCTCCACGCGTTCGTCGATCAGGTCCGCCAGCTTATGCAGCACCGGCAGGCGCTGGCTTATGTCGCCTTTCGCCCAGTCGGAGTGATAGAGCGCATCGGCTGCCTTCAGCGCCGCTTCAACGTCTGCGTCAGTGTGAGAGGGATATTCTTTGATGAGCTGGTTCGTGGCAGGATTTACTGTCTGGTAAGCCATATCGAATCTCCTTGTTTTACCGCTTAGGGTATTAAGGGTAGTCAATCTGACTGGCTTTGAAGGTAAAGTTGGGTATATACGGAGGGTTCTTAACAAGACGCTGCCAGGCGATGCGCAGACATGGTATAAAAAATGCTCATCAATGGAGTTCCTATGACCGATACCCGCCACATCCGCCAGACCTTTAACCGCGCAGCAGGCCTTGAGCTGCGCAGTACGTGGCAAAGCACCCGGGCATATAAACGTCATTGCCATCCACAGCTCTCCATCGGCGCGATTGTGGAAGGCCAGACCTGCTGCGTAAGTCATGGCAATGCGTACGTTCTTGATCCCGGTGATCTTATCGTGATCCCGGCTTATGCCCCGCACAGCTGCAACCCCGTTGTCGGGAAGCCGCGCAGTTACCATATGCTCTATATCGACACCGATCTTCCCCTGGCGCTACAGGTTATTCGCGATCCCACGCTCTTTAAGCACTTTCTTGCCGTTGTCGGGACGATGTCCTCCGCATCCGTGGAGACCCTGCTTTCTGCCCTTCCCCGTTGCGCGGGTGAGATGAATGCACCTCGCTCAACCAGTCAGCAGGTTCAGCAGGCGTTACTCTCCGACCTTACCGCACCGCCTTCCCTTGACGAACTCGCCCAACGATTCTCACTGCGCAAGGAGACGCTAATCCGCACTTTCAGGCAGGATACCGGCCTGACGCCGGGCAGTTTCCTCAACATTTCGCGCGTGGAGTACGCCAAAGCGCGGCTGCGCGCGGGGGATGATATCGCCGACGTGGGCTACCAGAGCGGGTTTGCCGACCAGAGTCATTTTCATAAGACCTTCGTGAATTATACCGCTGCCACGCCGCGCCAGTACGCCACGGGCCGATCAATATCAGACAATAATCAGGATACGTAACGTCGTAAGGTGACCTCAGATTTGTCACTGAGGTCGCTATGGAACTGTTATTTCCCTCCGCCTTTCTTGCCCTGGCGCTGGCGCATTTTGTTGCCCTGTTAAGCCCGGGCCCGGATTTCTTCCTGCTGGTAGGCTACGCCGCCCGCTACCGGCTGCGCGGCAGCGCCGGATTGTGTCTCGGCATCGCAGCAGGTAACGGGTTGTATATCTTACTGGTGATTATCGGCTGGAGCGCGCTGCGCCAGTTTGGGTGGCTGTTTACGCTTATCGAACTGTCCGGCGCGCTGTACCTGCTGTGGATTGGCTCGCATCTTGTGCGCAGCCGCCCGCAGCCGCTGGCGCTGGAAGAAACCCGCCAGCGCTGCCCTTCTCTGCGGAAGCAAATCCTGCTGGGGCTGGGTTCGGCGCTGTTAAATCCCAAAAACGCGTTGTTCTACCTGGCGCTAATGACAGCGTTACTCGGGCCGGACGTCACACTGCTTCAGCAGGCGACCTGCGGCGTCTGGATGGTGATGGTGGTGCTGGTATGGGATCTGGCGCTGATATCGCTGATGGGGTTACCGGCGGTTCAGCGAAAGCTCAGCCGTTCGCTCTGGCTGATAGAGCGCACGGCAGGGGTGGTGTTGATGGGGTTTGGTGGGTGGGTGCTGTGGCGGGTAGTGGCAAATATCCTCTGAGAGAAAAGGCAGCCTGACGCTGCCTGTGTTATTTTTTGTTCTGATCGCGCAGCATCGCCTCGCGCAAAATGGCATTAAGCCGCGTCTGGTAACCTTTCCCTGGCCGTTTAAGCCACTCCATCACGTCGGCGTCAATGCGTACTGATGCCTGAGTTTTGAGCGGTCGATAGAATTTTCCCCGCACGGCACCGGCCCAGCGATCATCCTCCGTGGCCGGTATATCGCTGTAATCAATTTCCCTGTCGGGTTTATCCGCCAGCGCTTTGAGTTCAGCCTCCCGGCGGGCACTCACTTCCGGTGCACTACCGCGTTTATGTTTAACGATGCTCATAACGCCTCCTCTCTTTACGATCCGCTTTACGCGCACTGATGATACGTATGATTTCATCCCCGCTTTCAAAACGTACCGTGTGCGCGACCAGAATGACAATAACGCCCTGTACAAGACCAATGGTTTGCCAGCGAAACTCCCCGTTTTCATAACGATCCTGAACAGACAAATGGCAGGGATCGTCAAAAACCAGAACTGCATCTTCAAAACGAATGGCGTGTTTTTGCAGATTGCTTTTCGCCTTATTGCTATCCCACTCATACTCTATAGGCATAGTGTACCCTTCCCTGATTGTATATACAAAAAAGCATATACAAACAGAGCAGTATTTGAACAAAAAAGATAATGTTTTGATTTGATTTCTGAAGGAGCATTCCAGAAAGTGAGATGACTGGCCTCGTGCAGCTTTGCACTTTTCCCCCGTATCCCTCTATCCTTAACCCATGGAAAAACATACCGAACTCAAACGCGCCAAGCTTCTCGCGCTGTCGCTGCTGCTGATTGCCGTCGCAGCGTTTATCACCACTCTGTTCCTGCCGCAAACCTTCTGGGTGCGCGGCGTAAAGACCATTGCCGAAGCGGCGATGGTCGGCGCGCTGGCGGACTGGTTTGCCGTTGTCGCGCTGTTCCGCCGGGTGCCAATTCCCTTTATCTCGCGCCATACGGCGATTATCCCGCGCAATAAAGACCGCATCGGCGACAATCTCGGCCAGTTCGTGCAGGAAAAGTTTCTCGATACGCAATCCCTTGTCGATCTTATCCGTCGCTACGAGCCCGCACAGATGATTGGGACCTGGTTCAGCCAGCCCGATAACGCCCGGCGCGTGGGGCAGCATCTGGTGCAGGTGATGAGCGGTTTTCTGGAACTTACCGACGATGGACGCATTCAGCGCCTGCTCAAACGCGCCGTGCACAAGGCTATCGACAAAGTCGATCTAACCGAGACCAGCGCCGTCATGCTGGAAAGCATGACCAAAAACAACCGTCACCAGGTGCTGCTGGACGCCATCATCAACCGCCTGATTACCCTGATTCAGCGGGAAAGCACGCGGGAATTTATTGCCGACCAGATCGTCCACTGGCTTAAGACCGAGCATCCGCGCAAGGCGATGGTGCTGCCCACCGAGTGGCTGGGCGATCAAAGCGCGGAGATGGTGTCGAACGCGGTGAACACGCTGCTGGACGATATCAGCCACGACCGCACGCACCAGATCCGTCAGGCGTTTGACCGCGCCACGATCAAGTTCATCGACAATCTGAAAAACGATCCGGAGATGACGGCGAAAGCCGAGAATATCAAACACTACCTGAAGAATGACGAAGCCTTTAACCGCTATCTGGGGGAAATGTGGGCTGACCTGCGCCAGTGGCTGAAAAATGACATGCAGAGCGATGATTCCCGCGTGAAGCAGCGTATCGCCAACGCCGGGCTGTGGTTTGGCGAAACGCTGACCAACGACGCCAGCCTGCGGGCGTCGCTGAATGAGCATCTGGAGCAGGCCGCGCACCGCGTGGCGCCGGATTTCGCCGCGTTCCTGACGCGCCATATCAGCGACACGGTGAAAAGCTGGGATGCCAAAGACATGTCACGCCAGATAGAACTCAATATCGGTAAAGATCTTCAGTTCATTCGCGTTAATGGTACCCTTGTGGGCGGAACAATTGGCCTGATCCTGTTTCTGCTCTCGCAACTGCCCGCCATGCTGGGGCATTAATCCGCTTTTGGCGGCGCGATAACGTAGCGCGTCGCCTCGAAGCGGTTCAGGATCAGGTGCACCAGAAAGACCATCGTCAGCGTGACCACCAGCGCGAAGGTGACGGAGGTGATGCGGTACAGATCGCTGAACACCAGGTCGCTGTCCGGGTGCATGTTCTGCCCGAACATAATGCCGATGGTGGTGATACTGGCGAAGCCTACCCCGGCGCCGACCTTCTCCATTACGTGCAGACGCGCGCCAAACGCCAGTCCAAGGCCAATCAGCGGCATCATCAGCAACATATGGCTGCTGTGATCGTAGAGGATAAGCTGGACGACAAGGATATAGAGACACCCCAGCACCACGCCGACCACGCGCCAGATGGAGCTGATAACCGATCCGCGATAGTGCATCGGGAACAGGATCAGAATGCCCGCCATCAGCGCCGAAAGCGAATCGCTTAAGTCGCTCATCTGGAACACCACGAAAATCAGCGTCGCCACGGTGCCCGAGAGCAGAGACTCGTGGCGCACGCGGGCGTCATCTTTCTCGATCAGCGGCGGCGGCTTACGCGGCTCCACGTCCGGCAGCAGGTAGTTCATCAGCGCGCTCAGGCACACCGCCATCACGCTCGCTTCGATGTTAGAGAATAAAAGCGTGTGCCAGTTGGTGGTGGGGTAGCTCATAAAGTTGAGCATCACGCTCTGGCAAACCACGCCCATCGAGCCGAACAGGAACAGCGGCCCCTTACTCATAAAGCGAAAACGCATCACGTACAGGGCAAACACCACCAGCGTCATAATGACCGGCCACTGGGACAGATAGCCGATGATAAACACCATTTCGATGCAGTTCAGCGAGGCGCTGAAGATAAACTGCTTCGCCACGTGGCGGTTAAACACCGGCACCAGCGAGAGCAGCATGATCGGATAGACCACAAAAAACACGCCGTAGCTGGTGTTGTAGAAACTCGAAATACTGAGCGCAATCATCCCGGCAAAGACGATACGCAGGGTCTGGCGAAAGTCGTTTGCCGTATAGACGATGTTGCCGTGCGGGGTAAATACCCGCGCCAGGGTGCTAATAGACATAGTGAAGCAGGCTAACCAGATGGATTTGCATCCCGGAGAAGAATCGCGCAAACGGCCCTTCGCTATTGTAGAGCTGCACGGTGGCGCGCGCGCCGGTCGGCAGCGACTTCGGTAAGGCTTCGTCCAGCGCCACGTGAATGCGCATACGCTGGGCATCACGCACCCAGCGGTTGGAGGTTTCCGGTTCAGAAAGTTGACCGTTTACGGCCTCCTGTCCGGCGAGGATCCCCGCGTCGCTGCTGGTGACGTGGGCACGGAAAACTTGCCCCGGGAAGGCGTCGAACACCACGGCGGCGTCGGTCCCCTGGTGGGTATGCCGCAGGCTCTTCTCGCGGAAATCCGCCACGATATCGATCCGGGTGTTCACCAGCGCCAGCGCAGCCGAACCGGACGAGGCGTAAAAACCGGGGCTTAATTGCAGGTTACTGACCGTGCCGTCCGCCTCGGCGTAGACCTTCGTCCAGCCAAGATTCAGCTCCGCTTCATCCAGCGCGTTACGGTATTTTTGCAGCGTCACGTTGCGGTGCTCATCCCGCTCGCCGCGCTGAATGCGCAGGTTATGAATATTCGCCTGAATCGAGCTGACGGACTGCTCGCTGCTCTGCCAGGTGGTACGGACCTTATCCAGATCCGCCTGCGACACGCTCTGCAAGGTACTCAGTTTCTGGTAGCGGTCGAAGGTAACTTTGTCATTACGCGCCGTCAGCACCGCGGTTTTCAGGCTGGCCTGCGCCGCGGCAATCTGCGCGTCCAGCTGATCGTTAGACAGACGCGCCTGTTCCAGCGCAATCTGCGCCGCTTCGACCTTATTGCGAAACGGCGTGGCGTCGAGCTCAAACAGCAGATCGCCTCTCTTAACCTGGCTATTGTTGTGGACATGTACCGCCGCCACATACCCGGAGACGCGGGCAGACACCGGGGTCACCACGCGCATCACGGTGGAGTCCGGCGTCAGCGGGATCCAGATATCCGCGACGATAAAGTAGACAAACATCAGCAGGAAAGAGGCAATACTCACCCTTACCCAGCGGGCAAACTTTTGTTCAGGAGTCATTATTTTTCGGTCTTATTATCTTCTTCGCGGATTGTCCGCAAATTGCAGGCGATTTGATTGAGTGTGGCGCTGAAAATATCGAGATGTTCCGGCGCGATGTTTTGCGATACGCGCGCCTGATACGTCTCAATCACCTGAGAGAGCCTTTCAAGAATGGCTTTTCCCTCAGGCGTCAGCGTCAGCAGCCGGATACGCTTGTCATACGGCGAGACGGTGCGCAGCAGGTAGCCCTGCTTTTCCAGCTGTGTCAGCGTACGCATTAGCGGAGGCAGTTCAATCCCCTGCACTTCCGCCAGCTCGCTGACCGAGACGTTATCCCCAAGTTGATGAAGCTGCATCATCACCGTCCAGCTCGACTGGGTTAACCCGGTGTCGAGAATGGCGTCGTCGATGACTGCGCGCCACTGACGCACGATCATCGCCATCCGCATGCCCATCGGCCTGCGGCTAAACAGATCTTCTTCACTCATGGGGAATCCTCTCGTAGTACGCCATTACGATAATAGTTATCAGGGTAAGTATCAAGAAACGAGAAGTTAAAGCGCAGGAATTGCGAAACGATGTTCTCCCTCTCCCTATGGGAGAGGGTCGGGGTGAGGGCATCAGCCCGCAACGGCGTTTAGCGGCTAAAATGCTTCCTGACGGCACTTTTCCCCGAAGCCGTCACCACCACCTCCCTGTACCCCGCCACCCGCTGGATCCAACCTTTGCTTTCCATGTGGATGAGCAGCGCCGCGCCGGCCTCTCCCCCCAGATGAAACCGCCGCTCGCTCCAGTCCAGGCAGGCGCAGCACGCCTTGCGACGGGTATTGGGATTTAACGGAATACCAAGCTTCAGAAACTGCTCGCGGCCATGTAGCGTGAGCGCTGAACCGTCTGCCTCAAGCCAGCCTTCCGCCTGCATGAATTCATAGATATGCACCGCCACCGTTCCGGCAAGATGGTCGTAGCAGGTTCGTGCTTCGCGCAGGGCTTTTGGCGCGGAGGTTTCCGGCGGCGTGATGCGGCTCCAGGAGAGCCCCATCATCTGCTCGACAAGCGCCGCCACGTCGTGTCCCGCCAGGCGATAGTAGCGATGCCGCCCCTGAGACAGGCAGGTAATCAACTTTCCCTCCACCAGCCGCGCTAGATGCCCACTGGCGGTCGACGGCGCAACGTCTGCCGCCACGCTCAGCTCTGTAGCCGTCCACGCCCGCCCGTCCATCAGAGCACAGAGCATCTTCACGCGCGACGGATCGGCCATTGCAGCCGCTACAGCGGCAATGGCCTTTTCCAGCGCCACCGCAATTTCACCCAGCTCGCCGGGCCTGTTGTCGAAAATCACATGAACGTCATACATGCGCGTGCCCTCCCGTTTCGGAGCTGTACTCCCGCATCAGCTGCGCCACGCGAATACGGTAGAAAGAAAAAATCGACGCCCGGCCTTCGGCCTGCGCGGCCTGATGGAAGACATTCTGCTTCCAGCGGCGGACGGCCTCTTCATCCCGCCACCAGGAAAGGGACAGGATTTTGCCGTCGGTCGTCAGGCTCTGGAACCGTTCGATATCAATAAAGCCGTCGATATCGGCCAGCAAAGGCTTAAGCTCTGCGGCAAGTTGAAGATAGCGCGCCTGATGCGCCGGTGCAGCTTTAGCTTCGAAAAGGACTGCGATCATGAAGGTCTCTCCGTTGTGATGATATGGAGAGAATGCGGGACTAATGGTGTGGATGCTTCGGTATGGAGCGAAGTGTTTGCCGGATGGCGCTGCGCTTATCCGGCCTACGGTGTTTTGTAGGCCCGGTAAGCGCAGCGCCACCGGGCAGGGTTTAACCCACAATCGACCTCGGCTCCATAAACGCCCGAATCCCCCACTCGCCATCGTCACGTCCCGCCAGGCTTGCGGGCGCTGGTGGCGATAATCCGCGAGCGCGGGATTACTTCAGGTTAGCCTTGTTCAGCCCATATGCCGCATCCAGCGAGCCCGGCTCCATGCGGGAGGTAATGCCCAGGCGGTTCCAGGCGTTGATCGCTACGATGGCGAAGTTCAGCTCTGAAATCTCCACGTCCGAGAAGTGCTCCGCCACGCTGCGGTACAGCGCGTCGCTCACGCCGTGAACGCCAATCTGGGTCAGCGCTTCGGTGAAGGCCAGCGCGGCTTTCTCGCGGGCGCTGAACAGCGGCGACTCCCGCCACGCCGCCAGATGGTACAGGCGCAGCTCGCGCTCGCCGGCAATTTTGGCCTCTTTCGAATGCATATCCAGGCAGAAGGTACAGCCGTTCAGCTGCGAGACGCGAATGTCGATCAGGTGCTTTAGCGCCGGATCAATGGAGGTTTTCGCCACTTCCATGCTCAGGGCGGAAAGCGCGTTGGCGAGTGCAGGTGTGGCTTTGTGGTGGTTTACGCGGGTGCTCATTGTCTTTCCTCTTTTTTGTGCGGTTTTTATCATGCGATGAGGCAAATCTACGCCGTTAATGACATAGTAAAAAGACACAAAAAACCTGAAATGAGGTAGGACATGAAGCCAGGCTATCACGACATTTATACCCGCTATCGCGATAACATCACGCGCGGCGTACTGAAGCCCGGCGACAAAGTGCCTGCCATCCGCGTGCTGGCTGAAGAGCTGAAGGTGGCGCGAAAAACCGTTGAAACAGCCTATGCCATTCTGACGGGGGAAGGATATCTGGTAAGCCAGGGTGCGCGCGGGACGCGGGTGAATCCGGATCTTCTGCTGCCCGCGCAAAACGCTCCGGCAGAACAAGCGACCGGCACGCTGCCGGCGTCGTTGATTAGCCAGCGCGAACGGGCCGGTTTTCTGCGCCCCGGCATTCCCGCGCTCGACAGCTTCCCCTATAAAAAATGGCTGCTGCTGGCAGGCCAGGCGACGCGCGCCATGCGTCAGGATGAAATGCTCAACCCGCCGGTGCTGGGCTGGTATCCGCTGCGCGAGGCAATTGCCCGCTATCTCAATATCTCGCGCGGGTTGTCCTGCACCGCAGAACAGGTGCTGATCACCAGCGGCTACAGCGGCAGCCTGCGCCTGATCCTCGACACGCTCGCCAGCCGCAGCGATAAGGTGGTATTTGAGGATCCGGGCTACTTTATGGGCCAGCAGTTGCTCAAGCGCATTGTGCCCCGCCTGCACACCGTGCCGGTCGATCGCGCAGGGATGGATACGGACTACCTGCTGCGTAATCACCACGATGCCCGCTTCGCCATCGTTACCCCGTCGCACCAGAGCCCGCTGGCGGTGACGCTCTCCCTGCCGCGCAAGCAGCAGCTGCTCGACTGGGCGTCACAAAACGAGGCGTGGATTATCGAAGATGACTATGACGGCGAATTTCACTACACCCGCAAAGTGCTGCCGTCGTTGAAAAGCCTCGACCAGCATGACAGGGTGATCTTTATGGGCACCTTCAGCAAAACCATCATGCCTTCACTGCGCATGGGCTACGTGGTGATGCCCGCCAGCACCGTCGGCGCGTTTACCGACAGCGCGGACATCCTCACCAGCGGCCAGCCGGTGCTGACGCAAAAGATCCTCACAGCCTTTCTCAACGAGGGGCATTTTTTCCGTCATCTGAAAAAGATGCGCGCGCTCTATCAAACCCGCCGCGACTGGATGATTGCCGCCCTGCGTGAGGTCTATGGTGATCTGTTCTTCACCGAGCAAAACGACGGTGGAATGCATATTGTCGCGTTCCTCGCAAAGGGAAGCGCTGACCGGGAGATCGCCCGCTGCTGGCAGGAACAGCAATTGCAGGTCAATGCGCTTTCGGCGTGGTATCGCGGGTCGGGCAAACGCTACGGGCTGGTGATGGGCTATAACAACGTGCGGTCATATCAGGAGGCGGTTGAGCTGCTGGAAAGGCCGAAACGGCAGACGCTTACGCTGTTGAGCTGAAAACCGCCGGGTGGCGGCTGCGCCTTACCCGGCCTACGGTCTCCTGTAGGCCCGGTAAGCGTAGCGCCACCGGGCAACCCTATGCTCACACATCATATCGCGATAACCCGACGTCCTTGAGCTGCTCGTCGCTCATCTGGCTCAGAATACGGCGGGTACGGTTGATGCGATACCAGTTACGCAGCGTTTTCGCTATCCAGACAAACGCGATAAACGGACGTTTTGAACGATTCTCGTAGAATTCCATGATGCTCTCCTCGCTGTGCCAGTGGAGTTATCATCATGGAAAACGGCCAGTACAATACAGATTCAAAAACCGCTTTTGTTTACCATACAGATCCGCTAAAACGGTATCTGCATGGTGGTTTACCCATCAATCTGTACTGGTTTAATGCTCTGTATGGTGAAAAAAAAGGATACAGCATGACGCGCTATCAACATCTGGCCAACCTCCTGGCGGAACGTATCGAACAAGGGCTGTATCGCAGCGGTGAACGTCTGCCGTCGGTACGCACGCTGAGCCAGGAGCACGGCGTGAGCATCAGCACCATACAGCAGGCCTACCAGATCCTCGAAAACCGCCAGCTGATTACGCCTCAGCCGCGCTCCGGCTATTTTGTCTCGAAACGCAAAGCCCAGCCGCCCGTCCCGGCGATGACGCGCCCGGTACAGCGCCCCGTGGACGTCACCCAGTGGGACGAAGTGATGATGCTGCTGGACGCCCGCGCCGACAAAGAGATGATCTCCTTTGGCGGCGGCTCACCGGACATTAACCAACCGAGCCTGAAGCCGCTGTGGCGTGAGATGAGCCGCATTGCGCAGCATAATCCGGGCGAAATGCTGAGCTATGACGTGCTCGACGGGCGCCTGGAGCTACGCGAGCAAATCGCCCGTCTGATGCTGGATGGCGGCTCCACCGTGGCGGCAAACGAGATTGTCATCACCAACGGCTGCCACGGCGCGCTGTCGATCGCTCTGCTCTCGGTGTGCAAGCCGGGTGACATCGTGGCAGTCGAGTCACCATCGTTTCACGGCACCATGCAGATGCTGCGCGGCTTTAACATCAAGGCCATTGAAATTCCCACCGATCCCGAGACCGGGATCAGCATCGAGGCGTTAGAGCTGGCGCTGGAGCAATGGCCGATCAAGGCGGTGATCCTGGTGCCGAACTGCAATAACCCGCTCGGGTTTATCATGCCGGAGTCTCGCAAGAAGCAGGTCTTAGCCCTGGCACAGCGGCACGATATCGTGATTGTTGAGGATGACATTTACGGCGAGCTGGCGGCGGAGTACCCGCGTCCGCGCACCATTCATTCTATGGACATAGATGGCCGCGTGCTCTTATGCAGCTCGTTTACCAAAACCGTGGCGCCGGGCCTGCGCGTCGGCTGGATCGTGCCGGGGCGCTATTACGACCGGGTGATGCACATGAAGTACGCCGCGGGCGGGTTTAACGTGCCGGGCACGCAGATGGCGGTGGCGGCGTTTATTCGCGACGGCCATTACCATCGCCACGTGCGCCGTATGCGTCAGATTTATCAGCAGAATATGGAAACCTATACCTGCTGGGTGCGGCAGTATTTTCCGGCAGAGATATGCGTCACCCGCCCGCAAGGAAGCTTCCTGCTGTGGGTTGAGCTGCCGGAGACGGTCGATATGGTGTGCGTCAGCAAGCAGCTGTGCCGTCTGAAGATCCAGGCTGCGGCCGGGTCGCTGTTTTCTGCCTCCGGGAAGTACCGCAACTGCCTGCGGATCAACGTGGCGTTGCCGCCGACGGAGAAGAACCGCGAAGCGCTGAGGAAGATGGGCGAGGCAATTGTGATTGCGATGGAGGAGTAGTGCGGCCTGTTGCCCTCACCCCAACCCTCTCCCAAAGGGAGAGGGTGGAAACCGCCACCGGGCAATGGTCAACGACTCAGAACTTCCACGAAACGCTGCCCACAATGCTGCGTTCTGCACCGAAGTAGCAGTAAGAGAGCGAGTTACACGCCGCGACGTAGCTTCTGTCCGTCAGGTTATTGACGTTCAACTGCGCGCTCACGCCCGTGAGCCCCACTTTCGACAGGTCATACCCCACGGTCATATCCACCAGCGTGTACGACGGAAGCGTATGGGTGTTCTGGCGATCGCTGGCGATCCCGTTGACATAGCGCACGCCGGAGCCGACGGTCAGGCCATCCAGAGGGCCGGTTTTGACGTCGTAACTCAGCCAGGCGCTGGCCATGTTACGCGGGGCATAAACGGCGCGCTTGCCCTCCTCTTCCGGGCTGCTCTTCTTGTAGCGAATATCCGTGTAGGTGTACGCGGCCTGCATACGCAGGCTGTCGGTCAGCTGACCAATCGCCTCCAGTTCAACGCCTTCGGATTCGATTTCACCGATGGAACGGTACGGATCGGTCGGCTCCTCTTTAGTGGCAATGTTCTTCTGGTTAATGCGGAACACCGAGGCGCTGAACTGGCTGTTCATCCCCTCCGGCTCATACTTCACACCCGCTTCCCACTGCTTGCCCTTCATCGGATCCAAAATGTTGCCCTGCTCGTCGGCAAAGCTGGTCGGCGTAAAGGCGGTAGAGTAGCTGACGTACGGCGCGACGCCGTTATCAAACAGATACAGCAGCGCCGCGCGGCTGCTGAAGTTATTTTTATCCAGATCGCTGCGGGTGTGGTTGAAGTTGTCGACGTTCGACACGCTCACCTGGTCGTAACGCCCGCCCAGCGTGAGGCGCCAGCGGTCAATGGACATCTGATCCTGTAGGTAGTAGCCGGTCTGGCGCAGCTTGTGTTTTTCCCTGCTGTACTGGGTGATGTAGTCCGGCTTCGCGCCGTAAACAGGATGGAAAGCGTCAATCGGCGGGAAGCCGCCGTAGTAGCCAGTGACGTTGTTGGTGCGGTCCTGGTAGTCCATGCCGATCAGCACGCGGTGGTTTACCGCCCCGGTATCGAAGCTGCCGTCGACCTGGTTATCCAGGGTGATGGCGTTCATCTTCTCGTCGGAGCCGGAATAGCCGCGGTTCAGCTCGGTGTCATTCAGCCAGCCTGCGGCATACACCTGGTTCAGCTCGACTTTGGTGTGCAGGTAGCGCAGCTTCTGGCGCACGGACCAGCCGCTGTCAAACAGGTGCTCGATGTTATAGCCGACCATGTTTTCCCGACGATCGTACTTGTCGTAATCGTCCTCGCCCTCGAAGAAGGTGTTGGAGATTTTCTTACCGCTGTGCGGTACAACGGTGCCCTCATATGGCAGGCCGGAGTGGCTGCCGCCTTCCGGATCGCGGTGCAGGTAGGCCATCAGATCCAGACGGGTGTTGTCGGTGATACGCCAGGTCAGGCTCGGCATCAGGGCGTAACGCTCTTCCTTCAGCGGATCGAACTGGGAATCGGCATAGCGGGTCATCCCGCTGAGGCGCACCGCCACGCGGTCGTTATCATCAACCGGGCCAGTGACGTCGAACATCGCCCCACGCTGGTTATTGTTACCGGCGAAGAGCTTGATCTCCCCGCCAGGATCGAACGATGGCTTACGGGAGGTGAGCGCCACAATCCCGCCCGGCGATGAGCGACCATAGAGCACGGAGGCCGGACCGCGCACGACTTCGATACTGTCCAGGAACCACGGGTCAACCACCAGCGAGCTGTGGGAGTTGGTGTCGCCCATCATCTTCAGGCCGTCGAGGTAGACGTTATCCAGGCTGCCGTCCGAGAAGCCGCGCAGCACCATGTAGTCAAAGCGGTTTGACGCCCCGATCTGGTTGCTGTAGACCCCCGGCGTGTAGCTCACGGCCTGACGCACGCTGGTTGCGCCCTGCTCTTCGAACTGCTCGCGAGTGACGATAGAGACCGACTGCGGGGTTTCAATATCCGGTGTTTCAAGCTTGGTGGCCGCAGACTGCATCTGCGAGGTCACCACCACGGTGTCAGTTTTTT
The DNA here is from genome assembly GCF_058661685.1 of Enterobacter sp. 6722112. Taxonomy (NCBI): domain Bacteria; kingdom Pseudomonadati; phylum Pseudomonadota; class Gammaproteobacteria; order Enterobacterales; family Enterobacteriaceae; genus Enterobacter; species Enterobacter sp. 6722112. Next base: position 393,683 of record NZ_JBZWGR010000007.1, on the reverse strand, counting down.
GGGCATCCTGCGCCAGTAAAGGAAAAGCAACGCTACCGGTAACCCATCCCACCAGCAGTGCCAGACGCGATTTAACAAACATAACCCTCTCCAGAGATATTTCTTATTGTTAATAAGAATTATTACCTTTTTGAGAGTGCAAACGGCTATGCGTGCCGCCAGGTTACGTATGCGCGATGCTAAACCACACGAAATGCATTCGCGCGACAGGAGAAATTACGTTAGCGGAGTTTGCGCACGTCCCCCGGTGAAATCCCGTAATGACGACGAAACGCGGTGGCAAAGTTGGTGGCATGCTGATACCCGCACATCCAAGCCGCCTGCTGCACGCTGTGGCCTTCCAGCAGATAGCGGCGCGCCAGCGCAAGGCGACAGTCGCGAAGGTAATCGAAGAGCGTGCAGCCGTAGCGCTGACGGAACTTGCTGCGCAGGCTGCTTGGGCTCATTGCGGCAAGGGCTGCCAGCTGCGCGAGAGTATGATCCCGTTCAGGAGACTGTTCCAGCAGGCTCCGCACGCGTTCAAGACGCGCATGCTCAGGCCGGCGCGGGCAAGGCTGCTGGCGCTGGTTGAGGCCATGGCCGAGCAGCTGATACATCAGCCCCTCCAGCAACAGCTTGCGTGAGAGCACGCTTCCCCCCTGCCGCTGCGCATGCAGAATACCTGACATCACAAACTCGGGAACCTGCCAGACAAACGCGGGTGCATTCAGGCTTTGCCATTCCAGAAGCAATGACTCAAGCAGGGCTTCACGTCCGGCATCGTGCGGGTAGACGCCAAACGAGAGCGTTTTCAGCGTGCTGTCGGCATCGTGACGCGCGCTCATCACCTGATCTTCACTCAGACGTGAGCTGAACGCCATGCCCGGGCGGACGGGATAATTGATACCATTGAGCGTGAGCGTGACGCACCCTTCCAGCACCACCAGCATATAGAGCGGGCTGCTGTGGCGAGAGGTGGTTTCATAGGGCTGTAATACACGTACGTCGGAGTGGGTCAGCGAAATGCCGGACGAGAGCATCATCTCTTCAACATTCCCCTGCAACACGGGGCTACCGCTGACCTGCGCCTCTTTTAACTGGGGGAAACGGTAGTCGATGCCGTAGCGCTCGCCGAATACCTGAAAATCTTCAACAAAAAATATGCGTTTCGCTGATCTATTTTCACTCTGGAGCATCATTCGGGGCCTGCATTAGGGAAAGGACAGGCAAAACAGTACCATCCATTTGTAATGGCAGCAATCACCGGGCGCAGACACTATTACGCTCCGGACGAAGCCGGAGCGAAGGCATATATTTCCTTGCGAGAAATATATTTATGCTTCCTGCCACTCAGCAAAAACCTCTTTATGGTTTTTGGTCAGGACAACTTTATTATCTTCGACCTTATCAACCCAGCCGAGAGGAATAAAGTGGTGCTTGCCGCCCGATTCCGGATCGCTCTTCGCAAGCTTGATACGCTCACCATCAAGATGGTCCACAACCCCGACGTGCGTTCCGCAGCTGGCGACAACCTGAGTGTGATCCTTAATTGCGCTTTTATCTACCATAATTATTCTCCTGTTTCGGTTATTTGCCTGTTGCACGAAATTAACTGTAGCGCATAAATTCAGGCTTAAACGTCTTATTAGCATTTTGAAACATCATTGACAGAACCGAATATTAAGTCTACTTAACGCCGAAATGAAAAAATAAGAATGAGATGAATTATTACCGACTGATTATTTCCCGTTCATAATTAAATTATCGCAACCAACGAGGAGGTATTTATGACGATTCGCAATAATCGGGCAGAAATTTCACTGGCTCTTGGTGAAGCGGTTTTAGACATCGTGCAAAAAGGCCATGAAGTATCGCGAGAAAATCTTGCCCGGGCGATGAAAATCAAAGCGGAGAAAGAGCGCGACGATGAGCGGCTTCTTAACTACTGGAAGGCCTGTAATATGCTGGTCTGAACCTGGCGGCGTTTAGCCTGACTAAACGCCGCCTGCTGTTACTCGTCGAAGAACCAGTAGCCCTGGTTAATCAAACCGGTCAGCTCTTCCACAAACGCCGGATTATTCAGCGCATCGCCCAGCTCAGCCTGGCCGAGCTCGGTGAAGCGGCACAGCGCATCCGCACCGTTCACATCCGCCGTTTCCAGCTGTTCGCTGTTGATAAAGACGCTGCCGTTGATGTTCAGCACGCGCAGCCCGCTCAGGCGGGAGAGCGTTTCGCCCCCTTGCAGCGCGTCGAGCACCTCTTCTACGGAATACGGCGGCTCGGCGGCGGCAATATCCAGCTCGTGACGCGGCGTGGAGACGAAGCTGCCAAACCATTTCGTAAAATCATCTGGCTTGCTAATCATGTCGATCATCATCTGGCGAATGCGATCGAGCTCGTACTGCTCCACGCGGCCAGGGTGTTCGCGGCAGGTCAGATCCGGATCGCTGTAATGTTCGCCGCCCAGATCGTTCTCCAGGGCGTAGTCGGCAAAGCTGCTGATCAGATCGCGACCGTTCGGCCCGCGGAAACCGACAGAGTAGTTGAGCGCGGTTTCATGGGTGAAGCCGTCATGCGGGAATCCAGGCGGAATGTAGAGGATATCGCCCGGGGCCAGATCTTCGTCGATGATCGGCTCAAACGGATCGACATGCAGCAGGGCCGGATGCGGACAGAACTGACGCATCGGCAGCTTGTCCCCCACGCGCCAGCGGCGGCTGCCCATCCCCTGGATAATAAACACATCGTACTGATCGATATGCGGCCCAACGCCGCCACCCGGGACGGAGAAGGAGATCATCAGGTCATCAAGACGCCAGTCCGGCAGGACGCGGAACGGACGCACCAGCTCTGCTGCGGGCATATGCCAGTGGTTCACCGCCTGCGCCAGCAGGGACCAGCCGGTTTCACCGAGGTTATCGAAATGCTCAAACGGGCCATTGCTCGCCTGCCACTTGCCGTTAGCATGGCTTACCAGGCGGCTATCAACTTCCGGCTCCATAGCCAGACCCGCCAGTTCATCAGGGGTAATGGGGTCGACAAAATTCGGGAAGGCATTTTTCAGCACAACGGGTTGTTTTTGCCAGTATTTTTCAAGAAATTCCGGCCAGTTCAGGTTCAGTTGATACGCCATGGGTAGCACCAGTGAGAGGGGAGACAGGCGCGATTATAGAAGAGACAGCGAGGGGGGAACTTGTCATGGGTCAATCGAGCGCGCGTAGGTCGGGTAAGGCGAAGCCGTCACCCGACGCACACGCCGGCTTAAACTTAATCCAGGTTCAGCTCGTCATAATGGGTAATCAGTTTACCCACGATGCCGTAGTCCAGCGCTTCCGCCGGTGACATCCAGAAGTTACGGTCGGTGTCTTTCTTCACTTTCTCCAGCGGCTGGCCGGTGGCGTCAGCAATCAGCTTGTTCACGCGCTCCAGCATGCGGATGATCTCGCGCGCTTCGATTTCGATATCCGTTGCCTGACCGCGCACGCCGCCCAGCGGCTGGTGGATCATAAAGCGGGTATTCGGCAGAGCGTAGCGGTGCTCTTTTTTCGCCGCCAGGAAGATGGTGATCCCGGCGCTCGCCACCCAGCCGGTGCCGATCACATGCACTTCCGGACGGATAAACTTAATGAAGTCGTGGATGGTGTCGCCCGCTTCTACATGGCCGCCCTGACTGTTGATGTACAGCTTGATCGGATCGTTGCTGACGCTTTGCAGCAGGATCATCTGAGTGATGACCTTCTGGGCCAGCTCCTGGTTAATCTCTCCGGAGATGACAATCGAACGGGATTCCAGCAGTTTTTGCTGTAGAGCGCCCGCGCCGTTTGTTCCTTCCGCTTTTTCCTTGTCGCTTTCTTTCAGTGTGTAGTGCATTGTTGTTTCCTCAGCTTGTCGCGCTCAAAACCAGAGTGTAGCCTGTTTTACCGGTGAAAGTCCTCACAGACAAATAACGAGGGATCTTATGAATATTGCACATGTCGCACTCTGGACCCGCAGCCTGGACGCGCAGGTTCAGTTCTGGGAAACGGTGTTTGGCGGCCGCAGTAATGACCGCTACGTCAGCAAAAATCGTCCGGGGTTTAAATCTCACTTTATTACCCTGGATGACGGGCCGACCATCGAGCTGATGACGCTGCCGGGCCTGCCCAGTGCACCTTCGCACCCGGAATTTGTCGGCTGGGCGCATATCGCCATCAACGTCGGCAGCAAAGCGCAGGTGGACAGTATGGCAGCGCAGGCGCAGGCAAGCGGCTCCCTGCTCAGCGCCCCGCGTATGACCGGGGACGGTTTCTATGAAGCGGTGATTGCGGACCCGGACGGCAACCGTATTGAGCTTGTCGGTGCATAAAAACAGCGTTTCGTTCCTTCATCGCCTCCGCTCAAGCTCGCTATACTTCATATGGTTATCATATTGCTAAATGATAATGATATTTAATGTGTTAAGATGAAAGTCAGCATAAACAGTCTCTTACGTAGCCATAGTGACTGTTTACATCCTCGACATTTAAATCAACACCGGGGCGGTGAATGGAACACATTGTTTATGTGGTTGATGACGATGACACAGTCAGGCAGTCCGTTGTCAGGCTGCTGGAATCTGCGGATATACATGCCCTTGGCTTTTCCTCAGCAGAAGCCTTTCTCAGCCATCCCTTTGAGGATCTGCCCTCCTGCGTGATCCTCGATATGCAAATGCCCACGATAACCGGGTTTGATGTCGCAGATGCGCTGAAAGACAGCGGGCGGGAAATACCGATCATCTTTCTCACCGGCCACGGCACCATCCCTATGTCCGTCCGGGCGATCAAAGGCGGGGCCTACGAATTTCTCACTAAGCCCGTTGAATCCAGCGCGCTCATCGGCTCCATCGAATCCGCGCTCAGGCTGGCACAGCACAACGCCGCCCGCGTCAAAGAGTACTACGCCCTGAAACAGCGCCATCTGTCCCTCACGCCGCGCGAGCATGAGGTGCTTGAGCTGGCCGTCAGCGGCAAGCTCAACAAGCAGATCGCCGCCGAGCTGGGCGTCAGTGAGATTACGGTGAAAGTGCACCGCCGCCGGGTGATGGAGAAAATGCAGGTCCGCTCCGTGGCTGAACTGGTCAGGGCCGTCGAGCGCCTGACCAAACATCAGCCAGCGGAATAACCGTTACATCTCCTGTCCGGCAAGCGGCAACGCGAAGGTAAACACCGTGCCGTACGGCTCTCTGCGGCGCGCGCTCAGTTTCCCCCGGTGCCGTTCAATGATGCTGGCGCTGATGGTCAGCCCCATGCCCATTCCCTGCGCTTTGGTCGAATAGAACGAGTCAAAGATCCGCTCGGTGAGCTCCGGCTCAATGCCGCTGCCGGTATCGGCGATCTCAAAGATCACCTTCCCCTCGGCGCAGTTCGCGGTGGCGATCGTGATGCTGCACGGGCGATCCGTCACTTCCGCCATCGCTTCCATCGCATTCATCACCAGGTTAAGCAGCACCTGCTGGATCTGCACGCTGTCGCCGATGATAAAGCTGTCGTCAGCGTTCAGAAGATAATCAACGCTTATGTGTCGCAGCTCAAGTTCGCTGCGGGAGAGCATAATGATGTGGTGGATCAGGAAGTGCAGATCGATTCGCGTAAACGTGGGGTCCTGTTTGCGCGTCAGAGACTGAATGCTGCGGATGATCTCCCCTGCCCGCTCGCCCTCGGCGGCGATCTCCTCCAGCCCCTCGCGCACTTTTTCCAGCCGCGCCGGATCGCGGTTGAGCCAGCGCAGGCTCGCGCCGGCGTTCGAGACAATCGACATCAGCGGCTGGTTGATCTCGTGCGCGATCGAGGAGGTCAGTTGCCCGACGGTAGTGGCTCGTGAGACCCGCGCCAGATCCGCCTGCGCCACCCGCATCGCATCCTCCGCCGCCCGCTGGCTGGTGATGTCGGTAATGATGCCGTAATACTCATTCACCTCGCTGCCCACCCCCACCGGATCGCCAATCCCGAGGATGTAACGAACGGAGCCGTCGGTGCGGATGATGCGAAACTCCGCGCGCATCGACAGCCCGTCACGCACGCTCTGATTAACGAGGGTGCTGATCCGGCCATAATCATCCTCATGCACGAAGGTCAAAAACTCCGCCATTGAGATCATCTTTTGCTGTTCCGGCAGGCCAAGGATACGGGCGTACTCTTCGGACATAAACATCAGATCCTGCACCAGTTCCCAGCGCCAGCTGCCGGTATGGCTGATCTGCTCGCCCAGCATCAGTGAGGTCTGGCTGGCGCGCAGCTCTTTCTCCACCCGTCGGCGCTGGATGTTTTCCGCCAGCAGCTCGGCGTAGAGCCGCGCCGTCTCCAGCGAAACCGCCGCCTGCGCGCCCAGCAGGCTGACCACGCGCGAATGTTCGGCGGTAAACACCTCCGGCATCAGGCGGTTTTCCAGATACAGAATCCCCACCAGCCGCGCCTGTTTGAACATCGGCACGCACATCACGGCGGCGCCGGACGTCACCAGATACGGATCCTGGCTGAACGGGTGGAACTCCTCCGGTTTGCCGGTGCGGATCTCCTGCCCGGTGCGGATCACCGCGGCCAGCACCGACAGCGGCATGTCCGTCGCCATCGGTGACGCTTTCAGGATGCGCACCCGCACGCCGTCGGTACTGGTCCAGGCGCTGGCTTCAATCTCCGGGATGTGATTATCGCTGACGCGCAGCAGCAGGCCACGCTGCGCCCCGGCCCGTTCAAGCAGCAGCGTCATCAGGTTTTCGATTAAACGTTCAAGGTTGATCTCTTCGGATAAGGCGCGTGAGGCTTTGATGACGCTCTGTAAATCGCGGATCACCTCGTTCTGGGCAAACGCCGCCGTGTCATACGCGCGGCTCTGCCCGGAGGCCAGCAGATGGGGGAAATCCTGCTCCAGCTGGCGCACCTTGGCCTGCGCCCCGACGCGCCCCCAGGCGGCAATCGCGCCGCGGAAATGGGCGTCGGAGGCGGTCGGGTAGCCGCAGGCCAGCGAGAAACGCCCGGCCAGCTCGTGCGCCAGGGCATTGATCGGGTTAAACCCGCCCTCCCGCGAGAGTCGCACCGCTTTTTCATACTGCTCCAGCGCGATGCTGTTCATGCCGTCCAGACGGACGATTTCGGCATAAATCAGCGCCTCTTTATCGGCAAACGTGCCCGGATTGATCCGCGCCCAGAGGGCAATTTTGTCGTAATGGTGATGAATACTGCGGCGATAATCCGCCGAAAAGGTTTCCGGCGTGAGCTGGCGGGAGAGCGCCAGCGCGCTGTAAAAATGGTAATCCAGCAGATGAATATGACCCGGCGCGGACCACGCATACCAGCCCGCCATTTCTAAATCCGCCTGTGCGTCGGCGTATTCGCCGCAGGAAAAGTGCGCCATCCCGCGATAGAGCCAGTACCAGAAGAGCATGGTCGAGGTCTGCTCGGGCGCCTGCTCCGGCGGCGCGGGCAGCAGATCGTCAGGCAGCGCCTGGGCGGCGCTCCATGGGCCCGTCACCGGCGTGCGTAAAAACTCCACGTAGCGGCGCTGAATGTGCAGAACGGTTTCAATGTCCTGGTAATCCGTTTTGCGCACAAAGGCCAGACCGCGATCGATGCTGGTCAGCACGCCATCCAGATGATCGCCCCGGGAGAGGAAGTTAATGATCTGATGACAGGCCGCGAAGCAGGCCATCGTCATGTCGCCGTGGGTCACCGCTGAGGTAAAGCAGGCCTTGGCGCACTCGATAGTGTACGACAGCGGCTGGGTCCAGACGCTGAGCTGGTCGAGCGGCAGCAGAGTTTTAGCTTCATAGGCATCATAGCCGTGGCGGTTCACCAGCTCACGAGCCAGCGTGCCGTACTCAAACCCGAGACGGTATTCGGCGTAGCGGTGGCCAATCAGCACGCCAAACCAGGCCATCGCCGTGGTGGAAGCACCGGTTATGCCGTGATCGAGCGTGAGGTGCATCATCCGGCACAGGAGTAAAAAGTGCAGGCGCGGGCAGGTAAAGCTGGCGAAAATACTGGCGCTGTAAAGCAGGTTCATCACCGCTTCGGTCTCTGCGTTCTCCATCAGCTTAAGCTGAGAAAACGGGTTCTGCGGCGCGTCGGCGGTGCGTTGACAGAACTGCTGCCAGGCCTCGTCACATTCGGCATTTTCCGGGTAGCGGCTGATCTGGATCCCGAACACGCCCAGCCAGCATAACGACGCCTCCAGCGCCAGGCGGATCTCCGACTGGCGCATATAAACTTCCGCCAGCAGGTTGGCGGCCAGCGCTTTCTCCGTCAGCCCGCCCGGTGAACCGAGGATCGCATCGCACAGCGCACGCGTGCGCTCCAGGTGTCCGAGCGCAAACTCACAGCCCGCCTCTTCGATATCCAGCATAAAGTCCGAGACCGGGCCCGCATTCCCCAGCGCTCTGGCGGTCTGGATATAGCTCAAGGCGGAAAGGTAATCGCCGGTACGCTTCGCACGCCGCGCGGCCTGAAGGCTCAGCTCCCGGAATCGCTGCCGCTGGGGTGCAGGCTGGATGCAGTCCAGCGCGGCGCTGACGTGGTGAACCGCGCGGAACAGCAATTCGTTGCCCGCCGTCTGCCGCGCGGCATCCGCCAGCAGGCTGGCGGTGGTCAGGTGCAGATGGCTTTTCTCGCCCTCATCCAGCAGGGCAAAGGCGGCTTCCTGCACCCGATCGTGGGTAAAAGCGTACTCTTTCTCCGTCAGCACAATCAGCTGAGCGGTCACCGCCGGATGAAGCGCGTAGCGGATTTCCGCCGCCGACCGCCCCACCACGCGGCACAGCATCTCCAGCTCGCCCGTGCAGCCGAGGCAGGCGATGCTGCCCAGCAGGCGGCGCGTCTCGTCGGGCATCTCCTTGAGCTGTTCAAGCACCAGCGTCACCACGTTCTCGGTGTAGTGCCGGGCGCGGATGGCCTGGAGATCGTAATGCCATTTCCCCTGATATTTGTTGTGCACCACCAGTCCGTCATCGACGATGCGGCGGAAAAATTCCTGCACGAACAGCGGGTTGCCGCCGGTTTTTTCATGGATCAGCGTGGCAAGATCGGCGGTACCGGTACTGCGGGCATGAAAAATCCCCCCGAGCCAGCGCGCCACGGCCTTCACCGACAGCGGCTGCGGTACAATCGTCGTGACGTGTTGCGCCGCCTCCGGCAGGCTCGCCAGCGCGGTCTGCAAGGTGGGCTCAGAAAGCGAACTGAGATCGCGGTGCGCCACCACCACCAGCAGCGGGATGGCGCCGCAGGCGCGCAGCAGGTGATCGAGCGTTTGCAGGCTGGCGGCGTCGATCCACTGCACATTATCCAGCAGCAGCACCAGCGGCGCGCCCTGGGTGGCGAAGGTTTTCACCAGCGCCAGCATCATATGGCTGAAGCGCGCCCGCGCGTCGATGGAAAAGGTATCCGCAGAGAAACGCGGTTTGTTCTCAAGGAGTAAATTCAGCTCCGGCACCAGGCTGACGGCCAGCTCCTCGAAGCCTTCCAGCGCGCGCGACAGGCGGATTTTCCACGTCGCTACCTCCCCGGCTGGCAGCCCGAGCAGGTGCAGCGTGAGCGTCCGAAACGCCGAACTCAGCACGCCGTAGGGCAGCGTGGGAGAATATTGATCGACCTTGCCCACCGCCAGCAGCACCTTGCGCTGTTGCAGCGATTTCAGCGTGGTGGCGATCACGGAAGATTTGCCGATCCCCGACGGACCGCCAATCGTCACCAGTTCCGGCGCACCGCTCTGGCTGACCCGCTCAAACGCGGCGATGACGTCGCTGGCCTGCGGATGCGCAGAGAAAAGCGAATCGGCAAGATGGATCGCCGGAGAGCGATCCTGCTGGCCGGGAATAAAGTCGACGATCTCACCTTCGGCGGTCAGCGTCGCCTGGCAGCGCCTGAGGTCGGCAATCAGCCCGTCGACGGTCTGATAGCGATTCTCCGGATTCTTCTCCAGCAGCTTAAGGATAATGGTCGACAGCATGCCGGGTACGTCCGGGCGCACCCGCCCCGGCGCAAGCGGCTCAGAGGCAATGTGGTAATGCGCCCAGTTGGTCTGGTCATCAGCGCTCAGTTCAAACGGCAATCGCCCGGTCAGAAGTTCATAAAGCACGATACCCAGACTGTAGAGATCGCTCCGGCTGTCGACGGCGCGCCGGGTACGCGTAGTGTGTTCCGGTGACATGTAGGCGGGCGTGCCGCCAGACGCGGCAAGCCGGGACTGGGAGAACGCGTCGGAGGTGCCGCAGGAAAGACCGAAGCTGCAAAGACGGCAGGTGGCGTCGTGATGAACGAAGAACGCCCCGGGTTTGATATCGCCGTGGATCAGGTTGTGCAGATGCATCTGGCGCAGGGGACCGCAGATGCGGATCGCCATTTCGATAAAGCGGGCGATCCCGGAAATCGCCTTACCTGCCCGGCACGCCAGCAGTTCAAAGCAGAACGGCGCGTAGACCAGCGCAAAACGTCCACGGTACTGGGTTGAAGCGACGGGCCGGATAGCCCAGCCGTCATGAAGCCGATCGCGCAGGGCAAACTCGTTTTTCAGCAGCCGGGTGGCCCGCTCCTCTTCTTCATCGCTGACCGCGGTGGCAATAATAAACGAACCGCCGGACTGGGGATGCCGCCCGTTCATCCAGGAGATGCCGCCCTCCTGCGCCAGCACGGTAAAAATGACATCCTCTTTCAGAACAAAAGCCCGCCCTTCATGGAGACCTCCCCGGGCGGGCCAAAATGCAGGCGACGTATGTTCGTTCATCCGCGATCCTTATTGTCGGCGGGCCAGCTCCCGCTGAATATGATCCAGCAGAATATCGATGTTAATCGGCTTACGCAAAAATGCAGCGGCGCCCAGACTGAGTGCATACCGCTGCATATTTTCATCAGCATGGCCGGAGATAAACAGTACTGGCGGTGGCGGCGTGGCCAGCAACCGCAGCTTCTCAAACAGCTCGATGCCGTTCATGCCGCGCAGCTTGATGTCGGTGATCACCAGCGACGCGCCGGACAGGGCGAGAGGGTGGCTCAAAAACACCTCTGCCGAATCGAAGGTATCGGTAGCATACCCTTCCGATTGCAGCAGGTTACTGAGCCCGCTGCGAACAGAGCGTTCGTCATCAATGATGGCAATGCGCCACGGCAGCGTCATGCTGTCTTTCCTCAAACAAATCGTTACGCGTCGCGGCTTTCCTTCGCGGGCGCTGGGGGCGCGGTACCGCTGATCTTCGGTACGCATTCATGACGAAACCAGGCCAGGGTCAGCGGTTCGCGGCTCACCAGACGCCGTCCGATGGGGATCAGCTGTTCACCCACCAGCATGCCGAACAGGCCAAGCAGCGCGACGACCGGCGGCGCCGGGGAATGCACGTCGAGCAGGGCGTAAAGTACCCCAGCCGCGACCCCGCACACCAGCGAAATAATCCAGGCCTTCATGATGACGCTCCGGACAGGTGCTGAACGTGGGGAACCGTCACCTGCACGCCCGCGGGATTGTCGCGGGATAAAAGATGACGCATCGCCTGTTCCCCCGCCAGCATCCCCAGCAGGCCAATCAGCGCCAGCGCGGGCGGCGCGGGGGAACGCACCTTCAGCACGGCATACATCAGGCCAATCAACACGCCTGCCGCGAGGGATATCAACCCTGTACTCATTGTGAACTCCAGAGAAAAAGGCAGCGGCGAGCCGGATGAGGGACCAGCCCGCCAGCGGGACTTAGCGTGCCGGAACCGGCGCTAAGGTGCGGTGCTCGCTCTTCTGACGAGACGGCGCTTTGTGCACCATGGTGTAGGCGTAATCCACACCCATTCCGTAGGCACCGGAGTGCTCGCGCACGATATCCATCACCGCGGTGTAGGTCTCTTTGCGCGCCCAGTCACGCTGCCACTCCAGCATCACCTGCTGCCAGGTCACCGGGATCACGCCCGCCTGGATCATGCGCTGCATCGCGAAGTCGTGGGCTTCTTTGGAGGTGCCGCCGGAGGCGTCTGCCACCATATAAATTTCGTAGTCGCCTTCCAGCATCGCGCACAGGGCAAAGCTGTTATTGCACACTTCGGTCCACAGGCCCGCGACAACCACCTTCTTCTTGCCGTTGGTCTTCAGCGCGTCGCGCACCTTCTGGTCGTCCCAGGAGTTCATGGAGGTACGCTCCAGAATGTCCTGGCCCGGGAACACGTCCAGCAGCTCCGGATAGGTATTGCCGGAGAAGCTTTCGGTCTCAACGGTGGTGATGATGGTTGGGATGTTGAACACCTTAGCCGCTTTCGCCAGCGCCACGGTGTTGTTTTTCAGCACCTGGCGGTCAATAGACTGCACGCCGAACGCCATCTGTGGCTGGTGATCGATGAAGATGATCTGACAGTTGGCAGGGGTTAAGACTTCGAGCTTAGAAGTGGTCATAAGATTATCCAGTGAGGTTAAAGGTTAAAATCGCCGCGAACAGCACGCCGATAAAATCGCGTTCATCCTATGACCCACAGCGCTGTGGTGTAATTATCTCTTCGTATAGTTAACCTTAGGTATAGTTATACTTTGGTATACCTATCCTATTGTATAACTGGATCTTTGCCGAAACCGGTTCCCATAATCCTGACCATTCCCCTCTTAGTCTGGAGCTATTATGGTTACCCTCGGTAAAGCCGATCTCATTCTGGTTAACGGCCAGTTTCACACCGTCGATCGCGAGAATCCTGTCGCGGAAGCCGTTGCCGTGCGCGACGGAAAATTTCTGGAAGTGGGTACCGTCGCCGAGGTGATGCAACACCACTGCGACGGCACTAAGGTGGTCGACTTAAAAGGCCACACCGCCATCCCCGGCCTGAACGACTCGCACCTGCATCTGATCCGCGGCGGGCTGAACTACAACCTCGAGCTGCGCTGGGAAGGCGTGCCGTCCCTGGCCGACGCCCTGCGGATGCTAAAAGAGCAGGCCCTGCGCACGCCGTCGCCCCAGTGGGTGCGCGTGGTGGGCGGCTGGAGCGAGTTCCAGTTCGCCGAGCGCCGCATGCCGACCCTGGACGAAATTAACGACGCCGCGCCTGACACCCCGGTGTTTATCCTCCACCTGTACGACCGCGCCCTGCTCAACCGCGCCGCGCTGAAGGTGGTCGGCTACACCAAAGACACGCCAAACCCGCCGGGCGGGGAGATCCAGCGCGACGCCAACGGCAACCCGACCGGAATGCTTATTGCCCGTCCGAACGCCATGATTTTGTACGCCACGCTGGCGAAAGGGCCGAAGCTGCCGCTGGAGCAGCAGATTAACTCCACGCGCCAGTTCATGCGCGAGCTGAACCGTCTGGGGCTGACCAGCGCCATCGACGCGGGCGGCGGCTTCCAGAACTACCCGGAAGATTACGAGGTGATTGCCGAGCTGCACGAGAAAAAGCAGATGACCATCCGCATCGCCTACAACCTGTTTACCCAGCGTCCGGGCCACGAGCTGGAAGACTTTGAAAAATGGACCGACATGCTGACGCCGGGCCAGGGCAGCGATTTCTTCCGCCACAACGGCGCGGGCGAGATGCTGGTCTTCTCCGCCGCCGATTTTGAAGACTTCCTCGAGCCGCGCCCGGATCTCGCACCGGGCATGGAGGACGAGCTGGAGCGCGTAGTGCGCCATCTGGTGGAGCACCGCTGGCCGTTCCGCCTGCACGCCACTTACAACGAATCCATCAGCCGCATGCTGGACGTGTTCGAGAAGGTGAACCGTGACATTCCGTTCAACGGGCTGCACTGGTTCTTCGACCACGCCGAAACCGTGTCGCAGGCCAACATTGACCGCATCAAAGCACTCGGCGGCGGCATTGCCGTCCAGCACCGCATGGCCTTCCAGGGCGAGTACTTTGCCGAGCGCTACGGCATCGAAGCCACCCGCCACACGCCGCCGGTGGCGAAAATGCTCGAGACCGGCGTGCCGGTGGGCCTGGGAACGGACGCCACCCGCGTGGCGAGCTATAACCCATGGACCGCGCTCTACTGGCTGGTCTCCGGCCGCACCGTTGGCGGGATGCAGATGTACGATCACAGCGCCCGTCTGGATCGCGATACCGCCCTGATGCTCTGGACCCAGGGCAGCGCGTGGTTCTCCAGCGAGCAGAACCAGAAGGGGCAGATCAAAGCGGGCCAGCTCGCGGATCTGGCGGTGCTCAGCAAAGATTACTTCCGCGTGCCGGAGGAGGAGATCAAGGGCATTGAGTCCGTCCTCACCGTGGTGAACGGCGATATCGTCTATGCCGCAGGCGCTTTTGGCCCACTCGCGCCGCCCGCCACTCCGGTCCTGCCCGAGTGGTCCCCGGTGGTGAAGGTGCCGGGCCACTACCGCAGCGCGCCGCCGCAGGCCGCACGCGTGGGTATGAGTGTGGCTCACCACTGTAGCGGCCCGTGCGGGGTTCACAACCACCAGCATGACTTTGCCCGCACGTCAGAGATGCAGGTATCCGACGATAACGCTTTCTGGGGTGCGCTGGGTTGCAGCTGCTTTGCATTCTGATGAAACAAAATGACGCTTCGCCCCGGATCGATCCGGGGCTGTTCTTTCTGCGCCTGACCGGCAGCCTGCTGCTGCTGTACGTGCACGGCCTGCCGAAGGTGCTGCACTTCAGCGAAGAGCTGACGCGCATTGAAGATCCGTTCGGCTTCGGGCCTTACGCCAGCCTGATCCCGGCGATCGTCGCCGAGGTGATCTGCCCGCTGTTTATCATTGCGGGCGTGTACACCCGCCTGGCGTGCCTGCCGATTATCGCCGTGCTGCTGGTGGCGATGCTGGCGGTCCACCCGAACTGGTCGATTGCCGAGGGGCAGTTTGGCTGGCTGCTGCTGATTATCTTCACCACCCTCGCCCTTACCGGGCCGGGCCAGTGGCGAGTGCAGCGTAAAACAACGGAGAGGTTCGCATGACCCAGGTAAACGACGTTCGCGACGCACACGTCGAGACGACGCCCGCCCCCGCGGTTTCACCCTGGCAGCCGCTGAGCCAGCCGGTGTTCCGCATGCTGTGGATCGCCACGGTGGTCTCTAACGTCGGCTCATGGATGAGCGACGTCGGTATCAACTGGAGCATGCTGACGCTCAGCGCCGATCCGCTGGATATCGCGCTGGTGCAGGCGGCGAGCAGCCTGCCGATGTTCCTTTTCGCCCTGCCGTCCGGGGTGATGGCGGACATCGTTGATCGACGTAAATACCTGCTCTTCTCCCAGCTGTGGGTGTTCATTGCCGCCGCCGGGCTGACGCTGCTCTCTTTTACCGGACACGTCACCCCCACCGTTCTGCTGGCGGCGACGTTTCTGCTGAGCGTGGGTGCGGCCATGAGTTCGCCGCCGTTTCAGGCGATTGTCCCTGACCTGGTGAGCAAGCCCGAGCTGGGTTCCGCCGTGGCGCTTAACTCGCTCGGGGTCAATATCAGCCGGGCAATTGGCCCTGCGCTGGGCGGTTTTCTGCTGTCGCTTGCCGGGCCGTGGATGGTGTTTGCCCTGAACGCGCTGTCCGTGATGGGCATGGCGTGGGTGCTGTGGCGCTGGCGTCCGGCACCGTCCGTGCAGCGTTTGCCACCGGAGCACTTCTTCTCTGCGGTGCGCTCCGGGATTCGCTACGTGCACGCCGCGCCGGTGCTGCGCAACGTGCTGGTGCGCACCGTGGCCTTTTTTGTTTTCGGCAGCGCGGGCTGGGCATTGCTGCCGCTGGTGGCGCGCCGCGAGCTGGGCTTAGGCCCGGCGGGCTACGGCGTGATGCTGGCGTGTATCGGCCTTGGCGCCATTGCCGGGGCCATCCTGCTGCCGCGTCTGCGCCAGCGGCTGAACGCCGATCGGCTGATGGTGGCCGCCAGCCTGACGTTTGCGATCACCATGCTGGCGCTGGCATTTGTACGTCACTTTTGGCTGCTAAACTTGTTTGAGTTCTTTACCGGCTTCGCGTGGATTGCGGTGCTCTCCACCCTCAACCTTGGCGCGCAGCGCAGCGCCGCACGCTGGGTAAAAGCCCGGGCGCTGGCGGTGTATCTGACGGTCTTTTTCGGTTCGATGACCGCAGGCAGCGCCGTCTGGGGCCAGATCGCCTCGCAGTTCGGCACTCCGGCTTCGCTGGTTGTCGCCACGCTGGGGATGGTGCTGGCGAGCATGACGGTGTTCCGCTGGAAGCTGGAGAAAGATCCGGATTTAAATCTCGACCTGAGCGGGCAGCCGCTGGACGGGGTGGAGATTGAACTCCCGAACGAGCGTGGCCCGGTGCTGGTCTCGCATGAGTACATCATCGACCCGCAGAACGCGAAAGCGTTTTTGCAGGCCGTGCACGAGCTACGCCGGGTGCGCCGCCGCGCCGGGGCGATGAGCTGGGCGGTGTACGAAGATATTGAACGTCCGGGTCTGTTTATCGAAACCTTCCTGATGGGTTCCTGGATCGAGCATCTGCGCCAGCAGGAGCGCCACACCATGAATGACCTCCTGTTGCAGAGCCGCGTTCTGGCTTTTCATCAGGGCACAACATCACCGGCAATTCGTTATCTGGTCGCGCCGGTCTGAACATAACAATCACCTGTAGAGGAACACACTATGGCAACGTTTAAGGCAAAAGATGGTACGCAGATTTATTACAAAGACTGCGGCGCGGGCAAACCGGTTCTTTTCAGCCACGGCTGGCCGCTGGATGGGGATATGTGGGACAGCCAGCTGAACCACCTGGCCGAGCGCGGCTACCGCACCATCGCCTTTGACCGTCGCGGGTTTGGACGTTCAGATCAGCCGTGGAACGGCTATGACTACGATACCTTTGCATCCGACATTAACGACCTGATCACCACGCTGGATCTGCGCGACGTGACGCTGGTGGGCTTCTCCATGGGCGGCGGCGACGTGACGCGCTACATCAACAATTACGGCAGCGAACGCGTGGCCGGTCTTGCCCTGCTGGGCGCGGTAACGCCCATTTTCGGCAAATCCGAAAGCTACCCGGAAGGGGTCGATCAGAGCGTGTTCAGCGGGATTCGCGACGGACTGCGTAAAGATCGCGCTCAGTTCATCAGCGATTTCGCCACCCCATTCTACGGCACCAACGCCGGGCAGACCGTTTCTGCCGGTGCCCTGACGCAGACGCTGAACATCGCCCTGCTGGCGTCCCTGAAGGGCACCATCGACTGCGTAACCGCCTTCGCCGAAACCGACTTCCGCCCGGATATGGCGAAAATCGACGTGCCGACGCTGGTGATCCACGGCAGCAACGACCAGATCGTGCCGTTTGAAACGACCGGCAAGCTGGCGGCAGAGATGATCAAAAACGCCACGCTGAAAGTGTACGACAACGCGCCGCACGGCTTCGCGCTGACCCACCAGGACCAGCTCAACGAAGATCTGCTGGCGTTTGTGAAGTCGCTGTAAGTCATTACGCGAAGCCTGATGGCGCTTCGCTTATCAGGCCTACAAGGGCTGGTCCTGTAGGCCGGGTAAGGCGCAGCCGCCACCCGGCGCTTTCGCAGACGCATTCCGCTCCGCCAGCAGCCGACAAATCTCCGCATGCTTCTCTTCGGTAAAGGTAAAGCGCGACATAAACCCCATTCGGATCAGCGAGCCTATCGCCGGTAACAAACAAATCCCGAAGAACAGTCCCGCCAGTACGCTGTCGCTCTGTGACTGCGCCTGCGGCACATAGTCGATCATCGTCAGAAACACGCCGATGAGCCCGCCGCCCACCGCCACCGACATCTTGCCGGTAAAGGTCTGCCCGGAGAAGGTGATCGCCGCGCAGCGCTTGTGGGTGTGGTATTCCGCGTACTCGATGGTGTCAGCAATCATCGACGAGGTGAGGATGTTGGTCATCATCACGAACAGCGTGCTCAGGCCGAGCAGGATAAACAGCAACGCCGTGTGCTGATAGCCCGTGAACCACATCACCACGCGCACCGCCACGTCCAGCCCGCAGAGGATCATAAACAGCTTCCGCTTCTGCATCCGGCGGGTCAGCAGCGGGGCGACCAGGCACAGCACCGCCGCCACTATCCCCATCACGCCAATTGCCATTTGCAGGCTGCCGTCGCCCATATTGTTGATAAAGAAGTAGATATAGAGACCGCCCGCCACGTTATGGAACACGCAGAAAAAGAACGACAGCAGGACGATAAACAGCGGCTTGTTCTGGCGCAGGTTGTGGAAGGTGTCGCGCATCGTCACCTTTTCCGGGCTCGGCGGCACGCGCTCTTTGATCTGCATAAAGCCGTTGAGCATCAACGGCAGGCCCACCAGCATCATCACCAGCGCCGCCATAAAGTAGCCTTTATCGTTGCTGTACTGGGCAAAGAACGCCGCCAGTTTCGGGAAGAAGATGTTAGCGCAGGCAATGCCCGCGTTCACCCCGAGCATCGCCGCCGTCACCGCGCGGGTGCGCTGGCCGGAGTCGTTGGTCATCACCGATGACATCGACCAGAACGGGATATCGGAGATGGCGTACAGCGTCCCCCACAGGATATACGTCACCCCGGCGTAGAGGATTTTGGTGGTCATATCCGCTTCGATTTTATAGAACGCCAGCAGGGTGACCCCGGTGATCAGCAGCGGGGCGATCAGTAAAAAGTGGCGAAACTTGCCGAACCGGCTGTTAATGGTGTCCATAATGCTGGCAAACAGCGGATCGTGAACCGCGTCCCACGCGCGGGCAATCAGGAAGATGGTGCTTGCCGCCAGCGCCGAGATCCCCAGCACGTCGGTGTAAAAATAGTTAATAAACGAACCCACTAAACCAAAGCTAAAACACTGACCTAAACCATAGCCAAAGTAAGACCACAACTCGCGAGACGGTATTTTCATTGTCATTGCCATAGTGCGTACCTGGTTGCCCGGCGAGAGCGCGCCGGGTCATTATTATTAGCCCTGCGGATTCGGGGCGATTTTGCGCAGCTTCTTCATCAGCGCGATTTCAGCGCGTGAGAACGGGATACCGTTCTCCTCAAACACGTCGTGGAACCACAGGCGGCAGTAGTCCGTGGACTCCTTCATCACTACCGGCCACGGCAGCCAAGTCTGGGTTTTACCGCGCACCAGCCCCCACTGATACGGCGCGACCTTCGCCATGTACATCAGCGGGAGCTGCTCTTCGATGGTGCCGCCCACGTGACGCGCCAGCCATTCGGTGCAGAAGATTGGGCGGCCCAGCGCCTGAAGCTGCTGGATAATCGCCGTCATGCGCCCGGTATTGGTATAGGCGTGGTAGCTCACCACATCTGACAGCGCCAGCGCGGTCTGGTCCAGCGGGTGCTGGTAAAACGTCTCGCCCTCTTCTTCCGCCGGCAGACGCCACGCGCAGATGGTGAGCGGCTGGGTCGGGTCTTCCTCACGCACCCAGCGGAACGCCTGCTTCATCAACTCGTGCGCGCAGGTTTCCAGCTTCTCGTCGTACAACACCTCCTCCGTGCCGGTCGCGAAAATGCCGCGGTTGCCCGGCTCGTTATACAGATCCCAGAGCAATACGCGCTTATCCTCGCGGAACTGGCGCACAACGTCGCGGATATAGCGCTCAATCTGTGGCCAGCAGTCGCGATCGCACACCTTATCGCGTCCCGGGCTCGCTGCCGCCTGGCTGTTGTGCTTGCCCGGTACGGGCGGCTTTTGCGGGCCGAGGTACGGCTCGTCGCCGGAGAACCCGCAGTCGTCCATCAGGGTCAGCATGGTGCTGAACCCATGACCGTCGGCAATCGTCAAAAAGCGGTCGATGCGCGCCATCAGCCCGTCGCGGTCGTGCTCCCAGACGATGAACGGCAGGTTGATGCGCAGGGTGTTATAGCCCGCGTCCGCCGCCCAGCCCAGCTCGCGGTCGATGGTTTCGGCATCGAAGGTCTCTTCCTGCCAGATATCGGTCCAGTTCACCGCCGTCGACGGCAGATAGTTAAACCCGCACAGCCAGCCTTTCTGCTGATACCACGCCTGTGCCTGCTCCCTGCTCCACTGCTCTTTCATTACGCATCCTCTTACTGATAATATTTAGCTAATAAATATTAGTTGCAGAATAAATGCGCAAATCGTGGCGCTCAGAAAAGCGACGCCTCTCACAAAGTTCACGCTTCGATGGATGAGAAACGTGATCGACGGCGCGGAAGCACGCGGTTAGGGTATGATGCAAATTCGCGAAAGGGAGAGAACGGATGAAGCGAAAAACAAAAGTGACGATGAACGATATTGCGCGGGCGGCGGG
Source organism: Enterobacter sp. 6722112 (assembly GCF_058661685.1). NCBI lineage: Bacteria > Pseudomonadati > Pseudomonadota > Gammaproteobacteria > Enterobacterales > Enterobacteriaceae > Enterobacter > Enterobacter sp. 6722112. Next base: position 373,563 of record NZ_JBZWGR010000007.1, on the reverse strand, counting down.
GGTGTCGCAGGCGACGGTATCGCTGGTGCTCAACCAGTCCCGCAACATCAAGCTCAGCGACGACACCCGCCAGCGGGTGATTAATGTGGCTACCGAGCTCGGCTACGACCGCCTCCCCGCCGTTCACGCCCCGCGCAACCAGGAGGAGATCGCCCTGCTGGTCAGCTCCATGCAGAGCTTCGACCCGTTTATCGACGCCATCAGCCAGGCGCGGGAAGCGGCGTGGCGCAACGAGACCCTGCTCACCGTCTACGACTACGGCGACGACGTGGAGCTGGCCCTGAACATCATCCGCCAGCTGGACAAGCGCAACTGCATCGGGATTATCCTTGCCTCTCCGGTCACGAACGTCGTCGATATGACGGCATTCCAGGACTGCACCCGCATCCCGCTGGTGCTGCTCAACCAGCGCGACCCCGGCTCGCCGCTGCTGCCGTCGTTTATTCCGGACGACTACGCCAACGCTTTCCAGGTTACCAGACACCTCATCGCCTGCGGCGCCACGCGCATCGCCCACATCACCGGCGAGAGCTGGATGGAGGCCTCGCGCCAGCGTCTGGCGGGCTACCAGGCGGCATTACAGCAGGCCGGACTCGCGTGCGACGACGGCCTGGTGCGCCAGACCAACTGGCAGTTCAGCGAGTCCTTTACCGCCACCACGTCTCTGCTGGAACTGGCCGAGCGCCCGGACGCCATCTTCTGCGCCAGCGACTGGCTGGCGATCGGCTGCTACCAGGCGCTGGCGGTGAACGGCGTGCGCATTCCGCAGGATATGCTGCTGGCGGGCTACGACGACCAGAAGATTTCCGAGCAGCTCACCCCGCCGCTGACCAGCATCCAGTTGCCTTACAGCGAGCTGGGACGGCTGGCGGTGGAGTACCTGTGCAATCAGGAAGATGCCGCCACGCACGTGACGCTGGCGGGCAGGCTGAAGGTGCGCGCCTCAAGCAGCGGCGCCTGAGCCGCTTTACCCCTGCGTTTTTGCATGATAGGTTAATTCGATGAACACACGCTCCGCCGTACTCACCATTAAACGCTGGTGGCTGCCTTCTTAAAGGCGGCCCGGAGTTGTTTTCCCCATTTTCAGAGAGCCGCCGAAAGGCGGCTTTCACACATCCAGGACCCCTTTCGGCAATTGCACATTAAGGAGTCTTTATGAACGCACCCACCATCCTCACCGGCGATCGCCCAACCGGCCCGCTGCACCTCGGTCATTTCGTCGGATCGCTACGCCAGCGCGTGGCGCTTCAGCAGACGCACAACCAGTTTGTGCTGATTGCTGACCTTCAGGGGCTGACCGACAACGGCAGCAACCCGCAAAAAATTCGCGACAACATCCCCGAAGTGCTGGCCGACTACCTCGCCGCGGGCATCGACCCGAACCTGACCACGATCTGCCTGCAATCCGCCCTGCCCGCCCTCGCCGAGCTGACGATGCTGTATATGAACATCGTCACCGTCGCCCGCGTGGAGCGTAACCCGACGGTGAAAAACGAGATTGCGCAGAAGGGTTTCGTCCGCTCGCTGCCGGTCGGGTTTATGGCCTACCCCATCAGCCAGGCGGCGGACATCACCGCGTTTAAGGCCGAGAGCGTGCCCGTCGGCGACGACCAGCTGCCGATGATTGAGCAGACCAACGAGATTGTGCACAAGATGAACAGCCTGCTGCCCACCCCGGTGCTGCGCCACTGCAAGGCGATGCTGAGCGACACCAGCCGCCTGCCCGGCATCGACGGCAGTGCAAAGATGTCGAAATCGCTCGGTAACACGCTGCACCTTTCGGCCAGTGAAGAGACGATTCACCGTGCGGTCAGCGCCATGTACACCGACCCGAACCACCTGAAGGTGAGCGACCCGGGGCAGATTGAGGGGAACGTGGTGTTTACGTACCTCGACGCGTTTCATCCGGACAAGGAGAAAGTGGCGGCGATGAAGGCGCATTATCAGGCGGGCGGGCTGGGCGACCGGGTATGTAAGAACGAGCTGGAGGCGTGTTTGCAGGAGCTGATTGCGCCGATGCGGGAGTGGAGGGCGATGTACATGCAGGACAAGGGAGAGTTGATGGCGATGCTGAAGCGCGGGACCGAACGGGCGCAGGGGGTGACGCAGGCGACGTTGCGGGAGGTGAAGGTGGGGCTGGGGGTGCCGGTGTTTTGAAAGCGGTATAAATAATAATCCCGGCGCAGGGCCGGGATATTTATCAGGCGTTACGCTTAATTACCGGAATATCGCCGGTGTCATTTAACGCTCCCGGAAATGTTTTTAACCACTGAGCGACTTTCTGCTTATTAATATTCACCACACTCATACCTTCCAGGCATCCCCATAATTCTCTTGTATGCTGTGGCGTAATCACAATGCAGTCTTTCATGGCGCGGATTTTTACCGGCATGCCGTTGATAAAGCCTGCACGGTTTAACCAGTCGCCGCCCAGAAGAAGGTATTTCATGTCTATGCGCGCATAGAGTTCGCAGCAGGCGGCACTGTCTTGCGGCGTTGCTGCGCGGGGATGAATGGGCGCCGCGTTGGGCTGGTTGCCGTGAAGACGGCGGGCGCTGTTTTTGCGTACCAGCTCGCGGTTTTCAATCATGCCGGTGAAAGCGTCTGATTCTGTTTTGCAAACAGTAAACTCTGGCTTAAAATTCGTCGCAGCCATTTTCAACTCCTGATTAGTTGTTGGTGGTTAGCGGTATGGGGGTGTTGCAGCACCTTCATATCGCGAATTCCTCGTTAAATATTCTTCGATACTTCCTTTGCCGTTCGGCGTAATTTCTGGTGCTCATTATACAGAGCTGAATATAAATACAGCGGTTTGGCGTGGGATAAATTTGGAATTTGCGAGGGGGATTCAGGAAATAGGGTTATGTGCGGTAAGGTCATGTTTTTGTTGATTGTGGGTTGATTGGTCTGAGTTTTGCGAGCATCATCGCAATTATTTACCTTCTTCCGTAACGCGATGGCTTCCAGCAAAACTTTCGAACAGGCGATTACCGACATCACCATCTGGCGCAAAGGCGAACAGCGTGCGCCGCATAAGCCTTTATTGCTTCTGTACGTGCTGGCGAACTATCAGCAGGGGCATGCGCGACTGTTTGATTACGGTACTGAGGTCCACGAACAGTTGCTTAGCCTGCTAGAACGCTTTGGCCCACAGAGGAAGGCGCATTACCCAAATATGCCCTTCTGGCGGCTCAAAGGGGACGGTTTTTGGGATCTGAAGAATACTGAGTTCTGTTCGACCACTGGCAGTAAGCAACCGCCTGTTAAAGAACTTGTGGAACATAACGTCGCAGGCGGGTTTGATGAAGAACACTTTGCGCTGCTGAATAAGAACAAAAATCTGATCGGCTCGCTGGCGCAGCAGATTCTTGAAGCGCACTTTCCTGAAAGCATTCAGGAAGAGATCGCGGATGAGATGGGTTTTGATATTCAACAGATCCGTAAGGTTCGCGATCCGCTGTTCCGCCAGCAGGTGCTGCGAGCTTATAACTATGAGTGTGCAATCTGCGGGTTTAACATGCGACATGATAACGCCTCCGTTGGACTTGAAGCCGCGCATATCAAGTGGAAGCAGTTTGGCGGACCGTGTGAGATCCCGAACGGACTGTCGTTGTGTGCGATTCATCATAAGGCGTTTGATAAGGGATCGATTGGGCTGGATGAAAGTATGCGGGTGCTGGTGTCCGAGGCGGTGAATGGGAGCGGGATTGTTGGACGGCTGTTCTGGGATTTTGCCGGGAAGCAGATTGCGTTGCCGATGGGGAAAGGGAATTATCCTGGGGAGGGGTTTGTGGAGTGGCATCGGAGGGAGGTTTTTAGAGGATGAGTGGAAGGCCGGACTCGAACCGGCACGTATTTCTACGGTCGTTCGCTTGTCTTACAAGCTCCTGTAATCCTTTGAATCAACTGGAAAAACAGGTAAAGACTTCGACATTTCACACTATTCAAAATCATGTGCAAAAGCCCTGACAAAATAGCTGGGGTGAACATGATTTACAAGCGAGATCGTTACTTAGTTTTAGATCCATGCGGAAACTATCTGGTGAGGATCGCCATACCAAAGTACATGCGTCATCTGTTCGGAGGAAGACATAACTATGTGAAGAGCACAGGCACACGCGATGTGCGCGAAGCCCGTCTCTTTCGTGATGCGGTTGCTCTGGAGTGGTTTAAGATTCGTAACCTGATAAAGCCACAGCGTGATCGAGGCTCGAAGGTAGAGCAAATCCTCAATGAACTACGTCAAGTTGGTACGTATGCACATGCAGCACCGGAGCCATTAAGCGCCCCTGTAATGAGTTGCCCTTCCCTCTTGAGGATGCGGGATCAATACATTCTCCAGTTCAGCGAGAAGCGCAAACTCACCACGCTATCAAAGACAAACAAGGCTGTAGAAGTGCTCTTAGAACATCTGAAAAAGCGCGATGTTCAGCTTCGTGACATTAACCGGACCACCGTTACAGGTTGGCTTGATAAGCTCAAGACGGAGAAAGCACCACAGACCATACAAAACTATGTCAGCGCACTGGCTCAAATCTGGGATCTGGCTCGTAACAGATATCACGATGCACCACAGGAAAACATCTGGCGCGGTCATGCGCTGGAGGCCAAAAGTAGCAAGGTGAGCTATGAGGTGTTTGAGCCTGGAGAATTGGCGAAAGTATTCGCTGTGATGGCAGATGATGAAGAGATGCAAAATGTAACGCTGATCGGCATGTATAGCGGTATGCGCCTGAATGAAATTTGTTCATTACGTGCGGCCAACATCCGAGAGATTGAAGGGGTGTTATGTTTCGAAGTGACGGAGGGGAAGACCAAATCAGCAGCCCGTATTATTCCGGTGCATAGCCTGATCACTCCGTTGGTGTTATCGCTTCGTGAGAAGCCCTACAACGGATTTTTGTTCTATCGTGCGTCAATCATTGACCGTGCAGACGGAAAGCGCTCTACGTGGCATTCACAGCGTTTTACGAGGGCTAAACGAAAGGCTTTAGGCGAAGCGGGATCAGAGTTGAAAGTTTTTCACTCGTTACGCCACCAAGTGGCGCAAATGTTCGATAGAAATCAAGTGGTTGAGGACAGAATAGCCCTTCTGCTCGGTCACGAGCGCGGCTCTACAGAGAGTTTCAAGACGTACAGCAAGAATGCCGCCTCTCCTGTTGAGCTACGGCAGTATATAGAATTGCTACGCTATCCAGAGATAGAGAATCAATAAAAAAGGGGCGTAAGCCCCTCGTTAACTTATCGAATAGAACATTATTACATTACTTATATATTTAGGTGAATATGAACCAGTATCAAACAAAAAACCGAGCAAAAAAACAACCAGAAAAACATTGCAAGACTAATATATAACAATCAGCAAACACCCACTATAAAGCAGAAAGGTATGTGATATCAATCACTTAGTCAAAGCCATACATCCGTACCACAAATTTTGGCAATACTATTGCTTTATTGTGATAAAAATTACAATATAATTTTAATTAAAATTTAAGGTATTTGTTATGGATACTACATTCATTGCTGAACCTATAGTGAGCATTGACGAGAGGTTGTTAGGCGTTGAGCTTCTCACTCGCTTCATTACCTCAGATGGACGTCACCTTCACCCTGAGTTCGTAATTTCATCTTGGGATTTAGATAGGAAGCGGCTTTTCCTATACGAACAATGTGGAAACATTGCCACTATGCAAACGTGGTTCGAACGAAAGAATCTATTTTGTACACTGAACATTGATCAGCAAATGGCTTTTTTAATACGTCATGACTACATACTTAGACAAACTTTCGAATCGATGCCATTCATCAAACTTGAACTTTCTGAGCATTTCCCTGGTTTGGACAAGGGATTGAAAAGTCCCTTATTAAAATCGCTGAGCCAGGGTGTAAATGGGCTATGGCTCGATGACCTTGGCGCAGGAAACTCGAATGTAGTTAGTTTGATCGAAGGATACTTTGAGGTTGTAAAGGTAGATCGCTGCTTCTTTAATGAGCAGGTGCAGAAACCAACCTTCAACCAGTTGATTGCATCAATCAAAAAATACTGCGACAAAATTATTATTGTAGGGATTGAGAATAGAGATCATATGGGGTTACTGCGTGAGGTGGGAATTTGGGGATTACAGGGCTATCTTTTTAAATCTGTCCCTTTTAAAAATATGGATTCATTGCTTTAGTGTTGAAACCATCAAAAAAGGGGCATAAGCCCCTCATTTTTTAAACTCCGTCGTAACAGTGTCAGATTCAGTTTTCTTAGGTGCATTGTTCACCACCTTCTGTTTCACCGTACCGCCTACAGATTTATTTCCCTGCGTTTTAGTTGCAATCACATTAACTGTAGCTTTACTGACAAGCCTGATCTGTTCAAATTCAAGATCGAATTGCATCGCGTATTCAGATTTATAATCGTAGGAAATGCCGGAGAGAATAACATTCTCGTACACTTTGTGCTCTGTCACTAATGTGATGGGCTGGCGACTGTCAAACATCTTATCGAGGTATTCGATAGCTTGACTGATACGAGTGCCATTCACACCAGCGCTGTATAACAAATCCTTTTCCAGCCTCACCGGAGTTTCGGAAATAATTCCCGATAGCTTGAATGTATTATTCTTAATCTGAACGTGATCGCTCACCTCTGCCCCGCTCTCAACGGGATAGCTGGTAATGTCAGCCTGTCTGCGTATTCCCGTATCCGTCACGGCATCAAACACTATCGCCTGATAGTTTTGAATGTAGCTATCTGAGGACGAATTATATACAGATGCAAGGATGGTGAAGCCGTTTTCACCTTTGGTGCGGGTAGCACTGCTGTTATTACTGTTCTGAGTTGAATTGATTCGGGAGGCATCGCTGCCCCCGATAGTTAAACTTCCAGGTGTTGCCATTTAGCCCCCCGTCCCTTGTCCAGATGAAACAGCCAACACCATACGCTGATTGTTATCACTGATACGCTGATCAACGGTAGCATTAAGCATGTTTCCGAATGTCGGATCAGGAGAAATAGTTAGATGGATAAGCCCTTCCGGTAGCTGATTCTGCAATACTACAGGCTGCATGATCGGCGCACTGGCTGGCTTAGCTGGCGCTGCTGCACTCTGTTTCAGCATTGAAACAGGAGAGTAATCTCCATTGGTGCTCTGCGCGTAGCTGCTCACGTCCTTAGCGTCGCTTGTCCCGTTCCACCAATCATGGAATGTATCGAACACATTAGGCTGGTGTGTGCCGTCTGCTTTCGGCTGGCTGGCTCCATAGGCGTTAGCCACTGGATTACTTCCAGGCTGTGCAGGTGCTGACGTTGTGCCGTAATGCTGGCTCACCGCCTCTTTAGTGCTGTTGTCACCAGTAAGAAGGTTTAGCTTGCCTGTGATCCAGTTAGTGAGTTTCAGCAATCCTACGGCAGCATCCCCCGCCGCCCGCCCGATCCCCTTGAAAAAGGGTAACGCCTCCTGCATAGCTTCTTTAAACTCTCGCATGGTTTCAGGGTCAATCTCTGACATAAACCCTTCGAAGAAGGCCAGCTTCTGGCTATCGGAGAGAATGCTAAGCTCCTGGTTAAACTTACGGTAGGCTACAAGCTGATCCTGCTGTGCTTCATCCAGCCACTGACCATTACGCTTGAGCACGTCCACTTGATCAGTGAGTGCCTTACCTTGATTAGAAAATGCCTTGTGATACAAGCCTAAATCGTCTGCAAGGTCTTCCAGGTTATGAAGGATTTGCTCTTGTGAATAGCCTTTCCCCTGCATGGTGTTGGTATAAGCAGAAACGAAGCCAAACGGATTGGATTGGTAGGATTTCAAATCCTCTTTAGTGAATCCCATGTTCAGGGCTGTATCTACAGCAGCGTTTCCGCCTTTCCACTGTCCAGACTTCTTATCAAAGGTGCTGTTGGTGTAGCTGTCTGCGATCTTTTCTGAGAGGTCTTTTCCCGAGTCGAGTAGCTTACGTTGTCCTTGCAGCCCCATACCGGAATCAATCCCGTTAGCCGTGGCATACTGGGAAAGTGCCTGGAGGACGTTATAATCTACACCGCCCAAGCGCGCCCTTGCGACGATTTCGCTGCGCTCTTCCTGGGCTGTTACAGCGTCTTTCCCCCATGAATAAGCACCGTAAGCCGCCGCACCAATACCAGCGCCAGCAAGCGCACCAGTGCCTAATCCCATCAGAGAGCCAGAGATCGCCCCTGTAGCTTTACCACCGCCACCAAGAGCGTTAGCCCCTCCCGCCTTTGCCGCTGCCCTACGCTCTGCATTAATGCGTCTGTAGCTCTGCTGTAAGCGCTTAATCTCGCTGTTTTGGCGTTGTAGAGAGATAGTTCCTGCTGCATAGGCTTTGGTGATCCGTGACGCTGCAAGCGCGGCCTGTGTAAGCTCAACATTGGTAAGGTGCTGCATACTTTTAAAGCTGCTGGCAGTGTCCAATAGCTTCAATTCAGCCCGTTCACGGCGCTGTGCGTTTCTTGCGGCCTCTTTCGCTGCCTGAGCCTCTACACGGGCTTGCGCCTTAGCTGCCCTTGCCTTTTCTCGTTCATCGCTATTACGAGGCTTTGACGCTTTCTTATTCAGCATATCGAGTTCCCTTTCAGCAGATTTTAGCCCCTGGCTGAATCTTTTCATGTTCAACGTAGGGTCTTTAATGCCTTTGGATTTCTTCTGAATTTGATCGAAAGCGTCCATAGCTTCCTTCATTGAATTACGATCAACGCTGAATGTCACGGTGTTCTTGATAGAACTTGTGTGGATTTCAAGCATGATTATTCACCGCCTTTCTTTTCGTTCACAAGGTAATTAAGTGCATCTGATACACTCATTCCTCTGAAAATAAGTTGCCTTAGATGTGAATGACTAACATCAAGCGCTCTCGACACGGCTGCTAAATTGAGTATTTGCTCTGCGTTTGTATCATTAAGTTGTAAATGCAAACCTCGACTCTTTAGGATAATTTCCAATTTTATCTTTCCTCATATTCTGGAAATAAAAAGGGGCAAGGGCTGGCGCATTTGCTTTGCGTGTTCCAGTTCCCTACGCCCCTGATTAAAGTTCTTCTTTATTTCCAGACGGGAAGAACTACCGTCTATCGCTCGTTATTCTGAGGCTTTAATGTGAACGGAGAAGTTCAGGCCGTGGTTAACTGGCAGTGCTGAGTTTTCCGAGATCACGTTGATCGTGTTTCCGCGCTCACTTTCGAAGCTCCAGCTATAAACTTCCGCAGGTGCAGCATTAAGGAGTTCGAACGTTGACGAAGCCGCGCCGTAGATATTGGTGTAAATACCACTTCCCTTAGCGAATTGCGGGATGGCGATAGCGTCGGCATCACCCATTTGTGCGATCAGGAGCGGATCTGTCACCTTGATCACATCTACATTTGAGCCAGGGATCGAAAAGGTGCTTACACCTGGAAGTAGTTCACGATGCTGGAACACTACGTTCCCTTCATCAAGTGGGCTGACATAGCGGAAAGCCGCCTCCATCGCAGGACTGAAACGCAGATCGCTATAGAATCCACCCTTGGCGAAAACAATAATTCGCTCCACTGCCGCCGCCTGGCTTTGTGCCGCTTCGGTGATTTGACTCACCATGTCGTCAATCGCACGTAGAGTGCTGCTATCTGTAGCTGACAGATCAAGAGTGGCATTCATCGGGGCTACGCCGAACAGGTCGCCAAAGTCGATTAACAGATCGTCTGTCTTAGGTGTATACACCTGACCAGAGAAGAGTGATCGTGCGAGGTAACTTTCACGGGTTCGCATAAACGCTACAGCGTGTTTACCCATGTAATCGCTGTAAATGTCCGTCACTGTTTCTTGAATATCGCTTCCTGGCTTACGCTTGCCCTGAATATCTGACGGAGTGATCAGATCTTCACGAAGGAAATACGGAAGCTCGATTAGCCATTCTTTGCCGCTCTGACGCTGCGTGGTGTTATGCTCGTTTGAGAAACGCGCCGTAGGCTGGTTGAACAGGCTGGTGTTATCTTCCAGCAGACGGGACACACTAACTTTATGAGAAGAAACGCCCACACCATCAAAGAGATTTAGAGAACTGAGTAGGAAATTTCTGGTGCTGGTTAGCTGGAATAATGGGGAAAGGTCGATACGCTCGTTTCCAATAATCATTATTTATCTTCCTTGCTTAAGAGGTGAAAAATTCACGAGTGGCGAAGCCTTGCGCCTGTAATGCGCTGATCGCTGCTGCGTGGTTAGCTGCGTTGAGATTGTCGCTCTTGAGGGCAACGTATGATCCAACGTTAGGAGCGCGTAGGACGTTCACAGGCTTATTACTACCAGCTTTAACGAAGTCGGACACGACGACATAAGCCACATTCCCAGAGGTATAGAGAGCGCCAGTGATATCGAGCACATCGCCGCACTGCACATCAGCAGGAAGAGAAGCAAACACTTTACTGTCTACTGCTGCAAAATTGTCGGTCGCAGCACTCACAATATCTGTGTAGCTTTTACGTACCGGAAAGACTTCTGATAGGTCAATAATCATTGTTTGGTTGATTCCTTTACTTTACGTGTAATCAAATCCTGAATAGTTGTTTCTTGTTTTGGTGATTCGTCAGGAAAATATTTATCCATCGCTTTGATCACTTCATCAACCGAACAACCAGCATACTGAGCCACCATCTCAATCATCTGAGGATTGACGGTGAGAACATCATTTTTATATTTGAGTACACGCGATTTGTTATTTAATATAAACATCTTTTTTGTTTCCTTCGCGTTGCATTAACTTATTTGTTACTGTGGGATAAAAGAAAGCGGCAATAAAGCCGCTTCTTTGGGACAGCTGGAAATCTTATAAACCAGCCTGGGGATCATTCCGTGTCGTTGCAAAACACGCTAAGGATGAATGATCGCCCTATTGGAATTTCTTATCACTACCAAGCCTTTCGACTTAATAATTAATAAGGAGACAATACAACTCGACTAAAGAAAAATGTTCCAGTGTCTGAATTCTCTGTATTGTCTGACAACTGCGCATTATAAAGACGTATAACGATTTCAGTTGTAAAGAGCAGGATTGCTCTTCTATAAAATCACTCGTTGTGAATTACTACCCTTAGAAGGTGCTCTCCACCGGATATCCCCTATTTACTGTGACAAGCAATAAATAGGGCAGTGGAGATCCCTTGTTAGAAACAAACGAACGTAGCAATAAAGAACACAACCAAAAAATCACAGAAGGAATGATTTTAGAGAAGAGGGCTACCCTACAAGGGAGTAGCCATCTACGGGAGAAGTGATTCGAATACTATCCCTACTTCTTATTCTATAACATTTCTGTTAATTTGTCAATACCCAAACCAACATTTCATTCACTTTTCTTGCATTTTTATTCAAATTCGCTTACTGCGTATTTCTCGGCAATGACTCCTGCCAGTTCCGCAAGTTCGGCGGTGATGTATTGCAGGGAGCAAGCAAGCTCTTCAAGGTCATTGGCAATGCGCCACGCCTGATCCACGGTGACGGTATCCCCGTTCATCTGCACCAGGTGCTTTACAGCAGCATACCAGTGTTCAAGGGCAGTGATTGCCTGTTCAGTGTATTGTATCGCTTCCAGGAGCGCGGAGGGCGTTCTCTCACGCCACGCCCTATTAACAAGCTGCAATGCTGGTAGATGCCAAATATCGTGGAAAGAGTTAATTAGGGTGTTCACGTTGTTCACGGTGTCCATAGTTTTATTATTCATTGTTGTTTTCCTTGTCGTCAAAGAGCATGTCAAAATCTTGTATGTGGTGAGATAAGCCGTTAGTTTGGGAATACCCCACCCAGTCAATATAGTTTTCTGCGTATAGCTGCCACTTCTTAAGATTCGATGAATCAACACGGTATTCACGGCGGCGGCGTGGTTTATAGAAGACGTTATCCGAAGATGCTAAAACATCCTGCAATAGTTCATACTCTGCCCCCACGGGCACCATTGCAGGGTGTTCTATTATTTCGGTGATCCATTCTCCTGGAATAGACTCTCGGGCGAGGTCTTGTAGAGAAGAGGTGTATTTATGTTTGCTGGCGCGAGTGGCTTTTTCGATTCTAACAATGTTACTTCGTTCTTTTCGTCCCATTCATTCCTCGTAGAGGGGAAACTCCATGTCTTGTCATAACGTGAACGCCATAGAATATGGTGAACCACCATAAAGCAGTTATCATAAAAGTTTCCCATTGGTTGTTATTTAGTCGTTCGAATAAATGATCTCATAATCCGAGATCATAGATTTTATTGTTATGTCGAAATGTCCAGCTTCTTTAAAAGCGATCACACCGAAAGATTTAAGAGAATGTAGCCAGAACATCACACCACCTTGCGAACATCCAGAACGTTCGATAATGTCACCAAGTCGGATCTTGGTTGGTTTGGATCTGTAAAAGTATTGCAGGGTTTCTAATACGCGCTTTCCAGCGTCGTTAATCTGAATACGGTCAACACCGTATTTCACTAAGTATTGAATCATAATCCTCCTGGTTAAAATGGTAGATCTTCGAATTCGTCGAAGGTTTCATTCGTTGGTACGGTTAAAATAATCTCACGTCCAAGATGTTTGGTCGCTGTCTGGGAAATAAGTCGGTAGGCTGCTTCCTCATCGCCCATTGTCTCTGTTAACGCCCATTTCAAAGCGGCATCAATGGGATCGCCATTCGGTTTGCAGATAGCTACACCGCCCCAGGGAAGGTCTGGCTTGTCCTGCTGAGTGGGGATCGTTGGTGTTGGTGCTGGCGGCTCCAGGTATTCTGGAGCATCCCAGACAAACGGAAGATCATCAAAATCAGGAACTGAATGCTCCTCTGCGGCCTTCACTGGCTCAGGGGCTGGCACTTCGTCAGACGCTGCTACAGGCTGCACTGTCAGTGCTTCTGGTGGAGTAATGTGCGCATCAGTGATCGGAAACGTGCGGTAAACTTTGGAACGATAACCAGGGTTTTTCTCTTTCGTGATTAGCCCTGCATCTTGCAGCTTCTGAATGAGTTTGCAGGTGTGCTCCCTGGATAAATCGATCACCTTTCCAAGTTCTGTCTGGCTTTCGTAACAGAAATTCCCTGAATTTTCCCATCCCTGAAAATAACAGTACAACTTTTGCGCCTTCGGGCAAAAATCCATGAAACCATTTTCGAGATTGGGAGAATAAATACGTGGAATCTCTCGGAAGTAATGCGGGATGTTGATTGTACGATCTCTTACTTTTCCATCTTTATCGGTGTATTGGTATTTTGGATCTGCCTTAATCTCGGCGAGGGTTTTTGCCATTGTTCTATGCTCCTATGTATGCTCAGTAAATTACGAATGCTCTTCATTTAGCTTTCTCCGCTTCTCATTCGTGGATTGTTGTTAATGCTGTCTCGTGGTTATTACGCGCCAGCTTTCGAATATTTAACCGCCAGGTTTTGACACTCTTCAAGAAGTAGTGCGCTTACGCTCATTTTTCGGCGCTTTGCTTCTTTGAACAGAATCTGGAATGTGGCATCCGGTATCATTAACGATGTGGACGGCGGTAGTTTGGTTTTCTTCTCGATCATTCTGGTTTCCTCCTTCTGGTTTATTCGTTGGTGGTCGAAGTGCGGATTTCATCCCAGCGCTTCAATACTTCTGTGAGAAAGGCTTCCCTCTCGTGGTATCCACGAGCGCGGCAAGCGTTGCGTAGTGCTCGGATGCGGTAACGGTTGGTGGTTCCGTCTTTCAATTGTTGAAGTGTGTCTTCAACGTCAAAGTATCTCAGTGTGGCCTCCTATGGTTGGCGTAAATAAAAAGACACCTTGCAGCCTGACGGCTCAAAGTGCATTAAGAGATTATGTGGATAAAGTTTTATGCTATATGGGTATTCTAACCTATTTCTAAACTTTTGTCAACCCCTTAACGGTGATTATTCGAAATTTTTTTGATTATTTTCAATGCGTTGTATTTTTGCTTTGCGATTTGTGCTCTTTATACACAAAATAAACAGTGGATGTCAATCTGTTTTTGTGGTAGAACTTGCCACCAGAGAAGACAGCCACAAGAACAACGAAAAACAGCCTGTAACGCTCTCTGCGGCGTTCTGACGCTTTCAGGCTACCATTGCATTCCCTACCCTGTTTAAATCGCTCTACGGGCTTCCTGTGCGCCCTCTGGCACTTACCGAAACCAATAGCACAACTACAGAGGGATAACGGTAGTTATCAGGATAGTAGGTGTTGGTATTGGATTGAGGCTGGATGAACTGGAGCTATCAGCGACCAGTGAAGCCTTAGCCACTGACTTACTGAAACCTTGCATGGGTGAACCTTAGTTCATGAATGGATGGTTGAGGTTAGTCAGCTTATCAGATGTTCAATCAACGGTAGTTGGTTGGTCAGATGGTAACAAAGCGCACAGCGCAATGGTATTCGCCCACGGCGAAGTGATCATGTGCAACCGATTCACGGTGGCAAAGCCATTGCACCATACAGAATGTATAGATAACGCTTTGCTGCGTCGTGAGCGGAACGAGGCCAGCCAACGTAGCCCGAAAGGAAGCGAAGTAAGGCTGCTTGCCAGGAGTGACGGCGATAGGCGCCAGGCAAAAGATCTTTGCGACAAGCGCAAAACCATGAAAGATAGTCTTATAGATCTTAGTATTATAGTTAAGTAGTCTTATAGAGTGACATAACGTCACAGATAACGTGCCCCAAGTGTGACGCAGCGTCACAGAAGTAGTTTGTAAGTGTGACATAACGTCACAGATGGGATGATTCGTATGTGTGACACTCCGTCACATAGCAGGGTTTTTCCCGTATGTTCAAAAGTACTGTTTCGTTACTTTACCCAATGATAGATCGTCGCCCTGCTCACTACGAATCGCACATGCAACAATCCTAAGAAAAACCAGAGGCAAATCTTAGATTAACCCTATCGAAACCCCACAGTAATAACGTCAAAACCTATCTTAAATGACAGGTAAAGAATCGGTGTAGATGTAAGCCAAAGTAGATTGTTCACTTTCATTGTCAGAATGATCAGTTTAGCTAAACCGTTGTGTAGTGCGGGATACAGGCTGTTTGTCATGAAAACCACTTTGCACCCGTGCCGGATTCGTTGAACGAGTTTTCTAAATTGAAACGATGTTTCTTTTTTCATGCCAAAACCCGCCAATTCATTAGCATTCTAATCATTTCATGATGCAATCAGTTGCAAGTGCATAAACTCCGCATAATCTGTGCATACAGGCAGGTTAGCGCCGCCCTCGCCTAACGACTCTACATTTATCACCATTAAATCAATGAGATAGATAACAACCACACACAAGCATTGGTAGTGTGATGTTCCGGTGTCACCGCTGTTCTTCTTGCCGATCTGATGATTTGGCAATGTCCAAACACATGTTTATAAATGCCAACCTTATGAATTTGTTGAAGATATTTCAAAATCATGCAGATTTCGATCTGGGTGTGCCTGATCTTCGCGTTCAGCAGTGGACACAATCGCGCCATCTACCACACACAACAACGATCATTTTTTGATCATTTGTATTGCAACTTACTGAAATTGATCATAATATTTATTTCATCGATTTAGATGTGTGACCTTGAAGGAGGGTAAATTGAACAGAGCAGTAGTGTTAGACGAACAGCAAGCTAAAGCGATCAGGGAGTGGCTAAACGCTCATAACAAGAGCCTGATAGCTGACGTTTCGTTAATAATGCAAGCCGCCGTACTGCGTGTGGGTGATGCCGTCGCTTTGCGCTTCGACGAAGTGATCAACGGTGAGATTGACATAGAAGAACAGAAGACAGGGAAGCGTAAAGCCCTCACCCTTCCGGCTCCAGTGGTGCAGATGATCGCACGTCGCCGTGCTGAGTTTCCGCATGATGTGCATGTGTTCAGGAGCCAACGTAACCGCTCGATGAACAAGCAAGCACCTGTACGACGCGAGGAAGTGAGTAAGCAGATCGCAGAAGCCGCTAAAGCTATCGGGATTTATGGCACTGTATCAGCACACAGCTTTCGAAAGGCGGGGGGGAATGCTCTTTATCGGCGTTCTGGAAATAACATTGCCCTCGCTATGACTGTGCTCAATCACAGCAACATCACCGACACCAGACGCTATCTGGATTTAGACAAGCAAGCCGTTAGCCGTGTGATCAATGAGATGGACTTATAAGGAGGTAAACATGAAATATCTTGTGCTGACGCTGGGGATCATGCCAGCCCTGGCGAATGCCGGACAGATAACCCTGATTCTCAGTGATGAACAGGAGACAGATAACGCGAAGATCTGCGTTTACAGCAACGCCAACTATACGGAGACAGTGACGATCAGACCATCGCAGCAATGCCGCTACACAATGACCTTTGAAGAGGAGTAATGAGTATGAAGATTATAGAGATGAACGAACACACCACAGCTTTCAGTCCTATTGAGAGCGAAGAAGAATTGAAATTCGCCGTAGCATTTTTGGACATGTGGCAGAGAAGCCAGGAGCACGGCGTGAACTTTGAACAGGTGTTGAAAGATGCAATTCAACAAGCAACACCGAACGAGGATCGTAAATGGGTGAGTATCAAATGACTAACAGTTACGGATTGAAAACGCCTGAACAATGGCAACAAGAAAGTATTCTTGCCCTGCTGTTTCATTACGACCACGTAGAAGCCTGTTTCATGGCAGACGCTATCAAGGTGTTACCAGAAGATCACGACGTGAACAGAGCGGAGGAGTATTTAGAAAGCCTGATAGAATGGCTGTCTGGTAACACGGACGAAAGCGAAATGAGAAAGGCTATCGAGTGTTACAGCGTCAAAGGCAGCGAAGAGCAAACAGAATTTTTCTTAGGTGCAATTCTCGGAGATGAGTATTGAAAAAGGAAGAAGAGCTAATCACCAGCTTTATCTGGTGTGGTGCTACGGTGTGCGTTTATACGCAGGTAGTGAAGTTTGCAGGGACGACGATACAGCGTCATCTGTTACCGAGAAATTTACGCAATGCTGTTAATAGTGCTGTGCAGGATGCTGAGAACATCCCACACAGCGATCCGACAAACAACAAACCACCACGGAGAGTTAGTAATGTCAGACCATCAGATCATAACAATGAGCCTTCGATTACTGCAAGGGGAAAGCAGGTACGCCAGTACAGGAAAGGCTGATATACGTATTCGTGTTCCGGCGATGAAAGGTAGCCAACTGAAAGCCTTGCTTGATTACATACGCGCGTTGAAGTGAAGAAGCGGGGGGCGAGTTGCCCCCTGACCTTATGCCTTGATTAGCCATTTAGGAGGGATTTCGAGCCATTTCTGACTCTCTTCATCGTAGAAAAATACATCATCTACACCGTGTTCAATCAGATTCACTGGTTTCTCACCTATCGGGAGAGACAACTCCTCAATAAGAACAGCCAAAACACTATTCACCTGATCATTGCCATCCCAGGCAACATTTTTTTCCATGTGTTTTCCATGAAATCCATAGCGGATACGTAACTGCTTGTTGGTCATTACCATCCCCCTACTGTTTGCATTGTCTTGGTACATTGATTCAACAAAATCTCGTTGCTCTCCAGTCAAGGCGAGTATCTCCAACAAAAGAGTTAACTCCCTTCGTATTGATTCCTTATCTGACATACCCACCCTTGAGTGATTAAGATTAATCTCAGGTTATACAGGGTGCAAAAATTGTGCAACTAACAGATTTTGGACAATAGAAGCCTAATGCCCGTTGGTGGTAAGACAACACGCGGAGCCGTTAGGCGACAACATCAGGGATATGTCAGACAGTGAAGTTTATCAGGATGACCATGTACCCGAAGGAGCGAGGCCGAACCGCTGGCAGAGCCTACATATCGTTTGTAGGTACGAACACCACCATAAACCTGTTTATTCCCTGCAACGTCATCAGCGACGTGTGGCATTTGGGAGCATCGGCAAAAAATGCGCTTCACTGTAAGCGTTTGGTATAGGTTTAGAGACGGTGGCACGTCTTCCAGCTTCAAAGGGAAAAGCGATACGAGGTTGAGCCTGGGAACTACTCGCCACTATGTGCTAACATACCAAAGCCATTAACAAACACAGTGGCTTTTGTACGTGATGAAGAATTGACATTTTCTACTGGTCAATGAGACGGAATTTTCACACTAACTCATTGATTTAAAAGAAAATAAGGTACTGAATGCCGAAGGCCGGACTCGAACCGGCACGTATTTCTACGGTTGATTTTGAATCAACTGCGTCTACCGATTTCGCCACTTCGGCACTGAAGGGGATGCGGAAACGTTGTGGATTATACCTGTCGCGCGCCGCCATGCAAGCGACGACGCGCTAAACCCGCGCTAAGTGCCCAAAAAACCAGCGCCCCTTCACTCCAGCTCAGACACCGCCAGCCGAATCACCCTCGCCGCCTTCTGCTCCGGCAGCACCAGCACCTTCGCCCACATCTCCTGCACCATATCGCAGGAGAGCTTCTCTTTGCCCGCCGCCTTCTCCGGCATCTGCAACAGCTGAATGTCCTCGCCGTACTTATCAGCGAGTTCCTTCATAATCGGCCGCACGTCCTCGACGGCAGCCACCCGTTCGGCCTGCGTCACGGTGTGGCGGTTTTTGCCGTAGGCCGCGCGCATCATGTCGGCGTCGGCCTGCATTCGCCGCGTCATCAGGTCTTTATCCAGCATGCGCATCGGATTCACGCCGCCCTTCACCGTCGGGTAGAGGAAGCGGAAGCAGGCGTCGTCGCTCCCCTTCTGGATGGCGGCGGTCTGCTCCATGTTGATGGTCATGTAGTTCACCACGTTGGCGTCCGGGGCGTTTTGCAGGCGCGACATCTGCAAATGCAGGATCTGCGGCTGGATGGTGTCGATAATCTGCTGCTCCGGCTCGCCGGCCTTTTGCAGGGCGGCCATCTGGTCGAGGATGCGCTGATGCAGCGCGGGCTCCTGCTCCTTAATCACCTGCCAGGCAGGCATCGCGTTGAGGGTGGTATCAATCTGCGCTTCCGGAACGCGTTGCCTGTCAAAGAACACCCAGAACGCCACGGCGGCGGCCGCGACAATAACAACGACCGTACTGATCCACGTTTTATTCATCTCGCATCCTTATCCTTGAGTTGTGCCGGTTTACACCGGCACGCCGCTGTGGAAGCGAAACTCGTGGTCCGGTGTCGAGATAAGTGTGGCTTCAATTTCGCCAAAAAGCTGTATGCGCGGTGAGATATCGTCGTCGCTCACCTGCTGGGCCAGCGTCAGGTAGTCCTGATAATGGCGCGCCTCCGAGCGCAGCAGCGAGAGATAGAACTTCTGCAGGTCGTCGTCGAGGAACGGGGCCAGCGCGGCGAAGCGTTCGCAGGAGCGGGCTTCGATGTAGGCGCCGCAGATGAGCTTGTCGATCAGCGTCAGCGGTTCGTGGGTGCGCACTTCCTTCAGCATCCCTTTGGCGTAGCGGCTGGCGGTGATTTTGACGTACGGAATATCGCGGGCCAGCATCGCCTCACGCACCTGCCAGAAATGGTGCAGCTCCTCTTTAATCAGCAGCACCATGCTGTCGATGAGCGCCTGGCCCCACGGGTCGTCGGTTTTGGGCATCACGCTTTTGCCAATCTGCCTGTGCAGGGCGATGAAGTCCGGCTCTGGGCCGTCGCGAAAGGTGAACAGTTCGTAGGGCTTGAGCCAGTCGAGCAGCGCGTCGGCACCACTTTCGTCGGCGACGTATTTACGCACCAGCAGCAGCGCGGTCTGGGCGGCCTTGAGCTCGCACACCATGTGGTCGGTGAGCAGCAGCGGCAGGTTCGCCGGGTCGCGGGCTTTATCAATCCATGCTTGCGGGGTCGGGCACTGGAGGAAGTTAAGTACGGGGGCGAGTATCTGCGGGTAATCCATGGTTCTGCCTTGAAAAAGCGGTGGCGCACGCCACCGCCTGAAACGCTTAGTGACGCACGCCGTCGTCGTCTTCGTCGACGTAGTCTTCGTCGTCGCCTTCTTCGCCGTCTTCACCGTTCGGATCTTCGAAGTAGGTTCCCCAGCCGTCGTATTCCACTTCAAACTTCTCGGCCAGGTTCATCAGCTGTTCTACCTGCGCGTCGATCAGCTCCGCCTTCAGCGCGCCTTCGCTCAGGATATCGCAGCAGATGACGGTGTCGCCCTCTTCCACTTCCAGCTCTTCCGGCTCGGTCACTTCGTAACCCAGCTTGAAGGCTTCCACGGCCATTTTTTCCAGCGCTTCAAAGTCGTCCGCAGAGAAATGGTGTTCGATGGTGTACAGCGCGTCCGGATCGCTACCGTCTTCCAGCAGTTCTTCAATAATCAGACGCGTCTCTTCGCGTTGCTCTTCCAGTAATTCCGGGTTTGCCATGGGTCAATCCTCTTTAAAGTGCGGCAGATACTTCTATTTTCACACACGGACGGGTTTGCCTCCACCTTTGTTGGAAAGATTTGTGAAACGGGGTTGCAAATGAATAATTACACATATAAAGTGAATTTTAATTCAATAAGTGGCGTTCGCCATGCGAGGATAAAATGTCTGATCTGCACAAGAAACACTTTCTGAAATTGCTCGACTTTACCCCTGCACAGTTCACTTCTCTGCTGACCCTTGCCGCACAGCTCAAAGCCGATAAAAAAAAGGGCAAGGAAGTACAAAAGCTTACTGGCAAAAACATCGCGCTCATCTTCGAAAAAGACTCGACCCGTACACGTTGCTCTTTCGAAGTTGCCGCATTTGACCAGGGCGCGCGCGTTACCTATTTAGGGCCGAGCGGCAGCCAGATTGGGCATAAAGAGTCAATTAAGGATACCGCACGGGTGCTCGGGCGGATGTACGACGGCATTCAGTACCGCGGTCACGGCCAGGAAGTCGTCGAGACGCTGGCGCAGTATGCTGGCGTGCCGGTGTGGAACGGGCTGACCAACGAGTTCCACCCGACGCAGCTGCTGGCTGACCTGCTGACCATGCAGGAGCACCTGCCGGGCAAGGCGTTTAACGAGATGACGCTGGTCTACGCGGGCGACGCGCGCAACAACATGGGCAACTCGATGCTGGAAGCGGCGGCGCTGACCGGGCTGGATCTGCGCCTGGTGGCCCCGAAGGCCTGCTGGCCGGAAGAGAGCCTGGTGGCAGAGTGCAGCGCGCTGGCGGAAAAGCACGCCGGGAAAATCACCCTGACGGAAGACGTGGCGGCGGGCGTGAAGGGCGCGGACTTTATCTATACCGACGTGTGGGTGTCGATGGGCGAAGCCAAAGAGAAGTGGGCGGAGCGGATTGCGCTGCTGCGCGGGTATCAGGTGAACGCGCAGATGATGGCGCTGACCGGCAACCCGAACGTGAAGTTCCTGCACTGTCTGCCGGCGTTCCATGACGACCAGACCACGCTCGGCAAGCAGATGGCGAAAGAGTTCGATCTGCACGGCGGGATGGAAGTGACGGACGAGGTGTTTGAGTCGCCGGCGAGCATCGTGTTCGACCAGGCGGAAAACCGGATGCATACGATTAAGGCGGTGATGGTGGCGACGCTTGGGGAGTGATTGGGTCCTCTGAGCGCTGGTGCCCTCACCCCGGCCCTCTCCCACAGGGAGAGGGAGAAAAACCTAAAAACGACAACAGCGTTATCGTCAGGCAGAAAAATTCATTTTACTGACGCTTTCTCAGATACGCATTAACCATAATAGGTATTTATTTTTTTATTAACCATTATTTACTGAGTAGATAATGGTTAATATCAGGTCATTATCAATTACAAAACACCGTATATTATCGGCGTAATATTTCCTTATTGCTGCATTTCATTAATAAGGATTTTTTATGTCATGGAATAAACATGAAGCTGTGTCATACGCCCGTAGCCACGCACTAACCCATACTGGACACTATTGCGCTCGAGCACTCGCCGCCGCCATTCGAGCCGGAGGGCTTAAAATCGAAGGGGCCAACCTATCGCCAACTCCAGCCAGCAATAACCTTATACAGGCATTATTAATATGAATAAGCTCATCTTAATTGCGTTATTCAGCACAGCCGCATTGGGGGCCGAAGATTTTCAGATACCGATGCAGCGCGCCCTTGAATTCAATCGCTGGTACATTAAACAAGTGAACAACAATCGCTATCCCATCCAACAGGGAAATGAAATCGATAAGTTCGTTACGGCCAGCACCATGAAAAAATTACGTCATGCAGACGATCCCCGTTATGCCGACGCTGAATTTTACGAGGCGGATTTTTTTATGAAATCGCAGTATATCGGCGAGGACTGGGCTGAGAATGTGGCTATTGATTCGTATGATTCAGACCCGGTCTGTGTAAACGTGAATATCACGTTTGGCAAAAAGACCCAGCACACCGTCATTGATTGCATGGTGAAAGAAGATGGGATCTGGAAAATCCAGTCTGTCGCCGCTCGGGATAATAATTGATGTCCCCCGCTAACAATAATGTAGCCGCCTTTGTTGCCGGGTGGCGCTGCGCTTACCCGGCCTACAAGTCCCGTAGGCCCGTGCAAGCGAAGCGCCGCCGGGCAAACCGGCTCCATTTCATTGATTTTTCACCCCGAAAAAGGTACGTTTTCGCCTTAATTCCAGCGTGGACATACCAGCATTATGCCGATTATTCAGTCTGTTGAACGTGCGTTGCAGATCCTCGACCTGTTCAACGAGCAGGCCACCGAGCTTAAGATCACCGACATCAGCAAACTGATGGGGCTGAGCAAGAGTACCCTCCACTCGCTGCTGAAAACCCTCCAACTTCACGGCTATATCGATCAGAACCCGGAGAACGGTAAGTATCGCCTCGGCATGAAGCTGGTCGAGCGCGGGCATTTTGTCGTGGGCTCGATGGATATTCGGCAGAAGGCGAAAGGCTGGCTGACGGAGCTGTCCCAGCGGACCGGGCAGACGACCCATCTGGGGATCCTGGACGGGCGTGAAGGGGTCTACATCGAGAAGATTGAAGGCAAGCTGGCCGCCATCGCCTATTCGCGCATCGGCCGCCGCCTGCCGGTTCACGCCACCGCCATCGGCAAGGTGTTGATTGCCTGGCTGGGCGAGCCCGAGCTGAACGCCCTGCTGGAGGGCTATCAGTACACTACCTTTACGCCTTCCACCCTCGCCTCTCGTGAAGCACTAATGAGTGCCCTGGCGCAGACCCGCGAGCAGGGCTATGCCCTGGATAGCGAAGAGAACGAGCAGGGCGTGCGCTGCGTGGCGGTGCCGGTGTGGAACCACGAGTCCCGCGTCATTGCCGCCCTGAGCCTGTCGACGCTGACCTCCCGCGTGGACGACGCTGAGCTGGCTAATTTCCGCGAGCAGCTTCAGCAGGCCGGGCACCAGCTCTCACGCGCGCTGGGCTACCCGGCCTGAGCCGTCAGACCGGCTCGTAGGTGAAGTAGTCGAAGTCAGCGTGGCAGCCGTCGCCGCTGATGTCCTCGCAGTGCAGTCCCACAAACGCGCCGGTGAAGAAGCCGCGCCCGCCGATATAGTCATCCGACAGCTTCCACGCCTCATACGTCACCGGCACGGTGTGCCACGTCTCGCCGTCGAACGAGTAGCTGTAGCGGTAGACCAGCGCATCCACATCCACCCTTAGCCAGACGCTCTTCGCACTCTCCGGCACGGGAATGGGCTGCTCGTGCAGCGGCCACGACGGCACGTTGTGGTCGAGCTGAATAACCTTAATCGTTCTGCCCTGCCCCTCCTCGTAGTCCACAAAGCAGTAGCTCCAGTTTTTGCTGTTGTAGTAGCAGGTCAGCCCCGCGCTCTGCTGGAAGTGCACCGGCGAGAACTGCATCCGCGTCTCGGCCCGGAAGGTGAAGTGCTGCCAGCGGCGCGCCACGGTCGACTGGGTAAAGGTCGAGTTGAGCGAGTCGTTGCCGTATAACCGTAAATAGCCGGGGCGCGCGGTGAGCGAGCCGAGGGTGTCGTCGAACGGAATGCGCAGAGTCTGCAATTCAGGGTCAAGCGTGCTGCTGTCGAAATCATCCCGCCAGCTACCCTGCACGGCGGCGGGCTGCTCCGCCACCTGCGGGCCTTTCACGGTCAGCTGCGCGTGCTTACCGCCCTCCACGTACGGCCAGCCATCGCGCCATTCAATGCGGGCGATGCCGGTCTCGCGCCCGAGCGGACAGTAGCCGCGTCCGCCTGAGGCCAGCAGCGGCACGCCGGGCAGGCGCAGCGGGCGGCTGGTAAGGTAGGCCATATACCACTCCCCGGTGTGGGTTTGCAGCAGCGAGCCGTGGCCGCTCTTTTGCAGCGGGTTCTCCGGCAGGTGCCAGCTGGTCATCATCGTCACATCCGGGTGAAGCTCGTACGGCCCGTCGATGGTTTTTGCACGCAGCACCACGACGGCGTGCTCGTAGCTGGTGCCGCCTTCGGCAACCATCAGGTAGTACCATCCCGCGTGGCGATAAAGATGCGCCCCTTCGGTGTAGCAGAGCGGCGTGCCGGTAAACAGCGTTTTGCGCTCCGGCGAGAGGGTGCCGGTCTGCGGGTCAAACTCCTGCATCACGATGGTGTTGTGCGGGTTGCTGTGATGGCGCGGCCCCCACGGGCGGTAGAGGTAGTATTTGCGGCCATCGTCGTCGTGGAACAGGGACGGATCGAACCCGCCGTTGCCCATCAGGATCGGCTCGCTCCATGGCCCCTCAATGGACGGCGCGGTGACGAGGAAGTTGCGGCCATTTTTCCACGGCGAATCGACAATCTTCACGTCGGTATAGAGCAGCCAGAATTTGCCGTCGGCGTAGCTCAGGCACGGCGCCCAGATACCGCCGGAGTCCGGGTTGCCCTTCATGTCCAGCATCGACACGCGGTCCAGCGGCGTGCTGACCAGCGACCAGTTTTTCAGGTCGCGGGAGTGATAGATGCGCACGCCCGGGAACCACTCGAAGGTCGAGGTGGCGATGTAGTAGTCCTCGCCCTGGCGGCACAGGGACGGGTCCGGGTTGAAGCCGGTGAGTATCGGGTTAGTGATTTCCATGTTGCCTCCGGTTAATGGGATGCGGCTGTCGCGGCGTCGGGAATGGCCTCGCCCTGCGCCGCGCGGTGCTTGATCAGCTGCTGGCTGATGGCCTCCACGCGGGCGTCGGTGAGCTTATAAAACGACAGCATGATGAACATGCCCGCATAGAGCACCACGGGCACCACGCAGAACAGAATTTTGATGGTGGTGAGCACCTCGACCGGCTGCACGCTGCTGCTGGCGGAGTAGTTCACGTATGCGAGGATCCAGCCCACCACCGCCCCGCCAATCGCCAGGCCAATCTTCAGGCTGAACAGGTAGGTGGAGAACACCAGCCCGTCCAGGCGTCGCCCGCTGCGGCTCTCCTCGTAATCCACCACGTCAGAGGCCATCAGCCATTGCAGCGGCGTGGTGGTGTTAAAGACGAACAGGAACAGGATGTTGAGGGCGAAAATCAGGGCAATATGCTCCGCCGGCGTGAAGAAGATCAGCAGGCTAATCAGAGAGTAAGCGACAATGATCCACTTAAAGGCGGTAACGCGGTCGAAGCGGCCCAGCAGACGAGACGAGCAGAGCGAGCCGAACATGGTGGCGAGGCTGCCGTAAAGTAAAAACTGGGTCGCCATCTCCGGGTGATCCATCACGTATTTCACGAAGTAGAGCGTCGCCCCGCCGCGCACCACGTTGGAGCAGGTCGCCATCATCTTGAAGGCGCACATGATCCGCCACTGGCCGTTGCCCAGCAGCAGCTTAAGATCTTTCGCCACCGACGAACCCGGCTGCACCTCAAAGGTGTAGCGCTCTTTGGTGGTGAAGAAGCAGACATAAAGCAGGACTACGCCGCTCAGACCCAGCACGCACATGGCGCCGAAATAGCCCACCTGCTCGTTCCCTTTGCCGATGATGCTGACCAGCGGCAGCGCGATGCCGCTGATGGCGAGCGACCCCGCGGCGGCGAGGAAGAAACGCCAGGACTGAAGGGCATGACGCTCTTTCGGGTCGGCGGTGATCACCCCCGGCATGGCGCAGTAAGGGACGTTAACGAAGGTGTAGACCAGAGTCAGCAGAATATAGGTCACGCAGGCATAGATGATTTTGCCCTGCGCGGAGAAGTCCGGCGTGTAGAAGGTCAGCATGCAGACGATGCCGAACGGGATGGCGCCCCACAGCAGGAACGGGCGGAACTGGCCGTGCCGCGTGCGGGTGCGGTCTACCAGCAGCCCCATCAGCGGATCGGTCACGGCGTCGAGCACGCGGGAAACTAAAAACAGCGTCCCCATTATGCCCGCGGAGAGACCGAACACGTCGGTGTAGAAATAGGCCAGCAGGAACATCGTGGCCTGCCAGACGAAGCCGCAGGCGGTATCACCCAGCCCGTAGCCAATTTTGTCTTTCATGGTTAATTGCGTCATCAGAATTACACCCTTATGTAGTGTGCTGAATTACAACATTGTGTTACTGGAGTGTAATGAGCTGCTCAATTAACCAGCAATGGTCATATCTTATTTCTGAATTACGTTATTTCGCTTTTGTGACGCTAACGATATATCACAAGTCATTGTTTAAATTATCAAATTAAAGGCAAGCAAAAACCGCCCGCGGAATATTTTCCGCAGGCGACTTTCTCTCAAATAATAATTAAAGGCCGAGTGCTTTTTTACCGGCGTTAATTACCTCAATGATTTTATCGGTGTCATAAATACAGCCTTTCCAGGTGCCGCCACTCACGGACTGTAATGCCGCCCACAGCCGGGTATCGTCCGGCAAAAAGTCGTGAGCGTGCAGGTCCGGGTGCGTCTGCCGCCGCGCCAGCTCGCGCGCCCCCTCTTCCGGCGTTAGCGGGTTGTCCGCGGTACCGATGAAGTTCACGCTACCGGTCAGAGTCAGGCGGTCCACGGCAATCTCAATGATGTCGTTATCGCGCAGCTTACCAATCGGCCCGCCCGCCAGCGCCTCCGGCGATACGTGGCCGAAGCAGGCCCCCGTCGACACGCCCGAGAAGCGCGCATCGGTGATTAACGACACCGTCTTGCCCCACGAGATATGCTTCAGCGCGGAGGTAAGCTGGTAGGTCTCTTCCATACCGGTGCCGGACGGCCCGCCGCCGATCACCACCATGATATCGCCCTGCGCAATCTCTTCCCGCTTTATGGCCTTGATGGCCTGCGCTTCCGAGACAAACACCCGTACCCGGCCAGTGTGGCGGTAAACGCCATCGTCATCCACCACCGACGGGTCGATCGCCGTGGCCTTGATCACCGATCCTTCCGGCGCGATGTTGCCCGTCGGGAAGCAGACCGTCGAGGTCAGCCCTTTCGCTTTTGCCTTCTCCGGCGGCAGGATCACGTCATCCGGCTCCACGCCGTCCTGCTCGCGCAGGCACTGGCGGAAGCGCTTACGGCGCTCCGAGCTCTGCCACCAGTCGAGGTTCTCGCCCACTGTCTGGCCAGTGACGGTCATGGCGTCCAGATGCAACAGGCCGAGATCGCGCAGGTGGAGCATCACCTCCGGCACGCCGCCCGCGAGGAAGGCGCGCACGGTCGGGTGATAGTCCGGGCCGTTGGGCAGCACGCTTACCAGGCGAGGCACCCTGCGGTTGACGCGCGTCCAGTGTTCAACGTCCGGGATCGTGCAGCCCGCCGCGTGGGCGATGGCTGGAATGTGCAGCAGTAAATTAGTGGAGCCGCCGAACGCCGCGTGGATCACCATCGCGTTTTCGATGGCTTTGTCGGTGAGGATATCGCGCGTGGTGATGCCACGGTTATCCAGTTCACTGACCGCGCGTGCCGACTGGCGGGCGATCTCCAGCCACACCGCCTGCCCGGACGGCGCCAGTGCAGAGTGCGGCAGCGCCAGACCCAGCGCCTCCGCCACTACCTGCGAGGTGCCCGCCGTACCGAGGAACTGACACCCGCCGCCCGGCGACGCGCAGGCGCGACAGCCCAGCTCGGCGGCCTCCTGCAAGGAGAGCTCATGGTTGGCGAAGCGCGCGCCGATGGTCTGCACTTTGCCCGCATCTTCCCCCACGGTGGGCGGCAGCGTCGCCCCGCCCGGCACCAGAATGGTCGGCAGATCGTGCATGGAAGCCAGCGCAATCATGGTGGCGGGCAGCCCTTTATCGCAGGTTGCCACGCCGATCACCGCCCGGCGCGTCGGCAGGGAGCGGATCAGGCGGCGAAACACGATCGCCGCGTCGTTGCGGTACGGCAGGGAGTCGAACATGCCGTGCGTGCCCTGCGAGCGACCGTCGCACGGATCGCTGACGAAGGCGGCGAACGGGATCCCGCCGTTGCGGGTGATCTCCTTCGCCGCCGCCTGCATCTGCATGCCGATCTCCCAGTGCCCGGTGTGGTAGCCCAGCGCGACCGGGCGTCCGTCTCCGGCGCGGATGCCGCCCTGGGTGCCGATGATCAGCACCTCTTTGCCGGTGAGCTTGTTGGCATCCCAGCCCATCCCGGCGTTCTGCGTCATACCGAACAGGTTGCCGCTGGGGGATTCCATCAGCATCTGCGGTGTCAGCGGCAGCGTGCCCTGCGGCCCCGCCGCGTGGGTGATCACCGCATAAAACGCATCGTCCTGTGGGGTGAAAATTTTCTCAATGGTCATCGTTATCGTCCGGCTCAGCAGAGTTTGAGCTGTTGTAACAGGGTTTTCAGCTGCGCCTTGCGCGGCTCGTCCAGCGGCGAGGCTGGCGGCAGGACGTGCGTAGAAATCGGACGACCGCAGAGCACGATCGCCTCTTTAATGACGTTCACAAACGGCGTATCCAGCTGATACATCTGCGGGATTTGCAGCAGGGTCTGATGATACTCAGCCGCTTTCGCCACGTCGTTATCCCGCCAGGCTTTCAGAAGATTTACCGACACCTGTGGGGCAAAGTTGCCGCTGGCCGAGATCGCCCCGTCGCCGCCGAGCAGCAGGGTATTAAACAGATGATCGTCGTAGCCGCACAGCACCGTGAAATGAGGATGGGCGCCTTTAACGGTGTGGATCATGCTGCGCAGGTGAGCGACGGAGTCGATGGTGTCTTTGATGCCGACGATGTTACTGCGCGAGTCGGCGAGGGTTTTCACCAGTGCCGGGGTCAGATCCTGCCCGGTCAGCGCCGGGAAGTTATAAAGCATCACCGGCAGCGTGACGCTGTCGGCCACCTGCTCGAAATAGCGGATCAGGTTCGCTTCCGATACTTTCCAGTAGTAAGGGTTGATCACCACGATGCCGTCCGCGCCCGCCTGCTGCGCGTGCTGGCTCAGCTCAATGGTTTCCCGGGCGTTGGTGCCGCCGGTGCCGATCAGGACCGGCACACGACGATCGACATGATCGATCGCAAACCGGGCAATGGTTTTACGCTCTTCGGCGCTGAGCTGGGAGAACTCGCCGCCGCTGCCCAGGAAAAACAGGCCGTCGACGCCTGCTTTAATCAGATCGTCGATCAGCGCGGCGGTACCCGGTTTATCGAGCTGGCCATCGGCGGTAAAAATGGTGGAGACAGGGGGAATGATCCCCGTGAACAACGCGGACTGCGGCATGAGATCTCCTTGTTGAAACATTTTGTTCTACATTATAGAACAGTGTTCATTAATTTAACGATCATACTATGACGCAGAAAAAGCGCAGGTAAATGGGAGATGAGGAGGGAGTGCGGGAAGTTTAAGCTGGATCACATTATGCGTGGGTGCGGTCTGGTTCCCTCACCCTAACCCTCTCCCAAGGGGAGAGGGAACTTTTACACCCTCTCCCCTTGGGAGAGGGCCGGGGTGAGGGGTTACTCTACCAGCATCTTCACCACAACCTTACGCACCTGCGCCGGCGCTCCCGCCGCGCACAGCGGCTTATGCACTTCGCCCGGCCAGAACACTACAAAATCCCCTTCGCTCAGCACCACGGTTTTCTCCTGATCGCCTTCCGGCAGGAACGCGATGTCTTTTTCCGCCAGCCAGTCAGTGTCCGGCGTACCGTGCGGCAGGGTGCTGAAGGTCATCCCTTCCTGACCCTTCAGCACAATCTGAATATCCAGATAGCGCGCATGGTATTCAGCGCGACGCTCGGCGAACGGCTGGGTCATGTCCTCCGAAACCAGATAAAACAGGCTGTTGCCGTTGATGTCGTGCTTGCCGGTCGGCGTCGCGTCGCTGACGTGGGCCTTAACGTGCTCAATGGCCTGGCGCAGCTCTTCTGGCAGCCAGGACTGGAGATGATGAATATTGCCAATAATCATGATACAACCCTAAGATTAAAACATTGTTTCATTTTTATGTTTTATACGAGAATTGCCTCTTCCATACCAGCCCTTTTTTGACAAGATTTGCGTCAGCGCATGTTTATCGGGAAATGTGTTAATCCACTGTTAATTGCACACAGGCATTTATGCAGTGGTTATGCATAACCTCATTTCATGCACTTTGCACATAGGATCTAACTCACTGAATTTAAAACATAACTCACAAAACCTGTTGGTGTATCACACTTTACCACTTTGGTTATTTCCTTTAAAAATCCATAATTATTTATTGATTTCTCTTAAGTGAAAAATAGTTAACTGTCATTATTGCATAGCTATTCCCGTGACAACATTTTATCCATTAAAATCAACAACATAACTAAATATTTCAAAGCGTGTGATTCTACAAAATAATAACAACTTCAAATATTGCCACCCGTTCCTGCTTAGCTATTCATCCCTTAATAATATGAAATTAATCATTATCTGATACGAATCATGCAATTGAAAATAAACTACTCAATATCGGTTTTCGCGTGAGCAATGTCACAATAACCATTATTTAAGCGCCTACTATAAATCACGAAATCAATTGAGCTTAGCCGCCATGAAATTAAACACATCACATGGCGCATGCCCTTTTTATTCTGAAAAAAAGTTAAAGGAATAATTATGGAAAAGCATTACGTCGGTTCTGAAATTGGTCAATTGCGTAGCGTTATGCTGCACCGTCCTAATTTAAGTCTGAAACGGTTAACCCCCTCAAACTGTCAGGAGCTGCTATTTGATGACGTGCTCTCGGTTGAACGGGCGGGTGAAGAGCATGACATCTTCGCAAACACGCTGCGCGAGCAGGGTGTGGAAGTCCTGCTGTTGACCGACCTTCTTACGCAAACGCTTGATATTGCTGAAGCAAAAGCCTGGCTTCTTGAAACACAAATCTCCGACTATCGCCTGGGACCAACCTTTGCCGCCGACGTGCGCGGCTGGCTGGCGGATATGCCGCACCGCGAACTGGCGCGCAGATTAAGCGGCGGATTAACCTACGGTGAAATTCCGGCGGCCATTAAAAATATGGTGGTCGATACCCACACGGCGAATGATTTTATTATGAAGCCGCTGCCGAACCACTTATTTACCCGCGATACCTCCTGCTGGATATATAACGGCGTCTCCATTAATCCGATGGCGAAACCCGCCCGCCAGCGTGAAACCAATAACCTGCGGGCAATATATCGCTGGCACCCCGCATTTGCCGACGGCGAGTTTATTAAGTATTTCGGCGACGAGAATATTAATTACGACCACGCCACCTTAGAAGGCGGCGACGTATTAGTGATTGGTCGCGGGGCGGTACTGATCGGCATGTCCGAGCGCACGACGCCGCAGGGCGTGGAGTTCCTCGCCAACAGCCTGTTTAAACATCGCCAGGCCGAGCGCGTGATTGCCGTTGAACTGCCGAAACACCGCTCCTGCATGCACCTCGACACCGTGATGACCCACATCGACGTGGACACCTTCTCCGTTTACCCGGAAGTGGTGCGCAAGGACGCCCAGTGCTGGACGCTCACCCCGGACGGACGCGGCGGCCTGCTGCGCACCCAGGAAACCGACCTGCTGCACGCCATCGAGAAAGCCCTCGGCATTAACCACGTCCGCCTGATCACCACCGGCGGCGACGCCTTTGAAGCCGAACGCGAGCAGTGGAACGACGCCAACAACGTCCTCACCATCCGCCCGGGCGTGGTGATCGGCTACGAGCGCAACGTCTGGACCAACGAGAAGTACGACAAAGCGGGCATCACCGTGCTGCCGATCCCGGGCGACGAACTGGGACGCGGACGCGGCGGCGCGCGCTGCATGAGCTGCCCACTGGAACGCGACGGAATTTAAAGGAGCCATCATGGAACGAAAACCCACTCTGGTTGTGGCCCTTGGCGGCAACGCGCTGCTCAAGCGCGGCGAGCCGCTTGAAGCGGACATCCAGCGCCAGAACATTGAGCAGGCCGCCCGCACCATCGCCGGCTTAACGGAACAGTGGCGCGTGGTGCTGGTGCACGGCAACGGCCCGCAGGTCGGACTGCTGGCGCTGCAAAACAGCGCCTACGACAAAGTCACTCCCTACCCGCTGGACGTTCTTGGCGCCGAAAGCCAGGGAATGATCGGCTACATGCTCCAGCAGGCGCTGAAAAACAATCTGCCCCAGCGCGAGGTCAGCGTCCTGCTCACGCAGGTGGAAGTGGACGCCGCCGACCCGGCGTTCAGCAACCCGACCAAGTACATCGGCCCGGTCTACAGCGAAGCCCAGGCTAAAGCGCTGGCCGCGGAAAAAGGCTGGGTGTTTAAGGCCGACGGCAGCTACTTCCGCCGCGTGGTGCCGTCGCCGCAGCCGAAGCGCATCGTCGAGAGTGACGCCATCACGGGGCTGATTCAGCGCGACCACCTGGTGATCTGCAACGGCGGCGGTGGCGTGCCGGTAGTGGAAAACGCCAACGGCTATCGCGGCATTGAGGCGGTGATCGACAAAGACCTCTCCGCCGCCCTGCTGGCGCGCCAGATCGAGGCCGATGCCCTGCTGATCCTCACCGATGCCGACGCGGTGTACCTCGACTGGGGCAAGCCAACCCAGCGCCCGCTGGCGCAGGTGACACCGGAGCTGCTCAGAGGCATGCAGTTCGACGCCGGCTCGATGGGGCCGAAAGTGGCCGCCTGCCGCGAGTTTGTTGAGGCCTGCAACGGCATTGCCGGGATCGGCGCGCTGGCCGACGGCGCGGAGATCCTGGCGGGCGAGAAAGGCACGTTGATTCGTAACTGAGTCGTTTTCCCCTCACCCTAACCCTCTCCCAAAGGGAGAGGGAATGCACGCCCCCTCTCCCTTTGGGAGAGGGCCGGGGTGAGGGCATCAGACAGCACAAATTTTAAAAAGGATTTCCCCATGACCATTAACCTGAAAAACCGCAACTTCCTGAAACTGCTGGACTACACCCCGGCGGAGATCCAGTACCTGATCGATCTCGCCATCGAGCTGAAGGCCGCCAAAAAAGCCGGACGCGAAAAACAAACCCTGGTCGGGAAAAACATCGCCCTGATCTTTGAAAAAACCTCCACCCGCACCCGCTGCGCCTTCGAAGTGGGTGCGTTCGACCAGGGCGCGCAGGTCACCTACCTCGGCCCAAGCGGTTCGCAGATTGGCCACAAAGAGTCGATGAAGGACACCGCGCGCGTGCTGGGCCGCATGTATGACGGCATCGAGTATCGCGGCTACGGCCAGGCCATCGTTGAAGAGCTGGGCGAGTACGCGGGCGTGCCGGTGTGGAACGGTCTGACCGACGAGTTCCACCCCACCCAAATTCTCGCCGACCTGATGACCATGCTGGAGCACTCTCCGGGCAAAACCCTGCCGGAGCTGAGCTTTGCTTACCTGGGCGATGCGCGGAACAACATGGGCAACTCCCTGATGGTCGGCGCGGCCAAAATGGGGATGGATATCCGCCTGGTTGCACCGAAATCCTTCTGGCCGGAGGCGGGCCTGGTTGAGCAGTGCCGCGCCATCGCCAAAGAGACCGGCGCGCGCATCACCCTCACCGACGACGTGGAGGAAGGCGTGCAGGGCACCGATTTCCTCTACACCGACGTGTGGGTCTCCATGGGCGAGCCGAAGGAGGCCTGGGCCGAGCGCGTCAGCCTGATGAAGCCATATCAGATTAACGCGGACGTGATGAAGGCCACCGGTAACCCGAACGTCAAGTTCATGCACTGCCTGCCGGCGTTCCACAACGAGCACACCAAAGTGGGCCGCGAAATCGAAATGGCGTACGGCCTGAAGGGGCTGGAAGTGACGGAAGAGGTCTTCGAATCACCGAACTCCATCGTCTTCGACGAAGCAGAGAACCGCATGCACACCATTAAAGCGGTCATGGTGGCGACACTCGGCGACTAATCACCGCCCGGCGCGCCGCGGGGTGCGCCGGGTTCAGGAGAACATCATGGGCAAGTTCAAGTTTCCCTCCGCTTACACCATTCTCTTTTTTCTGATTGCCGTGGTTGCCGTGCTGACGTGGATTGTTCCGGCCGGGCAGTACCATATGGCAATGAACGAGGCGCTCGGTAAAGAAGTGCCGGTTGCTGGCACCTACGCGCACGTGGCAGCGCACCCGCAGGGGCTGGTTTCGGTGCTGATGGCGCCGATTGCCGGGCTGTACGATCCAGAATCCGGCCAGGCCGGGGCCATCGACGTGGCGCTGTTTATCCTTATCATCGGGGGATTCCTCGGGATCGTCACTAAAACCGGGGCGATAGACGCCGGGATCGAGCGCGTAACTACCCGACTACGCGGCCGCGAAGAGTGGATGATCCCGATCCTGATGGCGCTGTTTGCCGCAGGCGGCACGATTTACGGCATGGCAGAAGAGTCGCTGCCCTTCTATACCTTACTGGTGCCGGTGATGCTGGCGGCGCGGTTCGATCCGGTGGTTGCTGCGTCCACCGTGCTGCTCGGCGCGGGGATCGGCACCCTCGGCTCCACCATCAACCCGTTCGCCACGGTGATCGCCGCCAACGCCGCCGGGATCCCCTTCACCAACGGCATCATGTTGCGCATCGCGCTGTTGGTGATCGGCTGGATCATCTGCGTGGCGTGGGTAATGCGCTATGCCCGCAAGGTGCGCAAGGATCCGTCGCTGTCGATCGTGGCGGATAAGCAGGAAGAGAATCTCGCCCACTTCCTCGGCAACAAGGGCGAGCAGTCGCTGGAGTTTACCCCGGTGCGCAAACTCATCCTGGTGATCTTCGCCCTCGCCTTCGCGGTGATGATCTACGGCGTGGCGGTGCTGGGCTGGTGGATGGCGGAGATCTCGGCGGTGTTCCTCGCCAGCGCGATTATCGTCGGGCTGATCGCCCGCATGAGCGAAGAGGAGCTGACCTCAACCTTTATCAACGGCGCGCGAGATTTGCTGGGCGTCGCGCTGATTATCGGCATCGCGCGCGGTATCGTAGTGATCATGGATAAGGGCATGATTACCCACACCATTTTGCACAGCGCCGAGGGAATGGTCACCGGATTGTCGACGGTGGCGTTCATCAACGTGATGTACTGGCTGGAAGTGGTGCTGTCGTTTCTTGTGCCTTCTTCGTCCGGCCTGGCCGTTCTGACGATGCC
Organism: Enterobacter sp. 6722112; assembly: GCF_058661685.1. Taxonomy (NCBI): domain Bacteria; kingdom Pseudomonadati; phylum Pseudomonadota; class Gammaproteobacteria; order Enterobacterales; family Enterobacteriaceae; genus Enterobacter; species Enterobacter sp. 6722112. The sequence goes on along the minus strand of NZ_JBZWGR010000007.1, from coordinate 338,289 downwards.
GATCATGGCGCCCCTTGCCGATTTCGCTAACGTCAACCGCGACCTGGTGGTTACGGCTTACCAGTCGGCGTCCGGCATCGTTAACCTGATCACTCCCACCTCTGCCGTCGTGATGGGCGGGCTGGCTATCGCCCGCGTGCCCTACGTGCGCTATCTGAAATGGGTCGCGCCGCTGCTGGGGATTTTAACGGTGGTGATTATGGTGGCGTTAAGCCTGGGCGCCCTGTTGTAATTTGCCGGATGGCGCTGCGCTTATCCGGCCTACGGATCGGTGCGGTGCCACCGGTTATTTCGGGAACTGATATGGGAACTATGATGGATTACGAAGAGTACTCTCCCAAAGAGCAACTACAGCTAACGGTCTGCCAGCGTCTGATCGCGGAAAAGAGCTATCTCTCCCAGGAGGAGATCCGCCGCGACTTACAGGAGCGGGGTTTTGAGACCATCAGCCAGTCCACCGTTTCACGTCTGCTCAAGTTGCTCGGTGTCATAAAAATTCGCAATGCCAAAGGGCTAAAGATTTATTCGCTGAATCCCCAGCTGCGCCCGGCCCCCGACGCGGCGCGTACCGTCTCTGAAATGGTGGTGAGCGTGGAGCACAACAGCGAATTTATCCTTATCCATACCGTCGCCGGATATGGCCGCGCGGTGGCGCGTATTCTGGATTATCACCAGTTACCGGAAATTTTAGGCGTGGTGGCCGGAAGCAGTATTGTCTGGGTCGCGCCCCGCGTGGTGAAGCGCACCGCGCTGGTGCATAAGCAAATTAATTATTTGCTCAGAACGCATTAATATTCATAAAGAACCGTTTGCATTGAGTAAAGCGTGCATTAAATCGCTTGATCCCAAAAGCGAGCTGCGTATAATGCCCGACAATTTGCCGGGAGGAAGCATGGTCAAGCGTGTACGACATATCGTCTTACCGCGTCTGAAATCAGACGCTGGCCTGCCGTTTTTCTTCCCGTTGCTAAACCTATTCCCAGAGCCCCTCATTTGAGGGGCTTTTTTTTGCCCGGCGTCAGGAGATAAACATGAATCCGCTTTATCAAAAACACATCATTTCCATAAACGACCTCAGCCGCGAAGAGCTGGAACTGGTTCTGGAAACCGCGGCAAAACTGAAGGCCAATCCGCAACCGGAGCTGCTGAAGCACAAGGTGATTGCGAGCTGCTTCTTCGAGGCCTCCACCCGCACCCGCCTCTCCTTCGAAACCTCCATGCACCGCCTGGGCGCGAGCGTGGTGGGCTTCTCGGACAGCAGCAACACGTCGCTGGGCAAAAAAGGCGAGACCCTGGCGGATACCATTTCAGTCATCAGCACCTACGTGGACGCGATTGTGATGCGCCACCCGCAGGAGGGCGCGGCGCGTCTGGCGACCGAGTTTTCCGGCGGCATTCCGGTGCTGAACGCCGGTGACGGTGCCAACCAGCACCCGACGCAGACCCTGCTGGATCTGTTCACCATTCAGGAGACGCAGGGCACGCTTGAGAACCTGAACATCGCCATGGTCGGCGACCTGAAATATGGCCGCACCGTCCATTCCCTGACCCAGGCGCTGGCGAAATTTAACGGCAACCGCTTCTTCTTCATCGCGCCGGACGCGCTGGCGATGCCGCAGTACATTCTCGATATGCTGGACGAAAAAGGCATCGCGTGGAGCCTGCACGCCAGCATAGAAGAAGTGATGGGCAACGTGGATATTCTCTACATGACCCGCGTGCAGAAAGAGCGTCTTGACCCATCCGAGTACGCCAACGTGAAGGCGCAGTTCGTCCTGCGCGCCAGCGACCTCGAGGGCGCGCGCGACAACATGAAGGTGCTGCATCCGCTGCCGCGCATCGATGAGATCACCACAGACGTGGATAAAACGCCGCACGCCTGGTACTTCCAGCAGGCCGGAAACGGCATCTTCGCCCGCCAGGCGTTACTGGCACTGGTTCTGAATCGCGAATTAGCTCTGTAAGGGGAGACGACCATGACACACGATAACAAACTCCAGGTTGAAGCCATCAAGCGTGGCACCGTGATTGACCACATCCCTGCGCAGGTGGGCTTTAAGCTGCTGACGCTGTTCAAACTGACTGAAACCGACCAGCGCATCACCATCGGCCTGAACCTGCCGTCGGGCGAAATGGGCCGTAAAGACCTGATCAAGATCGAGAACACTTTCCTGACCGACGAGCAGGTCAACCAGCTGTCTCTGTACGCGCCGGACGCCACGGTTAACCGCATCGACGATTACGACGTGGTGGGCAAATCCCGCCCAAGCCTGCCGGATCGCATCGAAAGCGTGCTGGTCTGCCCGAACAGCAACTGCATCAGTCATGCTGAGCCGGTTTCCTCCAGTTTCGCAGTGAAAAAGCGCGCCAATGACATTGCACTCAAATGCAAATACTGCGAAAAAGAGTTTTCTCATTATGTGGTGCTGGCCAACTAATTGAGGTTGGTAATGAAATCCCGGCTGTTATAATGGCCGGGAACATTCTTAACGCTGTAATTCTGGAGAAAAAATGAGCAAAGTACTCGCGACGGAAAATGCACCAGCGGCTATCGGCCCATACGTTCAGGGCGTTGATCTGGGCAGCATGATCATCACTTCTGGTCAGATCCCAGTGAACCCAAAAACCGGTGAAGTGCCAGCCGACGTAGCGGCGCAGGCGCGTCAGTCGCTGGAAAACGTGCAGGCGATCGTCGAATCTGCCGGCCTGAAAGTGGGCGATATCGTCAAAACCACCGTGTTCGTGAAAGATCTGAACGATTTCGCCACCGTTAACGCCACTTATGAAGCGTTCTTCACCGAGCACAACGCCACCTTCCCGGCGCGCTCCTGTGTGGAAGTGGCGCGTCTGCCAAAAGACGTAAAAATTGAAATTGAAGCGATTGCCGTACGTCGCTAATTTATTTCAATAAAAAGAAGGCAGCTCAGGCTGCCTTTTTTATTGCGACCATTTTTACTCTCTCCAGGCAATGACGCATCCCCCACTCCATTAATAGACTGACGCTGCCTTGTTATATTCTAATTAATGGATGAAGAATGAAACTCTCTAAGATCGCGCTGGCCGTTGCCACATTAGCGGTTGCGTCTTCCGCACTTGCACACGGATATATAGAATCCCCCGCCAGCCGCGCTTATATGTGTAAGCTCGGCCAGAATATTGACTGTGGCTCTGTACAATATGAACCGCAGAGCGTAGAAAAGACCTCCGGCTTCCCGACGGGCGCAATGCCGCCTGACGGCCAGCTTGCCAGCGCCGGTATTGCCAGCTACTCCCAGCTTGATAAGCAGAGCCTGAACGCCTGGACTAAAAGCCCCATGACGGCAGGCCCGCATGAATTTGTCTGGCACCATACCGCGCCGCATAAAACCACCAACTGGCGTTATTACATTACCAAACAAAACTGGGACCCCAATAAACCGCTGACCCGTGACCAGTTCGAATTAACGCCGTTCTGTACTATTAACGGGAATGGTCAGGCACCGTCCATGACAAAATCCATGACCTGTAATGTCCCGGAACGTACGGGCTACCAGGTTATTTATGGCGTGTGGGAAATTGCGGATACCACAAACAGTTTCTATCAGGCCATTGACGTTGATTTCGGTAACGGCGGCAACGTCACGCCGGACGATACCCCAGCGGTAATATCCCAGTGGAGTAAAACCCTGAGCGGACAGATTGCCGGGAATAACCTGAACGTGGGCGATAAAGTGATTGCACGCTTCTTCGACGCCAACGGGGAAGTTGCCGCCCTGCGTACTGAAATGACCATCGGCTCTTCAGAACAAGGCGACGCTAACCAGTGGTCCTACGATCTGGCGCAGAAGATCAACACCGCTCATAGCGATGTCCGCGTCGGTGTGAAAGATGAAGCCGGTGAAATCAGCCCGATTCACGGCGCCAACAGCGTATTCGTGAAAGACGGCAGCACGCTGAGATCCGTTGCCATCTCTTATGAAGAGCAAAAGGCGCAGGTGAGCGAGACCATCGCCGTTTCCGATCTGCAATACAGCAAAATCGAACATGGCAATGTGATTGTGACCTTCCATGTGAACACGCAGGGTGACGTTAATTTTGAAGCGCACGTGATGAACCACCACGGTGCCGAAAAAGGTTACCTGAAGCAGGATATGAATAACGTCAATCAAAACGTGACCATGACGCTGACTGACGTCACGGCGGGCCACCATATGCTGAAATACTACGCCACCAACAAAGACGGCACCCTGTTCGCGCAGGACGTGCTAAACCTGATGCTGGAAAGCGACGCGGCGGACAGCAGCGGCCCGCATGACTTTATCTTCCCGGACAGCATTGCCTCCTACAAACCGGGCACCGTGGTGTTACAGCCTAAAAACGGTAAGACCTACGAGTGTAAACCGTTCCCGTATAGCGGCTACTGCGTGCAGTACAGCCCAACCGCAAACCAGTTTGAGCCGGGCGTGGGCGCGCACTGGAAAGAGGCGTGGGTGCTGAAGAACTGAGTTGCCTTCACGCCCGGCGGCACTTCGTTTGCCGGGCCTACACGTCACGTAGGCCCGGTAAGCGTAGCGCCACCGGGCGCATTTGTTACTGATTCCGCGTCGCCCTAAGCAGCGTCTCCAGCGGATATACCGCCGCAATCACCACCTCGTCCTGGATCGTCGCCGCGTTATCCAGTTCGCTCTGGATCGACGCGATCTCGTTGTCGTCCAGCGTGCCCTGACGCGCCACCAGATCCGTCAGCCTCAGGCCAATCGAGGCCAGTTTATCCACCTCCTGGATCACCGGCTTAATGGCCTTCAGCTGATAGCTGTTTTCACTCAAGGCCAGCGCATCGCTGGTGTTGTTCTGCCAGCGGTTAAAGACGTGGCGCAGCGCGTCGGCGCTTTCCGTGTCTTCCGCGTCGCTCACCAGACGGTCCGCCCATTTATTCATCTGACGCACGGTCGCACTTTCCGCGTTTAGCGCGTCAGCGAGCCGGTTGAGCGGCTCAAACTGATGATAGTTTCCGGCCTGGAACTTAAGATGCTGGCGGGTGTAATACTGCGCCGGTTCAAGCGCCTGGGCGAGAATTTGCAGCGGAAGGGTATCCGCATTGTTGGCGAGGCGCGTGAACTGCACCTGCTGCTGGGTATGCTGCTGTAGTCCAGCCGACACCGTGGACCAACTGTCCATCGCCTGGAGCCGGGTATACATGTTGTCGATGTCGTTGACGTCCTTTGCCGACCATAGCCGCTCCGCCACCGCAAAGGCGCGCGGCCACAGACGGATATCCAGCACCGGCGCGACCACGTTTTCCGCCCACAGCGCGGCTTCACCGCCGAGCAGATTGGCCTCGTCCGCCGGGTCCGGCACCACCGGCGGTATGCCTTTTGGCACCGCGTCCAGACGCGTGCCGTCGATCGGGTAGCGGGCGTTACCCACCAGGAAATAGCCGCTGAGCTTATCGTTCTCAACAGAAACGACCGGACGCGTTTCACCCATCCAGGTATCAACGGTAAACGTTACCTGGTTGTCGTCCCGCCACTGAATGTTATCCACCGCCCGACGCGATTTTCCAGCAAAATCAATAAATCCACGCCACCCGGCATCGCCTTTCACCAGCGTAAAGCTGCCTTCCACCGGCTTGCCTTTCAGACGCGGCATGGAGAAAGCCCAGCTCTGGACGCTGTCGGTGTCCGCTATCACATCCACGCCGTTCAGCCCCTGCGGCACAATTTCATTGCGGTAGTGGTAGGCGGTGGATTGCGGCTGATCGAGGTAGAAACCGGTTGAGAGAATGCCCTTATAGCCGTTCTGCGCCACCTGCCCCAGCGCGTCCTGTCCCTGCCAGGACTGGATCAGAATGCTTTTCGGCAGATCGGGATGGTAGATCTCATCCCAGCCAACCATCTGCCGGTGGTGCTTCTCAAGGATCGTCTCCAGCTTGCGGTTGAAATACGCCTGCAACGCGTGGCTGTCCGCCAGTTTGTTGTCGCGCATAAACGTCTGGATCGTAGCGTTCGCTTTCCACTGGCTGTCGTCAACCTCATCGCCGCCAATATGCAGATACGGATCCGGGAAGATCGCCGCCAGTTCGCTGACCATCGCGTCGGCAAAGGTATAAGTTGCCGCTTTGGTTGGATCCAGCACCGGCTTCAGCACGCCCCAGTGGCGCTCCATGGCGTACGGCCCCGGCGCGCTCATCAGCTCCGGGTAGGCGACGGCAATCGCCGAGGCGTGGCCCGGCATATCAATTTCCGGCACCACGCGTATGCCGCGCTCGGCAGCGTAACGCACAATCTCGCGCATCTGCTCCGGGGTGTAGAACAGCCCATCGCTGGCAAGCTGGGTTAATTTTGGATAACGCTTCGAGGTAAAGCGCCAGCCCTGATCGTCCGTCAAATGCCAGTGCAGGACGTTGAGTTTGGCCGCGGCCATGCCGTCGATCTGGCGTTTAATATCCGGAATCGGGAGGAAGTGGCGCGCCGAATCGAGCAGCAGCCCGCGCCACGGGAAGCGCGGCGAATCTTCAATGGTCACCCACGGGATCGAGGTGTTTTCGGCGCCGTTCTGCATCAGCTGAAGCAAGGTTTCCATGGCGCGCAGCGCGCCAAAGCGGGTGTTGGCAGAGATATTTACGCCGTTGGCGTCCACCGTGAGTTTATAGCTCTCATCGCTGTCCGGCAGCGGCTGCGGCTTCACCTTTTTGGCGATGGCGATGCGGATAGTCGGCTTGTCCGGTTTTTCGGCCTGCGGCTGTAGCGTCCAGCCGGTTTGCAGCGCAATGCGCTGGCGCAGGCGGTTGACCGCATCCCCCAGATCGTCGCCGCTGACGCTCACGGAGAGTTGATTGTTAAGCACCAGCGCGCCCTGAGTGGTCGGGCGTTCAACCTTCGCAGGCCAGGGCATTAAGGGAAGGTCGCCTGCCGGGGCGGCAAAGGCGGAAGCGCCGAGCATAAGCCCGGCGGTTAAGAGACTGTACCGTAACATGAATGTTCCTTATCTGACGGGCCAAATAAAGGCAAAACATTCTGTTAACATGCGCTCAAATTGTCGTCAAGCGAATGCGCCGACAGAGATCACAGGTTGTTGAATTTGGGAGGAAAGCTATTGCCCGGTGGCGCTGCGCTTACCGGGCCTACGTTTCGGGAGTAGGCCGGGTAAGGCGAAGCCGCCACCCGGCAAACATAATTTACTGCCACCCATACCGACGGCTATAGAACCCTTTCACCATCTGCGTCAGTACCATGTAGCCCGCGAGGATCGCCACCAGCCACGGGAAGTAGCTCAGCGGCAGCGCCTGAAGTTGCAGGTAGCTTGCCAGCGGCGAGAACGGCAGCGCGATCCCGAGCGCCATCACAATGCCCGTCATCACAATCAGCGGCCACGCGGCACGGCTCTGGATAAACGGAATGCGGCGGGTGCGGATCATGTGCACAATCAGCGTCTGCGACAGCAGTCCCACCACAAACCAGCCGGACTGGAACAGCGTCTGGTGTTCCGGCGTGTTGGCGTGGAACACAAACCACATCAGGCAGAAGGTCAGAATGTCAAAGATGGAGCTGATCGGCCCAAAGAACAGCATAAAGCGCCCCAGATCGGCGGGGTTCCAGCGCTGCGGCTTCTGGATCTGCTCGTCGTCCACGTTATCAAACGGGATCGCCACCTGAGAGACATCGTACATCAGGTTCTGGATCAGCAGATGCAGCGGCAGCATCGGCAGGAACGGCAGAAACGCGCTCGCCACCAGCACGCTGAAGACGTTGCCGAAGTTGGAGCTGGCGGTCATTTTGATGTATTTGAGCATATTGGCGAAGGTGCGACGCCCTTCGATGACGCCCTCCTCCAGCACCATCAGGCTCTTTTCCAGCAGAATGATATCCGCCGCTTCACGGGCAATATCCACCGCGCCGTCCACGGAGATACCGATATCCGCCGCACGCAGGGCTGGCGCATCGTTGATGCCGTCGCCCATAAAGCCCACTACGTGCCCTTCGCGACGCAGCAGAGTGACGATGCGTTCTTTATGCATCGGCGTCAGGCGGGCAAACAGCGTGGTGCGTTGGGCAAGCTCGGCCAGCTCATCGTCGGTCAGGTGCTCAATGTCGCTCCCCACGACGACGTCACCCGCGTCCAGGCCGACTTCGTGGCACACTTTGGCCGCCACCAGCTCGCTGTCGCCGGTCAGGATTTTGACGGTGATCCCGCTCGCTTTCAGCGCTTTCAGCGCGGGCGCGGTGGTCTCTTTCGGCGGATCGAGGAAGGCGATGTAACCTTCGAGGATCAAATCGGATTCATCGATACGCTGGTAGTCCCCTTCCCGCGCGGGCAGGAACTTGCTGGCTACCGCCACCACGCGCAGCCCCTGACGGTTCAGGTTATCGGTGACGCGTTTGATGCGGCGCAGCATGGTCTCATCCAGCGGCACGATCTCCCCGTTATGGCGCACCTGCGTGGAAACATTCAGGATCTCCTGCAATGCCCCTTTGCAGATCAGCTGATGCACCTCCGGCTGCTCGCTGACCACCACCGACATGCGGCGCCGTTCAAAATCGAACGGGATTTCATCCACCTTCTGCCAGCGGCCGGAGAGCATGCGGGCAGACTCCTCGTCCACCCCTTCCAGCACCGCCACGTCGAGCAGGTTTTTCAGCCCGGTCTGATAGTGGCTGTTCAGCCAGGCGCTGTGGAGCACGCGCTCGCTGGTTTTTCCGGCGATGTCGGTGTGGTTCTCCAGCACGATTTTGTCCTGCGTCAGGGTGCCGGTTTTATCGGTGCAAAGGATGTCCATCGCGCCAAAGTTCTGGATGGCGTCGAGGTGTTTAACGATCACCTTTTGTTTAGAGAGTTTGACCGCCCCGCGCGCCAGCGTGGACGTGACAATCATCGGCAGCATTTCCGGCGTTAAGCCAACGGCCACGGAGAGCGCGAACAGCGCCGCTTCCCACCAGTCGCCTTTGGTGTAGCCGTTGATCAGCAGGACAATCGGCGTCATGACCATCATAAAGCGGATCAGCAGCATGCTGACGCGGCCAATGCCTTTCTGGAACGCATTCGGCTCGCTCTCCTGCTCGCTGACGCGTCCGGCAAGCTGTCCAAACCAGGTATTGCCGCCGGTGGCGGTGACAATCGCCTGCGCGGTGCCGCTGACCACCGTGGTGCCCATAAAGCACAGGGTGTCGCACTCCAGCGGGTTCATCTGCTGCGGATCGCGGGTCCGCGCTACCTTCTCTACGGGCAGGGACTCACCGGTGAGTGACGCCTGCGCGACGAACAGATCCCGCGCCTGGATGACGCGTAAATCCGCCGGGATCATGTCCCCCGCCGCCAGCTTCACCAGATCGCCCGGCACCAGCTGGTCAATGGGAAGCTCAATCCAGGCGTTCTCGCCGAGGTCGTTAATCACGCGCGACACGGTGGCGGTGTTGCTGACCATCGCTTTCAGGGCGTCCGCCGCTTTGGTGGAGCGCGCTTCCTGAATAAAGTTCAGCAGCGTGGAGATCCCCACCATCAGGGCAATCACGCCTGCGGCAAACAGATCTTCAGTGGCGTAAGAGATAATCCCGAGCACAGTCAACAGCAGGTTGAACGGATTGCGGTAGCAGAGCCACAGGTGGACCCACCAGGGAGAGGTTTTCTGCGCCGGGATCTGGTTATCGCCATGTTCCGCGCGGATTTTTGACACTTCTTGCGCGTTCAGCCCTTCCGGGTGGCCGCCAAAGGCGCGCCAGACTTCGTTTTCATCCATCGCCGCCACGTTCAGGCAGCGCTCGGTCAGGGAAGCGGGGATTGCCGCTCCCGCCATGGTGTTGGCATTTGGCAGCGGATCGCGCGCAATCAGGCGATGTGGCAGGTGACGGCTCAGCAGCGCTTGCAGCTGCCGGGTGATATTCTTCAGCATAGTCATTCCCCCGCATCCGCAAAGGCGGACGCAGTTTTCCCGCAGGCGTGGCAAAGCCGTACCTGTCAGGCACTTAATTTATCAAGCAGGAACGTATGAACGTTGCTGCCTCACGCCGGTGAGACAGCAAAAGGCTGGCTTACCGGAAAGAAGGTTTTCTCCTGGTCAGGAGAGGTGTGGGATCGGGATCCATGTGGCCTCCGGTAAGTAAAAAGTTGGGTATCGGCACGCAGTATAGTGATTTATCCATACCGTTTGTGACTAATCGGGCGGTATTATAACGCCCTGCAAATAAACCAAACGTAAACCAGACTTTGCCCATAGCGAATTCGCAGGATAGCATTAGGCTCAATTGATTATTTTATCGATGTTACAGGGAATACAGCATGCAGAACCGCCTTACGATTAAAGATATCGCGCGTTTAAGCGGCGTGGGGAAATCGACTGTCTCACGCGTGCTGAACAACGAAAGCGGTGTCAGCGAGCGCACACGCGAGCGCGTCGAGGCGGTGATGAATCAGCACGGTTTTTCCCCTTCCCGCTCCGCGCGCGCCATGCGCGGGCAGAGCGATAAAGTGGTCGCCATTATTGTCTCGCGTCTGGATTCCCTCTCCGAAAACCTCGCCGTACAGACGATGCTGCCCGCGTTCTACGAGCAGGGCTACGATCCGATCATGATGGAGAGCAAGTTCTCCGCGCAAATGGTGGAGGAGCATCTCGGCATGCTTCAGCGCCGTAATATTGATGGGGTGGTGCTGTTCGGATTTACCGGCCTAAAAGAGGACGTGCTTAAACCCTGGCAGCCGTCACTGGTGCTGCTGGCGCGCGACGCCAGCGGGTTTGCCTCTGTCTGTTACGATGACGAAGGGGCGATCGTGATCCTGATGCAGCGCCTGTATGAACAGGGCCATCGGCATATTAGCTATCTCGGCGTGCCGCATGCTGACATCACCACCGGCAAGCGTCGCCATGAAGCGTACCTGGCGTTTTGTAAAAAACACAATCTCCCCGCCGTGGCTGCGCTGCCTGGTCTGGGTATGAAACAGGGATATGAACAGGTCGCCAGCGTGCTGACGCCACAAACCACCGCCCTGGTATGCGCCACGGATACTCTGGCATTAGGTGCGAGCAAATATTTACAGGAGCAGCGCATCGGGGAGCTGCAATTAGCGAGCGTGGGAAGCACGCCGCTGATGAAGTTCTTACACCCGGAGATTATCAGCGTTGATCCGGGTTATGCCGAGTCTGGCCGGCAGGCAGCCGCGCAGCTGATCGAGCAGATTACCGGGCGTACCGAACCCCGTCAGATCGTTATTCCTGCCCATCTCTCATAATTCTTTTGAATAGATTATTGTGATCTTCGCCCGATTTCGGGAACGTTCCCATTTTCGCCGTCACGTTGAAGGAGTAGGCTTGCGCACAGGTCATAACCCCTATCACCATCTGTCATGAGGTTTCATGATGAGTAAAGTCAAACAAACAGATATCGATCAGCTGATCGTCCTGGTCGGCGGACGCGATAACATCGCCACCGTCAGCCATTGCATTACCCGCCTGCGCTTCGTGCTTAACGATCCGGCCAAAGCCAACCCGAAGGCCATTGAAGAGCTTTCTATGGTTAAAGGCTGCTTCACCAACGCCGGGCAGTTTCAGGTGGTGATTGGTACCGAAGTGGGCGATTACTATCAGGCTCTGCTGGCGACTACCGGGCACTCTTCCGCCGATAAAGAGCAGGCGAAGAAGGCCGCGCGCCAGAATATGAAATGGCATGAGCAGCTGATTTCCCATTTTGCGGAGATCTTCTTCCCGCTGCTGCCAGCGCTGATCAGCGGGGGCTTAATTCTGGGCTTCCGTAACGTCATCGGCGATGTGCCAATGAGCGACGGCAAAACCCTGGCGCAGATGTACCCGGCGCTGCAAAGCATCTATGACTTCCTGTGGCTGATTGGCGAAGCGATCTTCTTCTATCTGCCGGTCGGGATCTGCTGGTCCGCGGTGCGCAAGATGGGCGGAACGCCAATTCTCGGTATCGTGCTCGGCGTGACGCTGGTCTCTCCGCAGTTAATGAACGCTTACTTACTTGGTCAGCAAACGCCAGAGGTGTGGAACTTTGGCCTGTTTACCATCGCCAAAGTCGGCTATCAGGCGCAGGTGATCCCGGCATTGCTGGCGGGCCTGGCGCTGGGCTTTATTGAGACGCGCCTGAAGCGCATCGTGCCGGATTACCTCTATCTGGTGGTGGTCCCGGTCTGCTCGCTGATCCTGGCAGTGTTCCTGGCGCACGCCTTTATCGGTCCGTTTGGCCGCATGATTGGCGACGGCGTGGCCTTCGCGGTCCGTCACCTGATGACCGGCAGCTTCGCGCCAATCGGTGCCGCGCTGTTTGGCTTCCTCTACGCTCCGCTGGTGATCACCGGCGTGCACCAGACCACGCTGGCGATTGATATGCAGATGATCCAGAGCCTCGGCGGTACGCCTGTCTGGCCGATCATCGCCCTGTCTAACATTGCGCAGGCCTCGGCGGTAACCGGCATCATCATCGTCAGCCGTAAGCACAACGAGCGAGAGATCTCCGTTCCGGCTGCCATCTCCGCTTACCTCGGCGTCACTGAACCGGCGATGTACGGTATCAACCTGAAATACCGCTTCCCGATGCTCTGCGCGATGATCGGCTCCGGTCTGGCGGGCTTGCTGTGCGGCCTGAACAGCGTGATGGCGAACGGGATTGGCGTCGGCGGCCTGCCGGGTATCCTCTCCATTCAGCCCGCGTTCTGGCAGGTATTTGCGCTGGCGATGGCGGTGGCGATTATCATCCCAATGGCGCTGACTACTGTGGTTTACCAGCGTAAGTTCCGTCAGGGCACGTTGCAGATTGTTTAATTCTCTCTTTCGGGGCGCAGTTGCGCCCCTTCGCATTTGCAGGAACGTACTATGAATACCCTTCCTCACTGGTGGCAGAACGGCGTCATCTATCAGATTTACCCAAAGAGTTTCCAGGACACCACCGGCAGCGGCACGGGCGATCTGCGCGGCGTGACGCAGCGCCTGGACTACCTGAAAACCCTCGGCATTGACGCCATCTGGCTGACGCCGTTTTATATCTCCCCGCAGGTGGATAACGGTTACGACGTGGCGAACTACACTGCCATCGATCCGACCTACGGCACGCTGGACGACTTTGACGAGCTGGTTGCCCGGGCGCATGAACGCGGCATCCGCATCGTGCTGGATATGGTCTTTAACCACACGTCCACGCAGCACGCCTGGTTCCGTGAGTCGCTGGATAAAGCGATTCCGTACCGCCAGTTCTATATCTGGCGCGACGGTACGCCGGATACGCTTCCCAACAACTGGCGCTCCAAATTTGGCGGCAACGCCTGGCGCTGGCACGCCGAAAGCGAGCAGTATTATCTGCACCTGTTCGCACCGGAGCAGGCGGATCTCAACTGGGAAAACCCGGCGGTGCGCGCCGAGCTGAAAAAAGTGTGCGAGTTCTGGGCCGATCGCGGCGTGGACGGCTTGCGTCTGGACGTGATTAACCTGATTTCAAAAGATCAGGATTTCCCGGACGATACCCTCGGCGACGGTCGCCGCTTCTACACTGACGGGCCGCGCATCCACGAATATCTCCAGGAGATGAGCCGCGACGTCTTTACGCCGCGTAATCTGATGACGGTGGGCGAGATGTCCTCCACCTCGCTGGAGAACTGCCAACAGTACGCGTCTCTTGACGGCCGCGAGCTGTCGATGACCTTTAACTTCCACCACCTCAAGGTAGACTACCCCGGCGGCGAAAAATGGACGAAGGCGAAGCCGGACTTCGTGGCGCTAAAAACCCTTTTCCGCCACTGGCAGCAGGGGATGCACAACAAAGCCTGGAACGCGCTGTTCTGGTGTAACCATGACCAGCCGCGCATCGTGTCGCGCTTTGGTGACGAAGGGGAACACCGCGTGGCGGCGGCGAAAATGCTCGGCATGGTGCTGCACGGGATGCAGGGCACGCCGTATATCTACCAGGGTGAAGAGCTGGGTATGACCAACCCGCATTTCAGCCGTATCACCGACTACCGCGACGTGGAAAGCCTGAACATGTTCGCCGAACAGCGGGCTAACGGTCGCGATACGGATGAACTACTGGCGATTCTGGCGAGTAAGTCACGCGATAATGGCCGCACGCCGATGCAGTGGGACGCCTCGCATAATGCGGGCTTTACCGAGGCCGAGCCGTGGATTGGCGTCTGCGACAACTACGAAACCTTGAACGCCCGCGCGGCGCTGGACGACCCCAATTCGGTGTTTTACACCTATCAGTCGCTGATTCGCCTGCGCAAAACCCTGTCGGTACTGACGTGGGGGGATTATGAGGATCTCCTGCCTGACCACCCTTCCCTGTGGTGCTACCGCCGCCAGTGGCAGGGACAAACGCTGATGGTGGTGGCTAACCTGAGCCACGCGCGCCAGCAGTGGCAGCCCGTCCCCGTAGAGGGAGCATGGCGGGTGGCACTCAGCAACTATGAAGAGGTTCCCTTCCGACCCGATACGTTGCTATTGCGCCCGTTTGAAGCTATCTGGTGGGTGCAGGAATAAACCTCAGGAGATACAGCATGCTGTATCTCTTTTTTTATGTTTAGCGATACGCTAAATGTACGACGATAACTTTTACAATATGGCGCACTCAAAATAAAAATAGCCTGCCAATTAAATAACCTCGGCAGGATATTATGAAAAAGATAATTATTAAAGCAACGTGTATTAGCGCATTATTATTGAGCACACAGGGATGGTGCGGGAATACGTCCGTCGACCTTCGCTTTGGTCATAATACGCGCTCAGACGTAAATGATTCACGCATTAAGGTCATGCATCAGGCGAATAACGGTTTTTACTTCTCCGTTGAAGCCGCACAAAACCATAATGATACGTTTTTTGGTGATACCGACAGATATAATCCCGACGACAAGGGGTTAACGGAAGCGGCACAGGAAATCGAAACGCGCTGGCGTTTTGATCTGGGAAATGGTTTCGCCGTTGCGCCTGGCATGGTGACGGTTTTCACCGCCAGCAATACGCATTACCGCCCCTTCATTCAGGGCTGGAAAGCCTTCGATAACGGTCTGAATCTCTCCGCCCGTTACCGCTATAACACCGTCAATGACGCGCACAGCGATAAAGAACTCGACGGCAGCGGTTATACTCGCCGCCAGTCACACCAGTTCGACATTTGGTTCGCGTATAACATCGGCAAATTCGGTATGTCCTATAACCCGCGCTTCCGCTGGCAGGATAACGTCGATCAGGGAACCGGGGATGACACCTACTGGGAGCATACCGTCGCGTTCAACTACAAGCTCGACGATGGCTGGACGCCATACGTCGAACTGGTTTCACTGGATAAAACGTACATCAATAATGACGGCAACCATGAAAATGATTATGCCGTACGTCTGGGAATAGTGAAGCAGCTCTGACGGCCTGACTACACCGTATCGTGCTGTAGCAGCCTACAGCCGATACGGTCCACGGCGCTTAACAGTTCAAGCTGCCCTTCCCGCTGATACAGCGAAACCGCGTTAATGTCGATTGGTAACGGCCAGCATAGCGTTGAGATCGACGCCAGTGTCGACCCCTGACGGGTAATCGCAATAATCTTCAACCCTTTGCGCAGCGCGTTACGCGCCATTTCAATCAGCGACTGCGTCTCCCCGGATTTACTGATCAACACCAGCGTCCCCTTCGATACGCGTGTCAACTGGTGCATGTCATTCAAAATAAGGTGCGGCAGGCTCGCCAGCGACAAAAAGCGCGACAGGTAGTTGAGGCTGGTGAGCGAGGCTCCCCGTGCGTAAAGATAGATATGGCTGGAATGCGTAAGCAACCTGGACACGTCTGTCACAATATCATCCGGCTGCGGCCCCACGTCGGGTGTAGCAGGTGCAGGTGTAAAATGGTCGCGTAAAAAACGGTACCGAAGCTCGGTATAGCTTTTATAGCCCATTTTTTTACATACACGATTAACGGATGTTGTCGTGGTAAAGGTATCACGGGCAATCTCTTTTGCCGATATATACCCGTGATCATTGAAGACGCTTGATTTTTCAGCAACAGGAGATCATGCTGTCCCCATGAAAATCTTTATCACTGACCAACAAAAAGCTGAACTTGAGCGTCTTCATGACTCCAGTCGTGATAAGCGCGTTTGCGATCGCATTAAAGCCATTCTTCTGGCCTCCGAGGGCTGGAGTTCGGCCATGATCGCTCAGGCTTTACGCCTGCATCAGACTACTGTTGACCACCATATCAGCGAGTTTCTGAACAAAGGCAAGCTGAAGCCCGAAAATGGCGGCTCAGACAGCAAACTCAGCGCTGAACAAACGGCTTTTTTAATCAGCCACTTATCCGACAATTTATTTTACCATACCCGTGATATTGTCGCGTTTGTCGCGCGGACATGGAACATCGTTTTCAGCATTCCGGGAATGAATAAGTGGCTGCACCGGAACGGCTTCACCTATAAAAAACCGTCAGGCGTCCCGCATAAATTCAGTGAAGAGAAACAAAAGCAATTCATTGAATATTATGAGGAACTCAAAGCCACCGCAGGTGATGAACCGGTTCTTTTTATTGATGCTGTCCATCCGACTCAGGCCACCAAAATAGGTTATGGCTGGATACGTAAAGGCCAGAGAAAAGCGGTAAAAACAACAGGTAGTCGTACACGGCTGAATATCATGGGGGCGCTGAATCTGAAGGCCCCGGAACATCCGCTAATCTGCGAATATAAAACGGTTAATGAATACAACGTATCTCGTTTTTTCAATGAGATACGTAAAATTTATCCAGATTATCAGCAGAAAGTTCATGTTATTCTGGATGGTGCTGGTTATCACCGTTCACAGTTAGTGAAAGACTGGGCGGAGGTGGTAAATATAAAACTTCATTACCTCCCGCCGTACAGCCCGAACCTGAATCCGATAGAACGAATGTGGAAGTTAATGAACGAACATGCCCGGAATAACCGCTACTTCAGCAACAGCAGGGAGTTCAGGGATGCAATATCTGAATTTTTCAGCCATACGTTACCGGGGATAGCGGGTTTTCTGACGTCCCGAATTAACGATCATTTTCAGGTGCTCAAACCTGCATCTTGAGGTTTATTGGGTATATTAGAAATATTACACGCATGATGCTGAATGTATTCAAATATCAAACGTTCACTTCCCTGGAATGAATTCATCTATTACGCCCCGTTTAATCCCGAGATGATATTAACACAACAGAGAAATAGTCTCTGGAAGGCGCTTCACACATTGCATTTACGCGTATCACCATACGTAATTAGTATTAGCAAACATTAAAAACTGTTTTAGGTTCTCTTTATACTTCCCCTGTTTTCACATCCAGGGAATTATGACAATGACGAAACAAAAAGTTGTCGCGGTAACGGCCTGCCCGACAGGTATCGCACACACCTTTATGGCGGCGAATAAAATTATTGCATGGGCTAACGAGCACAATATTGAGGTAAAGGTCGAAACGCAGGGCAGCGACGGCGTTAAAAACCGCTTAACAAAACAGGATATCGCCTCCGCCACGGCCATTATTCTGGCAACCGACGTTCCCATTCAGGATGCCGAGCGTTTTGAAAACATTCCTCACCTTCAAACCCGCACACAAGAGCTGATCAAACATACCGATCGCTATCTGCGTCAGGCGCTGGCAAAGGAAAAAAACGTCACCACTGTCGCACAAGAAGACGATCTTCAGCGTTCGGCTTACCAGATTTTTATTGGCCATATTATGGCGGCCATCAGCTATATGCTGCCGGTGGTGGTGATGGGCGGGCTGATGATGGCGACGGCCAAAATAACCGGGCAGTTTATTAACATCGAACATTCGCCGTTCAGCGTGCTGGATAAAGTGGGCTTTATGACCATTAAGTTCATGTATCCCGTTTTTGCGATGTATCTGGCGTTTTCCATTGCCGGTAAACCGGCACTCATCCCCGGTCTTATTGGCGGCATCATGTCAGACGAAGTCTATAAGCGCTTCTTTGATATCGAAGGCTTTATGCCATCCGGCTTTTTCGGCGCCATTGGTATCGGCTTTTTTGTGGGCTATCTGGTGCGCTGGCTCAATGATTCGATTCACGTCCGCCAGCAGCTCACCACAATTAAAACCATGCTGCTCGTCCCGCTGATCACCGGCATTACGCTGGTGATGGTCATGGAATATTTGATTAACCCGATTTTTGGCTCGCTTAACCAGCTGATGGTGGTCTTTTTTACCTCGGCAGGTGACACCGGGCGCGGGTTCTATTCCGCGATGATTGCCGCGGGCACCGCGTTCGACCTGGGCGGTCCGGTCAACAAGGCGGCAGGCTCGGTCGCGCTCGGCCTGAATGGCATGAGCGAGACGTTTGATTTAACCGCCCGCGAACTCTCCATCGTGATCCCCTCCATTGGCGTCGGCTTTGCTGCGTTCCTCAACGGCCGCTTTGGATTACCGGATGTCTTTAGCCAGGAAGAGAAAACCGTCGGTAGCACCTCGTTGTTGCTGGGCGTGATTGGGATCTCCGAAGGCGCGATCCCGTTCATCCTGAAAAACCCACGTCTGATCCCGGTGTTCATGACCGGTGCCGTCGCCGGCGCGCTGGTCGCCTTACCCTTGGCGTGAAGCAGACGCTGCCTCTGCCAGCCGTCTGGGGCTGGCCGCTGGCAACCAACGTGGCGGGCTACCTGGCGAGCGTCTTTATTGGCGCACTGATTTGCGCCCTGGGCGTGCTCTATGTCAGCCCAAAGAACGCCAGATAAGGGGAACGTCATGAATCAGATCCACGTCATTGCCCATACGCACTGGGATCAGGAGTGGTATTTCACCCGTCAGGACAGCATGGTGCTGGCGTCATATAATTTTGCGGACGTCATCAACACGCTGGAGCAGGACTCCGCTTACACCTGCTATCACCTTGACGGACAGATGGCGGTAGTGGAGGACTTTCTCGCCATCAATCCTGATTATCGCGCCAGGCTGGAAAAGCTGGTCAGAGAAAAAAGGATCTTCGTAGGGCCATGGTATACCCAGACGGACACCTACAACGTGCATGGCGAATCGATTATCCGCAACCTGAAGTACGGCATTTTTTCTGCCCGGACGCTGGGGCATGCGATGCAGGTTGGGTATCTTCCGGATACCTTTGGCCACAATGCGCAAATGCCCACGATCTTGCAGGGCTGCAATATCGACAATATCGTATTCTGGCGCGGTATCGATCACGACAGGCACGCCAAAAGCAGCCAGTTCCTCTGGCGCGCACCCTCAGGTGCGACCGTCATCGCCTGTGCGATGGCGCTCGGTTATGGCGCGGCTAAAAACATGCGTTCGGAAGCCTCCCATCTCCGGGGAAAAATCTACCCGATGACCACACTTTTGCGTTCACGGGCCGGTCTAAACGACCTGCTCCTGCCCTGCGGCGGCGATCAGGTCAGCATCGACCCGGCGCTACCGAAAATCCTGGAGGTCGCCAGCGCACAGTCCCCGGATCAGGACCGTTACTTCATCAGCTCTCTGGAGCGTTATGTAGAAACCCTTCGCGCGCAGCGTGAACAGTTTGAGCTCCTGGAAGGAGAGCTGAAATCGCCGCGCTACACCCGCATCCATAAAACGATCGGCTCCGTGCGCTACGACATCAAAAAGAAAAACGATGAGGTTGAACAATTCATCCTGCGACAGCTGGAGCCGACAATCGCAATGGCGCGTCACCAGGGGATTCCGGTCAACCTCGCGGTAGTCGACACCCTCTGGAAAAAGCTGTTGCGAAACCATGCCCACGATTCCATTGGCGGCTGTAATAGCGATGCCACCAACCGCGACATTCTGCATCGTATGGAACAAACCGAACAGCTGTGCCATAGCCTGTGGAATCTGGTGGTGAAAACCCTGGCCGCCGCCTGCGTTCAGGATGGCGACCTGCTGATTTTTAACTCGCTGGCTACCCCAACGCAGCGCGTGGTGATAGCCACACTGTATAGCCGGGCGGATAATATCGCCCTGACGCATCAGGGGCAGCCCATCCCTTTCGACGTCCTGGAAAGAGACATTCTGCCCGGCGGAACGGCGATCTCCCTTACCGCCGAGGGCGAGTGCGAGACGCCCCTTCTCCCTTATTACCGCTGGCACGTTGCGGTAAAGACACCGGTTCTGCCGCCGATCGGCTATCTCACCGTTAACGTTGAAGAAGACCCTGCGCCTTTCCTGGCGTCTGAAAAGATAAAGGGCAGCGAGATTGAGAATGCGCATTATCGACTGTCGCTGGATGCCGGAACGCTTACCCTGCATGACAAACGCAGCGGCAGACGTATCCCCTCTTTCTTTACCTTTGAAGACTGCGCGGACGCGGGCGACAGCTACGATTTCTCACCGCTTGCGGGCGACGCGCCGACGCGCTGTTCGCATTTTACGCTCGTCGACGGCGTAAAAACGCCGCTTGTCGAAAAGCTGACCGTCGAGGCCACAATGCGTCTTCCGCAGGATCTCGCCAGCCGTCAGGATACGGCCCGAACGCCGTTATCCATTCGTCTGGTCTGCGAATTACGCCACGACGATCCGAATCTGTATGTCGAGGCTTCGCTGGAAAACAGCCACTGCGATCACCGGCTACGTTTACTGATCGGCAGCGATGTTCACACCCGTCACGCTATCGCCTCACAGCCCTTCGCAATCATCCAGCGCGAAACGGGATATGACGGTGAACACTGGCAAGAACGCTATCGCGAGAAGCCCGTGGATATCGAAACCAGCGAGGGCATTATCGCTGTCACGGAACCGGGTAAAGCGCTGGTTGTGACTAGCCGTGGCATGAAAGAATTTCAGATTATCGGCAGCGAACCCGCTGCTATTGCCCTGACGATGTTTAAATCGACGGGCGTGCTCGGACGCAGCGATCTCGAATGGCGACCGGGTCGGGCCTCCGGCATCAATAATACGGTGGTTGAGACTCCTGATGCCCAGTTGCTGAAACCGTTGCGCTTTTCATTCACCGTCGCGCTGGCCGACAACGCCGACCACCTCACGCTGCGCCAGCTGGAAAATCAGGCGGCTGGACAGCCCTTCACCTACCAACGGCAAACGCTACACACGCTCGATCACCGTCTTGAGCGCTTTTCGTTGCGTCTGCCCGAGCGCAGGCTTCCGGCAGAGTTCTCGCTACTGACCGTGCCGGAGCCGCTCATCCTTTCCGCTCTGCCCCATGCGCAGCTGCTGCATGGCACCGTCTTACGCGTATTTAACGCCGGGACACAACCGGCTCCCGTCCCGGAAAGTCTGGCAGTGTTACGGCAGATCAACTATCTGGAAGAGCCGATGCAACCGGTAACGGCGATCCTCCCCTCCGCAACCTGCGATTTTTTGATTGAGGCTTAATATGAACTTGCTGGCATTGACGCATCCCGATCTGGTGTTTATCAACCCGCCCCAACGTACGCCGGAAGCAGTGATCCGTTGGCTCACCGAGCCGCTCGCCAGGCGGAAGGTCATCAACGATCGAGAGGCATTTATCGAAAGCGTTTTACAACGTGAAAGTGAAGGCCCTACCGCGCTGGGTGAAGCGCTCGCCGTCCCGCACGGTAAAACCGAGGCGGTGCAACAGGCGGCATTTTGTCTGGCGCTCTTTGACGATCCGATATGCTGGCCGGGGCTGGAGGGTGATGAAGAGGTGAGGATGGTTTTCCTGCTCGCCATTCCGCCAGCGGAAGCAGGCAGTACGCATATGCACCTGCTGACGACGCTGACCAGCAGACTCACGGATGAGCGGGTGCGTGAGCAATTGCTGGCGGCGCGTACGCGGGAAGAGGCGATGTCTGCGCTGAGTAATGAAGGTTCTCAAAAACAGGACGATGCCCCCGAAAGCTCTCTTCTCATCCCGTTGGTACTGGGCTGCATCGTTACCGTAGCCTTTTTGCAGGCAGGGTTGAGCTGGGCCTGCGGGGTGAGTTAATCGAGCAGCGCTCAGCACAGGCTCTGCTGAGCGCTTGTTTTTGTTGAATAATTAATCAGATTTTTCCTTCGAGTCTTTACAATTGCCCCAGCGCCCGCCGTATGTACTCTCGTCTTTTTACTTTGTTCTGCATCAAAAAAATCGCAAACTTGTTTGATGCAAATCACTATATGTAGCACTTAAAATGCACGCCGACCCAACATCTTGTATTTATCGTCTACTATTCCAACAACAAGACGGCGCGAACGCTAGCCGGAATTGTGGATAACACGAGCTGGGCACGCGGGAAGTCTTTGCCGCGGCGAGGAATACGTCCGGTGAATACTTCTCCACCTTTGTGGATAACCTGTTTTTAAAATGGAGTGATCATGACACCGCATGTGATGAAACGTGATGGCTGTAAAGTGCCGTTTAAATCAGAGCGCATCAAAGAAGCCATTCTGCGTGCAGCTAAAGCAGCGGGAGTCGATGACGCAGATTACTGCGCCACCGTCGCAGAAGTCGTTAGCAGCCAGATGCATGAACGCAGCCAGGTGGATATCAACGAGATCCAGACCGCGGTTGAAAACCAGCTGATGTCTGGTCCGTACAAGCAGCTGGCGCGCGCCTACATTGAGTATCGTCACGACCGTGACGTCCAGCGTGAGAAACGCGGTCGCCTGAACCAGGAGATCCGCGGCCTGGTAGAGCAAACCAACTCGTCGCTGCTCAATGAAAATGCCAACAAAGACAGCAAAGTGATCCCAACCCAGCGCGACCTGCTGGCCGGTATCGTCGCCAAGCACTATGCCCGCCAGCACCTGCTGCCGCGCGACGTGGTGTCTGCGCACGAGCGCGGTGAGATCCACTATCACGATCTCGACTACTCGCCGTTCTTCCCGATGTTTAACTGCATGCTGATCGACCTGAAAGGCATGCTGACCCACGGTTTTAAAATGGGTAACGCCGAGATTGAGCCGCCGAAATCCATCTCCACCGCGACGGCGGTCACGGCGCAGATCATCGCCCAGGTGGCAAGCCACATCTATGGCGGCACCACCATTAACCGCATCGATGAAGTGCTGGCCCCGTTCGTGGCCGAGAGCTTCAACAAACACCGTAAAACGGCGGAAGAGTGGCAGATCCCGGATGCCGACGGTTACGCCCGTTCCCGCACCGAGAAAGAGTGCTACGACGCGTTCCAGTCGCTGGAATATGAGGTAAACACGCTGCACACCGCCAACGGCCAGACGCCGTTTGTGACCTTCGGGTTTGGCCTCGGCACCAGCTGGGAATCACGCCTGATCCAGCAGTCTATTCTGCGCAACCGCATCTCCGGCCTCGGTAAAAACCGTAAAACGGCGGTGTTCCCGAAACTGGTGTTCGCCATTCGTGACGGCCTGAACCACAAGTTTGGCGATCCGAACTATGACATCAAGCAGCTGGCGCTGGAGTGCGCGAGCAAGCGTATGTACCCGGACATCCTCAACTACGACCAGGTGGTGAAAGTCACCGGTTCGTTTAAAACGCCAATGGGCTGCCGCAGCTTCCTCGGCGTGTACGAAGATGAGAACGGCGAGCAGATCCACGACGGGCGCAACAACCTGGGCGTCATCAGCCTGAACCTGCCGCGCATCGCGCTGGAAGCTAAAGGGAATGAAGCGGCCTTCTGGACGCTGCTGGATGAACGTTTACAGCTGGCACGTAAGGCGCTTATGACCCGCATCGCCCGTCTTGAAGGGGTGAAAGCCCGCGTCGCGCCAATTCTCTATATGGAAGGAGCCTGCGGCGTGCGCCTGAAGGCGGACGATGATGTGTCGGAGATCTTCAAAAACGGTCGCGCATCGATCTCTCTTGGCTATATCGGCATTCACGAAACGATTAACGCGCTGTTTGGCGACAAGCACATCTATGACAACGACGCCCTGCGTGAGAAAGGTATCGCGATTGTGCAGCGCCTGCGCGATGCGGTAGACCAGTGGAAAGAGGAAACTGGCTACGGTTTCAGCCTGTACAGCACGCCGAGCGAAAACCTCTGCGATCGCTTCTGCCGTCTGGACACCGCCGAGTTCGGCATCGTGGAAGGCGTGACCGACAAAGGTTACTACACCAACAGCTTCCACCTCGATGTGGAGAAGAAGGTGAACCCGTACGACAAGATCGACTTTGAAGCGGCCTATCCGCCCATTGCGAACGGCGGTTTTATCTGCTACGGCGAGTACCCGAACATTCAGCACAACCTGAAGGCGCTGGAAGACGTGTGGGATTACAGCTATCAGCACGTGCCGTACTACGGAACCAACACGCCAATTGACGAGTGCTACGAGTGCGGCTTTAGCGGTGAGTTCGAATGCACCAGCAAAGGCTTCACCTGCCCGAAATGCGGTAACCACGACGCAGCCCGCGTCTCCGTGACCCGCCGCGTGTGCGGCTACCTCGGCAGCCCGGATGCCCGTCCGTTTAACGCCGGTAAGCAGGAAGAGGTGAAGCGCAGGGTGAAACATCTGGGGAATGGGCAGATCGGGTAATCCGCTGCCACGTTAATGCCCGGTGGCGCTGCGCTTACCGGGCCTACGGACCGCTCTCTTTTGTAGGCCGGGTAAGCGCAGCGCCACCCGGCGTGGTTATTCGCGATGAACTATCACCAGTACTACCCCGTCGACATCGTCAACGGCCCCGGCACCCGCTGTACCCTGTTTGTATCAGGCTGCGTTCACGAGTGCCCCGGCTGCTACAACAAAAGCACCTGGCGCCTGAACTCGGGTATGCCGTTTACCGCTGAGATGGAAGACCGCATCATCAACGACCTGAACGACACGCGCATCAAACGCCAGGGGATCTCGCTCTCCGGCGGCGACCCGCTCCATCCGCAAAACGTGCCGGCGATCCTGAAGCTGGTAAAACGCATCCGCCGCGAGTGCGCAGGAAAAGACATCTGGGTCTGGACGGGCTATAAGCTGGATGAACTGAATGCGCAGCAGATGGAAGTGGTGGATCTGATTAACGTCCTGGTCGACGGCAAGTTCGTGCAGGATCTAAAAGATCCTATGCTTATCTGGCGCGGCAGCAGCAACCAGGTTGTGCATCATCTGCGTTGAATGAAGGCGGATATCCTCTGTCCGCCTGAACGTCAAAACCGACTCAAACTCTCCATCGCCTCAGCCTTAAACGCCGCAAAATTCTCGCACTGGCACAGGCGCGCCATCGCGCGTTCACGCAGGAAGGTGACAAAGATGTCGTAAATCGCCATTGCCTCTTCGTACTCGCTTTTGCTGATGGCGAGCAGGAAGATGACATGAGCGGTTTCATCTCCCCACTGAATGCCCTGCGGCGCCAGCACGGTGTAGACCACCGTTTTTTGCGCCAGCAGCCCGAGGGAGTGCGGCAGCGCGATGCCGTCGCCGAGCATGGTGCTGACGATGGCTTCACGCTCGATAACCGATTCCAGAAACTCCGCGCCGACAAAACCTTCCCCTTCAAGCTGCCCGCACAGTTCGCGGAACAGCGTTTGCTGGTCGACAGGCTTGTCGAGAATGCGGAAATGGGCCGCGTCGAAGTATTTTTCCAGCATCCACGGGCGGGTGCGATCCACCAGCACCAGCTTGCCGATCTGCTCTAACTGATAATCGGTCGGGAACGGGGCGATCATCACCACCGGTTTGGATTTTTCGCTCACGCGGGCGGTGGAGATCACGAAGTCTTCGCCAATGGCATCGGCAAGCTCGTACTCACGAAGGGTGAGCGTGCGCGTCACCTCAATCTGCGGATATTTACGCTGAAGTACCGCCTCGATCATGCGCACCATCGCGTTACCGGCGTCGCACACCAGCAGCACCCGCGGCTGGCGCTGGTAGCCGATATTGTAATGGCGCTCCAGCCCGACGCCGATATGCAGCACCAGAAAACCAATTTCGTTTTCGCTGATCACATACGGGGTGTATTTGCCCCAGCTCGACACCGCCGCGAGGGTCATATCCCACGCCATCGGGTAGTGCTGCTTGATGTTATCCAGCAGCGGATTGGGGATCATGATTTGATACCGCACGCGGGTAATCATGGTTTTGATGTGCGTGAGCAGATCTGCATGCAGTTGCTCATCGCTCAGCAGGTTGTAGTTATAGTGGGTGTTGATGTAGCGCAGAATGTAGTTGACCAGCGCTTCATCGTCGTCGGCGTTAATCGCGCTGGGGGCGATCTCCTGGATCTGCCGCGCCGCAATGTGCACGCACAGCCAGCTCTCTTCTGACGGCGAAAGCGCTTTGCCCGCCAGCTCCTGGATAGCCACCGCGATATCTTTCGCCGCCTCGCGCACGTTCTCTTCCACGTCCTCCGCGTGGAATTCCGGCAGCGGATACCCCTCGCTGATGCGCCGCACCGACACCGCGCAGTACAGGCGCAGGAATAGCTCCCCTTCGTCGGTCAGGCGAATGTGATGGCGCGTCAGCGCATCGTGCAGCACCGGCACCATCTTTTCCGCTACGCCCGCGTTCAGCGCCACGTCGGTCACCAGCGGGTTCAGGCTGTCCTGCTGCGCCAGCTCCCACAGGAGGTCGGTCAGGCAGGCGCGGATCGCCATCTCGCTGCCAAACAGCTTCATGCCGTGGCGCGGGCGGGTTTCCAGCGTCAGGTTGTAACGGTGAAACCACTCGCGCACTTCCACCATGTCGCTCTGCAACGTGGCCCGGCTAACGAACCACTCATCGGCCAGATCCTCCAGCTTGAGGGAAAAGGCTGACGTCAGAAAACGCACCACCAGATAGTGCACGCGCTCCGGTCCGGTTCGCGGAATACGCAGCGCGCGCGGGTGGGACGCCTGCAATTGTTGATAGCGCACCACATCATTAATTTTGAGCTGATAACCGTTGCCCCGGCTCAAAATGAACTGCGCGCCGTGGCTGGCCAGCAGCGCGTTCAGGGCGGTGATATCCGCCCGGACGGTTCGCGTGGAGACCGACAGCCGCTGCGCCAGCTCATCCTGTGGCAGCGTCTCGTTTTGCAACAGATCGAAAAGTTGCGCTAAACGTTGGTTCGGAAATCGCACGTCGTTGTCCTCTTACTGCTCAGGGTGAAATGACCATCTGGGATGGGCTGCCGACCGGGGTATAGTCTGGCTCGGCGCTCAGCTTGCCGTCCGGCGCCACGCGGAAACGGGTAATGTTGTCGCTGCGCTGGTTCATGACGTACAGCCAGCGACCCTGCTTATCGAGCGTCAGGGTGCGCGGATAGTCGCCGCGCGTCCAGACATCATCCTGATGCGTCAGCGTACCCTCCGCCGTTACGGTAAAGTGCCCGATGCTGTTATGCAAACGGTTAGCGACATACAGCTGTTTCCCGTCGGCGCTTAGCGCCAGCCCGGCAGCAAAACTGGTGCCTTTATAACCGTCCGGCAGGGCTGAAACCGTTTTACCCTCTTTCAGCCTGCCATTACTGTCCAGCGCATAATGGGTGAGCGTAGACGCCTCTTCGTTAATCAGCCACAGGGCATCGCCTTTCGGCGTAAAGACGAAGTGGCGCGGCCCGGCCCCTTTTGAGGAGGCGCTGATAAATGGCGGATCGTTCGGAGTCAGCTTCCCGGTTTGATCGTCAAAACGGTACTGATAGATGCGATCCAGCCCCAGATCGGTGGAAAAAACGTATTTCCCGCCCGGATCGGCGGCGATCATGTGCGCATGTGGGCCGTTATGATCGCTGATGGCGAAACTGCCTTCGACGGCAGCTTCCGGCTTCGCCGCGCCCGGTTCGCCTTTGTCCTGATGGGTGTCCGTAGCATCGCCCAGGCTGCCGTCTGCGTTAACGGGCAGCACCGCGACAGTTCCGCTGACGTAGTTTGCCACCAGCAGATGTTTGCCGTTCGGCGTCAGGGAAAGATACACCGGCCCCGCGCCGCCGGAGGACACCTGATTCAGCTCGTTCAGCGCGCCGTTATCACCGATGCGCAGCGCCTGCACCACGCCCTGCTCCACTTCGCTTGCCAGATACAGCGTTTTGCCGTCGTGTGAGACGGTTAACTGCGCGGCGTTCGGCAGTTTGCTCACCAGTGTTTTATCGTTCAGCGCACCGGTTTGCGGATCTACGGTAAAGCGGTACAGCCCTTCACCGTTCGGATTATAGGTGCCCACCCAGGCGTACTGGGTTTGAGCGATTGCAGAGGTAGCAAGTAAAGAGAGTGAAGCGACAAGCAGGGTACGGGTGTGCATGGTGGCTCCTTCGGGTGTGTGCGGTTTGTTTCCCCTCACCCTAACTCTCTCCCCAAAGGGGAGAGGGGACGATTACACCCTCTCCCCTTTGGGGAGAGGGCTGGGGTGAGGGGCAGGTTCTACTTAACCAGCTTCTTCGTCATCGCCAGCAGCGTGCGCACATCTTCCGGACGCGTGTCGCCGCTGGCCTTGTCGATAATCGAGCTGTAGATATGCGGGATGATTTTGCTCACGCCCGCATCCAGGGCGATCTGCAAGATCGCCTCGAAGTTCTCCAGATCGATTCCCCCGGTCGGCTCCAGCCAGAAGTCGTGACGGGCGCAGGCTTCCGCCACCGCCTGGTATTCGTCACGGCATTTCAGGCCGCCCATCGGGAAGTACTTGATGGAGCTGCCGCCGAAATCTTTCAGCAGGGCGATAGCGGTTTCAACCGGTACGATGCCGTCAGGCGCGTTGCTGCTCAGCGGGCCGGTGGAGATTTTCACCATCCCGACGGTGCCGGTCGGGGAGACCAGACCGTTGACCACCGACTCATTCTGCCCCAGCAGCGCGCGGCTGGTGGCCACGCCGGTAAAGACCTGGTTAACGTGCTGCGGCTGCACCTGGCGGGAGATTTCACTCACCATCGCCGACTGGTTCGGGTCGCCCGCGCCCAGCCCCACGGAGAGCGCATTATCAATCAGCGCGGCGTATTCGCGCATGTCCGCAACCGCGCTCGCCACGTCCGGGTAATTTTTGGAGAGCACGCCCACCAGCACATGACCTTCCGCCGCCTCGTAAATGGCGCTGGCGTTGGCCTTTGAGCCTGCCAGCACGTTCAGGCAGACGCGGTCACGGTAAAAGTTGGGGGTCAGTTTCATGCTTTTTTCTCCTGTCCTAATACTTCGCTAATGCGGCGGTACACGATGTTCAGCTGGTCAGCATTCACGCTGCGCACGTCCGCCTCGATAATCCCTTCGTTGGCCTTATAGCCACGGAAGTAAATGGCGTATTCGCCCTGTTTCAGCTTCGCCACCAGATCGCCCGTGCCGACGCCCGTAGCGGCTTCGTCGAACTTAATCTCGGTACGGGCGATATCGCGACCGGCGCTGTCCCAGACCACGCGCGCGGTCACGCCGTTCAGGGTGTTCAACGCGTCGATAAACGGCGTCATCTTCGCCACCATCTCGGCCCCGCTCTCTTTGGTCGCCGTCAGGTAGTGTTCGATGGCGCAGGTCAGGCCCAGGATACCCTCTTTGCCCACTTTCATCGCGCGACCAATGCCCGCCGTCTGGCGCTTCACCCACTCAACGTACTGGGTTTTGCCGATCACCAGCCCGCTGGTTGGCCCTTCGATCGCCTTCGCGCCGCTGTAGATCACCAGATCGGCACCGGAGCGGTAGTAGGTGTGCAGATCTTCTTCCGCCGCCGCATCGACGATCAGCGGGAGATCGTGCTTGCGCGCCACGACCGCCGCCTGCTCGACGCTGAGCATGCTTTTCTGCACGCAGTGGTGCGATTTGATGTAGAGGATCGCCGCCGTGCGCGGAGTGATCGCCGCCGCCAGCTGATCGGCAGAGCATTCGTTGGCGTAGCCCGCCTCCACCAGCTTGCCGCCGCCCAGCGCCACCATGGTGCCCACCGGCGCGCCAAAGTTCACGTTGTGGCCTTTCGGCAGGACGATTTCGTTGTTTTCAATCGGTGTGACGTGCAGGTTTTCCAGCAGCCAGTCGCTGTCTTTCACCAGCACCGCCGCCACGGACTGGGCAACGCCCGCCGACGCGCAGGAGACCACCGTCGCCCCTTCCACCTCCAGCAGCTTCGCGATGTATTCCCCGGTTTTATTGACCAGATCCTTCATCTCGAAATAGTGATTCATGCCGTCCATCGCCGCCTGCACCACTTCTGGGCGCGGCGTGGAGACACCCAGCGCCGTCATGCGGCCAGAGGTGTTGATAACCTGCTTTAAGTTGTACTTCTCATAAATCGAAGGCATGTTCCGTGCTCCCTTGTTCGGTCATGTAGCCCTTGCCCGCGCGGATCGCGGCAAGCGGCATCAGAATGTGTTCAGCCTGTAGGCTGTCGTTTTCGGCATCCGTCAGCACCGTCGGCTGGCGCTTGAGCGTAAACAGCGTCAGATCGGCGTCGAGGCCAGGCTGAATGCGGCCTTTGCGCGCCAGGCGCAGGCCGTCGGCGGCGTTGGCCGTGACACAGTCAATCACCTGCGGCAATGACATGCCGATGGCGAGGAATTTCGACATCACGCTCGCCAGCGAGCCGACCGGGCCGTTGATGCGGTTGCGGCAGTAAATATCCGAGCTGATGGTATGCGGCAGAATGCCCATCGCAATGGCGCGCTTCGCCACTTCAAAGCTGAAGCTCGCCGTGCCGTGGCCGACGTCCAGGCGCACGCCGCGCTTCAGTGCAGACGTAATGGAGGCGCGTAGCTCGCCGGAGGGCGTCAGAATGCGGTTAGGCTTGCCGTTGTAGCAGTGGGTGATGATGTCGCCGGAGCTCAGCAGTTCGGCAATCTCATCGAGGTTAGGCGGGTTGTTGCCGATGTGCACCATCAGCGGCAGGTCGCCGTTCTCTTTCTGAATCGCTTTCGCGCGCTCCAGCGGGGTGATGCCGTTTTCACCGACCACGCTGCTGCTCATGCGCGCCTTCAGGCCAACGATAAAATCCGGGTGGCGCGTCACCGCCTGCTTCACCGCATCGGCGTCAATGTTCGCCATGTTGGCCAGCTCGTTCTGGGCGATCAGCCCCACGCGGGAGATGTTCAGCAGGGCAAACACCTCGGTGGAGGCTTTGCGGGTGATGGCGTAAAAATCGTCCACGTCGTCGGCTCCGGTACTGCCCGCGTCCACCACGGTGGTGACGCCGGTGGCAATGCCCACGCTGTCCGGCTCGTCGTGGTAAATCGGGGAGTTCGGGTAGCAGTGGACGTGGGAGTCAATCCAGCCCGCGCTGACGAACACGTCGCCGTTCAGCTCAACCGTTTTGCGGGCGGGAGCGTCAATGTCGCCTGTCGCGGCAATCTTCCCGTCCTGGATGGCGATATCGGTCAGGGTATCGTCGGCGAGGCGCGCACGGCGCAGGAGTAAATCAAACATGAGGATCTCCTGATAAAGCGGGCACCGAAGCGCCCGCGGGTATTAAAGGGCGACCGGGAACAGCCAGCCCAAAATCATTGCGCCGAGGATGGCGCCACCGGTAATCGGCTTCTGCCAGATGTAGAACAGCAGCGCGCCTGCCATGGAACCGACGCCGATTGGAATGGAGGCGGTCATGGCGCTGAGGATAATCAACGGCCCGAGGAAGCGGCCGGAGGCGTTACCCGCGCCCATCATCACATCTGCGCCGTAGGTGGAGTTGCTCTGATTGATGGTGAACTTACGCGCCAGGATGATGACGTAGCCAATCGCCAGGCCAATCACCAGGCCGGTAATCAGCGCGGCAATGAAGTTGGTCACCGGGAACATGATCCCCGCGCCCAGCAGCAGCGCCGGAACGCCGAGGCCCACGCCGGTCTGGATCGCACCGCCGATATCGAGAATACCCACCAGCGAGCCTTCGATAATACGGGCGAACAGGAAGCTCGCGCCAAATGCCGCCACCGCGCCGTAGACGCCGGTATCGATTCCCGCTTTCAGCATCGCCACGAAGGCCACTTCGTTAAACGCGCCGATGCCGTAGAGGTAGTACATGTGCGTCCCGGCGAAGACGCCGGAGGAGAGCAGGCCAACGAAGATCGGGAACGACCAGTCGGCATACCAAAAACCTTTATTCTGTTCCATTTAGAGGCTCCTGTTATTTACCGCTGAGCGAGTTGTGGATCATGTCGAGCCAGTTCGGCACGGTCAGATGGAAGGATTCGATCATCTTCATGTCGAAACCGCGGAAGAAGCCGCTCAGCACGAAGAGCAGGACGATCGCCGCCATCATCACTTTGGTGACGTGGTTCCAGCCACTCTCTTCAACACCTTTACCAATCAGAATACCCAGTACCAGACCCGGTACGGCGTTACCCATGATCAGCTGTGCCGCGCCGCCAAAGATGGTGGCCCAGAAGCCCGATTTTTTACCCGCGTCGATGGCCGCCAGCCAGAAGATCACCGGCATCACGGTGTTGACCAGCAGGTTCGCCGCCGGTACCAGCACCTTCACGGCGGTCACCTGAAGCGCTGCCGGAACGGAGGAGGCGGTCAGGTTAAGGAAGGTCACGACAATCATGCCGATGATGCCGCAGGCAATCGCCATTTTGCGCGGGTCATGCAGCGTTTCACCGACGTTACGGTTTTTAATCATCAGTGCAGCAGCACCCCAGTTCGGGATGATGCGGTGGTCAACGTCCTGTGTGAAGGCACCTGCGGCCACGGAAGAGGCCCAGGCGTTAAAGAAGAAACCTAACCCAAAGGAGAAGTGGGACGCCGGATCCCCTTCGCAGGAGTTCAGTTCCCCCAACGTACGAAACGCGCCCATACCCTGAGTGGTAGGCGCATGAAACATGCGTGCAGCCCCGGCGCCAACACCGACGCCAACCAGGCCGCCAATGATGAGCGATTTTATTAATATAATTAAGAACATCAGTCTGCCCTTTTATGAATAATCAGCGTTGCGTGACGAAATCCACCTGGTCGAGATTGATGGCGGTCACGTTGACGGTCACATCCAGCTCCACGCTGTAGGTGCGTCTTTCCCGGCGCAAAAAGAAGAACAGAAACGCTTCTTTTCGCACCGCTTCTTGCGCCTGAACAACCTGCACATCCTGTGGCTCAATACGCAGTAAGATATGCGGTGAGGCTTTCATCACCGCAGCCTGAACGTGGTTGAGGGCGTCGGCAAAGGCGCGCGCTTTGGCGTCGCCCTTCCCCTTCACTCTCACCGTGGTTGTGAACTGTTCTTTCATGCTTACGCGCCGTATTTCTTCTGCCACGCCTGTACCAGACGCTCGCCCAGCTCTTCTTTATCCATAAAGCCAAAGCCCAGCACGTTGCAGCCTTCGTTGATGGCGGTCACCCCCTCATCCACGGAGCGCATGCCGTATTTGGCCTTGTAGCCATATTTGGTCTGAGCGGTGATGGCGCCCGCGCCGCCGCTGCCGCAGAAGGAGATCCCGAAGGTGGCGTTTTCTGCTTTCATCACGTCACCGAGCTTCATATCCGCTGCCATGCCCGGTACGACAACCGCGCGTCCGCCGGCTTTTTCCACACCCGCAGCCACTTTCTGACCTTTACCCAGGCGATCGCCAATCACGACTGTAATCTGTTCCATGTGTTGCTCCTTAAAGGTTGTCTTTCGCGACTTCGAAGTGAACGGAGAGCAGCCAGGCCTCTTCATCAGGAAGGTTGCCGAACTGCGCTACCACTTCACGGGCGAGTTGCATTGAATCTGGTGAAATTTCGTCGAACAGCTCTGCTTCAACCTCCGGCAGCGGCTCGCCGGTCACGGACCGGTGCGCCATTGCGCGAACGTGGGAGGTCAGCATCTGCTCCTGTACCGCGTTGGGAATGATGTTGTGCCGGGCCAGCAGGGCGTAGACCTGCTGAAGCATGGTATTCGCGAGCTGTTCTGTTTGCACCGCCTGTTCCCCAACGTCGTTCATTACCGCTCCGTTAATCACTCGTCTTACCCCGTTAATGGCTCTGGAATAAAACTAACGTCGAGGGGGAATTGTTTGTAGCGAGTTGTTTTCCACTTCGAAGTGGAAAGGCGAGCAGCGGCAGTGATCTGTGCCACATAAATGCGGTGAATCTGTATAAATCGCTGGATTTACGTGATGAATATCACGCTATTACGCGGCATTAGACTGGTAAGCGGAGTGGAAAAGATTACGAGCAGGCTCGTAGAAATGTGACGTGGATAAGGTTTTCTTATGGGGATCCGCTAGAGTGGCGGCGGGTGCTTGAGACTGACCGTCTCAGGCATGGGACGGAAAGTGGAAAGCCCCGCCTGATAAAAAATCAGGGCGGGGGCTCGAAACGACACGTCACACCGTGGAGTTCGCTACCTCGCCCGCTTAAAAGCAAGGAGGCATCCATGAAACGCAGAAACCCAAGTATCGGGGTTTTGATGATTATTTCTTTGACAATAATCATCTTAACGCTGGTGACGAGGAAAACACTGTGCGAGATCCGTTTTCGTAACGGCTCGCTTGAAGTGACAGCGCGGATGGATTGTCGCTCCGGCAAGTAGGGAGCAACGATGCGGGGGCGCATCATGCGCCTCCGCATACGGGGAGAGGACGTACAGCTCAGGCACCCAATTAACGATACTTTTTGTGGTACGTGTTGCGGGTCGCGACAAACTGATCGGCTGCCGCCTGGGCTTCCTTCACTTTGCCTTCGTTCGCCAGCTTCAGCGCGCCGTCAATCTGGCCGACCAGCACGTCAAAACCGTGGCGGTAGTCTTTCATCTCGGCGCTGTCTGCCGCTTTGCTTTCCAGCTTCGGCGGCGTCGCTTTTTGCGCATCCAGCGCGGCTTCACGCATTTTAGTCAATGCGTCTTTCATGTCCGCCGCATTGTCCGTTTTCTGCACCACCTTCAGGTTTTCACTGAGGATGTCCATGTTGTCTTCGAGATCGGCAGCAAACGCAGACGAGCCAAGAACCAGCGTTGAAGCCGCGACGATCGCTAACAGGTGTTTACGCATTGCTCACTTCCTTTTTTTATTATTAATCACGCTTTTACGGGGATTATTGCCCGGCGATTTTCATCTCCGGCAGTAATACAGAACCACACTGAATATTGCTGCGTGTTTCAATATCGTTACCGACCGTAACAATATTGCGCCACATGTCCTTCAGGTTGCCGGCGATGGTGATTTCGCTCACCGGATACTGAATTTCACCGTTTTCGACCCAGAAGCCCGCTGCGCCGCGAGAGTAGTCGCCGGTGATACCGCTCACGCCCTGCCCCATCAGCTCGGTGACCACCAGGCCGGTGCCCATCTCTTTCAGCATCTGTTCAAAATTCAGGCCCTGTCCGGCAATGCGCCAGTTATGAATGCCGCCCGCGTGCCCGGTGCTTTTCAGCCCCAGCTTACGCGCGGAGTAGTTGGTCAGCAGCCACTGGGTCAGAATGCCGTCTTTCACGATATCACGACGTTCCGTGCGCACGCCTTCGCTGTCGAACGGCGTAGAGGCCAGCCCTTTCAGCAGGTGTGGGTGCTCTTCGATGGTCAGCCATTCCGGCAGGATCTGCTTGCCCAGCGAGTCGAGCAGGAAAGTCGATTTACGGTACACCGAACCGCCCGCAATCGCTCCCACCAGATGACCAAACAGGCCGGTTGCCACTTCGTTGGCAAAAATGACCGGCGCTTTCATGGTGGAGAGTTTACGCGGCGAAAGGCGTGACAGCGTGCGTTCGGCGCACGCTTTTCCCACCCACTCCGGAGACTGCAAATCTCCTAGCGCGCGGCCAATGGTATACGCGTAATCACGCTCCATATCGCCGTTTTCTTCGGCAATGACGCAGCTGGAAAGCGAGTGACGGGTTGAGCAGTACCCCTGCAACATGCCATGGGAGTTACCAAACACTTTGATGCCGTAGTGGCTGTTAAAGCTGCCGCCTTCGGTATTGGTGATGCGTTTGTCAGCCTGCAAAGAGGCCTGCTCGGCTCGCGCGGCCAGCTCAATGGCTTCGTCCGGCGTCACTTCCGCGGGATGGAACAGATCGAGATCCGGCGCGTCAAACGCCAGCAGCTCTTTATCGGCCACGCCAGCGTAAGGGTCCGGGGAGGTGTAACGCGCGATATCCAGCGCCGCCTGCACCGTACGGGCGATGGCATCCGGGCTGAGATCGGTAGACGACGCGCTGCCTTTACGATTCTGGTGATACACCGTGATCCCCAGCGCGCCATCGCTGTTAAATTCTACATTCTCCACTTCGCCATAGCGGGTGCTCACGCTAATGCCGGTGGTTTTGCTGACCGCCACTTCGGCGCCATCTGATTTACCTGAAGCGAGCGTCAGCGCGGTGGAGACGGCTTCTTCCAGGATCTTACGCTGCGCTTCAACTTGTGAGGTTACTTTCATCGCAAATGCCATACTGTAAGAGAGAGTTAAGTGAAGTCTAACAGAGAACCGTTTTTCAGTGCGCGTCTTAACTGGTAACATTAGCCTCTTTTTTTAAGGAGCCTGACATGACTAAGCAGCCCGAAGACTGGCTCGACGACGTTCCCGGTGATGACATCGAAGACGAAGATGATGAGATCATCTGGGTCAGTAAAAGTGAAATTAAACGTGACGCCGAAGAGTTAAAACAGCTTGGCGCAGAAATGGTAGAACTGGGTAAAAACGCGCTGGATAAGATCCCGCTCGACCAGGATCTGCGTGATGCCATTGAACTGGCACAGAAAATCAAAAAAGAAGGGCGTCGCCGCCAGCTTCAGCTTATCGGGAAACTGCTGCGTCAGCGCGACGTGGAGCCGATCCGTCAGGCGCTGGACAAACTGAAAAACCGCCACAACCAGCAGGTTGCGCTGTTCCATAAGCTGGAGCAGATCCGCGATCGTTTGATCGAGCAGGGTGATGACGCAGTACCTGAAGTGCTGAACCTGTGGCCGAATGCCGACCGCCAGCAGCTGCGATCGCTTATCCGCAACGCGAAGAAAGAGAAAGAAGGGAATAAGCCGCCGAAGTCTGCGCGCCTGATTTTCCAGTATCTGCGCGAGCTGTCTGAGAACGAAGAGTAATCTGTGCGGGTTTGCGCCGGATGGCGGCGTAAACGCCTTATCCGGCCTACAAGGTCGTGCGAAAAAATGTAGGCCCGGTAAGCGCTAGCGCCACCGGGCTTTTTTTACTCTGCGGCCGCGGCTTTCTTCGCCAGACCGTCCAGCAGCTTCTGATGGATCCCACCAAACCCACCGTTGCTCATCACCAGAATGTGATCGCCAGGCTGTGCGGCTTTCACCACCATATCCGCTAAGACATCCACGTCCGCACTCCAGTGCGCCGGCTGAATGCAGGCGTCTGCCACTTCGGCCACCTGCCACGGAATATGCTGCGGTTGCAGCAGGAAGACCTCGTCGGCACGCCCTAAGGACGGTGCGAGATCGTCTTTGCAGATGCCCATTTTCATGGTGTTCGAACGCGGTTCCAGCACGGCCAGAATGCGCGCGGTGCCGCCAACTTTGCCACGCAATGCGGCAAGCGTCGCCAGAATGGCCGTTGGGTGGTGCGCGAAATCGTCATACACCGTCACGCCGTGGGCTTCACCGCGCAGCTCCAGACGGCGACGGGCGTTGATAAACGAGCCCAGCGCATTGGCGGCATCCGCAGGCAGTACGCCCACGTGACGCGCCGCGGCGATCGCCATCAGGCCGTTGTGCATGTTGTGCTCGCCCACCAGGCCCCACTTCACCTCGCCCACTTTCTCACCGTCGAGCAGCACTTCCCATTCGGAGGCATCCGCGTTGAGCTTTTTCGCCTGCCAGTGCCCCTGCTCGCCAACCAGCTCCTGCTCGCTCCAGCACCCCATCGCCATAGTCTGCTTCAGGTTGATGTCGTTCTCCGGCAGGATAATGCGGCCCTGACCCGGAACAATGCGCACCAGATGGTGGAACTGTTTCTGAATCGCTTTCAGGTCGTCAAAGATATCCGCGTGATCGAACTCAAGGTTGTTGAGGATCAGCGTGCGTGGGCAGTAATGCACGAACTTGGAGCGCTTGTCGAAGAACGCGCAGTCGTATTCATCCGCTTCAATCACAAAGAACGGGCTGTCGCCCAGACGCGCGGAGACGTCGAAATTCCCCGGTACGCCGCCGATCACGAAGCCCGGCTTGTAGCCGCAGGCTTCGAGGATCCAGGTCGCCATACCGGCGGTGGTGGTTTTGCCGTGCGTCCCGGCAACGGCGACAACCCAGCGGTCGCGCAGGACAAAATCATGCAGCCACTGCGGGCCAGACATGTACGGGATATTGCGTTCCAGCACCGCTTCAACGCATGGATTCCCACGGGTCATGGCGTTACCCACGATCACCAGATCCGGCTGCGGCTCCAGCTGGCTGGCGTCATATCCCTGAATCAGAGAAATTCCCTGCTTCTCGAGCAGCGTGCTCATCGGCGGATACACATTGGCGTCCGAACCTGTCACTTCATGGCCCAGCGAGCGCGCCAGCATTGCCAGTCCGCCCATGAAAGTGCCACAAATCCCCAATATATGAATGCGCATACGTCACTATCCTTCTTCAATGTGGCGCACATTTTACTCACATGTCAGCGGCTGTGAAACGCATTTCAGGTAAATCCGTATTTTGCTGGCGCGATTCACCTCTGCGCTAATATTTGAATGTTTGTTAAGATTGTTGGACATCAACCGCTTTACTCAACATAAGATGCAGGGAAAGTGTTATGAAAACGTTAGGTGAATTTATTGTCGAAAAGCAGCACGAGTTCTCTCATGCTACGGGTGAGCTCACTGCTTTGCTGTCGGCAATAAAGCTGGGCGCTAAGATCATCCACCGCGATATCAACAAGGCCGGTCTGGTCGATATCCTGGGTGCCAGCGGTGCCGAGAACGTTCAGGGTGAGGTTCAGCAGAAACTCGACCTGTTCGCCAATGAAAAACTGAAAGCTGCACTGCGCGCGCGCGACATCGTTGCGGGTATCGCCTCTGAAGAAGAAGATGAGATCGTCGTATTCGAAGGGTGTGAACACGCGAAATACGTTGTTCTGATGGATCCGCTGGACGGCTCCTCCAACATCGACGTTAACGTTTCTGTCGGTACCATTTTCTCCATCTACCGTCGCGTCACGCCGGTTGGCACACCGGTGACGGAAGAAGACTTCCTGCAACCGGGCAGTA
Source organism: Enterobacter sp. 6722112 (assembly GCF_058661685.1). Lineage (NCBI taxonomy): Bacteria > Pseudomonadati > Pseudomonadota > Gammaproteobacteria > Enterobacterales > Enterobacteriaceae > Enterobacter > Enterobacter sp. 6722112. The sequence continues at coordinate 299,471 of NZ_JBZWGR010000007.1, read as the reverse complement.
AACAGGTTGCTGCCGGTTATGTGGTGTATGGCTCGTCCACCATGCTGGTGTACACCACCGGCTGCGGCGTACACGCCTTTACCTACGATCCGTCCCTGGGCGTGTTCTGCCTGTGCCAGGAGCGTATGCACTTCCCGGAGAAGGGCAACACCTACTCCATCAACGAAGGCAACTACATCAAATTCCCGAACGGCGTGAAGAAGTACATCAAATTCTGCCAGGAAGAGGATAAAGCCACCCAGCGCCCATACACCTCGCGCTACATCGGCTCGCTGGTGGCGGATTTCCACCGTAACCTGCTGAAGGGCGGTATTTACCTCTACCCAAGCACCGCCAGCCACCCGGACGGAAAACTGCGTCTGCTGTACGAGTGCAACCCGATGGCATTCCTGGCCGAACAGGCAGGCGGCAAGGCGAGCGACGGTAAAGAGCGTATTCTGGATATCGTGCCGGAAAGCCTGCACCAGCGCCGTTCATTCTTCGTCGGCAACCGCCATATGGTGGATGACGTTGAACGCATGATCCGCGAATTCCCGGACGCGTAACGCACGAAAAGGGGAGCCAGGCAGGCTCCCCTTTTTTTCAGACCGTTTGCATCGTCAGCTTGAAGGAGGCCATCGCTTCCATCAGCTCGCGCGACTGTTCCTCCAGGGAACGAGTTGCCGCAGATGATTGCTGGACCAGCGCCGCATTTTGCTGCGCCGTTTCATCCATCTGATTGACGGCGATATTCACCTGCTCAATACCGCGGCTCTGCTCCTGGGACGCCGTCGCAATTTCACGCATCAGTTTGGTCATACGCAGTACTTCGGTGGCGATCTCGTCCATCGTCTCACCGGCCTGCTGCGCCAGCTCGCTGCCCTCGTTCACGTGGGTTTGCGAATCGCTGATAAGCGAGCGGATCTCTTTCGCCGCATCAGCACTGCGGCTGGCGAGATTACGCACCTCACCCGCCACGACCGCAAAACCTCGCCCCTGCTCACCCGCACGCGCCGCTTCAACGGAGGCGTTCAGCGCCAGAATATTGGTCTGGAAGGCAATGCCGTCGATGACGCTCAGGATATCGGCGATGCGCGCCGAACTGCCGGAGATGTCGCGCATCTTCTCAATGACATAGCAGACCATTTCACTGCCGTGATCGGCGGTATCGGAGACCGACTTCGCCAGCTGGTGCGCCTGCTCGGCGTTATCGGCGTTAAGTTTCACCGTGGCGGTGATCTCTTCCATGCTGGCGGCCGTCTGCTCCAGCGAGGTGGCGGTGGATTCCGTGCGCTGGGCCAGGTTCATATTCCCGGCCGTCAGCTCGCGGCTGCCGGTATCAATCTGCGAGCTGGCGTCACGCACCCGCAGAACCGAGTCCATCAGCGACTGGCGCATCCCTTCGATCGCCGCGTTAAGGCGATTAAATTCCTGGCTCGCCGGCGCGTTCAGGGTATGGGTTAAATCCCCGGCCGCCACATGTTCCAGCTGGGCAATCGAGGCTGAAAGCGGCTTGAGCAGCATATGGCGCAGCACCAGCCAGGCCAGCACGATAATGCCAGCCGTCAGCAGCGCCGCGACGATAATCAGGATCAGCACGCGGGTTTTACTCGCCTGCACAGCGCTCACCTCCGCTTTACCGCGCGCCTCGCTCCATGCCTGGAACGCCTGCATATCGTTATCAAACTGCTTCGCCACCGGGACCAGCTTGTTTTCCAGCAGATCGTAATAGCTGTCCGCGCTTTGCTCGTTCAGGGCTTTCAGCATCGGGCTGATACCCTGCTGGTTGTACACCGCCAGACTCGCGGCAACGTTATCCAGCAGCTTTTGCCCCTGCTCATCCGCCACGCCGCTGCCGATCACGTCCTTCAGCGTTTTCTGTGCCAGCGCCACTTCCTGGTTAATGGTTTTGACCGCCCTGGCCGCATCGTCCAGCAGGCCGACCTCCATCATGCGGACGGCCTGCCCCGCTTCGTTACGCGCGCGCAGGATCAGCGTATAGCCGGCATTCAGCTGCACCATCTGTTCACCCTGAAGATGATTGATGCGCTGGAGAGAAGCGGAACTTTGTGTAAGGGCATAAATGCCGATGCCGCTGACAATCAGCAGCAGAAGGGTCATAACGGCCAGTAAAGAGAGCAAGCCGGTACGAATCGATAGCGTTTTAAGCATGATGTTATTTCCGGTAGCGAGATATTTCTGGGCATAAAAAAAGAATATCGGCCGCTACCGGAAAATGTTTAGAGTTTAAGCAATTTCAGCATGTTATCGCTCTGTTAAAGATGTATTCACCCGGGTAACAGGTGAGCTCTGGCGGTTCTCCCACAGCACCGTCAGGCCGCGCTGGAGCGCGATAAAAATAAACAGCAGAATGCCGATGGCGATTTTGGTCCACCAGGAGCTGAGCGTGCCGTCGAAGTTGATATAGGTCTGAATCAGCCCCTGGATCGCCACGCCAAACAGCGTGCCGAGGACTGTCCCCACTCCGCCGCTGAGCAGCGTACCGCCAATCACTACCGAGGCAATGGCGTCCAGCTCAACGCCCACCCCCGCCAGGGCATAGCCTGCCTGGGTATAAACCGAGAATACAATCCCCGCGAGGGTGGCCAGCCCGGTCGAAAGCATGTAGATGCGAATAGTCGTGCTGCGCGTGGAAATTCCCATCAGGTTCGCGGACGTGGCGCTGCCGCCAATGGCATAAACCTGGTTACCAAATCGGGTACGGTGGGCGAGGAAGATCCCGATCACCACCACGCCCAGCATCAGCAGCCCCATTGCGCTCAGGCGCCCCCCGCCGGGGATTTTCCACGCCAGACTGGAGAGCGTGTCGTAGATCGGATGGTTAATCGGAATTGACTCCTCCGACACCAGATAGCTCACGCCGCGCAGGAAGAACATCCCGGCGAGGGTGATGATAAAGGCCGGGATTTTCAGCGCATCGATCAAAAGCCCCATAAAGGCGCCGAACGCGCAGCCCATGACCAGCACCAGCGGAAAAGCCAGCAGCGGCGAAATCCCCCAAAAGCCAATCGCCTTGGCAAGGAACACGCCGGTAAAGGCGATCACCGACCCAACGGAGAGGTCGATCCCGCCGGAGAGGATCACAAACGTCATGCCGACGGCGATAATGCCTAAAAAGGCGTTGTCGGTCAGGATGTTGCAAATCACCCGCGTGGAGGCGAAGCCCGGGAACTGGGTCAGGCAGTAGAGGTACCCCAGCACGAACACACCCAGCGTGATCATTAACGGCAAATTACGTTTTATCATGACCGCGGAACCCCTTAATGAGAGTGATAAAGCGCGGCGACTGCACGATAAGCACGATAAGCACCACGACCGCTTTGACGACCTGATTCAGCTCCGGCTGGAACCCGGAGAGCAAAATACCGGTATTCATACCCTGAATAATCAACGCTCCCACCACCGAGAGCAGCAGATTAAAACGTCCGCCCATCAGCGATCCACCGCCGATAACCACCGCGAGGATCGCATCCAGCTCGAGCCAGAGTCCGGCGTTATTGGCATCCGCTCCGCGAATATCGGCGGCCACGATCACCCCGGCAATCGCAGCACAGACGCCGCTCAGCACGTAAGTCAGCATCACCATCAGCCGCGTATTTACCCCGGCGTTTTTCGCGGCCCGAATGTTAATCCCCACCGCTTCGATGAACATCCCGAGCGCCGTTTTGCGGGTGAAAAGCCAGAACACCACCAGCGTCAACAGCGCGACGATCACCGGCGTCGGGAAGAACAGAAAATTACCGCTGCCGATCCACGCCAGGCTCGGGGAGTTAAAGGTGACGATTTGACCGGAGGTGATAAGCTGCGCCACACCGCGCCCGGCCACCATCAAAATCAACGTCGCGACAAACGGCTGGATCTTGAGCACCGCAACCAGAATGCCGTTCCACAGCCCGGCAAGCACGCCGGAACCCAGCGCGGCCAGCAGGACCACCGGCAGGCTGTGCCCGGCGACGGTCATCGAGGCGGCGGTGGCGCCCGCAATCGCCATTACCGCACCGACGGAGAGGTCGATCCCGCCGGTGGCAATGACCAGCGTCATACCAATCGCCAGCAGCGCCACGGGCGCGGCACGGTTTAAAATGTCGATCGGGCTACCAAACAGGCGGCCATCCTGCACGACGATCTGGAAAAAATGCGGAGCCACCAGGCTATCCACCAGCAGCACCAGCAGCAGCGCCACGATTTGCGGCGTGCCGGTCGGCCAGGTGAAGCGGCGCTTCGCTTCGCCAGTTTGCGAAAGAGAACGGGACATCACATTTGACTCCTTACGCCGCGATGGCATTCATGATCGCCGGTACCGACAGTTTATCCAGCGGGATCTCTGCCACCTGCCTGCGATCGCGCATAATGATGACGCGATCGGCATAGCCGACCAGCTCCTCCAGCTCGGACGAGATCACCAGCAGCGCCAGACCGTCGGCGCAGAGCGTTTCGATAAGCCGGATGATTTCGGCGTGCGCGCCCACGTCGATACCGCGCGTGGGCTCGTCGAGGATCAGGAATTGCGGCCTGGTGAGCAGCCAGCGCGAGAGGAGAACCTTCTGCTGGTTACCGCCCGAGAGGAACTCGATGGGCTGTTCCGCGCTCGGGGTACGTATACCGAGCTGGCGGATGAAGCGCTCGGCAATCGCGTTCTGCTCGCGCTTAGGGATCGGACGCAGCCAGCCGCGCTGGGCCTGTAGCGCCAGAATGATGTTTTCCCGCACCGAGGCGGCGGCAATAATCCCGTCCGTTTTCCTGTCCTCCGGACAGAAGCCCACCCCGAGGCACGACGCCTGATGCGGTGAACGTAGCGTTTGTGGTTTGCCTTTGATCAGCGCCGTTCCGCTGTCGGCAGGTTTGATCCCGAAGATGACTTCGGCGGTTTCGGTGCGCCCGGAGCCTAACAGCCCCGCCAGACCCACAATTTCACCGGGGCGTACCTCGAGGTTAAACGGCGCGATGGTCCCTTTTCTGCCGTAATCGTGAAACGCGGCGATCGGTTTTTCGCTCAGCAGCGTACGGCCCGCGCGCTGAAGCGCGTTGGTCTCGAGCTCGCGGCCCAGCATCATTTTGACCAGCTCTATCTGCGGCAGCTCGCGGGTTTCCCGGCAGCCGACAAAGCTGCCGTTGCACAGCACCGTTATACGGTCGCTCACCTCGTAAACCTGATCGAGGAAATGCGTCACGAAAATCAGGCTGACGCCCTGATTACGCAGCTGGCGCATCAGGGTAAAAAGCATCTCCACTTCCTGGGTATCGAGGCTGGCGGTGGGTTCATCGAGGATCAGCACTTTCGCCGAGAGATCGATAGCGCGACAGATCGCGACGATTTGCTGCATCGCTACGGAAAAACGGTTCAGCGGTTCGCGCACGTCGAGAGAGAAGCCATACGATTCCATCAGCTTCGCGGCGCGCGCTTCCATCTCTTTGCGGCGCAGCAGGCCAAAACGTCTGGGTTCGCGGCCAATAAACAGGTTATCCGCTACCGACATGTTTGGCAGCAGGTTCACTTCCTGGTAGACCGTGCCGATCCCCAGTTGCTGGGCATGCGCGGTGTTTTTGGGCGAAATGGCGTTACCTTCCAGCCAGATAGCGCCGCGATCGGCGTGATAGACCCCGGTCAGGGTTTTAATCAGCGTCGACTTCCCCGCCCCGTTTTCGCCGAGCAACGCCATGATCTCCCCACGCCGCAGGCTGAAATCAACGTTATCCAGCGCCTTAACGCCAGGGAAAAATTTACTCAGGCCCTCTGTGCGGAGGATTTCCTGGTGTTGTTCGGTGGTCATGGTTTCCCCCTGCATCAGGCCGGATGACGCTACGCTTATCCGGCCTACAAAAGAGCGTATCGTAGGCCGGGTAAGCGCAGCGCCACCCGGCAATTTCACTGGATCAGTAGCCCATATTTTTCTTCTTCTCTAACTCTTCTTTCGCCGTGTCCGGCAGGTAGAGCGTGGATTTGGTGATGGTCAACTTCTCAGGCTGGGTGCCGTCCTTCTTGAATTTCTCCAGCGCATCGAATGCCGGGCCCGCCATATTTGGCGTCAGCTCCACGCTGGCGTTCGCTTCGCCGTCAATCATCGCTTTGTAGATGTCCGGTACGCCGTCGATCGAGCCGGTGAGGATATCTTTGCCCGGCTTCAGGCCCGCTTCTTTGATGGCCTGGATGGCGCCGATCACCATGTCGTCGTTGTGGGCGTAAACCATGCAGATATTTTTGCCGTTATTTTCTGCCTTGATGAAGCTTTCCATGACCTCTTTACCCTTACTACGGGTGAAGTCGCCGGACTGAGAACGGATGATCTTAATGTTTGGTGCTTTGGCGATGGCCTCCGCGAAACCTTTCTTACGGTCGATAGCCACGCTCGCCCCGACGGTGCCCTGCAACTCAACCACGTTACACGGCTTGCCATCCACCTGCTTCACCAGCCAGTCACCAATCAGTTTGCCTTCCAGCACGTTATCGGCGGTGACGGTGGTCATATAGAGAGATTTGTTTTTTACGTCGATGGAACGGTCGAGCAGGAAGACCGGAATTTCAGCATCTTTGGCTTCCTTCAGCACCGGCTCCCAGCCCGTGGCGACAACCGGGGCAATAAAGATGGCATCCACGCCCTGAGCGATAAACGAGCGCACCGCTTTAATCTGGTTCTCTTGCTTTTGCTGACCATCGGCGATTTTCAGCGTAATACCGCGCTTTTCGGCCTCACTTTTCGCCACATTCGTTTCAGCGGCGCGCCAGCCAGATTCAGATCCGACCTGCGAAAATCCAACGGTTAAGGGTGCGGCCATCGCCATAGACGACATGGCTGCCGAAACTGCTGTAACAAGAAGTAAGCGCTTCCACATATGAACGTCCTCGTAGGGTAGGTTATTGTTGGTTAAAAGATGTTCCGCGGATGAACTATAGCCAATGGAATATGTTACGGATTGCGTTACATCACACTTCAGAAAAGTGAATAAAACGTTAATCACAAGTTTGTAATCGCTTTCATTTCAACATTTAAAATGCGGCTGAGTTTATGGATTATCCTGTCATGGAAACGGTCTGAAAAGTGAAGGCGCGAGGGAGAGAAGACGAAAACAGGCGGAGACTTTCAGCGCCAGTTGGCTATAATACCTGCCACTTGTTTACCATCCATTTTAAAGGACACCGACATGAGCTTACTCAACGTCCCTGCGGGTAAAGAACTGCCAGAAGACATCTACGTTGTGATCGAAATCCCGGCCAACGCAGATCCAATCAAATACGAAATCGACAAAGACACCGGTGCGCTGTTCGTTGACCGTTTCATGTCTACCGCCATGTTCTATCCGTGCAACTACGGCTACATCAACCACACTCTGTCTCTGGACGGTGACCCGGTTGACGTACTGGTCCCAACGCCATATCCATTGCAGCCAGGCTCCGTCATTCGCTGCCGTCCTGTTGGCGTGCTGAAAATGACTGACGAAGCGGGTGAAGATGCGAAACTGGTTGCCGTACCGCACACCAAGCTGAGCAAAGAGTACGATCACATTAAAGATGTGAACGACCTGCCAGAGCTGCTGAAAGCGCAGATCGCCCACTTCTTCGAGCACTACAAAGATCTCGAAAAAGGCAAATGGGTTAAAGTTGAAGGCTGGGATAACGCAGAAGCGGCGAAAGCAGAAATCATCGCCTCTTTCGAGCGTGCGGCTAAGAAGTAATTCTTACTGCTGAGACTAAGCCCCGCGCGTCGGGGCTTTTTTGTGCCTGTCGCTCCTGGTAACCCGTGCGATTGAGGAGTATCGCCCGGCGGCGCTACGCTTGCACGGGCCTACGGCGCAAAACGACAACGCCACCTTACGGTGGCGTTGTCGTTTTTCAGAACTGGTCTCTGTCTAACCAGTTACCGCTTTCAATCAACGTTAACCCGTCGACCGAACGTTGGTACACGTACATCCATGCACTGCCGTAAGGCGTCTGGATCAACTGGCGAGCGTATTCACCGCCCCTGGTGCGCAAGGCATCAAGTTCGGCCAGCGTGGCATTATCAATACGATAAACCTCACCCTGTACCGTTCCGTTCCCCGGAACCGCGCCTGGATAGTGGCCCAGACTGTACAACTGGTAGTTTTCGATTGTGTAATTTCCCAGCAACTGGGCGTTGGTCATCCAGTGGCTGTTGCCTTGCCTGGTTCGTAAACTGCCGTAAACAAATATTCGCATTGCTAAAACTCAAACTGATAGAGCAGATCAAGTGCCTGGTCTACGCCGGACACTGCTTCCAGATATAGCTTAGGCATCAGGCGATAACGTAACGTGAGTGTAGCCAGTGAGTCAAAGATCCCCACGCCATATTTTACCTGTAGACCCGGCAGTACATAGCCGCTGACCACTACCTGCGAAGAGTCACCCACGCCCTGAGTGTCCAGCGCCAGATTGCTTACGCCAAACGTCTCGCCGATTTTACCCACAACCTGACCACTTTGTGCAACCCCCAGACCAACTAACATTGATGTCATTGCCGCACCATCGCCCTGTTGGCTATCCAGACCCTGGCCGCGCAGGAGGTAAGAGAGCGCTTCCTGTTGCGACATGGCCGGGTCAGAGAAGATCTCTGCCTTAGGTTCATCGGCGGAGCCCGTCACGCGCACGCCTGCAATCACATCATCTTCGGTGGCTTCCGGGTTACGGATCGCTTCGATATTGAGTACCGGCTGATCCGGTGGACCGGAGAACAGCAGCTCGCCTTTACGCACAATCAAATCCTGACCGTAGGCATGGAAGCGCCCTTCAGGAATATTGATTTGTCCATTGAGGCCAAGCCCCTGTTGATCCTGCGCCACTTTCAGGTCACCCGTGAGTCTCGCCTTCAGCCCAAACGCGTCCAAACGCACGTTATTCCCCACGTGCACGATAAGATTACTATTGATCGGTATGCCAGCGCTCTTCTGTTCAACAGGTTTCAGATTTTCATTGAGCATAACTTCGTCACTGGAGACGCCAACCGCGCTTTCCGGCACCTCGTGAACCACGATGCGCGCCCACGGTACGTCAACACGGCCATCCAGGGTGAAGAGACTCGGCGTTGCCTCAAAGACCACGTCTGGCGACACGTCCAGGCGCACCATCGGCGGTACCGTGATACGCACCCTGCTGCCTTTGGCCGCAATACGGGCGCGCCAGTTGTCGAGCTGGCTCCAGTCTGCGTCACCGCTCAGGTTGATTTGTCCCTGCTGCGTCAGCACTGAGCCACTGAGGGTTGAGCTTTGGCCGTTAAAGTTCATCGCCAGCTGGCTTGGCTGCATATCGAACGGCATAAAGTTACCGTCAATGTCCACGCCGTTTAACCGCATCTGGCCAAACAGCTGCGGGCTTTGCGCATCCCCCGCCAGACGCAGGTTGGCGCTGAGCATCCCCGCCGCCTTTTCTCCCCGCGAGAAGATCGGATTCACCATCGCCAGGTTGAAGTTGCGAATATTGACGTTGCCGCCGAGATTGCGCCGCCCTTGCGGATCGGTAATTTGCACCTGTCCGTCAAACTGACCGTTGTTGGTCAGGCGGATCAGCCATCCCAGTTCCGCACGATTGTTACGCAGGTCAGCGTTCACATTCAGGGTGTCGAACGCCACCGGCAGCGGCGCGTCATTGACCTCCTGCGTCACCTTCACGTTACGCCCGGAGAGGGTAACGCTGCCCTGCGGCAGTCCCTCTTTGGTGGTGTCCCACGCGACGTCCGCTTTACCGCTGAAGACCCCGCTGGCCTGGGTGGTTTCCGGCATAAACGGTTTCAGCATCGCCAGGTCGAAACGGTTGAGGTTGATCTGCGCGCGTCCTTCCGCGCCTGCATCAATGGTCTGCGGCACGCACAGCTCAGCATTCGGGTTGGTCCAGCAGTGTGGCCCAATGCTGATCTTTTGCTCCGCGTTGCGGTAATCCAGCGCGACAGACCGCGACAGCACCAGCGGGCCGACCGGCGTGCTGAAGCGGGTGTTATCCAGCACGCCTTTCCAGCGCGTCGCCTGGCGGTCAAAACTGCCCGTCAGGTGCAGCTGCCCGGAGACCGGCTCGCCCTGCACGCGTAGCTGGAGATCGTGCTGCTTTTCGTTACCTTTTGCCGCCAGCGTGACCAGACTGATGTTCACGTCCGGCTGAGAGATACGCTCCACGCGCAGATCCAGGTTTCCGCCGATCTGATCGGTGGATTTCACGTCCCCCTCGACGCGTACGCGGGCAATAGAAAGTTCCTGCCAGCGCAGGTTATTGGCGGTGATGTCCGCCAGCAGCTGCGGCGCCTCCACCGTACCGCGAACCTTCACTAACCCCTTCGCCGTGCCGCCAAGACCCGGCAGGGCGTTATCAAGATTTGGCGCGTCGATGGTGGCATCCAGATTGAGGTCTTTCACGCCCAGCTCGCCTTTAATATCCGCCGTGTTGCGACCCAGCGCCACGTGCAGGCCCGGGATCACCCACTGGAGATAGCTGTTGCCCTTAAGCGAGCCCTCTACGTTGACTTTGTTCTGCTTCACGTTGCCAGTGAGCTTGAGTTCCGGCACGTCCATCTGCCAGGTGCCACCGTACAGGCTACCGCGGGTTTTGATCAGGCCATCCAGTTTTGACGGCCAGTCCGGGACCTCTTTAGCGGTGTTGATCCCGGTCAGCTTCAGCTCGCCGCGCCAGCTGATCGCCTGCTGCCAGTCGAGCAGCGCGGTCAGCTCGGTTTTTCCTTCCAGCGCCGCCACGGTCAGCTTGTCGAGGTTAACCTGCAACTCGTTACCCTTCGCGTCCAGGATGATATCGGCGGGCGGTACCCCCTGCCCCTTCACTGCCGTGCGGAACGACAGCGTGTAGTCGGTCATTTTGCCACTCAGCTTCAGCTTCAGATCGTCAGCCTGGAACTGTTTTTCGCCGGTGAACGGCCAGTAAAGCTGCTTGCTGACAACCTCAAGGTTGAGCGGTAAACCGGCCTCTGCCAGCTGGATTTGCCCGCGCAGCACCATATCCACCGGTCCGGAGAGGTTCACGCCGAACTCCAGCTTCTCGCGCAGCGCGCCGCCGACTTTCACCTTCACCTTTTCGCCTTTCAGCGGATCGATGTTCAGGGCGCTGTTCAACGTAATATCTACCGGCCAGTTGTCGCGCAGCAGCGCATTGCCTGAGGCGTTGACCGACCCCTGGTTAGTATCAATATCCAGCGCGTCGAGCTTCATGTTGCCGTCGATACTGCTGACTTTAAGCAGCATGTTGAAGACCGTCAGATCGGTATCGCCGGTCAGACGCAACTGCTCGCCCTTAAACTCTTCGATATTGAGGTTCAGCGGCAGATGCACGTCGGTCATCTCCGGCAGAACCGGTTTCGAGAAGAGATCTTTCAGCGTTTCGCCCAGCGGTTTTTCTTCCGGCTGCGGGTTCTGGATCTTCGGCTCGACGATCTCTTCCTGCGCCACGTCGGCCACCTTCGGCAGCGCAATCAGCAGCCCTTGCAGGGAGGTTGGGGTCAGGGTGAGGTTTTTCTCCTGCCAGCGCAGACCGGAGGTGAAATCCATCACGGATACCGTCGTGTCGTCGATTTTGATATTCACGTTATCCAGTGCGACCCGGTAAAGCGCAATCGGGTACGGCGTGGAGAGGTTCAGCGGGCCGCTGTCCTCTTCTTCGACAGGCTCGGACTTCGGCATTTTTTTGGAATCTATCGCCACGTTAACGTCTTTTAGCGACAGATCGTTTACGCACAGCTGGCTGTCCCGCAGGCAGCCGAGCTTGACCGCCAGATGAAACTCGCCCGCGTTCACCGCCACACCGGGCTGTTCATAACGGATATTTTTCAGGCGCAGATCGCGCCAGCCGCCCGTGACCTGGCCGATTTCCAGCCCTGGCACCCAGCGGTTCGCGGCGTTAAACAGCAAATGCAGGCCCGTGGTGGTGCCCACCAGAAACGCCACCGTACCGAGCAGTAATACGATAAAAATCAGCACCCCGAGGCTTATCTTCTTCCATAAACTCATAATTCAGGCCCCAGACCGATGTAAAACTGTAAACCGTGTTCGTCTTTGTCGCCCACCGGAACGGCGAAATCGAGCTTGATGGGCCCGACCGGTGACTGCCAGCGCACGCCTACGCCCGCGCCGGTTTTGAAATCGCTGCGGCGGATATCGTTCACCGCTTCACCGCCGTCAACGAACATCGCTCCCCACCACTTGCCGCTGACGTTGTACTGGTACTCCAGCGAGCCAGTCGCCAGTTTTGACGCCCCGGTCAACTGGCCTTTGTCGTTTTCAGGTGAGATCGATTTGTACTTATACCCGCGAATGCTGCGGTCGCCCCCGGCGAAGAAGCGCAGATCCGGCGGGACGCGTTCGAAATCACCGGTTTCGATCCAGCCGAGATTACCGCGCATCACAAAGCGGTGTTTGTCGTACAGCGTGCGGATCCAGACGTTTTGCGCCTGAAAGACGGAGAAGTCTACGTCGGAGCCCCAGGCGGTGTTGGAGTAATCGATGGAGTAGCGCTGAGAATCGCCCCAGGTCGGCATCAGGCCACCGCGCGAGCGGGTACGGCTGATCATCACGCCCGGATAAAGCAGCATGGTGGTGTTGGTGACGTTTGCCTGGGTAAAGTGGTCGAGGCTCCAGCGCAGGTTAATGGCGCGCTGCCAGCCGCTGGAGAGATCCCAGAAGCGTGATACCGCAAGCGTCGTCGAGTCCTGCTCGGTATCGTTCAAATCGGTACGCTTAAAGCCGCCCTGCACGAGGTAGTATTGCTCAAGCGGATTTTTCAGCAGCGGCATTTTATAGCTGAAGTCCAGCTGCTGTTCAGGCGCAGACAGGCTGACGCTGGTGGTCAGGCTGTGGCCGTAGGAGTTCATCCACGGTTTTTTCCACGAGGCTTTCACGCGCGGGCCGACGTCCGTGGAGTAGCCGACACCGGTCTCAATGGTGTTCTCGGTGCGCGGAGAGACCACGCCATGCAGCGGTAACACTTTCGTTTTACGGGATTTATCAAATTCCGGTGCTACCACCACGGAGTTAAACCAGCCCGTCGCGGACAAACGACGGTTCAGCTCGCCCAGGTCGCTGGACTGGTAGTAGTCGCCCTTTTTAAACGGCACCAGATTTTGCAGATACTCGTCACGGATTTGCGATCCTTCGAAGGTCACATCGCCAAACCGGTAGCGCTCGCCGCTGTCGTAATCGATATCCCAGAATGCCTGACGTCGCTCAAGCGCAACGCCCAGCTGGCTTTTGTTGAACCGGCTGTCGAAGTAGCCTTTGCGCAGCGAAACGCTGGTTAAGGATTTTTTAAAACGATCGTAATCCCCGTGATTGAGCACGGTGCCCACTTTCGGACGGGTGCTGAGCAGATCCAGGTAGTCCCGATCGGTGCGCGCACCGCCGCGCAGCACCACGTTCGTGCCGCCAATCAGGACGGGTTCGCCCGGCGAGACGCGGGCAATCAACACCTGGCGTCCTTTCGCCGGCGGCGGGCGTAAATCGAAATCGATGGTGGGTTCATAGTACCCCAACGCCTTTAAGCCTTCGCGGATGGCGTCATCCACGCGCGCGCGAAAACGCCGATCCGGCGTGACCTCATCGCTCTGGATGGTAGAAAGCTGCGCACGCACGTTTTTTTCCAGCGCCCCGGATAACCCCTCAACCTGCAAACGGACATTCGCCGCGCTGGCAATCCCGCTGGTCAGCATTAAACTGACTAAACATAACTGGCGGATCTTTGTCACGTTTTCTCCTGAATATCCCTGTTTCCACCCTGGAAGCAAATGCAGTGCCGCTCCGCGGCAAAATACGGCCTGAAAGCCAAAAACCCAAATTACGGGTTGAAAAAGGGTGTAACACCCAAATATTTCTTATGATTAAATCTAGACTCATTCATCGCATTTATTGTGTTCAATTAAACGCTTCGTGACAACCTTAACCGAAACAACGCTACCCCGGAGGCCCCACCGTGAGTTTATTTGATAAAAAGCATCTGGTATCACAAGCCGATGCGTTACCGGGACGCAACACCCCTATGCCAGTGGCGACATTACACGCCGTAAACAACCATTCAATGACAAACGTTCCTGATGGAATGGAGATCGCCCTGTTTGCCATGGGCTGCTTCTGGGGCGTAGAACGCCTGTTCTGGCAACTGCCGGGCGTGTACAGCACCGCTGCGGGCTACACCGGAGGATATACGCCTAACCCAACCTACCGCGAAGTCTGTTCCGGTGAGACCGGTCATGCTGAAGCGGTGCGTGTGGTGTATGACCCGAGCGTCATTAGCTATGAACAGCTGCTCCAGGTGTTCTGGGAAAACCATGACCCGGCGCAGGGCATGCGTCAGGGTAACGATCACGGCACCCAATACCGTTCGGCCATCTACCCGCTCACCCCAGAGCAGGAGGCCGCCGCCCACGCCAGCCTGACGCGTTTCCAGGAAGCGATGCAGGCGGCCGGTGATAAACGTCAGGTCACGACGGAAATCGCTACCGCGAAACCGTTCTACTATGCCGAAGACGACCACCAGCAGTACCTGCATAAAAATCCGTACGGCTACTGCGGTATCGGCGGCATTGGCGTTTGCCTGCCTCCCCAGCAGGCCTGATTACTGCAACAGCGCCACGCGAGCCGCGTGGCGCGTGGCATTACTCACCGAACCGTAATCAATGACTTTCCCCTGCAACAGCAGGTTAAACACTGGCGCCTGTGGCCGGTTTAGCCGCGTTTGCAGCAAATGCACCGCTTCTATGCCCAAATCCCGACAGGGCACCGTGATCCCCGTAATGGGCTTTTCAAGCCGGTTTGCTAAATTCCACGCAAAATCGGTGGTGATGATGGAGATGTCTTCCGGCACGCGCAGCCCATGCCGCTGTAACGCCTTCAGCACACCCTCGGTCATGCTGGTGCTGTTGGGAAAAATGACCTCAGGCCACTGCGCTCTGTCGTGACGTAACAGCCACGCATCCAGCTCGCGCTCAGCCTCTTCAGCGGTAAACCACTCCGTGACCAGTAAATCCCGCTGCGGCTCAAACGCCACATGAAAATGCCGGTACGCTTCTTTAATTCCATCCAGCCGGGCATAGAGCGTGTCCCGGCGTAAACAGGTGATGGTCAGCACCCGGCGATGCCCCTGCTCGAAAAGATATTGCATCGTGGTAAAGCCGATTGCGCGATGATCGGGCGAAACCGAATCCAGCACCCGGTCCCGGTCGACGGAATTAATTAATACACAGGGTTTATTCAGCGTGCTGGCCAGCTTAAATATGGTGGAATCATCCGTACCAATGATAATTATTGCGTTAATATTTTTATGGCTTGCCTTTTCCATAAATAATTTCACGTCCGCATTTTGTTCCTCTAATCCGCAATAACTGATCCAGACATTATGTGGCGCGCTGGCTTCCGCAATGCCTTTGGTCACTTCCAGATAAAAAATATCCCCACGCCCCTGAAACGTTCTTTCAGGCGCAAATACAGCGATTCCGTTAATTAAAAGCCGTCCGCTCGCCATCGACTCCAGCACGCCAAGCTCCCGCGCGGTGCGGACAATGGCTTCCCGGGCCTTATCGCTGGTATAAGACTTGCCGCTCAACACCCTGGAAACCGTGCTCACGGAATATCCCGTCAGGGATGCGATCTCCTCCATTTTTAACTTGCCCGGCATAGTGTGACCTCGCTCTCAATCAGTTTTTGCAAATATTTGCAGAAACAGCGCTTTGATTTTAAAACCAAATTTCAAAATGGTTGGAGTTTACTTATTCACCTTGCGAGTATTCTCACAAAAACACATTGTCGCTACGTCTCGCCTTTCCTATTTTTCGGTCATCACGCTTTTTGACTGAAATTAAGGTGAGAAATGGAGAAGGTACGTTTTGGCATTATTGGTATAGGTAATATCGGTACGGTCCACGCACGCTATTTACTGGCCGGAACCGTCAGCGACGCCTGCCTTACGGCGGTGTGCGATAACGCGCCGGAAAAGCATCCGGCCATTCGGCAGCTGGTTGGTGGCATTCCGCTGTTCAGTGATGCGCAGGAAATGCTCCAGAGCGGGCTTATCGATGCGGTCATTGTCGCCACGCCGCATTACGATCACCCGCACCTGTCGATGCTGGCGATGCGCCACGGCATTCATACCCTGTGTGAGAAGCCAGCAGGCGTCTACACCGCGCAGGTCCAGGAGATGAACGCCTGCGCCCGGGAGTGCGACGTGGTGTTCGGCATCATGTATAACCAGCGGCCCAACCCGCTGTATCAGAAAGTGAAAGATCTGATCGACAGCGGCGAGCTGGGCGAGATCCGCCGCTCCAACTGGATCATCACCAACTGGTATCGCTCGCAGAGTTACTACAACTCCGGCGGCTGGCGCGCCACCTGGAAAGGGGAAGGCGGCGGCGTGCTGCTCAACCAGGACCCGCACCAGCTCGATCTCTGGCAGTGGCTGGTGGGCATGCCGGTTCGTCTGCGCGCGTTTTGCCAGTTCGGTAAGCATCGCGATATCGAAGTGGAAGACGAGGTGACCGCCTACGCCGAATACGCCAGCGGTGCGACCGGCGTGTTCATCACCACCGTCGCGGAAACGCCGGGCACCAACCGCCTGGAGATTGTCGGCGATCGCGGCAAAGTGGTCGTCGACGAGGGCAAACTGCGCTACTGGCGGCTGCGCGAATCGGAAACCGAGTTTAACGCTCGCTGGCAGAATGGCTTCGGTGAGCCGGAATGCTGGGAGGTTTCTGTCCCTGTTGCCCCGGAATACAGCGAGCACCACGTCATCACCGCCAACTTCTGCGCCGCCGTGCTGCGCGGCGAGCCGTTGATTGCACCGGGTCTGGACGGCATTCGCGGTTTAACCCTCTCTAACGCCATGCACCTCTCCACCTGGACGGACGACTGGGTTGAGCTACCGCTAAACGAAAAGCAATACCTGCGCCTGCTTCAGCAGCGCATCAGCACCTCTGTAGATAAAGAGGCCACCAGCATCACGCTGGATGCCGCGGGTACCTGGTAACACCGGAGAAAATCGATGTTAAATGTCGCCATTGTGGGAACAGGAAATATCTCCCATAACCATATTCAGGGTTATTTGCAGTTTGGACAGCGCTGCCGGATCGTTGCGCTGGTTGATATCTATCCGGAGAAAGCGGAAGAGAAAAAAGCGCGTTACGGCCTGACGGACGCCCGCGTGTACGCCAGCCACCGGCAGTTGCTGGAGGATGCGCTTCCCATCGATATCGTTGACGTCTGCACCCCTCCCTATGTCCATGCGGAGATCAGCATTGATGCGCTTCATGCCGGCTGCCATGTGCTGTGTGAAAAACCGATGGCCGCCTCGCTGGAGGAGTGTGATGCGATGATCGCCGCCCAGCAGGCCAGCGGAAAAACGCTCTCCATTATTGCCCAGAACCGCTTTACCGATGCCTTCTGGCGCTTAAAAGCGGCGCTGGATTCCGGCCTCGCCGGAAAAATATGCCATGCGCAGGTGGATTCCTTCTGGTGGCGCGGACATTGCTACTACGACCTGTGGTGGCGCGGCACGTGGGAAAAGGAAGGGGGCGGCTGCACGCTGAACCACGCGGTGCACCATATTGACGCCATTCAGTGGATGCTCGGCTTCCCGTCTGAGGTGGTGGCGATGATGACTAACGTGGCCCATGACAACGCCGAAGTGGAAGACCTTAGCGCCGCGATATTCAAATACCCCAGCGGCGCACTCACCCAGCTTACCGCCTCGGTAGTACACCACGGGGAAGATCAGAAGATCATTATCCAGGGTGATAAAGCGCGCATCTCCGCCCCATGGCAGGCTTATGCCAGCGTGAGTGCTGACAACGGCTTCCCGCAGGAGACCAATGATATTGAGCGAGAAGCCCTGCTTGATGCCGTTTTCCAGGCGACGCCCAGGCTCGAATGGACTCTGCACACCGGGCAGATTAACGACCTGCTTCAGAGCATTGAGCGCGGTACGGCCCCGCTGGTGGACGGCGTGCAGGGTAAGCGCTCGCTGGAGCTGATTACTGCGATGTATAAATCAGCCATTACCCGCAGTGTCGTTTCCCTGCCTGTTGGCCGCGATGATCCGTTTTACCGTACCGGCGGGACGAACGCTCTCGCCCCCCGTTTTTATGAAAAATCCGCAAGCGTCGCCAACTTCAGCGAAGTGGGCGCTATCCCTCTGGGTAAAGATCTGGATCGAGGACTGTAACCATGAACAAGAATGACGGAATGAACTACGCGCCGGTGGGCAAACCGCAGCCGGTGGTGCAGGCGGGTGAATTTGTATTTGCCGCCGCCGCGCTCGACCACGGCCATATCTACGGAATGTGTAATGGCCTGATTGAAGCAGGTGCCACGCTGAAGTGGGTTTACGATCCCGATCCGGCGAAAGTGGACACGTTTGTTCAGCAGTACCCGCAAGTGAAGGTGGCTGATTCCCTGGACGTTATTCTCGCCGATGGCGACGTGCGCCTGGTGGCCGGGGCGGCCATCCCCTCCGAACGCTGTGCGCTGGGGCTGAAGGCGATGACGGCTGGCAAAGACTACTTCACGGACAAAGCGCCGCTCACCACCCTTGAACAGCTGGCAGACGCCAAAGCGATGGTGGAGAAAACCGGGAAAAAATACGCGGTCTACTACAGCGAGCGTCTGCACGTGGAAAGCGCGGTCTTTGCCGGGCAGTTGGTACAGCAAGGCGCCATTGGTCGCGTGGTGCAAACCCTGGGCATGGGGCCGCACCGGGAAGGGACTGGCCGCCCGGACTGGTTCTACGATCGTCGCTATTTCGGCGGCATCCTTTGCGACATCGGCAGCCACCAGATCGAGCAGTTCCTGTTTTATACCGGCAACCGCGACGCCACCGTGGTCGCCAGCCAGGTGCGCAACGTTAACCACCCGCAGTATCCCGCATTCGAAGATTTTGGCGACGCCATGCTCAAAGGAGAAAACGGTGCCAGCGGCTATTTCCGTTGTGACTGGTTCACTCCTGACGGGCTCTCCACCTGGGGCGATGGTCGCCTGACGCTGCTCGGTACCGACGGGTATATCGAGATCCGTAAATATGTCGATCTCACCCGGGGCGAGCAGGATGTCGTCTACCTCGTCAATAACGAGGGCGAGTTCCGCTATCCTGTGGCCGGGCAGGTTGGGTTCCCGTACTTTGGCGAACTGATCCTCGACTGCCTGCACCGCACCGAAAATGCCATGACTCAGGCGCATGCTTTCAAAGCTGCCGAACTGTGCGTGAAAGCACAAATGCTCGCAAACGCAGCTGACTAAGGGGACGACATGAACATCCTGAACACGGCGATTATCGGTGCCGGGGCTATTCACAGTTGCCATGTGAATGCCCTGAGGCAAATCCCCAATGTCGCGCTGCGCGCGCTGGTCGATATCGACAGCGTCAAAGGACTGAAGCTGGCGATGAACTATCAGTGCCGCTTTTATCAGGATTACCGGGAAATGCTGCTGGATGACAGCATCGACGTGGTGCATATCTGCACGCCCCACTTCGAGCACAAAAACATGATTCTGGCGGCGCTGACCGCCGGGAAACATGTCTTTTGCGAAAAACCGGTGGGCATGAACAGCAGCGAGCTTGCCGACATTGCCTCTGCCGCCGCGCGGGCGCCCGGCAGGCTCGGCGTCTGCTACCAGAACCGGCTCAATCCGACCAGCCTGCGCATTCGCAAGGAGCTGGCGGAAGGCGTACTGGGAAAGATGTTAAGTATCAAAGCTGTGCTGACCTGGTCCCGCTCGGGGGCGTATTACACGGAAAGCCCGTGGCGCGGGCAGCTGGCAACGGAAGGTGGAAGCCTGCTAATCAACCAGGCGATCCATACCCTCGATCTGATGCAGTGGTTTGCGGGTGGCGTCACGCGGCTGAAGGGGGTAGTCGACAGCGGGGAACTGGCTGACGTCACGCAAGGGGAAGACAGCGCGATGGCCACGCTTCACTTTACCAACGGTGCGCGCGGTCTGTTTTATGCCAGCAACTGCCACACCACGGATTCCCCCCTCTGTCTGGAGATCCACTGCGAGCGCGGCTCACTGCTGCTCAACGACAACACGCTCTGGCGCATAACGCCCGGCGAACGATTTCGCCTGGAAAGCGATGCCTCTCCCGATGGCACCGCAAAAAGTTACTGGGGATTAGGACACCAGCAGGCGATCCGCCGTTTTTATCACGCTATTCATCACCCGGAGAGTACGGATTTTACCGATATTTGTACCGCCGGAAAATCACTCAAGATTGTGGAGGCTTTTTATCGGTCATCTCAGTTAAGACAATGGATAGATATTAATAATTAGAACGTCACGTGTAGTCCAGCAGTGCAATAAAAATACAACCTCTACATCTACCCTACACTGGATATTATTATGGTTAAACCAACTGAACGCAGAGTGGGTTATGGCGTGGCGCTTGGCTACGGCATAACCGACCTCTTTGGCGGAGGCGCTTTCGCCATTATCGGCACCTGGCTGTTATTTTTTTACACCACCTATTGCGGATTATCCGTCGTGGAAGCCGGCTCTATATTTGCTATTGCCCGCGTCATTGACGCGGTATTAAGCCCGATAATGGGTTACATCACCGACAATTTCGGCGACACCTGGCTTGGGCGTAAATTTGGCCGTCGTCGTTTCTTCTTATTACTCAGCTCTCCCTTAATGTTCCTCTATGCTCTGCTGTGGCTGACGGACATGGGTTACTGGTATTACCTGGGCACCTATCTTTCCATCGAACTGCTTTCAGCGATGGTGCTGGTGCCGTGGGAAACCCTCGCCGCGGAGATGACCAACCGCTATGAAGAGCGCAGCCGCCTGTCGGGCGTACGGATGATCTGCTCGCAATTGGGCGGTTTTCTTGCGGTGTCGGTTCCGGGCGTGATTATGCAATTTACCGGCAAAGATAATTCCTTTACCTACACGCTAACCGGACTGATATTTTCCTGCGTCTTTTGCATCGCGGTATTTATTACCTGGTACAGCACCTGGGAAGCAAAAGATGTGCATCAGGAGTATGACTTCAAAGTTGATACCCAGCGCAGCAGCGGAGTAATTAATCACCTCAAATATCTGGTGCTGGATCTCTTCTCTTCTTTTCGTATTCGCGCTTTCCGCCTGCATATTCTTATTTATATTTTCTCCTTCACCGCGATGGACGTATTTGGTTCAGTCTTTACCTATTACGTGGTGTATTGCCTGAGTCAGGATGCGGCAGCAGTGTCCGGCTGGCTAAGTATTGCGGCGTTTGCCTCCGTGCCGGGCACGTACGGATTTATGCTGTTACTCAACAGGCTGAACATGACCCCTTCCGCCGCACTGCGCCTTTCGTATAGCTGCATTTTCCTGGTGCTGGCATTCCTGTTTACGGTTTATCTCACCAAAACAGAGGTGCCAACGCTGCTGTTCTCCGCCGTCTTCATCCTGCTGGGTGCAGCCCGTTCCGGCCTCTATTACATTCCGTGGAATATTTATAGCTTTATTCCGGATATCGACGAGATCGTCACGCAGCAACGCCGGGAAGGCATTTTCGCTGGCGTAATGGTGTTGACCCGCAAAAGCACCGTCGCCATTGCGATTATGATTATCGGCCTGGTGTTGCAGGAGTCCGGTTTTGTGAAAGGCAGTGGCGCACAGCCTGAAAGCGCGCTGGGAGCAATAATTGGCCTGATGATTTTTGCCACCGCCGCGCTGCTGGCAGTGAGCTTCTTCGCGACCTACAAATTTAAGCTGACCCGCGAGACGCATAAGGTGCTGCTCAAGGAGATCGCGCGTCGGAAGCTCGGTGGCGACTATCGCGACTGCGACGCCAGCACCCGCATGGTCATTAAACAGCTGACAGGCTATGAGTACGATCAGGTCTGGGGCGGCGATGCCACACGCCTGGCTGTGGGCGAAAACTTATCCACCGTGAAATAGCCCCTCTCGCCGGATCGGCCCCATGCCGGCCCGGCTTTTTTTGCCGAAAACGTGACCTCTGGCAGGTTTACACGTCTTTACGCTATACTACCGCTGAAATAATCGGCTCAACGCTACGAGCTGAGTTCAATGTGTCTTCACACGAATGGTATCAACTCCCCTTCTGAGGATCTGGCGAGAAGCCGGATAAACTATGTTAAACAGTATTTTAGTAATACTTTGTCTTATTGCCGTCAGTGCATTTTTCTCGATATCGGAGATCTCGCTGGCTGCCTCCCGTAAAATCAAACTGAAGCTGCTTGCCGACGAGGGCAACATCAACGCATCACGCATTCTGAAAATGCAGGAAAACCCCGGCATGTTCTTTACCGTGGTGCAGATTGGCCTGAACGCGGTCGCCATCCTTGGCGGTATCGTGGGCGATGCAGCGTTTTCTCCGGCGTTTTATAGCCTCTTTGTTAAGTACATGTCCGTAGAGCTGGCCGAGCAGTTGAGCTTCATCCTCTCCTTCTCCCTGGTCACCGGCTTGTTCATTTTATTCGCGGACCTGACCCCGAAACGCATCGGTATGATTGCGCCAGAAGCTGTGGCTTTGCGTATCATCAACCCGATGCGCTTCTGCCTGTATGTCTTCCGTCCGCTGGTGTGGTTCTTTAACGGCCTGGCGAACGTCATTTTCCGCATCTTCAAGCTGCCGATGGTGCGTAAAGACGACATCACCTCCGACGATATTTATGCGGTGGTGGAAGCCGGGGCGCTGGCAGGCGTGCTGCGTAAGCAGGAGCACGAGCTGATTGAGAACGTTTTCGAACTGGAATCCCGTACCGTGCCGTCCTCCATGACCGGCCGTGAAAACATCATCTGGTTCGATCTGCATGAAGACGAGCAGAGCCTGAAGACCAAAGTGGCGCAGCACCCGCACTCCAAGTTCCTGGTCTGTAACGAAGATATCGACCATATCATCGGCTATGTGGACTCCAAAGACCTGCTGAACCGCGTGCTGGCAAACCAGAGCCTGGCGCTGAACAGCGGCGTGCAGATCCGCAACACCCTGATAGTGCCGGACACCCTGACGCTCTCCGAAGCGCTGGAAAGTTTCAAAACCGCCGGGGAAGACTTCGCGGTGATCATGAACGAATACGCGCTGGTGGTGGGCATTATCACCCTCAACGACGTTATGACGACCCTGATGGGCGACCTGGTCGGCCAGGGGCTGGAAGAGCAGATTGTTCAGCGTGACGAAAATTCATGGCTCATCGATGGCGGTACGCCGATTGAAGACGTCATGCGCGTACTCGACATTGACGAGTTCCCGCAGTCCGGCAACTACGAGACCATCGGCGGCTTTATGATGTTTATGCTGCGTAAAATCCCGAAACGTACCGACTCGGTGAAGTTCTCCGGCTTCAAGTTTGAAGTGGTGGATATTGATAACTACCGCATCGACCAGCTGCTGGTAACGCGTATTGATAGCAAACCGACCGTGCTGGTGCCGAAACTGCCGGATGCCGGAGAGAAGGTGTCGGCGTAATCCTTTGTGTGCCCCACAAACATCAACGGCTCCCATCGGGAGCCGTCTTTTTAACTACTACTGCATAGCACGTTGGTTAAGCCATCTCAGTTTGCAGACGCATAACCTGACGGTTGACTTCGGACATCACAGACAAGTGCTGTTTGTCCTTCACTTTTGGGATAAGGATTTTGCCCTTATCGAACTCAAAAGCGCCAACATCCTTGATGTACAACCGTCCACGGAACAGGATCTTCACGTACTTCGCCACCTGAAGCGGGTTGTAGCGTTGGAAAATTTTCATTCTTGTATCTCCTGCGAATCATACGCTCTTGCGGTGCCACAATCGGCCCGACTGTCCTGAGCGCAAATTTTGATGCCCAATGACTATAGACCAGAACCTCGTACTTACCCAGTGTGCATAAGTTTATTTACCGTTTGATTACAATTATTCAGAATAATCTTTGCAAAGCGTGATACAGCGCAGTATATGCCGTCGTTTTTGCATGGATATGTGCGTTCGCCCGCAAACTGGCATCGGGATTGCGGGAAAAGCCTATTGATCGCACTTATGATTAAAAGCGCATGACCAAGTGGTCGGATCACCTGCTAACAATAAGGAAACACCATGACCCTACGTAACCTCCTGGCAGCAGCTTGCCTGTTGCTGCCGCTGATGGCTTCCGCACACAACATTGAAAAAGGACAACGTGTCCCGCCGGTCGGGATTGCTGACCGGGGAGAATTGATTCTCGACAATGATAAGTTTAGCTATAAAGCCTGGAATAGCGCGCAGCTTGCGGGCAAAGTGAGAGTTGTACAACATATTGCCGGGCGTACATCCGCTAAAGAGAAAAACGCTACCCTCGTGGAAGCGATCAAGGCCGCAAAACTCCCGCACGATCGCTACCAGACCACCACCATCGTGAACACCGACGACGCGATTCCCGGCTCCGGGATGTTTGTGCGCTCAAGCCTTGAGAGCAATAAGAAGCTCTATCCCTGGTCGCAGTTTATTGTCGACAGCAATGGCATGACGCGTAAGGCGTGGCAGCTGGAAGAGGAGAGTTCAGCGATTGTCGTGCTGGATAAAAACGGTCGCGTACAGTGGGTTAAGGACGGCGCGCTGACGCAGGATGAGGTGCAGCAGGTGGTTGCCCTGCTGCATAAGCTGCTGACTCAGTAAAGTGACACCCGGAAGCCCGGATTCAGGAATGACTCGCGCGGGGTGTAGTCCAGTGGCTTACCCTGCCAGTCATGCACATGCGCGCCAGCCGCCGCCGCCACCGCATGCCCTGCCGCCGTATCCCAGACGTTCGTCGGCCCGAAACGGGGGTACAGCTGCGCCTGCCCTTCCGCCACCAGACAGAACTTCAGCGACGAGCCAATCGACGTCGTCTGGTGTTCCCCCAGCTGTTGCAGGTACTCCTCCAGCTCGCTGTCACTGTGCGAGCGGCTGATCACCACCAGCGGAGGACGGGCATCACGCACCTGGATCTGCTTACGCACGCCGCACTCTTCCTTCCAGGCTTTACCTTCCGCCGCGCTGTACATCACCTTCATCACCGGGGCGTAAACCACGCCAAGCACCGCTTTTCCTTTTTCAATCAGGGCGATGTTGACGGTGAATTCACCGTTACGCTTGATAAACTCTTTCGTGCCGTCCAGCGGGTCGACAAGCCAGTAACGCTGCCAGTGCTGACGTTCATCCCAGCTCTGGGGCGCTTCTTCAGAAAGGACCGGAATATCCGGCGTCAGGGCCTGCAAACCTTTCAGGATCACCGCATGCGCCGCGATATCCGCCGCCGTCACCGGGGAGTCATCCGCTTTGCTGACAACATCCATCGGTTTCGCACCGTCGTACACCTGCATAATGGCATCACCCGCATCCCGTGCGAGCTGACAAATTTTATCTAACATTCTCCACCTCTTCGTTAACGCAGTGGGCATAACTTATTGTTTTAGTTATATCGTAATGTGAACAATTCCGCTATCTGTGAAGCAATTCTGGTTTCAGCACCCTTTTTTCTGGCAGCATTCACACTTCTGTAAGCAACAAATACTACATACATATTCTTTTGTGGCTTGGATCGAAAAAAGGACTCCTCAGATGATTAAGTTTAGCGCAACGCTCCTGGCAACGCTGATTGCGGCAAGCGTTCAGGCAGCGACGGTGGATCTCCGTATTCTGGAAACCACCGATCTGCACAGCAATATGATGGACTTCGATTACTACAAAGATACCCCTACGGAAAAATTCGGACTGGTACGCACGGCAAGTTTGATCAACGCCGCCCGCGGTGAAGTGAAAAACAGCGTGCTGGTCGATAACGGGGACTTAATTCAGGGCAGTCCGCTCGGCGACTACATGGCGGCGAAGGGGCTGAAAAAAGGCGAGGTCCACCCTGTCTATAAAGCGATGAACACCCTGGATTATGCGGTTGGCAATCTGGGCAACCACGAATTTAACTACGGCCTGAAATACCTGCACGACGCGCTGGCAGGGGCAAAATTCCCGTACGTTAACGCCAATATCATCGACGTTAAGACGAAGAAGCCGCTCTTTACCCCTTATCTGATTAAAGAGACCGAGGTTGTCGACCAGGACGGTAAAAAACAGACGCTGAAAATCGGCTATATCGGTTTTGTGCCGCCGCAGATCATGACGTGGGATAAAGCCAACCTCGACGGGAAAGTGACCGTCAACGACATTACCGAAACCGCGCGCAAATACGTGCCGGAGATGCGGGCGAAAGGGGCGGATGTGGTCGTCGTCGTGGCGCACTCTGGCCTCTCGGCCGACCCGTATCAGGTGATGGCTGAGAACTCCGTGTACTATCTCAGCCAGGTGCCGGGCGTGGATGCGATCCTGTTTGGTCACGCCCACGCCGTCTTCCCGGGCAAAGATTTCGTTGCTATCAAAGGCGCGGACATCGAAAAAGGGACGCTTAACGGTGTGCCATCGGTAATGCCGGGCATGTGGGGCGACCACCTTGGCGTGGTGGATCTGGTGCTGAATAACGACAGCGGAAGCTGGAAAGTCACGCAGTCGAAAGCGGAAGCGCGTCCGATCTACGACGCAGCGGCCAAAAAATCTCTGGCAGGGGAAGATAAAAAGCTGGTCGACGTCCTGAAGCATGACCACGACGCGACGCGTGAATTTGTCAGCAAGCCGATCGGTAAATCGGCTGATAACATGTACAGCTTCCTCGCGCTGGTACAGGATGACCCGACCGTGCAGGTAGTCAACATGGCGCAGAAAGCCTATGCGGAGCACTATATTCAGGGCGATCCGGATCTGGCAAATCTGCCGGTACTGTCTGCCGCGGCGCCATTCAAAGTGGGCGGGCGGAAGAACGATCCGGCCAGCTACGTTGAGGTGGAAAAAGGCCAACTGACCTTCCGTAATGCCGCCGATCTCTACCTCTATCCCAACACCCTCGTGGTGGTGAAAGCTACCGGGAAAGAGGTGAAGGAGTGGCTGGAGTGCTCTGCCGGGCAGTTCAACCAGATCGATCCGCACAGCAGCAAACCGCAGTCGCTGATTAACTGGGACGGTTTCCGCACCTACAACTTCGACGTGATCGACGGCGTGGAATATCAGATTGACGTTACCCAGCCCGCGAAATATGACGGCGAATGTCAGGCCATTAATCCGCAGGCAGAACGTATCAAAAACCTGACCTTCAACGGCAAAGCGATTGATCCGAATGCCACTTTCCTGGTGGTGACCAACAACTACCGCGCCTATGGCGGCAAGTTTGCCGGTACGGGTGACAGCCACATCGCCTTTGCCTCGCCGGATGAGAACCGTTCGGTGCTGGCGGCATGGATCAGCGCGGAGTCGAAAAAGACGGGTGAAATTCATCCGGCGGTGGATAACAACTGGCGACTTGCGCCGATCCACAGCGACACTAAGCTGGATATTCGCTTTGAGACATCTCCGTCCGATAAAGCAGCCGCGTTTATCAAGGATAAGGCGCAGTATCCGATGCAAAAGGTCGCGACGGATGATATTGGGTTCGCGATTTATCAGGTGGATTTGAGCAGGTAGCGATGATTGTGCCGGGTGGCGGCTTCGCCTTACCCGGCCTACCCGCAATCCTCGATCCCGTAGGCCGGGTAAGCGCAAGCGCCACCTGGCATTTCATGCCGCACGCTCTTCCCGGTTTGCCATCACCTGCGGCGTATTGACCTCAATCCAGTCGGCCAGCGCGGCCACCTTCTCGCTTACCTCCCGCCCCAGCGGCGTCAGGCTATACTCCACATGCGGCGGCACGACCGGATACGACACGCGATCGACAAACCCGTCATGTTCCAGCGCCTGTAAAGACTGAGCCAGCATCTTCTCGCTGACGCCGCCCATCTTGCGGCGCAGATCGCTGAAGCGATGCGTCCCCTGACGTAACGCCACCAGGATCAGCACGCCCCAGCGGCTGGTTACGTGTTTGAGCACCTCCCGTGACGGGCACTGTTCCGCAAAGAGGTTGCCATCGCGCATTTGCTCGCTGAGCGTTGGTATTGTTGTTTTCATACTTACCTTTTTGTACGTACTTACTAAAAGTTAGTTATGGTGATAGTGTGCCACAACACCAGACAAACACGAAGGAGATTCATCATGATCGCGATTACCGGCGCAACCGGCCAGCTTGGCCAACACGTTATTGAAGAACTGCTGAAAACCGTTCCGGCCAGCCAGATCGTGGCTATTGTGCGTAACCCGGCGAAAGCCGAAGCGTTGCGTCAGCAAGGGGTCGTTGTGCGTCAGGCGGATTACACCGATGAAGCCGCATTTACCACCGCGCTGAACGGCGTGGATAAACTGCTGCTCATCTCCTCCAGCGAAGTGGGCCAGCGTGCCGTACAGCACCAGAACGTGATAAACGCCGCCAAAGCCGCCGGGGTGAAATTCATCGCCTATACCAGCCTGCTGCATGCTGACAAATCTCCGCTGGGTCTGCACGTTGAGCACGTCGAAACCGAAAATGCCCTGGCGGCCTCCGGCGTGCCTTACGCTCTGCTGCGCAACGGCTGGTACACCGAAAACTACCTGGCAAGCGCGCCGCCAGCGCTGGAACACGGCGTATTTATGGGTGCCGCAGGCGAAGGCAAAATTGCCTCTGCGACCCGTGCGGATTACGCGGCGGCGGCAGCGAAAGTGATTTCTGAAGAGGGTCATGCCGGCAAGGTGTATGAACTGGCGGGTGATAATGCCTGGACGCTGAGCGAACTGGCTGCGGAACTGAGCAAGCAGAGCGGTAAGCCGGTAACGTATCAGAACCTCAGCGAAGCCGATTTCGCCGCTGCGCTGAAAGGCGTTGGTCTGCCTGCCGGGCTGGCGGAGATGCTGGCGGACTCCGACACCGGCGCGTCCAAAGGCGGCCTGTTCGACGACAGCCGTACCCTGAGCAAACTGATCGGCCGCCCAACCACATCACTGGCGGAAAGCGTCAAAGCCATCCTGTAGTTGTTAAAAATTGGTTATTTTTTGTGGCATCCCCTCGGGTCATCTCTGATAATGAAGCGATGACCCACAAGGAGGCTCACCGTGCAAGGCGTACCGGAACAGTTCACTGATGAGAGAGACAGCGCGCGCTTTCGCCATCTGGCGCAGCTGCCGGGCCTGGAGCTTTATCACGCCCATATCTCTGACTACGCCTTTGAGCCTCACACTCATGAAGCCTTCGGTATCGGCACCATCGAAACCGGTGCCGAACGCTTCCGCTATCGCGGTACCCAGCATCTTGCCGCGGAAAAATCCGTCGTGACCATGAACCCGGACGAGATCCACACAGGGGAATCCGCCACCGAAGGCGGCTGGCGCTACCGGATGGTCTACATCGAACCCGACCTGCTGGAAGAGGTCACCGGCCTGCGTCACTGGTGGTTTAATGACGTCACGCGCCACGACCCTTTGCGCTCGCAGCAGATTGGCCGGTTAATTTACGGCCTGTGGCACACCAACGATCCGCTGGCGCAGAAGGGGCTGCTACTGGATTTGATTCAGACTTTTCAGCCACTGGCCCATCATGCGCCGGTGGTGCAGGAGGCCGCGCACCGCTTCGAACGCGTTCGCGACTATCTGCACGACAACTATATGCGCTCGCTGACCCTGGACGAGCTGGCTAACTTTGTCTCGCTCAGCCCGTACCATTTTCAGCGCCAGTTCAAAGCCCATTTCCACGTTACGCCCCACCAGATGCTGATGGCCATCCGGCTGTGGCGCGCAAAAGCATTCCTCACCCACGGCATGCCTGCCGCCGAGGTGGCCGCCGCGACCGGGCTGACCGATCAGTCGCATTTAACCCGCGCCTTCACCCGTCGCTACGGCATCACGCCCGTGCGCTACCAGAAACAGGTTATGCCGCGCTAATGCGCAACCTCATACAATACGCGCGCGTTTTGCCCTCCTACACTGATCGCAAAGTGAATCAAGATGGATGGAAAAATGATTAGCGGCGTGTTGTATGCCCTGCTTGCGGGTTTGATGTGGGGGCTGATTTTTGTCGGCCCGCTGATTGTGCCGGAGTACCCGGCAATATTGCAGTCGACCGGACGTTACCTGGCGCTGGGGCTGATTGCCGTGCCGCTGGCATGGCTGGGGCGCGCGCGTCTGCGTCAGTTGGGCCGCCAGGACTGGCTCACCGCGCTGGCGCTGACCATGATGGGTAATCTGATCTACTACGTCTGTCTGGCGAGCGCCATTCAGCGCACCGGTGCGCCGGTGTCGACCATGATTATCGGCACGCTGCCGGTGGTCATCCCGGTTTTCGCGAACCTGCTTTACAGCCAGCGTGACGGCAAACTGGCGTGGTCAAAAATGGCGCCCGCTCTGGTCTGCATCGCCGTGGGGCTGGTGTGCGTGAATATTGCCGAGCTTCGCCACGGCCTTGAAAACTTCAGCTTATGGCGTTACGGCTCAGGGATCTTTCTGGCGTTTATTTCGGTTGTCTGTTGGGCCTGGTATGCCCTGCGCAATGCACGCTGGCTGCGGGAAAACCCGGATAAACATCCGATGATGTGGGCGACGGCGCAGGCGCTGGTCACCCTCCCTGTCTCGTTGCTGGGCTATGTGGGCGCGTGTGTCTGGCTGGGTAGCCAGCAACCGGCATTTACCCTGCCCTTCGGACCGCGCCCGTGGGTATTCGTCGGGTTAATGGTCGCCATTGCCGTGCTCTGTTCGTGGGTGGGCGCGCTGTGCTGGAACATTGCCAGCCAGAAGCTGCCGACGGTGATACTGGGGCCGCTGATTGTCTTTGAGACACTGGCAGGGCTGTTCTATACCTTCCTGATGCGTCAGAGCGTGCCGCCGCTGCTAACGGCCTGCGGGATCGCGCTGCTGGTCGTTGGGGTGGTGATTGCGGTGAGAGCGAAGCCGGAAAAACCGATGGTCGTTCCGGCGTCGGAGGGGTGAGCTTTTCGCCCAGCGGCGCTTCGCTTGCAGGGCCTACAAACCGTAGGCCGGGTAAGCGTCAGCGCCACCCGGCACAGTATCAGAACGTTTCCCAGTTCGCTTCAGACGCCGCCGCGACGGGCTGCGCTTTAGGTGCATAGGTCTTTACCGGCGCGGCTTTCACCGCCTGGTTGCGGGTGATCTTAAACACCGCCACCGCGTCGTTCAGGCGTGCAGCCTGATCTTCCAGCGCCGCCGCTGCCGCCGCAGACTCTTCCACCAGCGAGGCGTTCTGCTGGGTGACGCGATCCATCTCCGCCACCGCCTGACCCACCTGGTCGATACCGCGGCTCTGTTCGTCGGAGGCCGACGCAATCTCACCCATGATGTCCGTCACGCGCGTAACCGCATTGACGATCTCCGCCATCGTCGCGCCCGCTTCATTTACCAGCTGAGAACCCGCGTTGACGCGTTCGCCGGAATCATCGATCAGCGCTTTGATCTCTTTCGCCGCCTGCGCGCTGCGCTGGGCAAGGGTACGCACCTCGCCCGCGACAACCGCGAAGCCACGTCCCTGCTCGCCCGCGCGCGCCGCTTCTACCGCCGCGTTCAGCGCCAGAATATTGGTCTGGAAAGCAATGCCGTCGATCACGTTAGTAATTTGCGCGATTTTGCTGGAACTGGTGGCGATTTCGTCCATGGTGCGCACAACGCCCTCGACCACGTTACCGCCCTTCTTCGCGGTGGAGGAGGCGTCCAGCGCCAGACGCGACGCCTGACGCGCGTTATCGGCGTTTTGCTTCACGGTGGCGGTTAACTGTTCCATGCTGGCTGCCGTCTCTTCCAAAGAAGCGGCCTGTTGCTCGGTACGAGAGGAGAGATCGTTGCTGCCCGCCGAGATTTCACCCGCGCCGGTGTAGATGGTATCTGCGCCTTCACGCACCACGCCCACCGTGTTGGCCAGCGCAGTCTGCATCTCCTGAACGTTGCGCGCCAGGATCGCCATTTCATTTTTACCCTCAGCCTGAATCGGCTGGGTTAAATCCCCTGCGGCAATGGCGCGGATATGGTTGATCACCTCTTCCAGCGGCAGCAGCAGCACGCGGCGCATCGCAATCCAGCTGGAAATAATCACCGCGATCACCAGCAGCATCACCGCAGAAAGGATCCACAGAATGCGTTTGTAGTCGCTTTCATTGTCCCGGATCCCTTTGGCGGTCAGCGCGGCCTGCGCCTCACGCCACTCGCGATAAACCTTTTGCATCGCGGTCTGCTTCTGTTCGGCATTTTGTTTGAACATATCTTCCAGATTGCCCTGCCCCAGCAGAACGTTCATTTGCGTCAGCGTGGCGGAGTAGACGCGGTATTGCTCTTCCAGACGATCGGCCAGGTGCTCGTCCATACCCGGCGTTTCCGGCAGCGCGTAGTATTTATCGTAATGGATCTGGGCATCGGCCAGCAGGTTTTTCGCGGTATTGACCAGCTCGTTCAGCTGTCCGCCGTTAATCTGCGACGCCATGCTGCTTTGCAGGCGCAACATGCCGCGGTTGAGAGTGACGCGCGCCTGGTTCAGGCTGATCCAGGCGTCGGTAAACTCCGCGACGTTCTGGCTGGAAAGCTGAGAAACGGTGAAGTTCTCTTTATCGTTATTGAGTGCGTTAATGAAAATGCCAGCGGAGATCAGCTGCATGATGCCGAGCACAAGCAGCACCGAAATCAAAAGAGTAATGACTTTTATACGTTTAAACATGCGTTGCCTTTTTTATATACAGGTATTGTCTGACCTGTATCTATCGGCACGTTCGGCAGGTTGTTTACTGTTTCTCCACCTTTAAAAACTTTCGAAAGCCCTTTTCTGCATTCAATCAGCAAGTTAAAAGCACGCTTTTTTTGTGATCCCCTTCTCATTTTCACCCTTGCCTCTAAAGGGTTATAGTATCCACATAAAGATGCATTTAAAATGCATCTTATATTTCTGATGATGAGGTAACTGCTATGGCCTTCCGCGACCAACCCTTAGGCGAGCTGGCGCTCTCCATCCCTCGCGCTTCTGCGCTGTTCCGTAAATACGATATGGATTACTGCTGCGGTGGTAAGCAAACGCTGGCGCGCGCAGCGTCGCGTAAAGAGCTGGATGTGGAGGCTATCGAAGCGGAGCTGGCTCAGCTGGCTGAACAGCCTGTCGACAAAGACTGGCGCACCGCGCCGCTGGCTGAAATCATCGACCACATCATTGTGCGTTACCACGACCGTCACCGCGAGCAGCTGCCGGAGCTGATTTTACAGGCGACCAAAGTTGAACGCGTTCATGCCGATAAACCTTCCGTACCGCGCGGCCTGGCGAAATATCTGACCATGCTGCACGAAGAACTTTCCAGCCACATGATGAAAGAGGAGCAGATCCTCTTCCCGATGATCAAACAGGGCATGGGCAGCCAGGCCATGGGGCCCATCAGCGTGATGGAAAGCGAACATGATGACGCCGGCGAACTGCTGGAAGTGATCAAACACACCACCGACAACGTCACACCGCCGCCAGAAGCGTGCACCACCTGGAAAGCCATGTACAACGGCATTAACGAGATGATCGACGATCTGATGGAACACATCAGTCTTGAGAATAACGTTCTGTTCCCGCGTGCATTATCGGGTAAATAAAAAAGCCCGGTGGCGCTAGCGCTTACCGGGCCTACAACATCCGCGAACCTAGGCCGGGTAAGCGTCAGCGCCACCCGGCAACATGCTTAACGCATGCCCGCCATACGTTTCTTACCGATAAATAGCCAGCCCAGCCCCAGCGCGATAAACCACAGCGGCGTGACCATCAGCGCCTGTCGGGTATCTTCTTCCAGCGTCAGCAGCACCAGCACGAAGACAAAGAACGCCATGCACACCCAGCACATCAGCTTGCCCAGCGGCATCTTGTAGATCGACTTCTCGTGCAGGTGTGGACGCTGCTTGCGGTACACCAGGTACGAGCAGAGGATGATGGTCCAGACGAACATAAACAGGATCGCCGACACCGTGGTGATCATGGTGAACGCGCCGATTACGCTCGGGTTGACGTAGAGCATCACCACACCACCCAGCAGACAGATGCAGGAGAAGGTCAGCCCTTTCGCCGGTACCGCGCGTTTAGACAGTTTGGCAAACGCGCTCGGAGCAACGCCCTCCTGCGCCAGGCCGAACAGCATACGGCTGGTGGAGAAGACGCCGCTGTTCGCGGAAGAGGCCGCAGAAGTCAGCACCACGAAGTTAATCAGGCTCGCGGCAGCAGGCAGCCCCACCAGCACGAACAGCTCGACGAACGGGCTCTTGGTTGGCACCACCGAGCTCCATGGCGTCACGGACATAATGACGATCAGCGCGAACACGTAGAACATGATGATACGCAGCGGAATGGAGTTGATCGCACGCGGCAGGGATTTCTCCGGATCTTTGGTTTCCGCCGCCGTGGTACCGACCAGCTCAATCCCGACAAACGCAAACACCGCAATCTGGAAGCCGGCAAAGAAGCCGCTGATACCTTTCGGGAACCAGCCGCCGTCATTCCACAGATGGGCAAACGAGGCCTGTACGCCGGTTGGCGACTGGAAGTGCGTCAGCACCATCACCAGCCCGACGACAATCAGCGCGATGATGGCGACGATTTTGATCATCGCGAACCAGAACTCCATCTCACCGAACATTTTAACGGTGGCGAGGTTCAGGCTCAGCAGCAGAACAATCACCGCCAGCGAAGCCACCCAGTCCGACAGGCCGGGGAACCAGAATTGGGCGTAGGCCGTAATAGCGACAACATCCGCCATGCCGGTAACCACCCAGCAGAACCAGTAGGTCCAGCCGGTAAAATAGCCCGCCCACGGGCCGAGCAGGTCTGACGCGAAGTCGCTGAAAGATTTGTATTCGAGATTCGACAGCAGCAATTCACCCATTGCACGCATCACGAAAAAGAGCATAAAACCGATGATCATATAAACGAAGATGATCGACGGGCCGGCAAGACTGATGGTTTTGCCCGAGCCCATAAACAGCCCGGTGCCGATGGCTCCACCAATGGCAATAAGCTGAATGTGACGGTTTGTGAGATTTCGCCGTAGCGACTGTTCAGACGTCGCCTCTTCTGCGGCGGCGACTTTGACCTGATCTACCATGTGATATTTTCCTGTTTATGCCTGTCTGTGTTGTTAAGGCTCTTCTGGCCTTTATTTACGCCAAATAAATGACGGCCCCTGTGTAAGGACTAATCGATAGTAGGTAAGAATCGGCGGGATGAATACTATGATTTGAATATTATGTTAATAATATGTTGAAAGTGAGTGTCATATCACTCATACAGCGCGAAACAGCTCACAAAAATACACGTAACAGTTTCGTTTGCAATACAAAATGTTGATTTCGTCGTAACTCCGGGTTTTATCGCTATTTTCCTCTCCCCGAGCGGAGAGAGGAAAATAAGAAAAACCGATTACAGGATTTCCAGCAGCTCGACTTCAAACACCAGGGTGCTGAATGGCGGAATGGACGCGCCAGCGCCACGCTCGCCGTAAGCCAGGTTGTGCGGGATAGTGAGTTCCCATTTGGAACCTACTGGCATCAGGGTCAGGGCTTCGATCCAGCCTGCGATAACGCCGTTGACCGGGAACTCAGCCGGTTCGCCACGCGCGACGGAGCTGTCGAACACGGTACCGTCGATCAGCTTACCGGTGTAGTGTACGCGAACGTGGTCGGTGCGCGCCGGGATTGCGCCATCACCCTGATTGATTACGCGGAACTGCAAGCCGGACTCGGTGCTGTTCACGCCTTCACGCTCACGGTTCTCTTCCAGATATTTCACGCCTTCTGCCGCCATCTCTTCGAAACGCGCGCGACGTACGGCGTCAGCACGTTCGTGGATTTCACGCAGCGCACGGTGCACAACGTCAACCGGCACAGCGGGCTGCTTGCCTTCCAGCGCGTCAGCGATACCCGCCACCAGCGCTTCCGGTAACAGACCTTCCAGGCCGGATTCGCTCAGCTGCTGTCCTACCTGCAAGCCGATGCCGTAGCTTGCCTGCGCTTCGATAGTGTCAAAAGTCGGGGTGGTCATGGGTTTTCCTTCCATCACATTTAAAGTAGCGGGCAGCATATCAGCCATGCGCTTATGGGTAAAACTTTGTCTTAAGTAAAGGTGACAAACTGCGACGAAACGGAAACAATAGTAGCCGTCAGGATTTTCCCTAATATATGTCACGAAAGCTGGCTTTGTTACGCCCATCAGGCAGTTAGCAAACTACACTTCTCAGGACAGGATAAAAAGACGCGGAGCAGGAGGAGAGCCATGCCCGGGCGATTTGAACTGAAACCTACCCTGGCGAAAATCTGGCATGCGCCGGATAACTTTCGCATCATGGACCCGCTGCCGCCTTTGCACCGCAGAGGCATTATTATCGGCGCGTTGCTGATCGTCATCGGCTTCCTGCTTCCTTCCGGCAGTGACAACGTTGATACCGCGCCGGTCAGCCGGAATGCTGAGCTGGATATCCAGTCGCAAAGCCAGCCGCAGCCTGATTCACAGCCGATGCAGACGCAGCTGGTCACACCGTCTAACGATCCGGGCCAGGTTGCGCCGGTTGAACCTGAACCGGTTCAGGAAGATCAGGAGCAGGCCGCCGCCCCTTCAGAGCCACAGGCGCAACAGCCCACCGGCATTGAGCAGCAGTGGCGTTCGTATCGCGTAGAGCCTGGGAAAACTCTTGCCCAGCTGTTCCGCGACCACAATCTGCCAGCAACGGATGTGTATGCCATGGCGCAAGTCGAGGGGGCAGGCAAACCGCTCAGCAACCTGCAAAATGGTCAGATGGTGCAGATCCGCCAGAATGCCAGCGGGGTGGTGACCGGGTTAACGATCGATACCGGAAACGGGCAGCAGGTACTGTTTACCCGTCAGCCGGACGGCAGTTTCATCAGAGCACGTTAATGGCCCAGGCCGGGTAAGGCGATGCCGCCACCCGGCACTTTTGTTCTCAGGCACGCCGTTTATTCACCCACCAGATCCCCGAGCAGACCAGCACCAGCGCAATCGCGTATTTGATGTCCAGAATGTTTTCGCCGAGGAAGATGGCGGAGAGCACCGTCCCTGCTACAGGTATGACAAAGTTGAACGGGGCAATCATACTCACGCGGTTTACTTTCAGCAGCGCGCTCCACAGGGCGAACGCCACGGATGAGAGCAGCGTCAGATATCCCAGCACGGCGACGGCTTTCATGCTGTGCACCTCCAGCGTCCCGCCCGTGGCATAGCCTCCCGCAACCAGTGCCGCCCCGCCTATCCCCAGCTGCCAGCCAGTCATCACCGTCGGGTCAACGGTCTGGGAAATGCGTTTCCCGTAAAGCGTGGCCGCAGAGAGAATAAAGGCGGCCAGCACCACAAATCCGTCACCTTTCCAGACAAACTGGAACTCACTTAACCCGCTGTGGAAGTTCACCAGCATCACCCCGGCAAAGCCCAGAACACATCCCAGCGTTTTGTTATAGCTGAGTTTGTCGTTGTGGTAGATAAAGTGCGCCAGCAGCACGCTGAAGAAGGTCCCGGTGGCATTCATGATGGAGCCGTTCACCCCGGTCGTGTAGGCCAGGCCGATATAAAAGAAGGTGTACTGGAGGGAGGTCTGGGTCAGTCCGAGGATCGTGAGCTGGCCAAACTGCGTGGGCGTGAGCCTGCCAATCGGTTTTCGCTGGGCCAGGGCAAAAAGCAGCAGCAACGCGCCGGCAAACAGAAAACGGTATCCGGCAAAGACGACTTTGGAGGGGATATCATCGGTCGCGATTTGAAAGAGTTCGTAGCCACTTTTAATGGCCGGGTACGAGCTTCCCCAAAGCAGACAGCAGAGCGTGGCGCAGGCATAGGCCACATTTCGACGGGCAAAGACGGGCGTGGGCAGAGCAGTATCCATGACAAATCTCATAAATAAAATTGCGTTTCAATTTATTATCAGAGAATGCGTCAGGAATAGCGACCTTACAAGAGCAAAAGATGACGCAGGGTCACGCTAAAAAGCAAAACGCCGGCACAAGGCCGGCGCTTCGACGCGAGCAGAGTAAAAAATTACTCAGCTACTACGTTAACAACCAGTTTAGCGAACACTTCGCTGTGAACCTGGAAGTCAACTTCGTGCTCACCAGTGGTACGCAGAACGCCGTTCGGCATACGAACTTCGCTCTTAGCCACTTTAACGCCTGCCGCAGTTACTGCATCAGCGATATCGCGGGTACCGATGGAACCGAACAGTTTACCTTCGTCGCCAGCTTTAGACGCGATAGTAACGGTGCCCAGTGCGTTGATTGCTTCAGCGCGAGCGTTAGCAGCCGCCAGAACGTCAGCCAGTTTGGCTTCCAGTTCAGCACGACGTGCTTCGAAAAACTCTACGTTTTTCTTAGTAGCTGGAACAGCTTTACCCTGTGGAACCAGGAAGTTACGAGCGTAACCCGCTTTAACGTTTACCTGATCACCCAGGCTGCCCAGGTTTGCTACTTTATCAAGCAGAATAACTTGCATTACCTTATCCTCTTAAAGTCGTATTAATGGACCGTGCCCGATTACTGATGACGATCAGTGTACGGCAGCAGAGACAGGTAGCGAGCGCGTTTGATAGCGCGAGCCAGCTGACGCTGATATTTTGCACGAGTACCGGTGATACGGCTTGGGACAATCTTACCGCTTTCGGTGATGTAGTTTTTCAGCGTTGCGATATCTTTATAGTCGATCTCTTGAACGCCTTCCGCGGTGAAACGGCAGAACTTGCGACGACGGAAATAACGTGCCATATGGCTAGTCTCCAGAATCTATCAAATCAATCTGCTCGGCATGCAGAACCATTTTGCTCAGGCCGTTCTTTGCCTTGTGGCAAGAAATGAACCCCTGAACGATTACTGCGCTACCGACCGTTAAACTGTGAGTAATGGCCTGGTTTTCGTGTCCGCTAATAATTACGGGCATTTGGCACCACGCCTGCCGGTGAAACCCGGCTTCCTCTTGCACAGAACGATGCTCAAGCACGAACTGGCAATGCGGAATTCCTGATGGGCTGACCTTTCGAAGGGGGGTCCTGCACACGGTGCCGGACAACACCAGACGGTTGGTCATCAGAAATTACTCTTCAGAATCCCCAGCATCAGAATCATCTGCGGTTTCGTTTGCGAAATCATCGCGACGCTCACGGCGCTCGTCTTTCGCTTTAACCATCGGAGATGCTTCGGTCACTGCGTGTTTGGTACGCATAACCATGCTGCGGATAACGGCATCGTTGAAGCGGAAGGTAGTTTCCAGCTCATCGATCACTTCCTGCGGAGCTTCAACGTTCATCAGAACGTAGTGTGCTTTGTGCAGTTTGTTGATCGGGTAAGCCAGCTGACGGCGGCCCCAGTCTTCCAGACGGTGGATCGTGCCTTCTGCACCAGTGATGGCAGCAGAGTAACGCTCGATCATGCCCGGAACCTGTTCGCTCTGGTCAGGGTGGACCATAAAAACGATTTCGTAATGACGCATCGAATTGCTCCTTACGGATTATTCAGCCTCCTGTCTGGGTCAGCCGAGGCCCGGGGAGGCAAGGAACGTGTTAAAGGTCGGCTGAAAAATTGACGCGTCATAATACTTGCGCCCCCCAGGAAACTCAAGCTGATTGCACAAATAATTCGCACAAAGGGTAAAGCTGTTCTAAGTGGGTGATTTAAAATCGCACTCATCAGAAGCGCTGTTTTTTTGAACAACACCATCAGAAATGGTCACCCATCGCAACCCGGGTAGCGATTACACTTTAATCAGAGACACTGAACAGAGAAGGAGAACATTACCCCGTATCACAGCACGCAGTCGTGGAGCGCATATCATGAAAAGAATCGCAATCGCCATTTTGGCTGCACTTTTGCTCAGTGCAAACGCGATGGCAGCCATCAGAATAGACAGCCAACAGGCCAGAAACATGGATGATGTGCAGAGCTTAGGCGTTATTTACATCAATCATAACTTCGCCACTGAAAGTGAAGCAGATCAGGCGCTTAATGAAGAAACCGATGCGCAGGGCGCAAAATACTATCACGTCATGCTGACACGTGAGCCCGGCAGCAACGGTAATATGCACGCCAGTGCAGATATTTACCAGTAACGCTTTATCGCTAGCACCAGGAAAGCCAACGAAAATCAAAGCCATATATAATTTGCCCCCTGCCCGGGGGCTTTTTTTATGAATGGCTCCGGAATACCACCGGTTACAACTGTTTCGGTATTCCAGAGCACTTATTCACTTCTGCCCGTAATAAGCATTCGGGCCGTGCTTACGCATGAAATGCTTGTTCATCAGGTAATCATCAATGCCCTGAAGCTGTGGGTTAATGCCGCGCGCAATCCACGCCATTCTGGCCACCTCTTCCATCACCACCGCGTTATGCACGGCGTCATGCGCATCTTTACCCCAGGAGAACGGACCATGCTGGTACACCACAATACCCGGCGTATGCAGTGGTTCCGTCTCACCCAGCGTTTCGATAATGACCCTGCCGGTGTTAAGTTCGTACTCGCCTTCGACCTCAGCCTGCGTTAACGCTCGCGTGCAGGGAATATCGCTGAAGAAGTAATCTGCGTGCGTCGTACCCAAAGCAGGGATCGCCAGCCCGGCCTGTGCCCAGGCGGTGGCGTGCGTGGAATGGGTATGCACAACGCCACCCAGAGACGGGTAACGCTGATACA
Organism: Enterobacter sp. 6722112; assembly: GCF_058661685.1. Taxonomy (NCBI): domain Bacteria; kingdom Pseudomonadati; phylum Pseudomonadota; class Gammaproteobacteria; order Enterobacterales; family Enterobacteriaceae; genus Enterobacter; species Enterobacter sp. 6722112. The sequence goes on along the minus strand of NZ_JBZWGR010000007.1, from coordinate 258,983 downwards.
GCGCCAGGTGGGTTGCCGTATCTGAAGAAGGGCGCCATTTGCCTTCAACGACGTGTCCTTCCAGGTCAACCACCACCATATCGTCCGCTTTCATGGCGTCATAGGCCACGCCGCTCGGCTTAATCACCACTAGCCCCTGCTCGCGATCGATGGCGCTTACGTTGCCCCAGGTAAACGTCACCAGTCCATAGCGCGGGAGATCCATATTGGCTTCAAAGACCTGCTGTTTCAGCTTAAGCATGTTCCGCCTCCATCAGCCCTGCCCGCGCCATGCGCTCGCGCACCCAGTCCCGGGCTTTCGCCACTTCTGCCGCCGGGTCGTCCGCGGTTTCGCTCCACATCTCAATCAGGTAAGGCCCGCAATAACCTGTCTGTTTGAGCGTCTGGAAGCACCGTTCGAAATCCACCACCCCGGTGCCGAACGGTACGTTTTTAAACACGCCAGGACGGGTATCTTTAACGTGCACCGCCACGATATGCCCGATGCCCGCCTGAAGCTCCATCTGTACATCGTTATCCCATGCCGACAGGTTTCCGATATCCGGATAAAGCTGGAACCATGGGTTGTTCAGATAGTGCGCATAGCCCAGCGCCTTGCTGATGGAGTTCATCAACGGATAATCCATGATCTCCATCGCCAGCGTCACCTGCGCACGGCTTGCCATCTCAACGCTCTCTTTCAGGCCCTCCCGGAAACGACGGCGCGTTTCATCGTTGGCTTCCTGATAGTAAACATCGTAACCCGCCAGTTGGATCACGCGGATGCCGACATCCTGTGCAAAGCGAATGGCTTTACGCATGATCTCCAGCCCTTCGGCGCGTACAGCATCATCTTCGCTGCCAAGCGGAAAACGACGATGAGCGCTCAGGCACATGGATGGCACGCGCACGCCGGTTTCGGCAATGGCGCTCACCAGCGCCAGACGCTGGTCGCGGCGCCAGTCCAGGCGAGAAAGACGCTCGTCCGTCTCATCCACAGACATTTCGACAAAATCGAAACCCAGCTGCTTCGCCAGCTGCAACCGCTCCAGCCAGCACTCCCCCGCAGGGAGTGCCTTTTCATAGATGCCAAGCGGGACCTGTTTTGACAACATACCCGCTCCTTAACCCCAAAGCTGAGCGATTGAGCGTTTGAACTGACGCGCCGCTTCCACCGGAGACGCAGCATCACGAATGCTACGACCGGCAATAAAGACGTGAATCGGGATACCCTGGAACAGCGGTAGATCCTCCAGCGCCAGGCCACCGGTGACGGTCACTTTGAAGCCCATATCGGCCAGACGTTTGATCGCGCTGATATCGGCTTCGCCCCACGCCACGCCTGCGGCCTGCGCATCACGGCTGCGGTGATAAACCACCTGCTGGATACCCGCTTCGCGCCACTCCTGCGCCTGCTCCCAGGTCCAGAAACCGGTCAGTTCAATCTGCACGTCGCCGTTGAACTCTTTCGCCACGTCCAGCGCGCCTTTCGCGGTGTTGATATCCGCACAGCAGATCACGGTGACCCAGTCGGCATTGGCTTCAAAGCACATGCGAGAGAGGATTTTGCCCGCGTCGGCGATTTTGGCATCCGCCAGCACGATTTTATGCGGATAGAGCGCCTTCAGGTCACGAACCGCACGAACGCCTTCGCCCACGCACAGAATGGTGCCGACTTCGATGATGTCCACTTCTTCCGCAATCAGACGGGTGGTTTCGTAAGCGTGAGACAGAGTCTGGTTATCCAGCGCGACCTGCAACATTGGTAATGACATTTTCAATTCCTCTTAAACGGCCGCCGCAGTGGCGTTATCAATTAAATCCAGCACGTCCTGCGCGGTACGACAGGCGCGTAAACGGTCAAAATTAGCTTCATCATCAAACAGATTGACGATCTGCATGATCCCCACCTCCTGGTGGGTGTTGGCATCGACAGCCGCCATGGTGATCAGAATGTCGACCGGGTCGTTATCTTCGTGGTTGAACACCAGTGGTTTTTTCAACGTCACCAGCGCAAAACCGGTTTTCTTGACGCCTTCTTCCGGACGGCCATGCGGCATAGCCAGCCCCGGGGCAATCACAAAATAGGGTCCAAACTGCGCCACGCCATCCAGAATGGCCTGGTAATAACGCGGCTCGACAACGTCCGCCTTAACCAGCAGGTCCACGCTCAGCTTCACCGCTTCCTGCCAGGTGCTGGCTTCGGCCTGTAAAAGGATGGAGTTATTCTCTGCCAGCGAATCACGTAGTTTCATGTGGCATCCTTACTTCACGTCTTGTGGGAAGTGCTCTTTGATCACTTCCAGCAGTTTTGGTCCAAAATCCGCAGGCGACAGCATGTTGCGTACGCCTACCACATATTTGTTGCCCGACACGCTAATCTCGCCGGCAATGTGCGTTGAGGCGATGATGATGTCCGCGCCGTTCAGTTCACTTTTGTATTCACCCACTGCGCAGCTGTTCACCGTGTGGTCAATGTTTGACTGGGTTAAAAACTGATCCACTTTCATTTTCATGATCATGGAGCTTCCTTGCCCATTGCCACACACAGCCAGGATACGTACGGTCATAATCGAAACTCCTTAGTGAGCAGAAACTTCTGCTGTTTGTTTTTCCGCATCTTCTTCAGCTCGCAGCGAACGGCCAGCGAAGAACATATAAGTCAGTGCAATCAGGATGATGACGGCCATAAAGACCAGCCCGACGGAGGCAAAGCCCTGCATCATCGGCGGCGCCAGAATTGACCAGTCCGCCATGCCCATCCAGGCGCTCATGCCGGTGAGCTTGACCGCCCACACGCATCCGAAGATTTCAACCATGCCCATCACCAGGCAGATCTTGAGCGCTGCGCGCCATCCGCCGAAGTGGTTAGCAAACACGCCGATGGTGGCGTTGGAGAAGAACATCGGGATAAAGCCAGGAATAATCAGGATTGAGGAGCCACAGCCCACCAGGATGCCCACCGCAATCAGCTGGCCGATGGTGCCCCACATAAAGCCCCAGACCACGGCGTTTGGCGCAAAGCTATAGATACGGCGCAACTTTGTAAGCGATCCAGGAGGCAAACTGCTGCTGGTGACCGATGGAGAAGCCACAGCCGTCCGTAACGTCCTGCGTTGGCTTATACATCATGTTGGAGGTGATGCCCCAGTAAAGCGAGACCAGCACTGCCGTGCAGATGACCGTGGTCCACATCGGGTAGCCGAAGATATAGAGAGAAACGGCAATCAGCCCCGCCTGCTGGAACATGATGTGCCCGGTGAGCATGATGGTGCGAATACCGGTGATACGGCGCAGGAGCACGTAAATGATGTTCAGCGCCAGCGCGAGCAGTACCGCATACCCAACCCAGCTGTACGCATCTCCCATGCGATCGATGGTGGCCATCATGGACGCGTAAGTGTCAGAGATGGCGCCGTTAATGCCGTACACCTCTGACATTTTGGCAACAACCGGCTTAAACGTGCTGGTCAGAATGCCAGACCCCGCCTGCAACAGCATAAAACCAATGATGGTTTTGATGGTGCCTTTGATAATCACGCTGACGCTTTTGCGCAGCAGGATGTACCCCAGGCACGTCACGATACCCAGCAACAGCGGGGCGTTGGTCATTACCTGATTAAAGAAAACGGTAAAGACGTTGTAGAGGATCTCCATAACTCTCTCCAGAAAATGAGAACACGAGGGGCAATCCCTGTGTGGTTGGTGTCATCACTCTATTAATCACAAATAATCATCACAAGATTGAATTTGATTATTTGTGACGGATCACGCAATTTATTTCCATGGTGTTAGTAATGATTTTCACTACCGATACAACCCAACAAATAAATTCTTAAATTACAATATATTAATCATTTGTAGCGGTTATCTTAACAACGTCATGAAGTTTTTTCTGTGAGGTAGCGAGGGGAATTTTCCGCAAATCAGCCATTGCAAATCGATTAAAACAGTGCCAGCATTAATCACAACAAGTCACATAGTGATTACTTTTGATTAAAACCAGGAGTCAAACGATGAGTAAAGTGAAAACCATCACCCGTGAATCATGGATTCTGAGTACCTTTCCGGAGTGGGGTAGCTGGCTGAACGAAGAGATCGAGCAGGAACAGGTTGCTCCTGGCACATTTGCGATGTGGTGGCTGGGCTGCACCGGGATCTGGCTGAAATCAGAAGGCGGCGCCAACATTTGTGTTGATTTCTGGTGCGGCACCGGCAAACAGAGCCACGGTAATCCACTGATGAAAAAAGGCCACCAGATGCAGCGTATGGCCGGCGTTGAAAAGCTCCAGCCGAACCTGCGCACCACGCCTTTTGTGCTTGATCCTTTTGCCATTCGCCAGATCGACGCCGTTCTCTCTACCCACGATCACAACGATCATATCGACGTGAACGTGGCGGCAGCGGTAATGCAAAACTGCGCGGACGACGTACCGTTTATCGGGCCGCAGACCTGCGTGGATTTGTGGATTGGCTGGGGCGTGCCAAAAGAGCGCTGCATCGTGATGAAGCCGGGCGACGTGGTGAAAATCAAAGACATTGAGATTCACGCGCTTGATGCCTTTGACCGCACCGCGCTGATCACCCTGCCTGCCGATCAGAAAGCCGCAGGCGTACTGCCAGACGGGATGGATGAGCGCGCAGTGAACTACCTGTTCAAAACGCCTGGCGGTTCCCTGTATCACAGCGGTGACTCCCACTACTCCAACTATTACGCGAAGCACGGTAACGAGCACCAGATTGACGTGGCGCTTGGCTCTTACGGTGAAAACCCGCGCGGGATCACCGACAAAATGACCAGCGCAGACATGCTGCGTATGGCCGAAGCGCTGAACACCAAAGTGGTGATCCCGTTCCACCACGATATCTGGTCAAACTTCCAGGCCGATCCGCAAGAGATCCGCGTCCTGTGGGAGATGAAAAAAGACCGCCTCAAGTATGGCTTCAAGCCGTTCATCTGGCAGGTTGGCGGCAAGTTCACCTGGCCGCTGGATAAAGACAATCTTGAGTACCACTACCCGCGTGGTTTCGATGATTGCTTTACGATTGAACCAGACCTGCCGTTCAAGTCCTTCCTCTGATACCGAGGCCCAATCGCCAGACCCTGCGTCTGGCGATGTCATTTTTATTTTAGTAATTTCACGCTATTTCAAATATCATCTTTTCAAATCAATTCTTATCGGAATAGCTCATGACGGAAGCGCAACGGCATCAAATTTTACTGGAACTCCTGGCGCAAACAGGGTTTATCACCGTCGAGAAAGTGATCGAACGTTTAGGGATCTCCCCCGCTACCGCGCGGCGGGACATCAACAAGCTGGATGAGAGCGGCAAGCTGAAAAAAGTCCGCAACGGCGCAGAGGCCATCAGCCAGCAGCGTCCACGCTGGACGCCGATGAACATCCACCAGGCGCAGAATCACGATGAAAAGGTGCGGATTGCCAGAGCGGCATCACAGCTGGTAAATCCTGGAGAAAGCGTGGTGATCAACTGCGGTTCGACGGCGTTTCTGCTGGGCCGTGAGATGTGCGGCAAGCCGGTGCAAATCATCACCAACTATTTGCCGCTGGCCAACTATCTCATTGACCAGGAACATGAAAGCGTGGTGATCATGGGCGGCCAGTATAACAAGAGCCAGTCCATCACCCTTAGCCCGCAGGACAGTGAAAACAGCCTCTACGCCGGGCACTGGATGTTTACCAGCGGCAAAGGTCTGACGGCGGATGGCCTGTATAAAACCGATATGCTCACCGCAATGGCAGAACAGAACATGCTTAACGTAGTGGGCAAACTGGTGGTGCTGGTCGACAGCAGCAAGGTCGGTGAACGCGCCGGCATGCTTTTCAGCCGCGCCGAGCAAATCAGCATGGTGATCACCGGCAAAAACGCCAACCCCGAGATCCTCAGCAAGCTGGAGGATCAGGGTGTCACAGTGCTGCGCGTTTAAAGGTGCTGACGGAAGAATTCCACGGTTGACTCCAGCGCGGCCGGGGTAATACGGTGCCGGACACCTGCTCCCCACAGGCAGGTCAGATTGCTGTCCAGCCCTTCACGCTGTAGCGCCTGTTGCAGGCGGAACGTTTCACCGGGCGGTACGACGTCATCGGCGTCCCCATGCCACAGAAGCAGCGGACGATCGGCCAGCTGCGAAAGCGCATGGCTGACGTCCCATTCAGACAACAGGGCCTCAATCTCCTGAGGGGCCTGCGGCGGGAACAGCGTCTTTGCCAGTGACGTAAAGTAGCCCGATCCCATCAGGCAAGCCACGGACGTCACCTCCGGATGCCTGGCCATGATCCCCAGCGCCGTCATTCCGCCCATTGATGCGCCTGCGACCGCCAGCCGTTTCCCCTCCACCAGCCCGGCCTGCAAGAGCGCGTCACGCAGCCCGGCGAACTCGGTCAGATTGCCGTGCAGCGTTTGCCAGAACAGCCCCAGCCGCGCCTGCTCATCGCCCGTAAAGCGTGCCCCATGATTCGGCGCATCAGGCATGACCACCCGGAAACCGGCCTGCGCCAGCGCGACGGCAAAATAGCTGTAGACCAGCTTCGAGGAGAGAAAGCCATGATAGAAAACTACCGTCGGCAGCGGCTGTTCACCTTTACCAGCCGAAAAAGCATGGATGATTTCATGCCCACTCAGCTGGCGAGTTTCAATTTCAATCATTGTCGATCCTGTGCTGATGAATGATTCATAATGTTGAGAGCTGGATTACGGTTTCACGATATTTTCATTCGAAATCTACGTCCCAGATAACACTTCGGGAACATTCCCCCAAAACTAAATTCGCAGACAACTACACTATGGCTATCAGGAAAAGAGACAGGTTTATGCGCAGGCTTACGGCTTTATTGCTGGTCTCACTGCTCAGCGGATGTTCCATATTGCAGGGTACGCCAGAACCGGCGCCGCCGGTTACCGATCATCCTCAGGAAATTCGTCGTAATCAGACGGAAGGATTACAACGCCTGGGTACCGTATCCGCGATGGTTCGTGGTTCCCCGGATGATGCAGAAGACGCAATTGAAGCACAGGCAGTTACCGCAAAAGCAGATTATTACGTCATCACGATGATTGATGAAACCATTATTACGGGACAGTGGTACGCCCAGGGAATTTTGTACCGTAAGTAAGCATCATCATTTGAACGACTTTTACACTGCTTTGCGTCCGTAGACATTTTCCTGTCCACAATAAACTCCATGCCAGCAACAATGGAAATGAGTTTATTCGCGAAGGATTGCCCGGCGGATACCGGAGACACGTGAAAAGGAGCTGACGATGAAACGAACCCTTGCTTTAACGACGCTATTGCTTTCAGCGGGCCTGCTGAGCACCACGGCGCAGTCGGCCGAATTTGCCAGCGCGGATTGCGTCACGGGCCTGAACGAGATTGGTCAGATCTCCGTCAATAATATCACGGGAAGTCCGCAAGACGTTGAACGTGTCGTCGCCCTGAAGGCCGATGAACAGGGCGCATCCTGGTATCGCATCGTCCAGATGCAGGAAGATAACCATGTTAATCACTGGCGCGTGCAGGCCATTCTTTATGCATAATCCCTTTCGATAAAGCCACTTAATTTTAGTGGCTTTTCACTTTTGCAAATTTTTTACCTCTCCCGAAACTTAATAAAAACAAAAATGTAACATTCAGTTACATTAAACAGATAAACGTTCTCTTCGCTCTGCCGTTGAACAGCCATCACTTTTCAATAATGAGCAATTTATGATCACCTTTTTCCGCCGGGCAGGTCTGGGCACGAAGCTATCGCTGCTAACAGGTGCAAGTGTCGCCACGCTTTTTTTGCTGTTCACTTTTCTGTTGAGCCACAACGCCAGCCAGCAGCTTGAAGATCTTGCGGTTGAAGACCTGCATAACCAGTCCACCGGCATGGTGGATATGGTAGAGATGTTCAACACCAGCCTGAGCGAAGAGGTTGAAAGCTATACCCGTCTGTTCACCACCTTTTTGCCACAGCCGCTGAACAGCGACAGCAGCCAGAGCCGGACCATAAACGGGCTTACCGTTCCTCTGCTGAAAGGCGGCGAAACGGAGTTGCATGAAAACAATACGCTTTCTGATGACTTCCTGAGCCGAACTAGCGCCATCTCGACGCTGTTTGTCCGCAGCGGTAACGATTTTATCCGCGTGGCCACGTCGCTGCGCAAAGAGAATGGCGACCGCGCCATCGGAACCGTTCTTGATACCACCAGCCCGGCATTTGCGGCTGTCACCAAAGGGGAGGTCTATCGTGGCCTCGCGCTTCTGTTCGGCAAGCGCTATATCACGCAGTACCAGCCTGTTAAAAATGCGGAAGGCCAGGTTATCGGGATTATCTTTGTCGGCGTGGACATCACCCATTCGTGGAACGTCATGCGCGAGAAAATCCTTAACCGTCGTCTGGGCGAGAGCGGCCACTTCTTTGTACTGGATCGCAGCAGCGGCAAAACGCGCGGACAGTATCTGTTCCATGCCAGCGATGAGGGCAAACTGCCCAACTGGGACACGGCGACACAGCAGCAGCTTCTGAGTGATAAAGCCGGCACGCTGGAGCGCGTGAGCGCAGATGGCCGTACGCTCAAAGTTGCCTACACGCCGCTGCCGGGCTGGAACTGGACCATCGTGGGTGAAGTGGATAAAGCCGTACTGCTTTCAAGCGTCACCACGCTGCGCGATCGCTTCCTGATGGCGGGCGTGGTGCTATCCGTGCTCTTCGCGGGCCTGTTCGTTATCCTCATTCGCCGGATGCTAACCCGCCCACTGCGCGCAGTGATCGCGCTTGCCCGGCAGTATGCCGCAGGCGATCTGCGCGCCAGCCTGCCGGTAACCCGCCAGGATGAGGTCGGCCAGCTGATTGATGCCATCAACGGGATCGGGGGCGGCCTGCAAAAAATTGTGTTGCAGGTCCGCGAGGCCGCAAGCGAAATCCATCTGGGGACTAACGCGCTGGCTTCAGACACCGGCGAGATCTCTGAACAGATCAACAAACAGGCCAGCAGCGTTGAGGAGACCTCCGCCAGCATGGAGCAATTAGCCGCCACCGTGCAGCAAAATGCCGCCAACATGGAGCAAACTCAGCAGCTGGTGGGGGAAACCTCACGCGCGGTGCATCAGGGTGGAGAGACGGTGACCCACGCTGTTTCCACCATGGATGATATTCGTGATGCATCGAAACGCATTGAAGACATTACCCGCGTGATTGAGTCCATCGCTTTCCAGACCAATATCCTGGCGCTCAATGCGGCGGTTGAAGCGGCGCGGGCGGGCGAGCACGGGAAAGGTTTCGCAGTGGTGGCGCAAGAGGTGCGCGCCCTGGCCGCACGCAGCGCCAACGCGGTAAAAGAGATTGAACAGCTGATTGGCGACACGCTGAACAAGGTGAGCGAAGGCCATGCGCTGTCTGAGCAGACGCGTCTGGCGATGGATGCCATCATTGTTCATATCGATAACATCAGCCAGCTTGTCACCGAAATCAACCACGCCTCCCGCGAGCAGTCTGCGGGGATTGGTCAGGTGAATCTGGCGATGACGCACATCGGTGAGGCATCGCACATCAATGCCGATCGCATCTCGCGCAGCGAGCAGACGGCACAGACGCTGCGCGAGAAGGGTTCACATCTCACCCGGCTGGTGAGCCTGTTCCAGCTGAAGGCTTAACCGACCCGGCCCGTGGCGCGCAGCAGCAGGTCGTTTTGCACCTGTTCGCTCATCAGCGTGCCGCCTCGGGTATCCAGCATCATGCGGCACCACGCCTGCGCCACGGGCGGCGATGCGTGCCGCAGCATCTGGCTTCCGGCCCCGAGTAAAAAGAGCTGCCGCGCGATCTCCCTGCCCTGCGCTTCCTGCGGTTTACGCAGCTTCTGCTGTAGCTGCCGCCAGCTGCGATCGAAGTGCCTGTCCTGACCTTTGACCTGCACGAAATCATCGGCGAGCAGGTCGAGAATGCCCGACTGCTTCGCCAGCACGCGCAGTACATCCAGGCACATAATATTGCCAGAGCCTTCCCAGATGCTGTTGACGGGCATTTCACGGTACAACCGCGGAAGTTCACTCTCTTCGCAATAGCCTGCACCGCCCAGCACCTCCATTGCCTCTGCCACAAACGGTATGCCCGCTTTGCAGACGCTGTATTTTGCCGCCGGAGTGAAAAGCCGCGCCCATGCGGCCTCCTGCGGGTCGGTGCGGTTGTCCCACGCCCGGGCGAGTCGGAACAGCAGTGCCGTGTGTCCCTCCAGCACCAGCGCCATACGGCTTAACACGTCGCGCATTAACGGCTGGTCGATCAGATTTTTGCCGAAGGTCTGCCGCTGATGGGCATGATAAAGCGCCACCGAGAGCGCACGGCGCATCAATCCGTGGCTGCCAAGCGCACAGTCAAAGCGCGTCAGCCCGCCCATCTTCAGAATTTGCCGGACACCTTCACCCTCTTCGCCCAGCAGCCAGCCGTAAGCATCAAGGAACTCAGCCTCACTGCTGGCATTTGAACGGTTACCGAGCTTGTCCTTCAGACGCTCAAGGCGCACGGCATTACGTTGCCCGTCGGGTAAAAAACGCGGAACAAAAAAGCAGGAAAGCCCGCCCTTCGCCTGCGCCAGCACCAGATGCGCATCGCTCTGCGGCACGGAGAAAAACCATTTGTGCCCCACCAGCCGGTAACTGCCATCACTGCATTTCTCTGCTTTGGTGGTATTACTGAGTACGTCCGAACCGCCCTGTTTTTCCGTCATCCCCATGCCGATCAGCAGGCCGCGCTTTTGCGCCCCCGGTGCGAGATGGGGATCGTAGCGATCGCTCATCAGCGGCGTTAACCAGTTGTCAAACGGTTTGGGCAGCGACTGTAGCAACAGCGGCGTGGCGGCGAAGGTCATGGTCACCGGGCATAGCGTTCCCGCCTCCACCTGAGCATGCAGCACAAATCGCGCGGCCCGGGCGACGAACGATCCTTTCCGCGCCTCCTCCTCCCACGCCAGGTTGTGCACCCGGTTGGCGCAAAGCCCCTGCATCAGAAGATGCCATGCCGGATGAAAGCGGACGTCATCCAGCCTCGCTCCCGTGGCGTCATAACGCAGCAGCTCCGGCGGATTAACGTTCGCCAGCCTGCCCAGCTCCAGCGACTCCGCCGTACCCAACTGCTGTCCGATGCTGGCAAGAAGATCCACATCCCACTCAGCCCCTTCGCGCGCTACCGCATCGCGCAGGGCGCAATCAGAGAGAAAAAGGTTGCTGTTCGATAGCGGTGCAGGTTGATTAAAAACGGTATGTGTCTGCCAGTGCATGCTGTCTCCCTCCTTTCATTGGCAATAAAGGTAAGTATGGACAGAGGGCATGCACGCTGCATGGGAGGGGGGTCACACGATGACGATCGTGTTGATATCATTCGTGAAATAGCTCACAGAACATAAGAATAAACTATTTCATTACTTCACTAATGCTGAATAATTTATTCTTACCCCGTTTTTGTGAGGATCGTTATGCAACAGGATGCGCACAAGCGTGCATTAATTGCAGGCTCCATCGGTAATTTCATCGAGTGGTATGAATTTGCGGTCTACGGTTTTCTGGCAACGGTGATTGCCAGAAACTTCTTCCAGCTTGAGGGGGAAGCGGAGCTCACCAGCCTGATCCTCACCTGGGCCTCGTTCGCCATCGCTTTCTTCTTCCGTCCGCTGGGTGCGGTGGTCTTTGGCCGCATTGGCGACAGGATTGGCCGCAAACCGACGCTGATTATAGTGCTGGTATTGATGACGCTCGCCACCGCTGCCATCGGTATTGTGCCGGTCTACGCCAGTATCGGGATTGCCGCGCCGCTGATCGTTACGCTCCTGCGTATTCTGCAAGGACTGTTCGCGGGCGGTGAGTATGGCGGTGCGGTCTCATTGATGACGGAGTTCGCCCCGCGCGGCAAGCGCGGTCTTTACGGGGCATGGCAGTCCTTTACCGTGGCGCTCGGGCTGTTAGCGGGCGCAGGCATTGTCGCGTTGCTCTCTGCCCTTCTCTCCCCTGAAGCCTTGCACGACTGGGGCTGGCGCATTCCGTTCTTCCTGGCGCTGCCGATGGGTGCGGTCGCGCTATGGCTGCGGGTGAGCATGGAAGAGACGCCGAGCTTTGTACAGCAACGGGAAAAACCGGTTGTTACTCAGGCCAGCACCGCCGCCACGTTCAAAACCATCCTGATGGGCATTGGCCGCGTGATGGTCTGGTCTGCGGCGGGTTATACCTATCTGGTGATTATGCCGACCTATCTGCAATCTGCGCTGCACACCGGTTTTAACCAGGCGTTACTGATTGCGGTGATTTCTAACATTGGGTTTGCGCTCACGATCATTCCGTCGGGCATGCTGAGCGACAGGATCGGGCGGCGCACGGTGATGATTATCGCCACCGTGCTCCTGCTGATCCTCGCCCTGCCGCTGCTGAAAATTTTGCAGGCGGAATCCAGTACGCTGGCAGTCAAAGCGATTGTGGTGCTAATTGCGGGGGGGCTGGTTGGGATGCTGGCAGGGCCGGGGCCGGCAATGCTGTCTGAGATGTTCCCGACGCGCGTGCGTTATACCGGGCTGGGGCTGGCCTATTCTCTGTCGAATGCGATCTTCTCGGGCTGTGCGGGGCTGATCATTACCGGGCTGATTAAAGAGACGGGCAATCTGGATATTCCGGCGTACTACGTGATGGCAACGGCGGTGGTGAGTATTTTCGCGCTGATGACGCTGAGAAAGGATGACCATTTACGGTCGTTAGAGGAGTGAGATTGTTGCCCGGTGGCGCTGCGCTTACCGGGCCTAAGGTACCATGCTTTTGTAGGCCGGGTAAGGCGAAGCCGCCACCCGGCACAACAGGCTACCCGCGCTGACGCACCGCTTCAAACAGGCAGATACCCGTCGCAACAGAAACGTTCAGGGACGATACGCTGCCCGCCATTGGGATGCTGATCAGCTCATCGCAGTGCTCGCGCGTCAGACGACGCATACCTTCGCCTTCCGCTCCCATCACCAGCGCCATACGGCCGGTCATTTTGCTCTGGTACAGGGTGTGATCCGCTTCACCGGCTGTTCCTACGATCCAGATATTTTCTTCCTGCAACAGACGCATGGTGCGCGCCAGGTTAGTCACGCGGATTAACGGGACGTTTTCCGCCGCGCCGCAGGCGACTTTTTTAGCGGTAGCGTTAAGCTGCGCGGAGCGATCTTTTGGCACAATCACCGCATGCACGCCTGCTGCATCGGCGCTACGCAGGCACGCGCCCAGGTTATGTGGGTCGGTTACGCCATCGAGGATCAGGAAGAACGGGTTCTCCAGCCCGGCGATCAGAGCCGGCAGATCGTTCTCCTGATACTGACGGCCTGGCTTCACGCGCGCGATAATGCCCTGGTGTACAGCACCTTCGCTTTTTTCATCCAGATACTGGCGGTTCGCCAGCTGGATCACTACGCCCTGCGCTTCCAGCGCGTGGATCAGCGGCATCAGACGTTTGTCTTCACGCCCTTTCAGAATAAAAACTTCCTGAAAACGCTCCGGCGCGCGCTCCAGCAGGGCCTGCACCGCGTGGATGCCGTAAATCATTTCACTCATTGATGGTTCTCGTAATAAATATTTTCCCTCTCCCGTTGGGGAGAGGGTCAGGGTGAGGGGAAATTACTCCGCCTGCTGTTTCTTCGCCGCGCGCTTCGCTTTGGTCGCGGCCGCTATTTTTTGGGTCTTGGTCGACGGTTTTTTCGCTTTACGAGCGTCTTTTTTCGCCGCCTTGGGCTTCTGTTTCTTCTCGCCACGGAAAGCACTGTCTGGCTCAAAGTTTACTCTTTTACCTGCCTGACGTCGCTTACCGCCCGCTTTACCGTTACCGCCTTTTTTCGCTTTCTCACGCTCGGTTTTCCCGACGTTACGCGGAGCACGCTCGCTGGAGATGAGGCTGAAGTCGATTTTACGGTCGTCCATATTCACGGCTTCAACCTTCACTTCCACCCGATCGCCCAGACGGTAGGTCTGACCACCGGATTCGCCGATCAGACGTTGTCCGACCTGGTCGAAGCGGTAGTAATCGTTATCGAGGCTGGAAACGTGCACCAGACCGTCGATAAACAGCTCATCCAGACGCACGAAGAAGCCAAAGCCGGTGACGCTGGCAATCACGCCTTTAAAGACGTTACCCACCTGATCCAGCATAAAGTCACACTTCAGCCAGTCCGCCACGTCGCGCGTCGCTTCATCCGCACGACGCTCGGTCATGGAACAATGCTGGCCCAGTTGCAGCATCTCTTCCATGGAGTAGTGATACCCTCCGGTTTCGGTCGTGTTGCCTTTATGACCCTGCTCGTGCGCCAGCAGATACTTGATCGCACGGTGCAGGGACAGATCCGGATAACGGCGGATCGGCGAGGTAAAGTGCGCGTACGACTGTAACGCCAGACCAAAGTGGCCCCGGTTTTCAGGATCGTAAATCGCCTGCTTCATGGAGCGCAGCAGCATGGTTTGCAGCATTTCCGCGTCAGGACGATCGCTGATGGATTCCAGCAGCTCGGCGTAATCGCGTGGCTCAGGCTTATTACCGCCAGGCAGCTCCAGACCGAGTTCAGCCAGCACGGAGCGGAACGAGGTTACGGCCTCCGTGGTTGGCTTGTCGTGAATACGGAACAGCGCAGGCTCTTTGGCTTTCTCAACGAAACGTGCCGCCGAGATGTTCGCCAGGATCATACACTCTTCAATCAGCTTGTGCGCATCGTTACGCTGAGTCTGTTCGATACGCTCGATACGACGCTCAGCGTTAAAGATAAACTTCGCCTCTTCACTCTCAAACGAGATCCCACCGCGCTCTTCGCGCGCCTGATCCAGCGTTTTGTAGAGGTTGTGCAGCTCTTCGATGTGTTTGACCAGCGGCGCGTACTGTTCGCGAAGATCCTGATCGCCCTGCAACATATGCCAGACCTTGGTATAGGTCAGGCGCGCATGAGAACTCATCACCGCTTCGTAGAACTTATAGCCCGTCAGACGTCCCTTGCTGGAGATGGTCATCTCGCAGACCATACACAGGCGGTCCACCTGCGGGTTGAGGGAACACAGGCCGTTGGAGAGCACTTCTGGCAGCATCGGTACAACCTGCGACGGGAAGTAGACCGACGTACCGCGGCTGCGCGCTTCGTTATCCAGCGGCGTGTGCGGACGCACGTAATAGCTCACATCCGCGATAGCCACCCACAGACGCCAGCCGCCACCGCGTTTTTTCTCGCAATATACGGCATCATCGAAGTCACGGGCGTCTTCACCATCAATGGTGACCAGCGGCAGATCGCGCAGATCCACGCGGCCTGCTTTGGACTCTTCCGGCACTTCTTCACGCAGGTTTTCAATCTGATCTTCAACCGCTTTCGGCCAGACATACGGAATTTCATGGGTACGCAGCGCCATATCGACGGCCATGCCGGTGCCCATGTTATCGCCCAGCACTTCGACGATTTTACCCACCGCTTTGGTGCGACGGGTTGGGCGCTGGGTGAGTTCCACCACCACCACAAAGCCCATGCGTGCGCCCATCACCTCTTCAGGCGGGATGAGAATGTCGAAACTCAGACGGCTGTCGTCCGGCACCACAAAGCCTACGCCCGCATCGGTAAAGTAACGGCCAACGATCTGGCTGGTTTTCGGCACCAGCACGCGGACCACGCGCGCTTCGCGGCGGCCTTTACGGTCTGCACCCAGCGGCTGCGCCAGGATCTGGTCGCCGTGAATACACATCTTCATCTGTTCGGATGAGAGGTACAGGTCGTCTTTACGGCCTTCCACGCGCAGGAAGCCGAAGCCATCGCGATGACCAATAACGGTGCCTTTCAGCAGGTCGAGGCGTTCTGGCAGCGCGTAGCACTGGCGACGAGTAAAGACAAGTTGCCCGTCACGTTCCATGGCGCGCAGGCGGCGGCGAAGGGCTTCAATTTGCTCTTCACCTTCAATGTTCAGTTCAACGGCAAGTTCTTCACGATTGGCGGGTTTTTCGCGTTTTGTTAAGTGTTCAATGATGAACTCGCGGCTGGGGATAGGATTCGCGTATTTTTCGGCTTCGCGTTCCTGGAAAGGATCTTGTGACATGTCGGTTCCTCCGTTGTCAGCTCCGGTGGAAATTTTCTTCATTCCACCAGCAATAATTTATAAAGCGGTTGATTCTCTTCAACCAAATCGGCCAGCGTGTAGTTATCCAGTTCCTTGAGAAAACTTTGCACGGCCTTTGAAAGCGCCTGTTTCAGGCGGCAAGCGGGCGTAATGTGGCAGAACGCGCTGCTACAGTTCACCAGAGAGAGCGGCTCCAGTTCACGTACCACATCGCCAATACGGATACTCTGCGCCGGTTTACCGAGACGGATCCCTCCATTCTTCCCGCGGACGGCAGCAACGTATCCGGCACGACTAAGTTGATTGATTATTTTGACCATATGATTACGGGACACACCGTACACCTCTGTGACTTCAGAGATGCTGGTCATCTTCCCATCGGGTAACGACGCCATGTAAATCAGCGCGCGTAAGCCGTAATCGGTGAAACTTGTTAACTGCACATCAACCTCAGGAAAAAGGGAAAACGCGGTCAAACCGCAGAGATATTCATTAATGATGATAAACCAGCCAGATAGTTAGCGGCTAATTTATTTGACAGACGGGGCGAAAAAGCGGAGATCCAGGAGCGGTCGCCGGATGGCGCTGCGCTTATCCGGCCTACGGGTTTCCCCGCAGGCCAGCAGTCACGAAGATTATGCGTCGAACGGGTCGCGCAGGATCATCGTTTCAGTACGATCCGGGCCGGTAGAAATAATATCGATCGGCACTTCGGTCAGTTCTTCAATGCGCTTGATGTAGTCCAGCGCGGCTTTTGGCAGGCCACTACGCTCTTTCACACCAAATGTGGTCTCAGACCAGCCCGGCATGGTTTCGTAAATTGGCTCAATGCCTTCCCAGTCGTCAGCAGCCAGCGGAGTGGTGGTCACTTCGCGGCCATCAGGCATACGGTAGCCTACGCAGATTTTTACTTCTTTCAGGCCGTCCAGTACGTCCAGCTTGGTCAGGCAGAAGCCAGACAGGGAGTTGATCTGCACTGCGCGACGTACGGCAACGGCGTCCAGCCAGCCGGTACGACGACGACGACCGGTGGTCGCGCCAAACTCGTTACCCTGCTTGCAGAGGAACTCGCCGGTCTCATCAAACAGTTCGGTCGGGAATGGACCGGCACCCACGCGAGTGGAGTACGCTTTGATGATGCCCAGAACGTAATCGACATAACGCGGGCCCAGACCGGAGCCGGTTGCCACGCCACCCGCGGTGGTGTTAGAGGACGTTACGTACGGATAGGTACCGTGGTCGATGTCCAGCAGCGTACCCTGCGCACCTTCAAACATGACGAAATCGCCACGCTTGCGCGCCTGGTCCAGCAGATCGGACACATCAACAACCATACCGGTCAGAATATCAGCAATCGCCATGACGTCATCCAGCACTTTCTGGTAGTCAACGGCTTCGGCTTTGTAGAAGTTCACCAGTTGGAAGTTGTGATATTCCATCACTTCTTTCAGTTTTTCAGCGAAGGTCGCTTTGTCGAAGAGGTCACCCACGCGCAGACCGCGACGAGCCACTTTATCTTCGTAAGCCGGGCCGATACCACGACCGGTGGTGCCGATCGCTTTCGCGCCACGCGCTTTTTCACGCGCCACGTCCAGCGCCACATGATAATCCAGGATCAGCGGGCAGGCTTCGGAGAGCAGCAGACGCTCACGAACAGGGATACCACGGTCTTCCAGACCTTTCATCTCTTTCATCAGCGCAGCGGGAGACAGCACAACGCCGTTACCGATGATGCTGGTGACGTTTTCGCGAAGAATGCCTGATGGAATAAGATGGAGGACGGTTTTTTCACCGTTGATTACGAGAGTATGGCCTGCGTTGTGACCGCCCTGGTAGCGTACAACATATTTAGCCCGTTCAGTCAGAAGATCAACAATCTTCCCTTTACCTTCGTCACCCCATTGGGTGCCCAGTACGACGACGTTGTTACCCATTTTTTCAAAATCACCGTTTGCTTAAAAATGGATTCTACCATCGCTTTTTCAGATATACAGCACTTTTTGACCCTAAAATATGCCAATTGCGGTTAGTTTTTGATCAGCCAATCGTTTTCCTCAACATGTAGTAGATAACGATACCGGCAACCACAAGACCACCGCCAAAACGACGCAAAATATTGTCCGGGAGTTGGCTCATTGTCGCGATCATACGGCGCCATGCGCGCGGATAGAGCATCGGGCCGAGGCCTTCCAGCACCAAAACCAGGGCCAGTGCGAGCCAAATCGTGGAGTTCATTTTTCATCCTTATAAAAGAAAACCACCGCTCCGTGAAGAGCGGTGGTTTGAATACTCAAACGAGCCTGAGTTTATCGCGTTGCGTTGGTCGGCGTCTTCATATAACGGAAGAAATCGCTGTCCGGGCTGAGCACCATCACATCCTGGTTGCTCTTGAAGCTATTCTCGTAAGCGCGAAGGCTACGGATGAAGGCGTAGAAGTCTGGATCCTGGCTGAATGCATCAGCAAACAGTTTAGCCGCTTCGGCATCACCTTCACCGCGCAGGATACGACCCTGGCGCTCAGATTCCGCCAGCGTCTTGGTGACTTCATAGTCCGCTGCCGCGCGCAGTTTTTCCGCTTCTTCCTGACCCTGTGAACGGTGACGACGGGCTACCGCTTCACGCTCGGCGCGCATACGGTTGTAGATTGCCTCGGACACTTCCGCTGGCAGGTTGATCTGCTTGATGCGCACATCAACCACTTCGATGCCCAGCGCCGCCATACTGTTCGGGTTGATCACCGGCACTTTACCGTTGGTTTCAGCCTGAACACGTTCAGCCGCTTTGGCAATCGCATCGTCTGCCGCCGGGGTTTCAACTTCATCCTCGGTGCCCGCAGAGCCGGAGTTCAGCGCATCACGCACTTCCAGCGTCAGACGGCCACGGGAGTCGGTCACAATGTCTTTCACATCCAGACGACCAATTTCAGAACGCAGACGGTCAGAGAACTTACGTTTCAGCAGCACTTCTGCCTGAGAAACGTCGCCACCCCCGGTTGCCAGGAAGTAGCGGCTGAAATCGCTGATGCGCCATTTGATATAGGAATCAACGATCAGGTCTTTCTTCTCTTTAGTCACGAAACGATCGGCCTGGTTATCCATGGTCTGGATACGCGCATCGAGCGTTTTCACTGACTGAATGAACGGGATCTTAAAGTGCAGACCCGGCTCATAAATCACCGGACGCTTGTCGCCGTCACGCACGACGCTGCTGAACTGGAACTTGATCCCACGTTCGCCCTCTTTCACCACAAAGATGGAGGTGTAGAGCACGACCAGTACGATGATGATGATCGCAATAACTGACTTACGCATCCTTATTCCCCCTGACGCTGGTAGTCGTTACGCTGCGCGTTAGCACGGCGTTGGTCCATAATGTCACCATCGTTCGAAGAAGGCGTTGTGTTCGCGCTGGCGCTGCCAGACGAGGCCGGTGGCAGACGCAGCAGGTTGTTCGCACCGCTGTTGTCTTTTGCTGCCGGTGCAGAACCGCCTTTCAGCATCTGATCCAGCGGCAGGACCATCAGGTTTCCGCCTTTGTTGTCGTTAACCAGCACTTTACGCGTATGGCTCAGCACTTTTTCCATGGTCTCGATATAGAGACGCTCACGGGTAATTTCCGGCGCGGCTTTATATTCCGGCAGGATCTTCGCGAAGCGAGCCACTTCACCCTGTGCTTCCAGGATGGTCTGGGTCTTATACGCACGCGCTTCTTCCAGAATACGCTGCGCCTGACCGTTTGCACGCGGCTGAACTTCGTTGGTGTACGCTTCCGCTTCACGGATGTACTGCTGTTCGTTTTCACGCGCGGCAATCGCATCGTCAAACGCGGCTTTCACCTCTTCCGGCGGACGTGCAGCCTGGAAGTTGACGTCCAGCAGGGTGATACCCATGTTGTACGGACGGATGGTCTCTTCCAGCTCACGCTGGGTATCGCTACGAATAACGGTACGACCTTCGGTCAGGATACGGTCCATGGTGTATTTACCGATCACGCCACGCAGGGCGCTGTCGGTCGCCTGACGCAGGCTGTCATCGGCGCTGGTCACGCTAAACAGATAACGTTCCGGATCGGTCACGCGGTACTGTACGTTCATCTCAACGCGCACCACGTTCTCGTCAGAGGTCAACATCACGCCAGAGGCGGCCAGTTCACGGACGGACTCCACGTTAACCGCGGTCACGTCATCAATGAAGGTCGGCTTCCAGTTCAGGCCCGGTTCAACCAGATGGCTGAACTTACCGAAACGGGTGACCACGCCGCGTTCTGCTTCTTTAATGGTGTAGAACCCGCTGGCTGCCCAGATGATTACCACCGCAGCGGCGACAATGCCCACCACGCGGCCACCCATTGGCGGGCGCGGACTCTGAGTGGAATTGCCACCCGAGCCAGAACCTTTTCCTCCGCCAAGGCCACCAAGCTTTTTGCTCAGTTTGCGGAAGATATCATCCAGATCCGGCGGCCCCTGCTCGCGACCACCTTTGTTGCCATTTCCCCCAGAGTTGCCGCCTTGATTATTGCTGCTTCCCCACGGGTCGCGGTCTTGTCCGTTATTACCGGGCTGATTCCACGCCATGTATATGCTCCATATTTGTTATGCAAGGGCGAATTTTTCAGGCTTCCCCTTTCTGATCAGACGATATAGTCCGCCAGCGCAGGTTCTTGTTTACAGAGGCGACGCCAGTCAACGATCGGCATACGCACCTGCATCCCCACGCTGCCGTCATCCTCCATCCACTCTTTTTCTATCGCCTGAAGCTGATAAAACCGGCTGCGCAGCCTGCCTTCCTGTGGCGGCAGTCGCAGCGTGTGCTGAGCTACCTCACCGGAAAGACGTTCTGTCAAAGCCTGGAAAAGCAGTGGCACACCAATCCCGGCCTGAGCAGACAGCCAGACCCGAATCGGTTTGTTCTCTTCGTCTCGGTCGATACGCGGTTCGAAATCGTCCAGCATATCGATCTTGTTCATCACCAACAGGGTGGGAATTTCGTGGGCGTCGATCTCTTCGAGCACCACGTTCACCGCGTCGATGTTCTCCTGCACGCGTACGTCTGCCGCATCAATCACATGCAGCAGCAGGGTCGCCTGACGCGTCTCCTGCAACGTCGCTTTAAACGCCGCGACCAGATCGTGCGGCAGATGGCGGATAAACCCTACGGTATCCGCCAGCACCGTTTCACCCACGTCTGCGACGTCAATACGGCGCAGGGTTGGGTCCAGGGTCGCAAACAGCTGGTCTGCGGCATACACCTGGGCCTCGGTTATCTGGTTAAACAGGGTGGATTTACCGGCGTTGGTATAACCCACCAGCGACACCGTTGGGATATCGGCTTTCGTTCGCGCCCGACGCCCCTGTTCGCGCTGTTTCTCTACACGTTCCAGACGTGAAAGGATCTGAGTTATACGCCCACGCAGCAAACGGCGGTCGGTTTCGAGCTGGGTTTCACCCGGGCCGCGCAAACCAATCCCGCCTTTTTGTCTTTCAAGGTGTGTCCAGCCACGCACCAGACGCGTCGCCAGATGGCGCAACTGCGCCAGCTCAACCTGCAACTTACCCTCGTGGGTACGCGCACGCTGAGCAAAAATATCTAAGATCAACCCCGTGCGATCGATTACACGGCATTCGCAGAGAGCTTCCAGGTTACGTTCCTGAGCCGGAGACAGCGCATGATCAAACAGCACAACGGATGCGCCGGTTGCTTTTACGGCATCCGCAATTTCAACTGCTTTACCTTCACCAACAAAGTACTTCGGGTGCGGCGCTTTACGGCTACCGGTAATCACCTGCATTGCTTCGACACCGGCGGAAGAGACCAGAGATTCAAACTCCTGGAGGTCTTCCATATCTTTGTCTTGCGAAAAATAGATGTGTACCAGCACCGCCTGCTCACCGGCGTCATAACGGTCAAACAAGCGTAAACCTCTCTAAAAAGATCAGCGGGGAACGCAGGATCCCTGGCTCCCCGTGTGGATAACAGCCCAAAACCTTATTCGGTTTCTTCGCTGTCCTGCGCTGGTGTTGAAGAACCCTGCGCGTTGCTGCCGTGATGGTAGTTACTGCCAGTGCCGCCGCCAGCGTTATTGCTGTGATGAGATACCGGACGGGACGGAACAACAGTAGAAATCGCGTGCTTATAGACCATCTGGCTGACCGTGTTTTTCAACAGGATCACGAACTGATCGAAAGACTCAATCTGACCTTGCAGCTTAATACCATTCACCAAATAAATAGAAACTGGAACACGCTCCCGACGCAATGCGTTCAGGAACGGATCTTGTAAAGATTGCCCCTTAGCCATTCTATCTTTTCCTTATATGCTTGTTTTGTACTTAGAACCTTGCGATTCTGAAAAATTGCGCACGATACGGCTTAATTGTACACATTCAGTCAGCGATATCACCAATAACCTCAATCACTTCGTTTAACGCCTGTTGTGGTTTTTCACTGTCTAACCAGTGAACACCCTCCCAACCGCGTAACCAGGTGATCTGGCGCTTCGCTAACTGTCTCGTGGCGCAAACACCTCGATAAACCATTTCATCGTATGAAATCTCACCTTCAAGATACGACCACATCTGGCGGTATCCCACACAACGAATGGAAGGCATGTCCGTATGCAAATCTCCACGGGCAAAAAGCGCCCGCACTTCTGCTTCAAAATCTGAAGCCAACATCTGATGAAAACGCTGCTCAATTCGTTGATGGAGCAGTTCACGGCTCGCCGGGGCGATGGCGAACTGATGCACCTGATACGGCAGAGCGTCTCCTGACGTTTGCGTCAGTTCCGTTAAAGTTTTACCCGAAATGAAAAAAACTTCCAGTGCCCGGGAAAGCCTTTGCGGATCGTTTGGGTGGATCCGCGCTGCGGCAACCGGGTCAATCTCTTCCAGTTGCCTGTGCAAAGCGTCCCACCCCTGCTCTGCCGCCTGCCGCTCAATCATCGCTCTCACTTCCGGATCGGCCGATGGCAGAGGCGATAACCCCTCCAGCAGCGCCTTAAAGTAGAGCATCGTGCCGCCAACTAACAGCGGTATGCGTCCCGCGGCGGTAATCTCGGCCATCTCGGCTAAGGCGTCGCGGCGAAAATCTGCCGCGGAGTAAGCCTGTGCCGGGTCGAGAATATCCAGTAAACGGTGCGGTGCCGCACGCAGTTCGTCTGCGTTGGGCTTCGCCGTGCCGATGTCCATCCCTCGGTAGATGAGGGCTGAATCAACGCTAATCAACTCTACTGGCAAAACTTTACGTAACTCAATGGCTAACGCCGTTTTACCGGAGGCCGTTGGCCCCATTAAAAAAATCGCCTTTGGCAGGCTCGCCTTACTTACATCAGTCATGTTTCAGGGCGGTCATCGCCGTTTGTAAATCAACAGGTTGTAACAAACCACCTGGAGGCGCTTTCACCAGCTGTGGACAGAGGCGCTCCACCTCCGCCAGAACGGTAATCGCCTGCGCCATACTCCACGGTGCATGCTCGCTGGCCAGATGGCGGGCGATCCACTGCGCGGTATCGGCGGCATCAAACGTCGTTTGCTGTGCCAGGTAGCCTATCAGTTCAGGAATCAAGTTTTGTAAATTTTGTTGGCGTAAGGGTAAAGGCACTGCGCGAATTGTCACATGCTGCGCGTTTAGTACGATTTCAATCCCCATTTCGGCCAGTTGCGTCTGCACGCGCCGCAAAACCCCTGTTTCTTCAGGGGATATTTTCAGGCGAACGGGGATCAACAGCGGCTGCGCGCAGGCGGCATTCACCCCCGGGGTTAACTGCGCCTGTTTGAGCCAGCGCTCCGCCACGGAAAGCGCCAGCAACAGCAGTTTACCTTCGCGTTCAAGCAACGCCATGTCGGGAGCAATAATGGTCAATACCCGACCAAAACTCTGGCTATGCCCATCCAGAGAGGGGGTTGAAACCGTGATGTGCTCTTTATGCTCCACCGCCGGCGTATCCAGCAGTTTGCGGTACAGCGCCCCCTGCTGTTTGTGGTAGCCCGGCTGAGCGTTGGGATAGTTGGCACCGGTTGGTCGCGGCGCGTTGCCCGCCGGGGATAAACGTGGAGCAGCCGGCTCGCGCGCGACCGCCGGTTCGGCAAAATGGTTACGCCCGGCCGCCACGCGGTTTTCCGGCAGTGGGCGCGGCGCGGGTTCTTCTTTTGCCAGCGGCAACTCTGGCTCTGCCTGCTGCTGCAATACAGCGGCAACGCCCTGGTAGATGAAATCATGCACCAGGCGCGACTGGTGGAAACGCACCTCGTGCTTGGCGGGGTGCACGTTAACGTCGACCTGGTGCGGGTCGATCTCCAGATAAAGCACAAAGGCGGGTTGTTGATCGGCGCCGAGCTTATCTTCGCAGGCCTGTCGAATAGCGTGGTTAATCAGGCGGTCGCGCATCATGCGGCCGTTGACGTAGCAATACTGGATTTCTGCGAACGCGGCGCTGCTGGCGTTCGGATCGGCAACCCAGCCGCGCAGGGCCAGATCGCCATGCTGCCACTCAATGGCCAGCGCTTTTTCCAGAAACGGTGTGCCGCAGATGGCGCCCAACCGACGCTCCTTTTGTCCACCCTCCGCCACTGCGCGGTACTGGCGCATCACCTTACCGTTATGGCTGAGGTTGAGGGTGACATCAAAGCGCGCCAGCGCGATGCGGCGGATGATCTCGTCGATATGTCCGAATTCGGTCTTCTCGGTTCGCATAAACTTGCGCCGGGCGGGCGTGTTATAGAAGAGATCCAGCACTTCAAGCGTGGTGCCTACCGGGTGCGCCGCAGGTTTAACCGTGACGTCCATATCACGCCCTTCGGCGTAGGCCTGCCAGGCTTCCTGCTGGTCGGCCGTGCGGGAGGTCAATGTTAAGCGGGAAACGGAGCTGATACTGGCCAGCGCTTCGCCGCGAAAACCCAGGCTGATAATCGCTTCCAGATCGTCAAGTGAGGCAATTTTACTGGTGGCATGACGCGCCAGCGCCAGCGCCAGCTCGTCCTTTTTGATGCCACAGCCGTTATCACGAATGCGGATAAGCTTTGCGCCCCCGCGTTCGATATCAATATCAATGCGGGTCGCCCCTGCATCGAGGCTGTTTTCCACCAGTTCCTTCACCACCGACGCAGGGCGTTCCACCACCTCACCGGCGGCGATTTGGTTCGCGAGCTGCGGCGGTAGAACCTGAATCGGCATGAACTCTCCTTAATTAGTCGCGGTCATCTCACCCGGCAGCGCGGCGCTTGCCGTCTGGGCGGCCCCGCCCTGCGGCGCAGACTGAAGCGGATGCGCGTCAAAGTATTTACGCAGACCGTTATAAATCGCTTCGGCAATTTGCTGCTGATAGCTGTCGCTGCCCAACAGGCGCTCTTCGCCGTTGTTACTGATAAAGCCCGTCTCTACCAGAATCGACGGAATATCCGGCGAACGCAGGACACCGAGGCTTGCATGCTCCGGACGACGCTTATGCAGCGATCCAATGCTTTGCAGCTGGCTCAGTACGTTAGTGGCGACATCATACCCGACGCGCTGAGAATGACCGAACTGTAAATCCAGCACCGCCTGGCTGAGATACGGATCGGCCTGGCTGTTTGCCAGCACATCGCCTGCCCCGCCTAACAGTTCAGACTGCTTCTCGTGCTCTTCAAGCCAGTTCGCCATTTCACTGTTGGCGCGACGGTTCGACAGCACCCATACCGACGCGCCGGTGGCGTTACGGTTCGGCGCAGCATCCGCGTGAATCGACACCAGGAAGTTGGCGTTTTGCTTACGCGCCACATCCGAGCGTCCCATCACTGAAATAAAGTAATCTCCGTCGCGGGTCATGACCCCTTTAAACATCGGATCGTCATTCAGAAGCGCACGCAGCTTACGGGCAATGGCGATAGTGACGTTTTTCTCCCGCGTGCCGCCCGGGCCAATCGCGCCAGGATCTTGCCCGCCGTGTCCGGCGTCGATGGCGATAATCACTTTGTCGCCACTGACCGGCGTACGCCGCGCGCTGACCGCCGGACGCGTCACCGTGTTGCTGCTGGTCACGGCGGTAAGTCGGTCATTTTGTGATTTAAACGGATTACGGGCTGGCTCAGACGGCCTTGGGGTATAAACCGGCGCCTCCACCCGTTTTGCTACAACAGGTGCAGGCGGTGGCGGCGGAACATCCGCATTAATGGTAAAGACCACCGTATAATTGGCGCCGTTTTGCTGCTTAACCGCCTTCGTTTTGCCCTTTTCGGTGAGATCGACCACCAGACGCAGAGACTGCGCATCCTTCGGCGTCCCCGAACGGATGCTTTTCACCAGATTGTTGCCGCTGAACTGGAGCGGCAGCCCCTGGATCACCCCGGTCTGTTTAATATCGAGCGCCACGCTGCGGCTGTCGATTTGTGAGAAAGCATATTCAGGATCGCCCATAAAGCTGAACGTAATGCGGGCCTGGCTATCGCCATTCGACACCTGAATATCCGAGAGGCTGGCCGCCCCGGCCTGCGCGCACAGCAGGACCGTGGCAGCCAGCACCCAACCTTTAACGCGATTAATCATCCCGTTATCCCTACGCTCAACCGGCTAAACGCGCCAGTAAGGAACAGCCTGATGAGGAAACCGCACTGATGCGCGCCTCACGCCCTTGTGCCTGGTAATCTAAGTGAATTTCGACATCCGGGTCAGGCAGCACACCCGCACCTTGTTGCGGCCACTCCACCAGGCAGATGGCGTCGTTGGCAAAGTAATCGCGGATCCCCATAAATTCCAGCTCCTCAGGATCCGCAAGACGATATAAATCAAAGTGGTACACCATGATATTTTCAAGCGTGTACGGTTCTACCAGCGTATAGGTCGGGCTTTTTACGTTCCCGTTATGGCCTAACGCCTGCAAAAAGCCACGGCTGAAGGTTGTTTTACCCGCGCCTAAATCACCATACAGATAAATGACGGTCGCCCCCTGACAGGCCTGCGCCACGCGCTTGCCGAGATCTAAAGTGGCTTGTTCATCAGGTAAAGGAATCGCTCGATTAGTCATTTTCTACGTCAATCACATCCGGGTTAACAACACGCCGCAGCGTGCAAAAAAGATCGGTGGCCAGCATACCGCGCGTTCCGTAACAAGCAGCCAGCCTGTCAGCCGCCGCACCGTGGGGGGCAGCCGGCACAGGCTGCATCATAAAGGGGAAGTTTCTGTCCGAGCAATGCGCCAATGATGCCAGAGAGCACATCGCCCATGCCGCCGCTCGCCATGCCTGCATTACCGGCATCAACGATGCCCATCGCACCATCGCTGGCGATAACGGTCCCCGCCCCTTTCAAAACGGCAACACCTCCGTAACGTTTTACCAGACGTTGGGCTGAAAATAAGCGATCGCTTTCAATTTCTGCCACGCTACAGTTAAGCAGCCGTGCGGCTTCGCCGGGGTGCGGCGTCAGAATGCGATTGTGACGCTTATCCGGGTTTATTGCCAGAAGGTTAAGCGCGTCGGCATCCCAGAGCATCGGTTTACGAAAATTCTCGGCCTTTTGCAGGGCCTGTTTACCCCACTCCTGCTGACCCAGGCCCGGACCAATGACCACCACGTCCGCCCACTCAAGACCCTCTTCAATCGCCTGCGGGGTAAGCTCGTGGACCATCAGCTCCGGCCGCGCGGTAATAATGGGCGGGATGTTTTCGCTGCGGGTCAGCACGCGTATTAATCCGGCGCCGCTGCGCAACGCGGCCTCTCCGGTCATACGAATCGCACCTGCCGTGCCGCGATCGCCGCCGATAATCAGCAGTCGGCCATGGTCGCCCTTATGGGACGTGGGACGACGCGGCGGCAGCCACTGTGCAAGCAGGGAGGCATCAAAGCGGGTGATGTGGGTATCCTGTCCGGCCAGCCAGTTTTCCAGCCCCAGGGCGTTGTGGTGTAACGTGCCCACGACATCCCGCGCTTTCCCGGTCAGTAAACCCGGCTTCAGGGCGATAAAGGTCACGGTGCGCGCCGCCTCAATCGACACGCCCGGCGTCACGCCGGTTTGCGCCATCAGGCCGGAGGGAATATCCAGCGCTACCACCGGGGCGGGGTGCGCATTAGCGCGCGTAATCAGCGCGGCGACGTCATCGCGAGGCGCGCGCATCAGTCCCGTCCCCAGCAGACCATCAACAATCACGTCGACATCCTCGGGCCAGACGATATCAGGCGCATGAATAATGCCCCCCGCATTCAGCCAGGCCTCTCTCGCCATGCCCGCTTCTTCCGGTAACGGCTTGTCGCTCTCCAGCGCCAGCAGGGTGACGCGCAGCCCCGCCGCCACCGCAAGACGAGCCACCACATAACCATCGCCACCGTTATTGCCGTGTCCGCACAGGACTAGATAGTGCGAGGCATCCGGATAAGCCGTGCGCGCCACGTTAAACGCCGCCTCGCCCGCGCGCTGCATCAGTTCGTAAAGGGTAATGCCCAGGCTATCTGCGGCCTCTTTCTCGGCCCGACGGAGGTCATCCGCATGCCAGATGGAATGTGGTATACTTGCGGGGTTTTTCTTCACAGTATGGTCCGTCATGTCACAGCCCCTCGATCTCAATGAATTAGCGCAAAAAATAAAACAGTGGGGTGCTGAACTGGGCTTCCAGAAGGTCGGTATTACTGACACCGACCTCTCTGCCAGCGAGCCTAAGCTCCAGGCATGGCTGGATAAACAATACCACGGCGAGATGGAGTGGATGGCGCGTCACGGTATGATGCGTGCCCGCCCCCACGAGCTGTTGCCGGGTACGCTGCGCGTTATTAGCGTACGCATGAACTATCTGCCTGCTAACGCGGCCTTTGCGCGCACGCTAAAAAATCCTTCGCTGGGTTACGTCAGCCGATACGCTCTGGGACGTGACTACCATAAACTTCTGCGCAACCGTCTAAAAAAGCTCGGGGAAACCATTCAGCAGCACTGTGTTTCGCTGAATTTTAGACCCTTTGTCGATTCTGCGCCTATTCTTGAGCGCCCGATCGCCGAAAAAGCCGGGCTCGGCTGGACAGGTAAGCACTCACTTATCTTAAGCCGCGACGCGGGCTCATTCTTTTTCCTGGGTGAACTGCTGATTGATTTACCCCTGCCGGTAGACGGTCCGGTGGAAGAAGGCTGTGGTCGCTGTGTGGCCTGTATGACCATCTGCCCAACGGGCGCTATTGTCGAACCGTATACCGTTGATGCGCGCCGCTGTATCTCTTATCTCACTATCGAGCTGGAAGGCGCCATTCCAGAGGAATTTCGTCCGCTTATCGGCAACCGCATCTACGGCTGTGATGACTGTCAGCTGATTTGTCCGTGGAACCGTTATTCACAGTTGACGGACGAAGAAGACTTCAGTCCGCGCAAGGCGTTACATGCCCCGCAGTTGATCGAACTGTTCGCCTGGAGCGAAGCCTGGTTCCTGAAGGTGACGGAGGGTTCCGCCATACGTCGTATCGGCCACCTGCGCTGGCTGCGTAATGTGGCCGTTGCGCTGGGGAATGCCCCGTGGGATGAAGCAAATCTTCAGGCGCTCGAAAGCCGTAGAGGTGAGCACCCACTTCTTGATGAGCACATAGAATGGGCGATTGCGCAGCAAATTGAGAAGCGAAATGCCGGCGTGGTTGAAGTGCAGTTACCGAAGAAACAGCGCCTGGTCAGGGTGATTGAAAAAGGGCTGCCGCGGGATGTGTGATATATTCACAGGCTGTGAATAAAAATAAGAATTCAGGCGCCATCAGCTCTGGCAAACAGGTCAAGTGATCTCAATAACATTTTGAAATCAAATTTTCTTCATAAATTACAATGAATTACGAAGATATTATTCACCCTGCTAACATTTCGTACAGACTGGTTTTATCACGGTTTCTGTGGATAACTCTGTTCACAAGAGTATTTCAGACATAATAGAAAACGTCCCCAACGAAGCACTTCGCTGTGGATAATCTGGAGATGAAGAAGAATTTGGAGCGGGAAACGAGACTCGAACTCGCGACCCCGACCTTGGCAAGGTCGTGCTCTACCAACTGAGCTATTCCCGCTTGGGTGTTCTGGTGCTATGCGTATCTTGCGATACTTTCAAATTTTGGAGCGGGAAACGAGACTCGAACTCGCGACCCCGACCTTGGCAAGGTCGTGCTCTACCAACTGAGCTATTCCCGCTTGGGTGTTCTGGTGCTGGCGTATCTTGCGATACTTTTCAAATTTTGGAGCGGGAAACGAGACTCGAACTCGCGACCCCGACCTTGGCAAGGTCGTGCTCTACCAACTGAGCTATTCCCGCAAATCTGTACTGCTTTTGTTGCTGTCGTAACGTGTAATTCTCTGTCGTTACGGGAGGCGCATTATACGAGAAATCCGTTTAGCTGCAACCCCCCTCAAAGCGATTTTTTTGAAATTCAGTTCAAGTGCTTATTTAATCGGCAAGCTGAACAATTTAGCGACAAAAACCCGGCCACGCAAGGCGCCGGATCGCAAAATCAGAGCTTAATAAAGTTTTCGCGATAGTACGCCAGCTCCGCAACAGACTCACGGATGTCGTCCATCGCCTGGTGCGTCCCCTGCTTTGTAAAGCCGTCGAGAATTTCCGGTTTCCAGCGGCGGGCCAGCTCTTTCAGGGTGCTCACATCCAGATAGCGGTAGTGGAAGTAGGACTCCAGCTCCGGCATGTACTTAAACAGGAAACGACGATCCTGACCGATGCTGTTGCCACAGATAGGCGATTTTCCTGCCGGCACCCACTGCTTCAGAAATTCAAGCGTCGCCAGCTCCGCTTCGCGGTCGCCCAGGGTGCTGGCCTTCACGCGTTCCACCAGCCCGCTGCCGGTATGGGTACGCACGTTCCACTCATCCATCAGCGCAAGCTGGTCATCGGACTGGTGCACGGCAATCGTTGGGCCTTCCGCCAGAATATTGAGATTGGCATCGGTGACCAGTGTGGCGATCTCAATAATGCGATCGCGCTCGGGATCCAGGCCGGTCATCTCCAGATCGATCCAAATCAGGTTGTTTTCGTCCGCGCTCATGTTATTTTCCACCCTTCTCGCATAACCGGCAGTAGCAGGTTAACTAGTATTAATTAGAGTGTATCATAGAGGTTTTGCCCGCTACGGGCGACCAGGAGCCAGCGCGATTGAGTAAAAATAAACTCTCCAAAGGGCAGCAGCGCCGCGTGAATGCAAATCACCAGCGCCGTCTTAAAACCACTACGGAGAAGCCCGATTACGACGACAACCTGTTTGGCGAAGCGACAGAAGGCGTTGTGATTAGCCGCTTCGGCATGCACGCCGATGTCGAATCCGCCGACGGGGATATCCACCGTTGCAATATCCGTCGCACCATCCGTTCCCTGGTGACCGGTGACCGCGTGGTCTGGCGTCCAGGCAAAGAGGCGGCGGAAGGGGTAACGGTTAAAGGTATCGTTGAAGCCGTGCATGAACGCACGTCGGTTCTGACCCGTCCGGATTTCTACGACGGCGTGAAGCCCATTGCCGCCAACATCAATCAGATAGTGATCGTTTCAGCGATTTTGCCTGAGCTTTCGCTCAATATTATTGACCGTTATCTGGTGGCCTGCGAAACGCTACAGGTTGAGCCGCTCATCGTGCTGAATAAAATCGATCTGCTGGATGACGAGGCCATGGCCTTTGTAAATGAGCAGATGGATATTTACCGCAACATTGGCTATCGCGTGTTGATGGTTTCCAGCCGCACCAAAGATGGCCTGAAGCCGTTAGAAGATGCGCTGACCGACCGCATCAGCATCTTTGCGGGGCAGTCCGGCGTAGGTAAATCGAGCCTGCTTAACAACCTGCTCGGCCTTCAGCAGGAGATCCTGACCAACGATGTGTCTGACGTCTCGGGCCTGGGCCAGCACACCACCACTGCCTCACGTCTCTATCACTTCCCGCACGGTGGCGATGTGATTGACTCCCCGGGCGTGCGTGAGTTTGGTCTCTGGCACCTCGAGCCGGAACAAATCTTTAACGGATTTGTCGAATTCCATGACTATTTAGGCGCTTGCAAATACCGCGACTGTAAACATGACAACGATCCGGGCTGCGCTATCCGCGAAGCGGTAGAGAACGGAGAAATTGCGGAAACCCGTTTCGAAAATTACCACCGTATTCTCGAAAGCATGGACCAGGTAAAAACGCGTAAAAACTTTTCTGATTCTGATAACTGACAACTAAGCTAAGCGTCGCTAAAATCGTCCCCTTTTTTCAGGTTCCGGCAGCGTAATGCCGGATCAGGAACGACAAAACAATGGCCTGGAGGCTACCTTGTTAAACTCATTTAAACTTTCGCTTCAATACATTCTGCCGAAACTGTGGCTCACTCGCCTGGCGGGCTGGGGCGCGAGCAAACGAGCGGGCTGGCTGACCAAACTGGTCATCGACCTGTTCGTGAAATACTACAAGGTCGACATGAAAGAAGCGCAGAAGCCGGATACGGCAAGCTACCGCACCTTCAACGAATTTTTTGTGCGTCCGCTGCGCGACGAAGTGCGCCCGCTGAATACCGACCCGAACGTGCTGGTGATGCCAGCGGACGGCGTGATCAGCCAGCTGGGTAAAATTGAAGACGACAAAATTTTGCAGGCGAAAGGCCATAACTACAGCCTTGAAGCGCTGCTGGCCGGTAACTACATAATGGCCGATCTGTTCCGTAACGGGACTTTCGCGACCACCTATCTCTCCCCACGCGACTACCACCGCGTGCATATGCCGTGTAACGGTATTCTGCGCGAGATGATCTACGTGCCGGGGGATCTGTTCTCCGTAAACCACCTGACGGCGCAAAACGTTCCTAACCTGTTTGCCCGTAACGAGCGCGTCATCTGCCTGTTTGATACTGAATTTGGCCCAATGGCGCAGATTCTGGTGGGTGCTACCATTGTAGGCAGCATCGAAACCGTCTGGGCGGGCACCATTACGCCGCCGCGCGAAGGCGTGATCAAGCGCTGGACCTGGCCTGCCGGCGAAGAAGAAGGTTCTGTGGCCCTGCTGAAAGGTCAGGAAATGGGTCGCTTCAAGCTGGGCTCAACGGTCATCAACCTGTTCGCACCGGGCAAAGTTAACCTGGTCGACGAGCTGGAAAGCCTGTCCGTGACCAAACTCGGCCAGCCTCTGGCAGTATCGACGGAGGTCTTTGTGACGCCAGAGGTTGCGCCTGCCCCGTTGCCGGAAGAAGAGATCAAAGCCGAGCACGACGCCAGCCCGCTGGTTGACGACAAAAAAGACGAAGGCTAACAACAGAAGGATCGCTGACGTGCGCCCGATTATCGTATTACTGATGGCCTGGTGCCTCAGCATGGGGGCGTACGCAGCGACGGCCCCCGACGCCAAACAGATAACCCAGGAGCTGGAGCAGGCAAAAGCGGCGAAACCCGCTCAGCCGGAGACCGTTGAGTCACTCCAGTCTGCACTGAACGCGCTTGAGGAACGAAAGGGTTCCCTTGAGCGCGCGCAGCAGTATCAGCAGGTTATCGACAACTTCCCCAAACTCTCTCAGACCCTGCGCTCGCAGCTAAACAACCTGCGCGATGAACCACGCCAGGTCCCCGCGGGGATGACGTCCGAGGCGCTTAATCAGGAGATCCTGCAAGTCAGCAGCCAGCTGCTGGAAAAAAGCCGTCTGGCGCAGCAGGAGCAGGAGCGGGCGCGTGAAATTGCCGATTCCCTCAGCCAGCTTCCACAGCAGCAAACCGATGCCCGCCGTCAGTTAAATGAGGTGGAACGTCGCATCGGGACGCAGACAGGCAGCACACCGCAGAATCAGGCGCAAAATCTTGGGTTACAGGCGGAATCCGCCAGACTAAAAGCGCTGGTTGATGAACTGGAGCTGGCGCAGCTTTCCGCTAACAACCGCCAGGAGCTGTCGCGGATGCGTTCCGAGCTGGCGCAGAAGCAGAGCCAGCAGCTGGATGCGTATCTCCAGGCGCTGAGAAATCAACTCAACAGCCAGCGTCAGCGTGAAGCTGAACGTGCGCTGGAAAGCACCGAGTTACTGGCCGAAAACAGTGCTAACCTGCCCGACAGCATCGTCGCCCAGTTTAAGGTTAACCGCGAGCTTTCTGCCGCGCTGAATCAGCAGGCGCAGCGCATGGATTTGGTGGCCTCGCAGCAGCGTCAGGCCACCAATCAAACCCTCCAGGTTCGTCAGGCGCTCAACACGCTGCGTGAACAGTCCCAGTGGCTTGGCTCGTCTAACCTGTTGGGCGAAGCGTTACGCGCGCAGGTGGCTCGTCTGCCAGAGATGCCAAAACCGCAGCAGCTTGATACGGAGATGGCGCAGCTGCGCGTTCAGCGTCTTCATTATGAAGATCTCCTCAACAAGCAGCCGCAAATCCGCCAGATCCGTCAGGCTGACGGACAGCCGCTCACCGGCGAGCAAAGTCGTATTCTGGAAGCGCAACTGCGCACCCAGCGCGAACTGCTCAATTCCCTGTTGCAGGGAGGCGATACGCTGATCCTTGAGCTGACTAAGCTGAAAGTCTCGAATAGCCAGCTGGAGGATGCGCTGAAAGAGGTCAACGAAGCCACGCACCGTTACCTTTTCTGGACGTCCGACGTGCGGCCGATGACCTTCGCCTGGCCGATTGAGATTGTGCAGGATCTGCGCCGCCTCATTTCGCTGGACACCTTCAGCCAGCTGGGCCTCGCCAGCGTAATGATGATAACCAGCAAGGAGACCATCTTCCCGCTGCTGGGGGCGCTGATTCTGGTGGGCTTCAGTATTTATTCCCGTCGTCACTTCACCCGTTTCCTTGAGCGCTCCAGCGCCCGAGTGGGAAAAGTAACCCAGGATCACTTCTGGCTGACGTTGCGTACTGTGTTCTGGTCAATTCTGGTCGCGTCTCCGCTGCCGGTGCTGTGGATGACGCTCGGATACGGCCTGCGTGAAGCCTGGCCCTACCCGCTTGCCGTCGCGATTGGCGATGGCGTGACCGCCACCGTTCCGCTGCTGTGGGTGGTGATGATTTGCGCCACGTTTGCGCGGCCAAATGGTCTGTTCATCGCTCACTTTGGCTGGCCGCGTAATCGCGTTGCGCGGGCGATGCGTTACTACCTGATGAGTATCGGGCTGATTGTGCCGCTGATTATGGCGTTGATCATGTTCGATAATCTCAATGACCGGGAGTTCTCCGGCTCGCTGGGACGGCTGTGCTTTATGCTGATCTGCGGGGCGTTAGCGGTAGTGACGCTCAGCCTGAAACGCGCCGGGATCCCGCTCTATCTCGACAAGACCGGCAGTGGCGATAACATGTTTAACCGTCTGCTGTGGAACCTGCTGCTCAGCGCGCCGCTGGCGGCGATGCTGGCGGCAGCGGTCGGTTATCTCGCCACGTCGCAGGCGCTGCTCGCCCGACTGGAAACGTCGGTGGCTATCTGGTTCCTGCTGCTGGTGGTCTACCATGTTATTCGCCGCGGCATGCTGATCCAGCGTCGTCGTCTGGCGTTTGACCGTGCCAAACACCGTCGCGCAGAAATTCTGGCCCAGCGCGCGCGGGGTGAAGAAGAGCCGAACCACGTCAACAGCACCGAAGGGACCACAGACGCCGATGACGTCGAACTGGATCTGGATGCGATCAGTACCCAGTCCCTGCGGCTGGTACGCTCAATTCTGATGCTGGTTGCCCTGCTGTCGGTGATCTTCCTGTGGTCGGAAATCCACTCCGCGTTTGGCTTCCTGGAGAACATCTCTTTATGGGATGTGACGTCCACGGTGCAGGGGGTCGAAAGTCTGGAGCCCATCACCTTAGGGGCCGTGCTGATTGCGATTCTGGTGCTGATCATCACCACGCAGCTGATCCGTAACTTCCCTGCCCTGCTGGAGCTGGCGCTGTTGCAGCATCTGGATTTAACCCCCGGCACAGGCTATGCGATCACCACCATCACCAAGTATTTAATCATGCTGTTTGGTGGGCTGGTTGGCTTCTCGATGATTGGTATCGAATGGTCAAAACTGCAATGGCTGGTTGCCGCCCTGACCGTAGGCCTGGGTTTTGGTTTACAGGAGATTTTTGCCAACTTCGTCTCTGGTCTGATCATTCTGTTTGAAAAGCCGATTCGAATTGGCGATACGGTGACCATCCGCGATCTCACCGGCAGCGTCACCAGGATCAACACCCGCGCCACCACCATCAGCGACTGGGACCGTAAAGAGATCATCGTCCCGAACAAGGCGTTTATCACCGAGCAGTTTATCAACTGGTCGCTGTCCGACTCCGTCACGCGTGTGGTGCTGACCGTACCCGCTCCGTCGGATGCCAACAGCGAAGAGGTGACGCAGATCCTCTATACGGCTGCTGAACGCTGTTCGCTGGTAATCGACAACCCGCCGCCGGAAGTGTTCCTGGTTGATTTGCAGCAGGGGATCCAGATTTTCGAGCTGCGTATCTACGCCGCCGAGATGGGACACCGTATGCCGCTGCGCCATGAGATCCACCAGTTGATTCTGGCTGGCTTCCGCGAGCACGGAATTGATATGCCGTTCCCACCGTTCCAGATGCGTCTGGAAACGCTGGACGGACGTAAGACGGGAAGAACGTTGACGTCAGCGGCGCGTACGCGCCCGGCGGGAAGTTTGTAATCCTTTCCCCCTCCCCGTCGGGAGGGGGTCAATCCTTTACGCCACTTCTGCTACACAGGCCGTCGAGCGACGACGGTAATGCTCATAAATCCCCATTGCCAGCAGCGAGAAGAAGATCGGTCCGCCAACCATCCACAGCGTGCTGTTCCAGTCATTTGCCTCAACCACGGGCTGAATGACGGTAAAGATGTTGGCGAACGCGACGACCAGCACCACAACAGTGGTCGCCAGCAGCGTCGCCGCGCGGGTTTTGAAGATCACAAACGGCCGCTCCAGATCCCGCTTCGCCTTAAAGAACGGGAACGCCAGGGTCAGGAACAGATACGGAAGCGTCATCGATACGTTCGCCATCAGGGTCAGCTTGTTATAGAACGCCGACGCGGTATCACCGCCGAAGGACACCAGCAGAATGAACACGCACACCAGCAGGCACTGCATCCACATCGCGTTGGCAGGCATACCGGCAGCGTTCAGCTGCGTCATACGTGCGGGCCACAGCGCCTTTGGCGTCCCCTGAATAATCGCTTTCAGCGGCGAGTAGATCAGCGTGAAGAATGCGCCAGTATAGGCGAGGAACATCGACAAACCGGTAATCCGCGCAAACCAGATCCCCAGGGTGGCCGACGTTTCCGGCGCGAGATCCATGGCGTTGCCCAGCGTCACCCCCAGGCTTTTCATCAGCACGTAGGTAATGTTGCCGAGGTTGGTGGTGTTATTACTTAACATCTGCTGCCAGTTGGTGCTGACGCCCCAGAGGAAAATCGCCAGTGAGTAGCCAATGGAAATGACGATGGCGGCAAAGATAATGCCTTTAGCGAAGTTCTTTTCCGGATTTTCGGTTTTGTCGACCAGCCCGCCCACGGCTTCAATTCCACCGTAAGCAAAGATGGCAAACACCACGAAGGAGAGCATGGCCAGCCCGGACTGGTAACCCGGATTAGGCGATGAAACGAAGTTGACTTCCTGTGCGAAATGCCCGCCGTTAAGGCACAGAATGGCGATGCTGACCAGCAGCAGCACCAGGTTCAGGCACATCACGGAAATGCCGCCAACGGCAGTGATACGGGCAATTTTGTTGATGCCTTTCGAGGCCACCAGGGTGACCATCACCATCCAGCACACTGCCAGAATACCGACCACCTGCGTGGAGCTCAGCCCCGCCAGAGACCAGACCTGCGTTTTATCCGCACCGAAGAGAAACGTTGAGAACGGCACCCAAACCTTGGCCGCCGTGCTGACCATCCAGACGACGTAGGATGAAAACCACATGAACGTACCGATAAACGCGTAACGCGGACCGACGCTGTTGTTCATCCACGAATAGATGCCGCCCTCTTCTTTCCTGTACGCCGAGCCCATCTCCGCCATCATCAGCGCAAACGGGATAAAGAAGAACAGAGCGGAAACGATATAAAACGGCGTCGCGCTGTAGCCCATCAGATAAAACGCGGACGGGCTATTGGCAAAGCCAAAGACTGACGTAAAAATCATCAGAATGAGCCCGGTAAGGGTCATTTTTTTGAGTGAGTGAGACATATAACCATCCGAAACGGAATTAAACTGCGCGGATGGTAGCAGATGACCAGACAAACAATGTGGCTATCCGAGTCAAATTAAGAAAAAGACCCGTATAGAGAGAAATGAGCAGTTTTTAATGTGGCAGAGTTAAATGACCGAGTAGGCCGGGTAAGCGCAGCGCCACCCGGCATTTTTTCAGGCGCGATCGACCGTAAAGGCAATCACATCGCCCAGGTGCTCGGCACCCAGCGCCAGCATGACCAGGCGATCCACACCCAGCGCCACGCCGGAGCAGTCCGGCAGACCGGCTTTAAGCGCTTCCAGCAGATGAGTATCAATCGGCTGCTGCGGCAGACCGCGCGCGTTGCGCTTGCGGTTATCCTGCTCGAAACGCTGCTGCTGTTCGCGCGCG
This sequence comes from Enterobacter sp. 6722112, assembly GCF_058661685.1. Lineage (NCBI taxonomy): Bacteria > Pseudomonadati > Pseudomonadota > Gammaproteobacteria > Enterobacterales > Enterobacteriaceae > Enterobacter > Enterobacter sp. 6722112. The sequence continues at coordinate 220,433 of NZ_JBZWGR010000007.1, read as the reverse complement.
TCGGTCAGCTCGTGGAAACCGTTCGCCAGCTCGATGCCTTTGAAATACACCTCAAAACGCTCCGCCACGCGGTGATCTTCGGTGCTGATCTGCGCCAGTGAGGCCTGGCTGGCCGGGAAGTGATAGACAAACGTCGGACGATCTTTGCCAATCTGCGGTTCAACACCAAAGGTGAACAGCAGTTGCAGCAGCGTGTCGCGATCCTCTTCGTTATCCGCCACGTTGCTCAGATCCAGTTTTGCCGCCACTTCACGCAGCTGTGTTTTATCAGCCGACAGCGGATCGATTTCCAGATGGCGCTGGAAGGCCTGCTGATAGGAGAGCGTTTCAGCTTCCGCGCAATCCAGCACCTGTTGCAGCAGATCGTCAACTTCGTTCATCAGACGATACATGTCGTAGTGCGGGCGGTACCACTCCAGCATGGTGAATTCCGGATTATGGTGTCGGCCCATCTCTTCATTACGGAAGCTACGGCACAGCTGATAGACCGGACCACACCCGGCCGCCAGCAGACGCTTCATATGGTATTCCGGGCTGGTCATCAGATACAGATTCATGCCCTGAGAGTGGCCTGGGCCAACAAAACGGGTTTCAAACGGGACCAGATGAATATCCGTGACCGTCGCCTGACTCATGCACGGCGTTTCCACCTCCAGGACGCCGCGGTCGGCAAAGAAACGGCGGATCTCCGCCATAATTGCTGCGCGCTTTAGCAGGTTTGGAATGGATGCGCTCGGCTGCCAGGTGGCCGTTTCGCTCATGAGTTATTTCTCCGTTTTCAGACAAGGGCACGAAGTCTACTCGTAAGCCGGGGCAGAGACAAATTTTGCACAGTAAAAGTCCTTTTTCATTGCACAGAGAAATACTGTGACGCCATTCATTAATCACGATGATAAATCACCGCACAGAACAGCAAAAAAATCGAACACGTCAAATTTCCCTCACTTCTACGCGGTTATACTGTTTTACCCATAAAGGAGCAGTGGAATCGCTTCCGCAATCGCCCGTTCGGGCAGGTGAACGTCCTTTAGTTCATCCCGTTGCGGGAAAACAAAAATCTGGAGGAATGTCGTGCAAACTTTTCAAGCCGATCTTGCCGTAATAGGCGCTGGCGGGGCTGGATTACGCGCTGCAATTGCTGCGGCACAAGCCAATCCGAACGCTAAAATCGCATTGATTTCAAAAGTCTATCCGATGCGCAGCCACACGGTAGCCGCAGAAGGAGGATCCGCCGCCGTCGCGCAGGATCATGACAGCTTCGAATACCATTTCCACGACACGGTTGCAGGGGGCGACTGGCTTTGCGAACAGGATGTCGTTGATTACTTCGTGCACCATTGCCCAACGGAAATGACCCAGCTGGAACAGTGGGGATGCCCGTGGAGCCGCCGTCCGGACGGGAGCGTCAACGTCCGCCGCTTCGGTGGCATGAAGATCGAACGCACCTGGTTTGCCGCCGATAAGACCGGCTTCCACATGCTGCACACCCTGTTCCAGACCTCCCTCCAGTTCCCACAAATCCAGCGCTTTGACGAACATTTCGTTCTCGACATTCTGGTCGACGACGGTCATGCGCGCGGACTGGTGGCGATGAACATGATGGAAGGCACGCTTGTCCAGATCCGCGCTAAGGCGGTGGTGATGGCAACGGGCGGTGCGGGTCGCGTATACCGCTACAACACCAACGGCGGCATCGTCACCGGTGACGGTATGGGCATGGCGCTCAGCCACGGCGTCCCGCTGCGTGATATGGAGTTCGTCCAGTATCACCCAACCGGCCTGCCGGGCTCCGGCATACTGATGACGGAAGGCTGCCGCGGTGAAGGCGGTATTCTGGTCAACAAAAACGGCTATCGCTATTTGCAGGATTACGGCATGGGTCCGGAAACCCCGCTTGGCGAGCCGAAAAACAAATACATGGAACTCGGCCCACGCGACAAAGTTTCTCAGGCTTTCTGGCACGAGTGGCGCAAAGGCAACACCATCTCAACGCCGCGCGGCGACGTGGTGCATCTCGACCTGCGTCATCTCGGCGAGAAGAAACTGCTGGAGCGTCTGCCGTTTATCTGCGAGCTGGCGAAAGCCTATGTGGGCGTCGATCCGGTGAAAGAGCCGATCCCGGTGCGTCCAACCGCGCACTACACCATGGGCGGTATCGAAACCGACCAGCAGTGCGAAACCCGCATCAAAGGGCTGTTTGCGGTGGGCGAGTGTTCCTCCGTCGGTCTGCACGGCGCAAACCGTCTGGGCTCGAACTCGCTGGCTGAGCTGGTGGTCTTTGGTCGCATGGCGGGCGAACGTGCGATGGAGCGTGCCGCAACGGCAGGTGAAGCTAACAGCGCGGCGCTGGATGCGCAGGTTGCAGACGTCGAAAAACGCCTGAAAGACCTGGTGAACCAGGAAGGTAACGAAAACTGGTCGAAGATCCGCGACGAAATGGGGCTGTCGATGGAAGAAGGCTGCGGGATCTACCGTACGCCAGAGCTGATGCAGAAAACCGTCGACAAGCTGGCCGAGTTGCAGGAGCGCTTCAAACGCGTGCGCATCACCGACACCTCCAGCGTCTTCAATACCGATCTGCTTTATACCATTGAACTGGGCCACGGCCTGAACGTCGCAGAATGTATGGCCCATTCCGCCCTGGCGCGTAAAGAGTCCCGCGGCGCGCACCAGCGCCTGGATGAGGGCTGCACCGAACGTGACGACGTCAATTTCCTTAAACACACTCTCGCCTGGCGCGATGCGGATGGCACTACGCGACTGGACTACAGCGACGTGAAAATCACCACGCTGCCACCGGCGAAACGCGTGTACGGTGCAGAAGCAGAAGCCGCCGATAAGAAGGAGAAGGCGAATGGCTGAGATGCAAAAACTGAAAATTGAAGTGGTGCGCTACAATCCGGAAGTGGACGCCGCGCCGCACAGCGCTTTCTATGAAGTCCCTTACGACGAGCAAACCTCCCTGCTGGATGCGCTCGGCTATATCAAAGATAACCTGGCCCCAGACCTGAGCTACCGCTGGTCCTGCCGCATGGCAATTTGCGGCTCCTGCGGCATGATGGTCAACAAGGTGCCAAAGCTGGCGTGTAAAACCTTCCTGCGTGATTACACCAAAGGTATCAAGGTTGAAGCGCTGGGCAACTTCCCGATTGAGCGCGATCTGGTGGTCGACATGACCCACTTTATCGAAAGCCTCGAAGCGATTAAGCCGTACATCATCGGCAACCCGCGCACGCCGGATCAGGGGCCAAACACCCAGACGCCCGCGCAGATGGCGAAATACCATCAGTTCTCCGGCTGCATCAACTGCGGCCTGTGCTATGCCGCCTGTCCGCAGTTTGGCCTGAACCCTGAGTTCATCGGCCCGGCCGCCATTACCCTGGCGCACCGCTATAACGAAGACAGCCGCGACCACGGTAAAAAAGAACGTATGGCGCAGCTTAACAGCCAGAACGGGGTCTGGAGCTGCACATTCGTGGGCTACTGCTCCGAAGTGTGTCCGAAGCACGTCGACCCGGCCGCCGCCATTCAGCAGGGAAAGGTGGAAAGCTCGAAAGACTTTCTTATCGCTACCCTGAAACCACGCTAAGGAGTGCATGATGACGACTAAACGCAAAGCCTACGTGCGGCCAATGCCGTCCACCTGGTGGAAAAAACTGCCGTTTTATCGCTTCTATATGCTGCGTGAAGGCACGGCTGTTCCCGCGGTCTGGTTCAGCCTCGAACTGCTGTACGGGGTTTATGCCCTCAAGCACGGCCCGGAAGCCTGGGCCAGTTTTGTGGGCTTCCTGCAAAACCCAATCATCGTTGTGCTGAACCTGATTGTGCTCGCCGCCGCGCTGCTTCATACCAAAACCTGGTTTGAACTGGCGCCAAAAGCAGCGAACATCATTGTAAAAGGCGAAAAAATGGGGCCAGAGCCGGTCATTAAAGGGCTCTGGGCAGTGACGGCAGTTGTCTCTGTGGTCATTCTGTTTGTCGCACTGTTCTGGTAAGGAGACTACTGTGATCAATCCAAATCCAAAACGTTCAGACGAGCCGGTCTTCTGGGGGCTGTTTGGCGCAGGCGGCATGTGGAGCGCCATTATTGCCCCGGTCATTATCCTGCTGGTCGGGATCATGCTGCCGCTGGGGTTGTTCCCGGGCGATGCGCTGAGCTATGAGCGCGTACTGGCCTTTGCGAGCAGCTTTATTGGCCGCGTGTTCATCTTCCTGATGATCGTCCTGCCGCTGTGGTGTGGTCTGCATCGTATCCACCATGCGATGCACGATCTGAAAATCCATGTGCCAAGCGGTAAATGGGTCTTCTACGGTCTGGCGACCATTCTGACGGTCGTCACGTTGATTGCCGTGGTCACCATCTGACTGAACAGGCCCGCCATCCGGCGGGCTTTTTACTTTTTCATCTTCTCCACCAGCCACCGGGAAAATTCGCGCATGGCTGGCGTTTCTGCCCGGGACTGCAATCGGGTCAGCCAGTAGCTGCCGAGCTCAATCTGCGTCGCAAAGGGCTGCACAATGCGCTCGCTGGCTAACAGATGGGTAAACATATCGACAGGCGCAATAGCAATACCCACCCCTGCCTGAGCGGCCTCCAGCATGGTCACGGACGAATCAAATACCATCACGCGGTGCGTTGGCGAAGGGGGATGCTCGCCGGCCGCCTGCATCCACGCGGTCCACTCGTCGCGTCGGTAGGAGCGCAGCAGCGTAAACCTGAGGATGTCGGCCGGACTGTGCAGACTGGCGGCAATATCAGGCGTACACAGCGGCGCGAGCGGCGCATGACAAAGAAATTCAGCCTCGGTACCGTGCCACGCCCCGCCACCGTAGCGGATCGTATAGTCAAGCCCTTCGGCAGCCGGATCAACGCGGTTGTTATGGGTGGAAAGCTGAAGATCGATGTGTGGGTAGCCACGGCGAAAATCCTCCAGCTGCGAGAATAAGACCCCGGTGGCAAACGTACCCACCACGCCGATTTTCAGCTTCTCCTGCGCACGATGGTTAGCGAAGCGATCCAGCATTCCGGCTATACGATCGAACGAATCATTCAGCACCGGCAGTAAATTTTCGCCCTCAGTAGTCAACATCAGCCCGCGCGACACGCGAACGAACAGCTGACAGTTCAGGTGCTGCTCCAGCGTTTTCACATGCTGGCTAATAGCCGAATGCGTCACGTTCAGTTCAATGGCCGCATGCGTAAAGCTGAGATGTCTTGCGGCGGCCTCAAAAGCCCGAAGCGAATTGAGGGGTAGATAGCTTCGCGTCATGGTCGCTTCCGTTAGAAAAATTAACAGCTAATGCTAAATTTAACCGTTTGTCAGGCACTGTCAAATCCAACAGACTACGCCTGTCTGACGGGCCCGGACATCCCCTTGACTCGCTATTACGGAAGATTACTGATGATGAAAAAATCCCTTTGCTGCGCCCTGCTGCTCGGCATCTCTTGCTCTGCTCTCGCCACGCCAGTGTCAGAAAAACAGCTGGCGGAGGTGGTTGCGAATACGGTTACCCCGCTGATGAAAGCCCAGTCTGTTCCAGGCATGGCGGTGGCCGTTATTTATCAGGGAAAACCGCACTATTACACGTTTGGCAAGGCCGATATCGCGGCGAATAAATCCGTTACGCCTCAGACCCTGTTCGAGCTGGGTTCTATAAGTAAAACCTTCACCGGCGTTTTAGGTGGGGATGCCATTGCTCGCGGTGAAATTTCGCTGGACGATCCGGTGACCAGATACTGGCCACAGCTGACGGGCAAGCAGTGGCAGGGTATTCGTATGCTGGATCTCGCCACCTACACCGCTGGCGGCCTGCCGCTACAGGTACCGGATGAGGTCACGGATAACGCCTCCCTGCTGCGCTTTTATCAAAACTGGCAGCCGCAGTGGAAGCCTGGCACAACGCGTCTTTACGCCAACGCCAGCATCGGTCTTTTTGGTGCGCTGGCGGTCAAACCTTCTGGCATGCCCTATGAGCAAGCCATGACGACGCGGGTCCTTAAGCCGCTCAAGCTGGACCATACCTGGATTAACGTGCCGAAAGCGGAAGAGGCGCATTACGCCTGGGGCTATCGTGATGGTAAAGCGGTGCGTGTTTCGCCGGGTATGCTGGATGCACAAGCCTATGGCGTGAAAACCAACGTGCAGGATATGGCGAACTGGGTCATGGCAAACATGGCGCCGGAGAACGTTGCTGATGCCTCACTTAAGCAGGGCATCGCGCTGGCGCAGTCGCGCTACTGGCGTATCGGGTCAATGTATCAGGGTCTGGGCTGGGAGATGCTCAACTGGCCCGTGGAGGCCAACACGGTGGTCGAGGGCAGTGACAGTAAGGTAGCGCTGGCGCCGTTGCCCGTGGCAGAAGTGAATCCACCGGCTCCCCCGGTCAAAGCGTCCTGGGTCCATAAAACGGGCTCTACTGGCGGGTTTGGCAGCTACGTGGCCTTTATTCCTGAAAAGCAGATCGGTATTGTGATGCTCGCGAATACAAGCTATCCGAACCCGGCACGCGTTGAGGCGGCATACCATATCCTCGAGGCGCTACAGTAAAACATTGCCGGGTGGCGCTGCGCTTACCCGGCCTACACAACGCGTGAACTTTGTAGGCCGGGTAAGGCGAAGCCGTCACCCGGCAAAACACCCTGCACAATCTCCCGCATTTTCCTTGCTGTCATCTACACTTAACAAAAAACAGTAAGGAAACTCCTATGCGCATTCTGCCTGTTATTGCCGCAGTAACAGCCGCGTTTTTAGTGGTTGCTTGCAGTTCCCCTACTCCTCCGCCTGGCGTCACGGTAGTCAGTAATTTCGACGCACAGCGCTTCCTCGGCACCTGGTATGAAATCGCCCGAATGGACCATCAGTTCGAACGGGGCTTAGAAAAAGTCACGGTCAGCTACAGCGCGATGGATGACGGCGGGATCCGGGTCATTAACCGCGGTTATAACCCGGATCGCCAGATGTGGCAGCAGTCAGTTGGTCAGGCCTATTTCACCGGCGCGTCTAACCGCGCGGCCATGAAAGTCTCTTTCATCGGCCCATTCTACGGCGGGTATAACGTCATTGCGCTGGACAGAGAGTACCGCCATGCGCTGGTGTGTGGGCCGGATCGCAACTATCTATGGCTCCTCTCCCGCACGCCAACGATCCCGGCGGAAATGAAACAGCAGATGCTGGACATAGCGACCCGGCAAGGGTTTGACGTGACGAAATTAATCTGGGTAAAACAGCTGCATTAGTGCGTACTGAGTTTTAACCCGATGATACCCGCGACGATTAACGCGAGGCTGGCGATACGCGCCAGACTCGCAGACTCCCCCAGCAGCAGAATGCCGGTAATGGCAGCTCCTACCGCGCCAATTCCAGTCCAGACAGCGTAAGCCGTTCCGACTGGCAAGGTTCGCATCGCCCATGACAGCATAACGATACTGACAATCATTGCGGCGATAGTGATGACGCTGGGCGTCAGGCGGGTAAAACCGTGGGTATATTTCAGGCCAATTGCCCATACCACTTCGAGCAAACCGGCAATAACAAGAACGATCCAGGACATATCAGGCTCCTTAACTTAACGACAAGTTGGGGCCGTCCCCGATGAATGAAGCGCTTACGGGTCGTCCCGCAAGGCTGAGGTTGCGCCTTATATTTTGGTTAGCATGGAATTTTTTTTCAAACTTTTTCTGCTGAACACGTTAAGGCAAGAAATAGCCTCAGTAAGGCACGGAGTTCAGGCATTTATGACTCATCCGACTTCTCTATGATGATAGGCTTTCTGATGGCAGGAAGCCAAACCACTAGCCGACTGCGAAAATTATATGTTCAAAATTCTTTTGATTGACCGTTGTCACTTCACCCGCACGGGATTTGAAGCCTGGCTCAATCATTCAGACCTGTTTTCGGGTCATTTCGTCGTAACCGGGGTAAATAATCTTTTCCTCGCCAGAGAGCATATCCTGCAATGGAAACCTGCGCTGGTCATCGCTGATTTATCGGGCTTCCGGCAGGATTTACACCATTTTCAGCAGCTATCTTCCCTGCTTATTGCCAGCGAAACATTGCCTTTTATTATGCTGCAATCGGGGCAGGAGATGACAGATTATCTGGCGCAGTTCCCGATATGGTCTTCACTTTCCAAAAATACCGATCTGGAAAAACTGGCGGCGGTGATAAACGACGCGCTAACGACATGCGCAAGCGCGGAGCTTCCGGAAATGGCGGCACCGTTACTGACGCGTCAGGAAGAGAGAGTACTGACCCTGTGGATGGATGGTGCGAGCAACCAGAAAATTGCCAGCAATCTGCGCATTAACGGAAAAACGGTGTATACGTACAAACGCAATATCCGCATGAAGCTTCATATGGATACGCGTTACTCCCCGTTTTTATCGCTACAGGAAGTGGAGAATTGACGGTACGGTGAAGTTAGCTGCCGTACCGTCGCTTTCATTAGTTCTGAGCTTTAGTTGCTGCGCCAGAAATCGCGTTACCACCGTCGGAGATATCTTCCCCTACGCCACGGGTGGTGTTACATGCAGTCAGTACCGAAGAAAGCACCAGAACAGAAAAGATCGCTGCAATTGTTTTCTTAACCATAATATCTTCCTTTTATAGCCAAAGTTATTTTGTGTATAGCAACTTAAGAATAGACAAGATCTTGTCGTTTGACGGAAAAGGAAGAATTTTTAGGAAAATTAGACGGAATTAGCTGGCCGCATGGGAAATGATATGGCCGAGATCCTGAATATCTTCGCCCACGCCACGCGCGGTGTTGCAACCGGAGAGAATTGCGCTTGAGAACGCTAACAGAAGCAGAATTTTAACGGTACGTTTCATCTTCCCTGCCTGCAAAATCAGGCGCAGCGAGCGCTGCGCCTTTAATCATGACGTAAATTACTTCACGCGGGATACATATTCGCCGGAGCGGGTATCCACTTTGATCACTTCACCGATCTGTACGAACAGTGGCACTTTAACCACAGCGCCGGTAGACAGGGTGGCAGGCTTGCCGCCAGTACCTGCGGTATCACCTTTCAGACCTGGATCGGTTTCAACGATTTCCAGCTCAACGAAGTTCGGAGGCGTAACCGCGATAGGCTGACCGTTCCACAGGGTAACGATGCACTCAGCCTGATCCAGCAGCCACTTGGCGTTGTCGCCAATCGCTTTCGCGTCCGCAGACAGCTGCTCGAAGGTTTCGTTGTTCATGAAGTGCCAGAACTCACCGTCGTTGTACAGGTAAGTCAGGTTCATATCGACAACATCAGCGCCTTCAGCGGAGTCAGTAGATTTGAAGGTTTTCTCAACACGGGTACCGGTCAGCAGGCGGCGCAGCTTAACGCGTGCGAATGCCTGGCCTTTACCTGGTTTAACGAATTCGCTGGCTTCAACCGCGTACGGTTCGCCGTCCATCATGATTTTAAGACCAGCACGAAAATCGTTGCTATAGTACGTTGCCATAAGGCCCTCTAAATTTGTTAACTGGTAGCTAAGCCACAAAATGGCGCATATTGTAACCCTAAACACCCCGTCCAGAGAAGATTGGTTATCGCAACTTGCCGATGTAATCACCAGTCCTGATGAATTGCTGCGTCTTTTAGACCTCGAACAGCACGAAGCGTTGCGTGCAGGTCGTGAGGCGAAGCGCCTTTTCGCCCTGCGCGTTCCCCGCGCGTTTGTTGCCCGAATGGAAAAGGGTAACCCTGATGATCCGTTATTAAAACAAACGCTTACTTCTCAGGATGAGTTTATTACCGCTCCCGGATACAGCACCGATCCGCTGGAAGAGCAGAACAGTGTCGTCCCGGGTTTGCTGCATAAATACCGCAATCGTGCCCTGCTGCTGGTTAAGGGCGGTTGCGCGGTAAATTGCCGCTATTGCTTCCGTCGCCACTTCCCGTACGCCGAAAACCAGGGCAATAAGCGCAACTGGCAGGTGGCGCTGGAGTACATCACGGCGCACCCGGAGCTGGATGAAATCATCTTTTCCGGCGGCGACCCGCTGATGGCAAAAGATCATGAGCTGGACTGGCTGCTGACTCAGCTTGAGACCATCCCGCACATTAAGCGTCTGCGCATTCACAGCCGTTTACCGATCGTCATCCCGGCGCGTATTACCGACACCCTGGTCACGCGCCTGGAGCAGTCCCGTTTGCAGGTGCTGCTGGTGAACCATATCAACCACGCGAATGAAATTGACGCGGACTTTCGTGCGGCGATGGCGCGTATGCGAAAGGCAGGCGTGACGCTGCTCAACCAGAGCGTATTACTGCGCGGCGTGAACGACAGCGCCCGCGTGCTGGCCGATCTCAGCAATGCCTTATTTGATGCGGGCGTAATGCCCTATTACCTGCATGTTCTGGATCGCGTCCAGGGCGCGGCGCACTTCATGGTGACAGATGAAGAGGCCCGGAAGATTATGCGCGAGCTGTTAACGCTGGTTTCGGGTTATATGGTGCCGAAGCTGGCACGTGAGATTGGCGGAGAGCCGAGTAAGACGCCGCTGGATTTGCAGCTGCGGCAGCAGTAAAAAGGCAGGTGGCGCTACGCTTACCTGCCCTGGAGATAAAGCGGCAGCGCCATCAAAAAGTTATCTCAGTTCGGGCACTTATAGACCTGGCCGTTCATCTGGCTGGCGGTTGGCACAAAGCTGGACAGCATCCCCTGCGTCGGGCTGCTCACCCCGTAAATCACATTGCCGCCCATTGCCGCAGCCTGATTACGCAGGGCATTGGCCGCACCGCGCATAGAGCCGCCCTCTTCGCCGTGCTGCCCCGACATCCAGTTGCTTTGCTCGCCAGTGGCGGTGCCTAACAGCTGGCATTCGCTGCCCGGCTTATCTTCCACAAAGCGAACGCTCTGGCCCGCTGCCGTCAGCTCATTGCTGGTGCTACAACCCGCCAGCAGCAATGCTGCACCTACAATCCCTGCACAGACTTTTATGCGCATGTTATTCCTCGTTTTCAATAAGCTGGACAGTAGTTGTCCGCGTGTAAACCTTATACTAAAAAGATGACCAAAAGAAAAATGCTGAGCATTTCTGCGAGCCAGATTCCGCTCGCACTCCTCCGACATCTTAAATGAATTCTGATAATAACCTTTGGGATATCGTGTTTTAGCCCCCGATCGTTTTTAGTGATGCGACGTACAACTTTTGTACGCGACTCAAAAAAGGGGGTTTCATGAGTGCATCATCCTCAGGAGAGGAAAAAGTAACCTGGGTGGGCTATCTGGCGTTCGTGCTCACCATCGTATTTTTCTCAGGTTTTTTCGCCAAAAGTACTGAATGGTGGCGCGTGCTGGATTTTACCGTGCTGAACGGCAGCTTTGGAGCGGTGAACGGCGCGCTGACGTTTCGCGGTGAGGGCGGCACAGGAGCGAAAGACGGTTTTTTATTTGCCCTTGAACTGGCGCCCTCGGTCATTTTATCGCTCGGGATCATTGCCGTTACCGAGGGGCTGGGCGGGCTGCGCGCCGCACAACAGCTCATGACGCCCATTCTGCGCCCGCTGCTCGGCGTGCCGGGCATCTGCTCTCTGGCGCTTATCGCCAACCTGCAAAATACCGATGCAGCCGCAGGGATGACCAAAGAGTTGACTGACGAAGGGGCGATTACTGACCATGAACGCGCCATTTTCGCCACCTTCCAGACCAGCGGTAGCGCCATTATTACCAACTATTTTTCTTCTGGTGCCGCACTCTTTACCTTTATTACCGTCCCGGTGATCACGCCGCTTGCCGTCATTCTGGTGTTCAAATTTGTTGGAGCGAACTTCCTGCGACTGTGGATCGCCCACATGGAAGTTCGCCGCGTTCAGGAGGAAAGATGATCGCCCAGCCGCGTAAAAATATCATGGACCTGTTTATCGATGGCGCCCGCCGCGGCTTTACCATCGCCACCACCAGCCTGCTGCCGAACGTGGTCATGGCGTTTGTCATCATTCAGGCGCTCAAGGTAACCGGCCTGCTGGATATTGTCGGCAGGGTATGCGAGCCCATCATGGCCCTGTGGGGGCTTCCGGGTGCGGCGGCAACGGTTCTTCTGGCCTCGGTAATGAGCATGGGCGGCGGTGTGGGGGTCTGCGCCAGTCTGGTCGCTGCCGGCACGCTCAACGGTCACGATGCTACCATCCTGCTGCCCGCCATCTATCTGATGGGTAATCCGGTGCAAAACACGGGCCGTTGCCTTGGCACCGCAGGCGTCAACCCGAAGTATTATCCGCACATTATCACTATCTGCGTCATTAACGCCCTGCTCTCAATGTGGGTGATGCAGCTACTCTTCTGAGGAGATAAAAATGGATTTTTCAGTGCTGGAACCGCACCTTTTCCGCAATGCGCAGCTTTACGCTCCCGAGGATCTTGGGCATTGCGATCTGCTGATTGCCGGAGGAAAAATCGTCGCAGTCGAAAAAGCGGGCCACGCCACAACGAGGCCAGACTGTCCTGAAAGCGATCTCGCCGGAGCGGTGGTTTGTCCGGGGTTTATCGATCAGCATGTACACCTGATTGGCGGCGGCGGTGAAGCCGGTCCCCACACCCGGACGCCAGAGGTGCGATTGTCTGCGCTGGTGGCGGCTGGCATCACCTCCGTTGTTGGCCTGCTGGGCACCGACGGCGTGACCCGCCATCCCGAGTCGCTGCTGGCGAAAACGCGGGCGCTCGAGCATGAAGGGATCAGCACGTGGATGCTGACAGGCGCGTATGGCCTGCCTTCTCCGACGATTACCGGCAGTATCGAAAAGGATGTGGCGCTGATTGATAAAATCATTGGCGTGAAATGCGCGATTTCCGACCATCGCTCTTCCGCTCCGGCAGATGACCAGCTCGCGAATATAGCCGCCCAGTCGCGAGTCGGCGGGCTGCTGGGCGCCAAAGCGGGGATATCCGTGTTTCACCTCGGCAACAGCCCGAAACTGCTGGAGCCGCTGCTTAACATCCTGAATAACGCCGACGTGCCCTGCACGAAGCTGCTGCCAACTCACGTCAACCGCGCCCAGGCACTGTTCCACGCCGCACTGGACTATGCCCGCGAAGGGGGGTACATCGACATCACCACCAGCATCAGCGAGCCTGTTGATGCCGCCACCGCTATCGCGACGGCCCGTGAAGCACAGGTGCCGTTTAACCGGCTCACGCTCAGCTCGGATGGCAACGGCAGCCAGCCGAATTTTGACGCAAATGGTAATCTTGTTGGCATTGGCGTGGCGGGATTTGAGTCCCTGCTTGAGACGCTACAGCAGCTGGTCGGCCGGTATCACCTGCCGCTGGAGGAGGCGCTTCTGCCGTTTACGCGTAACGTGGCGGAGTTTCTCGGCCTGGAGCATAAAGGGCGGATCGCGCCCGGATGCGATGCCGACGTCCTGGTGCTGACCGATGATCTGAAGATCCGCGAGGTCTGGGCGAAAGGCCGCCAGATGGTGAGTGGAGGCGTTGTGTGCGTGAAAGGCACGTTTGAGTAGAAGACAATAAAAAACCCCGGGCATTGCTGCCCGGGGTTCGTTCTGAGAGGTTCAGAACAACATGATTACATCATGCCGCCCATGCCACCCATGCCGCCCATACCACCAGCAGCACCTAAGTCAGGCGCGTCGCCTTTAGGCAGGTCGGTCACCATGCACTCGGTCGTGATCATCAGACCAGCTACAGATGCCGCGTATTGCAGTGCAGAACGGGTCACTTTAGTTGGATCCAGGATACCGAAGTCGATCATGTTGCCGTATTCTTCAGTTGCCGCGTTGTAACCGTAGTTACCTTCACCCGCTTTCACGTTGTTCGCAACCACAGACGGCTCTTCACCGGCGTTGGACACGATCTGACGCAGAGGAGCTTCCATCGCGCGCAGCGCAACTTTGATACCCACGTTCTGGTCTTCGTTCTGAGCAGTCAGGCCAGCCAGTTTAGCGGCTACACGCACCAGCGCGACCCCACCACCAGCAACCACGCCTTCTTCTACCGCAGCACGGGTCGCGTGCAGGGCATCGTCAACGCGTGCTTTCTTCTCTTTCATTTCAACTTCGGTAGCCGCACCGACTTTGATTACCGCTACGCCGCCTGCCAGTTTCGCTACGCGCTCCTGGAGTTTTTCACGGTCGTAATCGGAAGTTGCTTCTTCGATCTGCTTACGGATCTGACCAACACGGCCCTGAATAGCAGCTTCTTCACCCACACCGTCGATGATGGTGGTGGTGTCTTTGTTGATCACAACGCGTTTCGCCTGGCCCAGGTCTTCCAGGGTCGCTTTTTCCAGCTCCATACCGATCTCTTCGGAGATCACGGTACCGCCAGTCAGGGTAGCGATATCCTGAAGCATCGCTTTACGACGATCGCCGAAGCCAGGTGCTTTAACCGCTGCCACTTTCACGATGCCACGCATGGTGTTAACCACGAGAGTCGCCAGCGCTTCGCCTTCAACGTCTTCAGCAATGATTACCAGCGGCTTGCCTGCTTTCGCAACGGCTTCCAGCACTGGCAGCATTTCGCGGATGTTGGAGATTTTCTTGTCAGCCAGCAGGATGAACGGGCTTTCCAGCTCAACAGCGCCAGTTTCTGGCTTGTTGATGAAGTATGGAGACAGGTAACCGCGGTCGAACTGCATACCTTCAACCACGTCCAGTTCGTCTTCCAGACCAGTACCGTCTTCAACGGTGATCACGCCTTCTTTACCGACTTTATCCATCGCTTCAGCGATCAGTTTACCTACGGTTTCGTCGGAGTTAGCGGAGATAGTACCAACCTGAGCAATGGCTTTAGAGTCAGAGCACGGTACGGACAGCGCTTTCAGTTCTTCAACAGCAGAGGCGACAGCTTTGTCGATACCACGTTTCAGATCCATTGGGTTCATGCCCGCAGCAACGGCTTTCAGGCCTTCGGTGATGATCGCCTGCGCCAGTACGGTCGCGGTGGTGGTGCCGTCACCGGCAGCGTCGTTCGCTTTAGAGGCAACTTCTTTCACCATCTGTGCGCCCATGTTTTCGAACTTGTCTTCCAGCTCGATTTCACGTGCAACAGAAACACCATCTTTGGTGATGGTTGGCGCGCCGAAGGATTTGTCCAGCACTACGTTACGGCCTTTCGGGCCCAGAGTGACTTTCACTGCGTCTGCCAGTACGTTTACGCCGCGGAGCATTTTTACACGAGCGTCGTTACCGAATTTTACGTCTTTAGCTGCCATGTTCTTATTTCCTCAAATTCGTACAGTTTCGTGCGTTAATTACGCTTCAACAATTGCCAGAATGTCGCTCTCGGACATGATCAACACTTCTTCATTGTCGATCTTCTCGGATTTCACGCCGTAGCCATCGTTGAAAATGACGATGTCACCAACTTTAACGTCCAGTGGCTGCACAGTTCCGTTTTCCAGGATGCGGCCCTTACCGACAGCGATGATTTCGCCACGCGTTGATTTTGCTGCTGCTGAACCGGTCAGAACGATGCCGCCAGCAGACTTGGTTTCAACTTCTTTACGTTTGACGATCACACGATCATGTAACGGACGAATACTCATTGATAGCTCTCCTTTGAGAAAGTCATTATCAGTTATGGATGACGCCGGTCCGCATGCGGTTTTCCGGCTAGTGCCCTGAGAGATGGGGATAGCTTTTTACCCCTTCAAGGGGTAATCGAAAAAAAATTTGCGAAAGTGTTACCATCCACTCTCTTTTGATGGTCGCGGGACGAGGTAAATGAGTGGACTCAGGCAGGAGTTGGGGCTGGCGCAGGGCATTGGCTTACTCTCAACGTCTTTATTAGGCACGGGGGTATTTGCGGTTCCCGCGCTGGCGGCATTGGTTGCCGGCAATAACAGTCTTTGGGCATGGCCGGTGCTGATCGTGCTGGTGTTTCCGGTGGCGATTGTCTTTGCCATACTCGGGCGGCACTTCCCGAGCGCAGGCGGCGTAGCGCATTTTGTCGGCATGGCGTTTGGGCCGCGGATGGAGCGCGTCACCGGCTGGCTATTTTTGTCGGTGATACCCGTTGGCCTTCCGGCAGCCCTGCATATCGCAACCGGCTTCGGACAGGCGCTGTTTGGCTGGCACGATGAACAGCTGCTGCTGGCTGAACTCGGTACGCTGGCGATTGTCTGGTGGGTAGGCTCACGCGGGGCCAGTTCCAGCGCCAATCTGCAAACGCTGGTCGCCGTGTTAATTGTCGCGCTGATCGTCGCCATCTGGTTTGCGGGTGACATTACCGTGGCGGATATTCCTTTCCCCGCGATTAACGACATCGACCACGCACAGCTTTTCGCTGCACTATCCGTCATGTTCTGGTGTTTCGTCGGTCTGGAGGCGTTCGCTCATCTGGCATCCGAGTTTAAACAGCCCGAGCGTGATTTCCCCCGCGCCCTGATGATTGGCCTGCTGCTGGCGGGTACCGTGTACTGGGCCTGTACCGTACTGGTGCTGCACTTCAACGCGTTCGGTGAAGAGAAAGCTGCCGCCGCGTCGCTGCCGGGCATCGTGGTGCAGCTGTTTGGCGTTAAGGCCCTGTGGGTAGCCTGCGTGATTGGCTATCTCGCCTGCTTTGCCAGCCTCAACATCTATATTCAGAGCTTCGCCCGGCTGGTGTGGTCTCAGGCACTTTATAAACCGGATAGCCCCCTCTCACGCCTGTCAAAGCGTCAGCTTCCGGTGAATGCGCTGAATACCGTACTGGGCTGCTGCGTGGTGAGTTCCCTGGCCATTTATCTCCTCGACATCAACCTTGACGCGCTGATTGTCTACGCCAACGGTATTTTCATCATGATCTACCTGCTGTGCATGCTGGCGGGCTGTCGGTTGCTGAAAGGACGCTTTAAGGCGCTGGCGGCTGTCGGGTGTGTCCTGTGCCTGATGCTGCTGGCGATGGTGGGATGGAAGAGTGTGTACGCCATCGTCATGCTGGCGGGGCTGTGGGTGTTTTTACCGAAGCGGCAAAAGCCGCAGGCCCGGTGAGCGAGCGCCACCGGGCCACAAACTCACCGATCGTCTTTATGATCTAACCGGTCGCGCTGCTCATCCTTACGCTGATATTCCCCTTCAAAGGTATCCCCCGGGCCGGTGCTGAAACCACCGCCTGGCATACGGCTGAAACGCAGGTGCGGCAGCAGCTTCATGGTCAGATGCTTCTGCACCGGCGGCAACAGCAACAGCAGGCCGAGGAAGTCGGTGAAGAAACCAGGCAGGATCAGCAGCAGGCCAGCAATAATCAGCGACACGCTTTTGATCATCTCGGCTGCCGGGCTTTCGCCTGCGGCCATCTTCTGCTGCATTAACAGGAAATTTTTGAAACCCTGATTGCGCACCAGCGACATGCCGATGACGGAGGTGAAGATCACCAGAATCAGCGTCAGCAGGACGCCCAGCACATGGGCAACCTGGATGAAAATCGAAATCTCAATGTAAACATAAAGAAAGAAAGCAATAAATGGTATCCAGCGCACTGGCATCTCCTGTGTGGCAGGTGCCTTCAGGCCCCTGACTGAATGTGTTCGCGAAGCGCGTAGATAAGAAATGGTGACGGTTAGCCAAAATTCAATCGGTTTGCACGGATATTTTTTCTGGAAATATTAAAGCGGTGACATATTTCACAGATTAATAATTATCATGAAATCGGGTCGATAATAAGTGATCCAGCTTACGGCAATTCGCTATTATCAGCATATGATCTCGAACATCTGGCCGATTGAGGGAATAATCGTCGGTCATAAAATATTCAAAACCACATATATACTGTGTGTTTAGTACAATCCATCGGCAGCTTGAAAAGAAGGTTCACATGTTAAACAACATTCGTATCGAAGAAGATTTGTTGGGTACCAGGGAAGTTCCAGCGGATGCCTACTATGGTGTTCACACTCTGAGAGCGATTGAAAACTTCTACATCAGCAACAGCAAAATCAGCGACATCCCTGAATTTGTGCGTGGTATGGTGATGGTAAAAAAAGCCGCGGCTCTGGCGAACAAAGAGCTGCAAACCATTCCTAAAAGCGCTGCAAATGCGATTATCGCCGCGTGCGATGAGGTGCTGAACAACGGCAAATGCATGGATCAGTTCCCGGTCGACGTCTATCAGGGCGGCGCGGGCACCTCCGTCAACATGAACACCAACGAAGTGCTGGCAAACATCGGCCTGGAGCTGATGGGTCATCAGAAAGGTGAATACCAGTACCTGAACCCGAACGACCACGTTAACAAATGTCAGTCCACCAACGACGCCTACCCAACCGGCTTCCGCATCGCGGTGTATGCCTCTATCGTCAAACTGGTCGACGCGATTAATCAGCTGGGCGATGGCTTCCAGCGTAAAGCCGTTGAGTTCCAGGACATCCTGAAAATGGGCCGTACCCAGTTGCAGGACGCGGTGCCAATGACCCTCGGACAGGAATTCCACGCGTTTAACGTGCTGCTGAATGAAGAGACCAAAAACCTGCTGCGCACGTCCGAACTGCTGCTGGAAGTGAACCTGGGCGCAACCGCCATCGGTACACGCCTGAACACGCCAGATGGCTATCAGCAGCTGGCGGTACAGAAGCTGGCTGAAGTGTCCAACTTGCCGGTTGTGCCTGCGGAAGACCTGATTGAAGCTACCTCAGACTGCGGCGCCTACGTGATGGTGCACAGCGCACTGAAACGTCTGGCGGTGAAACTGTCCAAAATCTGTAACGACCTGCGCCTGCTCTCCTCCGGTCCGCGCGCTGGCCTGAATGAAATCAACCTGCCAGAGTTGCAGGCGGGTTCATCCATCATGCCAGCTAAAGTGAACCCGGTGGTGCCAGAGGTGGTGAACCAGGTTTGCTTCAAGGTTATTGGTAACGATACGACCGTCACCATGGCCTCGGAAGCCGGTCAGCTCCAGCTGAACGTGATGGAGCCGGTGATTGGCCAGGCGATGTTTGAATCTATCCATATTCTGACCAACGCCTGCTACAACCTGCTGGAAAAATGCATCAACGGCATCACCGCGAATAAAGAAGTGTGTGAAGGCTACGTCTATAACTCCATCGGCATCGTCACCTACCTCAACCCGTTCATCGGCCACCACAACGGCGATATCGTCGGGAAGATTTGTGCCGAAACCGGTAAGAGCGTGCGTGAGGTGGTTCTCGAGCGAGGATTGTTGACCGAAGCCGAACTGGACGATATCTTCTCCGCCCAGAACCTGATGCACCCGGCATATAAAGCGAAACGATATACCGATGAAAGCGAACAGTAACCGTTCAGGCTAAGCTTCCGAAAGGCACGTCACTTGTGACGTGCCTTTTTTCTTTATGGGCGTTACCAAAACACAACAATTCAATATCAACTTGTTAATGAGCAAGGCAGGTCTTTATGTTTGGAGCAGAACTCGTCATCGTCCTGTTGGCGATTTATTTGGGCGCACGACTCGGGGGTATCGGCATCGGTTTTGCTGGCGGTCTCGGAGTGCTTGTACTTACCCTGATCTTTCAGATTAAACCCGGCGCAATCCCTTTTGACGTTATCGAAATCATCATGGCGGTTATTGCTGCTATCGCGGCTATGCAGGTCGCAGGCGGTATGGACTACCTGGTGAGCCTGGCGGAGCGAATGCTGCGTCGCCATCCGAAATACATCACCTTCCTTGCCCCACTGGTGACCTGGTTTATGACCATTCTCGCCGGTACCGGCCACACCGCTTTCTCCACGCTGCCGGTAATCACCGAAGTGGCGAAAGAGCAGGGTATTCGCCCGTCTCGCCCTCTTTCTATTGCCGTGGTCGCCTCCCAGATTGCGATTACCGCCTCGCCCATTTCCGCGGCGGTGGTCTTCTTCGCGGGTATCCTTGAGCCGATGGGCGTAAGTTACCTGACGCTGCTGGCAATCTGTATTCCGGTCACGCTGATTGCGGTAATGATCACTGCCGTACTGTGTAACTTCCTTGGCGCCGAGCTGAAAGACGATCCGGTTTACCAGGAGCGTCTGGCAAAAGGTGAAGTGAGCCTGCGCGGTAGCCAGGTCTTCGAGCTGAAGCCGCATGCAAAACGCTCCGTGCTGCTGTTCCTGATTGGTATCGTCGCCGTGATGTTCTACGCCACCGCCATCAGCGATACGGTAGGTCTGATCCAGAACCCGGTTCTGCCGCGTAACGAAGCCATTGTGGTGTTTATGCTGACCATCGCGACGCTGATCAGCATCACCTGTAAAATCGACACCAGCGAAGTGCTGAACGCCAGCACCTTCAAATCCGGTATGAGCGCCTGCGTGTGCGTGCTGGGCGTGGCGTGGCTCGGCGATACCTTTGTGAAAGCGCACATCAGCGATATCCAGACCGTTGCAGGCGACCTGCTGCACAACTATCCGTGGCTGCTGGCAGTAGTGCTGTTCTTTGCCGCGACGCTGCTGTACTCCCAGGCTGCGACCACCAAAGCGCTGATGCCTGCGGCACTGATGCTGGGCGTAACGCCGCTGACGGCGATTGCCTCTTTTGCAGCGGTTTCCGCCCTGTTCGTTCTGCCCACCTACCCAACCCTGCTGGCCGCGGTTGAGATGGATGACACCGGCTCAACCCGTATTGGTAAATACGTGTTTAACCACGCGTTCCTGATCCCGGGCGTGGTGGCGATTACGCTCTGCGTGATCCTCGGCTTTATCATCGGCGGCATTGTGCTGTAAACGATTAGCCGTTGTAAAAATAGTTAAAATCGGGCCGCTCTGCGGCCCGTTTCATTAATGACCAACCGCCTTGCGTGATATAGTGAAGACTTTCGTGATGAGGAGGTCGACTTGTGAACACGCCTGATGCTGTTGTTGTACTGTGCACCGCCCCTGATGAAGCTTCTGCCCAGGATCTGGCCGCCAAAGTGTTGGCCGAAAAACTGGCTGCCTGTGTCACACTTCTTCCCGGCGCCACCTCCCTTTATTACTGGGAAGGCAAGCTGGAGCAAGAGTACGAAGTCCAGATGTTGCTCAAAACCAACCTGACAAACCAGCAGGCGCTCCTCGACTGCCTCAAGTCTCATCATCCATACCAAACCCCGGAGCTGCTGGTTCTGCCAGTGGTCCACGGCGATAACGATTATCTCTCATGGCTCAACGCTTCATTACGCTGATCCTGCTGCTGTGCAGCACGTCAGCTTTTGCCGGATTGTTTGACGCACCCGGCCGTTCGAACTTTATTCCTGCCGACCAGGCGTTCGTTTTCGACTTTCAGCAAAACCAGCACGATCTCAGTCTCACCTGGCAGGTGAAAGAGGGTTACTACCTCTATCGCAAGCAGGTCAGCATCACGCCGGCAAAGGCGAACGTCGGCGCATTGCAGATGCCCGCTGGCGAGTGGCACGAGGACGAGTTCTACGGTAAGAGTGAAATTTATCGTCAGCGCTTAAGCGTGCCCGTCACGGTGAATCAGGCGGATAAAGGCGCTACCCTGACGGTGACGTATCAGGGCTGCGCCGATGCGGGCTTCTGCTATCCCCCTGAAACAAAGGTCGTTCCGCTTAGCGAAGTGAAAGCGGCGGCCTCCCCTCTCCCCTCAGGGGAGAGGGCCAGGGTGAGGGGTGAAGGCGAAACCGCTTCAGACCTTCCGTTCTCAGCGCTTTGGGCGTTATTGATTGGTATCGGCATCGCCTTTACGCCCTGCGTACTGCCCATGTACCCGCTTATCTCTGGCATCGTGCTGGGCGGTAAACAACGCCTTTCCACTGCCCGCGCGCTGTTGCTGGCCTTTATCTATGTGCAGGGCATGGCGTTAACCTATACGGCGCTCGGCCTCGTGGTCGCCGCTGCCGGGTTGCAGTTCCAGGCCGCCCTTCAGCACCCTTATGTGCTTATCGGTCTGTCAGCGGTGTTTATTCTGCTGGCGCTGTCGATGTTTGGCCTGTTCACCCTGCAACTGCCTTCTTCCCTGCAAACGCGTCTGACGCTAATGAGCAACCGTCAGCAGGGTGGCTCTGCGGGCGGCGTGTTCGCCATGGGTGCCATCGCCGGGCTGATTTGCTCCCCCTGCACCACCGCGCCGCTGAGCGCCATCCTGTTATATATTGCCCAGAGCGGCAACCTGTGGCTCGGCGCCGGCACGCTGTACCTCTACGCGCTCGGCATGGGCCTGCCGCTGATCCTGGTGACGGTGTTTGGCAATCGTCTGTTGCCGAAGAGCGGACCGTGGATGGAGACGGTGAAAACCACGTTTGGTTTTGTCATTCTGGCGCTACCGGTATTCCTGCTGGAGCGCATCATTGGTGATGTGTGGGGTACACGTCTGTGGGCGATGCTCGGCGTGGCCTTCTTCAGTTGGGCGTTTATCGTGAGTCTGGGGGCGAAGAAACCGTGGATGCGCCTGCTACAGATCCTTCTGCTGGCGGCCGCGCTGGTGAGCGTCCGTCCACTACAGGACTGGGCGTTTGGCACCCCGGCAGGTCAAACGCAGGCTCATCTGAATTTTATACAGATTAAGAACGTGGATGACCTTAACCGCGCCCTGGCGCAGGCGAAAGGCAAACCGGTCATGCTCGATCTCTACGCCGACTGGTGCGTGGCCTGCAAAGAGTTTGAAAAATACACCTTCAGCGATCCGCAGGTACAACATGCGCTGAGCGATACCGTTCTGCTCCAGGCGAACGTTACCGCCAACAGCGCGCAGGATAAGGCTCTACTGAAGCAACTTAATGTGCTCGGGCTGCCTACCATCCTGTTCTTCAATGAACAGGGGGAAGAACAGCTGACGCAGCGTGTAACCGGGTTTATGGACGCGACGGCATTCAACGCGCATTTGCGCAATCGCCAACCGTAAACAACACTTTAGACGGGACAAACCGTTGGGAATAGCGGAGGAGATAACCGTGCAACGCGAAGACGTACTGGGACAAGCCCTGCAATTGCTTGAGATTCAAGGGATCGCCAGCACCACGCTTGAGATGGTCGCCGACCGTATCGATTACCCTCTGGATGAACTTAAGCGCTTCTGGCCGGATAAAGAGGCGCTGCTGTATGATGCCCTGCGCTATCTCAGCCAGCAGGTGGATATCTGGCGCAGGCAGCTGATGCTGAATGAAGAGCTGACCACCGAGCAAAAGCTGCTGGCGCGCTATACCGCACTGACGGAGTGTGTAACCAACAACCGTTACCCAGGCTGTCTGTTTATCGCCGCCTGCACCTACTATCCGGATCCCGGACACCCCATCCATCAACTGGCAGATCAGCAAAAACGTGCCGCGCACGAGTTCACACACGAGCTGCTGACCACACTTGAAGTGGATGACCCGGCAATGGTCGCGAAGCAGATGGAGCTGGTGCTGGAAGGTTGCCTGAGCCGCATGCTGGTGAACCGTAGCCAGGCGGATGTGGATACGGCGCACCGTCTGGCGGAAGATATTTTGCGGTTCGCGCAGTGTCGTATGGGTGGTGCTCTGACCTAAGCCAGCATTCCCGTCCAGGCGGAAATAAACAAGCACAGCGCCATCGCGCGCTGAAATCGCACCATCGCCACGGTGGTGCGGAAAATCCGGTTCACCGCCTTCCCCAGCCACGCCCAGCACAACAAACAGACCACGGAGATCGCCAGAAACCCTAGCGCCATCAGCGCAACATCCCGAAATGCATGGTCGCTTCCCCACACGCCAGCATCTGTCGGGCCTTTGCCAGGCGCAGCTGGATAAGCCAGGCGTGCGGTGCCAGGTGAAATTCGCGCTTAAAACAGCGGGTGAGCGTAAAGCGGTCCGTACCCGTCTCACGGGCAAGGTCTGACAGCCCCACGTTCTCGCCGATATGCGCATAGAGATAGTCGCGGGCACGATGCGCCACGGCGGAGCTTTGTAACTGCAACGGGAGTTTCTTACGCCAGTGGCAGTGGGCAGTGATCTGAGAGAGCAGGTTATCCATTGTGCTCTGTTGGACGATCTTCATTTCATCGTTATGCAACGAGGCAAATGTATCACCGATAGCGCGCACCAACTGAGGCTCTCGCGTCAGCGTTTGGGCAAAGTGGAGGGTGTAGCTCCCGGGAGTAGAGTCGTACAGCCCTTGAAGCGTACGGGTGAGCCAGTGTTCATCCAGATAAAAGGTCAGATAAGTAAAGCCCCCCTCTACCGGTGCATCACCGTCATGGATCTCCCCGGGCTCAAGTAAAAAAGCATCGCCCGGCTGGCTACGGTGGCGTTCACGGCGACAGTGGAACTGCTGCGTGCCGGAAAGGGTTATTCCGACCAGATAGCTATCATGCCAGTGGGGATCAAAGGCATGTCCTTCGAAATGCGCCTTAATTGTCTCAATACCTGTTTCTGCATGCTGACGCAGCTCAAGCCAGTCGTTTGCCATACTGCCCTCCTCTTACCGTCAGCATTGTCACATCTTGCCTGAACTGTCTGGAAGATTTGTGCAATTCCAGGGCACAAACGGACAGATTGCCGCAAACTTAAGCAGTTGAACAGCTTTTCCCGAAATAATGTTGACGATCGCGCGCGATTGCGGTTTAATGCGCTCCGTTGCCCGGATAGCTCAGTCGGTAGAGCAGGGGATTGAAAATCCCCGTGTCCTTGGTTCGATTCCGAGTCCGGGCACCAAATTCATATCAACGGACCTCCACGGAGGTCCGTTTTTCGTTTCAGAACGCCACAATTTAAGCGTTCTGCCTCCAAATCAATTCTACCGAACTCAACCAGATTCCCCCCACATCAACCCCATTGTGTGGGTATAATTGCGGGTATACCCCAGTTCGACAGAATTTGTACCCTCTTTAACGCATTCAGAAGGCTGAACTATGGCACTGACTGACGCAAAAATCCGGGCTGCAAAGCCCACCGACAAGGCTTATAAACTCACTGACGGGGCCGGCATGTTCCTGCTGGTTCATCCTAATGGTTCCCGTTACTGGCGTCTCCGTTATCGTATTCTGGGTAAGGAGAAAACCCTGGCACTTGGTGTGTATCCGGAAGTTTCTCTCTCCGAAGCTCGTACAAAACGAGATGAGGCCCGAAAACTGATTTCGGAGGGGGTTGACCCTTGCGAACAAAAAAGAGCTAAAAAAGTAGTCCCTGATTTACAACTCTCTTTTGAACATATTGCACGACGCTGGCATGCCAGTAATAAACAATGGGCACAATCACACAGCGATAAAGTACTCAAAAGCCTCGAGACACACGTTTTCCCCTTTATCGGCAACCGGGATATCACAACACTCCGTACCCCGGACCTGCTTATCCCTGTTCGTGCCGCAGAAGCTAAACAAATTTATGAAATCGCCAGTCGTCTGCAGCAAAGAATATCTGCTGTAATGCGTTATGCCGTACAGTCTGGCATCATCAGATATAATCCTGCTCTGGATATGGCTGGCGCATTGACCACTGTAAAACGCCAGCATCGCCCCGCTCTTGATCTTTCTCGCCTGCCTGAACTTTTGTCGCGTATTAGCAGTTACAAGGGGCAACCTGTCACCCAGCTTGCCGTTATGCTGAATTTACTGGTTTTTATTCGTTCCAGTGAACTCAGATACGCCCGGTGGTCTGAAATTGATATTGACAATGCCATGTGGACTATTCCAGCCGAACGCGAACCTCTGCCCGGCGTAAAATTCTCACACCGGGGCTCCAAGATGCGAACACCACAT
This sequence comes from Enterobacter sp. 6722112, assembly GCF_058661685.1. Lineage (NCBI taxonomy): Bacteria > Pseudomonadati > Pseudomonadota > Gammaproteobacteria > Enterobacterales > Enterobacteriaceae > Enterobacter > Enterobacter sp. 6722112. Next base: position 194,901 of record NZ_JBZWGR010000007.1, on the reverse strand, counting down.
CTTGTGCCACTCAGCAAACAGGCTGTAGCCATACTGACAGAACTTCAGACATGGGCAGGTGAAAATGGTCTGATATTTACGGGTGCACATGACCCGCGTAAACCAATCAGTGAAAATACTGTAAATAAAGCCCTGAGGGTGATGGGGTATGACACAACTCAGGAAGTCTGTGGCCATGGATTCCGGGCGATGGCGTGCAGTGCATTGATTGAATCAGGTTTGTGGTCCCGCGATGCTGTGGAACGTCAGATGAGCCATCAGGAGCGTAATGGTGTACGTGCTGCGTATATCCATAAAGCAGAACATCTGGAAGAACGGCGACTGATGTTGCAATGGTGGGCCGATTTTCTGGATGCGAACCGGGAGAAGGGTATCAGTCCGTTTGAATATGCAAAGATTAACAATCCATTAAGGAAGGTGCGAATAAGCAGGTCATTTCTTCCCAAGCTGACTCGCTGATTAAAATTTCGCGGATCTGGGCCGATTTTTTTCCCGCAAACACATCGAATCAGCCTATTTAGGCTATTTTTTCCACCATTTCTGGCGTTATTTCCGGTTTTTACTGAGATCTCTCCCACTGACGTATCATTTGGTCCACCCGAAACAGGTTGGCCAGGGTGAATAACATCGCCAGTTGGTTATCGTTTTTCAGCAGCCCCTTGTATCTGGCTTTCACGAAGCCGAACTGCCGCTTGATGATGCGAAACGGGTGCTCCACCCTGGCACGGATGCTGGCTTTCATGTATTCGATGTTGATGGTCGTTTTGTTCTTGCGCGGATGCTGCTTCAAGGTTTTTACCTTGCCGGGACGCTCGGCGATCAGCCAGTCCACATCCACCTCGGCCAGCTCCTCGCGCTGTGGCGCTCCTTGGTAGCCGGCATCGGCTGAGACAAATTGCTCCTCTCCATGAAGCAGATTACCCAGCTGATTGAGGTCATGCTCGTTGGCCGCGGTGGTGACCAGGCTGTGGGTCAGGCCACTCTTGGCATCGACACCAATGTGGGCCTTCATGCCAAAGTGCCACTGATTGCCTTTCTTGGTCTGATGCATCTCCGGATCGCGTTGCTGCTCTTTGTTCTTGGTAGAGCTGGGTGCCTCAATGATGGTGGCATCCACCAAAGTGCCTTGGGTCATCATGACGCCTGCTTCGGCCAGCCAGCGACTGATGGTCTTGAACAATTGACGGGCCAGTTGATGCTGCTCGAGCAGGTGGCGGAAATTCATGATGGTGGTGCGATCCGGCAGGGCGCTATCCAGGGATAATCGGGCAAACAGGCGCATGGAGGCGATTTCGTACAGGGCATCTTCCATGGCACCGTCGCTCAGGTTGTACCAATGCTGCATGCAGTGAATACGCAGCATGGTCTCCAGCGGATAGGGCCGTCGGCCATTGCCCGCCTTGGGATAAAACGGCTCGATGACAGCGGTCATATTCTGCCATGGCAAAATCTGCTCCATGCGGGAGAGGAAAATCTCTTTTCGGGTCTGACGGCGCTTAGTGCTGAATTCACTATCGGCGAAGGTGAGTTGATGGCTCATGATGTCCCTCTGGGATGCGCTCCGGATGAATATGATGATCTCATATCAGGAACTTGTTCGCACCTTCCTTAAAATAGTAAGCAGTCCGGGCAATCAGCCCGGACTGCTTTAACTAATTATTTTTCTTTGAAATGATGACGAAGATTGATGTTTCTGACAAGTTACTCCGGCTTCCATTAAAGTCCCTTCGTCACGTTCTTCAGGCTATTTATGACTGTGATTAGCACCAGGAATATATGGTTTCCATGAGAGCAAGTAATAACCCCCGGTGTTTTCGGCTGCTCTGGTATCCCCGTCCAACACATGCAGTTATTATAAACGGTAAAAAATGTATTCACTGTTATGAAATCAATAGTCCTGACGTACTGTTTAATGAGCTTGTGTTCTGAACCTCGTACAACCAGTTCATTTGATATCGAATTATAAACAAAACATTGCATCCAACTTTTTCAATATGGACAATAGCTGTCCATACGGTGATTTTATATTCGATAAATCAATGGATTTCATTGAGTCACAGGACGGCTTTGTTGAATAAATCAGATTTCGGGTAAGTCTCCCCCGTAGCGGGTTGTGTTTTCAGGCAATACGCACGCTTTCAGGCATACCTGCTTTCGTCATTTTGTTCAGCGCTCGTACCAGGGCCATAGCCTCCGCAACCTGACCATCGTAGTCACGCAGCGTCAGTGAACCCCCGAACAGCTGTTTTACCCGGTACATCGCCGTTTCCGCTATCGAGCGACGGTTGTAATCTGTTGTCCATTTCCACCGCGCATTACTCCCGGTCATTCGCTGATTGTAAGCGTCGTCTCAGCACCGTCTGGCAGATCCTGAAATTCCTGAGAGGATAATGGACACCAAATATGGTGGACGCTATCCATGAAATCATTAACCGCAGTGCGTAAAAAAAGCCCTAATTATCCCGTTGAGTTCAAAATCAAAATGGTTGAACTCTCGCATCGACCAGAGATCTCCGTAGCGCAACTCGCTCGTGAGCATGGGATCAACGATAATTTGCTGTTCAAGTGGCGCCAGTACTGGCGCGAAGGAAAACTACGTCCTCCTTCAACAACAGAAAACAACGTGCCTGAGCTGTTCCCGATAACACTTGATGCCGAAGATGTTGTCCCTGCAACCTCCCCCCGGTCACAACCTGTAGCTGCTGCGGCACCTGAATCACTCAATATCAGCTGTGAAGTGACGTTCCGGCACGGATCACTCCGTCTGAATGGTGCCATCAGCGAAAATATCCTGAACCTGCTGATACGGGAGCTCAAACGTTGATCCCATTACCATCAGGGACAAAGATCTGGCTGGTCGCTGGCATCACCGATATGAGAAACGGCTTCAACGGCCTGGCGGCAAAGGTGCAGACGACGCTGAAAGACGATCCGATGTCAGGTCACGTTTTTATCTTCCGTGGGCGTAATGGCAGTCAGGTAAAGCTCCTCTGGTCTACCGGCGATGGACTGTGTCTGCTGACCAAACGGCTGGAGCGCGGCCGCTTCGCCTGGCCGTCAGCCCGGGATGGCAAAGTGTTCCTCACACCGGCACAGCTGGCGATGCTCCTTGAAGGTATCGACTGGCGGCAGCCTAAAAGACTGCTTACGTCACTGACTATGTTGTAGGCCTCTTTATCCTGGTCGACGCTGAATGAGCCTGGTAATATACCCGGTATGAACAGCTTACTTCCTGACGATATCGATGAACTGAAACGTCTCCTTGCCGAACAGGAGGCGCTGAACCGTGCCCTTCTGGAAAAGCTGAACGAGCGTGAACGCGAAATAGATCACCTGCAGGCGCAACTGGATAAGCTGCGCCGGATGAACTTCGGCAGCCGCTCCGAAAAAGTCTCCCGCCGTATCGCGAAGATGGAAGCCGACCTTAAGCAGTTGCAGAAAGAAAGCGATACCCTTACCGGCCGGGTGGATGACCCGGCCGTGCAGCGCCCGCTGCGGCAGACCCGTACCCGCAAACCGTTCCCTGAATCACTTCCCCGTGACGAAAAACGGCTGCTGCCGGCAGCGTCATGCTGCCCGGAATGTGGTGGTGCGCTGAGTTACCTGGGTGAAGATGCCGCCGAACAGCTGGAGCTGATGCGCAGCGCCTTCCGGGTTATCCGGACAGTACGTGAAAAGCATGCCTGTACTCAGTGCGATGCCATCGTGCAGGCCCCCGCGCCTTCACGGCCCATCGAGCGGGGTATCGCAGGACCGGGGCTGCTGGCCCGCGTGCTGAGTTCAAAGTATGCAGAGCACACCCCGCTGTACCGCCAGTCTGAAATATACGGCCGCCAGGGTGTGGAGCTGAGCCGCTCACTGCTGTCGGGCTGGGTGGATGCGTGTTGCCGGCTACTGTCACCGCTGGAAGGGGCGCTTCAGGACTATGTGCTGACTGACGGTAAGCTCCATGCTGATGACACGCCTGTCCCGGTGCTGTTGCCAGGTAATAAGAAAACGAAGACCGGGCGGTTGTGGACGTACGTTCGTGACGACCGTAACGCCGGGTCAGAGCTGGCGCCGGCAGTGTGGTTCGCTTACAGCCCGGACAGAAAAGGTATCCACCCGCAGAGCCATCTCGCTGGCTTCAGCGGTGTTCTGCAGGCGGATGCGTACGCCGGGTTCAACGAACTGTACCGCAATGGACAGATAACGGAAGCTGCCTGCTGGGCTCATGCCCGCCGCAAGATCCACGATGTGCACGTTCGCACCCCGTCAGCGCTGACGGAGGAAGCCCTGAAACGGATCGGTGAGTTATATGCCATCGAGGCGGAAATAAGGGGGATGCCGGCGAAGCGACGCCTTGCAGAACGTCAGCAAAAAGCTAAACCGCGGCTGAAATCCCTGGAAAGCTGGCTGCGTGAAAAGGTGAAAACGCTGTCGCGACACTCAGAACTGGCGAAAGCGTTCACGTACGTACTGAACCAGTGGCCGGCGCTGGCTTACTATACTGACGACGGCTGGGCCGAGGCAGATAACAACATAGCTGAGAATGCGCTACGGATGGTCAGCCTGGGCCGCAAAAACTACCTGTTCTTCGGTTCGGATCATGGAGGAGAGCGGGGAGCGCTGCTGTACAGCCTGATCGGGACATGCAAACTGAACGGAGTGGAGCCAGAAAGCTACCTTCGCCATGTGCTTGATGTTATAGCTGACTGGCCGATAAACCGGGTCAGCGAACTACTCCCCTGGCGCGTAGCACTGCCAACTGAATAACACATCCCCGTCAATACGGTTCTCGCTGCACGCTTACCGCTGATTAGCCACTGCACGGTTACGGTCTGCATATTCACCGGGCCAGTAACCCGCACCTTTTCGGGGAGGGATAAGGGCGCTGATTTTCTTACGCCGCAGTTCATCGTGACAGAGCCGGGTGTCGTAAGCGCCGTCTGCCGATGCTGCCCTGATTTTTCTGTGAGTCTGCCGGATAAGACCCGGGAAGGCTTCTGAGTCCGTCACATTGTTCAGCGACAGGTCTGCACAGATGATTTCATGTGTTTTGCTGTCAACTGCCAGATGCAACTTTCGCCATATACGACGGCGTTCTTTGCCGTGTTTTTTGACTTTCCATTCGCCTTCACCAAAGACCTTCAGCCCGGTGGAATCAATCACCAGATGCGCGATTTCACCTCGGGTGAACGTTTTGAAACTGACATTAACCGACTTTGCGCGCTTGCTGACACTGGTGTAATCCGGGCAGCGCAACGGAACATTCATCAGTGTAAAAATGGAATCAATAAAACCCTGTGCAGCCCGTAGGGTCAACCTGAACACGCGTTTAATGACCAGAACGGTGGTGATGGCGAGATCAGAATAGCGCTGAGGTCTTCCCCGTGATGAAGGCGTTGCCGACTCATACCAGGCCTGAATAGCTTCATCATCCAGCCAGAAAGTTATGGAGCCACGGTTGATGAGGGCTTTATTGTAGGTGGGCCAGTTGGTGATTTTGAACTTTTGCTTTGCCACGGAACGGTCTGCGTTGTCGGGAAGATGCGTGATCTGATCCTTCAACTCAGCAAAAGTTCGATTTATTCAACAAAGTCATGTTATACTCAAAGTAGACAATCCTGATCTCAAGCGTACGTATTGTCCATGCGATGAATAAAGGAAAAGTTATGAAACACAAGCTTTCTGCAATCCTTATGGCCTTCATGTTGACGACGCCAGCTGCGTTTGCTGCCCCTGAAGCAGCAAACGGGACCGAGGCAACGACGGGTACTACTGGCACCACAACGACCACTACCGGTGCAACCACGACGGCTGCTACCACTGGTGGCGTGGCTGCTGGAGCTGTCGGCACGGCGACAGTTGTCGGTGTGGCAACGGCTGTTGGTGTGGCGACGTTGGCAGTAGTTGCAGCAAATGACAGTGGCGATGGCGGTTCTCATAACACCTCAACCACCACGTCCACTACGCGCTAATTCTGCTTAAACGCGTCGAAATTAAAGTTAAATAACACCCGGTTGCGATATTCGTACCGGGCTTTAGAGATTTGCATTTTTTTAATTAACCTTTCAAGGATTAAAGGTGCGCCCTCTTATTTTATCGATTTTCGCACTATTTCTTGCGGGATGTACGCACAGCCAGCAAAGTATGGTCGATACATTTCGCGCCAGCCTTTTCGATAATCAGGATATCACCGTAGCGGATCAGCAGATCCAGGCGTTGCCTTATTCCACGATGTATTTACGCCTTAATGAAGGGCAACGAATCTTTGTGGTACTGGGATATATAGAACAAGAACAAAGCAAATGGTTATCCCAGGATAACGCCATGCTGGTTACTCATAATGGACGTCTTTTAAAGACCGTCAAACTTAATAATAATCTGCTGGAAGTGACAAATTCCGGGCAGGACCCTCTGCGTAACGCGCTGGCAATAAAAGACGGCAGCCGCTGGACGCGCGATATTCTCTGGAGTGAAGACAACCATTTTCGCTCTGCGACCCTGAGTTCCACTTTTTCCTTTGCTGGATTAGAGACGCTGCATATTGCGGGTCGCGATGTGCTGTGTAATGTCTGGCAGGAAGAGGTGACTTCCACGCTGCCAGAAAAACAGTGGCAAAACACATTCTGGGTCGATTCGGCTACTGGCCAGGTTCGTCAAAGTCGGCAAATGTTAGGCGCAGGGGTTATTCCCGTAGAAATGACGTTTCTTAAACCCGCACCATGAATAAATTACAGTCGTATTTCATTGCCAGCGTACTTTACGTAATGACACCCCATGCCTTTGCGCAAGGAACGGTGACTATTTATCTGCCTGGCGAACAACAGACACTTTCCGTTGGCCCCGTGGAAAATGTTGCCCAGTTGGTGACACAACCGCAACTGCGCGATCGCCTCTGGTGGCCTGGTGCCTTGCTGACCGACTCTGCGGCGAAAGCTAAAGCGCTTAAAGACTACCAACATGTCATGGCACAGCTTGCTTCCTGGGAAGCAGAAGCTGACGACGATGTGGCGGCAACGATTAAATCCGTGCGCCAGCAGTTACTCAATCTCAATATCACTGGTCGCTTACCGGTCAAACTGGACCCTGATTTTGTACGAGTGGATGAGAACAGCAATCCCCCGCTGGTCGGGGACTATACGCTCTATACCGTACAGCGTCCGGTGACTATTACTCTGCTGGGTGCGGTTTCTGGGGCTGGGCAATTGCCCTGGCAGGCAGGCCGTAGCGTTACCGATTATCTGCAAGATCACCCCCGTCTTGCAGGCGCGGACAAGAATAACGTTATCGTGATTACGCCTGAGGGTGAGACTGTCGTCGCCCCTGTTGCCCTGTGGAATAAAAGACATGTGGAACCACCGCCTGGCAGCCAGCTTTGGTTAGGCTTTTCTGCGCATGTACTGCCCGAAAAATATGCTGATTTAAATGACCAGATTGTGTCTGTTTTAACGCAACGTGTTCCTGACTGATGAAGAAGAATTCTTATCTTTTAAGCTGCCTGGCCATTGCCGTCTCCAGTGCCTGTCATGCTGAAGTATTAACCTACCCGGATCCGCTGGGTTCGTCGCAATCGGACTTTGGCGGCACAGGATTGTTGCAGATGCCAAATGCGCGCATCGCACCGGAGGGTGAATTCAGCGTCAACTACCGGGATAACGATCAATACCGTTTCTACTCCACCTCCGTGGCGCTGTTCCCATGGCTGGAAGGCACCATTCGTTATACGGATGTGCGCACACGTAAATATAGCCAGTGGGAAGATTTCAGCGGCGATCAGTCATACAAAGACAAATCATTCGATTTTAAACTTCGCCTGTGGGAAGAAGGTTACTGGCTACCGCAAGTGGCGTTTGGTAAACGTGATATTGCTGGTACGGGTCTGTTTGACGGTGAGTATCTGGTGGCCAGCAAGCAAGCGGGGCCATTTGATTTCACCCTCGGGATGGCATGGGGCTACGCCGGTAATGCGGGCAATATTACCAACCCGTTTTGCCGGGTGAGCGATAAATATTGTCATCGCGCAGAGTCTCACGATGCGGGCGATATCAGCTTTAGCGATATCTTTCGTGGCCCGGCCTCCATCTTTGGCGGCATTGAGTATCAAACGCCGTGGAATCCCCTGCGTCTGAAACTCGAATACGACGGCAACAATTACCAGAATGATTTCGCTGGCAAACTGCCTCAGGCAAGCCATTTCAACGTCGGTGCAGTTTATCGCGCTGCCAACTGGGCAGACCTCAACCTGAGTTATGAACGCGGTAACACGTTGATGTTTGGTTTCACTTTACGGACCAATTTCAACGATCTGCGCCCTGCCCTGCGCGATACGCCAAAACCGGCATATCAACCTGCGCCTGAATCTGAAGGATTGCAGTACACCACGGTAGCAAACCAACTTACCGCCCTGAAGTATAACGCGGGCTTTGACGCGCCAGAAATTCAGCTACGCGATAAGACGCTGTATATGTCTGGTCAGCAATACAAATACCGTGATTCTCGTGAAGCGGTCGATCGTGCCAGCCGGATTCTGGTGAATAACCTGCCGCAAGGCGTTGAGAAGATTAGCGTGACGCAAAAGCGCGAGCATATGGCGATGGTGACTACCGAAACCGACGTAGCCAGCCTGCGCAAACAGCTGGCAGGTACAGCGTCTGGTCAATCAGAGCCACTGCAACAACAACGTGTTGAAGCTGAAGATCTTTCTGCCTTTGGTCGGGGCTACCGTATTCGTGAAGATCGCTTTAGCTACTCTTTCAACCCAACACTTTCACAGTCGCTGGGCGGCCCGGAAGATTTCTATATGTTCCAGCTGGGGCTGATGTCCAGCGCCCGCTACTGGTTTACTGACCACCTGCTGCTTGATGGCGGTATTTTCACCAATATTTACAATAACTACGACAAGTTTAAGTCTTCGCTATTACCCGCGGACTCTACCCTGCCCCGCGTGCGCACGCATATCCGTGATTACGTTCGCAATGACGTTTATCTCAACAACTTGCAGGCGAACTACTTTGCCGACTTAGGCAATGGTTTCTATGGCCAGGTGTATGGCGGTTATCTGGAAACGATGTACGCCGGTGTCGGTTCCGAGCTGCTTTATCGCCCGCTAGATGCCAGCTGGGCGCTGGGTGTGGACGTTAACTACGTGAAGCAACGTGACTGGGACAACATGATGCGCTTCACCGATTATTCCACACCCACAGGTTTCGTGACGGCTTACTGGAACCCGCCGACGCTCAATGGCGTACTGATGAAACTTAGCGTTGGGCAATATCTGGCAAAAGATAAAGGCGCAACGATCGACGTCGCCAAACGCTTTGACAGCGGCGTGGCGGTAGGGGTATGGGCGGCAATCAGTAACGTATCTAAAGATGACTATGGCGAAGGCGGCTTTAGTAAAGGTTTTTATATCTCGATTCCGTTCGACTTGATGACCATTGGACCTAACCGCAACCGCGCGGTGGTTTCGTGGACACCATTGACGCGTGATGGTGGACAAATGCTGTCACGCAAATACCAGCTCTATCCAATGACGGCAGAGCGAGAAGTACCGGTTGGACAATAACCTGACGTAATTCATAACATTACATTGACTGATAAATATAAACCAATGAAAAAGAACATTTTTAAGTTTTCGGTACTGACATTGGCTGTTCTGTCTTTGACAGCATGTACCCTTGTTCCTGGTCAGAATTTATCGACCAGTAACAAGGATGTCATTGAACTACCTGACAATCAGTATGACCTGGACAAAATGGTCAATATCTATCCCGTCACGCCAGGATTGATTGATCAGTTGCGCGCCAAACCGATTATGTCGCAGGCTAACCCGGAGCTGGAGCAGCAAATCGCGAACTATGAATATCGTATCGGCATTGGTGATGTGTTGATGGTTACGGTCTGGGATCACCCGGAACTAACCACCCCCGCAGGGCAATACCGTAGCGCCAGTGATACCGGCAACTGGGTTAACGCCGATGGTGCGATTTTCTACCCCTATATTGGTCGCCTGAAAGTGGCCGGGAAAACACTTACCCAGGTACGCAACGAGATTACAGCGCGTCTCGATTCAGTCATTGAAAGCCCGCAAGTCGATGTCAGCGTCGCGACGTTCCGCTCGCAAAAAGCGTACGTCACCGGCGAAGTCAGCAAATCGGGTCAGCAGCCGATTACCAATATTCCTCTGACCATCATGGATGCGATTAACGCCGCGGGCGGTCTGACCGCAGATGCAGACTGGCGCAATGTGGTGCTCACCCAGAATGGCGTAAAGACCAAAGTGAACCTCTATGCGCTGATGCAGCGTGGCGACTTGCGCCAGAACAAACTGCTGCACCCGGGCGATATTTTATTTATTCCGCGCAACGATGATCTGAAAGTCTTCGTGATGGGTGAAGTGGGTAAACAGAGCACGCTGAAAATGGACCGCAGCGGTATGACCCTGGCGGAAGCGCTGGGTAACGCTGAGGGTATGAATCAGGATGTCGCTGATGCGACGGGGATTTTTGTTATTCGTGCAACGCAAAACAAGCAGAATGGCAAAATCGCCAATATTTATCAGCTGAATGCGAAGGACGCATCGGCAATGATACTCGGAACGGAATTCCAGCTTGAACCTTACGACATTGTTTATGTCACTACCGCGCCGCTGGCTCGTTGGAACCGTGTGATTTCCCTGCTGGTACCGACGATTTCCGGGGTGCATGACCTGACAGAGACTTCACGGTGGATTCAAACATGGCCCAACTAAAATTTAACTCAATCCTGGTGGTTTGTACCGGCAACATTTGCCGTTCGCCCATTGGCGAGCGCTTGCTGCGTAAACGTCTGCCAGGCGTAAAAGTCAAATCGGCAGGTGTTCATGGTCTGGTAAAACACCCTGCAGATGCGACAGCAGCAGATGTTGCCGCTAATCATGGCGTATCTCTTGAAGGACATGCCGGACGTAAGCTCACTGCTGAGATGGCACGAAATTACGATCTGATTCTGGCAATGGAGTCGGAACATATTGCTCAGGTTACCGCAATCGCTCCCGAGGTCCGCGGGAAGACAATGCTGTTTGGGCAATGGCTGGAACAGAAAGAGATCCCGGATCCCTATCGTAAAAGTCAGGACGCATTTGAACATGTCTACGGTATGTTGGAGCGCGCCAGTCAGGAATGGGCGAAGCGCCTCAGCCGGTAATTTGAGTTTATAAAATACGATGACAACTAAAAATATGAATACGCCACCAGGCAGCACTCAGGAAAATGAGATCGATCTGCTTCGTCTGGTCGGCGAGTTATGGGATCACCGTAAGTTTATTATCAGCGTGACCGCGTTATTCACACTGATCGCTGTCGCTTACTCGCTGTTAAGCACGCCAATTTATCAGGCAGATACTCTGGTCCAGGTTGAGCAGAAACAGGGCAACGCCATTCTCAGCGGCCTGAGCGATATGATCCCTAACTCATCGCCCGAGTCTGCACCGGAGATCCAACTGCTGCAATCGCGCATGATTCTCGGTAAAACCATTGCTGAACTGAATCTGCGCGACATGGTTGAGCAGAAGTATTTTCCGATTGTGGGTCGCGGCTGGGCGAGATTAACCAAAGAAAAACCAGGTGAGCTGGCGATCAGCTGGATGCATATTCCACAACTGAATGGTCAGGATCAGCAACTGACACTCACGGTTGGGGAAAACGGCCACTATACGCTGGAAGGTGAAGAGTTCACCGTCAATGGTATGGTCGGCCAGCGTCTGGAAAAAGATGGCGTTGCGCTGACTATCGCGGACATTAAGGCCAAACCAGGAACACAGTTTGTCCTGAGCCAGCGTACCGAACTGGAAGCGATTAACGCGTTGCAGGAAACCTTTACCGTTAGCGAACGCAGTAAAGAAAGCGGGATGCTGGAACTTACCATGACTGGTGATGATCCCCAGTTGATTACTCGTATTCTGAACAGCATCGCTAACAACTATTTGCAACAGAATATCGCTCGCCAGGCGGCGCAGGATTCACAAAGCCTTGAATTCTTACAGCGCCAGTTGCCAGAAGTGCGCAGCGAGCTGGACCAGGCGGAAGAAAAACTCAACGTTTATCGCCAGCAGCGCGATTCGGTTGACCTTAACCTGGAAGCCAAAGCCGTTCTTGAGCAGATTGTGAACGTTGATAATCAACTCAATGAGCTGACCTTCCGCGAGGCAGAGATCTCCCAGCTGTATAAGAAAGATCACCCAACTTATCGTGCGCTGCTGGAAAAACGCCAGACGCTAGAGCAAGAACGCAAACGCCTGAATAAGCGGGTATCGGCTATGCCTTCCACCCAACAGGAAGTGTTGCGTTTAAGTCGTGACGTAGAAGCGGGCCGTGCGGTATATCTGCAATTACTTAACCGCCAGCAGGAGTTGAGTATTTCGAAATCCAGTGCCATTGGTAACGTGCGGATTATCGACCCGGCAGTCACTCAGCCGCAGCCAGTGAAACCGAAAAAAGCGTTGAATGTGGTGCTTGGTTTTATTCTTGGCCTGTTTATTTCGGTGGGTGCCGTGCTGGCGCGTGCGATGTTGCGTCGTGGTGTAGAAGCCCCGGAACAACTGGAAGAGCACGGCATCAGCGTTTATGCCACCATCCCGATGTCCGAGTGGCTGGATAAACGTACCCGTCTGCGTAAGAAAAATTTATTTTCTAATCAGCAGCGCCATCGTAATAAAAATATCCCCTTCCTGGCGGTGGATAACCCGGCGGATTCTGCTGTGGAAGCCGTACGTGCGCTACGAACCAGTCTGCATTTCGCTATGATGGAGACTGAGAATAACATTCTGATGATCACCGGTGCGACGCCAGACAGTGGTAAAACATTTGTCAGTTCAACTCTGGCAGCGGTGATCGCCCAGTCCGATCAAAAAGTGTTATTTATTGATGCCGACTTACGCCGTGGTTATTCGCATAACCTGTTTACCGTGAGTAATGCACATGGCTTGTCGGAATATCTGGCAGGTAAAGATGAGCTCAACAAAGTGATCCAGCATTTTGGCAAAGGAGGCTTTGATGTGATTACTCGCGGTCAGGTGCCACCTAACCCGTCTGAACTGCTGATGCGCGATCGGATGCGTCAATTACTGGAATGGGCGAACGACCATTACGATCTGGTGATTGTCGATACGCCGCCGATGCTGGCGGTGAGCGATGCTGCGGTCGTGGGGCGCTCTGTCGGCACCAGCCTGCTGGTTGCGCGTTTTGGCCTGAACACCGCCAAAGAGGTGAGCTTGTCAATGCAGCGTCTGGAACAGGCAGGCGTCAATATTAAAGGCGCTATCCTCAATGGTGTGATTAAACGCGCCAGCACCGCTTACAGTTACGGCTATAACTATTACGGTTATAGTTACTCCGAGAAAGAGTAAAACTGAAGGTAAAGTGACCGGATGCGGCGTGAACGCCTTTTCCGGTCTACGCATTAGACAGTTCTTCGTTTGTCATTAGCCTCAGAGCATTCAGGTAGCTGAATGCTCTTTTTTATGCATTACAAACTGCACGCCGGTATGCGTGCTTCATTCACGATTTGCGTAAAACCGGCCAACGAACACATGCCCTGCGCATTTCGCTCTTCACATCCTGCCAGGGTCAGTTTCACCTCTCCGGGCGGCGTATTTAATGACAGCGGCGTTTTATCACGCATCTGCTGTAAAGTCTGGAAGACCAGCGAAACCTGAATCCACTGGCTGTTATCGCTTAGCCGACGCCAGCGTTCAAACACCAGTTCACCACCTGACGGCGTGTTATCCGGCTGACCTGGAAGCGTCCAGTTGAGCTCCAGTGCGCCGCCGAGATTTGCCAGATTAGTATCGTGTCCGGCGATAAACAGCACTGAAGTGGGTAATATCACACCATACGCCTGTTTTTGCGGTGGATGGGGCGTCAACGCTGTCATGATCAAATCCAACAACGGGGTGGCGCGGCTGCGGGCAACCTCCGGCGTGCGTTGTAGTAAATAAAATTGCGCGTTATGCAAACTTAGCAACGTGTTCCACTGGTGTGAATCAGTGATCCTTCCCCACCCCGGCTCCGGCATTCCCTGTGCCTGTTGCAGGAGAAATATCTCCGTCAGCATTGATGCGAGGCTTACCGCACCGGTTAATGAGACATTGTCGGCGCTCACCTTGAGTTCCGATGGTAATGCCTGCGTTAATGAACAGCTTTCGTCCTGTTTCTCACGGTTAAGGCACAAGTTTGATTGCGGAAAATTAAGCACCCGTTCCAGTTCGCGAAACGCCGTTTGCCGATGCCCGGTAAAGTCAGCAATTGACCCTCCTGCCCTGCTGAGGATCGCGTCAGTCACGTTCGCGTTATCCAGTTGGCAAACGCCAGTTTTTAGAGGATTAAATAACGGATCGGGACTGGACGTATCTGCCTGGGTATGTACGGTTATTGCACAGTCAGGTGCCAGCCCGGCGGCGAAGGCTTCGCCTGTTTTACGGGTACGCTCGTCGACATCAGCAATAATCGCGACCTGACCAGGCTGCGGGCAGCCCTTTTTCGTCAGCAATCCGTCGGCTACCAGACGCTGGCGTTGGTAATGTCCGAGATAAGCGATTAGCTCACCACCGCGCGGTGTCAGCCAACCCAGTTTTACCGGCCAGGTTGGCCATGCGTCTGGGGTGACATCCTGCATCAGTTGCGTGGCCTTGGTTGGGGCACGCACACCATGACGACTGACAATCACCACACTTTCCAGCTTCAGCTCCGGCTCACTCTGAGCGAATGCAGATTGCGGGGTTAACGGAATCAGAAGAGATAAAAATGGGATCAAGATCGCTTTCATCGATATGTTTCCGCTTTTCATATCCGACATTATTGATTGCCTGATACGACGCTAATGCGCCGCATCAGACTTACGTTCGTTAACTTTTCAATCGCGGGTCCAGCCATACCAACACAAGGGTGGAGAGCGAACACATCAACAAAATGCCGACGAACCAAAGTAAATACCACATTGTTCCTGCTCCTTAGTACAGCTCGTTTTCGTTACGGCGGAGAGTTTCTGTCGTCATGCGCCCCCACATTTTGTAGTAGCTCCAGAGAGTGTAGAGCAACACAATGGGCAAAAATATCAGCACGATTACCAACATAATACTCAGCGTCAGCTGACTGGAAGTGCTGTCCCACAACGTCAGGCTGGAGATTGGACTCACGCTTGACGGCATGACAAAGGGGAACAGCGTGATGCCTGCCGTGAAAATCACGCCAAATTGCATCAATGATGCCATCAAAAATCCCCAACCCGGGCGACCACGATAAATCGCCATCACCGTCAGCAATGGGCAGAAGAACCCCAGTAGCGGGAAGATCCACAAAACGGGCGACTCGACAAAATTATTCATCCAGGCACCAGGTAGCACTGCCACCAGTTTCATTAACGGATTGGAAGGACCGTTAGCATCCTGGGCGAGCAGTACAAAGCCATCAATACCGACCCACAGCCAGTAACCCGCCAGCAAAAAGCACAGCATCACCAACAGTGCAGCGCGTTTAGTCGCCAGCTGTGAACGCAGATGAATCACACCAACAGTTTTCAGTTGTAACCAGACGCCACCTTGCAAAATCACCATCCCAAGGCTGAGCAATCCGCACAATAAAGGGAATGGCGTCAGCAGTTGCCAGAAGCTGCCGAGATACTCCACGCGTAATTGCGGTGTGAAGGCAAACGGCACGCCGAGCAACAAGTTGCCGAAGGCGATACCGAAGACTACCGGCGGCACCAGACTGCCGATGACCAGACCGGCATCCCACATTTTACGCCAGCGTGCATCGGCGATTTTTCCGCGATAATCAAAGGCCAGCGGGCGGAAGAACAGCGAGCACAGCACCAGGATCATCGCCACATAAAAGCCGGAAAACGCCGCTGCATACACTCTGGGCCAGGCGGCAAATAATGCCCCACCTGCGAGGATCAACCAGACCTGATTGCCTTCCCAGTGCGCACCAACGCTATTAATCACTATCCGGCGTTCATCATCATTACGCGCCACCAGCGGCAGCAAACAGCCGATCCCCATGTCAAATCCGTCGGAGATCATAAAGACCACCAGGATCACGCCAATCAGCAGCCACCAGATGAAGCGCAATGTTTCATAATCAAACATGATTTTCTCCTTTACCCCTGTTGCTGCGTCGGTTGTTCACTCTGCATCGCGCTCGGCCCCAGACGGGCATATTTCTGCATCAGGTAGACTTCGGCGATTAAGAACAGGGTGTAAAGCCCTACGATCATGATCAGTGTGAAAGCCAGTTGTCCTGTGGTTAAGGCGGAGTGCGCGGAGTATGTCGGTAAGATGTCCTGTATCGCCCACGGCTGACGACCAAACTCGGTCATAAACCACCCGGCTTCAATCGCAATCCACGGCAACGGCAAACTCCAGAGCGCCATTTTCAGCACCCAGCGATGCTGGTCGATTTTGCCACGCAGCGTCTGGACAAGCGCAATCAGCATCACCAGTAGCAGCAGGGAACCACAGCCCACCATGATGCGGAAACTCCAGAATACCGGCGCAACCTGAGGTATTGCACCACGCATCGCCGCCTGGTACTGTGCGGCTGTGACATGATTCATATCCGGCGCATAGCGGGAGAGCAACATGCCGTAGCCCAGGTCACCTTCCAGTTCCCGGAATGCCTGCAACACATGCGGCTCACGATTGCCTTGCGATATTTCCTGCATTAACAGCCAGACCATACGTCCGCGTTGCAAGCGTGGGTAGGTTTCAGCCATCAAATTCTTCAGACCCGGCACGGGTTTATCTAATGAGTGAGTGGCGAGGATCCCTAGCAGCGCGGGAATTTTGATGGCAAAGGCGTTACGCTCTTGATCCTGTTCCGGCCAGGCAACCACATGGAACGGTGCAGGTGCAGGTTCCGTTTGCCACTCCCCTTCCATCGCCGCCAGTTTTACCGGTTGTACTTGCGCGACTTCATACGCAGAACTGTCTCCGAGTTGCAGCGTGCCAATAATCGCCAGAGTACCGAAGACGGAACCGATGGCAAACGAGCGTAATGCGACATCGCGCTCCCGTCCGCGCAGTAAATACCAGGCGCTGATCGCCATAATAAACATGGCCGAGATTTTGTTGTTCTTTTAGAGCCTGAGGTTTAGCGTAAGCGGGAGCCAGCCTGTAAATACCATCACCATCGGGGACGATTCTGTCGCCCAGACGATTAAGATCACGATACAAAGTACGCTCACTGATGTTGAATTCGTCCATCATCTTCTTACGTGATACAAAACCGTACTGGTAAAGTTCTGCAATAATAGCGGTTATTCTTTGTACCATTACCTCATGCCCGCTCATGCGCGTTCTCCTTGTAATTTTCCTTGAGATTACCAGTCGCTACTGACAGGGCATGTCAGTAGCGACTGGAGGATCATGTTTTCATATCGGCAAATTTCTCACATAACTTAAGGAGATTAAGTCGAAAAGTCAGTTAATGGATTTTGCGGTCAATAACATAATCAGCCTCCTGCAGGCAGTCGCGAGTAGCCACTCAGAGGTGAAAGAACAACTGACGTGTCAAGGCTTCAAAAGCGGAGTATGCTGAGATTCAGTCGATTAGAGCCAGGCTGAAAAAATCTTTATAGACTTAGTTTGTTTTGCCTCAGGACTGACTGCAGCCAAACGAGCGTTCATCTCGGCTGTATGACTTGGTGCGCTCCTTCGCAAAGTAGCTCAGACGGAAAGTGAGCTTATCGTAAACCGCACGATAGTCTGTGGCGTTGGCATCCAGATAATACAGGGGATTATCTGGGATGTGGACCAACGTTCGGTATTCGGGGTAAGGGCCTAGTTGCAAAGCGCTCAGCCAGGCTTCACGTATCAGGCTGGCTAATCCCGTTCCCCCTTCTCCATAGCTCCCAAGTCCATTGAATGTGTCTTTGTTCACGAAAAGTACCATGTGGTAATGGGACTTCTCGTTTATTTCTCCCACTTCCCGAACCCAGGCGTAACGCAACTGGCATGGGTAGCTCCTGATGCCATTCTTTATTTTATTTCGGTACCGAGCATCGATTTTTGCATTAAGCGATTCAATGAAACGGGATATCAGACCACTATTCCTATTACAGTTGTCATCAGGCAGACGTAGATCGACACGGACAGCCATTGTCCTTGGGTGTTGTGCTATAGCGTTATCAATTACACCCAGCATCCGTTGCAAATACGTTGTATTGAATGGGGCATGACGTTGGTCAAGATAAATATCATTAAGCATAATAGATTCCTGTGATCTGAATATCGGGCAGGACGGAACCTTACCCGCGATGGTTGAGGTAATTAGGTGGTATCAAATCTGGCTTATTGAGTTTGTGTTGGATGTTAGTTGGGTGATGCTGACTAAATTGCTTGGTGTGTATTGCGTAGGTGTGTATTACTGGAATATTGGGGTTTATGTACTGATATATATTAACAATCCGTCACGTATTAATACTCAACATTCAGGCCAGATGCGGTTTGATATTTCATTGTGTTAAATTATTTACTCCGAAGTTAATGTCGTCTGAAAAAAATGATTAAGGGGTGGCTATAACTTATTTCAATCACGGTGCATGATCAGAGTGTCATTTAAAATTAAGCAGCAAAAAGGGCATGGAATTTGATAAACACAGTCCAAAATATTTAATTTCTGGAATCATTAATTTTAGCCTGCAACCACTCCTCCAGGTCGCTTTTTAACCAGCGAGAAGCCCTACCCATCTTAATGGGTTTCGGAAATACCCCTTCCTGTATCAACTTATAGAACCATTTATCACTCAGGCCAGTAAGGCGTGTGATAAACTTCATATCGATGAACTCATCTTCCAGTAGTGCAGGTTTAGTTTTCATGCTGAGTGTCCCATTGCGAGAAGAGCACCGGAGCAGGCGATAACTAATTGTTCACGCCTTCTCCTCCACATGAATGGGGTGTGACGTAAAAAAAGATCTGGAAGGAGCAGTTGAGCTACCCAACTAAGAATGCATAGATACGGAAAACCTCGTGTAACGCTGTTCTCTGACCGTTACAATTTGACGGATGTCGAAACTTTGTAGAGTGCAATCATGAAAATTATTCAGAGTGGTGAGTTGATCAGTACTCTCCCCCAATTTACCAGAGGCAGAAAAATCACAGGAGGCAACCAGCCATTAATCACTTACTAATCAGTTAGTAATCACTACTTTATCATTAAAAAATCAGCAAAAAACCAGTCAACAGTCACCTTGCAGATGCCAAATCATCATGGTTCATTTATACTTTTGAAAGCATCGGACAGATGTGATATCACACTGGAGGGTACATGCTTAGGTATGACGAAGTGAGAGAGGAGTTCTTTTCCCTTTACGTTCTGAGTCTGTATTACAACGAAGATTACATTAAGCAGGCGAGTAATTTCGACACGCCTGAGGAATTTCAAAAACTCATTAATCATATATTGAACACTAAATTCCTATTCAATAATGAAGCAATACAAAGTGCGCGTACTTACTTGAAAAAACAGTTCCATTACAAAATCATTGACAAAGAGAAGTTCGATTGTTTCAAAGGTTCTGATAGAGGATCGTGGTTTGCCTTAATGTATATATATAACAACAGAATCAGTCCTGAAACCTCCTCGAGCGTGAATATCTTTGCACAAGATAATATTTACAACCCGAACTCAACTCCTGCATCCTTTTTTGAATTTGAAAACATTGATGAAATTAAAAATTTCTCACTTGATGAAGTACAAGCCGAAATGCAGGTGGGAATCTCCCCTAGCAATAAAGAAAAAAATAGAGATACACCTGAAAAATACTCGCGTAGATTTTATTTAACATCTGGCGCAGATCCCGACAACTACAGCCCGAATACAACATCCGAACAAGAACGCATTTGTACTTTGATGAGGTTTATTGATTTAGCTCCTGTAAGTTTAAGTCAGAAAATTTCCTATTTTCGTAAGTTGCATGATAAATGGCTAGAGCAATATAATACATTTCTTACTGATTATGACTGGCTAGATAAAAAAGATGAAAAGCAAGCTATCTATTGCTGGGAGTATCTGAGAAATAAAAATATGATCCCCTTTTATTTAAAACCATATAACACTGCAATGAGAATACAGATGATCATTGCATGCATGGATAGTTGGGACACTGGAGTTGAAGAAAAATATTTCTTTATTCAGAAAATGAAGCATGCTTGGCAGCAGGCTGTTTCATCACGTAAAAAAGACAAAAAGTAGATCAAGTTAATAATTTTCAGATATATATCATCCCTTTGAACATACCAGATTAACGGTGGAATCTCACGATTCTGCCGTTTTTGTATTATTTTTCAGAGGAGTAGTAATGAACAATTCTGAAGGATTGAAGCCGTTTCAGCAATCGCTCGCTGGTCTGCCACAGTGGGTGTCTGAACGTATATTGCAGCAGATAAATCAGTTAACCCGCTACGAGCCAGTGATCGGCATTATGGGTAAAACCGGTGTTGGGAAGAGCAGTCTGTGCAATGCCCTGTTTGCCGGAGATATATCACCGGTCAGCGATGTGGCTGCATGTACCCGTGAGCCACTGCGCTTTCGCCTGCAAGTCGGCGACCGCTATATGACGCTGGTGGACCTGCCCGGCGTGGGCGAAAGTGGTGCTCGCGATACCGAGTATGCTGCGATGTACCGCGAACAACTCCCCCGGCTCGACCTAGTTCTGTGGCTGATTAAGGCCGATGACCGGGCGCTGGCGGTGGATGAACATTTTTATCATCAGGTGATTGGAGAGGTATACCGGCATAAGGTGCTGTTTGTTATCAGCCAGTCGGATAAGGCCGAACCCACCAGCGGTGGGGGACCGTTGTCCACGGCGCAGAAGCAGAATATCAGCCGTAAAATCTGTCTGCTGCATGAGCTGTTCCAGCCCGTACATCCGGTGTGTGCCGTGTCGGTCCGTCTTCAGTGGGGACTGCGGGTGATGGCCGAGCGAATGATTAAGTGCCTGCCACGTGAGGCCACCAGCCCGGTGGTGTCGCAACTCCAGTCTTCCTTTCGCACGACGGTAGTCCGGGAACAGGCTCGTAGCGATTTTGGTGAAACCGTCGGGGCCGTACTCGATAGCATCAGTGCCTTTCCCCTGATACCCGCCCCGGTACGGGCTGTCATTCAGGCCGTGCGCACCACGGTGGTGTCAGTGGCCCGCGCCGTCTGGGATTTCTTCTTCTGAGTATTTAACCCATCCCTGTTACTTCCCTGCCCCTGTCGCCGATGCGACGGGGATCCCTTTTATTTGTTTTCCCGTTATGAGGAGTCTGCTTATGACCCGTCTGGCTTCGCGCTTTGGCGCAGCAAATCTTATCCGTCGCGACCGCCCGTTAACCCGCGAAGAGCTGTTTCGCGTGGTGCCCAGTGTATTCAGTGAGGACAAACACGCATCCCGTAGTGAGCGTTATACCTATATACCCACCATATCCCTGCTGGACAGCCTGCAGCGCGAAGGCTTCCAGCCGTTCTTTGCCTGTCAGACCCGGGTACGCGACCCGGGTCGACGCGAGCACACAAAACACATGCTACGCCTTCGTCGGGAGGGGCAGATTACCGGTAAACAGGTCCCAGAAATTATCCTGCTCAACTCCCATGATGGCACCAGTTCGTACCAGATGTTGCCGGGTTTATTTCGTGCGGTTTGTCAGAACGGGCTCGTCTGCGGTGAGTCATTTGGCGAGGTGCGTGTGCCGCACAAAGGCGATGTAGTGAGTCAGGTGATTGAGGGGGCCTATGAAGTGCTGGGCATTTTTGACCGGGTGGAGGAGAAGCGGGATGCGATGCAGTCGTTGCTGTTGCCACCACCTGCGCAGCAGGCACTGGCAAAAGCCGCGCTGACGTACCGCTTTGGTGAGGACCACCAGCCGGTGACTGAGTCGCAGATCCTCTCCCCGCGCCGCTGGCAAGATGAGAGTAGCGACCTGTGGACCACGTACCAGCGTATTCAGGAGAACCTGATTAAGGGTGGGCTCAGTGGCCGTAATGCCAAAGGAGGACGGTCACATACCCGTGCCGTTCGCGGTATCGACGGGGACGTGAAACTTAACCGGGCACTGTGGGTGATGGCGGAAGCGATGCTCACGCAACTGCAGTGACCGTTTAATGTTGCCGCTTTGTTAATATCGGACACCACCTGTCCGCATCGCACCGTGCTGGCGGTCCTCACTCACTGAGTGAATGGCCTGTAACCCCCGCTGCCTCTGGCTTTTGCAGAAATGAAAAATAGTTTCTGTGATGTCCATACCCTGTCCGACCCCCTCTTTAAAGTAATCACATCATTTTCAGTCAGTTAACTTTCACGGAGAACGTCTCATGACACAGGCAGAACGCCGCCATGACCGGCTGGCTGTCAGGCTGTCACTGATAATCAGCCGTCTGGTGGCAGGGGAAACGCTGAGTGTGCGTAAGCTTGCCGCTGAGTTTGGTGTGTCGGTGCGCACGCTGCGGCGTGATTTTCGTGAGCGGCTGATGTATCTGGACCTGGAGTATCAGTCCGGATATTGCCGCTTACGTACTGCGGGCAGTGAGACGCAGATGGTGCCCGACGTGCTTATCTTTGCCCACCGCAGCGGGATGGCCGGTCTTTTCCCTGGCTTTGACCGTCGTCTGGTAAACGCACTGCTGATGTGCGATGAGTCTCCCTGCGTAATCGCACCCGCCAGTCCGGCTCCTTCGCCATCAGGCGCATTGTCTTTCTGGCGACTGATTCAGGCCATTACCGGGCGCAGGCGGGTGACGCTGATTGCCGAGGGGCAGCGCTGTGAGCGGCTGGCTCCCTGCCGGTTACTTATCCACCAGCAGGCCTGGTATCTGGTGGCAGAGCACGACGGACATATCGCCGTATTCACCCTGGATGAAATCCATCTGGTTCAACCCCTGCAGGAGTCTTTTCGCCGCAACGACAGTCTGTGCAGTCTGGTTGAAGACCCGGTGTTTATTCAGGCCTTACCCCATTTTCGCTTTATCCAGCAGTCGCTGCTTGCGTTTGTTCCGGCCGACAGCCCACCGGAATAGTGCAGGTCTATCTCAACTCATCCGCAGGGAGAGCCTATGCCATTTATTGCCATTATCGCCATTGTTGTCATCGTCATCATTCTGAACAAAACCGGGGTGTCCGACAGCCTCACGGCCCTGACCCTTGCCACCGTTGCCGCACTGCTGACGGGCGGAGGGGCAGCCGGTGCGGCCAGTGTCGCACTGACACCGTTCGTCGGCGTGCCGGTGGGTATTTTCGTCGGCATTTATGTCTTTGCCAAAGTGGTTCGTCTGATTTCAGGAAAAAAATAATGAAACGTAAAACACTGCCTCTGCTGGCGCTGGTTGCCACCACTCTGTTTCTCATCGCATGCGATGACAGAAGTGATGACCTGAAGGCCATCAGTAAATTTAAGGACCTCACCCCACCGCGTTTCAGTGATGTGGTCAGCCACCAGGATGATGTCAGCGAAGAATGGTCACAGGTTGACTACTTATCCGGTCCCACCTTGCAGGTTTTACGTACCCGCCAGTCGCCCGATGGCTGCGAGGATGGCAGTTACTACTACCTCGTGGATATGCAGGAAAAAACCGTCCAGCCACTGATGAATGCGCTGTGTATTGCCGATAACATCAAACTGGAATACCAGGAGGTGACGGACCCGTATACCAAAGAAAAATACTTTGAGTACGCCCATGACGGCAAACTGATGGGGCGACTGCTGATACCCTCAAACCCTGAGAACTAGGAATAAAACAACGACAAAGGAGACAAGAATGACAATACTTTCACTAAGTCGGTTTATGCTGGCGGGTGTACTGCTCGCGAGCTTTAATGCCTCTGCTATCCCGGGGTTCTGGCAGCAGGGTTACGGTCAGGGCAATACGGAATACAGCGTGACCGAAGCCAGCGGAAAGACGTTTACCATCAACTGCACAGGGAACCCGGACCAGAATGGTTTCTATCAGCATTCAGTCTTTCTTACCCTTGCCGATGACAAGATGGTCAGTTCGCACGATGACGACACTACTATCACCGTAGTGATGGATCACCAGCAGTACATTATTCCGTCCAGCCTAGGCTGGCGTAACGGCGATAACGCCTGGTTTGACTTCATCAGCAATATCTCTGAGGCCGGGCAGTTCGACGTCTACGTCAATGACCACAAAGCAGGGACCTTCACTGCGGACCGGAAGAACGCTGAGAAAGTTCTGTCCACTCTCGGAGACTGCAGCAACGACTGATAGTAGTATCTGCCCCAGCAAATCCACCCCGACAGCTAGCAGGCTGCCGGGGTTTTCTTTTATCAGGAGCCCGAAAATGACCCAATCCGTGTTGCTGCCACCGGGGCCTTTCACCCGGAGACAAGCGCAAGCGGTCACTACCACGTACAGCAATATCACACTCGAAGACGACCAGGGCAGTCACTTCCGTCTGGTGGTTCGTGATACTGAAGGCCGGATGGTCTGGCGGGCATGGAACTTTGAGCCGGATGTCGGTGAAGGTCTTAACCGCTATATCCGCACCTCAGGCATCCGTACAGACACGGCCACCCGCTGATCGCGAAGCATTTACCCGCATTCACCTCCCCGAACACACTTTATATCCCCATACGCCAGCCATCGCCGCTGGCGTTTTTATTGACGGAGACATACCCATGACAACACAGACGCAGCACGACCTCGCACCCGCTAACCAACCCGAATTTGAACTGACCGTCACGCCGGTCCCCGATGAACAGCGTATCGATTTCTGGCCACAGTACTTTGGCGCTATCCCGCAGTGGCTACTCCTGGAGCCGCATATCTTCGCCTGGATGGACCGCTTCTGTGAGGGCTACAGCGGTGGTATCTGGTCGTTCTACACCCTCAGCAATGGCGGCGCATTTATGTCCCCCGAGCCTGACAACGATGAGACATGGCGTCTGTTTAACTGCCTGAACGGTAACGATGCCCAAATGAGTGCAGAAGCAGCAGGTATTGCTGTCTGCCTGATTGCGTATAGCCACCATGCCTGCCGTACAGAATGTGACGCGATGACCGCACACTATTACCGCCTGCGGGAGTATGCCATGCAACATCCAGAGGCTCACGCCATTCTGCGTATTATCGACTGACCGAAGGAGCAACAGATGAAACAGCTTTCCTTTTTACCCGGCGAGATGACGCCACAGGACCGGCGTCTCATTCAGCGGGCGCTCAGGGCTCTGGACCGCCACCTGCATGAGCCCGGCGTAGCCTTCACCTCTACCCACGCCGTACGTGAATGGCTGCGACTGCATATGGCCGCGCTTGAGCGGGAAGAGTTCCGGGTGTTGTATCTGGACAACCAGAATCAGTTGATTGCCCATGAAACGCTCTTCACCGGCACGATTAATCGCACCGAGGTGCATCCCCGGGAGGTGGTCAAACGTGCTCTGCACTTCAACGCGGCGGCGGTGATACTCGCGCATAACCATCCTTCCGGCGAGACGACACCTAGCCAGGCCGACAAAACCCTCACGCAGCGACTGGTTCAGGTACTTCAGCTGGTGGATATCCGTGTCCCTGACCATCTGATTGTTGGTGGCAGGCAAATCTATTCGTTCGCAGAACACGGTCTGCTTTGAGGTATTACATGAAAATTATCAGTAAACGCAGGGCAATGACGATATACCGCCAGCATCCTGAGTCCCGAATCTTTCGCTACTGCACCGGCAAATACCAGTGGCACGGTAGCGTCTGTCATTACACCGGCAGGGACGTTCCGGATATCGCCGGAGTCCTCGCGGTATACGCCGAACGCCGCCAGGACCGCAATGGGCCCTATACCTGCCTGATGAGCATCACCCTGAACTGACAATAGTGGAGAACTGTAATGAGCAACCCTACCAGGGGCCTGCAGCGGGAGATTACACTGCGCCTGGGAGCCCGTCTGGTGCAGGAAGGCAACCGACTGCATTATCTGGCTGACCGGGCCAGCATCACCGGCAAGTTCAGTGACATCGAATGCCGGAAGCTGGATGAAACATTCCCGCACTTTATCCGCCAGATGGAATCGATGCTGACCACCGGTGAACTCAGCCCCCACCATGCCCACTGCGTTACCCTGTACCACAACGATTTAACCTGCGAAGCCGACACCTTCGGCTCCTGTGGTTACGTTTATCTGGCTGTTTATCCGACGCCCGAAACGAAAAAGTAAATCATCAGAATAATCTTCTGCTCCGGCCTGGTGTTTTCACCACGCCACTTTTCCATTTTTCATCTCTGCATATCAGGAAAATCTTCAGTATGAAAACATTACCCGACACACACGTACGGGAGGCATCGCGCTGCCCGTCTCCCGTCACCATCTGGCAGACACTGCTGTCCCGGTTGCTGGACCAGCATTACGGCCTTACGCTGAATGACACACCGTTCGCCGATGAACGTGTGATTGAGCAGCATATTGAAGCTGGCATTTCACTGTGTGATGCGGTGAACTTTCTCGTTGAAAAATACGCACTGGTACGTACCGACCAGCCGGGATTCAGCGCCTGTACCCGCTCTCAGTTAATAAACAGTATTGATATTCTCCGGGCTCGCAGGGCAACCGGCCTGATGACCCGCGATAACTACAGAACGGTAAATAACATTACCCAGGGGAAGCATCCGGAGGCGAAACAATGAAACTGGCCCTGACGTTGGAAGCCGACAGCATTAATGTGCAGGCACTGAACATGGGGCGAATTGTCGTTGATGTCGATGGTGTTAATCTCACTGAACTGATTAACAAGGTCGCTGAAAACGGTTATTCACTCCGCGTGGTGGAGGAATCCGACCAACAGTCAACCTGCACACTACCACCGTTTGCAACCCTTGCCGGCATACGCTGCAGTACCGCACATATCACGGAAAAGGATAACGCCTGGCTGTACTCGCTGTCACACCAGACCAGTGACTTCGGTGAATCAGAATGGATTCATTTCACAGGTAGCGGATATCTGTTACGTACCGATGCGTGGTCATATCCGGTTCTGCGGCTTAAACGCCTGGGGTTGTCAAAAACGTTCCGTCGTCTGGTTGTCACACTCATCCAACGTTATGGCGTCAGTCTCATTCATCTGGATGCCAGCGCTGAATGTCTGCCGGACCAGCCCACTTTCGATTGGTAACCAGGAACAACATGAAATCATTAACCACGGAAACCGCACTGGATATTCTGATTGCGTGGCTACAGGACAATATCGACTGCGAATCGGGAATTATCTTTGACAACGATGAGGATAGAACGGATTCAGCAGCACTGTTGCCCTGCATCGAACAGGCCCGGAAGGATGTCCGTGCTCTTCGTCATCTGCAGCTTCTGCACCAGAACCGGTGAATATCACTCACCATACTTCATTCCCCTGACGCCAGCCTGAATACAGCTGGCGTTTTCGTTTATAAACCAAAAGGAAAACCGATAATGTCAGACATCACAATCTCCCGTCCGGAAGTGGTCACCGGGCATACGGACGTTATCTGCTCCACCAGTATCCAACACGTTGTGACGGTACGGAATGCAGCACTGCAACAAACCGAAACGCTTATCCGGCAACTGGCAGAAATCTCAGTGCTGACAGCAGGCATTGGCGGCAAAACCGCCCTGGACTGGGCGATGAAACAGAATTTTCGCTGTGGCTGCTGGCTGATGGAAAAACCGGAAGCAGCAATGAAAGCCATCACCCGCAATCTCGATCGAGAAATCTGGCGTGACCTGATGCAACGTTCCGGGATGCTGAGTCTGATGGATGCGCAGGCCCGGGACACATGGTACCGATCACTGGAATATGATAATTTTCCGGAAATCAGTGAAGCGAATATCCTGAGTACATTCGAACAACTGCACCAGAATAAGGATGAGGTGTTTGAGCGAGGGGTGATCAACGTCTTCAGGGGACTGAGCTGGGATTACAAAACCAACTCACCCTGTAAATTTGGCAGTAAAATTATCGTCAACAATCTGGTGAGGTGGGACCGGTGGGGGCTTCATCTGAACAGCGGGCAACAGGCCGATCGACTTGCCGATCTGGAAAGAATGCTACACCTGTTCAGCGGCAAACCGATCCCCGACAACCGGGAAAACATCACTATTCGTCTGGATGGTCACATCCAGTCCGTTCAGGGTAAAGAGCGCTATGAAGACGAGATGTTCATCATTAAATACTTTAAGAAGGGATCTGCACACATCACTTTCAAAAGGCTGGAACTGATTGACAGAATTAACGATATAATAGCCAGGTACTTTCCTTCTGTGCTCTCAGCCTGATCCCGAGTGTGATTCCCTTTCGATATCAAAAGGGACTGCGGGTATAATTGAGGGTACATTTTTAATCAAACCAAATAAATTATATTAATATCAATATGATAAAAGAAATTTTCGATTCCGAGTCCGGCACCACTATTTAAAGAACCCAGCCTATGGCTGGGTTTTTGCTTTTCTGTATCCGCTACGCATTGAATTTTCCCTTCTGTCAGGTAATAGTGATTTTTTTCCCTGACAATGAAAATGATATGACCTTATCTGCTTTAAAAGTCGGGTCACTGCTCCTGCTGATGATCCTGTTTTATACCGGCCTGTTCACGAGCGATCGTGTCACCTGGCTGATGGAGGTGACGCCCGTCATTATCATCATCCCACTTCTGCTTGCCACGCACCGGCGATACCCCCTCACTCCCCTTCTCTATACCCTGGTTTTCTTCCACGCCATCATTCTGATGGTTGGTGGTATGTACACCTATGCAAAGGTTCCGGTTGGTTTTGAGGTTCAGGAGATGCTCGGGCTTAGCCGAAATCCGTATGACAAGCTCGGTCACTTCTTCCAGGGGCTGGTTCCCGCCCTGGCAGCGCGAGAAATTCTGCTGCGCGGTGGGTATGTTCGTGGACATAAGATGACGGGATTTCTGGTGTGCTGTGTTGCTCTGGCCATTAGCGCCACCTATGAACTCATTGAGTGGTGGGCAGCTTTGGCTATGGGACAGGGTGCGGATGATTTTCTGGGGACGCAGGGCGATCCATGGGATACCCAGTCTGATATGTTTTGCGCGCTGCTTGGTGCGTTAACGACGGTGCTGATCCTTGGGCGTTTCCATCAGCGGCAATTGCTTCGTTTTAATGTTTGTCAGGGATAGTACGCTCTGAGTTGCCGGGTGGCGGCTTCGCCTTACCCGGCCTGCCGTTTTTCAGTAAACAAACGCAAAAAGGCCATCCTTCCGGATGGCCTCTTCACTTGTTTGATGCCTGGCAGTTCCCTACTCTCACATGGGGAGACCCCACACTACCATCGGCGCTACGGCGTTTCACTTCTGAGTTCGGCATGGGGTCAGGTGGGACCACCGCGCTAAAGCCGCCAGGCAAATTCTGTTAATCTGTATCAAAGCTGAAATTTGATTGTCTGTCTCTTCGCCAAAACACCTTCGGCGTTGTAAGGTTAAGCCTCACGGTTCATTAGTATCGGTTAGCTCAACGCATCGCTGCGCTTACACACCCGACCTATCAACGTCATCGTCTTTAACGTTCCTTCAGGAGACTCAAGGTCTCAGGGAGAACTCATCTCGGGGCAAGTTTCGTGCTTAGATGCTTTCAGCACTTATCTCTTCCGCATTTAGCTACCGGGCAGTGCCATTGGCATGACAACCCGAACACCAGTGATGCGTCCACTCCGGTCCTCTCGTACTAGGAGCAGCCCCCCTCAATTCTCCAGCGCCCACGGCAGATAGGGACCGAACTGTCTCACGACGTTCTAAACCCAGCTCGCGTACCACTTTAAATGGCGAACAGCCATACCCTTGGGACCTACTTCAGCCCCAGGATGTGATGAGCCGACATCGAGGTGCCAAACACCGCCGTCGATATGAACTCTTGGGCGGTATCAGCCTGTTATCCCCGGAGTACCTTTTATCCGTTGAGCGATGGCCCTTCCATTCAGAACCACCGGATCACTATGACCTGCTTTCGCACCTGCTCGCGCCGTCACGCTCGCAGTCAAGCTGGCTTATGCCATTGCACTAACCTCCTGATGTCCGACCAGGATTAGCCAACCTTCGTGCTCCTCCGTTACTCTTTGGGAGGAGACCGCCCCAGTCAAACTACCCACCAGACACTGTCCGCAACCCGGATTACGGGTCTACGTTAGAACACCAGCCATTAAAGGGTGGTATTTCAAGGTTGGCTCCACGCAGACTGGCGTCCACGCTTCAAAGCCTCCCACCTATCCTACACATCAAGGACCAGTGTTCAGTGTCAAGCTATAGTAAAGGTTCACGGGGTCTTTCCGTCTTGCCGCGGGTACACTGCATCTTCACAGCGAGTTCAATTTCACTGAGTCTCGGGTGGAGACAGCCTGGCCATCATTACGCCATTCGTGCAGGTCGGAACTTACCCGACAAGGAATTTCGCTACCTTAGGACCGTTATAGTTACGGCCGCCGTTTACCGGGGCTTCGATCAAGAGCTTCGCGTTGCCGCTAACCCCATCAATTAACCTTCCGGCACCGGGCAGGCGTCACACCGTATACGTCCACTTTCGTGTTTGCACAGTGCTGTGTTTTTAATAAACAGTTGCAGCCAGCTGGTATCTTCGACTGATTTCAGCTCCACCCGCAGGGGCTTCACCTACACATCAGCGTGCCTTCTCCCGAAGTTACGGCACCATTTTGCCTAGTTCCTTCACCCGAGTTCTCTCAAGCGCCTTGGTATTCTCTACCTGACCACCTGTGTCGGTTTGGGGTACGATTTCGTGTTACCTGATGCTTAGAGGCTTTTCCTGGAAGCAGGGCATTTATCACTTCAGCACCGTAGTGCCTCGTCATCACACCTCAGCGTTAATAAGGTACCGGATTTACCTGGAACCTCCGCCTACATGCTTAAACCGGGACAACCGTCGCCCGGCTGACATAGCCTTCTCCGTCCCCCCTTCGCAGTAACACCAAGTACAGGAATATTAACCTGTTTCCCATCGACTACGCCTTTCGGCCTCGCCTTAGGGGTCGACTCACCCTGCCCCGATTAACGTTGGACAGGAACCCTTGGTCTTCCGGCGAGCGGGCTTTTCACCCGCTTTATCGTTACTTATGTCAGCATTCGCACTTCTGATACCTCCAGCATGCCTCACAGCACACCTTCAACGGCTTACAGAACGCTCCCCTACCCAACAACACATAAGTGTCGCTGCCGCAGCTTCGGTGCATGGTTTAGCCCCGTTACATCTTCCGCGCAGGCCGACTCGACCAGTGAGCTATTACGCTTTCTTTAAATGATGGCTGCTTCTAAGCCAACATCCTGGCTGTCTGTGCCTTCCCACATCGTTTCCCACTTAACCATGACTTTGGGACCTTAGCTGGCGGTCTGGGTTGTTTCCCTCTTCACGACGGACGTTAGCACCCGCCGTGTGTCTCCCGTGATAACATTCTTCGGTATTCGTAGTTTGCATCGGGTTGGTAAGCCGGGATGGCCCCCTAGCCGAAACAGTGCTCTACCCCCGAAGATGAGTTCACGAGGCGCTACCTAAATAGCTTTCGGGGAGAACCAGCTATCTCCCGGTTTGATTGGCCTTTCACCCCCAGCCACAGGTCATCCGCTAATTTTTCAACATTAGTCGGTTCGGTCCTCCAGTTAGTGTTACCCAACCTTCAACCTGCCCATGGCTAGATCACCGGGTTTCGGGTCTATACCCTGCAACTTAACGCCCAGTTAAGACTCGGTTTCCCTTCGGCTCCCCTATACGGTTAACCTTGCTACAGAATATAAGTCGCTGACCCATTATACAAAAGGTACGCAGTCACCCCATAAAGAGGCTCCCACTGCTTGTACGTACACGGTTTCAGGTTCTTTTTCACTCCCCTCGCCGGGGTTCTTTTCGCCTTTCCCTCACGGTACTGGTTCACTATCGGTCAGTCAGGAGTATTTAGCCTTGGAGGATGGTCCCCCCATATTCAGACAGGATACCACGTGTCCCGCCCTACTCTTCGAGTTCACAGCATGTGCATTTTCGTGTACGGGACTATCACCCTGTACCGTCGGACTTTCCAGACCGTTCCACTAACACACAAGCTGATTCAGACTCCGGGCTGCTCCCCGTTCGCTCGCCGCTACTGGGGGAATCTCGGTTGATTTCTTTTCCTCGGGGTACTTAGATGTTTCAGTTCCCCCGGTTCGCCTCGTTAACCTATGTATTCAGCTAACGATAGTGCAACGGATTGCACTGGGTTTCCCCATTCGGACATCGCCGGGTCAAGGGTTCATATCACCTCGCCGGCGCTTTTCGCAGATTAGCACGTCCTTCATCGCCTCTGACTGCCAGGGCATCCACCGTGTACGCTTAGTCGCTTAACCTCACAACCCGAAGATGTTTCACTTCTGATTGCGAAAATTTGAGAGACTCGAACACACATGAGCTGTGTGTCGTTTCAATTTTCAGCTTGATCCAGATTTTTAAAGAGCAAAACTTCTTAATGCACTCAAAAGTACATTCAGAAGTTCATCATTCATCAGACAATCTGTGTGAGCACTGCAAAGGCAGGTTCTTTAAGGTAAGGAGGTGATCCAACCGCAGGTTCCCCTACGGTTACCTTGTTACGACTTCACCCCAGTCATGAATCACAAAGTGGTAAGCGCCCTCCCGAAGGTTAAGCTACCTACTTCTTTTGCAACCCACTCCCATGGTGTGACGGGCGGTGTGTACAAGGCCCGGGAACGTATTCACCGTGGCATTCTGATCCACGATTACTAGCGATTCCGACTTCATGGAGTCGAGTTGCAGACTCCAATCCGGACTACGACGCACTTTATGAGGTCCGCTTGCTCTCGCGAGGTCGCTTCTCTTTGTATGCGCCATTGTAGCACGTGTGTAGCCCTACTCGTAAGGGCCATGATGACTTGACGTCATCCCCACCTTCCTCCAGTTTATCACTGGCAGTCTCCTTTGAGTTCCCGGCCTAACCGCTGGCAACAAAGGATAAGGGTTGCGCTCGTTGCGGGACTTAACCCAACATTTCACAACACGAGCTGACGACAGCCATGCAGCACCTGTCTCAGAGTTCCCGAAGGCACCAATCCATCTCTGGAAAGTTCTCTGGATGTCAAGAGTAGGTAAGGTTCTTCGCGTTGCATCGAATTAAACCACATGCTCCACCGCTTGTGCGGGCCCCCGTCAATTCATTTGAGTTTTAACCTTGCGGCCGTACTCCCCAGGCGGTCGACTTAACGCGTTAGCTCCGGAAGCCACGCCTCAAGGGCACAACCTCCAAGTCGACATCGTTTACGGCGTGGACTACCAGGGTATCTAATCCTGTTTGCTCCCCACGCTTTCGCACCTGAGCGTCAGTCTTTGTCCAGGGGGCCGCCTTCGCCACCGGTATTCCTCCAGATCTCTACGCATTTCACCGCTACACCTGGAATTCTACCCCCCTCTACAAGACTCTAGCCTGCCAGTTTCGAATGCAGTTCCCAGGTTGAGCCCGGGGATTTCACATCCGACTTGACAGACCGCCTGCGTGCGCTTTACGCCCAGTAATTCCGATTAACGCTTGCACCCTCCGTATTACCGCGGCTGCTGGCACGGAGTTAGCCGGTGCTTCTTCTGCGGGTAACGTCAATCGACAAGGTTATTAACCTTATCGCCTTCCTCCCCGCTGAAAGTACTTTACAACCCGAAGGCCTTCTTCATACACGCGGCATGGCTGCATCAGGCTTGCGCCCATTGTGCAATATTCCCCACTGCTGCCTCCCGTAGGAGTCTGGACCGTGTCTCAGTTCCAGTGTGGCTGGTCATCCTCTCAGACCAGCTAGGGATCGTCGCCTAGGTGAGCCGTTACCCCACCTACTAGCTAATCCCATCTGGGCACATCCGATGGCAAGAGGCCCGAAGGTCCCCCTCTTTGGTCTTGCGACGTTATGCGGTATTAGCTACCGTTTCCAGTAGTTATCCCCCTCCACCAGGCAGTTTCCCAGACATTACTCACCCGTCCGCCACTCGTCAGCGAAGCAGCAAGCTGCTTCCTGTTACCGTTCGACTTGCATGTGTTAGGCCTGCCGCCAGCGTTCAATCTGAGCCATGATCAAACTCTTCAATTTAAAAGTTTGATGCTCAATGAATTAAACTTCGTAATGAATTACGTGTTCACTCGTTGAGACTTGGTATTCATTTAGTGTCCGAGGACATTAAGAATCCATGTCACTTTGAGTGCCCACACAGATTGTCTGATAAATTGTTAAAGAGCAGTTGCGACGCGCTTCAGCGCTCTGTCGCGAGGTGGCGTATATTACGCTTTCCTCTTTCAGAGTCAACCCTGATTTTCAGGATTTTTCTCTTCAACCGACCGGGTTGTCTGTGAAGTGATTCACATCCGCCGTGTCGATGGAGGCGCATTATAGGGAGTTCCCGAGCGACCGCAACAGAAAAGTTGCAAAAAAATGACTGACTGCTGTATTCCCCAGCAAAACCCCGCCTTATACCTTTTTACGCACAGACTTATCCACAATCTATTGACGATCCCGGTGTGATCCAGCGATTTGAACACTATACTAGCGGCAAATATTTCTCTCGCGGGCCAACCTCATGACGACACAACGACTTCAACGTGACTGGCGTATCCCAACCGCCGGGCTCGCCGTGCTGGTGTTATTTATGGCAGGTTTTGCACTGCATACGCACTGGAATGCTTTTATTCAGTGGTGCCTCGCCACCCAGATCACCCTGCACCGATATCTGGTGATGTATCTGCTGCAACTTAATAATCATCAGTACAGCGGTGGGCTATGGTTGTTAACCGGTGCGTTTCTTTATGGTGTACTCCATGCCGTTGGACCTGGGCACGGCAAATTTATCGTCACCACGTATCTCACCACCAATAAAGAGAGCCAGCTCGCGGCGCGCGTCGTACCGTTTATCGGTAGCATGATGCAGGGCGTCAGCGCGATCGTCTTTGTCTTTATCCTGGCGGTTGGATTGAACCTCGCGTCAGGAGATATCAGCACCAGCCGTTGGTACGTCGAGAAAATCAGCGCCGTGCTGATTGCCGTCTTCGGCGCGTTTATCATTTATCAGGCGCTCAGCAGCCTGCGTCCGCGCAAAATGGCGATTAGCGCCATCAAGCCGCTTCACCAGCATAATGAACGCTGTGGCTGCGGCCATCACGGCGTAGGGGTGGATCTGACTAAAAGCGACTGGAAAACCCGTCTGGGCGTGGTGCTGGCCATTGGCGCACGCCCGTGCAGCGGGGCAATTATGATCCTGATGTTCTCGAATGCGCTCGGTATTATTAGCTGGGGGATTGCTGCTGTGATGACAATGTCGCTGGGCACGGCGCTGTCGATTATGGGGCTGTCGCTGGCAGTACGTTACGCGCGTGAACGCACAGTAACCTGGTTTGGCGGCGGCACGTCCCTGAACTGGGTAATGCCGATGGTCAAAATTGCCGGAGGGGTTGTTCTGATACTGTTCGCGACGATCCTGTTCCTGACGGTGATCCCCGTCAGCGCCGGCGGCGACTATATTGCCGCAGGATGCTAATAAAAGAAAACCCGCCAGCGGCGGGTTTTTTTATCACTCGTTAATTCGAGGATGCTGATCGACAAGGCGAGAGCGTTTTGTCTGGAGCGCCTCAATCTCTGCGTCAATATCTTCAATCTTCTGCTCTACATTATCGTAGTGCTCACGCAGGATCTCTTTCGCTTCCTGAATATCAGACGCCGCAGGCGTTGCCCCTTTCAACGGACGATTCGCCGTCTCCTTCATGGTAATACCGGTAATCAGGCCGATCACCGCAATGACCATCAGATAGTAAGCAGGCATCATCAGGTTCTGCGTGCTCTCCACCAGTGAAGCAGCAAGCGTCGGCGTCAGGCCCGCAATCAGAACGGAGATATTAAAGGCTGCCGCCAGCGCACTGTAGCGAATATGCGTCGGGAACATTGCCGGCAGCGTAGAAGCCATCACCCCGATGAAGCAGTTGAGGATCACCGCCAGCATCAGCAGACCGGCGAAAATCAGCCCCAGCACATTGCTGTTAATCAGAATAAAGGCCGGGATTGCCAGTGCGAACAGGGCTACGCTGCCGAGAATAATGAATGGCTTACGGCCAAAGCGGTCGCTCAGCAGACCCATAATCGGCTGCACAAACAGCATACCCACCATGATGGCGATAATAATCAGCACACCGTGGTCTTCCGAGTAGTGCAGGTTATGCGACAGGTAGCTCGGCATGTAGGTCAACAGCATGTAATAGGTGACGTTGGTGGAAATCACCAGACCAATACAGGTCAGCAGGCTGCGCCAGTGTTTGGTCGCAATCTCCTTGAACGACACTTTCGGGCCATCCTGTAACCCTTCACGGTCACCCTGCTCCAGCTTTTCAACGTGCTGCTGGAACGCAGGCGTCTCTTCCAGGGCGTGACGCAGATAAAGCCCAATGATGCCCAGCGGCAGCGCCAGGAAGAACGGAATACGCCAGCCCCAGTCAAGGAAGTTCTCTTCACCCACTACGGTTGAGATCAGAACCACAACCCCCGCGCCCATGACAAAACCGGCAATCGAACCAAAGTCCAGCCAGCTGCCCATAAAGCCACGTTTACGGTCCGGAGAATATTCAGCGACAAAAATCGATGCACCGGTATATTCGCCGCCAACGGAGAAGCCCTGCGCCATCTTACAGATCAACAGCAGAATCGGCGCCCATATACCAATAGTTGCATACGACGGAATAAGGCCGATACAGAATGTACTTATCGACATGATGACAATGGTAATAGCCAGGATCTTCTGGCGACCATATTTATCACCCAGCATGCCGAAGAAAAGGCCACCGAGAGGACGAATCAGGAAGGGAACGGAGAACGTACCCAGCGCAGCAATCATCTGCAAGCTGGGATCGGCACCAGGGAAGAACACTTTACCAAGTGCATAGGCCACAAAGCCGTAAACACCAAAATCGAACCACTCCATCGCATTACCGAGCGAGGCCGCTGTAATCGCTTTGCGCAGTTTCGCGTCATCAATAATGGTGACATCGCGCAGCGTGATGGGTTTTACTTTTTTCCTTCTAAGCATAGCTTTCCTCGTAGACTCAGCCCCGTCCGTTTCACAGCGCATTTTGCAAGCTGTGAACCAGAGACCCGCTCCATGCGAATCTCCTTATTCAAGCGTAGCAGGTTTACTTACATTGACGTTTTACCTCAATACAACCGAACCTGTTGACGCCTGTCTGGGCAGTTAAAGACCTTTTTACCCTACCAGCGTTTATATATGTGATCAACTTCACACATATTTTTCCTGTTCGTAAGTTGCCTTCAGCTTTTGTCAATTCACGATAAATAAGGTCATTCTAAACCCCCTTATCAAACAGATCTTAACGCCCGTTATTATTCTTCCCCAAACAAAATGCAAGCACATTTCTTCACAGCGAATTTACACAAAATTCAATTATTAACAGTGGGCAATCCTGTTTACATTCAATATGTGACGAAGATAACTAAAACAGCGTTTTATTTTCATTGAATCAAAATTCCAAAGATCGCATGATAAATCCGAACACGATATCCCAGCAGCTTTCAAATGAAGGAATGCTGAACACCTGAATTTCGCTCTACAGCATAAATAACGAATAGATTGGTCCCAAAAAAGGCAATCGTTTGAATTTGTTGATCTATTTTTTGAGCTTTCCGCCAGCCATGCGGACGAGATGTGAGGGTTAATGATGAAGATTAAAGCAACAATAGAACGCATCCCGGGCGGGATGATGCTGGTCCCGCTGGTACTTGGCGCGATATTAAATACGCTAGCCCCGAATACCGGTGCTTATTTTGGCGGTTTTACAAAAGGTATGATTACCGGAACGGTACCGATTCTGGCAGTCTGGTTCTTTTGCATCGGCGCATCTATTAACTTGCGTGCAACAGGTACGGTATTACGTAAATCAGGGACGCTGGTCATTACTAAAATTGCGGTCGCCTGGGTTGTTGCCATGATCTGTGCGATGTTCATTCCGGAGAATGGAATTCAGACCGGCTTCTTCGCCGGATTATCTGTTCTGGCCATAGTCTCAGCAATGGATATGACCAACGGCGGTCTCTATGCCAGCCTGATGAATCAATATGGCACCAAAGAAGAATCGGGCGCGTTCGTGCTGATGTCCCTGGAGTCGGGTCCGCTGATGACGATGTTGATTCTGGGTTCTGCCGGCCTTGCCTCTTTTGAACCACACCATTTTGTCGGGGCGATCCTGCCGTTCCTGATTGGTTTTGCGCTGGGCAACCTCGATCACGATCTGCGTGATTTCTTCAGCAAAGCCACCCCGGTACTGATCCCGTTCTTCGGCTTCGCGTTGGGCAATACCATCAACCTGAACGTGATTCTGGAAACCGGCCTGCTGGGCATTGTGCTGGGTGTTGCCGTCATCGTCATCACGGGTATTCCACTGATTATTGCAGACCGCGTCATCGGGGGCGGCAACGGAACCGCGGGCGTGGCCGCCTCTTCGGCCGCAGGCGCTGCGGTAGCCAACCCGGTGATTATCGCCCAGATTAACCCGGCCTTTGAACCCGTGGCCGCTTCCGCCACGGCTCTGGTTGCCGCCAGCGTGATTGTGACGGCAATTCTGGTCCCTGTCATCACGGCACTGTATGCCAGACGCTTTGGGCATGTGCCTGAGTCCCAAACAGAACCTGAAGCGGTAGAAATGCACCACTAACCCTTTCGCCCCCTCCTTAAAAAGAGGGGGCAATCACGTACCAAATATCTCTTCCACCATGCCATCCACCAGCCGTTTTGCCGAACAGAGTCTCGGCATTCCCAGCGCGACCGTTTGCCAGCTCTGCGTCACTGACCAGCTCACCGGATGTTTATCCGCCTGACACCAGTCCCCCAGCCAGCCCAGCATATCTTTATAATCAATCAGACCGGGAGAAGCGGGCGTCGTCAGCCACTGATGGTAAAAATGCCGGGTGGTGGGAGAAGCATTAATTCCCTGTGCCAGATAGTTTGCGGCCATGCTGCGCAGATTATCTTTCAGCATGGCCGCCACATCGCTATTCGCCAGACGACAGGCATCGCCAAACGCCCCCCAGCGCAACTCTTCCAGCACGATAAAGCAGCGGCCCGCCAGCGACCAGCCGTCATACTGCCCGGCTCGCCAGCGGGTAAAAATTTGCTCGCTGTGCTCACCCGCCTGAACCGTCAGGCCGCGCTGCGCGAGCGCTTTCTCTTTATAGGCGGCACGCTGGTTGAAATGTGCGGAGAGCTCCTCGTACTGTTGCAACAATCCGGGCGGTTGAGGGAGGCGTGGATTCACCTGCTGGCGCAGGGCTACCAGCCTGTCGGACATACGGGTCAGCGCAAGGTGCCCGGGGTCGAGCATACCGGCCAGTTTCTCCGCCAGACCCAGCCGCAGCGCTGCATTTTCGTTGAGCATTCCCGCCATTGCCCACGGCCGCAGCCGGGTCTGCGTAATGATCTCCTGCGTCAAACGCTCACGAAATTGCAGTTGCTGTGGCCCCAGGAGGGAGTGACGTGCAGCGTCCGCCCCCTGGACCAAATCGACCATAAATTTTGGATGAATACACTCCAGCGTCCGCCCGGGACCGTCCAGTAGCTGTGTTGTCATGGTTGCTCTGCCGCGAATAAGGTTTGAATATCATCGCGTAACAGTCGGGTATCTTCCTGAATCCACGCCGCAGTAGTCATACTTTGCTTCAACAACTGGCTAAGCGCCCGGGTTGAATGTTCATTCTGCTGCCGCACGGCAAGGCTATCACGCAAGCTTTCCTGTAACCCGGTCAGGCACAACGAAAACTCTGCAAAGAACGTTGCCATACCTGCCGTAACAGAGACATCGACCTGCGCGGCCAAAGCTTTACGTATTTGATCGCAAAACTGATCGATATGTTGCGTAAATTTGCCATGAAGCTGAACGATGTCGATGACATAGCGTGTGCGCGTCACGACATACTCTTCCCAGCCCCAGCCGGGATTATTGAGCCAGCGCGAGACGGTATTACGTACGCTGCCTGCCCCTGCTGGCTGACTGGCGGGAGGGGTGTCCTGCACAATGGCATCATTAAATAAGCCGCGCGTATTGAAATTAAGCTGGTTTGCCTGAAACGCCGGGAAGCTAATCCGCGCCCGAAATCCGGCATGACTGAGCTGCTCCTTGATTCGCGTCTCGATAGGGCGCATCGCCTCATTCAACGATCGGGCGAGCGTAGACTCCAGCTGATCGAAGCGTAACGCCAGCTCCCGGCCAATTCTGCTCTGCGCATTCAGCATAATCTGCTCGCATGACGATCGGATCTTGCTCAGGACAATCTGCGCCTGCCCTTCATCGTCAAGCACCAGCTGCTGGATCGCATCCGCGTCGTCTGCACGCAAACTGGATGGCTCGCGCCCTGCTAAATCAAGAATAGACGGGCGGCTAAAAATGTCGCCCAGCGCCTGGTGAAGTTCACCTTTCTGGCGAAGCAGGAATGCATCCGTTGCGTTAAGCGCCTCTTCAACTTCATGCTGGACCTCATCGCTCACCACGCTCTGCCGCTGACGCAGCATCGTCATATCCTCTTCCAGGCGCGCAATATTCAGCTCCAGCTCATCAAAAGCGACCGTCAGTCCCTGATGGCGAAAATCCAGGTATTCTCTGGCATTTTGCGCATAGTTCAGCAGCTTATGCGATGCCGACCGCAAAGCGAACAGCGAGGCGTTGGCGTAAGCCGCGTAAATCAGTTTGCGGATGGGCTGTTCGAACAGCGAATCCTCCCACAGCAGATCCGCCGCATGGCGAATATGGTCAATATCGTCCAGGTCGGCCGTTCGCCAGCGGCGGCCCAGCGCGGCCTCGGCAAAATCCTGTACCCAACGCTGATCCTGATGATCGGGAAGGCGCCCATGAACGTTCATCTCATAGCGGGCGCGGTTTGCCAGATAGGCCCACATAGAAGAGACCGGATAAATTTGCCCCGGAGAAATATTTCCTTTCATCAGCGTGCCGGAAATCATCGCCCGCACCTGCTCTTCATCGTCGCTGTTACGATCTTTCTGATCGAATTTGTTGACCAGGGCGTAAAGCGGTACGGATTTCCCGGCAGCCGAAATTGCCTGACGAACCTCCGCATCAGAAATAGATTTAAGCTGTGTATAGTCCATCACCGCCAGCACGGCGGAGGCGCACGCCAGCTGCTCGCTGAGCATTTTTTGCAGGTGCGGCTGACCGGCCTCGTTCGGCCCCGGCGTGTCGAGCAGCGTCAGTTGCCCCAGGTGCGCATCCAGACCGGCGAGATGCACAAACTCCACCTCAATCACCGGAATATGTTCTATCGCGGCATACTCAGAGAACGGAAACTCCACGCCCAGCGCCTGAGACAGCCGCACCAGATCGTTCAGGCTTTTCAGACAATGAAAGATGGGCTCCGCGCCCAGGTGATGTTTTTCAAACGCCTCACCTCTTTCTATGCGCTCCAGCAGCGTATTCATGTCCTTGTCGATTTCCAGACGCCGCGCCAGCTTGCCGCGATCTTTATCGCACAGTTTTTTCTGCAACTGGGTAATCAGGGTATCGATGGGCGAAACGTGCAAAAAATGCAGCACCGGCTCCTTCTGGCCCGGCGTATGGCGGATCAGCGTGGGAAGTGCCGTCATCGGACGATTGCGGTTCGGCAGCACTTCCGTGCCCACAATCGCATTAATGGTGGTCGATTTTCCCGCTTTCATGGTACCCACAATCGCCAGCACCATTTCGAGGCGGGTTATTTTGCGTAATTCGTTATTCAGCATCGCCTGCTGGTGATGCTGCCAACTTACTGATTTAGTGTATGATGGTGTTTTTGAGGTGCTCCTGTGGCTTCT
Source organism: Enterobacter sp. 6722112 (assembly GCF_058661685.1). Lineage (NCBI taxonomy): Bacteria > Pseudomonadati > Pseudomonadota > Gammaproteobacteria > Enterobacterales > Enterobacteriaceae > Enterobacter > Enterobacter sp. 6722112. The sequence goes on along the minus strand of NZ_JBZWGR010000007.1, from coordinate 153,092 downwards.
GTTTCTATCAGCTGTCCCTCCTGTTCAGCTACTGACGGGGTGGTGCGTAACGGCAAAAGCACCGCCGGACATCAGCGCTATCTCTGCTCTCACTGCCGTAAAACATGGCAACTGCAGTTCACTTACACCGCTTCTCAACCCGGTACGCACCAGAAAATCATTGATATGGCCATGAATGGCGTTGGATGCCGGGCAACCGCCCGCATTATGGGCGTTGGCCTCAACACGATTTTACGTCACTTAAAAAACTCAGGCCGCAGTCGGTAACCTCGCGCATACAGCCGGGCAGTGACGTCATCGTCTGCGCGGAAATGGACGAACAGTGGGGCTATGTCGGGGCTAAATCGCGCCAGCGCTGGCTGTTTTACGCGTATGACAGGATACGGAGGACGGTTGTGGCGCACGTATTCGGTGAACGCACTATGGCGACGCTGGGGCGTCTTATGAGCCTGCTGTCACCCTTTGACGTGGTGATATGGATGACGGATGGCTGGCCGCTGTATGAATCCCGCCTGAAGGGAAAGCTGCACGTTATCAGCAAGCGATATACGCAGCGAATTGAGCGGCATAACCTGAATCTGAGGCAGCACCTGGCACGGCTGGGACGGAAGTCGCTGTCGTTCTCAAAATCGGTGGAGCTGCATGACAAAGTCATCGGGCATTATCTGAACATAAAACACTATCAATAAGTTGGAGTCATTACCTCGCCTGCTGAGCGTCGACACCCCGTGCGCTAAAATGTAACGGCAAAACGTTGTTATTAACGCCGCTCATCGCAGCGGCTGTGCTATCCAGCTTTGCAATCGGCATAGATTTTAATGAATCAAGATTGTTCAGAGCGAGCTGTAACAATCGTTCAGCTTCCTGGCTTAATTCAAATATGGTCTGTGTGTGCATGATAAAAGCCTTCCCTTAACGCAAATTTATTACTTTTATTAAGCCACGATGTTTTAATTATACTTTTCAGGCTTATATGATCACGTATGGAAAACATGTTCATTTAATACAACTAACTGAAGATAATGAGAATTTAAAAACCACCCTCGTAATACGTGTAAAACATCCCCTGGCCAGAAAGCCAAAAGTGAATAGACAAAACGCATTTTCAGGAAACATCAGGATATATCATCGTTATTTACCCACCAAAAAAGAGAGGTATTCCCTGGCGCCAAAAGATGTATGGCGTCAGAAGAGGATAGATAAATAACGGCTTGTTCCTTCACCTTATCCGAAATGGCACAGCGTAGCAATTTGCTGTAATAAAATATTCGATACATTTAGCATGATTACGATCTCTGCCGTTCAGGGCTTAAGATTCCCTTAATTCACTGACAGTTCGTGTCATCGCTTGCGCATTTATGCGCTATTTTTATAAAACAATATCACCGACAAAAGTGGGGATTTGCGTTATACTCGCTGCCTTTTTCGGCACACTGCCGTCATTTAGCTGGCGTTTTCCAGCGTGTTAACACTTTTGAGGATACCAACATGCAACTTCCACACTGCCCGAAATGCAATTCTGAATACACCTATGAAGACAATGGCATGTTCGTTTGCCCGGAATGCGCCCATGAATGGAACGATGCGGAGCCTGCACAGGACAGCGATGCGCTGATCGTGAAAGACGCAAACGGCAACCTGCTGGCAGACGGCGACAGCGTTACCGTTGTGAAAGATCTGAAGGTAAAAGGCAGTTCCTCCATGCTGAAGATCGGCACTAAAGTCAAAAATATCCGTCTGGTTGAAGGCGATCATAATATCGACTGCAAAATTGACGGCTTCGGTCCGATGAAACTGAAATCTGAGTTCGTGAAAAAGAACTGATTGTCCCGCCCGGTGACGCTTCGCTTACCGGGCGTTCGGGAACTACACTTAACGGGCTTTTCTTACGTGAGGTAAAGATTATGCCGTTAAGTCCCTACATCTCTTTCGCCGGCAACTGTGCGGAGGCGACGGCCTTCTATCAGCAGGCCGTCGGCGCAGAGCTCCTCTACAAAATCACCTTCGGCGAAATGCCCAAAGACGAAAACAGTGAAGAAGGCTGTCCGTCAGGCATGAACTTCCCGGATACCGCCATCGCCCACTCTAACGTCCGCATTGCCGGCAGCGATATCATGATGAGCGATGGTCTGCCACCCGGCAGCAGCGCGCAGTACGCCGGATTTACGCTGGTGCTCGACACGCAGGACGTGGATGAAGGCAAACGCTGGTTCGACAACCTCTCTGATGGCGGCAATGTCGAAATGGCCTGGCAGGAGACTTTCTGGGCGCACGGATTCGGGAAAGTCACCGACAAATACGGCGTGCCGTGGATGATTAACGTCGTTAAGCAGCAGCACTAATTTTCGGGCGGTGGGCAGTCTGCCTCCGCCTGTCATCAAACTCCCCTCAACTCTTCAAATTCCCGCAACCGAGACTTAACCCAAATGTCATATTGATGCGCCAGCATGAGGCCACATTTATCGTGAGGCCCGGCACATGCAAACTGTCATTCGCGTCGAGAAACTGAGCAAAACCTTCCATCACAACAAGGCGCTGCATGCCGTTGATCTGACCGTCCAGCAGGGCGAAATGGTGGCGCTGTTGGGGCCGTCTGGTTCAGGTAAATCAACCCTTCTTCGTCACTTGAGCGGCCTGATTACCTGTGACAAAACGCCGGAAAGCCGCGTCGAACTGCTGGGTAACACCGTGCAACATGCGGGGCGTCTGGCGAGCGATATTCGCAAAAGCCGCGCCCAGACGGGCTATATCTTTCAGCAGTTCAACCTGGTGAACCGCCTGACCGTGCTCGAGAACGTGCTGATTGGCGCGCTCGGCAGCACCCCGTTCTGGCGCACCTGCCTGCGCTGGTTCTCCCCATCCCAGAAGCAAGAAGCCTTACAGGCGCTGACCCGCGTCGGCATGGCGCATTTCGCCCACCAGCGCGTCTCCACGCTCTCCGGCGGACAGCAGCAGCGCGTCGCCATCGCCCGCGCCCTGATGCAGAAAGCCAAAATCATTCTGGCCGATGAACCTATCGCCTCGCTGGACCCGGAATCGGCCCGCATCGTGATGGAAACCCTGCGCGACATCAACCAGAACGACGGCATCACCGTGGTGGTGACGCTGCATCAGGTGGATTACGCCCTGCGCTACTGCGAGCGCATCGTCGCCCTGCGTCAGGGCAATGTGTTCTTCGATGGCGCAAGCCACCAGTTTGATAACGAACGTTTTGATCATCTCTACCGCAGCGTAAACCGCGTCGAAGAGCGCGCGCAGGCTGCTTAACGTCCCCATAACGAGGAATGGACATGAACTACAAAGCCGTTGCCGCGCTGGCCTTCACCAGCATGTTCAGCATCAGCACCCTGCTAAGCCCTGCTTACGCTGAGGAACAGGAAAAAGCGCTGAACTTTGGCATCATTTCAACGGAATCACAGCAAAACCTGAAGCCGCAGTGGGAACCGTTCCTGAAAGATATGGAAACCAAACTGGGGATCAAAGTAAACGCCTTCTTCGCCCCGGACTACGCGGGCATCATTCAGGGAATGCGCTTCAACAAAGTGGACATCGCCTGGTATGGCAACCTCTCTGCTATGGAAGCGGTAGATCGCGCGAACGGCCAGGTCTTCGCCCAGACCGTTGCGGCAGACGGCTCCCCGGGCTACTGGAGCGTGCTGATCGTGAACAAAGACAGCCCGATCAACAACCTCAACGACATGCTCGCCAAACGCAAAGAGCTGACGTTTGGTAACGGCGACCCGAACTCCACTTCCGGCTTCCTCGTCCCTAGCTATTACGTCTTCGCGAAAAACAACGTCTCCGCCAGCGACTTTAAGCGCACGGTCAACGCCAGCCACGAAACCAACGCCCTGGCCGTGGCGAATAAGCAGGTTGACGTCGCCACCAACAACACTGAAAACCTCGACAAGCTGAAGACCTCCGCGCCGGACAAGCTGAAGGAAATCAAGGTTATCTGGAAATCGCCGCTGATCCCGGGCGACCCGATCGTGTGGCGCAAAAACCTCTCCGAGAGCACCAAGGACAAGGTCTACGACTTCTTTATGAACTACGGCAAAACGCCGGAAGAGAAAGCGGTTCTGGCACGTCTGGGCTGGGCACCGTTCCGCGCGTCCAGCGATTTGCAGCTGGTGCCGATTCGCCAGCTGGCGCTGTTCAAGCAGATGCAGGGCGTGAAGGACAACAAGGGTCTGAAGGAAGAAGAGAAGACCAGCAAAGTGTCGGAAATTCAGGCGCAGCTGGACGATCTCGACCGCCTGACCGCCGCGCTCGGTGCCATGACCAGCGTGAATAAAGCGGTGCAGTAACTTACGTCCCCTCTCCCTTGAGGGAGAGGGTTAGGGTGAGGGGGAAATGCGCACGCTGATGCCCTCACCCCGGCCCTCTCCCACAGGGAGAGGGGGAACAGATCGTAGGCCGGATAAGCGTAGCGCCATCCGGCACACAAAGACCCGCGGAGTAAAACATGCAAACCATCACCCTCCCGCCGCCAAAGCGCAGCTGGTTCTCGCTCATAAGCTGGGCCGTTCTGCTGGCGGTGCTCGTTATCTCCTGGAAGGGCGCGGAGATGGATCCGCTGCTGCTCTTCAAAGATTCCGGCAACATGGCGACCTTCGCCGCCGACTTCTTCCCGCCGGACTTCAGCCAGTGGCAGGACTACCTCGGTGAAATGGCGATCACCCTGCAAATTGCCGTCTGGGGCACCGCCCTCGCCGTGATCCTCTCCATTCCGTTTGGCCTGATGAGCGCCGAAAACATCGTGCCGTGGTGGATCTACCAGCCGATGCGTCGCCTGATGGACGCCTGTCGCGCCATCAACGAAATGGTCTTTGCGATGCTGTTCGTGGTCGCCGTCGGCCTGGGTCCGTTCGCGGGCGTGATGGCGCTGTTCATCCACACCACCGGCGTGCTCTCCAAAGCGGTTGAAGCCATCGAGCCCGGCCCGGTGGAAGGCATCCGCGCAACCGGAGCGAACAAAATCGAAGAGATCCTCTACGGCGTCCTGCCGCAGGTGATGCCGCTGCTCATCTCCTACTCCCTGTACCGCTTCGAGTCCAACGTTCGCTCCGCCACCGTGGTCGGCATGGTGGGCGCAGGCGGCATTGGCGTCACCCTGTGGGAAGCCATTCGTGGTTTCCAGTTCCAGCAAACCTGCGCCCTGATGGTGCTCATCATCGTCACTGTCAGCCTGCTGGATTTCCTCTCTCAACGTTTGCGTAAGCACTTCATCTGAGAAGCGAGGCTTTGATTTGTATGCACTTATCCAGACATCCGACCAGTTACCCCACCCGCTGGCAAGAGATTGCGGCCAAGCTCGAAGTGGAGCTGCGCACGCACTACCGCTGCGGAGACTACCTGCCCGCCGAGCAGCAGCTTGCCGACCGCTACGAAGTGAATCGCCACACCCTGCGTCGCGCCATCGATCAACTGGTGGAGCGCGGCTGGGTCCAGCGCCGTCAGGGCGTCGGCGTACTGGTGCTGATGCGTCCGTTCGACTACCCGCTCAATGCCCAGGCGCGTTTTAGCCAGAACCTGCTCGATCAGGGCAGCCACCCCACCAGCGAAAAGCTGCTGTCAGTCCTGCGCCCGGCCTCCCGCCACGTGGCGGACGCGCTGGGGATTCAGGAGGGCGACAACGTCGTTCACCTGCGCACGTTGCGCCGGGTAAACGGCGTGGCGGTCTGTCAGATCGACCACTACTTTGCGGACCTTACCCTCTGGCCCGTGCTGCAACATTTCGCCAGCGGTTCCCTGCATGATTTTCTTCAGGACGCGACGGGTATCGCGCTCAAACGCACCCAGACGCGCATCAGCGCCCGCCGCGCGCAGGCGAAAGAGAGCAAGGTGCTGGAGATCCCCAACATGGCCCCGCTGCTCTGCGTGCGCACCCTCAACCACCGTGACGGCGACGTCAACGCAACGGAATACTCCGTCAGCCTGACCCGCGCCGACATGATTGAATTTACCATGGAGCACTGAATGCACTTCGACACCTCCACTCGTCAGCGCTGGATGCGCGTGCTGGCCCACAGCCAGCCTGATGCGCTGGCTGCCCGCATGAGCGCGCTCGGCCTGACGCCGGACTACGACACGATCCGCGCGCCGGAGATCGGCCTGGTGCAGATCCAGGCACGCATGGGCGGCACCGGCGAGCGCTTCTTCGCCGGCGATGCCACCCTCACCCGCGCGGTGATCCGCCTGAAAAGCGGCACGCTGGGCTACGGCTACGTACTTGGGCGCGACAAAACGCACGCCGAGCGCTGCGCAGCGATCGACGCGCTTTTACAGGAACAGCCGCATTTTCAGACGTTAATGGAAACCCTTATTGCCCCGCTGGAAGCCGACCGCGCCGCACGCCTTGCCGCGCGTCAGGCCGAAGTGAATACCAGCCGGGTCGACTTCTTTACGCTCGTTCGCGGAGACAACGCATGACGCTTCAACCTGCTTTTACCCTGGCCGTCCAGGATGCCCAACAGAGTTTCCGTCGCCTGCTGAAAGCCATGAGCGAGCCGGGCGTCATTGTCTCGCTGCACCAGCTCTCCCAGGGCTGGCTGCCGCTGAACCTCGCCTCGACCAGCGTGCTGCTGACCCTGGCGGACAACGACACCCCGGTATGGCTGTCAGGCGCATTGCTGAACGATATCGCCAGCCAGAACCTGCGCTTTCACACCAACGCGCCGCTGGTCGAGCAGCCCCAGCAGGCGGTCTTCGCCGTGGCCGACGAGCAAATCAGCCACGAACAGCTTAACGCCCTGAGCGAAGGCAGCGCCGTCGCACCAGAAACCAGCGCTACGCTGATTTTGCAGGTCTCCAGCCTGAGCGGTGGCCGCATGCTGCGCCTGACGGGTGCAGGGATTGCCGACGAGCGGATGGTCGCCCCCCAGCTGCCGGAGTGCATCATTCATGAGCTGACCGAGCGCCCGCATCCGTTCCCGCTCGGTATCGACCTGATCCTGACCTGCGGCGAGCGCCTGCTGGCGATCCCGAGAACCACTCACGTGGAGGTGTGCTGATGTACGTTGCCGTCAAAGGGGGCGAGAAGGCGATCGCCGCCGCCCATGCCTTGCAGGCGCACAGACGCCGGGGGGATGACGCCCTTCCCGAGCTGAGCGTCGCCCAGATTGAACAGCAGTTAAACCTGGCCGTCGACCGCGTGATGACCGAAGGCGGCATCGCGGACCGCGAACTGGCGGCGCTGGCGCTGAAACAGGCCAGCGGCGATAACGTGGAAGCCATCTTCCTGCTGCGCGCTTACCGCACTACGCTTGCGAAGCTGGCGGTAAGCGAGCCGGTGGATACGGCGGAAATGCGATTAGAGCGCCGTATTTCTGCGGTGTACAAAGATATTCCTGGCGGCCAGCTGCTTGGTCCGACCTACGACTACACCCATCGCCTGCTGGACTTCACTCTGCTGGCGAACGGTGAAACACCGCAGCTCAGCGTCTCTGACGCTGAACAAGACGCCTCCCCGCACGTCTTTAGCCTGCTGGCAAACCAGGGGCTGGCGAAGGCGGAAGAGGACACCGGCAGCACACCGGATGACATCACCCGCACGCCGCCGGTCTATCCCTGTTCGCGCTCGTCCCGCCTGCAACAGCTGATGCGCGGTGACGAAGGGTATCTGCTGGCGCTGGCCTACTCCACGCAGCGCGGCTACGGGCGCAACCACCCGTTCGCGGCAGAGATCCGCAGCGGTTATATCGACATTGAAATCGTGCCGGAAGAGCTGGGTTTTGCGGTGAACATCGGCGAAATGCTGATGACCGAGTGCGAAATGGTCAACGGTTTTGTCGCGCCAGAGAATGAAGATCCGCACTTTACCCGCGGCTACGGGCTGGTGTATGGCCTGAGCGAGCGCAAGGCGATGGCGATGGCGCTGGTTGACCGTGCACTCCAGGCGCCGGACTACGGCGAGCATATTGCAGGCCCGGCACAGGACGAAGAGTTCGTGCTGGCCCACGCGGATAACGTTGAGGCCGCCGGCTTTGTCTCGCACCTCAAGCTGCCGCACTACGTCGATTTCCAGGCCGAACTGGAACTGCTGAAACGCCTGCAACGGGAGCGCGCCAATGGCTAACTTAAGCGGCTACAACTTTGCCTATCTGGACGAACAAACTAAACGCATGATCCGCCGCGCCATCCTGAAGGCAGTGGCGATCCCCGGCTACCAGGTGCCATTCGGCGGCCGCGAAATGCCAATGCCCTACGGCTGGGGCACGGGCGGTATTCAGATCACCGCCAGCGTGATCGGCGAGGCGGACGTGCTGAAGGTCATCGACCAGGGTGCCGACGACACCACCAACGCCGTGTCGATCCGCAACTTCTTTAAGCGCGTAACGGGCGTTAATACTACCGAAAAAACCGAAGACGCGACGCTGATCCAGACCCGTCACCGCATTCCGGAGACCCCGCTGAATGAAGATCAGATTTTGATTTTCCAGGTGCCGATCCCGGAGCCGCTGCGTTTTATCGAGCCGCGGGAAACCGAAACCCGCACCATGCACGCCCTGGAAGAGTACGGGATCATGCAGGTCAAACTGTATGAGGACATCGCCCGCTTCGGCCATATCGCCACCACCTACGCCTATCCGGTGAAGGTGAACGGCCGCTACGTGATGGACCCGTCGCCGATCCCGAAATTCGATAACCCGAAGATGGACATGATGCCCGCCCTGCAACTTTTTGGTGCCGGACGTGAAAAACGCATCTACGCCGTGCCGCCGTACACCCGTGTGGAGAGCCTGGATTTCGACGATCACCCGTTTACGGTGCAGGAGTGGGACGAGCCGTGCGCCATCTGCGGTTCGAAGCATAGCTATCTGGATGAAGTGGTGCTGGACGACACGGGCAAACGGATGTTTGTCTGCTCCGACACCGATTACTGCCGCCAACAGAGCGAGGTGAACAGCCAATGAAACCGCTGCTTTCGGTTAATAACCTGACTCACCTTTATGCGCCGGGCAAAGGCTTTAGCGACGTGTCGTTTGAGCTGTGGCCGGGCGAAGTGCTGGGCATTGTCGGCGAGTCCGGCTCCGGTAAAACCACCCTGCTGAAGTCCATCTCCGCGCGCCTGACGCCGCAGAATGGCGACATTCTGTATGAGGGCGTGTCGCTGTATGGCATGAGCGAAGCCGATCGCCGCCGCCTGCTGCGCACCGAGTGGGGCGTGGTGCACCAGCACCCGATGGATGGCCTGCGCCGCCAGGTGTCGGCGGGGGGCAACATCGGCGAACGGCTGATGGCCACCGGCGCGCGCCACTACGGCAACATCCGCGCCACGGCGCAGCACTGGCTGGAAGAGGTTGAAATTCCCGCCTCGCGCATCGACGACCTGCCGACCACCTTCTCCGGCGGCATGCAGCAGCGTTTACAGATTGCCCGCAATCTCGTCACCCATCCGAAGCTGGTGTTTATGGATGAACCGACCGGCGGGCTGGACGTCTCCGTGCAGGCTCGCCTGCTCGACCTGCTGCGCGGCCTGGTGGTGGAGCTAAACCTGGCGGTGGTGATTGTCACCCACGATTTAGGCGTCGCGCGCCTGCTGGCGGACCGCTTGCTGGTGATGAAGCAGGGTCAGGTGGTGGAAAGTGGGTTAACCGACCGCGTGCTCGACGATCCCCATCATCCGTATACCCAGCTGCTGGTGTCGTCCGTATTGCAGAACTGAGGGCGCGGTTGCCGGGTGGCGCTGCGCTTACCCGGCCTACGAACACCGCACCTTGTAGGCCGGGTAAGGCGAAGCCGCCACCCGGCAAAACGAACACCGCACCCGTAGGCCGGGTAAGGCGAAGCCGCCACCCGGCAAAACGAACACCGCACCCGTAGGCCGGGTAAGGCGAAGCCGCCACCCGGCAAAACGAATCGCGAGGCCAACATGATCCACGTACAAAACGTAAGTAAAACCTTTGTGCTCCACCAGCAAAACGGCGTCCGCCTGCCGGTACTGCAAAATGCCTCGTTAGAGGTCAGCAACGGCGAATGCGTGGTGCTGCATGGCCATTCCGGCAGCGGAAAATCCACCCTGCTGCGCTCCCTGTATGCCAACTACCTGCCGGACGAAGGCCATATTCATATTCGCCATAACAATGAATGGGTCGATCTGGTTCAGGCTCCCGCGCGCAAAGTGCTGGAAGTGCGCCGCTCGACGATCGGCTGGGTCAGCCAGTTCCTGCGAGTGATCCCGCGGATCTCCGCCCTGGACGTGGTCATGCAACCCCTGCTGGATCTCGGCGTGCCGCGCGAAACCTGCGCCGCTAAAGCCGCCAGCCTGCTGACGCGCCTCAACGTACCGGAGCGTCTGTGGCACCTCGCCCCGTCGACCTTTTCCGGCGGCGAGCAGCAGCGCGTCAACATCGCCCGCGGCTTTATCGTCGATTACCCGATTTTACTCCTGGATGAACCCACCGCCTCGCTCGACAGTAAGAACAGCGCAGCGGTGATGGAACTGATCGAACAGGCCAAAGCGCGCGGCGCGGCGATCGTCGGGATCTTCCACGACGACGCCGTACGCCAACGCGTGGCGGACAGACTGCACCCGATGGGGACAAACGTATGATTATTAATAATGTCAGGCTGGTGCTGGAAAATGAGGTCGTGAACGGCTCGGTTGAGGTGCGGGACGGTGTCATCCGCGCCTTTGCCGAAACCCGGAGCCGCACTCCTGAAGCGATGGACGGCGAAGGCGGCTGGCTGCTGCCGGGGCTGATTGAGCTGCATACCGATAATCTCGATAAATTCTTCACCCCGCGCCCAAAGGTGGACTGGCCTGCTCATTCAGCGATGAGCAGCCACGACGCGCTGATGGTCGCCAGCGGCATCACCACGGTGCTGGACGCGGTGGCGATTGGCGACGTGCGCGACGGCGGCGATCGCCTGGAGAATCTGGAGAAGATGATCAACGCCGTGGAGGAGACGCAAAAGCGCGGCCTCAACCGCGCCGAGCACCGCCTGCACCTGCGTTGCGAGTTGCCGCACCACACCACCCTGCCGCTGTTTGAGAAGCTGGTGGGCCGCGAGCCGGTCTCGCTGGTTTCCCTGATGGATCACTCGCCGGGGCAGCGCCAGTTCGCCAACATTGAAAAGTATCGCGAATACTATCAGGGCAAATATTCGCTCAACGACGCGGAGATGGCGCGCTACGAAGAAGAGCAGCTCCTGCTTGCGGCCCAGTGGTCGCAGCCGAATCGCCTCTCCATTGCCGCGATGTGCCGGGACCGGAATATTGCCCTGGCCAGCCATGACGACGCCACGCACGATCACGTGCGCGAATCCCACCAGCTTGGCAGCGTGATAGCTGAATTTCCCACCACGTTTGAAGCGGCAGAGGCATCGCGTAAGCACGGCATGAACGTCCTGATGGGCGCGCCAAATATCGTGCGCGGCGGATCGCACTCCGGCAACGTGGCGGCAAGCAGGCTCGCCTCGCTCGGCCTGCTGGATATCCTCTCCTCTGACTATTACCCCGCCAGCCTGCTGGACGCGGCCTTCCGCGTCGCGGACGACGAGAACAACAGCTTCACGCTGCCACAGGCGATTCGCCTGGTGACGAAAAACCCGGCCAGCGCGCTTAATCTTCACGATCGCGGTGAAATTGCCGAGGGGAAACGGGCCGATCTGGTGCTCGCCCACCGTAAGGGCGAGCACATTCATATCGACCACGTCTGGCGTCAGGGAAAAAGGGTGTTCTGATGGGAAGACTCATCTGGTTAATGGGCCCGTCCGGCTCCGGGAAGGACAGCCTGCTGTCGGCGTTACGGCAGCGGGAACATTCACAGCTGCTGGTCGCGCACCGCTATATCACGCGCGATGCCAACGCCGGAAGCGAGAACCATATCGCCCTGAGCGAGCAGGAGTTTTTTACCCGCGCCGGACAAAACCTGCTGGCGCTGAGCTGGCATGCCAACGGTTACTACTATGGCGTCGGTATTGAGATTGACCTCTGGCTGCATGCGGGGTTCGACGTGCTGGTTAACGGCTCGCGGGCGCATCTCCCGCAGGCTCGCGCCCGGTACGAAGCGGCGCTGCTCCCGGTCTGTTTGCAGGTTTCCCCGGACGTTCTCCGTAGCCGGCTGCAAAAGCGGGGGCGCGAAAACGCGCGCGAGATCGACCAGCGGCTGGAACGGGCGGCGCGCTACACCCCGTCGGGTTGCCATCTCCTCAATAACGACGGAAGTTTGCTACAGTCAGTCGAGACCTTTCTATCGCTTATTCGCCAGAAGGAGAAACAGCATGCCTGACTGCCAGCTTCGCCCCGCCACCGCCGACGATGCGCCGATCGTTTACGCGCTGATCTGCGAACTTAAGCAGGCCGAGTTCGATCATCAGGCGTTTCACGCCGGGTATCTGGCCAACTTGCAGGATCACAATATGCGTTACCAGCTGGCCGAGCTGGACGGGCAGATCATCGGTATGATCGGCCTGCATATGCAGTTTCACCTGCATCACGCCCGCTGGATCGGCGAGATCCAGGAGCTGGTGGTGATGCCGCAGGCGCGCGGATTAAAAGTGGGCAGCCAGCTGCTGGCCTGGGCAGAGGACGTCGCGCGACAGGCAGGCGCCGAGCTGACCGAGCTTTCCACCAGCGTGAAGCGCATGGACGCGCACCGTTTTTATGTTCGTGAAGGATATACGCAAAGCCATTTCCGCTTCACCAAACCGCTGTAGAGGTGCGTTATGAGTCTGACGATCACGCTGACAGGAACCGGAGGGGCGCAGCTGGTGCCGGTGTTTGGCTGCGACTGCGCGGCGTGCCGACGGGCGCGTTTACAGGAAAATTATCGCCGTCGCCCCTGTAGCGCGGCGGTGAAATTCAACGAATCGGTCACCTTGCTGGACGCGGGTATTCCACACCTGATGGACGACTGGCCCGCGGGGAGTTTCAGGCAGATTTTGCTTACCCATTATCATATGGATCACGTTCAGGGGCTTTTTCCTCTGCGCTGGGGCGTGGGAGCGACCATTCCGGTTTACGGTCCGCCGGACGACGCAGGCTGTGACGACCTGTTCAAGCATCCGGGCCTTCTCGATTTCAGCCACACGGTGGAGCCGTTTGTGATGTTTGAACTTCAGGGCTTGCGGGTCACGCCGCTGCCGCTCAACCATTCAAAACTCACGTTTGGCTATCTGCTGGAGTCCGCCCACAGCCGCGTGGCGTGGCTTTCTGATACCGCCGGGCTACCGGATAAAACGGTGACGTTTCTGCTAAACAATCAGCCGCAGGCGATGATTATCGACTGTAGCCATGAACCGCGCCCGGAGACGCCGCGCAACCATTGTGACTTGAATACGGTGATTGCGCTGAACGAGGTGATTGGCTGTCCGCAGGTGATCCTGACGCATATCAGCCATCAGTTTGACGTGTGGATGATGAATAACCCGCTGCCGTCCGGCATTGAAGCGGGGTATGACGGGATGGTGCTGGTGTTGGATTAAATTTTGCCGGGTGGCGGCTGCGCCTTACCCGGCCTACGCGTTGCAATACCAGGGTTACCACCGATCGTAATCATCCTCTAACCGGCGCTCATCCTCTTCTAACCGACGCCGATCGTCATCCAGCTGCCGCTGACGCTCGTCTAAACGCTGGCGTCGATCTTCTAACTGTCGACGACGATCGTCGTACTGGCGGCTGTCGGTTTGACGGCTGCGATCGTAACGATCGTCGTCGTCATCATTACGGCTGCTGCCGGGGTTATAGGCGTCGTTGATCGCCTGCTGAATATTGCCAATGGCATCATCAATCACATCGGCATGCGCCAGTTGGCTGGTTAAAGTCAGCAGACCCAATAACAGAGCGGTAGAGTAACGTTTCATAAGGCCAGACTCGCAGGTGAACTGGCCTTACGGTAATGAATGGCAGGGAACCGGGGTAGCGGAGGAATCTCAATTCCTGGCCTGTTCAATCGCCCCTATCGCATCGACTCGCGCCTGATGTCGTCCCCCTTCAAACGGTGCATTTAGCCAGGCATCGACGATCATTTTTGCCAGCTCCAGTCCGACCACGCGCGAACCAAATGCCAGCACATTCGTGTTGTTATGCTGCCTTGAAAGCTGAGCTGAATAAGGTTCGCTACAGACCACTGCGCGGATGCCCGGGAACTTATTGGCCGTAATGGAGATCCCTACCCCCGTTCCGCAGATCAGGATGCCGCCATCCACCTCCTTATCGATAATAGCCTGTGCAACCGCGCTGGCATAATACGAGTAGTCAGTACGCTCCGGGGAACAGGTGCCTTTATCCACCACGTCGATGCCACGCGCGCGCAGATGGGCCAGAATATCCTCTTTCAGCATAAAACCTACGTGATCGCAGCCAAATGCAATCTTTTTCATAATAAACCTCATCGTGGGTTAACTTTACGAACTCGATGGAGTTGTGATTTAAGACCGGTCAGTTGTGCAATAAAACCTCAAAACCATCGAGTTCTGCGCGTGTTCTACACCCCTGACTTTGACATTTCAACTCTCTCATGACGGTATATTTCTTACGGCATGCATTAAAATCCGTTAACGTGTCATAATTATATTATTGATTTTTAAGGTCATCCTAAAGCAACCGCCCATCAAAACTTCACAGACAATAAAACTTTATGAATTTTCAAACATTGTGAAGTTGCCAGCATATTTTCATGCCAGAGTGTGGTGATATAGTGTCGTCTTCATTTTTAAGGACAAAAGAGAGCGATGAGTCAGTCAGAATTTAAAAAAGAGCTGCCTAACGGCATTGGCCTTGCACCGTACCTGCGCATGAAGCAGGAAGGCATGACCGACAACGAAAGCCGTATCGTCGACTGGCTGCTCCAGCCGGGTAACCTGAGCGGCGCGCCTGCGATTAAAGACGTTGCCGAAACGCTGATGGTGTCGGAAGCGATGATCGTGAAAGTGGCCAAACTGCTCGGCTTTAGCGGTTTCCGTAACCTGCGTGCGGCGCTGATCGACTACTTCTCGCAATCCGAACAAGTATTACCTGCGGAACTCGCTTTTGATGAAGCACCACAGGATGTGGTTAACAAAGTGTTCAATATTACGCTGCGCACCATTATGGAAGGCCAGTCGATAGTGAACGTGGATGAAATTCACCGCGCGGCACGTTTCTTCGCCCAGGCCAACCAGCGCGATCTGTACGGTGTGGGTGGTTCTAACGCTATTTGCGCCGACATCCAGCATAAGTTTCTACGCATCGGCGTGCGCTGCCAGTCGTATCAGGACGCGCACATTATGATGATGTCGGCATCGCTGCTGAAGGAAGGGGATGTGGTACTGGTGGTCTCCCATTCCGGCCGCACCAGTGATGTGAAAGCAGCAGTTGAGTTAGCAAAAAAGAACGGCGCCAAAATTATCTGTATTACTCATAGCTACCATTCACCGATTGCTAAACTTGCTGATTATATTATTTGTTCGCCAGCACCAGAGACCCCGTTATTAGGGCGCAACGCCTCCGCGCGTATATTACAGCTTACATTATTAGATGCGTTATTTGTTTCCGTTGCACAACAAAAC
This sequence comes from Enterobacter sp. 6722112, assembly GCF_058661685.1. Classification (NCBI taxonomy): domain Bacteria; kingdom Pseudomonadati; phylum Pseudomonadota; class Gammaproteobacteria; order Enterobacterales; family Enterobacteriaceae; genus Enterobacter; species Enterobacter sp. 6722112. The sequence goes on along the minus strand of NZ_JBZWGR010000007.1, from coordinate 137,597 downwards.
ATCGAACAGGCCACACTTAATATGCAAAAAACCGGCGCTATTGTGGATTTCTTCTCTCCTGGCGCACTGAAGTAAATTAAAAGGTTAATCCTGCTCAGGCGGGATTAACAACAACATACCCTACATTGAGAACACTGCTATGAATAAATATCTGAAATATTTCAGCGGCGCCGCTATGGGCTTAATGTTATCCACCAGCGCGTTTGCTGCTGCGGAATATGCGGTGGTATTAAAAACGCTCTCCAATCCATTCTGGGTGGATATGAAGAAAGGGATTGAAGATGAAGCCAAAACCCTGGGAGTAAGCGTTGATATTTTTGCCTCGCCGTCAGAAGGGGATTTTCAGTCCCAGCTACAGCTGTTCGAAGATCTGAGTAATAAAAAATACAAGGGTATCGCTTTTGCCCCACTCTCCTCCGTGAATCTGGTCATGCCCGTCGCGCGCGCCTGGCAGAAAGGTCTCTATCTGGTGAATCTCGATGAAAAAATCGATATGGATAACCTGAAAAAAGCAGGTGGCAATGTAGAGGGGTTTGTCACAACGGACAACGTGGCCGTCGGCGCAAAAGGGGCCGATTTTATTATCAATAAACTTGGTGCGGAGGGGGGCGAAGTCGCAATCATTGAGGGTAAAGCCGGTAACGCATCGGGCGAGGCGCGCCGCAATGGCGCAACAGAAGCCTTCAAAAAAGCAAACCAAATTAAGCTGGTTGCCAGCCAGCCCGCTGACTGGGATCGCATTAAAGCTCTGGATGTGGCAACCAACGTGCTGCAACGAAACCCGAATCTGAAAGCCTTCTACTGCGCGAACGATACCATGGCAATGGGCGTGGCACAGGCGGTGGCAAACGCCGGTAAAATCGGCAAAGTGCTGGTGGTCGGCACCGATGGTATCCCAGAGGCGCGTAAGATGGTCGAAGCCGGTCAGATGACGGCAACCGTCGCACAAAACCCGGCGGACATCGGGGCGACCGGCCTGAAATTAATGGTGGATGCCGCGAAAACCGGGAAAGTCATCCCGCTGGAAAAAACGCCTGAATTCAAGTTGGTGGATTCGATTCTGGTGACAAAATAACGCAGAACTGTGCGGCTTGATGCCCTCACTCCGGCCCTCTCCCACAGGGAGAGGGTGAACAGAGAAGGAAATAAACATGGTCACGCCATATATCTCGATGGCGGGGATCGGCAAATCCTTTGGTCCGGTTCACGCATTAAAATCGGTTGATTTAACTATATACCCTCATGAGATCCACGCGTTATTAGGGGAAAATGGTGCCGGTAAATCAACCTTAATGAAAGTATTGTCGGGAATTCATGAACCGACCAAAGGCTCCATTATTATTAATGAAAAGAATTACGACAAATTGGATCATAAACTGGCAGCAAGACTGGGCATCGGCATTATATATCAGGAACTCAGCGTTATTGATGAATTAACCGTGCTGGAAAATCTATATATAGGCCGTCACCTGACTAAAAAGGTTTGTGGCATCAGGATTATTGACTGGAAAGAGATGCGCATTCGCGGTGCGATGATGCTCTTACGCGTCGGATTAAAAGTCGATTTAGATGAAAAAGTAGCGAATTTATCCATCAGCCATAAACAGATGCTGGAAATCGCGAAAACCTTAATGCTCGATGCCAAAGTGATCATTATGGATGAACCCACATCTTCATTAACCAATAAAGAGGTGGATTATCTTTTCTTGATCATGAATCAGCTGCGTAAAGAAGGCACCGCCATTGTCTATATCTCGCATAAGCTCGCGGAAATCCGCCGCATCTGCGACCGCTACACGGTAATGAAAGACGGTTCCAGCGTATGCAGTGGCCTGGTGAGTGACGTTTCAAACGACGACATTGTGCGCCTGATGGTCGGCCGCGAACTGCAAAACAGCTTTAACGCCATGAAAGAGAGCACCGGCAACATCGAACGCGACACGGTGTTTGAGGTGAACAACGTCACCAGCCGGGACAAGAAAAAAGTGCGTGATATTTCGTTCAGCGTGAACCGCGGCGAAATACTGGGTTTTGCGGGTCTGGTCGGCTCGGGACGTACCGAACTGATGGACTGTCTCTTCGGCGTGGATAAACGCGCGAGCGGTGAAATTCGCCTCAACGGCAAAACCATCTCCCCGCATTCGCCTCTGGATGCGTTGAAAAAAGGGATGGCCTACATCACCGAAAGCCGCCGCGAAAATGGCTTTTTCCCTAATTTCTCTATCGCCCAAAACATGGCCGTCAGCCAGAGCCTGAAAAACGGTGGCTATAAAGGGGCCATGGGGCTCTTTCGCGAGCATGAAGAACGCAAGACCGCCGAAGCACAGCGCCAGTTGCTGGCGTTGAAGTGCCAAAGCGTAGAGCAAAACATCACCGAACTCTCCGGCGGCAATCAGCAAAAGGTGCTGATTTCTAAATGGCTGTGTTGCAACCCGGACGTCATCATTTTTGATGAACCCACGCGAGGCATCGACGTCGGCGCAAAGGCCGAAATCTACAAGGTGATGCGCCAGCTGGCTGACGAAGGCAAGGTCATCCTGATGGTGTCATCTGAATTACCTGAAATTATCGCCGTCTGCGACCGCATCGCCGTGTTCTGCGAAGGGCGGCTGACGCAAATCCTGACCAATCGCGACGACATGAGCGAAGAGGAGATCATGGCATGGGCATTACCACAAGAGTGAAAGGCGATATGGCGGAGAAAAAGCCATTTAACTTCGCGCTGTTCTGGGACAAGTACGGTACCTTTTTTATCCTCGCGATTATAGTCGCCATCTTTGGCACGCTGTCATCGGAGTACTTCCTCACCACCAACAACATCACGCAGATTTTTGTCCAGAGCTCGGTAACGGTGCTGATCGGGATGGGCGAATTCTTTGCCATCCTTGTCGCGGGTATTGATCTGTCCGTCGGAGCCATTCTGGCACTCTCCGGCATGGTGACTGCCAAACTGATGCTGGCTGGTGTCGACCCGTTTTTTGCAGCACTGATTGGCGGCGTACTGGTCGGCGGCGCGCTGGGGGCGATCAATGGCTGTCTGGTCAACTGGACCGGGCTACATCCGTTCATTATCACTCTCGGTACTAACGCCATTTTTCGCGGCATCACGCTGGTGATTTCCGACGCTAATTCCGTCTATGGCTTCTCGTTCGACTTTGTAAACTTCTTCGCTGCCAGCGTCCTCGGGATACCCGTACCGGTCATCTTCTCGCTGATCGTCGCGGTGATCCTCTGGTTCCTCACCACCCGTATGCGGCTAGGGCGCAATATCTACGCCCTGGGCGGTAACAAAAACTCGGCGTTCTACTCCGGCATCGACGTGAAGTTTCATATTCTGGTGGTGTTCATTATTTCTGGCGTATGCGCCGGGCTGGCGGGCGTGGTGTCGACTGCGCGTCTGGGCGCAGCGGAGCCGCTGGCCGGGATGGGATTTGAAACATACGCCATCGCCAGCGCCATCATCGGCGGAACCAGCTTCTTCGGCGGTAAAGGCCGCATCTTCTCGGTCGTGATTGGTGGTCTCATCATCGGCACCATCAATAACGGACTCAATATCTTACAGGTACAAACCTACTACCAGCTGGTGGTAATGGGCGGGTTGATTATCGCCGCTGTTGCCCTCGACAGATTGATCAGTAAGTAAGGAAATCACTATGAAAATTTCACCCTCCCTGATGTGTATGGATCTGCTGAAATTCAAAGAACAGATCGAATTTATTGACCAGCACGCGGACTACTTCCATATCGACATCATGGACGGCCACTTTGTGCCTAATCTGACGCTGTCTCCGTTCTTTGTCGGCCAGGTGAAGAAGCTCGCCACCAAACCACTGGACTGTCACCTGATGGTGACTCGCCCGCAGGACTACATAAGCCAGCTGGCGCAGGCCGGAGCAGACTTCATCACACTGCACCCGGAGACCATCAACGGTCAGGCTTTCCGCCTGATTGAAGAGATCCGTCGTCACGGTATGAAGGTGGGACTCATCCTCAACCCGGAAACCCCGGTTGAGGCAATGAAATACTATATTCATAAGGCGGACAAAATCACCGTGATGACCGTCGATCCAGGCTTTGCCGGGCAGCCGTTCATTCCGGAAATGCTGGAGAAAATTGCCGAGCTGAAAGCCTGGCGCGAACGCGAAGGGCTGAGCTATGAGATTGAGATCGATGGCTCATGCAATCAGGCCACCTATAAAAAACTGATGGCCGCCGGCGCAGATGTCTTTATCGTCGGAACGTCTGGTCTGTTCAACCATGCAGAGAATATCGGGGATGCATGGCAGCTTATGGCCGGGCAGATCCTGTCGGCACGAAACGAGGTTGTTCCTCATGCAAAAACAGCCTGATGTCGTCGCCGGAGTGGATATGGGGGCCACTCATATCCGTTTTTGCCTGCAAACGGCCGACGGTGCGGTGTTGCATTGTGAAAAACAGCGCACCGCGGAGGTTATCCGCTCTGGTGTGGTGTGCGGCGTGACGGAAATGATCACGGCTCAGCTGCGTCATTTACAGGTTCACTGTCGCGGTCTGGTCATGGGCTTTCCGGCACTGGTCGGCAAAGACAAACGCACCATTATTTCGACGCCAAATCTGCCTTTGCAGGCGAATGAGCTCCGCGATCTGGCGGGAAAACTTGAAGATGCGCTAGGCTGCCCGGTCGAATTTTCCCGCGACGTTAACCTTCAGCTTTCGTTTGACGTGGTGCAACACAATCTCCAGCAGCAAGAGGTTCTGGCGGCCTACCTTGGCACCGGCATGGGATTTGCCATCTGGCTAAACGGTGCTCCATGGACGGGCGCGCACGGCGTAGCGGGCGAGCTCGGGCATATTCCACAGGGGGATATGACGCGGCACTGTGGTTGTGGCAACCCGGGATGTCTGGAAACGGTTTGTTCCGGTATCGCATTGAAACAGTGGTACGAACAGCAGCCCCGCGAGTATGCGATGGGAGATATCTTTTCAGCCGTACCCGATGACCCCTTCGTACAGCAACTCCTGAATCATGCAGCCCGCGCCATTGCCACCAGTGTAAATCTGTTCGATCCGGATGCGGTGATCCTCGGAGGCGGCGTAATGGATATGCCTGGCTTTCCGCGCGAAGCGCTGATTGTCGGGATAAAGCAGCATTTGCGCCGCCCGCTGCCGCATGAGTCCGTGAAATTTATCCCTGCCTCGTCGTCGTCTTTTAACGGCGCTCAGGGGGCCGCTACCCTGGCTCGCTGCCGGTTCCTGCCATCACCTTGCGCAGCGCCTGCGCCAGCTGTGCGCGGGTGAAAGGTTTTCGCAGTAACTGAACGTCCGGCAGCTGCGGGTTATGCGCCGGGCGCAAATCCTGCCCGCTGATCAGCAGCACCGGCAACTGCGGATAGTGGCTGCGTACATGGCCGATCACCTCCGCACCGCTCAGGCCGCCCGGCAACATCAGGTCGCTGATAAACATGCCGATATCCGGTGATGCGTCCAGCATGTTCAGCGCCTGCTCGCCGTTTTCGGCTTCAAGCGTCAGGTAGCCAAGCTGGTGCAATTGCTCGCACAGGGTCTGCCGCACGCCCGCCTCATCTTCCAGGACCAGCACAAGCAGCTCACTTTCTGCCGGGGCCGTGGTCGCCAGCGCGGCATCATCGGAGAACGCGGGCAGCGTCGAGCGCGGCAGCTGGAGCCGCACGGTGGTTCCCTGCCCCGGCGCGCTTTCGATCTCAACGCGCCCCCCGGACTGACGCACAAAGCCGTACACCATCGACAGCCCTAACCCGCTGCCGCTGCCGGTCTGTTTGGTGGTGAAGAACGGTTCAAAGACCTGCGATTTCACCTCCTGCGACATCCCGCAGCCGTGGTCAATCACCTCCAGCGCGACCATATCCTGCCTGCGCCCGTCGCTGCGGATCACACGCTGGTTCCAGGTGCGGATTTTGATCACACCATTTTGCCCCTCCATTGCATCACGGGCGTTCATTACCAGGTTGATAATGGCGTTTTCCAGCTGGCTGACGTCAATCCATGCGGGCCAGGCCGGGGTTTGCGCTTCAATATCCAGCGTCAGCGTGGCGGGAAGCGAGTGCCGCATCAGCTCGCTCAGGTTCTCCAGCAGCGGCTTCATCTCTACCGCATGGGGTTGCAGGGATTGCTTGCGCGAGAAGGCCAGCAGACGCTGGGTGAGCATGGCCCCGCGTTCCGCGGCTTTGAGCGCACGAGTGATGCGCGGCGCGTCCGGTGACGCTGAATCGGTCAGCTCCAGACTGCCGATAATCACCGCCAGCAGGTTATTAAAATCATGCGCCAGCCCGCCCGTCAGTTGCCCAACCGCCTTCATTTTCTGGCTGTGCAGCAGCGCCTCCTCCAGCCCCTGACGTTCGATGCGGTCGACCTCCATCTGCGAGGTCTTCTCCTTCAGTAGCCGCGTGGTGTGCTCCAGCGAAGCGGTATTGCGGGCAAAAACGTTAAACGCGCGCGCCAGTTCCCCCAGCTCATCACGCCGCTGTAGCGCGGGCACCGACACATCCTGCTCGCCGTGAGCGAGGCGCGACATTGCCCTTGAGATAGCCGTCAGGTTGGAGCCCAGATTGCGGTAAATATACCAGCAGGCGCAGCCGGTGATGATCAGCGCCAGCACCGCGAAGACGCTGATAAACACGCTGATGGAGCGCAGCTCCTGGTGGCTTTGAGCGGTACGCAGCCGGGAGGCCTGCGCCACCTGTTCAACGTACTGATTGATGTCGCGGTTTAATATCGCCACCAGCGCCTTGATGTGGAACATATACCAGCTGATGGACAGATCGCTCTCCTCCAGCTGCTTTGACAGTGGCGCGAGCTTGCGCAGCTCATCATTAAAATCCGGGAGCACCAGGTTGACCACCGGTTGCAGGGCGCTCGCGGGTAACATCGCGGTTACTGCATCCAGCTGCTGCACCGTGGCGCGCGGTGAAGGGGTATCAATGGCGGCAACGATCAGCCTGTCCATCTCTGCAAGCTGCCGGGCGTCTGGCACATTGCTCGCGTAACGGCGGTTGATATCCTGCAAATGACGCAGATAGCTTTGGCTTTGATACAGCGCGCTGAGCAGCGCGTTACGCTCCAGATGCCGTTTTTGCCCGCGCTCCAGCATTCCCGTCACGCTCTGCTGTAACTCATTGCTCCTGCGAATAATACGCGCCACCAGCGCGGGCTCCTGCTGCGCCAGCGGCGCATCGGCAAGCTGCTCCAGCGAGTGGCGCAGCGCCATCTGCGTCTGTTTAAGCCGTTCAGCTTCGCCTTTGTACTCCAGCGCACCGACCACCTGCGACAGCCGCACCGCCGCCGTTGCCACGTTGGCCGTGTCGCGCGCGAGGTTCATGCTGCCAGTCATATCATCCAGCGTTTGCTGCTGCACCTGCTCCTGGATCTGGCTGGCATGACGAAAGCCGAGCACCGCCACGCCGCTTACCATCAGCGTTACCGCCACCACCAGCAGGTTAAATATCAGCAGGCGACCGCGGGCGCTGGTGAAGAACGGGGGGCGTGAAGACATGGGTTTGGGCTCCTCTGCGGTTTGGTGCCCTCACCCTGGCCCTCTCCCACAGGGAGAGGGAAAAGGAAAATGTGATGGCGATTAGCTATTCATAACTATGACAAATATGAACAGCTTCTGACATTTTGCATTTACGCGCCTGTGATGAAGTGCAGATATCGACATTCACAGGAGATCCGCCATGAGCAGAACCCCGGTTTTAGAGATGCGCAATATTGCCAAGACGTTTGGCAATTTCCACGCGCTCAAGGGTGTGGATTTGACGGTTTTCCCCGGAGAGATCCACGCGCTGATGGGGGAAAACGGCGCCGGAAAAAGCACGCTGATGAAGATCCTCGCAGGCGCCTATACCGCCAGCAGCGGCGACATCCTCATCGACGGCCAGCCGTTTCACATCAAAGGTCCGAAGGATGCGCTGGCCGCAGGCATTACCCTGATTTATCAGGAGATGCAGCTTGCTCCTAACCTGACCGTGGCGGAAAACATTTTTCTCGGCAGCGAGCTGTCGCGCGGCGGGCTGGTCCAGCGCAAAGAGATGGCAGCCCAGGCGCAGGCGGTCATTGACCGTCTGGGCGCGCAGTTCAGCGCCACCGACCTGGTCATGAAGCTGACCATCGCCGAGCAACAGCAGGTGGAGATCGCCCGCGCGCTGCACCGCAACAGCCGCATTCTGGTGATGGATGAACCTACCGCCGCCCTCTCCTCGCGCGAAACCCACCGCCTGTTCGAACTGATTTTGCGCCTGCGCGATGAAGGGATGGCGATTATCTACATCAGCCACCGGATGGCGGAAGTGTATGAGCTTTCCGATCGCGTCAGCGTCCTGCGCGACGGGCAGTACGTCGGCAGCCTAACGCGCGACAAGCTGAATGCCTCTGAGTTGGTGCGCATGATGGTGGGCCGCCCGCTCAGCGATCTGTTTAACAAAGAGCGCGATATTCCGCTCGGCAGCCCGCGTCTGAACGTGCACCACCTCACGGATGGCAAAAAAGTGCTGCCGTGCAGTTTGCAGGTTCGCTCCGGTGAAATCGTCGGGCTGGCGGGGCTGGTCGGGGCCGGTCGCTCCGAGCTGGCGCAGCTGATCTTCGGCGTGCGCAAAGCCACCGGCGGCATGATCGAGGTGGACGGCGAACCGGTGGTAATCCACTCCCCGCGCGCGGCCATTGAGAATGGCATCGGTTTTCTTACCGAGAACCGCAAGGAGCAGGGGCTGTTTCTGGAGCTGGCGGCGCAGGAGAACATCACCATGGCGACGCTGGAGCGCGACGCCACCTTCGGCTGGCTGAACCGCAAAAAAGCGCAGTCTATTTCCGATGACGCCATCGCCCTGCTCAATATCCGCGTGCCGCATTCTCAGGTGCGCGCGGGCGGGCTCTCCGGCGGCAACCAGCAAAAGCTGCTGATCTCCCGCTGGGTGGCGATTGGCCCGCGCATTCTGATTCTGGACGAACCTACGCGCGGCGTGGACGTCGGCGCGAAAAGCGAGATCTACCGCATCATGAACCAGATGGCGCGCAAAGGGGTGGCGATTCTGATGATCTCCAGCGAGCTGCCGGAAGTGGTGGGCATGAGCGACCGGGTGTACGTGATGCGGGAAGGCAGCATCGCGGGTGAACTTCACGGACGCGACATCTCTCAGGAAAACATTATGACGCTGGCAACCGGCGTGAACGACACACATCATCAGGCGGTGTAATTATGACAACTCCAACCCATCCGCAGCAGGTGGCGAAATCCGCCTCCGCCAAAAAAATGCTGATGAGCGATCTGATGCAAACGATCGGCATTTTGCCGATTTTAATCCTGATTGTGGCGGTATTTGGCTTTATCGCCCCGAACTTTTTCACCGAGAGCAACCTGCTGAATATTACCCGGCAGGCGTCGATCAACATCGTGCTGGCGGCGGGGATGACCTTCATCATCCTGACCGGCGGGATTGACCTCTCTGTGGGCTCGATTCTGGGCACTACGGCGGTAGCGGCGATGGTGGTCTCGCTTATCCCTGAATTTGCGATGCTCTCCATTCCGGCGGCGCTGATGCTCGGTATGGTGCTGGGGCTGTTCAACGGCGCGCTGGTGGCCTTTGCCGGGCTGCCGCCGTTTATCGTCACCCTCGGCACCTATACGGCACTGCGCGGCGCGGCGTATCTGCTGGCGGACGGCACGACGGTCATTAACTCCAACATTAACTTCGAGTGGATCGGCAACAACTACCTCGGCCCGATTCCGTGGCTGGTGGTGATCGCCCTGGCGGTGATTGTGGTGTGCTGGTTTATTCTGCGTCGCACAACCCTCGGCGTTCACATCTATGCGGTCGGCGGCAATATGCAGGCGGCACGCTTAACCGGCATCAAGGTCTGGCTGGTGCTGCTGTTTGTCTACGGCATGAGCGGCCTGCTCTCGGGATTAGGCGGCGTGATGAGCGCCTCGCGCCTCTACAGCGCCAACGGCAACCTCGGCACGGGGTACGAGCTGGATGCGATTGCGGCGGTGATCCTCGGCGGAACCAGCTTCGTCGGCGGGATCGGCACGATCACCGGCACGCTGGTCGGTGCATTGATCATCGCCACCCTCAACAACGGCATGACGCTGATGGGCGTCTCCTACTTCTGGCAGCTGGTGATCAAAGGGGCGGTGATCATCATAGCGGTGCTGATCGACAAATACCGTACCCGACACCATCAAAGTGCATAACAACAATACCCTACGTGAGGAATACAGCATGAGATTGAAGCCCTTAGTGACCGCGCTCTGTGCTGGCGCGCTGCTGGCCGCAACCCCGTTTGCGCAGGCAAAAGATCTGAAGTCCATCGGCGTGACGGTGGGCGACCTGGCTAACCCGTTCTTCGTGCAGATCACCAAAGGTGCCGAGCTGGAAGCGCGCAAGCTGGCGGGAGATAACGTCAAGGTGACGCTGGTCTCCAGCGGGTACGATCTGGGCCAGCAGGTGTCGCAGATCGATAACTTCATTGCGGCGAAAGTGGACATGATCATCCTCAACGCCGCGGATTCCAAAGGGATCGGCCCGGCGGTAAAACGCGCCAAAGAGGCAGGGATCGTGGTCGTGGCGGTTGACGTGGCGGCGGAAGGGGCTGATGCGACCATCACCTCCGATAACACCCAGGCGGGGGAGATGGCCTGTAAGTACATAACCGACCGCCTGAAAGGTAAAGGCAACGTGGTGATCATCAACGGGCCGCCGGTTTCTGCGGTACAAAACCGCGTGGAGGGCTGCCAGACCGAGTTCAGGCGCCACCCGGATATCAAAGTGCTTTCGGATAATCAGAACGCCAAAGGCAGCCGCGAAGGCGGACTGGAGGTCATGACCTCCCTGCTGGCGGCCAATCCGAAGATCGACGGCGTATTCGCAATTAACGATCCGACGGCGATCGGTGCCGATCTGGCGGCGAAACAGGCTCAACGTAATGAGTTCTTTATCGTTGGCGTGGATGGCAGCCCGGACGGTGAAGAAGCTCTGAAGCGCGAAAACTCCCTGTTTGTGGCGACGCCGGCGCAGGATCCGCAGGTGATGGCGGCGAAGGCGGTGGAGATCGGCTATGACATTCTTCAGGGCAAACCTGCGCCGAAAGAGCCTGTGCTGATCCCGGTGACGATGATCGATAAAAAGAACGTCGGCACGTATAAGGGGTGGACGGTTAAGTAACCCCGGTGCGGCCTGATGCCCTCACCCTAACCCTCTCCCACGGGGAGAGGGAACTTACTCCCCCTCTCCCTTGAGGGAGAGGGCCGGGGTGAGGGGGCGGCAAAAAACTCAAGGAGTCCCCATGAAACGCTCCGACATCAATGAAATCCTCGGCCACACGCGGCAGTTCTTCTCCATGCACGACGTGCATCTCCCGCCGTTTGCCAGCTTTCCGCCAACAAAATGGCAGCAGCTTGACCAGGCCGCCTGGCAGGAGGTGTTCGACCTCAGGCTCGGCTGGGACGTGACGGCGTTTGGCGGCAACCACTTTGCCGCACAGGGGCTGACGCTGTTCACCCTGCGCAACGGCTCCCCCAACGGCGTGCCTTATGAAAAGTGCTATGCCGAAAAAATCATGCACGTCCGCGACGGCCAGGTGACGCCGATGCATTTCCACTGGCGCAAGCGGGAAGACATTATCAACCGCGGCGGCGGAAATCTGATTATTGAGTTATGGAATGCGGGCGCGCATGAAGAGACCGAAAACACCGACGTGATCGTCACGATAGACGGCTGTCGGCAGACGCACGCGCCCGGTAGCCAGCTGCGCCTCACGCCTGGGGAAAGCATCTGCCTGACGCCCGGCCTGTACCACAGTTTCTGGGGTGAACGCGGCTTTGGCGACGTGCTGGTGGGCGAAGTGTCGTCGGTCAATGACGATGAACACGACAACCACTTTTTACAGCCCATCGATCGCTACAACACCATCGAAGAAGACGAACCGGCGGTGCTGGTGCTGTGCAACGAGTACAACCTGTTTCGGATATTAGGAGTGAATGATGCCAGTGATTTCTCTTGCCGACGGTCTGGCCCACGCCAGAGAACACCGCTACGCCCTGGGCGCGTTCAACGTTCTCGACTCCCATTTTCTGCGCGCGCTGTTTGCCGCGGCGAAACAGGAACGCTCGCCGTTTATCATCAACATCGCCGAAGTGCATTTTAAGTACGTGTCTCTGGAGTCGCTTGTTGAAGCGGTGAAGTTCGAAGCCGCCCTTCACGATATTCCCGTGGTGCTTAACCTCGACCACGGGCTGCATTTTGAGGCCGTCGTGCGCGCCCTGCGCTTAGGGTTCAGCTCGGTGATGTTCGACGGCTCGACGCTGAGCTATGAGGAAAATATCCGCCAGACCCGGGAAGTGGTGAAGATGTGCCACGCGGTGGGCGTCTCGGTGGAGGCGGAGCTGGGCGCAGTCGGCGGAGATGAAGGCGGCGCGCTGTATGGGCATGCGGATGAAGCGTTCTTTACCGACCCGCAGCTGGCGCGCGAATTTGTCGATTTAACCGGTATCGACGCGCTGGCGGTCGCCATTGGCAACGCGCACGGCAAATACAAGGGCGAGCCGAAGCTTGATTTCCCGCGTCTGGACGCCATTCGCCAGCAGACGGGCCTGCCGCTGGTTTTACACGGCGGCTCCGGGATTAGCGATGCCGACTTCCGCCGCGCTATCGAGCTGGGCATTCATAAAATCAATTTTTATACCGGCATGTCGCAGGCCGCGCTCGCCGCCGTTGAGCAGCGCATGGCGAACCGCCAGCCGCTGTACGATGAGTTTGCCGAACTGCTGCTGGGCATTGAAGAGGCCATTACCGATACGGTCGCGGAGCAGATGCGCATCTTCGGCAGCGCGGGGCAGGCATAATGGAACGCAAAGGGATTATCGCCGCAGGCAACATGCTGGTGGATCACGTCCACCAGATCGTACAGTGGCCGGAGCGCGGCTGGCTGGCGGAAATCACCCACAGTGAGCGCTCAACCGGCGGTGCGCCGCTCAACGTTCTGCTGACGCTGGCGAAAATGCACGTCGGCCTGCCGTTACAGGCGGTGGGGCTGATTGGGGAAGACAGCGACGGAGACTATATTCTGGCGATGCTCGACCAGTATCACGTCAATCGCCAGCGCGTGCAGCGCACGACGTTCGCCCCAACGTCGATGTCGCAGGTAATGACCGACCCCAGCGGACAGCGCACCTTTTTCCACTCGCCGGGCGCCAACCGCCTGCTGGATCTTCCCGCCTTCGATCGTTTAGACGGATCGCTGAAGATCTTCCATCTCGGCTATCTGCTGCTGCTCGACAGCCTGGACATGCCGGACGAGGAGTTTGGCACCCGCAGCGCGCGGTTACTGGCACAGATGCGCGATCAGGGGTATGAAACCTCGCTCGATCTGGTCTCCCGCAAGGGCGATCCGCGCTATCAGCCGCTGGTGCTCCCTGCCCTGCGTCATCTTGATTATCTGGTGATTAACGAGCTGGAAGCCGGTGAGTTTAGCGGGCTTGAGATCCGCGACGGTCATGGTGCGCTGAACATGGTCCATATCGCCGACGCTGCCGCACAGTTGCTGGCGGCAGGCGTGCGGCAGCGGGTAGTGATCCACTGTCCGGAAGGGGCATGGGGTGAAGCGCCGGGTGAAAAAGGGCAATGGGTTCCTTCGTGGAAGCTGACGCAGGACGAGATTATCGGCAGCGTCGGTGCGGGCGACGCGTTTTGCGCAGGCTTTTTATACGGTTGCCATGAATCGCTGTCGCTTACCGAGAGTATTTATCTGGCGCACGCCTGCGCGCGGGCCAGCCTGCTGGCGGCCAATGCGATTGACGGCGCGAAAACGCTGGCCGAGCTTCAGGCGTTTATTCAGGAGAACGGTCAGGCGGCTTTCTCATGATGGGAAACGTCCGTGGCAAAAACATAGCCCAGACCGCGAATGGTTTTGATCAGCAAAGGCTGGTGCGGATTGACCTCAATTTTTCGCCGTAGCCGCATGATCAACACGTCGATAGTGCGGTCAAAGACCTCGGCGCTTTCGCTGTGGGTCAGCTCCAGCAGCTGTTCACGGCTCAGTACCCGGCGGGCGTTTTGCGTTAATGCCAGCAGCAGGCCGTATTCGCCCTGGGTTAATGGCACGGTATTACGCTGCGGATCGCTCAGCTCGCAGCGGGTGGTGTCCAGCGTCCAGCCGTTAAAGGTAATACCTTCAACGCGCGGCGCGGCAGGCTCCGCGTCCAGCGCGCCGGTACGACGCAGCACCGCCTTAACGCGGGCGACCACCACGCGCGGATTGAACGGTTTTCCGATGTAATCATCGGCGCCCATTTCCAGCCCGACGACCACATCTGATTCACTTCCCAGCCCCGTCAGCATCACCACCGGTAGCGATGGTCGCTGCTTTTGCAGTTGCAGCAAAACCTGTAATCCGTTGATATCCGGCAGCATCATGTCCAGCAGAACCAGCGCAATGCCAGGGTCCTGCTGGACACGGTTCACCGCGTCCTGACCGGTGTGACACGTCAGCACGGTAAAGACGTGCTCGCTGAGCACATCCTGTAGCAGTTCGCAGACTGCGACATCATCATCAACCACCAGAATCGCCGGTTTCATCGCATGCTTCCGTCAGGGGATTATGTTAAGTCTGAACCATTCTGCCGCTGGCTCCAGCCGAATTGTTTTTTACGTGACGGAAATTCAATCCATGTCACATCCCCTGCCCTTTCGACACGTCAATTTTGACGATTGGCTGTTTTTCGTCAGGGTTTTGCCCCGCAAAGGGTCGTAAAGTCAGGAAATACCCATAGTAAAAACATGGCATAGAAGCTGCATATTGGGCAGGTAAGAACTGTTTAACTGGAGCAAAGTGATGAAAAAAGTCGTCACGGTTTGCCCTTATTGTGCCTCAGGTTGCAAGATCCACCTGGTGGTCGATAACGGCAAAATCGTCCGGGCGGAAGCGGCGCAGGGTAAAACCAATCAGGGCACGCTGTGCCTGAAAGGGTACTACGGCTGGGATTTTATTAACGATACCCAAATCCTCACGCCGCGCCTGAAAACCCCTATGATCCGCCGCGAGCGCGGCGGCAAGCTGGAAGCCGTCTCCTGGAATGAAGCGCTGGATTACGTCGCCACGCGCCTCAGCGCCATCAAGGCCAAGTATGGCCCGGATGCGATTCAGACCACCGGCTCCTCACGCGGAACCGGGAATGAAACCAACTATGTGATGCAAAAATTCGCGCGCGCCGTTATTGGTACCAATAACGTCGACTGCTGCGCTCGCGTCTGACACGGCCCATCGGTTGCAGGTCTGCACCAGTCGGTCGGTAACGGCGCAATGAGTAATGCCATCAATGAGATAGATAACACCGATCTGGTGTTCATCTTCGGCTATAACCCGGCGGATTCTCACCCTATCGTCGCGAATCACGTTATTCGCGCCAAACAGAACGGGGCGAAAATCATCGTCTGCGATCCGCGTAAAATTGAAACCGCGCGCATTGCGGATATGCACATCGCACTGAAAAACGGCTCGAACATCGCGCTGTTGAATGCGATGGGGCATGTCATTATTGAGGAGAACCTCTACGACCAGGCGTTTGTCGCGAGCCGTACGGAAGGGTTTGAAGAGTATCGCAAGATTGTCGAAGGCTATACGCCGGAGTCAGTAGAGGCGATAACCGGCGTCAGCGCGCAGGAGATCCGCCAGGCGGCGCGGATGTACGCCGGAGCGAAAACCGCCGCCATTCTGTGGGGCATGGGCGTGACCCAGTTCTACCAGGGCGTGGAAACCGTGCGCTCGCTCACCAGCCTCGCCATGCTGACCGGCAATCTGGGTAAAGCGCATGTGGGCGTGAACCCGGTGCGTGGTCAGAATAACGTGCAGGGTGCGTGTGATATGGGCGCGCTGCCGGACACCTATCCGGGCTACCAGTACGTCAAATTCCCGGAAAACCGCGAGAAGTTTGCGAAGGCCTGGGGCGTGGAAAGTCTGCCGGCACACACCGGATACCGCATCAGCGAGCTGCCGCACCGCGCGGCGCACGGTGAAGTACGTGCGGCCTACATCATGGGTGAAGATCCGCTCCAGACCGACGCCGAACTGTCTGCGGTGCGCAAAGGCTTTGAGGATCTGGAGCTGGTGATTGTTCAGGATATCTTTATGACCAAAACCGCGGCGGCGGCGGATGTGATTCTGCCGTCGACCTCCTGGGGCGAGCATGAAGGTGTCTATACGGCGGCAGACCGCGGCTTCCAGCGCTTCTTCAAGGCCGTCGAGCCGAAGTGGGATCTGAAAACGGACTGGCAGATCATCAGCGAAATCGCCACCCGCATGGGCTACCCGATGCACTACAACAACACCCAGGAGATCTGGGACGAGTTGCGGCATCTGTGCCCGGACTTTTATGGGGCAACCTATGAAAAAATGGGTGAGCTGGGCTACATCCAGTGGCCGTGCCGGGATGAATCAGAATCCGATCAGGGGACGTCATACCTCTTTAAAGAGAAGTTCGACACCCCGAACGGGCTGGCGCAGTTCTTCACCTGCGACTGGGTCGCGCCGATCGATAAGCTCACCGACGAGTATCCGATGGTGCTCTCCACCGTGCGTGAAGTGGGCCACTACTCCTGCCGCTCCATGACCGGCAACTGCGCCGCGCTGGCGGCGCTGGCGGATGAACCGGGCTACGCGCAGATCAACACCGCCGATGCCGAACGGCTCGGTATTGAAGATGAAGCGCTGGTGTGGGTGAACTCGCGTAAGGGCCGCATCATTACCCGCGCGCAGGTCAGCGACCGTCCGAACAAAGGGGCAGTCTATATGACCTACCAGTGGTGGATTGGCGCCTGTAACGAGCTGGTGACGGAGAACTTAAGCCCGATAACCAAAACGCCGGAGTATAAATACTGCGCCGTAAACGTGGAGCCCATTGCGGATCAACACGCTGCGGAACAGTATGTGATCGACGAATATAACAAGCTGAAAGCCCGCCTGCGTGAAAGCGCAATGGGATGAAGCCGTAAATTAATCACTGACTAAATGGGGTGAGATATTCACCCCATTATTATTTCTGGCATCGCTATTAATTACATCTATATATATTTCTGAAGACGTCTCGCAGAAAAAATGTAATTTGCGCGAAAATTAATTACATCTTTGCATTTTAATTCAGCGAGATAAGATATGCGGCGGGTGCTCAAGACTTTCTGTCTTGAGCATTGTTGAGGGACAGAAAGTGGAAAGCCCCGGGAAATTTGCATTTACCCGAGGCTACCCCTCAACAACCAACAGGTTGAGAGTAGCCTCTTATTCTTTTTTTCACAAGGAGTAAAAGGCATGACGCCATTAAAAACTACGTTAGGCATCGTCTTTATTATTTGCCTGACGATAGTGATCTTTACCTTTATTACTCGCGATAAGTTATGTGAGTTTTCAATAAAGAGTGAACATCAGGAGGTGGCGGCGAAATTAGCCTGTAACGCAGGCTAACCTCTTCGGGCGGAACGCGTGTTCCGCCCGGCTTGTGGGATGCTGAGGTCTTAACGCACCCATTTTTTTCTTCTGTCGCCGCGATTATACTGCGCGGCGTGTACCCAGATGATAAGAATCCATGAAAACCCTTTTTCTGATGTTGTTATTTTTAACCGCGTTTGCCCATGCCGATGAGATAGGCGGCCAGTATAAAAAGCAGGCTGAAGCGGGCGATGCGCGCGCGCAGTATTATCTTGCCGATACCTGGTTCAGTTCCGGCGACAGCGCGCAGGCGGCGCTGTGGGCGGAAAAAGCGGCAAAAGGCGGTGATGTCGACGCCATGGCGCTGCTGTCGCAAATCCACTTTTCGCAGGGTGACTATGCGCAGGCTAAAGCCCTGGCCCAGCAGGCAAACATTGCGGGCAGCAAACGCGGCGCGATCATGCTGGCGCGGGTGCTGGTGAACACGCAGGCGGGCAAAACCGACTACCCGCAGGCCATCGCACTGCTGCAATCGGCGACCGAAGACATCGATAGCGACTCGGCGGTAGACGCGCAACAGCTGCTGGGGCTGATCTATGCCAACGGCGTTGAAGTCCCTCAGGATGACGTGCAGGCCGCGTCGTGGTTCAAGCGGAGTTCGGCTCTGTCCCGGACGGGCTATGCGGAGTACTGGGCAGGAATGCTGTTCAGGCAGGGTGAGAAAGGCTTTATCACACCGAATAAACAGAAAGCGCTTTACTGGTTAAACCTGAGCTGTACCGAAGGGTTTGATACCGGGTGTGAAGAGTTTGATGCGTTGAGCGGGGAGTAACGTGCCGGGTGGCGGCTTCGCCTTACCCGGCCTACAAAACCCGTAGGCCCGGTAAGCGCAGCGCCACCGGGCTTAGAATGTTACTGGTCAGCCGTTTTATCAAAACGACCCAGCACCTCGCGTTCATACGCCAGCGCTTTTTTACGGTCGAACTTGTGTTCCCACTTGGAGATTACCAGCACCGCCAGCGCATTACCCACCACGTTCAGCGCAGTACGCGCCATGTCGAGGATACGGTCCACACCGGCAATAAACGCCAGGCCTTCCAGCGGAATACCGACGCTGCCCAGCGTCGCCAGCAGCACCACGAAGGAGACGCCCGGCACGCCTGCGATGCCTTTTGAAGTCACCATCAGCGTCAGAACCAGCACGATCTCCTGCCACAGCGACAGGTCAATGCCGTACAGCTGCGCGATAAAGATCGCCGCAATACTCTGATACAGCGTCGAACCATCCAGGTTAAAGGAGTAACCCGTTGGCACCACGAAGCTGGTAATGGACGCCGGCGCACCGTAGGCCTCCATCTTCTCAATGATACGCGGCAGTACGCTCTCGGAACTTGCCGTGGAGTACGCCAGAATCAGCTCATCCTTCAGGATGCGGATCAGGATCCAGATGCTGAGCCCGCACAGGCGCGCCACAATGCCCAGCACTACCAGCGCGAAGAACAGAATCGCGAAGTGCACCAGAATCACCAGCTTCGCCAGCGGCCACAGGGAGGCAAAGCCGAAGTTCGCTACGGTCACCGCAATCAGCGCGAATACCCCGACCGGCGCATAACGCATCACCATGTGGGTGACTTTGAACATGGTTTCGGAGACAGATCGGAACACGGTGACCAGCGGTTCACGGTGCGTCGCGGGCAGGGAAGAAAGCCCCAGACCAAAGAGTACCGAGAAGAAGATGATCGGCAGCATCTCGCCCTTCGCCATGGACGCGATAATGTTGGTCGGCACCAGCGAGAGAATAGTCCCCATCAGTCCATGCGAATGGCTCTGCACATTGGCGGTTGTGCTTTGGTATTTCGAAATATCCACCGTCGCCAGCTGCGACATATCGATCCCGGCACCAGGCTGGAACACATTCGCCAGGGTGATGCCAAGAACGATGGCAACCGTGGTGATCACTTCGAAATAGAGAATAGTTTTAACGCCGATGCGGCCTAACTGTTTCGCATCACCGACACCCGCGATACCGACCACCAGCGTCGAGATCACAATCGGCACAACAATCATCTTGATCAGATGAATAAAGATATCGCCCGCAGGGGAGAGAAGGTTCGCAATCAGCCACTCGCGGCTGTCGCTATGATAATGGAGGTAACTGCCCAGCAAGATGCCCAGCACAAGGGCCAGCAGGATCTGCCAGGCCAGGCTGACTTTCAAATTTTTCATAGAAACTGACTTCCTCAATGAAATCTCCGTACCATCAAAACTGCATGAATATGGAGACATACTGAAAGGGTATGAATTGTGTTGCGTTGGTTTATGGGATTTTTTAACGCGCCGTATGAGTATCATTTGCACGGCATGCTGCGCAAGCCTTAAAGAACAAGGCATTTCACTGCAAAAAGTGTCATTGACGGCAATTTATAGCAATTCGCATAAATAACCATTTGTTATACAAAATATTTTCACTTCAAAAAAGTGAATAATTCTTCAGGTGAATTATTTCCCTTCAAAGTTTCATTCGCTCAATTTTCATACTCTTCAGACATTGCGTGATCTGTCGCCCAAATACTAAACAAAGCTTGTAAAGCCCCTACTATTAACGTTTTTGCGACATATTATTAACATCTTACAAGGAGAAAAAAAGCCATGAGCCAAATACACAAACACGACATTCCCGCAAACATTGCGGACCGTTGCCTGATAAGCCCGGAGCAATACCAGGAGAAATACCAGCAGTCCGTTTCCAGCCCTGACGCGTTCTGGGGTGAGCAGGGCCACATCCTCGACTGGATCAAACCTTATCAGAAGGTAAAGAACACCTCTTTCGCGCCGGGCAACGTCTCCATTAAATGGTATGAAGACGGCACGCTGAACCTGGCGGCGAACTGCCTGGACCGCCATCTTGCTGAACGCGGCAACGAAACGGCCATCATCTGGGAAGGCGACGATGCCTCTCAGAGTAAACACATCTCGTATAAAGAACTTCATCGCGACGTGTGCCGCTTTGCCAACGTGCTGCTGGCCCAGGGCATTAAAAAAGGCGATGTGGTGGCGATCTATATGCCAATGGTGCCGGAAGCCGCCGTGGCTATGCTGGCCTGCGCGCGCATCGGTGCGATCCACTCCGTTATCTTCGGCGGTTTCTCGCCGGAGGCGGTTGCCGGGCGTATTGTCGACTCAAATTCGAAGCTGGTGATCACCGCTGACGAGGGCGTGCGCGCCGGGCGCGGTATTCCGCTGAAGAAAAACGTTGATGAAGCGCTGAAAAACCCGAACGTGAAATCCATCAGTAACGTCATTGTCTTCAAACGCACGGGCGGCAAAATCGACTGGCACGAGGGGCGCGACCTGTGGTGGAGCGATCTGATTGAAAACGCCAGCGACCAGCATCAGCCTGAAGAGATGAACGCGGAAGATCCGCTGTTTATCCTGTATACCTCCGGCTCCACCGGTAAGCCGAAAGGCGTGCTGCATACCACCGGCGGCTATCTGGTTTACGCGGCCACCACCTTTAAATACGTTTTCGACTACCATCCGGGCGACATCTACTGGTGTACCGCCGACGTGGGCTGGGTGACCGGTCATAGCTACCTGCTGTACGGCCCGCTGGCCTGCGGCGCAACGACGCTGATGTTTGAAGGCGTACCGAACTGGCCGACCCCGGCGCGTATGTGCCAGGTGGTTGATAAGCATCAGGTCAACATTCTCTACACCGCGCCAACGGCGATCCGCGCGCTGATGGCAGAAGGAGATAAAGCTATCGAAGGGACCGACCGCTCTTCCCTGCGTATCCTCGGCTCCGTGGGCGAGCCGATCAACCCCGAAGCCTGGGAGTGGTACTGGAAGAAGATCGGCAACGAGAAGTGCCCGGTGATGGATACCTGGTGGCAGACCGAAACCGGCGGCTTCATGATCACCCCGATGCCGGGCGCCACACAGCTGAAAGCCGGTTCGGCCACCCGTCCGTTCTTCGGCGTGCAGCCTGCGCTGGTGGATAACGAAGGCAATCCGCAGGAAGGCGCTACCGAGGGCAACCTGGTGATCGTCGATTCCTGGCCTGGCCAGGCGCGTACCCTGTTCGGCGACCATGAGCGCTTCGAGCAGACCTACTTCTCGACCTTCAAAAACATGTACTTCAGCGGCGACGGCGCGCGCCGGGATGAAGACGGTTATTACTGGATCACCGGACGCGTGGACGACGTGCTGAACGTCTCCGGCCACCGTCTGGGCACGGCGGAGATTGAGTCTGCGCTGGTGTCGCATCCGAAAATTGCCGAAGCGGCGGTTGTCGGCATTCCTCACAACATCAAAGGCCAGGCGATCTACGCCTACGTCACCCTGAACCACGGCGAAGAGCCGTCGCCAGAGCTGTATACCGAGGTGCGCAACTGGGTGCGTAAAGAGATCGGCCCGCTTGCCACGCCGGACGTGCTGCACTGGACCGACTCGCTGCCGAAAACCCGTTCCGGCAAGATTATGCGCCGTATCCTGCGCAAAATCGCGGCGGGCGACACCAGTAACCTCGGTGATACCTCAACGCTGGCCGATCCTGGCGTGGTGGACAAACTGCTCGAAGAGAAGCAGGCCATCGCAATGCCTTCCTAGTGTTTTCTCCCTCTCCCCGTGGGAGAGGGCCGGGGTGAGGGCATCAGACCGCACCTTCCTCCCCTCACCCTCTCCCCACAGGGGAGAGGGGATAAAAACAAACCAACCTTACTTCTGGAGACTCTGTGATGAATAACGATATTTGTCAGCAGATAGAGAATAGTGCGCACTACAGGGAGCTCGTCGAAAAACGGCAACGGTTTGCCTTCATCCTTTCCATCATCATGCTGATTATCTACGTCGGCTTTATTCTGCTGATCGCCTTTGCGCCGCACTGGCTGGGCACCCCGCTGCATGAGGGTACCAGCGTCACGCGCGGTATTCCGATTGGGATTGGCGTGATCATCATTTCGTTTGTGCTCACGGGTGTGTACGTCTGGCGTGCGAACGGTGAATTCGATCGTCTTAACAGAGAAGTTCTGCGCGAGGTAAAAGCATCATGAAGCGAGTCCTGACGGCGCTAGCCGCCACACTTCCCTTTGCTGCCCATGCGGCAGATGCCCTTACCGGCGAGGTTCAGCGCCAGCCAACCAACTGGCAGGCGATTATCATGTTCCTGATTTTCGTGGTGCTGACGCTGTACATCACCTACTGGGCGTCGAAACGCGTACGCTCCCGTAACGATTACTACACCGCGGGCGGCAACATTACCGGCTTCCAGAACGGGCTAGCGATCGCGGGGGACTTTATGTCCGCCGCCTCGTTCCTTGGGATCTCCGCGCTGGTGTATACCTCAGGGTATGACGGCCTGATCTACTCCCTCGGGTTCCTGGTGGGCTGGCCAATCATTCTGTTCCTGATTGCCGAGCGCCTGCGTAACCTGGGGCGCTATACCTTTGCTGACGTCGCCTCCTATCGCCTGAAGCAGGGGCCGATTCGTACCCTCTCCGCCTGCGGTTCGCTGGTGGTGGTGGCACTCTATCTGATCGCCCAGATGGTCGGCGCGGGCAAACTGATCGAGCTGCTGTTCGGCCTGAACTACCACGTCGCGGTGGTGCTGGTCGGCGTGCTGATGGTGATGTACGTCCTGTTCGGCGGCATGCTGGCCACCACCTGGGTACAGATCATCAAAGCGGTACTACTGCTGTTCGGCGCCAGCTTTATGGCCTTTATGGTGATGAAGCACGTCGGGTTCAGCTTCAATAATCTGTTTACCGAAGCGATGGCGGTCCACCCGAAAGGGGAAGCGATCATGAGCCCGGGCGGGCTGGTGAAAGATCCGATATCCGCGCTCTCGCTCGGTCTCGGCCTGATGTTCGGTACCGCTGGCCTGCCGCATA
Source organism: Enterobacter sp. 6722112 (assembly GCF_058661685.1). Lineage (NCBI taxonomy): Bacteria > Pseudomonadati > Pseudomonadota > Gammaproteobacteria > Enterobacterales > Enterobacteriaceae > Enterobacter > Enterobacter sp. 6722112. Next base: position 114,285 of record NZ_JBZWGR010000007.1, on the reverse strand, counting down.
TCCTGATGCGTTTCTTCACGGTGTCAGATGCGCGTGAAGCGCGTAAAAGCGTGTTCTACGCCACCGGGTTTATGGGCTACTTCTACATTCTGACCTTTATCATCGGCTTCGGCGCAATCATGCTGGTGGGGGCAAACCCGGCGTTTAAAGACGCGGCGGGCGCGCTTATCGGCGGTAACAACATGGCGGCGGTGCATCTGGCCGACGCGGTGGGCGGCAACCTGTTCCTCGGCTTTATCTCTGCCGTGGCCTTTGCCACCATCCTCGCGGTGGTTGCAGGGCTGACGCTGGCCGGCGCGTCGGCGGTTTCGCATGACCTCTACGCCAACGTCTTCCGCAAAGGCGCAAGCGAGCGCGATGAGCTGAAAGTCTCCAAAATCACCGTGCTGGTGCTGGGCGTCGTCGCCATCCTGCTGGGGATTTTGTTCGAGAAACAGAACATCGCCTTTATGGTCGGGCTGGCCTTCTCGATTGCGGCAAGCTGTAACTTCCCGATCATTCTGCTCTCCATGTACTGGTCAAAACTGACCACCCGTGGGGCGATGATTGGCGGCTGGCTGGGCCTGCTGACGGCGGTGATTCTGATGATCCTCGGCCCGACCATCTGGGTGCAGATCCTCGGTCACGAAAGCGCTATCTTCCCGTATGAATACCCGGCGCTGTTCTCCATTGCCGTGGCGTTTATCGGGATCTGGATCTTCTCTGCCACCGATAATTCACCGGAGGGTAACCTGGAGCGTGAAAAATTCCGCGCCCAGTTTATCCGCTCGCAAACCGGCCTGGGCGTTGAGCAGGGCCGCGCGCACTAAGCCTTTTCTCCCCGGTCGCTCTGGCCGGGGAGCTTAAAACATCACCCACGCCACCAGCGGCGCAATCAGCACCATCGTGACGCCCGAAAGCATCATCACCAGGCTCGCGACCACGCCCTCCTGCTGTCCCAGCTCATACGAACGTGCCGTCCCCGCCCCGTGCGACGCCGCGCCAAACCCCGCGCCTTTCGCCATCCCTTCGCGAATGGAAAGCCGCAGAAACAGCACATCCCCCACTGCCATGCCGAAGACGCCCGTCACCACCACAAACAGCGCCACCAGATCCGGCTGGCCACCGAGCGGTTTGGCGGCTGCCAGCGCAAACGGCGTGGTCACCGAACGCACCGCCAGGCTGCGCTGGATTTCATCCGACAGGGTAAACAACCGCGCCAGCCAGACCGAACTGCACACCGCCACCACCGTCGCGGTGACGACACCCGCGCTGAGCGACATCCAGTGGCGTCTGATAATGGCGAGGTTGTCATAAACGGGTACGGCGAAGGCGATGGTCGCCGGGCCGAGCAGCCACAGCAGCCAGTGGGATTCGCCAATGTAGTTCTGCCAGGAGATATGGCCGAAGACCAGCATCAGCACCAGCAGGATCGGCGTAAAGACCAGCGGCATCAGCGGCAGCGCGCGAAAGCGGCGATACAGGCGCTTGTTGGCAAAGTAGATGACGACTGTCGCAATCAGGCACAGCACGCTTATCTGAAAGTTAGTCATGCTTCTGCCTGCTGATTTCAAAGCGATACACTTTATCCACCACCCAGGCGGTGGCGCCCAGCACCATCATCGTGCTCAGGGCGATAACCGCAAAGATGCGCCAGCCGTCGACCATCAGCAACTGGGCATAATTCACCACCGCCACCACAGCCGGCACAAAGAACAACAGCATCTCCGCCAGCAGCCAGCGTGCGCCGGCCCGCACCCAGCTAAGGGGCAACGCGCGACAGAGGATCAGCGTCAGCATCAGCACCATCCCCACCAGGTTGGCGGGTAAAGGCAGATGCAGCCAGTCGACAAGATATTCCGCGAAAACAAACAGTCCCGCGTAGAGCAGTACCTGAACCGGTACCTGGAGTCGTTGCACAACGGCAGGCGTAACACGGCTTAACGCCACGGCCATGGGGGTTTTCCTCAGAAATGAGACGAGGCGCCAGTATAGTGAGCGTACGGTATCGACTGAAATGAATTAAAATCATCGAAGGTATAGTTTCGAGGAATAATCATGGACATAAGAACGCTGCGCTATTTTGTCGAGGTGGTTCGCCAGCAAAGTTTTACCCGCGCAGCGGAGAAGTTATTCGTAACCCAGCCGACCATCAGCAAGATGCTGAAAAATCTCGAAGATGAGCTGAACTGTACCCTGCTGATCCGCGACGGGCGCAAGCTACTGCTGACCGATACCGGACGCGTGGTGTTCGAGCGCGGGCTGGCAATTCTGGCGGAGTTCCGCCAGCTGGAGGCCGAGCTTGGGGACATCAACCATCTGACAAAAGGGCTGCTGCGGCTCGGTATTCCGCCGATGGTCGGCATGATGATGGCCGGACCGATAAGCCTGTTTCGCCAGCGCTATCCCGGCGTTGAGCTAAAAATTTCTGAATTTGGCGGCCTGACCGTGCAGCAGGCGGTGATGAACGGTGAACTGGACGTGGCCATGACGGCCCTTCCCGTGGAGGAGGAAAGCGGCCTGGCGACGCTGCCTCTGTTCAGCCACCCGCTGTGCGTGCTGGTGCCGCGCTCCGGCGACTGGCTGAAGATTGAGTCAGTAAAACCCGAGCTGCTCGGCGAACACCCGCTGCTGATTTACAACGAAGATTTCGCCTTAAGCCGCCAGCTGATGGCGCTGTTTAACCAGCACAACGTAAAGCCGCGCATTGCGGTGCGCAGCGGTCAGTGGGATTTTCTGGCGGCGATGGTACAGGCGGGCGTGGGGATTGCCATTCTGCCGCAGCCGATCTGCGAGCGGCTGGATAAAAATACGCTGCGCTGGATCCCGCTGGAGAGCGACCTGCACTGGCAGCTGGGGATGATCTGGCGTGAAGGGGTCTATCTGTCGCACAGCGCGCAGGCGTGGTTGCAATGCTGTGAGGGGTTTTGGGTACCCTCACCCTAACCCTCTCCCACAGGGAGAGGGTACCGATCGAGCACGTAGGCCCGGTAAGCGCAGCGCCACCGGGCAATTACAGCGCTACTGATTCTCTATCAACAACGCTTCCAGCAGATCCAGATCGTGCAGCAGCTTTTGCAGCGTCTCGTTGCTGATCTGCCGCGTCGCGCGCAGGTGATACAGCTCGGCACGCTCGGAGCGCAGCGCCGCCAGGCGGAAACGGCGTTCGAGGTTCTCTTCCTGCAACGAACTTTCCACGTCGTTACGTCCGTCAGCACGGCGACGCAAATTACCGATCACGCGTGAACTGACTTCCTTCAGCAGCTGGTTATCAATGTTCTCTTCGGCATCGGCGGCCAGACGCTCCTCCATCTTCTCGATGGCGACAATCGCCACTTCCGCCGTCGCCGCACGGGCAATCCGCTCTTCTTTGTGCTGTTGCGAGGAGTCACCCGCGTCAATATGTTGCAGCAGAATCGGCAGCATAATCACGCCGACAAACAGGGAGAAGAGGATCACGCCCGCCGCCAGGAACACCAGCTCGTAGCGCGCCGGGAAGACGTCACCCGTCGGCAGCAGCAGAGGAATGGAGAGCACACCAGCAAGGGTGATCGCCCCGCGCACGCCCGCGAAAGAGGCAATCAGCAGCTCGCGCGTAGTCCACGAGCCAAACTCCATCGGCTTTTTGGTCAGGAAGCGAACGCTGAATTTCTTCATCGTCCACAGCCAGCCGAAACGCACCAGCATCAGCGCAAGGTAGATGAGCACGATATCGGTAAACAGCATCCAGACTTCAACGTTTGGATCCGCTTCGGCCGCAATCAGCGAGGATTCCATAATGCCCGGCAGTTGCAGGCCCAACAGCAGGAACACCATGCCGTTAAACACAAACTCGAGCATAGCCCAGGTACTGTTCGCGCGCAGGCGCATCGCCAGCGGCGCGCGCCGCATAACGCCGGAGCGGGTGATGGTCATCCCCGCGGCTACCGCCGCCAGAATGCCCGACACGCCAATGTGTTCGGCAATCAGGTAAGAGGCGAACGGCAGCAGGAACAGCAGGACGATCTGCGTCGCCGGTTCATCACCACCCCAGCGGCTAAGGAAGCGCAGCGAGCGTCCGTACAGCCAGCTCACTACGAAGCCCGCGAGGATACCGCCAATCGCCACCTTGAAGAATTCCAGGGTCGCGCCGCCGACGGTAAAGACCATGGTGCCCATGGCAACCGCCACGGCAAACTTCAGGGCGACCAGGCCAGAGGCGTCATTCATCAGCGCCTCGCCCTGCAAAATGCCCATGATTTTCTTTGGAATGCGCCCTTCGCCCACAATGCCGGACAGCGCCACGGCGTCGGTAGGCGACAGCACGGCGGCCAGCGCAAAGGCGGGTATGAGCGGGATCCCCGGTACGGCCCAGTAGATCAGGAAACCAATCCCGACCACGGTGACCACCACCAGCGCCAGCGCCAGGCCGAAGATCTCTCGCCCGTGCTCCAGAAATTCGCGCGTCGGCGTTTTCCAGCCATCGGCAAACAGCAGCGGCGGGATAAACAGCACGAGGAACAGTTCCGGATCGAACTCCACGTGCAGACCGAACGTCGGCCACGCCAGCAGCGCACCGATAGCTATTTGCATTAAAGGCAGGGGGACCTGGAAGGGCAGTACGCGTGTAACCACCCCGGATAATGAGACCACAAGGGTCATGATGAGTATTGTGAAGAAAATTTCCATGCGTTCCCTGTTTGCTGTGTTTCTTATATGCCAAACCTGAGGCGTCGTGCCTCTTATTCTATCCTCTCCAGAGTAACGTAAAAGGCAACGGGATGAGTCCTGAAAATAAAAACGGGCGGCCTGAGCCACCCGTTTTCGCATAAAAAGTCAATTCAGATGGCCCAGCCGCCCGCGTAGAACGCCACCAGCGCAACGGCGATGACCACGGTACCGATGTTCAGCTTACGCCACTCACCGGAGACCAGACGCCCAATCACCAGCGAGGCGAAACCGATCATAATGCCGGTCACGATGTTACAGGTCAGCACGATGAATACCGCAGTGATCAGGCCGGACATGGCATCAACAAAATCCGCGAAGTCGATTTTCGCCACGTTGCTCAGCATCAGCAGGCCGACGTACATCAGCGCAGGTGCGGTCGCGTAAGCCGGCACCAGATAAGAGAGCGGAGAGAGGAACAGGATCAGCAGGAATAGCACGCCAACGGTGATGGCCGTCAGGCCGGTTTTACCGCCTGCCGCCGTACCCGCTGCGGACTCAATGTACACCGCCGCAGGCGCCGCACCCACCAGGCCAGAGAAAACGCTGCTCAGGGAGTCGGTGGTCAGCGCTTTGCCGCCGTCAATAATCTGTCCGTTTTTATCCAGCAGGTTAGCCTGACCGGCCACCGCGCGGATGGTGCCCGTGGCATCAAACACCGCGGTCATTACCAGCGCCAGCACGCTTGGCAGGATCACCGGGTTCAGCGCGCCAACAATATCCAGGCTGCCAATCAGGGAGTTGCCTTTGTCATCACTCAGCGACGGCATGGCGAAAATCCCGGAGAAATGAACGGTCGGGTCGAAGATCAGGCCGACGATGGACACGCCGATAATGGTCAGCAGAATGCCGCCCGGCACTTTCAGTTTTTCCAGGCCAATGATCACCGCCAGACCCACCAGCGACATGATCACCGGGAAGCTCGCGAAGTTACCCAGCGCAACCGGCAGGCCGTCCAGCGGGTTCTTGATGACCAGACCCACGCCGTTGGCAGCGATCAGCAGCAGGAACAGGCCAATACCGATGCCGGTGCCGTGCGCCACGCCCTGCGGCAGGTTGCGCAAAATCCAGCTACGAATGCCGGTTGCTGAAATTACGGTGAACAGCACGCCCATCAGGAACACGGCGCCGAGCGCTACCGGGACGCTGATATGCTGGCCCAGCACCAGGCTGAAGGCGGTAAACGCGGTCAGGGAGATGGCGCACCCGATCGCCAGCGGCAGGTTCGCCCACAGGCCCATCACAATCGAACCCACACCCGCAACCAGGCAGGTGGCAACGAAGACCGCCGCTGGCGGGAAGCCCGCTTTGCCGAGCATGCCTGGCACCACGATGACGGAGTACACCATCGCCAGAAACGTGGTCAGACCGGCAACAACTTCCTGGCGCACGGTGCTGCCGCGAGCAGAAATTTTAAACATGGCGTCAAGTGAACCGCCGGTACGCGCAGATGGCGTAGACATAGAAAACATCCCCTGAAAATTTTTATTGAAAGTCCGTAAGCGTGGTGGAGACTCCACTGCCAGCGAAACGTCAAATCCTTGTGCTGCGTTTGCGACGAAAGGGGCGTCACAAAAAAAGCAAACGTTTAGCTCCGCGCTTACAAAACGGGTGGTCAAATGTAGGCAAACGATTATCTAGCCTAATACCCGCCCTTTTCAACTGAACTTTCTCGTTTTTCGCTAAAATTGCCTCATGACGATGAAGAATTAAGCAGAGGATGCGCAAACGTTATCGTCCATGCGCAATTTCGTTACATTTCATCCCTCGCCGGGGATTGTCAGCGGGCCGCCTTTCGCAAGCGTTGTCTGCCAGCCCGGACGTGCCTCCACTCTCTGTTTCCACGCCGCTATGTGGTCGAGATTGTCGATGCCGCCTCTCGCCAGCAGGGCGAAGAGGGGAAAACTCATCTGGATATCAGCCATGGTCAGCGTGTCGCCGGCAAACCAGCTGTTTTCGGCAAGATGATCGTTAATAAAGCGCGCATGCGTTTCCAGCTGGCGGTTGAGATACGCTTTTTGCACCCCCTGCCCCAGCGCCTTACCCAGCGTGCGCAGGCCAAACGGGACGGGTGGTTTGCCGAGGCTGTTAAACACCAGCTTCATTAACAGGAGCGGCATCAAAGACCCTTCAGCGTAATGCAGCCAGAAGCGATACTGCACTTTATGGGCGGGATCTAACGGTTTGAATCGTGACGCCGAATCGTACGTTTCCTGAAGATATTCCAGAATCGCGCCTGATTCGGCCAGCACCAGTCCGTTATCTTCCAGTACCGGGGATTTCCCCAGCGGATGCACTTTTTTGAGCGAATCCGGTGCAAGCATGGATTTCTCGCGCTGGTAGCGCACAATCTCATACGTCAGACCCAGCTCTTCCAGCGCCCAGAGGACGCGATGTGAACGAGACTGATTAAGGTGGTGGACCGTTAGCATGATGTTCTCCGGTGATTCATACTTTTTAACTATAGAAAACTGAACAACTTCACGAAAAAAATTCGGCTAAAATCTCACCGTCTCCGGTGGCAAAAACGGCGGCCGGGCATAGAATTAAAGTGTCAGTACAAACCGGAACCTCCTCCACAAGCTCGACACGAGGGGTACTGATGTCGGGGGAAACCCTCCCGTGAGCCAGCGGGATAGAGAGAAAGACAAAGACCGGAAAAAACTAAAGCGCCCTTAGTGGCGCTTTAGTTCTTTATGCTTATTGCCGGGTGGCGGCTGCGCCTTACCCGGCCTGCAAAACCGAGAGCGTAGGCCGGGTAAGCGAAGCGCCACCCGGCAAACACCTCTCAATCCTCCTCCAGCAACCGCGCCCCCGTTCCCTGCTCGCCCAGCCTGTCACCCGGGTTACGTAGCGGACAATCGCTGCGTGATAAACACCCGCAACCAATGCAGCCGTCCAGCTCATCGCGCAGGGCCACCAGCGTGTGAATACGACGATCCAGCTCTTCTCGCCACTGGGACGACAGCTGCTTCCACTCCTTCGCGCTCAGCGAGTGCCCTTCCGGCAATACGCCGAACGCGTCACCGATGGTGGCCAGAGGAATGCCGATACGTTGCGCAATTTTGATGATCGCCACGTAGCGGAGCACATCGCGGGTGTAGCGCCGCTGGTTTCCGGCGTTACGGATACTTTTTATTAACCCTTTGCTTTCATAGAAGTGGAGTGCCGACACCGCCACACCGCTTCGCTTAGCCACTTCACCGGGGGTTAACAGCGCTTTGATGCGCGGTAATCTCTTTTCCATAAAACCTCTTTACCTCAAGTTAACTTGAGGAATTATACTCCCCCGCAGAGAAAACGACGAATCAACCAGGACAGATGTCTCCACAGAGGGGTAACCTTATGTCGCATCAGCAAATTATTCAGACACTTATTGAATGGATTGATGAACATATCGACCAGCCGTTGAACATTGATGTGGTCGCTAAGAAGTCGGGCTATTCGAAATGGTATTTACAGAGAATGTTCCGCACCGTAATGCATCAAACGCTGGGTGATTACATTCGCCAGCGCAGGCTCCTGCTGGCGGCGCAGGCGTTACGCTCAACGCAGCGGCCCATTTTTGATATCGCAATGGATCTGGGCTATGTGTCGCAGCAGACCTTTTCCCGCGTCTTCCGCCGCGAGTTTGACCGTACGCCGAGCGACTACCGCCATCAGCTCAATTAATGCGTGTTAACGCAAGGGTTGCTGCTGCCAGGCCATAAATGCCTGGGGCGGCATCGCTTTCGCGAAGTGCCATCCCTGACAATACTGCACGCCACGCTTCAGCAACCAGCTCACCTGCTCCCCCGTCTCGACCCCTTCCGCAATGGTTTTCAGCCGCAGGCTTTGCGCCATCTCAATGATGTGCTCGGCAATCAGGTGGCTGGTGCTGTTGGTGGTTAAGGTATCGATAAAGGATTTGTCGATTTTCAGGATATCGACGTTCAGCGAATAGAGGTTATGCAGGTTAGAGTAGCCGGTTCCGAAATCATCAATCGCCACTTCATACCCCGCCTGGCGAAACGCCTGAATGACCGGCGTGGTTTTTGGCACGTCAATAAACCCCCGCTCCGTCACCTCAATTTTGATTTGCTGCGCGCGAACCGAGTAAAAGCGGGCTTTGTCGGAGATCAGGGCGATAAGACGCGAAGAGTGAAAATCCGACGCCGACAGGTTAATCGAGACATACAGATCGGGATGAGCGGCAAGAAAATGGCCCAGATCGCTGAACACCTCCTCCACGACGTAATCCGTAATGCGCTCAATCATCCCCTCTTTTTCTGCCAGGGGAATAAATTCCGCCGGGCTCATAACCTGACCGTTGAATCCAGGCCAGCGCAACAACGCCTCTGCCCCCACGCACTGGTTATTTTTAATATCAATAATGGGCTGATAATGGACGCACAGCTGGCGTTTATTCAGCGCCCGGTGCAGAAGTCGGCCAGGCGAATTGAATTCACGGTGTGTACGCGACCACACCAGCAGAATAATAATGCTGCAAATTATCCCCAGCGGTAGCGTCAGGGTAGCCTGATGATAAAGCGTTTTATAAAAACGGGCGCTGGAGGTTGAAACGATGGCCGCAATCGGCCGCTGCCCGGATTTCACGATCGTATAAAAACGGTCACCTTTCTGAAAAGTCGTTTCCTGATGTCGAAGCATCGAATGCAATAAAGAAATATTGGCTTTCTGGCTTACAGAAAAGAATGCATTGCTGACGGTGTCATACACCCCCCACGACAGGGAACGATCGTCTGACATCACCTCACTGTACGAAAGCGGGTTGACCACTGCGACATAATTTCCGCGCTGCATATATATCATTTTATAACCATCAAAAAATGGCGTATCGCGAAAATAATAGATAGCAACGTCGGGTTTACGTGTGTAATTGGCAGCGGGAATGGTGTAAGGATGATCCGGCGTAAAAAGGGTCGAGCAGAGAAACGACTGGCCTTCAGCATAAATTAAATCGGCAACAAAAAGACGACCGCGGGAAACGTTCAACATATATTGACGATGCTCCGGCGTACACACTTTTCCCTGATATTTTTCCGCGTCTTCCCGGGCCAGATCAACCTGTTGAATAACCCGTTCAGTTTTGTTTAAAGCAAGTTCAGCAAACGTGCGCAGCTGGGCGCTGATTTCCGACACGGCTCTAAGCTGGGCAAACCATAGCGCAAGCATCACCGGCAGCATAACTACCATGATAATCCCGACCACTTTGAGCATGTTGCGCAGCGCGCTACGATTCATTTCCCGCTCTGTATCCCTGCATGTTGTACGCCTGTAGCAATGAAGACCGGCTGCTTTGATAAACAGGTGATTACGTTGCATGAATCATGGGAAGTTAGCAACTGACTTTTGGTATTAAAAATCCTAAAATTCGTGATGCCGATAATATTTTCCCGTAAGCCAAACTAAAAGTATTCATTTCGTTTCTGATAAGGAAAATAATTACCCGCGACAGGTGTGGAAAATTCGCTGGCTGAAATAGCCTGCTCTTTGTTCTTATGCTGATTTATAAATAATCAGACGCCAGGACCGTTTTTCCTCTTCCCGTACGCTTGGCGTCATATAATGCCTTATCGGCACGCATCAGTATGGCAGAAGTATCCCGTTGCCCCTGACAGACTTCAACCACCCCGGCGCTGAAAGAGAGTACCAGCGTTTTATCGCCCACACGCAGCGGTTTTGAGATCAGCGCGGCACGCAGCCGGGAAGAGAGCAACGTAGCGGCCATACCATCCGTGTGCGCCAGCAGAAGAACAAACTCTTCGCCCCCCACCCGTCCCAGCGCCGACCCGGCCGGGCTCACCTCGCGAATACGGTCGCAAAAGTGGATCAATGCCGCATCGCCAACCTGATGTCCCCACCGATCGTTGATCTGCTTGAAATAATCGAGATCGAACATCAGGAGACAGAAGTGGCTACTGACATCCTGCGGCGAACTGGCTGCCAGCGCTATTTTGAGACGCTGTAAGATTGTCGAGCGATTCAGACAGCCCGTCAGATCGTCCGTGGTGGCTTTGACGGTCAGCTGCTGTTCTGCTTTTTTACGTTCGGTGATATCCAGGCCAATGTTGAGAATGGAGTTATCCGGCAAAAGGATGTTTGACCAGAGAATGGTTAACTGCGTCCCGTCTTTACGCACCGGGTGCCATTCGTACATATCCTTAAGTGGTGCGAAACGAACCGACTCCTGCACGCGCTGTCGCTCCTCAGGATCCGGGTAAAACAGGGCCAGCGGATCGGGATGCTCGCCGATTTCAGTCATACTCCAGCCAAAGACTTTTTCGCATTCGGCATTCCACAATACACACCGGTTATGCCTGTCAAAGGCGTTCATTAATACCGGAGCACGCTCAAATAAGGTTTTATATTGCGTGACGACGCGCTGCATTTCCTGCGCCGTTTTTTCCCGCACGATGATGTCATCAAAATAATCTTTTAGCTTCTCAACCAATACCACCACGATATTTTTCAGTATCGGCAACGAGGTCAGTTTTTCATTAAAAGCCAAAAAGAAATAACCACTGCACTGTCTGCCATGCGCTGAGAATTTACACAGCACGCCGCTTTGCAGCCGCGCATAGCCTGGGTGCTGAGGGGAAAATACCGCCCGGCCAATATGCTCTTTCCAGTAGATCACCCGCCAGGCGCGGTGATGCCGCTGCAACAGGGTGCTGGCAAGAAAATCCGCCACGTTAAAGGCGTGACACGTCACGTCGCCGGCACAAACCACGCGCGGCCCGTCTGCGGATTCGACACTGACCCATGAGAGATTTGCCCCCAGTGCGCTGTTGATAATTTCCAGCATTTCAACCGGCGAACACTGCGCGTTGAGTTGCGGCATCAGCTTCGCCAGGGCATGCAGCGCCTGCATGCTGTCGTTAATAATCTCGCGTCTTTTTTCTTTCATTATCTTTTCGCAGGTCATTAATCGAGAGAGCAACCGCAATAATTCATATCTGAATAAAAGAATAAGACCACGAAATCAAAGAGCATGCCGAGTGTAAAACAAAGAATACAAAATCCAAAAAAGTCAATTAATTCAATGCGATGAATTATTTTTGCGGGTACATTTATTGTTCCACACAAGCATAATCCATAGATATACTGCTGTAAACGCTATACAGCCGATGGCGTTTTGCAAAGGTTTTACTATCTGGATGAAATAAAAATAAAAATTCCGACCAGACGTCGTTCTGAGCGACGACGATATATTTTCCCCGGCAATAATCCCACTTTTACCTCACGCGGATACTGGCGAATAAAACAGCAAATGTGATATAGTTCACACATCTTATGTAACGAGAAACATTGTTTCATTCCAGTTCGTCTGTTTTGTCGAGGATGGGTTTTATGGCAACCATTACCACCAGCATGGTGCTCCTGCGCTGGCCGTTGTTGAGCGCGGTTTTGATGTTCCTGGCCAGCACGTTAAACATTCAGTTTCGAAAGTCCGACTACGCAGGTCTTGCTGTGATTAGCACCCTGTTAGGGTTGGGCGCCGCATGCTGGTTCGCGACAGGTTTGCTTGGCATTACGCTGGTAGACATTGCCGCCGTCTGGGAAAACATTAAAGTGGTGATGGTTGAAGCCATGAGCCACACTCCGCCAGACTGGCCGATGGTGATTACCTGATAGCCTGTTATAAAAAAACCCAGACATTGTCTGGGTTTTTTGTTTTTCACGCGTCTGGATATCAGAACGGGATATCGTCGTCGAAATCCATTGGCGGTTCGTTAGACGGTGCCGGAGCAGACTGCTGCTGCGGACGGGACTGCACGCCGCCGCTGAACTGGTTGCCGCCCTGAGGCTGCTGAGGCTGACCCCAACCACCCTGCTGCTGATTCTGACCGCCACCTGCCGGTGCGCCACCGCCCTGACGGCCACCCAGCATTTGCATGGTGCCGCCCACATTCACCACCACTTCCGTGGTGTACTTCTCAGCGCCGGATTGGTCGGTCCATTTGCGGGTACGCAGCTGGCCTTCGATATAGACCTGAGAACCTTTACGCAGATACTCACCGGCCACTTCGGCCAGTTTGCCAAACAGCACAACGCGGTGCCATTCGGTCTGCTCTTTCATTTCTCCGGTCGCTTTATCACGCCAGGATTCGGAAGTAGCCAGCGTAATGTTGGCAACTGCGCCACCACTCGGCATGTAGCGTACTTCCGGGTCCTGGCCCAGATTACCGACGAGAATCACCTTGTTTACGCCTCTGCTGGCCATGTTCGTGTCTCCTGAATACGTTTCTTAATAGTGTAAACGCGCGAGTGTACCATTTCCATGCTGCACTTTGATAGTTGCGTAGCACGTTCCAGAGTTCTCCCGCGAACTCGACATTGTTACACAGTGGATCAGAAAATGCATTCCAATACTGTATATTCAAACAGGTCATTTTGTGTCATAATTAGCCGTTTCTGACAGCCGTTTGTCCTTCAAACAAATCAGGCAATCCGTGTTCCAACCGGGAAAGGTGAATGGATAAGATCGAAGTTCGGGGCGCCCGCACCCATAATCTCAAGAATATCAACCTCATAATCCCTCGCGACAAACTCATCGTCGTGACCGGGCTTTCGGGGTCTGGCAAATCCTCACTGGCTTTCGACACTTTGTATGCCGAAGGACAGCGTCGTTACGTTGAATCGCTCTCGGCGTACGCGCGTCAGTTCCTGTCGCTGATGGAAAAACCGGATGTCGACCACATTGAAGGGTTGTCCCCTGCTATCTCCATTGAGCAGAAATCCACATCGCATAACCCGCGCTCCACGGTCGGTACCATTACCGAAATCCATGACTACCTGCGTCTGCTGTATGCGCGCGTGGGCGAGCCGCGCTGCCCGGACCACGACGTCCCGCTGGCGGCCCAGACCGTCAGCCAGATGGTGGATAACGTACTGTCGCAGCCGGAAGGCAAACGCCTGATGCTGCTGGCGCCGATCATTAAAGAGCGTAAGGGCGAGCACACCAAAACGCTGGAGAACCTGGCAAGCCAGGGCTATATCCGCGCCCGTATCGACGGCGAAGTGTGTGACCTGTCCGATCCGCCAAAGCTGGAGCTGCAAAAGAAACACACCATCGAAGTGGTGATTGACCGCTTTAAGGTACGTGAAGATCTGGCAACGCGTCTGGCGGAGTCCTTTGAAACGGCGCTGGAACTCTCTGGCGGCACGGCCGTGGTCTCCGATATGGACGACCCGAAAGCGGAAGAGCTGCTCTTCTCCGCCAACTTTGCCTGCCCGATTTGCGGCTACAGCATGCGCGAGCTGGAACCGCGCCTGTTCTCGTTCAACAACCCGGCGGGCGCGTGCCCGACCTGTGACGGCCTGGGCGTTCAGCAGTATTTCGACCCGGACCGTGTGATCCAAAACCCGGAACTGTCGCTGGCGGGTGGCGCTATTCGCGGCTGGGATAAGCGTAATTTTTACTACTTCCAGATGCTGAAATCGCTGGCTGAGCACTATAAGTTCGACGTTGAAGCCCCGTGGGCCAGCCTGAGCGCGAACGTACATAAAGTGATCCTGTTCGGTTCCGGCAAAGAGAATATTGAGTTCAAGTACATGAACGATCGCGGTGACACTTCCGTGCGTCGCCACCCGTTCGAAGGGGTGTTGCACAACATGGAGCGCCGCTACAAAGAGACCGAATCCAGCGCGGTGCGTGAGGAGCTGGCGAAGTTCATCAGCAACCGCTCCTGCGCCACCTGCGAGGGTACACGTCTGCGTCGCGAAGCGCGTCACGTGTTTGTCGAAAACACGGCACTGCCGACCATCTCAGACATGAGCATCGGCCACGCGATGGACTTCTTCAACAACCTGAAGCTCTCCGGTCAGCGCGCGAAAATCGCTGAAAAAGTGCTGAAAGAGATCGGCGATCGCCTCAAGTTCCTCGTGAACGTCGGTCTGAACTACCTGACGCTTTCCCGCTCGGCTGAAACGCTGTCCGGCGGTGAAGCCCAGCGTATCCGTCTGGCGAGCCAGATTGGCGCGGGCTTAGTCGGCGTGATGTACGTGCTGGATGAGCCGTCTATCGGCCTGCACCAGCGCGACAACGAACGCCTGCTCGGCACGCTGGTTCACCTGCGTAACCTCGGCAACACGGTAATCGTGGTCGAGCACGACGAAGATGCGATCCGCGCCGCGGACCACGTGATCGACATCGGCCCGGGCGCAGGCGTACACGGCGGCCAGGTGGTCGCGGAAGGGACGCTGAAAGACATCATGGCGGTGCCTGAATCGCTGACCGGCCAGTACATGAGCGGCAAGCGCAAAATTGAAGTGCCGAAACAGCGCGTGGCGGCGAACCCGGAAAAAGTGCTGAAGCTGACCGGCGCGCGCGGCAACAACCTGAAGGACGTGACCCTCACACTGCCTGTCGGGCTGTTTACCTGCATCACCGGCGTGTCCGGTTCCGGTAAATCGACGCTGATCAACGATACGCTGTTCCCGATTGCGCAGACGGCGCTGAACGGCGCGACGCTGGCCGAGCCTGCGCCGTACCGCGACATTCAGGGGCTGGAGCATTTCGACAAGGTTATCGACATCGATCAGAGCCCGATTGGCCGTACGCCGCGTTCCAACCCGGCGACCTATACCGGCGTCTTTACGCCCGTACGTGAACTCTTTGCCGGCGTGCCGGAAGCGCGTTCACGCGGCTATACGCCAGGCCGTTTCAGCTTTAACGTGCGCGGCGGCCGCTGTGAAGCGTGCCAGGGCGACGGCGTAATCAAGGTTGAGATGCACTTCCTGCCGGATATCTACGTGCCGTGCGACCAGTGTAAAGGTAAGCGTTATAACCGCGAAACGCTGGAGATTAAGTACAAAGGCAAGACTATCCACGAAGTGCTGGATATGACCATCGAAGAGGCGCGCGAGTTCTTTGACGCCGTCCCTGCGCTGGCGCGTAAGCTGCAAACCCTGATGGATGTGGGTCTGACCTATATTCGTCTGGGGCAGTCAGCGACAACGCTGTCCGGCGGTGAAGCGCAGCGCGTGAAGCTGGCGCGTGAGCTGTCCAAACGCGGTACCGGTCAGACGCTGTATATTCTGGATGAGCCGACCACCGGCCTGCACTTTGCGGATATCCAGCAGTTGCTGGACGTGCTGCACCAGTTGCGCGATCAGGGCAACACCATCGTGGTGATTGAGCACAACCTGGACGTGATTAAAACCGCTGACTGGATTGTCGATCTCGGCCCGGAAGGCGGCAGCGGCGGCGGTGAAATCCTCGTCTCCGGTACGCCAGAGACCGTTGCAGAGTGCGAAGCCTCGCACACCGCGCGCTTCCTCAAACCGTTGCTGTAATCGTCACACGGAGAGCTGCTGTCGGATCGTTTCCGGCAGCAGTTCAACCGCCTGTAGATACGACGCATCCACCAGGTAGTAAATTTGCGAATCTGGCAGCGAGCCGTCGAGAAACACCGTACTCCAGTGCGCTTTATTCAGATGCTTACTTGGCCTGACATCATCGTGCTGCTGGCGCAGTAAGTCGGCCAGTTCCGGACTGGTTTTCAGTGATGCCGCAGGCCGCGCATCCACCTCTTTCACCATCGCGAACAGCACATCACCCACTTTGATCTGCGTGGCTTTCCAGTCGCTGTGAACGCTTTGTTCCGCACCCGGCTTGCTCATGCAGTACTGAAGTATCTCCGAAATTGTCATCTTTATTCCCCTTGTAGCGTTGCGATAATTTTACGCGAACCACCGTGAATGCGATGTTCTCCCAGCCAGATCCCCTGCCACGTTCCCAGCTGTAGCCGTCCGTTGTGGACCGGCAGCATCAGCGAGACGCCCAGCAAAGAGGATTTGATGTGCGAAGGCATATCGTCCGCCCCCTCGTAATCATGCTCATACGGGGCGTTATCCGGGACGCTCTTCAGAAAATGGTGCTCCATGTCGGACCGGACGGTGGGATCGCAATTTTCATTGAGCGTGAGAGAGGCGGACGTGTGCTGAAGCAGCAGATGCAGTAAACCCGTTTTGACGCGCGACAGGTCGCGGATTTGCCCGATGACTTCGTCCGTCACAAGGTGAAATCCGCGTGGTTTTGCGCTTAAGGTCAGGGTCTGTTGATACCACATGTGCTGCTCCATTATGAAAGGTGAATCTTTCTAAGTGTGCAGCAAGAAAGCGAAAGGTAAAACCCGCGCAGCGAGATTTGCTTAAAAAAGCATTCACCCCGCCGTTAATACATCAGTATTCAGAGTTAACGATCACCTCTTCACCAAATTTTCCGGCCATCGGCAGCGGTCGGTAGGTGGAGTTCGAGGCGCGTAGCACCCTGATGCCTCTGGCTCCCACGTCTTGCGCCGCGGTGATGTCGTTATCTGAATCCCCGTAGAACACTTTGATATTTTTCTTTTCCAGCCACTGGGTTTTGGTGTTTTGCCCTTCCTGGTCCCCGGCAAAAATGACCGGGTTCATGCTGGCCGCCGGGATCAGGAAATCATCCTGTAGCGTTTTCGAGACGGTTTCGGTTTTGGTCTGGCTACGTCCGGTCACGAAATAAATGCTGTCGCCGCGCTTTACGTGCATGGCGATCAGCGCGCGGGCAACCTCTTTCGGGATACTGAACTCATCCCAGCCGTTGTTCATCTTTTCCCAGAATTCCGGGTTTTTCAGATAGGCTTCGCTGTCCGGGGAGTACGTTTTTTTGCCGCGCCAGAAACCGGGGCTGGAGAAGAGAACGGTATCGTCAATATCGAAGCCCACGGCCATCGGCGGGCGACCCGTCAGGCTATTTTCGATTTGTGCCACTGAAACCCAGTGAATGGGGGCCTGTTCGGCAAGAATGGCGGCGGTGGTGCCGGTGTAAAGCGGCGTGGGTGCAGAAGCCCGCGCAACAACGGCGCTATTAAGCGAGAACAATAAGCAGGCGGCGCTGAGCGCCAGTGTGATCTTGCGCATATTTTCCCCTGAATATTCAGTTTGTTATCGTTTTATTTTGAGCGGATGGTCAAAAAACTATCCGACCATAACCCCAGCGGGAGGGGAAGGAAAGGAGTTTTTACTTATGAAGCTGAATAAAAAGAAGACGATCACAAAGCGCAGAAGAAACGTGTAGGTCCGGGAAGCGAGGCGCCACCGGGCAATGACTGGCACCGGCGCGAACAAAAAAGCCGGGTGGCGGCTACGCCTTACCCGGCCTACATACAGTATGCAAGTAAGTGAATACTTACATTACGGATGCAAACGCCTGCGCCACGCGCTGGACGTTGCCTGCATTCAGACCCGCCACGCACATACGGCCGCTGGCGATCAGGTAGACGCCGAACTCTTCGCGCAGGCGATCGACCTGCGCTGCGCTCAGTCCGGTGTAGCTGAACATCCCGCGTTGCTTGAGAAGATAATCAAAGTTATGCCCAGGCACGGCCTCTTTCAGGACGTTAACCAGCTCCTGACGCATCGACAGGATGCGCTTACGCATCGCTTCCACTTCCGCAAGCCAGGACGCTTTCAGCGTTTCGTCACCGAGAACTGTCGCCACCACCTGCGCACCAAAGTTCGGCGGGCTGGAGTAGATACGGCGGACCGTCGCTTTCAGTTGACCGAGTACGCGTCCCGCAGCTTCGGCGTCTTCACACACCACGGACAGGCCGCCAACGCGCTCGCCGTACAGGGAGAAGATTTTTGAGAACGAGTTGCTGACCAGAGCGGGAAGCCCCGCGCTGGCAATCGCGCGAATAGCGTAGGCGTCTTCCTCCATGCCCGCGCCAAAGCCCTGATAGGCGATGTCGAGGAACGGGATCAGGTTACGCGCCTTCAGTATCTCGATCACCGCATCCCACTGGGCATTGGTGAGGTCCGCACCGGTCGGATTATGGCAGCACGGATGCAGCAATACGATACTGCGCTCCGGCAGGATGTTCAGTTTTTCCAGCAGCGCATCAACGCGCACGCCGTTGGTTTCGCTGTCGAACCACGGATAGGTCGCCACCTTAAAGCCCGCGCCCTCGAAGATCGCAACGTGGTTTTCCCACGTCGGGTCGCTGACCCACACGCCGGAATCCGGGAAGTACTTTTTCAGGAAATCTGCGCCTACCTTCAGCGCACCCGAGCCACCCAGCGTCTGGATAGTCGCCACGCGCTTTTGCGCGAGCACCGCGTGGTCCGCACCAAACAGCAGCGGCGCGATAGTGTTGCGATAGGTGTTTAATCCTTCCATCGGCAGATAAAGCGAAGCACCGTGCGGGGTTGCGTTCAGACGCGCTTCAGCTTCGGCAACGGCTTTCAACTGAGGAATGATGCCGTCTTCGTTGTAGTAAAGACCAATGCTGAGGTTCACTTTGTCGCTGCGAGGATCTTCTTTGAAACGCTCCATCAAGGAGAGGATAGGGTCGCCGGCGTAGGCGTCTACTTTCTGAAACACGCGATGTTCTCCGGATTATTATGAGGCAGGGCATTCAACAATAAACCGGAAGCGGAAGAAGATCGAGGGGATGTTAACAGAAGCGGGATGCATCGCATCCCGCTCATGCTTAGTCGACGTATTTCATTGCGACCCTTGAGGTAAGGCGCGTGATAAGTTCGTAAGCACTCACTTTTGTTATTTCAGCAATACGCTCTACCGGCAGGCCTTCACCCCACATCACCGCATCGTCCCCCGCTTTATCCTGCGCGTCGGGCCCAAGATCAACACAAATCATGTCCATCGCCACGCGACCGACAATCTTTACTTCGCGTCCATTGACCAGCACCGGCGTCCCAGTTGGCGCGGCGCGGGGATAGCCGTCGCCGTAGCCCATCGCCACCACGCCAAGACGCGTGTCGTGCTCGCTGGTCCAGGTGCCGCCGTAACCCACCGGCTCTCCCGCTTTGTGCTCACGCACGGCAATCAGCTTTGAAACCAGCGACATAACCGGCTTAAAGCCAAAGTCCGGCCCCCAGGGTTTGTTCTCCAGCGGCGAAACGCCATAAAGAATGATGCCCGGACGCGCCCAGTCGAAGTGCGACTGCGGCCATAGCAGGATCCCGCCGGACGCCGCAATGGAGCGCATCCCCGGTTTGCCTTCGCAGAAGGTGTTGAAGATATCAAGCTGCTGTTCCGTTGCGCCGCATTCAGGCTCATCGGCGCGGGCAAAGTGGCTGACGATATTCACTGGCTGACGCACATTTTTGCACTGACTCAGACGCTGATAAAACGCCTCCGCGCTTTCCGGCCGCAC
Organism: Enterobacter sp. 6722112; assembly: GCF_058661685.1. Lineage (NCBI taxonomy): Bacteria > Pseudomonadati > Pseudomonadota > Gammaproteobacteria > Enterobacterales > Enterobacteriaceae > Enterobacter > Enterobacter sp. 6722112. The sequence goes on along the minus strand of NZ_JBZWGR010000007.1, from coordinate 94,438 downwards.
GCCCAGACGGTGCATGCCCGTGTCGAGCTTCATCCAGACGGTGACCGGCTCGCTCAGTTCAGCCGTTTCCAGCGCGGCCAGCTGTTCTTCGTTATGCACCGCCGTGTGCAGGTGCTGATCGGCAATGGTCGGCAGGTCCGAGGCTTCAAAAAAGCCTTCCAGGAGCAGTATCGGTTGCGTAATTCCACCTGCGCGCAGGCGGAGAGCTTCTTCGAGACGGGCGACGCCAAAAGCGTCGGCATCGGGGAGCGTTCGCGCGGTCTCAAGAAGACCGTGTCCGTAAGCGTTCGCTTTCACGACTGCAACGAGCTGACTGGCGGGCGCCAGTTCTCGCAGACGTTGCAGGTTGTGTCGCAGAGCGCGGCGGTTAATAACAACAGTTGCCGCTTGCATTTGAATTCCTTAGAAATTACTCATCATCATATTGAGGACCGGCATAGTTGTCGAAACGCGACCACTGGCCGTTAAAGGTCAGACGTACCGTACCGATGGGGCCGTTACGTTGCTTACCAATAATAATTTCGGCGATCCCTTTCAGATCGCTGTTCTCGTGATAAACCTCATCACGGTAGATGAACATGATTAAGTCGGCATCCTGCTCGATGGAGCCGGATTCACGCAGGTCGGAGTTGACCGGGCGCTTGTCTGCACGTTGTTCCAGAGAGCGGTTAAGCTGCGATAGCGCCACCACCGGCACGTGCAGCTCTTTGGCTAACGCCTTGAGCGAGCGGGAAATCTCGGCAATCTCCAGCGTACGATTGTCGGAAAGCGACGGAACGCGCATCAGCTGAAGGTAGTCGATCATGATGAGGCCGATACCACCGTGTTCACGGGCGATACGGCGCGCGCGGGAGCGCACTTCCGTCGGCGTCAGGCCGGAGGAGTCATCGATATAGATGTTCCGTTTTTCCAGCAAAATCCCCATGGTGCCCGAGATGCGCGCCCAGTCCTCATCGTCCAGCTGACCGGTACGGATGCGGGTCTGATCCACACGCGACAGGGACGCCAGAGAACGCATCATGATCTGTTCAGAGGGCATCTCAAGACTGAAGATAAGCACCGGCTTATCCTGCAACATCGCCGCGTTTTCGACGAGGTTCATCGCAAATGTCGTTTTACCCATCGACGGACGCGCCGCGACGATAATCAAATCCGATGGCTGAAGACCTGCCGTTTTCTTGTTGAGATCGTCATAACCGGTGTTCACCCCCGTCACGCCATCGTGCGGCTGCTGGAAAAGCTGCTCAATACGCGCAACCGTGGCGTCGAGCACATCGGCGATATTTTTCGGGCCTTCGTCTTTGTTCGCACGGCTTTCGGCGATTTTAAAGACGCGGGATTCCGCCAGGTCGAGCAGATCTTCGCTGGTGCGCCCCTGGGGATCGAAACCGGCCTCAGCGATCTCATTCGCCACCGAGATCATCTCGCGGACAACGGCACGTTCACGAACGATATCAGCGTAAGCGCTGATGTTCGCGGCACTTGGCGTGTTTTTTGACAGTTCTGCCAGATAGGCAAATCCGCCGACGCTGTCGAGCTGTCCCAGACGCTCCAGCGATTCTGCGAGCGTAATCAGGTCGATAGGGCTGCCCGACTCCTGCAAACGCGCCATTTCCGTAAAGATATGGCGGTGCGGGCGGGTATAGAAGTCTTCCGCGACAACACGCTCGGCGACGTCGTCCCAGCGTTCGTTATCCAGCATTAAACCGCCCAACACCGACTGTTCCGCTTCAATCGAGTGCGGCGGGACTTTTAACCCGGCGACCTGATAATCACGCTCACGAGGTTCAGTCTGTTTGTTGAAGGGTTTGTTTCCTGCCATAGTGAATGGAGTTACCGAGATAAAGAGTGGGTCGAAAGATTACCACATTCTGGAGGAAGCATGGCAACACGTATTGAATTTCACAAGCATGGTGGCCCTGACGTACTCAAAGCGGTGGAATTTACCCCCGCTGCGCCTGGCGAGAACGAAATCCAGGTGGAAAACAAAGCGATCGGCATTAACTACATCGATACCTATATTCGCGGCGGCCTCTATCCGCCTCCGTCGATGCCGAGCGGACTGGGCACCGAGGCGGCCGGTATCGTCAGCAAAGTGGGCAGCGCGGTTAAGCACATTAAGGAAGGCGATCGCGTGGTGTACGCGCAGTCGGCGCTGGGCGCTTACAGCTCCATCCATAACGTTCCGGCCGAGAAAGCGGCGCTTCTGCCAAATGCGATCGGCTTCGAGCAGGCTGCCGCCTCATTCCTGAAAGGGCTGACGGTCTATTATCTGCTGCGCAAAACCTACGAAATTAAGCCTGACGAGCAATTCCTGTTTCACGCAGCCGCAGGTGGCGTGGGGCTGATTGCCTGCCAGTGGGCGAAAGCCCTGGGCGCGAAGCTGATCGGCACCACAGGCAGCGCGCAAAAAGCGCATCGCGCGCTGGACGCGGGCGCATGGCAGGTGATCAACTACCGGGAAGAGAGCATCGTTGAGCGGCTGAAAGAGATCACTGGCGGCAAAAAGGTCCGCGTGGTGTATGACTCGGTGGGGAAAGACACCTGGGAATCTTCGCTGGACTGCCTGCAACGTCGCGGGCTGATGGTGAGCTTCGGTAACGCCTCCGGGGCAGTCACCGGCGTCAACCTGGGCATTCTGAATCAGAAAGGGTCACTGTACGTCACTCGCCCTTCCCTGCAAGGTTACATCACCAACCGGGAAGAACTTGAGGAAGCCAGCAACGAGCTGTTCTCGCTGATCGCCAGTGGGGTAATTAAAGTGGATGTGGCAGAGGCGCAGAAATATCCGCTGACCGATGCGCAGCGCGCGCATGAGGTGCTGGAGAGCCGGGCAACGCAGGGATCAAGTCTGTTAATTCCCTGAGCCATAAAAAGAAATTGGGCTTCCCGTGGGAAGCCCTTTCTTTTTTTAGTTCGGCTGTATGTAGGGTACAGCTCGATGAATTCTTTAGCGGCAGCCATAGTGACAGATTCGATAAGTAAATCCTATTCTGTTCTAAGGATTGCTGCCGGAAAAGTTGCAGGTATGTGACGTACACCTCAATACCTTAGTAACGGAAGCGGTTATTACGCTGATAAGTGGGCAGTTTTGGTGATTTAATCGCCCGTATCGCCCATACCACCGCAATCGCCAGAAGTAACCACGGCAAGAGTTTAATCGTCAGGGCAAATAAACCGCCGACAAACATCACCACCGTGGCCACGACGAGCGCGGCCAGGATACCGAGCAGCGATACGCCCGTGACCATCAGCATGATAAAGAAGCCAATCACAAAAAGTAGTTCCAGCATGGTGCTCTCCCACGAGTTCCCGAATGATGCTGCGATCGTTACAAGAAACATGCCAAAAATAAGTCGTTGTTCTGAAAGCAAAACGCCCCGCAATGTGTTGCAGGGCGTGGCGTATTTGACCATCTTTTAGCGAAATTTAACGTTTATCCGCAACCAGACGCAGCGCGTGTTCAAGGACCTCAATATCCGCACCGGCCTTATGCGCGTTTTCGCTGAGATAACGACGCCACTGCCGCGCGCCAGGAATGCCCTGGAACAGGCCAAGCATATGGCGGGTAATGTGGCCCAGATACGTACCATGACTCAGCTCGCGCTCAATGTACGGATACATGGCGCGCACTACTGCCACGGGATCGGTGTCAGCACCGTCAACGCCAAAGATTTCCCGGTCAACCGTCGCCAGAATACCCGGATTCTGATACGCCTCGCGTCCGACCATCACGCCATCCATATGTTCGAGATGCGCTTTGGCCTCGTCCAGCGACGTTATACCGCCGTTGATCGACATGGTCAGGTGCGGGAAGTCGCGTTTTAGCTGGTACACGCGCGGGTAGTCCAGCGGCGGGATCTCGCGGTTTTCTTTCGGGCTGAGGCCAGAGAGCCAGGCTTTACGGGCGTGGATGATAAACATCTCGCATTCACCCTTCCCTGATACGGTGTTGATGAAATCACACAGAAACTCGTAGCTGTCCTGGTCGTCTATGCCGATACGGGTTTTGACCGTAACCGGGATAGAGACGACGTCGCGCATCGCTTTGATACAGTCCGCCACCAGATGTGCATTACCCATCAGACACGCGCCGAACATACCGCTTTGCACACGGTCGGACGGGCAACCGACGTTGAGGTTAATCTCGTCATAGCCGCGTTCTTCAGCCAGCTTCGCGCACTGCGCCAGCGCAGCCGGATCGCTGCCACCCAGTTGCAGCGCAACCGGATGCTCCTCTTCGCTGTACGCCAGATAATCGCCCTTGCCGTGAATAATTGCGCCGGTAGTGACCATTTCGGTGTACAGCAGCGTATGGCGGGAGAGCTGACGCAGGAAATAGCGGCAGTGTCTGTCCGTCCAGTCGAGCATAGGAGCCACACTAAACCGACCACTCCAGTGATTGCCAGAATTATCAGATGTCGCGCTGGTTTGGTTGGTTTTTATCATTTCAAGATTACCGTGCATTTTTTGACATTTACGTATATTTTTCTCTCATTGGGTTCCCACTCAGGACCCCACACGCATGGGAACCTGTTCTAACGAGATGAGCGAATGGCCTATTATAACATAGAGAAACGACTTAAAGCCGACGGCACTCCCCGCTATCGTTGCACCGTCCTGATCAAAGAAAAAGGCGTTGTTACACACAGAGAGAGCAAAACATTTCCAAAGCAGGCGCACGCAAAAACCTGGGGAAATCAGCGCGTGCAGGAGCTGGATCTTCATGGGCTCCCATCATCCGACGACGCAACAGGAATCACCGTTCGTGATCTGCTGCAAAAATACATCAACGATCCAAACGCTGGTGGCAAATCAGGGAGAACAAAAAGCTACGTCCTGAATATGCTCGTCGACTGTGATATAGCAGCCATCCCCTTGCTCTCACTGACCGCAAATGATGTGATAGAGCATTGCCGACTGCGGAATAATGCAGGAGCAGGCCCGGCGACCGTGAGTCATGATGTCAGCTACCTTGGAAGCGTGCTGGATTGTGCAAAGCCTGTGTATGGCATTAACTATACCAGCAACCCGGCAAAAGAGGCCCGCCCTCACCTTCTTAAACTTGGGCTGATTGGGAAATCAAATCGCCGTAGCCGCCGGCCAGCATCTGAAGAACTGGACATGCTGATCGAAGGATTAAAACAACGTTCAGAACACAGAGCCTCAAAAATCCCGTTCGTAGACATTCTGATGTTTTCAGTTTTATCGTGCATGCGTATTGGCGAAGTTTGCCGCCTGCGGTGGGATGATATCGACGAAAAGCAAAAATCTGTGCTTGTGAGGGACAGGAAGGATCCACGGAAGAAGGAAGGCAATCATATGAATGTCGCTTTGCTCGGAGAGGCATGGGATATCGTTCAGCGGCAGCCGCGCAAATCAGAGCTGATCTTCCCCTACATTAGCGGCTCAGTAACTGCTGGTTTTCAGAGGGTAAGAAGCGCGCTTGGAATTGAGGATCTGCGTTATCACGATATGAGGCGGGAAGGTGCGAGTCGACTTTTTGAAGCCGGATTCAGTATTGAGGAAGTTGCCCAGGTGACGGGGCATAGATCATTGAATGTACTGTGGCAGGTTTATACAGAGCTATTCCCTAAATCGCTGCACGCTAGACTTGAACAACTACAAAAATCCAGAAGCAGCGACTAAACGAAATGCTGCGCTGCAGGTTCAACTTCCGCCAGCCCACCAATTGACAAAAAATATTAAATAAAACCAATCTCTTACGGTTGGTTTTTTTATGCCTGAAATTTGGGAGGGGAAAAACTGGGGAATAATTAGGGTGTTACACCAACATGCAAAACCTTGACACTGTATGTATAACCAGCTAAATATTAACTGTATATCCAACCAGTAAAAGGAGGTTTTATGCGTGTCGAAATCAGTATTGCAAAAGAGAAGTTCTCGAAGCTTCCCAGCAAAGCTCCAGCTGCGCTGCAGGCTGAAATGGAAAGGCGCTTAAGCAAGGAATATCAGGATGTTGAGGTCATCGTTAAACCAGCCGGAAGCGATGGCCTGTCAGTTCTTCGCACGACCGATAAAGACTCAGCCAAGAAGAACGTTGAAAACGTCCTGAAAGAAACATGGGAGTCCGCTGATGACTGGTTCTTCTAATATGGACAATATCATCATCGCAGGGGCGCGCATCTACTTCCCGCCTGACAACCGATTGCCGAATGCCTCAAGTGACATGCTCACCTTTGCTGTTGTCCGTGATCCAGACACCATCCCGGATTATTTGCTTTTCGTTCATAAAGACGGTCAATGGGAGCTTGCCTCGCCCCGCTTTTTCAAAGAAGCGGCCCATGCAATATCCACAGCAACCAAAATTGCAAGCAGTCGTTTCCCGAACGTTACCTGCTGAGTGATCGCTGATAAAATCCTCACTGGCTGGTAACCATTCAATACTCGCACTATCGGACGATCACCAGCCACCACCGCCCGCTCTTTCAAGTTGCGGGCGGTTTTCTTTTGCATTGATAACCCCTATAACCCCATTTCACTTGACGCCCTTACCACTTGGGGTTATTATAACTCCATCAAGACAACACAGAGAGCCGGAGGATGGATAGCAGGAATGCAATAGCAATGATAGAAGCCGATGGGTGGTATCTTGTGAGAGTTAAAGGCAGTCATCACCAGTTCAAACACCCAACGAAAAAGGGGCTGGTAACGGTAAAGCATCCACAGAAAGACATACCGTTACCAACACTGAAAAGCATCAAAAAACAGGCGGGGCTCTAAGCCCCCCTACTGGAGGTTTACATGTTGTACCCTGTTGCTATTGATAAAGGCGATTCATCCTTCGGCGTTCGCGTACCTGATATTCCTGGCTGCTTCTCTGGCGGTGATGATTATCAGGACGCGATTGAAAGCGTACGTGAAGCGATCGAGGCACACATCGAATTACTGGTTGAAGATGGCGAGACCGTACCAGAAGCTACGACCGTCGAAAACTGGCTATCTGATCCGGAATACGCCGGTGCTGTATGGGCTCTGGTAGACGTGGATATAACACGCCTGATGGGGAAAGCGGAAAAAATCAATGTTACACTTCCGTCTCTGTTGATCCGCCGTATCGATCAGTTCGTGGCCGCGCATCCAGAATACGGCAGTCGCTCTGGCTTCCTGTCCCGCGTCGCAGCAGATAAAGTTGTCGGACTACAAAAACGATAAACCTCGAAAGAGGCTTTTGATTAGGTGCCAGTGGGACTGATAAGTTACCATAGAGCAATTAATACGTACTGGCGAAAGCGCCGGAATGCGCGCAAATTATAAGGATTTACACAATGATTTATGACTGCTTTCTCTATTACGATGAAGATATGTTGTTAGACATTCGTCTAAACACTTTGGCTAATGTTGTAGATAAGTTTGTTATTGTTGAATCAAAGTTCACTTTTACGGGTCGTCCCAAACCATTAAATTTCAATATTGATAAATTCAAGGCATTTGCCGATAAAATCATTTACGTTGTAAACGACACTGAACCGACGAAATTACCAGGAACAAAATACAGCCCTGATTATGAAGTTGACCCATGGGAAGTGGAAGCGAACCACCGTAATAGTATTATGCAAGGTCTGGTAGATGCAAAACCTGACGATATAATCATTGTTTCTGACGTTGATGAAATCTTCAAACCAGAAGCGATCAAAAAAATAAACCCTCGTCATTTGTGCACTACCATCCATCAAAATTTTTATAACTATCAGTTCAATATGCAAGTGTTCAACGAAGATGGCACTCCCCGTAAGTGCACACTCCCAAGAGCAACAACATATAAAAACCTGTTGGAGTTTTTTGATGGTGAGCCAGAGACTTTCAGAAACATTAAGCGTAACCGCATATTTAAAAAATGGTCATGGTTCAAGTGGAATTGGTTCAAATTCAACAATAAAGTCATCGATAATGGTGGTTGGCACTTTTCATGGGTTATGACTCCAGAACGCATCTCTGAAAAGATGTCGACCATCTCGCATCAAGAATATAACACACCCGACTTTAACAACCCAGAGCATATCAAGAAAGTGTTAAAAAATGCTGAGGATATCTGGGGGCGAGATAGAAAACTAATCCAACAGGAACTTAAAACGCCAGAGTTCCCTAAGTATCTTGTTGACAACAAGGATAAGTATAAAAACTTTATTCTATGATCAGTGTCAGGGTATTGGCCTAGCGTTGATTAAATGTAGTGTTGTCGGTAGTCATACAGATAATCATCTGTTATTAAAGTCCTGTTGTTCTTTGCGACAGGACTTTTACCATCACAAATAACAAGCCACACTCAAAAAACAGAGTTTCCATAGATGAATAAACAAACATTAAAAAATCACTTACATGAATGCCTTCGCCAAGAAGTCATAATGAGTAACAAATCGTTTTCATGGTTGAAAGTGCTACACAAAGCATTCAAATGTCCAGATAGACGCTTTAATTTCTGGTGGCGAATTGCGTCCTATCTTTTCCATAGCGGTGGTTCATTTAAGAAAAACATTGCCCGCCACATCAACAGGAAGCTAATTCATAAATACAACACAGAAATCCAACTACCCGCAACAATCGAACCCGGGCTTGTTGTAACCCATTTTTTATCAGTAGCGATAAACGGCTGCTCTGTAATCGGCAGTAATTTTAAAATCCGCCACAACTGCACTATCGGCATTGGTGGCGGAGTTGGTGAGCATTTTAATGACCCGATTATAAGAATCGGTGATAATGTTGAGATCGGTACCGGCACATGTATAATCGGTCACAATCTAACCATTGGGGATAATGTTTCAATTGGAGCAATGAGTTTTATTAACAAAGACATCCCCAATAACTCTGTCGTTTTCACTGAGAAGAAACAGATAATTAAATTAAAATAATCTTATTTATTGTGGGGTTTCAGGCCAGTATAAATCGGGAGCTTCCCTTACATTAACCCGATTGAGAAGCACCCGGTATTTTTTCCATGCTAACAACGATTCTTTTTCTTCAGTAGTTGCAATATCTAAATCAACGGCATCCTGAAGCGGGGCAATAGCTCTTTCCGCAACCGCCATTAATTCACTTTTCTTTTGCTCCGCAACGTCGGCATCGCTTGGACGGATATCAATAAAAGTACCCTCCGAAAACTTGAAATTCCCTAACACATTAGCCGGGATGTCAGCTGGGTTGATCTCATATACATTTCGCCCTTCCTGCATACCCATAAATGAGACATCACTCTCACAGGCAACTACTATTCCATTCTCATCGGTAGCTACCGCACCTTTCCAAGTGCGCAGAGTTTCATACCAGTCCCTCCCACTTTCATCCTGAAAATACAGTCCAGTCCTGAGCATGCCTTCAATTTCCGCTTGCTCTTTTTTATATATTACCGGATTGATAAACTTATCCATTATTAATCTCCAACATTGACCCAAGCATTTGTTTGTTTATTTAAATACTGTAATTGACGATAGTAGACACCTAGTTTTCGGCCATCACTTCTGTTTTCCATATTCACCCCTGTGAGAACGCATCCTGCAGGTGATTCCCAGTTTCCAAACCAGGCATCTGTCGGATTTCGAACCTGTTGACCGCCTCGGCGTAGGCCATTTACCACACCATAACGCGCATCACTCTGTGCTTTGGTATAAGCCTCACCCGCAGGGGTATAGTTCCCTTTAGGCTGGTAACGCCCGTCAGACTCGGCCTTCGTATAAGACGCGCCGACTAAAGCATAATTCCCCTTTAACTGATATTTACCATCACTTTCAGCTTTTGTGTAAGCCTGTCCCGCCGGGGTATAGTTGCCTTTAGCCTGGTAGCGGGCGTCAAAGTTTGTGAAATTCCCCGGAATAATTTGTCCGTTAACCTGGAAAGAAATCGAACCATCTTTATTTCTCTGTGAATAAAAATGGTAGCTTGTAGAATCTTTGAACTCTAATACTGTCGGCCTGTCAGCATTGCCCCAAAGTGTCATGGCGGTATTAAGAGTCGAGCTATTCTGTGAACTTATTTCAAACTTGCGTCCATTCCCAACGCCAAATGTACCATTTACGACTGCGTTTCCAGTAACCGTTCCACCAGTTATCGGCAGCGCCCCTACATCCCCTGCTGTTGGTTTATGGGTTGTGTCATACACCCATGACCATGCTGTCCACGTACCGCTGTAAAGCGTGCGAATATAATGGCGCGAGTTGTTGTAAACCCTGTAAACCTGCGTTATCCCTGCGTGTTTGTATACCTCCAACGAACCCGCATTAGGTTCAGGGTAATTTTTCCCTGTACCTGCCTGAGCATTTGCAGGTTGATAATATAGTCCAGGGACGGTGTAGGTATTCAAATCAGCAGCGTCACCTATGCCGACCGCTTGACCATTGAAAATGTCCTGCGCCGTGATATTGATATCAGTCGTCAGCGCCCGGCCATTTACCTTACGCCCTGATGGTACGCGCCCGTTAGCGTTGTCATTCGCGGACTTTACGGCTTTCGGCGTCGCCGCCAGCGTCTCAGACGCACTGTCAGTTGCGCTACTGAGCTGGACGATACCTTTTTGCGTTGTAGTGGCGTCCTGTGCTGTGTATTTCCCTTTGGCAAGGTCGTAGGCAGCTTTAACTGCTTTCGGCGTGGCCGCCAGCGCCTCAGATGCACTGTCAGTCGCGCTGCTGAGCTGGACCAGACCTTTACGCGCAGTTGTGGCGTCCAGCACGCCAATGGCTTCACGTGAACTTTTTTGTGCAGCTTCGCCTTTCGCCGCTATCTCCGCAAGATTTTTATCGATCCGCAGGAACAGACCATCGCCGGTCGCAACTTTTAATTCAACATTTGCCGTCTCTGATACCGCAAGATGGTATTGCAGGCTCACGCTGACCCCGTTTTCCGGCTTCTCGATGGCGGCGCAGTTCGCAACGGAATACAGCTCCCCAGCATCGGTCAGCAGACCAACCTCTCTGACAACGAATCCACCAACCGCAACCGGCAGGACCAGTTGCGCGAAAAACTGGTTCGCCTGGTCCGGCGAAACCTGCAGTGCAGAAATGGCGTTGCGATACACTTCACGTATCAGTTTCGTCTGCGCCGGATCCGGTTTAACGGCCTGCCCGTTCCCGTCACCCACCACAAAATCTTTAATAATGACGGGCTTCCCGGTCGCAGAGGACTGAGCCTCCAGCTCCTTGCCTCTGTTGGTCAGAATGCTGTAATACTTCTCAGCCATGGCTAAACTCCTGCCTTAATATCAACATCAATCCAGGCGGTAACAGCACCGCCCGTGTAATAGGTTCCCTTCGCACCCAGATCGGCGATCACATCAATGGTGGTCAGCAGGCTGCGAAGGTTTTTGGCTTTATCCACCTGACGGCGTATGCGCTGGTACAGTTCCTCATCAATGGCCTGTATGCTGTAAACTTCCACGCGGAAGGTGTAGGGATCCTTGCGCGGTGTATCCTCCCACCACTCCACAACGGTGGTCGGCAGGCTGACGGCGCTCAGCGACCGCCTGACCGCACCGGCGGTACCGCGATGCTGATGGACATAAGCGGCATCCTTAATCACCTGCCGTTTCTCTTCTTCCGTCCAGGCCTCTTCCCATGAATCCACTGCAAACTCCCAGGCAAGCCAGGGCAGCAGATGTGCGGGGCAGGTATCAGGGTTTTTCACCTTACGGACCATGTCAGTGTCGAGTGCCGTGATCTGCTCTGAGCTGGCCTGCTCCAGAGCCCGTTCCGGGTGAATGGCTGAAGGGGGAAGCAGGGAGCGAAATTTATCCACTGGTGCCCCCTTTGCGCGTGACGTTTATCTCGCTGCACCAGGGGGCCTGTCCCGCAGCAGCTTCCAGATCTGCCGTCGGGCTGATCAACCTGACCCGGGCCACACCGGGCTGCTGAAGCGCCGAGTAAATCGCGGAAAGCGGTACAATGGCGTTAATGCGATGAGACAGCAGGGTGTAGCTCGTCAGCGTGCTGATGGCGTTTTCCAGCACCGTCTGTGCATCCGGCCCGTCAGGAATATCAAGCTCCGCCGTGACGGCATAACTGGCGATGGTGGCACTTTTCACGCTGACAAAATCGGTGAGCGGCCTGACTTCATCCGCGCTCAGTGTGTTCATGACGGTTTCAATAAGAATGAGTCCTGCCTGACCGTTCCCGGTGCGCGAGAGCACGTATACATCCACCTCGCCCGGGCGGTTATGTGTCTCAGGCCCGTAGGCATCAGCATCCAGTACATCGTTATCCGCTGATTTGGCATGAAAGCGGTATGCGTTACGCGCGCCGGCCGTATTCAGCTGCGCCCACGAAAGCTGTATACGCTCACGAAAAGCGTCGTCATCTTCATAGACAGGATCGACGGGGGGCACCGCATCCGGATCGCCGGGTTTAATCACCAGACGGGAAACGTTAAAGGCCGCACCCAGCTGGTCCAGGTCAGTGTTTCTGGCACTGGCAAGGAAAACTGCGCGTACCGCGTCGTTAACCCGCTGGAACGCCAGGGTGAGCTGGTAGGCGTTGATTTCGCCCTGCTTATACGCCGGGTCAGATTCCACCAGCGCATCAAATTCCGGATCCAGTTCGCGCAGGCGCGCCAGCCAGCGGGTAAAAATGTCAGCGGCATCCGGTACCACGATGGCATCCGGCACCGCCAGGGCGGACAGGTTAATTACGTCATAGCTGCTTGCCATAAATCGGTATGCCTCCGGTGCTGACAGGAAGATTGCTCTCTTTGTTAATCCCTTCGATATCCACCACACACCCCGTTTCGTCAGCCGGGAAAGAAACGACAACGCGCGTGACCTTAAGCCGGGGTTCCCAGCGTGCCAGCGCCGAGGCGGTCGCGGCGATAATGCGAAGCCTGGTCAGGTCATCACGGGGGTTATCCACCAGCGAAAACAGGTCACTGCCATAATCACGGACCAGCACACGGCTGCCGACGGGCGTGGAGAGAATATCGCTGACGGACTGGCGCAAATGATCGCTACCGGACAGGCGTTTCCCGGTCCGGCTGTTTACACCGTTCATAGTATTTTCCGTATCTGTTTGTCGGATGGCTGAGGGTTAGCCGAAGTAATCCGGGCCGGTCTTATCCTTGCTGCCGGATTTTTTTGAGGATTTCGCAGGTTTGCGAATATCAACCACCAGGTTGTACGTGTAGCTGAATCCGGCGGGCGTCAGGGAAAACACCAGTGACTCCACCACCCAGGCGCGATCTTCCCGCTCGCCAAAGCCGGACGTTGATACGCCAGATTCTGCGGTGAGGGGAACATGTTTCGGTCGGCAGGGTCCGGTTACCGTCATTTTCTGCTCATTGCGGCGGGCCTGCGTTTTTTTCGCTTTTGCCTGCTGGTCGGCGGTGGCCTTTACCGGCTGGGTGTAGGGATTCGCCATCGAGGGGCCGTCATGGTCAACCGTGGTGGTTTTGGTCTTCCCGTCAGCCTCATCGTAATAACGCACACCGATTTTGCCTGATGATTTACCGCTGCTCGCGGTCGCCTTACCCGTCGAACTCCCCCGCTCGCCTTCGTTGTATGACCAGCTGGAGACCTCTTCAGGCGTGATAACCAGTGCGCCTGTCTGCTTGCCGGAAGCATTCGCCGTGGCTCCCTGACGCAGAAACAGCCAGTAACCGCCCGACGGTTTGCTGACGGCGTTCCACGTTCTGGCAAGGCGGGTCAGCAAATTGGCGTCGGATTCTGCCACCTGATCAACATGGTCAATATGGATATCGGCGAGCTCTGTGGCCACTTTCGGTACCAGACCGTTTTCGGTGGCTACGGTTTTAACCAGATCCGCCAGTCGCAGGTTATCCCAGCTTCGGGTCTTCTGGCTGAGCACATCACCGGGCTGTTTCTGCGCGTTCATGGGCGCGGCGGTGGCATAAATCTCGATACGACGTGGCGGACCACTGCTGCCGACGCCGGATACCACGAACCAGCCCTTATCCACCAGCTGGTCGTTGAAGCCCATCGCCACGCGTAGCCGTGCACCTTTTGTCGGTAAAGGGAGCGTTTCCGACAGCAGCGTGATTTTCAGCTCATCCGCTTTTGCCGTGGCGCCGCCGTAATCGGTCAGCGTCAGCTCTGCCAGGCTTTGCTGCAGCGCGCGGGTTATATCTTTTCCCTCCGCGCTGACGCTGAAAGCGGGCGCATATTCGGGTTTAACAGTCTGTCCGGTCATTTTAATCCCACAGGCTGAACGCAGAATCCTCAACCGGCGGAGCCAGATCCGGCAGGGTGATAAACAGGCCTGACGGATAAACAGCACCGACATCGGCCAGCCCCGGATTTGCTTCAAGTACCTGCGTCACAATATAAGAAAGGTTTTCCGTGCCGTAATGCGTCGCGCAGACAGCATCCAGCACATCACCGTCACGGGTTTGATATATCGTCTGCATAATGTTTCAGCGTCATCGTCCAGTTTTTATTGCGGTGGCCACCGCCAGGCAGGAATCGACTGGTCGTGTCGGAGAAGTCGATCACTACCCACCAGCCCAGCACATCCCCTTCACCACTGACCAGCTGCTGCGGCTTGTTCTGGTCTGCGAGATCGTAGAGATCGTTAACGGCATCCACCCCCTTTCGGAAGAACGCATGCGACTCTCCCTCAAGCCGGACAGTGCGCCCGGGCTTGCCGGTATACTGCAACAGGTCCTGTTTGCCGATCCGCTCCTGCTCGCTCCATCGCCAGCTGGCCTCGCGGGTCAGCTGGTTGTAAGCCGTGGTGTCGATGGAAAAGGCAAAGTCGCCCAGCATCATCATCACCCGGGCAGCCTGTGCGCCACGAACCGCGCTGGACCGGGACTGCCCGAAGTCTTCAAAGACCGGAATAATTTCACTCACCAGATTTGCCCTCCGTCCAGCATGCTGCTGTCACCGTTAAATACCGGATTGGTTTTAGTCACCGCGACAACCTCATCCCCGATTGCCCGTTCGTCCTGCCCCGGTGCGCCGTGAATTTCATAATGAAATTCGAAACGACGGTTGTCGGTCAGTTGCCGGGGAGGTGGCGCTTTGTCCGCTGAATCCAGCTTCTGAAGCAACATGTCCCAGTCATTGCCCCCCTCCTGGCCTGACTGGCCTGCCGGCGGGGCAGGATCCGGGGCTGGATACCGGGGCTGGGCAATATCAGGCGGGTAAAGCAGAACATCCGCGCGGTTATCCCGGTGGCGTTGATTATCAGTGAACGGATCCCGCATCCCGCCAGTTTCGGATGAAGGATAAACATCAACATTCACCATCGGGTTAGCCGGTGAAGGATTAACTGAAGATCCTGTCGGTTTCTCCGCTACGGGCCAGTTGAGGCTTTTTTCAAACGCAGGTAAGGAAGGGAGTCTGTAATTATCCCAGGCACCGGCAGACTGCCCGGATGTTTCACGCCCGGGCTGCGCCGGCGCCCCCTTGTTCTGGTTGAGGGCAGAATCCCAGGAGAACGGCGCGGCGCTGCTTTCCGGCGTCACATATTTATCGAGCGTATTGTTGAAAGCGTCCTCGTCATCGCGGAAAAAGCCCCGCGTATCCCGGTAAGATTGCTTCACATCGTCCGGCAGATCCGGCTTTTCCTTCAGCTGCTGTTCGAACCACTCTCCCTGACCGTTGCGCTGCGCCGTCATGCGCGCGATATCAACCGAGCCGGTCATGGCCAGCGATTTGAGCACGTCCCGCTGATCGCTTCGCTCATCCGGCAGCAGCCAGGACAGTTTTTTCGCCAGCGCGTAGGCCACTTTTCCGACGAAAACAATCCCCTGGCCGAACGTCAGCACGCCGGGGTACAGGTCATTGCGCAGGAAGCTGACGATACGTTTGATCCCGCCGCCCTTAAACCACTCCGCCATATCGTCCGTCAGACGGCGGATATCCGGGGCCAGCTCGTTACCCAGCTGACCGGAGATTTCCGCCAGAGCGGAGGTGAAGACGGTGCGCAGGTTCGTGACGGCGCGATTCCCTGCCATCGCCCCTTCGGCGCCCTCTTTCGTGACGAGGTTATAGCGCCGCTGCTCATCCATCAGATCCCGGTAGCTCTTGCCGGACTGCTTCAGCAGCATCAGCAGTTTGCTGGCCTCACCGCCAAACAGCGAATCCAGTGCAAACGAGGCCTTCGACTCATCCTGCAGGCTGAGCGCACGCTCGACGATTTTTTCGAACTGCGCCATATCGCTGAGGCCGGCAAAATCACCTGCTTTGAAGCCCAGCGTTTCAAACGCATCCTGCAGCGAGCCCTGCTTGCCGTTCTGCTTGTACTCCCCCGACTTATGCAGATACTCCTCAAACAGATCGCCGATGTTCTCCCCGTTCATGTCGTACTGTTTCGCGAGGGTGTCCCAGGCATCAAACGTCGGGATATCGACGCCATAGCTTTTTGCCACGCCAGCGCGTCGGGCCGTTTCTTCGTTGGTGGCCGCCGGAGCAATCAGGGTGCCCAGGGCGGAAGCCACCACGCCACCACCGCCAATCGCCAGCCCGGGCGCCACCATCCCGCCCAGCTGTCCGGCCATACCGAGCCCACGGCGAAACAGCCCCTTCCCTGCCCCCTTAAATGCTGCCAGCCGTTGTGCCTTCTGCATCTGCTGATTCAGCTTCTGCTGCTCGGCCTCCGTTTTGCGGATTTCCCGGGACACGTCACTGTAACGCCGTTTAAGGTCGCCCAGGCTTTGCCCTGCCAGCTTCGCGCGCTTAATCTCTGCCGCCAGCTTAGTCTGGTCTTTCGTCAGCTTTTCTGACTGCTTCCCGACGTCCTTCAGGCTCTTTTGCAGGCTGTTCGCTGAACGATTCCAGGAGCTGTCGATACTGCCGCCAAAGGTAATGACGGCCTTAAGGTTCTGGCTTAATCCGGCCACGGTTTACCGCCTCCACTTCGTCGGTGAGAAAATCTGAAAACACGCTGAACGGCATATCCAGATATTCCGTCATGGGAAAATGCAGGCGCCGCCCCAGAAAACGCATCGCCCGGATCAGTCCTCTTTCGGTCGCTTCCCGGGCGGGAGCATAAAAACATTAAACGCGTCCAGCAGCTGCGCATAATCCGCCGCCGTCAGCTGCCAGATATCCTGCTCGCTGAGGTTGCACAGCAGCGCAATCATGCGTGCTTCTTTTTCTTCTTCACTGCCGCGGTCTTTGGAAAAGGCGATACGGTCACGTACCAGCGGCTCGCGCAGTGTCACCTGGTTGAGCGCACTGCCATTTTCAAGCGTGACGGGGGAATACAGTTTGATTACACGGGTTTCACCAGGAAAATTCATAACACGCTCCGGAAAGTAAAAACGGCCCGCAGGCCGTTACAGAGTTATATAAAGGAAGAAAAACTCAGAGACGGACTTTAGCCGCCAGGCCGGACAGAACATCCACGCCATTCACCCGGCGCGCGAAGCGCTCGGTATCGATGGCAAAAAGCTCCCGGCCGTCTTTGGTCTGGCGGTAATAGCTCACCGCGATCTCCACCGTGATGGCGTTTTCAGACAGACTGTCCTTGCCTCGTGCATCCGGGGTGACGGTCTGCACAAAGCCTTCAATCTCCTCAATGGTGCCGAGCGCGGTACCGTTCGCCAGATAGCCCTGATACGCCGTAAAGCGCGGGCGGCTGCCGCTGACAAAACCGAAGGCAGTCAGCATGTCCGTATCCACACCGTAGAATTTCAGCTGGCAGGTCAGCGCCTCCATACCGTCATCCACGGGTGTGGGTGCGTCCTGTGCGCCGGTGCGCAGGTCAGTTTTGACAATGGACAGTGTCGGCGGTGTGAATTCATGCGCGCCCTGAATGCGGACCCCCTGCCGGAAGAAGGTCCAGACGCGTAATGTGTTTTTTTCGCTCATGCTGCCAGCATCTCCTCAAGCGCATAGTTGTTATTCACCCGGACGCGCAGGCTGATAAGCTCAGTCGGCGATTTCGGACCAAAGTCATAGTTGATGTACAGCACGCCCGCCGCCATGCTCTCAGCGGTGTTAAGCTCCTCATCCAGCCAGGCGCGGCCGCCAAAAATGGCGCCGAGCCCGACCAGCTGGCGCATATAGGCGTTGATCGTGCCAATAATGTCGTCAGCGTTCTCCCGGTCCAGCGGACGGTCAACGTACTCCAGCATCGTTTCCTGAATACTGTCCTCGATGACGTCGGCGGTACGGCGAACCGATTCAAAGCGCCACTGCGGGTTGGTACCGCACAGGCGGTTCCCCCAATGCTTAAACCCGGCACGGCGAATAATGGTGGACACGTTCTGCATGTTGAGCAGGTTCGCGTCGCAGTTTTCATCGCCGAGAATGAACTCGTCGATTTGCTCCACCCCGAGGATATTGTTGATGTCCTGGTTGGATTTACTCCACCACCAGCCCTTCTCAAAGTCGATTCGGGCGCGCAGCCCTGCCGCAAAGGCAGAATACGGACGATAGATCAGCTGGCCGTCGGCGTTGCTGACCTGAACGCGCGGGCGCAGCAGCTCGGTGCGGGTACCGTAAGACTGACGACGCTGCACAACCTCCTGCAGCGTGGCACCGGATTCACAGTCAACATACGCCACCGCCCGCAGCTTGCCGGCAACGGTTTCCAGCGCCTTGCCCACCGCATCATCCTCACTGAATCCCGGCGCAATCACGATTCGGGGCTGGTACGTCGTCACGGATTTCGCCGATGACAGCGCCCCAATTCCTGCCAGCACAGCCGCGCGGATCCTCGCTTCATCGGTTTCCTCCGCCACACGCACCACCACCGTCAGGGCATTTCGCTGATCATTGATTTCGGTGAGCGCCTGTTTCAGCGTGCCTTTATCACCGAGACGGGAAAGCATCGTGGTACCGACAATCGCAACGGGCGTATTCAGCGGGAACGGCTCATCCTCGCCGCCTTCAAGCTGCTGCCTGAACGGTGTAACAACGCCATCGCCACTTCCCGTTGCGCTCACTTTCACGTCAGCCACCGCACTCACCGCAGCAACAACGTCTGAAGGGGTTGCCGTCAGCTTGCCGGCTTCATCGCAGCCAAGCGTGATGGTCAGCGTTAATGCCGCCGCGTTCCAGACAGCGGAAGTCTCAATCGCTGCAGGATTTTCCGCATCGGGAATACCGGCTACCGCCTCAACCACCACCACGTTGCCTGCCCTGCCGGTGATTTTCGCGGCAAAATCCACAACGTTATCCAGAATGGGGGTTCCTGTGCTGACACTGGCCGGCGTACCGACAGAGGCATCAGGCGCAGTACCCACCAGACCGATAATGGCCGTCTGGATCGTCGTGACCGCGACCGTACCGGATGTCAGCTCGATCGTTTCCACACCATGTAAATTCGCCATTTATTTTCTCCAGGCATAAAAAAACCTGCCGCGGCAGGTCACATTTTCTGATTGGGGGGATTCGTGGTACCACCGCCGTCACCATTTTCTTTATGGTTATGGCCGTTGTAGGTTTCGCGGATCCCGCTCATTTTCCCGGTACCGTCCGAAATCTCCTGTGTCGCACCGATATTTCCGGCCACGTTCGTGTCGGCATTTATCTGCGTTTTCCCCTGAACGGTCAGGGTGTCGGTGATTTCCACCGGGCCGTCCAGCGTGCCTTTCCCGATGATTTTGTAGGTGCCGTTCTCCGCCAGCGTGATGGTCAGGGCATGCGCCGCCCGGTCATAGCGAATCTCGGTACCGTCGCCGTAGCGGGTGATATGTTCACTGTCGCTACCCTCCGGTACCGGCAGACCGCCGGTATTCCAGCCGGGAAACACCCGACCATTATTCAGCTCGCCCGCCTCCGACAGTACCGTGACCGCATCCCCGACCGCATACGGATTGGAGTCAGCCCGGTTAGTACCCGAAAAGCCCTGGCAGAGCGGCAGCCAGGTGGTGACGATATCGCCCAGATCAACCCGGCATTTCGGTATACCGTCATGCTTAACGGAATGAATAACCCCACGACGCACAATATTCGCCAGACGGCGCTGTAAATCGCCCTCAATATCACTCATCAGGTTTTGCCTCGTATATCAGCCGGTAATCGTCCACATGCGCCCGACCGATATCCGGTGCCTTGCCCAGCCAGGCCGCTTTCAGCGGGGCATTCAGCTGTGCAAACGGATCCGCACCAAAGGCGGCTGACTGTGTGAAGGAGATTCGCCAGACCAGGTAATCATCCATGCGCGGATCAAACTCATCGCGTGCTGCATCGATAAAGATGGCTGGCTCCAGATGGGTCAGGCCGAACTGCTGGCCGTCAATCCACTGCGTGATATCTGCGGCCGCCGTGCGCAGGAAAATTTCCGGGCGACTGACACCTGCCCCTGCCGCATCCACCACCACGAACAAATCACAGGACAGATTAACGTTGAGCTGCCCCTCGTTGCCCCCGCCCTGTTCCCAGCCGTTAATGGAGAAATAGACCGCCGGGGTGGTCAGTCCGGTAAATCGGGGTACATTTTTTTCCGGATAAGCATCGGCGTCGCGCACCCAGTCAATTTTTTTCAGCGCGCCGGTGACAGCATCGTGATACTGCCCCAGCAGCAATGGCTCAGCCATGGTTTACCTCAGACAGATATACGGGCTTTCACGCGCCCGCGCAGATCGGTTTCAAAGTGATGCATGAAAATCTCCATCGCCTCAGCAAAGGCGTTATCCTCGATGTAGTTCAGCATCGGCTCATAAATATCAACTTCCGCCTCGCGGGTACGACGGGTATCCGGATCGCGAATAACCACCGTCCGCCGGTTTTCACGGCGGGAGCGCGCCACCTCCCCGTTTTCAAACGTGCGCGGGGAAAGCAGGCTGCCCTTTGGGGTGAATCCGGCGTTTTCTGCCTGACGTCGCGCCTTTATATACCGCCCGGTGGATTTATCCCGCCGGGTATGGTGAGGCCTGACCCGCCCGTTAATCCGGCCTTTCAGGTCTTTTACCTTGATGGCATTGAGACCAAACCAGAGACGAAAATTATCCAGTTGTGATTGAGAAGCGCGATCAAGACGAAAGGAAAGCAGACGCCGGCGCACCAGATCCAGGCTGCGTGGCGCCAGCCCGTCTTTCAGGTCTGCCATCGCTTTTTTACGCAAGGTGGCGGCGGTACGTTTCAGGGCGCGAGAGTACGCAGCCCGAAACTGTTTATGGGTGGCACCGATGTGCTCCGCTATCCGCCAGATGGCATCCACATCGATATCGACAGGCAAATCCCGTCGCAGTCTGGACTCACGCGCCATGTCAGCTCCACTTATTGATATCCGGCTGCACCTTACCCGGTGCGCCATACGCCAGCGTGACGCGGGTACGGCCTTCTTCATCAGTCCCGACGTGCGTCACACGATAAGCCGCGCCGTTGATCTCCACGCCGTGGTGCTTCTCAAGCCCCGCGATATCGGCGGTCATCGCGCTGAATGCCGGAGAGCGATCCTGAATTTGCCCCCCGCCGGGCACGTCAACCGGGGCATCAGGCGTCTCGAAAATCACGGTAACAGGACGCAACTCAGCGTCGATAGACAGGACGGCAGGCACCTCTTCGGCAAATGCCCGGGAGATCCGGGCATCTGCGTTTAACAGACGTTGACGAAAGCGGTTCATCAGAACCCCAGGCGCACGCGGGTTTCGGTTTCGCCGGGGTTGTTGGTGATCCACGCCGTGCCCGCCACCACCAGCGCGTCGTCGGCAGGCTTCACCGCCGTCAGCAGCCCGGCATCGTTAAGGTACAGTTTTGTGCCGCGCTGCCAGGTTTCGTCCGCCACTTTAGGCAGCACAAAGACCCCCGTGGTATGCAGAACGCCTTCCCCGCCATCCGGGATATCCCCGTGTGCCACGCCCATAAACTGCCCGACCGCCACCGGATCGCCGGATTTCACGTCCTTACCCGTGCTGTTACTCCAGTCCATCGTGGTGCCGTCCTGATAATAATTTGTCGCCATTGTTATTCTCCGCAAAGAAAAGGGGCGGTCAGCACCACCCCGGGTATAAAAAAACCGTCAGATGACGGTCGTTATTTTTTGGTGACTTTCACCATGCCACGGTGGTCAAGCGCGGCCACCCCGGCATCGATGCGCACCTTGAAGGCGGCACCGTCAACGGTGAAGCCCTGCTGCTGCTCCAGATACGGGGTGTCGATGCCGTCGAGATAGGCCACCTCAATGGTGTCGCGCCCCTTCGCAGCCGCCAGGTAGTAATCGGTCGGGCTGCTGTCATCCAGTCGCGCCTCAGAAAGTACCGTGGCGAAGTTCTGGATCGGGTTGGAAATGCCGCTGTTGGCATCCGCACCCGGCACGCTGGCCGATTTGATCAACTGATTCGCGCGTGACTCAATCGCCACCGGCGTCAGCATAAAGGCCGGGCGAATGTTCAGGCGGCGATCGCCGGATTTCTGCAGCAGCATCGCCTGGCGTGCGGAATCCAGCCCTTCGATACTCAGGTCGGCAGAGACCAGGTTGCCGTGATCGGCATGGAACAACGGCTTGCCGTCCGACATTTTCGGGTTGCTGGTCAGCACCGCCCATACCAGATCGCCGATGGTGGCACGCGCCGCGCCGCCCATCGCCATCGGAATACGGGTCAGCATGTCCAGGTCATCGTTGATGATGGTCTGACGGTCAAGGCTGAACAGTTCGCCATAAGTGGCCAGGGCAATCGGTTCGCCGCGATCTTTCAGCGTGACATACTTATATTCCGCCCCGGCGCGTACCTTGCGCAGGGTCGGGAAGGCTTCTAGGCCAACGCGGTGCGCGGTTTTGAAATCGGTCAGCGTGCCCTTGCGGGTCCACTGGTCAAAGGTTTCACTGGCTTCATCCCAGCCCATCAGCGCAGCTTTATGCGCCACATCCATCAGGATATTGCCGAAATCGCTGCTGCTGTGGGTGAACGCCAGTCCGACCATCGCCAGCGGCGCCGCGTGACCGGAAATGCCAATTCCACGATCCACCAGGGAGGCACGCGCCAGCTCTCGCAGGGTGTAACCATTGTAGGCGTTATCTTTCTCAGCCTGCGCATAACCCGCACGGGTCATGATAGCCGCGCGGATGGAGTCACCGACCAGATTACCGTTGCCGGCGTGGAGGTGAATGGCCCCCGGACCGGCGCTTGGGGTGGTCCCCGCCGCCAGCGCCTGCAGCAGTTTGTCGCGGGCCTTTTCGGCGTTGCAGGTGAAGTCAGCAAGGCATTCCGCCTTCAGCGTCGCGAAGGCCGGGAACGCCTCAAACACGGCTGAGACAGAATTCACGCGCTCCGCGTTTGCCGTCTGCATCTGCTGCTGCAGCTGCTGGGCCAGCGCGGTGATATCGATGTTTGTCATCTGCGGCGCGGGCTGTTGTGGTGCTGGCGGGTTAAGGTTTGCCTGTACCGGCGCAGGTTGCTGTGGCTGATTCACCGGGGCTTCGGCGCGCGGCGCAAAAAGGGATTTAATCTGTTCTGGCATGTTCTGGTAATCCTTCAGTTTATTTTCATTCACACAGGCCGCGGCCTGCAGTTCAGGTTCAAGCATATCGGCGAAACCTTTTTCCACCGCCTCGGCACCGTTAAGCCAGGTCTCCGCTTTCAGCATCGCTTCCAGCTCCTCCTGCCCCAGTCCGGTTTTGTTCATGTAGGCACTGAGCATCAGGGCTTCGTTACGATCAAGCCAGGCGGCGTAATCGCGCATGTCGTCAGAATCCCCGGCGATACCGCCCCACGGTTTGTGGACCATAATCCAGGCGTTTTCCGGCATGTGCACCGTGGCGCCGGGCAGGCAAACAATCATCGAGGCCATGCTGGCCGCCACGCCGTCCACCCAGATATCCACCTTCGCTTTCAGCCGCGACAGGGTGTTGTAGATGGCAAACCCCTGCATCACATCGCCGCCGGGGCTGTGGATATGCAAATCCACCGCGCTGGCCTCAAACACCCCCGCCTCTTTACAGTCGGCGACGAACTGCTGGGCAGTGATACCCCAGCCGCCGATCACGTCATAAAGGAAGATTTCGACCCGTCCGGCAGCCAGCGCGCGGATTTCGTACCAGCACTGGCCGTTTGCCGCATCGACACCCGCCAGGCTGGCGCGGGGGTTAATCATCATCGTCCGGCTCACGCCGTTTATCGTCTGGTTTTGCCGTTGCATCTGGCATCGCTCCTTTGTCATTGGCGGCGTCGGAATCAAACACCAGCCCGTGTTTACGGTTAAATTCAGTTTCACGCAGTCGCTGGCGCTTAACCTCCTGAGGATTTTTCCCCCTGGCCCGCGCCCATTCCGCTTCAGTACCGGCACCGCCACGCACAATGGCTTTCCAGGCGTTCGCCTCCTTGCCCGGATCAATCCACGGCATCACCGGCCCGAGATAAAGCGCGTTATAGAGAGAATTCGGATCCACATCCGGCGGGACTTCAACGCCGCTCAGCAACGCCATCGCCAGCCATGCACGGTAAACAGGCCGGCTGTGCTGGCCGACAAACCACTGTTGCAGAACGTTGTACCCTTCGAAGCTCTCCACCAGCTCCTGACGCTGGGAGCTGTAGGTACCGTTGTAGTCCCGGGCAATGCTGGAATAGCTGCCGCGCGTACCGGCGGCCACAGCCCGCATCTGCCCGTTTCGGAATTCGTAGAGATGAACATTCGGGCGGTTTGACTCCACCATGCCCAGGTCTTCGCCGGGCCGGAGTTCGTCGTAAATCATGCCCGGCGCGATATCGTAGTGACGCTGACCACCGGGCGCTGAAAACTCACTTTCATCGCCAAGGGACTGCGCATCGCCACGCTTGATATAGAACCCAAGCGCAGCGGCAATACGGGCGGCCACGCGCTCGCTCTCTTCATAATCCTTAATGTCTGACAGACGGGTAATGACCCCGTGGATCAGGCTGATACCCCGCAACTGGTGCAGTCGCTTGCGTTGCGCCAGGTGAAGCATGTTGTCAGCTGAGACGGTTTTGAGTTCGGCGCTGAACCGCGTCATGTTCGCCGGGTGGTATTTGTAAACCCGGTACCCGACAGGGCGGCCCCAGTCGTTCACGATGATGCCCTGGCGAACCTGCTGGCCGGCGGTGCTGTTCAGGTTGAACGGCACAAAATCCGCCTCCAGCATTTCCAGCGAGAACGGTACGGAGGTGGCATGCTGCAGGCCCGGCACATTCCCCCTGACCAGCTGCGTGAACACTTCCCCGTCACGCAGCGCAGAACGCAACAGCAGGCGCTCGGCTTCCGGGCGGGTAAACATGCCGGTCACTTCCGGACGCACGGACCATTCCGCCCAGAGTGCCGAAAGCTGCCCGGCGAAATCGGAATGGAGATTGCCCTCCAGATCGAGAGGCTGGGGCTCAACATGGATGCCGTGGGCGCCAATTACCCGGTCTTCCATTTTGTCGAACAGGCCGATCACGAGGTCATGGTTTTCATCGAGCCAGCGGGCCTGTTCCCGCAGGGACTGGCCTGCTGCAAATACCGAGGTGTCCGCAGACTGGCTTTGCTTTTTGGCCTTGTGCAGCCGTGACGGGTTGGCCGCTTCATACGCATTAAGCCGGAGTCTGTCCCGTGCGCGCGCCGCTGCCCACCCGGGGGAAATAGCCCCCAGTGTTCTTTCAAGAATGCCCATAGAACGCCTTACAGAAAGTTAGCGAGTTTGTACGAACCACCACGGCTGTTGACCGCCCGCCAGCGACGCTCCCAGTATTCAAGCTCGTCGCGCAGCGCTTTCGGATCGTGGTTGGTAATGGCGCGACCATTTACGCCGGTAAAGGAGATACTCTTGCCGTCCAGCGAATCCTGGTAGGCCTGACGCACCATCAGCAGCGTTCTCCAGATGTCGTCTTTCGTCACAGCCAGCCCCCCTTACCGGAAGATCCCAGCCAGCTGCCGGACAGTCCGGCGCCCTTTTCAGGTTCAGCCTGGACAGTCGACTGAACAGGTTTTGTTTTTTTCACGGTTATCTCCCGGGGGCGTTCCCCTTCATGAATATTTGGGTTGAGATCCTGCGGCTCAGCCCAGGCAGGGGGGTTTTCCCAGTCACGAATTTTTTCGTAGCCGCGCAGAACCGCAACGGCATGGGCATAGCAGAACAGGTCAAAGGCTTCGTTGGCGCCCTTGCCAGGCTTCCGCCATTTACCGTCCACACCGCGCTCTTCGTAGGTAAGTTCCTCGTAGAACCATTCACCCAGCCAGTCAGGAAAATGGATATAGCCCGCACCGGGGGTCTCACGGTCCAGATTGTTGCTGAGCTGATCCTTGAGCAGGTCGGTCTGCAGCAGATACACCGGCACCTCGCCACGCGCATCGGCGCGACGGTCGCTGCGTTCGGTATTATTCGGGTGAGTTTTGGTGATGATTTTCTGCCGCTTTGTGCTGTCACCCTTGACCAGGTAAACACGTTTACCCAGGCCGTCACGGCGGCACTGGCGCCAGAATTTATAGGCGTTGTCGGTCACGCCCTCTTCACCGCCGCTGTCGACGGCCATGGCCAGCACCGGCATACGCCGCGTAGGGTCAGACTGAAGCGCATACGTTTTTTCCAGCACATCGGAGACCAGCAGCTGCCAGTCCTCCGGATACGCGCCGGGATGGATCGGCTCCGCCTCACCATGCTCATTGCAGCGCAGCGACTGGCGGATGTTGTAGCGGTCCACCAGCCAGCGTTCACCGTTTTCGCCATAACCGATAATCTGCACGACGAAACGTCGCTTTTTGCCGCCCTGGACGTCCACGGCCGCCAGCAGGAAACGCACTTTTGGCGGGACCAGTCGTTTACCGTAATCCTCCGCGCGAAGCATCAGCGCATCGGCGCGTCGCTGTTCGCTGGCAGAGCGCGGCAGGTACGGCAGCCCCCAGTCGGTGTTGATAACCGCCTTAAGGGTTTCTTCGCTGCCGGTCGCTTCATACTCCTGCTCAGCGGTCAGCAGTTTGTACACCAACTGTGCCCATGTCTGGTACGCGGCTGCCGGGCCTTCCATCCAGAAAGATGCAATGCGAGAACGCCGTGGCTCACCGGAAATATTGCCGTCACGGTCAATACTCTGACCTTCACGCAACCAGACGCCCACCCCGTTAAGCTCGCGCTTTTTATCTGCGGTGATAACGCTGCTGCAGTGCGGGCAAAGCAGATGGGCCGATTCGCTGGCTTTTACCGGATCAGGCTCATCGCGGTAGCCGGTCATCGCCTCCATCGCTGGCTGAAAATATTCACCACAGTGCGGGCACGGCCAGTACCACCGACGACGATCGCCACGGTTGTACAGAGAAAGCGCGCCTGTCGTTGGTGGTGCTTCATGGGGAGACTTGCGGCGCCATTTGCTGTCGCGAATGTCCCGACCTGGCGAACACTCCACCAGAGTCATACCAGCAGACATAAACGTCGTGGTACGTTTGGAAGCCAGGGTAAAACCGTCACCCTCGCCGTCGATGTCCTCAGGGAAGCGATCATAATCCGTGAGCGCCACACATTTGAAATCTGACGAGGACATGATGTTGATGGAAGGCCAGCCGATCTTGAGATAGTTCCCCGCCAGAAAAGTACGATCATGCACGTTGTTGTCGTTTCGCAACGGGCTCAGGCGTTTTGCCACCTCAGGACTGACACGGAAGGTTCGCGCCAGTCGCTTTTTTGAATGTTCGCGGGCTTTCTCTTCGGTCATCTGAACGACGAGCATATCGGACGGGTCGCAGACAATGTTGTATACAACCCAGCCATCCACCAGGCCGATCGTTTTCCCCGTTCGTGCCGGCCCCACAAACACCACCGCATCGTATTCACGCATCGCGAGACAGTTCATCGGCTCAATCACATAAGGGGCGACGGCAGGGTCCCACGGTACCGAGTTACCGGCCCCCATGGGTACGCGCATAAATTTCTGAACCGCCTCAGCCACAGGCATACGGCGCGGGGCTTTGAGAATGGCGGAAGCGTTACGCCTGACTTCCGCTGCCGTGGCCTGTCGCATGACTTACTCCTCTTCTGGCGTATCCTCCTGTTCCGGTGAGTCGGCCTGCTCAACTTTGAGGGCTATCTGATCGCGCAGATCGTCAATAACCTGCTGCACCCTGACAACCGCTGCAGGGGTCATGGCGCAATCGCGCTCAAGAATATCGGGTAACGTTTCCAGCACCTGGACCATTGCTTTCGCCATGGAGGAAAACTCCCTGGTGACTTCTGATGCCGGGATCAGCTCCCCTGTTTCCTGCTGAAACTTAAGCCGTTCACGCTCCGACTGAAACCAGGCTTTACGATCCGGGGGAAGCATTTTGTCGACGTCCACCAGCTCGGACGGTGTGGTGCTTGTCAGCAGCTCACGCAAAATATCGGTGATGGCATAAAGCTTCAGTTTCGGGTTGCTGCCGGGTGCGGGTTGCACATTTGCCAGCTTGCCTGCGACCGTCTGACGGTGCAGATCGGTAATGGCGGCCAGCTGAGTGATATTCAGCCGGAAATTTTTCAGTTCGTTATCCATGATGGTGAACAAAAAATAGTCATTTCGACATCCTGCAAATGCTCAGGACTGAAATATCAATAGGTTAAACGGATGATGATGAAACCCATAAAATGCAAAAAACTAGCCGTTTTCCGCGTGTCCTCGCCCCCTCGGTATTAAGAATCGCCAGGAGTACCTTTTAAATTTCGTACTTTATAGTCGATATTTCACTGCCTTCGAGATTTGTTCTGGCCCACGCCATAAGCGGCGCCTAGCTTTTTATCCAAGGATTCATCTGGGCTGCTAGTTCAATGGCAAAACGGTTTGATGTTGTTATAACACTTGATGAACCAAACGATTTATTTGGTAGAGCCAAATAATAGCTCTTTTATTTAAAAACAAATGGTTGAGAAAGAAGAAGGTGGCAGAGGTATTTCGCCTGAATATTGTTATCCCTACCTCTAACGTATTCCTTATGGGTATCAGGCAAAGAACGGCAACAACTTACTACTCGAGGATATCTCTCCAGCATGTGCTCACATACAAGAAATGAATTCATTACGGCATTTAATTTAATTCTTAAATCTCTTAATTCAGGTCTTTTTTCAATGCGGATTTGCGGGGATGCAAGGTTTACAGGTAGCTGAGATAATGCATTTGAATATTCAGCTACTGCCATTTTAAGAGACATTTTAGCTTTCAAAGCTTCCTGTTGACGCCAAATACGCATTGCCCACCACGCTACGCCGACAGTTGCTGCTGTAAATATCGCAGATACCGCCGACCATATAGTTGACCATGACCAAGTGCAGATTTCTTGAAACATTTGAACCTCCTTCAAATTAGGAGGTTATTTTATACCATACGTGCTTAACAAATACCTGCCGTTGCAAGACTAAATGAATTTGCTACGTTTAAAATCCAGAGGAGATACTGTGTCAGAGCTTCACGGACGAGTTTCTATCTTGGATGACAGTTTACCTGCCACACTTTGTTATGCGCCAAGATGTCGCGCTTCGTCTGCCTGTCCAGTACATCCCAGTCGTGCGCTGTACCGTAGATGGGTTTAACCCAGTCGCAAGCCGTGTCCACTACCTCAACCCTTACGGGTCCAGTTGTCCCGCAACTCGTGATCAACATCGTCGCCAGGCATATGGTTAACAGTCTGCTGTACATTGCTGCCCTCTTTTGTTGCCTCTACCCGGCGTTCGGCTGCTGTGACCATTGCAGCTGTGTTATCTTCGTTGCGCTGCTGGTCAGCTTTTGCTTCCGCTTTGCTGGTGCCGCGAATATGGCCCATGCCAAAAGCTCCAGCTATAGCTGAAATCACCAACGCGACCAGCCCGATTATTGTCTCGATACCCACATTCACCTCACACCAGAACTGATTTCGCCAGATTAAACAGCGCGCGGCGTTTATCCAGCCCGTTGCGGCCGCCATTGATTAGCAGTGTCACGCGCTCCACGTCCCCGGAATGAAGCAGGCAACCGCGAGACGAATAGAACCATGCAGCTGAGCGCGCGGCGTATTCATCCTGTTCAAGCAGCTCCGGGTGGGTAACAAGGTCCAGTTTCAACGCCTGGCCACAACTGCGGTAGTTGCTCAGGCCGGTAACCTGTTTCAGACCACGACCACGATATTTCCAGCCATCACCGGCAACCTGATTGCCCAGGTGATCTTTTCCCCACTCACCACCGTATACCAGATTGGCGATCGCTTTCTGGTTTGCCGGTTGCGTTGCCGTTCTGCCAAGTGCAGCGGCCTGCTGTGAAGTGATGCGGTGGCTGCCGAACGTAGGGACCAGGTTTTCAGCCGCATAATTAAGATTTTCTACCAGCCGGGTAAATCTGGTGCTTTCATGCCCCATCTGGGCAATAAACATGGCCTGATCTAGCGGTGCGGTGATGCCGTATTCCCTCATAGCAGCGTCGATATGCGGAAACCAGCGCGCAGCTAACCCGGCGCTTATACCTGCCGCCTTTTGAAATTGTGTTTGATTCACGTTGTGCTCTCTCCAGTAATACGAGCGATATTGCCGCCCGCACGCCAGACAGCAACGCAGACAACAACATTGATGAGGATTTCACCGTAATCGACCTGAACGTAGTCACCATGCCAGATTCGAAAGGCTGTATAGGCTGGTGCCAGAATGAGGGCGTAAGCGAGGAGCTCCATTAGCCGCCGACGCCGCATACCCCGTTTCCTGAAGAACATCAGACGTATCGGGATCATGATGCAGGCCACTGCGTTAAGGTGAAGCAGCAGCCATGGTAAGTTCTGCATTAGCCACGTCATTCTTCCCCCTTCAGACCGGGTAAGTTTCCGGTCCGTGAACGCTTGAGCACCCTGAGCAGGACAGTCACTGAAACAGTGGATGCCGCCAGTGCGCCAATCGCAGGTGAAACTTTTATGCTGACAGGCGGGCTAAGCTGATTTAGTCCGGCGTTGATAAGGGCGGCGATAATTTCTGAAGCAGTACCGGCACAGTAAACACCACCGATGAAAGAAATCAGCGCAAAAATAATCTGCTTCCAGATTTTATGGTCCTCAGAACTGAGGATGTACAGCGCCGCCCCAGCGAGTGAGCAAACCATTACCGCAGGTGTGGCTTCAGGAAACAGCGTGGCGAAAGTAATTCCGGTAGTACCGGCGGCCACGCCTGCCGTTACCGTTGCAGATATTGGTTCTGCGGACATTTAGCCCCCTCTTCTTGCTGTGGATCCTCTCAGAAAAATTGAGGGGAAAGAAAAAAGGCCACCGGATGGCAGCCTTCTGAAAGATATTTGGATTGGTAAATCAGGTGAGATCGACGATATGACAGGGGTACTGGTGCTATACACCTTCGCGAATACCCCTGTCGTATCGCCGGAAAGCGAAAGCCCCGACTCGCGGGGCTTTCGTTATAATCAAATTGTCGCTTAGATTCGCTGCCATCGCGGCGCAGCTCTGCCAAGCATGGAAGAATTATCTAATTTCTTGACGCGTTTTCAACGTTTAATAACACAAATAGCATTTTTTGCTAAAAAGTGTTCTCAGGAAACTTTCTCAAGACCTCTTCGCACCGAAAGAAATACCTTTGCCCGGAATATCTCAAGACACCAACGCACACGTTCTCTGGCCTCTCTATCTGTCAACCATGGAGCTAAGCGCTGGAGTTCTCTGGAGATATCTGAGATTTTTTTGCGGGTGGTGTAATACTGGCACCCGACCACGTAAACCGGATCTGTCAACTCGAATGCCTGAAGAACCGCTTCCTCGACAAATTCTACGTCGTCATTGCTCATAGCCTCATCGATCACGCTGACTTGTGGTTCGGGCCAAAGAATTGAACGCGCACGCCTCATGGCCTGTTCTCCACGAAAGCCCTCTTCCCTCGCCTGATTCAGCGCAGTAGTGAAGCGCTCGATCGCTTTGTCAGACCAATTTTTCCCACGGATTACATTCCAGCATGAATGTCCGGTTGGTCTTCGGGGTGCAACATCACCTCTAACACCTTCACCCCAAACGCAAAGGAGTGATTTGATCCAGCCAGCCTGGATACCAGTAAGTAATACGGATTTCCCCAGATAGCGCTTATGCGTGGCATTCGCCACTGCGTTAAGAGCGTTAAAATGCTTGCGTCGTTGCTGCGGTGTCATTCTCAACTCCATACACTTACTTATTTATTATTACGCCGATTGCCAGCGCCCAATCCAGAAAACGGAACAGCAGCTCCAGCTGCGTGCCGTGCTTCTTCTCGAACGCCGCTACATCGGCATGAAGCTCGTCGTGACACTCTCTGCACAGAGGGAACACGAAGAGGTCGTGGGCCTTGGTGGCGGTGCCACCCATTCCATTCCCGATTATGTGGTGGGGATCGTCGGCAGGCCTTCTGCATCCAGAGCAAGGCTGAGCTTTAACCCATCGGGTGTAATCCTCGCAGGTCCAGCGCCGACGCTTTGGCCGGAGCATAAAAGATTCCGGTGACTCTGGATCCGCCCCCAGCGCTAATACCTTAGGCTGTTGTCCCTGAGCCTCCTGCTGGTTTGCTCCCGGCCTGCATCTTTTCAATGCCTCTGCTGCTTTTATCTTTCCTTGCAGGGCAATGGTTGGCCTGTTGTCTGCTGCGATAATGCTGCTTTCTTTGTAGACGGTAGGGAATGGTTCATACGGTAGCCTCAGCGCCCTGGCGGCCAGACCTTCCGGAATGGCATCTGCCACACCGGCATACACGGCCCACCAGCACAGTTCTGCGACAGAAAGCTCACGATCTTTACCAGCCCGGAGTGACATCAATATCGAATCCACAACCCACTCAATGACATTCTTACGTGCCAGCGCCGATAGTCGCTCTGTAGACTGGTCCCGCAATTCATTATCACAATGCCAGCATAGAAGCATTGCTCCGGGCTCAAACTGCATTGTGACCAGTTCAGCATGGTGATAATCGGAGTGTGGCCACTGGCAATGCTGATACCTGCGGCGTAACCATGCCTCCAGAGCAGGCATGCCACCAGCAGCTTTGATAACTCGCTCATCAGTGAAAAAAGACTCGAGGGATTTATCTTCTGCAAGTGGTTGCCGGGCATCAGGCACCCTGCCCGAAGGCAGGTGTGACATTGATTTTGGTTCTGGCTCGATCAGAATGCGCCCCTGGTGAAAGAGGCTCATCAGTTCGCTGCCTGGCTTCAATAAGACAACACCCAGACTGCGAGCGATGTCGGGCTTAAGTAATGCTCTCACGCCACCTCCCGCTGCTCTGAGCACATTTCAGGAAGATTTGCCCGCACCAGCGCCTCAGCAAAAGGCGGAGGTACTGCATTACCGCAACGGGCAACCTGCTTATCTTTTGCATAGCGTTTGCCGCGATAATCCTGATCGATGATGTAGCCTGCCGGGAATCCCTGAGCCCGATAAAGCTCATGTGGCTGTAACATTCTCATGCCGATATCGACGATCTGGTAGTCGGCACCATCAACCGTTACCAGCCCAAAACGATCATTGGTAGTGACAGTCCCCAGTGGTTCATCCAGTGATACGCCGCTTTTTTCATTGCCGTAGTACTTCATCAGAAAGGCGCGAACCTCTCCGATATGTTGGCCGCCGGCGGTAACAGTAGGCATGGGCTGTTCCACTTTCCGACCGTCTTTGCAGGTACCACGCAGGTGAACCAGATGCGAGGTCACAACAGCATGGTGATCAGTGGTCGTTACGGTATGCGCTGGTACATCCATAGCGGCACCTAGCCCCGCATAATTACCGCCGAAGTGCTTCGCCAGAAAGGTTGTCACCAGCTGCGACTTTCCACCGCCGCCAGCGGTTACCGTTCCATTGGGTTCATCAGCGCCGTGACCGGTACTGTTACCAAACTGGCGGGCTATCATCGGTGCCACCA
Organism: Enterobacter sp. 6722112; assembly: GCF_058661685.1. Classification (NCBI taxonomy): domain Bacteria; kingdom Pseudomonadati; phylum Pseudomonadota; class Gammaproteobacteria; order Enterobacterales; family Enterobacteriaceae; genus Enterobacter; species Enterobacter sp. 6722112. The sequence goes on along the minus strand of NZ_JBZWGR010000007.1, from coordinate 60,803 downwards.
GGCAGGCGCGAGATTCTTTCAACACGGTGTGGGCTGGCTTATTTATCGCACGAGGTTTCGCCTGATATTCGCTACCACCATTACCGGCAATAAACGGGGTAACGACAGCGTATCCGTGGGTCTTGGTAATAGTCTGCAGCGGACTATCAATATCCTGCCCACGAAAGCAGTCATATGCCGTGCGACTGCTGGTGTGATTGCACTTCACAATAAACGGAGTCGGATTGTTCAGCACAAACCGCTCAATACCACGCGCGATGCGTTTGAGCGTATTTTCCGCCAGTGGCTTTTTGCGGTCGAAGATGGACAGAGTCGGGATACTCCAGTCAATGCACTCCGCAGCGGTACGCCATGGCGCCAGCTTGCCGCTCTGTACCTCCAATGATTTCGGATCACCATGGGTCGCTTCAGGCCACTGAATCTGGCGGCCGTCACAGCGCATGACCATGAAGAAACGCTTTCTTATCGTCGGCGCGCCGAAGTCACACGCACGCAGCTCGCGATAATCAACCTCATAACCAAGACCGGCGATCAGCTGTTGCGCCTGCTGGCCGTGTGGCTCAATGGCAAGGAATTCACATACTTCAGCCAATGCAGGATGATTCGCCGCGATCCCCGTAGACAGCATGCCGACAAATGCCTCGAACGTTTCACCTGCACGCTCTGGATCCGGGCGTAATTCTTCATCCAGCAGAGGTCCCCATGTCTTAAATTCTTCGACGTTCTCCAGCATCATGACACGGGGACGTACTGCCAGCGCCCAACGCAGGACAATCCACGCCAGCCCGCGAATCTCTTTCTTAACTGGCTTAGCGCCCTTCGCTTTGGAAAAGTGGCGGCAGTCAGGGCTAAACCAGGCCAGACCGACAGGTTTACCGCTGGTGGCGGCGCTTGGGTCAACGTCAAACACCGACTCGCAATAATGCAGCGTGTCAGGGTGATTCGTTTTATGCATCGCAATAGCGTTTTCGTCATGATTAATGGCGATATCCACACTACGCCCGATCGCCAGCTCTATACCGGTACTCGCACCACCACCACCAGCAAAGTTATCAACGATGATCTCACGCATTGACAGCCCCCTGCATACTGCTGACCAGACCACCAGCGACAGTGATTATTTCGCTGGTGGGCATACGCTCAAGCCAGAGCTGATTGATGTTCGCTTTAAGCTTGTTCTGCTGGTTTAACTCCAGAGAATCTGCGCCTTCAACCTGATTAAATACCAGGCCAACTTCAAGCGGCCAGATGCGCGACTCAACCTCAGGCGTTTCAATTGGAGCAGGCATCACCTTTTCCGGCAATGTCGGCAGGACCATTTTTGCCGCGGCGAATTGAGCCAATGACAATGCAGCCCGCCCTTTTTCTTCCAGTTCGGTGCGATTGATATAGCTGAAGCTTTCACCGCGCCACGTTTTATCGAAGACTGCAATAGCCCCGGCAAAAAATGCGCTGGTGGGTTGCTGCTTCTCGTCAGCGGGAACAAACCAAACAGGAAGATCGAACCCAATACGACCACGAATAAACATGATGTGATCGGCATCTTCCGGCCACCATGTTTCACTTGTGGCTGACTTCACCAAGTAGATGTAACGACCACCTTTATCACGCATCGCCATTGTGTGATTCATGATGTGGGTCATGCCAGTGATGGCCTGCTTTTCATGGTACTGAGAACGGCTGTATGGCGGGTTAGCAAACGCGGCACCACCGAGTTCTGCCAGACGCTCAGACCAATCCTGCGTCAGCGCGTTATCTTCGGCGGTATACCAGGCAGGGCATTTTGCATTGCTGTCGTCTGCGAACAGATCCAGAACCAACGGGCCAAATATCGAATTTATGCCCCAAAACAGTAGATCTGGTGTACGCCACTGATCCCCAACCTCTTTCAATTCGTGCGCTGGTTTTGCGCGGAGTTCAGCCAATGCACGGCAATATTTGTTATCAGTATTCATGCTCATTGTTTCGCTCCCCTGAAGCCAGTTGGAATGGCTTTGTCCGGCCCACCAAATTTCATCGGATCATGTTTCTTTTCACCCCAACTTTCACGCGGAGGGCGGCCTTTCTTGTCCCAGCGGATCCCGCTTTGCAGGTAGCCTTCAAACTTTTTAGGGCCAAACAGCGTTTCAGGTCGCATGTACTGGTAGTGCTCATCGTTGCCGTTCCAGTGCTCATGCTTCAGGTCAACAACCAGCTTCAGATCACTGACGGTATACCCCTCCCGCAGCCGGGCTCGGATATTCTCCAGAGAGGTCTTTGATTTCTGATACCGAGAGCCACTAACCTGGTTTAAGTGGGTTAGCACCAGAATGGCGTTATCGGTGATCACAACCTCAGGGTCGGGTTGCGGTGCAACCGGACAAGAAGGTTTTTTATCTGATGGATCAGTAGTTGATTTTACTGACGGATCCCCGCCAGATTCTGACGGGTCAAACCCGCCCTGATTACCGGATTTCGACGCCTCAAATTTTGAGGGGTCAGAATCTGATGCGTCAGAATTTGAGGCGTCAGATTCTGACAGGTGAGAAAGAGCAGCAGCCTGAAGTTTCACGACATTCAGTTGATAGACGTTCGAGGCATTGCGGTTGCCCTGGCGACGCTGTTTGCGTGTTAGCCAACCTTCTTTCTCAAGCTTCGCTATAGCAGTCCTGACAGTACTTTCCCCAGCTCCAATCTGGCGGGCAATTGTCGCTATAGACGGCCAGCAAACCCCCTCATCGCTGCTGAAATCAGCCAGGCGCGCCATAATGACCACGCTGGACAGCTTCATTCCTGCTGCTGCACAACCATCCCAGACGTAGGAGGATAATTTCACACTCACTTGTCGATCCTCCTGAATCGGGCACGGAAAATAAGTAACGGTGCCGCGCACTCCCACTCGTAACCAGGACGCTTATATACAACCTTCTGACTGTCTCGCTCGTATCTGATAACGTTGGCGACGATGCCGTGGTGATCGCGGTAATGTCGATCGAGAATTTGATGATTGCAGCTCATATCACCCTCCCATCAGCTCTGAGGCGTAGCGCTGGGCAATCCACTCAACACCACGAGGTGTGACACGTGTCTGGGTGTAGGCATGGCCGAAGTCAGAAGTGCCCGTTTTGACAGTGAATAGTCCTTCGCGCTGGCGAAGTGCATGTGGCAGGAGATTGCCGGACTGACGGAACAGCACCTTGTCTCGCAGGAGAGCGTCGATCATTGCCTTTTCAGGCATGTTCAGGATTTTCGCTGTTTCGCGCAGGCTTTTGGCACCACCGGCTTCAACATAGTGTTCGACGAAAGCTACCTTCGGCGCGTCCTGCTGTACCTTATGCGCCAGCTGCGCATTTTGTTCAGCCATATCAGCAGCCAGGCGGAGAGCTTCAGGCAGGGTCTGAGGAACTGACGGTGCCCCACCCTCAAGCTCACGCAGGCGACGGATGATCTTCATACGCAAAGGAGCGCTATAACCTGCAACGAGGCATTCGGTATGCTCGCGGTCTAAGCGATACTCGCGGTAAGTTTGTCCATTTTGGGGGTGTACGAAGTTTTGCGCATACCCTCTTACATCCTCTCCCAGTTGTTCAAACATTCGTTCAATGTCGCGAATCACATCTGAGTGACGCTTTTCTGTCAGCCTGGCGATCTCACGGCTTCCCATGGTCATAGGGCTGGAGCTAAAAACTGGTAGTGACGCCGGCGCGCCTGTTTGGTTCATTTGCCGTACCATGCCGCAGCCCTCCGGTTGAATACCCCCACAATGAGAGCCGCGCGACTGTGGTTACATGCAACCCAGCGCCCTGCTACCATTCGCTCATACCTGAACAACGGCGCGTCCGGGAGCGGAAACGACCGAAGTTGCGGTAAACGAGGAATTGCTGTTAAATTGCTCATGCGGATTTCTCCATACACATAGATTTATCTGCCACGACGCCCGGAGCTGCACACTCGCGGGCGTCACTCATTTCTGGCTGGCAAAAAACGCGATACAGCAGCGTGATGTGCTCCTGCCACTTCGCCATAACCTGATAGCTATTCTCGTCAATTGCCTGGCGCTCGCGCTCATCAATTACCCCATCGGCAATAAAGCCCCGGATCATCTGCGAATGTCGACCTATCCACTCCATCGTCTCCAGCAGACGATCATTGATGTCGGCATTGTCGACGCCCTCAAGCGCTACCAGCGGTACAAAGACACCACCAGAATGCCGCGCCACAGCATCAGCGACGTAGTGAGTTCCACCAGCCTGTTGCAGCACCATCGCCCAGCCGAGTGGGAAAATCTGATCGCCTTCAGCACGCAGGCGGTTGAATAAGGCGTTTTCAGTAGTCCCGAGCCAATCAGTAGCTTCGGCGTAACCACCCTGCAGATCGGTTATGGACTTCTTGATTGCGGCCACCAGCCAAGCTGGCTGGCGTTCTACTTTCCAATGCGGTTCATTCATAGGCTTTTTCCTCTGTTGGTGCCGAACCGTCCTCTGGTGATATTCCTGGTTTCCTGACATAAAAACCGATCGAAGCCGCAATCCTTTCAGCAGCTCCCCTTGCCTCTTGAATTTCTTCATTGGTAAGAGTTTCTAAAACCTCAAGCTTGGACTTACATGGCTGGACGGGTTGACGTTTAACTTCCCCTGCAGATTCTTTACCCACGGCCTTCACCTCTCTTCTGTGGTATCTTTCAAGCCGCTGTATCGTTAGACTTTTGGTATAAAGACACGTCGACCTTTAGTTTTCCGCGAGTAATGTTTTCGAGTTGATAAGCTCGCCCCTCCGGAATAATTTCCGGCCACTCTGAAACCGACGGGTGCTTAATTCCAAGGGCTTCGGCGGTTTTGCATACACCGCCGAAAAAATTAATCACATCGGACTTCCGCATTGTTAACTCCTGTTAGTTGACACCCACACAATGTAGGATATCCAACATTACAATGTCAAGAATCTTACCTCGCCAAGTGGTAGGATTACCTACATGATGAATATGAGCGATCGAATCCGCCAAAGGCGAAAGGAACTGAATCTGACGCAGCAAGCACTAGCTGATATAGCTGGTGTGAATCGTGTCACGGTTACAGGATGGGAAAAGGACGACTACCAACCTAATGGTGCCAACCTTCAAGCCCTTGCCAACGCGTTAAAATGCGATCCTCTATGGCTTGTAAGTGGGAAGGGTTCTCCTGAACCTAAGGTTAATCTAAAGCCAGAAATATTCTCGGTTAGAAAGGTACCATTGATATCATGGGTTCAAGCTGGGTCCTGGACGATGACAGACCCTGGTGTCAAGGAAGATGACGCCGAGCAGTGGGTTTATACAACGGCGCTTGTATCCGACATGGCATTTGCATTGAGAGTGCGCGGCGACTCGATGACAAATCCATTAGGTGCTCCCTCAATACCAGAAGGGTCTATAGTCATCGTTGAACCTGACATTATGGATATTGAATATCTCAACGGTAAAATCGTGGTTGCCCATATAAATGGCGGTCAAGAAGCCACCCTCAAAAAGTTTGTTGAAGATTGGCCAAACAGGTATCTGGTCCCGCTTAATCCAAATTTTAAAACCATAGAGTGCGGAGAAAACTGCCGCATCGTGGGCCTGGTCAAACAAGTAGTAATGGATTTCTAATCTAACATTTCCCTTCCAAACTAGCCGGGCTCTTGCCCGGTTTTTTTATATCCCAACACTTTAATGTTGGATTTCCTACATTTAATCTTGACACCCACAGGTTGGATATCCTACATTAAATCCGTCAACAGCAAACTGGCAGGACGCCCACGAAGTAGCCGCCCGGGGCATATGAAGACCGGGATGATTCGCCAGTGTGAAGTGGAGAAAGCCAATGGATGAGAAGTTAGAAGCGCTTTTAGAAAAAATTGCTCGTCTGGAGCTGGCAGCCAAACGAGGGTTGCAGTTCAACGAAGAGATTAAGCCTCATTTAACACAAGGCCACATTGTCTCAGTCGAATACTGCAACACAACGTTAAAGCACTGCGCTCTGTTCCGGGAATGGATCAACGAGTGCTTCGGATCATCAGAATAGATGCCTGCTCGGACATTCCGTGTCCCTGTACGTAGACTTTTTGGTGCTCTGCTTGGGTCAAGTTATAAAGGGTTTCATCGCCTTCAGAATGAATATTTCCTTCGATGATGTCACCTTTTACAACTTCATACCCGCCGGAAAGCTCAGCAACCGTGAATTCTCCGAACTGGTCACGGATAACGATGTAACCAATGCGGTGCTCATTATGTACGACGACTCCGCGCATGAAATTTTCCTTCTGGCTGTGTGAGAGCGACCAGAGTACCACCGAGCCTGAAGTGGTGAAAAGACAGGCGCACAACATGAAAGCGCACTCCATCAACTATCGGTTGTGGATGACAGGTAAGCAAACAGGCGGAGTGCGCTTCCAGTTGTGGTAATGCGGCTCTGCGCACGTGACGAGGCCGACAAGTTTTTATTTCAACATTTGAAATGAATACGTTTCTTGAGGTGTAGCGTCGCCGGTTCTGGCCGGTCCGGCAGGTGGAGGCACCACCGCCACAATATGTGAATTGCTGTGTGTAGTCTTGGCGGTACCAGTACCAACCTTAGAAGTCCCTGGTACCGCCCTTTTTACACAACAGACAAGGGCATCGCCGGGCGACGGGCTCATTCCCCAATCCACCCGGGCGCTATGGAAATGGACCTCCTACCCATAGCCGAAGCGCAGGTGCCCTTTTCTGTTGTGTATGGAGAAGTTCCACTGGCGGTGGCAGCCGCCTCACAGAGGGTAAAACCATGAGTAATGACCGCATGACCGTAGTGCCCGATTTCCTGGGCGAACTGGATGCCGGCGTGTTCATGAACAAGATCTCGGCAGCTTTAAACACTACCGCGCTTGGCGTTCTGAACAACGGTACCAAAGGCAAAGTAGTTCTCACCTTTGATATTGAGCGTATGGGTAATTCCGTCGAAGAGAAGCGCGTCAAGATCAAGCACAAGCTGAACTACGTCACCCCAACCCCGCGCGGTAAAGCCTCCGAAGAAGACACCACCGAAACACCAATGTGGGTTAACAAAGGCGGCAAGCTGACCATCCTCCAGGAAGATCAGGGACAGTTGTTCGGCATCAACGGCGGCGTTGACGGAAAGCTTAAAGCGGCTCAGTGAACCGCCTCAACCAATTCACTGCAACCACTTCGATCATTAGCAAATAAGGAATTTTATGTCTCAGCAATTAGACAGCAGCGCCATCAAACAGGTTAAAGACCTGGTTCTCTCCGGCTATCATCTGAATGATATCCATGGTCTGGCTTGCCCGACTGCATTGCTTCCGGACGGGACAAACGTCGAAAGCCTTGAGCGCTTCTCTTTGGAGCGCTTCCGCTTCCGTGGCGCCATGGGCACAACCAGCATTGAAGACTTTGTCCGTTACTCAAAGGGATACGCCAGCTCAACCGAGAAAGCTCGCTGCTTTATTGATGCTGACAAGATGACCGCCCGTTCCATCTTCAATATCGGCACGCTGGATAATCCTGGTCATGCTGACAACATTGCTTCAATCAGCCTGAAACAAACAGCTCCATTCCGCGCACTGCTACAGATCAACGGTCAACGACTGAAACAGAAGCAGATCGCTGAATGGCTGGAAGACTGGAGCGATTACCTTTTGGCATTCGATGCGGAAGGCGGGACCATGCAAATTTCCCAGGCTGCTCAGGCGGTCCGCCGTATCACTATCCAGCAGGCAACGCAGCAGGATCACGAAGACGGTGATTTCAGCGGTAAAAAATCCCTCATGCAGAGCGTTGAAGCCAATAGCAAAGACGTTATGCCAGTGGCGTTTGAATTTAAATGCGTACCGTATGAAGGTCTTGGCGAACGCCGTTTCAGCCTGCGTAACAGCTTACTGACAAATGATGAACCATGTTTTGTTCTGCGCATTGTCCAGCTTGAAGCGCAGGAAGAAGCTATTGCCAATGAGTTCCGTGATCTGCTGATCGAGAAATTCGACGGCGACACAGTTGAAACCTTCATCGGTAACTTTAAAGCGTAATTGCTCAGCCTTAATAACCCCGGCTACGGGGTTATTAGTGAAGCGTAATTCCTTTAAATATCGCCATCCGGCGAGGGATTCGTACAACTAAAAATCGCCGCAGGTGCAGCTGCAAAAAAATGGAGAAGATTCGATTATGAGTTATATACAAACGCTTTCCGGCAAAAAGTTTAATTTCATTAACCCAACTGCCGCCGACGTTGATATTGAAGATATCGCAAACGCTCTGTCCAACATTTGTCGCTTTGCTGGCCATCTTCCAGAGTTCTACAGCGTTGCCCAGCATTCTGTCTTAGCGAGCCAAATTGTACCGCCAGAGTTTGCATTTGAAGCCCTGATGCATGATGCGGCTGAAGCGTATTGCCAGGATGTACCGGCACCGCTTAAAGCCCTGCTTCCTGATTATCGCCGTATTGAAGCCCGCGTTGATGGTCTGATTCGTACTGTCTTTGGATTACCGGCAGAAATGTCGTCTGTTGTGAAGTATGCAGACCTCACAATGTTAGCGACCGAACGCCGCGATCTGGAGATTGACGACGGCACCGAATGGCCGTGCCTCAAAGGAATCCCCACCAGCGATATTATCCAGGTCATTCCTCTTCGCCCAGGCCAGGCTTACGGGCTTTTCATGACTCGGTTCAACGAGTTGATGGAGGTCCGTAAATGCAACGCATGAAAATTAAAGAACTGGTTGCAGCGGCATACGCCAGCTTATCCGAACTGCCACCTGAAAAAGCCCAGCTTATTTGTGAGCTGGCAACGCGTCTAGACGTGACATTTGCAGCTTTAACTGAGTCGCTGGATCAGCGTATGAGCCTCGACGCAGAAATTAACCAACTTCGCAAAGGCGGTGCAGCAGGAGGTGAAAGATGAATAAGGTCGAATTGCTTAAGAAGATATCGGCACTCGCTACTGAATGCCACACGCTAGCCTGTGAGCTTGATATTGGCGACGAGCGAACCGAAATGTTCGCCATCTACGGTGTGCTACACAATCTCGGTCGAACCGGCTACGCCAGACAGGTAAGTAAAAGGATAAATCCCCTTTTGGCCTCATCTGACCACGTTGAGGATGATGATTGATGACTAAGACAATCATCGTAACCGCAGAAATAGATGTTCCGGATCAGGCAACAGATAAAGATATTTCAGATTGGGTAGACGTTGAGTACGGCCAGTGTGGTAGCCAGAAATTAGATAACCCGTGTCGTGGCGATGTGACGGAAGTAATAAACCATTCCTGGAAATTTGAGAGCTAAATATGAACCATTTAATGATCGATTTAGAAACAATGGGTAAGAAGCCCACAGCCCCCATTGTCGCGATCGGCGCGGTATTCTTTGATCCGCAAAGCGGATATATGGGCGCAGAGTTCTATGCTGCTGTGGATCTCACCAGCGCTATGGAGCAAGGGGCTGCTCCTGATGGTGACACCATTCTGTGGTGGCTAAAGCAATCGTCAGAGGCTCGCGCCGCGATTTGTACCGACGATACCAGGCACATCACTAAAGCTCTCTCCGAACTGAGCGCGTTCGTCAGCCGCAACTCTGACAACCCACGTCATCTGAAAGTCTGGGGCAATGGTGCCAATTTCGACAACGTGATTTTACGTTCTGCGTATGAGCGCGCCGGCCACATCTGCCCATGGCAATTCTGGAACGATAGCGATGTGCGCACCATGGTACTGCTTGGCAAAGAACTTGGTTTCGACCCAAAGCGCAATATGTCATTTGATGGTGTAGCCCACAACGCACTAGCCGATGCCCGCCACCAGGCGAAATATGTGTCAGCAATTTGGCAGCGCCTGCTGCCCACCTGACAGAAGAATAAACCTAAACGCCCGGGTGCAGCCGGGCTATGGAGAATCCATGAATACTCTTTTTTTTCTTATGGCTGAGTTCAACACCCCAAATATTGAACTTTCAGTGGTATGCCAGAAGTATTTCGGCATGAGTCCGGCAACAGCAGAGGCAAAAGCTAATGCCTGCCTGTTGCCTATCCCAACCTATCGTGTGGGAACCTCTCAGAAAGCAAAGCGCTGTATTAATATTCAGGATCTTGCAGAGTATATCGACAAGAGAAGGGAAGAGGGACGAGTTGAGTGGGAGAGAGTTAGAACAGCTAAACCGAAAAATAGTTAAAGGGCAAAAGATAACAAACCCGTTGAAAGCGGGTTTATTCATATTCCTGAAGAGCAGAAAGGATCGCTTTTTTGTGACGCGTAACCATGGTTTTAGAAACATTAACTGCATTTCGAACCTGTTGCATGCAAGGGTCCGTAATTCGCCCCTTCAAAATCCCACCATAATCTGTGGCTATTTGCTCTTTTATAACCTCCAGATCGAACGCTGCATGCGCTTCAATGCAATTCACAAAAGAATCCCAGTCAAGGAAATCATGGTCTTTTTGGTTAACAGCTACCTGACACGCCATCATTGACGCATTTCTCTGGATGAATGGGTTAACTTCAGAGTTTATCAAGAGAACTAGAAGAGGCTCACAGCAAACTACTACCATAAACTTCACTTTGGGAGGAGTAGTAAACTCGCAGTGAAGATACAAAACATCGCCAGGTGATATGCCTCTATCTCGACTAAAACTAGCCATAAATTCAGGAGGAAAGCTATCACCCAGCATAAGTATCAATATCCGTTATGAAGATAATCCAAAATCATTTCGCTATTTTGAAGCTGACCGATGATGGATTCAAGTGGCATCTCACCATTTCTATCAGCAGCTTCCCATGCAGCATCATGGCTCATGTTTTTGATTTCTTCGAAAGACATTTCACCGAGCATCTCGATTGACTTATCGATACACTCTAAATCGGACTCACTCAGAAAATCTTCATCTGGTTTACGACGAGGAACCACATTCATACCAGCGATACAGAATGCCTTACGCACTGAGTCAGTATCACATCCATTTGGAATGTAGCGACCGTCACCTCTGGCTATCTTAATGATGTCGTATGTATTGCTGGCAACCGGGCCATCTTTCATGGCGTTATACTGATCGCCAGTGATAAGACGACCAAACGCCTCCAGATGAAACCGGTCGGCATAATACAAAATCTTACCAACATGGTAGATGTCAGGAATTGGTGCTTTAGAGGCGACGTACAGAATGGCCTCTAAAGCCTTTTCTGAATCGAATCTAATATTTAGCATCAAGTTATCCTTCATCAAATGTGACTTTAAAACCTAACAACCGCAGTTGTTTTAAGTGATTTTAATACCTGTGGGCATATCCGGTCAATTTAATACCTGAGCAAATGATGCTCAATGAATAGATATGAATAGAAAAGTTAAGACAACAGGTTCCCAATAGAACCCCATGACACACCAAATCCACCGATTTAACTGAACTATCCGTCCTATCGAGCATTGGCGCAATGGAGAAACGGTGTGCAGGGAAAGCGGTCTGGAATTCTGACGACATGGCGAAGTTTTAAGCATCTGGTGGAAAAGGGGCGCTACTATAGCACAAAGAAAAGCCGGAGGCGCAGCGCCTCCGGTGTACTTTAGAACGTCATGCTCAACTGTGCCCCTGCACCCCAGGTCTCGTCTTCGCCATAAAGCCCCATCAGGTCAACGTGGACGGAGTTGAACGGCGCGAAACCGACACCGCCGGTAAAGACGTTGCTGTCGTTCCCTTTCATATCCGCACGATAACCGGCGCGTACTGCCAGCCAGCTCAGTGGCGTGACTTCGGCACCGACGCCAACGTACTGGGAGGTGTCTTCGCTTTTAAAGCCCTTGGTTTCGGTCAGATCGCCATCTGCGGTCAGCGTGACCAGATCGTTGTGCCAGGCGGCCCCGGCAGTGACCAGCGGACGAATCTGATAGGTGTCTTTATAACTCACCACCTCTCCCGTGCGCCCATTGCGAATGCGGATATCTTTGGTATCGATATCGCGCGACATCAGGTTTTGCCCGCTCACGCCGACCGTCCAGTTTTCACCAAAATCAGCAGCAATACCGGCATCGACGTTGAAGCCAGTGTCGTCGGTACGGTAGCGGCTGTCGTTCCACTTATTACTGTCGTAATCGTAGATTGAGGTGGTGTAGTTATAGAGCCAGGTTTTTTGCAGCTTCGGCGTGACGCCAACGGAAACCGGAACGCCGCCAAGATCGAACTGACGGGCCACCGCAATACCGTAGTCGGACACAATCGCCGCCCGACCAGACGCCGTAGAGTTAAGGTTTTTGGTGATCTGATCGGTACCGTTTAGCGCGGCATCCAGCGCCACACCGGCAGCCACCGCATCGCTTCGTTGTATACCGCGCAGATAATCAATGTCCTGCTGATCGATTGAAGAGCTGACCCGGCCATGGGCATAGCCTTTTGCCATAAAGGCCACGGAAAGAACATCGTTAGGGATACTGACGGCAATCCCCGCCCCTGCGGTGGCGTGTGCGGTCTTGCCTTTCAGGTAGTCCAGTTCATCAGCGAGATCTTTAGCTGCGCCCTGGAACTGATTGATCGAACCTAATGGATTGGTGATAACTTCAATGGGGGTCAGACTATCAACCACATCCTTGTAATGATTGATTTTGTCGTTAATGGTATCAATCTCGTCCTGAAGATTGTCTTCATCGGTCACCTGCACGCCAACGGACGGCAAAATGACCGTCACATCATCCTCTGGCTTAGATTTTGCCAGTAACGCGGGGTTGATTAACGCCCCGCTGCCATAGCTCCCTGCCGCGACACCCGTTCCGCCCATTGCGTCGCTACGCGCTTCCGTCCAGGTATTGGCTGCTCCCGCCTGATTTGCCATAAAAAAGGAGACAGCGATGCTAACCATCGAAAATTTAAAATGTTTTTTCACAGTGTGCTCGTAAATAGTTTGTTATTAGTTAACCCTGTCTGTTATCACCCAAACAGGAACGAACTATTGCTGTGAATAAGTGCAAAAAGACCCGCTATTTCCTTAAGTTAAATTCCATCCCGGCCTGTTGTAATATGTGACGACCATCAATATTTATAGAAGAGGAAATTATTTTCGCCCAGGTTTTCCATCGTGCGGCCCAAAAAACTGAGGCGGATGGTCGACCCAGCGGTCTTCGCGCGTCGCGGCATACACCGGATTGAGCGGATAGTAGATGCGGTTATGTTTTTTATTGGCCTCACCCACCACCAGTAAGCGCACCTCTTCATCGGTATTGTTGATAAAGGTATGACACACGCCCGTCCCGGCTGGAAATCCCACGCTGTCTCCGGGTTCGAGCTTCCATAAATAGCCATTGATCCAGGCCTCAGGGTAACCCTCCAGAACGTAAACAAACTCCTCTTCGTCGCTTTCCGCATGCGGATAAGACGTACGGCGTCCGGGTGGCAGCCGTTCATGGTGAATACCAATGCGGCCGAGACCCAGCCTGCGGGCCAGCGGCGCGCCAACAGAAAAACGTTCGTTGCTGTCAGGATACGTTGCGTCATCAGCGCCTTCCACGTCCCGCCAGTGCCGAATACAGTCAGGTCTTTTCATTTTGCGATCTCCTGATTTGCGATGCGTCAGGTATAGCACAGCCTGGCGGATCTCGGTGTTTTTAGCAGAACATGATAAAGTGAATGTTTTCACCCCTTACCATATCCGAGGTGCCCGATGGACAAGTCCACAAAAGAGCTGTTAGCGCAAGCTGAAAAGCTGTGCGCGCAACGCAATGTGCGCCTGACCCCGCAGCGCCTTGAGGTACTGCGTCTGATGAGCCTGCAACAGGGTGCCATCAGCGCCTACGATCTGCTCGATCTGCTGCGTGAAAGCGAGCCGCAGGCAAAACCGCCGACCGTTTATCGGGCGCTGGATTTCCTGCTGGAGCAAGGGTTTGTGCATAAAGTGGAATCAACAAACAGCTATGTGCTGTGCCATCTTTTTGACCAGCCAACTCACACGTCCGCCATGTTTATCTGCGATCGCTGTGGTGTGGTGAAGGAAGAGTGTGCGGAAGGTGTGGAAGATATTATGCATACGCTGGCAGCCAGAATGGGCTTTGCGCTGCGCCATAACGTGATTGAAGCCCACGGCTTATGTTCTGCCTGCGTGGAGGTGGAGTCATGCCGCCATCAGGATGCCTGTCAGCACGATCACTCTATCCTGGTGAAGAAAAAGCCGCGTTAAAGCCAAAGAAAAAGGCGGCTCAGGGCCGCCCTTGGGGATAGTGCCGGTTACCAGCGGTAGTCGTTACGGGTTTCCCAGTCTTTGACTTCGTTTTCCGCCTGATCTTTTTCGTAACCGTAGCGCTCCTGGATTTTACCTACCAGCTGATCGCGCTTACCTTCAATGACGGTCATATCGTCATCTGTCAGCTTACCCCACTGTTCTTTCGCTTTACCTTTGAATTGCTTCCAGTTGCCGCCGATTTCGTCTTTATTCATAATCGTGTCCTCGTGTTAAGCGTCTATGAGTATCGTCCGCTTCGTTCTTTTCTGCTGGACGTGATTATTATTGTAGTTAAGGATTCGGCAGTTGTTTTTATATTCGGAATCTTTAACCGTTACGATATATCGTGCGGGGCTGGAAACCAGGTATTGTTTCGCCAGTGACGATGCCAGATAACGGCCAGCGAAAGGCCACGCAGTGAGAGAAACACCGCCAGCGCCAGCCACAGACCATGATTGCCGAGATACGGCAGGGTTAGCAGCGTCAGGCCGAACCCCGCCGCCGCGACGGCCATGCTGTTGCGCATCTCCGCCCCTCGCGTCGCACCAATAAACATGCCGTCCAGCAAATAGCACCACACGCCCACCACCGGTAATACTACCTGCCAGAGGATGTAGCGATCGGCCAGCTCACGTAGCGCGGGCAACGAGGTGAGTAGCGCGACAATATGCCCACCAAAACAGGCGTACACCAGAGCAAAGACCAGCGCTACCAGGCCCGCCTGACGACAGGCAGCACGCCAGACTTCACGTAACTGGCCGCTTTCACGCGCGCCATAGGCCTGCCCTGAATGCGCCTCCACGGCGTAAGCAAAACCATCCAGCGCGTAAGCGGTAAAGGTCAGTAATGTCATGAGCACTGCGTTGACGGCAACGATCTCAGGCCCAAGACGCGCACCAAAAACGGTTAATGCACCAAAGCAGAGTTGCAGCAGAAGCGAACGGAGCATGATGTCGCGATTAAGCGCCAGCAGCTTTCGAATGTTGCCGCGCCAGGCCGATTTCAGCAGATCCAGGGTGATACCGCGCATCGCCAGCACGCGCCAGACCATCCCCAAACCGATCAGCAGCGTACCGTACTCGGCAATCGCCGTGGCCAGCGCCGCGCCCCGGACGTTCATGTGCAGCCCCATCACCAGCCAGAGATCGAGCACAATGTTAAGCAGGTTGCCCACCACCAGCAGGATCACCGGCGCGCGGGCGTACTGCACGCCCAGCAGCCAGCCCAGCAGGACCAGGTTTGCCAGTGAAGCGGGCGCGCTGAGCCAGCGAATTTCGAGGAACCGCCGGGCCTGTTCCAGTACGGCATCGCTGCCGCCTACAATATGGAGCGCAAGATCAATCAGCGGCGTACGCAACAGAACGATTAACGCGCCGGCACCGAATGCCAGAATGAGCGGCTGAACCAGCGCACGCGCCAGACGCAGGGGATCTTTTGCACCATACGCCTGGGCCGTCAGGCCTGTCGTACTCATGCGCAGAAAAAGCAGCAGCATAAAGAGGAAGCTGGTCGCCGTTGCGCCGATCGCGACGCCGCCAAGATAAATCGGCGAATCGAGATGCCCGATAACCGCCGTATCCACCAGCCCCAGCAGAGGAACGGTAATATTGGAAAAAATCATCGGTAGCGCAAGACGCCACAACGCCTTATCGGCAGAAGTTAGCAATGCCATGGAAATTACCGGAATCAGAAAACAGGCCAGGCTGTAGAGGAACTACAGCCTGTCAGGAAGAGATTACAGCCATTCACCGTTGCGGATAACGCCGACCGCCAGCCCTTCAATAGAGAAGCTCTGCTCGCGGAGATCCACCACAATCGGGGAGAATTCATTGTTTTCAGGCAGAAGCTGCACGGTATTGCCTTGTTTTTTCAGGCGCTTAACCGTCACTTCATCATCAATGCGCGCCACCACGACTTGCCCGTTACGCACATCCTGCGTTTTGTGTACCGCCAGCAGATCGCCATCCAGAATACCGATATCTTTCATGGACATTCCGCTAACGCGCAGCAGGAAATCGGCGCTCGGCTTGAACATGCCTGGGTCAACCTGATAGTGCCCTTCGATGTGCTGCTGCGCCAGCAGAGGTTCACCTGCGGCAACGCGGCCCACCAGTGGAATACCGCTCTCTTCTTCCACAAGCAGACGAATGCCGCGTGAGGCGCCGGAAACAATCTCAATCACGCCCTTACGCGCCAGCGCTTTAAGGTGCTCTTCGGCAGCATTAGGAGAACGGAAGCCCAGACGCTGCGCAATTTCTGCACGCGTGGGTGGCATACCCGTCTGGCCGATATGATCCCGAATGAGATCAAACACCTCTTGCTGCCTGGTCGTTAACGCTTTCATACCGCCCCCTGGGTGTATATACAGTTATGCTGTGAGTATATACAGTCAAAGGCGATTTTGGAACCAAAAACTGCACAAAAAACCAGGGACTTAATTATTCCTCGAGGCTCATCGGAAATGCGACCAAAGCAGCGTGACCCAGGTGATCGCCGCAGTGATAATCGCCAGCAGTACGGCAGCGGAACCCATGTCTTTCGCCCGGCCAGACAGTTCATGGAATTCCGACCCGATTCGGTCAACAACGGCCTCAATAGCGCTATTCAGAATTTCCACTATCATCACCAGAAGGACAGATCCGATGAGCAGTACGCGGGTGATAGCATCAACATCAAGGAAGCAGGCGATGACAACGGCAACGATTGCGGCAACCGCTTCCTGGCGGAAAGCGGCTTCATTAACCCATGCCGCGCGGAAACCTTTCCATGAATAACCGGCAGCTTTAATGATTCGAGTTAACCCAGTGGTATTATTGGCCATTAAAAGAACCTTTTATGATAAATAGCGTCTGTAACTAAAGCCGCAGCGCGTTTTGCTGCAACCTGAAGTATGACGGGTAACAACAGAAATTTTGCGCGCTTTCTGTTATCCTTGCGCCGCAATTGCATTATTAACCAGAGGCTTTACATCGTTTATGTCCGGCTGGCCACGAATTTACTACAAATTACTTAATTTACCATTAAGCGTCCTGGTAAAAAGTAAGTCTATCCCAGCAGAACCTGCGCTGGAATTAGGGCTCGATACGTCGCGCCCTATTATGTACGTTTTGCCTTATAACTCGAAGGCAGACCTGCTGACGCTTCGCGCTCAATGTCTGGCGCACGATTTACCTGACCCGCTTGAACCGCTGGAAGTCGACGGTACGCTGCTGCCGCGCTACGTGTTCATCCATGGCGGGCCGCGCGTGTTCACCTATTACACGCCGAAAGAAGAGTCCATTAAGCTGTTCCATGATTACCTCGATCTGCACCGCAGCAACCCCGATCTGGATGTGCAGATGGTGCCGGTGTCGGTGATGTTTGGCCGTCGTCCGGGGCGCGAAAAAGGGGAAGAGAACCCGCCGCTGCGTATGCTCAACGGCATTCAGAAGTTCTTCGCCGTCTCCTGGCTGGGACGCGACAGCTTTGTCCGCTTCTCACCTTCCGTTTCACTGCGCCGCATGGCGGATGAACACGGCACTGACAAAATCATTGCGCAAAAGCTGGCGCGCGTTGCGCGTATGCACTTTGCACGTCAGCGTCTGGCGGCCGTTGGACCACGTCTCCCGGCACGTCAGGATCTGTTCAACAAGCTGCTGGCTTCCAAAGCGATTGCCCGTGCCGTAGAAGACGAAGCGCGCAGCAAGAAAATTTCGCACGAGAAAGCGCAGCAGAACGCGATAGCGCTGATGGAAGAGATCGCCGCGAATTTCTCCTACGAGATGATTCGCCTCTCTGACCGTATCCTTGGCTTCACGTGGAACCGCCTCTATCAGGGGATTAACGTCCACAACGCCGAGCGCGTACGTCAGTTAGCGCACGACGGCCACGAGATTGTCTATGTGCCCTGCCACCGCAGCCACATGGACTACCTGTTGCTCTCTTACGTGCTCTATCACCAGGGTCTGGTGCCGCCGCATATTGCTGCCGGTATCAACCTGAACTTCTGGCCAGCAGGCCCGATTTTCCGCCGTCTGGGTGCGTTCTTTATTCGTCGTACCTTTAAGGGTAACAAGCTTTACTCCACCGTCTTCAGGGAGTATCTGGGCGAGCTGTTCAGCCGCGGTTATTCCGTGGAGTACTTTGTTGAAGGCGGGCGCTCGCGTACCGGTCGTCTGCTCGATCCGAAGACCGGCACGCTGTCGATGACCATTCAGGCCATGCTGCGTGGCGGTACGCGTCCTATCACGCTGGTGCCTATTTACATCGGTTATGAACACGTGATGGAAGTGGGCACCTACGCGAAAGAGCTGCGCGGTGCAACCAAAGAGAAAGAGAGTCTGCCGCAGATGCTGCGTGGGCTGAGTAAACTGCGCAACCTCGGCCAGGGCTACGTGAACTTTGGCGAGCCCCTGCCGCTGATGACATATCTGAACCATCATGTTCCGGAGTGGCGCGAGTCTATCGATCCTATCGAAGCGGTACGTCCGGCCTGGCTGACGCCAACGGTCAACGGCATTGCATCCGAGCTGATGGTACGCATCAACAATGCTGGTGCGGCAAACGCCATGAACCTGTGTTGTACTGCGCTTCTGGCCTCCCGCCAGCGTTCACTGACCCGCGAACAGCTGACCGAGCAGATTGACTGCTACCTGGATATCATGCGCAACGTGCCGTATTCCGTTGATTCGACCGTGCCGTCTGCCACCGCCAGCGAGCTGATCGATCACGCGTTGCAGATGAACAAGTTCGAAGTCGAGAAAGATACGATTGGTGACATCATCATTCTGCCGCGCGAGCAGGCCGTGCTGATGACCTACTACCGCAATAACATCACGCACATGCTGATGCTGCCGTCGCTGATGGCGGCCATTATTACCCAGCACCGCCGGATTTCGCGTCAGGAGCTGCTGCGCCATATTCAGGCCATCTACCCAATGCTGAAAGCGGAGCTGTTCCTGCGCTGGAGTAAGGATGAACTGGCGGCAGAGCTCGATAAAATGACGGCAGAGATGCATCGTCAGGGGCTGATTACCATCAGTGATGATGAACTGCATATCAATCCGTCACGTTCCCGTACCTTGCAGCTTCTGGCTTCCGGTGCGCGTGAGACGTTGCAGCGCTACGCCATTACCTTCTGGTTGCTGAGTGCAAATCCGTCCATCAACCGCGGTACGCTGGAAAAAGAGAGCCGGACGCTGGCCCAGCGCCTTTCCGTTCTGCATGGCATTAACGCCCCGGAATTCTTCGACAAAGCGGTATTCAGCTCCCTGGTGCTGACGCTGCGCGACGAAGGGTACATTAGCGATACGGGCGATGCCGAGCCGGAAGAGACGATGAAGGTTTACCAGATGCTGGCAGAGCTGATTACCGCGGATGTGCGTTTGACGATTGAGAGTTCGACGCAGGGCGAGTGATGCTAAAGCCGGGTGGCGCTAACGCTTACCCGGCCTATATGTTCCGCTAAATCGTAGGCCGGGTAAGGCGAAGCCGCCACCCGGCTTTTTTATCACCAGTAACTCATCGCCAGGCCCAGAAACAGCAGCAGCCCGACGTAGTTATTATTCAGAAACGCTTTAAAGCAGGCTTCACGCTCGCGCTTCGCGATCAGCTTCTGCTGATACGCAAACAGCAGCCCCGCCACCAGTACGGACCAGTAAAACTCCCAGTTCAGCCCGTTCAGGCGACCAATCGCCACCATCAGCGCCAGCACCGCCACCTGCAATATGCCGATGATAAGTTTGTCGTGACGACCAAACAGGATCGCCGTCGATTTGATGCCAATCTTGAGATCGTCATCGCGATCGACCATCGCGTATTGGGTATCGTACGCAACGGCCCAGAGAATATTCGCCAGGAACATCAGCCAGCAGCTGAGCGGAACGGACTCGCTGACCGCGGCAAACGCCATGGGAATCGACCAGCCAAATGCCGCACCCAATACCACCTGCGGCAGATGGGTGTATCGCTTCATGAACGGGTAAACCCAGGCCAGCGCCAGAGCAGCAACGGACAGCAGAATGGTCATGGTGTTAAGGGTTAACACCAGCATAAAAGAGAGAAGCACCAGCACCACAAACAGAATGCGCGCCTCTTTCCCGGTCACCTGACCGCTCGGCAGAGGACGATTCGCGGTGCGCTTAACATGTCCATCAAATTTCCGGTCAGCATAGTCGTTAACCACACAGCCCGCAGCGCGCATCAGCCAGACGCCCGCCACAAACACCGCCAGGATCCACAGCGGCGGCACGCCCGGCGTGGCAACCCACAGCGCCCATAAGGTCGGCCACAGCAGCAGCAGCGCGCCAATGGGTTTATCAGTACGCATCAGGCGGTGATAGGCCAGCAGCTTATTCTGCGTCAGACTCCACTCCATTTTTTCTCCCTCTTAGTACAACGGCGATGCAGGCAAAAAGAGTTCCGTCAGTATTAACGGCTTGCCACTCAAACGAAGGCGGGAACGGCGCCCCCACAAATCGGCATCGCAACCAATTTCAATAAAATCACGGGTCAGTTCAGACGAGGTGAACAGATAGCGCCCCAGGGGCGTTTTGCCGAGGCGTTGCAATGCCAGCTCCGGCCCGGAAAGTGTAGACTCAGGAACCACCGTCCGCCCGGCAAGCCACGGCTCGCCATCTGCACACAGTAAAATTTCACGCAGCCAGTAGCGTTCTTCTTGCGGCAGCAGCGGCAGCTCGCTGGCAATCTCCGCAGGCGAGACAAACCCTTCATGAATCATCGTCACCGTGACCGTTTTACCCTGTTGCTCAAAACGTTTTGTCATGGAATCTTCCAGCAGCAGCCAGTCCAGTTGCTCCGGGTCAAGCGCGGGTATTTGGTCGAAATAGCGTAGCGCACGCAGCTGCGTTAGCGCGGGGTGTGACATGCCAGACTCTCCGATACATAACGTAAAGGCATTGTATCGCAGATTGGCAAAATGAGGACGGACAAACCAAATTTAGCGATCACTATCGCAACAATGGTGCAACAGCGCGGGAGAAATGTTCGTGGCAGCAATAGCAGAACTTGATTTTGGTTAAGTATCGCGCGGATAAATTGTGAGCTAATGCAGCTCTTGAGAAGGAATATCAGTAACTTAATACATGGATGACAACAAAAATAGCCCCCCTAATCGGTCTTATCATCGTCCCATCTGGGATGACGATGGCACGTTTCATTATAAAGTTTTTTCTCAGCCAAAAGACAAAAACCACATCTCGGTTTGTCTCAAGCCCCCTACAAAAGTGATCCCGGTGATTTTTATTCCTGGGGTGATGGGGTCAAACTTAAAGAGTGGAGATAAAAAAGTCTGGCAGTTCAGCTTGTCATCGCTTAAAAAATGGCCACTTGCTGGCCCCCAAAAAAGAAAGCAACTGCTTGATCCGACGACCACCGTCGTCGATGACTCTGGGGAAATTTTAAACGACGGTGCGGATGGGAAAAAATTCCCGTCCCGTCAAGCCCGCGGATGGGGAAGTGCGTTTTACATGAGCTACGGTGAGGCGCTTGACCGGCTGCAATACCTGCTCAGCGACGACGAGATCCTGATGGATAATTACTTTCGGGAGACACAGTTGCAAACGGCACGTCAGCGTTTTATCGGCGTCAGAATCGGTAACGAGCCTCAGGAGCAGGTGCTGAGCGAAGAAGAAGTGGCTCACGGGCACAAGTTCTTATTCCCGCTGCACGTTTTTGGTTACAACTGGCTGCAATCGAATGCGGACTCTGCGGCGTTGCTGGGCGAATATATCCGTAAGGTGCTGAGTGCGTATCACGGACGCCTGGCAGTCAACAAGGTCGTCCTGATCACCCATTCGATGGGCGGACTGGTCGCCCGCCATTACTCGGAAAATATGGGCGGACAAGACTCAATCCTGGGTATCGTACACGGCGTCATGCCGGATCTCGGCTCACCGGCAGCTTATCGCCGCATGAAGATCGGTGAGCGTGGCATTACTGGAATGATTATCGGGGAAAGTGCTGAAAAGCTGATGCCGGTGCTGGCACAGTCTCCCGGTCCGTTACAGCTTCTGCCGGGTATGGCTTATGGTCCGAGATGGCTGAAAATCAACAGTAAAGAGACTCAACTTTCCCTCCCGGTGGCCGATCCGTATGAGGAAATTTATCTCAACAAAACAGCGTGGTGGCGGCTATGTGAGCAGGATTTGCTGCTGGATGATACTAGGGTCGAATGGAATAAATATGAGAAAACAATAAGTAATATCGTTAAAAAATTTATTGAGAAGTTAAACGGCAAATACCACCCCCAGACCTGGCTATTTTACGGAGCCAGCAAAAGCAACCCGTCTGATGGGTTCCTGGCATGGGAAGAGCGGATCCCCCAGGGCGTTAAGGAAGCACAGAGGTGCAGGGAAAATGCAGCTAACCCTTTTGAACTGTCTCCGTTAAGAACTCATCAACTAATTTCATCCGCAAGCCCTGGTGATGGGACCGTGCCGACCACCTCCGTCCGCACCTCCTCTTCCCGTATACAGGGTGTACTGGCGACAGATGTCGATCATGAAGGAGCTTATGCTGTCGATCCTGTCGATCTCTCCCGCTCGGTATACAGCGATCTCTCCGACGCACTGGTGTTCACGGTTCGCTCGGTGGTGAAGATTGTGCAGCAGGTTCCCGCCCCATGAAAAAAGACACATCCCCCCTGATTGTTACGCTGACGCTCCTGCTGCTGGCGGCAGGATATTACATCCATAACTATGTGACATTTGTGCATGCGCCCCCGGCGTTAACGGACAAGGAAAAACGTATGGTTAATACTCTTTTTGCCACCACCAAATCCCAGTGCGTGGGGCGCTATGTGTTTGAGGTTCCGGCCTCATTCGAAAACACCCTGACTGACCGGGCACAGATTAATGAGATCCGCATCAGCAGCAAGCGACTCTACCGCCCGGCATTTGAGCAGCGTATCCGGTTGCGGGAACAGAAACTGAAAAACAGCGCTACCGTGGACCCTGTTGATCAGCCATTTCTTAAGCAGATATACAAGCTGAGTGATAATGCGGTCATTTTTGACCGTAATGAAAATGAGAGTGTGGCGGGATTTGGGCGCATTCTGGAAGGTCATCTCTACGTTGACGGAGTAGCGTTTATCCTCATGCAGGGGATTACCGATTATTCTGATCCGCGCTTCGCTAAAGAGCGAGCGTTTTATCTGCGCAAGGAAGCGGGAAGACCTGACTGGATGGCGAATGATAAACCCCAGAAACTGGCGGAATTACAGGACCTCATGTCCCGACTGAGCGGACGGCATAATGAGGATATTCCTTCCGTGCCCGGCACCTGTATTCCGCAAGGGTTTATCCGCGACGGAAACGGCAAGCCTAAGGAAGATATTACCTTTGTTTACCCCTATAGTTCGGTGTGTTCTTTTTCAGTCTGGAGCAATAACGCCCTTAAGGAAAGCACAACCATGCTGGAGCGCAGCGGGGAAATTCAGTCTTATATCAATAGCATAGACGGAAGTACGCTGCGAAAAGGAGAAGCACGCATTGCCGGTTTTAATGCCAGTGAATGGCTAATCACCGCCCCGCCAGATAAATCATCCGAAAATCCGTCAAAACAACTAATGTTTACCGCCGTAGCCAATGAAACCAACGCTGATTTTGCACACCCCAGCCTTGATCTGACATTAAGCAATGAAATCTTACCTGAAGGAAGTGATGTCCCATCCCCACCGGCCTACAGCGATGCTGAACTGGTGGAAATCTGGGATCGCATCATTCTTTCTTTCCGCGTCAGGGATAATGCGTTCTGAACAGATTGCCCCTGAGTAGTGGCAAAAAAAGTGCGCCCGTGAAGGCGCACTAAACGACTAACAAAATCAGCACTGTGGGGAGACGGTTACCCCTTGCCTTTTACACTGCTGATAAAGGTGGAACGGGCAGTGGTTGAACCTAAACGCTCGGCTTCATCAAGCAGTTTCAGCGCTTTATCGACATCGCCGTTTTTAACCGCCTGCTTGATGGCGTTGTTAAAGTAAGTTTCAGTATCGTTAAGCACGGGCTCGGCTTTTTTCGCCGGGGCCGGGGCTGCGGCCGGTGCTGCGGCTGGCGCGGCGTACACAGGCGCGGCAGTATTACCCACCGTTACCGGACCCGGGCCAGATGAGCCAAACAGCGGGCCTACGAGTACGCTGGAGGCACTGTTGGTGGAGACTTTCAGCTTGATCAGACCATCGGTGGTATGACGGGCAAGCGGGTCCGGAATATCCGGGACAGAGTTCCCCGTGCCTTTCGCATAGGCTTTTGCCGGGTCAACAAGCTTCGTTGTCTGTTGCAGATCTTTTTCAGTCGTGAACACCAGGACATAAATCTTCTGCTGACCCAGGGCTGGCGTCAGGCGCATAACGCCTTCCAGCCGATCGGCACTCATGACGCCAGGCTCCTGATAGCTGAAATAGTCACTTGGGAAGAACGCGGATGGCGTCATGTTCTGATCGAGGATCAGCACGTTAGGCGCGAAGACGCTGGTCTGTTTATTGACTTCACTGGTCAACGTCAGGGTCAGCTCGCCGATATTCGCCGGCACGCTGAAAGCCGCGACCGGACCGCTGATACCCGGCACGTTCAGTGACTGGCCCCCCGCTGAAAGCTGGGTAGTTTGTGTTTTCGATTGATCAACTGGCGTCCACACCAGTTGCTGTAGTGCCGCAGCCGGAATAGCTGGCGCAGCGCTGGTATTTTGAGGAACAAAATTCACATCTGCAAAGGTGACCGCAGGCGCACAGGCCAACAGCCCCGCAGAGAGGCACAGCGCGACGAGACTTTTCTTCATTTTCATTGTTATTACCTCTGATAGCGTGAGCACTGCGGTGGCCAGGCAATAGCGCGCAGCACCCTAAGGAGAGAGGGGCTTGCGCCCCTCTTTTCAGGTCATTACGTCAGGCTTGACGAATTACCACCAGATTTCCATCTGGGCGCCGAAGGTCCACTCATCGTTGTCGCCACGGCTGAAGGTTTTCGCGGAGGTGTCGCTATACGCTACGCCAGAGGTGTAGCCCGTATCGCCGTTGTTCGCGTAGCCCCATTTCTCATCCCACTTCGCGTAGGTTGCGAAGACGCGGATAGCCGGACGGGACCAGATGCTGTCGCCTGCCTGCCATTGCTGTGCCAGGGTGATTTTGTACTGGCTGTTTTTGTCGTCAGTTTTCTGAGATTTGACGTTGTCGTAGCCCACTTCCAGCAAGGTGCTCATGATCGGCGTCCATTTGAACATTGGACGAACACCCACGGTCCACCACTCGGTACCGTTGTTGTTGTCACGATCGATGTTCTGGTACATACCGACGTACATCAGGTCCCAACGGTCTGCCAGGGTGATTGCACCGTGATCCAGCACGCGCCACATAGAGCCGTCGTTATCGATGCTGCCGCCCTGTGGAATACCTTTACCGTTAGAGGTCATGGAATCCGTACCGTATTGCAGTACGAACTTGTTGAAGCCTTTCATCATGCTCTGGGTGTGTTCAGCGGTGAACAGCCAGCCATCTTTAGAGGCGCCAGGTTGCAGGTAGTAGTCGTCAGGAATGTTGGTATGACCGTAGTCAACGCCCAGCTCCAGCGTACCGCCCGGGTTGGTTTCCAGACCGGCTAAACGCACATCGAAGACATCGTTTGGTACCACGTTGTCATAAATACGGTCGCCGTTCGCATCACGATCGGCGAAGGTTGCAGAACCGCCGGACTCAGAAGAACGGGTCGCTGCCAGAGAGAGTTTACCAAAGCCCAGATCGATGTTTTCAATACCGGCACCAGGACCAGAGATATCCCAGTAGTAGAAGTCGATCATGTGTACGTCATGACGCTGATAGAAGCGTTTACCGGCCCAGATGGTAGAGCCTGGCAGCCATTCAATCAGGTTTTTACCCTGCACGTTAGCTTCACGGAAGGCCGGGCTGGTGGATTCCCAGTCATTCTGTTGAGAAACGGAGTACGCTACGTTGGTGTCGAAATAGAAGCTCTTGTCGCCTTCTTTCCACACTTCCTGGCCCAGTTTCAGTTCGGCGTAGGTTTCACATTCGTTACCGAGACGGTATTTACTTTGTGCGCCTGTTGCCTGGAAACATTGTTGTTCACCGCCACTTCCGGTCCAGCCAATGCCGGAACGAGCATAACCTTTAAAGTCTACGGCGCCCGCCTGGGCAGACAGGATGCCTGCCGCAATGGCGACAGCCAGAGGGACTTTGCGCAGAGTAATCATTATTCTATCTCCTGAGATCATTGCTTTTCTTTGTAATTGGAATGCTTAAACGCCTGGCTCTTTGTGCAACCGACGACATGCAGTGCCATCCTCACGGAACAGATGGCAACGCTCTGGCGGCAAACCGATAGCGAATGTGGCACCCTCTTCTACCAACACCACGTCATTCTGGCGGTAGACCAGGTTCTGACGGATGGCGGGGATCTGGATATGAATCTGTGTTTCGTGACCAAGCTGTTCGACGACCTGAACTTCACCTTCCAGCGTCACATCAGCGATGTGGCTCGGCAGTAAATGCTCAGGGCGGATACCGAGGGACATATTGGCCCCCACCTGTACGTTAGCGCTGTCGACCGGCAGCCAGACTTGCTGACGGTTTGGCAGCTCCACCTGTACCTGTTCGATTGCCGTCGCGGTCACTTTTACGGGCAGGAAGTTCATCTTTGGCGAGCCAATGAAGCCCGCAACAAAGCGGTCTGCCGGGTAGTGATACAGCTCCAGCGGTTTGCCCACCTGCGCCACGCGACCGGCGTCCAGCACCACGATTTTGTCGGCCAGCGTCATCGCTTCGACCTGATCGTGGGTGACGTAAATCATCGTGCGTCCAAGGCGTTTGTGCAGACGGGAGATTTCGATACGCATCTGGACGCGCAGGGCGGCATCCAGGTTAGAGAGAGGTTCATCGAGCAGGAACACGCGCGGCTCGGCCACCAGCGTACGGCCGATCGCCACACGCTGACGCTGACCACCGGAGAGCGCCTTCGGTTTACGCTCCAGCAGATGTGCCAGCTGGAGCACTTCCGCCACCTGGGTGACGCGCTGGTTAATGGTCTCTTTTTTCGCGCCGGCCAGCTTCAGGCCAAAGGACATGTTCTCGGCAACGGAAAGATGCGGATAAAGGGCATAAGACTGGAACACCATGCCCACGCCGCGTTCGGCTGGCGGGATGTCGTTCATTCGGGTATCACCAATAAATAAATCGCCACTGGTGATGGTTTCAAGACCGGCAATCATACGCAGCAGAGTCGATTTACCACAGCCTGATGGACCCACGAACACCACAAACTCACCTTCGTGGATGTCCAGATTGATGTCTTTTGACACCACTACGTCGCCCCAGGCTTTCGTTACATTACGCAGCTGTACGCTCGCCATGCCCTTCTCCCTTCGTTACAACCTGTCACCGACAGAAACATTCAAGATAAGTTCACTATGCGTGTTCCACTACTTTCGTGAATCCTCCACCCCCCGGCTTTTTTATGGGGGAGGAGGCGGGAGGATGAGAGAGCAGGCTCTGCGACCGCAGCGGAGGGGCTGAGGCGAAAATCGTGAAGCGGCCTGCAAAATTCAGTGGGTTTTTATGTGCGCCAGCACTCATAACTTAAATTTATGTTACAGGGATCACACAAACAGGGGGTGGGGCGTAGGGACTGGGAGGATGGAAAGAGGATGTCAAATAAGGAGACTGAGTCACGTTGAACCACCTTATGTATCCACGAGCACATCACCAATAAAGGATGGCAGATATGAAGATCAAGACTGGCGCACGCGTTTTCGCATTGTCCGCCCTCGCAGCAATGATGATTTCCGCACCGGCTCTCGCCAAAATTGAAGAAGGTAAGCTGGTTATCTGGATTAACGGCGACAAGGGCTATAACGGTCTGGCCGAAGTGGGCAAAAAATTCGAGAAAGACACCGGTATCAAAGTCACCGTAGAACACCCGGACAAACTGGAAGAGAAGTTCCCGCAGGTTGCGGCAACTGGCGATGGTCCGGACATTATCTTCTGGGCGCATGACCGTTTCGGGGGCTACGCGCAGTCTGGCCTGCTGGCAGAAGTTACGCCAGACAAAGCCTTCCAGGACAAACTGTTCCCGTTCACCTGGGACGCCGTTCGCTATAACGGCAAGCTGATCGCTTACCCAATCGCGGTTGAAGCGCTGTCTCTGATTTACAACAAAGACCTGGTGCCAAACCCGCCGAAGACCTGGGAAGAGATCCCTGCTCTGGATAAAGAGCTGAAGGCGAAAGGTAAATCCGCCCTGATGTTCAACCTGCAAGAGCCGTACTTCACCTGGCCGCTGATTGCTGCCGACGGCGGTTACGCGTTCAAGTTTGAAAACGGCAAATATGACGTGAAAGACGTGGGCGTGGACAACGCAGGCGCGAAAGCGGGTCTGACCTTCCTGGTTGACCTCATCAAGAACAAACACATGAATGCGGATACCGACTACTCCATCGCGGAAGCGGCGTTCAACAAAGGCGAAACCGCGATGACCATCAATGGTCCGTGGGCCTGGACCAACATCGACAAGAGCAAAATCAACTACGGCGTGACCCTGCTGCCAACCTTCAACGGCAAGCCGTCTAAACCGTTCGTGGGCGTGCTGAGCGCAGGCATCAACGCCGCCAGCCCGAACAAAGAGCTGGCGAAAGAGTTCCTCGAAAACTACCTGCTGACCGATCAGGGTCTGGATGAAGTGAACAAGGACAAGCCGCTGGGCGCCGTTGCGCTGAAATCCTTCCAGGATCAGCTGGCGAAAGATCCGCGTATTGCGGCCACCATGGATAACGCCCAGAAAGGCGAAATCATGCCGAACATCCCACAGATGGCTGCGTTCTGGTACGCCACCCGTACCGCGGTCATCAACGCTGCAAGCGGTCGCCAGACTGTCGATGCCGCACTGAAAGATGCTCAGGGCCGTATTACTAAGTAAGTCTGAAAAACGGCGGGTGGCGCGTGCGCTTACCCGCCCTACGACTACGGCACGATCCGTAGGTCAGGTAAGCGCAGCGCCACCTGACGATAAGTTTCCACCGTTGTAGAGGAAGAACCCCATGGATGTCATTAAAAAGAAACACTGGTGGCAAAGCGACGCACTGAAGTGGTCAGTGATAGGTCTGCTGTGTCTGCTGGTGGGTTACCTTGTTGTTTTAATGTACGTGCAAGGGGAATACCTGTTTGCCATCATGACGCTGATTTTAAGCTCGGTTGGCCTGTATATTTTCGCCAACCGTAAAGCGTACGCCTGGCGCTATGTCTACCCGGGCGTTGCCGGGATGGGGCTGTTTGTCCTCTTTCCGCTGATCTGCACCATCGCGATTGCCTTTACCAACTACAGCAGCACCAACCAGCTCGCGCAGGAGCGTGCCACCCAGGTGCTTCTGGATCGTTCTTACCAGGCGGGTAAAACCTTTAACTTCGGCCTGTATCCCACGGGTGACGAGTGGAAGTTAGCGCTCACTGACGGTGAGAGCGGCAAAACCTATCTTTCCGACGCGTTCAAATTTGGCGGCGAGCAGAAGCTGGCCTTAAAAGAGGCTGCGGCCCTGCCGGAAGGTGAACGTGCGAACCTGCGTATCATTACCCAGAATCGTCAGGCGCTGACCCAGCTCACCGCCGTGCTGCCAGACGAAAGCAAAGTGACCATGAGCTCGCTGCGCCAGTTCTCCGGCACGCAGCCGCTTTATACTCTGGCGGATGACGGCACGCTGACCAACAACCAGAGCGGCGTGAAGTACCGTCCGAACAACGATATCGGTTTCTATCAGTCGGTGAATGCCGACGGCAGCTGGGGCGACGACAAACTCAGCCCGGGCTATACCGTCACCATCGGCTGGGACAACTTCACCCGCGTATTTACCGACGAAGGCATCCAGAAACCGTTCTTCGCCATCTTCGTCTGGACGGTGGTCTTCTCGGTGCTAACCGTGATCCTGACCGTGGCCGTGGGCATGGTGCTGGCCTGCCTCGTGCAGTGGGAGTCCCTGAAAGGCAAAGCGATTTACCGCGTGCTGCTGATTCTGCCCTACGCCGTGCCGTCGTTTATCTCGATTCTGATTTTCAAAGGGCTGTTTAACCAGAGCTTCGGTGAAATCAACATGATGCTGAGCGCGCTGTTCGGTATCAAACCGGCCTGGTTCAGCGACCCAACCACCGCTCGCTCGATGATTATCATCGTGAACACCTGGCTCGGTTATCCGTACATGATGATCCTGTGCATGGGGCTGCTGAAGGCTATCCCGGACGATCTGTACGAAGCCTCGGCGATGGACGGCGCGGGTCCGTTCCAGAACTTCTTCAAAATTACCCTGCCGCTGCTCATTAAGCCGCTGACGCCGCTGATGATCGCCAGCTTCGCCTTTAACTTTAACAACTTTGTGCTGATTCAGCTGTTGACCAACGGTGGCCCGGACCGTCTCGGCACCACCACGCCGGCAGGCTATACCGACCTGCTCGTGAGCTACACCTACCGCATCGCCTTCGAGGGCGGCGGCGGTCAGGACTTCGGCCTGGCGGCGGCGATTGCCACCCTGATCTTCCTGCTGGTGGGCGCCCTGGCGATTGTGAACCTGAAAGCCACACGTATGAAATTTGACTAAGGAGGGCACTGAACATGGCAATGGTACAACCCAAATCTCAGAAACTGCGCCTCCTCGCGACGCACTTAGGCCTGCTGATTTTCATCGCGGCGATCATGTTCCCGCTGCTGATGGTTATCGCCATCTCCCTGCGTTCGGGGAACTTCGCCACC
The DNA here is from genome assembly GCF_058661685.1 of Enterobacter sp. 6722112. Lineage (NCBI taxonomy): Bacteria > Pseudomonadati > Pseudomonadota > Gammaproteobacteria > Enterobacterales > Enterobacteriaceae > Enterobacter > Enterobacter sp. 6722112. The sequence goes on along the minus strand of NZ_JBZWGR010000007.1, from coordinate 29,892 downwards.
GGGAGCCTGATCCCGGACGAAATCTCCTGGGAGCACTGGAAGCTCGCGCTGGGCTTCAGCGTGGAACATGCGGATGGCCGCGTCACGCCGCCGCCGTTCCCGGTGCTGCTGTGGCTATGGAACTCGGTGAAGGTGGCGACCATCACTGCGATCGGCATCGTGACGCTCTCCACCACCTGCGCTTACGCCTTCGCCCGTATGCGTTTCCCGGGCAAAGCGACGCTGCTGAAAGGGATGCTGATTTTCCAGATGTTCCCGGCCGTGCTGTCGCTGGTGGCGTTGTATGCCCTGTTTGACCGTCTTGGGCAGTATGTGCCGTTCATCGGCCTGAACACTCACGGCGGCGTGATCTTCGCCTATCTTGGCGGCATCGCCCTTCATGTGTGGACCATCAAAGGCTATTTCGAAACCATCGACGGCTCGCTGGAAGAAGCGGCGGCGCTGGATGGGGCGACACCGTGGCAGGCGTTCCGTCTGGTGCTGCTGCCGCTGTCGGTGCCGATTCTGGCGGTGGTGTTTATCCTGTCGTTTATCGCCGCCATCACCGAAGTCCCGGTCGCCTCACTGCTACTGCGCGATGTGAACAGCTACACCCTTGCCGTCGGTATGCAGCAGTACCTCAACCCGCAAAACTACCTGTGGGGCGACTTTGCCGCGGCGGCCGTCCTCTCTGCCATCCCGATTACCGTGGTGTTCCTGCTGGCCCAGCGCTGGCTGGTCAACGGCCTGACGGCGGGCGGTGTGAAAGGTTAAGTTTCATTTGTTATGCCACTGCAACCCTCAACTTTAGACGTATTGTATTGAACCAACTTGTGACTGTTATTCGGCGGCCTCCGAGCCGCCATTTTTTTTATTCGCGTTTCAGCCGCTTCGAGTTGCACAGCCAGAGGGTGATCACCAGCAGCAGGATCGCCGCCGAGTAGATCAGCACGTCGAGCGGGGATTTATGATCGACGATGATCAGCCGCACAATGGCGGTGATGCCAATGTAGACAAAATAGCGCAGCGGGAAGTGAAAGCCGGACTGAAAGTACTTCACAATCAGGGCGATAAATTCAAAGTAGAGAAAGTAGACCACCAGGCCTTCCACCAGCGCGTATTTGCTGGTTTGCTCAGGGGCGAACAGCACATCCGCCAGATGCACCGTCTCTTTACCCAGAAAAACGACCAGGATCAGGCCAAGGCTCAGCAGACCGAGGTTCAGCACGGTCTGGAGTATCGTTGAGATAAACTCAACGCGCGGACGAGTCAGGGATGTCATACAGCACCTCATTCTCCAGGGCGAGGTTCCTGTATAACGCAAAAATGTGACGGGGATCTATATTTTTTGTTTATGTTTTGTCCAGATGAACATTCTTGCCGGGCGGCACTGCGTTTGCCCGGCCTACAAAAACACTCTCGTAGGCCCGGTAAGCGCAGCGCCACCGGGCAAATAAGCATCAGCGGAAGTTAATGTTCTTATCGCTGGTCATATCATACAGCTGGAATTTACGTCCAAGCTGCTGACCGCCGTCGCGCGTCAGCGGCGTCCAGCCCACTGCCGCACGGCTGCGGGTTGGGCCTGATGAGAACAGATCCAGCGGAATCGACACGTACACCCCTTTGGTGAAGTCCCCTTCCCCGTACTCGTCTGGCGAAACGTTGGTGATGGTGGCATAGCCGCCCACCACCACGCCGCTGTCGAAGTGTTTGGAGATATCCAGCGTGCCGCCCTTATCACCCGCCAGATACTGGCCGACGCTGGCTTTCACCAGCACGTCCTGCGCGAACGACGGCGTCCAGTAGGCGGTCAGGTGGCCGGTTTTGACGCTGTAGTCGGTGAACTTCATCATGTCCTGCGCGCTGCGCCAGTCACGCTGTTTCACGTAGTTGGCATCAACCCCAAACGCCCAGTTGCTGTCGACAGGACGATAAAGCACTTCTGCCCCGGCGCCGCCGAACATGGTTTCCAGATAGCCACCGTAAACCTGGCCGTAGAAGCCGTTGCCGAAGTACTGGAAGTAGTTGGCCTGGAGGTTATTCACGTAGATATCGTTCTGCACATATTCGCGAACGCGGGTACGCACGCGCGGCAGTTTTGAATCGTTCGGCGGGTTGGTGTAGTTAAATTTGTCGTAGTTGTTAGCAATGTTGCCGAACAGACTACCGGTGGTCAACAGGTGGTCGGTCACCCACAGATCCGCCGTCGCCATCGCCCCCAGCTGATACATGTAGAAGTTTTCCGGCCCACCCACGGACTGGTTCAGCACCGGATCGATATGGAAATCGAAGCGGGATTTATCGATATACCAGCCCTGCTCGGTGCTCTCTGGCACCACCGGCTCAACGCGTTTTTGTACCAGCTCGGTTTCATGTCCCAGCGGTTCGCCTTCAAGGTGACGCTTAAGGCTGGCAACATCGGTTTCGGTTGTGACCTGCGGCAGGTTGAGGCGGTTCTCCGTCACGCGGATCGTGCGGATCCCCTCCGGCAGATCGTTCATGACGATCCGGTTGGCGCGCTCGATCCCTTCGCGGGAGTCGCGGTATTTTACCTGCTCGCCGGTGACGTACAGCGTATCGCCTTTGGTCTGGATCTTTGGATCCGCCAGGCCCGCGTTATATTTCAGCAGCGTCAGCTGGTTCGCTACCACGGAGTGCTGAATGATCGCATCCTGCGGCTCCGGCTGATATTTTGGCCGCGGGTTGTCATTGTAGTGCGGCCGCATGTCGTTAAAGTTAGTGCGCAGGGTAAAGCCAAACATCAGGGTATTACCGCGCTCATAGCTGAGGTTAACGTCGGCCCAGTCGGTGACGCGGTAAATGGCGCCGACGTTAAACTTGCTCTTTTGCTCAATTTTCCCGGCGAAGTCCTGCGAGTAGTCGTTTCCTTCGTACTCCAGCTTCAGGCGTAACGGCTGCCACGGTGTTTGATACTCCACGCCACCAAACAGCGAGGCCGGGCCGTGGAACATCTGGTCCCCGTTGATGGAGCCCGCTTTCTGGTAGCTGTTATCGCGGTAGCAGTATTTATCGCTGTAGGTACAGAACGGATTTTTGACGTTGCCGCTGGTGCCGAGATAGCCCCATCCCAGACCGAGTGAGAAATCAAACGGTCCCCAGGCTTTGCTGGCCACGATGTATTCCGCGTCAAACAGGCCGGTCCCGCCGATATCCTTCGCACCAACGGAGACCTGCGGCATCCAGTAGCTCTCTTCCCACAGGCGCAGCTTCACGTCGAAAGCTTTGTCTTTATAAGTCTGGTCGCCGGAGAAGGCATCCACGCTGCTGTACTGTTTTGTACGCACGTCGGTGTAGCGCAGCGTGGTCTCCAGCCAGGGGAACAGCTGCACGGACGCAGAGTAGTAACGGTACTGATCGTTATCGCGATAGTTAAGGCTGATTTCCCCCTCGCGGGCCATACGCGCGGTTGGGGTTTGCAGTAAGCCCACGCCGCCAAAATCGGACTGCGACGGGCCGATGGGTGCCGGATACGTTTCTGCATGACAGGCGGCACTCACGCACAGTGCAAGCATGCTGTAGAGATAGGTTTTTTTCATTATTCCGGTATCCGCTGTATCAGGGAGCGAAGGATATCGGCATTAAGCCCGTCATACGCTTTCGTCCAGAAATGGTCGGCAAAACCGACAAAAATGATGCTGCCTGGCATAGGTTCGATATGGCGTTTATTCCAGTAAGCCACCGGCGCTTTCTGCGTATGCCCGTCCGGATAGACCACCCAGGCATAGCTGTTATCCGCTCCGCTGAGCAGACTTTGATCGTCGAGATAGCTCGCCACGTCCCGGCCCGGCGTAAACGGCTTTTTGCCAGGGCTGCTGAGAAGCCCCATCACGGTGACGGTGGAAGGTTGAGCCGGAAGCCACAGGGTATAGTCCCCTTCCAGCGACGGATTGCCGTTTTCCGCAACGCGCACCTCATCCGGATCCAGATTCACCTTCTGGCGCCCCGTCACCTTAACCGCCTGAAGCTGTTGACGCAGGCTAGTAATGGCCGCGGCATCGTCGGTATCTTCCTGTTGTGCCAGCCCGCTCAGTCGGGCGAGCAGCGCCTGATGTTTTTGTTCCGCTACAAGCGTCGCCTGACGCTCGCTGATCACCGCCCCGGTCCACCAGCTTTTCGCCAGCCTCGGCTGCCCCACCAGATCGAGCAGATGCCCGGCATTGGTTAAGGTTTTAGGTTTTTCGCTGTCCGGGGTGTAGACCTGTACCGTTCCCGCAGACCACGCCAGCGGCGAGGTCAGGCTGGCGAGAAGCGCAATGTGGATGAACATTTTCATGATTTCGCCGCCTTGATCAGGGTGGCCTTCACCGGGAAGAAACCGGCACCGAGATACTGTAAGGACTGGCGGATTTGCCCCTCTTCGTCCACCCAGAAGCGGTTATGCCAGGTGGCCTGATCGGTTGTCACTTCTTCATCCAGCACGCGCACCTGCGTTTCGTCGCTGCCCACTTTGACACTGTCCGTACCGTCCCAGCGGAAGGTGGAGCGGGCCGTGGCGTAGCGCACCTGTTTATGCTCGGTCCAGCCCATCGTGCGCGTCCAGCTTGCGCCATCGACGATCTGATTCGGCTTGATGAGCGGATCTTCAGCCAGGTTGTTTACCTCAAGCAGGTTGTCGCCGCCGAGCAACGTTTTCACGATGCGGGAATGCTGCGTCACGATGGTGGCCTGATCCTGCGTCACCCATTTCTGCTGCCCGTTTTCATCGAAAGCGAGCACCACAAACAGTTGCGGACCATCGTTTAGCTGCATGTACTGGCTGGCATACGGCATGTTCTGAAGTTCGTCATCGGTCAGATGCACGCCCGGCGTGCCGAACATGCTGTCCCACAGTGAGTGGCCCAGCCCTTTGGTGGTAGCTGAGCACGCCTGCAACAGCAGGCAAATCAGGATGATTGCAGGTCGCTTCACGACTCTTCTCCGAAGGGGCGAAATAACCACACCGAAGTGTGGTTATGATTAAAACACCCGTTATTACTGGGTGCTGGTCGTCGTAGTGGTCGTGGTTCCGGTATTGGAGCCATCACCGCCACCGGTTGCCGCCAGCGCGACACCCACGGCTGAACTTACGGCGCTGGTGCTGGCTGCGGTAGAACTCCCCGCAGACGCAGACGTCGCTGCCGACCCTGCTGCTTCCCCGACCTGGACCGGAGCTGCATAGACAGACGTCGCCGCAAGCGCAGATATGGCAAAAATGCCATACAGTACTTTCTTCATAACAATTTCCCTTCAATGAATGAATGGAGATTTGCCCGAAAAGAAATTCAGGCGGATTCGAGTATACACAACTAAAGCAGTGGGTTTACCGTGGAGGTAAATAGGGATGAGGTTTTCAGACTAATGGTTAAAAATGGAAGGAAAAAATAATCAAGGAAATATATAATCACTATAAATCAACAACTTATAATATAAGAACATTAAAATATCACTCCGTATTTTCTTAAAATAAACCTCAGCAATTAACGGGGTTACCGTCTTTTTCGGATTAAACTCAGATTCAGAATTTGAGATAACTAACAGACATCAGGAATTATCCGATAAAAAAATGCCGGCATATCGCCGGCATTGTTCATGACATATTTATTACGCACGCCAGGCTTTATAACGGTTAATCAGACCATTGGTGGAGCTGTCGTGGCTGTCGATCGCTTTATCGTCACCCAGCTCTGGCAGAATGCGGTTTGCCAGCTGTTTGCCCAGCTCAACGCCCCACTGGTCAAAGGTGAAGATGTTCAGAATAGCGCCCTGAGTGAAGATTTTGTGCTCGTAGAGGGCAATCAGCGCACCCAGGCTGAACGGCGTGATTTCGCGCAGCAGAATGGAGTTAGTTGGACGGTTGCCTTCGAACACTTTAAACGGCACAACGTGCTCCAGCGTAGCCGGATCTTTACCCTGGTCACGGTATTCCTGCTCAACCACCTCGCGGGATTTACCGAACGCCAGCGCTTCGGTCTGGGCGAAGAAGTTAGACAGCAGCTTCGGATGGTGGTCGGACAGTGGGTTGTGCGTAATCGCCGGGGCGATGAAATCGCACGGTACCATTTTGGTACCCTGGTGGATCAGCTGGTAGAACGCGTGCTGGCCGTTGGTGCCCGGCTCGCCCCAGATGATTGGGCCAGTCTGGTAATCCACCGCGTTGCCGTTACGGTCAACGTACTTGCCGTTGGATTCCATGTTGCCCTGCTGGAAGTAGGCCGCAAAGCGGTGCATGTACTGGTCGTACGGCAGAATCGCTTCGGTTTCAGCGCCGAAGAAGTTGTTGTACCAGATCCCGATCAGCGCCAGCAGCACCGGCAGGTTTTTCTCAGGCGCGGTGGTGGAGAAGTGTTTGTCCATCGCGTGCGCGCCGGAGAGCAGTTCAACGAAGTTGTCGAAGCCCACGGACAGGATGATGGACAGACCGATCGCAGACCACAGTGAGTAGCGGCCGCCCACCCAGTCCCAGAACTCAAACATGTTCGCGGTATCAATACCGAACTCACCCACCGCTTTACCGTTGGTGGACAGCGCCGCAAAGTGTTTCGCCACGTGCTTTTCGTCGCCCGCGGTTTTCAGGAACCAGTCGCGCGCGCTGTGGGCGTTGGTCATGGTTTCCTGAGTGGTGAAGGTTTTAGACGCCACCAGGAACAGCGTGGTTTCCGGGTTCACCTTTTTCAGCACTTCAGCGATGTGAGTCCCATCGACGTTGGACACGAAGTGCATGTTGAGGTGGTTTTTGTACGGGCGCAGCGCCTCGGTCACCATGAACGGGCCGAGGTCAGAGCCGCCGATACCGATGTTTACGACGTCGGTGATCGCTTTGCCGGTGTAGCCTTTCCAGCTACCTGAGATGATCGCTTCAGAGAAGGTTTTCATCTTTTCCAGCACCGCGTTCACTTCCGGCATCACATCTTTGCCGTCAACGATAATTGGCGTATTGCTACGGTTACGCAGGGCCACGTGCAGGACGGCACGGTCTTCGGTGCGGTTGATTTTCTCACCAGAGAACATGGCTTTGATGGCATCTGCCAGCTCAGTCTCTTTCGCCAGATCTTGCAGCTTCGCCAGCGTCTCTTCGGTGATACGGTTCTTGGAGAAATCCACCAGCATCAGGTCATCGAAGGTGGCGGAAAACTTGCTGAAACGATCGGCATCTTTCGCGAACAGTTCCGCGATGGTGACGTCTTTCATTTCATCAAAATGTTTCTGTAGTGCCTGCCATGCAGCGGTCTGCGTTGGGTTGATGTTTTTCATAGCAATACTCTTCTGATTTGAGAATTGTGACTGCGGTCGATTGTAGCGCCTGCAAATAAAAATTGTGATGGTTTTTATGCCATTGCCCTGGTCTGCATCAAACGCAGGTGAAAAGACCCGAAAAGTATAGCTGCTGTCGCGCCCTTCCGGCGTGGCGAAATGTTGGTCAAAAAGAGGGAAAAAGGAGCATAAAATATGGGCCTGTTATAAGTCCTGTTTCTGAGGGGTACCCCCCCATGAAAAATCCGCATAATCCCAGCATTGACAGGACCTCCCCCGCATTTTATTTATAGGGCCGTATTTTGCGCCTGCACCTGTTCTCGCTTCATTCTTGTGCCAAGGTCGCTCTATTCATTCCCTGACACGAGGTTGTTATGACGAGTTTTGTGGTCGCCAAGTTTGGCGGCACCAGTGTGGCAGACTACGATGCCATGAACCGCAGCGCCGATGTGGTGCTGGCCGATCCGAATACCCGCCTGGTGGTGCTTTCCGCCTCAGCCGGCGTGACGAACCTGCTGGTTTCCCTGTCTGAAGGACTGGAAGCGACCGAGCGTTTCGTGAAGCTTGATGCACTGCGCAAAATTCAGTTCGACATTCTCGAGCGTCTGCAAAACCCGAACGTCATTCGTGAGGAAGTGGAACGCCTGCTGGAAAATATCACCACCCTGGCTGAAGCCGCGTCGCTGGCCACCTCCAGCGCACTGACCGATGAACTGGTCAGCCACGGCGAACTGATGTCCACCCTGCTGTTCGTTGAGATCATGCGCGAGCGCAATATTCAGGCGCAGTGGTTCGACGTGCGTAAAGTGATGCGCACCAGCGACCGCTTTGGCCGCGCCGAGCCGGACGTGGAAGCCCTGGCTGAGCTGACTAACCAGCAGCTTGCCCCGCGCCTGGATGAAGGCATAGTGATCACCCAGGGCTTTATCGGCAGCGAAGCCAAAGGGCGCACAACCACGCTGGGCCGTGGCGGTAGCGACTACACCGCCGCCCTGCTGGGTGAAGCCCTGCACGCCACCCGCGTGGATATCTGGACGGACGTGCCGGGTATCTACACCACCGACCCGCGCGTGGTCTCTGCGGCAAAACGTATTGACGTGATCGCCTTTGAAGAAGCGGCTGAAATGGCGACTTTCGGCGCGAAAGTGCTGCACCCGGCCACGCTGCTGCCCGCCGTGCGCAGCGACATTCCGGTCTTCGTTGGCTCCAGTAAAGATCCAAAGGCGGGCGGGACGCTGGTCTGCAAGAAAACCGAGAACCCACCGCTGTTCCGCGCGCTGGCCCTGCGTCGTAAGCAGACGCTGGTTACCCTGCACAGCCATAATATGCTGCACTCCCGTGGATTTCTGGCGGAAGTGTTTGGCATCCTGGCGCGCCACAATATCTCCGTGGACCTAATCACCACGTCAGAAGTCAGCATCGCGCTGACGCTCGACACCACCGGCTCCACCTCTACCGGCGACACCCTGCTGACGCAGTCGCTGCTGATTGAGCTTTCCGAGTTGTGCCGCGTGGAGGTGGAAGAAGATCTGGCGCTGGTTGCCATCATCGGTAATAAGCTGTCGCGCGCCTGTGGCGTGGGCAAAGAGGTGTTCGGCGTGCTCGACCCGTTCAATATCCACATGATTTGCTACGGCGCGTCCAGCTACAACCTCTGCTTCCTGGTCCCTGCCGATCAGGCCGAGCAGGTCGTGCAGAAACTTCATCAGAATTTGTTTGAATAAAATTCGTTAGCACGATAAACAATATCAATAAGCCGGGCACAGACCCGGCTTTTTTATAACAAAACAACACGACAATACTGCAAGGAATTCACTATGCTCTCCGCTATCACCCGGCTGTTCCCGTTATGGGCGCTGCTGCTCTCTGTACTCGCGTATTACACTCCTGCCACGTTCACGGGCATTGGTCCGTGGGTCACCACGCTGCTGATGCTGATTATGTTCGGCATGGGCGTGCATCTGAAAATTGACGATTTCAAACGCGTGCTGTCTCGCCCGGCACCGGTTGCCGCAGGGATTTTCCTGCACTACTTGGTGATGCCGCTCGCGGCCTGGCTGCTGGCGATGGCCTTTAAGATGCCGCCCGACCTTTCCGCCGGGATGGTGCTGGTGGGGAGCGTCGCCAGCGGTACGGCATCTAACGTCATGATCTATCTGGCGAAAGGCGACGTGGCGCTCTCCGTCACCATCTCGTCCGTTTCCACGCTGGTGGGCGTGATTGCCACGCCGCTGTTAACCCGCCTGTATGTGGACGCGCATATCCAGGTGGACGTGATGGGCATGCTGCTCAGCATCCTGCAAATCGTGGTGATCCCGATTGCGCTGGGGCTGGTGATCCACCATCTCTTCCCGCGGGTGGTGAAAGCGGTTGAGCCGTATCTGCCCGCGTTTTCGATGGTCTGCATTCTGGCCATTATCAGCGCCGTGGTAGCCGGTTCCGCATCGCACATTGCTTCGGTGGGCTTTGTGGTGATCGTCGCGGTTGTGCTGCATAACACTATTGGTCTGCTGGGCGGTTACTGGGGCGGAAAGCTGTTTGGCTTTGACGAATCCACCTGCCGCACGCTGGCGATCGAAGTGGGGATGCAGAACTCCGGCCTGGCGGCGGCGCTGGGTAAAATTTACTTCTCACCGCTGGCAGCGCTACCGGGGGCGCTGTTCTCTGTCTGGCACAACCTGTCCGGTTCGCTGTTAGCAGGATACTGGTCCGGTAAGCCGATTGATGACCAACCGAAAAAAGATGCGGTGAAACAGGGTTAATTGACCCGGCTTGCTTTACACTGAAGCCTCCCCATCAGGAGGCTTCAGCAATGGCTACACCACGTTTGACCCAGAAAGACATGACCGAAGCCGAGCAGCGCGAACTGAAAACGCTTCTCGACCGCGCCCGCATCGCGCATGGCCGCACGCTGACGAACGCCGAAACCAATCAGGTTAAAAAAGAGTACATCGATAAACTGATGGCGCAACGTGATGCCGCGGCGAAAAAAGCCCGCAAGCTGAAAAAAGAGCAGGCTTATAAACCCGATGCAGAGGCGACTTTTTCCTGGTCCGCCAGCACATCAACCCGTGGAAGGCGCTAATCAGCGCCCTTTCTTTTTGCGCCCCGGCTGGGTAAAGCGTTTTCCGTTGCCCGGCTTGCCCCGCCCTTTCTCTTCCGCCTGCGGTGCCTTCACCACCGGACGCTTAATCGCCTGCGTTTTCGGTTTGGCTTTAGCTTTCGGCTTCGCTTCGGACGAGGAGTTCTCGATAAGTTTGAACAGCTCGATCAGCTCGTCATCCGTTAAGTCACGCCACTCGCCCAGCGGGATCCCGGACAGGCTGACGTTCATGATGCGCGTGCGTTCCAGCTTCGTCACTTCATAACCGAAGTACTCGCACATGCGGCGGATCTGGCGGTTCAGGCCCTGCACCAGCGTGATACGAAACGCAAACGGCGCCTCTTTTCTGACTTTACACTTCTTCGTCACGGTGCCCAGAATCGGCACACCTGCGCCCATTCCCCGGATGAACTCGTCCGTGACCGGCTTGTTCACCGTAACAATGTACTCTTTCTCGTGGTCGTTACCGGCACGCAGAATTTTGTTGACCAGGTCACCGTGGTTGGTAAGGAAAATCAGCCCCTGAGAGTCCTTATCCAGGCGACCAATCGGGAAAATACGGCTGCTGTGGTTCACGAAATCAACGATGTTGTCCCGTTCACCGTCTTCCGTGGTGCTGACAATCCCAACCGGTTTATTCAACGCGATAAACACCAGGTCTTCAGCATCACGCGGTTCGATGACCTGACCATTCACTTTAACCACATCGCCAGGCACCACCTGGTCACCGATGGTGGCGCGCTTGCCGTTAAGAAACACGTTACCTTGTTCAATGTAACGGTCAGCCTCGCGACGTGAGCAGATCCCGCTCTCGCTAATGTATTTGTTTAATCGGGTTGATTGAGTTGGCAGCATAGTTTCTCCTGTGAAGGGCGAAATATACCTTAGGTTTGGGCTGGAAAAAAAGATTAGCCGACGGTAACTGAGACGGGTTTTTTAGTTTGCGAGACGCTTTCAGGATTTAGCGTCAGGCTATTTATCCTTGGGCTAACTCCTTTTAGCTTTACTCTCCAGAGACAATTGCTTGTAGTTTATAAATCACAGGGAGTAATATGAAGGAGATCGTTCAGACAGAATCCTTCCGACGCTGGGAGCAAAATTTAAAGGACAGGCGGGCAAAGACGATTATCGCTTCCCGCCTCTTTAGGCTGGCAAATGGCTTAGCGGGCGACATTAGACCCGTGGGGGAAGGTATCAGTGAACTGAGGATCCACTTTGGCCCGGGCTACAGGATCTATTTTAAGGACCAGGGCAATAGCATCATCGTGCTGTTATGTGGTGGTGACAAAAGCAGCCAGGCCAGAGACATACTTATGGCAAAAATGCTGAGCAATGTATCCCAATGGCAGGAGTGAATGAGCATGCATAAATTAACACCCTACGATCCAGCCAACGCACTGCTGGATGACGAGGAAATCGCTGTGTTTATGGCTGATGCATTAGAGACGGGTGACTCAGCGTACATTGCTAAAGCGCTGGGCGTCATCGCCCGAGCGAAAGGGATGTCGACCATTTCCCAGCAAACGGGCCTGTCACGAGAACAACTGTATCGATCATTCAGTGATAAGGGGAACCCAACGCTCAAAACCACGCTGGCGGTCATGAAAGCATTGGGCCTTGGGTTAACAATCAAACCCTCTGGGGATTAATACTCATCCCGCTCATCGTCTTCATCCGGCTGCTCCATCACGCTGTACGCCACCGCACAGAACAACGAGTTCAGGCGCTTCATATCGCCCAGCAGTCCCAGGTGGAGTGAGCTGGTCTCGATACTCTGCACGTTCTGCTGGTGCAGACGCTCAACGTGGGCGTGTGAGTAGCGGCGATTAAGGATGCGGAAACGATGCTTATTGCGGCGCAGGCGGCGCGCGCTTGGCACGTCGCTGGAGAAGAAGACCGACATCGCCAGCTTCAGGTTGCTGACCAGCTGTTCGTGCAGCGCTTCCAGCTCTTTCAGCCCTTCAACAGAAAACGCCCGGCGTGCGGCCAGGGATTTGTCTGCGATTTCACTGCCCATACGCTCGACAATATCCGAAGCCTGCTCCAGGTTAAGCGACATCTCGATGATTTCCGCCCAGCGGCGCGACTCCTCTTCCGCCAGCTCGTCCTGGGGGATCCGCGCCAGATAGAGCTTGATGGCGGTATACAGCACGTTGATATCGTCCGCCAGCCTGCGCAGCTCTTTTTCTTCGCGCGGCTCGCCGTGCATCACCTTTTGCAGCCCTTCCAGCATGGTTTCCATCGCGTCGCCCATGCGCAGCGTTTCGCGGGCGGCATTGGCGATTGCCAGCGCAGGAGTATCCAGCACCGAGGTGTCCAGATGCTTCGGTTTAAGGCGCGCGTCCAGCTCCGGTTCATCACGAATAAGCCGCTCGCAGAAGCGGGCCATCGGCGCGGCAAACGGCACCATCGCCAGACAGCGCACCAGGTTGTAGAAGACGTGGAAGTAGATCACCAGCTCCGCTTTCGGCAGAGAGAGATTATCCATCAGGTTCGCCAGCGGGTGCACAAACGGCAGAATGATCAGGCTACCCACCAGCTTAAACAGTAAACTCCCCAGCGCCACCCGGCGGGCGGCAGCGTTGGCGGCGCTGTTGTTGAGCATCGCCAGCAGGCCAGAGCCGAGGTTGGCACCGATCACCAGGCACAGCGCCACCGGGAAGGAAATTACCCCTGCGGCGGTTAAGGTCGCCGTCAGCAGGACCGCTGCCAGGCTGGAGTAGCTGACGATGGCGAATACCGCGCCGATCAGCGCATCCAGCATAATATCGCCGGTTAACGAGGCGAAGATGACCTGCACACCGTTGGCCTGGGTGATCGGCGTGACAGCCTGCACAATCAGCTCCAGCGCCAGCAGGATCAGCCCGAGGCCAATACCGACGCGGCCAAGCTGCCCGGCACGGCTTTGCTTACGGCCGAGGAAGAAAATGACGCCGATAAAAATCAGCAGCGGGGACAGCCAGGAGAGATCGAACGTCAGGATACGCGCCATCAGCGCGGTACCGACGTCGGCGCCAAGGACAATCACCAGCGCCGGGGCGAGCGCCACCAGATCCTGCGCCACGAACGAGGTGACGAGCATGGTGGTGGCGTTGCTGCTTTGCACCAGCGCCGTGACGCCAATACCTGCGCAGAAAGCGAGCGGCTTCTTCTCAACGCTGCCGCTGAGAACGGTACGTAAACGTGCGCCAAACACGCGCATCACGCCGGTCCGAACGATATGAGTGCCCCATACCAGCAGTGCGACTGCGGAGAGCAGGTGTAACAACGTCAACACGGTAGGCATTCCTCCTTATCGTTATTCGTTTTCCTGAGGTTCAGTATAAGGGTTTAAACGTAAGAAAGAGACAGGGCACCGTTGAGGTGCCCTGTTTGTTGTAAGGAAAAGTGACGTTAGTCTGCGTCGTAGCCCAAATTCGGCGCCAGCCAGCGTTCCACCTCTGACACGCTCATGCCTTTACGCAGAGCGTAATCCTCAATCTGATCGCGCTGTAGCTGCGCCACGGCGAAGTACTTGCTGTCCGGGTGGCTGAAATACCAGCCCGAGACGGACGCGCCCGGCCACATGGCGAACGACTCGGTGAGTTTCATGCCCGTATGCGCTTCGACGTCCAGCAGTTTCCAGATAGTGCCCTTCTCGGTGTGTTCCGGGCAGGCCGGATACCCCGGCGCCGGACGAATGCCCTGGTAGTTTTCGCGGATCAGCTCCTCGTTGCTGAGGTTCTCATTCGCCGCGTAGCCCCAGTACACCTTACGTACGCGCTCGTGGAGGTACTCAGCAAAGGCTTCCGCCAGGCGGTCGGCGATCGCTTTCACCATGATTTTGTTGTAATCATCGTGCTGCGCGTCGTACGCATCCGCCAGCGCGTCTTCTTCCAGACCGCCGGTTACGGCAAACGCGCCGATATAGTCGGCTTTACCGGAGAGTTTCGGTGCGACGAAATCCGCCAGGCAGTAGTTGGCAAAGCCCACTTTCTCGGTTTGCTGGCGCAGGTGATGACTCACGGCCAGTACGTGGGTGCGGGTTTCATCGCGGTAGATTTCTATGTCGTCGCCCACGCGGTTCGCCGGGAACAGCCCCACCACGCCGCGCGGATTAAGGGCTTTCTCTGCGCTCAGCCTGTCGAGCATGTCGTTAGCATCTTTAAACAGGCGCTTCGCCTCTTCGCCCACCACCTCATCTTCAAGAATGCGCGGATATTTGCCCGCCAGCGACCAGGTCATGAAGAACGGCGTCCAGTCGATGTAGTTACGCAGCGTTTCGATGCTGGCCGTCACGTCCTGCACGCCCAGACGGTGTGCGACCGGCGGCGTATAGCTGGACCAGTCGAACGCCAGATCGTTATCGCGCGCCGCCTGAAGCGAAACCGGCGGCGTGCGCGGTTTCTTACGTCCATGCTGAATGCGGACGGTTTCATACTCTTTGCGGGTGCGGGCGACAAAGTCATCGCGCTGGGTGTCGGACAGCAGCGCGGAGACCACGCCCACGGTGCGCGAGGCGTTTTGAACATACACCGTCGGCCCACTGTAGTTCTGCTCGATTTTCACCGCCGTGTGGGCTTTCGAGGTGGTTGCCCCGCCAATCAGCAGCGGAATGGTAAAGCCCTGGCGCTCCATCTCTTTTGCCACGTTGACCATTTCGTCAAGCGAAGGCGTAATCAGCCCGGAAAGACCAATCAGATCCGCATTCACTTCGCGCGCGGTCCTGAGGATTTTATCCGCCGGGACCATCACGCCAAGATCGATAATTTCGTAGTTATTACACTGCAACACCACGCCAACGATGTTTTTGCCGATGTCGTGTACGTCGCCCTTCACGGTGGCGATGACCATTTTACCGTTACTGGAGCCCTTCTCTTTGCTGGCTTCGATAAAGGGTTCCAGATACGCCACCGCCTGCTTCATGACGCGGGCGGATTTCACCACCTGCGGCAGGAACATTTTGCCCTCGCCGAACAGATCGCCGACCACGTTCATACCGTCCATCAGCGGCCCTTCGATCACTTCAATCGGACGGGCGGCCTGCTGACGAGCTTCCTCGGTATCCTGCTCGATAAACTCGGTAATGCCTTTTACCAGCGAGTATTCCAGACGCTTATTCACATCCCAGGAGCGCCATTCGGCCTGTTGAACGTTGGCTGATTCGTCAGATTTACTGCCGCGGTATTTTTCCGCCAGATCCAGCATGCGTTCGGTGGCGTCGTCACGACGATTGAGGATCACGTCTTCTACGGCGTCGCGCAGCTCGGCTGGCAGATCGTCGTAAATTGCCAGCTGGCCGGCGTTGACGATCCCCATGTCCATCCCGTTGCGGATGGCGTAGTAGAGGAATACGGCGTGGATCGCCTCACGCACCGGGTCGTTGCCGCGGAACGAGAACGACACGTTTGACACGCCGCCGGAGATCAGCGCATGCGGTAGCTCGCGTTTAATGTCTTCACACGCGCCGATAAAGTCCTGGGCGTAGTTGTTGTGCTCTTCGATGCCGGTCGCGACGGCGAAGATGTTCGGGTCGAAGATGATGTCTTCCGGCGGGAAGCCCACCTCTTCGGTCAAAATTTTGTACGCGCGGCGGCAAATCTCAATCTTGCGCTCGCGGGTATCGGCCTGGCCCACTTCATCGAAGGCCATCACCACCACGGCGGCTCCGTAGCGACGGACCAGCTTCGCGTGGTGGATAAAGGTATCGACGCCCTCTTTCATCGAGATGGAGTTAACGATGCCTTTGCCCTGAATGCACTTCAGCCCTTTTTCGATGACTTCCCATTTGGAAGAGTCAATCATGATCGGCACGCGGGCGATATCCGGCTCACCGGCAATCAGATTGAGGAAACGCACCATTGCCGCTTCGGCGTCGAGCATCCCCTCGTCCATGTTGATATCGATAATCTGCGCGCCGCTTTCCACCTGCTGGCGGGCAACGTCCAGCGCTTCGCTGTACTTCTCTTCTTTGATCAGGCGCTTGAACTTCGCAGAACCGGTAACGTTAGTACGTTCACCCACGTTCACAAACAGGCTGTCGTCGCCGATGGTCAACGGCTCCAGGCCGGACAGACGACAGGCTACCGGAAGCTCGGGTAGCTTGCGCGGTGCAAGCCCGGCGACGGCGCGGCTCATGGCGGCGATATGCTCCGGCGTGGTGCCGCAGCAGCCGCCGACGATGTTGAGGAAGCCAGATTCGGCCCATTCGCGGATTTGCGCCGCCATGGTGTCGGCATCCAGATCGTACTCACCGAACGCGTTCGGCAGACCGGCGTTCGGGTGGGCGGTGACGTAGCACTCTGCGATGCGCGAAAGCTCCTGCACGTACTGGCGCAGTTCGTCCGGCCCCAGCGCGCAGTTCAGGCCGAAGGAGAGCGCTTCGGCGTGGCGCAGGGAGTTATAAAACGCTTCGGTTGTCTGGCCGGAAAGCGTGCGCCCCGAGGCGTCGGTGATGGTGCCGGAAATCATGATCGGCAGGTCGACGCCCAGCGCCTCGAACTCCTCTTTCACCGCATAGATCGCGGCTTTGGCGTTGAGGGTGTCGAATACGGTTTCAATCAGGATCAGGTCGGAACCGCCTTCCACCAGCGCTTTAGTGGACTCACGATACGCGGCCACCAGCTGGTCAAAGGTGATGTTCCGAAACGCCGGGTCGTTGACGTCCGGAGAAATCGACGCGGTGCGGTTGGTTGGACCCAGCACCCCGGCTACGTAGCGCGGCTTGTCCGGCGTACGGGCCGTCCATTCGTCGGCGCAGGCGCGCGCCAGCTTCGCCGCTTCAAAGTTGATCTCCGCCGACAGGGATTCCATCTGGTAATCCGCCATGGCGATGGTTGTCGAGTTGAAGGTGTTGGTTTCAACAATATCCGCACCCGCTTCGAAGTAAGCGTTGTGGATATCCCTGATAACAGACGGTTTGCTTAACACCAGCAGGTCATTGTTCCCTTTCAGGTCACAAGGCCAGTCGGCAAAGCGCTCGCCGCGGAAATCGTCTTCACTCAGACGATAGCCCTGGATCATGGTGCCCATGCCGCCGTCCAGCACCAGAATTCGTTCATTTAACTGCGCACGCAGTTGCTCTACTTTGCTGCTCACACTTGCTCCCGACAACGCTCAACATGGCCAAAAGGCTGCGTTCCATACTGGCATAATCTCGCAGGGTCGAAAAGTCACACAGCGGTAACATGAGACATGTTCACTATCACTCCTCCGATCAGTCAGGAAAGCGGTTGCAAAACCACCAAATAAAACGAAAATGATTTCCACGATACAGAAAAAGGAGTTCGTCATGGTTACGACCGTTCCCGCTAAACGCGGCAGAAAACCTGCTGCAACCACCGCTGCACAACCTAGCGGACAGGTTCAATCCCTGACGCGCGGCCTGAAGCTGCTGGAATGGATAGCCGAATCGCATGGTAGCGTGGCCCTGACGGAGCTGGCGCAGCAGGCTGGCCTGCCGAACTCCACCACGCACCGTCTGCTGACCACCATGCAGCAGCTGGGCTTCGTGCGTCAGGTGGGCGAGCTGGGGCACTGGGCGGTGGGGGCGCATGCATTTATTGTCGGCAGCAGCTTCCTGCAAAGCCGCAACCTGCTGGCGATTGTCCACCCGATTCTGCGCAAGCTAATGGAGGAGTCCGGCGAGACGGTAAACCTGGCCGTACTGGATCAGAGCGATCACCAGGCGATTATCATCGACCAGGTGCAGTGTACACAGCTGATGCGCATGTCCGCACCGATTGGCGGCAAGCTGCCGATGCACGCCTCTGGCGCAGGGAAAGCGTTTCTCTCGCAGCTGAGCGAAGAGCAGGTAACGGGGCTGCTGCACCGTAAAGGACTGCACGCCTATACCCACGCCACGCTGGTGTCGCCGGTGCATCTGAAAGAAGATCTGGCTCTGACCCGCAAGCGCGGCTATTCGTTTGATGACGAAGAACATGCCCTCGGGCTGCGCTGCCTCGCGTCCTGCATTTTTGACGAGCACCGCGAGCCGTTTGCCGCCATCTCCATCTCCGGGCCGATTTCACGCATGACCGACGACCGCGTCACCGAGCTGGGCGCGATGGTGATTAAGGCCGCGAAAGAGGTGACGCTGGCGTATGGTGGGATTCGTTAAACGTGCATTGCCGCCTGATGCCCCCACCCCGGCCCTCTCCCACAGGGAGAGGGAGAAAAGCGGATGCAAAACCGCTGCTTGCGGCGGTAAGCGTAGACATCTTCCACGTGCCCATTTTTGATCCGCGTTTGCAGCCCGCGCCAGTAGCTGGCGCGGAACAGATCGGCATGCATCTCTTCGAATAGCGGCCCGATGCGCGGGTCGGCACAAAGCCAGTGGCGAAACTCCTCCGGAAACACATCGCCCGGCGATACGCTGTACCACGGCTCGCTGGACAGTTCATCTTCCGGGTAGCGCGGCGGCGGGATATCGCGGAAGTTCACCTCGGTCATGTAGCAAATTTCATCGTAATCGTAGAACACCACCCGCCCGTGACGGGTGACGCCGAAGTTTTTAAACAGCATGTCGCCGGGGAAAATATTGGCGGCGGCGAGCTGGCGAATCGCATTGCCGTACTCTTCAATGGCGTCTCGTAAAGCCTGACCTTCGGACTGCTCCAGCCAGATATTTAGCGGCACCATCCGGCGTTCGATATAGAGATGGCTAATCGCAATCTTATCGCCAAGATCGGTAATTTTCGTCGGCGCTTCCTGCATTAGCAGCGACATCAGCGCCGGATCGATCTGCTGCTTATCCAGCACAAAGTTTTCAAACTCCTGGGTATCCGCCATTCGCCCGACGCGATCGTGCTCTTTAACCAGCTGATAGCAGGCGCGGACGTGAGCGGCGGTCATCTCTTTCTGCGGGGCAAATTTATCCTTAATCACCTTAAACACGCGGTCAAAGCCCGGCAGTGTGAAAACCAGCATCACCATGCCGCGGATCCCCGGCGCTTCGATAAACTGCTCATCAGCCGTGGTGACATAACGCAGGTATTCCCGATAACTTTCCGTTTTGGCATGCTTCTGACAGCCAATCGCCATATACAGCTCGGCGGTGGTTTTGCCCGGCAGGATCTCGCGCAGCCACTCCACCAGGGCGGCAGGCAGTGGGGCATAGACCATGAAATAGGAACGGGCGAAGCCAAATACGATACTGGCCTCAGCGCTGGTAGTCAGGCAGGTATCGACAAACAGTTCGCCGTCGTCGGTACGGTGAATGGGTTGCAGAAACGGCACGATAGCTGTCGGCGTAACCAGTTTGCCCACCAGCCAGGCGGCCTTATTGCGGTAGAAAAGCTCGTTGGCAACCTGCAAATGGCTGCGGCTGAGCACCTCCTCGCCGAAGGTTTCACTGAGATATGCGTGGATATAGCCGATATCCCGGGGTTTATTCTCCCACGGCAGGCGCAGCGGCAAATCCGTTAAGACGCGGTGCAGGAGCTTTTCCCAGCCGCGATCGGGAAAGAAATCTTTCGCCAGCGGACGCGGAATGGTACGGAAGCGGCGCTCCGGCTGGGAGCTGAAGATAAATAACCGCTCAGGAGATAATGAGCGGTGGTCAAATAACCGGCAATAGACGGAGTTAAAAAAGCTCTCCGCAATCTCGAAGCGCGGGTAGTCGGGTAACAGATGGGTGTAATGCTCTTTCACGCGCAGTAAAAATTCCGCATCCGGGCTTTTACCGTCGGTGATACAGCGCAGTTGCTCCACCACCAGACCTACGTGGTGATCATAAAGATGGATACGCTGCTTCATGGCCTGCTGAACCGCATGCCAGTCGGCGTGCTCAAAACGCTGTTGCGCGCCGGAGGTGACTTCCAGAAAGCGGCCATACTGGGCATCGAAGCCCTGCAAAATAGTTTGGGCAATCAGTAATTCCAGACCACGCGACATATATTCCCCCTCACCCCAACCCTCTCCCCGAGGGGGGAGAGGGGGAAAAGATTAGAACTGTGCTTCTTCCGTCGAGCCCGTTAATGCCGTGACGGAGGAGGCCCCGCCCTGAATAATCGTGGTCACATTATCGAAGTAGCCGGTTCCCACTTCCTGCTGGTGCGAAACGAAGGTATATCCTTCTTTGCCCGCCGCAAATTCTGGCTGCTGCACCTTCTCAACATAGTGTTTCATGCCTTCGCCCTGCGCGTAGGCGTGCGCCAGGTCGAACATGTTGAACCACATGCTGTGGATACCCGCCAGGGTGATGAACTGGTACTTGTAGCCCATATCTGACAATTGCTGCTGGAAGCTGGCGATGGTCGTATCGTCCAGATTCTTTTGCCAGTTGAAGGACGGCGAACAGTTATAGGCCAGCAGCTTGCCCGGATACTTCGCATGAATCGCATCGGCAAAGCGCTTCGCCAGCGCCAGATCCGGCGTGGAGGTTTCACACCAGACCAGGTCGGCGTAAGGGGCATACGCCAGGCCGCGGCTGATCGCCTGTTCAATACCGGCATGTGTGCGATAGAACCCTTCGCTGGTACGTTCGCCGGTAATGAATTCGCTGTCATACGGGTCGCAGTCAGAGGTGATCAGGTCCGCCGCGTCCGCATCGGTACGGGCAATCACCAGCGTCGGCACGCCGAGCACGTCAGCAGCCAGACGCGCGGCAACCAGCTTCTGGATCGCTTCCTGGGTTGGCACCAGCACTTTCCCGCCCATATGCCCGCACTTCTTCACCGACGCCAGCTGATCTTCAAAGTGAACGGCCGCTGCACCGGCCTCAATCATGGATTTCATCAGCTCAAAGGCGTTCAGCACGCCGCCGAAACCGGCTTCCGCATCGGCGACGATCGGCAGGAAATAGTCGATAAAACGCGGATCGTGGGGTTCGATACCCGCGGCCCACTGGATCTGATCCGCACGGCGGAAGGTATTGTTGATCCGATCCACCACTGACGGCACCGAGTTCGCCGGATAAAGAGATTGATCCGGATACATGCTGGAGGCAAGGTTAGCATCCGCCGCGACCTGCCAGCCGGAAAGATAGATAGCCTCAATGCCGGCCTTCGCCTGCTGCAATGCCTGACCGCCGGTCAGCGCGCCGAGGCTGTTGATATAGCCTTTTTTAGACCCCCCATGCAGCAGATCCCACATTTTCGCCGCGCCGTTCTGCGCCAGCGTACATTCCGGGTTAACCGAGCCGCGTAACTTCACCACTTCCTCTGCGCTGTACGGACGGCAAATGCCTTCCCAGCGTGGTTGGGTCCACTCTTTTTGTAACTCTTCGATCTGTTGGGTACGGGTTTTCATGTGCAGATGCTCCATATTGTTATGTGGTGAATTACGCCAGGAAGCGGTAGCCCGGCAGGGTCAGGAAGTCGATTAAGTCATCAGAGGTGGTGATTTGCTCCATCAGACGTGCGGCATCGTCAAAACGCCCACTGCTGAAGCGGTGCTCGCCCAGTTCGTCCTGGATGACCCGCATCTCTTCGGCCAGCATCTGACGGAACAGGGCTTTGGTTACCGGTTTGCCGTTGCTGAGCGTTTTTTGATGATAAATCCACTGCCAGATGGAGGTACGTGAAATTTCAGCCGTGGCGGCATCTTCCATCAGGCCGTAGATCGGCACGCAGCCGTTGCCTGAGATCCATGCCTCGATGTACTGCACGGCGACGCGAATGTTGGCGCGCATCCCCTCTTCCGTGCGTTCGCCCGCACACGGCGCCAGCAACTGTTCTTCTGCGATTGGCGCATCGTCTTCACGGGTGACAAACAGCTGGTTTTTGTTGTCGCCGAGTACGCGGTTAAAGACTTCCATCGCCGTATCGGCCAGACCAGGGTGGGCAATCCACGTCCCGTCGTGGCCATTACGGGCTTCCAGCTCTTTATCGGCTTTTACCTTGTTGAGCACCTGATTGTTACGCTCTGCGTCTTTGCTCGGGATAAACGCCGCCATGCCGCCCATCGCAAAGGCGCCGCGTTTGTGGCAGGTCTTAATCAGCAGGCGCGAGTAGGCGCTGAGGAACGGTTTATCCATGGTGACAACCTGACGATCCGGCAATACCCTGTCGGCATGGTTTTTCAGCGTCTTGATATAGCTGAAGATGTAATCCCAGCGTCCGCAGTTCAGGCCCACAATATGGTCACGCAGCGCATGGAGGATCTCATGCATCTGGAATACGGCAGGCAGGGTTTCAATCAGCAGCGTGGCCTTAATGGTGCCGCGCGGCAGGCCAAAGCGGTCTTCTGCGTAGCTAAAGACTTCACTCCACCATGCCGCTTCCTGCCAGGACTGGGTTTTCGGCAGATAGAAATAGGGGCCGCTGCCTTTCGCCAGCAGGTTTTTATGGTTGTGGAAGAAGTACAGCGCAAAGTCGAACAGGCTGCCCGGAATCGCTTCTCCGCGCCAGGTAACGTGTTTTTCTGGCAAATGCAGACCGCGTACGCGACAGATCAGCACCGCCGGATTCGGTTTGAGCTGGTAAATTTTACCGGCTTCGTTGGTATAGCTGATGGTGCCGTTGACGGCGTCGCGCAGGTTGATCTGCCCGTCGATAACTTTCTGCCAGTCCGGCGCGAGGGAATCTTCGAAGTCCGCCATAAATACTTTGACGTTGGCATTCATGGCGTTGATCACCATTTTGCGCTCTACCGGACCGGTGATCTCTACGCGACGATCCTGTAAATCTTCAGGGATTCCGCGGATTTTCCATTCACCATGACGAATGGAAGCAGTTTCCGAAATAAATCCTGGCAACTTGCCGTTATCGATCTCCTGCTGTTGATGAATGCGTGCCGCCAGCAGTTTATTACGCTGTGGCGTAAAGCGCGTCACCAGTTCAGTCAGAAACTCTACCGCTTCTGCCGTCAAAACGTGCTGTTCTTGTACACCATTCGGCTGGGTAAAGGTCAGTTCATCGACCGTTGTTGCCTGTTGAGTCATCGTTCTGCTCCTCATCAAAGATCCAAATCACGCCCCCGACGCGAGCGAAAGATCGTTGTGTAGTTTTCGCTCAGCAGAATTAAGACTATCTATAATTTTTCCAAAATCAAAAACTATTTCCATTTTAATTGAGTTATGCGTGCAATGATTTGATTAATATGAAATTAAAGTTATTCACGATGCTGAGTTGGATTTCGGAAATAAAAAAGGCACCCGAAGGTGCCTGATCTGAATAGCTGAAACGCTTTAGGATCGTTTAATGCAGACGATTACTCCAGCGTCGGATTCATGTGGCGCAGATCGTACGGCGTAATCTGGTAGACGTAATAGTTGAGCCAGTTGGTAAACAGCAAATTTCCGTGGCTACGCCAGGTTGCCCGAGGCGTGTTTTGCGGATCATTTTTCGGGAAATAGTTGTACGGGACATCCGGATTCAGACCCGCTTCAACGTCACGAAAATACTCTGACGCGAGGGTATGCGGATCGTACTCAGGATGGCCGGTAACGAACGCGATGCGTTTGTCTTTACTGGCGAACAGGTAGGCATCGCCGTCTTCCGTTTCGGCCAGGATTTCCAGGTCGGTGTAATCGCGGATCAGCTGTGCCGGAAAATCGGCGTAGCGAGAATGCGGGGCCAGGAAAGTGTCATCGAAACCACGCGTCAGCAGCGCATGCGGGTGAAGAATGTGGTGTTCGTATACGCCAGAAAGTTTGTCGCTGCGGGTTTGCTTGGGAATGCCATAGAGGATATTCAGCGCGGCCTGTACCGCCCAACAGACAAACAAGGTGGACGTGACGTGATCTTTTGCCCACTCCAGCACCTGCCTGATCTGTGGCCAGTAGGCAACGTCATTAAATTCCACCAGACCCAGCGGGGCGCCGGTGACGATCAGTCCATCGAAATTCTCATCGCGAATATCTTCAAAATTACAGTAGAAGTTATTCAGATGCTCAGCAGGCGTGTTGCGTGACTCACGCGCGTCAATGCGCAGCAGCTGGATATCAACCTGAAGCGGAGAGTTGGAGAGCAAGCGCAGGAACTGGTTCTCCGTTTCGATCTTCTTTGGCATCAGATTAAGGATCAGCACCTTCAGCGGGCGAATTTCCTGACCAGAAGCACGCGAAGTTGTCATTACGAAGACATTCTCTTCACGCAAGAAATTGACGGCTGGTAGCTCGTCCTGTACCCGAATCGGCATAACCTTAAATCCTCAAAGCATACGTATAAACGTTTAGACATCCAGACAGCTAACGATACCCAGAAACAGGGTTAATGTCGAGTCTGCAAACGAAAGGTGAGAAAGTTTCAAGGAGGAAAAGCATGTAGGGCGGGTAAGGCTGGGCCACCACCCGACTTTTCAGAACGTGCAAAGCAAAAAACCCCGCACCTTACGGTACGGGGTTCTTCTTAATTGATGCCTGGCAGTTCCCTACTCTCACATGGGGAGACCCCACACTACCATCGGCGCTACGGCGTTTCACTTCTGAGTTCGGCATGGGGTCAGGTGGGACCACCGCGCTAAAGCCGCCAGGCAAATTCTGTTTAATCTGTATCAGGCTGAAAATCGTGTCTGTCTCTTCGCCAAAACACCTTCGGCGTTGTAAGGTTAAGCCTCACGGTTCATTAGTATCGGTTAGCTCAACGCATCGCTGCGCTTACACACCCGACCTATCAACGTCATCGTCTTTAACGTTCCTTCAGGAGACTCAAGGTCTCAGGGAGAACTCATCTCGGGGCAAGTTTCGTGCTTAGATGCTTTCAGCACTTATCTCTTCCGCATTTAGCTACCGGGCAGTGCCATTGGCATGACAACCCGAACACCAGTGATGCGTCCACTCCGGTCCTCTCGTACTAGGAGCAGCCCCCCTCAATTCTCCAGCGCCCACGGCAGATAGGGACCGAACTGTCTCACGACGTTCTAAACCCAGCTCGCGTACCACTTTAAATGGCGAACAGCCATACCCTTGGGACCTACTTCAGCCCCAGGATGTGATGAGCCGACATCGAGGTGCCAAACACCGCCGTCGATATGAACTCTTGGGCGGTATCAGCCTGTTATCCCCGGAGTACCTTTTATCCGTTGAGCGATGGCCCTTCCATTCAGAACCACCGGATCACTATGACCTGCTTTCGCACCTGCTCGCGCCGTCACGCTCGCAGTCAAGCTGGCTTATGCCATTGCACTAACCTCCTGATGTCCGACCAGGATTAGCCAACCTTCGTGCTCCTCCGTTACTCTTTGGGAGGAGACCGCCCCAGTCAAACTACCCACCAGACACTGTCCGCAACCCGGATTACGGGTCTACGTTAGAACACCAGCCATTAAAGGGTGGTATTTCAAGGTTGGCTCCACGCAGACTGGCGTCCACGCTTCAAAGCCTCCCACCTATCCTACACATCAAGGACCAGTGTTCAGTGTCAAGCTATAGTAAAGGTTCACGGGGTCTTTCCGTCTTGCCGCGGGTACACTGCATCTTCACAGCGAGTTCAATTTCACTGAGTCTCGGGTGGAGACAGCCTGGCCATCATTACGCCATTCGTGCAGGTCGGAACTTACCCGACAAGGAATTTCGCTACCTTAGGACCGTTATAGTTACGGCCGCCGTTTACCGGGGCTTCGATCAAGAGCTTCGCGTTGCCGCTAACCCCATCAATTAACCTTCCGGCACCGGGCAGGCGTCACACCGTATACGTCCACTTTCGTGTTTGCACAGTGCTGTGTTTTTAATAAACAGTTGCAGCCAGCTGGTATCTTCGACTGATTTCAGCTCCACCCGCAGGGGCTTCACCTACACATCAGCGTGCCTTCTCCCGAAGTTACGGCACCATTTTGCCTAGTTCCTTCACCCGAGTTCTCTCAAGCGCCTTGGTATTCTCTACCTGACCACCTGTGTCGGTTTGGGGTACGATTTCGTGTTACCTGATGCTTAGAGGCTTTTCCTGGAAGCAGGGCATTTATCACTTCAGCACCGTAGTGCCTCGTCATCACACCTCAGCGTTAATAAGGTACCGGATTTACCTGGAACCTCCGCCTACATGCTTAAACCGGGACAACCGTCGCCCGGCTGACATAGCCTTCTCCGTCCCCCCTTCGCAGTAACACCAAGTACAGGAATATTAACCTGTTTCCCATCGACTACGCCTTTCGGCCTCGCCTTAGGGGTCGACTCACCCTGCCCCGATTAACGTTGGACAGGAACCCTTGGTCTTCCGGCGAGCGGGCTTTTCACCCGCTTTATCGTTACTTATGTCAGCATTCGCACTTCTGATACCTCCAGCATGCCTCACAGCACACCTTCAACGGCTTACAGAACGCTCCCCTACCCAACAACACATAAGTGTCGCTGCCGCAGCTTCGGTGCATGGTTTAGCCCCGTTACATCTTCCGCGCAGGCCGACTCGACCAGTGAGCTATTACGCTTTCTTTAAATGATGGCTGCTTCTAAGCCAACATCCTGGCTGTCTGTGCCTTCCCACATCGTTTCCCACTTAACCATGACTTTGGGACCTTAGCTGGCGGTCTGGGTTGTTTCCCTCTTCACGACGGACGTTAGCACCCGCCGTGTGTCTCCCGTGATAACATTCTTCGGTATTCGTAGTTTGCATCGGGTTGGTAAGCCGGGATGGCCCCCTAGCCGAAACAGTGCTCTACCCCCGAAGATGAGTTCACGAGGCGCTACCTAAATAGCTTTCGGGGAGAACCAGCTATCTCCCGGTTTGATTGGCCTTTCACCCCCAGCCACAGGTCATCCGCTAATTTTTCAACATTAGTCGGTTCGGTCCTCCAGTTAGTGTTACCCAACCTTCAACCTGCCCATGGCTAGATCACCGGGTTTCGGGTCTATACCCTGCAACTTAACGCCCAGTTAAGACTCGGTTTCCCTTCGGCTCCCCTATACGGTTAACCTTGCTACAGAATATAAGTCGCTGACCCATTATACAAAAGGTACGCAGTCACCCCATAAAGAGGCTCCCACTGCTTGTACGTACACGGTTTCAGGTTCTTTTTCACTCCCCTCGCCGGGGTTCTTTTCGCCTTTCCCTCACGGTACTGGTTCACTATCGGTCAGTCAGGAGTATTTAGCCTTGGAGGATGGTCCCCCCATATTCAGACAGGATACCACGTGTCCCGCCCTACTCTTCGAGTTCACAGCATGTGCATTTTCGTGTACGGGACTATCACCCTGTACCGTCGGACTTTCCAGACCGTTCCACTAACACACAAGCTGATTCAGACTCCGGGCTGCTCCCCGTTCGCTCGCCGCTACTGGGGGAATCTCGGTTGATTTCTTTTCCTCGGGGTACTTAGATGTTTCAGTTCCCCCGGTTCGCCTCGTTAACCTATGTATTCAGTTAACGATAGTGCAACGGATTGCACTGGGTTTCCCCATTCGGACATCGCCGGGTCAAAGGTTCATATCACCTCGCCGGCGCTTTTCGCAGATTAGCACGTCCTTCATCGCCTCTGACTGCCAGGGCATCCACCGTGTACGCTTAGTCGCTTAACCTCACAACCCGAAGATGTTTCATCTTCTGATTGCGAAAATTTGAGAGACTCGAACACACATGAGCTGTGTGTCGTTTCAATTTTCAGCTTGATCCAGATTTTTAAAGAGCAAATATCTCAAACATGACTCGCAAGTCAGTTTTGAGATATGACGGCAGGTGACTTTCACTCACGAACCAGCAAGTGGCGTCCCCTAGGGGATTCGAACCCCTGTTACCGCCGTGAAAGGGCGGTGTCCTGGGCCTCTAGACGAAGGGGACGTACAGTCTCAATCGCAAGACGCCTTGCTATTTACTTTTCATCAGACAATCTGTGTGGACACTACAAAGGCAGGTTCTTTAAGGTAAGGAGGTGATCCAACCGCAGGTTCCCCTACGGTTACCTTGTTACGACTTCACCCCAGTCATGAATCACAAAGTGGTAAGCGCCCTCCCGAAGGTTAAGCTACCTACTTCTTTTGCAACCCACTCCCATGGTGTGACGGGCGGTGTGTACAAGGCCCGGGAACGTATTCACCGTGGCATTCTGATCCACGATTACTAGCGATTCCGACTTCATGGAGTCGAGTTGCAGACTCCAATCCGGACTACGACGCACTTTATGAGGTCCGCTTGCTCTCGCGAGGTCGCTTCTCTTTGTATGCGCCATTGTAGCACGTGTGTAGCCCTACTCGTAAGGGCCATGATGACTTGACGTCATCCCCACCTTCCTCCAGTTTATCACTGGCAGTCTCCTTTGAGTTCCCGGCCTAACCGCTGGCAACAAAGGATAAGGGTTGCGCTCGTTGCGGGACTTAACCCAACATTTCACAACACGAGCTGACGACAGCCATGCAGCACCTGTCTCAGAGTTCCCGAAGGCACCAATCCATCTCTGGAAAGTTCTCTGGATGTCAAGAGTAGGTAAGGTTCTTCGCGTTGCATCGAATTAAACCACATGCTCCACCGCTTGTGCGGGCCCCCGTCAATTCATTTGAGTTTTAACCTTGCGGCCGTACTCCCCAGGCGGTCGACTTAACGCGTTAGCTCCGGAAGCCACGCCTCAAGGGCACAACCTCCAAGTCGACATCGTTTACGGCGTGGACTACCAGGGTATCTAATCCTGTTTGCTCCCCACGCTTTCGCACCTGAGCGTCAGTCTTTGTCCAGGGGGCCGCCTTCGCCACCGGTATTCCTCCAGATCTCTACGCATTTCACCGCTACACCTGGAATTCTACCCCCCTCTACAAGACTCTAGCCTGCCAGTTTCGAATGCAGTTCCCAGGTTGAGCCCGGGGATTTCACATCCGACTTGACAGACCGCCTGCGTGCGCTTTACGCCCAGTAATTCCGATTAACGCTTGCACCCTCCGTATTACCGCGGCTGCTGGCACGGAGTTAGCCGGTGCTTCTTCTGCGGGTAACGTCAATCGACAAGGTTATTAACCTTATCGCCTTCCTCCCCGCTGAAAGTACTTTACAACCCGAAGGCCTTCTTCATACACGCGGCATGGCTGCATCAGGCTTGCGCCCATTGTGCAATATTCCCCACTGCTGCCTCCCGTAGGAGTCTGGACCGTGTCTCAGTTCCAGTGTGGCTGGTCATCCTCTCAGACCAGCTAGGGATCGTCGCCTAGGTGAGCCGTTACCCCACCTACTAGCTAATCCCATCTGGGCACATCCGATGGCAAGAGGCCCGAAGGTCCCCCTCTTTGGTCTTGCGACGTTATGCGGTATTAGCTACCGTTTCCAGTAGTTATCCCCCTCCATCAGGCAGTTTCCCAGACATTACTCACCCGTCCGCCACTCGTCAGCGAAGCAGCAAGCTGCTTCCTGTTACCGTTCGACTTGCATGTGTTAGGCCTGCCGCCAGCGTTCAATCTGAGCCATGATCAAACTCTTCAATTTAAAAGTTTGATGCTCAATGAATTAAACTTCGTAATGAATTACGTGTTCACTCGTTGAGACTTGGTATTCATTTAGTGTCCGAGGACATTAAGAATCCATGTCACTTTGAGTGCCCACACAGATTGTCTGATAAATTGTTAAAGAGCAGTGCAACGCGGCTTTCGCTCACCGTTGCGAGGTGGCGTATATTACGCTTTCCTCTTTCAGAGTCAACCCGTTATTTCAGGATTTTTTCTCTTCAACCGACCCGGTTGTTTGTGAAGTGATTCACATGTTCCGTGTCGATGGAGGCGCATTATAGGG
>NZ_JBZWGR010000006.1:0-35094 GCF_058661685.1 Enterobacter sp. 6722112 | reverse complement strand
CCGCTGAAGGTGCTGCAGAGCCTGATGGGACACAAGTCAGTCAGTTCGACAGAGGTCTACACGAAGGTTTTTGCCCTTGATGTGGCGGCACGGCATCGTGTGCAATTTTCAATGGCAGGGGCTGATGCTGTTGCCATGCTGAAAATCAGATAACTAAATATTTTAACGTTTACAGCTAATAGTAACGAAACCCACCCGTTCGATAGTAAATTACTTTTGCGCTACGTGAACAAGGCAAGGTTACAGGGGTGTACCAAGCCAAACTTCACGTGGCGCAATCTCATTATGAATATAACCGCTATTATATCTCCACCGGCACCTAAGACACATTAGCCTCTAACCGCGGCATGAACCCAGATAAAGAACAAGGTGGTCACTTTCATAAATGAGTCGCTGCGTTCATAACTGGCGGTTACTTTCATAATATCATCTGGCTCTGATGTATCGTTGCATTCATAAAATGTGGTGTATTTCTATGCAATTAGCCCGATTTGCACTGACCGAATGGGTTCGGTTTATGAAAGTAATCGCTCTTTAACAATCAACATTATGAATGCGACCACTTTTAAATCAAATTATGAAAGTGACCGTAATTTTACGCAATTGGTAACGTCAGCCTCGGCGAGCGCGAGTGTACGATGAACATGATTTCGCGACCTTTTTTGGCCTCATTGTAGTCCAGATAGCCAATGTTCTTCAGATCCTTCATGGCCCGGCGTATCGTGGCATTCTGGTCTTTAACCTGTGACTCCATCGCAAGTCGCTCGCGCAGCCGCTTCATTGAAACGTACAATGTCCCGGCTGGCATGCTTTCGAAATAGACGTAGAGGGACTGGGCCGATTCTTTACGTGAAAGGGCTGAAAGGACTTTGAGACCCAGCAAAACCTTATGATCGTAGCGATATAATTCCCAGAGGCTGGGGTCTCCCACGATTTCTACCATATTGGTATCCATGTCCAGCTGAGCACGCTGCACCAAGTGGGTCACCAGGCTGCGCTTGCCGTCCTGGCTACGAAAGGACAACGTCACACTAGAAAGATTGAACAGCGCTTCACTCAGGCGGTTACGGGCGCGGCCATTGATGTCTGTGGGTCGCAGGCCGCACATACGGGCGAACTCAGAGAACGGCAACGTAATCTTTTCCGATGTGTAGCCATACTTTGAGAAAGCAGAAATGATGCCAATCCAGGTTTTAAAGTCCGTAGACATCCCGAGCTTGGCGCCCTGGATCTTGATGTTGGTATACCCTTCCTGCCGGGCAACCTCCAGACTGGACAATTCTTCTGAAGCATCGATCAGAAAGTCCCGCTTACCTTTCTCTTTAGGTGATACAGGAGTGAACACGCTCAGACGTAACAGCGCCACTGGCTGTACCGTCTTATTGCTGTTGGGAGTCAGTTCATAACTTTCTCCCGAATCTTTCTTTTTGATCGCAAAAGGGCTTTGCTGCGCGTCAGAACTATCCATTTATCCACATCCAGTGAGTAAAAGCGGGTCTGTTTATGAAAGTAACCGCATCTAAGTTATGAAAATAACCGCCTTGCTTATGAAAGTAAACGCCGGAATAATGAAAGTAACCGCCTTTCTTATGAATATGACCGCCGAGATCCTATTATTTCACTTAAATTTCATGTAATTAGCCGAGTGGTGATCTGTATTGATCTCATATTGATCTCGTATTGATCTGATCATTTGATCTACCAAGGGGATATGTGGATAAAACTAAGCCTACTCAGGTAGTTAACTACCCCTATAATTTGATGTGATACGGAGCGTAACAGGTTTCTGTTTGATCGCAGATCTTGTGCTTCCTCGCCTGTTCGCGGGCTTGCCCGGTCACAGGCTGCGGCGAGCACTGCAATCATATCTCGGATTCAGGTACACGTTCAGCTTTCTGATGGCGATGCTTACCAGTATCGTTTACCACCTAAAGTCCGATCACAACATTCATTCAGTAAAAGGGAGTGTTACAGTAAATACACATAAGAGTAAAAACTCATTTACTCATTACCTTTCAACCATGCATCGACAAGGTCGTTCATGACATCTGAAATAGATGTCCCTTTTCTGGCACAAGCGGCTTTGAGCCTTTGATGCTTATCCTCGGGCATATTGAAGTTCACACGTTTTTGAATGCCCGATGGTGGTGCTGAAATAACTTTGCCTAAATCTCTGTTCTCACCGAAGGTCATTACCTTAGGTGCCGCTTGGTTGCGGTTTTGCTTTACTAAGCTCATATAGTTACCCCTATACACATTTACTCATTTGAGTTTATGTGTAAATGTGTGTTTATGCAACTAACTTGATGATTTCACCAGCAAGCACTTCGATCTCTCCTTTCGCGGCCCCATCATTGGTATCGAATACAGTCTCACCATCCAGCACAGATTTCACGTAGCTCTGTCGCTGCGTAATCGATGTTTTTAAAGAAGGTATACCTGTTGCTGCGATACTCTCACGCAAAACTCCAAGCATTGTAGCTTGCTCAATTTTGCGAGTAATAAGGAAGCGACATTCTACAGGCCTGTTGTATGACTGAGCTTCCAGTACACTGATAACTGCACCAGAGGCAGAAAAATCGAGTGGTGACGGTGTCACCGGAATGATGACTAGATCGCTAACCATAACTGCAGCTGCAGTTATAACAGAGAGAGCCCCGGCCCCATCGATAATTACATAGTCATAACCAACCAGTTCTTTTCTTATGGTGTATACATCCTTTTCGGATGCTGCTGTGAATACATCAAAGTTAGCTTTTTCAGCCTTGTTCCAGTTGGCCAGGCTTTGCTGCGGATCTGTATCAACAACTGCTACTCGATGCTTTTTCGCAATGCTGGTACTTACGTTGATTGTTACTGTGGTTTTACCGCTTCCGCCCTTTGGATTCAAAAACGAGATTACTTTCATATCCGTCCTTACACTCACTCATATGAGTAAATGAGTTTTTGCTGTTATGAGCCTTTGAGTGATTACTCTAAAGCGCAAAAGTTGATGTGTAAATGAAATAATGTGTTTTTACTCATTTGAGTAATCTTCGGGCGTTCACGTACTGATTCTGGACTTAAATACTATCCACAGAAACGGTGCACAACGTTGTGGGTAATAGACTGGATAAGAGACATTGACCTGCTCCCCGTTGATTAGTACACCCCGATGTTAGGGAAGGTGCGAACAAGTCCCTGATATGAGATCATGTTTGTCATCTGGAGCCATGGAACAGGGTTCATCATGAGTCATCAACTTACCTTCGCCGACAGTGAATTCAGCAGTAAGCGCCGTCAGACCAGAAAAGAGATTTTCTTGTCCCGCATGGAGCAGATTCTGCCATGGCAAAACATGGTGGAAGTCATCGAGCCGTTTTACCCCAAGGCTGGTAATGGCCGGCGACCTTATCCGCTGGAAACCATGCTACGCATGGCACTGTTGCAAATAGTCGGTGGTGATAAACTTATCATCCCCTTTTGCTGATGGAGCTGCACATGAACCCATTCAAAGGCCGGCATTTTCAGCGTGACATCATTCTGTGGGCCGTACGCTGGTACTGCAAATACGGCATCAGTTACCGTGAGCTGCAGGAGATGCTGGCTGAACGCGGAGTGAATGTCGATCACTCCACGATTTACCGCTGGGTTCAGCGTTATGCGCCTGAAATGGAAAAACGGCTGCGCTGGTACTGGCGTAACCCTTCCGATCTTTGCCCGTGGCACATGGATGAAACCTACGTGAAGGTCAATGGCCGCTGGGCGTATCTGTACCGGGCCGTCGACAGCCGGGGCCGCACTGTCGATTTTTATCTCTCCTCCCGTCGTAACAGCAAAGCTGCATACCGGTTTCTGGGTAAAATCCTCAACAACGTGAAGAAGTGGCAGATCCCGCGATTCATCAACACGGATAAAGCGCCCGCCTATGGTCGCGCGCTTGCTCTGCTCAAACGCGAAGGCCGGTGCCCGTCTGACGTTGAACACCGACAGATTAAGTACCGGAACAACGTGATTGAATGCGATCATGGCAAACTGAAACGGATAATCGGCGCCACGCTGGGATTTAAATCCATGAAGACGGCTTACGCCACCATCAAAGGTATTGAGGTGATGCGTGCACTACGCAAAGGCCAGGCCTCAGCATTTTATTATGGTGATCCCCTGGGCGAAATGCGCCTGGTAAGCAGAGTTTTTGAAATGTAAGGCCTTTGAATAAGACAAAAGGCTGCCTCATCGCTAACTTTGCAACAGTGCCAAAGAAAGGACGGGCTATTCACTCGACGCCAGCGGGACGGGCATTAATTCACTCGCTGCCGGAGTTGGCCGCACGGCCCGATATGACCGCCCATTGGGAAGCCACCCTGACGCAAATCAGCGAGAAGAACTGTCGTTATCAGGACTTTATGCAACCGCTGGTTGAAACCTTGTATGAGCTTATCCATCAGGCCCGTACCACCCCCGTAAGACATGCTTTTAAGGGGATCACTGCTCCGGATGCAGGACGCGGTAAATATGGTGCCAAAAAACAGGGAAATAACAATGCTGCTCACAAAACGCCTGCTCGCCGCCGCCGCACTACTCAGTCTGCCGCTACTGGCGATGGCGAATAATAACGCTGAACTTGGGATTATCGTGCCCTCAGAACTGTTAACTCAGCGAGGGACCGGGCAACCGGCACCCTGCTTACAATGCTGTCTTTATGCCAATCAAAGCTACAGCGAAGGGTCGGTTATCAAAGCCGAAGGGATCTTGCTGCAATGCGCTCGTGATAAACAGGTATTAAGCACTAACCCGCTGATTTGGCAGCGGGTTAAGCCTTAACGCTTTCAGGTGCAAGCGTGCTGGAGGGGGTTAAAGCAGCGCTGCTGCTCATTGTCCCGGCAAGGGCACTAAATCGCTTTCTATATAACGTCTCACCAATGTCGCTAATGCCACCAAGGAGTCCAGATGGGTTCTTTCCCAACCGTGGGAGCTATCGAGGGCAAAACAGGCTAACGCCGCGCGGATATCCCATCCGGCATCAATCGCCGCGGCGCTGTCCGAGCGATAATGTTTGAAGGTATCCCGGACATGAGGAATATCATACTGCTGGCATAACTGAAGCAAATGACGCGTTATAGCCAAATCAAACGGCCCGGTTCTATCGCGAAAGGCTAATGTCAGGGCGTCATCTCGGGTTGTTTGATCGGGTCCTGATACCGAGTTATCTATGGCTAAGAGCTCTTGAACCTGAGGGCCAAAGCCATGGGTTCCGCCGATCCCGACTTCTTCAGAAATGGTGAACATAATTTGGCATGGGATCGCCGGAAGCACCCGATCATCGACCAGCGATTTCAGGGCGGCGAGCATCACGGCGCAGCCCGCTTTGTCATCCAAATGACGTGAGACGATAAAGCCGTTGTCGAGAAATTCAGGTTGCGCATCGACGGCAACCATATCCCCGACATTTAAACCCTGCGCGGTTAAGTCCTGCTCACTGTAACAAGGGGCATCTAGGCGAATTTCCAGATTGTCCCAGTCGGCAATCTGGCTATCTACTTCGGTATTAAAACGATGGCCAGAGGCCTTCAGCGGCAAAATTGTGCCGCGATATTGGTGATTATCACTAAACACCGTCACTCTGGCGCCTTCAGCAAAGCGGGCCGCCCATGTGCCGGTATTGCGCAGGGCTAAGCGACCGTTGCCTTTTAATTGCGTCACCATCGCTCCCAAGGTATCTAAATGGGCGGCAAGCGCGCGCCGGGGCTGTTGCGACCCCAAGGTGATGTACAACACGCCACGTCGGGTATATTGAGGGATAAAACCCAGCTCTGTTAACCACTGGTGGGTCTGGGCAACTGCTTTTTCGGTCATACCTACCGGGCTGGGCGTCAGTAGCAGCGTGCGTAATACCTTGGTCAGATATGCTGTATCGATCATAGTGGTTACCTATCTTCGCTTAAAAAACGTTCTTGTAAGGTGGCTTGTAATGCCAACATGGCTTGTTCGGCATAATTCATATGTGCCTCCATGACGGCATGGACTTTTTGTGCGTTCTTTCGGCGTAAGGCTTCAATTAATTGATATTGATATTCAATACCTTGGCATCGATCAACCGGCTCTGGCTTTAAGTAAATGTCCTTACAAACCGCTAGATCCTTCAGTAATTTTTGCAGAAAATGGCAGATAAATACCAACAGCACATTGTCGGAATAGCTGGCAACAACCGCATGGAAATCGAGCTCTGCCATGCGTTGCCGCCAGCGTTCATCTTCATCCGCCGGCTCATGGTCATAGATAGCGATGATCTCATACAGTTTTTGAATACCGGCATTATCGATATTTTCCATCGCGCTGACCGCCACCACCGGTTCGAGCAATTTACGCAGGGTGTAGATATCTTTGATGGAAATATCACGGGTAAAGAGAAAGTTAGATAGCAGGCTCATGGCGCGTGATTCGGTCATCGCGTCAATAAAAGCCCCACCGCCGGGCCCGGTTTTGGTCCTGATCAACCCTTGAACCTCAAGCGATTTCAGCGCTTCTCTCACCGTGCTTTTACTGGCGCTATAGCGCTCAATCAATTCTTTTTCTTGCGGCAATCGGTCGCCCGGGGTGAGATTATCCGCCACAATCGATTCTTTAATGGCATTGACAATTTCATCGGTTCGTTTGACACGAACCAGATCAATGGCTGATGGCTTATCGATACTCATAGTTGCTCTTAACAGGTTTCATTAGATGGCTCAATATGTATACGCGGCGCACTAGACATTAAGTTCTGAGTATACTCATGTTGAGGTGATTCAAAGAGTTGGCGAGTTTCTCGGCATTCAAGCAACTCGCCGAGATAGAGTACCGCGACTCTGTCGGCAATGGATTCTACCACCGCTAAATCGTGACTAATAAATAAGTACGACAGGGCGAACTGCGTTTTTAACTCATCTAGCA
This sequence comes from Enterobacter sp. 6722112, assembly GCF_058661685.1. Lineage (NCBI taxonomy): Bacteria > Pseudomonadati > Pseudomonadota > Gammaproteobacteria > Enterobacterales > Enterobacteriaceae > Enterobacter > Enterobacter sp. 6722112. Next base: position 28,182 of record NZ_JBZWGR010000006.1, on the reverse strand, counting down.
GCAATAGCACTTGGGCTTGAACCGATACATCCAAGGCGCTTACCGGTTCATCAAGCACCAATATTCTTGCATCGGCAGCCAGCGCTCTGGCAATGGCCAAACGTTGAGCTTGTCCTCCCGAAAACTCATGGGGGTAGCAAGCCAGCGAGTCCAGCGGCATATTGACGGCTTCGAGCAACTCTGCCAAACGTCGGTTGCGCTGGGGCGAGGTCATCTGTTTTAAATATTTCAGCGGAACCGATAAGGTTTCGCCAATGATTTTTCGTGGATTAAGCGATGCTACAGGATCTTGAAAAACATATTGAATTTTCTGACCAAAGGCTTTAGCCCCTTGCTTCTTCCACTGTGCCTTGGTTTGACCTAGAACCCGAATATTGCCAGAGGTTTCATTTTCCAATCCGACTAAAATTCGCGCTAGCGTACTCTTTCCTGAGCCACTCTCGCCAACAATGGCTAAAGTTTCCCCTTCATAAAGTGATAATGAGATATTTTTCAGAGCATGCACTTGTCGACTTTTCGGCCGAAAGAGGCCGCGAGGTTGACCAAATGTTTTCACCACGTGATCCACTTCAATGACGCGATTCATGATGTCTCCTGGGCTATTTTAAGCTCTTTGTCATCAGCTTGATGGCGGTAAAGGGCAGCAACTTGGCTAAGAAACTGACGACCTTCACCCAGTTTTGGTACGCTGGCGATCAGTCGTTGGGTATAGGGGTGCTGAGGGTTTTGCAATACCGCTTGGGTGACGCCTGTCTCGACAATCTCGCCATGCTGCATGACCGCGACCCGGTCACAGATTTGATTGATCACGGCAAAGTCATGGGTGATAAACAGCAATGCAACCCCACGCTCCCGGCGCAATTTATTGAGCAACTCGAGGATCTTCGCCTGTACGGTAACATCAAGAGCGGTGGTGGGCTCATCGGCGATGATCAAGATAGGATCGTTAGCCAATGCCATGGCAATACCGACCCTTTGGCGTTGTCCTCCCGAGAGCTCATGGGGATAAGCGCTAAATTGCTCCGCCGCATGATGAATACCCACGCTATCAAGTAATTCAATAGCCCGGTTTTTTGCCGCTTGATGGCTTAAAGCTTGGTGGGCGGTAATGGCCTCTTGCAGCTGGGCACCTATCGAGAACTGGGGATGTAGCGTGGTGAGCGGATCTTGGAAAATATACGACACACGGGCTCCGCGTCGACGTTGTAAAATAGCTAGCGGCAACGAGAGCATCTCTTCGTGTTCGACATAAATTCCACCGCCGGTGATCACCGCCGGGGGAGAGGCCAGCAGGCCCATGATCGATAACGCCGTTACGCTCTTACCCGAGCCGCTTTCCCCGATCAGACCAAGACACTCACCGCGGGCAACGCTAAAGCTAATGCCTTTGACCGTGGGGCGCAGATGCTGGCCTTGACGAAAAGCCACCCGAAGATCGTTGACTTCTAATACCGCCTGCTCGCCAAGCGCTTTGTCAGGAATATCGACGCGATCGGTTTCAGTTACCGGCTGTGAGCGCTGTAAGGCACCTGATTTTAGACGCGGGTCGAGAATATCGCGAACCCCATCGCCCAATAGGTTAAAGCTGATGACTATCAAGAAAATCATCACGCCCGGCACTAAGGCTACGTGAGGGGCAACAAACATTTGCGCGCGGCCTTGCCCTAACATGGAACCGAGATCGGCATTGGGTGGCTGAGTACCAAGGCCCAAGAATGAGAGCCCCGCAGTTTCTAAAATCATCCAACCAATGGTGGTCGACATGGTGACGACAATAATCGGTAATACATTGGGTAAAACTTCGGTCAATAAGACTTGGAAATGATTTTTGCCTGACAGGTGCGCGGCCTGGACAAAATCTCTGTCGCGTAACCCGACGGTGAGTCCGCGAATATTTCGCGCAAAGAACGGGATATTCACTAAGGCAATGGCATACAGCGCATTCAACAGTCCAGGACCCAATACCGCGACAATCGCCAGCGCTAATAAAATATAGGGGAAGGCCATTAGCATATCGATACAGCGCATTAATACCGTATCGGTACGCTGCCCCACATAGCCGGCGACTAATCCAATCAGGGTGCCAAAAAAAGCCGCAATCAGGGTCGCGGATATTCCGACTATCAGCGATACCCGGGTACCCCATAATAGGCGAGATAAGATATCACGGCCTAAATGGTCGGTTCCTAATAAATGGCCGGACGAAAAAGCCGGTAATAAACGATTGACCAGATCGGTTTGATCGGGATTGTCCAGCGGTAACCAAGGGGCTAACAGTGCAAGTATCATGATTAGCGAAATAATCACTAAGCCCAGGGTGGCCAGTCGGTTAGCGAGCAGCAGAGCGCCTATCGACTGTCGTTGGCGGTGTTGAATAATCGGTGTTGTCGTCTGGTTCATGATTTCAACCTCGGGTCTAGCATGGCTTGCAGCACATCGGCAAACAGATTAATAAACACGTAAGAGGCAGCAGCGATCAACACGCCGCCTTGGACAAGGAATAAATCGCGTGTGGCGACGGCCTTGACCAGCATCGCACCCAGCCCCGGCCACTGAAAGACGGTTTCAATGTAGACAGCCCCGCCGAAGACAAAGCCAGCTTGAATGCCAATAACGGGGATCACCGACACCAACGCCATGCGAAAGGCATGACGGAAAATAACCTGCCGCTCACTCACCCCTTTGGCCCTTGCAGTACGAATAAAATCGAGGCGTAAAACCTCTAACATTGCGGTGCGGGTTAAACGGGCGATGACGCCGGTGGCCACCAGGGATAAAGTGATCACAGGTAAAACAAGGTGATGCAATAGGTCGCTGAAACCACCGCCTTGCCAAATGTCGTACATCCCAGAGGCAGGAAACCACTGGAGCTGAACGGAGAACACCATAATCATCAATAGCCCAATCCAAAAAGAGGGCATTGAGATCCCCAATAAAACCGCAAGGGTGAGGGTTCTGTCGCTCCAGCTAAACTGGCGAATGGCAGAAAAGATCCCCGCGAGTAGCCCCAGTAGCGAGCTTAATAATAAGGCGCAGCCGCCGAGGATCAGAGTAGCGGAAAAACGTTCGAGCACTTCATCGACAACCGGACGATTCAGCACAAATGACCGGCCAAAGTCTCCCGATATTAGGTTGTGCATCCAAATAAAGTATTGTTGATAGAGTGGCTTATCTAAACCCAGTTCGGCTTTAACCCGTGTCACGTTCTCGGGGGTGGCCCAAGGGCCCAGTAAGGCTTGAGCCGGGTCGCCGGGGATCATCGCCATGATTAAAAAAACGATCAGCGTCAAACCAAGCAGTATGGGAATCGTCGCTAAAATGCGTTTTAAACAGTAAATCCACATCATTTTTTCCCCATTAAATTAATGCTTGCGAACGTCTTTCAGTAACAGATTAAAGTTCGGCTGTAATTTAAAGTTTTCGACATGTTCACTGGCGACGGCATTTTGCTTCCAATTGGCGACAAATAACCAAGGCGCATCTTGATGAACGATTCTTTGCACTTGTTGATACAGCGCGGCACGCTGCGCAAGATCATTGGTGATCCGCGCCTTATCGAGCAGGGCATCAAGTTGTTTATTACTGTAATAACCTGAATTAAACCCGCCTTTATCTGGCCAAGATGCTGAATGCAAGGTAAGAAATGGCAAGGTATCAGGATCGTTGGTCATCCATGCCATTTCCGCCATATGCGCTTGTTTTAGGCCCGCATTCACTTTAGATAAATAGGTATTCCATTCAAAAGTCTGAATATCGACTGACAGCCCCACCGCCTTTAAATCAGCTTGAATAGCGGTTGCCATCGGGATCGGGTCTAACATTCCCGACCCTCCTTCAGTGACATAAAAAATGATTTTTTTCCCTTCCGCTCCCGCCTGTTTAATCAACTCCCGCGCTTTTTTAGGATCATAAGGATAGGGGGTGGTTTGTTGATCATACGCCCAATCAAATGCCGAAGGGATCGGGCCTTCTGCAACATCGGCAGACCCCTGAAGAATATATTTAACGATATTTTGCTTATTAACCGCGTAGTTCACCGCTTGTCTCACCCGCAGATCATCGAAGGGGGGGAGGGAGGCATTCAACATGCCGTACCAGACATGTGGCCCGGTGGCTTCATAGAGCTTAAAGCGATTATCTTTGGCAAACAGCGGAACATTATCGGCAGGCACTTCCACAATGGCATCAATGCCCCCGGAGAGCATTTCTGCCACCCGGGTATTGGCATCGGTTATGGGGCGAAATACCACATGCTTTAAGCTCGGCTTGCCATTCCAATAATTGTCATTGGCCGAGACCACCACCCGCTGATTGGCGGTCCACTCATCAAACTTAAAGGGGCCGGTACCGTTCGGATGTCGACTAAAATCTTTGCCATATCGCTTCACCGCAGCAGGGGACACAATGAGCCCGGCGGGGGTAGCCAAATTAGATAAAAAGGGGGCAAAAGGTTTATTTAATTTAAACACCACGGTTAAATCGTCGGGTGTATCAATCGTATCGATAGCGGAGAAGAAAAAAGAGAGCGGAAAGGGGCCGGTGGAATAGTAGGGGTGATGCTTATCGAGCATTCTTTCAAAAGTGAATTTCACCGCTTGCGCATTAAACGATGTGCCATCGTGGAACTGAATATGGTCGCGCAATTGAAAGGTATAAGTCAGCCCATCGTCGCTGACCTGCCATGAGGTTGCCAGCCCCGGCTCAAGCGTCAAGGAGCCATCGGCATTACGCACGAGCCCCTCATAAATATTAACCAGAATCCGTGAATCGTTTGCTGCCGTAGCAACCTGTGGGTCAAGTGATTGCGGTTCGGCAACTTGGCCTAACAGCAGAACATCAGGGAACTTTGTGGCTAAGGTGGGCTGTGAAAACAGAGAGAGCAGTATCATGCCTGCAATCCACCGCCCTAAACGTATTTTCATAAAACCTCCCAGAGCTGAGCATATCGATGATTTTTGAAACTCTATTTGTGGCAATTTTGTTAATTAATGAGTCTTTTTTATTTATTTATGATGATAAATTAAAATCCATGCAATAATTTATAATGATAAATTTGAACGATGTCTATTTTTAGAGGTGTAAATGACATTTTCAATCGTAGCGCGCTGCACAACTACAGGAGCGATTGGCGCAGCAACGGCAACCGCAGGCCCTGCAGTCGGGGCATTGGTTCTTCACGGCGCGAGCTTAGCTGGGGCTATTGCGACACAAGCCATGACCAATCCGGTGGCTGGCTTGAAGGCGACGCAATGGCTGCAGCAGGGGATCAATGCGCGGGCCTGTTTGCAAATGATGCTCGATGAGGATGAGGGGCGAGATCTAAGGCAATGGATCGTTATCGATAGCCAAGGGCAGAGTGTTGATTGGACTGGCGGCTGCTGTTTGCCTTGGTGCGGCAGTTTATCGGAGGAAAACCTGGCTATCGCCGGTAATATGTTAGCCGGCGAACAGGTGATTCAAGCGGCACTGTTGCAAATAGTCGGTGGTGATAAACTTATCATCCCCTTTTGCTGATGGAGCTGCACATGAACCCATTCAAAGGCCGGCATTTTCAGCGTGACATCATTCTGTGGGCCGTACGCTGGTACTGCAAATACGGCATCAGTTACCGTGAGCTGCAGGAGATGCTGGCTGAACGCGGAGTGAATGTCGATCACTCCACGATTTACCGCTGGGTTCAGCGTTATGCGCCTGAAATGGAAAAACGGCTGCGCTGGTACTGGCGTAACCCTTCCGATCTTTGCCCGTGGCACATGGATGAAACCTACGTGAAGGTCAATGGCCGCTGGGCGTATCTGTACCGGGCCGTCGACAGCCGGGGCCGCACTGTCGATTTTTATCTCTCCTCCCGTCGTAACAGCAAAGCTGCATACCGGTTTCTGGGTAAAATCCTCAACAACGTGAAGAAGTGGCAGATCCCGCGATTCATCAACACGGATAAAGCGCCCGCCTATGGTCGCGCGCTTGCTCTGCTCAAACGCGAAGGCCGGTGCCCGTCTGACGTTGAACACCGACAGATTAAGTACCGGAACAACGTGATTGAATGCGATCATGGCAAACTGAAACGGATAATCGGCGCCACGCTGGGATTTAAATCCATGAAGACGGCTTACGCCACCATCAAAGGTATTGAGGTGATGCGTGCACTACGCAAAGGCCAGGCCTCAGCATTTTATTATGGTGATCCCCTGGGCGAAATGCGCCTGGTAAGCAGAGTTTTTGAAATGTAAGGCCTTTGAATAAGACAAAAGGCTGCCTCATCGCTAACTTTGCAACAGTGCCATGGCGGGAACGGTGGCTCATCAGCGCCAAGGATGACGCCGGGAAAGCGCAGGTAGCAGAGCTGCACCGCGAAGCCCAGCCGATTGGCCGGGCCGCGCCGCTGCCGGATGATGGAGAGGTCGCTTTCGCTGAACGTGTAGTGACGGATCAACTCATCCTTGGTGTCCGGCAACGCCAGCAGGCTTTCGCGCTCGGCGGCGGAGAGGATCGAACGGCGGGGCATGCGGTTTCCTTCTTCTTGAAAACGTAGGTTTGTGACAAGCCCGCCAAGGCAACCGGCGCGGCACGGGAATCAAGGCATTGCGATTCTCGAAAATAGTTCTTGAAATTCTATTCTTGATTGCATATCATCTCAACGAGTTTCGATAAGAAAGGATGCGCATGCGACCGTCTGTTGTGCTTGACATGAAGCGAAGCGCAGTGCGTGAAGCGGTAGGCCGCTTTCGCGCCGCGAACCCGCGCGTCTTCGGCTCGGTGCTGCATGGCACCGACCGGGATGGCAGCGACCTCGACCTGTTGGTCGATGCGCTGCCCGGTGCCACGTTGTTGGACTTGGGCGATTTGGAAGAAGAACTGAAATCGCTGCTCGGCGTTGACGTCGATCTGCTGACTCCCGGCGACCTGCCGCCGAAGTTCCGGGCCAAGGTGCTCGCGGAGGCGCAACCGATATGAGCGAGAACCGCCTGCCCGATTACCTCGACCACATTCAGCAGGCCGCAACCGATGCGCGCAGCTTCGTGGAAGGGATGGCCAAGGACGACTTCTTGGCCGACAAGCGCACCCAGCAGGCCGTCATCATGAGCCTGATCGTCATCGGCGAGGCGGCCTCAAAGGTGATGGATGGCTACGTCGAGTTCACCCAGGCGCATGCCGACGTGCCGTGGCGCAGCATGCGCAATATGCGTAATCGCATGGCTCACGGCTATTTCGACATCAACCTCGATGTGGTGTGGGAGACGGTACAGGAATGGCTGCCGGCGTTGCTCCAGCAATTGCCCGCCGTGCGTCAGGATGCCGACGATGAAGACCGTAACGACAACTGTGAAAGAGGGATCTCCGATGACTGTTGAATCGAGAATATTTTCTGTAGCCGAGTATGTTCAGCCGTCCGAAGGCGAGCCTATTCGTTCCGTTGTGCTTGAAACCCGAGACTCAATTATCGTGGTTTGGCATGTCCATCCCGGGCAGGAAATTGCGGCTCACATTCATCCTCACGGCCAAGACACGTGGACTGTTTTGTCGGGAATGGCTGATTACTTTCAGGGCAATGGGATTGTTCGTGCCCTCAGGGAAGGTGAGATAGCCGTGGCAAGACCGGGCCAAGTGCACGGGGCGCGAAATACAGGTACCGAGCCATTTGTGTTCGTCTCGGTTGTGGCATCAGCCAATGCCGGTTTCGTATTGGCTGAGCGATAGAGCCCAATCTCTGGAGTTGGTCCAATGAGCGGTCGGGGAGATAGGTAACAGACATGCAGCGGACACGGCTGCTAAACCAGGTCGCAAACCTCCTTGCGTCGCAGCGTGCCGCAAGCGACGCGATCAATCGAATGGGGTCGGCATGAGACTGAACACCATCCAGTTCCCGACCGCGTAGCCGCCTGTCCTGCCGATCAGGTCTTGACCATCGACGCCTGGGATCAGTCCTGAATGTTCTTGGAGACCACTACGTTATGAGCCGCAGCCGCCGCAAAACACCCATCGTCGGGCACACGACCTGCGGCAGCGAGCGCGAGGACAAGAAGCTCTGGCATCAGCGCTGGCGCACCCGTGAGCGCACGGCGCTGACCAGCGCGTCGCCCGAAGCCCTGAGCGCCCATCTGCCCCTGCTGGAAAACCAGGCCAGCAGCGTCTGGTCGATGGGCAAGGATGGCCGCTCCTACTGGCCCGTCAAGCGCCAGGCCGCCACGGCGGATCGCATCGCCAATCACAAGGGACGCAACCCGCAAGAACGCGCCTCCCTGAAAAAGCGCCTGCTGCGCAAGTGGATGAGCAAATGAAGCTCTCCTTCCATCAGCACATTGCGCTGTTCTGGATGATCGGTGCTCCGGGCGTCTTCGCGCCCGTGATCGAGAACGCCAAGCGGCCCGATGCCGGCGCCGTCATGGCGTGGGGTGTCGCGATCGTGGCGGTGATGATCCTCTTCACCCCTTTGCTGCTGCGCTGTCCACCATTCCGGCGCTGGTATGGCCGGACGGATGCGCTGTCGGAGCGGCAGCGCCAGGCGCTTGCCGAGCGCGGCCTGCGCCGCTACTACCAGACCGCTTTCGATGACGGCTACGTGCCCCGCGTGATGCCCTACGTGTGGCGCATCATCTGGACGGTCGGCGGGTTGATGGCTGTGACCGCCGTACTGCCTACCAACACCGGACGGCCAGCCTTCGATGCCTTGGTGGTCTTCTCGACCTGGTATCCGATAGGCGTGATGCTGCTGGTTTTCGCGTCGAGGCCCCTTGGCCGGTTGATTCGCCAAAGAGCACAGGAGCGGCGGAAATGAGCACGTCAACCATCGAGGCGCTGGCCAGCGCCTGGGCAAGGATTGCCGAGGAAGCGGAATTCCCCGCTGACTACGAGGGGACTGCCACACCACAAGCGCATCGGGCTAGCGAAGCTATTCAGGAGCAGATTCGGGAGCGCATCGTCGCCACCAACGACATGCGGCTGTTCAGCCTGCTGCACCTGCTGGGTCAGGCGTCGCTGCGCATGGAGCAAGCGCTGTGGCCGGAGGATTACGAGCGGATGACGCGCGAGGTTGAGGAAGCCCTGCGGCAAGCCACCGACGCCAACGCCAGATCGTACACCCACGAAGAAGTGATGCAGGCGATGCAGGAACGCATCGACCGGGCGCGAGACAAGCCATGTTGATTGGCTATGCGCGCGTCTCGACGCAGGATCAGAACCTGGAGCTGCAACGCGAAGCCTTGAGCAAGGCCGGATGTAAAAAGGTCTTCGAGGACAAGGTGAGTGGCACGCGGGCAGACCGGCCTGGCTTGGCCAAGACGCTCGAAATGCTGCGCGAAGGCGATACTTTGGTCGTCTGGAAGCTCGACCGGCTGGGCCGGTCGGTCAAGCAACTGGTCGATCTGGTCGGCGATCTGCACAAGCACGGTGTCCAGTTCAGGAGCCTCACCGACTCCATCGACACCGGCACACCATCCGGGCGGTTCTTCTTCCACGTCATGGCGAGCCTTGCCGAAATGGAGCGCGAGCTGACCGTCGAGCGCACCCGCGCCGGGCTGGAAGTCGCCAAGCAGCTCGGCCGCAAAGGCGGCCGCAAGCCGAAGATGACCGACAGCAAGATCGAGTCGGCCAAGAAGCTGCTGGCCAGCGGGGTGCCGCCCAAGGACGTGGCCAAGAACCTCGGCGTGTCCATTCCGACGCTGTACCGCTGGGTGCCAGCCTCCACGCACGCTTAGCGTGCTTTATTTAATGAGATGGTCACTCCCTCCTTCCCGGTACTATGCTGAGGACAGGCTTTCATTCGGAGAACTATCATGGAAAACATTGCGCTCATTGGTATCGATCTGGGTAAAAACTCTTTCCATATTCATTGCCAGGATCGTCGCGGCAAGGCTGTTTACCGTAAAAAATTTACCCGGCCAAAGTTGATCGAATTTTTGGCGACATGCCCCGCTACAACCATCGCAATGGAAGCCTGTGGCGGTTCTCACTTTATGGCACGCAAGTTGGAAGAGTTGGGGCATTCCCCAAAGCTGATATCACCACAATTTGTCCGCCCGTTCGTTAAAAGCAATAAAAACGACTTTGTCGACGCCGAAGCTATTTGTGAAGCTGCATCGCGTCCGTCTATGCGTTTTGTGCAGCCCAGAACGGAATCTCAGCAGGCAATGCGGGCTCTGCATCGTGTCCGTGAATCCCTGGTTCAGGATAAGGTAAAAACAACCAATCAAATGCATGCTTTTCTGCTGGAATTTGGCATTAGCGTTCCCCGAGGAGCTGCCGTTATTAGCCGACTGAGTACCATTCTTGAGGATAATAGTTTGCCTCTTTACCTCAGCCAGTTATTGCTGAAATTACAACAGCATTATCACTATCTTGTTGAGCAGATTAAAGATTTGGAATCCCAGTTGAAACGAAAGTTGGACGAAGATGAGGTTGGACAGCGCTTGCTGAGCATTCCCTGCGTCGGAACACTGACAGCGAGTACTATTTCAACTGAGATTGGCGACGGGAAGCAGTACGCCAGCAGCCGTGACTTTGCGGCGGCAACAGGGCTTGTACCTCGGCAGTACAGCACGGGAGGTAGGACGACATTGCTGGGAATTAGTAAGCGAGGTAATAAAAAGATCCGAACTTTGTTGGTTCAATGTGCCAGGGTATTCATACAAAAACTGGAACACCAGTCTGGCAAATTGGCCGATTGGGTCAGGGATTTACTGTGCCGGAAAAGCAACTTTGTCGTCACTTGTGCTCTGGCAAACAAGCTGGCCAGAATAGCCTGGGCCCTAACGGCACGACAGCAAACTTATGTAGCATAACGGCAGAAATACACCGGTTTAAAGAATTACTGATCTGGTTTTGCGAATACTGATATTGATGATACTAACGGCCCACCGGCCTGTTGAGGAACCTGTAAAACGGAAAGGCTCATTGAAGCCGTATATTTTCTGGAGGTTCATCAGGCGCGGAACTCATCAAGGCGCGGGAATAAAATCCCATTCAGACGCCGGATAGATTCAAGCAAGCCAACTTGTCGTCAAAATCGGTGTTGCAAAAACGGGAGTGACCATAGATTCCGTTTTCCAAGTGGACCCCAAACAGATCTTCCAGCGTGGAAAATTCACCGCACCGGGCGTGTTGCTCCTGTAACACCGGCGTGGCGCCGCTCTGTTTGATGTATTCGTACATGCGCATCATTTGCGTCACCGTATTTTGCGCCTGATGACGCAAAAATAGTGCGGTGCCATTAAGGCTATTCTCGCTGCACCTCTGGCTGAGCTGAAGATACAAATTTGAGGTATAAAACTCCTGATTCATTTGCGCATTCAGTTTTTGAACTATTCCGCTAGCGATCATAGGACTTCCTTATTTCTTGTCATCTCAGAAAACGGTCACTCTTCGAAAAAACAACCAGAATAAAAGCGATTCTTTCGCTTTTTTTATTGCGCCTGGTTACGCAGTCATATTCATTTTAAGTCGGGATGCTCCTTATTTAAATATCCAACCCTACTATCGCATTTCTATCTGGCATTATTCTGTGATGGTGTTTCGATATTCACACTCCCTGTGCCAATCCTTTCTTATCGACAGTAGGAAACTTCCTCCGGCTATTCTGCTGAACACGATTAGGGGCACTGTTGGGTGATGCTGCCAACTTACTGATTTAGTGTATGATGGTGTTTTTGAGGTGCTCCAGTGGCTTCTGTTTCTATCAGCTGTCCCTCCTGTTCAGCTACTGACGGGGTGGTGCGTAACGGCAAAAGCACCGCCGGACATCAGCGCTATCTCTGCTCTCACTGCCGTAAAACATGGCAACTGCAGTTCACTTACACCGCTTCTCAACCCGGTACGCACCAGAAAATCATTGATATGGCCATGAATGGCGTTGGATGCCGGGCAACCGCCCGCATTATGGGCGTTGGCCTCAACACGATTTTCCGCCATTTAAAAAACTCAGGCCGCAGTCGGTAACCTCGCGCATACAGCCGGGCAGTGACGTCATCGTCTGCGCGGAAATGGACGAACAGTGGGGATACGTCGGGGCTAAATCGCGCCAGCGCTGGCTGTTTTACGCGTATGACAGGCTCCGGAAGACGGTTGTGGCGCACGTATTCGGTGAACGCACTCTGGCCACACTGGAGCGTCTTCTGAGCCTGCTGTCGGCCTTTGAGGTCGTGGTATGGATGACGGATGGCTGGCCGCTGTATGAATCCCGCCTGAAGGGAAAGCTGCACGTAATCAGCAAGCGTTACACTCAGCGCATTGAGCGACATAACCTGAATCTGAGACAACATCTGGCAAGGCTGGGACGGAAGTCACTGTCGTTCTCAAAATCGGTGGAGCTGCATGACAAGGTCATCGGGCATTATCTGAACATAAAACACTATCATTAAGTTGGAGTCATTACCCAGAAAGTCACTTTCGGGTGATCTGGCTGGAATGCAAACTGATGTTACCGTCACGCGTATCACGATTACTTTCTGAAACGGGGTTCCTGTCAGTCAGCCAACTGTTGCGTGATCTGAAATAGCTGAACTCCCCGGTGTTATAGCCGGGGAGGCCACCTCAGGACATTGTCTCTGGCCTATACAGTAACTCTTGCCCCACCGGGCATGAATGACACTCATGGCATCGATTTCGATTAAGCTGTCTTGAAAATAAACTCACTAGATGTATTATGGCTGAGTAGTTAGGACCCTTTCTTTTGCTGTATTAAGAGCGCTTTCTGGAGATTGCTTCTGATTAATTGCGTTGATTATAGCGGTTTTCTCCGCATACCAGAATGAACTCATCTCAGGAATGTTTGGCATGATCTCGCCATTTTCTGCGCTCTGCATGGTTGCCTGGATACGCGGATCTTTTTCCAGTTTTTTCTGGTAGCTCTTCAGTGTAACTGCACCTAATGGAACGGCATCATTCAGCGTGGTAAGTCCTTCATCTGTCATCAGATAATTTTCTATAAATTCCACAGCCAGTTCTTTATTAGGGCTGGCTGCATTAATGCCGATGCTGACGACCCCCACAAATGGTCTAGCCTTTTGTCCCTGGAATGTGGGCAGTACCGTAACACCGTAGTCAATACCGCTGGTACCAATATTTTCCCATGACCACGGGCCATTGATAATCATCGCTGTTTCACCTTTATTAAAGCTGGCTTCAGCTAGCGGATAATCCGTATCTGGGCTAATACGTCCGCTTTTGACCATATTCACAATAAATTCCAGCCCTTTAACTGCGCCTTCATTATCAATACCCACATGACTTGTATCGTAACCGTTATCGGTCTTTTTAAATACGTACCCCCCCGCAGAGGCAATTAATGGCCATGTAAAATAGGGCTCAGAAATATTCCATGTAATTGCTTTTTTACCCTTTTTTCTTAGTTCATCATCCATTGCCGGGATTTCTTCCCACGTGGAAGGTGGGGATTTAATCAGCTTTTTATTCCAGATCAGAGTCAGCGCTTCTATACTCATAGGATAACCAATCAGCTTCCCGTTATACTTCACGGCGTCCCATGCAAAGGGGACTATTTTCTCTTTGAATGCCGGGGAAGGATTAACCTCGTATAATAAACCTGACTTTGCATACCCGCCAAAACGGTCATGCGCGTATATAACAATATCCGGACCACCACCACTGCTTGCCACCAAGGGGAATCTTTCCTCTATATTTTTCGGTTGTTCCACCGTGACAGGAATACCGGTATCGGCTTCAAAACGTTTTCCGACAGTCTCAAGAGCCTGTCGTCCATTACCAAGACTACCTCCCCAAATGATCAGTTTACCTTCCTGTATCGCCGCATACGGGGTTGCAGAGTACCACGCAGCGCAGGCAGCAATAAGCATGAATGATTTTTTCATCGGGATTCCCTCCAATTTAATTTGAATTTGTATGATCCTGTATCAATATTCGTCAGATTAACTCCTCCTGTGATCTCATCCCCCCATGTACAATCAGTGATAATGATCTCAATTTATCTATATAATGTGAGTTACCTCACAAAAATAGAAGGCTGAAACATGACTTTTATCACATTGTATTGTGAAGTCATAAGATTTAACTCATCCCCAACATACTAGCGAAAGGAGGATTTTACTGAAAGAGGAGAGGTTTATAATATCTTTTGATTATTACTTTAAAAAAAGAGTGTGTTATGGAAAAGAAATTATCCAAGTATGAGCCTGATGAGTATGTAAAAGTTAAGCATCCGGAATGGTCGAAAAATGCCACAATCTACCAGGTTAATATAAGGCAATTTACTAAAGGTGGGACATTTAATTCCTTTGAAAAACATCTTGACAGGATTAAATCCCTTGGTGTTGATATTATTTGGCTGATGCCAATTCACCCTGTTGGGATCGAAGCTCGTAAGGGCTCGTTGGGGAGTAGTTATTCTGTTCGCGACTATTATGATGTCAATGAGGAGTTTGGTACTCATGAAGATCTCAAACAGCTAGTAAGAAAAATTCATGACAAAGGGATGTATGTCATTCTCGACTGGGTGGCAAACCATTCTTCTCGAGATAATACATTGACCATTACTCATCCCGAATGGTATTCAAAAGACAGAAAAGGTCATTTTACGCCCACACCTTGGTATGACTGGGATGATATTATCGAGTTTGATTACGGCAATGCTGAATTACGCCAGTACATGACGGCAGCATTGAAATACTGGGTTGATGAATTTGATATCGACGGATACCGGTGTGATGTCGCCGGTTTTGTCCCGCTTGATTTCTGGGAAAATGCCCGAGCAGAGCTTGAGGCGATAAAACCCGTTTTTATGCTGGCAGAATGGGAGTCCCGGGATTTGCTGAAAAAATCCTTTGACATGGTCTATTCATGGAGCCTGTGGGACAAAATGCTACTGGCGGTTAATACCGGAAAGTTATCTCCGCTGATAGAATGGATGGCGCACCAAACAAAAGCATTTCCAGCTGACGGAATAAGCATGTCATTTATTGAAAATCATGATAAGAATGCCTGGGAAGGGAATCAATTTGATAACTTTGGCTCGGGTCTGGAAGCCGCGATTGTTATGACCGTAATGGTAAAAGGTATGCCATTAATTTATGGTGGGCAGGAAGCCGGACTGAAGCGCTCTCTGCCATTTTTTGAAAAAGATGAAATAATCTGGCAGAAACACCACATAGGTGAATTATACAAAACCCTGTTTCATCTTAAACATGTGAATCATGCCCTGTGGAATGCTCATAACGGTGGTGAGATGGTACGAATTAACCATAATCATGAAGATAAAGTTATTGCTTTCTCCAGAGAGAAAGATGGGCATGCCATTATTTCCATGATTAACTTCAGTAAAGAAAAATTGACAATAAAAATCAAGGAGAAGGAATATAGTGGATATTATATTGATTGGTTCACAAAAGAAGAAATAGATGTTAAAAATCTCAGCCAGGTGGTTCTTCAACCCTGGGGTTATAAAATATTCAGTAGCATCCCGAAAAACGCATAGTCAGAGAAATAATCACTATGTTTTAAATTGTATTAGTCGCGACTGGATCTGACACATAGTCTTGAAAGATTGAAAGTTACCGGTTTGATATGGGGGGCGAAGCCTTATAGGGGGCCGACGATCAGTGGAACGAAAACTCACGTTGAGCGATTGTGGCTGAGAAAAACCAAAGGATCCTGCTGGGATCCTTTGAAAGGAGGGTAATGACTCCAACTTATTGATGGTGTTTTATGTTCAGATAATGCCCGATGACTTTGTCATGCAGCTCCACCGATTTTGAGAACGACAGCGACTTCCGTCCCAGCCGTGCCAGGTGCTGCCTCAGATTCAGGTTATGCCGCTCAATTCGCTGCGTATATCGCTTGCTGATTACGTGCAGCTTTCCCTTCAGGCGGGATTCATACAGCGGCCAGCCATCCGTCATCCATACCACGACCTCAAAGGCCGACAGCAGGCTCAGAAGACGCTCCAGTGTGGCCAGAGTGCGTTCACCGAATACGTGCGCCACAACCGTCTTCCGGAGCCTGTCATACGCGTAAAACAGCCAGCGCTGGCGCGATTTAGCCCCGACGTATCCCCACTGTTCGTCCATTTCCGCGCAGACGATGACGTCACTGCCCGGCTGTATGCGCGAGGTTACCGACTGCGGCCTGAGTTTTTTAAATGGCGGAAAATCGTGTTGAGGCCAACGCCCATAATGCGGGCGGTTGCCCGGCATCCAACGCCATTCATGGCCATATCAATGATTTTCTGGTGCGTACCGGGTTGAGAAGCGGTGTAAGTGAACTGCAGTTGCCATGTTTTACGGCAGTGAGAGCAGAGATAGCGCTGATGTCCGGCGGTGCTTTTGCCGTTACGCACCACCCCGTCAGTAGCTGAACAGGAGGGACAGCTGATAGAAACAGAAGCCACTGGAGCACCTCAAAAACACCATCATACACTAAATCAGTAAGTTGGCAGCATCACCCGGGATATGAACAAGCCAGAACCGCACTTTTCTAGCCTGTATCTCCATCGATGACTCATCGCTTTTTTACTGGATTGTGCCCGACTGAGAAGCTGCTAACTGGGGGCCGGTCGGAATGCTGTGGCGCTCAGTGCGGGTGTGAACGGCATTTATCTCTTACGAGCCAATCTCTATGTCGCTTTACAGATAAATCCGTTGACAGCGTGTCTGACGGGGGAATGTGGCGAGGTGATGAAGCTGTTTAATCGCTGTGGCTGGCTGAACTTGAGTCTGGTGACTCCCTGCCCCACCAGTATTCGCTGATGACCAGACAGGGAGTGCCAGGAAAGGGTGATTAGTGGCGGATCTGCGCCAGGTCGTCTTCAGTCAGACCAGTCATTTTTATGACGGTATTGCGGTCAATGCCGTTCTGGAGCATGGTTCGTGCAATTTTAAGGGTGGCTTCGCGCTCGCCTTTTTCAATGCCGCGTTGTTCACCGAGCTGAATCCCCTTCTCGATGCCCTTCTGTTCAAGCTGTTGTGCGATGGTCATAAGTGCGTCTCCGTGTTGCGGCACACGCTGTGCCAGTTCGCGTACAAAGGCTTCGGCGTCGGATGTTTCGCCTGCCTGCACTATATAGTGTACCAGCGATATCACCTGCGATGAAGACAAGTATCCCGCCAGCAAGATGGGTGCCAGCCGGTCGACCAGTTCTGCCAGGTCCCGCTGGTGAATATGCTTTTGCAGTAAAGTCAGGGCGGCCATGCTGCGATGGCCAGCGATTTCATCATCCGGAATGATCGTAACGTCTACCAGCGGGAAAGCGTTGCTGTAGAGTTTGCCTGCCAGCTCGGGAGCGTCAAATTCATCCAGCCAACGAGTAGAGTACGGATACGGGCTGCGCTTACCCGTATAGAACAGCACCGGTATCACCAGTGGCAGTTTTTTATGCCCTGCCTCCAGGTGGCGCTGCATGGCGGCTACCGCATAGCGTATGAGGCGGAAAGCCATATGTTTGTCCGGCGTTGACTGGTGCTCGACCAGAACATGAATATAGCCGTCGCCGGCTGTAGTTTTCAGGCTATAGAGGACGTCGCTGAAATACTGGCGGAGATCATCCTCAACGAACGAGCCTGATTCCAGTTTCAGCGTGCTGAGATCGCAGACTGCTCGCAGCTCTGCAGGCAGGTGGATTTCCATGAAATCCCGGGCAATATCCGGTTGCGTCAGGAACTGCCTGAACGTGGCATCGTGAGGAGTGGGTGTGCTGTTTTTCTTCTTCATCTGCCCTGGCTCTGAAAAATGACCCGGAGATGTTATCACAGCCTGGAAAAAGCTAATATTGGCGGTGAACGGAATTGCCATTCCTTCAGGGGGCCGTTCCGGGGTGGTTCGGTCCCCTCCCTAAACCATCTTTACTCATCATCAATTACTGCCTTAGCAACTTTCTTCCCTCTCTCAGATATTCTAAAACCTCTTCTCTCCGTCCTTCTGCGGCAGCTGTATATAATGTCGCGATACCGCTGACAGCCTGATGGCGGGTTATACTGCCTTTACTGAAATCATCCAGAACAGTACAAAGGAATTCCTCCAACAACTCCTGTTCTCTTTGAGATATTCTTTCAGCCATATTCGCTCCATAAGCTTAATTGTTTGTTCTGAACCTAACGTGAATAAGTATCGTCAATCAGTATCCTGTTTATGATTGCCGTTACAGACTCTGATTACTGTCATCTTTGATACGCCAGCTAGCCGGGCTGTTTCACGCAGTGATTTTCCGTGGGCCAGACGCAGAGTGCGTATCAATTCATGTTTCTGTGCATCGGCCACCCTGCCTCGGTATTTTCCTTCAGCTTTCGCCTTACTGATACCCTCTGACTGACGGCGTCGACGGTCTTCGTAATCTTTTCGGGCAATAGCGGCGAGCATATCCAGCATCATGCCATTTACGGCCTTCAGCATGCTTCGGGTAAAGTCATCACTTACTGTGCTGGATAGCGCCAGATGGCTGGTCGGTAGATCAAGACTGACGATGGCCAGCTGCTTATCGGTAATTTGCTTTCTGAGTGTCTCCCAGCCTGCATCATCCAGGCGGGTAAGCCTGTCGACCTGTTCTATGAGAATCACATCACCAGGTTCCGCATCACCAAGAAGCCTGATCAGTTCAGGACGGTTCATTGTCGTACCGGAGACATTATCGATATACCAGCCAGCAATACGGTGGCCATTTTGGTTTGCAAATGCCTTCAGCGCATTTTTTGCGCGGCTGGCATCCTGCTCTGAAGTGGATGCCCGGAGGTAACCAAAAACGAACATATTTTGTCCTTCTGGTAACTTTTAAGTGGTCTTGCTTATAATGGTATCACTTATGTGGTAACAATAACATTCGCCAGTATTTTTTCGGGTGGTATATATAGAGCATACCCTAATGTGACATATTGGCGAGTGGTCTAGGATTGGTTAATAAAAAAGCCAGGGAATCCTGGCTCTTGGGTGAGCTGGTTGTTAGAAGAACCAGCGAATTAACTCTAAAAGCACAATGAGCGCTTTCAGAGCCTGGATGACTTTTGTAAGAGTCTCCATTTTCTCTCCTTTTCTGGAGAGTAGAACACCGAATGAACCCTTCCACTCTGTCATTCGGTTTTTAATCTTTAATGTCAGTTAAAGATAGTTCCACTCAGGTAATGGTACTGACTCAGCACCACCTGTTAGTCAGCCAGAGTCTAATCAATGTGTTAGCTGGCTCTTGTAAATCAGATTGATCAGAGTAAAGAGTGGGGGGTATCATTCAACCGTCAGTTAAAGATAGTTCCATTCCAGATCTGAGTACCAGCTTAGTTTTGGATGTAAAAAAGCCCGATCACCAGTCGGGCTTTTTTACATCTAAACCCGCTTGAAGCCTTATCATCCGCTGCCTTGACCCCAATTATGGGTTAATTTATTACTGTAACGCATTCCTAATAATCGCGATTTTATTGATCTAGAACAAAGTAAAAATGTCAGAGTACAAGTGAAGGGCGCTTGCGCTAAATGTAAATTTATACGATTAAAAAAAGATCATTTTTACTACTAACAATTATTCTTGTTCTTAGTCATTCATCTGAAAGGTAATGCTTCCAAGTGGCTTTGTTGAATAAATCGAACTTTTGCTGAGTTGAAGGATCAGATCACGCATCCTCCCGACAACACAGACCATTCCGTGGCAAAGCAAAAGTTCAGAATCACCAACTGGTCCACCTACAACAAAGCTCTCATCAACCGTGGCTCCCTCACTTTCTGGCTGGATGATGGGGCGATTCAGGCCTGGTATGAATCGGCAACGCCTTCATCACGGGGAAGGCCCCAGCGCTATTCTGATCTCGCCATCACCACCGTTCTGGTGATTAAACGCGTATTCCGGCTGACCCTGCGGGCTGCGCAGGGTTTTATTGATTCCATTTTTGCCCTGATGAACGTTCCGTTGCGCTGCCCGGATTACACCAGTGTCAGTAAGCGGGCAAAGTCGGTTAATGTCAGTTTCAAAACGTTCACCCGGGGTGAAATCGCACACCTGGTAATTGATTCCACCGGGCTGAAGGTCTTTGGTGAAGGCGAATGGAAAGTCAAAAAGCATGGCCAGGAACGCCGTCGTATCTGGCGAAAGTTGCATCTTGCTGTTGACAGCAACACACATGAAGTTGTCTGTGCAGACCTGTCGCTGAATAACGTCACGGACTCAGAAGCCTTCCCGGGCCTTATCCGGCAGACTCACAGAAAAATCAGGGCAGCCGCGGCAGACGGGGCTTACGACACCCGGCTCTGTCACGATGAACTGCGGCGTAAGAAAATCAGCGCGCTTATCCCTCCCCGAAAAGGTGCGGGTTACTGGCCCGGTGAATATGCAGACCGTAACCGTGCAGTGGCTAATCAGCGAATGACCGGGAGTAATGCGCGGTGGAAATGGACAACAGATTACAACCGTCGCTCGATAGCGGAAACGGCGATGTACCGGGTAAAACAGCTGTTCGGGGGTTCACTGACGCTGCGTGACTACGATGGTCAGGTTGCGGAGGCTATGGCCCTGGTACGAGCGCTGGGTAATGACTCCAACTTACTGATAGTGTTTTATGTTCAGATAATGCCCGATGACTTTGTCATGCAGCTCCACCGATTTTGAGAACGACAGTGACTTCCTGCCCAGCCTTGCCAGATGTTGCCTCAGATTCAGGTTATGCCGCTCAATGCGCTGCGTATATCGCTTGCTGATTACGTGCAGCTCTCCCTTCAGGCGTGATTCATAAAGCGGCCAGCCATCCGTCATCCATACCACGACCTCAAAGGCCGACAGCAGGCCCAGAAGACGCTCCAGCGTGGCCAGAGTGCGTTCACCGAATACGTGCGCCACAACCGTCCTCCGTATCCTGTCATACGCGTAAAACAGCCAGCGCTGACGTGATTTAGCACCGACGTAGCCCCACTGTTCGTCCATTTCAGCGCAGACGATGACATCACTGCCCGGTTGTATGCGCGAGGTTACCGACTGCGGCCTGAGTTTTTTAAGTGACGTAAAACCGTGTTGAGGCCAACGCCCATAATGCGTGCACTGGCGCGACATCCGACGCCATTCATGGCCATATCAATGATTTTCTGATGCGTACCGGGTTGAGAAGCGGTGTAAGTGAACTGTAGCTGCCATGTTTTACGGCAGTGAGAGCAGAGATAGCGCTGATGTCCGGCAGTACTTTTACCGTTACGCACCACGCCTTCAGTAGCTGAACAGGAGGGACAGCTGATAGAAACAGAAGCCACTGGAGCACCTCAAAAACACCATCATACACTAAATCAGTAAGTTGGCACCATTACCCCAGTTGTCTTAATGGCGAAGATTAACTCACCTTCTGTTATTCCTAACTTTTGGCCTCACGGGGTCGCAACGCCAGATGCACGCACAGGGTTTCCACCATTTGCTTGCCGATGGGTTGCAGCGGATCGAACGCCGTCATCGGATGTTGTGGAATCAGGCTGATATCCCGTCCGCGATAGCGGTGCAGCGCCACATCATGAAACCCCAGTGATTCATCGTCAGCAAAACGCATCGTGCCTCGACAAACAAACGCGGTATTCAGCGGCACTGTTGCAAAGTTAGCGATGAGGCAGCCTTTTGTCTTATTCAAAGGCCTTACATTTCAAAAACTCTGCTTACCTGGCGCATTTCGCCCAGGGGATCACCATAATAAAATGCTGAGGCCTGGCCTTTGCGTAGTGCACGCATCACCTCAATACCTTTGATGGTGGCGTAAGCCGTCTTCATGGATTTAAATCCCAGCGTGGCGTCGATTATCCGTTTCAGTTTGCCATGATCGCATTCAATCACGTTGTTCCGGTACTTAATCTGTCGGTGTTCAACGTCAGACGGGCACCGGCCTTCGCGTTTGAGCAGAGCAAGCGCGCGACCATAGGCGGGCGCTTTATCCGTGTTGATGAATCGCGGGATCTGCCACTTCTTCACGTTGTTGAGGATTTTACCCAGAAACCGGTATGCAGCTTTGCTGTTACGACGGGAGGAGAGATAAAAATCGACAGTGCGGCCCCGGCTGTCGACGGCCCGGTACAGATACGCCCAGCGGCCATTGACCTTCACGTAGGTTTCATCCATGTGCCACGGGCAAAGATCGGAAGGGTTACGCCAGTACCAGCGCAGCCGTTTTTCCATTTCAGGCGCATAACGCTGAACCCAGCGGTAAATCGTGGAGTGATCGACATTCACTCCGCGTTCAGCCAGCATCTCCTGCAGCTCACGGTAACTGATGCCGTATTTGCAGTACCAGCGTACGGCCCACAGAATGATGTCACGCTGAAAATGCCGGCCTTTGAATGGGTTCATGTGCAGCTCCATCAGCAAAAGGGGATGATAAGTTTATCACCACCGACTATTTGCAACAGTGCCCGTCGCCGTATGGACGAATGCTGGCGACGTTTCTTTCCGGCATTGCGGAGTTTGAGCGGGATCTCATCAGCGAGCGGGTCAAGTCAGGCCTTGCTGTTGCGAAGGCACGTGGTAAGAGGCTTGGTCGTCAGGCCGGAGTGCGACCAAAATCAGACCGACTTTTGCCTAAGGTGGTTGCGATGAGGGCCGAGGGACGCAGCTATCGCTGGATCGCACGCGAGCTCGGTATCAGCAAGAATACCGTCGCTGACATCGTGCAACGACACAGAGCTAACGCTTAGGGTGTCATTTCGCCCTCAGCCGGAACCGACCCCTGACAGCCAGACGCTAATGTCGCACCAAAATCGCCCAACGCACCAATGAGGTGCACTCTAATGCACTATTATGGTGCCAGTACGCCATTTTTCGCCACTCACTGCCCCTAAAGTGTGAGTCGTCATCAAAACAATAAAATGAAATACTGATTAATAAGCAATTTATATGCATAATTAATCGTTTCAACAATAATAAAAACGTGGCCTGAATATTGCTTTGCATCCTAAGTACTCTGCTCAATGCGAGGGATGTCAGCCAAAGGCCACCCGCAGCGTTCAGGCCGCGCGCGGAGTTATGCCTGCAAAAAGAAAATTGGAGTAACACGTGGAACAAATGACATTTTGGCAGCTCATCAGTTTTGGTGAGAATGGCTGGGGAAGATTGCTGCTGATGGGGACAGGAATGACCCTGGCATTGGCAGTAGGCGGTTTTTTATTGGGCGCACTCATCGGCACAATCGGTGCCTGGTCAAAAATAGCGGGCAATCGACCACTTCGTTTTGTGGCGGAATGCTACACCACCGTCACTCGCGGTATTCCTGACCTGCTGATTATCTTCCTGCTCTACTTTGGCGGTAGCTCTGCACTGACGCTGCTGGCAGGCCTGTTTGGGCACAACGGTTTTATCGGTTTTCCCGGTTATATCGCCGGGGTGATTGCCGTGGGTATCTCCTCGGGCGCACAGCAAACGGAAGTGTTCCGCGGCGCCTTCTACGCCGTCGCCAAAGGTGAAATAGAAGCGGCCAAAGCCTGCGGTATGCCTACCCTGCTGCGCTTGCGCCGCATTATTGTTCCGTTGCTGCTGCGCCATGCCATTCCTGCACTCGGCAACGTCTGGCAACTGGTGCTGAAAGCCTCGGCGCTGGTGTCGGTAACCGGCGTGGCAGAACTGCTGACCCAGTCACAGACCGGCGCAGGCTCTACCGGCAAACCCTTTGATTTCTACATGGCTGCCGCCATGATTTATCTGGTGATTTCGATTTTTTCCGGCTGGCTGATGCGCCGCGCGGAGGCACACTATTCGCGAGGTGTTAGACGGTAATGGACGTTAATTTTTTCTATGAAACCTTCCTGGAAATTATTCCTGGCGTACCGCTCACACTCCAACTCGCGGTAGGTTCAGTGCTGCTCGGCTTCTTTTTAGCCTTGGCGCTGGCCGCGATGCAGCTTTCTGGCAGTCGGCTGCTGCAATCAGTTGCACGTCTGTATGTACTGTTCTTCCGTGGCACGCCGCTACTGGTGCAGCTGTTCCTTATCTACTACGGGTTGGGGCAATTCAGTTGGGTGCGTGAAAGCGTCCTGTGGCCGATACTGCGTGAACCTTACTGGTGTGCGCTGCTGTCGTTAACGCTGTGCACCGGCGCTTACGCCAGCGAAATCATTCGCGGTGGTTTGCAATCGGTGCCCGCCGGACAGATCGAAGCCGCGCGCGCCTGTGGCATGCCATCCTGGAAAATATTTACCCGCATCGTGTTTCCGCTCGCCATTCGTCAGGCTCTGCCTGCCTATGGCAACGAGTTGATCTCCATGATCAAATCCACCTCGCTGGCGTCCATCATCACGCTGATGGAAATCACCGGCATCGCAGCCCGTTTGATTGCGGAAACCTACCGCGCGCTGGAGGTGTTTTTGGTGGCGGGGGCGATTTATCTGCTGATCAATCTGGTGCTCACCCGCCTGCTGGCTTTTGTCGAACACCGTATGACGCCGTATCTGCGCACACCGCAGTCACTGGCTGAAGTTAAGAATATGAAAGGAAATCCATCATGAGTACCGCCGCTATTAGCCTGCGCAACATTCACAAGCGTTTCGGCTCACTGGAAGTCCTGAAAGGGATCTCGTTTGAAGCCAGTCAGGGCGAGGTCGTCTCGATTCTGGGTTCCTCCGGCTCTGGCAAATCCACCCTGCTGCGCTGCACCAACCTGCTCGAGATCCCCGATCAGGGCGAAATTATTGTCGGTGGCGAAACCATCGCGATGAAAGTGAATCGCCAAGGGCAAAATCGTCCGGCCAGCCCGAAACAAATCGATCGTATCCGAACCCAGCTTGGCATGGTGTTTCAAAACTTCAATCTGTGGTCACACAAAACCGTGCTGGAAAACGTGATTGAAGCGCCTATCCATGTGCTCAAACGCGCCCCGCAGGACGCCAAGGAGCATGCGGAGCAGTTGCTTGAGAAGGTCGGGCTGGCGGATAAACGCCATTACTACCCTTCCCACCTTTCTGGCGGGCAGCAGCAGCGTGCCGCGATTGCGCGTGCGCTCGCCATGTCGCCCAAAGTGATGCTGTTTGATGAGCCCACGTCGGCGCTGGACCCAGAATTAGTCGGGGAAGTACTGCGCGTGATGCGCCAGTTGGCCGATGAAGGCATGACCATGTTGGTCGTCACCCATGAAATGGACTTTGCGCGTGAGGTGTCTAACCGCGTGGTGTTCCTGCATCAGGGTGAGATCGAAGAGCAAGGTACGCCGGAACAGATGTTTACGGCGAGCCAGTCCGCCCGTTTCCGCCAGTTTATTGCCAGTTGGTAACAGCACGCTACGCTTATCAACACCATGATGAAGAGCACAACGCTTAAAAACACAACAGACAACCACCAGGAGATATCTCAATGATAAAAACCAAACTCGCTGCCGCCGCCTATGCGCTTTGTCTGGCTGGCGCACTCTCCACGTCATTCAATGCAGCGGCAGAAGCCGGTAAAACCTGGAGCACCGTGCGCATCGCCACTGAAGGCGCATACCACCCGTACAACTTCACCAAGCCGGATGGCACGTTGGATGGTATGGAGATTGAGCTGTACAAAGTGCTGTGCGACAACATGAAGGTAAAGTGCGAGATCATGGTGCAGCCGTTTGCCAGCAGCATCCCGGCGCTGAACGCCGGTAAGTTTGATGCCATCATCTCCGGCATGTCCGCCACGCCGAAACGCCGTGAAGTGATCGATTTCAGCCAGCCCTACACGCAGGCGGGCCAAACCTTTGCCGTGCTGAAATCCAGCCCGCTGGCATCGCTGCCGGATCTGGGCACCCGTTTTTCCCTCAATGAGAAAGATGAAGCTACGGCCATCGCTGAAGTGGAAAAATTGCGCCCGCTGCTGAAAGGCAAAACCATTGGCGTTCAGTCTGCCTCGATCGCCAGCACGCTGTTGGATAAATATTTCAAAGGCATGATGACCGTGCGCGAATACAAAACCATGCAAGAGCACGATCTGGATCTGAAAGCCGGTCGCGTCGATCTGGTTATCGGTTCTGCGCCTTACATGAAAAATACTGCTGACAAATCAAACGGCGAAATCGTGATGGCGGGCCCGCAGTTCATCGGCGGCATTTTGGGCAGCGGTTCCTCCATCGGCCTGCGTAAAAGCGATCCTGAGCTGAAGGCCATGTTTGATAAAGCCATCGACCAGGCTAAAACAGACGGCACTATCAAAAAGCTGAGTGAAAAATGGTTCGGCATGGACACCACCCCGCTCTGATCGCCCTCTCGCGAACCTAATGTGAACCACGAACGTGGCGTCTGATTGACGCCACGTCTTCTTTATTTCCCACCGCATTCACGGTCATAACCGCAGGAGCACCTGATTCATGACGTCGCCATCAGAGCAACACACCTTGCCCGCCATAGATACCCATATCGTTAGCGCCCTGCGCGAACTGATTGCCGCGAAAAATCCGCAGTTCACCGCACTTAGCGACAGCATCTGGGATGTACCGGAACTCAACTATGAAGAAGTCCGTTCTGCGGCGCTGCATGAAGCCGTGCTCAGGCAGGAAGGTTTTCGCCTGACAACCGGTATTGCCGGAATGCCAACCGCCTTGCTGGGCGAATATGGTTCCGGGAAACCCGTTATTGCCTTGCTGGGTGAATACGATGCGCTGCCGTGTCTGAGCCAGCAAGCGGGCGTGGCGGAGCCTTGCCCTATCGATGCGGGGGGTAACGGTCACGGCTGCGGCCACAATTTGCTCGGCACCGCCGCATTGCAGGCCTCCACTGCGGTAAAAGATTATCTGCAACAGCACCAGTTACCCGGCACCGTGCGCTTTTACGGTTGCCCAGCGGAAGAGGGCGGCTCCTCTAAAGGCTTTATGGTCAAAGAGGGGGTGTTTGACGATGTGGATATTGCAATCTGCTGGCACCCGGCCACCTTTACCGGTGTTAACAGCCCGGATTCTCTGGCCTGCAACGAGCTGAATTTTTACTTTAAAGGCCGCGCGTCGCACGCCGCCAGCAGCCCACATCTGGGGCGCAGTGCGCTCGATGCCGTAGAATTGATGAACGTTGGCGTCAACTACATGCGCGAACACATGCCGTCCTCGGCGCGCGTACACTACGCCATCACCGACAGCGGTGGTCATGCGCCGAACGTGGTTCAGGCCAACGCAACGGTACGCTATCTGGTGCGGGCACGTCAGTTGCCTGAACTGCACCAGTTGGTGAAACGCGTGAAGAAAATCGCACAGGGTGCCGCGCTGATGACCGAAACAGAAGTGAGTTGGGAAGTGATCAGCGGCGATGCCAACTTGCTGGGTAACGCACCGCTGGAACAGCGCATGCATGAACATCTGCTGGCGCTTGGCCCCATTCAGTTCGATGATGCGGATCGCGCATTTGCCGCCACATTCCAAACCGCCATGAGTGCAGAAGATATTGCCAACTCCTACGCACGTTTTGGCGTGAAACCTAAAGCGGGTGAATCGCTGCATGAGGGTATCTATCCGCTTTACAGCCCGGACGACAGCTTTATCGGCTCCACCGACGTCGGCACGGTAAGCTGGGTAGTTCCAACCGTACAAATTCGTGCCGCCACCTACGCCATCGGCACCCCCGCCCACTCCTGGCAACTGGTAGCACAGGGCAAGGCACCTGCGGCGCACAAAGGCACCGCCTATGCGGCCGAAGCCATGGCGTCATTAACGGTGGATTTGCTCCTGAACCCGGCGCTGGTGGCACAGGCAAAAGCGGAATTGGCCGAGAAACTGAGCGTTACACCGTTTGAAAACCCGATCCCCGACGGCGTGGTTCCGCCCATTCCTCAAGCATAACGTCAACCCAGGGCGGGCCACATTTCCCGCCCCCGATTCCACTATCGCCAGACACGAAACAGAGCTCGCAACCGCGTTTAACTATTGCCAAAACGGCAGCAACGATGAAATGAGCAATCCGGCGGAGAAAAGCATAAAAATGACTCCGCCGACTTTATTGAGTACTGAAAAAAGACGATGGGATGAGATTTCTCTTTTTATTGCGCTGGCAAAAACACCATAAATACAATGAATCACTATAACGCAGACCAGTACGCGACGCTGGCGGAAATGATCGGCAAATGTGACGAAGTGATGTACCTGAAGAAATAACGAAAGACCCTCTCCCGGAAAGCAGAACCGTGACGCTTTCCTTCCCGGCTGATCCCCTGCCCCGGGGTTCAGCCGGACGGCAGGAACAATATATTTAACCTCATGGCGCATAAAGTCATTTATATTTGCTCATGGCGCAATAATCCTCTCATCGCAACAATTACTCGTTTTTTGTGTCCATGCTGCAAAAATTCCT
>NZ_JBZWGR010000005.1:0-40171 GCF_058661685.1 Enterobacter sp. 6722112 | reverse complement strand
TACGTTTCCCAAACCGACCCCTACAATAAAGCCCTCATCAACCGTGGCTCCATAACTTTCTGGCTGGATGATGAAGCTATTCAGGCCTGGTATTAGTCAGCAACACCTTCTTCACGAGGCAGACCTCAGCGCTATTCTGACCTTGCCATCACGACTGTGCTGGTCATTAAACGCGTATTCAGGCTGACCCTGCGCGCTGCGCAGGGCTTTATTGATTCCATTTTTACACTGATGAATGTTCCGTTGCGCTGCCCGGATTACACCAGTGTCAGCAAGCGCGCAAAGTCGGTTAATGTCAGTTTCAAAACGTTCACCCGGGGTGAAATCGCGCATCTGGTGATTGATTCCACCGGGCTGAAGGTCTTCGGTGAAGGCGAGTGGAAAGTCAAAAAACATGGCCAGGAACGCCGTCGTATATGGCGAAAGTTGCATCTGGCAGTTGACAGCAACACACATGAAATCATCTGTGCAGACCTGTCGCTGAACAATGTGACGGACTCAGAAGCCTTCCCGGGTCTTATCCGGCAGACTCACAGAAAAATCAGGGCAGCATCGGCAGACGGCGCTTACGACACCCGGCTCTGTCACGATGAACTGCGGCGTAAGAAAATCAGCACGCTTATCCCACCCCGAAAAGGCGCGGGTTACTGGCCCGGTGAATATGCAGACCGTAACCGTGCAGTGGCTAATCAGCGAATGACCGGGAGTAATGCGCGGTGGAAATGGACAACAGATTACAACCGTCGCTCGATAGCGGAAACGGCGATGTACCGGGTAAAACAGCTGTTCGGGGGTTCACTGACGCTGCGTGACTACGATGGTCAGGTTGCGGAGGCTATGGCCCTGGTACGAGCGCTGAACAAAATGACGAAAGCAGGTATGCCTGAAAACACAACCCGCTACGGGGGAGACTTACCCGAAATCTGATTTATTCAACAAAGCCACCCAGATCTAAGGAAGGTGCGAATAAGCGGGGAAATTCTTCTCGGCTGACTCAGTCATTTCATTTCTTCATGTTTGAGCCGATTTTTTCTCCCGTAAATGCCTTGAATCAGCCTATTTAGACCGTTTCTTCGCCATTTAAGGCGTTATCCCCAGTTTTTAGTGAGATCTCTCCCACTGACGTATCATTTGGTCCGCCCGAAACAGGTTGGCCAGCGTGAATAACATCGCCAGTTGGTTATCGTTTTTCAGCAACCCCTTGTATCTGGCTTTCACGAAGCCGAACTGTCGCTTGATGATGCGAAATGGGTGCTCCACCTTGGCCCGGATGCTGGCTTTCATGTATTCGATGTTGATGGCCGTTTTGTTCTTGCGTGGATGCTGTTTCAAGGTTCTTACCTTGCCGGGGCGCTCGGCGATCAGCCAGTCCACATCCACCTCGGCCAGCTCCTCGCGCTGTGGCGCCCCTTGGTAGCCGGCATCGGCTGAGACAAATTGCTCCTCTCCATGCAGCAGATTACCCAGCTGATTGAGGTCATGCTCGTTGGCCGCGGTGGTGACTAGGCTGTGGGTCAGGCCACTCTTGGCATCGACACCAATGTGGGCCTTCATGCCAAAGTGCCACTGATTGCCTTTCTTGGTCTGATGCATCTCCGGATCGCGTTGCTGCTCTTTGTTCTTGGTCGAGCTGGGTGCCTCAATGATGGTGGCATCGACCAAGGTGCCTTGAGTCATCATGACGCCTGCTTCGGCCAGCCAGCGATTGATGGTCTTGAACAATTGGCGGGCCAGTTGATGCTGCTCCAGCAGGTGGCGGAAATTCATGATGGTGGTGCGGTCCGGCAAGGCGCTATCCAGGGATAACCGGGCAAACAGACGCATGGAGGCGATTTCGTACAGAGCATCTTCCATCGCGCCATCGCTCAGGTTGTACCAATGCTGCATGCAGTGAATGCGTAGCATGGTTTCCAGCGGATAAGGTCGCCGGCCATTACCAGCCTTGGGGTAAAACGGCTCGATGACTTCCACCATGTTTTGCCATGGCAGAATCTGCTCCATGCGGGACAAGAAAATCTCTTTTCTGGTCTGACGGCGCTTACTGCTGAATTCACTGTCGGCGAAGGTAAGTTGATGACTCATGATGAATCCTGTTCCATGGCTCCAGATGACAAACATGATTTCATATCAGGGACTTGTTCGCACCTTCCCTAATCCAGGAGCTTTTTTGATTTCTCTTTATGCCTTATAATATCGCTCTAACCTTTAAGGAGATTGTCTATGGTTTTCTGTCATTTTCATCGAACATGCGTTCGTTCCATAAAAATGCATAACTTTCAATTGGTAAAATGGAGTTATTGGTGCTAACTAGTATTAAATCACAAGCTGTTAGGTATGTATTCGTTGGTTTGGCGAACACAGCTTTGACGGCAGCGGTTATATTCAGCTTGATGCAGTTCGGCGTTGGCATCTACCTATCTAATGTCTCCGGTTATGTCGCGGGCATTCTTTTTAGCTTCATTATGAACGTAAGATTCACATTCTCTACTTCATTGAGCTTAATAAAGTTCATCAAGTTCCTATCAGTCTGCGCAATTTGTTATATTTTTAATCTAGTAGCGATGAAATTCTTTTTAACACTCATGCCCCAGCATGTTTATACCGCGCAATTTATAGGCATGTTTTTTTACACAGTAATAGGTTTTATCCTTAATAAATTTTGGTCTATGAAATGAATGAGATTAATATGGACATTATGAAGTCAAAATCACCATCACTCGCAATTGTAGTGCCATGTTACAACGAAAAGGACGCGTTCCCTTTCTGTTTGGATGGTTTAACGTCAGTATTATCAAACCTCATTTCCAAAGGAAAGATTAGCGATAAGAGTTATATTCTTTTTGTAGATGATGGAAGCAGAGATGATACCTGGGAACAAATTAAGGCCGCATCCTGCAAAAATTCTTTTGTCCGAGGATTAAAATTATCAAGAAACCGAGGACACCAGATAGCCCTAATGGCGGGATTATCAAACGCTGATACAGACGTAACTGTTAGTATTGATGCAGACCTGCAAGATGATATAAGTTGCATTGAAAAAATGATCGACAAATACCACGAAGGATTTGAGATTGTTTATGGAGTACGCGATAACAGGGACAGTGATTCAGTCTTTAAAAGAACCACAGCAAATAAATTCTACTCGCTAATGAGTTGGTTAGGGGTAAATCAGGTTCCCAATCATGCGGATTTCAGACTACTGGGGCGCACTGCGCTTTCGGCTCTGAATAAGTTTAAAGAGCAAAATGTTTATTTAAGAGGGCTTATCCCCCTTCTTGGCTATAAATCTACTAATGTTTATTATAGTAGGGATGAAAGGGTCGCGGGCGAATCGAAGTATCCTTTAAAAAAAATGCTCTCGCTGGCGCTGGAAGGAATAACTTCCCTTACAATTACTCCATTGCGTATGATCGCTATGGCTGGCATTGTTACATGCTTAATATCATCAATTGCAGCCATCTATGCAGTCATTGAGAAATTGCAGGGGGACACTGTTGCTGGGTGGACTTCAGTCATGATTGCCATTTTCTTCCTTGGTGGTGTTCAAATGCTCTCTCTGGGTATTATTGGTGAGTATATTGGGAAAATTTATATGGAAAGTAAAAACAGGCCAAAATTCTTTATCGAAGAGAAAGCAGGTGGTGAAAATGAGATATAATAAGCCCCTATCAATTATTTTATTATTCATGATTTTGTTGGTGGTGGTTATCCAAACCAGCATATTTATAGCTCATGAACAGAACATTTACTATTGGGATTTCAATGGATACTGGAGAATGTGGGAAGAGTTTTGTGCCACATTCCCTAATGAGCCTATCAACTCAATAAGGACAGTCTTTCACTCTATTAGACATGATGACTATAACTCTCTTCCTGTCGCCATCACGTCATGGTTCTATCTTTTTAATTTACCTTCACGGCTGTCTTATATAACTTCATTGGCTGTGATGTATCTTTTCCCTACAGTAATACTCTTCCATTTACTGTGTAAACGTTTTTCTGATAATCACTCTTTTGGCTGGTTGTTACTTTCTTGCATTTTACCTTTAACCTTTGTGGCTTTTTGGGCCCCAACGCTTAAAGGATATCCTGATATATCAGGCTTAATCCCAATAATTGCTGCATTACTATATGTTTCGAGCAGTGATTTCGGTGATAAGGTTAAAATTAAAAAAGCCCTTGTGACTGGATTACTTCTGTGGTCTCCATTCTTATTGAGAAGATGGTACGCATATACGGTTGTATCATTGTATATATCATTACCTGTGCTTAATTATTTCCTCTACAATAATGCCAAGCATAGCTTTGGTCGCGTGGCCATCATTATCAAAAATTTTTTCGTTGCTGGTATTTTCTCCGTATTGCTTACCTTGATATTTCAGGGTGCATTAATTAAGAGAGTAATTGCAACTGACTACGCCACAATATATTCTGCTTATCAGTCCTCTCTCAGTCATTCCATTGAAAATCTTTATAATGATATCGGTTTATATCTATTCCCCTTTGTAATCATTGGATTGCTTTCCATTTTTCGGAGTAAAGACCGTAATGATAAAATCCTTATCATATTCTCAGCTTTTAACTTAGTATTTAGTTTTTTCTTATTTACAAGAACACAAAGCCCCGGCGTACAACACTGCCTTCCTTTTGCTCTTTGGGCGTTAATAATCGCCACCTTGGGATTAAAAACGTTATTGCATCTTGCTACCAGCAAAACTTATCAATATTCAATGCTCATTGCCGTCACTGGTTTATGTTTTTTTATTAACTACACTTCGCTATTTAGCGCAAAACAATATACAACGATTGACAAGTTGTTGCCTATCAAATCGTTGCCTATACACGTAGATAATTTCAACAATTACGTTACTCTCGTTAAAAATATTGAATCGCTTACACAGGGAAATGAAAAAGTCACGATACTTAGTTCAAGTTCAGTACTTAATGACGATATGATAAATACCATTTCCTACCGGAAATTAACAGGGAAAATAGCATATGCTTCTCAAGTTGATCTCAGAGATGGTATTAATATTGAATCTTTACTCTCGAAATATTTTGTTGTAGCGGATCCGATACAAACACACCTGACACCGGATGGGCAAAGGGTAATTACCATACCAGCAAATGAAATTCTTTCAGGTGACGGAATTGGTGCTGCTTTCAGGAGAATAGGCCCTGCCTATAAACTGTCGGATGGAGTTACTGCATACATTTATGAACGAACGCGTTCCTATACCGATAAAGAGATTAAAAACTTTTTTTCACTTTTCTACAAGCATTACCCTCAATGGGAACAAGTATATGGGAAAGGGCTTTACTATCCGTTTCTTTCAGCAAGTGTAGTTGTTGGTGATACCTGGGGTAAATTTACCATCTCCGATAATGGTGAAATCGATGCCCATCCAGGAGACAACACCCCTACCACAGCGAAATGGATACTAACTGGAGTTAACACGCTTGTTTTTGACTCTTACAACACGACGTGTAGTAATGCTGATGGTGTGGACATAAAAATTAGCAACGATGAAGGAAAATCTAGTAATGTTTATATTAAAAACGGCAGTAGTGGAATCATGGATGTTGAGGAATTTTCAGGTAAAGAATCAACCATTGAAATTCTCAAACACGAATACTCTGCTTGTGACTCTATTAAAATAACCGCAAAATAACTCCTACCCCCTTACTTAAATAAGGGGGTATTCTCTCAGTTTACTGTAGATATATTCTCACTCAGTTAATAAATATCATCACAAACCAATACATCACATCTATCTAATTATACCCGGTATATATTTTATCTAAAATAGTTCCCCTCCGCCATCAACTCAATACAACAAATCGCATCCTGTCGGCATACTCATTCTATTTGCCACTACTAATTTTTAAATCATAATACAGCTCGCTTAATCATTTTATTCAGTTTTGCGTCGCACCGGCAGAAGCTTCCCCGAGAATAACGCGATATCCAGCACGCCGAAGAGAGGCCATGAGGCGCAATCACGATATCCTCATCATAGACGATATGATCATACTGACGGAGTCCCCTTAAATCGAGGCTGTTTAACGCGCTACGCCGGGAGGTCTTGTTTCACGGATAGGGCAGACGCTCACCGGCTTTGTTGAATAAATCAGATTTCGGGTAAGTCTCCCCCGTAGCGGGTTGTGTTTTCAGGCAATACGCACGCTTTCAGGCATACCTGCTTTCGTCATTTTGTTCAGCGCTCGTACCAGGGCCATAGCCTCTGCAACCTGACCATCGTAGTCACGCAGTGTCAGTGAACCTCCGAACAGCTGTTTTACCCGGTACATCGCCGTTTCCGCTATCGAGCGACGGTTATAATCTGTTGTCCATTTCCACCGCGCATTACTCCCGGTCATTCGCTGATTAGCCACTGCACGGTTACGGTCTGCATATTCACCGGGCCAGTAACCCGCACCTTTTCGGGGTGGGATAAGGGCGCTGATTTTCTTACGCCGCAGTTCATCGTGACAGAGCCGGGTGTCGTAAGCGCCGTCTGCCGATGCTGCCCTGATTTTTCTGTGAGTCTGCCGGATAAGACCCGGGAAGGCTTCTGAGTCCGTCACATTGTTCAGCGACAGGTCTGCACAGATGATTTCATGTGTGTTGCTGTCAACTGCCAGATGCAACTTTCGCCATATACGACGGCGTTCCTGGCCATGCTTTTTGACTTTCCATTCGCCTTCACCAAAGACCTTCAGCCCGGTGGAATCAATCACCAGATGCGCGATTTCACCCCGGGTGAACGTTTTGAAACTGACATTAACCGACTTTGCGCGCTTGCTGACACTGGTGTAATCCGGGCAGCGCAACGGAACATTCATCAGTGTAAAAATGGAATCAATAAAACCCTGCGCAGCGCGCAGGGTCAACCTGAACACGCGTTTAATGACCAGAACGGTGGTGATGGCAAGGTCAGAATAGCGCTGAGGTCTGCCTCGTGAAGAAGGTGTTGCTGACTCATACCAGGCCTGAATAGCTTCATCATCCAGCCAGAAAGTTATGGAGCCACGGTTGATGAGGGCTTTATTGTAGGTGGGCCAGTTGGTGATTTTGAACTTTTGCTTTGCCACGGAACGGTCTGCGTTGTCGGGAAGATGCGTGATCTGATCCTTCAACTCAGCAAAAGTTCGATTTATTCAACAAAGCCGATCTGATCCTTCAACTCAGCAAAAGTTCGATTTATTCAACAAAGCCACTCAAATTCGATATATCCGCTGTCAGGAATGAATCATTTGCAAACAGTAGTTCTTATAAAGGTTAGCTAACCAAATTAATAAGTCATCTACAACCCTCTGTTATTTACATTTTGTTTCATTTTATTTATTGCTATTTAGTTTAGCTAAACAATCTATTTCATCATGTATAATCTGTGTATTTACCCATAGATTCTGTTGATAATATTGTGCATAACTTGTTTGTTTATTTTTTATTATATGACATATGAGGTACGCTTTTATGACATATGAGGTACGCTTTCATGACATATGAGGTACGCTTTCATGACATTTGAGGTACAGATATAATTTAAAATTCTCATAATAAACAAATAAATATATCACTTTTCCACCTCCCTCTAACCTGATCTTTAACCTTATATATAACCAAAAAGATTAAAGGAATTATTAAAACCTTAGTGTCATTCAGAAATTGGTCAATAAAACCAATTTCATATGAAGTAAGAACCCGATGAATAAAAACCCTGTTGACATTATTCTTTTTGGCAGTAAGTTTTAATTATTCTCAATTCATAACGTTGGTTAGCAAACTTTAGCGCCTAAAATTTTAGCCGCTAAAATCCTCAAATTTCTACTGAGAGATGGGTTCTTCGATGAAATCAGTTATGCCAGAACTTATAACCGTTGAAGAGTTGGCTTTTGCATTAAAGAAAACTGTAAAAAGTATCCGCAGTGATGCAACGCGAAATCCAAAATGTCTTCCACCAAGATGCCGTCTTCCCGGTAATAAACGTCTTCTCTGGCGTAGAGAGGATGTTAAGGACTGGATAGATAAATCTGTAGAGTCAAAGACAGAAAATGACGATATAGCGAAAGAGATAAATAGGGTTCAAAGGAAACGTGGCAGGCCGCTAAAACCCAAGCCGCGAGAATAAAAATATTCCTTGGGGTATTCAGATA
The DNA here is from genome assembly GCF_058661685.1 of Enterobacter sp. 6722112. Taxonomy (NCBI): domain Bacteria; kingdom Pseudomonadati; phylum Pseudomonadota; class Gammaproteobacteria; order Enterobacterales; family Enterobacteriaceae; genus Enterobacter; species Enterobacter sp. 6722112. Next base: position 32,011 of record NZ_JBZWGR010000005.1, on the reverse strand, counting down.
AGTTTCCTTTCAATAAACACATATGCTGCACACTTTTACACGACTAATACTGCACAAATGCTTTACGAAAACACACTGAGTACACAGGAATACACAATACGTACACAGATTCACAACGGCAAATGTAGGGCAGGACATGTAAAGTAGGCCCACCGTAAACGGTGCTTCTACTTTACCTTCCCTTATTCGCAGCTGAGCTGCTCAACGGAGTCCTGCTCTGCGAGGCTGATCGGCTACCGCCTGTATGGAGAATGATATGACCGTTTCTCAGACTAGAAAAAATAGTACACCAATTAAAGTTTATTGTTTGCCAGATGAAAAAGCGCAAATCCAGGAAAATGCAGAAGCATCTGGCTTAAGTGTAGCGAGTTTCATTCGTAAAGTGGCTTTGTTGAATAAATCGAACTTTTGCTGAGTTGAAGGATCAGAGCACGTATCTTCCCGACAACGCAGACCGTTCCGTGGCAAAGCAAAAGTTCAAAATCACCAACTGGCCCACCTACAATAAAGCCCTCATCAACCGTGGCTCCATAACTTTCTGGCTGGATGATAAAGCTATTCAGGCCTGGTATGAGTCAGCAACACCTTCTTCACGAGGCAGACCTCAGCGCTATTCTGATCTCGCCATCACCACCGTTCTGGTCATTAAACGCGTGTTCAGGTTGACCCTGCGGGCTGCACAGGGTTTTATTGATTCCATTTTTACACTGATGAATGTTCCGTTGCGCTGCCCGGATTACACCAGTGTCAGCAAGCGCGCAAAGTCGGTTAATGTCAGTTTCAAAACGTTCACCCGGGGTGAAATCGCGCATCTGGTGATTGATTCCACCGGGCTGAAGGTCTTTGGTGAAGGCGAATGGAAAGTCAAAAAACATGGCCAGGAACGCCGTCGTATATGGCGAAAGTTGCATCTGGCAGTTGACAGCAACACACATGAAATCATCTGTGCAGACCTGTCGCTGAACAATGTGACGGACTCAGAAGCCTTCCCGGGTCTTATCCGGCAGACTCACAGAAAAATCAGGGCAGCATCGGCAGACGGCGCTTACGACACCCGGCTCTGTCACGATGAACTGCGGCGTAAGAAAATCAGCGCGCTTATCCCTCCCCGAAAAGGTGCGGGTTACTGGCCCGGTGAATATGCAGACCGTAACCGTGCAGTGGCTAATCAGCGAATGACCGGGAGTAATGCGCGGTGGAAATGGACAACAGATTACAACCGTCGCTCGATAGCGGAAACGGCGATGTACCGGGTAAAACAGCTGTTCGGGGGTTCACTGACGCTGCGTGACTACGATGGTCAGGTTGCGGAGGCTATGGCCCTGGTACGAGCGCTGAACAAAATGACGAAAGCAGGTATGCCTGAAAACACAACCCGCTACGGGGGAGACTTACCCGAAATCTGATTTATTCAACAAAGCCGTGCCGCAGCAGCTACAGGTTGTGACCGGGGGGAGGTTGCAGGGACAACATCTTCGGCATCAAGTGTTATCGGGAGCAGCTCAGGCACGTTGTTTTCTGTTGTTGAAGGAGGACGTAGTTTTCCTTCGCGCCAGTACTGGCGCCACTTGAACAACAAATTATCGTTGATCCCATGCTCACGAGCGAGTTGCGCTACGGAGATCTCTGGTCGATGCGAGAGTTCAACCATTTTGATTTTGAACACAACGGGATAATTAGGGCTTTTTTTACGCACTGCGGTTAATGATTTCATGGATAGCGTCCACCATATTTGGTGTCCACTATCCTCTCAGGAATATCAGGATCTGCCAGACGACGCTTACCATTATCGTAAAACTCCGCATTATTAATTTCAGGTGTGTGACTCAGGGGCCTTAGTCCCCCTTTTACAGGAAGTAGTGTTCTGTCACGACGGGAGCCAGGGTTAATAAAAACGATTCGAGTATGTCTGCAGGGACGATAGAAATCTTCGTGGGGGTTGTCTCGCAGTAGTGGGTACCTGAGAGCGTCTCGGGGGATTAGTATCTTCCGGCCACGGATGTGTTCGAGCCAGCAGTGCTCGCCGCAGCCGAGCGACAGGGCGAAGCCCCGAGTGAGCGAGGAAGCACCAGGGAAGAATACTTTGTATATTCTGCTGACGCTCAATGCCTGAAAAATCATCTCACCTAGGGGTTATCCACTTATCCACGGGGATATTTTTATAAGATCTTTTTTAATAGTTGTTATACCCAATAAACCTCAAGATGCAGGTTTGAGCACCTGAAAATGATCGTTAATTCGGGACGTCAGAAAACCCGCTATCCCCGGTAACGTATGGCTGAAAAATTCAGATATTGCATCCCTGAACTCCCTGCTGTTGCTGAAGTAGCGGTTATTCCGGGCATGTTCGTTCATTAACTTCCACATTCGTTCTATCGGATTCAGGTTCGGGCTGTACGGCGGGAGGTAATGAAGTTTTATATTTACCACCTCCGCCCAGTCTTTCACTAACTGTGAACGGTGATAACCAGCACCATCCAGAATAACATGAACTTTCTGCTGATAATCTGGATAAATTTTACGTATCTCATTGAAAAAACGAGATACGTTGTATTCATTAACCGTTTTATATTCGCAGATTAGCGGATGTTCCGGGGCCTTCAGATTCAGCGCCCCCATGATATTCAGCCGTGTACGACTACCTGTTGTTTTTACCGCTTTTCTCTGGCCTTTACGTATCCAGCCATAACCTATTTTGGTGGCCTGAGTCGGATGGACAGCATCAATAAAAAGAACCGGTTCATCACCTGCGGTGGCTTTGAGTTCCTCATAATATTCAATGAATTGCTTTTGTTTCTCTTCACTGAATTTATGCGGGACGCCTGACGGTTTTTTATAGGTGAAGCCGTTCCGGTGCAGCCACTTATTCATTCCCGGAATGCTGAAAACGATGTTCCATGTCCGCGCGACAAACGCGACAATATCACGGGTATGGTAAAATAAATTGTCGGATAAGTGGCTGATTAAAAAAGCCGTTTGTTCAGCGCTGAGTTTGCTGTCTGAGCCGCCATTTTCGGGCTTCAGCTTGCCTTTGTTCAGAAACTCGCTGATATGGTGGTCAACAGTAGTCTGATGCAGGCGTAAAGCCTGAGCGATCATGGCCGAACTCCAGCCCTCGGAGGCCAGAAGAATGGCTTTAATGCGATCGCAAACGCGCTTATCACGACTGGAGTCATGAAGACGCTCAAGTTCAGCTTTTTGTTGGTCAGTGATAAAGATTTTCATGGGGACAGCATGATCTCCTGTTGCTGAAAAATCAAGCGTCTTCAATGATCACGGGTATAGATCTTTATTTTTAGAATGCCCACAGACCTTTATCCATGCGGGTTCCAGAGAGGGATCTGTGACAAACCGCCCTTTCAGTGTGACAAATCACCCTCAAATAGCCGTCCTTTCTGTGACAAGTTGCCCTTAACTCTGTGACAAATTGCCCTCAGGAAGCATTGCTTTTCACAAAGTTATCCCTCCCTGTTGACTCTGTATTATAAAGTGTGACAATCTTAAAACCTGTCACACTTCACATGGACCTGTCATGGCGGAAATAGCGGTTATAAACCATAAAAAACGTAAAAATAGTCCGCGGATTGTCCAGTCAAATGAGCTGACTGAAGCGGCATATAGTCTCTCCAGGGATCAAAAGCGTATGCTGTATCTGTTCGTTGACCAGATCAGAAAATCCGACGGCTCCCTGCAGGAACATGACGGTATCTGCGAAATTCACGTTGCTAAATACGCTGAAACATTCGGACTGACCTCCGCTGAAGCCAGTAAGGATATACGACAGGCTTTAAAAGGTTTTGCGGGTAAGGAAGTGGTTTTCTATCGCCCTGAAGAGGATGCCGGCAATGAAAAAGGGTATGAATCCTTTCCCTGGTTTATCAAACGTGCGCACAGTCCATCCAGAGGGCTTTATAGCGTACATATCAACCCATATCTCATTCCCTTCTTCATCGGGCTACAGAACCGGTTTACGCAGTTCCGGCTCAGTGAAACAAAAGAGATTACCAATCCGTATGCCATGCGTTTATACGAATCCCTGTGTCAGTACCGTAAACCTGATGGCTCTGGTGTCGTGTCCCTGAAAATCGACTGGATCATGGAGCGCTACCAGCTACCTCAAAGTTATCAGCGTATGCCGGATTTTCGGCGCCGTTTCCTGCAGGCAAGTGTTGATGAGATCAATAGCCGGACACCTATGCGCCTCTCTTACATCGAGAAAAAGAAAGGCCGCCAGACGACTCATATTGTATTTTCCTTCCGTGATATCACCTCGATGACAACAGAATAGCCTGAGGGTTATCTGTCACAGATTTGAGGGTGGTTCGTCACATTTGATCTGGAAGGTTGAGGGTGATTTGTCACAGTTTTGCTGTTCCCTCCCTTGCATCCTGCGCTTACTCATAGTTTTTTTGGCTGTAACCGGTAGTGGAGCCAGAATTGAGGGCAATTTGTCACCCTATCCTGAGGGTAGTTTGTCACAGTTAAATGAGTGCAGTTTGTCACACTAGATTTTCCCCTCTTCCAGTTAGTCATATGACATGAGGGCAAGTTCGACATAATTAATGATGGCAGATTGTCACATTTGTTGCCCTGAACACGCTATCTGTGTGTGCCTATACATGTGGTGTTTCACGAAGCCCTGGCCGTCCACGAAGTTGACCTGTTTCCCACAGTCCGGGCCGTCCGCGAAGTTGACCTGTTCCCCACAGAGGATGGAAAACTCTTCTTGTGCTGAGCGTAAGAACTATCTGCCGGAACGGTTCCTCTTCGCTTCCTCGCCAGTTCGCTCGCTACGCTCGGTTACATGGCTGCGGCGAGCGCTGCCTGATTCTAATAGCAATCTTTCAGCATGCTAGCAGCAATAAAATAGATTGCTGCTAGCATGCTTCATGCAGCCGTCGGGGCTTATAATGACGTAGTTTCCAGACAGTGATTTTCTAGCGCTCGGCTCATGTTGTGATGTCTGCGTGATTGCTGCTTTCTTGCCGCTATATTGCCGATTTATCGATACAATCCTCAGTGAGCTCTCATTGATTATTGCTGCAAGATTGCATAAAGCTTGCTGCTTTCGTTATCCTTAACTTGTCACAAGTATTCGGCTGTCAATTCCTCCAGTCTTCTGAATAGCAAGATTTAATCTTGCTGCTAGATTTTTGATTATTGCAATCTTGCTGCAAGCTGTTATCTTGTTCAGGAAGAGTTACTTTCCTAACCTCAATCAGGTTTATACTAATGTTTGCTGCAAGATAGCAGCAAGTAAAGGGGGCTAGATGGCCTGGATAGTTGGTTTTATTTCCCAGAAAGGTGGTGTGGGCAAAAGCACTAAGGCGAGAGCGTTAGCGCGTGAAGCATCCGCCTGTGGCATCAAAACAAAATTAGCTGACCTCGACCTGGAACAGGCAACGAGTGCTGAGTGGCACCGCCGACGTCTGTCAACTGGTTTACCACCGGTTGCTTCAGTCGAAGTATTTTCAACAGCAAAGCAGGCCATAGAATCTGCCGGCGAGTTTGATCTTCTCATTCTTGATGGACCAGCTCGTGCAAGCAAAGGGACTTCGGAAATTGCTAAGGTGGCCGACCTTATCGTCCAGCCAACGGGGGCTTCCCTTGACGATCTTGTCCCGGCAATTAAAGTTTTCAACGCGCTGGTAAAAGAAGGCGTGCCACGTTCAAAACTGGTCTTTGCTTTAAGCCGTGTAGGTACCGAAGCGGAAGAGCTAGATGCTCGTGCATATATCAGTGAGGCGGGTTATGAAACTTTAGCTGGATGTCTTTTTGAGAAGCCAGCTTACAGAAAAGCGATGAACTCAGGACTTGCAGTGACAGAAACACGCTATAAAGGTTTAAACGAGAGAGCTGATGAACTTATCCAGGCGCTCATCGATAAGATTGGAGAAGAGTAATGGCTGATGCATCAAAACTTAAAACTAAAAGAGCCCGTGGTGGGCTGGGTGTACCCCCAGGCCCTGACGAAGTGGCTACCAGCCTGAACGCGCCTGAGATAGCTCCTGCAGTCGCTGCCACTGATGTACAGATACAGCAGGCGGACTTATCGCCAGTGCACCATGATCCTGTGGGTACACAAACAGTGACCGAGGCATATACCCGCCGCGATGGCCGTTCTGCCAGAAAAACAAACAGGACGCTGGCATTTGCAACACGTGTCACACCTGCTTTCGACCAGGAGATCAGGGATATCGCAGAGCGTGAGGGGTTGAAACTGGTGGAAGTTCTGGAAAAAGCAGTTGAGGCATATAAGGAAAAACAGGGATACTAATCCGGAATGCAGCAATCTTGCTGCATTCTTTTTACCGTTGCAATCTTGCAGCAAGATTTATGCTAGCTAAATGCTAGATTGCTGCAAGATAAATGATATAATACTCAAACTGAGTAATTAAACGACCCGGTGAAGTACGCAGTTTGAGTGCTTACCTGCGGTTTATGAACGTATTTACTCAATGTGAGTAGTTATGGGGTGAAGGTGAATACTCAAACTGAGTATCAATGGAGATAGGTATGAAAATTTTTTGCGATGATGGTTCTACAAACGTGAAACTTGCCTGGTTTGAAGGGAAGACGGGCTTTGTTGAATAAATAAGATTTCGTGCGAACGACCCTGTAGCTGGCTGGATTTTCAGGCAATACGCACGCTTTCAGGCATACCTGCTTTCGTCATTTTGTTCAGCGCTCGTACCAGGGCCATAGCCTCCGCAACCTGACCATCGTAGTCACGCAGCGTCAGTGAACCCCCGAACAGCTGTTTTACCCGGTACATCGCCGTTTCCGCTATCGAGCGACGGTTGTAATCTGTTGTCCATTTCCACCGCGCATTACTCCCGGTCATTCGCTGATTAGCCACTGCACGGTTACGGTCTGCATATTCACCGGGCCAGTAACCCGCGCCTTTTCGGGGTGGGATAAGCGTGCTGATTTTCTTACGCCGCAGTTCATCGTGACAGAGCCGGGTGTCGTAAGCGCCGTCTGCCGATGCTGCCCTGATTTTTCTGTGAGTCTGCCGGATAAGGCCCGGGAAGGCTTCTGAGTCCGTGACGTTATTCAGCGACAGGTCTGCACAGACAACTTCATGTGTGTTGCTGTCAACAGCAAGATGCAACTTTCGCCAGATACGACGGCGTTCCTGGCCATGCTTTTTGACTTTCCATTCGCCTTCACCGAAGACCTTCAGCCCGGTGGAATCAATTACCAGGTGTGCGATTTCACCCCGGGTGAACGTTTTGAAACTGACATTAACCGACTTTGCCCGCTTACTGACACTGGTGTAATCCGGGCAGCGCAACGGAACGTTCATCAGGGCAAAAATGGAATCAATAAAACCCTGCGCAGCCCGCAGGGTCAGCCGGAATACGCGTTTAATCACCAGAACGGTGGTGATGGCGAGATCAGAATAGCGCTGGGGCCTTCCCCGTGATGAAGGCGTTGCCGACTCATACCAGGCCTGAATCGCCCCATCATCCAGCCAGAAAGTGAAGTGGTCAACAAAAACTGGCCACCGCGTTAGAGTTTTTCCAGTATCGGTTTTCTGATTCGTTTGGCGGTAACCCACCATTATATTCGTGCGGTCTTAGTGCGCTGTAATATCCAACGATATAGTCCGTTATTGCGTGAGCTGCATCGCTGAAGCTTACATAGCCCGTCGCCGGCACCCATTCGTTCTTCAGACTCCTGAAGAAGCGCTCCATTGGGCTGTTATCCCAGCAGTTTCCACGCCGACTCATACTCTGCCTGATCCGGTATCGCCACAGTAACTGCCGGAACTGCCTGCTCGTATAATGGCTGCCTTGGACGCCCTTCTAAGAGTCAAGCTGTTATCGGGATACTGTTGATCCGCCTGTTTTGATTGCGCAGTAACGTGTAAACTTCGCGGGAGATATATCGCTTTAGACAGCGTATCGCTTCCATTTTTGTATGTCCTTCGGCTACACGCCTGGCGACATATTCCTTTGTTTTTGCGTCAGTTCGTAAGCGTCCGATGGCGATGATGTGAAGTGCACTATTTGCAGCACGATCTCCACCACGATTAAGTCGGTAACGGTTCGTTTTTCCAGAAGAAACGGGGACCGGGCTGACACCACACAGTGCCGCAAATCCTGATTCTGATCTTAACCGTTGAGGATTGTCTCCGGCAGTGATCAGCAACTGTGAAGCGCTTTCGTATCCGATAGCATTACGTTTAATCAGCTCAGGTGCCAACTCGTCGACAATTGCCGCAATCATGACATCCAGATCAGCGATTTCGTCATGTAACTCGAGATAGCGTCGGGCAAGGGACTTTAATGAAATGCGATAAACGTTGGTTACATTGCGGTATTCACTGGCATCAGGTCTCCAGGAACCCAGGGTCCTGATGAGCTGCATGCGCGTCATATTTCTGAGCTGTTCACGTAATTCATCCGGGGCAGAGATAATATTTGAATGGATAATCTGGAGAGCGACTCTGCGGGCTGATATTGCTGTTTTTCGGCAAGTTTTTAATACCCGCAGGGACTCAATCATGCCATCACGCGTTTTGGGAGTAACTGTCCTGATGCCTGAGAATGCTGCATGAGCGGCACATTCAGCATCAATTGTGTCACTTTTACCCCGTTTGCGTCGCTCCATCCGGTCTGGAGCAGTCACCTCAAGAACTTCTAACCCGGCGTGCGGGTCTGACGCAGAGTGCGCTGTACTGCCGGGTCATCCACCCGACCGGTCAGCGTATCGCTCTCTTTCTGAAGCCGGTTCAGATCGGCTTCCATTTGTGCGATACGGCGGGAGACTTTTTCGGAACGGCTGCCGAAGTTCATCCGGCGAAGTTTATCCAGCTGCGCCTGCAGATGGTCTATTTCGCGCTCCCGGTCTGCCAGCTTTTCCAGCAGGGCACGGTTCAGCACTTCCTGTTCGGCAAGGCGCTGTTTCAGCAGAAGGATGTCGTCAGAAGAGATGTCATTCATAAGCCAGCATTTTACCAGGCTTATTCTGCGACAACCAGGATAAAGAAGCCTACAGCATGGTCAGGGAGGTCAGCAACCGCTTCGGCTGTCGCCAGTCGATGCCTTCCAGCAGCATTGCCAGCTGCGCCGGGGTCAGGAACACTTTGCCATCGCGAGCTGACGGCCAGGCGAAGCGCCCGCGCTCCAGCCGTTTGGTCAGCAGGCACAGCCCGTCGCCGGTGGACCACAGAAGTTTAACCTGACTGCCGCTGCGGCCCCGGAAGATGAAGACATGGCCGGACATCGGTTCGTCTTTCAGCGCCGTCTGCACTTTTGCAGCCAGCCCGTTGAAGCCGTTTCTCATATCGGTAATACCGGCAACCAGCCAGATTTTTGTGCCTGTTGGTAGCGGGATCATCGCTTCAGTTCCTGTATCAGCAGAGTCAGAAGCTTTTCGCTGACAGTGCCGTTGAGGCGGAGTGTCCCGTGCCGGAACGTTATCTCACAGCAGATGCTGAGCTCTGAGTCCTCAGCGGGCGGTTCTGGTTGTACGGCGGTGGCATCGAGAGTCACAGGAAGTAACTGAGGACTCTCAGAGGAAGGTAATAGCAGCTTTCCCTCGCGCCACTGCTGGCGCCATTTAAAGAGCAGATTGGCATTAATGCCATTTTCAAGCGCCAGTTTTGAGATGGATATCCCGGGTTCGCAGGAGGCAGCAACGAGTTGCTGTTTAAACTCAGGAGAATAATTAGGGCAGCCTTTACGCCTGCCGGGAGTCATATTTTTCTGCATATCTGACACTTTGGTTCCCACTACTTATTTGGTGGACACCACTTTGTCGGATGCTTCAGATTATGACCAGACGGTTCACGCTGTACGCTTACATTTATTCAACAAAGCCACTGAGAACAAATCGCGCGCTTCCAACTGCTTTTTAGACCCGGAAAAAATAGCTTCAGCAGGCGTACCTATTAAAAATTCTTTTAATTTTTTTCTGGTCAACGTTACAGGCCCAGTGAATAACTTCTTCCATAGTTACTGTGCTGTATAGGCTGTGAAGTTTTTTCGAAACTTCACTAAAAATAAGACGTCCATAGCCGAACCATTCTTCAGTAGCCATATCATGGCTTTCCTGAACAATAGAGTTAACTAAGCGCTCGTAATCATATTAACGGCGGATTTCATTGAAAAAAAACAGCCTTCAGTGCGTTTATCATAGGCATTTAAAATAAAATAGCCGGGGCGATAGAAATTTTTCAAGAACCCTCCGTTTGGATCTAAAGAAATATTTTTTTCGCCTCTAACAATGCTCTTAAATAGCAGTTCATTGAAAATTGTGGTTTTACCAGTACCGGTTGTCCCGGCAATCGAAAATGCAAGTTCTCAGCGTATGTAGGAATGGGGATATTAGCAACGGTTAACTGGTTGACTCCTCTTTCGCGTGTTTTATCAGCGAGTGTTCTGGAACCAACAAGCTCTGTACCACGATAAATATTTTTGAATCTTTCGCCTTTAAAAACGCGTGATTTATCATAAATGATAAAAGCGATAAGACCGCCAATACCAATGAACCAGCCAGCAATTAAAGCTGACCATAAAGGCCATAGCGAAAAAGTGTTTTTAACAAGATACGGCATCAGGTATTTAGCCGTTGATGCGTCAATACCGTAGGTAAATTTAGCAACTAGAAACCATACCATTATTGGCGGCAAAGTAATTGCAAATAAAAATGCTAAGCCTCTTTCTCTATCGGGCACTGTTGCAAAGTTAGCGATGAGGCAGCCTTTTGTCTTATTCAAAGGCCTTACATTTCAAAAACTCTGCTTACCAGGCGCATTTCGCCCAGGGGATCACCATAATAAAATGCTGAGGCCTGGCCTTTGCGTAGTGCACGCATCACCTCAATACCTTTGATGGTGGCGTAAGCCGTCTTCATGGATTTAAATCCCAGCGTGGCGCCGATTATCCGTTTCAGTTTGCCATGATCGCATTCAATCACGTTGTTCCGGTACTTAATCTGTCGGTGTTCAACGTCAGACGGGCACCGGCCTTCGCGTTTGAGCAGAGCAAGCGCGCGACCATAGGCGGGCGCTTTATCCGTGTTGATGAATCGCGGGATCTGCCACTTCTTCACGTTGTTGAGGATTTTACCCAGAAACCGGTATGCAGCTTTGCTGTTACGACGGGAGGAGAGATAAAAATCGACAGTGCGGCCCCGGCTGTCGACGGCCCGGTACAGATACGCCCAGCGGCCATTGACCTTCACGTAGGTTTCATCCATGTGCCACGGGCAAAGATCGGAAGGGTTACGCCAGTACCAGCGCAGCCGTTTTTCCATTTCAGGCGCATAACGCTGAACCCAGCGGTAAATCGTGGAGTGATCGACATTCACTCCGCGTTCAGCCAGCATCTCCTGCAGCTCACGGTAACTGATGCCGTATTTGCAGTACCAGCGTACGGCCCACAGAATGATGTCACGCTGAAAATGCCGGCCTTTGAATGGGTTCATGTGCAGCTCCATCAGCAAAAGGGGATGATAAGTTTATCACCACCGACTATTTGCAACAGTGCCGGCAGAAACGCCCAGACGGTCAGATACTTCGGCAACGGAATAACCGCGTTCCGTTATCTGTCGGACGGCTTCTTCCTTAAATTCAGGTGTAAATCGTGGTGTGCCCATATGCTCCCCCTATACTCAAACTATAGGGCAGGATCGTCTACCGGGGTGGGGTCAGTCCATTAAGTGATAACAGGTGTCTGGAAATATAGGGGCAAATCCAGTCGGGAGGATGCGTGATCTGATCCTTCAACTCAGCAAAAGTTCGATTTATTCAACAAAGCCCATTCATGTCTGTCGTCTCCGTCACGGAAATTATTACGGGATTATTTCACCCAGTCTTCCAGCACCAGGCCCGGGACCCGCGCAAACTCTCTCACATTGTTCGTCACCAGGATGGCGCCCGCCGCGATGGCGTGCCCGGCAATGGCCGTGTCATTCGGGCCGATCGGCGTCCCGGCTAGGCGCAGCGCCACCCGGATGTCCGTCGTGGCGTCCACCGCGGCGCGGTCCCAGGGCAGGACGGCATCGAGGCGCGCGCAGAACGCGTCGACCAGCTGAATATGGCGCGGCGAGGCCTTCGGGCCGGTGGCGCCGAAGCGCATCTCGGCATACGTCACGGCCGAGACCACAATGCGATCACCGCGCAGCACCGCCTGCTCCAGGCGCTTCAGCACCGCTGCCGGCTGCTCGCGCATGATGAACGAGCAGATGTTGGTGTCGAGCATCCAGGTTTTCTTCATGGCTCAAAGCGTCCTTCATCGCTGACCACATCCTCACGCTCCGCCATAAAGTCCGGATCGGCCCTGTCCAGCTGCGCGAACGAGCCCCAGGTCGGCCGGACGGGACGCAGAATGATGCTGTCCCCTTCCCGGACGATCTCCAGCTCGCTGACGCCGTCAAAATCCAGGTCCCGGGGCAGACGGATGGCGCGGTTATTGCCGTTTTTAAATATCGAAACTGTGCGCATGGTTTTTCCTCATATGCTGAGTGTGCCAGGGAGTATTCCCGCATAGGTGAAGTATATGCCTGCAAGCCCGGCTTGTATAGGTGTTACATATGCAGATGGTAGGTATATGCGTATGCTTTGCCTATGCAGATGCCCGGCATATGGATATGTTACACCTATGTTGGTTTCTCACTTTTCCCGCTCAGATCCGAAAAAAGGCAGTTCCGGATCTGCTTTCCGGCCTCCGGCGCGCAGCGGCCTAAAAACACAATATGTGCTACGCCATAGGCTGATTTTTCTTCTATATATAGTGTTTGCCCCCTGCCCCGTGACCGGCCGCTCAGCACCGGTAAAGGGCGGTGTGGTTATTCCGTGGGCGTGGTACACTTCCGGAAACTGCGCAATAGCGTAAAAATCGGATCTCACCGGAACGGCTATCCGGTAATTTAATGACGTGGTTATATGGCTGCTTATTATCAGCCAGAGAATAATGACAATAGATAAAATCCCGATTTGTGACTGTCAGGTGTGTCATTAGGTAATGATTTAGTGGTGGGATTATTTAACAGGGTATTAAATGGATATTGATCAAGTTATTCGGGGCCTTATTAGCCAGGGCATGAATTCTGTCTGGGTATATCAAACTGCGAATAGTTACGGCAAAGAACTGGTTCAGTTGCTGGACGTGCAAGGAAACGAGCTGGCTTGGCGTTGGCTCTCTGATGGCTGCGCATCATGGCAGGCTCCCTCTTCAGTGATTGGGGGATATTTGAGCTTACCAGTAGGAGCAAGTGAATATGACCTCTCACAGGGCTTCGATCATGCGTCGTTCATTCTAGGCACTGAGGATTGTTCAAATTATTCAGAACTACCGCCCAGACCAGACTGGTGCCGCTAGGTCGCAAAAAGAATATGAATGGCGGGATTTTTAAGCAATTTAAGGAAGCAAAATTATGGGAATGTTTGATACGGTCAGATTCCGGTACCGGATGCCTGACGGAGTCACCGGGACGGACTTTCAGACCGACGACCTAGACTGCGATTGTGAATTTTACGAGATTTCCGCTGAAGGCCGCCTGCTTCGCTGGATGGGTGACGGTACGCGAACCGATACCTGTTTTGACGGGATGCTGACCCTCAGTGCCGATGACGGTTATCAACTGTATTTTGAGCACGGGACACTGGCGTGGATCGAGGTGTACTCGCAGGGCGACAGGCGCTGGCCGTTTGAGCCAGGCCGTTTTATGCCGGACCCGGCCTGACGGGATTTCTCGATACAAGGAACGCGAATGTGTGATTTATGCAGGGCGGACGGGAATTATTTCCATACGCCGGAATGTGTGTATGACCAGCTGGTCAGTGAGTACCCCGTGATGTGGCTGCGGGATTCGACCCGGATTGGCGCCTGCTACACCCTCCGTGAACTGCTGTCGCCGGAAGGGATGGTGCTGGCCATACAGAACGCGCCTCCCGTGACGGGATGGCGGCTGCGCATGCGGTATAACGAGGCCATTGATGAAGAGATTAACCCGCAGTGCGGGGACTGTATCGAGCTGGCCTCCAGGGCGGACGCCCTGCTGGCTTTTGAACCGTTCCGTGGAGACGATGCGGCAGTATGACCGGCTGGATTTTTCATTTACAGAACCATACAGAAGGGTACTGGCATTATGGGAAGCATGAAAGACCAGATGATGGATATTGAATCTGAACGATTTGATAAATGGCTTGCTGAAAATTATCCGGATGTTGTCCCCGGCTCAGAAGAATGGGAACAGGCCGCTAACCTGTACTACTGGGAACAGGAGTATCTCGCCGATCAGGCTCAGTGGGATCATGAACACGGGCTGTTTGTGGCTTCCCTGAACAATGTTCATCAGCGTTACCTGCACGCCAGCCAGGAGCTGAAGAAGCTCCATGCCCTGCTTGATGAAAAGCAGCCTGAACTGGTGTACAGAATGTCTTTCGTCCATGCCGTGACGGTCATGGAGGCGTACCTGATGTACTGCGCCAGAGCTCTGCTGGAAGAGGACAGGCCGCTCGAGAGATACTTTGAAGAGTATTACTTACCTTTTGCTAAGGTAGGCAAGAAAGAGAAGCAGGCGGCCCGCGAGATGGAGCTTACCAAGTTCCGCCCTGTGGCAAAGAATGTTGTTGCGAGTATGACGTTTCATAACGTGAAAACCATTGAGCGCTATTTCGGGACTGTGCTTCATATACCGCCCGTCTGGCCAATTGAGCCGCTGGGTATCATCGCAGACTGGCGAAACGATCTGGTACACCGCAACGGTGTGGATGAGCATGATGTGCCACGCGTGATATCAGCGCAGCAGCTGCATAGCGCCCTGCAGAAAGTGTCGGATCTGATAGAGGCTGCAGATCATTCCCTGCGTCTGGAAGTGGACTATTTTGGTAACTGGCGTAATGAAGAGAACCGGGAAATCATTGCGGGAGCACTGCGCATATCCCCTGGCGGAGAATCATCCTGATGACCGGACTTGTAACCCTGGGAGGGTATTCGACAACAGGTGCTCAGTTACCTGTTTCTATCGACTATCCAGCGGCGCTGGCCCTGCGTCAGATGGCGCTCGTTCAGGACGAACTGCCGAAATACCTGCTGGCGCCGGAAGTAAGTGCCCTGCTCCACTATGTACCCGATCTCCACCGCAAGATGTTGCTGGCAACCCTCTGGAATACCGGCGCGCGCATTAACGAGGCGCTGGCGCTGACCCGGAGTGATTTTTCCCTGACACCGCCCTACCCGTTCGTGCAGCTGGCCACGCTCAAACAGCGGACCGAAAAAGCCACCAGAACGGCCGGCCGTGCTCCGGCCGGTAGCCTGCCTCATCGTATCGTTCCGCTTTCCGATGCGAACTATGTCAGCCAGCTGGAGATGATGGTGGCCACGCTTAAAATTCCGCTGGAGCGCCGTAATAAACGCACAGACAGAACCGAGAAAGCACGCATCTGGGAAATTACCGACAGAACGGTCCGGACCTGGATAAGTGAAGCCGTTGATGCGGCTGCCGCCGACGGGGTGACGTTTTCGGTACCGGTTACCCCGCACACGTTCCGTCACAGCTACGGGATGCATATGCTGTATGCCGGCATCCCGCTGAAGGTGCTGCAGAGCCTGATGGGACACAAGTCGATCAGCTCGACGGAGGTCTACACGAAAGTGTTTGCGCTCGATGTCGCGGCACGGCACCGGGTGCAGTTCCAGATGCCAGGCGATGAGGCGGTGGCGCTGCTGAAGGGAAATGGCAGGTAACTAGACAGAACTATCTATGCCCAGAGGATGTATTGATTGCTCTTTTTTGAGTAATTTCCGTTGACGTGTTTGTCAAATGGAGTAGTATTAGTATTAATGATGCCTGCAACAACCCTTTGGGGAAGTTAGTGGGCTTTTTTTTTGCCTATTCAGGGATGATGCTGCGATGCCGACAACCCTTTACAGCAAGCCTTACCGTACACCTGCCGATCTGATTAACGACCTCAAGAGCAAAAAGCTTGAGTTTTTGGACGAGGCTGAAGCAGAAAATACGCTCAGCCAGATAAGCTATTACCATTTTAAAATTTATCTCCATCCTCTGTTAGATCCGGCAAGTCCGGGCGGAAAACATTACAGAAAAGATGAGTATTTTGAATATGGGGTTGAGCTATACCGCTTCGACGAAAAACTTCGTGTACTGTTGTTTGGCGTAATTGCGCGGCTTGAAGTTAAGCTCAGAAGCAGGCTTGACCATACACTTTCCGCATTCTCAAATGACCCTTTCTGGTATCTTGATAATACTTTTTTCTATACAGCGAAAGGCACTAAAATTATTGATGACATTCGAAGTAGAATACAAGGTGACTTTAATAAGGAAGGGGAGCTTTACGCGAGAAATTACAGGAAAAAATACCACAATAATTCGCATCCGCAATTCTCTAATCTACCCCCTTTCTGGATTGCCAGTGAGGTAATTACTATCGGTTGTCTTTTCAAGATATTCAGTGCGACTGATTTCTCATATTTTAAGGGATTGCCAGCACCTCATAACACTCTGCTGGATACACTCGCAAATGAGTTTGGTGCAAATGATTTCAATTCGCTGACGAACTGGGTTCAGCGTCTGCGTGACGTAAGAAATCGTGCCGCGCATCATAGCCGACTGTGGAACGCCAAACTTGCGATTCCAAGCCAGATAGCCAGTGAGTTGACCATACCCGCAGTTCACCAGTATCGACCATACTTGACGGTCTGCGTGATACACAAAATGATTAAGACACTAGACCTGGCGGGCATTGACTTAAAGGGTGATCTTCTTCGTCTTTTTGCTGGTAGCCATGCGGCGCAGCTGTATATGGCTGATACCGGCTTCCCGCAAGGTTGGGAAAACGATCCTTTCTGGAATTAAAAAGCGTTGTCAGCAAACAATTGATTCACTAAAAAGGCCGCGATGCGGCCTTTTTGGATAAAATCAAAACTGTGACATATCATAGCCGGAGCCAGTGGAACAGCGCGCAAAACACGCACTGTCAGCGGAACTGGACTGAAATATTTCCATGCCTGGCTATTTTATTCCTTTATGATTCCCAAAGAAGAATCTTATATCACTCTTCTTCCTCTTCCCATTTAGTTGGTCAATATAGTTTCGGAACTGATAAATTATATTTATGTCTTGACCACCTAAACTCCCATATGTCCTATGAGGTTCGTTTGGTGTTTCGCAGTACTTAGGGTTATCTACTGTGAAAAAGGTTCTACAATTGAAAGGTCGATATTCATATATGGAGCAGATTCCATCAGTTAAAAATGGGCAATCTGTATTGGTTTTTAATTTTCTTTGCTTGTTAGATACAATTCTGTGGGATGTATTTTTTTCTATAAAACTTGCTTCTAATGCCGTCATTTCGACACCTATTTTGCAACAGGCGCTGCAACCTTTCTGACATACTGTAAAGGTTGATGCAAACTCGCCAAAAGTATCAAGAAATCCATAAATCAAACTAATTTCCAAAAATGGATTATTCTTAACAGAATCCAGCTTCACCTGAAGAGTCTGACAGGCAGCTATGACGTTTTCAGGGATGTCTGGTAATACTCTTGTTTCATCCCTTTCAATGTATTTCACTTCAATTATTTCATTTTTTTTGGGGAAAAAACGTTGTAGAAGACGTTGTAAAAAATTAATCCATTTCAAAATAACTCCTTAGGCATGACATGAAGCAGCTGCACATTGCAAAAGCAGATTAAACGACACGGATCCAGTAGGCTGGTTCAACAACCCAAACTCCGCAATCATATGCGATAGCCCTACGATGACGGTTCATCAGCCAGAACGTCCAGGCGACAAACCGACTATTTCCACTATAGACGGTTTTATCCCCATCCAGCATGACAGCATAGCGAGGCTTTTTGTTCATATTATGATTCCTTATGTTGTTTACCTGGAATTATCGGAGCGTCCAGGTGGCAAGGCAACTCTGTATCAGAGGATATTTTACCCCGCGCAACCAGCCATGCGCGACGTTGTTCCAGCCATGTTTTGAAAGCGGGTGTCGCTTCGACTTTTTTCACTTCCTTCTGTTTCCAGGCTTTTACCGGGCCTGCACTGAGCGGCGCACCGAGAAATTCACTGATCGCTTTGTCAGTCCAAAGGCGAGCTTTCAAGCCACGTTTGGCTTTGTTGAATAAATCGAACTTTTGCTGAGTTGAAGGATCAGATCACGCATCTTCCCGACAACGCAGACCGTTCCGTGGCAAAGCAAAAGTTCAAAATCACCAACTGGCCCACCTACAATAAAGCCCTCATCAACCGTGGCTCCATAACTTTCTGGCTGGATGATGAAGCTATTCAGGCCTGGTATGAGTCAGCAACACCTTCTTCACGAGGCAGACCTCAGCGCTATTCTGACCTTGCCATCACGACTGTGCTGGTCATTAAACGCGTATTCAGGCTGACCCTGCGCGCTGCGCAGGGTTTTATTGATTCCATTTTTACACTGATGAATGTTCCGTTGCGCTGCCCGGATTACACCAGTGTCAGCAAGCGCGCAAAGTCGGTTAATGTCAGTTTCAAAACGTTCACCCGAGGTGAAATCGCGCATCTGGTGATTGATTCCACCGGGCTGAAGGTCTTTGGTGAAGGCGAATGGAAAGTCAAAAAACATGGCCAGGAACGCCGTCGTATATGGCGAAAGTTGCATCTGGCAGTTGACAGCAACACACATGAAATCATCTGTGCAGACCTGTCGCTGAACAATGTGACGGACTCAGAAGCCTTCCCGGGTCTTATCCGGCAGACTCACAGAAAAATCAGGGCAGCATCGGCAGACGGCGCTTACGACACCCGGCTCTGTCACGATGAACTGCGGCGTAAGAAAATCAGCGCGCTTATCCCGCCCCGAAAAGGTGCGGGTTACTGGCCCGGTGAATATGCAGACCGTAACCGTGCAGTGGCTAATCAGCGGCTGACCGGGAGTAATGCGCGGTGGAAATGGACAACAGATTACAACCGTCGCTCGATAGCGGAAACGGCGATGTACCGGGTAAAACAGCTGTTCGGGGGTTCACTGACGCTGCGTGACTACGATGGTCAGGTTGCGGAGGCTATGGCCCTGGTACGAGCGCTGAACAAAATGACGAAAGCAGGTATGCCTGAAAGCGTGCGTATTGCCTGAAAACACAACCCGCTACGGGGGAGACTTACCCGAAATCTGATTTATTCAACAAAGCCGCCACGTTTACTTATCCACTCAGCATGCCATTCATTGCTCGCTTGGGCTCGTCTATCTGCTGCATTGTAATAAAGCCTCACGGTCATGGCACATCTCCTTGTACTTCTACATCATGAATGGGTTTGGCATAGAGGGACCAAAGAAAAATACAATGATTGAGGTAAGGATAAAACAGGTTAACCAGAGCCATTCAAGTTTCCAAGGTCTGAATAATTGCCAGATAAATCCGGCCGCGATAGTGCCGCAAACAACACCACCAATTAGAGCCTCAGAAATTGTCGAGTGTTCCATTGATTTTGTTTCTCCAAAAATTACGCCATTGTGCTTTATAAAACTTCAAGCGATGCGACAGGGAATTTCATACTGAAAGAAATCACAAAAAACCTAGTTTTTTAGATAGTTAGGACTGAAAATGTAGTGGGAACTTTTTAGTGGAGTCACACATTAAATTCCCACTTTTTTTATTTTTCGAAGGACTGCATGTTGCCCATAACCAGCCTGATGGCCTCATCTAACTCAGCCTGAACTGAAGCAGGAAGACGGGCAAATTCATAGGTCACTAAGCGTTTAGACGGATCGGTTTTCTTCCGGGCAAACTGCTTTTTGTCTTCAAACTCACGTAGTTTTTCAGTTTGTACAGTTTTCACTGGCGCTGGCTTCAGCT
Organism: Enterobacter sp. 6722112; assembly: GCF_058661685.1. Lineage (NCBI taxonomy): Bacteria > Pseudomonadati > Pseudomonadota > Gammaproteobacteria > Enterobacterales > Enterobacteriaceae > Enterobacter > Enterobacter sp. 6722112. The sequence continues at coordinate 12,191 of NZ_JBZWGR010000005.1, read as the reverse complement.
GCTTCGAATGGCGTTTAAAAGAGTCCATAATTAGCGACTTACTTATGCTTTCAACTTTTGCTGCACTGATGTCTGCCTGAACTTTTCCGAGCAAATCAGACAGAGGCACACCTTTGCTATCTAAGTCCTCTGAAATTTTTAACAGCAGCTGGTAATCAGCAAGGGAGAGTTCATTGATAACCGGGAATAACTCGACCATTTCAGCTGGCACAGAAGCAGCTTGAAACGCGCGGGAAACGCTGGCCGGTGAGACGTCCTCTACGCGCGCAATTTCATCCTTAGACATGCCATTTGCGTACATAAATTGATATCTTTGACCTATCTCACGAAGCGTATGCTCACGCGCGGTCTGAATGTCTTTGGCAAGCTGACGAGCATCTTCAAGACTTATCTCATCTTCTGTAACCAGAATTTCGAATTTCGCGCCACTGAAGATACATGCCGCCCGGCGCCGGGAACCATCTAACACTTCAATACAACCGTCAATAACTCGGCCGATTGCTGGGAAAAATTGCTGCAGGTTGATAGTTCGCGTTATGTCGCTCACTGACTCAGGGGTTACATACCTTTGGTCGCGACCGTTAACAGCTGGATCGACAAATGTCTTCTCTTCAATATCACCATTCAAAATGGTTGAGAGGGTGAACTTGGCCTGATTACCGGACTTAAGGGTGAATACCTTCTCTGCTTCTTTGGTTTCGAGGCTACGGATAAAATCCGAGCTATCACTACCTAAAATGTTTCGCCCGCGAGCTACTATTTTTTTCTTCACGCTGATTGGCTCCTCAGGAATTCAATACGGTCAAACACAGCCTTCGTAAAATGCTCTGCTTCTGTACGCGCTTTTTTTAACGCGTCGTTGCTACCGGGATAAGATGCTGGGTTAGCACTAATAATCGTATCAAACGTTTCTCCGCAACGTTCAAAGCCATCCAGGCGTGGCAGGGAAGAGTCCAGTATGCTACTTGTGTAGACTTCACGAGCAAGGCTATGTGAAACCAGGTGATCGGGCTTGCCAGTCATTTTCGACATAAAACCAATACTGGCAGCCAGACGCGGTTCAATGCCTTCTTCTTCCAGCGTTTCCAGCATTTCAGGCAAGCGGGTAAGGTATTTCAACGTGGAATGGAAATCGACTTGCGCCGGCGGAGTAGGGGTGAGAATAAGGTCACTTGCCGCCAAACCGTTTAGTAAAAATGGATCGAGGTGCGGACCTGTATCAATCAGGATGAAATCGTAGTCATCAGCCACACGATCGATAATGATTTTGCGAAGCACTTCGTACTGGTTTACGCCCGGCAGGTGCTCGCTAACCAGCTCCTTCCATGCGCTGGCTACAAAACCATCATCGATAGAAGCCGGAATAACATCAACACCTGGAATGATGGTTGGCCGTATCACTTCGTTACGCAGGGTTTCAGCATCGACATCGTTTAGCATCGCTTGCGCGGCGGTTTCAAGAATGGAACCAATACTGTGCGTGTGATCGAGGAACATGGTGCTGGATGCCTGCGGATCAAGGTCAATAACCAGAATACGCAGATCGTGACGCAATAAATCCTGATGCACTCGCAACGCGTGCGCCAGCGTTACAGTTGATACGGTTTTGGATACGCCGCCTTTCAAGTTAACGACGAAAATAACGTAAGGCGATTGATGGATTTCACGATACTTCGGGATCTTGCGGTGGGCGTAAATATCAATAACATTCTGTACTGTAAGAGCATATTGCTCAACATTTCCGACGCGTTTCTTGTTGAAATCGTAGCCTGCATCTTCCATTTCTTTAATGGCCTGCTCCACGATGCGACGGCTTAGCTTGGGTAATTTGGCTACTGCGTTCCGGGTAAAGGTCTGGAAGTATTCTGTAAGGTTAAACTCTTTGCGTTGATCTTCAATGTCCCGGCTCATTGACTCAAGTAATATGCCAGCTCGTCGCGCTATCGAGCCTACTCCACCGTAATCTCGTTTCATTCTGTTCTCCATGATGTTTTCAATGTAGAGGACATTGATTGTACAACTCGGAGTGTACAACAAATACCATGACGTGCAAGAAATTATTGATATTGGTGTTTTTGTTGCACGTTCAGCGAGTGACTCAAAGGCTGAACGCTGATACATGTGTTTATAAATCGGTTCGGAAGTGAGCAAACAGGTGTGTTTACAAAGCGGAAACAATATGAGAGGGAATAGATGTGTTTATAAAACGGATGCTGATGCTGTGTTACCGGGAAAACAGCAAACACTCGCAGTCACTGCGGCACATATCCGCTTTACAAACACAGTCAGGCGCTTTTACTCTCCATCTTTTAAGGCTTCAGACATAGCCTTAATGTCTGGCCTAGGCGTGCGACGGGTTATGATTAAGTGCCATTCACCATCCTTTTTAACGACATCGCCATCTAAATAACCGACCGCTTTAAGCTCGTCTATAGCCTTGTTAATCACTCGATTCTGCTGGTTATTGGGTGAGGTAAGCATTAGGCGACGTTTAATACGCGCGAACGATAGTGGTATTGGTCGCTCAGGAAGGCTCTCAATGAAAGTGTATAGGGCCTGTGCTGTCCCTTTGTTCGCAAGTTGCCGGATTATAAACATCTGCAGAAGCACCTGACGGTCGAATTGATAAAGCTCCCAAAGAGACTCATCGGCGGTAAGTTCCATGATGTCGTCTTTTTCGTCCCACTTACCACGACTTAACAGACCAGATACAACACCATTCCGATCCTTTTCTGAGGCAAGCTTGATAGTTGTGCTGCGAAGACGAATAAGAGAGTCGGCCAAGCGCGTTCTGAGTCCTTTATCTTTGTCCTTTGAGCTAAACCCGCATAATGTAGCAAACTCGCTGAATGGAAGTTCAATGGTGCTGCTGTTTAAGCCATATTTCGAAAACGCGAGAATGATGCCAACCCACACCTTGAAGTCAGTCTCCATCGAAAGTCGTGGGCCGGTAATACGGATGTCTGTATAACCTTCGGCTCTTGCCAACTCTAAGCTTTGAAGTTCGTTACTCGCATCAATACTGATATTTTCTGTATCCTTTCCTTTTCGTTTTAAGGAAGGTAGAAACAGACCTAAGCGCATCAAAGCTACAGGCTGGACAGTAGCGTTTCTGGAAGGCATGAGCTTCTTATTTTCATCGATTTCTACGAGAACCGATTCAAGTGATAGATCTACACTTTTCTTATACATAAGGACTTATCCACAGTTAAAGGATCATCCACAGACACAGCATGCGTAATCCCATTTATAAACACGCGCAATCCGTTTTATAAACACATAAATCCGCTTTGTAAACACAGAATACCGATTTACAAACACAAATATCCGACTTATAAACACATGAAATGGCTGTTAGCCTATGCATGGCGCGGTTTTCAACGTACCGGGATCTGTTTGGATCATTATATGGATCTTTGCTGGATCAGATACTTGGATCTACCCGGTGGATAACTGGATAAGTTGTCCATTTAACTTCGAGCGTAAGCAGAATTTGTCCGTACAGTTCCCTGGTGCTTCCTCGCTCACTCGCGGGCTTAGCCCTGTCGTTCGGCTGCGGCGAGCACTACTGGCTCTCTCTGAAATGCAAAATTTAGCCGATCCTCACTATGGGGATATCTTTCCAGCGGGTGGTGTACGCAGGGGAGAGCATATCGCGTTTCATTTGCCACGCAGGCGCAATCCCTCGTCCGGCAAACCAGACCTGTCCCAGTCCGGAATGATTAATGCCATCGAGAACCTTCATCAGCTCAGCACTGTGAGGGCGTGGAGGGCGTTCGTCGAACAGCTGCAGCTGCGAAACGCCGGAGCCGGTGAAGTCATTCAGCATCACACCGGCTTTGGCATACCGGTGCCCGTCCTTCCAGATACGCTCCAGAGCCGTTGTGGCGGCCGCAATGATGTCCCGGGTGTCCTGGGTGGGAGTAAGCAGTTTCTCCGTGGCCACGTTGCCGTAATAAGGCTCTTTAACGGCGAACGGAGACGTTTTGATGAAAACGGAAATATGCCGGCAATACTGGCGCTCCTTGCGCAGCTTTTCTGAGGCCCGCTCTGCGTACTGACAGACAGCCTGCCGCAGCGAATCGTATTCAGTGACCTTCTCACCAAAGCTGCGGCTGCAGACTATCTGCTGCTTTGTTGGCGGTGCTTCCTCAAGCGACATGCAGCTTTCCCCGTTCAGTTCGCGCACTGTTCGCTCGAGAACGACGGAGAAATTTTTCCGGATGAAGGCCGGGTTCGTCAGGGCCAGATCGAGCGCGGTCTTAATGCCCAGAACATTGAGCTTGCGTGCAATACGGTTTCCCACGCCCCAGATCTCTTCGACCGGCTGCAGTGAAAGCAGTTTCCGCGTTCGCTGTGGATTCCCCCGGGTGAGTGCGAGCACACCACGAAACTGTTTCCACTCCTTTGAGGCCCACTGGGCTGATTTTGCGAGGGTTTTCGTTGGTCCGGCACCCACGCCAATGGTCAGACGGGTACAGTCATACACGTGCTGTCGCAGCTGCCGGCCGAAGTCCTCCAGGTCCATGCAGTGCTCCACGCCGGTCAGATCGAGGAACATCTCGTCAATCGAATACTGTTCCACCCCCGGAGCCAGTTCCTCCAGGCAGCTCATCACGCGTGCCGACATGGATGCATAAAGTTCATAGTTGCTAGAGAACGCGTATATTTTTTCCGGGTATCTTTCGTTTTTCATCTGAAACCACGGCGTACCCATTTTGATCCAGGGCTTTGCCTCGGCACTTCTCGCGATTACGCAGCCATCGTTATTGCTGAGCACCACAACCGGCTTTCCTTTCAAATCCGGGCGGAAAACACGTTCGCAGCTGGCATAAAAGCTGTTCACATCGGCCAGGGCAAACATCAGTACATCTCCCTCGGGCGGTGGATGATGTGCGTGACGACGCCAAAGATATCCAGATCGTCCGGGTCGGGATAAATCGGCGACCAGGCGGCGTTCATGGGCTGCAGCGTCAGTCGTGGCGTCAGCAGCAGCCGTTTGACCGTAAACTCCCCCTGCACGCTGGCCACAACAATATCGCCATGCCGGGGCTTCTCGGCACAGTCCACAACCAGCAGATCGCCATTGTAAAGGCTGCCGTCGGCCATGCTGTCTCCGCTGGCGCGAAGGTAGTAAGTCGCGCTCGGATGCCGTATGCAGTAATCATGGAGATCCAGATCAGATTCGACATAGTCAGCTGCAGGGCTGGGAAAACCGCAGCTGGCCAGGTCTGCAAACAACGGATGGGCCTGTGGCGGGAGTTCTTTCCCGGTGCTGAAAAACTGTAGCTTCATCTTTCCTCCTGACACTCTAATTTTACTGGTTATATATACAGTGTGCGCCGGGAGACCGGTAAAGATCAAGGGGTGAAAGTCCCCGACCATTGAAGGACCAGCAATCCACAGGGTCCCCGAGTCATGCGTTGTATACCGTGAGGTATGGGGCGAAGCGTTGACAGGGGTGTTGACAGGCCAGCCATTGAGCCACGAAATGTATATTAAATTCCCGGGTGCCGACGTTGTACTGTTTACGGAAGGCAACATCATAGGGTGCGTTACTGCGAGTGCCATATGGACCCGGCGGGGTCTGAGACCCTGGCATGTCAATACGATCTTTACGCGGGAACCGGGAGATCTCCCCTCTGACCATCTGCCAGTGCCGGAGATGGCCCGCACCGGGAAGGCGAGGAGCCGAAGCCGGTGATGTACGGAGAGGAGAAGTCGGACTCGCTCATAGTAGCTGCGAATCTGGCGAACAATCCGCAAGGAGCGGAGTCAGTGGAGCGAAGGAGCGGGGCCAAGGGAAACGCGGAACAGCCACACATGCGCCGGACGCAGAGCCGGGAAAGTATGTCACAGAGGCTGTCACGCGTGCGGGAAGCTGCGAAGCAGCGGAAGAAAGAACGGTTTACCGCATTGTTCCACCTCCTGACAGCAGAGGCACTGGAGAACGCATTCCTCTCCCTGAGCAGGAAAGCGGCTGCCGGAGTTGATGGTGTCAGGTGGAAGGACTACGCCGAAAACCTGAAGGTCAACATAGCAGATCTGCACCGGAGGCTTCATCAGGGTAGTTACAGGGCTCAGCCCGGCAGGCGGCACTACATCCCGAAAGCGGATGGAAAACAGCGCCCGCTCGGCATCGCCTCACTGGAGGACAAAATCGTCCAGTATGCGCTGGTTAAGATCCTGAATGCAGTCTACGAAAATGACTTTATGGGGTTTTCATAGGGGTCGGTTCCGGCTGAGGGCGAAATGACACCCTAAGCTTTCGGTTCCTTGGGCCAAAGATATTCGCCAGTCAGTAGAATGTGCGCCCAGCCCAATGGGGATATGTGGGGAAGAAATTCAGGGGGAACATCCAACCCTTCGTTCCGCCGCTCCGTGACGGCATGACCAAGATGGACGGTATTCCAGTAAATGATCACCGCAGTCAATAAATTGAGCCCAGCGATTCGGTAGTGCTGCCCCTCTGTCGTGCGATCGCGAATTTCCCCCTGCCTCCCGATACGGAGCGCATTTTTGAGCGCATGGTGGGCCTCTCCCTTGTTAAGACCGATCTGAGCACGCCGCTGCATGTCCGTATCCAGGATCCACTCAATAATGAAAAGGGTCCGTTCAATACGACCAACTTCACGAAGCGCAACTGCAAGGTTGTTTTGTCGTGGGTAAGAAGCGAGCTTGCGCAGGAGTTGGCTGGGCCTGATTTTGCCAGCGGTCATCGTCGCGGCACAACGGAAAATATCAGGCCAGTTCGCAACGATAAGATCCTCCCGGGCTTTTCCACCTACCAACTTGCGTAACTCCCTGGGGGTCGTATCGGGATTAAATACGTACAACCGCTTCGATGGCAGATCCCTGATTCGCAGAACGAGATTGTAGCCGAGCAGGCTACTGGCTCCGAACAAATGGTCGGTGAATCCTGCTGTATCGGCATACTGTTCGCGAACATGGCGACCGACCTCGTTCATCAGTAGTCCATCGAGAATATACGGTGCCTCGCTCACGGTCGCCGGGATCGACTGACAAGCGAATGGCGCGAACTGGTCGCTTACGTGAGTATACGCTTTGAGGCCGGGAACAGAACCATATTTGGCATTGACCATGTTCATGGCTTCGCCATGCCGCGCTGTCGGGAAAAACTGACCATCGCTCGATGCTGACGTGCCCATCCCCCAGACGCGTGACATCGGCAGTTTACCCTGCGCGGCCACCACAATTGCCAATGCCTGGTTCATGGCTTCGCTTTCAACATGCCAGCGGGCAAGGCGTGAGAGCTGCCAGTAATCATGCGTGTTTGTAGCTTCCGCCATCTTACGCAGGCCCAGATTGAGCCCTTCAGCGAGCAGGACGTTGAGCAGACCGATCCGGTCGCGACATGGAGCCCCGGTTCTCAGATGGGTAAACGCATCTGTGAAACCAAGGGCTGCATCAACTTCAAGCAGCATGTCGGTAATCCGAACGGACGGCATTCGGCGATACAGATCCAGTATGAGTGCCTCGGCACCATCCGGCACGTCTGCTGTCAACCTGTCGATCCGCAACGTTCCATCTTCTATGCTACCGTGCGGAATAGTGCCGTTACGGGCAGCCCGGGCCAGCCGCTTAAGAGCGATCGTGAGTCGCGCCTTTCTGTCTGCCAGCCAATCCTGTGGGTTGGAAGGCACGGCCAGTTTTGCATTTTCCTGCGCCGCGATCATCGGCACCAGTACCTGCTTGAGGTCACCATAGCGGCGCGAATGAGCGAGCCAGACATCTCCGGAACGAAAAGCATCCCGGAGGTGAAAGAGTACCGCCACTTCCCAAAGAGGGGTCAGTTTGGAGATCGGAAATTATTGTACTATAAGGGCTTCCCCGGCATGTCAACGCCGGTGTTTACGGTTTCTGTCTGCACTATAGTAAAAAAATAAAGGGGAGAGACTGCGGTACTATAAACGGTCATGATGAATCGTCATCGATTCGGACCCTGATGAAAGACGCTCGTGAGGCTCTAGTTCGTTAGTCGGGTACACTTGCCCTGTACAATAAGCAGATATACCTCACGGGGTCTAACCCTTTATCATCAACGAGTTGCAGAACAGATGGTCATACAGCTTTGTACTTTAGCTGGCTGAGTACAACCTGAAATCATCACCGTAATGCAATGATGCCCAGCACAGTCTTGCATTTTTGGCAGCGATGGCAACAACAGCGCGCCAGTATCCTCTGCGTTCGACCAGTGAGCAGACCCAACGACTGAATAAATCAGTCCTTTTCTCCGCCCCGATCAGTACCGAGCGGGCACCCTGAACCAGAAGTGTTCTCAGATACGAATCGCCAGCTTTCGTTATCCTGCCAAGCTTCGACTTTCCGCCGCTGCTGTACTGCGATGGTGTCAGTCCCAGCCAGGCTGCCAGCTGGCGCCCATTCTTAAAATCATGTGCATTACCGATACTGGCGACCAGCGCACAGGCCGTTGTGGGGCCAACGCCCTTCAATTCCATCAGCCGCTGACTGCGATGATCTGTTTTGGCCATGCGGGACAAAATTCGGTCATATTCAGCGATGTTATCTTCAATGCGAGCAACGTGCTCCAGCAAATCATCAACACATTGCTGAACCTGAAGTGGTAAAGAATTCTTCTGCTCAAAAACTATGTGGCGCAGGGCATCTGTACTTTGTGGGGCGATAACGCCGAATTCAGATATCAACCCCCGGAGACGATTATATGTTGCTGTTTTCTCTTCGATAAAACCCTGTCGGGTACGATGCAGACACTGCATTGCCTGCTGGCTCTCATCCTTAACCGGCACAAACCGCATATGTGGGCGACGAACCGCCTCGCAGATAGCCTGAGCATCAGCTGCATCATTTTTCCCTGATTTACCAGCCATGCGGTAAGGCGATACAAATTTGGCGGCCATCAGACGCGGCTCATGACCATACTGCCGAAACAGTCTTGCCCAGTAATGAGCCCCGGAGCACGCCTCCATCCCGATAACACAGGGCGGCAAACCAGCAATCAGCCCGGGAAGAGCTGCGCGGGTTACTCTGGATTTAACCAGAACGGTTTTGCCATTCTGGTCAACGCAATGAACAGCGAACACATTTTTAGCAAGATCGATACCGACAGTAGTAATGGTCATAACGAATCCCTCCGGGGTTGTGTTTACCCCATGATTGCACAAGAGTTAATCAGGCGCATAATCAGGGGAAGTCCCTTCCATTCGTTAAGCGCATTATTTAACCAATCTTGGTTCGTAAGGGGTTGATTTTGCGTCAGTGGCTATCGCTTTTAAGTTGTCGCTCTTGCAGTATCGCATTTAGGTTATCCGATTAAGGTCAAACCTCTGAAAATGCCGTATAGCGCGGGAGTACACCCTATTGCTATAGGTAAGTCTGTTCAAAAAACAGGCTTACCGTACAATAATTCTCTATATCCAAACTGACCCCTGGTGGCTCCCTCGTGCTCCCCCGCATTCCTGCCTTTCGGTTTACCGGTGTCACTCCGCTGTTATGGCCGCGGTTTCTCATTCCACGCCTGACACTCAGTTCCGGGAAGGCAGTTCGCTCCAGGATGGACTGTATGCACGAACCCCCCGTTCAGTCCGACCGCTGCGCCTTATCCGGTAACTATCAACTTGAGTCCAACCCGGAAAGACACGACTAATCGCCATTGGCAACGGCCATTGGCAAACAGGATGTGCGAGAGATGTCTCAAGAGTTCTTGAAGTGGCGGCCTTAGTGAGGCTACACTGAAAGGACAAATTTGGTGACATGTCTCGCACAAGACTGTTACCACGGTTAGGGGATCTGCCAGGATTACCTAACCTTCGAAAAACCACCTGCCAGGGTGGTTTTTTCGTTTACAGGGCAAGAGATTACGCGCGAAAAAAAAGGATCTCAAGAAGATCCTGAACCGCCCCGGTTTTCCGGGAGAGTTTTTAGTCCGCGAACTCAGGCTGCCATAGCTCCGTTTCCGATGGAAGCATAATACGCTCTTTCGGCTTCAGCCGGGGGGATGTGACCGAGCCGTTCCAGTAGTCGGCCGCTGTTGTACCAGTCCACCCACGTCAGCGTCGCCAACTCAACCTCTGCTCGGCTTTTCCAGCTCTGTCTGTGTATCACCTCCGCTTTGTACAGGCCGTTGATGCTTTCCGCCATCGCATTGTCGTAGGAGTCGCCTGAGCTGCCCGTCGAGGCCAGTAAGCCCGCGTCCTGCAGACGTTGCATGTACGCCAGCGACACGTACTGCGAGCCCTTATCCGAGTGATGGATGGTGCCGGAAGGGCGACGGGCCCACAGCGCCTGCTCCAGCGCATCCAGCACGAACGTGGTTTCCATCGATGACGACACTCGCCAACCCACGATGCCGCCGGCAAACACATCGATGATGAACGCTACATACGCGAACCCCTGCCAAGTACTCACGTACGTGAAGTCTGCTACCCACAGCTGATTGGGACGCTCTGCCACGAACTGACGGTTTACCCGGCCGCCTGCCGCAGCTTCTTTCCTGCTGACCATGGTTCGTACTTTTTTCCCGCCGCACGCCGGTAAGCCCCATGCTTTTCATCAGTCGCGCGATGGTGCATCTGACCACGCTGAAGCTTTCCCGTTGCAGCTGGTGCCAGACCTTACGAACTCCATAGACACTGTAGTTTTCGTCGTACACGCGCTGTACCTCCAGCTTCAGCTGGTCATCACGCCGGTCACGCTGACTGCGTTTTTCCGGATGCTGACGTTGGTTCTGGTACCGGTAGTATGTCGACGGGGCGATATCCAGCTCATGGCATACCGGTCCGACTCCGTGACTTACGCGGAGGGTATCGAGCAGCGGCATCATGTTCACATGTGCATCAGCATTCCACCAAAGTATTCGGTATCGACAATCGTCGGCTATCTGAAGGGGAAAAGTGCGATAGCGATAGCCCGGCAGTTCGGCAGAGGAAAAAACTTCACTGGTGAAGTTTTCTGGGCACGAGGATATTTTGTTTCAACTGTAGGCCTGGATGAAGCCACGGTCAGGGCTTACATACGCAAGCAAGAGCGAGAAGACGAACGTTACGACCAGATGAATCTGAACGTATAACAGGCGCCTTGGGCGGCTCATGGTTTGTCGGCGCCTTTGAGGCGCTCACCCTAAAGCCTCCGGCTCTGCCGGAGGATACTTACTTCTGCCAAACTAGACGATACATAGCAAGTAAAAATAATATAATTGCTAGCAAAGATATTTTTATTATTACGGGTGCCAACTCATAGATACCTGCCCCCTGAGAGTTCAGCATAGTAAACCCACTTATCATTGTACTTGATGGGAAAATCACCATCGTTTTCACAACCCATTCAGGCATATTAAATGTAGGAAACGAGGCTCCTGACGCATAAAAAATAACCATCGAGGTAGCCGATAGGATCTGCATTGGACGGTTGATGTTATCCAGAAAACTACCAATCAACATCCCCATTGAACTTACTGCCGCAGAAAAAAGAACAATCAACAAAACCTGTAAAAACATACTTCCTTCATTGGGATACCCTTGCAAATAATAAACCCAACCAAACACAAAAACCGCTCCAAAAAAACCAACCATAAACAACCCAAAAAACGGTAATGGTGCCAACTTACTGATTTAGTGTATGATGGTGTTTTTGAGGTGCTCCAGTGGCTTCTGTTTCTATCAGCTGTCCCTCCTGTTCAGCTACTGAAGGCGTGGTGCGTAACGGTAAAAGTACTGCCGGACATCAGCGCTATCTCTGCTCTCACTGCCGTAAAACATGGCAGCTACAGTTCACTTACACCGCTTCTCAACCCGGTACGCATCAGAAAATCATTGATATGGCCATGAATGGCGTCGGATGTCGCGCCAGTGCACGCATTATGGGCGTTGGCCTCAACACGATTTTACGTCACTTAAAAAACTCAGACCGCAGTCGGTAACCTCACGCATACAACCGGGCAGTGACGTCATTGTTTGCGCGGAAATGGACGAACAGTGGGGTTATGTCGGCGCTAAATCACGCCAGCGCTGGTTGTTTTACGCGTATGACAGGATACGGAGGACGGTTGTGGCGCACGTATTCGGTGAACGCACGTTGTCCACGCTGGAGCGTCTTCTGGGCCTGCTGTCGGCCTTTGAGGTCGTGGTATGGATGACGGATGGCTGGCCGCTTTATGAATCACGCCTGAAGGGAGAACTGCACGTTATCAGCAA
>NZ_JBZWGR010000004.1:0-102769 GCF_058661685.1 Enterobacter sp. 6722112 | reverse complement strand
CCCGATTTGCACCGCAAGATGCTGCTGGCAACCCTCTGGAACACCGGCGCACGTATCAACGAGGCGCTGGCGCTGACCCGGGGGGATTTTTCGCTGGTGCCACCGTATCCGTTCGTGCAGCTGGCCACGCTTAAGCAGCGCACCGAAAAAGCGGCCAGGACAGCCGGCCGAGCTCCCGCCGGTAGCCAGGCTCATCGTCTGGTTCCGCTTTCCGATCACCACTACGTCAGCCAGCTGCAGATGATGGTGGCCACCCTGAAAATTCCGCTGGAAAGACGCAACAAGCGTACCGGCAGAACAGAGAAAGCCCGCATCTGGGACATCACCGACCGGACAGTACGGACCTGGATTGGCGAAGCGGTTGAAGCGGCCGCCGTCGACGGGGTGACATTCTCGGTGCCGGTCACCCCGCATACGTTCCGCCACTCCTACGCGATGCATATGCTGTATGCCGGCATACCACTGAAGGTTTTGCAGAGCCTGATGGGCCACAAATCGATTAGCTCGACGGAAGTCTATACGAAGGTGTTCGCACTTGATGTTGCTGCGCGGCATCGAGTTCAGTTTCAGATGCCCGAAGCGGATGCGGTAGCCATGCTGAAAGGGAATATTTAAGTACTTAGGAGAATGATGCTGGCGAACGTCCTGCTCGCCGGGGAGGTCTGTCAGACGTTATCTGGACCAGCTGACGGGAATATCTCCTCTGTATTCCTCATACTGCTCATAGATCGCATGCTGAAGCATCGTAATACGTTCTGACAACCTGTTGGCGTCCGACATATGCCGCCATTCCCCCTCAATAGTGGTTTTCTGTCCATCCGGGAGATTGAGCGTGATCAATACCTTTGTATCACGAATAATCACCCCGTCAGTGAAAGAATTAAGACCACTCCTTACGGTATTATCTATCTGTATAGTTTCAAGTTTCATCTTGTTACCTCCTGTTGACCGGATCCCAAGCATAGATATCTGAATTCAAATTGCCTAGTGAAATGTCTGGATATGCCGCATTTTTCCCCTTATACAGCGAAGCTGGCCAAAGGCCAGCCCGCTTGGATTTATCGCTTTTGCCAGTAGATCAGCATGGCAAGGAACAGGATTGTTGCCCCCTGAGAAGCGGTCAGGAAAGTTTCCAGCAATGACATTATCGTAAAACTCCGCATTATTAATTTCAGGTGTGTGATTCAGGGGCCTTAGTCCCCCTTTTACAGGACGTAGTGTTCTGTCACGACGGAAGCCAGGGTTAATAAAAACGATTCGAATATGTCTGCAGGGACGATAGAAATCTTCGTGCGGGTTGTCTCGCTGTAGCCGGCTCTGGAGAGCGACTCGGGGGAGGAGTAGTATCTTCCGGCCACGGATATGATCGAGCCAGCAGTGCTCGCCGCAGTCGAGCGACAGGGCGAAGCCCCGAGTGAGCGAGGAAGCACCAGGGAACAAAACTTATAAATTCTGCTTACGCTCAATGCCTGAAAAATCACCTCCCCTCGGGGTTATCCACTTATCCACGGGCATATTTTTATAAAGTACTTTTTTATTCTTTTTCTTTATTTTACATCTTTTAGGGAGCCTGAAAGCCGCGTACAGTGCGGCCTGAGAGGGGGCCTGTATGGGCAACTGGTAAACATAATATGGGAAATTAATCACGTATCAGTGGGTTTTGTGTCAACAAGCTATGGGATACGCATCAACAAGCTATGGGAAAGAGGTCAAGTTCAGTTCTCAATTATCCACTTGTGGATAAAGTGCAGATTTTTCCGGTGGATAAGTATCGCGATAGCTTGCAATTTCTGTTTTCACTGTCATTATGGGTGGGTAAAAATTTACCCATAGGCATTGAAATGGATACTCAAGCACTCTTGCCAGCTACTAAAACGTTTAAAAAACGCGCCAGTATAAAGCAATCTAACGAATTGACCGAAGCTGCATATTACCTGCCTCTTCAGGCAAAACGTGTGCTGTGGTTATGCCTCATGCAGGCCTATTTTAATGACAGCCAGGAAGATGACTCTGACGTATTGCCGCTCTTCAAAATCAGCGTTTCCGATTACGTCAAATACTTCAATGTCGCTACGTCTGTCGCCAGTCGTGATGTGAAGGCTGGGGTAAATGCTCTGGGCGAATCAACGGTTACCTTTTATCCAAAAGAAGGTGAGTTTGAAGAAGTTAAACGTCCGTGGCTGGCTGAAGCAGGAATGAAGCGAGGCCGGGGTTCCTGGCAGATTGAATTTAACTACAAGGTCATGCCATTCCTGGTCGGCTTAACCTCCCAGTTCACTACCTATTCTCTCTATGACTGTGGCCAGCTTAATAGTGTTCGTGTCATCCGGCTTTATGAAAGCCTGTGTCAGTTCCGGAGCACTGGTGTCTGGATCACCACACATGACTGGTTATGTGAAAGGTTTATGCTCCCTGCCTCGCAGAAAAACAATATTGCTGAAATGAAGCGTACCTTCCTGGAACCTGCTCTGAAGAAAATTAATGAGAAGACGCCATTAAAGGTAACATATACCACTGAAGAAGATGGTCGCTTGCTGTTTAATTTTCTTGATAAAAAACAATAGTCTGTAATTTTTATTTCCTCCCCCCTTAGTTTGTTGCTGACATATGGGGGGATACTGAACTTGCTGTGTTTCCCATAGTGCTTGCCTAACTTGACCTGTTTCCCGCAATCGCGGCTGTCTGCGTAGTTGACCTGTTTCCCACAGTCCGGGCCGTCTGCGGAGTTGACCTGTTTCCCACAGTCCCGGTCGTCTGCAAAGTTGACCTGTTTCCCACAGTCCCGGCCGTCTGCAAAGTTGACCTGTTTCCCACAGTCCGGGCCGTACGCGGAGTTGACCTGTTTCCCACACTCCCGACCGTCCGAGAAGTTGACCTGTTTCCCATAGTCCGGGCCGTCCGAGAAGCTGACCTGTTTCCCTTAGTCCGGGCCGTCCGCGAAGTTGACCTGTTCCCCACACTCCCGGCCGCCCGCGAAGTTGACCTGTTTCCCACAGTCCGGGCCGTCTGCAAAGTTGACCTGTTTCCCACAGTCCCGGCCGCCCGCGAAGTTGACCTGTTTCCCATAATCCGGGCCGTCCGCGAAGTTGACCTGTTCCCCACACTCCCGGCCGCCCGTGAAGTTGACCTGTTTCCCATAGTCCGGGCCGTCCGCGAAGTTGACCTGTTTCCCATAGTCCGGAGCGTCCATTAAAGTTGACCTGTTTCCCACAGAGGATGGAAAACTCTTCTTGTGCTGAGCGTAAGAGCTATCTGCCGGAACGGTTCCTCTTCGCTTCCTCGCCAGTTCGCTCGCTACGCTCGGTTACATGGCTGCGGCGAGCGCTGATACATAAGGCTCAGCATTGCACTGGTCGTAACTAAAATCAGAATCCTTCTGAATGACTCTCCTGTCTTGCAAGTTGAATACCTTTCTCAAAGCCCTTTTGTATGAGTTGCTGTTGATGGTCAAAAGTGCGTCTGCGTGTTGCTGCAGTGTGATTTAGTAGCACGCCCGTCGAGCTTCATCCCCCTTCTGTTGAGAGCGAAATCAAAACAATATGATTTTTTTCTTGCAACATGACACTTTTTGTTCAAAATGACAAAAAACGTCATGAGGTGATAAATGGACAATATTGAGCAGTTACGGAAAGTCGCTACACGTGCAGGTAAGCTTCTGACATCTTTGAGCGAAAGTATCCGACAGCAAAAAGAGGAATTGAAGCTTACCGAGTTCTATCAGGAATACAGCAAAGCCGCTCTGTATAAGCTGCCTAAGCTCAGTAAAGGCAGTGTTGAGTATGCTGTGTCCGAAATGGAAGCCGGTGGCTACATTTTTAAAAAGAAACCTTCTGGTAATACGATGAAATACGCGATGACGATTCAGAATGTCATCGATCTGTATAACCATCGTAAAGTACCGAAGTACAGGGATCGCTTCGATAAAGCCTTTACGATTTTTGTATGTAATCTTAAAGGTGGTGGTTCCAAGACAGTTTCTACCGCTTCATTATCACATGCTTTTCGAGCTCATCCTCAGCTTCTGTTCGAAGACCTGCGTATTCTGGCCATCGATTTCGATCCGCAGGCATCTCTGACAATGTTCCTGAGCCATGAGAATTCAGTGGGCTTGGTTGAAAATACGGCTGCTCAGGCCATGCTCCAGAACGTGTCTCGTGAAGAATTACTTTCCGATTTTATAGTACCGTCTATTATCCCTGGTGTTGATGTAATCCCCGCTTCCATTGACGATGCATTCCTTGCTGAAGGCTGGAAGGGATTGTGTGAAGAACATCTGCCAGGGAAAAATATTCATGCGGTGCTTAAAGAGAACATTATCGACAAGCTCCAGCATGACTACGACTTTATTTTCCTTGATAGTGGTCCTCACCTTGATGCGTTCCTGAAAAACTGCATTGGGGCGGCAGACCTGATGTTGACCCCTCTTCCACCGGCGACGGTTGATTTTCATTCTTCCCTGAAGTTTGTGGCCAGCCTCCCTGCCCTCATAGATTCCATCGAAATGGATGGGCACACCTGCAATCTCATCGGTAATGTCGGCTTCATGTCCAAGATCCTGAACAAGTCTGATCACAAAATTTGCCATAGTCAGGCCAAAGAGGTTTTCGGTGCCGATATGCTAGACATGGTTCTGCCAAGACTGGATGGTTTCGAACGTTGTGGGGAGACTTTTGACACAGTTATTTCAGCAAATCCAGCAACCTATGATGGAAGTACAGAGGCACTAAAAAGCGCAAAATCAGCAGCGGAAGACTTTGCGAAGGCAGTCTTTGATCGCATCGAGTTCATTCGTACTAACGGAGGTATGTGATGTCGAATGAGAAAAGAAAAACCATCGGCAGACAGTTAAATACTCAGGCGTCAATGCTCGAAATGGCTGACACCGGTAGAAGTCAGGTATTTACCTTAAAAACCGGCAGGAAGGTAACGTTCAGGTTTGTTCGGGTGCCTGCATCTGAAGTTGAAAGTAAGACCTTCGTAAACCAGGAAAACAATGGAAGAGATCAACTTGCACTGACCAGGGAGTCTCTGAAATCCATTATCCAGACGATTAAGTTTCAGCAGTTCTTTCCCTGTATTGGTATTAAGCAAAGTGAAAGGATTGAGATACTGGATGGTTCAAGACGGCGAGCCTCAGCAATTTTTGTCCGTACAGGCCTTGATGTAATGGTTACCGAAGAACATTTATCAGCTGATGAAGCTCGCCAACTGGCTAAAGATATCCAGACAGCTAAAGAACATAATCTTCGGGAGATTGGTCTGAGATTGATCGCTCTTAAAGAGTCCGGATTTAATCAAAAGGAAATTGCTGAACTGGAGGGATTATCTCAGGCTAAAGTTACCAGGGCGCTGCAGGCGGCGGCCGTACCGCAAGACTTAATTTCTCTGTTCCCGGTTCAGTCGGAGCTATCGTTTAGTGATTATAAACTTCTTTTAGAAGTTAATGAAAAACTCGGTGAAAAGGGATTAACGCCTGAAGAACTCATTCAGTCTGTATCAGCTCAGCTCGATGCAATTTTGAGTGATGGCGAGCGACCAGAAGACGAACAGAAAGCCAGTATTCTGAAGCTGATTTCTCAGGCATCTCAGGCATTGATAGATCCATCTCCCAAGGAAAAGTCAGTGGTTTCCCCACTCTGGTCTTTTGAAGAAAAGGACAAGTTCGCGCGTAAGCGTGTGAAAGGGCGCACGCTGACTTATGAGTTTAGCCGTATGTCAAAAGTGATTCAGGATGAACTGGACAAGGCTATCAACGAAGTCCTTGACAGAAATTTGAGTCAATAATTTCGCCATGGCGATTTCACATCTAACTTATTGTAATTAGGCAGTTTAGGTTGAGAATTTCACGGTGAAATCGCCATAGTTTCACGCCAGTTTCGCTGCAGGAATATCTGACCATCGTGTCGTATAAGCAGGAGAAAGCATCTCCCGTTTCATCTGCCATTCCGGGGCCATACCCCGCCCCGCAAACCATACTTTACCCAGCCCTGAGTTGTTGATCCCGTCCAGAACCCTCATCAGCTCAGCACTGTGAGGGCGTGGCGGGCGTTCGTCGAACAGTTGCAGCTGCGAAACTCCGGAGCCGGTGAAGTCATTCAGCATAACTCCGGCTTTGGCATACCGGTGCCCATCCCTCCAGATACGCTCCAGAGCCGTTGTAGCGGCTGCAATGATGTCCCTGGTGTCCTGAGTGGGTGTAAGAAGTTTTTCCGTAGCCACGTTGCCGTAGTAAGGCTCTTTAATGGCGAACGGAGACGTTTTGATGAAAACGGAAATATGCCGGCAATACTGGTGCTCTTTACGCAGTTTTTCAGAGGCCCGCTCTGCGTGCTGACAGATAGCCTGACGGAGTGACTCGTACTCCGTGATCTTCACGCCAAAACTGCGGCTGCAGACAATTTGCTGTTTCGTCGGAGGGGCTTCCTCAAGCGAAAGGCAGCTTTCCCCGTTCAGTTCCCGTACCGTTCGCTCAAGGACGACAGAAAAATTTTTGCGGATGAAGGCCGGGTTCGTCAGAGCCAGATCGAGCGCGGTTTTTATGCCCAGCACATTTAGCTTGCGTGCAATACGGTTACCCACCCCCCAGATTTCTTCAACCGGCTGCAGTGAAAGCAGTTTCCGCGTCCTTTGCGGATTTCCCCTGGTCAGAGCGAGTACGCCATGAAACTGTTTCCACTCTTTTGAGGCCCACTGGGCTGATTTTGCGAGGGTTTTCGTTGGTCCGGCGCCCACGCCAATGGTCAGGCGGGTACAGTCATACACCTGCTGACGCAGCTGCCGGGCGAAGTCCTCAAGCCCCATACAGTGCTCCACGCCGGTCAGGTCGAGGAACATCTCATCAATTGAATACTGTTCCACCCTGGGGGCCAGTTCCTCCAGGCAGTTCATCACGCGCGCCGATATCGAGGCGTAAAGTTCATAATTACTTGAAAACGCATATATTTTTTCCGGGTATCTTTCGTTTTTTATCTGAAACCACGGAGTTCCCATTTTGATCCAGGGCTTCGCCTCGGCACTGCGAGCGATTACATTCCCGTCGTTGTTGCTCAGGACGACTATCGGCTTTCCTTTCAAATCCGGGCGGAAAACACGTTCACAGCTGGCATAGAAGCTGTTCACATCGGCCAGGGCAAACATCAGTACATCTCCCTCGGGCGGTGGATGATATGCGTGACGACGCCAAAGATATCCAGCTCGTCGGGATCAGGATAAATCGGCGACCAGGAGGCATTCATGGGCTGCAGCGTCAGTCGCGGCGTCAGCAGAAGCCGTTTCACCGTAAACTCCCCCTGCATGCTGGCGACAACGATATCGCCGTGCCGCGGCTTTTCAGCACTGTCCACAACCAGCAGATCGCCATTGTACAGACTGCCGTCGGCCATGCTGTCTCCGCTGGCACGCAGGTAGTACGTCGCGCTCGGATGCCGTATGCAGTAATCATGGAGATCCAGATCGGACTCGACATAGTCAGCAGCAGGGCTGGGAAAACCGCAGCTGGCCAGATCGGCAAACAATGGATGGGCCTGTGGCGGGAGTTCTTTCCCGGTGCTGAAAAGTTGTAGTTTCATCTTTCCTCCTGACACTCTAATTTTACTGGTTATACATACAGTGTTCGCCGGGAGACCGGTAGAGATCAAGGGGTGAAAGTCCCCGACCATTGAAGGACCAGCAATCCACAAGGTCCCCGAGTCATGCGTTGCATACCGCGAGGTATGGGGCGAAGCGTTGACAGGGGTGTTGACAGGCCAGCCATTGAGCCACGAAATGTATATTAAATTACCGGGTGCCGACGTTGTACTGTTAACGGAAGGCAACATCATAGGGTGCGATACTGCGAGTGCCACATGGACCCGGCGGGGTCTGAGACCCTGGCATGTCAATACGATCTCTACGCGGGAACCGGGAGATCTCCCCTCTGACCATCTGCCAGTGTCGGAGACGGCCCGCACCGGGAAGACGAGGAGTCATAGCCGGTGATGTACGGAGAGGAGAAGTCGGACTCGCTCATAGTAGCGGCGAAGCAGGCGAACAACCCGAAAGGAGCGGAGTCAGTGGAGCGAAGGAGCGGGGCCAAGGGGAACGCGGAACAGCCACACATGCGCCGGACACAGAGCCGGGAAAGCATGTCACAGAGGCTGTCACGCGTGCGGGAAGCTGCGAAGCAGCGGAAGAAAGAACGGTTTACAGCATTGTTCCACCTGCTGACAGTCGAAGCACTGGAAGCCGCATTCCTCTCCCTGAGCAGGAAAGCGGCCGCCGGAGTGGATGGCATCAGGTGGATGGACTACGCCGGAAACATGAAGAACAACATAACAGATCTGCACCGGAGGCTACATCAGGGCAGCTACAGGGCGCAGCCCGGCAGGCGTCACTACATCCCAAAAGCGGATGGAAAACAACGCCCGCTCGGCATCGCCTCGCTGGAGGACAAGATCGTCCAGTATGCGCTGGTGAAAATCCTGAACGCAGTCTATGAAAACGACTTTATGGGGTTCTCATACGGGTTCAGACCCGGGCGAAGCCAGCACGATGCACTGGACGCACTGGCCACAGGGCTGGTACGCACTAACGTAAACTGGGTACTGGATGCCGACATCAGTCAGTTCTTCGACAGGGTGAGCCACGAATGGCTGATCAGGTTCACAGAGCATCGGATCGGCGACCGGAGCGTAATCAGGCTCATACGTAAGTGGCTCACAGCCGGGACGTTGGAGGAGGGTCAATGGCGAGCAACGGAGGAAGGCACCCCACAGGGTGCGGTCATCTCACCGCTGCTGGCAAACATATACCTCCACTACGTCTTCGATCTGTGGGCGCATCAGTGGCGACGTCGCTATGCCACAGGCAATGTGGTAATGGTCAGATACGCCGATGACATCGTCATCGGGTTCGACAAACGATACGATGCCCGGCGCTTCCGTATAGCCATGCAGCGCAGACTGAGGGAGTTCGGACTCACGGTTCACCCGGAGAAAACCCGTCTGATGGAGTTCGGCCGCTTCGCTGCCGAAAACCGTGCCATCAGGGGAAAAGGCAAACCAGAAACGTTCAACTTCCTCGGGTTCACGCACATCAGCGGGAAAGATCGCAACGGCAGGTTCATGCTGATACGAAAGACCCGCCGGGATCGGATGACGGCAACTCTGAAAGCCATCAAAGACGGTCTGCGAAGGCGCTGGCATTACTCAATCCCCGAACAGGGAAAATGGCTCAGGAGAGTGGTTCAGGGATACCTGAACTATCACTCGGTACCGGGCAACTTCCCCACCATGCAGAAGTTCAGGACACACGTAACAAACCTCTGGCGCCGGGCGCTCAGGCGCAGGAGCCAGAAGGATGATACGACCTGGACGAAAGCAAACAAACTGGCAGCCGCATGGCTACCAAGGGTTCGGGTTCTTCATCCATGGCCTGTGGAGCGGTTCACCGCCAGACACCCGAGGCAGGAGCCCGGTGCGTAAATCGCGCACGCCGGGATCTGTGCGGGGGGTATCCGGTAACGGGTATCCCTACCGCGACATATTTAACAGCGTGACGATAATCCAGATCGCCTGCCGGATAATGGTGCCAACTTACTGATTTAGTGTACGATGGTGTCTTTGAGGTGCTCCAGTGGCTTCCATCTCCATCAGTTGTCCCTCCTGCTCAGCTACTGAAGGCGTGGTGCGTAACGGTAAAAGTACTGCCGGACATCAGCGCTATCTCTGCTCTCACTGCCGTAAAACATGGCAGCTACAGTTCACTTACACCGCCTCTCAGCCCGGTACGCACCAGAAAATCATTGATATGGCCATGAATGGCGTTGGATGCCGGGCAACCGCCCGCATTATGGGCGTTGGCCTCAACACGATTTTACGTCACTTAAAAAACTCAGACCGCAGTCGGTAACCTCACGCATACAACCGGGCAGTGACGTCATTGTTTGCGCGGAAATGGACGAACAGTGGGGTTATGTCGGCGCTAAATCACGCCAGCGCTGGTTGTTTTACGCGTATGACAGGATACGGAGGACGGTTGTGGCGCACGTATTCGGTGAACGCACGTTGTCCACGCTGGAGCGTCTTCTGGGCCTGCTGTCGGCCTTTGAGGTCGTGGTATGGATGACGGATGGCTGGCCGCTTTATGAATCACGCCTGAAGGGAGAACTGCACGTTATCAGCAAGCGATATACGCAGCGAATTGAGCGGCATAACCAGAATCTGAGGCAGCATCTGGCAAGGCTGGGCAGGAAGTCACTGTCGTTCTCAAAATCGGTGGCGCTGCATGACAAAGTCATCGGGCATTATCTGAACATAAAACACTATCAGTAAGTTGGAGTCATTACCAACCAGTTCACCACCTACTCGCTCCGCGATTGTGGCAGTCTTCGAAATCCCCGGACGATCCGCCTTTATGAAAGTCTTGCTCAATTCAAATCTTCAGGCTTATGGGTTACTACTCATGCTTGGTTAAATGACCGTTTCGTCTTACCGGAATCCCAGCAGAAGAACTTGGCAGAGTTGAAACGATCTTTCCTTGATCCTGCACTCAAGCAGATAAATGAGAAAACACCTTTACTTGCTAAGTATAGTATTGATGATTCAGGAAAATTTCTGTTCTCAATAATTGATAAGCAAAATCCCGTCTGACATAAATCAGCACACATGAGCCTGTCATTTGACAAATTTTTGTCATGAAGATGGGCGGATTTCCACACAGCACCGGCGCCCGGTAAGGTGGGCGGATTCCCACACGGCACCGGCGCCCGGCAAGATGGGCGGATTTCCACACAGCACCGGCGCCCGGTAAGGTGGGCGGATTTCCACACAGCACCGGCGCCCGGCAAGATGGGCGGATTTCCACACAGCACCGGCGCCCGGTAAGGTGGGCGGATTTCCACACAGCACCGGCGCCCGGCAAGGTGGGCGGATTCCCACACGGCACCGGCGCGCGGCAAGGTGGGCGGATTCCCACACGGCACCGGCGCGCGGCAAGGTGGGCGGATTTCCACACAGCACCGGCGCCCGGCAAGGTGGGCGGATTCCCACACGGCACCGGCGCGCGGCAAGGTGGGCGGATTCCCACACGGCACCGGCGCGCGGCAAGGTGGGCGGATTCCCACACGGCACCGGCGCGCGGCAAGGTGGGCGGATTCCCACACAGCACCGGCGCGCGGCAAGGTGGGCGGATTTCCACACGGCACCGGCGCCCGGCAAGGTGGGCCGATTCCCATATCGACATGTATGTAGCTTGTGTTATCTGTGGATTGTGCAGCTCAGCGGGTCGCTGGTCGTATGGCGGAGTGTCCCCCGTAACCGGCCGCGTGCGGCCGCTAACGCGCAGTACGGCGCCGCGTCCCGCAGACGGGCCGCCGTTCCCGCGCGCAGCACTGCGCACCCCCGTGGGGGACGTACGGCAGCTGCGTGGCGGTGAGCGGGATTAGGGCTTTGCAGCTACCGTGTTAAGTTCCCTGGTGTCGCTGAAATAGTTGATGAACATCCCCCTAAGCGTCAGCAGCAAGCTGCCGCCGCTTAGGCCCCGGAAATCACGCCCTTTACGTCGTAAACGCCGTAAAGCCCGCTCACCGGGGTTAAAAGGGATTACTTTGACTTCTTCATTGCTGTTCGCGAGTTAAGGCTAATCAGGGCAGGGGGTAGGGTGGCAGAATTTATAGCCCGGCAACCGGCTACGCCGGGCTTTCGGCGCCATTTTACAACACAGACGGCTTTGTTGAATAAATCGAACTTTTGCTGAGTTGAAGGATCAGATCACGCATCTTCCCGACAACGCAGACCGTTCCGTGGCAAAGCAAAAGTTCAAAATAACCAACTGGCCCACCTACAATAAAGCCCTCATCAACCGTGGCTCCATAACTTTCTGGCTGGATGATGAAGCTATTCAGGCCTGGTATGAGTCGGCAACGCCTTCATCACGGGGAAGACCTCAGCGCTATTCTGATCTCGCCATCACCACCGTTCTGGTCATTAAACGCGTGTTCAGGTTGACCCTGCGGGCTGCACAGGGTTTTATTGATTCCATTTTTACACTGATGAATGTTCCGTTGCGCTGCCCGGATTACACCAGTGTCAGCAAGCGCGCAAAGTCGGTTAATGTCAGTTTCAAAACGTTCACCCGGGGTGAAATCGCGCATCTGGTGATTGATTCCACCGGGCTGAAGGTCTTTGGTGAAGGCGAATGGAAAGTCAAAAAGCATGGCCAGGAACGCCGTCGTATATGGCGAAAGTTGCATCTGGCAGTTGACAGCAACACACATGAAATCATCTGTGCAAACCTGTCGCTGAACAATGTGACGGACTCAGAAGCCTTCCCGGGTCTTATCCGGCAGACTCACAGAAAAATCAGGGCAGCATCGGCAGACGGCGCTTACGACACCCAACTCTGTCACGATGAACTGCGGCGTAAGAAAATCAGCGCGCTTATCCCGCCCCGAAAAGGCGCGGGTTACTGGCCCGGTGAATATGCAGACCGTAACCGTGCTGTTGCGAATCAGCGGCTGACCGGGAGTAATGCGCGGTGGAAATGGACAACAGATTACAACCGTCGCTCGATAGCGGAAACGGCGATGTACCGGGTAAAACAGCTGTTCGGAGGTTCACTGACACTGCGTGACTACGATGGTCAGGTTGCAGAGGCTATGGCCCTGGTACGAGCGCTGAACAAAATGACGAAAGCAGGTATGCCTGAAAGCGTGCGTATTGCCTGAAAACACAACCCGCTACGGGGGAGACTTACCCGAAATCTGATTTATTCAACAAAGCCGCGCGGGGCTAACAGGTAAGATGAAATTAAGGTTTTACGAACACTGCCACTGTAATTAATTACCGCTACTTTCATAAATCACCTCAGAATTTTTTGTTGAACTTCTTAGGGTCGAAATTCTCACCGATTTTCTTGAAGAATTCTTTATCAATAATGCCGGGACTCTCTGCTTTTTTACTTTCCTGCACTTCAGGCTCAGACGGTTGTGTATTGTGCAATACACTTTCCGCTGCACCCTTCGCGCTACTCTTATCATGCGTATTGTGCAATACATTTTTTCGGTTTTGCCGCGTTCTATACAGTGCCATCTCAAGCCCTTTGGCTGTTACCGAAAAGCTGTATTCGCTGTCGAGGATTTCAGCAATTTCATGCCGCGTTAGCCCTCTGTCCAGCCAGTTCTCGATTTCATTTAGGCGCAATCTGACAGCAGCCGATAAGTTGCGGGGTTTCAGATCTGCTGGTTTATTCATAACCCCCTCCGTTGTATGAAAATGACTCTACAACACTCGTAAGAAGGGGTCAATCGAGTTTTGTAGTTTATCTGTAGTTTTATTGTAGTCTATTTGTAGTCTGTCACGTTTTTTGTAGTTTATTTGTAGTTTTATTGTAGTCTATTTGTAGTCTTACAACACTAAGGCAAAACGTTTTTTGTAGTTTATCTGTAGTTTTTGGTTGCTCAGATGGTCATGCAAGCATGACCATCAAAGAATAGGACGCTTTTTAGCCAAATGCCCCTTAACCTACGGAGATCGCCCTACCAAAAAAAGATGATTTTTTATCCCTTAACCTGCTATACACCTAACGCAGCGTGATAAATCACGCTATCACACTGATTTAAAAGCAAAAAAACAAAATTTAGCCATGCTGCGGTATTACCCAGGTATTACAAATCCAATCTAACTTACTGATTTAAAGAATTTTTTATTTATTACTTTGGTAATACTATGATTTCACCGTATTAGACACCCTTTTTTCGTTTAAAAAATGCACAAAGTGAGGACTGAATGCCAACAATAACCGCAAAAGTATCAGATGAACTTTTGGCCTATATAGACCTGGTTTCAGGTGGTAATCGGTCAGAGTATTTGCGGCGCTGCCTTGAAGCTGGCCCAGGTGATCTGGAGTCCGGGTTGAAAATAGTTACCAACCAGCTGAGCGACGTAAATCGCAAACTGGATTACCTTTTTGACCGTGCTTCAGATGCGGATTTTGGCTCACTGCGCGATGAGCTGAAGGCAATAACCGAAACGCTATCTGGCGTAACATTCCCACCGGCAGGACAGATGATGTTGCATGAATCACTCGCTATTGAAACGCTGATCCTCCTACGTTCGATAGCAGAACCGGGTAAAACCAAAGCGGCAAAAGCAGAGGTTGAACGTAACGGCTATAAAGTCTGGGAACCAAAAAAGGAGCGCTGAAATGGACGATAGAGGGCACTGTTGCAAATAGTCGGTGGTGATAAACTTATCATCCCCTTTTGCTGATGGAGCTGCACATGAACCCATTCAAAGGCCGGCATTTTCAGCGTGACATCATTCTGTGGGCCGTACGCTGGTACTGCAAATACGGCATCAGTTACCGTGAGCTGCAGGAGATGCTGGCTGAACGCGGAGTGAATGTCGATCACTCCACGATTTACCGCTGGGTTCAGCGTTATGCGCCTGAAATGGAAAAACGGCTGCGCTGGTACTGGCGTAACCCTTCCGATCTTTGCCCGTGGCACATGGATGAAACCTACGTGAAGGTCAATGGCCGCTGGGCGTATCTGTACCGGGCCGTCGACAGCCGGGGCCGCACTGTCGATTTTTATCTCTCCTCCCGTCGTAACAGCAAAGCTGCATACCGGTTTCTGGGTAAAATCCTCAACAACGTGAAGAAGTGGCAGATCCCGCGATTCATCAACACGGATAAAGCGCCCGCCTATGGTCGCGCGCTTGCTCTGCTCAAACGCGAAGGCCGGTGCCCGTCTGACGTTGAACACCGACAGATTAAGTACCGGAACAACGTGATTGAATGCGATCATGGCAAACTGAAACGGATAATCGGCGCCACGCTGGGATTTAAATCCATGAAGACGGCTTACGCCACCATCAAAGGAATTGAGGTGATGCGTGCACTACGCAAAGGCCAGGCCTCAGCATTTTATTATGGTGATCCCCTGGGCGAAATGCGCCTGGTAAGCAGAGTTTTTGAAATGTAAGGCCTTTGAATAAGACAAAAGGCTGCCTCATCGCTAACTTTGCAACAGTGCCCTCGAAAATAGTTCTTGAAATTCTATTCTTGATTGCATATCATCTCAACGAGTTTCGATAAGAAAGGATGCGCATGCGACCGTCTGTTGTGCTTGACATGAAGCGAAGCGCAGTGCGTGAAGCGGTAGGCCGCTTTCGCGCCGCGAACCCGCGCGTCTTCGGCTCGGTGCTGCATGGCACCGACCGGGATGGCAGCGACCTCGACCTGTTGGTCGATGCGCTGCCCGGTGCCACGTTGTTGGACTTGGGCGATTTGGAAGAAGAACTGAAATCGCTGCTCGGCGTTGACGTCGATCTGCTGACTCCCGGCGACCTGCCGCCGAAGTTCCGGGCCAAGGTGCTCGCGGAGGCGCAACCGATATGAGCGAGAACCGCCTGCCCGATTACCTCGACCACATTCAGCAGGCCGCAACCGATGCGCGCAGCTTCGTGGAAGGGATGGCCAAGGACGACTTCTTGGCCGACAAGCGCACCCAGCAGGCCGTCATCATGAGCCTGATCGTCATCGGCGAGGCGGCCACAAAGGTGATGGATGGCTACGTCGAGTTCACCCAGGCGCATGCCGACGTGCCGTGGCGCAGCATGCGCAATATGCGTAATCGCATGGCTCACGGCTATTTCGACATCAACCTCGATGTGGTGTGGGAGACGGTACAGGAATGGCTGCCGGCGTTGCTCCAGCAATTGCCCGCCGTGCGTCAGGATGCCGACGATGAAGACCGTAACGACAACTGTGAAAGAGGGATCTCCGATGACTGTTGAATCGAGAATATTTTCTGTAGCCGAGTATGTTCAGCCGTCCGAAGGCGAGCCTATTCGTTCCGTTGTGCTTGAAACCCGAGACTCAATTATCGTGGTTTGGCATGTCCATCCCGGGCAGGAAATTGCGGCTCACATTCATCCTCACGGCCAAGACACGTGGACTGTTTTGTCGGGAATGGCTGATTACTTTCAGGGCAATGGGATTGTTCGTGCCCTCAGGGAAGGTGAGATAGCCGTGGCAAGACCGGGCCAAGTGCACGGGGCGCGAAATACAGGTACCGAGCCATTTGTGTTCGTCTCGGTTGTGGCATCAGCCAATGCCGGTTTCGTATTGGCTGAGCGATAGAGCCCAATCTCTGGAGTTGGTCCAATGAGCGGTCGGGGAGATAGGTAACAGACATGCAGCGGACACGGCTGCTAAACCAGGTCGCAAACCTCCTTGCGTCGCAGCGTGCCGCAAGCGACGCGATCAATCGAATGGGGTCGGCATGAGACTGAACACCATCCAGTTCCCGACCGCGTAGCCGCCTGTCCTGCCGATCAGGTCTTGACCATCGACGCCTGGGATCAGTCCTGAATGTTCTTGGAGACCACTACGTTATGAGCCGCAGCCGCCGCAAAACACCCATCGTCGGGCACACGACCTGCGGCAGCGAGCGCGAGGACAAGAAGCTCTGGCATCAGCGCTGGCGCACCCGTGAGCGCACGGCGCTGACCAGCGCGTCGCCCGAAGCCCTGAGCGCCCATCTGCCCCTGCTGGAAAACCAGGCCAGCAGCGTCTGGTCGATGGGCAAGGATGGCCGCTCCTACTGGCCCGTCAAGCGCCAGGCCGCCACGGCGGATCGCATCGCCAATCACAAGGGACGCAACCCGCAAGAACGCGCCTCCCTGAAAAAGCGCCTGCTGCGCAAGTGGATGAGCAAATGAAGCTCTCCTTCCATCAGCACATTGCGCTGTTCTGGATGATCGGTGCTCCGGGCGTCTTCGCGCCCGTGATCGAGAACGCCAAGCGGCCCGATGCCGGCGCCGTCATGGCGTGGGGTGTCGCGATCGTGGCGGTGATGATCCTCTTCACCCCTTTGCTGCTGCGCTGTCCACCATTCCGGCGCTGGTATGGCCGGACGGATGCGCTGTCGGAGCGGCAGCGCCAGGCGCTTGCCGAGCGCGGCCTGCGCCGCTACTACCAGACCGCTTTCGATGACGGCTACGTGCCCCGCGTGATGCCCTACGTGTGGCGCATCATCTGGACGGTCGGCGGGTTGATGGCTGTGACCGCCGTACTGCCTACCAACACCGGACGGCCAGCCTTCGATGCCTTGGTGGTCTTCTCGACCTGGTATCCGATAGGCGTGATGCTGCTGGTTTTCGCGTCGAGGCCCCTTGGCCGGTTGATTCGCCAAAGAGCACAGGAGCGGCGGAAATGAGCACGTCAACCATCGAGGCGCTGGCCAGCGCCTGGGCAAGGATTGCCGAGGAAGCGGAATTCCCCGCTGACTACGAGGGGACTGCCACACCACAAGCGCATCGGGCTAGCGAAGCTATTCAGGAGCAGATTCGGGAGCGCATCGTCGCCACCAACGACATGCGGCTGTTCAGCCTGCTGCACCTGCTGGGTCAGGCGTCGCTGCGCATGGAGCAAGCGCTGTGGCCGGAGGATTACGAGCGGATGACGCGCGAGGTTGAGGAAGCCCTGCGGCAAGCCACCGACGCCAACGCCAGATCGTACACCCACGAAGAAGTGATGCAGGCGATGCAGGAACGCATCGACCGGGCGCGAGACAAGCCATGTTGATTGGCTATGCGCGCGTCTCGACGCAGGATCAGAACCTGGAGCTGCAACGCGAAGCCTTGAGCAAGGCCGGATGTAAAAAGGTCTTCGAGGACAAGGTGAGTGGCACGCGGGCAGACCGGCCTGGCTTGGCCAAGACGCTCGAAATGCTGCGCGAAGGCGATACTTTGGTCGTCTGGAAGCTCGACCGGCTGGGCCGGTCGGTCAAGCAACTGGTCGATCTGGTCGGCGATCTGCACAAGCACGGTGTCCAGTTCAGGAGCCTCACCGACTCCATCGACACCGGCACACCATCCGGGCGGTTCTTCTTCCACGTCATGGCGAGCCTTGCCGAAATGGAGCGCGAGCTGACCGTCGAGCGCACCCGCGCCGGGCTGGAAGTCGCCAAGCAGCTCGGCCGCAAAGGCGGCCGCAAGCCGAAGATGACCGACAGCAAGATCGAGTCGGCCAAGAAGCTGCTGGCCAGCGGGGTGCCGCCCAAGGACGTGGCCAAGAACCTCGGCGTGTCCATTCCGACGCTGTACCGCTGGGTGCCAGCCTCCACGCACGCTTAGCGTGCTTTATTTAATGAGATGGTCACTCCCTCCTTCCCGGTATTATGCTGAGGACAGGCTTTCATTCGGAGAACTATCATGGAAAACATTGCGCTCATTGGTATCGATCTGGGTAAAAACTCTTTCCATATTCATTGCCAGGATCATCGCGGGAAGGCTGTTTACCGTAAAAAATTTACCCGGCCAAAGTTGATCGAATTTTTGGCGACATGCCCCGCTACAACCATCGCAATGGAAGCCTGTGGCGGTTCTCACTTTATGGCACGCAAGTTGGAAGAGTTGGGGCATTCCCCAAAGCTGATATCACCACAATTTGTCCGCCCGTTCGTTAAAAGCAATAAAAACGACTTTGTCGACGCCGAAGCTATTTGTGAAGCTGCATCGCGTCCGTCTATGCGTTTTGTGCAGCCCAGAACGGAATCTCAGCAGGCAATGCGGGCTCTGCATCGTGTCCGTGAATCCCTGGTTCAGGATAAGGTAAAAACAACCAATCAAATGCATGCTTTTCTGCTGGAATTTGGCATTAGCGTTCCCCGAGGAGCTGCCGTTATTAGCCGACTGAGTACCATTCTTGAGGATAATAGTTTGCCTCTTTACCTCAGCCAGTTATTGCTGAAATTACAACAGCATTATCACTATCTTGTTGAGCAGATTAAAGATTTGGAATCCCAGTTGAAACGAAAGTTGGACGAAGATGAGGTTGGACAGCGCTTGCTGAGCATTCCCTGCGTCGGAACACTGACAGCGAGTACTATTTCAACTGAGATTGGCGACGGGAAGCAGTACGCCAGCAGCCGTGACTTTGCGGCGGCAACAGGGCTTGTACCTCGGCAGTACAGCACGGGAGGTAGGACGACATTGCTGGGAATTAGTAAGCGAGGTAATAAAAAGATCCGAACTTTGTTGGTTCAATGTGCCAGGGTATTCATACAAAAACTGGAACACCAGTCTGGCAAATTGGCCGATTGGGTCAGGGATTTACTGTGCCGGAAAAGCAACTTTGTCGTCACTTGTGCTCTGGCAAACAAGCTGGCCAGAATAGCCTGGGCCCTAACGGCACGACAGCAAACTTATGTAGCATAACGGCAGAAATACACCGGTTTAAAGAATTACTGATCTGGTTTTGCGAATACTGATATTGATGATACTAACGGCCCACCGGCCTGTTGAGGAACCTGTAAAACGGAAAGGCTCATTGAAGCCGTATATTTTCTGGAGGTTCATCAGGCGCGGAACTCATCAAGGCGCGGGAATAAAATCCCATTCAGACGCCGGATAGATTCAAGCAAGCCAACTTGTCGTCAAAATCGGTGTTGCAAAAACGGGAGTGACCATAGATTCCGTTTTCTGAGACGACCCCTACCTAACAAAGAGTTATTGCCCCTCAGCATCAGTGACAGAGTGCGCGCCATTGTAAGCCTGCAAAACGACACGCCCCGAGCACTGATGGAAGCAAATGAGGATGATGACGGCTCGGGCGATGGTTTTTACGCCACGCGGCAAAAGATTTTTTCGTTGCTGGGATTTAAGGCCGTGGAACTCTCACGGGAGCTGCGTTCAGCCTACCGCTTGTCACCCCCCTCTTTTGAACACAGGGACAGAGAAAAACGCATTGAGGAAAAACTCAGGTACCATGACGGATTCAGCGTAAAAATACGCAGAATAGAGCAGCGTATCGCCCGCAAGGCCAAGATGGCTGCCGGTAAAATCACGCAGGAGAAAAAAAAGGGACTTTAAAGATGAGGTTTGAGGGTCAATTAAAGGACATCGTACGTTCTGTGAGAAACAGAATCAGCGGGGGCTTTTAATTGGCTCATAAACGACAAAAGGCGTCCTGTCGGACGCCCTTCACCATTACAGCAATTTTACAACCTGCTAGTTGTCTCAGCCGCTCTCTAAGAAGTGAATCTTGGCTCTTACAGCCAGGCTACACACGCGCAGCGCGGGCGACGTTATATAATTTATAGAGCTAGGCCGCTCATACCAGCTCTGTGACTGACGATCTCGTCAACCACAATAGTATAATAATATCTCATCGGGCATATTGCAACCACAACCGGTTGTCACTTAGATGATCCAAACAGAGTGAGAGCCTCGATGCGCGCCAGTGGATAGCGGTGCTTTAATATCGCCTCAGCGTTCACCAAAGAGGCTCCTGAAGTTACCATGTCATCGATAAGCAGAATCCCTTTAGGCGGCGGTGTAGCCCATACACGCCCCCATGTTAGCGGGTTGATATGTTTACGCAGCTTAACTCGGCGAATTGATTTAATTTGAAAGGGTGCTTCTTCGCCATAAGTGCTTATAAACCGGAAAATATCTGTCTTAAGTACGGTTTTATCCGTCGCTTTAATATGCAAAGCGTCGACACTGCGTAGCACCTCAACGGCGGTTATTTTAACTAGCGCGTTATGCTGGCAAACGCCTTGCTGTGTGAGTTTGTAAACCCGTTCAGCAAAGCGGCTACAAACCGGGCTCGATGAAGGTAACGAAACAATCCAATCCCACTGAAAGCCACCATTTACGTATGTTGGTAGAATTTCACGGAAACTGGCATGTAACATGCCAATGTCGCGCCGCCGTGTACGTAAGTTGTGAAGTCCCTTCAACACATACAACATAGGACTATTATCGCCGGGGGCGCTGATGTCGCGCTTACCCTTCGTTCGCGAGAATATAGACGTTACCTTTAACGTTCCGAAGGTGATCTCAGCCGGATTTCCCTGGGGCGTAGTGATACAAAAATTATTATGCGAGTGGTCGACCGTAACCAATCTATTACCAGCGTCAACGACAAAGCCCACGTAAACTCCGTTATAAGTCGGCCGCATACGGTCGATAATTGATATTTATAAATGTGCCAGTAAGGCATAGCCGAATGTTAATTGATAAAACGTTTCGTAGGCAAACTCTATGAGAGGGATAACAGATCCTAAAGTTGATAATGCACTTAACGCACAAAATTTTTCTATACCCAAACTGACTCCAACCTGAAAGAGGGTGTCATGAGTGGTGAGCAGGGCGCAGCCAGTCCACTGTATGCGCGTTAGCGCATGAAAGTCGGTGCGCCAGGCTTACATATTCCTGGGCTGGTAGGCCGACGAAGCCCGGCGAAGCCGGTCGTGGATCAATAGGGATCGTCAATCCATCCCTTACCCTGCTAAGCCATACCCTCTAAAAGGGGTCGGTTCCGGCTGAGGGCGAAATGACACCCTAAGCTTTCGGTTCCTTGGGCCAAAGATATTCGCCAGTCAGTAGAATGTGCGCCCAGCCCAATGGGGATATGTGGGGAAGAAATTCAGGGGGAACATCCAACCCTTCGTTCCGCCGCTCCGTGACGGCATGACCAAGATGGACGGTATTCCAGTAAATGATCACCGCAGTCAATAAATTGAGCCCAGCGATTCGGTAGTGCTGCCCCTCTGTCGTGCGATCGCGAATTTCCCCCTGCCTCCCGATACGGAGCGCATTTTTGAGCGCATGGTGGGCCTCTCCCTTGTTAAGACCGATCTGAGCACGCCGCTGCATGTCCGTATCCAGGATCCACTCAATAATGAAAAGGGTCCGTTCAATACGACCAACTTCACGAAGCGCAACTGCAAGGTTGTTTTGTCGTGGGTAAGAAGCGAGCTTGCGCAGGAGTTGGCTGGGCCTGATTTTGCCAGCGGTCATCGTCGCGGCACAACGGAAAATATCAGGCCAGTTCGCAACGATAAGATCCTCCCGGGCTTTTCCACCTACCAACTTGCGTAACTCCCTGGGGGTCGTATCGGGATTAAATACGTACAACCGCTTCGATGGCAGATCCCTGATTCGCAGAACGAGATTGTAGCCGAGCAGGCTACTGGCTCCGAACAAATGGTCGGTGAATCCTGCTGTATCGGCATACTGTTCGCGAACATGGCGACCGACCTCGTTCATCAGTAGTCCATCGAGAATATACGGTGCCTCGCTCACGGTCGCCGGGATCGACTGACAAGCGAATGGCGCGAACTGGTCGCTTACGTGAGTATACGCTTTGAGGCCGGGAACAGAACCATATTTGGCATTGACCATGTTCATGGCTTCGCCATGCCGCGCTGTCGGGAAAAACTGACCATCGCTCGATGCTGACGTGCCCATCCCCCAGACGCGTGACATCGGCAGTTTACCCTGCGCGGCCACCACAATTGCCAATGCCTGGTTCATGGCTTCGCTTTCAACATGCCAGCGGGCAAGGCGTGAGAGCTGCCAGTAATCATGCGTGTTTGTAGCTTCCGCCATCTTACGCAGGCCCAGATTGAGCCCTTCAGCGAGCAGGACGTTGAGCAGACCGATCCGGTCGCGACATGGAGCCCCGGTTCTCAGATGGGTAAACGCATCTGTGAAACCAAGGGCTGCATCAACTTCAAGCAGCATGTCGGTAATCCGAACGGACGGCATTCGGCGATACAGATCCAGTATGAGTGCCTCGGCACCATCCGGCACGTCTGCTGTCAACCTGTCGATCCGCAACGTTCCATCTTCTATGCTACCGTGCGGAATAGTGCCGTTACGGGCAGCCCGGGCCAGCCGCTTAAGAGCGATCGTGAGTCGCGCCTTTCTGTCTGCCAGCCAATCCTGTGGGTTGGAAGGCACGGCCAGTTTTGCATTTTCCTGCGCCGCGATCATCGGCACCAGTACCTGCTTGAGGTCACCATAGCGGCGCGAAGGCACTGTTGCAAAGTTAGCGATGAGGCAGCCTTTTGTCTTATTCAAAGGCCTTACATTTCAAAAACTCTGCTTACCAGGCGCATTTCGCCCAGGGGATCACCATAATAAAATGCTGAGGCCTGGCCTTTGCGTAGTGCACGCATCACCTCAATACCTTTGATGGTGGCGTAAGCCGTCTTCATGGATTTAAATCCCAGCGTGGCGCCGATTATCCGTTTCAGTTTGCCATGATCGCATTCAATCACGTTGTTCCGGTACTTAATCTGTCGGTGTTCAACGTCAGACGGGCACCGGCCTTCGCGTTTGAGCAGAGCAAGCGCGCGACCATAGGCGGCCGCTTTATCCGTGTTGATGAATCGCGGGATCTGCCACTTCTTCACGTTGTTGAGGATTTTACCCAGAAACCGGTATGCAGCTTTGCTGTTACGACGGGAGGAGAGATAAAAATCGACAGTGCGGCCCCGGCTGTCGACGGCCCGGTACAGATACGCCCAGCGGCCATTGACCTTCACGTAGGTTTCATCCATGTGCCACGGGCAAAGATCGGAAGGGTTACGCCAGTACCAGCGCAGCCGTTTTTCCATTTCAGGCGCATAACGCTGAACCCAGCGGTAAATCGTGGAGTGATCGACATTCACTCCGCGTTCAGCCAGCATCTCCTGCAGCTCACGGTAACTGATGCCGTATTTGCAGTACCAGCGTACGGCCCACAGAATGATGTCACGCTGAAAATGCCGGCCTTTGAATGGGTTCATGTGCAGCTCCATCAGCAAAAGGGGATGATAAGTTTATCACCACCGACTATTTGCAACAGTGCCTCTTTTATGCTGACTGAAATGACAGGGTCCTTACCCTGCGCTGAAAAGGTGACATGTCTCACAGAAGCTGGCTTTAAACTTGTCAAACCAACGGAACATCAGTTGGCTAAAAATGGATTTAAGCCAAACCTGACACAATCCAGCTTATGGAGACTCAGACTTACGATTTCCAAATTAATATAGCGTCTGGACTTATAAATAGATCATGCATTAAGATTAATTTTTCTGGCGGAGTTAACCATCACAAAGAAGAGGAAAATGAAAAAGACATTAATTGTTACGGCCTTACTGAGTATGAGCGCATCGGTTGTTGCCGGAGAAGCGCATTTTTGTGGTTCGCCTGAAGTCAGTGCTTTGGCAAGCGGTCGGCAAGATATTAATGACAGTACCGTTTTCACCTGCGGGGGAGGCGTCAAAGGTACTCTTCCTGAACTGGCAAAACAAGGCTGGAAAATTGTGCAAGTAAGCGATCAAATGGCATCGACTTCCCAGATGGATCCGGGTAAAGCTACTGTCTATTCACGTTTAATTATTCAGAAAGACTGAATGCGCTCAGTTCCGGAATATCCTTTATTATACAGCACCTCGTTGAGAAATATTTAGTCACTGGCGGGCATAAATCATGTGATGTGTTATGTGGCATCCTGATTTTGCTAATCTCATCTTTACGGCTATGAAACTTTATAACTACATTTCTCAGCAAAATAAAATTGAAGAGGGTTAATCATGAGTGTAAGGGAAGGTGCGAACAAGTCCCTGATATGAGATCATGTTTGTCATCTGGAGCCATGGAACAGGGTTCATCATGAGTCATCAACTTACCTTCGCCGACAGTGAATTCAGCAGTAAGCGCCGTCAGACCAGAAAAGAGATTTTCTTGTCCCGCATGGAGCAGATTCTGCCATGGCAAAACATGGTGGAAGTCATCGAGCCGTTTTACCCCAAGGCGGGCAATGGCCGGCGACCTTATCCGCTGGAAACCATGCTACGCATTCACTGCATGCAGCATTGGTACAACCTGAGCGATGGCGCGATGGAAGATGCTCTGTACGAAATCGCCTCCATGCGTCTGTTTGCCCGGTTATCCCTGGATAGCGCCTTGCCTGACCGCACCACCATCATGAATTTCCGCCACCTGCTGGAGCAGCATCAACTGGCCCGCCAATTGTTCAAGACCATCAATCGCTGGCTGGCCGAAGCAGGCGTCATGATGACTCAAGGCACCTTGGTCGATGC
The DNA here is from genome assembly GCF_058661685.1 of Enterobacter sp. 6722112. Classification (NCBI taxonomy): domain Bacteria; kingdom Pseudomonadati; phylum Pseudomonadota; class Gammaproteobacteria; order Enterobacterales; family Enterobacteriaceae; genus Enterobacter; species Enterobacter sp. 6722112. The sequence continues at coordinate 77,904 of NZ_JBZWGR010000004.1, read as the reverse complement.
CACCATCATTGAGGCACCCAGCTCGACCAAGAACAAAGAGCAGCAACGCGATCCGGAGATGCATCAGACCAAGAAAGGCAATCAGTGGCACTTTGGCATGAAGGCCCACATTGGTGTCGATGCCAAGAGTGGCCTGACCCACAGCCTGGTCACCACCGCGGCCAACGAGCATGACCTCAATCAGCTGGGTAATCTGCTGCATGGAGAGGAGCAATTTGTCTCAGCCGATGCCGGCTACCAAGGGGCGCCACAGCGCGAGGAGCTGGCCGAGGTGGATGTGGACTGGCTGATCGCCGAGCGCCCCGGCAAGGTAAGAACCTTGAAACAGCATCCACGCAAGAACAAAACGGCCATCAACATCGAATATATGAAAGCCAGCATCCGTGCCAGGGTGGAGCACCCGTTTCGCATCATCAAGCGACAGTTCGGCTTCGTGAAAGCCAGATACAAGGGGTTGCTGAAAAACGATAACCAACTGGCGATGTTATTCACCCTGGCCAACCTGTTTCGGGCGGACCAAATGATACGTCAGTGGGAGAGATCTCACTAAAAACTGGGGATAACGCCTTAAATGGCGAAGAAACGGTCTAAATAGGCTGATTCAAGGCATTTACGGGAGAAAAAATCGGCTCAAACATGAAGAAATGAAATGACTGAGTCAGCCGAGAAGAATTTCCCCGCTTATTCGCACCTTCCCTAACGGCCCACCGGCCTGTTGAGGAACCTGTAAAACGGAAAGGCTCATTGAAGCCGTATATTTTCTGGAGGTTCATCAGGCGCGGAACTCATCGAGGCGCGGGAATAAAATCCCATTCAGACGCCGGATAGATTCAAGCAAGCCAATTTATCGTCAAAATCGGTGTTGCAAAAACGGGAGTGACCATAGATTCCGTTTTCCAAGCGGACCCCTTACCCGGTGACCTGCAATTCTGCTGGCATCAACATACCGCAGTCAAGACAGGGCAAAATGCAGGCATTCTGCCCGTGCATCCCACGGTGCGTTTTTTCCTGGAAGCTCAGCAAATCATCCCGTTAACGGCGAAAGTCATTCACCATCTCTAGCCAACACCTTTCTGCCATTCGGCTCCCGTTTCCTGATCGCATTTAACAGTGTGAAGCTGGCGCCGGGTTATACAGACAGCTGCAGTCTCATCCTGCCGGGCTAAACCTGCAGTACACAGGGGAACGGATACCGTCAGGTAACATGACCGTCTCAGCACCCGATTGAGATTTTCGTAAGGGATATAGAGCGTTACTGAAAAATTGACTGTGGCATGTTATCCCCCATGGAATGGTGAACAGACCAGGGATTACCCCCATTAAACCCGCATTCCGTAGTCAATATCTGCGTATCATGACCCGAAATCACATATGACAGTCAATATTGTTCGATCCGGGCAGACATGATAGAGAATAAATATTGACTGCGGTATGCGTGATGCATATCACAGTCAATGGAATGTCCTTAGCGGCATACGGCAGTCATGATATGCATATCGCAGTCAATTTTCTGGCTTCATCGCTGAGAGGGCTTCAGCCAGTTTAAGAGGATCGATGCCAGCAGCCTTCAGCGCCTTAATGACTTCGTCATAATTTTGCTCTGGCGCCTTCTCTTCTTCCTCTTTGCGCGGAACCTTCACAGGACTACTGATGAGTTTGGGGTTGCGATAATGCACGCTGAAATAGGTGGCTCGGCCACGTTTAAACTCGGTGTAATCCAGATAACCAATATCCCGCAGCTGCTCCATCGCCTTACGCACCGTGTGGTTCTGCGTATAGACATTTGAGGTGAGATTCAGCCGGCCACGCATCCGTTTCATGGAAATAGGTGCAGGATTCTGGGGAAGACTTTCGATGTAGGTATAAAGCGCCTGGGCTGATTCCTTGCGCTGCAGGGCGTCAATGGCTTTCAGCCGCAGCAGTACCCTTCTGTCCATGTGGTAAAGCTCAAACAGCTTAGGTTCAGCCTTGATCTCAACGATATCCTCGTTGATGTCATAATAGGCTGACTGCACCAGATGGGTGGTCCATCCTTTGGTCTCGCTCTGGAACTTCAGCGTAACCGAGGCGAGTTTAAACAGGGAATTACTGATGCGATCGCGCATTTTTTTGTTTGAACGACGGGAATCAAATCCGCACATCTTAACGAATTCGACGAACGACAGTTCCAGGGTGTCACTTTTTACCCCATACTCCGACATGGAGCGAATTATCCCCAGCCAGACTTTAAAATCCGTGTCCATATCAAGACGCGAACCGGTGATCTTAACGTCAGTGTATCCTTCGCTTTTGGCAATGGCCAGCTGTACAAGCTCCTCAGTCGCGTCTGTAACGTTTTTCTGGTTCGCCTTGCTCTTCCCTGTTGATTTCAGAGTTGGGACGAAGAGACCGAGTCTCATGAGCGCTACTGGCTGCACGGTACTGGTGCTGTTGACATCCAGCTTAACAACTTCACCGGTTGTCTTATCAACTTCCTGAAGGTTCAGAAGTAAGCTATTATTTTCGCTCGTCATCTTGATCCTCAACGGTTATCCACAAAAGGATGTAGTAATACGTATCGCAGTCAACGGATATACATACCTCAGTAAATACCGTTGCATATCACAGTATTAGATTATGCATATAACAGTCAACATTTTACATTCCGCAGTCGATCCAGACAGACGTTAAAGCCAGTTACAGCGCATGCTGGAGCGATCCGGGGATCTCTTTTGGATCTCACTATGATCTCCTTGGGATCAATTATTGGATCGAGACCATGAATAACCCAGATACAAGGCCGGAAGCGCCACACCAGATATCCAGAACCCTGGCCTGATTTTCCTGAATACGCTCTGGAAGATTGAAATCTACAGGTACAACAATGAAACATTGACTGCGGTATGCTGAGTCGTCTTTCCTACAGATGCGGTAAGCATCATACCATAGTCAATATATTACATACCGCAGTCAATTTCATTATAACTGGCTGATCCCGAGTCATCTTTAGCAACCCGACGTACGTGCAATCTGTGAGTTCTGTGATTTTCCGCTTCCTCGCCGCTTTCTCACTGTGTGAGATCGCTTACTGCGGCGAGCGGCAGTGATTAATATTGACTGCGGTATGTACTCTTTTGTAATCCCCTGCGTTCTTTCATTACCCAATGTGGTTCACTTTGCACTTTTTCGTGTGCTTTGCGATTTTATTGTTGCTTTGCAATAAATTCCAAGATTTAATAAAATAATGCAAAGTGATGATTAAAGGATGTTCAGTATGGGACTCATGGATACACTCAACCAGTGCATAAGTGTTGGTCATGAAATGACGAAAGCAATCGCCATTGCACAGTTTAATGATGACAGTCCGGAAGCCCGGAAAATAACCCGGCGCTGGAGGATTGGTGAAGCGGCAGATTTAGTTGGCGTGTCATCTCAGGCTATCAGGGATGCCGAGAAAGCTGGCCGGCTGCCGCACCCTGATATGGAAACCCGTGGGAGAGTTGAGCAACGCGTTGGTTATACCATCGAACAAATCAATCACATGCGGGATGTATTTGGTACACGACTGCGCCGTGCTGAAGATGCGTTTCCGCCGGTGATTGGCGTTGCAGCTCACAAAGGTGGTGTTTACAAAACCTCAGTATCCGTTCACCTGGCTCAGGATCTTGCTCTGAAAGGACTCCGTGTTCTGCTTGTTGAAGGCAATGACCCACAGGGAACTGCTTCTATGTATCACGGATGGGTGCCCGATCTTCATATTCATGCTGAGGACACTCTCCTGCCCTTTTATCTTGGGGAAAAGGATGACGCCAGCTACGCTATAAAGCCCACCTGCTGGCCTGGCCTTGATATCATCCCGTCCTGTCTGGCACTGCACCGCATTGAAACCGAGCTGATGGGGAAATTTGACGAAGGCAAATTACCTGCTGACCCGCACCTGATGCTCCGTCTGGCCATTGAAACTGTCGCTCATGATTATGACGTGATAGTTATCGACAGTGCACCCAACCTTGGTATCGGTACGATAAATGTTGTATGCGCTGCTGATGTTCTGATTGTCCCTACTCCGGCAGAGCTGTTCGACTACACCTCCGCACTGCAGTTTTTCGATATGCTTCGTGACCTGCTTAAGAACGTGGATCTTAAAGGCTTCGAGCCAGATGTCCGTATTCTGCTTACCAAATACAGTAATAATAATGGCTCACAGTCCCCGTGGATGGAAGAACAAATTCGGGATGCCTGGGGAAGCATGGTCCTTAAAAATGTTGTGCGCGAAACGGATGAAGTCGGTAAAGGTCAGATCCGTATGAGAACCGTTTTTGAACAGGCTATTGATCAACGTTCTTCAACCGGTGCCTGGCGTAATGCCCTCTCTATCTGGGAGCCTGTTTGCAATGAGATTTTTGATCGTCTGATTAAACCACGCTGGGAGATTAGATAATGAAGCGTGCTCCTGTCATTCCAAGACATACCACATATACTCAATCGACTGAAGATACTTCATCACCGGCGCCGGCCGCGCCGATGGTGGATTCATTAATTGCGCGCGTGGGTGCTATGGCCCGCGGTAATGCAATCTCTCTTCCGGTATGTGGACGGGAAGTGAAATTTACCCTTGAGGTGCTCCGGGGAGACTCTGTTGAGAGCGCTTCACGCGTATGGTCAGGCAATGAGCGCGATCAGGAACTACTTACCGAAGATGCTCTGGATGATCTCATTCCTTCATTTTTACTGACCGGTCAGCAGACTCCAGCTTTCGGCCGCCGGGTTTCTGATGTCATAGAAATTGCCGACGGCAGCCGTCGCCGTAAAGCCGCAATCCTGACGGAAAGTGATTATCGCGTTCTGGTTGGTGAACTGGACGATGAGCAGATGGCTGCATTGTCCCGACTGGGTAACGATTATCGGCCGACGAGTGCTTATGAACGTGGCCTGCGTTATACAAGCCGGCTGCAGAATGAGTTTGCAGGAAATATTTCTGCGCTTGCCGATGCGGAAAACATCTCTCGTAAGATCATTACCCGCTGTATCAATACGGCCAAATTGCCTAAATCCGTTGTTGCCCTGTTTGCACATCCTGGAGAACTGTCTGCCCGGTCAGGTGAAGCCCTTCAGAAGGCTTTTGCAGATAAAGAAGAATTACTGAAGCAGCAGGCTGAGACTCTCCACGATCAGAAGAAAGCGGGACTAATCTTTGAAGCTGAAGAGGTCATTAGTCTTTTAACATCCGTACTGAAACAATCTCCCGCATCAAGAGTTAATCTGAGCTCACGTCATCAGTTTGCTCCAGGGGCAACAGCATTGTATAAGGGCGATAAAATGGTGCTTAACCTGGATAGGTCCCGCATTCCTGCGGAGTGTATAGAGAAAATAGAAGCCATTCTTAAGGAGCTTGAGAAACCAGGAGTCTGATGCGGACACGCTTTAGTCTACGGTGATCTCCCTTTACTTCATTTCCTTTCTCACAGGCCAGAAAACATAACTGGCCTGAATATTCTCTCTGGGACCACGGTCCCATCTGTATCGCCGCTCAGGTTATCTCCCTGGGACCACGGTCCCACCTGCGTCGTCGGTCAGCTTATCTGCCTGGGACCACGGTCCCACCTGTATCGCCGGTCAGGTTATCTGCCTGGGACCACGGTCCCACCTGCATCGCCGGTCAGCTTTTCTGCCTGGGACCACGGTCCCATCTGTATCGCCGGTCAGCTTATCTGCCTGGGACCACGGTCCCACCTGTATCGCCGGTCAGGTTATCTGCCTGGGACCACGGTCCCACCTGCATCGTCTGTCAGCTTATCTGCCTGGGACCACGGTCCCACCTGTATCGCCGGTCAGGTTATCTGCCTGGGACCACGGTCCCACCTGCATCGTCTGTCAGCTTATCTGCCTGGGACCACGGTCCCACCTGTATCGCCAGTCAGGTTATCTGCCTGGGACCACGGTCCCACCTGCATCGTCTGTCAGCTTATCTGCCTGGGACCACGGTCCCACCTGCTTCGTCGGTCAGGTTATCTGCCTGGGACCACGGTCCCACCTGTATCGCCGGTCAGGTTATCTGTCTGGGACCACGGTCCCACCTGTATCGCCGGTCAGGTTATCTCCCTGGGACCACGGCCCCACCTGCATCGTCGGCACATTATTAGTTAGGGACAACGGTTCAATCAATGCCTGTCACGAACAGGTATTGGCTTGTCGCCAGCAACCCGTTGAGCGGAGTTATCACGCAGCAGGACGGCTGTTACAGGCGATGGTGAAAGCTCTGTTGGGATCTGAACGAAGCATGTTGAGTGAAATTTGCAAAATTTCGCAGAGTATGCGGCTTCATCTTTAAATTTCCGCCAGCATTTTTAAAGCCAGCTACCGACGCTGCGCGTTGGCCGGCCCTTCGTCCGGCGGGTAACCAGTATCGGCCGATCTTACGACCCTGGATGAACATCATCCCGTCAGCAGCGTCTCCACTGTGATGTCGTTTTTCACACTGTCCGATCACAAAATAGAACGGGCAGGGACAACATATGGTAGGAAAAGCAGCTGCCAGAGACACAATATATTGATTACCCACAGTAACGGGGGATAACCATGTGGGTAACATATTGAAAGTGCAACACGTTATCTGATTAATTGACTTTGTAAACGCCACTGAACCATGAAAAAAAACCGGGGGAATCATCACAGCGCATAAACATACCGTTTTGTTTTTGGGTGACGGCAAGGAGGCCCCTTTTATCACCACATACCTTGTCAAAGGTTTCCATTTCTATCCTTATCAGGCTCTTGTCGTTATTTTCAGGAGAGATCCGGAGATGTTTTGTCAGCCAGACAGGATAGGTATCAGCGTTACGCCAGTACTGCAATTCAATCACTGAAGCCATTCCCCAGACAGCGAAGTATAAGAAAACCACACCTGCGATTTTGCTACCCATATTGTTCCTTAACATTGGCTTAAGGAAGGTGCGAATAAGCGGGGAAATTCTTCTCGGCTGACTCAGTCATTTCATTTCTTCATGTTTGAGCCGATTTTTTCTCCCGTAAATGCCTTGAATCAGCCTATTTAGACCGTTTCTTCGCCATTTAAGGCGTTATCCCCAGTTTTTAGTGAGATCTCTCCCACTGACGTATCATTTGGTCCGCCCGAAACAGGTTGGCCAGCGTGAATAACATCGCCAGTTGGTTATCGTTTTTCAGCAACCCCTTGTATCTGGCTTTCACGAAGCCGAACTGTCGCTTGATGATGCGAAACGGGTGCTCCACCCTGGCACGGATGCTGGCTTTCATGTATTCGATGTTGATGGCCGTTTTGTTCTTGCGTGGATGCTGTTTCAAGGTTCTTACCTTGCCGGGGCGCTCGGCGATCAGCCAGTCCACATCCACCTCGGCCAGCTCCTCGCGCTGTGGCGCCCCTTGGTAGCCGGCATCGGCTGAGACAAATTGCTCCTCTCCATGCAGCAGATTACCCAGCTGATTGAGGTCATGCTCGTTGGCCGCGGTGGTGACCAGGCTGTGGGTCAGGCCACTCTTGGCATCGACACCAATGTGGGCCTTCATGCCAAAGTGCCACTGATTGCCTTTCTTGGTCTGATGCATCTCCGGATCGCGTTGCTGCTCTTTGTTCTTGGTCGAGCTGGGTGCCTCAATGATGGTGGCATCGACCAAGGTGCCTTGAGTCATCATGACGCCTGCTTCGGCCAGCCAGCGATTGATGGTCTTGAACAATTGGCGGGCCAGTTGATGCTGCTCCAGCAGGTGGCGGAAATTCATGATGGTGGTGCGGTCCGGCAAGGCGCTATCCAGGGATAACCGGGCAAACAGACGCATGGAGGCGATTTCGTACAGAGCATCTTCCATCGCGCCATCGCTCAGGTTGTACCAATGCTGCATGCAGTGAATGCGTAGCATGGTTTCAGCGGATAAGGTCGCCGGCCATTACCCGCCTTGGGGTAAAACGGCTCGATGACTTCCACCATGTTTTGCCATGGCAGAATCTGCTCCATGCGGGACAAGAAAATCTCTTTTCTGGTCTGACGGCGCTTACTGCTGAATTCACTGTCGGCGAAGGTAAGTTGATGACTCATGATGAACCCTGTTCCATGGCTCCAGATGACAAACATGATCTCATATCAGGGACTTGTTCGCACCTTCCTTAATTATTGTTGATAGATGGGTTGATTAATTTCAGCACTTCATGCCGCTTTTGTGGTTGATATCCATACACCATCCGAGCATAATCTCTGCCACATAAAAACAGAATATTAATTCGCTCCGATCATGCGTGTACAACGTAGGGCGGTAGCTTTGCTAAACAGATTCTTCAAGGGATCACGGTCCGCGCATGTTATTGACGCACCTTTTAATCGAATTTCGGGATAAAATTTTCAGAAATAGATTGAATTAGCGATCTTGGCGTGATCTTATACTGTTAAAGATAAAGCAGGATAAGACGAATATGGATTACAGCGAATTTAAAGAGCATTTTAGCATATTGAGTGATACTCGTCAGACAAGAAAATCGACCTATAATTTCTTTGAAGTGATATTCCAGGTGGTGACAGCGATGCTGTGCGGAATGAAGACTTGGGATGAAATCGAAGGCTTTGGTGAGGAAAATTTAACCTGGTTTCGTAAGTTTAGTGACTACTCTTCTGGTGTGCCTAGTCACGATACTTTGGCGCGAATAGTGGGTTTGATTGATCCAGATGAGTTTTCATTGTGTTTCGTTCGTTGGTGTAATGATATTCGGCGAGAAAAATCCTTAGGGAAGGTGCGAATAAGCAGGTCATTTCTTCCCAAGCTGACTCGCTGATTAAAATTTCGCGGATCTGGGCCGATTTTTTTCCCGCAAACTTCGGGTCTGACGGCGCTTAGTGCTGAATTCACTATCGGCGAAGGTGAGTTGATGGCTCATGATGTCCCTCTGGGATGCGCTCCGGATGAATATGATGATCTCATATCAGGAACTTGTTCGCACCTTCCCTAACTACCGTCGTAACTCCTGAATATATCCCAGTGCTGGGAAAGGGGCTTGCGCGTTTAACAGGTGAACGCAATGTTGTGAACGTGAGTCGTTTTACTATTCCTCGCCAAGTCGAAGACGATCGTTTTTCTATCTTGGTGCTCGATAGCGGTGCTCAATCTTATCAACTACTTCGTAATGACAAGTTGGTTCTTGAAGGGCAAGCGGGAGAACTGGTGAAAAAGGATGGAGTTGAATTATTTGTCACGGATTTGAACGCGAAAGACGGTTTTGAATTTTCGATTCGCAAACGCAGTCCTCTTGATGCCATAGATTGGTTGAAGCAAAACTTATCTGTGAGTGAACGAGGCAAGCAAACCGGTATTTTGGAACTCAGTTTTACCGGTGAAAACAGAGGTGAAATTACAGGAATACTGAATGACATTGCGCAAAACTATTTTCTACAAAATGTTGAGCGCAAGTCAGCAGAGGCTGAAAAAAGCTTAGCGTTTCTGAAAGATAATCTGCCAAATGTCAAACACAGCCTCACGGAAGCAGGGAAAATTCATGAACATGCCCGTATTTACAGGCTTCGTAGTGTAGCAGGTTCTCAAATTTTGAACTTTATGAGTTAGCGCTATCACACAACAATCAATTATCCGATGATCGATTTGTAGATCATTTTCAGTGTTTTCTAATACCTCCATAGACAAATTGGAGGTCCAACGATGAGTAACCAGCACCCATTTATGTATTTCGATGCCATCCCAGATTATCGCCAACAAGGTAAAGTCGAGCACAAGTTAACTGATATCATTTTGTTAACAATTTGCGCGGTGCTTTCCGGTCAAGATGACTGGAAAGCTATCCATCTTTACGGCACTAGATGGTTAGATTTTCTCAAACGCTTTGGTGATTTTAGTCATGGTGTTCCCTCTGCCATTACCATTGCAAGAGTGATGGGAATGATTAGCGCGACACGCTTACAAAAGTGTTTTATCGAATGGATGAAATCCTGCTGTGAACTGACGGACGGTGAAGTGATCGCCATAGACGGTAAAACCGTGCGTGGCTCTTATGATGATTCCCGTGGGCTTGGTGCTATCCATATGGTTAATGCGTTTGCGACAGAGAATGGCGTGTGCCTTGGACAACATAAAGTTTACGAGAAGTCCAATGAGATAACCGCTATCCCTGAGTTGCTTCAACTGCTTGATATATCGGGTTGTTTAGTCACAATTGATGCGATGGGATGCCAAAAGAAAATCGCGCAAAAGATCCTTGAAAAAAACGCTGATTACTTGCTGGCCGTGAAAGGAAATCAAGGCCGACTTGAGCAAGCTTTTGATAACTATTTTGATATGAGCATGCTGCAAAAACATGATGGTGATTCTTACAGTACCCAAGAAAAATCGCGAGGCAGACAGGAAACACGACTGGCTTTAGTGAATGAAGATTTAAGTGTTTTGGGCGATCTTGAGTTTGATTGGCCAGGGCTAAAAACGATGGGAATTGTGGTATCGATTAGACAAGAATCAGCAGTGGCCCAAGAGTCAGAAGTAACGGTGCGATATTATATTAGTTCGAAAGCGCTCAGTGCTAAAGAATTGTTAAATGCTTCACGCTCGCACTGGTTAGTCGAGTCGATGCATTGGATGTTGGATACTGCATTTGGTGAAGATGCTTGCCGTAAACGAGCGGAAGAACGAGCAGAGAATTTCGCAAGGATCAGACAGATGTGTTTAAACATGCTAAAAAGTGAAACGACACTAAAAGCGAGTATTAAACACAAAAGAGCGATGTGCGCGATGGATCCGGAGTACCTTTTGAAGGTTCTGGGAAGCCTTTATTTACGGGAATGTTCATGATTTTTCCGTGGCGGGCACCGTGGGCAATGTGCGGATATTGGATCGTGCGGAAGCATACGCGGCCCCCGTGAAACCTAAAAAAGCGTTAATTGTAGTACTCGCGACGCTACTTGGCGGCATGCTGAGTGTAGCCTTTGTTTTAGTGAAAGCCGCGTTACATCGCGGTGTGGAAAACCCCGATGACATCGAACAAATTGGCCTTTCTGTTTATGCCAGTGTGCCCAAATCGAACCTACAGCTTGAGCTGTCTAACAAACTCAAGCGCCATCGCAAACAGAATCAAGAACTAACATTGCTTGCTGAATCCAACCCCGCAGACCTTTCCGTCGAAGCGTTACGTGGTTTACGCACGAGCCTTCACTTTGCCATGATGGAAGCGAAGAATAATGTGTTGATGATCTCTGGCCCGGCGCCAGGGATTGGTAAATCCTTTGTGTCGACGAACTTCTCGGCCGTTGCGGCCAAAACAGGGCAAAAAGTACTGTTGATCGATGCCGACATGCGTAAAGGTAACCTGCACCAACCCTTTGGTTTGGCATGGGAAAATGGTTTATCTGATTTTTTATGTGGCAAGATAGGTTTAAATGAGGCAATTAAGACTACTCAAGTTGACAATCTAGACATCATGACGCGTGGTCAAGTGCCGCCAAATCCATCTGAATTACTCATGCATCCGCGCTTTAAAGAGTTAATGGAATGGGCGAGTGAACTCTACGATTTGGTGATTGTCGACACGCCGCCAGTACTTGCGGTGACTGACCCAAGTATTGTGGGTGCATTGGCTGGCACAACACTGATGGTGGCACGCTTTGGTATGAATACCGTGAAAGAAATTGATGTTGCTCGAAACCGTTTTGAGCAATCGGGCATTGAAGTTAAAGGTGTGATTCTGAACGCGACCGAGAAGAAAGCATTGAGTTATTACGGTTACGGTTACTACAACTATTCATACAAAAGCGAGAGCTGAGAAAATACAGAAGAAGAAAAAAAAGGGGCCTATTGGGGCAGGGTAGCCAAAATAGGCTAAATCAATAAATTACAGATAGTTAGTGAAAACTGACTGTCTCAAAACGAATAAAACCGTCTCAGACTTGGCTAGAGTCTGAGATGGAATAGTGAATAAAAACAATTTTCGAATGGGAAATCTTCGTAATTGTTCAGGCTTTTAAATAAAATAACTAAGAGACAACATGAAAATTTTAATAACCGGTGGTGCAGGTTTTATAGGATCTGCAGTGGTCAGACACATCATTAATAATACGTCAGACAGTGTTATTAACGTTGATAAATTAACTTATGCAGGCAATTTAGAGTCATTAGTTTCAGTAGAAAACAGCGAACGTTATGCATTTGAGCAAGTCGATATTTGTGATCGAAATGCGCTTGATGCGGTGTTTGAAAAACACCAGCCAGGCGCTGTCATGCATTTGGCCGCAGAATCTCATGTTGACCGTTCTATCGATGGCCCTGCTGCGTTTATCGAAACGAATATTGTCGGCACTTATACCCTTCTAGAGTCCGCCAGAGCATATTGGAATAAGCTTGGCGTTAATCGTAAATCAGCATTTCGCTTCCACCATATCTCCACTGACGAAGTTTACGGAGACTTAGAAGGAACGGACGACCTGTTTACCGAAACCACTTCTTATGCTCCTTCCTCTCCTTATTCTGCATCGAAAGCGTCGAGTGACCATTTAGTTCGTGCATGGCAACGCACCTATGGATTACCAACCCTCGTGACGAACTGTTCAAATAACTACGGTCCTTTCCACTTCCCAGAAAAACTGATCCCTCTAATGATTCTAAATGCATTGGATGGGAAAGCCTTGCCTGTTTATGGCGATGGTATGCAAATTCGTGACTGGTTATTTGTCGAAGATCATGCCCGTGCACTTTACAAAGTCGCCACGGAAGGCGAAGTAGGTGAAACTTACAACATCGGTGGTCATAACGAAAAAGCGAACATTGAAGTCGTGAAGACGATTTGTTCACTATTGGAAGAGCTAGTCCCAACCAAACCGGAAGGTGTGGTGCAATACCAAGATCTCATCACCTACGTAACCGACCGACCTGGACATGATGTTCGCTATGCAATTAACGCTAAAAAAATCGAACGTGAATTAGGTTGGAAACCGGAAGAGACTTTCGAGTCGGGTATTCGTAAAACCGTCGAATGGTACCTAAATAATAAAGAGTGGTGGAGCCGCGTACTAGATGGTTCATACAGTCGTGAGCGTTTGGGGTCGGGAGAACAAGAATGAAAGGGATTATTTTAGCCGGTGGTTCAGGTACTCGCTTGTACCCAATTACCCGTGGTGTGTCGAAGCAGTTATTACCGGTTTACGATAAGCCGATGATTTATTACCCGCTTTCAACATTAATGTTGGCCGGTATTAAAGACATTCTAATTATTACGACTCCAGAAGATAAGGACAGCTTTAAACGTCTGCTAGGTGATGGCAGCGACTTTGGGATTAATCTGCAATACGCGGTCCAACCGAGCCCAGACGGTTTGGCTCAGGCTTTCATTATTGGTGAAGAGTTCATCGGTGATGACTCAGTCTGTTTAGTATTAGGTGATAATATTTTCTATGGCCAGTCGTTTGGTCAACAATTGCACCGTGCCCGAGAGTTGACTTCACAAGGGCTAGCGACAGTATTTGGCTACCAGGTGAAAGATCCAGAACGCTTTGGTGTCGTCGAGTTTGACGAAAATATGAAAGCGATATCAATTGAAGAAAAACCAGCTGTTCCTAAATCTAATTATGCGGTTACAGGGTTATATTTTTACGATAACCGAGTGGTTGAGCTGGCAAAGCAAGTTAAGCCGTCCGCCCGCGGAGAGTTAGAAATTACAACATTAAATGAAATGTACTTAAACGATGGCTCACTTAATGTTGAATTACTTGGTCGAGGCTTTGCCTGGTTAGATACTGGTACTCACAGTAGCCTACATGAAGCCTCATCATTTGTTCAGACTCTTGAAAATGTTCAAGGCCTAAAAGTTGCCTGCTTAGAAGAGATCTCATGGCGAAATAATTGGTTGAGTGACTCTGAATTAGAGTCTCTGGCACAGCCAATGTTAAAGAATGGTTATGGCCAGTATTTAAACTCTTTGATCAAGTAGTTAAGGAATATAATGAGAGTTCTTATCACCGGATGCAATGGCCAGGTAGGACATTGTCTTACTGAGCGTTTGAAAAATAAAGCGGATATCTTAGAACTTGATCACGAAGGGTTAGATATTACTGATAAACAAGCGGTTATTAAGATAGTTTCTGATTTTAGGCCTGACTATATCATTAATGCGGCGGCGCATACGGCGGTTGACCGTGCGGAAGAGGAAGTAGAACTTTCCAATGCAATCAACCGAGATGGTCCACAATATTTAGCTGAAGCGGCGCAAAAAGCTGATGCAGTGATATTGCACATCTCAACAGATTACGTGTTTGATGGGGAAGGTGAGAAACCATATTTAGAGACCGACCTAACAGCGCCTCAAGGTGTTTACGGTAAAAGTAAGTTAGCTGGTGAATTAGCAGTTACACAGAGTTGCCCTAAGCATCTTATTTTACGAACCGCTTGGGTATTTGGTGAGCACGGAAATAATTTTGTAAAAACCATGCTTCGTCTTGCTCAGACGCGTGATGAGTTAAGCATTGTGGGAGACCAATTTGGTGGGCCTACTTATGCGGGTGATATAGCAGATGCACTCATTGCAATGATTGAGTTCATTGAGCAAGGGCAGCAGCCAAAATGGGGCACGTATCATTTCTCTGGAATGCCTTATGCGAGTTGGTATGACTTTGCAGCTAAAATATTTGATCTGGCAGAAAGTAAAGGTGTATTGAATAAACAGCCTAAACTATCGTCTATCCCAACTTCTGCTTACCCAACACCGGCTAAACGCCCAGCAAACTCACGACTCGATTGCAGAAATATAGAAAATCAGTTCGGTATTATGCCAAGTGACTGGAACGCTGCATTAGAAAATATTCAAGCTTATAAGTAGTAAATTATGAAAGTTATTGATACAAAAATTCCGGACGTCAAAATCATTGAGCCCACTGTATTTGGTGATGAGCGTGGCTTTTTTATGGAAACCTGGCAACAGAAGAAATTTGAAGAATTAGTGACTGGAAATCCTACCACTTTTGTACAGGATAACCATTCCAAGTCTAAGAAAGGGATTTTACGCGGCTTACATTACCAAACAGAAAACACGCAAGGTAAGTTGGTTCGTGTTATATCGGGTGAGGTATTTGATGTGGCTGTTGATATTCGTAAAGATTCCCGGACATTTGGACAATGGGTTGGTGTTTACCTTTCGGCGGAAAATAAACGCCAACTCTGGGTACCAGAAGGGTTTGCCCATGGTTTTTATGTTACTAGTGACGAAGCTGAGTTTACCTATAAATGCACTGATTACTATAATCCAGCAGCTGAGTATTCGATTATTTGGAATGATAGCGAAATTGGGATTGATTGGCCTTTATCATCTGCTGTTCATTTATCAGAAAAAGATAAAAATGGACTGAGTTTTATCGATGCTCCCAAGTTTTAGGTAAACTTATGTTTGAATACATTTCCAAATATTTTGTCTCTAAAATTATCCCAGCTATAACCACCGTTTTATCTATATCATTATTCACTAAGTATCTTTCACC
This sequence comes from Enterobacter sp. 6722112, assembly GCF_058661685.1. Taxonomy (NCBI): domain Bacteria; kingdom Pseudomonadati; phylum Pseudomonadota; class Gammaproteobacteria; order Enterobacterales; family Enterobacteriaceae; genus Enterobacter; species Enterobacter sp. 6722112. Next base: position 62,440 of record NZ_JBZWGR010000004.1, on the reverse strand, counting down.
TGAAGAATATGGTTTATATTCATTATCCTTGTCGATAAGTGTAGGACTTAGTTTAATATTCTTTCAGTGGTTGAATGTATCTGTAGGTAGATATATTCCTGCGATTAAAGATGAACAAGACAAGAAAAAAATGATAACAACAATACTTGTTTCTTTTGTTGTTATATCTATTTTTCTACTGATAGCGAATTTAGGCTTATCTTATATTAGTGACTATTCCTTTTTTGTAAACTATGTTGGTGTTTTAGCAATAACTATCGCTTGGTTTGAATTGAACCAAAAGTTGAATAATTCATTGTTTGACCCAAAATCATATACTATTTCATTAGGTGCTAAAAATATACTTGCAGTGCTACTTGGTGGAGTTGGCTTATATTTGGGTTATGATGGTCGCGCTATTATTGTTACACTTGTTCTTAGTCAGATAATTAGTGTTATGAATAATTATAAAATATGGAAAAACACTAATGTACAATATTTGGATTTAAACCTTTTAAAACGAATATTACGTTATGGACTACCTCTTACACTAACATTTTTGATGATATTTATTATAAATTCATCAGGGAAATTTATTTTAAATGAGTTGATGGGTGAGATTTACGTCGGTTATTTTTCTGTAACTTATGATTTGGCTCAATTATTATTGATCACAATATGCGGTATTTTAAACTTAGCGACATACCCTATAGTCATAGATGCTTTTTCTAAAAGCAAAGAATTAGCAAATAAAAAACTTCAAGATGTTTTTTTAATTGTTATCGGTGTCACTATTCCTGTAGCGTTAGGTCTTATATCGGTAAGGTCAGAAGTTACATATCTTTTTATTGATATGCAGTACTATGAGTATGTTATTCAACTTCTTCCGATAATATTGGGTGCATTGTTTCTTTCTGCTCTAAAATCGGCTTATTTTGATTATGCATTTCATCTTTCAGAGAAAACTGGAATGCAAAGTTTAGCGGTTATTATTTCAGCCTTAACTTGTATCATTTTAAACTACGTCTTAATTCCAATGTTTGGTATTATAGGTGCTGCGTATGCTTCATTGTTTTCATATGCTACATATCTAGTTGGATGTATTTTTATTGGCAGTTTAGTTTACAAACTACCGCCAATTAAAATAAACGACACTTGTAGCATTGTCGTATCAGCATTAATTATGTTTTATATTGTCAGTGGTATTGTTGTTGATAGTAAAATTATTAGCTTGCTGTTGAAAGTTGGAGTTGGGGTTTTTGTTTACTCTTCCCTTTTGGTGTTTTTTAATGTGATGGGCGTTAAAGAGTATATATTTAAAAAATATATAGTGAATATCAAATGAAAACAGTAAATATATTTTTATCATTAATCATGTTCTTTATGCTAGCTCTTTATTCGGGGTACAGGGGAGGGGGGTTTGATTATGAACAATATGTGTTAATGATAAATCATATTATGACTGAAAATACTTTGCAAGAACAGTTATTAATTGCAAAAGATCCAATCTTTGGTCTTATTGTACATACTATATCTCCTAATAACGATCAAGAAATAGTTAATGTTTTCTTAGTTATCGCATCTATCGCTTTTTTCGCAAAGCTATTTTTTATTAAAAAAATACACCGAGTTATTACATTTACAATACTGTATATATTATTTTTGTCACCTAGTTTAGACTTTGCTGCAATAAGGGCATTGTTAGGATTAATGTTTCTTTTAATATGTATGAAATACATATCGGAAGAAAATAAATGGATGGCGTTACTTTTTGGTTTGTTTTCTATTTTTTCTCATATTTCCATGTTGCTACCAATAATTCTTTCTTTATCTATTTCAGAAAAGATAATAAAGACAACATCTCCGTTTAGTTTTATATGTTTAATGATAATAGCTTTCTTGTCAAAGCCGGTACTTTCGCTTTTCAAAAACACTGATGCATATATCAACAATTCAGGAACCATTTTTGCTCTTGCTCCTTGTATTTTAACTTTATTTTCAGTACTTCTATTATCTATGTTTAATGACAACGAGGATCCCTTTAATAAAAAATTATGTATAGTGGCGCTTTCATTAGTTGCAATGTCAATAGGCTTTGTATACCCAACTGTAATAGCTGCGAGTCGTTACTTACAAGTGGCTCAATTATTAATACTATTCTTGATTTGTAATGTAAGATTTCAACTAACTTTAATAAATATATTAATTTATAGTGTATCTATAGTTTTGTATATAATACCTCTTTTATATCGTAATATAGATTTGAGCTTATGGGATGCAGTTTTAACAGGAAAGGCTTAATGAAAAAAAAGTTAATAGTTATTGGGTATACTACAGATTATTCAATGCTCGATATAAATGCACTAAGAGATGAATATACTGTATATCATGTGAAATTACCTGATTCTCTAAGAAGTATATTGCTTCGCGTAAAAAATATATCACCAAAAGTGTTTAATAAATTACTTTTTATATACTATAGGTTAAAACTGAAAGGTATAAACGCTGATTACCTAATTTGTGATGATAATTTAATTAGCCTCAATTTATTAATTATATTTGATGAAAATGAAAAGTTTAAAAATATAGCTGTTGTTTTGAGAAACATCATAAAGGACACTTCTGTTTTAAAGTTACTGTCGGAACGTAACTTTGATATTTTTTCTTTCGATTATGATAACTGCTTAAAGTTTGGATTGAAGTTCTATAATCAATATTGCTCTGGCTATGATTTTTTAATCAATAATGTATATAAAGAAAAAGTAGAATATGATTTTTACTTTCTCGGTTTAGATAAAGGACGAAGGAATATACTTGATGGCTTGTCAACTAAAATTGGAAGTTATCGATGCTTAATAGATATAAAACAGAGGCCAAATGTTTTACATAAGGTACTGAGGCTTCATAAGAAAAATAAAACTTATGAGTATGTTAGTTACAACGAACATTTGAAGCGAATTCTTAGGTCAAGAATAATAATAGATATTGTTCAGCAAGGACAAAGCGGGTTGACTATGAGAGCTCTTGAGGCTCAGGTGGCTAAGAAAAAATTAATTACAAATAATATTTATATTAAAAGCGAAGAATTTTATAACCCTGACAATATTATGGTTATTAATGATGGGGATGAAATCAACAATAATGATTTAGAAGTTTTCTTATCTAGTCCTTTTGTTGAAATAGATGATCATGTTATTGCTTCCTATAGTCCTCGTAGTGTTTACAAAAAGATGTTAAATGATGAATTTTAATGAAATAAGAAAGTATATAGTTAGTGATGCTTATCGGTATATAGGGAGAAAAGATTTAAAGTCCTTAACAAAGCTATATTTTAAAAATTGCTTCTTTAGATATATTTTCTGGTATAGATTGTCCAAATCTAAAAGTGTTTTTCTATCAACTATTGCAAAATTCATAAAGTCAGGTTTAAGTAAAAAAACAGGAATACAAATTTCATCTTCGGTTAAGATTGGTTATGGCCTATTTATTCCACATGGGTATGTGGTGATTAATGGGACAGCAGTTATTGGTGATAATTGTAATTTTTGTCAGTTCACAACTATTGGTTCTGTAAAGAAGAATGCTGCAAGGTTAGCTGATAGTGTTTATGTGTCACCTAATGTATGTATTGTTGAAGGTGTTGATATAAAAAGCAATGTTATTATTGGGGCTGGTTCCGTTATTGTGAAAAATATTTCTGATAACTCTGTTATAGCAGGAGTCCCTGGAAGGGAATTAAGTAGCACTTTAAAAGTGGAAGACTATATTAAAAATCCGTTTTTATTTGATTCATGATTTGGTCTATATTTTTAATGAATTTGTAAATGATATCTCATAAATTGTCATTTAATGTCTGTTCATAACGTGGCAATAAAATTAATCTTGAAACTATTAAAGGTAGTACGTTGTTGTGTCGACTTTTATTAGTTTATATTTATTATCTATTGTTGGACATACTGTATGGTACTGAAGTTGATATAAATATTTTTTTACTAAAAAATATTTATATATTTATATATTTATATATTTATATATTTATAATGCTAAGAGTATGAATCGAAGTACTAGAAATAAATCCAATAAATTTAAATTTGTATTTATAAAAATTAGGTTTAAAAACAATGAGTAAAGCAATTTTTATTAATGATCTCAGAAATGGTGGTGCTGAGCGCGTTGTCGCAAATCTAATTAATAATTCTAAAGAAGAATTTTTACTTATAAAAATATGGCCTGATGAGTTTAATTGTGTAAATACCACTCGGAAGGTAAATTTACTAGACAAGAAAAGCTTTCTCCCTTTTGATTTATTAAAAGCTTTTTTTAAACTTTTACAGATAGTCAGAAAAGAGAAAATAACAACAGTGAATAGCCATCTGTTCTGGGCCAATTACTTGAATGTTTTTTCATCTTTCTTTCTTAAGTATAAAACTATATGTACTCACTGTGTATCTTTTGAGTCTAAGTTTGGTGGTAACAAAAAAGTAGGTTATTTCCATTCATTTTTGATTCGGCATTTGTTAAAGCACTCTAACTTTCATACCTATAAGTCGTTAGATATGAAGAATGAATATGAGGGTAATTTTAATCTAAAACATGGATCCGTAATTTATAATGCTATAGATTATAAAAATATATTGAAATTGTCTGGTTTTGATGATGCTCAACCTTTGCTCTTTAATGAAAATATAGTTTATGTATTAATAGTTGGGCGTTTTCATAAGACTAAAAATCAATCATCTATAATCGAGGCTATTCCTAATGTTAGGAATAATGTTTATTTTATTTTTTTGGGTGATGGTGATGAACTCGATTATTGTGAACAAAGAGCTAAAGAATTAAAGATAGAAGATAGAGTAAGTTTTTTAGGTCAAGTACAGAACCCATATCCATACTATAAAAACTGTGATTTTTATCTTTCGGCCTCTCTTTCTGAAGGTTTTCCAAATGCTCTTATAGAAGCAATTAGTCTGAATTGCTATCCAATACATCTAGATTGTAAAACAGGACCAAAAGAAGTATTAAGTTGCTTTTATTCAAAAAATAAAATTGATGAATTTCCTTATGGTGAACTATATGGTTTGGGTTTTTTATTAGGTGATGATTCAACTGATTCTATATCATCAGCAATAAATTACTGTGTAACAAATAAACCACCTATTAATAAGGCTGAAAAAAGTTTTTTAATAAAGTCTCTTGAAAAAAATAATATTATTGAAAAGTATAAAAATTTAATGGTGAATTAGATGAAATATTTAGTAACTGGTGCGGCAGGTTTTATTGGTTCTAAAACCATCGAAGCACTTTTAAGTAAAGGTGTTACTGTTGTTGGGGTAGATAATATTAATGATTACTATGATGTTAATCTGAAAGAAGCTAGATTGCTGAATTTAAAGAAGAATAATCGTTTTAAGTCTATTAAGATGGATATTTCTGACCGAGAGGCTGTTGCTGATTTGTTTGCAAACAACGTCTTCGACTGTGTAATTCATTTAGCAGCGCAAGCGGGTGTCAGGTATTCAATAGAAAACCCTATGGCTTACGCCGATTCTAATTTAGTTGGTCATTTGAACATCCTAGAAGGTTGCCGTAATTCAAAAGTTAAACACTTAGTCTATGCATCTTCATCTTCTGTTTACGGTTTAAATCAAAAAACTCCATTTGAAACAAGTGATACTGTTGATCATCCCGTATCTTTGTATGCAGCGACTAAAAAATCAAACGAGTTAATGGCGCACTCTTATTCTCACTTGTATGACCTTCCTACAACCGGATTACGTTTCTTCACGGTATACGGTCCATGGGGACGTCCGGACATGGCACCTTTTATTTTCACGAAGAAGATATTAGAGGGCGACACAATCGATATAAACAACAATGGCGATATGTGGCGTGATTTTACGTATATCGATGATATTGTTGAAGGTATCGTACGAATTTCAGATGTTATCCCTAAAAGAAATAATGATTGGACGGTTGAGTCTGGTACACCTGCTTCTAGCTCTGCTCCATACTCTGTTTACAATATTGGCCACGGCAGCCCTGTCAACCTTATGGACTTTATCTCGGAAATTGAATCTGCTCTTGGTATTGAGGCGAAAAAGAATTTCCGAGAAATGCAGCCTGGTGATGTGTATAAGACTTATGCGGAAACCTCTGATTTATTCGAAGCGACTGGTTATAAACCACAAGTTGGTTTGAAACAAGGTGTTCAATCCTTAGTCGAATGGTATCGCGATTTTTATAAGGTTTAGGTAGTAAAATGCAAACGGTTGCGATTTCAGCGAATACTAGTTGGTATTTATATAATTTTAGGAGAAATACAATAACAGCATTGCTAGGTGCTGGTTATAACGTTGTGGCGATAGCTCCTAAAGACGATTATTCACCAAAGCTCGAAGCATTAGGAGCTGGGTTTTGTAATATCGACATTGACCAAGGTGGGACAAATCCGATTAAAGATATCGGTACGTTCTTCTCCTTTATTAAAATCTTTAAGAGTGTGAAACCTGATGTGTTACTTAACTTCACTCCTAAGAACAACATATACGGTACGTTAGCTGGGCATTTTGTCGGGTCTAAATCAGTGAACAATATTGCTGGTTTGGGTATGGTTTTCATTAATGAATCCATTACTGCAAAGTTAGCTCGTTTTCTTTACAAAGTTAGTCAACGCAAAGCCGATAAGATCTTCTTCCAAAATGAAGATGATAGGAAGCTATTCTTAGATAACAAACTTGCAGATGTTTCGATTACCGATAGGTTACCAGGCTCTGGTGTAGATTTAACTCGTTTTACTCTTCAGTCAACTGCTGACGATGGCGTTGTCCGGTTTTTATTAATTGCTCGTATGCTCTATGACAAAGGTATTGGGCATTACGTCGACGCTGCTAGAACACTTAAAGCTAAGTATGGCTTCGGTGTTGAGTTTCAACTACTCGGTTTTGTTGGAGTAAATAATCCGTCAGCTGTCACCGAATCTGAAATGCAAGCATGGGTTGATGAGGGTATTGTGAATTACCTTGGCGTATCTGATAGCGTTGAAGAGGATATCGCGAAAGTTGATTGTATTGTATTGCCATCCTTCTACCGCGAAGGCGTTCCTAAGTCGTTGCTTGAAGCCGGAGCTATGGGCAAACCTATTGTAACTACCGATAATGTTGGCTGCCGCGAAACTGTTGATGATGGCATAAACGGTTACCTGTGTGAGTTACGCAGTACAGAGAGCTTGGCTGAAAAATTGGAATTAATGATTCAAATGACTCATGAGCAACGCTTAGATATGGGGCGTCAAAGTCGCTTGAAGATTGAACGTGAGTTTGATGAGCAGATAGTGATTCATAAATACCTTAATGCGGTCAAAGAATGTTTGGAAGATAAAGAGTACGAATTTGTAGAAGAACACAAATAGCGTCATAACCCCATTGGGAGTGCTCCTTGTGATCGTTTCTTGTTATAAACGAAGAGTCGGTTACTCGTCTAGTCATTGTGCCTTAGAGTAAGACGATTTGAGACACTTTATGAGGTTGTCGTTGCTCCCCAATATGTCATTTCTGCAGCGATTGATTACTGGCGCTACAGGAAGCCCGTCCCCATTTATTGGTAATCTAAGTGGTTCGTTGTAATCACGATGGTCAAATGTTATCCCGCTGCTTTCACGGGATCTCAATATATCTCGTAAGAAAAAACATATAAAAAGTTAAACAGGTTTGGACTAGGAAAAAATGAAAATTGCTATTGCCGGCACAGGCTACGTAGGCTTATCAAACGCGATGTTACTCGCGCAGCATCATGAAGTGGTTGCTTTAGATGTTATCCAAGAAAAAGTACAACGATTAAACGACAAGATATCTCCGATTGTGGATGTTGAGATAGAAGACTTTTTGGCGAATAAGCCACTCGATCTTTACGCTACTTTGGATAAAGAGCTCGCGTATAAAAATGCGGATTTTGTCGTGATTGCAACGCCGACCGATTATGACGTTAAAACCAACTACTTTAATACCTCGTCAGTCGAATCAGTGATTAAAGATGTGATGGAAATTAATCCAGAAGCGGTTATGGTGATTAAATCGACGGTTCCGGTTGGTTACACGGCTCGTATTAAAGAGGAACTCGGTTGTGAAAACCTGATGTTCTCTCCGGAGTTTTTGCGTGAAGGCCGCGCGTTATATGACAACCTTCACCCTTCTCGTATTATCGTGGGTGAAAGAAGTGAACGTGCTAAGGTATTCGCAGGTTTATTAGTTGAAGGTGCGGTGAAAGAGAATATTGAAGTTCTATTCACGGATTCCACTGAAGCTGAAGCGGTTAAGCTATTTTCTAATACCTACCTTGCGTTACGTGTGGCGTATTTCAATGAGTTAGATTCCTATGCTGAAACTCATGGCCTGAATGCCCGCCAAATTATTGAAGGTGTGAGCTTAGACCCGCGTATTGGTAATCACTATAACAATCCATCGTTTGGTTACGGCGGCTATTGTTTACCCAAAGATACTAAGCAACTGCGCGCTAATTACGCGGAAGTACCAAACAATATTATTGGCGCGATTGTCGATGCGAATACCACCCGTAAGGATTTCATCGCGGATTCTATTATAAAACGTAACCCGAAACGTGTCGGTATTTATCGCCTTGTAATGAAAGCGGGGTCTGATAATTTCCGTGCATCTTCGATTCAAGGGGTGATGAAGCGTCTGAAAGCGAAAGGTATTGAAGTGGTGGTTTATGAGCCAGTACTGAAAGAAACAACGTTTTTCAACTCGCTGGTTCTTACCGATCTGGAGCAATTCAAGTCGGCTTGTGATGTGATTGTATCTAACCGTATGGTGGATGAAATCAGTGATGTCGCAGAGAAGGTTTATACTCGCGACTTATTTGGCAACGACTAATACAAAAACAAACAGTTGGCTAGAAAAATTATGATTAAAAAATGTCTATTCCCGGCCGCAGGATATGGGACTCGCTTTCTTCCTGCGACGAAATCCATGCCAAAGGAAATGATGCCAGTGGTGAACAAGCCGCTGATTGAATACGGTGTGGAAGAAGCGATTCAAGCGGGTATGACTGATATGTGCGTGGTTACCGGCCGCGGTAAGCATGCGTTGATGGATCACTTCGATAAGAACTATGAACTCGAGCATCAAATTAGCGGTACCAGCAAAGAATCCCTGCTAACGGATATTCGTTCACTGATTGATACGGCAAGCTTTACTTACATTCGTCAAAGTGAAATGAAAGGGTTAGGGCACGCGATTTTAACGGGGCGTCCATTAGTCGGTGATAATCCATTTGCCGTAGTCTTGGCGGATGATCTCTGTGTCAATCCAGACCAAGGTGTTTTGGCTCAAATGAAGGCGTTGTACAATCAGTTCCGATGCTCAATCGTTGCTGTACAAGAAGTACCAGAATCTGAAACCCATAAGTATGGTGTGATTTCTGGTGAAATGATCAAAGACGATTTATTCCGTGTGGATGACATGGTCGAAAAACCGGAAGCCGGAACGGCGCCGAGTAATTTGGCGATCATCGGTCGTTATATTTTAACGCCAGATATTTTTGAGCTGATCGAACAAACCGAACCTGGCAAGGGTGGTGAAATCCAAATTACGGATGCGCTGCTGAAACAGGCGAAATCTGGCTGTGTGTTGGCGTATAAATTTAAAGGTCAACGTTTCGATTGCGGTAGTGTGGAAGGCTATATTGAAGCCACCAATTATTGCTATGAAAACATTTATAAGCAGCCTTCGGCAACGACGCCTCAGAAAACGGAGCAAAAGGTGCTTGAGGCTGAAGTCGCCTAATTCTATTCAGAGCGCCGACTTAACGGTTGGTGCTCTCTCTTCTTTATCTCCTTCCTCCTTCCTCTCTTTTTGTGGGCCATCGGATCTCGCTGCGCTTTCTATCGCACTGTTACCTCTGTTTTTTGAGGGGTACCAGCCATGCCCAACTTGAACCCCAATCGTCATCACTATTGGGGATGATCCTCGTGATCCTTCTTTATTTAAAATAAACAGAGTGTTACTAGGAGCTGTGTCTCAGCATAAGACGATTTTGAGACACTTTGCTGTGAGACTTTTTAATTTCCCCAATAGGTAAACTCGGCAGCGGTGGTTATCTTGTTCTGGATTACGCAAACATTTATCGTTAATCGATCTTAAAGGTGTGGCTCCATCAATACGCCGACAAGGATTGTTGGAGAGTCAGTATGGCTATCAATAATTATTTAAACATCAAATAAAATTTAATCAGGTATGGACTAGAAAATGAAAATTGCTATAGCCGGGACAGGCTACGTAGGCATTATCAAATGCAATGTTATTAGCGCAGAAGCACGAAGTAGTTGCGCTCGACGTTATTGAAGAAAAAGTACGGCTATTGAATGACAGAAAATCTCCGATTGTTGATGTAGAAATCGAAGACTTTTTGGCGAACAAACCGCTGAACTTTGTCGCCACTCTAGGGAAGGTGCGAACAAGTCCCTGATATGAGATCATGTTTGTCATCTGGAGCCATGGAACAGGGTTCATCATGAGTCATCAACTTACCTTCGCCGACAGTGAATTCAGCAGTAAGCGCCGTCAGACCAGAAAAGAGATTTTCTTGTCCCGCATGGAGCAGATTCTGCCATGGCAAAACATGGTGGAAGTCATCGAGCCGTTTTACCCCAAGGCTGGTAATGGCCGGCGACCTTATCCGCTGGAAACCATGCTACGCATTCACTGCATGCAGCATTGGTACAACCTGAGCGATGGCGCGATGGAAGATGCTCTGTACGAAATCGCCTCCATGCGTCTGTTTGCCCGGTTATCCCTGGATAGCGCCTTGCCGGACCGCACCACCATCATGAATTTCCGCCACCTGCTGGAGCAGCATCAACTGGCCCGCCAATTGTTCAAGACCATCAATCGCTGGCTGGCCGAAGCAGGCGTCATGATGACTCAAGGCACCTTGGTCGATGCCACCATCATTGAGGCACCCAGCTCGACCAAGAACAAAGAGCAGCAACGCGATCCGGAGATGCATCAGACCAAGAAAGGCAATCAGTGGCACTTTGGCATGAAGGCCCACATTGGTGTCGATGCCAAGAGTGGCCTGACCCACAGCCTGGTCACCACCGCGGCCAACGAGCATGACCTCAATCAGCTGGGTAATCTGCTGCATGGAGAGGAGCAATTTGTCTCAGCCGATGCCGGCTACCAAGGGGCGCCACAGCGCGAGGAGCTGGCCGAGGTGGATGTGGACTCAGGGAAAATTCATGAACATGCCCGTATTTACAGGCTTCGTAGTGTAGCAGGTTCTCAAATTTTGAACTTTATGAGTTAGCGCTATCACACAACAATCAATTATCCGATGATCGATTTGTAGATCATTTTCAGTGTTTTCTAATACCTCCATAGACAAATTGGAGGTCCAACGATGAGTAACCAGCACCCATTTATGCATTTCGATGCCATCCCAGATTATCGCCAACAAGGTAAAGTCGAGCACAAGTTAACTGATATCATTTTGTTAACAATTTGCGCGGTGCTTTCCGGTCAAGATGACTGGAAAGCTATCCATCTTTACGGCACTAGATGGTTAGATTTTCTCAAACGCTTTGGTGATTTTAGTCATGGTGTTCCCTCTGCCATTACCATTGCAAGAGTGATGGGAATGATTAGCGCGACACGCTTACAAAAGTGTTTTATCGAATGGATGAAATCCTGCTGTGAACTGACGGACGGTGAAGTGATCGCCATAGACGGTAAAACCGTGCGTGGCTCTTATGATGATTCCCGTGGGCTTGGTGCTATCCATATGGTTAATGCGTTTGCGACAGAGAATGGCGTGTGCCTTGGACAACATAAAGTTTACGAGAAGTCCAATGAGATAACCGCTATCCCTGAGTTGCTTCAACTGCTTGATATATCGGGTTGTTTAGTCACAATTGATGCGATGGGATGCCAAAAGAAAATCGCGCAAAAGATCCTTGAAAAAAACGCTGATTACTTGCTGGCCGTGAAAGGAAATCAAGGCCGACTTGAGCAAGCTTTTGATAACTATTTTGATATGAGCATGCTGCAAAAACATGATGGTGATTCTTACAGTACCCAAGAAAAATCGCGAGGCAGACAGGAAACACGACTGGCTTTAGTGAATGAAGATTTAAGTGTTTTGGGCGATCTTGAGTTTGATTGGCCAGGGCTAAAAACGATGGGAATTGTGGTATCGATTAGACAAGAATCAGCAGTGGCCCAAGAGTCAGAAGTAACGGTGCGATATTATATTAGTTCGAAAGCGCTCAGTGCTAAAGAATTGTTAAATGCTTCACGCTCGCACTGGTTAGTCGAGTCGATGCATTGGATGTTGGATACTGCATTTGGTGAAGATGCTTGCCGTAAACGAGCGGAAGAACGAGCAGAGAATTTCGCAAGGATCAGACAGATGTGTTTAAACATGCTAAAAAGTGAAACGACACTAAAAGCGAGTATTAAACACAAAAGAGCGATGTGCGCGATGGATCCGGAGTACCTTTTGAAGGTTCTGGGAAGCCTTTATTTACGGGAATGTTCATGATTTTTCCGTGGATGTGGACTGGCTGATCGCCGAGCGCCCCGGCAAGGTAAGAACCTTGAAACAGCATCCACGCAAGAACAAAACGGCCATCAACATCGAATACATGAAAGCCAGCATCCGGGCCAGGGTGGAGCACCCATTTCGCATCATCAAGCGACAGTTCGGCTTCGTGAAAGCCAGATACAAGGGGTTGCTGAAAAACGATAACCAACTGGCGATGTTATTCACGCTGGCCAACCTGTTTCGGGCGGACCAAATGATACGTCAGTGGGAGAGATCTCACTAAAAACTGGGAATAACGCCTTAAATGGCGAAGAAACGGTCTAAATAGGCTGATTCAAGGCATTTACGGGAGAAAAAACGGCTCAAACATGAAGAAATGAAATGACTGAGTCAGCCGAGAAGAATTTCCCCGCTTATTCGCACCTTCCCTAATCGTGGGGGCAGGTCAGAATGGTCGATGAAATCCGTGATGTTGCGGACAAAGTTTATACACGCGACCTGTTTGGTAACGATTAATAATTAAAAGAAATAATAGTTTTCTTGGTAAATCATAATGATTAAAAAATGTCTATTCCCAGCTGCTGGATATGGAACACGTTTTCTTCCTGCAACGAAATCCATGCCAAAAGAAATGATGCCCGTGGTCAACAAACCGCTAATTGAATATGGCGGTAATGACTCCAACTTATTGATATTGTTTTATGTTCAGATAATGCCCGATGACTTTGTCATGCAGCTCCACCGATTTTGAGAACGACAGCGACTTCCGTCCCAGCCGTGCCAGGTGCTGCCTCAGATTCAGGTTATGCCGCTCAATTCGCTGCGTATATCGCTTGCTGATTACGTGCAGCTTTCCCTTCAGGCGGGATTCATACAGCGGCCAGCCATCCGTCATCCATACCACGACCTCAAAGGCCGACAGCAGGCTCAGAAGACGCTCCAGTGTGGCCAGAGTGCGTTCACCGAAGACGTGCGCCACAACCGTCCTCCGTATCCTGTCATACGCGTAAAACAGCCAGCGCTGACGTGATTTAGCACCGACGTAGCCCCACTGTTCGTCCATTTCCGCGCAGACGATGACGTCACTGCCCGGCTGTATGCGCGAGGTTACCGACTGCGGCCTGAGTTTTTTAAATGGCGGAAAATCGTGTTGAGGCCAACGCCCATAATGCGGGCGGTTGCCCGGCATCCAACGCCATTCATGGCCATATCAATGATTTTCTGGTGCGTACCGGGTTGAGAAGCGGTGTAAGTGAACTGCAGTTGCCATGTTTTACGGCAGTGAGAGCAGAGATAGCGCTGATGTCCGGCAGTGCTTTTGCCGTTACGCACCACCCCGTCAGTAGCTGAACAGGAGGGACAGCTGATAGAAACAGAAGCCACGGGAGCACCTCAAAAACACCATCATACACTAAATCAGTAAGTTGGAAGCATCACCGTCACACTGCGTATTTAATAATAACAATACACTCGAGCTGCTAAACAACAAAGCCTATGTTTTAGTTGAGAAATTACAGTAACTTAAAAGACATATATAAGGCTGTTTAGATTATCTGTCACAAACTAGTTTTTCCTGAATGAAACACTGTTACTTACAAACGTAGTATCGATGACAGGTACAACCCAAAAGATTCAGCCATCAAGCTCATGCAAATTCGTGAATTCAATGTTCACAATTTCACCGAGAGAAACAGATATACCATGTCGATCAATACCGAATAGTGCACCGCTATCCGGCGGCAATTCTCTAACGGACGTGTATCCGTAACTCAGCGCGGCTTCAAGCGCACCTTTTTCATACTCAATATCTGCCCTGAAACAGACGATGCAGGGTTTCAGTACCTTAAGATAATGTTCTGTAAGATCCTGCCCATACTTTTTCTGGAAAGCATTGCAGACATCCTCTACCAGCTCCGGTAGCCACAGATAATTGTGCTGCCAGAGTTTGCGGGCATGAAGATGAACCTCCCGAACAAGGTGACCGTATGGCCCCCAGTGCATTTTGTTTCTGGTGCGCATCCGGAAGAGATTATCAGGTACGCCAGCATGAAAATTCCAAGCCTGCAATTTCTCTTTGACCACAGCGTCTGGTGCGAGATTTACCAGCATATCCATCACCAGTGACTCAGTCTGGTTCAGCGGAAGTAAACCACTTTCAAAAGTATTGTCAGCTGATGTCCGGGTACCGTGAAACCAGTATGCGGTGGAGAACTTGCCCGGAGACCCCAGTTCCCTACATACGTACTCTCGCAGATATTGTTGCGAGTCGATCATAATGGAATGATCCGTCTCGTAAATCTGTTCAAGATCGAGAGATAACAAAACCTTTTTTAGCTGCATTACACTGCAACCAAAACCGGAAGAAAGTGAAAACAGCGCCTGAGATCGTGAGGAGCAATCGAGAATCAACATTGTGTAAATCCCTCACAAATCCAATACGTTAACAGCTGGGGCTCGACGGCGGGCCATATTGTCGAGCAGCTGGGTCGCATAATATTTCAGAAAGGGTAAAAGCTCCCGAGCGCTGAAGCTGGCGTAGACGTCCCCATCTCCCTGGGATTCTCTGAAAACAATCCAGTCTACAAGGTATGCATCGCTGGCTGACTCTACCTGGACACAGAAATGAGCCACTGAATTCCGCATCTTATGGATCAACTCCCGCAGGTTCATTTCCGGTCCGGGCAGTTGTGACTCATGTAATCCCATTTCAGCTTTAAGCTGCAGCGTTAAACGGTCGGCAGGCAGGAAAGAGAGCGCCCTCTCTTTCGGTAAGACGATAAGACCCAGAAGGCAATTCAGGGTCAACGTGTAGTTGTACTGCTCCCTGAATGGCTTGCCCTGCACCTCAATCATTTCGTTATATTGATCGATAAGCGCCAGTGTTCGCTGAACAAAATCGGTCTCAAAATCTGAATAATTTCCCATCTAACCCTCCCGTTCCGGTTCGAAAATCCACTATACCATCCGGTCAGCCTGACGGCTCTGGTACGACATTTCCGATTATTACTTTTTCCGGATCTACGTGCCGGGAAACTGGCAAAGGAAATGATTATCAAGCAATACACATAAAATCATACTGAGTATGATGTTTATCATTAATCATAAAATCATTTTAGATATGATTTTTCACTTCATCGGACATTTTCAGACGGAGTGTACAAGATGGATCACGAAATGACGTTTTCACTCAGCTATGAGCTGCTTTTGCAGGAAACGGAAGATCAGATTAAAAAATGCGATCTCCGCGAGGCTGGGCCTTACTACTTCCAGGAGCTGAACAAAGCCCGGGACTTCCTGGCTTTCTGGCACAGGCTGGCGCTGAAAGGGCAGACAGGAACACCAGATGCCCGTTCCTATGAGCGCATCGACGCCGACTGGGAGCGTCTGGACGCTCTTATCCGGAACGGGAGCAGCGCAACATGACCGAGGTCAACGCACGCCGTCCGTCACCGCTGCAGCGCCGGGTGCTGATTGTGCTGGCCGCTCTCGATGCGAAACGTCCAGGTCCGGTGGCCACGCGGGATATTGAGCGGATGCTGGCGCAGGGCGGGGACGCCCCGGTGTACGGGCCGAACCTGCGCGCCTCCTGCCGGCGTATGGAGGCCGCAGGCTGGCTGCGCACCCTGCGCGCCCCGAACCTGCAGCTGGCCGTCGAGCTGACAGGCGCCGGCCGTGCGCTGGCCGCTCCGCTTCTGGCTGACGAACAGGCGCGTGTCCTGGCGGAGCAACGCACGACGGAGGTCCGGGTTCTGCCCCTGGTCAGGATAAAGCCGGTATACGAGTCTGACAGGTTCGGTGACGACCGGCCGGTGGAGCTGGACGGTCGCTGGTACCTGGCGTGCCGGGGCGACTACGTTATCCGTCTCGTCGGCACCACCTGCCTGCAGCTGTGGAACGCGGCCGGGCAAGTGATGCGACAGGAAGGCGACCCCCTGCAGGTGGCTGAGTGGTTGCAGGCCTGTCACGATGCCGGCATTGATATCCGCCTGCAGATCAACGAAAGCACCGCGCCTGAACAGGGTACGCCAGTCCTGAAGAATGCAGAGTTTCCCGGCGGACAGGCTTCAGACACGACGGAAATCTGGTACCGGCACCTGCTCAGGGCACTGCGACAACACGATGTGCAAGGGCTATCCGCCACAAACCCGGAGCACCTTAAAGCAGTGAAGCCAGGCTGGCGTAATAAGGAACAACCGATACAGGAACGTTTTCTGGCGCTGGCTGAAGCGGTGGAGGGTACCCCTGGCGCCCTTCGCTCGGAACGCTATGAAGAGGATGACGGCCCTCTGCTGACCGCGATGCTGGACGGATTCGGGTTTACGTTGGACCAGGCTTGCCGGTTCATCCGTATTATCCGTTGGCCATTGATGAGTCAGGAAGAAACTGACCGGCGCGAGCTGGACTGAATGTCTGCATTGGCTCCTTATGACGGATGGATTCGGATTCTACAGTCCGCTCTCTTGTGAAGAAGCCACCCCAGCGCTGAATTATCTGGCTGGCTAATCGGGGCTAGATACCGCAGAAGAGCTGTTTCGGTAAAAATACTGTAATAGGACTAGGCCGCTTTACATAAGCGGTACGGCTTTACTGGATCAGTCTAAACCTGTTTTATTCATCATTTACTTCGAACAATTCTTCAATAGATTTTGTCGGGTAAAAGAGCGAGTTACAGTTTTCTTCCTTTAACTGAATGAAACCCAGTCGAAGGTAGAATTTTTTGGCGTTGTCGTTCAGCGCTTCCACGAACATTCCGTGTATACCCACAGCCTGCGAGGCCTGATACACGACTTTCATCGCATGGGTAACAAGTGTTTCTCCATATCCCTGGTGGTGAATGCTTTTATCAATTGCCAGACGGCCCAAAGTCACGCTCGGCACATTCTTGTAGGGTACACGCTTTTGTTGTGTTTTGCTGGGTAGAAGTATTTTCTCAAAGCAACTTCCTGATAGCGTGTAGTACCCCATCACACGCGGTTTATCCTCTCTCGTCACGAGAACATAACCACGTAAGATCTTACTGTTATGCTGCCGTTTCAGATGGTCAGTAAGAAAAGTATTCAGATACTCTTCTCCACAATCGAAGTTGCTTAATTCATATTCAACTTCCTCTGAAAAAATCTCAATCCTTAAACCCTCCATTTATTACTCCAGTTCCCGGAGACGGTTAGCGGCGCGTTTCAGCCGGTCATTCGGTGCTGGCGGATTAATGATTGCATCCATAACCAGGTTCCAAGACTCCTCATTGAGGAGCAGACGACGGTGCTGGTCAATAACTTCTGCAGCGCGTTCTGAGGCGGTACTGACCATGAACTGCGAAATTGACTGGTTAGTCATTGCTGCAGCTTCTTCGATCATGTGTTTGTCGTCTTCATTTAATCTCAGGTCAATGCGCTGCTTTTTCAGTGCTGACATGGTTTCTCTCCCAAGCCACTCTTTAATCTGAAAGAGCGGACAGTTTTGTTGAGTTCGGGACTTAAGGCGATAGTATGTACGGATGTATACCGTACAATTATAATAGAGTTATGGTATGCATGTTTCAACCACTAGTTGGCTGTGGATCCGGGTACAGCACGTAAAGGTGTAGAGAAAAACTTCTCGATGTTGATCGGTCAGGCTCAAATTACCGTTGCTGTGTCTGATCGGAAGAAACCAGAATCAAACTGTACTATGTAACCTCCGTATCATGGCTCTGAGAGAAGTGCAGTTTTGACATAGTCTGTATTGAGAAATGAATAGATCAGTGTGATGCGGCTCGGAGTGTTTGTCCCTACTCTCAAATCACTGAAAAACAGTAAAAAGAACACGCTTTCGCGTACTAATGCGACGGAAGAACTGACGCGTCTATCTCTCGCCAGAGCCGAAGGGTTTGATAAGGTGGAGATCACCGGTCCCCGCCTGGATATGGATAATGACTTCAAGACCTGGGTAGGGGTGATCCATTCCTTTGCACGCCATAAGGTTATCGGCGATAAGGTTGAACTGCCGTTTGTTGAGTTCGCCAAACTCTGTGGGATCCCCTCCAGTCAGTCATCACGCAAGCTCCGGGAGCGTATCAGCCCCTCGCTAAAACGTATCGCGGGTACCGTGATCTCGTTTTCCCGCACGACCGAAAGTCACACCAAAGAGTACATCACACACCTGGTGCAGTCGGCCTACTATGATACGGAGAAGGATATCGTCCAGTTGCAGGCCGATCCGCGCCTCTTTGAACTCTACCAGTTTGACCGTAAAGTCCTGCTGCAGCTCAAGGCCATCAATGCCCTGAAACGCCGGGAGTCCGCCCAGGCCCTTTATACCTTTATAGAGAGTCTGCCCCGGGATCCGGCACCGATATCTCTGGCGCGTCTGCGGGCCCGCCTGAACCTGAAATCCCCTGTGTTCTCGCAGAACCAGACAGTGAGACGTGCCATGGAGCAGCTCCGGGAGATTGGCTATCTGGATTACACTGAGATCCAGCGTGGCCGCACCAAACTTTTCTGTATTCACTACCGCCGGCCCAAGTTAAAGCCACCTCATGATGAGAGCGCGGAGAACCCACAGCTGCCTGCCGCACAGGGCGATGTCAGTGCGGAGATGGCCGAAAAACTGGCGCTTCTTGAGAAGCTGGGCATCACGCTTGATGACCTGGAAAAACTCTTCAAATCCCGCTGAACATAAGCTGTAGTGAGTAATCCATCTCTGTTTACTTACTACAGCTTATATTACTGCCTCTGGTGAGTGTTCTGCTCACTACAGCTTATATAAGCGGTGATGAGAGAAGCCCATACCGGAAGCATATCCTTCCTTGATCCACAAACTCATTCAGAATGGCATGCCTGTTACTGCCGGAGTCCTGCGGACCTGTCGTGCCCACCATAAACCAGTATCTGCTCACTATATCTTATGTTGCATGCTACAGTTTATTTCACTCACTACAGCTTATCTCCGGGAAGATTCACTCACCACAGCTTATATAAACTGTGGTGAGTGACGTTGTCACGTCAGAGGGGGGAGTGTCCGGAGGATCTGCGCGGCATCATGCCCGTCACCAGTGAACGGCACGGCCAGTGTGGCGGCCATATCCAGCGCGAATACCCGGGTATACACCTCCATGGAGCGCGGATCCTTGTGACCGGCCAGTGCCTGAATAACTTTCCGGGGCTGGCGGTGATAGAGCATGTGCATGATATAGCTGTGCCGGAAAGTATGCGGTGTCACCGGAATTGAAAAATGGACTCCGTCAGCTTCGGCCCGCTTCACGGCCTGCTTCAGCCAGTTACGCATGGTTTCATCGGTGACGGCCCACAGTGGTTCACGCCGGCGGGGACGGGTGGTGACCATCCAGCTCGCCATCTGCCTGACATAGCTTATATCGGTCAGCGGAACCAGACGGACCTCATCTTTCGGCGGGCGCCCGCGCCGGGCCCGTACTTTTTCAGACAGTACCCGTACAAAGGGTCGCAGCCCGTCGAGATCGAATGACTCCGGGGTGAGCGTCCGGGCTTCTCCGATACGGATGCCGGTGTTCCACATGGTGGCGAACAGCATGTGATGCCGCTGGTCAGGCATATACCAGAGGAGGGCACTCACTTCCGGCGCCAGCAGATAGGCCGGGGTGGCACCGGTGGAGGTGGCCATGCGTCGTAATGCCACGGCGGTTGCAAAATCAACGCCCGGGGCTATCGGCAACAACGAAACGCGTTCTGGTGAATTCTGCAGGGGAATGATGTTGTTCATCGGCTATTTTTCACGTAGCGCACGGCAGGTTTGGATACAGTTATTCTGGCCTGAAAGGCCCGATCCTGCCATCACAATAAATCGCAGCGCGCGGATCCTTTTGTTGTCTTATCCCGCATTATTGTGGGTAAAACCAAATACGTAAAGGATCCTTTTTCAGCGTCAATCCACGCTGAAGACAGTCATGACGCGGGCTGAGGGCCGTTTTACGGTTTTTGGGAGAAATGGGGTAATGCCAGGGCAAAGATGATCGCAAGGAAAGGAGAAGAATACACAGAGAGGAGAGTTGCGCTACGTGAATTCTGACCTGGTACACCCCTGTAACCCTGTCAGTTTTCACGTAGCGCAATGTGGTAACTGACTATTGCCAGTTGATATGACGGCCGGCATTCTGATGCTGACTTAATATACGGATAATAATAATTTCAGTATCTGTCTGCAGAAAAAAAATCATATGCCGCTCAACGGGTAGTGCGAATATGTATTCCCCCAGTTCAGGACGGGGAGTACCGATATTATGAGGGGTCTGACGCTCAGTGGAACGAAAACTCACGTTAAGCGATTGTGGCTGAGAAAAACCAAAGGATCCGGCGAGGATCCTTTGGTGTGCTGACATGACCAGTTTCTTTTGGGATATTTTTTCCCTGCATGAAGTCCTTTATGTCCTGTGATCTTGACCCTCCATCTCCGAACAGCTTTTGTATCTTAAGTTAACGATGTCCGCTGCCGCCGGTATTCCCTCGGGGAGTGATATCCCAGCGCGCTGTGCGGGTGGTTTTCATTGTAATGCGTGAACGCTACTGCAAGGTTTCGCAGTGCTGTTCTCACATCCGGTTTTGGCATGAACGCGATATAGTCTTCTTTCATCGTTTTCACGAACCGTTCGGCCATGCCATTACTCTGCGGGCTGCTCACCGCTGTTGTGCAGGGCTCCAGATTCAGCTCTCTCGCGAACCTCCGCGTTTCATACGCGGTATACGCTGAACCGTTATCCGTCAGCCACTGCACCGCTGTGTCGGGCAACCTGTCGCCGAAGCGCTTTTCCACCGACCTCAGCATCACATCCTGCACGGTCGAACTGTCATAGCCTCCCGTGCTTGCTGCCCAGTCTATGGCCTCACGGTCGCAGCAGTCCAGCGCGAACGTTACCCGCAGTTTTTCGCCGTTGTCGCAGCCGAACTCGAAGCCATCTGAACACCAGCGCATATCGCTTTCTGCCACCGCTATCTTGCCCTTATGTTCACGCTTCGGTCGCTCTGGTTTGTGATGCAACAACAACAGGTTATGCTCGCTCATTATCCTGTAAAGCCGTTTGGCATTCACAGGTGGCTGTCCCTCTGTGCGACGTTGCTTGCGCAGGATGCCCCACACGCGTCGATAACCATAACTCGGCATATCGCTGATAATGTTGAGGATAGCCGACAGTATTTCTGCGTCTGCTTCTTCATTACGCCGGTTACAGCGCCTGTCCTGCCAGTCGGCAGAACGGTTAATCCGCAGTGACAGTTGCGCACGCGACACGCCCATGGTCCGGCTGACCATGGCTATTCCCCGTCCTTTGGCAACAAGGGCGCGTGCGCTATCCATTTTCGCGACTGACCGTACTCCACGGCTTCTTTCAGGATCTCAACTTCCATCGTTTTCTTGCCCAGAAGGCGCTGAAGCTCCCGGACCTGCTTCAGAGCAGCAGTAAGCTCAGAAGCAGGAACGACTTCCTCTCCAGCCGCAACGGCGGTGAGGCTGCCTTCCTGATATTGCTTCTTCCACTTAAACAGCAGGCTGGGCTGGATACCATGCAGGCGGGCGACATGGGAGACATTCATACCCGGCTCCATCGTCTGCTGGATAATGGCGATCTTCTCCTGAGGAGTTTTACGTTTACGGACTTCTTGCCCTAACAGGATCCCGGTCATCTCAAAATTGGCGTTAGTGTTAGACATATATTCAAGCCTATCTCTTATCTGGAGATACAGCTACTGTCCGGTGTTTCAGGGGGCTACATCACTGGAGCGTCTTCCGGGCCTGCTGTCGGCCTTTGAGGTCGTGGTATGGATGACGGATGACTGGCCGCTGTATGAATCACGCCTGAAGGGAAAGCTGCACGTTATCAGCAAGCGTTACACTCAGCGCATTGAGCGACATAACCTGAATCTGAGACAACATCTGGCAAGGCTTGGACGGAAGTCACTGTCGTTCTCAAAATCGGTGGAGCTGCATGACAAGGTCATCGGGCATTATCTGAACATAAAACACTATCAATAATTTTGAGTCATTACCCAGCCCGTTCATCTGCCGGTGGCCATTGATTATCCGGCCGCGCTGGTCCTGCGTCAGATGGCGCTGGTGCAGGATGAACTGCCGAAATACCTGCTGGCCCCGGAAGTGAGTGCCCTGCTCCACTATGTGCCGGACCTGCACCGTAAAATGCTGCTGGCGACGTTGTGGAACACCGGGGCACGCATCAACGAAGCCCTGGCCCTGACAAGGGGGGATTTTTCGCTCGCGCCGCCTTATCCGTTTGTGCAACTGGCCACCCTGAAACAGCGCACGGAGAAAGCAGCCAGAACGGCAGGCCGTGCCCCTGCAGGCAGTCAGGCGCATCGCCTGGTACCGCTTTCTGATCAGCAGTATGTCAGCCAGCTGGATATGATGGTTGCCACGCTGAAGATCCCGCTTGAGCGGAAGAATAAACGCACCGGCAGAACGGAGAAGGCCCGCATCTGGGAGATCACCGACCGGACGGTCCGGACCTGGCTGAATGAAGCGGTTGAAATCGCTGCGGTCGACGGCGTGATGTTCTCCGTGCCGGTGACACCGCATACGTTCCGTCACAGCTACGCCATGCATATGCTGTACGCCGGTATCCCGCTGAAGGTGCTGCAGAGCCTGATGGGCCACAAGTCAGTCAGTTCGACAGAGGTGTACACGAAGGTGTTTGCACTGGACGTGGCGGCGCGGCACCGGGTGCAGTTTCAGATGCCGGAGACGGATGCGGTGGCCATGCTGAAAGGGTCAGTGTGAGTCCTTTGATAACGGCCTGACGCGCCCGGCGGGCTTGCCCAACCCGTCGTCTGCTCAAAAACAAGTTTTGAGCAGACATCAGGTTGCAAAGGTAAAGCGATGTGGCTCACCAGCGGTGACTGTGACCGGAATGCCCATCCCCTCACCATTCCTGGTCAGGGCGTGAAAATTCTGACTGGTGTCTGATTTTTACTGACGCTAAGGAAGGTGCGAACAAGTCCCTGATATGAGATCATGTTTGTCATCTGGAGCCATGGAACAGGGTTCATCATGAGTCATCAACTTACCTTCGCCGACAGTGAATTCAGCAGTAAGCGCCGTCAGACCAGAAAAGAGATTTTCTTGTCCCGCATGGAGCAGATTCTGCCATGGCAAAACATGGTGGAAGTCATCGAGCCGTTTTACCCCAAGGCTGGTAATGGCCGGCGACCTTATCCGCTGGAAACCATGCTACGCATTCACTGCATGCAGCATTGGTACAACCTGAGCGATGGCGCGATGGAAGATGCTCTGTACGAAATCACCTCCATGCGTCTGTTTGCCCGGTTATCCCTGGATAGCGCCCTGCCGGACCGCACCACCATCATGAATTTCCGCCACCTGCTCGAGCAGCATCAACTGGCCCGTCAATTGTTCAAGACCATCAATCGCTGGCTGGCCGAAGCAGGCGTCATGATGACCCAAGGCACTTTGGTGGATGCCACCATCATTGAGGCACCCAGCTCTACCAAGAACAAAGAGCAGCAACGCGATCCGGAGATGCATCAGACCAAGAAAGGCAATCAGTGGCACTTTGGCATGAAGGCCCACATTGGTGTCGATGCCAAGAGTGGCCTGACCCACAGCCTGGTCACCACCGCGGCCAACGAGCATGACCTCAATCAGCTGGGTAATCTGCTGCATGGAGAGGAGCAATTTGTCTCAGCCGATGCCGGCTACCAAGGGGCGCCACAGCGCGAGGAGCTGGCCGAGGTGGATGTGGACTGGCTGATCGCCGAGCGCCCCGGCAAGGTAAGAACCTTGAAACAGCATCCACGCAAGAACAAAACGGCCATCAACATCGAATACATGAAAGCCAGCATCCGGGCCAGGGTGGAGCACCCATTTCGCATCATCAAGCGACAGTTCGGCTTCGTGAAAGCCAGATACAAGGGGTTGCTGAAAAACGATAACCAACTGGCGATGTTATTCACGCTGGCCAACCTGTTTCGGGCGGACCAAATGATACGTCAGTGGGAGAGATCTCACTAAAAACTGGGGATAACGCCTTAAATGGCGAAGAAACGGTCTAAATAGGCTGATTCAAGGCATTTACGGGAGAAAAAATCGGCTCAAACATGAAGAAATGAAATGACTGAGTCAGCCGAGAAGAATTTCCCCGCTTATTCGCACCTTCCTTAGCACCAGTCATAACAATAAAACGATTACCACCAAGTTGACGTAAAATCTCTGTGGCTACAGATTTAGCGTAGTTTTGCATTTTTAACCTCCCGCCCACTTTGGGCTCTGGATGAAAGAGAACCTGTTTCCCTTTCTTGTGTTTTACTATGCCTGCATTTGCAGGTATTGCAAATTTTTAATGCTCTCGTTCAGACTGTAAACAGTCAATCATTTGATGATTAATCTTAGCGCAAATCTGCGATCTGATAGACTTCGCTGCTTTCCCTTCTTCCAACGGCAATAACGAGTAAAACGACTTTCTCATCAATGACTTGATATACAAGTCTGTAGCCAGATGCACGAAGTTTGATTTTATAGCGATCAGCATGACCATGTAACCGGGCTGCGGGTACGCGTGGATTTTCCAGCCGTTCTGCCAGTTTCTTTTTGAATTGTTCACGGATGGTGTGGCCGAGTTTCTGCCATTCCTTCAGTGCTCTGCGGTCAAAAGCCAGTTCATAGGTCATCCAGGTTAACCTTCACAATTTCCGGGTTTTTCATGCGCTCATCAGCAACAGCGTTTAACTCAGCATCTTCAGCGAGTTCCCGATAGTAGGCGTAAAGTTTTGGTGGAACGCAATAGAACGCCGGTTCGTTTCGGTTCAGGATCGCAACAGCGTCCCCTTCACCTTCAGCTACGGTTCCCATAGGATTTTTTTTCAGGTCAGTAATACTGGCCGCTGTGGTTGTCAGAATTTGATAGCTCATAAGCCCTCCGCTTGTCTCATTGGCATAATAGCATCTTTAAAAGCACTCTTAAAAGTGCTTATGTTGAGAAAAACATCAGAACAGGTGAGATATGGCTCTTTCCGACATCGTCTTAAAACGCTCTGTAACGCGTTCTGAGCGTTTTTTCCCGTTTCGTTGTAGTCGGCTACGGTTTAACGGTTTTTAACGCTGCTCAACGCTTTTTAGCGGCCTTGTTGCTGTGATCTGTTGCCATGATCCGGACAGGAGTTCAATTTTGATCAAAATTTCCTCAAGGCAACGACTGTTTTGTAAATACCCTCTAAAACGCGCTATATCGCATTCTGAGTGATTTTTTCGATTTCGCATGGTTTTTAACCATGGTTGTATCGAACGAAGCGGCAGAAAGCGATTCAGGGCTTCTCAGTGAAAGATCCAAAAAGGATCAATCAACGGATTGTATGATCTGAACTCTTCTGGTTTTGAGAAAGGAGACACCGCTCGCCGCAGCCGAACGACCGAGCGTAGCGAGTTAGTGAGCGAGGAAGCGGAATAGCACAGGGATTACATCAGGCACTTACGCACAGTGGTTAAAAAGCGAGCATGTTGTTTTTATGTGTGGTTGTCCTGGTTCAGCGTGATCTGTCCTCCGGGTTTACGCAAAGTTATCCACAGGCACTGTGAATTTTTTGTTTTGAGCAGAGTTATCCACAGATTTTTTGTGTTTTTTTGCTTATTAAACTTCTTGTTTTTAAGATCTTAAATGTAGATCGGTAGATCTACTTTAAGATCTTTAACTTATTATGCAAACATTGCGCCAAGTTTTTTATCAATAATTTCATTAAGATAGGTGTTGTTTTTTGTCGCCTCAAAATGAAAGGTGGATGGGTACGCACTGAAAGGTGGATGGGTACGCATTTTTCTGTTTTTATTCAGATATTCGTATCTTTGTATCTTCATTTCTTTAGTTCTTTATAGTGCTCTAATTTAACGTATGACGTTAAAAGGTGGATGCCTGCGCATTTCTATCATATTGAATATAAATGATAAAAATTCTTTCATGTGATCCGAGTTTTGGTGGAAATCTATAAGGTGGATAAACCACTTTACACATTTCCGCTTTTGTGGTTATGATTTCACCATCAGAACTTAAAAAACACAGGTAATGTATGAACTTACTGAGCGTTACAAAGAAAACAAAAATTCGCCACAGAAATGAAATTAACAGCACATTCTCATCGTTGCCTTTGTCTGCCAGAAGAATTTTGTTTATGGCTATGGCGCAGATTGATTCATGTGAAGAGTTATCTGAGGGAGCAACCTTTCGTATTACGGCTCGGGAATATGCATTTATCGCTGATATTGATGTAACAGGTGCTTACCGGCAGTTAAAAGAGGGGGCAGAAGAACTTCAGGCCAGTGTTATTCGCATTCCGCGAAATCAACTTCTCACAGCTCAGGGCAATCAAAGCTCTGGACATACGAAGAAGAGAGGTAAATTACCTTCTGATGCAGTCAGGCTTATGAACTTGACTGCGTTTTGTGATTATGTTGAAAGTGAAGGATATATTGATATTGCTTTTTCACATGTCATTGAGCCATATATCACGATGTTAAAGGATTCTTACACTACTCAGGTTTTGATATCGTCTGTAAGACTCGCTGATCAAAATTCAAATATGCTTTATCAGTTTATCAGGAAACAATACAGCAGTGGTAAAAAGACATTTTTCGACATTGAAGTAGATGTATTAAAGGATGAACTTGAATTATTCAGAATAGATAATGGCGAAAAAGTTTATCTTTATCAAAATTTTAAGGACTTTAATAAAGTTTTTCTGCAAAAAAACATTGAAAAAATAAATCAATATACAGAGATTAATCATCTCGAAGTTAAAATCGTTGAGAGAGTCGCAAGAAGAGCATCAAAGCTAAGGTTTTCTTATAAAATAGATAAAGAAAGTGAAGGCCTAGGGAAGGTGCGAACAAGTCCCTGATATGAGATCATGTTTGTCATCTGGAACCATGGAACAGGGTTCATTATGAGTCATCAACTTACCTTCGCCGACAGTGAATTCAGCAGTAAGCGCCGTCAGACCAGAAAAGAGATTTTCTTGTCCCGCATGGAGCAGATTCTGCCATGGCAAAACATGGTGGAAGTCATCGAGCCGTTTTACCCCAAGGCTGGTAATGGCCGGCGACCTTATCCGCTGGAAACCATGCTACGCATTCACTGCATGCAGCATTGGTACAACCTGAGCGATGGCGCGATGGAAGATGCTCTGTACGAAATCGCCTCCATGCGTCTGTTTGCCCGGTTATCCCTGGATAGCGCCTTGCCTGACCGCACCACCATCATGAATTTCCGCCACCTGCTGGAGCAGCATCAACTGGCCCGCCAATTGTTCAAGACCATCAATCGCTGGCTGGCCGAAGCAGGCGTCATGATGACTCAAGGCACCTTGGTCGATGCCACCATCATTGAGGCACCCAGCTCGACCAAGAACAAAGAGCAGCAACGCGATCCGGAGATGCATCAGACCAAGAAAGGCAATCAGTGGCACTTTGGCATGAAGGCCCACATTGGTGTCGATGCCAAGAGTGGCCTGACCCACAGCCTGGTCACCACCGCGGCCAACGAGCATGACCTCAATCAGCTGGGTAATCTGCTGCATGGAGAGGAGCAATTTGTCTCAGCCGATGCCGGCTACCAAGGGGCGCCACAGCGCGAGGAGCTGGCCGAGGTGGATGTGGACTGGCTGATCGCCGAGCGCCCCGGCAAGGTAAGAACCTTGAAACAGCATCCACGCAAGAACAAAACGGCCATCAACATCGAATACATGAAAGCCAGCATCCGTGCCAGGGTGGAGCACCCATTTCGCATCATCAAGCGACAGTTCGGCTTCGTGAAAGCCAGATACAAGGGGTTGCTGAAAAACGATAACCAACTGGCGATGTTATTCACGCTGGCCAACCTGTTTCGGGCGGACCAAATGATACGTCAGTGGGAGAGATCTCACTAAAAACTGGGGATAACGCCTTAAATGGCGAAGAAACGGTCTAAATAGGCTGATTCAAGGCATTTACGGGAGAAAAAATCGGCTCAAACATGAAGAAATGAAATGACTGAGTCAGCCGAGAAGAATTTCCCCGCTTATTCGCACCTTCCCTAACGGTCGAGGTCCGCATGAAGACGAGACTTCCGGCGCTGTAAATCAGCTCTCTGCGCTCAGGAAAAGACATAGCCGCTATGTAGGGGAAAGCGCCATTGTTCACATATTGTAAACGGGTATGGGCGGTGCTATCATGTTCACATAATGTAAACGGATGGAACGACCGCAAGATGCACGTAATTTCAAAAGAGCCTTTTGAGGAAGCGGCAAAGCAATATCCCAACGATTCGTTAGCCGTTCGGGCGCTGTACCGCTTAGTCCGCGAGACGGACTTTTCTTCTCCAGCTGAGATGCGAACGCTGATACCGAGCCTGGACAATTTTAAGTATCGTAATAAGTGGTGGGTGTTGGATGTAGGGGGCAACAACTTGAGGGTTATCGCCTATATCAATTTCGTGAATAAACGCTTCTATGTGAAGCACATCGCCACCCACGCTGATTACGACAAGTTGACCCGCTATTACAGGGAGAACAAAGAATGATTACCGACACTGCAAAAGCCATTGAAGCAACCAAACAACTCGTAGCTGCTGTTCCCTTCCTGGGGGGCAGTTCGTCCGAGAGCGATTACCTCGAAGCGATAGAGTTGGTGGACTATCTGATCGAAAACGACGACGAGAACCCGCTTATTGACTTCCTGGCGAGTAAAATTGCTGACTATGAGGATAACAGCCCTCGTTTCGCTGAATTCAACAAGGCTATCGCTGAAATGCCAGTCGGCGTTGCCCTTCTGCGCACCCTGATTGACCAGTACAGGCTGTCTTATTCTGACCTTAAGGAGGAGATCGGCTCTAAATCGCTGGTTAGCCAGATTCTCTCTGGTCAGCGGTCACTGACAATCATGCACATTAAGGCGCTGTCTGCTCGTTTTGGTGTCAAACCAGAGTGGTTCCTTTGACTGTCACGTAGTCCATAAACATTTTCTCTGCTGCTCTGGTGATTTTCCTGCAATCGCCAGAGCGTCAATAAACGGCTGCTTTTCCAACGCGAACTGATCAGCCAACTGCTCCAGTCCCTTGTTTTTCTCTTCCTCTTTCTGTAACGCTGCCTCTTTCTTGGCGGCACGCTTCTTCTGGTTATCAGAGAATTTTCTGGCTTTAGTCAACTGGGGTCCGCTTGGAAAACGGGTGATGCTGCCAACTTACTGATTTAGTGTATGATGGTGTTTTTGAGGTGCTCCAGTGGCTTCTGTTTCTATCAGCTGTCCCTCCTGTTCAGCTACTGACGGGGTGGTGCGTAACGGCAAAAGCACTGCCGGACATCAGCGCTATCTCTGCTCTCACTGCCGTAAAACATGGCAACTGCAGTTCACTTACACCGCTTCTCAACCCGGTACGCACCAGAAAATCATTGATATGGCCATGAATGGTGTTGGATGCCGGGCAACCGCCCGCATTATGGGCGTTGGCCTCAACACGATTTTCCGCCATTTAAAAAACTCAGGCCGCAGTCGGTAACCTCACGCATACAGCCGGGCAGTGATGTGATTGTCTGCGCTGAAATGGACGAACAGTGGGGCTACGTCGGTGCTAAATCACGTCAGCGCTGGCTGTTTTACGCGTATGACAGGATACGGAGGACGGTTGTGGCGCACGTATTCGGTGAACGCACTCTGGCCACACTGGAGCGTCTTCTGAGCCTGCTGTCGGCCTTTGAGGTCGTGGTATGGATGACGGATGGCTGGCCGCTGTATGAATCCCGCCTGAAGGGAAAGCTGCACGTTATCAGCAAGCGTTACACTCAGCGCATTGAGCGACATAACCTGAATCTGAGACAACATCTGGCACGGCTGGGACGGAAGTCGCTGTCGTTCTCAAAATCGGTGGAGCTGCATGACAAAGTCATCGGGCATTATCTGAACATAAAACACTATCAATAAGTTAGAGTCATTACCAAACAAAAACTACAAAATCAACAAGATAGAATAACGCTAAAAGCCCCCCGAGAAAAAACCGCAACAGCAAATCATGATCAGCAAAGAAATCGAAATGAGCAAAACGAAATCATCTACTTTCACTAGAGTAAAGACTGAACTAAAATCTCTCCTTATAATAATTTTAGATATGGACGTTAGTGGCTAACATGATTTTTGAGCTTGCTTTTCTGTTTTTCTCTTCATTCACTACCTTGTTTTTAATGAGAAAAGTCGCAAAACGCATTGGTTTGGTTGACAAACCCAATGCAAGAAAACTACACGAGGGAGCGATTCCTCTTGTCGGCGGAATTTCTATCACATTGGTGTTAGCTCAATTTCTTATTTATAAACCTGATCTAATCAAGCACAGCGGGTTATTTATTATTTCAATTATGGTGCTGACTTTAATTGGCGCTCTTGATGATAAATTTGACCTAAGCGTTCGCGTGCGTATTGGGGTGCAAACGGTTCTCTCTTTAGTCATGATGCATATTGGCGGGCTAAAGCTTCACCACATTGGTAATATTTTAGGCTTTGGTGATATTTATCTAGGCTGGATAGGAAGCGTCATTACCATTATGGCAGTGATTGGAGCAATTAATGCCTTCAATATGGTGGATGGGATTGACGGCCTGTTAGGCGGGCTTTCGATTGTGACTTTTGGTGCATTAGCCTTCTTATTGAAAGTAGACAGCCAACATGGGTTGGCTTATCTATGCGTGGTGATTATTGTGGCGATGCTACCTTATATTTGTATGAACCTCGGCATATTAGGACGTAAACGTAAAGTCTTTATGGGTGATGCGGGAAGCATGATGATAGGCTTTACTGTGATTTGGATGCTATTAGGCGTCAGCCAAGTTGATGCAAAACCACTCATGCGACCAGTTACGGCTTTATGGCTTATCGCGGTACCGCTCATGGACATGACTGCAATTATGATCCGTCGCATACGACGCGGAGACTCACCATTTAAACCAGACAGAGAACATTTGCATCATATTTGTCAGCGTTTAGGCCTTAGCTCTCGACAAACACTAGTAGCCATTTGCTCTGTTGCCATTCTGTTCGCCAGTTTTGGTATTTACGGTGAAGCGGTTAATTTAAGTGAAGCTGTCATGTTTTATAGCTTTATCGGCAGCTTTTTTATTTACTCACTACTATTAAGCTATATTTGGCGTATCACAAGCTTTATCAGAAGTAGAATGAGTAAATCATCTTCTGAAAAAATCATCTGATGGTTTATGCTTGTTAGCCATATTATTATATCGTACGAGTTAAATGATTGTTTATCCGAAAAAACACGTACTCTCGGGTGATGCTGCCAACTTACTGATTTAGTGTATGATGGTGTTTTTGAGGTGCTCCAGTGGCTTCTGTTTCTATCAGCTGTCCCTCCTGTTCAGCTACTGACGGGGTGGTGCGTAACGGCAAAAGCACTGCCGGACATCAGCGCTATCTCTGCTCTCACTGCCGTAAAACATGGCAACTGCAGTTCACTTACACCGCTTCTCAACCCGGTACGCACCAGAAAATCATTGATATGGCCATGAATGGCGTTGGATGCCGGGCAACCGCCCGCATTATGGGCGTTGGCCTCAACACGATTTTCCGCCATTTAAAAAACTCAGGCCGCAGTCGGTAACCTCACGCATACAGCCGGGCAGTGATGTGATTGTCTGCGCTGAAATGGACGAACAGTGGGGCTACGTCGGTGCTAAATCACGTCAGCGCTGGCTGTTTTACGCGTATGACAGGCTCCGGAAGACGGTTGTGGCGCACGTATTCGGTGAACGCACTCTGGCCACACTGGAGCGTCTTCTGAGCCTGCTGTCGGCCTTTGAGGTCGTGGTATGGATGACGGATGGCTGGCCGCTGTATGAATCCCGCCTGAAGGGAAAGCTGCACGTAATCAGCAAGCGTTACACTCAGCGCATTGAGCGGCATAACCTGAATCTGAGACAACATCTGGCACGGCTGGGACGGAAGTCACTGTCGTTCTCAAAATCGGTGGAGCTGCATGACAAGGTCATCGGGCATTATCTGAACATAAAACACTATCAGTAAGTTGGAGTCATTACCCGATGCACTGACTAAAGGGCGTAAAAGCGGTCTGTGTGTTTATGCTGGCTATCAAACCTATTCTCAGCTGGTTAAGGTTTATGGTCGGGATATGGCTCAGACCATTCTGGCTAACATGCGTTCTAACATCGTGCTGGGCGGCAGCCGTCTCGGTGATGAAACGTTGGATCAAATGTCGCGCTCACTCGGTGAGATAGAAGGCGAAGTTGAGCGTAAAGAATCCGATCCTCAGAAGCCCTGGATTGTCCGTAAACGCCGCGACGTTAAAGTTGTTCGTGCCGTAACGCCTACCGAAATATCTATGTTGCCAAACCTCACCGGCTATCTGGCGTTGCCTGGTGATATGCCCGTCGCTAAGTTCAAGGCTAAACACGTTAAATACCATCGCAAAAACCCTGTAGACTGGCCCCATGAATCTCCAGACAGTTGGTATCACTTAAGTTAGTGATAGTCTTAATACTAGTTTTTAGACTAGTCACTGGAGTCCGAATGATTGATGTTTTAGGTCCAGAGAAGCGCAGACGGCGAAGTGTTCAGGAAAAAATCACCATTGTTCAGCAGAGTTTTGAGCCCGGAATGACCGTGTCGCTGGTCGCTCGTCAGCATGGCGTTGCTGCCAGTCAGCTGTTCCTGTGGCGTAAGCAGTATCAGGAAGGCAGCCTTACAGCCGTTGCCGCAGGAGAACAGGTTGTGCCCGCGTCGGAGCTGGCATCTGCGATGAAGCAAATTAAAGAGCTGCAACGCCTGTTGGGCAAGAAAACCATGGAAAACGAGCTGCTAAAAGAAGCCGTTGAATATGGCCGACAAAAAAAGTGGATAGCGCACGTGCCCTTGTTGCCGGAGGATGGCTAATAAGCCTTGTCAGTCGTTGCCTCCGGGTCTCACGTGCGCAACTGCATGCCATGGCCCGTCGGTCGAAGGACTGGCAGGATCGTCGGTGCAAGCGCAAGCCTGATGATACTGACGCGCTGGCCCGTATCCATACCGTTATCGGTGATCTGCCCACCTATGGTTATCGTCGGGTATGGGCACTGCTGCGCAGACAATCAGAAACTGACGACATGGCGGTGATCAATGCCAAACGTGTATACCGCATCATGCGTCAGAATGCGCTGCTGCTTGAGCGTAAACCGGAAATACCGCCATCGAAGCGGGCGCATACAGGGAAAGTGGCCGTTGGAGAAAGTAACCAGCGGTGGTGCTCTGACGGCTTCGAGTTCAGCTGTGATAACGGTGAAAAACTGCGGGTCACGTTCGCTCTGGACTGTTGCGATCGCGAGGCACTTTACTGGGCGGCCAGTAACGGTGGATATGACAGTGAAACCGTGCAGGACGTCATGCTGGGTGCCGTGGAGCGTCGCTTCGGTAACAGCCTGCCGACATCCCCAGTTGAGTGGCTGACAGACAACGGTTCAGCCTACCGTTCTTATCAGACGCGTCAGTTCGCCAGAATGGTAGGACTGGAGCCTGAACATACGGCGGTACGTAGCCCGGAAAGCAACGGGATGGCAGAGAGCTTCGTGAAAACGATGAAGCGCGATTACATAAGTATCATGCCGAAACCCGACGGGTTAACAGCGGTAAAGAACCTTGCGGAGGCCTTCGAACATTACAACGAATGGCATCCGCATAGTGCACTGGGGTATCGTTCGCCACGGGAATATCTGCGGCGGCGAACCAGTAATGGGTTAAGTGATAAAAAGTGTATGGAAATATAGGGGCCAATCCACCCTGTTCCTGGCATTGAACTGAGGGAAATATGAAGAAAAACCAACCGACATTACTAACTGAAGGTTGTATCTAACTCTGGGGGCAGGTCAGGCTCTGTGAATAACTCAATGAGGCCTTCGCTTACAGCGGCCGCACGCGTCCGCGTCGCTCAGATAAAAGTAGCTCCCATCGCTTCGCGACGGGCCCCGACCGGAGAACTACATTAGTTACAGCATTCAAAAGGCAAATCATCATAAAACCAGCGCCGGTTTGCCGGCCAGGTGCCCCTCCCCACCACTGAAAAGCGCCGCCGCCCCCGGCCGAAGGCCGGGAGTGATGTCGCTTTTAATGATGGATGTTGTAACTAGAAATTTTCATTGCTGTGAGTGATGTCGCGATAGGCTCTGGAGTACACGCTCGTAAGCGGCCCTAACGGCCCGCTTACGCGGAGATACGCCACGACTGCGGCTTCGCCGCGCCGTGACCACTCCGACCGCGCACAAGAACGCCTGAGCCGCTTTAAAGAAGTTTGGCTTATCAGGGTAAGGGATGGGATAGGCAGAACCTATCAAAACAGCAACCGGCTTCGCCGGGCTACGGCGCCACTCACCAACAGAGCTATATTTAACTCCTGCTGGCGCCTCCATGCCGCAAAGCGGCATTCAGAAGACTGCCTGCGCACTGCTCGCCAGTCAGGGGTAGATGGCCCGGTCAAGTAAGCCGTGTGACAACGTACCTTAGCCCCACCTTTCCCCTTCGATAAAACTGTATATACTGTTTATATGCACAGTAAAAGGAGGGCGTATGACATGCTTACTATCATCGAGCCCCGACCCGACACGTTGTTGCCGGGCCGGCCGATCTATACAGAACGCATTCCTGCAGGTTTTCCATCTCCTGCAGCTGGATATGAAAAGCAGGATCTGAACCTGCATGAATATTGCGTCAGACATCCATCAGCAACCTATTTTCTGCGTGTGGAAGGCAACAGCATGGAAGACGCCCGGATTCACGATGGCGACGTGCTGGTTGTCGATCGCGCCCTGGAGCCTGAGCACGGCAGTATTGTGATTGCCGCCGTGGACAATGAATTTACCGTGAAGCGACTGCTGCTGCATCCCCGCCCTTGCCTGATGCCAATGAATCCTGCCTACAGCCCGCTCTATTTCGATCCTGACAGTGACACAGTGCAGCTGTGGGGCGTTGTCAGCCATTCTGTGATGAGACATCTTTAGTGTTTGCCCTCATTGATGTAAACGGCATGTATGCCGCCTGTGAGAGTGCCTTCCGGCCTGACCTGGCCAGCCGAGCGGTATGTTGCCTCAGCAACAACGACGGGGCGATTGTGGCCCGGAACCGGCTGGCAAAACTGGCAGGACTGAAAATGGGGGAACCCTATTTCAAAGCGAGGCCGCTTATTGAAGCGCATAACGTGGCCGTATTCAGTTCAAACTACACCCTGTATGCCTCCATGTCAGCGCGTTTTGCGGCAGTAGTGGAATCGCTGTCTTCCCGTGTGGAGCAGTATTCCATTGACGAACTCTTTGTGGACTGTCGTGGGATGGAAACGGCAATGAACCTGGAGGCATTCGGGCATCAGCTGCGGCGTGAAATGCAACGCCATACGACACTGACCTGTGGAGTGGGCGTCAGTTTTACAAAAACGCTGGCAAAACTGTGTAATCACGCCGCCAAAACCTGGCCAGCCACCGGGGGCGTGGTTGCCCTGACTGACGAGCGCAGACTGCATAAACTGATGGCCATTCTGCCTGCGGCCGAAGTCTGGGGAGTGGGAAGACGCATATCAGCGCGGCTTGAAACGATGGGGATCAGAACGGCGCTGGATCTGATGCGGGCTGATACCCGGTTTATCCGGAGTCATTTCAGTGTGACGCTGGAAAGAACGGTGCGGGAGCTGCGTGGCGAAATCTGCTTTGGCCTCGATGAAAACCCGGCAACCAAACAGCAAATTGTCGTCTCTAGGTCATTTGGGACGCGTGTAACCAGCCTGCAGGAAATGCAGATGGCCATCACCGGCTTTGCCGCGCGGGCAGGAGAAAAGCTGCGTCAGGAAAAGCAACACTGCAGGGCGATCAATGTCTTTATCCGAACCAGTCCGTTTTCACCCCGGGATGCGCCCTATGCCAGCCAAGCGACGGAGGCGCTACTGGTAGCCACTCAGGACAGCCGGGACATCATTGCCGCCGCCCAGCGTGCGCTTACGCGCATCTGGCGTGACGGCTACCGGTACGCAAAGGCTGGTATCATGCTGGCCGATTTTTCTGGCCGCGAGGCGCAACTTAATCTGTTTGATGAATGTGCCCCCCGCCCGGACAGCGAAGCCCTGATGAATGCCGTCGATCGGATTAACCGCGCCGGTAAGGGCCGCATTTTTTTTGCCGGCCAGGGTATCGATGTGGAGTTCGCGATGCGCAGGGAAATGCTGAGTCCGGAATACACGACAGACTGGAACGCCTTACCGCGTGCTTTCATGAGATAAGCGAAATCTGGATTTTATAGATATAAAATCATATGGTTACATTATTAACGTATGGTTCCTCTCCATTGGGCTTCAGACCTCCTGTACCGCGTTTTCCTGTTGAGACAACCCCTACCCGGCGAAAACTAAAACCGGGTAGGATGTCATCAGTACAGGGCAATGACAGGTTTTTTGATGCCGCAGGCGTGAGCGTAGCGGGTCAGAGTGTCGATGCTGGCTTTGGTGATGTTGTTTTCCAGGCGGGAAATAACCGGAGGTGTAACCCCCATGCGTTCAGCAACCTGCGCTTTTGTCAGGTTGTCATGTTTACGCCATTCCGCAAGCAGCTCTCTGAGCTTCTCCTTGCGTTCTTCTTCCTGCCATGCAGCGCGATATTCGTCGTCCTGCATCCACTCGTTATGCAGTTCTTTATGGCTTACCAGTTTCATTAAGTACCTCCGCTAACCGCTTTTTGGCGAGATCGATTTCTTTCGCTGGCGTTTTCTGTGACTTCTTGATGAAAACCCGGAGCATGATGATGGTATTGCCTTTGTGGTATACCCAGATGCCCCTGGCTATGTCCGTCCCCATCGTGCGGATCTCAAAAAGTCCATCGCCCAGGGGTTTCGTGTCCGGCTCCCGCAGTAATCGGGCATCATACTCCAGTTTGCCGATGAGACGGTCAAACTTCACCCTGATTTTTACGGGTAATGCTGTGGCTTCTTCCCTGGCGTCCGGGTGATAAACAACGCTAAACATGTGACCTCCCATTTCCTTTAATGTTAACCTATAGGCTAATATCAGGCAAGGTGAAAATTAACCTGTAAGCTAATTTTTAGGGAAGGTGCGAACAAGTTCCTGATATGAGATCATCATATTCATCCGGAGCGCATCCCAGAGGGACATCATGAGCCATCAACTCACCTTCGCCGATAGTGAATTCAGCACTAAGCGCCGTCAGACCCGAAAAGAGATTTTCCTCTCCCGCATGGAGCAGATTCTGCCATGGCAGAATATGACCGCTGTCATCGAGCCGTTTTATCCCAAGGCGGGCAATGGCCGACGGCCCTATCCGCTGGAGACCATGCTGCGTATTCACTGCATGCAGCATTGGTACAACCTGAGCGACGGTGCCATGGAAGATGCCCTGTACGAAATCGCCTCCATGCGCCTGTTTGCCCGATTATCCCTGGATAGCGCCCTGCCGGATCGCACCACCATCATGAATTTCCGCCACCTGCTCGAGCAGCATCAACTGGCCCGTCAATTGTTCAAGACCATCAATCGCTGGCTGGCCGAAGCAGGCGTCATGATGACCCAAGGCACTTTGGTGGATGCCACCATCATTGAGGCACCCAGCTCTACCAGGAACAAAGAGCAGCAACGCGATCCGGAGATGCATCAGACCAAGAAAGGCAATCAGTGGCACTTTGGCATGAAGGCCCACATTGGTGTCGATGCCAAGAGTGGCCTGACCCACAGCCTGGTCACCACCGCGGCCAACGAGCATGACCTCAATCAGCTGGGTAATCTGCTTCATGGAGAGGAGCAATTTGTCTCAGCCGATGCCGGCTACCAAGGAGCGCCACAGCGCGAGGAGCTGGCCGAGGTGGATGTGGACTGGCTGATCGCCGAGCGTCCCGGCAAGGTAAAAACCTTGAAGCAGAATCCGCGCAAGAACAAAACGGCCATCAACATCGAATACATGAAAGCCAGCATCCGTGCCAGGGTGGAGCACCCGTTTCGCATCATCAAGCGGCAGTTCGGCTTCGTGAAAGCCAGATACAAGGGGCTGCTGAAAAACGATGGCACTGTTGCAAAGTTAGCGATGAGGCAGCCTTTTGTCTTATTCAAAGGCCTTACATTTCAAAAACTCTGCTTACCAGGCGCATTTCGCCCAGGGGATCACCATAATAAAATGCTGAGGCCTGGCCTTTGCGTAGTGCACGCATCACCTCAATACCTTTGATGGTGGCGTAAGCCGTCTTCATGGATTTAAATCCCAGCGTGGCGCCGATTATCCGTTTCAGTTTGCCATGATCGCATTCAATCACGTTGTTCCGGTACTTAATCTGTCGGTGTTCAACGTCAGACGGGCACCGGCCTTCGCGTTTGAGCAGAGCAAGCGCGCGACCATAGGCGGGCGCTTTATCCGTGTTGATGAATCGCGGGATCTGCCACTTCTTCACGTTGTTGAGGATTTTACCCAGAAACCGGTATGCAGCTTTGCTGTTACGACGGGAGGAGAGATAAAAATCGACAGTGCGGCCCCGGCTGTCGACGGCCCGGTACAGATACGCCCAGCGGCCATTGACCTTCACGTAGGTTTCATCCATGTGCCACGGGCAAAGATCGGAAGGGTTACGCCAGTACCAGCGCAGCCGTTTTTCCATTTCAGGCGCATAACGCTGAACCCAGCGGTAAATCGTGGAGTGATCGACATTCACTCCGCGTTCAGCCAGCATCTCCTGCAGCTCACGGTAACTGATGCCGTATTTGCAGTACCAGCGTACGGCCCACAGAATGATGTCACGCTGAAAATGCCGGCCTTTGAATGGGTTCATGTGCAGCTCCATCAGCAAAAGGGGATGATAAGTTTATCACCACCGACTATTTGCAACAGTGCCTCATTTTCCACTTCCTTCAGTTTGAGTTGATTAAAATTCTGATGGGATCAGTAATGAATCACTGTCCGGATAGATTTGCCTTCATGCATAAGCTCGAAGGCGTCATTGATTTCATCCAGTGTCATCGTATGGGTTACAAATGGCTCAAGGTCAATATCCCCCTTCATGGCATCCTCGACCATACCGGGGAGCTGAGTGCGGCCTTTTACTCCGCCAAACGCGGAACCTTTCCATACGCGCCCGGTGACCAGCTGGAAAGGACGGGTGGAAATCTCCTGTCCGGCCCCTGCGACACCAATGACAACGGACTGCCCCCACCCACGGTGAGCACTTTCCAGCGCTGCACGCATGACGTTAACGTTACCGATACATTCAAAGGTATGGTCAATACCCCACTTGTTGATATCCAGCAGAACATCTTTAATCGGTTTGTCATAATCATTCGGGTTAATGCAGTCAGTGGCCCCGAACTGACGGGCCAGGTCAAATTTTGTCGGATTAGTATCGATAGCGATAATACGTCCCGCTTTTGCCTGACGGGCCCCCTGTACCGCAGCCAGACCAATTGCCCCCAGACCAAAAATGGCAACTGAATCGCCCGGCTGCACTTTAGCCGTGTTATGGACGGCGCCAATACCGGTAGTCACGCCACAACCCAACAGGCAGACGTGTTCATGGTTCGCCTCCGGGTTAATTTTTGCCAGAGAAACCTCGGCCACAACGGTGTA
Organism: Enterobacter sp. 6722112; assembly: GCF_058661685.1. NCBI lineage: Bacteria > Pseudomonadati > Pseudomonadota > Gammaproteobacteria > Enterobacterales > Enterobacteriaceae > Enterobacter > Enterobacter sp. 6722112. Next base: position 22,325 of record NZ_JBZWGR010000004.1, on the reverse strand, counting down.
TTCACTGAATGTGGAACATCCCATGTAGTGGTAAAGAGGCTGACCGTTGTATGAAAAGCGAGTGGTCCCGTCAGGCATCAGTCCTTTGCCCTGAGTCTCGCGAACCGATACACAGAGGTTCGTTTTACCGGACTGGCAGAATTCACACTCCCCGCATTCAGCGGTGTAGAGCGGAATAACATGGTCACCCGGCTTCACACTGGTGACGCCTTCACCAACTTCAACGACGATACCGGCTCCCTCGTGGCCGAGAACCACCGGGAAAACGCCCTCAGGGTCATTCCCTGAGAGGGTAAAGGCATCGGTATGGCAGACACCTGTGTGGGTGTTTTTAATCAGCACCTCGCCTTTTTTAGGCGGAGCAACATCAATTTCAACAATCTCCAGGGGCTTCCCTGGTGCAAATGCAACAGCGGCACGTGATTTCATACGTAATATATCCTCAATGTAATAATGGCCTCACCTATTTAAGATAGGCACGAACCAGCTCAATCGTATCGTCAACTGATTTACTGACTTCATGACTGTAGCTGTCATTCTGGTCAAAGGTTTCCCGTATGTGGCTCTCCAGCACCTCTGCCATCAGTCCGTTAGCGGCGCCCCGGACGGCGGCGATTTGCTGGAGAACGGAACGGCATTCAGCGCCACTTTCAAGTGCTCTTTCCAGAGCATCAATCTGACCCCGGATACGGCGAACCCGGGTTAGGACCTTTTTTTTCTCTTCAGGAGTACTGGGCATTGCTTACCTCACTGCTCTGTATTTCTTATACTATAGGGGAGTATTACATTAAGATCAACACATACCCCACTATAGTATAATAAATATATCAGAGCACCGGTAATGACTCCAACTTACTGATAGTGTTTTATGTTCAGATAATGCCCGATGACTTTGTCATGCAGCTCCACCGATTTTGAGAACGACAGTGACTTCCTGCCCAGCCTTGCCAGATGCTGCCTCAGATTCAGGTTATGCCGCTCAATGCGCTGCGTATATCGCTTGCTGATAACGTGCAGTTCTCCCTTCAGGCGTGATTCATAAAGCGGCCAGCCATCCGTCATCCATACCACGACCTCAAAGGCCGACAGCAGGCCCAGAAGACGCTCCAGCGTGACCAACGTGCGTTCACCGAATACGTGCGCCACAACCGTCCTCCGTATCCTGTCATACGCGTAAAACAACCAGCGCTGGCGTGATTTAGCGCCGACGTAACCCCACTGTTCGTCCATTTCCGCGCAAACAATGACGTCACTGCCCGGTTGTATGCGTGAGTTTACCGACTGCGGCCTGAGTTTTTTAAGTGTCGTAAAATCGTGTTGAGGCCAACGCCCATAATGCGTGCACTGGCGCGACATCCGACGCCATTCATGGCCATATCAATAATTTTCTGGTGTGTACCGGGCTGAGAGACGGTGTAAGTGAACTGTAGCTGCCATGTTTTACGGCAGTGAGAGCAGAGATAGCGCTGATGTCCGGCAGTACTTTTACCGTTACGCACCACGCCTTCAGTAGCTGAACAGGAGGGACAGCTGATAGAAACAGAAGCCACTGGAGCACCTCAAAAACACCATCATACACTAAATCAGTAAGTTGGCACCATTACCCGAATTACCAGCGTCTGCTCTTGGCACACAGCAGCCGTTAAGATGTAAGGCCTTACGCCAACTAAATCTAATGGGACAGATTTAGTTGGTGATGGTCAAGTAATCTGCAAACGGTCACCAAGTAAAATGCAAATGGGTAGTCAAGTCCGATGCAATTACGCAGCCCGGCAAGGTGGGCCGATTCCCATATCGACATGTATGTAGCTTGTGTTATCCGTGGATTGTGCAGCTCAGCGGGTCGCTGGTCGTATGGCGTAGTGTCCCCCGTAACCGGCCGCGTGCGGCCGCTAACGCGCAGTACGGCGCCGCGACCCGAAGGCGGGCCGCCGTTCCCGCGCGCAGGCGCGCGGCGCCCACTGCGCACCACCGTGGGGGACGTGCGGCAGCTGCGTGGCGGCGGGCTGGGTTATGGCTTTGCAGGGAGGGGCTGGGCCGGGCGATACGGTCAGCGTTGCGGTTTCCGGCGATTTGCGGCCGGTGCCCGTTTAAGTCCGGCGTGGTCGCCTTCCATGCCCTGACGGGCATAAGAAAATAAAACCGCCATGCTGCGGTCATTCATGATTTTGTGGTGTAGCGATAAATAGTCATGCGAGAAACGTTGAAGCGCTTAGCAACTGCACCAACTGTCATTTCAGGATCAGCAAGTAAGATTCTAATTTGTTTAACATCTTCTTCAGAAAGTGACGGTTTTCTCCCTCCCACACGGCCCCTTGCGCGTGCAGCTGCAAGGCCTGAGCGCGTTCTTTCAATATTGCGGTTGCGTTCAAAGCTAGAGAATATCGCCATCAGATGAGTATAGATTTCCCCTATAACTGGCGCATTTGTGTCTATTCTGTCCTTGATGGCTATGAAAGTTATTCCGCGTTTCTTCAGGTCGTCGAGTAAAGTAATGACTTGACCCAATGAACCGCCGAGCCGATCTAGTGCCCAAACTACTAGGGTATCTCCCTCGCGCAATGCTTTCAGGCAGTTCTCCAGTTCCGGCGCACCTTTTTTGTCGCGCTTGGGGCCGCTACGTGAGGTCTGATCCTGATAGATTTGCTCACATCCAGCTTTTGTTAGTTCGTCAACCTGGTGCGCCACATCCTGAAGATGCGTAGATTTACGTGCATAGCCGATTTTCATTCTTTTCTCGCTAATTAGTTATGGGGTTATTGTTATGTTGATACAGTAACGAGTTTTGTTACATGAGGGGAGTCATTTTTCGGGAGAAGTCAGGACTTTTCAAGACTGTCACAAAAACCATCGTTTTTGATACATTAATTTAACCAATAGGTTGCAGATCAAATCGTCTGTAACAGCCTTTCTGGCTGTTTGTATATAATCATGAAAAAATGGTGAGTAGAGTTTCAGGGTAACAGGGGATGCTTATGTCGGTTTTCCACAACTGGCTACTTGAGATCGCATGTGAGAATTACTTCGTCTACATCAAACGCCTTTCCGCCAACGATACCGGCGCAACAGGTGGTCACCAGGTAGGGCTTTATATCCCTTCAGGTATCGTTGAAAAACTCTTTCCGTCTATCAACCATACCCGTGAACTGAACCCTTCGGTTTTTCTCACCGCACATGTGTCATCGCATGATTGCCCTGACAGCGAAGCCCGGGCAATTTATTATAACAGCCGTCATTTTGGTAAAACCCGGAATGAAAAAAGGATTACCCGCTGGGGTAGAGGCAGCCCACTTCAGAATCCTGAAAATACAGGGGCTCTGACGCTCCTGGCTTTCAAGCTTGATGAGCAAGGGGGGGACTGTAAGGAAGTAAATATTTGGGTATGCGCCAGCACTGATGAAGAGGACGTCATTGAGACCGCTATTGGTGAAGTTATACCCGGAGCGCTTATATCCGGCCCCGCAGGACAGATTCTAGGCGGACTATCTCTACAGCAAGCGCCAGTAAATCATAAATATATTCTACCTGAAGACTGGCACCTGCGCTTTCCGTCGGGAAGTGAAATTATTCAGTATGCAGCCAGCCATTATGTGAAAAATTCCCTTGATCCGGATGAGCAACTTCTTGACCGCCGGCGCGTGGAGTACGACATATTTCTATTGGTTGAGGAACTGCATGTTCTGGATATCATCCGGAAAGGATTTGGCTCTGTGGATGAATTTATTGCGCTGGCCAATTCTGTCAGCAATCGCCGTAAATCCAGAGCCGGGAAGTCGCTGGAACTGCACCTGGAGCATCTATTCATTGAGCACGGCCTGCGACACTTTGCGACGCAGGCCATCACAGAAGGTAATAAAAAACCCGATTTCCTTTTCCCTTCCGCAGGGGCTTACCACGATACTGAGTTTCCCGTAGAAAATCTGCGCATGCTGGCAGTCAAGACTACCTGTAAGGATCGCTGGCGTCAGATACTGAATGAGGCCGATAAAATTCATCAGGTGCATCTGTTTACACTCCAAGAGGGAGTTTCTCTGGCTCAATATCGGGAGATGCGGGAGTCGGGTGTCAGATTGGTCGTGCCATCATCGCTGCACAAAAAATACCCGGAGGCGGTGAGAGCTGAGCTAATGACGCTAGGTGCGTTTATTGCTGAGCTGACAGGGCTTTACGCAGATATTCCATAGATTATCTCCCGGCATAAATACCGGGAGGAGCGATCAGATTCGTTCAACCTTGCACGAATCGGCATTAACCGCTTTCAGGATATAAGGTTCAAGCAGTTTGGCTACGGCTTCAAACACGGGCACCACTACGGAGTTACCGAACTGCCTGTACGACTGAGTGTCTGACACAGGAATGCGAAAAGGCCTGCCATCTACTTTTTCAAAACCCATAAGGCGCGCGCACTCTCGTGGAGTCAGCCTGCGGGGCCGATGCGCCTGATTTTCTTCGTTCGCGAAGTCTGTTTCACCTGTGGCCATATCCCAGCCACGGTCTATCAGAATTTCAGACCCGTCTTTGTGATAGCGAGCAGAAAGCGTACGGGCAATGCTTTCTTTATTTTCAGGATTAACGAGGCCAAAACCGAATCCGTTACCCTTAGCTGCGTGCTTTTTGGCGTAGTTATAGAGATACTCCCAGAGTTTCGGCGTCAGTATATATTTGCTGTCAACCACGGGTTCCAGCAGTTCGCCAAATGACGGACGCTGTTCCGGATAAAAACGACTAATATCGCGCAGGGTAAAGCCCTGGTGAATGTTCAGATCACGACGGAAACCGACCAAAACGATACGTTCTCGGTGCTGAGGTAAAAAGTGCTTTCCGTCGATAACTTTAGGATCGTTTTTGCCCATCTCAGCTGCATCCGCAACTTCATAGCCCAGTTCGTCGAGGGTATCCATGATGACTTTAAAGGTTTTACCCTTGTCATGGCTCTTCAGGTTTTTAACGTTTTCAAGAACAAAGATGGCAGGTTTTTTTGCGCGTATAATACGCGCCACATCGAAGAAAAGCGTTCCCTGAGCCTCACATTCGAAACCATGCGCGCGCCCGAGCGAGTTTTTCTTGCTTACGCCCGCAAGGCTGAACGGTTGACAGGGGAAACCTGCTAGAAGTACATCATGATCCGGCACATGCTCATTAATGTAAGCATAGGCATCGTTTTCAGGTACTTCAGGTTTATCACTGAGCGTGACTTCCCGAATATCGAGATTGAAAGTGTGTTCCTGAGCATCGTTAAACCAGTTAGCTTTATATGTGCGCACAGCCTCTTTATTCCATTCACTGGTAAAAACGCACTGGCCACCGATGGTTTCGAAGCCCTTCCGTATACCTCCAATCCCAGCAAACAGGTCAATAAACCGGAAGGCATAGTCAGGGTGATGTGCAGGCGCTTCCGGAAGCATTTTTCGTAGAAGTTCCTCTTCGGCTAACGTCAGCGTCTTAGGTGAGCACTTACCATTAATCCAGCGATTAAGAGTCTCGCGACTCCACTCATTTTTACCAACTTTTCTAAGCAGTTCAGCCACGTACTTCTGGTCATAGATTTCCAGCACCTGCCCGAGCAGCTTTTTATCATTTTCCTGTCGCAGTTGTTCTTCCGCTTCTGCTTTCTCAAGCAGATCCTGCGCCAGTAATTCAAATTCAGACATATTGCCTCCATTGGGTCTTATGGGTGAAACTGTATCACTCATTTGACCCAGATTGAATGTTTTTATCTGGATATTTAAACAGGTTTATTGTTAGGTAACGCACGTTGGCCACGCTGGAGCGTCTTCTGGGCCTGCTGTCGGCCTTTGAGGTCGTGGTATGGATGACGGATGGCTGGCCGCTGTATGAATCCCGCCTGAAGGGAAAGCTGCACGTTATCAGCAAGCGTTACACTCAGCGCATTGAGCGACATAACCTGAATCTGAGACAACATCTGGCAAGGCTGGGACGGAAGTCACTGTCGTTCTCAAAATCGGTGGAGCTGCATGACAAGGTCATCGGGCATTATCTGAACATAAAACACTATCAGTAAGTTGGAGTCATTACCGGTTCTCTTTGTCTTTTAGTGATTCTATAAACCTCATTACGTCTGAATATAAAAATCTATTATTTGATTTATGTGGCTCATGAGGTTGTGGGATGGTCTTGTTTTTGAATGTGCCAGTTTTCTTAATGGCAAAGATTAATTCACCTTCTGTTATTCCTAACATTTCAGCAAATGTTTTTGCTTCTATAGTTACTGACTTCATTTAATTAACTCTCATGGTATCGATTTTCTTTACCGGCATCTTTAACAATGGTGCTCGTTTCTAGTGTTGCTGCGGTACGCTTCATCATCGTCTGCGGGGCGGTTGCGATAGTGAAGGAGCTGCCGGGCGTGAGCAAATCTATCAGGCGCTGGCCGCTGATAATCTCCATCCGTTCACTGGCAATACTGACAGATTTTGAACCTGCGCCGGTTTTCCCGGTATGGCAAAACAGACCGCGACAGTTATGACGTTTAAGCAACTTCTCGAACTCCTGTACGTGCTGTAAAGCAATATGGCCGCGATAGCGTTTAGCCTGAATAAGATAGCGATATTTTCCTATTATTACCTGGCCGTCAATGCCTCCATCGCCGGTATAGCGTTTGTTTCTGATGGTTCTGAAGCCATGCGCTTCAAATCCTTCCAGCAACAGTTCTTCAAACACAAAAGGATCAATTTTCCTCAGGTAGTTAATTTTTTGTGGGAAGCCCGGCAACGTCTTTATGCGCTCCAGCACCCGCCGCGCACTTTGCTGCTTCCTTTTGTGTCGTCGGTTGCGTACTGAACGCCGGAAGAATACAACGGCAAACAGTGCGATGGCGCTGCAAGCCCATAGAATAAGGTTTTCTGTAGTGGGGAAGGGGAACATGGTGATAGTGTGCTTTCTGTGGGTAAAGAAAAGGGCGGTTAAACCGCCCTGGTGTTTAGCGACGGCTGTAAACCTGCCACGAAGCGCTGCCTGACTGATTCTGGCAAATCCGCCCGTAAAGTACGGTGCCGGTCGAGTAGGGGTCAGTTTGGATATAGAGAATTATTGTACTATAAGGGCTTCCCCGGCATGTCAACGCCGGTGTTTACGGTTTCTGTCTGCACTATAGTAAAAAAATAAAGGGGAGAGACTGCGGTACTATAAACGGTCATGATGAATCGTCATCGATTCGGACCCTGATGAAAGACGCTCGTGAGGCTCTAGTTCGTTAGTCGGGTACACTTGCCCTGTACAATAAGCAGATATACCTCACGGGGTCTAACCCTTTATCATCAACGAGTTGCAGAACAGATGGTCATACAGCTTTGTACTTTAGCTGGCTGAGTACAACCTGAAATCATCACCGTAATGCAATGATGCCCAGCACAGTCTTGCATTTTTGGCAGCGATGGCAACAACAGCGCGCCAGTATCCTCTGCGTTCGACCAGTGAGCAGACCCAACGACTGAATAAATCAGTCCTTTTCTCCGCCCCGATCAGTACCGAGCGGGCACCCTGAACCAGAAGTGTTCTCAGATACGAATCGCCAGCTTTCGTTATCCTGCCAAGCTTCGACTTTCCGCCGCTGCTGTACTGCGATGGTGTCAGTCCCAGCCAGGCTGCCAGCTGGCGCCCATTCTTAAAATCATGTGCATTACCGATACTGGCGACCAGCGCACAGGCCGTTGTGGGGCCAACGCCCTTCAATTCCATCAGCCGCTGACTGCGATGATCTGTTTTGGCCATGCGGGACAAAATTCGGTCATATTCAGCGATGTTATCTTCAATGCGAGCAACGTGCTCCAGCAAATCATCAACACATTGCTGAACCTGAAGTGGTAAAGAATTCTTCTGCTCAAAAACTATGTGGCGCAGGGCATCTGTACTTTGTGGGGCGATAACGCCGAATTCAGATATCAACCCCCGGAGACGATTATATGTTGCTGTTTTCTCTTCGATAAAACCCTGTCGGGTACGATGCAGACACTGCATTGCCTGCTGGCTCTCATCCTTAACCGGCACAAACCGCATATGTGGGCGACGAACCGCCTCGCAGATAGCCTGAGCATCAGCTGCATCATTTTTCCCTGATTTACCAGCCATGCGGTAAGGCGATACAAATTTGGCGGCCATCAGACGCGGCTCATGACCATACTGCCGAAACAGTCTTGCCCAGTAATGAGCCCCGGAGCACGCCTCCATCCCGATAACACAGGGCGGCAAACCAGCAATCAGCCCGGGAAGAGCTGCGCGGGTTACTCTGGATTTAACCAGAACGGTTTTGCCATTCTGGTCAACGCAATGAACAGCGAACACATTTTTAGCAAGATCGATACCGACAGTAGTAATGGTCATAACGAATCCCTCCGGGGTTGTGTTTACCCCATGATTGCACAAGAGTTAATCAGGCGCATAATCAGGGGAAGTCCCTTCCATTCGGTAAGCCGGTAATGACTCCAACTTACTGATAGTGTTTTATGTTCAGATAATGCCCGATGACTTTGTCATGCAGCTCCACCGATTTTGAGAACGACAGTGACTTCCTGCCCAGCCTTGCCAGATGTTGCCTCAGATTCAGGTTATGCCGCTCAATGCGCTGCGTATATCGCTTGCTGATAACGTGCAGTTCTCCCTTCAGGCGTGATTCATAAAGCGGCCAGCCATCCGTCATCCATACCACGACCTCAAAGGCCGACAGCAGGCCCAGAAGACGCTCCAGCGTGGACAACGTGCGTTCACCGAATACGTGCGCCACAACCGTCCTCCGTATCCTGTCATACGCGTAAAACAACCAGCGCTGGCGTGATTTAGCGCCGACATAACCCCACTGTTCGTCCATTTCCGCGCAAACAATGACGTCACTGCCCGGTTGTATGCGTGAGGTTACCGACTGCGGTCTGAGTTTTTTAAGTGACGTAAAATCGTGTTGAGGCCAACGCCCATAATGCGTGCACTGGCGCGACATCCGACGCCATTCATGGCCATATCAATGATTTTCTGATGCGTACCGGGTTGAGAAGCGGTGTAAGTGAACTGTAGCTGCCATGTTTTACGGCAGTGAGAGCAGAGATAGCGCTGATGTCCGGCAGTACTTTTACCGTTACGCACCACGCCTTCAGTAGCTGAACAGGAGGGACAGCTGATAGAAACAGAAGCCACTGGAGCACCTCAAAAACACCATCATACACTAAATCAGTAAGTTGGCACCATTACCTCAGTTTCCGCGCAATACGCGCCGCGCCTTTGAGGTCTTTGCCACACGTAAAACAATGAGCTAACAGCGCAAACGCTTTAGGATTTTCAGGAAGTTCAAGCAATCCGGCCAGTTCTTCACCAGCCGCATTTTTGAACGTAAATTTTAGTTTTTTCATAGGATATTCCAGGTCTTAAACTGATTTCATATGTTTGATCGCAGGGAAAAATAATCTTCTGCTCTGCATCTGGCATTACGCGTTTTCCTTCCTCTACTGGGGATGTGAAACAGAATTCATTCCGAATGCCTGTCCTCACCTTCCAGTTTGAAAGCTGATTATTGCTTCCTGTTCGGTGATCACTTACGCTATGCTACCAACTAGATGGTAGTTTACAAGAATTTTATGAGGTCTCACTGAATGGCCAATTGCGCGCTCATTCTTAAAATATCCCTGGCAATGCTGGCGTTTGCTGCAAACTCTATTCTGTGCCGTCTGGCCCTGCAGGGAGGCCACATTGATCCCCTTTCATTCAGCAGCCTCAGGCTGGCCAGTGGTGCACTCGTCCTGTCACCTTTCTTGTTTTATCACGCAAAAACTACATTATCGCTGTGGCGTCCGCTGAGCGAATTTTACCTCATGGTGTACGCAGTGCTCTTCTCTGTCGCCTATATCCATCTCGATACCGGGGCAGGTGCGCTGTTACTTTTTGGTGCCGTACAGTTTGCGATGGTGATCCACGGATTATTTAAAGGGGAATCACTCTCCGTTACCGGCTCCTCATCGTGTATAACTCCTTTCTCTCTGGCCGTTTTGTCCTGTCAGGATGTCGTCAGAACCCGGCATAACACCCTGTGCCGGGAACACAAAAGGCACGGATGAACAGGTCGTGAATATTCTTAGTGAAGCCTGCTGATGACATGTCTGGCGACAAAAAAATGCCGCCCTTAAGGGGCGGCTTATGCCAGCGTCACGGGGTTATCGTCTGACCGCCATGATGCCCGCATCGACATCCCAGATAGCGCCCGTCACCCATGAGGTTTTGTCAGACAACAGGAAGAGAATAGTGTTTGCCACATCTTCGGCAGTTCCGACGCGTCCCAGCGGGTGGAAATCGTTCAGCGACTTCATAGCATCTGCGATATCCGCTTTGTCCATGAAGCCTTCGTATATCGGCGTATGAACAATCCCGGGAGACACCGCGTTGACACGAATACCCGCGCTGGCCAGCTCAATCGCCAGATTACGCGTCAGGGCATGCAGACCCGCCTTTGCCATTGAATAGGCCGAGGCCGGCGAGTCACCCAGTGCAGCCTGAGCACCAATCGAACCGACGTTGACGATAGACCCTTCGAGCTTCGCGGCGAGCATGTTCTTCACGACATCCTGTGTAATAAAGAACGTGGCTCGGTTCAGCGAAAGATACATGTCATAATCGGCAAAGCTGTGCTCGGTAAATCCTTTGGGCATGAAGATACCGGCGGCATTCACCATCAGGCTGATATCGCGATGGTGAGCATTAATTTCCTGACGGATAGTTTCCATACCTTCTTCGGTCATCAGGTTCGCCGCGATGACCGCAACCGGTCCCAGAGGGCTCAGTTCTTTTTGCACCGCTTCGGCTTTGTCTTTTTTATTCCCGGTCAGCACGACACTGCCGCCCGCTTCCAGTACCATGCGTGCCACGGCCAGGCCCATGCCGCTGGTACCGCCGACGACGAGCAGTTTTTTACCTTTGAAAAAAGTGTTCATTTTCTGACTCCATTACTGGTGGGTAAGACGTTGCCGGCAGCGTGAAACTGCCGGCGGTTGACGGATTAAATACTGCAGCCATCCGTTCCGCAGGTCTGACCCGCAGTGGCTGAAAATTCGGTTTGCTGTTCATCCCAGACCTGACGCAGGGCATTCAAAAAGTTATCTGCTGCCTGAGCCCCGCTGATGGCATATTTTTCGTTCATCACAAAAACCGGAACGCCGCTGAGGCCAATAGACTGTGCGTGGGCTTCATCGTCGGAAACGGTGGCGCGAAAATCGTCATTTTCCAGGGCGGCTTCAGCGTCAGCTTTCGGCATACCGGCTTCTACGGCCATGGCAACGAGCTGCTGACGGTCAAAGAGAGAGCGACCTTCGGTGATACTGCCATGATAAAAACGTTCTTCCACCGCGTCCGCAATTCCGGCCTTACGCGCGGCAACCAGCAGGGTGTGTGCATCTTCTGTATCACCAAACATCATGCCGTCGAAGTTGTAGATCAGACCTTCAGATTTACCGGCGGTGCCCACCTGATTCATCATCAGCTCCGCTGAATGCTGACTGCCCAGCTTTTTAACGATGGCATCCTTAAAAGGCATCGCGGGAGTACCACCGGCCAGACGGTAGCTGTGATGGCGGATCACCACCTGGTCGCGAAATTCAAAGCGATTCAGACCCTGTTCAAATCTTTTTTTAGCAATCCAGCACCACGGGCAGACCAAATCTGACCAGATATCGATGGTAAGGGTGGGTTTCAGCGTTTGCATAATGATTCCTCAAAGACGTTGGGCGGTCGGATCTCACTTATCAGAGAACCGCGACCGTATGGGATTTATTGCGCCTGCCAGACCGGGTAATCGGTATAGCCTTTTTCCGGGGAACCACTGACGCCGTAGTAGGTGGCGCGGTCACTTTCTGCCAGTGGCCAGCCGTTTTGCATTCTTTCAACCAGATCCGGGTTAGCGATGTAGGGCACACCAAATGCCACCAGATCCAGCTCATCATCTTCCAGAGCCTGCTCTGCGATATCACGGGTAAAACCGCCGGCAGCGATGATGGTGCCTTTAAACGTGTTGCGAAAACGGCGGCGGAAGCCTTCCGGAAGTGGCGCTTTGGTGTACACCGGCTGATAGTAAAGGTGTACGTAGGCCAGTTCCCGCTGACCGAGCGCGTCGGTGATGGCTGACCAGGTTTGCTCTTCACCTTCATACGGCGCGAGGTCATAAATGCGGCCGAACGGTGACAGGCGCACGGCAACGTGGCTGTTACCCACGGCTTCCGCCACGGCGTCAATGGTCTCCAGCAGGAAACGCTGACGATTTTCCACCGAGCCGCCGTATTCGTCGGTGCGGGTGTTCAGTTCGCTACTGAGGAACTGGTCAAAGATGAATCCGTTTGCCGCCATGATTTCCACGCCGTCAAAGCCGGCTTCCATCGCCAGGCGTGCGGAGTGCACGAAGTCTGCAGTGATGCGTTTAACTTCATGCGTTTCCAGCGCGCGTGGCTGGCTTGGTACAACCGGGCCCGGTTCTCCGGATTCGGTCAGCGCAAAAACGGTGGTATTGACCGCCTGAACGGTGCCCGCTGAAACCGGCGCTATGTGGCCTGGCTGAAGAGAGACGTGAGACATACGGCCGACGTGCCAGAGCTGCGCGAAAATACGGCCACCTTTGGCGTGAACCGCTTGTGTCACCTTACGCCAGCCCTGGACGTGTTCGTCGTTGTAGATACCAGGGGTATAAAGGTAACCCCGGCCTTCTTCTGAAACCGGCATCCCTTCGGTGATGAGCAGGCCAGCAGAAGCACGCTGTGCATAGTACAAAGCCACGACCTCATCCGGCACGTCATTCATGGTGCGGGTGCGGGTCATCGGTGCCATGACTACACGGTTTTTTAACGCCAGGCCAGACAGATTGTAGGGGGTGAAAAGCTTACTCATCGTATACCTCACAAAAAACAAAAAGGAGTATCCCGGCAGGGATTTGCACAGCCCGGCAGTATCATCGACTGGACGTCGCGCACTGGAGTTGCATAAACATCTGATGGGTGGCAATATACCAACCATCTAGTAGGTAGGTCAATGGCTGTGTTGTATTTTTTTGTCATAACGCAGCCATTTCTGAATTGTCACTCATTTTGCGAGGTCATCACCATGCGTACATTAACAGCTTATAACGAAGATAATTTCCGCCAGATAGAGCAGTACAACGGAATATCGGTGGTACGTTTCTCTGCACCCTGGTGTCCGCCCTGTCAGGCCAGCGAAGAAATGTTCAGTCAGTTTGCAGACCGGCTCGATAGAGATATTCAGGTGGGGAAAGTCAATGTAGATCAGGCGCCGGTGCTGACAACCAAATACGAGATCTGGGGGCTGCCGTCTGTGCTGATATTTCATGAAGGGCAATTAGTTAAACGCATACCGGGTGTGAAACCTGCATCGGTATATGCTCAGGCTATTGCGGACATAAAAAAAGGGCAGTAATGCCCTTTTAACGTGGAATTTATTAATGCTTAACCGCGTGCCTGACCGACGGCATCCAGAGTGCGGGCTGAATAAATGACCGCCGCGCCAGCGTTGAGGTTAATCGCCACGCCCAGCGCTTCAGCAATTTCAGCGTCGGTTGCACCGGCTTTCACAGCGGCGTCGGCGTGAAAAGCAATACAGCCGTCGCAGCGGGTTGTGACTGCGCACGCCAGGGCAATGAGTTCACGCACTTTTGCGCCCAAAAGGTCAGTTTTGTTACCTGCGTTGCCCAGGGCAACCACGCCTTTCATGGTCTCGGGGGTCAGTTTGCCCAACTCGCCTAAACGTTGCATTAACTCTGAGCGATAGTTGTTCCAGTCCAGCATAGTGTCATTCTCCTGAATGAGGGGTATTAAGAAGCAGTTTTATATACTTAAGGCTGTTGGCGAAGACTTCGGGTCTGGCCGTTGCATGCGCCACTACGCTTGAGCCTTCACAGACATTAATGATCATCAAAGCAATATCTGATGGTTCGGCATGGGATGAAAACTCACCTGACTCCATGCCCGCCCTGACGACTTTTGTGAGCCACTCGATTTGCATATCGAAATAAAGTGATGTCTGTACAGTAATTGCCTGAGGCAGATTGGCGGTCTCTGCTGACAACGCACAACACAGTGGCAGTAGCGAAGCTTTATGGCTTTGCGCGAAGATATCGATGTAAGCCGCAATTCTTCTCTCCGCGCTTTTCTCAGTCGCCTCTATCTGCTCAAATACGCGTTGTGTATCAGAGAACGCCTGTATTACCACCTGCTCACCCAGAATATCTTTGGTCGGGAAATGGTGATGAATACTGGCCTTGGTGATACCCACTATTTTTGATAAATCAGCATAGCTGAATGCTGAATACCCTTTTTCGCGCATCAGGTGTTCTGCTTCGCTGAGCAGCCGTTCCCGTGTCATGGTTGTCATAATTACTCCATATAATCTACTAGTTGATAGATTATATTGTTGCTATTTTTCCGTAGCAAGTTGTATCACTGACTCAGTATCGTGCAGAGCTGAACGTCACTGCCATCCTGCATTCTGAATGGCAGCATTACATCTCTGACATCACGCCAGGCGTGTAATCATTTCAACCGGATTAGCCAGAGTATCGTGGATTGGCGAATTCTTTTGCATTTCGCTGACCAGCGCTTCTAACTCCTCGCGACTGGCGGTCTTGCTCGTAAGGTGAACATCGACGCGAATAGATTTCGCACCTTTACGCACGTTGCTGTCCAGCCCAAGGAAGCCGTTGAGGTTGATATCGAAATTAAGATCCAGCTCGATACCGTCCAGGTCGATCCCTTTTTCAGCAGCCATCATGGTAAGGGTGGCGGTATAACAGCCAGCCAGCGCCTGCATGATGTATTCAGTCGGGCTCATGCCGGTATCGGTGCCGAGTAAACCTGCGGGTTCATCACCGATATTAGAAAATTTCCCCACACGGCTGGTATCGATAACGCCGTTCTGGATTGTGGCGCCGGTCTCTGTGCGAACGGTTAATCCGCCGCTGGAACGGGCTTTCATCTGGAAAGTCAGGTTACCCAGGCCAGGCTGGCTGCGAACTGCTTCACGGGTATTGTGGATCGCAGCTGCGTCTGCAGAAGGTTTAACGGTAGTAGACATAATGGCTCCTGTAATTTCTTGATAAAAGGTATAGCTGGTGTAATCAGCACCAACCATCTAGTTGGTAGATTAATATCGCGAACCTCTTTTGTCTACTCTTTTATAAAAAATAGGGGGAAAAGAACCCAGCAGGCTGTTTTATTTCATAATAACCATTTGATTTTTTTTATAATCTTCCCAGCCGCTCACTCTTGCAGCAATCCAGCCTTTACCCGAAGGATAGTCTGGCGGGTGGTATTAAATTCCCGGGCAATAGCACTGATACTGATGCCAGCATTTAGGCGCTCTGTCACTGTTTGCTTTTGTTCCTCGCTCAGGATGGGGGGGCGACCGAAGCGTTTTCCAGCCGCTTTTGCCCTCGCAATACCTGAATACGTTCGCTCAAGCAGCAAATCCCGCTCAAACTCCGCTACAGCAGAAATTACCTGCATAGTCATTTTTCCGGCCGGACTGGTCAAGTCAACGCCTCCGAGTGCGAGACAATGAACGCGAATATCTAAAGCCGCCAGTTGCTCTACTGTTTTTCGGATATCCATCGCATTACGACCCAGACGGTCAAGTTTGGTGACAATCAGTACATCCCCATTTTCCATGCGATCTAGCAACCGGATAAATCCGGGGCGTTCGCTGGCAGCAACCGAGCCACTGATATGCTCCTCAATAAGTCGTTGGGATCTGATGGCAAAACCCGCCGCTTCAATTTCACGACGCTGGTTTTCTGTGGTCTGTTCCAGAGTTGAGACCCTGCAGTAGGCAAAAACACGTGACATGGGAAACTTTCCGTACGAAATGGATGTCCGAATTATAACGTGTGTCCGAAATTAATTTCACTAAGTTTCGGACATGTGCTGTAAGTGGTGTACGAAACCGACCGGTTTCGGACGTTTAAGTCACATGCACGTTAACTGTCGGTATTCATCGCCTCACTAGTACTACTCTGCTAGGGAAGGTGCGAACAAGTTCCTGATATGAGATCATCATATTCATCCGGAGCGCATCCCAGAGGGACATCATGAGCCATCAACTCACCTTCGCCGATAGTGAATTCAGCACTAAGCGCCGTCAGACCCGAAAAGAGATTTTCCTCTCCCGCATGGAGCATATTCTGCCATGGCAGAATATGACCGCTGTCATCGAGCCGTTTTATCCCAAGGCGGGCAATGGCCGACGGCCCTATCCGCTGGAGACCATGCTGCGTATTCACTGCATGCAGCATTGGTACAACCTGAGCGACGGTGCCATGGAAGATGCCCTGTACGAAATCGCCTCCATGCGCCTGTTTGCCCGATTATCCCTGGATAGCGCCCTGCCGGATCGCACCACCATCATGAATTTCCGCCACCTGCTCGAGCAGCATCAACTGGCCCGTCAATTGTTCAAGACCATCAATCGCTGGCTGGCCGAAGCAGGCGTCATGATGACCCAAGGCACTTTGGTGGATGCCACCATCATTGAGGCACCCAGCTCTACCAAGAACAAAGAGCAGCAACGCGATCCGGAGATGCATCAGACCAAGAAAGGCAATCAGTGGCACTTTGGCATGAAGGCCCACATTGGTGTCGATGCCAAGAGTGGCCTGACCCACAGCCTGGTCACCACCGCGGCCAACGAGCATGACCTCAATCAGCTGGGTAATCTGCTTCATGGAGAGGAGCAATTTGTCTCAGCCGATGCCGGCTACCAAGGAGCGCCACAGCGCGAGGAGCTGGCCGAGGTGGATGTGGACTGGCTGATCGCCGAGCGTCCCGGCAAGGTAAAAACCTTGAAGCAGCATCCGCGCAAGAACAAAACGGCCATCAACATCGAATACATGAAAGCCAGCATCCATGCCAGGGTGGAGCACCCGTTTCGCATCATCAAGCGGCAGTTCGGCTTCGTGAAAGCCAGATACAAGGGGCTGCTGAAAAACGATAACCAACTGGCGATGTTATTCACCCTGGCCAACCTGTTTCGGGTGGACCAAATGATACGTCAGTGGGAGAGATCTCAGTAAAAACCGGAAATAACGCCAGAAATGGTGGAAAAAATAGCCTAAATAGGCTGATTCGATGTGTTTGCGGGAAAAAAATCGGCCCAGATCCGCGAAATTTTAATCAGCGAGTCAGCTTGGGAAGACATGATCTGCTTATTCGCACCTTCCTTAAAGGGTTCCAGTTCGTCGTCGGTCAGATCGTATTTGTTTTTTTCTATCACTTTTTCAAGCGTGTCTCTGGAAGTACAGCGTCTGAGGCATAACAGCCATTCCTGTCTGGTCATGTAATTTATGCAATAGCACCGGGAAGAAGTCGCTTATCTTAAGTGGTACGCTTCAGATCTGTCTATGAGACAACCCCGTGTACCGACAGAACAGGACGGAAAGCGGTTAATTCAGCCCGTTATGCTGAACATAATCGCTGATGCTCAGGCCTGACTTGCGGATATCATCCGAAACCTTGCGGTACTGATCTTTCCACTCTTCTGGCATGTCCCGGAGAACCGCTATTTTACAGGCCACACTGTAGGGGGTACGCCCCAGCTTTTCGGCCAGCCAGAACAGATGAACGCCCACCTCTTCGTCCGGTACGGATTCGAGGGCATCAAGCAGCATCGTCCCCTCTTCTTCCCGCCAGGGTTCGCCGGCATGCGGAAAACGTGGGTCGGGCACACGTTCCTGTTTCTCTTCCTTTAGTTTCGACGCTGCCGGAACGCTGGACTTCTTCATACTGACGCGCGCTTTCATGGCACCGATGGCGGCGACGGCCCGGACCAAATCCTCGCGCTCCTGGCGCGTCAGCAGGCTGTCCTCACAAATCAGGGCATTCAGATTATCGATCAGCGTATTCAGTTTGGGTTCTGTTAATTTCATTCTTCTGTTCTCATTCCTTGCATGTGGTGTCGGTCAGTCCCGGCTCTCATTCACCTGGATGGTGACCGGCAGTCCTGCATCAAAACAGGTCTGATACCAGCTGGCCACCTGCAGGGGATCGCCCTCTTTTATCCGGCGTATGCCGCCGGCATCCGTCAGCTGCAGGCAGGTGGACCCGTCCGGACGGATCACGTAGGCCGCTTCCCTGATGGTGTAATGGTCGTCATCCAGCTGCAGCGCCACCGCATCACCGGCAGCCGTCTGGCGTAACGGCAGACGCCGGACGTCTGTCAGCCGTTGTCGTGCCGTTTCAGCCTCGCGTTCTGCCTGGAAGAGCGGTTCTGCAATGCCGCGACCGGCCTCCGTCAGCTCGACGGCCAGCTGCAGGTTCGGGGCGCGCAGGGTGCGCAGCCAGCCCGCAGCTTCCATGCGCCGGCAGGAGGCGCGCAGGTTCGGCCCGTACACCGGGGCGTCCCCGCCCTGCTCCAGCACCCGCTCGATATCCCGCGTCGCCACCGGCCCCGGACGTTTCGCATCGAGGGCGGCCAGCACAATCAGCACCCGCCGCTGCAGCGGTGACGGACGTCGGCTTTTTACCGTTCCATTCATTCTTTCATTCCGGCTACACGTTCCTGAAAACGACGGAGGTCAGCCTGTACCGGGCTGAAGTCGGATGCCCCTGCTTTAGCAAGCTCAGACCACAGAAATATGACAGCTTCCACACTGGAAATTTTCGCTGCCGTCGTCTGATCCTGGCGCTTTTTGATAGCTTCAATGACCTCTGTTGTTGTCGCGGCCAGCTGTTCATAGCTGAGTGAAAAATTCACTTCTTTCTCATCCATCCTGCACGCTCCGTCTGAAGATGTCCCGTTATGTTAAAAATCATACTCTATATGATTTAGTTCCTATGTGACAAACATCATATCAGATATGATTATTTGGTTAATGATAAATATCACACTCAGTATGATTTTATGCGTCTGGTTTGATTATCATATCTCTTGAGGGATTCCCGCCGCGCAGATCCGAAAATTGTCTAAATCGGATAACAGGGTGACGAACTTTGCACGAAGGGCATCGGGTGACATTTTCCAGAGAAAAAAAGGTCCCTACCGCTTATTATTCATAAAATTTCTTATGGAACACGCAGGATATCTATGTTTGGAAAACTTCTTAAAAGTGTCTCATGGCAGGTGAGAGCTGAACTCCGACGGAGCCTGAAGTCGAACCAGGATTACAAAAAACTTCGCTGGAACCGGGTGGAGAGAATACTTATTGCCTGCACCACCCATTACAGCCGGGCTATGCTGGTCCTCTGGTCCGCAGCCTTCGGGGCTGTTTGCGTGGTCGAATATTTTCGCCCTGTATTACAACCTTTCGCTCTGCAGCATTTTAAGGGCATTACCACGCTTTCAGGTTGGATGTCTAATTTACTGGGTAGCCAGTTGACTATTATCGGTATCGTTTTTCCACTTGTCGTGGGCCTTATAAGTGTTCTGTTTCAAAAAAAATCAGCAAGGATGCATATTCAGTCAGCATATCAACTTCATTCCGGATATTTGTTTTCTGGTCTGAGTGGACTGTCACTTGCCGCATTTATTGTGGTGGGCGGTATGATGTTATCTGTTGGTGACAGATATCTTAATACAGCTTTCGCCGTTACTGCTTTTGTGTGGATGCTTTTCAATATTATTCTGTCTATCTGGTTCTTCGTCTCCAGTCTGAATGTCCTGGATGAGAGCAAGCGCGATCGACTATTGAATAAGTTTTTTTTGTCTCAGATAGTGGATGACTACATACAAAAAGCATATATTCTGGCGTGGCTGCGCTACCCGGGGGCTAACGTAGGTGAAAATTACCTCGGTAATATTAAAATACTGCCTTACTCAATCTCTGAGAAAAACGAGATGCTTCATGTTAAATCTAATGTCAGTAAAGGTGATGTTGTTACAGACATTTATATAAGGCCATTTTTATTTCTGCTGAGAAGGCTAGAGGCGGTAGATGGGCAGGATGCGGAAATTATCATTCTGCCCTCCTTTGGTGTTCGTTCCGGTGAACTGACTTTAATGTCATTGAAAAATATCAAGCCTGTTTCAGGATTGTGGCGGTGGTTATTTATCCGTTGTATTATAACAGGACGCCCTGAGAAGAAAAGGGATCTGGATGATATTACTTTTGATTTCTTTGGTGAGGCTTACGATGCACTTAATGATAAAAATATTAGCGTCTTCAGAGCAGGAATTGAAAGATTAACAGATACCTATACCTCTATCAAAAGAAGTTACAATTACGGGGTTGATAAAAATTATCTGGATGAAGTAAAAGAATCAGGTTTTAGCCATACTTTCAGTGATTCATTCCATTATGAATTGAGAAAGTTTTTTCGTGAATCCGTAAAATCAACGGAATATTCAGGCGAATATTTCCGTGAATCGATGGCCATTCCATTGCATGTGTACAGAAAAACACAGAGCACGTGTTTTACCGATTTCAGACAGTTTTTACTTTCGCTTTTCAGGGTGTGGCATGTGTTAAACGACTGGAAAGCGGGACTGGGGGGCCCCCTCTCGGCCAGCCAGGAGCTGACTCACCAGGCCCTTATCCGCGAGTTCATCGGACTGTGGGAAGGCTGGAGTATGACCACGATCACTGGCAAACCCGGGAGTGAAGATTCTACTGGCCGCCTGATGTATCATCTGCATAATACCGTCAGGCTTCTTATTCCGTCAGTGGTTGCCGATAATGCCTCTTCCGTGCGATATGCTCACGACGTTCTCTGCCTCTGGTTTAATCAGAACCGGTTTACACGGTACTGGGAGGAAGAGTACCGCTGGCACAGTTTCTTCCTGACTCCGGATTATCTGTCCCTGAAGGAGACAGAACCGCAGTGGGATATGTTACTCAGGGGCAGCATGTATAAAAAAGATGCGGCTTTGTCCATTATGTTTGCAAATGCCTTATCTGATTTGCGGTTGTTAATGGCAGGGTATCTTATTGCTCATTTTGAACCGCAAAAAAATATAGACTTAGCCGATCTTGTAAATCATCTCATTATGTCTGAATTATATGAAGATAGAGATACACATGACACGCTGACACCTGCATTCAGATGTTCTGTCGATATCATTGACATGATACTGAGAATTGAGCACTGTAATCTGCATACGAATACAAGCTGGTACAGCGGGTTATCCGAAACCATTGAGGTTATGAACTCATATAATGAAAGGCCTTACATTCCCGGGCGGGTGTATACAGGAGTAAATGAGGATATTGGCAGCCTCTACGGAGCGTTCTCCTTACTGGCCATAAAGCTCGCGCGACCAGCTGAACAGGTTACGCAGCGCGTTAATGAAGCCCTGGCGGGAAGGTTGTTTTCCTATTTCAGTAAAGACAGAATAATTTCTATTCTTGAACGACTGAAACGAGACCCTTCAGTTCCTTATGAAGGTTATATTATTTCAGAAGCGGATTATGCAACGAATGTGGTGTTCTTTAATGATGTTCTGGATAAATACATAGATGTCTTCAACCGTAGTAAAACGGCAGATATCGTTGCTGCTGAAGTAGACCAGGAGCGACTCAGAAATACTGATACTCGTCTTACAAACGAACTTCCTGGGGCATTGTCTGAAGATGTTCTGCTTAAATACTTCACGTTTACTCAAAATTCAGAATGTGATCGCAACTGGCTGGTGAGATACATTCCTGTTGGTGTTTCCAAAGATTATGTTGCCAGAGATCTTAATCAGAATGTCTACGGAGATTTTCCTTCGGTATCAGAAGTGAAGAGAAATATTCTCCACAGACTGCATTATGAACTGTGGAAATCACAGGCTAAATTAACAATTGAGGTCAATAATCTCGAAACGCTCTTAATGGAAGTCGCGCAACGGTCCGCTGATCAGAATAACTACATTCTGATGATCTATGGTTCCCGCTTCAGCGAAGAACTGAGGGAGCTGGTCTACCAGCCGGCAAGGCATGACGCGTTTAGCATACATGTTGATGTATCGGCCAGAGGTAGCCGCTCTCTGCCCTTCAGGATCAATAACTGTCTTATTTACCTTGTCCTCAATTCCGAACAGAAATTTTCACTTATGGTCAGTGCTGAATCCTTTGGTGAACTCAGGTTGTTCAGGTATCCGGATGGAACCCTTTTTAACACTTTCTACCGCAGCAACGGTGATCCACTTGAAGGTGTGATGAAAACGCTCTGGGAAATGGAGATGGAAATTACCGATACACCAGTGGTGCGGTTTGAACATCGCTGAGCAAAATTAAGGTGACCCCGGATGGGGTCGCTGTTAAATTGCTTTGTTGTTAATAATTAATTTGAATTGCGATATTTACAGCAATAATCCACTCATCACAACAATTCACTCTTTTTTGTGCTTATCCTGCAATAATCTCT
>NZ_JBZWGR010000003.1:0-33160 GCF_058661685.1 Enterobacter sp. 6722112 | reverse complement strand
TTTTTTGCTCTCTCTCTCTCTCTCTCTCTCTCTCTCTCTCTCTCTCTCTCTCTCTCTCTCTCTCTCTCTCTCTCTCTCTCTCTCTCTCTCTCTCTCTCTCTCTCTCTCTCTCTCTCTCTCTCTCTCTCTCTCTCTCTCTCTCTCTCTCTCTCTCTCTCTCTCTCTCTCTCTCTCTCTCTCTCTCTCTCTCTCTCTCTCTCTCTCTCTCTCTCTCTCTCTCTCTCTCTCTCTCTCTCTCTCTCTCTCTCTCTCTCTCTCTCTCTCTCTCTCTCTCTCTCTCTCTCTCTCTCTCTCTCTCTCTCTCTCTCTCTCTCTCTCTCTCTCTCTCTCTCTCTCTCTCTCTCTCTCTCTCTCTCTCTCTCTCTCTCTCTCTCTCTCTCTCTCTCTCTCTCTCTCTCTCTCTCTCTCTCTCTCTCTCTCTCTCTCTCTCTCTCTCTCTCTCTCTCTCTCTCTCTTCTTTCTCTCTCTCTCTCTCTCTCTCTCTCTCTCTCTCTCTCTCTCTCTCTCTCTCTCTCTCTCTCTCTCTCTCTCTCTCTCTCTCTCTCTCTCTCTCTCTCTCTCTCTCTCTCTCTCTCTCTCTCTCTCTCTCTCTCTCTCTCTCTCTCTCTCTCTCTCTCTCTCTCTCTCTCTCTCTCTATACACCTTTCACATAACTATGATTTAACCTAATATATACTAATATATATTAATATATACTTGATAGTGACAACGTAACCACGTATCCTGTTCTGACTAACTTGACCTGACTAACCACAGGAGTTAAGCTTAAAATGTGTTCAATGAGAGGTGATATTATGGAAAAGGTTAACATCTATGATGCCAAAACTAACCTGTCCAAGATCGTTCAAGAGGTCGCCCGGACTGGTGAGCCAGTTGTGATAGCAAAGAACGGTCACGCACTGGTGAAAGTCATCGCCTACAGAGAAGAGAAGCCTAAACGCAAGCTGGGCTTCCTTAAAGGTAAGGGTAGCGTTCCTGCCAACTTTGACGACATGAACAGCAATGAGATCGTGGATATGTTTGAAGGAAAATACTCATAATGGATTTGCTGTTAGATACCAACATTCTCTTGTTTATGGCATACGAACCGGACAAGCTGAAACAAGAGGTTGTAGAGCTGCTGGAAGACACTGAAAAGACCCTTTGCTTTAGTGCTGCCAGTGTGTGGGAAGTCGTCATTAAAAGCGGTTTGAACAAGCCTGATTTCGATGTAGATCCAGAGCAGTTTAGAGATGGCCTGTTTGAAGCTGGATTGATTGAGATACCTGTTAAAAGCGAGCATACGCTTGTTGTAGCCGATTTGCCGGAGAAGCTACACAAAGACCCGTTTGACCGTCTTATCGTGGCTCAGGCGAAGCATAACAAGCTTCCTTTGATTACCAGTGATAGCAAGCTGATTGAGTTCGTCAGCGATTACATAACCATCATACCTAACCGATAAAAAAAGCCCCACAACAGGGGCTTTTTATTCAGTCTTCTTTACATTTTTCTTTAATATGTTCATAAACTGATTTTAACTCTTCTTTTATCTGATGTGCTTTAAACCTTTTACCGTAGTTTTGAATACGATCTAGTTTAGTAATATTTAAACCACCTCTAACACAACATAGATAATAATCATTTGGGTTAATATAATATCCATTAGCTCTCATTTCAGAGACAAGAAATGTCAAAGCTTCACTTTCATCATCAAAACGCTCCGCTACTATATCTTTCATTATTACATTAAAGTTTGTTCTATTCATAATATATTCCTTTTGTTTTATGTTATATATATTAATTACACTATATTAAAATAATAGTCAAATAAATATATACTTTTATTTTAACTATCCGATGAGCGGTTTAGGTTTCTATTTTTTATTAGTGTTTTTATTTCCTCTTTGTATGCTATTAAAGTCATAATCGCTGTTAAAATCCCTATTGCTATCATTGTTGGAATATTGTTTGTTATATCAAATAATGATGTTATCCCTAAACTGAACGCCACATTAAAAATTGAAGAAGTTATAATATTAATTGGTTTTTCTGTTTTATTCATTATTAATCTCCTCCACCGCCGCAATCGCCGCCACCATCACAATCTCCACCACTTCCAAAAAATGAGTCTGAGGTTGACGATCCTGAGCTTTTACTATTTCTTTTATGTTCTGTAATAAGTGATTTTTCAACAAGGTAGTTAAACTTATTACACAAAAACATTGCTTCACCTAACATATATTCTGCGTTTTTATAGTTTGATGGTTGTTTTAAATCTTTATCATATAAAGCTAAAAGCTTTTTTCTGACTGTTTTACATTTGTCATTAAAGTCTTTGCCATACCCTTTTGAAAGCATAGCCTTACTTAATACATGTGAGGCTTTATCAATCTTTTTCTTTAAAGCTAATACCTTTATTTCTATCAAAAAACCTATTAAAAAGTTAATCATGTTATATTCTCCTTACCATAGCCCCTTGCGGGGCTGTGTTAGATATTAGCTGTTTATATAATCGTTAAAATCTACAGTGTAAAAACATTCGATATTATAATACTTTTCAAAGTTATAGATTAAATAGCAACCTTTATGATAATCAGAAGCGGCGTCTACTATTTTTCCAATGATCTTTTTATTTCCAGTTTTTTTAAACATTTCATTGCTTAACATCCAATCCGCAACATTTCTTATTTCGTCTTCTATTTTTACCGAAGCGTCTAAACTATTTAATGAAATGAATTTTAAAATAGCTGCGTCCGTGATTTCTATGTATTTAATTTTTTTCATATTACTTCTCCTTTTGTTTGTTTATATATAATTAATACTATATTTAAAATAATAGTCAAATAAATATATACTTTTATTTTAAATAAGCAGATAAACGGTTTAATTAATCCGGTATATAAATCTTTGATTATTAATTTAACTCAATAAAAAATCCCCATTGCGGGGATTACATGGTTTCATTGAATATATTGAATGCTTTATCGAGAACACTTAGATAGTATTTTGGTCTTCTGAATGTATTTACTTCTTCAAAGAAAATAACTTTTTCAGCGAGAATGATTTTAGAGTTCATTGATTGATTTACCATTTCTTTGTTTTCATCATCTCTTATAAACACACACACAATCTTTTTGTGTGATTTTCCCTTTGATTGAGTTCCAAGCATTACAAGATAAACAAGGCTTTTACCATCACCAAGAGGCTTTGCTGTCTCTGAGAAGCTTTCAAACTCCTTGATAAGCTCTTCTACCTTCTCTTTATAGGTATAGCCTAAATCCTTGTTTAACCTTCTTAGCTCTGCGAACATATCATTTAGATAGTTTCTTATTACGAAAGTCTTATTTCCCTCTGTTCTAATCCTCTTTAACTCAATAAAATAGTTTCTGTTGTTTTCTATGAATTCCTGATGCTCCTGAAAATCGGGGTTTAATAACCCCGCCTCATATAGCAAGTTTATGAACTCTTCAAAGTAAATGACTTCATCTTTATCAAGATTTAATTCAATCATTGATTTGAAAATCTTTTGTGCTGTTGTTGTTTCTATTAGTTTGCTCATTAGTTATCTCCCCCCTCTCTTCTTATTACCTCTTTTACAGCTTCTTCTATACAGTCAAAGAAGCTTTCAACCGCATCATCCAATCTGCTAAACATAACCAGCTCATTACCTACAGATGCTTCGTAGCGTCCTGCTCCTATGTCTGTTCTTATGCTAATCTCATAGACACCACCGCAAAACTCAGCACATACATAGCCTCTTTCTGTTGATAATGTTATATCCAGATCTTGAGCGTTTATATCCTGATAAACAATACTTAACATTAATGCCTTTACTTCTATTAACGTTATAAGTTTTTCAATATCACTAAAAGAATTTTTTTGAACTTCAATGTTATCAAGTTCATCCACCTCAAGAAAACCACTTTCATTAAATGTTAACGGTTCATTTTTTCCACAACTTATTGGAATGTATTTTATATTCATAACTATTCTCCTATGTTTTATGTTATATATAATAAATACTATATTTAAAATAATAGTCAAATAAATATATACTTTTATTTTAAAATAAAGGATGAATGGAGTAGTTAACCCGAAGTGTATTTAAAAACCTGCTTATTTTTATTTAACAATGTATTATGATTAAAAATATTAATCTCTTTAATATCTACATTTTCTTTAAAAGCAATTGGAGCCATTATCTGTATGATTGCCATTTTTACCATTAATGGATCTATGTCATTAAGATTTAGTGATGTATCAAGATAGCTTCCATTTTTCTGATGTAGTTCTTTCAGTGTCGATAGCACTATAGAGCCAGCACCACAGCATTCTTCATTGATTTTTTTCGCTGTATCAGCTCTTGAGCGCATAGTGAGGGATGAGAGGAGGCTGCTCACATCGTCAGGTGTCAGGAACTGGCCTAAACCATCACCACACTTACCAGTTAGATAGATTTCTTCATACAGCTCTGATAGAACGTCTGTAAACGCTTCTTTCTGTTTGATGATATGAACGTATTGGTAAGCCGCATCTGCCGCTTTGCTATACTTGTCTATCTCGCTTTCAGGCATGTTAGCTATGATGTTGCCGTCAAAAATACCAGACGTGATCTGGAAGGTTTTTTGTTTGGTATGTAGCGCATCACAAACAAGGTAAAGGCAAAACCCTGTAAAGAGTTCTATTGCTTTTAAAATGCTTGCTGCGTTTAATGCTGTTGAAGGGCTTTTGATTTCCGTGATGAGTTTTGATAAATGCTGTATGTTATTCATAATGTTTTCCTTTAGTTTACTTATTTCTAAAGTTAACACTATGACAAAAGCATAAATCAAATTTATTTATAAAACAGAAAGCCCCCGAAGGGGCTTAAAGAGAGGGGTGTTATCTTGTGAATACAACTCTATCCGCATAAATGGTTTTAGAAAGGATAATGGTTATTAGCAAAAAGAAACATAGTGAACCTAAACCAGCCATCATGTTTTCAGTTAAAATCAAGACACCAAAGCTTAATACCACTGATAGTAAAGCTCCAATTTGACCGAACCATAACGGCGCTTTACCGTATGTAATGCTCGCCCCACATGGTAAGCACACACCTAAGCCGTGTTTAGTTTCATGATCACAAAAAGGACAGCGAACAGTTTTATTTTCCATTTTGATTAATCCTTTTTAAACTTTGTGCCTTGATAAATCACGCCGCCGTCTTTTGTCTTCTCAAGCTTGAATGTCCATGACCCGACAACGCTATGTTGAGTTCTGGCGATGTATACGGGCTTTTTAGTCTCATCCCATGACTTAACCGGGAAGCTTTCACCCCTGAACTTGATTACATCCTTCTGAACGTCGAGAACAGCGCCGTATTGAGCGTTTTCATACGTTCCATAGATACCATCATCACCACAACCTGAGAGCGCCAGCGAAGCCACAAGAGCCGCTGCTGCTAAAATCTGCTTCTTCATAATGTGTTCCTTATCTGTTCTGATTTGTGTTTGTAACAAGAAATTTCAAAACAAGGTAAAAATGACGTAACCAACAATTAAAATCAAGCGATTAATTGGTTTTATCAATTGATTGAGGGTTTTGATAGGTTTTAGCATTCAATGTAAAGAAGTGAATAGATGAATGCTTTTAAAACCCCTTGCGGGGCTTTATGCGGGTTTGGACGTGTTCTTTTTGGATTTTAGTTTGATGTAAAAGGCGTGAACTATAGTCATTAAGACAAACGCAATGACGCAATCAATATAAAAGAAGAAAGATTTAGCTGCTGTCTGAACTGCTTCACCGCCCAAGATACTGGCAATAAACATAGCGAATAAGAAAATAAAACCGATCTTGAATATTCTTTTATACCATACACCATAGATCTTGTGTTCTGAAACCCAACTAACAAAACTCCCCATGTTAATGAATATCAATAAATTCAATATAATAACCAATGTTAAAAATATCATATTATTCTCCTGTTTTGCTTATTTTTGTATCAACGCTATTGGTTTTACTCATCACGTCAAAAACTATGTTTGTTAACTCATCCTTCATTGATTCTGCGAATTGTTCTATTTTGGCTTTATCTTTTCCGGCGTATACTCTTTTATCTGTTAAAAGATCAACTTCCCTTTTTACTAAATATTTAGGTTCTGTTCCTCTAACTACTTTATGATTTGATTGTTTTTTATAAATCCTAAAGTGATAGTAGTTTCCATGTTTAATCTGTTTTAACGTGTAGTCATAATCACAATACTGTATTTTATCTATTATCATAACCACCCCTGCTTTTGGTTATCTGAACAACAAATGCTTTATGTCTAAAAGCAAAGTCTCTTAGTTTTTTTGTGATCTCTTCATCATTATTCTCATCAACATCAGTATAAATAATGAATAAATCAGTAGCTGTTAACGTATCTCTCATTTTACTTGATAAGAATAACAAGCTTCCCTGCTCAACAACTTTAATTTTTGCTGTGCTGATCTTTATGTTTGCTTTGTTTCTTTCGATTATATATTTAATACCATCTAAATCTTTTTCGTTATCTACTTCGTATTTGTTAAAGTGAACGCTCAAATTCATAGAGCTTATAATGTGTAAAGATAGTTCTTTACTTTGTGCGTAATCCATAAATATCTCCTTTGTTTGTTATGTATATAAATATAAATAACAAAACTAACCCAATTGTCAAATAATCGGAAGGTGTTTTAGATAAGCGGATTACTTACAGATTTAATCTTTAATGATAAGAGAAGTTAACTCTATTAGCTCTTCATCATCCAGAAGATGCCTGTAATAGATGTTGTTATAAAATGACTGGATAGCTTTTACAGAAATGATTTTTTGATAACTGATAATCAGGCGGGTGATAAGTATCGAGGGTTTGTTATATCCAGATCTGAACGTATCAAAGTATTCAAGTAAGTAGTCATGTTTAACCTGTTTGAAATCTAAACCACTTTCAGAACACTGCTTGAAAACTGATAATATCTCTTCTGCCGTTCCCTTTTTAATAGTGTAATAGAGCTTTTCAGCAAGCCTTTTTTTATATAGCTCTTGCTGTTTCTGTTCATCAAGAAAATCTTTCAGGCTTTTGTATTTGAGCATGAGATACACACATAAGGACTTAACTTAACCAACATACCATGTGTTGAGGCGATTTTCTACAGGATATAGCTACAGAACGGGCAAGACAAAGGGGCTGTAAGCCCCTTGCATCACCATTCTCTCACCGTGTCTATCAACTCTCTTATCATCAACCCTGTCATCATCACAAGGATAACCGGAAGGTAGATAATCATGCCTAAGATCACTACAATAACACCTCCTGACATTGCCGCATTCTCTAAATGATTTTCGATATTAAATCTCTTCCTTAAAGACTGTTTCTTTTCTGCCTCTTCATCTTCTTTTGATAAAGATATTGTGATAGTCGAGTCATCTAATGATATTTCATCTTCTTTTTTTGTTGTTCCATTCCAGTTATCATTACTTTTCATTTTCACCCTCTTTAATGATGCTTTGAATATGATAAATATCAGACAAAAGCCATTCATTTTCTTTACGAGCACATTCAAGCTTATCTTTTAATTCACTTATAATGTGTTCATACTTCATTATTATACATTCCTTTTCATCTTCTAAAATTTTTAATCTACCAACTAACTCTTTCTCGTTTTTTGTTTTAAGTTCTAAGATCTGGTCTATAACTTGACGTTCTATTGTTTTCTCACTCATAGTGATTTCCTTATATTGGCTTATAAAAAAGGGGATTACTCCCCAATGGTTGTTTTATTATATTTTTAACTCTTCTATTTCATCTTCAAGAGCACTGATTTTCAAATCACGTTTAGCTAACAAGAAGGATAGGATCTCTATTCTCTCTTTAAGCTGCTCAATCTTTTTATCTTTGGATTTTGCTTCTAAGGTTATTTCAGCTATGGTTTTAATCTTTTCATCAATCACACTGATTAAATCATCATGGCTATGTGTTTTATTGTTTTCTACAATCCCAAAGAGTTCTTCAATTATACTGTTTTCATTCATAATGTTTTCCTTTTATTTTATGTTATATTAAATAGATACCTCTTTTAAAATATTAGTCAAATTAATAAATACTTTTATTTTAAATATATTTTATTATCTGGATTAAAGGGCTATGTAAGCCCTTTAATCAATAAAATCAAGCAAGTCATTTCACTCTCTAAATACTCACGATTAATCGTTATGGATTTTATTAGCTTCAAGCATTTCTAAAACTTGTGTGCAAGCATCTAAATCATCAGAAACAGAGTTAATGATTAAAGAGTTATTAATGATAAATAGATCTTCTTCTAAAAGAAATTCTTTTAACTCTTCTTCTGTATCAAAATGGATTGCTTCATATTCATGATTTTTTCCATTAAAGTTAGTTAGGATATTTTCACAAAAAACATCTGTTTCTAATAAATCTATAACGTCATTTAGATATGCTTCTATATCCTCTAAAACATCATAAACATCTATATCAACTTTATGAGATTGAAACTCAGCTAAATCTTCATACTTTGCTAAACTCTCATCATCAAGTTTAATTATTCCTTCATAAATGTATTTTGCTAACATATTAGTTGTTATAGTTGCTATTTTTAGTTCTTTGTTGTCTTTCATATTACTTATCCTTTTTTATGTTATGTTTAATAGATACCACCTTGAAAATACATTTCATTTTCTTAAATACAGGGCTATGTAAGCCCCTTATTTAATCAAGCCAATATAAAACACTCTCAATGTCTTTTTTCTTTAATGTCTTATACATGTTATCGAGTAAACAGTAATAAACAGCGGAATACGTATTACTTAAAGCCTCAATATCTCCATATTTATTACTCATATCACTATTAAAGCAAAGGTTAACAGCATACTTTAATACAGCTTTATTTATTCTGTTTTCTTCCAGTTGATTATAGGTAAACAGCAACTTACTACCCTCAAATGAAAAGAATGGAACACGATCAATCTGTGGATAATCCTTGTTTGATACATATTCAGGCATCATTAATGTTTTACTATGTTCATAACCTTCTACGTTCTCTTTTGCGAACTCTTCGAAATCACTTCTCACTACGTTCATGTATTCCATATATCACCTCTTATTTTTGATTAAAATAACTATTATCTTCATTAACGATACCAATACGGCGTTCAATCATCATCATTGATAAACACATATCAGCAACCATTAAAACTTTTTGGTAATGCTCTTCGTTATCACACTTCCTTTTATCTATAAGTAATCTATTAATATTGCTTACTTCTTTTAGACATTGTGAAAATAACTCCGGGCTATGTTCTTTATATGGTGCTGACATCATACCTTCTATTGTTATATAGTTATTTCCCATATTGCTTGTTTGAAAATCTACAGGTCTAAACTTCTTTTTCATTTTTTATTCCCTCACTTTTTAAATCTCGTCAAGATTTACCCAGTTCCAAAAATACATACCCAAATGGCGAGGCCATTTTCCATCATATCGTTCTGTTTCGTCTTCATAATAAAGAATGCCATATTTATCAACAAAAGAACTTACTGACTCGTGATAAGGACAACACCAAGAGTTTATAGAGTTAAAAGATACGGAACTATCGAATATTTCAGCAATATCGCAAGCTATTTCATATTGTTCATATGAATCGACAGGTTGATAAGTTTCAAAGTAAATATCGTACCATTCTTTTCTATATCTTTTTTCCTGCGTAAAATGCTCATCATCTTCAAGATGGTCTTTTTTGACGACATGAAGATCATGCTTTTTTGCAAGTTCTATCAGATTATTTATATCGCTAACCCACGCAGTGAGCTGTTCTCTATTTTTTTTCTTAATCTGAATGCTTAATACATTTAATGCTGTATAACTCATTTTATTTTCCTCTTTTTGTTTTATAAATAATTACGCTGCTTTTTGGTTGATACTTTCCTTACTCCAGATCATGAGCAAGTCAGTAGCTTTAACCGCCTGAAACCCGTCAGCGGTCTTCTTACGCCGTCCGGCGGTATAGGTAATGTCAAAACGCAACACAGAAGCATCTGAGGCGTTTTCTTCAAAGAAGCTATCATTTGCCTCTCTGTTGGCTAACCACACAACACAGCCCCGCTCCTGAAGCTGGCGACACCATTTGATTAGGGCTTTATGGTCTTCATCAGTGAACGCATGGCCATAATCGGCGTAGCTATCCCTGTAAGGCGGATCACAGTAGACAAAAGCCCCCGCTGGAACATCGAGATCAGCATAAGAACCGCAATGGATAGACGTTGCCTGTAAAGCTCTGTGCCACTCGTTCAGGAGTGAGTAATCAAACAGACTGCCCTTATGGTTAAGCATTCCTGCGCCTGTTCCATAGCGGCCTGTCTTCTTGTTTACCTGCCATATCCCGT
Organism: Enterobacter sp. 6722112; assembly: GCF_058661685.1. NCBI lineage: Bacteria > Pseudomonadati > Pseudomonadota > Gammaproteobacteria > Enterobacterales > Enterobacteriaceae > Enterobacter > Enterobacter sp. 6722112. The sequence continues at coordinate 22,781 of NZ_JBZWGR010000003.1, read as the reverse complement.
TAAAGCCGGTGCTCATCAAAAACAGGAGTAAGGCCGATGCTCGGACACTACCAATCTGTTCTTTCCAATACTGTTCTCTACGCTGATAGAAACGGTAGTTCCTGACCTCCTGAGAGCGTATAGATAGGTAAGCCGCTTCCAGCTCCTGCAGCTCGATACAGAACGCTTTAAAATCGTGTTTGATGGTATTGAGTAGACTTACCAGCTCAGGGTTAATGTCGTTGATGATTGTAGGGATCTGGTTGTATGTAGACTTAACAGACGCAAAGAGAGCGCCAGCTCCAAAGAACGGCTCTACGTATGCGCTTACGCTGTTCAAATCTGGTAGATGTGGATTGTAGCTTTTGAGTAGCTTAGATTTGCCGCCAGCCCAACGGTAAAGGGGCTTTAGGCTTGAAGATGGGGTGTTTTGGATAGATACAGTCATAAACCAACCTCTATAGATAGATCAGCTCCATGAGTTCATGGAACAGGCCGGAACCATTCCGGCGGTTGGTGCATCATCATCTATCGAAAGATGGAGGCTTAAAGCCTGAACCTACATGATGCGTAAAGCATATGACTGCTTTGATTTGGTAATTATCTACAGAACGCTTATGACGATCAACACTTTTTTCAAGAAAATGGAAAATATTTTTCAACTGCTATTGACGGAAGGAAGGTAATTGATTACTTAATTAATACGTAAATATTAATACCCAATTTCTATTTATTGTAAGTTTTGACATCATATAAGTATCACTTTTAGAAAAAGGCACTCTCAATGAGTGCCTTTTCTTTTCTGTATTTCATTAATCAGACTTTGCTCATACCGCATTATATAGGAAAGAAACTTTTCATTCTCATCTTTGATTATTATTTCATACGTGGATTTGTATTTGCTATTTTTCTTTTGGGGATCTGCTCCATTCAAAAGAAGATGGATATAAAACTTAATGTTATTAATTGAGTAAGCTATTTCTAATGGTAGTCTTCCATTGATTGGGGTATTAACATCTTTGAACAATCCCACTACTAAACAGAACAAATTATAGTATTGGTGGTTTTCATTTTCTGACTTTGAAAAAACAGACAAAAGACACCAAGATAAAATATTCATATTAGTGTCTAATTGGTGCTTAGTGAGGTAATCATAGAATAGTGAAGTTTGATTTCTGTCTATATATGATTTTAACGTATCTAAAGAAAACTCATCCATGTTATTTCTCTGCTGATAGTAATACTCTTGACATTGAAGAAGCATTTTGAAGATCAAGTAGTGTTATCTGGTCTGCCGCTTTTCTGCCTTGATTGTCTTTTATTGATACATCGCCTCCTGCGGAGATAAAGAACTTAACAGCTTCAGTATTCCCCATGAGAACGGCATAGAACAGAACTGTTTTACCAGCTTTATCCTGCTTGTTAATGTCAAAGTATTTGGTAAGCATTCTTGCTACTTCATAGCTCTTATATTGTTTTGTAAGTAGAACAACATGGAAAATATTGGCTACTTCATCAATATAAAAATCTTCTTCAATAACGCGGTTTTCATTAATGAATTTTTCAATTTCAATTGTATTTTTGGTTTTTAATATGTCTGTTAATGCTTTCATGATTTTTCCTTTTTCTTTTCAATTGGGTGATAATTATAAATTAAAATAAAAACAAAATATGTCAATGCCAGAAAAGAAAAAACCCGCCAGAAGCGGGTTAAACTAAAGAGGTAGTCCGGTTATTTTTTTACGCTACTTGTAGCATCTGCTTTTTTTGTTCAAGTGCGTTCCTGATCATTTCTTTAAGCTTATTCATAAAGCTTTGGTATTCTTCTTTATCTGCTGGTTTTATTTTTGTGTCGTGGCGATCTCCATTCTTGTTTTTGAGGAATGGACTACAACCCAACTTGATAAGCGCTTTAATCATTTCAATGTCGGATGTTTTAAACAATGCTGTTTCACCATCGTTGTTTAAATGGTTAATATTTGCGCCTTGTGAAATCAAAAATTTGATAACAGCGATGTTTTTGTTATAGAAGATAGCTGTTTCACCTTTCTTATTGGTAAAGTTAACATCAGCACCATTAGCAACTAATGCCTTTGCTACTTCTAAGTTTTCAGCTAAAGCTAAAGGAAAAACACTACCCATAAGACCGTTTACATCAGCTCCGGCCTTTACCAATATATCTACTTCTTCGGCTGTTTCAGCAAACAGCAACTCTCTTTTAATATCTAAATCAAGCATAAACCACCTCTTATAGTTTAAATTATTTATAATAAATATATATACTATTTTTTTAATAAAATCAAATTTTACACGCTTAATATAAAATATTTAGCGCATATATTTGAAAAATATCGAGTAAAATAAAATTGATTATTCCATGAATAGAGTGTATATTGAAGTTCTATTCATAATGTGTTTTCTATTTTGGAAAACGACTATTTAATAAAGTTTAAGGGGCTGCTTTCGCACCCCCTTTTTTTTATGTTCTATCAAAGTAAGCGGAATAATCTTCTTCGTATTGAGCGGAAGCTTCAAGTATTTTGTTTATGTTAAACTCACTATCAGCATTGTTTTGATTAAGAATTTCGGTTTGTCCTTCTGTTTTCTCACTATCGTTCACAAGAACAGTATTCTTTGTAGTGAACATGGTGGAACTTAGCTCATCTATAGGTTTCAATGTTAAGCGAACAGTTCTTGTAGTGGATAAACCTAAATAATCCTTCTTCTTATCTGTAAATTTCGCGTCATGTTCAACCATACCTAACTTCTCAAGAGATTGGCAAAGCTCGTTAAAATCAAGTTGAGCATGTTGTTTGAGGTGTTTGATGCCCATAGCGTTGAAAACTATTGTTCCGTCAAAATCATCAGCGTGTTCCATGACTCTATTGATCTTAACTTCCGCTAAAACCGAACCTCTATGAGTAGCATTGTTAGTAAGCGTCTGAGCCGCTTTTTTCTGCGTTCTGCTGATACTTTCGTTTATATCATCTGATTGTTCAGCATAAGCAAACTTACTCCAAGAGATCATGCCTTTGTTAGCATTAATCCATTCATAAAGACGCTCAATATGAGAAATGTATTTATAATCAGCATAATCAATTTGTTCGTTAATATCCTGAGCATATTTATTTTTATAAATGTTTATTGCTTCATGAGTTAACATAGCACTTTCTTTGCCTAAAACGCTTTCCATAATTTCAGCACCAAGCATAATAAGAGCTAAAGTATGCGCTGAACGGCGGTTCTTTTTGAAATATCTTAACTCTTCTGTAGTTAATAACTCAGATTCAAAATCAGCAAGTTTTTGCTCAAGTTCATCAGCGTTTTTTGTTATATATGCGATAATTTCATCATATATATGACCATAGTTCTCTGAAAGCTTAGACATCCACTGAGAAACTTTACCTCCATCATTCTTGTCAGGGAAGAAGATATGAAGGTCAGGATCATGAATATCTATTTCAATAAGACGAGTTAAAATAGCCGACTCTTTGCCATCACCTTTAACACTTTGTCTTAGTGATTGGTTGGAAGTCGTGAAGAACATACCGTTCCAAACGTTAGGTTGTTTGAAAGTATTATCTTTATCGAAAATAACTCTACCACCGCCGTTAGTAAGGCGCATTATCCTTTGTGGTAAGTCATTTGTTCTAAGTAGCTCGTCAATCTCATCAAGAAAAACAGGGCCATGATTATAAGCAGTAGCAAAGTTTTCAACGCCAACCTCTGAACTTATAGCTTCAATAATCATACGGCCTTTAGCTGGAGAACCTTCTGTAGCTGCACATATTTTAAGAGTTGTAGATTTACCCTTTTCACCTTCACCCGTGTAGTTAACAATCGGGCAAAACTCATCTGAAATACAAATACGGCCTTTTGTGTATGACGCATATGTGCCCGCTAAGAAAATACGAACTGCCGGAGAGTGTTTAATTATCTCTCTTGTAGTTTCCTTCTGGATTTCAGGATCACCTTTCTTTTCACTCTGAGTAGCAACCTTGCCGACATACAGATCATGCTTAGAGCGGATATGAAGGTCAGGAGTCACCCAGCCTCTTTGTGTGTAGCCTGTCATGCGCTTGATGAAAGCAGGATAGACTTTACCATTTGGCCTTACATGAGGCTCATAGCCAGCTTGTGCGGCCTCCATGAAAGCTTTATACACTTCTGAACGATCAGAACCCGCAGGAGGCGTCCAATCGTTCAAGGTAAGACGTGATTTAGAGCTGGTAAACTCTGCTCGATCCGATGAAGAAAGAGCAACTTCATTTACTTCTAAATCGTTATTGAGAAATCGAACACCTGTATAACCAGTATTAGCTTCTAAGGTTTTTACGCCTGAACCTTGTTTAGCAGTGGAAAGCTTTAAGTATGGAATAGCAAAATAGTTGTGAATTTGCTTCCAGTAAGGATTACCATCTTTTGGGTAAATCCTTTTAAAGAAGCCTTTAGGATGAATAGCGTAGTTATTTGAAGCATAGAAAGCTTCATCAGTAATACGCTCGTCGTATAATTTAGCATTATCGAAAGCATCAATTTCAGGATGCGTTAAAGTTGTATCTTCATCAGATTGTTGTTCTTCATCATCTAATGACAAATCCATATTATCAAGAAGCTTTTCAGCTTCCATTTCTGTATTTTCTCTATTCATAATCTCACCTATTATAATATTTTTATGTATGTATTTTTGGTGTGTTATCACACTCTTTTACTGTTATACCATTTTTTCTAGAAAATTCAATACTTAACACGTCAAATTGTATATCACATAGATAAGTGTGTGTTTTTAACGAGTATTTGACTTATCCAGTTGTCGATCATTTGAAGATGATATTTTTTATTTATGTTATCCATCTTTCTTGCGTCGTCTTTAAGTTCTCTAATAACATCCTTGATTATTACTTGTTGTAAATCTCTTTCATGGAAAGAGTTTGAAACTAAAACATTTAGCCTACACATAATAGCTTCTTTGAAAAAGTAATAAATAAAACTGTCATAGGGTGATTCTGGCCTGACAAATTTAAAATCTCTAATATCTTTAGCAAAATAATCAACAAAAGAAACAATGCTTTCTGATATTAAATCTTCTTTGCCGTAAATCCAAAAGCTGTTATTCCCTTTTTCTACAACCAAGTTTTCATTAACATAATAGCGAGTTTTTAACTTTTCAAAAGTTTCATGAGGTCTAATAGCATTCCAGACGATACCTAAAAGAACCAAATCACTTTCTAATGTTAAAGCCTTTTCTTCTCCTGATATTTCAACTTCATTTTCACTATGAACTTCATCAGGTTCATTATCTAAACTCTCTTTTTGTCTTAGTAAATCACTAACTGACTTTGATAATCCCATATACGTAATCTCCTTGAGGTAAGAAAAACAGGGGGCGTTAACCCCCTTAATAATGTTTTATTTTTTAGTTGGTTTGTTTTTATTGCTGTTATCAGCTTTATTCTTTTTTTCTATATCTTTTCTTATTGCTTCTTCTAAAGCTTGTTTATCAATTTTAAGCTGTTCATTTTCTGATTTTAATGTAGAGTTTTCTTCCTTCTCTTTATCATAATCAGCTTTCAGCTTAACATTTTCGCTCTTAAGCTTGTTGTAAGAGTCAATATGTTGGTTAACTTCTTCAATAAGTTTACTATTACTTTCAGTAAGAAGTTTAATAGCTTCATCAGCTTCAATCTTCTCTTCTTTCAAATCTTTTATGGTTTGTTCAAATGAAGCTTTCTCTTCATCACGTTTTTCAAGCTCTTCTTTGTGCTTACGTTCTATATCAATAATAGCTTGTTTAGCTTTTGCTAATTCAATCTCAAGCTGTTCTTTATCGAATTTGAAACCATCCCTTTCTTCTGTGATACTTACAACGGCATCTTTAAGATTGGTAATTTCGCTATTTAATCCGCTAACAATAGAAGCCTGTTGAGTTTTAAGCGTTTCAATCTCGTTTTCATGCTCAATATTAAGCTTTTTAATAGCGTTTTCATGAGTGGTTTCCAACAACTCAATTTCATTTGTGTGTTCAAGATCTTGTTGAAGTAGTTGTTGATTGAGGCTTTCAACGACTTCTCTATGTTTTTCAATGGTAGCTGTATGAGTTTGTTCTAACTCATCATACTGCTCACCAAGAGCTTTATACTCATCAGAAAGAGCATTAAACGCTTCTGTTTTTTCTGCTAACTCTTCACTTGTCTTTTTGGCCTTTTCTTCAAACTGGCTTCTAAGCTTCGCTTCTTCTTCAAGTGATTGCTTAGTGTTGGTCAGCTCTGTAGTAAGTTCCTGATTAACACGTTTTTCTTGATGAAGAGCTATAACAGCTTCACGAGCCTTTTCAAAGCCTTGTATCTCATTGTTTTCTTTAATAGCTTTAGCGGCGTATTCAGCAGCAAGTTTTTGTTTTTGCTTGATAAGAGCATCTATTTCATTTAGTTCATTCTGAACAACAGCATCTTCAATAACTTCTTTTGGAATTTGCTCTTGATTTTTAATAGACTCTTCTTTAGCTTTTTCTCTTGCTGTAGTGTATAAATCATCAAGATATTCTTTATTATTTGTATCAATAACCTCTTGTGCTTTGATTTCTTCTGGAGAAAGCATTTTACCTTTAGATAAGTAAATGTTATCTAAAAGAGGTAAACCAGCGGCTTTAAGATTGTCATTGATATTTTTAAGAACCTGCGTTCTTACAAAGTTATCTTTTAATGAAAGACTTGCTGTTATTCTTCTTGCGTCAGGATTTAACTGATTTATGATTACTTCACCAGTATTTGGGTTGTATTCATAGTTTTTATCAGTAATGGTATGCGTATGCCTAAATATATGAGAGTGAGTTTTAGTTTTTTGGTCGCTATGAACACCCCAAGCAAAAACACTGTTTTTACCAATAACAGGCATATATTGCTTTGATTTTCCCGGCCCCTGATCTTTTACATAAATAAAATTAGGGTTAGCCATACTGTCAGTGATTATGTCATGTGCTAAAACCTGATCTTCTGCTCTAAAACCTGATAAATCAATAAATAGCTGTTCCCACTCATTCCCCCTGCCTCCAATATCACCAAAAAGAGCTTTTGGATCTTTATTAGTGCTTAGTTCTGAAAGAGGTCTTTGAATGGTATTCAAATACTGTTTTGACATTATCCCACGGTCAATTGTAGCTTCAATTTTTTTAAGAAGCTCTAAACCGTTTTCAGCTTTAATAACTATATCAAGTTCACTATCTTTATACGTAGCGCCGTTGATGGTTGGCTCTAATGGACTTGTTTTACCGCCATTAATGCCCTGAGCATCACGCATTCCGTCTTTATCTAATACTGCTAATATTTTTGCTCCACTCATAATGTATCTCCTATGTATTTTTTGAATGTAGATTTTTTTTGTTCTTACTATATTAATCTACCCTACAATCCTACATTTGAAAATATAACGGTAGTCCGTTCATCCTGTTTAATTACGCCTTTTATCAGGATTTCTTTTTCTTAGTAAAATGAATAGATTTATTTTCTCTGATTAACTCATCTGCTTTTAAATCAGCAAGAGCAAGAATAGTATTTGATAAAGCATCATGGGAAAGAAGCTTAAACTTCTCTTCCAGAGCTTTAGGAACACGGAAACCAATTAAGCGGGGTTCATCTTCCGCTACTACTTTAAAGTCGCAACGAACGTATGACGTAGTGAACGGCTGGAGTTCTCCTAAGTCTTCTTCTCGATGTGCCCAGTATGTGCCAGCATTGGGATCGGAAAAGGCCGTTTCCAGAGACAATTTTTCAAAAGTCTCCATATCATCGAGCCATCCGGCAGGTTTTTTAGATTTTTCTTTTTTGTGGTCTGTCATGCTGAAACTCCATCAGATTTCACGAGAAACGATATATATTAGTATATATTAATATATATTAACTTTTATTGCGTCGAGCCTCAACACCGGCTTTGATTTTCTGGCCTACAGCTTCCATCAACAACTCAAACTCTTTACGGGCATCAGATACCAGCGGTAAGCCTGTCTTGTCTTCAAAGATGGTGACGCCGTTGTTGTATGAACGAGGATAGGCAACACGCTTTTTGATGTATGGCAAATCGTAGTCATGGCCTGCTGCCCTGTGTTCTTCCTGTAGCTTGATTAACAGGTCGAGCTGTTCTTTGTTCTGGATCTCAACACGATTAGGAACAACGATAAAATCATTGTCTGTCTTACCCTGTTCACGTAGTTCCTGAACGCTCTTGAGCGTAGCACTGTATGAGCTGGCATCAAGGATAGTTGGAATGATTACGAACGGGGCAAGCTGACCATCACCACCGCTATGAATGCCGGGGCTGTGGTCAAATACGAACACATCAACATCTTTAGAGGTTGGCTTACGAGCTACGTTAAACGTTAGTTTTGTTCCGGCCTGTTCTGCGATGCTCGCAAAGAGCAAACTCCCGCCCTGTGGATCGAGGTCTAACAGAGTTGTCTTTTTGCCGTTGTGTCCAAACCAAGAGGAGATAACGATGCTGAAGAGACTTTTCCCAACACCACCTTTTTTATTGTAAATCGAGATAGCAAGCATACACCTACTCCTTTTGTCCTGTTTTACAGTGACTTAAATGTAGTTAGCCGATTGACTAACCATCAATATATATTAATATATATTAGTATATACTACATTTCAACATAAAAAACGCGAGGTAAAAACATGAGTAAAGATAACGATTTAAATGATTTTGAACAGGCTTTTTCAATGGATGCTCCAATGCCTGATTTCCCTGATTATGAGATTGTGGCCGACAACGTAGCCCCAGCTGCAGCTCCGGTTAAGAAGCCAGAACCTGAACCAGAAGTTAACCTTGAGCATGACATGATGGAAGTAAAAAGCCGTATAGATAGCTTCAAAGACGTGCTCAACATTGGTGACAAGTTCGGTATGAGTGACGAGCAAAGGAAGATGATTAAGAACCAGCTTTCAGAACTGGAACTCACTTACGTTAAGCTACAGAAGACGCTTAACCTTGAAGAGCCAGCTCCTACCGCTTCCCTGATAGAGAAGAAAACAGAAGAGGCCAAACCACCCGTTCCGGCTGCTGTTGTCTCTGCTGCTGATAGCATACCAGCTCAAGACTTCACTGATCTGGACAAGTTTACCCAAATGAAGAATGAAGAGGCTAAACAGACTTTTAAGGCTAAGAGTCTTAAAGACCGTATCAAGTCTGTTCGTTCTAACATCCGTGAAGAAGAAGAGGGGGAGATCAAGAAGGATAACAGACCTCAATATGTGAAAGACTTTGAAAAAAATCTTATGCCTGAAACTGAATTGAATGTTAAAACAAACGGCAGAAGCCGCTATTTAACCAACGATGAATTAAAAAATCTTTTTGGTGATAACTATCTTCATTCAAGAGATAACATCGAGGAAGGAAAACTTACTTCAAGAACTCACTACTTCGGGGATGGTCTTTTAATTAAAGAAACAGAAGATGCTATAGCTATTCGTGGTAGACGTAAAGCTAATGATATTGCTGTTGACTTGATTGATGTGGCTAAACAAAAAGGATGGAACAGTATTGTTTTAACTAAAGGTAATCCTGTCTTTATGGAACAAGCTTATATAAGTGCTATAAAAAATGGTATCAGGGTTGAAGCTACTTCTCTTAAACAAGAAGAAGATTTCCAGATGATACACAAAGCCTATGATTTAGATCGCTACATGAAGTTTGGCGAACCAAAAAAAGAAGAGATTAAAAAGGAAGAACTTATGCCGGAATATCAGGTTAAACGTGGTAGAAGTTTGAAAATGTAAAAAGGGGCGAAAGCCCCCTTTCTTTTGGCAACAAAAAACCCGCCGTAGCGGGTCAACAACAAGAGAGTAGAATTTTCTTAGTGAACCAATCCAACCATGTAAGCAAACATACTTACTGTAAAAGATACAGCTACAAAAAAGACTGCGATAGCCGGAACACCCATAAAAACACTAAGAGGGTAAATAGCAACATCAGTTGTTTTGTCTCTGATTTTAGTGATTAAATCAGCCATTGGTAAAAGAACTACTTTAACAGATAAAAAAATCATTACTAAACCAACAATAAAAGCTGGGATGTAGTTGAAAGTGCTAAGTAATGTCATCATTTTAAAACCCTCTCTCGTTGTTTGTTGATTAAATAATATCGTACAGTTTTATGGAATTCAAATTATTTTTTAAGTATTTTTTAAAAGGTGGTAGCCACCTTTTATTTATTTCTTTCTTGCTCTTCTTTTGTTTCAAGGAAAGCAACTATTGGTTTATCTTCACTGTTTGTTGTAGCTCTAACATCATAGAATGGATTTGGTAAAATGTTATCAATACCTTTTAAAGCATTAAGCTTGTTATCAACTGTTGCGTATTTTAAACAATAGGCTCTTACTACACATCTAAAATAAACAGCAAATGATAAGAATACGCCCGATCCAAATGACATAAATGATAAAACCTTTGCTGCTGTATCAATTCCGGTATAGATTTTATAACCACCCATTATAGCTACACCAAGCATAAAAACAAACATCACTAAAGAAGCTATAGAGAAGTTTGTATAATTTTTTTGTCTTAAATTTTCATCAGCGTTCTTTAGACTATACAACTCTTCATAGGATAGTTTCTTATCATTATTCCCTTTAAATCTATTAAAAAGCTCTATATTGGAACGAGCTGTTTCTATAGGAACTTTAACCGTATTAGATGCCGAGTCATATAAATTATTCGCAATCTTTTTTGGATTAATGGTAGTGTATGACTTTAAAATATTTTTAGCAGTGTTTTTTACCTTATCTTCAAATTCTTTATCTTTCATAAATATCTCCTTCTTTGTATGTATATAAATTAATTAACACATAAAATAAACACGTCAATAGAATTGATAAAAAAAAGGTAGCAACGCGCTACCTTTTAGTTAGTTTCAGATAAAAGGATTACTTATTCCTTTGGATTAAGGTCTGTTATAGACTGACCATGATTTCCTTTATCTGTTGGCGTGTTGTTAGTTGGCTCTTGATTACTACCTTTACCAATATTACCTTCATTGCCGCCTTTAGGTTCAATATCTCTTTTTTTCTCACGGTTTCTTGCCATGTTTGACATAGAACTTGCTGTAGCTTGCCCTGCTCTTTCAACAGTATTAGTAGTATTGCTTTTCGCATTACTAAGAGCTTCTTCTGAACCGCCCATTACTTTACCGCTTAATGAAGTTCCTCTAGCGCCTATCCATTCTAAAACAGTGTCTGGAAGAGTAGACATAACTCTTGTAGCGTTCATCGTATTGTTTAAGTTTAAACACATATAAACAGCAATCATTGCTATTGAGTAAGTAATACCCAACCAACCTGAGTCAACAAAACTTGTAGCTATCAAGAACGTTGCGTTTATGAGGGCAGCCCCCGCACACATCATCACGAAAGAAGCAAGGAAACCAAATATTGCTAACCCCGGCTTTAGTGTTAACACCAGTGTAAGCATATAGCCCTGTCCTTGTTTACCTACAACGTCATCAGCATCCGGCGCTAAGTGAGCTAAAACCCACATAGGGCTGGCTACATAGGCTTCTATACACGTAGCCATGTATGAGAGCACAATCCCCATCCAGATGATGTAAGGTATCATAGGGATGACGTAAGCAAGCATGATGCCGTTTATCAAGCCTACGATCATCAAGAACGAGAAGAACGGCCCGATCACAGTACCTGCTGCTATCAACACATCTGAGAGTTTAGGTATCAACGCTAACAATGAAACAGAGCTTGCGCCTATCCCCATTGCCGCTACACCATTAAGAACGTGATTACCTACGTTTACTTGCTGTGTAATAGATAACAATTGATCTACTTTACCATCCCCCATGAACCAACCACCGTTTGAGTTTGCTCCTCTTAATAAGCTTGTAAATAATGAACTGTCTTCACCCGCTATGTTAGTAGTATCAGCGTTAAGCTTGTCAGTGCCATTTATTAAAGTTTTGACTTTGCTAAAGCGAGGTTCAAATCTATCAGCAAGATAATTTAAACGTTCAGAAGCTTGACCAGAAGAAGCTGGAATACTATTCATTGCTGCGTTAGTTCCATTTATCGCCTGAACAATTTTCATGTAGTAAGCACCAAAAAATGCCCAGCCTTTTTCCGTTATATCTGCGATAGAGTCAATTTTAATAGCTTGAGCCATTGCTAATTTTCCAGCTTCATTCATTGATTTTTTATATTCCAATGACATTTCTTCAATCTTATCATTTACTGCTTTCGTGTTGGTAGGATCAGGATTAGCTAAAGTCTCTGAGTAAGCAATCGCATCTAAAACCATTTTATTAAGTGCTTTAGCCTGAGCTTGTTGAACCGCATTTTGTATCGAAGCAACATCAACTAAAGGTTTATATCCAGAACCAGAAGCAAGAGCATTTTGTTGTTCACCAGAGCTTGATACATCTAATCTAAGAAAGCCGCACATTTGAGATTTATCACCAGTGCTCCAGTCGTCTTTTAAACCACCAAAGTTATAACCTATTATTCTTTTTCCATCGCTTTTTGACTCGAAGTTTTGAACGCTGAAATATTGAATATTACCTCTGAAATACTTAGATGATTGAGCAAACTCTCTTGCTGTTTCTTCGTTATAGATTTTAACGCACGTCGCACCTAAAAGTGTATCTTTAGCAAGTTTCCTTATTTCAAGATTAGAGCTTACACTTGAGTAATCAAAAAAGATGGTTATGAACGCAATAGCGATTGGGATCATTGTTCCTGCTAAACCAATTCCAGTTTTTATCAATGAGTAAATCACCATATGAATGGCACAAAAGCCTGTTGGCATAGGAAGAAGCATAGCCGTTCCTAAAGCTGTTCTGATGGGAAGCCACATAGAAGACCATTTTTTACCTAACATCTCACCATCATGAGCCGTGACCATAGTTCCACTAATCAAAACATAAGCTGCTAATACTCCACCTAAAACTAAAAGAAAATGAAGAAACAACGCCATTATTCCAGAGAAAGCGCCTATAGCTTCTGGATTAAGGTATTTGTCTACAAAGTTGTTCATAAACCAGTCTGTTGATAATGGAGTTAACCAATCCATAGTATCGGCACTCGCATTTGTCGCATACAATAGCATTGCCATTATAAGCAATATTTTTTTAATCATAAAATATCTCCATGTAATTTATATAAAAGTTTTTTCTGATGTTTTTGTTATTTTTATTAAACGCCATTATTTAATAAATAATATATTTTAAAAGATTGTCAATAGGTAGCGGTTTGCTTGACAATATTAAATTTAAATTATATTTAATTATATATATAGAAAGGAGGTGTTAAAAAATGGGTAATACAAAAGAATACGTAATTCATCCTTTTGTTGCGGGTGAATGTTCGATTGATAATTTTGAGTCAGAAGAAATAGCGGTAATTGATATAATAACAAGAGAAGAGATAGTGTATTGTGATCCGGGCTGTTATTTGATTAGTAGATCGCTATTAAACACATTAATAGAAAGTAATGTTAATTGTGTGAACATCATTAAACATGAAGATTTAAAAATAAAGTTTAGTGTTAAACACAACATGGAACATCCCAATAAAACAATACCTAAATGGTATAGACTGATACCATTCAAAAAAGGAGAGGAAAGCAAAGAAATATATTTAAATGAAAACAATGATCTTATTGTGAATGAAAGAATACTCAACCTGTTAAAAAAGCATAGAGTAAAAAGGCTAAAAATAGAAGAGTATGAAGATGAACATGAAGCAAAGATAATAAAAGAAGAAAAGGCTAAACCAGTATTCATAACAGAGCAAAATAACACAATGAAGCAAATCATCATTTTTATTGTGATAATGTCTGTTGTCGCTTATTGGTTCTTTAACTAAATGGAGAAAACAATGAGTGAAACAAACTGGTTAGAAATTGAAAGTAAAAATCATATAAAAGTGATTAATGATACAAAAATAAACAAGCAAGATGAAAAGATAGCTATACGTGTTGAGCGTAGTTTATTACGAAAGATAAAAAACATAAGCATGGGTAGCATTTCATATGCTGTTTGCTCGTTAGCTGATTATGCTCTTAATGATGTAATAAAGAATAAAAAACATCTTGTTCTCAAGAGAGAGAAAACAGGCAATGTGTCTTATCAGTTGAGAGATTATGTTGATAGCGACACCAATCATATATCTATCACTTGTGAGCGTAGCGATATAAGCACAGATCTTACAAGAACAACAATTTGGGCTTACGAAAACTTTATACAACGAATAAAGGCAAATACAAACTCATACTATACGATAGCTGTCATTGGCCTTGTAAAGTATGGAATTGATTTGCTGGATACCAAAAACAAAACATTGATGATTACAAAAAAGGAGAAACAATATGAAATCATGTGATACCAATAAAAAACTACTACTGGATCTTTTGGCGTTCATAGCTTTTGACATGCTGGATGAGAAATACAACAACAATAAGCTAATCATAACAAACAGAGCTAAAAAATATTTAGATAATAACTACAGTGGTAGATTTGATTACATAATGAATTTAAAGCATGGAGCTATCGCCTCAACATTCATGAAAGAGGGTGTGGAGGGTCATATTTTCGCTTACAGTGATAAAGATGAAGATATTGAGGATTTATTTGATTATGTTGTGAGAGATAAGTTAAGGGCTTATATAGATAACACAAAATACAATCAGGAAGAGCTAACTAAAGAGATTGAAATTTTAGCTAAAGAGTTTCATAATGGTTATATGAAAAACTATTCATTCTTAAATCAAATATTATTGTATGTATGCGGTTGCTATAAAATAAAACCTCGCCTTGAGAAACCTATCATGATTGCTTTATAAAACATTTTGTTATTTAAAATGCTGTATGTTAGATTACCCCTTTACTGTATGGTTAAGGGGTTTAACATGAGCGATCTTTCTCACTTATCAAACATCCGTTCTCTGCGTAAAATCGCTAATGAAATTGGTGATGAAGAGTTCTTAGTGTTCGCTGAAAAGGTTGAAGCTGTAAAGGAAGAGATCAACAAGCGCATTGAAGAAGAGAAGCAAAAGCAGCTACTGGTTGAAGACAAGCTTAAAGCTACTACTGAACTACTCCAGTCTGAAGGCTTTGAAGTGAGCTTAGACAGCGTGAGAGCGTTCCTGTTGGGTCAAATCGAGCTTCCTGCGGCATCCACTAAGGGTAAAGGCGCTAAGGGCGTTAAACGTGGTTCTGTTGAGCCTAAGTATGCTTATACAGACAGTGAAGGGCAAGAACAGACATGGACAGGTCGTGGACGTATGCCGTTAGCTCTGAAAGCATTGATCGATGGCGGTAAGGAGCTGGAAAGCTTCCTGATCAAAAAAGACTAATAACAACCGTCAATACCAGAGAAAACCAAGCCCCTATTCAGGGGCTTTTATTTGGATTAACTTTTCTTAAAAAACTTTCTTTTAGCAATTTTATACTCATCCCTTTTCATCTCTTTGTTTATTTTGTAAGACTCATATAACAGCTTTAACGAAACCAGATTAAAAACAATACCTATAACACCATATCTTGATATGTCTGTTGTCTCGAAAAACAGATAAAATGAGTATCCTGTAAATGTCATTGCTACAACTATATAAAACCACGCTTCTAAAACTCTATTTTTCATAACTCCACCTCTTATTTATCGTAAAAGTAAACTGTAATTGGTTTGTCTGAATATCCATCTTCACCATTAGCGCAAGCCGATGTTGTAGTAGCCATATTTAGTTCTAAACCATTTTCTATATTTTTAACTTCTGTAGATCCAACAACTATTTTAAAATAACTTGCTCCAGCTTGTGAAACGAACTTAGGGCAAGCATCTACAGATATGTTCTCAAACCCAATATAAAAGCTTCCATCGTAGTAAGGTTCTATTAAGACGTTCGCGCCCCAACTATCCCAAATCAGATTATCATCAACTATATCTTCTGGAACTATCTTAGACT
The DNA here is from genome assembly GCF_058661685.1 of Enterobacter sp. 6722112. Lineage (NCBI taxonomy): Bacteria > Pseudomonadati > Pseudomonadota > Gammaproteobacteria > Enterobacterales > Enterobacteriaceae > Enterobacter > Enterobacter sp. 6722112. The sequence continues at coordinate 6,843 of NZ_JBZWGR010000003.1, read as the reverse complement.
TGATAACTGCGTCTACTGATAAACCTGTAAAGTCAGCTTGTCCGGCGTATAGATTTTTGATACCTGCGTTTAATGTTCCCAATATTTTAATATCACTGTCAATTTTTTGGCCTGAGCTTACTTTAGGGTAAACCATGAACACCGCTACTATGATTGCTGCTATAACACCAAAAACCAACAACAACTCTAACAATGAAAATCCTTTCTTCCTTTTCTTACTTAATATGTGTGTCATAAATAACCTTCCTTTTTAAATGATGGATGTAAACATAACAGTTGAGCTTTCTTGTGATGCGCAAGCGGCTGTAGCTTTGGTTATGTCTATTCCATACCCTTCTTCTAAGTTCTTAACATCAGTGCTCCCGTTGTCGTTGTATACAGTGATACTCACAAAATTACCTGAAACCGCTGTAATGAGTTTTGCGCAAGCATCAGGGGGAACGGCATCATACATAATGTTGTATTTACCGTGATTGCCGCTGTATTCAACGCTTACATTGCCTTTCCACTCATTCACTAACTTACCGTCCAAGATCATGTTGTCAGGGGCGTTCTTAGACGCAATGAAGCTATCAGTATTCAATGATGAGATCTTAGCCCTGCCGCCATAGAGTGATTTCACCCCAGCCTGAATAGCTGTTATGTTTCTGCTCTCTTTATCTATCTTTTGTGAAGCCTGAACTTTAGGAAAAACTATAAAAGCGGCTATTATTATTCCAGCTATAACACCTAACGTTAAAAGCAATTCTAATAGTGAAAACCCTTTTTTACTTTTTCTGCCTTTTAATAATCTAAAACTATTTATCATAATCATTCTCCTTTGTCGTTTTTTTCAATTTCATTTTCTTCTTTTGATTTGATATTCTTATCCTTTTCAAAAATATTCATAATGTTGTATTTTTGACGAAACACCCAAGGTAATAAAGCTCCTGCCATATAAAAACCAACTCCATATGAATAGTATATAAACATTTTATCAGCGACTTCTTTGTTTATGCCCAACTCATTTTTTAAGAGAATGGTTGTCGAGCAATACAGCATAACAAAAACCCCAAACCTAATAACGAACATAGAGAAATCTTTTAATAATTTACCTCTTTTACTATCATCATCTGAATACTCTTTTAATATTCTTGTTATTTTATCTATCATATGCCACCTCTCTTTTTTGTTTGTTTTGACTTTCATATATAACACCACCTTCCTTGAGAAACTCATCAATAAAATCTGACCATGTTTCTATTTCTTTTTCTCTTGTTTCCGTTCCCATACACACCTCTCTTTTGTTAAATACTCCAATATATATCTGCCTTAAAATTCTCTGCTGGCTCGCTCACATAGGCTTTAAAAGCTATAACAACAATGGCCTGATTGATGTAGCCGGATAACCTGTATGCTGCCTTAATCTGACTGAAACAATGTTTAACACTATCAGGAATGATTTTGCGTCTACCTAAGCGTTCTATAAGTGCTAAGATACTTTCTGCTCTCTGCCCTTCTATCAAGGTCGCTTTTGCTATGAACTCATTACCATTGTGTAAACCTAAACGCTTCAACTCTTTTGTTATGTCTTTTTTCATTTTTCACTCTCCTTTAAAAATCATATATGTTCTTCATTTCTGAAATCTTTTTCCTTAAAGCTTCCTTCGCATCTTTATCTGTAAGTTTCTTTAGTGGCTTAATCAGTGCGGGATCTGGTATTAAATCCGCTCTTGTTAGATGTTTCTTATTAGTTCTTTTTTTCATTTTAAGTTCTCTCTTTTTCTCTTTTTAATAATCTCTTTTGTCTTTTATTTAGTTTTTTGTTTTTCATTCTTTTTAAATTTTCTACCTTGTCGTCTGAAAATAGACCAAAACAAATTTCAATTAATAACATGACTACACTTGCTAAGATAAGAATGAATGGAAGTGCTATATATGTATATTTATAATAAATAAGACCCTCGGCATTATATAAAGCAAACCATGTACCTAAGCATATTGCCGTTAACATTATTAGTAATACAGCAAGTATTATGTCCTCGCCTTTTCCTGATTTTTTCAATCTCAATACAAATTTCGATTTAATATTCATGTCTTTGATCTCATCAGCTATAACTGAAGATACACACAAGAAACATGATGATAACCATAACCCAACTGTATATATGAAAAATAAAGTATAAAAATATGGTGAGGTTAAAATATCTTCTGGTTTCACCTGATTTATTTCATTTGTAGCTATTATCGCAGCAAGCCAAAAACTTATAAAAGAAATTATCGGTATGATCTGGATATAAAATCTTTTACTTTGTATCATCGCACTTAACAAATATAAAGCAAAATGCCATATTGCTATGATTGCCAAAAACATTAAAAACATCACCCCTGCCATTAGTGGCATTTCAATAGAAATGAATTGAATAAGTTTATGGTTATTTAAAAACTCTTCTGAAACTACCACCCTCATTATTTGCGATATGATAATCAGTAAAACAGGAATGATATAATGTAATGCCATATCATGCTTTTTAAAAAAACTAACTATTTTATTTCCTGATGGTTCACTCATAATAAATCTCCTTTGTTTGTGTATAATCAATTAATACTATATTTAAAATGTTAGTCAAATAAATATATACTTTTATTTTAAATATCGGATGAGCGGATTAGTTAAACCATTTTTTAAGGTGTTATTTTTTTAAATATATTGATCCAGAAATCAATTGGGCCAACAATTATAAGGTTATTACCTACTGCCAATCTTACACGGTTATATTTAGAAGTTGGAAATGTTAGTATTCTTATAATGGTAGGTGTATTCCTTTGTAATTCTTCTTCTTTTGCTTTGTTTTTACTCAACCAAATAACACCAAGATTAACTCTATCGTCAGACCATTTCTGTATTTTCGTAATTAAACCTAACTTATCAGATTTGATTTTGTTTTTACATAATTCATCTGTATATAAACATTCTTCATCATTCAGTTGTATTCTTTTGCTTTCTAAAGAAAGACTAATAAAATCAATATTGGAATTTTTTATGGCTGAAGCATATTGTTCATCATCAAAATCTAAATCAAGGAAGTATCTATTATTATTTAATATAATTTCATAGTTATTTTCATTAACAACATCATAAGTTATTTGATTGTCATATTTTCTCTCTGATAAAGTTTCCGTAAAAAGAGGTATTAAAAAAATAAGTAAGAACAGAAGAAAAGCTATAACTGTTTTACGTCCTACTTCTATTTCTTCCCCAGCCTCTGACTCAATTTTTTGTTGAATGTTAATGTTTAAATCTTTCTTAATACCTTTGTTTTTAATGTTTTTTTTATTCTTACTCATAATAACTCTCCTTTATTTGTGTATAATCAATTAATACTATATTTAAAATATTAGTCAAATAAATATATACTTTTACTTTAAATATCAGATGAGCGGATTAGTTAAACCATTTCTATTTAAAAATAAAACCCCGGAAGGGTTTTATTAAATTTGACAATAACAAATTAAAGCGTTATAAAATATAAGTAAGCATGGGTGTTCATGGGTGTTTCCCATCTTATAGGATGTTTAATTTGATAAGTTATATATTGTAGATTGCCGTCAGAGTATATAACAACGATTAAAACATGGGGTTTAGGCTCCATGTTTTTTTTGTGTCTACCTATCCCGCCTGTCTGATAACTTAATTATTAAAAATCAATCTATCTGAAAAACCAACCTTAAGTTCATTAAATAATAATTCATTTTTTTTATAGCATTCTGATAATCCTGAAGCACCTAATTGTTGCTTTCTTTCCATACAATTATCTATATTCCTGTTTATAATAATTAGCTTTGATTTTTGATCTTCTGTTAATGATTTTATTATTGGTATTGGTGTATCATAAAGCATGATATTCATAACATCAGTTTGTAGGTTATATAAACTAATTTCTTCGGTGCTCATTTTGTTTTCGGTGCTTTCAATAAAAGATACCAAAACCAATGCCAGTATTAACATTATAAGCACTTCAAGTAGTTCATTATAGGAATCATCATCTTTTTTTGTTTTAACAACTTTATTTTTCATATTAATCTCCTGATAAGGGGTTTCCCCCTTATGCTGCTTGTCTTTCGTTAATAGTTGTCATGAATGCTTTAGCGTGAGCTGAGTAGCCTCTCCAATTGTGGTGTATGTCTGCCCCGGCTTCGATTAGAACGGTCATAACAGCCTCATCACGTCTTATGTAAGCCATTTGAAGAGCTGTAGTGTTGTCTACGTGGGATTTGAAGTTAACTCTTGCTCCAGCCTTTATAAGCAAACTTGCTTTTGATCTGTCTGCTCTGAAAATCGCTGTCATACCAACATTGTTTCTATGATTGACATTAGCCCCTTTGTTTAAAAGAAGATTTGAAGTCATATAATCAGAGAAGAACAACGCTGTATTGCCGTCTTTATCTTTAGCATTTATATTGATGCCAGCATTTATTAAAGCTTCTGCTTTAAGGTAGTCAGCACCAAACAAAGCTGTTTTACCTTCATCGTTTATAAAGTTTAAGTTAATATCAGGATGAGTTATTAATACTCTTTTCACTAAATCAATATCATTGCTGAATAAAAGTTTTTCAATTCTGTTTTCTTTTGTGTTTGTAAATGCTTTTACTTTGTTTAAAATAATACTCATGTTAATCACCTTTTTCCTTTTCTATTGTGTATATTAAATAGATAACATATCTAACCCAATTGTAAATAATAAAGGGAATATATTTTAATAAAACAGGACGGACGGATAACCTATACTACTTTTTTAAAATATTTTCTCAATTAAAGTTGACTTATATATAATAAGTGCTAATTAATATATAAGAGACAAGCAATCTTGTCCTTTATATAAAAGTTTTTATGTTTATGATGCTTCACCTTTCTATGTATGTGTGTGTATGACTAAAGCCCTCTCACCGGGGCTTTTTTCTTTTCTATTATCCTTCCAGTTAAATTAATAATCATTTAAATATAGAGTGTTTTACTTATACCGCTTATCGGATAGTTAAAATAAAAGTATATATTTATTTGACTATTATTTTAAAAGTGTTATTAATTATATATAACAGAAAAACAAAAGGAGATATGTTATGAATACAAACACTTTAAATACAGTTTACAACGCAATGATAAATACTATGAATATGGTTGAGTTTGATTTAGATAGCGGATTTATTTTGTGCCAGAATGAAGATTATGATTATACTGAAATAGGAAGAACTTATTACAGCAGAAATGGGAATCCAACATTCTATTTGATACATGATAATGAAACTCACTTTTTAATCAAAAAAAATAACACAATTTACAAGAGAGTCAAAAAAGAAAATATTTCAGAGGTTATTCCAGCATTGTTAGAGCTTCTAAAAAAAGATGGTCATCAAATAACAATGAAACACTAACCCTTACAGCCCCTTCGGGGGCTTTTATTGTTTTGGTATATTTATTTTTGATTTTTATTTTAAATATGCTATTAATTGAACTGGTAAATAAATAAAGGTGATTATATGAAAAAAACAAAAACATTATTTGAGCAATTAAAAGATAGAGCTAATCAGCTTTCGGCGGGTGAAGCAATAATAGTGCTTGACGAAATCAATAAAAAAGAAGGGTTTGAAAATGCTGTTATCTTTCTCAACAGTAGAATGAAACATATTAGAAAGGCAATTCTTAAAGACACGTTCACACTACAGGGGTGTAGGAACGTCAATCATAAGCTGGCAAACGAGCTTATCGCTACAGTTCAAAAGGAACAGTTATCAGCCATCATACAGGCCACAACAACCAACAATGAAGCTACCACCAGAAAGCGTATGTAAGACTGAAAGAGAAGAGGACGAGTTTAGTGTTCTCTTCTCTCTGATTGTTCACTCACTTCATTACCTTGCCAGCTTTCACTAACGCTTTGAGTTCAGTCTCTGATAACAGCGCATTGTGAGTAAGAGCTGAGTATACGTTTCCAACCTTCCAGATCTCCGGCTGTTCAGTAGCTTTAAGCACCACGACAGGCTCACAGTCTTCACCTTTCTCATAAACCCATATAGCGGGGTGGTTAACGCCGTTCTCGTCCTCATACTCCTTTAAATCAGTATCAAAATGCTTGTTCAGTAGAGTGATCAGTTTCATAGTAGTTTCCAGTTTTCTTAGTCAGGTCAAGTTAGTCAGAACAGGATACGTGGTTACGTTGTCACTATCAAGTATATATTAATATATATTAGTATATATTAGGTTAAATCATAGTTATGTGAAAGGTCAGGTAGGACAGGCGGCAGCATGGCAGATCTGGATCAGGACGGATGTTATGGGGTAGGATAGATGGAAAGTAGAAGCGGGGAAAGGTAGGTTTTAGTATTCCTACATATGGCGAGAACCTACATACCTACTCTATCGAGGATAGCGAAAAGGGGAGGCGTAGCCTCAACTTGAAGTATTCCGGCACATGGAAGATAAAAAAACAGCATCAGGAATACAAAAGCAACGTAACACACTGTTATATATAGGTATTTTGTTATATTCCGGTTTTTCCAAACATTCCAGCCAGAAATCACACCACATATACAAATCGCACTGTTTCAAAGTATTCCAAGCCGTGGAATGTTATTTTTGCTGTTTTGGAATATAAAAACGACGCAAACCCTTGATATATAAGGCTTTTTTGTTTTATTCCACACATTCCAAATATTCCAAAAATATAACACACATACATATATATAAAATAGATCGATCCCTGTCTTTTGCATGTGTAGATGTAGAGGTAGGGTGACACAAGGTAGGGTAGGAGCAATAGACCCTTATTTTCTACAAGTAGGAGTAGGCTAGCCTACTCCTACTTG
>NZ_JBZWGR010000002.1:0-22363 GCF_058661685.1 Enterobacter sp. 6722112 | reverse complement strand
GAATGGAAGGGACTTCCCCTGATTATGCGCCTGATTAACTCTTGTGCAATCATGGGGTAAACACAACCCCGGAGGGATTCGTTATGACCATTACTACTGTCGGTATCGATCTTGCTAAAAATGTGTTCGCTGTTCATTGCGTTGACCAGAATGGCAAAACCGTTCTGGTTAAATCCAGAGTAACCCGCGCAGCTCTTCCCGGGCTGATTGCTGGTTTGCCGCCCTGTGTTATCGGGATGGAGGCGTGCTCCGGGGCTCATTACTGGGCAAGACTGTTTCGGCAGTATGGTCATGAGCCGCGTCTGATGGCCGCCAAATTTGTATCGCCTTACCGCATGGCTGGTAAATCAGGGAAAAATGATGCAGCTGATGCTCAGGCTATCTGCGAGGCGGTTCGTCGCCCACATATGCGGTTTGTGCCGGTTAAGGATGAGAGCCAGCAGGCAATGCAGTGTCTGCATCGTACCCGACAGGGTTTTATCGAAGAGAAAACAGCAACATATAATCGTCTCCGGGGGTTGATATCTGAATTCGGCGTTATCGCCCCACAAAGTACAGATGCCCTGCGCCACATAGTTTTTGAGCAGAAGAATTCTTTACCACTTCAGGTTCAGCAATGTGTTGATGATTTGCTGGAGCACGTTGCTCGCATTGAAGATAACATCGCTGAATATGACCGAATTTTGTCCCGCATGGCCAAAACAGATCATCGCAGTCAGCGGCTGATGGAATTGAAGGGCGTTGGCCCCACAACGGCCTGTGCGCTGGTCGCCAGTATCGGTAATGCACATGATTTTAAGAATGGGCGCCAGCTGGCAGCCTGGCTGGGACTGACACCATCGCAGTACAGCAGCGGCGGAAAGTCGAAGCTTGGCAGGATAACGAAAGCTGGCGATTCGTATCTGAGAACACTTCTGGTTCAGGGTGCCCGCTCGGTACTGATCGGGGCGGAGAAAAGGACTGATTTATTCAGTCGTTGGGTCTGCTCACTGGTCGAACGCAGAGGATACTGGCGCGCTGTTGTTGCCATCGCTGCCAAAAATGCAAGACTGTGCTGGGCATCATTGCATTACGGTGATGATTTCAGGTTGTACTCAGCCAGCTAAAGTACAAAGCTGTATGACCATCTGTTCTGCAACTCGTTGATGATAAAGGGTTAGACCCCGTGAGGTATATCTGCTTATTGTACAGGGCAAGTGTACCCGACTAACGAACTAGAGCCTCACGAGCGTCTTTCATCAGGGTCCGAATCGATGACGATTCATCATGACCGTTTATAGTACCGCAGTCTCTCCCCTTTATTTTTTTACTATAGTGCAGACAGAAACCGTAAACACCGGCGTTGACATGCCGGGGAAGCCCTTATAGTACAATAATTCTCTATATCCAAACTGACCCCAAAGACGGGTATCTCCTTTTTCCTGAGCTCGTAAATGACGGTTCCATTTGGAGCTGGGCCGCAGGAAACGCCTTTCTGGCGATGCAACACCTTTCATCTCTCCGATCGACAAAGCTGCTGCTACCAATGGTCCGGCGACCGGCGCGGCTTCGAGCTTCAGACAGCGCAACATGCGGGGCGCATAACGACGAAAGCGATGGTATCCCTGCCCGACATATGCAAGAGGCTCATCGGCTAGCGTGTTGCTGAGTTGAGTCCCTGTCGCTACCAGTTGAGCGAGCCGGTCCCATGCAACCGAACTGGCGACAGCCATCTCCAGCGGGGTTCCGTCACTGCGGGCCTCAAGCAACGAAGCTCCCAGCGCGGTGAAGGTACGGATCGTATCCGCGAGTGTGGCTTTAGAGCCGGAAATTGTTTCGTCATGCTGGCGCTTCGCTTCCCGCCAGGTTTTTCCTACGATCCTGTCATGGGTTTCGACTATGGCATCAGCAATCGCCGCTTCCCACTCCACAACACAGACGGCAAGGATCGCCCAGCGGCGGTCCGAAGTGATGTCACGCAAACCGTCGGTGAAGTAGCGTTCACCCTGCCGACGCAGCCGGGCAATGCGATGGGCAGGTATGCTGGCCAAAGCACTATGATTGATATTCAGGGTACGCAGAAATTCGAGCCTGTCGAGCAAACGGTTAGCAGCAGCCGAGTTGTTACCAACCTCGAAGTTGCGAAGCCAGATGAAACGACTGATATTGCCGGCGAGCATTTCACTCAGAAGTTTGTCCAGGTGATCGCGAACATCCGCTGTTAAATTTTCCGCAATCCGCGTTTCAATCCGCCGCTCAGCGGCGACCAGAGCATCCGCGCACAAGCGCTCGATTGTCGATACTGCGGGCAGAATGGTGGAAGTTTCCCGACACCGCACAATAAAACGATGAGCAAGATCCTCGTTTGATCTGGCATCTTCGGCCTGGCCGAAAGTCCACTCCCGCAGATCACGGGCACCACGGCCCGTGAAGGTCTTGTAGCCGTAAATTTCGCGCAGCGTGTCCATGTGCTGCTGACGGGTTTGGCGCCGTGTGGCATAAGTGAGAAGCGCATCAGCCGGAACTCCAAGCTGAGCACCGACGAAGGAAAGGACTTCACGCGGGATCATCTCACCAGGAGCCAGTGCACGGCCCGGATATCGTAAGGCACAAAGTTGCAGGGCAAAGCCAATCCTGTTTTCCGGTCTGCGGCGCTGCCTAATGTTTTCCAGGTCATCATCGCCCAGCGTGTAGAACTTCAGTAGCGACAGTTCGTCCGTGGGCAGATCGAACAGCGCTGCTCGCTGCCGTTCGGTGAAAATATGGCGTCGTGACATACAAATTCGTCCCTTTTGAAGTATAGTCTGTTTTGGACAACAGCCAGCCCATATAAATCAGGGCGTTCCGATACAAAAATCCAGGAGGGTTCAATTGGGACATCGTGCCGCCATTTACTGCCGGGTTTCAACAGCGGATCAGTCTTGTGAACGCCAGGAATTTGATCTGCGAGCCTTCGCCGGCCGTGCCGGCTACGACGTGGTGGGAATATTTAAGGAAACAGGTTCAGGAACTAAACTCGACCGGGCCGAGCGAAAGAAAGTCCTGGCGCTTGCCCAGTCCAGACAAATTGATGCAATCCTGGTCACTGAGCTTTCCCGGTGGGGGCGCTCGACGCTCGATCTGCTCAATACGCTACGTGAACTGGAGAACTGGAAGGTTTCCGTGATAGCCATGAATGGAATGGCGTTCGATCTTTCGTCGCCGTATGGACGAATGCTGGCGACGTTTCTTTCCGGCATTGCGGAGTTTGAGCGGGATCTCATCAGCGAGCGGGTCAAGTCAGGCCTTGCTGTTGCGAAGGCACGTGGTAAGAGGCTTGGTCGTCAGGCCGGAGTGCGACCAAAATCAGACCGACTTTTGCCTAAGGTGGTTGCGATGAGGGCCGAGGGACGCAGCTATCGCTGGATCGCACGCGAGCTCGGTATCAGCAAGAATACCGTCGCTGACATCGTGCAACGACACAGAGCTAACGCTTAGGGTGTCATTTCGCCCTCAGCCGGAACCGACCCCATCAAGAGACCTCTGGCAATCTAAGATTTATCTCAGATTAACTTTCGAGTATAACTTGTGCAACCCTCTGATTTAGACAATTGCAGCCATAAAGCCCCGTTGGTGATACAGCAACAAGCGGAGCGTAGTGACGTCATCAGATTGTCAGAGGGATCACACCTTATCAGGATAACCGTGTACCTTTCGGAGCGTGACTGAAACGCTGATAGAACTTGCATGTGGTTTGCAAGAACCAATCACCATTAACCTGTTTACGCAGCCACAGGGCCGCACATCGGGATTAAATGCGGCTTTCAGACGGTGTACCTAAGCATCCTTGGAAGGCTTTGTGCACAAAGCTGCTATGCCCAAGGCTAACTAAAACCCAGTTACCAGAAAGTGCCTCTATCCAAAAAGCCAAAAAATATGCACAAGAGGCCGAGTTTTGGCAGCATGTTGGTAGCAAAATGCACTTTGTTATGGTTTCGGGTGACTCAATGAAAACGTTGGTTACGGTTTTTGCAGTAAAGTGAGTGAGCTAATGTAGTATTCGAAATTTCTGAATATTTCTTATGTGCCAAAAGCAGACCTTGCCAAAGCACGTTGTGCACGTTGCAAGACTTGACCCCAGACTTTCTTAGCGAAGTGTCCACTTTTGCTGGTACGGATCACTCGAAAGTGTTAGCAATAGAGTAGACGCGATATGAAGTTGTGTAGTGGTAAGTGGCACTGTCAACATTGGTGCTCATATCACGGATTCGCGAAACGCGATTATAGAAACTGTTGGCATATTAGACTTATGGTGTTTAATATCTGGAACTTAAAGAATTTATTGAAATGCTCGTTGGTGATTATCTCGCTAAAAAGTGCTAGATAAGAAGCAAAACTAAACCTGTTTTTCTCGAGATGTAGATGTGTTGAGTTTGCAACACGTAGGTAATCCCTTTATTTATTGTTTGAATAGAAATCATGGCGTTAGGGAAGGTGCGAACAAGTCCCTGATATGAGATCATGTTTGTCATCTGGAGCCATGGAACAGGGTTCATCATGAGTCATCAACTTACCTTCGCCGACAGTGAATTCAGCAGTAAGCGCCGTCAGACCAGAAAAGAGATTTTCCTCTCCCGCATGGAGCAGATTCTGCCATGGCAAAACATGGTGGAAGTCATCGAGCCGTTTTACCCCAAGGCTGGTAATGGCCGGCGACCTTATCCGCTGGAAACCATGCTACGCATTCACTGCATGCAGCATTGGTACAACCTGAGCGATGGCGCGATGGAAGATGCTCTGTACGAAATCGCCTCCATGCGTCTGTTTGCCCGGTTATCCCTGGATAGCGCCTTGCCGGATCGCACCACCATCATGAATTTCCGCCACCTGCTGGAGCAGCATCAACTGGCCCGCCAATTGTTCAAGACCATCAATCGCTGGCTGGCCGAAGCAGGCGTCATGATGACTCAAGGCACCTTGGTCGATGCCACCATCATTGAGGCACCCAGCTCGACCAAGAACAAAGAGCAGCAACGCGATCCGGAGATGCATCAGACCAAGAAAGGCAATCAGTGGCACTTTGGCATGAAGGCCCACATTGGTGTCGATGCCAAGAGTGGCCTGACCCACAGCCTGGTCACCACCGCGGCCAACGAGCATGACCTCAATCAGCTGGGTAATCTGCTGCATGGAGAGGAGCAATTTGTCTCAGCCGATGCCGGCTACCAAGGGGCGCCACAGCGCGAGGAGCTGGCCGAGGTGGATGTGGACTGGCTGATCGCCGAGCGCCCCGGCAAGGTAAGAACCTTGAAACAGCATCCACGCAAGAACAAAACGGCCATCAACATCGAATACATGAAAGCCAGCATCCGGGCCAGGGTGGAGCACCCATTTCGCATCATCAAGCGACAGTTCGGCTTCGTGAAAGCCAGATACAAGGGGTTGCTGAAAAACGATAACCAACTGGCGATGTTATTCACGCTGGCCAACCTGTTTCGGGCGGACCAAATGATACGTCAGTGGGAGAGATCTCACTAAAAACTGGGGATAACGCCTTAAATGGCGAAGAAACGGTCTAAATAGGCTGATTCAAGGCATTTACGGGAGAAAAAATCGGCTCAAACATGAAGAAATGAAATGACTGAGTCAGCCGAGAAGAATTTCCCCGCTTATTCGCACCTTCCCTAACGACGAGCGTATCCTCTTCGTTACGGTAAGACCGGGTAAGACAGACACTTTAGAGAGGGGAGTCCGCATTTTGGTTGCGATAGCCAATGGCGGTAGCGTGTCTGAATTTTAGAATAAACTCATTGTTCGATTTAACATTTTATTTACAATCTTAAAGGATGGTTTATGTGTCTTCCACGAGAATCACATTTTCATTCAGCGGTTACTGAGGTTAGCGATCATCTCCGATTCCGGAGTGCTAATGCGCAGGAAAGATTGTTTACATATTGCTTGTGCAAAATAATGTTACAATTGGTCTTTGTTTATGGGAATAGCTGTTCGTCTCTCGAGCACAGCAGATCTTATCGATAATTCTGTTTGATACATATTACGTACGGAATTTTTTGTAGAATAATTTATGAGTATAAAAATGAAGTATAATATAGGGTATTTGTTTGATCTTCTTGTTGTTATAACAAACAAAGATTTAAAGGTACGTTATAAAAGCAGCGTATTTGGTTACTTATGGTCAATTGCGAATCCACTGCTTTTTGCAATGATATATTATTTCATTTTTAAGCTCGTTATGCGAGTGCAGATCCCGAATTATACCCTTTTCTTGATTACCGGTTTATTTCCGTGGCAATGGTTTGCCAGCTCGGCGACAAATTCCTTGTTTTCGTTTATAGCCAATGCGCAAATAATCAAAAAAACAGTTTTTCCGCGCTCAGTTATTCCATTGAGTAATGTCATGATGGAAGGGTTACATTTCTTGTGTACAATTCCTGTGATTATTGCATTCCTGTTCGTGTATGGTATGCGTCCATCGCTCTCATGGCTCTGGGGCGTACCAATTATTGCGCTTGGTCAGGTGATTTTTACATTTGGTATTTCAATCATATTTTCTACGCTAAATCTGTTCTTCAGGGATTTAGAGCGATTTGTCAGCCTTGGTATCATGCTCATGTTTTATTGCACGCCGATATTATATGCGTCAGATATGATTCCTGAAAAATTTAGCTGGATTATTACCTATAATCCTCTGGCAAGCATGATCCTCAGCTGGCGGCAGCTGTTCATGGATGGCGTCTTAAATTATGAATATATTTCAATCCTTTACATTACAGGTTTAGTCCTGACAATTGTGGGCCTGAGTATTTTTAATAAATTAAAATATCGATTTGCAGAGATTTTGTAATGGAACCAGTAATAAACTTTAGTCACGTTACGAAAGAGTATCCTCTTTACCACCATATTGGCTCAGGAATTAAGGATCTCGTATTTCACCCTAAAAGAGCTTTTCAGCTGTTAAAAGGGCGTAAATATCTTGCGATCGAAGACATTACCTTCACCGTGGGTAAAGGCGAGGCCGTAGCGCTGATTGGTCGTAACGGCGCAGGGAAAAGTACCTCCCTCGGGCTGGTGGCCGGCGTCATTAAGCCTACAAAAGGCACTGTTACAACCCAGGGGCGCGTTGCCTCAATGCTTGAGCTAGGCGGCGGTTTTCACCCTGAATTAACCGGGCGAGAAAATATTTATCTCAATGCGACCCTGCTTGGGCTACGCCGCAAAGAGGTTCAGCAACGGATGGATCGGATAATTGAGTTCTCCGAGCTGGGTGATTTCATTGACGAACCTATTCGCGTGTACTCAAGTGGTATGCTTGCGAAGCTTGGATTCTCTGTCATCAGCCAGGTAGAACCCGATATACTTATTATCGATGAGGTACTTGCTGTCGGTGACATTTCGTTCCAGGCCAAATGTATACAAACAATACGAGACTTCAAAAATAAGGGTGTAACGATATTATTCGTTAGCCACAATATGAGTGATGTTGAAAAAATCTGTGACAGAGTTGTTTGGATCGAAAACCATAAACTCCGCGAAATTGGCTCAGCAGAGAGAATCATTGAACTTTACAAGCAAGCAATCGCTTAATAATTGGTAATAAGATGAATAGTATCAAAATTTATACATGTCACCACAAACCCAGTGCTTTTCTAAATGCCTCTATTATTAAACCACTGCATGTCGGGAAGGCTAATACTTATAATGATATTGGCTGTGAAGGGGATGATAGCGGAGACAACATTTCCTTTAAAAACCCCTTCTATTGTGAGCTGACGGCCCACTACTGGGTGTGGAAGAATGAATCTCTGGCTGACTATGTGGGATTCATGCATTACCGCAGACACTTGAACTTTGCAGAACAACAAAATCATCCTGAGGATAACTGGGGGGTAGTCAACTACCCGCTCATCAATGCCGAATACGAAAGCCAGTTTGGATTAAGTGATGAATCCATAAGCACCTGCGTCGATGGATATGATCTGCTGTTACCCAAAAAATGGTCGGTAACATCGGCAGGAAGTAAGAATAACCTTGATCATTATGCAAAAGGTGAGTTTTTACACATTAAAGACTATCAGTCTGCCCTGGATGTCGTTGAAGAGCTGTATCCACAATATAAAGCTGCGATTCAACAATTCAATAATGCAACTGATGGTTATTATACGAACATGTTTGTTATGCGCAAAGACATGTTCCTGGATTATTCTGAATGGCTTTTTGCTATTTTGTCTAATCTTGAAGATCGGATTTCGATGAATAACTACAACGCTCAAGAAAAACGAGTTATAGGACACATTGCTGAGCGTTTATTCAATATCTATATCATCAAATGTCAACAAGATAAACAGCTAAAAATAAAAGAACTACAGCGCACGTTTGTTACTGCTGAAACATTTAATGGTAAATTAAAGCCCGTTTTTGACGAAAGCGTACCGGTTGTTATTAGTTTTGATAATAACTATGCATTAAGTGGCGGGGCATTAATCAATTCAATTGTTCTCCATTCTGATGCGAACAGAAACTATGATATCGTTGTTCTGGAAAATAAGGTCAGTCATTTAAATAAACAACGCCTTATCAAGCTAGTTGCTGGTCATAACAACATATCATTGCGCTTTTTTGATGTGAATTCATTCACTGAGATGAGTGATGTTCATACCCGTGCACATTTTAGTGCGTCGACCTATGCGCGCTTGTTCATCCCGCAACTTTTCCGCGAGTATAAAAAAGTTGTGTTTATCGATTCTGACACCGTGGTGAAGGCTGATTTGGCGACACTTCTGGATGTCGAGATCGGCACTAACCTGGTTGCCGCTGTTAAAGACATCGTCATGGAAGGGTTTGTGAAGTTTGGTACCATGTCAGAATCAGATGATGGCATTATGCCTGCAGAGCAATACCTGAAAAAGACATTAGGAATGACTAATCCTGACGAATATTTTCAGGCCGGGATTATTGTTTTTAATGTCGAACAAATGGTTACAGAGAATACCTTTGCTCAATTGATGTCAGCATTGAAAGCCAAAAAGTATTGGTTCTTAGATCAGGATATCATGAACAAAGTCTTCTTTGGCCGAGTCAAATTCTTACCATTAGAATGGAACGTGTACCATGGTAATGGTAATACCGATGATTTCTTCCCGAATCTCAAGTTTTCAACCTATATGCGCTTTTTGCAAGCCAGAAGAAATCCAAAAATGATTCACTATGCGGGTGAAAACAAACCATGGAATACTGAGAAAGTCGATTTCTATGATGATTTTCTTGAGAATGTTTTAAGTACGCCATGGGAGAAAGAAATCTACTATCGCCAGTTACCTGTGGCCACGGTAGTACCTAACCAACATACTGAACTGCAGCAAACCGTGTTACTGCAGACAAAGATTAAAAGAGCTTTAATGCCATATGTTAACAAATATGCTCCTGTCGGTTCGCCAAGAAGAAATAAGCTCATCAAATATTATTATAAAGTTCGCCGTTCGATTCTTGGCTAATACAACTGGAGATACATTATGAAGCGTAACAATATTCTCATCGTCGGCGCTGGTTTTTCAGGTGTGGTCATTGCCCGCCAGCTTGCTGAACAAGGTCACAAGGTTAAAATCATCGATCAGCGGGACCACATTGGAGGAAACTCTTATGACACTCGCGATCCTCAGACTGATGTCATGGTTCATGTCTACGGTCCGCATATTTTCCATACGGATAATGAAACCGTCTGGAACTATGTCAATCAGTATGCGGAAATGATGCCCTATGTGAATAGAGTAAAAGCTACTGTTAATGGTCAGGTTTTTTCACTGCCGATTAATCTGCATACTATTAATCAGTTCTTTGCTAAAACCTGTTCTCCTGATGAAGCTCGCGCGCTCATTAGCGAAAAAGGTGATAGTTCCATTCTGGAACCGAAGACTTTTGAAGAGCAGGCCTTGCGCTTCATTGGTAAAGAATTATACGAAGCGTTCTTCAAAGGCTACACCATAAAACAGTGGGGGATGCAGCCTTCTGAGCTTCCGGCATCTATACTCAAACGTTTGCCTGTGCGTTTCAATTATGACGATAATTATTTCAATCATAAATTCCAGGGCATGCCGAAGTTAGGCTATACCCATATGATTGAAGCGATCGCCGATCATGAAAATATCACTCTGCAATTACAGCGTGAGTTTGCGGCTGAAAATCGCGAAAGTTATGATCATGTATTTTATAGCGGGCCGTTAGACGCCTTCTATTCATACCAGCATGGGCGTCTTGGCTACCGTACTCTGGACTTTGAGCGATTTACCTGGCAAGGTGATTACCAGGGCTGCGCGGTCATGAACTATTGCTCAGTTGATGTCCCGTATACGCGCATTACCGAACATAAATATTTTTCCCCGTGGGAAAACCACGAAGGCTCCGTATGTTACAAAGAATATAGTCGCGCCTGCGGTGAAAATGATATTCCTTACTATCCAATCCGCCAGATGGGCGAGATGGCTCTGCTGGATAAATATCTATCACTGGCGGAAGGTGAGAAAAATATTACTTTCGTCGGACGCTTAGGGACTTATCGCTATCTTGATATGGATGTAACGATTGCAGAAGCCTTAAAAACGGCCGATAAATACCTGTCTTCATTGTCCAACGACGAAACAATGCCTGTATTTGTGGCCGATGTACGATGAAACATACTGCACTAATAGTCACTTTCAACCGTCTTGAGAAGCTAAAAAAGACGGTTGCTGAAACTGTTAAGCTGCACTTTACCTCTATCGTTATTGTCAATAATGGGTCCACGGATGGGACCTCTGACTGGCTGCAGACAATCACTGATCCCCGAGTCATTGTCTTAAATCTGGCCAGTAATAACGGGGGGGCCGGCGGGTTTAAGGCCGGTAGTCAATATATATGCAGCTCTGTTGATAGCGATTGGGTCTTCTTTTATGACGATGATGCTTATCCGCAAAGTGATATTCTTGATAAGTTCGCGACGATAAATAAAGAAGATTGTCGTGTTTTTACGGCTTTAGTTAAAGATTTACAGGGCCGGACATGCGCGATGAATGTTCCATTTGTAAAAGTCCCGACCTCGTTTAGTGATACCTTGCAATATATCAAACATCCCCAACGATATGTACCAGATAATAAGAAAATGCTGGTGCAAACCGTTTCATTTGTTGGCATGATCATTAAGCGTGAAGTCTTGAATGAGCACCTTCATCATATTTATGATGAACTTTTCCTTTATTTTGATGATCTCTATTTTGGTTATCAATTAACTTTAAGTGGCGAGAAAATCACTTATCAACCGGAGCTTGTTTTTACTCATGACGTGAGTATTCAGGGAAAGGTTATATCGCCAGAGTGGAAGGTTTACTATCTTTGTCGGAACTTGATTTTGGCTAAGAGAATATTCACGGAAGTGGAAATTTTTAGTAGTTCATCAATCCTTTTGCGCCTGTGTAAGTATATCACCATATTCCCTGTGCAGCGCCGGAAATGGGTATATCTAAAGTTTTTATGCCGTGGGATTGTACATGGTGTAAAAGGAATCAGCGGTAAGTTTCACTAAGTGGACATAGCAATGAAAAAACTGTGTTATTTCATAAATTCGGATTGGTATTTTGATTTGCATTGGACCGATCGTGCAATTGCCGCCCGAGATGCCGGTTATGAGATTCACATTATTAGCCATTTTGTCGATGATAAAATAGCGGAAAAATTCAGGACATTAGGTTTTGTTTGCCATAACATTCCACTTGTCGCCCAATCATTCAACGTTTTGATTTTCTTTTGGGCCTTTTCTAAGGCTCGGAAAATTATTCAAAACATCAATCCAGATTTGTTGCACTGCATTACCATCAAGCCCTGTTTGATCGGCGGTTTTCTGGCTAAAAGTACCCATCGTCCTGTTATTCTGAGTTTTGTCGGTTTGGGCCGAGTATTTTCCGCAGAGTCTGCCTGTCTTAAGCTGCTGCGAAGTTTTACTGTTATGGCATATAAGTATATCGCCAGTAACAAATGCAGTTTGTTTATGTTCGAACATGATAAAGACAGAGCTAAACTTGCCGATCTGGTTGGTATCGATTACAAACAGACTATTGTTATTGATGGCGCGGGTATTAATCCAGAGATTTACAAATACTCTCTGGAGCAGCAGCGTGATGTTCCGGTCGTCCTTTTTGCCAGCCGTATGCTGTGGAGTAAAGGACTGGGTGACCTGATTGAAGCCAAAAAAATACTGAGTAATAAAAATATTCACTTTACGCTGAATGTTGCCGGTATTTTAGTTGAGAATGATAAAGACGCAATTCCGCTGGCGACGATACAGAAGTGGCAAAGCGAAGGCGTGATTAACTGGCTCGGTCATTGTTCTAATGTATTTGATTTAATTGAAGAATCAAATATCGTTGCTTTGCCGTCGGTCTACGCCGAAGGCGTACCGCGTATCTTGCTGGAAGCTTCCTCTGTCGGGCGCGCTTGTATCGCTTATGATGTTGGTGGCTGTGATAGCTTAATTATCAATAACGATAATGGGTTGATTGTAAAAAGTAAATCTGTCGAGGAATTAGCGGAGAAACTCGGTTTCCTGTTGGATAACCCAGAAACGCGCGTCGCAATGGGTATCAATGGCAGAAAACGCATTCAAGATAAATTCTCGAGTGTGATGATCATTAATAAAACATTAAAAACATATCGTGATGTTGTTGAAGAGTAATTTTTGATGAAGCTCAGTCGCTTTCATCTTACCCATCCTTAATAAACTGGCAACCTACAAATTAAACGCTACCCATAAATAAATATAATTGCGTTTATAAGCTAAGCGTCAAGGTGATTGCATGTCTGAAAAAGAGAGTATAGCTGTTTCCGTTATTATCCCTGTGCACAATGCGGCGGGATATATTTCCGACACATTGAGCACTGTTTGCTCGCAAACATTAAATGATATTGAAATCATTATTGTCAACGATTGTTCTGACGATAATACCTTAGAGATTGTCTCGGCGCTGGCTGAAACTGATTCACGAATTAGAGTCATTAACAACACGACAAATCTTGGTGGGGGAGGCTCAAGAAACATCGGGTTGGATGCTGCTACCGGTGAGTACGTTATTTTTCTTGATGACGACGATTATGTCGATAACATGATGTTGGAGCGCATGTACGCACGTGCTAGCGATATACAAGCGGATGTCGTTATCTGTCGCAGCCAGTCTTTTGATCCCGCCTTGCAGGTTTATGCTCCGATGCCGTGGTCAGTGCGCCAGGAGCTGTTACCTGATCTCAAGTTTTTTTCATCCCAGGATATTCCCTCTGACTTTTTCCGCACCTTTGTCTGGTGGCCATGGGACAAGCTTCTCAGGCGTCAATTTATTACTAGTCATCAGCTTCGCTTTCAGGAAATCAGGACGACCAACGATCTTTTCTTCGTCTGCGCATTTATGCTCATGGCGAACAGAATTTCGGTCTTAAATGAAACGTTAATTTCTCATACCATCAACCGTAGTGAATCCCTATCCGCCACGCGAGCAGAGTCGCACCGCTGTGCTGTTGAAGCATTGGTGGCGCTTAAAGCGTTTATCTGTCAGCAGGGGATGATGGAACACCGTCTCAGAGATTATAAAAACTATGTTGTCGTGTTCCTTGAGTGGCATTTAAACACGATTTCTGGTCCGGCATTTCACCCGTTTTATCAGCAAGTGAAAGAGTTTGTTGTTGCCCTGGATGCAAAGAGTGATGATTTTTATGATGAATTTATCGCCGCCGCCCATCATAGGATCACCACGCTGTCAGCTGAAGAGTACCTATTCTCTCTTAAAGATCGGGTTCTGAAGGAACTTGAGTTTTTCCAGGCCAGGAGCTCCGCATTACAGCAAGAAGTTGAGACGCTTACCCACTCATTCGCCGGGCAAAAGGATGAAAATGCGATATTGCATAATCAATTGCATGAGATTGAAGAGCGGGTAACTGAACAGGAACAGAATATTCGTCAGTTAACCGACAAAAATAATGATATGCATCATGAGATGACTATCAAACAGCAAGAGTTCAATGAATTTATCAGCATCACAAAAATTTAATCTCTTCTTTATCCTGGAAGTTGACTAAGCCGCTACGCGTGGTAAGACGTTTTTTTAAATAATTTCAAAAAGAAGTTAAGCAAGTTTCACTTCTTTGTCAGTGATCTTGTTATTTTCAATAAAAATTTTTTTCGTTAAATAAAAGAGCTCGTGGTCACATGATTTGCGAGTCTCTATTCCTGTTAGATTAATGATTTATTAGCTAGAGAGTAATAGATTTTTTGTCGAGTTTTACTGGGGGCAGTAAAATTTCGATGTGTGTACTTGTGTTTTTTGTGACTTCCTGCCTTTAAAATTTTTCCTATTGGGCAGTAATCACCTTTGAATATTGATAGCTATTCTTTTTATTACTAATAAATTCTTTCTTCTAAAAGAATGTAGTTTTACTCATTGGAATATGGGGTGTAGATTGTCTGTTAACAGATTTGATGCCATTGATGGCACTCGTGGGATATTGGCGGGTATGGTCATGCTCAGCCATATGTTTGGCAGCTTTATGGGTTGGCCGCAAGTCAGACCATTTAGCGGTGCCTATCTGTGTGTGGTATATTTTTTCATCATGAGTGGCTTTGTTCTAAGGAAGGTGCGAATAAGTCACCAAACGCAAAAAAACGCCTATGTAAGTGATTGAATTTAATTGACTAAAAGTTTCATTTTCGTTGCGGAGGGTACTTATTCGCACCCTCCTTAACATTATTTTCGCGGAGCCCTTTTGGGCCCCGCATATTATTTTATTTTAACATTGACTTCACTTTCCGGGCCACCCGGCGAACCAGACTGGTGCCTCGTCTTGCGCCCTGGACATGAATTGCTTCATACAGAGCATTAAAGCGGTCATGGGCCCAACCATCTCTCTGCTGAGAAATAAGACCATCAATCTTATTATTTAAAAGTTGTAACTCGTTACTGACAGAATGACCGCCATTGATGCTGCGCAACCGACTCACTTCACTCTCAAGCTCATGAATCTTCTCGAGGTAGGAAGGTATCAACCCATGAATTGCTTCATACAGAGCATTAAAACGGTCATGGGCCCAGCCATCTCTTTGCTGAGAAATAAGACCATCAACCTTATTATTTAAAAGTTGTAACTCGTTACTGACAGAATGACCACCATTGATGCTCCGCAAGCGATTCACTTCACTCTCAAGTTCTTGAATCTTCTCGAGGTAGGAAGGTATCAACCCCATTGCATAGTTATATTTAACATTCTCATCCATAAAAGGACGGAAACTGCGGTAGTTATTTTTACTCTTATTTCCACTTAACAACATGCCGGAGTTTGCAACTCTATACCAAAATAGAGGTTCCGGGACGATTTGCAATTTATATCCCTGTAATGATATTTTGGCAAAAAACTCCCAGTCTTCATGACCTAAACCGTAATCTTCAGTAAATCCGCCTACTTTTTCAAAAACCTCTTTTCTGATCAGCGCATTAGCATCGCCAAAGCAGTTACTAAAGCTGGCGATATTTAAATCAGGCCCTAACGGAAGCCAGCAGTGCGTCATTTTACGGAACGGAGAAGGGAACTCCTCACCAAAAATAAGATCGCTTGGTGTGGTTAACACATCGGCCCCAGAGTTTAATGCTGCAGTAACTAACGTTTCTACCTCAAAAGGCTTAGCAACATTATCATCGTCCATAAACATCAGATATTCGCCAGAGGCGTGTCGCGCAGCCAAATTCCTTGCAGCACCCAGATAGTTATTAGAACTACGGACAATTTTCCAGCCTCGAGAGTTAAAATCATTCTCGATGAGATTTAAATAACGATGAGAATCTTCTGTCGTACTTCCATCATCAACCAAGATGACCTCAATATTTTGGTACGTCTGAGATTTTATTGATGCGAGTGCTTGCTGAAGCAAATGGTGACGTTCGAAGTGAGTTATACACACGCTAACTAACGGGCTGTTAGCTTCATCGATTTTCTTGAATGCGCGGTTGTTTTTTCGTTCAACTGCGACAAACCAAGCTTCTTTAATATTGTCTTGTGATTCAGCAAGCCCTGGTTTTATATTTATATTTTTTAAGCGATAGTGGATTTTCCAGTATAAATCGACAGGTGTAGGAATAAATAGAACTTCCGCATGATGCTCCTGCTGAATAAGCTCTGGAATTCCACCAACGTTTGAAGCGAGGAAATTAACGTTATTAATCAAGCATTCATAAACAGTATAGGGTGAGTTTTCTACAAGTGATGGAATGATGACTAATACATTTTTTCTTTTTATATATTCATTAGCGTTGGTACGATCATAGTCGCTGATGACATTAACTGCGAGTCCCAAATTTTTAGTCTGATTCATAATATAAGTAAATGAATCAGTTTTCCCCATGGTGACATTTTTTCCGAGGAAGGTTACTCCAGAAATGCTCTCTTTATCTTCATCAGATAGTTTTCTTAATGCACGCAGGAATATGTCAAGTCCTTTACGGGTTTCAAGGCGGCCGAAAAATACAAGCTCAACGCCAGAAGCTGGCTTTTCATTTATTTTAACTGTAACATCATCTCTCGTCACAAACCCTTGAAATGGCTCGCAATTTAAAATTACATGACGTTCTTCAGGAACATTCCAGTGCTTACTCAACATCCAATCAATTAAATACTGAGACGGACTAACAACTTCATCCGCCATTTCAACCACCATTTTCTCCATATAATAGAGTTCAAGATGGTTCTGATCATATGGAAGCTGGTAATTACCTTCATCAGCCCATAACGTTGAACTGTGAGTATTTACAATGAACTTTGTATTTTCAAAATCCGTTCCATTCTTTTTGCTTAATAAAGTGTAATAAAGATCTGCCTGCCACTCACAAGAAATAACAGTGTCATAGATGTTATTTTCTTTCAACCAGAGATAAATTGAATAACTTTTCCTTCTAAAATACGGTGCATCAATATTAATCTCTTTTATCAGTCCGGTTCTTAGCAGATTGATACCAAAGGTACTATAAATACGTGACCAGTCGCTAAATTTCGATACAGATGATTCAGAATAGTCGCCACATGTATACAATACATCAACATCATACCCCTTTTTTGCCAAAGTAGTGGCAAGAGCAGTGAAAGCAGTACCAATACCGCCGTTACGGACAGGCCCCTCAATGTCCGGCGTCATTATAAGAATTTTCTTCATTGTAACCCTTCCTTTGTAACCTAGACTTTTCTATGATATTAGTGAATTGAAGTAGTGTAAGATAGCAGTCGGTAGCTTCTGTTAAACAGGATAAAAAATGACCAATATGAAGTTAAAATTTGATTTGCTTCTAAAATCTTATCATCTATCTCATCGATTTGTCTATAAGGCAAACCCTGGTAATGCTGGAGATGGTGTAATTGCATCTGCGACGTATGACTTTTTTGAACGAAATGCTCTTACCTATATCCCTTACAGAGATGGCGAGTGCTACAGTTCTGAAACTGATATTTTAATTTTTGGAGGCGGAGGAAACCTGATAGAAGGATTGTATTCTGAAGGTCATGACTTTATCCAGAATAATATTGGGAAATTTCATAAAGTAATAATAATGCCGTCGACAATCAGAGGGTATAGCGATTTATTCATCAACAATATTGATAAGTTTGTTGTTTTTTGTCGCGAAAATATCACCTTCGATTATATTAAATCTCTCAACTACGAACCAAACAAGAACGTATTCATTACTGATGATATGGCATTTTATCTCGATCTTAATAAATACCTGTCACTTAAACCCGTCTATAAAAAACAGGCCAACTGCTTCAGAACGGACTCCGAATCTCTAACTGGAGACTACAAAGAAAACAATCATGATATTTCGCTCACCTGGAATGGCGATTATTGGGATAATGAATTTCTGGCGCGTAATTCTACCCGTTGCATGATAAACTTTCTTGAAGAGTATAAAGTTGTCAATACCGACAGGCTGCATGTGGCAATTTTAGCATCTCTGCTTGGCAAAGAAGTCAACTTCTATCCTAACTCATATTACAAAAATGAAGCTGTTTACAATTATTCACTTTTTAATCGTTATCCAAAAACATGCTTTATTACGGCAAGTTGAAAAAGGCAGCGTATAATAATACGCTGCCTGAAAGCCATATAACTGTTACAGCATTGTTAATTATTACCTGCCAGCTTTTAGGTGACTATTCATTCGCACGCCTATAGTCTGCAAATCTATCGATTATCGCAGTAAAAAACTTATCAATGAGTTTAGTTGTTGCACCGAGGTTTTAACTTTCCGCATCACTTTTCACGTACAGTATTTTACTGACTCCGTGTTTCTTAAATTCTATTGTATGCTGACAGATTTTCCCACTTGCGTCGTCACGACTGGAGCAACACTGGATACTGCTGATCCCATTTCGCTTCCAGTTCATCCAGCACCGTTTCTGCGGCTTCTTTCGACCCCGCGCGATATACCGGTTTCAGATCAGCCATAAAAGCTTTATGGTCATTTGAGGCCACGTATTTAATCGAGTTACTGATTTGGTGAATGACGCACAACTGAACCTCTGTCTGCGGATAAATGCTGTTTATCGCCTCCGGGAAGCCGGTCAGCCCGCGCACGCAGGCGATCAGGATGTCTTCAATGCCCCAGTTTTGCAGGTCGCTTAATATAGACAGCCAGAAGTTAGCGCCTTTACTTTCTTATAGATACCGGCCCAGAGTTTCTTTCTTGCCTGCCAGATTCAGCGCCAGAACGGTATAAACCGTTTTGCTCTGATAACGGCCATTCTCACGGACTTTATAGTGAATACGTTCAGCCAGACGAAGGGGTAAACCTTTTCCAGCGGGTGCTGTTGCCACTGTTTTAGTTCAGGGGTAACTTTATCGTACTACACTGATGGTGGCGGTTGACATGCTGAAAGCATATAAATCTTCGAACTCTCGGCTAATGTCCTGGTAGCTAATCCCCTGCGCAAACAGCAGAATGATCTTGCGTTCAATAATAAATGCGATGATGCTCGCAAAATCCTTGCCGATCAACCCACCAGATGCGGCGGTTCTACGTGGATCGCGATTTAACTATCACTGCTAGTTATTTGTTCGAAAAGCCCATAGCTTTCTATTTATACTCAAGCTTCGCGCCATCAGATAGCTATGGAAGGTGCGAACAAGTTCCTGATATGAGATCATCATATTCATCCGGAGCGCATCCCAGAGGGACATCATGAGCCATCAACTCACCTTCGCCGATAGTGAATTCAGCACTAAGCGCCGTCAGACCCGAAAAGAGATTTTCCTCTCCCGCATGGAGCAGATTCTGCCATGGCAGAATATGACCGCTGTCATCGAGCCGTTTTATCCCAAGGCGGGCAATGGCCGACGGCCCTATCCGCTGGAGACCATGCTGCGTATTCACTGCATGCAGCATTGGTACAACCTGGGGTCAGTTTGGATATAGAGAATTATTGTACTATAAGGGCTTCCCCGGCATGTCAACGCCGGTGTTTACGGTTTCTGTCTGCACTATAGTAAAAAAATAAAGGGGAGAGACTGCGGTACTATAAACGGTCATGATGAATCGTCATCGATTCGGACCCTGATGAAAGACGCTCGTGAGGCTCTAGTTCGTTAGTCGGGTACACTTGCCCTGTACAATAAGCAGATATACCTCACGGGGTCTAACCCTTTATCATCAACGAGTTGCAGAACAGATGGTCATACAGCTTTGTACTTTAGCTGGCTGAGTACAACCTGAAATCATCACCGTAATGCAATGATGCCCAGCACAGTCTTGCATTTTTGGCAGCGATGGCAACAACAGCGCGCCAGTATCCTCTGCGTTCGACCAGTGAGCAGACCCAACGACTGAATAAATCAGTCCTTTTCTCCGCCCCGATCAGTACCGAGCGGGCACCCTGAACCAGAAGTGTTCTCAGATACGAATCGCCAGCTTTCGTTATCCTGCCAAGCTTCGACTTTCCGCCGCTGCTGTACTGCGATGGTGTCAGTCCCAGCCAGGCTGCCAGCTGGCGCCCATTCTTAAAATCATGTGCATTACCGATACTGGCGACCAGCGCACAGGCCGTTGTGGGGCCAACGCCCTTCAATTCCATCAGCCGCTGACTGCGATGATCTGTTTTGGCCATGCGGGACAAAATTCGGTCATATTCAGCGATGTTATCTTCAATGCGAGCAACGTGCTCCAGCAAATCATCAACACATTGCTGAACCTGAAGTGGTAAAGAATTCTTCTGCTCAAAAACTATGTGGCGCAGGGCATCTGTACTTTGTGGGGCGATAACGCCGAATTCAGATATCAACCCCCGGAGACGATTATATGTTGCTGTTTTCTCTTCGATAAAACCCTGTCGGGTACGATGCAGACACTGCATTGCCTGCTGGCTCTCATCCTTAACCGGCACAAACCGCATATGTGGGCGACGAACCGCCTCGCAGATAGCCTGAGCATCAGCTGCATCATTTTTCCCTGATTTACCAGCCATGCGGTAAGGCGATACAAATTTGGCGGCCATCAGACGCGGCTCATGACCATACTGCCGAAACAGTCTTGCCCAGTAATGAGCCCCGGAGCACGCCTCCATCCCGATAACACAGGGCGGCAAACCAGCAATCAGCCCGGGAAGAGCTGCGCGGGTTACTCTGGATTTAACCAGAACGGTTTTGCCATTCTGGTCAACGCAATGAACAGCGAACACATTTTTAGCAAGATCGATACCGACAGTAGTAATGGTCATAACGAATCCCTCCGGGGTTGTGTTTACCCCATGATTGCACAAGAGTTAATCAGGCGCATAATCAGGGGAAGTCCCTTCCATTCGGTAAGTGATCTTGACCCTCCATCTCCGAACAGCTTTTGTATCTTAAGTTAACGATGTCCGCTGCCGCCGGTATTCCCTCGGGGAGTGATATCCCAGCGCGCTGTGCGGGTGGTTTTCATTGTAATGCGTGAACGCTACTGCAAGGTTTCGCAGTGCTGTTCTCACATCCGGTTTTGGCATGAACGCGATATAGTCTTCTTTCATCGTTTTCACGAACCGTTCGGCCATGCCATTACTCTGCGGGCTGCTCACCGCTGTTGTGCAGGGCTCCAGATTCAGCTCTCTCGCGAACCTCCGCGTTTCATACGCGGTATACGCTGAACCGTTATCCGTCAGCCACTGCACCGCTGTGTCGGGCAACCTGTCGCCGAAGCGCTTTTCCACCGACCTCAGCATCACATCCTGCACGGTCGAACTGTCATAGCCTCCCGTGCTTGCTGCCCAGTCTATGGCCTCACGGTCGCAGCAGTCCAGCGCGAACGTTACCCGCAGTTTTTCGCCGTTGTCGCAGCCGAACTCGAAGCCATCTGAACACCAGCGCATATCGCTTTCTGCCACCGCTATCTTGCCCTTATGTTCACGCTTCGGTCGCTCTGGTTTGTGATGCAACAACAACAGGTTATGCTCGCTCATTATCCTGTAAAGCCGTTTGGCATTCACAGGTGGCTGTCCCTCTGTGCGACGTTGCTTGCGCAGGATGCCCCACACGCGTCGATAACCATAACTCGGCATATCGCTGATAATGTTGAGGATAGCCGACAGTATTTCTGCGTCTGCTTCTTCATTACGCCGGTTACAGCGCCTGTCCTGCCAGTCGGCAGAACGGTTAATCCGCAGTGACAGTTGCGCACGCGACACGCCCATGGTCCGGCTGACCATGGCTATTCCCCGTCCTTTGGCAACAAGGGCGCGTGCGCTATCCATTTTCGCGACTGACCGTACTCCACGGCTTCTTTCAGGATCTCAACTTCCATCGTTTTCTTGCCCAGAAGGCGCTGAAGCTCCCGGACCTGCTTCAGAGCAGCAGTAAGCTCAGAAGCAGGAACGACTTCCTCTCCAGCCGCAACGGCGGTGAGGCTGCCTTCCTGATATTGCTTCTTCCACTTAAACAGCAGGCTGGGCTGGATACCATGCAGGCGGGCGACATGGGAGACATTCATACCCGGCTCCATCGTCTGCTGGATAATGGCGATCTTCTCCTGAGGAGTTTTACGTTTACGGACTTCTTGCCCTAACAGGATCCCGGTCATCTCAAAATTGGCGTTAGTGTTAGACATATATTCAAGCCTATCTCTTATCTGGAGATACAGCTACTGTCCGGTGTTTCAGGGGGCTACATCACTTCCATTCGGTAAGCCTGTTTTTTGAACAGACTTACCTATAGCAATAGGGTGTACTCCTGCACTATACGGCATTTAGCCTGTATGTTTGGGTAATGAGACAACCTAAATGCGACAGCGTGAGCGCAATAACTTAAATGCGATAGTCAGTGACAATAAATCAATCAGTTACCAATCAGAAACGGTTAAATTATGTTCTTAAC
>NZ_JBZWGR010000001.1:0-1707 GCF_058661685.1 Enterobacter sp. 6722112 | reverse complement strand
CTCTTCCTCTCCCGAGATCCGAAAAGATGTTGTTCCGGATCTGATTCAGCCCCGCCGGCGCGCAGCGGCCCGGAAACACAAGATGTAGCGGTGTTTCCAGCTGTCAGTGACCATATATGTTGTGCCCCTCCCCTGCCCCGTGACCGGCCGCTCACCACCCTGAAAGGGCGCTGTGGTTATTCCGTGTGCGTGGTACACTTCCGGAAACTGTGGAATAACATAAAAGTCGGATCCGGCCAGAGCGGCCGTCAGGTAATTTAATTACGTTGTTATATGGCTGCTTATTATTTTAGTATGTGAAAATCACTCTCGTGAAAGTCACTGTCGCGACAGAGTGGCACTCATCTGACGATGATTGAGGTGTGGTAAAATTGCACGGCTAACTATTCAACTGAGGAAAGGACATGTTTACTGCATTCAATGAGAGAAATGATTTCAGTTATGCTTTTGAAAAAATCCGTAATGCGATTTCCGCGCCAGGAGAAAATAATCTTTATGCTGCAACAGAATTAGGTCTTGGCATTCTGCTCCGTAAATACGAGCAGTTTCGCCAGGAACTGGATGCGGCCGGTGAGCTGGGAAACTGGGAATATGATCTCGATACCTACAATCACTGTATTGCGGTGCTGCAACGTTACTTCACCGGCAATCCATCCGGACTGACAGAACGTGATGCCCGGATTTACAGCCATTACCTGCAGACTGAGCACAAAAGGTTTGTGAAGCTGGCTGATGAGCTGGCTGCCGACCGCTGAATACATACAGAAGGTGTGATTTCTCAGGAATATAAAGGGGTAAATGATCAATGACTGATATACAGGCCGCAACTGAGAGTATAGTTGCTGCGACATCCCATCCGGTTTCCGTACAGCTGATTAATCAAGGGGCGGGGATCTGGGGAAACGTGGCAACCGGGCTTATCACTGGCCTGCTTACTGGGGGTATAACACTCACTGGCATCTGGCTGACACATTATTTCACGCTTAAGCGTGAGAGACAGGCGTCAGAAGATAAAATGAAAAAGGAACTGCATTACATTGCCACCGAGTTGGTATTCATGCTTGAACGGTATGCTGAGGGTTGTTTCCGGGTTGTGACGGATGACGGCCAGGATGATGATGCCCCCCAGCCTGAGAGAAAAGCTGTCACGAATTACCCTGAACTGAATCTGATCGATGTCTCCGGTGACTGGCGGACTTTAGAGCCACGTCTTATGTATCGCATCCGTGAACTGCCGGTGCTCCAGGATGAGGCCCACAGGGCAATTGCATATGCCGCCGAATACTCCGACCCTCCTTGGCATAAGGACTATTTCAGGGAACGGCAGTATCAGTTCACGCGCTTGGGCATCAACGCTGTCATTCTTGCCGTCCGTCTGCGCAAGGCAACCGGGATGCCCGAAACACGTCTTACAGGTCATGATGAATGGTCTGCAGTTTCCGTGTTTCGTAAAGTCTGGAGGCGCGAAAGAGCCCTGCGCGCTGCTGAAGCTACCCGCAACAGGGAGTGGAATCAATTAGTGATACCTGATGGAATGTCAAACCAATGAGCGGCCTCTTATCATATTCTCACCCGCAGCAGCCGGCGCAAATGCCGGTGGCCATTGACTATCCCGCCGCGCTGGCCCTGCGCCAGATGGCGCTCGTTCAAGATGAACTACCGAAATACCTGCTGGCACCGGAAGTCAGCGCCCTGCTCCATTATGTG